>NZ_VWOX01000002.1 GCF_008629675.1 Roseiconus nitratireducens | reverse complement strand
CAGAAAAGCACGTCTTTTCCCGGCTCGGAAAGCTGCACGAGCTCCTCGCGGGGAGGGCACGTCCGGGCGCGATTGGTTTCAGCGGGTTCTTGGAGACACCCTCCCCGGAGCCTCGTTCCTCGACTCCGACCCTCCCGCAAAACGCGGGAGGGTGAAGGATGTTTTCGAGTGCCTAACGGCGGGGAACGTCTTTCTCATGACGCATCTTCCTCGCGTGGCGGACCGGCGTCGGCCTGTCGATCCGTGCTCTTCTTTTCCGACAACAATTCCAACTGCATGTTGCGAAATCTGACTTCGGTCTTGCCGCCGCTGTGCAATTGGAAAGCGATGATGCCCCGGTCGGCTCCCTTGGGATCCGCCAGATCCACGCACAGATTGCCGTTGATGTAGGTCTTCAGGTGATCGCCGCGGGCAACGATTTCGTACTGATTCCATTCGCCCGGTTTGACGAACTTTTCACCGGATTGATCCCACAGCAGTCCGCGTCCGTGCTCTTCGTACAGTTTTCCCCACCATCCCTGTCCGATATCGGCCTGGTATCCAGAAACCTCGCCGTCGTGGGCTTCACTCCGGAACTGAATCCCGCTGTTGCCGGCGTTGTCGACCAGTTTGACCTCGAGGGTCAGTTTGAAATCCGACACGGCAAGGTCACTGACGATCCATTCGTTTCGTTTCAGCCCGTCGGTGCGGCCGATAAGTTCTCCGTTCTCCACGGACCACAGTCCATCGCGGCCGCTCCATCCGGTCAGGTCGGATTCGTTGAAGAAGGTGGAGACGTTTTCGTCGGTTGCGAGCATCGGAGTTTGTTCCTTCGCCCGCAGATAAGCGACCAGCGAACGAACTTCGTGTGGCGAAAACTGCTTCAGTTGATCGTCGGGCATCATCGACTTGTCCGCCTTCATCCGTTCCTCAATCTCCTCCTTGGGAATCACGACCAGCGAGTCAGCGGTTTGGATGGATATCGAGTTCTTGTCTTCGGATTTCAGCAGCCCGTTCACAACTCGGCCGTCGGTGGTCAAGACGACCTCCGGGACGTACTCCTTGGCCATCACGGAGCTTGGATCGACGATGTTGCTGAGCAGGTAGTCCAAATTGGATCGATTCGATCCGGTCAGTTCGGGACCGACTTTGGCACCGACACCGTAAAGGATGTGGCACTTCATGCAGGTTTTGGCGAACACGGTCCGTCCGAGTTGCTCGTCCGGTTCCGGATGATCGGCGGATTCGACCAACTGCTTGTATTCTGCAATCAGCGCCAATTTGTCGGCCGCCGATTCGCGTGCGGTCCCCCAAACCCGTTCCACCAGGGCATCGACTTCTTTCTGTCGCAAGAACTGCAACTGTCGAACCAGGTCGGCGGTCAGGTCGGTGCTATCGATCTGGTCGGCTTCGATGGACTTCAACAGGGCGACGGCGGAAGAGGGTCTGGCGCACAGCGTCGCCAGCGCGGAGCGTCGATGCGGCGGGGGAAGTTCGTCGTACGCTCGCAACAACGCTTCGGCAATTCGCGGATCGTCATACTGTGCCATCCCGGTGATGGCCATTTCACGAAGTTTGGCGTCGGCGTCCAACAGCGCGACCAACGTCGGGACCAAACCAGGGTCGCCCGCGTCAAGCAACGATTCCAGGGCGATCCGGCGTTGGTCGTCCGACGCGTCCTGGTCGGTGATTCGCGCCCGCATCGCTTGCAGGGCGTTCTGGTCGCCGAAGGTGACACCCAGGGCAACCGTCTGCAGACGTACCTGCGGATCTGGGCTGTCGATCAACCGCTTTCCGACCGCGGCCCAATTGGCCGGTGCTTGAACTCGGCGGCGGCCCTCCAGGGCGGTGCGGATCGCCTTCAGATAGCTCAATCGGATCGGCGCCGATTCGGCGTTGCCCAGGCCTTCGACCAGGACCGCCAGGGATGAATCCGCTTCACTGCTCCCGATCCGCCGCAACATGAACTCCCGCAATAGCGGCACGTTTTCTCCAGCGGTCATCGCCAGCGTCAGGGCGCGGGCCGGATCGGTGTCCGCCAACGGTTCGGCCGCGTACCAGTACATCAGGGGCAGGTTATGGTCGCCCGCGTCACCGGGATGCGACGTCAGTGCTTCCAACAAGGGCCAGCGGGAATCAAGTTCCAGTCGCTGGGCTGCCGAAGCGAGGTACAGCCGCACGATCGGCGAAGAGTCTGACTCCGCCATCGCGACAAACTTTTCCGTCATCGCTTGCGAGGGGTGATCGTCGGCGGATTCCATCGCCAGTTGAACGGCCCAGCCACGCACATAGGGACTTTCGTCAGCCAACATTGCAGCCAACCGCTCAGAATCCAGCTGGCCAATGACGTGCAACGCCCATGCGGCACGCAATCGACGCGTGTCATCCGAATTCTGTTCCAGAATCTGTGCCAGCGATTGAACGGCTGCCGCATCGATGGCGCGTTTGGCCGACCGCTCTTGCAGCTGGCGTCGACCGTGTCGGACGTACCAGTCGTTAGCGCGTAGCGTCATTTCGGCAAGTTCCTGATCGGAGGCCTTGGCCAAATCGACGGGGGCGTGCTGATCCTCGCCGGCTCCGTAGGAAATCTTGTAGATGCGGCCGTTGCTGCGATCGTGGATTTCCACTTCGCGGCGGTGACAGGCCTGCATGTCATACCAATCGATCATCCAGGCATCGCCGTCGGGACCGTAGCGAAGGTTCAAGATTTGTGATGCCTGGTCGCCGGTCAGCAGAAAATCGGGACCATGTTCCCCCACGTAGCCGGATCCTTCCGCGCGGAGCACGTCGACATTCAGACGTTGTCCGTGAATGTTGTTCATGAACAACTGATCGCGGTACTGCTGCGGCCATCGATCGCCCAGATAGATCATGGCGCCGGCGTGCGCGTGGCCGCCACCGGCCGAATCCGACTTGCTGTTGCCACCGTGCGGCGTCGCACCCAGGTAATGCAAGTGATCCGCGATGGTGACGATGTCGCGGTAGGTGTGCGGATTGAAATGCTGGCCGCCCTGTCGCTGATAGCGGGCGCCCTGGATGATGTGATACAGGTGGGGAATCACACAGGCCGTGATGAACGCTTGACCGTGGTCATTGAAGTCCACGCCCCACGGGTTGCTGGTGCCGTGTGCAAACACTTCGAACTCGTGACGCGTCGGATGATAGCGCCAGACGGCGCAGTTCAGCGGGATGCGGTCTGCATCAGGCGTTCCCGGTTTGCCGACTCGCGAGTGGGTAAATACGCCGTGGCATCCGTAGAGCCATCCGTCCGGTCCCCAAATGAATGCGTTCAACGTCTCATGCGTATCCTGGTATCCCCATCCGTCCAGCAGGATTTGCGGTTCGCCATCGGGCACGTCATCTCCGTCTTGGTCGGGAATGAACATCAGGTAGGGCGCCGCACCAACCCAGACGCCGCCAAAGCCCACCTCCAGTCCGCTGACCAGATTCAATCCTTCGGCAAACACTTTGCGTTTGTCCAGCGTGCCGTCCCCGTCGCTGTCTTCAAAAATCAGGATTCGGTCGCGGCCCTGACCGTCCTTTGCCCGAACCGGGTATTCGTACGCTTCGGCGATCCAGACGCGACCACGATCGTCCAGAGCCATCGCGATCGGCTGTTTCACTTCCGGCTCCGCGGCACCGACGGTGACGCGAAAACCTTCCGGGACCTCCATCGCAGCCGCGGCTTGTTCCGCATCCAGACCGGCGTGCGGATATTCGTCGGGCTTCAACACGATCATTGGGGGCGTCGGACGTGCCGGACGCTCCGCGTGCAGACGGAAGTCATCGAAGTTGACATGGCCCCAGCCGCCCTTCTGCTGGTCAACCAGCCGCACCTTGATTTCTTTGCCCAGGTGCCCACGAAGGTCCACGACCACGCGTTTCATGGTTTCCGAATTGGAACCATTGACGCGGTAGAACACCGTGTCACTGTCAGCGCGAACCAGTTCCACGCGGGTTCCCTCATGATCGCCACCACCGACCAGAAACGATCCGTAGGGTTGTGAAACCACGAAGGGGACCGACGTCAGTGTCCCCTCGGCGTCGTCGCCGGCTTTCTCGTAACCGCCGATCCAATAGTCTCCGACATGGTTGCTCTGCATGTCACCGCGTCGCGGCTTCACGGTGTCGCCTTGGATCGGCTGGCCTTCGAACGCAGCACCTTCGGCGACCCAATCTTCCAGCGTTCCGGATTCAAACCCCAAGTTCAGGACGCGACCGTCGGCCGTTTTCGGTACCGTACCGCCCTTGGCCGACGTCTTGCCGTCGGTTCCGGCAGACTTTTTGGGCGCCGCGACAAAGGTCCCATCGGCGGTTTTGATCCGCACGTAGTCCAATCCGAACATGTACGATTTGACGGCGGCGGGATTGGCTCCCGCAATCTGAACGGTCAGCGTGTGTTTGGCTCCCTGGACGGACAATTTGGGGAACGCGACGACGCCGGTGGTGACGACCTGGGTGTCGTACAGATCGATCGGGTCACCCAACGGTTTTCCGTCCAACTCCAGCTGGACGATTCCGTAATCCTTGGCGCACGTCATCGCCAGTTCCAGGTCGACCACGCCGGTGAACTTGGGCAGCGTCAACGTCAGCTTGTCGCCGGGTTTGCCGCCGGTCCACCACAATTGCGATTGACCGCTCCAGTTGTCAGCGCTGAAACGCGACATGTCTTGGGCGTTTGCGGTCCCGGCGGTCGCTTTGGCGTCTAGCGACTCGCCTTCGATTGCACCTTCGACGCGGCCGGAGTCTGCCTGCAGTTTCGATTTGGGGCCCCGGGTCGCGGCACTGTCCTCGACGGAGGGGATCTTGGGTCCCGAGTAGAGCTTTGGCTGAGCGGCCTGCCAGTCTTCCTTGGAAACCTGGCGGACCGAGTGCGTCAACACGTGGCCGCCCTTCATGCCACCGACAACCAGGTCGGGCTGGTCATCGTCATTCAGATCGGTGACCCAAAGTTGCCGCCCGATGCCGGACTCACCGTCGATCTTGTGAGGCACCCAGTCAACTCCGTCCGGGGTTCGGTCCAGTTTGAACCAATACACCACCGCCCCGGCGTCCCACATCGGACTTTGGCGATGATGCGACCAGTAGGTCTTGCCGGTCACGATGTCTTTCAAGCCGTCACCGTCGATGTCGGCCAGGGCGACCGAGTGGAGTTCGCTGAACAGAACCCCGTATTTGTTCTCCGAGGGATGCGATCCCATGATCACGTGTCGTTTGAAGGTGCGGTCGCTCCCATCGGAAACTTGCTCGTACCAGGACAGGCCGAAGTCGTGAGCGGCCTCGCTGGTGATCACGTCGTTGTCGCCATCGCCATCGACGTCGTAAGCGTACATCTCCGCGCCGCCGTAGGCAGCGGAGAAATTGGCGTCGTGATGGAGCCACCGGGAGTTGTCGGCGTTGGATTCAGGCTGCTCATACCAACCTTTGGCGTGCAGGATGTCCATCCGGCCATCGCCGTTGATGTCACCGACCCCCAGCCCGTGGCCGAACTTCTTGGCGGTGACCTGCAACGAGATCGGGTGAAAGGTCCACGACCCGAAGCCCTCGCTGGGGTCAAAGGTGGCAAAACCGAAGAAGCCGTCGCGGGTGCAAACGAGTTCCGGTTGGTCGTCTCCGACCAGATTTGTCAGTTGCGGGGACTCGTTGGAGACCCAGTCAAGGACCTCGTGCTTTTTCCAATGGGATTCCAATCCTTCCTTGCCCGGGTTTTCGTAGACGTAGGCCGGTGTGCCCGGGAAGCCGACGACAAGGATGTCATTGAGTCCGTCGGCGTTGAAATCGTGAACCCAGGAGAAAAAGTTGTCGGCGTATCGGTCCATGTTTTGTGGAACCGGCGCGTAGATCTCGTGCCGATCCTTGAAATCCGGCCCGGCATACCAATGGGGACCGTACACGACGTCGGCAATGCCATCGCCGTTGAGGTCGCCGGCGCCCGCGCCCTCGGAAAAATAGACGTCGGTCAGTTGTTGTCGCTGAAACGAATGCAGTTGGAAATCCTCGCCATGGGCTGTCGAAAGCAGCAGTACGGCGAAGGCCCATGGCAGGACCGCCGGAAGCGGGAGCCAATCGATGTGGGGAAGACAACGCATCGCGGTGGGAGAGTTCATGATGGGCGATGAAAGGAGAGGAAAGGAGGGAGGTCGCGTGGTCACGCGCCGCAGCCCTCAAAGGGTCGCCGCAGCCGTGATTCCGGCAATCGAAGATTTTAGCCACTTTCCCCCGCGGTGTGCTGCCGCAAAGCCGGGCCAGTCAGGCCGAATGCCCCGTCGTTTGTCCAACCCGGGGACAGTGCATCGTCGTGCCGATCGGGCCGGAGTCGGCGCGGGGGACAGAGCATCCACGTTTCAATCGGGCCGAAGGCCCAGCCGTTTGTCCAGCCCAGGCCGAAGGCCTGGGTGAGGGAAGCCACCCAACGACGAAGGGCCAACGGCCCGACCGTTTGGTGTCAATGGACCGCATCAACGCGGGGGCAGAGCCGCGGTGCGGGTGGCCTGTTGGGCGGCGTCCGGGGAGATGACGATTTCCACCGGCAGGCCAATCGGCAGGTTCTGCGTTTGTTGCAGATCGATCCAGACGCGACGGGTGTGCGTTTCGTTGCGCTCGCCCGCCCAGCCGCCATAAATCCGTTTCGGCTCCATTCTCGGTTCAATCTCCGAGACGACTCCGACGAACGTTTTTTGCGCCAGGGCGTCGGTGGTGATGTTGCAACGCTGCCCCAGGCGAACATTCAGCGCGTCGCGTTCGTCGATGTCCGCGACCACACGCAGCCGTTCGGGGTTCACCAATTCCACCGCGGCCTGCTCCATTTCAGGGCTGTACCATTCCCCGACGTGGGTGTGCACGTCCAGCACGATGGCTGCGCACGGTGCTTTGACCGTGCAGCGTTGCAGATCAATCTGGGCCATCCGCAGTTCCGCATCGGCGGCGCGGATCTTCGCATCGGCTGCCAGCAATTCCGTCGGACGCGGTGCCGCTCGGACGGTTTCCAGATTCTCGCGCGCCGCTTTCAGGAGCGCACGGGTGGAGTCCAACTCACTGCGTCGTTGGTCGAACTCTTGTGGGCTGATCGCATTCCGTTCCAACAGGCGTTCAGCCCGGTCGAAATTGCGTTCCGCCGCGGTGAATCGGGCTTCGGCAGCGAGGGCTTCCTGGTTGGCAGCCTCGATCTCGCTCTGACGAGCACCTTCGATCAACCGCATCTTGCCAGCGCGGGCGGCTTCCAAAGCGGCGGTCGCCAGATCGCGTTGCGCGATGTAGCGGTCGGCGACCAGTGACAGCAGCGGCGCTCCCGCTTGCACTCGGGTGCCACGCGGGGCATTGATCGACGCGATTCGACCCGCAAAGAACGGACGGATCAAAATCGTTTCCGTGGTCCCTTCGACGCGGCCGGCGGCATGAATTCGGTCGGTCACCGGAATTCCGTCGGGGCCGATGGATTCCTGTCGACGTTGGGCGTCAACGCGCTGTTGATGATCGATTGACAACAACACGCCTGCAGCCAGGGTGGAAAAGGCCGCGATGATGATCAGGTTTCTCATTTGAAACCTCCGTTTTCCATTTCGCAGATGCGGTCCGCAAAAGGGAAGATGCGTGGATCATGCGTCACGACCACGGTCGCGGTGGCGAAGTTCGTCGTCAGTTCGCGCATCAGTTCCATCACCGCGCGCCCGGCGACTCCGTCCAGTGCGGCGGTTGGTTCGTCCGCCAGGATCAAGGCCGGCTCGGTGATCAGGGCGCGGGCCAGGGCGACACGCTGGCATTGTCCCGGGCTCATCGACCCCGGCAGGGCCAAACGATGGTCTCTCAGCCCGACACGTTCGAGAAGCTCTTCGGCTTTGCCGCGGGCCTGATGCAGCGGATGGCCGTGCAACGTCAGTGGGATGGCCACATTGTCCCGTGCCGAAAGTGCGGCGATCAACTGGAACCGTTGAAAGACAAAGCCGATCGAATCGCGGCGAACTTGTGAGCGTTCCTCTGCCGACAACGCGTCCACGCGGCGCTCGCGCAGGAAAAGCTCCCCCGAGTCCGCGGTCAACAGCAGCCCCAAAATCGACAGCAGCGTCGTTTTCCCGCTTCCCGAGGGGCCGGCCAGGAAAACGGACTCTCCGTAGTCGACGCGAAAGTCCAATCCGTCGAGGACTTTTCGTGCCGTGCCGCCGATGACGTAGGATTTGGTGATCCCCTCCGCACGCAGGACCGCGCCGGGAGCCACGGAATCGCTGGGGGCGTTCCGCGGCGTGATCGCGAAGGCGTTGATGTCGCCACTGGTCGGATGGCTGGTCGGACGGCTGTTCGTGTTCATCGATTCACCCTTGCAGCACGACATGGGGATCGATGCGACGAATCCGCAGGTACGGAAGCGCCGACGCGACCAGGCAGATCACGAAGATCAGGATTCCGCAACCAAGGTACAACAGCGTCGGGATCTCGATGGTTGCTTTGGGAGTGCTGAGCGCCCCTTGCAAAACGACCGTCAGCACGAATCCGATCGCGATGCCGACGATCGCAACGATCGCCGATTGCATGATCAGCACCGATAGCAGTTCTCGCTCGTTCAGTCCGATCGCGCGGAGTGTGGCGTATTCGCTGACCCGATCCAAGACCATCGCGTACAAGGTCTGGCCAACCATCACCAGACCGACCAACAGGCCCAACAAGGTTGCGGCGCCGAAACTCAAACCGATCCCGGTCCGGCGGATCCAGAAGTCGGCGCTTGTCCAAGCGTACTGGGAAGCGGTCATTGCCGAGACATCCGGCAAGCGGGCTTCGATGGCTTCGCAAACCGCGTCGGCATCCGCGTCAGGCTTCAGCTGCACCAACAGGTACGAGGTGTCGCGGCGGTCGAAACCGGTCAGTTCCGCCAACTGCTCATAGCGGGTGAAGACATACGGGTTTGCCAGAAACCCGATCACCCCGTGACTTTTGCCCGCGATGCGGATGCGGCGACCATTGATCTCACGGAGCTCGTTCAGGGCCGGGTCACGCAGCAAATCCTGGTCGCAATCGTCGATGACGACGGCGTCGTTCTTTTGCAGCGCGTCGGCGGGGCCGGTGACAATTTCGTAGGGGCGTCCCAGATCGGAATCTTCCTGGACCCCGACCAACACGACGGTTTCAAAATTGCCGTCGGGCATCGACATTTCCGCAAACTCGACGCGTAGCGGTTCGACCTGATCGACGCCTTTCAGACCGGCGACGACATATTGCCATCGTTCCGGGAAGGGATGGGCAAAGTCGACATTCCGCATGCCGCGGTGGCCGACCCAAATCTGGGCATCGGATCGGTCGATCAGCGTGCTGGTTTTCCCCATCAGGCCCAGGAACAGGCCGCCTTGCAGGTTGACCAGGACGACCGAAAAAATCACTCCAACCAGTCCGGCGGTCAATTTCCCCCGATCATGCAGCAGCGTTCGGTAGGCGAGATTCCAACGCATCGGATTGGGGATTGGCGGGATAGGCACACGGACACACCTCATTCGGTTGTATCGGCCGATCCGCAATCATTCCGCAGCGGAAGTGGAGAGAATCGGGGGGCCCGCCGCTAGAGGTTTGACGGCTTTCCGGCGGTTCGCCTTCGGACCGTTGGAGGCCCGGACGCCGATTTGCGACAAATGGCCGGACCTTCGGCCCTGAACGAATCTTTGGTTGCGCGTTTCCCAGCCCGACAGGGCTGGGGGGACCGGAAACATAAGACATGGAGGGCCAACGGCCCGGCCGTTTATCTCCCTCGAATGCGTGGCACCGCGTCGCGCGAAAACAAACCCTAGCGAAGTTTCTGCTCCAACTTCTCCACGCGAAGCTCCAACGTCCGCACGCGTTGCATCAGTTCGACCAGCAGCACCCGCAGGTCCGAGTTCTGATCGTCATCGGTCGGAATCCGGCTGGTCGGTGGACTTGCCAGTTGCCGGGACGCCGGCATCGCATTTTCCCCGCGTTTCTGGAACGGGTTGGGTGCCGGTTCGGGGGCAACGGTCCGGTACGGTTCCAGCAGCTGCGAGATCTCCTCGATACGAGCTTCGACCATTGGCAGCGTCGGATGCTTGGACCCCAGGGTCGAACGCGTCCGCAGCAGGTTCCTCAACTCAATCGCCAGGAACCGTCCCTGTTCGGTTTCGTACGCAGCCTTCGGAATCTCGATGGTCTTTTCGGAAGAATCTCCCTTGGGAGCATCCTGAGCACGACCCTTGGCACAGAAGGTTGTCGTCAGGATCAAAAAGGCCGCAAGCAAGATTGGGAGTTTTGGCAGACGTGACATGACGACCGGGGCGTTGGCGAAAGATTTAGCGTGATGACGGACCTGGCTGGACAGTGCCACAATCAATCAAAAAACACCGTGTTATTCAGTGCAATGAGCGGCAAGGCGCTAGCCGCCGGTTGAAGCGAGAAAACCCGCGGCTAGCACCACGCGGCTTACCCAAAGTGGCGCTGTCGAGCTAGGTTGCAAACCAATAGACTACAAGCTTCACGTACTCGATCCAAATGGGAAAAAAGGTTTCATCACTGTGTCCCGGCAGAGCAGCGGAATAGACGGTGATTTTGACTTCATCGCCAAACGTCCGTCGAAAGCACATCAAGGAGCGTCGGGTGTGCGGGGGTGATGTCACGACGACGATGCTTGAGAATTTTCGCGGAAGTTCTGACAGACTGACTGCCTCGCTCAGCGAACTCAGCTTGTCATCTGGACGGATCGGCACACTGTGAATCTTCTCCTTGGGGACGTCGTAGAGTCCCAGGAAATCGATCACCCGTTCGATCCGCATCGACGTTTGGTGACGTTCAAAGTCGTACCCGGACGCTCTGTCTTCATGGAGCACATAGATTTCGCCGATTCGGTGCATGTGGTACAGGTCCGAGGCGGCATGAAGGCGTTCCCAGTAGGCCGGGCCGTCCGCCATCACGTAGGCGATTTCGCCTTTCGCATCCTCGTCATGCACATACAACGGCCGAATCAACCAGCCGCGTACCGGCTCAAAGGAGGTCGCGACGGTCACGACCAGCCAAGCTGCCAGCACGGCCCAAAAACGTCGCCGCCACTTGATTGCCGGATCCTTCATGGCGTTCACGGAATCCCGCGGACAATGGACGGTCCGATGATCCGGGTCAGCCCGACTGGCAGCCGTTGCCAGAGCTGGACCAACCGTTGTTTTCCGCCGGCGTCGGGCCGCATCTCGTTCGGATCGCCCTTGCGGACGTAGTACTGCCAGACCGCCGGTGACGGAATGGCGCCCCATTGCGCTTTGAACTTGTACGTTCCGCTGTCTTCGCTGCTGCGACCGAAGTCAAACGTCTGGCTTCCCCGTTCGATCGCTCGCGCCAACAAATGGCGATACATCAGCATGTTCGCGCCGGTGCGATTGAATTCTCTCAGGCTGCTGGCACTGGGCACTTCAGTCACACCGTGCCGATGCACGACGATGGCCCCGGCGATTGCGGAATCGTCTTTTCGGACCACGCAAAGTTCCGCATCGCCGTCGAAATGCTTTAGCACGGCGGCAAACAACCTTTTTGAAAAGACCGGCGTCCCCAAGTCGCGCATGTTGACGGCAAAGACGTCGTAAAAATCGTCCAGCTGCTCGGATCCGCCATAGCGGACGTCCAAATCGTATTGGCCGGCTTTCTTTACCTGGCTGCGCAGTTTGGACTTGAAAGATCGGTCCAGCTCTTCGTCGCTGCCCGGCAGAGAGAGTCGCATGTGAACCTTGTCGGTCCGCTCGAAATTGAAGCGATCGTGATCCACCGGGACCTCGTGACGGCACTCCAAGTATTTCACATCCAGACGATCTGCCAAGTCACACGCGTTGTCGATCAGTATTCTGGCTGCGTCCACGCTCCGCGCCCAAACGCCCCCGGTGTTCAGGTAGGGCATGCCGACGAGGAACTTTCCGAAGATCGGACCGCTGACCAGCATCAGTGGTAAGACTCCTTCCACCTTGCCTTCTGCGAAGGCTTGCAGAAAGAAGACCCGATGGCCCAATCCCTCGCGGATCGCTTCGATCCAGCAGGGATCGTGGGCGGCCAGCCGGGGAACGGCTGCGACATCCAAGTCGGGCCACGACACCGGCCACGAGGATTCCTCGACATTGATCAAGGTGGGCTTCCGAGGTTGACAGTCAGGCGAGGGTTAAGGAGTTCGGACGACGCTGGCGATCGTAGACCAAGCAGGGGGATTTGCCAATTGTCGCCTGAGCCCGTGCCCGGCGCGAGGCGAAGACGACCAGTCAACACCACCCCAATCAGAACATTCGGCAGGATCGGGGCATCCGAGCCGCTGTGGCGACCGCATTAGGAATGAAGGTCGCCATCGTCCAGCCGTTTGGGAGATTCCGACTCGGGCGAGTTGGGTTCCGGGGAATCGTTCTGTCGTGGTTCGAACTCGCCGGTCAACCCGTTTTCCGGGCTCGGTCGATCAGGCGTGCCGGCGGACCGGTCTGTTTTCGCTGCGGTTCGTTCCTGTCGCCAGCGGGAACGTTCTTCCAGACGCGGTGCGCATCGATATTGAATCGCCAGCAGGAGGACGCAGACTCCCCAGAAAAGCAGCGTTGCGATCGTGACGGTTAGCCAAAGAGGCATGACACTCCGCTTCCGATTCATTCAGGGACGGCGGTGAAGACGCGCATTCGATTTCATCGGTTCATCCGATGTCTGGCAGGCACAAAGATCCGGCCGAGGAATACTAAGGTGCCGAACCTGCATGCTCCGAGGAGCTAGGAGTTGCGATTCATAATCACGGTCACATCAATCACCGAGTATCAGACAACGATGTCGGTAGATGCGGCGGAGACGGGTCGATCCAGTCACCGCAAGCCAGTTCAAGTTGGTGCACAACACTTGGTCACGTCGACCATTCGAAACTGCACAACTGGCAGCGAAAGTTTACAACGGAAACAAATGGCAATCGTGGAATTCAGCAGGCGGCGTAAGGGAAATCGGGAGGGAATGTCAAACGGTGCCGCCTCGGTCGGCTGGGGACCTTTCGGTTCCGACGTCTGCAGTGTAGTGAGCGACACGCGGCTCACCCGAGGTGGTGCTGTCCGGTTAGGCTTTGCCTGAAAACGAGTAGCCACGCTCGCCAGAGCGTGACTGTCTGCCGTCTGGCGGTGGCAGTGACGGGGTTGTAAGAGTTTTCAGACCGGTGCCGGTGCGTCCGTAGACCACCTCCGAGTGGCTATTGGTAGATCGATCGGATCAGGGGAATCAAACCGAACAGCAAGATGGAAGCGACGATGCCAACGGCCAGCAGGGCGAGGGCCGTCACCGCAACAATACGTATTGCGCGTTGTCGGCGAGACTTACGTTGTGTCGTTGCGAGCAGCCGGTCGGTGACCGTCCCGGTCAACGACTCCAACTCGGCCCCGGCTTCGGGCGAGGCCGTCACCATGGCTGCTTTCGCGATGGTTTCGGAGAGCAGCGGCTGTGAGACGGCGGTGGGGACCGGGCGCACCATCGGTGGCGGTTCCGCCGCCGCATTGCCGGAACCCGGCAGTCGGTGGGGAGATCGTCGCAGCAATTTCGGCTTGACCCGTTGATCTTGCGTGACCCAGACGTGGATGGATCCCACCATCAGCGATGGATCACCGGGAAGCAATTCGCGAATCAATTCGTCGTTCGCCGCCATCTGCTCGGGGTGCAGTTCGACGATCCACACCCTGGGCCCAAAGCAAATGACGGCACACTCGCACCGGTTTAAATCCCTGCCGCGCAAACGCATCGTGCTGGGATGGTCGTTTCCCAAAATGGACACGCTGCGACGGAGCGTCTTCATTTTGATGTTGGATCCCCAGTCGAGAATCAAATTGGCCGAGGGTTCCCAGCTTCCTGGATCGGCATCCTTCGCTTGGCCGGGTGCCGGAACGGAGTGCGGTTGGATGACCGGTTCGGCGTTGTCGCTTTCAAAGTCATCGTCATTGCTTTCTTCTTCATCATCGGGCATCAGCGTCTGTGACGTGGGTTCCGAGTGAGCCGATGTGGATGGGCGTGATTTTGGAGTGGTCGCGTGCAATTCGGATCGCGCCCAGTCATCCGCCGCGCCGGTGCTTTCGTCCAGTTTGCTGTGGGGGCCAGCGAGGGAGGACCTTTCTGGCGAGTCGGTGCGTCGCTGAATTGCGGAATCGGAAGTCTTTGACACCTGAACGCGGTTCAACTGCCGGATGCGCTCCTGCCATTCCGGGTCGTCTTCGTTGATCAGCCGGACATGCGATTTACCGACCAACAGTTCGTCTTGTCCCGTCACGCGTCCCCACATGCCGAAAGCCAGGGGGCAGGTGGGCCAAACCTCAATGCGACTACCCGAGGCAACGGCCAGGTACACGACCGACGACAAATTGCGTTCGGGTAGAGCGATATCGCAGCGTTTGTGGGTCCCGATCAACGCGAAGGGGCGCGACAGCTCGATGAAGGTTGCCGGTTCGTCCTTCCGTTGGATGACAGCACCCCAGCGCTTCGCATGCCACAGCGTCATCCCTGACGACCTCTCCGTGTCAACGTCGGCACGATCGATCGCGGGGGCGTCATTGGCGCTGGCAACCATGCGGGTGGTGTCGAAAGAGTGTGACGAAACTGAGAAAAGCGGCCGATCCCGAAAGCCCACCGAGCTACCGGTGGTTTAACTCCTGCACCATGGGTGGTGTGCGTTTGCTCAGTTGATTGTGAAACCTTTGGCGCCCAAATCAAGTTTTCTTTTGTAACAGTTCCGTTCTTGTAGGGAACGAAAAAATCTTCGCCGTGTCAAATCCGCACGGTTCGGCATTTCTGGGGATTTAGGAGTGGAAAAACGCAACGTTGAGCGTTCATCTGGCGGACCTGCAGGGGTGACTATCAGGCGGATTTTGAGGGTCGAAAGGATGGGGCAGACGATGCAGGTGAGCGGCATGCGAAAGTCTGCAGAACGTGCTGAACCTTTCCGTTTTTTCGGTTGACCGCCATGTACACGCATTTATCTTTCTAGTTCGCTTGATCGCCAGACCCTTCCCCTCCCATTTCGACGAAGCGGGACCAGTTTGGGGGGCTGCGGGAAGAGCCGAAGATCGGCTCGGCCGGACCGTCCCACCACAGTCTTGCAGACTCATAGTGGTGGCTTCAAAGTCACGGAAACCGGCGTCTGGCAAGGACCCGATCGACAGCGCAACATTTTCCTCGGTTATTGGATCAGGTAGTTTAAGTATGGCGCGTTCCGGTGGACGAAAGCGGGCGTCGAGCCGCCAAAAGTCGGGTGCGAAAGCGTCGGTCGGCAGCGGTCAACGTCGTCACAAGAACGTCGCAACCGCTCAACAGGCGAGCGCATCGTTGTCCCCGCGTTCGTCGCACGTTCGCAAGCCTGAGCACGCGTTGGTCCCCGTCGAAGGCCCCAGTCATTGGCCGGCTGCCTGGTGGGCGGCGATTGCGGCGATGGTTGCCGTGTTTCTCTACAGCTATTGGCCAACACTGCAGTGGATGGCCGAAGCCTGGATGAAAGAGCCCGATTATTCCCACGGTTGGCTCGTCCTCCCGCTAGCAATCGTGATCTGCTATCAGCGTGCGGACCGTTTTCCGGGGTTCGAACCGAACGTTTCCTGGGCGGGGCTCTCGCTGGTCGGTTTGGCGATCGTGATGCGGCTGGTCGGCCGGATCATCTACGCCGACTTTTTGGACGCTTGGTCCATTCTGCCGTTAATCGCCGGGGCGGTTTGGTGCCTGGCGGGTCCCAGGGCACTTCGTTGGGCACTTCCGGCGATCGTGTTTCTGTTCTTTGCGATCCCGATGCCCTACCAGGCCGAAAGCATGCTCAGCTGGCAGCTGCAGGGAATCGCCACGGACCTCAGCACGATTTTGCTGAGAGTATTCGGACAGCCGGCGGTCGCCGAAGGCCACATGGTCTGGGTCGGCGACGAGAAGTTGTCGATCGAAGCGGCGTGCTCCGGTTTGAGAATCTTTGTGGGGATGACGGCGATCGCCTATTTCTGGGCAGCGGTCAACGACCGGTCCTGGTTGGACCGGCTGGTGTTGATGTTGGCGGTCATTCCCGCGGCCGTGTTCGTCAATTCGATGCGGATCGTCGTGACGGGTTTGCTGTATCGGGCCTTCGAAGGTGAGTCGGCCCGCCACTGGATCCACGACATCTCCGGACTGCTGATGATTCCTGCATCGTTCGTTCTGCTGTGGGCAGTGGGTGCCTACTGGAAGGCACTCTATCGGCCGGTGGAAAAGATGACCGCTCGGGAGTTCCTAAAGGATCGTCCCGCACCATTAGCAAATTCCCCGGGGTGAATCATGGAATGCGGCACTCGGACTATTTAGTATTACTCCTTGGGAAGGGGTTGGTGTGGGCTCGGCAATCCCCCCGGAGCTTCGTAGTCACCCAACGCAATGATCAGTGGGGTGTTTGCGTTGACGGCAACCACACCGCGGAATCGCAGGTGGTGATTTTGATGACATTCAACTGAGTCCTCTCGCGGACTGCAAACTGTTCTAACTGCGTCACTTCATTTCAAATACTGGCTCGCTTGGCAACACGCAGATGGTCGCACAAAACTCAACCGGTACCCATTCCATGACGTTGCACACGAATCAGCCTGGCCATGGGCATCCCGGGCACGGTCCTGGACATCATCGTCCCGGGCATCCCGGTCACGGGCATTCGAGCAACGCGTTTGACCCTTGGCTGATTTGGGTCACGTTGCGACGCACTTGGTACTGGGCCGTTCCGGTAGGGCTTGTTCTCGCATCGGTCGCCGCCTTCGCGGTGTTGAAGCAGTTTGTGCCACGGTATGAATCCAGTGCACTGCTGGAGGCGAGTCGGGACTACGTGGCATTCAAAGGAGTAATGCCCGCGTTGGATGACATTGCCCGGACCGAAAAACCATTGATCGTCAACCCCGTGGTTCTGGATCCAATTCTTCAAGACCCGGAACTTCGCAATGCTCCCAGTTTGTCGGACCCGGAACAGGCGGAGCAAAACCTGAGAGATAACTTGTCGATTCGTAGTGCCGGAAGCAAATCTCGCATGGAAGTGAGCTATACCGACACCGACCGAGAGTACGCTCAAAAGATTTGCACGGCGATTGTAGTGTCCTATTTATCGCAGCGCGACAGTATGGATACCAACCGGGTCAACAGCCTGATCAATTACCTGACACCGGCAATTCGAGACCGGGAAAAGAAGGTGCAGGAAAAGCAGGACATCGTTCAGAAACTGTCTGAGAAAACGCTCGGCTACAATCCGTCGGCGCCGCTCTCTTCGATGGAGAATCAGCATAGCATTTCTCTATTCGGCCAATTGCAGTCTCAAATCTCGTCGCTGGAGGCGGAGATCGAAATGTTGGACGCAATTGAGAAGGGGCAGCGCCAGGATCGCGAAAACTTAGCGTCCAACGGCGAAAACCTGGACTATCCCAAGTTCGTTCCGCCAATCATCGATGTGCGACGCGACATTCTTGATCCCGACGAGGTCAACGCGATGGCGGAGAACGACCCCGCGGTGGTTGAGGCTAGGCAACGCTACAATTACTTCAAAGATCGCGTTTTTGATATGGAGAACAATGACGTTGCTCGCATGAGAAAAGAGTATTACCGGGAGATGATGGATCAACGGGACGAGTGGGAAGAAAAGTTGCTTGCGTTTCGGAAAGAAGCCAGGACGCGTGCCGAAAAAGCAATGAAGGAAAGGATCGAGTTCGACTACCAGCGTCGATTGAAGGACGCCGAGGGGGACATCGAACGTCAGAAAATCGCATTTCAGAACGAGTATCGAAGAAGTCTGGCCGACCGCGACCGCCAGAACCAGGCGGAATTGGAGCGACAGAAGTGGCAAGATCAGGAGAAGCGGCGTCAGCTCGTCGCGCGGCTAGCGAGCGTCCGCGAGCAGTACGAACAGGAACGGGAGCGGATGAAGAAGTACAGCGGCGCTTCGGCCGAACTGGAGTTCGCTCAACAAGAGTTGGCGATTGAACGCGAAACCTTGCAAACGCTGCGCAATCGCATCGACGCGATCCGGACGGAAAGTGAACACGAGGGTGTCGTCCGATTGCTCGCTGATGCGACCGAGCCGCGGAGTCCCGTGGAAAACGTTCCGGTCAAGAAAATGGCCATGGCGGGTGGGGCGTGCTTCTTGATCCCCTTCGTGTTTGGATTGTTGTGGGAGATGCGGACCAACCGTGTGACCGACATCCAAGTTCTGGAAAAAACCGGTGGATTAGCCCCGATCGTGGGGGAACTTGCCCGTTCGCCGGCCGGGCAGAACGGACGAGGCTCGCGCGGGCGACGTGTATTCCAGGAGAGTGTCGATACGCTACGGGCAAATCTATTTCTATCGGAGTCGACGCGCGACGCTCGATCCTTTGCGATCGTAAGCAGCATGTCGGGCGAGGGAAAGAGTACGGCAGCGTCACAGCTGGCGATTTCATTGGCCAAAGCAACCGGGAAGACCGTGCTTTTGATCGACGCGGATATGCGGTGTCCCGATCAGCACGACGTGTTCGGCTTGACGCTCGAACCCGGCCTGAGCGGCGTGCTCCTGAACGAGGTGAAATTCGAAGACGCGGTACGCACCGAACTGGGCGACTTGATTCACGTGTTGCCCGCCGGCCGGTTGAAGGCCAGCCCGCACCGGTTGATGTCCCCGGCCAAGATGCGTGAGTTGATTGACCAAGCGCTCAAGCGATATGACTTTGTCATCGTCGACACCGCACCGGTATTGTCCGCCAGCGAGACGCTTGCGGTGGCCGCATCCGTGGACACGACGCTGGTTTGTGCCATGCGAGACGTGACTCGAAAGGACAGCGTCGTTCGTACCACCCACCGGCTGGAAGCAGCTGGTGCGAACGTCGCCGGGACGATCTTCAACGGGGTCACTCCGCGTCAGTACGCCTATCGCTACGGGGACTATACCTATGCGGGCGCCGGCGAAATTCCCGACTACTCATGAGACTTAAAGTCAGTTGCGACTTTGAACGCCTGACAAGAAACCCAATTGCAGGATGCCATCTCTCACCGGATGCGCGTCAAGGCAGCAACTTTGACGGTCCTTCCTGTGATGATCCCTTCCCTCCCGCTGTCGACCGAATAGATTTTGATGAGCATGCGCTCGACACCAACGCCAAGCGGGTCGCCCAACGAAAGCGACCGCTCCGAGACGCGATCGGAAGCCACTTTTGCCGAGCCGACGGCGGAATCTGGCCCAGAGCTTTCCGATTTGGAGTCCCGTTCGCGGACCGACGGTGAACTGACCGTCCCTGAGCACCTTCCGGCTGATGATCTTGAGCGTCAGGACGTGTCCACGGCATCTACCGCGGAGCCGCGCGTCCCGAAGACAACCTCGGAAATCCACCAGAGGAAGTTACGCGAGCGGCGTTATGAATGGAAGTTGAACGTTCCGCTGCTCGTCGGAACGGTCGCCACCGCAGCGGCAGTGACAGGGCTGGCCGCGGCCTCGTACTTTTACCACTCCAATCGGACCGCGGAGACGTTCTTAACGCGGGCTGACCAGTCAGCCGCGGATGGAGATTACGAGGCCGAATCAGTTTGGCTGTCCCGCTACCTGAAGATGTGGCCGGATGACCAGGGCGCTCGACTGCGCGCCGCGCTAGCCGCGAATAAAGCCGCTGATGACGCTTCGGATGATCAATGGGCCGGTGCGGTCGATTCGGCGCGTGCTAAACTCGCAAATGCTTTGGCGCTTTCGGGGGGGCTTGATGAAGACCAATCAGAAGAATTGCGACGCCAACTGATCCGACGCTTGGTGCAATCCGGTTTGTACTCACTTCGCAGCAATGCCGGGGCCTATCCGCTTCGACAAGCTGAGCAGCAGATTCTTTCGTTGGATGCTCAGCCAAACGACCCGTTTGCCATGAAGGCGTTGGCGCTCGCACTTCAAGGCCAGGTCAGCGCCTCGATTTACGACAAACGAGATCCCGACTCTCATGATCGTCAGGCGGAGTTTTGGGCCTGGCTTGCCGATCAGAACCCGGCCTACGTCGTGATGCAAGCGGTGAGTGCCAATCCGAATGATCTGCAATTAAGTGGCGAGTTCCTGGAACTTGCCAGGAATCAGCCGGAATCCTTTGTCGTTCCGCAATCTGTCGCAACATCGAATGGGCAGACCGAATCGGCGGATGACGAGGGCGAACGGCCACCGGCGGAATCCGAGTTGAATCAGGCGGTGCGGGCGACGTTGGATCAGTTGCGAAACAACCCGGATCCCCGGGCGGTCCTGATTCTAAGCAATTACGCACGAGCCACGGGCGATGAAGAAACGGCTGATAAATTGTTGGTGTCCGCCGCCAATGAGAGCGCTCAGCGACTTGCCGCAGACGGTGACGCAACAAATTCGACCGTGTCGAACTTCAAGCGAGCGATCCCTCCCTCGCTTCGATTGGAACGCGAGCTTCCACGAGATTACTGGAACTATCTATGTGTCCTGGAGGCGGCGCGGAGAGTCTCTTCAAAGGTCACATCGACCGTATCGCAGGTTGCTGACACTGGCAGCGTCGCCGACGGAAACTCTGATGCAGACGACGCGGAACTGGCCGCAGGTTGGTATGAGCTTCTACTTGACTATGATTCGCCCGAAGTCGGCGACATGCTCAGGGCCGCGACGTTTCTGGAGGCCGGCGTCCTGGAGGCCCGTCGCGAGAATCTCGATGAAGCCGTTGCGGTTTGGCAACGCGGGGCCGAAGAGGTGCCGGACGAAAATCTGGAAATGGCGGGAAGGATTGCTCAGGCCAAAGCGTTGCGACTTGATGACGCCGAGAGCCTGCCGGAGGCCCGGAAAGCATTGGAGCGGTTTGATCAGGAGATTGAAAACAAGTCGCAGTCACTGTTGCGTGCCACCACTTCGCAAATGTCGCAGGCGAGACGAAATGCTGTCGGAAAGGCGATTGATCTGGCCCGCTGGCAGGCGAGATTGATTCGCGCTCAATTGCTGTTGGCGGAAGCTGATCCGAGTGAACAGTCGCAGCAGGAGTTGATCGGGATTCTCGATGAAGCTCTGAACTCGACCGTGGACGTGTCACCGCTTGAACGCGCGCGTGTCGCGATTCGATTGGCAGAACAGTATGAGACGCTCGGCCAGAGAGAACGTGCAGCGGAAACGCTGACGAAGGCGGCCAATTTGGTACCCGCGGACGAACGTTTACGGATACAGACGGCCCGTGCTTGGACACTCGCGGGGCATCAGGGACAGGCCGATAAGCATTGGAAGATGATCGCGTCGTCGTCGTCGCCACTGGTTCAGCTTTCGGCGGCACAAGCTGAGCTCGAAAAACAAATCGCGAAGGTGCCCGGCGAGCGTGACTTCACCGGTTTGCGATTGACGACTCAGCGGATCGCAAAGGCGCTGAACAGTCTGGATGAGCAAGTTGCCGGAAATGAATCCGCGACGCGGTTGCTTGAAGAGTTGCGTCAGCTGCAACGGATTCTGGAATTGTCCGTGCCGCCTGTCGGTGTTGCCTATGAAGCATTCGTCACCTCCGAGCGAATGTTAGGCGAATTGCTTGAATTCAGCGATCGGTTTCCCGACAGCGCCAGAGTCCAGGATTTTGCTTCCCGCCGTTTGGCCGTGGCTGGTTTTTCCGAACAAGCTCAGGGAACGCTGGAGCGATTGGCCCAGATCCGAGGTTCGGAATCTCCAGAGTATGTGCGTGCCAATGCAGTGGTCGAGGCCATCGGAGGTGATGGAGCCCAGGCCGCGCAGGGAATTATCGAGCATCTTAAAAAACACCCGAGCTCCGACGCCAACGTGGATGCCGAATTGGCGAAGTTGGCGATGACCTGCGCGGCACGTTCCGGTGAATTGGAATTAGCCTACGAAGCTTTGCAGATGATTCCGGAGCCGGAACGCACGGTACAAGATTTGTTCGCACTGCACGAGCTTGCGTTGCGGCTTCCAGAGGGTGGTCGAGAAGATGCGAAGCAATGGTGGCAGGCCCTCAAGGATTTGGAAGGTGATCACGGCACGTATTGGAGGTTGATCGACGTTCGCCAGACCGTGCAGCACCTGCTGAATTCCGATGGGGCGATCAGTCCCGACAACGAAGAATTGAAGTCTGCGCAGTCCAATCTGAACGACGTGTTGGTCTTCCGCCCGCAATGGGGAATGGCGATGGCGGTGCAGGGTTGGATTTACTCTCTGGTTGGAAAATCGGAGAAGGCAGTCGAACAGATGCGCGACGCCATCGCCGTGGGCGATCGTCAACAATTGACACGGCAACTGCTGTGGGAGCAATTGATCGGGCTTGGTCGGATGGAAGAGGCGGAGAAAGAAATCTTGCGTGCGTCCATGGTTTTCGATGGAGCCACTGACGCCTACGGTTCACGTCAGATTGATTCGGCTAGTACTCGCCAAAATCTCTCCCAGGTATTGACTGCCGCCCAGGATGCCGCACAGCGGCGTCCGGAGAAAACCCCTTTCCTGGCCGTTGCGAAGATTGCTGCGATGTTGGCTGACATGGCGGACGCGACGGAGGAGTCTGATACGACGGACCAGCTGACCGGCGCGGAGCTTGAAAAGGTCGCGCGGTCAGCCATCGCTGATGCCGAATCCGCCACCACGGACGGAGACATCGCATTGCAGGCGGTCCGATTGGACATTGAGATTCAATTCGGCGATTCGGACAGTATTCGAAAGCAATTGGAGGTTGTTCTCTCCAACGGAATCGACGACGCCGATCGGGCGATGGTTGCGGCGCGGGCTCATCTGGCACTTGGCGAGACTGACCCGGCGATTGCACAGCTGGAACGTGCTGATCAACTCCGCTCCTCGTGGAGAACCAAGCGAGCGCTGGCCCGTCTGTACCGCATCCAAGACCGTCTGGATGACCAGATTCAGGTACTTCGCGAGGCCCTGAGCGAGTTTCCGAAGACCCCACAGGTGCGCAGCGAGTTGGCCGTTGCGTTGATGGCCCGCGGTGGCGGTGACGTCGATTGGCAAGAACTGTCCGAATTGCTTGCAGATGCTGACGGTGCTTCGCTGAATCAATTCCAGTATGCGGTCTTGCTCGGCGTCAAAGGTGATCGCAACCAGCAGTTGCAAGCTTTGGAAAGGCTCGAGACGATCGCACTGGAACAACCGGAATTTGAGCATGACGCGTCGCTCGTTCGTGCGTTTGTCTTAATCCGATTGGCGAAAACCGAGACGCCGTCCGGTGAAGGCGAGGATAGCCAACCGTCGCCGGTTGATGAGAACGCCCGGCAGGCTTTTCTTGACCAGGCCGAGCAAATTTTGAAACGGTTGGCCAGTGTTGAAGAGCCAAAAGTCGGCGATCAGTTCCGGTATGCGGGCTTTCTGTTGGATTACGGAGATCAAGATGACCTGCCGAAGGTGAAAGAGTTACTCGATCAATTGCATTCGACACCGGGCGGGGCGATTGCGGCATTACGGATCGGGATTGTCTACGCCAACAAGGCGGGGGACAGATCATCGGTCGCGCAGTGGATTGAGCAGTGGGCGGATGAGACGAAATCCGATGAGGCGGTGGCCGACGAGGGAGGCGTGGACGCTGTCGCCGGATCGACGTTGCTGAAGCTTGGTTTCGCCGAGGAAAGCGTTAAATGGCTTGCGGAGGCTTACAAATTCAACCCGAAGACGTTGAAGTACTACATTGTGGCCCTGTCCAAAAGCGGTCAGTACGCCAAAGCGGCCGAAACCGCGGCCCAGCGGTACAAGTCGGAAGGTGACGCGGAATCCGCGATGTTGATGGTGGAGGCGATGCTGTCGATCAAGCCTTCTGAGGTGTCGCCGCAGCACGTGGAATTGCTGAAGCAGGCTTACAAGAAATATCCTAATGATGCTCCCCTGTTGGAGAGTATCGCGACGTGGGCGTTCCAGCACGGCGACGTCCGTGATGCCATCGAACGCTACCGCCGTGTTCTGGAACTGGATCCGACGCGGATTCGGGCGCTCAACAATTTGGCGATGGCGTACACGCAGCTTCCCGGCCGGGCGGTGGATGGAATCAAGCCGATCCAGCAGGCAATCAAGTTGGCCGGTGAGAACCCGGAATTGCTCGATACGTTGGGAACCGTCTACCTGAAGGCCGGGAAACTGACCGAGGCGATTGACGCGTTCGCGGCGGCCATCGAAAAATCGTCCAACCCTCGGTTCTCGTTCCACATGTTTCTGGCGTTGGTCGCCCAGGGCAAAATCGACCAGGCACGCGAGATGTGGTCGGCCATCGATGTCGATGCGATCGATTTGGATGCTCTGACACCCGAGGAACGCGAGATTTCTTCGGCCCTCCAACGTGATCTCGACGCTGCGCTGGATGACCTGATCCGGAACAGACAACAACTTTAGAAAAACCCGTCAGATGAGCATCGATTCTGTGTACTGCCCACCCGGCCGAACGTTCTCAACGGGTACGATCAGAACTACTGACAAGCTTTGTCACAGCCACCGGAAAAATTCATATTTGTTCACTAATCTGAAAGCTTCGGGTTAACATGGGGCACGCCGCCCCAAATCCCCTGATTTGCCACTCCCTCACGTCCCCCGTTCGCCACGATCGTCCCTTGTCTGATTCGAACTCCAAACCGTCTTTCAACTCCCGTCGCTACGCGGTCGTCGCTTTGCTGGTGCTGATCGTGATGTCGGGCGTCGTCCACGGCTACCTGGACGGCCGCTGGTCGCTGGCCGAAGACAAGACGCGTCTGGGCGAGCAGTTGTTGGAGATTCCGGCTGAATTCGGCGACTGGCAGTTGGTCGAAGAAGGAGAACTGGCGGACAGTGCGGCAAAGATGTTGCGGTGCTACGGCTCGGTCGTGCGTGTTTACCGGCACCAGCCCACCGGATCGATCATCAACGTCGCCGTCCTGTACGGGCCCCGCGGACCGATTGCGGTGCACACCCCCGAGATCTGTTACAGCTCCGAAGGCACCGAGCAAGCTGGGAAGGCACGTGTTGAGACCGTGACGACCGACGGACAGCAACACCATTTCTGGTCCGTTCAGTTCCTGGAAGATGGGAATCCCGATCCTTCGCTGGAAGTTTGGTACGGGTGGTCCAACGGAGACGCATTCACGGCGGCGGATCATCCGCGATTCTGGCCCACGGCCGATCTTTACAAGATCCAACTGGCGGGGCCGGTTGCTCAGTCTGATTTTAATGCTTGCAAGTCTTTTCTCGCTTCGCTTCTACCACATCTAGAACCACTCATTCATTGAAGGACCAGAGCGTTGTTGGAATACAACTACGAAGGTGCTGGGGCCTCGGCACACGACGATGATGATTCGTCCATCATGACCGCCAGCCTACCACAAGCGTCCGCTCCGATCGCGGTGCAGCGGCGTCGCCGCCTTTCTAAGGTGGAGCAGGCCCGCGGGCAGCAGTGGGATGCGGTCCAGCGTGGCCGCTATTTTCGCCGCAAGTATCAGGTCGAACGCGTGCTGTCGACCGTGATGCTGTTCGCGGTCGCCCCGTTGATCCTGTTGTTGATCGTTCTGGTCCGGCTGACCAGCAAGGGAGCCGGACTTTATCGCCAACGACGCGTCGGGCTGCATGGTGAAACGTTTGACGTGTTTAAGCTGCGGACGATGCGCGCCGATGCGGAAGCCGATGGAGTCCTCCGCTGGAGCACCAAAGGGGATTCACGGATCACGCCTTTGGGGGCGATTTTGCGGAAAACCCACTTGGACGAGTTGCCGCAGTTGTGGAACGTCGCCAAAGGCGAAATGTCGCTCACCGGTCCCCGGCCGGAGCGTCCCGAAATCTGTGAGAAGCTGGCCCAGAAAATCGACGGCTACTACGATCGCACGGCCGTCAAACCCGGGATCACGGGCATTGCCCAGATCAATCTGGAGCCGGATCGAACGATCGACGACGTCCGCCGCAAACAATGCCTGGATCTGCACTACATCGAAAACGCGGGCCTGTGGTTGGATCTGCGGATGGTAATGGCGACGGTGATGCGGATGGTCGGCATCCGCGGTACGACGGTGATGCGATGGATGAAACTTTGCCGACGCGACGTGTTGGAGGCCCAAGGACTGCTTCCCGAAGACGGACATCGTGGCGGTTCGACCGATTGTGACGGCGTGCCGGTCGTCGCAGCGACCAGCCTGCGTGTCGATCGCCCCCGCCATCCCAAATAAGCTCTGACTCCCTGAGCGGCAAGGCGCTAGCCGCCGGTCTGCTCCCATTCGGGTCCGGTCTGCCCATCCTTCCGATTCGAGCGACGTATCCCAACCCCGCGCCCCGCTCGGCCGCACAAGTCCTACAACCACGACATCGCTTCCGACCCTGTTTGACAACGTGTTGATTTCGGTCTACTGATTTCACTCCCGAAACCGTTTGCCTGCCACCGCCCGCGCGTTGTTCTAAAGCGATGTCCGTGTCTGTTCCCAACGCGATGACGATCGACGTCGAAGACTACTTCCAGGTCTCTGGCTTCGAAAAAAAAATCCGACGTGCGAATTGGGATCAGTTCGAAAGCCGCGTCGTCGCTAGTACCGAGCGTCTGCTGGCCGTCTTGGATGACGCGAACGTGCGTGGCACGTTCTTTATCTTGGGGTGGGTCGCGCAGCGGCACCCCAGTCTGGTCCGTCGGATCGCCCGAGAGGGCCATGAGATTGCGTCGCACGGATTCTGGCACCAGCTGGTGTATTCGCTGACCCCGGAAGCCTTTGCGAAAGATCTTGCCGACAGCAAAGAGGCCATCGCCAGCGCGTGCGGTGTCGTTCCGACGGCCTACCGGGCGCCCAGCTTTTCGATCACCGGCAAGTCGCTTTGGGCGTTGGAGATTCTGGTCCAGCAGGGGTTCAAGGTCGACAGCAGCGTGTTCCCGATTCGCGGGCACGACCGCTACGGGATGCCGAACGCCAAGAAGGAAATTCACTGGATCCAAACACCGGCCGGTCGCATTCGCGAGTTCCCGCCTTCGATTGCCCGGGTCCGAGGCGTTTCGGTACCGGTCGGCGGCGGGTATTTCCGGCTGCTGCCGTGGGGAATGACGTCGCAAGCGATTCGCAGAATCCAAGCTCACGGACGCCCGGCGATGTTCTACACGCATCCGTGGGAAGTCGATCCGGGGCAGCCGCGGATTCGTGGGATCGAACGAAGGAGTCGTTTTCGTCACTACGTCGGTCTGAAGCGAACCGAGGGCAGGCTGCGGCGGATGCTGTCGACGTATCCGTTTGACACGATGGAGAGTGTTTTGCGTGCGGTGGAGTCGCGCACAACCGATGCAAACGGAGCATCTTGTGACGCCGCCGAAACGCTTGGCGAAAATGCGAATCTGGTCGCTAGCCAGAACGTAGCCTTCAAGGAAAATGAGGCCTGATCGTTGGTGTGGAGGCTTCAGCCGACCGCCATCCACGACAAGCGAAATCTTCCAAGGAAGAAGCATCTCGCAACGCCCGTCATCAATCCGAAAGGGCACCACTGCATCGACGATCGATGCACAAGAGAGGCAGGGGCAGGGACCGTGGAGAGAGGGGCAAATGACCGCAAAACGTCTGGTTAGCAGAAACACCACTGCCACCCAAGCGGACGAAGTCCGCGCCGACCGCGGCTCGCCTGGTCTTTCAAGTAGTAACCAAGCTCGACAACGCCACGTTCAATCAGAAAGGCCTTGATTTGCCGTGTAATGAGCGGCAAGACGCTAGCCGCCGGTTCGTGCGAAAAGAACCGCGGCCAGCGTCCCGCTTCTCACTCAAAGTGACAGTCCAGCTTGGCATCAGCATTTGACCTGACCTACTCTCGGCCAAGCTTCGACACCGAAGACTCCTTGAACACAACAACTGCCCAATCGAACGCTCGGTCATCTGAAGTCAGAGAGAATCCGGTTCGCGAAACCAATCTGCTCATGCTCGCGATCAATTTCCCGCCCGCAGCAACGGCCGGCGTTCATCGCACACTCCGGTTCGTCAAATACTTGGGCGAGTTTGGCTGTCATCCAACGGTACTCACTCGAAACTGCGATCCGGATCCCGGCGGCGAGTCGCTACTGGCTCAGGTACCTGACGACGTCATCATCCACCGCGTCGGCGAATCTCCCGAGCCCCCGACTCCACCGAACGCGGACGCCGTAAACCAGTCGCCGAGCGACCGAGCCACGCCCAGTCCGCTGGCCCCACTCAAACGCACAACCAAAAACGTCCTTCGCCCCGGCTGGGAACTGATCACGGAAACCCCCGATCAATATATCGGTTGGTCCCGTCAAGCCGCTGTGCGAGGACTCGAGCTTTGCCGCGACGGCGACTTCGACGCAATTTACACCACCGGTCCACCCCACTCGGCGCATTTGGCAGGCTTGAAAATTCACCGGCAGACGGGGCTGCCCTGGATCGCCGACTTCCGCGACCCCTTTGCCCGCAAGGCTTGGATCAAGGCCAGGAATCCGTGGGGGCAGCGGCTGTTTCCCTATTTCGAGCGACAGGTTGTCAGGGAAGCGGATTGTGTGGTGGTCAATAACGAGGCGTCGGCGGAGGATTTCCGGCGGGCCTACCCTGATCTGCCGAGCGAGAAAATTGTTGCGATCCCCAATGGCTACGATCCTGATCTTGTGCCCGTTGCCGAACAGCTGCGGGAGCGGCAGCGGGAGCAGACGGCGGCAGACGGTCGCCGGCCCGTTCCGGTACTGTGTCACCCGGGAACGCTGTACGGCGAGCGCGATCCGGGACCGATTTTAAACGCGATCGCGCAGCTGCACCGCCAGGGGATTGACGTCCGCTTCCAGCAGATCGGCGTGGTGGCTGGCCAGTTTGACCCCACCGGGATGGCTCGGCAGCTCGGCATCGATCATTTATGGGAATGTCTTCCACCAATGTCCCATCACGAGGTGATGGAGCAAATGGCGGGCGCCGACATCCTGTTGATTGTGCAGCCGGCGACACCGCTGCAGGTACCAGGCAAGCTGTACGAGATGCTGTTGTTTGATCAACCGATCCTAGCGGTCTGCGACAGCCGAGCCACGAGTGATGTGATCCGAGAGGCAGGCAATGCTTGGTCGGTGGGTTCGGGAGACGTTGAGGAGATCGCAGCGACGCTGCAGCGATGTGTGGAGCGGATCGAAAGCTGTCAGCCACAAGACCGAGAATCGGCCCGAGCGAACTACGATGGCCGCGACCTCGCCCGCCAACTTAGCCAACAAATTATGCGAACGCAAAGAAGCCAGCCCACCACTCCACCTTAACGCGAAGGCGCCATCGCGCGGCCTTTCTTTAACGCGAAGGCGCCAGCCCACAGCCCCGCCGGTACCTCTTCACGCGATAGCGAGAGATTCCCCTGCGGACGACCTCACGTCAAGCCACGACTGACAGCTACCCTCCTTGACCACCGAAACTCCCACATCTGACGAGCCCAAAGCCGACGCTAACGTCGAGCCGAAGGCCAAGTCGAATCGGAAGCCTCGGATGGACGGCTATTCGGCTGTCCGCTGGAGCGCCTTTTCCAAGTACGGCGCCCAGGGGATGCAGTTCGTCATCTCGATGGTGATGGCGCGGCTACTTGCCCCGGAATATTTCGGGCTGTTGGGGATGGCGACCGTGATCACCGGTTTTGTGAAGATATTCCGGGATTTGGGCTTCAACAGCGCGATCGTCCAGCGAAAGAAGATCTCTGACGATCTGTTGAGCACCCTCTTCTGGGTCAACCTCGGCGTGTGTATCTTCGTGGGGCTAGTAGTGCTGGCGATCGCTCCGCTGGCGGCGTGGATGTACGACGACCCACGCGTCACTCCAATCATCGCGGTGCTCTCGATCACCTTCCTATTTGCAGGATTCACGATGATTCCCGCCGCCCTGCTCCAGCGGCAGATGGAATTTAAGAAACTGGCATTGCGTGAAATCGGCGGAGTGACTGCGGCGGGAGGTACTGCGATACCACTGGCCTATTTTGGTTGGGGCGTGTGGGCATTAGTCGCCGCCACCCTGGCGAGTTCCGCCGTCCAAATGATCCTGATCAATCTGGCGGTCCCCTTTCGTCCGGCAATGGTGATCGACCGCGCGGGCTTGCGAGAATGCTTGCGGTTTGGATTGAACCTAACCGGCTTCAATATCTTCAACTACTTCGCCCGAAACGCGGACAACTTGATCATTGGGGTTTTTCTCGGTCCGGTGGCGCTGGGATACTACTCACTGGCTTACAAGTTGATGCTTGTACCGCGAGACTCAGTCTCAAGTGTCGTCACTCGCGTACTGTTTCCGAAGCTATCGAAACTTCAAGACAACAATGTACGGTTGGCAGAGGTCTGTCTACGGACGTCCGGCGCCATTGCTTTAGTGACGTTCCCAATGATGATTGGGCTCACAGTACTCGCGGACCCATTTGTGCGTGTCGCGATAGGCGAAAAATGGCTACTGGCAATACCATTGATTCAGATCTTAGCGCCGGTAGGAATGCTGGAGTCGGCTTCAGCGCCTATCAATCAGATCTACGTCGCTAAAGGTAGAACCGACTTGTTGTTCCGAATGGGCATACTTCGCGGGGTCATACGGGTAGCGAGTTTTCTCGTGGGTGTGCATTGGGGCGTTCTGGGCGTTGCCGCTTCCTACGCCATGGCGGTTCTGCCATTGTATTTTCTCAACTTAGCCGTCATCTCACATATATCACCCGAAATTACCATCTCAGCATCCCTTCGCGTACTCAAAAACCCTCTCATCGCCTCATTCGCATGTGGAGCCACAAGCTTTCTTGCGCAACTGTTTGCCCCAGGCATCTCCGCATACACATTGCTAATAGCCGTAGCTAGCGGTTCAGTATCATACGTTTTGTCTGTATACCTAATAGATCCAATTGCCTTGGTCACGGTCCGCAACGTTGCCTTTGGCGGAGTGCGGCGGCAGTAGCTCTTCGTCCCCTAAGCAGTACGCTCGGCGGCTAACTAGGACTAGGGCCACGCCTAGAATGAATCAGAGTGGTTGGTTGGGAAATTGAAGGATCCACCGCGATCCCAACGTGTTGCGGCGTTACTTGTCGTTAGCCTCCGCAGGTAGTTCTGTACGAGGTGTCGCCGCAATCATTCCTGGTTCAATTTCGAACGCTGCTTGCAAGTTCCCAGATGGATGGGGTTAGTCTCGGACGTGGCAAGAACATGCAGAAACTCTGCAATGCTGGCGCAAATCTATCTAAGAACGATTCACCTTGTAAGTCCATGATCGAATTAAGACCGGTAGCTGGTTGTCGCGAGCGACTTGAGCACCAGACCAATCGATGCTGCGAAAATCATTGCCTACCTAACTCCCTTCGATGTTTGTTGTTGCGACTGAACTCCCGCCATAGACCAAGCCAGCTGAAAGGCTTTTCTACCACCCAACGATTCGAAAGCAGAGCCGAATGCTTCGCCCGCCTGGTACGAAGGCTCACTTCAACGTTCTACATTTCATTCTCTTGAAGACCAAGCCATAATCTCTTTCCGGGATTCTGGCCAGTATTTTGACAAAGCCTACCCTATTAACGCGATTTCCGTAATGGAAATATACTCTTTCAACCGATCCCAAGGAAACTTTGGCGACGACTTGAACCGGTATATTTGGCCGAAGCTTTTGTCGAGATACCTAAACTCCGAGGCTCCCAGTGCGCAATTTGTAGCGATTGGTAGTGTCTTGGATGAGAGGCTCTTGCAGTTTCCAGCGGTCGAGGTCTTTGGGGCCGGAACGCGAGGCCCAGTAACAAACTTGTGTGGCCATCACGGCTTGAAAGTTCACTTCGTTCGGGGGCCATGCACTGCTCAGACGTCGCCGTTTCGCGGCTCAGAGTTTATCGCAGACCCCGCTTACTGCCTTGCACTGCTTGGATATAAAACGGCGAATCCGTCCGCAAACGCGCCCGTGGGTTTTGTGCCGCATTATCACACGCTGCCATCCGCGGATTGGCAGCGTGTGTGCGACGAGTTAGGGTTTGTGTTGATCTCTCCGGAAGCTGGAGTGGAACGGGTTTTAGAGTTAATTTCTCAGTGCAAATTGATTCTTTCCGAGGCGATGCACGGCGCGATTGCAGCAGACTGCTTGCGCATACCCTGGATTCCGATTTCACTACGAACTCGCCTATCAGAGGGCTCCGTTGGGGCTTGGAAGTGGGCTGATTGGCTCGGCGCAATGGAATTGTCGCTCAATAGAGTCAAAGTGCCCTTCCCTTTTCCCGAAGACTCTGCAACTACTAATTTCCAGCGCATCAAGCGTGGCTTCAAACTTTCGGTTTGCAAACACTGGCTTGCGGCCGTTGCGAGGCGTGAGCCGTTCCTCAGCAAAGACGTGGTGTGGAAAGAAAAAATTGACAGGCTCGACGAAAAGATTGAAACTCTGAATCGGGCAATGCTTTAGTGGATCCGAAGCTTGTGGAATTGAACTGTAGTCTTGATCGCGAGAGAGACTGCGAGCGACGCCGCTACGCGGGATCTGAATATGGAACATAGGAACCTCCGCTTGATAACTAACGCGAATGTCAGGAGCGCAAATCCATACTTGAGCCTTTTCTATCGTGCGCTTAGCAACCATGACGTCCGCTTAGTAGGCAACATGAAACTTAGCCGGAGTTGGCTACGGAAAAATATCGACTCGTTTGATGCGGTCCATTTCCACTGGCCTGAAGGATTGCTCACACACCGGCCCGGTTGGGTGCGATCACTCCAGCGGTTGCCGGGTTGCTGGAGATGCGGCGAGGCGAGTAAATGGCTTTCGCCCCCATTTCGGCTGCTGCAATTGCGGGAATTCCTTAGACTTGCCCGCAATCACGGGAAACAGGTTGTTTGGACGATACATAACATCACCCCGCACGAAGGTGAATCCCCTATTCAACGCCGCACCTTCGAGTGTCTTGCCTCTTACGCGACCTTGCTCATCTGTCATGACGGGGCTACTGCGCGCGAGTGTCGTGAACGCTTTCAGACTGAGGCCCAGATCGTGGTGATGCCGCACGGCAATTACGACGGTGCTTACCCTCCTCCGCGGTCTCGCGAGCTAGTCCGGCGTGAACTCGGAGTTGCAGAGGACATTCCGCTGCTCGCTTGCCTGGGAAATCTACGACACTACAAGGGTATTGACTTAGCTTGCCGTGCCGTCGAGTGTTTGCCGTCAAACGTCCACTTGCTAATCGCGGGTAAGCGACATCCGCAATTCTCCGCTGGTTGCCTTCATTCAATGGCAGGCTCACCTCAAATCACGCTTGTTGAACGCTCACTGACGGAGCAGGAGTTCGCGGACTATGCGAACGCGAGTGATGGGATTTTGCTGCCGTATCGCTCTGTTACCGGCAGCGGCGCGCTACTCGCCGCTCTCACTTTCGGGCGAGGCGTTATTGCCTCCGACCTTCCTTACTTCAAAGAGCTCCTTTCCGGGGCCCCCGACGCCGGAAAGCTGTTTCGCGTGGGCGATGCTGCCGAACTTGCATCGGTCATACCCGAGTACCTTGCCATCCCTGCCGCGATAAGAGGAAGCGCGGCACGCGCGCTGGCCGAACAATATGACTGGAAGAGAGTAATTCGTCCAGTAGCAATGGCATTGGGTGAACGTCATGCCGCCACCTCCGTGCGGCTCGGGAATGCCACGCACGCAGAATTGAGTGGGGAAAGTCGGACGTGAACGTACTTGGCTTACTTCCGGAGAGCACAGATGCTCAGGCATTGACGAAGTTGAGCTTCTTGGATGATGAGTTATCTGCCTTGATGAGACGTGGCGTACGGTTTCATACAGTGGGCCACAGCGGGATTGGGCGTGAGTGTAATCATTTCGTTCGACACACGCATCCTAGAAAGCGGAAACTTGGCACCAGCTTTGATGCGGTTTGGAGTTCGCTCCGCTACCGAGGATGTGACGCTCTCGCCTCTAATTCTGTCGTGGAGCGAATTGAGCTGGTCCGTATCCAACGATCGATTGAACGGATAGTTCGGGCAGAGAAAATTGATCTCATTCACAGCCACTGGGCGCGGCCGAGCGGCACAGCAGGTGCCCTCGCTAAGCGACTTACCGGGGTTCCACTCGTGATCACACTACGAGGAGCTGACGTTTTTGAGGTACCCGAGATCGGCTATGGAAAATACGATGATGCCTACTTCCGAAGGCGGCTTCGATACGCATTTCAGATGGCAGATCGTATCATTGGCATCAGCTCGGCCGTTATCGAGCGAGCGCATACCTTAGGGGCGATTCCCTCGAAAACTTGCGTCATTCACAAGGGAGTTGATCACGAGTCGTTTAGCCCAGGCAACCAAGGCGATGCAAAGCAACGCCTCGACCTGAGTGATGCTCCCACGATACTGTTTGTGGGAAACTTGGGGCCCCAAAAGGGCGTTCGGGATTTACTGGAGGCATTTCAAGTGGTTCGGCAGCACGTCCCGGAGACACGGCTCGTCATTTGCGGAAAAGGCCCGCTCGAGGAAGAAATTCAAGAGTTCCGCGATATTCATGGACTGAAGTCGCATCTCGAACTGAGGGGTTTTGTTGGTCGAAGTCTGTTGCCGTCATACTTTCAAGCGTGCGATGTATTTGTCCTGCCAAGCGTCACCGAAGCTGCCGGCAACGTCTTGCTCGAGGCAGCTGCCTGCGAACGTCCAGCCGTCGGTTCGCGGGTGGGAGGCATTCCCGAATACATCTCCGACGGTGAGACTGGCTTGCTTTGCGAGCCACGAAATCCTGGAAATCTTGCGGAGAGAATACTCTGCCTTCTCCGCGACTCTAGCGCGGCAGCCGAAATGGGACGAAAGGCAAGGGTAAGAGTTGTCGAGTCATTCTCGTTCGACAGAATGGTCGATCAACTCTTGTCGGTGTATCGAGATGTTCTGTAACGCGGGCTGTGGTTTCAGATTTTTTCGATGTGCGAAACTAGATTTTTCGTGATCTGTTCTGACACTTTCGCTTCGATCCTTGCCGAAGACGGTCACCATAATCCGACCGGATTTGAAGATGCGATGCGAAGCATGTTTCACGGCATTTCCATTCCAGGCAAGTCGATACTCGATGTCGGTAGCGGTCGAGGACTGACGTCGCTGTGGTTGGCAACCACCGGTGCACGCCGAGTTGTGAGCATGGAGCCGGAAATGGACGGTTCGCGATCGGGGGCTGTCGATATTCAACAAGAACGGATTTGCCGGTTGGGGCTTGACCAGATCGAGATCGTGACCACCGATTTTCAACAGTATGAACCATCTGAGCGTTTCGATCTGATCGTCTCCAATGCCTCCATCAATCATCTGCAGGAGTCCGAGGATCATGCGAATTGGCACCGACCCACATTCGATGCATTCGTGAAAATCGCTACGCAGATGAAGTCGTGGCTGAAACCTGCTGGCCTTGCCGTGATTACCGACGTGTGCCGCTATAGCGTCTGGACTCAGGCACGACAGCTTGGCCTGCCAGCCTGTTTGTCCAACCCCCGCCTGCGCACCATCAACTGGCGACTCCACCAACAGCCAGCGGCGTGGATGGCGATCTTCCGCGAAGCAGGATTCGTCGATTGCCGCGTTCAGTACCCGGTTCCCTATAGACTTCGCGGGATTGGGGCACTAATCAGCAATCCCGTGGCGAATTTTTTTCTGAATTCCGACTTCGTATTACACGCACGCAATGCTCCATTTGACTCGCCAATCGCCCGATAAACTCGAAGCGCCATGCCGCAGCCAATGATCAAGACCCGATGAAAACAGATTTAATCGACCTCCTCGTTTGCCCCGATTGTGAGTCTCCGCTGCGTTGTGAATCGGATTCGACAATCGATGGCGAAATCCTCAATGGTCAGCTTCGCTGTAATAACGGACATGGGTTCCCGATTTCGCGTGGCATCCCGCGTTTCGTTGACGCTGATGCCTATGCAGACTCGTTCAGTAAGCAGCGTCTGTACGTCCGCCGCCATTTTCGTCATTACGAGCACGATCGTTCCGGCGACGCACGTTTCACACCATCCACGGGAATACCCCTTTCGGATCTCAACCAGGGCGTTTCGTTAGAAATCGGCTGCGGCTACGGCCGCTACCTCGACGTCGTGCAGCGGCACGGAGGTCAGATCGTTGGCGTCGACTTGAGTACGCATTCTGTCGAACTGGCGTATGACTTCGTCGGCCGTCAACCCGGCGTCCATATTGTTCAGTGCGACCTGTTCAAGATGCCGTTTCGCCGACAATCCTTTGCCAATGTGTTTTCACTCGGCGTGCTGCATCATACGCCCGACACGGAGCAGGCCTTCAAGGCAATCGTTCCGTATGCCGCTGCCGATGGTCGTGTTGCCATCTGGGTTTACCACCCGGACCGCAAACGTGTTGCCGACCGATGGCGAAGGTACACGACCAGATTCCCCCACTCAGCGCTTTACTCCTGGTGCATCGTCAACCAAGCCGCTTTCTCTTGGATCCGAGCCCTGCCTGGCGGCCACCGATTCAGCCGCCTGATCCCCGGCGCCGCGCCGAAACGTGGTGGCAGCAACTTTTGGCAGCGGGTGATGAGTGATTTCGACAGCTTAAGCCCTGAATATGCTCACTCCCATCGCGAGGATGAGGTCAAACGCTGGTTCCGTGAAGCGGGTCTTGATGACGTCGAGGTGCTCGACTTTCCCACCGCCGTCTGCGGCGTCCAACCCGCTACGGAACGAACCCGCGACGCGGAGGTTCCTGCGTGATGCGTGGCCTCCGAGCACCGGAATCAATTTGCAGGCGGGACCGATAACGTAAAATGTGTGGCATCTCGGGCATTGTCGCCAAATCGCCGTCGGCGGAACCTTCGTTGCCGTTGGTTCGACGCATGTGCGACCAAATGGTCCACCGCGGCCCGGACGAGGACGGCTACCACGCGGAGGGACCGATCGCCCTCGGCATGCGCCGGCTCAGCATCATCGACGTGGCGGGCGGATCGCAGCCGATTTTCAATGAGGACCGCTCGATCTGCGTGATCCAGAACGGAGAGATCTACAACTTCCAGGAGCTGCGCCAGAACCTGATCGAACGCGGCCACCAGTTCTCTTCCCACACCGACACCGAAGTCATCGTGCACCTCTACGAGGAGTACGGCGATGAATTCGTCAAGCATCTCAACGGGATGTTTGCCATCGCAATCTGGGACCGCAATCGGCAAGGTCTCATCCTTGCTAGGGATCGGCTGGGCAAAAAGCCGCTGTACTACCACGATGGACCGGAGCAGTTTTCCTTTGCCTCGGAGATCAAGTGCCTGCTGGAGCAACCGGAGATTGATCGCACCATTGATCCTCAAGCCGTACTCAATTACCTGACGATCGGTTACATCAACCAACCTCGTTCCATTTATCGGTTGATACGAAAACTTCCTCCAGGTTCGATGTTGGTTGTCGAGAAAGGCACGACGCGGATCAGGCAGTACTGGAGTGTCGACGGCGAGATCGATCCAGCACTAAAGTTCGAAGATGCCACCGAGCGTCTTAAAACGCTGCTTTTCGATGCGGTCAAGATTCGCATGATCAGTGATGTCCCGCTAGGGGCATTTTTGAGCGGCGGTGTCGATTCCAGCATCGTCGTCGCACTGATGGCTCAGCAGAGTTCGAAACCGGTAAAAACCTTCTTCATCGATTTCGACGACCCGCGGTATAGTGAGCGGCAGTATGCACGCGACGTCGCGACGATGTATGGCACTGATCATCATGAACTGACGGTCCAGCCCGACGCGGTTGGATTGGTTGAGCAGCTTGTTCATTATTTTGACGAACCGTTCGCGGATTCCTCGGCCATTCCTACTTTTCTGGTTTCTAAACTGACGCGGCAACATGTGACGGTGGCTCTGGCGGGCGATGGCGGCGACGAAAGCTTTGGTGGCTATTCACGCTACCAGCGAATCCTGGCACGTCGAGATGCAGTGGCCCTCCGTCGTCTCTTTAGTCCGCTGTCAAAGGCTGCGGCATCACTTCCCGGAGCGGTCCCCGGCAAGCGGTTCTTGCAGGCGATGGCTCTTGGGAATCAGGAGTTCTTCGCGGGCGGTGTTGCCGAGTTGGAGGCCAGACGTCTGCTTAGTCCAGAGTTCCTTGAGACGATTCCCGCTCGCGTCTCCGACGAACTCTTGACGCCAGAACTCCGGAAAGCGTGGGCGGACCCGCTGGTTCCCTACACGCTGTTTGATCTGCGCTGGTATTTGCCCGATGACATCCTGGTGAAAGTGGACCGGATGTCGATGGCGAACTCGCTTGAGGTTCGTGCGCCCTTGCTCGATTATCGTCTGGTTGAGCTTGCGGCGAAGTTTCCTCTGGAGTGGAAGATCAAGGGGCATGAAACCAAGCACATTTTGAAACACGCTTTCGCCAACCAGTTGCCTGAATCGGTTCTCGAGCCGAGGAAGCGAGGCTTTTCAATTCCGCTGGGCGACTGGCTCCGTGGGCGACTGCGTCCCATGCTGGAGGAAACGCTGAACGATTCGGCACTGGAGCGATCAGGGATGTTTCGCATGGATGCGATTCGCAGCTTGGCGAAGGAGCACCAGAGTGGCGTGCGCGACCGTTCGGGCCAGTTGTGGAGGATGCTCTTTTTTGCTCGATGGCTGCGCCGCGAACAGGCTTCGAAAACGTCAGCAGCAAATCAGTGCGTTTCAGCGTCGTGATTTCACAGTCGAACAAACCCATCGAGATGATTGACGATGTGGCTGCTGGGTGTCAGGTGACCGGTCAAGTGGCCACAATCGACCCAGACAGGCTGTCCCGAATCAGCGTCGCGTACGCGATCCACTCGATGCGGATCGGAGGCGCTGAGCGCAGCATTGCGCGCTTGATCAACTCGCTCGACCACAACCGCTTCGCCCCCCTCGTCGTTTGTTTGAGCAGGACCGGCCCAGCCGCGAATTGGATCGAGGCGTGTGACGTGCCCGTTATTGAACTTGGTACCCGAAAGGCGTTTGACCGTTCAGTCATTCGTCGCTTCGCCGAGGTCCTTGAGCATCATCAAGTGGATGTGCTTCATTCCCATAATTGGGGTACTCTCATCGAGTCGCATCTCGCCCGCCGTCGAGCCAAAGTCCCCGTGCATATACATGCGGAGCGGGGAAGTGTCCTTGGGGCTGCAGAAATGCGCGGGCTGCGGATGCGGGTACGCGGCCGGATGGCTGGATGGGCCATGCGGCGCTGCGATGCTGTCGTCACAAACGCCCATACGGTGGCAAGGCGGATTGAAGACCGCTGCGGTTATCCGGCTGAAAATGTATATGTAATCCCAAACGGCGTCGAAGCTCCTGACGGTCTTCTCTCCGCCGAGCAGGCATCTGTCCGCCGCCGCGAGCTCGGCGTGCCCGACGGAGCAGTGCTACTCGGGAGCGTTGGTCGGCTGGTGCCCGTGAAGGGTTTTGATTTGGCTATCCGAGCCCTTGCAAAGCTAATGGCCGAAGGCCGCGGGTATCACCTGATGTTCGTGGGGGACGGTCCGGAGCAGGAGCGATTGACAGACTTGGCGGTGGAGCTAGCTGTCAGCGATCGCGTCCACTTCGCCGGTCACCAAGATAATGTCGGCCCTTGGCTTTCGCTGTTTGATCTGTATCTCAACACCAGTCACAGTGAGGGTATGAGCCAATCAATGGTGGAAGCGTTGGCGGCCGGATGCCCAGTAGTCGCCACGGAAGTAGGTGATTCTGCAGAGGTTTTGGGCCGCAACGGCGAATGTGGTCGCTTGGTGCCGCCAGCAGACGTCGACGCGTTGGTGGGTGGTATTGGTGAGTTGTCCTCAGCGGATTGCCGGCTTTCTCTTAGAGGGGCCGCAATGCGGCGTCACCAGCAGTTGTTTGCCGCCGTGCAGATGGCGCAGCGGTACGCGCAACTCTACCGCCAGATGCTAGCGATAAGACAGGGAACGCGCCTGTCCTCGGCAGGGAACGTTCATCAATGAACCTGACCCTTATTCTCTGGTTGATGCTATTCGTCATCCTGGCCGTAGCAGCGCTGCGCCGGCCGGCTTGGGGGGTGGCGCTGTACATGCTGACCTTTTTCCTCGCGCCTCCGTATTGGTGGTGGGGAAGTGCGGTGGCCCATATCCGCTGGAATTTATTTGCTTCACTGGTGATGTTCGGCAGCCTTATTCTGGCAGGGGCGTTTAGCGAACGGGATCTAGGCACCCGGCGGGTCAGTAACCGGTTCATCACTCTTGTGCTGCTAATTGCCGCAAATGCGACACTCGTCCACTTTCTGCTCGCGCCGAGCCTGGCGATTAGCAGCGTTACATACATCCTGTTGCTGAAGATGATGGTTCTCTTTGTGTCGATGCTCTACAGCATTCGCAGCGAAACGGACCTCAAGATTATCATTGTCGCAATCGTACTTGGCGCCGCGTACATGGGATACGAGGTAACGTTCAATGATCGCGGTCGTGTCAGCGGTGGGCGACTGGAGGGAGTGGGAACGGCGAGCGCATCAACGTCGAACGATTTGGCGTGTTTGATGGTCACTTGCATTGCGTTCATAGGTCCACTCTTCCTATTCGGCCAACGCCGTGACAAGGCGATTGCAGTCATGTCCGGGCCCCTCATCCTAAACGTGTTGTTGCTCTGCAACAGTCGCGGCGCCTTCTTAGGGCTGATCATCCTGGGAATCGTGTACCTCGCCGCTGCACCCAGTTCAATACGTCCCCAAGTCTATAAAATTGCTGCACTGGGACTATTAGCCGGCTGGTTGCTTCTGGGAGACCCCCGCATTTTAGAACGGTTCGCGACAACATTTAACGACGCCGAAGAGCGGGACCGGTCTGCGGCAAGCCGGGTAGAATTCTGGCAAGCTGGTCTGATGATGATTTCTGAACATCCGCTGGGAGCCGGTGGCGGGGGGTTTAAAGACGTATACGGTGAGCGCTACATTCATCGAGTTACGGGGGTCGGCGCGGCGAGATCCGTGCATCAAGGCTATATTAACGAGGCTTGCGAGTGGGGGATTCAGGGCCTGGCACTTCGCCTGGCCTTGTTTGCCTCAGGACTGCTGCTGGCGTGGCGGACGTCGCGGCACGCAATTCAAACAAACCAGCTCTTCATTAGCATTGTCTCGTTATCCATTGTAGCCGGCCTATGCGGGCTATTTATTCAATCGTTGTTCGGGAACTTCCTCAACAATGAATGGGGCCTTTGGCTAATCGCGCTTGCGATCGGCTGTCACCGGCTACTCGACCGCGGAGACTTGCTAGTGCCTGCACAGGAAGTCGCATTCTGAAATTGCGACGCTTCAGTACGTCGTCGGCTGGTCGAAGCGGGGTACTTTGTTCCTGCTTGGCGTTGCGCGGAGTACGACGACCATCGGCCGTGTCCGGACACTGCCTGAAGCCACGGTATGCAAAGCAGCTGGGCTATTGGCGCTTTTGGCTTTGACGATGGATGAACGTTGCGATGTTGCTGAAGAAAAGTTGGTCAATATGTCAGTCGAATCTACTAGGCGAAGCACCCAGCATAGGTCAGGAAATGCAATGAGAAATGAAACCAGCGAAGAGATTCTGAACAGTTCACTACAGAAGATGCGTGCGGAACCTACCTATGTGATCCTTGGCGTTCAAGGATCGGGCACTAATTTTATTTCGCAATTGATGGCAAAGGCGTTGCAGTTTTCTGTTGTGATTGATCGATCGCTCATTTTTGATGCTGCGGTAAGGGTGTGTCAGCAGCAGACGAAGTCGGCAGGCGAACGTGAAGCAATTCGCGTTTATCGTTCCCTTTTTCCTGGGCCGATACGAAAACGGATGCTCTCGCGAAAGTATTTCAGACAGGCAGCAAATTACGAGGGAATCGAAAAGCATTTGAGCCACGCATCTACAGCATCGGGGGCCGAATTCGCTGATTTTTTCTACGGCTATCATGCCTTCAACACGGGCGGTAAGCACAAGGCGATTAAAAGCGATGATATCTGGCAAAATCTGAATTATCTGGAACAGGTGATTCCTGACTACAGAATCATCTTGCTTGTACGTGACCCTCGTGACAATGCGCTTTCAGTCGCAAACAAGAACTTTGGCCCGAGAGATCTGTACTTCGCATCCAGGTACATTCGCTTTCAGCTTGAAATCTATGCTGCCCATCTGGAAAAGTCGCCTGATCGCATTTTGTGCATCAAGTACGAGGACTTGCTGACTGACCCCATGTCCGAGGTTGAGAAGCTTGCGGAGTTTGTTGGGGAGCCGGTGACACCAGAGGTGGTTGAGCATGTAAGCGAGGTCTTTGTAAAGCGAGGCAATAGCTTGAAGTGGAAACAGCTAAGCCAAAAAGATTTAATCGCTTCTGAATCTGTTCTGCGTGAACAAATTTTGCGGTTCGGATACGAGTGTGCTACCCGCGAAGGAGATTCGCTCGGTCGTTTAGAAATCGCACGGCGACGTGCATCTGACGTGGCACAACGGGTGCCACAGAAACTCGGTGCGAAAGCGGCGAGATTGCTTTATGGCTAGTCCCACTCGTGTACGGAGATGGGTGTCTCTTTGATTTGGATCCCGCTCATGAACATTCCTGCCTCATCATCGCTGAAAACAACAAGTATAGTGGGACCTGCAGTGAACCATCCGGTAATTTTGATCGGCAACGCTCGTAGCGGCACGTCGATTCTCAGTCACCTGATGAGGGACTGGCTGGGGATCGCGTTCCCGACCGAAAGTCAGTTCATCATCAAATATTTCGAGCGACAAGAGGCCTACCGTCCGCTCGAAGACCTAGTCAATCTGCGACGACTCGTGGAACATCTGCTTTCGGAACGCTGGCTGGAACGCTCGCATAAGTTCAACAAATTCACGTTGACCGTTGATGAGGTCATCGCTCACGTCGAGGTCAAAACGTACGCGGGAGTCCTGGATGCGATCTTCTCCTGCTTTGCCGATCACGTTGGACTCCAGCGCTGGGGCGACAAGACGCCGGGGTACATCCACCACCTGGATGTGATCTATGAGTTGTTCCCGGACGCCAAGTATGTTCATCTGGTCCGTGATGGACGCGACGTAGCGCTCTCGCTTTCAAAAACCTACTTTGGTTCCAAAAATCCGTACACGGCTGCCATGCGGTGGCGGGACACGATCGACAAGGGAGGCCGATTCGCAGAAAAGCTTCCTCCCGACCAGATCATCACGCTGCGGTATGAGGACATGCTCACCGAGCCGGGAGAGTTTTTTGGACAGCTGATTGATTTTTTGCACGTTCCCGGGGATCGCGCAAAGCTGATCTCACAGATCCGCGGAGGGCTGTCACAGCGATTGATGACGGATAATAGCAACAAGTGGAAACGGGAATGGTCGCGGGAGCAGGTGGCGACATTCGAGCGGTACGCGGGGAGCCAATTGCGGCGGCACGGCTATGAAACGCTCACCGAATGCGAAAGTCTTAACGGGACTAAGTGGCAGGCTTGTCTCTGGCGTTCGCATGATGAACTGATGAAATGGAAGTTTCCAGCGTACTGGAGCGACAACGTTTACAAAGTGAAGTGCCGGGTGAAGGATTTGTTTCAGCGATGAGTAGCGAGTAGCGAGTAGCGAGTAGTGAGTGGTGAGTGGTGAGTAGTGAGTGGTGAGTGGTGAGTAGTGAGTGGTGAGTGGTGAGTAGTGAGTGGTGAGTGGCGAGTGGCGAGTGGTGAGTGGCGAGTGGCGAGTGGCGAGTGGTGAGTGGTGAGTGGCGAGTGGCGAGTGGCGAGTGGCGAGTGGTGAGTGGTGAGTGGCGAGTGGCGAGTGGTGAGTGGCGAGTGGTGAGCAGCGAGCGGTGAGCGCCGTCGGCTCAAGCGAGGGTGGAAAGCCGATTGCTTTAGTTAAATGTTGTTGTCTTTAAATAAACTTAAGAAGTTGCGGCGGATGCCTCCGGGGGAACTGCTGGGGCGTGCTGCGGGACACTGGGGGATCCAGCGGCTGAAACGGATGGCGCGAACGCCTGAGAACTGGACGGGTCAGGTCGCGGGGATGGAAGCAGAGATTGCCGCCGCTTGCCAGACATTGGTGCCAGGGACACGGCCGGATCAACGGGAGCGATTGGCCAGGGAGTTTCCTCGCGAACTAAAAATGCTGTGTCAGTCCACAGAGCGAGTCGCTGGCAGGATCGCGGTGGGTGAGTATCACCTGTTGGGGCAGCCAGTACGTGTCGACCGGCCGATCGATTGGCACGCGGATCCGGTGAGCGGTCATCGTTGGGACGATGCCTTCTTCAGCCGCGTTTCATACCACCGTATCCCCGAGCATGTTGATTTCAAACACATTTGGGAGCTAGGCCGACACCAGTATTTGGTCGAGCTGACCCGCAGCGGATTGCTCAACGGTGTTGAGTCCCACTTGGAACTCGCTCGCCACGTCCTGGAAAGCTGGCTAGCGCAGAATCGCTTTGGCCATGGCATCCACTGGACCAGTGGCCTGGAAGTGGCAATGCGGTCGATGTCCTGGATCTGGATGATCGCCAGTGCGCCATCACTGCTGAACGACGAAGCGCTAGCGAAGCGGTGGATTGGTGAATTGTTCCTGCATGGACATTACTTGGAAAACCATCTTTCAATTTACTCCAGTCCCTACAACCACGTGATCGGCGAAGCCACGGGCATGTACCTGCTGGGGGCGGTCTTTCAGGGACTGCCAGATGCCGATCGGTGGCGGAACAAAGGGCGTGATCTGCTTCATGGATTTGGTCCGCGTCAGTTTTATGACGACGGTTTCTGCGTTGAACAGGCGATGGGTTACCATTACTTCACGCTGGGTTTTCTCACGCTGGCGATGGTTGCTGGGCAGGCCCCGGGCGACACGGATTTGGCGATTAGCGAGCTGGTGAGGAAGGGATACCAGGCGGGACTGCTGTTTCGGCAGCCAGACGGTCGTTGGCCGGCAATCGGAGACGTGGATTCGGCCAGTGCCATTCCGGTGGCGCGAGAGGATTTTTGGGATTTTGCCCCGTTGCACCAATTCGCCGCCGCGGCACTCAACGATCCGGAAATCGCTTGCGTTGGCCAGGAAAGCTTTGTGGAAAGCTTCTGGCTGCTGGGCATCGAAGGGCTGAAATACTTGCATTCGATATCGGTTTCCGAAAGCGAGGCGCGTGTCGCAGTACTCCCGCACGCCGGCTATTTTACCGCTTGCAACGCGAGCGATTCGATCACCTTCGACGCGGGTCCCATCGCGCATGGGCTGCATCCGGATGCAACACCTTCGGCTGCCCACGGGCATGCTGATACCTTGCAGGTGCTGGTTCACTGGGCAGGGCGCTCAGTTATTCGCGACTCTGGGATGCCGAACTACGCGGGAAACTCAATGCGGCGTGATCATTTCCGATCGCCGTCAGCCCACAGCTCGATCATTTTTGATGGCGCTCCGCTTGTCCGTGCGGCTGGCGGACTCTCCTGGTCTCATGATATCGCGACGACACAGCTTCGCTGGGCGAAGGATACTGCTCGCTGGCGCGCGTGTGGCAGCGTGAAGTGGGACGATTGCGCGATCACCCGGCATTTGTTGGCAATTCCCGGCGAGGCGGTCTGGATTGCCGACTGGCTGGAGACAGCACGCGAGCAGACGGCTGAGTGGTATTGGCAGTTGGCGTCGCGAGATTGGCAGTTGGCGAACACAACTCCTCGGTGTCCGATGTTCGAAAGCGGTCCGCTAACGATCACTACCGCGGTTGATGGTGATAGGCTGGAGTTCGAGCTGATCGGCCCGGACGATGAGGGTTGCGCAGCAGGATCGAGTCCGGGATATGGAGTCGTGGAAAGGGCGGCGGCTTTACGGTTTCAGATTCCCGTAGGTCATTCGAGTTTGATTTTGACGGTGATCGGGTCACCGCGTCGATCCGCCCGCTTTGTCGCCGGAGAGACGGAAGTGCAATTGACTTCCACCGATGACTCGGTGGAGTTGGGACACCGAGCGAGCAATTGCGTAGAACGAGAGTACGATAGTCTCGGAATTGGAGCGTGGTATCTGCATGAGTGATTGCGACGAAACCGTCATGCGGGTGCTTGTCGTGAGTGCCACCTTTCCGTCTTCAGTGGATCCCACGCGAGGAATCTTTGTCAAGGAAAGAATTGCCGCGCTCGATCGCATTCCGGGCGTGGAGGTCCGGGTCATTGCGCCGACCCCGTGGGCGCCGCCGATCCGTTCCATCCCGTCATGGTACGAGCGATCCCAGTTTCCACAACATGAGTTTGTGGACGGCCTTTCTGTTAGTCGACCCAGATACCCGCTGCCGCCCAAAGTCGGAGGTTATATCCATCCACAGTTGATGTATCCGGCCTTGTTGAAAGAGGCGAAGCGGATACACCAAGCATTCCCGTTTGATTTGATCGATGCCCATTTTGTTTATCCGAGCGGCGTCGCTGCAACTCGAGTCGCACGCCATTTCCGAGTGCCAGTTTGCATGACGGGACGTGGCGCCGACATGTTGCGATTTCCTTCCTATCCCTTAAAAGGGCGTCCGATTCGCTGGGCCCTTCGAAATTGCGATGGTTCTATCGCCTTGAGTTCAGAAATCGCTGAGGCGATGATCATCAATGGTGCCGCAAAGGAGAGTGTCGCTCTCATTCCAAACGGCGTGGACACCAACAAGTTTCGCCCGGCAGATTCCGCTCAGTGCCGTGCCGAGCTTGGGCTTCCGCAAGCTAAGACCATTTTGCTGAGTGTCGGTGATCGGATTGCGCTGAAGGGATTTCAGGTTATCGTCGAGGCTCTTCCAAAAGTCCTGCAGCGACGTCCCGACGTGATGTACGTCTGCGTCGGAGGACCGGGGCGGCATGGCACTGATTTTACATCTCAGCTGCGATCCGCGATTGCGAGACTGGGATTATCGGATCGGGTTCTGTTCCCTGGGATCTGCGAGCACGATCAGCTGTACAAATGGCACAACGCGAGTGACCTGTACGTGCTTGCCTCGTCCCGCGAAGGTTCTCCCAACGCGCTTCTGGAGGCACTTGCCTGCGGTTTGCCAGCAGTGTCAACGCGTGTCGGTGGTGCACCCGACGAAATCGAGAAAACTGGATACGGAATCATCATGCGTGAACGATCCGCAATCGCCGCAGCGGATGCGATTCTTGCCGCGTGTGATCGGCAATGGAATCGAGAGCAGATTCGTCATGGGATGGAAAATCGCTCGTGGGATGTGACCGCTCGGCACGTTTTGCAGCACTTTTGCAGCTTGCTTCCTGAGAGTAAGGCGAGCCGGCTTCAAGTGGCGAAGCTATCTGCGTGTACCGCATCAATTTCTGGCGATTAGGATCAAGAACCATGATCAAAATTTTTGCTTTAACAGGGGTCGGGGTTGCTGCAGTTTTGATGCTGTGGCAGTTCGAACCCTATAAGCCACAGGATCAACCGAATTCTGCAACAGGTAATGCGCCGGCACACAGCTCCACGATTCCTATCACGCTACCCAATGGCGAGCAATGGAGTGGACTTACGGACCCGCCCAGAGACACGGTGTTTAGCTCCGACCACCCCCGTATTCTGGTGACGAATGAGTCGCTTTTCGCGCTGCGGGAGAAGCTGAGGGATCCGCTATACGCCGCTGATGTTGCAACTGTCCGATCTAGTAACAACGCCACGGACAAGGCGTTCTGTTATCTCGTCTGGGGCGACCAAACGAAGGGCAGAGAGGCGGTGGAGGCTTTGCTGGGCTGGAGAATCGGTATGTGGCCAGGCATGGAAGATCGCGCAAATCAGCTACAGTCTATTTTGATGTACGACTGGCTATATGGACTGATGTCCATCCAAGAACGCGAGCAGGCTCAGAAAGTAATTCTGGATCAGTTGGATCAGGGCCTTGATTCAGCGCAGTATTACTGGTCAACAGAGTGGGGGTATCTTGGTTCGTGGAAAGTGGTTGCGGCGCTGGCACTGGACAACGACTGGGCAATCGCGAAGCGCAAGGATCTACTCGACCAGGATTACGGACGGTTCAAGGTTTATAACGGTGCTTTGGATGTGCTGACAACATTGGCGGTGAATAGTGGAGGAAGCTGGCACGCTGGAAATCACGCTGCCATGTATACAGGCTATGAAAGCATGTACGCAGCCCTTGGTGGTCCCATCGTGCTTCGCGCTTGGGAAACAGCGACGGGCGAGTCACTCTTTGACCGCACAACTTTTTTCGAGCTTCTGCCCTACGACATAGCGAAATCCCGACTTTGGATCCAGCCAGGACCGGGAAGATACGGGAAAATGGCGTTGGAATACTGTACGGGGACGAATGGCAAAGAGTCAGCAGCACTGGCCCAGTGGCTGTTGGAAGAATTTGGAAGGCTAGATGGCACCAATGGGCTGATACCGAGACTGTTGCTGGGCGACCTGCGTGTCGCTCCCTTATCACCGAGTGAACTGAAACTGGAATTGCATGGGTATCAGGCGGGTGCAAATTGCGTGTTCGTGAGGACATCATGGGAACGGTCCTCCACAAACTTCCTTTTCTTTGCTCGCCACTGGGACCGTGGGCGATACGAACAAGATTCATCGCAACTGGTGATCTCTAAAGGAGGTAATCCAGTGCTCCCGCTTTCGACTCAGTATAAGTCGGTTGCTGCGACGGCGTATACCCAGCTTCGCGTTTGGGATCCGCTTGAACCACGCTCCAAGAATCAAGGTTCTTCGTACTGGGGTGATAAGTACGGTGGTGCGATGCCGTCGCAACCGAATAATAAGCGTGCCTACTCGGCCGCGGATGTGGTCGACCCAGACAAGCCGTGGCATCGACCGGAGACGCTCACGCATTATTCCGAGGAAAATGGCGTGGTTACCGCCACGACTCGTTTTGAAAAGTTGCTGGGCGTGATCACGCCTCTGGCTGAACGAACCGTCGTGATCGATCCGCATCAGGAGACTGTACGTATAAACGACCGTGTCGAGCTGGCGCGAGGACTCGATACAGAAAGCAACTTTGGTCTGCACGAAAAGCCAAAAATCGAAGCCAATGTGATTGAGAACTCGAGAGTTCGCATCACCGTGCTGAGTCCCTACCGCGAAATCGTCTGGGATCCAAGCGAGCGTGAGGACGACCGTCGCGGGACGCAGTGGACTATCGGTACAGTGAAGATTCGTCCGGAGGTGGTCGACGGAAAGGTCGACGCGGAAATGCTTGTGGAGGTGAAGTGAGTGGCGAGTGGCGATTTTGAAAGGCAGCGAAATTGTTTGTGTTTCGCGTCTCGCCGCGTTTTGGTTGTTTTTAGTTTTTGGAGCTGAATGAGGATGCGTATTGCGGTAGTGGGAATGGGCTACGTCGGCTGCGTCACAGCGACGTGTTTGGCTCGTGATGGCAATCAGGTGATCGGAGTTGATATTGATCCGCGGAAGGTGGATTCAATCAACGCAGGCATCTCCCCGGTCTTCGAGCCGGGGCTGGAGGATCTACTTCGATCTCAGGTCGATGCAGGTCGGCTGCGGGGGACGACGGATATCGCAGAAGCGGTCGCAGAATCCGAACTCGCTTTGGTCGCGGTCGGGACGCCATCGGCCGATGATGGCAGTGTGAATTATCAGACGGTGCTCCGGGTAATCGAACAGCTCGGTCGCTGCCTGCAGGCTTCGGTAAATCCTTACACCATCGTCGTCCGTTCGACCCTTCTCCCCGGCGTGTTGGAAGACGTGCTGCAACCGGCACTGGAAGAAGCGACGGGGGCTGCGGTCGGCGAACGGATTCAGCTCTGCAACAATCCCGAATTTCTCCGGGAGACGACGGCGATTCGCGATTATGACCAGCCTCCGTTTGTGCTGGTCGGGGCGAACTCGGACGCGGCCGCTGCGACGGCGATGGGGCTGTACAGTGATCTCGACTGCCAAAAGATCGTCACCTCGACGCGGGCCGCGGCGATGGTGAAGTACACCAGCAACGCTTATCATGCGTTAAAGATCTCCTTTGCCAACGAAATCGGGGCACTGGCCAAGGCATTTGGTACCGATGGCCAGGAAGTGATGCGAATTGTCTGTGAAGACACACAACTAAATGTTTCCAAAGCGTACCTTCGCCCGGGATTCGCTTTCGGTGGTTCCTGTCTTCCCAAAGACGTGCGGGCACTCGTCCGACACGCAGAGCAACAAGGTCAACGCTGTGAAGTGATGCAAGGAATCCTGGCGTCAAACCAGACGCACCTACAGCGGGCGCTGAAGCTGGTGCGGGAAAATGGCGCCCGTCGAATAGGCCTGGTGGGGCTCAGCTTCAAGGCCGGTACCGACGACCTGCGGGAGAGTCCCCAGGTGATCCTTGCGCAGACACTGCTTGGCGAGGGCTACGAGTTGCTTATTTTCGACCCCGATGTGCGTGTCACGGCGCTCGTAGGCGCGAATCGTCACTACATCGACGAGCAACTTCCACACCTAGCCAGACTGCTTTGCGACGACGCGCAGCAGATGCTCGACGAATCGGAGTTGCTGATCGTAGCGACTGGAGCGGTCGAACGGTTCGGCGATTTGGACCGGTTTCAGGGCCAGGTGATTGATTTGCGGCGAGATTTGGTCGCCGGGGAAGAAAGCTTGCCGAAAAGCGATTTCGTACCGACGCACTGATACCGGGCAGGCGGATATTTTGGAACTCTGTGCTCGCTGTACGTCAAGCCCTTCACTAAGCTCTCATGACCGAATCATTAGTGACCGAAGCAGAAACCAGACCTGTGACCTCGGCGGAATCGAAAAGCACTGCACAGCGGCGGATCGTTTATATCTCGTGGGCGGAGTCTTGTAGCCGAAGCGATCATACGGCACGGGAGCTGGGGGGGAAGTCGTACATGGTGTATCTCGGTTGGCTCGGCAGCCATCCAGCGACCGTACCCTTCAAGTATGCCGGGCAGTTCCTGATGACGTTGTGGATCTTGCTCCGCGAGCGTCCGCGGGCGGTGTTCGTGATGTCGCCACCGCTGTTCGCTGCCCTTCCGGCAGTGCTGTGGAAATGGATCTCGGGCGCTTCCTTTGCGCTCGACTGTCACACCGGAGCTTATAAAAATCCACGGTGGCGGAAGTTCCAATGGCTTCAGCACTGGCTAGGACGCCAAGCCGCAACCAACCTAGTTACGAACGAACATTTGGCGGAACTTGTCGAATCCAATGGCGGGCACGCAACAATCGTCCGCGATGTACCGGTTATCTTTGACCAGCAAATCGACATGCAGCTACCAAAATCGTTCAATGTCGCGGTCGTTTGTTCATTCAACTACGATGAGCCTGTTCAGGAAATGTTCGAAGCGGCTGCACTTGTTAAAGACATACGCTTCTTTGTAACCGGCAACCCTGCAAAGCTTCGCAGTCATGCGAATGTTTCATACCCTGCCAACGTTGCCTTGACCGGATATCTATCGGATACGGAATATGGCGCGCTACTAAAGCAGGCGGATGCGGTCATGACCCTCACTACTCAAGACCACACGATGCTACGTGGAGCATGGGAAGCAATTTATCAGTCTACCCCGGTCATTGTTTCCGATTGGCGCTGCCTGAGGGAAGCATTTCCTAAGGGAGCAATCTTCACTCGGAATTCCGCGGCGGAGATCTCTGACGCCGTTCGCCGGTGTCAGGATGCGCAATCGCGACTCATGCAGGAGGCTCAGCATGCATGTGGCGAACGCACTTTACGCTGGGATCGCGTACGTCATGAGCTCCTCCAGCGCGTTGGTCTTGAAGTCTCCGTCGAGGAGGGTGCGCCGCTCGTCACCAGCTCGGAACTTCGCTTGTGATAAATTTTCATCAAGCAATCTTCCGTGCGGGCGTCGCCATTCGCAATCGCCAAATTCCTTCACATCGTGCTTTTTTGCTCGAGAGCCAATGGTGGAGTTTGGAAAAATTGCGAGAATGGCAGGAGTCGCTTCTGCGGGAAATTGTTCAGAACGCGTATGAGCACAGCGTATTTTATAGGGTTAAATTTGATGATTCCGGCCTGGAACCACAGCAAATTAAGACGCTTGATGATCTGGCAAGCCTTCCTATTCTTGAAAAGAATGAAATTCTTAGTGAGCGAGACAGGTTGCAGATTAGGGATGGTGGAGAAAGGCTTTTTTATTCCGAGACATCAGGGAGTACTGGAAATCCGCTTGTCTTCTACCGTAACGCAGATTGGGATGCTTGGCACAATGCGTCAGTGATGCGTGGGTATGAATGGCATGGTGTCCGTCCATGGGAGCGCAATGGATATCTATGGGGATTCAATTTTTCTCCATCGCAGCGGCTTAAAACGCGGGCACTCGATGCGCTTCAGAACCGTTTTCGAATGTTCTCGTATGATGACGACGAAATCGCATCATTTGCCGGTAAGCTGAGGCATGCAGTTTATCTTGGCGGCTATTCGTCGATGATTTACGAAATCGCAAAGGCGATTAATAGAAACCCGCGTATCGAGCCACTGACCAATTTAAAACTTATTCGGGGCACGTCTGAGAAAATCTTCGAAAGGTATCAGCAGGAGGCAGTTCAGGCGTTTGGGAGAAGAATTGTGAGTGAGTACGGCGCTGCCGAGTCGGGAATCATTGCCTTCGAATGTCCAGAAGGCTCGATGCACGTGAACATGGAAACCTGCATTGTGGAGGTAGAGAACGGCGAGATTCTGGTCACGAACCTGGTGTCTCGTTCGTTTCCGATCATTCGTTACCGACTTGGCGATTCGATTGTGCTTGACCGCGAAATGAAGTGTGCCTGCGGCCGCGCACATCCCGTGATTCGCGAGGTTACAGGCCGGATCGGAAAGCGCATTGTCGGTAAGAGCCGTTCCTTTCCCAGTCTAACGCTTTACTACGTTTTCAAGAATCTAGCGCGAAAGCATGATCTAGTTTTGAACTATCAGGGAGTGCAGGAGCAAGCAGGTGTACTTCGACTCGACATCGAAGAGAAGGTCTCGTCCGAAACAAGAGTTTTGTTGTTGGGGGAATGCGAGGCTTACTATGGAAAAGATGTCGATGTAGAGATTCGCGAAAGCTGCAATTTGCGGTCCCAAGGTCGCAAAAAGAGAGATTTTGTGTCGTCGATTGATGACGGCGTTTCTTGATTTCGCGATCGGCTGACAGAAGCGATAGAATGTGATGCCTTGTGAATTCATTTCCGACGAGACTGGTGGGGACCGGTTGTTCGAAATAATGTCGTAAAGTCGCTGACCAACGGTGATCACGTTATCGCTTCACAGATTATGGGTGGCGATCCGGCATTATAATCGGCTCAATGATAAGACGGCCGACGCTCGCCGCTAGCGAATCACGCCGTGGCAACAGGTACGCCCGGATGTTTTCCTGGCGGCTGGAACGAGCAAAATGCTTGATTTAAGAACGGTATTTGCAACAACAACGAAATCACTAAATGGACAGCGTCGCTTTTCACCGAAAGTTGCTTGTTTTTAACCCGAAGGGTGAGTGAGGGGTTTTGCTGCAAGTCGTTTCCTTGTTTACCCGTCGGGTTCGGATTAGCCCAGAGTTGCGCTGTCCAGCTTAGCAGGTTCGCAGAAATCCATTCGGTGTTTCGATTTGGAATCTAAACAGTTTTTGTTACACCAAGACGCGAGTTGCCGTTTCGTAAATGATTAAGAAGCAATAACGTGGGACCGCGGACTGCCGTCTCACTCACTCACTTTCCCTTCTCTAGTTTGACAACCCTTTTCATCCTCTCTGCGGTGGCGTTTTGCTTTCCGCATCTGATTTATCCGCCGCTGCTGTATTTGCTGTCGCGGCTGAGGTGTCCGCTGCGCACTGGTGTGGCCGTGCCTTCGGTGACGCTGGTGATCAGCGCGTTCAATGAAGCGGGGGTGATCCGCGAAAAGCTTGAGAATGCGATGGCGCTGGATTATCCGCGTGACCAATTGGAGGTGATGGTTATCTCCGATGCTTCCGATGACGGTACGGACGAGATTGTCCTGGAGTACGCCGACCGGAACGTCCGCCTCTGTCGTCAAGAACAGCGTTTGGGCAAGTCAGCGGGACTGACGCGGTTCTGCCCCACTGCCAGTGGTCAGGTGCTGGTTTTCACCGATGCGAATTCGATGTTCCGGCCCGACGCGCTGCGGATGCTTGTACGCCACTTTGACAATCCTGAGGTCGGGTACACCGTCGGCAGCCAGCAGTATGACCACGTCGACCAAGGTGCCTCTGCCGATTCGGAGAACGTCTACTGGAGCCTGGAACTGAAGCTGAAGGCGTGGGAAAGCCGGCTCGGCAGCGTCGTCGGCGCCGACGGTGCGATTTATGCACTGCGTAAGGAATTGTTCGAGCCGCTTGCCCCCGAGGACATCAACGACTTTCTGATTCCGCTGAAGGTTGTGGTAAAGGGCTTCCGGGGCATTTTTGACCCGGAAGCAATCTGTTTCGAAGACGCCGCGCCCGATTTTGGCGGCGAGTTCCGTCGCAAGTACCGGATCGTCAACCGCAGCCTGCGGGCAGTGACGAAAGTGCCCCAGGCATTCAATCCATTCCGCGTCGGGTGGTTCGCCTTTGAGCTTATAGGCCACAAGGTGCTGCGGTGGCTCAGCCCCGTCTTCTTAGCACTGATGCTGGTCAGCTCAGCTGTCGCGGCGATGCAGGAAACGACAGGGAGTAGCAATTCCCACCTGTTCTCGTTGATCTTGCTGTTGCAATTGGCCGGCTATGGGGTGGCAGCGCTGTACTGGTTCCCGCCTTGTCGCACCATTCGCCTGATCTACATCGCTTACTATGTGTTGCTGGTCAACGCCGCCGCTGCGGTAGGACTTGGGCTACTGGCATCGGGCCGCACTATCGGAACTTGGAAGCCCCAGCGTTGATCGTGGAGTTCATTTTCTGGATCGCTTTTGCTCTGTTGGTCTACACGTACGCGATCTATCCGGCGGTTGCCGTGATCATTGGTGCCGGACGTGTCGAGCAGGCGTCTGACGAGTTGCCCGCGGTCAGTGTACTGGTGCCGGCGCACAACGAGGCTGGCGTGATCGCGGCGAAAGTCGAGAATTTTCGCTCCCTGGACTACCCCAGCGACTTGATCGAGCTGGTGATCGCTGATGACGGCAGCACCGACGGCACCGCCGATCTTGTCCGAAGCTTGGAGGACGAGCGTGTTCATCTGGTCGACCTGGGCACGCGCGCGGGCAAAGCATCGGCGATGAACCGACTTGTCGGTTCGGCTAAGCACCCGCTGATATTGTTTTCCGATGCCAACGTGATGTTCGCTTCCAGCGCCGTGCGGCGGTTGGTCGACCACCTGGCGATGGACGCTGTCGGAGCAGTCACCGGCGAGGTGCGGCTGGTCGACAGCGGTCAAGAGTTTGGCGCTGGCGAACAGCTTTACTACTGGTTCGAACGTCGCATCCAGGGCGCCGAGTCACGACTAGCCAGCGTGATGGGCGTAGACGGTGGCATGTACATCGTTCGTCGTGAACTGATTCCCTCGCTGCCAGCCAACACCATCCTCGACGACTTCGCCGTCTCGATGCATGTGATGCGATCCCGTCGCCGCGTCGTCTATGAGAGCGCTGCCAAGGCGACTGAAAGCGGCACGCCGTCGGCAAGACAGGAATTCTCGCGTCGGGTACGGATCGCAGCGGGCGCCGTGCAGTTGCTCAAACGCGGCATGGTGCCACGCTGGAACCAACCCGTCCTCTGGCTACAGTTCCTGTCGCACAAGCTACTCAGGTGGGGATCGCCCTTGCTGTTCGCCGCGTTATTACTTAGTAACGCGGCATTGCTGAACGACGCCCCAGTGTACCAGGTGCTCTTTATCGCGCAGTTGCTGGTTGGCGTCGTGATGCTAGCCGCCTGGAAGCTAGCACCGCTTCGGCAGACAGCAGTCGGTGCGGTGATGTTTTATTTCGGCATCAGTCAGGTCGCCATGGGCTTGGGGCTGATGCGTGGCATGCTCGACCGCCAAACGGCGACATGGGAACGCGGTGAACGGGCACTCAGCCGAACCAGTGATCCGGTGCGTCAGTGAAGGAGTACAGGTCCCACGCCACCGATTTCGGACCGTCGTCGCTCAGCGGATTTGCACGCGCCTCTGGGGTTCATGCGGCGCGGATACCGACGATCCCCACCTCTATCTGCCGCAGACACTCACTCAGGGTTTTCCCTGTCGTGACGGCGCGTAAGAACCGGACGCTCACGCGTGGCGGCTGATGCGGTTAACCCGAATGGTTTGTAATCACTAACTGCTCTGTGTTTCGGGGCGAGCCGGAATATCGGTTGTTGCGACATTGCTTTTCTCGTCAGCCGTCAAGTGAGACGAGGCGAGGCGAGCATCTGGAGTCGTGCGCGAGTCGGTTGACTGGAGCGTTGGATCCGGGGTTTTGGAGTGCGATCGCTGACGCCACGGTGGTGGATTTTGGCTGTGGGTATGGAGAAGGCACGATCGAGCTAGCGCGTCGGGGTGCCGGTCGTGTGATCGGCATCGATATTCGTCCCGAGGTACTCGTTCCGGCCCGCGAGCGGGCGTCGCGGGCCGGTGTGGCAGACCGCTGTGAATTCACCGCGCATGCTCCTTCTCGTTTGGCGGACTACGTTGTGTCGATTGACGCTTTCGAGCACTTCAGCGAGCCCGCGGCGGTGCTGAAAACCATGGCGAATACGCTCGTTCCTGGCGGGCGAGTGATCGCATCCTTTGGTCCAACCTGGTATCACCCTCGCGGCGGACATTTGTTCTCGGTGTTTCCTTGGGCGCACCTGTTGTTTTCGGAAGCTGCACTGTGCCGCTGGCGACGTGACTTCCGCAGCGACGGCGCGATGCGATTTGCGGAGGTCGAAGGCGGGTTGAACCGAATGACGATCCGACGTTTTGAACGACTTGTCGCGGAGAGCCCTTTGACGCTGGAGCGATTGCACCTGCGCCCGATCCGCGCCGCCAGGTTTCTGCATGGACGCTGGAGCCGGGAGTTTCTAACTTCTGTGGTCGACTGTGTTTTGGTGAAACGAGCAACGAGCTACTAGCAACAATGAAACGGCTGATCGTTACCGTCGACACCGAAGAGGAAGGTCTCTGGGGAGGCAATTATCGAGTCACAGGAAACACGACGGACAATTTGCGAGGATTACCGCGGTTCCAGGCGGTTTGTGAACGGCTCGGCGTACCACCGACGTATTTGATCGATGCGCCGGTGACAGCCGACCAAGAGGCGATGCGGGACTTACGTCGGTGGCAGGAGGCGGGAACGTGCGAGGTGGGGGCGCATTGTCATCCTTGGTGCAATCCTCCACTGCCGGATTGTCCTCCCACATCCGCCGAAACCTATCTATGTAACCTTCCGGTAGAAGTGCAGCATCAGAAGCTGAGTTGGTTGACCGATCGCATTGCGTCGGAGATGGGGCGAACACCGACGTCGTATCGCGCCGGGCGCTACGGTTTTAACGACAGTAGCGCCGCGGTGCTCGCCGAACTCGGGTACCAAGTCGACTCCAGCGTGCTGCCGATGTACGAGTACCTAGCTGAGGGCGGGCCGGATTTCCGTTACTGCCGACGTGACCCGTATCGGATCCATACCGGATCCACGGCAAGTGGGATAATCGAGATACCCGTGACTGCCGGTTTTAGCCGTCCAGATTATGATCGCCGTCGCAAGCTTTGGATCGGCCTTCGGGCAGGACCTTTGCGGCGGTTACGCGTTGCCGGGGTGGCCGACCGACTCGGTTTCGCGCGGCGAGTGAAGTTGACGCCCGAGGGCACGCGGATCGCAAACGTTAGGGCGCTAATCGACGCTTGCGTTACCGATGGTTTGAATTGTCTTGTCCTGATGCTGCACAGCAGTTCCTTGCGAGCCGGCTTATCGCCATACACGGCGACCGAAGAAGACCTCGAGCTGTTTTATCAGCGGTTGAACCAAATGATCACGCACGCGGTCACCGAACACGGCATCGCTCCTGCGACGTTAACGGCGGTTGCTGGGGAACTGGCTAAGGATGGACAGCTGAATGACGCCGCAAGAGCGTTGGCAGGAGCTGGCTGACAGAATCGATAATCGACTACGGCTACGACTCGGAACTGGTTACTGATGAACGGTTGCTAACGGATTCAAGGAAAACGACGATGTTTTTGTTACAACAGACCACCCACCGCATGTTGCTTCAGCACGACGCGGATGTCGGTCATCGATTCGTCCCCAATCTGCGGGCCCGATTGCCCAATGAGCGGGGCGGCTATTTTGTCGTCACCAACGGCCAAGGCTTTCGCTCTGATTTCGAGTTTCAGGACGCTCATGGTGGTCGGCCGCGGATTTTGATGTTTGGCGATTCCTATACCGCCGGTGACAACGTCAGTAATCAGGATCGCTACTCTGACCGGCTGGCGGTCCATAGTGGCGCAGAGGTTTATAACTATGGCGTTTCCGGAACGGGTACGGATCAACACCTATTGATCGCCCGCAAATTTGCATCGGATGTCCAGGCTGACCTGGCGGTGATCTGCGTTTACATCGACAGTTTCCACCGCATCCAAGTCTCGCACCGCCCGGCGATCGATCGCGTGACCGGAAATCGCATTCTTGTTCCCAAACCTTTTTTCGAACTGGACGAAGGCAGTCTGGTTCTTCGCCAAGTCCCGGTTCCGTTGGAGCGGCCGTCGGAGGATACCGAGGGGACGGTCAAAGCGGGAAAGCGAGACGACGCGCTGTGGGAAACACTTCACGATGTTTACCAGCGTGTGCCCGGATTACAGAAGCTTCGCGAATCGGAGCGGGTGTCCGATTCTGTCTCGCGTCTGCTTACCGAGTTTCGCCGGGTTCGTGGCCGACACCCTTACCCGGACATTCTCTCGGACGACACGCCCGGCTGGAAACTGATGTGTGCGATCCTGAAACAATTTGTTCAGGATCTGCATCCGCTGCCGGTGGTCATCTTTCCAATTCCCACGCGAGACTTTTACGAAATCGGCATGAAGCCGGTGTACCAGCCGCTATTTGAGACGCTGGATGATCCGGCAAACAATGTGCATGTCGGTGACGTTTCCAACGCGCTGGTTTCCCTGCCCTACGAGACACGAACTCGGTTGACGCACAAGGTCGGCGGTCACTTCACGCCGGAAGCGAATGAGATCGTTGCCGAACAAATGCACCGCTTCCTGCAGTCCCGCCGGTTGCTTCCCCGGGCCGCGGATCGCAACGGTGCCAAACCACGTGTGAACAGTAACTCCGCGGTGCGATCCGCCGGGCCAAGCGATCGCTACGTGCTAGGCATTTCCGCGCTCTACCACAACTCGGCGGCCGCTTTGATACGCGATGGAAAAGTCGTAGCGGCGGCCGAGGAAGAGCGTTTCACGCGGGTCAAGAATGATCGACGGTACCCTGCGAATGCGATCAACTATTGCCTGGAGGAAGCAGGTATCAATCAGGATTCTCTTTCCGCGGTCGCGTTTTATGACGACTCCGCACTGACATTTGAGCGTTTGGTGCATTCGGTGATGGCGGTGGATCGAGAGTCGGCGAGCCGCATGTGGGATACGATCGTTCCCGAATGGGTATGCCATAAGCTGCAATTCCCTCGGATGTTGCGTGAGCACCTGCAGTATCAGGGCAAGCTACTACAGGGAGTTCATCACCGTTCGCACGCCGCAAGCTGTTTTTATCCGTCGCCATTTGAGTCAGCCGCCATTCTAACCGTCGATGGAGTGGGAGAATGGGCTACGGCGACGATTGGCCGGGGGCAGGGAAGCGACGTAGAGATCCTGAAGGAGATGCGCTTCCCGGATTCTCTCGGGCTACTCTATTCCGCGTTCACCTACTTCACCGGATTCAAGGTGAACTCGGGCGAGTACAAAATGATGGGGCTCGCCCCTTACGGCCGGCCCGTCTATGCCCAGAAGATTCTGGACAACGTCGTGCATGTCAATCCAGACGGCTCGATCGAGTTGAATATGGAGTACTTTTCGTTCTTAAAGGATACCAAGACAACGTCCGAAAAGTTTGACGAGTTGTTTGGCGGTCCGCGGCGGGCGCCAGAAAGTCGCATCACAAGGCGTGAGATCGACATTGCCAGTTCTATTCAGGCGGTCACCGAGGAGATCATTCTGAAGATGGCCCGACATGCTCAAGAGCTGACCGGTGAACGCAATCTCTGTTTGGCTGGTGGTGTGGCGTTAAACTGTGTGGCCAACGGAAGGTTGCTTCGTGAAGGCATCTTTGATGATCTGTGGATTCAGCCTGCGGCAGGCGACTCCGGTTGCGCGCTGGGAGTCGCGCTGGACGCTTGGCACACTTATTTTGGCGAGCCCCGAGAAGCGGATGTGGCGGGATCTCAGCAGTCGGGTTCCTATCTTGGGCCGGCCTTTTCCGATGACGAGATCCGGGCATTCTTGGACACGCACGGCTATCCCTATCGGCACATGGACGATGCTGACCGTCAACAATTTCTATCGGAACAGATCGTTGATGGAAAGGTGATCGGACACTTTGCGGATCGACTCGAGTTCGGTCCGCGTTCACTGGGGGCTCGCTCCATTGTCGGGGACGCCAGAAACACCGAGATGCAGGTGAACCTGAACCTGCGGATCAAATACCGTGAATCGTTCCGGCCCTTCGCGCCAGCCGTGCTCCGCGATCGCGTGTCGGATTATTTTGAATTGGACCGTGACAGTCCCTACATGTTGATCGTCGCTCCCGTGAAAGCAGAGCGGCGTTTGCCGTTCGATCATTCGCTGTTGGCGAACAGCGAAGACCTTTTGCCGATCGTACGAGAGCCCCGGTCCGACCTGCCCGCGATCACTCACGTGGATTATTCGGCACGCGTGCAGACGATCCGCCCTGAGCACCATGCGACGTTTTATAAGCTTGTCAAACAATTCGAAAAGATCACCGATTGCGGTGTCGTGGTGAACACATCATTCAATGTCCGTGGAGAACCGATTGTTTGTACACCGTTTGACGCCTATCGTTGCTTCATGCGTACGGAGATGGACGTGCTGGCGCTGGGGAATTGCATCCTGGTCAAACAGGATCAACCGGAGTGGCCAGAGCCACGCGGTGAGGGGTTGGAAAACGAAGACGTCGAAGCGAACGTGCGCCGGCGCGAGGCGGGGTCGGCAGAGTTGAAGCTTAAACGAGTCTTTGAGCAGTCGTTTTGGCCCATCGCAGAGCAATTGAGCCGCGAGGGAAAGACACTGATCCGGGCGGCATCCACGGGGGAAGGACGGGCGACGACTTGGGTCCCGGTAGCCGAGCCAGAAGACTGGGCGGACATTTTTGAGGTGAGTGATGCTGTACAGGCAGACTCGCCTGATCCTGTTGCCTTTGCGGATGCGGTCCTGAGCCGCTGGCAGGGAAAAGAGGCCGCGCAGGAGTTGGCTTCTGCCGTTCGTGACGCGATAGCTGTCGGGCTGAAGCATCGTAGTTCTGCTGAGGAAACGGAGCACCTCTCGGAGTCGGTTTACGTCATGTTCTGACTTCACCAATCTCCAGCAAACCGATATAGCAAGCTCGTCCTTTTCTTCAACACCCTCCTGGCTCAGAAGGGTCGAGCCCCGCGACCAATCATGAGAGCCGGGGCGCGAAGGGAGCCAAACTCTTAGTATTGAAACTTGTTGGACGAGCACTCAAATGCCTGACGACATCTTGCAAAGGGGGATGATGGCATGAATTTAGGTTGGTTGATGCAAGAGTGCGTATTGCCGTTGATGCTCCTGCCGACCCGAAGCCAGGCTATGAAGCATGCGCGTCGCATCCGCCAGTGCCAGCGGATGCCTCTGGAGAAGCTCCGCGGATTACAACTTAACCGACTCCGCGAGTTGGTTGAATTGGCAGCGGCGGAATCTCCTTTTTACAGCGATCTGTTCCGTGCCAATGGCTTTGATGCCGAGATGCTCGGTTCGCTTGATGACTTGCAGCGGGTTCCGGTTACTACGAAGGACGACGTCGAGGCCAATTTCCCAGACGGCATGGTGATCGCCTCCCGCAGAAGCGATGACTGGCAGTACGTGGGGACGCGCGGGACGACGCGCCGCGTGATGGTTGTCCACGATTTTCAGCGCAGAGACTTTCAACGCGCAGCCATCATGGTGGCGCTCACCGAGGACAGTCCTTATCGCTACGGGGCCGGTCAGTTCTCCATTCCTCCCGATGCCTGCAGCGTTCATTGCGGATTGGAAGGCAATCGTGCAGACTCGGTTTCTGGGCATCTGTGGGCGATCGCCTCGGGGCGGATAAAGCGGGACCGGGCGGCAATCAGCGATCTTCGCGGGTTGGTGATGGAGAAATGGATCCAGCCGACGACGATCTGGCCTCCGCTGTCCCTCGACGAAGGTGACCTACCGCTTGCCGAATGCGTGGCGGCTTTGCGGCAGGCGAAACCAACACAGTTGACGGCGCTGCCGGAGTACCTCAAGGCACTTGCCGATTATCTCGATCGAAGCGGAGAAGATCCTCCACACATTCCCGTTGTCCGGCCGATGGGCGCCAATCTTCCGGCTTCGTGGAAACCTGCCATCGCCGACGCGTTTCGTGGCAGTGTTCGGGAGCATTACGGCAGTCGCGAGATGGGGCCGATGGCGTTCGACTGTGGCCAAGCGAACGGGCTGCACGTGATGATGGACCAACATCTGATCGAAGTCGTCCGTGACGGGGCCACCGTTGGTGAGGGAGAACTCGGACGCGTCTTGGTAACGGACCTCAATAATTTTGCGATGCCGCTTATTCGCTACGACATCGGCGACCTGGCACGTATCACATACGCTCCCTGTGCCTGCGGGAGGACCTCTCCGCGACTATTGCTCGAAGGAAGAGTGCAGGACGCGTTCGTGCTCTCGGGCGGTCGCGTGCTGACGGCCGAGGATGTATCCAATCATTTCGCCGAACTTCCCGAGATCCGCGACTTCGAGCTGACCGAGATGCGTGGAAACAAGTGGGCGCTTCGCGTTGTGCCCCAACCTTTGGCGAAATTGGACCTACAGCAAATCGGTGACCGCTTCGTCACCTGGTCTGGGGAGTCGCGGCGGATCAATGTGAGATCTTCTACCGCCATTCGCCCCGAGTCTTCCGGTAAGTACCGTCACTGTAAGAGCCTATCGTTTGGAAAACTTTTGGCGGAGCAAGAACCTATCCCAGTGGCAGCGGACCGGGCCGTATGAGCGGAGGTTATCGAAGACGGGAACAATGCAATCCAGGAGTTGAGGCGAATGGCGATCGATAGCGATACCGTGCGCGAGGCATTTCCGGTGCTGAAACGCAGGGTCAATGGACGGTCGGTTGTCTATCTTGACTCGGCTGCGACCTATCTGAAACCAAAGCCCGTGATTGATGCCGTTCTCGGCTGTTATCAAGAATTGGCGTGTACGGTCGGGCGTGGCGTGCACCAGATGGCCGAGGAGTCTTCGCAGCGGTACGAGGAAGCGAGGACCACCATCGCGAGCTTCGTCAACGCCGATCCCGACGAAGTCATCTTCGTCAAGAATGCCACCGAAGCTCTGAACCTGGTGGCGAAGAGCCTTGCTCGCGATGCCGTCGTGCTCGGTTCCATCGGCGAGCACCACAGCAATCTGCTGCCCTGGAGTGAAAACGCCTCCTTTCATCCGGTCGGATTGCAGGATGACGGCACGATCGATCTTTCAGCGTTTGAAGCGGCGTTGCTGCGCCGCAGGCCAGCGCTCGTCGCTGTCAGCTCGATTGGCAATGCCTTTGGCGTGATCCATCCGATCGAGCAGATCATTGGCTTGGCTCATGCAGCCGGAAGTGAAGTGCTTTTGGACGTCAACCAGTCCATCGCGCACGCGCCGTTGGATGTCCGTGCCATGGACTGCGACTACCTATGCTTCTCCGGACACAAGCTCGGCGGCCCCACGGGTGTTGGCGTCTTGTACGCCAAGGGTGATCGGCTTTCCCGTCTGCGACCGTCACTGCTCGGCGGAGGGGTCGTTGAGTCCGTCGGCATGAACGGACACGTTTTGGCCGATGTTCCGATGCGGCTGGAAGCTGGAACGCCCGCGTTTGAAGCGGTCATCGGTCTGGCAGCTGCGTGCGACTACTTCGACGAGCTGGGAATGGAGGCGGTCAATTACTGGGAAGGTAAACTGCTAGGTGAAATGATCGAGCTGCTGTCATCGGTGCCACGGGTGGCCATTATGGGTCCCGAAGGACTCGCCCAGCGTGGTGCGATCGTGCCATTTCACGTCGACGGACTGGAGGCACATGCCGTTGCCAGGATGCTGTCGAATCGCGCCGGCATTTGTGTGCGAAGCGGATTTCATTGTGCACAGCCGGCCCATGAATCTCTCAGCTGGCGACCGACGGTGCGGGCGAGCCTGGGAGTCTATAACACCAGCGCCGAGCTGGAGGCGTTGGCGGACGCGCTCCGGCTAATCACCGCAAACTTGCGCTGATGCCAGATCAGGCCCTTCCCCGATTGTTGAGCGTCTGCATGACGCTGCCGACCTCGGCGAAGCCGCAGCAAGGCTTGTTTGTCTATCGCCGGCTGGAAGCGATTTCTCGCACGCTTCCGGTTCGGGCACTCTGTCCGGTGCCGTGGTTTCCCGGACTCAAGGGCGGCTCGATCCCATCTGCTCCCGCTGATGCCCGCATGCCAATCGACTGTCGCCGGATGTTTTACCTTCCGGGAATCGCCAAGTCACTCGATGGCCGATGGATGCAGCGCTGTATCCGGCGTTGGGTCCAAGAAATGGATCCCAAACCGGAGCGGACGGTGCTTGATGCGCACTTTGGCTATCCCGAAGGCGTCGCCGTTCACCGCGTCGCCCGTCGTTTGGGAGTTCCCTTTCTGATCACGCTCCGTGGCGTCGAGGAGGAGTGGCTGCAGAAGCCGCGGGTACGGGACCAGATGCTTTCAGCGTTGGAGGACGCCTCGGCGGTGATCGCCGTCAGCGAATCGCTGCGTCAGGCCGCGGCGCGGGCGGGCGCGGATCCGGAGCGGATTCGGGTCATCGCCAATGGCTGTGACACGTCAATGTTTGGACCCGGTGATCGGAAACAAGCGAGACTCCAGCTTGGGATTGAGGACTGCGTGCCGTTGCTGGTGACGGTTGCGACACTGAAACACGTCAAGGGACACGACCGTTTGGTCGAACCGCTGCGGCGTCTAAGTGAACACCTCGACTTTCGCTGGATTTGCATCGGCGACACCGACGATAGCGGGTTTACGAAGGGTCTTCGGGACCAAATCGCAGCTGCCGGGATCAGCGACCGGGTCCTGTTCACGGGCCCTCTTCCGCCACATCAGGTAAGCAATTACCTTCGCGCGGCGGATCTTTTTCTGTTGGCAAGCCGCAGGGAAGGAAGCTGCAATGCGATTTTGGAAGCAATGAGCTGCGGGACGCCCGTCGTGGCGACACCGGTCGGCGACAATCGGGAACTGGAAAGCCGGTTCGACGGCATCCGTGTCGCCGACGCGGATGTTCCGGAGTCGTTTTTCAAAGAGCTCATGGCATGCCTGATAAACGATCCGAAACCAGCATTTGACGCGGCGGATCCGCGCATGCCGTCTGTTGCAGCACTTCCGCAGGACATTTGTCCCTCAGTCACAACCAATGCGACGGAGTTTCAGCGCTGCTCTTCCGTGTCAAATTCTTCGTCCAAGAACCGCACATTTCAACCGAGGTCTTGGCAAGACGTCGGCGCCGCTTGTATCGGCGTCATTCGGGAGGTGATGTGACTTGTGTCTTAACTAGAAAGCAAAGCATATCAACGGCGCGATGAAAGCCTCTAGCAAAATCTTGGCGTCCGCTTCGGCTGTGGTTGCGGCGGCGATGATGTTTGGGTCTTGGGCGCCGCTTGAGTTTCGTTCCGCACGATTTGCGGATGTGCTTTCGGCCTTTCTCGACCCGGCCGCATCGGGGCACTTGTCACGTTCCGACACGGTCGCCAATACGGTCCTTGGAATTCCTCTTGCTTTTACGTTCACGGGATTCCTGGCCACGCTTCGTGCTTCGCTGGCTTGGCGGTGCCTTGCCAGCGTTCTTGCCCTACTCACGACAGCGGTGATCAGCCTCGCCTGCGAAATCCCGCAGGGCTGGTTGGTCGACCGTGTTCCCTCGATTGCCGACACGCGAGCGCAGTTGGGAGGGGCTGTGGTCGGTATCGCCGCTTGGTGGATTGTTGGACCCGCCTGTGCCGGCGAATTAGACAGAATGGTGTTAGGAACGCATCGGTGGGGGCGAGTGAAGGCGGCGCTGGGGATCGCTGCGGGCACCGTATTCGTGTGGTCCATTCTCCCAGGAAAGATCCTCGTTTCGCCGGCCGACTACGCGCGAAAGTGGACGCGAGGGCAAATCGAACCGATTCCATTCAGCCGCCCCATCCGTGATCTTGGCGAGGCCGCGTTCCAGTGGGGCTGGACCATTCTTCTGGGATTGCCACTCGGTCTCTGGGCATACTCGATGTTGCGAGTTCCTTCGCCGGAGCAAGGCTGTCGCCGGAGCGGCTCTGCAGGCAGCCCGAGCGGGCCGACCGTTCTGCTCTGGCTCGTGGGGCTGGGGATCCTTCCAGAATTGCTTCAAATACCGGTGGCCCGCCGGTTCGCCTCCGCCACCGACGCCCTCTTCATGATCCTGGGAACCGCGGCGGGTTACGCCGTCGCGGGCCTTGCGTGGGAGCATCGTGGAGAGGCGTCAACGCAACACTCCTCCCTGGCCTGGCGTGCGCGCGATCCGTCGCTGTGGTTTGTGTTGGCTGCGGCTTATCTTCTATTCTTGTGCGCGCTCTCATGGATCCCATTCGAATTCGTGACGGATCCGCAGGAAGTGAAGCGAACGCTGCGGGAGGTTGCCGCCCGTCCCTTCGGAGACTACCGCGGTTCCAATCTGAAACTGTTCTTCAATACGCTGAGAACAGCGTTGCTCGGGACCGGTTGGGGAACATTGCTGGGCGTTGGCATTGGATTGCTGCACGCGTCAAACCTGAGGCGGTGGATGATGTCAGCGGCGGGTTGCGCTTCGGTCGGCTTCGCGTTCGGCATTGAATTGGGGCAACTTTTGGAGGCATCGCATAGCGGCGGTGCGCTCGGTGCCCTTTCGCGATTGCTCGGGATGTGGACCGGCTTGACGGTCGCGTGGTTGATCGTGCGGCCTGGACCGACGCCGCAATGAAAATTCTATTCATGCAAAAGCGATTGCTTTTGCCGGCCAACACGGGAGGCAAAATCCGTACGCTGAATGTGGTGCGGCATCTGGCTCGCTGGCACGACGTCACCTACGTCAGCAATGTCCTGGAGGAGGAGCAACCGTATCTTAACTCGATGCGCGGGTTGGGATTGCGTCTGGAGTCGATTCCGTGGCGTGAAGCGTCGCGGAAGAGTCTTCGCTTCGCCATGTTGGCGACGCGCAATCTGGCTTCACGTTACCCGCTGAATGTTGATAAAGACTATGACCCGCGTCTCCGGCGCCGGGCTGAAGAACTCTTGAAATCAGAACCGTTTGATTTGCTGGTATGCGACTTTGTGCAGATGGCTCGCAATGCCATCGACCTGCCAATCCCTTCGGTCTTGTTCCAGCACAATGTTGAGGCGGAAGTGTTCCTGCGGCAAGCCCAGCGGCGTCGAGGGCCGATGCGGTGGTATTTGGGGCATCAGGCGGCCAAGATGCGGCGATTCGAACGCGATGCTGGCGCCGCCTTTTCACGGGTGATCGCCGTCAGCGAGCGCGATCGACAGCTGTTCGAGTCGGATTACGGGTGGAAGCATGTTTCGGTCATCGACACCGCCGTTGACACAGAGTATTTCCTGCCCACGCCCGAGACGCACAGCAAACCCAACCATGTCGTCTTCGTAGGATCGATGGATTGGGCACCTAATGTTGAGGGCGTGCAGCACTTCGCGCGGAAGATCTGGCCGCTGGTTCGGGCCCGGATTCCTGAAGCCAGCTTTACCATCGTGGGACGCAATCCGCCGCCATCAATCCGTCGGCTGCAGGGACGCCTTGGCGTGAGTGTGACCGGGAGCGTCAATGACACGCGGCCTTACCTGACTCGGGCGAGCGTCGGTGTGGTTCCGATCTACGCGGGCGGCGGTACGCGGCTGAAGATTTTCGAAATGATTGCGATGGGACGAGCGGTCGTCAGTACTTCACTCGGTGCGGAGGGTTTGGGTCTCCGAGATGGAGAGCAGATCCTGCTTTGTGACAACGACGAAGCATTCGCCAAGGGCGTGATTGACCTACTGCAAGATGATCAACGTCGTCAAACACTCGCCGAGCATGCATTGCAGGTCATCGGTGCCAGGCATACGGCTGAGAAAGTTGCCGGGCAGTTCAACGCCATTTGTGAAGACGTGATCGGCTCGGCTGGTTCGGGTCATCGGTAGCGGATTCTGAGAGTAGCGGAACTCAATGCAAGTTTCGCGGCATAACTGTAGCGCATTGCGATTTAAACGACTTCCGCTACAGATTGAGAGCAGTTCGCATCGTTTGCAGTGAGCTCCAACAACCTTGCTTTGCCAGCTAACGCTCCCGCGTGGTGAACCCTGAATAGGCCACAGCGCTCCGCCGGGGTGAGCCATCATTGGACCAGTAAGAGCACATCGCATTTGGCCGGCCAACGTCTCGATCGACTAAAACCGGCACGCATGTTTCGTCGTGTCCTGTCGCTCCCTCGGAGCTTTTGAAACGCGTTTCGACTCTTACCGGCGGCCGTGGGCCGCCGGCAGAAGTCTGTCGCCGCTCCGCGGCTAAGGAGTGGGCCTTGGTCCGGAGGACCGACAGCGTCTTGCCGGTGGGCCCAGCCCACCGGATCCGGTGCACTTTCGGACGAAAGCTCCGAAGGAGCGACAGCAACTCCGCGTCTCGGATCGAGCGGCCGATAAATTCACAGCCTCTCCGCGGGAGCGTCTCCGCGACTTCCGCCACGACACGACGAAGGGTATGTAAGGACCAGGACAAGTTAGGAAAGGTTCGTTGCTTCGTAAAGCTTCACGTTTGCGTAGTACGCCTCGGCATCCGCATTGCTGACGTCGTGATCGATTGCGAAGAACAGGTACTTAAACGGCCCGGTGAAGAACTGGCCTACCGGGATTCTGTAGTGGGTCCAGTCGCTATTGGTTGCTGAACTCTGGACGAAGCCCTGGTTTCCCCAAGGCTGGCTCCCGTTGACCTGGAATGCGTACTGTTCCGTCAATCCCAGGTCGTTGTCAAAACCAATGCCCTGGATTTCAGCGGCAACCGGGCTGCGGAAATCAAACTCGATCACGGTGTCGGCGGTGATGTCATAATTTAGCTCGACCTGCTTCCAGCCGTTTCCAGTCAGGTGCAACGTCGCTCCGCCGTCCTCGACCGTCGCAACCGCAGATTTGTCTTGCGAGCCGCCGTAGGAGCCAACTGCTAAGGCTTCAAAATCGAGCGATCCAGCCGGAGCAACCGGCTCTACCGTGACGCTGACGATGCCCGTTGCCGTGTTGCCGACATCTCCATCGTGAAGGGTGTAACTGAATGTCTCGGTGCCGGAGAACCCTGCGGCAGGCTGATATTGAATCGTTCCGCCTTGGACCAAGACTTCACCGCCCGCGGAGCTTGAACCGACACTAGCGATCGTCAACGTCTCGCCGCTATCGGGAAGCGTGCTGTCATTTGCTAGCACATCCAGCGTGTGAACGCTGCCATCATTCGTCACCGTGAAGGCGTCATCGGTGGCGATCGGAGGGTGGTTCACCGCACCTGCTTCATACAGCTTCAAGTTCGCATAGTACGCCTCGGCATCCGCATTGCTGACATCGTGATCGTTTGCAAAGAACAGGTACTTAAACGGCCCGGTGAAGAACTGGCCTACCGGGATTCTGTAGTGGGTCCAGTCGCTATTGGTTGCTGAACTCTGGACGAAGCCCTGGTTTCCCCAAGGCTGGCTCCCGTTGACCTGGAATGCGTACTGTTCCGTCAATCCCAGGTCGTTGTCAAAACCAATGCCCTGGATTTCAGCGGCAACCGGGCTGCGGAAATCAAACTCGATCACGGTGTCGGCGGTGATGTCATAATTTAGCTCGACCTGCTTCCAGCCGTTTCCAGTCAGGTGCAACGTCGCTCCGCCGTCCTCGACCGTCGCAACCGCAGATTTGTCTTGCGAGCCGCCGTAGGAGCCAACTGCTAAGGCTTCAAAATCGAGCGATCCAGCCGGAGCAACCGGCTCTACCGTGACGCTGACGATGCCCGTTGCCGTGTTGCCGACATCTCCATCGTGAAGGGTGTAACTGAATGTCTCGGTGCCGGAGAACCCTGCGGCAGGCTGATATTGAATCGTTCCGCCTTGGACCAAGACTTCACCGCCCGCGGAGCTTGAACCGACACTAGCGATCGTCAACGTCTCGCCGCTATCGGGAAGCGTGCTGTCATTTGCTAGCACATCCAGCGTGTGAACGCTGCCATCATTCGTCACCGTGAAGGCGTCATCGGTGGCGATCGGAGGGTGGTTCACCGCACCTGCTTCATACAGCTTCACGTTTGCGTAGTACGCCTCGGCATCCGCATTGCTGACGTCGTGATCGTTTGCGAAGAACAGGTACTTAAACGGCCCGGTGAAGAACTGGCCTACCGGGATTCTGTAGTGGGTCCAGTCGCTATTGGTTGCTGAACTCTGGACGAAGCCCTGGTTTCCCCAAGGCTGGCTCCCGTTGACCTGGAATGCGTACTGTTCCGTCAATCCCAGGTCGTTGTCAAAACCAATGCCCTGGATTTCAGCGGCAACCGGGCTGCGGAAATCAAACTCGATCACGGTGTCGGCGGTGATGTCATAATTTAGCTCGACCTGCTTCCAGCCGTTTCCAGTCAGGTGCAACGTCGCTCCGCCGTCCTCGACCGTCGCAACCGCAGATTCGTCTTGCGATCCACCGTAGGAACCGACATTGTGCGAACCGAAGTCAATGTAATCGGAATCCGAGAGCGGCTCGCGGCTCAGTTCATATGCCCCAACGTCCGAAGCAGAGCCTTGCGGCCTTAGGGTTCCAACTCGATCGGATGTTACGGCGTAAATCGTCGGGACTGCGTCGATCAGATCAGATCCTTCCAATAGTCGGTAATCCCGCATCACGGCGTCAACAAACTCTGACGCGTCAGCCGACCGGTTGCTGACGTCGGACGCGACATTGGGAACGCTTCCAACAAAGGCATTGTTCTTGAACTCCCAGGTTCCTTTGCCGCCGTCTCCGCCGGCGAACTGGATCACTTGATTGATATTGTCGCCGAACGTCGAATGGAACACGGTCAGGTTGCTAAGGTCGTCTTCGGCACGGATGGCTTTTTCCAGGTCGTGCATCACGACGTTCTTCATCGTAACATTGGCATTCCCCAGGCTCCCTCGCAACCGAAAGCCGATCTCGCTGTCGTAGACGGTCACGCCGTCGAAGGTCACGTCGATCTTTTCCTTCATGTTGAAGACGGCGCGGTTGCCGATGTATCCATCCGCGACCCAACCGTGTGCGACCACATCGCGGACCGTCATCTTCATTCGCTCCGCGGTTTCCCAGCCGTCCTTCAGGACCTTGGTGTCGATGGCGTTTTCACCTGGGCGCTGACCGGCCAGCCACGACGAGTTGAAGTCCTCCGCGAGAGGCCCGGTCCAGAAGTGGGACTGTTCAATCAGAATGTCCGTGGTGAAATTTTGGTCGCGATCGGGGTCTGCTTGGAAAGAGTCGCCGGAGACGTGGTGGATTTCCGTGTTTCGAACGGTGACTCCGCGGGTGTCGGCAATAACGATTCCGTGCGCGTCGGCTTGGTTCGTGAACGAGCCGGCCAGGAAGTGATGGATCGTTAGGCCTTCGATCAGCAACCCGTCCGCGGACGACGCGTCGATTCCGTCACTAGTCCCGTTGCGAATTTCCAGGTCGCGCAACACGACCGCGGGCGAACTCCTGATCGTGACCGCGTCACCGGACTGCTTGTTCCGGTCGACGACAAAATCTTGGAAGTGCGTGTATCCGCCGCGCACCTCAAGTCGCCGCACGATGGGTTCGGCCCCCGTGCCGTAGGCCCCTACGGTGATCGGGGACCCCTCGGTCCCAGCATCGTCAATCCGTAGCGACTCTGCCCAAGACGAACCTCGCTTTAGCAAAACCTCGTCGCCGGGCTTCAGCGTCGCGATGGAAAGCTGTTCCAGGGTTTGCCAGGGGGCCGCCGAGTCCGTGCCGGCGTTGGAGTTGTCTCCCAGTGCCGAATCGATGTAGTAACTCGCGAGCAGTCGGCGCGACTCTAAGCTTTCGGCGCGAAGACGACGGATGCAACCGCGTTGCTTTCCCGAACGTTGGATCGAATTCATACCGGTGGCAACTATCCAGTGGGACGCCGCTGAACGGAGCGGCTTGAAAAGAGCATTCACGGGGCCGAAGGCGAGAACCGCCGGAGCAATCGATTTGATGGGGAACCTCGAAACGATTTGCTCGACCCGTGAAGCGTGGATGGTAGTGAAACCGATAGATCGCTAGAAGATGGAACGTCTGTTAGCCAACCGGTTGGCGCCCGCCAGACCCCTGTCGGGCCGTCGACCTGCCGGATCGGTGCCACGGCACTGACCTGCACCCAAAAAACTGGTCCGCTGAAAACGAGAAAAACCGGGTAGAATCTGGCCGTCATTTCCAGGGAGAAGATGGCCATGAAGAAGTCGCGGTTCACGAACGAGCAGATCGCCTTTGCGCTCAAGCAGGCGGAGTCGGGGACTCCGGTGGAGGAAGTTTGTCGGAAGCTGGGTGTCAGCCAGCCGACATTCTACCGGTGGAAGAAGAAGTTTGAGGGAAGGGGCGTGGAGGAACTGCGCCGCCTGAAGTCTTTGGAGGAAGAGAACAAGCGACTGAAGGCGCTGGTCGCTGATCTCAGCTTGGACAAACAGATACTACAGGATGTCCTGTCAAAAAAGCTCTGAGGCCTGCTCGTCTTCGTGCGGCGGTCGAGGGCACACGCCAAGCGTACAAGATCAGTGAGCGTCGGGCTTGCAAGATCTTGGGCTTGGCACGATCGACTTGCCGTTACCAGTCCACCAAGGACGAGCAGGCCGCCCTGCGAATGCGGCTGAAGGACCTGGCCGCGGTTCGCGTCCGATTCGGTTACCGGAGGCTGCACATCTTGCTTCGCCGTGAAGGCTGGAAGGTGAACGCCAAGCGGGTCTATCGGCTGTATGCCAAAGAAAAGCTGGCCCTGCGGGCGCGAAAGTCGAAGCGTCGGGTGAGTTGCCAAAGCCGTGGAGCGCGCGTCGAAGCGACTGGCATCAACGACTGCTGGGCGATGGATTTCATGAGCGACGAGCTGTTCGACGGACGTCGAATTCGGCTTTTGACGATAGTGGATCTCTTTACCCGTGAGAGTGTTTTGATAGGCGTCGAGGCCAGATTCCGCGGAAAGGATGTCGTACGCGTCATGGACGAGATCAGGGGCAGCCGCACGCTCTCAAAAACCATCCGCCTCGACAACGGCCCGGAGTTCACTTCCAAAGCTTTGGATCATTGGGCCTATGAACACGGTGTCACGCTTGACTTCAGCAGACCGGGAAAACCCACTGACAACGCATTCATCGAATCATTCAACGGTAGCCTTCGAGACGAATGCCTCAACGAAAATTGGTTCTTGTCTTTGGAGGATGCGCGGGAGAAGATAGAAACCTGGCGCAGGGACTACAACCAGCACCGACCACATAGCGCTCTGGGTAACCTGGCCCCCGGAGAATTTGCTTCATCTGGCCAGGCTAGCCTGGCCAGATGAAGACCCGGGAAATTCTCACGGTCAATGGTACAGAAAAGGGTAGCGACTCAACTCTCACCGATACTTTCATAGCGCTGGACCAAGTTTGGGGGGCACCCCACGCCCAAGACACCCTCCGGAGTGGTGGTTCCGGTGTCACCTGCTGCGGTTCGGTTCGGGGGGGGGCATTTCAGACCGCATCAACCATTTTCGAAAAAATCATTCACCAAGATCGAAAACGATTGATTGCCCCCCGCTGGCAGACTAGGATCTTCGCTATGAACTCTCGAATCTACCTCGCCGCGATTTTTCTACTGATTGGGACGCAATGCGCCTCGGCGGGGGTGATTGTTGACTCTGTTGCGGATGACGGTTTTGGGGCCCACTCCGTAGAGGCGTTTTCCGCTCTTCAACTTGGGCACGAAGACCTACCTTGTGTCCGCTTTATCCGCGATAGCGAATCAGGAGGGATGACGGCGAACGTCAGTGTGGTCCAAGTCGGAGGTCTGATTGCGCTCGCGCGCACGCAACGGTCCGACTGGATCGATCGCGATTCAACAGGGATCTCTTATCTGACGAACGCGACAATCCCTCGCAACCCTTACCTCGCTGGAATTCTCAAGCCTTCCTAAGGTTAAAGTCAAAAACTTGATTTTTAGACTATGTACTTTAGCTATTTAGGAAATTGGTTCAATGAAATATTTTGTCTCAGCTGTATTAGCCACTTTGGCCGTTGGCAGCATTGCCAACGCGGGTGCGTGGACTGACAACATAACGTACAACGGAATCGTGGATGAGATTCAGGATAACAGTGTTTCACTTGCCGTCTTCGATTCGGGCAATGACGGTATTGTGAACACTGGCGATATCGTTGCGGGCATTCTGAAATGGGACTTGAATAATTCGGCAGGAGGCGGGGATTTCGATGATTTCGCGATCTCGGTTTTTGCCGCCCAAGTCACAAACGACGGTGTGCTGAGCAGCAACACGTTGCTTGGAGGGAAAGATGTATACAATTTCAGCCTCGGCGCAGCTACTGCAACGCTCGACGGCCTTCTGCCGACTCTTTCCAATTCTGTCGGTGGGTTTTCTGCCGGAACGGTTGGTGTTACGCTATCTGGTGTCGGGGGTACAGATCCGCTAACACTCGGCCTTGTGCAGTCCTTGGGGTTGATAGATTCAACTTATGCTTTGGACTTTGAGTTCGGGATTCTTCCCAATACGAACAATTACTTTGAAGCGGAGTTAGCCGATTTCAACGGTGACGGTGTGATTAGCAACGACGGCACCGAGTATCCGCTTGGCAGTGTTGCGAGTGGAGGTGTGCCGGCACAGACTCAGATTGGCAGCGAGTCTGGAGGATTTAGCGTCATCAGAGATTTCTCTGGACCGGGCGCGGGGAACTATCTCCTTGTAGACACTGCAGATCTTGCCTTCACTTCTCGCGGGCCGAGTCAGATTTGGTTGACCTCGTCAACTACTCTCAATCAGCCTACCCAAAATCAGATCGATCTTGGGTATGTATTCGCCGACAACGCATTCGTGCAGCTTAACGCTGTTCCGGAGCCATCATCGATGTGCATTTGGGCGGCGGTTGGAGTTGCTGGTATGGTTAGTCGCCGACGTCGCCGCGTCTAAGCGTAGCCGCAGTTTGTCGTCACCTGACTTTTAAGGTTGGCTTAGTAGCTCCGTCCGGTCCCCGGACGGAGCTTTTTTGTGTTTGCCCGGCATATTTGCCGACTTAAGGGTGTAAGTCCCCTAGCTAATGTGATCACGACGATCGCATCAACCCTTTACGCAAACAGAACGTTTTCAAGCAATCCGGTGTTTCTCACCACCGTTTTTCTTCTGCCTTTCGGGCTTCTCTTGTAGGTGTCTCGTTCGAGTAGTGTCGTCACAAACCGTCTGACAAAACTCATTTTGGCTGTCGCGCTTCCGAGTCGACTGGCGTCCTCGTGAAACAACACGTCCAAAACCCAATGCATCGATTCAATGCTCCAGTCGTTTCGGACGCACTTTGCAAACTCGGCAACCACGGCTGGACGACTGCCGATCAAGCAACGCACCTCGTGCGACACATGCTAGCATCGGGCAGTGTAGGTGATGGCCTGACCGACGCTTTTAGCTGCAGCCCCAGGACGCTCGGCTAACATGTTTCTGCTAGTGTCGCTCGCTCTCTTAATGCTAACTCTGCACCGTGGACGGTTATGTCCGAACTTCGCAGGCGATCAACAAATCCGTCTTCGTGAAGCTCGCTGCATGGTCAAGCGAGCGATTTTTAGATCACCTCGGTCTGCCCTGGCGACAGGGGCCTGACCTTTTTCCCAAAGGCATTTGGATCGAACGAACAAGGCGTCACGATCTTTTGGGCTGCCGATTAAGAATTGCGCGAAGGGCACGCCCCTGGGAACGACAAGGGTCCATTTACGGTGGGTACGTTCTGGAACCGCTTGCGCAAGTTCGTCTGGTGTCCAGGCAGCGAACATGGAGTTGCGGAAGTCCTGCAAGAAGTTGGGGAGTCCCCGTTCAACGTAGTCGTGTCCCAGCATCTGAACGTATTTCTCGGTCAGAACTCTTGTCCGCAATCGGACCAGGTCCATCACGACGATCAAGCCGTCGGGTTGTGTGACTCGTTCCATCTGCTCGAGGACTTTGGTGACTACCTCAATGGTCGGCATGTGGTGAGCCGCATCCATCATCGTGCACAGATTGAATGTGCCGTCATCAAAGCCTTGCAGCGATGTTGCATCACCCGTTTGAAAACGAAGGTTGTCTAGGCCCTGTTGCGAGGCGTTGGACGAAGCTGTCGATACCATTGGTGCCGATAAGTCGACACCGATCAACTCGTCGAGCTTCAGCTCTTTCGCCATGTTGATGGACATGTGACCCGGACCACAGCAAAGGTCCAGTGCGCGTCCGCCGAATGGTTCGGTTCTTGCCCGGTAAATTGTCTCAATCGCGATGGCGTAGGAGATTGCCAGTTTGGTTTCCATCACGCGGTCGTACTGTAGTACGTTGTCGTCCTGGTCCGTGACGGATTCCGGTTCGGGCGTTCGCTCCAATTGTTGAGCCCCGAAGTTCTGTCCGATGATCAACGGTAAGAATTGAAAAACAGAAGGCATGCTTGGGCCTCGGTTGTCGTTGATGGAAAAGACTGAACGCAGTAATCACGCTGGCGTCTTCTCCGGAATATCACCGACCAATTCAATCAGCAATGAATGCGTCGGCAATTAATTGTTGGGTAACGGGAACGCTACCGAATCCGATCCGCCTGACGCAATCGTAGCGACCGTTCGGTCGGCGGTGGTGCGGAGCCGACGCGGAACGCGAGTTGAAGGGCTCTGGTTCGAAGATTTGGAAGGAGTTCTATGATTCCAGCCCTCGCTCGATCGATGATGGGGCCGAACCCCGGCTTGGGATTGGATTGAAGCAGGAAAATGGGTGGGCTTCCGACCGGGTGCATGGAGAGGTCCGCGGCCGTTCCCTCGAGCCAGAAGCGTTCGATGGCTCGTCCTCCCCGGAAGAAAGCTTCGCTGGACTTTTCTGGGACGGAAAGGAAGGCGATGGCTCCGCTCGCTTTGATGGCTTGGGCAGACGGCGCGGTCAGCAGCGGTGTCAGGTGCAGTGTGTGCAGAGCCTGCATGACCTTCCAACTTCTTAGGCTTTTCAGCACCGTTGCGACTCCGGGTGGCAGCTCCAAGGTTCGTACATCCAGTCCATCACGTGTTCGTTCCGCCTCTTCTGGAGTGAACCGCAGTTGGCGGAACAGTTCTTCGTGAAATGGTTGATGACGGAACCGCAACGCGTCGGTGCTGGCGACGATCTTTCCCAGCTTTGACTTTTGGGACGGTTCGGTAACCCAGTCGATCTGAACCTCCGGAAAGGGTGAAATCGCCGCTTCCAACTGTTTTCGAGTGGCCTCTTCGAGTGGTGCTTTTGAGTACGGCTTTCGGCAGGTGCACCGAAGGGGAATCTGGTCGAACAACGGATCCTGTGTGACCGCGGAAGTCCTATCTTGTGTTAAACGGATTTCACAGACACAACTCGTTGGATCAGGATGATCACCGTCGAAACCCTGCCAGATAACCTCGGTCGCTTGGCCATGGTGCGACGCCGCAATGACCGCGTTTTCGACCGCCGCGCCGATCGCCGTCAGGTCGAACATGGAAGATTCGTCCGATGGGAGTGACCGAGCCGTGTCCAAGAAAACTTCGATTCGATCGGCGTGTTTGCGGTACAGCCATGGCTGATTGTTGTCCGGCGAGGGGGCCAACACCGCGGCATCGAGCATTGCCTCGATGATGGAGGAGGGTGGTTTGGTTTGATGACGTGCTTCGCTGGTCATGACGCCACGAGGTTCGAGTTAAGGAGTTCGGGCGTCTTGGGCAGTCGCCGTGTGGAGACGCGGTGCGGGGGCAAGCCTGGGGTTTCGCTGGTGTGGAGGCTTTAGCCGAACGGGTGTGAGATCGCTTCGCTTGGGGTGAAAGGTGGTCGTGTTGGGGGAGGTTTTGCACGTGCGATGTGAGGCATATTGCCGCGCGGGAATTCTACCAGTCGGCTAAAGCCTCCACACCAGCTGGGAAAGCAGGGCGGTCGGCTGAAGCCTCCACACCAGCTGGGAAGTGTAGGGCGGTTGGCTGAAGTGTCCACGGCAGCGCGGTCAGTCGATTTTGAAGCCCAGGTCGATCATCTTGCGACGCATGATGCGGCGTTTGAATCGTTGCGTGATGCTTCGGTTTCCTTTGCGAAGCTTGCCGTGTTTTAGCAGATATCGGTACGCATCGAACTGGTGAAAGTGTGGCGCCGGTTTCATCGTTCCGCGGCCGAGCAAGATCTTCACTGCTTCCGCTCCGACCACTCCGGCGGCCAAGCGGCACGCCGCCGCGACCGAGGGGCCTCGGGCGGTTTCGCGATCAACATACGAAAAGTCGAAGTAGGGGACATGCGTTGCCTTCGGCGCCAGGCCAAGCGCGAACGCGACGAAGCGGTCCAGCGCGTCCATGTCGTCGCTGAGGTCGAAGTATTCGTCGAAGGACATTCCGTTGGGATCGAAGCTGATCCAAGCGGTGCTAAAGCCAATCGGGCCGGCCGTCACGGCCCAGATACCTCGTCGGCGGGCTTCGCGAAATAGCAACCGACGTGCATCGAAGGCGAAGAAATCCACCGCATCGACCAGCAGGTCGACGCCATCCAAGAATCGATCGACGTTGGACGGATCGACAAAGTCCGTCCACGAGTCGATCTCAAGTTCCGGATTCACGCTCAGGGCTGATTGGGCGAGCGTCTTTGCCTTGGGCTCATTGAGCGTGTTGACGGTGGCGCCGAATTGGCGATTGAAATTCCCCACGCCAAAGGTGTCGGCGTCCGCGATTCGGAACTTGCCGATCCCCATCCGTGCAAGCGTCATCAAGTGCAGTCCGCCCACGCCACCCATCCCCGGGATCGCGACGCGGCAATGGCGCAGTTGGCTTTGTTCGTCAGGGGCGATGAGTCCGAGATTCCTGGAAAATGCCTCCTCATAATTCCAGGCGTCTCGTGTTTCAGTCGGCTGAGATGAGCGACCAGACACGATGGTTGATTCCCCGATGTTTCCGCCGAAAAGTTGTGGGGGTTCTGAAAGCATTTGGCATCGCCGCATTGTATTCGACTGGGGGTAGTGCCGGGGGGTGTGGCACTGGCCATTTCTGGTAAATCTGATGGAGGGGGCTAATCTCGCTTTCGCAGCCCGGATTCGGATCGTGACGACGCGGAGCGCTACGCGAAGCTCTGTTCGCTGTCATGCACAGCATGACCTACACGCCGATGTTCAGCGTTTGGTTCGGACAAGTTTCCGCCGCGAACGCGACGGCAGCTACGGGACAGTGAGCGTTCTCCAAAAAAGCCTAGCTGCACAGCGCTTAGCCGCTGGTGGATGCGATGAAACCCGCTGCTAGCGCCACGTGGCTCACGCAAACTGGCAATGTCCGCCTAGCGGTCGCCGTGGTGATCGAACCAGGAAAGCGCTTCGATCATGTCTTCCAGGACATGCAGGTCGCCGATCCTGGATTCCCCGTGGGTGATTTGCATCAGCCTTTGAGCGACGCTGGCCAGCGTTGATGGGCACATCTCCAGGATCACTTCTTCCCGCTTCCAACGCGCCAGCCAACAGGCTTCTTCCAGCGAGTTTCGCATCTCGCGCAAGTCGGCTGCGGTTCGGTCCGAAGCGGTCAGGCGATTGAGTTGTTCCAGCCAGCGGACGGCCTGGTCACGCGTCAGGTAAATGCTGCGGGCGGGCAGTCGGGATTCGGCAAGGCGAGCGGTCTGATCGCGGTCAGTTCGGTACTCGGGGGTCATGGCAAGGGCTCCGGGGGGATCATCAAGATGAGGCTCAATCGGGGAAGAGGTTTCAATGCCGGTTGTTTTGGCATGCGGTCATGCCCTACGGATTGGTCAGTTTGCTGAATGCCAGGCATCCGTTCTGGCCGCCGAATCCGCTGGAGTTGCTGAGCGCGACGTTGACCGTCCGCTTTCGGGCTTCACCGGCGGTGTAGTCCAGTGGGCAGGTCGGATCCGGCGTTTGGTAGTTCGCCGTTGGTGGGACCAAGTCGTTCTGCACGGCCATCACCGTGTAGACGGCTTCGATTCCACCGGCCGCCCCGAGGCAATGCCCGGTGACGCCCTTGGTCGATGAAACGGAAACGTCTTGAGCGGCGTCGCCAAAAACCGATTGGATCGCCTGACTCTCCAACGTGTCGTTGGTCGGTGTGCTGGTTCCGTGGGCGTTGATGTAATCCACCTGGTCCGGTGTCAGACGCGCGGTCTGCAGGGCTCCACGAATCGCCCGCGCGAGTCCATCGCCTTCGGGGCTGGGTGACGTCAGGTGGTAGGCGTCACCGGTCAATCCATAGCCAATCAGTTCGGCGTAGATCTTGGCGTCTCGGGCCAGCGCGTGTTCATACTCCTCCAGCACCAACAGTCCGGCGCCTTCGCCCATGACGAAGCCGTCGCGATCCGCATCAAAGGGACGCGAGGCAGATTCGGGTGAATCGTTATTCCGACTCAGTGCCCGCATCTTTGCAAACGATGCGATCGAGAGTGGGCAGATCGCGGCTTCCGCGCCGCCGGTCAACATCATGTCGCATTGACCATCACGGATCATTCGTGCGGCTTCACCGATCGCGTGCGTTCCGCTGGCACAGGCGGTCGCGACGCACAAGTTCGGCCCCTTCATGCCGTACTGGATGGCAACGAACCCCGACGCCATGTTGGGGATCGCGTAGGGCAACGTGAGCGGCGAAACCTTGCCGGCCCCGCGTTCGTGAAGCACCAGGGAGCAGTCTTCGATCTCGCCCAGCCCGCCGATGGCGACACCGATCAAACAGCCACAATCGTCGGCCAGGGTTTCTCGATTGTAGGCCGCGTCCTTCAAGGCTTCGTCCGCGGCTTGGCAGGCCATCTGGACAAACCGTGATGACTGTCGAGCCGTCTTGACGCCGAGCAATTCACTGGCGTCGAACTCCGTGATCTCGCCGGCAATCCGAACGGGCAATTCGTCCGTGGCGAACCGTTCGATGGGCCGAATCGCCGATTTGCCGGAAACCACGGTGCTCCATGCGGATGCAAGATCGCATCCTCCCGGAGCAACGATTCCCAGACCTGTGATCACAACTCGGCGCATCAATGAATTCCCCGTCAATGAAATGGAATGACAAGGAAATTTAGGTCGCCGCGTGGATTGCCAAGTGGCGGGAAATCAAATTCCGCTGCCCGCCGTCAGGATCCGGTCGGACCCAAGCCAACCTTAAGGGTTGCACCTGTTGTGCGGGCCGATGGGGGCTGTACGGAAACGCACTGGTTGAAGTGAGGTGCCGAGCGAGATTGCGTGGAGAGTTCCCGTTGTATCTTGCTATTCTTGAGAGGACCGCTCGGATACTGCGTTTGCTGTCACCCCTTCGGGGCTGAAGATGGAAGGGGCAAAGGAACCGGTGGGCGAGCCCACCGACAGGGAACTTTCGGCCCTCCGGGCCTGAGGACAATTGAATGTAGCCACCGTCGCCAGACGGTGGCTGATCTGCGTCGTCCACGCTATCGAGAATTTGTCACCGTCGCGCTGTCAGGCGGGACCGTTGCAGTGCCGCGCGTCACGCCGCCATTGGCATGCATTCCGATTGGTTGACGGAGATCGCTTGGCTGAAGAATCGCTTCTCAGCGTCGGACATGCGGGTGCCGTCCATCGCCCAGGGGCTGTACTGTTCGCCATAAACGCGGTTGTACAGCGAGTACTTGCGGACATCCAACTCGCGGAAGTCATGCATGCACAGGACGGCCGGGTTGCCTCGGACGGCTTCGTATTGGCGGACGTCGCTGCAGGGGGCGCAGCCGAACATGCGTTGATACACTTTGGCGTGCCGGGGATGGACCGCCAGAATCAATCGGTCGACGCCCCGACGTCGGGCGACGTGGATCGTCAAGGAGATCATCGAGATCAGAGTTTCGACGCGTTGCTTCTTATCGCCCAACTCGCATCCGCTGGCCAAGCTGGAGACTTCTGCCAGACGCAGACCGGACAGACGCATCGCACGAATCTCGTCGGCAAATAGCGATTCCGACGGCATCCCATGAACTCCGTCACGGACAAGCGTCGACGTGAACTCCACGCTGTCGTTGCGCTTGGCAACCATGACATCGGTCGTGTCCAGCACGTGATGCTTCAGCACACGCATCTTCAGCGGGTTTTCGGAGGTCAGGCCGGCACGTTGGTACATGCGGTGAACCAATGCGAAGGCCGACATGCGTTCATGCATGCTTTCGGACACCTTCAGGGTCAGGCGAGACGTCGTCGGTCCCGTCGATTCCGAAATCGCTGCCGGATATTCCGACAACCGATTTGTCGGTCCGTTCGGCCGGACGGGGGAAAGATGATTGATGGCAGTTTGCTCAGTCGCAACCGAAGACGATCCGCTAGCTCCAGTCATGCAAAGACTCCATGTGCCCCAGATGAAAACGAAAAAGAAAAGAAACGATCAGCCGAATTGAATTGGGATAGAAAGCTCGACCGAAGGCCGGTCAAACGTGCGATTCAATTCGGACTGTCAGAGTCGTTTTCGCTACGGGGCGCAGCGGGACGCCACGCAGATGTGTGGGCCATGGAAGTCGGCCAAGAAAGCACTGCCAACCGGATCGCAATCCTGGTCGGACGTGCGGCAGGACGAAATGATTGCCGAAAATTGCTTTGGGCAATGCAATCCATAAGTACCCAATCCCCGAGTGCGAAAAGAGCAGCGACTAGAAAATCCCCGTGCGTGCAAAACAGGACGCGAAGTCGGATCGCTGAACCCGCACTGGTTGGTTCGGATTTTTTAGGCCGGGGCCAACCGTTGCGGGCAATCCATCGCGGTGTCGCGGGCGGAAGCGCGAATCGCTGCTGGCGTTAGAAAAAAAGAAAGGCGTGTATGGAACGCGAGGATTCTAACGAAAAGATCCACAGAGAAAGGATGGGAATTTTGGGAAATTAATACTATTTAGGGGGAGTGGGTTAAAGGGGTGCCCCCCAAGAGTGGATCGCTAGGGTTGGTCGGAATTGGTTTCCAACCAGGGGGGCGTCGGGGGGCCGGTCACGATGGGCGGCAAGGTTTGTGTGCCTTCGGCGACGGCTCGTCCCAATTCGATTTGCCGCATCACGTTCAGGAAGTGCGATTGCGTATCGGCGTCCCATAGAAACGGGGCTAGCTCCCGGTCGCGATACTTTTGTCCAAACAGATGGTCGTGCGGTGGCGTTCCACGTTTGGCTTCGAAGTCCAAGAGCAGGGCGATCGCCGGGTTGCCGTTGGCGTACGGACATTCATGGATCTCGCCGAACGTTTCAAAACCCAAGTACCGCGCGTAGAAGCGGGCATGGCGTGGGTGGGTGGCCGCGATCAGGGCATTGCAGCCCCGCGCCTCGGCCGCTTGGGCGATCAGAGTCGATAGACGCCGAAACATCTGGATGAATCGGGCCGGCGATTTGCGGCGGTCCGCCAGGCAGCCGACTTCGGCGATCCGTAGTCCGCGTGATTTGAGTGCCTGAAGTTCCTTGCCGTACATCGACTCGGCGGGCAAACCAAGGGGGCTGTCGACGATCACCGAAGCCGTCGACACCACCACGTCTTCCAGTTTTGCGATCACCACTTCGGTCGATTCCAAGAAATGGTGTCGGCACAGACGCATTCCCGTTTCATTCGGGCCGTCCAATCCCGCACGCACGTAGGAGTGGTGGACTAGGCGGAACGCTTGCTCCAAATCGGATCGCGTTCGGGCGATGGAGATTTTGATGCGTGGATCGAAGACGCCAGAAGATGCTTCGCTAGTGGCAGATTGGAACATGACGCAGAAAGATCGGGATTATTCGCGTGTTCGATCGGTGGTCCAGGACGAAAAGTGTTCGACGAGACGAAGTAAGCCCCGGACTGACTCGCCACTCAAAACTAGGTTGGTTTTGGGCGACCCTGAGTATCGCCGCGCCGGTGACGGTTCCAATCGGCGAGAACCTGACCGGGAGAGTCCGGTTTTGAGGGTTTTGTCGATCGCGCGGCAGAACGCGACTCTGCGGGCGATCGCCCCTGCCGGCGGTCCACTCCCGCACGGAGGTCGTGCAGGTCTATTCACCATTCCTCCGGGAGGGTCGAAGGCGAGGCAGGAGCCTTTGGGGAGGGCGAATTAAAGCATCAGCTGAAATCAATTCCGCCGGACAGCCCTCCCCGCGTCGTCGCAAGCTCCTCCGCGACCCTCCCGGGGGGAGGGTGAAGCACAAGGCTGCACGCCAATTCCGTCGGCTCGTGCCGACGGCACGGGGCTGTCGCCGCTTCGCGGCTGAAATTCAAGAAAGTCGAGCGCCCAATACAGCTAGGAAAACCACGCTCTGGCGAGCGTAGCTATTTGGTTTCAGCCAAAGCCTAGGCGGCTTTGCGACCGGTGTCGGCTGTCTGGGGCAGGAACTGGGCAAAGTAGCTGCGTTCGGCTTCACTCAGGGAATTCGGTGCCAGGTCGGCATCGGAAAAGTCCCCGTCGAAATAGAAGCGTTGCCACCGGGAGCGGTAGCGGGTGCGGTCGTTCACGTGTCCAAGGATCGCGATCCCCGGTTGTCCACCGACTTGTTGGTAACGTGACAGCCCGCCGATGGCCTGGAAACCCATCGCCCGCTCGTAGAATCGGGCGTGGCGAGGGTGGACGACCGCGAGGATGTATTCCAGTCCGACATAACGGGCGTGAAACATCATCAATCGAGTCAGTTGCCCGAAGACTTCGCCGGTCGATTGGTCTTCGGGTGACTCGACGGTCAGCGATGACACTTCACCGAACGGTCGCCCGGTGTCGCGCAATTGGCGGACCTGGTCACGATAGGTCGATTCCATCGGAATCCCACCTTCATTGCCGTCGCGGGTCAAGCTGATGCTGCCGATCACACGACCGCGATGCTGGGCGACAAAGATCTGTGTTTCACGCCACAGGTGGTAGGGGAGCACGCGGAGCGACTGCGTTGCTCGGGAGAGCCCGGCTTCGCAATACTTGCGTTGAAGCAATTGAAAGGCTTCACGCAGTTGAGCACGGTGCCGCGCAATGCGGACACTGATCCGGCCGTCTTCCGAAATCCCGATCGGTTGACGAGCGGCCGACAGAACGAAGGGTTCTTCGACGGGAAGCGATTTCTGAGTTCGATCCATGGAAATGTCCGCCTCGATTGGACGATCGAATTCTCGGGTAAAGCACGATCTCAAACTTGGCGGTTGAAGAGTTTGACAGGGTATACGCCCGCCGGGGGGCTGACGTCAGCTCAATCGTTGACCAATGGGGTTCCTGCCAGAACCTCCGGAAGCTTGCATGCGCCCGAGACCCGTCAAGCCACGGAGTTTCCTTAGGACCAACGATCCGCGGGACACTACCTAAGCCTATCGGCAGGACACAAGGTGATTTCTGACCCCTAAACGGCCGCGAAGGGGCCCGGCGACGGGCGGCGATTCGATCGGCACGATTAATTGTGTTATCAGGTGCAATTTGTTGCGTCAGTCGCCCAGCCGACGGGCAGAGTCTCGTACCTGAACGTCTGTCGCGTGGACCGGCGAGTCCCTGTCTGTGACCTCGATCATTCCGTGGCTGCCGACGCGATCACGGCGGTGAGCCACCCATCGAGGTAGCCACGCTCGCCAGAGCGTGGATGATGCAGCACTGCCACCGTCTGGCGACGGTAGCTACCTGCTACCGTCTGGCGACGGTAGCTACCTGCCACCGTCTGGCGACGGTAGCTACCTGCTACCGTCTGGCGACGGTAGCTACCTGCCACCGTCTGGCGACGGTAGCTACGTCGAATTTGTGGGTTACGTGCCTGAAGCGTGAGGTGTCCGCGATCGATAGTGGCGAGATCGACAACGGAACGCCCTGGCAAGGGAGCGGAGTCCCAAATAGCCAATTAAAAGGTTCCAAGGGCGGGGAGACCGGTTAACAATACGCCCATGAGGCGAAATACCTTTTCAACCGCACGGGGTACCGGATTGGCCAAAATGGGCGGCCAGATTCGGAAAGTTACTCCGGCGCGCCCTGGGGTCCCGGATCGGGAAGATCTCGATCGTGGCGATGCCGGCCCGAACTTGCGCCGATCGGGCGAGTTGAAATATGGCATGAAGCTCCTTTCGCAGCCCGTGACGAATTGTTGCCATCGTTCTCACGCCAGCCACGAACGCTAGTTCATGCCAACCGATCCAATCGAAACGTCCAAATCAGCAGGGGAGCGGTCTGCCGTCGACTCGTCTGCTGCCGGCGCGTGGCTTGCGGATCCGTCGACGATTTTGGGCCTGTTGTCGGCCCTGTTGGTGGTGGCTTACGGGGGCGTGATTTGGCAGGCCGCTCAATCCTGGAGCCACAATCCGGATTACTCCCACGGGTTCCTGGTTCCGTTGGTCGCCGGATACTTCATTTGGCAACGTCGCGATCGCCTGGCGGAATCCTTTGCACGTTCTCAGGGTCTGGGCGTAATCGTCGTCGGCATCGCGTTGATTGCGGTCGCCCTGGGGATGCGTGCGATTGGAATGTACACCCGCGTGCTTGCCTTGGAACTGCTGTCGCTGGTTCCCTTGCTGGTTGGCTTGACGATCCTGTTTTGTGGATACCGGTCGGCAGTCTCGCTCGCGCCAGCCTTCCTGTTTCTATTGTTCATGATCCCATTGCCCGGTGCGGTCATGAATCCGGTCCGCGAAAAACTGCAATCGACGGCGACCCAAATCAGCGTTTTCGGTTTACAGACCGCTGGGGTGCCGGTGATGTCGCGGGGCAACGTGATTGTGCTTCCGGATACCGAAGTCGGAGTGGAGGAAGCCTGTTCCGGTTTGCGGATCCTGGTTTCCTTTGCCGCCGTGGTGGTGGCGGTGACCATGTTCATCGACCGCGGTTGGATCGAAAAGAGCGTGTTGCTGCTATCGATTCTGCCACTTGCCCTGCTGATCAATGCGGGGCGAATCGTTTTGGTCGCGGCGGCGCAGCAGTATCAACCCGGATGGACCGATCGCATTCACGATATCGCCGGCGCGACCATGATGGTCGTGGCCGTTGGTTGTTTGTGGGGATTGATCAAATTCATGGATCTGCTGTTTGACTCGGCTGAGTCGTCGACCTGGTCCGCTTCGGTCCGTCCCGCGTAGATGATCCGGTCGAAGAGTCACTGAACCCGCACACGTCGTACACAAGATTGATATTGAACCGCCCGTGATGGTCGGCAAGAGGGATTGATTTCATGGAATTCATCAACGGAAACGGAAGTGGTGACGGAGATGACCGTGGCTTGTTGACCGAGCCGCGTTCGCTTCGCACGTCGCGTCCTCGTGTCAACGGCAGCTCCCCGGTGATGCCGCCCCCGGTCGTTCAGGGAACGATCGATGACGACGAGCCCCAGTTTGATCCGGCCGTCATTCGGCACTCGGTGCGGCGAAGGTGGCCGCTGGCGCTGATCTTTGGATTGATGTTGGCGCCGCTTCTGGCGGGTGCTGCCTGGATTGCGCTGAAACCGAAAGACATGGCGGTCGCGGTTTTGAAAATCGATTCGGTCGCCGCACCGCTGATTTTTCAGACAGCCGACCAGAGTGGCGGCGGACGCGGCTCTTATGAATTGTACAAGAACACTCAAAGTCAGTTGATCAAGACGAGCGAGGTTTTGGCGACTGCCTTAAAGAATGAGGAAGTTCGACGACTGTCTCTCATTCGCTCAAAACCTGACCCCGAGCAGTGGTTGGCAGAAGAGTTGCAAGTTGATTTTCCAGGCCGCTCAGAATTGATGGCGGTGAGCTTGAGCGCAGATGACGCGAAGGCTGCTGCTGTCGTGTTGGACGCGGTTGTGCAGGCCTACATGAGCGAAGTCGCAAACGGAGAACGCAAGCAGCGTGATAGTCGCTTGAAGGAGTTGAGAGAAATCTACGATGAGCGGTCTGAAGCCATTCGCCGCGAGAGACAAGATTTGCAGCTACGCGCAGAAAGTTTGGGAACTAGCGACAGTGAATCACTGAGTATCGCCCAACAGATGTCGGTGCAACGGTACGGCCAAATCCAATCGGAACTGGGTAAAGTCAACTTCAATCTGTTGCGAGCGGAGGGTGAGCTGGAAGCTTACCAACAGCTCTTGGCTGGTATGGAGGCAACGCGAGCGAAGTTGGAGAAAGAGTTGGATGCGATGCGGAAGTCCAATGCCGCAGGGGAGCAGGCCGAATCGAAGGGATCCAACATCGCCAAACAGGATGGGGAATCTTCCGCTGCTGATTCCGAAAAACTGGTTGCGGATTCCGTCCCGCCCATGGATCAGATCCCCGAGGAGATGCGGCTGACCGAAGTGGAGGTTTCCACCATTCTCGCCTCCGACAACATCTACCAGCGGCTTTACAACGAAAGTCGGCAGGTCAAAGACGAGATCGAACTTTACCGGTTGGAATATGGTGAAGGCATGGTTCGTCACCAAGTGGGCCGACTAGAGCGTCTGGAAAAAGAACTCGAACGCCGCCGGGAGGATCTGGTACGGATCGCCCAAACGCGCAAATACAAGGAGATGAATCCAGAAGGCGAACAGATTGCTGGCTACGCGAACCTGACCGGCGAACAGCGTGCCAAGGCGTTGCAAATTCAAGAGTTGGACCAACAGATCAAGACGCAGAAACGAGCGATCGAAAGCCGCAAGATCGCCGCCGGCGTCCTGAAGCAACAGTCGGAGCGTATCAACGACGATCTGGTCAAAATGGACGAGGAGGTCAAAGAACTTGGTAAGAGTTCGATGGAAATCGAGATGAAGCGATCAGAAATCGCGTCGCTTAGCGATGTTCTCACTCGACTCGCCGCGGAGATCGAACGCACTTCGATCGAATTGAATGCTCAGCCTCGCGTGACCGTCGTTGATGATGCGAGGGCTCGTACGAACAGCGGCAGCAAGAAACGAGTGCTGGCCAGCGGCGTGATGGGGTTTGCCGGTCTGTGTTTGCCCCTGCTGGGATTCATCGGCCTGGATGTCCGCAGCAAGTTGGTCAACGATTCGGAGTCCGTCAGCCGGGAGGCGGGGCTACCGATTCTTGGCAGCGTCCCGCGCGAGCGGCAGATTTCTGCGCAATTCAACGACGATAACTTTGTCCACGGGGCGTTCGGAAACTCCGTCAATTCCATCGTGGCGATGTTGGTCAATAAGGCCAAGTTTGAAGATGCCAACATCATCATGGTCAGCAGTGCAGTTTCCGGAGAAGGGAAAAGCACACTGGCACGCAGCTTGTGGCGCGGGTTGGCCGAAGCAAAGTACCGGACCGTCATTGTTGATTTTGATCTTCGCCGGCCCTCCCTGCACGTGGACCTCGGCTGCGAGCCCGGCATTGGCGTGTCCGACATCGTCGCGGCATCGGCCAACTGGAAAGAATGCGTTCGCCGTCAAAGTCAGCTCCGCTACTACATGTCGGCCGGGTCGGTCGAGAATGTTAACCTCGCGGCCGCGGCCCAAGAATCGATTCCGCGATTGTTTGATGAGCTGCGGATTCATTTCGATTTTGTCATCGTCGACACGCCGCCCATTCTTCCGGTCGTTGACACCCGTGTGATCGGGGAACATGTCGACGGCTGTGTGTTGGCGGTGATGCGTGATCGCAGCCGGACGCCGCAGCTGATCGCGGCAGCGGAAACCCTGCGGGCGCACGGAACGCCGATCATGGGCGTCGTCGTCAACGGATGCAACGATGGTTCAAACGACAACAGTTATTACTACCGCCGATAAGGGCGCATGAATGAAGTTTTCGACGCAAACACGCTCGACCATCGGGGTCGTCGCTGTTGCACTGGTTTCGGTCGTGATGATCGGATTGACGCTAGCGGGCGTCGGTGCGCCCCCCGTGATCGAAAAACCGAAGTTCCAGCTGGAAGATCTGCCGCAGGAGATTGGACCTTGGCGAGGTCAATCGGTGGCGCTCAGCGAGCAAGAATACGAAGTGCTCGATGCGATCGACGTGGCAAGTCTACGATTCAGTGATGACCTGGGACGAGTTGCCTATGTCCATGCGGCCGTCTGGAACAATCCGGAATATGTGGCCGAGACGTGTCCGCACCATCCAGAGGTCTGTTATCGCAATACCGGCTGGAAGTTGGTCGGCAAGCAAACGGCAGAACTGGAGGTTGACGGTGTCGATTCGCTGCCCGTGCAATTCACTTTGATGCAGCAAGGCGATCAACGCGTGGTGCTCGGCTTCACCTACGAGGTTGGCGACCAACATTACATTACTGACAGCGGTGCCCGACTCGTCCAGCTGGAACTTCTGGGACGCCCGACTTGGCCGGTGGTGACCAAATATCTGGTGCAAACTTCCGCGGCGTCCATCGAAGACGCACGCCCCGTGATTGAGCCTTTGCTGGGCGGCATGATCGAGTGGCACGCCAAGACGGTCCGTGAAGCGGGTTTGGATCGCAGTAACCCGCGGGTCGCGCAGATTGGTGCGATGCCACCGCTGGAAGGTCGCGAAGCGCCGTAGCTGCCGTCGCGGTCGCGGCGGAAAGCCTCGCTTTGCCGGGCGTCACCGCACGTCTTCAAGCGAAGCTTCGAGAATTCGTCTTGCAGTGCAATGAGCGGCTAGGCGCTAGCCGCCGGTTGAGGCGAGTAGACCCGCGGCTAGCGCCACGCGGCTCACCTAAAGTGGCGCTGTCCCGTTGATCTCCACCAGACCGCGGGCCCAGGATGCCGTTGTTCGATCGAGTTACCCGACTGGAAGGGAATCCAGCCTAGTTGTTTTCAAACGGAGATCTTGCGGCCTGTCGATCTGACCGGACGCGGACTCCGTCACGCAGTGCGTTCAGAGTTTTGCCCTTTTGACGAAACATCCTGCTAAACTGCGTGGTCAGGTTTCCCTCCCCCTCCCTTTTCAATTCTCCATCTTCAATCTCATGCCGCGAATCAACCGGCGCGTCTTGATTGTCAGCCTGCTCGTGGTCGTTGTTGCCGCGTTGTCGGTGCTGATGTTGCACCGCTACCAGGTCGGCCAGCAGTCAGAATTCTTCGTCCAACAAGCCCGCCGTGCCGTGGAAGAGGGCTCTTTGCCCGAAGCGGTTTCGTTCTACAACCGCGCGCTACGGATGGAGCCCAACGATGCGGAGGCACTGCTCGAGCTGGCCGAAATACTGGAAACGCTAGGCGATACAAGGAATGCGTTTTTGACGTCCTTGCGTGCCGAGCGATTGAAACCCGGTGATGCCCAGAATGAACTGCGATTGGCACGTCTGGCTGTTCAACTGGAACGGTACGCAGACGCTCTGGAACGAATCAACGATTTGCTCGAAGACGGGCAGGGTAATCGCGCTACTTTGCTGACACTCAAGGGCGACGCGCTGGTTGGACTTCGCGAATTTGGATTCGGAGTCTTCTCCCCGGAAGAGGCATCTTCGAACGAAGCAAGTGACGCGTCCGGGACGGAAGATGTCACGGCCGCGTCAGAAATTGCAGCCGGCGACAACGCGATCTCGGCCTATCGGGCAGCGATCGAAACGGGCGAAGCACCGATCGAAACCTACATCAAACTGGCGACCGTGCTGACCGATTCGGTGGCACGCCCCCAGGAAGGACTCAAGGTGCTGGACCTCCTGCTGAAGCAGTATCCGCAGGATCCCGATGCGCACGTCGCACGTGGACGTTTTTTCCTGGATCAGACCGGCGGCCTCACTCCGTCGGTGACGACCGACACCAGCGGATCCCTCAAGGCGAATCTCGATCGAGCGGAGGAATCCGCGACGCGGGCTTTGGAGCTGGCACCGGAATCACGTGAATCGTTGGAATTTGCGGTGACGGTTGCGATGCAACGGGAAGAACTCCGCCGAGCGATGGAATTATCGCAGCGTGGGATCCAGTTGTTCCCAGATTCGGCGATGTTTTACCGAGTCGCGTCGCGTGCTGCGGCGAAGTTGGCGGAGGATTCGTCGATTTCCACTGCCGAGAAAGAGAAGCTGATGGCCGAAAGTCAGCGGTACTTGGAATCAGGCATCGCTCGGCTTCCGGGGGCAGTGGAATTGCGATGGAATCTCGCCAATCAACTGTTGGACGATAAAAACGGCGACCCGGAAGCTGCACGCAAACATATCAATCAGCTTGAGAACACCAACTTTTCGAAGCCGCTTCAGAGCTTCCTAAAGGGAAAGTTGCTGGCCGTCACCGGCGACTCGAAGAAGGCTATCGAAGAGCTCGAGAAATCTCGCAGTGGATTGCGAGACAGTAAAGAGCTCCTGCGTCTGGTGGATCTCACTCTGGCAGCAATTTACGAAGAAAGAGAACAATTCGACGAGCAAGTTTCCACGCTGCGGCGGGTCGTCGAGTCGAATCCCAGGTGGTTGCCGGGTCACGAACGACTGGCGGCTGCCTACATGAAGTTGGGGCGACTTGACGAGGCCGTCCAGCAGTACGAAGTCGTGGCCAATCGGCCGAACGGTTCCATCACCGCGCCCCTGAATTTTGCCTGGCTGCTGTATTCGCAGAACCTTGGTCGGCCACAGGAGAGTCGGGACTGGAGCCAATTCGAAACGGTTTTGGACGCGATGAGCAAGGATCCGAAGCGTGCGTCGGACGTGGCCGTGCTCCGTGCCAAAATGTTGCTGGTACAAGGCAAAGGGGATGAAGCCAGATCGGTTTTGCAGTCGGCTCCGGATCAGGCGGCCGTTTGGTCCGACCGCGTTTTGCTTGAGATCGACGAAAGGGAATGGGAGCGGGCAGAAGAGTTACTCAATCAGGCGGTCTCGGAGATCGGAGAAACGCCCACCTTGCGATACGCGTCGGCGCGATTGCTTGTCGATCAAGGCAAGCAGGATCTTTCGGAGCAACTTGCAAAGCTCGCGACTAAGACCCCGAATTGGTCGGAAGATCAACAAGATGATTTTGCCAGTCTAATGATCCCTTTGCTGGTTTCATCCGGTGAGTCTCGTTTGGCGGAAGAGGTTGTCGACCGTCAACGAGAGAAAGACCCGAGCGACCTGAATGCACAGAAACAGAAGATGGAACTCGTCTATCGTGAGTACCAAGTCAAGCTTCAAGAGGGCAGTGAGAACGAACAATCGATTGACCCTGCAGATCGGGATCGGCTGGTGAGCGAGATGGGATCCGTCACCAGCGATCTGCGTCAAACGGTGGGTGAAGGTGCGCTCTGGAATTGCGGGACGGCATTGCAGAAGGTCATGGAAACGGAGTCGTGGGATCTGGACCAGGAGACGTCAGGGGAAGCGCAGAAGCACTTGTCCGACGCGGCCCGACAGCGGCCGAATCTGGATTTGATTCCCGCATTGTCGGGGTCGATCTACGAGCGGGCCGGCGAGTCGGAAAAAGCGATCGAGGCGTACCAACGGGCGATAAGCCTGGGGTGGCGTCAAACGGCGACCCTGCAGCATCTTCTTGCACTCTTGACGGAGGAAAAACGTTTTGCCGAAGCCGACGGAATCATCCGCCAGTTGTTGCAGGGTGGAAAATCCGTGAGTGCCGAGATGGCTCGATATGCTTCGGTGGTCAGCTACCGGAATGCGGACATGCGTCGTGCTTTGGTGCATGCTCGTGAGGCGGCGAGTCAATCGAAATCGGAAGGCGACTATCTGTGGTTGGCTCGAATGGAAGAGCTGACGAAGCACTCGTCTGAGGCTGACGCGGCGTACCAAAACGCCATTCAGAGCGCCGACGATCCGACGTCCGCTCGGCTCGCGTGGATCGGGTACTTGAATCGCAATGCAAGACTTGGTGAGGCGCGGAAGGCGTTGGCTGAAGCTGAAGAGTCCGCGGAACCGTCCGATCCCGGCAGCCTGATCAACGTCGCCAAGGGTTATCTGGCACTTCCAGATAAGGCGGAGGCCGCGCGGGTCTTGAGTGCAATCGACCTGAGCACGTTGGAGGGGATCAAACGCAACGAAGAGGCCTTCGCCCTGGTGTCGTCCATCAAGTCACGCGATGACGCTGTGGAGTTTTTGCAGCGGCTGATTGAGGTGTCCGGGGAATCGCAGGGTGAGCAAAGCAAGGTGGCAAAGTGGGCCCGTCGCACGCTGGCATTGACACTAGCCGAATCAAGAGCCTCCGACAATTACGCTCGCGCTCAGCGTCTGATCTCGCGTAACTTGTCGCACGAGCCAGAGTCGCAAGATGATCTTGTCGCCCGAGCCATTGTGGATGCGATTTACTTAGGCAAAAGCAATCCGGAGAAGCCACTAAAGCAGTTTGAAGAACTTCTCGAAAACTATGACTGGGAACCAACTTTGAACGAAAAGTTCATGATGGGACAGTTGTATGCGGCGGACAAGCAGACGAAAAAGGCCAGTGACTTGATGATGCCATTGCTTCTGGATGAAGAGCTGTGCGAGCCAAAGTACGAACAGATTTATGCAAAACTGCTGTTGGATCGTGGGGAACCGACCGAGGCGGATCTGTGGGTCAGTCGGCTGGTCAAGCAGAACGTTCAAGATGCGGCGACCGCCAAGCTGCTGGCGGACATCCGATTCCAGCGTAGCCAGTACGACGAACTGCTGTCCAATCTGACGGCGTCTTCGGCCGCGTCGGCTTCCCGCGGTCAGGCACGTGAAACCGAATGGTTTGTCGGGGCGACCACCCTTGCCAAGCGGTATGCCATGGTCGCCGAATACGCCGATCAATTGGAGAAGCAATTGCGGGTTGTCCAGAATGACGGCAGTAGCAATGGGAAATTGACAAATCGCCTGAAGACGGCCGCGCAACGTTTTCGTGCCGCTGAGGAGTCGATGGCGGATCGTCTGGCCAAGAGTGATGAAACGCCAGAGGTCGAAAATGCGCTTCGTCTGCTGCAACAGGGGCACTGCGATCAGGCGGCAATCTCGCTTCAGAAATCTGCTGCATCTGCATCCGAAGAGGAGTTGGTTGCGTTCGCCGATGCCGTGTTCGCCGGCGACGTTTGCAGTGCCAAATCGCTGGCCGCGATCGAATCGGTTTACAAGCCGCTGCTCAAACAAAACTCGACGGACGCGACCATCGCCGTGATCGTCGCGCGGCTGAATGAGAAGCGTGGTGACTTCGAGCGTGCGATCTCGATCTACGAGTCCATCTTGCTGGACGATCCCGATCAAGTCGTCGCGATCAATAACCTTGCGACGCTGCTCGGGTTGACCGAGAAGAATGCTCCCCTGGCCGTCGAGATTTGTAGCAAGGCGATCGATAAGCAGGGCGAGAAGTTCTTCCTGTTGGATACCCGAGGGGTCTCTCGGCTGAAAGCCGGCGACGTCGATGGCGCCATCAGAGATTTTGAGCGGGCCGGTGAGCTGTATCCGAATGCGGTCACCCTGTTCCACCTTGCTTGGGCGGCGCGAGAGAAGGGCATGACCAACCAGGCGCGAGAGCTGGCTGACCGAGCCGCAGGGCGAGGACTGACATCCGGTGAACTGCATCCATTGGAGCAGCCGATTTGGGAATCGTTTCAAGCACCATGGGATCGATGACCGAGATGCGGTGGTGCGGCACGTCGCTGTTGCCTCTGCCGCTATCCGCCGTCGACGATGGGTGGAGGATTCTCGGGGATCCGGATCCCATCAGTCTGTTCGTGACGTTTGCCTATTTAGCGGTGGCGACGATGGCGTTGGTGCAGTCCAGGCGGAGTGCAGGACGACCATCGATCGCGCCCTCGTCGCGGCAATGGATGCTTGTCGGAATCTTGTTCCTGGTCCTCGGGATCAACAAGCAGGCCGATCTGCAGACGTTCGTGATCGACGGTGGCAAGTGGCTGGCGCGAGCATCGGGACTGTACGATCACAAACTGGCTTTACGAGCCGCATTCACGGTCCTGGTCTTGGCCGTGGTGGGGATTTTGGCGCGACCTTCCTGGAAGCTGTTGCGTCAGGCGATGCACCAGAAGAGTTCTCTTGTGACCCGTTTGCTATGGCTGGCCGTGGTGACGCAAATCGGTTTTGTCTGCCTGCGTGTGGTGATGATCAGCCTGCTCGCCCCGTGGATCTCTGACGCCTGGTGGGTGGACCTGCTGGAGTTGACCGGGATTGCAATTCTGTTGGTCGCGATTCTGTACGCTCGACGCGATCAGGGACGGGTGACTTTGAGATACAGCGATTAGATTTCGGATCGTTGTAGCCGCCGTCGCCAGATGGTGGCTGGGGCGGGTGCTCCACGCTCTGGCGAGCGTGACTACGGCATCTCTACGCTCTGGCGAACGTAACTACGACAGAATGCTACGACGGAATGCTATTTCACCCCAACACTTCCTTGATCACGTTGCCGTGGACGTCTGTCAGACGTCGATCGAGTCCGTTGTGGTACCAAGTCAACCGTTCATGGTCGTAGCCAAGTAGATGCAACACGGTCGCATAGAAATCCCATACGGTGGTGGGATGCTGCTCTGCCCTGCGACCGAACTCATCGGTTGCACCGTGAGAGACGCCGCCTCGCACCCCGGCACCCATCATCCAACACGTGAAACCATCGGGATTGTGATCTCTCCCGGCCGTTCCGGCTTGATGCGTCGGCATCCGGCCAAATTCCGTCGTCCACAACACCAAGGTGTCGTCCAGCAGTCCGGTCCGTTTCAAGTCCGTCAGCAGAGCTGCGGTGGGTTGGTCGAAAATGGGGCAGTGCCGTTCGTAGTCGGCTTTCAGAGTTTTGTGAGCGTCCCAATTCAGCAAGCCATCGACTCCCGAAGCCCGCGACGCGCAATAAAGATTGACGTATCGGACACCACGCTCTAACAACCGCCGGGCCAGCAGACAGTTGCGTCCGTACGCGGCCTTCAAGTGGTTCGGATCGCGTGTCGCATACAATTCATGGACGACGTCGGACTCACGCGACAAGTCGGCGACTTCGGGGGCCGACATTTGCATCCGGGCGGCCAGCTCGTACGCCGCCAGGCGGGCTTGAAGGTCGCTGTTGGCCGGGTGCGATGAGGCAAACCGCTGATTCAATTGCTGGAGCAGGTCGCGGGCCGCGAGCTCCTCGGCGGGCGTCACACTCTCCGGCCGAGCCAGATTGCGAATGGGTTTTTGGTCGCTCATCATCAGCCCCTGGTGTCGTGCGGGCAAAAAACCGTTGGACCAATTCGCTTTGCCGTTGGGCGGCTCGCCACGGAGGTCTGAGATGGCAACGTACGTCGGCAGGTTTTGATTTTCGCTGCCCAGCGCATAGCTGATCCAGGCACCCGCACTGGGGAATCCTTCGGTTGCATGGCCGGTGTTCATGAAGACACAACCCGGGCCGTGCGTGTTGGTTTTGCTGTGCATCCCATGCAGGAAGGCGATGTCGTCAACGTGACGGGCCATGTTCGGCAGCATTGAGCTGATCGGTTTGCCGGTTTGCCCGGACCGTTCAAACGCCCAAGGGCTTTTCATCAGGTTGCCGTTCTTTCCCTGGAAAGAGACCATGTCTTCTTCGCCGGGCAACGGCTGACCGTGGTACTTTTCCAGGGCCGGTTTGTGTTCCCACAGGTCCATGTGCGAAGCGGCACCGGGACAAAAGATTTGCAAGACCCGTTTCGCTTTGGCCGGATGGTGCGTCTGACCTTGACCGGGCTGCCACGTCGACGATTCGCCCAACGCCGAACCGGAAAGCAAATGCAACAGCCCAACCCCGCCGAGCGCGGTGGTGACGTCGCCAAGAAACGACCGGCGTGTCAAGTCACAGAGAGGGCGGACGGCAGCGGACATGATCGGAGCGGAGTGGGATGAAGTGAAAAATGAGGGGCCACCGAGCTGACATGGATCAGTGGAGGTAAATCAATTCGCTGGAGTTCAGCAACACGCGGCACAGAGCGGACAGGCCATGGGATCGCGCCAGTTCGCGGCAAGCCTGTCGTTCGGTTTGCGTCGGCGAACGTGCGTAGCAAAGCGCGTAGGCGCGTTCGATTTGTCCATCCAATTGGTTTCCGGAATCGGATTCCAACCGCTTGGCCAACGCATCGGCCATGTCCAAGGTGAATTGATGGTTCAGCATCGTCAACGCTTGCAACGGCGTGGTGGTTTCCGCTCGGCGAGGCGTGGAGAAAGCACAGTCCGGTTGATCGAAATCGGTCATCAAGTCGACCACGGAGGCGCGAGCGTTCTGGTGGTAGACGGCGCGTCGATAGGTTTCCGGACCGTGTTCATCCAAAGGCACGTAAGTACAAACGTTGTCTTGCATGAAGTGATACAAGCGGAAGCCCGGCCCGCCGGGCGTCAAATCCAGTTTGCCACTGATCTGCAAAATGGTGTCGCGAATTTCCTCGGCCGATAGCCGGCGCGGCGGGAACCGCCACAGCAGACGCGCATCCGCATCGATCTTGGCCGCGTCCGGTCGGTAGCCGGATGATTGGCGGTAGGTTGCGGAGAGCAGGATTTGGCGATGCAGCTTCTTGAGGTGCCAGCCATTCTCCTGCAATCGGATCGCCAACAGATCCAACAGTTCTGGATGCGTCGGCCGGCCACCCATGAATCCAAAATCGCTTGGGGTGTCAACGATCCCGGTCCCGAAGTGGTAGTGCCAAAGCCGATTGGCCAGCACCCGTGGCGTCAACGGATTGTTCGGATGGACCAACCAATTCGCCAATGCCAGTCTCCGTTCGGCCTCCTCCGTCCCGGGCTCCAACCGGTAGGCCGCATCCGGTTTCTGAGGAGACTCTTTCGGCCCTTCGGCCAAGCGGGACGATCCCGTCGAGACCAGATCCTCGCCGGCCATGGGCTGGTGTGCGGAGTTGGCGGCGCGGTCCAGGGCCGAGAGGCTGGATGGGACGACGACAGGACCTTTCTTTTGCGGGCTGCCGCCTAGAAACACGTGAAACGGTCCCTTGGCATCAGCGGGGACACGCCGCCCGATCCAGGCCGATGGAAGCGGCGGAACCTTGGCGATTTCTTGTTTGATTTGATTCAGCTCTTTCTGCAAGCTCGCTCGAGCTTGCCGATCTTCTTCGCTGGTCGCGAGGCGACGCAGACGGTGTTCCAGGAATGCTTGCTGGTCGATCGGCTGGCGATCGTCGCCACTGGCAATCTGCTTCCAGGTCTCGCCATCTTCGGAGACCTCGATCCGGTACTCAGCAACGAATCGGAATTTGGAATGATCCGGATTGGATTCTCCCCGAGCGCTCGAAAAGATGACCCGTCGGATGATCGTGGGCTGCTCCAGCTCGATCGTCAAATGGTTTCCCGTCGCGATGAATCGTGCACCGGCCTTCCCATCGATCGCGAGCTGAGGACCGTAGGCGTCGGGAAAATCTTCAATCTGGCGGGCCGGGCCGGTTGCCTTCCCGCCGTTGCGTGCCAACGCAACGTTGCGGGGGTCCGGACCGTCGGACCAGACCTCCATCTCATCGATGCGAAATCCGTTTGCGGCGTTCGGATTGCCGTCCTGTGAGAGACAAACCAGGCGGACGAACTTGGCATTCACCGGGTCGAAAGTCTCCTCCGTACCCGTCCGATCAACCGGCGGACGCGTCCAGCCTTGCTGAAACGCTTCGCGTTGTGAATTGGCTCGCTGCAGGATTTGTTTGTCGAGCGCGCCGAGTTGTTTTTCAATGTCTCGTTTCTGCTTTTCCAGCGGCTCAAGACTCTGGGAGCGTTCATGTTTCTCCTGGGGCGTCGCCAGCGGCACGGAGCCATGACGAATCCCGGCGAAGGACGCGTACAACCCGTAGTAGTCTTCCTGCGTGATGGGATCGAACTTGTGATCATGGCAGCGAGCACAACCGACGGTCAGGCCCAAAAAAGCTTCGCTGGTGGCACGAATGATTTCGTCCAGGGTGTTGGCACGAATTTGAGCGGCCTGGACGGGGTCCTGGTTGCCCACGTCGTCGTAAGGGCCGGCGACCAGGAAAGCCGAACCGACGGCGACATCGGGATTGTCCGGTGCGATCACGTCGCCGGCGATGTGTTCGCGGATGAACTGGTCAAACGGTTTGTCCGCATTGATTGATCGGATCACGTAGTCGCGGAACGGCCACAGATCGTTGATGATCACGTTCCGTTCGAATCCGTTGCTTTCGCCAAACCGAACGACATCCAGCCAATGCCGGCCCCAACGTTCGCCGTAGCGTGGGGACTGCAGCAGTTGGTCGACCAGCTTTTCGTAGGCTTGCGGATCGGGATCATCGACGAATGCCTGCACCTGCTCCGGTGTCGGTGGCAGTCCAGTCAGGTCATAGGTGACGCGCCGAATCAACGTGCGTCGGTCGGCGCGGGGACTGAGCTCCAGACCGTGCTCGGCAAGTTGTGCCGAAACGTAGTCGTCAATGGTCCGGTCCGTGTCAGCTGCAAGCGGTTGCAGGGCCCACCACGATGCATCGGCTTTTGGTTTTTCGCGAACGATGACGGCGTCTGGCCACTTCGCACCTTGATCAATCCACCTCCGGATCAAGGCCGTCTGTTCGATGCTCAGTGCCTTGCCGTCTTTTGGCATTTCGGCTTCCCCGTCGTCGTCAGCCAGGATCAGTTCGATCAGATGGCTGGAGTCGGGATCTCCGGCGATCAGGTAGCCGTTTTCCGTCAAGTCATCGGCGGTGGCCAGCGAGACATCGCCTTTCGGGTTGCCGGGATGGTGGCAGCGAATGCAATGCGTTTGGATGACTGGCGCGATGTCGCGTTCGAAATCGACCGATGCATTCTGGGCACCGGCCAAGTTTGGGGAAGCAGCTGATATCAACATCACTGCCAGCAGAAAAAGCACATGCCAGGGCGAGAAAAATCGCATGAACAGGTCGTGAAGGCGATTGGGCGGGAAGGATTGCGACGAAGGAGTCGGTGGGCGGGACCTTCAGTCTAATCGATTTGAAACGCGCCGGTCGCCACGCAATCGTTGCCGGACGCGATTCGGAACCGCGAGCACTAATTCCCAAAAGCCTCTTCCGCATCCGCCGGATCTCGCTTGGCTCAGATGTTGCACTGGCGGCGACGCGGACGCGACCTCGCCAGCGGCAAACAGGAGCTGCACCCGACGCGTCCTCATCTGAATTTGGACGAATCTGGACTGCGATGTCGGCATCCGAACTGAACCCTCAACCCGGCGGAGAAATCAAAGGCCGTGTGACCGCGGTCCGCGGGACGGTGGTCGATGCCGTCTTTGACGGTGACCTGCCGCGAATCGACGCGGCGCTGTCGTGCGAACTCGATGGGAAGCCACCCGTGACCGCCGTGGTCCATTCTCACTTGGGGCAATCGTCGGTGCGCGCGATTGCGACCGGAAGCACTCGTGGGATGCGCCGTGGTGCACAGGTGTGCTGCGACGGCACGGCGTTGCGGATCCCGGTGGGCAAGCAATTGATTGGTCGGCTGATCGATTTGCACGGCCGACCGCTGGACGGAGGCGACGAATTGTCATGGGACCAGTCCTTGCCCTTGAATCGACCGCCTCCTCCGCCGTCTTCCTGCCGAGGATTGGGAGACGTCTATCCCACGGGAATCAAGGTCATCGATTTATTCTGTCCCTTCACCCATGGGGGACGAGTGGCCGTGTTCGGCGGCGCCGGGGTTGGCAAGACCGTGGTGTTGACCGAATTCATTCACAATGCGGTGGAGAATCTGGAAGGGATCGCCGTCTTCGCCGGAATCGGGGAACGTTCGCGAGAGGGCTTGGAGTTGTGGCAGGAACTGCAGGATCGCGGTTTCATGGATCGCACGGCGATGGTGTTTGGACAGATGAAGGAGCCGCCGGGCGCCCGTTTTCTGGTCGGCTTGGCGGCGCTCTCGGTTGCCGAGTACTTCCGTGACGTGGAAAAGAAGAAGGTGTTGTTCCTGGTGGACAACGTGTACCGGCACGTGCAGGCCGGGATGGAGGTCTCCGGCTTGCTGGGACGCTTGCCATCGCGCGTTGGGTACCAACCCACGTTGGCCGCGGACATCGCGGCGCTCGAAGAGCGAATCACCGCGACGCAGGAAGGCGACATGGTATCGGTCCAGGCGATCTATGTTCCGGCCGACGACTACTCGGATCCGGCGATCACGCACGCGTTTTGGCACATGGATAGCTCTCTGGTGTTGTCGCGCGATGTTGCGGCGGAAGGTCTGTATCCCGCCGTGGATCCGCTGGCATCATCCTCGAAAGCGTTGGATCCGGCGATCGTCGGGCAGCGGCACTACGACGTGGCCCAGCAAGCGCGTCGTGTTCTGGGACGCTACGAGGAATTGAAGGATTTGATCTCGATGTTGGGAATCGACGAGCTCTCGCCGGAGGATCGTCAGTTGGTCGATCGGGCGCGGCGGCTGCGGAACTTTTTGACTCAGCCGTTCTTCGTCGCCGAGTCCTTTACCGGAGCACCCGGTCGCAATGTCTCGGTCCCGGAGACCGTCGATGGCGTTGAAGGAATCTTGCGAGGCGATTGCGATGACGTGGACGAAGAGAGGTTGTTCATGATCGGGTCGCTGCAGGATCTGGTTGAGGCCAAGCCACAGAGCGGGCGGCCGAAATGAGCACACGAACCCTGACGGTGACGATTCGAACGCCGCTGGAGACGGTGTATCAGGAAGACGTCTCGGCAATGCGCGTCCCGACGGAATCCGGGCAGGTCGGGCTCCGGCCGCGAATGGAGCCTGGCGTGTTGGCCGTGGAACCCGGATTGATTTCGTTGCGGATCGACGACCAAGAACGCTATGCGGGGACCGCGGGCGGGCTGCTTCGGGTCGATCGCCAGAGGGCTCAATTGCTGTCGCCGTTGGCCGTGATTGGCGACGACGTTGGCGCGGTCGCCGAACAGCTTGACCACTTGTTGTCGCAACCGAGCGAAGAACTGGAAGTGCGTCGAACGCTTGATCGATTGCAAACGCGACTGCTGCAAGAGCTGCGTGGGCAGGACGAGGCAGGGGAATCCGGACGAGGGCAACGCTGATGGGCCAACACGCCACAAGATTCAAGCGACCCGATCCCCGCCGTGCTGTCAAACGCGACGGCGAACGTTTGGCGCGTCGCGAAAAGTCGAATCGACATTTTTGGCGGTCGCTTAGCGTGATCGGAATGGTCGGGTGGCCGATCGCGATCGGATCGGCCGGCGGCGCCTGGATTGGCAGAGTCTTGGACCAGCGCTATGACAGTGGCATTCATTTTACGTTGATGATCATGTCGGTCGGTCTGTTGCTTGGCTGCCTGGCGGCATGGCGAACCGTGGTGCAGAAAAATGATTGACGCAACCGATTGGATTTGGATCTCCGCCGGCGCGGCCGTCGGAATGCTGCAGACGGTGTCGTTGTGGCGGTCCGTTCACCACCCCACGGTTTACTCGCCGCTGTGGGGCCTGCTGCGGTTGGCCGCCGTCGCGGCGGTGTTGGTCGTCGCGGCGATCAGCGGCGAGGTGTTGTGGGCGGCTGCCGGGTGGGCGATCGGCTTTGCCATTTCGGTTGGCTGGTTCGGGGGCCGACGTTGGCGCGGGAATGATGACGAGATGTCGATGCGACACGCATGGCCCTCCTCACGGAGACCGGATTGATGGAATTGCATATCTTTGACGATCCGGTGTTGATGCGGCTGGGGCCCGTCCCGATCACGGAAACGATGGTGACATCGGCGATCGTGACGGTGGTGTTGATCGGCTTGGGGGCGGTGATGGGAAGCCGCGTGCGATCCGGTCGATCCGACCTGTTGTCAACGCTGGCTTTGATGACGGTGGAAAGCTTCGATCGGTTGGTCGAGGACATCGTGGGGCGGCGGCAAACTGTGGTCGCGACGATCGCAGCGACGTTCTTTTTATTCATCGCCGGTTGCAACCTGGCCGGACAGTTGCCGGGCGTGCATCCGGCAACCGGCAGTCTGGCGACGACGTCGGCATTGGCCGTGCTGGTGTTTTTCAGCGTGCCGATCGCGGGAATTTGGTCCAACGGACTGTGGGGATACCTGAAGCATTATTTCCGTCCGAACCCGTTGCTGATGCCGCTTCACGTGATCTCCGAACTGTCGCGGACCTTGGCAATGTCGGTGCGGCTGTTCGGCAACATCATGTCCGGCCATCTGGTGGTGGGGCTGTTGGTGGCGTTGGCCGGGTTCCTGGTTCCCACACCGATGATGGCACTGGATCTGCTGATCGGGCTGCTACAAGCGTACATCTTTGCGATTCTATCCACGGTTTACATCGGCGCCGCGATGAGCGTCGGAGAGGAGTAACCAATCAAGATGAATGACCAATTGATCATTGCCGTCACCGCGATGGCGTCTGCCGCCGTCACGATGGCTTTGGGGGCGATCGGGGCGGCGCTTGGCGAAAGCCGGATCGGTGCGGCGGCGATGGACGCTTTGGCGCGACAGCCCGACGAAGCGTCCTCCATCACCCGGACACTGTTCGTCAGTCTGGCCATGGTCGAATCGACGGCGATCTTTTGTCTGGTGATCGCGTTGATCCTGTTGTTCGCCAACCCCTTCACCGCGACGACGGCCGGCTGAGCGTGTCACCCATCTTGACAACGTTTCTGTTCGAGGCGGCCAATTTCCTGGTGCTTGCCGCTGCGCTGGGCTGGTTCTTCTTTCGACCGGTCCGCAACGCGATTGCCGAGTATCGAAGCAAAATCGAAACCGATCAGCGTGCCGCGGAAACCAAATTGGAAGAAGCCCGAAAACGGCACGATCAGGTGGACCAGGCCTACGCCAGGCTTCACGAAGACATTGCTCGTGAACGTGAGAAGCAACTTGAAGCGGCCCGAGAGCAAGCTGGAAAGATTCTCGACGAGGCGCGACAAGTCGCCGACCGAGAGTTGAAACTGAGCCATCACCAGGCCGCGCAGATCACCAACTCCCAACGTGACCGTTTGGCGGAAGTCGCGGCGACTGCCGCCGCCGCATCCGTCGGCCGCCTGCTTGAAGAGCTTTCCGGTGAACGGCTTCACGATGCGCTAGTCGAATCGGCTTGTCGCCAACTTCGCCAATGGCAAGATGGTCTGGCGCCGGTGTCGGTCGAACACTCATTGCCGCTGTCGGAGACGCAGGTCGAAGCTTTGAAAGAAGCGGCGGGAAAGGCGGCGGAGACCGCAGAATTTCACACCGTCGACGGACTCGGCGCGGGGGTCCGGGTGTTGACGGCCCAAGGTCTGGTGGACGCCTCAACTGCCGGAATCAGCACCTTCGCCCGGCGGTCTCTGGTCAAAGAGATGCAAGATCGGGCCAACAATCCTGCTGTGTTGCAAGACGTATCCGATGCCTGATCCCACGAAGACAATCGAACAGGAGTTATCTCGAGCGGTGGACTCGATTCGGCTGTCGACGGCGGTCGAGCCGCGAGGCGTTGTCCGGCGTGTCGGCGACGGTGTCGCTTCCGTTTCGGGTTTGCCGGATGTCCGCTTTGAAGAACTGCTCGCATTCGACTCCGGTGCCCAAGGCATTGCTTTCGATTTGCGCCGCGACACGATCGGCGTGATCTTGCTGGCGGGGGCCTCGGAGGTCCACGAAGGCGACGGCGTGGTGGGGCTGCAACGGTTGCCCGATCTACCGGTCGGTCGCGAAGCACTGGGGAGAGTCTTGGATCCGCTGGGCAACCCGTTGGATGAAGGGCCTCCGCTCGCGGGCGCCCAGCGTTTGCCTCTGTTTCGCCAGGCCCCGGAAATTATCGAGCGCCGCAGCGTCGACCGCCCGCTGTTGACCGGCGTCATGGCAGTGGATGCCGCAATCCCGATCGGCCGTGGACAGCGTGAGTTGATCATCGGGGACCGTAACGTCGGAAAGACCGCGCTGGCCATGGACTTCATCGCCGCACAGACTTCCGGAGACGTCAGCAACGTCTACGTGATGATTGGGCAACCGATGTCGCGAGTCCGTGCGCTGCGCGATTCTCTGGAGCGTGTCGGCGCGTTATCCAACACGGTGGTGATTGCCGCCTACGCGTCGGACAGCCCGGGAATGCAGTACTTGGCGCCGCTGGCCGGGGCATCGATGGCGGAATCCTTTCGCGATCAGGGTCAGCACGCGATCGTGGTCTATGACGATTTGACGAAGCACGCCGACGCCTATCGCGAGTTGGCCTTGTTGTTGGATCGTCCCCCCGGACGCGAAGCCTATCCGGGTGACATTTTCTATGTGCACGCGGAACTGTTGGAGAGGGCGGCCGCCATCTCGGATGACTTGGGGGCCGGTTCGGTGACCGCGTTCCCGCTGGTGGAGACGACCGACGGCGATATCTCTGCGTACATTCCGACGAACCTGATTTCCATCACCGACGGCCAGATCTATTTGGACACGGGCAGGTTCGAGCGTGATTTGCGTCCGGCCATCGATATCGGACGCAGCGTGTCTCGGATCGGCGCCGTCGCTCAACCACCGCCGATGCGCGCGGCCGCCAAGAACTTGAAGATCCAAATTTCACGGTTCGAATCGCTGGAAAAGCTCTCGCGGGTTGGTTTGGACATCGATCTGTCCACCCGGAAGAGTCTGGACGAGGGAAAGATCCTTCGTGGACTGCTTCGGCAGGGGCGATTTGCTTCGCGGAGTCTGGCCCACCAGGTGATCTGGCTGACGGCAGCCGCGGAGAATTGGCTTGAAGGTTTGGATCCTGAACAAGCGACGGCGGTGGCACAGCGGCTGATGGAATTGGCTCGCAGCCAGGCGGGTGATGTTGTTGCGGCATTGAACGCCGGGACAGATCCCGAAGGCGATTGGAAAACGACACTGGCCGATTTGGCCGGACAAGCAAGGTCTCTGGTCGAAGGATCACCACCAAAGCCCGCCGAGTCAGATGCCTCCGAGGCGCCTGCCAAGGAGCAACCGGAATGAAACGCGAGCAGGCCTTTCGGCATCGTTTGCAGACCCTGGAGGCATTGCACGAAGCCGTCGGCGCCATGCGGTCCCTCTCGGCTCACCACTTCCGGCTCGCTCGCAAAGCCCTGCCGGCGGCCCGCGAGTACCGCAAAGCGACTGAGAGCATTGTCGCGGAAGTTGGGATTCGTCCGCCCTTGCACGTAGATGGAGCGACGGGGCTGTTGGTGGTTGCTTCCGATCTGGGGCTGTGCGGCGACTACAACACACGCATCTCCGAACTGGCCGTCAGCGAAGCAAATCAGTTTCACGCTGCGACCATCTATTCGGTGGGACGGCGGGCTCGCGCGGTACTGCAACGCCACGGTTTTGTCCCTGAACGCGTCTACGATTCGCCGGCCAGCCTTTCCGGGCTTCCCCAACTGCTGCTGGAACTGGCGCAAAACATTCTGGACGACTACAGCGAACGGCGGATCCACACCCTGCGGGTCGTGTCGGCAGCGTTCGAGGGGGTCGGGCACTTTCAACCGCTGTCGATCCAAGTGCTGCCGATTGATCCGGTGACATCGATGCCGCCGTTGCCACCGTCCCCCTACGTCGACGCCGATCACCTGGTAGCGTCGGCGATCCGAGAATTCCTGTACATCACGTTGTACGAGGTGTTGCTGGATGCCGTCGCCGCTGAGCATGGGATGCGGTTGATGGCGGCGGAGTCGGCCATGGAATGGCTGGAAAACACTTCCTCCACCACCGCCCGACGACTCGCGGGCGTTCGCAGTGAGGCCTCGACACAGGAATTGTTGGACATTGTTGCGGGCGGCCGGCGTATCGACGAAGATCCCTGATCCGGAGTGCGTCGGCGATTGATGTCCGGCGGGTTTCGGATCCGAACACCGGGGTGGTTGGGACGCGTTCGGACGCTCGGTTCAGTTGCACGACCAGGTAGAGAAATGTGGAATCCATTGAGCCGATCGATGTTGCTCCAGTTCGAGAAATGCTGTCTTCGGAAGCATTGGCGACGGCTGGCCCGACTGGTGTTTTGGGGCGTCATGGCGGGGATCTTGATGATCAATACCGGACGGGCCGCGGACGATTTGCGCCGGCCGGACGTGTTGTTCATTGTGGTCGACGATCTAAACGACTGGATTTCGCTGCTGGACGCGGAATCGCCGATTCCCACGCCCAACCTCCGGCGGCTGGCTGATCGAGGGATGCTGTTTGAAAAGGCGTACTGCATTTCGCCGGCGTGCAATCCTTCGCGGTCGGCGACCCTGACCGGGTTGCGGCCATCGACGACGGGTGTCTACGGAAACAAGAGCGATTGGCGGGGGGCGGTCGGGGATCGTCCCACGATTTTCCAGCGATTTCGACGTGCCGGATACGACGTCGTGGGTGCTGGAAAGATCTTTCATCACCATCTGGACGGAGCGTTTCACGACGAGGCCTCATTCGACGATTTCCAACCCATGCGTCCGCAATCCTATCCGCCAGAAAAGTTGAATCGTGCGCCGGAGTACGGGTCGCGGAATACGGATTGGGGGCGCTGGCCGGCGACCGTGGAGCAGTCCATCGATTTTAAGACCGTCGAGTACTGCATCGGGGAACTTGCTGATTCGCAGCGGGACGCGCCGTTGTTTCTTGCGTGCGGCATCTTCAAACCCCATTCGCCCTTTTTCTCGCCCGGCGAGTTCCATGCTCCGTTTGAAAACATGGCTGCGCCGCCAAGACTTCCGGATGATTGGAGCGATCTTCCGTCCGGCGCTGAACGGCTGTTGCGGAAGAAGCGATGGTTTTGGGAGGGCATGCAGGAATTGGAGGCCCGAATCCCCGGATCGACGTTGCAGTTTTTCCGGGCTTACGCTGCCTGTGCGGCGTTCGCGGACGCACAGGTCGGCCGGTTGCTCGACGCGCTCGACCGCAGCCCGCGTCGTGATCGGACCATTGTCGTTTTGTGGTCCGACCACGGGTTCCATCTTGGCGAAAAGAACCACATCGAGAAATTTGCGTTGTGGGAGAAAACGAACCACATTCCGTTGATCGTGGTGGCTCCGGGCGTGACGTCCGCCGGCAGTCGTTGCCCGCGTCCCGTCGATTTGTCGGTGCTCTATCCGACGCTGCTGGAGTTGTGCGACTTGGAGCCGGACGCCGAATGTGACGGTCGCAGCATGGTGCCATTACTCCGCGATCCGAATTCCGATTGGGACCAACCGGCGCTGATGACATATAGTCGCGGCAATCATGCCGTTCGCAGCGACGACTGGAGATTCATTCAGTACGCGGATGGAACGGAAGAGCTGTACGACCACCGCGTGGATCCACTGGAATGGCACAACTTGGCTGACCGGCCCGAATCGGAAGAAGTGCTGGCGTGGCACCGCCATTGGATTCCGCAATCCGAGGCTGCACCGGTGCCGGATCTGAAGCCGAAGTCCGCTGCCAACGCAGCGCAATAGAATGTTTGTTCTGCGCCCTTGCCGGCAATCTTTTTAGGCGACCGTGATCGCTGGAACCGACCTGAATGGCACCGAATCAACGAAGAGTGTTGAAGATGAGATACGTTTTGTGGGCGATGCTGCTGACGCTTCCAGCACTGGTTGCTCGTTCTGATGAGGAACTCGACAACGATCACAAAGCCACCAACGTTGTTTTGATTTTGGTCGATGACCTTGGTTGGTCCGACCTGGGTTGTTACGGCAGTCGCTATTACAGGACGCCCCACATCGACCGTTTGGCGGAACAGGGAGTCCGATTCTCGGACGCTTACGCCGCATGCAACGTGTGTTCCCCGACACGGGCGGCGGTCTTGAGCGGCAAGTACCCGGCCCGACTGATGCTGACCCAATGGCTGCCTTCGGGACGCTGGAGCCCAACGGATCATCGCATGCGCGAAGGGCGTTACCTGTCCAATTTGCCGCTGGAGGAGGTCACGATTGCCGAGGCTCTGCGAGAATCAGGCTACCGCACGGGCTTCATCGGAAAATGGCACCTGGGAACGGAGACGTATTACTATCCCGAGCACCAGGGTTTTGACGTCAATGTTGGCGGGCGCGACTACGGGGCGCCGGGGGCCTACTTTTATCCCTTCCGCGGCAGTTGGAAGATTCCGACGACCGGGCAGACCTTGCACAAGGATTCGCCTGTCGGCGGAGAACCGGGGGACTATCTGGTCGACCGGTTGGCGGAAGAGGCGGAGCGATTCATTCGTGATGCTGACCGTCGCCCCTTTTTCTTGATGCTTTCCCATTACGCCGTTCACGCGCCTCTCCAAGGAAAACCTGAGAAGGTCAAACACTACCGCGAGATTCCGAAGAAGCAGCGGCAGGGGTCGGCCGAGTACGCCGCGATGGTGGAGAGCGTCGACGAAAGCGTGGGACGGGTGATGGCAACGCTTCGCGATCGGGGGATCGACCAAGAAACGCTGGTGATCTTCACCAGCGATAACGGCGGGTTTGCCAAAGCGACCAGCAATGCTCCGTTGCGGGCGAACAAAGGATCCAACTACGAAGGCGGCATTCGAGTCCCCTTGATCATGCACTGGCCGGGACATGCTTCCCCGGGACGGGTTTGTTCGGAGCCGGTTATCAGCACGGACTTTTATCCGACGATTTTGGCGGCCACGGGACAACCGCTTCGGCCCTATCAACATGTCGACGGAAAAAACCTGGTGCCATTGCTGAAAGCAGACGGATCGATTCAACGACAAGCACTTTTCTGGCATTACCCCCACTACAACCAACATCCGGAAAGTTTTCCCAGCGGGGTCGTGCGGTGCGGAAGCTGGAAGCTGATCGAGAACTACGAAACCGGCGAGGTCTCGCTTTATGACTTGGATCGTGACCTTGGTGAGACCGATGATTTGTCGGATCGACGGCCCGACAAGGTTGCCGAGCTGACGAAAAAGCTGCATGACTGGCAGCGCGAAGTGGGGGCGGATCCGATGAGAGACAATCCTGAATACGACCATCCTGAAAACACCGGCGACCGGCCGTGATTTGGTAGGATGTCGGCCTCCACACTCGCCCTTGGGGCATGACAAGTGCGACCGCATGAGAACAACCTGCGCCTTCCCGCTTGGAGGTCGTGTAGCTTTCTGAGTCGGCAAAAGACGTGTTTTTTGAGATCACCCTCCCTCCGGGAGGGTCAAAGGTGAGGCACGAGCCTTTGGGGAGGGTGTCTTCATCAACCAGATGAAATCAAGCATGTCCGCCATGCCCCTCCCCGCGTCGTCGCAAGCTCCTCCGCGACCCTCCCGGAGGGCGGGTGAAGCAAAGCTGGACGACCTCCAAGCGGAAGGGTGAATGAAACTTCACGAAGACCGAGACAAACGATGATTCACACGTGGCCCGAGGACGCCGAACCGGAGCGATTGACGTTCATCTCGGATCTGCATCTGTTTTCATCCCGCAGCAATGCCGGCCAATACGAATCTCTGATCGAAGAATCGGTTGACTGGAGCGACTTGTGCGTGTGGGGAGGTGACTTGTTCGATTTTCGCTGGAGCCAAGCGGGGAATGGCGAGGCGACGATCAACCTGGCGCTGCGTTGGCTGGGCGACTGGTGTGAACGCTTTCCCGACAAGCAGTTCATCTTTCTGCTTGGCAATCACGACGCACACGCGCCGTTCGGTGAGGCGTTGCGGCAACGGTTTGCCGATCATCCCAAGTTCTTTGGCGGTGTCGACTCAGTCCGGATCCGTGACACGCTGTTTGTGCACGGGGACGTGATCGAGGGGGACGGATCGGCGCAAGCGTTCGATCAATACCGGGAACGATGGAGCAATAAGCCGGAAGCTGGACCGCTACAGCATCGAGCCTACGACGCCGCGGTCGCGGCACGGCTGCACCGTGCGGTTGCCACGGCGGCGCACCGGAAACGACGGACCTGTTTGCGGCTGCTCCGTTGGATGCATCGCCAACCCCAAGATCGGGTCCAGGGAGTTCGGCAAATTGTCTTTGGCCACACTCACCGACAGATTCACGGCCTGTGGGTCGACGGCGTGCGATTCTACAATGGCGGCGCCACCATCCGACATGTTCCGTTCTCACCGGTCAAAATCGAATTCGAAGATTCGTTGCCGGACCATTTGCATTGACGAAGGTGATGTTGTCGCCACCAACCCAATCTTGACTTGATGAAACTGACGCTGGTTCGAAGCGGTGTAATTCTCCTGTTCGTGTTTTCCACTTCGGTGGTGCGGGCCCAGCCGCCCGCGATCCAACAAAAGGATACGGAAGGGGCGGCAAAGACGTCCTCGAACGAGGAGCCTGAATTCACCCAGCTTTTCGATGGCCGAACCTTTGACGGTTGGCGGCATGGCGGAAACTGGATCATTCAAGACGGCGCGTTCTATCGTTCGGAGTCGGGTGGCTCCCTGACTTTCACGCGGGCCAAGGTTCCGGACGATTTCGAATTGCGATTCGAGTGGAAGGTTTCCAAGGGGTGCAACAGTGGTGTCTACTACCGTCCAGGGCAAGTCGAGTACCAGGTGCTGGACAATCAACACAGTTCCTACGGAGAGAACCCCCGACAGTCCGCCGCGTCGCTGTTCTTTTGCATGGCGCCGTCGAAGGATGCGACGAAGCCGTTTGGAGAATGGAATACTGCCCGCATCGTTTGCAAAGGCACCGTCATCCAGCACTGGCTGAACGAAGAAAAGGTGCTCGATTTTGACTATGCCGATCCACGTTGGGCGCCGATGGTGCATTTGTTGGCCATTCGCGGCGGCGATCTGAGTGGTCGAGGCGGGGAGCTTTGGCTGCAAGATCACGGCCAGCCGGTGTGGTTCCGGAAACTCGCGTGGCGAGAGATTCCCGAAGATGAGCCGGTCGTGGCCTCGGCGACGTTCCGGCCCCTGCCGATTCCGTCCGCCGCATTGGAAAAAGAGCGAGAGCGGGTGAAACGGATGTTGCAAGAGCAGGCGAAGTAGCCACGACCGGAGTCGAGATCGATTAACCTGATGCGATCAAGATTCCAGCTGTTCCCAACGTTCGAACGCTTGTGCCAGCTCGGATTCGGCCTCGGCCAGTTTTGCGGCATCAGACGCAATCTTGTCGCCGCCGCCTTGGTAATAGGCCGGATCGGCCATCACGGCGTGCCACTGGGCAATCTGCTGTTCCAGAGATTCGATCTTTTCGGGCAACGCATCCAGCTCGCGTTTCTCTTTGTAAGAAAGTTTTCGCGGCGAATTCGAATCCGAAGCCGAAGTCGATTCCGCGACCTTCGCCGGTTCGAACGGGGTTGTGGAGGAATCGGGTTTGGACGGAGTCTTCTTGTCGCTGGATGATTCCTGGGGACGCCGCGCCACAGCGGCTTGCCATTCGTCGTAGCCGCCGACGTATTGTCGGATCGTCTCGTCTTCGAACACGATGGTGCTGGTGACGACGTTGTTCAGGAAGGTTCGGTCGTGGCTGACCAACAGCAGCGTTCCATCGAACTCAACCAGTTGTTCTTCCAACAGTTCCAGCGTTTCGGCATCCAGGTCATTGGTCGGTTCGTCCATGACCAGCACGTTGGCCGGTTTGCTCATCAGCTTTGCCAGCAGAGCTCGGTTGCGTTCACCGCCGGAGAGAAACTTGACTTTGGTACGGGCCCGCTCGGGCGTGAACAAGTAATCCTGGAGGTACCCCAGTACGTGTTTCTTCTTGTTGCCCAGCTGCATTTGCTCGCTGCCTTCTCCGACGTTCTCTTGGACCGTCATTTCGGGATCCAGCGTATCGCGGAGCTGGTCGAAGTAGGCGATTTGCAGTTTGGTTCCCAAACGCACTTGGCCCGAATCGGGCGGCAGTTTTCCCAACAACAACTTTAACAAGGTCGACTTGCCGGCCCCGTTGGGACCGATGATGCCAATCTTGTCGCCCCGCATGACCGTCGTGGAGAATTGGTCGACAATGGGTTGGTCCTGGTAAGAAAACGAAACGTCCTTCAGTTCTGCCACCAGAGCTCCGCTCCGCTGTGAATCCTGCAAAGACAACTTGGCGGTGCCTTCGCGTTCCTGGCGTTCTTGACGCTGGCGACGCATGGCTTTGAGGGCTTTGACACGTCCCTCATTTCGTGTTCGTCGTGCCTTGATTCCCTGGCGGATCCAGGCTTCTTCTTCCGCCAAGCGTTTGTCGAACAGCGCGTTCTGCTTCTCTTCGGCCTCCAACGCCTGTTCCTTGCGGACGAGGAACGTCTGATAGTCGCAGCTCCAATCGAACAAACGACCTCGATCGATCTCCCAAATCCGTGTCGCCAGACGCTGAAGAAACGAACGGTCGTGGGTGATGAAGATCAGGGTGTTCTGCCACCGTGAGAGAAAGTCTTCCAGCCACAGGATCGATGCGATGTCCAAGTGGTTGGTCGGTTCGTCCAGCAGCAGGATGTCGGGCCGGGACACGATGGCCTGCGCCAGCAGGACCCGCCGCTTCATCCCGCTGGAGAGCGAATCGAAGGACGTGTCGGCGTCGAGTGCCATTTGCGAGAGCGTGATCTCCACATCGTGTTCGGCTTCCCAGCGGGTGGTCGGATCGTCGACCTTTGCCTTGGGAACGCCACTCAACACGATCTCACCGATGCTGCCGTGAAGGTCCGCGGGGACGTCCTGGATCAGCCGCGCGACACGGGTTTGGTCGTCCAGAATGATCTCCCCATTGTCCGGTTGCAGCTGACCTGCCAACAGTTTCAACAAGGTGGTCTTGCCGGCGCCGTTTCGTCCCAGCAATCCGATCCGCTGTCCACGTTCAACTTGTGCCGTCACGCCATCCAGCAGACTTGGGCCGGCAAAGCCGATGGTCACATCGGCAATCGTCAACAAAGCCATTCTGATTACACCTCCAGTGTGCCGACGATTTCTCGCACGCAAGACGCACCCAGCTCCGCCAGCGCGTCGGGCAGTTGGTCGATGATTCGAACCGACACGGTGGGGTCGTAGTAATTGGCCGTTCCAATCTGGACGGCCGACGCCCCCGCGACCAGAAACTGCATGCAATCATCGATCGATGCGATGCCCCCGATGCCGACGATTGGAACTTCGACGGCCGAGGCGACCTGGTGCACACATCGCAGCGCGATGGGTTTGATCGCCGGGCCACTCAACCCGCCCATACCATTGCCGAGCATGGGTTTGCGTTTGCGCCAATCGATCGCCATCGCCAGCACGGTGTTGATCAGACAGACGGCATCGGCCCCACCCTCCGCGGCGGCCCGCGCGATGTCGGCAATGCTGGTGACATTCGGAGTCAATTTCGCCAACACCGGGACGGCGCAGGCTTGCCTGGCAGCCGATACCACTTCATAGCAAGACGTCGCGTTCGTACCAAAATCGACTCCGCCGCTGACATTCGGACAGGACAGGTTCAGTTCCACGGCGGCCACGCCCAATTCACCGATTCGTTGGGCCAGGGCCACGAACTCGTCACGCGTCCGTCCCGCAACGCTGACTACGATCGGAACCGACTGCGATTGCAGGTACGGCAGATGATGTTCAATGAACGCCTCCACGCCGTCATTGTCCAGGCCAATGGCATTCAACAGTCCGGCCGAGGTTTCGACCGTTCGCCAGGGGGCATTTCCGATGCGTGGTTCGGCGGTGATGGTTTTCGGTAGCACGGCGCCCAGTCGGGAGAGGTCGACGACCTGTTGCATCTCGCGCGCGTAACCGAAGGTTCCCGAGGCGACCATGATCGGATTGGGCAATTCCAGTCTGCCGAGGGTGGTGGACAGATCGATTCGCGTATCGGTGGACATGAATTTGCGGGGACAGAGTTGGGAATCAAGTTCGCGGTCAAAGGCGGTGTCGGAACGTGAGGGCGGCGGCACTGGGCCACGGTGCGGGCGGTCTTTTCCGTCCAACGCTGGCAGACGCAGCGTGGCGAGGCGCGCCGGCGGTTCCAATCAGCCCCACATCAGCCGGGCGCTTTGGTGCCGGAAACCCGGCCGATCAGTCGCTGTTGAATGTGATCCAACAGGACATCGGCGACTTGCTGCTTGCTGCCATGAACGCTGGCCACGACGTCGCCTGCCGCATCCAGCAATTCAACGTGGTTGTCCAGCGAATCAATGGCCGAGGGTCCGTTGCTGACGATCAGGTCACAATGTTTTTTTTCCAGTTTGACAGTTGCCCGAAATCTGCGGTCTTCGGTTTCCAATGCGAATCCGACGACCCATTGCCCGGGAAGTTTGGTTTGGCCAAGGGTCGCGACCACGTCGGGCGTTTCGATCAATTCCAGTGTCAGCGGGGCACCCGTCTTGGCAATTTTCTGTGATTCGACGAATCGCGGCATGTAGTCGCAGGGGGCCGCTGCCCCAATCGCTCCGTCGCACTTCTTAAACCATTCTTGGCTGGCCTCCAACATGTCGTCCGTTGAGACGACAGGGACGACGTGGGCGCGGGGCGGGTAATCGATTTGCACCGGACCACTGATCACCACAACCTCGTGTCCCAGCTCCAATGCGGCGGTGGCAAGTGCAGCGCCCATCCGACCGCTGGAAGCGTTCGACAGGTAGCGAACCGGATCAAGGTACTGCCGTGTCGGTCCTGACGTGATCAGAATTCTTGCCACACCTACGTTCCCAACGTTTGATCAATCAAGCGATTCAGCTGATCGGCGGGCAGCTTCATCTTTGCAGCAGCCAGTGCAAACAGTCGCTTCTCCGTCTCGTCCAGCTTGCCGTCAGCGGCCATCATCCGAATCAGATCCGTCATCAGCACCTGCCGTTCATGCAGATCGGTCGGCAAGTCCAAGGCCGCCGCGTCGTCCAAGCCGTATCGCAAAGCATCCTGCAAATCCGCTTCGCCCAGCCCGAGTTCGTGGCATCGTTGGGCAACCAACGTGACCTCCCGCTGCCCGATCGATCCGTCCGCCATCGCCATCACGACGAGGTTGCGAAGTTGTCGAATTCGATTGCTGAGCGGAGATTCGTCCATGCACGGAAGGGTAACCAAACGCACCGAAATCGGCCAGCGGGAAGCCCCGCCGGCGGCCGGTGGTCATGCCGGTCTACCCGGCTGGCGGTGACGCCCTTGTTCCAAGGCTCCCGCCTTGGAACAACCTGCTTTGCAGGCTCCGCCTGCCAGCTCCCCGCAGGTGCTCTGTCCCCGGGCCGGGATTGGTCCCCGTAACGGATCGTCCCTGTTTATTTCAGCCGCGAGAGTGGGAGGCGGGGCGGGGGAATGATGCTGGACAGCGGCGATCGGAATCTGCTAATTCTCAACAGTCCGCCCGATTTCCCATTCCCGCTGGACTGAATTGTTCGCGTTTTTCCACACGACCGCTTGGTGGTTCGGCCCCAGTCGCCGATCAAAACCCGCCCTACGACCGAAACCATTGCTTTGCCGCTGGTTCGCGGGGGCCATCGCGTTGGCCTGGTTTTGCAACGCGGCTTTGGTTGGGGGGCAGGAATTCGACGCGAATTCGACCGGCACGAATTCCGATTCACCGGTTTCCTCATGGCAGCGTGGAATTCCCACGTTCGACGGACGGGAGATTCTTCGTCGTCGGAATGCCGCGGTGAAAGAATCATTCCCCTCGCCGGCCGACGAACTGCAGCAGGTCACCTACCAGCTGGATCCCCTGCAGTTGAACTCGGCCGGTGGCTCCGATTTTCAGCCGGGGATTGCCGCCGCCCTCGCGGGTCAAGACCTGGAACTGCCTGTCCCTGCGCTTCCGACACCGCCTGGGGCTTCCCTACCGGAGGGCGTTCCATCGGCAGTGCTGGAGCCGGAGATGGTGGGTGCGGGCATTGCGTCTCCGGACCCGCAAGCCGGCGCCTTGCCTTTGGGAGCCGTGCTGGAAGAAGGAATCGTTCCGGAAGCACCGCCGTTGGAGGAGGAGACGACGGCTTGGTACGAGATCCCCTGGATGTGGATTTCCAAGGGGTGGAAGAACCATGCCGAATTTGGGCTCGATGGTAGCAGCGGGAACGCCCGCACGTTGGCATTGCAGACCGGATTGGAAATGCGGCGGAAAACCGATTTGTACACGCTCGCGTTCGACTTTGACTATCGCAAGGCGACCAATCGTGGGGTCACCACCGAAGACAATGGCCGATTCAATGCAGACTACGATCGATTGCTGGGGGAATCCCAGTGGTCGGCATTTGGGAAGTTCGGAGTCGAGTGGGACCAATTCAAAGCTTTCGATTCCCGCATCAACTTGAACGGCGGTGCGGGCTACCACTGGATCCGTACGGACGACGCGCTGCTGGTGACCCGTTTCGGTGCGGGTGCTTCGAAGGAGATTGGTGCGCCGGATGACTCATGGAAGCCGGAAGCTGTCTTCGGCATTGAAGCCGAGCGGCAGGTGAACCGGTATCACAAGTTGAAGGGCAAGGTGGATTACTTCCCGGCTTGGGAAGATTTCTCTGACTACCGTGTCGTGACCGATCTGGCCTGGGAGATTCTGCTGGACGACAGTGAAAACCTGTCGCTCAAACTGGCGGCAACGGACCGGTACGACAGCACACCGCAAGGCGCGCGTCCCAACGACATTTACTACTCGTTGTTGCTGCTGGTCAAATTCTGAGCGGTCGGTGTCGGAATCTCGCGGACCCTCGTTCCTGGGCTCCGCCCGGGAACGCACTGCCCGCTGGCTCCGCCAGCTTCTCCTGTCCGGCCCGCCGGCGGGAGCCGGCGACATACAGCCGGTTCCAAGGCCGGAGCCTTGGAACCAGATGTTCGCCAGTGCGCGGGTTTTCCGTCGCGATCGCGACGGCAGCTCCGGGAGCGATGTGAGCACTTCCCCTCGTTCCTTGGCTCCGCCCGGGAACGCACTGCCTGCTGGCTCCGCCAGCTTCTCCGATCCGGTCCGCCGGCGGGAGCCGGCGACATGCATCCGGTTCCAAGGCCGGTGCCTTGGAACCAGATGGTTCGTTATGTGAAGGCTTGGTGACTGGCGTTTGAAAATTTGGTGTATCCGCCGGATTGTGAACGCTGGAATACCCAAAGATCGATACCGTGAATTCCTCCACGATGGCACCGATCAGCCCAACTTTGCGAACGGTCCTACAGAAATGTCTCGTTTGGACATCCAACTGGATGAAATCTCCGGCGAAGAACCGGTGGAAATTGTTTGGCCTGCGGGCGCCGAGGTCGACGTCGCGGACCTTCGCCAGCGATTGGTCCGTGAGATCGATCGGCATCGGCAACGCATCCCGTTGGATCTCAGGCGTGTCGACGGCGCGCCGCCCGAGTTGGTCGAGTTGCTCGCCGACATGCGGAATTACGCCCGGTCCAAGTCGAAGGTGTTGTCGACCGGAAGGATTCTGCCGGAGTTGCGTCGGGCGTTGGAAGAACGTGCCAGACGGCCGGTGGGATCCAGTCGGGCTCCGTCGTGCAAGGACGAAAGCGATGCGGCCAGCGAACTCGCTCGTGACATTCTGAACAAAAGCACGAAGACGGAATACGATCTTTCCAACGCCAAGCGGCTGGAACGCAAGGAGCGACACCGCCGCCGCAGGAAGTCGTCGAAGCGCAACTACTGGAAGCTGGCAGGGATTATTCTGGCCGGTGCGATCGCGGCGGCATCCGTCGAATTCTGGATCATCCTGCAAGAGGACGAACGCGTGTACATCCCCGAGAAGACGTACGAAAGTCGCTAGGCCCCATAGGAAAGCTCGCAACACCCTGTCGCTACCGTCGCGATCACGAGGTTAGCGACGCTCTGGCGAGCGTCGCTATTCATTCTGAGCCAAAGTCTAGGCGGAAGCTTGATCGCGTCCCTAGCGTTTCTTCTTGCTGGGCGGACGTTTCCGTTTGTTGGGCCGGTCGGCCGGTTGCTCCGGTTCTTTCTGATTGACTTGCTGCAGCAAACGCTCGGTCAGCGTCAGTTTTTCGCCGCCACCCGCTTTGCGTGTCGCTTTGGCGTCGATGACGTCGTCGGATAGGTCAAAGTGCTTGCCGCTCGGAAGCGTCTTCTTGACCAACGTTCGTTCGCCGATTCCCCACAAACTGCTGGCAATGAAGTAAATGCACAGTCCGGCAGGGACCCGGAAGAAGAACAGTCCCATGAACAGAGTCATCACCGTCATGACCTTCTGCGTCATCGCAGTCTGCTCATCGGTCGCCGGCGGCATGAACATCTTTTGCTGGGTGATGAACAGCACCACCACGATGATCGGCAGCAGGTTCAAATAAGGTCCCAGCCAACCGCTACCGCGGCCGGTGAAGTAGTCCCACCAATCGCCCCAGTAGAGGAACTGGTCCGGGGCGGCCAAGTTGGATGCCCATCCGTTGGCCGACACCAAAGGCTTTTGACGCAAGTCGATGTCGACGGACAGGGCGCGGTACAGCCCCATGAAAATGGGCAATTGCAGGAACATCGGCAAACAACCCGCCAGCGGATTGAACCCGACGCGTTTCTGCAAGGCTTGCTGGGCTTTCAGCCGCCCTTCCATGTCGTCCTTGTACTTCTCCGCGATCTTTTTCATCTCCGGAGCCAGCTCCTGCATCTTCTGCGCGTTGACCGCAGCATTTCGGCTGAGCGGGAACATGCAACCGCGGACGATCACGGTCAGCAGGATGATGGCAACGCCGTAGTTTCCCACGATGTTTTGCAGGAAGTGCAGCAGCCCGGACAGCAGCCGCGAAAAGAACGAGAACCAACCGTAGTAGATAAAGTTCCCCAGCCCGTATTGCTCCAGCAACTCCGGTTCCTTGGGGCCGGCATACAGCCGCAGAGATTGCGTCAGCGATTCACCGGGCGGAACATCGCTGACTTCGCTATCCACGAAAAACGACACGTTGACCGCGCGTTCTTTGTGACGCTCAACTTCCTCCGGGTCGGCCACCAACTCCGCGGCGGCGCGGCCGATATTCTGGAAGTAGGGCTCCGCCTCTTGAGGCAGGTAGGTGACGGCAAAGTATTGTGCGTCGATGCCGATGTACCGTAGCTCGTTCGTTCCCGCCTCACCGCCTTCGGCGAACAGGCCCTGGTCGGGATCCTTGGGCGTCTTCTTGGCTCGCTTCAACAGCTGCATCCCGCTGACCAGTTCATGGCCGGCGGAGGTCGTTTGATAGACCACATCACGAGCCGCAGCCCCTTCAAAAAGGTTTGGGCTGATCTTGTTGCTGTACCACCAGCCCTCGGCGGTGATCCCATTAGGGCCTTCCAGCCGGTAAGCAAGTTCTTGCGGGGCATCGCCCAGATTGGTCAGCTCCAAATCCATGTCGACCAGGTACGTGCCCGGCGTGATGCGGTAGGTGCGGGCCAATCGGACCGGTTGTCCACCGACCTTTTCCATGACGTCAGAACCGATCGTCGTTTCAAACCGAATGGTGTTGGCGACACTCTGCTCGGCTTGCGTGTTGGCCGTCCAGATTTGTTTGGCGGGGTCTCCAACGGGCGGCAGCCAACGGCTGGCGGCGTCGATGCTCTTGCGTCCGGCGCGGGCCAGAGTCATCAAGCAGGAAAGACGAGACAGGTTGCCTTTGATCTGATCGTCGCCGCCGTATTCGGCAAGACGGACCAAGTCCAAAGGGTGTTCGGTCAACTTGGCTTCGAACAACAGTGGCGATGCCGACGCATCGACCGCTCCCCCGCGAGCGACTTCCACCGTGACCGTTTGTCCGGGGTTGGTTTCCTTCAACGCGTCATTGATCTCGGACTCGCTGGTGACCGGAGATCCCGCCACGGCCAAGATCACGTCCCCGACCTCCAGCCCCACCTCGCCGGACTTGGCAACCGCGAGATCGGCCGGCGTTCCTGGTCCCACGACGTTGACCAAAACACCGTCGACGTTGTCGGCCAGTTGGCCGGCAAAATAACCGAGGTACCCGCTTCGCGTGTCGATCCGCCGGTAGCTCAACCGACCGTTCGGGTCCCGCGCGGTCAATTCGATTCGCTCGATCCCGGCTCCGCGATTGCGAAACGTGATCAGCATGTTGTATCCGTCCGACGGAGCCATCGAACCGAGCGTGTACCACTCGGTCGAACCCGACGTGGACGCGACAGCGTTCGCAGGGTCTTCGTTTTCGGATGCCGATTCAGGCTCAGCGCCGTCTGGCGGTTCTGGTTGCGCCGGTGCGTCGTCTTCTAACTCCGCCGGTTGGTTGGCGACCGGGGCCGGCTGCGGGGGAGCGACGAGGGCACGCAGAGACAAGTAGAAGAAGAGAAACGCGGCCGAGGCGACGAGAAACGTGTAAGTTCGGCGATCCACGATCGATCCGGTTTTGAAAGTTTTTGGGGAGGACCACCGGGGACGCGTTGCGGGAGGCGGAGCGCGATATGACGAAGGCGGTGGCGTTTGGGCGGGGCGTCGTGACTGCAACCCGGGCCGCTATTCTGTCCGCCGGCGGGAATCTTGGGAAGGCGAAGCACGGCAATGCCGACGCCGAGATTCTGCCAGACCGGTTGTGCGGGAAGCGTTTTTGCCGGAGGTGCCGATGAAAACGGCGGCTTTGACTCAGCGGCGAGCCCGTTCGGATTTTCCGCGAAGGGCAATCCGCGAACGGGACGGGAATTGCCGCGTTTGGCGGCGGACCGCAAGGGACAGGTCGTCCCGGAGCAGAACTCCGCGGACGGATGATTGATAGACTTGCGTCGCCTGGCACTCCGCGAAGCCGTCGCGTCCGCGGCGGACAGCCACGCTCTGGCGAGCGTAGCTACTCGTTTTAAGCCAAAGCTAGGGGCGCTGGGCAATTTCGGCGGCCGGGACTACCCCCAGGTAGGCCATCATGTCGCTGATTTCCTGCAGCGAGAGCTCGTCAATTAGGCCGCTGGGCATGATGCTGCTGGTGTTCGGCAGGATCTGGTCCACATCCTCCGCTCCGACGATGCTCGTGTCGTTTCGGGAATCCCGCACGATCAAGCTGCCATCGGATTGCTCGCTGACCATGCCGACCAGCACTTTGCCGTCCAGGGTCAAGACTTTCTTGCTGGCGTACTGGTCGCTGACGACGTGGGCCGGATAAAGGATCGATTCGACGATTTCACGTTTGGTGAAACGCCGCGCCAGTCCGGACAGGTCCGGGCCGATCGACTCGCCGTAGTTGCCGAATCGGTGGCACTGTGCACAGCTGGCCTTGGTGTAGGCCATTTTGCCCCGTTCCGGATCGCCGGTGCGTCCTTTGTCGCTTTCCAGGTATCCGACCAACTGCTCGAAGTCCCAGCGTGATTGATCTGCCTTTGGCAAGACGGCGGCGGGCCGGTCCGGGTAGACCTTGGAATACCATTTCTGCCACGGTCGCATCGACTGTTGATCGGCAGCGGAATGTTCCACGCCGGTCCAGTGTTCCAGCAACCGTTGCACATCTTCAAATGCGCGTTTGTCCTTTTCCGCGCGAACGCCCAGCAGGATCAGGTGACGGAGCGCCATCGGATCGTCGGTGGCGACGGGGACTTTTCGGAGCGCCCGAACCACTTCTTCCGCGGCGTCGGCGTCGACAATGTTCAGACTGCGGACCAGGTAGTCCCAGTTATCGCCTTCGGGGTGCACCGAAAGAGCCATGGAAATCACCGATCGGCGTTGGGGTTCGTCTCGCCACAATTGCCGCAGGTAGTCGGAGGCTTCCGCTTCTTCCGAGCTGGCCAGCAGGGCGATGATCCCGGTTCGCAGGCGGCGTTGGACGTCGCGGACCTCGGTTTGTTCCTGCAATCGGCGATCCAGTTCCATCAAGGTTCCGGTCGTTTTCTTGTCGATCGGTCGATCGATTTTGTAGATCGCGGCCAACGCGGCGTTTTGCCAGACATGTCCCTGTTCCAGGATCGCATGCAGGTCGTCTTTGGAAAGCACCGAAGCGAAATCGCGTGTGACGTTGGTCATGTACATCGGCAGGGCGCCGGAGGTTGATCGATTTGCCGTCTTTTCAAAAAACTTCAGAATCACGAAACGCTGTTTTGCGGTCCAGCCTTCGGACATCGATTGCAGACACATCGCAACCAAGGTGCGGCTTTCCAGCGGCGCATCGGACTCCAGGTACCTCAGTGCCCGATCGGCCAGCGACTCGGCCCGCAGGTAAGTTGCCAGGCGGATCACTTCGTGATTGATTCGCGGTTCGCCCGCGGGGAACTCTTCGGCAATTTGATCTCCGAGTGCCGCAACCTTCTCGGCGTCCACACCGCTGCGGTGCAGAGCGACCTGGCATAGCCGCAGCAGGTCGATGAAGTCGGCGTCGCTCAGGAAGCCTGACATCATCTCGCTGGCTCGGGCCAGGACCGCCAGGGCGTTGGCTTCGGTGGGATCGGCCGAGACCAGTGCCAGCATTCCGACGATGGCGACACGCGTGTCCTCGGCGTCGACCACTTGATCTCGGTAGGTTGCCACGGGCATCCGTTGCAGCAGCTTGCAGCCGACGAAAGCCAGAGTGCGATCGCTGCTTTTCAGAATTTCCAGCAGCGCAGCGGTGTCGTCGGGCGTCAGGTTGCCGCGGAGCATCGCTTCGCACGCGGCACGCTGGACTGCCGGGTCGTTGTCTTCCAACAGGGCAATCAGTCGTCGTTTGCCTTCCGGGCCAGGGTTGCGACCGAGCATGGACGCGGCCTTGGCACGCACAAGCTCGCTTTCCGCTTCGCTCAACTCCAGCAGCAGTTCTTCACTGGGAACCGGGCCGAACAGTTGCATCAGCGTCATGGCCCGCACGCGGTAGTCGGGCGGATTGTCATCGCTGTAAGCAACGCCCGCGACCAGCCGATTCCATTGGTCACCCAGATCTGCCTTGATCGAAGCGATCTTTTGGCGTGTCCAGGCGGATTCGATTTGGGGCTGACGCACGGCTTCGGCAATCCCGGTGCCCAACTTGGTCATCCGCTCGGGAATCTCTCCCTTGTAGATCACGCGATAGATTCCTCCGGCGGTGTCTCGACCGCCGGTGCAGAAATACAACGCTCCTTCGGGGCCGACCTCCAGGTCGGTCACGTTCAGTGGCTGGCCCTGCAGGAAGACCTCGCTGTCAGCATCGAAGCTTGCCGCGCTGGGCTTGATCCGGACGTTCAAGATCCGGCCTTCGCTCCAGTCCGCCATGAACAATGTGTTTTGGTATCGAATTGGGAAGGCGAAGTGTTCGTAGCAGACGCCGCCGGTCGGGCTGCCGCGTCCGGTGTCCAGCATGTCAGGCAAGCGATCGAGGTAATACGACGGCCATTTGGCCCATCCGCTTCGCCAACCGAACTCGCCGGCTTCGGTGACGTCAAAGATCGCGTTGGGGCGGTACCAGGCGGTGTCGACGTCCGATTCCATGTCGGCGTCGTGGACAAACATTGCTCCACCGGAATGGAACACGATGTCGTAGGGATTGCGCAATCCGCCGGCCACACGCTCGACCACGGAACCTTCGGGATTGGTCCGAACGATGGTTCCGCCGGGCGCCTTCACGCCGCGTCCATGTCCGCCCGGATCCTCGTAACGTGGCAGCAGGTCACCTTCATACGGGTCGCGATAGGTTTGGCCGTCACCCACTTCGCCCACCGCTTGGACGTGACTTCCAAGTGCGACGTAGATCATTCCGTCGGGGCCCAGTCGCAAACCGTGGGCACCGTGCTCACCCGGTTGCGCCGGTCGATTCTTCCAATCGACAAACTTGACGATCGCGGTGGCCTTTTCCAGGGTGCCGTTGCGATCGGCATCCACCAATTTGTAAAGCGCGGCACCTTCCGGGCCGTCGGCGGTCACAAACACATCGCCGTTGAGCGCCAAAATGCCTTGGCAGGACTTTACCAGTTCACAATAGGTGCGAACGGTTTCAGGGATGCCGTCTCCGTTGTCATCGTAGGCCAACAGCAGCGGACCGTTTTCTTGCGAGATCAACAGGTGGCCGAACTCGTTGAAGGTCATGGCGATCACCGATCCGACCTTGTCGTCACCCAACACGCGTTGGACGCCGAATCCCTTTTGAATTTGAAACCTCTCTCGCTGGCCGGACGTATCCGCGGAAGCGTTCTGCGGCGACGGTGAAGGGGCGTCGTTGGCGACGATCGATTTTCCGTCCTGCGGATGATCGGTCGGTGGCGCGTCGGCCATCGCTTCCGGGGCGGGCGTTTCCGGTGGCCCGGTGCGGTCCCACGGCACGGTGTCGCCCAGCGGTCCGAATGACGAAGCGGAGCCCCACAGCCGGTCATTGAAAACGACCGTTTCCCACAGTTCGCTCGGTTCGGTTGTCGTCTTCCACGAAGGATTGGTGCTGAAGGTGTACCATTTGTCGCTGTTTTCGGGCCGAACGGAAACGCGTGCGGCCAAAGCAGCGGTATCGCCGCGACGGTTGGTGACCTCGATCGCGACGATGTTGCGTCCGACTTCGAAGTATTCGCCGACGTCGTATTCATCCACTTGGCGGGATGATTTCCCGACGCCCACGGCATGTCCGTTGATGAACAATTGGTATTCATCGTCGGCGGCAATTTCAATTTTTGCCAACGCCGGGACGCGCAGGTTGATCGGTTTGCGGAAGAAGCAGCGTTGTCCGACCGGGATCGACTGCTCGGCCGATGTGTTCGTCGCCCAGATCCATTCGGCTTCGTCGCCGCTGGACGGTTTGGCCGCGGCCATCGTCAAGATGAACACCGCGGATCCGGCGAGCAGGGAGCGGATGGAAAAGTATCGCGAGCGGTGGGTGCCGCGACGGACCGAGAAAAGAGCCCGTTTGTCGAACCGTTTGCCGTCCATGGCGCATTCATCTTGTGAAAGGGGTCGATAAAATGTCCGCCGGAACCTAGGCGGACGGGCACCCCCGCTGCAAGATCGATTTGGACCTTGGGTGGCTTTTTCGCGCGTTGCCGGCAACAGCGCGAACGCTCGACAACCGTTTGCGCCGAGTCAGGAAAGGACGGGCCTTCGGGATTCACCCTCCCTCCGGGAGGGTCAAAGGCGAGGCACGAGCCTTTGGGGAGGGCGTCTTCAATAATGAGATGCAATCGATCAGGTCCGCCGTGCCCCTCCCCGCGTTGTCGCGGGGCTCCTCCGCGACCCTCCCGGAGGGAGGGTGATTTAAACTGCACGACCTCGTACAGCGATCGACTCGCGATTGCGTCGATCCCGGTTGGCCGATACGGTCGATCCGGCGCGAGGGAGACTTGCGCGATGCCTTTGAAATCGAGCCCTACGACGGCAGGATGACAACATGAGTGAGTGGATATCGGTCAAGCAGGCACGTCTGGCAAATTCGACCGAGCGTTCAGGCGCGGCCGCGTCCGTCGAAGTTCGGGGCTGGGTCCGCACTCGACGTGATAGCAAAGGCGGGTTCAGCTTTCTGGAGATCAACGACGGGTCCTCGTTGGGGAATCTGCAGGTCGTTGCTCCTGGCGAACTGGACAACTATGCCAGTGAAGTACAAAAACTGACCGCCGGTTGCAGTGTCGTGATCACCGGGACGTTGCAGGAGTCGCCCGCCAAGGGTCAGGCGACGGAACTGCATGCCGACGCTGTGCGGGTCCTGGGGTGGGCGGATCCCGAAACCTATCCGCTGCAGAAAAAACGGCATTCCTTCGAGAAGCTCCGCGAGTGGGCGCACCTCCGGACGCGGACCAACACGCTGGGTGCGGTGATGCGGGTGCGCGACCAGATCAGCCAATCGATTCACCAATTCTTCCATCAGCATGGATTCTTCTACGTTCACACGCCCATCGTGACGGCCAGCGATTGCGAGGGCGCCGGCGAGATGTTTCGCGTCACCACACTGGATCTGGAGCGACTGGCCAAGTCCGGCGGTCCGGTGGACTACTCACAAGACTTTTTCGACAAGCCGACCTTTCTGACCGTCAGCGGACAGCTGGAGGCGGAAACCTACGCGACCTCGTTGGGACGCGTTTACACGTTCGGCCCGACGTTCCGCGCCGAGAACAGTAACACCAGCCGGCACCTGGCGGAGTTCTGGATGGTCGAGCCGGAAGCCGCGTTCTTCGATCTGGCTGACAACATGAAGCTCGCCGAAGACTTTTTGAAACGCGTCTTTTCGGACGTGTTGCAGAAGTGCGGCGAGGACATGGAGTTCTTTGATCAACGGATCGAAAAAGGAAAGATTGCCCAAGTCGAAAGCGTGATCGAAAAGCCGTTCCAACACATGACCTACACGCGGGCGATTGAAGTGTTGGAGTCCTGCGGTGAATCCTTCGATTTTCCGATCCGTTGGGGCAGCGACCTGCAGGCAGAACATGAACGCTATCTGACCGAAACGCACGTCGGGGGGCCGCTGATCCTGACCGACTATCCGGCGAGCATCAAACCGTTCTACATGCGTCTGAGCGACGATCAGAAAACCGTTGCCGCGATGGACGTGCTGGTCCCCGGAGTGGGAGAAATCATCGGCGGTAGTCAACGTGAAGAACGGCTGGAGGTGCTGCAGACGCGGATGGCGGCCCAGTCGCTGGACCCCCAGGAATACTGGTGGTACATCGACCTGCGACGCTTTGGGACGGTTCCCCACAGCGGGTTCGGATTGGGATTGGAACGAGCGGTCCAATACGTCACCGGGATGGCCAATATCCGCGACGTCGTGCCGTTTCCCAGGACGCCGGGCAGCGCGGAGTTTTGATCGGCCGGTGCGAGGTCTTCGTTGTCGAAAAGCCGGGGCGAGGGTTGCTCAACCCTCTAGCCGAATCGGCAACGTCGGCAGTGGTTTGTTGATCGTTGGCGTCAGGCCAAGCCGGCCATGTCACACAGGTGTGCTTCGGCCACCGGTTGGGGGCAGCTCCATACCAGAAAAAAGAACGACTGCTGGCACCAACGTGCAACGGGATGATCGACCTTCAGACCGGCACCTTTGGCGGCCGTCATGGCCGCGCTGGTCGTGCGTTGGACCAGCCGGTTGGCGGTGCTGCGGATTGTCGCCACGTCCACCGTCGATTCCCCGTCCGCGGCGGCCATCAATTGCTCGTGCAGGCTCTGGTGCTCGCGGTCGAACTGATTGACGATCGCGACCAGGTTGGCCCGTTGCTGGGATTGCTCGCGCAGGTAGTTCAAGGAAGCTTGTGACAGTCCCAACGCCAAAGCCGAAGTTTGGATTCCCCCGGTTCCCCCCGATTTGGCCTGCGGTTGGCCGCCGCCGGAAAGAACGTCGGCGCGCGGTCCGGACAGAATGTGGCTGTCGGGGACAAACACGTCGGCCAGTTCCACCGCGTCGGTGCAGCTGGCCGACATTGCGATCATCTCGGTCCCGGGGCCGGACGTGACGCCGAGCGTGTTGGGGGACAGCAACGCCAGGAGTTCGGTTTGATCCGCTGCCACCACGGCGCCGATGACCACCTGGTCGATGTGTGCCGCGCCGGTGACCCATGGAACCGTTCCGCTCAGTTGGAAACCGCCGCTGACGCGCATTGCGGTGACCGCGGGGTGTCCCAGGTGCCGACGGCTGGTGGTCAAGTGGCTGATGCCGACCGAACCAAAGCGATTCCCAGCCAACAAGTCCATCAACACGGGCTCGGCGTCCGTCCGCGAATCGGTAGTGGCGTTGCGGATGGCGTCCGAACGCAACAGGTGTTTGATCGCGCCCAGATGTTGGGTGATCACAAAGGTCGTCAACAGATCGCTTTCGGCCAGACGAACCAGGCATTCGACTTGCTGCGATGGTGACCAGACGCGCGATCCGAAGGGTCGCCGAAATCGTTCTGGAGAGGCGTTGGAGAGACTGAGGCCGGCGAACAGCCCGGCCTCGCCACAGAGCGTCAGGGACTCCTCCGGCCAGTCACTGGTCCCACGCCAGCGGGCAGCGCGGTCGCGCATGCCGATGCAGGTCGGTTCGAGAGCGTCTTCGAATGCGTGATCCATGGGAAGACCGCGAAATTGCGTCAAAGTGGTGTGCTGGGCAAAATATGGGAAGTCTTGTGTTTCTTGAGGGCGGGCCAAGTGGGCCCGAAACTAGTGCCCATTGGCAGGACGTTAGAGGCAATCTTTGCAGGTTTGACGCTCCGTGACGTTTTGTTTGCTTGATTCTGTGGCGAAAGTTGTCGAAAACATGGCGGTGCACACGGCGGTGTGCAGTGTTTTGCCATCGTCCTAATCGAAAAAGGCTTGATCCTTCAGTTATGAGTCAACTTCATACCCCGCCGGTCGAACTGGACTTGCCCCCATCACGTTCCGGCAGCGACTTGCAGCATGCCGACGATATCTATGGAAAACTTTGGGCGCTGGCCAACAATCTTTGGTGGAGCTGGCAACCCGAGTGTGACCAGCTGTTCCGCGACATCGATCCGATCCGCTGGCGACAGCTGGGCCACAATCCGATCGCGCTGCTTCGTGAGATGACTCCGGAGCGTCTGGCAGATCGTGCCGGCGAGTTGGTGTTGCACAGTCGGATCAACTACGCCTACCGGCGGTTGCAAGAGTACCTGACCTCGACGCAGACCTGGGCGGCGACCAACTCAGGAGTTTTGGGTGCCAAGCCGGTTGCTTATTTTTCGGCCGAGTTCGGGATCCATGAATCGGTTCCGATTTACAGCGGCGGTTTGGGCGTGTTGGCTGGTGACCACATCAAAAGTGCCTCGGGGTTGGGCGTGCCGTTGGTGGGTGTCGGGCTGTACTACAGCCAAGGTTACTTCCGTCAGTATTTGGACGACGACGGATACCAAGGCGAAGACTACCTGGAAACCAAGATCGAGAACCTGCCGATGCAGGACGCTTTGGACGCGGATGGGAATCCGCTGACCGTCTCGATTGATACCCGAACCGGCGAACTGCTGGCCAAGGTATGGTTGATGAAGGTCGGGCGCGTCCGGCTGTACCTGCTGGACTGCAACATCGACGGCAACAAGCCGGAAGATCGCGAGTTGACCAGCCGCTTGTACGGTGGAGACGAACGAACTCGGATCCGCCAGGAACTGGTGCTGGGCGTTGGCGGTGTGAAGGCACTGGCCGCGCTGGGGATCGATCCCGGCGTGTACCACTTGAACGAAGGCCACTCGGCGTTCGGCGCTTTGCAGGTCGTCAAGCAGTTGATGGAAAACGACGGCATGACGTTTGATGACGCCGTTCAGCAAGCGGCCCGGGCGACCTGTTTCACCACGCACACGCCGGTGCCCGCCGGCCACGACCGGTTTCCGCCGGAACTGGTCGAGGAACACCTGGGGCCGCTGCGGGATTCCTTGGGGATCAGCGAAGAAGAACTGATGGCGCTTGGTCGCGTCGATCCGGATGACGTCGAAGAGACGTTTTGCATGACGGTGATCGGGTTCAAAATGAGCCGTTGTGCCAATGCCGTCAGCAACCTGCATGGCATCGTTTCGCGGCGCATGTGGCATTCAATGTGGCCCGACCGTCCCACCAACGAGGTGCCGATCGGTCACATCACCAACGGCGTTCACGTGTTCAGCTGGTTGGCAGTGCAGATGCAAAAACTGTACGACAAGCACTTCGAAACCGACTGGAAACAACGGATCCAGGAACCGGAAGCCTGGCAGTCGATTCACGCCGTCGATCCCGGCGAGTTGTGGGAAACTCACAACGCGTTGAAAAACCACCTGCTGTCGTTTGTGCGACGCCGTATCAGCCGACAGTGCCGCCGGCGCGGCGAAGACGACGCGGTCGTTGAAGCGGCACGTCGGATGCTGGATCCCCGGATCCTGACGATTGGATTTGGACGCCGATTCGCCACCTACAAACGCGCCAATTTGTTGTTCGGTGACTTGGACCGAATCGCCGAGATCGTCAGCAACGCGGACCGTCCGGTCCAACTGATCTATGCGGGAAAGGCGCACCCCAAGGACGAGCCCGGGAAACGCTTCATCCGCGAGATCGCCAACATGCGCCACGATCCGCGCTTCGCAGGTCGGGTCGCTTTCATCGAAGATTACGACATCAATGTGTGCCGGCACCTGATCCAAGGCGTCGACGTGTGGTTGAACAATCCCCGACGTCCTTTGGAAGCCAGTGGAACCAGCGGCCAGAAAGTCGTTCTGAACGGCGGTCTGAACTGCAGCATTCTGGATGGCTGGTGGGGCGAGGCCTACAACGGGGTCAACGGGTTTGCCATCGGGCACGGACGGTCGCACGTCAGCGACGAGATCACCGACCGACGCGACGCCGAGGCGTTGTACGACACGCTGGAGAATGAAGTGATTCCCTGTTTCTACGACCGGGATCTGGACGGCCTGCCAAAAGATTGGATCAAGCGCATGATGCACTCCATCAGCACGCTCGCCTGGCGGTTCAGCAGCCATCGCATGGTTGCCGATTACACCAGCAAGTCGTACGTGTGGGCCGCCGGCGGTGTGACCTGCGACATGCGTTACCGCTAAGATCCGTCACGGAATCCTCTGCCGATCTGGCGGTTCGCACGCTCTGGCGAGCGTGACTACGGTGAGGTAGCTACCGTCGCCAGACGGTGGCGGCCCTCGTTCCCAGGCTCCCGCCTGGGAACGCACTGCTTGCCGGCTCCGCCGGCCGTCCCGATCGATGAGTCGCCGGCAGTTCGCACGCTCTGGCGAGCGTGCCTACGGATTCCTCCCTCGTTCCCAGGCTCCAGCCTGGGAACGCACTGCTCGCCGGCTCCGCCGGCCGTCCGATTGAAACGTCTCCGGCGGTTCCCACGCTCTGGCGAGCGTGACTACGGATTCCGCCCTCGTTCCCAGGCTCCAGCCTGGGAACGCACTGCTTGCCGGCTCCGCCGGCCGTCCCGGCTTGAAACGTCTCCGCAGCAGTTCGCACGCTCTGGCGAGCGTGCCTACGGATTCCTCCCTCGCTCCCAGGCTCCCGCCTGTGAACGCACTGCTTGCCGGCTCCGCCGGCCGTCCCGATCGATGCGTCGCCGGCAGTTCGAACGCTCTTGCGACTGCGGCGATGGGTTAGCGACGTGTCGACGTCCGATGTTCACGGCGTCGAAGTCGCAATGCACCGCATGCCGAAATCACTGCCAGGGCAATCAGTCCGCTGGGTTCGGGAATCGCCACCGGCGCGGTGAGTCCCGTGAAGAATCGGCCGCTTCCCCCGACGTTGCCGACCAACTGTTGGGCACCCGTTTCGGTATTGAACGAGTAGAGATTCCCGCTGCCAACAACCAGGTACCCTTGATCATCACTGAAGTTGGTCATGCCTCCGATCGTCCCAACCGCCTCATCGATGCTGGCCAACGTCGTGATGTTTCCGGTCGTGACATCGATCTGGACGATTGAATCGCTGTTATCGTCCAGCCCCAGCAAGCCGGATCCATTCCACGCCAGACCATTGATGTCGCGATCCCCCGGCAAGGATGCCAAGGTGGTCGCGGCGCCGGTCGTGGGATTGATCTCCAGCAGATACTCCTCGGCGTCGATCTCCGTGTAGGCGCCATAAAGTGTCCCGTCGGGGGCGAACTGCAGGCCGCCTTCGATCGTGTTTCCCAGCCCCGTGGTGCCGATCGGGGTAGCAGAGCCATCGTCCAAGCTGACGACGTAGAGCGATGTGGGGGAATCAATGCTCGCGCTAAGTGCCAGCAGGCGTCCGTTGATCGGGTCCCATTCCAGGCCACCCACAATTCCTTCGTAGGTCCCCGTTCCGATCAGCGAAACGGAAGCGTCGACGGTTGAAATCGAATACAGGTCGCCGTCGAACGTGATTCCGACCAGTTCTTGTGCTCTGGCCGAGACAGGAAACAACAGCAGCAGAGATACGGCGGCAAGCCCAAGTCGGCGGCGAATGCTTGCTGGACACTGACGTCTTCGAGACACCATGGGCGTCCCCCCTCGATCGATTGAATTGCAGGTATTGTCCGTCCGCCTGACAGTTCATCCGGGCGACAATCTACCCTGCGGGGGGTGGCTGGTCCAGTCTTTGGAGCGTTTTTCTGATGTTTGCCAGTTGGCCGTTCGCACGCTCTGGCGAGCGTGCCTACGGATTCCGTCCTCGTTCCCAGGCTCCGGCCTGGGAACGCGCTGCAATGCCGGCTCTGCCAGCCGTCCCGATTGAAACGTCGCCGGCAGTTCGCACGCTCTGGCGAGCGTGCCTACAGATTCCGTCCTCGTTCCCAGGCTCCGGCCTGGGAACGCGCTGCAATGCCGGCTCTGCCGGCCGTCCCGGCTTGAACGTCTCCGGCGGTTCCCATGCTCTGGCGAGCGTGCCTACGGATTTGGGGTAGCTACCGTCGCCAGACGGTGGCCGTTCAGTCCGAATCGGCGAACAGTCGGTCCAACTGTTCATCGTACGCCAAACGTTCCTGGAAACGCTTGGCCAGCTCGCCGAACTCCGCTTCGCTAAGCAGGTCGTGGATCAGCACCAGATTCCGGTCCTCGGTGGAAAAGCCCATGTAGGGGCTCAGAAAGCAGTTGTTGTTTGCAAGGTAGTCGCCGAACTTCGCCTGCCACCAAGGTTCGATCTCTCTGGCCGACTCGGGGACGGAAACCGGCGACGGCTGGGCCGGCAACGAGGACACCGGCATCCAGGGGCGGCGGGCCGCGGCCAGGTAGTGGTCGCGCAGTCGCGCGTGATGCATCGACTTTTGCCAATACGGCGCCGCCTCGGCCACGGTCTCATGATCCATTCGAATCGGTGCGGGGTGCGCGCCCTCGCTGGCCAAATCAATCGGGCGTTGAATCGCAGCGGCCTGATAGCCGCTGTCCAACGCCGCAAAGTGATGCTCTCCCGCCTGATTCCGAAGGTGCCGGACGCGAAAATAGAACGTGAAGAACAGGACCGCGACGGTCGAGAGGATCAGCAGGGTGCGTGGAGAAAAGCGGCGGTGATTCGTCATGCAAACGTAACGCTGTCGAGAAGAGAAAAGCGGGTCCAAAGTCGTTGATCATCGCGGCCCGCCATTGTAAAGCATGATTCGGGCCGCTGCGGGAAATGTCCATCGGCGGCGAAGCGTTCAAACTTCGCCGGCGGACGGCGGTTTTTTGTTTCGCCCTCTGAAGACTTCGTTCAGGGGGGCCATTTTGCAGCCGAGTGGGGAATTCAAACTGCTGGGCTCCATGAGCGTAGCGCGGTCCGAAAAACATCCAGCTGTGATTCTTGGTACAGAACGAAGCGGATCAGCTTGATGCACGACGGCGACTGGCAATGCGTACAGGCGACGTCGACGGCGATCGAGGCAGCTCGATCGATCGGAAACCGATAGGCACCGGTGGAAATCGCCGGAAACGCCACGGATTCGCACCCGTGTTCAACTGCGGCGGCAAGTGCCGCCTGGTGCACGTCACGCAATTGGCGTTCACATTTTTGAGCGGATGATTCGTTGAAAAACGGTCCAACGGCATGGATCACGTACCGCGCGTCCAGTGCCCCAGCTGGCGTCGTCCGAACGGCTCCGGTGGGACAACGCCGGCCTTCGCGATCGACCGGCAGGGCTCGGCAGGACTCCAATAGTTCGGGGCCCGCGGCGCGATGCAGGGCGCCGTCAACGCCGCCTCCCCCTAGCAACCCGGTGTTGGCCGCGTTGACGATCGCGTCGACCTGTTGGTCAACGATGTTGCCCAAGACCAGTTCAACGGTTCCGTGTTCCAACTGACGATTCATACCGGGTCCGAATGCTCCTGCCGTTGCGGATCGTGCTTGGGAGATCGCTTTGCGAGCGAATACCAGCGATACAGCAGGGGAACGTAAAGCATGGCGGCCAACAGGTGCGCCGGGACACCGACCCACCAAGAGATGGTTTGGAAATCGATCTGCACGAAGTAAAAACCAACCACCCACACGAACCACAACGCCGCACCCGCGATGGCCAGCACGGTCGAACTCTCCAGTGACTGGTACAACACACCGTCCCACGTGGCGATCCTGCAGTGGCCGGCAAAAACGGCTCGAATGCCGTGCGAAATGCGTTCCAGAAAACTCAGCCCGTACTGCCAAATCAGGACCCCTCCAATCACAAATCCTGACAGGTTGACGGCTCGGGAAAGCATCTCGACGGATCGAGGAAGCCCCCCGGCTGAGACGACGTAGGTGTCGAATGCGTAGTAATTCATGAGCGCCGGGGCCAACAGAATCAAAAACGCAAGCCGCAAGGATGCCAAGGCCCGATCGCGTTCGGGACCGACTTCGGTGTCGGCTGAGTCGATCGACGACGGCTGGTAAGGATTGACTTGCATGCGGCGCGGTCGAGGACATTCCGGAAAGCGATACAAGTCCAGACTACCGCCGATGGCCCGGGAAATCGAGATGGCTTCCTTTAGGGCCCAATAAAGGCGTGTATTTTTGTGCCGCGGCGCCCGCCGGCCGCGGTCTGCTTCGCATCCGGTAACTTGGCCGCTCCAATGGGGGATCGCAGGAATCGCGACCGACGCGCCAGCAGGTGATGAATGAACGTCCAAGCCATGATCCGATCGCTGTATCCGCGCGACGTCTCCGCCGTTCAGGAGGGCGTGGACCGGCTGTTAAAGAAGTACGCGATCGATCCCGGCGACGTCGGTCCCCTGTCCCGGCAAGACGCCATCATGATCACCTATGGGGACGCTTTTCAGTCCGACCAGGGATCTCCGTTGGACTGTCTGTGCAGGTTTGCTTGCGAGCAGTTGGGCGACAGCGTCAGCGCGATCCACCTGCTACCCTGTTTCCCCTACACGTCCGATGACGGTTTCAGCGTCCAGGATTACTACGAAATCAATCCAGACCTCGGGGACTGGGATGATGTGCATCGATTGGGGCAGCACTACCAACTGATGTTTGACGCGGTCGTCAATCACATTTCACAACAATCCCGTTGGTTTCAAGCCTTCCTGGCGGGTGATCCCGAGTACCAGGATTTCTTTTTTGTCGCTGACCCCCACGGGGATTACAGCCAAGTGGTCCGTCCGCGGGCGCTCCCGTTGTTGCACCCTTATCAGAAGGGCGACGAAACCGTGTACGTCTGGACGACTTTTTCCGAAGACCAGATCGACCTGAATTTTCATAGCTCCCAGGTGTTTCTGCGGGTCTTGGACGTCTTGCTGTTCTATGTCTCACGCGGTGCCCGGTACATTCGACTCGACGCGATTGCCTTCATCTGGAAACAAATTGGGACGACCTGCATTCATTTGCCGCAGACGCACCGGATCATCCAGCTGTATCGGCAACTGATCGAAACGGTGGCGCCGCACGTCGTGATCATCACCGAGACGAATGTGCCGCACGCGGAGAACGTTTCGTATTTTGGCGACGGCACCAATGAAGCCCACATGGTTTACAACTTCACGTTGCCGCCGCTGCTGATGTACTCGCTGCATCGCCAGGATGTTCAAACGCTGACGCGGTGGGCGGAGCAACTGACGCTACCGGGTGAGCAGGCTTGCTTTTTTAATTTCACCGCCAGCCACGACGGTGTCGGGGTGCGGCCGCTGCAGGGCATCGTTTCCGATCAGGAGATCATGGATCTGGCCAAGATCGCCAGCGATCACGGCGGCTTCGTTTCGATGAAAGACAATGGCGACGGAACAAGATCGCCGTACGAGATCAATTGCAACTACTTGGACTTTGCGACGCATCCGGAAGCGTCCGACGAACTTCGCGTGCAGCGATTTTTGCTGACGCAGTCGGTGATGTTGTGCATGCCGGGAGTCCCGGGGATTTACTACCATTCGCTGGTCGGTTCACAAAACGACCGTCAAGCCGCGTTGGAATCCGGGATCAATCGGCGCATCAATCGGCAGAAGCTGCGGTATGAGCCGTTGGCGGAGCAGTTGGCAGATCCCGCAACCATCCGGCACGCCGTATTCACGCGATACAAACAGATGTTGCAAACGCGACGCCAGCAGCCGGCATTCGATCCCTGGAGCGGGTCAGAGTTCCGCCATGACGGACCGGTGTTCGTGATTGAGCGTGGGGCCGGTTCACAGCGTTTGATTGCGGCGCACAACTTTTCGGATGCCGAAGCACGGGTCGGCGGGATCCCGTCCGGGGCAACCGATGTGTTGACCGGGGAAAGTGTGCCGTCCGACCTTGTCTTGCAACCCTTTCAGTTTCGGTGGATCCGATGAAAGTATTGATCATTCCAGACAAGTTCAAAGGATCGTTGTCCGGCAAAGAAGTCACCGAGCAAATCGTTCACGGATTGCATGATTTCGACGACCTGATCGAGACGCACGCAATCAGCGGTTCCGATGGTGGTGACGGCTTTCTGGAGTCAATCGCGCAAACAATCAAGAACGCCAAGTGGATCGATTGCCAGACCACCGATCCGTTGGGCCGCGAGATCCAAGCGTCCTTTCTGTTCGATCCGCAGCGGGAATTCGCGTACGTGGAAATGGCGCGGGCGTCGGGATTGGAATTGCTGACGACCGAAGAACGCAATCCCCTGCGAACCTCCAGCCTTGGAACCGGGTTGTTGATCCGGCGGGCGATCGATCACGGCGCGCGGTCGGTGTTCGTCGGCTTGGGCGGCAGCGCCACCAACGATGGTGGTGCTGGAATCGCGTCCGCGTTGGGCTACCGATTGCTGGATGCCGACGGCAGCCCGCTGCCTCCCGGCGGCGGCCATCTGACCCACTTGGAACGGATCGAACGCTCACCGATCGAGCCGCTGCTGCGGCAGGTCCGCTTTTTTGCGATCAACGACGTCTGCAACCCGTTGCTGGGGCCCGAAGGGGCCGCGCAGGTTTACGCACCGCAGAAAGGCGCCGACCCGGAGATGGTCCGGCAGCTGGAGGCCGGGCTGGATTGTTTGCAGCGTGTCGTCCGGCGTGACCTGGATGTGGAGGTGGCGTCGGTCCCAGGCGCCGGAGCGGCCGGCGGAGCCGGCTATGGATTGAAGGCGTTTCTCAACGCGGAGTTTTTGTCCGGAATCGAATTCGTGCTTTCGCAGTCGGAGATCGAAGCGTTGCTCAATGGCGGCCAGATCGACTACATCGTTACCGGCGAGGGCCGGATCGATGACCAAACGGCCTACGGAAAGCTGGTGCGCGGTGTGGCAAAAGCCGGGGCGTCCTATGGCGTCCCCGTTGTCGCCATCTGTGGACAGTTGGATCTGAAGCAGAAGTCGGTTGAGGATCTGGGGTTGTCCAACGTCCTCCAGATTCATCAGCCGGGAAGTTCGATCGAATACACGATGGAGAACGCGGGCGCCCTGGTGCGACAAGCGGCGGCACAGATCTTGAAACCTTCTTGATCCGACGCAGGTCAGAAGACATCGCGAAGCGAGCTGAGCGCCAGCGGTTCCTTGGTTGCAAAGGGCTCGCCATAGCGCCGCGCAATCAGATTCCCGTAGTGGGCGGCGTCGGTTCGCAGGCGATCGAGCATGGTCGGCGGCTCGCTGGGCCGTCCGGTAACGAACTGGCTTTCATACGCCTGGATGGACTGCATCTTTTGCTCGAACGTGTCGCTGATGTCGACAATCCAGTCCGGTCGGACGGAAAGCCGCAGGTGGATGCAAAAGTAGTAGAACGTGCGCTCGGGGTGAAACCGGTCACCCGGCATGTCGGTTTTGCTGAGCTTGGACCAGAACCGCGCCGCTTCGATCAATTCGGTCGCGACGACGTGATCGGGGTGCGCGTCGTGAAAGTACGGCGCAAACACCCAACGGGGACGCAGCATCCGAAAGTAGCTGGCGATCAGCTTTCGCGATTCCAGCGTGTGTTGGAGCTCGCGATTGGGCAGCCCCGCATTGCCGCGCCAGGTCAGATTCAGGATTTCGCTGGCCCGTCGCGTTTCGGCTCGGCGAATCGATTCGCTGCCATGGGGCGTCGGTTCGCCCGTGGTCAGGTCCAAGACGCCGACCCGCATCCCCTGGCCGATCATTTTGGCGATGGTGCCCCCCATTCCCAGTTCGGCATCGTCCGGATGCGGGGCGACCACCAGAAAGTCCAAGGGTTCGGTCTGGACGATTGATTCGGGACCGTCGGTGTGGATCGTGGTCATCTTTGGTAGATCGGCAGGTAGTGATAGCGAACCGAGAGGGACAACACGGCCAGGGAGGTCGAGTAGACCAGGCCGACGTTGCGCTCTTCGCCACCGGGCGCCATCCACGATCCGTCGCTCCGCTGCCGGGAAAGCAGCAAGTCGGAAACAATTTGTTGCGATTGGTCCGCGTAAGTTCCGCCCATCTGGTGCATGCCTTGGGCGTAGTAGTACAAACCGTAAAACAGGTAACGCTCCGTCGGCGTGGGCTTGTGTCCCAACAACCAATCGGCAGCCGCGGCGACTTCCGGGGCGTCGTATTGTCCACACACCTGCATCGCCAGCAATCCCGCTGCGGTCATCGTGAACGAGGGCCGACTTTGACCGGGGGTGTAGCTGAAGCCGCCTTCGCCGGTGACCTCGTCGCCGGAGCGTCGCCCGGTGAACGAGTTGCGCAGGTAGCCGAGCGCTTCTTCGATGGCTTCGGCCGGCACCTCCATGCCGTCGTTCTTGGCGGAGCGTAGCGCCATCAACTGCCAAATCGTGACGGACAAATCACTATCGCGGGCACCCGGCGAGTACCGCCATCCGCCGTTCAATTTGGGTTCCTTGCGGATCGCTTGGGATGACAGGATCAAAGCGATCGCCTTGTCCAATCGCTCGTGTGTGATGCGGTTCTGCTGGACCGAGGCTCCCATTCCCAGCATCTCCGTCAACATCAGGGTGACGATGCCGTGCCCGTACATCCGCGAACCGTCGTGGGAACCAAAGTACCCGAATTCGTTTTGATGCTTTGGGTCGAGCACGAAATCGAGCGCGGTTTGAAGTGTTTGACCCTGCGGCGTCGATTCGGAGGGTTCGATCCCGATGGATGCGAATGCCATGATCGCCAGCGCCGTCAAGGCAAGTTCGTGTCCGCGGTCGGTGATCGAACCGTTGGTCCGCTGCTGGGCCATCAAGAAGTCAATCGCCCGCTGGCAGGCTCGGTCCAAGTTGTCATCGACGTACAGGTTCTCAACCGATAACGGCTCCTGGCCAATAAGGTTCCCGGATCGAACTCCCAAAGCAGAAGTTGCCAGCAGCGTGCCGAGCAACGTACGCCGGCTGATCCGGGGAGCGAAGTTTGCTGCGTCCGGTGATCGAAACGCCTCCGTGGATCGCGTCCGAGGACACTGCTCGACGCCGGCCGATGGTCGGGACCGAATCATGGCTTGCCCTCCGCGGAACGCTTGGAAAGCGCCTTGAAGTACGCTTGGACTTCCTTGGCATAGCCACGCGGAATCTGCGACCCGCGTCCCTGTGCGGCATCGTCCACGCCCCGCTCGCGGAGCTGGCCCCAGTCGCCGCGACCGGCCTGTCCGTCGATCAAATCCACATCGTCAGAGCCGGCCGGTGGAGAACCCTGTCCCGATTCGCTGGCAGCGGCGGAGCTGGAGGCCTGCGAGCTGGCGGCCTGCTGCCCGGCCTGCGCCTGCTGCAACATTTGCATCCGTTCACGGGCGGCGCGCTGCATTTGGGCATCCAACATCTCGGCCAGCGTGGGCGACGCGTCCAAAGCGGTCGAGTCTTGGGCGCTGCTTTCACTGCCAGCGGCCGCTGATCCCTGGCCGGATGTCGACGGTTGCGAACCGCTTTGGCTTTGCCCCGGCTGCCCCTGCCCTGGTTGACCCTGCCCTGGCTGACCCTGACCGGATTGTCCCGGTGAGGGCTGGCCCTGCGAAGGTTGGCCTTGCGCCCCACTCTGGCCCTGGCCGGGCTGCGACGGAGTCTCGGAATCCCCTGCACCCTGCTGTCCCTGCGCCGCAAGGGAGCGATCCAGTTCGTCCAGGGTTTGTGCCATTTGTCGTGCCCGCGAGGGTGCGGCGTTTGGAGTCTCGCTCGGTTGGCTGCCGGCGCTGACCGTTCCAGACGGCTGGGATCCGGAAGGCTGGGATCCGGAAGGCGATGATTGGGAACCGGATGGTTGGGACGGATTTTGGCCGGGGTCAGCGCTCGGTGCGGACGAGGGAGACGTTTCGGGGGCCGGTCCGGCCAGTTGGTCGATCGCTTCGGCCTGTTCGGCAATCTTGTCGGCGGCTTCCCGCAGCGCGGCGCCGGCCTGGGAAGCGTTGGAGGCTTCCTGTGCAGCCTGGGCCAGTTCCTCTCCGGCGCGTTGAGCCGGTTGCCTGGCTTGCTGCTCCGTTTGTTCCGCAGCTTGGCGTAGTTCTTCGGCCGTTTGCGGCTTCGACAACCGCTGTTCGTGGCGGGAGGCGCGGCTCAAATCTTCCCCGACATCACGGACGTCCGATTCAACTTGATTCTGCTGTCGTGAGAGACGTTCGGCGGAATCGGTGGTGGCACGCAGTTCCGACGCGATCTCCGATCCCGATTGCAACTTCTCCAATTCGTCGGAAAGTCGCCGCATCCGCTCGGCCGCGTCGCGGGCCGACTGTTCGGCCAACTCAGCGGCGGGGTTTGGCTTCTCAAACGGATTGGCTTTGGACTTGTTGATGTTGTTGGCCCGTTCGGTTGCGAGGTCACGTCGCTCTCGGGCCAGATCTTTGGTGCGACGCGCCTGTTGCGAAGACCGCTCGGCTTCATTCCGACGGTCTTGCTGGCGATCGACCTCGCGTTGCAGAGATTCATTGTCCGGGTTGTTCTTCAATTGATCTTGGGCGCGTTGCAGGGAGGCGTCCGCCTGACGTTGGTTTTGTTCGGCCGATTTGATCCGGCGACCGGCATCCGTTTCGGCGGAGCTCCACTGCTTGCGTTGTTGATCCAGCGATTTCAATTCTTCGTTTCGCAACTGATTGGCCATGCCCTGGACGCGGCGTGCCGTCGCCTCGCGTTTGCGCGAATCACCGTGCAAGTCCTGTTCGGTTTTCTTCTTCATTTGATCGGCGATGTCGGTTGCGGTGTCCGCGGCTTGACGCACGGACTGCCGCATCTGATCAATGGCGTTTTGCAGTTCGTCCAGGGTGGCCGAATCCGAATTAGTCTGGTCGGCCTGTTCGATCGCCTGGGTCACTTGCTGCTGTGCCTGTTCGATCTGTTCGCGCAGCTGGGGTTCGTTTGCCCAGCTTGCCGCATGGGATGCGGTTCCCAATGTGCGATCTCTCAGGGTTCGCATGCGGGTCGAAAACTCGCTGAGCATCAGCCGCTGTTGACGTTTCTGCTCGGCAAATCCGTCATCCTCGGATTCCAGCTGTTGTTGTAGCGATTCTTCTTCTTCGGCAGCTTGTCGCAACGTCTTGGCCGCTTCGCGGACCGTGCGTTCAGAGATCTCGCTGAGCGCTTCCTGCATCGGTGGGTTGCGTTTCAATTCCTCTTCCAGCTGCCGCAGCAACTCGCGGGGATTCTGCTTTGCGGCTTCCGCCATGGCCTCGGCGGACTCGTATCGTTGTTCCAACCCGGGATCTTGTTGCAACGCTTGTTCGTCGCGACGCAATTGCTCCCTCGACGTGGTGACGTCCTCTCCGTTCTCGATTTTTTCGAAATGCTCCGCCGTTTGCTCCAACCGCTCGGCCAGTTCGCGAAGCTCTTGTTCGCTGGCTTCGCCGGCCTGATCTCGCTGCTCCGCGGTCGCGGCGGTTTCGCTTCGGGCGAGTTGTTGTTTGGTTTCGCGAACCGCCTGTGCGATCAACTCAGCCGCCGCGTCGGCGTCGCGGGCGATTTCACGTTCTTGCCCGTCGGTGATCTCGGCGGTGTTGGCCCGATCGATCAGCGACTGAATCGTCTCGGTCGCCTTCTCCACCGCCTGATCCTGGGCCTCGCGCATCGAGGCGGTCTGTTCCTGCTGATCGCGTTTCGGTTCCGCGGGCGATTGATCCTCGGCAGGCTGCTCGGAATCGTCGCGGCGGTCCGTGATTTGTTCGGCATTCCGGGCGGCTTCGGCAGCCTGTCGCGCCTGTTCGGATAGCATCAGGATGTAGCGTCGGAGTGTTTGACGGGCCGCTTCTCTTGCCGGCTCCAGCGACTCCAGGCCATCCTGCAGATCTCGGGCGACGGATTCCAGCGGTTTTTCCGCCGAGACCATTTCGTCCAGTTCCCAGCGGCGGGGATCGATGCGGCGAGTTGCGCTTTGGTAGGCTTCGCTGTACCGCGCTTGGTCAACTTGGTTGACTACGTCTTGGAACGCTTGTCCGGCTGGCCGCAGCGATCGAACCGACCATTCGATCGATGGACCGGTCAATGCCAGCCAGCTGGGATGAAACACCTTCCGCAGCGGTGAACGATCGGGTTGACGTTCTCCTTCGGACAGATCAGCCAATGTGGATTGCAGGCTGGACAGGTCGCCGGCAGCCTGCAACACGGCGATGGCATCGGCGATTGCGTTGAAAGCGGCTCCGGCGGATTCGTCTTTGTAATCCCGGTAGCCATCGGAGCTGACATTCTTGACGGCTTTGCGAAACAGGTGTTGATCGGCAGCGTAGTTCAGATCCACCTTTGCTTTGTCCCGATTCAGGTTCTCTTGGCCAGCGGCGCGGACCAGCAGGCGGTTCAGCCTGGCATCCCAAACCGCCTGGCACCACTTGGATTCCAGAGCGGCCTGGACGGCTGCCTGGGTGCTGCGATCCTTCTGTTCGTCGTCGGTGGATTTGCGCAACGCCTCACCGGCTTCCCGCGTCTGCCGTGTCAAATCCGCCAGCGAACCCATTTCCCGTTGCAGGTCACGCCCCCACCGGAGCAGCGATTCATGGACGGACGCGTCGATGACATGTTGCGGTTTGTCGCGGACCTGGTCGTGAAGCGATTCGATCACCGCGAACGCCTGGTCCTTGCTGGGGTTGTCCTCCAGCAAGGTTTCGATCTGAATCGCCCAACGTTGCGACCAACGAAACCAGCTCTCGCCGGTCAAATGTTGCACCGTCCGGTCGCTCAGAATTGGCGTGTAGCGATCGATCATCCGATCGATCTCGGCGAATCGTCCCTGCAGCAAGGTCAGGTGTCGTGGCAGCCGTTGGTCGGGAAAGTCCTCGACCAGGCGATCAACACTGGATCGCAACGCCGACACGTCGGCGTGCAGGGCCGCCGTGAAGGCCAGCGAGAATTGTGCTCGCGCGAACTCCCGCAATCGTTCGCACTGGAACCCGGTGGACTTCGTATCCCGTTGCAACTCCTGTCGGTGACGGTCGAACTGTTTCTTCCAATCCGGGTCTTTGGCCGATTTCAATGTCTGCGCCAAGGCAAGCTGGCCACTGATTCTGGTTTCGACATCCAAAACGGCGCGGCCGAGTCGTTCAGTCAGCCATCCGTTACCCGCGTTTTGCGTTTCCGTTAATGCGTTCTGGATTGAACGCATCAACTCAACCGATTGACGCTGCAATTCGCGCCAGTCTTCCTGGAGCGGTGCGATCTGATCCAGTTGGTTCTGTTCGCACGCGTCCTGCAGGGAATCCGCGACGGTTTGAGCGTCGCTGGCCCATTGAATCAACGCTTCGGCGCGTTGAGCCATCGGTTTCAGAAAATCATTTCGACTTGCGTCGAAGCCGTCGCCGGCCACCAGCAGTTCGATCAGGCGGGATTCGCTTTGGGCGCCAAGACGATCAATCGCGACGACGCGGGTGCGGATCAAATCGCCGTCGGTCAGTTTGACATCGTCCGCAGCATCGGCTTCCGGCCCGTCGCCCCGGCGATCCAGCAAGTCCCATTTCCAATCCAATTCCAACTTTCGGTCCGCATGGTCGGGTGTCACATTGACGGATTGGAATTCGCCGCCGTTGATCTGGAACTGGTGCACGATTCGGTCCAGCGGCAAGTCGTCGACGGCCGTCGCTTGCAATTCCAACACGTCCAGCGAGGACACCAATTGGCTGTCCGGAATCTCGTCGGACCAGCGGATCATGGGTGGTGTGTCCAGGATCGGCGCGATGACATTGCTGGGGCTGAAGGGGTTGTTCAGCCCGCTTTCGACGCTGACCGCATCGACCTGGTATTGGCCGGAGGTTTTCACCGAGATGCGGGCGCGAAAGTGACGTCCCGAATCATCGACCGGCTCCATCTGCATGCGGGTGCCACGCACGCCAAATCGCACGACCGCCGATTCGACCGGTTGGTCAAACGTCACGGTCACGTCGGCGGTGGAGCCTTGCAACGCCTTCAGATCCCCATGCTCGTCGTCCTCGGTGCGGTCCTGCAATTTTGCGTACTCGGGGAAGTGGTACGTCTTTTGGTAACGCGTCACGTGGGGTCGCGGCAATGGCTTCAGCTTGTGCCACAGGGTGATCGCGTCGCCGGCCAAGATCCGGTACTCGACCGGCACGGATCCCACGGACAGATTGGCGGCAAACAGCTGACCGGCGATCTTGGTTTGCGCCGCGTCCTGGTCGTCGGAGTCGGTCGTTGTGGCAGGCAAGTTGTTGTCCATCCGCGGCGTCATCGGCGTGTAGCCGGTGGCACCGTCGACGCTACGCCATTGCAGGCTGGCCTCCTCGGGTGCGGCGCCGCTGATGTCGGCGATCACGCCAACGGCGTCCCGCTCGGCGACATAGCCGGAAGCCGGTGCGGGGACGATGATGCGGACCCGAGTCCGCGACGCGCGTTCAATGGCAACACCCGGCAGAGCGGCTCGGGCGAAACGGCGGCCGAATTGAGCCGACGGAATCAGCATCAGGGCCAGGCACAGCGCTGCCAATGCGCCCCCGCTGAGAAGCCAACGGCGGACCAGCTGCAACGGTAGCAAGTCATCGAAGTCCAATTTCGAGATGCGTCGCGCCACGCGAGTTTGCAAGATCTTGCGAAATGCGGGCGACCCGTTGCTGGATCGCGGGTCGGCTAACTCGACCGCCGAGAACAAGTCTTCACGCAACAGCGGTGCAGCGGACTCCACGTGCCGAGCCAGCGACAGTGGATCCCGCTCTCGTCGCGGTGCGATGCCCGCGCGCCATGCCGAAACGCCGACGGCGACGTAGATGCCGATGCTGAGACACCAGCGCAGCGCGTCCGGAATCAGAAACAGGAAGTCCACCACGGCCAACAGCGTGGTCAGGGTGAAGAACACCAGCAAGGCGACACCGGCGGCGCGCAGCAACAGCAGCGTTCCACGCCGACGGCGAAACGCTTCGAGCGCCTGGCGGGTGATGGGATCCAGGTCGGCGCCGGTGATTGTGTTCTCTGGGACAGTTGCCATGGTGCAAACTCTCTTTTCTTGTTTCCGCTAGACCAATCCGGCGCGTTTTCGGCACCACCATTCCGCGGCCAACAAAGCGATGATGGCCCAGAACCACAGGAACGTTTGCCACATCACCGTGTCCGTTTCCACGACCGTGCCACTGGAAAGCGGGCGCAGCGATTCCAACATCGTGCCGGCATCCGATTCGTGGACATACTGCCCGCCACCAGCGGCTGCGACTTGCCGCAACGCGTCTTCATCCAGGCTCATCCGACGCAGTTCCAGATTCTCGCCGCCGCTGACCCACACCGGGGTGGAGGCCAACAGGGCGGATTCGTCAAACCCGCTGGCACGGATCCGGATCGAGTATCGGCCTTCGGGAAGCGGTGGCACGTCGCCGGCATAGGTGCCGCGCGTCGGCTGATCGACCGACAGCGGGACGGTGGCGATCATCCGCCCCTCCTGTTCGACGACGGCGTCGACGGTCGCGCCCGGCACCGGGTTTCCCAAAGTATCGCGGAGCCGAGCCCGGACGGTGATCGACTGATCGGTTCCATAGTCGACCTGGTCGGTTCCGATGGAAACGAACTGGTCGCTGGAGGAATACGGGGGCTCCATGGCGGCGATCATCAATTGGTTCCAGAATCGCGCATGGAATCGATCGGCGACCTTGTATCGCCACCGCCAGGTCGAATCGGACGCAAAATAGAACACGCGCCCGGCACCATACATGCGAGTTGCCAACCAGGGGGAACGGCTGCCGTTGGGGAACACCGCTTCTGCCCATGACTCCGCACCTTCGGACAATTCCACGTCGGCGCTCCACCGCGGCGGCGGTAGGGCCTGCCAGAATGTTTTCAACTGATCCGATTGATCGATCAGACCCAACGCCGGTTCCTCCAGGCCTTCCGCCGTGGCGTCCACCCGGTTCGGCGGAGTGAAGGAATCGGTTGCCGTGCCGCGGTACCGGACCGGCATCAGTTCGGCGAATTCGGCGCGGGCCATGGGACGCAACAAACCGTGCCGTCCGTCGATGATCACCAGCCCGCCCCCCGCCGCGACGAAGCGAATCAAGCGGTCGCGATCAGCGGTCGTCAATTGCGCCGAGTCGACTTCGCCCAGGATCACCGCATCGTAGCGTGCCATCGCTGCCGGAGTGCTCGGGAACGTTCCGGGCGTTTCTCCGCGTTCGATGCGTGGTGTGGATGTGCCGGGGCCGAACAGAACCAGATCGGTCTGCCAGGCGGGATCCCGCCCGAACAGATTTTTCAGGTAGCGAGTCTCCCAACGACTGGAACTGTCGACGATCAAGATCCGTCGGTCCCGCGTTGAGGCGGTCACACGAAATTCGGACGCGTTGTTCTCGGCAGAATAATCCGCGCCGTCGGTTTCGACGCGGGCGACCAGCTGCAGGACTTCGTTGTTGCGATCGATCCCGTGCGGGGCCTGGTTGCGGAGCGAATCCACCAGCGGTTGGACGTCGATTTCAAATGGGACCGCCAACTGGCCCGATGCCGGAACCCGCACGGTTTCCTGCCAGACGGTTTCTCCGGCCGAATCGATGCGGACAGTCACCGGTTGATCGGACTGGCCAAATTGTTTGACGACCACCTGACCGGCGAGCTTGCTTTCGGCAGCAACCGTTTGGGGCCGCACCACCTCAACCACTCCGACGTCCGGCGGTTCGTCGGCCGATCCAAATCCGAGCGTGTTCACGGTCGTCCCCTGGGAGGCAAGTTGCTGTGCCAGCCGGGTTGCCGGACGTCCGGATCGGTGCCGGAGCGTGTTGTCACGTCCGTCGGTCATCAGGACCACCGCGGACTTGCGCAACGAATCGGCCCCGTCGCTTTGTTCGGAATCCGACGACCTGCCGCCCAAATTGGATTCCGCAAGGGCGTCGGCAAGCGGCGAGGACAAGTCGGTTTGATGGCCGTCGGCGGGAACTTCCAGCGCATTGGGGATGGGCGTGCCCTCTTCCGAAGACCACAGGCGGATCGGTTGTCCGTCGCTGAACGCGATCACGTCAATGGAGTGGGTTCGGGAAATCGATTCAAGCCAACCGGGTGAAGTGGCATCGCCCAGCAGCAGTCGCGTGGCGCGGGCCACGCGGTTGTCCGCCGCCACGTCCGATTGAGTATCGGTCAGTGACATGCTGCGTGACGTATCAACCGCGAAGATCACACGACCCAGCGTTCCGATCACTTGGCGGCGATGCCAGATCGGACCGGCCAGAATCACGATGACCAACAACACGGCTGCCGAACGCAACGCCGGCAGCAAGTATCGGTAGGGCGCAGCCACCGTCCGGACTTCGCGCCAATACAGGAAACACACCGCGGCAATCGCCAGGGCTGCGATCACAACGACCAGCCACAACGGCAGGTCGCCGGCGAATCGGATCGAAGCGAGTGGTGGGCCAAAGTTCATACCGCGGCCTCCTGCGAAGCGCGGCGAGAAACCAGGTTCTGTTGCAACCACAACTCCGCCACCAACGCCGCGACCAGTGCCGCCCACAGCCAACGCCAGATTTCACGTCCGAACGATCGCGTGCGGTCGGCGGATCGGAGCGAATCGGCGGTGCGGTACACGGACGCATCCAACGCTTCGGTCAATTTTTGCAATCGCTCTTCGTTGACGTCCACCAAAACGGACTCCGACGGCGGCACCTCGACAATCCGGAGCGTATGGACGGATTCGCGTTGTTTTGCATCACCGGCAGAGACGGCGGTTTTGCGAAAGTGGTAGGTGCCGGGGGTGAAGGTGGATGTCAATCGCAGCGAGTCATTGTCGTTTTCCGGCTGCAATTCCGACTCTTCACCGTCGGGCGGTTGCACCCAGTAAGACTTTCGTGCGTCCGGATCAGTGACTTTGGTCAGCGGAGGCCAATCGTTCTGCGAGATCACCAACGGTTGGCCGACGTCGACCGCCGGCTCCGCTCGCTTGCCGGCCAATTCCAGCACCAGTTGCTGAATCATGGGCAGGAAGATCGGGCGAAGCGGAAAATTGGTCCAGGAATCATTTCCGGGGATCGCAAATTGAATGACCGAACCGGAACCGACGGCGGACTTGATCGCCAGCGGTTCGCCACCGTTCGTCTTCAGCAGCACCATCGCGCCGCCGAGTGAATCGTCGGCCTTGGCGGAGGAAGACTCCTCGGAACCCCAGTCGCGATAGGCCCAAACGCGAACGTCCGACAGCGGATTGGCCTCGCCGGTCGACAGCACCCGCCAAGGTTCGTAGATCCGTGGCGGCGTGTCGATGGTGAAGGCGGCCGCAGCGTCCACCTGGTTTCGATCGGTCTGTCCGATGACTTCGCCCAGCGGGGCGGCAAAACGAAATTCGTTCGGCCCCTTTCCCCAGGGTTGGTTGTACAAAGCCGGTCGCACATCCGGTCCATCGAAAACCACCAGCCCGCCGCCGCTGTGGACGAACTGGGCCAAGGAATCCCGCGCGGACTCTGACAATCGCCCGACGTCCGCCAGGATCACGACCCGGGCATCGGTTTCCTCCAGCGTTTTTTCCAGCCGGCGTTCGGAGACGACGGTGGCGTTGACCGGATCGGGACGGTCGTCGCCGCCAAAAGCAAACGGGCTGAGCGCGATTGCCAAGAAGTCGGCCTGACCTTGCAAGGCTTGGTTGCTGGGGCGACCGTCAACCAACACCACGTTGATCTCCCGCATGACTTCGACGGCGACGCTGCGACGGTTGTCCGAAGGTAGCACATCGGTTTTCCCGATCGTCGCGGTCACGCGATGCATGCCCGACTGGGGGATCGTGTGCGTCAGGCGGTTGGTCGCTGTCGATCGCGGATCGATGGAAACCGTGCGCGGTTCCAGCGGTTGCCCGTCGATGGCCCAGACCAGACGCAGGTCACGGGCCGCCAGGTCGGAGTCATTTCGAATCGTGGCGGCAAAGACGCCGGACCGACCGGCGACAACGACCGGGCTGTCGACGGAGATCGAATCGATCGAAACATTCGACAGCGTGTCCGAGTCGCCACCGACGTTCAGGAAATCAATCACGGGCCGGTTCAGCTTGGATTCCGAATCGCTGCGAAAGGACTCGGCGACGTTTTGGGCCGTTTCCAGGCTGGACGTGCCGACGGCGTCACTTTGAAAATCGGAAACGATCAACAACTGGCGGCGCGCGTGCGTTGCTTCACTGGCAGCCGCGACCGCCGATTCGATCAATTGACCGATCGACACGGGGCCGGCCTGGGCGGTGACCTTTCGCAGGGCCGTGCTGGCATCGGCCACGCCCATCTTCGTAGCGACGGCCCCCGGCCGGGAGCCGCGGATCAGGATGACTTCGTCGCGGCGTGACAGATCGCCCAGAATCGTTTCCAACTGAGCTTTGGCCTGTTGCATCCGCGACGGCTGTCCCGGAGGCGTAACCGACATGCTCCGCGAGTCGTCCACCGCGATCACCAGCGTTTTGGGGGCGTCGCCCGCCAGGGCGCGAAATCCGGTCAATACCGGTCTGGCCAGACAGAGTGCCAGCAGGATCGGGATCGCACAGCGGAGCAGCAACAGCAGCCAATTGGTGATCTGCATCCGCCGTCGATTGACGCGCAACACACTTTCCAGCAGGTGCATTGCTCCCCAATCAACGCGTTTGAAGCGGCTGCGAAAGAACAGATGGATGATCAACGGAATGGTGAAGGCCAGCGCGCCGGCGGCCAGGGCCGCGTTCAGAAAACTCATCGGACCACCCGCCTCCTTGCCGAAACGTATTCGTGCAGGACGTCGACAAAGGGCTGGTCGGTCGTGACCGGGATCAGATCCACGCGGTTTCGGCGGCAGGCTTCCTGGAGGTCGGCATTGTGTTCCGCCAGGCGATCCAGATAGGCCTGGCGGATCGATGCGGCATCCACCGTCTGTTCGCCCAGGCGGTGTTCCAAATCGTGAAATTGGACTCGGCCGGCAAACGGAAACTCCACTTCGTCGGGATCCAGAAGTTGAAAGAAGATCACCTCGTGTTTGTTGGCGCGCAAGGCCGCGAGCGATTTGGCGATCGACGCCACGTCGCCCATCGAATCGGAAACGATCACGACCAGCCCGCGACGTTTCAATTTGGGCGTGATCTTGCGGAAGACGCCTCCCAGATCGGTTTCACGATCGGTCGCGTCGGCGACCAGAGCTTCCAGCAGGGGGCGCAGGTGGGAAGGACGGCTCCGTTGTGGAACCTCCCGCCGAGGCCGATTGTCGAACGTGATCAATCCCACCGGGTCTTGCTGTCCGAGCATCAGGTACGCGAACGCGGCCGACAGGCGCACGGCATAGTCGCGTTTGCTCAGAGCGTCCACACTGCGGGTGCCGGTGTAGTTCATCGAACCGCTCTGGTCGACCAGCAGCGTGCACCGCAGATTCGTTTCCTCTTCGTATTGGCGGATGTACAGCCGATCGCTCTTGCCGAAAACCTTCCAGTCGATGTTCTTCAGTTCATCGCCTTGGACATATTGGCGATGTTCTTTGAATTCGACACTGAACCCTTTGTGGGGTGAACGGTGTCTGCCGCTACAGTAGCCTTCGACAATCTCCCGCGCCAGGACCTGCAGCCGCGCGACCCGAGACAGGTCTTTCGGTTTGATAAAGTCCAGGATTTGCATGAACGCGACTCGGCAGACAAACGGTGCGTGCGGGGAGGTGGCGGAGGCGGGCGTCAGAACGATCGGGAACAGGCGAGTTGGAAGCGGTCGGCGGGGGGGCGGTTTGACGCTGAATCGTCGGCGGGGAGCCGGTCAATGTGGGGGTGGCGATTGGGCAACGATCTGGTTGCCCGCGTCCTCCGCCAGCGGGTGCGTTGCCGGTTGGCACGCCGGCAGCAGTGGCCTGGGCGATTCGATCGCCTGCGCCCGGCGACATGTTGCCAGGATACCTTTCCGGTTGGTTGTCGCGCCCCGCTGATCAAGGCGGGCGGTTTCAGCGGGGCCACAGCCGTCGTTACTGGCTCATTGTACGCATTAAAACGCCGGATGTTCCGATCGATACCCGCCCCCCACTGTCGTATTTCCGCAGATCCGCGAAGTTAGGCGGAATTGGCGAGATCCGACAATCCGCCATCACAATGTTTCCGCACCGACCCGCCACCCCTTCCGGAATCCCCATGTCCGCCTCGACGCGTTTCGGAGCCATGCTCGCCATCGCGGCCCAGGTGCTGTGGGGACTGTTTCCGATCTACTGGAATCTGCTCGGGCAGATGGCCACCACGCACTTGGTGGCGCACCGAATCCTGTGGGCGTTTGTGTTTTCGTTGCTCATCGCTGCGGTGCGATTCTTTTTCAGCGACGTCTCCCGTCGTGCGGCGCTGCTGGCTGCTTTGCGCGATCGCCGGACGTGGATCACTTATGGAACGGCCGGAGCGTTGGTGGCAACGAACTGGCTGGCATTCCTGTGGGCGGTGAACCACGATCGGGTGCTTTTTTCATCGCTGGGATACTACATCAACCCTCTTTTCAACGTGCTGTTGGGCGTGTTGGTCTTGGGCGAGCGGTTATCCGGGTTGCGGTGGTTTGCAATCACCTTGGCAGCGGTGGGCGTCACGGTGATGGCATTGGCCGGTGGCGAAGTGCCTTGGGTCTCCTTCGTCATGGCCAGCTCGTTCGCCTTGTACGCGTTGGTAAAGAAAAAGGCCAAGCTGGATGCGCTCAACGGCTTGCTGATTGAAACCACCGTGTTGTTGCTGCCAACCCTGGTCTTTCTGGCCTGCGTGCAGCCAGCCGGCTCGGGTGTGTTCGGCGGCGTCGACGCGACCACGAAAGGTTTGTTGGTGTTTGGCGGACTGCTGACGATCACCCCCTTGGCTTTGTTTGCCGGCGCAGCGCATCGGGCCCCGCTGTCCTTGTTGGGGATCCTGCAATACATCGGGCCGACGCTGCAGTTCGCTGTCGGTGCCTTTTATTTTGGTGAACCGTTGTCAACTGCCGCGTTGATCGGATTCGCGTTCGTTTGGACGGGCGTCGCGGTGTTTTTGCTGCCGCGGCGTTCGATCGATGCCCGTTGGCAGCGGGCTGAATTGGTGGCTGGGCGCGCCAATGCCAAACGGGGTTGAGCCGATTCGGGCCCGTTGGCGGCCGGAACCGCAAAGCAAAAAATTTGACACGGGGGGTGCGCGGCACGTAATTTAGATGATGGGCGACGCCAACTTCTTATCTTTTGCGGGCGGCAATTCGGATGTCAGATCGGGGCTTCACGACGCGGGCAGACTTGGTGGCAAATGCCAGTTGTTTTGCTCATCGTTTCTTTACAAGCCGCGCGTTGCTGTCGATCACTTGGCTTGCGATCGCATTGGGGCCAACCAGCGATCTGTTGGGCGAAGAGCCGCCGCCGGAATTGTCCCTGGGCACAGCATTTGAGCCGTTGTCCGATTCGGATGCCGCGCTCTCGTCGGTGCTGATTTTGGCAACCGACGATGATCCGTATCGGACGCTGCACTCCAATGCGATGAAACGCGACGATGAAGAGTCGGTTGCGTCGCAGGAGTTGTGGTGCCATGAGCTGGTCACCCAGGCTTACCGGTCTGCCTTGAAGCAGCGACCCGGGATCGCGAAGTCGATTCGATTTCAAGGCTTGCCGGTTGGTCTGCCGCAGGAGGTCACCGGGGGTGAACCGCACGGTCAGCCGTCGCGGGCGATTACCTTCCTGTGTGACCGTGACTACCGACTGCTCGCGTTTTCGGTGGGCGTTCCCGATGAGGAAACGCTGCTGACGATGATCGAAGACGCCGATGAAACGAGGTTGCTTCAAAAGCACTGGGCCGACGATCCGAGTGGCTTCCGGCACGCTCTGGTTGAACGCGCCAAGGAACGGGTCAGCCGTGTTTACCGTGAAGCCCTGGCCCAAGCGAACGGTGCGTGGTTGGAAGAGCCTGCCGAGCCGGTCGCGGCATCGGAACAACTGTCCTGGGTGACATCGCCCGACCAATTGAGGCAGGCCACCGAACCGTTTGATTCGGTTTATTTTGCCGACGCCCGGCTGCGATTTGGACTCACCGGTGCGGGCGATGCCCGGCGGTTACTGATTTTGGAACAACATCCGCAGACGCGTCGCGACTGGTGCGATTCTTTGTTGCCGTTGGTTGCGGAAATGGACGTGCCGGCCCTGTGCCCGACGTTGATTGCCGGCGTGTGGGGATTTCCGCCGGTCTGCTTTTCGCCGGATCAAAGCGACACGGTCGAATTGGCCGAACGCATCTCCGCTGAACTCGAGCACAGCACCGTGGTTCTCTCAGTAAATTCGGGGCAAAGTTCGCCGGACCTGCAAACACCGGTTTCCACGGCCGGGCAAACGAACCTTCAAGAGGCCTGGCAACGCCTGCACGATCTTGTCCAACAGCAACGCTTTTATTCCGTCGATTTGTCGCAGTTGTCACAACTGACTCATCATTTGGATTTGAAACCGATCAACGTCCTGGGACCGCCGGTTCGTTACGTGATCATCCCCGCCAAAAATCGGGACCCCGTGATTGTTCGCGAAACGGAGCTGCCGGGCCGTTTCATCGCGTTACTCCGGCGAAGTCAATGAGCGTCATCCGTGAACGTGTTGGTCATGACACAGCGTTCCGTTCCCATCCAAACCGAGGCGAAAAAAACCGTATGAACACCTTCACAAGACGATCGCTTGCTGCGGTCCTGATCGGGGGATGGATTCTTTCGGGTGCTGCCGAAGCGGTTTCTCCGCTGGAGATTCAACAGGGCCGGCAGCTGTTCGAAAAGAATTGGTCGCCCCAGAACCCGGCGTTGCGAAGCGACGGACTGGGGCCGCTGTTCAACGCCACCTCCTGCGTCGCCTGTCACCACCAGGGCGGTGTCGGCGGCGGCGGTGAAGCTCCGTTCAACGCTCACTCCGTGGGGATTGAAGAGTTTGAAATCACCGGTGGCGACGTCTCCGACGATGTGATCGCCCGGATGGTCACGCAGTTTCATCCCGGATTCGTGGCCAGCAACGGCGTCGTCGGCAACACCTTGGCCCTGCCGCATCACGGGGGCACCCCGTTCTTCACGGCGTCGCGAAAGTCTTTGTTTGACCAATTGCCGGCGGAGTTCTCCAGCAGTGGCGGGCCGTTGAACGCCGATGAGGTTCGCGCGGGCTCTTCGATGCCGTTGCTGTACTCGGCTCATTCGGGCGGCTACACGATGACGTTGCGGGCCCGACTGTTTCAACGCAACACCACCGCCCTGTTTGGAGCCGGATTGATCGATCAAGTCCGCGACGAAGATCTGGACCGAATGGTTCGCGTTCAGCAACGGCACCCGGAGATCAGTGGGCGTCCGGGCACTCTCCGCGACGGTCGGTACGGCAAGTTTGGCTGGCGCGCCAACGTCGCTTCGTTGCTTGAATTCAATGACCAGGCCTGTGCGAACGAAATGGGGCTGGAAACCAAACGCTTGTTGCAGCCGGCCGATCCGACCATGCGAGGCTACAAGAATCCGCGCGAGGACATCTCGGACGAGCAAATCAAGATGATGACTTCGTTCACGGCGGCGCTTCCGGCCCCGCAGCAGGTTCTGCCCAGCGATCCGGAACGGTTGCAAGCGGTGCGACGCGGAGAGCAGGCGTTCGAGGCGGTGGGCTGCGCTGTCTGTCACGTTCCCAGTCTGGGACCGGCAACGCATGTCTACAGCGATTTGTTGTTGCACGACATGGGCTATGAACTGATGGACCTGAATCGCGCCGAACCCTACATCGTGCGGATGACACCGGTGACGCAAGTCAGCTTCGCGGGGCAACTGAGTCGATCGGGGACGATGACTCAGACCGGGTATTACGGATCCGGGGCGACCATGACGTCAAACGTTTCCTCGACTTCGACGGTGCGTCGGGGAGCGCGGTCCGCCGGATCCAATGCCCGTGGGACCGGCGGAGGACGCCGCTTGGGCAGGCAGCGGGGGTACCAATTCCAAGCCCCGACCGTTCCGACCGAGACGATTGAGTTCGTTACGTTGGGTCACAGCGACAAACAGGTCTCCAATTCGCGACGACTGACTGACGATGAAATCAGTTCGGACCCACTGGTCACCGGTGACATCACGGAGACGCAATCTGGAACGGTGCGGCAGACGCGCTACCTGCGGCAACACATCGAACGGACGAACTTCAACCAGGAATGGCGGACGCCGCCGCTGTGGGGCGTCGCCGACTCAGCACCCTACATGCATGACGGCCGCGCCGAGACGTTGCTGGAGGCCATTGCCATGCATGACGGTGAGGCGTCCGGGACTCGGGATCGCTTTTTGGACCTGTCCGTCAGTGATCGTCGCGCCGTGATCGCCTTTTTGAAGACCCTGGTCGCGCCGACCAACGTGCCTGCCGCCTCGCTGTAGAGCGTTTCGTCGCTCAGCGGCCAGACCCTGGTGGGCAGTTGCAGGCCACGCATCGTCGCCACCGTCGCCAGACGGTGGAGGGGGCCGTCAGCATTGGCGTTGGCCGTTGGTGGGGAAGGCAGAGCCTTCGGTGCAGTGGGTTCCAAGGCGGGAGCCTTGGAACCAGGAGAGGTGTCGGACGGCCAGCTAGGAGTTACGTGTCGTAGCCACCGTCGCCAGACGGTGGAGGGGCCGTGAGCTTTGGCGTTGGCCGTTGGTGGAGAAGGCGGAGCCTTCGGTGCCGTGGGTTCCAAGGCGGGAGCCTTGGAACCAGTTGGTAGCCACCGTCGCCAGACGGTGGAAAGCGTTCGGATCTCACCCGTGGTTTGGCGTCGACGGCGGCGAATCCGAAGACGTCCGATCGGGCCCTGCGATTCGGCGGCGGGAAACGATACACTCTGCCGGCATGAGTGAAATCGACCTGTATGACTACGAATTGCCGCGTGAACGGATTGCCCAGGAACCCCTCGCGACTCGCAGCGATGCGCGATTGATGCTGGTCAACCGGAAGTCGGGCAGCATTGAACATCACTACGTCCGCGACTTGCCCGATTTGCTTCTCAGCGACGACACGCTGGTGCTCAATGACAGCCGCGTTATCCCCGCCCGGCTGGTCGGGTTTCGCACCCGGACCGGTGGCCGCTGGCAGGGACTCTTTTTGCGTGAAGACCCCACTTCGGGCGTTTGGGAATTGCTGACCAAGACGCGCGGAAAGCTGGTGGCTGAAGAAACCATCACGGTGGAGGACCGGAACGGCCTTCCCGGAATGCGGTTGCAAGTCGTCAGCAAGACCGAGGAGGGCCATCTGTTGGTGCTCCCTATGCCGCCCGCGTCCGAATTGGACGAGATCCCGGAGATGCACACCGCGGCGGACTGGTTGACTCACTATGGCCGCGTGCCGCTGCCGCCCTACATTCGCGACGGCCACATGGTGGACGCCGATGTGCAGAACTACCAGACGGTGTTCGCCAAGGCGCCCGGCAGTGTCGCGGCACCGACGGCCGGTCTGCACTTCACCTCACAATTGTTGCGGCAAATCACGTCCGGCGGGACAGAGACCGCGTCGGTGACCCTGCACGTGGGATTGGGGACGTTTCGTCCGATCGAGACGGAGACGTTGGACGCCCACACGATGCACACCGAGTGGGGGCAGATCACGGAAGAGAACGCCGAACTGATCAACGAGCGCCGTCGTGAGGGCGGACGCTGTGTGGCGGTGGGAACGACCAGCGTGCGGGTATTGGAAAGCGCCGCGAACGCACTCGGCGGAACTCTGGGGCCCTGGACGGGGACCACCGATCTGTTCATTCGGCCGCCTTACCGGTTCCAGGTCGTCGATGCGTTGATGACCAATTTCCATCTTCCCAAGAGCACGCTGCTGGTGCTGGTCAGCGCCTTCGCCGGTCGGGATTTGGTGCTGGAGGCCTACGCGAAGGCAATCGAGAACGAGTACCGGTTCTTCAGCTATGGAGATGCGATGCTGTTCGTCTAGATCGCAGCATGCCCAGCAGCAGCAGCACGATTGCGGGCACCATCGCGAACCCGATCCAGCCGTGGGCTGTCATCAGGGCGTGCATCTGTTCGGTCGCGGGCACGGGCAGCATGCACAGAAAAACGGTGGCGATGGTCAGGAAACCCAACGCCACCGTCGCCAGAAAGCCGAGCGAGTACAGCCGACCGGCCCGGGAGGGATAGGGCAGGTGTCGCAAAAACGCCAGGGCAAAGACCGGCAGTCCGATCACCAGCGCGCCGCTGGCGAACATGTGGGTCAGCAGTCCGGGGCCGCCCAGGGTGTGACCGGCAAGGAAGGGCAACGCGGTCAGGCACAGGACGGCGACCACGACCACCAAAGCCGCAACCAGGAGTCGATCGATCCAACGGGACATGACAATCCGTCATTGAGTTCAGGGAACCGAGATTGCAGGCGGATTCGCAGACGCTGCGACCCCCCGCGGTCAGCCGCCATCGTAGGCGTTTTGACGTGACGACGGCACCCGTCGGTCCGGTCCGCAACTCGCACCCGTGTCGTGTGTCGGCTCCTGAACGCGATTCGTTACCGACCGCCCTCTCCGTGCTCCGCCGCTCATTGACAATTCGGCGATTTCCGCGGACAGTTGTGCCAGACATTCAGGAATTCCTCCGACATCTTCCCCCCCACCTATGACCGATGCGAATTCGTCCGCCCCGCGGACCTTGCTTGACAAAATCTGGGACCAGCACGTCGTCCATCAGCCCGCCTCGGGCCCCGCGATTTTGTACATCGATCTGCACCTGGTGCATGAAGTCACCAGTCCCCAGGCGTTCGAAGGGTTGCGTCTGAACGGCCGGAGCGTGCGGCGTCCGGAGCGGACGTTGGCGACCCCCGACCACAACGTGCCGACGACCGACCGTTCCCTGCCGATTGCCGACCCGATCAGCCGAAAGCAGATCGAAACCCTCCGCGAGAACTGCAAGGAGTTCGGCGTCCAATTGTTCGACATCAACGACGTCCGCCAGGGCATCGTGCACGTCATCGGTCCGGAAAACGGGTACACCCAGCCGGGCATGACGATCGTCTGCGGCGATAGCCACACCGCGACGCACGGCGCCTTTGGCGCATTGGCGTTCGGAATCGGCACCAGCGAAGTCGAGCACGTTTTGGCGACGCAAACGCTGCTGCAATTCAAGCCGAAGACGTTCGAGCTGCGTGTCGACGGAACGATGGCGAAAGGAGTCACGGCCAAGGACATGATCCTGTACCTGATCGGTCAGATCGGAACCGCCGGGGGAACCGGCTACGTGCTGGAATACACCGGGGATTGTGTCCGCCGGCTGACGATGGAAGAGCGAATGACGGTGTGCAACATGTCCATCGAAGCGGGGGCCCGCGCCGGGATGATCGCTCCCGATCAGACGACGTACGACTACCTGCGTGGACTGCCGGAGTCGCCTGAGGATTTCGATGCCGCCGTTGAGCGTTGGAATCAGCTGTCAACCGATCCGGGGGCGACTTACGATCGTTCGCTTTCCTTCCAGGGTTCACAAATCGAGCCGCAGGTGACCTGGGGGACCAACCCCGGACAGGTGATCGGCGTCAAAGACAAGACCCCGGATCCGACGGATTTCGATGATCCCACCGACCAGAAAACCACCCGCGACGCGTTGGCCTACATGGGATTGAACGCCAGCACCGCGATGGAAGATGTCGCGATCGATCGCGTGTTCATCGGCTCCTGTACCAACGCTCGCATCGAGGACCTGCGAGCCGCGGCCGAGGTCGTCAAAGGGCACCGGGTCAGCGGCAACGTCAATGCGATGGTTGTCCCCGGCAGCGGGAAGGTCAAGTTGCACGCCGAGAAGGAAGGATTGGACAAGGTGTTTCGCGAAGCCGGCTTTGATTGGCGGGAAGCCGGATGCAGCATGTGTCTGGCCATGAACCCCGACAAACTTTCGCCCGGTGAGCGGTGTGCCAGCACCAGCAACCGCAACTTCGAAGGACGGCAAGGCAAGGGCGGTCGAACGCACCTGGTCAGCCCGGCCATGGCCGCCGCTGCCGCCATCAAAGGCCATTTTGTCGATATCCGTGAGTGGGATTACCAGTCCAGCTAGTCGACCGCTAAACCGTCAGCTGGCCGCGACGCCCTGCCGAGGCAGGTGATCGTCGTCTCGCCCTCCGTTTCTTCGCATCTCCGGTCGACGTCGGCCTTCCGTTTCAACGCCTTCTTCTGATTCCCATGCAAAGCTTCACCAAACACACCGGCACCGTGGTGACGATGGATCGCGCCAATGTGGACACCGATCAAATCATCCCCAAGCAGTTCCTCAAACGGATCGAACGGACCGGCTTCGGACAGTTCCTGTTTTACGACTGGCGGTTTGGAGAGGACGGTGAAACACCGAATCCGAATTTCGAGCTGAACCAGCCAGAGGTGCAGGGGGCTTCGATTCTGGTGACTCGCCGAAATTTTGGGAGCGGATCCAGCCGCGAACACGCCGTTTGGGCGCTGGACGATTACGGATTCCGCAGCGTGATCGCGCCGTCGTTTGCCGACATCTTTTTCAACAATTGCTTCAAAAACGGCGTGCTTCCAATCACGCTGCCCGAAGCCGACATCGACTACCTGTTCGAGGCGGCAGCCAAGGGACCTTACCGCTTGACCGTGGATCTGGAACAGCAAATTGTCAAAGACGAATCGGGGTGGCAGCGAGAATTCGAGGTGGATCCCAGTCGGCGGGAGAAACTGTTGCAGGGGCTGGACGACATCGCCCAGACGTTGAAATTCGACGACAAAATTTCCGAGTACGAGGCCGCCAGGTCCTGGTGATTAGGTTCTGGTGATCCTAGCTGCGGCCGGCGTGATTGTTCCGCACGGATCATTCGTTGTGCCTGCGGTTCAGTGTCCGCTGGCGTGAATGCCCGCCGCACGGCCGGTGCTGAAGGCGGCCTGAAAGTTGTAGCCACCGATCCAGCCGTCGACATCCAAAACCTCACCGGCGATGTACAGCCCCGGGGCCAGACGACTTTGCATTGTCCGGGGATCCACCTCCGACAATTGCACACCGCCGGCGGTGACTTCGGCTTTGGCAAACCCGCGTGTCCCGCTGACTGGAAACTCCGCCTGTTTCAGCCACTGAATCATCGATTCCAATTGTGGGCGTGAGAGTTGTGCCACCGTGGTATCTGCACCGGCGGCGGTGACCAGCCGCTGGGCCAAGCGGGATGGCAACCACTCGTTGACGATTGAGACCACGCCTCGCCGACCGCCGTCGCTGCGATCGGTCAATCGACTCTGGATTTCGGTTGGGGCCAGTTCCGGGACCAGATCCACTCTCAAGCGAACATCCCTCAGGCTTGCCGCCGCGGTCAAAGTCCCGCTGACGTCCATTGCGGCGGGCCCGGAGAATCCGAAGTGAGTGAACAGCCAGCTGCTGCGGCGGCTGATCAGGGGTTTGGACTTGGTCCCCGATGGGTGGCGCGAATGGACCGAGGCCACACAGTCCTCCAGGGTCAGACCGGACAGATCGTGCGTCCAGCGATCGCCGCCGACCAGCGGGACCAGCGCCGGCCGGGGGGGAACGATCGTGTGTCCGAGGGATCGCAGCCAGGCATACGCATCGCCGGTGGTTCCGCATCCGGGCCAGCTTTGGCCGCCGGCCGTGACGATCACGCGGTCGCACCGCAGCCACTCCGATTCGGTCTGCACGACCCACTGCTCGCCGTCCGGAAGCACTCGCTGGACTCCGCTGCGGAGCCGCAATCGGGTTCCCGCCTGGATCGCACGCCTTTGGAGAGCATCGCGAACATCCAAGGCCCGATCGGATTTGGGAAAGACCTTGCCGGTGGCTTCCGTTTTGGTCGCGACGCCGGCTTGCTGGAACATGGTTTGCACGTCGGCTGGGCCGAATGCCCCCACCGATTTCTGCAGGAATCGGCCTGCCTTGCCGAAGGCGGAGGCGATTCCGCGGGCGTCCGTGTCCTGCGTGATGTTGCAGCGCGTTCCGCCGGACATCAGGATTTTGACGCCCGTTTTGGTGTTTTTTTCAAGGAGCAACACGTCGGCACCTCGTTCGGCCGCTTCCGCTGCGGCCATCAAGCCGGCGGCGCCGGCTCCGATGACGACGATTTTAGGGCGTTCCATGAGGGGGCGTGCGACGAAATGGCTTAAATTTCCCGGCGGGTGTTTGACGGAAAGTCGTTCCAATCGGGCCGCGGGCTAATAAACTGAATCAGAGTAAAACAGAATGCTAGGGGCGAAGAATTCGCGATTCGGTTGACGATAATCCTGCCAGTGTCCCCTGCCCACCGGTGGCCCCTTCTCGCCAACCGATGTCCCACCTAGCGGCCACACCCTGTTGGCCCTGACACGTCACCCCGAATTGAACTTGCCTTGATCGAAACCCCCGCCGTGGGTGTTCGCCTGTCTCGGACGCTGCGGTCTGAATGTTGCGGTTGACCATTGACTTCCACGTGCGTGCGACTTGCCGTGCGTGCGAACGGAGTCAACGGTCGGGCCTGACGGCTTCCATCCGCTTGGCTTGCTTACCGGCTCACCTCCAGATTTGCTCTCATGTCTGTCGATAGTACCACTTCAACCTCCAGCGTTTCCCGCGACGATCGCGTCGACGGAGTTTCAGCCGCGAGTGGGAACCGGACCACGGGCGGCCCCCTGCCGTCTCGCCCGGTCGCCGAGCCCGGTCGGGCCGCGCGGTCGTTTTCGTTTGCCCAGGCACGGACGTTGATCGGAGACCTCACGGCGCCGAACCCCCGGATCTACTGGACGGACTTCCTGCTGTCGATCTTCGGCGGCTACCTCGCGTTCGCTGCGACCTTGCACGTTCCGCGTCTGTTCTGGCCCGCCCCTTGGGTGATTCCGGTGGTGATCGTTTCGTACTTGATCACGATTGCGTTGTTCATGCGGTCGGTGATGTTCATTCACGAACTGGTGCACCTGCCCAAAAAGGGGTTTCGAGGCTTTCGAATCGCCTGGAACCTGCTGTGTGGAATCCCCTTTTTCGTTCCGTCGTTCCTGTATTACCCGCACGTTGATCACCATCGACGCAAGCACTACGGGACGGACCATGATGGCGAGTACCTGGCGCTGAGCCATCACAGCCGATGGTTGATCATCGGGTTCATCGTGCAAGCGATGGTGATCCCGTTCTTGGGACTGTTTCGCTTCGTCGTCCTGAGTCCGATTTGCTGGTTCATCCCGGGCGCACGGCAATGGGTTCACCGGCATGCGTCCACGATGTTGGTCGATCCGTTTTATCAGCGAAACGACGCGTCGCCCGAGCTGATGCGAATTGTCCTTTTGCAAGAATTCGGGTGTTTTGTCGCCGGGTGCATGCTCCTGTTCCGGCAACGCATCGTGACGGGAGAATGGTTCGATCCGCTCTGGATCGTGGCGTACGCGGTTGCCATCGGGCTGTTGACGTTGAACGAAGTTCGCACGTTGGGAGCGCACCGCTGGACGGGCAAAGGGGAGGAAATGACTTTCGAGGAACAACTGCTCGACTCGGTCAACTACCCGGATCACGCCTGGATCAGCGAGTTGTGGGGACCGATCGGGACGCGTTATCACGCCCTGCATCACCTGTTTCCCCGTCTGCCTTATCACCATCTGCCGGAGGCTCATCGTCGGTTGGTGGAGGGGCTTCCTCCCGATTCGCCCTATCATGACACCATTGCGACGTCATTGACCAAGGAGTTGGTCGCCCTGTGGCGGCGAGCCCAGAATCGAGACCGTGCCGACAAGTCGGCCAAGGAACCGGCGGCGGTTTAGCATCGGGTCTATCCCATTGCCGGGCTTTCGCGAATGTGCGGCGGACCCGATAATGATGCCGTGGTTTTTCTGTCGTGCCGTCGCGGTGTGGTGGTGCGCCGCTCGCTCAATGGCCTGCAAATCCTGCTTCACCGTCCTGAATGCGGATCGTGCAGTTTGACTTTACCCTCCCCTTGGGAGGGTCGCCGAGGAGCTTGCGACGACGCGGGGAGGGCATGGTAGAAGTTGGAGGCACCCTCCCCAAAGGCTGGTCCCTCGCCTTTGACCCTCCCGCGAGCGGGAGGGTGAAGAGGCTGTTGTAGACACGCTCTCCAGGGAGACATGAGCTTGACTGCGTCAGTTTGAATACGCCCACCAAAGTGTTGGGCCCACCGGAGTGTTGGATTGGACGACAGTGGATCGAAGGGCGAGCAAATCCATGCGGGGTACGAGTTCGAATCCGGCATGTTTCAGCATTTCCGTTCCTGGGTGGATGTGGCCCCCTGGATTCGGCTGTTTCCCACGCTGCGGATCTTGGCTGCGCCGGTGCACGTCGCGATCGTGTTGGTCGCCTGGGCCGCGACCGTTCTGACGACTGCTCAACTGTTGCAGCCAGTTCCCACGGACCTTGCAGGCGGTTCGGTCTCGCTTCCCACGACTTTCCAGCAGGCGAGAAGTGTTCGCGGGCGCGGGGTTTCGCCGCTGCTCGCTGAGAATCGACTCACTCCGCAGCAGCCGGAAGACGATGTCGTGATGACTGCCCTGGCAAAACCGGACGAGCTGTTTGCCGGGTTGCCGCCGATCTTCGCGACGCTGCGACAGCAACGCGTCCTGCCGCTGGCGATCTTTCTGAGTTCGATGCTGCTGATCTGGGTCCCGGTGGTTTTAACGATCTCCCGTTCCGGTGCTGTGCTGGCAGCCGGTCGCCCGCTTCCCGAGATGGGGACCACGTTGCGATGGGTGCGGCGGCGGCTGGCGAAATCGCTACTGCTGCCGCTGGTCCCCTGGGTCTGCGTGTTGGCGTTTTCGATCGCTGTCTTCGTGTTGCGTCTGCCCAGTTTGTGGGTGGCAGCGCCCTGGTTGTCGGTGGTGACCGGCGCGATAGCGACGGTGCTCCTGCTGCCGGCTGGAATTCTGGCGTTCGGGGCGTTGTTCGCGACCCCCTTGGGACTGGCCGCGATGATCAACGAACCTGATCCGGATCCCATCGATTCGCTAAGCCGAGGCTATGAGTACCTGGTCCGGCGACCGCTGTCGTTGGTGTGGTATTGGATCGTCTCGGCAGCCCTGATCTACGTCGCATCTCGGTTGCTTGGTGGTGTGGTGACAGCGACGATGATTCTGGCTTCCATGGTGGGGACCCTGTTTTCACCGGACGCAACCTTTATCATGACCACTCGGACATTGGTGGAGGCGATCCACGTTGCCTGGTTGATCACACTGGGAATCGCTTTGCTGGGCGCCAGTTACTTGCTGCTGCGACGCGATGCGGGCGGGCAGGAGGTAGAGGATTTGTGGTTTCCTCCCGCGGAAGTGGATGAACCGTTGCCCGAACTCCCCGAACAGGCCTACAAATCGTGAACGTCACGCCACCTTCTCATTCTCGCACGTCACGCGACGATACGTCGCCGCGTGACGGTGGTGTTGGCGGTGCTCCGTCGGGCAACAGCCTGCGACGTCCTCGCTTCCAAATCAGTTTGACGGTGATGCTGCTGTTGATGGTCGTGTTCGCGTTCATCTCGGCAGCCTTCTTTTATGCGTCGCAGGTTCCGGCGATCCGGGAAGAGTTGAGTGTTTTGTTTTATGGAGAGGCCAAGGGCGGGGAAGAGGACGTGGGCCGCGCGGCCCACCGGGCCTTCATTCTGTTCACGTTCACGTCGCCGCTCCTGCTGGCCGGGCTGCTGTCGACGGCGCTGTCGATCATGAAACACTTTCACCGAGAGACCGCGTGAGCGGCGAGTCGGAAGCAATTTCGGCGATTCGTTACGCCCTCGCCGACCAAACTGTGCGGCCCGATTGTCTGGAGGCGTTCGCGGCGGCGCTCCTCCGTCATCACCGCAGTGCATTACGCTGTCGCGACGGAGTGGATCCGACGGAGTGGCCGTTTCCGGTCCAGGCGATTCCCTGGTATTCGCTTGGGTTTAAAAACCTGGATCCAGGTCGTCGTCCCAGCCGGATGCTTGACTACGCGGCTGGCGATTTTTTTCTGCAAGATGCCGGATCGATGCTGGCCCTGGCGGCGTGCCGGGCGGATGTTGCGGACCAGCAGCCGCGGCTGATTTGCGATCTGTGCGCCGCGCCTGGCGGAAAAGCCAGTGCGTTGCTGGAATCGATCGGTAGTGGTTTTTTGTTGGCCAATGAGCCGATCCGGTCGCGCGTGGCACCCCTGGCGTTCAATCTGGCGCGCACCGGCAATCCACGGTACGCGATTTCGAGTTCGGATCCGGACGTGTTGGCCGACCGACTGGCGGGACAATTCGATTTGGTGTTGGTTGATGCGCCCTGCAGCGGACAAGCGTTGTTGGGGCGGGGGAAGCAAAGTGTCGCGGCGTTGTCATCCCGGCAGATCGAACACAGCGCCGGCCGAGCCCGCAGAATTCTTTCAGCGGCGGTTCGGTTGCTGCGTCCCGGAGGGCAATTGGTGTTCAGCACGTGCACGTTCGCGGAGCAGGAGAATGAGTCGCAGGTCCGCTGGTTGTTGGGGCAACCCGAGATAGTGTCCGATCCTTTGGACCGGTTGTTGGCGTACCGCAGCAGCGAACTGGATTGCGCGTGGCGACTTTGGCCGCATCTGCATGATTGTGCAGGCGGTTTTGCCGCATCGTTGCGTGTGTCGGGGGCGACGGACGGCCGTCATGAAACGTCCGCGGTGACGAGGTCAACGGCCGGGCGAGGCCGTCGCCGTGACCCATCGGAAGCGATTCCGGATGGATTGGCGGAGTGGTACGAGGATCCGCCGCGCCGATGTTGCGTCCGCGGCGCCGTGGCGTGGGGCTGGCCCGACGATGCGCCGGAATGGACCGAGTCAGTGGCGGTTGCCGGGCCGGAGATCGCCTACCGAACCGGTCGCACATGGAAGCCTTCGTACGATGCCGCGTTGCGTCGAACCGGCAACATGCGGGCCGTCGGGTCGGTGGACGTTTCGGCCGACCAGGCGGTGTTGTTTCTCGGTGGACACCCGATCGAATGCGGCGGCAATGGGTGGTGCGTGGTGCGGCATCGCGGCCGTCCGTTGGGGTGGGCGAAGGTGACACGCAAAACCGGCAAAAACCATTTGCCCGCCGCAGCCCGGATGGACGGGGTGGATCCGCTGACTCGCGAAGCCACGCGCGAGTGACGAAGCGGACGCAACCATCTATACTCTAGCGTTGCCACCACGTTTTCGACCGGTTCCCCCACCACTCCCCACGCCACCCGGTCCGCCCGTTACGCGAAGATCTGGTCTTCAAAAGACCTCGGCGTCAACGAGCGTCCCCCCCCGAGTCTCCCTCCGTCGACTGCAGCGCAGGTTTTTCATGGAACGCTTTGGATTTCGCTTCTTTTTTATCGTGACCGCCCTGACGGGCTTTTTCACCATCAACCAATCGCGGGCGGAAGAGCCGCGGTTGGAACTTCATCCACGGCAGAAAATTGCCGTGGTCGGGAACTCGCTGGGCGAGCGGATGAACCTGTTCGGTCATTTCGAAACGCGGTTGCACCTGCGACACGGAGACCAGCAACTGCAATTCCGTAATTTCGCTTGGCCCGCCGACGAAGTCGGTCAGCGACAACGTCCAAGCAACTACACGACGATCGATGATCCGCTCAAGATTTTCGCCCCGGAAACGTACCTTTGTTTTTTCGGCGCCAATGAATCCTACGCCGGCACCGACCCGGAAACGGTTCAAGCCTTCCAGGACGCCTATCGAAGCTATTTGGAAGAGTTGAAATCGAAGTATTCGGGCGGCGAAGCTCAGTTCGTCTTGATCAGCCCGATCGCGTTCGAGTCGACCGGCAATGCCTTGTTGCCAGAAGCGGAGTCACGCAATGCCGCGTTGAAGGTTTATCGGGACGCGATCGAGAGTCTGGCCGACGAGATGAATGTCCCGTTTGTGGACGTCTACACCGAAACCAAGCAGCAGTTCGACGCCCAGCCGGGGATGCAATACACCATCAACGGCTTGCACTTGAACGAACAGGGTGATCAAGCGTTGGCTGAAATCCTGGAGCGTGGATTATTCGGAAACGCTCAAACCGCAGATTCGGAAAAGATGGATACCGTTCGCCGTTGGGTCAACGACAAGTCTTGGCTGCACCTCCAGGACTATCGGATGCTGAACGGTTGGTACGTCTATGGCGGACGTCGGACGTGGGATACCGAAACGTTTCCCAGCGAGTATCGAAAGATTCGCGAAATGGTCCGGGTGCGGGATCAATACATCTGGGATCTGGTAGCCGGAAATCCGGTGCCCGACCAACCGGACGATTCGAAAACCGGTCAGGTCGTGGTCCCCGAAACGATGTTCGGGACGCGTGACGACAACTTCCGCAAGATGCGTGAACCGGAAAAGCTGGTTTATCCCACGCCGGAAGAATCGATTGACATGATGTCGGTCCCCGAAGGCATGGAAGTCAAATTGTTCGCTTCGGAACGAGAGTTTCCCGAATTGGCCAATCCGAACCAAATCGCGTTCGACGCCAAGGGGCGACTGTGGGTTTCCTGCATGGCGAATTATCCCCAGTGGCAGCCGGGTGCGGCGCCGCCGGATGACCGGTTGTTGATCCTGGAGGACACCGACCAGGACGGCAAAGCCGACAAGTGCACCACGTTCTACGACAAACTGATCTGCCCGACCGGTTTCGAATTCTTTGACGGCGGTGTGCTGGTCGTTGACGAACCCCGAATCCTGTTTTTGAAAGACACCGATGGCGATGACCAGGCCGACCAGGTGGTCCACCTGATTGACGGGATCGCCACCGATGACACGCACCACACCATGGGGGCGTGGGAGTTTTCTCACGGTGGACGTCTTCACATGTTGGAGGGCATCGCGCTGTCGACCACGCTGGAGACTCCGTGGGGGCCGTTCCGCAACAAAGACACCGGCGGCGCGTACATCTTTGACCCGCGTTCGCTGAGCTTTTCGCACTACCGCACGCCCGGATACGGCAACCCCTGGTGTCTGGTGTTCGATAACTGGGGCAACGGGATCATTGGTGACGGAACGAACGCCAAGCAGCACTGGATTGAACCGCTGGCTGGCAAGGAAGTTCGGACCCGCAAAACGTTGCAACCGGTGTTCGACAACGAAGGCATGCGTCCGGCGGTCGGCAACGAATTTCTGCTTTCGCGTCACTTGCCGGATGACATGCAGGGCCAGTTCATTTACGCCTGCGTGATCAACATGCACGGCATGCCCCGTTTCAATCTACGCTACGAGACCGAAGGCGCCGGGTTTGAAGGGGAACGCGTGGAAGACTTGCTGTCCTCGACCGACATGATTTTCCGCCCGGTCGATCCCAAGATTGGTCCGGATGGTGCAATCTGGTTCGGCGACTGGTGCAACGCGTTGATCGGTCACATGCAGTATTCGCAGCGAGATCCGAATCGTGACCACACGCACGGTCGCGTCTACCGAATGATCAACAAGGAGCGACCGCTGCTGCCGATGGTGGATCTGACTCCGTTGAGCGAGGCGGAGTTGCTCAGCGAGTTGCTGGTCCCGGAACTGCGGACTCGCTATCGGGTTCGCCGCGTGCTGCGGGATCGCCCCAAGCAAGCGGTCGATGCGGCGATCAAATTGTGGATCGCCGACACGGACGATCCACAACGACTTTGTGAAGCACTCTGGATTCAGGAGAGTTTTCGCGATGTGGACACGAATCTGGTGGATCGAATTCTGCAAAGCGATGACAACCGCGCTCGGGCCGCTGCGATCCGGACGGTGATCAACGAACGCACTCGAATCCCGGCGGCGCACGATTACATCGCCGCGGCAACCTCCGATCCGCACCCCCGGGTTCGATTGGAAGCCGTTCGCGGGATCAGTTTCCTGGAATCCCCCGACGCGGTGGAGTTGGCCCTGTCGGTGACCAACTACCCGATGGATTACTGGTTGGATTACACCTTGGAGCACACGCTGTACGCGCTCGAACCGATGTGGTCCGAAGCTCAGAAGAATCCGGAGACCTTCCTGGCCTCAAGCACCGAACAGGCAAAGAACTACTTTCTGCGATTCCAACGACTCAGCGGACCGGGTGGTGAAGCCGTGGTTCCGTTGGAGATCGCCGACGACGTGGACGCTCCGGAAGATGAGCGGATGGCGGCGATCCGGCGGTTGACCGGAATTCGCGGCGGGAACGCGCGTCGGGGAGAACCGGTGTTCAAACAGGTGTGTTCCGGCTGTCACCAGGTCGGCGACCTGGGCAAAAAGTTCGGCCCGGATCTGTCGGACATCGGCATGCGAATGAACACGATGCAATTGATGCGTTCGATCCTGATGCCAAACCACGAGATCAGCAAGGGATACGAAACCATCAATGTGCTGACCGTTGACGGCGACGTTCAGAACGGTTTTGTCATCGAACGCACCGACGACGTGCTTTCGCTGGGCATCGCCGACGGAAAGCGCGTGGATATCCCGATCGATGACATTGAACTGGAACGTGAGATGAAGGCCAGTTCGATGCCGGAGGGGCTGATCAAGCAAATCGCGCCGATCGAATTCTTGGATCTGGTGGCGTTTCTTTCCGCCCAAAAGAACATCCAGAAAGTTTCGCGCGACGGTTGGGTCAGATCCAAGTATCGACAAGCGCCCCCGCCGCGAACCTACCAAGGGTCCGTGGAAGTGTCGCAGGACGCCGCCGTCAAGCTTGGCGAAGACTTCACCAATTCGGAGTGGAATCGCGAGGCGAATTTGCTTTTGGCGCCGGTTGATCGCGATAGCTTTGACTTCACGTTCCATTCGGAGCATGACGTCGATTCACCGGATATCACGATTCGCTTGGCGGAACCGAGGGTCGTGACCCATCTGTACTTGTCCAACCGAGTCAATCGCCAGTTTCATGATCGCGCCAAGGGATTGACCGTCTGGGTCAGCGAGGACGGAAAGTCGTATCGGAAAATCTGGCAAGCGGAAGAGATGGGTCCGGAGTGGATGGTCGATTTTCCGGATGACACCAAAGTCCAGTTCATTCGAATCGGATTGGATGGCAAAGGAACGTTCCACCTGAACCACGCGGTGGTCTACGGGAAGTGATGGCCTTTCTTCTGTAGGCACGCTCGCCAGAGCGTGCCGATCGCGCGTGTCACCACCGTCTGGCGACGGTGGCGACCGTGGGAATTCAACGTGCGTGTGCTGCTCCGCCGCGCTCGCCAGGCACCTCAATCGCCTGCCGTGATTTCCCGCAGGGCGTCGACCAATCGCCGCAGTTCTTCATCGCTCGTTTCCTCGCCGCAACTGATCCGCAGCGTTCCGTCATCGGGAGATTGCAATGCGGCGTGGATGAGCGCCGCACAGTGCAGTCCCGATCGGACTTCGATTCCGAATTCCGTGTCCAGAATCATTGCCAGCTCGCCGGCGGCGATCCCGTCGATGCACAGGCTGGCGACTGGCAGTTGGACGTGTTCGGGCTGTCCGATCAATCGGATCCCAGGAATCTCATGGAGTTCGCGATACAGCCGTTGAGCCAAGCCGCGGAGTCTTGCCGACGATGCCTCCAAGTGCTCCGCGGCGGGCGTTTCACTGCGGCGGTCCTGCAATCCGGCCAGCCAGCCCACCAAGGCGGGAACATTCATGTTTCCCGCTTCCAACGCGATCGGATACTCCAGCGGCATGTCAAGCGATTCCGAATTGTTTCCGGTGCCACCGAAGAGGGTCGGGCGCAGATGGGCATGCACGTTCAGTGAGGCGTACAGGAATCCGGTTCCCAACGGACCACATCCTCCCTTGTGGCCGGGGGCGGCCAGCAGGTCGATGTGGCACTGCCGGACCGACAGCGGCAGGTGTCCGAAAGTTTGGGCCGCGTCGCACAGGAACGCGGGTTTGTGGTCGCCACGATGTTCTTCGCGGAGCCGCGTCCCGATCTCACGAATCGGTTGCACGATCCCGTTAACATTCCCGGCGTGAAGCACGGCGACCATGCGCGTGTCCGATCGGACCGCTGATAGGAGTTCGGTGGGCTCCACGCGTCCGCTGGCGTCGACCGGGACGACCGTCCACTGGATCGTGCCTTGTCCCGCCAGGTGATGCAAAGGCCGCAGCACGCTGTTGTGCTCGGCGGCCGTCGTCACGACATGATCGCCCGGTTGCAGGTACCCCAAAATCGCGGCGTTCAATGCGGCGGTTCCACCGCTGTGCAGCGAGATTTCGTGTTCGGATTCGGCGTCGATCCATTCCGCAATTTCCCGTCGCAGCCGCCAGATGAACTGGGACGCCTCCTGAGACCGGCGGTAGGCGCCGCGCCCGGCGGCCGCTTCTTCCGTTTGTGAATAGCTCCGCATGGCGTCAAGCACCACGGCGGGCTTCGGAAAACGGGTGGCGGCGTGGTCAAGGTAAATTCGTTGGGTCATGGATGCGCGAAACTTCAACCTGGATCTGGTTCGGTAGGGTGGATCCACTGGCGGGAGTCGTCCTCGAACCACTCCTGTTTCCAAATCGGGACGTCGCGTTTCAGGCGATCCATGATCCAGGGAAGGGCGGCAAATGCATCGGGACGATGGGCGCTACTGCAGGCGATCAACACGCTCGCCTGTCCGATCGGAACCTCGCCCAAGCGGTGGACGATGATCAGCCGCGACAGCGAGAAACGCTCCCGAGCCGCTTCGGCAAGCGACTCCAATTCCCGCCGAGCCATCGGCGTGTAGGCCTGGTACGAGAGGGTTCGTGTTCGATGCACCGTACCCGCTTTGCTGATCGTGGTCCGACGGGTGCAGCCAAGGAACCAGGCTTGCGCGCCGCTATCGGGGTCCGACAGGTGACGTTGCCATTCGGACAATTCGATCGGTTCCGATTGGATGCAGACGATGCATTGCGAATCAGACATCAGCCGCCACTTACCGGAGGAATCAGTGCAATTTCAGACTCGGTTCCGTCCAACTGGTAATCCATTTCAACATATTCCTGATCGATCGCCAGACGGCTGAAGGAAATCAGGGGTGCCGCGTCGGGGAAAGAACGTTGCAGGGTCGCCAGCACGTCGGATGCCGTGGACGGTAGGTCGACGTCGATCTGGGCGGAATTGGATCCGACGTGTTCTCCCAGACCGGCGAAAAGAAGGATTTGGAGTTTCAAGAGGCTGCTTGGTTTCGGGCAGGAAGGTTCGAGACGACGAGGGGGCTGAAAAGGACGGTTGATCTTGAAAGATGTCCCGTCCACGTCGGATTCCCGGTCACGCGTCGACGGTCGATGCCAGTTGGTCAGCGATTTTTGGCAATCTGCCGTAGGCGTACGCGAGAATTTTGATCGGGTGCAGGGTCCGGCTTTCCGTCCCGTGTTCGATCTGCATCTTGCAGGAACTGCACTCGGTGCACGACAGCGGTAAATTGCTGCCCCGCATCGCGGAGATCATCGGCCAGCCGATCCGCAAGCTGTTCCGATAGTTCTTTCGCTGCAACCCCCAGGTGCCGGCCATGCCGCTGCACCCGCCCTCGATGTGCCGCATGGTTAGCCCGGGGATCAATTGCAAAAGCCGCACCGACGAGACGTCCGGATCCAAGACGCGCAAGTGACAGGGTTGGTGATAGGCAAACTCCACCTCGACCGGATGCAAATCCAGGTCCAGGTTTCCGTCGCGTTGAAGGGAATAAAAGTATTCACAGGCTTCGTACGAATTCTTCGCAACCAAGTGGGCGTCTTCATCGTCCAGCAAGTTCGGGTATTCGTGTTTCAGGCACAGGACGGCGGCGGGTTCGGTCGCCACGATCTTGTACCCGCTGCGGACGGCGTCGGACAGCATGCGGACATTGCGACGCGCGATCCGCCGGGCGCCCTTCAAGTCGCCCGCCGTGATGCGTGCCATGCCGCTTCCCGATTGAGCCGTCGGGACGTAGATCGCGATCCCGTTTTGCTGCAGAACTTCGGCCAAGGCCCGTCCCAAGTCGGGATCGTGGTAGTTGGCATAGTGGTCGACAAAGTACAAGACTTTGGCGCCGTCGCCGGCGGGCGGTTTGGTCCAACGACGGCGCGCCGCGTATCGCATGAAGCTTCCCGACGCGATCGGGGGCAGCTCTCGCGCCGATGAGATCCCGAACAGCTTTTCAGCAAACCAACGCGCCAGCGGGTTACGGAGCAGGGGATTGAACAGCCAGGGCATGCGAGATCCGATCGCGGCCACGGTGTCCAGTCGTCCGAGCAGCCGATCGGAGACGGGTTGGCCGTTGGTCGCGACGTATTGTGCTTTCAATTCGCCAACGATTTTCGGGATGTCGACGCTGGCGGGACATTCCAGTCGACATTGGTGACAGTTGAAACAGAGGTCGGCGACCGCCTTGGCCCGGTCACCGGCCAGCGACTCGACCGACACCTTTCCGCTCAGAACGCCGCGCAGCAGGTTGGCTTTGGCCCGTGGTGTGGCCTCTTCGGTTCGCATGGTTCGAAACACCGGGCACTGGCGTTCCGAGTCCGCGGTGGTGCGGCAACGGGCGCAACCGTTGCAGGACTGCACCACGTCATCAATCATCTCGTTGGGCGGCCAGTGTTGAAGCACGGGAAGTTCGGGGACCGAGGCGCGGCTGAGTCGCGCCATTTGAACCACCCGTTCCGAGGCCGGCACCAGAGTCCGGGTTTCCGACGAGATCTCGACGGTCTCGCCGACCGGCCGCAGGTTATCGTTGGGCTGTTGCAAGACCGCGCCGAACAGCTTCCCCGGATTCAATCGGTGTTGTGGGTCAAACAGACGCTTGATCTGACCCATCGCCGACCAGTACTCCCGGAACTGAGTCGGCAGCAGGGCACTTCGGCTGAGTCCGGCGGCGTGCTCGACGCCTACCTGGCCTCCGAAAGTCCACACGACCTCGGCAATCTCATACGCCACCCGGTTCATCTTTTGCCGGTCTTCCGCCCGGGACAGATCCAGGAACGGACGGAGGTGCAATTGGCCATGTCCGGCGTGCGCGAAGATGGTTGCCGTGCATTCATTGTCACGCAAATTGCCCTGAATCGCCGCCAAGGCCTCGGGCAATCGTTCGGCGGGAACCGCGATGTCTTCGGTAAACGGGATCGGCATCCCGGACCCCTTCAGCCGACTCAATCGTGGCGTGACGCGCCGACAGAGCGACCAGTATTGATCCCGTGTCTGCTGGTCCGTTGTGGCGACGCTGGAAAAGGCTGCATCGTCGCCGCGCGACAGTTCGCGACGAACGATCTGAATCCTGTTCTCAAGTTCTTCCAGGGAATCGCCTTGCAATTCCAACAGCAACATGGCTTCGGAAGCCCGCGGCAAAAGCGCGTCGAACTGCCGTTCCGTTTCACGAGCGATATCCAACAGACGTCGGCCCATCAAATCGCAGGCGACCGGTCCGTATTCCAAGGAATGGACCGCGGATCGGGCGGCCGATTCCAAGCGGTGATAAAACAGCAGGATCACGCCCCGGTGTCCCGGAATCGCTTCGGTTCGCACGGTGGCGTTGGCGACGACGGCCAGCGTGCCCTGGGTCCCCGTCAGAAATTTGGCCAGGTCGACGCGTCCTTCGTTATCAACGATCCCGTCCAGCCGATAACCGCCTCGCGCCGGGGGCGCTTGTTCCAACGCCTGCAGGGAAGACTCAAATTTGGAGCGAATCTCCAGAAGCCCCCGCGCCAGACGTCCGGCAGTTCCGGGTTCGTCCGGATGATGCTTGGAAACGTCCAGCCATTCGCCATCGACCGTGATGATTCGCATTGACGACACGTTGTCTCGGGCCGCGCCGCTGCGGAGATAGTGGCTTCCGGATGCGTTGACCGCCAGCACACCGCCCATTGTTGTGATGCTGCGGGTTGCCGGGTCGGGCCCAAACCATCGTCCCAACGGCCTCAGATTGCGATTCATTTCGGCCAGCGTCAGACCGGCTTGAACGGTGACCAATCCGTCGGACCCGTGGATCTGCATCCGACGCATGTAACGCGAAAAATCCAGCATCAACCCCGGGCCCAACGATTCACCTGCAACACCGCTGCCGCTGCCCCGCGGGTGAAGCGGAAGGTCATGTTCGGCGGCGTATTGGACCACCGCGATGACATCGGCATCGGAACGAGGCCGGACCACGCCGATCGGTTGGATCTCGTAGACGCTCGCGTCGGAGGCATACAGGGTGGTCGAGATGGGGTCGCACATCACGTCGCCCCGGACGATCCCCCGCAGGTCGTCTTGAATTCGTTGTCGATCGATCTCCATCCGGCTAGTTCGACTCCATCGGCTCGGTTTGGTCAAGTTGGCCGGGGCGGACCGGCTGCAGCGGGGGATTCAAGGTTTCGACGGGCGGGATTGAGCCGCCACGACGATGCGGCTGAACGTCAAGCGAGCGAAAGCGGGAAAGGGGATACGGATCGCTACGAGCGGACCGATCGGAATCAGCCGAAACCCACCCGCGGTCAGGACGACGTGGCTACGACTCGGATGCCTTAGGTGCTAAACTAGGGCTTGGTGCCCACCGTTAGGGCCCACCTTTAGGACTCTAGGGCCCACCTTTCGGGTTGATCCTCTGACGACCGCGGTGTCCGGCAATACGTTTCCGGTCCCCAGTCGGTTCCCACCAAGCATAGGCCATCGAAGATGCAGCGTCTTGATCGAAGCGCACCCGCCGGCGGTGCGACCATTCTTTCCCCCCCACGGGTCGCGACGATTCTGTTCGGCCTGGTCGTTGCAATGACCACCGCGGTCCTGCCCCCCCTGACCTCCGCAGCCCAGGCCCAGGATGCCGCTCCCGGGAAAAACATCCTGATGGTTGCCGGCTCTCCATCGCACGGCTACGGGGCGCACGAGCATTTCGCCGGATTGCGCATTCTGCAACAGTCGCTGCGCGAAAGCCAACCGCAAAACGAAGTCACCATCGTTCGCGGGTGGCCGTCGCAAGACCAGATCGATCAGGCCGATACGATCGTGATTTACTGTGACGGTGGCGGTCGACACATTGCCATGGATCACCGCGATCAACTCCGAAAACGGTTGGCCGATGGCTGTGGACTGGTCTGTTTGCACTACGCCGTCGAAATGACGCCCGGTGAACCGGGAAAGGATTGGGTCGAATTACTCGGCGGACACTTTGAGATCAACTACAGCGTCAATCCACACTGGGTGGCTGAGTTCTCGGAACTGCCCGAGCATCCGATCACGCGAGGCGTCAAACCCTTCGCGACGGACGACGAGTGGTACTTTCACATGCGGTTTTCCGATGTCGGAAAGGTGACGCCGATCCTTTCCGCCGTTGCGCCGGAACACACGATGAAGCGTCCGGACGGGGCACACAGTGGAAATCCGGACGTCCGGAAGAGCGTTGCCGCGGGCGAGCCCCAAACGGTCGCTTGGGCCTATGAACGCCCTGACGGAGGCCGGTCGTTCGGCTTTACCGGCGGACACTATCACTGGAACTGGGGCAACGACGACGTCCGCCGACTGGTCACCAACGCCATCCGTTGGACCGCCGAAGAAGAGATCGAAGAGGACGGATCGTCGATGGGACAAAAGCCGGTGGGAATCGATCAACTGCTGAAAGATCAAGACTACGATCGGCCGAACAAGTTCGATCCGGAAGAGACCGCCAAGCGATTCAATTTGAGCGACACCGGATCCGACGCGGCCAAAGCAACCGATTCTCAGTCGTCCGACACGGCCAAGCCGAAGAAGATTTTCGTCTCCCAGACGGTGACGTCACAAACGAAACGGCAACGCGTTGAGATCGATGCGTCGATCAAGGGCGTTCGAGATTTGTTTCTGGTCGCAGCGGAAACCGAGGACGGTTTTGCTTGTGACTGGGTTGACTGGGTGGACCCCAAGATTCATGGGCCGGCCGGCTCGAAGTCGCTGGTCGAACTGGGCTGGAAATCGGCGACGGCCGGATGGGGAGATGTGCAGAAGAATCTGAATTGCGCCGGCCAAGCGTGGTCGGTTGCCGGCCAGCAAATCGGCAGCGAAGCAATCGGCGCGCACGCACCCAGCGTGATCCATTTCAAGATCCCCGAGGGCTACGATCGGCTGACCGTGACGGGGGCGTTGGACACCGGCGGCACCTCCCAAAACAATGGACAATCCACCAGCGTGCAGTTCGCCGTCTACTCGGGCGCCGCGCCGCGCCGGATCGGTCAGGCACCAGACAATTCGGCCGACGGCGATCAGCGCGATCCGGAGCATGCCGTAGAAGGAATTGAGGTGGCCGAGGGGTTGCAAGCGACCCTGTCGGCCAGTGAGCCCCAGCTGCGAAGCCTGACCAATTTGGACATCGATTCTCGCGGCCGCGTCTGGGTTTGCGACGTGATGAATTATCGACGCAACAACGGATCGCGACCGGAAGGGGACCGAATTCTGATTCTGGAAGATACCACCGGTGACGGGGTGATGGATCAGTTCACCACTTTCTATCAGGGACGTGACATCGATTCGGCGATGGGGATTTGTGTCTTGGAGAACGGAGAGAGCACCGACGTCATTGTCACTGCATCGCCCAATGTCTGGCGATTCACTGACAGTGACGGCGACGACCAACCGGATCAAAAGGTTGCGATGTTCACGGAGACCGGCCAGGAACAACATGATCATTCAGGCCATTCGTTTCTGTTTGGCCCTGACGGCAAGCTGTACTGGAATTTTGGCAACACCGGGGGGCAGGTGAAGGATGCCAACGGACAGACGGTCATCGACATTCACGGCCGCCCGGTCGTCGACGACGGAAACCCGTTGTTCGGCGGGATGCCGTTTCGCTGTGATCTGGATGGCTCCAACTTCGAGGTCCTGGCACACAATTTCCGCAACAACTGGGAAACCACGGTCGATTCGTTCGGGACGTTGTGGCAAAGCGACAACGATGACGATGGGAATCGGGGGACGCGGATCAATTTTGTGATGGAGCAGGGCAATTACGGATACCTGGACGAGCGAACCGGTGCATCCTGGCGGTCCGAGCGGATCAACATGGAAGATGAAATCATGTACCAGCATTGGCACCTGAACGATCCGGGCGTCGTGCCAAACATGTTGCAGACCGGGGCCGGGTCCCCCAGCGGTATTTGTACCTATGAAGGCCGTTTATTGCCCGAGCGGTTTTGGGACCAGATCATTCACTGCGATCCGGGTCCGAACGTGGTGCGTGCCTATCCGGCCGAGCCCGATGGTGCGGGGTACACCGCCCGGATCGAACCCCTGATGACCGGGACGACCGACCGCTGGTTTCGACCGGCGGATGTCTGCGTCGCGCCAGACGGGTCGCTGTTTGTAACCGACTGGTACGATCCGGGTGTGGGGGGGCATCGCCAGGGTGATACCGATCGGGGCCGTCTATTCCGGCTCGCCCCGCCAAACACGAAGTACAAGGTGCCGAGCTTCGAGTATTCTTCGGCCAAAGGAGCCGTCGAAGCATTGCGGAATCCGAACCTGGCGGTTCGCTATCGTGCCTGGCAGGCCCTGCACTCGATGGGCGCTGACGCGGAGCAGGAATTGCTGACGCTGTATCACGACGACAATCCGCGTCTGCGGGCCCGCGCCTTGTGGCTGTTGGGAAAGATTCCCGGCCGCGGCGAACACTACGTCCAGACGGCACTGTCGGACCAGAACCCGGATATCCGAATCACGGCGATCCGATTGGCCAAGCAGTTGACCGACACTCCGTCGCGGTGGCTGGCATCAGCCGCCCAAGATCCTGCACCGGCGGTCCGCCGCGAATTGGCGATCGCCTTGCGCTATGACGAAAGTGAAGACATGCCGGTGTTGTGGGCCAAATTGGCCGCCGCGTACGACGGCAAGGATCGTTGGTACCTGGAGGCGTTGGGCATCGGCAGCGACATCCGTCCGGAGGAGTGTTTCGATGCCTATCTGGATCAGGTCGACGGACGGTGGGATACGCCAGCCGGGCGTGATCTGGTGTGGCGCGTTCGCGCTCCCGCGGCTGCCGACGCGATGGTTTCTCTGATCGCGGACCCCGATCTGCCGTTGCAGCAGACCGACCGTTACTTTCGCAGTCTGGAATTCCACAACGATCAGGTGCGAGCCGAGGCACTGAAACGGCTATTGCCCTAACTGGACAGCGCCACTTTGGGTAAGCCGCGTGGCACTAGCCGCGGGTTTTCTCGCCTCAACCGGCGGCCAGCGCCTTGCCGCTGATTGCACTGAAAATCATCGGTGCTTTTGATTGAAAGTGACGCTGACCAGCTGATCTCCTTCCCAACACGCGTTCCCCACCAGCCTTTCCATTTCATCACCACGCAACGACTTTCACGATGAAACTTGTATCTGCTCTCTTCGGCCCGCTGACCGTTTTGGCATTGGCCGTGTCTGGAATGCTTTGTCCCCGAACCGCCGGGGCTGCGGACTCGGAAGATCTGGCGCGACGGGACGCAATTGTGGTTCGCGCGGTGGAACGGATTCCCGGATACGATTACGGCGCCGACCCGAAGGTTCGTGAAGCAGTGTTGCGTCATATCGCAAGGGCTCAGGGCACTCCGGAGTTCGTTTCCCTGGTCAAGCGTTTTCAGCCTCCGGGGATCGAGCCAAAGCTTGCCGAAATGTTGACCGGCGCCGATCGCTCCGCCGCGGTCGAGGCCGCCGACATGCTGCTGTCGATGGACGAGGGTCGGCGAACCGTGCGCAAGCTGTTGTCGCAGGAATCGTCCAACACGGACGTGCCAGGTGTGATCGAGATTCTGGGGTTGTTGGGCAACGGCCGAGCCAACCATTTTCTGGCCGAGATCGCTTCGGATCCCGAACGACCCTATGCGCAACGCCGTCCTGCCGTGGCCGGTTTGGCGAGATCCAAAGCGGGGCAGCAGCGAGTGATCGAGTTGGCCAAAAACTCGGAGCTTGTCGGTGACACGTTGTTGGTCGCCGCGACGTTGTTGTCGCGAAGTGAAGACCAAGGGATTCGAAGCCAAGCAGCCGAGGTGTTGCCGGAATTGCCCAAGATTGCCTCCGAATCGTTACCGCCGATTGACGAGATGGCGAAATTGACCGGAGATGCCGAGGCCGGGATGCAGTTGTTTCGCGGGAAAGCGACCTGCGCCAATTGCCATATCGTTGATCAGTTTGGAAAAGATGTGGGGCCCAATCTGTCCGAAATCGGCGACAAACTCTCCCGTGAAGCGATGTTGACGGCAATCCTGGCGCCCAGCGCCGGCATCAGCCACAACTACGAGAACTACGTCGTGTTGACCGAGGAGGGCCAAGTGGTCACCGGGTTAAAGGTTTCCGAGACGGAAGACGAGATCGTGATCCGGACCGCAGAAGCGATCGATCGAAAGTTTCCGCTCGACGAACTGGTGGAAATCAAAAAGAGTGAGAAATCGATCATGCCAGAAGACCTGCAACAGTTGACCGGCCAGAAAGGATTGATCGACATCGTCGAGTACATGACCACGCTAAAGAAAAAAGGGTAGGTCGGACTGATGATTTTCCAGGCCGCCCGGCTTTGATCGCCGGCGGTCAACCCGAACGGATCGCTTCGGCTGCCCGCCTTCCCGCCCGCCTCCCGCTGCACCCGCCATGACTGTTTTTCTGACTCGCCGTCTGTTCGTTCGGTCAGGCTCAGCGGTCGTCTTTCTGGCGGTGTGGTTTTCGGCCGTCAGCCTTCTCGCGGACGAGGCCGGCGATCTGGCTAAGGAAAAACCGGTTTCCCAATCGCATTTCCAAGACGAAGTGCGACCGGTGTTGGTCGAGTACTGCGCAAAGTGCCACGATCCGGCGGACGAATCGGACCCGGTAGGACTGTTGCGGGCGGAGACCGCGGCGGACGTCGCCAACGATCGGGGCATCTGGGCCAGCGTCGCCGAACAGTTGTCCAACCGAACCATGCCGCCGGCCGACGAGCCGCAGCCGGCCGAGGCGGAACGATTGCGAGTCACGCAATGGATCGATGAACATCTCAAACGCACTGCGTGCGATCAGGGGCCGTTTGCGGGCGCGCCGGTCCCACGCCGGCTGAATCGCGAACAATACGAATACGCGATCGAAGATCTGACCGGGGTCGAATTCGACTTCGTGGAAACGTTTCCTTCCGATGGCGGTGGCGGTGAAGGATTCAACAACAACGGCGAATTGTTGTTCCTTCCTCCGCTGTTGATGGAACGGTATTTGGAAGTCGCCGAGCAGATCACCGAGCGAGTGATCGATGTGCCGCTTTACGACAAAGAGTTTTTCCCAATCACGGCATCGGAATCGGATGCGGTCGACCTGCGACTGGTCGAACGCGGTGTCGCTGAGACGTCGGCTGCGGGAGAAAGCGTGGGTCGCTTCGGCGTCGGTCGGAAGGCGAGCCTTTCCTTGATCGTCTATCAAGACGGCGACTACGTGTTGCGAACGCGGATTGAGAAAGAGCCCGGGCAGGGGGGCAAACTGGCTATCACACTTGATGGCCAAAAGCTCGCGCCGATGGATTTCCAGGGTGCCAGTGGTGTGGGGGAATCGAAAGTCGAAGTCAGGCTCAGCCGGGGAGCGCACGTGTTGCAGTACCGCGTCGGAGAAGGATTGTCGCCGATGCGGATTGATCGGGTGCGTGTGAACCAGATGTCAGGCGGAGACCCTGCGGGAAGAAGCTCGGCGACCGAACGGTTGTTTGCTCCAGGCGCCCCGTGGATTGGCAAGGATGACCGACAGGCGGCCAGAAAGATCTTGGCCAAGTTCACTCGGCTGGCTTGGCGTCGCCCCGTGACCGATGCGGAATTGGATCGCTTGCTGGCGCTTTTCGAACGCGGGATTGGCCGAGGGGAGCCGTTTGCCCAAGCGATCAAATTGCCGGTCCAGGCCGCGTTGGTCTCACCCCATTTCTTGTTCGTGACCGAGCAGGAGGTTCATGGGACGCAGGCGGCTGCCGTCTCGGACCTCGAACTGGCGACCCGCTTGTCGCTTTTTCTGTGGCATAGCCTTCCCGACGACGATTTGTTGCGTTTGGCGACCGAGCAAAAATTGAGCGATCCCGACGAATTGAAACGACAGGTGCAGCGGATGGTGGCGGATCCGCGCAGCAACCGGTTTGCGAAAGAATTCGCCGGCCAGTGGTTGGGGACAAACGCCGTGGGCCGCACGAAGATACCCGACACGAATTTCTTCAAGCCGGCCTACACCAGTGAATTGGTCAGTGATCTTCGTCGCCAGGTGACCGAGACGATGCGTTGGATGTTGGTCGAGAATCGGCCGATCACGGATTGGATCGATGCCGATTACGTTGTGATCAATCGGCGTTTGGCCAAGCACTACGGGATCGAGCCGATGCCGCCGTCAAATGAGGAGTTCCAGCATGTCCCCCTGCATGATTCTCCGCGAACCGGGATCGTCGGCATGGGAGCGGTCCACATGTTGACCAGCTATTCCCGCAGAACCAGCCCGGTGCTTCGTGGCGGTTGGGTGCTGGAGACGATTTTTGGGGTGCACCTGCCTTCGCCTCCTCCCGACGCCGGAACACTGCCGGGCGGTGAGAAGGAATCAAAAGACAAGACCGTGCGGGAAAGGTTAGAACAGCATCGTGCCAACCCCACGTGTGCCGCGTGCCACGACCTGATCGATCCAATCGGATTCGCGATGGAAAACTTTGATGTGCTGGGGCGATGGCGTGACCAGGAGGGAAAACAGCCGATTGACGCGGCTGGTAAACTACCCAGTGGCGAAACCTTTGACGGTCCCCAAGCCTTGCGGAAAGTGCTGGTGGAACGGAAGCACGATTTTCGCGAACAGATGTGTCGAAAAATGCTCGGCTACGCCCTGGGACGCTCCCTGACGGACGCTGACGCCTGCACCATTGAACAGTTGGCCGAACGCTTGCGGAAACAGGACGACCGAATTCTGTCGCTTGTCGAAGCCATTGCCACCAGTTACCCGTTCACCCATCGCGATCCACCGGTGGATTGATCCGCTGGCCTTTGCGGCGGATCACCGTTTGGCCAGCGCTTGCTCGCTCTCCGAACTCCCTCCTTCTGTTTCCCGCCTTCCAAACGAGCTGTCATGAGCCATTCCAACCCCTCGCGTCGACGGTTTTTGCGTGGCAGCGGTGTCGCGATGGCGCTGCCTTGGATGCATTCCTTAGCGCGTGGTCAGCAGGCACAGGCTGCGGAATCCGATTCAGATACCCGGCTTGATCAACCTCCGGTGCGGACCGCGTTTTTGTTCATGCCCAACGGAGTCAATCCATCCAATTGGACGCCGGCTGTCGATCCGGAGTCTCCCGAGAGTTACACGCTGTCACCGATGTTGCAGCCGCTGTCGGACGTGAAGGATGAATGCATTCTGTTGGAAAACCTGTACCATCCGAATCTGAACATGGGCAACGGTCACTGGCCCAAGGTTCCGGCGTTCTTGTCGGGAGGCCACGTGTTGCGGACATCGGGGCGGGACATGAACACGGGCGGCGTTTCGGCCGATCAGTTGTTGGCGCAAAAGATTGGGTCTCAAACGCCATTGCCAAGTCTGGAACTGGGGGTTGATGCCGCGTACACCGGCGTGGACAACGTCGGCGGCGGATTCACGAGGATCTACGGTTCGCACATCGCCTGGCGGGATCCGTCCACGCCGGTGCCGAAAGAGATCATTCCGCAATTGGCATTCGACCGCTTGTTCCGAGGCAGTCGAACCACGCCGGTCAGTGGGTTCAACCCGGATCAGGCCGAGGTGATCAAATCGCTTCAAACCGATGAAACCAGCGTGTTGGATCTGGTATTGGAAGATGCGAAGGGATTGGAGCGAAAGATTGGTCGCGACGACCGCACCAAGCTGGATGAATACTTGGAATCGGTTCGCAGCGTTGAACGTCGTATCGAATCCGCGATGAAGCCGCAGCGGCGGTGGATCAACGAAGGCGAGATTGGGGTCGTGCGTCCAGGACCTGGGATTCCCGAACAACACATTGAACATGTCCGATTGATGTTGGACATCATGGTGTTGGCGTTTTGGACCGATACGACCCGCGTGGCCACGTTCATGATGGGCAACGCCCAAACTGGCAGGAACTTTTCATTCATCGACGGGGTCAAGTCGTCTTTTCATGGCATCAGCCACCATCGGAACGAGCCCGATCGGATTGCCGAGTACGAAAAGATCGGGACCTGGCACGTTGCCCAGTTGGCCTACGTTCTGCAAAAAATGAAGTCGTTGTCGGAGGGCGACGCGACGTTGCTGGACCATTGCATGGTGTTCTGGGGTACCACGATTCGAGACGGCAATCGCCATGACGTCGAAAACTTGCCTTTGATTCTGGCGGGACGCGGCGGTGGCACGATTCGCACCGGGCGACGGCTGACCGCTCCGGAGAAAACGCCGTTGTGCAACCTGTACCGCGCCATGATGCAGCGGATGGGCGTGTCCGTCGATCAGTTCGGAACCAGCGACGGCTTGCTGGATTTAACGTAGCCGAGCGAATCCAAAAACTGAATCGTCTTGTCCAGCGTGTCTTGGTAGGGTTCGCCGCGATTGAAGAACCCGTGGGACTCGCCTTCGTACAGATGCAAGTCGCAGCGAACGCCCAGGTCGCGAAGCTTCGATTGAAACGCTTTGGCCGTGGCAACCGGAATCAATTTGTCTTTCGTTCCCAGGAAGATGACCGTTGGCGGAACCGAGTCGGTCAGACGGTGCAGAGGAGAGATCTCTTTCCAGTAATCCTTCACGCGATCGTGTCCCCAGCCGTCCGGTCCGTTGTCAAAGACCGGATTGAAGAGCACGAGAGCGGACGGAAGGCAGGAGACGGCTAAATCGTCGCTCGGGGCGTCAAACGCGGCGACAGTGGCGGTCGCCGAGGCCACGTGCCCGCCGGCGGAGCCTCCACCCGCTGCGATGCGTTCGGGATCAATGTTGAATCGGTCCGCGTGGGAGCGCACCCAACGCATGGCCGATTTTCCGTCAGCGACGCATTCCTGCGGTGACGTGCCGTGCGTTTTCTTGACACGGTACTCGGCGCAGATCGCAACCATTCCACGATCGGCCAATGCCCGGCTTTGCCCATAAAACTGACTGGGCGACCCGCCGACCCAGCCGCCACCGAAAAAGAACACGATCGCGGGGCGCGGCGTTTCGTCGCTCGAATCTGGCGGCAGAAAGATGTGGAGTCGCAAGTCCACGTCACCAACGGATTTGTAGACGACCTTCTGATCGGGTTCGGGTTTCGCTTCGGCAGCATCGAGGCACTTGCCGGCCAGCAGGGAAAAGTTCAGCAAGCACAGCGATGTCAGTAAGCAAAGTGGACGGGAAAGCAGGGCGGGGGATCGATTCATGACAGAAGTCGGGCGGGAGGTTCGGGAGGGAACGGAAGAAGGAATCAGATTTTACACCCTGCGGCACCGCCCGGGAGTTGGCGAAGCCAGCCGTCAATGCGCAGTCGGACAGAATGACAGACGAACCAAATCTGGGTCCAAGTCTCCTGCCTCGGAACGGGCTGTCTCGCCGGCCCAATGGAATCCTCCCGCGAGTGCTCACCGGAGTGTCGACACCGATGCCCAGCGGATGCGCGGAGGTGTCTTTTCGGGACAATGTCCGTTGCGAGCGTTCCGCTTGCATCGCCGTCCCGTCCAGGCTCCGTCGGCGCATAAAAAAATCCGGGCGTGCCAGAGGCAGGCCCGGATCCTTTGAGCGGAACGCTGGGGTGATGGAGCCTAGAGGCTCGGGGTGGTGTAAGGTTCGACGTCGCCGACCATGTGCATGTGGTTGTGGTCGATGTAGACGACCTCGACAGCTTCGCGGTCATGCAGGGTGTGAGGAACCGGGTACCCGATGATGGTCTTTTCTTCGAAGAAGATCGAGCACTTGTAGTGGGCGTGGTGCAGTTGGGCGGGGCCGATCAGCGGGTAGAAGCGCGGCGGATCGACATAGTCGGCGATCTTCTCTTTGATGATTCGCACGTCGTTGCGTTGCTTCTCGTAGATCAGCGGGATGCCGCCTTCGACCGGACGGGCCTTCTCCAGGGCCAGCATGACTTCGTCGTCGCTGGGAGGATCCAGGGCCACCGGAGGACCGCCGGAAGTCGTCGGGCCCAGGATCGGCACGCGATCGTACCGTTCGTGACGCCAGAAGTCTTCTTCGGCCTTGTGCTGGTAGTAGGGGCTCACGGGGATCGGAAATCCCAGGAAGCCGAGGTTGTAGTTGTCGGTGAAGCCCAGGCAGCCGGTCGTGCTGACCGCAACGCAGGCCATGGTGGCCAGCGTCACTTTGCGTGCCAGAGACGAAAACACACTCGCCTCGCTTCGAGCCGCGTTCGAGGCGGCGTGTTCTTGTTGACGTTTCGTCTTGCTGGTCATCCGAGCAACCTTCCGTGGTGTTCGATAACAATACCGCACGCTTGAGCGCGGGCAGGTTCCGCTTTGTACTGAAGTTATCGTGTGAAGTTGTGCGGATCTTGCGGGTAATTCCGGAGATTTGCAGAATCCGACGCCTGCGGCAGTTTCACAGCGGGCAATGTTTCACAAAAAAACCGCGGAGAGCGATCAAGCTCTCCGCGGCAGCGATTTTCAGAACTGTGGCTGTGAGCCGATTCGGTTGGAATCAGCGGTCGGTGAAGTCGAGGAACCACCAGCCGTCATCCCACTCCAACGACACCTTACGCCATCCCAGCGGGACTTGCGGGTAAGGATAGAAGGGGCCGATGTAGGGCCAAGCCGTGGGGCTGTACTGCTGGGGATACGTCAAAGCCGCATAGTTGGGGTACGACGCGTATCCGGGCCATGCGTAGTTGGGCAGGTTCGGAGTGTCGTAACGAGGTGCTCCGGCACTTGCACCGTAGGCCATCGGAACCGGAGTGCCGGACACGGGAGCTCCCATGGTCGGAGCCGCGACGGTGCCGTTGTTTGCCATCGGAGCGGCTACCTGAGCGACCGGAACACCCAGGTTCCGGTTGCGGGGCGTTGCCATCGCCGGTACCTGGTCCACGCTGACCGGGGTCATGCGATTGCTGGCCAGCTGGGCCGGCACATGGGACTGCATCGGCATCGGAGCCGCTTGGGGGTGTCCGGCGACGGTGATCGTGTGATCGACGCCTTGAACGCCGGGAACCGACTGCGTGATGCGAACGATTTCGTCGCGTTGTTGCGGCGATCCGGCCAGCCCTTTCAGGCTGACGATGCCGTCATTGCACTGCACGTCCACGCCGAAGCCCTTCAGCACGCCGGCTTGCTGGGCGCTTCCGAGGGCCTCCACGACACCGGCGACCACTTGCTGATCATCGGCGTGAATCGGCTGAGCCAATTCGACCGCGGCGGTCGGTTGGACGGTCCCGGGAGCGATCTCCAGGGTGGCGTTGCTGACTCCCTTTTCGGCAGCCGTCGCTTTAGCCTGCGAGAGCATGTCGCGGAGCGACGGGCCATTTGTCGGTGCTTCGATGGAAGTCGTCACGGGTTCGGACGCCACGGCCGCGGTCTTGACTTTGACTTCGTCAAGAACTTTGGCCACGCCGTCGACGCCGTTGGCGGCGCTCAAGACGAGCTGTTTTTGAGCGGTTTCACTGACCGTTCCGCGGAACAGGACGATGCCCTGATCCACCTTCATGTCCAGTGTGAAATCCTTGAGAGCCCCCGCGTCGCGGTTGCTCTTCAATCGGGTCATGATTTCCTGTGCAATCTCACGGTCGCCGCCGAAGGCCGATGTCGGCCCCAAGGCGGTGATCGCGGCGATCGCCAATCCAAGATACTTTCGTCGCATGGGAATGCCTCCTACAGTTCCAAATCGCTCCGGCCGGAAACGCCAACAAGAGCCGCCCGCGACGATCGCGGGACTCTCCATCACGGGTGGCACAACGTCTCCGGAAAATCCTTTTCGGACCGGTGTTGCTGTTGGTTTCGGCGATTGCCGTTGCGGCAAGGTAGGTTTTTTCGGATTTTGCCGCCGAATCAAAACGGAGAAGCCGTAGAGATTTCCCAGTTTGCCAGACCCTCACGGAGCCCGGAAAAATCACGCCGAATCAATCGCCTGGCGGAGCTGACGGACGAAACTGCCAACCGTTTCGGCCGCCTGTTCTGGTCCGCTCTCGGCCGCTTCGGCAATCCGTCGCACGATGGCCGATCCGACGATCAAGCCGTCGGCGTGCGGGGCCAGCTTGGCCGCGGTTTCCGGGCCGCTGATTCCGAATCCGATGCAGATGGGCAGCTCGGTTTGCTCACGCAGCCATTGGACGTTCTCCTGCAAGTTGCTCGGCAGTTCCTTTCGCTCCCCGGTGATTCCGGTCACCGAGACGTAATACAGGAAACCGGAAGAGGAGTTGGCGATTTCGATCTGGCGCGAGCGGGGCGTCGTCGGGGTGACCAATTGAACCAGGCTGAAATCCTTGGCCCGACAGAGTTCAGAGAACTCCGCCGCCTCTTCGACCAAAAGATCCGGCACGATGGCACCCGCGTAGCCGGCCTGCTTGGCCAGATCCACGTACTTTCGCAGTCCGACGCGAAAAATGATCGAGTAGCTGACCATCGTGACCAGCGGGATTGCGACCTTGGATGCGTGACTTTTGCCCAATTCCATCGCATCATTCAAGTGAAAACCGTGTTCCAAAGCCCGTTGATACGACGCTTGGATGACCGGTCCGTCGGCAATCGGGTCGCTGTAGGGGATGCCGACCTCGCACAAGTCGGCTCCTGCTTCGGGTAACCGCTGCAGAACGGCCGCGGTCGTTTCCAGATTCGGATCGCCGGCGGTGATGAACGGCATCAAAGCTTTCTTTTGCTGACTCTTTAACCGGGCGAACAGGTCGTCGATGGCGGACATGATCAGGGCACGGGGAATTCGATGAAAATGGGGGCGTCAATCGGCCGGCAAGCGTAACCCATTCCATGGTTGCGGTTTAGTGGACTAGCCGTCGTCCGAACCGCCGCCAAACACGAGTCCCCGTCGCTGCCGTCGCCAGACGGCGGCACTCAAGCATCCCCGTAGCTGCCGTCGCCAGACGGCGGCACTCATGCATCCTCGTAGCTGCCGTCGCCAGACGGCGGCACTCATGCGCCTTCCACGCTCTGGCGAGGCGTGGCTACGGTGAACAGCATGCTTCCACGCTCTGGCGAGCGTCGCTATCGGGCACCCTGCACACTCCCGCACCGGACGCGTCGTCAGCGTTCCGCCACCCGCGACGTCAGCGTGGCTGCCAGCAAAGTCATTTGAATCAACTGGCCCAGCACGTGTGGTTCCAGCGACGGCAGTTCCGAAACGGCAACCCCGTGCCCATTCCAACGCTGCCGATCCAGCTCCGATTGAATCTGTTCCAGATGGATGTCGGGCACGGTTTGGCGATGCGGTGCGGACGGGCGCTTGCCGCCGATTTGGCGCGACGGCCCGCCGGTCACGGGATTCGATGGCTCGTCCGGCAGCGCCTGCAGTGATTCCGCAATCAGGGCGTCGGTGCGAATCGATTTCACCAGCAGGTGATGAAAGGCCGTGGGGCCACCCTCCTCGATGCTGCCTTTTGCCGGATCGAGGTCGATACCGATCAAGTCGCGCTGCCCCAACAGAATCGGATCGCTTCTCCGCGAGGCTGCCGATCCGGGAACCCGACGCCAGACCTGGCGGATCCAGGCGGCCAACGATTCCAGCGAGCGCTGCCAGATGACCGTGGCGCCTTCACCTTGTTGCTTCGGCCCCGTCCATTGCGCAAAACCCGAATAGCGGATCACCGCGTTTTCGCCGGGCGATGCCTGGCGGAAATGATCGTTCATGTGCGCGGCCCCGACCAGCAGTTGGATGCAGTCCAGGCCCAGGAACGCGGCCGGCAACAGGCCCGCCGGCGTCAGCATCGACCCGGGGCCATCGATTCCGTCGGGAATGTGAAGCGGCACTTCGCAGCCGAGCTGACCGGTCAGTTGTTCCAGCGGGGAGCCGTGACGGGTGATCGGAAAGACATGCCGCATTTGCGTCGCGGCGTCTGGGCCGTGTTCCGCTTCCGGCAGGTGGATGAGCAACGTCTGCAAAGCGAGCTGGGTCGGGGCATGTTCCCCTTCGGGATCGATGACGATCATCCCCCACCGGCTTTCCGCCGGACTGTCACCGTAGCCGCCCGCCCGCAGCCGCTCCAGCAGCGACTGCATGGCGTCGTTGTCCAATGCGTCATCGGCGAAGTACAGACGCGGCTTGCTGCCGCGCGCGGCCCGCGAAAGCTCGTTGTGGTACGGATCACAACTGGCTTGGAATAGTGCTCGCGCCGGCAGGCAGACTTCGGGTGGTCCGAGCACAACGACCGCATCGATTTGATCGTGCAGGCCGTTGGCGATCCGAAAGACCTCTCCCAATTCGCTTCGTTCACGGTGGGCTTCGTAGGAAAGCAACAGCTGTTCCGGCAGCGCCGCGAAGGTGGTGTCCGCGGGCAACCTGCCTTGGAGGGATTCCTCCGGGCGAGCGGAATACGCCAATTCGTCGACCAGTTCATCGCGCAGCGGCGCGAGTGACCGGCAAAGCATCTCCAGGCCGTCGCCGCTCGGGCCGGCCAGGTCGCAGTTGAATGGAATCAGTGGCATCGGGGTTCGCAAATTCGGTGCGGCACGCGTTATTCGCCGGCGATGGAGGCGGGAGGTTGGAGGCCGTGGGGGGACCGTTCGTCCGACGGTGTTCGCCGGTTCGGCCGGTATTGTGGCCATCGAGTGGCAGATTCAAACCCTATTCGCGATGCGGAAGCCAATTCCGACGTCAAGGCACTTTGGAGGATCGGCGGCTGGCGTTAACATTTCGGGCGTACCCCCACCGCGGTCGACCAGAAGACCCCGGGTGATCATCGAGGGTCTCCGGCAGTCGGTCCGCCATGCGGCGCGTCCCGGTGGGCGATTGGGAAATGTCGCACCGCCAACGTTCGGTTCCTACGGAAAGGCGGCGATCCGGTGACCAATGCAGGGGGCCAAAGGCCTCAAATGCCGGCCGGCTGCGGCGGTTGACCGCCACGCGGTGAGCCCGCTTGCCGACGCAGTCATGTTCGCAGGCTGCGTCCCCCACTTCCTTCCTCCAGCAGACGAGTTTTGAACCTGTGAGCCAGCTCCGACGAAAACCCGTTGTTCTGATTGTTCGTGATGGTTGGGGACACAACCCGTATCCGGAATGGGACAAGGCCAACGCGATCGTGCTGGCCGAGACGCCGGTCGCCGACAAGTTGATGAAGACGTATCCGAATGTGTTGATCAAGACGTCGGGGGAAGATGTCGGGTTGCCCCACGGCGTGATGGGCAATAGCGAAGTCGGCCACCAAAACATTGGTGCCGGTCGGATCGTCGACCAGGAAGTCATGCGGATCACGCGTTCAATCCGCGAAGGCGAGTTCTTTAAGAACAAGGTGCTGCTGGGGGCGCTAGAGCATGTGCGCCGAACCGGTGGCAAGTTGCACGTGTTGGGATTGATGTCGGACGGTCGGGTCCATAGCGATTTGGATCACGCGCTCGCGGTCGTCGATCTGTACAAACAAGCGGACCTTCCGGCCGACGGATTGGTGATTCACGCCATCACCGACGGCCGCGATACGTCGCCGACCGGGGGTCTGGGATACGTCAAGAAGATTCAGCAGAAGCTGGACGCCGAGGGTGTCGGTCGGATTGCGACGGTCGTGGGCCGGTTCTACGCAATGGACCGCGACCTCCGCTGGGACCGTGTGAAGTCGGCCTATGACGCGCTGACCCGTGGTGCGGAGCGAACGGCAAAGAGTCCGGCCGAGGCGATCGAGGAATACTACGAACATCCCACCGAGCCAAGTCGCAGCGGTGACGAGTTCATTGAAGCCACGTCGATTTTGGATGCCGACGGAAAGGCCTCGACCGTTGCCGACGGCGATGCGGTCGTGTTCATCAATTACCGAGGTGACCGGACGCGCGAGTTGACGAAAGCCTTTGTCTTTGACGATCAGGCCTGGTCTGAAATTGACGGCGGCGGGTTCGACCGCGGGAAAAAGATCGACGATCTGTATTTCGCCACCATGACCGGCTACGAAACCGGCTTGCCGGTGAAGGTGATTTTCGAAAAGCCGCCGAAGATGCCGAACATCTTGGGGCAGTACATCAGCGATCAGGGGCTGACACAGTTTCGCTGTGCGGAAACGGAGAAGTACCCGCACGTGACCTTTTTCTTCAACGACTACCGCGATGATCCCTTTCCCGGCCAGTACCAGGAAATGGCGCAATCGCCCCGCGATGTTTCCACGTACGACCAAAAGCCGGAGATGTCCGCTGCGGAAGTCACCGGCTATGTGCTCAAGGAAATTGAATCGGGACGGAGCGATGTCTTGATCGTCAATTTTGCCAACGGCGACATGGTGGGACACACCGGAGTGTTGGACGCGGCGATCAAAGCGGTCGAGACCGTGGACCATTGTGTCGGGCAGATTGTCGATGCCACACTCGCGGCGGGCGGTTCGCTGGTGATCACCGCCGATCACGGAAACTGCGAACAGATGACGAATCCGGAGACCGGCGGGCCTCACACCGCGCACACCACGTACGACGTGCCGCTGATCGTGGTCGAACCGGGATTGGAAGGCCACGAACTCCGCAAAGGGGGACGGTTGGCGGACATTGCCCCGACCCTGCTGGCCCTGTTGGGATTGGAGAAGCCGAGTGAAATGACCGGGGAAAGTCTGGTCAAACTTTGATCTCCCGATCACGGAGTTCCTTGCGGCGAACGACTCGTGATGGGGTTGCGGGCTGTCGCATTGACGTGCGCTGGTCCGAGTCCCGGTGCGCCACGATTGCCGCTGCGGTGCGGGTGACAACCCGCCGCGACCTTGGTAGGTTCTTTTCCGGCAAAATCGCCGACCATTTGGATCCAAGTCACCTCGACCAACGAAGCCGAAACGACCATGAGCGACTCCGAACCCAGCATCGTCTACACCTTCACCGATGAAGCTCCGGCGCTGGCGACTTTCTCCTGGTTGCCGGTCGTTCAGGCGTTCACTTCCGCGGCCGGTGTGAGCGTCATGACCAAGGACATTTCGCTGGCCGGTCGGATTCTTGCCAGCTTCCCGGAGTCGCTTTCGGAAGATCAGAAACGTGAAGACGCGTTGGCTTGGCTGGGCCAATTGGCGAAACGCCCCGAGGCGAACATCATCAAGTTGCCAAACATCAGCGCGTCGATCCCGCAATTGACCGCGGCCATCAAAGAGTTGCAGGCGGCCGGCTACGCGGTCCCGGATTTTCCATCGGATCCGCAAACCGATGCGGAAAAAGACATCCGCGCCCGCTACGCTCGCGTCCTGGGCAGCGCCGTCAACCCGGTTTTGCGCGAGGGCAACTCGGACCGTCGGGTCGCCGCACCGGTGAAGAAGTACGCCCAAGCCCATCCCCACTCGATGGGCGCCTGGCAATCGGATTCGCCGTCGCACGTTGCCCACATGAGCGACGGAGACTTTTATGGCTCGGAAAAATCGGCGACGCTCTCCAGTGGCGGCTACCTGAAGATCACGCTCCGCGCCAGCGACGGGACAACCACGGTACTGCGAGATTCGGTTTCGGTCGACGAGGGCGAGGTGGTTGATGCGGCGACCATGAACGTCGCCAAGTTGCGTCAGTTCTTTGCCGAATCGATTGCCAAAGCACGCGACGCCGAATTGTTGCTGTCGTTGCACCTGAAAGCCACGATGATGAAGGTTTCCGATCCGATCATGTTCGGACATGCCGTCAGCGTGTATTTCGGTAACGTCTTCGAGAAGCACGCCGGGACCTTCAAGCAGCTTGGCGTCGACCCTCGCAACGGCGTCGGCGGTTTGATGGCGAAACTGGACGAGCTTCCCGAGTCAGAAGCAGCGGAGATCCGCCAGGACCTGGACGCCGCGTATCAGCACGGTCCGGATCTGGCGATGGTTGATTCCGACCGCGGGATCACGAACCTGCATGTGCCCAGCGACGTGATCATCGATGCTTCGATGCCCGCCGCGATTCGTTCATCCGGAATGATGTGGGGGCCCGACGGCAAATTGCATCCGACCAAAGCCATGATTCCTGATCGTAGCTACGCCGGTGTCTATCAGGCGGTGATCGAGTTTTGCAAACAGCACGGCGCATTTGATCCGGCGACGATGGGAAGCGTCAGCAATGTCGGACTGATGGCGAAGAAGGCCGAAGAATACGGATCGCACGACAAGACGTTTGAAATCCCGAAAGACGGTACCGTCGTTGTGACCGATTCCGACGGGAACCTGATCTTTGCTCACGACGTCCAAGCCGGCGACATCTGGCGGATGTGCCAAACGAAAGACGTTGCCATCCAAGACTGGGTGCGATTGGCCGTCGAGCGGGCGCGCCTGACCGGGTCTCCTGCAGTCTTTTGGCTCGATGAGAATCGTGGCCACGATGCGGAGTTGATCGTGAAGGTCAACGAGTACCTGAAGGATCACGACACCGACGGACTGGAAATCCAGATCTTGTCACCGGTCGACGCGACGTTGCACGCCTGCCAGCGGGCGCGGGAAGGAAAGGACACGATCGCCGTCACGGGCAACGTGCTGCGAGACTATCTGACGGACCTGTTCCCGATCCTTGAATTGGGGACAAGCGCCAAAATGCTGTCGATCGTTCCGCTGCTGGCCGGCGGAGGGTTGTTTGAGACCGGGGCCGGTGGCTCCGCTCCCAAACACGTCCAGCAGTTTGTTTCCGAAGGACACTTGCGATGGGATTCGCTGGGTGAATTCCTGGCGCTGGCCGTTTCCCTGGAGGATTTGGGAAGAAAGACCGGCAACCAGAAAATCAGCGTGCTGGCCGAATCGCTTGATGCGGCCACCGAAGTCTTTCTGACCAACGACAAGTCCCCGTCACGCAAGGTCGGTGAACTGGACACGCGAGGCAGCCATTTTTACATGGCTCTGTACTGGGCTGAAGCGATCGCGTCGCAGACGTCCGATGCGGCCCTGGCGGCTCAGTTCGCGCCGGTCGCGAAGGCCTTGCGCGAAAACGAAGATCAGATTGTCCAGGACTTGAACCAGGCTCAGGGCCACGCCGTCAGCCTGGGGGGATATTTCCAGCCGGACTGCCAGAAGGCCTCCGACGCGATGCGGCCCAGCAAAACCTTCAACGCGGCGATGGAAACGCTGGCGTAGCTGAAGCGGCGAGGTTCGGCGGGTTTCGAATCGCGTGGACAATTCGGTTACCATGGGGCGCCCAACCGATCCTGCGACGTCCGTCTCGGGCTTGTCTGAAAATGGGTAGCGACGCTCGCCAGGGCGTGGCTTTCCGCGACGGGGTTTTGATAGTTTTCAGACAAAGTCCAGCGGCATCGCTTCCGCGAACCCCCTGACCAGCCCCCGATGCAATGGCCCCAGTTGCCCGATTACGGATGTCTGTTGCGGTGGCCGGAGAACGGCCAGGGCTTCATCCATCCGGACGACGTGGCCGTGGCGACGCAGTTGATTCCCAGCCCACGGGTTTTCAGGCGGGTGCGGTTCGATCAGGTTTACTATCACTACACCTATGGCCAGCAACGGTTTCGGTTGCGCCCCGTGATGTGGTTGCCCGTTCGTTTCGAAGGCATCGACATCGGTGACCAGGTGGAAACCGTCGGACTGGGGCTGGAGCGTGATCGCTTCGTTGCCCATGTTTGGGGCATGTACTACGTCCGGCGAAAAGGCTGTATCCTTTACCGACTAAGGCGGGGGGATCAGGTCGTCGCCAAGTTGATGGCCGCCCATCAGATGCGCGTGTTGACCGATAAGGCGAAGATCCGCCCGCAAGTGACGCAGTATCCGACGCCCCGCTGGGACGGCAGCGGAGAGACATTCCCAGATTCTTCATTCGACGAGTGAGCACCGATGCAACTTGGTTTCATGACGGCGATCTTGCCCGACCTGGATCTTGAAGGCGTCCTGCGGACGGCGCAACAGATCGGTTACGAGTGTATCGAGGTGATGTGTTGGCCGAAGGGAAAGGCGACGCGGCGGTACGCCGGGATCACTCACATCGATGTCGCTTCGCTGGATCCCACCACCGTCGACCAAATCCGCAACCGGCAGGACGAAGCCGGGGTTCGGATCAGTGCCCTGGGATATTACCCGAATCCGTTGACGCCCGATTCGGAGGAGTCTGAGCGTTCGGTGGCTCAAATCCTGGCGGTCATCGAAGCCGCGTCGAAGCTGGGGATCGGCAAGATGAACACGTTTGTGGGGCGTGATTGGACGAAAAACGTCGACGACAACTGGCCACGGTTTTTGGAGGTCTGGAAACCGATCATCGAGCATGCGGAGAAACATCAGGTCCGCGTGGGAATCGAAAACTGTCCAATGTTCTTTACCAACGATGAATGGCCCGCGGGGAAGAATCTGGCGCATTCGCCGGCCATTTGGCAACGGATGTTCGATGACATCAACAGCGACCATTTCGGACTGAACTACGATCCGTCGCACATGATCTTCCAGCAGATGGACTATCTGTCACCGATGCGTGAGTTTGCCGACAAACTGTTCCACATCCATGCCAAAGACGTGCGGGTCGATCGCGCGAGGCTGGATCGTGTCGGGATTCTGGCCAACCCCAACGAATACCATTCGCCCAAGCTGCCCGGAATGGGAGACGTCGATTGGGGGAAGTTTTTCTCCACCCTGACCGATACGGGGTACGACGGACCGGTATGCGTCGAAGTGGAAGATCGCGCCTACGAGGGTTCTGACCAGAATTGCCTTCGTGCGCTCCAGCAAAGTTACAACTTCTTGCGAAGCTATGTCGTTTGACTTCGCGGCAATCTGATTGATTCGAATCTCGCCCCATGCCACGGACCCGCCTTGTCGGCGGCTTCGGCATTTGGGCACAGGTCCTCTCACGGAATAGACAAATGGAAGCTTGGCCGATTGGTGTTTTTGCGTCGGTGGATGCCGGACTGGGTGTGAAATGGAACGTGATCGAGGAACTGGGGTTACCGACCATCCAGCTGCATGCTCCCCACGGGGACAAACGCGATCAGAAAACAGCGCAAGGTCTTCGCAAGCAACTGGATGATCTGGGCGTACGCTGCACCGCCGTCTTCGGCGGCTTCGATGGCGAAAGCTATGCGGACATTCCGACGGTCAAGAAAACGATCGGTTTGGTGCCGCACAAAACGCGTCAGAGCCGGTTGGACGAGATGCGGCAGATCGCGGACTTTACCAAGCATCTCGGTTGCGACGCGGTGGCGCTGCACCTGGGCTTTATTCCCGAAGACGCGTCGACGGCGTTGTATGACCAATTGGTCAAAGCCACCAGTCAGTTGTGTGACCACTGCGCCGGCAACGATCAGTTCCTGCACTTGGAAACCGGCCAGGAAACCGCCGAGGGACTGTTGGAATTCATGGCTTCGGTCGGTTGCGAGAATCTGAAGATCAATTTCGACCCCGCCAACATGATTCTCTATGGAACCGGGGAACCGATTGCGGCCCTGCGAAAACTTTCTCACCACATTCGCAGCGTGCATTGCAAAGACGGAACCTGGAGCGACGAGCCCGGGGTGACCTTCGGCAAGGAGGTCCCGTTGGGCAAGGGCGACGTCAACATTCCGCTGTACCTGAAAACCCTGTTCGAGATCGGATACACCGGTCCGCTGACGATCGAACGTGAGATCCCCGAAGACCCGGTGCGTCAGAAACAGGAGATTGGCCAGGCGGTGGAGTTGCTTGAGGCGTTGCGGACGCAATACCTGGGCTGAGGTTGTTGTCGGTCGCCAGAACAGGGCAGATCTGAAGACGGATCGCGACGCCCACCCTCGAGTGGCGAAGCGACGGCAGCACCCTGCCGTCCGCGGCGCAAACCGACGGCAACGGCAATCACGAGCAGTCACGCATGCGTTCGCGCAGCGGGGCGATGATTTCTCGTGGAACGAACTTTGCCAATTGGGAATCGTCGTCACTGACCCGGGCGATTTGCTTCAGCAGCGAACTGCTGACGTGGGCGAATCGCTCGTCGGCCATCAAGAAAACGGTTTCGATTTCTTCGTCCAATTGTCGGTTGGCCATCATCATCGTGAATTCGCCCGCGATGTCGGTCAGCGGTCGAATGCCGCGGACCATGGTTCGCGATCCCAGCGAACGGACGAAATCGACCGCCAGCCCGTCGAAGAATTGAACGCTGACGTTTTCCAGATCGTCGGTGACCGCGCACACCAGGTCACGTCGCTGGTCGGGGCTGAACAGGGACTGCTTAGCGGCGTTGATGCCGATGCCGATGACCAACGAATCGAAAAGGCGACTGGCACGATCGATGATGTGCAGGTGACCCAAAGTAATCGGATCGAAGGAACCGGTGTAAACCGCGATGCGGGGAACAGTCATGGACTTCGTCCGGGAGATGATTCGGTGGGGGTACTTGCAACGGCATCGACCAGGCGCTGCAAATCACTTGAGTCGTTGTAGGCGTGGATTCCCGCTCGGACGCCGCCATCGCGACAACTGACCACGCAACCCTGATCGAGCGCGCGTCGCCGGACCTCGGCCGGGTCTCGGTCAGGGACTTCGAAAGTCACGATCCCCGACCGTTGGGCGTCGGCATCGGGCATCCGGGTTGACACGCCGATGGCGGCCAATCGATCCGTGAGTCCCGATGCCAGGGAGACCACCCGATCGCCGATCGCCTTGGGACCGTGGGCCCGACGAATCGCCAAAATGATTCCCAGGCTGGCGCTCAACGCGGCCGATCCCGGCATGTTAGCCGAACCCGGTTCAAATCGGGCCGCGGACGGGCGGAGCGTGAATTCCGGCTGTGCGTAGTTGAACGTGTTGCGAACGCTGTTCCAGCCCACCGTCGCGCACCGCAGGGTATCCAGGTGCCGTTTGCGGATCACCGCGACACCCAAACCTTCCGGGCCGAGCATCCACTTGTGACCATCGGCGGCTAGAAAATCCACATCGGTGTGGCCCAGATCCAGGTCAAAAACGCCCAAGCCTTGGATGGCATCGACAAAGACCAAAATGCCCCGGGCATGGGCGCGGCGGACGATTTCGTCCAAGTCCGCGCGGAATCCGCTCCCATAGCCGACCCAAGACAGCGCGATCAACCGTGTGCTGTCGTCGACATGGGCAAACAGGTCATCGGCTAAGACACGTCCGTCTCGACGCGGCACGACCCGCAGCTGGACGCCGCGGGATCCCTGATTCTGCCAGGGGAACAGATTGCTGGGGAATTCACCGTCGGGGATCACCACCGAATCGCCTGGCTTCCAGGGGAAGCCTTCGGCGACCAGACTGATGCCGGTCGAGGTGTTTGGGACCAGGCAGATTTCTTCGCTGGCGGTCCCCACCAGCTCGGCAAACTGGCCCCGCAGCGTTTCCACACGTCGGGCCCACTGGGGCCACACGGTATCGCCCTCGGTCTCCGCCTGGGCGGCATAGGTTCGGAGCGCATCGGCGGCGGGCCGCGACAACGGTCCCACGGCGGCGTGATCCAGGTAAGCCCACTTTTCGGTGACCGGCATCTGGCGACGCCACCAAAGCCAGGGATCGGCCGCGAGCAGCGGGTCGGAGCCCTGCTGAGCAGTGGTCGAGGTCATGTGGGGTGGACGAAACGCCCCTCCAAACGGAATTTACAGAAAAATTGAGCCAAAGCTAGGCGATCTGTGGTCCCGGTAAACTAGCGATATAGCGTAGGCTTGGGAAAGACCAGACTTCCTAACTATACTGCGGGCCCGAAATGCCCGCGATTGGATGCTCGCGGATGCAAACTTCCCCTTCACCGACTGTATTCGAGGTTCGCTTGATGCCCAAGGCACTTTGTCTTTTTAGCCTTGTCGCGTCGATCTTGGTCGTCAGTCTGTTTCTTCTTGACGCGGTCGCCGGACTAGCGGGAATGACGTCGCTTGCCCCGCTGGGTTACGCGAGTTTGATGATGGACATCACGTTTGTGGTCCTGGGGGGCATCCTCATCTATCTCAGCTGGTCCACCTACCGCGAGCAGCGATAGCCGCTGGGCAGAGACGGGCAACGCAGCGGGCGAGGCTGAAATCTTCGCAGGATCGCCCCGGCACGAAGGCTGTTTTGACGCCCGTCGACCAGTGCGTGCGGTGAGATCAGCACAGGACGCTGGCGGAGCCAGTTCTCAGCGCGTTCCCAGGCGGGAGCCCGGGAACGAGGCAAACGGATGCCGGAAGCGTCCCCAGTCCGTTGCCGCGAGCAGCCAGTTCGGCCGGCATTCGATCTTGCGTTCTGAAGGGGGAAATTGGGATCTTCCGGCAAGGCTGGGTACCACTTTCCGACGCGTTGATTTGCCCCGTGACGAAGATCGATCGCTACATCCTGGTGCTGTTTGTTCGGACCGTCGCGGTCTGTTTCGCGTCACTGGCCGGCATCTTTGTGGTTTTTCACGCGTTCACCAACATGAACGATCTGGTCGATCTGGCCGCCCAACGGCGGACCGGATTGGTTTCCGTGATGGCCAGTTTCTACGGTCCCTATCTGTTGCTGTTGTTCGACTGGACGGGGGCGATCATCTCGCTGATGGCCTTGCTGTTCGTCGTCGGATGGCTGCGGCGGACCGGCGAGCTGACGGCGACGCTGTCCGCCGGCATTTCACACGGGCGCATTTTCCGATCGATGATCGTTGCCGCGTTGCTAATCTTGCTGGTGCAGTTGGCCAGCCGCGAGTTTTTGTTGCCGACGATGCGCGACGCGCTGGCCTTGAAAAGCAAAGACTTGTCCGGCGATGACCCCCAACCAATTCTGCCCAGCTATGACCGGATGAGCGGGATCTTGTTGGAGGGCGAAGCGATCCGTCCCCGCAGTAATCTGATTGTCGCACCGCATTTCAGGCTGGACGGAGACTACGGAGAATTCGGTGAGATCCTGGCGGCAAAGTCGGCACAGTGGCTTTCCGCCGATTCGACGCATCCGCAGGGCTATCTGATGCGGGGAGTTCGCTTGCCCGAACGCGTCGATCAGCTTGCTTCGAAAAAGATGGCTGACCGCGTGGTCCTGATGACCAGCCGGGACCATGACTGGATCCAGCCGGGGGAATGCTTTGTGGCGACCACGATCAATACCGAGATCCTGCAGACCGACCAGTCATCGACGCGGTTGTGCAGCAGCGCGCAACTGTATCGCCGGTTGACCAACCCGGCGGTGCACAACAGCACCGCCACCAGTGTTTTGTTGCATGAGCGGATCGTCCGTGTCCCGCTGGACTTTGCCCTGTTCCTGCTGGGATTGCCATTGGTGGTCAATCGACGCGGACGCAATCTGTTCATGATGATTGGCGCCGCCCTGGGCACGGTCGTTTTCTTTTTCGCGTTGAAGACCATCGCCGGTGCCATGGGCAGCGGCGGATACCTGATCTCTCCTCCGATGGCGGCCTGGATGCCGCTGCTGATTTTGGGACCGTTCGCCTACGTGCACCTGCGCGAAGTCGAAACGGTATGAGCCCCGAAGACGTGTCGGTGGTGATCCCGGCGTTGAACGAGTCTGAGAACGTGGTGCGGGCGATCGAATCGGCGCGGCAGAACGGTGCGGGCGAGATCATTGTGTGTGACGGCGGCAGCAGTGACGGGACCATGGAAGCCGCCAGGCGGACCGGGGGCACGGTGATCACCTCGCCGTGCGGTCGCGGACGACAGCTGCGCGCCGGTGCTGCGGCGTCGACGGGGGCATTCCTGCTGTTCTTGCACGCCGACAGTTGGTTGTCAGACGCGTGTCTGCCGGAGTTGGTCCAACGGGCGAATTCGATGGAACCGTCGCGTGTTGGGCAGGAAGGCCAACGGTTTTGGGGCGCATTTTGCCAACGCATCGGAGCGGACGGGTGGATGTATCGGGCGCTGGAGCGCGGCAACGCGGCCCGGGTGCGTTATCGCGGGCTGCCGATGGGGGATCAGGCGATGTTCGTCTCGCGAGCGTTCTACGATCAAGTCGGCGGCTTCGCCGATCTACCGCTGATGGAGGACGTGGATTTATCGATCCGCTTGCGTCGTTCCGCCTGGCCCCAGTTGCTTGTTGGTCCAGTCCACACCAGCGCTCGTCGCTGGGAAAAGCGAGGAATTGTGCGTCAAACGTTGCAGAATTGGGGAATTCAGCTGTTTCACGCCTGCGGAGTTTCCGAGCAGCGGCTGCACCAGTGGTACCGATGAATTCACCCACGCGAATGTCCGGTAGCACTTGCAGCAGACCGCAGCGATCTTAGAATCAAAGTTGAGGACAACGCGTGGGCCGCTCCCGCGCGGCGTGATTACCCGGATGAACACGCGATCGCGTTTGAAACTTTGCGAGGTTACCGTTTTGCTTACTGAAGCCACCGTTGAGAAGATGTTCCGCAAATTGATCAGTGACCCCAACCGTGGGGAAGGGAAATTTGATGAAGCGGAGGATCTGCTTGACGAAGAGCTCCGGCCGGAAAGCCCGTTGCGGCACCGCCTGAGTCAAGAGCTGGAAGAGTTGCGCGAGCTTGCTGAGAAGTCGTAGCCGCTCTTTCGGGGCCAAATGAAATTCGCGGCTGAGGTCGCAACACGAAAAAAGCCGCGACGGAACGAGTCCGCCGCGGCTTTTCTCATGCACCATGGATTTGCCGAATCGCTTAGCGATTCAGTGTCAGTCCGAATGTCGCTCCGAAGAGCAGCAGGTCCTGATCGTTGTCGCCGCCCGCGACCGGATTGCGGAAGTCCAGCGGGCCACCCCGCCACAGTCCGTCCGCGACGTCGATCAGTTGGAACCCGCCGCGAATCGAAATCGAACGCGTCAGTTGGTAGGCGATTTCACCGCGGACGTCAAAGCCCAGCAGGAATTCTTCGTTGCGGGTGTAAATCGGCTCGGTTCCGTAGTTGATGATTCGTTCGACGTCGTCGCCGATCGCCGGATCATCGTCTTGGTAGACCGTGATTTCCTGCGTGGTGTTGGTGCGACTGCACTGAAAGTTCGCACCGCTGAAGACGCGGAAGTCGGATGAGAACATGAACCGGTCGCGAAACTTCGTGTAGCGGAAGCCGATTTGGCCGGTGATTGCTTCATTGTCCGTCCGGGCCTGTGCCGTGGTCAGTTGCTCGGCAGCGGATCCGTAGATATCAATCAGCGGCGGGTCGCCGCCGGGAATCAGCGGCGGATCGCTGGAACTGATCAACGTTTGACGTGCATTGAGGTCTTCGATGCGGAACCAGCGGATGCCGATCATCGGTTCCAGAATCCCACCATAGTGGTAGGGCTCCAACCGCCACGTCTTGCTCAATTCGTAGCTGTCAAAGTCGAACACGTTCTCGGTGTCCTGAATGTCGATGAACCGCCGGTTGTAGCCGATGTTGTTGGCGTCGCCCGGAATCGCCTCGAAGCCGAACGGCGGGGCGGGGTTGGTCGCGCCGCCGTCCAACTCGTCCAGGTTGGCTCGGTTCAAGCGTTCTCGACGCACCGTGAAGAACTGGCCGACGTCGGCGTCGACCCAGCTGAACAACCAGCCGTTGTCTTCGTCGGGCAGCATGTAACCGATTTCATAGCGGTGACCCCAACCGCTGTCCATCTTGGTTTCGCCGTGGTTCGGATCCGCCAATTCCGGGCGGGAGCCGTACAGGTTCAACCGGTCGTAGGTTGCGAACCAGCCCGTGTTGGCACGATGTTTTGGCTTCATGTCCGCCAAATCCATGTCGTAGATCGGCTCGAACCAACGCCAATCGGGGTCGAACGCAAATGGATCCGCCGGAGGAACGTGCTCTTGGGCTTGGGCCGAAGCCATCCCGCACAGCATCACGAGGGATCCGAAAATCTTAGCCGTCAGCTTCCGTACCGACATCGCTGGTCCACCGTCTTAATGAAGTCGTCCGTATCGGTTGCCGGGAAGGACTGGAGCCAGCCCGCCAACAACCTTCGTATGGTGCATGTGCCGAATTTCCGCGTGTCTGTCCACAAAGATTCGGTCGTGACGGTCTTATCGGACGGGGCGGTTACCGGGGCTTAGTCCGATTATCGCCAGAAGTGGCAAAAGTCCGAGAATCTTTCGAACCGTTACAGTTTCACATGGCCGCCCAAAGGCGGTTTTGGCCGCAAATGACAGGGATTTGGGGCTGAAAGGTTCGCTCGCGGTCACGCCAAACTGGACTCGAATCCAGGCGTTCCTATCTGCTACGGCAGCCGCTACTCTCGCGGTTTACTTCTTGCCCAGGGCCCGTTTGGAGGCGAAGAAGTCCGTCAAGATTTGGCCACACGGGGCCGCCAACACTCCGGCGACCACCTCGGCCCGATGATTCAGTCGGGGGTCATCAAGCAACTGGTACAGGCTGGCGACGGCCCCCGCCTTGCGATCCGTTGCCCCGTAAACAACGCGGGGCACTCGCGCCTGGAGAATCGCCCCGGCACACATCGGGCACGGTTCCAGCGTGACGTACAGGGTGGTGTTTTCCAGACGCCAATCGCCCAGCGACGCCGCGGCCTGAGTGATGGCGATCATCTCGGCGTGGGCGGTCGGATCCTTCAGAGATTCACGTTGGTTTGCCGCCGCTGCGATGATCTGGTGCTGGTGGACGACCACCGCTCCCACCGGGACCTCATCGGATTGGACGGCTTGTTGGGCAAGTTCCAAAGCCCGCCCCATGAAGTGCTCATCAACCTGCTGCTGCGAGATCACTTCGGAGCGTCCTCCGCCTTGGCCAGTTCGGACGGATCCAGCTTGCGGATCTGTATGTTGCGGATTCTGGAATCGGATTCAAAATTCGCGATCCCCAGGGGCGTGCAGGGATCCATTTCAAATCGAATATCAAAATCATGTCCTTCGCGGGGATGATCAAAGATCAGCGTGTCGTCGATCCAGACGGTGATCTTGGTTGTTTCCACCCGCACCCGGGCGTGGTACCAACGTTCGTTCTCGAACGCCTGGAACATCGTGGTGTTGTTGTCGCTCGCATCGCGGCCGTCGATGCTGCTGATGCCGGTGATGCCGCCACCCCAGCCGCCCAGAACCAAACTGACGTGTTCGTCGGCGACCGGGAAGGTGAAGGCGCAGAGGAAATCGAAGCCCTTGTCACGGCGGCAATCCCACTGCAATTCGTAGTTGTCGCGAGGGACCGGTTTGACGTCGGTTTGATCGGTGGCGTCCGGCTTTCCCACCGGACCGGACCAGACGACGCCGGTCAGGGGAGATCCGTATCCCAAGGTGATTGTGCCGTCTTTGATTTTGATCTCTCCGTCGCCTCCGAATTCACACGGCTTCCAGTGATCTTTCAGCGATCGCCAGGGTGTCTTGGCCGGAGTGGTTTTTTTTGCATCCTTGGCGTCGGAATCCGATTTGGTGGAGGCGTCATCGGCCGGTTCGGCGACTTGCTCGCCCGTCGCGGGGGCTTGCGCCATGCTTTCACGCCCTGGGGGCAACCACACCACGGTTCCCAAAAGCGTCAGCTTGATGAAGAAAAAAACGGTCCGGGGGCGGGGCAAACGATTCACAGTGGGTTCCTCAGACTGCCGACAGATTGCATAGTGTCGTGGACGGTCACGGCCATTCTGATCACGCGGACTCAGGCTCGCACATGCGTCCCATCACAGGCATCACGATACTCGGCATTCGCCTCGGCGTCATCGTGGTCGGGCTGTATTGGCTGACGCTTTTCGTCGGGACGCACCTGCCGGCCGGACGTGCCGTGGGACCGCAGATCAACGACAAAGTCCTGCATTTCAGCGGTTTCTTTCTGCTGTCTTTGCTTTGCTGCTATGCCACCCAGTCCTCACCCAACGATCGCCGGGGAACGGTCCGCCGATTCGCCAAGATCGCCGGTGGCTTGGCCCTGTATGCGGCGATCGATGAATTGACGCAGGCGTTTTCAGTCGGTCGAACGACCGATGTGCGAGATTTTCTTGCCGACGTCGCGGGAACGGTGACGGCGATCGCCGTGTACCTGCTGCTGCGAACCGCACTCAGGCGACGTGCCACCCACCGGCAAGACCAGGGCACCCAGTGGGAACCGAGCGAATCGACGACACGGCGATCGGCGTGAGCTGCTTTTGTGGGACAATTCCGCAGAGCTCGATCTAGCGATCAATGTCCAATGTCAGGCGTTCTCTGGTTCACCCTCCCGCGAGCGGGAGGGTCGCGGAGGAGCCCCGCGACGACGCGGGGAGGGGCATTGCGGACATGCTTGATTTCATCTGGTTGTCGTAGACACCCTCCCCAAAGGCTCGTGCCTCACCTTTGACCCTCCCGGAGGGAGGGTGATCTCAAAAAACACGTCATTTGCCGACTCAGAAAACTGCACGACCTCCGAGCGGGAGGGTGAAGTGGCGAAACGCGGGTCACAAATTCTGACTGGATGAGCCAGCTAGCGGCGGTGGCCGGTCACGCTATTTCAGGCAGTGGATTGATTCAGGCAGGGAGAGTTTGGACTCACCTGGCGGGTGGTCACCGTCGGGTCATCCGGCTGGTCGTTACGCTGGTCGGCGGAGTTTGAAACGCCGTCCGGTACCAGGCAAGCCTGCTCCCCCGGATCGGAAGGATCGTCGGATTTCAGTTTCAGCTTTGCAATCTTCTGTCGCAGGACTCGACGCTCCCTTTCAAGCTCACCCAATTTCTTCTCCAGCTTTTCGATGCGTTTCTCGTCGCTGACGCGGAGAATCCGCTCGTGCAAATCAAACAGCACCAAGACGCGAAACGCTTTCAGTGCTGTCCCCCGCAGCCGGTACGCTCTGGCCAGATTGGTCAACTGTTGGATCCGCATCACCTGGGTCAGCCGCATCGTTTGGGCCAGGCTGAGCGATCGCAAGAACGAGACAAACGGCAGCACGATGATGGCCAGGTCCAACCAATGCCGCTTGCAATAGTCGAGTTTCTTTTCGGCAACCGAGATCATCAGAATGAACTCAGCGGCGAAGGCGAACCAGATCAGTCCTGTCGCGAAGTGCAGCAGAGCGCGCAGCCAAGCGTAGGCGGCCACCTGGTCTTTCAAGAAGAACTCGATGATCAGGATCGGCATGATCATCAACGCGATGGCCATCATTGGGACGCTGAAGTGACGTTCCAGCTGTCGCTGCAACCGTTGACCACTTTGTCGCCAACCCAACCCGGGAAGCCAAATGCGCCCGTGCATTTCGGGGCTCCTGGCCCCCATGCGAAGTGCCGGGCACAGGCAGAACAGCAGGCTGCACCAATGCTGTCGTCGCGTGGATCGATTCCAAGGCCGCGTCAACCAGTGGGCCACCGCTTCGGCGATCACGACCAGCCAGATGCCGGCCATCATGACCAGCACCACCCGGTCCAATCGACTTGGCATGTCCAGCAACCAGTCGCTGTCGGCCAAGTGCTTTGGATCAACCAGTCCGCGGGCGCGCTCCAGAAGCGCGGGGACATCGACCCAGAAGACGATCAGAAACGCCACGCCTGCCAGGTACAGCACCGACAGCGTGAACATCAACACTTCGTTGCGTCCGGCGAACCATCGCAACCAAGCCGATTTGTCGAAACGCTTCTTCATTTCGGCTCCGGGGGCGAGGACGATTGCAGATACCGGATCGGGCGAGCGACGAAACGATCGACGCGCTACCAATCCTAGCATGCCGGAAGAGGCCGGCCCAAACGTCCAGGCACCATCGGTCCCCACAACGGGGCGCGCCCCGGCGGAACGCCGTCGGGGTCAAAAACCGCAGCGTTTGCGGCAAAAAGCGGCCGCTACTCTTCCTTCGCCTTTTCTTTCAGGACCAATTTGGGCGGCAATTCTTTTCCCTCGGGAATGAATTTCATGGAAATCGAATTGACGCAGTGACGAGTATCTTTGGCAGTAAACTTCTCGCCTTCGAAAACGTGCCCGAGGTGTCCCCCGCAGTTGGCGCACAGGATTTCGGTGCGAAAACCGTCGGCATCCGTTTCACGACGAACCGCCCCCTCAATCTCATCGTCAAAGCTCGGCCAGCCGCAGTGACTTTCAAACTTGTCTTTGCTGCGATACAGCCGAGCGTTGCATTGACGACAGATGTACGTTCCCGGGTCCTTGGTCATCGTGTAGCCGCCGGGCCCCGGAGGTTCGGTTCCCTTGTTCAAGATCACGTAGGCCGCGTCGCGTGTCAGCTCGTTGTAGTTTTCGACCAGCTGGGATTCCTGTTGTTTCGCATCGCTTGCCATCGACTTGGTCTCCTTGTTCGCGGTCGGACTTGGTTCTTTCTCGGACTCGGCCGAATCCGTTTTGGGGCCAGCCGGTTTGGTCGCGGCGGTTGCTTCGGCCTCCGGCTGGGACGTCGTTTCCCCTTCCGCGGTCGCCGATGTCGCCGGAGTTTCCAACGAATCGACCCCCGCAGCCGCTTGCGTCACCGGGACATCGCTCTCAATGTTGACTTCGGAACACCCGAGCAGCATCGCAAATCCGGCGCAGAACAAAATGCGAAGCGATCTGGCGGCCAGGCCAGAGAGGTCGGTGTGACGGGTGTAACACGGTTTGAAACGCTTCATTGCTAAATCAACCATTTTCGAATTCGTAGGAAAGACGTGCCGGCGATCGGCCTCATTCTCCGTTGCGGCACTGACATTATTGTAACGCAAACACCCCCGGATCATCCGGTGATGAATCGCTCCTTGATCAAACGCCAGATGAACAAGATCGCTCCGGTCATTCCGGTCAACGCGACGAACAACCACAGCAGCACCGGTCCCAAAATCGCCAAACTGGTCAGAAACCAGCCGTTGAACAACGGATCCCACATCAGAATCGTCAGCAGGGTGCCCAGGCACAGATAGGGGCCGAAGGGGACCCGAGACTCACGCGTGATGATGAAATAAACCAGGACGATCAGGACGGCCGCGATCGGGGCCAGGAAGAATCCCAAGATCGCGCCCTGCCAGCCCAGAAACGCTCCGATCATGCACATCAGCGTCACATCGCCAAAACCCAGGGCTTCAACCCGCATCGCTGCGCTGGCCACGATCCGAATCGCCCACACGACGCCGCCACCGATCCCGAGTCCGATCAGCGACGAAAGCAGGCCCAACCAAGGCTGGCCACCGATGCCGAACACGACGCGGATCGACACCAATCCGGCGACCCACATGCCAAGCAGCAGCATCCAGGTACGGTGTCGGACCAGTCCGGCAAAGAAGAATTCAATCGCCTTGGCCAACCCGCGTCGCAAAATCAGTCGGCGGTCGGCCAACGCGAAACACCACAAGGTCCAAATCCCCGCACCGGTCCACCAGCCCTGGGGCCCGAACCATTTCGGTGCGAGCAAAAAGGGCAATTCAAAAGTGACCGGACGGGAACCGGTGGACGTGGTCGCGGGCAAAAACACGAAGACTGACACGGCGGCAAAGGTCAGTGCCATCAGTGTGCCCGGCACAGTCACCAGGTCCGGAATCGTTTGCTCGTCAAAGTCGATGAATGTCGCGACGACCATCAGGGTGACCAGCACCAGGTGCGACGCAAAGATGGTTGTCGCCCAAGGCTCGAACGCTTGGATCGACGCCGGGATTCGCATGCCGATCGGAAGCAATGCACCGGTTTGGGTCTCAAACCAATAAAGCGCAGGGATCCCGATCGCCATCGCGACCTCGATCAACATCGGGCGGATCCAGAATCCGCGGCCGTGAACTGGCGATTCACGGCGCAAGGCGAACCAGCCAAGGATCGGCACGCGATCGGTCGGTTTCCGCGGGGCGGCCTGAGCGTCCGGTTTTCCCCAGGGATCGATCGGTCGCGGAAACCAGCAGTATCGGTAAATCGCGTGGTTGGATGCCGCTGCCAGCACCATCCCGATGATGGACAGCAAGGCCAATCGCAGTTCGAGCGGCAGCGAAATCCAGAAGTTGATCAACGATTCTTCACTCGAGACAGAACAGAAAAGGGGCAGGGAACGGGAGTTCCATTCGTCGCGGTTTCGCGGGCGGCGGAGCGGCTGACCCGCGACGTCATTAGCGCCACCGGCCGCACATTGTTTAATGTACGGGACGAAACAGGAACCCCCACTTGCCGAATGCATCCCATGGCCGCGCCCGAAACCCTCCGCTTTGCCGGTGATTCGCTGATTCTGATCGACCAGACGCGACTGCCGGATACGCTGACCGAGCTGACCTGCACGAACGTCGATCAGGTCCACGACGCGATCCGCCGCCTGGTGGTCCGCGGGGCTCCCGCGATTGGTATCGCGGCCGGTTACGGCGTCTGCCTGGCCGTGCCGCAGGACGAACCGGCCGACAAGGAACGCTACCGTCAGGCGATCGAATATCTTGCGACCAGCCGTCCAACCGCCGTCAACCTGTTTTGGGCCCTCGATCGCATGCGGCGGATCGTCGACGACACTGAAACGGCGGATCTGAAAGAGGCTTTGCGGGCCGAGGCGCACCAGATCCACGAAGAGGATCGACAGATGTGCCACCAGATCGGTGAGCACGGAGCACCCTTGCTGGCAGCGTGCCGCAACGTGCTGACCCATTGCAACGCCGGGGGGCTGGCGACGTCGACTTGGGGTACCGCGTTGGCGCCGATCTATCATCTGCATCGCGATCAGAAGGCGCCCCACGTGTTTGCTGACGAGACGCGTCCGTTGCTTCAGGGCGGTCGCTTGACGGCTTGGGAACTATCCCAGGCCGGCGTCGCGGTCACGGTCATCACCGACTCGACCGCCGGTTCGTTGATGCGTCAGGGAAAGATCGATGCCGTCATCGTGGGTGCCGATCGGATCTCAGCAGCCGGGGACGTGGCGAACAAGATCGGTACGTACTCGGTCGCCGTCCTGGCAAAGCACCACGGCCTGCCGATGTACGTTGCCGCCCCAACAAATACGTTCGATTTGACGCTGCCCTCCGGCGACGAAATCCCGATCGAGCAACGTCATCGCGACGAGGTGGCGTGTGTGGGCGACGTGCAGATCGTCCCTGACGCCGCTGGCGTCCTGAATCCGGCGTTTGATGTGACGCCGGCGGAGCTGATTGCGGCAATCATCACCGAGCGGGGCGTGATCCGGCGTCCGGATCAGAACAGCGTGGCGGAGCATTTTCGCTCGGCCGATCGACGGCCAAATGCCGTCTCGAAGTGACGCCCAGCAATTCAAAATCCGGTGTGCCCACCGGAATGCGAGTGGCGCGGGTTACAGTTTTGACGAAGGTTTGGGCGTCAAATCTTTCACCAATCGCTTGATCAAATCGTCGACGGTGATCCCGTCGGCTTCTGCGGCAAACGTGGGCACAATGCGGTGTCGCAGAACGGGCAAGGCCAATGTCTGGACGTCGTCGATCCTGACGTGCGGCCGTCCGTGCATCAGCGCGCGGGCCTTGGAAGCCAACACCAACTGTTGGCTGGCCCGCGGGCCGGGACCCCATTCCACCAGTTCCTTGGCCCAGCTGGCGCATTGCGGATCGGCGGGCCGAACGGCACGGACCGCGTCCAGGACCCACTCCTTCACGTGTGGTGGCAGGGGGACGCGGCGGACCAGTTTCTGGAACTCGATGATCTGCTGGCCGCTGACGACCGCGTCGACCGCGGCGTCGAACGTGGACGTGGTGCGATCGACGATTTCCGATTCCTCCTCGCGACTGGGATAGTCCACGACGACGTGGAACAAGAACCGGTCGCGCTGCGCTTCGGGAAGCGGGTACGTGCCCTCCTGTTCAATCGGGTTTTGCGTCGCGAGTACGAAGAAGGGTTCTTCCAACGCGTACGTCTTGCCGCCCGCGGTGACTTCGTGCTCCTGCATCGCCTCCAGCAATGCCGCTTGCGTTTTGGGCGGGGTTCGGTTGATTTCATCGGCCAGCAGCATTTGCGTGAAGACCGGTCCCGGTTCGAACAGCAGCTTTCTCCTTCCGGTTTCCGGATCTTCTTGAATGATGTCGGTTCCCGTGATGTCGCCGGGCATCAAATCCGGTGTGAATTGGATTCGGTGAAAACGCAGGTGCATCGAATCGGCCAAGGTCCGAATCATCAGGGTCTTGGCCAGACCGGGAACGCCTTCCAGCAAACAATGTCCGCGGGAAAGGATCGCGATCAGTAACTGTTCGATGACTTCGTCCTGACCGACGACAACGCGGCCCACCTGTTCGCGGATCGCGCTGCATGCCTTGACCAATTGCGCCGCCTTGGCGGCGTCATCTTCACCCAACTGGTTCAAATTCGGTTCGATCGGCGGCGGTTGGACCATTGCGGCAATGTACCTTTGGAAGTCGCAAAGAAGGGGCAAGATCGGCCAGGCGGTCTCTGCACGGCCGTGCCAGGATTTAGGCGGAACGGTCAGGCCAGCGGGGCTGGCGGGCGGCTGCGCTGTCCGGTGGCTGCGCGGTCCGGTGGCGGCGACAAGGTTTCCATGGGACAATTCCCGCCACAGTTTCATCATACACGGCGCTGGCGTATCTTTGGGTCATGGCTTCATTATATGTCGTTCGGGGGAGAGATCAGGGCAAGCACTTTGTGCTCGGCGGTCCCGTCGTGCGCATCGGACGTGACACGCAGAACGACGTCCAGCTACTCGATAGCGAAGCGTCGCGGAGTCACGCGGAAATCCGGGTCCACGACAACGGGGAATGTCTGTTCGTGGACTTGTCCAGTAGCAACGGCACGCAGATCAATGGGGTGGAAGTCGCCGAAAAACTGTTGGCCAGCGGCGACCGGATCGAGATCGGCGGGACCCTGTTGATCTTCACCGGAACCGGACAACCGACCGCCATCGAAGCGGCCCACGGCGTCGACATCGTTCGCCAGACCACCGGCGGTGAAGCCAGCCGGATCGTGTCCTCCCTGGCACGTCCCATTTCTCACTCGGGAAGTCTATCCCAACGTCCGGTGTTGCCCGGTACCGGTACCGGTACCGGGGATTCCGAGGACGAAGACGCGTCCCCCAGAAAAACGGCCTTGTCGCTGCCGTCGGATGCTTTCGAAGCCTCGTCCGTCCTCGCCGACTCCCCGCTGAAGACGCTTACCGACAGCGATCGGTCGCTGGAGGTCATGTACCTGACCGCGTTGGCCGTCGGCCGTACCGATGACCTGGGCGAATTGCTGAACCGGGTGCTGCGGTTGGTGTTCGACTGGGTCGATGCCGATCGTGGTTGCATCATGCTGCGGGACAATGAAACCAACCAGTTGCGGCCCGCGGCGCGTTGCGACCGCCAGTCCGCCCCGGCCGATGCCGACGATTCGAAGCCGGAGAGTCCGATCAGCATCAGCCACACCATTCTGGAATACGTGCTGCAGCGTGCCGAGGGCGTTCGGACCAGTGACGCGACGGACGATGCGCGATTTGATGCGGCGGCGTCGATCGTCCAGGGCGGTGTCCGCGAGGCGTTGTGCGTTCCGCTGCAGGGGCGGTACGACATCGTGGGCGCACTTTACATCGACACCTACACGTCGCCCGGTCAAATGGTTCGCCGCGGCAAGAGTCATCGTTTTACCGATGAACACCTGCGGTTGATCACGGCCATCGGCCATCAGGCGGCTTTGGCAATCGAAGACACGTTTTACTACTCCGCGTTGTTGCAGAGCGAACGCTTGGCGGCGATGGGGCAAACGATCGCAACCCTGTCACATCACATCAAGAATATCTTGCAGGGGATTCGCGGCGGAAGCTATTTGATCGAATCCGGTTTGAAGCGAAACGACACCGACGCCGTGCGGCGCGGATGGGGGATGGTGGACCGAAACCAAGAACGAATCTCCAACTTGGTATTGGACATGCTCACGTTTTCTAAAGAACGGGAGCCCCAGAAAGTCGATTCCGATTTGACCGAGACCACCGAAGACGTTGTGGAATTGATGGCGACGCGCGCTGCTGAGTCCGGCGTGGAACTGTCCTTCCGGTCCGACCCGGACCTGCCGACGGCGCATTTCGATCCCGATGCGCTGCATCAGGCCATCTTGAATCTGGTGACCAACGCGATCGATGCCGTTTCTGAATCTCGCGACCAAGATTCCGATGCTCCGGCCGATCAAGTTCGCGAGGCCCCTTCGCCCAAAGTCGACGTCCATACCGGCTATCGGCAGGATCTGGGATGGTTTGTCGACGTGATCGACAACGGTCGAGGCGTCTCGGCGGAAGATCGTGAGAAGATCTTTTCGTTGTTCGAGTCCAACAAAGGCGCCCGCGGGACCGGCTTGGGATTGCCGGTCAGCGCGAAGATCATGCGAGAACACGGCGGTGAGATCAAGATTCTGGATCCGCCCGATGGCGTGGGATGCTGTTTCCGGCTCGTCCTGCCGCCGTGACGGCACCCCGGACGTACCCGGTGGTGCAATCAGCCGAGCGACTCTCAGGCGTCAAAGCGCTCTCGTCGCCGCTGCTTCTTTTGACTCAGCTGCGTCTTCGCTTCCCGCCGACGTCGCAGGCTGCCTTTCGTCGGACGCGTTTTCTTGCGCCGCTTGGGGGGGCGTCGGACTTCCAACAGCATTTCCGTCAACCGATACCGAACGTCCGACAGGTTCTGCGCCTGGTCGCGAAAACGGTCACTGTGCAGCACCAGTTCGCCTTCGCGGTTGATCCGATTGGCGAACCGTTCAACGAAACGGTCTCGCCAGGCCGGATCAATGACCGCACTTTCATGAGGTGACCAGCGGAGGGTGATCTTGGAGTTGACCTTGTTGACGTTCTGTCCGCCCGGACCGCTGCTGCGGCTGGCGGTGGTGTTGAGTTCGTTGGCCGGAATCGTCAGCTTCTGGCTGACGTACAAATCACTCATTCCCTGGGTTCTCGTTTGAGTCGTTTGAGTCGGCAACCGCCGCTGGGCAACGCTTCAGTGTACCGGTTGGTACATTAGACGACAGTTTCATCTAACCGCTTGCAATCCCCACGATTTCATCATGAGTCTCCGACAGTTATTCGTCCGTCGAAGTTCGGTCATGGTTGCCGCCTACCTGCTGCTCAGCGCAACATCCTGTACCGCACAATCCGTACCAGAACCTGCCGAAGCATCGAACTCGACGCAAGACGCCGCGGCGGCGCCGATGGCCAAAGGGGAATTCCAATGGCCTCGTTTGCTGAATGTGCGTTTCGATGGCGTGGGCGACTGCGGTCCGCTGCGATTCGATTGGTCGCAGCGTCCCAAGGCCGTGTGGACCATTCCGGTGGGGCCCGGCTACGGGCTGGGAAGTGTTGCTGAGGGCCGCTACTTTCATTTCGATGCGGCCGACTCGGACGAGGGCCGCGTGCAACGGTTGCGAGCCTTCGATTTACAGTCCGGTCAGCCGTTGTGGTCGGTCCAACAACCGTTCGATTACCGTGATCTGTACGGATACGAAGCCGGTCCGCGAGGCACGCCCACTGTCGCCGGAGACAAGGTCTTCACCATGGGGGTCGACGGCGTCCTCTGCTGTCGGCGCGTGGAGGATGGCAAGCTGGAATGGAGCGTCGACACCAACGAGCGTTACGGCGTCGTGCAAAACTTTTTCGGTGTCGGATCTTCACCGTTGATTCACGAGGACAAGGTGATCGTGCAGGTGGGTGGCAGTCCGCCGGAAGACCAGGCCATCGCTCCGGGAAGATTGGATCGTGTGATCCCCAACGGATCCGCAGTGATCGCCTTTGACCGCGACAGTGGCAAGGAGGTTTGGCGGTGCGGGCAGGATCTGGCTAGCTACAGTAGCCCCCGGACGCTGCAAATCGGATCGCAGACGGTCGTCCTGATGTTCGCCCGAAACCATCTGCTGGCGATCGATCCCGAACAGGGCAAGGTACTTTGGGAACACCGACACCGGGCTGACTTGCTGGAAAGTGTCAACGCCATGATGCCGGTTGTTCGGGGAGACCAGGTGTTTATCAGCGAGTGCTATGACATCGGGGGCGCGTTGTTGCAAGTCACATTGGACGGCGTGCAAAGGATTTGGGAGGACGCCGGCAAACCGCGGCGGAACCAGGCGATGCGTTGTCACTGGTCCACGCCGATTCTCATTGACGGCTATCTGTACGGCTGCAGCGGACGAAACAACCCGGACAGTGACTTCCGCTGCGTCCGCTGGGATACGGGAGAAGTCGCCTGGAACGACGAGCGTCGCATTCGTACTTCGGTGACCCTGGCGGGAGATCACCTGGTGGTTTGGGATGAAAAGGGGCGAATGCAAATTGTTCGCCCCACCCCCGAGCGGTTGGATGTGGTGGCGGAATACGATTTCCGTGACCGACTGAGCTACTACTGTTGGGCCGCCCCAATCGTCGTCGGAAATCGAATGTTGATCCGGGGCGACGAGAACGTTCTCTGCCTTGCATTAGACGTTTCCGAGTAATTCCACCCGTCGCTGCCGTCGCCAGACGGCGTGGACGTCCATCCCTCCCGTAGCTGCCGTCGCCAGACGGCGGACAGCCACGCTCTGGGCGAGCGTGGCTACGTCGAATTGGGGAGGTCCGGTGGCACGCTGTCTGAAACCTGTCATTCTCCCCTGTAGCTGCCGTCGCCAGAGGGCGGACAGCCACGCTCTGGCGAGCGTCACGACACCTTCCCCGGCAAACCCTGGTGCGACGCAGGGCGTTCCGAGCACCCATTTGCGGTAGCCGGGGACATCCCTAGAAAACTTTGGATTCTTCCGGTTTTCACCGGACCCCGTTGGTCAGCTGCGGGGTTTTTATCAACGCGAGTTCCATTTCCCTCTCATTGCGTCGCCCGGGGGAGTGCTCGCGAAGTTTCGCTTGGGGTTCACGTGCTAGACGCACGTCCAAGCTTGCGGCCTTCGTCCGTGATTGACACCGCATCGACGCCCGGGGGCGCATGTCCGAAACGGGGATTGATTCGTCCAACCTGCACTTGAGCTTGATTTGATGGAATTTGCATTTCGAGGTTCGCCCCCAGGATGGCCGGATTAATGGCGGCGAGGCGGCGCCCCCGTCCGAAATGCACTGATGGTTCTTCCGCCATCACCCTGCATCAACCCGATGCGCCGTCGATGATGCAAGCGCCGGCGGCTTCCCTCGTGGTCGGCCGCTGGCTGCTTCCGCTCTGCGCGGGCATCCTGCTGGGTGCCATGATTGGCTTGTTCGCCAAGCCGATGGTTAGCGAACCGGATGCCGGCCAGGAATCGTTCGACAATGGTCTGTTGGTGACACAACAGCTGGACTCGCTTTTTCGCGTCGTCGAGTCACAGCTGCAAGAGGACGCATCGAATCTGGCATCCCATCGAGAGCTGTTGGATACCTTTCAGGCTTACGATCGTCTGTACGTCCAACAGCCGAGTGTCGATCCGGCGACGCAACTTGCGAAGGCGTATGCCGCACGACGGTTGGGGCATGGCTGTCAGGCGCTTGGGGAACTTGAAGACGCGGGCGAGTACTATCGACAATCTCGTGATCTGTTTGCTGCTTGTTTGCAAGCAGATCCCCATGCGATCGATCTTTACTCCCTGTGGTTAAATGCCCACACCCAGATCATCTATGTGGAGCTGACACGCGGAGACTTGGACGCGGCAAAACACGAGTACCACATCGCGGTGGGCGCGTTGCAACAGCCGGCGCTCACCCAGGATTTCGACTACCACAAGTCGATGATGTTGGAGCTGAAAGCGCTCGCCGAACTCGGGATCGAACTCAAGCTCTACGCAGAAGCCATGCAAGTCGCCGAACGGTTTGCGTTCTCGGCAAAAGTTCTGACGGATCGATCTCCGAACGACGCTGCGTTGGCTCAGGACGCAGAGGATGCCCAACTGTATCTGAGAATTCTTTCATCATTGCTGCGTCAACAGGAGAAGCTATGACCATCAGGGGTTGGAAACGACATTTCGGCGGGCGTCGGTTCGCCTTTTTGGGAATGATCGTCTTTGTCGTGTTGGCCGTAAACAGCGCCATCGCCGGTCGCCAGCGGAGGTATCCGGTACCGGAGACATTGGCTCCGATCCCGACTCCGATCGGTGTTTCCGGGCGGAGGTTGTTTCGCTTTGGTGAAGATGAATGTGTCGTCATCCGTCCTCCCGTGGAGCTTGTGGGCGAAGTCGAACGGCAGCAATACCTCGGCGCTGATGAAGAAACCGACTTGGTTCGACAAGTGCTCTCGCCGGGAAACCGCTGGCACACCGATCCGAGTCGTCCTGAAGAGCAAACGACCTTTAATTGCGCCAGCTTCGCAATTGGCGACGTGATCGGGCTTTCACGGGCTGATTTCATCAATCCGCGGGCGGTCGCGTTCACGAACATGCAGAATCCTGCCCGCGTTTTGCTGCAAGAATACTTTTATCGTTTGGAGACCTATCCGCTTGCCGCCGTTGAGTGGGATGAGCTTGACACCCTCGAGTCGCTCGGTGACGACGACGTGGTCGTGTTCGCGACGCATGGCAAAGACGATGAGTATGTTCATCTGGGAAAGATCGCCAAGGTGCACGGGCGCAATCGAATGGTCAGTAAAATGGGACGCGGTCCTATCGTCCGGGGAACCATTCAACGGACGGCGCAGGAATACGAAGGTCGATTTGACGAGATCCAGATCTATCGACGCCGTTAAGGGTCCAGAACAGCATCCCACCGGACGTCCCTCATTCGACGTAGCAACGCTCGCCAGAGCGTGGCTGTCCGCCGTCTGGCGACGGCAGCGACGTGACCCCTGGTTCCAAGGCTCCGCCTTGGAACCGGCTGGACGGAAGGCTCCCGCCTGTCGAAGGTCAGTTTCCGATCGACAAGGTCGCGGGGATACGAAGCTCATCCGCCGTCTGGCGACGGCAGCTCCATGACCCCTGGTTCCAAGGCTCCCGCCTTGGAACCGGCTGGACGGAAGGCTCCGCCTTCCGAACGTTGACGGCCCGTCGACCGAACCGGGCACTAGAGCGCTGCTTCGGTCGAAGACGACGTTTGGGACTGACCCTCGAACGGCGAAACTCGGATGGCGTGGAACTCAATGCCGGGATTGTCCCTCTGAATGGTTTGCGCGTGCCATTCGGACTGCAGAAGCACGGCGTCGTGCCCGAACTGATCGCGAACGATCTTTGACGAAAACGGCAGCTTCAGCTGGCCCTTCTCTTCTTCGGACAGGTTGAACCAGCGGGCCATTTTGTAGGGCCGCCACTGAATGTTGGTCGATGTGTTGTATTCCGATTCCAAACGGAACTTGACGACATCGAATTGCAATTCACCGACCGCCGCCAGAATCATTTCACGTCGCGTCGATCGGGCATCGTGAAACATCTGGATCGCTCCTTCTTCGACTAGTTGTTCGATCCCGCGATCGAATTGCTTGCGACGCGAGGTGTCGGGACATTCCAGCACCGCAAAGAACTCCGGTGAGAATTGGGGCAGCGGTTCGTAGTGAACCGGATCGCCCTCGCACAGCGTGTCGCCCAACCGAAACTCGCCGGGGCACACCACGCCGATGATGTCGCCGGGATAGGCCAAGTCAACGGTCTCGCGTTCCTGTCCGAAGATTCGGAGCGCCCGCGGAAGCCGCAATCGCTTTCCGCTGCGGGCAACGGTCACTTCCATGTCGCGTTCAAACTTCCCCGAGCTGATCCGCATGAAGGCAACGCGGTCGCGATGCCGTGGATCCAGGTTGGCTTGGATCTTGAAGACGAACCCCGAAAAGTCCTTGCGACCAGCGGGAACCGGACCGATGTTGCTGAGCCGGTTTCCGGGAGGCGGGCAAAGATCAATAAAGCCCTTCAAGAAGTGTTCCACACCAAAGTCAGTCAGGGCGCTGCCGAAATACACCGGAGTCTGCTCGCCACGCAAGAAACGGTCCGCCTCCAGCGTTGCCCCGGCCATCCGCACCAGTTCCACTTCTTCGTGGACTTCGTCGACCAATTCGGGGGTCAATCCGTTCAGCACCAGCGGTTCGCCGGCGTCATTCCGCAGCAGCTGATCGCCCGCGACATGATTGCGAACCGCTTGCCAATCGGTTTCGATGGACCCCAGTCGGCGTGCCTGCGTGTTCGGATCAAAGACATGGATCCGATCGCTTTCCAAATCCACCACGCCCGAGAAATCGCGGCCCGATCCCAGCGGCCAGTTCTGGGGCACTGCCTCAATCGAAAACTTCCGCTCAATCTCCTCCAGGATCTCCAGCCGGTCGCGTCCCGGACGATCCACCTTGTTGACGAATGTCAGCACCGGAATTTTGCGGAGCGCGCAAACGCGAAACAACTTCTCCGTCTGGGCTTCGATCCCCTTTGCCAGGTCAATGACCATGACGGCGGCATCGGCTGCCATCAAAGTGCGATAGGTGTCCTCGCTAAAGTCGTGGTGCCCGGGAGTGTCCAGCAAATTGATTTGACAATCGTCGTACTCAAACGTCAGCACCGTCGAGCTGACCGAGATCCCACGTTGCTTCTCCAAGTCCATCCAGTCGGAGGTGGCGGTGCGTTGGCTTTTGCGGCCCCGAACAGCGCCTGCGATTTCAATCGATCCGCCGAACAGCAACAGCTTTTCGGTCAGCGTGGTCTTCCCGGCATCGGGGTGCGAAATGATGGCGAAGGTCCGCCGGCGTTTGCGTTCCTGTTCGACGTGCGAATCCAGCTTGGCAGTGTTCATTCGATAACGATAAGGACGAAGTGTGGAAGATCATTGGAAATCTGCTCGTCGGAAATCTGCGAGGCCCGCACCCGGTGGCAGCCGCCGCCTACGGCATTGGTATCGACAAAAGTCACCTCACGCTTCCGCTTCGAGGTCATGCAGCTTTCCGAGTCAGTAAAAGACTTGCGTTTCAAAAATCACCCTCCCTCCGGGAGGTTCAAAGGCGAGGCACGAGCCTTTGGGGAGGGTGTCTTCGACAACCAGCTGAAATCATTCGCGACGGTCGTGCCCTCCCCGCGTCGTCGCGGGGCTCCTCCGCGACCCTCGCGGAGGGAGGGTGATATTAAGCCACGAGCTCCTGGCGGGAACGAGCAGGTTGGCGACGGCCGACGTCGCGAACCAAATCTCGCTTCCGGTCGAATGCCTTCTCGACCGCGGAATGTATTTCGGTGCTATGGGGGACCGACTTGGGAGCCACGGAGATCAGAAGCAATCGGCATCACGGGAGGACGGTAATGGGGCGTGTCGGTGCCGCAACAAAGATTGCGGCGGGGGCGTCGAGTTTCGCGGGGGAAAGTCCCAAGAAAGCTAACGCAGATCGCGAATTTGGACAAGGGAATCGCATCGCTGGAATCGCAGCAAACGTTCTCGACCGCCCCAAGTAGCCAACACCAGGGATTCCCCCCGGGAAACGGCGGCCTGCGAGGTGCCCAGGGAAAGGACTACAATGCTCGCCTGCGTTCCACCCCACCTCAAAATGCCCGCCGACGCTGAAGAACGCGTCAAACACCACCGGATCCCAGGGAATTTGCCGATGACCGCCCGTTTCGCTGCCTTTGCATGTTGGTTCCTCGCGGTGATCGCCGCCGCTGCGTCAGTGTCGGGTGCTTCATCCGAGCGGCCTAATATCGTCGTCTTCCTTGTCGACGACATGGGAGTGATGGACACTTCCGTCCCTTTCTTGACCGATGACCAGGGGCAGCCAAAGGCTTACCCGCTCAACGAACTTTACCGGACTCCGAACATGCGACGTCTGGCTGAGCAGGGAATCCGGTTCAATCAGTTTTACGCGATGAGTGTTTGTTCGCCGACGCGTATCTCCATCATGACGGGGCAGAATGCGGCGCGTCACGGCGCGACCAACTGGATCAATCCGCGTCAGAACAATCGCGGGCCGATGGGACCGCCGAACTGGAATTGGGAAGGACTTCGCGGTGACAGCGTCACACTACCGAAGCTGCTGCAACAGGCCGGCTACCAAACCATCCACGTGGGGAAAGGGCATTTCGGTCCGACGGACACCGAGGGGGCGGATCCGATCAATCTCGGGTTTGACATCAACGTCGCGGGGGCCTCGTTCGGGGCACCGGGAAGCTATTACGCGAAGGAGGGATACGGTTTGCACAGCCGTCGCAGCCACCACGCCGTCCCCCACCTGCAGAAATACCACGGAACGGAAACCTTTCTGACCGAGGCTTTGACGCTGGAAGCCCAGGAACGGCTTGACCGGTGCGTCCAGGCGGAACAGCCGTTCTATTTGTACATGGCCCACTACGCCGTTCACGCGCCATTCCAATCGGATCCCCGATTTGCCACGCACTACGCGGACTCCGGTCTGTCTGCGAATGCCCAGGCCTTTGCGACGCTGATCGAAGGCATGGACAAATCATTGGGGGATTTGATGGATCATCTGGAACGTTTGGGTGTCGCTGAAAACACCCTGATTCTGTTTCTGGGGGACAACGGGTCCGACGCGCCCCTGGGCGGGCCGCACGAAGTCGCGTGTGCTGCGCCGTTGCGCGGCAAGAAGGGGGCTCACTACGAAGGCGGGATGCGAGTGCCGTTCATCGCAGCCTGGGCAAAGCCGTCCCCCGAAAATCCAAACCAAAGGGATCTGCCGATTCCCGCCGGGGCGCTTCAGACGCAAATCGCCGCCGTCCACGATTTGTTTCCGACGATCATCCGTGTCGCGGGCGCCGACGCTCCGGAGACCCACCCGGTGGACGGTCGAGAACTGCAGCGTTTGTTGATCGGTCAAAGCGATCCGGAGAGACCCGAAACCTTTTTGATGCACTACCCGCATTCGCCGCATCGCAGCGATTATTTCACCTGTTATCGCGACGGCGACTGGAAGGTTATCTACCACTATTTCCCTTCTCAGCAGTCCGGCGGTTCGCACTACCAACTGTTCAATCTGGCGAATGATCCCTTCGAGTCCGAGGACCTGTCCGAATCGGAGCCCGAGCAGCTTCGGCGGATGATGGGGCGGCTGGCGGATCAATTGGAATCTCATCAGGCACTTTATCCGGTTGCCAAAGACGGAAAAGTTGCCTTGAAACCGGAGCAGCCGTAGCGAACCCCCAGTGAACATCATGGCCGACAAAAACCAAACTGCGCAGCCGTCGCAACATCTGCGTCCCATGACCCGATGCCAGATCTTGCCGCTCCCAGGGCGGCAGTTCCAACTGTTGATCGATGGAAACGAGCGGACTCGCTGGCATTTCCCCAGTGATGTGCCGCGACCCTACTTTTATCCGATCAACGGGCCGGGAAACGTCAGTCTGACTCGGATGGGGCATCCCGGCGCGCCCAACCATGATCACCACCGTTCGTTCTGGTTTGCCCATCACGATTTGTTGGGGATTGACTTCTGGTCAGAGAACACCGATGCGGTGATTGAACAGACACAATGGCACGCGATTGAAGAAGACGATGCGTCGGCCACGGTGGCATTTCGGTTGGTTTGGCGGGACGGCCATGATCCGTCGCCTTTGTTGACACAGGATGTGTTTGCAACGATCCGGCCCGGCGATTCCGATTCTCAGCTGTCGGTCGATGGAAGCCCGGACGCCTGGACGCTTGAACTGCAGAGTGATTTTCGGTCCGACGCTGAGGGAGTCGAATTTCGTCAAAGCAATTTCGGCATTCTGGGGCTCCGCGTCGCGAAAACGCTGTCGGTCGTGTTTGGTCAGGGAACGATCACCGGTGCGGACGGTCGACAGGGCGAACAGCAACTCTTTGGACGCCCCAACCGTTGGGTCGACTACAGCGGACCGATCGGAACCGATGCGCAGGGCCAGGCAGTGATCGAAGGTTTGACACTGATCGACCACGCGGAGAACCCCGGTCACGGTTCGGACTCCGCGGCAAGTTGGCACGTCCGCGATGACGGATGGATCGGTCCGTCGCTTTCACGGCACTCGGGCATCGAATTGACGCGCGGCGAAACCTTGCGATGCCGCTATCTGTTGCTGGTGCACCCGGGAGCGTGCAATCCTGCCCAGGCTCAGCAGGTGGCAGCAAAGTTTGACGCGTTGCCCGCGCTCCGTTTCGGACGCGGTACGAAGCCGCATCAGCAGTTCCAAATCTTCCGCACGTGAATCCGGCCGAGAGCGTTGCGACGGCCGATCAAGCGAGTATCTCTTCCGCGACCACGCCGGCCACGTCCGTCAAGCGAAAGTCCCGTCCGGCGTGACGGTAGGTCAGCTGACGATGATCGATGCCCATCAGGTGCAGAATCGTCGCATGCAGGTCGTGAACGTGCATTTTGTTCTCGACGGCGTAATACCCGAATTCGTCGGTCGCGCCGTAAGCGTAGCCGGCTTTGACACCGCCGCCCGCCATCCACAGAGTGAAACCGTGAGGATTGTGGTCGCGCCCGTTGTTGCCCTGAGCGGTCGGCGTGCGGCCGAACTCTCCGCCCCACAGCACCAGTGTTTCATCAAGTAGTCCGCGTTCCTTCAGATCTTGAAGCAATCCGGCAATGGGTTTGTCGACTTCGGCTGCGTTCTTGGTGTGACCGCGGTACAGATTGGAGTGCTGGTCCCATTGAACTTCACTGTCGCTGTGCGTCACCTGGACGAACCGCACACCGGCTTCCAGGAATCGCCGCGCCATCAAACATTGCCGTCCGAAGTCCTCGGTCACCGGATCATCAACACCATAGGCGCGTCGCGTCGATTCAGTTTCTCGGTTCAGGTCCTGCAACTGTGGGATCGACGTTTGCATCCGGAAAGCCAACTCAAAGGAATCCAAGCGGGCCTGCAGCGTCGGGTCCGGCCCCGTCCGTTTCAGGTCGTCCTGGTTCATCCGTTTCAGCAGGTCCAGCTGCTTTCGTTGCACGTCGGCGGGAAATCGCGGATTGCGAACATGTTTGACCTTGGCCTGCTTGGAGTCCAGGCTGGCGTTCCCAATGGGCGTCCCCTGGCAATGAGCCGGCAGGAACGCGGCGCCCCAATTGTTGACGCCGCCGTGCGCCAGGGTGGGACAGATCGTGACAAACGCTGGCAGGTTCTCATTCTCGCTGCCAAGCCCGTATGTCAGCCAGGCACCGAGGCTGGGACGAACAAACTGATCCGAGCCGGTGTGCAGTTTCAATGACGCTCCGCCATGCGCGGGGTTGGTTCCGTGAACCGAACGCAGGATGCAGAGGTCGTCGGCGTGGCGAGCGGTATGTGGGAACAGGTCGCTGACAGGCAATCCCGACTGGCCGTATTGCTTGAATTTCCAGGGCGATTTCAACAGATGCCCCTGCTTCGCAAAGGTCACTTCCGGAAGGGCGAACGGTGGTGGTTTTCCGTCGTACCGATCCAACGCCGGCTTGGGGTCAAACGTGTCAACGTGCGAGGGCCCCCCCTTCATGAACAGGAACAGAATCCGCTTGGCCCGGGCCGGAAAGTGAGCGGGCTTGGCCGCCAACGGGTTCTCGCGGCCCGCCGCTGAGGGCTCCGCCGCCACGCTATCACGAAGCAATGCCGAGAACGCCAACTGTCCAAATCCTAGCGCCGACGTCTTCAACATCTGGCGACGGTGTTGCGCCGCCAACAGCCGTTGATCGGAGGAAACTTGAGATCCGCTCACGTGATTCATCTCAGGTACAGGAATTCGTTGCTAATCAACAACGCCTGGCAAAACAACGTCCAGCGTGCTGTCGGTTCGAGTGAGACCACATCGTCCAAGAATTGGTTGGCCTGTTCGATCTCGTCCGCTTCGGGTTCCCGCGACAGTGTTCTGCGGTAGACCGCCGCAATTCGGGCTTCATCGGTGGGGGCCGCGCGAAGAATGTGTTCGGCCAATCCCTGGGCCGCGTCCAGTACCAGCGGATCGTTCATCATCAGCAGGGACTGTGGGGCGACCACCGTTTCGGCCCGACGACCGGTGGGCATCGTCGGATCGGGAAAGTCAAACTGCCGAAAGAACGGATACAGGTTGTTGCGGATCACCGGCAGATAGACAGCGCGGCGCAGGCTGTCGTACTTCGTGTGGTCGACCGAGGTGTGGTTGAAGACGAACTGGCGATTTCGCAACGGGACGGACTTTCCACCCGGGGTACGGTCCAAACGGCCGGAGACCATCAGCAACGCATCGCGAAGCTGTTCCGCATCCAATCGTCGACGTGGGAATTTCCAAAGCAGACGGTTCTCCGGATCGAACGACTCGGCCGCTTCCTCAAGATCCGAACGACTCTGCATCCGATAGGTGCTTGAGAGCACAATCACGCGGTGGAGTTCCTTGGTCGACCACCCGGATTCGATAAAGAAACGTGTCAGCCAATCCAAAAGTTCGGGGTGACTGGGACGGTCGCCCAATTTCCCAAAATTCTCAGTGGTCCGCACGATAGCGTTTCCGAAGTGCCAACCCCAGATCCGATTGACGTACACCCTTGCGGTCAACGGGTGTCGGCTATCGGCCATCCAGCGCGCCAGTTGCAGCCGGCCACTTTGACCACGCGGCAACACCGGCGGTACGGCGGAGGTGCGCATCACTTGGGGGAACGCACGGCGAACCGGAGCGCCCAAATTGTGATGGCTGCCGCGGATATGAACCGGCAATTCCTCAAAGACCGATGCGTCAGAAACGCCCATGGCAGCGGTTTCATCCGGCGCTCCGCTCTCGATCAGTCGCGCCTTCTCCATCAAACGGTTGTACTCGGCAAGCGTTTCGGGGGCGAACGCGTGTTCGGGCTGCGGCGGCACGCTGATCAGCCCCGATGGATCTTTCAATGCGGCGTGGGCCTGGGCGATCAGTTGCGAATCGAAGTCGGGAGGGGAGTCATTCGGGTCGGTTCGAGCCTTTTCCTTCGGCGCCGCGGGTTCGGTTTCTTGCTCCGCCCGTTGGCGGTCGTCAGGCTCCTGCCGGGCAATGCGAAAGAGGTTTGTGAAATAGGATTCCAACTGTTCCGGTGACATCGTCGCGGCAAGTGCTCGCCACTTCGCAACGATCGGATCCTTTTCACGGTATTGCAGATGAAGTCGACAATGATGCAGGATGCGTGGATGCAGCCCATCGCGTTTGGCAATCGTCGCCACTTGGGAAAGCGATGTCGAAGGCTCGAAACGGGCCGCTGCGCCCAGATACTGAGCGGCTCGCTCCACCGCCTGCTGTCGCACGTCGGACATGGATTGATTCTTGAATGCCGTCGCGGCGCGTTGGGCTTGCGCGATGCGGTCATCGACTTCTTTGATCTTCTGACGCTCCTGGTCGGTCGCAAATGAATGTTCGAACCAGTGTCGGATGGCGCCTTGGTTGGTATCACCAAACGTCTTGGTGCTTTTAAAAATCGCAGCCAGTGCGTAGTAGTCTTGTTGCCGGATCGGATCGAATTTGTGGTCGTGGCAGCGGGCGCAGCCAAGCGTCATTCCCAAGAATGCTTTTCCGGTCGTGTCGATCTGTTCGTCGATGGTGTCCATCACCAGCTTTTCGCGATCTGGTTCGGCAAGCACCTTGGCGCCCAACGCCAGAAAGCCCGTCGCGGTCCGCGTTTCCCGATCGGCTCGCGGCAGCAGGTCCCCGGCGATCTGCTCGATCAAGAATTGGTCGAACGGTTTGTCCTCGTTGAACGAAGAGATCACATAATCGCGATAACGCCAGGCATTGCCGTACGCCAGGTTTTCATCCAATCCGTTGGAGTCGGCATAGCGGGCCACGTCCAGCCAATGCCGGCCCCAACGCTCGCCGTAAGAGGGCGAGCAAAGCAGCCGGTGGACCACCTTGTCGTAGGCGCGCTCAGATCGGTCGGCAACAAAAGCTTCGACCTCACTGGATGTCGGGGGCAGTCCCGTCAGGTCGAAGGTGACCCGGCGAATCAACGTCCGCTTGTCCGCCGCGCGCGCTGGAGCAAGGCCTCGGTCCTGCAACTGCTTGAGGATGAATTGGTCGACGGGCGTCGTCGGCCATGACGAATCGCGGTTGGTCGGGACCGGCGGACTGGAAAGCGGTTGAAAGGACCAGAACGATTTGCTCCGCGTGATTGCAGAGGCGTCGGTCTCACCAATCGGCTCGCTGACTTCTGAAGAACGCGGATCCGGAGCACCTCGGGTCACCCAGCGTTCCAGCGTGGCCACGGTGTCCGGAGACAGCCTTCCATCCGGCGGCATTTGCAAATGAGGATCGCCGTAGCGAACCGCTCGGATGAGCAAACTGGACTCCGGATCACCCGGAACGATCGCAGGACCGGAATCGCCGCCAGTGGCCCAGCCTTGTCGAACGTCCAAGCGAAGCCCCCCACGCTGCTCCTGCTGGTTGTGGCAGGCATCGCAGTGTTCGACCAGCAGGGGCCGGATTTCACGTTCAAAGAATTCCCGCTCGGAAAGTTCGATCGGTGGTTCGCCCGCATCGACCCGGAAGGTGTCCAGTGCAACCACAGCCGCGACGCACAGAATGATCGACGCGTTCGCTAGCATCGCTTTCCGGTTCGCGGGCTGGCACCAGCGGCTGGTGGACGTTCGAGTCATGTGTGTGGGGCAGCAGTGCGGGCGGGGGTGAAGCGGGACGTGCGACGCTTAACGGCGGACGTGGTTGCCTCATTGCCACGTAGTGGCTTTTGGGTGGACGCTCTGAAAGGGGCAGGGGGCGGGCGTCCGGGTGGGATGATGCAGTTTACACCTGTGTGCGTAACGGCACAAATTTTTGAACGGATTCACGGCATCTCGGTTTCACTCGCCCAACCGGGCCGGCGAAACCTTGGATGGCGGCCGATTCCAGTTTTTTTCATTTTCTCCGGTGGAATTATCTGTACAGTAGTAGGCTGAACGCTCGAGTCAGAGGCCGCATTCAGGCGGATCCGATAAGATCGCAGGTGCTCAATCGCGGGGCTGCGCCGGATCTGGTCGCCATCGGGAATCCGCAGCGGCAAATCGAGCGCGAACTTGTCATTCTTATCTCTCATGACGACCGCATTCATCGTACAGTGGCACCGCCCCGATTTCTCTGATTGGCACCTTTGAGAACGTTCGACGAATCGACCGATCGCCCTCGTCTAAGTGAGGCTTGATTGGACCGACCGATGAAGAAGCAGCATTCGACGACGCTTGATGAACTGATTGCCGGGTTTCTGGAGTCGGAGCACCATGGCAAACACGTGGTGCCCCAGGCGATGGTTTCGAAATTTCCAGAACATCGCGACGCATTCTTGAGGTTTGTGGAGTCCTACCGGCAATCGCACCGGGAGAGCGAATTGGCGGATACGCCAATTCACCGTGCCGACCCACAGCACATGCAGCGCCACCAGTTGGATCGCCCCGAAACCGATGGCCCCGAACGGGAACGCCCCGATCTGGAACGCCAGGAAGATGACCCCGGCGGCGCCGAAATCTCGCCCGATCTTCGGGGACCTGGTTCCTCCGAATTCGAGTCTCAGGAGACTGACCGGGGCGCGGATGATTCGATGGATTTTCAGTTTGAGCTCACTCCGTCCCAAACGGGATCGGATTCCGATAGCGACTCGCATCCCGAGGGGACACGGATCGGGCCTTATCAGATCGTCCGACGCATCGGCCAGGGGGGCATGTCGATTGTCTACGAAGCCGCGGTCGAAGGAGCCCAAGAAACGGTTGCGCTGAAGATTCTTAACGCCGCCGCTGCGAATGAACCCGATATCCGCCAACGGTTTCGCCGGGAATCTGAAACGATTCGATCGTTGGATCACCAGAACATTGTTCCGCTTTGTGACTATGGCACCCACGACGGAACGCCTTACCTGGCGATGAAACGCATTGAGGGGCGGTCGCTGTCCGAGCGGATTCGCAAGTGGAGAAAGGACGCGGAGATTTCGGTCGCCACGGTTGTCACAGCTCCGGGCCGCGAAAACAGCGACGCCGATGATCAGGAACTGGCGTTCCATGTCGACGCCAAGGCGGACCGCTACCAACGCTTGACGGAGATCGCTTCGGGAATCGCGACGATTGCCGAGGCGTTGCACCACGCGCACAGCCGGGGAGTTGTCCATCGGGACGTCAAACCGTCGAATTTGATGATCGACGTTTCTGGCAAACTGTGGTTGACGGATTTCGGTTTGGCATCCGCAACCGACACACAGACGGTGTTGACCAAAACCAGCCAGATCATCGGGACACCGAACTACATGAGTCCCGAACAGGCGACCGGTTCGGTCGACAAGGTTGATCACCACACCGATATCTATTCCCTCGGCGCGACCCTGTACGAGTGGGTCACATTGCGGCGTCCTTACCAGGGTGATCGTTTTCGCGTCTTGCTGGAAATCGCGGCGGGGCAGGTCACGCCGCCATCGCGGATCCGTCACGACATTCCCAGATCGTTGGAGGCGATCATCCTGAAGGCGATGGCATATTCGCCCGCCGATCGATACGAAACCGCTCACGAAATGGCCGAAGACTTGCGCCGCTTCGCTGCCGGTGTCCCGATTCATGCACGATTGCCGGGTGCGGCGGATCGCGTGGTGCGCTGGGTCGCCCGGCACCCGCGGCGGACGTTGGTCAGTTTGCTGGGGACCGTGTTCCTGATCAGTAGCGTGATTTCGCTACAGTTTCTGTACGGCCGCCAGATGGCTGCGATGAATAACCGGCTTGCGCAGCTGTTGGTCAAGACGGAACGTGCCACCCAAGCCGAGCGACAGGCGCTCGCGGAGCTGGATCAAACCAACTGGGTGTCAATGAACCAGCTGTATCTGGCCGACATTGCCGACGCGTTCGACGCGTACCACGACCGAGATTTCGATATCGCGCAGCAGTTCCTTGCGCAGCAGCTTCCGTGGGCTGGCGGTGAGGATCGGCGCCGAACCGGCTGGTGGTTGTTGTATCACCTGGTTCGGCCGCCTGAGGCGGTTGAGATGGTCGGACACGAAGGCCCGGTCAACGAGGTTCGCTATTCGTCGTCCCGGAACGAAATCGTCACGGTGGGCAGCGACGGGACCGTCCGTCGCTGGAATCCCGACACAGGCGAATCGGTGGACGTGCTGCCCTTTGCCGGCTGTCTGGATGGAATGGATATTTCGCCTGACGGGACTTCCTTCACGATCAGCCCCAAGCCGTTGGTCGGCATCAATGCCGTCGTGACGCGCGATGTGGAGACGGGAGAGTGTGTCCACCAACTGGCCTGGCACAACGACACGGTCGAGTCCATCGCTCATTCACCGGACGGACGTTGGGTCGCGACCGGATCGCGGTATCACGACGTTCATGTGCATGCCGCCGATGGCAAACTGCTGGGGACCATCCCGACCGGGTCCAGGAATGAATCGTTGGCTTTTTCGGCTGACGGTGAGCAGCTCTTTGCGGTGTTGCGAATCATTCACGGACGTGATCATCGACAGTACCTGGCACGTTGGGCCGTCCCGTCGCTGGAGGAAGTCGAGCGATTGGATCTTCGGTTCTCCCTCGATACGTTCGCGATTTCCGCCAGCGGAGACAAAGCCGTTGCCGTTAGCGGCGACGACTTTGCGTTGGTCAATGTGAAAACCGGTCATGCGGAATACTTTTGGAATCAGACCCGGGGGCGTGTACGCTGCGTCGCGATGTCGGCCGCCGGTGACCAGATTGCTTTGGGATGCGATTGTGGACTGTTGTACTACTGGAACCTGCGGGGTCTGAACTGGAAGCAGATTGAAAAAGACGCATTTCCCGATCCCGTTGTGATCGTGACCAGTGGCCGGCGTTTGACGAGTGTGCGGTTTACCGATGACTGGCTGCTCGCGGCATCGGAGGACGGAACCGCCAAACGATGGGATTTAGCCCAGATTCGTGACCGACAACGCACGGTTTCACCGTCCGCCGTTGCGATGGTTCAGCCGGCTTCCAACGCCGACGTGTTGTACCTCCGCCGAGACGGTGGGCAATTGGACCGATTGAATCTGAGAACGTTGCAGAGCAAAACTCTGGCCAGCGTCCAACGCCATCATTCCAACGCGTTTGCGGTGTCGCCGGATGACCGCGTCCTGGTGGCCGGTTCCGGAGGTGAGCTGGTGGTGGTTTCGATGGACAACACCAAACAGACGCGATCCATTCCCACGGACTACGCCGAGAAAAACATCGCATCGGTGCTGTTCAACGCCGAGGGGACGATCTTGTGGACGTTGTTCAATGATCGGATTCTCGCCTTCGAAACGGAAGACTGGACGCTCCAGCAAACAATGCTGCTGCCGCGGGAAGGGGCACATCGCTTCGTGCTGTCACCGGACGGTCAGACACTGGCGGTCACGACCTTTCAAGAGATCCTGTTGTTTGATGCGACGAACCATGAGCTGATCACCCGCGTGCCTTGCATGCATGCGGAGATGTCCCCGGCGATCGCGTACTCGAACAACGGCCGAATCCTGGCCGTGGCACACCAAGACGGTCTGGTGACTTTGCGCCACTCCGACCCAAGCCTGATCGGTGGGGATCCGATTCGACGGTACCGCGGGCACCGGGCGCGTGTGGAAGATTGTCAATTCATCGACGACGATCGGACGCTGGTGACCATTGCCGACGATGCCACCATGCGATTTTGGGACGTGGAAAGTGGTCGAGAAATGGGCGCGTTGGAGGTTGCCAAGGACAATCACGCCTGTCTGTTTTTCGACGCCCACCGCCGGCAGCTACTGACCGGCGGCGGCTATTCCGACACGCACGTTTGGCCGGCGCATCCGATCGAATCGCTGGCCGATCTTTCACCTTGATCGGGCACGATCGCTGACGCTGGATCGTCAAGTCTCTTGACCGACTTTCCGCGCGAACCATCCGCGGCCGATTCGATCGACTCTGCGATCATTTTTCGATCGCGTCGATGGCCCGCTGGTAAGAGCCGCGGAAACGTTCACTATCGGTTTCGTCACGCAACCGTTTCAGAATTGGAAGGGCCTCTTTGGCATCTGGACCGACCTTTCCCAACAAGAACAAGGCGTAATAACGACGCCGGCGGTCTTCGGATTGCAAACCGTCGATCAGCACCGGCACAGCCTCCGGTCCGGCATCGTCGATGGAGCGCAACGCCCCGCGCGCGGCATCTTCGTCCTGTTCGCTAGCCAGCAATTCGAACAACGTCGGAACCGCTGCACGCGCGTCTGATCCGAGTTCCCCGAGAGCTCCGGCCGCGTCCCGTCGCACGGTCCAGTCCTCGTCCTCGAGCGCGGTGATCAAGTGCGTGACCGACTTTGACCGATCCGATTCGATCCGAGCCAGGCACTTCACCGCGGCCGAGCGAACCGAAGGGCGGGGATCACGGAGCAAGGGCAAAACGGTTGGCACGCTGTCCGCCGCGTCAGGACCAATTTCAGACAACGACCCCAAAGCGGCCATCAAGACGAGTTCTTCCTGGTCGTCCAGCAGCTCGCCCAGTGCCTGGCAGATCTCCGGCGAATGTGTCCCGATCTGCCCCAGTGACGTTGCGGCCGATATTCGAACTTCAATTTCGGGATCGGAAAGCAAGTTCAGCAGATCGTCGGAAGCGTCCTCCGCAGCGTCCCCCAGGCTACCAAGCGTGCCGGCGGCACTTTGCCGAACGCCTGGATCCGAATCTTTCAAAGCGACGCGGAGAGGTTTCACCGCCCGGGCAGCGGCTTCGCCGAGAGCCTGCAAACCATCGATCGCGCGACGACGCACCTTCGGGCTGTCGTCTTCGAGCGCCCGAATCAACATCGGCAGGGTCGTATCGGCGGGCCCGTGGGTGGCGACCGCGAACACAGCGGCCGAACGGACCCGGTCGTCGGCGTCCTCGACCAGCTTGGCCAACCGCACCGTGGTCGCGTCGGGCACGACACGCACGCGACCCATCGCGACCAGACTCGCGCGGCGAAGTTCCGGAGAGGGATCGTCAAGACATTTCACCAGTTCGGGCAACGCGTCGGCCGGTACCGGAGACATCTCCGCCAGAGCCTGGGCGGCACTGACCCTCGCTTCCGTTGACGCATCGCGCAATGCGTCGATCAGTGGCTCGGTCGCGAGCGGACCGATGTTCGCCAAAGCGACCGCCAACCGGTCGGCGGATTGTTCGGGATCCGCCGCAGCGCGAAGCAACGCGGGAACGACGCCCGGTCCGATTCGTCCGAGCGCCCGCGCGACCTCCGAATTCGGTGACGATTCCTTTTTCAACGCTTCAATCAGCGCATCGCTGGCGGGGAGGGCTCCCGCGCCCAGCGAACCGAGGGCGAACGCCGCTCCGGATCTAATGCTTGAATCTGGATCGGACAGCATTTTCCGCAGGCGGTTCATCGCGATGGAAGCATTCGGTCCCAAGCGATGCAAGGACGCGATCGCCGCGCTGCGGACCTGGTGCTGCGAGTCGGCAACCGCTGTGGTCAACAAATCGACCAGCCGTGCTTCAGAGATTCCAGAGCCAGCCAGCGCCGTGAGCGAAGCCGCTCGCAGGTTGGGATCTTCGTCCGCGGTCATTTCCAACAAGGTCTGCCGCGTCGATTCAGACAGCGGCCCACAATTCGCCAACCCTTCTGCGGCGATCGTTTTGACTTGCGAGTCGTCATTGGTGAGGGCTGTCGCAAGCACGTCACAAGCGGACTCGCCCAACCGAACCAATGATCGCGCGGCCTGCTGGCGGATTTCGTCCTGATCGTCATTCAGTGCGGCCGCTAGCGTGGGGATCACTCGGCGGGAGTCGTCGGCCATCCAGCCCATCGCATCCAACGCCGCAACGCGTCGTTGCGTGGACTCGTCCTGGGCGGCGGAAATCAGAGGATCGATGGAAGCCGAACCGATGCGGGAAAGCACCCACGCCGCCCGGTAGCGTCGTTGTTCATCTCTGTCAGCCAGATTTTCGATCAGCGAATTGATTGCCGAGTCGGCTCCGGGGCCAATCCGGGCAATCGCCATGGCGGATTGCATCCAAACCTGCTCGTCACGATCGGCCAGCCCGTGAATCAACGCGTCCAGGGCCGGTCGCGAATCAGGACCCAGCTTTGCCAACGAGTAAGCCGCGTCGCGGCGGGTTTCCAATTCGACGCTCTCTAGATCCGCCGCCAGAGATTCGATTGTGGTTTCGGGGGGATCGTCCGCGGGAGCAAAATCGACGGTGGTTAGACAGAGGGAGAGAGCCAGAACGAATCGCGCTCGCATCAGATCTGCAACTCCGAAATTCGTCCGGTGCTGTCGCCGACGAAATCGACCGGGGTCCCGAACCGGTCCAGCATCGACAGGAAAAGGTTGCACATCGGCGTCTCGGAGCGGACGCGGACGTGACGTCCCATGTCCAACGATCCGCCGCCGTGGCCGGCTAGCAACACCGGCAGGTTCTCGTTGTTGTGACGATCGCCATCACTGATCGCACTGCCATAGCAAATCATCGAGTGGTCCAACAGGGTGCCGTTGCCCTCGGGCGTCGCCTTCAGCCGTTGCAGGAAGTAGGCCAGCTGGGCGACGTGAAAGCGGTTGATTTCGCGAATCTTCGCATGCTTGGCGGCATCACCGCGGTGATGGGAAAGGTCGTGGTGTCCGTCCGGAACATCGATGTGTCGATAACTGCGATTGCTGCCGGCGTCGGCGAACATGCAAGTCGCAATTCGCGTCCGATCGGTCTGAAACGCCAACACCATCATGTCGCACATCAGCCGAATGTGCTCTGCGTAGTCGCTAGGGGTACCCTTGGGAATTGGATACTCGACGTCCACGGAGATTTTCGGGTCCTCGTCGCTGCGCTCGATCCGGCGCTCGACTTCGCGGACCCCGTAAAGGAATTCGTCCAGCTTTTGCTGGTCGTTACGTCCCAACTGGTTCTGCAATTTTCGGGCGTCATCGGAAATGAAATCCAGGATGCTCTTTTTCATCTCCTCGCGAGCGGCGGCATGCTTGTCATGTTTTCTGGGCGTGCCGTCACCGAACAGACGCTCAAAGACCAGTCGAGGGTTCGTTTCCTTTCCGACCGGTGTTGATTCGGATGACCATGAGATGTTGGAGGAGTAGGCACAGCTGTAGCCACTGTCGCAGTTACCGGCGCTACGCCCGGCTTCACAGCCAAGCTCCAGCGAAGCGAAACGGGTGGCGGCCCCGGCCGCTTGAGCGGCGACCTGATCGACAGACACCCCCGACCGGATATTCTCTCCGGCCGTTTTGCGTGGTTGAGCCCCGGTCAGGAACACCGAAGCGCTGCGGGCGTGGTCACCGGCACCGTCACCGTTGGCCCGACCCTTGTCGTGGGTCAGTCCACTTAGGACCATCACGTCGTCCTGGACCGAGGCCAGGGGCGAAAGAATATGCGGCAGGTCGAATCCATAGCCTTCGCGATGCGGCGTCCAATCGGGAAGATGGACCCCGTTGGGGACGAACATGAAGGCCATCCGCCGTGGCGGTGCGGAGGGCGTCGCGGCGCCGGCGATCGCGCGCGGGGCAAGCGATTCCATCCAGGGCAACGCCAGTGAGACGCCCAGCCCTCGGAGCACGGTTCGGCGGGTCCGTCGGCTGGTTTGGATACTCATTCTTCCCTCGCAAGTTCTCTTAACGTGAACGGGTCACTGGTCACAATCGCTGTCACCAATGCGGAGAATCGATAGTCCTGTGCTCTCAGCGTCGCCACACAATCCTTGACAGTGCAGCGGTCATACGATCGCAACCCACGTCCGAGTGCGTACGTCAACATCTTTTCTGACAAGCAGCGACAGAACTGGTCCTTCTTTTCATCTAGCAGAATCCGCATCAAATCCGCCGCCCCGTCGAATTGACGACCGCCCGGCAGTTCGCCCGACGTGTCGATGTCAAATTCGCCGTCTTTCGCACGCCAGGCACCGATCGCATCGAAAGATTCTAGACCGAAGCCCAGTGCGTCCATCGTCCGGTGGCAAACGGCACAGGATTCATTCGCCCGGTGTTGCTCCATCTGTTCTCGCAACGTGCCCAGGGTTTCCGTTCCCTCTTCCAACTCCGGCACGTTTGCCGGCGGCGGCGGCGGCGGTTCCGCCAGGATGTTCTCCAAAATCCATTTGCCGCGTTTGACCGGTGAAGTGCGGGTGGGGTTGGAGGTCAACATCAGGATGCTCGCGTGCGTCAGTACACCCCGACGCCCATCGGCCAACGGAACGCGTTGAAAATCCTCTCCCGCAACTTCCGGGATCCCGTAGTGCCGGGCAAGCCGTTCGTTGACGAAGGTGAAATCGGCGTCCAAAAACTCCAGCACGCTGCGATCTTCCTGAATCATCGTTTGGAAGAACAGCTCGGTCTCGCGACGCATCGCCGCCCGCAGTTCTCCGTCAAAGTCGGGAAACTTGTTCGGATCCGGCATCAACCGTGACACGTCACGAAGCTGCAACCATTGACCGGCAAAGTTGTCGACCAATGCCTGCGATTTTGGATCGGCCAGCATCCGCTTGGCTTCCGCAGCCAGAACTTCGTGACGGGTCAGCTCTCCGCTAGCGGCCAATTCGAACAGCCGCTGGTCCGGCATGCTGCTCCACAGAAAGTAGGACAGCCGAGACGCCAGTTCGTAGCCGTCCAAGGCCCGAATGCCGTCTTCGTCCTCGGGCGACGGATCCTGTTCGACGCGGAAAATGAAATTCGGGTTCGACAGGATTGCTGCCACCACGGTTTTCAGAATCTCTTCCTCGCCAAGGTCTCGTTGCCAGGCCAAACGCATGATTTGTAACAGACGGTCAGACTCCTCTTCCTTCAGAGGTCGGCGATACGCCCGCTCGGCAAAGGACCGAACGTTGCGCTGTGCGGTTTCAACTCGCTCCTCATCCGAGGCCGGGGTGTAGGGGAAGACCATCGCGCGAGCCGATTCATTCTCAATCACGCGATCGGCCACCACGGTGGCGGCGTCCAAGTATTTTTCCAACAAGATCGGCGGGATCGTCAGGACGCTCCCGATGTTGTCAAAGCCGTTGCCAACGTCGTCGGAGGGGAAGTCTTTGGCGAGCTGTAGATCCAGACCAACCAGGTCTCGGATGGTGTTGTCGTATTCGGCTTTGTTCAGCCGTTGGATGCTCACTCGGCCAGGGTGACTCTCGGCACCGCAATCAAACGTGGCCAACTCGGCCTCGATCGCGGACGAGACGCTGGCCACTTCGTCAGCGCTGGGCTGCGGATGATCGGCCGGCGGCATCTGATGGGCGTTGATCAGCCGAATCACCTTTTCCCAGAACTCGTAATCCGATTGCACGTTGGCCGAGTCTTCGTACTTGTCCAACGCCACACCGCCTTCGGCACCACCCTCGGAATGACAATCCAGGCAGTGCGTGGCGAGAAACGGGGCCACATTGGCGACGAAATTGGACGTCTGCGGCGTTCTTGATTCGGCCTGGTCTGCTGTCGCGTCGGACGATTGCTGCGTTGCGGTGCTCGATCCTTGCGAACTCGGTTCCTGGGCATCGGCGTCTGGACTGCTCACGCCGACTGCCAGACCGACCGCGAGTACAACCGCTAGCCCAAACAGCACCGACGTGGCCAGCCGTTTGCAGCGAACCGACGGCTGCGCCAAGCGGTCCGCCGCGGCCGTGGAGGGACCGGTGACTGGACGTCCGAAAGAAAGTCGGTGGTGGGGGAAATCGTTCATCGGCGGGTGGTCGCGAGTCGGCAATCCGCTCGCGGTCCGGGGAATTCGCACAGGTGGGACAGGGAGCGGGAAGGCGGGCGTGGGGGAGAGCCGCCCCTCACTTCACATCATAACACATCAACTTGGCCTGCTCTCGCAGATACAATCGGCCATTGGCAATAACCGGGTGGGCCCAACTTTCCTTGTCTTGGAACTCCGGCTTGAAGGATTGAACCAACGTAAACCCGCGAGGTGTCGCTTCGACCAGCATAATTGTTCCGTCTTGGCGGCGCATCACCAGATGACCGTCGGCGTAAACCATGCTGGTTTCACCCTTTCCCTCGGCGCGTTCCGGTCCCCAAGCCGTCTTCCCGGTCGCCATTTCGACACAGATCGGCAACCCGTTTCCGTTGCCATGACCGCAGTAGATGTAGCCGTCGACCAGGGTCATCCCGCCGTGCTTGTTTTGCAATTCGCCCGCGTCCAACCAGTAAACTTCATTGGCGGTCACGCCGCCCCGGCCATCGGCGGCCAATTTCAGCAGGGCAGATCCGGTGCCGTAGGCGGTGCTGGTGAAAACGAAGTCACCGTCGACGATGGGCGTTGGGATATTGGCGGTGGTGTTGGCGACGCGACTGTAGCGCCACAGGATTTGCCCGTCGTCGGCGCGCACACCGATCAGGCCTTTTCCGACCAGCTGCACGTATTGTTTGACGCCTCCGCCATTGGAGATCACCGCTGACGAATAGCCCGCACCGGCCTTCAAGTCATCCTGCGTGTCTTCGGACTTCAAGCTGGCCTTCCAAATCTCTTGACCGGTCAACTTGTCCAAGCAAACCATCAACGCCTGGGGGCCTCCGGGGGTACAGAGGACACGCTCTCCGTCGACCAGCGGTGATTCGCTGAATCCCCAGACGCTCATCATTTTGCCATTCCAATCGTCGAAGTCTCGGCTCCAGCGTTCGGATCCGTCCGCGGTGTTTAGACAAACAATTCGTCCGTCGCTGGTGACAACGTACAGTCGATCCTGGTCGATCGTCGGCGTCGATCGGCTTCCTTCGTATCCGTGTTTGGGAGCTCCGCTGGTCACCGGTTGCTTCCACAGCACGCTGCCATCGGTTGCATCGATGGCGATCACCGATTGGTTGTCGTCAAAGTTGCCGGTCGTGTAAATGCGATTGCCGACCACGGACACGCTGGCATACCCACCGCCCAGACCCTCTGCGGTCCAAACCAGCGGCGGGCCGCCTGCTTTCCATTGACCGAACAACCCGGTCTCCGGCGAACGATTGTCCCGGTGGGCGCCGCGCCATTGAGTCCAGTCTTCAGCTTGGGCCGTCGGGACGCTGCCGACCGTCAAGGCGAAAGCGACCACATGAAACAGGACGCGACGGGTCGAAATAGGTGACATCAGGTTTTCCTTCGATGCAATGCGGTGATCGTTAGATGATAGAAAATGGGGAAGCGAAGCGGGCCTAGACGAAGCGAATCATTCGGTACGGTTCAAGCGTCTTCAAAGCCGGCCGGCGGAAAGTGTTCGGCAATTTTGCGGCGGAGGAACAGCACGCTGCGACGCAGTTGATCAATCCCTTCCACACCGTCTTCGATGCTGATCCAGCCGTCAAACCCTTTGCTGTGCAGTTCACTGAAGATGGCATCGTAGTCATTGAGTCCTTTGCCGATCTCGCCGTGGCTGAGCCGTTTTGCGTAGCCGACCGATCCGCCTTCTTCGCGTCGCAGGTCCTCCAGCGTTCCTTCCAACAGGTACCGATCACTGGCATGCATCGTGACGACTCGGTCCGATACCCGCCGCAGCAGTTCCAGCGGGTCATCGCCGGCCAGGAAAGCGTTGCTCGGATCGTAATTGACGCCGAAATTGGGATCATCGATGGCCGCGACCAAATCGCAGAAGACGTCGATCTTTTGAGCAAATTCGGGGTACTCCCAAAAATCGTCTTTGTAGTGGTTTTCCAAAATCAGTGTCACGTCGTGTTCCGCCGCGAACGGCAAACACGACTGGATGCTTTCGGCGGCCAATCGGACGCCTTCGGTGGTGCTCAACTCCGGACGCCGCTGTCCGCTCAACACGCGGCAATAGCGACCGCCCAACGCATGCGTCATCCGGATCCAGCCCTTCTGCTTTTCGATCTCCGATTCGCGGAACGAGCGGTCCGGATGCGTGAAATCGGGACTGCAGCAAAGCATCGGGATGACCATCCCGCGGTCTTCAACCTGGCGGCGGAACCCAGGCCAATTCGACTCGTCGCGCATTTCCAGGAAGCCGGCGTAGAATTCCAATCCATCGATGTCCAAGGTCTCAGCCAGATCAAACCACTGGGACAAAGTCATGCTGCCGTCTTTGCACAGCGCCTGCATGTAGGCTTTGGGAAATGCGGCCAGTCGTGGCATGGTCAGAACTTGCGTGTGGAGGGTGATCGGGGAGAGTGGCGACCGGCGTGATCGCCATTGCCTGGTGCCGTTGTCAGATGAAGGATCAGACCGGAGTCAGCACCGATTTAACGACCTCGCCTTGATGCATTTTTTCGAAGGCGTCGTGCCACTGTTCAATCTGCCAAACACCCCCGATGATCGGACGGACGTCTAATGCTCCGCTGGCAAGCAGCGCCAGCACACGCTCCCAGATGGGCCAATTGTGGCTGAAGCTTCCCTGCAGCGTGACGTTCTTCTGCACCAATGGATCTAAGTTAAATCCCAGGGGTTGTGGCCCCCAACCGACTTTGCTAATCCATCCGGCCGGACGCACCAAGTCGATCGCAATTTTAAGTGTCGCGCTCGCGCCCGCAGCATCGATCACGCCGTCACATCCCAGACCGTCACGCTGCAACGCCCATGGCTTGGCATCCCCGATGATGCCTTCACAACCGTATTGCTTGGCGATATCCAGTCGTCGGGCATCGGACGGAAGTCCGACCAGTGCGACTTCTGCACCGCACAGCCTTGCCATCGCAGCACACAGAATCCCGATGGTACCCGGACCGAGCACAACCACACGGTCACCGGGTTCGATCCGTGCGTTGCGAACGACGGCGTTGTAGGCGACGCAGCACGGTTCGGTCAGGCAGGCGCGTTCAAAGGGCAACTCATCAGGGACGCGATGAAGGATTCGCTCCGGCACTCGAACGAATCGCGTCATGGCTCCGTCCACCCCGTACCCGAATCCCTTGCGAGTCGGATCCAGGTTGTACAGACCGCGTCGAGTCATCGGATTCTGGGGGTCAATGATTGCCGCGGTCTCACTGACCACGCGGTCTCCCTCTTTCCAACCTTGGACGTCTCGGCCGAGTTCGACAATGGTGCCGCCAAATTCATGCCCCAGGACAACGGGGTAGTTGACCGGCCAGGAATGATCGGCGGTCCATTGATGCAAATCACTGCCACAGACGCCGACGTTGGCGACTTCCAGCAATACATCGTCAGATCCAATCTCCGGCCGTTCAAACTCCCGGATCTCGACCGATCCCTTTTCCGGCGCATAATTGACCACGGCAGCAGACTTCATTGATTGACTCTCCATCGCACACGCTTCCGGCGCGGCGGCAAACGGGTTGGGATGCCGACATTCGAATCGAATCTCGACGTCCGAGCGAGTGGGGGAGGGAAACAATTGCGGGGGCGAGGTTCGTTCCCGCCCCCTTTCGATTGTTCAAAACGCCCGGCAAGACGCTCCGAGGCGTGGGAGCGGCGCGTCAGCCACTGTCTGGCGACGGCAGCTACACGGAATCCGCGATCGACAAGCTATTCAATGCAAAGCGGCGCCGTCGATCTAATCTTCGTCGGTGCGGAACGGTGAGGCGGGTAATCCGGCGCGATTGTAAAGCGTGCCAATCGGATTGTTCGCCCAGCTGTATCGCACTGCGGTGGGTTGTTTGACCTCGGGAGCGCTCACGACGACCGTGTCGCCTTCGATTTTCGCATTTCCCCAGACAAATTGCTTGTCGTCTCCGGCAATCGCAAAGCCTTTCAGTTCTCCGCCCTTGGCCATCAACCCCTCTCCGACGTGCTCGAAACGCAGGGTCGCCTGGCCCGGGTCAAAGGTGGCGGAGACGAATTCCGGACCGCGCGATACCAGGTCGCGATCGTAGGCGATCTTCAGCGCTGATAAAGCCAGTCGCCGGCCCACCTCCTGTTTGTTTCGGGGGTGTATGTCATTGGCTTCGCCGATGTCAATTGCCGATGCGATCCCGGCATGCGGATCGTTCTTGGCCGTCATCTGTTGGGCTTCGCGAAGCATCGCCCAACCTGATTCGACCGGTTGCGTTTGCACGGCCATGAAGTTTGCCAATTCCACGATCAGAAACGTGAATTGGTCCGACGTAAACTTTTCACGCCAATCACCAATCAGAGTGGGCAACAGCGTTCGGTACTGCACCGGCCGCCCCGCATTGGATTCGCCCTGGTACCAAATCGCGCCTTTCACTGCCAACGGCTCCAAGGGCGCGATCATGCCGTTGTACAACACGGTGACCACGTTCGGATTGGAGTTCAGTGGCTGGGGCGTCGGTTTGGCTTTGGCCAATGGAGTCGTCGCCTGGTACTTCCAGGCCCCGGCCAGCGGGATCGAGGTTTGGCCTTCAACCTGCACGGACATCTGGTCAGGATTCCCGTACAAGCCTCCTCCGCCGCCGGTATCCAAGACACGAATGGAAATCACATTGCGTCCCGCCTTCAGGTACTCCGCGGGGATTTGATAATCGCGGCCACGCATCCATTCCGCTTGCCCGCCGACGCGATGCCCGTTGACCCAGGTCGTATCACGGTCGTCGATTGGCCCCAGGTGGACAACGGCTGGCTTTCCGGCAGCCTGCTCCGGGACGGAGAACTCTTTTTGAAACCAGACCACGCCGTCGTAGTTCGAAAGCCCGCGGTCTTCCCAATTGCCCGGCAGTTCCATCGAAGACCATTCCTCCGATTCGTCTGCACCGTCTTGCCAGTTCTCGCGGGTTCCCGGATCGTTGTCCTTCCACCAACGTTCCATCATGGCTTCAAAGCCGTTCTCTCCGGATCGCTTGGCCGCCGCCTGTTGTTGAAACGATTCGACGACCGGGGCAAAGTCGTCCATGGTTCGCAGCGACCCCGCGCTGGTCCACGCTTCTGCCACCGTGCCACCCCAGGACGCGTGAACCAATCCGATCGGCACTTCCAATTCACGCTGAAGATCACGGCCAAAGAAATAGCCCACCGCGCTGAAACCGCGCGCGGTCTCGGGAGTGCACGTCGTCCAGCGGGCAGCAACGGTCTGTTGCGGTTCGGCGGAGATTCGTTTGGGAACGCTGAACAGCCGCAGCTTGGGATGATGCGCGGCGGCGATCTCCTGCTGGGCATCGTTCGCCGCAGCGAGCGGCCATTCCATGTTGGATTGACCCGAACAGATCCAGACGTCTCCGACCAGCACGTCGCTGATCGTGACCGATTGCGGCCCGGTCACCGTTAGCTCGTGCGGTCCTCCCGCGGGCAACGGCTCCAGCCAGGCCATCCAACGCCCGGATGAATCCGCTTCCGCCGTGCCCGAACGATCTGCAACGGAAACGGTGACCTTTTGGCCGGGGTGTGCCCAGCCCCAAACCGGTGTCTTCAGATCCCGCTGCAATACCATGTGATCACTGAACAGCGGGTGGACAAACGGAAGTTCCTGTGCGGCCGCACGGTCGCTAAAAAAGCCGGACGCCATCAACAGCATCACGACGAGGGACGGAAGGAGGGCTCGTTTTCGCATGGTGATCGTCTCTATTCAGTGGGGAAGGGAAAGCAGGAGGCCAACTCGGGGCCGGTTTATTCCACGACCGAATCGCGGTCTTTTTGCTGGGCATGCCGCAATCGTTCCAGCATCTGGCGGAGCGTTGCTGGATCCTCGGATGCCAGATCGCTCGACTCCGTCGGATCGACGCCAAGATTGTACAACTGATGAGTTGTCGTTTTGCCGTTCTGCGTTTCGATCAGTTTCCACGGTCCGTGTCGCAAGGAAACCGAGCGCCATCGGGGGCCGGCGGTGTAGATCGAACGGGTTGGTATCGGTTCCGCTTCAAGCAACCACGCCGACAGATCGGTTCCATCCCAACGCAGCGTTGACTCCGGCTGAAAACCCGCCAGGGCACAGAAGGTGGGCATCCAATCGATGATTTGTACAGGGTCGTCGACGTGTCCGCGGCGGATGCGGCCGGGCCACGAGACGATCGTCGGCACCCGCGTGCCTCCTTCGTACACGTCGCCTTTCCCGCCACGCAACGGGTGGTTGTCTCCGGTCAATCGACCGCTGGGGCAATCATCGTCGGGGTACTTTGAGTCGTTGTTCTCCACGGTGCTGCCGCCGTTGTCGCTGGTGAAGACGACCAGTGTCCGCTCGCGAACTCCTTTTTCGTTCAGGGCGGCAAGAATCTGCCCCACTGCGTCATCCAGGTGCATGATGCTGGCGGCATAGTGCCTCGCCACGTCGCCTTCAATTGCCTCCGGCACTTGGTTCAACCAGACCGTCGGTTCTTTTAGGGGCAGATGAATCGCAGTGTATGGAACGTAAAGAAAGAAAGGGGAATCGCCGCGTGACTGAATCCACCGCACCGCTTCGTTCGTCAACAGGTCCGTGACGTGGCCTGATTCCTCGATCAGTTCTTCGTCGCGGTGCCAGGTCACACTGTAAGGACCTTTCTTGTAACGATGATTCCAGGGGCTGACTCCGCCCGCCAGGGAGCCATACGAATGGTCAAAACCGAAATGCCCCGGGCCCCATTTGGGCAATGAACCCAGGTGCCATTTGCCAATCAAACAGGTGTCATATCCGACGCTGCTGAGCGCCCGCGGCAGCGTGACGGTTTCTTCCGGCAACGCCTGGGAATTGGTCGGGGTCGTGATACCAAAGCGGCTCCAGCAACGACCGGTCAGCAAACCGGTTCGCGTGGGACTGCAAACCGGCGCGACGTAGTGCTGACGCAGTTCCAGATTCTGTTCGGCAAGTCGATCCAGATTGGGCGTGGGGGCGTTGCCGCCGTGAAACGCGACGTCGGCCCAGCCGAGATCGTCGGCCATGATGAACACGATGTTGGGACGCTCGGATGAGCCCATTGCGGGCGCAATGCCGATCACCGCAAACGCCGACAGGACCATCCAAAGCACGACCGTCGCGCGATTGGTGCGAACCAAGATTGGACGTGTGGTCTGAGAAGGAGCACGGCAGGCCGCGTCACGAAACGACGACGCGCAGCGGTAGGGTGATTCCATGGTCAGCTTAATGCAGAGACTTGGAGGTTTCATGCAGAGACGTGAAGGTCGGTGATGACCGACTGGGGGCGGGTGCACGGGGCAGAAGGCGTTCCGCGCATTTGGCATTGATGACGGGCGGTCAGTGTAACACGGCGTTAGGGAGGGATCGGGGGCGTGATCGGCGTCAATTGCTGCGAAGACCAGGCTGAAAAATGTGAATCTGGAAATCGAACCGGTGGGTTGTTGCGAACGGGCCGTTCCGGAAGGTTAGAATGCAGTTCCCGCCCTCGAATGACGTTCCCCACCCCGCCAAAGCCGGCACCGCGATTTGTCTCTGGCATCTTCGGCCTTGAAGTCCAAAGTCCCAGAGGCTCGCAAACCAGCGCGTGCCCGCACCGGCACGACTGCAACCGGCCATCGTTGAGCCCATGATGCGTCTGCCCAGAACAAGCACTTTGAACGCTCGCGCCCAGCACCGCATGGCACGGATTTCACCGCGCTGCAACGCCTCACGTCTGGTCCGCGCGGCCTTCGAGATTCAGCTTGGCAGACTTGGCCAGATCGGTTTGCAGGGTGCCGTCGTCGCTATGTTCATGATCGGTGTTTCCGCCGGTGTGGCTGCGGCCGATCCGATCGGCGACGAACCGATTCGCTACAACGACCAAATCCGACCGATCTTTGCGGAGCACTGTCTGCACTGTCACGGTCCGGACGAAAGCCAGCGGCAGGCCGGATTGCGGCTCGATCAATCGGGTGACTCTCTCCAGGAGGTCGTCGTCGCCGGCGACCCGCAGGCCAGCACGCTGATTGAACGAATCGAGTCCGATGACGACCAGTTGCGGATGCCTCCGCCGGAGTCGGAGAAGCGTTTGTCGGACGATCAGATTGCGTTGTTGCGAAGATGGGTTGGCCAAGGGGCGAACTATGACACTCATTGGGCGTTCACGCCGATTCGCGATTCGGAAGAATCGACGATTGACGACTTTGTCCAAGCCGGTCTGGAAGCACAGTCCCTGACGCCCAGTGAAACGGTCAGCCGACAAACCTTGATCCGGCGTGTCACGTTTGACCTGACCGGATTGCCACCGCGTTGGGAAGAAGTCCAGGAATTCGTCCGCGACGAATCTCCAGAGGCTTATTCCAAGCTGATCGATCGGCTGCTTGATTCGCCCCGCTACGGCGAGAGGTGGGGACGTCATTGGTTGGATCTGGCTCGTTACGCCGATACGCATGGCGGTAGTGCGATCGGGTTCACCAAGTTTCCCTACTCGTACACGTATCGCGACTACGTCATTCAAGCGTTCAACCAGGATCTGCCTTACGATCAATTCATTCGTGAACAGTTGGCGGCCGACCAGTTGGGCTTGGATGAGCACGATCCCGCCTTGGCGGCGCTCGGTTTCCTGACGATCGGGATGCAGTACCGAAACCCCCACGATGTGATCGATGACCAGATCGATGTGGTGACGCGAGGCTTGATGGGGCTGACGGTGGCATGTGCCCGATGTCATGACCACAAGTACGATCCGATTCCGACGGCAGACTACTACGCGCTGTATGCAACGTTTGCCAGCAGCCAACGGCCGGAACAGCCGCCTCTTTTGGGGCCGCCGCCGGCGACGCCGGAATACGAACAGTATCGGAACGAATTGGAACTCCGCCGGACTCGCTTCGAGGATTCACGCCGGGACCAGACGGCCGTGATGGCAAGTCGACTGCGCATGCAGGTGGGAATGTACTTGACTGAAATTGCCGAGGGGGCCACCGAACAGGACCTCTCTTCCGCCTTTTTGTCATACCGGACGGATGACCAACGGCCCCGCGTGCTCAATCGCTGGCGGGAGTATCTGTTGGAGATGCCTTCGGAGGATCCTGTGTTTGGTCCGTGGGTGCAATTGCGAGAGGTGGAATCGGGGGACTTCGGCAAAGCGTGCCAGGAGTTGCTGCAGCGGATGCGAGAGCAGAATGGCGATCCTGCGACTTTCGCCAAGGTTTGGGAGTTGGGGACCGTGGCGCCGCGCTGGAATCCGCGGGTCTTGCAAATGCTGGAGGACCGAGCCCCAAAGAACCTCGCCGAGTTGGCTGCTGGGTACGGACATTTGTTCGCCGACGTCCACCGGGAATGGTTGAAATCTCTGTTGGCCGCCTCCGAAGAAGCCGCGGTGGATGGAGAAATCGTGACCGATCAGGATCAGCGGCACGCCACGATCAATAGTGCCATCGATTCCCAACTGCGGCGTCACTTGTATTCGCCGGGGACACCGACCGTGATGCCGGACGAGCTCGCCGCCCGGCTTCTCAATCGCACGGTCCGTGACAGCCTGGGTGGGAAAGAAGGAGCGATCGAAAACCTGCATTTGACCCATCCAGCTTCGCCGCCCCGGCCGATGTTGTTGAGTGAACAAGAGCATCCGGGAGCCTTCCATGTGTTCCGCCGAGGCAATCCGGTGGATCGCGGAGATCCGGTTGAGCCTCATTTCTTGACGGTGCTGGCGTCCGGGAATCCGCCAGCATTCCCCGCCGGTCGGCGGCGGCTGGCACTTGCCAATGCGATCACGGATCCGTCCAACCCGTTGACGCGCCGCGTGATCGTCAATTGGGTGTGGCTGCACCATTTCGGACGAGGACTGGTTCGAACCCCGGATGATTTTGGAACACGCGGACAGTCTCCCACGCACCCGAAGCTGCTCGATCACCTGGCAAACGCTTTGGTGGAAGACGGTTGGTCGATCAAGTCGTTGCACCGGCGCATTTTGCTGTCTCGCGCCTACCGTCAGGCGGCGATGGAGAGACCTGCCGCTCGCTCCAACGATCCTGACAATCGATCTTTGTGGCGGATGCCGCGACGACGGCTTGATTTGGAAGCGATGCGGGATGCGATGTTGGCCGTTTCCGGGGAACTGGACACGACGGCGACGGGTGGACGTCCGTTTGACTTTCTGGCCCGGCCGACGGTACCGCGACGGAGTGTGTATGGGTTTATCAATCGAGACGTTCCGTCCAGCTTGACCAGCACGTTCGATGGTGCCAATGCCAGTGCTTGCACCGCCAAGCGGCCCGAAACCGTCGTTCCGCAGCAAACACTCTTTGCGTTGAATTCCGAATTCATTCAAGATCGGGCGGCCGCATTCGCGGTCTTGGCATCACGAGAGGTCGCATCCGAACCGGCCGAAAGGGTTCGGTGGATGTACCGACGGGCTTACTCTCGGCGTCCAACCGATCAGGAATTGGAGTCGTCTTTGCAGTTCGTTCGGGCGGCCAACTCGATCGCCGGCGGGGACGACCAGATTGACTCGGGCGGGCAGGTTGACGCGGGCTGGCAGCAGTTGGCCCACGTGTTGTTGGCGTCCAACGAATTTGTTTTTACTGATTGATCAAGGAATCGCAACGTGAACCACGAAGTCCGAAACGCTGGTCCGATGCCCGATCCGTCGGCGATGGATCATCGGCAAGGTGCTGCTCGCGCGGCGGATCCGGTTTCGTTCGGCCGGCGGGACTTCCTGCAACGTTGCGGCATGGGATTCGGCTCTCTGGCCCTGGCTGATCTGTTATCGCGCCAAAGTTTTGCTGGGGTCGAACCCCATTTTCCGAGCCGTGCCAAACATGTCATCCATGTTTTTCTAAACGGCGGAATGTCCCAGGTCGACACGTTCGATCCGAAACCCGAATTGACGCGCCGGGGCGGACAAATGCTGCCGTTTGACAATCTGCAAACCGAGCGGCGAACGGGCGTGGCGCTGCCGTCCCCCTTTCAATTCAAGCAACACGGGGAAAGCGGGATTCCGGTCAGTGATCTGTTTCCCCATCTGTCCCAGTGTGTCGATGAAATGGCCGTCGTGCGATCGATGCACGCCGAATTGCCGAACCATGAGATGTCGCTGATGCTGATGAACAGCGGCGACCAGCGACTGGTCCGGCCCAGCTTCGGTTCCTGGCTGACGTGGGGGATGGGCAGTGAGAATGAAAACCTTCCTGGGTTCGTTGCCCTGTGTCCCGGTGGCATGCCGGTCGGGGGCGCCGCCAATTGGAGATCGGCGTTTTTACCCGGCGTCTACCAGGGAACCCACGTCGACACGTCCCAGCAGGATCCGACTCAGTTGATTCGAAACGTCCGCAATGGGCGAATGCCGGAGGATCAGCAGCGGCAACAGTTTGAATTCTTACAGCAGCTCAATGCGCGGCATCTCGCCGACCGGCCCGGGGAAGCGGCGTTGGAGGCGCGTTTGCGTTCGTTTGAGCTGGCCTACCGGATGCAGGTCGAAGCGACCGACGCGTTCGACGTCAGCCAGGAACCCGAATCGATTCTGAAACTCTACGGCGACGGACCGCAAAACCGTCAGCTCTTGATTGCTCGGCGGTTGGTCGAGCGTGGCGTGCGTTTCGTACAAACCTGGCACGGTGGTGGGCAGCCTTGGGATAGCCATGCCAACATCGCGAACGAACACCGTCGCGTCGCCGGAGAGTGCGACCAGGGATTGGCGGCACTGATCATGGATCTCAAGTCCCGCGGACTTTTGGACCAAACGCTGGTCCTGTGTACCGGGGAATTCGGGCGAACGCCGTCGGTTGAATTGGGACAAAACGGTGCCGGCGCCTCGCAGGGACGCGATCACAACCACTGGGGATTCTCCCTGTGGCTGGCCGGGGGCGGTATCCGCGGAGGCACCGTGTACGGCGCAACCGACGAGTTCGGTTTTCGGGCGGTGGAGAATCCGGTTTCAGTGCACGACCTGCATGCGACGATGCTTCATCTGCTGGGCTTCGATCACGAACGGTTGACGTACCGATATGCCGGACGCGATTTTCGGTTGACCGACGTGCATGGTCGGGTCATCCGCGACCTGTTGGCGTGATTTTGGCAAGCGCCCTTTTCGATCCGCACCGGACAGGGCGCTTGGAGCGGGTTCGGCGGATCTTGGCGGCAAGCTTCTCCCCTGTTACCGGCGGAAACCGACGGCAATGACAAGTCCTCGTTTCAAAGTGGTCATCACCGACTTGATCACCGAACCACTGGAATACGAACGGTCGGTGTTGGACGGCGTTGCCGACGTGGTGGCTTTGCAAGCGATGTCGGAGTCGGAGTTGCAGGGAAAGGTGGAAGATGCCGATGCGGTGATGGTTTACCACTACTTTCGTTTCACCGATGCAACCATCAAACGTCTGGAGCGTTGTCGTGTGATCGTCCGGCCGGGGGTCGGATACGACGGAGTCGATATTGAAGCGGCTCGCCTTCAAGGCATTCCCGTTTGCAATGTTCCTGATTACGGGACCGAAGAAGTCGCGGACTCGGCAGTTTCCATGGCGATCTCATTGGCGCGAGGATCACACTTTCTGAACAGCAGGTTGAAGCGGGGTGTTGGGGATTGGAACGTCGATCAAGCGGCCCCTCTGTGGCGGCTTCGCGGTCGGCGATTCGGGATCATCGGGTGTGGACGCATTGGTACCGCCGCGGCGCTGCGGGCAAAGTCTTTCGGGATGGACGTCGCTTTCTATGATCCCTACCTGCCGGACGGCATCGATAAAGCGCTCGGGGTCGAGCGCTTTGATCGGCTGGAAGAATTGCTTTCCGCCTCACACATCCTCAGTTTGCATTGCCCCCTGACCGCTGAAACACGGGGGATGATCGGCGGACCGCAGATCCGTGAAATGCCGTGGGGTTCCATTCTGGTGAACACTTCGCGGGGCGGCGTGGTCGATACGGCGGCCGTCATTGCCGCGCTCGGTGAAGGCCACTTGGCCGGTGCAGCCATCGATGTGCTGGAGCAGGAACCGCCGGAGCCTGACAGCCCGGTCCTGGCGGCTTGGCGCGATCCGACGCATCCGGCCCACGATCGCTTGTTGCTGAATCCCCACACCGCCTTCTATTGCGAAGAAGGATGCGCCGAGTTCCGAACCAAGGGCGCCCAGGAAGTCCTGCGGGGGCTGTTGGGTGAGCCGTTGCGGAACTGCGTCAACGCGCCGGTCAACACGCGTCGTTGATTTCTGAGTTGGCCGACAGATTGCCTGGCGGTGCGATCGCTAGGTTGCTCCCGATCGTTAATCCGTAGGGATCGGAAAAGTTTCGTGGAAGCGCGCTCCGAAATAGGACCTAGTGTGCCCCTCGAGATCGAGAGAATGTCGACCATGAATACCTATCCGATTCGTATCACCGGATTGATCGCTGCGACCGCTTTGGGGCCCTACGTGGCCACGGAGACGGAGATGGGGCGCAATGCCGTTTCCCAGGTCAGTTCCGTATTCAGTGGGGATGCAACGGTTGAGCCGTCCGCCGCCTTGCCGCCGGCCACTGGCGACGACTACGCACATCATGCGTTGTACGAGGTGGAGCAGTTGCGCCGGTTGGATCCGGAACGCTATCGCTACGATGAGAATTTGGCGCGAAAACTTGGGGCGATCCCGGCCGACCCAAACGCCATGCCCACGCTAAGCGGATACCACGTCGGAGATCTGGGGGAAGTCCTGCGGTTCGACATCACGGCGGATTGGGTGATCCAACGGTTCTCGCGGGTCAGCACCGTCCTGGCCAATTTGGAACTGGAAGGCATGCGGGTCCCGATCGTGACCGGAATTCGGGCGGACGACCTCGCCGGCACCCTGACTTACTATTTTGACAAGTCGGGCCGCCTGCAACGCCTGACCATTCACGGATTTACCGGAGATCCGTCGCGATTCGCCGGGTTGATGGTCGCGCACTACGGTCTGCAGCGCGAGCCCTCGCTGGATGCCGGAGTGTTTACCAAACGCTGGAACGGACGCCCCACACACTTCATGCGTCTGACTCGAGCTCCTGTCGTCTACAGCGACGCGGTGCACCAAAAGTACACCGTGTTTTTGGAGCTCAACGAGCCCAACCTGGCGTACGGAATCAGCGACGAAGCGAGACAAATCGTGGCCTCGGACAACCACACCGGTCGGTGGTAGACTGCCCAACATGTCACGGCGAAAACGCAGCAAGAAGTCCGGTGGTGTGAAACCAGTGTCGTCCCAAACTCCAGGTGAATCGGACTCATCCTCTGCTTCCGATCCGGTATCCGAGGCGGAATCGGGGTCTGCCAACTCTTCTGCGGAACCGAACGGAACGACTCCGGGAGACTCCGCCACGGACGAAACGATGTCCGCCAGCCCGGTGTCCGCCAGCCCATTGTTCGCCGGCAAGTTGCCGTCCCTCTCGCGGATCACTTCGGTGATCATGCTGCTGGTGGGGATTCTGGTCGTTGGGCTCTTGTTCTACAAAGTCATGGTGGGGTTTTTCATTCCCCTGTTCATGGCGGCAGCGTTGGTGGTGATTTTTCGTCCGGTCAACGAATGGTTCCTCAAACGCTTGAAGGGCCGGCGATCTCTGGCTGCCGCTGGGACAACCGGTGTGATTCTGGCGATTGTCCTGGTCCCCGTGGGACTGTTGGTGTCCATCGCGATCGGTCAACTGACCGGGCTGGTCAGTCGCACCGACTTGAATGATTTGAAGTCGGCACTGGACCGAGGACGCGTTCAATTGGGGCTGAACCTGCCACATGCAGATCGTTTTCGCCGGCTGGACGAGTTGATCGCGAAGCTTGATGACGTGAAGAATCCCAACACCGTGTTGTTGGAGATTGCCGAGGCGAGGGAGTTGATCGTTTTTCTGGATCGCAATGTCGACGGCGCCGTCACGGCCGATGACGAGCGCGAGGCTGCCATGGAACAGCTGAGCCAGTTCCGGGAGATTGCGCAAGAGTTGAGCGACTCCAAGCAGTCTGAAACTCCGGTCGACCGGATCGCCATTGAGGAAGAGTTTCACCGGAAGTCGGTGGTGGCTTCGGCAGCCATTGGAGCCTGGATCAACGCCAAGTTGGGCGGATCCTTTCGAACGCAAGCGAAGCTATTGACCAATCCCAGCGAACGCGATGTGGCGTTGACGGTGCGGGCGGTGCGTGAATACCTGCAACCGCGCTTTGTCAATTTCACCAGTGCCACGGGTCAGTTCCTGGTTCAGCTGCTGATCGGGATGCTGATCATGGTCATTTCGATCTATTTTTTCCTGGTCGATGGACCCGCGATGATTCGAACGCTGATGCGTTTGAGCCCGCTGGATGATGCTTATGAATTGAGACTGTTGGGTGAATTTGAGAAAACGAGTCGGGCGGTGGTGCTGGCAAGTGTGCTCAGCGCGGTGATTCAGGGTCTGCTCGCGACCATTGCGTTTTATCTGTGCGGCCTGCAGTCCATCATCTTGCTGTTCATGATCACCACCGTGATGGCGTTGATTCCTTTTCTCGGGGCGGCCTCGGTTTGGCTCCCCTGCGCGGTCTACATTGGCGCCGTCGAACAACGCTACGGTGTCGCGATTCTGTTGGCCATTTACGGAGCGGTTGTCGTTTCGTCGATCGACAACGTGATCAAGGCCTACATTCTGCACGGCCACTCTCAATTGCATCCGTTGATTGCTCTGCTCAGCGTGCTCGGCGGTGTCCCCGTATTCGGCCCGATCGGAATCTTGATCGGGCCGATGGTCGTCGTGTTCTTACAGACGTTGCTGGAAATCTTGAACCATGAACTTGAATCCCGCGACCGAGTGGATTCGATGGCTTCGCCGGATGATGATGCAACCGGGACGACCGATGAACGCGCGGAAAGGAACGCGGCGCCGGCCGCGGGATAGCCGGTTTTTCGGCCAACAACTTGATCGGTGCGGAGACCGTTTCCGCGTGACCTCCTTGGGACTTCACCCACTTCGATGCAATGACCGTTGATCTGACCACTTTTGAAACTGTTTGCCAGCGAATGCGTCAAGCGGCGCTGTACACCTCATCCGCCGATGCATTGGAGTGGGACGAACGCACGGGCATGCCCGCTGCAGCGGGAGAGTACCGCGCCGACCAGGTGGCAGAATTGCGGTCGGCAGCGCATGCGTTGAAGACGGGCGCCGCTTACGGCGAAGCTCTGGCGACGCTGAAGGACCAGTTGGACGACGAGGACCCGCATGGTGACATCAGCACCACCATCCGGGAGTTGCATCGCGACTGGTGTCGGGACAGCCGGCTGCCGGTCGATCTGGTTGCGCGGTTGAGCGTGGCAACCGTGCGAGGTCAACAAGCCTGGGATGCGGCGCGAAAGAACGATCGATTCGGAGATTTTCGCGGCGCCCTGGAACAGATCATCACGCTCAAACGCGATGTCGGACAGCGTTTGGCCGAGGGAACATCCTCCAGTGCTTACGAAGCGTTGATGGACGAGTACGAACCGGGGGCCTCAGTCGCTGCCTTGACGCCGGTCTTCGCCGACTTGAAACAGCGACTGACCGACTTGATCACACGGATCACCGACGCGCCTCGGCAGCCGCGCGTCGAACTTCTCAGCCGCGAATACCCCATCGATGCTCAACGCCGATTCAGTGCGCAAATCGCCCACGCGGTCGGATTTGATTTTGACCGGGGACGCTTGGACGAAACCAGTCATCCGTTTTGCACCACCTTGGGTCCCCAGGACTGTCGGATCCTGACCCGATACGAAGCCAATTGGTTCCCGGGGGGATTCTTCGGCACGTTACACGAAGCCGGTCACGGAATGTACGAGCAGGGGCTCCGCGACGATTGGTTCGGTCTTCCACCGGGCAGCTACGTGTCGTTGGGGATCCACGAATCGCAATCACGATTGTGGGAGAATCAGGTCGGGCGAAGCCTGCCGTTTTGGAAGTGGCTTTATCCGTCGGCCAAATCCGCGTTCCCGGACGCACTGGATGAGGTCTCGCTGGACGAGTTGTACTTTGCGGTCAATCACGTGCGTCCCAGCATGATTCGCGTGGAAGCGGATGAAGCAACTTACAACCTGCACATCTTGATCCGGTTCGAACTGGAACAGGCACTGATCTCCGGTGACTTGTCGGTGGACGAGCTTCCGATGGCGTGGAATGAACAGTATCAACGCTGTCTTGGGATTCAGCCCAGCAACGATGCCGAAGGAGTGCTCCAGGATGTGCACTGGAGTGCGGGATTGTTTGGCTACTTTCCGACATACACGCTGGGAAATCTGGCTGCGGCACAATTGTATGCGGCCGCGGTGACCGACATGCCGGATTTGGAACACGACTTTTCCCGCGGCGAGTTTGAACGCCTGCTGCATTGGTTGTGCGAGCGTGTTCACCGACATGGACGCTGTTACAGCGGAGCGGAGTTGATCAAGAACGCCACCGGCGACGAACTCTCCGCGGACCATCTGATGGACTACCTGGAGTCCAAATTGACACCGCTGTTCGGTCTTTGAAGCTTGCGTCGGCTGCCCCCGACCGCGATTCAACGGTCAACCTGATCAAAGCCGTCGCCCGACGTCGGAAAGCCACGCTCTGGCGAGCGTAGCTGCTCGCATTCAGACAGAGCTTGGTGCTACGCGGCTGACGCGAGGCTAATTTCGGATGGACAGTAGTAATTCGTGGTCTGACAGCAATTGAAATTGGATGGTCGGCGGAATGTCTTCAATCGGGCCGATCAACCGAATGGAATTCGCGATTCGCCTTGCTTGGTCGTCGGCCGGAGATGAAGTCTCGGTCGATTGCAGCAATCCCGCGTGAAAATCGATCCAGTCGTGACTGCGGATGACGGATTCAAAGGTCAAAGCCGTCTCTGGTTGCACGGCCGAGTCGTGATTCATTCGGTCAAAGATTTCATCGCGCAGTCGCTGAATTGCCGGTGGAGACGTTTCGAATTGCGTTCGCAAAACGTTCCAACGTCTCAGACGCCTGCCAACCGCTGCACTTCCCATCAACACGGTCAGCGCCGGTGCGAACCACAACCCCAATAGGATGGGAGCGAACCAGGGAAGCAGATGCGGTGCCCCGATGGACAGCAAGAGGGTCAGCCCGGCGGCCACCCACAGGGCGGGACGCGATTCGGCGAACGCCTGGCGCCAGGTGATTCCATGTTCTCCGCGTTGTTGGGCATCCCACGACACGCTGAAGCCGGCCAGGTTCGAACCGACAAAACGCGTGTGGTGCAGCGCCATGATGGGAGACATCAGGATGGAGATCAACGTTTCGGTGACGGCTCCGGTGAGAACCGCAAAGAACCCGCCTCGTTGCCGCATCGCCGGTCGGTCGAGACAGCAAATCGCCAGAGCCAGTAGTTTCGGCGTGGCCAGCACCACCATGGTTGCGACAAACAATGCGAGACCATAGTCGGGCCAGGGCTGACCGATTGCCTCAGTGCCGAACGCAATCACCAGGGTCGTGGCCAGGAACAAGATCCAAATGGGTGATGCGCAGTAGCTAAGCACTCCGGTCAAGAAATGAAGTCGGCTGAGCGGACGGAAACCTTCGCTGATCAACAGGAAGGCATGTTGAAGATTGCCTTGGCACCACCTTTGGTCGCGTTTCGCGAAATCTCCTAGCGTCGTCGGACATTCCTCGTAGCTGCCGCCCAGGGAGTCCGCGATTTCGACTTTGTAACCGGCCCGCGACATCAAGGCGGCTTCGACGAAGTCGTGGCTGAGGATTTCACCTCCCAGCGGCGCTTCACCCGGCAATCGGGGAAGTTCGCAATGCTTGATGAATGGCGCCATTCGGAGGATGGCGTTGTGACCAAAGTAGTTCGCGTCCGGGCCGGAAAACCGAGAAAACCCGGCCGTGAAGATCGGGCCATAGACGTCGCTTGAGAATTGCTGGATCCTGGCCAGCAGAGAATCCCGTCCGATCGGAACCGGCGGCACCTGGTAGATCCCCAACCGATCGTCACGGTCCATTCGGCGGACCATCGCCAGCATCGTCTCGCCTTCGACCAGCGAGTCGGCGTCCAGGACAATCATGTAGTCGTAGTGGCTGCCCCACTTGCGACAGAACTCCGAGATATTCCCGGCTTTGCGAGCCACATTGTTACTGCGGTGACGGTAATGAACTCCGCACCGGCTTTCGGGAAACTCACGCCGTAATCGGGCGACCAACTTCTTCCAGGCTGCCTCTTCGGCCAACCAGATCGAGATTTCGCGGGAGTCGCTGAGGACAAAGAAATCGAATCGGTCACTCATGCCCGTCGCCGCCAACGACCGATACATCGCCTCCACGCCCGCGAACACGTCGCTGGTCGACTCGTTGTAGATCGGCACCAAGACGCTGGTCCGCTTGTTTGGATCCGGCGGAGCGATATTGGGTAACCGTTCCTGTTTTTGAATCGTGATTCGGTCGCGGAACAATGACACGAACCCGAGAATCGCAATGGCCAGCGAAAAGGACAGCCACACCGCGAGGATCGCGAACAAGACGGCAGACACCCACTCCATCGGACTGACCAGGCTATCCGCTCGCAACACGCATTGATACATCATCAACGCGGCGACGGAGACGGTTAGGGTAACGGCAAAGACAAAGACACGTTCTGCGCGCATCGGTAGATTCTCCATCGACGGTCGGAGCTTACGCGAAGGTCCGATCGACGGGGTTTACAACAGATGTTCGGTCCACGCGCAGTGCAACGCGCGGAATTGATTGGACGAAAACGGAAACGATCTTCAGTCGGTGGTTGCGTCTCGAGTCAGCGTTAGGACGCCGCTTGGAGAGAAGACACGCCGCAAGCGTTCCGCCATCATCTTCCATTGGTCCGCGTACCATTCCATTCGCAATGGCCCCATCAGCCGAAGTTCGATGGGATGACCCATCTCCACACGTTTCATTTCAGGTAAGCGCCAAACCGATTCCGGTAAGGCGTTCACACTGACGGCCACATCCGTGTCGGCAATGGTTTGCAAATCGTTTTGCGTGTTCATGTGTTTCAACTGGGTACAGGTTGTGAAAAGAAACAACGAAGAGAAGAGACCGAGCAAACTCGCTGATGATCGTCGAGCTCTGCACAGCGGAAGCGCAATTGGCAATCGGTGTGCCGACTGATCGAACCATAAGGATCCGTCGGCATCTGTCGACGGATCGGATCAACATGAAAAAGCTAGCGGGCACGACATCAGTCGCTGCCGCGGATTTTTGGATCGCAATCCGCCCCTAGCGATGTTTGGATTTCGTGATCTTTTTTCGCGGGACCATGACAGGCCCAATCCTGCCGTTTCGCGCCTGCTCGAAGATCGTTCAGGAGAGGACGGTTTTCGTGCACCACCGGATCGGCCGCGGTCCTTCCATCGATTGCAACGGTCGATGTCCTTTCTCTGCTCGCCGACGTCCGTCGCGTGCGCCCGGCCATCAGTCTGCGGTGGTTGCAACCCCACCCGAGTTCGGTGTTGGTCGAAGGATCGTTTCCACGTGCGGCCCAGCAATTAGCGCGACCCATTACCAACAGCGACAGCAGTTCCGCAGCAGCGACGTGCGGAACTTCGTCGCGGCCGTGTGGCAGGCGGGGCATGGCTCAGAAGCGGGGGGCGGCGTCGTTTTTCGCGAGGGATACCGTAGTGCGGGCTAGAGTTTGGTTGCGGGGCTGGCTGCAGCACTGCGGTTGCCGGGAACCGACGCACCGAACTGAGCGTATAGGAAGGATGATGGCCTTTTGGTGTCTCTAGAGGCGGGCTATATTCCGCAATCGGTCGGCAATTCGCGAGTTGTGGTTGCACCGCGGTCGCTTTACCGCGACGCATCGCGAATTCGCTGCGCCGATCCCCCCGCCCCATCGAACTGCCTTCCATCCGCCGGAACCGAACGGACGCACGTCGTTCCAAAGGCCCGGCATCGTTCCCTCGCCTCGCACACGGAAAGAGTCCGGATGCATCGCCGCCACTTCCTCTTGTCATCGCTCGCCGGTGCGGGCGCGACATTTGCTCTACGGGGCCGTCCGGATCAAGCTTCGATGGCGGGGGACCGAGAGGATGCCACCGGGCGTGTTTTGGTATCGAAACAGGTGGATGGTTTGTTGTCAGATGGACCAGGCGACGCGGAGTCGCGGTTGTTGAACTTGATGCAGGAGCGTTGCTACCGCTTCTTCTGTGAGGCCGCCGATGGCGTGTCGGGTCTGATCCCGGACCGTGCGCCCCTCAAGGATTCTGGCAACGGAAAAATTGCGGACCGTTATCGGGTTGCCAGTTCTGCTTCGTGTGGATTCGGGTTGGCTGCCTACGCGGTTGGGATGCAAAACGGTTGGGAGTCGCCTGAGGATGCTGGGCGACGCTGCGAGCGATTGTTACGGACGTTGGTGGACAAGGTTCAACACGAACGTGGTTTTCTCTATCACTTCGTCGATCGGCGCACGGGACGTCGAAGTTGGCGTAGCGAAGCTTCCTCGATCGACACGGCTCTTGCTGCCGCCGGCGCGATGGTTGCCGGGTCGGTCTTTGGCGGCCGGATCGCGGAGCTGGCGGATCAATTGATCGATCGGATTGACTGGCAGTGGATGCTGAACGGATCTGACACGTTGTCGATGGGGTGGACGCCGGAAGACGGATTTTTGTCATCGCGTTGGGATCGCTACAGCGAGCTGATGGTGATGCTACTGATTGCCATTGGTGCTCGTCGTTCGCCGATTGACCCCGCATGTTGGTACGCCTGGAACCGTTCGGAGACGTTGCATTGCAACGGTCAACCGTTTGTGACCTACGCTCCGCTGTTTGTTCACCAGTACTCACACGCCTTTTTCGATTTTCGCCGTTGGGTGCTGCCGGACGATTTTGATCCGTGGCAAAACTCCGTGCTCGCGCATCGGGCGCACATCGAATACCTGAAAGGTTTGGGACAGCGATACCCGGACCGATTCGGCCACTACGACCAATCTCTGTGGGGCGTGACCAGCAGTGACAGCGCCAGCGGCTATCGCGACTGGGGCGGCCCCTACCGGGACGGTTGTTTTGAACCGGCACGCGGGATGGATGGGACGGTCGTGCCCAGCGCTGCGGCCGGCGCGTTGCCGATGGTTCCCAAGCTGGCGTTGCAAACGCTGCGTCACCAATTTGAAATGTACGGTTACGCGATTTTCGGACGCTACGGGTTCACCAACGCGTTCAACCCGGCGACCGGATGGATCGGTCCCGACGTGGTGGGGATCGACACCGGGATCAGCCTGCTGATGGCCGAGAACCTGATGCGCGAGAGCGTTTGGGATGCGTTCATGAAGCATCCGGTCGCCAAGAACGCGATCGACCGCTTGGGCTTCACCCCGCGAGCGGAAACCGCGTAAAGTCCCTGCCGGATGGATTCAGCCGGTTGGTGACGATTCCGAGTCCGGTTTGCGGTTTCGTCTCAGCTGGCCGCAGGCGGCATCGATTTCATCACCCTTGCGTTGCCGGAACTTCACATTCACTCCGCCGGACTCCAAGATCTGACGGAACTCTTGAATCGCCGACTTGGTCGGCGTCTGGTAGGACAGCCCCGCAACCGGGTTGTAGGGAATGACGTTCAACATCGCGGTCCGCTTGCGCAATCGTTGGACCAGTTGGCGGGCGTGCTCGGGACGATCGTTGACGTCGCCCAACAGCACGTACTCGAAAGTCAATCGCCTTCCGCTGGCGTCGAAGTAGCGATCGGCGGCGTCCAACACGGCATCGATACCGATCTTGCGATTGACCGGGACCAATTGGTCCCGCAGCGCCTCGTTTGGGGCATGCAGGCTGACCGCCAAATTGTAGGGGACTCCGTTGGCCGCCAGCCGATCGATGGCCGGCGGCAGTCCAACGGTGCTGATCGTGATGCGGCGGGGGCTGATCCCCAATCCCTCTTGGCTTTTTGCCGCGTCCAATGCCCCCAGGACGTTCTGCAAATTGGCCAGCGGTTCGCCCATTCCCATCATCACGATATGGCTCAGCCGTTCGCCTTCGCCGAGCCGCGCCTGCAGCCGCAGCATCTGCTCGACAATCTCGCCCCGGGTCAGGTTGCGGTCGACGCCGTCCAAACCACTGGCGCAGAACACACATCCCATCGCGCAGCCCACTTGGCTGCTGACGCAGATACTTCGCCGGTTCCCATCTCGCAGCAGAACGCACTCGACTTCGCCACCATCGGCCAACCGCACCAGCAGTTTGTCCGTCCCGTCCCGGCTGGTCTGAACGGCAGCTTCGCTGGCCAGGAAGACGTCGAAATGCTGCTCCAGCAGATCCCGCAACCCTTTCGGCAGGTCACTCATCTGCTGAAAATCTGGCTGGCGTTTTTCGTACACCCATCCGAAGATCTGTTTGGCACGAAACTTGGGTTGCCCCTGGTCGACCAGCCATTGTTGCAACTGTTCCAGCGAACAATCCAGCAAGTGGCGTTTTCCCGCGGGCCGAGGGGCGGCGTCTGCGGCGGTCGACGATCCAATGACGGGAAGACTCACGAGCGATCAGATGCGGTTAAATGGGAAGGGCGACCGAGGACCTACCGGTCGAGCGGAGCGGACTCGTGGCGAGGGCGGGAAACGGCGGGGGGCGGACTCGACAACGCCAGGCGAAACGTCGTAATCTTAAACATCCGTTCCGATGCGGCCCCGCGTCGCCCCCCGGACCTCTTTTCGATCCTGCAGTTTAACGTTCCGATGAAGAATTTCGAAGTCGACGAATCCGAAGCCCTGGAACGATATTTGGCGCTCACGGCGATCCGCGGCCGGAGTGGCGAGGAGAAGGACGTCGCCGATGAAATCGTGCATCGACTGGTCGATGCCGGCCTGGATCCAGATCATCTGCAGTTCGACGGGGCGGAGCGGCGAACGCGGATTGCCGGCAACTGCGGTAACCTGATCGTCCATCTTCCAGGATCCGGAGACGGCCCGCGGACGCTGCTGAGCGCGCACATGGACACCGTCCCGATTTGTCTCGGATCGGAACCCTACGTTGATGGCGATCAGGTTCGCAGCCGCGGTGCAACCGGCCTGGGGGCCGACGACCGCAGCGGATGTGCGGCGATTCTGACCGCCGCGATTGCTCGGCTGCGTCACGGCGGAGACTCGCTGCCGCCCGCCGTACTGGCCTTCTTCATCCAGGAAGAGGTCGGTCTGGAAGGGGCACGGCACTTGGATGTCAGCCGAATCGGCAAGGTTGACCGCGCGTTCAACTTCGACGGTGGTCCCGTTGAGAAAGTCACCATCGGTGCAATCGGTGGTGAGCGGATGGAAATCACGCTGACCGGCATCCCCGCCCACGCCGGTGTGGCACCGGAAAACGGGGCCAGCGCGATCGTGATGGCGGCGCGGGCCATTGCCGATCTGGATGCGCGAGGTTGGCTTGGGCGAGTCGAAAAAGAGCAAGGAGTGGGGACGGCCAACGTCGGTGTCATCCAAGGCGGTGAAGCAACCAACGTGATCACGCCCGCGGTCGTGATGCGCGCCGAAGCAAGGAGTCACGACCCGGCGATGCGTACCAAGATCGTGTCGGAATTGCGATCCGCATTCGAATCCGCTGCCGCCTCGGTACAGAACGCCGAAGGCCTTGGCGGTGAATGTCAGTTCCGTTCGCACGTGGATTACGAGGCGTTCCGGTTGCCGGAGGGCGATCCTTCGGTCGACGCTCTGGAGGATGCCATCCGCGGGTTGGGGCGAGAACCCTACCAGAAGTTGGCCGGCGGAGGCTTGGATGCGAATTGGCTGGCCCAGCACGGAATCAACGCCGTCACCGTCGGGTGCGGACAGCAAAACATTCACACCGCGGATGAACGGCTGCAGATCCCTGACTATTTCGACGCGTGCCGAATCGCCACGCACTTGATCGGTTCTCACGGGCCATCATGAACGACGATCAAATCGTTTGCCTTTGCTTTGGGGTGCGTCGACGCAAGTTGGTGCAGTTCATTCGCACCCGCCGCCCACGGGCCGTATCGCAATTGTCGGATTGCTTCGGGGCGGGAACGGGGTGCGGTTGGTGTCGTCCCTATCTGGAGCAGTTGTGGAGTTCGGAGTCGCCGGAGTCTGAAACCTTGCCGGATGCGCAATCCTACGCCGAGGCACGCGAACAGTATCGCGAACGCTCTTCCTGACTTCCTGAGCGACGCCGTCGCCTGGGACGTCGTGCAGAATCCGCAGGACCAGGTCGGGAATTGGCGGAGCCATCCGGCAGCATGCCGCAGGGGCAGCATGCCGAAGGGGCAGCAGACGAGTACAGGTGGTGGCCGGCTCAGGCCTGGATTCAGGGCAAGCGAGCCAAATGCGGCGGCGGCCGAGCAACACCGTCGCCGTTGGTCGTCGCTCCCCGACCGCACCCCCACGCTTATCGGAAGCGTTAGAATCGCGTGCTTTCCATCCCGCTTCTCCCACCGTCCCCCGCACCGATGAAACTCCCCTCGCTATCGACCTTCGCGCTGGCCGCACTGTTCATCCTTGCCCCAACCGGCATGCTTGTGGCCGACGCCGCGGACCAAACCAACATCATTTACATCATGGTGGACGACCTGGGTTACGGAGACCTGGGGTGCTACGGCCAGGAGACGATTCAAACGCCCCATTTGGATCGCATGGCAAGCGAAGGGATGCGTTTTACCGATCACTACGCCGGACATACCGTCTGCCGTCCGTCCCGTTTGGTTCTCTGGACGGGGTTGCACGTTGGCCATACCGGGCTGATGGGCAACCGACCGCGATCGTTCACCGGAACGGAACTGACCGTGGCCAAGCGGTTGCAGGAAGCTGGATACGCGACGGGCGGTGTCGGCAAGTGGGCTTTGGGCAACGTTGACGCGCCGTCGGAAATCGACAACGAAGGCCATCCGAACCGCAACGGATTCGATTTCTGGTACGGCTACATGAACCAAAGCAATGCGCACAACTATTACCCACCGTACTTGTGGGAGAATCGGCGGCAGGACTTTCTGGACGGTAACGTGTTGATGGAGGCCCCGAACGCCAGGGGACGCGTTTCGAAGGAGCGTGTGACCTACTCACACGACAAGCTGACCGAGGCGGCGTTCGGTTTTATTCGACGTCACCACGAGCGGCCATTTTTGCTGCACATCCACTGGACCATTCCCCACGCCAACAACGAGGGCGGTCGGGTACTCAATGACGGCATGGAGGTCCCGGACTATGGAATTTATGCGGACCGGGATTGGCCGAACCCCGAGAAGGGTTTTGCCGCGATGATCACTCGCATGGATGCCGATGTCGGCCGCTTGTTTGCGCTGTTGGGGGAGCTGAAGATCGATAACCGGACCCTGGTCCTCTTCACCTCCGATAATGGTCCGCATCGCGAAGGGAAACATGACCACGAATTCTTTGATTCCAACGGTCCGCTGACCGGATACAAGCGATCGATGCATGAGGGGGGGATTCGAGTGCCGATGATCGCCCGCTGGCCGAACAAGATCGCTGCCGCATCTGTCTCGGATCATGCGAGCGCGTTCTGGGATTTTTTTCCAACCGCCTGCGACGTCGCCGGAATCGATCCGCCGACCGGTCTGGACGGACTTTCTTACCTGCCGACATTATTGGGAAACACCGACGCCCAGAAAGAACATGAATACCTGTATTGGGCAAGTCAGGAGGGAGACACTTCGCTTGGCGTCCGGATGGGAAAATGGAAGCTGGTGCGCTATCGAAAGGATCGAAACGGACAGCCTGATTTTCGACTGTACGACCTCAGCCAAGACGTGGGGGAAACCAACGACGTCGCCGCAAAGCATCCGAAAATCGTGCAGCGGATGGTTGGCGTCCTGCATCGAGAGGACCTGCCGCTCGAACCAAGCTCTCGCCCCTAGCAATGTCCGATCACGTGCCGCGACGTGGGCCGGTTTGACGGTGGGACGATCATTTGGGTGGTGGCGTTAGCCGGACAGCACCATTTTCAATCGACAACGCCGTGATTTGCAGTGCCATAAGCGACAAGGCGCAAGCCGCCGGTTGAGGCGTCAGAACCCGCGGCTAGCGCCACGCGGCTCACGCAAAGTGGCGCTTCCCGGCGGAAAGCCACGCTCTGGCGAGCGTAGCTACTCTTTACTGAGATTTGCAGTGCCATAAGCGGCAAGACGCTCGCCGCCGGTTGAGGCGAGGGAACCCGCGGCGAGCTCCACGTGGCTCACGGGAATTGGCGCTGTCCGTCACGTCGATCTCACTTCAGCGGTCGCGCCCGAGAGTCTGGTTCGCTGCGTCACTGGCAAGATTGCGTTGCCGTGGGCACGCCGCAGTTTTGTTCAGACTGCAAACGTTCACTTGATGCCCAATCCTTCGCCTCGTAGGAATGACGCTGTTCGGGGCCCGCGCCAACCTTCGGTCGGTTGCGTTGCGAGGAAGCGAATGACAATGCGTGGCTCGATGTGTTCCTGGGAGATGAAATCTGGGATCGGCGGCCGACGCATCGCCATCGTTGGGCTCCATGGTTCTCTTTATCCAGTGGTGAATTGATGGGGTCCAGTCTGATTGGGGCAAACGGTCGCCTGGTGTGTTTGGTTGCGATTTGGTGTGTGACGACGGTCGGCCAAGCGGTGCAGCCACCATCCTCCGCCGACGGGGTTCCCGTCAGCGATGAGTTTCGCGAGATGAAAAACCTGTTGGATGAACAGAATGGCTTCGCGGCCGCATCCGATGGACCGGTCATCGACGTGCCACTGACCGACACGGACAACTATCACGACGTCGTAAAGGACGCACTTGAGGAGGCGTCAGGTCAGAGCGGCGCGACGGTACGATTTCCCGAAAATGCCCTGATTCCTGTCCGTCCTCGCCGAACAGGTGCTCGACATATCAAAATGGAAGGCCTGCGGAACTGTGAGGTGGATCTGAACGGATCGACCATCGAGTTTGATCAGGTATCGCTGGGAATCTTGATCGACGATTGTGAATCCTTGACGATTCGAAACGGAACAATTGTTGGTGCCGGCCGTCTGGCCTCGCGGGCGGAGTTCGACAAGCGGCGACGTTGTTTTGTGATCACCGACCACGACGTTCCGGTGGAGAAATTGGTGACGGTGGGAACGGTCCCCGCAGCTGGCGAGCTGTACCGCGAGATCTTTGTCAATCGCGGTAAAGACGTGCAATGGCGATACGATCGAGGAAAGCACGCATTTGTTTATCGTGGAGGCCCCTTTCCTGACTGGCCGGACGGACAGCGGGTGATTCTGCAGCACGAGAACAATCAGGGGCACGCAATCAAGCTGGATGCCGAAAAGCGTTGTCGCAACATCACGCTTTCGGAATTGGTCTTGGTCAACATTCCGGGGATGGGCATCGTCGGAGAAGTCGACGAAGGTTTGACCATCGACCGCGTCGCAATGCTTCCGCACGACGATGCGGTGATGGCCGTGGCCAGTGACGGAATCCATGTCAATCACAGTGGCGGCGGCATCACGATTTCAAACTGCACGATCGAGTTCAGCGGTGATGATAAAGTTAATCTGAATTCTCGCTTCTGGATGGTGGAGGAGGTATCAGGTAATCGAATGATTGTTGGACCGGTCGATCGACCGGGATCGATCAGCAAGTGGGGAGACGTCGGCGATGACGTGGTGTTCTCGACCGACACCTTCGAACCGATCGGAGATCGCGCTTGGACGCTTTCCATGCCCACGACGGAATTGTCAGGAAAACGGCACGAGTTGCTCTTCACCGAATCGGTCCAGGCCATCCAGCCGGGAACGCTGGTCGTCAACCGTGATCGTACCTCCAGCGGTTCAGTGATCCGCGACAACCGCTTCATCGGGACGCGCGGGAGCGGTGTGAAAATGAACGCATCGGATGCGCTGATCGAAGACAACGATTTTGAAAACTGCTACAGCCACGCCGTGGTCAGTCAACATGCGTCGGACCTGTTTTGGGAAGGCGTCTTTCCGCATGAGATCACCCTCCGGAACAATCGCGCCGTCGGTTGCGGGCGACATGAATCGAAGAGCAAGCCGAATCAGGACTATTACTTCGAAGAGGGCGTAGAATCGGTCACGATCGAGTGACCGAACAGTGCTAGCTGGGGTAGGGCCAGCTGGGGTGGGGCCAGGTGGAGGGCGCCAGATGGGGAGCAGACGCGCCGGGGAGCGGTCAACCTGCGCCCTGCCGACGAAGATTGCACGCCGAACTGAGTCTTGCTACTTGTCGGCGGAATCGTTTTGAAGGATCGCGTCGGCGACTTTGGCGGCCAGACGGTTCACGCTGCCTTTTCCGTCCGGATGCAGCCGGTTGCTCAGGAACACGAACACCAAGTCCTGCTGTGGGTCAATCCACAGGACGGTCCCCGTGAAGCCGCCATGTCCAAAGGCGGTTTGGGAAAATTGTTGCGGTCGGTTCGAGGAGTAGGGGGATTCGACATCCCAGCCCAACGCGCGTTGGCCCCTCGGGACGTCGCGCGGCGCGACCATTGTCCGATACGTCTGCACGGAAAAGACCCGTGTTCCTTCCCACTGACCTTGATGACACATCGCTTGTCCGTAGCGAAGCAAGTCTTCCGCGGTGGAAAAAAGTCCCGCGTGACCCGCCACGCCGCCCATTCTGGCGGAGCGGGGATCGTGAACCTTGCCGGTCAACCAGCGTCCGTCAACTTCTTCGGTCGTTGCAGCCCGGTCCCGTAACGACTCCTCCGGCAGGTATCCCGTTTCCTGCATTCCCAAAGGTTCAAAAATCTGTTCATCGGCGAACTGTTGCAACGGTTGACCGCTGACCTTTTCAACCAGTTTTCCCAGCACGATGAATCCGACATCGGAGTAAATGAAGCGTTGACCGGGATCCGCCAAGGGTTTTGTTTTGCAAAGGTTTTCCCAGGCTTGTTGCGCGTCGGGGACGTAGTCGGAAAGCGAATTGTCGGCAATCAAACCGCCGCGATGCAGCAACAGGTCTTTCACGGTGATGGACTCTTTTCCATTCGTCGCAAATTCTGGCAGGTAGTTGGCGACCGGCGCGTCCAAGTCCACCAGGCCACGATCGACCAAGCACATGATGGATGTCGCGGTCGCGACCGGTTTGGTCAGGCTGGCAAGGTCGAACACCGTGTCGGGACGCATCGGCCGGCGGACCGGAACGGTCTGGGCGTCCCCGACGGCGGTGGAGAAAATGACCTTGTCTTTCCGGGACATCATCACCACCGCGCCAGCCATCTGCCCGTCCGTAATCGCATCGCGCAGCAACTGATCGACGGATTGCTCGCGTGTTTCGGCGGATTCCGTCGGTAGTGCGGGATCGCTCCAAAGCTTGACCAGATGCGCGTGCATCCTGGGATCATGCTTCTGCAGTTCGGCTCGGACGAATGGATAAAAATCATTGACCCCCAAAAAAGCTTCCGTCGACTCCGCAAAGTATTCCTTGTGGTTGGTCAGGGCGTAGTGTGGAACATTGCGGCCATCGAACAGCAAGACATCCTCGTATCCTCCACGCGCCTTTGCCTGATCAAACAGCTGCATGATTTCTGGGTCATCAAATCCCAGTACCTGGTCGTGGTAGGCGTGCGCCAGCTCGTGAAGGATGCAATAAGGATGTTTTTCCCAAGTCCGACGATCCAGCAAGTCAGCGGCGCGCGGGATGTGAATGTGTTTTGCCAACGCCGGATCGTGACCGTTGTTTCGCAACCAATCTTCGCTCGGGTGGTACTGCATCGCGCCCAAGCGTTCGTTGTGCCGGTCAATCCAGATAGGGAAGTCTCGAAGTTGCTCGACTTTCGAGTCCGGCAGGATGTAGGTGACGCGTTGCAGATGATTGGCAAGTGCTTTCAGGCAACGCTCTGCCATTGGCATGTCGGCCAACAGTTCCGGGTCAATGCGTACGGTCCAACCCTCCACATTGCGAACGGCAGGTGCGGCGGGCAGAACTCTGCCCTGCCATGAGACGATCAGGAACAACACCAGCAGCCATCGAGCACGTCGATGTGAAAGTGGTCGGAGAAAGTTATTCATAAGGGTTTCGGGGTGGGGCGGATTTCCGATCGGACGGCGGGATGAGGGGCCGGGCAGCAAGTGTTGATGCGGACAGTTTAGCGTATCGCTCACCGTCACTTGGACGCTTGGTGACGCTTTCGCTCCATCATGTGAGCGATGATCGCCGATGCCAGCGCCGGGACGGAAAACGCGGTCGCTAAGGGGACGCAAAGGTGCAATTGCGCGTAGGCCCATCCGCGGATCAAGCCGGCCAAAACGTCCCCCGACATGACGCCGGCGAAACAGGTCAGTGGCGCGATGATGCGATCACGGGTGGAAAAGCCGGCCAGCACCGCGAAGAAGCAGGTGATGAACAGCATCGGCCAGGCTCCATTGGATGTCTTGGCGGTGACTTCATCGACCCAGGTGTAGGTGAGCGAGAAGACGACGGAAGCCGCCAGGAAGCAGAGTGCCAGTCCCCGATAGGGTGGAACCACCGAGGTTTCCGGGACCGGCGGCGCGGCCGATTCAACCTGCCGCGGAGGCGAATAGGGATTGAGCTTGGTCATCCGTTGGGCAGAGGAAATCGCGAGAGACGAATGGTGCAGTCGAATGGTGCCACCCACCAGTCTACAGATGGTGCCATCCACCAATTGGATCGATGGCAGCGGTGCCACCCGGGAAATTCGACGAATAACGACTGACTTGATAAGACGCCGGATTGGTTGACATTTTTTGGGTGTGTGAGATGCTCTCTGTGGGCGTGCCTCGCCCCGCTTGCCGCCGGATTGTCGGCGTGTTCCCTTCCAAACGTTGCTGCCGTGTCGAACCCGGTTGTCCTGTCACTCACGATCCCTTCGCAAGATCGACGCGAAGCCTGCGCACGTTTGGACCGGTGGTTTGACCGCTGTCCGGAGGCGGCCGTCGCATTCTCTGGCGGCGTCGACTCGGCGTTGGTGGCGTTTTGGTCGCGGCGGGTGTTGGGACCGGGGCGCTGCACCGCTTGGGTTGCCGATTCGCCTAGCCTGAAGAGGAGTGACTTGCAGATTGCGGAGCGATTCTGTGCAGAGCACGGTATCCCCTTGCAAATTCTGGAAACTCAGGAGATTCAAGACCCGTCTTACGTCCGGAATTCGCCGGACCGATGCTTCCACTGCAAGAAGACGCTCTACCAAACCTTGATCTCGAAATTGGTGGAGATCCCGCGCGACGTTTGGATTTGCAGCGGAGCCAACTTGGACGATCGAGGCGATTACCGTCCCGGATTGTTGGCCGCCGAGCAAGCGGCGGTCCGACACCCATTGCTGGAATGCGGGATCGGCAAAAGATTGATTCGTGAACTTGCCCGAGAGCACGGGCTAGAGGTGTGGGACAAACCGGCCAGTCCCTGTTTGAGTTCTCGAATTCCGTACGGCCAACCGGTCACGCCGGAAAAGCTCGCGCGTATTGAAGCTGCGGAAGATGTCTTGGCCGCGGCGGGATTCCCGATTTGTCGCGTTCGACATCAGGGAACGGCGGCAAGTGTCGAAGTCCCCAGCACCCGAATGGGCGACTTGGTCGCGTGCTGGTCCGAAATTCACCGGAAGCTGCTGGGTCTCGGATTCACCGCAGCGATGCTGGATCCGGAAGGCTTCGTTTCCGGCAAGCTCAACCGCGAGATCGGCAAGGCGTCGAACTGAGATGCACGATATCGACTTGGATTTTGGCCGTGACGCTCGGATCGGCGTGCCGGAAATCGTGTATGGCGAGAGTAAGTCTGCGACGCAGCTCCAGGAAATATCGCGTCAGTACGAATCCCGGGGCGTCAATCTGTTGATCACCCGTTGCCAAGCCGAGCAGGTGCGGGGAATCGAAGGTGAGTACGATCCGGTTGCCCGCACCCTGCTGCGCATGCAGCGTCCCAAGTCGCCGATCGCCGGTTTGATCGGCGTCGTGTACGCGGGTAGTTCGGACGCGTCGGTCGCAAAGGAGTCGCTTGTAACGCTACGGTTCCTGGGTTGCCAGACTCGAGAATTTGGGGATTGCGGCGTGGCGGGGATACACCGTCTGATGGCCCATCGGGATGCCCTGACCGCTTGCAACGTCTTGATCTGTTGCGCGGGATTTGAAGGTGCCTTGGCGTCCGTCCTGGGTGGGTTGATGCCGCAACCAATCATTGCGGTCCCAACCAGTGTGGGCTATGGCGTTGCCGCCGGAGGCCACGCGGCACTGCATGGAATGTTGGCCAGTTGCGCTTCCGGCATCATGGTGATGAATATCGACAATGGCTGCGGCGCCGCGATGGCGGCTCAACGAATCCTTCGCCAGATCGCAGGACGTCCATCAGAATTGGACGGACCACCGGGCCCGTCGGTTTCGGAGCCGGCCGTGAAAGGCGTTGCGAATCAACCTTCCCGAGAGGTTCAAGCGGACTGATCAAGGTGACGGGGATGCTGTATAGTGCACCTGGGCGTCCCATCCAACATCACCTCAACATCGCTTAGATCATCGCACCATGAAGCCATCCGCCACTTCATCGCCGTCCAATCGAATCAGCCGCACCGCGACAGGACTTTCCGTCGTCATGGCCTGCCTCTGTCCCGCCACGGCTTCCGCGCATTCGAGTGTTCTGCCGCATCAACACGCTGCGGGCTTGGAAGGTGACCTAGCGCTGTTGCCGATCGTCCTGGCGACCGCCGCACTGATCGGCGTGGTCGGCTTGGCGATCATTTTGCAACGAACGAAGCGGGCTGGAGAAGAGAACCAGCGCTAGAAACAGCGGGGCGTTACTCGCCGCGCCGACGCACGATGTACCCGCTGGACAGCGAGACTTTGCGTGAGGTGCGTGGCGTTAGCCGCGGATTTCTAGCGGGCCCGGACAAAGCTGCTGGCGTAGGCAGACACCAGCAGTCCCGCGGACAGGTAGAAGACGGGATTGACGAACGCATTCAGTAAGCAATCCCAGAAGACGAGCGCAACGATCAGCAAGAAGTAGGAAAGCACGCACTGGTGCGCTCCTTCACCGGGCGGGATGCGAAGCAAAGCAATCACGCCGCCCACAAACGGTGCAATCAGGGTGAGTGACCAGGTCCCAAGTCCGACCAGGCCGAAGTTCCGCAGGGCCATCATGTAACGCTGGTCGCTGTAGTACGGATACTTGTTGCGGTTCGGCAGCGTGTTTGAACCGAACCAACGGTAGGGCGAGTCCAGTGTCATATCGATGTAGACCCGTTCGCTCTGCAATCGAAACGCCCATGATTTGGCGATCCGCTGATTGGCTCGTTCGACCGTGGACAGGATCGGTTGCACGTCAACGGCATCCATCAATCGGATTGCCATCACGCCGTAGCTCGCTATCGGTATTGCGCACAGAAGCAGAACGCCGACCAACCGAGGAAGTCGTCGAGTGGCCAGCAGGATGGGTGCCCCCGCAAAGCCCAAATAGATCCAGCTGAATGACCGACACAGCAGCGTGGTTGGCGCAAGTAGTACCAAGGCGATCCAGCCACTCCTGGTGCCCAGATCAAATGACTCGCCCAGGAATCTTAGCCGGTAACGATTCAACGTCAGGCAGAGCGTCAAACAAGCCAACGTCGCGACGCACATCCATCGCCCCAAGCGGATCCCGTTGCCGAACATGACGTGAGGACGCCAACCACCCAGTCGCCAGGCGTGTCCCTCCGATGGGACGTCGGCACCGAACAGCAGCACTTGCAGGTACCGCTCCGGTCCGACAATCATCTCGTACAAGCACATCGGGACCAGCAGAACGCCCAGTCCGGCGATCACCATCAGCAGATCGATTTGAGATCGGAAGTCGCGAAATGTCAGTCGAGCACTCGCGTACGGAACCCCCCAGTGCAACGCGTGGTCGATTGAGAAAGCAACTCCGGTGGAACCGAACGGGGAACCGTTGTGCCACGCGGTGACCATGGGCATTAACACCCAGGCAACCATGGGCAGGTCGAACAGCCAGGAAGACTTTACAACCGTTCGACGCGGTTCGGGTGTGTGGTCCGAATCCAGCAGGTTCCACAACGCACGACATCCCGACCCCAGAAGAACTGCCAGGGATCCGGCATGGGGTTTGGTCAGTTCGAAGTCCAAGAATTGCGGGGCGACCACCAACCCGGTCGAAAGGTTTGGCAGAAACACCATCGCTCCGCAGACACAAACGGGGACCGCCAAGCTGGCACGCATCGTGAAAAACCAGACGATGCCCAGCAGGATCCAGGCGATCCAGGCCGCCGTTACCAAGGAGATTTCGTCGATCATCAGGGCCGACACGCTATCCCCCTACGCCAACCGATGTCCGCGCTGTGCCGGAATCGTCGGATGATAGTAACGGACCGCAACAGACGATCATGCTTGCTGTCGGACCGCTTTCGGCGACGAGACGTTTTCCACATCCGGAAACGGCATGCCCCAGTCGGGTTTTTCCGACCGCTGTCCCAGCACCCAGCGATAGACTTCCCGGACCTGGCGCGCTTTCGCCTCCCAGGAAAACCATTCCATCGCACGTTGGTGAGCAGCTTGTGAACGTGTTTCGATCAAGGAAGGATCCGCCGCGACCCGCTCCAGCACCGGTCGGAGTTGCTGGATGATCTCCTGTCGGGATCCGATCTCGACGGTGAAACCCGTTTGGTCCGTGACAAGTTCCGCCAAACCGCCGTACCGAACGACCAGCGGAACCAAGCCCACGGCCATGGCTTCCAACGCGACGGCGCCCCCAAACTCTCGAATGCTTGGGAACACGAACAGATCCGATTCGATCAAATGCTGTTGGACGGCTTCGTGGGGCACGCGGCCGACAAATCGGACCCCATTTCCGATTCCTAGCATCTCTGCCTGTCGTTCCAGGGTCTCGCGTTCTGGCCCGTCGCCGACGATGGTCAAGACGGCCTGTTCGCTGCGAATCAAATCGGCAGCAGCTTCGATCACCATGTCGGCGCCCTTGTAAGGTACCAACCGGCCCAGGAACACCAAACGCAACGGTTGCTCCGCTTGACGGTTCCTGCGACCGCTAAATCGATCCGGATCGATGCCGTTTTCCGGAATGTAAACGCATTTTTCGCGATACTCCTGCGGGACCTGTTGCCAGGTGTCTTGCGATCCAATCATCAAAGCGGCCGCGTCGCGACGTGTTTGTCGGTAGCCGGGAAGCAACTTGTAACCGCTGCGGACGTAGGACAACCATTCTCGTTCCCGGCGCCGCGCCGCATCAAATTGTTTTGGCCACGGAACGCCGCCATTCAGCGGGCCCAGCACGAATGGCACCTTCGCGCGTCTGCAACGATGGGCCAATCGGCTGGGTGCCGTCGGCGAAAGCGGAGTGACGCGATGCACCAGATCAAACGATCCGTCCTGAATCTGCGACCCAAAACGCTTCCAAATCAGATTCTCAAAGTACGGATAGGTGAGTGTTGCGATCGCCGTCACCGTCGTCCAACCCTTGTTTGAACCTCCGCGTAAGAGCGAGGCGGCTTTCCACGCCGGTTTGGCAATTCTTTCCGAGTCGATGGCGACGAAATCGGTGTCCTCGCGAAGTCCTGCTTGCAGGAGTGCTTCCCGATTACGGACCTGCGTCACGATCAACGCATCAATATCCGGCAGCTTTCGCACCGCGTCGACATGCGACCAGCCGACCAACGGGACGCTGACCATTTGCGGGTTGCACGCTTCGGCAATCAATAAAACGCGTGTCATCGATTTCGATTCAAATGCCCTGGGGGCGTGTGCGGTCGGGGGCGGATTTTGACCGTTCAAAGTTCACCTTCGCCGTGTCGCTCCGCTTCCCGTTGTGTTCGGACCCAGTGCGTCTGACGGCGACCAAATAGCCGTCGGTAAATTCCCAGTTTCCCAAGCACGTAGCCGGGGGTTCGTCGAAGACTTTCCACGGAAACGATGTGCTTTCCGAATCGGAAATAGGCCATCAAGATGCTGAGGACCGCCGCAAATCCAATCGTGGTGAGAATCCAAAACGGGGCAGACGTTCCGGCCCAGATGAACAACGCACCCGTGATTGCCCAGCCGAGAAGCGAAACGATTGCGAGCAGTGACAGCGGCGGCACCATCAAATCAATGGCGACCAACGCCAAATGGGGCTTGAGACGGACGACGGCATCGCGGAGCAGGCGAGGGATCTCGCGGATCATGCATGCAAGGTAGCCATGTTCCCACCGCGTCCGCTGTTCAATGGCCGCGGCGGCTCCAACCGGCAACTCGCTCCAGACGTGAGCCTCCTCGCAAAAGCTTGGAGCGGATCCGCGTCGAGTCAGCAACAGTCCGAGTGCCAAGTCCTCAACGATCTCCCCCGAGGCCAACGGAGCTTTCTCAATGACCGTCCAGGGGAAAGCCATTCCCGTCCCGGTCAACAGGATCGGCAGGTTCAGTCGCTGCATCGCTCGGGCACGCACCCAATTCTTCACCAGAAATGCGAATACCGACACCGCGGATTCTGGGCTGCTGTCGGCGGGCATCCGCATCAAATAACGAGCCTGTACCGGACGGCCGGTCGCGGTCACGCTGCGCGCGAGACGATCCAATGCATCGCTTCCAACTTGGCAGTCCGCGTCGACAATGATCACCGTACCAGGCGGTGAGCCGGCGAGAGCTCGAATTCCTGCATCCAATGCAAATCCCTTGCCCCGCCGGTCCGGGTCGTTTCTCTCGATCACCTCCGCTCCCGCTTCGCCAGCGAGTGGCGCGGTATTGTCGGAGCAGTTGTCGGCGATCACCAGCAGGCGATCATCGGCCAGCATTTGTTCGCGAATGTTTTGAACGGTTCTCTGGATGGCACCGGCTTCGTTGTGTGCCGGAATCAGGACACCGATTGAATCGCGTTCGCCCCTCGGCAACGACCGTCCCGGAAGCATCGCCAACACACATTGGACCGTCACGACCAGCAAAGGAAGCGAGACGGCTAAGGCGACCAACCAAACCATCATGATCACGACCGTGGTCATTTGGCCGGCTCGAGAGCAGGTCGGTCGGATTCCGCACTCAGACCAAGCAGGGACGACAGTGTTCTCGCTTCCTTTCGGACGTCATGTCGCCGACGAACACGCTCCGCACCAACGTTCCCCATGCGTTCCAATTCGTCCTCGCGCCGACTGAGACAATCGTGGAGGGCATCGCCGAGGGCCTCGATTGACCCAGCCGGAACGAGCCAACCACAGGAAGCATCGACCAGCTCAGGGATCCCCGCGATGTAGGTCGAGATGACGGGCCGTCGCAATGCCAACGCCTCCATGATCGCAACTGGTAGCCCCTCCGCAAAGCTGGGCAGGACCATCGCGCGACAATCTTGCAGCCACTCGCTGACCTGATCCCCATTCTGCCACCCGGTGATCTGAACGGAATCGTGAAGCCCTTCGTCACGGATCAGTTTTTCGATTTGCGGACGCATTTCGCCGTCGCCCACCAACACCAGCTCGACAGCCACGCCGCGGCGACGAAGCGCTCCGACAGCCTGGACAAGCAGGATCTGGCCCTTCTGTTCACACAATCGTCCCAGGCAAACGAAACGCCGATCGTGGTAGGGGCGACGCGTGTCATCGTTCAAATAGTGGTCGTCCAGCCCGCAGTGGACCACGCCGATCTTGGGCCATTCCTCGTGATCGCACCAGCGGTACAGCTGGCTTCGACCGAAGCTGGAGACGCCGACAACAAAGCGGGCCTCATGAATCTTCTCCCGCAGCGCGATCTCGAGCGGGTAGTCAAACTCTTCCGGGCCGTGACAGGTCATGCTGTACCGGGGACCGCCCAGCACTTTTGAAAGCAGTGCGACGGTTGCCGAGTTGGTGCCGAAGTGGACGTGGACATGATCGACACCCTGCCGGCGGGCATGGTTGGCGAACCAACAGGCTTCGGCCAGGTAGATCAGATGTTTCAGCACTCCCGTGCGGGACCGTTTTCCCAAACGGATCGCGAGAGCCAATGCCCGAAACGTCCGAAGCGGTTTGCCGAGCAGCGTCGTCAGGGCAGAGCCAAGCATTCCGCCCGGATGATCCAAGATCGAATCCGTGCGCTCGCTTTCCGCTCGGTCTCGGGGGTCCAGCAAGGAACCCGTTGTGGAGCGGACGGAGTATCGCACGATTCTGGTTCCCCGTTCTTCCAACGCGGCGATCTCGCGTCGAATGAAACTGTGGGACGTCATGGGATACTGGTTCGTCAGGTACGCAATCGATCCAGACCGGTTATTACCGTCACTCGACATCAGCAGCCCCCCGGGGGCGGACGGGATCGGTGATCCGCTTGTATTCAATCAAGGTGTGCCGGCGACGAAGGATGCGGTTGGACCAGTATTGGATCAACCCACGGAATTCAGCGGGTTTGCATGCCAGCATCAACGCGGCCCTTCGCAGCGCAAACCCGATGTTGTCCTCCGCAGAGAATTGCCGGGTCAGCCGCGCCCACTGCAACAGATAGACCGCCACGATGGCAACGGGAACCAACGGCGAGACCACTCCCAAGCAAGCGAGAGCGATGAAGATCAATAACAGGGCCGGCAGGACGCCTCCCCAGACCACAATCCCGCGGACCTGCCGTCCGGGAAGAGATTCCGCCCGGCTTCCATACCGCTGCAACGCTTCGGCCGCGGCATGTCCGAATCGCTTGGAACGCTTCCACCACTGACCGAATCGAGTCAACGCCGCGTCATGGAGCGTCATTTCGGCATCCAGCCGCTGGACCTTCCAGCCGGCTTGTCTAAGGCGAAAGCAAAGTTCGGGTTCTTCACCCGCGATGATGGTTGCGTCATAACCGCCCGCCGCCTCCACCGCCGAACGGCGAAACAAGGCGTCGCCGCCGCAGGCATCGGCCGGCCCGACGGGGGTGTCCCATTCGCGATCGATCAAAGAATTGTAGATCGATTCACCCGGATGCAATTCGCGACGCCGACCGCAAACCACCGCCAATCGGTCATCCGCGTCCATCGCCGTGACGGCGCGGTCGATCCAGTCGGGACGCAGAACGCAATCACCATCCAGGAACTGCACATATTCAACCCCGGGGCACGCCGATAAAAGCCGTTCGAAGCCGGCGTTTCGCGCCCGTGCGGCAGTAAACGGTACCGTCCGATCCAATTCAACGACGTGAACGCCAAGTGAGCGCGCGAATTCGACGCTGCCGTCGGACGATCCGGAATCGACGTAAACGATGCTTTCTTTGGGCACCGCCCCAACGACCGAATGGAGAGAATCCTTCAGCCGCTGGCCCTCGTTGCGGGCGATTGCGATCACGCCAACGTTCATTGAACTGGCGATGAATCTTGGGAAGGGCGATCGGCGTCTGAAACGGAAGCGATTCGATGCAGTAGCTTCGCCGCGACTTGCCGGCTATCAAACGAGTTCACGGCCCGTTGTCGCGCTGCATCCGCCATCTGTGTATGCAAAGCCGGATCGCTCACCAGTCGTTCGATTGACTCGGCAATGGCGGTCGAATCGGCTTGGGGCACGATCACACCGTCGTGCCATGAATCGATGATGTCGGGCGTGCCACCAATTCTGGAGACGATGGCGGGAAGCCCACACGACATTGCTTCAAGCACCGAAACAGGAGTCGCTTCGCCCAGTCCGACACTGGGCAACAAGAAGAGATCCGCCTGCCGAAGCGATTCGATCACGGTCGCTTCGTCTGCGACACCTGCCAGTTTGACTTGTTGCTGGAGATCCAACGAGCGTATTTGATCTTCGATCGCAGAGCGGTAGGGCCCCTCACCGTACAGGGTGTAGCTGCACTCGATCCCGCGATCACGGAGCAGCGCGATGGCTTCGATTGCGAAGGCGTGGCCTTTGGTTTTGTTCAGCCGAGCGACGGTCAGCAACCGGACCGGCGTCTGCAGCGCGGCGCGATCCGCGGGTGGGGTGAATCGCTGGGTATCGACACCCAGCGAGGATTGCATGACCCGATCGGGCGAAATCTTCAGCTCTTGAATCACTTGCTGGCGATTGTTTTCCGCCGCTGCGATGATCAAATCCGCGTGTTGCGTTTTCTGAGGATGGTCTCCGCCGTACACCTCCAGATCGCCTCCCAATCGCAGGCTAAAACGCGGTCCGCCGAGCAACTTTGCCATCGTCACCAGGTGGGCGGCATTGGCCATCGAGTGGACCACCAGGTGTTGGATGTCGCGCTGTCGACAGAAACGTGACAAGGAAGCGCTTCCCAGAATCATCAAGACCAGCTTTAGCCGGCCGCGGATCGGCTCGTCGCGCAGCGATGCTATGTAGCGAAGGCATTGGACCACTTTTCCGGGTTGCGAAAGGCAACAAGAGAGCGCGGAACCAATCTGTGGTGGCCAGGCATAGAAGGCGTCGGAGATATCCTGGCCGAAGGTTCGGTCGAATTTTCCCGGCTGGTCATTGCGCCGGGTCGAGACCACAGACACGGTGCGGCCCAGCTGGCGCATCGCAACCGCCACACGCCACATTGCCACGGATGTCTGGTTAGGAAACTCCGTCAGCAAGACGCCGACGCGCTTCGGTGCGTCCTGCAGAGGCGGCAGCTTTCCCAAATCAGGTTGCACGGCTCGATCCTGAACCAATTCCGGTTCATGGGGGGCGCGCATCGTTTCGGCGGAAGGTTCCAACAAAGTCCGGAGCACTACTTCAGGTACTTGACTGTGATTGCTTGCGTTTCGCGCTTTGCGGACTTTGCCACCGCAGTCAGATGCAGTTTTCGGGCAACCAGTTCTTTTGCCCACAATCGCACACCGTAGCGTTTGATCCGAAATCGGTGTTTGCCGGCTGCATTCTGAATTCGCAACCGCGTTCGCGTCAGCGCCCCGGTCGTCAACGGGGGCACCTCACTCGATTCATAGCCACGGGCGCGTAATTTGGCTCCGATCCGGGCCTCCAGCAGCTGCAGTTCCTGACGCGTCAGCTTCTTGCGCCATTGGTGGACCAAACCGGGGTCTGGCAGAGAATAAGTGGTCTCGTCCGCGTAGCTCAGCATGTCCGGATCGTATTGAGTCCCCAGGAACTCACAAATCCGGGCAAGTTCACCCGGCGTATCAATGACCAGGGACTCGTTGCGGACTTCAATCCATTGATCGTCCCGGAGGACGCTGCGGAATCGTTCCCAGTCTTGTTCGGCTTGTTCCCAGAAGCTGGCACCGGACCAAACGTTGCCTGCCCATCCCATCTGCATGCAAGATCGAGCGACATCGCGACCGTCCCGATACAAGTAAACGAATTTGGCATCGGGCCAGAGCCGACTCAAACGTTGAAAATGTCGATGGACCGAGGCTCCGCCGGCAACCAGCGGTTGATCGTCACTCTGACTGATCATCGCATCGAACATTCCGCGGGCGATGGTGGGATAGTCGGATGAAGGATCGACCGAAAGCCCGCTTGCAACGAACCGCCTTTCCGTCGAAAGCCATTCGGCGAAGCGTTCACCCGATGGCCAGGTGTTTGGATCGTCCAGCAGATCGATCGCGTACTCGAATTCACCGAAGCAGCGCAGGCGGGGATGATGATCCAACATCAAACGCAGCAGCGTTGTTCCTGAACGCACCGAGCCGAGAACAAAGAACGGTGTCATTTGGAATCCCAGGTGGAGTCAGAGATGCGATCGGATACCGCAGTCCCGCTTGCGGGCTCCGTCAATCCGTCACCATCACAGAACCCGAGCGGAAGATCCAACTCGGCGGTACGTTCAAAGTTCCGGCAAGTCAGCGCAGGGTCAATGCCCAGCCGCTGCGAAAGCAGATCCAAGTCATGATTGAAAATCTCGGTCAGCTTGGCAACCGAATCTTCGCTCAGTTTCGGGCGATCGCGCAGCCGCCACAGCGCCTTGACGCGTTCGCGAACCGGACGGGGAATCAATGACTTGCGAACCCAGCTAATTCCCGGCGCATACACGATACGATCTCTCCACGGACTGGTGCGCATCCGTTCGTGACCGATGTTTTGCGATGGCAGATCGCGGCGCCAAATCGGCACCCCGGGGGCTCGCAAGAATGCAAAGATCCGTTGCAGTTCAGATTCGGGATGCCGGCGTAGCCGGTCAAAAAAGATCGGTAACACCTGAGTCGGACCGAAGGCTTCGATGAACGGAGCGATTTGATATTCGTATCGACTGTACTGAATCAGCTCGGGAAACGTTTCGATCGCGCGATCGATCGGGTCGGTCACTTGCCCCACGGTCCACTCGTGCACGTACTGCGAGACAAGTCGGTCGATGGGATGCCGCATGACGTAAATCAATTTGACATCGGGGCAAGTCTGTCGGATCCGTTCGATGGTCTGGGGGTAGGTGGGAAGTTTTGTGTAGTGCGTCGACGACTCGCCCAGCAGGTCTCCCGGATTTGGCGAACTCCAACACTGGGAGTACCATTCGGGGCCGAGTTGAAAGACAGGATCATCGCTGAAATAGCAAGGCTCCTTCGGCTCCGACATGCAGAATCCCGATCGCGATTCCAACTGCGAATGCAGCGTGCTGGTCATGCACTTCATGCCGCCGATGATGATGAAATCGGGATGGTGATTCATCGATGTCGCCCCGTCATCGGATGCAAGAAATTGGTCCATATGTCCCGCCATTCTGCGACACAGTGCGGCGAGCGACGTCCTCCCAGCACGCGGCGCGAGTTCGCAATCAAAAAACCCAGCGTCCAATACAGATTCGCACGCAACAGACCCAACCGTCCAAAGTGTTTGGCATAGTACCGGGTGCGGGCGGCGAAGTAGTAGCGGGGTCGCCGTTGACGCTTTTGTTTCAAGCTTTTCACCGAGGATGACCCGCCGCGGAGGTGGACGACGTGCGCGCCGGGACAATGAGCGACCGTCCACCCTTTGTCTTTTGCCAAGCGACAATAGTCAACGTCGTCGTAGTACATGAAGTATCCGTCATCCATCAGTCCGACGTCTTCGATCACTGAACGACGAATCAGGACACACGCGAAGCTGGTCCAGTCGGGATTGCATGGCTGGTGTCCACCGTTCTCATCGGTCGGCCAGGGGACATCCGAGCCCGAGAACAAACGCGTTACCGGTCCGGTCACCGCGGAACGAATCAGTTCGGTTGACGGCCGAAAGAATCGAAAGCAACTCACTTGCGGTGTGCCGTCGGGCCATTCCAACCTGGGGCTGACCAGCCCAGCCTCGGGCGATTGCTCCATCGTTTCAAGCAAGGTCCGAAAAGCACCGGGGCGGACCAAGGTGTCGCTGTTGAGAAGCAGGTATGCCTCCGCGTCAGCCCGCTGTATTCCGAAGTTGTTACCAGCCGAGAACCCGCCGTTGGTCTCAGATCGGACCAGCTGGCACCACGACTGCCAGTCTTCCCGTTCGATCGCCTGTTCGATCCGGTCGGCGGAGTCATCACCGGACGCATTGTCAACCACGACGACGCGGATGCCCGGGCGATCGGGGTCATCGGCGATGCTGCGCAGCGAGTCGATCGTCAATTCTGCGGTGCGGTAATTGATCATCACAACCAGCATCCGCAGCCGGGTTGGGCTGGTGCTGATCGAATCTGCGTGCGTCGCCGGTTCAGAGAGGCTGGTCATGCCGTCAAGCTGGTGGTTGAGGCTGGATGATGCGTTTGCAAAAAGTCCTCGAACCGCTGCGCAGCGTCGCTCCAGCGGTGGGATCGAGCCGTTTCGAAGGCAGCTTCCGACATCTGCCGCCACTGGGCGCCCTCGAATGCATGAACCCGGCAAATCGCATCGGACATTGCCCCGACATTCTTCATCGGGACCAGGATTCCTCCACCGCCAGCGATCAGTTCAGGTGCGGCACCGGTCGGCGTCCCGATCACGGGAGTGCGACTTGCCATGGCCTCCAGGATCGGAAGTCCGAAGCCTTCAAACCGACTTGGAAACAGCCATGCGGAGCAAGATGCGTACATCTGTGCCAGCTGCTCTGCATCGGGACGGATCAGGTATTGATCGATGATGGGTTGATCATCGCTTGACGGTGGTTGGGTTCCATAGGCGACCAGCTCCAAATCCGGAAGGCGTTTTCTGGCTTCGCCGACGGCGGCAAGCGCCACGTCGGTTCCCTTCTTCTCAAAGTCCGCGGAATACATCACGCCGACACGCGGCTTGGGCGGACGAGAACGAGGTCCAGGATCAAAGTCATCCACATCGATCGCGTTGGGAATCACGATGCCATTGGCACCGGGGTGACGCTGACGAACTCGGTTGGCAATCCATTGGGAAACGTAGATGTGTTGCAGAGCCAAATCGTAGGTTTGATCCGCCTGCGGTCCATGAATCGTCCCTTCATCATGTTGGACGCAATAGTATTTTTGTCCCTTGCTGGGAGACAGCTTTGCGGCCCACTCGGCGGTTTTCCAAAAGGTCGCCACCACGGCGTCCGCGTCTGAAAGGTCCTGGTCGACGATTGGACCGTCGTGGTCGATGACGTGATAGGGAACGCCGTAGTTTTCGTAGTGTGAGGGACCGATCGACTTGGGTTTCGGCCAATGTCCGGTGCGAACCAGAGAACTGACCTTGCCGCGTAGTGAACGTTGCTCGGGACGGCAGCAGACGATTTCGACTTGATGTCCCAATCGAACCAGTTCGCGCGTGTAGATTGCGATCACACGTTCACCGCCGAACAGATTGGGCGGCGGGGAGAGAAAATTCACACGCATCGCAGCTCAGACCGTCTTTGCCGACGCCAATCTTTCAAAAAAGCGGTTCTTCCGGATTGAACGGGTTTTTCGAACCCATCGATCGCGGATCCGGTGATGCAGGGTGCGGGGCGCCGAACGGAGGGGGCCATGTTGTTGCACCATGGACGCCAGAGGCTGCGAATTGCCGCTCAGGTCTTCGAGCAACTGTTGGAACCCTTCCGGTCGCATCGACTTGTGATAGTGAACGATGATCGCGTTCGGGATAGCGCTCGGATCAGTGAAATCACGATTGAGCGTGTTGACCTGGCAATTCAATTCAATCGGAAGCGTTTTCGTCCGGTCTGTTTGGCTGACCGCAAAAGCCAGAGCGACTTGATCGGTAAAGAATGCACGGTAGCGAGGCGAAGCAATCTGAGATTCATGCAACTGCCGGCATGCTTGGTCCCAATCGAAAGCAATTCTCGATTCACGCCGCAAGCTGAACACGCCCGAATTCCAGTAGCGACGGATGCGGACGCCTTCGGGCACGCTGTCGACCCACCCCAGACGATCCAGACCGATGCCCATCCGTTCGGAACAGGCGATCCAGTAAGGTTCATTCTCGTGGTCCGGCCCGGTGGTAGCGACGATCACCGCCTCCGGGCAAGCCGCGAAGTCGGCGTCCTCGGGAACGACGTCCGAGAAATCACCGGAGATCAGAATGTCGCTGTCCAAAAAGGTGAGGTACTCCGTGTCCACCTCCTCGACGGCCATCCGCATCGCGGCGGATTTGTTGTAGTGCGGCCACCACGGATAGGGGTTGGCTTTCGGCCGGTCGAAAACCTCCGCACCCAGCGACAACAGCGTGTCGACGATCCCTCGGTTCAACGGATGGCCACCACGACATCGGTACAGCCGGACTGGAACCGACGACATGGATCCCCCGAATTTGCGGAGGGACTGCAACAGCAACACGCACTGCTGTTCCAGATCGCCGGACTCAATGCAGCCGATGAGGGTGGTTGGGGGAGAAGTCATTTCGCAGGTTTCACGAACGAGCGGCAGACCGAAGCAAGCAGTCGCCAGCTGTCGCCTGAACCCGGGGAATCGATCAGTCGCCGGAAGGCGTATTCGCACGCCACCTTGCGGTCACCGGAGTTCAACGCCCACCATCCGAATTTCGCCAGGTTGTTGGTGCGTGTCGATTGGGGGCGGACCCGCATTCCGTCGGCCGAAAGTTGGATGCCCCGCCGTTTGGCCGCGTTTTGGCGGGCCCGCAGCATGTTACCCTGCTGGATGTCATGGTTCTCCTGGGAACCGGATTTCGGGTGATTGCGGTAGCGAAGCACCGGTTCTTGCACATTGGCCAACGAGAAATGCTCGCCCATGCGGAGCCAAAGGTCCGCGTCTTCACCCCAAAGGAAATCTGCGTCGTAGGCGTGGACTTTGTCGAAAACGCTGCGGCGAAACATGCACGCCGGGTGGGCCAACGGGTATTCCCCGTCCAGCAATTGTTGCTGGATCTCGGCGTCACCGGCCGGCAATTTAAACTGGATCAGCGGCCGGCCGAAGTTGTCGGTAAAGACGACCCAACCGCCAACGCATCCGCACTCGGGGTGCTGGTCCAAGTAGTCCACCTGCAACTGGAAACGATCGGGCAGGCAAACGTCGTCGCCATCCATTCGCGCCAGGTACTCTCCCCGGGAATGCTCGATCAGCTCATTGAGTGTCGCGGCGAATCCACGGTTCTCGCGAGTGAAGACGCGAATTCTATCGTCGCGCTTTTCCAGCGATCGAAGAAGGTCTAGCGTGCCGTCGGAACTGCCGTCGTCAAACGCAAGCAATTCAAAGTCGTCAAATGATTGCGAAAGCACACTATCGATGGCTTCCTCGATGTACCGTTCACAATTGTAGATCGGAAGGATCACCGAAACGCGTGGGACTGGAAGATCTATCACAACATTATCGCATCAAAGGAAACGGAAAAAGCATCCGGAAACGGATCAAACGAGAGCTCGACGGCACCCAGGCGATGCGTTTGGGGAGCACCAATCGGCTGGGGTTCAGCAGGAACGTTATCCGGCCGGATTTGAGGCAACTGCATCGCGGTGGATGGCGTCTTCGACGAGCTCGGCGAACGCGGTCGCGGAGCATTCCGGAAAACTCGCCAAGATCTCATCTCTGGCGGCAGCTCCCATGTCGCACCATCGATCGCGTTGTTGCCACGCCCGTTCCAAGGCGGCCGAAAAGAGTGGGACGGTGGGAGCTTCCGCGACAAAACCGGTGCGGCCGTCCGTGACGACTTCAGTGTTTCCGGCGACATCCGTGACAATCGGGATGCGACCACAAATCATCGCTTCCACGACGACAAGTGGTAGTCCTTCGTAACGCGAGGGCAACACCAACGCATGGGACTGTTTCCAGATCTCTTTGACGTCTTGAACTTGTCCGCACATCCGGACCCGGTTTTCCAGACCAAGCATGGTTACCGCTTGCGTCAGGGTTCTAGCCATTGGCCCTTGACCGTAGACGTCCACTCGCACTGATCGCTCCCGCCAACCGGGAAGGGCAAGTGTTTGAAGCAGGATGTCTTGGCCTTTCGCGGTAGGGTCCAAACGTCCGACACACGAAAGCACCCAAGGAGGTTGTGGCGGAAAGGGCAGAGGCGCGTTCGGCTTATCCAAGTTCAATGGGTTCCGCACGACGACGGCGTTGTCCAGCCGCTGCCCAACTTGCATCTCAAACAGTTCTCGGTTTCGTTGCGAAACGAAACAAGACACTTGTGCTGATTGGTAACACGCCCGCAGCCTCTCGGCGATGGCGTCCTTGGGCCACAAGGTTTCCGAATTCGCCTGAGCAATCACAACATAGGGAAGCGATTCTTGTCGGCAGAACTCCATCCAATCCAGACCACAGCCGATTGCCCCGTTCGAAACGACGACCAGATCGGGAGAGAATTTCAAAAGCGCCTCTTTTGCACGTCGATTGAACACGGGAGTCGCCTGAGCCGAAAAGATCGATCCACCGATCCGGTAGCGGACAAAGTCCTTGGCCCGATCGCGCCGAAGCTTCTGCCGCGGGTGTCCCTCCAGAATCTTGATCCCGGCGTCGGCCAACGCCTGTACCTGCACGGGACGCGGCTGTGAGCGGTTGACGTAGGCGATCAGTTGGTGACCACGACCGGCCAAGATCGTTGCCGCCTGGCTCCACAGTTCCTCCGAACCGCCCCAAGCAAAGCCACCCATCCCGCTGATAAATGCAATTCGTGCCATGATCTACGCGGAGGACTAGAGCTTTGTTTTGAAAACCGAATGAAACATGCATTTCCCGATTAACCACGGGCACAATGCAAGGTCGCGAATCGAGGATCGGATGACGCGGGCCGATGATTTCAAGCAGGTCCCGACGTAGCCGTCACGGGCTGACGCTTTCAGCATCCAGCGAGCGTCGTTGATGCGGATCCGATACGGATCGGGCAACGGAATACTGGTCGGGTAACCCCGCTTCGCCAATTCACGATTTAAGATTGCTTCCCTGCATTGGGCCTGTTCGTTTTGACGCGACTGAGTCAGCCCTTTTCCGTGAATGCGATAGTACAGAAGCGGGGACGACAGATTCGCGAGCTTTCCGGTATCGGCCAGACGGAACCAGAGGTCGTAATCTTGGGCGTAGCGAAAGGAATCATCATAACCACCAATCTCTCTTACCGATTGCGACCTCATCATCACGGAAGGATGCACGAGGAATCCGCCCCAGTCCGATAACTGGCACTTGATGATCTCGTCGTGATTCACCGGGAGGCGTCTCATGAAAAGTGACCGGTTGTCGCGATCAATGTAGACGACGTTGGTTCCGAGCGCGACGACGTCAGGATTTGCTTCCAAGTATTGGAATTGCCGTTCCAGACGATCAGGGAATGCGACATCGTCCGCGTCCATGCGGGCAATGTACTTTCCTCGCGCCTTTGCGAGTCCTGTGTTGAGGGATCGGGTCAAGCCTTGTTGAGATTGCGTGATGATTTGGACTCGTGAATCCGAGATTTGGGAAAGAATCTCTTTGGTGGCGGAATCTGACCCATCATCGACGATCAAGAATTCAAACTGACTGAAAGTCTGGTTCAAGATGCTATCGATTGCTGCCGGCAGATAGTCCGCGCCGTCATGCACGGCCATCACGATCGACAACAATGGATCGCCTCCCTCGCAACCCGTTGTTTGCTCATGCCGCACCGCTCCCAGCTCGGTGGTCACCTGAAACGATTCGCCAATAGAATCCAATTGATTCAATCGCCTGCTGAAGTCTGGTTCTCTGGAGCTTTCTGGCGATTCATGACGCGAATGACCGACACAGAGCTCAATGACTGATCCGGCGTTCGTAGATTGCGCCGATCCGCTGCATCAGCTGCGACATCTCCGGTCCGGTCCACCGCGAAACCTTTTGGTCGCTCTCACAGAGTCGCTGGCGGATCGCGTCGACAAAGGGGGTCATTTTCGATTCCCACGACCAGCAGTTCTCGATCATCGATCGGGCGTTCGACGCAAGCTGTGTCCGAAGTTCCGGATCATCACGCAGGTTAACCAACGCGATTACAAAATCATCGGCTGAATCACCTTGCACGCATACACCGGTCCGTCCGTCAACGACGACTTTGGGTACAACGCCAGTCTTCGATGCAACCACGGGAGTTCCACAAGCGAGGGATTCCAGAACGGTCGCCGGGCCTGCTTCGACGCGGCTGGTTGATACAAAAACGTCCATCGCCGAGTAGAACTGGGGGAGGTGACTGGACGGAAGGAATCCGAGATTAATCACGCCGTCGCGAACGTCCTTGCCCGCCGTATCCAGCCAGTGATCCCATCCCTTGCCGCAAAGCACGAATCGAACGCGATCGTCGATCGATGTGAGTTTCCGGATCACACTTTCCAGGATATCTAATCCCTTTCGCCCGCCATAATCACTTGAATACTTTCCGGAATACCCGACCAGGAATGAGTCATTGCTGATTCCGAGCGTTTGCCTTGCCGACGACTTTGAGTGTCGGACGAACCGCCGGACATCGACACCGTTTTCGATCAGCAGGACTTCCCGGTCATCCGGGGCCAATTGCTTCAATAGCTTCAATGCTTGCTCGCACGCCGCCACGGGGACATCCGCGGACGCGACTGATGGCGCGTTTGGGTCATCCGCGTTGACGTGATGCAGAACGGAGAAAACCACGTTTGACGGTGTCCTGTGGTGAAGGATTGCCGCGGCATACCATGGATCCAGATTGACAAGCACTCGAGACCTTTCGAAGAGGATCCGGCGCACCCGGTTGTGTTTTCGAAGAATGGATGTGGGGGCGACCAGCGTCCGAAATGGTTTCAACCCGTCTTGAATGTGCTTGGCCCATTCAGCAGTAATCCATTCATACGAATCTGGGATGATTAACGCATCAAAAAGCATGACATCCGACTGGAGGGCAAGTTAGATCCGATGTGCGTTGGCACATGTCATTTGATCGCGGTGATTCGCATGTCGCGGCCCGGGTAGTGCGTTTCGGTCTGATGGCTAATGGATACGTCGGAGTAACCGATCTTCTTCAATTCTCTAGCGAGTTCCGTGGAACTCCACAGGTACCGGTGCGTTTCGTAGTCAATCCGATCCCATTGGTTCCCGTAAAACTGTGTGCGTGCGAGATGTCGTTTGTGTTTACGGGGATGGAACAGCCAAAGTACGCAACGGCGAAAATCCGCCGCTTCCATCACGGCTTTTCCGCCTGGTTTGAGCATCCGTTTCCAATCGGAAAACATGTCGATTCCTTCCCACCGTGTGAAATGATCGATCGTGTGCGAAGTGAAGATTTCGTCAACCGAGTTATCCGGCAAACCCAGGTCACGCATATCGGCGTAACAATCCGCCACGCATCCATCTCGGGAAGAATCCGTCTCATCGGGTTGCGCCGGATTCAAATCGACGTTCAAGAAGTCTTTCCATCGGACACCGCCGCATCCCAGATGAAGCTTCAGCGGCGTCGGACGCTCCTCCTCGATCAATTGAGCCAGCGACATTTCGGCAGGTACGTTACAGGTTGACATCAATTCCGAACCTTGTGGGGTTACTGTTTTTGGAAACGTCCGAAAACGCTTTCTACTTCTGAATGCGACAACGGTTTCGTGAGCGGTGCATCGTCCGACGAAGTGGCCTCGCCAATGACAATCACTTGCAGGTAATGGTGCAGGGGGATTGAACCGCCGGGCCCGCACCAAGAGGCCCTTCGACTTGAATCTCGACAGCACAATAGGTGTGAGCCACGGTCTGTTTACCTTTGGATGCAAATGCCGCGAAAGAAACGTCGTACTTCCCCTCGGCCAAATGTACGGGACTGGATTCGATTAACAATTCGTTTGGTCCAGCATTCAATTCAATTGGCGCTTCCAGGCCAACGTTGTGGTGCGACTCCATGAAGGCAATCCCTTGCCGATGCCACTGGATGTACAAGTTGGAAACACTGATAGGACGATCGCAGACGATGTTGACTCTAAATACGAGCTTGTCGCCCCATTTTAAGTGTGTCTTATCGGCGCCAGACGTCGCATTTCGAACATCGTCACCGCAGATCCAATCTCGTTGGTCATCGGCTTGGCCCGTACGACTACTTCGATAAGCGATCAACGCGGATGCGGTGTCGCCAAGGTATTCCGGGCGGCCCTTGCTCATGAACAGACCGCGGTTGCAAATCCGCTGAACCTGAGACTCGCTGTGAGAAACAAAGATCACCGCGGCGCGGTCCAAAACCTTCCCGATTCGAGCAAAACACTTTGCCCGGAATGTCGCGTCCCCAACGGCCAGAACTTCGTCCAGAATCAGGACGTCGGGATCAAGTGCGGTTGCCACCGCAAAGCCAAGCCGAACCTGCATTCCCGAACTGTAACTTTGAACGGGGGAATCGATGAACTCCTCGATCTCCGTGAAGTCGATGATTTCGTCCAGCTTGTCCTCGGTTTCACGTTTGGACAAACCGAGAACCGCCGCGTTGACGTAAATGTTCTCGCGACCGGACAGAATTGGATTGAAGCCGGCACCGAGTGCGATCAGTGCGCCGACGCGACCTCTCATCGAGATCTGGCCCCCGTCGGGCTTGATCAGGCCGTTGAGCATTTTCAGCAGGGTCGTCTTGCCGGCCCCGTTGTGTCCGATCAATCCCAGGCATTCGCCCCGACGGAGTTGGAAAGACACACCATCCACCGCCCAGAATTCATCCTTCCGCAGCTCCGAGCGTGATGAGTCGTGGGGTTGGGACGCCGAAGGTCGCGACGCCGGAACCAACTCTCCGGCGATGTCCTTGACCCCATACCACAGACTCCGCTTCAGACTGCGGCAGAACTTTTTTCGGACACCTCGGACGTCAACCAAAACCTGATCGTCGTTCGCCGCCGCCTCCAGTGGCAGGGCACCGGTAGATCGCTCTCGGTTCGTCGCGGTGATCGTGCTCATGGACTCTCCAAATGGTTCAAAAACTTCGCCCGATCAGCCCCGGTCAGACCGGACGTGCGAGCCGTGGCCGGGCGACCAGGAAGGCTCGCGGGAGCTTCATCCGCGTGGCGGACGTCGATGGCTGCCAAGCTATCCGCCCATCCGTTCAATCAAGTGCGGCATGATCAGCCGGTACGCAATGAGACCTGCCGTCGCAATGCATGCGGCGCACAGGGTGATTGCGATCGTCAAAGGCAGCTGTGTCAGCGGGTCTCCCGTCAGCGTGGCCCGGGCGGTGGTGATCAACGGAGAGATCGGATTCCACATCGCCAAAAAACCAGCCAACCCGTCGGATTGTGGCGGGTAGACGACTGGGGTGAGTAACATCCAGAACTGCGCCACGATCGGAATGGCTTTGAGCACGTCCCCGTACAAACCGCCGATCGGAACCATCAGCAGACCGATGCAGAATCCACACAGCAACAATCCCAGCATTGCCAACGGGAAAAGGATCACGGTAGCGCCCGGGACCACCTGCCAGTAGGCCATCACGGCAGCAAGCAAAACCAAGCGAATCAGGAAGTTGAATCCGACCATGTACATACCGGAAACCAAGATCGCTTCGCGTGGAAAGTTGACCTTGGCCAACATCGGTTTCGCGGTGGTTATTGAGTTGAGCGGACTTTGCATCGCCTCGACAAAGGTTTGCCAAAGCAACGTTCCCATCATCGCGAATGCCGCGTAGGGAACCGTCGTGCCCCGAATGTTCGTGATTCCCTGACTTTGCAGGAAGATAAAGGTCAGCGATGCGACCAGAGGCGGCAGGAAAGCCCACAGATAACCCAGATAGGTTTGCCGGTACTGGGCCTTCAAGTCACGCATGAACAGTCGCCAAGCCAATTCGCGACCCGCCATCAGGTCGTGTCCCATGTCCTGCAACAGCCGGCCGGGATGCTCAATTGCGGGTGACGGCGAGTAGACGCGAACCGGTAGGTCGTCGATTCCCAATTGATTGTGAACCGTCACGGTGTCTGACATGTCGCTACGTCTTGGCTTCTCGATCTGGTCGGGTGTGGTGGCAGCTGTCATCGGGAAGGTTATCGTGTGGGTTGAGACGTGGAATGCGCGTGTGGCCACACATGATTCGTTTCGGCCGTCGCCTGGACGACTCCGGGGACGGTGCGACGCTTCGTCTTACGGACGAGCGATGCGCTTGTGACCGCACCGGTTGCCATCGTGAAGACGGGAATCACCATCGCGTTGGGCAGGGAGTCGATCGCGTTGATCACGCAGACCACCGCCACTCCGAGCGCAATCGCCATTTCGGGGTTCGCTTTGAGCTGCTTGGGGTGACATCGGCGGATCATTCTGATGGGCCCCAGAATCAGCATCCCGTACAGGGCGGACAGTCCAACCAGGCCGTTGGTGCCAAACACAATGATCCACAGGCCGTCGGTGACCGACAGGTCGTTGCCCTCGTCATCCTGCACCCGGTTGCGTCCCCAACCGCCCCAGCCAAACACCGGTCGTTGCCAGGCTTTGGCGATCAGCATCTCTTCATTCTCAAGCCGGAATTCCAACGAATCCGCTTTGTCTTCGCTGATCACCTCGGCGACGAACCGAACCAGGCTGCGGCCGGAAAACAAGCCTGTCGATCGGGCAAACATGTAGCCGGGAACCAACAGGGTCAACAGCACCAACGGCCACACCGCTCGCCTCAGGTTGACCCAGTACAAACCGGCGACCGCCGCAAAGGCTAGCGTCCAGGCGCCCAACGACCGGCACATCACCAGCGTCACGCCCAACGCAATGACGACGGGCCACACCGGATAGCCACGCCATCGACGAATGCCTCCGCAGCGCCAACCGGCGAAGGCCAACACGAAACAGCTGGCGATCCAGAGTGCAACTTGCAAGCCGTGTTGCATGAAGACCATCGGGCGATAACCGCCGAACCGCACCGACTGGCCAAAGACGTGCTGGCGAAATCCGAAGACCTGAAGGTGCAACTGCGGACTCATTCGTGCTTCCCAAAGGCACAGCGGCGCATACACGATGCCACACATCAACACCGCGACCGCCAGCGGAACCAGGTGCTCCGGTTTGCGATACACCGTCCGGCCGATGAAATAGGGCAGGCCCCACAGGATTGTCTGGTGCACCGTCGCGGCCAGACCGTCGTACGCCCCCAGCCCGTTGGTCAGGCTGGAGAACATCGGGCAAACGCACCACACCAGGATCGGCAGGTCGATCCATCCGAAGCGGAACCGCATCAGCGTGGCGGGATGAAATGCCGCCAGTCCCAGGAGCGCCCCGGCGGAAGTGGCGAACATCTTCGAGTAGTCCGGCAAACCGGGCAGTTCGTAGGCAGCCATCGGCAGGAAACACCAACCCGCCGCGAACGCGATCCCGGTCGCAAGGCGCGGACGCAGCACGGCGTACAGGCACAGGATCACGGGGATCCAACCAAACATCGCCAACGGGACCAGCAAGCTCATCCTTTGGCATGCTCCCGCCAACGCAACGCTGGCGCTGGTCGGTCAGGATTGGCTCCGGTGGGGTGCTTTGATTCGTTGGTCATTTCCGCATGGACCGCCACTGACGGAGGCACAGCAGCGGAAAGTAAAAGGCGTCTTGAGCGTAACGCCGGGCAAGCCGGCGAGGATTGCTCGCCAGTCGGTGCAGCCATTCCATTTTGATTTGCTGAACCCAACGCGGGGCACGCGTCTGCTCGCCCGCCAGAAAATCAATGGTCGCACCCACGGCCAACGCCACGGGAACTCGCAGGTGGGAGCGGTGGGCGGCCAACCATTTCTCTTGCTTTGGGAATCCCAATCCGACCACCAGCACATCGGCGTCACTGCTCGCGATCCGTTGTTGAATCTCCGAGTTGATCATCGCGTCGGTTTCGAAACCGAACGGCGGGCTGTAGCAATCGACCACCCGAACCGCCGGCCACGCTGCATGGATCTCCTTTGCCGCGCGTTCAGCGACGCCCGGAAAGCCTCCCAACAAGAACAGCCTCAACGACCGGTCGTGTTGCTGGGCGTGGGCGCACAACCCCGGCAACAGATCTGAACCCGCAACCCGCTGTGGCAACGGCATTCCGTAAACCCGCGACATGGTGACCAGTGGCCAACCGTCGGCCAACGTCAGGCTGGCTTGGCGATAGACGGGTCTGAGTTCTGGTTGGCGATGCAACTGCACGACGTGATCGACGTTCGGTGTGACCACCAGCCGGCACTCCGGTGCCCCCTGGTCGATCCATCCGAAGATGCGATCGATGGCCTGTTGCATCGTGACCGGGTCGATCGGAATCGACCACAGGACGTGGGGCCGCGGCGGTGCCAAAGCGGCCCGTGCTGAATTGGCCTGTGCTGAAGCGAGCTGGGCTGACTCAGCGACGCCGGACGGTCGGTCGAGTCTGCCAGCGGTTTCGGCGTTGGCAAGTTCGGGCTCGAGCTGTTCGGTGGTGGGAGTTTGATCAGAGAGCATGCAAGGATCTCGCCACGACACGGTTGGCGGGGTGGACCGTGCCAGTCGTGTGCCGCCGGGGCGAAGCGGCGATGGGCGTTGAGTATGCGCGGACTTCGTCCGCTTGGGTGACCGCGCGATCGATTGCGTCGCGCCACGGCAATCCACCTCTCTGCCGTGTCATCTCAAGCTTGTTCTGCTGCCAAACGCGTCCTTGCCGCATTCCCACCGGCTTTCTGCCTGGGGAGGTCTTCGCTGAATCACAATTGCTGGCGACCGGCTCGTGTCAGCGAATGGTTCGCCGTTGGAGTGCCTGTGGGTCGTCAATCTCGTTGGCTTGGCAACGCGGCGTAATGTAGAACTGACTCCGACCAGAGTCCACAAGCGACGTTTGCGGGTTTGCTAATTCAATGATTGCCGTCCAGAGACTCACCTAGCGCGTCGATAAGCGAGCAACCTGCCCCCTTGCCGAAGCATCGTTTTGCAGCCGGTTTGTGGACTCTTTTGCGGCGTCAAAGCGTCCGTTCTCGGGGGGGCGACATCCGCCCCGGGGTGCGAGCCCGATCGCGGAAAGGCGAAGGGAGCGCATAAAAAGAGACTGATCCGCAGACCAGTCTCCAGAATGATCTTCCGTCTTGAACGATGTCGAGATCGCTCATGGGAAGACAGCTCAACGACGACGTCTGCGGACAAGTCCGCATCCGCCGACCAAGCCGCCCAAGGCGATCATCGACAGGGTTCCCGGTTCGGGAACGGCAGTCACCGGTGATTCGACCATGATGACGGCCTGGTAAGACACGCCGCCGGCAGCAATCCCGTTGATCTCGATCAAGCCGTCTGCCGACGCAGCGGCCAAGCCGCTGACGATGTCGAACACGTAGGTGAAAGGCGCCGACATGTCGCCGGGAGGATCAAGTGTCCCCATGGCAAACGGTGCCGAAAACGCCACTTCCCCGGTGCTGGCAAACGGAGTCTGCGGGCTTGACGACGTCAGCATCAGAACTCCGCTATCAGAGGTCGTGGGAGTCACGCCGCTGAAGTCGAAGCTGATAAAGCCGAAGGCGTCCGCAGTCTCCGTCGTCGACCCGACGGTGACGGACATGGCAGATGCCGAAGTGGCAACGGCCAGGGTCATCGCAACGGATAACCCAAGTATCCAATTCTTCATACAGTCCCTCCAGAGAGTTCGCGAAGTGAGAGATACTTGGGCGATCGTAGTGATCGCACCCCTTATGAGCAAGTTTCCAGATTTACGGGTGGGCAATTTAGGGAATCGATCGGCCCGTCTAACGCCAAGCCGTCGCACCATGCGTGGAAGGCTACGTGAAACATCCCACCATAACGGCGGGAAGCCGGTTTTTTGGCGTTCGAGCGCCAATTCACACGCGGCTTGCAGCTGCAAGCCAAGGCGGAGTGAGACGGAGTACTGCACAAACGCACCACCCGGTAGCGTTGGGTGCGCGTCTCAGGAAGCTATCCGGAGCCGGCTTTCCGCCGTCTGGCGATGTCGGCTGCGTGGTAGAGAGCCGCTGCGTGAGGATGACGGTGTGGAGCCGCAACCGGCGGCGTCAGCTGGCGACCGGGCTTCGCCACTGTTGCAACGAATCGATCAGGGCTTCTTCGACCGTCGATAGCTCGATCCCCGTCTGCCGGATCTTGGTGTTGTCCAAGACGCAGTTGCTGCGCGGCGTTGCCGCTGCCAACCGCATGAACTCCGCCTCGTTGTCAAAGAAGTCGAAGCGACGCTCACCGGGAAGGTTCTCCTGGATCAATTCCGTGACGCGTCGCGTGGTGATGCTGCCGGTGTTGACCACGTTGTACGTTCCGAAGGGGATCCTTCGCTGCCACGACTGAACGCAGGCCGAGGCAAATTCGCCCAGATGAGACAGGCTGTTCGTGGCATCCAGCAGTCGCTCGTAGCGCATCACCTTGCTCAAGTAGTTGCGCGTCGAATCGACTTCATTGAATGGGATCCGCAATCGCCAGATGTAACACGAATCACAATCGGCCAGGAGCTCTTCCCCCAACGCCTTGCAGCCCGAATAGAAACTGCAATTGTCCGTTCGGAAACAAAAGTTGGGCGGATCCAATTCGGTGAACCCGGACCCGTCCGGCCGACTACCGGCGTAGATGCAACCGCTGGACACGTGTCCGAACGCAATGCCGGCGCGCTGGCAGGCCATGCGAATGCGTCCCGGAAGCGTCGCGTTTCCGTCCAGACATTCGGTCTTGTGAATCTCACATGCGTCAACGTTGGGCTTGCCGGTGTAGCCGGCGCTATTGATCAGGAAGGTTGCGTCGTGAGCCGCAATTGCATTGGCAAGGGCATCCACGTCCCCGTGGTCAACGTCGCGCCGACCCAGCGGCGCAAACTCCAAGTCGGCGTCTCGCAGCGCGTCGGCAATCGCCTGGCCAATGAACCCGCTGGCACCTAACAGAATGATCATATGAATTTCAGCGTGCGTGGATCCGATGGCGGCAAGGGCGTGTTGAACCGATGACCACCATCGCGGTGGAACTGCGGCAACCGTGGCTCAGACAGTTCCGTTCGACTGCAACGCTAGCCGGGTGAACACGGATTGTCCAGTTCGACCACCCGGTCGCAACAACCCGCCGCAAATCGAATCGGCGGCTCCGCTTGAGCGGCAACGTGCCGGTCGACCGAGACGTTGAGGATCCCGGTCGACCGGAACGACAAACGAACAGACAGGGGCCCGGAGGCTTGCCGTGAGGTCACTCGCGGGTCGGTGCCCGCTTCTCTTTCGTGCTGATTGGACTATGGTTTGGTGATCGACCACCGCAGGCAGGAAGCGACGCGCGGTACACTTCTGGAAGCCATGGGTCGAACCTTTGGCCCCATCGGACAACGTCACCCACTGGGACCATCGCGTCCCGGTCACGCAAGTCGCATACGGAAGGGGATTGATTGATGACAACCTGGCTGGTGACCGGCGGGGCAGGCTTCATAGGCGGTGCATTTCTGCGGATGTTTGCTGGCCAGCCGGGGCTTCGGTTGGTCGTGCTGGACAGTTTGACCTATGCGGGCAACTTGGAATCGATTGAGTCGGTATTGCTCGATCCTGAAGTTCGCTTTGTCCGCGGCGACATCGGCGACTCTGAACTGCTTGGCAAACTGTTGGCCGAAGAGCAGATCGATGCGGTAATCAATTTTGCCGCCGAAAGTCACGTGGACCGCAGCATCGACAGCCCGGAGGCGTTTGTCGTCACCAACGTGTTGGGGACATTCAAGCTGCTTGATGCGACGCTGGCCTACTGGGAGTCTCTGTCGGAACCGCAGCGAGAAGCGTTTCGGTTCTTGCATGTCTCGACCGACGAAGTGTTTGGCTCGCTGGGGAAGGAGGGCAAGTTCACCGAACGGACGCCGTATTCTCCCAACAGTCCGTACTCGGCATCGAAAGCTTCCAGTGATCACTTCGTGGGTGCCTATCATCACACCTACGGACTGCCGACCCTGATCACCAACTGTTCGAACAATTACGGTCCCTATCAGTTTCCGGAAAAGTTGATTCCGGTGATGATCATGAACGCCCTGGAAGGCAAACATTTGCCCGTCTACGGCGACGGGCAACAGGTCCGGGATTGGTTGTTTGTCGACGATCACTGCGACGCGATCGCGTTGGTCTTGCGTGAAGGTGTTCCGGGGGCGACCTACAACATTGGCGGCGATTGCGAGCGGGCGAATATCGACATCGTCCACGCCATCTGCGACTGCCTGGACGAACTGCAGGCCGATTGTCCGTCACGTCCCCTGAAGGATCTTGTGCGGAGCGTCACCGATCGGCCGGGACACGATCGACGTTACGCGATCGACTTTTCCAAGATTCATCAGGAATTGGGATGGTCGCCACAACGGTCTTTTGAAGAGGGGCTTCAGCAAACGGTTCGGTGGTACTTGCAGCACCGGGACTGGGTTCAGCGGGTGCGGAGTGGTGAATACCGTCGGCAGGGTGTTCGGTTCGCCGACGCAACGACGTGATCATCGTGCCCCCGGCCAATTCCAATCTCTCCGCCGCATCTAGCATTTTGGCACCCGCGACCAAGTGACTTCGGTCGCGAGTGACTCGGCACCAACCATCCGACCCACAGGCGAACTCGATGGCGATCGACAAGGGCATCATCTTGGCTGGCGGTTCGGGAACGCGACTGTTCCCGGCAACGCTGGCGGTCAGCAAGCAACTGTTGCCGGTCTATGACAAGCCGATGATCTATTACCCGCTGACGACGTTGATGCTGGGGGGGATCCGTGATGTGCTGATCATTTCGACACCGGAGCACACCCCCATGTTCCAGCGGTTGCTAGGGGATGGATCGCAATGGTCGATGTCGATCCAATTTGAAGTCCAGCCGGAACCCGGCGGTCTGGCACAAGCCTTTCTCATTGGGGAAGACTTTCTGGGGGGCGACGCCGCGGCGCTGATCTTGGGCGACAACATTTTTTACGGCAACGGCTTCTCCAGCATGCTGCGCGAGGCCCGGCGACATGAGCACGGGGCGACAATCTTTGGCTACCCCGTCGTCGACCCGCAACGTTACGGCATCGTTGAAATGGGGCCCAACGGAAACGCGGTCAGCTTGGAAGAAAAACCGGCCAAGCCAAAGAGCAATCTCGCAATTACCGGGCTTTACTTCTACGACCAACGGGTCTGCGAGATCGCCAAGGGACTTCAGCCGTCGCAGCGTGGCGAGTTGGAAATCACGGACGTCAATCGATTCTACCTGGATGACGGATCATTGAACGTCCAAATGTTGGGCCGCGGATTTGCTTGGCTGGACACGGGGACGCACCAGTCCCTGCTCTCGGCTTCGGACTACGTCGAGGCGATCGAGACTCGACAGGGGTTGAAGATCGCTTGTCCGGAAGAAGTGGCGTGGCGGAACCGTTGGCTGGACGATGCAGACATCGTCGCACTGGCTGATCGCTACCCCAACGACTACGGCCATTATCTGCGCGATCTGCTGACGCGCCCGCGGTGACGCGAACGCGGCCGCGATGGAGTTGGAGGTGGTGAAGGCCGAGGTGCGGGGCTCTGCCTCATCGCCCGGATCCCCCGCTGCGCCGCGTCATCGCGCTCGACGCCAGGCCTGTTGGCGCTCCACCCGGCCCACGACGTTGGCTCGGTGATTGAAGGCAGGCTGTTCCGGGGACCCCCCGAGATATGCCGTCATTGGCCGTCGGTTCCGGGAATCGCGGTCCGACAGGGCTAACCCGAAAGCCCGGCACCAAGGTCGCTCCGGGGCAAAAAAAAGGGCGAAAAAATCTTTCTCGTCGAGGTGCTGCGGATGTGATTTTGAATCCCATTGGTCGGCCTTAACGCGCCGCAGCAAAACCTCGTTCAAGCGTTGCCCGCAAAGCTCTTTGCTTGCACCTCCTTCTCGCCAAACCTTCATTTGATACAACCTGCCGCACTCCTATACTCGCTACGACCGGCCGTGAAAGATTCAGCACAAAAATGGTCGCAACCGGTCGTGAGCCATGAAAGCTCGCGCGTCAACGAGTGGGCAAGAGAGTCCGCGTGTCGGATAGCAGTGGAGCGGAATGCGGTTTTGTCGCCGCATCGGATTGCTTCCACCAGAGTCAAATGGTTTCACAGAATTGAGGATGGTGTAATGGATACGGAGGTGATGGATCGCATGGCTTCTGGGGCACCGGTCGCCAGCCGAACGGCGGTTGTTTCCGGTGAACGCTCTCCGGCCGATGGAGCCTTGGTGGTCGGATACGACCCGGGATCTTCGCTGGACTATTTTGCATGTGCGGCCGTCCACGACCCGGTCTATCGATCGCTCAAGCGGATATGCGACGTGGTGGGCGCGTTGGTGGGAATGATCGTTTTAAGTCCGCTGCTTGCGATCGGCGCCCTGGCGGTCTATCTGGTTGACGGGGGGCCGGTGATTTTTCGGCAGACCCGCGTGGGGCTGGACGGGCGTGAATTCACGATTCTGAAGTTTCGCACGATGGTCAAGGACGCCGAAGCGCGGTTGGAAGAATTGCGGTCTCATAACGGCCACGGCGAATCGATCACTTTCAAGATGGATCGAGACCCGCGAGTGATCCCCTGGGTGGGGCACTTCATGCGTCGCACCAGCATCGACGAACTTCCCCAGCTTTGGAACGTGCTCGGTGGCGAGATGAGTCTGGTGGGACCGCGACCGGCGATCCCCAGCGAAGTCGCCTGCTATGACGCCGAGCACTTGGTTCGGTTGGCGGCTAAACCGGGGCTGACCTGTTTTTGGCAGGTGAGCGGACGCGGGAATCTGAGCTTTGACAAGCAATTCGAGCTCGACCGTCGCTACATCGATGAATGCTCCTTGCTGACCGATTTGTCCCTGATCGTTCAGACCATTCCGGCGCTTCTGTTGGCTGACGGGGCGCGCTGATTCGTCGCCGCGCGACTTTTTGTCATGCCGGTTGGTGGCAAGCGTGTGTCAAATCAGTCGCACCCGGACGATTGATGCAGCGTGGTACGAAAAATGCTACACTAAAGACCCTTGTGGGTTGCGGCTGATGTGTCCGAGCCTCGATTCAGCGATGGTTCATCCGCGTTGGAATCGAGACCATGCTGGTCAAAGTCGGTTCATCGGTGTCTCGCCGAGCGAGTGCTTTGCTGCCGCGTGTTAGCCGCAACCGCCACGGAAACGAAGTGAACAATCAGTTGCAAACTTCACTCGGTTGCAAGGGGACCACACATGGAATCGCTTACTGCTCCCTCACCCGCGTCTCCTGAGTTGGGAGGCGGTATCGGACCAAACAATGGTTCGGTGTTCGACGACGGGGCCAACTCCGGTCCTCGTTCAGGCGAAAGTTTGTCCGGAGCTTCTGGAACGGCGGCCTGGCAGGCGGCCAACGACCCAGCCACGGGGTTGAGTGTCGAAGGGTTCACGCTTTCACCAGAAGAGTTGGCGGTCGTCTCCAGTGAAATCAATCGGGTGCGACCGCTGGTCACTGAAAGACCGGAGCAGCTTCCGCATGTTTCGATTCGGTTCGATCCGGATGGTGAGATTTACCACGTGCTGATCGACACCGAGGTGTCTGGCCAATCGGTTCATTCACGCGCCAATGATGGTCAGTGGCAAACCGCGTTGCGTACGGCCATTCGAAAACTGGTTCCTCGTTTCGAAGCCGCGGTCGAATCGAATGGCACCTTAGGCGCCGGCCGCGAATCGTCCGACGAAGAAGCGGTTGGTCGAGCCAGATGGGCATTGGACGAGTCCGCCCTTCAGCGGGCCGTCGAGCAGAACAACTATGCTCAATTTCGCGCCCAGCTGTACCCGTTGGAGCCGCATCTCCATGAGCGAATCGGCCGCGAGGTCCGCTGCGACGTGATGCCAGACGAAGCCCACGCCGATCACCTGTTCATGGCGGACATTATCGAAGATCTGTTCTTGATGGCTTTCGAACAGTTCGATCAACGGCCACAGGACATCACATTCGTGCAGTGGCTGGACTCGTTGATTGCTCCGACGATTGCCTTCATCGGTGCTGACAATGAAAGCTGCCCGGAGTTCATCGATTATCCGCCGTTGAGTCCGCTCAGCGAATAGCCTGAACCAGTTGTCTGGGCGTTTACGAAAAACAGGTTGGCGGATCACTACCCGCGAGAGATCGGATCAGAGTCTGGTCAACTTGCTCCGTTTGCTTACGGCCGATTGATTCTTGACGGTCATCTTTCACTGCATGAATGCGGCGTTGCCTTGCGCTGATTTTGCAGAGCACAAGGCAACATCGCACAACCTCCGTGGATGTCACGACCAGTCGGCGGACAGCCACGCTCTGGAGAGCAATTTTGCCGATGGCGGACAAAGCTCCGCCGGACTGAACCCGAACAATCTCGATGGTGCGATCAACTGGTCGAGACGGCTGACGACTCGTCCTGATCCGTGGGTTCTTCACTGGGCGATTCGGGATTGGCCCAGACGCTTTTCTGGCTCAGCACTGCATCGCCATTCAGGGTGCAGAAGGCCGTGTCGGCCGCGTCGCGTCCCGTTCCGATTCGAACAAGCCCTGTGGTCCGGGCCAACTGCGTTGGGTCAAACAGGTACCAGGCTCCGTCCAAGAAGGCTTCGAAGAATCCGTGAAAATCGGGCGGCTGCAGATTGACGGCGTAGCCGGAGACGTATCTCGCGGGAATGCCAACACCGCGGCAGAGCGTGATCGCCAAGTGGGCGTAGTCTCGGCAGACGCCGGTGCGTTGCAGCAGCACATCGGCAGCGGTGGTCGAAGCGTTGGTACTGCCCGGCGTGTAATCCAGGTGGTCGTACACCCAATCGCAAATGGCCTGAACGCGTTGATAGCCGCGTTCCATGCTCCCGAATTCCTCGAATGCGAACCGGGCCAATAGATCGCTTTCACAGTATCGGCTGGGATTCAGATACACCAACACCTCGGGGGGCATTTGCGAGGTGACCGTTTCGGTAACTCCCGAGGGCTGTTCAACGGTAGGTTGCAAAGCTGCGGTCGCTTGGTAACGGACCGTCAGCTGGCAGGGCAAAACGACAGCGCGGTGCAGCCGATTGCCCTCCAGTCCCACTTGGCACGATTCGACGCTGACGTCGGGATCAAAGGTCAGCACTTCCTGTTCGATGTGCTGCTGGTCTGTCTGACTGGCGGCAATGTTAAACAGGAACACGGTTTCCTGCCGGACGTCATAGACAAGCTCACTGCCAATTTGAATTCGGGTCATTGTTTGGACCTGGAAGGGGGTTGGGTGATGGGAACGAATTCGGTGCCGTCCCCTGCGGTGGAGCGCCGGGGGAAGGAGGCAGAAGACCTTCGGCCCAATTCATCGGAATGGACGTGATCGCATTCGTCAACGTCTGAGTCCACCAATGCGTGGTTTGGGCAAGCTCTGCCTCGCTAAAGCGTTTGAAGACCGGTTGCCGACTCCCTGATGCGATCACGGCAACATCGATCGGGTAGTCCACATCGGTCACGCTGGTCCGCGTCGCATCGAACGCCAACAGTGCCAGCGTCAACGCGGACGTCAACGACGTCTCGTAGGTCAGCAAGCGATCCAGGATTGGCCGGCCGTAGTAGGTGCGGCCGATGATGAAGTACGGTGTGTCGGCGGCCGCCTCGACCCAATTGCCTTCGGGATAGATGTAGAACAACTGTGCGACTTCATCGTCGGTCAGACACCCGCCGATGATCGCGTGCAGGTTGAATGCGTGTCCGGTCGCGCCCAAGGACGGGCCATCCTCGTCGCGCACACGCCGAAGTTGTTGCCCGAACAGATTGACGAATTGGTAAAGTCGGCTGCAGGGTTCGGTCGTCTGCTCAAGCACTTCTTCGCAATACACAAGCGTCTTGTCACGTACCGACCGCAGGCCGCTGGTCATCGTGAAAAGAGACTGATTGGCATGTTGGAACTCGGCAAGTTTGCGCTTATTCAGTCGCTCGCTCCCGCGGACGATTCGAGTGTCCGCTAGAGCGATGATCCCTTCACGGACCTGAATCCCGATACAAAACGTCACGTCGCTTCCTGAAATTAGATTGAGTTTCTCATCACGCCATGATCGGCGAACTGCAGAACGGATCGGCTTGGTGAGCGCCAAAACATTCACACGATTCAGGAAGTTTCACACGGGATACGCAGTCAGGCAAGGTGCCCGAGACGGCCGCACCGACCGAGTCAGAGGTCACCTCTGAAATCTGAAACAAGGTTTTCCGACGCCGGGAATCCGGCAACGGCCGCAGCAATGTTTTATGCGGTGCGGAAGAACAAATGGGCTTGCAGCCACGCGTCTCCTACGGGAACCGTCCACGGCTCCGGTTGTGGCTCGCTGTGGCAATGCGCCCAGTTTCGAACGAGAGAATCGGGCGGCAGCGAGAAGACGAATAAGATCCTTCTCGCTGCCGCTCGACCCTCCTTGATTGAAGGAGAGTCAATTGGATGGGCCCACGCCACGAACCGCGTGGGCCCTTCACCTCAGACGTCCTTAGAAATCGACGCGCTCATCGGCAGCGTTGAATCGCGACTCGTAATCGATCCGGTCGAGGTACTGGTTCAGCGCCACCACCTCGGCTGGGTCCATCCTGTCTTCCACGGATTCCACGGCGGCGGAGATCAAACTGACCATCCGGCGGACTTTCAGGTGGTCCCACTTGTTGTACTCTTCCCCGGGAGAGCTTCGTTTTTTCAGCGTCTCTTCAATCGGTTTGCGGTACGCCGCCAGTGCGTCATCATCCAACGGCGATGGCCAATACAACTTTCCGGAGTTGCGGTCAATTTGACTTTTCGTCAGACGATCAGGGGCTTTCATCGCCGCGATCCGCTGAGCCCGCTCCTGAGTGATGTTCGTTTCGTTGTCGACGGCCTCATCACGAAGCTCTCGCAACTTGTAATAGGTTTCGACGCTTTCACGCCGGTTGTCCAACATCTTGTCGATGGCCGCTTGCAGCTGTTTCGCCGACAGCGATTTCAGGTAGCTGCCTTTTCCAAGCCCTCGCGCCAACTCTCCCCGCGCTTCGATGACATCACCCGCCGCGGTGGATGCGTCGTCGTCGTCGAACAAGTCGTCGTCCGCCGGAGATGTCGCAGAGAAACAAAAGAGAAGGGCAAGGACCGCAAAGAACGATGTAGATTTCATTGTTTTGACTCGGTGTGCAGAAGTGACTGTTTGCCTGCGGGCGAACCGATTCGCCGCAGACGGACCAACGTCGGGGCAACGCGTTTATTTGAGAGGCTCCATCCCGAACAACATGTGCTTGCTCCCTTTCTGTGATTCGAACTTCTTCGGGCGTGGGGTTCCCGGCAGGCCGTAACACAGCTCCCATCCGCCATCATCCAGTAGACGCAGGATCCCCAGAGCCTTCGTTTCCGGGACGTCTTTCATGTCGGTCGTCATCGTGATTTCGATCGGCGACGCGGACGAGTCGATCAAAAACAGGGCGCGGTAAAGTTCGTTCTTTTCTTTGTCGAACGTGATGATCGTGTTTTTTTCGATCATCACCCTGCGGCCGTCCAACTGATCCTCGGACAACTCACGACCTTGGCTCACGCCTTTGGAAAGTTTCCAGCTTCCGGCAAGTTGCTCGCGGATGGATTGAGACTCGTCTTTACCGGCAGTTTCTTCCGCAATTCCCCAACCGCAAAAGGAAACGGACAGGGCGACGGCGGTTGCAACCAACATGGGGCGGACGGACGTCATCGGGGGCTCCTATCAGGCAAGCAGTAGTAAGGAAACGGTTCCGTGCAATGCGGACGTCAGGCGCCGCGCTGGCAACCTTGAGGGTGGCCACCCGTCGTCAATGCCGACGGAACACGATGAAGCTGATCGCGAACACACGCGTTCAGGTTTGTTGGCCAGTGATGCAAGTCCCGGACCAATCGCCAACGGCCCGCTACGACGGGTGTTTAAGCAAACAGGTTGCGTGATTTGCGATCAGATGGCCGTTTTGCGGATGGCAAGAGGGTCAAACAGAGATCACGTGGCGCGGGTCGCCGGTTGACCGAAAATGCCAGCCGGCGATCTTTCACCGGCGGATTCAATCAGATGGACTGCGTCGCACGACGGAATCGTTCACACCCCAGCGCACGTCACCACGCACAGAAAGATCGCGTTGGCGGAATGCATGCACGTGCCTTCACCGGGCGGTGGTGCCGCGTCACTTCTTGCCGTTCGATGCTGACCGCAAGTTGCGGTGTTTCCCCGTCAACCGTTGATCAGGCGGAGTAAGTCGCCGATGTTCCGGTGTTCTTCAATCGGATGGCGAAGCGGGGCATCGGTCAGCACCTCGTACTGATTTCGCCGACCGACCTTCTCGCGACGAATGAAACCGCCTTCTTCCAGGTCTTGCAGGATCCGTTGCACCGCGCGTTCGGTGATGCCGACCCGTGCCGCGACTTCTCTCAACACCAGCCCGGGACTGGAATTCAACACGATCAGGACGTGGGCATGGTTGGTCAAGAATGTCCAGCGGTGAAGCGGCTCTCCGGAAGCAGTCCGAGGGGCCAGCGTCGCGGTTTCCGCCGCGCGCTCAGAGGGGCCCGCAGCGCCGCGAGCCTGCGGGGATCGGCTTCGATTGGTTTTGGGGGCCATGTTTCCGAACGGCGAGTCCTGTGACCGGGTAGCCGGCCGCAGCCGGGGACGCCGCGAGCCAGGGCCGTACCGGAGGGGAAGAGGAAGAGCACCTGCGTCATCAGTCTATCAGACCAACCAGTCGCCACAATTCACGAATTTTTTTTCGTGACACGGAAATCCGGTAAATCGCGGGGGATTCGCGTCGATTGTCGCTGCAACCACGGTCAAAACGCTCAAGCAAAGCCGCGGATTTTGACGACATGCAATTGACGACACAAAAGTCGTGTAATAGATTTCGCGAAAACCCAGGCACTTAACTTGACCGGAGTGACCCCATGGCTGATGCGATCACCTTCCTCCCGTCCCTGACGGCTTTCCTGCTGCTCGGCTTCGTCGTCCTACCCTCGTGCGGGCTGGCCAACCGGAATCCACGCGTGGTCCGTCAATGGGTGACGGCGATCGCCGCCGTCCAAGCCCTGTTCGGCTGGGTCGCCCTTGGATGGATCGTGCTTTCCAAGATTGGGGAATCCCCGACACAAGCGGTTCGTCTGCCGTTGATGGAACTTCCGGGGACGCCGTTGGCGGCCACGATTTATCTGGACGGTGTTTCTTCGCTGATGTTTTGCCTGGTCGCTTCGATCGGTTGGGTGATCTGTCGGTACTCGATCCGGTATCTGGACGGAGAACCGAACCAGGGTGCTTATTTCTGCTGGGTTGGCACGACGCTGGGTTCCGTTTCGTTGTTCATCCTTTCCGGCAACCTCGCGCTGATGTGGGTGAGCTGGATCGTTGTCGGATTCGGCTTGCATCAATTGTTACTGCACTACCGAGAACGCCCGGCGGCCGGGCGTGCGGCGTGGTCGAAGTTCACCGTCAGTCGCATGGGCGATGCTGCGTTTGCGGCCGCCATCGTCTTGGTCTACCGGACGTTTGGGACGCTGGATCTGCCCCAGCTGTTTGAACTGCTAAAGGATCCGGGTTTGACGTCCACACCCGCGGTCCAAGCGATCGGAGGATTGCTGGCGGTCGCGGCCGCCATGAAATCGGCACAGCTCCCGTTTCATACCTGGGTACCTCAATCGCTGGAAACACCGACTCCAGTTTCGGCCTTGATGCACGCCGGCATCATCAATGCCGGCGGGTACCTGATCATTCGGACCAGCCCGTTGGTCGCCTTGTCACCGGTCGCACTCTCGGGGCTGGCGATCCTCGGTGGGCTGACGGCGGGGTTTGCGGCGTTGGTCATGATGACCCAAACCAGTGTGAAAAAATCGTTGGCTTATTCGACCATCGCACAGATGGGGTTCATGATGCTGCAATGCGGTTTGGGAGCCTACGCAGCCGCGATGCTGCATTTGCTGGCACACTCGTTGTACAAGGCCCACGCATTTCTCAGCAGTGGAAGCGTGATCGACCGAAGTCGCGCTGTGCATGGGAGTCGACCGGGCACGATCGCAAATGGGTGGTCAGGTTGCTGGTTGATGGCGGCAGCGGTGCTGGCTGGCTGCGTCGCAATGCTGGCACTGCTGGGCGTTGACCCGCTGCACAAGCCGGGCGGATTGCTTTTGGCAGCGGTGCTAAGCCTTGCGTTGACTGATTGGCTGGCCCGAGTCCGACAGATCGGTGACACCGGATTGCTGGTGCGTGCGATCGGAGTCTCGGCGGGGCTGTGCGCGTTGTACGCCACCGCATATCGGGGAATCGATTTCCTGGTTTCGCCGAACGTTGCGTCCGTCACGTCTCTGTACGCCGGCACGTTTGTGTTGATCGCACTGGCGCTGACGTTCAGCGGTCTTTGGACGTTGCAAACCCTTGCAGCCGCGAGCCGGTCGGCGGACTGGTTGCGTCCCTGGTATGTGCACGCTTCGAACGGGTTTTACCTGGACGAACTGCTGCGTCGCATTCTGGTCCCGCTTCGCTCCAGCTGAATCGTCGCCGTCTTACCGAACCGTTTCACGTTTCTTTATCCTGCGAGAAAGAGAAGATGAATCTTCACGCTACCGAATGCGATACCGAGCCCGTGGTGGGAGAATTCTTGCCGCCGCCGTACGAGGATCCGCACGTGTTGCGACAGTTCCAGGAACTGATCGCAAGAGTGAGCGAGGCGATCATGCCGGTTTGGCCGTTGAAGGACTACATCGCGGTCAATCCGCTGGCCGGACTTAGCGAGCGTTCCTTTGGCGAAACGCGCGAGTACCTGCGGATTGTTTCGGACTGCGAAACGTTGATGCCTTTGGCATATTACGCGGAACAGTTTGTCGAAGGAGAACTTGGAATTGCGGAGATCGAAGCCGCATTGAGTGAGCTGGCCGAATCGGAAGAGGCCGGGCAAACGCCTTGGACCGTCGAGCAAGTCGTGCAGACGCTGCAGGACGCGTACGCGAAAAAACAGGGTGACAATGAATCGCCGGTGCGGAAACGACACCGCATTCGGACGATGGCGGAGACCTGCGACGCATCACTGGCGACGTCCTGGCAGGAGACCATCGTCGATGAAATCTCCAAGCACCTCGCGGCGCACTACGATGAAGGTCAAGCGACTTGGAAAAGCCCTTGGAAGGATTTGACGCTGTTCCAGGCTTGGCGATCTGCCGCGTCCAAGGACTTGAGCATGGAGATTGCCGGGCTTCCCGGTTTTCGCGAATACGTCAGCAGCCTGCCTGGATCCGCCCGGTCGGCCCTTTTGAAATGTCTTTCCGACTTGAGGATCCCGCGGTCCTTGTGGGAGAGTTTTCTGTTGTGTCAGGCCCTCTCGATCCCGGGTTGGGCCGCGTGGACCCGGTACCAGGATCAGCAACAGGCCGAGGTGTCCGATGCGGATCATTTCCTGGGGCTGTTGGCCATTCGTTTGGCTTACGATGCGGGGCTGGGGCGCGGATTGAACATCCAATTCAACTGGGGGTTCTATGGGAATGCGGAATCCGCAGTGCTGCCGAAGGAGTCAGCCGCGGAAGTTCGGGATGCGCGGCTCCGTCAACTGCTGCTTCGCGCCACCGAGATCCGATATCGCGAGACGCTGCTAGGTTCGCTTTCGCCGGCGGAATTGAGTGAATCAGTAGATCGTGAGTCCGCGGGGGAAACGGTGTCAACGGATCGCAAGCTGGCACAACTTGCCTTCTGCATTGACGTCCGATCCGAACGCTTTCGACGAAACTTGGAGCGGGTTTCCGATGAAGTGGAAACCTTTGGAGTCGCGGGATTCTTTGGGATGCCGATCGAATCGATTGAACTGGGCGGCTGCGAGGGGGATCACCATGTCCCGGCGTTGCTCAAGCCCAGCCTGAGAGTTCGCGAGACGCTGTCCGCGGATGCTCAACAGCCGGAACCGACGACGGTCGAATCGCGTCAGCGCTGCCGGGACTGGCGGGCACTGTGGCAATCGTTTCAGACCTCGGCGGTCGGATGCTTTTCGTTCGTCGAAACGACGGGGTTGTGGTATGGGGTGAAGTTCGCCAAATGGGTGCTCGGGTTCCCCGTAGCGGATCCCTCGGAGGGACGATGGGACGGGATTCACAGGCGGGATCGCGACAAGGTCGCTTTGGCGATCGATCCTACTGATCTGCAGACCCTGGGCGAGAAAGAGCAGGTCCAATTGGCGGCATCGATGCTGGGCGCCGTTGGCCTGAAGTCGGATTTTGCTCGATTGGTGGTCTTGTGTGGGCACGCCAGTCAAAGTGCCAACAACCCCTTGGCGGCCGCCTTGGACTGCGGAGCCTGTGGGGGGCATTCGGGCGAACCCAACGCGCGATTGGCAGCGATGTTGTTGAATCGGCCGGAGGTTCGCCGAGGCTTATCCGAGCAGGGAATCGAGATCCCGGAAGACACGTGTTTCGTCGCCGCGCTGCACAACACGACCACCGACCAGTTGGAATTCTTCGACCAGGACTCCATGCCCTCGCGGGTCAGTGCGGATCTGGATCAACTGAAAGCGATGGCGGAGCAAGCGGGACTGCAAACGCGACAAGAACGTCATGTTGAAACGGCGGCTCAGGCTGGCGAGTCTTCCAACGCGGACACCCTGGTGCAACAACTGGCAACGGATTGGTCGGAGGTTCGTCCGGAATGGGGATTGGCGGGGAACGCCGGATTCGTCGCGGGGCCACGGAGTTGGACGCGCGGGGCAAACCTGGATGGCCGATCGTTTCTGCACAGCTACGATCATCGTCAGGACGAAGACGGAACGGTCCTGGAAACGATCATGACGGCACCGATGGTCGTGGCCCATTGGATCAACATGCAGTACTACGCGTCCGTCGCCGATCACGGTCGCTTTGGCAGCGGCAGCAAGGCCGTTCATAACGTGGTGGGACAATTCGGCATCCTTTCGGGCAACGGAGGCGATCTGAAAACCGGCATGGCTTGGCAATCGATTCACAACGGCAAACGATTCCAACATCATCCCTTGCGTTTGCAGTCGGTCATCGTGGCGCCGCGGGAAAAGATCCAGGCCGTGATCGACACGCACGCCGTCGTCCGAAACTTGCTGGCTGGCGGCTGGATGCACTTGATCGCGATCGATCAGGGACGGGCGTTTCGATACGGACACGACGGCCGGTGGCGGTCGCTGGGAGATCTCGGGCGGCTTCAATCCGACACACAAGGTTCTCAGAATCGCCGCGAGAGGGAAAACGCCCGGCCACCGCAACCGACTTTCGCAGCGTCCGATGCATGAGGTTCATCGATGCGAGGTCCGTTGGCGATTCAGGTTTGCGAGGCACAAGGCGAGACGTCAGCTGGCGGGAGCGACGCCCGCCGGAGCCTGAGATGCGGAGCGCAAGCATCCTGCAGGCTTCGGAATCTGCGATCTGACTGAGGTCGTACCGGCTGATTCACGCCGGACGAATTGATTGTCGCTGTACTGGCCCTGTTTGCGATGTACGGGCCCGTTTGTGATTTACCGGCCCGTTTGTGATTTACCGGGCTGTTCAGATTGCGTGGGCGACGGTTCGGTGCGGACGCCACGCTACCCGACCTTCGCTGCGCGTGCGACGGCGATGCATGCATCTCCGCCGTTGTGCACCTGCCAGCGTTTGATCAACCGCCGGTCGGCGGATGGCCCGCCGACGGCGGTGGCACGGATGGTTCCCTGGTGGCGATAATCCACTGTTCTTCCGACTGGAAGAGCCCGATCGCTGCCATTGCTGTCCCCGACCGGGCCTGATGTTCTGTGTCCGCTAGCATCTTTTCCCGATGGGTGTCCTATCAGCGGAGCAGCCAAATGCCCGATATTTCCTTCACCGCCACAGGATCGCAACGTCATGTCGTCGGCAACCACGTCAGATTCGGACAACACCCTTCGCGCGGAGATCGGTTTTCTGGGCACCGTGCTGGGGGAAATCATTCGACAATGCGAGGGAGCCGCGGCTTTGGAGCTGGTCGAGAACCTGCGGCTCGCGGCGCGTGACCGTCGTCGCGGAGCTGCCGAGGCCGATGAGCGGCTGAAAGCCTTGGTTGCCGGGCTGGACGATCAGCAGGTGCGAACGGTGATCCGGGCCTTCACCGTGTTCTTGGACCTGGCCAATCTGGTCGAGGATCGTCGGCGGATTCGAGTTTTAGGACAACGTGCCCGTCGGGCGTATCCGAATCCGCACGCGGAGTCCGTCCGTCAGGCCGTGGCCAGTTTAAAAGAATCGGGGTTGTCCGCCGAGCAGGTCCAAACGATTGTCGACCACCTGCATTTGGAACTCGTTTTCACGGCGCACCCGACCGAAGCCAAGCGGCGATCGGTGCGGGCGAAGCTGCGTGCCCTGCGGCACCTGTTGGATGCATACGATTCCGATCAGCTGCCGGAAGATCGGGATCGCACCGAGCGTCAGATCCGAGCGGAAATCACCAAGCTGTGGCAAACGGATTTCATCCGACCCTGGCGTCCTTCGGTTTTAAACGAAGTCGGCCGCGGTTTGTCGTTCAAACGCGTCCTGTGGGATCAAGTGCCCCGCATCGACGACGAGCTGCGGCGCGCCCTGCGGGAGCACTTTGGGGATCAAGTGCGAATCAAACGGCCCTGTTTGTCGTTCGGTTCCTGGATGGGCGGTGACCGTGACGGGCACCCTGGCGTCACCTCTTCGGTCACCCGCCAAACCTTGCAGTGGCTGCGTCGCGAAGCGGTGCAATTTCATCGTACGGCCTGCGAACGTCTTTTCGATTCCTTGAGTCTGTCGCGACGTCAGGTCCACCTGGGTGACGAACTGATCGAGCACATCGATGCCGCGGTGGATCGGTGGCCGGCGTTGAAAGAACGTCTGGCCCAGTTGCCACCCGGTGAGTGGTGCCGCCGGTGGCTGTCGGTGATCGCCTGGCGTCTGCAGCAAACACTCGAGCACGCGGATCTTTCGGAGATGGGGGGACAACCGCGTCCGTTTGGCGTTTACCGCTCAGCACGCGATCTGCATTCGGATGTGGCGGTGCTGGAGAGCTCGCTGCGCGAGGTGTCGACCGACTCCGTGATTGACGAGATCCGCACCTGGTTGACTCAGATCGACACGTTCGGATTGAGTCTGGCCCGGTTGGACGTCCGGCAGAATGCCAAGATCCACCGCGAAGTGATCGACGAATTGCTCCGCGTCAGCGACGTCTGTGAAGCGCCCGCGGAGTTGAATGAGTCCGATCGGAGAGCGATCCTTTGCAAGACTCTGGATGCAGAGCTTTCCGTCTGTCGAGAAGATCTGTCGCCGCAGTCTCGTGAGTTGCTGGACGTCTTCGACTTGATCCATCAAGTGAAGAACGCGTATTCGGGCGATGCTCTGGGGGCTTACGTGATCAGCATGGCCGGCCATGCGAGTGATGTGCTTTCGATCCTGTGGTTGTGGCGTCAGACGGATGATCGCAGCCATTCGATCACCGCACCGGTCGAAGCCTGGACCCTGCCCATCGCGCCGCTGCTGGAAACGATCGAAGATTTGGCGGCCGCGCCGCGGATCTTTCGTGAAATGCTGTCGGTTCCGGAGTATCGGGAGCATGTCCGCGGTCAGGGTGATCACCAACTGATCATGCTGGGATATTCCGACAGCACCAAGGACGGCGGCTATCTCTCGTCCTGTTGGTCCTTGCACCAGGCACAGCAGGAACTGGTCGACGTCGCACAGGAGTTTGGGGTGGAGGTGACATTTTTTCATGGCCGAGGCGGATCGCTGGGCCGCGGTGGTGGCCCCGCTGCCCGCAGCATTCTGTCGCTGCCACAGGGGACGTTCCAAGGATCTTTGCGTCTGACCGAACAGGGCGAAGTGTTGGCGGACCGATATGATGACCCGGTGATCGCCCATCGGCATTTGGAGCAGGTGATCTGGTCGTCGCTGCTGGCCGCCGGGGGGCTGCAAGCCGTCGACGCGCGGCGCTGGTATCCCGTCATGGAGGGGTTGGCCCAAAAGTCGTTCAAGGCCTACCGCGAACTGCTTGAGCAGCCGGGGTTTGTCGATTTTTTCCGGAGAGTCACGCCGCTGTCGGAAATCGAGCAATTGCCGATCGGATCGCGTCCGTCACGCCGCAAGTCTGGTGGCGATTTGAGCGACCTGCGAGCGATTCCGTGGGTCTTCTCTTGGACCCAGACGCGGTGCCTGATCCCCGCCTGGTACGGTTTGGGAACGTCGCTGCAGGAAATGTCGCAGACCGAACCGGAGCGGCAAACGCTTCGTCAAATGTACGACGAATGGACGTTTTTTCGCGCCGTCATCGACAATGCGGAGCTGGCATTGGCGAAGTCGGATCAGGACATCGCCGGCGCGTACATGCGGCTTGCCGGCGGCCCAGCGGACCCCTCGCCCATTGCCAATTTGCTGACCGAGGAGTTTCAGCGGTCACGTGCGGGGGTGCTGCAACTGACCGGGCAAAAGGAATTGCTGGATCAGACACCGTGGCTAAAAGAGTCCATCCGGGTTCGCAATCGGTACATCGATCCGCTAAACCTGATTCAAATCGAGCTGCTTCGCCGACGGGGGGAAGATTCGACGGCAGAAACCGACGATGAAGAACTCAGGCACTTGACTCGGCTGTCAATCAATGGAATCGCAGCCGGAATGCGGACCAGCGGGTAAGAATTCAACCAAAGCATGTTAGAACGCACAGCCAATCATTCCGACCCGACACCGGGACCGAGCCGCCAGGAGATCGTCAAAGCGATCGAGCGGCTGGGGATCGCGCTCGCCGTCAACGTCTCGCTGAAAGAACTTTCCGGCGATTCTGACGAGACGGACAATCACCTCGATGACGTGGCCGATCCGCTGGACGACCTGTTCGCCCTGGCGGAACACTCGGGGATTTTTATCAAGGAAACCGAGTTGCATTCGGTTGCCGACACGATGGCCATGGTGCGGCAGGGGTTCCCGATCGTGATCGCGCCCGACGACGGACGTCTGATCGTGATGGAGCACGCCGAGGGCAGAAAAATCGAGTGCAGCGTGATCGGGTCGACCGTCGAACAGCGTTGGGTCAACCGTCGCGGGCTGAAGAAACTGCTGGGGGATCCCTCCGCGGTTCGGATGATGGTTGCGAAGAAAGAGCTGGAGTGTGACTCCCTTTCAGACTCGCCCGGCGAGCACAGCGCCGGCCATCCGCACGACCATCCGACGCCTTTCCGGCGGTTCGTTTCGCTGCTGGCTTTGGATAAACGGGACCTCGGTCTGATCGTGATCTTCGCGCTCGTCGCGGGAGTGCTGGCCTTGGCCTCGCCCCTGGTCGTCGAAAGCCTGGTCAACGTGGTCAGCTGGGGCACCTACTTCCAACCCCTGGTGGTGTTGGCGGGAATGTTGCTGGTTTGCCTGGGGCTGGCCGGTGTGCTGCGAGTCCTGCAGACCGTGGTGGTGGAATTGATCCAGCGCCGACAGTTCGTCCGGATCGTCAGCGACTTGGCCCACCGCTTTCCGCGCGCCAGCCAGTCGGCATTGCGAGGCGAGTATCCACGCGAGCTTGCCAACCGGGTGTTCGACATCATGACGATCCAGAAGGCCACGGCCGTCTTACTGTTGGACGGCTTGTCGATCGTGTTGACGACGGTGCTGGGGCTGGTTCTGCTGGCGTTCTACCACCCGTTTCTGCTGGGGTTTGACATCGTGCTGATCATCACGATGTTGTCATTCACCTGGATCCTGGGCCGAGGAGGGGTCCGGACGGCGATCGGTGAATCGATCACGAAATACCGTGTGGCTCATTGGTTGCAAGATGTGATCGCGTCGCCGGCGGCGTTCAAAACGGGCGGCGGCGAAGCACTGGCGATTCAGCGTGCCAACCAGTTGACCACGGACTACCTGAGCGCCCGCCAGAGCCAGTTTGCGGTGGTGATCCGGCAAGTCATTTTTGCCGTCAGCTTGCAGGTGTTGGCTTCGACGGCCCTGCTGGGCCTGGGGGGCTGGTTGGTGATTCAGGGACAGCTGACTCTCGGACAGCTGGTCGCCAGCGAATTGGTGGTCACGGTGGTGGTCGGCGCGTTCGCCAAGGCGGGCAAGTCGCTCGAAAAGTTTTATGACCTGATGGCCGGCATCGATAAGGTCGGGCATCTGCTGGACATTCCCGCCGATCCTCGCGTCAGCGTCACGCATCCGCCCGACGGCCCGGCGGAACTGACCTGGGGTCCGTTGCATTTTCGCGGACCAGCCATCCACTCCCGTGTCGGCCCAGCGTCCATCGCGCCCGGAACGCGGGTGGCGATCGTCGGTGACGACACGGCCGGAAAGACGATGCTCGCCAAGGCGATCGCCGGTTTGTTGGAACCCGACGAGGGATTGGTGCAGGTGGCAGGTTACGACGCCACCCACGCCGCAATTGGCGGGCAGGGCAGCGTTGTCGCGTACGCCGGCGAGTGCGGCATTTTTCACGGCACCCTGGCGGAAAACGTCGATCTGGGTCGCGCGGGAATCGGTCAGCGACAAATCCGCGATGCGCTCACTCAGGTAGGACTTTCCAAAGTGATCCTGCGGTTGCGGGAGGGACTGCGGACGCGGCTGCAGACCGGAGGATATCCCCTTTCGGGCCAGCAAATCTCTCAGTTGATTCTTGCCCGTTCCGTGGTCAGCGATCCCAAGGTTCTGGTCGTCGATGGATTGTTGGACGGATTGGACGACCAGACGCGTGCCGAAGTCTGGCAGGGGCTCGTCCGCGACGACGCCCCGTGGACGTTGGTTTTGGTGACCAACCGCAAGGACGTGGCGGACCTTTGCGACAGCCGTATTTCCGTGCGAAATACGTGATGCGGATTCGTCAAAAAGAGAGTTGCGATGGCAGCCGGCCCACGGTCGTCACCGCCGCCAAAGGTTGGCCCGGCAGCGGTTGCCACGCACCGGATCGCGTGACGACAGAAAACGCTTTCCGGACGAGCATTGGCGTTCAATCCACACTCGTTAACAATTTCAACGCTCCTTTCCGAGCTCCCCGTGATGTTTGACGAACGACTTTTGACCGACGATTTCCCGGCCTTGCAGATGGTCCGTACGGGACGGTTGGTGCGCCGGATCGGCAAGCTGACTTTTGCGGCGATGGTGCTTTCGATCATTGCGATGATCTTCGTGCCATGGCGACAGACGGCACGAGGCATCGGAACGGTCGTCGCGTTGGACCCGCAGCAGCGGCCCCAACCGGTGCTCAGCCCGTCCAAGGGCGTTGTCAGCTACGTCAAACCGGATCTGCGTGAAGGAAGTTACGTCGAAGAGGGTGAACTGCTGCTGCGATTGACCCCGTTTGCCGTCGACTCCGTTTCGCAGTTGGACACGCAGATCGTTGCGATGGAGTCCAAAGAGGCTTCCGCGCTTTCCAGTCTGGAGGTCGCCAAGCAAGCGGTGGCGTTGCAGGAAAACAGTGGTCAACGGATGACCGAATCACTCAATCAGGATTACCAGGCGGCCAGGCAGAAATGGGAACAGGCCAAGAACGAAGTGACGCTGCTTCAGGCTGAACTGGACGACAAACGCAACCAGCTTCGCATCGCGGAAGAAGTCGCCGAGAAGGGTTTGGTGTCTCGCGAGGAACTGTTCTCCAAGCGTCAGGCGGTCGAAGCTCAGGTCGCGAAGGTTTTGAAAGCGGAAGGCGCCGTCGCGGAAGCCTACGCGAGCCTGCTTTCCAAAGAAGAAGAAATTGAAGCAAAAAAGCAGGAAATCGCGATCAAGAACCAGCAAGCCAACCAGAAAGTGCTCGACGAGATGCAAAAGATTAACACGATCGAGAAGGAAATCCTGGATCTACGCAACAAGCGACAAGAGCTGGACCGCTTGGAGATTCCGGCGCCGCGATCGGGATACATCCAGCAATGGTTCGGAGTCGAAGGGAGTGATACGGTTAAAGAAGGAGACCAACTGTTCATCATTGTCCCCGACGCGGACCAGTTGGCGGTCGAATTGAAGGTGAACGGGAACGATATGCCGCTGATTCAGGAAGGGGCGCGGGTCCGGCTGCAATTCGAAGGTTGGCCCGCTGTTCAGTTCGTGGGCTGGCCATCGGTCGCCGTGGGGACGTTCGGCGGCAAAGTCAACCGAGTCTTCCCAACTGATGATGGCATGGGAAACTTTCGCGTCGTCGTCACGCCGGACAATCATTTTCCGCGGGAGGATGGATGGCCGGACAACCGATACTTGCGTCAAGGCGTGCGCGCGAATGGTTGGGTTTTGCTGAAACGAGTTCCACTCGGTTATGAAATATGGCGTCAGTTCAACGGGTTTCCACCGGTCGTCGCGGAGGACGAACCGAAACAGCCCAATTCATCCAAGGGCAGCAAGGTCAAGCTACCCAAGCCCTGAATCGGCTGGGCGCAACGGCGACAGCTTTTGGGATCGTCGTCACGGCCATCCTGTCCTTGCTGATCGTCCATCCTTTACACGGGCAGGAACCGCGTCCGCGCATGGCGGATCCGTCCGACGGCAGGGACTTCGCAGATTTTCTGTCACAAGTGAGCCAATCCGGGTTGGAGGACGCGACCCCGGCCAGTCCGGCAGTGCCGGCGCAATCGCCTGGCGCAGCGGCGGTTCCTCCGAATGCCGGTCCGGCAGAAATGCCCGACGCCGGCGCGGGCATTGGCACTGGCGACGCCGAACTGCTGCCCGCGCCGCCAGGGACCGCCGAAGAGACCGAATCGCCCGATTCGGGGCTCCAGCTCTCGGACGTGATTGCCAGTCTGTATCGGTTCTATCCGGAGATCACGCAGGCCCGAGAGTTGGGGCGCATTGCCAACGGTGAACTGGTGTCGGCGTACGGCGCCTACGACACCAAATTCAACGCCCATTCGCTTTCCGAGCCCACGGGCTTTTACAGAAACTATCGCAACGGGTTGGGATTGGCGCGGCAAACCTGGTGGGGCGGATATCTTTCAGCGGGTTACCGGATCGGCCGAGGCTACTACCAACCGTGGTACAAGGAACGACAAACCGACGATGCGGGCGAATTCAAGCTGAGCGTCGCCACACCGTTGCTGCAGGGCCGCGCGATCGATGCCGAGCGGGTCGCCGTTTTTCAGGCTTCGCTGGCGCGACAGGCTGCGACTCCCCAAGTCCAAAAGGTTATTTTGGACACGTCGCTGCAGGCCGCAACGGTGTACTGGGATTGGGTCGCCGCCGGAGCGATTCTCCAGGCACGCGAAGAGTTGTTGGATCTGGCGGAGCGACGGGGGGAGCAGTTTGAAGCCGGTTTGGAAGCCGGAAAGTTTGCCGAGATCGATGTGGTTTTGAACAACCAGTTGATCGCCGAACGCCGAGCCATTTTGCTCAAAAGCCAACAGAAGTATCGCGCGACGTCGTTCAAGTTGGCACTATTTCTGAGAGACGAGGAAGGCCAGCCGCTGGTTCCAAACGATCAATGGCTTCCCGAACAGTTCCCGGAGATCGAAATGCCGACCACCGAGGGTTTTGAACAAGACCTGGCCGCCGCGATCAGCCGTCGCCCTGAGCCGCAGATCCTTCGCCTGCAACTGCAGCAGACAAACCTGGACCGGCGGTTGGCCTACAACCAGATGTTACCCAATTTGGATTTTGTCGCCGAGGCTTCGCAAGACATGGGAGCCCCCGCAACAAAGGATGACGACAAGGGGTGGTTCGAGCTGGTAATCGGATTTCGCAGTGAAGTGCCCATCCAGCGGCGCAAGGCGAGGGGAAAGGTCCAGTCCACCTCCGCCAAGATGATTCAGATCAACGAAAAGATTCGTTTGGTCCAAGACAAGATTGCGACGGAGCTGCTGACGGCATTCAACGCTTTGACGTTGGCCTCGGAAATCGTTGAACAAACGGAAATCTCGTTGCTGGCCGCCATCGACACGTTGGAACGCTATCGATTTGCGTTTGAGCGGGGAAAGATTGACCTGATCTACTTGAACCTGCTGGAAACGAAGACGAACGAGGCCGAGATCAAGTTGGTCGAAGCGCAGCGGGATTGGTTCTTGGCGTTGGCATCGCTGCAGGTGACCCTGGGGCTGGATCCGCTGGATCAGGCGGTCGTGGTTTCATCGCTTCCCTCTAGCAAAGTTCCCGGCCCCGGCCATTTGCCCAGTGTCAGCGAACCGGACCCAGAAGCGTTTGAGCGTGACTGGAAAACGCACTCTGTCAAACCAGAATGAACGCGTTGTTGAAGTCAACGGCCACTTGAGTCACCGTCCTCGCCGTCCAGGGACCCCGACCCGAGGGCAGGCCTGGGTTCATCGACCGGTCGGCCAATCGATGGCGTTCAGTTTGGCGAGCGCCAGGATCAGAGATTGGGTCCCGTTGCGGCGATGCCCTTGAGCCGCGGCGGCTTGGTACAGTTGGTAGCCCAGGGCCATTCCGGGTAGAGCCAGATTCATCCGAGCGGCTTCGTCCAACGCGATCTTCATGTCTTTCAAGAAGTGTTCGACGAAAAATCCCGGGTCAAAGTCGCCGTCGAGCATCCGCGGGGCAAGGTTGGACAGGGCCCAGCTTCCCGCGGCACCGGAAGCAACGCTCTTGAGAACCGTGGGGATATCCAGGCCGACGCGGTGAGCGTACAGCAGGGCTTCGCAGATGGAGATCATGCCGGTTGCGATCAGGGTCTGGTTGACCATCTTGGTGTGTTGGCCACAGCCCGGTCCGCCCTGGTGGACGATGGTCTTTCCCATCAACTGAAGCAGCGGTTCGACACGCGCAACCGCGTCCGCCTTGCCGCCAACCATGATGGAGAGGGTCCCGTTCTTTGCGCCGCTGTCACCGCCGCTGACGGGCGCATCGATTGCATCAATCGAAGCAGCCTCGCAGGTTTCTGCGATCTCGCGTGCCAGGCTTGGTTGGCTGGTCGTCATATCCACCAACGTCATGCCGGAACGTGATCCGGCCAAAACCCCTTGTTCTCCCAGGATGACTTCGCGGACGTCTTTCGGAAAACCCACGATCGTGAAAACGATGTCACTTTCTTGGGCAACTTCTTTGGGTGACGTTTTGATCTTCGCCCCGCGCTCGGCGAGCGGTTTGGCCTTGTCCGGCGATCGGTTGTAGACGGTCATGTCGTAGCCGGCGTCGATCAGGTGTCCGCACATGCTGTACCCCATGACACCGGTACCGATCCATCCGAGTCGTGTTTGGCCGGGGCTCACTGAATTCATGACAAAGTCGCCGTCTCAAGGATTGGGAGAACCAGCACTCAATCGAATTCCCAACGAACCGCGAGCGCTCGAGCCACCAGTAGAAACGTTACCCCGGCCGCCATCAACACGGCCAACTGCGGCCACAGGGTTTCCACCGGCATGTCTCGCCAGAAAACTTTGTTGTATCCGTCCAGTGCCCACGCGTTGAACGTCCATAACCCCAACTCCTGCATCCGTTCGCTCATCACATAGCGAGGCACCATCGATCCGCCCAAAGCGCTCATGGTCAATACCAGGATGACGGACAGCCCATTCAACTGGCCTCGCGTCTTGCAGAGTGTCGCCAGGAGCAGGCCAAACGCCGCTGCGGCGGAGCTGGTCACCAGCGTCATCATTACAAATCCGTCCAGGTGACCGAGCAAATCGACGCCGAAGACGAACTGCCCCCACAGGAACATCACGCAGACCTGAAAGAATCCCAGCCCTGTCAGGTAGAACCATTTCCCCAACAACAATTGATCCATGGTCAACCGCGTCGAAAGCAACCGGTCCAAGGTCGTGTTCTCGCGTTCTTCAAGCAGTGCGCCTCCTCCGCCGGTTGCACCGAACAGCAGAAACATCACGGCAATCCCCGCGGCGTACATGCTGACCACGGGATTCGTTTTTCCTTCGCCAATCACGTCCACAATTTGGATCGCCGGGGAGAGGATCTCGGACCCGTCCTGCGGTACGTCCGCTCCACGGGCCATCGCGGTGCCCTGTGACAGCTTCACAAAGGAGGCGGAATCGGCTGGAGGTGAATTCGGGACGGCTCCGGTTCCAGGCGGTTTTCGCAGCGAAGAAGTTTGCGCGGGGGCCTGCGAGCCTATCCCGGCAGGAGTCCGATGCGATGCAACGCGAGCGGCCGCCAGACTTTTCGTGCGCGCGATTGCCAGTTCCCGCCCTACCAAAGCGGCAACCACTTGCCCAGCCACCTGATCGGACGCGTCGGCCAGCAGGTCCGCACCGACGCCATCTTCCGCGGGTCGCAGCACGATCCCAATCGTGACGTTTCCGTGGCGGACCAGGTCGGAGGCTTGTTCACGAGACAAGGTCCCGTGCAACGCTGCCGAAGATTCTTCGCCCGATTCCCCGCCCGAATCCGCGCCCGAATCCATGAATCGCAGTCCGGCGCTATCACGCAGGGACGCGGCCAGCGATTCAGATTCCGACGTTTCGGCTTCGTCGACGACGACGACTTTGATCTTGGGGGTCGTCCCGCTGCCAATCCCGTTACCGAAGATCACTGCAAACACGCTGAAGAACGCGATCGGAACGACGAACGTCAGCAGCAGTTCAATCCGATTGTGAAGCAACCTTCGAAGGCTGATCTGGATGATGGTAAAAATCATCGGCCGCTCAATCCCTGAGTTCGTGACCGGTCAGATGCAAGAAGACATGATGCAACGAAGGCGACTGGACTTCCATGTCCGAAACCGAATAGCCGCTGTGCCGGACGGATTGGATGAGGCGCCCCAGTGAAACGGTGACGTCGTCGATTCGAGTTTCAAAAGTGTCTTGGCCGGCGACCCCGACTGATCGCGGCGCGACGTGTTCCCCGTCCCCGTGGAACACCAGCGGCGACTCCAGCGGTCGGTCAACTCGCATCTTGATCATCCGCGACTTGCCGACCGTCTGCCGGACGAGATCTTCGATCGTTCCGTCGGCGATCACTCTGCCTTGATCCATGATGACGATCCGGTCGCTTCGCTGTTGAGCCTCATCCAGGTGATGGGTGGTCAACAGGATGGATGCGCCCCGATCATTCAACTCGTCCAGCATTGCAAAGATCCGCTGGCGACTCTGCGGATCGACGCCAACGGTCGGTTCGTCCAACAAGATGATTCGGGGTTGATGCAGCACGCCACAGGCAAGATTAACGCGTCGCTTCATTCCGCCGGAAAAGCCCCCCAGCAGATCGTCGGCGCGGTCACGCAACCCGGTCCATTCTAAAGCCCACTCCACTTGATCCCTCAGTTCACGCCGGCCGATGCCGTGAAACTTGCCAAAGGCGCGAAGGTTTTCCCGAGTCGTCAGATCGTCGTAGAGGGCCAGTTCTTGAGGCACCAGTCCCAACGATTGGCGGACGCCCGGCGCGTTGATCGGGTGGCCAAATACCAGGATTTGGCCCTCGGTGGGACGGGTCCGCCCCGCGAGGCAACGGATCAGCGTGGTTTTTCCCGCACCGTTGGGCCCCAGAAACGCCAACCGTTCACCTTCGGACAACGCGAAATCCACGCCGCGGAGCGCGTCCAGTCGGCGATATCTCTTGCGAAGATTCGCGATCTGCAAGGCGAAAATGTCGGATCGGATCACTGCAGGAGGGCTCGGCCATGGACAGTTGGGACCACACTGCAACGAAGTATGTCAAAAATCAGGCCTTGGAGTCACCTTGAACTTTCAACTTTCCGCCTTCGACTTTCGGCTTAGCCCAAGCCGTCGATTCCGGCCGCTCTGGCTTGTTCCGGGACCAAGGCGTCCGGAGATAGAGCATCTGCGGGAGCTGGCAGGCGGAGCCTACCAAGCCGTTGGTTCCAAGGCGGGAGCCTTGGGACCAGGGGCCCCCCCTCGTTCCCGGGATCCCGCCCGGGAACGCACTGCACGCGCCGGCTCTGCCGGCCTTTCCCCGCGAAACGTCCGAACCACCGGGGACATTTGCCACCGGCGACCGGCCGTCTGAACGTGCGAACCGCAAGGTCGCACCCACCCCGGGCGGCTGCTACAAGTTCGTCAGGTATTGGACCCCCTGGTCCAGCTCGGCCAACGTCGCGTCCGAGCGTCCCACGATCACCGGTCCGCGGAAATCAGAATCTTCCAGCGTCGCGAGAATCTGCGGAAAGTCCGCCGTACCCTCACCGATCGGAACACGGATGCCCCGCCCGGCGGCCAGGTCGACCACGCCATCGGTGGCGCACACGACCACGATGCGATCTTTCAACACGCGAACGGCGTCCAGCACGCTGTGCCGGTTGACGATCAACTGGCCCGGATTGAAAGCCACCGCGACAAACCCGTCTTCGCTCTCCCCCAGGATCTCGGACAGCGTTTCACCCGATTCGGCCCCGGTCTCCGCCGCCAGAAAAGCACCGACGCGAGCCCCAAAACGTCCCAGGTCCTCGATCACCGCCTGCAGCGTGTTGTAGCGTGGATCGTCCTTGTCGTCGCTGACGTACCCGATGGAATTGATGACAGCCGGCGCGCCGAGCTTGTAGGCCAGGCTCATCGCCGACTTTGTCGCCTCAACCCGCCGTTGCAGATCCTGCGGGTTTTCGTAGCCGCGCCGCGTTTGGAACCGGAGCGCCGCCACCGACAAGTTCCGGTCCTCCAGCATCTTCCTCAGGTGACGCAGCCCCGTTTCGCTTAGCGCTTCCGGATGAACTTCGCCGCGGGCGTTCAGTTCCACCCCGCGAACACCCAGGCGGGCGGCAACATCCAATCCACGTTTCAATGGCAATCCGAGTGAATCCAAACGTACCGCAAGTTTCAATTCGGCCATAACAATCGACTCAAGGAAGTCATGAAGGGGCCGGCGCTTTCCAGATTCGCGGCGAAGAGGCAACGAACCGACAGCCCGGCAGCACGTCGCACGATACCGTAGCCGCGATGACGTGCAGCGCACAGCGGTCCGGCAAGTAGCCACGCTCGCCAGAGCGTGGAAGCTGCCGGTCAAACGCCACTTTAGGTGAGCCGGCGTGGCGCTCGCCGCGGGTTGTCTCGCCTCCACCGGCGGCAAGCGACTTGCCGCTCATTGCACTGCACGTCACGGTGTTTTTGATTGAAACTGGCGCTGTCCATGCAGTCTTGGGGCCGATCTGCCGAATCGTCACAGGAGGCGGCCCGACGCCGGCCCGTGCGACGACTATCGGATCATGTATCGATCGAGCGCGGCGCAGGCGTCCGGTCCGCCCCAGCATTGGGCTGCCTGCCAGCCGCGTTGACGCGCCGCATGGACGTTTTCGTCCTTGTCATCAATGAACAGGATTCTTTCCGGCGGCACTCCGGCGGCCTGTTCGGCGGCGTCGTAGATCTGCACGTCCGGCTTCATCCATCCGATCTGGTAGCTGAGGATGGTGACATCGAACTCCACGCCGGAGATCCTCCAATCTTGGTTGCGGATCCACCGCCAATGGGCGTCGCAGGTGTTGGAGAGGATGCCAACGCGACCGGTCTGGCGACGCATCGCTTGAACCGCCGCCACCATGGATTCGATCGGCGAAAACATGTCGCTGATGGCGGTCAAAAAATCTCGCGTGGAAAGTTGATCGATGCTCAGCCCCAGGGCTTGTCGAGCCAGATCGGCATAGGCTTCGTCATCCAGCTGGCCACGTTCATAGCGTTGTTGCAATCCGCTGGCGTAGATTCGTTCCCGAATTTGATCGATCGGTAGCTTTGTCTGGCGCGACAGATTCTCACAGGCCACCGATTCATCGAAGGACACCAGGATGTTGCCCAAATCGAAATAGCAGAATTCGATCGACGCGTTCGGGGAGTCACTCATCGGTGCAGGCGGCTAAGGCGATCACACAAGGGAAGGCTTACGACGAATACATCAGACGCGATTCCACGTCGCGCGAATGACGCGGTCAGTCTTCCAGGATGCGGAGCTGCAGATTGCGGTAGTGTGCTTCCAATGGTGGCCCGCTGTGAACCTGCAAGGCGATGACTCCTTCGCGTTCAATCTTCGGGTCCTGTTCCACGTAGTCGACCGTCTGGACTCCGTTCAGGAAAATCTGGATGTGGTCCCCCTTTGCAATCACTTTCAGCTGGTTCCAGTCGCCCCGTTTAAGCGCCTTCATCGCCTTTTGCGGAGATTCGTCCAGGAATTTTCTTCGCCGCGATTCATCGTACAGGGCGCCCCAGCATGGAGTGGATTGATTGACGAAACCGATGTCCGCCTGATAGCCGATCACTTCGGTGTCGTTGGGAATCCGCTTGGTGCGAAACTGGACACCCGCGTTGTTTCCTTGTCCCACCAGCTTGGCTTCCACGGTCAGCTCAAAGTCGCTGTAGGTCTTGTCGGTGCACAGAAAGTAGTTGTGCGGAATCGGTTTCTCCAGGCTGCCGGCAATGATGACACCGTCCTGAACGCGAAACCAGGCTTCGTCCCCGTTGAAGCCCTGCAGTGTTTTTCCGTCAAACAACTTCACCTGGGAGGAGGACGCCTGGTCTTGGATTCCAGTGTCCTGGCCTCGAACCGGCGGGGACGGCAGACAGCATCCCAGCACCGCGACCAGCGTGACGCGGACGACCTTGACCGGAAAAAGTGAACCGAAGGGAGTCATGGGGGGATACCTGCGGAGGAGGGAAGGGGCGGATTGTGAGAACCGCCGGCATAGGGATAATACGCGACGCCGAATGGCAAACACGCAACGCTCGCATTTTTGGCGACCCGCGAACCTGTCCTGCTGGGGCGGGTGTCGTCGTGACGGTGGGCGGCATGCCGCTGGCGTGTCGTCGGGCCGTTCGTCGTCGGGCCTACCGTGGTGCGGAGGTGCTCATTGTGACGGCCTCGCGCGCAGGATGCGAGCGTCCGACGGTGTTTTCCTTTCGCCGACCGTTACCACCACGATCCACTTCCAGCACGGCTTGCCTGAATTCACACTGGCCGAATTTAAACTGACCGGATCTTCCCAGGGTCCATCCTCTCGTCCGATCCCACCCTCCATCCCAAATTCCCATGACGCAGTTGAACAAGTACTCCAGCAAGATCACCCAGCCCAAGAGCCAGGGCGCGTCTCAGGCGATGCTGTACGCCACCGGACTTTCACGCGAGGACATGAACAAGCCGCAGGTCGGGATTGCCAGCGTCTGGTACGAGGGGAACAGCTGCAACATGCACCTGCTGGACTTGGCCGCGGAGGTCAAGAAGGGCGTGACCGACGCGGGAATGGTGGGCATGCGATTCAATACCATCGGAGTCAGCGATGGGATTTCGATGGGCACCGAGGGGATGAGCTTTTCGTTGCAGAGCCGTGACCTGATCGCCGATTCGATCGAAACCATCATGGGCGCGCAGTGGTATGACGGACTGGTGGCGCTGCCCGGATGTGACAAGAACATGCCGGGATGTTTGATCGCGATGGGACGTTTGAATCGACCGGCCTTGATGGTCTACGGTGGAACCATCAAACCGGGGTTCCGCAAAGACGAGAAGCTGGACATCGTCAGCGCGTTTCAGTGTTACGGACAATTCCTGGCGGGTCAGATCAGTGACGAAGAACGTCAGGAGATCGTCGAAAAAAGCTGCCCGGGCGCGGGCGCTTGCGGCGGGATGTACACCGCCAACACCATGGCCACGGCGATCGAGGCGCTGGGGATGTCGCTGCCGTATTCGGCCAGCATTCCTGCCGAAGACCCTGAGAAAAAAGAGGAGTGCCGCCGCGCGGGGGCGGCCATGCTGGAGTTGCTGAAGCTGGACCTCAAGCCGCGGGACATCATGACCCGTGCCGCCTTCGAGAATGCGATGGTCACGGTGATGGCACTGGGCGGCAGCACCAACGCCGTGCTGCACCTGATCGCGATGGCCCGGGCCGTCGACGTGCCGCTGACCATCGACGACTTTCAATCGGTCAGTGATCGCGTACCGTTGCTGGCGGATCTGAAACCCAGCGGCCGTTTCGTGCAGGAAGACCTGCATTCGGTTGGCGGCACTCCGGCCGTGATGAAGTACCTGCTGGAGAAAGGGTTCATGGACGGGAGCTGCATGACGGTGACGGGCAAAACGTTGGCCGAGAACGTGGATTCCCTTCCTGGACTGAAGGAAGGACAAAAGGTGGTCAAGACGGTCGAAGCACCGATCAAACCGACCGGACACATCCGCATTCTCCGCGGCAGCCTGGCACCGGGAGGTGCCGTCGCCAAAATTACCGGCAAAGAAGGATTGAAATTCTCCGGGCCGGCCCGCTGTTTCGACAGCGAAGAGGACATGCTGGCGGCACTGGAACAAAAGAAGATCCAGAAAGGCGATGTCGTCGTCATTCGCTACGAAGGTCCGCAGGGCGGTCCGGGGATGCCAGAGATGTTGACCCCGACCAGCGCGATCATGGGCGCCGGTTTGGGGGCCGATGTGGCGATGATCACCGACGGTCGCTTCAGCGGCGGCAGTCACGGATTCATCGTGGGGCACGTCACCCCGGAAGCCCAACTGGGTGGGCCCATCGGGTTGTTGCAAGACGGTGACGAGGTCACCATCGATGCCGAAAGCAATTCCCTGGATGTCGCTCTGGATCCGGAAGAGCTGGATAAACGCCGAAAGGCTTGGACGGCGCCTCCGCTGAAGGCGACGCGCGGGACGCTGTACAAGTACATCAAGAACGTCAAGACGGCCAGCGAGGGATGCGTCACCGACGAGTGATCTCTCAATCGGACGCGGGAACCGTTACAATGCGGGGAAGACCTTCCAACCTCCCTTCCTCCATCCCGCGCGTTGATTGATGAAAGCTCCCTGCATGATTGCGTTGCTGCTTGGCCTGATTTCCGTCACGGCAGCCGCTGAACCGGCGGACGATTCCGGCAGCGTCGATTCCGAATCGCTTTGGGTCACCTCCATCGTTCCCGGCGGCGGCGACTCGTTCGTCGTGGGCACGGCCACGGGATTGCTTTTGCGCCCCGGTACCGTTTCACGCGTCAAGCTGGCCAATACCGGCCAGCTGGAGAAACTTTACGAGCACCCGGCCGCGGTATGGGACGTTGCCGCGACCGACGATGCGAACACCATTGCCAGCGTTGACTATCGCGGCAATCTGATTGTGTACGACGTGGCGTCCAAGACTCCGACCACGCACGAATCGGTTTTTGAACGGTGGTGCCAAACCCTGGTGATGGGACCGGACGATAAAACCGTCTTGGCCGGTAATGAATCTGGAAAGCTATTCTCCTTCGATCTCGCAAAAGGCGAGTTGGCGAAAACGGTTGAGCTGAGTGAGGCAGCGATCACGGATCTGGCGGTTTCTCCCGACGCGACCAAGGTTGCAGCAACGGACGGAGCCGGAAAGGTTCACCTGTTGAAGTGGCCGGAGTTGGATAGCATCGGCGTCATCAGCATCAGTGATGAAACGGCTTGGTGCTTGTCGTTCACTCAAGACTCCGAATCGCTGGTTGTCGGTTCAGCCGATCGGAACCTGTACCAGGTTCGGGCGGCTCCCGATGCCAAACCAGAGTCGATCGCGCAGGGCACCGACTGGATCACGCGGATTGCAGTGTCGCCCAGCGGCCAGATCGCTGCGTCCGAAGTGAGCGGCAAGATTCACTTCGCCGACGGAAGCAAACTGACCACGATCGGCGCCGAGAGTGGTGTGTGGGCGTTGTGCTTCGGCGGTCCGGGACAGTTGCTTGTGGGAACTCGCAAGAACGGCATCGTGACGGCTGGGCAAAGTTGGACGTGGAATCCGGCCGTGACCACGACGGCGACGCCCGCCGCTGACGAGTCGGCCGAAAAAGATGAGGCGGTTGACGATGCCGGCCAGGAGGAAGCTGCGGCTGCTGAAGTGGAGGAGGAAGCTTCCAAGCCGGATCAGGAATCACCATGACCCCGTCGGATCGGCGTGGCGAACCTCCGATCGAGTCCCCACCGCGCGGAGACCGGAATGGTGACGCCGCCGGATCGGGGCAAACCGATCTGGAATATGTCGTGCGTTTCGGCTCGATGCGGATCTTGGGCGTGATGGGTTCACGGACACCATTTCGTTATGGAGACCAGGTGGTGGTTCGCACCGAGCGTGGAACCGAAATCGGCACGGTGCTTTGCGAAGCCACCCCCGCGGCGGTCGATTCGATGCAGGAGAACTCTGCCGGAAAAATCGTGCGAGCGGTGACGGGCGACGATCAGATCCAATGGGACCACATCGACGCGATGTCACGCGACGATTTGGCCAAGTGTCAGAAATGTGTCGATCGACTTGGCCTGGCCATGGACCTGGTGGACGTCGAACGACTATTGGGGGGAGAACGGATCGTCGTTTACTATGTTGCGGAGGGGCGGGTCGATTTTCGCCAGCTGGTGCGGGACTTAGCCGGCGAATTCCAAACCCGGATCGAGATGCGTCAAATCGGCGTTCGCGATGAAGCGAAGCTGCTGGCGGACTACGGCGATTGCGGCCGTCCGCTGTGCTGTGCGACGTTTTTGAGCAAAATGCCGCCTGTATCGATGAAAATGGCAAAACTCCAGCGGTCGACGCTGGATCCGACCAAAATTTCCGGGCGTTGTGGCCGACTGAAGTGCTGCCTGCGTTACGAATTTGACACTTACCAGGAACTTGCTGACCAATTGCCTCCGGTGGGGGCCGAGGTTTTGACCCGAGATGGGACCGTTGCGGTCTTGGCTCAGGACATTCTTTCGCAACAATTGATGGTACGAACGGAAGACAAGCGGAGGATCCTGATCGCCGCCGACCAGGTCGTGCGGATCACGAAGCATCCTCCTCCGGCCAAGTCTCGATCGCCCAGACGAAAAAATTGAGCTGGCCAGCCCACAGCTTCACTATGATAGAAGAAACGTTTTCGCAAACCTGCCAAACGCCGTATGAGCAATGAACTGATGAACTCGCCCCTTCAAGCGATGCGAAAGCTTTTGAAAGAGGACCCGCGGTACAAGTACGAGGCGTACCAATTCATTCGCGAGGCGCTCCAGTACGCTCACGAACACCTGCCCGAATTGTCTCAGGCGGTGGCGGCCAATGATTCATTCTCCAAACCGCGTCCCAGGCACATTACCGGCCAGCAACTCTGCGAGGCCTGTCGGCATTACGCGATCGACCAATTCGGCTACCTCGCTCGGATGGTGCTCGAAAGCTGGGGCGTTCGATCGACCAGTGACTTTGGCGAGCTGGTTTACAATCTGATTCGGATCGAGCAGATGCGAAAAAGCGATTCCGATCGCCGCGAAGATTTTGACGACGTTTATTCTTTCGATGGCGCATTTGAACCTGATTTTGCGCTGCCCAAGCCCACCGACACGCTGGACATATAGGCCGTTTGCATCCTACCGGCTGTCCCAGTTTGCCGTTCAGCGCCAGCGGATCCGCTTCGCACGTCTTCCCCCAAATCCGCTCGCATGATGATCTCTTTCCGTTCCCGCTCCGTCCGCTGGTATTCAGGCACGCCGGTCGACGGTCGAGCTCGTTTGCTGGTCTCTGTGCTCGGGTTGTTGCTGACCCTGGTCGGGGCCGCTGAGGGGATCGCCCAGCCGGTCGCATCTCCATCAGAACCGGCGGCTGAAGAGGCCGCAAAGGAAGCCGGTTCTGCGTCGCAGTCGAAACCGGTGGAAGAGCCACGGAACAGCTACCTGGGACGCGTCGTCGCCAAGCCGATGAGCCATCTGGGAGCACCGTGGCTGATCCGCCCCGAACGCGATGAAGAAGAGAACGCGTCGGTATCGTTCCAGCAATTGAAACTGACCGACGGCATGGTCGTCTGCGATCTGGGCTGTGGTAACGGGTATTGGACGTTGCCGATGGCACGCAAAGTTGGTGAAGACGGACGCGTTTATGCCGTCGACATTCAACGCGAAATGCTGCAAAAACTTCGCCAGCGAGCCGACCGGTACAACCTGAAGAATATCCAGCCGGTCCTGGGAACCGTGGACGACCCCAAGCTGCCCGAGGACACCTTGGATCTCTTGTTGATGGTGGACGTGTATCACGAGTTCTCTCATCCCCAGTCGATGCTGTGGGAGATCCGTCGTGCACTCAAACCGACGGGGGTAATCGCGCTACTGGAATACCGCGAGGAGGATCCCACCGTTCCGATCAAGCCGCTGCACAAAATGTCCAAGCGGCAAATCATGAAAGAGTACCAGGCCAACGGGTTCAAATTGGTTCGGGAATACAACGAACTGCCCTGGCAACACCTGATGTTCTTCGCGCGAGACGACAGCCCGCTGGAGGAGATTCAGCCCGAACCGACCGACGAAGTCTTGCAGCGTCTGGACGACGGATCGAACCGAGGAAGGTAGGGCATGCTGTGCATGCCCGCGCTGCTGACGCGGTGTGGCTGGCGCCGCTGGGGTGTTTAGGGCAGCGGTTTCCGTCGGCTTATGCCGACGGCAGGGGGCTATCGTCGCTTCGCGACTTGGGCTTCACAACGCTTTGCTGCCCCTCCTTGTCAAAGACGGTCACACTTCGACTCGGAGTCGTCCCGCCGGCCTTCTCGGTCACGTCAGAGTTCGACTTCAACCGGCGTTGTTTTGATGGGGCGTCCGTCCGGGTGCGTAAGCCGAAACTGGAATTGCCAATCCTGGGCCCAAGGCTCTGTCTGGGCATTCTGCAGCACCTTGATCAGGACCGTGTTCTCGCCCGGTAGCAACTGGCATTCTCCAACGTACTGGTCGATTCGGGTGCCAGAGTGATAGACATTGTTGGAAATGACCAACTGACCGTTGACCCACACCTTGTTCGCGGTGATGGATCCCAACCGTGCTTCCGCTTTCAGCGGTAGTTGCTCTCCCTGCACCGTGAGCTTTTGATACGCGTACGCCACCGCATCCTTCTCGTTGGACAGCGGCGCATTCAAGTCCACCATTCCCTGGCTGTCGTCACTGGAAACCTTTTGCCACTGAACGGGACCCCGTTTTCCCTTCTCGGCAGCCGGTTCACCGCCGTTTTGGGGATCGATCGGCGTCCCCAGTTCCAGGTAGCGGTTCTCTGGAACGTAGGCGGTATCAAAATCCTCGCTGTCGGTGTTGTCAAACGGCCCGATCACCAACCAGGATCGCATCATCCCCAGGGTTTCGGCCAGGTCGACGGGAACGTCCAACTGCTCCAACAACTTGGCGGCACGTTCCAGTTGCGCCGGGCTGCGACCGTTTTCGATCGCGGTCGTCGCAAGGGCTTTGGCTTCTTCCGGCCGCTCATCGACCAGTCCGGCGGCTTCGTCCAGCAGGTCCCGAATCCTTAGGTAGCGAACGGGCAACGATGGATCGGTTTGAGCTTCAGCAAGCAATTCGGTACGGAGTGCTGGGTCTTGCTGAGCGAGCAGTTGGAAGGCAACGTAGCGGGCATCCGGATCACCGGAGCGGTCGTCAAAGAATCGTTGCAACGCTTCACGCGGAAAGGGTCCGTTGTCGGCGACGTCGGCCGCCAGCGCTCGCAGCCAATTCTTGCCGCGCGGAGTGGCCTGCCCGAATGCGTTCAGAACCTGAATCACCTGTTCAGAAGGCAGGGATTGAAGGTTTGCCGCGGACTGGGCAGCGGCTCGATCCGAGGCGGCTGTCCCATCCGGTGCTGCGACCGCCTGCAGTTCCGGATTCGGGGCGCGGTCTTCCGCAACAAGTCCGGCCGCGTGCAGGCCACCGGCAAGCAGTGCCCCGAATGCCAGCATTCTTAGTTGAGAGCGGCGGGTATCTCCGATCGCTAATGGCGGACGGGAAGCGTGACGCATGTTCGGTTCCGTGCAAGCTTGATGGTGCCATCGTGTGGATGCGACCAAGGGATCGGTCGCGGCCGGTATGATAGCGGATCATCAAGAGCCCCGTTGCTTAGCCACATCTGGCGAGCGACATCGCCCAAGGCGAGGTCGCCAGGCCGGGCCCCCGTTTCTACATCAAGCCGTCCTTTTCCAGCATATCACGGTATTGATCGCGTTCCCGACGGGTCGCTTCCAAGTCAAACACCAGATACTTCATGTCCAGACGCAGTTGGGACAGAGCTTCTTGCACCAGATTCAGGATGCGGCGGCGGCGGGTGCTGCATTCGATCGCTCGCATCAGTGCCGGTGCCACCGCGTCGCGATAGGTCGCCGGCAAAGCGTCGATCGCGGCATTCAGTTCCCGCAGCTCTTGGGGGACGTCGTCTTTGGCGGTGGGGGTCGATCCGGTCGATGTCTTATGCATGCGCCTGGGCTCCGGGTAGAGAGACAGTGATTGATTGCGTTGCATGCCTCCAATGCATTCTCGATGCCAGCTCCGGCCAGCCGAGCGAATCTGGATGCGTAACGTTCGGTTACCAAACAACTTACGATGATCTGTCGGCCCAGGTTGTCAAAACGCAACGTTGAAGAAAAACAACGTTGATTCACCTTGGCCCGGCAACGTAAATCTTGATACACCAACGTTTTACGCAGGTAGCTGCGGGTTGCGACGGGATGTGGTTTTTTTTCAACATCGTCGCGTCAACCGCACGCTTCATTTCACGAACCCGGCTGGCCATCGGTCGCTCCACCGACACCCGTTTCCCCCGTCGTGCGGCCGATTGTTCGGGCTGTGGAGGTTTAGGTCAATCATCGATGCACAAAACCCGACAGCGAGCCGTCAAACGCCCGTCGGTCGTTCCGGCTCGGCAATCCTTTCCGGCATCGATCGCAGCCGGGCTCGGTGCGACAGTCCGGCAACCAGGTCGCCGAGCAGTCCGACGGTGGATCGCCTTGTGTTTGATCGTCTCGCTCGCATCCTCGGTCATCCACCCAGCCCTGGCCGGCGGGGAGTTGTTTGATTCCCTGGACGCCTATCCGCCGCGCTGGCACCTGGATCGGTCGGATTGTGATGCACGCATCCTGAACCATCGCAATCTGCACAGTGGCGGTGCGGACGGAGGGGCATGTGAGTCGATTGAATTTCACGCCGGTTTGGGAAGCGAGGTGCTGTTTGTCTACAGCATTGAACCGGTGCGACCGACCGACGATCTGGTCGCCAACGTTTCGGTGATGAGCGCCCGCCGCGGGTCCCGCATCGGGCTGCGGGTGCGGTTTCCCTATCTCCGCGATCCTCAAACGCGGCGTCCGGTCTCCGCCATCATTTACGGTGCGACCTATGAGCGTGCCGGAAAGTTCGAGTCGATCGGAATCGGCAGCATCGAACGGCCGTTGCGAATCAAACAGGCCAACCTCCGCGGCGCCCACGGAGCCTCGGCCGACGTGTCGGATCCCTATGTCGATGCCATCGTGATCAACGCCTACAGCGGTCGCGGCGATACGGGAATCCGCGTCGATAGCCTCTCGTTGCGCGGCATGATCCCGATCGGAGACCACGGCCGAGTCGATCCGGTCCCCGGATTGAGTTCCGGTCGGCCTCGACCCGGCGCGTCGGGGGCCATGGTTGCTCGATCTGGTAGCGACCGCGAGAGTGGGACGTCGATGGTGTTGCGTCAGAGCCTAGCCGGTGAACTGGCTGAATCGACCCGAAACTTGCGGCCGGGACCCGCGTTTCCACACGGGCGGGTGATTCGCATTTTGGAGCATCAGGGCGAGCCGTTGAACTGGGTCCGGCGGCTCGGCTTCGATGCCGTTTTGATCGATCAACCGCCGACCGCGGAATTGCTGCGTGAAGCGATTCAATCTCGGGTGTTGGTCTACGCTCCACCGCCAACAGCGCCCGATCCCGAGTTACAGACGTTGCTGGATCCGGTGGTCGCCTGGTACCTGGGAGGCGGTGTCGCCTTGGATAACCAGCGGGTCGAACAGACCGACAAAACGGTGCGTCGGCTGCGACGTCTGCCTGGTGTCTGGCAGCGTCCCATCGTCGTGGCACCGACCGAAAGTTGGCCACAGTATGCGAGTCTGGCCGACGGTGTGGTCACCGATGCGCCGCCGCGCGGTCGCGACCTGTCGGCCAGCGAACAGTCCCTGGCAATCGCCAACAAGATCTCGCAGATTGGGGGCGGACACGACGTCGCCATCGCGATCCAGTCGTCACTGCCCAATCGGTTGACCGAGATGAACCGTGCCATCGAAAACTCGATTGGCGTGGCTCCGGGCGGGATGTATCGCTGGCATTCAATGTGGGCGCAAACGGTCCAAGCCCTGGAGCACGCCCCGCGGGCCTTGCTGTTTCGCTCCAACCGGTCCCTCGTCTCGGGTGACGTCGATTCGCAGCAACGCTCGATGGCACTCAGTTACGTCAATCGGTTTGTGGCCATGATCTCTCCGTGGCTCGCGTCCTCCGAGCCGGTGTCATCGTACACGATTGAAGGTGCCCCCTATCGATGCGGGTGCCTTCGCGCGGATGGAGAAGAATTGCTGCTGATCAGTTCGCAGCAAGCTCGCGGTGACGAAATCCTTGCCGGCGACGGAAAGGTCATCAATGTGTTGCTTCCGCCGGGGCACGAGAACCGGATTGCCTGGCGAATGACGCACTTTTCCGCGCAGCGAGTCGACATTGATTCCACGCCAACCGGAGCCAAGATCCAGATCGTTTCCCCGGACGTCTGCGAGCTGCTGGTGATCAGCGGCGATGCGGGGACGGGCGTGCCGCTGAACCAGTCGGCGCTTCAATTTGCACGGCACGCGTCCGCCGATCGGTGGCAACTGACCAACGAGCGCGTTGCCGCGGTGCGAGCCGCGTGGAGCCAAGCGGTCGGTTCGGGGGCGACGGAATCTCTGGTTCCCGTGGATTTGATGACGGTGGCGGAGCGAACGCTCAGGGATGCCGAACCGGCGTATCGGGCGGGCGATGCGGAAACGACATTGCGACTGTCGAGCCGGGCCGACGCCTGGGGCTTGCGATCCGCCTGGCAACTGACCGAAGCCCTGATGCCGGGAATGCGATCCCGTCCCGGCGAAGCTTACGTCAGCAGCCCACCGATGTCGGCGGGACATCCGCAGTTGCAGATCGGTTGGCAACCGTTGATGGGCGATGAGGGTTGGAGTGAGAACCTGATCGCCGCCGGTGGCCTGGATCGGCCCGAAGACTTGGGCGAGGGACGATGGGAATTTGCCCAAAGACAGGTCGTCCGTTCACGGAGCAGCATCTCCTGGGTTTCCCGGGGCTTCTTCGATGGCCGAGGCGCGGCACGTCTGGTTGCCACGTCGACCACGCCCGAGCCGCTGGGCGGTGGCTACGAAGGAACCGTGGCAGTGCTGTCCAGTCCTCCAGTTTCATTGAAAAAGAATCAGGCGGTTCGGATTGACGCCATGATCCGAACGATTGGGTTTGGAGCGCCACACCAGGGCGTTCTGGTGTACGACAGTTTGGGCGGTCCGGAGATGGGAGTTCTGGTGCGTGGTGCGACCGAGTGGACTCCGGTTCGTCTGTACCGCCAAAGTTTTGGCCAGGAAGACTTGAAGGTGCACTTCGAAATCATCGGCGACGGCGAAGCAATCGTCGACGAAGTGTCGGTCCGAGCCTGGGCCCCCGAACCATTGCCGACGTTACCGCTGCGAAGAATCAGCGAGAATTGGGAGCGATGAGCATTGAGAGACGTTCCCCTCGCTGACGCTCGACCCGCCTTGGAAAGCAGAGTGAAGCACAGTCTCGAAGGGACGACAGCACCCGGCCGTCGGCGGAAGCCGACGGGAATGGCTGCCCAACACACCCTCAGCCGCGAAGCGGCGCCAGCAACATCGGTAGCGAGAAAACAGCCATACCTCTCGCCAGGGCAACCACGGTTCCAGCAAGCGGCCGGTCCCTATCCGTCGGTTGCCCGTTTGCGGAAGTAAGCCTCGATCGCGTCGCGATAGTGGGTCGGCAGGTCACGGCTGATTTTTTGCAGCGCTTCTTTGCGTTCTGCGGGAGGCAAGTTGCCCCACTTGTCGTCGGTTTCTTGTTCCTTCTTGTCGACGTTCCCCGCCCCGCTTCCGCCGGCGATCTGGCTGTCCTGCATCGGTGACGCTTGAGCACCACCCGAGGAACCTTGCCCGCTGCCGCCGGATTGTTGTTGCTGCTGCTGTTGCTGTTGTTGCTCTTCGAGCTTGTCGATCAGCTTGCTCAGCTTGTCGATGATCTTTTGCTCTTGGCCCTCGACCTTCTCGCCACTCCGTCCCAGGTCCAACCGTCGCGAAACGTCGGTCATCAGACGGGAGATTTCATCGAGCGAATCTTCCTTCAACGGTTTGATGTCGGCGATCATCAACTTGGCCAACCGGGCGAACCGTTCCGGGCTGTCTTCCTCATTCTCGAGCAACAGCCTGAGATCCGCGAGCGCCTCCTTTTTCATCAGCAAGGCGTGGTAACAGGCCCCGCGGTAGAACAGTGAGCTTGCCGGATCGATGGAAGCGACCGGATCGACTTCGGCGATCACAGGCATGGCTTCGTCGTAGAGTCGTTGTCGTACCAACCTGCGACCCAACCAAGTTCGCACCGTCATACGAATCGGCTTCGGAAGCGATTCGATTTCTGCGTATTCGGCTGCCGAGGGATCGATGCTGACCGCCGCGGCGACCGGATCTTTTTCCGCGAGTGCCACCAACTGCTCGACCGAATCGGTCAGTGACGCGACCGCCGTGACGAACGCGTCGATGGCGTCACGCGATTGGGTTTGCAGATCTCCCTGAAATTTCTCCGTCGCCTGGTCAATCAGACTCGGACCGGCGCCGTACTCGTCCAGGGAACTTCGCAGCACCGTGGACATTTGGTCGGAACTGAGAGCGTCCCACTTGCTTTCCCGCTGGAGCGACTGATCCGCACGGGCGACGACCCCGATCGATAAGAGCCCGATCGAGAGCAAGGGAATCAAACTGGCCGCATCGTGTCGCCGAAGGGTAGATCGAAAACGATTCACAACGTTCCGCCTCATTTTGAGTCATCGGTCGGATGCGTTGGTCCTGTCACGCGTCGTCCGCGGGTTCAGGACCCACCGCCGCCGGTCATTGGTTCCGCCGCATCACCAAGTCGCGTGTTATTTTGTACAACCGCGATTGACGCTCGGACAAGTTCTTTAGCAGCGGAAGCAACTCCTGTGCCGAACCCTCATCCGATTGTAGCAGTCCCGAATAACGCTGTGTCGTCGATTTGATTCGGGTTTCCATCGTTCGGATCAGTTTCAGTTCTGCGATCGCGTCCACCAGCGGCTGTTCACCAGGCTCGCCGGGTTGTTGCGGCGGGGTTTCTCCCTGTTGCTTTTGTTTTTCCAGGTCCCGCTGCGCTTGCTGCAAAGCCTGGATCATTTCTTCGATCGCGGCCAGGACATCTTGTTGAATGCCTTGAGTGACGGCATCGATTTGTGATTTGCCCAAACGTTGTGCAATCCGATCGCTATCGTCACGGATCTGCGCGACGACTTCGGGAAAGGCCACGCTGGAGCCCTCTTCACGGAGCAGCAGCATGGCCCGATCCGCTTCGACGGTCACTTTTTTCTGTTCGAATGAAAGGTCACCGGCTTTCAGATCGGTTTGCCGATTGCGTTGCGATTTCGGGGTTGCCGACAGCGAGGCGGTGTCATCGAGGATTTTCGACTGCATCGCCGCCATTTTCTTAAGACGACTTTCCAGCCGGGCAAGTTCCCGCTGCATTTCTTCTTCGCGAAGCTGACGCAGGATCTGCTCCAACTCGTCGATCGCTTTCCGCAGGTTTTCCTCGGCGGCCAGTTGCTGATCGACTGCATCTTTCCGTTTGGAGTCCTCCAGTTCCTGCTCCGCCTGACGCATCCGTTCGACCGCCTTTTGCAGCTGCTGTTCGGCCTGCTGCTGGGGGGTGGGCGGAGGCGTCGGGGACTGCTGGCTCGAGTCCTGCCCCGATTGCCCCTGTTGGCTGGGTTGCGATTCGCTGGGCTGTGATTCGCTGGGCTGCGATTCGGACGGGCTCGGTTGACCCTGCTGGGATGGTTGGGATTCACCAGACTGGGAATCCGACGGGGTGGACTCCTGCGATTGATCCGAGCCGTTGGGGGATTCTTGGCCGGCAGGCTGTCCGGAGGGATCTTGCTCGGACGGTTTGCCGGCATCGCTGTCGTCGGAATTCTTTTCTGGCCGATCTTCTTTCCCGCCGGACTCTTTTGGCTCGCCCGATTCATCCGAGTCGCCGGATTCATTCGCTTCGCCTGGGGGCTGATCGCTTGCCGGATCGGCATTCCCGGTTTGTGGTTCGTCGGACGACTGCTGGTCGGACGCGTCCGAGTTCCCCTCTGCCTCTCCTTCCTGCTCTTCACCGAGTTCGTCTTGCAGTTTCTGGCCCCGCTCGGCAAGAGCCGCCTGCTCCGCTTTCAGACGCTCCAATTCTGACCCGTTTTCGGTCCGCGCGCGAGTGCTCCGCTGTGAACGCTCGATGCGCTTCAGATCCTTGATCATCTCAGCGACGCGTTTCTTTTCGTCGCGAATTCGGTTCGCGCGGTCCTCACTGGTCAGCAACTTCAGGATTTCCGCCAAGCCCTTTTGCGCCGAATCTTGGTTGGAAACCGCGTCGGCGAACTTTTCATCCCGCAGTGCTTCGGATGCGTTGCGCAATTGCTGCAAAACAAACTTGTCGCGTGACTGTTTTGCGGCCCGACGCAGCAATGCGGACCGCTCCGGGTTTTCTGCCGCCTCCATGTCGGCCAAACGGAGCAACAGTTCTTCCAGGCGCTCGTATCGCTCGGCCACCCCCGACTGGCGAAGCAGCAGGTCCGACTCCTGGGCGGGGCTGGGCGTCTCCTGGCCAATGCCGCGCGAAGGGAGCAGCGGCAAGCAGAGGATCATCAGGCCGATTCCCCACTTCAGTCCTCTGGCCCGGAAAATTCGAAACCGCGGGCGGTCACAGCAGATGGGATGAGCGGGGTTCATGGTTGATCGAACCTGTTAGTCGTTGAACAAATCCAACACTCGCTTTTTACGTTCTTTCTGAGTGTCTTCTTTCAGTTTTTCCTGGTCGTCGATTAAACCGCGGACCAGATCCAGGATTTCGTTGTAGCTTTCCAGATCCAGCATTTTTTCCAAAACCGCGGTGAGATCCAACAGGATTTTGTCGGCCGTTTGCAAAGCGGCCTCGGTCCGTTGCATCGCGAGTTCCGGCTGGTCGACGGCCGATTCGATTTCGGCAATCTGCTGCCCCAACTGTTCCATGGACACGTCGGCAATCCGTCGAAGCGGGTCTCGAACCCCCGATCCCAGACGTTCCTGCCGGTCCGCCGAATCGACGCGGTTGTTGACCATCTCCTGCAAAATGTCATCAAGGGACTCCGCGATTCCGGTCAATTCCTCCTTCGCCTTGCTGGCTTGCAGACGACTCTGTTGGACGCGCAGCCGCAGAATCTGCAGTTCCCGCTGCCGCACGTCCTGGTCGCTCTCGGACGACGCCTCGGGATTGTTCGGTGGGGAAACTTCAAAACGTTCCGCTCGGAATCGCGCCAATTGGTCGCGCAACCCCTGAGCCTCGGTCACGGTTTGCTCCAACCGCGTTCTCAATCCTAGCTCGCGTCGCTCCAGCAGACTCAACAGTTCTTCTGGCGTCACCACTTGCAAACGGTACAGTTCGCTGGAAGTCAGATGCTGTCCATCCAGATTGTATCCATCTCGGGCTTCTGCGTAGACACTGATTGCTCCACCGGGTTCGATCGGTTGCAGGCTTCCGTCGTTGACCAATTCCCGCAAATCGACAACGGTCGATGCATTCCCCTCGCGGTCCGGCCGGAGCGAGACCGCAAGTGTGGTTTGCTCGGCGGAGGCGTCTTCGACGTTTTGCGCCGTCGCGTCGTCATCCTCCGTGGAGCCGTCCTCCGGACCCGCCGCGGGTTCGTTTTCGTCGGTGGAGTGCTTGGGAGCCACAAAAGCCTGCAAAGATTCGACGCCGTAGTCGTCGCTGACGCGACACTCGATCGGCAATCTGGCGATCGGCGTGACGGCCGACTGAATGCCCTTGAGCGCCAGTTCCACCGTGGGGGGCTCGTCCATCACCGCTCCCAGAAAGTACCGAAACGGGGCTTGGGCACTGATACCCGTCTGGTCGGCCGGGACCAGCTTGACCGCGGTCGGTTGATCGAAATCCTTTAGTGACACCGTCACGACGCGTCGATCGGAGGAGAACGTCAGGTCTTGCGCCGGCCGCTCGACTCCCGCCGCCTCCAGAACCACATCGACTTCGCCCAACGGTTCACTCGAAACCGCCTGCAACAAGACGTCGCTTCCCTCGCTGACCCGCAGTCCGGCCTGGTAGGGGGTCTCGAAGTCAAAGGTATTTGAGTCTTCCGTGGATGCGACCGATTGCAGGTATTTTGGGTACCGTATTTTGACGTCCATCTGGGTGATGACCGGCGGCGGAACCGCCTCGATCCGAAAGTCGGTCAAACGGTCGTCCAACCCTTGCACGGAAAACTCGAATGAATCGCTCAAATTGCTCAACGGCGCCCCATCCAGAATGAAGGCCTGGTAGCCATCGCGCTGGCGACCGACCCGCCGCATGTTGGACTGTCCGCGTGTTCCGTCTTCGCTCCGATAGTAAACCGTGCACAGCGACGGTACTTCGGCGTCATCGGCGACGGCTCGGATCCGCAGGACGCCGCTGCTGCCCTTGGGCAACCGCATCACCCCGTCGACGAACTCGATTCGTTCCGGATCCATTTCCTGGGATCCGGACGCCGTGACGATTGGCAGATCCACACCGACCATTTCAAGCTTTGCCCGCCTTGGCCAACGCGCATCGGAAAGCAACGAAAGCCGGCCCGCCGCGCGGGCGAATCCCTGTGGGCTGATGGCCGCAAAGACGATCGCCAACAGCAGCAAGGGACCTGCGACCAGGGCCTTGCGAAACAACGGTTGGTGTCGAAACACGCGCCCCGGATCAACCTCGCCAATCCGATCCGACGCTTGGCGGTGCACCATCTGCAACAGGTCCGGCGAATGGGCGTCGCCGTGACGACCGGGCTGATTCAATTGGACCGCCGTCACCAACCTGCCACCCAACTGCGGATGATGGCGTTCAATCAACAACGCCAGGCTGTCGTCGGGAAGGGGGCGCCGGAGTCTGGCGACCAACAGTCGCACCGCGATCGCCGCCACGGCGGCGACGACGATGCCAAGCAAGATCGCTCTGGCCAGCCGAGGCATCTCGCTGCCACCGAGCAACACCGGCAGGTAATCGATCAGGTATCCGACCCAGAAGCCGATCAGAATGACCGCCACGATCGCCAACAGCGAATCCACGACGACGTACCGCCGGACACGCCCGCGAAGCGACTGGAGCAGCGATTGCAGTTGAGGATCAAGCATCGAGTCAGGAGGGTCGAGTGATGGAAATCGAAGGAGGCATCAGGGGGACGCGAAAACGTTCTGTCAATTGCAATCGATCCGGGGGGCTCCAGTCAGGCGGTCAGGCCAGGCGGTGCAAGCGGCGAACAACCCACTCCATCGTCAGCGCGCTTGCGATCAGCCACAGCAACACGGCATTGCGACGCTGGGCAAACAATTTATCCGGCGTTCCCGGCAGGACGGTCAGTTGTGGCTGCGGCCGAATCGTGTTGTGCATCGCGGCCGCCAGGGCGGTGTTCGTCACGTCCGGATCGACTTTCCAATACGTTCCACCGGTCGTCTTGGCCAAATCCGCCAATTCGTCATCGTTGCGCCGCGGACGTTCCAGTTCGATCGTCGGCAGTCGTACCTGCACGTTCTGACGAAACAGTTGTTCGCCCAAGGCGTCACCCAACGTCAGACGAAGTTCGTGATTGCCGGCTTGTCGGACGACGAATCGGCCGCTGTACGTTCCGGGCCGCGATTCGCCTTCCAGCGGCGTCAAGCGGACATCGATGATTCGGCCGTCAGGCGTCAGCAGCTTGGCCATGACTTCCGGAACGTTCAACGGTTCGAACTGTTCATCGGTCAACACGGCACGCACCGTAATCGTGTCACCAACCATTGCCCGCGGATTGTCGACCAGCAGCACACCCCGATTGCTGTCGCGCAGCAGTCGTCCCTCGGAAACCCAGCGGATCAGCTTTGTGTAGTAGCTGTCGAAGTAGGCCACGCTCTCCCGTCGCATCCGCCACATTTCGCCGCTGCCTTGGAAATAAACCCTTCCGGCACCATAGAACTGGCTGGCCAGGTAGACGGGCAACGTGTCTCCGATCTGGGTGGTCGGATCGGAAAAGTATGCATAGACCTTGGAAATTGGTTTGGCCGCTTTGACACCCACGTAGTCGTAAACCCCGCCGAAGCTCTCCCAGGCTTCAAAGCTGCTCGCGGGATCATCAGTGACCCACAAGAATTCCGCCCGCCGGGCCTCCGGCGTGAATTCCAGCGGCCACGCCGTTTCGCCGCCCTCACGGCCGGATCCCATCAACAATCCCCGACTGGAAAAAGTCACCGGAAAGAAACCGGCGATCCGCGCGACCCGTGGGTCGGTGCGCAGCCGCAGCCATTGCGGGTGATAAACCGGACCGCCGATGATCACCAAACCGCCCGCTTGCGACGCCAGCCAACGATCCAGCATGTCCAGCGACTCTGCCGGAATGGCCGTCCAGTCCGGATCAAACATCACGATCGCGTCGTATTCAAAAAGTTCCGCGGCGGTGGAAGGGAATTCGTTCAGCAGCGTGTCGGCATCCTGGCTCATTCCCTCCTGGCCCGATTGCAGCCATGTATCCAGCCGGATGGAGTTTTCGCGATACAGCAGGTTGCGGACGAAGCGGTATTCGCGGGTCGGCCCGCCCGCGACGGTTAGCACACGCAGTTTCCGCGCGACGACTTCGTACCGTGCGTCGCGAACGTTGTCTTTGTCGTTTTGGTCCTGTTGGGGTGGAATCACGCGGATTGCCAGGCGTCGGCGGCCCACCGACTCCGGTTCCAGCTCAAATTTGGCTCCCGCCAAGGTCCCGTCACCGGGGATGGTGATGGTTTGCGAGTCGATCACTTCAACGGGCAGATCATTCCCGCCGTCCTGGGGTGTGCCGGACGCGGTCGAATCCAAACCGTCCAGCAGTTCAATCGTCACTTCCAATTCCTTGCTGCCGGTCGCCTGCAGGACCGCCGAAATCGCGAACTTGTCGTTCGGGTACACGCGTCGCGGAACGTCCAAGTCGACCACGCGAACATTGACCGGCGGTTGGCTGCTGCCCAACCCGACCGGGTAAACCGAAACCTCGCTGCGTCGCGCCGTGGCCATGGCCGCCGCCACGTTTTCGCCCCCGTTGTTTTGGCCGTCGCTTAACAGAACCACGCCGGCCAGGGTGGTCGGGTCGTGGCTGGCAAGCACTCCGCTGATCGCATCACCGATACGACTCTGCGCGGCCGATGCCGCGATTGCTTCATTCCAGTCGATCACACGAATCGGCTTTTGGTCCGCTTCGTCCGGGTCTTGCCGCACGTCGTCTTCGTCGCCCGAACTCTCAGCCCCTTCGATCCCGATCAACTGCGCAAATGACATCTCGGGATCGGCGCAGTAGGCGCTGCCAGCAACGATGATTCCGAGAACCAACGTGACCGCGGTCGTGACCAACAACCAGCCGACACGCGGCGAGGAACTTTGGTCACCGATGACCGCTGGTCCAAAACCGGCGATCAGCAGTGAGGAAAGGGACAGGGCGATGGCGACGCCGATCAAGATCAGGCCGGCGATGGCAACCAAAGACAGTGAACCGGCTGCCGGAGCGCTCTCGACCGAATCCGCATCTTGATTTCCATCACCCATCGGCCCGACATTGGTGTGCGATTCCAACAGCACCGGTTCCGCGGTGTCGCCGAAGGCATACACGCTGACACGGTGTTCCTTGCCGAACTGTTCCAACAGGTCCGTCTCACCCAGCAGCGCCGCGGCCCGCTCGGCACGGCTTTCGCCGGTGATCTGGTCGGATTCCGCCAGCGACATGCTCTGGCTGGTATCGACCAGCACGACGACTTCGCTGGGACGCGTGATCTCCCGCTGGGTGCGGCGTTGAAAATCAAAGAAAAAGAACACCAGTGCCGCCACCGAAGCTAGCCGCAAGAAGATCAGGGTGATCCGAATCGGGCGGGATAGCTCGGCCGTATCGCGTCGGTAAAAGCGAACGCATCCGAAGACGATCAACGCCAACGAAGCGATCAACAACGCCCACCACCACCAGCCTTCGATCGAAGCGGCGCGAGCAAATTCATAAATCGTTTGACGCGATGCCATCGCGTCTGGGGCCGTCGGTTCCATCACGCCTTTCCTCCCGCCGAAGTCGTCGAACCGGCATCGAGCCCGAAGGCTGGACGACGTCCACCGAGATGTCCTAGTTCGGCCGGCGAACGCGTCTCGCCGGAACTGTGATAGCTGGCCCAGTAGGCCAACGCCTGTTCGGCAGCCAACAACAGTCCCAAGATCGCCAACAACATGAGCGCGATGCTGGAGCTGCCGGCCAACTGGGTTTGTTGGTTCCAGTCATCGCTGGAGACGAATTCCACTTCCAACGGCAACAAGGCACGCTGAATCTCCGCTGCATCCGCTCGCTGCAAATCGCCTTCTCCGTTTTCGATGACGGTCGCGGTCGGAATCACCTTGCCACCGCCCTCGGCACGCAGCAGCCCCCACTCGGTGACGCCAGGTTGAAGCAGGTCATCGACGTTGGACTGGCCGGCGATCAGCCACTCGACCGGATCCAGAATGATCGAAGCCGTCTGGGAAGCTGAATCGGAGTCGTCCGATTCGGCGGTCATCTCGATGGTCACCCGCGGAGGCGATTGAACGGGTGTCAACAATTTGACCTCCGGAAAAAACTCTCGCAGGGAGAACCGCTGCTCCAACGGGCTATCGACCGTTCGGGACGTCGCCGCGGCGGCGCCGCTCCAAAGTCGGGCGTTGGCGAGCAACATGAACGGCACGAATGTTGGATCTCCGGCCCAGTTGGTCCAGGCCGGGTCCAACCCGGTCAGAACGGTGACGACGGTTCCCGCCCCTGAGGTGTGTTCGGTCACCAGCGGCCGGCCGTCACGGCGGCGCAGGACACTGCGAAATCGAACTTGATCACTGGGATTCGCGTTGGGCCCGTCTGGCGGCGATCCGACTGTCGTTCCGGATTCGTCTTCGGAAAAGATCCAGGACTTGGCCAATCCGACCATCGCCAACACGGAATCCCCCGCCCCTCGGAGCGGGTCGATCAGGGTGTCCTGATCGGCAAAGGCCAGGTCACCGGCGTCGGCGGCGCCACCAGATTCCAACGGTGTGATGGACTCCAGCAGCGCCGGAAGTAGTTGACGTTGTTGAGAGAGCAGCACGCTGTTGTAACGTTGCGGCTGAACCTGATCCCCGAGGAACCACGCCAGCCCGCCGCCGGCCCGGACGTATTCCTGGAGCACCGCTGCGGAGGTTTCGCTGATCTCGGGCAAGTTGATCAAGTAGATCGCCCGATAGGGGGTCAACGTTTCGATTGTCGCCTGACGCAGGAAGCCCGGTGGTTTCAAATCCGGGACGGCACCGATGCGAACTTGGCTGCCCGGATCCAGCACGGCGGCGATGGTCGACGCGCCCGACTGATCGGGATCGGAATCGATCACCAGCACCCGTTCGACATCGGACAGGGGCAACGTACAGACGCGCGTGTTGTCGATGGACATCGCATCGGGCGGCAGCTCCACTTCGATCGCGTGGGTTCCCGTTTGATTGACAAAGACCTGAAAGGACTTTGTGATCTCGGCCCCCGGCGCCAATGACTCGATGACCATGCCCGGCAGATTCTCGATCACGCCGCTGACTCGGCGAGACGGATCGACCGACGAAACGGTTTCGTCGTAGCGGATCACTCGGCAGGCCATCGTGACGTTCTCCGCCGGGACCTGACCGTAATTCTTGATGCTGACGCGGACGACCACCGGGACGCCGGCGACCCACACGTCACGGACCGGGGCAAGTGCCGTGATGGCCAGATTGGCTTCCGGACGCGCCGCGCAATCGATCATTCGAATCTCAACGTCGTCGCCGGCAAACCGTCGCATCGATTCGGCCAGACGTTCCGAGGACTCCCAGTCTCGCTGACGAAAGTCGCTGGCAATGTAAAGCTTTTGTTCGTCGGCCGAGCTTGCCTCGGCCAACTCCGCTGCCAAATCCAAGGCCGAAACGAGGTCGGTGCGGATCGGCGATGCGTCCGTCGACATCACCCGCGCGATCAGTCCGGCGTCACTGTTGACCGTTCGCGCCGACAAGTCGGCGGCAGCGTCACCGGAATCGCTGCCGCCCCGCATCGCCAAGGCAGCGCGGCTGGCGCGCATCACGGTCAACTGGTGATTGCCTTCATCTCCGGCCAACTGCCGGGTCAGCTGCTGAAGCGCCAACCGGGCTCTGCCGTAGGCGGTGATTTCGCCGCTGCCGCTCTGGTCGCCCATCGAATAGCTGTCGTCCAAGACAACAATGTGGTGGGTCGTTTGGCCGCCGAGAACGCTTAGCAATCGCCGCCCGCCGGTCCAGCCGCACAGCAGGGCGACCAACAAGAACGCAACGGCCAGGCGAGCCAGCAGCAACAGCAATTGTCGCATCCGCAGCCACTTTTTCTGCTTGCGATAACTGGCAAGCAAGAACTCCATGGCCGCCCAGCGTTGCCGCCGATGCCGGAGCATGTTGATCAGGTGCACCAATAGCGGGACGGCCACGAAGGCGAATCCGGCAAGCAGAGCGGGGTACAAAAACATGATCGGGTGGCCTCCTTACCGTCGCAACTTGGGCAGCGAGATTCGATGCGACAGAAACTTTGCCAGCAGCGCGTCCAGCGGTTCGCTGGTCCGCACCTGCACGTAGTCGATCGAAAGACGCCCACAGGCCCGTCGCGTGGAGGTCAAAAAGTCGTCCAACGCCTGTAGGTAGCCCTCGCGGAGCGCGCGAGGGTTGCAGTTCAACAGGTCGTCACTCTCCAGCGCTTCGAATCGCGTCGAACCGCTGAAGGGAAAATCGATCTCGTCATTGTGAAGCACGTGAAACAACGCGACGTCGTGACCGCGTGAACGCAGCACGCGCAGCCCTTCGACAAGCGAATCGACGCCCAGCAAGTCCGAGATAATGACGACCAGGCCACGTCGGGGGATCAACTGCCCGACCTGTTTGGCAACGCGGACAAATTCCGTTCGACCGTCTGCGCCGACGTCTTCCAACAACGAAAGGATCCGCGCCAGTTGCTGCTGGTTGCTCTTGGCGGGGACGCTGGCACCCACCTCGGTGTCGAAGGTGATCAAGCCGCAGGCGTCTTTTTGGCGAAGCGCCAGGTAAGCCAGCGAGGCCGCAATCGATGCGGAGAAGTCAAACTTGTTCGACTCGCCGTCACCGTACGCCATGCTCGCGCTGCGATCGACCAACAGCGTCAGCCGCAGATTGGTTTCTTCCTCGTACTGCTTGACGTGCAGCCGGTCCTGCCGGGCGTAGACCTTCCAGTCGATGTGACGGATCTCATCGCCCGGGTGGTACTGGCGGTGCTGCAGGAATTCGATCGACTGGCCGAAGTAGGGGCTGCGGTGCATTCCCGAAAGAAATCCTTCCACCACCCGCCTGGCCGTCAGCTCCAGCCGACGGATCCGCTGCGTGACTTCAGGACGCAAATATTTTTTGGAATCGGGCATCGCGTGAGAGCTCGTCTTCGGTCGTCGGGGTCGCCGCAACAATGCGATCGATCACGTTGTCGCTGCTGACGCCATCGCTTTCGGCCGCAAAATTGACCACCATGCGGTGACGGAGAACCGGCTTGGCAAGCTTTTGAATGTCCTCGATCGCGACATGGAATCGACCTTCCAGCAATGCCCGGGCTTTCCCACCCAGGATCAGAAACTGGACAGCACGGGGACCGGCGCCCCAACCAACCAGTTCGTCAACAAAGTCGGGCACGCCTTCGTCTCCGACGCGTGTTTGCCGCACCAGTGAGAGGGCATAGCGGACGACGTGGTCGCTGACCGGGACGCGTCGCACCAGGTCTTGCAGCTTGATGATCTCTTCGGCGTTGAGCACCGGTTGGACGTTGTGCACGTCAGTCCCGGTCGTCCGCCGCGCCACTTCGAACTCTTCGTCAAACGACGGGTATTGAACAAAGACCTTGAACATGAACCGGTCCTGCTGCGCCTCTGGCAGCGGGTAGGTGCCTTCTTGTTCAATGGGGTTTTGCGTTGCCAGCACGAAGAACGGGTTGGGCAATTCGTGCGGCGTGCGGCCCACGGTCACCTGCCGCTCCTGCATTGCTTCCAGCAAAGACGCCTGGGTCTTGGGCGGAGTCCGGTTGATTTCGTCGGCCAGGATGATGTTGGCGAACAGCGGACCCTTCATGAATCGAAAATCGCGGTGCCCGGTCGACCGGTCCTCTTCGATGATCTCAGTCCCGGTGACGTCGGCGGGCATCAGGTCGGGCGTGAACTGGATACGCGAAAACGCCAGATCCATCGTGCGGGCCAGCGTGCTGATCATCAGTGTCTTGGCCAAGCCGGGAACGCCCTCCAGCAGCACGTGGCCGCGGCTGAACAGTCCGATCATGATTTCGTCGATCACATCCTGTTGACCGACAATCACCTTTCCCAACTCGTCGCCGATCTGCTTCTTCGCCGCGTTCAGTCGACCCGCATCGGCCGCCGACAGTTCTCCGGCGTTGCGTTCGCCATTTTCCATTGTGTCCCTGGTCGCCTCGGCCGACATATAACTTCCATTGCACTAGATGAACGAATGATGCCACGGGGGATTTCCCCACACAGGATATCAGGGCCGCCACCGTGCGGATACCGGATTGCCGCGGGTGCCCCCCGCCCGGAAATTCACCCGGGAATCCGCCTGGTAACCCGAGCCAGATTCTCCGACGAGTCCGGATCGGCAAGGGCCGCCGGAGATCAGTTCAACCACCGTCGACGGCGTTCGGACCGCCGCAATCCGTTGGCTGGCCCAGATGGTACGCTTCCCATGGGGATTCAGGTCGCGTCAAAAAGACGCCCCACGATGGTCCCGTCATCAGGGCAGTGGCGGCAGATCCGCTTCGTCAAAGCCGCGGACCACCGCGCCGTCCTGACGGTAGTCCGCCGGTGTGCGCCGATGGTAAGCGGGAATGGAGGACCGTGGCATCGACCAGTAGACCGACCAACCGGGGCTCCTTTCGCTGGACCAAGTCAGCCGATCCGATTGCAGATCTGCCATGGTCGTCACCCGACTGTTGCCTTCCAGGTCGGAAATCAACAGCAGCGGATCGCTCAACGTCGGAGGCGTCACCACATACGCATTCTCCTCACCACGCCACGTCAGCAGTGACGAAGGCGACGCCAGCGTGTCGGTCCCGGCAATCTCCACATGCGGCTGGCCCTCATCGACCAGAAAGACGCACTGGTTGGCCTGGCGCTCGATGGGGACCGGGAACACGCCGCTGGGACCCAATCGCATGCGGATCAAACCGCCGGGGATCTCCGCGGTGACGTTGGAGAGCGCCAACTGCATCGGGCCACTGGTCATCGGCGGACGCACGCGAGCCCCGAAAGTCTCGATCAAACGACCGTTGATGGCCAGCAATCCGTTGTTCCAGACCAGCTGCAGTGCGACCGCGTAGTCCATTGAGATAAACGTTGCCTCACCACGGGCGATGCAGTCATCCAGCTGGATCGCGACCAAGGGCAGCGCCCGCTCATTGGGATTGAAGATGCGCCCCGGCAGCGTGTCGGATTCGGGAAGCGCTTCCGGGTCGGTCACGATTTGGAAGAAGACCACGCGATCATGGTTGGCTCGATTGACCAGCGTGAACGTGCAATTGCTGAATCGCACCAATCGGTTGTCGTTGACGACGAACATCGCGCCGCCGTCCACCTGGTCGCCGGTCAATTCCCATTGAAAGTCCAGATTCTCGAACCGGGCGCGGTTATTGCCGATGTTCAAAAGCTCGCTGCGGCCAATCGCCATCGGATCGGTGGACACCATCCGGACGCTGGTCCGTCCGACCGTCGAGACGAAGGACATGTTGTCCGAGGGAAGCGAGACCGGTCCGGTAACGATCTCGGCGGTCGCGAACTCAACACGCAACACGCCGAATCGCATCGCCAGGTCCAGCGCGTCGGGGAGCGTGGACGCCAGGATGGCACCGTCGGTATCTCGATCGACCTGATCGACTTGCTGGGCGAGTGCCAGCAGACTTTGTGGGACAATCCGAACGGCTTCGGGTGCCGGGAGGCCGCCCACCGGATCGGATTCCGGCGTGTCGACGGCGCTCCCGATGGACCCGATTGCGGTCTCGGCCGGGCCCCCGCCGGCGGCGTTGCTGCCGTCGCCGGACAGCTTTTCCGATGCTGGACCGACGGACGGGTTGATCTCACTCATGGCGGGTGATCGTCCGTCGCCGTCCTCGCTGTCGCGGTCCGCGATCGGAAGCGGTAGCTCGTCGACCAGCGGTGGAGGCTTGGCCGCTGAAGCGGCGATTCTCTCCGAGTCCGAACTTTGCATCGAACGCCGCTGCTCGGTCGGATCGCCGGCGAGTGAATCGGTGGAGGAAACTTCGGACTCACTACCCGAGGCTTCGTCGGTCGGTGATGCTGGCCCCTGGGCAGCATCCCCGCGGCTCGATGTCGAACCGCCCGATGCATTGCGGATCGCCGAACCGCCCGAGTCGTCGTCAAAACCGGTCGACGTGTCAGTCACCATGCCGCTGCGGCGTTCGACCGCAAAGGAATCGTTGATCGCCGTCGACTGCAGTTCCAGGTAGCCGGCGATCATCAACACCAGGAGCACGGCGATCATCCACGGCAGGTGCGTTTGCAACCGCTGCAGCCCTTCGTTGATCGGGGGCGGGGCAATCGCCGCGGTCGCCTTGGAACGTTTCAGCTGGAAGCGAAAGGCCAGTTCGTTCAGGTCGGCCAGTAAGTCGCTGGCGTTTTGGTAGCGGGCCTTGGGCTCCTTGGCCATCATGCGGTGCACGACCGCCACAAATTCGTCGGGAAGATCTTTTCGCAACGACTGGGGGTTGGGCAGCGGGGCGTTGCCGTGGCTGAGCAACTTTTGCAGCATCGTCCCGCCGTGATAGGGCGCCTCACCGGTCAACATGAAGTAGAAGGTGCAGCCGAGCGAGTACAGATCGCTGCGGACGTCGGCGTCACGAGGATCCAACGCCTGTTCGGGTGAGATGTAATCGAAGGTCCCCAAGGTCACGCCGCTGGCGGTCATGTCCTCGCTCAAATCCAGGTTGTCGCTTCGCGCCAATCCCATGTCGACCAATTTCACCGATCCGTCGTCGGCAATCAGGACATTCGATGGTTTGATGTCGCGGTGAACGATCCCCCGCTGCGACGCGTGATCGATCGCTTCGGCGACCTGCGCCGTGTAGAAAACGGCGTCGTCCAAGGTCAGCGGGCCCTGGGACTGAATCAGGTCACGCAGATTCGTTCCCTGGATGTATTCGAAGACGATGTAGTGCCAGTCGCCGTGGCTGCCGGCATCAAAGATCCGGGCGATCCGCGGGTGATCCAGCTTGGCCGCATTTTGCGCCTCGTTGCGAAACCTCCGCTGCAACTCCGGGTCATTTCCGACAAAGGGAATCACCTTGAGCGCGACGACGCGGTCCAGCTGCTGATCGTGGGCCCGAAAGACGGCTCCCATGCCGCCGCCGCCAATCATCTGATCCAGGAAGTATTGGTTCAGTGTCTGGCCGACCAAAACCTTCGCGACTTCAGCCGGGGTCCTGCCAACCGGCTTGGACTCCCTGCGGTTGGAGTCGCTGGTCTGTTTGATGACCGTCTGGGCCTCTTGCAGCCCCTCCTCCAGACCGTCAATCGCAAAGTCTCCTCCGTTGAGCTTTTGGCTGGACGCCGACTCACCATCTCCACCCGATCCAGCGCCGATTCGACGGTGGACGGTCTGATCCGTCGCAGAGGGGTCGTTGCTGTCCATCAAAGAAGAAGCCAGAAAAGAGCGTGTCCGATCCGCGGCGCCAAACCCTGCGCCGCCGTCACCGTTCCGTTCATGCGACAAAGCGAGACACCCAACCAATGGTAGTCGTCTGGAAATGACCGGTCAACGAATCTGGTCGGTTGCCGGCCCCTCCGACCGTCGGTTGTGAGGCGTATATCGGTTGCCACGTTGACCGTCGTCGCCGCCAGTCGCACCCGTCGCTGCAGTCTCCAGAACGCCAAATGCTTCATTCCGTCGGTCCTTGCCGCACGTTGGCGGATCGAACTCCGTTTCACCACCGGGACGACACGTGGTTCGAATCGTTCCGACTGGTCTTGCCGAGCAAATCAATTTGACGGCAGCGCGAAGGCGTAGAAGGCGTCCCCGGCGCGGGTCCCCAGCTTCCCGGCCCCCCCGGCCGCGACGATGACAAACTGCTTCCCCGCCGTCTGATAGGTCGCCGGCGTGGCGTAGGCTCCCGCGTCCAATTGGACTTCCCACAACTTCTGGCCGGTCTGCTTGTCGAACGCGCGAAATCGCTCGTCCTTGGTCGCGCCGATGAATACCAGGCCGCCCGCGGTGACGATCGACCCGCCAAAGTTTTCCGTCCCGGTGGGTGGAATACCCCGCGCGGTCAGTTCGGGGTATTCGCCCAGCGTCGAGCGCCAGCGAAACTGCCCCGAGTTCAAGTCAATCGCGTTGAGTTGTCCCCAGGGCGGTTGGATGGCGGGATAGCCTTCCGAGTCACGCAATTGCGTGTACCCCAGATGTTGGTACCGGTAGCGACTGTCCGGTGGTGCCTCCTTCAGTTGGACGACGTTGGGGAGGTTTGTCGAATTGACGTAAAGCGTGGACGTGGTCGGATCAAAGGATGCGCCCGACCAGTTGGCTCCGCCGTGATAGCCCGGGATCACGACCGTCCCCTGCAGGCTGGGCGGATTGAAAGCCGGACCACTGCGAAGCTTCGTCAATTGGTCCAACACGCTCTGGCGATTTGCCGGGCCAATGTTTGTCACGTTCGTTTCGTCAAAGGACTGGGCAGCAAACGGCGGCGGCAAGGTCGGAACGGGTTGCGTCTTGGCAGCGACTTCTCCAGGCACATCTGAAGCGGGAACGGAAACCTCGCGAATCGGAAACAGCGGCTCACCCGTTTCGCGATCGAGCACGTAAACGAAACCTGTTTTGGTGACCTGCGCAACGGCGGCCACCACACGTTCCCCGCGTGTCACGGTGACAAGCGTCGGGTAGACCGGCAAGTCGTGGTCCCATAAGTCGTGCCGCAGCGTTTGAAAATGCCAACGTCGGCGTCCCGTCGATGCGTCCAGCGCCAGCACGCAATTCGCAAACAAGTTGTCTCCCTGACGATCGCCTCCATAAAAGTCAAACGCCGCCGAACCCAAGGCGACAAAAACCAGGCCCCGATCGGTGTCAACGCTGGCTCCCCCCCAGGCGTTGGCGCCGCCCCGATTCTTCCAGCCATCGTTGCGCCATGTGTCGTTCCCGAATTCGCCCGGCCGCGGCACGGTGTGGAACCGCCATGCCTGCTTGCCGGTGCGGACGTCGAAGGCGCGGATGTCACCGGGCGCCGCCAAACCCGGGCCTTCACCGTTGGAGACTCCCAAGACGACGACGTCTCCGACGACCGCTGGGGCGGAGGTGGGTCCATAGGGAAGTTTCGAAATGTCCCGCTCCAAGTCCTCTCTCAGGTCCTTGATGCCCTCGGCTCCAAATGCGGCGTCCAGTTGTCCCGAACGCGCGTCGATCGAAAACAGTCGGCCATCCGACGTTCCGTGCAGGATGCGTCGTTCGCCGTCCGGCATGCCATCGGACCAAAAGGCGACTCCGCGGTTGACGCCGCCGGAGGCCAGGGGGCCGGCCAGCGGACCATGGTCGGCAGGATCAAACCGCCACTTCACTTGACCGGTCGCTCCGTCAAGTGCGACGACACGTCGATTCGCAGTGCTGACATAGACGACGCCGTCGACGATCACCGGGGTGCACTCAATGATGCGTCCGCGGCCATCGATCAACTCACCCGTGCGATACGTCCAGGCAATCTCCAACTGATCGACGTTGGATTGATTGATCTGCGTCAACGTGGAATAGCGTCGGCATCCACGATCGCCGCCGACGCACACCCAATCTTCCGCCGTCTGCCCGGCGGCGGGGCGATCGAGAATCAGCAGCCCCGAAAAAAGTCCGCTGACTACCAAGAGTGTTCTGAGCGTTGCGATACGCATACGTTCGATCCTGACCAGTTCGCGTTGTCGGATTTCCTCGCACTGTCGTCTTGCCGCCGCATTGTAACCCCGTCGCAGCCGTCGTGATCGTGGCGGAAAGCCACGCTCTGGCGAGCGTAGCTACTCGTTTCCAGACAGTGCCTACATGGCGCCACTCTGGGTGAGCCGCGTGGCGTCAGCCGCGGGTTTTCTCGCTTCAACCGGCGGCTAACGCCGCGCCGCTCATTACTCCGCAAATCACGGTACTTTCGGATTGAAAGCCGACGCTTTCACGCTTGCGCTGCAAGCGATTGCATCGCAGCGCAAGCGTTTGCAGTTTTGGGCACCGGATTCACCCGAAGAACCGGTGCTAGACGGGGGAAATACGCCTTGCCGGCAACGAATCACGCTTTGGCATGGGCGGTGCGTTGAAGTCAAACCAATAAGATCATCGAGGACTGATCCTAAGGCGGATTTGGTCAGGCCCATTCAGATCGGATTCTTCGACCGTCGTGAAAAGCGACCAGATGATCTTGCCGATCTAAAAAGAGGTGTCGAAATGTCACGCAGACTTCGTCATTTGATGGTTGCCGCAACATTGATCACGGTTGTTTCGGGTGCGAGTGTCGCACAGGCCTCCCACATCCGCAGTACCGTGAACCGCCGACAACACCCAGGACATTGCCTGTTCAAACGAGACGACTCCCACCATCGCCATGCCACCGTGATTCGTGTGGATGACCGCAACACCAACGCCCGCGTGGTGCGAACCGTTCGTGTCAACGGATAAACCGCGTTTCCTTTCCCGTTCGCTCCGTGCGACGCGTCTGCTTCATCCGCGTCGCCAAATTCGTCCCCGCGGTTGTGCGACAGGTGGGTTCGTCACCAGTCACATCTCCGCGGGGACTTTCTGATTCTGATTGAAGCGAGATGCCGGCGACCGCCGGCGATTGTCCGTACCTGAGAAACGATCATGAAAACACGATCACTTGCATTGTCGTTGACGACAGCCCTGTTGTCGGGATCGGCCTACGACGCGCTCCATCCGCATGGAGAACACACCAACAACCAATCCAACACCAACCTCACTGCGGAGATCCAAGTTTCCCAGGATGACGAGGAAAAGCGACGCGCTGTGCTTGAGGCCCGACGAAGCATCGGGTTCCAACTGCGTGGCGAACAGGGATAATCTGGCAAGTTCCATCCGGCGTTGCTGGACCTTGCCTGATTTCAGTCGCTTAGCGATGACAGCCCTCTTCCGTCGGCGCAAGCCGACGGATATGGCGGAAAGCCACGCTCTGGCGAGCGTAGCTACACTTTTTTAGACAAAGTCGAGTGGCTCAACTTGCTTGCTTTTGTGGGTCAATTCCGCAGAAGTCCAGCTAGCGATAAGTGCATGCGTTCTCTGATTCACCCTCCCGCAAGCGGAGGGTGAAGTGACCGAACACGACGTGGCTGGACACAAACTCAAAATGGAAGAACCCCTAGTGCAGGCTGTAGCGGCCCATCTTGTAATGCAGCGTTCGGACGCTGATACCAAGCCGCTTGGCGGTTCGTTCGCGATGATGATTGCACTGAGCAAGCGCTGCGGTGATCGTGGCCCGCTCGCATTCAGCCACGGCATCGGCCAAGGAGTCCGGCAGAGAGCGTGACTCGGACGGCTGGAATCGCGAACGCAATTGTCGGTTCTCTTCGTGAAGCCGCCAACGATCGCGGATCAGGTGAACCTTTTGCCGAACCAACGGCCACGGGATTTGATCGGACAGGCAATCCAAAGCTCCCGCCTCAATCGCAGCTGCCGCGGACGGGCAAGCAGGGTCGGAAAGCAGGCAAAGAATCGAGGCGTTGGGATGCAGCATCCTGATTCGTTGCACCATGGCTCGAACGGCAGGCGGATCCAGACAGTCGATGTTCGCCAGGACCATCTGCCAGGCCTGTTCGCCTGGTCGGTCCGAGACAGGGTTGATGTCAATCGCCGATTCGACGACGTCGGCATCTGATTGCAAGCCATGGGCCAGGGCAGAACGCATTGACGACGTGCCACCGACAATCAGTATCCGAAAAGATGCGTCTTTCACGTCAGGTATTCCGCAGACACGAGTGGTGGAAACTCTGTTGCATCGGCCAGGCTCGGATGTTGATGGGCAAAGTCTCACGGGTTGAGAATGGACGGATCCGCCGGGTCGTTTGAATGCCGCTTTCGCATGTGTGTGTGAGCACGAGCAAAAACATTCAGCGGTCGACGAATCGATCGGTCGTTGCTCGACAGGGCAAGCTGTGTGCCAGAACAATGCCGCCGACAGCCTCGGGCACGCCGGATGTGGTGACGGCAATGACGACCGCTAAGGACGCGCCTCGGTCGGTTTCCGTTGTCCAGACGCTGCGAAACTGCGTTCAGCGGAAGCCCAGGCAGACTTCCTTCAATGGTTCGTGCCGCCCAATCCTTGCGATCGAACTTTGCCCCAAAACCTTTGCAAATTGATTGATGGACCTGTCCCCGGAGCTCGAATCCTGCAACTGCGTGCATCAGGCATGCATCTTTTTGCAGGGCCTGCGATTCGAGGGTAGGTCGCGTCGTTTTCCTGCACGTCGCTTGGCAAGGAGTGTGTCGCGGCAGCGAGGGAGGATTGCCCGTTTCTCGCTGACGGCGTGTTGCTGTCGCCGCTCCGAGGCTGGTGGTGTTCTGGGCCGTCGTATCCATCGACTTGCGCCGACGGCAGGGAGCTGTCGTCGCTTTTCGGAGCCATGCCGTTTTACTTCACTCTTCTAACGCCAACGCAACATGGTTGCTCCGCTTCCGCGGCAAGGCGATTCGGTGTCGCCGAATTGCCTGGGGCGGTGCCTGGAAGCCCTCTGGGCGGACAGATCCGCACGGGGCGCGCGGTAAGCGTACCGAAGCCTCCGACGGCAACCCGGGTCCGCAGCTTGTTTGGATGGTTTTTTGTTGGAAACAGCTGCCAGTTGTCTGTGCAACAAGTTGCGTGAAAGCTGCAGAAACTTGCACGTCCAGGGGCGTTTGGACCTCCGTTGGAGTCACGAAAACAACGGATTGCACCGGTATTTCCCATCAGATTCCCGCTGCGGGGCGCAAATGGGGCGGATCGGCCCTGATCGACTCGCGAAGGCCGGGGACGTTGGTATGAGCGTTGCTAAATCGGCACCGCACGCGCGAAGCGTGAAGAATCGTCTCGGAATGCCGCACGGATTTTCTTCACGACCGCGGATTGCCACGCTTCAGATCCGCGCTGCTGGCGTCGGCTTCATTCTCTCCACCCAGTCGGTAGGATCGCCTATCGACCATCGTCTCAGGACTCCCGAATGCACGACGCTTCCGTTGTGATCCCGGCAAACGAAAGCGCCGATTCTCGATTGGGCACATCGATTCAGCCGGAGAGTCTGGCTCGAGCCATCGAGCACGCGATTGAGTACCTGCCGACGCAGGGCCCGATTTCGATCTTCGTTCACCACAACACGCTGCATTCGTTTGAACACCTGCCTTTCGACCAAGCCGTGATCGAGGGCGGACGTCGATACGGTTGCGAACCGTATTTGTCGGAGTCGCGTTACCGGGATGAACTTCACCGCGGTCGGATTTCGATTGATGATCTGCGTCAGGTGTTGATGGACGACTTGGGTGATCATGCTGACGACTTGGTGGCCAGCTTTGGGACCCGGTACACGCTCCGCCTGGCCATGCTGCAGGTCACGATCGATGCGGTGCCCGATGCCGAATTGCGGTGGCTGATCGCCGAAACCGATCTTCTGCGAAAATTCCGCGAAGAAGTGTCGCCGCAGCGGCGAGAGCAGATGATCACTCAGACGCGAAATTGGGTCGCGCGTCACGTTGCCGGGTCCGCGCGGTCGGCCGACAGCACCGCCGCGTCGTCGCTTCCCGAATCGGTCTTGGGAGTGATGTCGGATTTCGGGAGCGGTGACATTCAGCACTGGTCCGAGCGGCGATGGGAAGAATTGACGTTGCGATTGTTGTGGCAGGCATGTCGCGACGGCATCCAGCAGGCTCAGGTCCCGTCTCCGACGGCCTCGACCCCGCTGACCCTGCATCAGAAGATCTCGCGAGTCACCGGCGAAGACACCGCCAGGGTGGTCAACGACGTCCTGATTCGATTCGTTGGCGTCTTCCTCGATCAGGGATTTGCGGACTGGGAACTTCCGGACCGCGACCTAGGATTTGCAACATCATTTGCGAAACTGTATTTGGAGAAACTGGTCGTCACTCCGGCATGGATGGAGGGCATCAAACGCGAACTGCGGGCGATCGTTGAGGGGCCCTTCGATCCGATGCTTTCGATTGCCGATTCACTGGCGCGGATGGGCATCGAATTCGACGAATTCGATGAAGAGATCTGCGAGGCCGCGCTGGCGTTGCGAGGCTGGGCGGGAATGATTTGGCAGATGGAAACGGCGACACCTTTCCTGCCCAAGCCGATTCCCGACGGTTCCTTCTTTGAATACTTGGCGATCCGTTTGCTTTTGCAGCGGTATGCCATTTCCGATGTCGGTCGCCGTCATTTCGGTACTTCGGATTTGGCGCAGATTCGCAGTCGTGTCGATTCGGCGACGGAGGCTCGCCATCAACCGTCGATTGATGAGCGGACGCATGCCATCTTTCAGGTCGCGCAGATTGGCGGTTGGACTCCACAACAGTTGTTCGACATGACCAGTCACCAGTGGACGTGTCTGGTGAACGAGTTCCAGTCGTTTTCTTCCTTGGAACGACGGCGGATCTTGCACACGGCCTATGAGCGTCATTACATGGTGCAGACGTTGGACGCCCTGGCGGTGCACGCCCGACGCCGGAGAGAATTGCCGAGAAGCCCGGAAACCAAGCCGTCATTCTTGGCGGTGTTTTGCATCGATGACCGGGAAGAATCCTTTCGTCGGCATCTGGAGGAAGTCGATCCGCGTTGCGAAACGGCGTCAGCCGCGGGCTTCTTTGCCGTTGCGATGTATTATCGCGGAGCCGATCAAGCACACTACCGCCCGTTGTGTCCGGCCATCATCCAGCCCAATCACTACGTGCAAGAGGAGCCGCTGTTTTCCACCATCGAAGCGAGTAAACGGCGGGCCAATCGACGACGCCAACTGGGCCAGATGAAGCACCGGGTCCACGCAAACTCGCGATCCCTGATTGGCGGGATGTTCACGGCGGTGTTTGGGGCGTTGGCGACGATTCCAATGGTCACGCGGATCCTGGCCCCGCGGTTAACCGCCAAGATGCGTGAATCACTGGGAACCTTCATGCGTCCGCCGGCAACCGAGTTGCACTTGGAACGCGAAGCCGAGGAACCGGGATCGGATCCCGAGTCGCTCGGCTACAGCCTGGACGAGATGGCGGCGATCGTGGTGCGCATCCTGCAGGACATCGGACACGTCAAGAATCTGCCTCGGATCGTCGTCTTTTTCGGTCACGGCAGCAGCAGTCTGAACAATCCGCATGAATCCGCTTACAACTGCGGTGCTTGCAGCGGTGGCCGTGGCGGGCCCAACGCCCGGGCGTTCGCGATGATGGCCAATGATCCTCGGGTCCGCGAGCTGGTTGCAAAGCGGGGCATCGAACTTCCCTCTGAGGTTCGGTTCGTGGGCGCCTTCCACAACACCTGTGACGACAGTGTTGAGTACTACGATTTGGACTTGTTGCCGCGTTCACACCGAGGACTGTTTCGCGAGATCGAGAAGAGCGTGGATCAGACACGTGCGAGGGACGCGCACGAGCGTGCCAGACGATTCGAATCGGCGCCACTGGATATGACACCGCGTGAGGCGCTCGAGCACGTTGAGGAGCGTTCCCAGGATCTCTCTCAGGCACGTCCGGAGTACAATCACGCCACCAATGCTCTGGTGACGGTCGGTCGTCGCCACTGGACGCGGGGGCTGTTCATGGACCGTCGCGTTTTTCTGACGGAGTACGATCCGGCCGTCGACGATGAGGACGTCAACGTGCTGACGCGGATCCTTTCGGCCGCCATCCCCGTGTGTGCCGGCATCAGTCTGGAGTATTACTTCTCGTCGATCGACGTCGAAGGCTACGGATGCGGATCGAAGTTGCCCCACAACGTCGCTTCGATGGTCGGGGTGATGACGGGAGCCGCCAGTGACCTGCGACCGGGGCTTTCCCAGCAGATGATCGAGATTCACGAACCGATGCGGATCTTGTTCGTCATTGAGACCACGCCCGAAAAGATGGCTCGGATCATTGAAAAGAACGAAGGCATTGCGCGGTTGGTCGAGGGTCACTGGGTTTCGGTTGCCCTGATCGATCCGGAAACGTCCTCGATCATGCGATACGTCGACAGACAATTTGAACCTTACACGCCGTCGTCCAACGATCTGCCGCAAGTCGAATCCTCCATCGACTGGTACCGAGGAACCCGCACCAATCTGGGTTTTGCCTCGATCGTCGACCGCGCCCCACCCGCAGGATGACGCGGGGGGATCGGCCCATTGACCTTTTGCACCTCGGCCGGGTCGCACCGAATTACCAACATGTGACGCGATGAATGTGATTGACAGTGAAATGCCGTTTCAGGTCTTGGGAACCGCCGTGGTGGCCAGCCCGATGATCTTGCTTGCCGTCCTGGGAGTCTCCGCCCTGGTCGGCAAACCGCTCACGGAGTCTCTGATCTCTCGGATGACTCAGGTCGCGGTCGCTGTTGCGCTGGCCTCCGCTCTGACACTGGTCGGGTTGATGTTGGTGGTCGGTCGCAGCTATGTCCCCGTGGAATGGGGCGATTGGGTCACGATCCCCGAACATCATTTTCACTTTCACTTGAAGTTCGTGTTCGACGCGTTGAGCATCCCGTTTGTGTTGCTTTCGTGCGTTCTGTGCGGCATCGTGGGGGCGTTCACGCAACGGTACCTGCACCGAGAAGAGGGTTATGGGCGGTTCTTTCTGTACTACGCCATTTTCTTTTCGGGCATGGTGACGTCATCGCTGGCCGGCACCATCGAAACGCTGTTCGTCGGCTGGGAGATGGTCGGGCTTTCCTCGGCGTTATTGGTCGCCTATTTCTTGGAACGGGAGAACCCCGTCCGCAACGGGCAACGCGTGTGGTCGGTGTATCGCTTGGCCGACGCGGCATTCCTGATCGCGGCGATCACGATGCATCACATGACCGGACGGGGCGATTTTGGGGGGCTGCTCAGTACCGGCGTTTGGCCGTACGGCACGGCGACGATCACCTCGACTCAAGCATTATTGGTCGGCAGTCTGTTGCTGGTCGCTGCGGCCGGGAAATCAGCTCTGTTCCCCTTTTCCGGCTGGCTGCCGCGTGCGATGGAGGGGCCGACCCCTTCGAGTGCCATTTTCTATGGGGCGTTGTCGGTCCACCTGGGAGCGTTTCTGTTGCTGCGAGTCAGCCCGATCATCCAAGCTTCGTTGCTACTGCAGTTGATGGTGATCGCATTGGGGACGGTCACCGCGATCAGCGGCTCGCTAATGTCTCGCGTGCAAAGCGACATCAAGGCTTCGCTGGCCTACGCCTCGCTGACGCAGGTGGGGCTGATCGTGATCGAGATCGGATTGGGCCTGCACTATTTGGCGCTCATCCACATCGTCGGCCACGCCTGCCTTCGGACCATGCAGTTGCTTCGTGCCCCGACGCTGTTGCGTGACTACGACGAATTGGAGAATGCCATGGGGTCACGTCTGCCACGCGAAGCATGGGCAGGTGCTCGGAATCTGCCGGTCGATGTTCAACGCTGGTGTTATCGCTTCGGCTTCGACCGTGGCTTCATGGACACGGCGCTGGACCGCTGGATTGTTGCGCCGTTCCAGGATTTTTTCTCTTGGTTTGATCGCGTCGAACATCGAGTGACCGACGTGATCAGCCGGGAGTCCTCGCGAGAATCTGAGCAGGCAAAGCTGCACCCGGAAGAATTGGAGAAGGCTGCCTGATGTCTGATTTGTATGTCGCTGCCGGGACGCGGACGCAACCGGCCATTTCCTCCATGGTGACCGTTTGATGTCCGAGCTTCATTTTCCCTGGATCCAAGTCTCCATCCTGGTACCGCTGCTGGGTGCCCTGTGGATCCAATTCATGGGGAAACGAGACAACGTGTTGGCAATCGCCGCAGCGGTTTGTGGTCTGACGTTGTTGTTGACCCTGGGAGAATTGATCGACTTCACGTTGATCGGTTCGTTCGAAGCTCATGATCATTGGCCGTTTTTTGATTGGCTTTTTGACCGCGACGTGTTTGTGGTGGATGAGCTGAGCGCGTTTCAATTGCCGCTGGCCGCATTGATCTTTCTGGTCACCATCACGTCGACCCTGCGGACCAAGTCCCCGCGTTTTCCGGTGGAACTGGCATTGGTGTCTGAGACGTTGGTGCTGGCCACCTTTAGCTGCCGGCCGTCGTGGACCCTGATCTTGTTGTTGATCGGATCGGCAATTCCGCCTTGGATCGAACTGCGTCAACGCCAGCGGTGCACACGGATTTACACTCTGCACATGGGATTGTTCGCGGTCCTGCTGGTGATCGGTTGGGGCTGGTTGTCACTGATCGAACCGGCGTCGCCGACGGCGCTAATTCCGGGGGCTTTGATCACGGTGGCGGCATTGCTACGCAGCGGTGTCTTTCCGTTGCATCTGTGGATCACCGATCTTTTTGAGAAGGGAACCTTCGGAACGGCAATTCTCTACACCACCCCGCTCGTCGGCGCCTACGCGGTGATGCGTCTGGTGCTGCCGATCGCCCCCACGTGGGCGTTGCAGAGCATTGCCGTGCTGTCACTGGTGACGGCGGTTTACGCCGCAGGCATGGCGTCGATCCAGCGGGAGGCGCGCCGCATGTTCTGCTACTTGCTGCTCAGTCAGTCGTCGCTGGTGTTGGTTGGCTTGGAATTGGTCACGCCGATCGGTTTGACCGGCGCCCTGTGCGTGTGGCTTTCGGTGGGCCTTTCGATGACCGGGTTTGCGATCGTCCTGCGATCAATCGAATCACGCATCTCTCGAATCTCGCTGGTCGACTTTCACGGGCTGTACCGACAGATGCCCATGCTGGCGGGTTTCTTTCTGCTGACGGGGCTGGCGGCCATCGGCTTTCCGGCAACCATCGGTTTCGTGGGGATGGAACTGTTGATCGAGGGAGCGGTTGAGGTGTACCCGCTGGTGGGAACGATGGTCGTGATTGCGGCGGCGCTGAGTGGGATCACGGTGCTTTCAGCCTTCTTTCGGATTTTCACCGGTCGCGAGAATCGAACCCGTGTTCCGATGCACGCCCGTCCCGCCGAACGATTCGCCGTGATGGTTCTTAGCGTCGTCATCTTGCTGGGCGGATTGTTTCCGCAGCCAGGAGTCAAGAACCGATACCACGCCGCCCAAGCGCTGTCGGAGCAGCGAAACGAAGACCTTGCTTTGCGTTCTGCGGCGGACGTCACGGTCGTCCGGAAAGACACGTCAAGTCGCCCTTCGATGGAAACGCCGGCGACGGGATCCTTGACCCCATGAACCACTTTCAAATCTGAACAAACGGACGATTACGGCCAAGACGCGAAAGCCGTCCGGCCTTCATCCTCAACACTTTACCCATGGAATCTTCTATGAATTCGTCGACTCCGGCTGAGCTGGAAAAGCCTCGCGGGAATCTCGCGGGGTTTACCAAGTACTTCAAGTACGACTTTGTCTCCGGCTTGCTCGTCTTTCTAATCGCCCTGCCCCTGTGTCTGGGCATCTCGATCGCCAGCGGCTATCCGCCGATCGCGGGGATTTTCACCGCGATCATCGGTTCGGTGGTTGCCACGATCATCAGTGATTCAGAACTGACAATTAAGGGTCCGGCGGCTGGTTTGATCGTGATCGCCATCGGCTGCATCAGCGACTTCGGTGGCGACGGCATGGTCGGGGATTGGACCAGTATTGATACGGCGGCCTACCGCGCGGCCCTTGCCGTCGGAGTCGCGGCGGCGGTCCTGCAGATCTTGTTCGGGATGTTTCGTGCGGGCATTCTGGGCGAGTTTTTTCCGATCTCGGCCGTCCATGGGATGCTGGCGGCAATCGGTGTGATCATCATCGCCAAACAGATCCCGGTGGCGTTGGGAGTGAGCGCCTCGGGCGAACCCCTGGATTTGCTCCAACGCATCCCCGAATTCCTTGCCGCGGCGAATCCGGCGATCGCCGCGATCGGGCTGATCAGCGTCCTGATCATGTTCGCCTGGCCACTGGCCGGCAAAAAATTTCCGATACTCAAGAAGCTTCCATCGCCGCTGATCGTCCTGCTGGTCGCCATCCCGCTGGGGATGGGGTTCGATCTGATGCACAAGCATTCTTACACGCTTCAGAACCATGAGTATCAGCTTGACGAAACCTATTTGGTGGACATGCCTGACCGTGTCTTCGGAATGTTCGACTCGTTGACGGCCCCTGATTTCGCCGCGCTGCAGCAGCCAGTTGCCTGGAAATGGGTGTTTATGTTTTTCATTATCGGTAGCTTGGAATCGCTACTGAGTGCCAAGGCGGTCGACATCATTGACCCTTGGAAGCGGAAAAGCAGCATGGATCGCGACATGGTGGCGGTCGGTGCCGGCAACCTCTGTTGCGCGTTGGTTGGCGGACTTCCCATGATTTCGGAGATCGTGCGGAGTAAAGCGAACATCGATAATGGTGCGCGCACGCGTTTCGCCGATTTCTGGCACGGAATGTTTCTTCTGGTCTGTGTGGCGTTCATTCCGATGGTGCTGCACCGGATTCCGATGGCCGCTCTGGCGGCGATGCTGATCTACACCGGATTTCGCCTTGCCCACCCCAGCGAGTTCATGAACGTGTGGAAGATCGGGCGCGAACAGTTCGTGATTTTTGTGGTCACATTGGTTGCCGTGCTGGCGACAGATTTGCTAATCGGGATTGCCATCGGGATTGCCACGAAGGTCGCCATTCACCTGGCAAATGGAGTCCCCCTTCGGTCCCTGTTCAAGCCTGATATCGAGATCAGCGACGACGACGGGGAAACCGTGTCGATCCGGGCGTTCAAATCTGCCGTCTTCAGCAACTGGATTCCGATTCGCCGACAGATCGAGCGCGTCGGGTTGCTGGAACGCAAGAATGTCCGATTTGACCTGTCGGAAACGCATCTGGTCGATCACAGCGTGATGGACAAACTGCACGAGATGGAATCCGACTTCGCCCAACAGGGGTTGAATTTTGAGGTCGTCGGCCTGGATGCCCACCAGCCATTCGCCGCTCACGCCCAGTCTGCTCGCCGCAAAGGAATTTGCACGGTCAAACGGTTGACGATCGTCACCGATCCCGACTTGGAGCAAACCGTGGAACGCGAATTGGTCCGTTTGGGCGCCAGCGGATTCACGTCGATTCCGTGTTACGGCAGCGGACGGAGCAACCTGCCGACCGGTGTTGTCGAACCGCTTTCCCAGGTCCGGATCGAGATCCTGGCTCCCAAGGACGCGTGCGAACGCATGATGGAATACCTGCGACGCGAGCTGCAGCCAAATCATCGGCTGACGTTCTATGCGGACACCGTGCAAGTTTCCGGGTTGGAACCATTCGTCGGCACCAACGAGGAACCGTTGGACGAGACGAGTAAGCTTTCGAATGAGAACCTCCAGGCGGTCAACGGTTGACCGACGTTCTCCAGGATCGGCAGAATGGCGGTACCGCAGCGTGGAAATCCGCTGGCCGTTACCGAGCAGTCCAGTCGGTGTTGACCAAGTTGGGTGGCCGCTCGCCGCGGCACGCCGCCAGGCAGTTTTCCAACGCCAGGTTCCCCATCTTCGTCCGCGTGTTGATCGTTGCGCTCCCCAAGTGCGGCGCCAACACGACGTTGTCCATTTCAAGCAGCGGCGCCTGCACCTCGGGCTCGTGTTCATAAACGTCCAAGGCCGCCGCAGCGATGTCGCTCCGTTGAAGCGCCGCGACCAAGGCTTCTTCATCCACGACCGCTCCCCGCGCCGTGTTGATCAACGTTGCGGACGATTTCATTGCAGCAAATTGCGGTGCGGAGATCAGATGACGCGTCTGGTCACACAGGGCGACGTGGATGGAAACAAAATCGCATTCCGGCAGCAGTTCATCCAGTTCACGGTATTCGACACCCAGTTCGGCTTCGCGCTGGGGCGAAAGTCGGGTGCGATTCCAGTACAGAATGCGCATCTGAAATGCTTTGGCCCGTTGTGCGACCGCTTGGGCGATGCGTCCAAATCCGACCAGTCCGAGGGTGGAACCGGTGACCTCGGTTCCCAACAGTTGCAACGGACCCCATCCGGACCATTGTCCTGAACGCACCAGGCGATCCCCTTCCAGCACCCGCCGTGCGGATGTCATCAACAGAGCCCACGCCATGTCGGCGGTGCAATCGGTCAACACGTCCGGCGTGTTGGTGACCGCGACGTGACGTTCGGTTGCCGCCTGGAGATCGATGTTGTTGAACCCGACGGCATAGTTGGAAACCACTTTTAAATCGGGATTCGCGTCCAGCAATTCGCCGTCGATCTTGTCGGTCAGCAAACAGATCAGACCGTCGGCGTCTCTGATCCCCTCCGCCAACTCCTCGGGACGGAGGGGGCGATCCAGATCGACGGAAAGCAAGGTGGCCGATTCGTCCAGTCGACGCATCGTCTGCGGCGGAAGTCGCCGGGTCAGGAAGATTCGTGGTGATTTGTTCATGGCGATGGTCTACCAGATGGCCGGTGAGAAGTCTGCCCCGGGATGTCATTTGGTCGCGGTATACGCATACCGGCGATGCACGTCTTCGTGCAGCAAGCCGATTTGATTGAATGGTTCCAGCAACCGACGGACCGCGCCGACGACTTCCCCGTCGGGGGCGCCGGAAACGATCCACTGTTCCGCGCGGGCGACCATCGCCACGAAGCGGTCGTCATCGGCAAGCCAGAACGTCCGGGGGAGTTCTCCCGCTTGCAGTCGTTCTTCCGTGTGGATCGCCGCGGCAAAGTAGATCATGCAGGCGGCTTCAAATCGAGCGAACGATGCCATGGCGGAATACGCCAGCTGGATCAGACGATCTAAATGCAACAGTTCCCCCACGACCACCGATTGGTATTCGTCGATGGCAGATTGCGTCGGACCCTGGAGGATCAAGCGGGCGAGGCGGTGCACGCCAGCCAAGGCATGGGCGATCCCCGTACTATGCAACGGATCCAAAGTGGCCGCGGTCGTCGGTAGCATCCAGCAGGTTGGCGCCACCATTGGATTGCGAAAGTGCTGCAGTCGGCCGATGCTCCGGACACCGATCGCCTCGCTTGGTCGTGCACACTGCAACACGGCGTGGATGGCCGGGTAATCTTCAAAGCGAGATTCCATCAGTCGCTGGCTGCGCGCCACCGACGCCGGATGATCTCCTGTAAGCGTGCATCCGATGCTCGTGATCCCGTTGTTCATCCGCAGCATCCACACCCAGCCTCCGTCGACCAAGTGATGCTGCGCTGCGTCGTCCGCATCAAAGGGTACCGTCGCCCGCCGATCTTGATGCATGCGATCGAAGTGATTCGAGAACGATGAGACGTTCTCATAGTGGCTGAAAGAACAACAGGTTCGAGTCCGCAGGCGAACGGTCCAGTCGGGGCGATCCAGCAGACGCGCGGTCACCGCCGATCGTCCCGAGGCATCAACGACCTGATCTGCGATCAGGACACGTCCATCCGCCATCCGAATCCGATTAGGTTCTCCGGGACAAAATTCCACGACCTCGCAGGTTTCCAGGCACTGGACCCCAGCGTCCTTCGCCCGTTGAAAGAGAAAGTGGTCGACGTCGCTTCGGTACCAGTGTGTATCGCTGCGTTCATCATTCGGGCTCGCCGCGACCAGCAAGCTTCGCTCCCCGAGTTGGCTTTCGGGACGCTGGCCATCCGGGATACTTGACTTGCCAGGCGGCGAAGCACGTTCACCGCCGGGTTCGCGGTGGTCGAAATAGCTGAACCCCCGTTTCTTTCCGCACGCCAGCTGTGGAAACTGGGACTGCCAGCTGCCGTAGCACGAGAGCTGAATCAGGTCAGCAAGCCTGTACCGTTGTCCTATAGCGGCCAGCAAGCGATCGGCGATCGGTGTGGACGATTCTCCGATTGCGAAACGAGGATGCGCGACGGAATCGACCAGGACCACTTTCCGGCCGGCCGTCGCCAGAATCCGTGCCAGGATGGAACCGGAGAAACCTGATCCGACGATCAGAACATCAAAAGAATCACGGGTCACAGCGATACCTGATTGCGAATGGCCGATTCCAGACGCCCCAGTTCCGACCGGGCTTCCGCTTCAATGCCCGGCTGTTGGAAACCCCACAGGTCGACCGACAAGCAAGCGGGGCCGCTCAGATCTTCGAGAGACGCGGAAAACAATTCGCCCAGCACATCGGCGGTGATTTGCGGCAAGGCTCCGGCCTGGCCATTCCATCCGCTGCCAGAGCGGGCGGGAATCAAACTGATGTGCCGCGCACCGGCGGACATCGCGTGCCGGACCGATAACCGTGCCCAGCGGATCGATTCGGCGATCGACAGGCCAGGGGCTCCCACGATCAAGAACACTCGCAAATCGATGTCCCATTGTTCGAGACGGCGGGCATAGCGATCGAAATCGTCTCGCGTCATTCGTTTGTTGATTCGATCCAGGAACCTCGGTTGGACGCTTTCCAGTCCGACGGCCACTTCCAGTCGTCCTGGAATCGAGTCGCGAAACTCGCGATGCCGGTGCGAGCCAAAACGAGGATGGTTCTCCACCACGACCCGGTCGTAGGACCGACAACGATCCGCGATGGCCGGCAAATCGGTGGGGGGGATCCCGCTGGGATCAAAAAAGTTCCCGCCGTTGTAAAGCTTGATCCACGGCGTCGTTGGCAATCTCTGTTGGGCAAAGTCGATCTGATTTGGGATCGCACCGGCCGGCGTCGGCTGCTCTAGCAGGCCGACATGAAGGTCACACATCGCGCAGCCCACCGGACATCGTTGACCGAGCAAAAAGATTGTCGAAACGTCCACCAAGTTGACGTCCGTGTTGGCCCTCCGAAACGGTTCCTGCTCCAATAGAAAGTCCAAGGGGCGATTTTGCGGAGACACCATCGGATGAGCGTTCGGTGACAACGAATTGGCAAACGTGTGCGGATTGCGGTGCGCGCGTCCACGCGAATCGGGAAACGTGCCCCTGGTGCGAGAGCCCTGTCCGACGAATCCCCATGAAAGGCTTCCGCCGCCGCTGGACGCTGGGCGCCTTGCTGACGGTGACAACCTTGATCGCGGTGTTCCTCTGGATGGTCACGCTGTCCGCATGACGATACCGCTGCCCCGCGGGTACCGGCGCCCCGCGGGTACCGGCGCCCCGAGCGTACCGGCGCCCCGCGGGCTGACACAATGGACGGCCACGAGAGGATTGTAGCCGCCGCGCGGCGACCGCGTGACCCTTCGCCGGGGTACCGCTTTCCAATCCCCCATTCCCGCTGGGAGCATGCCCGTGGTTGCCGCTTGGATGGTCCTCGCCACGTGGATGATGGCACAGCGAGGAAAAGGATGACCTACGTCGGTGACCGCCGATACTGTGTGGGAGTCAGCCCCGTCCAGCGTTTAAAGAACTTACTGAACTTGGATTGCTCGCTGAAACCGATCGTGCTGCCGACCTCCGCCACGCTTTGACTGGATTCACGGAGCAATCGTTTTGCCGTTTCAATCTTGACGTTACTGATGTCGGCACCGGGGGTCACGCCGTAAAGTGTGGCGTACCGCTTGGTGAACGTGCCTTTGGACAATTGAACCCGGCGGCAAATGCGATCCACCGTGATCCCGTTGCAGGCTTCCGTTTCGATCAACAGCCGTGCTTGACGGATCTTTTCCCAGTTCGTCGTATCCACGGTGGACTGCCGCATCAGAATGGGACGCGGCGGGATTTCGAGGTCCGGTGGCTGGGCCCCATCCTCCAGGATCCACTCGTGCAATAACCTGGCCGCGGCGTAGCCCATTTCTTCAGCCGGACGAGGCAGGGTCGAGAGCGATGGAGAATAGTGAGAGGCGACACGGTAGTCTCCCGACCCCATGATCGCCAATTGTTCCGGCACCGAAAGATGCAGGTGTTCCGCCGCGTTGCAGAGCATCCTTGCGACGTGATCATTCTCACACCACAGGAACGCCGGCTTCTCCAGATTTCGGAGAAACTCCAGCAGTTCCGATTCAGCAGCGACCTCGGTCATCCGCCGGCGTTGTTCGTCCGGGTGCGGTCCTTGGATCTCGTGTGTCTTGGCCGACCAGCCGTCCTCGGCGGCCCGATCGACCAATCGTTGGCACAGTGCGGCCGAGTGCGGACGCTTGGAAAAATTGACCCCGACAACCGCAAACTGACGCGGGGCGATGGAGGAGACGTGGGAAAGGACCAAGTCACAGCTGGCGTCCAAATCGATGCCCAGCGACACGATGCCAGGTTCGCCCCGCCAGTCGAAACAACAATTGACGGCCTTGACGCCCCGCGCAACGATCGTCGGCGGCCAGGCACTGTTCCGATCCACCCACAGAATGGCGCCGGCGACGTCCACACGTTCACGCACCAACGGGTTGTCATCGGCATTGCGGTAGTGCAGCTCCAGCGGATCGAGCTCGGGACGCTCATCCCGGTAGTGATTGACCCCGGTCATCAATCGAGACGCGAACTCCTGACCCGCCGGCAGAATCACAGCGATTGGAATCGTGTTGTCGGCCATCAGCCACTCATCTGTTCCACATCCCGTCGATAACGCACCCCGCAGTACGAAACAGGATAGCACTTTTTACGAAATGGCAAATTGGCCCTCCCTGGGGCGGAATTCTGCCCGGTCAGGGCACTGAGACGTTGCCGGAAGGTGATTCGGTCTTCGTTTCCTGATCGACGAATCAAACCTTTAACCGGCCTGTGAACGGGCCCGGAAAATGATTCGCGGAAAAGTGGCCTGACAACCTTTGTCGTTTGCCCCGCAATCTCGATGTAACGGGGCTCCGTGGCACCTACTCTCGTCCCTGAACGAAACGGCAAACCGGGCGAACTGATGGGCACAGAGCACGATCCGGTTCGCAGCTAGAACTTCGACGTCACAACACCGAAGGCGGGTTCGGAACACTTTCCGTCAGTCAGGTTTAATTGGAGCCGTTATGAATCGTCGACGTTCTTTTTCCGCAGGATTCACGCTTGTGGAGCTTCTGGTGGTCATCGCCATCATCGGAATCCTGGTTGGTTTGCTGCTTCCCGCCGTTCAATCCGCTCGCGAAGCGGCTCGCCGGATGAGTTGCAGTAACAACTTCAAGCAGATCGGTCTGGGGATCCACAACTACCACAGTGCATTCAAAAAGATGCCCATGCAGGGTGCGGGGACCGATGATGATTCCCCGGCATTCGTATCGTACTGGTACCAGCAAAGTGATTTGTACAACAACAAGATGCTGAGCATCCTGGTTTCGCTGACGCCGTTCATCGAGCAACAAGGGCTGTGGGAACAGATCGCCAACCCCAGCAACGAGAACGGCGTGTGGCCAGCGATGGGGCCGACGCAAGAAGAGATCGACTACAAGCCGTGGACGACGGAGATACCGACTTACCGCTGCCCCAGCGACCCTGGAACGGGATTGCCCGCGTTGGGCCGGACCAACTACGCGGTCTGCGTTGGTGATTCGGGATATTTGATCAATCAGGGTGCCCTGTCGTTGTGGTTGCATGAAAACGCGACCCGCTCGGCGCAGTCTCGGGCGTCTCACCGAGGGGCATTTGTCCTGCACCGGCAATTGGCGTTCCGCGATATTCTGGACGGCTTGTCCAACACCATCTGCATGGGAGAGATCGCGACCGACTTGGGCGACAACGACGTGCGGACCATCCCGCTCGCTTCCGCCGGTGGCGCCAACCCGCTGGACAACCCCAATGACTGCGCGGACTTGGGATTCAAGGATCCGCAGCGACCGCAATTCTGGGGACCATCGGCACCGCCGCGAACCTCCAACTACAACGGTCGAGGGTTTCGGTGGGCGTCGGCCTACAACCCGTTCTCGGCATTCACCACCATCTTGCCGCCGAACCGAGAGTTTTGCACTTCGACCAATTGGGCCAATGCCGAAGTCTTGCCGCCCGCCAGTCGTCACCAAGGCGGGTGCCACGTGTTGCTCTGTGACGGTTCGGTGACCTTCATCACCGATTCGATCGAGGCCGGGAATTCGAACAACCCGATGGTTCGTCTGCCGGCCGACGGCGGCGCCGACAACTACCTGCCGGGAGCCCCGAGCCCGTACGGGCTGTGGGGGGCGCTCGGAACTCGCGCCAATCGCGAAGTGATCAACGAATCTCTTTAGGGGACCGTCGATCGATGTCATGCAAGCTCGGGCGCGCTTTGCGTGCCGGCGGACTGAGCATGGCGTTTTCAAATCTCCGTGATTCTTCAACGTACCAATCTTGACCCTCTATCGTTCACAGGACCGCTCCATGAATTGTTTGTTGCCTCACCAAAGACGCAATCCTTCCCGGCGACTATTCGGGTATGTTTTTCTCGCGCTGATCGCCGGAGTCGCCGGTTGTGGAAGCGGTCAAGCGACCAGCGTCACCGATGGTGCCGACGCCGCCGCCATTGCCGACTTTAAAGCGGAAATGAAGAAGGAAGCGGAACGGATGGGACCGCCACCGTCTCCGGGCAACTGATCGTCGCCCCGACCGTTCGAAAGCGCGCCGCTGATTAGACGAACCGGGGCTGTCCACGGGTCAGGCGGATTCTGGCGACGGTTGAATGTCGCCGCTTCCGCTCGTGTCACCGGATTGGCCTCTGTCCTGGCTCGGTTCAATGGCATCACGGCAAGCCCACTTGGCATCGTCGGTTGCCGTGACCAATCCGACTTGGGAAAGCAGCTGTGTGGCGCGTTCGACTTGAAAATCGATTTCGACGTCAATGGCTTCGCGAATCAATCGCTCGCACTTCCGCCGCAGACGGCGTGAGCTTACCGGTTCGTTTTCCGTCAACATCGCGTAGTAAGCCAGCAACCCTTCGCAAGCCGATTGACGTCCCGATTGCTGGATCATTTGAAACGCCGCACCGGCGTTGGTATCCAGTTTTTGAAAGTACAGGTTGCGAGTCAGATCCAGCAGGTAGCGGTTCTTCGTTTGAAAGTAGCTGAAACAACTTTTGACGACGTAGCCGATCGCCGCCAGGACAAGACCGATGACCAGCGCGGTCGAGTAGTAGGCAGCCAGTGCCAAAGTGACCAAGACAAATCGCGAAATCTTCTGCAGCGAAAACAGCCACCCGCTCAAGCTGGGGACGATGACTTTCGCCTGGTCAAACTTGCTCAATCGGACCTTCGTCCCGGGCAGCAGCATGTCCACGTCCTGCTTGGGAATGTTCTTGAAGATCCGCAAATGGAATTGACCGGCGACCAGGGTTTCCCCACTTTCGTGATCCTGGGCAAGCTGAAACAGCACGACCAGGCGTTGATAAATCGGCACATCGACCAACTCGGGGCGATACAGATTTCTCAGCCGCCGTCGGAAACGCTGTCCGATGATGTCCCCCCGTGCGTAGACCGCCAGATTCGCAAACAGGTCGAAATCGACGCTCAACGGGACGCCCCACTGGCTTGCCACCCCAACGCACTTTTCAATGTCTTCTTGGCTAAGTTTTTGATACGCCGCCCGTGTCAGGATTTCATCGGCCAACTGCATCAGTTCAGCCGACAACTGGTCGTTGCCAGGCGATTCAAGCGATGGAGGAACCTTGCAGTCGCTGTCGGGATCCACGGTGCCGTAGCGTTTTGAAAACTCAGCGTGGTAGCGGGAACAGCGGTGATCGACTTCTGCCGTGATGCGGTCGGCGCCAATCAAAAACACCTGTCGGGCGTCGTGGCCCAATTCGTCTTGCCGTGCGGCCCGGTCGACCAGGTAGGTCCGCAGGGTCTGCAATTCGATTGGCAAAAACGCTTCGATCGACCAGTGAGTCGCGTCGGGGTCAATCCATCCCGAGGTGCTCAGCTCCGCCAGGCTTTGCGTCAGCGGCCCTGTACCGCTAACGGACCAGCTGGTAAGAATTCGGTCGACCGATTCTGACACGGAATGATTCGCTTCCAACGACAAGGATCAATGATGGCACCCGGCGTTCCATTGGAACCGATCGGAGACCCCGACGAAAGCGACCGCACGGCGGACACCGCGTTCGCGGGGATCGCGTTGGACATGGACGGATTGCTATTCGATACCGAACGCATTTACTGGCAGGTCGGCGACACGGTCCTGCAGCGGCGTGGCCACCGCTACAGCGCCGACCTGCAGGCCCGGATGATGGGCCGAGTCGGGACGGCGGCCGTCGAGCAAATGATCGCCTTTCACCGATTGGACGAATCTCCGGAAGACCTGCTCCGTGAATCGGATCAGCTGTACGGAGAATTGTTGCCGACGCTATTGCGTCCGATGCCGGGACTGGAATCGTGGATCGACTATCTGCACGCTCGCGACGTTCCATTCGCACTGACGACCAGCAGTCGCCGCAAATGGGTGGACGTGATCTTTGCCGATCTGTCGTGGCGCGAAGCTCTGGCGTTTGTGTTGACCGGCGATGACGTGAACAACGGCAAGCCCCATCCGGAGATCTATCTGACGGCGATTGAACGGTTTGGTATTCCGCCCGATCAAATGCTTGTTCTGGAAGACAGCGGGAACGGGTGCGCAGCCGGCGTGGCGTCCGGTGCCCTCGTGGTTGCGGTCCCCAATGAGCACACCCGAAACCAGGACTTTACCGGGGCCCTACTGGTCGCCGAATCGCTCTCCGACCCGCGTCTTTGGGATCTGTTGCGATAATACGCTACCCGTTGTCGATCGACGGCGAAGTGATTGGGGTTGACCGATCAAGCTCCACCACGGGCAATCAATCCAACAGGATCGGTCCCCGCTGTACTTTCATGATCACGACGCTGCGTTTCCCATCGTCGGCATGAAGCGGGATGCCGACTCGTGAATCCGCCGCCCCCACCAGGAACCAACGTCCCAGCGGAACGCGAGTCGATGTTTGAATCGAAACAGGCGACTGGTTCGTCGTCTTGAGTTCGATCCGCACCTGGACTTCATCCGGCTCCGTGGTATTCAACATGGACGTCGTCACGGACATCTGACCGTACCGCGAATCACCGCGCACCGAGACACCTTCTCCCACGCTGATCGGTGCCATCGCTGAACCGGCGGGCACCAAACGATCGAACCCCTGCTCCGACAATCCGGCCCGCGCCGCGCCGTCGTACTCGATTCGATTCGCATCGTCGGATTCGATCAGCCAGACCAGCTGGAAGGTCAAATCGCGATTCGGACCGTTGGTGGACGGTTCGGCCGTCGAAGATTGGGCGGACGTCGATGTGGTCCCCAAAAGAAACAGAACCAAAGCACAGTAGTTGAATCGACTCACGGATGTCCACCTGGTTGCGGGTCGGAAAGACGGGTGCGTTTTGTGTTGGACGTGCCGAGGGACGTTGAGTTCCACGGTCATCGAAATCTGACGGTAGCGATGCCTGCCGATCGTAGCCCATTGACTGTAGCTGCCCGACATCAATCGGCGACTTTTCGATCGATTGGCGGAGTGAGAAGGCCCTGGTGGAGCGAGAAAGCACAGTGGGTTCGCGTGCGGGAGCCCGGGAACGAGGCGTCGCGCAGCAGCGGAATTGCGAACGCCCCTGGTTCCAAGGCTCCCGCCTTGGAACCGGCTGATTCAGCAGGCTCGGCCTGCTGACCACCCGTTTGGCACCGGAACCTGGTTGGCAGCCGTCTAAGACGAACGCTGCTCCTGGGCCATTTTCTCGCGAAGTTCCTGGCAGGCGTCCGACGGGTTGCTGCACAGGGCGCAACTGGTGCTGCCATCGGGATTCTTCTGATTGGCCAGTCCTCCACAGGACCCGCTGATCGATTTGCGTCCGAACAGTACCCCGATCGCCATCGCAAAAAGCAGAATTGAAAACACGGCGAAGGTCAGGATCGTGATCGGAATGATCGCCGCCCAGCTGGTTCCGCCCGCATCGGCGGATCGGTCCTGAACGGCGTATTCGGCCAGTGTTCCGGTGCCTTCCAGCTCGTACCCGGTTTCGCCCCCACGCAACACCAGGAGCACGTCCAAGCCCTGTTCCTTGGCGGTCGCCAGACCCGTGTCCCTTCCCAGCACATTGATGGCCGTCGCCCAGGCGTCCGCCAGCATGCAGGTCGGGGCAATCACGGTGACCGATGCCAGGCTATGCTCGATCGGCGCACCCGTGCGGGGATCAATCGTGTGGGAATACCGCTTGCCGTCGGCAACAAAGTAGTTCCGGTAGTCTCCGGACGTCGCCATCGCGTTTCCGGCTTCGGTTCCCGGCACCATGGGGTGAGCGATCATGACGGTGTCCTGAGCGGCATCGGGCAACTGGATCCCGACACGCCAGGGGCCACCTGGTTTGTCACCGATCGTGCGGACTTCGCCGCCGATTTCCACAAAGACGCTGTCTGCGCCTTTGGATCGCAGCAGTTCGACGACTCGATCCACGCCATGGCCCTTGGCGATCGAAGACAGATCGATCTGCAGCTCGGGAATCGATTTGCGAATTGCCGGCGGATCGGAACGCACCTCCAGGTGTTGATAGCCGACACGCTCCCGCAGCTGCTTCAGCATCTGGGGGTCGGGCACGGATCCGGTCCGCTCGCCCGGTCCGAAACTCCAGGCATTGACCAGCGGGGCGACAGTGATGTCAAACGCACCCTCGGTGCGACGGGCGATGTCTTGAGCCGCGCTCACCACCTGGGCGAATTCCGGGCTGACACTGAACCAGTCGGTCGAACCAGACTCATTGAACTGACTGATTTCGGATTGTTTCAGGTAGGTCGACATTTGGTCGTTGACCCGCCGCAATTCCGCATCGACGCCGACGCGGATCTCGTCGTCACCGAGCTGCTCGGCCCCCGCGACCTTGACCATGTAGGTGGTCCCCATCGTTCGTCCGCGGAATTCGCGGACCTGGCGGACCGAGGAGTTGTTTTGCGCCAGGCGAGGCGTCTGCGCGGCGACCGTTCCCGGGGGGACCAACAAGGCGCCCTGGAAGCCGAAAATGAGAAACGCGACGAACAGGATCGCTCGTCGCGTTTGTTTGGAATGCATGCTCTCTGCTCCGATCGGACAGACGATTACGCTTTGTCTAGGCACACGTCGCGACGCTCGCCAGAACGCGAATCAGACGAGGCTTCGCTGAACAACGCCACTTTGAATGAGCCGGTGGCGCTAGCGACGCTTTTTTTCCGAATCAACCGGCGGCTACCGCCTTGCCGCTCATTGCATCGCAAATCACGGATCTGTTGATCAAAAGTGGCGCCGTCCCGTTAGCCGCCGAAGTCATCATACGCGATGTTCTCGGGTTCGACTCCCAAATCGTCCAACATCCGGAAGACGGCCTGGTTCATCATCGGCGGACCACAGATGTAGTACTCGATGTCCTCCGGCGCCGGGTGTTTGCTGAGGTAGTTCTCCAGCAGGACCTGGTGGATGAACCCGACGTAGCCATTCCAATTGTCCTCGGGCAGGGGATCCGACAGGGCGATATTGAACTGGAAGTTCGGGAAATCCTTTTCGATCTCTCGGAAATGCTCGATGTAGAAAAGCTCTCGCAGGCTTCGGCCGCCGTACCAGTAACTGACCTTTCGCTTGGACTTTTGGCGTTTGAACAGTTCGAAGATGTGACTTCGCAGGGGCGCCATCCCGGCACCACCGCCGATGTACACCATTTCGGCGTCGGAATCCTTGATAAAGAATTCGCCGTAGGGGCCGCTGATGGTCGCCTTGTCCCCCGGTTTCAGGCTGAAGATGTAACTACTCATCTTCCCCGGCGGGACGTCGGGGTTCCGCGGCGGCGGTGTCGCGATCCGGACGTTCAGCATGATGATGCCTTTCTCGCCCGGGTAGTTTGCCATAGAGTAGGCGCGCACGACGTGCTCATCGACTTTGGACGTGTACCGCCAGATGTCGTACTTGTCCCAGTCTTCGTGATACTCTTTGTCGATCACAAAGTCCTTGTAGTGAACCGTGTGCGGTTCACATTCGATCTGGATGTAGCCGCCGGCTTTGAAGTTGACGTCTTCGCCTTCGGGTAGCTGCAGGACAAACTCTTTGATGAACGTGGCAACGTTGTCGTTGCTCTTGACGGTGCATTCCCACTTCTTGGTATCGAACGCTTCGGCGGGCACCTCGACCACCATGTCCTGTTTGACGGCCACCTGGCACGACAAACGCTCTCCCTCCCGGGCGGCCTTTTTGTTGATGTGGTCCTTTTCGGTGGCCAGGATCTCGCCGCCGCCGTCCAGCACTTTGACCTTGCACTGGGCGCAGGTTCCACCGCCCCCGCAGGCGCTGGAGACGAACACGCCGGCATCGGCCAGAGCACCGAGCAGTTTGCCCCCGGCGGGGACCTGAATTTCTTTCTGTTCGTTGATCATGATTTTGACCGGACCGGAAGCAACCAGTTGCTTCTTGGCCCCCAAAATCACCGCCACCAACGCCAACACGACGATGGTGAACATCACGATGCCAAGGACGATTTCCATTTCGGAACCGTTTTCTGTTGTAGGAAATAATGAGGCTAAACGAGCCAGGAGTCATTGCCTGGCGTCCCGGTGGCCGCCACCTCCGGCGGCGACCGGCCGGTCAAATCGGGAGGCCGCTTACAGTTGAATTCCGCTGAAGGACATGAATGCCAACGCCATCAACCCGACGGTGATGAAGGTGATTCCCAAACCGCGAAGCGGCGGAGGAACGTCACTGTATTTCATCTTCTCGCGGATTCCGGCCAGGGCGGCGATCGCCAGTGCCCAGCCGATGCCGCATCCCAGTCCGTACGTGCATGATTCTGCGAACGTGTAGGAGCGTTCCTGCATGAACAGCGATGCACCCAGGATGGCGCAGTTGACGGTGATCAGCGGCAAAAAGATCCCCAGCGTGTTGTACAGCGAGGGGACGAACTTATCCAAAAACATTTCCAGGATCTGAACCATCGCCGCGATCACGCCGATGAAGCTGATGAAGCCCAGGAACGTCAGATCGACCTGCGAGAAATCGACACGCTCGGTCGGAATGAACTCGTTCATCCAGGTCAGCGCGCCCTTCTTCAGCAGCAAGCTGTAGATCAGCTGGTTGGCCGGCACCGTGATCGCTTCGATCACGATCACCGCCACGCCCAGGCCCAGAGCAGTTTTGACGTTCTTGCTGATTGCCAGGAACGTGCACATCCCCAGGAAGAACGCCAACGCCAAGTTCTCGACGAACACGGCTTTGAGCAAAATGCTCAGGTGCGTTTCAATGATATTTTCCATCGTTCTGCCTTATGCTTCTTCGATTTGTTCCGGTTTGAATGATCGGATCAACCAGATCAGCAGGCCGATCAAAAAGAACGCGCTGGGCGGCAACAGCATCAAGTTGTTGGGGTTGTACCAGCCGCCGTTGCGGGTCAACGGCAAGATGGTGTAGCCGAACAGGGAACCGCTGCCGAACAGCTCGCGAAAGAACGCGACGAACAGCAACACCAGACCGTAACCGAGGCCGTTGCCCAGGCCGTCCAGAAAGCTGACACCCGGCTTGTTCTTCATCGCGAATCCTTCGGCGCGACCCATCACGATGCAGTTGGTGATGATCAAACCGACGAACACCGAAAGCTGTTTGCTGATGTCAAAAAAGTAAGCCTTCAAGATCTGGTCCACCACGATAACCAGCGAAGCGATGATGGTCATCTGGACGATGATCCGGATGCTGCTGGGGATGTAGTTTCGGATCGCACTGACGGCCAGGTTGCTGAAGGCCGTCACGGCGATCACAGCAACCGCCATCACGATCGATGTTTCCATCTTGGTTGTGACCGCCAGGGCGCTACAGATCCCGAGGATCTGCAGTGCGATGGGGTTGTTGTCGATCAACGGATCGACCAATACCGAGGCTGCTTTGGATCGCGCCATGATTTAACTCCCTGCCGTCGGGGATTCGTTTTTTCGAAGTCGTGCCAGAAACGGCCCGTAGCCGTCGTCGCTGGCCCAGTAGCGGAGCAGATTGGTCACGCCCCGACTGGTGATGGTTGCACCGGAAAGCCCGTCCACGGCGTAGGGATTGCCGTCGGGAGCGCTGCCCTTGTAGACCAGCGCGGCGGGCTTGCCCGAGTCGTCGTACAGTTCTTTGCCTTCCCATTGAGCCTTCCAGGCGGGGTTGTCAACCTCGCCACCCAATCCGGGCGTTTCGGCGTGCTCGTAGAAGGTCAGACCCTGAATCGTTTTGAGATCGCTCCGGAGTGCCAGGTATCCGTACAGGGTGGACCAGAGTCCTTTGCCGTACACCGGCAAGACCACCTGCTGGAAAGTGTCCGATCCGGGCTTGGTGACGAAGTAGACCTTGGCGATTTTCTCGCGTCGGTCCACGCCGGGATCGAATTGCGGGTCGACGATCGGGACACTCGTGTCAGGCTTTTCTGCCGCTTCCCGGGCGTCGTAGTCGGACGGCTTGGCGTCGCTGACGAACTCACCCGTGTCGAGGTCGACGAGTTCTTCGCTGACCCAGCTGTACAGTTCGTCGATTTGCTCCTTGGAGAGTTCGCTGGCCGATTTACCGAACTCGCCGTAGGAGAGTCCGGCGGCGTCCAGGATGTTTTTCTGGCGGTCCAGAACCTTGTTGGCTTCCTGCTTGTCACGCAGTCCGACCGCAGCGACGCTGACGACGAACGAACACGCGATGCACAGAATCGTCGCCGTGATCAAGGTTCCTGCAAATGAATCACGTTGCGGCATAGCGGGCCATCCTCCGACGAACGTTCACGGATACGACGAAATAGTCAATCAGCGGGGCGAAGACGTTGCCAAACAGGATTGCCAACATGATGCCTTCGGGAAACGCCGGGTTGATGCACCGGATCAAGATCGTCATGAAGCCGATCAAGGCCCCATAAATCCACTTGCCGGTCTCCGTCATCGAAGCGCTGACCGGGTCGGTGGCCATGAAGACCAGGCCGAACGCCAGACCGCCAATCACCAGGTGCCAGTAGAAAGGAACGTCCATCATCGGATTGGTGTGGCTGCTGACCCCGTTGAGGAACAGCGAGGTGCCGATCGCCCCTCCGACCACGCCGGCCATGATCTTCCAGGATCCGATCCCGGACGCAATCAGAATCACCGCACCGACGATGCACAGCAGCGTGCTGGTTTCGCCGACACATCCCTGGATCGTCCCCAGAAACGCACTTCCCCAGGTGATCGGTGCCGACCACGTGACCGGGTCCGCGTTGCCGACCGCGTAGTTGATGCTGCTGAGTGATTGAACGGCGACGCCGCTGGCGCCGTCGGCCGGAGCAGCAACGGCCATCTGGCCCAATGCGGTTGCTCCGCTGAACCCGTCCACGGCCGTCCAAACTTCGTCCCCACTGATCTGACCGGCGTAGGCGAAGTACAGGAACGCCCGGCTGGTCAGGGCCACGTTCAAAAAGTTCCGTCCCGTGCCGCCGAACACCTCTTTGGCAACGACCACGCCGAACGCGATGCCGACCGCGACCTGCCATAGCGGAATCGATGCCGGCAGCGTCAGCGGGAACAGCAAGCCGGTGACCAGAAAGCCCTCGTTGATCTCGTGACCACGAAGCACGCTGAAGACCAGTTCGATGTGGCCCCCGACGAACATACAGACGATGTACATCGGCAGAAAAAAGATCGCCCCCAACACGAAGTTGTCGGCGTGATTGCCGGGGTCGTGTCCGAATCCCAAGGCATGGTGGACCGAGTAGTGCCAGTCGCCGACATATTTCTCTCCGGCCTCAACCACCTGCTGAACCGCCTGGTTCGCCTGGTAGCCGACGTTCCACATGCCGAACAGGGTGACGGGGACCAGCGCCAGGACGACGGTGATCATCATCCGTTTCAGATCGATGTTGTCACGCACGTGCGTTTGCCCATGTGTGACTTCCCCCGGCGTGTACAAAAACGTGTCGAGCGCCTCGTACATCGGGTACGCGATCTGCAACGGTCCGCCCTTTGCAAAGAGCGGATGGACTTTGTCCAGAGCAGCGCGAAGTGCTTTCATTGGTCAGTAGGTCCAGAAACGAAAAAAATGAATGAAGGGTGGGTCGTCGTGCGACCCGGACGCGGCGGCGGGGTGCCGAACAGGCTGACCGATCAGCCCTCGCGCTCAATCGTGGTCAGGTTCTCGCGGAGCAGCGAACCGTATTCGTACTTGCCGGGACAGACGAACGTGCAGAGGGCCAAGTCTTCCTCTTCCAGCTCCAACGCGCCCAATTGCTGGGCCTGGTCAGTGTCGCGAACGATCAACGCCCGCAGAAGTTGGGTCGGCAGGATGTCCAACGGCATCACTTTTTCATAGGTCCCCAGCGGCACCATCGCTCGTTCGCTGCCACCGGTGCTGGTGGTGAACGCGAACCGTTGGTGGGGCAACATCGATGACGCGAAGACTTTGGTGATGCTGTACTTGTCAAATCCGGGCTTCTGCCAGCCCAGGAACTCGCGGTCATCGCCCTCCTGGATGACGGAAATCTGCGTGTGGTAGCGTCCCAGGAAATGATGCGGGTCCCGAGCGGTGCGGCCACACAGAACCGATCCGGAAATCGGACGGATCTTGACGTCGCTGTTGAGCTCCCCTTCGATCAATTGCGGGATGTTAGCGCCCAAGCGGGTCTCCAGCAGCCGCGGCTTTTCGATGATCGGCCCGGCCAGGGAAATCACGCGGCGAACGTCCAAGCGGCCGGTCAACATCAAGGCCCCAATGGCGATCACGTCCTGGTATCCGATGTACCAAACCGTTTTGGTCGGACCGACCGGATCTAGTTCGTGAATGTGGGTCCCGACCAGGCCGGCCGGATGGGGGCCGGAAAACTCCGACACGCGGACCCCTTCCACGCCGTTGCCAGGGATCTCCGCCCCCGACGCCTTGCAGACGTGCACGGTTCCGTCGGTCAGCTTGGCGATCACGTTCAATCCGACCAGGAACTGGTCCTTTCGGTCGGCCATCGCGACGGACGGCGAGGCGGCCAGCGGGTTGGTGTCGATCGCTTGCACGAAGATCGAATGCGGGGTCGATCCGGGTTTGGGCACTTTGCCGTAGGGACGCGTGCGAAACGACGTCCAAAGTCCGCTGGCGATCAACAGGTCGGCGGCGGATTGCCGATCCATCGCGCCCACTTCGCCCGGTTCGAAGGACTCGTAATCGGAGTCGCTCGGCGAGGGGTCCACATCGATCACGATCGATTCGAATTTTCGCTTCTTGCCCCGCACGACGTCGGCCACGGTGCCGGCTGCCGGTGAGGTGTAAGTGACCCCTTCGGTCTTCTTGTCGGAAAATAAAGGCTGGCCAATTTTGACACGGTCACCGACCGAAACCAACATCGTCGGCTTCATGCCGATGTAGTCGTCCCCCAGGAGGGCCACCTGGCTGACGGGCTTGGCAACTTCAATGTGCTGGGCGGGGTTGCCGAGGATCGGGAGATCCAACCCCTCTTTGATTGTGATCATGTGTCTTGGCAGATCGGTGGGCGGCGTGGGGGAACACTCCGACGCCGGGACATTGTGATTTTTTTCACAAGCGGCGCGCGAGCGAATGCCCGCGAGCATTTGCGGGCAAAGAAACACGCCAGAGTTCCGTTCAACGGAATATTACATAGCTGACCAGAACTCGCAACGGCAGACAAACCGGCTGGACGACCAGACTCCCTCGGCGGCTCCTTAGGGATGTCACTCTGCCGCAGATGCCGCCTAGCGTGGCTCTGGCCCGCATGCCGAGAAAGCTCTAGCACAAATCGCTGACAACGTATTCACTATCGCCATCCGGTCCGCAAGCGGCGGCGGTGACCGATCGCGGTGTGACGCAGGCGGCCACCCGCGATGGGCGGCAACGCGGCCCGGTGTGCGAATCCACAGAATGTTGCGATTGCTGGCAAAAACCGGTGCGGGTCGGCCTTCGCGGTAGCGCGAAGTCGTTTGGCTCAGGGCGGTTTGTCCCAGGCAGGCTTTCACACCGGACAGGCCCGTCCGGAGACGGCGACCGCAACCGTTCCGGCCTCAGTCGTTTTCCGAACGATCGCGTTCGAAATGCTCGGGAACCTCAAATCGGCCTGATCGGAAACCCTGCCTGATCGGACCATCCACATTTTTTCGCACCGTGACCTTTACTCAATCCGCGTTGTGACTGTCAGGCAAATTGCTCGGAGCATTCCGCTGGCGTCCAACACCATCGTTTTTTATCCACAAGCGCTCTCGTGTCGAACCTTCTTACGGACCGGCGAACGGACATTCGCAACGTTGTCATCATTGCCCACGTCGATCATGGCAAGACGACGCTCGTCGATTGCCTGTTGCGTCAAAGTGGTCAGTTCCGCGATGCCGAGCTGAAAGGGGAGCGGATCCTGGACTCCAACGATCTGGAGCGGGAACGAGGCATCACCATCTTGTCGAAGAACATCGCGATCCCCTATCGCGATGTGAAAATCAACTTGATCGACACGCCGGGGCACGCGGATTTCGGTGGCGAGGTGGAACGCGTGGTGACGATGGCGGATGGCTGCCTGGTGTTGGTCGATGCCGCCGAAGGCCCCATGCCTCAGACCCGCTACGTGTTGGAGAAAGCGTTGGCGGCGGGCGTCAAACCGATCATCGTGGTCAACAAGATTGACCGGCCGGACGCGCGGTCATTGGAGGCTTTGGACGAAGCCCTGGAACTGCTTGCGGATCTGGGCGGGGAAGACCAATTGGACTCGGTCGCCTACGTGTTCGCCAGCGCCAAAGCGGGCTACGCGACGACCGATCCGGCCGAGCCCGGATCGGACATGCGGCCGTTGCTGGATCTGCTGGTCGACCATTTACCGGGACCGGAGATTGACGTTGAGGCTCCGCTGCGAATGCTGGTCACGACGCTGGACTGGAGCGAATACGTCGGTCGGATCGCGGTCGGTCGGATCCAGTCCGGAGTGTTGCGGGCCAACCAGAACATCGACCTGCATCAAAAGGATGCCGTCGCGAAACAGAAGCTTTCCGGGTTGTACGTGTTTGACAATCTGGGGCGCGCTCGGACCGACGAGGCGCGGGCGGGAGACATCGTGGCGATCGAAGGCCTGGACAGCGTTGAGATTGGTGACACCGTTTCGGCGGTCGATGCCAACAATCCGTTCAAGCGACTGGCCGTGGACGAGCCCACGCTGGAAATGGTGTTTGCCGTCAACTCCTCGCCGCTGGCCGGTCGGGAAGGCAAGTACGTGACGACTCGCCAGATCAAGGGGCGTCTGGAGAAAGAACTGGAGCGCAACGTCGCGTTGCGGGTGGAGATGATTCCCGGGACGGAATCCTACGCCGTCAAAGGCCGCGGCGTGCTGCACCTGGCAGTCTTGATCGAAACCATGCGTCGAGAAGGTTTCGAGCTGAGTGTGGGAAAACCGCGGGTCATCAACCGCATCATCGATGGCAAGCCTCATGAGCCGTTTGAGTCGCTGCGCGTGGAGGTTCCGACCGAAGCGATGGGCCCGGTGATGGAGCTGGTCGGATTGCGACGGGGCACTTTGGAGGAAATGAATCAGCGCGGCGAATACAGCTTGCTGCGATTCAACATTCCTTCGCGGGGCCTGATCGGACTCCGCACCCGACTGCTCAATGCCACCCGAGGAACGGCGGTCATCCACCATCGTTTTGAAAGCTACCGACCGGTGGAACCCGAGGTGCCCGGACGATCCAACGGCGTGTTGGTGTCGATGGTCGGTGGCAAGACGATGCCGTTCGCCCTGTTCGCACTGCAGGACCGAAGTGACCTGTTTGTCCCGCCGGGCGTCGAAGTCTACGAGGGGATGATTGTGGGCGAGAACGCCCGCGAGAATGACATGAATGTGAATCCCTGCCGGGAAAAGAAACTGACCAACATGCGTGCTTCCGGCAGCGACGAAAACGTGATCTTGAAACCGCCGCGCGACATGTCGTTGGAAGCCGCGCTGGAGTACATCGAGGATGACGAACTGGTCGAGGTCACGCCGGAGAGCATTCGGCTGCGGAAGATCCTGTTGAAGGAATCCGATCGCCGTCGCAGCAACCGGAAATGAGTTTCCTGGCGGCGAGGTTCACGCGACGGTTTCACTGCCGCAGGGGTTACTTGTGGAGGGTTCGATGGCGCCGCGACGCAATGAACCCTTTCTGGCCGGCGACGTAGAACGTGCTAAACTGCCGGTTGCCGTCCGATTCCAGGACGGTGACACCGTTTTCCGCCGGCCTGGCCGGCTTCCCCTCGACCTTGCTCGGATTGCCTCCCATGTCATGCAGATCGCTTTCGCTTTGCGCCGGTTTTCTGGCCGCCCTCGGTTTTGCCACTCTGACCGGGTGCAGTCAGCCGACTGAACCGGCCGACACGTCCGCGGAAGCCGCCCACGATCACGACTCGGAAGCGGGCGATCACGATCATGCCGAGGGCGAACATGATCATGCCGACGATGAGCATGAACACGAGTTTGCCACGCTGGACGAGGCCACCGAGGAAATCGAATCGTTGAACAAGACGATCAAAGACGGCTTTGCCAACAACGATGTCGACGCGGCGCATGATCCCTTGCACCACATCGGTGAAGTGCTGGAAGCAACCGATCACTGGGTGCAGGAATCCGATTTGCCCGAACCGCGGAAGCAGGAGTTGGCCGCCGCCATCGAGCAACTGTTCGATGCATTTGGCGCGATCGATGAAAGTCTGCACGGCGACGGGGGCAAGTCGTACGACGAAGTCAGCGAATCCATCCAGTCGGCACTCGACACGTTGAACCAGGACACGCAATGAACCGGATCGGAACCTGGAACCGACGACAACGCGGGCCCTTCTGCGCCGGAGGGCGGATCGCAGCGGGGCTCGTATTGATTCTGTGCATCGGTTGCGAATCCGCGACTGAGCAGGGCGCTGGCGAGTTGGGCGGGAGCGTGACGCGGCAAGCAACCCGTCCGGAATTGCTGCTCGCCGAGATGCCTGAGGATGCAGCCCAGTCACCGACCGACGTCAAAGACGCCGGGGAAGCCTCGCAGTCGGTCGTCCTTGCCGGTCGGATTGATGCCGGCGACCTGGATCCTTTCCAGCCGGCCCAGGTGGCGTTCGTCGTCACCCAGTTGCCCGATGAAGGTCACGGCGAAGGGGATCCGAACCACGCCGACAATTGCCCGTTCTGCAAACGCAAGCTCAAGAACGCCCCCAAGGCGATCGTCCAGTTCCGCGACGCGGACGGAAACGTGCTGGCCGGCGACGCTCGCCAGGTCCTGGGTGTCCGCAAGGGCGATGTGGTCTATGTGACCGGCACCGCACAGTACGACGCCGCGGTCGACTCGGTGATGGTCGATGCGTCCGGCGTGTACCGATCGCCAAACTGACACGCTGGTAGGACCTGACCGGGCGGGGTGGAATCCAAACGGCTGAAAGCCGGTCCACGCGGTCGCCCCCGAATTGCGACCGCTGCTGAACGTTGATACGCTATGGCCGGTGACAGCGAGGGTGCGCGACGCAGCCAGACGCTTGGTACACCTGCTCTTCATGTCCTTTTTTCAAAGCGCGTACATGTCGGCCACCACAACGGAAACAAACGGCGAAATCTTAGTCGTCGGTTTCATGGACAGCAAAATCCTGGACAGTCAGCGAATCGAGCAGGTCGGGCGGGAATTGCAGGACGCCGTTCCCCAGGCGATGCACAAGAAGCTGTTGCTGAACTTCCGAGGCGTCTCCTTTATGTCCTCGGCAATGATCACCAAGCTGGTGATGTTGAACAAGACTTGCAAGGCTCAAGGCGTGGCCTTGAAGTTTTGTGAGGTCTCCCCGAACGTGCTGGAAGTCTTCAAGATCACGAAGTTGAACAAACTGTTCGACATTCAGACGACCGAAGAGAAGGCTTTGTCCAGCTTCGAGAAGAAAGGTTGGTTCGGTTGAGTGCGGGAGGGGCGGGCGACGCACTGTCGGCCAGCACGATCATCGAAGCAGAACGGTCGCAGATCGGTCATGACCTGCACGATCTGCTGCTTCCCCTCATCTTTGCCTCGTCGGCCAATCTGCAATCGGTGATTGATCAGGTGGGCGATCGTCCCCTGTCGGCTTCCGATCGGGAACGCCTGACGCAGGCACGCCAGTGGCTGCAGGAGGCGATGACGCTCGGTCGCAACCTGCTGACGCAGATCTATCCGCCCGAGTTGGAACAATTGGGTTGGCTTGCCGCGGCGAAGGAAACCACCTCGCGGATCTGCGGCGATCAATGCGAATTGGTTTGGAAAGTCGACGAGGATGCTCCGGTCGGTCGCCCCGATTGGGACCGCGATGTGGCAACGGCTGCCTACCGCGTGGTCATCGAAGCGGTGCGGAACGCGGTGCGTCATGGAAAAGCCGATACCGTTGCCATCCGGTGCGACCGCAAGCGGATTTGCATCGTCGACGACGGCAGCGGATTCGATCCCGATCAAGTGCCACCGAACCATTTCGGCATCCGCGCGATGCGCGGCCGAGCCACGCTGGTCGGAAAAAGCTTGCAAGTCGAATCGTCGCCCGGTGGTCCCACCACCGTCACCATGACGCTCGCCGACGGTTGACGGCGCAACATCCAAACCGCCGGGGAGGGCGTGACATACTGGCACAATCGAGCCGGGGAAGGTTTCCCGGATGCGAAATCGTGTGTGATCGCGAGCGAGTCCTGGCCCAAACGTGAGATTTGATGCGTTTTAAGGATTCGTCGGTGGTGACCCTTGGAAACCGGTAAAATGGGAGCAGTGTCGTTCACCTCCCCAAGGTTCGCGACTCGGACCGCTCTGAATCGGTCGTCGCGTTGCTATGAGCATCGAATTCACCACCTGCCAGTACGCCGTGGATGCCTTGGACCGATTGGTCTGGGTGGACCGGTGGTGGCTGGCCTTCGCCAAGGAAAATGATGCCGGCGGACTGGCCGAATCGACCGTGGTCGGACGGCCACTGTGGGAGTTCATTTCTGATCCGGCCACGCGCGACGTTTACAAAGAGATCCATCGCTACGTGCGAACCGCCGGTTTGGCCTTGGTGGTTCCGTTCCGATGCGATTCGCCATCGATGGAGCGTCGGATCAGTTTGACCGTCAGCAGTGATGGTTCGGGCCACGTGCTTTACGAAAGTATTCTGGTTCGAGCGCGGCGGCACCGGGTATCGCTTTTGGATCCGAGGCTGCCGCGATCCCAATCGGAGCTGCGAATGTGCAGTTTTTGCAAACGCGTTCAAACCGACGCGGGCAGATGGATCGAGTTTGATGAGCTTGATGAGCAGTTCCCCGAAGCCGCGTCGCCGCCGTTTCCGCAGCTGACCTATCGCGTTTGCGAAGATTGTTTCGCGGAGATGCGGACCGTCTGCGGAGGCTACGTGGGACTCGCCAGCGATCGTGATTCGCGGTGACCGACGACTCACGTTTGTTCGTGACCGGCGATGAAGTGCAGGTCGTGCGCCCGTGGCTGCCAGCGCGATCGCGGCGGAATGCCACGCTCTGGCGAGCGTAGCTACCCGATTTCAGACCGTGCTTCGCTGGACAGCGCCACTTTCAATCGAAAACACCGTGATTTGCTGGACCGTGAGCGGCAAGGCGCTAGCCGCCGGTCGATGCGAAGGAAATTTTGTCGTGCCCAGCGCGATCGCGGCGGAAAGCGACGCTCTGGCGAGCGTCGCTACTCGATTTCAGACAGTGCTTCGCTGGAAGATCGCCACTTTCAATCAAAAAAACACCGTGATTTGCTGGACCGTAAGCGGCAAGGCGCTAGCCGCCGGTTGATGCGAAGGAACCCGCGGCTCACACAAAGCAGCCCTGTCCCATTCGGAACCTGCCCAGTTAGGAAGCCGAGTGGGTGGGGAAATCGGTGTACCCTTTCTCACCTTCCGGCGCGTACCAGTCTTTCATGTCCGCGTCGGGGGCCAGCGTCAAGTTGCGATCAAAACGTTCGACCAAATCCGGGTTGCTGATGAACGGGCGGGCGAAGGAAATCAGATCGGCGGATCCCGACGCGATCGCCTGATCGGCGGTGTCGCGGGTGTAGCCACAGTTTCCCATCAGCGGTCCGTCAAAGACTTGGCGGAAGTCGTCTAAGGTCATCGGTGACCCTAATTCATGGAACCCGAAGGCCAGTCCGTCCATGACGTGCAGGTAGGCCAACGGGTATTGATTCAACTGTTCCGCGGCGTAACTGAATTGTTCCCGAAAGTCGGTGGACCCCATGTCGTTGAAGGACCCGTTGGGCGACAACCGGACCGCCACGCGTTCGGCCGAGTAGACATCACTGACGGCACGAACCACCTCATCAAGCAAGCGGTAGCGGTTGGCGACATTTCCTCCGTATTCGTCCTTTCGATGATTCGTTTTGGACTGCAGGAAGGTGTCCAGCAGGTACCCGTTGGCCGAGTGAATCTCGACGCCGTCGAACCCCGCTTGGAGTGCTCGGCGGGCAGCGGCGGCGTAGTCGGAAACCACCTGTCGAACCTCGACGGTTTCCAACGCCCGAGGCGTTTCGGGAGGTTCCTTGCCGTTGGGGGTGTGCACCGCTTCGGTGTTCATCCTGATTGCCGAGGGGGCGACCGCGGGTTGTCCGTTGTGGAAACTGCTGTGCGAAGCGCGACCGGTGTGCCACAGTTGCAAAAAAATCTTGGATCCAGCTTGATGAACGGCATCGACGACCGCGGCCCAGCCGTCCGTCATTGCCCCCGTGTAGATGCCGGGTGTGTCCACCCAGCCGATCGCCTGCTCCGAGATCACGGTGGCCTCGGAAATCAACAGTCCCGCCGAGGCGCGTTGGACGTAGTACTCCGCCATCAAGTCATTGGGAATTCGATCTGCCCCCGCCCTGGCACGTGTCATGGGGGCCAGCACGACGCGATTTTTCAACTGCAGGCCGCGCAAATCAAAAGGTTGCATCAAAGAAGGTGCGTGCGACACGGTTGTCTCCCGAGTGAAATGTCATGGTCTGAACAAGCTGCGGAGCCGCCGCGACAAGGCGGTTACGGTGGGATGCGGCTACGGAGGAATACCAGGGAGACCGCCCGATCTTGCAGCGGTCACCGCAATTTCTGCCAGGACCCTTTCCTTCCCGGGGGCAGCATTGGCCCTCGTCAAGTCAGCCCGGGGCCGGTCGCGGGAGCTTCAGCCATCGACTGGCTGATAGCGGCCCGATGCGGTTGCGATATCGATGACCTCGGCCACCGGAAGAACAAAAACTTTCCCGTCGCCGATCTGCCCGGTCGAACCGGTCAAGGCGTGCTGGCGGATCGTGTCCAGCACCGGTTCCAGTTGGTCTTCGTGGACCAGCACCTCGATCACTACCTTGCGCAACAGGTCGACCTTGTATTCGTTGCCACGAAAGATCGCAATTTGCCCACGTTGCCGACCATATCCCATCGCGTCACAGACAGTGATGTCGTCAATTTCCAACGCGCGTAGCGCGTCACGCACGACCGAAAGCTTGGTGGGTTGGATGATGGCAACGATGACGCGCATGACAGCTCATTCAGGAGACGGGGAGGGGGCCAATGACACGGGACGGCCCGATGCGGCCGACGCAGCCAGTGCATCCAGCGTTCCTTGGGTCGCCAAGGCGTGCCGGTTATAGTCCGCCAGCGACTCTTCGCCAACGAGCGTCCGGATCATCCGCTGCTCCTGTCGGTCGGCGACTTCATGCGACTGCACCTCGCCGTGGGCCTGATGAACCCAAAACCGGGGCGGGCGGTCGGCCCATGGTCGCGTGAAATCGTCGCAGATGATGGAAGCCTCCGAGCCGGCAAATTCAAACCACTTCCGGGTGGCCGTGTCGTAGCCGCAAGAGACCGAAGCGGTCACGTTGTTGTTGAACCACAGGATGGCCGTGGTGCGAATCGGAACGCCGTTTTCCAACTGCCAGTCGGCGAACACGCGTTGCGGTGCCTCGCCGACGAACCGGCATGCGGCGCCGGCCGCATACCAACCCAGATCCAACAAACAGCCGCCACCGAGAGACGCATCCAGACGGTGTTCGTCAGACTGAAAGGGACGGTAAAACGAAACCGATGCGGTGAAATGGGTGGGCGTTCCCAACAGCCCGGCGTTGACGAGGTCCAGCATTTTGATGGTGCGACCATGGTGCAACCAGCCTGTCGCATCAAGCCAGCGGACCGACGCCTGGTCGCACGCGCGAGCCATCTGGTCGCCCTGTTCCAAGCTCGTCGCCAAGGGCTTCTCGCACAGCACGTGCTTGCCCGCCTCGGCAGCTTTCACGCACCACTGCGTGTGCATCGACGGCGGCAAGGCGATGTACACGGCGTCGACGTCCTCGCGATCGATCAGGGCCTGATAGCCTTCGACGCTGGCGGCGATTCCGTATTGCGAGGCAAACCAACGCGCCCGCTCGGCCGTTCGACTGGCGATCGCCGAAACCGTCACTCCGTCGGTCGATTGCAAATCGGCCACCAGGCGTCGCGTGATGCGTCCAGTTCCGATCACTCCAAATCGCATGAGTTTCCTTCCGTGAGCGCCGGCACGGGTGTCGTCTTCAAACGGGTACGGGAATCCGTCGCAGCAAGTCGCCGATCCGTTCTTCGGCCACGTCGCGGCTGGAATCGCCCAAATGATCGTCGACCAGCACGCGGTGGGACAGGGTGGAGATTGCCAGGGCCTTGATGTCGTCGGGAATCACAAAGTCCCGGCCTTCGGTGATCGCCCGCGCCTGGCAACCGCGGTAGAAGCTGAGCGCCGCCCGGGTGCTGACACCCAACCGAAACAATTCCGACGACCGTGTCTGGTAGACGATCTCCAGCAAATAGTCTTCCAGGGTCGGATCGAAGCGGACTTTGCGGACGGCGTTCTGCGCCTCGCGAACGTCGTCGGTCGACGCGACGCTCTTGATCGAATCGACCGGTTCACCGTCGCGGTGGGATTCCAGCACACTGCGCTCGCTTTGTCGCGCGGGGTAGCCGATGCTGGTCCGCATCAGGAACCGGTCCATCTGACTTTCGGGCAACACGTAGGTGCCCTCGAATTCGAATGGATTCTGCGTGGCGACGACGATGAACGGTTTGGGCAGGGCGTAGGTCGTCCCGTCGACCGACACCTGTTGGTCGCTCATCGCTTCCAGCAGTGCCGACTGGGTCCTCGGCGGGGCACGATTGATCTCATCGGCCAGCACCACGTTGGCAAAGATCGGCCCGCGGGTGAATTGAAAGTCGCGGGTGTCGCTTCGATAAATCGAGCTTCCGGTGATGTCGCTGGGCAACAGATCGGGCGTGAACTGGATTCGGGAAAATTCCGCATCGATGCTTCCCGCCAGGGCCTTCGCCGCCAAAGTTTTTCCGACGCCGGGAACGTCCTCCAGCAGCAAATGCTCTCCCGCCAGCAGGGTCAGCACGATCAGCCGCACGGTTTCGGCTTTGCCCAAGATCACTGATTCCATGTTCTCCCGCAGCCGTCGAGCGGTCTCGTAAGCTTGCTGCATGGTCGATAAAACAAGATTCGGATCGGACAAACGAACAAGGCACTGTTCCGCGAATGGCCCGCGGGTTGGAAAAGCCATTGCCTTGCAAGTCGCGTATCGTACCCCAGATCGACAGGCCGGCGGAACCCGCTACGCCTTGCTGCCGCGATCCGAAACACAAAATCCCCGGTGGAGAGACAGCCGTGTCCGAGCGCACGCCCGAGCCCACGTCCGAACCCTTTGAATCTCCGCCGGTGCAGGACACGGCCGGCGACCCGTCGTCGCCGCCAACGTCACGCGCGCCGTCACTGTTGGCTGCCTGGGCGGCCCTGCTGTTGAGCAGCCTGATTGCGGTGATGATCAAGTTTGCCGGCCAAGATTTTGACCACCAGAACGCCAACCTGGCCGGCGTGGCTGTCTTCGCGTTGGGGCTGTTGGTCTTTCTGGTCCAACTGCAGCGTCGGTTTTGGTATTTCGGGCGTCCGTATCGCGTCCCGCTTGGCGTGCTGGCAACCATCCTGCTGTTGATCGTCTGTTTCCGTTTTGACGGTTTCAGCGGGGAACTCGTGCCGCAATTGCGATTCCGGTTTGCGCCGCAGCGCGACCTTCCGCTGCAGCGGGCCGCGTCGGAAACGTCGCCCGATGAAACGACCGGTTCGGAATCCCCGGAAATCCTTGCTGCGCGATCGCCGCAGTTCCTGGGACCGCAGCGCAATGGGGTGATAGCCCGCCGCGAATTCGCGGTGCCGGATCCTGAACAGCAGATCGAAGTGCTGTGGGATCAGGGGATCGGCGAAGGTTGGGGAGCGTTCGCGGTGGCGGGCGGCCGTGCGGTGACTTTGGAACAGCGTGAACAAGAGGAATGTCTCACCTGTTATCGGCTCTCCGACGGTGAGCTGTTGTGGATCCGCCGTCACGACGGCCGTCACGAAAACCCGATGGGCGGAGTTGGGCCTCGGTCGACACCGACGATTGATCGCGATCGAGTTTACGCGACGACGGCGACCGGGTATGTCTGGTGCGTTGACCTGCAAACTGGCGAGGACATCTGGACGCTGGATCTGTTGGCAACGGCCGGTTGGGAACAGACCGAATTCGAGCAGGCGGCCAGTTGGGGATACGCCGGTTCGCCGTTGTTGACCGACGGCTACTGCATCCTGGCCATGGGCGGTCCTGTCGGCGAAGAGTCGGCGGCCAGTTTGATCGCCGTCGATGCGGAAAGCGGCGAAGTTCGCTGGCGATCCGGCGACGACCAACTGAGTTACGCATCGCCGATGATGATGCTGCTTAGCGGGCAGCGACAGGTCGTGATCGTCAATGAGAGCAGTGTCTCAGGGCATGCCATCCGCAGCGGACAGGTGCTGTGGACCTTTTCCTGGCCCGGTTCGTCTAACGCCGGTGCCACCTGTTCTTCGGCGATCCAAGTCGGGGAGGATCGGGTCCTGGTGGGCAAGGGCTACGGTGGCGGAAGCGCGCTGGTGCGCATCAAGCGTGACGGCGACCGCTGGGTCGCCGAAGACGTTTGGCGCAGCAATCGGCTTCTAAAGACGAAGTTCAATCACACCTGTGTTGACGGTGAAATCGGCTACGGCATCAGCAACGGAGCCTTGGAGGCGGTCGACCTTTCCCAGCCGAAGCGGCTTTGGATCCAGCCCCGAAGCAGTCGGGCGGGACAAGGCCATGTGTTGCTGGCCGAGGACACTTTGATCATCCAAGACGAGATGGGTGACGTCGTGTTTGCCGACGCCACGACCGATCGGTACCACGAACTTTTGCGGCTGCCGGCGCTCGACGCAAAGACGTGGAACATTCCGACGCTGGCGGGCCGCATTCTGTTGGTTCGAAATGATCGCCACGCGATCTGTTACCGTTTGCCGCCACGCGCGGACATCTGATCGGAGCGACGGAGAGGATCGCCGCTTTCTCGCGGCGTGCTCGTTCATCGCCAATTCCAAGTGGCTACCGTCGCCAGACGGTGGCAAGAGTTCTAAGTGGCTACCGTCGCCAGACGGTGGCTAGGGTTCTAAGTGGCTACCGTCGCCAGACGGTGGCTAGGTAAGCACGCTCCGGCGAGCGTGCTTACCCCATCACGGCACTGTTCCCTTAGGTTTCTTCGTCGCGTTTGGGTTCCGTCGAGGCGGCCTTGTCGGTGACTGGCGTGGGCGTGTCTGAAGGGCTGGGATCATCGCCCGCCTTTTCTGCCAGTTTGCTTTCGGCTTCGTTCAGCGAAGCTTCCAACTGTTCGGTCCGCTTGGCTAGCTTGTCGGCTCGCTCACGTTGTTTTTTGGCCGCTTGTGCGTTGGCCGTCGCCTTCTTTCGCTGCGTTGCCAAAGCGTCTTTGGTTTTCGCCAATTGCTCGGTCAATTGTTGGACTTTTGCTTCGGCTTCTTTGGCGGACTGTTGCGCCGCCTCGGCTTGTTTTTCAGCTTTTTCGGTGGCGGCCATTTGGGCCTTGAACTGTTTCAGCCGGTTTTCGGATTCCTCGGCTTGTTTGCTGACCAGTTGCTCCTGTTCCGCCAACGCTTTTTCGTTGGCCGCTTGTGCCTGCTGCAGCGACTGGACCTGCTCACGCAGCGCAATCAGTTCTTCGGTCAGCAGGACGTTCAAATCGGTCGGCATCGCTCCGCCACAACCGGAGGTGAACATCGCGCCGCCGCGGTCGCAGGAGGAAGGTGCCGGAGCACAGCCGTGTTTGGAGAACAAAGCATGCCCGGCCAGCGACGGCATTGCGGAAGCGGTGATCAGGGCCGAGAAGATGCCCAACCGGGCGAAAGAGCGGATCGATGTCATGGGATTACCCGATTCGATTGCAAGGTCAAGGTGGGAAACAAGGAGGGAAATCCAGTGTAGTTGCCATCTTGGCCGTTGCAGGAAAAGTCATGCACCACGTCCAGAAGGGCCCAGCGAGCCGTCGCCCGGCGGTGGAAAGGATGCAGCTTCCGCGCTCAGGCAAGCGTAGCGACGTGACTCTGGCGAGCGTGGCTACGTCGAATCGGCAAGCGTCCAGCGTCACTCGGGCGGCGTTGTCACTCGGGCGGCGTTCAGCGGTGCGTCCGGTCGAATCCGCCGTTGACCACCAGCGTTTGCCCGGTGCAGAAAGAATTGGCGGGGTCGGCGACGTAGCACACCGCCGCCGCGACGTCTTGAGGGGTTCCCCAACGCCGCATCAAAGACTGCTCGCGAGCCCGGCGATCCCAGTAGGCATCGGTCGATTCACCCCAGGCGGTGCGAATCCAGCCCGGGGCGACGGTGTTGACGCGAATGCGAGGCGCAAGATCTTGGGCAAGGCTATTCGCAAACGCCATTACGGCTGCTTTGACCGGTCCGAACATCTGCCCCGCGTCTCCCTCCATGCCGTCCGGCGCCTGATCCCAACCAATCATGGTCACGCTCGGTGGCTGAGCAGGCAGATCGGAGGCGGACGACCAGCGCTGCACCACCGCCCGTGTCAATTCGATGGTGCCCAACACATCCGTTTCCATCAGCAGCCGCAGTTTGTTCTCGAACGAGCCATCCTTGGCGTCACCGGTCAGCACATCGGCCCCGGCATTGTTGATCCAGGTCGTGGGCGTCTCCAGAAAGTCCCAGGCCTGTCGGACCAGTTCTCGGCGGTCGTCGGCGTCGCGAATATCGGAAGCCACGAGATGGGTCTGGATTCCAAAGCGGTGGATCTGTCGGACGGTTTCGCGGGCTCCCTCCAAGTTGGACCGGTAGTGCACCACGATCCGCGATTGCTCGGCGGGGCTTTCGGCGGCGGGGCTTTCGGCGGCGACCCGACGGGCGAGCTCGACGGCAATCTCGCGACCGATTCCGGAGGAGGCGCCGGTCACGATCGCGCGAATCGGCTGCATGCGATAGGGCTCCTGGTGGGGCGCTGTCAACGGAAGCGGGGTGGTTTCAAAATGCCAGGGGAGGGGACTGGGGCGAAGCAATGGGGACCGCAGGCCTCTTTGGCAGGCCATTTTAGCGTTTTGCACGAAAATCGGGCAGCGGCTTGCTCTTTACCGGTCGAACCAGCCGAAGGGGTGAGATCGCGGCAAGTGCGACGCGTGCCCTTGCCGTCTGGATGCCCTGGTGGCTACTCTTTTGGGGTCGCAGAATTACCGTAAACCCCGCAAACAAAACTGCCGGAAGCATTCACGCTACCGTCGCGGTTTCACCGATCGACGGGTTGGATTGCTGAGCGACGGCGAACCGGGACACGATGTCCTCCGCCCCCGCCCAGTTTCGATCTGCCTTCACCGGGATAAACGCCTCGAGGGAACTTGTTCGTATGTCGGATTCCAAAACGGTCGCCCAGGCCGAAGTCAAACAGCAACTCGGCGAGCTGGCCAAAACCGCCGAAGTGGATGTCGATGTCGCGGAAACGAACGAGTGGCTTTCGTCGCTGGAATACGTCCTGAAGAGCAAGGGACCCGATCGGGTCCGCTTCCTGTTGGACAAACTGCGCGACCGTGCAGCCGAGCAAGGGGTGCAATCGGCCGCGGATACCAACACACCCTATCTGAACACGATTCCGCTGGAAGATCAGCCGGCGTATCCGGGCAACCGCGAATTGGAGCGGCGGATCAAATCGATCATCCGTTGGAACGCGATGGCAATGGTCGTTCGCGCCAACAAACGCGACGGGGGCGTTGGCGGACACATCAGCACCTTCGCTTCCAGTGCAACCCTGTACGAAGTCGCCTTCAATCATTTCTTTCGTGGTCGCGGTGAGAGCGGCTACGACGGCGATTCCATTTACTTCCAGGGCCACGCCTCTCCGGGCATGTACAGCCGCGCCTACCTGGAGGGCCGGTTGAACGAGCAGAACCTGGAGAACTTCCGACGCGAGTTGGAAGAGGGCGGTGGCCTTTCCAGCTATCCCCACCCGTGGCTGATGCCCGGTTTCTGGGAGTACCCCACGGTCTCCATGGGCTTGGGACCGATCATGTCGATCTACCAGGCCCGGTTTAACGAATACCTGCGTGATCGAGGGATCAAAGACACCTCCAAACAACGCGTGTGGGCGTTTCTCGGGGACGGTGAATGTGATGAACCGGAAACTTTGGGTGCGATCGGACTGGCCGCTCGTGAGAAACTGGACAACCTGATCTTTGTCATCAACTGCAACCTGCAGCGGTTGGACGGTCCGGTCCGCGGCAACGGGAAGATCATCCAGGAACTGGAGTCGATTTTCCGCGGGGCGGGGTGGAACGTGATCAAAGTCATTTGGGGCGACGACTGGGATCCGTTGTTGGCAAAGGACACGACCGGAACGCTGGTCGAGCGGATGAATGAAGTCGTCGACGGCCAGTACCAGAAATACACGGGGATGCCCGGCAGCTACATCCGCGAACACTTCTTCGGGAAGTACCCGGAACTGCTGAAGCTGGTCGACAACTTCAGCGACGAAAAGCTGGAAGGGCTCCGGCGCGGAGGTCATGACCCCGAAAAGGTCTACGCCGCCTACAAGATGGCGACCGAATTGAAGAACGGAAAGCCGACCGTGGTGTTGGCAAAAACCATCAAGGGTTATGGGCTGGGCGAAGCGGGGGAAGGACGCAACGTCGCCCACAATCAAAAGAAAATGAACGAAGAGGAACTGTTGGAGTTCCGGACCCGGTTTGGCATTCCCATCAGCGACGAGGAAGTCGGCAAAGCGCCTTTCTACAAGCCGCCGGAAAACAGCACCGAGATCAAATACCTTCGTCAACGGCGTGAAGCGCTGGGAGGCTATGTCCCCAGCCGTCCGGTGGAACACCCCACGATGGAAGTTCCTTCGCTGGATGATTTGAAGAAGGTCATCAGCAAGCTGGAAGACAAGGAGTGCAGCACAACGTTCGCCGTCGTGCAGACGCTGACAGCACTGTGTCGCGATAAGAAGATTGGCAAGTACATGGTGCCGATCGTTCCCGACGAGTCGCGAACCTTCGGGATGGAGGGCATGTTCCGGCAATTTGGGATCTACGCCCACGCCGGCCAGCTGTATGAGCCCGTCGATTCGGCGCAGGTTTCCTATTACAAGGAAGCTCAGGACGGACAGATTCTCGAAGAGGGCATCACCGAAGCGGGCTCCATGTCCAGCTTCAACGCCGCCGGCACGGCTTATAGCTGTCACGGCGTCAACATGGTGCCGTTCTTCATCTATTACAGCATGTTCGGGTTTCAGCGGATCGGCGATCTGATCTGGGCCGCGGCGGACATGCGTGCCAAGGGCTTCTTGATTGGCGGGACCGCCGGCCGCACGACGCTCAACGGCGAAGGCCTTCAGCACCAGGACGGACACAGCCTGCTCAATGCAATCGCCTTCCCCACCGTTCGCGCCTACGATCCCGCATTCGCCTACGAGGCCGTGGTGATTATCCAGCACGGGCTGCAGAAGATGTACGCAGAAGGCGAGCAGTGCATCTACTACTTGATGAGCGAGAATGAGCCCTACCATCATCCCAACATGCCCGAAGGTTGCGCCGAGGGCATCGTCAATGGGATGTACAAGTACAGCAGTCGCGAAGTGGACGGCGCCAAGGCGCGAGTCCAGTTGTTCGGCAGCGGAGCCATCCTGAACTGTGTCTTGGCCGCTCAGGAATTGTTGGCCGAAAAGTACAACATCGCCAGCGACGTTTGGAGCGTGACGAGTTACACGCAACTGCGCCGGGACGCGGCCGCATGCCAGCGCTGGAACATGTTGCACCCCAAAGAAACGCCGCGGAAGAGCTACCTGGAAACCGTGCTCGAAGGCGTCGAAGGGCCTTTCATCTCCGCCAGTGACTACGTCCAAGCGTTGGGTGAGCAACTCACGCCGTGGATTCCGGGCGACTACTTCGTGCTGGGAACCGATGGCATGGGCCGTAGCGAAACCCGCGAAGCCCTTCGCCGGCATTTCGAAGTCGATGCCGAATCGATTGCCATCGCAACACTCAGCCGATTGTGCAAGACGGATGTCTTCAAGCCCGCCGACGTGCAGAAGGCGATCGAAGATCTCGGATACGACCCCGACAAACCCAATCCGCTTTACGCTTGATGCCCATCGACCGTGGCAGTTCGATCGGTCCCTTGATGCCCGCGGCCGCCGCAACTTGTCGGCCGGGTGAACCGTTTGTTTTCCTTGCCCCGGTTGTGGCGCAGCCAACTTGATCCATCCCAGTCGGCAATCCCCAGGCGGCTCGCCGATTTTTCCATCAACCGCTCATCGTTTTTCGTTTCCCTTATGGCTACTGAAGTAAAACTTCCCGATCTGGGTGACGGCATCGAATCTGGTGACGTCCTGGAAATCTTTGTCTCCGTTGGCGATGTCATCACCGAAGGCCAAGACATCGTCGAAATGGAAACCGACAAGGCGACCGTTCCGGTTCCGGCGTCCGCCGGCGGGAAGGTCACCAAGATTGTTGTCAGTGAAGGCGATTCGGTGCCGATCGGTGCGGTGCTGTTGGAAGTCGAAGCAGCCGAGGGTGCCGCCCAAGCGGAAGCTCCCGCGGAGCCGCCCGCGCAGGAAGCTGCTGAACCGGAACAGGAAGCTGAGCCGGAGCCAGAGCCGGAACCCGCCGCGCAGCAACCGGCCGCATCGAGCCAGGCGGCACCTGCGCCCCAGCCGACAACTGCCGCGCCTGCCAAGCCCGCTTCGACCGCTTCTTCGGATGCCCCCGCCCCGGCGAATCCGCCTGCCTCACCCGCCCCAGCGACGGGCCAATCGACCGCGCCCGGCGGCGCGATCCCCGCTGGACCGGCCGTGCGACGGTTCGCGCGGGAGGTCGGTGTCGACTTGAGCCGAGTGCAAGGCACCGGGGAAGGCGGACGCATCACCCGCGACGACGTGTTGACCGCCGTCCGCGCGGCCAGCCAATCGGCCGCTCGTCCCGCTGCCGCGTCGACGCCGACCGGCGCTAGCGCGACCGCGACGGCTCAGCAGGTGGCTCCCGGGGCCGATCTGCCGGGGACGCCCGACGTCGATGACCACGGCACGATTCGCGTCGAACGGATGAGCAAGATCCGCAAGACGATCAGCAAGCAAATGCACGCCAGCTGGTCGACCGTGCCGCGTGTGACCAACTTCGACGATGCCGACATCACCGAACTGGAACGGCTCCGCCAGAGCAGCAAGGAAGACTACGCCCAGCAAGGATTGAAGCTGACCACGATGCCGTTCTTGATCAAAGCCGTCGCCACGGCTTTGAAGCATCACCCCTCCATCAACGCGACGATCGACGAAGAAAACGAGCAGTTGATCTACAAGGAGTACGTCAACGTCGGAATCGCCGTGGATACCGATCGCGGGCTGGTCGTGCCGGTGATGAAGAACGCCGACCACATGAGCATCCCGGATACGACACGTGCTTTGGCCGACATGGCCGGCAAGGTCCGCAGCGGCCAATTTGCCGTGAACGATCTTCGCGGAGGCACGTTCACGATCAGCAACCTGGGAGCGATCGGGGGACAGTATTCCACACCGATCGTCAACATTCCGGAAGTCGCCATCCTGCTGGTGGGACGAAGTCGAAAACTGCCGGTTGTGATGCCCGATGATTCGATCCAGGCTCGTTTGATGATGCCGTTGTCGCTGTCTTATGATCACCGATTGGTCGACGGAGGCACCGCGGCAAGATTCCTGAACGACGTGATCGGATACTTGGAGGCTCCCAGCCGGCTGCTGCTGGCGTTCTGATCCGTCCCCTTCTTGCTGAAAGGTCGTGCAGCTTTCCGAGCCGGGAAAAGACTTGCTTTTCTGAGATTCACCTTCCCTCCGAGAGGGTCAAAGGCGAGGCACGAGCCGTTGGGGAGGGTGCGTTAAAGAGACGGCTTAGATCAATGGCGACGGACATTCCCTCCCCGCGTCGTCGCGGGGGCTCCTCCGCGACCCTCCCGGAGAGAGGGTGAAGCAATGCTGCGCGACCTCTGAAAAGGCGGATGAAGTCCATGCACGCACCACCTCGTGGGTGGGTGAAGGGTGTTCGGGTAAGTGGTGTCTCCGAACAGCAGACAAACACGCTCTAAAGACTGGACAAACGTTGCCGCAATCGGATCGGTTGTCGGGTGTGTGACGCGAGCGATGCAATCGGTTGCTGCGGTGCGGCTGCGAATGCGCATTCAACAAGGGATCGCTTCACGGGGCATCATTCGGCGGCTTGTTTGTGCGTGCCGCCGGATCGGCGCATTTTTGCGGGGTCCCCGACATCACGCAGAACGGTCACAACTCGCCCGATCGGAAACAAAAAATCGACTCTGACGAACCTTGCTTCCGGATGACTGAGCACGTTTGCTAGACTTTTCTGTTCTAATTGGAATTCGCCGCTGTGACCTCTTGTCTGCTTCGCGGCGGACTCCTGTTCCGGCGTCGCGCCCCAACTGAAACCGCTTTTCTTGTGGAGATTGTCGTTGATGACCAACGCGAATGGACTTCGTTCGTTTTTCGGGCTTCCCCAGCGCACCACGTCGTTGATTCACGTGGCGATCATTGTGTTGGCGGCCCTGTGCTGTATTGCCGGTCCGGTGTCATCGAGTTGGGCGCAAGACGATGCCGCGGAAGAATTCGGTGACATTGCGGGACCAGGTGAAGAGCCCGCGGCGGAGCCTCCTGCCGGGGCAGGGGATGCCGCACCGCCCCCCGGCGGCTCTCCGGGAGCGACATCGAAGGACACCGACACGATGTTGGAGTGGGTGACCAAGTCGCTTGGCTACACCTACATGATCGTGTTTCTGCTGCTCTCGGTCACGCTGGTTTCACTGTTCGTGATGAACATGCTGGCGGCGCGACGTGAGACCTTGTGCCCGCAGGAGCTGGTCGAAGGGTTTGAAGAGAAGCTGAACGAAAAACAGTTTCAGGAGGCCTACGATCTGGCGCGGACGGACGAATCCGTGTTGGGCCAAGTGCTCTCGGCCGGCTTGGCGAAGCTGTCGCGAGGCTACAACAAAGCGATTGAAGGGATGCAGGAAGTGGGTGAGGAAGAGAGCATGAAGCTGGAGCACCGCCTGAGCTACATGGCATTGATCGGGAACCTGAGTCCCATGATCGGACTGTTCGGAACCGTCCAAGGGATGATCTCTTCATTCCGCGTCATTGCGACCAGCCCGACGACACCAAAGCCGTCTCAGTTGGCCGAAGGGATTTCCACGGCGTTGTTCACCACCCTGGTCGGACTGGCAATCGCGATCCCCGCCATCGCCGCCTACAACATTCTGCGAAACCGCGTGGCAAGTTTGCTGCTGGAAGTCGGCGTGACCAGCGAGAACTTGATGAGCCGCTTTGAGGATGTTCAACCCGGAGGCGGCCTGAAGTGAGGGTCAAGTCGAACAAGCCGGATCTGGCCGAAGGGGATCTGACCCCGATGATCGATATGACGTTCCAGTTGATCGCTTTCTTCATGGTGTTGATCAACTTTTCCCAAACGGAATCCAATGAGCGGGTCGTGCTGCCCAGCAGCCAGCTGGTGAAACCGCCGGAAGCCCCGTTGGACTTCCCGATCATTTTGCATGTTGCCCAAGATGGTGAGATCATCTTGGGGGGTGAAAGCTACACTACCGAGACACTGAGCACCGGATTGCGGCGTGAATTGGCTGTGATGCGTGCCGAAAAGAAATCCGCCAGTGACGCCAACGTGATCATCCGGGGTCACCAGGATGTCGCCGCGGGCGAGATTCAGGAAATCATCCGAGTGGCTCAGGAGAACGAACTGGAACGGTTCGCATTGCGCGCCAAGGAGGACCGGTCATGAAAATGCGGCACCCCGTTGAACGGGAGAAGAACGAACTGAACATGACCAGCATGATTGACATCGTCTTTCTGCTGCTGGTGTTCTTCGTGATGACGTTCAAGATCGTCGAAATGGAAGGCGACTTCAGCATCCGAATGCCGCTTGCGGGCAGCGGCGGAGCGACTTCCGACGTGACGGACCTGCCACTGAAGTTGCGGTTGCGTGCGGACAACCAAGGTCGGCTGACTTCGATGTCGCTCAACGAGATCAATCTGGGAAACGATTTCGACCAGCTGCGCGCGAACGTCATTTCGCTGGTTGGAACCGACGCCCCGGCGGAAGGTGAAGAGGGACCGGAAATCGAAATCGACACCGATTACAACCTGCGTTACGCGTACGTGATCCAAGCGATCACCGCCGTCAGCGGTTACCGCGACGAAACCGACCAGGTGGTCAAGTTGATCGAACGCATCAAGTTCGCAAAGCCCCGCCGCTAGCTTCGGAAAAGGGGACGGGGGTCAATAGTGCGTAGCACCCGAAGGGCCGTTCCGGCTATTGACCCCCGTCCCCTTTTCCTCAGTTCGCGGGGATTGGGGCGCTGGCGATCAGGTGTTCTTCGACCAGCTGGCCGTTTGCGAGGTGCTCGTCAAAGATCCGATCGATCACCTCCGGCGTGCAGCCGCCGTACCAGGCTCCCTCGGGCAGCACCCCGATGATGGGGCCGCCTTTGCAGACGCCGATGCAGGACGATTTGATTCGCAAGACCGACCGCTGACCGGATTTTCTCCACTGCTTTGCCCGCTGCTTCAAATGCTTCCAGGCGACGTTCATGGATTCGCCGCTGCAACACTTGGACGTTTTCCGGTCCACGCACATCACCAGCGTGTACTGAGCGTCATTGAAGCCCAGTTTGTCAGCTTTTCGACGGGCCTGTTTCAAACGATCCGACATAAAATTCCGGCGGAGAGGGGAATCATTCGTCGCGATTGATGACCGGTTCAGAAACTCCTTTGCCGGGATCATTCACGTCGGGAGAATTCACGGTTCCTTCCAACTCGCGATTTTGCTCGCGCTGTTTCGCCTGGATGGACTGGCCGATCAGTTCGGTCAGCTGGTCTTCGTCCAGTTCCTCTTCCTCGGTCAAGGCTTTGGCAATCTTGTCCAGGTCGCCCCGGTGTTCGCGAAGCAGTTGTTCGGCCCGCTGATCGGCTTCCATCAAGATTCGGCCGACCTCCTCGTCGATCAATTCCTGCGTGTGCTCGCTGAACTGTCGTGAGCGGTGCATCTCGCGCCCCAGAAACGGGTCCTCGTCGCTGGTCTTGTAGCACACCGGCCCCAATTTGGGGCTCATCCCCCAGTGCGTGACCATCTTGCGGGCGATGCTGGTGGCGCGTTCCAAATCGTTTTCGGCCCCCACCGTCGGCTCATCGTAGATGATCTTCTCAGCGGCTCGGCCACCGAGCAGCACGATCAACTGATGTTCCAACTCTTTCTTGCTGATGTTCAAACGATCTTCGTTGGGGACGTACTGCGTGACGCCGAGGGCCCGTCCTCGTGGCACGATGGTGACCTTGTGCACGGTGTGGGCGCCGTCCAAATGCCATGCGGTCAGGGTATGACCGGCTTCATGGTAGGCGGTCTTTTCTTTCTCAATCCCCTTCAGGACCTCTTCACGCTTGGCCCCCATCAGGATCTTGTCCCGTGCGTAGTCAAAATCGCTCATGCTGACGGCTTTCTTGTTTTGCCGTGCGGCCCACAAGGCGGCTTCGTTGACCATGTTCTGGATGTCGGCTCCGGTCAGTCCGATCGTGCCAGCAGCCAGTCGGTCCAGTTTGACGTCGTCGTCCAGCGGCACATCGCGGACGTGAACCTTGAAGATTTCCTCGCGGCCCTTCATGGTGGGACGGTTGACCGTCACGTGACGGTCGAAGCGTCCGGGACGCAATAGTGCCGGGTCCAGCACGTCGGGGCGGTTGGTTGCGGCGATCACGATCACCGCTTGGCTGGGTGTGAATCCATCCATTTCGCCCAGGATCTGATTCAACGTCTGTTCACGCTCGTCATGTCCGCCGCCCAATCCGGCACCGCGCTGACGTCCGACCGCGTCGATTTCGTCGATGAAAATGATGGCCGGGCTGTTTTGTTTTGCGGTCTGGAACAGGTCGCGGACACGGCTGGCACCGACACCGACAAACATCTGGATGAATTCGCTGCCGTTGACCGAGTAGAACGGGACTTCAGCTTCGCCCGCGACCGCACGCGCCAGCAGGGTTTTCCCCGTACCGGGAGGGCCGTTCAACAGCACACCCTTGGGAACACGGCCGCCCAGTTTTTGGAACTTGTCGGGGGTCTTCAGGTAGTCGACGATTTCTTGCAGATCGGCTTTCACGCCCTCCAGGCCGGCCACATCTTCGAACGTGACCGTCTTGTCATTGGCCTCGAATCGCTTCGCCGGGCTCTTTCCGAATCCTGATAGGAACCCCCCGCCCATCATGTCGTTCCGTGTGCGACGGATCATCATGAACACGAACAGGAAGACCGCCAGCGGCAGCCCGATGAAGACCAGCAAGTTGATCAATTCCTGGGTGTTGTCCGGCGGCTGGAAGTCGTAGGGAACGTCGGCATCGATCAGTTCCCCCTCCAGGCGGGCGGAGGACTGCGGGTCCAGCGAGATGTTGAAGTAGAACTTCTTATCCAGCTCGACCGGGTCGCCGTTGTCGTCCTTCTCGTAGTGTTCCACGCCATCCTTGATCGTCGGCGGCGCTTTGGGCGGAGTGCGGAACGTTCCGGTGACGACACGCTCGCCGATGCTGACCCGTTCGACGTTGTTTTTCTTCAACTGCTCCCGAAAGAAGCTGGCTGAAATCGACGAACCCGGATCCTCCGAACGCCAAAACACGATCGCAAAGGCAATCGCAAGGACGATGGCGATCAGAAGTCCGTTGTTCTTACGCGGTCCAGGATTCTGCGCGTCTGTGTCTTCGCGACGGTTTTCCATTAGTGGTCTTTAGGCTGGTACCAACCCGCCGAACTGCGGCGGGAAAATCTCTGAAAAATTCGAAAGAATCGGTGCGGTTTTGGGCGGGTGACGTGATGACAGACGGCGGGCGGCCTGCCCAAGCGTGAGCAAACCCAATGCCAGAGTGTGCCGCAGGCAATCGAGCGTAGCACGTCGGTATGTTAAATCTGTGTCAAAGCATTCCCCAAAACCAAGTCTGGGGGCCGAATGAACCCGGGGGGATTGCCCTCTCCGAAGGTCGTCAGGGGTCTGATTGTAGCAATTTGCACGAAAAAGGCTTCCCGGGTTTTCGGTCGTCGGAGGCTAGGCCGGCCGGCCGGTTGAGATCAGCAATGCTGGACCGGGGAACCAGCCCGCCGGTTGCGATCCTTTCAACCGACCCGCCGAGCGGATTGACCCTTTCAGCCGGCTCAGTTGTGCCAGCTTGCCGAGACCTGTCGCCCCTGGTTGGCGGCTTCTTTCAGTTGCCGAGACACCTCTCGGCGTGACAGACGCCGAATCTGACAAACTTCCTGCATGGTGAAGCCCTCGGAGAACAACCGCCACGTCCAATACGAGTCTCGCGTCGCCACCGAGTCATCCTGGCTGTCGGGCTGGTTGGCCACCGCACTCTCCACCGGCGGCGGCATCGGGTGTCCGGCGTCACTACGTGCGGAGTGGTCCGTTGGGTCGATGGGGCCGGTATCGCCCAGTGGTCGATCGGTTCTCAGGGAGGATTCCCGGGCGTCTTGTTCCGTGTCGGTCACATCCGTCTCCGGCACATCCGTCTCCGGCACATCCGTCGCCGGCACCGTCGAGAGCTCTTGGAACACCGTTGGCCCGCTCCCAGCCTGCTCACGTCCATTTGTGCTGTTGCGGGCCGCGGCCGCGGGACTGTCCTGGGCAGCGGCGGGACTGTCCTGGGCAGCGGGATCGTCCCCGATGGCGGCGGCGGACACGCACTCGCGGATCATTTCCAGAATGTCATAGCCGTGCTGTTCCATCGTCGCCGGACCGATCCCCGAGACGTCTTCCAACGCGGTGCTGGATTCCGGACGTAATTCGGCCAGGCGGTCGATGGTCGAATTGGTCAGGACACGAAATGCCGGTACTCCTAAGGCGGCGGAAATCCGCCGCCGCCAGCGACGCAGTGTTTCCCGGATCTCCTTGACCAGCTTCTGTTCCGGGTCGGTCAACGCGTCCAAGGTGACCGAAATCGGCTCATCGGTTGCCGCGGCTTCCGGCACCGAATCGGACTCCGCTTCGGCCGCTGGTCGCTCGGGAGCGCCGTCCGGGTCGGAGTGGGATACGGATTCTTCGGCTCCCCGCGATCGGGCGTCGTCGTCGCCACGCGAGACATCGCTGGACTCGATTCCTCGGGCGGCGAGTGCCAAAGATCTAGCCAGCGACTTCGACAACTGCAGCGATCCCGGGATCTCCGTTTTCAGGTGCATGACCTGTTTGCCCACGTCGTTGATCGCGATGGTCGGGCGACGTTGGTCGACTTCGCGTTGATCGACCAGCCCGGCTTCGATCAACGCATCAATCACCTTGACCAGTTGGGACTGCTTCATCGACGACAACATCCCATAGGTGCTCAGACGTTGCAGTTTCCATTGCGACATGCGTTTGTTTTGAGACCCGCAAAGCATTTGGGCGACCAGGTTCTTGCCGAACCGTCCATGCATGCGCGTGACGCCGCTCAACACGACTCGAATGCCGCATACGAGCGATCGGGCATCCGATTCGGAAAGTCCGGCCGTCATCGCGGCGCGACCGTCCGCGGTTGCCTGATCGGTGCCGCAGCGGTCGCAGTTGCCACAATCGCGGCTGTCCGGATCGCCAAAGTAGTCCAGGATCACACGTTGGCGACAGCCGCTGGAGCGGGCGAAACCGATCACCGATTCCAGCTTGGCGTACTCCGACGCCTTCCGCCGTGCGAGTTCATCGAAATCGATTTCCAGGTCATCAAACTTCATGTCGCGGCGGACGAAGTGGATCGCCCGACCGCGAAACGGCGGCACGTAATCAAACGCGTTCAGTCGGCTGAGCTCTCGCAGCGTTCGCATCAGCTGGTCCCGTTGGACGTCGGCAAGCTCCATCAAGCGTCGCGGCGTGACAAACACATCATCGTGTCGTCTCCGGCCGATGACCTTCTCCACGGCTTGCATCACCCGTCGTCGAAGTTTTGCCTCGCGAGGGAGAAACTCCTGCAGCGACGCTTCGTCCGTGTCCAGGCGGACAATCATTTGGTTCTGTCCGCTGTCCAGTCGACGCAACACGCCGGTTTTCGCCAGCAGGGTTTCGGCGGTCCCGATCGATTCCGAACTGTCCGCGGAGATCCCTTCACGGACCTGTTCAAGCGTCAGCTCAATCGGGTCCTCGGTGCGCGACAACAGGTACTCGTAGACCTTCTGAACCGTCTCGCGGGAGGGGTACCGGTTCTCGATGAAGAACTCCTGGATGTATCGATCCTGGTACGAGAAGAACAGTCGGCAATCGCTCGGCTGTCCGTCGCGGCCGGCGCGGCCTGCCTCCTGGTAATAAGCTTCCAACGTTCCGGGCATGTTGTAGTGGGCGACGAAGCGAATGTCGGCCTTGTCGATGCCCATTCCGAAGGCGTTGGTCGCGACGATCGCGGACAACTTTCCTTCCATGAACTTTTCCTGGACCGATTTGCGCTGCATGGGATCCATGCCGCCGTGGTACACCCCGATCGGGCGACGGGTCTTTTCCGGCAACCAGTCTCCGACGGCCTCGCAGGCGCGCCGCGTCGCCGCGTAAATGATTCCGGCACCCTCCTGCTGCTGCACGTACTCGATCAGTTGCTGTTCTTTCTCACTGTCCGTTTTGCTTTGGGCAACGCCGAGGTGCAGGTTGGTCCGGGCAAACCCGGTCACAAATACTTTCGGGTCACTCAGCCCCAGCAGATCGCAGACGTCGTCGCGGACCGCCGGCGTCGCGGTGGCGGTCAGGGCGATGGTTTGCAGTCCGTTCAGGTACCGCCGACGGACTTGTCCCAATCTCGCGTAGTCCGGCCGAAAGTCGTGTCCCCATTCGCTGACGCAGTGTGCTTCGTCGACGGCCAACAGCGTGACGTGGCTCTGCTCCAGGCATTCCAGAAAGCGGCCGTTGCGTAACCGTTCCGGGGCGACGTAGACCAGCTGCAACGATCCTCGTCGCATCTCCTCCATCACGTCTTCCTGTTCGCGCAGGCCCTGAGTGGAATTGATCAGCTTTGCCTCGATGCCCAACCGCTGCAGCGAGTCGACTTGATCCTTCATCAGGGCGATCAACGGCGAGACGACGATCGTGGTGCCGTCGCGTGCCAGTGTCGGCAACTGGTAACAGAGGCTCTTTCCGCCTCCGGTGGGCATCACGCACATCACGTCTTCGCCGCGCCCGACGGCCTCAATCACATCCAGCTGGCCGGGTCGGAAACGCGACAATCCGAATCGCGATAGCAGCGACTCGGGGTCGGTCTGGCGGGCGTTCATGGCAACTTCCTTCCGGTCATACAGGCAGACGAATCGGCATTCTCCCGCGACACCTACCTTCCACGTCGCGCAGCCGCCCCCGCTCCCGGCGGTCCGGTCGCCCGTGCCGATAGCCGGTGGTACTGCCGTCGTCTATAATCCGCTGTTCCACTACGACTGCGGTCTTGTGCCCCAAGAGAGAATCAGATGGAAACGATCAATCGAAAACAAACTGCCGCCCGCGTCGCCTTCGGCGTGCTGGCGATCGTTTTGTGCCCCGTTGCGGTGTTGGTGACGCTGGCGGCTCCGGCCCGGGCGAACAACCCCGCGGCGGACAGCATCGTGTTTTCGGATGACTTTGAAAACGGGACCGAACAATGGGAAATGCTGGATCCCAAAACATGGAAACATAGCAAACGCGACGGTTCGATGTCGATCGAAATCACCGATCGCCAAAGTGAATACAAGCCGCCGGTGCGCAGCCCCCTGCACGTCGCGTTGATCAAAGGGCTGAAACTGGGGAGCTTCGAGATCACGTTCCGTGTCAAGAGCACCAAGGACACCGGTAATCATCGCGATTGCTGTGTGTTTTTCAACTATCAAGACGACCAGCACTTTTACTACGTGCATTTGGGTGCCCGCCCCGACCCGCACAGCGGCCAGATCATGATCGTCAACGAGGCGCCGCGGTTGGCACTCACGACCAACGAGAAAACGACGCCGTGGGACGATCAGTGGCACGACGTCAAGCTGGTCCGCGACGTCGACACGGGAGAAATCAGCATCTATTTCGACGACATGGAATCGCCACACATGTCGGTCATCGACAAAACCTTCACGGACGGTCGCATCGGACTGGGGTCCTTTGATGACTTGAATGCCTTCGACAACGTCGTGGTCAAAGCGAAGTAGCGCCGACGCGACGACTTGTTGAAGTCGACAAAGGGGCAATTTGGCTGGTGACCGATTACGTGATGAAGTGAGTGAAGGATGAGTGAATACGGGATGTTTAGCGATGACTTCTACCTGAACATGAACCTGGCAACCGAAATGGATTTGCCGCAAAATCGGGAATCGGTGCTGCACTATTTTGAACAGGTGCGGCGTCGATACCCTTCGATGATGAATTTCTATTCGCGTGAGAAATCGGAATTTGTTCTGGAGGAAGAGAAAGAGCAGGGCGCTTATCGTTGGGTTTCGATTGAGCCGCGACGATTGAACAGCGGGGCCGTCAATCCGGACTCCTTGGAGTCCGCGATCGAGCAGCATCGGAGCGTGTTGGAACTGGTCCCCTACGAGTTGTCGATCACCCCGTTGGACTGCGAATCGTTGAGCGTGATGCTGGGGTTTGACTTCAATTACCGGGGCAACCACAACGAGATTCTGACCCAGGCGGTCGGCATTGCTCCCGGGCTGGAACGCTTCGCGTGTCTGCCCTACGGCAAGGTGCTGTCCAACGAACCGTCAATCCAATTCGCATTGGACGAGGATTGTCGCACCCAGTGTCGGATCAGTTTTGAATCTCGGACGACCGCCTACCAGGTTCGCACCGGAGATTACAGCGAGGACCAGCTGAGCGTCTATCTGACCGTGCGTCGCTACGACAGTTTGGGGCCCGATGAAACCTTTGACAAAGAATTCGAGCGGTTGGCGGCGTTGTGCCGCGATCTGGTCGACGAGTACCTGGTCGGCGCCGTGCTGAGACCGCTGCAGGAAGCGATCTCGTTGCATTAGGCATTGTCTGAACAGTCGCAGAACCCCGTAGCTGTCGTCGCGGTAACGTCGGATAGCCATGCTCTGGCGAGCGTAGCTGCACGGTTTCCTTCAATGGCTTTGCCGGACAGCGCCCGTCTGACGTAATTACGCTCGCCAGAGCGTGGAAGTTGCAGCTTTGCCACCGTCTGGCGACGGTAGCTACATCGACTTTTCAGACTGCGCCCGTCTGAGGTAGCCACGCTCGCCAGAGCGTGGAAGATGCAGCCTTGGTTGGCCACCGTCTGGCGACGGTAGCTACATCGACTTTTCGGACAGCGCCTAGCACTCTTCCACGTTTTACCCTCCAACCGGATCAGAACTGGAAGTAGACGAACGGCGAAAAGCCTCGCGGAGAGTACAGCAGCAGCGTCCAAATCAGCAGGGCGGTCGCCGTCGGGGTGTACCAGCGGTCCGCCGGCAGATGCATCCAGAGACGTGCACGCGTCGACCAGAGCAAGTGGTCGACCACGAGAATCGCGCAAGCCAAAACAGCCAGCGGCGGAAACCAGTCGATTCCGGATCGCGTGAAGCACAGTTGTGAATAGATCGTCGCGGCTCTCTGCCAGGTCTCGCTGCGGAAAAGCACCCAGCCGGCCAACACCACCGCCAACGTGGTCATTCGTCCGATGACCGGTCCCACCCGTGCGCCCGGCCTCAACCGCGTCCGGACCGTGTGTTCGACAACCAATGCGAGCCCGTGCAGGGTTCCCCACAGCACAAACGTCCAGGCGGCACCGTGCCAAAGACCGCCCAGCACCATGGTCACCATCAGGTTCCATTTCGTCCGCCACCGACCACGGCGATTCCCGCCCAGCGAGATGTACAGGTAGTCGCGCAACCAGCGCGACAACGTGATGTGCCAGCGACGCCAGAACTCGGACAGGCTGGTCGCCAGATAGGGATGTCGAAAGTTGACCGGGAAGCGATACCCCAGCATCTTGGCGATCCCGATTGCAATGTCGCTGTAGCCCGAGAAGTCGTAGTAGATTTGGCCGGCATAGCCGATCACCGCCAGCCAGACCGTCCATCCGCTGTACAACTCCGGACCGGCAAAGACCACGTCGACCATTTCGCCCAAGCGATCTGCCAAGAGAACTTTCTTCACCAAACCGCGGAGGGCAAGTTGGAACCCGCCGTAGAAGCGACCCGACGACCATTGGGGAACCGTGGCCAGTTGGGGCAGCAATTCCACGGCGCGGACGATCGGCCCTGCGACCAATTGGGGAAAGAATGCGACGTAGAGCGCGAAATCCAACAGCGATCGCGTGGGGGCAATCTTGCCGCGATAAACGTCGATCGTGTAGCTGAGCGTCTGGAACGTGTAGAACGAAATCCCGACCGGCAGGACCAGGTCCAGCGTGCCCGGATTCGAGCCCCACCCATGGAAGATTGCCGCGGCGGATTCGATGAAAAAATTGAAGTACTTGAAGAAGGCCAGCACGCCCAGATTCACGAACAGGCTGACGCACAGGTACGTCCAACGGATGCGTGGATCGGTGGCCCGATCAATCCGTTGGGCGACCCAGTAGTCGACCAGCGTCGATAGCAGCAGCAAGCCGCAGAAACGAAGATCCCAGTAGGCATAGAAGTAATAGCTGGCTGCCAGCAAGACCGTGTTCCGGGATCGGCGACCAGGACAACGCCAAGCCACCAGGATCACCAGAATCAAAAACAGCAGGAATTCGATCTGCGTGAACAGCATCTCCGGTCAGTGCCCCACGACGCCGGTGGCGAAGGTATCGGCGATCGCCCGGGCGATGAGTTGATTCCCCGTTGCGTTGTAGTGGCCCACGCCAAACTGACCATTGTGAAAGCCGCGGGGCCAACGACCCGATTGGACGCTCCGTCGCATCGAATCCCGCAAGTCGACGACGGCGTATCCGCGTTCTCGGGCGAGTCGCTCAAAGGCGTCGAAGGCTTTCGCATCGGAATCTTTTTGGACGATCCGTCCCCTCGCGATGCTCGGAAACTTGGGAGCGTACAAGAACAAACAGGGACGATCGGTCACGCTTCGCAGTCGATCCAGTTGTGCCGCGTAAGGGGCGACCGGGGGTTCTTGTTCCTGGATCGGCGAAGCCGCGGCGGGAGCGGGTTGCCCCCAACGAGGCCGGAATCGCAGGGTTCGAAGTCCGCCGGTCTCCGCGTCGGTCACCAGGTTCCTGGACGCGTGGATCACAAAAGCCGGACACCAGGCGGCAATTTGGTTTTCCCACTCATCGGCCGCCCGCGATGTCGCGGACTCAGTCGCCACGGTTTCGACGGGGACCGCCCAATCCGAGAGCTCCACCACGAGGAACACGTGTGCCGCGGGCCCCAGCGTCGCCTCGATGCCGGCGATCTGGCAGATCCAGTCGTTCGCATTGTCGCCGCTGCGAGCCAAGGGTAACAGCGCGATGTCTTGTCCGGACACCTCGGCCACGACGGAGGCGACCTTCTGGTGATCGGCGACGCACACGCCTTCCGCCTGAGAATCCCCCCAAAAAGCCAATCGAATGCTGGCCGGGTCGTCGTCGGGTAATTCGGAAAGTCCCGGCATCCCGTGAGGGCCGATCGTCGTCGATGCGTAACCTTCACTGCGCCAGCGGTAATTCGAACCGGGCTGAAGGACTCTCACATTCCGATCGGTGTCGTAGGGACGTGGAAGATAACTGCGAACGAAACACGGGGAAGTGACCGCGATGATCGCCGTTGCCGCGACGACGCCGACGAGCCATCGGAGACCGTGATACGCGGCGGTCGGGACGCGTCGATCAGACAACAGCCAGCCTCGCAATCGGATGAGGAAAAACAATCGATGACGACCGGTGGTCGATTCCGCTACCGTTGGCGCCCGGGAAGCCCGTTGTTGGGCAGCCCGTTGTCAGCACAGGATCCAGTTCACGGCAACGAACATCATGTGCGAATCAATCCAGCCGATTCAGGTCGACGACAGACAAGTCGGCTCGGGTACAACTGGTTCAATTTACTTGCTTTTGTGGGTCAATTCCGCAAAGGTCGATCTAGCGATAAATGCATGCGGTCTCTGGTTCACCCTCCCGCGAGCGGGAGGGTCGCGGAGGAGCTTGCGACGACGCGGGGAGGGTTGTTACTGAGCCATGCGTTTTTGACATTCGCTTCCGATTCTACCCTCCCCGGAGTCTCGTTCCTCGCCTCCGACCCTCCCGCTTGCGGGAGGGTGAAGTGGCCAAGCACGATGTCGCTGGTCACAACTCAAAATGGAAGAACCACTACCGTGCGGTCCGCTTGGCCGGTTTTCCAAAAACCTGACGTGCGGACTCCGCGTCGGAATGCTGCAAAAGATAAGCGGTGCGGGAATCGGGGTCGATGCAGGTTTCTTGCAGCGTCTCCGCGTCGATGCTGGCCAGACCACGATAGCGTTGGTGCGAATGCGAAATCTTTCGGTCGTCGAGGTGCCGGCGCAAACGAGCGAGGTGTTCTTCGCTGTAGACCGAAATCGCGTCTCGGTAACCGTCAGCGGAAACGCGGAACAGAGGCGCCTTGATCAGCGAGACCCGCCGTTGGTCCAGCAGGGGACGCAGGTATTGATCAAAAAAAATCAGCATCAACGCGCCACAGTGAATCCCGTCGGCGTCGGGGTCAAACAAAAACAAGACACGCTCATACCGTAACGCGTCAAGATTCTCAGCGTTCCATCCCACTCCCAGGGCCTTGATCAACGCCTCGTACCAGGGATTCCGCCGCACGGACTTTTCGGAGGCCTTGGCGGCGTTCATCGGCTTGCCCTGCATGGGCAACACCGCTTGGCAGCGCTCATTCCGCAGACGCGCGACGCTGCGTGATGCCGAATCGCCTTCGACCAACAGCAGCTCGCTGCCGGGACCGTGCGAGCGGCAGTCGATCAGTTTGGTGTGTTGGGTGATCCACGTCATGGTTCGGCGATCGTGGAGGTCTGCGGGGACACCTTCGGTCAAAGATCGGTCGAATCGATCCAGCGTTTCATCAGCCCCTGATAAGCGTCCACGCGGCGGTCGCGCAGGAACGGCCAGTGGGTGCGAACGACGTCGATCTCGTCGAGCGAGCAGTCTGCACACAGCACCTGTTCGGCTTCATGATCGGCTTGCTCGACGATTTCTCCGCGGGGCGACACGACGAACGAGGCTCCCCAGAACTCGACGTCGCCTTCTTTCCCAACCCGATTGGGTGCGCCCAACCAAAGGCCGTTGGCGATCGCGTGTGCCCGCATGGACGTTTGCCACGCATCATGCTGGCCCGCACCAAACTCTTCTTTCTCGCCTTCGATCCACCCGATTGCGGTGGGATACAACAGGATCTCGGCACCGGCCAGTGCAAACAGGCGGGCTGCTTCGGGAAACCATTGGTCCCAACAAACACCGACTCCCAATCGCGCGTAGCGCGTTTGAATCGGCCGGAAGCCGAGGTCGCCCGGTGTGAAATAAAACTTCTCGTAGTAAAGTGGGTCGTCGGGGATGTGCATTTTTCGATACGTACCGGCGACGCTGCCATCGGCGTCGATCACGACGGCGGTGTTGTGATACATCCCCGGGGCGCGCTTTTCGAAGATGGGTGCGACAATCACGACTTCGTGCTCCGCGGCCAGCTTTCGCATCCGCTGCACGGATGGGCCGTCGGTGGGTTCGGCGAAATCGAAATGCGTGTGATCCTCCAGCTGACACAGATAGGCCGTTGCGAACAGCTCTTGCAGGCAAACGATCTGAGCCCCCTGGCTGGCGGCCTCGACCACCCGTTCTTCCACCCGGTCCAACATGTGATCGCGAGAACCGTGATGAGCCATTTGGACGAGAGCGAGACGAATGATTCGATGGTTCACGATGTCGAAAAACCTTGATCGGTGAGGGTGGAAATGTTGCAGATCCTTTGCGTGGCCGGGACCGACACGGAGGTCGGCAAAACGTACGTCGCAGCGAGACTGGCGCGGGACCTGCGCCGCCGTGGCGTCGCCGTTGGAGTGTACAAGCCGGTGGCCAGCGGTTGTATCCGCCGGCACGCTGAGCTTTCAGAAAAGGACCAGTCTTTAAAAAAAGCGACCGTTCCGAAAAGGGCTGTACCGAAAGCGGGCGGTGATGAACCCGAACTGCTGTCACTGGACGCGGTCCGGTTGTGGGAAGCGGCCGGGCAACCGTTGACGCTTTCGGCGGTGTGCCCGCAATGCTTCGAAGCCCCGCTCGCCCCGCCCCAGGCCGCCAAGCAAGCGGGAAAAACCGTCGACGTGGACGCCCTGTACGGCGGCGCGTCGCGGTGGGTCGGACACTGCGACCAGTTGATCATCGAAGGTGCCGGCGGACTGTTCAGTCCCCTCGCCGACGGCGTGCTGAACATCGATCTGTTTCGGCGTTGGCCCGATGCCCAGATTGTTCTGGTTGCGGCCAACCGGCTGGGGGCCATCCACCAGGTGATCGCCAGCGTTCGCGCGGCGGAACATGCGGGTCTGGCGATCGAGCGTGTGATCCTGTCGTCAGCCAGCCCCCACGGCGATGCGTCCACCCCGACCAACGCGCAGCAGATTCGCCGCTATTGCCCGGGCCAGTTGGTCACGGAGCTTGCCTGGGGGGAATGATCGCCCGCGTGGCCTTCGGCTTTCCACCGGGCATTCGCCATCGCACAAATCGCTTCACTAAAAGGACGCGGCGTCACAGGTCCGAGATTTGCCGCGGCCGTTTGATTCTGCCCTGGAAATGGGGGCGTGGGACGGCGGTACCGCGAGCAGCCGGGGGCACCGCGACTTCCTCCTCGGACCAAGCGGCATCGACCGAGGGCTTTCCACTGCCGGCTGCCCCGTCCAGATCACCCAGGTACTCCTCGCGGACTTTCGGGTGGCGTTTGACCTGGTCCGGGGTGCCATCGATCAGCACCTGTCCTTGGTAAATCACGTAGCAGCGGTCGACCGTGCCCAGGATTTCTCGGGCGGCGTGGTCAGTGATCAACACGCTGATCCCTGAATCACGCAATTGCTTGATCACTCCTTGGATGGACTGGACGGTCACCGGATCGATCCCCGCGAAGGGTTCGTCCAACATCACGATCCGCGGGTTGGAAACCAGGCACCTGGCGATCTCCAGCCGCCGCCGCTCACCGCCGCTCAGCCCTGCCGCTTTGCTTTTGCGAATGTGCGTGATGTTGAACTCTTCCAACAGCTCCTGGGTCCGCACCTTTCGAGCCTTGCGATCCATGCCCAGCAATTCGAGCAACGCAGAAATGTTTTGCTCCACGGTCAACTTTTTGAACACGCTGGGTTCTTGGGGCAGGTAACCCATGTGACCGTCACGGGCGCGCCGGAACATGGGCCAGTCGGTCACGTCGCGTCCTTCCAGATAAACGCGTCCTCGATCCGGCTGCACCATCCCGCAAATCATTCGAAAGCTGGTCGATTTGCCGGCCCCGTTGGGACCCAGCAGGCCGACAATTTCGGCTCGCTCGACACGCAGATTCACTCCGTCGACGACCCGACGCCGACCGTAGGTTTTCTGCAGATCACAAGCTTCCAGGACCGGCGCGTCGGTTGATTCGGTGCCCATTGAATTGAATTCCTTTTCAAGTTGCGCAGCGCTCGCCACGCCGGCAGAAGGCGATGGATTGGATCGATTAGCGGATCAAACGGAATCGGCTGAAGTTGGGATAGAACGGGACGGGCTCGTTCCAGGGGTGCGGCCAGAACACAACCAAGGCCTTGCCGACCAGCAGGTCGCGCGGCACATAGGAGGCATCCGCAAACGCATAGGCTTGGTCACGAAAACGTTCGGGCAGACGGGCGATCCGTTTCGTCCCCGCCCAGCAGCGGGCATCCAGGCTTTCCGGACTGTTGTCGCCCATCGGAAAGAACTGATCTTCGTGCAGTTCGAAACTCACTTTGCGGCGCGTCTGCCACAACGGAAAATCGTCCCACAGGTCCGGTGTCGCCAGCACCGTTTGGATGTCCTGGAAGGAGACGTTTCGCTCGGTCAACGCCCACAACTCATTCATGTCGTAGTCGTAGATTCCGAATGAGCTGTTGTTGGTCGCGCAGTAATATTTGTCACGATGAATCACGACGCGACGGACCGTTGCCGTGCCGCCGCGCACGGCCAGCCCGAAGGGTGACGCGTCCAACGGGTGGACGCCGGGGTCGTAATGGGGAACGTTCTCGTCTTCGCTGCGAAAGCTCCGAGCGTCGAACGTCGTGGCGGTATCGAACGTGACCAGGTCGTCATCGATCCACAGCAGCAGTTGGTCATCACAGTTGCTGTATCGGATGTGGTGAGATTGACCGGCCCGAACGGCCGTCTGCGCCGTCACCGAGCGGATCGGTTCGCCGTCCGCCCCCTGGAAAGGCAATTCCTGGGCTCCGTCCAGGATCATCAGCTTGGCGGTGCCGTCGGTCGCATCCAAATGGCACTGGTACAAAACGCCCGCTTCGACAATCTCGAAGATCAATTCTTTGCAGTCCTCGGACAATTCCACGTCGCATTCGGTGGTCAGGTCGCCCACCCAATGCAGCCCTTCATCGCCAACGCCGCGGTCGCCAAAACGGAGGCTGCTGCCGAACTGGTCGAGCGACGCCCCGGAGCGATAGGCGGCTTCGAAACCGGTCGAGGACGCCATCCGGGCGTTGGAGGGCGCCCGCAAGTAGACTTCGCGGCTGGGCACCGTGACATAGCAATCGTAGGCGTAAAAGTCCGTGACCAATCGGCTGCTGTAGGGATCGACCGACGAAAGCGACTGACCCGCGGCGGCAGCCCGCCACTGCGAGGCATCGGGCCAGTGATGGAAATATCGGATCCACTCCGGCTGCGTCGCATCGGCAGCCTCAACGGTGGCCACCAGACCGTCCGGGCCACGCTGGATTTGCCAGGAATCTTCCGGCGGACTGGTTGCCCCCGGACGCCAGGGTTGAATGCGACTGGGAAAGTCGGACTTGATCAGCGTCTGCGACTGCTCCTTCGTATCGTAGACGTGGTGACGCATCGCCAGAACTTTGTCCGCCGGCTTGCGCAGGATTTCCCCCTGGCCGCTTTCGCCGGTCGGTCGCACATAGACATCGCCATACTGAATCGTCAGCGTTTCGTTGGGCAGTCCCACCAGCCGCTTGATGTAGTTCTGCTTGGGATTTCCCGGGAACTTGAACACGATCACGTCCCAACGCTCCGGCTGGCTCAGCGTGTACGCAAACTTGCTGACCAGGATTCGGTCGCCGTTGAACGTGGCGTGGTTGGAGTTGCCGGCCAAATCCAGCGGGTTGACGTAGCGACAGTTGGGGCACACCCCACCGACCACCGTGTCGTTCTGGACCGGACCCCGTCGCTCCTTGCTGGCACCGACCTGAAACTCGTGACCGCATTGCTGGCAGGTCAAATCCTTGTGGGCGCCCATCAGCGTGGGGGCCATCGAGCCGGTCGGGATCACGAAGGCTTCGGCGACAAAGGCTCGGAAGAGCAGCGCCAGCACGAACGCCACCACGAAGGCTTCCACCGTTTCACGCTGCCCTGACGTGCGAATCTTTTCCGCCCTCCGTTGCTCGGGCGTGCGGTCATCCCGAGTGTCGCCCACGTCGTTCCGCGTTTTTTTGGCCGCAGGCTTTCGCGCCGCGTCGGAGGGGGATTTCGATTTTCGGCTCATCTGGAGAACCAGGGCGGTGGACAGTGGGAGAAGGACGCGGGAGGGGATCGCACGTGATCCTAGCCGTTTTGATGCCGTCTGGGAACTTCGATTCGAATTGGGCGATCTTGGTGCGCGTGCCAGGTTTTGCCTGCGGATCTCCACCCATCACCGCCCGTTGGCTGCGAAACACCGCGGTTTGAAGTGCACGGAAGCAGATTGAACTGCACAGAATTCGAGGAACCGATAGAATGCATCCGCGGTGCAGTGTGTTCCGGAACAGGTCTGTCCGGCGCGGGTCCGTCCGGCATGGTGTCGTCGCACGTGCGGCGGACCCTGGATGAGACGGACCCTGTAGCTGGAGGACGGAGCGGGCAGGGTGAATCCCGCGTCCGCCCTGTTTCCTCAGCGTGATCCGCGTCGATGCACCGCCCGGTCACACCCGGCCCGCAGTGACGCTTTTTTTCGCACCGTTTCCCATGATCGGGCGTATCGAAATCCATGTATTTGGCTGACTTCAACCGATCGGACGTCCGGCAGCGGTCTGGCGTTCGAGCCGACGTTGCATCCGCTACCGCCAAATCGGCGGAGGCGGTCGCCGATCGATCCCGGCCGCAGATCAAGCCCCGGATTGCGACGGTGATCGTCGGTTGGTTCTTGATCTCCTCCCTGGTACTCGTGCAAGTCGCCCGCGGCGACGATCAGGCTTCGTCCAAAGCTCAGACTTCGTCCAACCGGGTCACCGACGAGGAGATCCAGGATTGGATCGAAAAGTTGGGCAGCGACAGCTACGCCACGCGGATGCGAGCCCGCAATCAACTCAAGCGGTTCGGTCTGCAAGCTTTCGACGCCTTGCGAGAAGCTCAGAACCACAGCGACAGTGAAATCCTGTCGGCGGCTCGCTACCTGATCGGCAGCCTGCAAGTCAGCTGGTCCGAGGAAACCGATCCCAAGGAAGTGCGAGAAATCCTGGTCGAATACGGCGCTCAAACGGATACCGAGCGGCTGGCGCGAATCCAGTTGCTGGGCCGTTTGCCCGACCGCATGGGCATTGCGGCCCTGGCCCGGGTGGCACGTTTTGATCGCACCATCCAGCTCAGCCGCCGTGCCGCGATGCTGGTTCTCAAGCAGCCGATGGCCGAGGACGTTGCCCAGCGGCGGCAGACGGCCGAACGCATCGAGGAGATCGTGTCGGGAAACGATCGCGATGCCTCCAAATGGTTGTCCGCCTATGCCAAGGATCTTCGTGAAGGGACCTACGGGGCCGAGCGCTGGCGGGAGCTGGTCGAAGAGCAGCGGCAAATCGTCAACACCGGCGCCAGCAAGAATGTGGATTCCGCTTCGGTGATTGAATTGATCCGCACGCTCGCCTCGCGGGCCATTGACGAGGGTGAAACCGATGCTGCCCTGGCATTGGTCGGTGAACATATCGATCTCGTCCCGCCCCGCACCAACGATCTGGTCGAACATTGTGATTGGGCAACCCGGCACGGGCTGTATCCGATCGTGGTCGAGCTCTATCAGCAGAATCTGCATCTTTTTGAAGAGAACGCTGACCTGTTGTATGCCGCTGCCGAGGCTTTCGGCCAAACCGGTCGCGAGGACGAATCGCAGCGGCTTGCCAAACAGGCCCTTCAAATCGAACCGTTCCCGGTTGTCGCTGATGCCGGCGAGGACAAGCCGGACCAGGAACAACAGGAAGACGGGCAGGCCGTCAGTGATCGACGATTGCAGGAAATCGGCTACACGCACTTCCGCGTCGCCAGGTTGCTTCGCAAGCGGGGACGATTCCAGTGGGCCGAACGCGAATTGCGATACGTCATCGAACACTGCGACATCGAACTGTCCGTGGGCGTCATTGCTCGCCACGACTTGGCGATGATTTACAGCGAACAGCTTCGGCACGCCGAAGCAACCGACGCCATCGAACCCATTGTCGATCGGTTATCCAAGGACCGGATGTACCAGGCGCGGATGGGCAACAACATGGGCAGCGTCAATCAGATTCGCAGCCTGTATGAGTACGAAACGGCCATGCAAACGCTGGCAGCAGTCGATGGCGATCTGGATCGGCTTAGCCCCGCAGAACTGCAGGGAGTGAAAGAACGGCTGCAGCTGGCCTACCGCTATGACAGCCAGAACATCGACATCCTGATCAAGATGTTTCGGATCAGTGACCCCGCCGATCCCGACTGGGACACGACGGTGCGAAAGCAGATCTCCCAGAACCGCATGAAATTGGAGAAGCAAATCGCGGATGCGGAAAAGCACGTCAAGGAAAATGTCATCGAGGAGTGGAAGGCACTGCTGGCGGAGACGCTGAACCAGTACGCCTGGCTGGTCGCCAACACCGAGGGCGACTTTGATCGGGCGCTCAAAGCCAGCCAACGGTCCTTGACGATGGGTAACGTCGAGGATCCGTCCAGCCGGTCCGCGCGTCTGGATACGCTGGCTCGCTGCTATTTTGCACTCGGTGAAATCGAAACGGCGATCGAGACTCAAAAGGAAGCCCTCTCCCTGATGCCGCATTCTCCGCCGATGCTGCGGCAACTTGCCGAGTTTGAAGCTGCCCGCTAGCTGGAAAGCACCACTTTCAATCAAGCACACCGTGATTTGCGGTGCAATGAGCGGCAGGACGCTGGCCGCCGGTTGATCACGAAGTCGATGTAGCTACCGTCGCCAGACGGTGGCAATGCCGTCTCTTCATCTTCCACACTCTGGCGAGCGTGGTTACTTGTGTGTTGTCCAGCGATCAATCTTGGACCGTCTCGGCCGCAGCACCGACATCCGTCCGGTAGCCTTCCGCATGAACGCATCATTCGCACCAGGGCGGTTGTGACGGTGGCGGCGGTTGGCGCTTCCGTAATGACGTAGGTCGATTGGCTGCATTGCTAGCAAGTGGGCGTCGATAGGTTGGGTGGAACACCTCTCTCCTCCTCCCACGCATCCGGAGACGATTAGTTATGTGGCGATCGCTCTTCATCGCTTTCGGCATCATGGCGATCATCGTCGGCTTTGAGTCCCTGATCATCGAAAGCGCCACGTTCTATTCCCACCGCGGTTCGACGCCGACGGAGTTCTTTGATCCGTCCAGCGTGCCCGGACAACAGACAAAGACCTGGCAACCGACGGAATGGTTCCCCTGGCTGGTGCTCAGCGCCGGGGCCCTGATCGTGATCTACTCGTTCACGCTTCCCAAACGGTTCAACGCTTCGGCCGAGTGAGCCCGGTCTTTTCAATCGCGTTCAGGCGGCGTGGCGGTTGTCCGTTCAGCCTCGGCCGCGGCGACGAGCACACGCACGTTCAGCCGGCAAATCGCCGCTGCAACGCCTGAAAGGCGGTGAACGATGGCCGTCCGAGGTGGCGGCTGATCCTCCATGATCCACCTGTAGTGGCGTCGTGGGGCCCCTTGCGGTGATTCGAAATCGGCCGCGGGCCCCGCGTCTTGACGGGCATCGGCCCCGGGTTTACGTTCCCCATTAGTAATTCTACGGGCAGCTCGCCCGGTCTATAAGAGTTTCTAATACCGGTTCCGATTTGCAACTTCGTTCGCTCGAGATTTTCTGTGACGTCGCCAAGCTGCGTAGCTTTTCGAAAGCTGCGGATGCTCGGGGTGTGTCGCAGAGTGCGGTCAGCCAGACCGTGCAGCATCTGGAGGAATCGTTGGGGACGCAGTTGATCGATCGGTCCAGCCGCCCGCTCTCGCTGACTCGCGCGGGCCAGACCTACTTTCGCGGGCTGCAGTCGGTGTTGGCAAAGTATCACCAGCTGGAGCGCGAGGTGATCACGGCCGGGCACCGCGTCAGTGGTCCGTTGCACGTTGCCGCGATCTACTCGGTCGGGTTGAGCTACCTACCCGATGCGAAGGAAGAGTTCGCGCGGGTGTATCCCGAGGTGGACGTGCGAGTCGATTACGGCCGCAACGAGGACGTGATCGAGCGGTTGCTCGGCGGAGAAGTTGAACTGGGGCTGGTTAGTTTTCCCAAGTCGACCAAACAGATCGTGGCGGTCCCGTGGCAGAAGGAGCCGATGCGATTGGTGTGTTCGGCCAAGCACCCGCTGGCCAAACGCAACGAAGTCTCGCTGTCGGATCTGGACGGGTTGGAAATGGTCGGCTTCGATTCCAGCCTGGAGCTTCGCCGTTCGATCGATCAGCACCTCAAGCGGGCCGGCGTCCGCGTGGATTTTCGCACCGAGTTTGACAACGCCGATTCGATCGTTCGAGCCATCCAAGCCAACGACGGTGCTGGGTTCTTGCCCGAAGCCGCGGTGCGGCGCGAGACGGCCGCCGGAGCCTTGCGGGTGGTCGCCTGTCGCGGCCTGAGCATGATCCGGCCTTTGGGGATCATCTTCCGACGTTCGGGGCGACCCAGCCGCGCCGGACACGAGTTCGGATCCCTGTTGCTGGGCCGGCCCTTGGATCCGGAACGTGACAAGAAATCGAAACCCGGCGAGGCAAAGCCAGATGTTTCCGACGCGGCGATCGAGACGGGGACCTCCGTCATCGCCTGAGAATCGCTTCGCCATTTGATGCCGATGGATCCAATTCGGTGGCGCTGACAAACGGCGGGCCCTGCTCCCGCCACACTCATCCAACCTTCCCCCCTGACCTAAACGACAGATGACCGCAAGCCAACCGACCAACGAGCGCAAAAGACTCTTTCACCTGCCGCCCGCTCAGGGGTTGTACGATCCCGAGCACGAGAAAGACGCCTGTGGCGTCGGCTTCATCGCGCACATCAAAGGCGTGGCCAGTCACCAGAACGTGCTGGATGCCGATCAAATCTTGCGCGCGATGGATCACCGCGGTGCGTGCGGCTGCGAGCCGAACACCGGGGACGGTTGCGGGATGATGTGCGGTTTGCCCCACAAATTCCTGACTCGCGTCGCGAAAGAAGATCTGGGCGTGGACCTTCCGGAACCCGGGCGATTTGCCGCGGGTTTGGTGTTCTTGCCGCAAGACGACGCGGAGCGGGCTCACTGCAAGAAAGTCATCGAAGAACTGATCGCCGACCGCGGACAGGTCTTTTTCGGTTGGCGGGATGTGCCGCAAGCGACCGACCACGCCGACGTCGGGCCGACCGCGCGAGCCGCTGAACCGGTGATCGAGCAGCTTTTCGTTGGTGCCGCCGAAGGGCTCAAGGGCGACGCCTTCGAGCGTGAGTTGTACGTGATTCGCAAGCGTGCCAGCCATTTGTTGCGCGGCAGCGAAACGTTGGAACAGGCCTTGATGTTCTACATCTGTTCGCTGAGCACCAAGGTGATCATCTACAAGGGAATGCTGACGCCCGCGCAGCTGCTTCCCTACTTCCCCGATCTTCGCGACGAAGATTTCGAGACGCACCTGGCAATGGTGCACAGCCGCTTCTCCACCAACACGTTTCCCAGCTGGGACCGCGCTCAACCCTTGCGGTTTATGAGCCACAACGGCGAAATCAATACGCTTCGCGGTAACAGCAACTGGATGAAGGCCCGCCAGGGGACGGCCGAAAGCAAGTTGTTCGGCGATGAACTGCCCAAACTGTTTCCCGTGGTCGAACCGGAATGCAGTGACTCGGGCACCTTCGACAACGTGCTGGAATTCTTGTTGATGAACGGCCGCACGTTGCAGGAAGCCATCATGATGATGGTGCCCGAGGCGTGGCAGAAGCACGACACGATGAGCGAAGACAAGCGGGCGTTCTACGAGTATTTTTCGTGCCTGATGGAACCGTGGGACGGCCCGGCGTCGATCGCGTTCACCGACGGGAAGTACATCGGGGCGACACTGGACCGAAACGGTCTGCGTCCGAGCCGCTATTACGTCACGCACGACGACCGCGTGATCATGGCCAGCGAAGTCGGCGTGTTGCCGGTCGATCCGGCCATCGTCAAAGAGAAGGGCCGTCTGCAACCGGGCAAGATGTTCCTGATCGATTTCGAACAGGGCCGGCTGATTCCCGACGAAGAGCTGAAGAGTTCGTTTGCCAAGGCGATGCCCTACGGCGACTGGTTGCGTGCCGAGCGGATCCGTCTGGCCGACCTGCACCCGGAGAACCAGGCGCACGGGTTCGACGAGGAAACGTTGCTGCCGCGGATGCAGGCATTCGGCTACACCAGCGAAACCATGAATTTCATGCTGCGTCCGCTGGTCCGCGATCTTCGCGATCCGGTCGGGTCGATGGGCAACGACAGTGCCCTGGCGTGTCTGAGCGATCAGCCGCGAATGATCTATGACTACTTCAAACAACTGTTCGCTCAGGTGACCAACCCCGCGATCGATTCGATTCGCGAGGAAGTCATCATGTCGTTGGAGTGCTACATCGGTCCCGAGCAGAACCTGCTCGATGCCACCCCGGCTCACTGCCACCGGTTGTTGGTCGAGCATCCGATTTTGACCAACGAAGAATTGTCGGCCCTGGCGACGATCGACTACGAAGGCTGGAAGAGCCGTGTGATCGACATCACCTTTGATCGTGCCGAAGGCAAGGCCGGCATCCAGAAGACGCTCGACCGGATTTCGGCCGAAGCGGAAGCCGCCGCCGATGCGGGCGTTCAGTTGGTGATTCTGTCGGATCGAAAGATCGGTCCCGATCGCGTCCCGGTCAGCTCGCTGCTGGCAACCGGTGCGGTGCACCATCACCTGGTCAAGCAAGCCAAACGGACTCGGATCGGATTGGTGATCGAATCCGGAGAAGCCCGCGAGGTGCACCATCACTGCTTGCTGATCGGCTACGGGGCCGATGCGATCAATCCGTACCTGGCGTTCGAGGCCCTGTGGCAGGCTCGACGTGACGGCCTGATGGATTCGACCCTGGACGATGACAAGATCGTCGCCGCTTACCGCAAGGGCGTCGCCAAGGGCATGTTGAAGGTGATGGCCAAGATGGGCATCAGCACCCTGCAGAGCTACAAGGGTGCTCAGATCTTTGAGGCCTTGGGGCTGAAGGACGAAGTCATCAAGAAGTGCTTCGTGGGGACCGCCAGCCGCATTCAAGGCGTTTCGTTCGACGTGCTGGCCGAAGAAACGCTGCGGCGTCACGAACTGGGCTATCCCAAGCGGAAAGCGGATACGCTTCCGTCCCTGCCGAACCTGGGAGAGTACCACTGGCGAGCCGAAGGCGAGAAGCACGCCTGGACCCCGGAATCGATCGCCAACCTGCAAGTGGCGGCGAAGACCAATAACGAAGATGCGTACTGGCGGTTCGCCGAGAAGATCAACTCGGACAACCGGCTTCGATGCACGCTGCGTGGTCTGCTGGATTTCCAAGACACCGGCAACTCGATCCCCTTAGAAGAGGTCCAACCGGCCTCGGAAATCGTCAAACGGTTCTGCACCGGTGCGATGAGTTTCGGCAGCATCAGCGCCGAATCGCACGAAACCCTGGCCGTTGCCATGAACCGCCTGGGTGGAAAGAGCAACACCGGAGAAGGCGGTGAAGACCCGGCACGCTTTCAGCCGCTGGAAAACGGCGACTCCAAACGCTCGGCGATCAAGCAGGTCGCTTCCGGACGCTTCGGTGTGACGATCGAATACTTGACCAACGCGGACGAGATTCAGATCAAGGTCTCACAGGGTGCCAAGCCCGGCGAAGGCGGCGAGCTTCCCGGCCGCAAGGTCGATGATACCATCGCTCGCATCCGCTACAGCACCCCGGGCGTCGGGCTGATCAGCCCGCCCCCGCACCACGACATTTATTCGATCGAGGATTTGGCGCAGCTGATTCATGACCTGAAGAACGCGAATCGCTCGGCGCGGATCAGTGTCAAGCTGGTTTCCGAAGTGGGTGTGGGCGTGATCGCCAGCGGTGTCGCCAAGGCGTTTGCCGATCACATCCTGATCTCCGGTGACACCGGCGGAACGGGGGCTTCGCCGCTGACCAGCATCAAGCACGCCGGTCTGCCCTGGGAACTGGGGATCGCCGAAACCCACCAGGTCCTGGTCTTGAACGATCTCCGCAGTCGTGTGGTGTTGCAAACCGATGGCGGATTGAAAACCGGACGGGACGTCGTCATCGCGGCGCTGTTGGGTGCCGAAGAGTTCGGATTCTCCACCGCACCGCTGGTCACCCTCGGTTGCATCATGATGCGGAAGTGTCACTTGAACACGTGCCCGGTGGGAATCGCCACGCAGGATCCGTATCTGCGCAGCAAGTTCGAAGGCAAGCCGGAGTACGTGGTCAACTACCTGTTCATGGTCGCCGAGGAAGCTCGTCGCATCATGGCCAAGTTGGGCTTCCGAACGATCGACGAAATGGTGGGTCACAGCGAGGTGTTGCACACCGACGCGGCGATCAAACACTGGAAGGCTGACGGGTTGGACCTGACGGCGATCCTCCGCCCGGCGGCCAAGCCGCACCAGGACGTGGGAGTGATCTGCCGAATGGCGCAGGACCACGGACTGGATCGTTCGCTGGACCTGACCAGGATCTTGAACGAAGCTCGTGAGGCGATCGAATCCAAAAAGCCGGTCGTCATCGAATCCCCGATCGTGAACACCAACCGGACCGTGGGAACCATCCTCAGCAACGAGGTGGCGAAGGTCCATGGCCAACCCGGGTTGCCGGACGACACGATCCGTTTGCAGTTGCAGGGTTCGGCCGGTCAGAGCCTGGGGGCGTTTCTGGCCCACGGCATCACGATCGATTTGGAAGGCGATGCCAACGACTACGTCGGCAAGGGGCTCAGCGGTGGCCGAATCATCGTCTACCCGCCCAAGCAAAGCACCTTCAAGTCGGAGGACAACATCCTGGTCGGCAACGTGTGCCTGTACGGTGCCACCAGCGGCGAAGCCTACTTCCGCGGCCGTGCAGCCGAACGATTCTGCGTTCGCAACAGCGGGGCCCGGGCGGTGGTCGAAGGCGTCGGCGATCACGGTTGCGAATACATGACCGGCGGGCGGGTCGTGATTCTGGGTGAAACCGGACGAAACTTTGCCGCCGGGATGAGTGGCGGAATCGCTTACGTCTGGGACCGCCGTGGCGATTTCAATCTTCGCTGCAACCTGGCATTGGTTGACCTGGACCGGATCGAAGGTGCCGACGAACAGGCCGAAGTCAAGGAAATGATTTCACTGCACCATCGCTACACCGGAAGCGAAGTTGCCGCCGCCGCGTTGGAGGACTGGGATCAGTTCCTGACGCAGTGCGTCAAGGTGATGCCGACCGACTACAAACGCGTCTTGGAACAACAAGCGGCAAAAACCGCCGCAACCTGATCCCAGGCTCCGTTGCCTTCATCCAACTTAAACGCGCGGCGTTCAATCCCCCGGCCGACCGCGCGATTCAAAACACGCCATTCCCGCATGAAATTACGAGACCATCGCCATGGGTAAGCCCACCGGATTCAAAGAGTACGACCGTAAGAAAGTTCCGTGGCGTTTGCCGGTCGTTCGCTTGAACGACTACGACGAGATCTACACCGAGCACAAGATCGAACAGCTGCAGGAGCAAGGCGCTCGCTGCATGGACTGTGGGGTCCCGTTTTGCCAATCCGCAAGCGGCTGTCCGATCGATAACTTGATTCCCGAGTGGAACGACCTGGTTTACAACAACCGTTGGAAGGAAGCGATCGAACGGTTGCACAAGACCAACAACTTTCCGGAGTTCACCGGTCGGACCTGTCCGGCTCCTTGCGAAGGTTCCTGCGTGTTGGGAATCAACCATCCGCCGGTGACCATCAAGAACATCGAAAACGCGATCGTCGACCGAGCCTGGGAAGAGGGTTGGATCAATCCCGAGCCACCCGTCGAACGCACCGGCAAGACCGTGGCAATCGTCGGCAGCGGCCCGTCCGGCATGACCGCCGCCGACCAGCTGAACAAAGCGGGTCACCAGGTTACCGTTTTCGAACGAGCCGATCGCGTTGGAGGACTGCTGCAGTACGGCATTCCCAACATGAAACTGTCCAAGAAGGTCGTGCAACGACGCGTCGATAAGATGACCGCCGAAGGCGTGACCTTCAAAACCGGCGTGAACGTCGGCAAGGACGTCGATCCCAAAGAGCTGGTCAATGAGTTTGACGCCGTGCTGTTGGCCTGTGGGGCCACCAAACCGCGTGACTTGCCGATTCCCAACCGCGACGCACCGGGCGTACACTTCGCGATGGAATTCCTGACCGCCAACACCAAGCAATCGGTCCACGGCGATTCGCTCGGTGACGGCTTCATCAGCGCCGAAGGAAAGGACGTGATCGTGATCGGCGGCGGTGATACCGGGACCGACTGCATCGCCACCAGCCTGCGACATGGTTGCCGCAGCATCGTCAACTTCGAATTGCTGCCCAAGCCGCCCGAGCACCGCGCTCCGGACAATCCCTGGCCGGAATGGCCGCGAATCTTCCGCGTCGATTACGGCCACGAAGAAGCTGAAGCAAAGTTTGGGCACGACCCCCGCGAGTACCAATTGCTCAGCAAAGAATTCATGGTCGACGACAACGGTCAGCTCAGCGGGATCCGCACCGTGCAGGTGGAATGGACCAAGGACGAAGACGGGAAGTGGCAGATGGCCGAACAGCCCGAAACCGAGAAGGTCTGGCCGGCGCAACTGATTCTGTTGTCGATGGGATTCCTGGGGCCCGATCAGTACTTGCCGGAGTCACTGGGGATGGAAACGGACCCGCGAAGCAATTTCAAAGCCGAGCACGGAAAGTTTGCGACCAACATCGACAAGGTGTTTGCGGCCGGTGACTGTCGACGCGGCCAAAGTCTGGTCGTGTGGGCGATCAACGAAGGCCGCGGGGCCGCCCGGGCGATCGACGTGTTCCTGCAGGGTGAAAGTCATTTGCCGGCCCCGGGGTTGACCATGGGCACCTCGATGCAAGTCACCTGAGGCGCCAATCGAGCGTCCCCGCGGCGACTTTGGTCCAGCGACGACGTGTTCCGCCACTTCACCCTCCCGTTCGGAGGTCGTGCAGCTTTGAATCACCCTCCCTCCGGGAGGGTCGCGGAGGAGCCCCGCGACGACGCGGGGAGGGTTGTCCGGCCCGATTGATTTCAGTGGGTTCACGAACACACCCTCCCCAAAGGCTCGTGCCCCGCCTTTCACCCTCCCTCCGGGAGGGTGAATTTCAGAAAAGCACGCTTTTCCCTCGATCGGAAAGCTGCACGACCTCCAAGCTGAGGGTGAAGCAGAGAGCGCCTGACATTGATCGTCACTGTGGGGCTAGCCGCGAATGCTCTCGCCTCAACCGGCGGCCAACGTCTTGCCACCCACGGCATGGCAAATCACGGTGTTATTGATGAGAATCGGCGCTGCGCAGTTAGGAACGCGACTCGGTAACCCTGGCTAGATTTAGCGTGTCCACTCTCTGGCGACGGTGGCTACACTAACCCTCGTCCGCGTGGCCCGGCGGTCGGTCTCTCGGTTCCGCACGGTCCACCGGAGAATTCCCCTTCGGTTTTTACGATTCAACGCCTTCCTTCGGTTCCATTGAAATGAAACGTCGCCAATTCCTTCGCACCGGTGCCGCGCTGTCCCTGGCACTCTCCCAGTCCCGTTGGCTGCAAGCTCTGGACGCGGACAATCGCTATCGCAAAGAAATCGGCATTCAACTGTACACGCTGCGCAATGAGATCCGCGACGACGTGGCGGGAACGCTCAAGGCGGTCGCGGAAGCCGGCTACCAGCAAGTCGAACCGTATGGCTTTCCCGGCGCCGACGAGATGATCCAGGCGGCCAAGGACAATGGGATGGCGGTCCACTCCTCCCACATCAACGCCGACGCAATTCTGTATCCTGATCGCCAGGGGGCCCCCACCGTCGACGTCCTGTTGGAAAAGGCCAACGATGCCGGTTTGACGCATTTGGTGGTTCCCTATCTGGCCAACGACCTCCGCGGTTCGTTGGACCAATACAAGCAGGTTGCCGAACGTTTGAACGCGGCCGCCGAATCGGCCAGCCAGGCCGGAATCCAGCTGTCTTATCACAACCACGCGTTCGAGTTTCAACCGCTGAAGGATGGCCGCTGCGGCTATGACGTGTTCATGGATGAGTTCAGCGACAAGATGAAATTCGAAGTCGATATCTTTTGGGTTCGCGTCGGCGGTCACGACCCGGCCGCGTTGATTCGAAAGCTTCGGGGGCGGGTGTCTCAGTTGCACCTCAAAGATCTGGATCCGTCCGTCAAGACGCCGGAATTCGGTTCGGTCCCCGCGGAAGCGTTTCAGGAACTTGGCGACGGAGTGATCGACATGGAACCCGTCCTGGCTGCCGCGGCCGATGCCGGCGTGGCTCACTGCCACGTGGAGCAAGACCAGTCTCCGCATCCGGTCAAGAGCATCCAGCAAAGCATGGCGTATCTGCGGCAGCTTTGAGTTTGTCGGTGATTTGGTGGACCGCCCGAAAGCGATCACAAGGTGCGAAGTCGGCGTGACGGCTTCCCGCCGGGTTCCCGCAAACGGTTGGCGATGTTTAGCACGCCCGTTGTGTTTTCGACGCACATGATGCGCGGTCGCATCATCGTTGGCCCGTTGGGGGGCCTGGCGAAGCGCATGCTCGGAACCCCTGCGGGGGCAGAAAGATGAACGCTTTTTCAGGCTTCCAGGATTCTTGCCGAATTGTTCAACATTCCGTTTGCTCCGAGGGCGTTTTCCTAGCAGATTTCAATGGCGTTGAAATCCACTAGAAAAATTGTTCTCACCAATCCTCTCAAGACCGGAAGAGAATCCCCAAGGACGTCTCAGGGAACGTCGTTCCCTCGAATTCCGCGTCGGCAGGGGAAGGAGTTGATCGAAATGTTGCGTCAAAGCGGCAGTGCACCGAATATGGATGTTGAGTTTGCGGTACGCGATCTACTCGACGAGGACGCCTTTCACGATCGCATCGAAAACCGTTCTTCCCACCGGGATCACCTGGTGCGTCCGGTCAAGCTTCGTGTCCGCGGCTCCGATGCCGAGTTGCTCGCCTTTTCTCGCAACGTCTCCTGTGCGGGGATCGGATTGATCACCGACACCCAGATCCCCGAACGCGCGGTCGCGGTTCTGACGGTGGAGAGCTTGAAGAGCGGGCCGGTGAAGTTCTTGGCTGAATGTCGCTGGTGCCGTTCCTACGGACAGAACTGGAAGATCTCCGGTTGGAGATTCATCAACGTGCACCAGTAGGTTGGGCTCGATTCCGCTCAGTCGAGCTGATCCACTTGTTGGACGACCGCCGCAATGCAACGGAAACCAGCTCTCTCGGATCGTCGCTACCGTCGCCAGACGGTGTCTGCCCCGCGCTTCCCACGATCAAGCAAGTGCATCTTGCTGACGGCGACGGAAACGCGATCTGGCCGCATCTTCTTCGCTCTGAGAAGCGTCTCTTCGGTCCGGCGGAGAACTCCCGCGGTGCTCCGCGCGTGACCGGGCCTCGTTCATTCGGCCCTGGGCAGCTACCATCTGCGTCATGGAAAAGACAAATGTAGCCATTGTTGGCCTGGGAACCGTTGGAACTGGCGTCGCCAAACTATTGCTCGATCACGGCGACCGAACGGCGCGGCATGCCGGACGCACGATGTGGCTGAAGAAGGCCGTCGTCCGCGACTTGGAGAAGGCCCGCGGCCGGATTGACCTGCCCGAAGATGTGTTGACCGATACCCTGGATGACGTGATCCAGGACCCGGACATCACGGTGGTCGCGCAGCTGATCGGTGGGCTCGAGCCCGCGCGGACGATCATGCTGCGATTGCTGGAATCCGGCAAAGACATCGTGACCGCCAACAAGGCGCTGCTGGCCGAACACGGACCGGAATTGTTTGACGCGGCACGGCGTTTGGGACGCAGCATCGCTTTTGAAGCGTCGGTGGCCGGCGGGATCCCGATCATCGCCAACATCAGCCAGTGCCTGTCCGCCAACCAGTTGCAATCGTTGGAGGGCATTCTGAACGGAACCAGCAACTTCATCGTCACGCAGATGGACGAGAAGGGCTCCGCCTACGCGGACGTGGTTCGCAAAGCTCAGGAGCTTGGTTACGCGGAGGCCGATCCGACGATGGATGTGGACGGCACCGATGCCGCTCAAAAATTGGCCATTCTGGCCCACCTGGCTTTCGGAGCGACCGTCGACTGGCACGACATTCCGAAAATCGGGATCGACGGGCTGGACCCTGCCGATCTGCGCTACGCCCGCCAACTGGGCTATCGGATCAAACTACTGGCGACCGCGGACCTGGCCGAGGACGGCTTGGAGCTTTCGGTCGCGCCCACGTTGTTGCGGATCGGGACGCCGTTGGCCGAGGTCCGTGACGCCTTCAACGCAATTCGCGTGGTCGGCGACGCCGTCGGCCCGGTGTTCTATCACGGTCTGGGGGCCGGCCAGATGCCCACCGCTTCCGCGGTTGTGGCCGACCTGATCGATACCGCGGTCGGTCGAACCAAGCTGACGTTTCAGACGCTGGAGTATTTTTCCAGCGAGAACCCGCCGCGGGCCAAGCAGCGTGACACGGAAACCCTGCTGGGGCGTTACTATCTGCGGCTGCAGGTGGCAAATCATCCCGGCACTCTGGCCGCCATCGCCTCGGTCCTGGAGAAACATGCCATCTCGATCGCGTCGGTGATTCAACATGAATCGGAAAGCCCCGATCGAGAGCACGACCCGGTCCCGCTGGTCATCATGACTCACGAAGCCACCGAAGGATCGGCCTACACCGCCACGGAAGAAATCGAAGCGCTCAAGTCCGTCACCGGTCCGGTGACCCGGCTCCGCGTCAAAGGCTGACGCGAGCCGTCGGCGCTCGCAGGTGGTGCAGCTCTCTGAGCCAGCAAAAGACCTGCTTTCTAGAATTCACCCTCCCGGAGCGAGGGTGAAGCAATACGGCACGACCACCGGCGGCAGGATGAAGCGACGTGTTTCGCGAGCGTGTGAAGGATTCTTGAACGCTCCTTCGTCCAATCTTTATCGGTTGTTCATTCCGATCTGCTAGCTTCCGCACCCGGTGGGTCCGTCGACTTCGAGGTTGCCGGCGACCACCCCTGTCGCATTCCAGCGTCTCGGTCACCGCCCTCGGGTCGGTTTCTCCAGGAAGTTTCCTGTCCACGCCCGGCCGCGGCAGAAGTGTTTGCGAAATGACCGTTGCGCCCCCCCCGATTCCCCGAGATCCCAGTGCTGCCCGGACGCATTAGGCACCAAACCCTCAGTACGCTCTGTGAGCGCGTGGGAGTATCGTTTGAAGTTGGTCTGGACCCGCACCGCGTCTTTGATCGCGAGGCGGAAAATCATGCGAACGCCTATGGGCGACACATGAAGTCCGTCGCCGATCACGTCCGGCAAGGCGGGTCCTTGGCCGAAGCGGTGAAAGCGCAGGGGAATTATTTCCCGTCGCATTTTGCCGAGATGATTGAGGGGGGAGAGCGGACCGGGCGACTGGATCGCGTCCTCGATCGGCTGTCAGACTACTACCAACAGCTAGCGGATTTTCGCAAAGTTTTTACCGGGTCAATCTTGTGGCCGCTGGCGCAATTGTTGATTGCGGTGGTGGTCGTCGGTCTGATGATTTACCTGCCGGAGGTTGTGGTCCCGGCCGATTCCGAAGCTCAACGTGACTTGCTTGGTATCGGGCTGGTCGGCACATCGGGGTTGATCACTTATTCGCTGTTCGTTGCGGCTGCCTTTGCGATCCTCTTCGGTTTCATTGCCTTGGCCAATCGCGGCTACCTGTCGTTCGTGGTGGATTGGCTGGCCCGGATCCCACGTTTCGGACACCTGTTCCGTGTCTTTGCCGAAGCCCGATTCATTCAATCGCTGTCGTTGGCCATCGACTCCGGACTAGATGCGTGGTCGGCCGTCGATTTGGCTTTCCAGAGCGCGGGGACGCCGCAGTTCGCTGGCAAAGCCGAACCGGCCAAGAAAGCGATCCTGCAAGGCCGGGATCTGCATTCCGTGTTGGAGGAAACGGGGCTGTTCCAGAAGGACACGCTGGAGGCGGTGGAACTGGGCGAAGCCTCGGGGCGACTTTCGGAGACGTTGGACAAGCACTTTCGGCAGTTGAAAAGCCAGGTCCGAATGTCCATGGCAACCATCACGTACTTGATGTCGGCAATGATTTGGGCAGCCATCGCGGCCATTCTGATCCTGATTATTTTCCGCGTATTCTCGTTGTACATCGGCAACCTGAGCGACGCGGCGATCCAGACGATTGACAGCCGAGAGATTTAGTTCGAGCGACTTGCCACATGTTCCCAAGCTCCCGTGCACGCCCCGTCAAGGCGGAGTCGTCGTCCGATGCGATTGAAAACGAACTGAATGAAATCGCTCTCTCTGCTTCCAACGCCGCGCACGCGGACGACGCGTTGCAGGATGAATTGCTCCACCACCCGAGATACCGAAAGACAACCTTGATATCCACCTCTGCCAACGGCCAGCGACTCCGTCGCGATCCCGGACCTCCGACCGCCCCCGCGAAGCCACGTGACGCCGAAGTGGACTTGGCAAGCCAGCGGGCGGAGATGGTCAGCCGGATTGAACACCTCCGCCCGGAAACGGACGCGTACGCCACGGAATTCGTCGAAGCCTTGTTGGACTTCGCTCGCCGCGTGGAAACCAGCGACGTGCATCTGCACCCGGTCGCACAGGGGTTGGAGATTCGCTTCCGCAACGACGGCGTACTGCTTTGCTTGGGACAGTTTCCTGCCGGAGCCAGTTCGAACATCGTGTCGCGGTTAAAAGTTCTCTCCAACCTGCTGACCTATCGCAGCGATATCCCGCAAGAAGGTCGGCTTCAAAGTGATCAAGGGGGCGACATTCGCGTCAGCACGTATCCCACGCTGCACGGCGAGCGCGGCGTGTTGAGATTCTTCGGGCACGGCAACCAGTACCGGGACCTGGAAGAACTGGGACACGCGACGGAGGTCGTCGACCAGATCAAGGATTGCTTGCAGGAAACCAGCGGCGCCCTGCTGATCTGTGGTCCGGCCGGCAGCGGAAAATCGACCACCTTGTACGCGTGCCTTCGGCATCTGGTGCAAGAGACCTCCGGGACACGCAACCTGATGTCGTTGGAGGATCCGATCGAAGTACCCATCGCCGGTGTCTCGCAAAGCCAGGTGAACGCCGCGGCGGGATTCGATTTGCACGTCGGGCTGCGATCCCTGCTCCGCCAAGATCCGGAAGTGATCATGGTGGGTGAGATCCGTGATCCGACGACCGCCGAAATTGCGATCCAAGCCAGTTTGACCGGTCAGTTGATGTTGACCAGTTTTCACGCCGACAGTTCGGTCACTGCGGTGAGCCGCTTGCTGGACATGGGAATCGAACCCTACCTGTTGCGCAGCGGAGTGATTGGCATTTGCTGCCAGCGATTGCTGCGAAAGCTCTGTCACTGTGCCGGCGACAGCCGGGATCCGCAAGAATTCTACGGGTTGCCGATTGATTGGGCGCGTGTGCCTGGCGGATGCCCCGAATGTTGCGATAGCGGGTACCGCGGGCGTGTGATCGCCAGCGAGTTTCTTCCGCTCCGGGATGCGGGACTGGCCACGGCGATCTTGGACACGCGGGATTCTCGCGCCAGCTATCGCGTCGCCACCGAAGCCGGCATGAAATCGGTCTGGCAATCCGCCACGGATCTCGTTCGCCAGGGCATCACCAGTCCTGCCGAAGTACGTCGGGTCCTGGGCGTCGCGATGCGGATCTGATCGCGTTGCCGGGACACTTCGACCGATTGCGCGCGGCCAAGCGCGGAAGCGTGGGCGGCGCGGGTTAAGCTGACCCCAGCGGGCGACCGCACAGGATCTGGGCAACATGCATCACCTGGATCGGCGTCTTTTCGCGCCGGATCAGTCCCTGCAGATGCATCAGGCAACTCATGTCCGTCGATGCCATCACCTCACTGCCCTTGCCGCAATGGTCGGCGATGCGGGCTCGCCCCATTTCCGCCGAAACATCGGCCTCGTTCACCGCAAACGTGCCGCCGAATCCGCAGCAATCGTCGGGACGATCCGGCTCGACCCACTCGATCCCGTTGACCAACTCCAGAATTGTTCGGACTTTGTTGGTCCGAGGCGTCATCGATTCGCTGGACTGTCCCAATCGCAATTCGCGCAGTCCGTGGCAACTTTGGTGCAGGGAGACCCGGTGCGGAAAGTTCACGTCCAGATGCTGCAACCGGACGACGTCATGCAAGTACTCGCAAAGTTCGTACGTGTGATGGCTGACGTGCTGAAACCGTGCGTCGTCGGCGTCAAAAAACGCCGCGTAGTGGTGCCGGACCATCGCGGTGCAGGATCCCGAGGGGCACACGATCGCATCGTAATCGGCGAACAGTTCGACCATCCGACGGGCCACCGGCTCGGTATCGTCGACGCACCCGGTGTTGGCCATCGGTTGTCCGCAGCAGGTTTGGCCTTCGGGGTAAACCACATCGACACCTAGCCGCTCGAGCAATTCGAGGGACGCGACCGCCACGTCAGGGTACAGTTGGTCGACGTAACAGGGAACGAACAGAGCGACGGACATGGACGACCGGAGAAAGGGGAGCGGGGTGACGGAGAGACGGCCGGGCGAGCGAACGTGGGGGTGCTGCAACCGGCGCGGCGTCGGAATGAAGTGGCCCCTATGGTAGCTGAAACCGGCGACAGCTCGAGATGGCAGACCCAATCCGCCGCCGAGGCGTCCCCGTTCCGCTCCGTCGACTCCTCCGGCAAAAAGGATTCTGCGGCGGTTTCCCACGAACCCCTGGGCATCGGGACACATCTTGTCGACAATAGATCCGGCCACTTCCACGATTCACCGCCAACGCAATGGTTTGGCAAATGAGCGACACGGTTAGCGTCAACGATTCCGAACAACCCGTCTCCGGCTCCAAGCCGTCCTCCGGTCCGACCGACGATGCGGCCGCCAAGACGGGCGATGGTCAATCCCCCGTGGTGGACACCGTCGACTTTGACGCTCCGGCGATCTCTCCCCCCACGACCGATCCGGTGCCCAAGCCGTTCGAGGTCAAGTTCGCCGCACGCGTGGACCGGTTGCCGCCGTACATGTTTGGGCGAATCAACAATTCGCTGTACCAGAAGCGTCGCGCCGGCGATGACGTGATTGACCTGGGAATGGGGAATCCATCCGATCCGCCCGATCCGATTGTGATCCAGAAGCTGCACGACGCGGCGGCGGACCCCGGCAACCATGGCTACAGCAAATCCAACGGCATCGCCAATCTGCGGCGCGAGGTGGCGAGCAAGTACTATCGCAAATACGGCGTCCGGCTGGATCCGGAAACGGAAATCATCGCCTGTCTGGGCAGCAAGGAAGGGTTCTCTCACATGTGCCTGGCTCTGATGGGGCCTGGGGACACCGCGATCATTCCGTCGCCGTATTTTCCGGTTCACATGTATGGCGTCATCCTGGCGTCGGGCAACGTGGTGTCACTGGATGTGGCTGATCCGGACAAATTCTTGCGCAACGTGGCGTACACCTGCGAGAACCTGACACCGGTGCCCAAGGTGCTGATCGTCAACTACCCGCACAATCCCAGCTCCGCGGTGATCGAGCCCGATTTCTTCGTCGAGGTGGTCCGACTTGCCAAGAAGTACGGGTTCCTCGTGATCCACGACTTTGCCTATGCGGACGTGGCTTTCGACGGCTACGTGCCCCCTAGCTTTCTGGCCGCCCCCGGTGCCAAGGACGTGGGAGTGGAATTCACCACGATGAGCAAGGGATACAACATGGCCGGCTGGCGCGTCGGATTCTGCGCCGGCAATGCCGACATGGTTCGTGGTTTGGGCACCATCAAGGGCTACTACGACTACGGGATGTTCCAAGCCATCCAGATCGCAGCCATCGTCGCGTTGCGTGAAACCGAGGCCACGGTCGAAAAACAGTCGGAGATCTATCAAGGGCGGCGCGACGTGCTGGTCAGCGGTTTGCGACGGTTGGGGTGGAACGTCCAGCCGCCGAAAGCGGGAATGTTTGTATGGGCCGAGGTGCCCGAGCCTTGGCGGAGTTCCATGAGCACGATGGATTTCGCCATGAAGTTGCTGGAAGAAGGCAACGTTGCCGTCAGCCCCGGAAGCGGATTTGGTGCCGCCGGCGAAGGCTATCTGCGGATGTCGCTGGTCGAGAACGAACACCGCTTGCGCCAAGCGGTTCGCCAAATCGGCAAGTGCCTGGGATAAGCTGCGCTGCCTGTCGCTGCCGTCGCGATGGCGGCGGAGAGCGACACAACCCTGTAGCTGCCGTCGCCAGACGGCGGAGAGCCACACGGCGGAAAGCCACACTCTGGCGAGCGTCGGTACAAAGCAATCGCTGACCGTCGGTCTGAAACGGTCGCACAACCCCGTAGCTGCCGTCGCAATGGCGGGGGAGAGCCACGCGGCGGAATACCACGCTCTGGCGAGCGTCGGTACAAAGCAATCGCTTGGCCGTCGGTCTGAAACGGTCGCACAACCCCGTAGCTGCCGTCGCCAGACGGCGGAGAGCCACGCGGCGGAAAGCCACACTCTGGCGAGCGTCGGTACAAAGCAATCGCTGGCCGTCGGTCTGAAACGGTCGCACAACCCCGTAGCTGCCGTCGCCAGACGGCGGAGAGCCACGCGGCGGAAAGCCACACTCTGGCGAGCGTCGCTACTGGTTTTCAGACAAAGACCCACCCCGATCAACCGAGCAGCAAGTCATCTTCCAACAGGTGGCAGTACGAATCGTAGCGTCGTGCGTCGATCCGGCCGTCGGCGACCGCGTCTTTCACCGCGCAGTCGTCTTCGCTCAGGTGCAGACAATTTGAGTAGCGGCACCGGCTGACGTAGGGACGCAGGTCGGGCATCAGTCCGGCCACCTCTTCGGGGCTGATGTCCCACAGTTGGAATTGCCGGATCCCGGGTGTGTCAAACACGGCCCCATCGCCATCGGCCAGCGGGATCAATCGGGACGTGGTCGTGGTGTGTCGACCTTTCTGGTTGTCGCTGCTGACCTCGGAGACGGCCAATCCCAGGCCGGGCTGCACCGCGTTCAGGAGGCTGCTCTTGCCAACGCCGCTCTGCCCCGAAAATGCCGTCTGCTTTCCCTTCAACAGTTCGCGCAGGTATTGGATGTTGGTTCCCGCTTCGGCACTGGTCATCAGCACTCGGTAGCCCATCGCGGCGTAGACACCGACCAGCGGCTGAATCGATGCGGGATCAATCAGATCGCACTTGTTGATGATGATGACCGGGTTGACCTGGCATTGTTCGGCCGACAGCAAGAATCGATCGATCAGGGCCGGTTTCAGCGTCGGTTCGGCGGCACTGGTGACGATCAACAGGTGGTCGACGTTGGCAGCGATGACGTGCTGCTGCCCTCGACTCTGACGACTGATCACGCCGTGTCGCGGGGCGACGAACTCGATCATCCCCGTGTCGTCGGATTCGGATCGAAATCGGACGCGATCCCCGGCCACGACGGCTCCGCGACCTTCGATACTGACGGACTTCAATACCTGGCGGATCGCGCATTCGAAGTGGCGTCCGTCGTCGGCCAGCACCGTGTTGACCAAACCATGGACGCATGTCACGCGGCCGTCGATCAGCGGCGAAGCATTGGATTCGGCAGCGTCCGACTGCGTCGGCTGTTCGGCATCAACGCCAACCACCGTCCGCTTACGCGTCAAATCGCCTTTCCCGCTGACGCGTTCATTCTTTGCCGCGTCCTCCAGGGACTCTCCCGAACGAAACTGGCGGGTCAAATCACTGTCGCGCACCCTCCCCTGGTGCCGTTTGCGGAAAGCCACGCGCGACTGTTTGCGTTTTTGGTTTTTCTTCGCCATGAACCGAGTGTAACGATTTGTTGCTGCTGGGGGATCGGGCCGGTCGCCCGAACATCTTCGGTTGCAAGCGGACACGCCGCCCGGGGGAGCGGTGCCGTCCGCCATCGCGTTGGCCGCCCGAGCGGCTCCCCGTGTGGTGACCGTGCCTGCCGTTCGCTAGACTGTGCGGTGAGATTTCCTCCACTGATTTCCCACCCCACAACCTCGTTTGGATCCGCGTTCGATGACCGACACTGCTGCTGGCCAAGTTGACCATGTGCTTGCCGAAGACCGATTGTTTCCGCCGCCGGCCTCGTTCGCGGAAAACGCCGTCGTCGCCACGCAGCAGCAGTACGACGAGATGTATGCCCGAGCCCGGGATGACCGAGACGCATTCTGGAAAGAGCAGGCGTTGGAACATCTGCATTGGTTCGAGCCCTTCGGCGACGTTTGCCAATGGGACGCGCCCCACGCCAAATGGTTCGTCGGTGGAAAGACCAACGCCAGCTACAACTGTCTGGACCGCAACATCGATCAGGGCAGGGGAGACCGCGCGGCGATCATCTGGGAAGGGGAACCGGGCGATACCCGCACGCTGACCTACAACGAGTTGAAGTCTGAGGTCTGCAAATGTGCCGCGGCGTTGCGCCAACTGGGGGTCCAGCAGGGCGATGTGGTCAGCATCTACATGCCGATGACGCCGGAATTGGTCATCGCGATGCTCGCGTGTGCTCGCATCGGCGCCATCCACTCGGTGATTTTCGCCGGCTTCAGTGCTGAGTCGATCGCCGACCGGAATCACGACGCCAGCGCCAAGCTGGTGATCACCTCCGACGGTCTGTATCGCCGCGGAAAGGTTCTGCCGCTGAAGAAAACGGTCGATGAGGCGCTTGAAAAGTCACCGACCGTTGAAAAATGCCTGGTCCTGCGGCGAACCGGTGAAAAGGATACGCCGATGACCAAGGGCCGCGACGTTTGGTGGCATGATGTGGTTGATTCGCAGTCAGACGACTTCCCGGCCGAACCGCTGGATAGTGAAACCACGCTGTTCATCCTGTACACCTCCGGCAGCACCGGCAAGCCCAAGGGCATTCGCCACACCACCGCCGGATACAACCTGTGGGCCAAACGCACCTTTCAGTGGGTGTTCGACCATCGCGACGATGACATCTATTGGTGCACCGCCGACTGCGGATGGATCACCGGCCACAGCTACATTGTTTACGGACCGCTTTCCGCGGGCGCGACTTGCCTGATGTACGAAGGCGCTCCCAACTATCCGGCGGAAGACCGGTTTTGGGACCTGGTGGAAAAGTACAAGGTCACCGTGCTCTACACGGCGCCGACGGCCATCCGGGCGTTCATCAAGTGGGGTGACGAACATGTCGAAAAGCACGATCTGTCCAGCCTTCGACTGCTAGGCAGCGTCGGCGAAGGCATCAACCCCGAAGCCTGGATGTGGTACCACAAAAAGATCGGCGGCGAGAAATGCCCGATCGTCGATACCTGGTGGCAAACCGAAACCGGCGGGATCATGATGAGCCCGCTGCCGGCGATTACGGCCACCAAACCCGGTTCGTGCACGAAACCGCTTCCCGGTGTGGTGCCCATCATTGTGGACGAAACCGGCGCGCCGGTCGGAAAAGAGCACGGCGGAATGTTGTGCATCGATCAACCCTGGCCGGGGATGCTCCGCGGCGTCTGGGGCGACGAGCAGCGTTTCATCGAAACCTATTGGTCGCTTGTCAAAGGGAAGTACCTGACGGGGGACAATGCCCGTTGTGACAGCGACGGGTACTACTGGATCATGGGCCGCATCGATGACGTGATCAACGTTTCGGGGCACCGGTTGAGCACCATCGAAGTGGAGAGTGCGCTCGTCAGCCACGAGTCCGTATGCGAGGCCGCCGTGGTCGGACGTCCGGATGACATCAAGGGTCAAGCAATCGCGGCCTTCGTCACCGTCACCGATCCCAATCCGGGTGAAGAACTGCGTCAAGCTTTGCGTCAGCATGTCCGCAAGCAAATCGGCGCTTTGGCCCAGCCGGATGACATCCGATTCACCGCCGCTGTTCCCAAGACCCGGAGCGGGAAAATCATGCGACGCCTGTTGCGCGACATCGCAGCTGGTCACGAAGCGGTCGGCGATACAAGCACGCTGGAAGACTACACCGTGCTGGCGAAACTTCGCGAACAAGACGCGTAGCCCACGCTTCTCCAGTCGCGAAGTGTCGACAGCTTCCTGCCGTCGGCGTAAGCCGACGGAAATGGCGCGCAGCACCTGTCGGACTAAGGCCGGTCCATCATCGGCAGGTCGGTGTAGAACATTGCGGCCGGATCAATCTGATGTTCGTCCAGCCACTGCTGACGGTCGCGGACCCGTTGCGTTGCCGACAGTTGCGGCAACAGAATTCCCCAGACGAACATCATCGCCAGGACGATGGTCGCGAAGGCAAGCCGGCGGTGCAGCACAGACCGTTTCATTCCGCGAACCAAACCCCAAACATCAGGTAAGCCATCGCCAGCGTCAGAATCAGATTCAACGACTGACCGCAGACATACAGCAGGGCCGGTTTTCCACCGCGGAAATACGGCAGGAGTTGACGGAAATTGGTTTCCAGTCCGATGCACACGAACGCCAGGCAGAAGAACCAGCCGCGGAGCGTTTTGGTGGCCCCCTTGATCATCGTTTGCACCATTTCTTCCCCGCCGGGCAGGGTCGCGTGCAGCACGGAAAACAGAATCGATGCGGCGATGAACCCCAACACAAACTTGGGAAATCGGTACCAAATCTCACCGATCCCCGGACGGGGCGCGCTGGGATCTTTCTCCACGTAGGTGACCCAGTAAACGGCGACCAGGAACGCGGTGACGCCGATCAGAATGTTTTGAATCATTTTGACCGTCGCGGCGACTTCCAGAGCTTCATCGCCCAGAGTCGCCCCGGCCACCGCCACGGCGCCGGTCGCGTCAATCGTCCCGCCTAACCAGGCTCCACCCACCGCCGTCGGCAACCCCAACGCGCGGATCACGATCGGCAACACCACCATCATCACGACGGTGAATGACAGCGACAGACCGATCGCCAGCGACAACTCTTCCTTCTTGGCTTTGCAAGACGCCGCGGTGGCGATCGCGGCCGAGACGCCGCAGACGGACATGTCGGCGCTGATCACCATGTTCAACGATGCCGACGGGATCTTCAGCACTTTTTGGCCGAACACGTACGTGCTGATCAACACGATTGGCGTCACGATCCAGGCCACACCGATGCCGGGAATGCCCAGCGCCAACAGCTTGCTCATCAATACCTCGGCCCCCAGCAGCACCAACCCGGTCTTGATAAAGAACTCGGTCAGCACGGCCGGACGCAGCCAGGCGGCCGTCCCGATCGTGTTGCTGATGACCAATCCGACCAGCAAGGCCCACAAAGCGTATTCCAGGTTGTATGCTTTGACAGTGCTTTGCCCCGCCAGCAGATACGCGAGCGTGGCGAGCGCAAAAATGATCGGGAACGCCTTGGCAAAACCCGATGCGTTCTCGCCGCGAAGACGCGTCGCGACCGTGAACAGTCCGCCGATGATCAGAAATGCGCCCAGCACGCCAAGGTACGTCGTCTTGGCGGGTTTTCCTTCGGCTCCGGCAACGTAAAACGCGTCCAGCGGATTGGAGTCCCACGAACCGGGCTTGGCGATCCAACCGCTCAACGGGTTCTCCAGCGCGACTTCCGTTCCAGCGGCCGCCGCGGATGCCATCCAAACGGCGACGAAGGACACCAGCAACAGCAGCCCCGCGCACCAGATTGCCCACCAGTCCTCGGCCGTCTTCATCTGTTGCCAGGTGCTGGTCCGTGGGGCATCGCTGACGCGTTCCGACGGCGTCTGCTCATCTGCGTCGACGTTTGATGTTTTCGGTGGGTCGAACGGATTGTCACTCATTTCAGTCTCGTGTTGATTCGACTTGCCAATCGCCTGGGCCACCTCTTTTCGAGCGGCGGCGACAGGACGACTTCGATACGCGTTACATTCCCTGACGCAGCGCGTCCAAATGCCGACCAAAATGGTCGTCCAGAACTTCGGAATAGGTTTCCGGGTGCGACTTCAAGCAGTCCAGCACGATGGATCCCCATTTGGGATCGGTCAACACGGATCCGAACGTGCAGTGCAGAATCTGGCGGCCCGGCTTGGTGAAGCCTTTTCCCTGCGGCACTTCTGACCAGAGTTCCAGGTACTCGCGCTCCAACGTGGCATCGTCCGCCGAATCCGTGGTGGGAGCATCGGCCAGCGTCGCGGAGACGTGGTAGGTAGCTTTGTCCGTATCGTATCGCTGTCGGGAGAAGTCGACGATTTCCCGAAACGCTTCGGGTTCATGACGCGCGACGACGCGCAACGCTTCCAGGTAACTGGTCCCGGCTGTTTTGACGTGGAACTTGCCACGAGTGGTTCTCGCCAAGGCAGGGTACATGGAGACCTTGTCACTGCCCGAATGCAAGCTCAACTTGTAAGGCCCCAGCGTTTCCGCCACCGCGGCATGATCAGCCAGCGACCGCTCCAACGCATCCAGGTCCCCCTTGAAATCGACGCCTTTTTCGAAATCACCGATGAAGCGGGGAGCCAAGCTGACCAGCTTCATTCCTCCCTGCAAACACTGGTCGGCGATGATGTAATGCTCGGCCAGCGTCGTCGGTTGCTCCGTTTCGTCCACCGACAATTCGATTTCGTAGTCGCGCCCGTCTGCTTCGTTGACTTTGCGGATGTAATCGCCAAGTTCCAGGGCCCGAGCAATGGCGGAGCCGTATTTGACGGCGGCACGCATGCAGGCCTCTTCATCCAGTTCAACGGTCGTGCCGGTCGACAGGGGGATCGTCCGCCCGACATATCCGTCGAACCACGAAGCGGACTGTCGGACGATCTTGAAGCGATCCCGTAGCGTGGGTTCGTTGTAATCGTCGGCGTGTTGATCCACATCGCCGGAGGGATCGATGGTGAAGAATGTAAAGCCGGCGGCCGCCGTGACGTCGACGTCCTCGTTCACTTTCAGGTGATCCGCATCGGCGCCGACCGGGCCGTCCCAACCCGACGATTGGGCGGCACTCATCGCGTCCCGCATCACGTCCTCGGGTGTCCGCTGGGTACGCGTCATTTCACGGATGGACTGCTGCGGAAAAATCGGCGCGATGCCCTGACCGCACCGTTTCATCGCGGCAACGTGTCCCGGCGTTGCGAATCCGGTCCGGTCTCCGAATCCAAAGCTGGGTTCCAACCCCAGCGTCGTGCATTGTTGATCCATGATGTATTTGATCGAGTTTCGTGAGATGGCGGAGAGGGCACAGAGAGACGCCCGAAACGCACACACCTTACCGCCTGGCTGCGGCCGGCAACACCACGGAGCAGCCCATGAAACACGGGGAGGACCGCGTCGCGGTGGTCGACGTAGCCACCGTCGCCAGACGGTGGACTCGCCCAACGGCAACGATGCCCTCCACGCACGCTCCAGGCTCCGTCTGAAGAATCGCACAACCCCGTAGCTTCCGTCACGTTCGCAGCGGAAAGCCACGTTCTGGCGAGCGTCGCTACCGGTGACTCGACTGGTGATTCCAGCTTCCGAGAGCATCATCACCGCAGGGGACGCGAGGCGTCACGCGTCGGCGATCACCTTGGTGTGGGCAATATCATCGTGCAGGCACGCCCGGTTCTCGCGAAAAATCAACAACACGTTGATCAGGGGGACGATGAAATTGAAGAACGGGATGGGGGCGATCAACCACAACCACAAATAGCGTTTGCCGATCAGAGGCCAAAACGGTACCAGCTGCCCCGTGTCTCGATCGACGATTCGAGTCTTGATCGCCAGCTTGCCGATCGTTTTCCCCTGGGTTGCCAACAAGTAGCCGTTGAGCGCCAAGAAGACCAGGAATCCCAGAATCCCGCCGGCCACGTTGGCCACCAGTTGCGTCACCATGCCATCGCCGAGCGTCATCGCGATCACCATTCCCAACGCAATTCCCAGCGGCACCACAATCACCATCTGGATCAGCCCGTCAATGATCGCTCCGAGCAGTCGTTGGCCGCGGGTGGCCAATTCGGACCCTCCCTGGTAGCCGTAGGGATCTTCGATCGTTTCGGTGGTTGCCGCGTAGGGATTGATATCGTTCACGCTGTCACACTCCTCAGGGGGTTCATCACGCGGATTCAAAATGACGACGGAGCGGTCCGGTAGGGCCGTTTGGCGGAGCAGCCGGATCGGTCGCGACAGAAAAGTGGGGGGGGAAGGATCGAAGTGTAGGCGAATCGCCGAACGCACTGCAAATCCATTCTAGAACGGTGGTGGCGTCCGCTCGGCCCCAAACCTCCTGGTAACATTCCCGTTGCGACGTGGTGTTGTGAGCGCAGCGGCGGCGGCTGCCCGTCTGCCCGAGGCATGGGATGACGCTGATTCTTAGGCGATACTCGAACTCCAGCTTTCGGCGGCCTCCACGACCGGTTGGCAGCTCGGGCAGCGAACTTCCGCAATTCGCCCGATGTCCCTCAAGAGGATCCGCAAAGTGTCCGATATCGTTCTTCACGGCCGCTCTGGTTGTCCGGAGTACTCCGGTCAGGCGGGGAGGAACGATCAGGCGGTTCTTGACGATTCCGATTGAGTTTTCTACCTTTCCGGAATCCTGCGGCGACGTGGCCAAGTGGCTAAGGCGAAGGATTGCAAATCCTTTATTCGTGGGTTCGAATCCCACCGTCGCCTCTTTTGCAAAACCCAGTGATTTACCGGCCGGAACGCCTCTGAGCGTTACCACCCATTTGGTGTGCGGCCCCGTTTCAAAACCGAATCTGTACCGAAAAACTCGGTCCGGATTCGAACGGGAGTCCCACCGATGGCCAGACCCAAGGCTAAAGCCCCGGCACGCCGCTACCACATCAGCGGCCAATCTGTTGTCACGATCGCCGGCCGTGACTTCTATCTCGGCAAGCACGACTCACCCGAGTCCATCGCCCGCTACGCTGCCCTGATCACGGTCTACCAGCAGAACGGGTTGTCACTTCCCGATGACTTCGATCCGACGTCGCTGGACGCCCACGTGGCGTTGCTACTCGGCGTGTCCGCGCCGCAAGCGGCAGCCACTCATCAGACCGATCAGCCGATTCTGGTTCGTCACGTTACTGGCCTGTTCCGCGAGCACATCGCAGAGAAGTACAAGAACACTCCGTCAGAAAAAAGCCGGCACGACAAACTGTGTGATCGGCTGGACAAGCAATTCGGTGACGTGGCGGCTGAACAATTCGGCCCGGTGAAGCTGAAAGCATTCCGGAAAACCTTGGTCGACGAAGGTTTCGCTCGAAAGTACGTAAACCGGCTGACAAACTGCGTGGTTGCGATCTTCCGGCATGCTGTCGCTGGAGAACTGATCGACGCGACGAAGGTAGCCCAACTGAAATCACTGGAGCCGCTTCGAAAAGGGCAGACGACCGCGAGGGAAGTTGCCCCCGTCGTACCGGTTCCGATCGGAGACGTGCGCAAAACTGCCGAGCTGCTGTCCCCGGTAGTAAAGGCCATGCTGCGAATCCAGGTGGCCACCGGAGCACGCCCGAAGGAAATCTGCATCATGAAACCGTGCGACATCGACCGGAGCGGTGACGTGTGGGTCTATCGATTGAGTCAGCACAAGACGGACTGGACCGGCAAGCCGAAAGCGATCCCGTTGGTTGGCGATGCGCGCGATGCGGTTACTGAATACCTGCAGAGAGACCCCAACACCTACTGTTTCAGCCCGGCCGAGGCGATGGCATGGCGCCGGGCAATTGGAACGGCGAACCGACAGACGCCTCTAAACCAGGGCAACCGCCCCGGATCCAACCGCAAAGCGAATCCGAAACGGACTCCCCGTGACCACTACACGACCGCATCCTATTACCAGGCGATCACACGTGCCGCAAAACGCATGAAGGTTCCGAAGTGGACCCCGTATCAGATCCGCCACCTGACGGCCACAGAAGTCCGTGCTGCACTCGGTATTGAGGATGCCCGAGCCTTACTTGGGCACTCGACGGCATTGATGACCGCTCACTACGCTCGCGAGAGCATCGAAGCGGCAACGCGGGCGGCGAAAGCAGCACCAAAACTCTAAGCTGCAACGGTTTGCAATTGTGTTTGCGACCGCTAACATTGTGAACGTCTCAGTCAGCACGGGCTGTAGGTGATTGAGACACGTGGCCTCATCGCCGCGCACGTATCCAACGGAGAGAAGAAATCACCGTTTGGACGTGCGCGCTCAGGTCGACTCCTTTGGTGGTTTCTTTCGAACAACCACCGAAACGAAGTGAGTGAGTCGGATGAGCCCTGAAAGTAATCTCCATCTGCTGACCGAGGATTTGGTCAGCATCCCTGACGCGGCCAAGTTGTTCCCAAGTTCCGCGCGTCCCCATCAGGCCACCGTTTGGCGTTGGCAAAATCGCGGGCTTCGAGGCGTCAAGCTGGAAACAGTCCGGATCGGACAACACCGCTTCACGTCACGTCAAGCGGTCACGCGATTCCTCGAACGCACCCAGCAGCCGGCGTAATCGCCGAGCTTCAATCTCCGGCCTAGCAGCGACCAGACTCGCGGGCCGAACCAGTCAATCAGACGCGCCGGTGCCGACCGGCGCATGAAAAGGCCGGCACCCCCAAATGTGAGACTGTCATTCTCCGTTTGGTATTGGGAGCACCGGCAAAGCAGCGGCAACTGCGTGGGTCCATCATACCGGTGGAGTCGCGCGAAACAACTGAAGCGACCCAATATGGACCATTGTTCCCTCCGGCATGATGCCGGACAACTCTCCCACACCGTAGCAATTCCGGCCACGGTCGAATTGCCCCCCGGCGCCACGCAGGCTGGGACCCACCATTTACGCCCAGCAGCGGGCCAGTGTCGGGCGGGACCCGCACTGTGACCGCTCAAACCGATTGGCAGTGGAACTCATTGCTCCTTCCGAACACTCTTTGGGACCACACAACCGAGCCGTTTTGGACGTACTACCCGTCCGAGGCGTGGGCAAACGAAGGTGCCGAACGTGACGGCCTTTGCGCGTGGGATTGCGAGCTGTCGCGATGGATCAAAGATGAATTGTCCGGTGCCACCGATCCGTCTGACAACTACACGCTGTATCAGGTGATCGCCGGGGGTACTGCGAACAGCGGTCCGGGCGCAACGGACGGTCGGCTGCAAATTACCGCGAGTGGCCGCGTCGCTCTCCACTTTCCAACACCCACGCCGGGGACGGAATACCCGATTCCCGTGTTTCGCGTCACGATGAGCGTAATCCAGGAATGGTTGTATGAATGTCCGCAGCCCGGCGGGAGCTTCGCCTACGCGACTTACAACGGCGGTGGTTCGACCGCGCTGGACGTTGGCCTTAATGACCTGCAAAGCGGCTTCACATTGAACCTTGTCGGCGAAGGGACATCGAGCGCAGACGCCGGTTGTGCCCTCGAAGGCGACGAAGGTGATTGCGATGTGACATGGACATTCACACCATGACAAAGTGTTCCCAGTGCAACCGGACTTTCGGAGCCAATCACCGCCGGCAGTTTGAATGCTGCGGGAAGACGGTCCACGTCCGTGGATCGAATCGGCCAGCGAGCGACTTCACGATGATCCAGCACATCCGCGCGGCAGCAGGCATCTGCCATGCGTGCCCAAACGGAAGCCCGACCTGTCTGAAGTGCGCCCTGCTAGACGAACCGAAGTCGCTCCCCCGGCAATTGTCGCACGGATTCGGTTGCCCGATCGGGAACTTCCCGCACCTCGTTGACACCGCGAATCCCGTGGTGCCCCGAAACTTGGATCAGGTCAGGCTTGCGGTGGTTCATTTCAATCCGTGTCGGTCGCGACGGATCCGCGAAACGTTCAGCGAATGGCTGCCGTCCTTGGGAGGAATTGCAAAAGCGGTCCGAGTGTACGAGTTGGTTCTGGATAACGACCGACCGGAGATTGACGGATCGACCGTCATTTATGGCAACCGACGCGATCATTGGCTTTGGCAGAAAGAGGCGCTGATCAACGTCGCGCTGCGCGAATGCCCACCGGACATCCGGTACTTCGGTTGGCTCGATCACGACATGGTGACGGTGAATCCGCGCTGGCTGGTCGACGCGATGGCGATGATCGATCGTGGGACGAAGGCGGTCCAACTGTTCCGGACGATCAAATACCTGGAAGCGGATCGTCGCTGGAAGAACGACATCCCCGGCCGCGTGTCGACCGGTGAGGAAATGCGGGGCAATCCCGGCGGGCTTTGGTTGGCAGACCGGGCGTTCATGGACGCGATTGGCGGTCTGCAATCGTGTCACATCGTCGGCGGCGGGGACCAATGGTTCTACTTCGGCCTCGCGCGGTACTTCGGCGAGAAGTACCTGAGTCGCCGCGCGATCATGTGCGAATCGCTGCAGCGGGAATTGGATGCGTATGTCGAAAGGATGGGGCGGCACAGCCCGTCCGCCGGCTTCGTGGACGCGACCACCTATCACCTCTGGCACGGAAACATGGGACACCGGCAGTACGAATCGCGGGAGAAGATCCTGCAGCGGAACGCCTTTGACCCGGCGCAGGACGTGCGAATCAATGCGGACGGGATCCTGGAATGGTCCAGCGATAAACCCGATCTGCACCAAGAGGTCCGCGACTACTTTCACAGGAGGCGTGACGATGACGAATGATTGGAAAGCCTATGCAGCGGCCCGCCGCGATTTGAACTATTAGAAGGCGGTCGCTTCGGTTCTCGAATCACTCAGTCCGGCCGGCACGCTGATCGACGTGGGCAACGGTAGTACCAACGTGATTCAACAGGGCGACTTCCAACGCCGTATCGCAATCAATCTGGAACGGCTGGCCGATCGGGACTGTGTTGAGACGCTGATCGGCGACTGGGCGACGATGGAGCTACCGGTTCAGCATGCCGACGTTGTCACCTGTTGCCAGGTCATCGAGCACCTGACGGACGAGCAGTTGCCGGCGTTCGTCGACCGGCTGTTCGCGGTGGGCCGATCGGTGATCATCACGGTTCCGTACCAATGGCCGGCGGGCTGGTGCAAGTATCACGTTCAGGATCCGATCGACTTGCCGAAGCTGGACCGGATGGTCGGGCGTCGGCCATCAGCGGTGCAGATTGTGACCGACGGGAACGTGAGACGCGTAGTCGCAGCCTATTGATCTACAAAGCTTCCGCTGCAGCGATCACGGCCATGGTGTCGTAGAGTTCAATTTCGCTTACCTCGTGGTCCTCTCGATATTGTTCTCCGCTGAACCGCAGGGTTGCTGGACTTCCTTGCATCATCGCTTGAAGGGCTTCTTTGACATCACCAGCAAATGGGACGTCGCAGTATTCCCAAACACGACCAGCGGAGTTATCCCGTTCCACGTCAAAAAAGCCACGCGACTCTAGGTATGTTTCACCGCCCGATCGAATCTCAAACCGCTTCATGAATAGCCAATCATCACCGGATCGGTAAAAGCGGATGAACGTGTCCTTCTGGCCGCCCTTCGCTACCGCGTAGGCGTAAAAGCCCGATCCCCGTGTGATGTTTGGCTTCTCACGTGGCTCCAGTGTGGTGACTCCTGAAATCGTATCCTTTGAAACGGACACACGATCGCCCGCCCAATCGGCAATTGGCACAGGCTGGAACCGAATGATGCGGCTTTTCCACCGGAAGCTGTTCCGACGCAGGGTCGGCTGTTCGACTCGAAGTATTTGGGTTTCATCGGACGGTGTCTTCTTCATTTCCGACGCAAGTTGCTCGGCCGTTTCAACATTCTCGCCGTTGACCATTGTCACGATATTGAACTTCCTCAGCCCGGCCTTCGCTGCTGGTGATCCGGGTGCGACAGAAAGCACGAGTGCGCCTTTCTGGCTACCGATTGAGCGGCTGAAGTTCTCAGGCAGTGCATCACTCAGATCAGTGACGTCGCACGAATAGAAGCCGGAAAACCGATCAGTTTTCCACGGTGAGGTTTCAGGACCCGCTGCAGTCACAAGTCCCGCTGCAAGCGTAAATATCAAAGCAAGAGTGCATCGCATGTTTGTCCCCATTTGGTCAGTGAAAAGCGGGCCAGTATAGGCACTCCCCGATGGCGGGTGGGCACGCGTCCAGCAATAAGTGAAGCAGCGGTAGTTTCTGGCCGAATTCACGAGCGCGAAAAACGAGAAAATCGCGGTCCGTCAAACAAAAAACCCCGTGTTTTCCAGGCTCAAAAACGCCGCCAATTTGACGGCGTTTCTGGCGGAGAACCCCCTCGCAATCACACCGTGCGCTGCTGGAAATCCGGGTATCCGTTGCCCCGGTCCCACGGCTCCGGACCATCAGTTACACTCCGGCTCGCCGGTGGCGGGGATTCGCAATTTGTTGCGGTCCCCGCTTGCCGGCCTTTTTGTACCGCAGCAGGTTCAATTCTCGGTGCCACACTGCTGGCGGTGATATCGTGCGTCGACGAGGTCGCCGGTTTTCAATGGGCGTCAACCACGACCGCGACTACGGCGTACAGACTGATGCCAATGACAAACAAAGCCATCGCGATGAATACTACGGCCGTAATTATCGCGATCATCTTCTCAAGCGGATTGAGCCAATCAACGAAGAGTCGCGAGTACTTGGTCCGCTTTTCCGGTGCCGCTGATACCGTTGGCTCGTAGGGGTTCATTTAACATCCTGGCTATCTGAGCGTTCAAATCTCAAAGATCTTTCGCCTCGATCAAGTCGTGTGGCTCCTTATCCTCCAACGAACGACGGTTTGGTCATACCAAACCAAGTTCGCTTTTCACATCAATCTCGCGAGTTATGACAGAAGCGGGGCGCCGAAACACCAAGACGGCGACTTCGTACGTGCTAGTCGGGCTTCCAAACAACGCTGCCAAACAGCCATTGGGACGCTCCGCTGTCAGCGATTCAGTACGGTAAAACTCCCAACCCTTAGACGCCATGTTGTTCAGGAGTACCTTCATTTCGGATTGCCAGTTCCCCGAAAGAGTTCCGAGTTCGATGCACTCATAGGCCCAGGGTGCACCGGTCGACCAATCATGCATGGCAATGTCGAAACATGAGCCGGCCAGTGATTGGGCCGCTCTTGCTTCCCGCATAGATCGCTCTCGTTTCGCCATCTCGATACGTTGATTTTCAGCATCTTTTTCTGCTGCAGCCTGAAGAGATTCTTGTTGGCGTCTCGCCCGCTCTCTCTCCTTGGCTTCGAGTTTTTCACGTCTCTTGGCTTCCCTTATGGCCTCGAACTCGGCTCTCTCTTTCTGGCCGGGAACAATGAACGCATTTCCACACGACGGGCAGGCATCCGATTGCCCTGCCTCCCTGAGTGCAGACCTAAGAACGGTATGGCATTTCGGACATGAATACTTGATGGATCTGCCCGTTACGCTCTTAATGATTTGGTATTTCATCTCCATCGATTCGGTAAATTCACGCGGGATCGACAAAACCTACAGGCCTCGCACTACAGAAAGGCTCCACTGATCGGCATCGCATCCAATGATTTGCCTGGTGGCATCACGCGGCGTTCTAGTCGCTCATTTGACGAGAGGCCGCGTGATTGCACTCGCGTTTCGTTTTGGACGGATAGCCATCCCGAGCATGCCACCAAGCAAGAAAATGGCTGCCGTGCTAGGTTCGGGAACGGCTGTTATTCGAACCGCGTCGATCGCGCCGAGCGGCCCTGCTGCCGTGCCTGAGAACGTCAGTGACGCTGTGGTGTCGGCTGCGATGAACTCGACGTCGCGTCTCGCCCATGGCGAGACCGGAGAGTTGTAGAGATAGGAGCCGGACGGAAGGAAATAGTCGTAATGGTCCGTCTCCCCGCCGATCGTGGCGATTATCGAACCGGAGCCGAAATAGTCGGGCAGAGTTCGTGCGGTCGCGTAGTAAGTCAGTTTGTATCGCTGGCCAACTTTTAGGCCAGTGACGGTTTGCTGAATCGTGTCGCCGTGAATTTCAATGAACTGGTTTCCATCAACTGGCTCTCCCGTGTTTGTCACTTGGTCAATCAAGAAGGCGGTATTGCCGGACACAACATTCCATCCACCGATTGAGTCGCCAAAGCCAAAGAGACGCCCCGGTGAAACGTCGGGAGTCTCAAAACTTCCGTTTTGAATGAACCCAGGCACTTCGACAACGCCGTAACGCATCGCGGCGTTATCTGCGACGTCGTTCCATTCTCCCAACACGAAGTTAAGAAAGGGCTTGGTGACGATGTGCGCAAAGTTTTCCGCACCTTGCGGTCCAGAGTTATTCGGTTCGCTGGCCGTCCAATTGGTGAACGTCACTGGCTCTCCGCTCACCCACTCGAATGCCCCTTCATTTGCGACATCATTGAGACCGATCCAAAGCCCCCCTGCATCGGCGACGAGAGGCGTGAAGGTGTCGTAAACCCAGTTGTTCTCGTCAAGGTCATCGATCGTTACGAGATCCCCTCCCAACCGACGGGCTTCGGCCTGCGACGCCGTCCACGTCGTCGACTCCAACAGGTGATACGTGCTACCGGTCGAGTAATTAAACCTGGAAGCCAAGACACCGGCCGAGGCAAACTGCGCCATGGCAGCCAGAACCGCCAACAAGTAGATCAATCTCATCACAACCTTTTGGGATTGCAGTATTCGGAAACGCGGGGGAATCACGTTGAGCCAGGCGATGACGCACTCGCGCCGAAATTCTCAGGACGACTGCATTCGCTTCAGATGGAAGTCGTTGCGGACAGACATCTGCATTTCTGCAAATGATTTCACCGGTGTGCTCAAAATTGCTTTCGCCCCGGCCCCTACCGGTCGCAGTCGTCAGACCAAATAATAACCCAAGAGGGGGGAGCATGTGTACGGGTGGCCAGAAAAATACCAGCCCCCCCACCATGAACGCCAAATCTGCTAGTCTGTGCCAAATGGGGCCTCTTACTGTTGGTGATTCGGGGTCCCGGCCCGGACCCGGTCCCGTATTGCCCCTATGACTGGAGATGGCGCCGGGATTCCCGAACCGCCATCGCGAGGCAAGAGATTTGTCTGGGCATTCCGGGAACCGAAGGAAGGCATCCAGATCGCGGTCCCGTTGGCGGTCTACGTCACCGGGCCGATTGTCGACAGTTGGTCACACAGTTCGTTCGGGAGTGTTGTAACGTTTACACCGCAATGAACTTTCCTGCCATCCAATGGGGGCAATGATGCGCAACGAGGACAATGCACACTATCTTCGCTACACCGGCCCGCAACGCGTCGACAAAGCGATGCACACGCTCGAAGGGATCGTACGCGGAATCTCGATCGACAACCTTGTTAACACGCAAGAACTCACGGCTCTGACGCGATGGGTCAGCGAGCACGAAGAGTTTGCCAACCGGCATCCGTTTAACGAAGTGATCGACCGGCTTCATCAGATTCTTGCCGACGGCGCTGTCGACGAAGAAGAGCGAGCTGACATCCTTTGGCTCTGCGAGAAGTTCTCCACCGAGAACAGTTTCTTCTGCGAACTCTCGTCGGACATGCAAAGGCTCCAAGGAATCGTTGCCGGGATCGCCGCCGACGGGATCATCACGGAGGACGAGTTGCGAGGTCTTCGCGAGTGGCTCGATGACAATGATCAGCTTCGGACCTGCTGGCCGTACGACGAGATCGATTCCCACGTCACTCGCGTTATGCGCGACGGCAGAATCGATCCGGAGGAACATGCATTCCTCTTGGAGTATTTCAACGAGTTCTCATCGCTCACAGGTGGAAAAGCGTTTTCAAAACCGCAGCCGGGACGGTCGCACTTGGTCTCCGGCGTCTGCCACTCGTGCCCCGACATTCAGTTCGATGACAAGAGCTTCTGCTTTACGGGCACGTCCGATCGGACAAACCGCGATCAACTGGCCGTACAAGTGCACGAGCTGGGCGGGTGGTTCTCACCCAGGGTGACTCAATCGCTCCACTACTTGGTCATCGGCGCCAAGGGGAATCCGTGCTGGGCGTTCTCCTGCTACGGTCGGAAGGTCGAGCAGGCCGTATCGTTGCGGATGAAGGGGTTTCCCGTGGCGATTGTTCACGAGAACGACTACTGGGATGCGGTCGAAGACCTTTGTTAAATCGTCCCGGACAAGGGGCATGGGATTGAGTGTCAAAAATCTGTTTATTCTTGGCGGCATGCCGTGCAGCGGGAAATCGACTCTCGCTAGGTTTTCTCGCGAGACGATTCCCATTGATCCGCCGATCGATGGTTGGTGGGACCTGTCAATCATGGCTTGCACGCTCCCGGTCAAGGGCCACCTTCCGCAAAACCTCGCGATCGAGATCGACTTCTCAGAGATCGGGAAGAATGACCTCAAGCCAAATCTCGGGCCGAACGGTGGCCCGGTAACAAGAAAGCCAATTCCGGACCTTCGCCCCGAATCGGTTTGCGTGATCACCACATGGGCGCCAGCACCGCTGCTACTTCATCGGCTCAACGAACGAAAGAAACCTCGTAGTGAGCACGAGTTGAGGCTTTTGCAAATCTACCAGAGCCAAGAATGTGTCGACGCCTTCTACCGGCAATGGCAGCGATGCGTCTATGAAGCGCAATGGATCTTTGAGCGAGGATTTCAACGCTGGACGTTCAACTCAACCCCGATCGGATTCGGCCGCGAGTGCTTACTTCGTGGGCGACTGGACGCCTGAAGTTTCAACCCGTTGAATTGACCGGACGACACCTGCCAGAATTGCAATAGCGCGAAAAACTTGACTTCCGACCGCTCAATCGTAACAATTGCTATCCGACGCGACCGTGTTCGCGTCGCCGGACCCCGAGTGGCCGGAATCAAATCTTTGGGACCGAGTTCCCCTCTATTTTCGAAGGAGCCAACTATGGCACCAATCTCTGAACGTACGCGCGCCTCTTTGGATCGACTGAATGAGCAAATTGGAGCTGCTGAGAAGGTCCTGAAGACCCTGCCAGGAAGCCGCCATCCAGCGTGTGAAATTGATGTGACGGAGGAGTTGCGCGAATGCGACGTATCGGATCGGCGTTGCCGGGGGTACATGAGATACGGCTCATATGAAGGGTTCTTGGGCCTACACATAGCGCACGTCGACTCCAAAAATATGCTGCTGTCCTGCGACGCTATCGACGATCGCGTGGCTTTTCCAATCACCGTGCGTATTGCTCTCGCGAGACGAATTCCTGAGTTGATCGTGATTGCGAATCAGTCAGAGAATGAAGTTGCTGCGGCCGCAGAAGAAGCCGCTGCCGAAATTGAGCACGCAATCGCCAGTCTGACAGCGTACGACGCTTAACATCGCTGGGACTTATTCCGGCGGCTTCGGAGCCGCACATTGGCAACTGCGAGGTCCGGAGTCGCCGGTTTTCCGAGCCCTGATGCCGATGCATCGCTAAACTCGGATTGCCCCTGGCCGAGATTCGTTAACGGCCTTTCCCGCTTGCCTCCATTGCTTCATCGCAGCGGACTCTCATCACAACGTATCAAGAAGGATGTCCTATAGTGTTTATGCGATTCATCGTGCTGGCCAGCGTTTTGTTTCCTGGAGCCGCCGGAGCCCAAGAGGCAGATCAGGTCCCGACGATTGGCCAAGTGATGCGAGAATACGAAGACGCAATCGAGGCTGCCGAACGTCGGGCAGTTGTGAAGCTTGTTGCCATTGGCCAGAAAGCGATATCGGCAGGCGATATCGAGAAGGCTTCAAACTCGTTCAAAGAAGCGTTGTATCTCGAACCCACGAATGATGCAGCGACGACATTCTTCAAGACGATCGGTCGCGAGGACGTCATCAAGGAGACACGACGCGAAGGCGACGATGAGGTCACACGGACGGAGTTTCGAAGCGACGACGGGCTCGTTCTGCGGAGACTGCCGGGTGGAGAATGGTCAGGAAACGACTCGAAGCACAAGAACGGCGTCGAGGAAGAGAAGAATTCCGTGGCAACTCAGCTGCGTTTTCCGCGTGAAGACATACGGCTTTTGATCTTCGATGACCGTTTCTTCTGGAATGCCAATGGACAGAAAGATCACAACGATCGCCTAGTTTGGCATCCGGCCGGCTCCGGAGCGTGGACGAAATAGACTGAATCAGGTCTCTCACGCGACGCTGCGCTGCTGCTATCGCCACACGCGACGGGGCGAGAACGCCTTGTTTTGGGAGATTTCGAAGTCAATGAACTCTGACCTCGATCGCATCGAATCGTACTACTTGGAAAAGCTACGTTCGGATCCGCTCGGAAAAGAAGTATGCAGCGAAAGTGACTTTGAATCACAGGTGAAATTGCTCCAAGAAGCTGGGGCCACGGAAGACGAAGCGAATCAGGTCGCATCAATGTTCCAATGCAGACCATTTCATCAAGTCTACGACTACATTCTCGATCAGATACAAGCCGAAGTGGAATCTGCCGTGCGGGCGTGCAACGCCAATCTGCCCGGCAAAGTTCTGCTGAGAACATTGCCTACGGGTTTCGCGAACGCGGGGGCGGTTAACGCTCCAGGTGGCTACTTGGTCACGGTGCGTGCTGAACTATTCCAGGTTATTTACCGAGTATGCAAGGTCTTCTGTCACAGCCTTGATTTCATAATGCTTGAATCGCCAAGTGGCTCCCGACCACTGTCGGAGATTGCGGGTTTCGCCCCGTCGGGTTGGACGCAGTCCCAAGCGATCAGTTCTCTAGTAGAGATATACGATTCACTTGTAGATAAACACACCGTGTACCATGCGCCACGGCATGAAATACCCATGGGGCAACGCCAGGCTTTCTTGGATCAGATTGTATATTTCGCCGAACTGTTCGCCGTTTCACATGAGTATGCTCACGTGCTACACGGACACTGCGACGAATCTTTGGAGTCGATCAGTGCAGTGGAACGGTTCCACAACGAGTTTGCGGCCGATGATCTCGCGTTGACGCTGCTGCTTGCGCCCGCTGACCTACGAAACGAGAACCGTGATGCGGCGTTGGATGCAAACTACCGCGTTGCGGGTGCGTGTATCATGTTCTGTGTTCAGGTGTTGCTTGAAGCCTGTCGGTCAACCGATGAGAACTTGGGGTTCAAATCAAGGGCGGGCGCGGAGTACCCCTCGCCAATGGAGCGTCTCGTAAGAATGCTTAATAGCGTGAAACAGAGGTATCCAGACTGGATCACTCAGTTCGCGGATGCGGTCATGATCTGGTCAGCGGGTGTGATGCCCGCATTAATCGCGGAAGTTCGCGGGGCGGACGAGATAAAATGGATTGCCGAAAATGCTAAACTGCGATCACAAGACGACGCTTGATTCCCGGCCCCGGGCTCACTGTCGCTCCGCCGGCTTCCCGGACACCGCCTTTGGAGAACTTTGTGCCAGAATTTGACCACTTTGCTGAGCGTTTAGCTTCGCAGGGCCAAGGGCCGACCAGTGGGGACTATCTTTGGATCCGTGCGCGACAACTTGAAGGCACGCTCCCCGGCGAAGGTTCAGTAGGAAGCTGGCCGATATCCGTGGCACGCGTAATGATGGGCTGGGGCTCCGTCGAAGAACGATTGTGGAGTCCGGCCTCCGATGGTGACAGTTGGCCCTGGACAGAACCAGAGGGCCTTGATGCGGCCGCAAAACTGAATCGAGCCTGGTGGTATCAACGGGTTCGCGACGCGGCGTCATGCAGTCGCTTTATTGGATCCGGGCAATTACCGGCCTGCGCGTTTGATATTTTTGAGCAGTGGTATCACAGCGACGGGCTGATCAAACTTCCGAGCTCGTCTGATCATCCAATTGGAGGGCACTGCGTGAGCGTGGGGGCGGTCAACGCCTTCCGCGACTTTTTTACTTTTGCCAACTCATGGGGCCCTGGCTGGGGGAATTCCGGATATGGACATCTGTCGTTCGATTATTTCGACCGTTTCTTTTTCGGGGGATACGCGATTCCACGCGGAGGAAGACTGCCCGTTTTTTTTCAGAATCTGGAAGGTGATCACAATGAAATAGAGTGGGACCAACTGAACTTTGGAATGCCGCCGCTTCCAGATTCGATGATTCACATTGGAGAAGTCTTCGATGCCGCTGCCGACGAACGGAAAGGATGGTACATCGCATTACGGCGGGGCAAATACCTTGAGGTGGAAGACTTCTTTGTACGGCCGGAGTATCGTCGTGCGGGTGTTGGCAGTCGATTGCTGCAGATGCTCAAGCGACTTCGCGATGAAACTGGGCTTTCCGTTCGCGTATGGATCGATTGGGCTGATTGGAATCAGGCGAATCACAGTGCAAGTGAGTGGTTGACGTCTTCGCTGGATCTGCAGGTAACGGCCTCGCCATATCGATGGGCGGCCGCCTTGGCAGTTCCCAAAGGAGACACAGAGTTCCCCACCGCAACGCCTCCGCCCATCCCGCAGCAGGCAGTCCCGCCGGCAATCTGCAAGCCGCGACTGCCGTAGTTTTCCTGGTGCGGTACCTTTGCGTGCGTCTCGTAGTACTCCATCAAGGCCATGCAGGACTGCATCGCTCGCCGCGATCGCTTCAGTACCGGCAAATACCGATCAACTGTCGATACCGCCATTTGACGCGAATTGCTGCAAACGAATTTGCATATCTGGTACCATGGGAATTAGCCGAAACGGGGTTTTTCAGCATGAAAAGCCGGCGTCACGGGACGAATTGCAAATCCTTTATTCGTGGGTTCGAATCCCACCGTCGCCTCTTTTGCAAAAACCAGTGATTTACCGGCCGGAATGCCTCTGAGCGTTCCCACCCATCTGGTCCGCGGTCCACTTGCTGGGCAACGGTGCCTTGCAGCGGGAAGTTGGCTCCGCTCGTAGTCGCGCTTGTTACCGTCGTCAAATGGTGGCGGAGCGGCATCTTCGTCGCTCTGGCGAGCGTAGCTACCTCAAGGCCGTGCGGCCCCGCCAGGCGTTGGTCCAAAAGTCTGGTCTATAGGCATCGTCGCGGCATTGTGGCGGTTTCGAGAGCATCATGCGGATCAGTAGTGAGCGACCTGAACCCCTTTGAGCCCCCGCCGGATCACGACGTCCAGCCGCGGCCGGTCGATCAGAACCAAGAGCCGGTGAATATCGTGTTGGTGTTCACGTTCGTGTTGGTCGTTGCCTCCGCGACTGCGATCGGGGTGACGATGTGGAGTATCTTTTAGAAGGCGTGTTCCTAGATGGCCGCATTGGCATTGCCCTTCGATATCTGCATCGCCACCGTCTGAACGGACTTGGTTTTGAGCGAAAATCCGTACCAGCCACCGAACGAGACCAAGCCGAAGCCGCAAAAAGAGAAACATCGATTACCGTTCCCGTTCGGCTTGATGATCGCTTCCATCTTTCTCTTGTGGCTCGCGTCCGTCGTTGTGCCCGCGATTCTGATGCGGACCTTCGATGCGATCATTGGTTGGGTGTCCGCGTTGTTCCGTTGACTGGTCCCACCAGAGAAGCCCCTGAGCGATTGATTCGTGGCACCACCGGAGTGATGCATGCATCTTAGTGGCCTGACGGCGATTAAAATGTCTTTCCACCAACGTTGTTCGGTGGATGGCAGCGACAGAGTCGATGGGCGGCACGAATGGGGGAGTGGACGGATGAAGTGGATAATCGCTTGCCTGGCGGCCGCGGTGTTGGTGTTGGGGGGGCGGACGATGGCGGTTGAACGGCCGCCCAATGTGGTCCTGTTCCTGGTGGATGATCTGGGATGGCGCGATCTGGGATGCTACGGAAGCCCTTCCTACCAAACGCCCAACATCGATCGGTTTGCACAGTCGGCCGTACGGTTCACCGATGCCTACGCCGCATGCCACGTGTGTTCCCCGACTCGCGCAAGCATTCTGACTGGCAAGTATCCGGCTCGTCTGAAGTTAACGGACTGGTTGCCCGGTCGAAAGGATTTCCCGTTTCAACGCCTGCTCAATGCGGAGATCGAGCCGGCGGTTCCCAGCGATGAGGTCACGTTGGCCGAGGTCTTTAGGGATCACGGGTATCGCACCGCGCACCTGGGGAAGTGGCATCTGGGGGAAGAGCCCCTGGGACCGACCAGCCAAGGCTTTGAGATGCAGGTCCCACGCTGGAACAAGGGTTGGCCAAAAGCAGGCTATTTCGCGCCGTTCCAGATGGAAGGATTGGTTGCTGATGACGGCAGCTACCTGACAGATTGTTTGACCGATCATGCCGTCGATTTCATTCGAGCAAACCAACAGTCCCCGTTCTTCTTGTATCTGGCGCATTTTGCGGTCCATGATCCGATTCAAGGCCCCAAGGAATTGGTGGATCAATACGAGCAAGCATTTGATGCCCGCGTTTTCGATGGCCCCGAATATGGGCTCGAGGGGAATCCAGATGACGAGGTTTCGTTGTCGCGTTCGGAACTGAGTGAACTCATGAGTCGCCCCGGTTGGTCGGGTTTCCGCGTCTTGCCGCGGCGAACTGTCAAAATCAAGCAGCGACAGGACAATCCTCAGTTTGCCGCGATGGTCCAGTCGGTTGATCGTAGCCTGGGCCGACTGATCGGGCTGTTGGAAGAATTGAAGATCCATGACGAAACGATCATCGTTTTCTTTTCGGACAACGGAGGAATGTCGGCGGCCAATTTCGGAAATCCGCGGCGCAGAATCCCCAGCGATCGATTGGACAAAGCCTTCTCCACCTCGAATCTGCCCCTGAGGGCCGGGAAAGGCTGGCTGTACGAGGGTGGTATTCGAGTCCCGCTGATCATCCGATGGACGGGCGACGGTCGTGCCGGTGCGGTCTGTCCCACACCGGTCATCAGCACGGATTTGTACCCAACGATCCTGGAGATGGCTGGCCTGGATCCATTACCCGAGCAACATCAGGACGGAGTGAGTCTGGTACCGCTGCTTCGTGGCGAGAAGCGGATCGATCGCCAGGCGATTTACTGGCATTTTCCCCACTACAGCAATCACGGAATGCAAAGTCCCGGGGGAGCCGTCAGGTCGGGAGACTTCAAGCTGATCGAATACTTTGAAAATGGCACCCACCAGCTTTTCAATCTCCGCAGTGACCCGGGCGAGAAGAATGATCTGTCCGATACCCTGCCAGACAAGGCTGCCGAGTTAAAATCCATGTTGAAGGTGTGGCGAACAGAAGTGGGCGCTGAGATGATGGAGGTCAATCCGCAATTCGTCGACCCGTAGGAGCGTCGGATGAACGGCTCCCAGCCGGATGAACGTCAAGATCAGAAGCCCAATCCATACGACCCGGTCCCAATCCCCGATCAGAACCAGCCGGAACGGAATCGTGCGTCTTCCGTCGGGTGGGCCACGATGGCATTGCTGTTCATCCTGGGCGCCTGGGCGGTCCGCTTCGTCTTCGGTTTGCGATTGGACCCTCTCATCTGGCTCCTGCTGCTCGGTGTGGGATGCATCATCGCAGTGATCGCCATCTTCAATAAACGGTCTGGGAAATGAATCAAACGCTCTCCGGTTTCCAATGTTGCCAGCACGGTCGAATTTCTAAGGTCCTGAGGAGTTTTGGCAGCACGGGTCGAAGTTTCCGTCAAACGTGGTTGACCATCGGCATTGTTTGCGTCCTGTCGATGTCGGCCGTGGGATGGGCACAGGATCCTCCAAGTGATTCTCCGACGGCCGAGCGTCAACCGATCCCTGAACGACTGGTCGTACTGACATTTGATGATTCATCGAAGTCGCATTACACGGTCGTGCGCCCGTTGTTGATGAAGTACGGATTTGGTGCAACGTTCTTCATTACCGAAGGTTGGGACTTTGCAACCAATAAGGAGGACTACCTGACCTGGGAACAGATCCGCCAACTGCACGACGACGGGTTTGAGATCGGAAACCATACCCGCGATCATCTGGGAATCACCGAAAAGACCTACCAGCGGTTGCCGGAACAGTTGGAAGCGATCGAAAAGCAGTGCCAGGATCACGGCATTCCCAAACCGGTGACGTTCGCGTGGCCTGGAAACGCACGGACCCCCAAAGCGTTCAACACCCTGAAAGAACATGGCATTCTGTTCGCCCGTCGAGGAGGGGCGCCGGAGTTTCCGTACGAGGGCGGACGCGGTGTCGCATTCCAGCCCGGGAAGCATCACCCGTACTTGCTGCCATCGGCGGGAGACGCCCGTCCCGATTGGGATCTGCAGGACTTCATTCAGGCGGTCCAGCAGGCCAAGGAGGGTCGCATCGCGATTCTGCAATTCCATGGCGTGCCCGACACCGCTCATGACTGGGTCAGTAGCCGGCGCGATCGCTTTGAGGCCTATTTGCACTACCTGGCAAGTCAGGATTATCAGGTCATTGCCCTGCGGGATCTGGCGAAGTATGTCGACCCGTCGATTTCGCCGACCGATCAGGCGACCGTGATTCGTGATCGAAACACGAAAGAAGATGGGGCCCAGGCCCGGTAGGTTGGTGAATTTGCGGATCTCGTTCACAGGACGCATCCACCGATTTCTTGCGGGTGCGAAGGTGGGACCGTATTCTGAAGTACAATTCCAGTGAGAAATTCAGGTCGCAACCGTGTCATCAACGGAAGTGCCCGTCTCACAGGAACCCGCCTTTCCCGCCCCTGCTTGCCCACCCCTTTGGTTGCCCTGCACCGTGATTTCTCGATTCTTATTCATCGCGATCTGCTTGGTCGTTGCGACCCAACGGGGCGTCGCCGTCGATGACGCGGGGGATTCGCTGCGCGCGACGCTGCAACAGCACTGTGTTCAGTGCCACGGTCAAGACGGTGAGGTCAATGGCGACGTCAATTTGTTGACGATGACGTGGCAGAACGGGAAGGCGAGTGCTCGGGAAGCGGAGTTGTTTGATGATCTGATTCGGGTGATCGAACACCGCGAAATGCCGCCCGAGGATGCATCGCAACTGTCCAGCGTTCAGCGGACGATGCTGCTGCAGACGCTGCGCGAGGCGTTGCATCAATCCTTGTCGGACCAGGCCGAAAGGAGCCAGGCACCGATCCGCCGCTTGAATCGGTTCCAGTACAACAATGCGGTGGTCGATCTGTTTCAGTTGGATTGCGTGGTCTTCACGCTGCCGGAAAAGATGGTGCGGGTGCATCGAGACTATTTCCGCCCCGAAACCGGCGTGATGGCCGACACGGTGGTTGTTGGAAGTCGACCCCTGGGAAAATCTCAGTTGATCGAGCCACGATTGGCTGGTGTCGCGATGTTTCCTCAGGACCTTCGCGCCGAGCACGGTTTCGACAACCAGGCGGATCATTTGTCGTTGTCGCCACTGTTGATGGAATCCTTTTTGAAGCTGAGCCAGTCGATCACTCAGAGTCCCGATTTCACGCCGCGACGCGTGGGGATTTGGAACGATTTCTTTGCCCCGCCGTCGGCAGGTCAGGATGAAATCGACGTGATCGTGCGCGATCGGATGCAATGGTTCCTGGGGCGGGCATTTCGTCGAAAGGTTTCCGACGAATTGCTGAATCGCTACACATCGTTCGTGATCAGGCAGATCCACCGAGGCGTTCCGTTTACCGATGCGATGAAGGCCGTGGCTGCTGCGGCGATCGCCTCGCCCAACTTCTTGTATTTGTACGACGGAGGCACGCGAGAGCAAGAAACGTCTCCGCTGACCGACTTCGAGCTCGCGTCTCGGTTGTCATTCTTTCTGTGGGGGAGTCTTCCGGACAAGGAACTGAGCGATTTGGCCAGTGCCGGCAAGTTGCAGGACGCAAACGTTCTGTCGGGGCAAGTGGACCGAATGCTGCGTGACCGGAAAATCAAGCGATTCTGTGACAGCTTTCCCGCCCAATGGCTGCAGTTGGATCGCATCATCTCATCCTTGCCGGATCCCGAGCAATTCCCGGAGTTTTACTTCGCGAAGTACCGCGACAGCATGCACATGATGGTGGAGCCGTTGCTGTTGTTCGAAACAGTCTTGATCGAGAACCAATCGATCACTCAGTTCATTGACTCCGATTTCACGTACCGATCGTTGTTGTTGCGGGAAGCGTATAGAGAAGAGATTCCCGCGGAGGTGCGAAAGAATCGACACAGCGGCGAAGTGACAACGTTGACATTTGACCGTCTGCCGGTCAACGATCGACGTTACGGAGGTCTGATCACCAATGCGGCGGTGATGACCATGACTTCGGGACCGAATCGAACCCAGCCGATCACACGCGGAGCCTGGTTGGCGTCGGTCATCTTCAACGACCCACCTGATCCGCCTCCGGCCGACGTGCCGCCGTTGCCAGAAAAGCCGCCAGGTGGTGAAGAGCAGCTGACGTTGCGCGAGAGGTTGTCGGCGCATCGTGAGCGAGCCGATTGCCGCGGCTGTCATGAACAAATCGACCCCTTGGGGTTCGCGTTGGAGAATTACAACCCGATCGGCGTCTGGCGAGACAGCTACCAGAACGGGCGGGATGTCGATATGTCAGGCGTGCTTTTCCAAAAGCATGCGTTTGGCGACGTGATCGAGTTCAAGGACGCGATCCTGGCGGAAAAGGACCGCTTTGCACGTGGCTTTTCCGGCCACGTGCTTTCCTTCGCGCTCGCTCGACGACTGGACGCATCGGACCGGGCGGCCGTCGACCTAATCGCCCAGGAAACAGCGGCCGACGATTATCGAATTCAAACGTTGATCAAACACGTCGTGCTCAGTGAGCCGTTTCGACGAAAGTACACCCCGCAAAGCGAGCCTCACAGTGATGTCTCCGACTGAATCCCGATCGACATCCCGACGTCAGTTTCTTCGCGGGATCGGTGGCGCGACGTTGGCGTTACCCTGGTTGGAACGGTCCGCCATGGCGTCCTCCGGGCGGCCCGGATTGCGGATGGCCCACTATTACGTTCCGATCGGCGTCGTCCGCCGGGGATTCTTTCCCGGTGAAGCAGACCATGTGATTCCGAAAGGGAATCTGGGCGGGGTGATGCGGTCCCTGGGCAAGCAGGACCCGCGGTTCAGTGTCAAGCCGCTGACAGAGCTGACACCGACGATGAAACCACTCGATCCATGGAAACAGAAAGTTGCCTTGATCACCGGCATGGATCGAACGTTTCAGCAAGGGACGGACGTTCACGCGCAGTGTGCGTCGTGTTACCTCAGCAGTGCGCCTCCGTTTTCGGTCAAGGAATCGGCATGGCCGCTTGACCGCACCTTGGATCACATCGTCGCCGACGCCGTCGGCCGCGAAACGCCGTTTCCGACGCTGGAATTCAGTTGCAACAGTCACCGGGACAACAAGGAATCGATCTACTTTGACAACATCTCGTGGTATGGCACCGGCCATCTGGCCCCGTCGATTCGTGACCCGCGAAAGATGTACCGTCGCTTGTTCAGCACCACGGAAATCGATGACTATCGGGACATCACCGATCTGGTTCTGGAGGACGCACGGGACCTCACCAAGGCACTTGGCTACCAAGACCGCCAGAAGTTTGACGAATACTTCGAATCGATTCGAGCGATCGAAAAGCAAATGGACCGATTGGAAGCGATGAAGTCTGAGTTGGCGAAGGCGGATTTTGAAGAACCGCCCGAAGCCCGCCTGCCACGGGGAGAATACATCCGATTGATGGGCGATCTGATGGTGGTCGCGTTGCAGACGGGGCTGACGAATGTGGCAACTTTCATGATCGGCCCAGAACGATGGGACACGCCGTTCACGTATGACAGCCTGTTCGACACGCCGCGCAGCCATCATCAAATGTCTCACAATCAGACCAAGATGATTGATGATCTGCTGAAAGTCGATCGCTTTCACATGGAGCAGTTCGCTTACTTGCTGGGCCGGATGGATGCCGTTCAGGTTGCCGAGGGAACAACGTTGCTCGACAGCACTTTGTTCACCTATGGATCGGGGCTCGGTGACGGTTCGACGCACCAATACAACGACCTGCCAATTATCGTTGCCGGAGGAGGCGAACGCATCCATTCCGGCAATCACATCAACATGCCCGAGGGAACCCCCTTGGCCAACCTGTGGTTGACGCAGGCCAGAATGATGGGCGTGGATCTGGATCGTTTTGCCGATAGCACCGGCGAGATCGGTGCGCTGCTCACCTAGCTGGGCGGCGAAACCGGATAATTGCCGATCGATGCAGCGAGTTTTTCCCCAGGAATGCGAACCTTCCCGTCCGAGGTTCCTGCTTTTCGCTTTCTCCGACAGAGATTCTCATGAAGATCATTCCCGCCGTGTTGTTGACGCTAATGCTTCCCATCATTGAGGCTTCGTCGGCCGAAGTCGCGCCGCAGCAAAAGGATGCTTCATCGAAGGAGCGAAGCGAAACCTACGATCGGGAGGTCCCACCACCGACGTTGGCCGGTGTGCGCTACGGCAAACATGATCGAAACGTGTTGGATTTGTGGATCGCAGAGTCAGATCAGCCGACGCCGCTGGTCCTGGTGATTCACGGGGGTGGTTGGATGGGCGGCTCGAAGGAGCGGTTGCAACGATTCGTCGACGCACCTGCACTTTTGCAGGCAGGAATCTCGGTTGCCGCCATCAATTATCGCTTTGTGCCGCAGGCGGAGGCTGAGGGAATGGAGCCACCGGTCAAGGGACCGTTGCACGATGCCGCTCGCGCCTTGCAGTTCATCCGCAGCCAAGCGGAGAATTGGAATCTGGATAAACAACGGATCGGAGCCGCGGGTGGATCGGCCGGTGCTTGTTCATCGTTATGGCTAGCCTTTCATGATGATCTGGCGGATCCACAAAGTGACGATCCGGTTTCACGCGAATCGACGCGTCTGTGGTGTGCCGCCGTCAAAGGCGCCCAAACGACGCTGGATCCGCAGCAAATGAAGCAGTGGACCCCCAACAGCCGCTACGGTGGGCACGCGTTCGGGCTGCGACCGTTTGACAAGTTTCTTGCGCAGCGAGATTCAATTCTTCCCTGGATCGCCGCGTATTCTCCGTACGCACTGGTCAGCAAGGATGATCCACCCATCTACCTTTTCTACACGGCTGCCCCTGCATTGGGAGAGCCGCAGAAGGATCCTACGCATACGTCCAATTTTGGCGTGAAGCTGCGCGAGCGTTGCCAAGACGTCGGCGTTGAATGCGTCCTCGTCTACCCCGGCGCGTCCGACGTTGTGTACGAGACTCCGACGCAATACTTGAGCGCTCGTTTGTTATCGCGATAGAGTTTGTTGGACGAGGTGTTTTGCAGGATGCCACGTTAACAGTTGACCCTCCTTTCCAAGGTGGGTCGAACGCAGCGAGGGGAAGATTGCGGCTCATTTCGCTGAGTCGGTGTTGCTGTCGCCGCTTCGCGGCTGGTGGGATTCGGGAGACGGTGTCCGTCGGCTTACGCCGACGGCAGGGGGCTGTCGTCGCTCAGCGACTGGAGTGGACAATGCCACTTGGCGTGAGCCACGTGTTCTTTCTTAGCGACGGGAAGTGGACAGCATTTCTTGGGGTGAGCCGCGTGGCGCTAGCCGCGGGTTTTTTCGCATCAACCGGTGACTAGCGTCTTGCCGCTCCTTGCACTGCAAATCACGGTGTTTTTGTTTTAATGTCGGGTTTTCCAGCTAGACGGTTCACTCGGTGGGGAGTGTTCGAAGACGCCCTTTCATTTCATGATATCTGGTTCGTCGCTCCTGTTCCTGCCGACACCGATTGTGACCTCCACCCAAACACATTCCGTACAAGCCTGCGGTTGATCAGCCACCGAATGACGCGGGTGTCGTTTCCAAAGGTTAACTAAGATGAATCGATTTCTGATGACGTTTCGAATGCTTGTGACGCTGTTCGCAATTGCGATCGGCGTTGGCCTTTTCGGATCCTCCTCCGCCCATTCGACTCGTCCGAACGTGTTGCTGATCGCAATTGACGACCTGAATGATTGGGTCGGCTGTTTGAACGGGCACCCAGACACGCGTACGCCGAATATTGATCGTCTGGCCGCCCGCGGAACATTGTTTACCAATGCCCACTGTCAGGCGCCGATTTGCAACCCCTCCCGGACTTCGGTCATGTACGGTGTGCGACCGTCAACGAGTGGCATCTATATGAATGGTCCGTTGCCTTGGAACGTCGACCACATGAATCAGCTGACCACCATGCCGCGGTGGTTCGCCAAGCACGGATACGACACGGCCACAACGGGCAAGATCTATCACGGATCACGGCTTCCGAAGGACGATTTTGATCTTGTCGGTCCGCGCCCCGGTCAACGGTTGAAGGACCTGGACGTCCGAATCGTCAATACTTTTCCCCAGGACAAACCAGGGCTGTGGGATTTTGGTCCCCAGGATTACGACGAAGGCCTATTCCAGGATCACGTGGATGCCAGTTGGGCCATTGAGCAGTTGTCGCAGGATGCACAGAAGCCGTTCTTTCTGACCGTCGGCTTCTATCGACCGCACGTCCCGTTCTATTCACCGCGGCGAATCTATGAAATGCTGTCCCGCGATCAAGTCACGCTTCCGGACGTCAAGCAGGACGATTGGAGTGACATTCCAGCGATCGCGGCCGACGTGACGGCAAACCGCGCACCGCCCCCGCACAGTTGGTTTGTGGAGGAAAACCAATGGAAACCCGCCGTCCAGGCCTACCTGGCATGCATCCGTTGGACCGATCAGCAAGTTGGTCGGTTGCTTGATGCGTTGGACGGGTCGCCTCATGCCGACAACACCATCGTCGTTTTGTATTCCGATCACGGGTTTCACTTGGGCGAAAAGAGTCGTTGGACAAAGTTCTCGCTTTGGGAACGATCTACTCATGTCCCGTTGATCATCGTGGCTCCGGAGAAACCGGCGGGACAGCGTTGTTCTCGACCGACCGAGCTGCTTTCTATCTATCCGACGTTGGTGGAACTTTGTGAATTGCCCGTAAACGACCGTGTCGAAGGACGGTCGGTCGTTCCACTTCTGAGCGATGCGTCTGCCGACTGGCCGTATTTGGCGGTCACGACTCATGGCAAAGATAATCACGCGGTCAGGTCGGATCGCTACCGATACATTCGCTACCATGACGGCAGTGAAGAACTGTATGACATGGTGTCCGATCCGCAGGAGTGGAATAATCTGGTGGCAGGCAAGTTATCGGATCAACATTCCGGCGTGATCGCGGATCTATCCAAGGCCCTGCCGACAACCAATCGCGCGCCGGCCCGCGCCGGCCGATGAGGTTGGTCTGTGAAACTGGCTTGGACGCCGTCGGATCGTGATGCGTTTTATTTGACACGGCACTTTGCGTGAGCCGCGTGGCGCCAGCTGCTTTTTCGCATCGACCGGCGGCTGGCGCCTTGCCGCTAATCGAACTGCAGGTCACGGTGTTTCTGATTACGGATGGCGCTGTCAAGATAGTCTTTGGATGACGTGAACAGCATCGCCGAAAACGACTGGAACCGCTGGAGAGATTAATGGGACTTCCTATTCGGGTTGCCGGAATCAACTTCGATCACTTTCACATGGGAGACTTGTTGCGGATGGCGCACGACCATCCGGACGTGGAACTGGTCGGAGTCTGCGATGAGAACCCGGAACGGATGCGGGATGCCGCCAAGAATTTTGCGATTTCTGAAGACCGGGTCCACCAGGAGCCGGAATCGTTGTTTGCGGCCAACAAGGTGGATCTGGCGATCCTTTGTCCGGCGGCCTCAAAACATGGTGAGTGGACCGAGCGAATCTCGCCGTTCGGTTGTGACATTCTGGTCGAAAAACCGTTCGCGGGATCGCTCGCGGAGGCCGATCAAATGATCGCAGCCTGTCGATCGGCCGGAGTGCGGCTGGCAATCAACTGGCCCCTGGCGTGGGTCGCATCGCACCGGATGGCGAAGCGGTTGATCGACGAAGGACGCATCGGGCAATGCGTGGAAGTTCACTACTATGGAGGCAACCGAGGCCCTTTGTGGCACGTGGCCGACAAAGTGGAGAGGACGGCGGAAGAAGTCGAACGCGAGAAACCGAACAGCTGGTTCTACAAGCGAAGCCACGGCGGCGGATCGCTTTTGGACTATCTCGGCTACGGCACCACCTTGGGGACTTGGTACATGGACGGCCGCAGCCCGATCGAAGTTTCCGCGATGGTCGACCAGCCGGCCGGGTTGGAAGTGGACGAACACAGTGTGGTGGTCGCCCGGTACGAAACCGGGTTGTCCAAATTCGAAACCCGGTGGGGAACCTTCACCGACCCGTGGACGCATCAGCCGCAACCAAAGTGTGGCTTTGTGCTGGTTGGTAGCGAAGGCACCATCTCCAGTTTTGACTACGACACATCCATGCGTGTGCAAACGCGGCAGTGTCCGGAAGGGGAATGGATTCAGCCGGAACCGTTGACGCCGCCGTTTCAGAATCCGATTCAATACATGGTCGATGTGATCCAAAAGGATACGGAAATCACTGGTCCACTTTCGACGGACATCAGTCGCATCGGACAGCAGATCGTCGATTCCGCCGCACTGAGCGCACGCGAGAAAAAGACCGTCCCACTGGTGCAGTGACGGCCGTGCTCGATTCTCCGCGAGTCAGAAAGAAACACAACCACATGGGGTTCAGTCGCAAAGCGACGACATCCCCCTGCCGTCGGCGCGAGTCGACGGACACCGTGCACTTTTGTGATGGTCCCTCGTCCGACTAGTGTCTTTCCCGGCGCTGCTGCTCGAGCATTTCCAGGTCTTCGGCCAACAAACGCCGCGCCTCCGGCACCGTGACTCCGTGATCGTAAAACCCGATCATCATTTCGTCCCACGACTGCTCGCCCCAGGTGACTTCTTCGTCCGGATTTGGATTGGCCAGATTGAAATCGGAATTGTCGTAATGAGCTGTGGTCCGAAACTGGCTTCCTTTGCGGATCAACAAGGGTTCCGCCAGGGTGTAACTGTTTTGCCAGTTGAAATCGTAGTGTGGCACATCCAGCAAAATCTGACTTTGTCCATCGGGGTCAACCAGTTCATAGCGGAACGATTTTCCCCGCACGTGCATGTGGGGAAACAGAGCGAGCACCAGGGTGTCGCGCTCGAACGGACGGTCGGCTCGCACACGATGATCCGCAGCATGCGGTGGGATTTTGAAATCGGTGTTGATGGTCAAGCTGGTTCGCAGTACCCGTTCGACTTTCTCCGGGGCTTCGTAGATCAGCCCGATGGCACTGCGGTCCGTCTGGGCCGTGCCGATCGGCGTGTAGTGCATCTCGAAGACCAATGAGTATCCGGCGGGAATCATCCGGACCCAGCCGTCGGGCATCTGCAAGGGACGCGTTCCGGGGGCGAATCCACCCAGCCAACTGAAGTGTCGCGTTTTGACACCGGTGGAGCCCTGAGGAATCGGTTCGCCGCCCGGAGGCCGAGCGTACACAATGATGTGGTGCACGACCGAATGATTTCCGGGCAGGCATTCGATGGTCTTCACCCAGCGGTCATGATCCACGCCGGGGACCTCGTAGTAGCGATACTCTTCGACGCCTTCGGCTTTGACCGGCACGGGCTGATCGGCGATGTAAACGACGTTATCGAAATCCTCATCGGTGAACCATCCGCTGGTGAACTGCCGTGGCGGCGGCGTGGCGGCGGGGTCGCCTTCCGGACATCCGTCCTCGACCCACTGGAAAATCATTTCTTTCTGGGCATCGCTCAAACGCGCGTCGTTCAGGAAATGTGCGGTGGACTTCTCGCCAGCGTGCCACGGCGGCATTCGCTGCTCACGCACGACTTCGGCGATCATTTCACCCCATCCGGCCACTTCGTCATAAGAATCCAGGGCAAAGGGAGCGATCTGGCCGTCGCGGTGGCAGTTCTGGCAGTGATCTTGAATCAAGCCGGCGATGTGCTCCGAATAGGTGAAGGTTGGCTGATCGGCTTTTTCTCTCGCCCTTCCGATCAAACACCCTTTGGCGGGCGTCCAGTTGATCGTGATCGGTTTTCCGGCAAGCAGTTCTTCGATGGCGAGCTTCAAATCGGCTCGCGTTGCATTGGGCTGTGCGAGTCCGACACCCGAACCAAAGGTGAATTGCTCGTCGACGCGTCCCTGATAACGGATGCGACGGTCGCTGTCCAAAAGGAAGACTTCCGGGGTGCGAGTCGCACCGAATTGCTCGGCGACCTGGCTGCGAAGGTCCTTCAGGATCGGGAATGCAATGTCGTGTCGCCTGGCATAGCCGGCGATTTCGGTCAACGAATCCTGCACATTGGCATTGATTCCGATGAACGCGACACCGCGATTGGCCATTGCTTGGCTTAGCGCTTGAAGTCGCGGTCCGTAGAACTTGGCAAGCGGACATTCCGTTCCCAAGAAACACACGACGATCGCTTGATGCTGCTTAAAATCCGCAAGCGAGACGTCTCGCCCCAGATAATCGGGCAACGTGAAGGATTCGATCTGACGATCGATCGAGTGTTCTTGGTCACCCGCCATTGCCGCGGAAGAAAACAACGTCATCGAAATTGCCAGACAGCCCAGCATGGTCCGAGCAATCCGCAGCTGAAAGGTCGACATGATTCGAGTTTCCATGGCAAGAAGAACGGCAAGCGGAGTCGATTCGGTCTCCACCCTGTCTCCGGAAAGGTGCGGTCGCCCCCCGAGCAGTGCTCGTCGATGCCTTTGGATACCCGATTTAGGTGCGACTGTAAACCAAAAACTTGTGTTCCGACGCGAAACGAATGCCTCCGCGTCACCGCGAGACTCCGGATTGCCAGGCTTGTTCGGCGGGTTCCAGCGAACGATGATTGGACCGTCCTCGCTCCGTCGCGTTGATTGCCCGATGGCGGACACGCCTCCCCGAAACCTCCCCACCTCTGCTTCCACTTCTGATTCGGAATCGACATGAAACCCCTGAACGCCGTATTGATTCTGCTGTTGGCGATGCTCGCGTATCCAAGCATGGCCGAAGAAGTTGTCGATCGCGAGAAATCTGACGGAGTTCCGCGCGGGGAGCTGACATCGAACCAGTTCTCCAGCAGCCAGGTGTTTCCGGGCACCACACGCCGCTACAGCGTCTACGTCCCGGCGCAGTACAGCGCCGATCAGCCGGCCAATTTGATGGTGTTCATGGATGGTTCCAACTATGCCAAAAGCGATGGTGCGTTTCGTGTGCCGGAGGTTTTGGACGAACTGATTGATCAGCAGCAGATCCCGACCACGATTGCGGTGTTTGTGGATCCCGGAGTCATCGCGTCGACGAAGCCTGGGGCAAGTGATCGCAGCAACCGATCGTTCGAATACGACTCGCTGGGAGATCGCTACGCGAGATTTCTGATCGATGAGTTCCTGCCGGTCGCATTGGACGGGCTGAATGTTTCTTCCGACCCGGCGGATCGGGCAGTGTGCGGGATCTCCTCCGGTGGAATCTGCGCTTTCACCGTCGCCTGGGAACGACCGGATCAGTTCGGAAAGGTGCTAAGCCACATCGGCAGCTACACCAACATCCGCGGCGGATGGGCCTATCCGGGATTGGTGCGGCAAACGAAGGACCGGCCCAAGCCCATCAAGGTCTACCTGCAAGACGGGAAAGACGATTTGAACAATCTGCATGGCAATTGGCCGCTGGGAAACCAGGACTTGGCGGCGGCGTTGCAGTTTGCCGGCTACACCTACAAGTTGGTGATCACCGACGGAGGCCATAGCGGAAAGTGGGCCGCTGAAGTTTTTCCGGATGCGCTTCGCTGGCTTTGGTCACCGGACGCGGAATCGACTCACCTGCCCAGCCAGGAGACAAAGCCCGCTTGGGAGCCGCATCCCGATGCCATCGCGAAAGACGATGTCCCACAGGGAACCGTGGAGCGGATGCCGCCGTGGGAGTCGAAAATCTTTCCCGGCACGATCCGTGATTGGTCGATTTACGTGCCCGCCCAATACACGGACAGTGAACCGGCGGCCCTGATGGTCTTTCAAGATGGAGAACGGATGCGCGACGTGAAGGGACGTTGGCGGATTCCGATCGTGTTCGACAATCTGATCGCTCGCGGCGAGATGCCGCCAACCATCGCGGTGTTCATCAACCCGGGGCACGAAAAGTCCAAGCCGCGACGGGGAAACAAATCTTCCAACCGCGGGTATGAATACGACAGCCTGGGAGACCGCTATGTTCGTTTCCTACTGGAAGAGATCTTGCCGGAGGTGGAAAAACGCTACCGTCTGTCGTCCGACCCGGAAATGCGTGCGATCGGAGGTTCCAGTTCCGGCGCCATCTGCGCCTTCACCGCGGCTTGGGAACGTCCCGATGTGTTCCGGAAGGTGTATTCAAGTGTCGGCAGTTTTACGAATCTGAGAGGCGGGAACGTTTACCCGGCGCTGGTTCGCAAGACGGAGCCCAAGCCGATCCGTGTGTACATGGCTGATACCAGCGGTGACGTTGACAACGCCTTTGGCAGCTGGCCTTGGGCCAATCAACGAATGGCGTCCGCACTGCAGTACATGGGATACGACGTGCGGTTTGACTGGGCAGAAGGCTACGCCCACAACGCCGACTTTGGCAGTTCACGCTTCCCCGACGCGATGAAGTGGTTGTGGCGAAACGAAGCACACACACCCCAGTACAACACGCAGGATGATCTTCGCGGTGATCTGACGCTGCTGAACCTGCTGATACCGGGAGAATCGTGGAACGTGGTGGCAGAGGACCTGGGGTTCGCCGATGCGTTGTGCTCCGATCGGGTCGGGAATCTGTACTTTTGCGACATGCGTGCCCCGGCAATCTACCGTGTCGATGCGGCCGATGGATCTCGTAGGCTGATCGCCAAGGAGTCCGTCAGTGGCTTGGAATTCGCTCCCGATGAATCGGTGCTGTACGGCTGCCAGGGTGCGCAGAACCGCGTGGTCTCGATTCATCCTCGGACGGGCGAAGTCAAAACGGTTGCCGAGGGTGTCAAACCGAACGATTTGGCGGTGACCCGCGAGGGCCAGATTCTGATCACTGAAACGGGGGCACGGCAAGTCACGCGGATTGATCCGGCCACGGGTGACGTCACCGTGGTCGACACCGGAATCACCAAGCCCAACGGCATCGCGCTTTCCAACGATGGCGGAACGTTGGCCGTTTCAGACTACGGTGGTGAATTCTCTTGGATGTTTCGCGTTCAGCCCGACGGGTCGCTCGATGCCAAGATGCCTGTAATGACCATGCGGCGGGCGATCGATCCGAAGGGTGACTTCCAATTCAACAGGCCGCCTCCCTACGTCTCAGCCGCTCGTGGCGACGGAATGGCTGTCGATAAGCGCGGACGCTACTACATTACCAGCGAGGTGGGCGTGCAGATTTTCGATCCGACCGGCCGGCCGTGCGGTGTGCTGCCCAAGCCGAACCCCGACCAGCCGCTAACCACTTGCATCCTGGCGGGGCCCGGACATCGGACGTTGTTTATCGCGCACGGCTCCAAGATCTACGGCCGCAAATTGACGGTGGAGTGAAATCGGGTGGAAAGCCCAGGACGGGTCCAGAACCCTGGCGGCTGTTCAGCCGCCAGGAATGCGACGGTCGCTCGGGGCGCCCGTGGGCGAGCCTTTCCGTCGCTTCACTGTGCGTCCAGTGGGACGCTGCGCTCGATTGTCGGCGTGCAGTGTTCGAAGGCGTACCGCAATTCTTGCTCGACAGCCAAGATTTCACCTTCGCCGTCGGTATCGATCGTGATCGCATCGACCACCGCTTCGTTGTCGCTTCGAACAATGCGGTGTTCGATGTGCTGCGGGATCGAGTACCGGCGATCGAATTCATCGGCGTCGATCGGCGGGTTCAAAACGAAACGGGTCGCCATCGGGAGGACTCCAGTAACTTCAAGAGCAAAGGGGAACAAAGGTTCGGCAGCTGGTCAGGAGCAACTTGCGCCAGGATCCGGCTGCTGGGGATCACCCCGATTTTAGCCGATCAATCGATCGGTCGGTCCAGGGGGTAGGTCACGCTGTGCCTGACGACTAATCAACCCGTTTTCTTTACCATTAGTTCAGGCTGTGCCCGACGACGAATCTAGAAAACGACTTTGCCTCGTCCGTTCTCGATGACCACCGGCACCGTCGGGCCGTCCGGCATGCGTTTGACCTGAAAGGTCCGCTGGGGATGCTGTTGCCGATCACTGGTGGGTACGACGTCGATTGTCAGGGTGTTGGAGGCATCGTCCCAGACGAATCGGGTTTGCTTTGATTGACCGTCCCGGTAGGCCATGCTCGTGCCGTCATCTTCGTAGAGAGTGAATTCGCCGTCGGCTCCCGGATAGACGCGCAGGGGCAACGGGGCGTCCACCGCTTCGTCGGTGTATTGACGTTGCGGATCGATCGGCAAGACGGCGCCCGCACGGACGTAGATTGGCATGGTGGCAAGATCGATGGGACGATGGACGACTTGCCCGCCACGATTTTGTTCGCCGTTCCACCAGTCGTACCAATGTCCGTCGGGCAGGTAGACCGCGCGTTCGCTGGCTCCGGGCTTGTACACCGGCGCGATCAACAGGTCACGACCCCACAGATACTGATCGCCCAGACCCTGGGCCCGCGGATCGTCGGGATAGTGCACCCACATGGCACGCATCATCGGCAGCCCACGCGCGCGAGCTTCCCAGGCCAACGTGTAGTTGTAGCTCAGCAGCCGATATCGGAGCTGTGCGTATTCCTTGACGATCGGTTCGATGGTGGGATTGTTCAGCTCTGATTCCAGCGGTGGCGATTGACTTTCCAACGGGCCCAATTCTGACAGGCCCCAGCCCCAGGGAAGTCGCGTCCACCAGGTCCGGCCGTGCGAGCGAAAGCTGGGACAGAAGGCGCCGAATTGGAACCATCGCGCGTAGAGCTCGCCGGTCAATTCCGGCGTCGGAAAAAAACCGCCGATGTCCGATCCCCAGAACGGGGAAAGACTCAGGGAGTGATTGAGCCCGACCGCGATTTGTGCTTCCAGGGTTTTCCAGCTGGATGTCGTGTCGCCGGACCAAACCCAACCGCCCCAGCGGGCGATTCCCAAGTGACCGTTCCGATGAAGGCTCCAGGGGCGTGTCGTTGGATCCGTCCAGAGGGGACCTTCGAAGTACAGTTGGTGTCGCTTCATGCGTTCGAACAGGTTGAACCAATCGCCTTCGTCCGGCCACCATGCATCAACGCCCGCTTCCACCAGGTCGCGGTGCTGCGACCAGTAATCCGCCAAGTGCCCAGGCCGGACCTGATCATCGTTTGTCGGTGGGATTTTGCCGGCCAACGTCGGCAGCTTGTCGCGGTCCCAGGGAACCATGTGAACGACGACTTTCACGTGACGCCGGTGCAGGTCGGCGATCACCTCGCGAGGGTCGCGATCAAAGATCTCTGGGTTGAACTGAAAGGATGGCTGCGGCGTGTTCCAACCTCGTGGAGTGAATCCGGTCCCCAGATAGATCACCGCATCCAGGGGAATCTGCTTTTGCCGAAACGTGTCCACGATCGACAGAAGCTGGTCCTCGTCTTCCAGCGTGCGGTGCGATTGCATGTAACCCAGGGCCCACCGTGGCGGAAGAGCCGCTTTTCCGGTGAGCGTCGCGACGTCTTGGAAAAAGTTCGCCGGCTGGCTGGCGTCGAAGACGAACAGATCGAACACGCCGGGTCGCAGCGAGCTCATCGGTGGAATGCCTTTGCCCCGTTGCTCATGCTGGTCCTGGTGTGATTGCTGCATTTGGGTGGGATCACCGGGCTGCATCGGTGTGAAGACACCTTCACCCGCGTCGGACAAGTCGAATTGTCCCCACGGAGTCGCGACAAACAGCGCCCAGCCCCCGGTGCCGATCATCAGGGGAACCGGATTCCGCGATCCGTAGGCGTCGGCTTGCCAGCGTGGTCGCATGCGGTGCAGGCGGCCACGTCGATCGAATTCGACCGGCAACTTCCGCCAGTTGGTTTCGCGCGGCGGCAGCGGACCTCCTTCTCCCAGGCCCAACACCGGATGGTCGTCCAGCCGAAAACGTAGCGAGCCGTCGGGATCGAACGTGACGCGTTGGACGATTCGGTCTTCCTTGCTGACCACCACCGTCAACGGATCAGGGCGGACCTCCACGTCCAGCTGCCCGATGCGTCTGGAGACAGGTCCGTCCAGTCGGGTGAGTGTCAATCTCGGTTCATCCTCGTCTGCGGATCGAACCAACGCCGGCGTGGAAGGGACGTCGGAAGGTGAATTTGCTGGTTGCAGCGTGATCCGGACGGTCTGATTTCCTGCCGAGCGGATTGTCAACACGCCGGCCTCTTCGGCCGTCCGCACGCCCTGCCCCCGCGTGGCTCCGCACAGGCAGATAAAGACTCCGGCGAAAACGGTAGCTCGAAATCGCTGACTGGAATTCAGAAGCATGGCAACGTCAGACAAGGAGGGTGGCGGCGCAGATCACTCGTTCATTCCCATCCATGATGACCGCCCGGCCGAGGGTTGTGGGACCGCAGACTGCTCACCAGCCAGGCTTTATCTGATAACGAGTCGCGACGCTCGCCGGAGCGTGGCTCTCCGACGCGGTTGCGACGGCAGATACCGGGTTTTTCGAGTTTTCAGACAGGGTGCAGCGTCATTCCGCTCATCACGCCCGTTAGTAAAGAGTCTCACGATGCGACGAATCCCAAACCAATCACACGCTCGCGAGTAGCTTTACGGCTTCATTGGGCCGCGACCGATCTAATGTCGCAACGTGATCCCTGAGATGACGTAGCTGCGACCACCCATTCCCCCCTCGACCATGAACAGCAGACGTTCGTTGATCGCCCATAGACCTCCCACCAGAAAGTTCCACGGTCGGGGCTCAAATTGATCGACTTCGACGTGTAACCCGTCGCCCAAGATGGGGTGATCCAAGGTCAGTTCGACCGTCTGGTTGGTGTCCTGCCACATGGCACCGACGTGCATCTCGCCCTTGAAACACGGCCGGTCAATCGGCATCCCGACTCGGGGTGCGATGACCAATGCGGTGAGACTGGAATCGAGCTGGGAAAAGTCGGTCCACGTTTTGTTGATGTCCAGCATCGCAAACCAATTCTTCGCGCCGATCCCGGTCGTCATTCCCCATCCCGCCGTCGTGCCTTTCAGTTCGACGGGGATTCTCAAATCAACCGGTGGTGATCCTGGCAGCGGAAACCGATCGACCGTGACGGTGATGTCACCCGTCGATTTGGTATGCCCGACGATTCCATAAAGGTTCAGGCAGGGGAGCACCCAAAGATCCAGTCTGGCGATTTGGCTGGAGGCATGGAACTTGGAGGTCGGGACGGAGACCCGATCGACCGACATGGGAGTATCATCCCCCAGGCCCAATCGCACGTCGGAAACGGCGACATTGCGGTCCATCTCCGTGAACACGACTCCCGATCCCAAGTGCAACGGCAGCGGCACGTCACGGCCCTCGACCAGGCCTTTCAACAACGGAAAGGGCAAGTTCGAACGAGGCAGGATGCGATCGACAAAATTCTCCGCTGGCCTGTTCCAGTACGCCAACCGGGAACAGCCGCTGCCCGATGAATCCCCACCCGCACGCATCGAGCAGGAAGGACAAGAGTCGCATGCACCGTCGCATTCCGCCTGGCCCCAGAATTCGGCATCACTCAGTGAATCACAGTGATCGCATCCGTCGTCGCCAGACGCATTGGTCCATTCCCAAGTGGACGTGTCCAACGACCACCATTCCTCCGCCCGGGATGTGGCCGGGCCACACGCGAGCAACAACAGCAGAATCCAGGGTCTCGCTAACATGGGTTGGAAAACCTAGTTCCCGTGAATCAATGCGCGATGAGAATCGCGTTGACCCAAAAGGTGATGGGGGTCAACCGATCTTCGCTATGATTGGATTTATCGGATCAACTGGAAATCGAACCTCCGGTAAATAGCTGGACAGTGCCACTTTCAATCAAAAACACCGTGATTTGCAGTGCAATGAGCGGCAAGGCGCTAGCCGCCGGTTGGGGCGAGAGAACCTGTGTCAAGCGCCACGCGGCTCACCAAAAGCGGCGCTGTGCCGTTAGGCAGATTCCGAATTCGACCGAGAATTTGAACACGGCGCGATCGAATGACGGCGCGCCCCGTGCGAGACAAGTGGGCGGCGAAGTCAACGTAATCGTTAAACTTGATGGTCATCCTGCTCGGTCGGCGTCGGTGAACGGTTCACTGCGAGTGCGCAGCAGGAAGATCGCATTTGGGAGGAAACGCCGCGCCGAAGCGTGGCGGCTGAAGATGAAAAAGCCCGCGATGAAGCTTCCCAGCCGGATGAGGCCGAGATGGAACCGATCTACAAGCATCGTCAAGTCGCCACGCTGATCCTGTGGTCTCTGGGAATCGGTGCCGTGATGACGGTCCTGGTTTGGGTGGGGGCGCCGGCGCCTGACTCTCGCGTGGTCGTCACCGTCCTGATCATCTTGTTGTGCTGCATCTTTTTGTTCTACGCGCTACAGGTTGAGGTGACGACGGAAAGCGTGACGGTATCGTTCGGTCCCGGAGTGATTCGGCGGCGTTTTCGTGTGGACGAGATTGTCGATGCGCGGGTGGTGCGAAACCGCTGGTACTACGGCTGGGGGATCCGACTGATTCCCCACGGCTGGATGTTCAACGTCTCGGGGTTGGACGCCGTCGAGTTGGATTTGCCGAACCAACGCAAGTTTCGCATTGGAACCGATGAACCCCAAGAACTGTGCGCAGCGATTCAGAAAGTCTTGCGAAGGACAGACGGATCGGACCGGTGAGTCTTGGTCGAGCATTCATCCGAAGAAGAGTTGCCGAGTGGATCGCGGCGTTTATCGATCGTTGTCATGCAGTCGCAAAGCGACGATAGCGCTCTGCCGTCGGCGCAAGCCGACGGTTCGGCGCGCGGTGAAAGCCGTGGTGCCACCGGCATCGGCATTTGACACGGTTTCATCCGCGACCTAGGGTTCCACTGGCGCCTCCCATCCACCCACCGGAATGAAGTCGCTTTGCGTCCGCATGGGGAGTTTCGTGCGTTCGTCGGCTTATTTGCATGTCAGAGTGAGGTCACACCATGTTGGTGATCGGAACTTTCGTTGCCGCTGCTGGAGCGGGTGTCGGCCTGTTTGGTGGACTTCTGGGTGTTCGTTTGTTCAACCAGCTGTCCGATGCGTCATTGAGCGACAAGCAAATCGCTTCTTACGGTCCCTGGCAGCGTGCGCTCGTCATCGGACTGCTGACAAGCATCGTGACTATGATGGTGTTGTCAGCCGGTGGCAGAGAAATCACGGAGGGGCTGGTCGGACTCGCCTGCCTGGGCGTGAGCTTTGTTTCTGCTGCCGTCTACATCTTGGTTTCGTTGACATTGTTCGCGAAATACGGGCCCGCCATTCTGGAAGCGGGCGAAATAAGTCTGGCGGCCACCATTGTCTTAACGGCTTTCCTGACGGTTTGCGGCTTGCTATGGATCACGCTGGTCCTCTTGGGAGGTTGCGTGTTGCTAGCCGGGACCGTCTTGAACGGCATCTGGATTTACCGACAACGTTGACGTCTGCTCGCTGAACAGCAGGGTGAAGCCAAACGGCAGGACCTCCAATCGCGAACCGACGGCAGCCCCCGACGCCCTTTTCTTGTTTTGCAGCCGCGAAGCGGCGACAGATCCCTGCCGTCGGCGTGAGCCGACGGAAACGCCTGCCCTAAACACCACCAGCCGCGGAGCGGCGACAGCAACGGTCCCGTCCAGTGAATCACGGTGACGGTGCTCGACGAATTCGTCGCCAACCGCAGTAGCCTAGGTAGGCCGAAAACATTCCGAAGCCAAGTCCGAAGACGACAAGGAACCATGGATCAACCGATTCACGATCCTGGGCCACCTCGATGACGTTGGTGGCGGCAGCAAAAAGGAAGAACGCAGCCAGCAACAGGTTCAGGATTCCCAGCGGTCGGCCGAGCCAATTTCGCTCTCGATACCAGCAAGCCCATTCGGCTATCGCGTATCCCAAAACGGGAACCACCAGGAACAGGCCACTCAGAAAAGAGAACGGGTTGTCCGCGGTTGCGATTGCGATCACGCAGGCCATGAGCAAGATCGTTGCGATCGAAAAGTTGGTCGCAAAGATAGCCGTGTCGATGAAGCGGTTTGAGCGGTGATGCACCTGAGTCTTCACAGAAATGCCATCGGAAGATCGTCGGAAAGTTGGTTCGTCACGAAGTCGGTGTAGCCCTCCAGGCGGTGGCGATGCTGTCTATTGCACGCTTTGGGGAAAATGCAAGTCAGCGGACGCCCGCCGGGTGCAAGGCACCGCTACACTGCACCCGCAGCTCTTGGGGCGGTTCCAAAGATTGGTAGCGTCAGTGTTTTGATTCCCGGTAAATCACCGCACCCGGAACCGGCTTTTGCGGTTGCCCTCGGGCTGACCGGTGATCGTTTCACCGCGCTCCTTGATCTTGAGAAGAAACTGGCGGGAAACGGAATGGGGTGCTCAAGCTGAAACCGAAACCGACGCAGTTTGGCATCCAGCAGCTTCTGGTTGCAACCTTTGTGCTCGCCTTGGTGTTCGCGCTCGCGAGACTGGCGGGCTACGACGGCAGCATCGCCATCGGCGCCCTGTTGTACGTCTTCGGCCCAACGATTGCGTTTTTGATGTCTCGCTACGGGAGAACACGCAACGCACGTTATGCCATTGCCGGGGGTGTGCTTTTCGGACTGTACGTCTTCGGAGTGGTGGTCGCCGCTTTCCTGGGAGCCGCTGAAGCTGGCTTTGAGCTTTCCGTTGCCTCTTTTTGCTGCTGGGGACCGCAGATTGCATTCCTGTATGTTGTTTACTTGGGTTGGAAATCCGGATTGAGATCGGCGGGAATCGACCCCGACCGCGTGAACCACATCGATCGCGATGAAGGCTAGTTGGACCGCGTTCCCTGCAGTCAGCCACATCCGACAGAGCTCGGGATTGGCAGGATCACCAACCGTCTGGGTGCCATGGCAGCGAAGTGTTCGAACACTTGTTAAGCTAACAGCGTGTTGACTTCATTGTCGCCTTTCACTCCGTGAAAGTTGCGTTCATTCCAACTGCTTCTCCGAGACACACGGCTTCACAATCAGCGGACAGATAGATGGGGCACCGACACGCGATCCTGAGGGTCCATTGCACGGTCGGGGAGTTCCCACCGCCAGGCGTTGTATGCTGGTGAAGCTTCTCGAACTTTACCCTCCACGATGGGTGCTGACATGCAATGGCGGATCGAACAATGCGTCTTGTTCACTGTTTTGATTCTTAGTTCATCAGAAGCGCATTGTCAGTTCCGGAAGCAAGACCCTCGCGACAACGATCTCACCGGACCGGAGTCCAAGGTTTTCGACGGCATCGCAGAGTTGGTATCCAATCGCGATAAAGCTTCAAAGAGATTTGCCTTTGTCGCGATGGGCGAGAAGCATTTCGTGGGACGGGAGGTGCTTGGAGGCCCTGGTGATCAGCCCGTCATCATTCCGTTCTACGCAATCCAGGCGGCAGACCAAAGCAAGCAGTTCCATTTTTACGCCTACGGTCGTTGCTGGGATTCGAATCAGCTGTGGAAGGAAATGGTTCGCTCCCGCGGATCATTGAAGATCGCGGACGGGATCGTCAATGGTCCGCGACGGTACCAGGAGAAACCTGAGAACGTACCGGAGGATCGATTCTTAGAACGAAACTACATTCAGGTTTACCACTTCGATCCCTTCGATGACATTGTCGATTTTGGAAACCAGTTTGAGAGTATCGAAGCGAATCGAGGAAGCGCCGAAAAGGTTTTCTTTCAGAAGTCCGAGTTGGTTTCCGCGGTTGAGATCACCAGAGGGAACGTGAAAAGCCATTGGAAGTATGGACGAAAAAACAATTCGTTCGATCTTGTCATGGTTCAAAGTGCGGTCGACGCCTACCTTCCTATCGAGGTTCGATTCTCGAACGGATCGAGGGAGGATTTCAAAGGCTTCTTTAGCCATGCCCGTATCCACTGGATGGAGCACGACCAGATTTGGGTGCCGAAACGTGTTGAGATTGCGTCAGTTCTTTACAGAAAAGGGAAGCCGGAAACACATCAGACTCACATGATGTTTCATTGGCTGGTCGGTGACGAAGTTCCCCATGCTGTGTTCGATTTTGATTCCGTCGATTTCCGTGAGCCGCTTCGCGAACACTTCGATTTGGAATTTGATCATTTCGATGAAGGACACATTCGTCGTGCACCCGATTGGGTCACGCCGGATGACCTGTTCATCGATCGCGAGATTCTTATTCGCGATTAGCCGTTGAAGCGTTTCTTGCCGAACGAGATTCATTTGACTCAGCGGTTTCCTACTCGAGTTAGCCGAGAGACGCATTCTGACATGCGGCATCTAGCTGAAGGATTGAACCATTGTTGCTCAACCAGCATCCAGCGTCCCGGATGCGAGCACCCGAGGCTCAATGACGCAACCAATGACCGAAACGGACTCGTCGAAAGCAATCGCGGGATTCGTGCTAACCATGGTCGATCTGGTGGGGTCTGCGTGCTGCTGCAGTGCCGTGCTTCTGCTGCAAAGGGTTATCACTGCACCATTCGGCGGCCGCGGTTGATCAGTTCTGTCCGATCGGCTGAGAAAGTTTGATTTTCGAACTTTCGGCCGCGTCGATGTTCGATGCTTGTTCGATTTGAAAATCCTTGAAAGTGACTCGGACTTCCTCCTCGATCGTCTTGACGCCCGAAATACCAACGTGCTGCGCCTGGCTGGCGTCGATGGTCGCCGTCCCCATCTCGTGCCACGGTTCTCCAGCTTGACGTACCAAGGCGCGAACCTTCTCGCCGTTGACTTCTAGACGCAGTTCGACGTCGCGTTCAGCGTCCAACGCGTAATCAACAAACCTTCCCATCCGCGTCCGCTTGGCATCGATCCGCTGCTCGAAGTTGGTGTAATAGCTCTTTTTTCCGTCTCGGATAAAATTGGCTCGTTCCAGTCGGATGTAGTTCTGGTCGTCCTGCATCAAAACCAGGCCGCCACTGATGTAGGCGTAAGGCAATTCCGGTAGCGGCAGATTGCCTTTCACGGTCGTCGTGACGCTGAAATCGCCTGTTTGTGATCGGAGGACACGTGGAGCGTTCATCTTTTCGGGGCCACCTTCGGCGTCCAGACCGTCGCGTCCGGGACCAAAGACGATGGTGACCTGGTCTGCGGCGACTTCGAACCGGCTGTCGCCGTCGGGGTCAATCATGTGCCCCCAACCCGCAATCGTTCCATAAAGTGCGTCGGTGCAAAAACCTTCCGCAAGGACAAGGCAGGCGATCAGGCCAACGGGAAGCAGTCTTCTCATCGGATTCTCCGTTGAGTGGATTCATGACAGCGGCGCGCGGTCGTTGAGGTGCAATTGTGTTTGGAGCCTGCCACGCCGGTCCTGTGACGCTGAATTTTGAGATTTTTTTCGGCCAGCCGGTGCCCTACCGAACTCGACCCACCACTGCGGGTTCCGCTTTGGACGAATTCGAGGGACACCAGGGTCAGTGGGCCGAATACGTTTCCGCGAACGGTTTCCCTGGTGATCGACGCGGAGGCCAAGCGCCAGCGGGATTTCCGGCGGCTTTCCTGGCGTGCCAATGCTGATCCATGGCTCATTCTTGCGGTTCGCCGGATCGCCAGACCGCGGTTTCGGGGTAGAGAAGCAAGGTGCCTTCACGAAGGACTGCGGCTTGCGCTTCCGTCAGCGGCTGGCTGTCGTCCCAGGGCGACTGGAGCAGGATGACCGGAAATCGCTTAGGCACTCGTGACTTGATCTCCTCGGCCGGGACACTCTCCCCCGACAAGTTCCAGAGCTTCACCTGGGACAGATCAAATGCGGCGCGTTGCGTCGCGTCGGTGTGCTCAACCGAGTACTCCTGGACCGTCATCTCCGTGAGCGGAATCTTGACCAGATACGTTTGCTCTTTCTGCTCCCCATCAACAAGCACGACTCGAGTTCTGGCTTCGGTTCTCCATCGAGTGACAGGAGTCACACGTCGCCGTTTGACCGGGTCGACGCGATTCGATTCGATTGTCAGGATCGAATCATCATCCGGGTCGATCTCTGCGAATGCCGCGTCTCGCAAGTCAATCTTGACCCGTTCCAACTGCTGCGCGAACGCTGAAGACGTCAAGCCGATTCCGGCCAAAACGAGAAGCAATCGCATGGTGGTCAAGTTCATTCGTGCGTCCTGAGATGAGTTTTGAGGAGACGTAGCGAGACACATTTTTAGCCAGGAAGACGCTACGGGCAAGTTCCGAGGCTGGTGAGATGTGCAACCGATCAACCTCGGCCGCGAGTTGCCTGGACGGCCAATCGGAAACGCATTGCGAAGGCCCTGACACTGTGGTGAACTTCATTTTGCAAGGCAAACGGCTTCTCACGGCTGTGGTGGGCAGTCACCTGTCGTCCCCACCGATTTCGCCGCTCGAGTCGCGACGTTCAATCAATTCGACGAGGGGAGCCCCCAATTCTTCTTCGAAGTAGGACACCAACTCGGCAGGCAGTGTGTCCCTTCCCGACATCCATCCCATTGTCAAAAAGGACCGCAGCGATTCGGGACAAGGAAGCCACTTGGTCGCGCCGTCACCGTAGTGCTTATGCCAGATTACTTCAGCCAGCGACTTCACCGTATATCCGCGTTCCTTCAGAGCATCCCGGAATCTTTCGGACTCGGACTGCCCGAGCGGCATGTAATACTGAGCCATCGCAGCCACCTGAGTGCGTTTATGCGCTGCCGCGTTCGCTTTGCAACGCGTGCGTCACCTGTTTGAAACGCTGTTCGAGCGGTACAGATCAAGCGGTCGCCCGAGCGACCGGTTTGATCAGTCGCCAAAGCGATTCATTTCTCGTCCTCGTCAAGTGGCCTGCTACCGGTAAATGGCCCCCATTGGACGCGTTTTTGGTATTCCTTCGACTTCTTGTAGATCGCCGAGTCGTACTTCGGGTTCGGTTTTGGGATGCGGGCGCCAACCTCATCGAAATATTCGATCATCTTATCATGGAGACGGCGGTGTTCTTCCGGTCGAGACGCGGCAAGGTTGTGGACTTCGCCCATGTCGTCCGTCAGGTCGAAAAGCATCGGAATGTCCGGTCGCTCGTAGAAATGCAGCAGCTTGCGATTACCCGAGACAACGGCGGAGTGCGGCATGGTCGTACGGTAGTGTGGGTAATGAAAATAGAGACTCCGCTCAAGGAAGGACTCAGTCGGCGATTCCCCTGCCATGTATGACGCCAGACTGACACCGTCAATGTTTTTCAGTGCGGCCGGATCACCGCCGGCCCAATCAACGAACGTCGGCAGGAAGTCGTAGTTGACAACGTTACCCGTGAAAACTGACCCCGCCTTGATGCCCGGCCCCTTGACGATCATCGGAACGCGAATGCCACCCTGCCAGACCCACCACTTTGCGGCGTGGTGGGGCTGCTTGAGCCCCTTCGTCAGCAGGAGCTCCTGGTGTCGGTAACCGTTGTCGGAAACCAGAACGACGTAGGTATTGTCTTCGATACCCAATTCGCTGATACGCTCAAGCACCGTTCCAATGCGTCCGTCCAGGTCTTCGCCCATGCCCAGCCAGATGGCCGGATCTTCCTTGCGTTTGACAGTTTCAGCCGTCTTTCCGATCTTCCGGTAGTAAGCCTGCACGAGCGGGTGTCGCGTGTATTTGGCACGCGTCGCCGGCAGGCATTCACGACCTTCGTGCATCGCGTAGTGTGAGATCTGCAAATAGAACGGCTGGCCGGCTTTGGCCTGCTGAGTCATGAAGCCAAGCGCCTTCTCGGTGACGCTGAACATCAGCTTGGGATCGGTCAGGTCGTCCGGGAGCCGCTGCTTGGCATCCTCCGGCAGTGTGTTGCCCGGCGTATTGCTGGTGTCGCCATCGTGAAGCACGTAACCCTCATCGCCGGGATTGCCTCGCATGTGCCATTTGCCGACATGGGCGCTCACATATCCGAGCGGCTTCAAAGCTTCGGGAATCGTCACAGCGTCCGCGTCGATCGTCATGTCCGAGACGCACGGAATCACCGGAAAGTCGGGGTAGCCCTTTTCATCAAAGTAATCCTGTCCGCGGTCGTTCATAAACACGGTAAAGCCGTTTCGCGGCGAGGACTGGCCGGTCTGCACACAGACTCGCGACGGAGAGCACTGCGGTGAGGCATAGGCGTTGGTGAACTTCATTCCCTCACGAGCCAACCGCTCGACATTCGGCATCTGCAGGATCGGCATGCGAGAATTCGGCATCGCGTCATCCATTGCAACTGGAGACCCGTTCCACGCCCAGTCATCAATGAACAGAAGAACAATGTTCGGCTTCTCAGCGTCACCCTCCGCACGACTCGGCGAGGCCGACAGCAGGAACGTGATCGCGTATAGAGTTACGAAACCACGAAGTGAGTGTATCGATGTCCAATTCAAAGTCATATCGACCTTCCTAGTGGGGCTGTGCCATTGTCCGCGTCTGAAACCGCCGTGACGGCGAACAACGACAACGCGAATACAAACCGCAGTCGTTGAGCCATTTCTAAAACGCGTGGGTGGTGTGGTGATGAGAACGAAGCGTCGTGGCAAACATCATTTTTGAGCATCGGCGATTGAAACTTTCATTTTCGTCGAAGAGCTGAAGACGCATTGCCAGTTGCTGGATGAATGAAACAGGTTTCTCATGGCGACTTCATTTTCGACTTTCCCGATTTCTGTTCTCAGGCTTCGGCTTGCGGGGCGTCGAATTGACGGCTCCTGCCTGCCGACTCGGCAACGGTTCGACGATTTCTTCTTGCGGGGGAAGCAGCCCCGCGAGATTCGCTTTCAGCGCCGCGAATTGAGGGTTTCCTGTTTGGTTCGTCCACTCGTGAGGATCGCTGGTGAGGTCATAAAGTTCGGTCGTGCCGTCCCAGTAGCGGATGAATCGAGCGGTTTCGGTGCGAACCGACATGTGACCGTCGTAGACGGTGATGGCTCCAGGAGGCCGCGAGGCCGTGACGTCTTTCAACAACGGCAGCAGTGTTTGACCGTCGAGATGGCAGGGCTTATCAATGCCGTTCAGATCCACAAGCGTCGGGTAGAGGTCGAGCAATGAAACCGGCCGCTTGCAAACTTGATTCGGCTGAGTCACGCCCGGCACCCGCCACATCATCACGCTGTCCGTCGCTTCTTCCCATAGCGTCCCCTTCGTCCAGTTCTGTTTCTCGCCGAGATGAAAACCGTGGTCGCTGATCAGGATCACGATCGTGTTGTCGCGGTGTGGGCTGTCGTCGAGAGCGTCCAAGACTCGCCCCACGTGGGTGTCGGAGAACGTGACACTGGCCAGATAGCCGCGGATCGCTTCTTTGACCAAACCGTTCTCCTTAACTTTTTCGTCCCAACCAAGATTCACCAGCTTCTGGCCGTACGCGGGCACGTCTTTGAGATCTCCGTCCCGCATCGGCGGCAGCTCAATCTCATCCAGCGAATACATATCGAGGTATTTTTGCGGGACGTACCACGGATAATGCGGATGAAACAGGCCGCACGCGATGAAGAAAGGTGTGTCATGCTCACGATGCAGCGATTCAATCGCGGCGTCGGCCAGTCGCTTGTCGCTCATAGCGTTTTCGTCAAGATGAGTTGCCCCCCAGTCGCGTTCGGTTAAATTGCCACCAGCGCTGCGAGCGATGCCATTGAGCGGTGCACCCGGTGGTGGCGGAGTCCGCTTGTGGTTCATCGAGGCCTCATAATTCACGCCGGTGTCGTATCCGTGTGTTACCTTGCCGAACGACGCGACCCAGTAGCCCTGATCCTGAAACGTCTTGAACAACGAAGGAATCCCCTGCAGAACTTTGCTGTCGCCGACTTTGACTCCGTTACGTGAGACGCCCGATTTCCACGGTGCAACGCCGGAAAGGAACGCGGTCCGGGAAGGCGAGCAAACCGGGCTGGCCGTATAAGCGTTGTGAAACAGAACACCCTGCTTCGCCAGGCGCTGGATGTTGGGAGCGACGACTCGGCCCGAGTAACGCGTGGGCTCTTCCAGCAACCAAGTGTTGAGATCGTCGACGATCAGCAGCAGCACATTCATCGGCTTGTCGGAAGCTTCGACAATACCGGCGGACAATGCCAGGACGGCGGCTGAGACGACGACGTGTTTTAAGAGGCCAACGCTCATTATTCGCTCGCAAGTCCCGCTGGACGTAAGTTCTTTCTGATTTTCCGTCTCGACAGCGTTCCGCGCCGAAGGAGTGGTGTATCTCTACGCCGGTTACGGATCACTTCATCGTTACTCTTTCGACTGCTTTCGCCGCATTGCGGGATCGCTGTATGGCAGGTATTTGGGATGCGGAACGTAGTTCCCATTGCCCTTCTCCCAGCGGAAGGTTTCGCCCTCGACGACCAGATCACGCCTCGCGTTCAGTTTGGGTTCCGGGTCGGCGAATTCCGTCGGCGCTGAATCCTGCAGCTTGGCGATGACGTCCGCGTACTGCGCGTCGGTTGCCAGGTTGTTCCACTCGTGCGGATCCTCTTTGACGTCGTATAGTTCTTGGTTCTTGTCGTCATAGTGGATGAAACGCCAGTCGCGATTGATCACCGCATATTCTCCCGGGGTCATGTAGGGCAGATACACGGTTCGGTCTTCTGCTTCGGTAGGATGCTTCAGCGTCGATGCCAGCGAAACACCTTCCAACTCCTGACGGGGCGTCGGCAAGCTGCATTTTTCAACCAGTGTCGGATAGATGTCAATCAGGCTGACCGTCACGTCGGTCGTGACTCCTTCGGCCACGCCGGGGCCGGCCCACACGAACGGAACGTTGGAGGTGCGTTCCCATAACGTGTGCTTGCCCCATTGCCCTTTTTCGCCCAAGTGATAACCGTGATCGCTCCATAGCACGACGAGGGTATTGTCGGCGTAGGGGCTTGTTTCAAGAGCGTTCAGGATCCGCCCGACCATCGCGTCGGCGTAGCTGTTGCAGGCAAGGTATCCGTGCAGAGCGTCCTTCCAGGCACCCATCGCGACGAGCTTATCGTAGTGAAACGCTTTGCGATTCTGGCGTTGCCTGCGAATCTTGTCCGGAAGGTCCGCCAGGTCATCGTCTTTGAACGCAGGAGTCTCGATGGCGTCTCGATCGTACAGATCGAAATACTTTTGCGGGCAGTAGTTCGGGTAGTGCGGCGCGTAGAATCCGCAGGCCAGAAAAAACGGCTTGTCGTGTTTCCGTTTCAGTTGATCGACCGCCCAGTCGGCTCGTATCGTGTCGGCCATGTCGCTTTCCTGGTCGTTTGGGATCGCTCCCCATTCCAGGAACAGTCCGCCGGTAATTTCTTTGCCTTTGTTGTAGACACTGGCCGGAAAGGGCTGTGGCACGGGCGTGTCGCTGCTCCACGATTCAAGTGCCCAACCGCCGTTCTTCTGGAACTGATTACGCAGGAAGAACTCCGTCCATCCACGTTGGTCAATCGCTCCCGCGGGATGATGAAACAGCTTGCCAGCGCCCAGGGTCGAGTATCCCGCTTTGGCAAAGCTCGTTTGGAGCGATTCAAGCTCCGGACGATGCACAAAATACAGCGGTGTCGTGTAGCATCCGGTCGTTGAAGCGTACTGGCCCGAGAAAATCGCCGCACGACTGGGCGCGCAAAACACGCCGGCGGTGTGAGCGTTCGTAAAGCACACGCCGCGGGAGGCAAGCCGATCAATGTTGGGGGTGATCGCACTCGGGCGTGACTCGAGGCATCCGACAAAGTCGTTCATGTCATCGACGGCGAGAAACACGACGTTGGGTCGGGTATCGCCCGCAACCAGATGGCCAGTACTGCTTGCGAGGACCAGGACGATGCTGAAGAGTGAACGAGTCGGTCTGTTCATGAGTTTCTTGATGCGGGGTCGCGAATAAAAGGCTTCACTTGGCACTGATGAATTGCACTGCTCGGCATTCAATTCAGCCATTTCGCCGGTGTTGGCTTTAAGCATCTGAACGGGTTGATCGCTTTTGAAATTCGTCAAAAGAGGCAATGCAGACAGATGCTGCGGCGAGAAACCGGCAGCGGTGCACGAATTGCCCTCCGATAGCTGGACGTCTAACTATTCACTCCAGAAGGATTGAAAATTTGACTGGGAATTCAGTCGAATTTCCGCCTTTTCTTTAAATTGGCCGTTTTCTCTGTCCAACCTGATGAATTGCGGGAGCGAGAAAGTGTGCGTGACCACTTTGACGTTTTGATCGCCCGTAAATCGACGCGTGGTGCTTTTCAAGTTTCCAGACGAACGGCTCGTGATAGGCAAAGAGACTAGCTACGAAACGTTTATGCGACTGCTGATCGAAGAAGAATCGGCGGTTAAAGCGTACGTTCGTCGGCTGGTTCCGACGTGGCACGATGTGGAAGAAGTCGTTCAGCAGACGAGTCTGATCGCGTGGAAAAAGTTCAATGAACTGGACGACCACGGGAAGTTTGGCGGATGGCTGATGACGATCGCGCGGTTCGAGGCACTCAAGTATCGTCGTTCGCTCGCTCGCAGCCCACTCGTCTTTTCAGACAAACTGGCCGAGCAATTGGCTGATGCTCGGGGAACCATCACTTCCACGGACGCGGATCGAAGAGATGCCCTGGAGCGATGCCTGCGAAAGCTCGATGAGACTCGGCGCAAATTGATTCTTTCGGTGCATCAGCCCGGCGTCACGATTCGTGAGTACGCGGCGCAGCAGTCTCGCCCCGAGCAGGCCGTTTACAAAACGATCCAACGACTTCGGCACAAGCTTTTGGATTGCGTGAAACAAACACTCGCGACGGAGGGCGTGTAATGAACAACGAGACATTCACGCGACTTGTCTCCTGTTGGTTGGACGGTTCGCTGACGGAGACCGAATCGTCAGAACTGCAAGCAGAACTCGAGCGGTCCGCAGATCGACGGGATGAGTTTGTTGACCTTTGTGGTATGGATGCCGACCTGCGGGTGATCAGTGACATCGCAATCGAATCCGTCAGCAACGATGATGCTCGGGAAGAAAGTGACGGGTACCTTTCGCGCAAAGCACCCGATGATCCGGTTACCGGTAAAGAAAACCTGACACGTGTTTCCCGCGGCTGGATGGGACTTGCGGCCGCCATCGCTGCGGCTTTGCTTCTTGTTGTCGGTTATGGAATCGGGCGTGATCGCAGCGGACGACTGGCAGAAGAAACTGACACTGCGGTCAGCTTGGAATACGTGTCAAACGAGGTTGTTGAAACAGGATGTGCCGTTGTGTCCAGAGTTGTCGATGCCAAGTTTCCAGATGGGTTCAGCTTTCGCGAAGGGGACACTCTGCGGCCGGGTCGATTGAGACTGCTTTCTGGCGGGTTGCAGCTCGACTTTTTCAGCGGCGCGACCATGTTGATCGAAGACTCTGGTGAGGTTGATCTTGTCAGTGCATGGGAAGCTGAATGTCTTCGCGGAAAGATCACCATGCATGTTCCGCCGCCGGCAATTGGATTTCGTTTGCTGGCACCGGGGCTGAAAGTCATCGATCTTGGTACGGAGTTCGGTGTGAAGGTCGACAGTGGTGAATCGTCGGTTCACGTCTTTGACGGCGAAGTTGAAGCTCATCTGCCTGATTCCCCAATGCGGATCGTTCGTGTTGGTGAAAGTCTGGAAGCGGTCGCCAATCAAGCACCCGTTTCCGGTCGCGCTAGCCCGGACGACTTCCCCAGTGTGCAGCAATTCGAGCAGCGGCGCGAAGCGTTCTATCAGAATCAGTCGAATCAATGGTGGGCTTCCATGAGGTCTGTGCGGACCGACGATCGCATTGTCGGATGCTACCTCTTCAAGCATTGGGAAGATGAGAAATGGGACCGCCTTGTCAACAACTTTGCGATTCCAAAACAACGATCACGTGCCGGATCCGCCGTTGGGGCTCGTTGGGTGGAAGGACGCTGGCCGACAAAGGATGCCCTGGAGTTTAAGAGCCCCGGGGACCGTGTTCGCATTGATCTTGGCGATGCTAGCTTTGATGGCTTGACGATGGCCGCGTGGATCCGCGTGGATGGTCTGGATCGCAAGTACAACGCGCTGTTGTTGTCCGATGGATACGAAGATGGCGAGCCACACTGGCAAATTGACCAATCCGGCCGGCTCATGTTCTCGATCAGTTATCTGCTGGAACCGTCTGCCGGCGGACCGCAGTTCAAACCCTATCGCCAGAATCAGATCTACCGTTCTGAAACGGTATTCAAGGCTGCCGGCAGACAATGGCATCACGTGGCGGTGACTTACAGCGCGACCACCGGTGAAGCGGTGCAGTATTTCGATGGTAAAGAAGTCAGCCGAAGTGGCAGCGAGCACCATCGCGACGGACGCAAAGTGACATTCGGCAGGTGTGAGATCGGGAACTGGGGGCTTCCCTTGGAAGGGGTGCCGTTCCCGGTCAGAAACTTGAACGGACGAGTGGACGAATTCCTGATTTTTAGGGAGCCGTTGTCCGGCCAGGAGATCGAGGATTTGTACAGGTTGGGGACGCCGGATTGATGAAAATTCGAACAAGCAGACTGACATTCACTGTTTTGATGGGAGGGTTGGTTGCCGCGGCAGTTGAGGTGTGCATCTCGGCGGCTATGGTTCCCGCCCGCGCCGACGAACTGACCAATAGCGACAACCCGTCAGGCGCTACTGACAGCCATCCGATCGAAGGAGAAAAGCTGTTCGCCCTCGAGGTCCTGCCGATGCTTCGCGAAAAGTGCTTTGGCTGTCACAGCAGCGAGGCCGACGAGTTGAAGGGTGACTTGGATGTTAGCTCACGCGAGTCGCTGCTGCGTGGCGGTGTCGGCTACGGAGATGCTGCGGTGGTCCCCGGTGACGCCGAAGCGAGCTACCTGTTGGCGATGGTCAAACGCGAGGAACTCGGCTGCGAAATGCCGCCGAAGGAGGCCGAGGCGCTCTCGCAGGAAGAAGTCTGGGCGGTACGCGACTGGATCAATCAAGGTGCTCCCTGGCCCGACCAAGACCGTGTCGCAAAAATTTACGCTGAGTACGCCGCGGGCATCCGCGTCCAGACCAGCGGTGGCTTGAGTGAGCAGTGGACCAATCGCAAGTACAAGCCCGAAGACCTGTGGGCGTTTCAACCGATCGAGCGTGACTTCTCCGACCTGCTCGATGGTCATGTCGGCAATCCGGTCGATGCCTTCATCGATAGCAGCCTGAAGGAGCTGGAGCCGGAGTTGGAGCCCGCTCCGTTGGCCGACCGCGGCACGCTGATCCGTCGCGCCACGTTCGATCTGCTCGGCCTACCGCCAACGCCTGAGCAAGTTAAGCAGTTCGTCGAGGATCCTCGCCACGACGACGATGCGTTCGCTGCATTGGTCGACCGGCTGCTGGAGAGTCCGCACTACGGCGAACAGTGGGCCCGGCACTGGCTCGATGTCGTCCGATACGCCGACAGTTCTGGTTTCGCCAACGACTGGGAACGGCCCAACGCGTGGCGATACCGCGATTATGTGATCCGGTCGTTCAACGAAGATAAGCCCTACGACCAATTCATTCGCGAACAGATCGCCGGCGATGAAATCGATCGGGACGATCCGGAGATGCTGATCGCCGCGGGTTTCCTGCGGATGGGCCCTTGGGAGCATACCGGAATGAGTGTCGCGAAAGTCACCCGACAACAGTGGCTTGACGACATCACCGACACGGTCGGCCAAGTCTTCCTGGCCCAGGCCCTTCAATGCTGCCGCTGTCATGACCACAAGTTCGATCCGATCCCAACGCGCGACTACTACCGCTTCCAAGCCAACTTTGCGACGACCCAGTTCGCTACGGTGGAAGCCGAATGGTTGCCGGAGGAAAATCGAAGCGGCATGAAGGAAGACCACCGCTATCACGAGACGCGCCACCGGTGGAACCAACAGTCGCTACAGCGACTGAACGAGAAAAAGAAACAGTACGAAAGGGCGTGGTTTAAAGAACGAGATTTACCCTACAAGACCAAGGCCGAGGCGAAGAGTGCCGGCGCTGCCGAAGAGGACCTGCCAAGCGGAAACCTGCTCAAGACGCCCCAAGAGTTCGGCCTCGAGCGGATCGCCCGCAAATGGCAGAAGCGTTTTTTTTGGGAATTCGATCGCTACAAGCCGCTGGCGTTCACGGTCTACAACGGGAAAACCCGAGAACCGCCACGCGACGGCAGTCGGATCGAAATGCCGAAAGATCCGATGAAACAAGGCGAGCTTGAGGAGACAGCGATCTTGACCGGCGGCGACGTCTTTTCCCCAAGTGAGCCGGTCGAGCCGGGGGTGCTCAGCGCGGTGCCCGGCGGACTGGAAATCGCGATCACCGATAAAGTCGGCGGTCGCCGCACGGACCTGGCGGACTGGATCGCCGGTTCGGGAAACTCCCTGACGTCGCGGGTCATGGCCAACCGTGTCTGGTCGTATCACTTCGGCCGCGGAATCGCCGGCAACCCAAACAACTTTGGCGCTACCGGCAAAAAACCGACCCACCCGCGGCTGCTCGATTGGTTGGCGACCGAGTTCACTGAAAACGACTGGTCGGTCAAGCATCTGCACCGGATGATCATGAACTCACGGGCTTACCGCCGCTCCAGCACCCACCCGCATCCGAAACAGCTTGTCAAAGCCGATCCGAATCTGCAGTCGTATGCGGTTTTTCATCCGCGACGGCTGGAATCCGAAGAGATCCGCGACGCGATGCTGTTCGTCTCCGGCGAGTTGAACCTGAAGATCGGCGGCATCCCGGTGCGGCCCGACATGAATCTGGAAGCGGCACTCCAGCCCCGGATGATCATGGGCACCTTCGCGCCCAGCTACGTGCCAAACCCCAAGCCGGCAACACGCAATCGGCGTTCGATCTACATCACGCGATTGCGCGGGCATCGGATGCCGTTCATGGAGACGTTCAACCAACCGGGATCGTCGACTTCGTGCGAAGGGCGCGACCAGTCGAACATCACACCGCAAGTATTCGCCCTCATGAACGGCCACGACAGTAATGACCGCGCTTTGGCACTCGCCGACCGGCTGATCAAAGAAACGGACGGTGGCGAGCTGAGTGACGATTCCCAGCGTGCGGTGGTGAAGCGTTTGATCCGATTGGTCTACAACCGCAATCCGCTGACCGGAGAGGTCGATGCGATGGTAGAGCACTGGCACAAGATGCTCGTGCGGCAGACGCAGCTGAAGTTCGAGCGACAAGACTGGCCCACCGAGGTGGTGCGAGAAGCGGTCGACGAGAATACCGGCAAACCGTTCCAGTTCACCGAAAAACTGTTCGCTTACGAAGACTATCAGCCAGATCTGGCCCGACACGAGGCGAGCCCGCAAAAACGTTCCCTGAGCGATCTCTGCCTGATTCTGCTCAACAGCAACGAATTCATCTACGTTTACTGAAGGGACTGTCCGACATGAATTTCCAACCTGTTTCGGCCGTTCCCCGACGCGATTTTCTTTACGGCCTGGGCGCCAGTCTCGGATCGGTCGCATTCTCTTCGATGTTGGCTCAGGCCGCCCGACAGGATACCGCGAAGAATGTCTCCTCCGCTGACGGGGCACACTTTCCCGACGCGAAGGCGAAGCACTGTATTTTTCTGTACATGGAGGGCGGACCGTCGCACATCGACACGTTCGACCCGAAGCCGCAGTTGAGCAAGCTGCACATGAACGAATTTCATCGCAGCGGCGACGAACAATCGGCGATGAGCAGCGGCAAACGGTACTACGTTCAAAGCCCGTTTAAATTCCACCAAGCGGGTGACAGCGGGGCCGACATGTGCGACTTGTGGCAGCATCTCTCGGGCGTTGCCGATGATCTTTGTTTCTTTCGCGGCTGCCAAGTCGAATCCGTCAACCATCCGACGGCGAACTACCACGTCAACACCGGCAACCGCTTTGGTGGCGATCCAGCCCTCGGCGCGTGGGTCAATTACGGCCTCGGCAGCGAGAACGAGGACTTGCCGGGCTTTATCGTTTTGCCGGAACTGGCGTATCCTCAAGGCGGCGCGGCGAATTGGTCCAACGGGTTTTTGCCCACGGCACTGCAGGGAACACCTCTGCGGCCGAAAGGTTCACCCGTTCTCGACATCACACCGCCAGCAGGAATCAGCCGCCAACATCAGCGAGAAAACCTTGACTTCCTGCAACAGATCAACGCCCGCCACGCCAAACGATTTCCAAAGCACGATCAGCTAGAAGCGCGGATGGCGAATTACGAGTTGGCGTTCCGGATGCAGATGGAAGTGCCCGGGGTGCTGAACATCGACGACGAATCTCAGCAGACACTCGACCGCTATGGAATCGGCAATCAGCCGACCGACAATTTCGGACGCCGCTGTTTGCTCGCTCGCAAGCTTGTCGAAAAGGGAGTTCGTTTTGTCCAGGTCTACTGCAGCACGTGGGACTCGCACGACTACATCGCCAAAGCCCACGGGGCGTTGATCCCCACCGTAGACCGCCCGATCGCCGCATTGATCAATGATCTGAAGGACCGCGGGATGCTGGAAGAGACATTGATCGTCTGGATGGGTGAATTCGGACGCACGCCCGACAATGGCGTCCGTGGCGGCGGTCTGGCTTACGGGCGTGATCACAACCCCGACGCGATGACGGTTTGGATGGCAGGCGGCGGTTGTAAAGCCGGGCACACCGTCGGGGCGACCGACGAGATCGGCGCCACGGCGGTGGAAAACGTGCACCACGTGCGAGATTTCCACGTGACGCTCTTGCGTTTACTCGGCCTCGACGACAACAGGTTGACCTATTACCACGCCGGCCGCTTCAAACAACTCAGCCAGTTCGGCGGCAAAGTCATCGAGGAATTGATCGCATGAGACGGTTCCGAACTTGGGGTGAACCCGACGCGTCGATCTTGAAGTTACGGCACGAGCACGCACTCGCTTGCGATTGGTGCTGGTAATCTCACTCAGCAAGCAGAGAATGAAATGAATCAGATTGGATGTCTGCAACTTCTTCGTGTAACGCTGCACGCTTTGATTCTGTGTTTCAGCGTCACTGGGCCGTTGGTCGCATCCGATGCACCACCGAATGTCGTATTCATCTTCGTCGATGACCAAGGTTATTATGACTTGGGTTGCTACGGGGCGACGGAAGTTGCCACGCCGCACATTGACGCGATGGCACAGAATGGGACGCGATTCACGGACTACTACGCCGCCGCGCCCATTTGCAGTCCATCTCGCGCCGGGCTGCTGACCGGTTGTTATCCGCGCCGTGTCGGCAACCATATTTGGGTGCATCGAGCCGATTCACCATTGGGCATTCATCCGGACGAGTTGACGATTGCCGAGCTCTTCAAAGCCCATGGGTATTCGACGGCCTGCATCGGCAAATGGCACCTTGGTTTTCATGAGCCATTTCTCCCGCACAACCAGGGCTTCGATCACCACTTTGGTTTGCTCCACAACCTTGACCCCGTCAAAGTCGTCTATTTCGGTGACAAAGGCGTACCGTTGGTGCGAAATGGCGACATCGTTAAACGTCCGGCCGATCCTAATGAGCTGACTGGACTCTACACCGACGAAGCGATTGAGTTTATCAAGAGGAACAGCGAACGGCCGTTCTTTCTGTACCTCCCGCACACGATGTTGCATCACCCGCTGGGCGTAAGTGCTGACTTCAAAGGCACATCCAGTTGGGGAGAATACGGCGACGCGATTCAGGAAATCGATCACAACGTTGGACGTCTCTTTGATGCGCTCAAGCAGTTCGGCATCGCCGACAATACGGTCGTCATCTACGCCTCCGACAACGGTCGAGGCCCGGGGCGGACGCCGGATCAACACATTCGTGGACACAAACTATCGACCTACGAAGGCGGGATTCGTGTCCCCGCGATCGCGTGGGGACCAGGCGTAGGATTACAGTCTGGCGAGGAATCCTCGGCGGTGGTCCGCGCGATGGACTGGTATCCAACGCTTGCGACTCTTGCGGGAATCAAAGTTCCTGAAGGCCATGTCATCGATGGGCGCGACATCAGCCCGCTGTTGAAAGGTGAAACCAGTTTCGTTCCGCCACCGGGAATGAAGAAATCACTCAACGCAACCGTTCCTCTGCGTCGTCGCTGGAGTCCAGCGGGCGAGTGGGAGCCGATCGTCAAACGCCATGAGTTCAACAATGCATTCTTTTATCATGGCAGCCAGGGCGCTTTGTCCGCGGTGCGTTGGCAAAATTGGAAACTGGTTTTGAATCCCACACTTCAGCTGTACGATCTCGAGAAAGACCCTGGGGAATCGACGGTCGTGCGCAATCGCGAGATTCTAAGGAAGCTTCGAGGGATGGCGATTCTGTTCCAGGAAGAGATGATGCTTGATGCTCGCTCGCCTGGACAGGTTTCACCACCACCAGCCGACGGTAGGACCGAAGTTCCATCCGAAACAATCGCAGGACTGCACAGTCTTCTTGACGTGACCTACGCGCGATACGGGGAACGGACTGTTGGAATGGATATCTTTCGGCCCAAGAACGCCTGGGGACAACTGCCTGCGATCGTTTGCATTCATGGGGGCGGTTGGAGAAATGGCAGCAAAATCCACCACCGGAAGGTTGCCCAGACACTTGCTGCGAAGGGATTTGTGACGGCGTCGATCGACTATCGACTTAGTGGCGAAGCAGCCTTTCCGGCACAGATCCACGATTGCAAAGCCGCAGTGAGATTCCTGAAAGCAAACGCCAGCAAGTATGGAATCGATCCGGACCACCTTGGTGCAATTGGGCATTCCGCGGGTGGTCATCTAGTCGCCTTGCTTGCGACCTCGACTGGGATTCCAGAACTGGAAGGCGATGGCGGGAATTCGGAATTCAGCAGCGCCATTCATGCCGTTGTGCCCATGGGGGGACAGACGGATCTGATGTCCGAACGGACGCTCAACATTTCCAGCGACAAGGATCGCGGCGGCATTTGGCGTCAGTTCCTGGGCGGTTCACAAAAAGACAAGCCGGAAATCTATCGCCTTGCTTCGCCACTGGTTCACCTGGACAGAACGGATCCGCCCTGCCTGATCGTGACAGGTGAGAAGGATGATGGAAGCACACGAGCGGAACGATTCCGACAGCGAATGCAGGAGCTAAACATCCCGGCCGAGCTCCGAATCATCGACGAAGCACCGCATCCGTTTCTTGAAACCCAGGTGTGGTTCGACGAAGCAATGGATGCCGCGGGAGTGTTCTTCTCACAACACCTCAAAGGACCGACGTCGCAATCTCTCGGAAACTGATGCGCGTAGACCGCCGTCGCAGATTCGCGGAGAGTTGGAAGCGGGGGCCGGCAACGATTGAAGATTCTTGGATCGAACGAACTTCGTCGGCGGAAAGTTCGATGCGCAAGGCACAGCAGACGAGAAAAACAATGTTCCGACACAGGTTCATCGGAACATTGAATAGGCACCGCTTGCCCATGGCATCAGGCCTCCGAGAATTTGCGAGCGTGTTGCCGAACGGATCTCGAAGAACATTTCCCGGCCGCGTCGTCGACGGCTGGATCGGACACCGTGCCCACGTAGCGAAACATCACGACCTGCCAGACGAGGATTGGAAACAAGCGGCGAGCGAGGACCTGTTCGGCGGTGTCGTCCGTGCACGCGACAACCAGTCTGGGGCCAGCAACCGAGCCGACCACGGAGCAAAATAAACCGGCCCTGACCGGGGTAACCGCGTCAGGACCGCAATTTAGGCACGCCAAGCAGGGTTCGAACTTCCGACCGCCGGAGTTCCTCGCAGACGAGCAGTGGCCGGCCTTCATCGATCGTCTGTTCGCGGTGCACCGATCGGTGATGTACAGTTTCTGCGCGTCGAATAAGCTTTTCAGCGGACTTTTCAAGGAATGTGTGATGAAGAAAGTGTGCGTTGCAATCGCATTGCTACTTGCCGTCAACGAGGCAAGTGCTCAGGACGACCACGGGAAGGAATACGAAGCATACGCATTCGATGCGTTGTCGAAATACGAGGCGTTTCGCGACGAAATCGTAAGAAAAGGTTACGCATGCATGGCGGTTGGCCTCGCCTACAGTCCGCCGAACCTGAATAGAAATCGCGAAGGCCGAGCAATCCCTTCTCTGTTACTTACAGCGAAGCGTGGAGACGACATGGTTTTCGTGCACTCAAGGAAAACCGCGGCCGCAGTATTTCGAGTAGGGGGACGCGGGGCCGCCGCACTGCCGAGTGTCCGTCCGTATACGACTTGGACATACGAGGTGTTTCGTGAAGACAAGGTAAAATTGTTGGTCAGCGAGAAGTCTGATCCGATCGTGATGAAGCTCTCGAAGTATCTCAAACCGTCAAACGCGAACAATCTCAACGTTCCAAAGCATGATCCGTTCGACGACTGGCTTTCCCCAGCCGAAGTTTCATCACCGCGATTGACGAAAGATCGAACGCGAAGGTTTTTTACCGAAATGGAATTTAGCTCCGGAAGAGATCTTGGCGCGGGGCAGACAGAGGTGGTCTTCAAGAAGCGGTATCCGACGAAAACTCAGCAGTTCCGAATTGTGTTCAGCAAAGCTCACGGGGATATGCCCATCGAAGTGGAAATCACAACACCGGAAGGAGACGTTGAAATCATGAAGAAGCACCTAATTCATGGCAGGTACGAGTGGGCAAAGTCATCTGATGTTTGGCTTCCCCGAAGGATTCAGGCCGCCATGACGGTGTTTTACGGGGCGGACACCAGTCTGGAAGAACTTGATCTCTATCTCAAGTGGCGAATTGGGGATGAGGTTCCATCGGATGTATTTGAATTGAGCACGAAAGATCCTCGAGAGCCCCTCGGTAAGCTGTTTGAATTTGATTACGACCGAGTTGCGGGCGGGCAAACCATCCAGCCTGCGGAAACCCCCTGGTCACTCCCGGAGGAACTATCGCGATGAACGCATCGTTCTTTTTGAGGTTGTTGCAGCTAATTCTCCTTGGCCTTTGGAACTGATCCCTTTTCGCCGTGCTTGATATATTTGACGCCTCTGACGCGATCCAAGACATAGGCATTGATGGGAATCGTTGCCTCAACAATTCCATCAGTTGCCGCGGATACTCGGCTCGCGTCAAGCAAATGCACGCTCGTGATGCCGCCACCGACATTGATTGTCGTTTCGGTCGGCACTCGCCCCAACCTGTCGAAATGCTCGTGCGATGCAAAGGAAACGCTGTTCTGCCGATCAGCCGCACCGGGCCGAAGGCCGCCATTGGACAGCACGTACTCGCCGGATGAGAATCTCAGTAGGTCACCCGAGTGCACGTCGAATGTCATGTAGGTGATTGGTGAGCCACAGAAAAAAACAGTCTTCCCATTCAGCGTCTCGGTAGCTTCCCATACTCGCGATTTGAGTTCCGCGACAGGTGTGACCGTCCCTTCAATGTCATAGCACGACTGAAATGTGTCCGGGAAGTACAGGAAGAACGGATTATCTTTTCTGATCGCTTGATGGTATCCGCGAAACAGCGTGATATCCGCGTTCCATTCCTCCCGAGCGGTCTCAATGGGTTGGTCGCAGCGATATCCCTCACGGGAAAACCGCATCAAGTGTTTGCCGTCCGTCGCGGTGGTTGCGAAGGCGGTCGTATCACCAAAGTCACGCCTTGTCGCCGACGTAGTACAACGTTTTCCATCATGAAATGAGCGGACATGTAGGTTGGTCGGGTATTGGTTGTAGGCAATTTCAAACTCGTAGCGTGCTGGAACGGCAGCGTCACCACGGGAAATGTGAGACTCGACAATCGCCGTCCATTTTTTAGGAGGCTCCTGCAAAGTCTGGTAGAGCGAGCAGAGGTGCGCAATGTCTTGTCTCTCCAATTCAAACTGGTTGTCGATTAGAAAGTCTGCAAACTCCCTTGGTGAAAACAACTCCCCGCGACTGTCCGCTGCACTCTCTAGACGATTCCAAGCGGCCTCTGCTGGCTTGGAGACCGTGCCTATCTCGACTCGGCGATGAATCAGAGGTTTTACCCTGCGGAATCGCGACGCGAATTTGGCAGAGTTTCCACCGTCCTGGGCAGCGCAATCATGCATAGAACCCACATGCAAGGCGACGAAGAAAACAAAGACGTAATTGTGCGTTGCGATTTTCGGCATTGCCTATGACCGTGCGAATTAGCATGTCGACGAATGTTAGACATCGCCGGGGACGGACGATTGAAGCATGATTTTCCCCACTGAGGCCTGCGAGATTTTTTGCGCTAGCAACACTCACAAGCATTTTAAACGTAAGTTTCTAAGATAGCCGATACGCAGGTGTTCAGCCCCCTGGGTGCTGGGTCAAGAATCCGCGGCAGTCTTCGACTCCTGCCCGTGGTGGTGATTCACAGCGTCACCCTGCACGGTTCCTCTGACGGTTGCATGCAGTTGCTCACATCGCAGGCCGTCGCGTGCCGCTGAAATGGAGGGAAGCCGATTGCCGCTCGTTTGCCAGCGGGTCTGTGACGCAAAGTTCAAGGGTGGGATCGGCAGGTTTAAGGGCTCGGCTCTTTATCCACCCCCGCCGGATCGTATTGAAAGTGCCAGTCAGTACGGCGATTCGCTTAAGCCCGCTGGTCGATCACGCGATACACGGTCGGGCGACTGACGCCGGTGGGCCTCGCGATCACTTCCATCAGCCGGTTGACATACTTGCGGGTCAATCTCTCTTTGATGCTGACTTTCCAAACAAGCTCGCAGCGCGGGCGTCCAAGTCGGCCGGATCGAAGTCATTGGGAAGCGCTAGGCCGTTCTGTTGATAGAGAGCAATCGGCGCGGCATTTCGGGCGAATCATGCTTGCCGAGATAGAAGTCGCGCCCCGCGATCGTGCCAACAGATTAGCCGCTCACGTGGTAGCGGCGTGCCAGTGCTTTAGCCTTGGGTCTTGCCATCGGTGGGACTCCCGTGCGAACCCGGACCGAGTTTTTCGGTACAGATTCAGTTTTGAAACGGGGCCGCACACCAAAACGGTGGTAACGCTCAGGGGCGTTATCGTGTAAATGACGGTATTTTCTGTCAGCACGCCCAGGAGGATTCGAACCTCCGACCGTCGGATTAGAAGTCCGATGCTCTATCCAGCTGAGCTATGGGCGCGGGGGATGTTTTCTGTTGGGTACGTTTCGTTGGTACCGACGCTCACCCCTTTCGGGTCGCACGGAGCGGCGTCGCCGGTCGTGGGGACCGAGGATGCCAGTCCATCACTCGACAAATAGGATCGAGCGATTCGGCAGAAGTCTATCTGGCCGGCACTCTGTCGGCAATGTGTGCCATCGCGCGGTGACCTGGCTACCTGACTTCCCGATTCGCGGGGAAGTTCGCCGATGAGCGTGAAAAGAGCGGCGTCCAAGCTGAACAAATCGCACCCCGGATTCCCCGCGGCCTGAAACACGGGGGTTACTCTGCTACCCAGCCCTTGGCGCACGATTTGCTAACCCTGCGGCGGAGGCTTTGGAAATGACACCGCACAACGCCCGTCTTGAAATCGGCCGCGAGATTTGCCGCCTGCACATCGATCCCAGCGTGGCAACTTTGAATGTCGTCCCATCCGAGGACGGAGCATTGGCCGCGATCGTCACGATGCAGATTTGGGGACTGTTCGTTGAAGGTCCCGCGACCGAGATTCTGCGCGTGTTTCAGTCCTCTCAGACTTGGTTGGACCTGGTCGATGAACTGGCATTTGCCGGACTGTTGATTCATCGTTGACCAGTCGCCGCCAAACCCCGGCGATCCCCGCGTGCACGCTCCCGCATTTTGCGTCGTGGCTTTCGAACGCAGTGCGGGGGCGCCGGTCTTCTCTTCGCGATCAATTCTGACGGAGAAAACGTTAGCGTGCTATCGATTCGAAACGTGGCACGACACACATTTCCATTTCCCGTCCGTTTTGACAAACACTTCTGTCCATTGTTGAATCTCGTCGAATGGCTTGCCATACGCTTCCCCTTTGATCGGGCCGTGACCGATCACAATCGCAACGTTTCCAAACAATCGGACATCGATCCCTCGTGTCTGGCAGGATGTCACGACAAACGTGTCGCTGGTCCACCTTTCCACATACTCTTGCTTGTTGAGAGCGTCGCCACTCGGGAGGACGATTTTGAAATCGTCGGCAAGATTGTTCTTCAACCACGTGCCGGTACCCTCGACCAACGATTGGCCAAATTCCGCGTCGAGTTTTTTGATGTCGGCGATGTCGTCGGCCGACGCCCAGCTAGGCGAAAGAGCGACAAGGCAACAACATGCGAACGCAACGGATTTGATGTTCAACATCGGAAACCTCTCCAGTTTTTTGAATTGTGCCCCGGGACCTCGGACCAATCGAAATTCTTCGTCAACCGATGGTGCTTGCGTGACGGTACTCACCACACCGCATACGGTCGCGGTACCCCAGAGCGCCGGGCGACGTCGTTGGCTGCCGTCCGGAGCAACGGCGATTGTACGACACGGCTCGCCAGAGGGGTTTGGTGATTCTGTTCCGGGAGGGAAATTTGAGCTAACATCGAGCCGCCGGCAGCTCCGGCGTGTTGATTGCCCCCTGCACTTTGCGTCGGGTCGATGTCGACGAAGTTCTGGCACGGACAAACAGGCAGCCCGAAACGATCTACGGCATTCTGCGAAAAAGCTCCACGACTGAATCGGATCGCCAAATTCGATAGACTGGGGGTCGAAGTACCTGATCGAAACTCCCTGCCGGGCAATCGAGGAGGCCGTCATGAAGATCCGTCGGCGAACGGTTGCGGGGGCCTTGGTGGTGGTGGCGGCCGGTTTCCTGTTTTTCGTGTTCCTGTGTCTGATTCCATTCGTTCGATTTTCGCCTTCCTGGACCTTTCCCGCCGAACACGCCGAAGTCGTGCCCAGCGATCCGTGATGTTCTGTCACCCTGCCCGTTGCCAACCGTCGCGACGGCCACCGTGCACTCGGCTGGTCTTGGCAACGTTTGTTGCGGGAAGAATTCTTTCGTGAGCGATCCGAACCCGTACCAGCCGCCGGAACCGACCGAGCCTCCAGCGCCCGAGCCGAGAAAGCGGAAGGGGTTGTTGGAGTTCAACGCCTTCGAGCGCGTCGTCGGTTACGCTTCGTGGGGCTTCATTGCCGTGATGCTGGTCATCTACTCGATTCGTTACTTGCTGTCGGTGATTTCATCCTGGGGGCTGTGACAAGCCTGGTTGGGATCCGCTCTCGCTCAGGTACATTCCAGGGAGGTGAGGATTTCCTTACCTCTCGCTGAAGCGGATGGCTGTCGCCGCTTCGCGGCTGGTGGTGTTTTGGGCAGCCGTGTCCGTCGGCTTGCGCCGACGGCAGGGGGCTGGCGTCGCTTCGCGACTGGAGTCGAAACACGACGTCGTACCCAGCATCCGCATTTCAACCCTTCCACGAAACTGTCTCTCCATTTGAGCTTTGGTTCCATGACTTGCCGAAACGTTTTTGACGGCTGTTGTCGATCGACTCGTGACCGGATCCGCCGCGGTCGTTGGCGGCTTCTCGTTGCGTTGTTCGCCGCCTTCGCGAGTCTTGGTCCGATCCCTCCCTTCACTTCCCACACTCAGGCTCAAGAAACGGTGCACGATCCGAACACAGACGAGCCAGCGCACACGAATCGTTTGGCCAAGGAAACCAGTCCCTACCTGCTTCAGCACGCCCACAATCCCGTCGATTGGTACCCCTGGTCCGACGAAGCCTTTGAGAAGGCGAAGCGAGAAGACAAACCGATCTTTCTGTCGGTCGGTTACTCGACGTGCTATTGGTGCCACGTGATGGAGGTGGAATCGTTTGAGGATCCCGAAGTTGCCGCGGTGATCAATGAACACTTTGTTCCGATCAAGGTCGATCGCGAAGAGCGTCCTGATCTGGACGAGCAGTACATGATTGCCACCCAGTTGATGACGCAGCGCGGCGGGTGGCCGAACTCGGTTTGGCTGACGCCGGATGGGCGGCCCTGGATGGCGGGAACCTATTTTCCCAAGCAGCGGTTCATTGCGGTGTTGAAGCAGTTGGATGAGGTCTGGAAGAATCGCCGTGACGATGTACAGAAACAGGCGGACATGCTGGCGAAGGCGGCCGAGCGGTTGGGCGAATCGGGCTTCGAGGAACGTCCCGAACTGTCGGCGGCTTTGGTCGGAGAAGCGACGGCGCAGCTTGCCGCGGGCTACGACGAGGTTCATGGCGGATTTGGCGGTGCCCCCAAGTTCCCACCGCACGGCACCCTGCAATTGCTGATTGAACAATACCGCGTCACCGAAGATGCTTCGCTGCTGCCGCCGGTGACGCAGACGCTTGATGCGATGTGGTTGGGCGGGATCCACGATCATCTTGGCGGCGGTTTTCACCGGTACGCCACCGACCGTGAGTGGCTTTTGCCGCACTTTGAAAAGATGCTGTACGACAACGCGCAGTTGATGCGCGCCTACGCCGACGGCTTCGCATTGACCCGTGAACCACGTTACCGCGACGCCGTCGCCGACATCGACCGGTGGCTCCGTCAGGAAATGACTTCGCCGCAGGGAGCGTTCTATTCGGCGATCGATTCCGGCGAAGTCGGCAAGGAAGGCGAAGCCTACGTGTGGCCGATCGAGCGATTGTCGGAAGTGTTGACTCCGGAGCAAGCCGAATTGTTCGCAGAGATTTACCAGTTCCGGCCGGAAGGGAATTTCCGCGAGGAGTCGACCGGCGAGCAAACGGGAACGAACATCCCGCACCTGGAAGCGTCGATCGAGACGATCGCTGAGCAACGAAAGACCGACCCTGCAGCGTTGCGGAAGCGGCTGGCAGCAATCCGTTCGGCGCTGTTGGTCGAAAGAAACACCTGGCCGCAGCCGCACAAGGACGACAAAGTCTTGACCAGCTGGAACGGCTTGATGATCGGATCGCTGGCCTACGCGGGACGTCTGCTGGATGAACCCCGCTACATCCGATCGGCCGAACGAGCCGCGGAGTTCATTTTGGATCAAATGGTTCGAGACGGTGTGCTGTTGCGAACGTATCGGGACGGGACCGCCAAGCTGCCGGGATACCTTGATGATCACGCCTACTTTGCCGATGCGTTGCTCCAGCTGTACCGGGCGACCGGCGACGAACGTTGGCTGAGCCAGGCGACCGCGTTGGCCGATCGATTGCTGGCGGATTTTGAAGACCGCCAAGACGGCGGGTTCTTTTTCACGACCGACGATCATGAGGTTCTGCTGGTGCGGTCGAAGCATCTGGGCGGCGGTGGCAACCTGCCCAACCCGAACGGGGTTGCTGCGAATGTCCTGATTGAACTGTCGGAATTGACCGGCAACCCGGCCTACCGCGAATCAGCAGAGCGAACACTGCGGTCACTGGCGGGACGGATGAAGCAGCAGCCGTTCACCTGTGAGGATCTGTTGGTCGCCACGTCGCGGTGGTTGGCGACCCGCGCCGAAGACGGCACGGGAGCGGCCGGAACAATGACCGCCGACGCCGAGAGCGATCGGTTGGAGCGACGCGTTGGTCCTCTCCGGATTCGAGTCTCCAGCACGGCCACCAAAGTTCGTGTCGACGAAACCTTCATCGTGACCGCGGTCATCGACATTGATGAGGCGTGGCACTTGTACGCTGCGAATCCCGAGGCCCCATTCGTCCAGCCCAGCGATATTGAGGTGGAAGAATCGAAATCGTTGGTGATCGGAGAGACGCAGCGGCCTGAAGGGGAGCGCCGGGTCGACGAATCGTTGGATCAAGCGATCAACGCGTACACCGGGAAGATCGAGTTTGCGGTTCCGGTGACGGTGCGGCCGGAGGCGGTCGATGGTGAGATCAAGGTCACGGTCCGGGTGACGACGCAAGCCTGTGATGATCGACGGTGTTTGCCGGTGGAGGTCAGCTCATTTCAAGTGCCAGTGACAATCGTGTCCGGGGGTGAGCGGGATCGTCCACGTGACTGAACTCGATTGGTTGTTGAAAAAGCGGGAGCGCGGCGAGAGGGGTGGATTGTCGCTCTTCTCGCTGAGGCGGTGTTGCTGTCGCCGCTTCGCGGCTGGTGTTGTTTGGGGGCGGTGTCCGTCGGCTTACGCCGACGGCAGGGGGCTGTCGCCGCTTCGCGGCTAGGGACAGCGGCACTTTCAATCAAAAAACACCATGATTCGCAGTGCAATGAGCGGCAAGGCGCTAGCCGCCGGTGGAAGCGAGGAAACCCGCGGCTAGCGCCACGCGGCTCACCCGAAGTGGCGCTGCCCAGCTAGGGATCGTGCCGTTTTGCGCCCTGGCGGACTTGTTGGTCACTTTGGCGATTTTCAATCGGACAGGGGGCGAATTTGGTTTAATGGAACGATGTTGCCTACAAATCCCTATTCGCCGCCCAGGGTCGATCCGGAGGTTTTTCCTGGATCCTCGAAAACGGATACGCAGCGTCCCTGGAGATTGGCGGCGCTGCTGTTTGCTCTTTTGGGTTACTTCGTCTCGCGTTGGCTGCAGATGCCCCCGTTGGGGGCGGTTCAGCTAGTCGCGTTGTCGATCTGTTTCTTTTGCTTGGCGGTGGCGACGCGAGAGCGGTACAGCAAACGCGGCGAGTCCGTCGGCGAGCTGTGACATTGGTCGGTGGCGATGGGAGCGCATGAAAAAACCCGCTTGCCGAGACCAAGGTAAAATCTCGACAAACGGGCAATATCTCGTGACCAAAAGATGATCTCGAGTGGGGAAGCTGACCCAGTAGTGTCAGCCCGCCGACTTGGTCTACGGGTTGCTTCCCCGTTGGCTAGTACAGCAATAATCCACTTGATCACCTCCTTTAAATACTTGGTGAGACGACTTGGGTCTCAGGTGCCAACCAGAGCGAGTCCCGAAGTCGTTCGGAAGTAGTCCGTCGCACCGCGTTAGCGCGACCCGACAACGGAATTATCTTTCTTTGGCCTGAAGAAATCAAGATAAATCCGTGTGTCAGTGTGACGCAGGTGACGGCAACCGGGTTCGGCTGGTTGATTGATTCCGATGCTTTTTTTCGCTGTCGCCCCTTCGGGGCTGGGTAGGGGGATGGCCGGGAACCGGGGACCAAGGTCCCCGGCAGGGAGCTGTCGGGCCTCCGGCCCTGGGGCATGCGGATTTAACTCACCCTCCCTCCGGGAGGGTCGCGGAGGAGCTTGCGACGACGCGGGGAGGGCACGTCCGGCGTCATTGATTTCAGCGGGTGCTTGAAGACACTCTCCCCAAAGGCTCGTGTCTCGCCGTGGACCTTCCCGGAGGACGGGTGAATTTCAGAAAAGCGCCTCTTTTCCCGGCTCGTAAAGTTGGACGACCTCCAAACGGGAGGTGGATTGTTGGGGCGAGTTCATTGGCCGAATGATCTTGTCCTGGAGCGGTCGTCGTCCTATCGTCGGCGGGAGCGTGTTTCACGGCGAATTCAGCAGCGTCCCGCGGGCTAAGGAAGGCACCGAACCCATGCGTCAATGGAAGATTCGCACCAAAATGATCACGGGGCTGGCCGGTCTGGCGCTCGTGTTGGGGCTGCTGTTCTATAGCAGCTACTCTCAATTGGTCCGAGATCGCGGGCTGGCCAACGAAATCAGCCAGCTGGCCAGCGAACTTTACTCCGCCCAGGAATTGAGCCGGTGGGCCGATAGCGCCAGCACCGCGCACGACCGTTTCGTCGACATTAGCGAAGCGAGACGGATGATCGACATGGACCGGCTGGACGAATCGGATTTGGAGACCCAGCAAGCCCTGATCGATATTGCGCTGATGCGGATGGAGCACGAGTTCGAGGGATACCAGAAGGACCTTTCCGATCACGCCGCGACAACGCGCGAAACCCACTTGCTGGTTGACCGAAACCGTCAACTGAAAAGTCTGGAAGCGATCATCAGATCACATACCTCCGCCAAAAAGGAGTGGGAGGGCACGTCTTCGATGGACCCGGTCACGCTGTCCGTGGAAAAGCGACACGCTCGGGTTCGGGATGCGTTCAATCAGCTGGTCAGTTTGACACACGAACATTACCAAACCATCTATGAGGCGATGTCCAACTTTCGCGACGATGTTCACGACGATCAACGTGCCAAGAAGAACCAATTTTTACTTTTCACCGGGATGGCGACTTTCTTGATCGCGTTCCTGGCCTGGCAGTTCTGGACGTTGATCGTCGTCCCGTTTCGAACGCTGTTGCGGGGGTCTCAGTTGATCGCCAGTGGGCATCACCAGCACAAGATTCTGCTGGGGACCGATGATGAAATTGGTTCGATGGCCGACACCGTCAACGACATCACCGAAAGGTTCAACCGGGCGGTTGCCGATGTCACCCAGGCCAAACTGCACGCCGAACAGGAGGTTCGTGACCGGACCCGGGAGGTCATTCAAAGCGAACAACTGGCGAGTGTGGGTTTTTTGGCCGCCGGCGTCGCGCACGAGATCAACAATCCGCTGGGAGCGATCGCGTGGAGTGCCGAAGCCCTGGAGGGATCCTTGGAGGATCTTACCGAAGAAGAACGGGAAGCCATCAATCAAGAGTTCTTGGCAGAGCTTGCGACCAGTTTGGCGTTGATCCAATCAGAAGCCTTCCGCTGCAAAGGCATCACCGGCCGTTTGTTGAATTTCAGCCGGTTGAGCGATTCCAGTCGGGACCTGGAAGACATCGGCGAACTGGTCCAGGGCGTGGTGTCGATGGTCAGCAAGGTCGGGCAGTATCGTTGCAAGACCCTGCGCACCCACTGTGACCGCGGAGTCATCGCGCATTGCAATTCACAGGAAATTCAGCAAGTCGTGTTGAATCTGATTTCCAACGCCTTGGAATCGGTAGACACGGAGGGCAGTGTTGATGTATTTGTTCGCACCGAACCGGGGCCGTACGGGGAACCCGAGCAAGCGGTCGTGACCGTTCAAGACGACGGGTGCGGGATGGATCAGGAAGTCATCGATCACCTGTTCGAACCTTTCTTTACCCGACGCCGTGACAACACCGGGACCGGATTGGGATTGAGCATCAGCTACCGAATCGTCTCCCTGCATCACGGGTCACTGACGCCGTACAGCGAAGGCGAGGGCAAGGGATCCCGCATGGTATTGCGGCTCCCCAGTCAAGCTGCCGGAGACGCGGTCTCGCGAGGAACGCCGGCCGCCAAGAAGCATCAAGAATATCTCTCCACGGATTGGAAGCATGTCCAAAAGGCCGCCTGAAAATGAATCCATGCACATCTTGTATGCAGACGATGAACCGTCGCTGCAAACATTGATGAAGCAACAATTGGAAAAGTTGGGGCACAGCGTGGTGATTTGCCCCGACGGTCTGACCGCGGTTGCGGCGCTCGAGCGGGAGCCGTTTGACTGTCTGATCGTGGATTTGGACATGCCGGGGCTAAACGGTTCGGAGGTGATCCAGCGAGCCCGCCAGATCCGGCCTCAAATTGAAGCCGTGGTGATGACGGGAAAACCCGATCTGCCGTCGGCGCTCAACGCGATCGAACATCACGTGTTCGCCTACTTGACCAAGCCGTGCAGCTTTAAAGAGATCAAGCAGCTGCTGAGCCAGGTGCACCGTCGGCTGTCCTTTTGCCGCCGGCTTGCGGCATTGGAGCATCGTGTCCGGCAGGCCGAAGGCGATTCGGTGCTGGTGGGCAACGGCGCCGCCATGGATCGGGTGCGAAGGGTCATCGAGAAGGTCGCACCGACCGACAGCACGGTGCTGATCCGAGGCGAAACCGGGTGCGGAAAAGAGTTGGTCGCTCGAGCGGTCCAGCAGGCCAGCCTGCGCGCCGACGAACCGATGGTTTCAATCAATTGCGGGGCTTTGCCCGAGAACTTGATCGAGAGCGAACTGTTCGGACACGTCAAAGGCGCCTTCACCGGTGCCGACAGTGCCCGCGTCGGCCTGTTTGAGGTCGCTGACGGTGGAACCATCTTCCTGGACGAAATCGGTGAATTGCCGATTACCATGCAGGCCAAGTTGCTGCGGGTTTTGGAGACCGGTGACATCCGGCGTTTGGGAAGCAATCAGTCCAAACGCGTTGATGTTCGCGTGATTTGTGCCACGCACCGCGACCTGGAGAAGATGGTCCAGGAGGAACAGTTCCGTGAGGACCTGATGTTCCGGATCAATACCTTTGAGATCCACGTGCCGGCACTCCGCGAGCGGACCGACGACATCCTGCCGCTGGCAAAACATCTGCTGCGTCGGCATCGCAACGACGGTACCGACGACGCCTTATTCACTCCGGCCGCGGAGTCCGAATTGCTGGCGCACAAGTGGCCGGGAAACGTGCGCGAATTGGCCAACGTGATCGAACACGCGGCGATCCTGTGTGACGCGCTGCCGATCGATGCGGAGCACCTGCCACGGCACTTCAGCCGCCGCCAGCTTCGGCACGAAGTGCGTGATTCCGGACCGATGACCATCAAGCAATTGGAATTGATCGCCATTGAACGGGCCCTGGAGCGAAACGGAGGCGATAAGAAGGCGGCCGCGGAGGAATTGGGGGTCAGCGTCAAGACGCTTTACAACAAGCTGAATTCGGCTGACGAGAAGGCCGCCTAGCCGGAACGTCGCCAGGTTCAAGTAGCGACGCTCGCCAGAGCGTGGCGATTGACAGCGAGAGTTGGAGTGCGTCGCCTCTCGCCCAAGCGGATGGCTGTCGCCGCTTCGCGGCTTTAGTCAAACAAGGTGCAGCGACTTCCAAGTGGGCCAAGTGGGAGCGTGAAGTCACTGAGGTTCTGCGGACCGATGGTGCTTTCACGGAGTGAAAGCCGACAATGAGGCGACGGCAGAGGCGTCAGTCGATGCGGCGGACATCCACGTAGTAGGCTCCGCAGATCTCCTGGCCATCGTCGCCGAGCATCCAGGTTTGCAACTCCGTCGGTCCCGCCGTCAGATCCAGCCCGAACGTGATGGACTTGCCGTCAGCGTCGGCGGGGCGTTCTGATTGCTGCTGGCCCACTTGGATTCGGCCCGCCCGGATCGGAAGGGCTTGGCCGGGCAGGTATTGCCCATCGGTGACGGTAACCGGGGGAAGCCCGGCTGCGAGTTCGGTATCGGCCTCCTTCGGCCAGCGTCGCAGCTGAAACTCATAGCGGCCGGGGCGATCAACGATCAGGTGCCAGACGCCGTTTTTGCGCACCCCGCGTCGGATCTGAATCTGTTGGTCGACGAACACGTCCAGCCATTCGCAGGCGGTCAGCAAGGACGGGTTCTCGTGTTCGCTGCCGATGATCACCCGTTCCGGCACCATGACCGGATCTTTGACGTCGTCCCACCAGCCGTTGAGGTGTTGACGGAGCTTGGCCACCACGTCGGGATGTTCCGCAGCGATGTCGTGGTCTTGATGGGGATCCTCCGCCACGTTGAAGAGCTGGCGGTTCTCGAGCAGTCGCCAGTGTTTCCACAACACGCCGGCGCCATCTCGGGCCGGGATCGCGGGGTTGCCGTCGGTGTATCCGACGTTGAAGGTCGGCATCCGGCTGTAGTTGATGACCAGGATCCGGTCGCTCAGCGTGTCCTCGGTACCTTGCAAGATGGGAGCCAGGCTGCGTCCGTCCAAATCCTCCGGCAAGTGGCCCGACGCGTTCGCCAGTTCAGCCAGCGTGGGCATCAAGTCCTGGACAACGGTTAGTTCATCGAATTCCCGCGGTTCGATCTCTCCCGGCCAACGGATGAAGCACGGGACGCGGTGCCCGCCTTCCCACAGCTGAGTCTTTCGGCCACGCATCCCCGCGTTGTAGTAGTCCTGTCCGAACGTGCTGCCGTTATCGGTCAGGAACACCAGCACCGTATTGTCGGCAAGTCCTTGTGCGTCCAGGAACGCGCAGAGCTTGCCGACGTTGTCGTCGATGTTGGCGCCCATGGCTAGAAAGCTGATCAGATCACTTTGTCGCTTTGGGCGGTCCTTCAGTTGTTCAAAGACTTCCGGATGTTTGGAAACCTCCGATTCGAATCGCTCGCGATAGTGGTCGGGTACAAACAGCGGGTAGTGCGCCGCGTTGGTCGGAATGTAAACGAAGAACGGCGAGTCGGCAGTTTGATCCGCACCGATCCAGCGAATCGCTTCGTCAAAGAACAGGTCCGTGCAATAACCCGAACACTTTTCTCGCTTGCCGTTGCGCAAGTAGACGTCGTCGAAATAGTCGTTGTCCCAGTAGTCGGGGACACCGTTGATGTGTGACGAGGGGAACCACAGGGCTTCGTCAAACCCACGGTCATGCGGGCGGAAGGGGTAGTTGTCGCCGAGGTGCCATTTGCCGAACATCCCCGTCCGGTAACCCGCTTCGTGAAAGACATCGGCCATGGTTTTCAGGTCCGCCTTCAATAGGGTTCGACCGCTGCTGACGTTGATCGCTGAATTGCGAAACGCATCCAGACCCGACATCAATTGCCCGCGGGTTGGCGTGCACATCGGTGCGACGTGGAAGTCGGTTAGCCGAACGCTTTCCGACGCGAGTTTGTCGATGTGCGGCGTTTGCGCGACCGGGTTTCCGGTGCAACCAAATTCGCCGTATCCCTGGTCGTCGGTCATGATGACGATCACGTTCGGAGACTCGGCGGCAGGCAGGAGCGTCGTCGGCAGCAGAGCGAACAGGACGGCAATCAGCAGGAGATGGAATTTCATCGAACACACGGTTGGGATTCTGGGGGGAGCGCGGGGAGGAGCGGGATCGCTGAAGCGGCCGACCGAAACGCGGGAGTCAATCGCGAACCGATATTGTGCGCGGGATCGTGCCGGCGGTGGGGCACGCAGGATCCGTCGTCAGGCACAGCCTGACCTACCGGTGCCCGAGCGAGGTGGCCACCGTCTGGCGACGGTGGCTACTTCCGGCGACGGTGGCTACTTCTGGCGACGGTGGCTGCTTCTGGCGACGGTGGCTAGGTGCGGCGATCTACGCGGGGCAGAGAGAGTGCTTCTGCAGAGAAGCTGGGCGGCGCGGGCGAGAAGAAGCGCCCGCTGGCCGCGAAGCGTTGATTCAAGCCGGTGTCAGTTGGACGTCTTGTTCCACCACCAGGATCCGCCGGCGATCGACGAAACCAGTTGCTCATCCAGAGCGGGATCGACACGTTGGTCGTGGACCACCTGGAAGGCGTTGACCGAAACGCCGCCCGATGCGGTCACGACCCAGCCGCTGCGACCTTTGATGAAGCTGCATTCGGGAGCGATCGTTTGCGGAGCGTCAAAGGCGATCGGCGCCAGGGCGTCCTGGTCGCGGAGCACATCCAGCTGCAGACCCGACCGATCTTCCAACTGTTCTTGAACGATCAGGGTCGAGACGACCGTCAGGTCCATCAGGTTTTGCAGATCGCCGAATACCGGCATCGCTTTCGCCAGTTGCTCGAAATTGCCGGTCATCGAATCGGCCCATTTCTGAGCGATCTTGTCAACGTTTCCGCTGGCGACCGCCTCGCCGTTGGCGGCGATAGCGTCCTGTTCGGTCATCGTCTTGACGCCCTGGCCGGACAGCTTCCACAGCGTGCCGGCTTCGTTCCGGGTCAGGCTTTCGTAATCGCATTCCATCCACCAGCGAGGATTCTGGGTGCCGGTGTGGGCAGTGTTGCGCGACATTTGCAAGTAGCTGGGCAGCCCTTTGACGGGCGAATCGACCAGGGCCATGGCCAGTCGTTTCATTTGGTAATCGGCGGCAACCAGCGTGCAGGCGTAACGGCTGTTAGCCGGAATGCCATTGAGTCGGATCATCTGGGGGCCGAATGCTTCTTTCATGCCGGCTTCCAAGGCGACCGGACTTTGTCCGGGCCGCAAATTGACACGTCGGAGAAACGCATTGAGTCGTTGGCGGCCTTCGGCGGTCGGTTCGATGGAGCACGTGATGCCTTGGGCGCGCGCGTTTTCAACATTGCGAAGTGCCACGACCAAGTCTTCCAAACGCAGGATGGCCGCGCCGGTTTCTTTGCCGACAACGCTTCCGGTTTCCGACAGCGTCCAGGGTTCGGCCGGGCCGGCCAGGATCAAATCATTGTGATCCTTATCCGCCCACACATAATCCACCGCCGTCAGACCCGCCAGGTAGCGAATTTCGGCAGGCAGGCGGCCGCCGGTCTTGCGGACCTCGCGGATCGCTTCTTGCAGCCCGGCCAGAGAAACCATGCGGAGATCGGCAGGGGCGGCCAAATCGCCACGCGGGACGGCGACTTCCTGACGAAGGAGATTGACCAGTTCCTGGTTTTCTTGCACCGTGGCGGTGCGGACAACGCCGGCGGGGTCGATTGAAACACCCCCAACCTGGTTGTTGCCACCGCCGTTGAACCCGGCAGTGGTGAGGGTAGCGATGGCCACAAGACAGCTCATCGCTAGCGCGGCCGTGAATCGAGCTTTGCTCAGTTTCATCGAAAGTTATCTCCGAATGGATTTGCTTGGGGGTGCGCCGGAGTTGACAGCGAAAGCGCACTGCCGGGGGCGGCGGAAAAGTCGCTCGTGGAGGCGGGCCGAGCCTAGGATAGAGAATAATTCCCCGTATCTCGTGTCGCAAGTTCGACTTGTGGTTCCCGATTGGCCGTCATGACCGTCGCCGGCAAAACGCTAGAATGCAGCTTGAACCCTGGTCGGATTCGCGACTCCGGGCCCGCCGGAAACGCATCGAAGCGGTGCGGCGGACGCGACACGATCTAATTCTTCGGATTATGCGACCTTGAGCGATAGCACTCTTTCGACACCCTCCACGACGGAGCGATCCGGATACCTGGTCCTGCAGTCGGCCGGCCGCTGGAGTGACGTTTTCCGGCTGACCGCCCCGATGGAGGTGATTCTGGGGCGGTCGAGCAGCAATGCGATTGCCATCCGCAGCGAAAAGGCGAGCCGGCAGCACGCCCGCATTTGGTCGACGCCCGACGGCTGGCAGATCGAAGATCTGGGTAGCCGCAACGGAACGGTCGTCGGGGGACAGAAGATCGACGCGCCCGTGGTGCTCCGCGACGGAGACTGGATCGAGATTGCCGGATTCTCCATTCAATTCGTCCACCACCTGGCATCTGCGGAAGGCCCGGCCGACAGTCCGCAACCGGCCGGCGCGACGGAGGATCAGCTGACGTTGGCGATGGACGCCGTGTCGATCACCGATCGGCGGTCTGAGAGCGGCTACCTTCACGGGGGGGCAGTCTTCGGCAAAGACGGATCCCAGCAAGACCGGCTGGTTCGCGGTGACGAAGCGAGCGCCGTGCTGCTGCAGTTAGCGTTCACGCTGGCCGGTGCCGATTCGGCGTCCAAAGCGATCGAGCTGGTGCTGGATCGGATGTCGGAAACGATCCGTTGCCGCAGCGTGGGAGCCTACCTGTTGGAAGCGGATCCCGGCCGAAAGTCCGCGCACGCGGCGGTCGATCCGTCCAAAATGCGGTTGGTCGCGACCCGGCAGGCCGCCGACGCGCCGTTGGGATCGACCAGCTACCGTCGTCCGGCCGACGCGGCCATCGCCAGCGTGATCGCTCCCGGTGGCCAGGCGATTTTGGCGCGTAACGTCGCCGGCGACCGCGATTTGGCCACGGAGAACAGCCGCGGTGAAATCGATGCGGTCAGCATGATTTTGGCCCCGGTCCGGGGACGGGACGGCCAATTGTTGGGCATGCTGCATTTGTTGACCACCGATGCGGATGCGGTCCTTTCCGCGGCGGACTTGGAGTTTGTTTTGGCGGTGGCGGAGATCCTTGCCGAGTCGCTTCGCAACCTTCGGGATCGAGGAAAACTGGATCGGTCACTGCGTCGATCCCAACGTCAGATCGAAACTCTGAAGCAACAGCTGGGAGGCAAGACGGCGATCGTCGGCAACAGCGACGCCATCAAAGACGTCATCCGCAACGTTTCACTGGCCGGGCCGACCGAAGCCACCGTGTTGATCCGCGGCGAATCGGGAGTCGGCAAAGAACTGGTGGCCTCGGCGATTCACCAGGCCAGCGCGCGGTCGGCCGGTCCGTTGGTTTGCATGAACTGCGCCGCGCTTTCGCCGTCGTTGTTGGAGAGCGAGCTGTTCGGGCACGAGAAAGGCGCCTTCACCGGCGCGACCGAGCGAAAACGCGGCAAGTTTGAAATGGCCGACGGCGGCACGTTGATGCTGGACGAAATCGGCGAAATGGACCTGGAGATTCAAGCCAAGTTCCTGCGCGTGTTGGAAGGGCACCCTTTCGAACGCGTCGGAGGGCAAACGCCGATCAAGGTCGATGTTCGCGTCGTCGCCGCTACCAATCGCGATTTGCAGTCGATGGTTGGTGAAGGCAAATTTCGTCAGGATCTTTTTTATCGATTGCACGTCGTGGAAATCTTCGTGCCTCCGCTCCGCGAGCGAGGCTCGGATGTGCTGTTGCTGGCCAAGCATTTTTTGAACGAGTTCAATCAACAGATGGGACGGCGGATCGAAACGATCAGCGATCGCGCCTGTCAGAAATTGCTGGACTATCAGTGGCCGGGCAACATCCGCGAGCTGCGAAATGTGATTGAGCGGGCGGTCGTGTTGAATTCCGGTTCGACCATTGAAGCCGAGCATCTGCTGCTGACGCCGGCGGCCGTCGGCGGCCTGGGCGGAAGCCGTGCGGCAACGTCTCGCGATCCGGTCGAGATGTCGTTGGCCGACCTGGAGCGGGCGCATATTCAGCGGGTCTTGCGGCACACCGACGGGAACAAAAGCCGCGCCGCGTCGATCCTGGGGATTGAACGCAGCACCCTGGACCGAAAGCTGAAGCGATTCGCGAAATCGACCGCTTGAGGACGCAGAACCGGTCAATCGCAATCGGTGGTCCAACGGACTGTCCACCGTCTGGCGACGGCGGCTACGGGAGGCTTTGGTTGGTCCGACGGGCGGTCGACCGTCTGGCGACGGTGGCTGCGGGAGCACGTGTAGGTCAGGCTGTGCCTGACTCCGGTCAATTGCGACCGGTGATCCAACGGTCTCTCCACCTTCTGGCGACGGTGGCTGCGGGAGGCTTTGGTTGGTCCGACGGGCGGTCCACCGTCTGGCGACGGTGGCTACGGGAGCACGTGTAGGTCAGGCTGTGCCTGACTCCGGTCACCGGTGATCCGACGGGCGTTCCACCGGCTGGCGACGGTGGCTACAGGGGCCCTCTCAATGGGCTTCCAGCCAGTTCTCTCCCGTTCCCATTTCCACAACGATCGGGACCTGCATGGGGAGCGCGGTTTTCATCGCGGTTTCGATCACCGGCAGCACCTGGTCCCGTTCGGCCTTGTAGAGATCGAATACCAATTCGTCATGCACGGTCAACAACATCTTCGTTTTGAACTCGCCCTGGCGCAGGGCGCGGTGCACCTTGATCATGGCCAGCTTCAGCATGTCGGCCGCGGTACCCTGGATCGGGCTGTTCATCGCCAGCCGTTCGGCCGCGGCCACGGTCCCCCGCGACTTGCTGGTGATGTCGCGCAGGTACCGACGGCGGCCGGTCTTGGTCGCCACATAGCCGTGTTCCTTCGCGAATGCGATTGTTTGGTCGATGTAGCGTTGGACGCCCGGGTACTTTTCGAAGTAGTTGTGGATCAGTTCGCTGGCCTCGGCCCTGGGGATGTTCAGCCGTTGCTGCAACCCGAAAGCGCTGATGCCGTAGATGATTCCAAAGTTCACCGTCTTGGCCTTGGCCCGCATCTCACGCGTCACTTCTTCGTTGGAGACTTTGTAGACTTTGGCCGCAGTCACGGTATGGATGTCTTCGCCGCTTTGAAACGCCTCCATCATGGCTTCATCGCCGCTCAACTCGGCCATGATGCGCAGCTCGATCTGGGAATAGTCAGCGGACAAGATCAGGTGATCGCTGTCGCGCGGGACAAACGCTGCACGAATTTCTCGGCCCCGCTCTTTGCGGACGGGAATGGTTTGCAGGTTGGGGTCATTGGACTGCATCCGTCCGGTCGCGGTCCAGGTTTGGCTGTAGTGCGTGTGCAGCCGGCCGGTTTCGGGGTTGACCGCACCAGGCAACTGATCGACGTAAGTGGACTTCAGCTTGCGCGCGTTTCGGTAGTCGAGAACATCCGCGACGATTTGATGTTTTCCGGCCAAACGTTCCAGCTCCGCTTCACGGGTCGAGTATTGGCCGGTCGCGGTTTTCTTCGGGTTATCTTCCAGCTGCATTTCTTCGAACAGCACGACGCCCAGTTGCTTTGGTGAATCGACATTGAACTCGTGCCCGGCGGCGGCGTAGATCCTGGCCTGCAGATCATCGATTTCGGCTTGCAGTTTTTGTGCGTAGTCGGCCAGGGATTTGGTGTCCAGCGTGATGCCGTTGTATTCCATGTCGACAAGCACCGGGACCAACGGGCATTCCACTTCGTCCACGACCTGCCGCATCCCCTTTTCGTCGATGACGGGGTCCAGGATTTGAGCGATTTGCAAGGTCACGTCGGCGTCCTCACAGGCGTATTCCGCGACTTGCTTGAGCGGCACGTCCGCCATGTTCTTCTGCTCGTCGCCCTTTTCACCGATCAGCTGCGACGTCGGGATCGGTCGGTAATTCAGATACAGTTCACAAAGGGTGTCCAAGCCATGCCGCATTTCCGGTTCGGTCATGGTGTGCACCAGCATCGTGTCGACCAGCGGCGCAGCGACATCGATGCCGTTCCACTTTAGCAGTGACAGGTCGTACTTGAGGTTGTGCCCGATCTTGACGATCGATTCGTTGGACAGCAGCGGAACAAACTCGGCGAGCATCGCGGCACGTGCTTCGGCATCCTGGGGACACACCACGTAGTAGGCTTCGTGGGGTCGAAGCGAAATCGCCAAGCCCAGCGGTGTGGCGGATCGCGGGTCCAACCCGGTCGTCTCCGTGTCGATGCAGAACGCCTTTTCTTTCGACAAACGATCGATCAGCTTGGACCGTTGATCGGGGGAGTCGACCACGTGGTAGGTGTGCTTGACGTCGGCCAGTGTCGTCGGTTCTCCGGGGTCTTCAAAGAGAGACTGCTGGATCTCCGCGTGACGTTTTTCTCGCGCGACGGCGCTGCGTGCCGATGCGACCGAGAACGACTTTCCGAACAGGCGTTTGCCGACCGTCTCGAATTCCAACTCCGTCAACAAAGCCTTCAGCTTTTTGTCATTTTGACCGTGACGTTCCAGATCCTCCAGTTTGATGTCATGGGGGACATCCAATTGGATGGTGACCAGTCGCTTGGACAGCAACGCCTGGCCCTTGTTGTCGCGGACACGTTCCTTCTGTTTTCCTTTCAGGTCCTCAACGTGGTCCAGCAAGTTCTCGATGCTGCCGTACTGGGCGATCAGTTTTTTGGCTGTTTTGGGACCGATGCCTGGAATGCCCGGGATGTTGTCGCTGGAATCGCCCATCAATCCGAGGACGTCGATCACTTGTTCAACACGATCAATCTCCCACTGCTGGCAGACTTCATCGACGCTTAACACCTCCGCTTCACCGCCTTTGCGACCGGGTTTGTAGACGTGGATCTTGTCGGTCACCAGCTGGTGATAGTCTTTGTCGGGGGTCACCATCCAGGTTTCGAAGCTTTGGTCGGCCGCCTGGTGAGCCAACGTGCCGATCACGTCGTCGGCTTCGTACCCGGGGATGCGAATCGTGGGGATGTTCATGGCATCCATCAGCCGGTCGATCAGCGGGAATTGGCTGGCCAGATCCTCCGGCATTTCGTCGCGGTGCGCTTTGTACTCGGGGAAATCGATGTGTCGTTGCGTCGGTTCGGAGGTGTCGAAAGCGCAGGCGATGTGGGTCGGTTGTTCCTTGTTCAGGATATCCATCAGCGTGCTCAGCAAACCGAAGATTGCCGAGGTGCATTGGCCGCCCGAGGTAAAGCGAGGGCTGCGGATGAGCGCAAAGTGGGCCCGATAGGCAAGCGCCATGCCGTCCAGCAGAAACAGTTTTTTTGACGGTGAGAAAAGATCGCGAGTTGCTTCGGCCATCGAAAACGGTCGGGATGGGGATTCACGGCGTCGCAGCGCTGCGCCAGGGACGCCGACGTGCAAAGAACAAGGTGGTCGCCGGGAATTTACGGTCGGGCCGTGGACGATGATAGGGGAAGCCGGGAGTGGATTGCCTGAGTCCGCCGGGGAACTCGGCCGACGGTAGCGTCCTGGTTTCGTGATTCTGCCGTTGAAACCCGCCGCGGTCCGTCGGTGCGACGCTTCGCGGGCCGAGCCGGCAAAGCAACGGGTTCCCAGGCGGGAGCCCTGGAACGAAGCAAGTGATTGGTTCGCGCGGCAACGTTCCGAGCAACTGGGGCACTGGAGCGGGCCGACCAAAATGGCGGACGGATGCCAACCGGGTTCGGCGAATTTGTTACAGTTGGCTTCGTCGGAGAAACTTCTGCGCCCCGCGCCCCAAGTTTTGCCGCCCCAATGATCGCGGCGAGGCGGTTTTTCAGGTTGTCGACAGCCCGGTGAGGATACGAGATGGGAATGTTTGATCGTCTGCGTGGTGAACTGATCGATATCATCGAGTGGATCGATGATACCAATCACACGCTGGTTTGGCGGTTCCCTCGGTTTCAGAACGAGATCAAGAACGGTGCCCAGCTGATCGTCCGGCCAGGACAAATGGCGGTGTTGGTCAGCAGTGGGCAGATCGCGGACACCTACGGTCCCGGCCACTACGAATTGACCACGCAAAACATGCCGGTGATGTCGACGTTGCGTGGATGGAAGTACGGGTTTGAGAGCCCGTTCAAGGCGGAGGTTTACTTCGTCAGCACGCGGCAGGTGACGGATCTGAAATGGGGAACGCCGAATCCGGTCATGATGCGGGATCCGGAATTCGGGCCGATCAGGATTCGAGCGTTTGGAACCTATGCCCTGCAGGCGGTCGATCCGAAAGCGTTGTTGACGGAGATCGTCGGCACGGATGGAGATTTCCAGACAGACGAGATCACCGGGCTGATCCGGTCGATGATCACCAATGCTTTCTCGCAGACGGTCGCCGATCTGCAGATCGCGGCGTTGGATCTGGCGACCAAGTATGACCAGATCGGCCAGGCAATCCGCAAGCGGTTGATCGAACAGATCGACGATGAGTACGGATTGGATTGCCCACAGTTGGTGGTGGTCAACATTTCGCTGCCTGAGGCGGTCGAAAAGGCGTTGGACACCAAGACCAGCATGGGCGTGATCGGCGACATGAACCGGTTCCAGCAGTACCAGATGGGCAACGCGATGACCGCGGCGGCGGACAATCCCGGCGGCGGGGGTGCTGCCGAGGGGCTGGGGTTGGGGCTCGGGATGGCGATGGCCGGACGCATGATGCCGGGCGGATTTGGTGGTCCCGGTGCCGCACCGGCGGCCGGATCCGGTGGATCCGCTCCGCCGCCCCCGCCACCGGCCTGGCACGTGGCTGTCGCGGGGCAAACGAAGGGTCCGTTCGCGATGTCGCAATTGGCGGGCGGCGTGGCCAGCGGTGAAGTCGACCGGGACACATTGGTTTGGACGGCGGGAATGGACGGCTGGCAACCGGCCGGGACCGTTTCCGCGTTGGCCGGTTTGTTTGCGGCCCAGTCCTCGCCGCCACCACCACCACCACCGCCGTCGGAATGAATCGCCGCTTTTTCAGCAACGACATGCCGGGCTTTGCTTGATGGGGGCGTCCGGGCAAGTTCTGTGGGAATGGTTGAATCGAGTATCGGGGACAGGAGCAGCAGCGTCATGGAACACGTCCATCCTTCGCCCGGTCCGCTGCGCGATTTTGTGGGTGGAACCGAGTGGGTCGTGGATGCTTCCGGATGCCGGTCAACACTGCTGACGGATCTGCGATTGATTCGGTCGATCTGCGAGACGATCGTGGACGGATTGGGCGTGAACTTGGTCGCCGCACCGCTGTGCCACGTGTTTCCTCCGCCCGGTGGCGTGACGGCACTGTACCTGCTGAGCGAGTCGCATCTGGCTTGCCACACCTACCCCGAACATCGCTTCGCGACGTTCAACCTGTATTGCTGCCGACGGCGTCCGCAATGGCCGTGGGAACAGGAGCTGTCACGGCGATTGGGGGCGCAGCAAGTCCTTGTTCGTCAGATCGATCGCCAATTGATCTCAGAGGTCCATTCGACGTCCGAAGGTGGAAGTTGCTCCGTTGCCGTCGAAGGGCCGAATCAATCTGTCGTTGACGATCGGGTGCGTGGGGAGGATCGGCCCTGATGAAGCATCGAACGGCGATTTGCCCCGCTTGCGGCGCTCCGGTCGAATTCAATACGGCGTCGTCGCTGGTTACGATTTGCGAATTCTGCGAAACGGCGGTCGGTCGGGGCGACCGCGATGTTGAGGATCTTGGGAAGGTTGCCGAGGTTAGTGAGCCGGCGTCGGGGTTGCGTCACGGGATGACTGGCACGTGGAACAAGACGTCGTTCACGATTGTCGGTAGGGTCCGCTATCGGCACGCCGGTGGCGGCGCCTGGGACGAATGGTATCTGGCCTTTCCGGGCGAGCGTTGGGGCTGGCTGGCCGAAGCGCAGGGAAAGTTTTTTCTGACCCAGCAACGCCGCCTTTCCCACGGCACACGATTGCCCGATTTTGATTCGATCGAGTTGGGCGATCCGCAAACCGTCAAGGGAGTTTCATTGACGGTTCGTGAAAAGGGCGTGGCGACGGCGGAAAGCGCCGAAGGCGAAATTCCTTGGCGGTTCGTTCCCGGCAAAAAGCACGTGTTTGTCGACCTGTATGGTGAAGGCCATCGCGTGGCGACGTTCGAATACGGCGATGGAGAGCAGGACGCAGAACAGGCCGTGTTTTTGGGCCGCGAGGTGTCGCTGGATGAGTTGGGCGTCGATCTCTCTTCGCTGGACCCCAACGCAAACAAAGTCCGGGTCGATGCCCTGCAGCTGAATTGTCCCAATTGCGGCGGCCAATTGGCGCTGCGCGCGCCGGACGACACGTTGCGTGTCGCGTGTCCGAATTGCACCTCGATGCTGGACGCCAAGGACGGAAAGCTGTCGTTGTTTCAATCGCTGCATCAAAAGCGAGTCCAGCCGGTGATTCCGTTGGGCAGCGAAGGCGATTTCGGTGGCGTGGTCTACACCGTCATCGGCTTCCTGGAACGCTATGCCAAGTATGCCGGGCGCACCTACCCCTGGACGGAATACCTGCTTTACAACCGCGAGTCCGGCTACCGTTGGCTGGTATGTAACGAAGGCCATTGGTCCTTGGTGGGCACCGTGGATTCGCCGCCCCGCGGGTTCGGCGACACGATGCAATACGACGGCGACAGTTTTCGAATCTATGATCGCGGGACCGCGTACACCCGCTATGTGCTGGGCGAGTTCTACTGGAAGGTCCAGGTCGGTGACCGGGTCAGCACGGCGGACTACATCGCACCGCCTCGGATGCTGTCCTACGAACGGAGCGGGTGGGGCGAAACCGAAGAGGTGACGATCTCAATCGGACACTACATCGAACCGGAAGAGTTGGAAGCGAAGTTCGGCGTCAAAGATTTGCGGCGTCCTTGGGGCGTCGGCGTGATCCAGCCGAGGCCTTCGCCGGGGATGGGTTTCTTCGCGACCTGGCTGGGGTTTGTGGGCTATCTGATCGCCGCCTACGTGCTGATCGGCCGCGGAAAAGCCGATGGCTGGCTGTGGTTCTACTCCGTCCTGGGTGTGTCGTTGATTCCCGGGTTGGTGCTCGCCTACTTGTACAACTTTGAAGTCCAGCGATGGAGAGACAGTGATTTCAGTCCCTACGTTTCGGACGATTGAGGCCAGGATGGAGATTCCGAAATGAAATCAACTTTGATGGCGGTTTACTTCGTGACCGGCTGCCTGATCTGCGGCTGGTTCACGATGGCCGCGGCGTACCAGTGGCGTGCGCCAGATTTTGGAGTCGTCAAGGCGCTCCGGGAGAGCAACCGTGGCGGCGGGGGCGGTGGCTACTACGGTGGTGGTCGTTCGTACGGTGGAAGTTGGGGAGGTGGAAAATAGCATGGAGACAGTGTCAATGACTGGTATCGACGTCGCAATGATCTTGGCCCAGGAGCAGGTTCCCAGTCGGCTTTCGCTGCTGGGCGGTCATCTGCTGGCGGCGGTGATCTTTTCCGTGGTGGGGATCATCGTCTTCGCGGTGTGCCTGCTGATCTTGGAGAAGATCACGCCGTTTTCAATCTTGCGTGAGATTGGCGAGGAGCATAACCAGGCCGTCGCGACGATCATCGGGGCGATCATTTTGGGGATCTCGATCATCATCGGGGCGGCGGTTTTGGGATGATCCATCGGGCACCCAACTACCTGCTGTACTTGAATGTTTTGGTCATTGCGACTTGTGGTTTGATCTACGAGTTGTTGGCCGGGACATTGGCCAGCTATCTGCTGGGCGACTCGGTCACGCAGTTTTCGCTGATCATTGGCGTGTACCTTTCAGCCCTGGGCGTCGGTTCCTGGATCTCTCGTTACGTCGAGACGCGCGTCGCGCGGACGTTCATCGAAGTGGAAATCGCGTTAGCGCTTTTGGGTGGGCTTTCGGCGCCGATTCTGTTTGTGGCGTTCGCACACATCGCCTGGTTCCGCATCCTGCTATTCGGCTCGGTCTTCGCAATCGGGATTTTGGTGGGGTTGGAACTGCCGTTGCTGATGCGCATTTTGCGGGACCACTTGGATTTCCGTGAACTAGTTGCCCGCGTCTTGACGTTCGACTACGTCGGAGCCCTGGTCGCATCGATCCTGTTTCCAATTCTTCTGGTCCCGCGATTGGGACTGGTCCGCACGTCGCTGCTGTTCGGATTGTTAAACGCCGTGGTCGGTTTGTGGGGCACGTATCTGTTGCGCCCGCTGTTGAGCCAACGTGGATTGGCGGGGCTTCGCGGGCGGGCGTTTCTGGTGATGGGAATCCTGGTCGTCTGTTTCATCAAAGCCGACACATTGACCCTGTGGACGGAAGAAGCAATTTTGCAGACGCCGATCGTTTACACCAAGCAGTCGCCGTTTCAGCGGATCGTGGTGACCGAAGACCGGGGGGCATTTCAGCTGCATCTGAACGGCCACCTGCAGTTCAATTCGCGCGACGAATACCGGTATCACGAGGCGCTGGTTCATCCGGCGATGACCGCGATGGTTGATCCGCGTCGGATTCTGGTGCTGGGCGGCGGGGACGGGTTGGCGGTTCGCGAGATTCTGCGGTATCCGTCGGTCGAATCCGTCACACTGGTTGACTTGGACCCGGCGATGACCGGACTGGCCGACGCCTTTCCACCCTTGGCCGAGTTGAGTGGTCACGCGCTTTCCGACCCCCGTGTGACGGTCATCAATCGAGACGCGTTCGTTTGGATTGACGAAAGCGATCAAACCTTTGACGCTGTCATCGTTGACTTTCCCGATCCGGGATCCTATTCAGTCGGAAAGTTGTACACGACTCGGTTTTTTAACCTGCTGCGCCAACGTTTGTCAGATCAGGCGGTCATTTCCGTTCAGTGCACTTCTCCGTTGGTCGCCCCGCAGTCTTACTGGTGCATCCTGAACACGTTGCGGGCGGCGGGCTACGACGCGTTGCCCTATCACGCGGCCGTGCCAACCTTTGGCGTGTGGGGGTTTGCCCTGGCCAGTACTCGGCCCTTGAAGTTATCGGCCGATGGAGGCCCGGAGCTGGCGAGCGCGTTGCCGCAAGGTCTGCGTTTCTTGAACCGATCAAACCTGGCGTCGTTGTTCCAATTGCCGGTGGATGTGCAGCCGGTGGAGACGCTGCCGAATCGCTTGAACGACCAGGTGCTGGTGCGCTATTACGACCAGGAATGGAGAAGCGGAGGGTGACGAGCCGCCGAACCGCCGAATCAAAACATCGTCTCGGGCGACGTGAGATGCTGGCCTATCTGGCCGGAGTTCCGCTGCTGGGCCTGGCGGGATGCGATGGTGGGCGTGCGTTCTCATTTTCGGGCGATCTGCTGAACCCCAATTATTCCGTCGCCCATCGGTTACGCGACGGTTGGCGACCGCCGCCGCCGGAGGGTGATCCTGGGGGACGTCGCGTCGTGATTGTCGGCGGCGGGATCGCGGGGCTTGCGGCAGCCTGGCAATTGTCACGCCGCGGCGTGGAAGACTTTGTCGTGCTGGAGCTGGAGGATCGGCCCGGCGGCACGGCGATCTCGGGACAGGATGGGGAGTTTCGTTTTCCCTGGGGGGCTCACTACATTCCGGCTCCGATGAAGGAGAATCGGGACCTGGTCGCGTTGCTGGAGGAAATGGACGTGATTGTCGGCCGGACGACGGACGGAGAACCGGTCGTCGGCGAAGCCTTCCTGTGTCGTGACCCGTCGGAACGATTGTGCGTCGACGGACGGTGGCACTATGGTCTGTATCCGGATCAGGACGCAACCGAATCCGATTTACGGCAGCTGGAGCGTTTTCAGCAGAAAATGATTGAGCTTGCCCACGGTCGGGACGATCGGGGACGCCGCCTGTTTGCGATTCCAATGGCCACGGGATCCGATTCCGCCAAGGTTCGTGCCTTGGACCGGCAATCGATGGCTCAGTGGATGACGGACAACGGATTCGATTCGCCGCGGCTGCGCTGGCTGGCCGACTATGCCTGCCGCGACGACTATGGATTGACCCTGGAACAGACAAGCGCTTGGGCGGGACTGTTTTATTTCACGTCTCGAATTCCGGCCGAGGGAACCGAATCACAACCGGTGATCACATGGCCGGAGGGAAATGGTCGAGTCGTCCGGCATCTTGCTGAGCACTGTGGAGACCGGTTGATTGGCGGTCAAACCGTCGTCAAAGTCCAGAATCAGGGTGAAGGCGTGCGGGTGGAAGCGGTTGACAATGCGATGTTGGCAAGTGTCGCGTATGTGGCCGACCGAGTCATCTTTGCCGCTCCGCAGTTTGTCGCACCTCATGTCGTCGCTGATTGGAACGCGAGCGGCAGGTCCATCAATTCGTTTCACTATGGCGGTTGGGTGGTGGCCAACCTGCGATTGAGCCAACGCCCGTCCGAACGGCTGACCGAGATGTGCTGGGACAATGTTTTTTTCGACAGCCGTTCATTGGGTTACGTCACGTCGACTCACCAGGTCGGACTGGACCATGGGCCAACGGTGATCACCTGGTATCAACCGCTGTTGGATGACGATCCACGCGTTTCCCGGGCGGAGTTGATGCGGTTGGACTGGAGCGATTGGGCACGCGTCATCGTCTCCGACCTGCGCAAGGGACATCCGGACATTGAATCGTTGATCGAGCGTCTGGAGGTGATGCGATGGGGGCACGCGATGATCCAGCCTCGGGTGGGCTTCGTTTTCGGTGCCGAGCGCGAACAAGCGGCGAAGCCGATCGGACGCGTGCATTTCGCGGGGACGGATCTGAGCGGGATTGCGTTGCTGGAGGAGGCGTTCAGTCGCGGCGTTTCGGCGGCGAACGCCGTCGTCCAGGCAGATCCGAAGTCGCGCGCTTAGTGGTTCTTCCATTCGGGAATGGTGACCAGTGACGACTTGTTTGGCCACTTCACCCTCCCTCGGGGAGGGTCAAAGGCGAGGCACGAGCCTTTGGGGAGGGTGTCTTCAAGAACCAGCTAAAATCAATTCGGGCGGGCGCGCCCTCCCCGCGTCGTCGCGGGGCTTCTCCGCAACCCTCCCGGCGGGAGGGTGAAGCAATGCTGGATCCCAGTTGGGTCAACGGTCTGACGAGTGGGCCAGGTAGTCAGCCAACAAGTTCAAGTTCTTGCGAACGTCCGCCATGTCGATCGTCGGGCCGGGGGTTTTGTGGTAGCGGAGTCCGTCTTTGGAGAGCCAGGCACCACGGTCATCCAATGCTTCGATCACGCGTTGAACGTCACGGTCGCGTGGCTTCTTGGATTGTTTGGAGGTTGCTTTCGCAGGGGCTGGTTGTTCAGCCAACTTCTGGTAACGCGTTTCCAGCTTGTCGGCCTTGCTCGAGAGTTTGAAGCCGTAATGGGTGGGCAGATCGCCGTCGTCGTACGTTAGCTGGTATTCGCGATCGAAATACAGCGGACGGTTGGTTTCCAACTCGTAGAAGCGGGCAACCTGACCGTCCGGAAGTTCGCATCGTTTCAGGTATTGGATGGCTTTGGGCAGGGGGGCCAAGTACTTCTTGTCACCGGTTCTTTCGTAGACGGTCATCAGCGTGTTGATGACGTCAAAAGACTCGCTGGTCGTAATCGCCGGAGGCTCAAACTTGCGGGCCCAGATTGGCTGCATGTCAAAACTGTACTGCTGCGCCCAAGCGGGTTGAGGTTCGGGCATCTGCGCCAGCAACAGCCAGTCGGCCAATTTCAGTGCGGCGGCACGGTACTTCGGGTCGCCGTAGACATCTTCGGCTAAGAACAGCGTTTCCATCACGTCGCCGGCCAGATTGTCGTTCAGCGTGCATCGCCGCCAATATTCGTTGTGTCCCTGATAGGTTCGTGACCACGTTTCGGGAAAGCTGGCGGCACGCGGTGGTTGATTTGCCTGGGGCAGTCGTTCGTCCTGCCAGACCTGGGGAAAACCGCCGTTGGGATACTGGCCCTTTTCGATCAGCCCCGAAAGGGCGTCCATCGCGGTCTGGTGCACTTGGGCATCCTGAAATTCCAACGCGCGGTCGAGTTGAACGATGAAACGGATCGCGGACTGGGTCTTGTCATCATCCAGGCTGGATTGATCCTTCTGTTTTGAATTGGGCGGGTCGACGCGATAGGCCCATTTGGCGCGCCGCTGAGGATCAAACTCCACCATCGCCTGCCAACCGCCCGAGCGCATCTGTCCTTGCCGAAGGGCCTCGGCGGCGTCCCGCGCCGCCTGCAAGAACTGATCATCGCCGGTGGCTTCGTACAGACGGACGAAGGCTTCGCCGATGGAGGGCGTTCCGGGAGGCTGAACCCAAATCGTTTCCATCTCGACCACGCCTTCTCCTTCACGCCGTGACAGATCGGCGGAGTAACGCCACAAATAGCCTCCGTGGGTGCTGACCTTCTCGGTCAAAAACCTGGTGGCCTTCTTGGCGGCGGCCAGCGCGTCTTGCGGCAGGTCGGCTGCGGCTTGGCGGGCGCCGCCAACCGCGGAAAGTGAGATCAGGCCGAGCAGCGTGAAGCGGAAGACAGAGGGGGTGGGCATCGTGGCGGGGCGGCAAGTGGGGACGGACCGGTGCGTAAGAAACGCCCCACTTTAACGCTTCCGAGCCCGGAAAGCTTGGTTCGCCCCCGAGATCCTGCGGCGGAATCGTCGGTCGGGACGTGTGGGCGATTTTGGAAGGCCTCCACCGTCGGGTGACGGTGGCTACAGAAAGTAGAAATCGGCGTAGCCACGCTCGCCAGAGCGTGGGACACCCCATGGGCGGACCACCGTCTGTCGATGGTAGCTACGTACGGCGGTTGCTTCGACGCTCAGCCCGCGGCGACGGGTTCGCCGGTGGTCCAGTCCGTCAGGTCTTGCGATTCGCGGTGCACCCGGTTGTAGACGGTGTCGCGTTCGACCGGTTCGCGTCCGGCTTCCTGAATCAGTTGTCGGATCTGGTCGACCGACAAACATTCCGGGGTTGTCGCGCCCGCGTCGTGGTAGATCAGTTCATGACGGACGGTGCCGTCGATGTCGTCCGCACCGTAGGCGAGTGCCGTCTGCGCCGTTTCGATGCCCAACATGATCCAATACGCCTTGACGTGCTGGACGTTGTCCAGCATCAGCCGGCTGACGGCCATCGTCCGCAAATCCATCAGAGCCGACGGCTTTTTGATGTCGGACAACTTGGTGTTTTCCGGATGAAATGCCAGCGGAATGAAGACCTGGAAGCCGCCGGTGCGGTCTTGCAATTCACGCAGCCGAATCAAGTGATCGATGCGGTGATACGCCTGTTCGACGTGCCCGTAAAGCATCGTGCAGTTGGTTCTCAGCCCGACCTCGTGCGCCGTTTGATGGATCTTCAGCCATTCGTGGGTGTTGGCCTTGTGCTCGCACAACTGGTCGCGAACTTCCGGATGAAAAATTTCGGCGCCACCGCCGGGCATGCTTCCCAGACCGGCCTGCTGCAGGTCCTCCAACACCCACCGAATCGACTTTTTGGTTTGAAATTCGAACCAGTTGATTTCGACGGCGGTCCAGGCCTTCAAATGAATCTTGGGGTAATTTTCCGCCAGCAGTTCGATGACGTGTCGATACCACTCATAGGGCCGCTGATGATGCAGCCCGCCGACGATATGCATCTCGGTGCAGCCGTTCTCGTGCGCCTCCTGACCGCGGTGCAGGATCTGTTCATCGGACATTGCGTAGCCCTTCGGGTCTCGCAAATCGCTTCGGAAGGCACAGAACCGGCAGCGATACACGCACACGTTGGTCGGATTCAAGTGCGTGTTGATGTTGTAGTAGCCGACGTTGCCGTTCTTTCGCTCGCGGACCAGGTTGGCCAGTTCCCCCACTTCCTGCAACGGAACCTGGGGGTCGTAGAGGAAGATGCCTTCATCGAGAGACAGACGTTGTTCGGCTTCGACTTTCTCGCGGATTTCGCGGAATCGAGCTTGCCGTTCGTGATTGTTCATGGGTTGGATGTTTGCGTGGGGCAAAACATGGGATACGAGGTGTCTACCGCAGGACGCGGCCGTCGGCAACGCCCCGGGGGCACCAAATACCGGGGATCGGTCGGCTTGGCGGCGGCCGGTTGATGTCCAGCAGCACCCCTCCGGCTGCCGCGTTGCGGGTCGCCGACGGGCCGGATCAGCCGGGAGTCGCCAGCTGCGACAGTTTGTCTTTTGCGGCCCCGGAGTCGATCGATTCGCACGCCTGCTTCACGGCTTCGGAGAGATTTGGTGCCGTTTCGGTGAGCACCAGCGAAGCCGCGACACCCGCGACCACGGTGTCGCGGCAGGGCCCCGGCTCTCCGTCAAAAATTCGCCGGATGATCGCGGCACTTTCGGCGGGGCCGCTCGCCGCGAGGGCTTCGACGCCGGCCGGCAACAGCCCGAAATCGGCCGGTGTCCAGCGGTGCCGGCGGGGTTCGGCGTCCCCGCAGACTTCGATCACATCGGTGTACCCGTCCAACGACACTTCGTCTTGGCCGTCGGCGGCGTGCAGAACGAACGATCGGGTGGTGCCCAATTCGGAAATCGCCTGGGCAATTTTCTCGAACGCTTCCGGTTGGCTGGTTCCCAGCAATTGGTGGGTGGCTCCGGCCGGGTTGCACAGGGGGCCCAGCAGGTTGAACAGGGTTTTGACGCCCAGTTTTCTTCGAATTCCGACGACGTGACGCATCGCGGGGTGCAGCTTGACCGCGAAACAGAAACAGATGCCGATCTCATCCAGGCGGCGAGCGACGGCGTCCGGGTCGGATTCGATGCCGACGCCCAGTTCTTCCAACACGTCGGCGGATCCGGTGACGCTGGTCGCTTTGCGGTTGCCATGTTTGGCGACCGGGATGCCGCAGGCCGCGGTGACGATCGCGACGGCGGTGCTGATGTTGAACGTGTGGCTTTGGCTGCCGCCGGTGCCACAAGTATCCAGTAGCAAACGGTGTCCGTGCGGAATGCGGGTCATGTGTGCCCGCATGGCGCGAGCCGCACCGACGATTTCGGTCACCGCTTCGCCTTTTTGACGCAGGGCCAGCAGCAGATCGCCGACCTGATCTTCGTCCGCGTCGCCGGAAAGCATTTGGTCAATCAGCGCCGCGGTCTGCTCGGCGGACAGGTCCTGTCCGGAGTTCGCAGTCGCGATCGCATCGGGGAATTGAATCATGGATTGATCAGACCGATTAGGGTGACTTTAAGGTGCGCCAGCGGCACTTTAGCGGATCGGGCTCGTTTCGTGTCCCAAGTCGATTTACACTTGGTGGATGGAACGAAAAATCATCATCGACTGTGATCCGGGAATTGACGATGCCGTGGCACTGACCGCCGCGTTGTTTGACCCGCGGATCAATGTGTTGGCCGTCACGGCGACGGCGGGAACGGTCAAGGCGGATCTGGCAACGTCCAATGTCGGCGCGATCATTTCGACGCTGGACCCGCCGTTGTATCCGCGAATCGGCAAAGCGTCACCGCCCGATGACGCGTCGGTGACCAATGACAAATTCTTGAACGGGGCACACGGACTGGGGGACTTTTCGGCGGGGGTGACCGAGCGTCAGCACACGCCCAACAGCGAGAAGGTGATCGCGGAGTTGTTGCGGCAGTACCCGGGTGAAATCACGCTGGTTTGTCTGGGACCGCTGACGAACTTGGCGCGGCTGTACCAACGGGATCCGGCCGTGATCACGCTGATCGACAAGGTCGTGATCAGCGGGGGTGCCTACCGCGCGGCAGGAAATGCGACCCCGGTCGCGGAGTTCAATTTGCATTTCGATCCGGTGGCGGCCAGCGACGTGTTCGCCTCGCCGACGACCAAGAGTCTGCTGCCCCTGGATGTGACGTCTAAAATTGCGTTCGGCCTGGAATTGTTGGACCAGCTCCCGCCCGAATCGACGGCCGCCGGGACGCTGTTGCGACAGATCCTTCCGTACGCGTTCCGCGTCGCGCATCAGCGGTTGGGACGTGAGTTGTTGCCGCTGCAGGACGCGACCACGATTGCTGCGGTCGTGGAACCGGAGCTTTTCGAGTGGTCGGAGATGGCGGGTCGAGTCGAAACCGATGGAACCCTGACCCGTGGAATGTGCGTTTTCGACCGGCGATTGCGTCCGGAATGGAACGTCAACATGGAAGTCGCCGTCGCGGCCGATGTGGAGGTTGTCAAACGCTCCGTCCTCCGCAGCCTGCGGTTTGCCGGTCAGCATTCCTGAGTGGTTGCTGGGGGGCGAAAGAGCGTGGTGATGCACCGTCGCATCGGATCATCGTGTCGTGCCTGACGCCTTTACCAGTTGAAGTGCAAGCCGACATAGGCTCCGTGCAGGATCAAGGCGTCATCGGCGCGCACGTTTCCGCTGGAAGCTGCCGACGTGAATTCGGTCGTCAGTTGCCCCACCGAAGTCGCGACGCCAGTGGCCGCGAGCATCCGGTAGCCGCCGCGGACCATCCAGCGATTGCTGAGGCGGTATCCCAAGCCGAGATCCAGTTCGCCCAAGCCGGCCAACGTAACGTCAGAGTCCTCCGTCAAGACGTTGCCGGCTCCGGCGCCTTCCCAGTTGGTGTAGGCAAGGATCGATTGCGTGCCCAACCGCTGGCGGTATTGAACGTCGTTGGCGTAGATGCCCATTTTCCCGCCGACGGTCACCAACGTGCGACAGCCAAGACAGTAGGCCCAGCGGGCGCCGAATTGGTATCCAAACAGGTTGTTCTCGGTCTGGACGTCGTAATACAAGTCGTCGGCCGCATATCCCGCGACGCCATCGACGTTTCCAGCCAATTGGAACTCGTCTTCGAATTGAAACCAGCGGAATCCGTGAAGGGTTTGCACGCGGTAGCATCCGCCGGCGGCACGGGCCAGAGGTCCGGCCAGACCCCCAAAGTAGCCGTTTCGCAATCCCAGCAAGCAAGGTCCACATTCGCCCAGTCGCCGTGCGCCCAGGATTCCGAAACAGGTCAGGTTGGCTTCCAATCCCAACACACGAATGTCGCGTGTCGGGCGAATGCGGGCGGCGTTGTTGTCGAAATCGTCAAACACCGTGGTGGCCGCGCCGGTCCGGTTGATCGAGACATCGCGAAGCGTTGGAAGGGAGGCGCGCAGGCCGCCGGCTCCCGGGATCACGAACTGTTCCTGATCCGGGTTCCAATACAGAAACCCCACGTCCAATGCGTAACGGCCGCAGCACAAGTAGCGTCCCAGGTGGACATCAAAACCCAGCGTGGTGGACGGATCCAAGTCGGTGGTGTCCGCCAACGTGTCGTACGCATCATTGACGACCAACACCTGATCGCCCGTGTCCGCGAGCGTCCAGAACAACAGGTCCGCGCCGCCGAACCAGGGGCAAATCGGTCCAGGACCGATCGGCGCGGGGGCGCACGCGCAGGTTTCCGTCGGACATGCCATCGGCACACCGTCGCTGGAAACCGCGGGTGGTCCGGCCAGGGATGGAGCGACCATCGTCGCCGCCGGATCGTGGAGTCCGGCGGGCGGAGCATCGAACGGTTGCTCCATCGATGGCTGCGTGACCAACGGCGGACCCAGGGTCGGGCGGCCCGCAGGATCGGGCTGCAGGGATTCGTTTGGAATCAATGAATCGTCGTCCAGCAAAAAGTCGCCCGGCCTGCCACGGCCTCCCACAACGTCACTGGATCGATCGTCGGCAGTCGTCGGAACCGGTTCGGCCGTCGGTGTCGGGGCCGGCAACAGTTCCGTGTCCGTGGGAAGATCCGGTTGATTGGTCTTGCGAGCCGTCGCCTGGAAGATCGCCGGTCCGAGCGCTCTCTGGTGATGTGTCTCGGTCGCGGATGACGACTCGGAGATTGGCCAGGAGGGTGGACGAAATCGATTCCAACGGTCGCTGTCCGACCGTGCTGTGACGGCAGCAACAGCGGATTCCGTCCCGTGGCAGTGTTCGGGCGCCGCACCGAAGAGAGTCACCAGCAGAATCGTGGCCTGCGGCAAGCGATTGACGTTCACGACCTGGCTCCTTCCGATTCCCTCGCGGTTGCGTTCACGCCCGACGGCGATCGGGCGGTGCAAGTAGCGCCGCAGCAGACATCCAACTGGCGGCACCGTCCCCACCTGTCTGATCGTCCTGATGTGCACGCAGAAACGGTTGCGGCGAAAAAATTGGTGATGACGGCGACACCCGGCCTCGGCTAACCCGGTCGACCGTGCCAGAGCCGCCTGAATACCGGGATCCGCAGAATTGGAACACTTTCGCCAGTCTCACCAGGCGGAACCGGATGTTGTGTCCGATCCGCCAGAATGCCATCGGTCGGTGCGACCTGGCGGTGATCGCCGTGCATGAAAACCAAAGCCGACGGGCCAATCTAGATCACAGCATCACAGCGTCACCGGGTCGAACAGGCCGTCGATGCGGCCGGTGCTGTCGGCAAAGGTTTCCAGCGGCACCCCGACTTGATTGAGCAGTGTCAGGTGCAGGTTGGAAAGTGGCATCGGATTGTCGTAGCGGACGTGTCGACCGCCACGGATCTTTGCGGCGCCGCCCCCGGCCAGCAGGATCGGCAAATTGCTGTGGTCGTGCGCGTCGGGATCTCCCATGCCGCTGCCGTACAGGAACAGCGAATTGTCAAGCATCGAACCTTCGCCTTCGGGGATCGCCGCCAGGCTTTGCAAGAATTCCGCAAACAACGACACGTGAAAACGATTGATCTTGGCGACCTTGGCAAGCTTTTCCGGATTGTTCCCGTGGTGCGTGGTCGGGTGGTGTGGATCGGGGACGCCGATCTCCGGGTAGGTCCGGTTGCTCGCTTCGCGTGCCAGTTGGAACGTGATCACCCGCGTGATGTCGCCGCGGAACGCCAACGCCTGCAATTGGAACATCAGGCGGGCGTGATCGGCGTAAGCGGCCGGAACGCCGATCGGCCGATCCAGGTCCGGAAGGGGATTGTCCTTGGCATTCGCTTCGGACGTTTGGATTCGTCGTTCAACTTCGCGGATGCTGGATAGATAGTCGTCGACCTTGTTTCGGTCGCCGGAGCCCAGGCGGCCTTGCAGCCGCTTCATTTCTTCGGTGACCGAGTCCAGCAGGCTGGCACGTTGTTTCAACGCAGCCCGACGCTCGGCGGGCGATCCGCCGTCGCCGAACAGCATTTCAAAGACCAGTCGGGGGTGTGATTCCGACGGCAGCGGCGTGGTCGGCGACGACCAAGACAAGTTGTTTTGATAGACGCAGGCGTACCCGTTGTCGCATTGGCCGACCGTGTTTGCCGAATCCATTGCCAATTCCAAGGACGCCAGTGGCGACTGTTGGCCGATCCGCTGCGCGGCGATTTGGTCGACGGTGGTGCCCAGGTAGTAGTCGGTGCTTTCGGTCAGCTTTGCGCGGGCGGCACTCAAGAAGGCGGAGTTGCTGGTGGCATGGGATCCGGGATAGGCATTTTGCAGATCCATTCCGGTCATCACCGTCAGATGATCTTTGACCGGAGCCAGCGGGCTGAGGCTGGAGGGCAAGCTGGCCAACGGGCCGTCGTCGGTGGGCGTCCATTCGCTGGGGTTGAACCCCATGGGAATGTAGACGTAGCCGATCCGCCGCACGGGGGACGTCGGGGCCGCCGCGCTGGCCGAGGAAGTCATTGCGTCCAGCAGCGGCAAAGAGATCGCGGCGCCGGTGCCGCGAAGCAACGTCCGGCGAGAAAGCGGTTTCGTTTTGAAAATCATTGACTGGTCCGCATTCGGAAGGGCGTGCTGAGTGTGATCCCGGTCATCAATTCAGAAAAGCGATAGTCGCGGTGGGCAGCCCGCTGCACCACCTTGCGGACTTCCGGTCCGTCGGCCGGTTCCAGCGTCCGGCCCAGAGCGTAGGTCATCAGCTTTTCGACCATCGCCGTGACAAACACTTCGGGTCTTTCCAGTATACCCCTTTCGAGTTGCTCGACGCCAATCACTTCTTGTCCATCCGGCAATCGACCGCTCGCGTCGACGGGATCCCCCTCCAAATGCGATCGCCAGCGACCGACGGCATCGTAGCGATCGAGCGCAAACCCGACCGGATCGATCAAATCGTGACAGCTGGCACAAGCGGCATCGGCGCGGTGCAAAGCCAATGCCTGCCGGAACGTGGTCGCTTGGCCGTCGGATTTCTCCTTTAGCGTGGGCACGTTGGGCGGAGGCGGAGGCGGCGGGGTGCCGATGATGTGGTCCAAGACCCACGCACCTCGGATGGTGGGTGAGGTTCGCGTGGCGTACGACGTCGTCGTCAACAAGCTCCCCTGACGAAGCAACCCGCCGCGATGCGATTCCGCGTCCAAGGCAACCTTGCGGAAATGGCTACCGATGATCTTCGGCACTCCGTAGTGAATTGCCAAACGCTCGTTCAGAAAGGTGTGGTCGCTTTCGATCAGCTCCAGCACGCTGGCGTCACGACGAATCAGATCCCCAAACAGCCGCCGAGTTTCCTCCGCGAATGCTTCGCGAAGATTGTTGTCAAAACTGGGGAATTGGCGGAGGTCGGGTGTGACCGTGGCCAGGTTGCGCAGATACAGCCATTGGTCGGCGAAATTGTCGACCAACGCGTTGCTTCGCGGATCTTCCAGCATGCGTTTGGTTTGAGCTTCCAGGACGTCCGGTTTGACCAACGCACCGGATTCGGCCAATGCCAGCAGTTCTTCGTCGGGCAGACTGCTCCACAAAAACGAAGACAGGCGACTTGCCAATTCCGTCGGCTGCAGCGAGTAGACGGTGCCGGGAGCAATCCCCGGCGGTTGCCGAAACGATCGAAACAGGAAGTTCGGATTGACGAGGATCGCGGTCAGTCCGCTTTCGATGGCGATTTCGAAGCGGCTTTGCAACGATTGCGGATCGGTTGCCGCGGTGGCCGATTCGGAGAACGATTGATCGAAAAACTCCATCGGGACGTTCAGATCGTCGCGTTCGATCGGACGCCGGTAAGCCTGGCGAAGCAGCGGTCGAAAGATCTGCTTCGCTGCATGCTGTGGCGACAGAGACGCTGACGGGCGAGCGATCAACACTTTGCGGCGGCTGGGCGAGGCGTCAAATCCGTCGCCGTGTTGCATCGGGTCAAACGGCCCGACGATCGACACCTCATGGATGGCCGGTGTTTGCCGTGGATGTCGGTGCTGGTTGTAGCTGGCTTCGAAGGGTGCCCGTTTTATCTCCAGCAGCGAATTGGATTTCTGGACAAAGGTGACGCCAATGGCATGCGTGCCGGCCGGTAGTTCGATGCGGGTATTCAAGTTCGCATCAAGTGTTGCGTGACCTTGGGCACCCCGCGGCGGTTTGACTTGGAATCGGTGCTTGCGTGAACGGTCGAGCAACACGTCCAATTCATGCGGTTCCGTCAGACCTTCGATCTTTTCATCGCGGTCTCGGGTCAATCGGACTTGGATTTCGTAAAGTCCGCCACGAGGAAAGAAATGACGGATCAGTGTGCCGCCGCGTGTCCCCAGCGGCAAACCGTCGACATGATTCTCTTGGGTCTGATCGGCCGGAACGCGGATCGTGATTCCGTTGGGTTGGTCGATCGAGCGGCCGATCGCGGCGCGGCTGATCTCACGAGCGGCCGTCAGGTAGCGGTCCAGCAACAGCGGTGAGAGATCACCGACGGTGATGTTGTCGAACCCGTCGCTGGAAGAATCCGGCGGCAGCAGCGACTGGACGTCGACTTGCACCGCCAGCAAATCTTCGATCGCATTTCCGTACTCTGCCCGCGTCATCCGTCGCAGCGAGTCGGTGTGGCCGGCGAACGGGTACTCGGTGGCGTGGTCGGCAAGGTGCCGGTCAATGGCCCGCACAGCCTGCCGCCATTCGGTCTGCTCGGGGACCTCGTAGTCCGGCGGCGGCATCTGACGGGTTTGGATCCGACGGTAGGCCTTTTCCCAGATGGCAGTGTCCGCCCGGTGCTGCGGATTGGCCGGCACCACTTCGGCAAATCCGCTCAAATCAAAACCGCGTTCGGAATCTGGACCGGTGTGACAATCCAGGCAGTGATTCTGGATGAACTGGACAGCCGTGGCGTGGGCGGAATCGTCCGCGGACCCCGGGGTGGCGATGAGCATGCCGACGAGCAATCCGATGATCAACACCCAGCAACCGGATCGACCGTTGCGGGGTGGATCGACGACTGGACCTAGTGCCGACGACAAGGGGTTCACAATGACGGTTGGACAGGAATTTGGCCGGCGATGGATCGGCATGGCAGGGACGCTTTGTTAAAACGCAGCGATCGGCGGGAAGGAACGAGAGTGCTTTCCAGCATATCCGAAACAGCGGGGGGATGTTTCCAGAGCTCCGTCGCAGCCGATCTGCCGGCACCCCATGCCTGACGGGAGATGACGAGTCGATCAGACGGGGCCAAGATGGCATGATCAATTGAACCACCAAACGAATGGCACCATGAATTCGCCGACGTTTTCTCTTGACGCGGCGTTGCGGCGAAATGCCCAGCGGCGTGGCCATCGTGCCGCGCTCTGGATCCCAGGCGGGGACCGCCCACCATCGACGCTGTCAGATGTTGAATCGGGGGGGTGTGTGGTGTCGTGGTCGATTCTGGACCGCTGGGTAGCGCAGCTGGCGTTGGACTTGCGGGACAGGCTGGCATCGTCGTCGCGTCGGCCGTCCGATGGAGACACGTGCGGTTGGTTGGTGCACACGACCGATCAGACGTTTCGGGATGTTTTGATTGCGTTGGCCTGTCAAGCGGCGGGGATCGTCGAGTGCCCGATCGACCTGTCGGGCGGGGCAGCGTACATCGCGGCGTGTCGAAGCCAGCTGGAAGCGGTTTCGCTGGACGGTGGTGAGCGGGTGGCGATGATCGACCGGGCCGCTGCCCGGGCGGCGGCGGGAGCGACGGTGCCGAGGCCAGATTCATTCGCGTCGCCGACGGACGATGCCCTGGTACTGTGGACCAGCGGGACATCCGGCCGACCGAAGGGCGTGGTGTTGTCTGTCGGGGCATTGGCGCTCAATGCGGCAGCCAAGTTGCAAGCGGTTCCGCAGGCGGTTTCGGACACCCGGCTGACGGTGCTATCGTTCGCGCATGCTTACGCTCGCACCTGCGATTTGGGAACGTGGCTGCTGTCGGGATGTCAACTGGCGGTGACGCGGGGATTTGATGGCTGGTGTCGGTCGGCAGGATTGATCGAACCGACTTTGTGCAACACCGTGCCAAGCTTGGCCGAGCGGATGTTGGACTCCGAGCTCGGGCTGAATCGGTTGCGGCTGCTCGGGTGTGGCGGCGCGGCTTTGCCGCCGGACGCTTTCCAGGCTTGGAAGCAACGGGGCGTGACGGTCATCCAAGGATATGGGCTGACGGAATGCGGTCCGGTGATCAGCAGTCAAACGCCTTCGGATTCTGTCCCCGAGCGCGTCGGACAGGTCGTCACAGGTTGGGAAAGCGAACTCCGTGGTGATCGCCTGTTTGTGCGTGGCGCGTGCACGATGAACCGCTATCTGGAAGATCCAGCGTCGACGCGGCAGCGAATCGATCCGGACGGTTGGCTGGACACGGGGGATCTGGTGCGTCAGTGCGAGCAGACCGGCCAGCTGCAAATCCTTGGACGCGCCGACGATCGGATCAATCTGAGCAACGGATTCAACGTCGATCCGTCGGCCATCGAACAACGATTTCAATCGCTACCGGGCGTCGCAACGGCGTTGGTGGTTGGCAGCGCGAATGGTCGTGGGATTGATCTGTGGATCGAACGCGATCCAGATGCCGAACCGGCCGCCGGATTGGAGGCGTCGCTTGACACGGTGGCTGAAACTCTGGCCGCCTGGGAACGTCCAAAGCGGGTCGGATGGTTTCAGCTGCCGGCGACGCAGCGACCGGAGATGGTCAATCGGAAGGGAGCGGTCCGTCGTGCGGCGTTGATGGCGTACGTGAGGGATTTGCCGATTGAGTGATCCGGGTAAAGGCGGTCAAGGAGTCGTCGCCGGAGAGGAAGCTCGCAGCTGCGTCCGGTTCCGCAGGTCGGTCCCCAACCGGTATGATTGACAGACGCGGTTGGATTCGGACGGAAATCCAACGTTTGCTCACCCCAACGGACCCCAGTTTCATGGCCCTTGACCAGAAGACGCAATTCCCCAGTGACCTGTTGCGGCGGTTGCATTCGTTGCATTCGCAAGTTGCCGATCTGGAAGGTCAGTTGGAACGAGCGCCGCGTCAGATCCGGGCGGGGGAGAATCTGGTGGCCGAGGCGACGGCGGCTTTGCAGAAAGCGCGAGACGACGTCAAGTCCGCCACGGTCGCATGCGACGAGAAGCAGTTGCAGTTGAAAAGCCGCGAGGATCGCATCGAAGACCTGAAAGCCAAGCTGAACACCGCGGCGAGCAACAAGGAGTACAACTTGCTGAAGGAACAGATTGCCGCCGATCAGCAAGCCAACAGTGTGCAGAGCGATGAAATCCTGGAGGCTTTGGAGCGCATTGACGAACTGAACGCCACCGTCAAGCAGGCCGAAGCGACGTTGAAACAAAAGACCGAAGAGCACCAGAAGCGGGTTAAAGAGATTGAGAACCGGACCGAAGTGGTTCGAGGCGATTTGGAGTACATTCACGCGGAATTGGAGAAGGCCGAAAAGGAGATTCCTGCGACCGCCCGCAGCGAGTACCGGCGACTGTACGAATCCCGAGGCGACGAATTTCTGGCGCCGGTCGAAGAGGGCTCCTGCGGCGGATGCAATCAAACGTTGACCACGCAGATGCTTGACCGGTTGCGGCTGCAATTCCTGGTCGAATGCCCGGCCTGCGCGGCCTGGCTGTACGTCAAGTGATCGTGCTGGGGATCGTCGGAACGCCGGCCGGCGGCAAGTCGACGGTGGCTTCGCTGTTGCAGCAATGGGGCGCCGAATGGATCAACGCCGACCTGATTGCCCGCGAGTGTCTGGGCCGTCCCGAAGTGGTGCAACAACTACGCGAGCGGTTCGGCCCACAGGTCCTGTCGGAGGATCAAACGGTCAACCGCAAGGCGATCGCGAATCTTGTGTTCGGGGATCAACCCGAGCAGCACGCGGCGCGACGTTTTCTGGAATCGCTCGTGCACCCGCGGACCCGTCTGGAGATCATGCGGCGGATCGAATCAGCGGCTGATTGTCGCAAACGAGCCGCCCTGCTGGATGTGCCGCTGTTGTTCGAATCGGGGTGGGATCTGGCCTGTGACGCCATCTGGTGTGTCGACGCCACGCGAGAAAACCGCCTGACGCGAGCACGGGACCGTGGCTGGGACAGTTTGGAATTGGACCGCCGCGAATCCAATCAATTGGCGATAGAGACGAAATCGCGACTCAGCAATCTTGTTATGCGAAATGATTCGACCTTAAAGGCTTTGGCCGAAATTGTTGAACGCGAATGGGATTTGCTCGGTAGAATCAATCCGATAGAGTCGAAGGAGTTACGCGGCACAAGTGGTCGACCGACCGGCGCTCATTCCAGTGATCCGGCGAGTGATCGACACTGTAAATCCGACTATCCCGATTGAGTTTGTTTCCCACGGGGAGCCCAAGCGATTCGGGACGTCCGCCAAGCGAATCGGTTTTTGGACCGGAACGCTTTGATTACAGTGGGGTCCGGAGAGCAGTTTTGCCGCGAACGTTTTGCCGCGAACAATGTCGGGCAGGAAGTCCCGCCTCCGATCACCGTGCGAGCGGTCCGGGGTCGTGCAAAAGGACACGCACCTCCTTTTTCCTTCTCTCCTCCCGCCTCTTTCGCATCCCACCTTTCCGTCGACTTCACCGTCAACGCTCCTTATCTTTCGATGTGCCCTCCGCGGCACCACGACCATGCAATCCAACCGGCCTACGGGCAATGACAACCGCGGCGAGAGTCGTGGGCAAAGACGTCATGGCGGTTCCCGTGACTCCTCCAATCACCGCCGATCGCGACAACCACGACATCCCGACAGTCAGATCGACCGTCGAATCCGCGAGCTTGATGCCGAGCGGGACCCGCTGTCGCTTCCCGAAGAGATCGTTAGCGAAGCCACCAAGGTCGGCCAACGCGTCGGCATCCCCACCGGCCAGGACGGCCAGACGCTGAATCTGGCCCAGCTGCAACAGATGGACGAAGCGGCATTGGCGGAACTGGCCGTCTCCGAAGGCATCACCCACGCCGAAGAGCTTCCCAAGCAGGAGCTGATCTTTGCGGTGCTGAAAAACCGCATGAAGCTGGGCGGGTTGATGTACGGCGAGGGGACGCTGGAGATCTTGCCCGACGGTTTTGGTTTTTTGCGCAGCAGCAAGCACCATTACGTTTCCTGTCCGGACGACATCTACGTCTCTCCCAGCCAGATTCGTCGATTCGGGTTGCAGACCGGCAGCCATGTCGCCGGCCAGATTCGACCGCCCAAGGAGAACGAGAGATACTTCGCGCTGTTGCGGATCGAAGCGATCAACCGGACCGATCCGTCCCAGCGTTCCACGGCGATCCCGTTTGACGAATTGACGCCGTTGCACCCGGACAAACGCATCATGCTGGAGCACCGCAGCGATGAGTTGTCCACGCGCGTCGTCGACATGTTGACCCCGATCGGTTTCGGCCAGCGGGGCTTGATCGTCAGCCCGCCGCGCGCCGGAAAGACGGTGTTGATGCAGAACATGGCTCGGGCGGTGCTGGCCAATTATCCGGATGCCTACGTCTTCATTTTGCTGATCGACGAGCGGCCAGAAGAAGTCACGGACATGGAACGCGAAGTTCGCGGTCCCCATTGCGAAGTGATCAGCAGCACGTTTGATGAGCCCGCTCAGCGACACATCCAAGTCGCGCAGATGGTGATCGAAAAGGCCAAGCGGATGGTCGAAGCTGGAACCGATGTGATCGTGTTCCTGGATTCGATCACGCGGCTTGCCCGGGCGCACAACAGCGACGGGGAGTCGACCGGTAAGCTGCTTTCCGGCGGATTGGACGCCGGCGCGATGCAAAAGCCGAAGTCCATCTTCGGCTCGGCCCGGAAGACCGAAGAAGGTGGATCGTTGACGATCCTGGCCACCGCCCTGGTGGACACCGGCAGCAAGATGGACGACGTGATCTTTGAAGAGTTCAAGGGCACCGGCAACTTGGAGATCGTGCTGGACCGCGCCCTGGTCGAACGCCGCGTCTGGCCGTCGATCGACATCAGTCGGAGCGGAACGCGTCGGGAAGAAATGCTGCTGGACAAAGACGAATTCGAGCGGATTTCCGCACTGCGGCGTGCCATGGCGGAGCTTTCACCCGCCGATGCGATGCAGGAATTGATCAAGCGGTTGAAAAAGACCCAAAACAACGCCGAGTTTTTGATGAGCATCAAGGATGTCGACTGAGGTGAAATCCGGAGACGAAATCACCGGGCTCGCGGGCGAACTGCCACGCGGGACGGTTGCCATCGTGGCCAGCCGCTACAACGCCGGCATTTGCGATGCTTTGGTGCAGGGCAGCGTGGAAACGCTGACTGAGGCCGGTTTCGCGGCAAGCGATCTGAAGATCGTGCGGGTCCCCGGCGCCTGGGAGTTGCCGCTGGTCACCGCCGAACTGCTGGACCAGCCGGCGGTAATCGGCGCTGTCACGCTGGGCTGCGTGATCAAGGGCGAAACGACGCATGACGAACACATCAACCGCGCCGTCAGCGAAGCGATCATGCAGCTGGGTTTGAAGACCCGAAAGCCGATCGGTTTTGGACTGCTGACCTGCAACACGCTCGAACAGGCGTTGCAGCGGAGCGGCGGCACCGTCGGTAACAAGGGAAACGAGGCCGCCGAAGCCATGGTGGAATTGCTGCGGTTGGCAGCGAAGTTGGCGTAGCCGGACACCGCGGCAAGCATCGCGTCTGGCGTGCACCACCGTTTGGTGTTCACCACATCGCGTCTCGCGTGCACCACCGTCTGGCGACGGTGTCTACTTCAAGAGCCACCATCTGGCAACGGTGTCTAGGTTAAGAGCCACCGTCTGGCGACGGTGGCTACGTTGGTTGTGCCGCCGTCTTGAAATGCTACTTGAACAGTTTCAGCGTGACCTTGGTGCCTTCGGGAGTGTCCTCGGCTGCCGCATCCTCGGCGACTTCCATCGATTCCCGGACGGAATCAACCAGCCGTTCGACCTGTTGCAGTTCCAAACGTCCCTGCTGTGGCGATCCCGCCGGTGCGTTGGTGATGATCACGACGGTGTCGCGCGGACCGCTTTGGCGGAGCACCCAGCTGATCGCATCGGTCGGGTCGGCCACCATGCGGATCGCCGCGCAATGCTTGACGCCGTCCAGCAATTGATGGGTGCTCTGCAGAAAGGCATTCGATCCACCGGGGCGGGAGGTGACCACGCATTGGTGTGCGTGGCGTTCGATGCAGCGACCATACTGGGCCAGGGTTTCGTTTGACATCGTCTGACCGACGGCCAGGACGCACCAGATTCGGCCTCCCACGCCGGTGGCCTTGGCCGTTTGCAACGCTTGGCGAACTCGGTCCACCGCACCACCGGTTTCCAGCACCACGGTCGACCGGCCGAAATCAACCAACCGTTGGCCCCGGCCCGGGATCGACCGGAGCTTCGAAAGGTAGCCGGCAATTTTGTGAAGGGACGTGCCCAGCAAGGATCCCAGTGTCATCGCCGCGCCGATGTTGGCTGCCATGGCTTCGCCGCAGAGCGGGGTTTCCATCAAGGCGGTGGTGTCACCGGCCGAAAGCATCAGGGTCGACATTCCGCCGGATTGGTCCAACACCACCGCTCCGAATTCGCTGGAGGTTTGCGTGCCATAGAACAGGTGCTTGGCCTCGGTCTGTTCGATGGCGCGTCGGGTTTTGGCATCCTGCTCGGGGGCGATGACGACGCCGCTGGGTGTCAGGCGATCGAGCATGCATTGCAGCCCCGACGGGCCGAAGTCGTCGGCCAACTCGCTGCGTCCGGCAACGATCAGGACATCGAATTGCATCGCGTCGTAGCAACCGTCGCGGGCTGCCCGTTCGCTGACTTCAATCACGGCCAGCTCGCTCATGCAATCGCGTGCTTCTTCCAACCAATAAATCAGATCGGCCCCTGCCGGGACGCGATCCGCTGCCGTCGACTCCACGACGCCGTCGCTGGATCCCAGGTCGCACTGGTATGCCGTGCGGAACCCGGCTGCGGCGGAAAGGGAGGCCGTCAGCAGACAAGTGGATGTCTTGCCGCTGTTTCCGACCACTCCAATAGTCAAAAGTTTGCGATCCGGACGTAGGCAGACATGCGAAGCGATTTCCGCCAACGCTCGATCCGCGCTGCCGACCACGCACTGCGGCAGAGGGCAGGGCAAGATTTGTTCGGTCAGGATGCCGCTGGCCCCTCGTGCCAACGCTTGGGCGATCGTCTCGCTGGGGTCATCGGTGCCGATCCGAAAGACGACCACATCGCCAGTGGTGCACTCTGACGCCGAGGGTGCGGCCTGCGTCCAAACGAGGTCGGTGCCGCCGAAAAACTTGGCGTTTCCGAGCACGCTGCTCAGGTAGACCGGGGCCTGGTCGTCCAAGCACGCGTCTTCCAAGCACGAATGGTCCGAAGCCGATGCGAAGCCTTGCTCGACCGAAACTGAAGTGACCGGGATCGGCTGCGGACCGCGGGAAAGCGGTTGGCCAATCGTTGGGTCTTGCGGGACTTGGTCCGGCAGATGAGTGCGAAGAGAAACGTTCGCAGCAGCGTCCAGCGCATGTCGCATAGGATGGCCTCCGTGCACATCGTGATCAATCGTAACCTTCACGAGCGGCAGGCGATCCTTTCACCCGCGTGAATCCTCGTGAGGGTTCGAATTGTTCTCGTATCCCAAAATCGGTCAAGACGAGTTTTTCGAGCTCACATCAGTCCCGCATCGCGCAACATCAGCTGCAAGTCGTCCCACGCCGCTTTTTTCGCGGCCGGAGTGCGTAACAGGTATGCGGGGTGGTAGGTGACGAGCACTTTGCTGTCAAAGTGTTGGTGGAACTTTCCTCGCAACCGTCCGACGGACAGTTTGGTGCGCAACAAGGCCTGGGCGGCGACCAACCCCAAACAGACAACGTATTCCGGCCGCAACAACTCCAACTGGGCCTCGAAGTACTCGCGACAGTTTTCGATTTCGGTCGGCTCGGGGTTGCGGTTGTTGGGCGGTCGGCATTTGACCGTGTTCATGATGTACACGTCCTGCCGATCGAACTTGCAGGCCTCGATCATCTTCGTCAGCAGTTGTCCGGCTCGGCCCACAAACGGTCGCCCGGACAAGTCCTCTTCACGTCCGGGGCCTTCGCCAAAGAAGACGACACGCGGATTGACGTGGCCCTCCCCGAAGACCGTTTTGGTGCGACATTGGACCAATTGTTCGCAGCGAGTGCAGGCCGCGACACGCTCCGAAAGATCCGACAGGCGTTGAGCACGCTGCGGTTCCGGCAACGGATCACCGGGATAGGGTTGACGTCCAGACGAATCATCCTCGGGAAGACGGTGCGCGGACGCTTTCCCGTCGGGTCGCTGCTCGGGACGCTGCTCGGGACGCTGCTCGGGTCGCTGCTCGGGACGCTGCTCGGGCGACGACGCGGCCGGTCGCGGCGAGGCTGCGGCTTGTGAAGAAGCCGCTTTCGAAACCGGTTCGGCTGGAGTTTCTGGCGGTGACGGCGATGCGAATTGCGCCGCCAATTTTTGAACCTGATCCGGTTGGGCGACGGGCAGCCACTGAGCGCCGATCCGGCCCAGATGTTCCGCCAGCCCGGCGGCCTGACGCAGCGTCGCGGCGGGATCAGGAGACTCGGGGGATGGTTTCGTGTCCGACATGATCCATGGGATAACACAATGACACGCGGCTGCCAACGGTCGGGGGAATTGGGTGCCGGGTCGAAACACCTGGGGAAACGTCTCGGGGATTGATTGCCGGCCCTACTGGATTCCAAGCGTGGCGTTTACACTGCCCAATCGCCTGTTTCTACCGTTTTTGTCGCTTTGACGCGTTGATTCCATGCCTGTCCCCCAAGTTGCGATCGTCGGCCGACCCAATGTCGGAAAAAGCAGCCTGTTCAATTGGCTGGCACGTCGGCGTCTGGCGATCGTGGATGACTACGAAGGCGTGACGCGGGATCGGATGACGACGCTGATCGAATCGGAGGACGTGTTTTTTGAGCTGACCGACACGGGGGGCCTGGGAATCGAAGACCCGGACGATCTGACCGACGACGTTCGGCGTCAGATCGATATGGCGATCAACACGGCCGACGTCATCCTGTTGGTGGTCGACGTGCAAACCGGCGTGATGCCGCTGGACGAACTGGTCGTCGAACGATTGCGCGGGGTCGAGCGGCCGGTGATTCTGGTCGCCAACAAATCCGACCAGGCCCACCAGGATACGCTGGCGGAGGAGTTTCACAAGTTGGGCCGCGGAAGGTTGATCACCGTCAGCACGACTCAGAATCGGAATCGCGACGAATTGCTGGAATTGATCCGCGATCGCTTGCCTCCCACCGACCAATCGGTCAACACGCCGACGATGAAGTTGACGATCGTCGGTCGGCGAAACGTTGGCAAAAGTACCTTCGTCAACACCTTGGCCGAATCGGATCGGATGATCGTCAGCGAAGTGCCGGGGACGACGCGTGACAGCGTCGACGTGCACTTTGAAGTGGACGGCCAAACGTTTATCGCGATCGATACGCCTGGTTTGCGAAAGCGAAAAAGTCAACGCACGGATTTGGAGTTCTACGGCATGCACCGGGCGCAGCGGAGTATCCGACGTGCCGACGTGGTGCTGATGTTTTTCGATGCCAATGAAACGGTCAGCAAGGTCGACAAGCAGTTGGTCGGCTACGTCATCGATAATTTCAAGCCGTGCATTTTTGTGATCAACAAGTGGGACCAACTGCACGGCACCGTCCCGACCGAACGTTGGGTCCGCTACCTGCGTGGACAGTTCCCGACGTTGGCGTATGCGCCGATTGCGTTCATCACCGGTCAAACCGGCAAGAACGTGAAAGCCCTGTTGAACCACTCCAGCATGTTGTTCAAACAGGCTCGCCAGCGCGTTTCGACCGGCCAGCTGAACCGGCTTCTGCGCGGGGCGATTGAAGCGCACCAGCCGCCGCTGTACCAGAACCGCCGACCGAAACTGTTCTATGCGACGCAAGTCGCGACCGAACCGCCGACGATCGTGATCATGTGCAACGATCCCAAGGCGTTCGGCAAGGATTATCGGCGTTACCTGTTGAGCGTCCTGCGGGATCATCTGAAATTCGGCGAAGTGCCGATCAAGCTGTACCTGCAAAAGCGGACGCGGGCTGACGATCAGGACGCGATCAATCGATGATGTCCCGCGCCGGCCTGCTGCGATTTGCCCTGCTCGCGTTGATCGGGTTGACGCTGGCGGCGGTTTCGGGGCGTCTGGCGGTGCACACCGTCAACGACACCCCCAGCTACGTCGACTATCCGTTTGAATCACTCGACCAGGCTCTGTCGTCGATCCGGTCGCCTGGCTACCCGTTGTTTTTGCGACTGGTTGAATTGACCGTCGGGCTGGACGCCGTGCCGCTGTTGCAGTTGTTGCTGCACGTGTTGGCGGTGTGGGTGTTGATCGAGGAATTGCTGGCGCGACAGATGGCTGCGCCTGCCGCATGGATGGCAGCGTTGTGCGTGCTGGTCGGATGCACCGCTGCCGACCATCTGAGCACGATCAGCACCGATGCGCCGGCGGCATCCCTGGGTGTCATCTGCGCGGTGGGATTGATGCACGCAACGCGGACGGGCTCCAGAGCCGTCTGGATTGCCGCCGGGGTGTGTTGTTTGTTGACCATCGCGGTCCGACCGGCCTATTTGTTTTTGATTCCCTGGTTTGCCGTCGTCGGCTGGATGCTGGCGGTGCATGACGACCGCCTTGTCCCCGACCCAGCCGGCGATACGTCCTCGCGTCAGCGGCCCCGTTACCACGGCTGCGTGGTTGCCGCGGTGGTCCTGGTTGCTTTACTGAGCTGGATGGCTTTGCGAAAAGTCCGCGTGGGCGAATTCGGTTTGCTTCCGTTCGGTCACCAAAACCTGTCCGCGGTGCTGGTGCAGACCGTTTCTCCGCAGACCCTTCGCGGACTTTCGGGAGACGGCGGCGAGCTTGCCAGTCGGGTGGCCGACCGCTTGGAACAGGACGGTTATGAATTGCCGGTCGACGGCGGCCTGCCGACGATGACCCTGGAAGCGCAGTGGGATCGGATCAACTATTTCGTGATTCTGCCGATCGCTCAGGATTTGGAACGTGACCGCGATGCCGGCGGCTCTGGCGACCCGTTCAATGTTCGCGTTCATCGCCGGATCGGAGCCATGAACCGTCAGATTCTGGCCAGCCATGGGCGCGGGTATTTGCGATGGCTGCCGCTTGCGGCGCGTCGGGCGGTGTGGGGAATCGTGGCCGACATCGCCATGCATCCCGTCTTTTTGGCAATGATTCTGTTGGGGGGCCTGACGTTGGTTGTGCGAATCACGATGCATCCCAATCGATCTCCGTTGCACGTCCCGGAGGGTTGGACAGCGCTCACGCTGGTGGGGCTGACGTATGCCGGTTTCAAGCTCGCGTTGATCATTCTTTCCAGTCCTCCGTTAGGCCGTTTCGCCGATGCCGCGGCCATTTTCTTGCCGGCGGTTTTGGGAAGTTTCGTGATCGGGATTTGTGGGCCGATCGCGGGTTGGCGAGCAGGACGCTGAGACGGGCAGGGCGTCGAAAAGGGCAGGGCGTCGAAAAGGGCAGGGCGGCGATCAAACAACAAATGGCCGGGCCGTTGGCCCTCGCGTTGGATGGGGATGCCGTTTTCCCGGCCCGTTGGGCCGGGCTGGGTAAACGGACGGGGCGTTGCCCCTGTCGTTAATGCCTGGCGGTCGAACATCGTTTGGGAACAAACGGCCGGGGCATCGCCCCCATCGGTCACGGGATTGGCGGGCCGAAGGCCCCGCCGTTTGTGCTCTGGCGGCAACGCCCCCAATCTCCGTCATCGACGCTGGACCCGGTCCAGCGGTCAGGTTTGGATGTTGGCGTTGATGCGGCAGAATTCCATGCACAAGGTCGCGGTGTTCAACAACAGGTGCACGACGATCGCGGGAGTCAATCGGCCGGTTCCTTGATACAAGGCTCCCAGTCCCACGGAGAGGAAAAACAACGGGATGGGAGCGCCGCCTTGTCCCCAATGCATCCCGGCAAAAATCAGGCTGGTCACCACGATCGGCCAGAACGAACGTGGCATCCAGTTCGACGTCCCGTCGTTGGCCGGCGGCGGATCGGCAAACTGTTGCAGACCGCCCTGAAGCAATAGCCGAAACTGGAACTCTTCGACAATCGGCGTGACAAACCCGGCCGATAGCAGCAGAAACAGGAAGGTCCCCAGACGCGTGTCGTCGGCGAGCAGGTTGGTGACCGAATGCTCGTACTGAATCAATTGGACCACCACGATGTTGACCAGCAAGACCGGAGTCAGAATCCAAAGCGTGGCGATCACGCCGCGACGAAGATCGGAGAGCGTCGGGATCAGCCCCAGATTGGAGAGCGTGGCTCCGTTGAGCACTCGCAAGTAGGCCAGCGTCAGTCCGAACGCGATCAGATTGGCATAAAAGTGAGCACGGATTTGTTGTCGCAGCGAAGGGGTTGCCGGGGAACGCTCCGTCACCGACGTGGCTTGTGAATCCGGCAACGATTCCGTCGCATCCTCAGTTCTCTCGACGGACCTGTCCGCGATCGGACGGGCGGAGGACAACGCTTGCTGCGAAACGGCCTGGCCCGAATTGGCCTGATTTGCGCCGGCAGGCAGCGGCTCGGCCGGCAGGTCGCCGCTGGGAAGCCGGCCCCCGGAAAGCAGGCTGGCGGCCAGGATGAACAGACCGAACATCAACAGGAAGTCGAAGACGGTCCACCGCGGGGTCGGCTGCGGTTGGCGGGTGATCAGTTCCTGCGAAACGTCGCCACACAGATTCCGCTTGGATTTGCCCGCGAACCAGCGGATCCACAGCACACACCCGGCCAGCAGCGCCGCAACGACCGACGCGGCGATCAGGGCGAAACCGGCCGTGTAGAGAGCTTCGTGAGTCATTCCGAAGCTGGTTCCGATGCGTCAGGGTCATCAGGCTGGGTTTGCATCAACCGGGCCGCCGTCACCGTGTAGTCGTAGCCCGAGTAGACGGTCAGGAGGATTGCGGACCAGACCAGCACGTTGGTCGTGATCCACAGCCAGGTCGCCGGCGGTGGGCTGATCAGGCACAGCAGCGTCGAGACGATGGCGGCGCATTGCAGCACCATTTTCCACTTGCCCAACCAGCTGGCCGAGAAATCTTTGCCGCTGCCTTCGACCATCCCGCGCAGGCTGGTGACCAGCAATTCTCGCCCGACGACAATCGTCGCCATCCAGGACGCGATCAGCGATCCCTCAATGCCCACCAGGGCGATGAAGGAGCCGCAGATGATGATCTTGTCGACGAAAGGATCAAAAATTCGGCCGAATTTGGTGACCTGGCCGTACTTGCGGGCCCAGTAGCCGTCCATCCAATCGGTCGACGCGGCGACCAGAAAAATGATCGTCGCCAGCAGGTAATGCCCCGTCGGAATCAAGGCCATGACCGCAATCGCCAAACAAAAGCGAATGCTGGTCAGGACGTTGGGGACATTGAAGATCGAACGCGATTCGGGAGCTCTCAAAGCTTTTCCACTCGTTTTGCCTGCAGTCAATATCCCGCTCATGATGATCTTCTCCGGCCGGGTAGGAAAGGGGCAGCAGTCCGGGCCTGACCTGACAGCCGGGGGCCCATCGGCAAGGAGCCCGTTGTGACCGGCGCTCTTCGCCTGAATCCGGGCGCGGGAACGCGTTTTCCCGCGACGCAGATCTTCGTTTCAGCCCGCCGGCGACCGGCCCTTGGCCAATCCCGGGCTTGGCGCGTTTTACTCCAGAAATTCAATTACCGAACATGAACAAGCAAGAAATCGAAGCGGCGATCCCGCACCGCGAGCCGATGCTGTTGCTGGATCGTATCGTCTCGCAGGACGGGGACAACATCGTTTGCGAGAAGACGTTTGGCGACGACGAGTTTTTCGTGCAGGGACACTTTCCCGGTGACCCGATCGTACCGGGGGTGATCCAGTGCGAATGCTGCCTGCAGGCCGGTGCGGTGTTGCTGCAAAAGCAGCTTCAAGATGAGCAGGGCAGTGTGCCGGTGGCGACCCGCATGGACAGCGTCAAGTTCAAACGCATGGTGCGTCCCGGCGACACGGTTCAGATCCACGTGGAGCTGAAGGAGAGTGTCAGCAATGCCTACTTCTTGACCGGGAAAATGTTGCTTGACGGCAAGCCCGCGATGCGGCTGGACTTTGCCTGCAGCATTACCCGGACGGCCAAGGAGGCATCGGTTTGAACGATCGCGCGAAGTCGGCCCCCGCCGGGGAGGCGTTTGATTTCTTGCAGCTTGCCGGAAAGACCTTTCTGGTACTGGGAGTTGCCAACAAGAAGAGCGTCGCATTTGCGATCGCCAGGCTGATCGAACAGGCCGGCGGTCAGGTGATCTATTCGGTCCGCAGTGAATCGCGTCGACAAAGCACCGCCAAGTTGCTCGCCGATCGCGACGTTCGCGTGTGTGATGTCGAGGACCAGAGTCAGATCGATGCGTTGGCGAACCAGTTGGCCGAGGAGGGAGTCTCTCTTCATGGATTGGTCCACGCCATCGCTTTCGCGGACTATCCAGAAGGGATTCGTCCATTTCACGAAACGACGCGGCAGCAGTTCCTGCAGGCCGTCGATATCTCCGCCTACTCGCTGATCAATTTGTGCAACGCGTTGAAAGACCGATTCGATCCGGACGCGTCGGTCGTCACGATCGGCATCAGCACCACGCGGATGGCCAGCGAAAGTTACGGGTTCATGGCACCCATCAAGGCCGCGTTGGAATCGTCCCTGGCATTCCTGACCAAATCGTTCAGCCGGTTCAGCCGGGTTCGATTCAATGCCGTGGCCGCGGGGCTGTTGAAGACCAGCGCGTCGGCAGGGATCCCCGGCTACGTCGATTCGTATCTGTATGCCGAACGGGTGATTCCGCGGGGACAGGCCGTGCAGACCGCCGAAGTGGCGCAGACGGCTGTCTTTTTGCTCTCACCCCGCAGCAGCGGCATCACGGCGCAGTCAATCGTCGTCGACGCCGGAATGGCCATCAACTATTTTGACGCCGCGGTCGTCCAAGCCGTCACCGACTCCGAGGTCCGCTGACCACGTCGGCTGCCGGGCGATCCATTTCCGTTCAATCATTCATTCACACCAACCATCACGATGTCCCGCCAGATTTACATCAACGGCCAATTCTTCGATTCTGAGAATGCCAAAATCAGCGTCTACGACCATGGGCTGTTGTATGGCGACGGGGTTTTCGAAGGGATGCGGATCTATGGCGGAAAGGTGTTCCGATTGAAGGAGCACCTGGTTCGGTTGGAGGAATCCGGGCGGGCCATCGGGTTGCCGTTCCCCATCTCGATGGAGCAGCTGGCAGAGGACGTCAACGCGACGGTCAAGAAAAACGCGATTGAGGATGGCTACATTCGGTTGGTCGTCACGCGGGGAAGCGGGCCGCTGGGGCTGGACCCGTTCAAATGTTCCGATCCGCAAGTAATCATCATTGCCGACAGCATCACGTTGTACCCGGAATCCTTCTATGAGAACGGACTGGAACTGGTGACCGCGTCGACGATTCGGAATCATCCGGCTGCACTCAGCCCCCGAATCAAGTCGCTGAACTACCTGAACAACATCTTGGCAAAGATGGAGGGTTTGAAGGCCGGGTGCGTTGAAGCCCTGATGCTGAACCACAAGGGCGAGGTGGCCGAATGCACCGGCGACAACTTGTTCATTGTCAAAAACGGCCGGCTTTCCACGCCGCCGGTCGAGGCCGGTATCCTGCAGGGGATCACGCGGGATGCGGTGCTGGAGTTGGCACGGGAGGCAGGCATCGAAACCTCCGAGTGTCCGATGACCCGCCACGACATTTATGTGGCCGACGAATGCTTTCTGACCGGCAGTGCCGCCGAGGTGATTCCGGCGGTCAAGCTTGACGGTCGTGACATTGGCGACGGCAATGTCGGCCCGATCACCAAAAAACTGAACGAAGCTTTCCGGAAACTGGTCCGCCAGTGAGTCGATTGGCCGATGGACATTCTTCCGCCGTTGCGTCCACGGCCGTCCAGTCTGCCGCCATCCGGTGGCAACGAGCCCCGGCGATCGGTTTTTCAGACGGAGCCTGGCTGGACAGCGCCAGTTTGGTGAGCCGCGTGGCGCCAGCCGCGGGTTTTCCCGCCTCCACCGGCGGCGAGCGTCTTGCCGGTCATTGCACCGCAAATCATGGTGTTTTTGATTGAGAGGGGCGCCGTCCAGCGAGTCGGGTGTCAAAAGGGCTTGTTTAGCAAGAAATACAGCGATTTGAGCCTGCCCCGATTTGACTTTTGAGGCCCATTGAGGCTTAATGTGGAGCGGCGGAAGCATCGCATTCCCGCTCCACCTACCCACCTTTGCCCCCATCTCGGGGCGTGCCCCCAAGTGAGGCACACACATTTCCCTCGGAGACACTGCATGAAACGGTTCGCAATCCTGTTTAGTTGTTTTGCTTTGATCGCCAGCCCGGTGTTGGCAACTAGCACTTTCAACAAGCAATGGAAAGAAACTTATTTGAGCGGCGATGACGTCAACGAAGATTTCGTGAAGACGGCCCGCAAGGCCGGTTGCTACGTGTGCCACGTCAAAGGCGAAGACAAGAAAAAAGTCCGCAACGAATATGGCAAAGCCGTCAATGAATTCTTGAAGGCCGAGGATTTCCCGAAGGACTACGTGACAGCCAATCCGGAAGAAGCCGCCAAGAAGATCACCGAGGGGCTGAAGAAGGCTGGCGAAAAGAAGAGCAAGGACGGCAAAGAGTTCGCCGCCAAGATCAAGAACAGCGAATTGCCCGCGACCGACGCCGGACTGGACGACTGATCCTGTCGCGTCGGACTTCGGACGCTGTCCGATCCCCGGAAACGAATCGAAACGCTTGCCGATCGTGGTCGACGGCAAGCGTTTTTTTACGGTTCACCGTTGACATCTCACATCACGATCCGGCGGGCGGGCACTGGCCGATCCGCCGTTCGCCCCCGCGTGTCCAGTGCGGCAACTGCTTCGCCGCGCCGCGTGATACGATATTTTCCGTGTCCCTGTTCCTCCCACAAGCTTGAGACCCCCATGCGCCTCACACTGTTTTCCCTGATCGCCGTTTTCGGCGTCGTCTGCCTGTCCACGAATTTGAACGCCGAAGAGCCGAAGACGGAAACCGGGTTCACGACGATCTTCGACGGCAAGTCGATGGACAATTGGAAGTTGGCCGAAGAGAACCAGAATGCCTGGCACGTCGAAGACGGTGCTCTGGTCTGCGACGGCGCTCGTTGCCACCTGTTTTACGTGGGTGACCTGGCACCGTTTGATGACTTTCACTTCAAATGCGATGTCAAAACCACACCGGGCAGCAACGCCGGGATCTACTTTCACACCAAGTACCAGCCGACCGGCTGGCCGCGTTACGGGTACGAATGCCAGGTCAACGTTTCCCACGGCGATCCTAAGAAGACCAGCAGCCTGTACGGTGTGGAAAACGTCGACGACCCGGGGGTGAAAGACAACGAGTGGTACACCCAGGAAATCATCGTCAAAGGACGTCACATCCAGCTGATCGTCAACGGCGAGACGTTGGTCGACTACACGGAGCCGGAGAACAAGGAAGCGTTCAGCAACGACTTTGAACGACGCCTTGGCGAAGGCACCTTCGCACTGCAGGCACATGATCCTGACAGCAAGGTTTACTTCAAAAACATCCGCGTCAAGAAGCTGTAGATCCACCTTACCATCAAGGTGGAACGCGTGTCATCCACGTAGGTCATGCTGTGCATGACGGCGTGATCTACGGGGGTGTTTCTTTGACGCACCGGCACGCGTTGCTTGCCCTGCAGCGCATCTTCAAGCGCATTACTTCTTCGCCAGCGACCAGTCTTTCCGTTGGCGGCTGCTGGGAATTCCCATCCGCTTGCGGTACTTGGTGACGGTGCGGCGGGCGACGGTCATGCCTGATTCTGCCAGCTTCTTGACCAGGCCTTCATCGCTGAGCGGATCGCTCTTGTCTTCGTTGTCGATCAACTCCTGAAGTTTCAGCCGGATCGTATCCCAGGCGACGTCTTCTCCGTCTTCGGTCTGCGTGCCGCCGACGAACAGACGATGCAAGGGGATGATGCCGCGTGGTGTTTGCATCCACTTGTCGTTGACCGCACGGCTGACCGTGGTGACGTGCACGCCAACCTTCTCCGCGATCTGTTGCATTTTCAGAGGCTCAATCGCTTCCGGGCCTTCTTCAAAGAACCGCTTTTGGTGGGCGACGATGGCCTCGGCAACCTTGGTCAATGTGCTTCGACGTTGTTCGATCGATTCGATCAACCACTGGGCACTGTTGATCTTGCGTTTGATGTACTCGCGTTCTTCCGGCGTGCATGAAGGGTCTTCCAAGCGACGACGGTAGTACTCACTGATGTACAGGGTGGGAACCCGGTCGTCGTCCAGCCGAATTTTGTACTCACCGTTTTCGTCCTGCTCCAGGATGATGTCCGGCGTGACGTTGGGGACGTAGGTCTCCATGAACGCGGCGCCCGGTTTCGGATTCAGGACCTGCAGCTCTTCGCGAACCGTCTGGATCAGCTCGATCGAATACCCGGTTTTCTTTTGGATCTGCGGCAGGCGGTTGGCTGCCAGATCCTCCAGGTGCTCGCTGATCAGCTTTTCCATTTCCTCGTAATGCGGAAATTCCGGGCGTAACTGCATCAGCAGGCACTCGCTGAGACTGCGGGCGGCGATGCCGGTGGGTTCGAGCGACTGGACGACCGCGAGTGCTTTTTCGGCCACTTCGTAGTCCTTGACGCTGTGATCGCTCGGAAGCAGATCGGCCAGGGGCGACCGCAGGTAGCCGCCGTCGCGAGCGTCCAGCGTGCTGATGATGCGTTCGGCCAGCCGTTCGACGTCGTCGTCGATGTCCAGCTCGGCCAGCTGGTGCAGCAGGTAGTCGTTCAACGATTCCGGCCGCGATTGGGCGTTGGCCATCAAGTCGTGGCGTCGATCGGCCTCTTCCTGCATCCGGCCCGCGGAGCGCCGGAAGGAGTCATCAAACGTGCTGGGCAGCTCGGAAACCATGTTCTGCAGCCGCTCGAAATCGTCCGAGTTGTCGCCACCTTCGTCGACGACCAGCTCCTTTTCGTCCTCGCTGCGGGTGTCCGCCGATGGCGGTTCGTCGTTGTCGTCGTTGGCGGGATTGTCAATATCCTGCTGTTCCAGAAGCGGATTCTCGTTCATTTCCTGTTCGATGCGTTCCTGCAGCGCCAGCATCGGCAGCTGCAGGATCTCCATCGATTGGATCATCCGCGGGGCAAGCTTTTGGACTTGCATCTGGCGGGCCTGAAGGCCCATCGACATTCGCATTCCACTCATCGGATTCATTTATCCACGTCTGAGATGCACTTTCGACCACCGTCGTCACATCACCCGGTGGATAGGCCAGCATCCTTCAGCCAGCCCCATCATAGCGTTTTTGCGCCACTGGCAAGCACATAGTGTGCCAATCGTCACAATTTTTGCCTTCCGGTGATCGCATCGGCGATCATTTCGCGGTTGGCGTATTCCAGAATGCTTCCGGCGGTGATTCCCCGGGCCAGCCGGGTGATCTGGATCGGGAACTCGGACAGCAGGTTGCTGATGTACAGCGAGGTCCCGTCGCCTTCGACCGTGGGGTTGGTCGCCATGATGACTTCACTGAAGTTGCCTTCGCGGACCCGATCGACCAGAGCGTCAATCGTCAACTGATCCGGGCCGATGCCTTCCAGCGGGGCGATCCGCCCCAGCAGCACGTGGTACAGCCCCTGAAAAGCCTGGGACTGCTCCAGGCTCATCAAATCACGTGGCTGTTCGACAATGCACAGCCGGGTGGAGTCCCGGTTGTCCGAGCGACAGATCGAGCACAGGTCGCCTTCGCAGAGGTTGAAGCAGACGCTGCAATAGCGGACGTCGTTGCGGATCCGACGGATGGCTTCGGCCAATGCCAAAGCTTCTCCTTCGGGGATCCGCAACAGGTGAAATGCCAGGCGTTCAGCGCTCTTGCGGCCGATACCGGGAAGTCGTCCAAGCTGATCGACCAGTTCCGAAACGGCCCCGGCGTGTTTGTCCACCACGTGCTTTCCCGCTTGCGTTGAAGGCTGGCGTCGATCAGTTGCCGGTGAAGGACGTCAGCAGACCGTCAATGCCGGGCATGTCCAGGTTCATCTCGGAGACCATGTCCCGAATCGAATCGGCGTAGGTCTGTTTGGCGGTCGCTCCGGCCTGGTTGGTGGCTTCGGTCACGGCCTGTTCCAATTCGGCCTTTTCCAGCTCGACTTCAATGATCGTGACGGATTGGACTTCGCCGACGCAGTTGACCACCACCAAAACTCGCCCGCAGCTGGAGCTACCGGAGACGTGTTCGGATTTCATCCGCGTATTGAGTTCCTGCATCTTTTGCGGCAGCTCTTTGAACGCCCCCATCATGGAAGCGATGTTGCCGAGATTACCAAGACCTTTGAACATGATTTCGCCGATACTGCGGGGCCGGAAGCGTTGCCAGAGGGCAGGGGATTGTAGCGGAATGGAAACGGGGGCGGAATAAGATCCCCGGCGGCCCGTGACGCTGGCGGGCGGCCGAAATCCAGGCCTCCGCTTCCCCGGCGGCCACCCGATCGGCGTCGCGAAAAAGCGTCCGGCAGGTTTCCCACGCTGGTCGTGCGGTCGAATAGAATGACGGGTCCCGCCTGAACTCTCCTTCCCACCGATTTTGACTCCTGATGCTGCCGCGATTCTTCCTGCTCTCGGTGTTGCTGGCGTCTGCGACTTTGGCTGCCGGCATCGCGGCGTCCCAAGATGTTGATGGGAGGCGAGATTCTTGGACGCGGTTTCGCGGTCCTCAGGCATCGGGCGTGGCGGATGCCGATCTGCCGGTCCAGTGGAGCGATCAGAAAAACCTGGCTTGGAAAACGGAACTGCCGGGCAAGGGCAGCAGTAGTCCGGTCGTTTGGAACGACCACATTTACCTGACCGCCTACGACGGCTACGGCTTGGACGTGGAGGACCCGGGGGAGCGGTCGGCATTGCGGCTGCATGTCTTGTGCATCGGCCTGGACAACGGCGAACTGATCTGGGACTGCGAAATTGAGCCATCGTCGGAAGAGCAACCGGTCGGGAAACGGATCGCGGAGCACGGTTACGCCTCGCCAACACCTTGCGCCGACGGGTCCGCGGTGTATGCCTCGTTTGGTCCCTCCGGCGTGGCGGCCGTTTCACATGACGGCGAATTGCTTTGGCGACGCAATGTCGGCGGCGAAACGGCTGGATTTGGTGCCGCTGCCAGCCCGATTCTTTATCGTGATCTGGTGATCCAGAATGCATCGATCGAATCGGGGAAACTGTTCGCCCTGGACAAAGCGACCGGCGAAATCCGTTGGCAAGCGGATTCGATTGACCGTGCCTGGACGACGCCCACGCTGGTGGAGTTGCCCGGCGGAAAGACCGAATTGATCGTCAACCAGAAAGGCGCCGTGCTGGGATTTGATCCCGACACCGGTGATCGCTTGTGGCAATGCGATGCGATCGGCGACTACGTGGTGCCGTGCGTGATCGCGCGTGGCGATGTGCTTTATTGCAGCGGAGGCCGATCAAACAAGACGTTTGCGATTCGCGCCGGCGGACGCGGCGACGTCTCCGAATCACATCTGCTGTGGGAACAGTCGCGGGGTGCCAACGTGACCAGCCCGATTCTGGTCGGCGACTATTTGTACTGGTCGCACGACAAAGCGATCGCGTTGTGCCTGCGTGCCTCCGACGGTGAGGAAATGTTTCGCGAGCGAATGCCCACACGCGCGCGGGTCTACGCTTCGATTGTCAGTGACGGCAAACGGTTGTTCCTGACAACGCGTGACGCCGGCGTCTTGGTGCTCGACGCGGGGCCCAAGTACAACGAATTGGCCGTCAACCGGCTTGGCGATTCCGAAGAGAGATTCAACGCCACTCCGGCGATCGTCGGCGATCGCCTGCTGCTCAGAAGCGATCAATGCCTGTACTGCATTCGTACAGATTCCAATTGACGGTTTCTTCCTTTCACCTGTTTTCTACTTTCATCCATTCGACTGCGATGCTGCGAACCGTTTCTACCTGTTTGTTGTTGGCCTGGGGCTCGTCATGGAGCGCGATGCACGCGCAAGCGGAGGCGCCCAGCCGTCCCGCGCCGCTGGAGATTCCGGATGCAATGGCGTCCAGTGAAGGGGAGATGAAGCCCTACGCGGAGGTGATTGAACACACCGAGCTGAAAATCGAAATGGTTCCGATCCCCGGTGGCAAGTTCCGCATGGGGAGTCCGGACCAGGAAGCCGATCGAAACGAGGACGAAGGGCCGCAGCGGGTCGTCTCCGTCTCTCCGTTCTGGATGAGCAAGCATGAGATCACTTGGGACCAGTACGACGTCTGGAACGAAGAGATCGACCAGCTGCGTCGGCAGATGCTGTCGCTCGCCAAGACGTCTCGCGACGAAGCGGTCGACGGCGTTTCCAAACCCACCGAACCGTACACGGACATGAGCTTTGGCATGGGACGCGGGAATTATCCTGCAATCTGCATGACGCAACACGCCGCGAGGACTTACTGCAAATGGCTGTCCGCCAAGACCGGCCGTTACTACCGTTTGCCGACCGAAGCCGAATGGGAATACGCATGTCGCGCCGGAACGGAAACCGCCTATTCGTTCGGCGACGATCCCGACAAGCTGGAGGACTACGCGTGGTTCTTTGACAACAGTGACGACAGTTACCAACGCGTTGGTCAGAAGAAGCCCAACCCCTGGGGATTGTACGACATGCACGGGAACGTTTCCGAATGGGTGCTGGACCAGTACACCCCCTACGATTCAATCCAAGAGGCGCTTGATCCGTTGGCCGTCCCAAAAACGCTTTACCCGCGAGTCGTTCGCGGCGGCGGATGGGATGACGACCCCGAAGTGCTGCGCAGCGCCGCCCGCAAGGCGTCAGAAGAAGACTGGAAACAACAGGACCCCCAAATCCCGCGAAGCATTTGGTATCACACCGACGCGCTGTCGGTCGGGTTTCGCGTCGTGCGGCCGCTGAACGAGCCCTCCGACGATCAGAAAGCCGCCAAGTGGGACAAGACTGAGCCCGAACAAAAAGACCCCGAAGAATAACCCGAGGAATCATCCGACTGTGCGGCCGCTTTTCCAATCGGCCGCCCGTTCAGCGATTGCATTGTCCGTTGCCCGCACGAACCCCACGTGCCTTTCCCCAACCTCCCCGCTTCTCGTCCATTTTTCTCCCACCAACAGAATCAGATGACTTCACCACAATCGACTCGCCGACAGTTCTTGCACACATCGACCAAAGCCGCCGCAGCAGCCACGACGCTGGCCGCAGCAGCCGGCCATCGTGTTCACGCGGCCGAAGACAACACCATTCGGATCGGGTTGGTCGGCTGCGGCGGCCGCGGAACGGGAGCAGCGCTGAACGCGCTTTCGGTGGACAACGGCCCGATCAAGCTGGTTGCTCTGGCGGATGTTTTCGAAAACAAACTGAAAAGCACGCATGCTTCGCTGTCGACGCACAAAGAAGTCGGCAGCAAGGTCGACGTCCCCGAAGAACGTCGTCACGTGGGATTTGACGCGTACAAGAAGGTCATGGACACCCTGGAGCCGGGGGACATCGTGATTCTGGCGACGCCGCCGGCGTTCCGTTGGGTGCAGTACACCTACGCCATCGAGCGTGGTTTGAACGTGTTCATGGAAAAGCCGGTGACCGTCGATGCCCCCACCTCGGTGCGAATGCTGGAACTCAACAAGAAAGCAATCGATAAGAACTTGAAGGTGGCGGTGGGTTTGATGTGCCGCCACTGCGTCGCACGGCAGGAACTGTTTGACCGGATTCAGAATGGCGAGCTGGGAGACATCCTGATGATGCGGGCGTACCGCATGGCGGGACCCACCGGTTCGGCCGCTGCGCCGCCGAACAACGGCGACCTGAGCGAGTTGCAATACCAGATCAAACACTTCCACGGGTTTTTGTGGCTGAGCGGCGGAGCGGTCAGCGACTTCTTGATTCACAACATCGATGAATCGTGTTGGATGAAGAACGCTTGGCCGGAAAGAGCCATCGCTTGTGGCGGACGTCACTATCGCGGCGACAACGTCGACCAGAACTTTGACGTTTACGACATCGAGTACACCTTCGCGGACGGGACCAAGCTGTTCGTCGACGGACGGACGATCCCGGGGTGCAAACGTGAATTTGCCAGTTTCGCCCACGGAACCAAAGGCCTGGGGATCATCTCCACTGCGTCGCACACGCCGGCCAAATCGCGAATCTATCGCGGTCAGAATGCTGACGACGCCAATCTGGTCTGGGCCTACCCTCAACCGGAGCCGAACCCTTACCAGTTGGAATGGGACGACTTGATCCGGGCTGTTCGCGAAGACCAAACGTACAACGAAGTGGAGCGCGGTGTGATGGCCAGCGCGGTGACAAGCATGGGGCGGATGGCTGCCCACACCGGTCAGGAGATCACTTTGGAAGCGTTCATGAAGCACGACCACGAGTTCGGCCCGGGGATCGACAAGTTGACCCTGGATTCTGAATCTCCGTTGAAAGCCAATGCCGATGGAAAGTACAGCGTGCCGATGCCCGGTCTGGTCAAGCGGCGCGAATACCTTTGATCGACGCTGACGGACGTCTTGCCGACCGGCGGCGAACGTTTGATGCCGCGCTCGGCGCGCTGGCCGACCTTTGGGGCCGCGGTGCCATCACGACGGCCCGCTCTCCCGTGTCCGCGTGCGTCCACGATGTACCTGATCACGCTGCTTCGTCGGCAATGACGGGGCAGTCCATGGTTTCCAGGTGATGACCGTCGGTCGGTCGTCATTGCCAACGACTTGTTATCTTCTCTCACCGGGATCCCAACGATGCCGAATCGACGTCAATTTGCTGCAGCCGTGACCGCGGCATCCTCCACCTTAGCTTCGGGCGTTTCCGCCGCCACCGCCAGCAACCGAATTCGGATCGGAGTCATCGGGACGGCCAACCGGGGAAGCCAGCTGATCGACGCGTTTCTGCCGCATTCCGATTGTGAGATCGTTGCCGTCTGCGACGTGGATTCGGTGACGTTGCAAAAGTCCGTCGACAAACTGGAAGGCAAACCCAAGGCCTATGACGATTTTCGGCAGGTGATCGATCGCGACGACATTGATGCGGTGGTCATTGCGACGCCCGACCACTGGCATGCGATCCAGACGATCACCGCGTGTGACGCGGGGAAAGACGTGTACGTGGAGAAGCCGCTTTCGATCACCGTGCGAGAAGGTCGGGCGATGGTCAACGCCGCCCGTCGCAACAACCGCATCGTGCAGGTCGGAACGCATCGCCGCAGTAGTCCGCTGTATCGCGAATTGGCGCCGCAAGTTCGGGATGGACTGATCGGAAAGGTTTGCGTCAGCCGGGCGTATCGCACCAGCAACATGTTTCCCAACGGGATCGGACGGGAACAGCCGACCGCGCCACCCAAGACGCTGGACTGGGATATGTGGCTGGGACCGCGTCCGGAACGGGAGTACCAGAGCAACATTGCACCGTACAAGTTTCGCTGGTGGCAACAGTACTCATCGCAGATGGGGAACTGGGGAGTCCACTACTTGGACGCGATCCGGTGGTGCACCGGCGACCTTGCCCCGAGCAGCGTCTGTGCGATGGGCGGGCAGTTCGCGGTCGACGATGACCGAACGATTCCGGACACGTTGCAGGTGACCTTCCAATTCGATTCAGGGCGCCTGGCAATCTTTGGTCAATATGAAACCAGCGGGCACCGGCCATTTCCCAATGGAGAAATCGAGTTGCGGGGCACCGACGGGACCTGTTTTGTCAGCGAACGCGCCTACGAGATCATTCCCGAGACAGGTGGCCAGTTCGCTCCCAAGGGCGAACGGATGAAACCAAAGAAGAAGCAGATCGACGGGAACAACGCCATCCTGACCGAGATGCACGCGCGGAATTTCCTGGATTGCGTCAAGAGTCGGGACCTGCCGCACGCCGATGTGGAGATTGGCCACCGCAGCACGACGATGAGTCTGATTGCAAATATCTCCCATGCCGTGGGGCGGCGATTGGAATGGGATGCGGAATCGGAAAGTTTCCGCGACGATGCCGAAGCCAATTCATTGCTGCAGTACGAATACCGTCAGCCCTGGAAATTGGGATAAGGCGTTGTTTCTTTAGCGTCGGGGTGTGGCTTTCCGCAGCGATCTCGACGGTACGTCCAGGGTCGAACCGTGTCGCCACCGTCGCCAGACGGTGGGCCTGGACCAGTTCCGGTCAGAACAGTGAAAGCCTCCCGGCCAGCGAAAGCGTTAGGATCCCGTGCGTGTTTGTATTGCCCGTGCGTGTTTGTATTGTCTGGGCCCCGGCCTTTTTCATCCGCCCCTTTTCCAACCCCCCTTCAATGGATTGAAATGGTGGCGGTAGTCACTCCACGAACTTGCATCGGAACCCACTCTCATGAAAGCGGCATTTTTGGACCGCACCGGTTCTCCCGACGTGATCCAGTATTCGGACCTGGATGATCCCGTTCCAGGACCGGGACAGGTGCTGATTCGCAACCACGCCGTTAGCGTCAATCCCATCGACACCTACGTTCGTGCCGGCATCGTCGCGTTCGATCTTCCGCAACCGTTCGTCGTCGGATGCGACGCCGCGGGCGTGATCGAAGCGGTCGGATCGGAAGTCAATGGCTTTTCGGCGGGCGATCGCGTGTGGTGCACCAACCAGGGGGTGCTGGGACGCCAGGGAACTTTTTCCGAGATGCTCGCGGTGGACCAACAATGGTGTTTTCCACTTCCCGATTCCGTTGACTACGAATCGGCGGCGGCGAATGCGCTGGTCGGTGTGACGGCGCACTTGGGGCTGTTCCGTTGCGCCCAACTGAAGGCTGCGGAAACGCTCCTGGTGATCGGTGGCTCAGGAGGCGTTGGATCGATGGTCGTGCAAATGGCCAAGGCGGTGGGAGCGAAGGTGATCACAACGGCAGGAAGTGCTGAGAAATGTGATCGGGCAAGCCGGCTGGGGGCCGACCATGTGATCGACTATTCCAAGCAGTCGATCGCCGATGCGGTGAAAGAATTGGCACCCGACGGTGTGAACGTGTTCTGGGAAACGCGTCGCGAACCGGACTTTGACTTGGCGATCGGGGCGTTGGCCCAGCGAGGCCGGATGGTGCTGATGGCGGGACGCGATGCCCGGCCGGAATTCCCCGTCGGCCCGTTTTATGTCAACGAGTGTTCGCTGCACGGGTTCGTGATGTTCAAAGCGGCGGCATCCGAAATGAAGGCGTGCGCCGAGGATATGAATCGCTGGATGGAATCCGGGCAGTTGAAATCAAATGTTGCCCAAACGCTTCCCCTATCGGAAGCGGCCGAAGCGCACCGGCTGCAAGAAGCCGGTGGGGTTGGCGGGAAAATCGTGCTGACGGTTTGATCACCGCAAATACAAGAACGCTTTCATGTTCCAGAGCGATTGAGCCAGGTCCGCCCACGCGGCCCGTTCGTCACCGCCGCGGGCAGCCGTTTGTCGGTTCACAAAATCGGCCAACGCTTGCAACTGTTCCTCGCTGGCCCGACGGGTGTGGGCGGCGAGCACCATCTCGGCGATGCGATCCTTGACTGAACCAGATCGGGACAGTTTTCGATCGGCCCAGAATTGAGCCTGGTCCACGACAAACGGATCATTCATCAACGCCAACGACTGTGCCGGCACGTTCGATTGGCTCCGGCGTCCTTTGGGGCCGAACGGATTGGGCATGTCGAACGTGGTCAGCAGCGGATTGAGAAAGTTACGGTACACCGACAGGTAGATCGTTCTCCGTCCGTCGCCGTCCAAGGGGCCGCTGGGCCGGGCACCGCGTCCGGTCATGAAGGGTGTTCGATAGGTCGCTACTCCGGGGCCGTAGGGCTGCAGGTCCAATCGCCCAGAGTTTGACAAGATGGAGTCACGAAGCGACTCTGCCGACAGACGGCGAACTCGCATCTTGAACAGCAGGGAATTGGTCGGGTCGGCCGTCGCCACCAACGACGGCGCAAGGTCGTCAGCCGCTTGACTTGATTGCAGATAGGTGCGCGACAGCGTCAAACGTCGGATCAGTCGTTTGATCGACCAGCCGTCCTGAACAAACTCGAACGCCAAGTGGTCCAGCAGTTGGGGGTGCGAGGGCGAGATGCCCTGGGGGCCGAAATCGTCGACGGTCGGAACAATGCCGCGTCCGAACAGGTGGTGCCAAACGCGATTGACAAACACTCGCGCCGTCAACGGGTTGTCCTTCGACGCGATCTCGTCGGCCAGATCCAGCCGTGAGCCTTCTTGGCCACCCAATGCTTGCAGGTTTCGCGGTGGAACCAATTCGCCGCGGTTGGTGTGGCTTCCACGAATGTAGATGGCAGCCGGTTCTCTCGTCCCGTCGGCCATCGCGATGACAAACCTTGGCGGGGCGAGGTTCTTGGCCAACTTCTCCCATGCCTTCATTGCTTGAGGAAGGTCCGCGGAAATCGATTCGATCGGAACAATCGTTTCCTTCAAGATCCACCGGAGCAACGACGAACTGCGTCCGTCGGCCAGGTTCGATTGCAGTTGCTGCCAGAGGTTCGCGAACGAATCCGTTGCAGCGGCGTGGGCTTCGGTCTCTGGCGGAGGCTGATGATCGGTCATCCAGATTTGATCAATCGCGATCGAGCCGCGACCATCGTCCACAAATTCCAAGTACGCCCGGTGTCCCAGGTATTTCTTGATGTCGCCCCGCATGGTGACCCATTTCCATTCACCCTGGGTGTCCGTATCAGGGCCCTTCATCAGCGTCCCGTTGAACAGCAGCGAAGACATCGGTGCCATCTGGTAATTGTCGATGACCATCCGCACCAGCAGGCCTTTGTCGGCCCGCATGCGAAGATGAATCGCCGGTGCGGTGATTTCGAAGGTGGGTGAGCGCAGCGTGCCAACTGCCTTGCTTCCCAACGCCGAACTGTCGACCGTGCCGGGCACCAGGTTCGTTTCTTGGACGTCCACGGCAAACCGCAAGGAGTCATCGATGCAGGTGAAAGCCTCTCCGCTGGTCGTCCAGCCGCTGGGAAGGGAGTCGCCTTGGAAATCAGCGATGCGGGTGGCAGCTGCGCGAAAAGCGGTCCAAGCGTCGGAGGCAAATCGGGCGTCGCTGGCACCCTCGTCGACTGGACGTGATTTCAACGGCAGTGATTCAAAACGGGATTCAACGTGCTGGCGGGTTTCCGGGTCTTTCCAAATCGATGCGGTTGCCAGTGAATCGGCAATCCGGTCGCGAAGTCGGCCGATCTCCTCCGCGGTTTGGGCAATGGATCCGCTCGGGTCCAGCGGATAATTCTCGCGGCAACTGCTTTGCAAAAACGCCGACAGCGCGTAGTAGTCGGCGGTGGAGATTGCATCAAACTTGTGGTCGTGGCAGCGGGCGCAGGCGATCGTCAGGCCCAGAAACGCTTTTCCAAACACATCGATTTGGTTGGCCACGATGTCCGCTTCGTTCTGCAAAACGTCCGTCGGCGCATGGGTGGCTTCGTGGAGGTACCAAAATCCGGTCCCAATGATCGATTCATTGAACTGCTCGGTCGGGTGTCGGCGGGGATCCTCGATCAGGTCGCCGGCCAAGTGTTCGCGAATCAGTTGGTCGTAAGGAACGTCGGCGTTGAACGCTCGAATCAGGTAGTCCCGATACTCGTGCGAGTGGGCGATCTTGTAATCGAATTCATGGCCGTAGGTGTCGGCGTAGCGGGTCAGGTCCATCCAATGACGCGCCCACTTTTCGCCGAATTGCATCGAATCCAACAAACGGTCGATGACGCGTTCTCGAGCACCAGGGGCGGTGTCGTTTTCGAAAGCGGCGATCTGCTGCGTTGTCGGTGGCAAGCCGGTCAGATCGTAGGTGACACGTCGCAGCCAGGTCAGCTTGTCGGCGTCGGGGGCGGGATGCAACCCGACCGCTTCCATTCTTGCCAGGACAAAGCGATCGACGTCGTTGCGAGGCCAGTCCGAATGCTCGACGGCCGGCACTGGCGGTGCTTCGATCGGACGCCAGCTCCAGTGCGACTCCACCCGGCCGGCCAAATCAAAGCCTTTTTTAGGAGCCGAAGACGGATCGGCCTCACGCGGGTCGTGGGCTCCGCGACGAATCCACTCTTCCAAGAGTTTGATTTTCTGGGCGGGCAATTTTGAATCCGGTGGCATCCCGGAGACGACCTGCTCCCCGTAACGCACCGCTTCGATTACCAGGCTCTCATCGGGTTGGCCGGGGACGATCGCCGGCCCCGAATCGCCACCGGACTGCCAGCCCGTGCGGGAATCCAGCCACAATCCCGCTTCGGCTTCGTCTCCGCTGTGGCAGTCGTAGCAGTGTTCGACCAATAGCGGACGAATCTCCGTTTCGAAGAATTCGGTTTCATTGGCATCGCCGATCGATTTCGCGTCAAGCTCATTGGCGGCGGCGTTTCGGATCAACGGCAGGCTGGCGACCAGGATCAACGCCAGCGCCCAAGCGATTCGTGATGCGTTCATGCCAGCACTCCTTCGATCAGACGCCCATGAACGTCGGTCAATCGCATGTCGCGCCCGCTGAATCGGAACGTGGAACGGGTGTGATCCAGTCCCAGCAGATGCAACATCGTTGCGTGCAAGTCGTGGATTTCGTAGCGATCCCGAATGGCTCGATAGCCCCATTCGTCCGTCTCGCCCACCGTGACGCCACCCCGAACACCCCCGCCGGCCATCCAGATCGTGAACCCGAACGGGTTATGGTCGCGACCGTTGGTGCCTTGGGCGAAGGGCGTGCGTCCGAACTCACCGGCCCAGACCACCAGAGTGGAATCCAACAGTCCGCGTTGACGGAGGTCCTTGATCAACGCAGTGATCGGCTGATCGACGGTCAGGCAGTTCTTCTGGTGCCCTTCGACCAGGCCATGATGCTGGTCCCAACGATCACCGTTGCCGTCCGGGCAGGTCAGTTCGATGAATCGGACGCCACGTTCGACCAGCCGACGAGCGACCAGGCACTGCCGACCGAATGTTTTCGTGTTCTCGAACGTCGACTCCATGCCATACATCCGCTTGGTGGCCGCCGTCTCTTCGCTCAGGTCCATCAACTCCGGCACGGCGGACTGCATCTGATAGGCGGTTTCGTAGTTCTGAATCGCCGCTTCGATTTCCGCATCGCCCGACGATTCCTCCAGGAAGGCCTGGTCAAACGATTGGATCAATTCCAGTTTGTTGCGTTGCAGGGCGTCGGTCGGCTCCTGACGGCGGATGTTCGCAATTGGCGTGTCCGTCGGAAGAAAGACGCTGCCCTGGTACGCCGACGGCAGGAAACCGCTGCCAAAGCAATCCAGGCCGCCGGGTGGGATCAGTCCGCCGTTGATGACCACAAAGCCGGGAAGGTCCTCGTTCTCGCTGCCCAGCCCGTACCCCAGCCAGGCTCCCATGCTGGGGCGTCCCTGAAGTCCGTTGCCGGTGTGCAGGAAATAGTTGGCCGAGGTGTGTTCGGAGAATTCGCTGGTCATCGATCGGACGAAAGCCAATTCATCGACGACGGTCGCCAGATGCGGGAACAGGCTGCTGACCGTTGCGCCACATTCCCCATGCCGCTTGAATTTCCAGGGGCTGCCGAGGACTTTGCCCACGTTATCGAACTGCGTGGGCGCCAGATTGCCGATCGTTTCGGCCGGGTCGCTGCCGTTGTACTTTTCCAGCAGCGGCTTGTGGTCGAATGTATCGACCTGGCTGGGGCCGCCGTCCATGTAAAGAAAAATCACCCGTTTCGCTTTGGGAGCGAAATGCGTCGGCTTCTCACCCCAGGGAGACTGTTTGGCGGACGCGGTTTCGGACAGCAGGCTCGCCAACGCGATGCCCCCCAATCCGCTACCCACCTGCGTCAACAGGTCACGGCGGGACAGTGAGGGAGCCCGAAAGCGGCCACAGTGGTGACGTTTCATGAGATCGACAGGCGGGATGGAGAGTCAGGCGGGATAGTCCAGTATAGCTGTTTGCGAAACCCAGCGGTCCCCGAATCGGCCGGACGCACGACGGTTCGACCCAGCGCGAATCCCCCGGACGGGCCGTCACGTCGATGACATCACACGCTCACACCCCAGGGACCAGCCATGCCATCAGGCTGCTGACCAGCAGCGCCGACAGGCCCATCGCGGTGCTCATCGGTGAAATCACTTTCAGGCCTTCCGCCTCCGTCATCCCGCTCATCCGAGTGATCACCCAAAACGCGCTGTCGGTCATCCAGGAAACCGGTTTGCTTCCGGCCCCGATGGCCATGGCCAGGTAGACGGGATGGAAGGGCAGGGTGTCGGCGGTTGCGAAACCTTGCAACACGCCCGCCGCGGTGATCATGGCCACGGTGGCGCTGCCCTGGAGTGTCCGAATCGCCGTGGTGACCGCGAAGGCCAGGGGCAGGAGCATCAGCCCGGCATTGGCATCGACCAGATTTCCGACCGCGGTCGCGATCCCGGCCTGACGGAGCATGGCACCGAACGCCCCGCCGGCGGCCGTGATCAGGATGATGTTGCCAGCCGATGCGAGTGAGCGGCTGACCAGGGTGCGGCGTTTGTCCGGATCGATGTAGCGCACCAGCGCCATCGCGAACGCCAAGCCCAGCGCGATCGCGATGTTCTTGTCTCCAACGAAGCTCAACCACTCGGTCACCTGACTCGGTTCGATTCCGCCGGAGTCGATCAGATAGGCGATGATCGAACCGATCGTGATCAACACCACCGGGACCAGGATCGGCAGCAAGGATTCCAACAACCCGGGGCCCGATTCGGAACGGCCCGCCGGATCCGAAGCGTCCGTCAAAGTGTCGTTCGGAACCACGCTGCCGTCCTTTCCGGCAGGCACCGTGTTTCCGGCGTTTTCATCGTCCGCGTTTTGGGACGGCGATGCGTCGTAAGGCAGGTCTCTCAGCGGGACATCGACAAAGTGATTGATCAAGCGGGCCGAACCCAGGGACAGCACGCTGCTGAAACCTCCAATCACCAATCCGACGCCCAACATCACGCCCACATCCACATCCAGGATTTCCGCGACTTGCAACGGACCGGGGGTGGGTGGGATCAGCGAATGGGCGATGGAACCGCCAGCCAGGATGGCCAGCAGGAACAACACGTAATCCTTGCCCACCACGCGACGCAGGGATCGTGCCAGGGGGACCATCAGGTAGAACACGGTGTCAAAGAACACCGGGATCCCAATGATGAACGAGCTGAGCGCGAGTGCCTCCGGGGATCGTTTCGGTCCGGTCCAACGGAGCATGCGGTGGACGATGGTCGCCGCCGCGCCGGATTCGCTCAGGCAGCCCCCGATCACACTGGCCAGCGCGATCAGGATGCCGATCTTGCCGGCGGTCACACCGAATTCGGTCGTCAGCCGGGTCACCGGGCTGCTGGTCCGGAAGGACTCCGCCGCCCGCGCGGTCCACTGTCCCGCTTCGATTTTGCTTTGAGCGTACTGATCGAGCGCCGAACGGTCGGTCATTCCGGCAACCAGGACGCCGGCCAACAGCAGCGTCAGGAACGCATGGAGCCGAAAAACAAGGATTGCGACCAGAACGACGCAAACCGACAGTCCGACGATCAACCAAATGTTCATGCGGGTTCCGATGTTCCGGTGCGAGGCGGGTGTTCAGATGCGAGGCGGGGAGGGAGACGGAGCATTCCCCGTCTCCCCAGCAGGCCGAACGCTTGGCCGACGCCTCTGCCGAGCAACCGCACCGCGGGGGTGAAGGCCGGGCGGGGCGCGGGGCTGGACAGGTGACTCGGCAGGTGGCTCGGCAGGGGATGCGCCGGCGAAGCGGAGCGGCCGGGGGAGGCCGGCCGACCGCGTTCTGCGTCAATTGGTCGATCTAGGCGACCGGCCGTTTGGGGCCTACAGTATGCCGTAGCAGACCCTAACAGATCAGCGAGCGCTCCTGGCGCATGGAAACTTTGCCTGCGTCAGTGTCTCGTGGTCCCTCCAATCCTTCCGATCGACAAATCACGTGTCCGATTCTAGCCACGAGCCGTCATTTTTTCTGAAGCACGAATTCGCGATCCGGCGCCTGCATTCGCTGCTTGGGATCATCCCGCTGGGGCTGTACATGGTGGTCCACCTGACCACCAATGCCAGTTTGTTGAATGGTCCGGAAACGTTCCAGCGAGCGGTGTACCTGATTCACAGCCCCGGAAAACTGCTGCCGTTGATCGAATGGGGCTTCATTTTCCTGCCGTTGATCTTCCACGCCGGGATCGGGATTTGGATCACCAAGAACGCGCACCTGAATAGCGGAAAGTACCAGTTTACCAGCAACCGGCGGTATTCCTGGCAACGGTGGACCGGGATCATCGCGCTGGTGTACCTGTTTTTGCACATCATGCACCTGCACGGCGGTTTCCACGCCGAATGGTGGTTGGCGGCGATCGACCGCTTCGGGTTGGGACAGTTCCGGCCGTACAACGCCGGCAGCAGCCTGGTTCTTGCGATGAATTTGGGCTACGGCATCGTGTGGCCGGTCATTTACCTGTTGGGGGTTCTGTCGCTGGTCTACCACTTCATCAACGGTTTGTGGACGGCGGGAATCACCTGGGGGCTGTGGATTTCTCCCCAGGCACAGGCCCGTGCCACCAAGGTCTGTGTGGTGTTGGGGGCGATTTTGACGGTTATCTCGTTGAGCGCCTGGGCCGCAGCGGTTTTCCCCAGCGATGCCGATGCGGTTGAGATGCGGGCGGTCGAGGACCGGATGTACGAGGCCGGCGTTGAATCGGGAATGGTTCCCGAGATGGAGGAGAAACGCTGGCACGACTCGTCGGAGATCGAGGAAGAGATCGAAATCGAGGAGAACGTTCAGGTGTCTCGCGGCCAGGAAGCCCCCGCGGCCTGAGAGGTTTTCCCTCGCACCGACACATGTCGGCGGCGAACGAGCCCACTGATTCATGCACTTTTTCACACACTGATCTGTTATGGCTAAGAAGCGCGTTGTTGTCGTTGGCGGCGGACTGGCGGGGTTGTCCTCGACCATGAAGCTGGCGGAATTGGGGATTGAGGTCGATCTGATCAGCCTGACCCCGGTCAAACGCTCGCACAGCGTTTGTGCCCAAGGCGGCATCAACAGCTGCAACGATCAGACCCGCCAATTGGGCGACGACGAATGGAAGCACTTCGACGATACCGTCTACGGTGGTGACTTTCTGAATCACCAGCCGCCGGTCAAGGAAATGGCCTACTGGGCGCCCAAGGTGATCGATCTGATGGACCGTTTGGGCGTTCCGTTCAACCGCACGGGCGAAGGCTTCATCGACCGTCGACGGTTCGGCGGCACCCTTTACAAACGCACCGCTTTCGCCGGCGCGACCACCGGCCAACAATTGCTTTACGCCCTGGATGAACAGGTCCGTCGCCGCGAAGCGGAAGGCATGGTGCGGAAGTTCGAGTTCTGGGATTTTCTGGGGCCGATTCAAGATGCCAGCGGACGCTGTCGGGGCGTGGTTGCCCAGGACATGGTATCGATGGAGATCCGTGCTTTCCCGGCCGACGCAGTCGTCGTCGCCACCGGAGGATGCGGCCTGGTGTACGGCCGCAGCACGATGAGTGTTTTCTGCACCGGCAGCGCCGCCAGTCGTTGTTTCCAGGCCGGAGCCAAATACGCCAACGGCGAATTCATCCAAGTTCACCCGACCGCGATCCCCGGCAGCGACAAGTTGCGGCTGATGAGCGAATCTGCTCGAGGAGAAGGAGGCCGCGTTTGGGTCCCCCGCAAGCCCCATGACTCCCGTGCGCCGCGCGACATCCCCGACTCGGAACGCTACTACTTCTTGGAAGAACGTTATCCGGAATACGGCAACCTGGTCCCGCGCGACATCGCGACGCGCGAGATCTTTGACATCTGCGTCAACGATGGGCTGAGCGTCGATCCGGAACGGATGTGCGTGTACCTGGATTTGACGCACATCCCCAAAGCCGAATTGGATCGCAAGCTGGGCGGGATTCTGGAGATTTACGAGAAGTTCCAGGGCGTGGACCCGCGGGTGGAGCCGATGCGTATCTTCCCGGCGGTCCACTACAGCATGGGGGGACTTTGGGCCGATTACGTCCGCAGCCACGACGGCGGGCTGGAACCCGGTGCACCCCGCAATCACATGACCAACATCGAAGGCTTGTACGCGATCGGTGAGTGTGATTACCACTACCACGGTGCCAACCGATTGGGTGCGAACTCGTTGCTTTCCTGCATCTTCACCGGTTTATTCACCGGGCCGTCGATTTCCAACTATATCGAAAGTCAGTCTGAAGGGTTCGAAGACGTGGAGGCATCGGTATTGTCCGACGCGGTGTCCAAGCAGCAGCAACGGCACGACCATCTGCTGAGTGCAAATCCCGACAGCGACGAAAATCCCTACCTGATCCACCAGGAACTGGGTGACGTGATGACGCGGGCCGCGACCGTGGTTCGGAAGAATGATCAATTGCAGAACGCCATCGCCACCGTGAACGAATTGCACGAGCGAGCGATGAAGGTCAATCTGTCCGACACCGGCAGCTGGTCGAATCAAAATGTGATTTTCGCCAAGTCGTTGCAGGACATGTTCCCGATTGCGAAAACGATTTTGCAGGGCGCACTGCAGCGTGACGAATGCCGCGGGGCCCACTTCAAACCGAATTTCCAGAAACCTTCGTTGACGGCCGAAGATCCGGCGGAGCGACGTCGTCAGGCGGAGGAATGGTGCGACGCATTCGAGGCCAATAACGCCAAGTACTTGAAGAGCACCATTGCCGAATACGATTGTTCCACGATGCAACCGAAGCTCAGCTACGAAGATGTCGACACATCTTTGATTCCGCCGCGACCACGACTGTACGGATTGGTCGGTGCGGACATCATCGAAGAGGTCTGGAAAGAGCGGGCCAAGGCCAAGAAGGACGGTCGAGACCTGGCCGAAAGCACGTCTTAGCCGTCAGCAGACCCGTGCGGTGGGCCGCCGCCGCATCCGTGGTCCGCACCCAAAGCCCCGCTGCCCCATCCATTGATTCCCATTTTGATCATCCAAAGGTCAACGAATGATTGCCCTGGACCCCGCCGAGAAGAAACGTCCTGAGTTCATCAAAGTCCGCGTGAAGCGACAAGATGGCCCCGGCAAAGATCCCTATTGGCAACTGTTTCAGATCAAGTACGAGCCGGAGTTGAACATCATCAGCGTGTTGCAGCGAATTGCGGCGCTGGCGACAACGTCCGACGGCAAGAAAGTTGCCCCCGTCGCCTGGGATTGTGGGTGCCTGGAAGAGGTCTGCGGTTCCTGCACCATGCAGATCAACGGACGCGTGCGGCAGAGTTGCAGTGCCCTGGTCGATCGCCTGCTGGAGGAGAACGACGACGAACTGGTGCTGGAGCCGATGAGCAAGTTTCCGGTGATCCGAGATCTGATCGTCGATCGCAAGCGACTGTTCCGTGCATTGCAACGGGTCAAGGCGTGGGTCCCAGTGGACAGCTACTACGACATGGGGTCCGGTGAGCGGCAACTGCGTTCGACGCAGGAACAGAATTATCCACTCAGCCAGTGCATGAGCTGTGGATGCTGTTTGGATGCTTGCCCGCAGTACGGAAAGATCGAGCTGGAACAGCGAGAGGGAGAATCGGACGAAGCCTTCCAAGCGAGAGAGCTGGAGGCGTTCGACGAAGGATTTGTCGGACCACACGCGATTTCGCAGGCCATGTTGTTCAACAATCATCCGACCGGAAAGGCGTTGGCCGGTGAGCGATTGGATGCGTTGACCGGGCCCGGCGGAATTCAGGTGTGTGGCAACGCGCAGAACTGCGTTTCGGTTTGTCCGAAGGAGATTCCCTTGACCACATCGATCGCACGCGCCGGGCGGGCAACGACTGTCCACATGATCAAAAAGTGGTTTGACAGATAGGGATGTGGCTGCCGGCCGAGGCGGGCGAACCGAACCGGCGTTGCTCCGGGGCGGTCACGCAGGCCTCATGCGGACACGTCACACGGGCGCGGCGCCGTCGGGTAAATTGTTCCCGCCATGATGGCGATCACTTCCCGACGTTCGCTCCTCCGACCACGTTCCCCCGATGCCGACCTTTCGATCGTACGCGATCCTCTGCACTCTGTTTGCCGTGACCGGTCTGGTCGTCGACGGCCTTCCGGCACAGGAGACCTATCCGGTCCACCCTGATTCTCAGCGCAAGCCGGACGTCCCCAAGGGAGCGGTTCATTCGTTTCGGTTCGAGTCCAGCAAAGTCTTTCCGGGAACGCTGCGCGACTACTTTGTCTACGTCCCCGCCCAATACCGCGCCGAGAATCCGGCCGCGTTGATGGTGTTCCAGGACGGAAAAAACTACGCGCGCGAGCAAGGCGTTTGGCGTCTTCCCGTTGTATTCGACAATTTGATTGCCTCGGGCGACATGCCGGTGACGATCGCGGTGTGTGTCAATCCGGGCGTGGTGCCGGCAGGAACGGAAGGCCAGGACCGTTTCAATCGCAGCTTGGAATACGACACGGTCAGCGATCGCTACGCGACTTTCCTGGTTGATGAACTGTTGCCGGAAGTTCAAGAACGCTATTCGATCACTCAGGATCCGAATCTTCGCGGCATCGGCGGCAGCAGCAGCGGGGCAATTGCGGCGTTCGGGGTGGCGTGGCATCGGCCGGACCAATTTCGCCGGGTGTTCAGCACCGTCGGTACATTTGTCGGACTGCGCGGCGGCAACGAATACCCCACGCTGATCCGCAAGTGCGAACCGAAACCGCTTCGCGTGTTCCTGCAAGACGGATCCGGCGACCAAAACATCTACGGCGGGAACTGGTGGACCGCCAATCAGACGATGTTGTCCGCGCTGCAGTGGGCCGGCTACGAAGTCCAACATGAATGGGGCACCGGAGGACACAATGGCAAGCACGGCGGCGCGATCTTTCCTGACGCGATGCGTTGGCTTTGGAAAGACGCGGATCAGCCGATCAAGACGGACATTTCCGAGCATCCGGAATTGATGGATCGATTGCTTCCCGATCAGGACTGGCAACTGGTCAGCAGCGGTCACACCTACACCGAAGGCCCCGCGGTTTCGCCGGACGGAGACGTCTTTTTTGTCGACACCAAGCAGGGTGAGATCTGGCAGATCGAGAATCCGGTCGATGATCAGCCGAAGGTCAGCCGATTTGCAGAGTTGGAAGGCGTCAACGGATTGATGTTCGACGCCGAAGGCAATCTTTACTGTGCATGCAATGCGACGAGAAAGATCGTTCAAATCCGTCCCGATGGTCAGCAAGTCAGTTTGGCCAGCGGAGTCGCCTGTAACGATCTGGTGGTGGTCAAGCATGGGATCTACGTCACGAACCCCCTGGAGCAAACGATCTCCTACCTTCCCTTGCCACGGGGCAAGGACGACCAGGCGTCACCGAGACGCTTGGTGACCGCCGCGCGGGGGCCGAACAAGCCGAACGGTTTGATCGTGACGCCCGATCAGCGTTTCCTGCACGTCGTCGATGCGGATGGACGTTATGTCTGGTCCTACGGAATCGAATCCGACGGGTCACTTTCGGCCGGACAACCCTACGGTTACCTTCATTTGCACGAGGATTCACTCAAGACCGGAGCGGACGGGGCAACGATGACCGCCGACGGCTCGTTGATTGTCGCCTCGCGTTTGGGCTTGCAGATTTTCGACCAGCCCGGCCGCGTGCATGTCATTACCAGCCGGCCGGCAAGAACGGGACCGCTGAGCAACTGCGTGTTTGCCGGCCCGGAATTCAAAACGCTGTTCGTGACGGCGGGAAAGCAGGTGTACCGCCGCAAGACCGCGATGACCGGAATCGCTCCTTGGCAGCCGGCGGTCACTCCGCCCAAACCGCGACTTTGAACGATGCCCGATGGTTGGGAAACCACCGGACCTCCCTCTCGCACCTTGCTGACTTCCACACTCCGTCGTTGTTCGACCATGACGCCTGTTTCACTTGGACTGGATTTCGGAACCGAATCCGTACGTGCCGTGTTGATCGACGCGGGCGGGGCCGAATTGGGCGTCGGTACTTCGGCGTATCGGCACGGGCAGATCACGAAGACGCTGCCGCAGGGCGGCGATCCGCTGCCGGCCGAGTATGCGTTGCAACATCCGGAGGATTGGATCGAATCAGCCGCCCAGGCGACACGCCATGCGTTGTCGCAGGCAAAGATCAAAGCGGACGCGGTCGTCGGCATCGGAGTCGACTTTACCAGTTGCACGATGTTGCCGACCAAGTCCGACGGAACGCCACTGTGCCTGCTGGAGTCTTTCCAAGGCGTCCCGTTGGCCTGGCCAAAGCTTTGGAAACATCACGGTGCCCTGTCGCAGACCGAGCGGATGAACGAGCTTGCGCGGCAGCGCGGTGAGTCCTTTCTGGACCGCTACGGCGGCATCATTGGTTTGGAGTGGTTTTTCCCCAAGATGCTGGAAACCATCGAGCTCTCACCGGAAGTCGCGGCGGCCGCGGAAGTCTGGTTGGAAGCGGGTGACTGGTTCGTTTGGCGACTGGTCGGTTGCGAAGCGGAGGTTCTGCCGCGGTCCACGTGCCAGGCCGGGTACAAGGCGCTGTGGTCCGCTGAAGACGGCTACGCTTCGGAGGCTTACTTGGACGCGGTCCACCCGGAACTGGGCCGGGCGGCGAGAACGAAGATGCCCGGTCGGCTGCTGTCACCCGGAGAAACCGCGGGGACGTTAACGGCAGAGATGGCCGATCGGTTCGGCTTGACGCCCGGGATTGCGGTTTCCGCCGCGACGATCGACGCGCATGCGGCGGTTCCCGGCGTCGGAGCGGCCGAGCCGGGAACTTTGGTGATGGTCCTTGGGACCAGTAGTTGCCACATGTTGAATTCGGGAAGCGGGCACCCCGTCCCCGGCGTGGCGGGCATCGTGCGCGGTGGCATTTTGCCGGGAATGTATGGCTATGAGACCGGCCAGGCTGCCGTCGGCGACGCGTTCGCCTGGCTGTTGCGACTATTGAATTTAAAATCGTTTCATGAATTGACCGACCGGGCGATGTCGCTACCGCCCGGAGCTGATGGCGTGATGTGTCTGGACTGGATGAACGGATGCCGAACGCCGTTGATGGATGGTAGCCTGCGGGGCGCGTTCACCGGGCTGACGCTGGCCCACGATGGGGCACATCTTTACCGGGCATTGTTGGAAGCTTCCGGTTTTGGGCTGCGATGGATCGTGGACGTCTTGCGCGACGGGGGCGTTGCCGTTGATCGCTTCGTTGCGACCGGCGGTTTGCCCCATCACAACCCCGCCGTCGTCCAGGTCTATGCAGACGTGTTGGGCGAGACGATCGAGATCCATCCGTCCGAGCAAGGGCCGGCGGTCGGGGCGGCCGTGTTGGGAATGGTCGCCGCGGGAGCCCAGCGATCCGGGTTTGCTGACGTCACGGAAGCTTCCACCGCGATGGCGGCAATCCCCCACGAACATCGACAGTTTGTGTTTCCCAATCCTGATCACCAGACGCAATACGATGGCCTGTACCGGCAGTATCGCGTGTTGGCCGATGTGATGTCGCAAGGACGCTCCTGATCCCGGGCCGGAAATGAAGTCGGTCTCCGGTCGGTCGTGTTTTACGTGCGTCCAAACCGCGAATTGAATCGTCGGCAGACCCGGGTCTGCCATTCACCCGCCAGTATCCTCTGAAATTCGCCGGCGTCCTCCTGGACCGGTGCTGCTACCCATGACCAAAACCGTTTCGCTGATCGCCTCCGGTGACCTTCGTGAATCCGCTAACCAGGTTTGTTGGGAGGCGCAGAGAGAGATGGAGGCTGCCCTCGGACGGGCAATCGAAAAACATGGCTTTCAGGTGAAGCGTGCTCACGCATTTGATGCCGATCGTGGACACGGCTTCATCGCATCGCAACGGGAAGGGATCGAGGTGTTTCGGGGGATCGATCCGGAGAGCCCGCTGGTGGTCGCGGAGGCCGTGTGGCAGTACTCGCATCACGTTCTAGCCGGTTTGACGTCTCACCGCGGGCCCATCCTGACCGTTGCGAATTGGTCCGGGCAATGGCCGGGGCTGGTCGGATTGTTGAACTTGAACGGCTCTCTGACCAAAGCCGGAGTCGAATACAGTTCGCTTTGGAGCGAAACCTTCGACGACGCGGAATTTGAAGAAAAGCTGGGAGATTGGTTGCACTCCGGCCGTGCCAGTCACGAAACGTCCCACGTGCGACCGTTCGATCCGTCCGCCGCCGATCGTCGGGCGGTCGAGGTCGGCCAGAGTGTCGCCGAAAAGTTGCGCCGAGAAAAAGCGATCATGGGAGTGTTCGACGAAGGCTGCATGGGAATGTTCAACGCGATCATTCCAGATGCCTTGCTGAACCCAACCGGTGTGTTCAAGGAACGACTGAGCCAGTCCGCGCTCTACTACGAAGCGAAACAGGTTTCCGACCAGGAAGCCGGCGCCGTTCGGAGCTGGTTGGACCAGGCGGGAATGACTTTCCATACCGGTCCCAACCACGAAACCGATTTGACCGATCAGCAGATTCTGGACCAATGTCGGATGTACATTGCGGCGGTGCGTCTGGCCGATGACTTCGGGTGTGACTTGATCGGAATCCAGTATCAACAGGGTTTGAAAGATCTGTTGCCGGCGAGTGATTTGGTCGAGGGGATGCTGAACGATTCCAACCGGCCGCCGGTTCATTCGCGTGACGGGGCTCGCGAATTGTATCCCGGTGTCCCGTTGACCCATTTCAACGAAGTCGACGAATGTGCGGGCTTGGACGGATTGCTAACCCAACGCGTGCACGCGGCCCTGGGACAACCGGTCGAGAATACCCTGCATGACCTACGCTGGTCCGACCGGGACCGGAGCGGAACGGTGGAGGATGAAGTCTGGGTGCTGGAGATCAGCGGCGCCGTTCCGGCTTCACACTTTGCCGGCGGCTGGTCGGACGCGGAAGGGTTTCGCCAACCTCCCATGTACTTTCCTTCCGGTGGCAGCACGATCCGCGGGGTGTCCAAGCCGGGCCATGTGGTTTGGTCGCGGATCTTTGTTCAAGACGATCGCTTGAAGATGGATTTGGGGCTCGCGCAATCCATCGAACTGCCTCGGGAAGAAACCGAGCGACGCTGGAACAGCACGACACCCCAGTGGCCGATCATGCATGCCGTCCTGCAAGGCGTGTCACGGGACCAGATGATGGCCCGCCACAAGGCGAACCACATCCAGGTGGCCTACGCGGACTCCGCGGAGGACGCTCACAGGGCGATGGAGGCTAAGGCTGCCGCCGCGGCGGCGTTGGGGATGGAAGTCTTTCTGTGCGGCGACGTTTGAGCCGCGTGTAGCCACCGTCGCCAGACGGTGGTTGGGAAGTTCTCCATGCTCCGGCAAGCGCGGCGGCGGTGCAGGTAGCCACCGTCGCCAGACGGTGGATCGGCTGCGATCGTCAACCACCGGCGCCGATTGTGATGTTTGCGGCGGACGTAAGCCCGCTTGGAGGGCGGGAATCCCACGACCGGCGGCGGAACCGCTAGGAAAAGGGGCACAAACCGGCTTTGTCTGCTATTCTGATGCGGTTCGGACCCTCGGCCCGTCTGAAAAGTCGCAAAACCCCGTCGCTGCCGTCGCAATCGCGGCGGAAAGCCACCTCTGGTGAGCGTCGCAATCCGTTTTCAGCCAGAGCCTGGGATCACCCGCGTCCACGATCGGTGGATGCCGCCATTTTGTCGCTTTCTACGCTCGTGCCGATGAAGATCAAGTGCCCCGGTTGTGCCGCTTTGTTGCAGATCCCCGACACCGCGGCGGGAAAAGTCGTGAAGTGCAAGTGTGGCAAGGCGATGCGTGCGCCTGCTCCGGCCGGCGCCGCGCGGGCTGGCACCGCCCGTTCCTCCGGGGGTCAGGCGGCCACCGCGTCGCGGTCGGCCAGCGGCCCACCCGCTCGTGCGGGCGCTCCCGCGCAGCGACCGCGCGTCTCACCGGGGGTCACGGCTGCCGCAGCGCCCTCGCCCGGCATTTTTGATGAGCTAACGGACACCGACTTGGCGCCGGTCAAGCCGGTTCATTTTCCGGGCAAAACCAATCCGTACGCGGTCAATTCCAGCAAGAGTTCGTCGAAAGCCTTGGAAGATGCGATTTCGGGAGGCGATCGGCGCGGCGACGCGCTGACGATGCAGACCGAGGCGCCCCGGCCACCGTTCCTGATTTTCATCGGGATCGTCAATGCCCTGTGGGCGGTCGCTTATTTCGGGCTGATGATGCTGCTGATCGGATTGTTTTCGATGGTTCCGGCGCTGGAGGAAGAGATTCCGGAAGCCAGCGGCGGCGTGATGTATCTGATTTGTGGTGCGATGGCGATTTTGGGAATTCTTTCGATCGCCACCTGTGTCGCCTGTTTCGTTCGCAGCAAGATTTCCTGGTACATCCTGGTTGTCAGTTACAGCTACGGATTCGCCGACCGTGTGCTGGGATTGATCGGCGACCTCACGGATCCCGATGTTGATATCCGCGTGATGCGTGCCGTTGGTGGCATTCTGGTCGGTATCGGACTTTGGGCCTACATGCACGGCGACGATGTGCGGGCCTACCACGGCACGGAATCCGAGCCGATTTGGAAGATCATCACGTTCAACGCGGTCGGGTTGCTGTTGGGAGCCGGGATCGGCGCCGCGGTCGTTTACATGGCCTGAGCATTCAGACAGAGCCCAGCTGGACGGCGTCATTTTCCATCAATCAACCGTGATTTGCCGTGCAATGAGCGGCGTGGCGTTAGCCGCCGGTTGATGCGAGAGAATCTACGGCTAGCGAAGCGGCTCAGGCAAAATGGCAATGCCCAGTTAGTCAGTTGATTTCTTCGCCGTGCACGCGCCACCAACCGCGTGCATCATCGACGGTCCAAGGGAACAGGGCGATCAAGCGGTCCAGATCTTTGGCCAGGTCGTCAATCGTCTGGTAGCGGTCTTCGGCCCGTTTGGCCATGCATCGCCGCACGAGCGCGTCGATTTGACGCGGGACTGTTTCGTCCCGGTGCACCCCAATGCTGATCGGGTCTTCGGTCAGAACCAGTGCGAATAGCGATTCAGGGTCCGATTCCAAGTAAGGTGGTCGTCCGGCGAGCAGGAAGTAGGCGACGCAACCGACCGAGTAAATGTCCGATCGCGGATCGATCTTGTTCGGTTCGCGGTAGCGTTCGGGGGCCATGTACATCGGCGTGCCCGCCCAAATGGTTTCGGTGGTCTGGTAAGCATCGATATCGGTTTGCAACGGTTTCGCCAGACCGAAATCGAACACGACGGCCCAATCGCCGACGGATGCGTCCAAAGACAACATCACGTTTTGGGGTTTGATGTCCCGATGGACCAATCCCAGGTGATGCGCCTCACCGAGCGAATCACAGATTTGTCGGAGCACGTACAGCGCGCGGCCGTACTCCTGATAGCCGCTGCGTGCGACGACGTCGTCCAACGTAATCCCGCGCAGGAATTCCATCACGCAATATGCTTCGCCGTCATCGTTGCGACCGTAATCGTAGATGGTCACGGTGTGGGGACTGCTGAGCGAAGCGGCTAACTTTGCTTCGCGATCGAACCGCAATTGGTCTTCCTCGTTGCCCCGGTCGCCGCGGAGAACCTTCAATGCGGTGTCTCTTCCCAGTTGGGTGTGACGCGCCTTGTAGACGACCCCCATGCCGCCGCTCCCCAGTTCCTTGATCAACTCGTATCGGCTAAGCGGGTGTACCGCGGCCTGGCTCATCACCGTTCGTCGGGCGATGCGGGCGGCCGCGATCAGAGCGGTGATCGTCAACAGCATTCCCAGAATCACAAACCCCAGCAGCACAATGCCTGCCGTTTCAAAGGTGTTGCTGTACGTTCGTTCGACGATGACGCCCAGTTCCCAGTCTGCGAGCCACCGCCAGGCACCCACGACGGGAGTCCCGGCGTAGTTGCGATAGCCGTCCATGCGCAAACCGTCGTCGCTGGAGGTGACGCGGGCGACGGCGTAGGTCAACGGCTGGACCGTCCGGGATTCGTTGGGCAAGCTGGAACGCGGCGTTTCCTTCCCGGGGTCGGTGACGCGCATCCGGTCCGCGATGAACTCAACCTCATCGGGGGTGCCGGACGCACCGATCCACAGCAATGCCGAGGGGCTGTTGGTCACCATCGTGCCGTCGCCATTGACGGCATAGACGTCCAGACGACCCGGTACCGACGCTTGGCGAAAGATTTCATCGAATTCGTCAAACATTCCGAATCCGCGAATCAACATCGACGCGACAATCCGATCGTCCTGCGAGTAGACGGGAACGATGATCGCCATGACCGGACGGTCGGTTTCGGGGATGAAACCGGAGTCATCCGGCTTGAGGATCTCCGGGCCGAACAAAACTGTTTCCCCACGCATTGCCAACGCCAATTTGGCGGCACCATCGGGCGCGACCGTTCCTCCGACGTCGGCGCGATCGTCCAGCCAACTGGCAACGATCATCCCCGTCCTGTCCCAGACGACAAACTTGATGTCCTCCCGTTGCGACAGAGCGACCAATTGCTCCTTGATCTGTTCGGTCTGGGGGGCTTGTTTGAGCTTTTCGACCGGCTCCTTTTCGTCCGCAATTTCAATCAGTTCCAGGATGGCATCGCGGACGTCCGGCTGGCGGCTCCAGGATTGGACCAACCTCGCCTGGTCATCCAGAAACCGATCAATGCTGACCGAGACGCTGTCGGCGATTCCAATCACCTCGTTCGCAGCCGCATTCCGCAACACGTTGGTGACTTTGTGGTAGGTCCACCATCCCATCAGAGCCGTCGGCAAAATCGCGGCCAGCCACAGCCATCCTGAATTGAAACGCCGCTGTCGCCGGACACGATACTTCCACAATCCTGCCGCCGCGTTGGGCGCGTTGATCGAATCCTTGCGGTAACGCTTTCCGGCGTGGGTCCGATTGGGTCCCCGTTGTGTCAGAGCACCGGAACCGGGCAAATTGGACCGCGTCGAATGCGAATGCGCCGGCCGTGCATCACCAACCACTTGACGCTGTCCCCCCGCGGACTTGAGGGGCTGATCTGCGGACGGTAGAAAGGGCGCGACGGAAGCCGACGCGTTCTCATCGTCGGTTGTTGCTTGGCCGGGGCGTCGACTCGCCGATTCGGAATCGCTCGCTTCACCCGTTGATGGCAAAGGTGGTGGCTTGGCAGCGTTGCCCTCGATTCGCGCACTCTCTTCATCGTGCTCTTCAAGCAGCGAGAGCACTTCGTCGATCAATTCCTGGTCGTCGCCCACCTGCGATTGAAGGTAGGCGACCTGCTCATCGGCAGGCAATTCCTCGACGGCAAGAAACAACTCGCGTAGGCGCGCGTAACGCTCCGAATCCATCAACGCTTCTCTTGCGCCGGCGGGGAATCGGCTTCGCCGGTATCATCCTCGGCGGAAGGACCGTCAGAATCACGGCGCAACTCGCGTCGCATCCAGGCTCGGCTCATCGCCCACTCCTTCTCCACCGTTCGCAGTCCCAGTTTCATTTCGGCGGCGATTTCTCGCATCGTCATTCCGCCGAAAAACCTCAACTCGACGATTTTCGACTGTCGCGGATTCAAAACCGCCAAGCGTTGCAGCAATTCGTCCAGGGCGACGATATCTTCATCTCGATTGAGTTCGAAGGTGACATCGTCATGCAGTTGTTTCCGCTCCCAGCCGCCGCCACGCTTGAGCGATTGAACCTTGCGGGCGTGATCGACCAAGATCCGTCGCATGACGGTCGCACCGATCGCAAAAAAATGCGTCTTCCCCTGCCAGTTGATTCGCGAATGATCCACCATCCGCATGTAGGCCTGATGGACCAGCGAGGAACTGCTCAACCGGTGCCGCAGGGGTTCGTTCTGGAGAAATCGCGACGCCAACCGGTGCAAGTCATCGTACATCACCGAGAACAGCCGGTCGGTCTCAGCTTCGGTGCCGTCCTGGCTGCGATTTAACAGTTCGGTGACAGACGTCATGGCGCCGCGCTTTTGGAATCGGGCAAGAACCGACAACTTGTCGTCAGCGGCGTCCTCGGATGGACGCACGCCCCCCCGGTGATTGTACCCGATCGGACATTCGCCAGGGCCTGGTGGAAGGCCCGCTATCAAAGAATGACAGCCGCCCCGGAAAGGGTGCCTGTCCGGAGCGGTTGCAGCTGGCCAAATTCGCCACAGCATGGAGATCCGCGACGGGTCGATGCGAGTTCTCAGACGTGAAAACAGCCGTGTTCATTCCTCCGGCTTTTCCCGCCGAAAGACGGCGACAATGTCCTCCACCGGGACGACGAACAGTTGGTTGTCGTGCTCCAGGTCGACCGGAACCGCGTTCTTGGGGTGGAACAGAATCTTGTCGTACTGCCGCAGCGGCAGTTCTTCGTCGTTCTCCACCACGGCGCTGATCGTGACAATGCGGCCGGTGATGGTGGGAATTTCCGCGGCGTCAGGCAACGCGATCCCGCCGCGTGTTTCTCGCTTCGGTTCGTCCTTTCGAACCAACACTCGGTCGCCGATCGGTTCGACGTATTCAAATGCTGCTTTTGCTTTCTTCTTCTTTTCCATTGCTACTCCGTATCAGCCTGTGAGCTCGCAGGTCGGGTCAGCATAACGAAACAAGTGGTTTCGCTGCCGGATCAATTATCAATCGGTCCGGACCAGAACGCCCGACCTTTTGGCGGCCCAGTCAGCCGGCCCAGTCAGCCGGCCCAGTCAGCCGGGCCTGTCAGCCGGGCCTGTCAAGCGTCGCCCTTGGCGAACCGTCAATCGTTCGATTCGACCTGTTCATAGTTTCATTAGCCACTTCGTCTTCGTACAGCCCGGAGAACATATTGGCCCCGCCTGAAAACTCGCCTCAGCGTGTCGCTGCCATCACCCGAGGCCGTGCTCGGCCCGGCGTGGTGGCACGTTTTCAGCCAGCAAAACGTGGTGGGAACTGCCCAAAACATCGGCAAATGCGGCTGACTTGACCAGGGGCTGTCCCGGGGGTTTGGGCTGTTTGGGGCGAATTCTGCCAACGCTCCCATCGGCGCTGGATGCAGGCCTGGATCCGGCCGATTTAGTCACCAGGCGGTCATTACCTCTCTTCTATCTCAAATCGTGACCCTCAGAATTCATGCGCAAGGACGTCAAACGTTCGATCGTCATTTGGCCAGCCACGGCCGTGCTGTTCGTGGTTTCGCTGTGCGCCTTGGCGATGCAGTCGAGAAACGGCGCAGGATTCCTTGCCGCGGGGGTGGTTCATCTGATCCCGAATCTTCACGGTTGGGTCTTTCGTCATCAATCCGACCCGGTGGACGGAACCCGGCCAGCTGGTAAAGCCTCGATGCCATCATCGGGGACGCGTTGGGCGGATGCTCGGTATCCTCGCGAACTGGACTCCTGGGACAATCTGCCGCCCGAATCCGAGCACCCGCTGCCGGCGGGCATTCCGGCACCGAAGCTGACGCTGCAGTCGGATCTGTTCGGTTTTCCCGTCGCGAGCGATTCGGCATCGGTGCCAACGGAGCAGCGACATCAAAAGCTGGCGACGCGTGAAGGGGAATCAGCCACGGCGTTTGCCGACTTCCCAGAGAACCGGGATGCGGAACAGTGGGCCCGTCCGCTGTTCCAGACCGCGGAAATCAGTTCCGCTGGAAACTTCTCAACTGCGGTCGCCCGCGACGTGGCTGACCGCGATGTTGCCCCAGGCGAAGACTTCGGTGACGACATCTCGCTGCCCCCGCTGGATGTGATGGATGACGACACGACTTCCCCGGTGGACACTCTGGTCGGCGGATCGTCTCCCGCGCTAAGATCTCCGGGGCGACCGGCACGCGTCCTTCCGTCGGATCGGAGGGATTCCGAGGGCGCGGACGTTGCCGCGGTCAAGTTTCCGAAACGCGGGTTGGCCTCCCCGCGTTCACCGGCTTGGCCGGTTTCAATCGATCTGATTTCCAAGCTGGAAACACTTGATCACCTCGCGAACAGCGACAAGGATTCCGGTCCTGGCTATGCCATGGTTTCCCAGGATTCTCGCAGCCGCGTCGACTCACCCCAATCCCCTAGCGAGACCGAAATCGACGCCCAGGCGGAGAACGATCCGGACATCTCGATCGCGGAATGGTCCCGGACGGTCAAAAGCTTGCTTGACGAGCTGCATTCGGCACGCCGACTTGGGGATTCGAAGGTTGGAGAGGTGTTGTCGGAACTGGATGACTTGCAGCAACAAGCGTCGGTTCGGGCAGAGCGTTTGCGGGCGCGTCGTCAGCAGGTTGCCTGGCTGCAAGCCGCGTATGCGCTTGAGCGTCGGTTGGCGGTCTGGAAACCGATCCACGAAATCAACTCCGGCCAACGTCCGTTGCGGCTGTCAAGCGACAAAGACGTTGCGACGGTTTCCGACTCGATTCGTGTGTTGCGGGAAGCTCTACCAGCAACCGGTGATGTTGACGGTTGGGTGGCATTCCTGTTGTTGGACGAATTGCAGTCGTCCTTTGTCGCCAGTGACGAAGAGACGCGGCGTGAGTTGGCGCAGACCTTTCTGGCGCGACTTCACTGGCCGACATTGGCGCCGGAACACCGCCAGTGGCTGAACGAGCCGGCGGTCCAGGATTTGGCGTCGGCGGTTCGTCCCTGGGCGACCAGCGGGATCGACTATGCGTCGTTGCTTCATCAAATCGAGCGAGCCGAATCGAATTCCATCGATCTGGTGACCGCTGAGATCGCAGAATCGATGCGGGCCCTCAGAGCATCGGATCATCCGCAGGCGAAGCGCTTGGCGAAGAACTTGGATGTGCACTATCGAAACGCGAATCTGCGATTCGCCATCCGCAAGGATTTGATCGCCTATCTGCTGCCGGAAATCCCGCCGCGTGAAGTTCCCGTTCGCACCAACCTGTTGGGAAGTCGCGTGACAGGCATCAGCAGAATTGACAGTGATTTGCAGTTGCGACTGATTCCCGCCAAGCGTCGATGGGAACTGCAACTGGAAACGGTCGGTAACGTCACCACACGTTCGACCGGCTTGCGGGGTCCCGCGGTCTTCAACACCGACAGCGAGAATTCCTTTACCGCAGCGACACCGATCACGGTTTTACCCACCGACGTCAACGTTGGAAGCTCCGTGGTAGACGTTGCCGGTGGATCCAAACTGCGAGACATTCGAACCGACTACGACGGGTGGCCGTTGGTCGGGACTTTGGTGCGGCGAATTGCCGAGAGTGAGTATTGGAAGAATGCACCCTTGTCACAAAGAATTGCCGGCACGCGATTGAGCAACCAGGTCGGGTCGGAGATCGATCAAAGAATCTCGGACAAACTTGCTGACGCGTCCCAGCGTTTCAGCGACTCGATTTTGGGGCCGCTGAATCACCTGCAATTGGACCCGACGGTCATCGATATGGAAACGACTCCGTCGCGACTGGTTGCCCGATACCGAATGGCGGGCGATTGGCAACTGGCGGCAATGACACCGCGTCCGCGGGCGCCTTCGGACAGCATGATGAGCGTCCAGCTGCATCAATCGGCGATCAACAACACCCTGGAACAGCTTGTCCCGCAGCAGGAAATGATGCCGCTGGAGGAAATGTTGCGAGAATGTTATGCGCTTTTGGGCATGCAGCCGCCGGAGCTCAACGAGGACTTCCCTGAAGACGTCTCCGTCCAATTTGCCAGGCACCGTCCGATCACCGTGGAAATCGAAAACGGCAAAGCGTTCATCACGATGCGGATCATTCGATTGCACCAGGGTGACAGGGTTCGATTAAGCAATTTCATCGTGCGTGCCGCCTACAAGCCGAACATCGATGGTTTAGCTGCTTCGCTGGAGCGTGATGGCCATCTGAGCATCAGCGGACCGGGGATGTCGTTCCGCCAGCGGTTGCCGGTGCGGGCGATCTTCAACAAGGTCTTTTCTCCGAATCAGACTTATTCATTGACCGCTCCCGAGTTGTTACAGGAACGCGTGCCGGAAGGCACCCAGATCTCGCAGTTGGAACTGCGCGACGGCTGGATTGGCGTGGCCATCAGTCAGCGGGAATCAGAAGACCGCGTCGCTGGCCGCCCCGCCGTGATTCGGTAGTTTGGTCTCGTTTCGTGAGCGGCGTGGTGCTCGCCGCCGCTACAGAACCGGCGCAAACAGCCGGTAGAACTGTTCTTTCAGACGCGTGACGTTGGAGCGTTCGTGCCATTGCTGTGGCATCAGGCGCGTCGCATCCTGGATGTCCCGCTCAAAATGTTGACGCAGCTGTTCGGCGGGTTCGTCGTCGTACATTGAAACCGCGACTTCGAAATTCAGGCTCAGACTTCGACAGTCCCAATTCGCCGTCCCCACCAGAGACCACTGTCCGTCGACAGTCATCGTTTTGGCGTGAAAGAGCCCTTTTTCGTATTCGTAGATTTCCACGCCGGCATCCAACAGCGGGCCATAAAAGGATCGTCCGGCGTGGTACGTCCAGGCGAAATTGCCCCGGCCGGCGATCATCAAACGCACGCGAACGCCTCGACGTGCGGCGGCGGCCATGCTGATGGCCAGGCCGTCCGGGGGCACGAAAAACGGCGTGGTCATGTCGACGTGGCGTTTCGCCTGTCCGAGGGCGGCAACGGCAAGTTCCAAAAAGGTGTCGACGTCGCTGTCGGGTCCGTCGGCGACGACCTGTGCCCGACTGGAGCCGCGGCGCTCGGGCATCGGATAGAACGTTTCCTCCACCAGCTGTTCTCCGGTGGCGTAAAACCAGTCCTGCGCAAAAACCTGCTGGAACTGTGTGGCTGCGGGGCCGCGAAGGACCAACTGGGTGTCTCGCCAGTGACCGTAGTGCTTGGTGGGATGCAAGTACTCGTGACCAATGTTCATGCCGCCGGTGTAGGCCTCCTGTTGGTCGGTGACGATGATCTTGCGGTGGTTGCGGAGATTCAGCGTCATGATGTGCCAAAACTCGAACCCCGGCGTAAACGACGCAATCTGGACTCCGGCCCGACGCATCGGACGCAGGAATTCTCGGCTCAACAGCATCGACCCGAATCCGTCGTACAGGAATCGGACCCGGACACCCTGTTTGGCTTTTGCGATCAGCAAATCTCGAAGCTTGGTTCCGGTTTCGTCGTTCCGCCAGATGTAGAACTCCAAATGCACCCAGTGCTCGGCGGACTCGATGATTTCCTTCATCCGTTGGAAAGTGGTGTTGGTGTTGGCCGAAAGCTCAATGGCGTTCCCATCCAGCACTTGCATGCCGGTTGATTTTTGCGTCAGGCGGGCGATGGAACCCCAAGGATGCAATTGCGTGTCGGGAATCTTGAAGTCGACCGTCCGCTCGGGCATGCGATGGTCGATGTGGGCCGATGAGAACCGTTTCCGTTCCGAATGCCGTTCCCAGCGCGTGCTGCCGAAGAGCACGCAGGCGAGTGGACCGATGAACGGCAGAAAAATGATCGCCATGATCCAGGCGATCGCGGCGGAACTGTGCACCGTGGGCTTCAACAGTACCCACGGGATCAGTCCCCACGTCAACAGGTAGGCGACGAAGATCGAGATCCAAAGCGTCGAATGGGGCATCAATGTCCGGAGGGAGTCAGATGTTTGCTGCAGCCTTCCTGATGCGGCAAGGGACAGAATGCTGGTGGTGCCCCAATTCGCATCAGCGATTGTGCCGAACCGTGAGGAACTAACGCATCAAGTCCCTGCGGGCGACCGCGAATCCCAGCGGGTCTCGGTTGGCGGCACAGTAGTCCATGATGCGTTGAAATCCGCTGGAGTCCCCCGCCGCGCGGGCACGCTGCGCGATCTCCATCATCAACGGAGTGATCGCCTGGGGAGGGACATCGTCCGGCACCAGCTCAATCGCGGCCTCAATGGCTTCGATGTGGCGTCCGACTCGATCCAAAAGATCCACGTAGGTTTCGATCGCCGCGGTTCCATGTTCCGTCGGGTCGACGGTCCGGGCTTTGCGCTGAAAGACCTTCAAGCCGGCGTCGACGTTTTCACCACGCAAGATGGAGTAGAACGTCGCGTACGCTGGATAAAAGTCCACAAAGGGTTCTTCACCCGGGTACTGGAATTGGTGATGCAACTGTTTCCCGTACTGCGTCAGTTCCCACGCTTTCCGCAATTGGTCCGGCTCGGTCAGCGTCGACGCGATCCGAACGGTCGACGAGAGGTGTGTCGTATCCAGATGGTATCCGCCATCTTTCAGCACCCAAGGACGCTTGGCGATCAGGTCGTACAGCGTTTCATGGTCATCGGGGGCGCTATCTCGGTTGGCAATGTCGGCGCGGACCAATGTGATCAGTTCTTCGTAGAAATGATCCAGCAGCTTTGCCCCGGCCGCTTGGCGATCGGCCTTGCTGCGCTGCGCGATGGCCTGGTCGAACAGCGTGATGCTGTTGCACGTTCCCTGGTGCTCCAAGACGGCTTGAAATCCGCGGCCAACGTCGACGCCCTCGTGCAGCAGAACCCGCAGCATCTCGTCGTAATTGTCGTCGGTGATCGGAACTTCGGCGATCAATCGGCGGATCAGTTCGTTGTCGCCGGTGGGCCGCAGGTACGTCCAGCCTTCGAAGATGCGTCCCGACTTGATCAACATTTCGCCGGTTTCGCGGCAGGCGTCAATCAAACCGGATTCAAGCTTCCGCTCGACGGCTTCCGATCGCTGCGGGTCATTGTCGCCCGACATGAGCGGCAGACCCAATTGTTCTCGAACCAACAGCTTCCGGGCCTCGAACAGTTCCATTGGCAACTGTTCCGATCGGAAGTGTTCCACCAATCGCTGCAGCAATTCGGTGGGAGACTGATCTGCGTCGCGCAACGTTTCAAAGATGGTGCTGACTTGGTTGGACATGGTCTGGTCAAAGATGGGATCGGAGTGAGCAGGCGAGGTAGCGCCAACAGCGTTGATTGAACGCGATGGCAGGCGGGACGAGCGGTCGGTGTCTAGGTGTTACCGTTGCCCGCCGGCCGGTCACCGACTGGCGGCGGCGGCGAGGACAAGCCCTGGGATTCGGCGTATCGATGCAATGCTTCCAACAACGTTTTCAATTCGGCGGCAGCCTGAGGAAGCCGGTTGTCGCTCTGTTCACTCAGGTCGGCCATGGGGCCTTGAATCTCATCGCATTGCTGTTTGACTTTGATCGCCAGGGATTTTGCCGTGCGCAGTTTGGATCGGCAGACGTCCAGCCGCGTTTTGGCTCGGGCGACCCGCTTCTGGGCGTCGGACGCCTGCACTCGGTCGCTGGCCCTGGCAGCCGACTGCTTCCGTTGCAGGTTGTCTTTGGCTTCCGTCAATTCGCGCTCGGCCAATTCCGACTGATGACGCCAATACTGGGGGACCTGGGATCCGAAGTAATCTTCTGCGCGGTGCAGCGACACCTGAATCTCTTGCAAGGTGGTTTGCCAATTGTCCGCCAGCTCCAGCATCTCGTTTCGAAGACGCTGCAAGGATTCGATGTTGCGAACATCGCTGGTGGACATGAACAAAACCCGAAAAGATCGGAGTGCGTGATCGGGGAAAGGAGCGGCCGAGGCCGCCGGATGACACCTAATGCCAAGGTAATCGGATCGGAAAGGACGGCGTGTTGCCGATCCACCGAATCAGCGATTTTCCCACACTTCACGCAATTCCTCTAGCCCCTGGCTCATCGGCACGCGGACGCGGTAGCCCAAATACTGCTTTGCAGCGCCGATGTCAAAGTAATGGTCCTTGGCCAATTGGGCAGCGACGAATCGGGTCATTGGCGGCTCGCTGTTGATTCGCGCCAGACGGTAGGTGTGTTCCAGGATCGAGCCGATCCGGTAGGCGGCGCGGAACGAGATCTGCTTGGTCGGGGCGGGAACGCCGGCCGCTCGGCAGATCGTGGCGATCCACTCCCAGCAGTTCACCGGTTCGTCCTGGGCGATGAAGTACGCCCGTCCTCCAGCTTGTTCCGGATGCTGTCCCAATGCATCCAGAGCATCCAGGTGTGCCGCAGCAGCGTTGACGACATGCACCGTGTCGATGCGGTTGGCGCCATTTCCGACAATTCGAAGTCGCCCGCTGCGCGCTCGCTGGACGACGCGAGCGAGCAAGTGGGGGTCGTCTGCGCCCCAGACCAGGTGTGGACGCAGCGCGCAGGTGTGCAGCGTTCCAACCTGGTGGGCATGGAGCACCGCTTGTTCCGCCAGCGCCTTTGTTTGCGGATACGCGCACAACCAGCGATCGGGATACGGTTCCGATTCGTCCACGCCGCGCTGATGGTCACCATTGAAGGTGACACTGGGGCTGCTGGTGAATACCAGCCGACCGATCTGAGATGCGCGGCAGGCCGCGATCACGTTCTCGGTGGCCAGTGTGTTGCACCGGTAATAGTGCTGGTACTCGCCCCACACTCCGGCGACGGCAGCGGTGTGGATGACGGCATCGACGTCGCGGATCGCCGACAGCGTGAAGTCCCTGTCCGATAGGTCCGCTCGGCGATATTCGACTCCCTGAGACGTCAACTGGGGGTAGTCACCACGCGAGACGCCAACGACCTGGTCACCACGGGCCAACAATTGTCGGGTGATCTCGCCACCCAGAAAACCGGCCGGGCCAGTCACGAGCACGCGCATGAGAAGATTTCAACGTTTTGAAAGCTGGAGGACGAGCAGGCTGAGATCCAGGATCTTCCCGGGGGCGCCGAAATTCGTCAAGCCGAACGGACCGCGATGCCGTCTCGGTGTCGGTCCAACAACGATTCGTCGAAAAGATTCACGTGGTGGAACGGCATCATCACCATGCCGGCGTGATCCAACGTTTGACGATGCAGGGCGTCGCTCAGAAAGTTCGCGCCGTCCAGATGCCGGTCGTAGTATTCCGCTGCGGCGTGCGAGAGTTGCCGCTTCTGTTCGGGGTGCATCAATCGAATTCGACGAATCGCCTCAATCAACCCCTGTTCGCCGTGGAAGCGGATCGCGTTGACCCCGTCGGTAAGAGGCGGTGAGAGGCGGTCGCCATATTCCAGGATCGGAACGACTCCGACCGACATGGATTCGACCAAGTTGTGACAAACCGGCTGCGATGCACCAGGACAACACAGAAAGAATCGATGCGACGCCAACGTCGGGAGCCAATCCTCCGATGCAATCGGATCCGCTTGGCTGTCACGCAGGACGATGCTTTCCTCGTTGCCATCGGCCTGCAAGTCTGTCACCTGGTCGGGGAAGTGACGCCGGACGATCTCCAAAATCTGCAGACGCGGCAGAACGCCAAATTGGTCTGCCATCGAATCCCGTCCGTAACGTGACTTCTGATTTCCGGCGAAAAAAATCCCCGCCTTCGGTTGCTGCCGCCGCTGGTCCAGATGTTCGGGGGTCGCCCGCTGCACATGGACCGGGTGCATCGGATACGGCATCACCGGGACGTCCGGGATCGACTGTCGACCGATCATCATGCGGACGGTCCGGCAGGTGTGCAGGTCACGGGCAACTCGACGCACCGTGTAATCGGTGAAGACCAGTGTCGCATTCGTAAACCGGTCGCGTGGGGCAATCCAACGCACCGATGGTTGTGACAGGAACCGCTGCCCGAGCTTCTTATGAGCAATAGAAGCCAGCAGCCATTTGCTGCAACGAAGGATGACCGGCGACTGGATTCGACGGGCGTGTTCCGCAATGCAGGCGAGGTGCCGGCCACAATCCAGCAGCAGGTCGTCGGTGTACAGATCCAGGCCGATCGATGACCCGAGATCTTCCGTCATCGGATCGACGCCGTGACGCGTGAGATGATGTTTGGCGCGGCGGATTGCCGTCGGGTATCGAAACCAATGCTTCCATCTCATGGCGTTGTCTCCACATGCATCCGGCGCGAACTGTCACCATTCACGTCAAACCGTCTTGGGTTGAAAGCGAACGTCCCATTCGCCAAGTGTTTCCGATTGTTTATCCCGCTCGTTCCAGTCGAACTCTGCGAAGGTCCTCGATGCCCATCGCCCGCAAGGAGCTGGCGCCCGAATGAAGGTTGCGAATCCGGTCCGCATTGCGTCGGCAACGCTCGGCCATGTTGGAGTCGCCCAAGTCGATCGATTCCAACAACTTGGGAATCTCTTTTGGTTCGTCGTAAATCCATCCGATGGTGCCGCTGACTTTGTTCGCCAATCGGACCTGATCGGCAAGCCAGCAACGATTCGGAACGACGACGGGAACGCCGCGGATCATCATTTCCAGCAAGACACCGCTGCAGCGTGCCGCGTAGCGCCGGGCATCGTAGAGGAACAGTCCCACATCGGCGCTGTCGAGCCAGCGGTGGTATCGGTCGCTGGAAAGATTGCCACCCAAAATCTCCAACGGTCCCGTCGGGGAGGGATCGGCTAGGGCTATTCGGCAATCGTCCTGAAGCGACTTGGGGATCATGCGTTGCCAGCGGCGTGGCGGAAGCTGCATCGACCATTGCATGCGCCCGCTGCGGAGCAGACTGGATTGGATCTCTTGCAGAATGAATCGGATCTGCCCGCGGCCCTTCTCCGCCCGCGGCATTCCCGCCAAAACAATCTTTCTTGCGGATTGTTCGGTGGCGGCCTCTCGAACGGTTTCGCGCGGCCGGGTCGGATAGGGAACAGCTGTCGCCGGGATTCCAACCGCTCGAAGTTGTTCGGTCAGAGGCTCCGTCGTCGCGTGCAACCAGATCTGGTGATTGCGGCGGCGAATGTGTCGCACCATCTCCAAAACCTGGCGGCCGTAGGCATGGGCTCGGGCGGTGACGTTTTGGTCGTAAACCGCGAAGTGAAAAAAGACGTGCATCGACAACGGCGGCAGATCGTCCAGCTGGTCAATGGACTCCGCCAGCGCGATCATTTGAAAGTCGCCACCGGTGTTGACGACGATCCGGTCGGCCGGCTGAGGCGCGAATTTTCGGACGGATTCTTCGAAGGCGCCGGCCCAGGCACGCAACATCTTTCCTGGTTGCCTGCGCGGACGAGCCGCGTAGTCGCAGATCCGTTGAGCGGACCGTGTCCAAATGCTGCCTCCGGTCGGGATCCCCCGCAGGTTCCGGTCAACCAGCGCGGGGCCGTCGACTCCTAGAGACCAGTCTTCCATCCGACGCGTCTGGAATCGACATGCGAACGGCAGGTGAATCAATCGTGCGTCCGACCGGGCGGCGGGATTTCGGTTCAGCAGCGATGCGTGGGTGACCAGCTCCGGATCGTAGCCCAATTCCGCGCCGCCTTCGGCCAACAAACTTGCCAACTCCAGGTAGTGCCCGCCAACGTCGCGAATGTTGTCGTCCAGAAAGAGCAGTCGTGGTTTCATCTAGCGGTCGCGAATCCTGCGTTCAATGCGGTTGGCAGATTATTTCGTTGCAACATCCCGATCCTTCTAGTAGCAAGGTTTTGCGGGCGCGTCCACGTGAGTTTTTGGGGCCGAGGGGCGTGCTCCGGTTACTGGTTCCAAGGCTCCGGCCTTGGAACCGGCTGTCTCGCAGGCTCCGCCTGCTCAATGGCGTGGGAAGTTAAAACTCCTCCAGACAGCCTGGCGGAGCCAGCTTTCAGTGCGTTCCCAGGCGGGAGCCTGGGAACGACGCGTGCTCCTCCACTGGTCGGTAGGCTCGGGCCTGCACGACCGGTGTGCAGGAGTGAACGTGAGTCTGCAAGTTGGGCTTGCCACCGTGACCGGATATTTGCGACAGGCAAGGCGATGCCAAGATGGCCAACCAATAAAACCTCGCAATGCTTCGCTCATGGGAGACGATCACCGCGATGAAGACCAAACGCTTCACTCAAACCCTGATCTTGGCGGCGCTGTTTGCATTCGCCGCCGGTCCGCTTGCTGAAGGTCAAGAACCCGACCTCGCCGACGCACCCGCACCGGGTCCGATTGGCCGCATGATGAACGGATTGAACCCGGCAAACTGGCAGATGCCCAAACTGAAAATGCCGACGATGGACCGCTTCATGCCCACGCGGGACGAGCAGGACCGGGTGATCACCAAGAAGAACAGCCTGGTCGACGAGGTGTCCAAGACTGCCAAGAGCAGTTGGACGCGAACCAAGGACACGCTGAATCCGATGAAGCTGATCCCGGCCGGATTCAAGCAGAACCAGCAAACCGAGCCGGCCCCGAAGGAGCCGGGATTCTTCAGCCGCTTATTCTTTCCCGAGCCGGAGCGTGATACGACGTCGGTGAACGATTTCCTGAAGCAGGATCCAATCCGCTAGGTTCCGTTCGAACAAACGTCGCCACGCTCGCCAGAGCGTGATTTGCCACCGTCTGGCGACGGCAGCCACACGGATTGTTGTGTGCTCCAGGGCTGATCAGCCCTCGGCGACACGCGATTGAAAGCGATCGAACAGATAGTGACTGTCGTGCGGCCCCGAAGAGGCTTCGGGGTGATGCTGGACGCCAAACGCGTTGGCGTCACGGTGCCGCACGCCGGCGATCGTGTCGTCGTTCAAATTCCGGTGCGTGATTTCCAGGCAATCCGGAAGCGATGATTCTTCGACCGCAAAGCCGTGGTTCTGTGTCGTGATCTCGACCTTTCCGGTCTCCAGGTCCAAAACCGGTTGGTTGGCACCGCGGTGACCGAACTTCAACTTGAAGGTCTTCGCGCCACAGGCCAGTGAAAGCAGCTGATGGCCCAGGCAAATTCCAAAGACCGGCCGCTTCCCGATCAGTTCACTGATCGTCTTTTGCGCGTAGTCCAGAGGTTCCGGATCGCCAGGCCCGTTGGACAAAAAGACGCCATCGGGCTCCAGGTCCAAAATCGCCTTGGCGTCGGTATCGCCGGGAACGACGGTCACGCGGTTGCCTCGCGAAACGAAGTGCCGCGGGATGTTCCACTTCATGCCGAAGTCCATGCAGACGATGTGTGCCGCGGTGGGATCTTCGTCGTCCGGTTTCCCGCGTTTGATTTCGTAGGCGGTCCATTCGTCCAAGTGCGTGTCCCAGTGGCGGGACTCTTTGGGCATCACCTCGCGAACGATGTCGCGCCCAATCAAGCCGGGCGACTGTTTCGCTTTTTCCACCAAGCTGGCGTCATCCAGGTCGGCCGTGGACAGGATGCCCCGCATGGCACCGTGTTCACGGATCCGGCGCACCAGGGCCCGGGTATCGATGCCGGAGATGGCGACCACGCCGTGCTCCTTCAGATAGCCGTGCAATGCGCCTTCGGCGCGATAGTTACTGTAGATTCGGCTTCGTTCGCGAACGATGAATCCTGACAGGGATGGCTTCTCGTGTTCGATGTCGATCGAGTTGACGCCGTAGTTACCGATCTCGGGATACGTCATCGCGACAATCTGACCGCGGTAACTGGGATCCGTCAGGATCTCCTGGTATCCGGTCATCGAGGTGTTGAAAACCACCTCACCGGTGATTTCGCCTTCGGCACCAAAACCTTTTCCGGTGAACACCGTGCCATCTTCCAGTGCCAATTTTGCCGTTAAGGACATCGAAAACCCGCGTCGATCGTTGCGAAATGTGGTGAAAAAACAAATTCCCGCAAGCTTAACGGCGGCACGGAAATTCGACGAGTGGTCGCGGGGCGAATTTCACGTCAGAAGCCCAAATTCCCCGTCGCGTGGTGGCCAACGGCATGGAAACTGCCCACGCAGTGCCGCCTGCGGCAGCAAGGGCTGCCGCGCTGGGAACCATCCATTCGGGGCGTGCTGAGCGTTCGTCGTCTTTCACTCCGTGAAAGCTGCGTCCGTTCCTGCTGCTCACGACGGGCGGAAGGCGACTTCGCAGAACACTGGGCGTGGAAACCAACGGCCTGTTCGTGTCAGGCCTGCTTTGGCGATCAGGTATCGATCAGATCATCGGGAGACAGAATCGGAACATCGTTCTCTTCCGTTTCCTGTTTCTCTCGCCACGGTTTGCCGGCGCGATAGCTTTCCAGTTCGCCCTCGAGCTGTTCGATCTGGTGATGTTCTTGCTGCTTGCCCAGTTCGACCGCCTTGGTGCTCCATTCGACCGCTTTGTCGAAGTCGCCGGCTTCGGCATAGGCCGCCGCAAGCGTGCTCAGAATGTGAGGCTCTTCGCCCTGGCTGAGGTCGACGGCGCGATTGGCAAGTTCGACCGCACGCTCACCGTTGCGGACTCCTTCCTGCGGGCTGGTGGCCAGAACCCAAGCCAGATTGTTCAGCAGGCCCGACAGATCGAAACTTTCGTTGTCGTCACCTGCCGCCTTGAGGGCCCGTTCGTAGTCGTTGATCGCTTCACGGTGTTCTCCGACCGACAAGAGAGCGTCGGCACGCGAACGCAAAACGGAAACGTTTGTCGGGTCACGGTCCAGGATGGTGGTCAGCACTTCGATGGCTTTACGAGGGCGTTCGTCTTGCAGATACAGGTTGGCCAGTTGCAGCTGCCGCATCGCGTTTTCCGGGTCTCGCGAAATCAGCGTCTTCATTTCGTTGATGGCGTCCGCCATCCGGCCTTCCTCGATCGCGATCAGGCAGCGAACAAAGATTGCTTGTTCAACGCCGGCCACCTGGGGCGCGATCCGTTCGGCCGCCCTCAAGTCATTCTTGGCCGCTTGAACATCCTGTCGCGAGATCGCAATTTCGGCCCGTGAAAGCAGCGCCAGCGGATCCTTGGGTTGCATCGCCAAGGCTTTGTTCAGATCCGCCAGGGCCTCGTCCTCTTTCAACTGCATCCGGTACAGAATGGCCCGCATGCGATACAGGCCTTCGCTAGGTTCTGCTTCCAAGGCTTTGGAAAGCAGTTCCAGGGCGTCATCGACGCGGTCCATCTCGGCCAGCTGTTGGACGACGGTTTGGGCGACCCGTTCGTTGGTGGGGTCCTTGGTCAGGACAAGCTCCAAATCTTCGATCGCTCCGCCGACGTCGTCTTGTTGCAGTCGCAATGCGGCGCGGGCTCGCAGCGCTTCCAGATTCTCCGGGTCATCGCGGACCGCCGCATTGAGGTCCTCCATGCGCTTCTCGTCTTCACCGGGACCCCATGTCAACGCTCGCAGAACCAGGGCGGCGCTCCGTTCGACAGGATTGTCCTTCAGGATTTCGATGGCCTTGGTCGTCGCGTCGGTGATGGCCTGCTTGTCACCGCCAGGCAGCATGTTCAGCCGCGCGATCAGCAGGTAGCCTTCGACCAGTTCGGGATCGTTCTTGATCGCTTCCTCCAACGTCGACAACGCTTCGTCTCGGAGGGCCAGGGGCCGGTTACCGCCGGCTTGTCCCATCGCCGCGATCAGCTGCTGGCTTTTTTGCAACAAAACCGACCCCAGCATCTTCTTCGCGAACGCGGCGTTCTCGCCGGTCAGTCCCTTTTTGACGGCAGACTGCAGCAAACGTTCGACCGCCTGCAGTTCTCGCTGGCTCTTCGCCTCAAAACGCAGGATGGCCGCCTCGTCCAAATCGTTCTGTCCCGGGTCGGCCGGAGTGGTGTCGAGATCCAACGACAACTCGCCCGGACTTTCTTTCGGCGCGGCGTCTGACGGCGCGTCCGTGTCCGCGGTCTGACTCCCCTCTCCGGATTCCTGCTCGGTAGTCTCCGCGGCGGGCGGGTCCGCTGTCGCCTCCTGGGCGGACGCAACCGAAAGCCGGCCGGTGGCGAACGAGAGGCTGATCGAAGCGAGAGCCGTTAGCAAAATACGACCGAAGGGCGTACGCAGAAACGATTGGGACATCACAGGGGCTCGTGCGGGTGGTTCAGTTTCTAAACTCCCGTCATTATTACGCGTTGACCAACCGATGCGTAGATGAGCTTTCCCGGAAAAGCGGCCCGGGAGCATCAAGTTTGTCCACTGAGAGCCATCCGAAGGCAGATTATTGGGCCGTGCGGCAGCCGAGAATGCGGAAAACTTTTTCGCTCCGCAGGGCACGCCCTTCGTGCAAACCGCCGGGCCGGAAAGAGCCGATGCCGGCGGTCGGTTGGCCTGAAGTCAGCCGTCGGGTACACCGCTGGCGTCCCCCACGATCTTTGCGGATCACACGGAAAGGGCTCGCGGATCACCGGACCACCCGAACGATCCGGCTCCCGCTCCGTGTGCCGACTGCAATCCGCTGGCCAGTCCCCACCCGGAGAAGGATGGCGACGGAGTTCACTCGGTGGCGGTGTCGGTCAACCCGTGACCGTTCCGTGGTTCTCTGAATTCTTCGAATCCAATTGCTTCTGCAGCTCTTCGCAGCGATCGCGAAGTTCCAAGTGTTTGGCATACAGCCGGTTAAAGTCGGTGGCTGCGTCTTGCCAAAAATCGTCGGGACGGAACTCCAGCTTCTTGATCTTCTTGCCTTCGGCCAGCTCGTTCAAGGCTCCGCGGAGACGCGTCATGGGCCCGGCGAAACGATGGCTCAGCTTTACCATGTCTCTCAGGAAGACCGGCACCAGCATGACCATGATGACCAACAAGGGTACCTGATGAGCCAGCGATTCACGAAGGGCTTCCATGAACGACTGGTGAACCGGGTAGAACGCAACACGCACAAAGACGCTCAAGGCCAGCAGGCAGAACAGCATCAAGCACCAGTGCGTCAAGACGCGGCTGACAAGGGCCCATTGGACCTTGGGGTCAGACAGATACAGATTTCGTTGCGACATCGGTGGGATCTGGGAGAGAGCCAAGATTGGATGATTCACGACAGGCCAACAGGACTCGTCCTGCGGTCATTCCATGAAATCTAGCTCGCCCAATTGCCACCGGCGTTGGTTTTTCGCAACCCAATTTCGCCGGGTTTTCGTTGCAACCGATACGACCGGAACACCGTGAACGCGACGCCGGCAAATTGTCGACACCGTGTTGCCGGGGCGGCAATTCACCGATCGAGATGTGCCGATTGGTGCGGTAGGACCAATTTGCTGCGTCTCGGCGCGTCCCCGGTGGCGGCGGCCCTCACAAGATCTGGACGGATACCATCATGGATGAACCTCAACGACTTCCGCGACGGGAACCGTTCGCCGCGAAGGGAGGGGCGCGACGTCACGTCCTAAAAGCGGTTCTGTTGTGCACCGCAATTCTCGCGGCGGACGGCACCGCGAGGGCCGATCACCACGGAACGCTGTCCCGCATCGGACGCTGGTGGGGCGTGGGGCACGGTGACGGATACCACACGTGCAAAAGCGGCGGGTGCCGCCCCTGCGCCGACCTGCCACCGCGAACGTATTACCATCAATTTGCGCCCGCCAAGCCGGGGCTGAGTTGCGGGCTGGTCTATCCCGCGGGAACGGGATTGTGTGCGAGTCACCCCTGCGATTGCGATACCGCACCGCATTGTCACCACGGTGTGGGCGAAGGGGAAATTGGTTTTCCTGCCCTGGGTGCCGAAGAGGTCTCGGCTGCAAGGGACCATGGCGGAGCGTCATTCGAGACCGGAGTGCCCGGGGAGTCCGTTCCGATGCAAGTTGATCCGAACGAACGCGAGTCGCACAGCGGACGAGCTCCGAATCGGACGGACGACCTGCCACCGCAGGTTCTCGAGGACACCTCGCCGGAAGCATCCATGCTGCTGCCGTCGCCGGCCGCGACGGGGTCGGACGCCGAGGTGCGGCGCTCGCTGCCTATCGAAGAGGACGCGCCGGTTCAGTCGCCGGCCGACAAACGGTCTCAGCCCGGCCTGGCCCTTCCCGAAGGATTCGACGAGGCCCTCCGGCAGGAATCGCGCGGTGGCGATCTCCCCGACTCGCCGGACCAGAACCCGGGCGTCCCGCGCCGTCTGCCGCGTCCGGCCGACACCGCGCCGCAGCGTACTGAGCAAACCGAACAGGCGGCCGACCGCTCCGGCGCCGCCTCGGCGGCCGATTTCATCACGCTTCACAAAACGATGTCACCGGGCGGCGGCCAAGTCGTCTCGCCCCATGGCGTGCGGGTCAACCCGTTTGTGCAGACGCAGTCGCCAACCACGCAGCAACGCATTCGGATCGCCGTGCGACCGAGTCAACCTGGGACGTCGTCCAACGTGATCCGCCAGCCACGCTGATCGAATGCTCGGCGGGCAGTGGCGCCCAGTAGATGCCGATCGAAACCTGCCGGGCCGATCGAATCAGGTCAGGCTGACTTGATGTCGTCGAACCCGCGAAGGTCGTAGGGAATGCCGATGTAATCCAGCAGGTTGCACAAGCCTCGCAATGCGACCCCGAATCCGTCCGGCCCACTAAAGCCTCCGAACTGTCCTCCGCCTTTGACGTGCGGTTCCAAATCCAGGAAAACGCCGTCGGCACCACGCTCGGTCATGCGTCGGTGGAGTTCTGGCAGGAAGGACTTGAGGTCGCGGAAGATCGCCTCGTGCCCACAATCCCCGCGGTCCGCCGGGACGAAATTGTCCAAGCTGGCTTCGTCAACATGCTCGATGCGGCCCGTGGGCGAGGGATCGTGATAATCCTTGACGTGCAACCAACCCATGCTGGGTTTCATCGCGACGTACTGCGCGAAAGTCTCGTCGGGCGTGAAGCCTTGCGTGATGATGTTGGCTCCGTCGAAGATCGTCAGCATGGCGGGGTGGTTGACCTTCTCCGCGATTGCTTCCAGCAGCGGTCCGGTTTGACCGACCAGGTTGGCTTCAACTTCCAATCCGAAGGTCAGGCCGCGTCGGTCACAGACTTCGGCGATCTGGCCAAGTTGATCGGCGACCTGTTCCAAGTGGCTCTCGGGTGACGTCCCCTTGGGATGGTAAAAGGAGAAGCCTCGAATCAATTTCGCGCCGAAGGCCTCCGCGCGATCGCAAGCCGTCTGCACATCCTCCTGCAGATACTGTTTGAAGGGAACGAATTTGTTGGCGGTGCCGTCATCCACATCCAGCAATTTCACTTTGCCGATCGGTGATCCGATGCTGCTGACCTTCAGACCGTAGTCCGCCTGCATCTGGACCAGCTTTTGGATTTCCGGATCGGTCAGTGCCATCACGTTCTTGATGCCATCGCCGGCGTCGACAAACCGGATGGAATAGTAGCGGAGTCCGAGCGCAGCGAAGGCGGAAAACTGTTCGGCGGCGGTCTTGTTGTTGGCGGCCTCGTCGGCGAAGCCGGACAGCAGGACGGGAAGGTTCTCGGGCATGGTGGTCAAGAAGGGCTACGGTTGGGGGGCGGGATGTTGGACGATGATATTGCTGTGCAGTCCGCCGCGGGGCGTCCACTGGCTTTCCACGGTTGCCGTTTTCGGCTGTACAACGGCCACGAAGTCATCCATGATGCGGTTTGTCACCGCTTCGTAGAAAATTCCTTCATTGCGAAACCGCTGCAGATACATCTTCAAGCTTTTCAGTTCCACGCAAACTTTGTCCGGGACGTACGTGAAGATGATCTTGCCGTAATCCGGCTGGCCGGTTTTCGGGCAAACAGAAGTGAACTCCGGGCAGTGGTGCACGATGGTAAAGTCTCGCGACGGGCTGGGGTTGTCAAAGACCTCCAGCAGGTCACGGAAATTCGCTGAATCACTCAATGTTTTGATCTCTCCCTTGGGAAAACCGCAAGTTTCGCACGCTCCGATCGAATCGACCAGGGGCCGACGTGCCGCTGATACGCTGCCGATCGCCGACCCCGGAACCGGTCTGGCCCCAAACGGCGACAATGCGAACTTGATCGTATCTGGCCCGGCCGATCAGGGATCGACTCAGGTCCGTGTTTCCGAAACATTCGTCAGTCGGCAGGGCGAAGGCCGGCTGGTCGGCACCGAAAGCTTCTTCATCCGGACCAGCGGCTGCAATCTTCGCTGCTGGTTTTGCGACACGCCCTACGCATCGTGGCACCCCGAAGGCCAGGTGATGGCGATTGACGCGCTGGTCGATCGTGTCCATGGCGAGGGGCCCTCGCACGTCGTCCTGACTGGTGGCGAGCCGTTGCTGCCTGCCGCTGCGGTCAACTTGTCGCAGGCACTGATGGACGCCGGATTTCATTTGACCATCGAAACCGCCGGGACGATCGATAAACCGATCGCCTGTGACCTGCTTTCACTCAGCCCTAAGCTCGGCGGCAGCGCTCCTGATCCGGGCGAACATCCGCGTTGGAATCGCTTGCACGAGGAACGCCGGTTGCCGCTGGAAACCATGCAGCGGTTGATTCATGCGGCTCGGGACTTTCAGGTGAAGTTCGTCGTGAATGATCAACGACAATTCGACGAAGCGGCCGAAATCGCGGAGGCACTGGACGTGAAGGGGGGCAACGTCTTCATCATGCCGCAAGGGACAACGCTGGTGGAATTGGACCGAGCCGAATCGTGGCTGCGACCGTTGACCGAGTCCGTCGGCTACCATTATTGCGACCGGATGCAAATCCGCTGGTACGGTAATCGTCGCGGCACCTGAGCCAGTCACGCGCATCGTAAAAACGCTGCCTGCCGGGTACTTTCCGGCAGCCGGACCGTTTTTCCCAGCAGGGACGCACGATCGGAGCAACCGCGGGTGAACCGATCGTGCCCTGTTTCCGCTGATGGCGGTCCTGGTCGCTCTTCAACGCCGCCTTTTCCCCTCCACTTCCACCGCACGCGGCGGTCTCAATGTTTGTCATGCAACGTCCATCTTTTCCGCGAACTTCTTGTCGCGCCGTGCTGACCGCGAGTCTCTGTTTCGGTTTCGTCGCAGCGATTGGTGGCTTCGAAAATGCATCGGCTCAGAATCCAAACCTGAAACGATTTCAACAGCAACAAAAGCAACTGCAACGGCAGATGGAGCAGCGGCTCAAGGAGGCGGCGGCCAATCAGCCCGACCTGCCTGCCGATCCCCAACTTCTGTCGTTGCACAAAGAGTACATCGCCAAGGCCGAGAAGTTGGCCAGTGAGTACGAGCGGAAGAAGCAGTACGACAATGCCCGGGAAGTCTACGAGGCCATGGTTCGGCTGGTTCCGAACTATGCGGAGGGCGAAGCGGGCGTCCAACGCATGCTGCAGATGCAAACCATGAAGGATCGCAAGATTGCCCAGGTTTCCGCGGCCGGATCCTGGCAAGATTCAGGGGCAAAGTTGCAAAAGGGGATGCCGGTGCACGTGGAAGTGAAGGGGACCTGGAAGGTGGTTCTGGAAACCGGGCCCGAAGGAGTTCAAATTCCAGACGATCAAAAGCTCCCGGATTCTCGCATCAAGTTGGGCGCTTTGATCGGCGTCATTGCGGATTCCTCCGGTGACCTGGACAAACAGAAGCCGTTTTTGATCCGAGCTGGCGACGATTTTGTTGCCGACCGGACCGGCCACCTGTTTCTGCGGATGTATGATGTGGACCCCACGGACAACCAGGGCGAGATGCTGGTGCTGATTCAGAGCACGTTTGGCAACTAGCAGTCGGTTGATTTTCAAACCGGGCGTTCCGCAACGTACGTCTTCTGTTCCAAAAAAGCAGCGGCAAGAACGCAACTTTCACAGAGTGAAAGGCGACGATCGAGAATCAATACGCTGCTAGAGTCGCGTCGGAAGTAGCCGTGGGGCAATCGCATGGTTTTTCCCACGGAGCACCACTCATGAGTCGACCGTCGCTGCCGCTGATCCTGATCGTATCCTTCCTGGGCTTCCGGGGGATCGCTGTCGGTGCGGACCCACCGATGAATTTGTTGGTGATCCAGACGGATGAACATAATTTTCGCACCTTGGGATGCTACCGCGACACGTTGCCCGCGGACCAGGCGTTGATCTGGGGAGAGGATGCGGTCGTCGAAACTCCGGCGATCGATTCGATCGCCGCGAGGGGTGCCATCTGCACGTCTTTCTATGCGACCAGCCCCGTCTGCACGCCGTCGCGCGCGTCGCTCTTCTCGGGGTTGTACCCCCAGCGAACCGGCAGTCCCCAAAACAACCTGCCGATGAACAGCGACGTGGTGACCTTTGCCGAAGTGTTGCGTGCTGACGGTTACGCGACCGGCTACGCGGGGAAATGGCATCTGGACGGCCCTGGCAAACCCCAGTGGCAGCCGCGCCGCAAGTTCGGTTTTGATGACAACCGTTTCATGTTCAACCGTGGTCACTGGAAGCAGTTCGAATTGACGGACGACGGTCCGCGAGTTGCCGCGAGGAACGCACGCGACCAACCGACCTACGGTGTCGAGGGAGCCGACGAAAAGAGCTTCTCAACCGATTGGCTTGCCGACCGCGCGATCGAATTCATTCGTAAAAACTCAGCAGGCCCGTTTTGTTACCACCTCAGCCTTCCGGATCCCCACGGGCCCAATACGGTGCGCCCGCCGTACGACGACATGTACATGGACCGGGTCATCCGATCGCCGATGACGTTCTCGATGGTGAAAGACAATCCGGCTTGGGCCGCGCCCCAGGGCAAGAACGGCACGATGCAATTCAACGCTGCCAGCATGGCACGATACTTCGGCATGGTGCGCTGCATCGATGACAACGTCGGAAAGATTCTGAAGGTTTTGGATCAGCTAGATCTAACGGACCGAACCATGATTGTCTTCACCTCCGATCACGGTGACCTGTGCTATGAGCATGGGCGGCTGAACAAAGGGAATCCCTACGAAGGGAGCGCAAAAGTTCCCATGCTATTAGCTGCTCCCGGTGTGGTTCCAGCCGGCACACGCATCGATCACGCTTTGGGAACGGTCGATTTCATGCCAACCGTTCTTTCACTTCTTGGCAAAGACGTTAAGCAGGAATTTGATGGCCGAGACGCATCGGGTTTCTTCCGCGGAACGCCTCCGGCTGACTGGAACGACATCACGTTTTTGCGGGCCGCCGGCGCCGGACCCCCGTCGTGGCTGGCAGCGGTGACCGACCGATACAAGTTGGTTGTCTCCACGTCCGAACGCCCCTGGCTGTTCGATCTGCAGAGCGATCCGAATGAATTGAAGAATGCGATCGGTCAGGAAGAGAATCGTCAAACCGTTCGCCGATTGGCAAAGGAGCTGATGGGATACGGCGAATCGTCTGCCGAACCGCAATTCAAAAAGGGGCCGCTGATGGAACAGTTGCAATCGCTTTCCAAAGTAGACGACTCCGCTTCGAACTAGATGCTTCCCGGCTTCAACCCGTCTTCAAGTTTTTCCAATTCGATCCGCCCTCCTATTCCCCACCGGTACGAACATGATTCGAAATCTGAAAATGACTGGCTTCTTGTTGCGAGTGCTGTCATTGATTCTGGTCGCCACACCCGCGCTGGCCGGCGAACGTTTGTTGGAAGACCACTTTGAACGCTCGGAGCAGAACGACCAGGAGGAACAGGTCGGCAACGGCTGGGGAACCAACAGTGCGTCACGGGCCAAAGGCAACAAACAGGTGGATCTGGTCGATGGCGCGCTCAAGATCACGCGGCATCCGGTGGCTGACCACGGGGTGTCCGTTGTCCACGACTTGGAGTTCAAGGACGCGACGATATCGTTGCGATTTCGGATTGGAGAAGGAGATCAGTTGGGAATCAACATTGCCGACATGAAAGAAAAGAGTGTGCATGCCGGTCACCTTTGTGTCGCCAAAATCCGCTTGAATAAGCTAACGCTGATGGATTTGAAAACGGGGCGAATGAACTTGGAGACGCGAGATCGGTCGAAGGCGGGGAAATTGACGGCTGAGGATCGAAAGCGAATTGCCGCGAAGCAAAAAGAGTTCCCGTTGCAGCTGTCCGCCGACACCTGGCACGATCTCCAGGTCGATCTGAAGGGCGAGACGATGACCGTGCAGATCGATGGATCAACCGTCGGGCAGTTCCTGTCGCCGGGCATCGGCCATCCCACCAAGAGCCGATTGCGGTTGGCGGTCGAAAAACAGGCCTGGGTCGATGACGTGACGGTTGATCGCAACGACTCTTGATGGCCCGGCCACTCGCTTGCGCAGGAGTAGCGGGGCATGCAACGGTTAGAGTTTGAAACGCTGCAGGAATTGCAACAGCATCTGCAGGCTGGAAAGTCGGTGGATCATGCCGTCTTTCACGCGTTGGATCTGCGGCCGCTACGGGAAGAGCTGTTGGCGGCCAAACCGCGTCGGCCGATCCTGTTGGGTTGCCGAGTCGACGATCCGACCCTGGATGCGATGGAACATCCGGTGGTCTTTCCCCCGTTGGACGATTTACCGTTTCGTGCCTACCGCGGCGATCTGTACACGCCGGAGGAGCTGTTGGGCGGATACAAGATCGGCGATCCGGAGGGGCATGCGAAAACCCTGGACGGCCGCTGCTTTCGGCATTACCAACAAACGCATCAGGCCCATGCGGCCGATGCGTACGTGACTCTGGCCCGGCGACTGCACGACCATTCGATCACCGATGCGCTGCAGGAACTAATCGAAGGTCGAAACGTGGTGGCGATCATGGGTGGCCACTCGATGCCGCGGGGGACCGAGCTCTATCTGCAGATCGCACGGCTTGCACGCGATCTGACCCGTCGGGGGCTGTTGGTTACCAGTGGCGGCGGACCAGGGGCCATGGAAGCGACGCACCTGGGTGCCTGGTTTGCTGAACGAGATGACGAGGAACTGCAGCAGGCCAATGCGATGCTTGCCGCGGCCCCCCAATACCAGCCGATCACCCAATGGATGGATGCGGCATTTCGCGTTTGCGAATGCTTTCCGCTGACGTCGTCATCGGCCTGCGAAAGCCTGGGGATACCGACTTGGCTGTACGGTCACGAGCCGCCCACTTGCTTTGCAACCAAGATCGCGAAGTATTTTGCCAACAGCGTGCGTGAGGAGGGCTTGTTGGCGATCGCCAACTGTGGCGTGATCTTTACGCCGGGTAACGAGGGAACGATCCAGGAAGTGTTTCAGGATGCCGCCCAGAACCGCTACAAAACCTTTGAACACGCCAGCCCGATGGTGTTTTTTGGGCGTGACTACTGGACGAACCAAAAACCGATCTACCCGGCGCTGAAGACGATTTCCGCGAATCGCGACTACAACACGCTGATCACGATCACGGACGATCTCGGCGCGATCGTTCAGACGGTCACCGACTTTGCTCATACGCTGGCCAAGCACCGATCGCTGTCTGATCGGTAGGATTGGTCCGTCGGGTCAAGCGACCATGGACCGACGGTGATACTTCCGGCCTGCCTGGGAGGGGGAAAAAGATCGCTTCAATTCAGCCCGGTTCTGGCGGAACCAGGAAGCAACTGTTCCCAGCGTGTAGGGAAACGGTCCGTGCCCACGCTGAACCGAACTTTCCAATGTCGCTTTCCAAGCGCTGAGCATCGGTTTCATTTGACGATAGGCGTCGCGGCCGACGGGTGTCGCAGCAACGGCGCTGACTTCGCCGCAGTGAATCAAGTACCAGGTGTGGCATCCGTCGTACCCGGGGACGGCGTACACAAAGTTGTAGGATCGCCGCGCCGTGGCCAGCATCGTCAGCTTGCGGTGGACGTACTGCAAGCAACGCAGGCTTTGGTAAGCCTTACCGGCAAGCTCGTACTGCTGGTCGCGCGATGCGGACTCCATTCGCTGCTGCAACTCGAGCAACGGTTCGTCTGTTGCACCGCTGAGGAAACGTTGCGCGGCGTCGACCTGGTTGGCGTATTCCTTCTGCGTGCACGCAGCCGCACACGGCCCCAGACAGGTCCCCAACTCCAATCGCAGACATCCCGGTCGATGGTCGATCTCGAACAGCGACAGTTGTTCGGCGAACTGGAAGGTTTGCTTCTGGCTGCAATCACGAAGTTGAAACACTTTGTTAAGCGTGTCGACCGCAACGCCCATCCGCTTGGCGCCAAAGAACGGACCCTGAATCGCCTGGCATTCCTTCGGCGGCTTGGGCGCAAGAAAGAATTGCGCCGCCGGTGCTCGTCCCAAACACAGGTACACCGGCCGCTGGCGCTTGGGCACCCCTTGGACATTCCAGCGAGGGGAGAACTGTCGGATCAGCTGTTGTTCGCGCAGCAACGCTGCAAACTCACTCGGTTGCGTTTCCCACTGGATCGCACGAGCGGATTCGATCAGTCGTCCGCCTTTTTCCTCTTCGTTGGACGCGGCGAAGTAGCTCAGCAGACGCGAACGCAGTGACTTGCTCTTTCCGACGTAGATCAGGTCGCCGGTTCGATCGAGCATCCCGTACACGCCGGGAACTCGAGGGCAGGATTCGACGATCTGTCGACGCAGTGAGTCCTTGCTATCGCCACCGACGGCCTCGACGGGCCGGGCGGGTCGTGGGTTGAACGGGTCCACCCCGAACCCGAATTGCGTCTGTTTTGAATCGAGCACGTCCATGGCCGGCCCTCCCTGTCATTCGTCCCTGTCATCACGCCGGGGCACAGTATGGCCGATTTCGCCGGTGCGGGGAACCGAAATCGGAGATCGGGAGCGCGCCGCAAGCTGGCTCCGTCAGCGGGGCGCGATGGGGCAGGCGGAGCCTGGGAGAACAGTGGGTTCCAAGGCCGGAGCCTTGGAACCAGGGGGGGCAACCTCGTTCCCGGGCTCCCGACCGGGAACGCACTGCAAGCTGGCTCCGCCAGCGGGGCGCGATGGGGCAGGCGGAGCCTGGGAGATCAGTGGGTTCCAAGGCCGGAGCCTTGGAACCAGGGGGAAACCAGGGGGAACCAGGTGAGCAACCTCGTTCCCGGGCTCCCGCCCGGGAACGTACTGCAAGCTGGCTCCGTCAGCGGGGCGTGATGGGGCAGGCAGAGCTGGGCGATCAGTGGGTTCCAAGGCCGGAGCCTTGGAACCAGGGGCGTCCCGCGTCAGAACTCGACCTCCAACCGCGCCAGTTCCTGGGTTTGCCCAAGCGATTGGCGAAGGATCTCCGATTGAGTCGAACGGCACAAATCCAGCAATTCGTTGGTATCACGCAGCAAGTCAAACCAGGCGATGTCCGTCTGGGAGGCATGGTGGTGGATCCGGTCCGCCGCTTGGGCAATCGGTACGATGTTGCAGCTGCGGGCGTACAATTCCAAGCGGGCCGAGAGCGTCCGCAGGCTGTCCGTGTCTTGCTCATCGACAGCCGTTGCTAGCCTTTCCACCTGAAAACCAATCTGAATCGCCGTCTCGTTGCGATTGATGAATCCGTCTTCGTGGGGTTTTCGCGTCACGATTTGGGCAAAGTGCTCGACCAACTCGGGGTCAAATTGAGTGCCCGCACAGCGGCGGAGTTCGGCGATGGCATCGTCGTGGCTACGTCCGGCGCGATAGACGCGATCGGAGATCATGGAATCGTAGCTGTCACAGATTGCCAGCAAACGCCCGCCCAGCGGAATCTGGCTCCCGTGGAGATTGTCGTCGTAGCGCTCCTGGTCCCGGAACTGCTTGTGACAGGCCTGCACCAACTGCGTCAGCTCCTCGCATTCAAACGCACTTTCGATGATTTCGATGCCGATGCGATCGTTTCGCGACATGATCTTCCACTCGTCCTCGGTCAGTTCTCCGGGCTTGAGCAGGATCTCATCGGGAACACCGATCTTTCCGACATCGTGCAGCAATGCGGCAATCTCCATCACGTACAACTCCAGCGGGTCCATCAATGGAGTTGCCACGCGGATGCACAGATCCGCGACTCGACGACTGTGTTCGGCCGTGTTGGGATCACGGAAGGACAATGCGGAAACCAGGGCGGTGACGGCTTGGTAGGGGATTTCATGGCCCTTGCGGTTGTTGTGCTCGGCCAGCTCGTCGGCTGACTGTGCCAACCGTTCACAGAATGCCATCACACAATTGCGGCCGGCGCGTTTGGCAGCATACAGAGCAACGTCGGCCTGGTTGATCAGTTCTTGTGGATCCGTGGCGCCGAAACGGAGTTCGGAAACTCCCAAGCTGGCGGTCAATCGCAACTCTTCGGGATCGTCGAACCGGATTTCGGTGATGGCTTCCCGCGTTGCTTCGGCAATCTGCATCGCACCGGGCAAGTCGACGCCGGGAAGCAGAACGCAGAACTCCTCACCGCCGTAACGACAGACCAGCCCTTGATCCTTGTGATGCTGTTTCAACACCCGCGCCACTTCACGCAGCACGTCATCACCCACCGAGTGGCCGTACGTGTCGTTGACCTTCTTGAAATGATCGTTGTCGATCATGATGCAAGCGAGCGTCGAGGGCGCATTTGCTTCGCGCTTCCAGAGGCGGCCGAATCGCTCGAAAAAGGCTCGGCGATTCAGGCATCCGGTCAGAGCGTCCTGCGTCGCCAGAATCTCCAGCTTTTTGTTCTTTTGTTCAATCTCATCGCGGCTGCTCCGTAGCAACGACAACATGGTTTCCAATTCCGCGCGATGCTCTTCGATGTGGGTCACATCACGAAAGGTTGCCAATGCTCCTCGCCGGACACGTCCAGATCCAAGCGGCGCGGCGTTCACCGAAAAGATGCGGCGATTGCTTTGGTCGATTTGCAGGTGCAGGATATGTTCGGTCAGGGTGGCCGATTCATCGATCGCGGACATCCAAGGAAAATCCGTGCACGGCGTCGAATCGGGGTGCGTCCATGGCAAGTCATTGGCACAGGATTCCACCAGCACGTTGCCGGGAACATTGACCGTGTCGGCAAAGGCGCGATTGGCCAACACGATCCGTGCTTTCTCATCCAGGACCAACAAGCCCTCGGCCAGCGTGTCCAGAGCCTGACGGACTCGTTCCGGAACGACTTGGGTGGTATTGAAGACCTTCATCACCTTGCCGACAAACAACGTGTAGCCGAAGGTGCCGAGAATGCAGAAAAAGGCAAGTTGGCGAAGCAGCGGGTGCTCGATGATCGCTCCGGCCCAGGATTGATCGGCCGCTCGGAAGCACAGTTCAACGTATCCCCACGGACGGCGGTTGAGCGTGATCGGGACCTTCACCGGGTCCATGCCCTCGCCGTCCTTTTGGGCGCGCTCCCACAGTTCCGCGTGGTGCCCCGCATCGACTTTCAAATCGCCGTAGTTGTTGCGGATCCCAACGGACAATAGGTCGCCGTCACGGTCCACCACGGTCTGAGACGCGTAGCGCAGATCCAGCCATTGGTTTTTGCGAACGTGCGCGGCGGCGTTGACCGCCATCGCCTCGCTCAAACGTCGCCGGGAGTCCTTTTGGATGGCCGCGACATCGGGAAGCAGCCCGAACCAGTGGCTGGCCAGAATCAGGCTGGCCCCCAGACACACCAGTGCGATCGCCAGGCGAAGCGATTGGAAATAAACCCTAGCCAAAGCTCAATCACACCAACGAAAGGAAAGACGGAATGTCCGGTCGGATCCGGAGTTGTCGAGGGAAGTTTTGCTTGCCGATCGTTGGGGAGCGATTCCGATTGCAACCAAGAAACCGTCCGGAAGCAAAAGCCAGGGGGTTTGCGCCGCGGTGATGGATTGTGCCGATTGTGCCGACTGGCTTTTCTCGGGGCCACGGAGTGATCGGTTCCCAGGCCCCTACGAAGGGAAGATCTGGAGCCGACTTTGACGGTCCCGCAGGTTCGGTCGGGAGTCATGAAGTGGTTGAGTTTGGCGGCCGCATCGGTTGTTCCCCCCTAGGATCGGATCGAGACGCATTTTCCGTCGGCTCCTGCCGTCCGATGCGACCGTTGCGTCCGATTTGACCCAATGCGAACCGGTCCGACCCAATCATCCCGCGCTGGGAATGCGACGGACCGTCAACCGTGGCAGCATGCTGCGGTCGCGTTGGGAATCAGGAAGAACCACACGTGTTCATGGGACGATTCGGAACATCCAGGCAGAGTTGCCGGCTGAGTATCGCGTTGACCGTCGCTGCGGCAATCGCGACCGGAGGCTCCCTGCGCGCCCAATCGCCGATCGCCCTGCCAGGCCTGACGCCCGACCCCGCTCCGGATCCGGTGGAGATTCTGCCGCGGCCGACCGTTCCGCTTGACCCCGGCGCACGGCCGCCGTCACCGGGTGATAGCTCGATTTGCTGGTGGACCGACAAGACAACGGACCAGATTCTGGATCGGCAGCGGTGGGTTTCTTTCGATCTGGAAACCGTGCTGCTGGACGCGCTTGCCAACAGTCCCAAGATCCAAAGCGTTGCCTATCAAGCCAGCGCGACTGTCCAGCGGATCATCGAACAGGACGCGGCATTCGACCCGGCGGTACTGCTGGGCAGCAACGTGGGGCGAACCAACGATCCGGTGGGAAACACGTTGACCACCGGCGGAGCGCCCCGCCTGATTGAACAATCCATGAACGTCCGCGGTGGGGCCCGTCAGACGACTCGTCGCGGCACCAATGTCGAATGGACGCAACAGTTGGGACTGCTTGACAGCAACAGCACGTTTTTCGTGCCGCAAAACCAGGGCAACTCCCGTTTGAGTCTCAGCCTGACCAAGCCGCTGTTGTCCCGTGGCGGCCGGTACTACAACGAACGGCTGATCACGCAAGCACGTCTGGAAAGTCACGTCGCGTGGCAGGACATGCGTTCGGACGTCGAACAACGCCTGGCGGACGTCATCACAGCCTACTGGCAACTCTACCAGGTCCGGACCCAGCTGATTCAGCAGCGCGCCCTGCTGGATCGCAGTCGCGAACTGGAGACCGTGCTTTCCAGCAGGCAGCACTTTGATGCGGGGCGGATCGAAATCGCCAAAGCGCGCGGTCGCATCGCGCGGCGTGCCGATGGCGTCCTGGATCTGGAAGCGGAACTGAAACGCAGCCAGTGCCGGTTGGCGGTGTTGGTCGGAAGCGAAGCGTTGATCGGTGCGGACAACGAACTGGAATTGATCCCGACCGTTGCTCCCAGCGACGATCCGACACAATTCTCGCTGCGCGACGCCGTGACGCAGGCCTTGGAGAACCGGCCGGAAATTCGGGAAGCGACGCATCAATTGGAGTTGTCGGCGCTGGCGATGCGTGTGACTCGGGCCGAACTGGAGCCGCAACTGAATCTGGTGTTCAACGGCTACCTGGCACAATTGACCGGAAACAGCGACGTCGCCCAGTCGTTTTGGAACGAGTTTGATACGGTGCCGGGGGCTTCCGCGGGTGTTTTGTACAACATGCCCTACGGACGAAGGGCCAGCCGTGCCCGCCACCGGGAAGCCCAGTACCGCTATCGCCAGCAAAGTGAGCAGCTTCGTGAGATCATTCAGCGGACCCAATTCGAAGTCCAAAGCGCACTGATCGATGTCCAGCGGTACGCAGGTCAACTTGTCAGCAAGCGAAAGGTGCTGCAAACGGCGCTCGAAGAGGAAACGATCTTGACGACGCGTTGGCGTTTGATCGGAGGCGACGAATCACGCGTCGGAATCGTGCTGGAAAACCTGCTCGATGCGCAGCGACGGCGAACCGATGCGGAAAAAGACTTGGTTGCGGCAGAAGCCGCTTACATGATCTCGCAGGTTCGCATGCAACGATCGATGGGGACGCTGTTGATCAATGAAGGGATCCAGCCGACTCAGGACCAGCGATCTGGGAAGGTCGATTTTCTGCATCACCAAGACGCCGACGAAGGATTTGATACGGGCGACAGAGCGGATCGGCCCGCGATCCCGGTTACCGATCCAATTCAGGATGCGGTCCAAGCCCCGGCACGGGACGCGAGTCCGCCGATGGCGACGGCGCCTCTGATTGAAGGCGCGCCTCCTTCCGAAACGTCGCCCTCGTGGGCGACGCCCGTCGGTGCGTGGGCCGGTCGCGATCCGAAGGAATCGGTTTCCCCACGCTAGCCGCTCCCAGCGGCAGCAACACTGTCCAACGCACGCAACGCCTTGAGACGAGATGCCTTGAGACTGAATCATGTTTAGAAACCAGCGAAACACGACCACACAGAAGTTTTCCGAGCGTGCAATTGCCCAGAAGCGTGAGCGGCTGCCATGGGCTCGCATCGTCGCGGGGATCAGCTGCGGCTGCGTCGTCTTGGGCATGGCGCTCAAGCCATCCGGCACTTCGCTCGCGCAAGTTCCTCCTTCGATTCGCCAATCGGCAATCGAAGGAGAGCACCAACGTCCCGTCTCGATCGCAGTCGACTACGACGGATTCACCGAACCGAAGTTTGACGTGCTGGTGGCGGCAACGGAAATCGGGAGACTTGACGATCTGTACGTGGCCATCGGAGACCGTGTCCAACGGGGACAGGTGATCGCAAAGATGGAAGACGCTTTGCAGCAGGATGCGGTCAAGACGGCACGGTGGCGCGCGTCGATGCATGGCGAACTGGACGCCGCCAAGTCCGAAACGGAGCTGATGAAGATCCGTCTGGATCAACTGCAATCTCTGGCTGACAAACAGATGGCTCGCCCGGACGAACTGAAACGTGCTCGGGCCGATTGGGAGATCGCCAAGGCCAAAGAGCTGTCGGCGATGGAGCAGAACCAACTTCGAAAGCTGGAACTGGAACGCTACGAATTGCAGTTGAAACGACGTCGCATTGAATCTCCGATGGACGGGACAGTGTCCGAAATCTTTCACGCACCCGGAGAGTACGTGACGCCTTCGGACCCGGCCGTCGTCCGCTTACTGGTGCTGGACCAGATCTATGCGGTCTTCAATGTGCCGGTCGAAAACGTCGACGACATGCAGCCCGGGCGATCGGCCGTCGTATTCCTGATCAGTTTGGGGGCCAACCTGGAAGGCGTGATCGATTCCGTTTCGCCCGCCATTGACGGCGAAAGCGGGACCGTCCGTGTCAAAGTCTTGCTGGAGAACCCGGATGGAGACTTGCGCAGCGGAGACCGATGCCGGCTGAGGATGGTGCGATCGGAGTCGAAAAACCAGTCCGCGAAACGCACCCGAAGTCTTCCGGTCCGTCGGATGGGAAATCTTGATGCCGGTCCGGTGGAGGACGCATACCAGCGATGAGTATCGGCCGGACTCCCAATTCGAACCCGCGACAAACGGTCGACACCGGTGAAGCTGCATTCGGCGCCGATGCGGTCGATCGCGCGGGGAATGTTCGGAACGTTCCTTCGCCGAAAACCGTGGGGAGCGTGGAAAGGTCCGTCAATGCTGGTTGGATCAATTCGCTTGCGCTGGTTGAAGCCGTGGCGAAGGCACGCACGGAGTCAGAGACGGTGACGACGCTGGTCGCCGAGATCTCGCGACGTCTTCCGGGCGCTTCGGTGCGCTGTGGAATTGGAGGAACCAGTATCCGGCGGCTGTATGACAATCGATTGGGCTGGCTTGGCCCTTCGAGCGATCTGTTTCAATACGCATCTTCCTGCTGGAACGATGATCCGGCGGCGCTACCGATGCGGGACAAGAACCAGTCCCAGGTCTCGGAAGATCGAGTGGCAGCCCAGCCGGGGCTGCTACGACTGAACATCGACGACGAGGTTGGGTTGGGCCGATGTGTTCTGTTTCTGCAGACAGCGGAAGTCGACGATGTCGACCGCCGGTGGCTCCGTAGCACGCTGCCGGCACTGCGAGCCATCATCTGGCAACGGACCGGAGGGATGTTCTCGCAGCTGGTTCGGTTTTTGGCAAACAGCGGCATGACGACCCGCATCTACATCGGGCTGTGCGTGCTGTTGGTGTTGCTGCTTTCGATCTGGCCCGTCTCCTACCGGGTGCGTTGTTCCGTGGTCGTCCGACCCCAACATTCACGTGTGGTGTCGGCGCCGTTCGACGCGACCTTGCTGTCCAGTCAGGTGCAGCCGGGGGATCCGATTCGGCAAGGTGACACGCTTTTCGTGCTGGACGGCCGTCCGATCCGGCTGGAATTGGAGTCGCTTGATGCGGAAATCGGGCAAGCGGAGAAGGAACGCGACATTGCAATGGTTGGCGGCCGAGTTGCGGATGCCCAGCAGGCTCGGCTGAAGGCGACGGAGCTCCAACGCCGAAAGGAGCTGTTGCTCGACCGGCTGGAACAATTGCAGGTGGTCAGTCCGATTGACGGTGTGGTCGTTTCCGGCGACCTGGACCAATCAATCGGCGCGACATTGAAGATGGGTCAGACCGTGCTGGAGCTGGCGCCGCTGGACCAGATGGTGGTTGAGCTGGAGATTCCGGATCACGAAATCGGTTTCATCCAACCCAACACTGTCGCCCGAATCCGACTGAATGCGGGAGGAGGCGACGCGATCGAAAAGCCTTTGGACCGGTTGTACCCGGCGGCCGAAGTTCGAGACGACCAGAACGTATTTGTGGCGTGCGTGAATCTGCCCAACGCAGACCGCAAGCTTCGTCCCGGGATGCGCGGCGACGCAATTGCCTACGGGCCGGTGCGGCCCTGGCTGTGGTCCATGGTTCGAACTGGGTGGGAGCGAACGCTTTGGTGGATCGGGTACTGATCGGAAATGAACGTTTCCAGCGAACCGCCGAATGACGCGTCGAAGCCGCCCAACGGGTTAGGGCTCCGGCTCGCGATCATTGATGGGATCGAATTCTCACAGCGAAGCGCGGGCGCTTCGCTAAGCTACGTGGCTCTGGACACGCGGTCGGGAAAGTTCTACCGCTTCGGGGCTCGCGAGTACCATGCCGCCTCAATGATGGACGGGTCCATTGATCTGTCTGAAGTCCATCGGCGGTTGAACGTTGACGGCGTGCCCTGGTCCGGCGATGAAGTGGTTTCGTTTGCCCGTCAATTGGTTCAGTCGCGTCTGGCGGAGGTGGTCACCTCGGGCGGACCGATGGCGACGCTCGTGTCACCGAAAACGGGCGGCGGTGGCAATGTCGCTCCGACGTCCGCCGCGTCCGATCGAGCTCCGTCTGGCTGGCAACGCTTGATGCAGTGGGGCGGAGCATTACTGACGCAACGATTTCCCCTGGCTGACGGGGACCGGGTTGCCAGTCGGCTGTTGCCGATGTTCGGTTGGATGTTTTCCCTCCCGGCGGCAATCGCCTGGGCGTTGTTGGTGACCACGGGCGTGGGGCTTGTCTGGCAGCACACGGAAGAATTCGAAGCGGAACTGAACCGCATTTTTGATCAGCAGCTTTGGATCCCCGTGTTGTTGATTTGGGCAACCATGAAGGCGTTGCACGAGTGTGGCCATGCCGTGTGCGCCAAGCGTCACGGGGTTCGAGTGGGGCGGATGGGCGTGATGCTTTTTCTATGTGCTCCGTTGGCCTACGTGGATGCGACGGATGCCTGGAAGCTGGTGCGTCGTCGCGATCGGATTCAAATCGGAATCGCAGGCGTTTATCTGGAGCTGGCGGTGGCGGCGGTCGCCGCGTGGTGCTGGTGGAGTCTGCCGTTGGGCTTTCTAAGGCACTTGGCTTCCCAGGTCTTTTTGATCGCGGGACCGGCCACCTTGCTCATCAATGCCAACCCGTTGCTGCGACTGGACGGCTACTACGTGTTGAGCGATTGGCTGGAGATTCCAAATCTGCGGTATCACGGCCGTCGGCGACTGTTGGGCTTGTTGGAGCGATTGCTATTCGGATTGCCAATGCCCGCATGTCCGCTGCCCGGTTGGCGTGCGGACTTTGCCGTGGCCCATGCCGCCTGTTCGGTGGTGTTCCAGTTTGTCTGGATGGCCGGGTTGGTGGTCGCGATTGCTTCTTGGGCGGAGGGGCTCGGGATCTTTCTGGGCATCGTCGCGACGATGTTGTGGGGCGTGATTCCGTTGGTGCGTTGGATGCATCGAATCTGGACGATTCAGCCAGCGTCGGGAATGGTGTTGAGCGTCTATCAGCGTCGATTGATCGCGGTGTGTTCTTTGACGTTGTTGATGGGACACTATGCGGCGGTGGAGACGTCACCGTTCGCACGTCGGATCCCCGTTGTGGTTCGCTACGAAAACGAGCAGGTCGCCCGAGCCCCCGTGGATGCGTTCGTGACATCGGTCTTGGTTCAGTGCGGACAACGCGTCCAGAAGGGAGCTTTGTTGATGGTCCTGGAGCATCCCGAATTGGATATTCGTCGTGATCAATTGTTGGACCGGCGTGACGCGGCATTGGCAAAGTCCATCCAATACCGACGCAGGGGCGAAATCGCGCTCGGCAAGGCGGAAAGTGATCGCGCGGCCAGTTTTGATCGCCAGATTGCGGAGTTGAATGAGCAATTGGAATCTTTGCGAGTGATCGCCAAACGCGATGGCAGAATCACCAGCCCGCAGACGGAGTCCATGGTCGGTCGATACGTCTCCGCCGGGGAAGAATTGCTGCGGCTGTCGGACCCGCACCAAAAAGAAATCCTGGCACTTGTTGCCGAAGACGACTTGGATTCCTATCGAAAAACGGCCCAGGTCGGTGCGGTCGCATCGATTCGCCTGCGCGGCGGCGTCTCGCTCCGCGCGCCCCTGGCGGAGTTGCAACCCGCCGCGAACCGAAACATCCCCCACGCAGCTCTGGCGGCGACCGCGGGAGGCCCGTTGGCCGTACAAACCGTGGGAGATCAGCGCCGCGCGCGGTCGGTCAAGCCGCATCTGCAGTCGGCGATCCCGCTGGATTCCTACACCAGTCTGAAGGTCCGAGCCGGACAGATCGGTCGCTTGACCATTCCAGACAACCGAACCCTGCTTTCCAGAGTCATTGATCGGATGCGGGAGAGTACACTTCGCAAGTAGCGTCGACGTTCCGGACACGTCGATGCCGTCGGAGATCAGGTCGCGTACTCCTTTCCCATTCGGTTAAGAGCCGAATTTCGAAGATGGCCAAGCCAGTTGGACCCGTTCGCCGTGCGATCAAATACGTGCTTCGATTAGCCGTTTTGACCCTGGTCATTCTGACCCTGTTTAGTCTTTTTGCACGGTCGCTGTTCCTGGCCGAACTGGTGGCCAGCTTACGCGTCCAAATCTCGATCGGCGCTGCTGCGCTCCTCTTGGTGGCATTGGTAGATCGCGATTTCTGGAATGCTGGTGTGATCACCACCTGCATGGTGATTCACGCGAGCTTCCTATTGCCGCAGATGTGGCGTCCCTCCAGGGAGATCGAGATGGCCGAGGAGGCTGACAACGTGTCGACCATGACCGTCATGACATTGAACGCATTGTCAGCGAACACTCATTACGACTGGATCGCTGATCAGATTGTGCAAGACGATCCAGATGCGGTCGGGATTCTCGAACTGGGGCCGGGTTTGGATGCTTTCTTGCGAAAGCGATTCTCGGAACGTTATCCCCACAAACTGACCGTACCGAGCGACGCGGGAAATTTTGGCATCGGACTGTTCAGCCGCCGGCCTCTAAGCGATTCCCAGGTAATCCAATGGCAGCGCGGCGTGCCAACGATTCAGGCGGAGATCGATGGGGTCCGCATGATCCTCGCGCACCCCTTGCCACCAGTCAATGCCGCCAACTTTCAATCGAGAAATGAGCAACTTCAAAAACTCGTGCACCAAGTGCAGGGGCACCGTCGGCGAGATGAAGACGCCCCGATCGTGGTCATGGGCGATTTGAATCTGACACCTTGGTCGCCCTGGTTTTATGACCTGCAGAGTCAGACCGGTCTTCGACGCAGCTTCGAAGGTCTGGGATTAAGGCCGACTTGGTACGCCAATCGTCTCGGTTTTCTTGCCGGATTGGTCCTGGACCACGTGCTGGTCAGCGATTCGATTTCCGTCGATCGCGTCTGGATCGGAAGCAACATCGGATCCGACCACCGCGGCGTCAGCGTCCGAATGCACTGGCCGTCTGCGTCGCAGTGATCGGGGGCCCAGTCGTCGGGGGCCCAGTCGTCGGGGGCCCAGTATTCGGGGGCCCAGTATTCGGGAGGCCAGTCGTCGGGAGACCAGTGATCCAGTGATGCGGATCGGCTGATAGACGTTCCGCCTCGCGGATCGTGCCTCCGCTATGATGGTGCGACCACCGGATCCACGTTTCTTGAAAGAGCCAGATGATGCTTCAATTGGATGAGACACCCCTGCGGTCGCTTCGACGCAGAATACGTTCGACCTACCGCCCGAGTGCTTTCGCCGCGGTAGCAGCGTTCATTTTCTTCGCCGGGGTTGGATCCGTCGGTCGCAGCATGGCGGCACCGCCAAGTTCGACGCCGAATGTGCTGTTGATCCTGGCAGACGATCTAGGTTTCTCCGATCTGGGGTGTTATGGCGGAGAGATCAAGACTCCCAACTTGGATTCGATTGCCGAGCAGGGGCTGCGGTTCACACAGTTCTACAACACCGCACGGTGCTGGCCCACGCGCGGATCGCTGCTGACCGGTTACTACGCGCAGCAGATTCGCCGCGACCATCTTCCCGGCGTGCCGACCGGAGGAGGGAATCGGGGGCAACGTCCCGCGTGGGCGACGTTATTACCGGCATTGCTAGATCCGGCCGGCTATCGAAGTTATCACATCGGGAAATGGCATCTGGATGGCATGCCGACCGAATCCGGCTTTGACCGCTCTTACTACCTTCAAGATCTGGGCCGGTACTTCAATCCAGCCCGGCACTTGCGTGACGGCCGCCGCTTGCCAGCGATCAACGATGGCGACTCGTTCTATTTGACCAGCGCGATGGCTGACTATGCCGTGGAGGACCTGAAGGATCACGCCGCCAACCATGCCGGAGAACCTTTCTTTCAGTACCTTGCGTTCACCGCGCCTCATTTCCCCTTGCAGGCGTTGCCGGAAGACATTGCGCTGTACGATCCGATCTACACAGTCGGTTGGGATGTGATTCGCAAGCAGCGGTGGAAGCGAATGCAGCAGATGGGGTTGTTGGATGATGATGCGGTGTCGTCACCGTCCGCCCCGGAACGACAGCTGGGGCCACCCTATCACTTTCCGGAGGCATTCGAGATCCTGGGCGACGGAGAAATCAACAAGCCCGTGCCCTGGGAAAGCTTGACTGCGGAACAGAAACAGTTTCAGGCGAAGAAAATGGCCGTTCACGCCGCCATGGTGCACCGAATGGACGTCGCGATCGGACGCGTGTTTCAGCAGATCCGAGCAATGGATCAATGGGACAACACGCTGATCATGTTTTTGTCTGACAACGGGGCGAGCGCCGAAATCATGGTGAGAGGTGATGGACACGATCCGGAGGCGCCGGCGGGATCGGCGGCCAGCTACTTGTGCTTGGGGCCGGGTTGGTCAACGACTTGCAACACCCCCTTTCGAAGGCACAAGACCTGGACGCACGAGGGCGGCATCTCCACTCCGATGATTCTGTCCTGGCCGGCCGGGATGACGGCACGCGGTGAATTCCGACGTCAGCCTCAACATGTGATTGACATCGCGGCCACATTGCTGGAATTGACGGGGACCAAGCACCCCGCCGATGCCCCTGAGCCTCCCGGTCAAAGTTTCCTGGATCAATTTGCCTCGGAAGTTCCATCGGAGCCTCGAACCCTGTGGTGGTATCACGACGAGCACCGCGCGATCCGCCAGGGAGACTGGAAAGCGGTCGCTCCGGAAGGCGAGCCCTGGGAGCTTTATGACCTGTCGACGGATCGAACCGAATCGGTCGATCTGGCTTTACCACGCGGCGACCGACTGGATCAAATGGTCGCCACCTGGCAGCAAATGCTTGACGACATGATCGAGCTGGCATCGCGTGATCTGCCCAAAAGCGTCTTGGGCGCGGCGGAGGATCAGAACGCGCGCAGCGGACGCATGTGGGAAGCCCAGCAAGCGGCCAAGCCGAAACGCACCCAGGTCCTGATCAATGCGGAAACGTTCCGGATCAAGGGGCGACACGCCTTTCTGATGAGACCGAATGAACCTGCCGACGGGGCCACGGGCAAGCCGTGGATCTTTTACGCCCCCACGCTGTCACCGTACCCGGATCGGAATGAATCCTGGATGCACCAGCAGTTCCTGGATGCGGGAGTGGCGGTGGCCGGAATCGATGTGGGGGAGGCCTATGGCAGCCCGCACAGTCAACGGTATTTTGACGCGTTGTATGATGACATGGTGTCCAAGGGCTACAGCCGCAAACCGGCTTTGCTGGGGCGTAGCCGCGGGGGGCTGTATGTGGCTCGGTTTGCCATCGAACGGCCCAACCGCGTGGCAGCAATTGGCGGGATCTATCCGGTTTTCGATTACACGGATTACCCCGGCGTTCAGCGTGCCGCGGCTGTCTACGGAGTCAGCGCGGATGAACTGCAATTCCACCAGGAACGTTGGAACCCGATCAAGCAAAGTGAGGTTCTGGCGGAAGCCCAGATCCCGGTTTACATCATCCACGGGACCGATGACCGGTTGGTGCCAATCGCATCGAATTCTGCCGCGTTGGGCGAGGTCTACGGAGAACGTGGACAACAGGAGTTGTTCCAACTGGAACAGGCCGCCGGCCAGGGGCACAGTGCCTGGCCGGGTTTCTTCCGCTGCCAGCCGCTGATCGACTTCTTGATCGAAGCGGCACGGAAAGGATAAGCGACGGGCACTTGCCCGGCTTTCGATCATCCGCCTTTCCGAGGACGGTCGAGCGTCAGCGAGGGAGGAATGCCGCTCTTCTCGCTGACGGTGGGCAGCCGTTTCCGTCGGCTTGCGCCGACGGCAGGGAGCTGTCGGCGCTTCGCGACTAGAACTGATTCAGTGGTACTGTTCTGCAATCAGCTTGACGGAAGGCGGCTTACTCTGCCAAGTCAATCCGTGCGGCTTCTTCCGTGCTGCGGACGTAGATTTGGCCGTCGCTGTAAGCTGGAGTGGACCAGCATTTACCCTCCAGCACATCGGCCCGAGCCAGCTCTCGGTAGCCACTGGGATCCGCGGCAACGATGGCCACTTCCCCGGCGTCGGACAGGACTACCAGTTTGTCGCCAACCAGAATGCAGTTGCCAGGACCGAAACCGCGTTCGGACCATTTGATTTCACCCGTTGCCAATTCCACGCATTGCAGCGGAGCGCGACCGTATTTCTTGAACTCGAAAATGCCGTACAGGTATCCGTTGTGGGCGACCGGCGTGCTCCAGTGGTTCATCAATTCGTTGGATTTGAACCAAATCTCTTCCGCGTTGCCTTGACCGGCGATTTCGAACAGGGCGGCGCCGACGCCGTAGCCAGCTGAGCAATAAACTTGGTTGCCCGACACGACCGGAGAGGCTGCCGTCGAAACGCTGAACGGGAAGGAGGCGCGCCACAGTTCTCGGCCGCTGGACGCCTCCACTCCGACAAGCCCGGATTGAACAAAGCAAACCAGTTGTCGGGTTCCGTGGACCGACGCCAGCGTCGGTGTGGCATGGGTGATCGTTTCGTCACCGCTTTTCCAGATCAGACTCCCGTCGTCTTTGTTGAATGCCAGGAACGATTGGCCTGCGCCGCCTCCACTGACGAAGACGGCTTGATCACCCAACACGGGACTGGTCGCGTTCAGCCATTTGATGTTGCGACCGGCGTACTCGGCGACGATATCGTGCCTCCAAAGGACTTCCCCGTTGGTCGCGTTCAAGCAGCGGAGCACCAGATGGGAATCGTACACGTAGACTTTGTCGCCTTCGACCGCCGGTGTCGATCGGGGACCATCGCCACCACGGTTACCCGGTGCACCTGAGTTGCCGCCGTCGTGGCCGTAATCATTCTCTCCCAACTCCGCCCGCCAAAGTTCCTTTCCCGAGTCCGCTGAAAGTGCCAGGCACACTTCATGGCCGTCCACGGCGACCAGCGTGAACAAGCGCCCGTCGGACACCGCGAAGGAACTGAAGCCCAACGGAGTTTTGACTTTCCAAGCAACGTTGGGCCCCGTTGCTTTCCAGTCCGCGGCCGGGAGGTTCTCTTGAGATTTTCCATCGCCCGTGATGCCCCGGTACTGGGGCCAATCTTCAGCTACAACGGGCAGGGTGACCGCACCCATCAACGCGAGGACAGACAGAGATTTGAGGACGCTTTGCATGGTTTTCGAAGCAAAAACGAAGGTGAAGGTGTTCAGGGTTGGATGATCCGTCGATGACGCGATCGCCAATAGAATACACGCTCTGCGGTCAATCGGCGACGCGTGGGATCGGGTGCAGTCGCAATCCCAGGCCTCGACTGGAGAACCGGATGCGTTCGAGAGAAATCCCACGGAAACCGGGTAGCTTCCGCCGGACTTCGAACGTGTCCAATACGATGACTTGCTGAGAATCTCGCCCAGCAGTGTCTCAAACCGAATTCAATTCTCCTTTGGCAGGTGAATCGGATACACTGGCCGCACCGACCGTCAATGCACACAGGAGTCCGCCATGTGTCGAACATTGTCCGCTCTTTCGGGGATCATTCTGTTCGCTGTCCCCATGGCCGCGGTCGCGGAGGAAACACCCGCGAAACCGGCCGACGAGCTACGTCGCGTCAGCGGCTGGTATCAGGCGAAGGAGGGCCGGCATCTGACAATCCTTCCGCAGGAGCAGCAGTTCGAAGCCGTCTTCTTCTGGGGCAAAAACGCTCCGCGAAGCGTCGGCAAACTCACGTTGAGAGATGACGGTCAGATCGCTTTCCAACAACCGAGGGCAGCGGAGCTGTTGGAGATCGAGCGGAAAGACGGCAAAGTGCTTGCTCTATCCGTTGCGAACGTGCGGTTCGACATGGTGTGCCCATTAGCCAAAGCGGCCGATCAGTACGTCAATGAGAAGGACCAGACCTTAACGCTGACAGAACGAGAGGGGCAATTGTTTTGTTCGATCGACTGGGGGAACGACGCGCCCATGACTCGCGGCTGGGTCAGAGCCCACCCCAACGGCACGACGGTCTTGGTGGGGTTCAAATGGAAGGAGGCTTTGACCATTCAGTTTGAAGGCGGCTCCATCAAATCCATTTCGCTGGTCGGAACGACGTTCCATCGCGCCGAAGAGGGCACGGTTGATGAAAGCGGACCGCCGGCGGACCGGGAAACTTCGGCCCCGACTTCGTAGCGGTCTGCTTGCAAGATTGACTTGCCATAATCAACCTATCCGTTGTTCTGCGGGTAGCTTGGGAGGGGGTGAGAAACCGGGCAGCCCTGCCGGTTGCTGACGCTCGACCTTCCTCCACTCCAGTCGCAAAGCGACGACAGCTGCCTGCCGTCGGCGCAAGCCGACGGAAATGGCGCAAATAATGTCCCGATGGGCAGACAATTGGATCGATTGAGATGTCGAACAAACGAGGATGGCTTCGAGTTTCCCTGCGAATGTTGTTGATTGCTTTCACGGCTGTCGCAATCGGCATTGCGTGGTTCGCCAACTACGCTCAGAAACGCTGGGCCGCGTTCGAAGCCGTCCGGGAAGCGGGTGGCGAGATTCAAATGGGAATCGGTGAGCCAACGGTATTTGAAAAATGGTTCGGTCCGGAGTTGTTTGGTGTTGTCAACAAAATCGACCTCCGCAAGGGAACCGTCGACAACGAACTGCTGAAACAGATCGGTCATTTGAGCGAAGTTCGGCGGCTGGACCTGAGCAACGCGAAGATTGACGACGATGGACTCCAGTGGATCGTTCATCTTCCGTTGAGGGAATTGTGGTTGCAAAGCACACAGATCAGCGATGCGTCCGCCGAATCGATCTCGCAAATGAGATCCCTGGATTTTCTTCAACTGAACGCAACATCGGTATCGGACACCTTTCTGGAAGCCTTGCGGCCGTTGCCTGAATTGGAAGATCTTGGCTTGCGCGGCACCGAAGTGACGGGCGTTGGGATGAAGTCCCTTGCCAGGCATCCACGTCTGAAATCGCTGGACGTGTATCACACCGATGTCGACGATTCAGGTGTCGAATCTCTGGTTCAGTGCCAATCACTCACGGACCTGGGGCTCTCCATGACCCAGGTCACCGATGCGGTGTTTGAACATCTGGACAAGATGCCAAAGCTGACTGAGGCTGATTTGTCGGCCAACGGACCTGTCACGACCGAGGCAGTTCTCGCCTTCGAAAAGTCGCATCCGTCTTGCGACATCGAATGGTATCGAAAGTAGGCATTCCGCCTTTCCACCTCCACCGCGAGCAGACGGAGATCAATTCTTCCGCTTCGCTGCCGCCTTCTTTTGGGGGCGATTCGGGGGTGCGACATAGGGCCGACGTTGCAGTCGCGCCGTGGGACGTCGGTTCTCGCGGATCTCCTGCAGGTGCGAGTCGTAGACCTTCTGCAGATCGCTGACCAAGTCGGGGTGGTCGGCCGCCAAGTTGCGGGTTTCGCCGATGTCCGCCACGGTGTCGTACAACTGCACCGGATATTCGGAGTCGGGTCCCTCTCGTTCGGCACCGCGTTGTTTGACGGAGCCTTCACGCCAAGGATAGAACTTCCACTTCCCGCTACGGACGGTTCCCGGACCGTGCATCAGGACGTAGTGCTCGTGCGGGCTGGGTGCGTGTTCGGGATCGCGGATCAAGGGCCACAGATCTTTGCCGTCGATCTTACGGTCGGGCAACTTTCCGTCGCACAGCGTCGCGAGGGTGGGCAGGACGTCAATCGAAGCAGCGACCTGATTGCAGACGGAACCGGCTTCGATGGTCCCCGGCCACCACATCAGGGTCGGTTCACGAATGCCCCCGTCATAAACGCTTGATTTTTTGCCGCGCAAGGGCAAGGAGGATCCGACGGCGGCACCATTGTCGCTGGTGAATAAGACCAAAGTGTTCTCGGCGAGACCCGCATCACGGATGGCGTCAAGCACTTGCCCGACGGACCAATCGACTTCTTCTATCGCGTTGGTGATCATCTCCTTGCTCGGGTCATTGAAGGCTTCCGAGACGGCCAGCGGTAGGTGCACCATTGTGTGCGGAAGGTAGAGAAAAAATGGCTGATCGGATTCCTGACGGATGAATTCGATCGCATGTTCGGTGTAGCGACGCGTGATCGTCGACTGATCCGCCGGATACTCGACCACCTCCTCATCTCGCAGGATCGGCACCACGTTCTTCGCCTTGTGCCCGGCTTCCAACATGTCGCGCGTGATACCCTGCCGCAAGTGAATGTCATCGGACAACTGATTTGCCGGGTCAATCCACATGTCGTTGCTGTAGGGAATGCCCCAGTAGCTGTCGAATCCCTGGTTGGTTGGCAGGCAGGGCGGCAGGTGACCGAGGTGCCATTTGCCGACGCAAGCGGTTCGATATCCCGCGTCCTTGAGAATGTCGGCAATCGTGACTTCGTCAGGATGAAGCCCCTGGGTGCTGTTGGGAAATAAGACGGCCGGCATGCTCAGACGCTGGTAGTGGCATCCCGTCATCAGCGAGGTCCGCGAACCGGAGCAGACAGCGCATCCGACATAAAAATCCGTGAACTTCATCCCTTCACGGGCCATCTGATCCAGGTGCGGCGTCTTCGGAACCGTGGCTCCGTTGAAGCCGACATCGCCGTACCCCATGTCATCGATAAAGATAATCACCACGTTTGGACGCTCGGCGGCGCCGGCAACGGAACCGCTCAAGGCGGTCAGTGCCCCAAACAGAATCAAAAGTGGAGCGCAACGTGAATGAGTCATCGTCAATCTCGCAGGTAAGTGGGAACGGTCGGACGACGCAGGCGGAAAAGGGGGAGGGGACGACATTCTAATCGATACAGAAGGGTCAACCCGCCCCGCGTAGCAGGAAGTAGCATGCCAGAAGAATCAGCGCGGCAGCAACAAAGCGTTGATACGATTGGGCGGATAGATTCTGGCTTTCTCTGGCCCCAAGCTGAATGCCGATGATCGCCAGGGGAGCAATCAAGGCGACCTGATAGAGAACGGTCGAGTCGATGAAGCCGCGGACAGAGAGTCCCAGAACTTTGTAGATCGAAACCGCCAGCAGGAATTGATTGACGAATGCTTTGAACCGAACCTGCGGCCAGTGCTGCTGCAGGGCAAACGCGGCGATCGGAGGGCCCGCGATGCTGACCGCACCCGCAAGGAATCCGGCAAAGCCGCCCGCCAGCCACGCCGATCCGGTTTTGCTGGAACTCCCGGCGGAATAGCGGCGATTGCGAAAACTTTGGAAAACCATCGCAAGGACGGCGATTCCGGTGGCACGAACCAACAGATCATTCGGCATCCGCTCGAATGCAAACAGCCCCAGCGGAAGGCAGATCGCAGCTGCGATCAAAGCTTGTCGCAACGATTGAAAGTCGGCGCCGCGGCGGTAGGCCCAAGTTGCCATCATCAACACGGGCACGCTGGCTGTCGACGTCACGACGTGGGTTTGTTCCACATCGATCACCCATGGCAACAGCGTGACGGCGACGATCCCAAATCCGAATCCGACGGCGCTGTGAATGAAGCCGGCGACCAACGCGATCACGCCGACGGCAACGAGCAGCAGGTACCCGTCGGGCGTGATCATTCTTCAACCAAATCCCGTTGCTTGGTCTCCGGCATCGTGAGGATGACAGCGATGCCCAGGAGAAACAGCAGCGACAACCCGCTCACCGCGTATTCCAGCGGGACGTCTTCGCGCCCTTTCAGCCAACCGGAAAACAACAGCACCGGCACCGCCAGCAACCGCCCGCCGTTGAAGCAAAAGCTGGCTCCGGTGGCGCGGATGTGAGTCGGGAAAAGCTCGGGAAAATAAATGGCGTAACCCGAATGCATCCCCAGCGTCAGGAAACCGAACACCGGCAGAATGACCAGCATCTGAGCGTACGACTGTGGCAAAAAACACACGATCGGAACGATCAGCAGCGCCATCGCTTGGAACGCGATGAACGTCGGCTTGCGCCCGAAGCGTGCGGCAAGTGGCCCAAACGAGAGCAATCCCAACCCGCCGCCGGTCGCCTGGACGATCCCGTAAGCGAACTTGCTACGGGTTCCGGCTTCTTCCGGAGAGATCCCCAGTGAGAGCAGCAGTTCGCGCACCAGATCCTGGCCGGCGACCGTGACCGACCAAAACGTTCCCAGCCCCACCGCGGCGAGCAGCATGCCGCGGATCGCCAACCCGTTCCAACGGGAATTCAGTAGCAAGTCGCGAAAACTGCCGGCGCGGGCACCCGCCGTCTTGGACTTCGTTGCCTGCCAACGTTCGGGTTCTTTCACACTGGCGCGCACCCAAACGATCAGCAACGCCGGGAGCACGCCCAGCAGGTAGGCGTAACGCCAATGGCTGCCCACCAGAATCCCCGAAAGCGCTGCCAGCCAAGTGCCCAAAATGCTGGAGGCGTGAAAAATGCCGGCGGCTTGGGCGCGGGCGCGGCGCGTGAACACTTCTGCGACCAAGCTGGCGGCAACGGCCCATTCACCGCCAATCCCCAACGCCACCAGAAACCGCAAGATCCCGATGACGTAAATGTCGTTGGCAAAGAACGTCAGCCCCGAAAAGATGGAATACATCAAGATCGTGGCGATCATGATCGGCCGCCGCCCATACCGGTCCGCCAGGGAGCCGAACAGCAGGCCGCCGATGGTGCCACCGGCCAAGAAGATCGCCAAAAAGTTGTCGCCCCAAGCTTTGACGGCCGCGGTGTTGCCGTCGAGCACCTGCAACAGCATGTCGTTGCGGGTGATGTTGAAAATCTGGCCTTCGTAGACGTCAAAGACCCAGCCGGCGCAGGCGATGACCAGGATCAACCACTGGTAGCGCGTGACCCCGCGGTACCAGGGCCCGGACGAGTCGTCATCGTTTGAGACTGCCGGCGCAGACGATTCCGCGTCGTTTGGCGGCGCGTAAGGGTCGTTCGGGTCCACCGTCATCTCGGGCCACCCTGCACGGCAAACGATTGCGTTCGCATTTCAGCCAGCGACGCGAGTACCTTGCGGGTGCCTTCGAAGGACCGGCGGGCATGCATGGCGACGGTATTGTCCAGCAGCACGATGTCGCCGACCTGCCAGCGGTGGTCGTAGGCCAATTCTTCGGACAGATCGATGGCCACACGAACCGCATCGGCATCCAAGCGAGAACCATCGCCGTGGCGAATCGCCTCCGAGGGATCATTGCGTTCATCTTTCCATCCGCAGTACGCCGCGATCAGTTGATTGAAAAAGGTTTTCTGGCCGGGAGTCGTTTCCATCACCGCGGGCAACGGCGGCGTGGTGGCCTTCAAACAACCGTTCTCAAGCCACTGGTAGGTATAGCCCAGCGACTCCAGACGCGCCTCGGCACCCTCTTTGGAATCGACCCCCAACGTGCTTTGCCAACTCCGTCCCATCCCGGAATTGGGATCGTTGCTGCCCGGCATGACGTTGGTGTACTGCAGGCCGGCCTGCTCGCACTTCGCCGCAAATTCGGGACACCGCTCGGCCAACCTGGAATACAGGATGTCGCTGCGACAAAGCGGTGTTTCGCCGCCAATCTCAGGTGCCACCTCGCAAAAGAACAGGATGTACTTTGGATAGATTGGCGTCTGGGCCATCTCGTGATGGAAAAAAATCCTCACATCCGGCGGCGCTTCGTTGGCTGAGAACACCCTGGGTGTCCGATTGATTCGCACCGCATTGGACAACGATTTCTCATACGGGAAATTCTCGATCATCAAACTGGTGATGAATCGATCAAAGCCCTCGACGTTGGGCGTTGGGAACCCGCGAAATGCGACCGCGCCATGTTCGGTCGCCAGCGCCAGCAACTGGTCACGGTTCTCTCCGACCCAATTGCAAGTTTGATCCAGGTCGATTGCCGAATCGTCGCACAGGTAGGCCAGAGGAAAATCCGAATCACTTTCGTGCCGCTGATCCGGAACTGGAGAAAGACGGATACCGGTCGGCGTGTTCATGAGGGGGGCTGGGAAGGAGGGGGGCAACGTGATGACAGTGAAGCTTACAGCGCGACGTCACAACCGTGTTGCGGTGGAACCTCTGTTTTCTAGATTGGCCGCCGGGTTCCATCAAGCGATGCGCGATCACAGAAACCGATTGGTGCGTCGCCCACTCCAGAGTGCCAGTTGTGTAAACTGCGCGGCCCCCCCTTTGACGCGTTTCACTCGGACACCACGCCGACCTGCTCGCGTCAGCGACTTTCCCCACCGCACCGGCTCGGCACCCATGCAATATTCTCGACGGACGTTTTTGGCGCGATCGACACTGGTAGCCGCGTCGTCCACGGTCGCCTACCGGCTTGCCGCTGACGACCTGTCAAAGAATGACCGTCCCACCGTCGCGCTGATCGGAGCCGGTTGGCAGAGCGACACCAAACGCCGGGGACGAGGCATCGCAATCGGACAGCAGGCGACCGCGTTTGCGGACTTGCCGGTGATCTGTGAGTTGGATTCCGAGGCCGGAGAATTTGCCCGCGAACAGCTGACGGAGGGACGCGCCGAATTGGTCAACGACTACCGGCGGGTTCTGGATCGTCCGGAGATTGATGCCGTGCTGATCGCCACACCGGATCACTGGCACGCCAAGATCGCGATCGAGGCCATGCGTGCCGGCAAGGACGTCTACTGCGAGAAGCCGGTCGCGACGACGATCGAAGAAGGCAAGAAGATTCGGGAAACGGTGCACCAGACCGGGCGCGTGTTCCAGGTCGGGACGCAGCAGCGAAGTGAATATGACAGCCGATTCTTGAAAGCAATTGCCCTGGTCCGGGACGGCCGCGTCGGGAAACTGCAACGGATTCACATCGGATTGGGGCCGGGCTGGGAAGGCGGACCGTTCCAGACGGAGTCTGCCCCGGCAAGTTTGGATTGGGAACGGTGGCTGGGGCCCGCCCCCCTGACCGACTACATCAAGCAGCGCACCCACCGCACGTTTCGTTGGTGGTACGAATACGCCGGCGGGCAGATTTGCGATTGGGGCGCGCATCACGTGGATATCGCGCAATGGGCGATCGGCCAACAAGACGGGGGCCCCCGGGAAGTTGGCGGAACGGCGACCTGGAATCAGCCGTTGACCGAGACCGGAATGCCCACGCGTTCGGACAGCTACAACACACCGATCGACTTCTCGGTGACCTGCCAGTTCCCAAACGATGTCGAAATGGTGATCGATGCCGGCCGCAACGGCATCACCTTCGAGGGAGATCAAGGCCGGTTCTTTGTCAATCGTGGAACGCTGGAAGGCGTCCCGGTCCAGGCGCTTCGCCAACGTCCGTTACCCGAAGACGCGATCACCCGGCTTTACAACGGCAAGCCGCCAGTCTCCCATATGCAGAACTTCATGGAGTGTCTGAAGACGCGTGCGACACCGATCTCGGACATTGATTCCCACCATCGCATTCTGACGACCTGTCACCTGGCCAATCTTTCATTGCGACTCAATCGCACGTTGAAATGGGATGCCAAGGCGGAGCGCGTCTCCGGTGACGATGTCGCCAATGCTTTGATGGATCGCTCCTACCGTTCGGGCTATGAAATCGAAGGCGTTTAGAATCAAAGTGGCAATGGAAAAAGTAAAATACGGCTTGATCGGGTTCGGCGCCTGGGGACAGCACCACGCGGACGCAATCGCGAAGGCCAAGAACGCTGAACTGGTCGCAGTCGCCGCGCGCAGTGACGCTTCGGTTCAAGCGGCGCGAGACGCCTATCCAGACGCCGCGGTGACCAACGACTACCGGACGCTGTTGCAGCGTGACGATCTGGATGTGGTCGATGTGGTCGTTCCCAGTTACTTGCACCACGAGGTGGCGACGGCGGTCCTGAACTCAGGCAAGCACCTGTTGCTTGAAAAGCCGATGGGGATCTCGTTGGCGGAGTGCGATGCGATGATCACGCTGGCGCGACAGAAAGAACGACTGCTGTGCGTCGGACATGAGCTTCGCCTGTCCTCAATGTGGGGCAAAGCCAAACAGATGATTGACGAGGGTTACATCGGCAGTCCGCAGTATTGCCTGGTGGAACTTTCCCGCAATCCCTACCGATTGGGCGCCGACGGCTGGCGTTACGACATTCAGAGAGTCGGAAACTGGATTCTGGAAGAACCGATCCACTTCTTCGACCTCGCCCGCTGGTACTTGCAATCCGCCGGCGAGCCGGAACGGATTTATGCCACGGCCAATTCACGGAAACCCGATCATCCGGAGTTGCAGGACAATTTCAGCGCGATCATGCATTTCACCGGAAACGCCTACGCGGTTGTTTCTCAGACACTGAGCGCGTTTGAACATCACCAGACCGTGAAAATCACCGGTGAGAAGGGTGCGATGTGGGCATCGTGGAGTGGTGCGATGGACCGCACCCGCCATCCCACCTTTTCGCTGCGTGCTTTCGATGGAAAAGAAGTCGTGGAAGTTCCGATTGAAAAGCCGACCGGCGAGTTGTTCGAATTGGAAGACCAGATCGAACGCGTTGCCGACGCGATCCAGACGGGGCGTCCGCTGCATTGCACCGCCGAGGACGGACGTTGGTCGGTTGCCATGTGCCTGGCCGCGACCGCCTCGGTGAAGAGCGGTGCGCCCGAGCCGATCGATCGAATCGAAGCGCGTGGCTGATTGATTGCCGTCCAGACGTTTGCGATCTGCCGGACGCGAAGTTCCTCGCGATTCACCCTCCCTCCGGGAGGGTCAAAGGCGAGGCACGAGCCTTTGGGGAGGGTGCCTTACAGAAACAGCTTAAATCTATGGCGCCGGACGTGCCCTCCCCGCGTCGTCGCGGGGCTCCTCCGCGACCCTCCCGGAGGGAGGGTGTAGCAAAGCTGCACGACCTCCTTGGCTGTCATTCGTCACTTTGCGGTTGGAGCTGAGCGTTTGCGTCACCCTACTGTTCCCGGCTTCCTCGGCTAATCCTTTCGCGTCTCCAGCATCGCGTCCAACTCCGACAGTATGAAACGCGTACTGACGATCGAATGCTTCTCCGGTCCGGGCCGATACTTGACATAGGTCGTGGCAACAATGGTGCCGTCGGGAAGTTTCTCCACGCCCGGATAGCCGCAATCGGTGACCCGCTGCGCGTGATTGTGGAGCAGCTTGACTCGGCAAACGCCCGGGCGACCTTGTTTGATGTCGTCATACTTTCCGACCCAGGCGACGAAGTGACCGCGGGTGGGACTTTCGGGAGCCATGTCGCGAAACGCGATCACCCAGCGGCCGTCGTCGGTTTGGACCCCCATGTGACGATCACCGCTCAATCCCCAAGGTGTCGGAACCGGTTCGCTCCAGGTCTGGCCTTCGTCGCGCGAGAACATCATCAGGCTGCGTCCCCGGTGGGTGTTCTCACGCATCAGACAGCACAGCTCATCGCCATTGGGAGAGCGAAAGACAAACGGCTCGCAAGGGTTCTTCCCTTCCACGGCGGCAACCAAGACGGGTTCGGACCAGTGAAAGCCACCATCATCGCTGAGCGTTTGATAGACTCGCAACGGCGCGCGGTCCTCGCCATCCGGGCCCTTGTGATAGAGCCCCAGGTAGCGGCCGTCTTTCAGCCGCACCATGCTGCTGAAGGTCATCACGCAAGGGAAGCCCAACGGCTTCTGTTCCGTCCAGGTGGCGCCGCCGTCATCACTCATGATGCTGGGCATTCCGGGTCCGCCCCGGTGTCCCAGGGCCGCGGAGAAAACCCACAATCGCGAGACCCCTTGTCGATCCGTCATCCGGTAGATGCTGGGACAGTTTTGGTGTGTGGAAAATCCGGGTGGCAGCCCGTCGTCCAGCCGCCGCCAAGTCAAGCCGCCGTCGTCACTGCGTGCCATCGGTCCGGCGTGTCCGCCATGATTGACGCACCACACGCAGAACATCGTTTTGCCATCGGGCATCAACAACGTGGTGGGGTGTCCCTGATAGACCGCTTCACTTCCTTCGGCAATCACGACCTGACGCGACGTCTGGTCGGAAAGGTCCAGCAGTGGCAGATCGGGACCTTCAGCCGATGACCGGGGCGCGGCCACTACCAGCAGCACCAGTTGGAATCCCAAGACACACGCGCGGCAAACGGACGCACGACAAATGGACATAGGACGAAGACTTTTCAAGTTAGGCAGGAAATCAACATGGGTTGAGTGATGCGCGTGGCATGCGAGAAACGCTAGGCATCGGCTCACCGAAGAAGCTGAGCCCGCCGCTGCTCACCACATTCCAAGCAGGATCACCGCGGAGGCCTGTGGGACAGGCCTCCATCGGACGTCATGCCGGACAGCGAAGCGACCTGTCGGCGGGCGCCGGTCGACCGGTTCAGACGTTCTCGACGCTGGGAATCTCGTATCCCGGATTGTCGGCGTCCTTGAGCAAAACATTCGCCTCTTCGGAACGCTCGCCAACGAATCGCTCGCTGGAAGGATCGAATTCCAACATCGGTCCGAGGGTGTAGTTCGCGTCCTTGGCGGAAAGCCCGACACCGTCGGACATGATCCGGTGTAGCCGTCCGAAATGCTCCACGGCGTCTTCGTTGCCGCCAAAGTCCGTTGGCTTGGCAGAGAAGGGGACTTCGCTTCCGAGACGGTAGGAGTTGTTCATGATGTGGCCGAGCACGCATCCGTAGTGGGCATCGTGCACGTTGCCGTTGGCCATCGAGGGATCGTTGGCTCGCACGGCGGCGATGAACGCATTCCAGTTTCCGCCGGGCGTCACGTCCCCGGGTTCGATCTCCAGCGGTTCGGGTGACTTGGCGCCCGGACGCAGGATCTGGTACCTGCCTTCGCCGGTGATCACGCTTCCGTCTTCCAGGTAGTACTCATTGATCACCTGGCGTTTGTAGTCTTTGTAGTTCACGTTGCGGACATTGAAGAAGACCATTTGGCCGTTGGCATACTCCGCCATTGCGAACATCGTGTTGGGCGTTTCACCCTGATCGTCCCACTGGAAACGCCCGCCGATGGCCATCGCCCGAACCGGGTGGGTTTGGTCGTCGTCGATGGCCCACCGAGCGACGTCCAGTTGGTGCGTGCCCTGGTTGTTCAGGTCTCCGTTTCCGGTCGGCCAGAACCAGTGCCAATCGTAGGGGACGTAGTTGGCGTGGTAGTGGTCGATCACCGCAGGGCCCTTCCAGTGTTCCCAATCCAGATCTGCCGGCGGTTCGGAAATCGGTTCGAATCCGATCCCGTTGCGCGGCTTGCAGGCGTAGCCGTAAGCGATCTTCAGTCGCGGCAGCTTTCCGGATTTGAGTGCTTCATGGAGTCCCGCGACACCGGCATTGCTTCGTCGCTGGGTGCCGTGCTGAATCACCACGCCATACTTCTTTTGCGCTTCCACGGCGACGCGGCCTTCCGCAATGTCGTGGCTCATCGGTTTTTCCACGTAAACGTGTTTGCCCGCTTGAGCGCCCCAGATCGTCATCAGCGAGTGCCAATGGTTCGGGGTGGCGATTGAAATCGCGTCCAGGTTCGAATCATCCAAGGCACCGCGAATGTCGCCGATCCCTTTGGTGTTGAAGTTTCCCGCGGCGCGTCGTTCCATGCTGGCCATGGTGCGGCTGAGGACCTTTTTTGCCGGATCGACGACGTAGGCGATTTCGACATTCGACGCGTCGTTCCAACCATTGATATGCGATTGGCCGCGGCCGTTCAAACCGGCGACCGCGATCCGGACGCGGTCGTTGGCGCCCTTGATGGCGCCGCTGGCTTTGGTCCCGATGATCAGGAAGCTGCTCCCGGCCAATGAGGCTGCCGCGGAGGTCTTCAGGAAGTTTCTTCGTGAGGGCTGCGTGGAGGGGGACGCGGGCTGGTGATCAGATTTCATCGGATATTCCTCTGACAGGTGGGGCGTGAAGGAGGGAGCAGGCAGTGGACGAACCGATTGATGTCGACCGTCACCCTTCACCGTTGGTTCGGGTGTTGGTGACATGCCATGCGCTCTGGCGAAGTCGGTACCTGGAAACGCGCACGGATCACACGGCACTGTCTGGCGGCCGCCTAGCTTAACAAGTGACTCACCGCCTCAAGTGCGGCGCATGGTGGATTTGAGCCACCGAAACCAGGAAAAGATGGCAATTTACGGCTTTGAAGCGCCCAAATCCGCCCGCAAATTCGCAACGCGTTGGCGTATCGTCACAAAAAGAAAGTTAGACTGGTGGGTTACATTCTGCTCTCACTCCTGTATCAGGCACGATTCGTGATGAATAGCAACGATCGTTCGTTCCGCCGGACCACGGTGGGATTTCGCTGGACGGTTCCGCTGCTGGCGATGTTTTTTCTTTTTACGACCGGTGTCGACTTCGTTTGCGGCCAAGTCATTTATTCGCGTCGCAGCGTGGTCGCGGTTCCGGCGGGGATCCCGGTGTTGCCACCACCCTCAGCAACCGATCCCTGGCTGATGCCGCCGATGTGGGGGTCACCCGCACTCGCCCCGCGGTCGCGTGGGCTGCGAATCCGCGCTCCCTTCTTTTCGCTGTCCATCGGCGCCTCGATCCCACGCTACGATTGGCCGGATTATCCCGATTATGGTTACGGTTATCCTTACGACGGCTATCGGTCGTCGCTGCGGTATCGCGGATTGAGCGACGATCGATACGGCTCGCCGTGGTATGGCGACCGCTATCGCAGCGCGCCGCCGAACGCCATCGTCCGCTCTTATCGACCGTCGATCTCTGACCCGCCGATCACGGGTCAATACTTTGGGCCTTCCTACTCGCCGGGAGAGAACGGCGGGATTCCGGAACTGACCGACCCGTTGCCGACCGAGTATGCGGAGATCGATCCATTCTCTTCGCCCGCGACGCTACGTGAATCAGCGGAACTGTTGCTTCGCTCGTTGCAGCGCCAAGGAGAGCAGGGCCAGATTTGGATGGACTTCCTGGACCCCATGGCGGTGATCAACGCCGTGGATGCTGGACAGTCGCTGGACCAGCTCAACGATTTGCTGGGACGCTACAACGGCGTCAAACGCAATGCGGAACTGCGCCACATCGCCCGGCTTCCCGGATTCGAGAGCACCCGACTTCGTCTGAGTGAACTGGTTCAGGAGACACCGGTACCGTCCGGTCCAATCCCGTCGACCGAAGCCCTGGAATGGGAACTTCCGGTGGAACCCTCGGACGAAAGCCAGCCGTCGGCCGAAACCCCGGCGGTTGAGCCGGAGTCGGAATTGCAAGAGGGTGTGGAGATCCTGCCCAGTCCCGCAGCGGAACCGGAAACCATTTAGCGCGTTTCGACTGGTACGAACTGCCTGAAGGAAGCCGATGTGAACGAGCGGCAAGATGCCGAGTCGACACCCCTGTCCATCCTGTGCGTCATCCACTCACTTGACGGTGGCGGTGCGGAACGCGTCATGGCCGGGTTGGCTTCGCGACTGGCCCGGCGTCAGCATCGCGTGACCCTGGTCACGTACGCGGACACTGGCGGGGATCGCTATCCGCTCGACCCGGAGGTGCGACGGCGGTGTTTGGAACTTCGGCATGATGCAACCTGGCGGCCGGGAAAGTGGATGCAGGTCCGCCGACGCCATCGCGCGGTGGCGCGTGTCATGGCATCGGAATCTCCCGACGTTGTGCTCTCTTTTTGTGACCGCAACAACATCGATGTCCTGATGTCGGCGTCGCGCCGGTCGCCACCGATCGTCATTTGTGAGCGAAGCGATCCTGCCCAACAGTCGCTCGGGATGCTTTGGAATTCCCTGCGGCGCCGTGTCTACCATCGATCGTCTTCGGCGATCGCCCTGACGGAAACATCCGCCAGGTTTTTGCGACGCTTGTGTGATCGGGTGATCGTCATTCCGTCCGCCGTCGATCCGCCGCCGCTGGAATCAGATCGTGTCGCAGCGGCGGAGCGAAAAACCATCGTCGGTGTGGGCCGTTTGGAACCGGAGAAAGGCTTCGATCGCTTGATCGAAGCATTCGCCGGATTCTCCGAGCAGGATGCATCTTGGCGGCTGCTGATCTATGGCGAAGGATCCGAACGGGAGCAACTCCTGCAGCAGGCCGATCAGTTGGGAATCGCCGATCGTGTGGCACTCCCCGGCTGGGTTCGCCCGATCTGGCAGCCGTTGTCCGAAGCCACCGTGTTCTGTCTGCCCAGCCGATACGAAGGGTTTCCGTCGGCACTGTTGGAGGCCATGGCCTTGGGAGTGCCGTGTATCAGCGTGGATTGCGAGAGTGGACCGCGTGCGATCATTCAACACGGCATGAATGGTTTGCTCGTCGAGCCGTCGGTCGAAGGACTGCGCGAAGGATTGCAGCGCTGGGTCAACGAACCGGCGGAGCGTGAACGACTGGGGCGAGCCGGTAGATCCGTCGTGGAAGATTTCGGCTGGGACGCCATGGTGGACGCCTACGAACAGGAACTGCGAACGGTCGTGCGTTCCCGGCAAACGCCGCGCGAGCGGAGCTCAAGACCCTTGCTGCGATGGTTGCGTTGGTGGACCGGTTAGCGACTGGCCGCCTCATTGAACCTTGCGATCACCGCATCGGCCGATTGCACGGAGAGGCCGATTGTCGAGTGGCGTCGTTCGGGCACGCTAATGCACGGGCGGAAATCGACGGCCGGAGGTAGAGCAACGGGCGACCGTCGACCAACACCACCATCATCAAGTTGATGGGAATACCATCGGTCGTTCAAGCCGACACGAGTCGTTAAACACGCGGAGGCTGGTTCAACCACGCTCGTTTTGCCTCGCCTCCCCATACGCTTCACGCATCAAAGAGATTTTTACTCCCCTTCCCAGACTCTTACATAATCGACGAGCATTGAGACCGGAAACTCCTTCAATCGCGATTTCACTTCGGGCGATTGCATCGGATCCACTGGCAGATTTCGGTTGTTGTGGAAAGTCACGAAGGGCTTTCGCAATCCGAGTGAAACAGCGACGTGTTTTTCTCCATGCCAGTTTGTATTGGGTTTTCGAGCGATTTCTGCTCCGTCGATAAACCAGATGATTTCTTCGCGATTGACCTCACATCCGTAGACGTGGAACCCATCGCCCGGATGCCAAGACGCTCTCCATTTACCCAGTTGGTGATCCGGGAAACGCTTTGGGCGTCGCCATTGCCGAGCCCCGTTCTGCTTGACAACGCAATGCAGGTTCAGATCGATATCATGTGCGTCATCTTGATGGCCCTGATACCAATCGAGTTGCTGTAATTCCACTACATCGATTTCGCAGTAAATGGTCTCGCCTTCTGCCACATCATCATCGAAGCCACTGAAAAGCCAAAAGGCCGGACACGCTCCGGAAGCATTCCATCCGATGCCCTGGATCCGCGCCTCAAAATAGCCGTAGGTGAAGGTTCGATACGACTTCAAAATGCCCGATGAGAAATGGCGGCCGTCTTTCGGACCGTACCGCAGTGAGATTTTCGCATTTCCATCGGCAAGCTTGATATTTTCCGCATTGTCCCAGTTCCATGATGATGTCTCTGGTAACCCGCTTTGTTCTACCCATTTCCTCCAATCGAGGCTGTCACCGGAGAACTCGTCGGATGCGGCCCATCGAATTCCCCAAGTCTTATCTGAGTTGATCTCTGATACGGGCTGTTGGGCAATGACAGGATGGCTGGCGAAGGCAATGAGCGCAAGGACGTAAACAAATCGTCGCATAACTTGTCCGTAGCGAGCACATGTCTTCGCGAGGAGTGAAGTAGTGACCATCACGGTGAGTCGCTCGCTGGCTAAAGATTTTGCAGTGGCGTCGCAAAGAAGGTGATACTGCTTTTACTGCGACAATGCACTCGGAGCGGGCGGAAAGGTCGAATCTGGAGCTACGCGAGCACGTCTTCAATGACGTGTCCGTGTACGTTGGTAAGGCGACGTTCCAGACCGTTGTGGTAGTATGTCAGTCGTTCGTGATGGAGCCCCATCAGATGCAGGATCGTTGCGTTGAAATCATAGACGGTGGTTTCATTCACGGCGGTTTTAAAACCGAACTCGTCGCTTTCGCCGTAACTAAAGCCGCTCTTCACCCCTGCGCCGGCAAGAAAACACGTGAACGCGCTCGGATTGTGGTCGCGACCCGTGCCGTTAGCCTGCAGGAATGGCATACGGCCGAACTCCGTCGCCCACACCACGAGTGTGTGTTCCAGCAGGCCTCGCTGTTTTAAATCGGCGAGCAAGGCAGCCGTTGGCTGATCCATGATCTCGGCTTGCATCGCGTGCGTTTCGGCAATATTGGAATGGGAGTCCCAGTTCGTGATGCCGTTGCCGCCTGCGGGGTCACTGCCATTAAAGAGTTGGACGACTCGGACGCCTTGTTCCAACAACCGGCGGGCGAGAATACAGTTTCTAGCGTAGTGCCCCCGCAATTCGCTGCCGCCTTCGACGCCATATGCCTTGAGCGTGGACTCGGTTTCGCCCGACAGATCCATCACTTCGGGAACCGATGTCTGCATTCGGCCTGCCAATTCGTAACTTGCAATTCGGCCCGCCAGGTTCGCATCGCCCGGGTACATTTCAAGATGCTTCGCATTGAGACGCTTGAGCAATTGAACCGTTCCCCGATCCGCCTCGCCGCTGAACTCAGCCGGTCGTCGCAGATTATTCGGTGGGTTCTTTGCCGTGAAGTCCGTTCCTTGAAACGCGGCAGGGAGGAAACCGTTGCCAAAATTGTTCTTTCCGCTCCGTGCGAGACCGCGTGGGTCGTTGATGGCAACGAACGCGGGCAACTCTTGATTCTCAGTCCCCAGCGCGTACGTCACCCAGGCTCCAAACGACGGAAACCCCTCCATCGTGAAGCCGGTGTTCATGAAGTTCTCACCTTGTGGGTGAGCACTGGTATCGGTCGTCAGGGCATGCAGAAAGCAAAAGTCGTCGACTTGCCTGGCAAGGTGAGGCAGTAGTTCAGAAACCATCTTCCCCGTTTCGCCACGTGGTTTGAACTCCCAAAACGGCTTTGCGATATTGCCTGTCGGTCCCTCGAAGGTCACAGCCGGGATCCCTGGAGGCTTTTGGCCGTGAAGCTTCCACAATTCGGGCTTGTAGTCGAACGTGTCGACATGACTCACAGCACCAGGGCAATAGATGACCAAGACCTGTTTGGCCGGCATCTCGAAGTGAGGGTTGCGGGCCGCATAGGGATTGTTCGGGTCAATTTTCGGTCGAAGCGGCGGCTTACCACTTATCGTTTGTGTGTCGCTGGCCAACAGGCCATCGGCGTCAAGCAGACTCGTCAAAGCAAGCCCTGCCGTTGACAGACCCGCTGTCCCAAGGAACCCACGTCGATCGAGAAGTCGCCGACCTTGTGCTGAAAGATGTTCAGGATTGATCATGGTAGAAATGCAAATTCGTTGGAATTGATGATGGCGCGACACACCAGTGGTAAGCCACTCGCACTGGCCAGTTCAAGACAGTCTCGTCGCTCGTCCGCATCGGGTGCGCGACCAAGAAGAAGCTCAAAGCAGCGATCAACAGACTTGACCTCATCGCCACCGGCTTCCTTCTCCGCTCGCTCGGCGATTAACTCTGACTGTTCCACCACAAAGTCGCTGTTCATCAGATTCAAGGCCTGTAGCGGAGTTGTCGAAACAGGACGTTTTGCTCTCACTTGTCCGCAGTCGGGAAAGTCAAAGGCCGTGAACAATTGGTCGTCGACGCGGCGCATCCGCTCTTGATAAATCATTCGCCGCCAGGTGTCAGAACCGTGATTGTCGGTGACTTGCCATTGGGCATAGGTGTCCTTTTCATTGTGAATGCGATAGCTTTTTCCTCCGATCGTGGTGTCGAGAACGCCAGATGCCTGAAGCACGGCATCTCGAATCACTTCCGCCTCGACCCGCTTGGGAGGATATCGCCACAGCAGTTGCGACCCGGCATCAACCTTCAGCGCAGAATCTCTCGGATGGCTGGACTGCCGAAAAGCATCGGACAAGACAAGTAAACGGATGATCGACTTCACCGACCATGCAGGTCGTTGCGAAACCGTCGGCTCGGTGAATTCGGCGGAAAGCCAGTCAAGCAATTCAGGATGCGTGGGCGGTGCCCCCGCATTTCCGAAATCGCTGGTCGTCGGAACGAGTCCATTTCCAAACAGATGATGCCAGATTCGGTTGACCATCACTCGTGCCGTCAGCGGATGATCGGACTTGGTGATCCAAGCAGCGAAGGTCCGTCGACGGCGAGGACCCGATGTCTCAGAAGTTAAGTCGAGATCACCGCCGAGCATCTTGGGGCCAGCCGGAAACACTTCATCACGCGGGCTCTCAGGGCTTCCACGCAGTAAAACTCGGGTGATTTCCGGTTCGATCAGTCGTCCGACAAAACTCGGCCGGGGTCCCTCTTCAGACAGACACGCGATGGAACGCTGAATCTTATCAAGCAGTTTTTTTCGCTCGGGGTGCTCTTGGTTGAGCTTTTTATTGACGCTCCAAGTGCCGACCCAGGGTTGCCACTCGCCGGTATCTGTCATCACGTCAACGTCAAACTCATACCTCGGTAGATTTGGCTTTTTCGTCAGGTAATCGGTCTCGTAGAAGTACTCACGATTGTTACTCACACGCAGCCGATTGATCGTCTCTGCCTTTTCGAATTCGAACCGAACCCAGGGGCGATCCTCGTCTTTTTCGACTTGGGCTCGCCAAATCATCGTGCCGTAATCTCCATCGTTGATCCGTTGAATCGGATTCCGGGTTTCGAATCCTTTTTCCGGGTGCCCAGAAACCCTGGTGCCGCGGCTCGCCAGAGCGAGGTTCAAATTCTGAGCGTCGGGACCAAGCACCTCCAATTCATCCACGAAGACGTTCGCCATTTTGAAGCGAATGCGAATCGCTTTCGTGGACACCGGTTTGAAGTGCAATTCACGGTAGGCGCCCCAGTCTTCTTCCCAACCGCCCATTTGCTTTAGCTGTTGTCTCTGCTCGGCGATCTGCCTCCACAACTCCGCACCACGCTCGCGTAGCGGATGGTCGGGTGAGTATTCAGGATGCCGACTTCCAAATTCAATGTCTTGGAAAACGGCCGTCATGGCGTAATAGTCGCGAATCGAAATGGGATCAAATTTGTGGTTGTGGCAGCGGGCACATCCAATTGTGACACCCATGACCGAGGCACCGACCGTCTGCATGATTTCGTCCATGCGATCCGCTCGCGCCTGGCGAATCGCGGCAGGCTCGCGGCCGACCGTGGCAGCGGGAACGTGTGGGCCTGCAACAAGAAATCCGGTCGCTTCGCCAACCCCCATCGTGTCGCCGGCAATCTGTTCGCGTAGAAACTGATCGTATGGCTTATCTTCATTGAAAGAACGAATGACGTAATCGCGATAGATCCAGGCGTTCTTGCGATACAAATTCGCCTCAGAGCCGTTTGTTTCCGCCCAGCGAATGACGTCGAGCCAATGTTGTGCCCACCGCTCGCCAAAGTGCGGAGAATCCAACAGGCGATCAACCGCCTCGGTGTACGCTTTTTCAGGGTCGCTTGCGAAAGCCGCGAGGAATTCCTTCGTTTGCTCCGGTGTCGGAGGTAACCCGGTCAGCACGATCGAGACCCGGCGGAGCAGAGAGCGGGGATCGGCTGGTTGGGAATATGAGAGATCATGCTCTTCCAGCTTGTTCAGCAGAAAGGCATCAATCGGCTTGCCAACATCATCACGCTCAACCTGTTGGGGAACTTCAGGTCGAACGACTTGCTGAAATGACCACAGATCAACTTCGTCTTCAGCTGCCTCCTCCATCTGGCCCGGCCACCTGGCACCTTCTTGGATCCAACGCGTGATCAAGTCGATTTGTTCTTGGGGAAGTTTGTCCTCATCGGGGGGCATCGCCATGTCCGGATCGACGTGGTTGATGACCTCAATCAAATAGCTCTTGTCAGGTTTTCCCGGAACCAACGCCGCCAGTCCCGAGTCTCCGCCACGAATCATGCTCACACGGCGATCAAGCCGAAGACCTGACTCTTGCTCGTCTTCTCCATGACAAAAAAGGCAATTGTCTTCCAAGATCGGCAATACATCTTGTTCGAAATCCACCGCCGACAATGTTGGCGCCAGAAAACATTGAAACGTGCCAACCGTGATCAAAAACAGGACGCTTCGGCTCATTTCGCTGCCTCCCATCCGGCGGAGTGTTGTGCAATCAGGCGCTCGACCAACTCTGGATGCTGCTGAGCGATGTTTCGAGTCTCGCCGGGATCAGAGTGGTGATCGAACAGTTCAACGTAGAGTGGCGGTGCTTGCAGATCGCGTCGGTCTTTCCACAGCACCAAACGGTATCGATCCGTTCGCATCGTGAATCCGGTGAGGTGTTGCTCAAATAATTCACGATCCCACCGCTCACCCATTTGTGACTTGATACGGTTCTCAACCTCAGCGATCAGCGGACCAAACCAGGTTTCTCGCATCGCGGGCGACAAGGGATTGGCGGCCCATTCACGCAGCGCCGGATTGGGATACTGGCTGAAGGCGGCTTTCTTCCAGGGCTTGTGTGGGTCATCGAGGAGAGGTGCAAAGCTATGTCCCTCAAGATGCTCGGGCTTGGACAATCCCGCCAATTCGCAAAGCGTCGGAAAGATGTCCACCAACTCGACCAACGCCTCCGTCTTTGCGCCACGCGTCTTCATCTCGGGGGTCCAGATCATCAATGGCACACGAGTCGCGATCTCGTAATTGGTTGCCTTGCCCCAAACTCCCATGTCCCCGAGGTGCCAACCATGGTCACCCCAGACGACGATGATCGTATTGTCACGAACACCGGCTCTCTCTAACGCGTCGATCAATTGACCGATCAGAGCATCCACGTAGCTGGTGCTGGCTAGGTAGGCGTGTTTGAGTGTCCGCGACAGGTCGTCACCGAGCGGACCGGACTTTGGGATGCCGGCACGTGTGCGAAGTTCGAACGACGCGTGCAACCCCATCGCCGCACCGCCGATCGGTGCCGATGTTTCGCGGGCCATCGGGATGTCGGCGGGATTGTAAAGGTCCCAATATTTTGCTGGGGCACACCAATTGAGGTGCGGCAACTTGTAGCCCATCGCCAAGAAGAACGGCTTGTCCTTGTCAGCAACAAGCTGGTTCAATGTCGCAATTGCTTTTTCCGTGTTGTAGCCGTCGATATAGGCGGTATCGGCCACGTCCGCCTTTTCGTAGGCTGGTCCGCTGGCTAATCCGCGTTTTGCCGCGTCCCCGTATTTGGCGATCATCGCATTGCGGTCTTCCGCTTGGATGCGTTGATTCTCCGGCAAGCGAAACGTTCCGTTCGGTGGCTTGATTCCTTTGAGCCATTTGACCGGATCGCGGCTCCACGATACGCCTTCGTCCGTATCGCCATTGTGAAAGATTTTTCCGCAATAAACGGTCTCGTAGCCGCCTGCAATGAAGTGTTGCGGCAACGTCACGATGTCCGGTTGAAGTTCGCGCAGGGCAACGTAGTTATGGAAGAGCCCGGTCGTTTCCGGGCGAGCTCCAGTCAGCAAACTCGCTCGCGAAGGCCGGCAGATCGCTTGCTGGCAGTAGGCTCGCTCGAATAGCAATCCGTCGCCGGCTAAGCGATCGAGGTTCGGCGTGATGGCAACGGGTGAACCGTAACAACCGAGTTCGGGACGCAAATCATCGACGGCAATGAAGAGCACATTGGGCTTGTCGGCCGCGCCTGCGGACAGCGGAACGCACGACAGGATTAGAATGGCCAGGTATCGCAGCACCGCAGCCGGTCGTTGTGATCTTTTAGTATCCAAGCGGTTTTCCCTGTTCATAAATCTCACGAATCTCTTCTTCTTCAAGTGCAGCGTTGTAAATCGCAAGTTCGTCGATCGTTCCATTCAGATTACGGACCGCGAACCAGGGTGTCTTTCGAAACGGCTGGCCCCAATTCCCGATCTCGGCTGGCCCGATCTTCAAATCCTCGATGTAGAACTTTTCTGGAATCCGTTCGTCGCTCAATCGCTGTCCGTTGACGTATTGGGTCACCCGTCGTCCGATCGGATCGTAAACCGCGACCAAATGAAACCATCGACCACTTTGGGAGATGTCCCAGAACGGTTCGGAGTAGTAGACCTTCGCCAGCCCTGCGGCTTTGACCTCCGCGTTATCACGTTGGCTAAAATGACGAACTTCCTGAGTGTCATCGACCATGACCGAAAACATCAACGATCCATCTTCCCGGATCTGCCAATGCAGTTCTCCGGTCTCGTACCCGTCGCTCATAAACAGTGCGTTGTAGACATGATCGAGGCTATCGATGCGAACCCAAGTAGCAAACGTGAAAGCTTCAAATCGTTGGTCAATTCTGGTCCGTGCTCGCGCACCGATTCGGTCAAATTCCAGGCCAGTTGATGGCTGCCCAAATCGCCCGTTAGTCCTCTCGACAGGACCCACCAGCGTCGCCTCGTTGCCTTGGCGCTCACGTGCCGAGTTGGGGACGGTTCGTCCCTCCGGCATGTTAGCGATTCTGTAATACGCGACTAAACGCTCGTCTTCAGCCCTCTGCCGGGAATACCGATTCCAGGCAGCAAACCGCTGAGCCTCGGCATCATCGCGCTGCTGTTCGACGTCAAGCGAAAGGTCGATCGAGGTGTCGGGATTCGCTTGACCGGACTGTCCAAGCCATCGTTGCTGTCCGCTTGTTAAGTGAATGCCGTCATGCATTCCACCCTTGAGCGCGACTTCACCGTCCAATACTTCGACGCGTGCATTCTCGGCATCAATGTCCAAGGCGAATTCAGTGCCCAGATCGACGATTTCAGTCTCATCAGCATGAACAACAAACCCCCGTGCGGCCGGCGGAACGCGAGCACGCAATCGCCCCTGACTGACTTTGACGGACCAGTCTGATTGAACCTCGAGATCTGCGGGGCCTTCGACGGTTAAGGTCGCTCCACAGAAGAATTCAATTTCCGCGATACCCGCGTCGAATCGCAGTCGGCCATTGGGGATGACGTCACCATCGCGATAAGGCCTGGTGTTCTTCGCCCACTGGACAGAGACCGAACGGTGCAGCATCGCGTGGCCCGCAACCGTTTGTTCCTGATTGTTACCTGTGGATTCATTTTCGCCCGCTCGTTGCCGACCCGGATCGGTACCTACCAAGTAGCCGGCCAAACCGACTGCAATCAACAAGATTGCCGCTGATGCGAAAATCATCAGTCGTCGCGAAAACGATGACACAAGAGGCGTCGTGGCTCGCGAGCGAGTTTTCTTTTCGATGTCGCCGTCCAACGAATCATCTGCCAAAGACTCGGCAAACACCTCGCCTGGATAAATCGCACACAGAGCTTCATGGTTGTCGAGCAGCTCGTGATAACGTTCAACCGCAGCGGGGGATTCCCGCAAAACACGATTCAGGTCCAAACGTTGTTGATCAGAAAGTTTTCCGTCCACGAGGGCCGAAATCAGAATGTCGATTTCATCGTCGGGATTGCCGTTCATGCCTGCCCCTCCGTTTCCAACTTCATGCGGACACAGTCCCGCAGCTGAGCCCGGATGCGAGACAATTGCATCGCGACCGCGTCAGCTGACTTTGATGCGGCATTGGCGATGTCTGCGATGGGAATCCCATCTCGGTATCGCTCTTGTATCAGGTTGCGATCTTGCCTCTTGAGGCGTTCCATGCAGTGCCTGAGAAAGGGAATTCGCTGATCGACGGACTCGATCTCCTGGTCTACGGAACGCTCAAGCAGTTGGTTGACGTCATCGGTGAAGATCAACCTTTGAGCGCCCTCTGATTTTCGCCACGCCATGACCTGAAATTTGGCGATCGTGAACGCCCATGCTGCAAAGCTCGACCCGGGCTCGAATTCGTCCTGTTTCCGGCAGAGCACCAGATTCGTTCGCTGCAGCACTTCGAGTGTTTGCTCGCGGTCGGCCAATCGCTTCAAGATAAACCCGTACAGTCGCGGTTGGATGCTCGCCATCTCCACGGCGAGATCTTGTTCGGGGGGTGACGACGATGACGGATTAGAGTGACTCATTGCAAAGTGAATAGACGTGCGGGGGCAAAGCTAACAGGAAAAGAGAGCCTTTTTCTGGAAGACCGTTAGGTTCGTGGTTCAAGGGCTATCTACATCAGTAATCGACGCTATCACTCCATCGCTTGCCTGGGCCATGAACAGAATCATTCAGATCGCGGTTGCTCTCTGCTGTTTCGCCGTGGGCTCGCACCCGACGCATGCTGGCGGAAACGACACAAGGCCGAACATCCTGCTGATCCTTTGTGATGACCTCGGCTACGCGGACGTGGGGTTCAATGCGGAGCTTTTTGGCGTTCGGACCGAAGTGGTCACCCCGAACATCGACGCCATCGCCAAGGCTGGAATGGTCTTTAGGCAGGCGTACGTTGCCCATCCATTCTGTGGCCCAAGTCGAATGGGACTGATGTCGGGGCGGATGCCCCATTGCTTTGGGGGCCAGAAGAATCTCCCCGATGTCGCGAAAAACTTAGAGGACTACAATGACAAAGGCATCCCTCAAAGCGAGACCTTGATCAGCACGCTACTGCAGCGATCAGGCTATCGAACCGGCTGCATCGGCAAGTGGCACATGGGCGATGCGAAGCCTTTCCGGCCCTGCGCTCGCGGCTTTGACCACTTCTTTGGGTTCCTCGGCGGTGGGCACCACTATTTCCCATCGGTGACGGACAAAACCCATCCGAAAGTCAACGACTACCAGTATCTGTTGCGTCGAAGCGATGACACCGTGCTATCGCCCGATGGCGAGTATCTCACGGACATGTTCTCCGAAGAAGCTGTCTCATTCATCACGCAACAATCCGACGAGCCATTTTTTCTGTATTTGGCCTACAACGCACCGCATTCACCGCTCCAGGGGAAAGCGGAAGATCTGCTTCATCTCTTTCCCAACCATCAACCGAGCAATCCTGCCAACGGGATCGACTTTCATGACTATTCAAAGCGCCAGAACTACGTCGCAATGGTGTACGCGGTTGATCGCGGTATCGGACAGATCGCCAATGCCCTCCGAGACCCGAATCGAGACGGCGAAGACTCGGATTCGATCATGGAATCCACGTTGATTGTGTTCTTAAGTGACAATGGAGGCAAGATTCTTCAGGCAGGCAATAATGCGCCGCTGAGCGATGACAAGGGGTCAACACATGAAGGGGGAATCCGCGTCCCGATGTTCATGCACTGGCCAAGAGCGATTACTGCGGGTTCAGTTTTTAATGATCCAATTCTTGCGATGGATCTTTATCCAACATTCGCGGGGCTCGCGCAAACAACGGTACCAGCGGAAAAGGTGCTCGATGGAAAGGACATCTGGAACGACATCCAGTCTGGAACCAACCCCCATGCGGAAGAATTCATTCCGTGGCTCCGCCACCATGGATCGGGCAACGAGGTGGCCATTCGCAAGGGCGACATGAAGGCGTACCGGAAAATGGGCGGCAAATGGCAAATCCACAACATCGTCGATGATCCGGGTGAGACGACAAATGTTGCCGATCAGAACGCCGATCTTCTCAGAGAACTCGTATCGGCAGGATACGCTTGGTCCAAGACCCTACAAGACCCGCGGTGGCACGACACCGCAGCCAGTCTGGAAAGTTGGATCGAGAACCAGATGCCGGGCTATCACTCAACTTTCCAAATTCATCGCTAATGCTCGGTTGTTAAATCGAACTTCACGATTCGAGGAAAGTGAAATCGACTGTGCAGATGACGGTGCGGACTCGCCCAGATGTGTGCCTTTCTCGTGGCGTTGTGTGCAAGGCCGCACGCTTATTCTTGGTGTGATGCTGGCGATCGGCGATCGGGCGCGCCACAGATGAAGGGTGACAGCGATGCTTTTGTTTCGGCACTCTGGTTGCGTCGCACGGTGACCGACAGCTTGGATGCTGGACGTGGTGACGCCTTGGAGGCTTTCTTCGAACAACACAATCCCGAAAGGAACCCCAATGAGAAACTTGAGACTACCGAACCGACTGCTGACGACTGCAGCCGTCGCCGTGTCCTGCTTGGCTGCTGCTGGTTCCTTCTCCCATGCCTGTTCCCGGACGCTGTGGAAATCGGAAGGACAGCCCGTCCTCGTCGGCCGCACGATGGACTGGACCGGCAAGATGGGAACCAAGCTCCAAGTGATGCCCAGGGGCATCGCACGCGAGGGGATGACCGACCAGAACCCGCTCAAATGGACTTCAAAGTACGGGAGCGTTGTGGCGACGATCTGGGATGGAGCAACCTCCGATGGCATCAACGAAGCGGGGCTGAACGCCAACCTGCTGTATCTAGCCGAAACCAAGTACGGCGACCGCGATCCGACACGCCCGGGACTTGCGGTCAGCCTTTGGGCCCAGTATTTCCTTGACAACTTCGCGACCGTTGCCGAGGCGGTGAAAGCGGCTGATTCGTTTCAGGTTAAACCCTTTGAGCTCATCCACCAGGGTGAGCCCGCCGATGCGCCGGTCCACCTTTCCCTTGCCGATGCGAGCGGCGATTCGGCCATCATTGAGATCATCGACGGCAAAACTCGTATTCATCACGGGCCACAGTACAACGTGATGACGAACTCCCCCGTGTACGACCAGCAGCTTGTTCTCCTAAAGCAGTACCAGGGCCTTGGCGGCAAGAAGCCCATCCCCGGGACGATGGATGCGGAGGACCGCTTTGCCCGAGGGGCGTTTTATCTGACGAAACTCCCCAAAAAGCCTGAATCTTATCAGGAGGCCGTCGCCGGTGTCCTGACGGTGATGCGGAACATGGCAACGCCTCTCGGTGCTGTGGATCCTGTCAAGCCGAACGTTTCCCCGACGCAGTGGACCACGATCTGTGATCTGAAGAACAAACGGTATTACTTTGAATTCTCCCGGATGCCCAACGTCGTGTGGGTGGACTTGGACAAGCTTGACCTCAGCGAGGGTGCTTCGGAACAGAGGTTCGATCTCGCCAACGATATCGAAGCAGCAGGCGAAGTCTCGGGGAAATTCCGGAAGTGCGATCCGTTCATCTTCCAAAAGGCCGGCACGGCGGTCACCTGGAAACCGGAATAGAAGCCGGCCGAGCCGAGCGCGAGTTGCTTCGCCGTAGTCCTCGTAAAATTCCGGATAGGATCGCCATTTTCCAAATGGCGATCCCGTCGACTGCTTCCACTTGTAATTCGCTGCCCCTACGAAGCCACGTGTCGCTCTAAGACGGACTCCTGAAACTCTGCACCCAGCGCGTGTCCGTCGCCATCAGACTCCGAACTACCGCTCTAACCTCTTCAGGCTCAAAGGGGTCATGTTCGAGCTCGTGTTCCAGCAATTCCAGCTTCTTGCGAATCAAGTACCCCTGCATACTCTGGTATCTCCGCACTTCGCCGCGACGAAGAAAGGTTCCGACCTCCAAGCGACGACTCCACTCTTCCCAGACCGGTAGCCAAAAGAGCGCGTGGTCGGCATCGCCGCTAATCGCGGCTGATAGACATTCTGTACGAGCCATCCTAATTTCTTCCAGGCACTCTTCTGGGGACGGATAGTACGCGTAGCAGGCGACGATGCTTAGTGCAATCAACCCGGCAAGCATCGTCACACCGATCACACTTTGCGGGACGATGACGTCAAAACGTCCACGTGTGATTGGCTCAAGATTGCTCTGCTCTTCGTATGCCAGCCCGCTTTCGTCAAATCCCGCGGTACGGACGACCGTGCCGATCAACATCAAACCTGCCAAAACGCCCAATGCGACCAATCCTGCAATGTTCAGCTGCTTGCCGACAGCTTCCTTCGACGCCTGCCAAAAATCCTGATGGTACGTCGAAAGCGGATTCGCGTAGATGTCGAAGGCATGGGTGTGGCCGGCCGGTTCGACGCCGGGCGGCACGAGCGGTTTATTGATTCCGTACGAGATGGCCAAGACAATCAACAGTAGCGACGTCAACCACACGGCGGCCGATTTCCACCCATAGTGTTTGGCAAACCAGACTGGCGTGGCAAGGTTGATTCCGGTTCCCAGAATCAGCAAAGTGAACGCGGCGCCAGGCGAGTTCGCGTGCTGGAACATCATTCCCAGCTGACTCATCGCAAGCATCGGAGTCGCATAGACCGGAACGGACACCGCCATCATGGTGATCGGCGCCATCGGATCGTCACGCTCGACGCTGTGCTGCATCGCCCCGTATGGCAATGCGGCTGCCAGAATCGCGAGTCCTGAAAGTGCCAGAAGCGTCAACGCCATTGGTTTTCCGGTAGCATCGCGTCCCATCTGAATGATGGAAGCTGCCAGCCGACGCGGGCCGATCAGATTGCGTTCGATATCGTCCCCGCTTTCGCCAGCAGTGCCCCGACGCCGATCTAGAGCGTCCCACAGGAAGCCAAGTGTCGTGACAATGACGAGCGATCCAACCGCAAACAGGATGATCACCAGTGGCCGGCTCAAAGTCAGACCGTAAAGTATCGACAGCGGATTGAAGAGCGGTGCGGATAGAGCGAACGCCGACATCGCACCCGGACGTACACCGGACTTGCGCATCTGAATCAAAATCGGCAACACGCCAATCGAACACACCGGTAGCAACATGCCGACCAGCCATGATTGAGGCAAGCTCCGCAGCGAATCGCCTCCGAACAATCGCCGAGTGGCATCCCGACCCAGGTAGTATCGGAGAATGGCCGCAATCAATAGGCCCGCCAACAGCGTTGGGGCGGAAGCGATCAGTCCCTGAGTGACGCGCACCAATCCGCCGACCAGTATCATTTCGAGTGAATTCATGGCGACGATACTCTCGATGCAGGAGGTTGATCAGAAACTTTTGGAAGCACCTGTGCGATCAATTCGCAAAGTGCACTCGCCCGCTCTTGATTGGACTGGGTCAACGTGTTCCCCGCTTCGTTAAGGTCCGCTGACAACGATCTGGCGGCGTTGTCGATCCTATTCCAGTCTTGTTCAGACAGATTTGTGTCGGCCGCAATTTCGGGCAACCAACTGACAATGTCCGCGATCTCATCACCAGGGTTCTGGCCAAATCGCTCATGGTCATGCTCGTGCATGTTCCCATGATGGTGTTCGTCGCCGGAGTGTTCGTCGCTGGGGTGGTCGTGGACGGTCTCAAGGCCAGGTGAATTGAGTCTCTCGCGAATCTTCTTTGCCGCATCTGCAAGATCATCGGGCCAATGCTGAGCAACCTCATGATCATGTTCAAAGTGGGATGATTTGGGCGTGTCGTTGGCCCCACAGCCGACCAGGAGCGAGATTCCCACGAGAAGAACGAGTAGCTTGGGCATCACTGATACTCCGGTGAGGGAACGGAACTCATGATTCGGTCAATCACAGCGTCGACCGATTCACCACGCGTCAAAAGCCGAACGGACAACACCGAGTGTGCGACATCGGCAACATCGGTTGGCGTGACAAAGTCACGTCCCTTTAACGTGGCCCAAGCTTGCGAGATTGCTTGCCACTGCATCATGCCGCGCGGGCTGACCCCCAGCTCGACTGCTCCGTCCTGACGACTGGCCTCGACCAGGTCGAGCAGGTAATCGGCGACGCGTGGGTGGACACTCACCGCCTGCACCTCTCGTTGAAGGCATTGCAAGTCGCTCAACGAAAGCGATGAGGACGTCGTCGTGGTCTCGGTTACCTGGTCTCGTTCCGACACGAGAATCTCTCGCCGAAGGATTTTTCGCTGGGAATCACGATCCGGATAACCAATGCGTAGTTTGATGGCGAATCGGTCCAATTGAGCCTCGGGCAACGGGTACGCGCCGTGAGAATCAATCGGGTTCTGCGTTGCGATCACAAAAAATGTCGGTAACAGCGGTTGAGGTTTTCCGTCAATCGTGACCTGCCTTTCAGCCATCGCCTCCAGCAGTGCACTCTGTGTTCGCGGAGTCGTCCGGTTCAGCTCGTCCGCCAGCAGAACGTCGGCGAACACTGGACCGGGATGAAACTCAAACTCGCGAGTCTTTTGGTTGAACATGCTGAATCCCGTGATGTCGGCGGGCATCAGATCGGGAGTGCACTGCACGCGAGCCAACCGCCCATCGATCCCTTCTGCAATCGCCTTCGCCAAAGTGGTTTTTCCTGTGCCGGGAAGATCGTCCAGCAGCAAATGTCCACGCGAGAGTAGGCACGCGATGACTAGGTCAACCTGTTCCTCCTTTCCCAACAGAACGCTGCGGAGGTAATCACGTAGTGACGAAACGCGATGTGACGCAGGGGGATTGGTCGATTGCAGCGGAACTTTTGTGGTAGCGATCAAACTCATCTCGTTGGCTCCCTTGTAATGGTTTGTATGGTTCGGACGCGAAGCACGCCAACCAGGCCGCAGGCATTAAACGCCGCGGAATCGTTTCCGTGGCCGAAGCACAAGGCGTCGGCGGCGTCGCAGAACCGTGTCGCCGCACCAGCGATGGTCGCATCGGCGTGTGTGAGTTGTTCGAGCCAAGCCCGCTGAGTCTTCCCCACGGGACGACCCTGCCCAGCCAGTCTTGCTCGCGCTTCAATGATCCGGAGAGCAAGCCGGATTCGCCGACGCGGTCGCAGCCAACCGGAAAGATTCCAAATGACAGTCAACAGCCAATCGATCCAGAACCTTCGCAAGGCATAGACGCTTCCCAGTGCCACGATCCCGCCGGTCAGAATCGGCCAACTTGCTGTGGCCATTCGACGGGCGACCAACCACCACGAGGGGCGGTAGTCGGGCTGTCGATAGCCCGGTGTCGGCTCGATTTCGATCCAGCGTCCATCGTCCAGTTGGACTTCGGTCCACACGTGAACGTCGTTGGGCAGCACGGACGCATGGCCAGCCGCGATGTCGAACGCCTCTGGGCGAACATAAAGTCCCATTACCAGACGTGATTTCAGACCCAGTCGCCGCGCCATCAAAGCAGCGGTGGTGGCAAACAGATGATCGCCGCCGCAACGCGACTGCAGAAAATCATTCAAGGAATTCGCGGAAGTCTCTCCGTCGCGTGCGAAGGTAAATTCACGACGAAGCAACTCGACACATGAGGTGAGCTGATCAGCGGGAAGAGTGCTTCCGTCGGCGGCGGAATCAACAAGCGCATGGAGTCTGATTGCCGTTGATTCTCCATCTTGTCCAACAGTTGGAATCTGAACGTCAGCCCGTGCGACCAATCGTTCTCGGACTTCATCTTCCATGACCTGCACGCTGGCGACATGCACAACGGTCAACGGTGGAACTCGATCGCGACCGGGCATGAAGAAGCTGCCATCCTCCGCGATGCCAAAAAAGTCTTGTCGATCAACTTTCCCAATATGGACGCCGGCGGTCATCATCGGCACGGGCAGGCGTTGGGAATCAAGCCGCAGGATCCTCAGTAATCCCACATTTGCCGCTTGGATTTGGCGTGGCAAGAACCGATGCATCGTCGGATCGAAGAACCACGGAGAATCGCCGATGTCGACCCGCGCGAGCCTCTCATTTCTAAGGTCATCGGACTGGGACCAATCGCTGCCATTGAACGTGTCATACCGCTGCATCGCTAGCCGGATGCCCGTGGGGCCATCCCATTGCACCACCGCGGGATCGGTGACATCGTTGAAGTGACGGTGCTCCTTTGGCGGCATTCGCTCGGTCGAGAATGTCCCGCCGCCCTGTTCGGTTTTTGCCGCCTGCTCATGGGAGGGAATCACGTTGTCATTCCCCATTGCTTGTCGTCTTTCCCATATATTCTTCTTCTTTGGCTCTCCGATCATGTCATTGACCATGTCGAACAAGGTCGACTCCGTCGATTCCAAGAAAAGGTCCGAGTCAACGGCGCCGAAGGATTCCGCGTGATCCTTCGCTGCGATCGCGGCATCTCCCGTGCCGACTCCTCCACGCGATGCCGGGTCGGACCACACGCTGCCGCCACTGGTGGGCATGAAGCTGTACGGCAGACGCTTTGAGTTCGGGATGCGGTTCCGAATCGCATAACCTGAGATCGTCAATGCGAGCAGGGTTAGCAGAACGACACTCGGTCGAAGATAGAAATTCCGCTGGACGGAATCGGGCATCGCTAAATCAAGACGCTCCCAATGATTAGCGACCAGATGCCAAACGCACAGAAGCATCCATGCGACCGGAAACACAATGGCGTCATGGTCGTCAGAGATCGATGCGCAGAAAAGCACCAAAAATCCACTAGTGATCAGCGACAACGCAAGAGTCCGACCCGTCGCTGCGATCACGGAGATAGCTAGCGAGACCGCACCAAACGTCGAAAGCGCTGACATCTCAAAGGCGATTGGCGAACCGAAGGCACGAGCCGTCACGGCAAAGGCGGCTGGCAACAAGATGAGAACGATTGATGCGAGGATCGCGATTCGTTTTGCGTGGTTTCGCCGATCGCCGAGAGACCGATCGCCGAGAGACCGGGCGCCGAGAGACCGATCGCCGAGAGACCGGGCGCCGAGAGACCGGGCGCCGAGAGACCGGGCGCCGAGAGACCGGGCGCCGAGAGACCGGGCGCCGAGAGACCGGGCGCCGAGAGACCGGGCGCCGAGAGACCGGGCGAATGCTGCCGTCACGCAGGCAATCAACAAGCACCCAATTTCTGCGAGGAACCAACCGGTGGATTCCACAAAGATCCGTAAGGGCACTACCGAGCCGATCCCCAGCATCGCCAACGCGATCGTTTCGATTCGCTTACGCGACCAGGTTTTCATCGCACACCTCCCCCCAAAATGAGAGCAGCTGGGCCGACAGGTCCCGATTGCGACAGATCACTCGATGTGCACGCCTGTCGGTGGATCGAGGATTCACCGACGGGTCGGAGATACAAACCAAGACTTCGCCGCGACCGTTCGACGAAATCAAGAGCGAGGCAGTCGCCTTCAATGAATCAGGGAGCTGTGAATGGGCGAAACCGTCAGCCGGAATGTCCGCCAATCGATCCATGATCTGAATGAAGCCCTCTCTGCCGCGGCGGACAGCAAGGCAAGGCGATCCCGCGTGTACCCGCAACGGCACCGATGACTGATGCAAGTTTGCCAATAGACTCGCGGCGACACGAACCCGATCAGCAAGCTCGTCAGGATTAGCAGCGTCGATTGCTGTATCGACAATGACGAGCACGGTGGGGCACTGCGGGCCGCTGCGTTCGGTGACGACCAAGTCACCGGATCTTGCCGTTGCGATCCAGTTGACCTGGCGCACGCTGTCTCCACGGCGATATTCACGGACACCCAGAAAATCACCGGTACGACCGCGACGCTGGCCTTCACCGGACTCTGCTGCCCTACTACCGGCGATCGCGGCTTGGCCTGCAATGGGATAGACCCTGGGCCAGACTGTGATCGGTGAAACGTCTTTCAGCTTTCGTTTGGCAGTCCAAATCCCGAATGGGAACGAGCACGTCAATACGGCGTTGCCGTCGGGATAGCGTCCACGCATTTCGGGTCGAATCGAGATACGGTAAGTCGATGTTGCCATCGCACGCACGAAGGCGAGTGCAACGGTGGGGACGTTCGCTTCGTCCACGGTCTCCTGTCGACGATCCAGGTATCCTTCGATCGCCAAGCCCCAGATCGGAAGTGGCCAGCGGTTCCGCACGGCAAGCTGTAACTCGCAAGGTTCATCTTCATGAACTTGCTGCTGATAAGGGCCCAAAGAACACTCCGCAGCATGAACCGCGACTGCTGGCCACAGCATTCCAACAGCAATGAGTGATGCAAGAGAAGCCGCAAGCGTCCAACCGATGGGAGCAACATAGAGTCCAACGACGACACTTGCGGCAGTCGCCAGTACGAACCAACCGACCGGTTCTCTCAACCAAAAGACAAAACGGTTGGCCCAGGGACAAAAGTCGGTAGTCAGCAGGCGCGCTACCAATCCCTTGCCCTCGGGCACATCATGGACGATTGCCATGAGTACGCACCTCGGGTGTGAGGAGTCAGGAATGGGGTGAAGAATGCTACGAGTCGCTTAGACTCGCGGCGGTCCCCTCACTGTGATGCTGCTCCAGAGTGTGCTTGGGTCACACACGCCGTCTGTTGCGGCAAACGCGAACTCACAGCCCTGCTCGAATTTTCCGATCGTCTTCTCAACGATCTGAGCAGCAGTTCGTGACGTCCCGAAGCTTTGGCAGACGCTGCATCGGTCGGAGTCATGCTCAACCGGACAATCAGGCGCCATCGGCGCGGAGTCGGCGCAATCCGCGTTCTCGCTCTGTTTGCGAGGTTCCGGATGGCAATGTGAATGATGGCAACACTCATGTTGCCGAGATCCGGCTTCCGCTTTGTCGAAAAAGGCAGGTGCCGTTGGGGAGTGATCGCAAAAAGAACCCCCGGAGCCTGCACAGCCAACGTGCAACCAGCCTGCGACGTTGCCGAGCAGCAACGACGCAATAGCAAGATGGGCACAAAGCTGGCGACGAAATTCCAAGGCCGTAACCAATAAGCGAAAGAGTCCGAGAGAGCCCAAGTGAGCAGATTGCTCGGGCGATGACAAACTGTCCGGTCCGACCAAGGAACGTCTGTAGTTTCGTTGCTGGCTTACGAACGGTCAATGCATTGAGTTCATGGCATGGCCCGCTCACGCAGAAACTTCATCACAAAAATTCTTTCGCCTCTTGACGAACCCGGTAGGCATGCCCATCGTATGCCAGCGTATTGTCCTTGGTCGGACCATCTCAGCATTCACTCACTCGCACCCGAAAGTCGTCGATGACTTCGTTCGTCCGACCATTTGCCGTCAGTCTGTTGTGCGTCATGGCCGCTCTCGGTCATGCACCGGCTTGGCTGCACGTGGCTGGTTGCGACCACGAAAGGCAGCTGGCTGGCACCCAGTCCAGCGCGTCCGAAGGCGGTGGTTGTCGACACGATTGTTGCCATCACCCGCCCCAGAGTTCTGAACGCTCAGGCGAGCACGGATCTGGGGAAGAGCCTCGCCATTCGCATGGTGACCATGACTCGGACTCTTGTGTCCTCTGCCAGTCATTGAGCGTTCCGAATGGGGTGCTGTGGAAACCGGATTCGCTGTCGATCGTCCGCTTGGACGTTCGGACCGCGAAGCTTCCCGCCCTTCATATTCTTGAATCGACCTCTCTGTCGATTCCTCAGCCCCGGGGCCCTCCTGCGCCGCTCGCGTAGTCTCCCCGCCTTGATGTGATTGACGTGTGCCGTAACAGGTGCGTGTCGTTGCTGCCTGGACTTTTTCAAAGCCAACACGTTCCGCCGCGTGCGGTGCAGTTGGTCAACGGTCCGACCAAACCCGATCGGCTGTGCCGGCGCGGTGGGGCTCCTTTTGATTCGCAATCATCGCTGAAAGTTTGTGCGCCCCACGGGAGCGAATGGCTCCCGAGGCGCACCTAAGACAAGACAATCTGGAAGTAGTTCGACGCCCGAAGCCAGGGGTGCCATTCCCGTGGCCACCCGTCTTCGGCGCGTTCCTGACGGCTTTCGGCTTCGTGCGGTCCTCGCTTGGCCGCTGCCGCGCGGAGAACTGGTCAGGCGGCTAATACAGTTTTCTTTGACTCGTTTTTCCAAAAGGGAGAAACAGCTATGCCGAAGCAACTCGCTTCTCGAAAGAATCGTCGCGGCCAAGGACTGGTCGAGTACATCGTCATCGTTGCCGCCGTCGCCCTGATTGCGCTTGTTGCGGTTTCCGTCTTTGGACACAAAGTCGCGGACCAGTACGCGATCGGTGCCGGCATGCTGCCGGGGGCACACGCCGAAGACAACAATGCAATTGCGACAGGCGGATTTGCGGATACGCAGATCAACGCCGATGGTGCCATCGAAGGCAATGGTCAAGTCAGTTGGGCCAGCGTGACCGGCAATGCTGACGGTGATGGTGAACTTGAAAACAATGTCGTCGTCAACGGCGGCGTTGCTGACGGTGAAGCCTTCGTGGCTGACTGATCCTTGGGAGAGAGATCAGACCATTAATTAGACGATGTCTGCCAGGCAGTCCCAAGCGGCTGCCTGGCTTGATGTTTAGCCAGCCCAGTGATCGGAACGATCTGGCTGGTAAATGAATGCAGAGAGAATCATGGTCAATCGACGTCGACGCCAAACACGGTCGATCCCAAAATCCGCAATCGTTGTCGCGGTGCTGTTCGCTGGTTGCGCGCTGACCTTCGGAATCGTCCGGGCTGCAGGCTGGCTGGACCAGACGGCACCCTTGGCACAAGAACCCTCGCGAGAAGGCATGGTTCCTGTTCCCAAGTCTTTGGTCCGCTTGAAAGCGTTTGATGTTGTTCAGCGCGAAGACGTCTACGATCGAACTCTTGGTTCCGACAGCTATTTCTGGTTGCCTGAAGCTCAAGTTGCAGACCATCCAGAATGGATTACACGTTTCGATGAGATCATTGGTCGCGTGATGGCGCGCGAAAAGCGGGCAGACTTCGTGTTTAGCGAGAAGGACTTTTTACCCGAGGGTAGTCGAAGTGGCATTGCGGGAGGTGTACCGAATGGAAAACAAGGCTTCTTCCTGGATGCTGAAAAGATCCCCGGACTTCGTTTTCTAAAATCCGGCGATCGCTTTGATCTGCTGGCCAGTAATCCGGATGAGCCGAAGGATTCAAGTTCAGAGTATGGATTACTCATGGGTGGTATCAAAGCACGGGGAGGAAAACCGATTCCACTGACTGGCGTGCAGATCCTGGCCCAGAATGCCGAGTTGATCGCACTGGCAACGAACCGCAGCATGACCACGCAAGGTGGTCTTGACCTGGCGAATACCGAATCGCGAGGGCGTAGTGTGAACACGACCAAAGAGGAACGCGTTTGCATTGCAATTGATCCAGACGAAGCGGTAGCGCTGACCGGTGCCCTGGGAGCAGGCTTGGAGATCAACATGGTCACCCGTAGCGGCCAGCAGTCCGGTGCCGAAGACGATGCCGACGTTCTGGCCGGACGTATCGCCTTGCCGGCAAATGCAGTTCCTATCGAGGCTTTTCAGTCGATTCAGGCCCAGCATCTTGCTGAACCGAACACGGGAGAACTTCGCCAATACTTCTTCCTTCCAGGTGATGTTGAAAACGATTGGATCGCGCGACCCGAGCAGCTGATTGGACGAGTTGTTCGTCGTGCGATCGAACCCGGATATATCTTTCGCGAGAGCGATTTTCTTCCGCCAGGCAGTCTGAAAGAGAATGTAGAAGCGTACGAGTCGGTTTTGCCTGGCCAGGTTGTTGAGGGTTCAACATCAAAATGGGTCGAACGTGTCGCGGCGCGAGATCTGAGTGCGGGCTCCGAACTCAGCGAGGCTGATTTCTTTCCTCCCGGAACCAAGCCCGGAATCGCTTCGGCAATTCCGTCGAATCGAATGGCACTGACGATCAACGTTGACGACATACGAGGCGCTTCGGAGTTGTCCCGCGGGGACCGCTTCGATCTGTTGGCATCCACTCGTCCGGATCTGCGGAAGACGATGCGGGGCGTGGAAATTTCTCCATCTTTAGCGACTGAATTGCAATCGAGTGCTGTCAATCGTGTCTTGGCGACGGAGGCTCTTGTCATCCAAACATCGGAGGAACAAGTTGTCGTCGCGATCCGACCGAGCGAAATTTCTCTCGTTGCGAAGGCACTGGCCCAGGAAACGCAAGTGTTCTGCGTCGCCCGAACAGGAACGGCTGATCCAAACCAGATGGCCAACCAGATGGTCCGCCCATCGGAATCGCCTGAGACAGTTGGCGTGCTCGTCTCCGACCCCGATCCGATGAGCGAGATTTCAATCACGGAAACACTGATTGGTGGTAGACGGAAGGTGCGCGCATACCGGAGGTCACCATGACAAGCCCTCGTATCTTGGTTCATCGCACGGACCAGTCTCTTGATGATGAATTGCGTGCAGCCGTTGCGGGTTCAGCGGAAGTTCATCCGGTTTTGCTTTTCCAAAGTGATTTACGGAGTACGATCGGTGCCGCAAAGGATTTTCAGCCGTCCATCGTGATGCTCGAGATCGGCGACGATTTGGAAACGCTGAAAGCGCTCGTTGACGAATCAATTGCAGCTGCACCAGACGCGGCAATCGTTGGCGTCTACGACGTCAACCGCCTTCCAGCATCGCAGACCGAGAGCACAATGATGATGCGCTCGCTGCGACTAGGGGTGGAAGATTTCCTTCGTCGGCCGATTGCCGGAGGCGACCTGCTTCAGGTGCTTCAACGAAGATTGTCACCGCGTCGCAGGAAAAGTTTCGCGAGCGGGAAACTGATCAGTTTCATCAGCAATAAGGGCGGAGTCGGAAAGAGCACGGCGGCCGTGAATGTCGCGGTTGAATTGGCATCGACTCACCCAGATCGCGTCGCACTAATCGATGGGTCGCTGCAGATGGGAGTTTGCGCCACGCAACTCAATCTGCGTCCCGAGGCTACCCTGGTCGACGCTTGGCAGCAGCGGGATCGGCTCGATGAGAAGCTGCTCACTCAATTGATGTCGATTCATGAATCGGGCCTACACTTGCTTGCCGCTCCGACTAGTGCTATTGAAGCAGCGGAGATTGATGACGCGTTTCTTTCACGCGTCCTGCTGATGGCTCGTCGAGCGTACGACTATGTCATCATTGATACCTTTCCGCTGTTCGATCGAACGGTCATGGCAATCCTGGACCTCTGTGACCAGGCCATCATTGTGGTCGAGAATGTGGTTCCGACTCTTCAAACGGTGCGCGGCTATTTCGATTTGCTCGAGGAGGTTGAGTTCCCGGATAGGCGACAGAAAGTCCTTCTGAACCGCTATTCCAAGCGCGGGGGCGGCCCCCGCGTATCCGAGGTCGCTCGCTACCTGGGACGAAAGCCCGATTACGTCGTTCCGTTCGACCGCCGGGTCATTCTGGCCGCGAACACGGGTAAACCGTTCGTCCTCGGTGCGTCTCGCTGGAATAAATCGGCGGCGGCGATTCGAGCAATTGCTGACGACTTGGAGCTGTTGGGGGAAGAGCAATTTCCAAGCGAACCCGTCCGATCCCCTTCTCGCACGGTCCCGGCTAGCCAGCAAAGTGCGCCGGTTCCATCCGATGCGTCCAGTCGCATCCTTGGGAGTGAGGCGTCATGAGCGATCGTCAATCGCTACGCGACCGACTACAACGCAAAGCGATCGAAGTCCCCAGAGATCGGCTGAGATCGAGAGCTTCCGAGCCTGGAATATCGAATACTGAACAGCTGACAACACGGCGTGCCAACCGAAACATCGAGTATCACGCGATCAAGGGTGATTTACACGAGCGGTTGATCGATGAGCTCAATCGGCAGGGGGCGCTGGCGCGGGGCGACAGTGAATTGAAGCCGCTGATCAATGAGTTCGTTGCGGACGTTCTGGAGACGGAAGACTGGCCGTTAAATGAAGACGAACGTGGTCGCCTCGCCAGCGATCTGCTCGAGGAAACACTCGGGACGGGACCCCTGGCACCTCTGATGGCCGATCCCGCTGTCACCGACATTTTGGTGAATCGCTACGATCACGTTTACGTTGAGCGTTTCGGGATTCTAGAGGAAACTGACGTTCGTTTTCGTGACGACGAACATTTGGTTCGGATCATTGGGCGAATCGCTTCTCGTGTCGGCCGGCGAATCGACACGTCCTCACCAATGGTGGATGCAAGACTTCCTGATGGAAGCCGCGTCAACGCGACACTTCCCCCGGTCACCATCGATGGACCAACTCTCTCCATCCGTCGATTTGGACGCCGACGACTCACTCGCGTCGATCTGCTTCGGCTCGGGATGTTGTCCGACGTCATGGATCGATTTCTCGAAGCACTCATTCGACATCGAAAAAGTATCATCGTGACGGGTGGTACCGGTAGCGGCAAGTCGACGTTGCTCGGTGCGATCGCCGAAGCGATCCCGGATCGCGAACGAATCATCACGATCGAAGATGCGGCGGAGCTGATGCTATCGCAAACGCACGTGATCCGGATGGAGACACGAGCTCCGAACACGGAGGGAAAAGGGGCCATCACTCAGCGTGACTTGGTCGTCAATGCATTGCGGATGCGGCCTGATCGAATTGTGATGGGCGAAGTGCGCGCCGGCGAAGCGCTCGACATGCTGCAGGCGATGAATACAGGCCATGACGGCAGCTTGACAACGATTCATGCAAACAGCCCCCGGGATGCCTTCGCCCGCCTGGAGACAATGGTCATGATGGCCGGTATGGACCTTCCATCTCAGTCAATTCGTGAACACGCCGTTTCTGCGGTGAACTATCTGGTGCACGTTCGTCGTTACGAAGATGGCGTCCGGCGCGTCGAGCGAATTGCGGAAGTCGTTGGCATCGAAGGCAAAACCCCCCAGCTACAAGACATCTTCACGTTTCAACCAACCGGACGCTCGGAAAACCGAATCGAGGGACGGTTCCAAGCGACGGGAGTGGTTCCCCGGATCGTCGACGAGCTAGCGTCCCGCGGAATCAGCGAGGTGGATCGCAATTGGTTTGGGAGGGAAGCTTAGATGACCGGCATTCTCCTCCCTGCCGGCGGACTGATCGCGGCGATCGCAGGCTTGGCGGTCTATTGGTACAAAGCGGCGACGCGCGAGATGATTCTTGCGAGGTTGAACGAAGCCGATGCCGGCAATCGGTCGTTTCCGGACATCGAAAGGCCCTTTGTGGCTCGTCACTACCTCCTGCCATGGATGGTGGTCACGCCAATCGGTTTAAGCTTAGGTTGGATCTGGGGATGGCCGTGGAACATCGTGATCGGGTTAGTCATTGTCGCTGGGTTCATCGGTACCGAGATCGATGCCTGGATCTACGGATTGCGTTTGTCCCGAATGGAATCCCAATTGGCCGATGCGATTGACGTGTTGGTTGCGAGCGTCAGTTCGGGCGCATCGCTGCAGGCATCGCTGCGGCAGGCGTCGGAATACTCGCCGATGCCTCTCCGTGGAGAGCTATCCGAGATGGTGGCCCGGTTGCGGCTGGGGGACTCACCCCCGGATGCATTCGATTTGTTGGCACAGCGTGTCCCGACGGAAACTTTCCGCTTATTTGCAACGACTCTGACCGTCAATTGGACAGTAGGCGGTGAATTGGCGGAGACACTTGCGGCGATCGGGAGCACCATTCGTGATCGCCTTGCGATTGCCAGGCAGATTCGCACACTCAGCACACAAGGCACGTTGACGACCCTCGCAGTATTGGCGGTGGTGTGGTTCATGGCAGCGATGATGTGGCAATCAGATCCGCCGCGGTTCGTGGCCTTCCTGCAGAGCGGTGTCGGATCTTGGTTGGTCGCCGTCAGCCTGTTCTTACAAGGTGTCGGTGTCGCCTTGGTCTCACGTATCAGTCGTCCGAAGGTCTAGACGGAGATTCAGGATGGAACTTGCCGTGTGGATTGTCCTTCTCGTACTCGTACCGGTGATCGGGCTGTGGACTTGGAATGCTGCGTCCAGTCAGTCGAGCATTCATGCTCGCCTTCAAGAGCAAGACTCCCGGAATAAAGCGGCCGGTGTTGACGAGTCTGTCCTGGGCCAAGAGGACCTGCGCGGTGTTCACGGCTGGCTCTTTCGTGCTGGACTCCGCAGCCCCTTTGCGCCCATGGTTTTTTGGCTCTCGACCTCCCTTCTGTTCGTGCTGGGGCTAGTCGTTTGGTCTCGCCTGTACAGCACCGGCACGATCGATCTTGCGACCGACTTCATTCGATCGATACCGGGCGGAGTCGGAAACGTGATGGTTCCGTTTGCACTGGCGATGCCGTGGGTTCTGATTGTCGTTTTGTCGCTGGTCCCGATGCTGGTCGTGCGTTCGATTCGACGAAAGCGTGTCCTGGAGATCGAGCAAGATCTCCCGCTGCTTCTGGATTTGTTGAATACGCTTTCGCGGGCCGGCGTCGGATTTGATGCCGCACTCGATCGAGTCCTCGATGCCGGATCACCCGACCGGCCGCTTGCAAAAGAATTACGCAGCTTTCAAGCAGACAATCTCGCCGGCCGGTCGCGAATCGATTCTCTTCGGCGACTGATGCGGCGAGTGGAAGTTCCTGTGTTTTCGACGTTCGTTTCGGCCGTTGTTCAGGCCGAACAGGTGGGAGCGGGAATGGGCGAGACACTTCGAATCCAGGCGAAAGAGATGCGGACCCGTCGACGTGAGAAAGCTTCCGCGGCCGCGATGGCTGTCCCCACCTTGTTGGTTGTTCCGATGGTCGTCGGATTCTTGCCGGGCATTTTTGTCGTTTTGCTTGGCCCCATGATCTTCCAGGCCTTCGGTGCGATGGGACAAACAATGCGCGGAGTAACGGGACAGTGAAGGATGCAATTAATCGATTCCCAGACGCAGGAGATCTTGCTCCCGAGCGTCGAGGTCGCGAGCACAATCTGGCAGCGGTTTCGTGGCTTGATGTTTCGACGAAAATTTTGCGAAGGATATGGCCTCTGGTTGCAGCCCTGCCGTTCGATTCACACGATGTGGATGCGCGTGCCGATCGATGTCTATTTCATCGATCAAGACGGACGAATCGTCGAACACCGATTACGTGTCACTCCATGGTCGATTGTCGTTCCCTGCCAGGATTCCCGCTCCGTGCTGGAAGTTCCCAGTGGCACGAAAAGCTTGGTGATTGGAACAAGCGTTTACTTGAAAGATCGCAACCGATGAAGGCTGTCGAAAATCCACGGCGGTCGGTGAGACGGATTCCGCGAGGTCAAGCACTGCTGGAGTTTGCGATACTCGTCCCGGTCATCATCATTTTGATCGGTGCAACCATCAGCTTTGGCCTGTTCTTCTTTCAGGCCAACGTGCTGCAACAGGCGGTCGATGTGGCAGCTCAAGAGATCTCTCGAATGCCATTCGGGCCAAACCAGGAGTTGGGATTAGGGCAACTAGAAAGTTGCGATGAATCGAACTTCGCCTGCAACGATCAACGTTTCAAAGACGCAATCTTTGACGAGCAGTTTCTAGTGATTCACGATAGCGAATGGGACAGTTCAACGGAGTTCAATGGCGACTTCCGAGCTTTCGTCGATCAGCTGCCATTGATCAACCGGCTGATTGTCCCGGCGATGATTCGCGACAACGGTATGACGCGATATCCCGGCACGATCGTGGTGAACGCGGCTTCCGGGGAAGAAACTGTTTTGATTCCAATCGTTGAATATAGCATCCGAGGATTTGAAGACGATCTCCCGTTCCCAAACGATAACCCACCGGGGAGTGGCTTCGCTCCCTCTTCGATTCGCACGGCGGGAGAAACGGTCATCCAATGGGTGGCGCCGCTGGAAGAAATCCGAGTCGACCATGACGGTGATGAAACATCGCCAAGCAAGGGGCCCTTCGCTCTCGATTCCGCAGCCGACGCTACTCTGGGCTCCTTTGAGCCCGGCATGGTCGCATTGAGAATCAACTATCCGGCTCAATCAACGACCTTGATCAATCGCAAGACTGTTTCGGGCTCAGCCACCGAACCGAGCGGCGAAACCGCCAGCATGATCGTGATCGCGGGTGATACCGTTCTTGATTCCGGCGCCACCACGGGGTGCTACATGATTCAAGATCCTACGCCGCGACTTTCGCCGGCGACGAATCTTCCCGGTTCCAATGCCAATGCTGGCTTGTACGGACTGGGGGAACTTGAGGCGTTTACCAGAATTGTTCGCCCCTACCGAAAGGTGATGTCGTTTCAAGCGATCTATCGGCGCGAGGTGTTTTCCAGTGGGACCTAGGAACGCTAAAAGCCGTCGCGGTCAAACACTGATCCTGTTGGTGCTATTTCTGCTGGTGTTGGTCGGACTGCTTACCCTGACGCTTGACTACGGATTTGTCTTGCTATCGCGGCGAACGATGCAGTCAGCAGTCAACACGGGTGCCCTTGAGGGTGCCCGCGACATCGATCAGCGCGGGCGGATGGAGGCTCGCGAAGTGATCCGGAATGTTTTTGATGACGACTTAGATCCGACGGACAACTTGAGCACTCTGGGTGCTGGTCCGGAACAGACGCTTGTCCAACGCGATGGGAATGACCGACCACGGTTTGCGGCGCGGGCGGATGCCAGTTCCCTCTTTGCGGATCGCCACGAGTATGTTTACCGGCCTGTGCCTGAGTTGAATCCCGACAACGAAATTCATGGCGATCTGGTTAGTGGCGACTACCAGGAAAATGCGAATTCGCATGCCGAAATGCGCAACTATCAACGGGTAGATTTTAATGCGTCGATTCAAGGTCAGGCATTTCTGGCCCGAATTCGGCGAACGCCTCAGCGGGTCGGCGTGGCAACCCCGTTGGATCGCATCGAAGGGGTAAGCTCAAGCGGAAACGGATCACCTCTGCTTGTGGGACATCTCCTGCCGTTCATACCGAATTCAACAGCGGGCTTCGACCTACGTCGCGACGGCGTCACCGTCCGCGCGACCGCAATCTCAGATAGCCGACCGATCGTTTACGTTGGAACCGGTGTAGACGATGCCCTTTACTCGGCAACTTCCTACGGGGTGTACCCAGACGCCGACTTTCATGTGCTCGACAGTGCGCCCCGTCGTTTGGGAGAGATTGTTTCGGCAGGAGCGGTGGTTGACGAACGCGACGTACCAACGGGCTACGTCGCAGCACTATTGACTTACGAGCAAAATGACTACGTTGTCGGCTTCATGCTGAACATCAATGCTTCTGACACCGACTCCAGGAAGCCAAATGCATCGCCTCGATTGCACGATGCGATGCAAACACTCAACGAATTGCCGCCAAAAGTTCGCGACGCCGTTCTGGCACGTCATCGCGAACTTGCTCAAGAGGAAAACTCTGTCTTAGCTCGCTCGCCAGTGTTGGTCAGGGCGATTCGCTAACGCCAAGCTTTTAATTTTTGTCGGCCTGAAAAAGCTTCTTGATCAAGGTCATCAACTCTTCATGACCCGCATGTAGCGAGTCATGCTTTGCTGACATTGCTTGATGCTTTTTCATGAAGTCGGAATGCTCCTCCGCAAGCTTGTTGTGGTCGTCGTCGTTGCCCGATTCCTCATGCTCAGCAATCTCGTCCCCGTGATGCCTGGCGTGGTCCTCGTGAGCGCGAATCTCTTCAGCATGCTCTTCGAGCTCCGCTTCATGTTCGTAGATTTTGGCTTGCAGCTTGGCCAGCATCGCCATGGCACGTAAGTGCTCGACCCGCCACTTGCTGTGCTCTGCCTGCCACCGATCGTGGTCGACGTGAGCTGCCGCGTGCTCTTGCTTCATTCCTTCGTGCGGATCTTTGTCCTGCGAAAAGGCCGACGTTGAAAAAGCAAACATCAACAGGGCAACGGAGAAAACGCGGACTCTATACATCTCTGGGCTCTCGTAAATGAGGGTGAAAGACCTGGTCCGACCAAAGACTTCAGCAAATCTTAGCTCGTCCGCACTATTTGCTAAAGCAGGGATCGGTTTACTCCGATTAGATGAAAAATCCGGTGGTCGGACTCAACCGAATGGGCTACGCCCGTTCACAAGCAAACGCACTCGCTCGTTCCCGGCCGAGTGCGGTGCGTGTCAATTCAACTGAGGCCACTGACGTCGTGCGATTTCCTGCAACCATCTGCCCACTGCTTCTATTTAGCCTGACCGTGCTGGGTGGGGCGGCGAATCGGGTTTCCGGCCAGGACCCGTTTCCGAGCGACCCGCGGGCGGCTGGCGGGATGGATCTGCCCCCTGCCGATGTCATGCAAGCGATCGAACGCCCGAGTGCGAGTCGTGGGGAGCAAGAGGCCGGACCACGCGAGCCGATCCAGCCGAGTTCTAGAATCCAGAGTGGTTTTCCGTCGGACCTTATCTTGCCGCCTCCGGCCGCCGCCGCGGTCCGCCGCGCGGAGCGATTTGTTGAGAACACCATCGATCCCGAACTGCCGCTCAATCTGGTGCTTGGCCGGCCGAAAGTCTTGCAGCTAGCCAAGGCTCCCAAAAGAATCTATGTGCCTGACGACCAGACCGTCAGAACCGAAGTGATCGACGAACAAAGCGGCAGGGAGATTGCGATCACGGGTTTGCAGCCTGGTTCGACGACGTTGATCCTATGGTTCGAGGACGGCAGCGCGCCATCGGGCCAATCGACCGTAAGCTATTTGGTACGGGTCTTCGCTGATCCAATCCTGGCTCGCCCAATTGAGTCACTGGAACAAGAGCTCAACCAGAAGTTTCCCAACAGCTTCATTGAACTCGACCAGATCGAAGATCGCATGATCGTTCGCGGGCAAACGCCTGACACCGTCGAAATGGGTCAGATCTTACAGGTGCTTGCCGGTGCTCGTGGCGTGAATGCCGGGCTCATTCGACCCGACGAACCCGTTGCTGCCGTCAACCCGGTCACCCTCGCGGGAGCATTTAGCTTTCAGGAAACCATTGATCCACTCGCCGCAGAAGAAGCAGCCGCACAGAGACGCCGGGTGATTGATCCGATTGCTCTCGCACAAGCAGGGATCATCAACCAAATGAAGGTAGTCGGCGAGCAGCAGGTCATGTTGAAAGTGACGGTTGCGGAAGTCAACCGTAGCGCGGCCCGCAGTATCGGCCTGAACTTCGCAGTCGATGACAACGACGGGTTCACCGTCTTTCAATCTCTCGCCGGCAATCTGGTGCAACCGGGAGGCGACAGCCAATCCGGAGCGAACATTCTTGCATCACTCGACATGGGACAAGTTCGGCTCGCGATCGAGGCATTACGCAGACTCAATCTCTCGCGAACGCTCGCGGAACCGAATTTGATCACGATGAATGGTCAGCCGGCCGATTTCCAGGCGGGAGGGCGATTTCCCGTGCCGATCATTTCTGCAGGCGGCGTCGGAAACGGGCAAAACCTGCAGGGCGTCTCTTTTGTGCCTTTCGGCGTTCAGTTGCAGTTCACCCCGTTCATTCAAGATCGCGATGTCATCCGCCTTCAAGTGAACGCGGAGGTTAGCACTCGGGATGAGTCTTTGGGGACCACAATCGGTGGTGCGGGAAACGGAACGCAGGTTTCTGGACTCAACAGTCGCAACTTTGCCACAACTGTCAAATTGCGCAGTGGACAGTCAATTGCAGTCGCGGGGCTCTTACAAACCAACTACGGCGCAAGCACGGACCGCGTTCCGTTCTGGGGAGATCTTCCGATCATCGGGTCGACCGGTGGAGTCAATCGAAGCAGTAGTGGAGAGCAGGAACTGGTGATTCTTGTGACGCCGCACCTTGTTGCACCCAGCGACGCGTGCAACTGCCAGGCTTTACCCGGCAGCGATGTCCATGAACCGACAGATATCGAGTTCTTCATCGCAAATCGTTTAGAGAGTCGTCGATCGACGGACTATCGGGCCTCGGTTCGAACGGATCACGCCCGTCAAAAACGTGCCCAGCATTGCCGTGCCGATCGATACATGATCGGGCAGGTAGGGCCAACGGATCGATGCTGCGCGAGTTCAATGGCGAATCCTCACCTGCCGTATTCGCCACTTGGAGTGCAAGCGACCGTCGAATCGATTGGACCGGACGTTATGCAAATCGAACAAAGTGTTGACTTTGAGGGCCTGATCCGTCGGGGCCCGAATGAATAGAACCGTGAAGAGAATCCTGACCATGAGATTGCGTCGAAACGCTTCGTCAGGCCATAGTCACCCTGAGATCGGGAAGGTCAAGAGCCTGATGCTGGTACTTTGCGCGTGCGTTGGTTTAGCGGGCTGCGCGAGTCGGGGCGGAATCCTGGGAGTCGATTGTTGCTCGGATATCCCTGCCGGCGCAGTGCCCGAGCCAGCTGGCTCGAAGCTGTGCAATGTTCAGCAGTCCCAAGTGGAAGCGGCAAATCTCGACCAGAATGTCCTCTACCGGGCAGATTTCGTTGGAAAGTCCACCGACCTCGCACCCGCCGCATTGGACCGGCTTGCCCGCCACAACGTGACAGGACGACTTGGCAACGAAACTTTGATTGTTGAGCCGTCCGGTGACAGAGACTTGGACCAAAGAAGACTGGAGGCTGTTGGCAACAGGCTCGCCGAGCTTGGCATCGCCAGTATCCATCTCGAGCTGGCAACTCCAGCGGCACTTGGTCTATCGGGGCCGGTCGCTGAGGGCAGTCTTTTGGGAGGCCGATCTCGAGGGTCCGCTCGCTCTGGCCGGAGAGGATTCGGATTCGGTGGTGTGAATGGGCTGGGGGGAAGCTTCTGATGGCCCGATTCACCGTCTTCCTGGCTTTGCTCCTTGCATCCATTCACGTTGGCTGCAGCAGCCTTGAAAAACGAAGCACCAGCCAATTTCTTAAACCGCTGAGCAGCGAGCCAAACTCTCAGCTACTTCGCGAAAAGCCCGACGAAAGAGAACTCTGCATTGAAACTGCGAGGTCTGTCGCGGCGAAGGGGCACGCGTCAGAGGCCATCTTGCTGTACGAGAAAGCCGAGCAATTAGACTCCAAAGCCGGAGCGCTAGATCTTGAGCTGGCTCCGCTGTACGCACAGACGGGACAAACGGAAAAAGCACTCAGCCGCTATCAAAGTGTGCTGGCGAAGGGAGTTGCTACTTCCGAGATTTACAACAACCTTGCTTGGACACTTATCGAGTCCAAGCGGAATGCCGAAGCAGAATTGATAATCAGCCAAGGTTTGAATAAACATCCCGAAGATGAACGTCTTCGATCGGCTCTGGCTATCGTGCTGTACAAACTCGGAAAGCGCGAGGAATCGATTGAGGTGTTTAGGGAGCTCTACGGGCCTGCCGGCTCCCATCACAATGTTGCGGTCTTGGACCTCGACCATGGGCGAATCGATAGCGCACTAGCGGAACTAGCAACTGCGACACAGATTCCGGGGTGCCCAAAAGAAACGTTCAATCTACGTGACTCGCTTCGCACCGAACTGGCGGCAGCCAATCAACCCTCAGATTCAATGACTCGCTAGAAATTTTGAGGACGTACCGACAAACGTAAGCTGTGTCACGCTGCCAGTCCGCAGCCTGAAAGAACTCTCAGAGTGCCCCGGCCAATCCAGGAAGCTTACATTTGATCATCAGCTGAACGTTTTTGAGTCCCACTCCTTGAGATGGCGGAGATGCCCCCGCCAGTAATCTAAAGCAAAGCCGTCTTCGTCAATCGGAGCGGGTTCAAACGACGAACCAGACAGAAAGGACTTCGAAGTTCGACTTGGGCTCGCAAGCAATCAACAGGGGGGCTCAGAATAAAGTGGACGGGGCTCCCTGCCTTGAATTGACTCAATACCGTACCAGAAACTTCAGGAGTCCCGAGTGCAATCCGGCACCAAAATGAGGAGTCAGCAGTGCATTCAGAAAACGGCACCTCACGCGTCTGGTTCGCGGTGAGACGGATCAACACCCACTCCCGGAATCAGGCGTCGCCATCTTCCTCACCCTCTTTATACGCATCCTCAATCTGATTGGCTGGGAGATAGTCCATATCCCAGTGCGTGGTTTGCCGATCCTTTGCCTCCTCGGCGTGAATCTTCGTTTCTTTTTGTTCTTTCGGTTCGTCTGGTGTCGGCTCGGTGTCTTCGGAATTCATGCTGATCCTCACTTTCTAGACAGCCCCGTTCAATTCTAAGCGGCTGTCAATCGGAGCTCAATCCAGTCCGACGAACGCGTGAAATAGCTGGACAGCGCCACTATCAAAAAAAACACCGTGATTCTCAGTGCAATCAGCGCCATGCGGCTTACCCAAAGTGCCGCTGTCCAGCTACAGCGAGTCCATCCGGTTGGCCGGCGCGGTGGCGAATGAAATTGCCAAAGAAACACGGTGCGTCCTTGAGATGCGACACGTTTCCCGGACTGCTGTTGTTTTCCAAGTGCCGTCCACTGCTGCGGGCTTGGGCCAGTCGCTGACCCTGTACATTCAGAGGGTATCACTGGGCAAAGACAAGCCAAGCAACTTTCATCCCGCTCAACAAGAAGTACTTTAGAACGGTTGGGCAGGTCAAATCTGGATGCCCGTCATCCGGGCGACCTGAGCGTGTCCAATCAAGCCGCAGTTCGTTGACAGAAGGATCGGGAAGCGTTTTCATTCGTCGCGGACCAGCCAGAACGAACTCATATTTCGCGAAACCCGTTTTCAAAGAATTCATTGAACACTTGGCCGATGAAATACGAAATCAAGCTTTCCACCATCGAACGACAGCTACCGAAGCACTTCGATTTACCAGCGACGTTTCACGCGTTTGTCCAGGCGTGTCAGCAATCGCAGCGAGGTGACCTTGGCTGGTTCGCAATCAAGCACACCAAACCGAAGGACCTGCTGGGATTTGAACCGGAGGGCCACATGGTTCCCGTCCTTCGACTTCCTGATGGCGGATTTGTTTCTTTTTGGTTCGGGACGAAACGAAACCCATCCGTCGTCTGGTGTAGCAGCGAGGGCGAAACCAAAGTGGTCGCTACGACATGGTCGGACTTTCTATCACGGATGTCGAAGAAGCGAACGGGCGTTCCTGATCTGGACGATCGTGAAGTGGCCGTGCTTCCTGCGATTCGGGGAATGCGTGGCAACGTGATGCCGCTGGCGAAAGAACGACGTGAATTCAAGAAATGGTTGAATTCAAAGCAGCCCAAACAACCGACAGCGGGTACCGATGATGTATCCGAAGGCATTCGCCGTGAGCTGGTTGAGTTAATGGACCGGCATTTCGACAAGGAAGACGAAGACCTCGTCGATATCATCGACCTACAAGTGACGCTGACATCGCGTAGCTACGAAGTCCTGTGGTACGGAGGACACAAAAAGTATCCGGCCCCGAAACGCCTGCGACGAACTTTGGACAAGCTGGTCGATTACCTCGGACGCTCTCTCAAGAAGAGTGAAGTGAGCGTGTGGTCCGATGGCCGCGTCTTCGTCGAAAAGAATCTGCGACTCGGCGACAAACGCCCTTAAATCACTGAAAAAGCAGCTTGGAAAACGGAAGCATGGCGTTCCCTCCTGGGGGTGTGGATGAAAGAGAACTTGCGAGCTCTTTTCCACAGACACAAGCAGAAGCTGCCTGGGGATCATCCCCCTCACCTGCCGAACCAAGATCCTGTGTCACGGGCGGCAGATTTAATCTTGCGATTGCGCATCCGGGGCGACCGCAGCATGGTCGTCCGGCCACATTTCGCCGCTGAGTTGGTCACAAAATCGAATCAACTCGCGAAACTCGGGTGTGTCATCGTTGCCCCGTTGGACGAAAGCAACGCCCGGCATTTCAGGATAGCGGTTCTTAAGTTCTTCGGCACGTTCACGCAGCCAAGTCGTCTTCAGTGGCCTGCCGTTGCGTTGTGCACCGGCGGTGATAAGTCCGAAGCAGAAAATCGTCTTACTGTTTCCTTTCCCAGCAACTCGTCGGATGACGGCTTTCAGGCTGGGTTTGACAGGCAACGCCGGCCAGACGTCCTTGGACCTCACGAAGTTTCCACCCTCCCAATTTTTATCGATCGCCGAGGCATGTCGATCGCATCGGAATCAACTGAGTCGAGTCCTAACACCACACAGGGAATCACTCGGTTTGCCTTTTGAAGCGACCTTTGAGGGTGTAGATGCCTAGGAAGCCCATTTCTTCTTTAGATTTCCTCAAACTGACAATTGTACTTCCGAGATCCCACCGCTTATCTTAGTGCGTGTACGCATTACTTTGAAGAGGAGCCGTGTTTTGGACCCCCAGGAAGAGATTCCGCTGGCGTTGCGCGCCGCCTACCTGATGCTTCATCGCCAATCTGACGCGGCGTTCGCACCTTACGGAGTCACGGCGGACCAATTCGTGCTGATGGCCAGGCTGTCCGAGGGCGGTGCGATGACGCAAAAAGAGCTGGCTAATCGGATGCCGTCTGACCCGAGCACGGTTCGCGCGATGCTGGTCCTGCTGGAAGGGCGGGGACTCGTGCGCCGGGAGCGTCACCCCACCGACGGCAGAGCTCGAATGGCAGCCTTAACGAAAGTGGGGCGACGCAAGTTCGGGCAGCTTTGGAAGGCTGGAGATTCGATCCGAGGGAGGGCGGTCGCCGAAATGAGTTCGGATGACGCGTGCAAGCTCGTACAACTGCTGAAACAATTTACTGAATCACTTGATCCGAATTCGGTTGTCCCTGAAACCGTGACTGAAGGGTGGAGACAGAAATGAACAAACAACCATTGATCGCGTTCCTTGTTTTCGCCGCGTTGTTCTGTGTCTGCCGGTCCTCGATGGCTCAGTCAGATAGCGAGCTACCGCAGGCGGTGTACTTGTACGAAGGCGATGCTCCTGGCTCGGAAGGCATGTCGGACATTCCCAAGCAAATCCGACCGGGTGACGACCGCGTGGTCACTCAGGTTCATCGCCCTTTGCTTTATCCGTACTTACCCGCCGAGGGTGCCGAAACCCGAATGGCAGTCATCGTCGCGCCGGGCGGTGGTCACAATTCGCTTTGGTCGACGCATGAAGGTCACACCCCGGCCAAATACTTTGCCGATCACGGTATCGCCGCGTTTGTCTTGGAGTATCGACTGGCTGAAGAAAGAGACTCGAAATACACCGTCGACGAACACGCATTGGGAGACATGCAACGCGCGATTCGTCTCGTTCGGGCCCGCGCAAAAGACTGGAACGTTGATCCAAATCGTGTTGGCGTGATGGGGTTCTCGGCGGGCGGCGAGATAGCCGCCCTTTCAGGCATGCGATTCGATGCGGGAGATCAAGACGCCGACGATTCGATCGCCAAGCAGTCGTCGCGTCCTGATTTCGTTGCGTTGATCTATCCGGGCCGTTCACATCGCTACGAGCCTCAGCCCGAATCACCGCCCACGTTTATCGTGGCTGGCTATGGCGACCGTCGAGATATCTCGGAAGGGATGGCGAACGTGTATCTGAAATACAAACGAGCCGGAGTTCCCACGGAGTTGCACATCTACTCCAACGCCGGGCACGGGTTCGGACTGCGCGAAGGGAAGTCTGGATCGGTCATGAGGTGGGTCGATCGATTTATCGACTGGGCGGGTGACAGAAAGCTGATCGTCCGAGAAGCCAAATCAAAACCGTCCGCTGACACTCCGAGTGAACCGAAGCCGGAAGACGAAGCGAGCGATCTAAAGATCATCCGAGACATTGCTTATCGCAAAGGTGACAGTCAAGCCTGGCGATTGGACTTGGCGATGCCGGCGAAACAAACCAAAGACCTGCGACCAGCTCTGGTGATCGTTCATGGCGGCGGTTGGCGTGGCGGTTCAAAATCGGTCGACGTCTACCAAAAAATGATGACGGAGTATGCCAGGAAGGGTTACGTGACCGTCAATGTCGAGTACCGATTGATTGGCGAAGCCCCTTTTCCGGCGTGCATCGAAGACGTCAAGTGCGCGGTGCGATGGTTGCGAGCCCATGCGAAAGAGTATCACGTTGATCCTGATCGAATCGGCGCCTACGGCCATTCGGCCGGTGCGCACCTGGCTTTGATGCTCGCGATGGCACCAAAGTCCGCCGGACTCGAGGGCGACGGAGGCTGGGATGAGTTCTCCAGCATTGTGAACGTTGCTGCCGCCGGTTCGCCACCCACCGAATTGGGACGCGACGTTCCGATGGCGGAATCCCAGTGGTGGCCGATCGGCTATGTCGCAGCCGATCATCCCCCGCTGTTCTTGATCCAAGGAAGCGAAGATCGAATTGTCCGTGCCGCGTTGACCGACGACTTCGTCGAAAAGATGAAAGCCGCAGGCGCGGACATCAAGTACCTGCGAGTCGATGGTGCGCAGCACGGACTCGCGTACAACGAAAGACTGGAGTTGACGGATCCGGCAATCGAAGAATTTTTCGCAAAACATCTCAAACCCAAATTGCCTGACGGCGCGGCCGCGAACGACGCTACGGAGCCCGCGGCAGTCATCATCGAAGATGGAGGGACCGGTCCCTATTCGGCAATTGCCACGGAAGACGAGTCGCTCTCTGGAATGACCATTTTTCGGCCGCGTGATCTATCGCCATTCGGCGAGAAGCAGAAACTGCCGGTTTTGCTGTGGGGAAATGGTGCGTGCGCTAACACGACCGAAGAACACAAGAACTTTCTCAGCGAAATCGCTTCGCATGGTTACTTGGTGTTGGCAATTGGTCTGCTCGATCAAATCGAAGAACGCGACGAGACCTCGCGTCAAAAGACACTGTCCAGCCAACTGCTCGCTGCACTCGATTGGGCCATCGCTGAAAGCGAGCGCAGCGGCAGTCAGTTTGACCGCAAGATCGACACATCGAAAGTTGCCGCGATGGGCATGTCATGCGGAGGGTTGCAAGCGATCGAGGTTTCTCACGATCCACGCATCAGTACAACGGTCGTGTGCAATAGCGGCGTCCTTCCCAGTCCGTCTCCTATGCCAGGGATGCCCGCGCTCAAGAAAGACATCCTGACAAAGCTGCACGGACCGGTGCTCTACATCATGGGTGGCCCGAAGGACATCGCGTACAACAATGCGATGGACGACTTTTCCAGAGTGGCCCACGTGCCGATCGTGATGACAAACTTCGACGTGGGACATGCGGGAACCTATGCCCGACCTCACGGGGGAGAGTTCACTCAAGTAGCGCTCGATTGGCTCGACTGGCAACTTAAAGGGAAGACTGAGAACTCCCAAGTTTTTCTCGGGGAAGACGGCAAGCTTGCGAAGGACCCTGATTGGACGGTCGAGGCCAAAAACTTTGCGGTTGAGCACTCAAAAGCAGTGCCAGTCCCGACCGAAGGAGAAATTGGTCATGCCGTCAAACCGCCGGCTGCCCCGGAAGGTTGGTCCGAGGGTTTTCTCTATGCAAACGGGGTGCGTCTGCACTATTACCAGACGCCTTCGTTGGCGGAGAAACCGCCGCTGGTGATGGTGCACGGGATCACCGACAACGGGCTCTGCTGGACAACGTTGGCGTTGAAGCTGCAAGACCAATTCAATATCACCCTGTTAGACGCTCGCGGGCATGGCCTGTCCGATCCCTTCACCGCCAACGATGACGCGGACACTCTGATAAAAGACGTCGTTGCCGCGGTTGAAACGCTAGAATTGAAGCGGCCGATCTTGATGGGACACTCGATGGGGGCTCACACCGTGATGCGTATTGCGGCAGAGTACCCGCAGTTGCCGAAAGCGGTCGTCATGCTTGACCCTCTGCTTCCGGGCGCGGGAAACCGCGGTGGGCCGCCGAGATCAGGCCGCGATGAATTTCGAGGTCGTGAAAGAAGCCGTGGAGAACCAGGAGAGCATCCCACCTCACCAGAATCGAACGAGAGGTCCAGCGACCGACCGGCGGCGAAGCGATTGTCCGTCAGCATGTTCGGTTCCCCTAAAGATCTCGTTGCTCAAAACAACTACTCCTTTGATGATCTGGTCGCTAAATGTCGTCGTGATAGTCCCAAATGGGACCTGATCGATTGTCAATACTGGGCTTTGTCGAAAAAGCAGTACCACGGTGCCTACTCAGGCGAGTCATTCGCAGTCATGACGGGGGCGATGCAAATCGGCGATGCATTGAAGAATATTGAGGTTCCGGCGCTGATCTTGAAAGCCGACGCATCCGATGAAGACCGCGAAGCCCACCAAACGTCAGCCGACGCCATGCCGAACTGCAAGCTCGTGCATCTTGATGACGCGGGACACAACCTTCACCATGACCAACTGAACCGCACCTTTAAAACGCTGTCACAGTTCCTTTCCAAAGTGAACGGCCCATGACTCGATATCTTCTCCTTTTCGTCGTGACTTTGTTGGGTGAAGCTTTGGCTGTTTCGGCTGACGAAGTGACCTATGAACGCGACGTCCTAGGCTTTCTGACCAGGTATTGCTTCGATTGTCACGGCGACGGGGCGAACGAGGGAAATGTCGATATCGGTACGTTCTTGCAACGCGGCGAATTTCGACAAGACACACCGTTTTGGGACAAGTTGTTGCGAAACATCCGTGCTGACGTGATGCCACCCGCCGACGCGGAACAGCCGTCCAAGGAAGAGGTGGCACGTTTCGCCAATTGGATCAAATCGGACGTGTTTCGTATCGATGAGTCCAACCACGATCCAGGCCCGGCTCTCATTCGCAGGATCAACCGAAATGAGTATCAAAACACCATTCGCGATTTGATGGGATATGACTTTCAAGCCGACGAGCTATTCCCGGCCGACGATACCGGATACGGATTCGACAACAATGCCGCGGCGCTGAACGTTTCTCAGATCCTGATCGAGAAATATTTAAAGGCCGCCGAAGAGATCGTGGCCGCTACGGTTCCGATGGTGTCAAGAACAGTGAAACGCGTTCGAATCTCCGGCAAGGAGTTGGACCATCTAACGTTGCCTTCGACGACCAAGGGCGCGGAATCCGAGGTTTCAGAGGAGGAACCATCACAAGACCGTGGCAGGACCGACCGTCTGGATTTCAAGAACGCCGCTCGAGTCGGCACGACGTTCGAAGTTGCCAAATCGGGTCATTACAAGCTGGACCTATCGTTCTGGGTTCGCGGGCATTTCTTCTTTGACCCGGGTAGAACCGAACTCGTGATTCGCTTTGATGGAGAAGAGATCCACCGTCAAAAATTTGTCTGGGAAGAACGTGTTGAGTATCCGTTCCAATTCGATTACGAGTTGGAACCGGGCGACTACGACTTTGAAATTCAAATGACCCCGTTGCCGGACGCGAAAGATGCGGCGCCGCGTGAACGGGAGGCTGAACTCTACATCCAAGTCGACCATGTCACATTGGAGGGTCCACGAGCGGTTGACGATTGGGTGCCGCCGGAGAATTACGAACGCTATTTCGATCGCAGTTCGCCGCCGACGGATCCTCAAGAAAGGGAAGATTACGCCAGTGAAATACTGGGGCGATTCGCTGGCAAAGCGTTTCGTCGACCCGTCGACCAGCGGACCGTCGATGGCTTGGTTGCAATCGCGGCCGACACCTACTCTCAACCAGCACATACGTTCGAAGAAGGAATCAGCCGCGCGATGGTGGCGATCTTGGCATCGCCGCGATTTCTCTACCTGACCGAGCAAGTGCAACAGCCCGAGTCATCCAACGACGAATCGGCGTCAACATCGGGCATTTCCATTTCCGCACCGGTCGACGAGTACACGCTGGCGTCACGTCTATCGTATTTTCTTTGGTCGACGATGCCCGATGAGGAGTTGCTCGCGCACGCGTCAGAAGGCCGGTTGCGTGACAACCTGGATACCCAGGTCGAACGAATGCTTCGTGATCGCCGTTCACGTCACTTCCTTTCCAACTTTGTCGGGCAATGGTTGCGATCACGGGAGATCGAAAACTTGATGCTTGACCCGCGGGCGATTGCCGACGGTGATAAGTCCGCCGAACAGTTGGCCGAGGAACAGCGGCAGCATGAACAGCGGGGCAGACGGTTTCGCGGTTTTCCCGGCTTTCGCCGACCACCGTTTCGCTTCAATGCAGAGATCCAACGTGCGATGCAACAGGAAACCGAATTGTGCTTCGGTTACATCATGGAACAGGATCGCAGCGTGCTGGAACTCATCGACGCCGACTACACCTTTCTCAACGAAGACCTGGCGGAGCACTACGGAATCGAAGGCGTCTCCGGAGACGAGATGCGCCGCGTCGAACTGCCCGAAGACAGTCCTCGGGGCGGTGTGTTGACCCAGGGAACGCTGTTGACGGTCACTTCGAACCCAAACCGGACTTCTCCGGTGAAACGCGGGCTATACGTTCTGGAAAATATCCTCGGCACACCCCCCTCCGCTCCACCACCCGACGTGCCTGAGTTAGAAGAGTCGAAGGATCGCTTTGACGGACGGACGCCGACCCTACGCGAAGTCCTCGCGGCTCATCGTGAAAACGCGGTCTGTATGTCGTGTCACGGTCGAATGGACCCACTGGGCTTCGCGCTAGAAAACTTCAATGCCTTAGGAGTTTGGCGAGACCGCGACGGCGGGCAACCAATTGATGCGTCCGGGGAACTGCTCTCCGGCGAAACTTTCCAAGACATTCGTGGTTTGAAACGTATCCTGCGAGAAACCAAACAAGCCGAGTTCTATCGTTGCCTAACAGAAAAGCTGCTCATCTACGCGATGGGACGCGGTATCGATGTGAAAGATACCGCGACGATCGATGGTCTGGTGGATCGCTTGCTGGCATCTGAAGGACGTTTTTCGGTATTGTTGAATGGAATCCTCCATTCCCCCCAATTTCAACGCCGTCGGCTCCCGCTCACCGACGCGGAGCGTTTGTCGGCTCTCGGCGAGCGTTGATGCCGATAAATTGATGAACACGGTGCGTCGCCGACGCGCGAATCAACTTTTTGCGTTCTCGACTGTAAGAGTAGCCGGACATGCAATACCAATTCAATCCGTCAAAACGGGCCGAACGCTCCGCTTCCTTACATCGCCGCCGATTTTTGCGTGGGTTAGGCGCAGCTGTCGCCGTGCCGATGTTTTCTTCCGTCGCGCGAGCCGCAGAAAAATCAGCAACCGACGGTGCGAATCTTTCCAGTGTTGGAGGTGCGGCACCTTTGCGGATGGCTTACTTCATTCATCCCAACGGCGTGGTGCAAGACTACTGGTTTCCCAAAGTGAGCGGAGACAACTTCGAATTCAATCGGACGATGAAACCGTTGGAGGACTTGAGAGAGCATGTCCAGGTCATCACGGGGCTCGACCAACTTAACGCAACTCCCGGAAACGATGGCGGTGGGGACCATGCCCGCGCTGGTGCGACGTATCTAACGGGGATGCGAGCGAAGAAAACAGGTGGCAAAGACATTCGATGCGGAATCTCGGTTGATCAAGTCGCCGCGCAGCAGCTCGGACACTTGACCCGTTTCCCATCCTTGGAGCTAACCTGCGACGCCATCCGGAATACCGGTAGTTGTGATACCGGCTATGCCTGCGCCTATCAGTACAACATGTCCTGGAGCTCTCCGATGACTCCCGTGACTCCAGAACCCAATCCGCGATTGGTGTTTGAGCGGCTGTTTGGAATCGGGAATCACGGCGAGCGAAAACGGTCGTTTGAAATTCGCCGTGAACGTCAGAAATCGATTCTTGATTTTGTGATGGAGGATACGCGTTCGTTGATCCGCGATATGGGACATGAAGACCAGCTCAAGCTCGACGAGTACCTGACGAACGTCCGGGAAATTGAACGGCGCATCTCCGATACCGAGCAGATCGCCAAGATCCACGATCCGAAGGTGCCAACGCCAGCCGGGATTCCGGACGAAATTGGCGAACACATGGATTTGATGTACGACCTGCTTGTGCTCGCATTTCAGACCGATCAAACCAGGATCGCGACGTTGTTGCTCGCTTATGACGGCAGCAATCTGCCCTACCCGCAGCTTGGGATTTCAGAGGGCCACCATTGGTTAACACACAACCTCCGCGTGCCAGAGTACAAGGAGAAAGTCGGGAAGATCGAAGTCTATTGGATGGAACACTTCGCGAAGTTCATCCGAAAAATGCGTGATACCCAGGATGTCGATGGCAGCCGACTGATTGACAATGTGGCGATGCTCTACGGCAGTGCGATCTCCGATGGCAATCGGCACAAGCATGACAACTGCCCTGCGATCTTAGTTGGTGGCGGTGGAGGAATGCTGCAGCCGGGAAGGGTGACCGATGCCGGTGGCATCCCGATGTCAAACCTCTATGTTAGCCTGCTCGAGAAATTCGGAGTCCAGGGTGTGAACCAATTTGGCGACTCCACCGGAAGCTACAACGATATCTAAGCGGCGATTGAAGAAACGGCTGAGCTTCAAATCACCGGTTGAGATGGTCGCTTGAAGAATGGCCCCAGATCCGTACGAGCCGAGAAAACCATCGCAATCGGTGTCGACAATCCGTTCACCGCGATCGATCGTCTGGATGACCGCTGTCTGGTTCGGGATCTTTGCGGCCATGAGTGTTGGGTTCTTTGTTGCGCTCATCTCAAACTACAACGGTGAGAGAGCTGTTTCAGGATTGGTGTTGTGGTTCCTTGTCATTCTTCTGATGACCGGCTTCGCATTGTCTGTGGCGACTTCTGTTGCCTTGCTTTGGCACGGCTGGTCGAACCGTCCCAAGTGGCCTTCGCTCTCAAAGAATGAAATGCTTTTCGATGAGAAGAATGCCGGCGGGTATTCCCTGTTGTCCTGGCACACGCGGCGATTTCCCGCAAAAAAACGGGATTCACGTTTCAATTGCTCGAGAACAACTCTGGATCCATTCGCGATTTCTTGCCTTTGTTTCCATTGGACTTCGGCTGGACCAAGTACACCAAATCCTCCTTGCTGCGATCGAAGAGGTGGTCGTCGACCAAAGAGGAAGTGGAAGATTCTTTGTTCCAGGCGAATTTGACATTACCTACAGATCATCCGGTGGGAGCCTACGTGGACAGCGCCACTTTGGGTGAGCCGCGTGGCGCTAGCCGCGGGTTTTCTCGCCTCGACCGGCGGCTAGCGCCTTGCCGCTCATTGCACTGCAAATCACCGTGTTTTTGATTGAAAGTGGCGCTGTCCAGCTACACTCCGTTCGGCTATGGCTCTGGAAGCATCGAGAGTTTCTGTCGGTCGTGCGCTCACAATGCCATCATACTCACGTGATCGATCGGACGACGGGAAGCTCACCGCGACTCGAGCTGAGTGGATTCCGGAAGTGCGATTCGTTCATCTTCCAGAATGCCGGCACGGTGGTCACCTGGCAAAAGGCGTCACCCCCATCGCCTTGGATCTCCACTGGAACGGGCGGGAAGCTTCAAGGCGTCGAATGGCGTTCCAGGGTCACAAATCGGACGCGTTCTGCACCTTTCGCCGGAGTCACTTCGACACCGATGTCGACCGCCCCGAGCGGCAGTTCGATCGACGGGAGGGTCACGCTGGTCTGCCCTGGCTCCAGCGAGGCCCGAAATTGTTGGTCGCCAACCGAGAGTGTCACATTTCGATTTCCGATCGGAGAATCCCAGCGAACCGTTGCCCGGTAGGGGCCCGCGTCCACAATGCGAACTTTCCAGCGGCCGTCGTTTCCCCAACCAGACGACTCGCCCACCCGCCAGTCTTGAATCGATAAGACCGACGTGGGCTCCTGATCGGATCCGATCACGATCCGTGGTGGGGCGTAATTGTCGTCGCGCGTCTGTGAAACGTCATGAAACCAATCCTGGTAGCGCGACTTCAATTCCTTCAGCTTGTCCGGATACTGGTCCGAGACGTCTTGTCGCTCGCCCGGATCACCGGTGATCCGGTACAACTCAAAGGGTGCATCGTTGACGATGGTTTCGCGGCCAAATCCCGTTGAACGGACCAGTTTCCAGTTTTGCGTTCGTACGCCGAAGTGATGGAATTCGACCGGGCGGTTGCCGCGGTGCGACTGGAAGAATAACGCCCGGTCCGGCCAACCATCGGCCTCGCCGCGAAGCAATGGCAACAAGTTTTTTCCATCCAACTTGTTGCCCGATTCTGTACTGACTCCGGCCGCCGCCGCCACCGTGGGGAAGATGTCGATGTGGGCAGCAATTCGATCGCTGGTGACTCCGGGCGTCAGGCTTGCCGGCCAGCGAGCAAAGAACACCGTACGGATGCCGCCTTCGTGGACATGTGATTTCATTTCCCGGAATGGACCGACGTAACGGTTCGTGTTGGGGCCGTTGTCAGTCAAGAACAAAACCAACGTGTTCTCTTTCAGCCCGTTGGACTGGAGAAACCGGTCGAGTCTTCCAAAATTCTGGTCGATGTTCTCAACCATGGCGAAAACGCGGGCGACCGTGTCCTGGTGCTTCTTTGATTGATTCTTGCCCAGCACCGGCGTCAGGTCGACCGATTGATAGTACGCCAGCAGGTCTTCGGGGACGTCGTGGAAAGGCCCGTGCGGCGCGTTGGGTGGCAGGTACACGAAAAAGGGTTGCTGGCGCTGGACCGCGGACTTCATGAAGTCCATCGCGGCATCGAAATAGACATCGGTGCAATAGCCTTCGGTTTGCACCTGCTCGCCGTTGTGGAACAGGATCGGATTGGTGTAACGGCGGTCGTTCTCAATCGGTTCCGACGGCTGGGCGAGTCCGCCGCCACGGTGGATCAGCGATTCATCGAAACCTTGATCCATCGGGCGCAGCGGGTAATTGTCGCCCAGATGCCATTTTCCAAAGATCCCGGTCGCGTATCCGGCGTCGCCCAGTCGCTCAGCCAGCGTCACCTCGTCAGGATCCATCATGGATCGGCCCTTGAACGTATCGATCACGCGGGTTCGGTAATTGTAATGTCCCGTCATCAGACAGGCCCGCGTCGGCGAACAGACGGGGCTGACGTAGAACTCCGTCAATCGGGCGCTCTCGGAAGCGAACCGATCCAGGTTGGGCGTCCGAACGACGGGGTTGCCGGTGAATCCAAGGTCGCCGTACCCCATGTCGTCCGGCATCACGATGATGATATTCGGAGGCTGTTCGGAGCCGTTTTCCGATGCGGCGGCCGTCAACGCGTAGACGACCAGCGGTAACCACAGAAAGGTTCGAGCGAGATGGAACATGGTGGATTCGTCGTGGGGAGGGAGAAGGGTGCGAATCGGAGGGATGCAAGGCAAGAATCAACGCATTGGAGCAGGCGAGAAGGTCGCTTCGACAAGATTCTAACCCATCGGGCTGGTCATCGACAAAACCCGTCCGACCGCCGGTCCAGCAAGTACGCGGCAGGCAGTGGTCGTTCAGCGTTCGATCACAATCTTTCCGACGTGTCCGGCTTGTTGCATCGACTGGTACGCTTCTTTGACCTGATCAAACCCGAACACTTGATCGATCACCGGTTCGATCGAATTGACCTCAATCGCCCGGACCATGGCTTCAAACATCTCTCGACTGCCGACGTAAATCCCCTGAACCGTTAGTCGTTTGAACAGGGTCATCATCGGTGACGGATTCTGATCGGGTTGTCCCGTCAACACGCCGATCAAGCTGACGCGTCCGCTGACTTTGGCCGATGCCAAGGAGCGTTCGAAGGTCCCGGCGCCGCCGACTTCGATGACGTTGTCGACACCAACGCCATCGGTGGCTTCCAGCACCTCCTTTTGCCATTCAGGATGGTTGCCGTAGTTGATGCCGACATCGGCCCCCAGTTCCTTGGCGGTTTGCAATTTCTTATCACTGCTGGAGGTGATGATGGCGCGCGCCCCAAAGGCTTTGGCGAACTGCAAGGCAAAAATGGAAACACCGCCGGTACCGAGCATCAGCACGGTCTGCCCGGCTTGCAAGTTCCCCAGCGTCAGCGCCTGCCAGGCGGTCACCGCCGCGCAGGGGAGCGTGGCTCCTTGGGCGAAGGAGTACGATTCCGGCAAGCGGACCAGACCGTCCTGGTGAAACGCCACGCGTTCGGAAAGGACGCCATCGATCGCTCCGCCGAGGGCGGATCCGATCTGCGCATCGGTCAGGTCGCCTGCCAACCAGGTTTGAAAGAAGATTCCGGCCACCCGATCTCCCGGGCGAAAACGCGTCACCTGGTCTCCGACGGCGATCACCTCACCGGCGCCATCGGACAGCGGAACCATCGGTGGATCGCGTTTGACCTTGTCGTTGCGGTAATAACCGCCGTGCGGCATCCCCAAATCGCGGTAGTTCAGCGACCAGGCTCGCATCTCGACTAAGACCTCGTGCGGCCCGATTTCCGGCTCGGGCCGGTCCACCGGAACCAGTGCATCCAATCCATTGGGGCCGGTGATCTGATAGCTTTTCATCGGGAAATCCTGGGGCAGTGTGAGGTCTGGTGGTGCTCGCCCCATTGAATCACAGCCGGCAGACGGAGCACACCCGCCGCTCGATTGGAGGCAGGGATGGTCAAGAAATGAGCACGCGCGGGGCAGCCAGACGTGACATTCGACAGCCGGGCTACTCGCCGCCGATCGGCAGAAACCGGGAAAAAACGCTCATCCGCGGTTTCCCGTAATTAGAATCTTTGAAAGTCGGCCGGGTTGCGGTACCGGGTTTGCAACCCCGCGGCTGGTCGGACGGAAGTCCAGTGCGGCGTCAACGAATCACTTCCTTGCATTTGGGTCACGCGAGATGTCCATCATTGAACAAATCGGCAAGGCGATCTTCCTGATTCTGGCACTCTGTCTGGGAATCATCGTGGCCGCGTAGCCGGTTCGGCTTGATTTTTAGCTAACGTCGCCAGTTGTCGATGCAGGAATAGCATCTCTGCCACCGTTCACCATCGCCCGGCGGCGGTGGCGATGTCGCGGACGGCATCCACTCATTCCGCCGAGTCTTCTTCTTCGTTCGGTTTGGCGTCAATGGATTCGCCGACTTTCCCGGCCAACTGGTTGGCCTTCTCCACCATCTTTGCCGTATCTTCCTTCACCTCTTCGGTATCCACGCGAATGGTGGGATCACCGTCGGTGGTGGAGTATTGGAGCCAGCCGGCGAAGAAGAGGAGCGCCACGATAAGGACGGTGATGATCAACCCGCGCATAAGTGAATCCTGAGAAAGGGTGCGAAGCGGCGTGCAAGGCTTCGCAGGGGGGGGTGTCGTTAACGGGCAAGACGGGCTCGCGTCAGGGCTTCAAGGTGCGCCGGAAGAACTCGCGCATGCGGTCTCGGCCGTAGGTGCCTCCGTCACTGTGGCCCATTCCCGGGACCATCAGGAAGTCGAACCGCTTTCGGTGATCGATCAATGCATCGACCAACCGGTACGTCGACTCCGGCGGAACATTTTCATCCAGTTCTCCGACGATCAGGAATAGATCGCCCTGCAAGCGATGGGCATTGTCGATATTGCTGCTGTCGGAATAGTGTTGGTCGACCGGGTAGCCCATCCACTGTTCGTTCCAAGACGCCTTGTCCATCCGATTGTCGTGACAACCGCAGGAGGCCACAGCGGCTTTGTAGAAGTCACCGTGGAAGAGCAGTGCACCGCACGCGTTTTGACCGCCGGCGGATGTCCCAAACACGCCGACCCGCGATGGGTCAAGCGCGGGATACTTTTCGGCGGCGGCTTTGATCCATGCGACGCGGTCCGGGAAACCGGCGTCTTTCAGATTTTGCCAACAGACGTCGTGGAACGCTTTGGATCGATTGGCAGTTCCCATGCCGTCGATCTGTACCACGACAAAACCCATCGACGTGAGGTCTTCATAGGATCTGCCGTGCCGGTAGCGTTTGGGGACATGCGATCCGTGGGGGCCCGCATAGATCGCTTCGATGATCGGATAGTGATCGGCCAGGGACGGATCAAAATCTTCGGGAAAGTGAATCAATCCCCAGATCTCGGTCGACCCGTCTCGACCGGCCGCGTGAAAAACGCGAGGCAGCTCCCAATCGCCAGCGTCAGAATCATTGATCCGCTCGGCTCGCATCAACTCAGTGACCAGGGAACCGTCCGTGGTGCGACGCAGTTCGTGAACGGGCGGGGCGTCGGCGCGACTGTAGGTCACCACCACGTATTGGCGGTCCGGTGAAAACTGAACTTCATGGTCTCCGTCGCCCTCGGTGATCGGAACGACGTCACCGCCCTGCAGGCTCGCGCGGACCAGGTGACGGTGGTAGGGATCTTGGTCATCGAAATACTCGCCGACCAGCAAGTCCACCGTCTGGTTGGACTCGTCGATCTCGACGATCTCGCGGACCAGCCAATCGCCTTGAGTGATTGGAGTCATCGGTGATTGCGCGGCCAGGTCGACCAGGTACAGATGGCGGTAGCCCGACTTCTCACTAGAATAGATCACCCGATCGGAATCCTGCAGGTAGGTGACCGGAGAGACGGGCGGCCCGTGTTGGGTCCACACGAACGTGTCCGGTCGCTCGTCGATCGCATTGAACCACTCGCCCTGGATCGGATCGACGACAAACAAACGGAATCGGCCGTGTCCGCGGTCCACCTTCTCGATTGCCATCTTGTGACCGTCGAACCAATGAATCCGAGGTCGACCGAAATCAAACACCGGTAGGTCAACCGCCAGCGGGTTTTCGGTTTCAGCGTCGAACACCAGCAGGTGATGTTCGTCCATCGGGTCACCGGGCAGCCGATAGTCGTGGCGGTGCAGGACCGCGCGGCCGCCCTCATCGGGTGAGGATTCAATGGTGAAGACTTCCTCGGCGGGATGCTCGTCCACTTTCCAGACCGCGACGACCTTGCCGTCAGGCGACCATTGGGGGGAACGCAGTTCGGCGCCGTCCAGCGGTCCCACGGGCAGATCTCTCCAGGCGTCATCTGATTCGAGCGTCCGAATTTGAAGACCGCTGTCGGTGGCACGCAGCTCGCGTGAACCGTCGGGCGATCGGCCAGAACCATCACGGCGGCGATTCGACCAGCGGCGGCGGGGCGTCCGACGTTCCGGGGGCGCATCAAAGGCCTTTTCTATGCGGGCGGTATTTCCCAGGGCGTTGGCGACCAGGCTTCCGTAATAGGTGCCGTCGCGTCCTCGCACCATCCACGCGTGTCCCACGAAAGTGTGTTGCCGTCGCGTTTGCCCGACAGCCAATTCTCCGTATCCCCGAGGGCGACCGGAATCTTCCACCCACAGAATCTCCACCGGCTGGTCCGCCTGGTTGATGAATTCGATCTCGGTATGGTCGCTGCTGTTCTGCGACCGAGGCGGAGGCCCCCCAGAAAGTCCGGCATTCGATTCGTCGTTCTCCGGATCATTCTGCACGGACATCTCGCCACTGAGCGCATCGACCAGCACGGTGTCGATGTCACCGTCCGAATCCTCTCTCCGAAACGTAAAATGGTGGTCGTCAATCCAATCGGGGGCGAGCCGCTGATTGATGGTGCGGCTTCGCTGCTTGGGTCGATCGGTTTCCCCATTGTCAGGGGAGTCGGCGGCGTGAATCTGGGACGAAAAGAAAAGCAGGGCGATCAACGCAGCGTAAAAGGCCCCGCCTTTGCCATCCAGAACAGACAGTCGAATTGAAAGCACGTTTGATTCCTGCAAGCGATAGAAAGTTGTGTCGTCGTCAAAGAATAGATGCTTTTGATCTGGTCACAATCCATCCTACCGGGCCCATCCTACCGGGCCCATCCAACGGGCGAGGAACAATCGCGTGAGCGTGGGGTCCACACGATGGGCCGATGAGGCTTGGTTGAAGCAGCAGGCACCAGGGTCTCCGGACCACCGGTTGACGGGGGCCCGCCGCACTCCGATGTCCCGCAAGGTTGGTTCGTATCTCGGGATGTCGGTAGGCAAATCGGTCCATGGCGGAACCTGCGACGGAGATTGGGGTTCCATCGTTGCGAAGCGGTATGTCACGGCCATCAAACGCGAATCCACGACGAACGATCGACAGTCAATGAACGTCCCGGTCCGTTCGGTAAGCGATGAGCTTGGCGTGATTGTCAGTTTGTTGCCGGGTCGCAGTGGCTTCCTCCGCAGTGGCTTCCTCCGCAGTGGCTTCCTCCGCAGTGGCTTCCTCCGCAGTGGCTTCCGCAGCGGGATTCCCGGCCGGACGCCCCAAGCGGGGCGATAGTGGCGGGATGTTGTCGCTTGCGGCAATTGTTCATCGAGCATTGTCGGGTCCGCTACAATGGACGCGCCCGCCGAATCTCCTTCCCACGGACGACGATTCACTGTGCTGTTGCATTTGCCATCCCCATCGGTTCTCGCCAGTGTGCGTCTGGCTCTGATCTGGTTTGCGATCACGATCGGTCTCTCCGGTATCTCGCCGTCACTGAGCGAAGCGGCGAATTTTTCTGAGGCAGAGTCACTTTATCGACGTGGCAGCCTGGAGGAGGCAAAAAAGATTGCTGCCGAGGAGGTCGAGCGGGGGATCTGGAATCGTCGTTGGTCGGAGTTGTTGATTCAGTGTCAACTGGATACCGGCGACTACTCCGAAGCGCTGGCAACCTATGAGGCGGCAATCGATCGGTACCCAACCAGTTTGCCGCTGCGCGTGTTGGGAATTCGCGTGGCACGTTACAACGACTTGCCCGACCGCGTCGCCCTTGAAAAGGCCAGGATCGAGCGTGACCTGCAAACGGGTCGGCTACGCTACGCCACCGCGGACACGCTGGTCGCCGCCGGCCGATTCTTTTCAAAGAACGGGATCGATGCTCGGATCATCCTGAAGTCGTTTTACGACCGCGTCCTCGAAAACGATCCGCTGAATCTGGAGGCGTTGATCGCGACTGCAGAGCTGGCGGTTGAGAAAGGGGACTACAAGGTCGCTGCCGACTCAGTGCAGCGGGCCAAACAACGGGGCTTGGAAGACGCCCGGTTGGACTACCTGCTTGCCGTCGCCTTGCAACCCACCGATGCCGAAGCCGCTTCCCAAGCCCTCTCGGCGGCCCTGCAGGCCAACCCGGTGTATGTGCCGTCGTTGGTCCTGCAAGCGGAAAATGAAATCGATCGTGAACTTTACGAACAGGCCGCTCAGACGATCGACAAGATTCTGGCGATCAATCCCAAGGACGAATCGGCGTTCGCATTGCAGGCCGTGCTCGCTCATTTGAAGGGAGACTATGCCAAAGAAAATGAACTTCGCCGGCGAGCTCTGGAGCACTACCCGGACAATCCCGAAGTCGATCACCTGATCGGTCGGAAGCTTTCCGACAAGTATCGCTTTGCCGAAGGAGCCGAGTACCAACGTCGCGCCCTGACGGCTGATCCGACGCATTTGGCCGCCACGTTCCAACTTGCCCAGGATCTGTTGCGTCTAGGTGACGAAAAAGTGGGCTGGGAGTTGGCCGAACAGGTCAACACGGCTGACCCCTACAACGTCGTCGCCTACAACCTGATGACCCTGAAAGATCGTGTCGATGGATTCGTCACGCGGCGGATCGCCGACCCGGTGCGGGTGGAGGTGGGAGACCTGCTGGTTCGGATGAGTCCCACCGAAGACAAGATTTACGGCCAGGCGGTCGCCGACCTGCTGGTCGAAGCCAGAAACGTTTTATGCGAAAAATACGATCTGACGCTGCGTCGCCCAGTGTTGGTGGAGATCTATCCGAAGCAAGGGGACTTCGCCATCCGCACGTTCGGGCTGCCCGGCGGAGAAGGATTCCTGGGCGTCTGTTTCGGCAACGTCGTGACCGCCAACAGCCCGGCTTCCCAGGGCCCACGTCCGTCCAATTGGAAGAGCGTCCTGTGGCACGAATTCTGCCACGTGGTCACGCTGACCAAAACCAACAACCGGATGCCGCGGTGGTTGAGCGAAGGGATTTCGGTTTACGAGGAACGGTTGCGAGATCCGACGTGGGGCCAATCGATGACGCCGCGCTACCGCGAGATGATTCTGGGCGAAGACCTGACGCCGATCGGGCGACTGAGTAGCGCGTTCCTGGCGCCGCCGTCGCCGACTCACCTGCAGTTCGCCTATTACGAATCCTCTCTGGTCGTCGAATTCTTGATCGAACAGTACGGCGAAGAATCCTTCAACGCCGTTTTGGATTCCCTCGCCGATGGGGTGGCTGCCAACGACGCCATCGCGATGAACATCGCGCCGCTGGAGCGATTGGAGCTTCAGTTTGCTGAATACGCACACGAGCTCGCGAACAGCTTTGCGCCTGACTTGGAATTCGACCGGGAAGATTACCCGGATCCGCCCACGCCCGGCGATGTGATCACGTGGGCCAAGTCACACCCGGACAATTATTGGGGCAAAATCGCCGTTGCCCGAGACCGGATGAAACAGAACGACTTTGCCGGGGCAACGAAGTTGTTGGAGGAATTGGTCGCACAGGGCGCGGCAACCGGAGAGCGCGAAGGTGTGCTGGAACTACTGGCCCAGTGCTACCGGAAGCAGGACGACCGGCCGCTGGAAACACAGACCTTGACCAAGCTCTTGGAACGCTCCTCCGACGCCCTGCCGGCCCTGGAGCGGATGATCGAGATCGAACGCGAGCGAGAAAACTGGGATGCAGTCCGCGAACTGTGCGAACGGTCTCTGGGGATTCAGCCGCTCTCGTTGGAGCTGCAACAAACCCTGTCGGAAGCTTACCAACGCTTGGGCAAAGCCGAGCTGGCTCTGCCGGCGCTCCGCGCCCGACGAGCGATGAATCCCGTGGATGTCGCCGGCCTGGAGTTCGAAATGGCTCAGGCCCATGTTGCCGCCGGTGACCATGTCGCCGCGGAAGAACACCTGGTCGAGGCGTTGTTGATTGCTCCCCGTTTTCGCAACGCCCACCGGTTGTTGTTGACCGTGAGCAGGGCGAAGGAATCTGAAAAGGACGAAAGTTCGCAGGAAGACGAGGATTCGCAGAAAGCGTCGGACGGGTCCCAAAAGGAGTCGGCCGTCGAACCCGCCGGAAACGACGAAGCACCTGAAAAGTCGGACAGCTCGGAAGACGCGGAGAAACCAAAGTCGGTATCGCCCGAGCCGGGTGCCTCGCAACCGGCCGATCCGAATGATGAAAAGTCAACGAAAGAGGAAGCCGGTTCGGATTCCGGACCCGGTGGTGAACAGCAACCAGATACCAAAGAGGAACAGCAATGAAGGATCGCAAGAAACTGCTTGCGGTGACGCTGCTGTTGTTGGCCGGCGTCGGCGTCAGCCAATTGGCGCTGGCCCAGTGGGGGCGTCGCGGTCGCGGGCGTTCGATCGAGGAAGATCGCCGTGGAGTTCCGATGTGGGAAGTCGATCGTCGATTTCCCGGTGATCTCTTCACCTTCGCACGGGTTCGCTACGACTCATATTACGGCCGTGGCGGCGGCGGGGGATGGTCAACGGATTACCCCGACAGCGACCTGAATTTTTCACTGCGTTTGCAGCAACTGACGACGATCAAAGTCGACCCGGTACCCGTCATCGTGGAGCTGACCGATCCGAAGCTGCGCGACTACCCCTTCCTGTACATGATCGAACCCGGCGGGTTGGTGTTCAGCGAGCAGGAGACCGTGGCGCTCCGCGACTACTGTCTCAGTGGCGGCTTCCTGATGGTCGACGACTTTTGGGGCGATTCGCAATATCAGAATTTGGAATACGAGCTCAGCCGAGTCTTTCCGGATCGGAAGCCCTTCGAAGTTCCGTTGGAACACGAGATCTTTCACAACGTCTACGATCTGAAAGAGAAACCGCAGGTTCCCGCGATCAATGCGGCCGCCAGCGGTGTCTCTTGGGAATGGTCCCGCGACGGAAGCGACACCAGCGTGCCGCATTTCCGTGCCATCACCGATGACGAAGATCGAATCATGGTTTTCATCTGTCACAACACCGACTTGGGTGACGGCTGGGAGCGGGAAGGCGAGAACGAGCAATATTTCCGCGAGTACTCGGTCAAGAAGGCCTATCCCATGGGAATCAATATTGTGACCTACGCGATGACGCACTGACCTTGACCGATGCGGAACCGCGCGGGCGTCGGACGCGTGGGACGTCGGCGAGTCCGCCACTGAAACGTCCCGTCGACGGAATCCCGGCGGATGACTCTGCGGGGCATTCCGATCAAATCACCCGGAACCTGACATCCGAAATCTGGCACACTCCGAGCACCCTGAACAAAGGATATCGATGAGCACAAGTGACGTGGTTGAATCCGACTTGGTGGAACAAATTCGATCGGCCCGCGAGCAGATTGTCGGCGAATTGGCAAAAACGATTGTTGGCCAACATGAGGTCATCGAACAGTTGCTGATCAGTCTGCTTGCCGGGGGGCACTGTTTGATCACCGGCCCGCCGGGGCTGGCGAAGACGTTGCTGGTGCGCAGTGTCGCTCAAGTGTTTCACCTGAAATTCAGCCGGATCCAATTCACCCCGGACTTGATGCCGGTGGACATCGTCGGGACCGAGATTTTGGAAGAGACCGGTGACGGCCATCGCGGCATGACGTTTGTGAAAGGGCCTGTCTTTGCCAACGTGATCTTGGCCGACGAGATCAACCGCACACCGCCCAAGACGCAAGCTGCGATGCTCGAAGCGATGCAGGAGCATCAGGTCACCGCAGCGGGGACGCGCTACGAACTGCCCGAGCCGTTTTTCGTTTTGGCCACGCAAAATCCCATCGAAATGGAGGGCACGTATCCGCTGCCCGAGGCCCAATTGGACCGGTTTCTATTCAACGTCAAAATCGACTACCTGCCGGCCAGTGACGAATTGGATGTGGTCTTGCGAACGACTTCGTCCAAACCCGCACCGATCGAACCACTGTTCTCGGGTGACGACGTGTTGCGTTTCCAGCAGGCCGTCCGCGAGGTGCCGATCGCACGTGAAATCGGTGAGTACGCCGTGCGCCTGGTCGGTATCACTCGACCGGCTCGCGAAGCTTCCCCGGAGTTCATCAACGAGTGGGTGGGCTGGGGGGCTGGCACACGGGCAAGCCAGACGTTGGTATTGGGTGCGAAAGCCAGGGCGTTGTTGAAGGGACGAGCGCACGTCCAAACGGAGGACATCGTCGCGCTGGCCCACCCGACGCTGCGACACCGAGTGCTGCCCACCTACAAGGCCGAGGCCGAAGGCGTGACCATCGAGAAAATCATCGACCGCGTGCTGGAAGAGGTGCCCAAGCCGTGAGCCGCGGATCTGCTCCCGAACGGTCCGGTACCACGGTCCCCGGAGAGGCGTCATCGCAGGCGTCGGTGGATCCCGCTGCGCTGATGCGGATCAAGAGTTTGAAGCTGCGAGCCAAAACGGTGGTGGAAGGGTTCTTCGCGGGGCTGCACCGAAGTCCGACTCACGGGTCGTCGATCGAATTCAGTGAATACCGAGCCTACGTGCCGGGCGATGACCTGCGGAATTTGGATTGGAAACTTTACGCGCGCAGTGACCGTTATTTCATCAAAAAGTTTGAGGACGAAACCAACCGGCGGTGCTACCTGATCGTCGATCAGAGTCGTTCGATGAATTATGGAACGACTGGCTACAGCAAGATGGAATACGCCCGCACCGTCGCCGCCACGCTGGCCTACTTTCTGACGCTGCAACGCGACGCGGTCGGAGTGCTGACGTTTGATCAGGAGCTTGGCGACTTCGTACCCGCAAAGCTGGGGCCCAAACAGTTTCACCAGATTCTGGTCGAACTGTCACGTCCGGCGGAGGGACGGGGGACGGATTTGGAGGCCCCGCTCCGCCAAATCGTGTCGGTGGTTCCGCGTCGCGGTTTGATGATCTTGATGAGTGATTTGTTGGCCCCCGCGGAGACGCTGCAAACCCAGTTGTCGGCGCTCCGCGCGCGAGGGCACGAAGTGGTTTTGCTGCGGATCATTGATCCCGCGGAGATCGAATTCTCGCTCCCGGATCCCGCGATGATCGTCGACTCGGAAACGGGACGTCAGATTTATGTCGACCCGGCGGTGGCGAAAGCTCGCTACACCGAACGCTTCAACTCTCATCGGCGCGAAATGGAGAAAACGTGCGAGGCGACTGGGGTCGGGTTTTACGAAATGCGAACCGACCAGCCCCTGGATCGAGCGTTGTCCAGTCTGATCGACGCCAAGAATCGGATGGGTAAATCGGCCCGACGCACCAACCGCGGAGGGGCACGATGAGCTTTTTGGCACCGCTTTATTTTCTGGGGGCATTGGCCGTCATCGGTCCGATCCTGTTTCACCTGATTCGACGCCAACCGCGCGGGGAAGTCGAGTTCAGCTCCCTGATGTTCCTGGAATCGACGCCGCCGCGATTGACCCGTCGAAGCCGGTTGGAGAATTGGTGGTTGCTGCTGTTGCGGTGTGCAGCGATCTTGTTGCTGGCGTTGGCGTTCGCCCGTCCGTTTTTTTCCAGCACCGACTCCACCCTGGTGGACCAGAATCGGCGAGCCGTCATTTTGGTGATGGATCAGAGCGCCAGCATGCGTCGGCAAGGCGTATGGGACGACGCGATCAGCAAGGCCCAGAATATCATCGAGGCGGCGGATCCTGACACGTTGATTTCCGTGGTCGGTTTCGACCAAGTTCCACGAAACGTTTTGACACTGGCCGAATCGGCACAGATTGGGCCGGAGAGTCGATCCGAGACGGCCCGGGAGACGCTGGCAAATCTGCAGCCCGGGTGGGGAGCGACGGATCTGGGAGCCGCCATCCGATTCGCCGCGGACCAGGCGGCAATCATCGACCAACAATCACCCGAAGAATCAGAGTCCGAAGCCATTCCAGCTTTGGCACAGATTGAAACGCGGATCGTCGTGCTGAGCGATCTGCAGTCGGGGGCTTCACTGGAGTCACTTCAGGGATACCAGTGGCCTGACCGAGTGTGGGCTGATATCCAAACCGCTGGCCCGCACGGTGGGGCCAATGCGTCGTTGCAGGTCCTGCCGGATACGACCGGAGAAGGAGACGCAAGCCAGGCTCGCGAGCTGTTCGGAGACACAGTGCGGGTCCACGTCGCGCGTGGCGAAGAGCAAGCGTCAGGTGGGGCGACCGGCAAGGCGTTGACATTGAAGTTTGATGGTCAGAACGGGCCGGCGGCGACCATTCAGGTGCCTCCAGGCCAGAGCCGCATCGTCAATTTGGACGTGCCCCGTCAGGAAGCGGCTTCTGAATCGGATTTGCAACCGTTCTGCTTGCGTCTTTATGGCGACGACGACGGTTTCGACAATGCCTTCTACTTTGTCCGTTCCAAGCGAAATGACCAGCGAGTGCTGTTTGTCCGGCCGGATCAGAGTGAGGCTGATAGCCCCGGCAGCGAGACGCCCCGGCGCGAAGCACTGTCGTTCTACGTCCAACAGGTCCCTTGGTCTGACCCGACCCGAGAGGTCCAACTGGATATTGTGGGACCGGCGCAGTGGCAAAACACGCTCGCCGCCGCCGATGTGCCGCTGATGATGTTTGCCCGCCCACCGAAGGGCGACCAACAAACCAACGCACTCAGGCGTTACGTCGCCGCAGGCGGAAATGTGTTGTTGGTTTTGGATCAGACGCCGGATGAAGACCAGGTCGCCTCACTCGCGACGTTATTGGATTCACCGAACTTGACCGTCCAAGCGGCCTCAAAAGAGCAAAGCGACGATCAGCCGGCCGAATTTCATTTGATCGAATCGGTCCGTTTCGAAGATCCGTTGATTGCGCCGCTTTCGGATCCGGGAGTCAACGACTTCAGCAACATTCGAGTCTGGAACCATCAAGTGATTCGCGGACTCAGTGATTCGGTCTCCACGATCCTCCGTTTGGATGATGGGGCACCCCTGATGGTCGCAACCGCGGTCGCGGACGCGAAAAGCTCCGGTGCCGGTCGGGTTTGGGTTCTGACATCCGGTTGGCAACCCGCGCAAAGTCAGTTCGGGCTGTCGACCAAGTTCGTTCCCATCATGCTGGGCATGTTGGGACGCAACCGCGCGCTGGTCAATCGCGCATTCGTGGTCGGCGAAACGATCGACGATCAAACCGTCGCGGAGGAGCCCGGATTTGCACGCGGTCAGGATGAGACATTGGTAGCGGTCAACGTCGATCCGAGGGAAAGTGAGACCGATCCCATCGACATTGACCGGTTTTCCCAGTTGGGCGTTCGCGTCTCCTCGCTGGAATCCCAGCAACAGGACAAGCAAGCTCAACGCGCCCTCCGGGACGTGGAACTGGAGTCGCGGCAAGGATGGTGGCAATGGTTGATTCTGGGCACCATTGCTTTTTTGGCGGCTGAAACATGGCTCAGCGCCCGAACATCGCGCCAGGCCGAAGCCGCGTGATCGATGACGGGATTCCATGGGCCTCGGATTGGCATGAGACTAACTAGGTGATGGTGGCATGATTGAACCGAAGATGAATCCGGACCAACTGCGTTTCGATTCCCAAGTCGGAGTCGCGGATCGCCAATTGGACCGCGTGCTTTACGAGATCGAGCAGGTTTCCAGCCGGATCCGTGCCAAGCATTTTTGGACGCTGTTGGCCGTCTTGGCGTCGGTCTCCGCCTTGTTCGGCATCATGCTGCGCGGTGCGGCGACAAGCGGACAAATCGATCGGATCTGGGTCGTCATTTGGGTCGCGGCCGGTTTGTTTCTATCGGGGCTGGTCGCGGCGATTCTCTCCAGGCGGCTTGCCGGTCGCTCCGGGGACACCGCAACAACGATTGAACGTCAATATCCGGGGTTGGGACAAAGGCTGTTGACGACCGCGGGGCTGTCTCGCCAGCAGACGGGCAGTTCGTTGACGCAGCGTCTGATTCGCGAAACGCATGAACATTTTCGTTCTCACGATTGGCGTCGCGTCGTTTCCACGGGAGCCCTTTGGATTTCCCGCAGTTTGGGGATCGCGGCTTGCTTGGCTGCGATCGGCGTCGCCCTGCTCGGATTCAGCGGGCGTGAAACGGGACCGGCCTCGTTGATTGGCCCTTCCCCGATGCGTGTCGAGCGTCAGGTTCTGGTCCAGCCCGGGAACGTGTTGCTCGAACGCGGAAGCAGCCTGGTGGTCACGGCCGAGTTCTCGCGCGATGTTCCAGAGACCGCGAAGCTGCTCACGATCACCGCGGACGGCGGCGAGTCGGAGTTACAGATGAAACGCAACTTGGGCGATCCGATTCTGGGCGGGTTCGTGTCGTCGGTCGACCAAGCGATGCAATACCAGATCGTTTCGAACGACTGGAGCAGCGAACGATTCTCGGTCGAAGTCTTTGAATTCCCGGAGCTTCTGAGGAGTGATGCGGAATTGAGGTTTCCCGAATACACCGGAATGAACCCCAGGACGGTTGAGGATACGGTGAAGGTCACTGTGGTCGAGGGCACGGAGTTGCAGTGGCGGCTGATCCTGAACAAATCGGTGACGCGTTGCGACCTGGTGCGGGTCGACCAACCGGAGACGGTGATTTCATGCGATCCCGATGAGCCGATCGACTTTTCGAGGCAAGACGCGGTCTGCTACCGGGCGGAAATGCCGACCGATGTTTCCGCTTCCTACACGCTGATGTTGGAAGATGCCGACGGTCGACAGAACAAGTTCCCGCCACAACTGACCGTCAAGGTGTTGCCGAATCAACCACCCAGCTTGAAGCTGGACCCGGCTCGGGACGTCACCGTCTCTCCGCTGGAAGAGTTGGAGGTGGGAGCCGCGGTCCAAGACGATTTTGGTGTGCTCCGATCCGGCGTGTCGTACACCTTGGAGATGAATCCGGGAATTGAAGTCGAATTGATTTCCTCCGTCGAACGCAACCAGAAAAAGCAGGTCCAGCACACGATCGATTTTGAAGAACTGCAGGCGGAACCCGACGATGTGTTGTCGTTCTATTTTTGGGCCGAAGACGTCGGGCCCGACGGTCAGGTACGTAGGACCGAGAGCGACCTGTTTTTTGCTGATGTTCGTCCCTTCGAGCAGATCTTTCGGGCCGGGCAGTCGCAACCGCCTCCGGGCGGGCAGCCATCCGGACAAGCGCAGCAAGCGGAGGAATTGGCCGGGACGCAAAAGCAGATCATCACCGCGATTTGGAACCAGATCCGAAAGGAACAACGGGGAGAGTCGATCGATGAGAAAGATTTGACGACGATTGCAGAGTCCCAGCAGGCGGGGCTGGACCAATTGGGCGAGTTGGCAAGCGAGTTGCAAGATGCCGGTTCAATCGAGATCGCAAAAGGTATCGCCGGAACGATGCAGCAAACGATTGACGAATTAGCCGACGCCGATCTGGATCCCGCATTGAAGTCTGCCAAAGCCAGTTTTTCCGGGCTGATGAAGCTGCGGTCTCGCGAGTTTGAAGTCACTCGATCACGCCAGTCGCAGCAAAGCTCTTCCGGCGGCGGAAACCAGAACCGCCAGCAACAGCTTGATGAGTTGGAACTGGATGAAGACGAAAGCCGCTACGAGACGCAGCAGCAGGCGGCGCAGCAGTCCGCCCAACAGCAGGCGGCAGCGGAGGATCGGCAAGTTCTCAGCCGGCTCCGCGAGTTGGCACAGCGGACGGAGGATTTGAACGAAGAACTTGCAAAGCTCCAGACGGCCCTCCAGCAAGCGAAGACCGAAGAAGAAAAGGAAGAAGTCCAGCGGCAATTAAAGCGATTGCGTGAACAGCAGCAGGAATTGCTGCGAGAATCCGACGAGCTGGAATCGCGGATGCGATCTCCGGAGAATAGCGAACGGATGAGCGAGCAGGCCGATCAGTTGCAGCAGTCCCGGGAAGACCTCCGGCAAGCTGCCCAGGCGACTGAGAACGAAGATCCGTCGTCGGCTTTGGCCGCCGGACGCCGTGCCGAGTCGCAGTTCGACGAATTGCAGCAGGAGTTTCGCCGCCGCGCGGCGGGGGCTTTTGACGAAACGGTTCGCCAGATGCAACAGGAGGCTCAGCGATTGCAGGACCAACAGGAGGAGATTGGTCGTGCGATGCGAGAAGAAACGGAACAAGCCTCACCTGGATTACGCGGCGACGAATCCAAGGCATCCTCGCCGGACCAGTTGCAACAGCAGGCAGAGCGTGTCGAACAGTTGCTGAATCAAATGGAGGAAACGGTTCGCGAAGCCGAAGAGTCCGAACCGTTGCTGGCCGAACGACTGTACGATGCTTTCCGAGAAACCCGGCAGGCGGACGTGGAACAGCAACTGCGGAATGCCGCCGAACTCGTCCGCCGCGGATTCACCCCGCAAGCTGATCCGTTTGAACAACAGGCGGCAGAAGGGATCCGGAATCTTCGCGAAAAGATCGATTCGGCAGCCGATGCGGTGCTGGGCGATTCGGAAGAGGGGCTGCGCCGTGCGGCAGCTCAGTTGGAGCAGCTTGCCGAAGGGGTTGAACGAGAGATCAATCAGGAGACCGGCCGCGACTCGGGGCCAGGTCAACAACGGGAAACCGACGATCAACAAAGCGGTTCCCAACAGCAGGGTTCCCAACAACAGGACTCTCAGCAGCAAGGTTCCCAGCAGCAGGGTTCTCAGCAGCAGGGTTCTCAGCAACAGGGTTCTCAGCAACAGGGTTCTCAGCAGCAGGGTTCTCAGCAGCAGGGTTCTCAGCAGCAGGGCTCTCAACAACAGGGCTCTCAACAACAGGGCTCTCAACAACAGGGCTCTCAACGACAGGGCTCTCAACAACAGGGCTCTCAACAGCAGGGCTCTCAGCAGCAGGGTTCCCAGCAGCAGGGTTCCCAGCAGCAAGGTTCTCAGCAGCAGGGTTCTCAGCAGCAGGGTTCTCAGCAACAGGGAGGCGAGGGCCAGCCGTCATCGCAAGCCGACCGGCCTTCGCCGGGGTTGCGTGGGGGCGGGGGGCAATCCGGGGATGAGCGTCGGGAGGAATCGACGCAGCCCAATAACCGGGCGGCGGATTCCCCTTCGACGGGCGGTCCCATCGGGCCAATGACCGGCGACTTTCGGTCTTGGTCGGATCGAATGCGAGACGTCGAGGAAATGGTCAACGATCCCGACCTGCGAGCTCGAGCGGGGGCGATCCGCGATCGTGTTCGTCAAATGCGTGTCGAGATGAAGCGTCACGGTGACAGTCCGCAGTGGAATCTGGTCGAAGATCTGGTCGCGGAACCGCTGCGTGAACTTCAGGCCGATGTCAAAGCGGAACTGCTGCGACGAACGGCGAACAAGAACGCACTCGTCCCGATCGACCGCGATCCGGTACCCGAACAATTCAGCGACGCCGTCCAGCGATACTACGAGAACCTGGGTAGTGTTGGCTCGGGAGAATCCGAGGGGAGGAATTCGCCTTGATCTCGATTCCTGCTTTGTATGGTGAGTTTCTGCTTGGTTCGCCACAGTGGCTGATCCCGGTCGTCGTGGTCGGTACCTTGCTGACGTTTCTGGTGATTCGAAACTATGTGCAGGCCGGTGTGGGCTCGAACCGCCTGCTGTGGGTCGGCATGCTGTTGAAACTGTCAGCGATCGCCTTGTTGGCAGTGTGCCTGTTGCAGCCGATGCGTCGGGCGAAACGCCCCCGTCCCCAGGCCAACCTGTTGCCCATCCTGGTCGACACCAGCCAGAGCATGGATTTGTCGATCGGTCAGTCGCGAACCTCGTGGAGAGATCGGATTGATGCCGATCTGGCGACCGAGTCGCCAATGTTTGCGTCGATGGCACAAAAGTTCCAAACGCGGCTGTATGGTTTTGACAAACGGCTCTCGAGCGCCGGTGACGTCACCCAACTGCGACGTGGTGGCGGGGCCAGCCGGCTGTCGGAGAATCTTCTTGAGCTTGGCGTGCGTCTGTCCGACCGACCCGTTGCCGGAGCCTTGTTGTTGACCGACGGCAACACCGGCTCGGTCGCCGATGCAACCCAGGATTTCAGCGACCTGCCTTTTCCCGTCTATCCGGTCTTGCCTTCCCGGCCGCCGGTGGCGAGCGATCTCCGAATCATTGGGACCACCGTTCGGCAAACCAACTTTGAGATTTCACCCATCACGATCGCCGCACGGTTCGCGAGCAACGGCGCAATGGGCGGAGAAGTTTTTGCTCGGCTGACAAACGTTGCGGATCAAACGGTCGTTTCCGAGCAGAAACTGAAGTTGGATCCCGACAAGGAAACCCAATCCGTCTCGTTTCGTTTCCGCCCCAGTGATGTGGGGTTGCAGTTTTACCGAGTCAGCCTGTTTCGCGAGGCCGACCGGGCGGCTTTCGACGATGTCGATTCTCTGCTGGAAGCGGCGACGACCGAAACCACGTTGGTCAACAACACCCGGTTGATTGCGGTGGACCGCGAAGGTGGGCCGTACCGCGTGCTCTACGTGGCCGGCCGGCCCAACTGGGAATTCAAGTTTCTCCGCCGCGCTGTTTCCGCCGATGCCGAAGTGGAGCTGACCGGTTTGCTGCGGATGGCCAACAAGGAGCCGAAATTCAGCTTCCGCGACCGAGGCGTCTCAACGACCAATCCCCTGTTTCAAGGTCTGGGTGAGGACACCGAGGAGACGGCCGAACAGTACGACGAACCGGTCATGATCCGTTTGGGAGTGAAAGGAGCCGAAGAGTTGGCTTCGGGCTTTCCAAAAACACCCGAGGAGTTGTTTGCATTTGACGCGTTGATCCTGGATGACTTGGAACCGGAGTTCTTTAGCCAGGATCAATTGGCCATGGTGCGTCGATTCGTTGCCAGTCGCGGCGGCGGACTGTTGATGTTGGGTGGCCAAGAGATGTTTTCCGGCCGTTCGTTTTCGCAGTCCGTCCTGGGAGAATTGTCTCCGGTGTACCCGTCGCGAAGTGACCAGTCGGCTCCCGGGTCGCATGCGTTGGGGCTGACCCGCGAGGGCATGCTGCAACCGTGGATGCGGTTGCGAGAAAGCGCGGATGCGGAGAGTCGACGTCTTCGAGCGATGCCAAAGTTTTCGTCCGTCAATCCGGTCGGGGAGCTGAAACCCGGTGCCTACCAAATGGCCACCGTGGCAGGAAGCGAAGCGCAGTTGCGCCCCGCGGTGGCCGTTCAGCGATTCGGCAAAGGCCGCGTTGGAGCGGTGATGATCGCAGACGTGTGGCGTTGGTTCATGCGTCGCGAACAGGAGAATCCCGATGACGCGGCGCAGATGTGGCGTCAGATGACTCGTTGGCTGGTCGGTGAGGTTCCCAAGCGTGCCGACATCTCGGTCGCGACGTCGGAAACGGATGAGGATCAAGTCGAGATACGCGTTCGGGCCCGAGACGAAGCTTTCTTGCCGATGGAAAACCCGAACGTCAAATTGACCGTGTCCGATCCGAGCGGTCAAAGCGTGCAGGTGGATGCGAAGGTGCTTGCGTCCGAACCGGGGACGGTCTTGGCGTCCTACTACGGGGATTTGCCCGGCAAGTACCAGGTCACCGCCGAAGTCCGATCGCAGGACGGTTCGGTCGTCGGGGTTCCCGAGACGGGCTGGACGCGACAAATCGCGGGGCGTGAATTTGATCAGGTCGGAATCAATCATGCACTGCTGGAACAGATCGCCCAGAGCAGCGGAGGGCGGATGATTCGCGAACAGGACTTGTCAGATTTTTCTCGCCAGCTGGAAAGCACCAAGGTCCCCGTCACGGAGACTTGGGTGTATCCGCTGTGGCATCGGGGCTGGGTCATCACCCTCGCGTTGGCGTGTTTGTGTGGCGAATGGGGTCTGCGAAGGCTGGGAGGCTTGGCGTGATTCGGAACATGTTGCTGGCCGTCGGTTTGTTGCTCGGGTGTTTGCAATCGTGGACACCGGTGGCGGCCTCAGGCCACATCATCATTGTCACCGGAGCGGCCGGAAAACCGGAATACGGCCAGGAGTTCGCCGAGTGGGCGGATCGCTGGTCAGCGACGTGTGAACGAGCATCGCTGTCTTGCGATCGGATCGGCCCTGATTCGGAGGCGGCAGATGACGGGCGGGAAACCGATCGCGATCGACTGCAACGTTTGCTGAAGGAACAGGCGGCCAGTGAGTCCTCTTCGCCCCTGTGGTTGATCCTGATCGGACACGGAACCTGGAACGGCGCTTCGGCGAAATTCAATTTGGAGGGGCCCGATGTGGATGCGCGCACGCTTGCCGAGTGGCTCAATGGCATCCGGCGACCGTTGGTGCTGGTGAATTGTGCGTCGTCCAGCGGTCCGTTCATCGACCGTTTGGGAGGCGAGGATCGGGTCGTGATCACGGCGACCAAGAGCGGTAACGAACAAAACTTCGCCCGGTTCGGCGATTACTTTTCCTCCGCCATCGGCAACCCGGGATCCGATTTGGATCACGATGATTCGGTCAGCGTTCGCGAGGCGTTCTTAAAGGCCGCTTCAGACACCGCAAGTTTCTATCAGCAGCAGGGGCGGATCGCGACCGAGCACGCCTTGTTGGAAGACAACGGGGATCGGAAAGGTTCGAACCTGAACTTGGTGCTGGGCACCGCGTCGGTGGGCGGCGAAGAAGAAGTTGACGGCAAACTGGCCGACCGGATTACGATTCGCAGCGGAGCCGATGTGCCTGAACTGGATGCCGAACAGATCGCCCGCAGAGACGAGTTGGAACGGAGCTTGGAGCAGCTTGTCATCGACAACGCCGACGGCGATCGTGAGCAGTTGCGTCGCCAGGCGCTACCCATCCTGGTGCAGTTGGCGCAACTGTACGAATCCGCCCGGCAGCCGCAGGCGGAGGAGCGGCCTGAGGCAGACGAGAGCGAAGACAAGACCGCCGGAGACGACACGGCCGGAGACGACACGGCCGGAGACGACACGGCCGGAGACGACACGGCCGGAGACGACACGGCCGGAGACGACACGGAACCCGAGAATTAGCGGGCGAGCTCGCTTGGGTCTTGCAGCGTTCCAAGCCAGTCAAAGGCGTCGTTGCGAGCTCCTCCGCGACCCTCCCGGAGGGAGGGTGAAGCGGATCTGCTGAACGCGATCAGATCAGTTCGGTCTTTCCGGGGATGGCGAATTGAGGTTCCGGACGGCTGTTTTTGACGTTGAAGTCTTCGGGGAACAGGCCCAATTCCGAATCCTTGACCAGAAAGTCCCAGCTGACATTCTGTCCGGTGTAGGCCGCAATGCGACCGAGCACGGCTGTCATGGAGCTGTCGGCGGTTTGCTTCAGTTCGACGATCGGCTTTCCGGATCGAATCGAATCGACCAGATCCTTGTGTTCCTGTTTGTAGGCGGCACCGATGTCGCCTTTCATCGACCAGATTTCTTTGCCGTCGCGGTCCGTGATGGTCGCCCCTCCGTTGCCGCCCAGGATCGTGGCGATGCCCTCGCTGCCGTAGATCACGTTGCTGTTGTCGGCGGCGGCTCCGGGAATCTGGCGGCACATGAACGAGACTTGGCGGTTTCCCGGGTAGGTGTAGTCGATCGCCATGCTGTCCCACATCTCGCTGTCTTCCGGACGGGTGAAACGGCCGCCGCCGCCGAACGCCGAGACCGGGTTGGCATTCATGACCCAGTTCATGGTGTCAATGTTGTGGACCGCTTGCTCGACGATCTGGTCGCCCGAAAGCCAGATGAAGTGCATCCAGTTGTAAAGCTGGTACTCCGTATCGGTCATTTCCTCCTTGCGGGCACGGTACCAGATGCCACGGCTGCAATACCGGGCCGTCATGTTGATCAAGTCACCGATGGCACCTTCGTGGATCCGTCGGATCGCTTCCACATAGTTGGTTTGTCGGCGGTACTGGGTACCGGTCACGATGGCCGTGTTGTTGTCCAACGCTTTTTGATGCGCATCCAGGCACATGCGGTACCCGACCGGGTCAACGCACGTCGGCTTTTCGGCGAACACGTGTTTGCCGGACATGACTGCTTCCAGCAGGTACTGCGGGCGGAATCCGGGTGGGGTGGTCAGCAGCACCAGATCCACGTCGGCATCGTCCAGGATGTGTTTGTAGGAATCGATACCCGAATGCTGTTTGTTCTCGGGAACCGCCACCTTGTCTCCGTATTTATCCAGCCGTTTCAGCACCTGGTGCTTCTTGGGATCCAAATCGGCGGTCGCCACCAGGCGGACGTTGTCGTTGATCGAGAGGGTATCGTTCAGAGCGCCGGTTCCGCGTCCGCCCAGTCCGATGATTCCCAGCCGAACCGGCTCGGATGATCCGGCCTCCGGCTCGGCGCCTCGGACCGCTCGTCCCAGCACAGCTGCCCCGGCCAATCCCGCGGAAGCGGCCGATCCTTTGGACAAGAATTCGCGTCGAGAAGGTTGTCGGGAAGACGACTCACTGTTCGGCTGGCGCGAGGCGGATTCCGCGGGCGAGGTTCGATCGGTTTTTTTCATCGCTTCGGGTGGTTTAGGGCTGTTTGGCGGGCGGACAGCATCGCCTGATGGCGGGTGCCCGGTGACGGTGGGAACGGCTAACTGGCTGCCAAACCGAAGACCGGACCGTCGATGCCGGGCCGACCGGAACATGGCGACCGCGGCAGGAGCGTCCGCTTCGGTGACGCGACCAGAGAGTCGAAACCGCCAGTTTACTCGGCATTGCGATGCCTGTCTGCTCGCAACGACGTGTGACCCGTGACAGAAAATCCAAAACTGATAGACTTTGTCCATGAACCACCCAAATGATAGCGAGTCTCTCCGCGAGAATTCTCCTTCCCCCGCGGCAGATGCCACTACCAATCCGATGGTCGCCGCTTCGCGGACCATCCGCCCCCACGGCACCGAATACAGTCGCAAGCTGGCCGCTGCTGCTGCCCGCGTCGCGTTGGACAACAAGGCCAAGGACGTGACGGTGCTGGACGTGTGCGGCCAGTCGTCCGAGTTTGACCTGTTTGTCATCGCCACCGGACAGAGTCGCCGGCAATTGCATGCGATCAGCGAGCAGATCGACGATGCCTTGCAAAAGCAGTTGGGCGACCAACGCTTCGGCATCGAAGGCTACGAGGAGAGCCGCTGGATTGTCCTTGATTATGGAAGCGTCGTGATTCATCTGTTCGATGAGGAGACGCGCGAATTCTATGATCTGGAGTCTTTGTGGGCGGATGCCAAGACGATTCCTCTGACTGAGTTGGGGATCGAGGTTCCGGGCGAGTAGCCCCGGCGGGATCACACCCGGGCTGTCCGGTTGCCGCCCCGGAGGAGGTCCGTTGGGTGCCCCGGTGATTCGATCGATGACTTCACTTCGGCACCGCCCCGACAGCCCGTCGTCCCCGTGCCACCGCAAACGGGAAGGTGTTGACCGTTTGGATGCTTCCGATCACCGCCGGTTGTCGGTGACGATGTTTAGGAAAAACAATGCAGGTCCTAGCCCTTCTTCAGTCTCGATTCCGCTCCGCACTTGAATCGTGCGACTGCCTTTCGGCGGTTGACGATCTGGCTAACTACGCCGCTCTGATCCGGCCAGCGGGAAACCCCAAGTTTGGTGACTACCAGGCAAACTGTGCGATGCCGCTGGCAAAGCTGGTTTCTGGGTTCAACCCGCGGGAGTTGGCCCAACAGATCGTCGATCATTTGAGGATTGATGATCTTTGTGATCCGCCCACCATCGCCGGTCCCGGGTTCATCAACCTGCGACTGGCGGACAAATTCCTGAATGATCACATGGTGCGCATGCTGGATGATCCGCGCTGCCTGGTGGAGCGTGCCGCATCGCCGCAAAAAATCATCATCGACTACTCGTCTCCCAATGTCGCCAAGCCGATGCACGTGGGGCACATTCGCAGCACGGTGATCGGGGACTCACTAGCGCGGGTGCTCCGATTTCTGGGGCACGAGGTGATCACGGACAACCATTTGGGAGACTGGGGAACCCAGTTCGGGATCATCATCTACGGGTACAAACATTTCGGAGACCCGGAGACGGTTAGCCAAAACCCGGTCCCAGAGTTGGCAAAGCTTTACCGCATTGTGCATCAGTTGATGGGCTACCAGAAATCGGTTGCCGGTTTGCCTAAGCTGAAGGCGGAAATCGAAAAGCTGAAGGCCGAACGGGCCGCCGCGGTCGCGGAGGCGGAACAGGCGGAAGGAAAAGACGCAAAAAAGAAACGCAAATTGGCCGATGCGGCAGGAAAGAAACTTTCTGCCGCGGAAGCGGCCCTCCGCGCGGCGCAGGAGTCCATCGCTGCCGTCGAATCGGATCCGGTGGTTGGACAGCAGGCGAGTGCGCATCCGAACATCAATCAAGCGGTCTTGGATGAGACGTCCAAGCTGCATCGTGGCGATGCAGAGAACCTACAGCTATGGAACGAGTTTCTGCCATTCTGCAAAGACGAAATCGAGCGCGTGTATGACCGCCTGCATGTCAGTTTCGATCATACCTATGGTGAATCTTACTACCATCCGATGCTTGCGGACGTTGTCGAAGACCTTCAAGCGAACGGGCTGGCAACCGAAAGTGACGGAGCGATCTGCGTCTTCCTGGATGACTTTGATGCGCCGATGATCATTCGCAAAAGCGATGGCGCCTATCTCTATGCAACCACCGATTTGGCAACACTCCGATTTCGACTCAAAACGTTTGATCCGGACGAGATCCTGTACGTTGTCGATACCCGGCAGGGTGAGCATTTCGAGAAGCTGTTCGCCGTTGCCCGATTGACCGGATTGGATCAGGTCAAGTTGGTGCATGTGAATTTCGGTACCGTCCTGGGCGAGGACGGCCGACCGATGAAAACGCGGAGCGGCTCATTGATCGGATTGGAAAGTCTGTTGGATGATGCCGTCGACGCCGCCTATCAGGTGGTGTGCGACCCCGACCGTCTTGTGAAGTTGGAACCGCCGATGGACGAAGCCGAGCAGAAAAGCGTCGCGGAGGCTGTCGGAATCGGAGCCATCAAGTACGCGGACTTGGGACACGACCGGGCGAGTGACTATCGGTTCAACCTGGCCAAGATGGTGGCACTGTCCGGTAACACGGCAACGTACGCGCAGTACAGTTTCGCCAGAACCGTCAGCATCCTGAACCGAGTTGGTGTGGACGAATCGGATGTCTCACAGCGGGTTCAAACCGATGGGATCAACCTGAATCACCCCGCGGAACGTGCTCTGGCGCTAAAACTACTGCAGTTTGATGACGCGTTGCACAGCGTGTACGCCGACTACGGCCCCAACCATCTGGTCGAATATGTTTATGCAACGGCCGAGGCCTTCTCCAAGTTCAACGACCAGTGCCACGTGATGAATGCGGAATCCGCCGAGGTACAAACCACCCGGTTGGCCCTGGTCGTGCTCACGGGACGCGTGATCAGGCAGGCATTGCAACTACTGGGGATCGACGTGGTCCAGCGGATGTAACTTGCGTCTCGGAAGCGTTCACGGATCGCAAAAAAGTGTAGGTATGACCGCACATTCGCATAATCTTCGCACATGTTCCCAAGCAGGGCGTCTACTACGATTGACAGTGCAACACTTAGCCCTATTTTACGTGAAGTTGCCGTTCGACCGACTACGGTGAGACTTGGGGGCAACTCGCGCTTTTCTTGGTCAGCACATTCGATGCTGTGACTATCCGATGATGTCATCAAGAGAGATTTGGTCTCTGGTCGCGGACGGCTTTGAATTTCCTTAAAGGGTTATTTTGCTGTGGATGATGGATCATCCGGCAGAATCGGAGACAAACAGATTATGGCCAAAAAGAAGAGCACCCCCAACAAGTCCAAAGAAATCCGTGATTATTTGAAGGACCACCCCGGGGCAAAACCTCGTGAGATCGTCGACGCGATGAAATCCAAAGGCGTTGACGTCAGTGCTCAATTCGTCAGCACCGTGAAGTCCACCAGCAAGAAAAAGAAGGGGCCAGCACGCCGTCGTGGCCGTCCGGCCGGTTCCAAGAATAAGACCACTTCGATGACGCGTCCCGCGACCAAGAAGTCCGGTGACACCGTCTCGGTTGAATCGTTGATCAAATTGAAGAAGGTGGTCGAGGAGATCGGTAGCATCGAAGAGGCCAAGGCGGCATTGACCACGCTGGAACAGCTGGCAAAGTAGCCCCCCATCTTCGGGGATGGCGGCTTGGCAGTCCCGCGGCGTTCGCGGTCGGACGCCGGCGTCGCACGTGCGCCGAGCACGACTTGATCCTCAACCGGCGGGGATGGGGTGCGTTCCCGCCGCGGAGCATCGCATTTGGCCGCAAATGCCGATGTCTTTTCGGGTAAATTGTTGCAAAATAGTGCGTTGCCTCGTGACCAGAGCGGAATGATCATTTGCGGGCAAATATCATCTGCACCTTCGCCCAATTTTCTGCAACTGCTGTTCGGATATGGAAAACCTCACTCCCGAAGGCTTCGCTCGCCGTATCGTGGACCTTGGTCTCGCCTCTCGGCAGGAGGTGGAGCGCGCCTATGGCGAGCTGAGCGGAGGCGAAAACACCACCATGGAGGATGTGGTGAAGCTGATGCAGCGACGCGGCTTCGTCTCGACGCTGCAGACCGAAAAAATCTTGAAGGGTGACCGCAGCGGTTACTTCTACGGTGACTACAAGGTGCTGTACCTGATCGGTGCAGGGACCTTTGCCCGGGTCTATCGGGCCAGCAAGGATGGAGAAGTTTTCGCCGTCAAAGTCTTGCGAAAGCGGTTTCGTGACGAACCGAAGGAAATGGAACAGTTCCTTCGTGAAGGCCAGATGGGCTTGAAATTGCGGCATCCGAACATCGTCAGCATTTTCGAAGTGGTTGCCGACGCGAGAAATCCTTTTTTGGTGATGGAGTTCGTCGAAGGCCAGACGCTTCGGGATCTGGTTCGAATCCGTGGAAAGCTTCCGGTCGACCTGGCGTTGAGGTTGATGCACGAGATCGCGGGAGGCTTGGCGCATGCCGCCGGCCAGGGAATCTCGCACCGCGACTTGAAGCTCTCCAACGTGTTGATCTCCTCTGACGGAAAAGCCAAGTTGGTCGACTTTGGATTGGCGTCACTGAGTGACCGGAAGAATCCCGATCAAATCGCGGACTGTCCCAACGCCCGGGCCATCGACTACGCCGCCTTGGAACGGGGAACCGGTGTTCGCAAGGACGACCCCCGCAGCGACGTCTTTTTTGCGGGCAACATGCTGTACCACATGATTGCCGGCGAGCCCGCATTGACAGAAACGCGGGACCGACTGGCGCGATTGAACGTTTCGCGATTCCAACAGATCAAACCCATCCACGAACTGGTTCCCGACGTCCCCGGTGTCGTCAACCAACTGATCCAGCGGTCAATGGAGTTCAATCCGCAAAAGCGGATCCAGTCGGCTGCGGCGCTGCAGGCGGAAGTCAAACGGACGATGGACATTTTGGAGAAGGGCCCCAGCAGCGCTGCGGCGGCGGATAACAAAGAAGGCATCGGCGCGCAATACGAGGACGACGACATTCCGACCGATGAGGGGGAGGGTTACGTCGTGATGCTGGTAGAGTCCAAGGCGGGATTGCAAAATGCGATTCGCGAGCGGCTGAAATCTCGCGGCTACCGCGTGCTGATCATCCAGGATCCCAACCGTGCCCTGGCACGATTCGAACCGGGGGAAGAGCCGCCCGCCGATTGCGTGATTTTCAGCGCTGCGGAACTCGGATCATTGGCCTTGGAGGCCTACAACAAGTTTGCCAGCGACGAGCACACCTGCGAAATCCCTTCGATCCTGTTGGCCGACCGGCGGCAAACGCGGATCATTTCGGAAGCAAAGCGCGGCCCACGCCGAAAGATGCTGGCGCTGCCCCTGAAAGTCCGCGAACTACGCGCGGCCCTGATGCACGTGCTGGCAGGCGTCGAACGCCGTCCCCTGGGCACCTACTGAGCAGGGGCCTCGTCACCACGGTCCTTATCGAACGGGGCATGAGCGTGCCGTGTGAAGACTCCGTTGTGCACTGAGCGGCGAGGCGCTCGCCGCCGGTTGGTGCGAAGAACCCGCCGCTAACGCAACGCGGCTCACGCAATGTTCCGCTGTCCATCAGAGCGTTCGATTCACCAGCGCGTGGTGGCTGGGCCCCCACGGGCGGATGCTCTCGGCGGATGCGAGTTTTGTTCAACCGGCTGGCGGAACGGTGGCAGCCTGTCCGCCGTCCGGAGCCGACAAGGGAATCATTTCTCGGTCCAGACCGGCGGCGGTTCGATCTGGTCGGCGACGGGCGATCCGGCATCTTTCCGGCCGCTGCCCTCCAGCCGGCTGATCAACTTGACCGACATGTCCTGCTCACAGGCGATTTGACAACTCAAACGGACACCCGCTCCGGTCACCTCACGCGCCCGAAGAGTGTCTTTCTCCGCCTGCGTCATTTTTTCGGGCTCACCTTCGACGAATTCGACACGGCAGGTGGTGCATTTCGCTACACCGCCGCAAGCGTGAAGCTGATCGGTTCCGGCATCTTCGACGAGTGCCTTGACCAGGCGTTTACCTTCCTCGATCTCGAACGTTCCTACGCCTTCAACTGTCAATTTGGGCATTCGTTTCCACTCGTTAGGGGACCATGAAGAATTTCCCGACTGGCCGCTGCTGGCAGCCGCAAGGGCATCGCGGTCGGCGACGGTATCGATAGAATAGCGGGTTGGCCACGGGTTTTGGAATGACACCCGGCGGGCACTAGGTCACTGGAATTGGAAACGAGACCGCGGAGTGGGGAACTGGATTTGAGTATGGATTTGATTGCGGACAACCTGCCCACCGCATTCGGGATGGTCTTGGGAGAAGCAATATCAAGGCTGGTCGACGATCATGATGAGTCGTTGGACAAGCGAGCCGCGATGTTGAAGGTGGATGCCCCCAAGTTCTCACAGGTCGACGGCACGTTGACATTTGAGTTCCGGCTGCGGCCCAACCGGAAGCCTCCCTATCTGGTGACTTTGACGGTGACACCGGATTTGGATGATGACGGGCCGCGGGATTCCGCACTGGATCTTTCGTTGCAGACCGAGGTGCGGTGTGACTGCCAGCAGTTCCAGCGGGTCGCCAAGTCGATGCCGGGGCGGGCCAAATGCAGCTGCACGCTGGCGATTGCCTGGTGGATGCATGAGCAGTTGTCGCGGCGGACCAGCGAGGAAGTGTTGCTGTTCCTGAGCGAGCTGAAAACCGACACCGTTGCCGCCGGACGGGAGGTGGTTGGCCAGCTGTTGAAGTTGGCTGATGAGGCGCACGGCCGATCAAAGGACGCCACGTCGCGAGTCCAGTGGCGGATCAAGATCGCTAACAGCCAGCTCTACGGGCCCGTGACGATCAATCCGTTCGTTCAGAAAGCCAAGAAGAATTCCAAGGGCTGGTCCAAGGGGCGACAAACGCCTGCATTCGAACTGTTGCGCCAGCAGACCGAGACGGATCCGATCGACGGTCAAGTCGCAGCCCTGACGTCCCAGCCCGGTTACGACATGAACCGGGAACACTACAACCTGTTCCAGGCGGTCGACCTGCTGGTCGGGCACCCCAACGTGGCCTGGGATGACGCGTCGGCGACTCCGATCGACGTCGTTCGGGGAGAGATTTCGATCGTCCTGGAACCGGTGGAGATCGATTCGCTTGACGATGAAGAGCGATCCGGTGAGCTTCAAATCCAGAGGGAATCCGAACCGTCCCAGCGGCAGACGTTGTACCGCGTCGGGATTCGCGTCCCGGGAGTCGACTTGGACATCCGCCGGTGCGAATTGGTGTTGGGAAATCTGCATCCGGCTCAACCAGTCGTTTTGATTGCCGAAACCGAGGGGAACCGCCTGGTTCTCGCGGCGCTTCGCGATCGCCGCGCCACGCGGCTGATTTCCTATCTGCTGAAGAGTGATCTGGAAGAAGTCTTGCTGGACGATGAAACCGCTCACCAGCTGACCATGCGGATCGGCGAGGTCGGCAGTCTGGTGCGGGTCGAATTGCCCGATCAATTGGCCGGACCGTTGGAGGAGGTTGAGGCGGAGCTCGTCTTTGAGATGCGGCCACGCGGTGGGGCCGGCATGTTCGTCCGGCTGTCGGTGTTTGACGCACGTTTGCAGGACATGCTGCGTCCCGGTCAGGAGCCCGCGATTGTTCCGGCCATCACCGAGGAGGGGCCGATCCGATTGCGACGCGATACCAAATCGGAACGTCAGCGGGCCAACGAAGTTGTAACGCGGTTCGGGATCGACTCGCTGTCGCCGGACGAACCTTGGAGCTGGGTGGCTGAGACCGATGATCAGGCCCTGGACCTGTTGGCTCGGCTTTACGAAGCCGGCGACTCGGCCCCCCGCATGATCTGGCCGGAAGGCGAAACCATCCGCGTTCGCGGAGAGATCACGCCGTCGGCATTACGCGTCCAAATCGACGATTCGAAGGATTGGTTTGGTCTGAGCGGGACGGTGTCGGTGGATGGTCGTGAAATCAAGTTGGCGGACCTGCTGGCGGCGGTGACCGAGCGCCGGGCGTTGGTCCGCGTGGGTGACCGAGAGTTTGCCAAGATTAGCGATGCCTTCCGCAAACGATTGGAACAGCTTGGCGACACACTGGTTTCGGATCGCGGCAACTTGAAAGTGGCAGATGCCGCTGTGCCGGCGGTGCAGGAATTGATCGGTGCCGATGTTCCGTTGGAAGCGACCGCACGGTGGCACGAAACGATCCATCGACTGGAGTCGCTGGCGGATTTCCATCCCGAGCCGCCGGACACGCTGGATGTCAGCTTTCGCGACTATCAGTTGGAAGGTTTCCGTTGGCTGTCTCGGTTGAGCCGCTGGGGCGTCGGTGGCGTGTTGGCCGATGACATGGGGTTGGGGAAAACGGTTCAAACGTTAGGCGTGCTGGTCGAACGGGCGGCCGAGGGGCCCGCGTTGGTGGTGGCCCCGACCAGTGTCGGCGACAACTGGGTTCGAGAAACCGAGCGGTTCTCTCCGGGGCTGAATCCAAAGCTGTATCGTGAAGGCAATCGTCAACACTTGATCGAATCTGCCGGCCCCGGTGACTTGTTGATCGTCAGCTATCAACTCGTTCAACGAGACGCGCGGCGGTTCGCGTCGCGGCACTGGCACACCCTGGTGCTGGACGAAGCCCAATTCATCAAGAACGCGCAGACGAAGACGGCGCGGGCCATTCGTGACATCGATGCCGATTGGCGGATCGCCCTCTCTGGAACGCCCCTGGAAAACCATTTGGGCGAACTGTGGAGTTTGATGCGGACGATCAGCCCGGGTTTACTCGGATCCTGGGACCGATTTCGCAACCGGTTCGCCGATCCGATTGAGCGTCATAAGGATGCGGAACGACGCGAGTCTTTGGCCCGTTTGGTTCGCCCATTCATCCTCCGCCGGACCAAAGAAAAGGTTCTTCGCGAACTCCCACCGCGGACCGAGATTACCCTGCAGGCGCACCTCAGCGGGGAAGAGCGACAGCGCTACGACGACGCCCGAATGGAGGCGTTGGCGGAACTTTCCGGCGGGATCGACCAGCCCGGCGAACACCGGATGCGAACCTTGGCTTGGTTGACCAAATTGCGTCAATTGGCCTGTCACCCGCGGTTGGTCGACCGAATGTGGAGCCGCGGAAGTGCGAAGCTGACGCTGCTGAGTTCGTTGATCGATGAGCTTCGCGACGGGGATCACCGAGCGTTGATCTTCAGTCAGTTTGTCAAACACTTAGGTTTGATTCGTGAACTGCTGGATGAGCGTGGGATCACCTATCAATACCTGGACGGAGCAACACCCGCGAAGGAACGCCAGCGGCGCGTCGATGCATTTCAAGCCGGTGAGGGTGATCTGTTCCTGATCTCGTTGAAAGCGGGCGGGACCGGGTTGAATCTGACGGCGGCCGACTATGTGATCCACCTGGATCCCTGGTGGAATCCCGCGGTGGAAGATCAGGCGACCGACCGCGCCCACCGCATCGGTCAGGATCGTCCCGTCACGGTCTACCGTCTGGTGGCGTCAGGAACCATCGAGGAACAAATCCTGGAGATGCATGCGGACAAACGCGAACTGGTTGCGGGGGTGCTGGACGGAACCGATCGTGCCGCGAAGATGGAAACCGAAGATTTGATCCGCCTGATCAAAGCCGGCGATCTCTCCTGACCGGCTCCGCAGGTTCATTCGTGGTATCCTGCTAGCTGGGTCGTCCAGCCAGAAATTGTGACCCGCGTTTCGCCACTTCACCCTCCCGCTTGGAGGTCGTGCAGCTTTGCTTCACCCTCCTTCCGGGAGGGTCGCGGAGGAGCTTGCGACGACGCGGGGAGGGCATGTCCGGCGCGATTGTTTGTCGTTCGCTTTCCCCCAGCTGATTCAGACGATCACCATGTGGAACATCATTGCCGAACAACCCACCCTGCTTGCGATCATGGTGGGGATTTGTGCCGTGGCACTGATCGTCGCGTGGTTGCAATCAGGCGATCGCCGGTTTGCGCTCGGCTCGATCCCCTTTGTCTTGATGATTCCGTTGTCCTATTACGTCGCCGGACAAATCGAGACCGATCGGGAACAGATCCTGAGGCTGATCGAAACAACGGCTCGAGCGGTCGAGGCGAACGATCACCAAACCGCGGTCAGCGTGATCGGCGACCCGGAGACGCGGCAAAGGGCGCTGGCCGAACTACCGAAGTACGAATTCACCCGTGTTCGAGCCGGCAACATTCAGATCCGGATGGTGGAGGGCAGTTTTCCTCCGGAGGCGACGGTCGATCTGGACGCCAGCGTGCGGTTGAGCCAGGCCCGCGGCGGCATGCAAAATATCCCCGTCACGCGCCGAGTCATCTTGACGTTTCAGAAAGAGCCTGATGAGCAATGGGTCGTCACGGACTACACCCACATGCCGCTCACCGGCGGCGGCGGCCGGTGAGCCAACACCCAACTCCAGTAGGTCATGCTGTGCATGACAGGTTCGTTGCTCGCCGCACCGGCATGCACGGCATGCCCCAATTGATGATCAGCCTGACCCGACGGTGCTATCGAATCGCTTTGTCGGGAAGCTTCGTTCCGATGCCCGCATCGATCGGCATCTCGTCTTTCGCAGGATCGATTCCCACTGCCTGCATCGACTTGATCAAACGCTGTTGCATCTCCGCGACGGTTGAAGCGTATTCCGGGTCGTTGATCAAATTGGTCGATTCTTCGGGATCGTTTTCAATGTCATACAACTCCGCCATGTGTCGATCGTCCGAGCCGTCACCGTGGGGATAGCGAATGTATTTGAAACGGTCTCCGCGGACCGCGCGCACATTGGGCGTGTAGGGAAACTGCTTTTCGTAGTTGTAGTAATACAGCCACTCGCGACGCCACTTCTGGTCGTCGCCGGCGATCAGGGGTTTGACCGATGCCCCATGCAGATCGTTCATCGCTTCGGCGCCGGCGGCATCTAGAATCGTGGGAGCAACATCGGTCGTCAGCACCTGCTGTTGCACGCGGACCGGACCAGACCACTTGGTCCAGCCGGGATAACGAATGATCATGGGGACGCGGATACTGGCTTCATGCGCCGTGCGTTTGTCGACCATCCCGTGTTCGCCTTCTAGCAGCCCGTTGTCACCCATGAAAATGAACATCGTGTTGTCCAGGGCTTCTTGCTGTTCCAGGAACGCCAGCAGGTGACCGACGCTGTCATCGACCGACAGAATCGTCCCCCAGTAAGCACGCACCATGCGAGCGAAATCGATGACCCCGCTAGCCTTATCGTCGGGGAACTCCTTTCGCCAATCAAAGATCGGGCCGTAGATTCCGTGCCAGGTTCTCAACCGCTTTTGGATCCATTCGGGTTTGTCGTCCAGCTTGAATGAAGAATGGGGATAATTGACTTCGACGTCGTCGAAGACGTGCTCGTACTTCGGTTCCGGAAAATAAAAGCTGTGCGGGGCCTTCTGACCGATCATCAGCATGAACGGTTGATCTTCGTCGTCGGTTTGCTGCTGCTTCATCCACTCGATCGCCATGTCCGTGACGACCGTTGTGTAGTATCCGGGAACGACGCGGCGCTCCTTGCCGTTGAAATTGAACTCTGTATCGAAATACTTGCCCTGGCCCTTGTGAGTGACGAAGTGGTCGAATCCCGGTCGAGGTTCGTCGCTCTTCTCGCCCATGTGCCATTTGCCGATGTAACCGGTTCGGTACCCGGACTGCTGCAGCCGCCGGGGAAAACTGTCCAGGTTTGCCGGGTAATCGGTGAAGTTGTTGGTGACGCCGTGCTGGTGGGCGTAGAGTCCGCTCAGGATTGTCGCGCGGCTGGGAGAACACAGGCTGGTGGTGCAGAACATGTTCTCAAAATAGATCCCCTCGTCAGCCAGCCGATCAATGTTGGGGGTTTTCAGGTGGGGGTGGCCGGCGCACGAGAGTGCGTTCCAGCGAATGTCGTCACACAACATCAGCACGATGTTCGGCCGTTCCGCGGCCGTCGCCTGCACGGCGAGTGTGAGTGTGAAGAGAAGGCCGATGACAACAAATCGAGACATGACGGATGACCGCAGTGCTGGGGAAAGCTTGGTGGGACCTCGTGAGGCCAATTCTAACCACAGCGACCGGCCGCCACAGCAACACCCCCAGAGTCAAAATTGCGGAACGTCCGCCGGATCGTGCCGAGCTTCCGGCCGCCAGACCGACGCGTCATGCATAATTGGGAGTCGGGGGCCGGTAGTCACTCAAATCGATCGACTTGAACCAGGCGATCGTGTGCTTCAAGCCCTCTTCCAGTGGCACCTTGGGTTCCCAACCCAACTCCTTTTTCGCCAGGCTAATGTCCGGTCGACGTCGCGTCGGATCGTCCGACGGTAGCGGGCGGTGAACCAGTTGGCTGGAGGAACCGGACAGCTGGATGATCTTTTCGGCCAGCTCGCGGATCGTGAACTCGCCCGGATTGCCGATGTTGACGGGACCCACAAGATCGTCCTGGTTCATCATCCGGATGATCACATCCACCAGGTCATCGCGGTAGCAGAACGATCGGGTTTGCGAGCCGTCGCCAAACAGCGTGATGTCTTCATCGGCCAATGCCTGACGGATGAAATTGGAAACCACCCGGCCATCGAAGGGGTGCATGCGCGGTCCGAACGTGTTGAAAATCCGCACGATGCGAACGTCCACGTTGTTGCTGCGGTGGTAATCCATGAACAGGGTTTCCGCGGCCCGCTTCCCTTCGTCGTAGCAAGCGCGAATCCCGATCGGGTTGACGCTTCCCCGATACGATTCGACCTGCGGATGAACTTCGGGGTCGCCGTAGACTTCGCTCGTACTGGCCTGCAGAATCCTGGCCCCACAGCGTTTTGCGATGCCCAGCATGTTGATGGCTCCCATCACACTGGTCTTCATCGTCTTGATGGGGTTGTATTGGTAGTGGCCGGGTGCAGCCGGGCAGGCCAGGTTGTAGATCTGGTCGACCTCCAAAAAGATCGGCAGCGTGATATCGTGCCGGATCAGTTCAAAGTTTGGCCGGTCGAGCAACGCCGCGACATTGGATTTCTGGCTGGTGAAAAAATTGTCCAGACAGATCACATCGTGCCCCTGATCGACCAATCGCTCGCACAGGTAGGATCCGAGAAATCCGGCGCCGCCGGTCACCAAAATACGTTCAATCATGGAGTGATCACTGGGAATGAATGAATGGAAGGCGAGTGAGTGGTTCACTCGGACAATGGTTTGGCAGTTGGCGTGGCTGGCTGGGAATCATCTTCCTCAGGAACCTTCCAGCGGAGGTTGTCGATCAACCGCGTCGTTCCGACGTGGGCCGCGATCAGCGCGACCGCATGGTCGCCGACCGTCTTCAGTGGTTCCAAAGTGATTGGATCGGCCAGCATCGCATAGTCGATCGCGTCAACTCCTTCAGAATCATCGTCGCCGTCCAGGATGGCTTGCATTTTCCGGTTGATCGCTTCGGCATCTCGTTCACCTGCCGACAAGGCTTGTTCGGCCGCGCGAAGCGCCCTCGGAACACACCGAGCGCGGACGCGTTGATCCGGGTCCAGATAACGATTCCGACTGCTCATCGCCAACCCGTCCGGTTCGCGAACGATCTCACACCCATGAAGAACGATCGGCAGGTTGAAATCTCGCACCATCGCTTCGATCACACGATACTGCTGGTAGTCCTTCAGTCCGAAGAAGGCGTCGGAGGCCGGAACAATGTTGAACAGCTTCAACACGACGGTGGCAACGCCTTCGAAGTGGGTCGGCCGGTGTCGGCCTTCCAACGGTTCTGATACGCGCGGCGGCCGCACCATCGTGCTGAACCCCGGCGGGTACATCGTCTCGGTGGACGGCAGGAAAACGGCATCGGCGCCTGCAGCCTCCAGGAAGCGAAGATCCTCAGCAAGCGTGCGCGGATACTTGTCCAGATCCTCTCCGGGAGAGAATTGCGTCGGATTGACGAAGATGGTCGCGACCGTTCGGTCACACTTCTGGACACTTTCGGCCACCAGGGAAAGGTGCCCTTCGTGCAACGCTCCCATCGTCGGGACCAGCCCGACCGTTTGCTGGTCGCGGCGAAGACGCGTCACGAAGAACCTGGCTTGGTCGATGTTGTCTAACGTTTTCATGAAGCTCGCTGACGCGTCCCGCGGACGACATCATCCGGGTGACAAGAAAGGGGGCGAATTCAACCGCGGCAGGAGATCATGGGGTGCTTGAGGCGGCTTCGTCGAGAACGTGCTCGGCGACGTAGATGGGCAGCGGAGGCGTGAACGTCACCGCGACGGCAATCGCATCGCTGGGGCGCGAATCGATCTCAATCGTTTCGTCGTCTGCCGTTTTCAGCCGCAGCTTTGCGAAATACGTTTGGTCACTCAGGTCGTTGATGATCACGCTTTCCACCGTCGCCCCTAAAGTTTCCGCCGTTTTGACGATCAAGTCATGGGTCAGGGGCCGTGGCGGTTGATACCCATCCTCCTTGACGCGACGGTCGATGTTGGTGGCTTCGAAAATTCCAATCAAGATGGGGAATTCGCGATCGCCGTCGACTTCGCGCAAGTAGATGATCTGGCTTTCGGTGAGCTCGGAAATGATGATCCGAGCGAGTTGCATTTGAATGGGCATGTTTGGAATCCGACGGACAAGCAAAGCATCGGCGTGCAGCGAGATGCTTCCAGTTTACCACTGCGCGGTCCCGACGGCAGGACGTGATCGAATCAGATCCGGTAGCCCGTGGGGGGGAAGGTGACTCTTCAGTCACCGGGGCATCTGCGTCGACACACGTGCAAACATTCGCAAACAACCTTCAGCCTCGCGTAAGCGGGAGAGTGGATTCAGATTCGCGACGATCGAGAGGGACAATGCAAGCGATTGAGCCGCGGGTCTTCTGGCCGCAACCGGCGGCTCGCGCCTTGCCGCTCACTGCACTGCAAATCGCGGTGTTTCTGATTCAAAGCAGCGCTATCCAGTTCAAGAGTCCGACAGAACTTTGCTGGAGAGAGCCACTTTGGGTGAGCCGCGTGGCGCTAGCCGCGGGTCTTCTGGCCGCAACCGGCGGCTAGCGCCTTGCCGCTCATTGCACTGCAAATCGCGGTGTTTCTGATTGAATGTGGCGCGCTGTCCAATTCGAGAGTCTGACAAAACTTTGCTGGAGGGAGCCACTTTGGGTGAGCCGCGTGGCGCTAGCCGCGGGTCTTCTTGTCGCAACCGGCGGCTCGCGCCTTGCCGTTCACTGCACCGCAAATCGCGGTGTTTCTGATTCAAAGCGGCGCTGTTCCGTTAGTGCTGGGGACGGAAGATCGTCACGCCCAAAGGCGGCATGTCCACCAAAATGCTGTCGGGGCGGCCGTGATGTCCCCTGCCCAACGATTCTCGGCCGGGGTAGTTCCCGACGTTGCTGCCGCCGTAGCGGTCACTATCGCTGTTGAAGATCTCTTTCCAGAATCCGCCGACGGGAACGCCGACTTGATACTCGTGGCGCACAACGGGCGTGAAGTTGCAGCACACCAGCAACGGATCGGCGTCTTCCCTGCCTTTTCGCAGGAACACCAGGGTGCTCGCATCGGCGTTCATGCAATCGACCCATTCGAAGCCTTGACCGTCAAAGTCCAGCTCGTGCAGGGCCGGGTTCTGGATCACCAATCGGTTCAGATCCGCGACCAGTTCTTGGATGCCCCGGTGAGTTTCAAAATCCAACAGCAACCAGTCGGGCCCGTCATCGTGATTCCACTCGTTCCACTGTCCCAGTTCGCCGCCCATGAACAGAAGCTTCTTGCCCGGGTGCGTCCACATGTAGGAGTACAGCAGCCGCAGGTTGCCAAATTTTTGCCACATGTCGCCCGGCATCTGGCTGATCAGGGATCCTTTGCCGTGGACCACTTCGTCGTGTGACAGCGGCAGCATGAAGTTCTCGGTGAACGCGTAGATCATGCTGAACGTCAAGTCGTTCTGATGAAAGCGACGGTGCACCGGCTCACGATGCATGTACGTCAGGGTGTCATTCATCCACCCCATGTTCCACTTGTAGGTGAATCCGAGACCGCCGTCATAGGTCGGACGGGAGACGCCCGGCCAAGCCGTTGATTCTTCCGCGATCGTGACGGCGCCCGGATGATTCTCGTGGACTGCCACATTAAATTCCCGCAGGAATTCGATCGCTTCCAAGTTTTCACGACCTCCGTACTGGTTGGGAATCCATTGGCCGTCTTCACGGCTGTAATCCAGGTACAGCATGGACGCCACCGCGTCGACGCGCAAGCCGTCGATGTGGTACTTGTCCATCCAGAACAGAGCGTTCGCCACCAGGAAGTTTCGGACCTCGGTGCGCCCGAAATTGAAGATCATGGTTCCCCAATCGGGGTGCTCGCCCTGCCGCGGGTCGGCGTGTTCGTACAGAGCCGTTCCGTCAAAGCGGCGCAGCCCGTGACCGTCCTTGGGGAAGTGTGCCGGCACCCAATCGACCAGCACGCCGATGTCGTGTTGGTGCAGGTAGTCGACAAAGTACATGAAGTCTTCGGGGGTCCCATGTCGGCTGGTCGGCGCAAAGTAACCGACGGTTTGGTAACCCCAGGAACCTGTGAACGGGTGCTCGGTGATGGGCAACAGTTCGACGTGCGTGAAATTCATTCGTCGGCAATAGTCTGCCAGCCGATGAGCCAGTTCGCGATAGTCCAGCCAACCGTGCGTCCGCCCCGGGCCCTTCTGCCAACTTCCCAGGTGGCACTCGTAAACGTTCATGGGCGAATGCATCGGATCGGCATGCCGCCGCTTCTGCATCCACTGGTCGTCCTGCCAGACGTGCTGATTCAGGTCGGTGACGATCGAAGCGGTCAGCGGAGGCAGTTCCGCGGCGAATCCCACAGGATCGGTTTTGTCGGTCCATTGACCGTGATGGTCCAAGATGCGGAACTTGTACTTCTGTCCGGCTTTGGCGCCCGGCACAAACAGTTCCCAGATTCCGACCGACTGGTCCAACTTGGCCACGTGTCCGCGACCGTCCCAGGAGTTGAAGTCCCCCACGATCTGCACGATGCGGGCGTTGGGGGCCCACACCGCAAAGTTCACTCCGTCGGTTTCGTCGACACGGCGGAGCTGGGCTCCGAGGGTGTCATACATCCTGTAGTTCTTGCCTTCGCCCAGCAGGTAGCGGTCGTAGTCGCTCAGGATCGATGGCACGGCATAGGGATCATGCATGTCAATCAGGGTGCCAGTCTTCTTATCTGCCATTTGAATTCGGTAGCTCGAGTGTGTCGGTAAGGCGGCGTCCCCATTATGACGGTTCGCCGAGTCCATAACAGACGCATCACAGATTGCCTCGAAAAAGCCGGCAGGATGCAGCCGTCGCATCGGACGTCGGCTGCCGCTGACACGGTCGATGACCCAGGCGGCACGCGCGTCGGGCAGAAAACTCCGGATCGAAGTCGCACGCGATCCGCGATAATCCACCAAATGGGGACCCAGAATGGAGGAGGGGTCCCGCAATTGACCCTCGACCAGCTGTCCTAGTGTCGCGAGAGAAATATCCGTCTTCATGTTCGATCCGTAAGCGAAATGGCGTCAGCCGTTGAGGGTGCGAATGCTGCGAGCCAGGAAATCCTGGGCTTTGTCGGGGCCGTGCTCCGATCAAGCGTCTCACAGCGGTCCATGCAGTGTGCGGTCCATGCAGCGTTTTGTCGGTTCAGAGGGATTCCAGGTCTTCGGCGGTGAACCGTCCACGACGCCGGGGAATCGATTCGGGCCGGGGAGTGCTCTGGCGGCCCAGCAGCAATCGGCGGAGCCGGTCACTTGGTGACGGCACGTGACCTCCTGCTTTGGGGCCTCCCGCGCCGGACCCGTGCGGTTGATCGACACGGTAGCAAGCCGACTGGTCAGCGACCGGCTTGGCTGCTGATCCACCATCGGCGTCGGCTTGGCCGTTGCTCACCAAACAGGAGCTGACCAGGCAGGCCTGCACGCGGTGAATCGCCAAGGCGTGATCGACGCGTCGCCACAGATCCGCATGTTGGACATCGATTCTGCGACCGAAGTGTTCCCACATGAAGTTGTTTTGCCGCCACCGCGGCAAGGAGTTCGACAGCGATCGGATCAGGTACCGGTTGTTGCTTAGCAACGTCACCCCGCAGGCACCTTCCAACGATTCCAGACCGCGGACCGCGGCCAACAACGTCAGACGGTTCAGATCACCGTAGTCATGATCTTCGGCGTCCAGAATCAATTCCCCGTCGGCCGCCTCGAGAGTGAATCGCCATCGCCCATCATCAAGCGTGGTCGAATGGGCTTCGCAAACCAGCAAGTAATCCGTGGCGATCGGTCCCGGCCGGTGGGAGGGGAGTCCGGCACGCGGGACGGCGATCGGCGGATTGTGAAGGGCTCGGTTATGCGTCATCAACGAGGGGCCGACGGGATCAAGCGGGAAAGACAGCTTCACGGCTCGCAGCTCCATTGGCGATGCTTCGGGAAGGGTGGGTGTTCACCTTCACAGGGCAGTTTCCCGGCGAAGGTCAACCGTTCAGGCATCCAGGCCAACACGGCAGTGATTCAGTCCATCGAAACCGCACCGAGAGGCTCGCCCGCGAAGCAGGGAGGGGCAGACGGCCTCCTGGTGCAAAGATTGGACTCGTCAAACTTTGCCACGTCGCCAAAGTTTGTCCAACGGTTTTTACTTCTCCCGTTGCCCAGCTGGTCGCAGGAAGCGTCCAGCCGATACAATCAGCGCTCGTTCCGCATCGATCGCGGACGGTTCCGTTCGACTGCCCCCGCCGCGTTATCACCGCCGCACGCCGATGAGTTCCTCCGCTAAGCGTCCCTGGTACCGAGACGGACTGCAATTTGAGTGCACGCAGTGCGGTGCCTGTTGCAGCGGTGAACCGGGCTACGTCTGGGTTGACCAGGCCGAAATCGAAGCCATGGCCGAATCGATGCAAATCACGGTGGAAGCCTTCGAAGGCCGCTTCGTCAGACGCGTCGGGGCAAAGAAAAGTCTCCGCGAATATCCCGACGGCGATTGCATCCTGTTGGACCCTGAAAAACGCACCTGCCTGGTCTACCAGGGGCGGCCGACCCAATGTCGGACCTGGCCGTTTTGGGATTCCAACTTGGAATCAAAAAAGGCATGGAAGGAGACCTGCGAAGTCTGCCCGGGAGCCGGCACCGGCCGCGTCTACTCACTGGCCGAAATCGAAGTTCAGCGCAAACGCAAGCGGGTTTGAATCCCAAGCTTCAGCGGTTCACTGAATCGCCGCCGGCAGGTCACTGAATCGCCGCCGGCAGGGGTGGCAAGGTGGCTTCGTCCGGCGTCGCACCGACCTTCGGCCGGGCAAATGCGGTCCCGAACTCGGTGAAGCCTTCCACGAATCCGCCCTGAGACAGGAAAAAATCGCCCTTTTCGACACCCATGAATCGGTCCCGCCGGTTTTCCCGTCCGGTCGGATCGTGTGAGAAACGCGCCTCGTTCAACTCGATCCAGTCGCCACGGGATGTCCGAATCCACTGATTGCCGTAGAGCGCCTTGCGACGCAGGTTGCCGTTGGCACCCACGAAGTTCTCGCTAAAGCTGTGCGGCCGGCGGAGGTAGCCGCCTTCGTGAGGTGCTTTCCAACTGGAGATCAGCATCCAGCGATTCAGGTCGTTGCGGTAGTAGTATCCGGAGTAGACCGTGAACGTCTCGTCTTCCGGTTCAGCGGTGACCAGGAACCGTTGCTTCTGGCCCGTCTTCCAGGAAAACTTCAGGTGGCTGTGTCCGCCAGTCCCCTCGTTGCCGAAGTCGCCCGTATAGACATCCTCGCCCTTGTCCACCAACGTCACGCGATCCTTGTCTTCGACCTTGTCGCGGTCGATCGCTTCGTTGCCGCTGTCCCAAACGCTGAAGATGATCCGCCGCTCGGTCGGACTGTTGACCTGCATTCCGAAATAGCCTCGGTGCCAGCCGCATGCCATGTAGAACGTCCAGATCGGATCTTCCACCGCGGTGACTTCGCAGTAGAACGCCGAGATTTCAACCTCGTCCGACACCGGATACATCAAGTGGACGGATGAAGCGTTGCGTCGTGGATCAAGGTTGAAGTGGGCGTTCTCGACTGCCGGGCCGGATAGCTTCAGCGATCGAACGGTTCCGATGTTCTGTCCCGGCTTGGTGTCCGACTTTAACGTCAGTTGCTGGTAGCCCGATTCGGCAATCTCAAACTCACCGAAGTCAGCGTCGATCGGATCGTCACCTGTTCCGGTCACCTTCGCGACGTGCGTGGTTCCGGCGATGGTCAATTCCAAACGTTCGGTCTGTCCGTTGGGAATCTCAATGGTTACCGTCGCGTTGAGTTTTCCCGGCTCACGAAATTCTCCGTACCAACAAACCGTGGTACCGGGATCGCTCCATTGCCGGATTCCGCGCGGAGACACCTTCGCCGCGGCTGGGTCGGGCTGAAGGTAGGCGGTCGACGCGGGAACGGTCAGTTCAGCCGAACGGCCAACGGTGGGAAGCCCGAGACAAAGACAGACAAGGGCACAGTTTCGATACATCGGTTTTCTCAGCTTTTCGCTCAGATCTGGAAGCTCAAGTCATGATAGTCCGCTGATTGAAAACCCGTCATCGGGCCCCCCTCCAAGCGGACCGGTGAGGGGCCGCTGACTCCCGAAAGCCGGCATGGTGTGGCCGTGTTCTCCCTTGGAACGCGGAACCGTGAGCGACTGATCGGTCCGTGATTCCGGTCCGACGTGAATCACCGTACGCGGTTGAGGTTTGCCAGAAGCAAAACAGGTATGCTGGGCGCAGACAGGCCTGGGGTCGGATCGTCGATGCCACCGACGTGCGAAGGGTCGTTCGATTCCGCTGCCGATTTTTATTGCCCCGCGGCCTCTTTCCAGTGACGCCGTTTTTCATTGACACAGAGTATTGCCCCCATGCGCCAGCCCCCTCTCCACTCAACACCGTCTTCGGCGGGAGCATCCTTATCCAGACGTGCCGTGATTGCCGCCGCGGCAGCGGGCGGTGCCGGTTTACTTCATGCGGGTCGTGACCGTTGTGAAGCGGCGGAATCCGACGCCACGGCGACGCGTCGCCCCAATCCGATCGCCGTCTCCACCTATTCTTATTGGCGTTATCGAGACGACAGCAAATTGAAAATCGAAGAATGTGTGGACCTGGCGGCAGATGCCGGCTTCGATGCGGTCGAAGTCCTGCATGTGCAAATGGAAGACGAATCCAATGCCACTTTGCAACGGATCAAACAGCGGGCGTTTCGTCAGGGAATGGACCTGTGTGGTCTGTCCACGCACCAAACGTTTGTCTCGCCGGATCCGGACGTTCGCAAGAAAAACGTTGAACACACGATCCATTGCATCGAACTGGCCTACGCAATGGGGATTCCGACGATCCGAGTCAACACGGGCCGTTGGGGAACGTCCGGTGATTTCGACACCCTGATGGCCAACAAAGGCATCGAACCGGTGTTGGAAGGCTATACCGATGAGGACGGATTCGGTTGGGTCAAGGAGGGCTTGGAGCAGTGCTTGCCGGCGGCGGAGAAGTGCGGCGTAGTGATGGGACTGGAGAACCACTGGGGACTTGGACGCACCGCCGACGGCGTGCTGCGGGTGTTGCGCGACGTCCCGTCCCCCTGGTTGAAAGCCACTTTGGACACGGGGAATTTCTTGGAGGACCAGTACGCGCAGTACCAGAAGATGGCTCCGGAAACGGTGTACGTCCAAGCCAAGACGTACTACGGGGGTGGCACGTGGTACACGTTGGAGATTGATTACGACCGCGTCGCCAAGATTCTCCGCGACGTCGACTACCGCGGCTACATTTCGTTGGAGTTTGAAGGGAAGGAATCGCACGAAACGGCGATCCCAAAAAGCCTGGCCATGCTGCGGAAAACGTTTGCGGCGATTTAATCCCGATCGCGCGGAAGCCCATTGATAGCGACGCCAATTTAGACAAGCAGAGAATCATCTTCACCCTCCCGCTTGCGGGAGGGTCGGAGGCGAGGAACGAGGCTCCGGGGAGGGCAGAATCGAAAGCCAATGCCAATAACTCATGAGGTAGGGACAGCCCTCCCCGCGTCGTCGCAAGCTCCTCCGCGACCCTCCCGCAAACGGGAGGGTGAGGTGACTTCTGTCGACAACCATGTCCAGAACAAGGTGCAAGTCGTCCCGACGCATGCGATACAATGAATGGCTGCGTCAAGACGCTGCCATTCCCCCCCTTTCGCCTGGCACCGGAGCGATCTCATGCATTTTCAGAATTCATCCACGCCGCGTCGCCGATTTTTACGCACCTGCGGTGGAGCGACAGCCGTCTTAGCGCTCAAGGAACTGGAGATTGTCGCTCACTTGCCGTCGGTCAGTGCGGCCGAAGCCTCCCTGAAGCAGGATGCGGTGCAATTTCACGATGACATCGAACCCTTGGTGCGGTTGCTGGAGGACACGCCGCGGTCAAAGGTCGTCGAAACCTTTGCGCAAAAGATCCGATCCGGAACGACGTATCGCGAAGTATTGACCGCGCTACTGCTTGCCGGCGTCCGGAACGTGCAACCGCGACCAAGTGTCGGGTTCAAGTTCCACGCGGTCCTGGTTGTCAATTCGGCCCACCTGGCCAGTCTTGCCTCATCGGACCAGGATCGGTGGTTACCAATCTTTTGGGCACTCGATTACTTCAAGTCCTCGCAGCAGCGTGACGTGGAGGAAGGCAACTGGACGATGGCGCCCGTGGATGAATCATCCGTCCCGCCGCCCCACCGTGCCCGCAAGGCGTTTCAGCAGGCGATGGATCGTTGGGACGTGGATGCGGCCGATGCCGCGGTCGCCGGATTGGTTCGCTCGGCTGGCGCAAACGATGTCTTCGAGTTGATGGCCCATTATGGATGTCGCGATTTTCGCAGCATCGGCCACAAGGCGATTTTTGTGGCCAACGGTTTTCGGACGCTCAATTGCATCGGTTGGCGATATGCCGAGCCGGTCCTTCGCTCGTTGACCTACGCCCTGTTGAACCACCACGGCGAACCGAATCCCTCCCAGAGTGACTTGGCCGCCGATTCCGCCTGCCGTGTGACCGAATCGATCATGGGTGAGTTCGATCAATCGTGGAACGGCGGATCCGTCGATGCCACCGCGGCGTTGGACCATCTTGGCCGACTTCGAGACGCCAGCCCGGAAGAGGCGGTGCGAGAAACGGCTGCCATGATCCAATCCGGAATCCACCCCCAGTCGATTAGTGATGCCCTGTTCCTTTCCGCCGGTGAGATGCTGATGCAACAACCCGGCATCATCGCGCTCCACTCATCGACCACCACCAACGCGATGCAGTATGCCTACCGCACGGCAAAGAACCGGAAGACCCGGCTGCGATTGTTGCTGCAAAACGCCGCCTTCATCCCGCATTTCCGTCAATCGATGCAATCACGTGGGAAAGTGGCCGAGACGCGAATTGACGAGTTCCGGAACGCTGCGGCGGGTGACGATCCGGCTTCGGTTCAAACAATCTTTGAATCCGTCAGCCGCAATCGCGGCGAAGCCTCGCGTGAGGCGCTGAATTATCTGAATGCCGGTGGGCAGGCGGAGGACATGATCCATGCCGCCCGTCAGTTGGTGTTTCTGAAAGGCAACGATTCACACGACTACAAATTCAGCTCGGCCGTGCTGGAGGATTTCTACGCGCTGTCGCCGGAATTCCGAAACAGCTACCTCGCAGCGTCGACGTTCTTGCTGCCCGGAAGCGGCGATCGCGACAACGGATTGGTCGACCGGATTCGCGGCGCACTCGCCTGAGCCCCGCGCCCCACCCCACGCTCACC
>NZ_VWOX01000029.1 GCF_008629675.1 Roseiconus nitratireducens | reverse complement strand
CTAGGCCGCTTCTTCGTGAATCGCCTTCAACACCGTTGGGATGAAATCCAAAGAATTGAGCGAGAAGCCGAGGTTGAACGCCAGCGTCAAGAGTACCTGAGCAGCGACCATTACAAAGCTAAGCAGAAGCAGGAACAAGAAGAGGCCAATGCCGATCCGACTCATCCATTTCATACGGTCAATATCGAGAGCATTACTGATCGTGTTCATCTGGCAGATGGGTTCGTAAAAAATCGACTTGGGGCTGACAAGATTCTGAAAACCTTTCATCAGCATTGCTACCCGTATGTTTCGAGCATGAAACTTTCTTCCCAGGAAGAAGTAAACATGAAAGGCAAGCTCAAGCAAGTGGTAATAGGGAAGGCTCTCAAACGCCTCAACGATCATTACGGCAGTGAAACAAAGGCGACTCGCCAAGAACTGGAAGTAGCCATTGACGAAGAAGCCTCAAAGATCCCTGGTCTTGGCCCCATATTCAACAAGAGCTAACAAAAAGAATCCGCCAATGTCAGTTCGAATCGTTCATGGTGCCAACGAGGGCCGCTTTGAGTTCGTTGGCCAGACAGTGAATCAAGCACGCAGAGTGCTGAAGGATGCCTTCAACATTCCCGATGACGCAGAGGCACTGGTTGACGGGAGGGAAGTTGACGAAGACTACATGATCCGAAACGGTGAAACCTTGGAGTTTGTTCGAACTTTGGGTCACAAAGGCGGACTGCATGATTTCTGGTCTATGCGTGAGGTCGCTGAGCTTCTCGGAGTCGATGCCATCCAAGTCATGTCCGAACTCGGAATCAATCCAATTAGCCAATCGGTCTTCACCTCCGAACAAATCGGCAAGTACATCAGCACGATTAAGTCCAAGAACAATAGCACCCAAAGCCTGTCTAACCTGATCGTGGACTTCTCGTCCATGACTTTGAAATGCGGCAAGCAAGGGCCATTTGAAATCGACAATTCAGTCATCTTCCGTTTGCTGAATCGTCTAAACGCTCGGCCATGCCATTACGTTCATTTGGACAACCTGAAACGGGATGTCTGGAAGGATGAGTTTATTGACGACGACACCGTTCACCGAACGGCAAGGCGACTTCGCAAACGACTCGAAGAGATGAAGCTAGAGGGCGTAGACATTAAAACCAGCAACGGTAGCTGGGCTCTGCTGATCAACAAAAGCCCAGCTTGAGCAGTCTTTCCTCATCTGCCGCTATTTGTCCGAGCCGTATCCGCTTGTATGCCGAACGAGCTGGTTTAATTCCTTCATCAGCGTGAGGACGATCATCAGTCGATTTCCTCATCATGGAACATGGAGGATGCGGATGACTGCGAACACACAAAACACATTGGCGGACATACTGCCAATTCAAAACGACTATTACATCTTAAGCAACGGTGACACCTACGCGCGTTTTGGACATGGCGGCACAAATGGTCTCCTTGTCTTCGACACCATGGAGAAGGCGAGCGACTTCTGCTCGACGGTTGCATGTGGAGTTCCAGAGTTCCAACCGGTCAAAGTTGAAGCGGAACGTCTGCTGATGCTGATCGAGGAAGTCGGTGCCGTGTGTGTCACCGATGGATTGAACGTGGGCGTCGGAGTTCTATCAAGCCGACACTAGATCCTTTTTCCGATAGACCTAGGCTCGCTGGCGTTACCCGTTACGAAGCCCATGGCAAGTACGCCAGCGAGCCGTTTTCCTATTCCATATTTCAAGGAGGAAGAAAATGAATGAACAAAATATTTCTGAGACGGACTGGTGGTGGATTGCAATTAATCAGGCTTCCTGTGCATCCGCTCCAATAGGTTCAAAGAAGCCACCAAAGGTTATCCCTACACCCGAACAACTTGTTGGCTATCAGACTAGACAAGAGCAATTGGCCGCTCAACAACTTCTTCTGACGGAACCGATTGAGCGGGTCACGGAATACATGGAAACGCTGCCAAGCCGAATAGAGTCTGGCGAGGTTCGCTACATTCGCCCCAAACGGCCAGGTCGCCCCACCCGTGGTGCGACGCAATGGATCTTTGAAGGTGGACAAGCAAGATCACAAGAATGGAGAGGAGACGAAGACGATGAACTGTATTTTTGATGACTCGCCACTTGATGAAGCGACGGTGCAATCATACGAACGTCGATTTCGAGCAGGTGAGAAATTGCCTGCGATTGTAATCTGGGGAGACGGCCAGCAACGCTCGATTCTTGATGGTCGTCACCGAGTCGAGGCTGCCAAACGCTGCGGATTTGACCGCATGTCGTGTTATTACGAACTGTGTTGCCCTATTGAGAATGCTGTCCATCTACGACGGATGCTTAATGGCGAGGATAGCGTGCAAGATGTCTTGAACTCAGCGTTAGGCAACAGACCCATCAACGATCAAGTCATAGCAAACCCTCCGTATGGAATCAGTGGAACGCAGAGAGACACATGATGACCACAACCGAAGACCGATTCGAACACGAACTGGAATTGCGGCGTCGGCTTATGCGACACCTCATCGCAAACTGGAATGGAGAACTCGTCCAGACGGTAACTGATGGATTCAGAGATCTTCTTCTCGACGCTCACGATGAATTGCTATCGGAGCTATTGAAGCCATTGTTTGAATGGTCGGGTTACTGGCCACAGAGGATGGCGGCTGAAGTTCTTGGGTTGGACGTTGACGAAGAATACGAACTCGGTGAGTTGCTGGCGAATTTTGAGAGTAGCAGCCTCAACGACATTCAAGAAATGAAAGAGTGAACGGCTATAAGCAGGGCGCTGAGAGTAAGCGAATTGCCACTCCGTTTCCCTGGGATCATTGGAGCAGTGAGTTAAAATGGACGCATTAGAGATCATTTGTCATGAGGAGCTATGTGACCTACATGCAGTTGAATTGCTCGTGTCGTTCCTTGGGCTTGAGAAGTCCAAATCCTTGCTGAGTTCGGAAATCGATCAGCAAGGCATGGCCGATAGTTTTCTCGAATTCATTGATTCGAGCACATCTCCGGTGACATCGGAGGACAATGGGTTCGAAAACGGCCTTACCGAAGAAGACAAGGAGTTTCTCCGTGAACTGGAAGCCTTCGAGATTGAAGGGGAAGCAGAAGGCGAGGCTGATGCTGCTGCGAACCCGCAGAGCTTTGAACCGGATGAATTTGATCTTCTGCAACTGGCGGATACCTATCTTCGGGAAGCGGTATCGTTATCGTGCTTCAGTTTTTGCACTGGGAACGATGAGGAGGACAAGGCGAATTACCTCATGAATCGCTTTTTGAAGGTGGCTGCGTGCCTTCCCACCGAAAAGAGGCAGAGCGTGATTGATACGGTAGATCACCACAAGGAACACACGACGGGCGATGTTTGGCAAGTCTTCAAGTACGTTTGCAGGCCGGGCCTGTGGAGTACGCCAGCGAAGATGGATGCTGTCCATCGTGTTGCCGATTCGATTGAAGACCCGATGTCCCCTGAGCAGGAGGAGCAATTCGGAGTGGACTTTCTTCAGACCATTAGAGAAATCAAGAAGGACCGGCAATTGAGCGATCAGCAGAATTGGAAAGGCGATGGATTTTGAGTCGTTACTGCTGGCCACTACGATTGCTTGCAACCTGCCTAACCTTCCTTGACTGTCCAGTACTCAGGATGGTCAGGTGCAACTGTCCCATCCTGAACATTAAAGCCAAAAAACTCTTGCTCAAGTTCGGTCAGTAGTCTCAGGGAGTTGAGGGCTGTTTCTTCGAGCTTTTGAAGATCCGATTCGACCGACGGGCGGAGATGATGAAAGGTGTTTCGGTCGGCCCACAACTGTTCGAGCCTCGATTTCCATTCTTCGTTGATGATGTTCTTTTTGTGTAGCGCCGCCAGGTATTTGTCGAAAGTGCTCTCCTGACCTGACTTTTTCTTCAACTTCATTTGCCAGATGTGGCGAATCACGGCTTCCAGCACAGCCTGCGTTAATGCAATACAGCCAAAGTAGTGACCGTCACGGAACTGTTCGACGCATTCCTTCGATGGTGCTGCAAATGGGGCGTCGGGAACGAAGGGGCCTCCCTGCACTTGAAGAAACCTGTCCGCTCTCTCGGAGAGTGTATTCACGACTTCAGCCTTAATGGCAGCTTCGACTCGACGCTTCTCCTTGTTTGGAGAAGGTTTCTTCTTTTTCCTCGTACTTCCCTTAGTCAAGCTGGGGTCGGGATGGGGCTTTCCATTGCTTGGTTCGGAATCATCGCACTCTTTGTCAAACAAGCTGGGTTGGGGTGGCAGCGCCTTCTTGGGCTTCTTCGGTTCTTTCCTTTTCTTAGTTGGTTTTGGGATTGGCTCCAGCTTCACTTTGCGGAGAGCCACCATATCCATGTCCAAACCTTGCCTGTGAATGTCGAAGCCTTCGTGCCGTCTCAAGTCGGCGACTCCAACTGTCAGTTGGAAAGGGAAGGACTCTGGCAAACGCAACAGTTGCTGAGCTTCGATTTCATCAGAGTTGCTTGCGGCAAGAAGAGACTCCAGTAGCCAGAGTTGCAGTTCTGGGACACTACCGGACATTTTTCGAGCGAGCAGAAAGTGTCCCTGCTTCTTACCAGACCGCAGTACATCCCAATCAACAAGTGTGTTCAGTAGATACCTTGCAGCCAGTTTGGCTGTAACTCGATCTCCCCAGGCCGTCACCATCCTCGCTTGCACCTGAGCCGTCGTGAAGTCGTCCTGAAGTGCAAGTATCCGACCCACGACCTCGGTCGTGTCACGGAAGAACGGATAAGCCAAGGCCGTCATGCCAAAGTGAAGCCAAACACGCTCTTGCCCGCTAATATTTGGGAGCAGCGCCACTGCACGATCTCGAAGTGGCTCTCTCTCACGAGGGATACTACTCCAGACTTTGAGAACCAAGCCGAGCGCTTTGGCTCTGGACTCCTTTCCAGGAAGCTCGTCTTTTAGATTCTGATCCAGAAATGCACGGAGTTCCTTTTCGTCGGTGTTTTGAGCTAGTCGATCAAGTGCCGAGTCCAACCATGCTCGTTTGACTTTGCGGTCGATTCCTACAACCTGACTCATGTTCCCTCCCTGGAAATGGCCACGAACGGAACCATAACCTCCTCAAGTGCAATTCCTCCATGGGAAACAACTTCGTCACCCAGATTTGTAAACGCCTTCAGATCGCCAGCCAATAGAACATGACGTGCCGGTGGCAATCCGTAGTTTGGCCATCGCAGCGATTCAGGAAATTTCTCGGCGACTTCCTCAAGGAATGCGGGTCGGTCATAAACTCGAACTCGTTTGCCCTTGGTTTCGGCTAGTACACCTTCTTTTGGATTTCCGATACCAATGGCAGCTACGTTGCCGTGATCAGCGGTCAGGTAGACTGCGAAGCCTTCTTCCTCCAAACGCAAAAGAAGCTCTTGCAGGTGCCCCTGTGAGGCCCATAGTTTGACCTGGTTGTGCATTCCGGCAGTTTGCATCTGCATTCCGTGCATGATGTCGTCGACCTTGTTCCAGACAATTCCAAGGACCGACAGCCGTGCATTACCCAAAGCCGTATCCAGCTTAGGATCTTGAGGACCATCCAGACTTGTCACCAAATCAACTTGCGTGCGTTGAACTCCTTGATCTTCCCAGAATCGCAGCCAATGGCTTTTTTCCTTCGATGTCGTTTCAATCGATTCAGGAAAATACAGCGGAGGTTCACCTGCGAAAATCGATTGCCGTGTAACCGAGGTAAGCGTTGGAACCCAGGCGAAAGCCGTGGACTCTTGAAATCTCCACGAATGATCGTTGCCTTCAAGGCTCTTCTTCAGAAGCAACCATTGGTCAACAGCAAGACCATCCAGCACAAGCAAAGCAATCTTGCTGAGCTTCTTCTTCGTTCGCTCCAAAGCCATGAAACGAGAAATCTGGTGGACCATCACCGGCTGTTGCTGGTAGGGCAAATTGTGCAGCGTTCCATATCGGCTCACCATCCATTGATCAAAGGCATTTTCAACCTTGGTTTGCAGAGCACTCCAGCCAGCACGGTCGGCTTCATCCAAAGCCTCATCCCATTCCCATCGCAACACCACCAGTTCTGCCCATTGCTGAGCGGCCTGTTGCCAGTCTCGGTGAGAAGCGTCATTGTCTGGAATATCTGCTTCAAACTTGCTTCGTAGTCCATGAAATCGTCGAATGGCATCCGACTTTGGATCATGGAGTACGCCAGCCTGAACCCAGGCTGGTAAAGCGGTTGAATCCTCGACTTCCTCCGGCGTCAGCGAACCATCCAAAAAGAATGTATCGATGTAAGCCCAGATATCCTGATGTTCAAAAGGAACACGGCTCTTCTGTTTCTTTGCGTTGATACACTGCAAGTAGAGCTTCCATTCTTCTTGCAGAAATCGAAGAAATGCTTCTCGGCTTGAAAACACGTCCTCCAGTGGCCATTTGCTGAATGCCTTGTCTTCTTGAAGGCTGTTCAGCAAATGGTCACTCAGGAACTCAGGGAGAAAAACCTTTCTAGAGTGCAGAGACAGCAGCAGTTTTAGCAAGTCCACCGGCGTCTTGACCAGCTTCGGAACGATCCCGAAGCAGTGCATCAAGACAAACTCTTTTGTTTCTCGTTCTGTGAGTTGGTCGCCATCATGCCTTTGATACGACTCATCCACTGCATCAAGGTAGGTGCGGTCCAAACCGGCAATCACTGGGTAATTGAGCTTCGGAAACAATTGGTGCAAAGCAAAGGACAATTGCCGACCGGCCTTGAGCAGATCGAATGGCAGGCTGTTTAACTGCTGTTCGGCAGATCGCAGCACCACTACCAAATCCGTATGCTGGCCCTTGTCCCATTGGCTGCGATACTGCGATTCGTAGGCATAGCGGAAGGCAATCGAATCATCGAACGGAATCAAGTCAAAGCCACGTTCCTTGATGGCCGACAACATTCCTTCTTCGATCAGCAATCCATCAGGATCAGCCACCAAGGTCAAACGAGAGATCTTCGGCTTAAAGTTCTTCAGAATTGTGTCACGCCAGTTAGCCATTCCCTGCCTCCACACGCAAGAGAATGACCGGCTGAAGCTCGGGCAGTATCCGCTCTCGTTTACGAAGTTCTTCTGCCCACTCTCGCTCTTCTTGCTCAAGCCTCTTCAAACGATGCTGGCGCACTTCGGGCAACCCCAAGCGACCGAGAGCTTCTCGGCGAACTTGGAATGCGTAGTTGCCTTTTTCCTGTTCTCGCTTGAGCCGCTGCTGATGGCGTGCATGGAGATCGTGAAAGGCATCCTCGCCAAGTCGCTCAGCTTCCGCTCGTAGTCGTCCAAACACTTCTTCGATCTCGGGACCGGATTTTGAGCCCAACTGCTCCAATTCGTTCTGCTCCTCCATCAACGTGTCCCAGATGTGCCTGGCCGTAGGTCCGAGGGTTCGCCCGTCGTCGTGATGAAAAATGGGAACGATCTTTACGTCTCGAAGGGACGGTCCTGTCCCGGAATGGTCGCCGATGGCTATTCGCCACAGGGACCAATATCCAACAACCTCGGCAGGCAGACTGGCAAACCGCACGCACGGGATCGGTTCGGTGGCCACGACCCGAGGCAACTGCTGAACAAGCCGTCGTATACGGCTGTCTTCGAGGCTGACGTGTTGCAGTCCACGGTCCTGAGCATCCCGGCTGTGGAACGACACCCGTTCCATGCGGGTGCCATCCGGCCATTCCAACGTCATGCTGAAGAGATCCTTGTGGATCTGTCCTCCTTCAGATCTGACATACGATGTCGCCATCCGTTCGACCCAGAATGGTAACGGATGGCTGCTCAGTTGCTGGGCCAGAGTCGGGTCAAGAGTCGATTCGCCATAAAACGAACGACCGGCGACTTCCTCTTTGGCGTGTTCACGGACTTCTTGAATCAGTTGGTCAATGTTCTTCTCGATGTCGCCGGGATTGAGGATCGCCTGGGCATACAGCTTTTCAAAGACAGCGCCACTCTCGGCGGAATCCAACACATCTTGAGTCTTGTCCACTCCGAACTCATCCAGGATGGTTGCCAGCTTTTCTTCGAGGACTTCCTGCACCCGCAGTTCCACGCTGTCTTCGAAGATCAGATTGAACGCCTTCACCGGACGCTTTTGTCCAATTCGGTCCACACGACCGATGCGTTGTTCAATCCGCATCGGATTCCAGGGCAAGTCGTAATTGATGATGATGTGGGCAAACTGAAGGTTCAAACCCTCGCCACCGGCATCGGTCGAAACAAGGACTCGTGCCTTCTCTGCGAACTGCCGCTGGACTCGCCGCCGACCTTCCAGGTCCATGGAACCATTGAGGCAAACAACGGAAAAGCCATGTTGCTCCAGGAAATCCCGCAGCATGTTTTGTGTCGGAACAAACTCGGTAAAGATTAGATACTTGAGTTCGGGATCGTTCTCTTCCCGCTGAGCTTCGATCAGGATGTCGAGTAACGTCTCAGCCCGTGCATCCGGCCCTTGTGCCTGACAACGGCGGGCGAGATCCAATAATAATTTGACTTCCTCTTTCTCGTTCTGAAGTCCCGCCAGTCGAGTCGCCAGCAACTCCTCTAATTGCTCCTGGCTATCTTCTTCATCGACGTTGTTCTCGGGCGGTTCCTCGTCGGTGTTGGACAGGTTCGTTGATTGCAGTGCTTCCAACCGCCGTTCGAGCGCAGTGGCAATGGCCTGTGTACTGCTGGTGACAAGCCGCTGCATCAAGATCATGAGGAAGCCGAGGTACTGTCGGTTCTGACGCATTGCCTGGTTGTAGCCCAGACGGACGTACTCCGTGACCGATTCGTAAAGATGCTTCTGGAGATTATGTTTCTCTTCCCAGCAGACTGGTTTCAGTTTCGTCAGCCGGGGCATGAACAACGGATCGCCCTTGTCGTTGATGGCCCGCCGCTTTTCGGTACGAATCACAAACGGAGCGACTTTCTCCTTGCGGATCGACGCTGACGTGATGAACTCCTCCCGATCCAGCAATGCCATTACACGCTGAAAACCTGCCGTCTTGCCCTGGTGCGGCGTGGCCGATAACAACAGCAGGTAGGGCGCTGCTTCCGCAAGAGCCTTACCGAGTCGGTAACGTGCTACTTGCTCGGTGCTTCCACCAAGTCGATGCGCTTCGTCACAGATGATCAAGTCCCAACCGGCATCGATCAGGTCGCCAAGCCGCTCCTGGTTGTAAGTTTCCAACTTCTCACGAGACCAACCTCGACGACGTTCGATGGGCTTGATCGAATCAACAGGGCAAACGACCTGATCGAATTGTCGCCAGATGTTTTCAGCCCCGGTGAGATTTCGCCAAGAGGAGAATTCACTCGGTGTCAGAAGTTGGAAATCCTCGCTGAAGTGGGTTTGCATTTCCTGAACCCACTGTGTGACAAGTCCCTTCGGTGCAACCACCAGGACTCGCTTTACAAGTCCCCGAAGTTTGAGTTCTCGAAAGATCAAACCTGCTTCGATGGTTTTTCCTAAGCCGACTTCATCGGCCAGCAAGTAGCGAACCCTGTCTTCGGTAACGGCACGGGTGAGAGCATGTAGCTGATGAGGCAGTGGAATGACGCCAGCTTCCAGCGGAGCCAGTAGCACGTCCTGGGTCAAAGCATCAGCAATCCGGGCAGCGGCGGCAGCATAGGAGATCCGATCTAAGCCTGACGCCTTCTTCGGTTCGGCAAGCGACAGTGACTCCGCAGGTACTCGTTCCATGGTTGCCAGTCGAGGAATCCACACCTGATAGATCGTGTGATTCCAGACCGTCTCTACATCGACAATGCGTACCGATTCCCCATGTGCTTGGCTGTATGCCCAACTTCCGACAGTCAAATTTGGTGGAGTCGTTGTCGTCATGGATCATTCACCCAACATCAGCGAAGCATTGTCAAAGTACATCAGCAATGCTTGATCTTCCTGGATCACAGCATCAGGTACTCGCTTCGCCATTTGCACGATGGTCTTGTAATCCTTCTCCTGCCACGCTTCTTTAAATCCCGCTCGCAATGCCTCGGTACGAACGACCTTGAGCTTGCCTTTAGCTTCAATGTATTGCTGAAACTCTTTGATAAGCGTTCGGTGACGCAACTGCTCCAAATGCGATTCGTTTTTCAGATCTGGAACATGCCAAATGCCTTCGGAGTCTTTGACAAAGTTCTGTTCGAGGATCGTGGTAAGTTCGAGCGGCTGCTCGTGCTTCTCCCACACTCGCTGCGCCTCCTTCATATAAATCGGAGAAAGGTCCTGATATCCCCTGGGCTGATCCTTGAGCTGCTGCCGCACCCATTGAATTGCACTTTTCTCATCACTGACAAACAGTTGCAATTGCCCGACACCGTCTACTTCTAGTCGTCTTCGGTCATACTCACTCACCTGATCCGATAAGAAATACATGCCGTCACGCTCAGGAAAGTTCTGGCGAAGTCCATCGTGAAATTCAGGAGATGACATAGGAATCGGGTATCCACGCTGTACATGAAACGCAACCATTCGGTCGAAGAGCAAATACGGCTGACGCTCAGTCACAGGCTCGGCTTTTCCATCCCGAGACACGAAAACTGGCAATTGCCGGAGGTGCGTAGAAACAAAGTCCCACACCGCTTCCTCGGTCCCTGCCTTCGTCTGAAATCGCTCCTCAAGTCCGCCATTGGGCTTGTATGCAGAAATGATTAAGTCACGCTTTACAGTGTTTCCACTTACAACCTGCTGGAAAGAACCTTGCTGCTTATCCAATGTCCGCACGTCGGCAACAACAAATCCGGCGTGTTGCAGTGCCTCCTGAATGGCGTTCCATACGCTGTTTCTTGAGTTGTGGAACTCCACCGTCATCCAACGTCCAGGCTTCAGCACTCGGTAATAGTTACTGAAGCAATCGCTCATCATCCTTTGATAGTCAATAAGCGTCTTTTGTTTTACTCGATCAACAATTGCTTCTGGATCAGTAGCAGTAAGGACACCGTGCCAAGACTCGATTAGGATGTTCAGATCCGAGTAATAGATATTCTCTCCGAATGGAGGATCGGTAAAAATGTAGTCAATTGAGTTGTCGGGCAAGCCAACGGCAGATAAATCCTGAGTTGTAACAATTGTGTTTCCTAGCTTTGGCTGGAAATTGCTGAACAGCTTCGTTAGACGTTTAGCCTTCCCTTCGAGCACATACCAAGGACTACATTCTGCGTGCTGCGATGGAATGTAAAACACACCAGTCAAGTACTGATTAACTTGTGAATAGCCGGTTGGTCGATAGCGGTTAACTAATGAAGCGGTCCAGATCGCCTGCTCTACAAAGTAGAGCAGGAATCTGCGAAGACGATGGTCGGATACACTGATTGCCTTCTCCCATAATGCGGACATCCAACGAGCGGGGCGAGGCAAAAAAAAGTGATGAATGTGCGTAATGTGAGAAGGTTGCATTCGCCCGACACGCCGCATTTGCATGTCGGGCAATTCCAACGTAGGAAGATGTGATGGCAATGGCGACTCTGCAATCCTCCTCAACACCGCTAAATCAGCTTCGTCCGGTTTTTTGGTGTACCTTTTTCCTTTTGCTGTGTAGTCGATAAGAACCGGCACACGCTTTGGTAGTGAGATCGAACTGCCAGTGGCTTTATCGAGGCTAGATTCGTACCTCAACTCCAAGTCATTCTTTCTGGACTCGGTGCCGCACCGAGGACAAGGAAAGGCATCTCGAATTGATCCCGATTCGGTGTCCAGAGCTTCGTCAACGAAAACTATCTCTTCCCCACACTCCCCGCACGAAAAGACATCACTCCAGACAGTGAAATTAATGCGCCCAATCGTTTTGCCGTCTGAATGGTGCGTCTCAAACATCCAACCCATTTGATGATCGATTTCGTGCAAGATCCTTTTTGCTTCCTTGCGAAACAACTCTTCATCAATTGGCTGCCCGTAATTTCCCGCTATGAATGAAGCGGCAGGAGACAGATCATTTAGAACTGCTCGTCGCTCACCAACTCTTGAAACGGAGATCTCTACTGAGTTTCCTGCGGAATCGTTCCGCTGCTCCAGAACTTGCCCATTCGCAGTAACACGATAGCCGAGTTTCTCAATCTCCTGTCTGTCGCCACACATTTGTGCTGCAATACCCGTCATCCCAGTTCCGCAGAAGCCATCAAACACCAAGTCACCAGGATTGGTGTATTGCAGGATGTACCGCATGATGGCCTTGTAGGGTACTTTGGTGTGATATGCATGTGCGGTGTATATCGGATCAGTTTTTCCCTCACTCACATCAGCGGTGAATGGTTCACGGTGGTACTTTATCTCAGCACCATAGTTGGTGCCGAAGTGTTCGATGAAGTCGCCGAGGAATGGATTAGGACACGCCGTATAAAATGGCGGATCTGACATTGCCAAGATGTCGTCGTCATTGCCTACCGGAAACCCGGAGATGCTTCGAAATCCTGGGTCACTTAATTTTTCACGAAGCAGTTCTCTGAAATGCTGCTGCCGAGCTGTTTCGTCGGGGAACGTCTTTCCTAGGCATTCAATTTGTGCATTCTCGCTGCCTTCGTGGGTGTGGCTAAAACGCATTTGGCTGTCGCTAGACATGAGAAAAACCCTCAGATGTGCGAATATCGTGCAATGCGACTTTCTCGTCTTTTAGTCGCATTTGAAGTGGAATGTCGTACTTTCGAAAGAACCTATTGGAGTTGCGGCGAAGTGAAGCAACGGCTAGGTAGCTAACGTCATGGTCCTGATTTTGCCAAACTGCAAGAGCAAGACTGTCTACTGAGGCACTACGATTCGGACTTCGCCACAAATGATCGAGCAATCGCCAGACAAGAGGCATTCCCACACGATAAACATTACCGTTGAAGGCAAACGAATCTGGCGACAAAGGCCCCTCTTGAATTGGCATCGGTTATTCCTCCAGAAGTATTTGCTTGCGTGCGATCCGCTCGATTTCAGCGGCGTCGATGCTGCCGTCCAGGCCATCCTCCGAAGTAATGATTCGGCCCAGGAATCCATTATCTTCGTACCATTGCCGCTTCTTCTCCCAGGCTTCCTTGTAGGACGGCACCGACAGCATTCCCAAGTGTTCCCAATAGAACGTGTCGCCTTCGTAGCTGACCGTGAAATCGGGCAAGCGGAAGTCATTCGGATCGTCCTTCGAGGCAAGTTTCTGCTCGTACTCGTAGCTGATGCCGAGTTTCGAGAGCGCTCCTGCAACGATGACTTCGGACTTCGAGCGAACCAGAATGCCGTTGGGATGTTGCGGAGATGGTGGCGTGCGATGGATTAGGTGTTCGGCAAAATACCGATCTACAGATTCAGGCCGCACAGCAAGAACAAACATGTTCGTGTTCCGCAACAATGTGTCCGAGGCTTGCGGACTGCGGAGACGTTCCAGAACAGACGTGTCCCGTTCAATCAGCAGAACCATCTTCTGCCGGAAGCGAGTCAGGCCCGTGTACAACAACTCCCTGGAAAGAGTCGATGCATTCTTTGGCAAAATCAGGAAGACAATGTCGAAGTCGCTTCCCTGAGACTTGTGAACGGTCAAAGCGTAGGCGAGTTCAAGTTGTCCATCGACATCGGGACGAGGGTAGTAGTACGACGAGAGTGGCTGGGTTGAGAACTGGACCTTCATCGAATCGGAGCGTTCGCTCCCCTTCGATGTGGCGACCACCAAGCCGATTTCGCCATTGGCGACGTAACTGAGTCCTTCACCTTTTGGATAGGAGGTTTTGCGGCAGTTGATCGCCTGCATCACTTTGTCGGTCCAGACAATCTCCTGTTCTCCAAATGGTTTGGTGCCCCGTCCGCCTTTCGAATAGTTCAGCATCCCGCCTCGGTACTTCGCCTGGATCTTGCGATTGATCTCGGTCGTACCAAACTCATGATTCCGCACGGGACTGAGAATCTGCCAGCGTTCGGCCAAGACCGGATTGTTCTTCTTCGAGTCTTCTTCCAGACCTAAACTGGCATTAAATGTGATGTATGCCTTGTTGCCATCGGTCAAGTTGAGGTGCTTCTTCATCGCAGCCTCAAGTTGTTGTTCAAGCTGGCTGGCGTCTCGCCAATAGCGGACTTCCAAATCACCGCCGACTTCCTCACGGGCGACACGGGAGAGCATTTCGTCATCACCAGGAGATGTGTCATCCCGCAGGTAGCCATCAGCCAATTGAAGCGACTGGCTCTCATGGTCTTCATGTCGGGCACGTTCCATCAATCGGGCGAGACACTTCTTTCGCTCGTCGTCTGACTCCAGCCAAGCAATGATGTCTACCAGCGGACGGCCTGGACCAATGGGTGGCAACTGGTTGGGATCGCCCACCAGAATCAGACGACTTACTTTGTTCAAGTCGAGTGCTCGGAACAAAACGCCAAGCAGATCCATGGGAATCATCGACGCTTCGTCAATGATCACGGTGGGAGCACCGTGTTGTTCTCCACCGGCGAGCTTGAGTGCAAAGTTGTCAGGGTTGAGCCATTTGTGACGCATCAAGAACTGGTGAATGGTGTAGGCATCTCGCACGCTGCCGTCGTCACGCTTGGTACGATCCATCAACCGGACACGGGCCTTGCCAGTTGGAGCGAGCAACAAGATGGGGCGTTTGCCTTCCAGTTCTTCGAGACCTTTGAGAAATACTTTCAGTACCGAAGTTTTGCCGGTTCCGGCACGGCCACAAAGGACACTGAATCGTCCTTCATACAGCTTCGCCAGCGCTTCGGCCTTTTCCTTTCTCGCACGCTCTTCCACTTCAGGTGGCAACTTGGAACCGGACTTCTTGCCGAACTCATCGAGTAGCAGCTTCTCCCAACTCCACCCCTTCTTGGGAGGATCGTTCTTGGTTTTCGTTCGCCTTGGCAGCCGAGAGCAAACTTCCCGCTCCAACTCGGACAGCCATTTGAGCGCCATGGTCGGCGGTTCGGCATCAGCACGGAAGTCCAATGCTTCCTGGTAGAAGGTCGCTTGGCCCAGCACCAGGTCTCGATCAGGTCGACAAATTCGCCGCTCAGGGAACCGCTTGTTGATGCGATTCATCGTCTCGGCAAAGGGAAGCAATGTGTCGCCGCTTTCCGCTGCGGTCTTCAACACGGCAACGGCCACACCACGGATGCGACGTGGATCATCCTGAGCGCACACTTCCTCCTTGTCGATGAATCGAGCGGCAGCCCCCTCGGGTCGCATTCCTCGGTCGATGGTTTCTAAGGCAATCAGATCAGATACACCATCACCCTGATCCATTTCGCAGATAAGGTACGGATTGGCCACGATCTCATTGTCGGTTCCGCTGATGCCGCTTTCTGCACGTTTGTCAGGATTGGCGACCCGTTCCACCTGTGCAGGTGACAATTCGAATCGAGCCAACTGAGTCAACAGATTTCGACGTGGTTCCCTGTAAGCGGCCCAGCGTTCCGCCGCCTGTTTCATCGCTTTGGCGTATCGCTTGTCATCGCATTTCTTTCGGCCTTCGAGAATTGCCAGAACGTAGTCCCAAGCGTTTTCGCCTATATCGAGCAATGGCACGAGCACTTGACGTTGAAAAGCCGTGCCAGATTCGCAGCCGAGATATTGCAGAACGCTTCCGATCCCCGGAAACGGACCACGGTTTTGCCAGACTTCGGAGAGTACATCGTTCAGCCATTGAAGATGTCGATCCCAGTCGCCAGGAACTTTGGCTTCGTCCTTCACAGCCTGAACGGACTGGACCAGTCGCTCCAAAGCTCCTACGGCCATGTCGTCGCCAAGCTGTTCGGCGACATAAGAGAAGTTGAGCATTGCCCCTTCTGGGACCAGGCACAAAATGTTCTTCGGATCGTGACCGGCTTTGAGGTATTCGTGATACGGAAGTCTGAAGCCCTGATTCTCGAAGTCGTGAGTGATACACCGAGACCAGATGGGATACTCGTCCGGGAACTTGGGCAGCTTCTTGCCGAAGTAAAGTTGAGGACCAACCTGGGAAATGCGACTGACACCCAACAGGATGCGGTTTAGACTTTCGTCGAGCGGATTGCCATGATTGCAGTAGAAGAAAATAAGCGACTTGTTCTTCTCCAGCTTCCCCCAGAAGTTTTTCAGCAGTTCTCTTTGTCGATCTGGTTCAAAGACCCAGCCGAATTCCTTGTCCGGTGTGTCTGACTCTCGGATGTCGAGTTTCTCATCCTCGCAGATGATGCGAAAATTCTCTTCACGCATCCAACGGTAAGGCGAAGGACAAACAGAATAAGGTGGAATGTCTTCCTTGACGGAAGGCAACTGCCGAAATTCGAGCGGGTCGTTGTGAGTGATCGTGTATCCGAGCTTCGAGAACGCAATAGGATCACGGGAACAGGGTGGCTGCCAGCCATCGAGTTCGGCCAAAGGCAAGCCTGCTGCCTTGTCCTCCCGATCATCATTACGTCCGTCACGGATGTGTTGCTGCACAATGCAGTACGCATTATTGCTGGGGTGATCGCATACATGGCCATCCCAGGCTCGGTCGTGCCAGACTAAACGTGTTGACAAGTGTGTGGTCACGCCTCGTCCCCGCTTTCTCGAATCATTCCCCAGTATTCGTCAGGCTCGACTACCAAACGAAGTTTCGATGGCTCTTTGCCCTTCGTGATCTTTTGGATGAACGTGTTGAACCGGGCCTCAATCTGTTCAATCGTGCAAGGACCACCGCCCTCACTCAAAGCATCGACAAGCTCCGTTGGCTTGATAGAGATGGCCACGAGACCCGAAAGCGCCTGTTGAATTCCCTGCACAAGCTCATTCGTGATCTTCTCTGGAAGTGTTTTGGACTTCAGGAAGGCGTTAACCGCTGACTTTTGTTCGTCAGGAAGCAGGCTGATGCTCTTCTTGGCAGTTGGATCGTCCAAGTTTTCGATGAGTGTCTTTGTCCAACTCTCCTGCATTGAATCCAACTGCTCGTCGATCTGATCAAGGACAGCCGCACCACTTGTACCGAGGTTCTCTTCCTGAGGACGGAAGCTGCAATGCGGGCAAGTCGGTGACGAATCCAAGTCATCTTTCACCAAGGTGAAACATGTCTGAACCTTCGCCAACCGGGTTTGGAGTTCGGTAAGACTGGAGTGCGGAAGCAACGAAACCCCTTGAGCCAGCTTCTTCAGACGTTCCAATCGCTCGTCTTTGAGCAATTCCTTCTTCTTGCCGTCCTCATTGGCTCCGAGTCGAGCCTTCTTGTGGAGTGCAAAGTAGGCGGACTTAAAGTCCTCTTTGACTTTCTGTAATGCACGATTGATCTTCTGACGGAAGTCGGCTGCATTGCGAGCGGTTGGGTCCATCAATTTTGCACGCCACTCGCTGCGCATCGTTTCCATCTGGGTGCGCCACGGATCTTGCGGTGGCAGCACCGCAGCCGCAGTTCCGAGGTAGCCAGTGAGTGGTGTTAGTTCCTGAACGAGCCCATTCAGCCCTTCAATCTGCTTAATGATGTCGAGGGTTGTTGAATGAGCCTGAATCTCCAGGATGCTCTTGGTAAAGTTCTTGAGCTTTCCGGGAGTATTAAACGCTTGTAGTCCTTCGAGGAACGACTTCAGTTCACCGAGTTTCTGTCGATAGTTCTCTCGGTCTTCAGATGGGATAAGTTCGCTGCCCCAGCATGGCAGTCCGGTTTGGACATACTGGGCAACCGTAACCACTTTCTCCGTCAAGTCATTCGACTTGGATCGAAGTTGCTTAACCGCTTCGTCATGAGTGTTCTCATTGCGGATCAAACCTTCAGCCAATCCAAGCAACTCAAACAGGGCGACCAGTTCGGCAAGCGGCAAACCCTTGGGTTTCTCGATATGCTTGAACGACACCAGTTGATCGAGCGTCATCTTGGTGGCTTCACCGATGTTGGCTGCATCGAGTTTCTTACCAGCCACACTGAGAGTGATATTGCCGTTCTGAGCTAAGGCCGCCAAGACGATCAGTAAGAACTCCGGTTCAAGCTGATATTTGCACTCTCGCTCAACGTCGTTCTTGACAGTGATGAGTTCCTTGCGATTGACGACCTGACCGGGCGGTTTTCCTTCCAGCTTCTCAAGAACCACTTTGGCGTATCGAGACGAATGAGGCTTGAGTTTGTCTCCGTCAAGCAATTCCAATCCGTCAAGCACTGCCGTTGCCAAATTGTTTTTGACGCCTCCCGCCAGCCAACGCAGTACGTCTTCAGTCGGCTGCTTGAGGTTGCTGGCATACAGCTTGACGGTGAACGTCGGATATTCTGGGTAACGATCATCGAACGAAGTTGCCAGGCAAACCGAACCGGTCAATTCGAGCAAATCACGCACAGCGGCGTTGCCTGTGCGATGGCCCTTGAGCCATTCCACCATTTTCTTGGGCACGCCTTGATGAATGACTTCGTAGGAAGTCAGCATGTTGGTGCGAAGCCACGCCACCAGGGTCTTGAGGAAGCCATCCGCCTTGTCTTCGTAGACCTTCTTAGTGCCGCTGCTGGCCGAAGCTGCCATTTCACGAGCACCGGCATATAGCCGAAGAGTGTCTTCAAACGCTTTGTCTCGATGAGTCAGTTTGAAGAAGACTTCATCGGCGAGCTTTTGATCTTCAAAGTGCGGCGGTTCGAACGGTTGAAGGAAGTAGAGATAGAAGTCTCGTGGTGGTTGAGCAGTTGATCGTTCGTTGGGAGCGCCAAAAAACAGATAACCTCGCCGAGTGATCTTGTGGTCTCGCCATTCGATTTCGTGTTCCCAAATCTGATAGCCACGGACATACGGCGGTAGGTCAGTCAGTTCCAGGACACGGGTCAGTGCGTCAAAGTAGTATTGGTCCAAGTGAGAGTCGGACAGAGTGTCCGCCTTATCCTGGATCTTGGCATCGTGGTCGATGGTCTTTTGCAGGTCCAGGTAATACTGGTCATTCTCCGTGTTGTGGGTAATGAACTGACCACTGACCGTCTTCATGATCTCTTTGAGGCACGACTCGACCGTCGTTCGCAAGAAGTCACTGGTCTTTTCCGGGATCGGTGCGTAGAGACACAGCCCATTTTGAAGCTCTTCAGCAGTTGGGCCGATTTTGGCTCGAATATCATCGGTCGTCATGCGAAGGATCGAGAGCCCGTGAACAATCCGTTCCGCCATCGGCTGTAGTGCTTTGCGGGTGTAGGCTTGCTGGATTCGGTTTTCGACAACCTTGCTAACGTCGATAACTTCACGAATCTCTGGGACCGACCGAAGAACAGCATTCCCCTGAAGAAACTCCCAGTAGGAGTCATAGCTGATCAGTCCCGGTTCATCCTTCGGTACATCCTGGTCAAGACATCGTTTTATTTCCGTGCTGAGTGTCTTTAGGACTTCTCGCTTCTCAGCGATGGAGATGGCTTCGAAGACCTCCAAGTAAGTTGGATGAACAGGGAACAGAGTGACAAACTCTTCCAGACGTTCGGCCATTCCACCGTACAACGGTGTGAACTTTTGGAGATGCTCCCGGATCTTGGCTTTCTGCTCGTCGCTTTTTGTAAGAAGTCGTTCAGATACAACGAACGCCACGTCCTGTCGAACGATACGAAGCTGTTCAAAGCGATCCTTAACCCGCCGCAGGCTCTCGGCAACGAATTGGAATTTCGGGTTATCGAAGAGACTCTCTTGCAATCCGGCGATGAACCGAAATCGATTCAGCTTGCAGACTTCCCCAATCTCTCGCAAAAAGCCCAGGTCGAGAATCAGGTCGTGCTGCTTGCGAGATCTGAGATAGTCCAGCAACTCGTCCACAACCAAAAGCAGACCATGGTCAGGATACTTTCCGGCGAACTCCGCCATCATCTGCGACAGGTCGTCTTTATTGCTGTCCACCTCTTCATCGGATGGAAAGCTGAATGACAAGCCTTCATCAGCCATGAAGTCTTCCAACCTGCCGCAAATAATGTTGCGAAGACTCTTCTTTGTGGCCGGTAGTTCAAGGCGAACGACTTTGAATTTTCCAGAGATCGCAGCCGACGACTTTGCCACCTCCATGCCCCGGACGGATTTGGTCATGTCCGCATGTTCGGCAAGACCAGAAATGAGCGACAACAAGTGGCTCTTACCAGTACCGTAGTTACCAACGATCAAGATGCCTTTGTTGTCGGCAGGCGTCTCAAATTGCAGGTTGGGGATCACAAGTTCGCACAACTGTTCGGCCATGCGATCTGAGATCACAAACGTCTGCACCAGTTGCTTAACCGCATCTGGAGAATCCGCCTGTTCCAACTGAATGACTGATTCGATGGGCTCGAACTTGACCAGATCACTGTACTTCATGACAACACTTACTCCCGTCAATTGCCTTCGGTTGTTTGGACCGGAAGTACGATGGCTTCGGTCTGTTTGAATTGGATGAATTCTGGATGACCAGGCTCGGCATAGGTCAATGTTCCGTCAACGTAACTGCCATTCCAGGATGCGACGACTGTCCGATTACGACTGGAAACTTGCAGCAGACGCAAGGGCTCGACTTCCAAATCGGCGTCAAACAGGATCTCCAAGTTATCGAGAATCACGACATCGCCTGGTTGGCCGGAAACGATTTCCTTGAATAGCCGTTCGACCTGCCGTGAACGCTGTATGCGAGTTAGTTCGAGCATTCTCTTGCTCAACTCCAGATTCACCTTCACGAGTTCGCACCCGGCTCTTTGTGCGACCGATTGAAGCGCAGCCGTTTTCCCAGACCCCGGCGCACCAGCCAGGATGACGAGCCGAAAATACTGGCTCGCCGCCTGCTGAATCGCTTGTTCGAGTTGTGTTGTCTGTTCAATCATTTGAATTTGGCATCTCGAAATCGGCTTGCTCAACTTTGCCCGAGAGCACTTCCAATATCTGTTCGGCGGTCAACGACCTTAGCTTGTCATCTCCCGACTCCGGTTGCTTCAATACTAAAGTTGCTAGAGCTTTGATGTTGATCCGGTTGGCTTCGAGATCGATCAACTGCATGGTCTCTCGTGTCAATGCAAAGGGGTCTAGGCCAGCTACTTGCCTGAGAGACCTGTTGAAGCTCTTGCTATCTGCTGTGCTGAAGCAGTGACCAGAGAGGCGAAGGGTTACACGATCACCGCTTTTTGTTGTGAAGCCAAACTCAATTGAACCGGGATTGGCTTCCGTCCGGCTGTTGTCACGGAGAAATTCCGATAACGCATTCAGGTCAGCATCGAGATCAAACTGAATTCCCTCGCCGTACTTGCGAATTCCCTCATACTTCGCCTGGGCAAGCATCCCAGCCAAGGCGGTTTTTGCGGAAACAGTTAGAAGTTGTGGCATTCGCACAATGAATTCCATCCCTTGTGGATCTTCCTTGCCGAGTCGCACTGGCGATTCACCAAACCACCTGCCTAGGTCACTCCAAAACAGCTTTAAACTAATGACACGGCTATCGAGCGCATGAGCAATGACAATGTGCCCAGCTTCGTGGTGCGCTGCTGAAACCAACTCATCGTCCATGCGGCACCTTCCTTCCAAAATTCAGTGGCTGTACGGTGGCAATGACCCGATCAGGAACCTTGCGAGCCTCAACCACAACAGGACACGCTTCCAAACTTCGCCCTTGGGATTCCCAATGATTCAAGTCTTCCTGGGCACTTCCATCTGCTTGCGGTTCGGCATCGAACAGCCTGTGGATAAGTGAGCCAACTGGAACTCGCATGTTTGTTGGTATTGTGAATCTGGCATTCTGCGCCGCTTTGTTTTGAAGCACCTTGACGGCACGCAACTCACCTGATGGGGTGGCGTCATTGAACAAACTTGGCGTTGCGAGCTTCCTTCTGACTTCCTTTTTGTGGCCAAGCGTGGCTTCAAGGTAAACGACTGGCGTCTCTATTCGTCGAAAGCAAGCGAACAGCGTTGCCTGAAAACTTGCTGCGGGAAAGGCGTTTTCGATGACCGACTCAATGCCGCCAAAAGTCAAGTGTCGCTGGCCGTGCATTGCCTTCTGAAAGGCTGGATTGAAGAGCGGTTCATAGAAGCCGACTTGCCCTGCAATTTCGTCCATCAAGCGTTCGATAGGATCCTGCTCGGATCGATACGCCGGCTCCAACATGTCGGCGTGGGTCGTCAACCGATGAGCAATTTCATGCCAGCGAGTGAAGAATCGTCGAGCGAGTTTTGATTCACGACAATCAATCACAGCAACAAACCGATCTGGATCGTCATCCCCGGCATTCCGACGTTGCACCAAGGCTCCATAGGTCGGGTCATTTTCGTCATCGAACTTCGTCCGCATTCCAGCGAATACGAACTCCTTCTTGCCCCTAGCGTAAACGTCGGTGAGACGGTCCCAATCATCGTCAGAATGGATTTCTTCGAAGACCATCTGGAGTTGGCGAGTGACGAGAGATTCGAGAGCTTCAACGCTTTCCACGCCACCCGATTGATCGACCCATGTATCGATTCTTTGTCGGCAGTAGTTGAGAATTCTGTCCACGGGCGCACCGTCGCCGAGGCCAATCTCGGCTGCAAGAGTTTCGATCTCCCGTGTTAGTTCCCAGCGGCTCATTCGTTCTCCAAAAACTCTTTCACGCCCTCGTAGAACTTCCTCCAGTCCACTGACTCCAGGCCGTCCTTTTTTTGGGCACTGCGGTGGGCGACGATTTGTTTCTGCATATCGAGCAGCATCAGGGTCTGCCGAAAAGACAAACCTTCGTCGGCTGCGAACTTCGCCAGAGATGCCGGAATCGGCACCTGCACAGGCGCTTCTTCGCTTGCCTTGCCGGTCATCAGGTAGTCCAGCGAGACCCCCAATGCGCTAGCAATGCTCAGCAGGTTGGAAGCACTAACGCTGCGTTTCCCGCCTTCCAGTTCCGACAGAAAGCTCTTGGAAAGCCCGGTTTTTGTGCAGAGATGGTCCTGCGTCCAACCGAGTTCCAAGCGTCTTTCCCGTATTCGATCTCCAACGCTTGACACGTCGTGCTCCTTGTTCGGGCAATTTGCAACGCAGCCCTTAATGCGCCAGCAAGCAGTCTAAAGCGAAACCCAGCCAGTTTCAACCAGCAGGAGCCTTGACTTCTTGTTTTGCGAACCATAGCGTAGTTAAGAACGGGTGACTTTAGCGGAGATCAGGCTGAAAAGGATTGGCGAAAATGAGACACTTGCGACGACTTGGTAGCCAGCTTTCGATCCCAATTCCAAGGGATGAAAATGGTTATATCGGGCGTGAATGCCCGGAGTGCGAAGGCTATTTCAAGATCACCCCTGGAACGGGCCTAACTGGAGAGAATCTGCCATGCCACTGTCCATATTGTGGTCATACGTCTTCGCAGGATCAGTTCTTCACGAAGGCTCAGGTCGAATTCGCAAAATCGGTTGCAATCAACAAGATTACGGGGGCAGTACTCAAGGATTTGAAATCATTGGAGTTCAACCATCGACCCAAGGGGCCATTTGGGATTGGGTTCAGCATGAAGGTCAAAGGTCGACCACAGCCTGTTCGCCACTACTCGGAGTTGGAGCTTGAGGAGGAAGTAGTCTGCGATCAATGCACCCTTCGGTACACCGTCTACGGCACATTTGCCTACTGCCCGGATTGCCGCCAGCACAACTCACTTCAGATTCTGGAGAAGAACCTGGCGGTTGCTCAAAAGCAGCTCGACCTAGCTGAATCCGTCGATGCCGACCTATCAGCTCTGCTTATTTCAGATGCGTTGGAGAACTGCGTGTCCGCTTTTGACGGGTTTGGAAGGGAGGCGTGCCGGATCTTTTCATCAAAAGCGAATGACACTGCGAAGGCGACTGCTATCTCGTTTCAGAACCTGGCTGGAGCACAGAAAAATGTACTGGCTCAGTTCAGGGTAGACATTACTTCTGCACTCAGTCCGACTGAATGGGAATTTGCCTGCCGATGCTTTCAGAAGCGCCATCTATTGGCACACAAAATGGGCATCGTTGATGAAGCCTACTTGAAGGCGACGAACGATGTCCGCAGCAACATTGGGCGCAAAGTATCGATTCGAAAAGAGGAAGTCATCGAACTAATTGTCCACATTTGCACATTGGGTTCGCACCTGAAATTTGAACTGGAAGACCTTCAATGAGCGTTATGGACACGAAAAGCAGAACCGGAAATCCAACTCATCATTCGAGGAAAAATCGATGGCGTTGACTGTTTGGGCCGCTTTCGATGCATTTCGGCGGGATAGCGTGGACTTGCCGTCTAGTACAACGAGCACTGCCCGCTCCAGCCGGGACTATTTGTTTGAGCAACTGAAATCACTGGACACCAAAGATCCGGCTTTCCCCGACATGAGTTGGTCTAGTTACCTTTCGTTTGGGTCATTCGCTCGGAAAACGAAAATTCGACCACTCGACGACATCGACTTGATGATCCTACTCAATGGACGAGGAACTGAGAGTCACAGTTCAGGCTACGGGTACACCTACCGGCTTAGGATAACCGACAACTCCGCTCCGCTTTCTGGCTTTAATGACGGCTATGGGAATGTTAATTCACGCCGTGTTCTAAATCAGATCAAGTCGTCGCTGTCTTCCATTACGAATTACCGAAAAGCGGATATCAAGCGAAGCCAGCAGGCGGTAGTCCTTAACTTGGCCTCATACGACTGGGCATTCGACATCGTTCCGGCGCTTCCGGTCAGTGACTTCACAGGAAGCGGAATTGCGTATTATTTGATTCCAGACGGAGGCGGCAATTGGATTCGAACTGATCCTCGGAAGGATAGCGAGAGAGTAACTGCAACGAACAAGCGACACAGCGGCAATTTTTTGCCAGTCATGCGGTTGCTAAAGTTCTGGAACCGCCGCACGCATAAGCCTCGCCTCGCTTCGTATTACTTCGAGACTCTCGTGCAAAACGTGTTCGCATATTGCACTCCCATCCAGGCTTATCCGACCGCTTTGCAGTATTTCTTCCAGAACTGCCAGACCCATTTAATGTCTTCATGCGCTGACCCAAAGGGACTTGGACCACCTTTGGACGAAGGTGTTGACTGGCAAACAAAAACGAAGATAAGAGACGCCATGAATAACGCTGCGCAGCGTGCCAGTTTTGCCAACATGTACGAGCAGCAGGGCGATCACAAGAATGCAATCTACTGGTGGCGAGAGATCTTTGGATCGGAGTTTCCAACATATGGCTGAGAACCACACACCGCTTAACCCAATATCGCTTTGCCGTAGTCTCGATCAGTCAGCCAAGTGGTGGTGGGGATTTTCGTTGGTTCTGAAAGCCATCGCATTTCTGGTTGGTGTTAGTGTCTTCTTTGTCAACATTTCAGTCGAGCCGATCCCATTCGTTGTAGCTGCGGCCACTCTCGCTTCGGAACTTGCGGCATATCGCATGGAGCGAGTCAGGGGAATTGGGCAAGGGCTGCGACGAAAAATCGAAATGCAAGACGGTTTCGGATGGGAGATTTCTGGCCGTGAATTATCTGACTTGGTTGCTCGCTGCTCACGCTCTGTTAAGTCGGGGGCAAGGAAGTTCGAATCCGATGAACCATATTTTGCAAGCAAGGAGTCTCCTGGGGCTAAGCGAGGTGTGGAAAACGTCATGGAATCGGCTTGGTGGAGTAAGCACTTGTCCGAGACGATGCTTTGGATTTGCATAACCGTTATTGGCTTGGCAATACTGGGCTCGATAGCGGCGCTCGTGGTGAGCATCCTAACGATAACCAGCCAGGTCAACCTCGTCGCAATCAGCCGAATTGTGACTTCGGTCCTCTTGTTGGGGTTGTCGCTAGGTCTGCTACGTCTTGCGATTGGCTATTTCGCATTTTCCGCTCGTGCTGAGGAAATCGAAAAGCGAGCAGAATCATTGCTGAACGAGAAGAAGCTGAATCAAACTGAATCAATCAAGTTGGTCCACGAATATCAACTCGCTAGAGCTTCGGCACCAATCATTCCCGAATGGATATGGAAGTGGAGGCGAAAGGAACTTAACGAACTCTGGTGCGAATTCCGCCAAAGACCTGAAGCACAGGCATGATTGAAGAGGCTGCGCCAGAGCCGTTCTCTAGCCATACATGCCAGGAAATTCGACGCTTTCGATTTCATCGATGTCACGTTCAAGTTGAACAAGAAATTCGTCAATACTTTTTCGTTCAGACCTTGGGAGTTTCGGAGGTGGATCGAGATGCTGCCGAACAGCACCAATCGCCGCACGCAAAATGCCTGCCGCTACACCTGCACGGTCTGCCCGACTCTTTCCTGATTTTGATGGAAAGTGAATAACCTTGTATTCTTGAAGCGAATCGGGAACTTCTGGTGCATCCGCCGAAATCGATTCTAGTTGACTCGCCGCCTCTTCTCTGGCCTGTCCAATATCGCTGTCCTGTAGGCTTTCAGGCGTATTCTCAAAGGCTTCTTCCATCTCCTCTGCAAGTTCTGCAACGATCTCGTAAGCGTCATTTACGAGAGTCTCAAGTGTCTTCGTAAAATGCATTTCTTTCACTGCAGCATATTCTTCTTTCGCAGGAAGAGCGGCAGCGATTACGACCTTTGAGGAGCCACTTCTTGTGGTCGAGGGAAACTCGAAGTGTGCCCGAAGAACCTGCCAGATAAGCGAGTCGTAGGATCGAGTAACCGACTGCCGAGAGTATGACTCACCGACCTTGAATTTGTCGTTGACTGTCTTCAGCCGTTTTGGTGGGTTCAAGCAAATTTCGACTTGCTCAAGCAAATCTGCAAGGTCACGTTTTCGGTTCCTAATCGTTGAAGAACCACCTGACCAAGAACTTCGGCCCAGCAGAATGATGTCCCTCTCCAGCGCTGAAATCTGTTTCTTCAGCTTCGCAGGAATCTTCTTGTTCTCTTGGATCTCTTGAAGCCGCCGCCGTCGCCTTTGCAGAGTTCGCAACTCAGATTCATGTCTTTGAAGGATCTCCTCAAAAGTCGACTGCACGGCCTTTGATGCAGCATCACGCTTCTTTAGCTGCGATTGGCAATACTCGATCCCGCCCATCGTCTCTTCGATGAGAATGTCGAGCAACTCAATTGCGGTTTTGGAATCTCGAAGTTTCTCGTCCAGGTTTTGTTGTCGTCTCTTTTTTGCCATCTCCCTTTCCTCTGATTGAGAAGTGCTCAATTTAAGCTGGCTACAGGTAGTTGAGGAGAAAGCTGGCCCAGATTCCGATGCTGACACCCGCTTGCTCGCTGTACTTCACTCATTCACGAGGAGCAGCCGCAATGCGAAGCCAGAACGACATCCGCCAAGACATTACTAACTCCATCATCGAAAGCCTGAGCAATGGATCGCTTCCTCCTTGGCGAAAACCTTGGTCGGACGATCCGAACTCGCCGGGACTTCACACCAGCCTGAGCACGGGAGCCGTTTACCGTGGGATCAACCAGTTGATTCTTCAGTGCTCTGCCGCCAAGCAGAACTTTCAGAGCAAGTGGTGGGGCACGTTCAAGCAAATCCAATTCAACGGGGCTTCTGTTCGCAAAGGTCAGAAAGCCACGAAGATTGTTTTGTGGAAGCCAATCAAACGAAGCCGAATCGACGAAAACGGAAAAGAAACCGACGACAGCTTCATGGTCATGCGGGAGTTCAGCGTGTTCAACGCCGAGCAAACCACCGGCCTCGATCAATTCCGAGTTGGCCACACTAAGCCAAACCTCGATTCCGAAATCCGCTACCAGCACGCCGATGAAGTCATCGAAGCGACTGGGGCAACGATCAACTACGGGGGCAACCGGGCCTTTTATCGACGCTCCGACGATACGATCACGATGCCATTCAGGCACCAATTCGAAAGTCCAGAATCGTTCTACGAAACGCTTCTGCATGAACTCGTGCATTGGGGAGTTACTCGCAGTGACTTCGAACGAAAACAAACCAAGGAAACCTACGCCTTCGAAGAGCTTGTGGCAGAGTTGGGCGCTTCATTTCTAATGGGGGCATTTTCGATAAGCACGACGGCCACCACGGAAAACAGTGCTTCGTATTTGAAGCAATGGCTCTCTGCCATGGCCAACGATTCGACGTACATCTTCAAGGCGTCCGCTCTTTCGTCGAAGGTTGTGGATCAGCACATCCTCTCTTTCAGCCGAGACGCTGAAGATGCGCCCGAAGCCCGCAACCAACCGGTTCTGGCTCGATCAAAGTCGTACTAGCGAACTTTCTCGCTCTTTCTGACACCCGCTTGTCACCTGTCCTGATCGGGACAACCGAACGGAACGCCGGGGATGATCAAACGTCACTTCCGGCTTCGGCACTTCGAAGAACAGCATGAGCCACTGCAACAAAGCTGGCCGGTGAGCGGTGGAGTTCTGCTGCCATCCAAGAAGCCCTGAAGTCACTACTGGTCTATCCCCGGCGTTTCCGTTTGGTCCTTTCAAATTCCAACTTTTCAAACACTAGACAACTATGCCTGACGACAGATTCCTTCCAGGCAGCCCAAGCAAACGTCGAGTGAGGGAAGTTCGGTCGCACCTTTGGCGATACGGCATAAGACCCAAGGGCGAAAGCTGGCGATTGGCTTGGCAGTGGGCATTTGAGATTGCTTGTTCCTATTGGCATTTTCGATGGCCGCTACCGAGCGAAATTGCCAGCCAATACGTCTTCCTGATGCTGTGCGACATGAGAGACGGACACTCGCTGAGACTTCCATATCGAGCCGATCAAGTCCAGCCAGATGCCGTGAAGCAAATGATTCCCGATGATCCGCTGATCGTCATTCCAAAATTTGATTCCACGAACTGACACCCGCTTGTATGCCAGTCAGTCACCCACACAAAACAAGGAGCCACACAATGAACCAAATCAAGAACTTGCTTTCCAAAGTTTGGGGCAAAGAGTCCGCCGATTTCACAGTCGGACGACACGAGATCGACGAAGTGATCGTTGTTCGTGTCAGGGGCAGCGTCGAAAAGCACGCTGACCAATTCGTGAGCCCGACCGTCAGCATTCCCTTGGTCTCCACGTTGGCCCTGTTCTGGGAGAAGGCAGGGCTGAACCGGGACGATGCATTGTCGCTTCTCCGTGAAGCAATCACTGAGGCCATGGACGACAAGGTGAACGAGGACAGCGCCATTCAGTCTCGAATTGATGACGTTCAGGAAGCGATATCAACTGTAAGGAAGGAGTTGATCGACCGCCTTCCAAAGATGAAGCGGTCTGGCCGACTCGTCACCAAGGATCTCGATGTCGCTGTCACTCCAGTCGGTTTTGCCGACGAAGTTGCCGCTTAGGTGTTGTGTGTGGCGATGGGGCAAGGAGGCCCCATTTTCACTTTCGAAATGACACCCGCTTGGTTGGCATCGATCAATCCATATTTTGTTACGGAGCCAAACGATGCATAAAACACCAATGATCACTGACGAAGAGCGGGAGCAACTTCAACCACTACTGTCGCTCATTCCAGATCCAGACCGCCTGTATGCCTGCACGATGTCGGGCGAGTTCTTCGACTGCCATGACCACGCACTGATGGCGTTTCAGATCTGGCGACGAATGGGACGGAACAACGAATCCACCGGTGCTGCATGGCGGCGATTGATGCAGAGCGATTGCCCCAACGAGGACGTGATGGCATTTGTTGCTTTCCATGTCTTCAACGGAATGAACATCGAGTGACACCCGCTTGTCTGACAGAACAACCAACACGGAGAAACAAATGCACGAGACTGAACCAATCTTGACCAGCCTGAGCCAAGTTGTTGGCCAAACCCGAGCCGTTCGAGTTCTGCAAACGGCATTTGATGCTTACTGGCACGAACGAAGCAAACACGGTGAAGAGAACGTGTCGTTCCCACACCTGCTTATGGCAGGACCGGGAGGAACTGGGAAGACGACGCTGAGCGAGCTTGTAGCCCGTGAACTTTGCACCGAGGTCCATGTTGAATTGGCGAATAACATCGGGAACGTCAGTCAGATGCAAGGTTTATTGATGATGCTCGACAAACCGGGCCAAATCCTGTTCATCGATGAAATAGCGGAGCTAAATGAAACCGTCCAGATCTGCCTCTACAGGGCGACCGAGGACCGAAAGCTATTTCTAGGCGGCAAGAAGAAGCCGGTGACATTGCCGCCTTTTACGCTGATCGGTGCGACCACGCATGAATACATGCTGACCACCAGTTCAAGAGACCGGTTCAAGATCCTGCTCCGATTGACGCACTACTCCAGCGACGAAATGGCCGTGCTGATCGAGCAGCGAGCCAAGCGTCTTGGGTGGGGGATTGATCCCAAATCAATCCACGAACTCGCCAAACGAAGCCGTGGTGTTCCACGACTCGCCGTCCGAATGCTGGAAGCTGCCAAGCGATCTTGTTCTGCCAATGGCTGCGACTTCATCGAGCCCCGCCACATCAAAGAGATGACAGAAATGGAGGGGATCGATGCCCTGGGTTTTGATCCGGTGGAACAGAGCTATCTCAACCTGCTGAAGCAACATCAAGGGCCGGTACGGCTCAACGTATTGGCCACGCATCTCGGTTTGCCTCGTCAGTCAATTGAGATGTTTGAAGGCGATTTCATCAGGCTTGGATTGATCACCAAGAACGAGAAAGGCCGCTGCCTGACACCCGCTGGACACGAGCACCTTAAGGCAAACACAGCCTGATTTTTTTGTGTCTGAACTGTCCGATTTCTGCAAGGCAACTGAACGATGACCGTAAACACGATGACCGAGAACAAACCGAAAGCTGCTATCACAGTGAGCAAGATGTGTTCGCTGCTGAAGATGAGCCGCAGCCAATTTTACTGGCACGTTAAGCGGGGGACATTCCATTCGCCCCTTCGGCTGTCCAATGGCCGACCGTATTTCAATGCAAGTCAGGTCGAAGACAACTTGAAGGCGAGAGAGATGGGCATCGGCGTGAACGGGGAATACGTCCTCTTTTACGAGCGATCCGAAACGCCACAGAAGCCAAAGGTAACACCCGCTTCCAAAGCAGATCATACGGAATTGTTGGAGAGTCTTCAGGCCCTCGGCCTCACCGGCTTGACGACTAGCCAGGTGGGTGAGGCGGTCGAGTCCTGCTACCCGAATGGTGCCAGCGGCGAAGACGACAACGACATTCTCCGCACAGTTTTCCGACATATGAAGCGTTCGGGAATCGGGTGAAAAGTGTTGTGTGACTGATCGGTGGTTGTTTCAAACCTCGAAGAAGTCCGTTCGATGTCCGTCGATTTCCGTTAGAGGTTCGGCGGAAGTCTGGTTTGAAACTGTTCGGTTTTACGAGGAAAGCAGCGAGAAAGATGAGCGAAAACAAATCCGAAAAGCGCTCGGAATTAAGCAACACAAGTCACGTTATCTTGCATTCGCCTGATTCAGCGGGCCAGATGATCCAGCAGGCCGACTCGGACGACCAATTGATTGCTCTCTGGCTGCACGGTCGTCCCAAAAACACTCAGCGGGGATATCGAAGGGAGATTGATCGTTTCATAGATTTCGTGAAAAAGCCATTTCGTTCGGTGAAGCTGATCGACCTTCAGGCGTTCGCCGATCATCTCGGCCAGTCATTGAAGCCATCGTCTGCGAATCGAGCCATGAGCGCCGTGAAGAGCTTGCTGGCGTTCGGTCATCGACTTGGTTATTTGCAATTCGACGTTGGCCGAGCATTGAAGTTGCCGGGATTCAGAGATGAATTGTCGGAGCGAATTATCAGTGAGACGGAGGTATTGCGGATCATCTCGCTGGAGCCAAACCCACGAAACCGAGCGATTCTGCTGACGTTTTACGCTGGTGGATTCAGGGTTTCTGAAATATGCGCACTGAAGTGGCGTCATTTGCAGGATCGGGATTCTACGGGTCAGATCACCGTTTTCGCTAAGGGCGAGAAAACCAGATCCGTACTCATGCCGAGATCAGCTTGGGATACGCTGATGACCTTGCGTGGTGACGCCTCACTGGAAGCTCCTGTTTTCAGGAGCCGCAAAAAGGGGCATCTCTGCGAATCTGCCGTATGGCGAGTTGTAAAAAAGGCGACCAAACGTGCTGGCATTCCGAAAGAGGTTTCCTGTCACTGGTTTCGCCACGCCCATGCTTCCCACAGTCTGGATCGAGGCGCTCCAATCCACTTGGTTCAGGCGACGTTGGGGCATAGTTGCGTTGCCACCACGGGCCGATATCTTCATGCTCGACCCTCCGATTCGAGCGGCAGCTACCTGCCTTTGGGATAGCCAATGAACTTGAAAGACCAAATTTACGAAGCAAGGGACATTCTCTTGAGCATCTTCGAACAGCCAAAACCGACCCTCGGCATCGACCTCGACGGATGCGTTGATGAGTCACCGAGATTCTTCAGCGTCCTTACCCACGTTTGGCCGGGCGAAGTAATCGTCGTCACTTATCGCAGTGACCGAGCCAAAGCGATTGCTGACCTTGAAAAGAATGGCATCAAATTCACCGACGTTGTGCTGGTGAGCAGTTTCGATGCAAAGGCCGAAGTTATCAAAGAGCGGGGAATCAACGTGTACATCGATGACCAGCCCGAAATGCTCAAGAACATTCCGCCTGACGTGAGCGTGATGCTCTTTCGCAACGAAGGGAACTTCGATTTCGATGATCGAAAATGGATGTTCAGCGATCAGACAGGGAAGATGGTCTGACGAATCAACACCCGCTTGATCTTCGAAACACTTATTCACGATTTCGGAGATCCAAATGCACCAGATCACTTCCATCGCAAACGGCACCAACGAAGCTGAACAAGCAGCAGCCAAAGACGCTGCTGCAATCCAAGATGCCGTTAATCTCGTCGCAATTGTTGGCTGCTTCCATCGTCACCTGCTTGCTCTTCAGCGTTCTGGCGTTTGTGGCGACGATCTGATCAATCATCCGGTTTCTCTGTCATTCACAAGCAAACTCAACAGCTTGTGCCGCATGACCACCGAACGTGAGATGGCGGCACTCTCTGCCATCGACAAGATCGCCAACGGTGAGTCGGTCGAATACGACGTGATCCCGCTCTGACACCCGCTTGTTATCCATCACAAAAAACAATTTTTGGAATGGAGCAAACGATGAGCGAGATCAAAGCATCAGGCAACCTGCACGGCCACGAACTAACCAACATCCCGGTCCTGAATCCCGGCGATTGGTTTGGAAAAACTTGGCTGATTGAGATTGGTGGTAGTTACACGCCGCTGTTCTTGATCGTCGAAGCCAACAGCATGTCGGATGCCATCGATGAACTGGCTGATAACGAACAGTACGGCCATCTGATCGTCGTCGAAGACGAATATCTTGGCGATTATCCCGAGGACAGCCGCCACTACGGTCCCAGCGGCCAAGTCCTCGATTTGGATCATCTGATGATTTACGGACAAGAAGGAGCCGCAATTCCGTTTCCTTGTCGATACCACGGCGAAGGCTTGCCAACTGATGGAGTTCTCCCGACCGAGTTCGAACACGCCGAGTGACACCCGCTTGATTGTTGTCACATCACTCGACTCAAAAGGGAGAATGAAAATGGGATGGCTTTTCCGAAGCGACCTGACCCGAAAAGAATTGATCGGCGACCGAACTGAATCATGGGAGCGAACATCGGGCGAAACAATCGTTCGATCCGAATGCTTGGCCCACTGCTACCGTGGCGGTGGATTTTCCGGCGTGCTTTGGGCCGTTTGGGAGCGTCGATTCATCAAAGACGGTGAAGACATCGAACCAAAACAACGCTGGATCACATGCGATCTTCTTCAATACCAGCGTGATTCGGGATGGGGTTACAAAGACATGGATGAATCGATGCACCCGTACTACTACTCTTGCCCGCTCAAGTATCTGAATATGGTTCCCATCGACGAATTCGGTGGCAATGCCGAGTGGCGTGCTGAAGTGATTGAGCATCACGAACGGCGACGAGCAAAACGCCAGTCACGAGCCATCATCGTCTGAGCATTACTCGCCGATGACACCCGCTTGTGGATTAACAGAGCCAAGACGACCGGCTCACACAACATCCACAAGCGAGGTGCCACATGCAATTCTCCATCATCTACAGCGTCGATTGTCCCGAAGGCGAAGACATTGATCTCTACGCTCCTCCCCAAGTCGATGAACTCTGGGATCAGACCGAAGAGGACGAGCAGTACGACTACGGATATCTGGAAGGTTGCTGGACCAATGGATCGCATCGGAAATGGTGCGCCATCCTGAGCCGTGAAGAGTTCGACGAGTTTGTCGGACACTGCGGATTGCAAGCTGAATCAACCGAAACGATGGGATCTCTTGGTGCCCCCGGTTGCGGATTCGGTTGGGCTCCAGCAATCAGCTTCACGAGCGACGATCCCAATGCGATCCAGTCTGCTTACGTCACTCCGCTTCCCGAAGTCGAGAAAGAATCGTTCGATGAGGATGACTGGCAACGAGTGAAATCCGCCGTGGTCGCCGTCTACGGCTGACACCCGCTTGAGAGACATCAACAGGGCCATGTTCAACGCCATGGCTCTTCTTTGGCACACAACGGAGATCATCATGAGCAAGCCATTGTTTCCATTGGGCCGAGTCACTGCCACGCCCGGATGCCTTGAACTTCTTGACAAGAACAATCAAGCACCAAGCGATCTGTTGGATCGACATGTTCGAGGGGATTGGGGAATCGTTGATCCCGACGATGCCCAAGCGAACAACCTCGCACTTGAGCATGGCGAACGTCTTCTGAGTTCCTACGAGCTTCTTGATGGCTCGAAAGTCTGGGTGATCACCGAATGGGATCGCTCCGCAACAACGCTACTCAGGCCATCAGATTACTGATTCTTACCTGACACCCGCTTGTGAAGCGTAACTGACAGCCAACACTTCCAACCGAGGAGCAATCATGAACGATCCAACCGAAGCAATCCGCAAAGAATTGGTCGCTGAACTGAATGAAACTGAAGCGACGAAAGCTGAACTGGAAAAGACTCATGGAAGAGTCTGGTCTACCGATGAGATGCGTGCCGAATTTGAGCCACTGGGTTTCATGGCACCGTTCATTGTGGTTCGCAAGTTGGATACGGGCGAGCGAGGCAGTCTCATGTTTACCCACGCACCACGTTTCTATTTTGGATGGCAGCCGGAATGAAATCGCAATGGGACCGGGACCATCGCCAGTCGTGCGATGGTCCCGTTTGTTTTAGCGCCATTTCTATGGAATGGTGGCGTCTATGGAATGGTGGCGTCGATTTTCTTCGGCCAACCGAAAGGTTGTCGCAGAAAAAACAATCAAACAATTGTTGATGGAACCTTGGAAAGCCTAGTCCCCAGCTTGCCCTTGCCGAGCTTAGTGCGTTGTCGCTTTTGTTAAACCTCTCGCTTTTTGATCCCCGCCAAGGTTGCTGCAAAAATCGCAACTTTCTGAATCCCCGCCTATCCGCCATCAGCTTGAAAGCTGAATGGCAACTGCCATCGCCAAAAATCCGCCGCCCCTAATTTATGTCGAGCATAGGGTCGCAAGCAATCACTCGATTAACTGACACCCGCTTGTTCTGTCTCGCACCGATTCAACCTCGAAAAAGGAGACAGCCATGCTCTTACGAGCACAAGCGTTCGGCAAAGACCCGTTTCGGCGATTTCTTATCCTGCGAATCGATGATCGCAAACTTTGGGACGGTGAATCGTTCACCGATGAATTCGATTCCGCACGGAAGTTTCACACCCCGTCAGACGCCTGCTTCGCCATTCAAGACATTCTGAAAGAGCACTACAAGGATCTTCCACAGCGTCATTATGTAGTGCCGGTGGAGATCTCCGTCCAAGGAAACGTGACAGAGAAAGAGATTGCTGAATACCTCTTTCGAGCCTCGGTCTTGAGCATTCGCACTGAGGAATTCGGAAACGGCCCCAAAGACTCTTACGTCGCCCCAATCATTCATTGGGGATATCTCAAAGCCACAGATGGCCCAGTGAACAAAGACTCGGAAAACCCTGTCAATTGGGGGCTGGATCAAGACGATTCTTGATCACTCACAAGCCCAGCCAATTCCCATTCTTCCAAAGGAGCATCTGTGTTTCTGCAACCAATCGAAGTTGGCGACGGCTTCGTTATCTCAAAACTCAACGACAGGACTTACTGGGACGGCTGGCGATTCGTCAGTGACATTGCTTCAGCCAAGAAGTATCCCTCTCTGTGGGAAGCGATGAAAGAGATCCAAGAGATCATCGATGCGCAGTACGAACCGTTCCAGAAAAAGTCCTATATCGTTCCGGTGACAATTGAAGCCACTGGGAATGTGACACGCAAGGAGATCGGTGAATACCTCCAAGCTGCGGCGAAGCTGTTTGTTGATCGGGAGGAGTTCGGAAACGGCCCTTCAGCGGATAGTTACGTCGAGCCAGAGATCCATTGGCACCTGATCAAAGATCTTTCTGACGGTCTCGATGAAGATCCAGATGATCCGTACTCATCGTGGGGCTACGACCTCGACATCGACGATCTTTAATTTCCATTTTCCAAGGAGTCACTTCAGCTTTGAGAACTTCCAGATTTGTAATTATCCTCCGTGCGATGATCGTCTTTTACATCATTTGGACGATCATTGGCTGGGCGTTCAACACGCCGATCAACAACAAACAGTGGTCGCCGTGGTTCGTTTTGGCGCTCTCCGTTGGAACCATCCTTTTGTACGGCGGATTCGGATGGGTCTTCGTTCGAATCGGCATGGCGATCCTTCACGGCAATGATCCCGAGTACCACCGATTCCTTCGAAACGGTGGAGACCCATACTTTGCCAGTTTGCCGTGGCCGTTCAATCCAGACTCTCGTGTGACCCGAGTGACAGGCAGGCAGGAGCCAAAGACGACGTTTGTCCCACCGGCTGATTGGCTCTTCCAGTGCCCTGTTTGTGGCGCTAGGGTCGAGCACCGCATCGATATTTGTTGGCACTGCGGCTATGGAAGTGACGGCGATTCAACCGCTTACTTCGATTAAAATGGGGATACCTGTCCACCTGAGTTCACACCTGAAAGATGAGAGAAGATTGGTGAGGGTGACAGCGACGGAAACAATGCGAGCGTTTACTTAGGGACAGAACTATCTCATACCGAACCTCTTTACTACCCATTTCGAGCGTCCTTTCCTTCGGATAAAGCTCGGCTGCTTGGCGGATAGGTCGAGTTGCTCACGCAGTAATGACAATTCTTGGTCCATGTCGGGTCGCTTTGTCTTCAGTTCATTAATTGCATTATCGATCGACTTTTTGATGTTGTCCTTGGCGTTTTTGAATGTGCTATTACGAAAATATGCATTAAGTGCTTCTTCTATTTCGACAATTTCATCGCTTAATTGCTCTGCACGACCTGCGCTTCCAAGTTCTATAGCATTCTCCATGTCTGACTGACACTCCTCCAAGCGACGGAGCAAATCTGCCTTACCTTCGGGGTCATAGGCTTTCTTTCGTTTGCCGCCCCCGGGCAAGTCCATGCGAAGTTCGATATCGGGCTCTATTTCAGACGCTTTCCTAGGGCGACCTCCTCTTTTCACAACTTGGCCACTAATCCGATGAAGAGTCACAGGGTCAACGCTATTGGGCGAGTGTTCAATCAGATAGGCAATTCTATGTAGTCCCGCCTGTTGACCGATAACTTCGACTACATCCGACCCAGAAAATCGCACATGCCATTTGTTGTCATGCGTCTCGATAAGCTCGTGAGCCTTGGTCGAGCTTTGTTCTGATTCTTCTGAAACTTCGGAAGCATCGCCGTCAACCGCATTGGCAGCTTGTTCGAACCGCAAGTCTTCAGAGTCAACACCCTTCGTTGCTGAATTGTGGTCATCTTCCTGCTGAGAAGTATCGGGCGATGATGCAAAACCGGCATGTCGAACCGGCATGTCGGCCAACGGCCATGGCTCATTTTCTGTTAGTACAAGATCGGGTCGAAGCAACGCTCGAATCGCTGATACGGATGAAGTGAACACATCATCGATCAAGGTCCAGCGAATCGGATGAGCGGGATATCGTGTTCCTCTGTCCAATTGTCGCCACAGGTTCACGGTCTCAAAAAACTCCCTGCGGTCTCCATTCTCCCGCCCCCACGTCGTCATTGTGCAACGCAGCAACGGCATTTGGTATCGAAATGCCCATGCGTGAAGACTTCCGACCCAGCCTTCAGCAGAATTGAAATTGAAGGGCACTAAGTCATTTACCTCAATCTCTTTGAGATCTTCTTCCGTCAGTACGTTGAGAGTTGATTCCACAAGGTTAAAGAACAATTCCTT
>NZ_VWOX01000028.1 GCF_008629675.1 Roseiconus nitratireducens | reverse complement strand
AAGCCTGCGATGCACGAAGATCGCGGCACCAATGATTGCATCGGTCAACTCATTTTCCGTCACTCGCCTATTGACCTATCACCTTCATACAAACCAAACCGCCCATTCTCCGCGATGCTCCGCACCTCCGCCACTCCGCGTTCAAACCTCCCAGCGAGCCGCTCGGCATATCGTCGATAGCAGCGCTGACGGTTTGTCTTCTCAGGACTTTCCCCGGCTCCAATAAACCCGGCCCGAGCCTGCAATGCACGAAAATCGCGGCACCAATGATTGCATTGGTCAACTCATTTTCCGTCACTCGCCTATCGACCTACCACCTTCATGCAAACCAAACCGCCCATTCTCCGCGATACTCCGCACCTCCGCCACTCCGCGTTTAAACCTCCCAGCGAGTCGCTCGGCAAATCGTCGAAACCTATCGGAGAGATCCTCTGGTTTCATCAGCCGTTCCCTAGGTCGCCGCACGCTCCAATTGCCCGTCAATGAAACCTTTAAGATGTTGATTTTGCAATTTGCAATCAAACGTAAGGTGGAGCAAGTCGGCGGAAGCCGTGAAAGAGGACGATGAATAGGAACAGCAGATTGCGGAGAAGCACCGCGATTGGATTGACGGTCGGCGATTTCATCGAACGATCGCCCTCGAGCGAATCGGCCAGAGCTTCACCGAGGCGCTGCATCCAGGGCACGCTACGTGGCCATTCCCAAATGCCGTCGAGCCATTCGTGTGGGATGCCTTCTGTCCCAACACCTGCACCCACAATGCCACCGACGATTGCGGCTGTCGTGTCTGCGTCGCCGCCGCTTTCGATGATGCTCGTGACGGCCTTGCGAAAATCGTTGGGGCTGGACAGCCATGTGTGGATGGCGACCGGGACGGTGTGGTAGGTGTAACCCGTCACGCCACGCTCCAGGCCAAGTGAGTTGGCAAAGGTCCGGGTTGTTTCGCCAGCGTCTACGCTGCGAATGGCTTGGCGGAGCAAATCGATCAATTCCGCTCCACCTTCTCCCACCGCATCGACAACCTCGTCAAGCCAAAGGTTCGCATCCACGGCTGCATGGTCGCGTGAGTGTTTGGCTGCCAGCGCGACGGCGAATGCACCGTAATCGGCTTTGGGATCACTGTGGGTCAGCCGAGAAGACGCCCGAACAAAGTTCAGTATTGACGGAACATCGTCTAAGGAGGCGCCGAAGATCGCTGCGCGCATGGCGGGACCATTTCCGGCTGAAAACACACCTGCCTTCTCGGGACTTGCCCCGAACCACAATTTGATTCCCGACCTCGCTGTCGCTTTGCCAACCCCCGCCGGTAAAGCCAGAATCCACCACCGCAAGCGCCTCGCAAACGCGCGTGTGAACTTTGGAACGTCGCCACCCGCGTCAATCAACGATTGAGCGACCATGCACGTGTGTTCGGTGTCGTCGGAGACCATGCCGCGACGAAAGAAAAATCGGTACCGATCCGGTGGACCAAGCAGCCTGGCAGATCGCTTCGGCGATAATCCTTCGTACGGCAGACCCAGCGCATCACCCACCGCTGTCCCCAGAATGCAACCAACAATCGCCTCGCGTCTGCTCTGTCTACGATCCATCAATTTCCCTTTTGCCATGTTCAATTTGCAATTTGCAGTTGCGGCACATCGCCAACTTTGATCTGAGGAATTGATCTATTTCTGCCTGATTCAATATTGCTGAAAGTGAACTCGATCGAAGAAGATCTTGGATCTGCTCACAACGGCTGTATTGTTCGTACCCGAAGACGTCTATCATACGCGACGGCTGAGTTTTGCTAGAATCGCCGCGCTTTCCAAGTTGATCTGAATGGCAAAAAAGAGCTCAAAACCAGCGAAGCCGGCGGCCGCCATTGCATCCCCGGACGGTAAGCCCGTCATCGCGTTTTCTACGACCGGCAAGCTTGAAAGATGGCTTATCAAGCATCATGCCGAGCATGGCGGTGTTTGGATCCAGTTCTTCAAAAAGGACAGTGGGCACAAGAGCATCACTTATGCGGAGGCACTCGACGTGGCTTTGTGTTACGGCTGGATCGATGGCCCCGTAAGAAAAGGTGATGAAGTCTCTTGGATTCACAAATTCACGCCGCGTGGCAAACGAAGCGTTTGGTCTCAAGTAAACAAGAAGCACATTGAGCGACTCATTCGTGATGATCGCATGAAGCCTGCAGGCCACGCGGCGGTTGAGTTGGCAAAGGCGGACGGACGTTGGGATGGCGCCTATGCATCAAGTTCGACTTTCAAAGAATCGGCCGAGTTTCTCGCCGCTTTGAAGAAGTCCAAGAAGGCAAGTGACTTCTACGCGACGCTTTCAAAATCCAAAAAGTACGCCTTCTATTATCGACTCCACAACGCAAAGAAGCCCGAAACGAAAGCGCGCAAACTGGTAGAATTCATTGCCATGCTCGAACGCGGAGAGACGTTCGGTTGAACACGGGGCCTTGGTCGCGGTTTCTTCATCAGGCGAAAGATGGGCGTGGTGGCGCGATCGTTTTTGCAGGCCAGCAGCTCGAATGCTATCGAGAAAGGCGACGCAGGTCATCGGTGAAGACCATCTCGCTACGGCCGCTGGAACCTACCGGGCAACGAGGATGACGACAGACCGGCCGGCGACTTGAATTTGATTCGGGTTGTCCAAGGCGCGCTCGTCTCCCGGTGAGCTGATGTCATCGGGAGCTCGCAGCCGGGTGTTCGCGAAGACCCGCCACTCCCCAGCATCCCCAACGCGAGGTAAATCGAAGTCCAGCGTTTCCCAATAGTTGTTGAAAGCGGCGTAGATCAAATCGTCCGATTCTTCACGTCGCAGGCGGGCATGAAAGGCGAGTACTCGACTGGCATCAGAGAGATCCGACTGCCAAGGCCGTGTACCGTGCCAGCAGATCTCAAGTCGGTTCGATTTCCCATGCTTCGTTTCGGAGTACCGCGGGTGCCGCAGGACCGGATGAGCTTTCCGAAATGCGATCATTGACTGGCAAAACCGGAACAGTTCCTGGTTCCGGTGCTTCAGACTCCAATCCAGCCAATTGAGCTCATTGTCCTGGCAGTAGGCGTTGTTATTGCCGTTCTGCGAGCGGCCCATTTCGTCACCCATCAACAACATCGGGATACCCTGGCTGAGAAAGAGCATCGCCAAAGCGTTTTTCATCAGCCGAGTTCGCAACGACAGAATCTCAGGATCCTCGGTCGGTCCCTCGACGCCGCAGTTCCAAGAGTGATTGTCGTTTGCACCGTCACGGTTCTGCTCTCCATTGGCTTCATTGTGCTTGTCGTTGTAGCTGACCACGTCCGCGAGCGTGAATCCATCGTGACAAGTGACAAAGTTGATCGATGCAGTCGGACCGCGATGAAAATACAGATCCGGCGACCCGGAGAGTCGTTGCGTCATTTCCCCGACTTGGCCCATGTCACCCTTAAGAAACTTTCGGACGCAATCTCGGTACTTTCCATTCCATTCGGCCCAGCGACCGTAGGCAGGGAAATGACCGACCTGGTACAGCCCTCCCGCATCCCACGCTTCGGCGATCAACTTGGTGCGGCCCAGTATCGGATCGAGGGCCAGCGATTCGAGTAGCGGAGGATTGGCTAGCGGTGTGCCATTCGGGGCTCGACCCAGGATGCTGGCCAGGTCGAAGCGAAAGCCATCGACGTGGTACTCCGCGACCCAGTGCCGCAAACAATTCAACACAAACTCGCGGACGACCGGGTGATTGCAGTTGAAGGTGTTGCCGCAGCCACTGAAATTGTAGTAGTAGCCTTCTGGCGTCAACATGTAGTAGGTCGCGTTGTCCAACCCTTTGAATGAAAGCGTCGGGCCGTTTTCATTGCCTTCGGCCGTGTGATTGAATACGACATCCAAAACCACTTCGATGCCGTGGCGATGCAGCTCTTTCACCAACGTCTTGAATTCATCCGCTTGCAGATGACATGAACCGCTCGCTGCGTAAGCGGCTTTCGGAGCACAGAAGGCCAGCGTGTTGTAGCCCCAGTAATTAAGCAACGGTTTGCCCGTTGCCGGGTCCACGCGATCCACCTCGGTCTCGTCAAACTCAAAAATCGGCAGCAGCTCGACACAGTTCACGCCGAGTTCAACGAGGTGAGGAATCTTCTCTCGCAAGCCCGCGTAGCTTCCCGGGAAACGCGTCTTGGACGTGGGGTGCCGCGTGAATCCTCGCACGTGCATCTCATAGATCACCAGATCTTCCAGCGGCAGACCAAGAGGGCGATCACCTTCCCAGTCGAAATCCTGCGAAATCAGACGCGCTCGTGGTGTCGTGATGCGCGTGTCCTTCTGGCCCCAACTCGGTCGCCAGGCAACGGCTTGCGCTGTCGGGTCGAGCAGCTCACGCTCGCCGTCAAAGCGATGACCCTCGCGTGGCGAGAAAGGCCCGTTCACGCGGAAAGCGTACTCGATGGCTTCGGGGTCGAGATCGAAAACCATCATCGCGCGAACGTCGCCGACGCGAAATTCGGGTGGAAACGGGATTTCAGCGAATGGCTTGGCGGCTCCATGCTCAAACAGCACGAGCGTGCACGTCGTCCCGTGCCGCGAATAAACCGCGAAATTGACCCCCTTGGAACGAGCGGTCGCACCGAGCGGCTGAGGGTTGCCGGAACGCAGTGCAAATTTTCCGTACGAGTGCGTCGGATAGAGGTCGATGCGTTCTCGCGGCTTCTGCCCGGTGTCCGGGATGGGAAGCGGAACCGACCGACGGAACAGATCGCCAAAACCCGACGCTTCCGCGATTGCACGCAGTTCTTCGGAAGCCCCGCGAACCGCGATCACGCCTCCCAAACCGCGAATGTGCCGGCTGACCAGAAGCAACCGCCGAAGGCCGGCCCCTGAAATGTTTGGAACCTCCGTGAAGTCCAAAGCAAGTTGAACCCCCGGCTGGATCGTTGCCTGAATCCGATCGCGATCGGCTGGGGCCAAAACGCCGCCGACATCGCCCGCCAAGGCGATCACCGTGGTCGGCCCTTCCGATCGGATCTTGATCTTCAGCTCTGGCTCTGGGGTTCTCGACGGCATCGGATCCTGTCTCCCTTTCCTTTGCGTGGTCCTCTTCGGAGCGGAGTTGTGGTGTCTGCATGATCTGCTACCGGAATCGCCTGTGACTCCCGTCGACGCAGCAGATGGAGTAGCATTTTGACAATCCATCTTTGCACGGCGAAACATGTCCGAGTACCAGATTCTAACCGTTTTTGCCGGCTTCGCTTTTGCGTACAGCTTGGCGGCGTCGCGTTTGGCCACCACGCCGGTCAATGGCGCATTGGTCTACGTCGCCGCGGGGATGCTATTCGGACCGGAACTGCTTGGCATTGTGGACTTACGGGTGGATGGGGAAACGATCCGCCAACTTGCCGAACTCGCGTTGGCGATTTGTCTGTTTACCGACTCGTCCAACGCCAATCTGAAAGTCCTCCGCAGCGTCGAGGACATCCCTGCGCGATTGCTGCTGATTGGCTTGCCCCTAACGATTGCATTCGGGCTTCTGATGGCGTGGTTGATCTTCCCGGAGCTTGGGTTCTTTGAAATTGCACTGATCGGCACGATGCTTGCGCCCACCGATGCGGCGTTGGGAAAGGCTGTGGTGACCAATCCGGTGGTCCCTGACAAGGTGCGCGAAAGCCTGAACGTGGAAAGCGGTCTGAACGATGGCATTTGCGTGCCTATCATCTTGTTTTTCATTGCGCTCGCCATCGGTGCCAGTGAAGCTCAGGAACCCATTTCTCTGGTGCTCGAACTCTTCTTAAAGGTCATTGGGATCGGATTTGTGACCGGTCTTGTTCTTGCCGTAGCGGGTGGATTCGCACTTCGGGCCGCTGCGGCAAATGGCTGGGTTGCCGGCACTTGGCTGCAATTGCCGATCACGACTCTCGCCCTGCTTTGTTTTGCGACGGCCCAATGGCTGGAGGGTAGCGGGTTCATCGCCGCATTCGTCGGGGGGCTTACCTTTGGCGCGTTAACCAAACAGCACAAGCATCAGTTTCTCGCTGCAGCCGAAGGCACCGCCGACGCGGTGGCTCTGGTGACCTGGTTCAGCTTCGGCACCGTCATGCTGCCGATCCTGGTGTCGAGGGTTAGCTGGCAGGTACTGTTGTATGCCGTTCTCAGCCTGACCGTCATTCGGATGTTGCCGGTATTTATTTGCTTGATCGGTAAAGGACTCAGGCGAGACACGCAGCTGTTCATCGGTTGGTTCGGTCCACGCGGCTTGGCCAGTGTCGTGTTCCTGGTGATGGTGATCGGTCACCGGTTGCCAGGGAACGAGACGATGGTTGCTGTCGTTTCATGGACCATCGTGATGAGCATCCTGCTCCACGGACTGTCGGCCAATCCGCTTGCGTCACTCTATGGTGGCCGAGTCCGACGACGCGCAGATGAGATTTAGGAGCCTGCGGCTTTCCCCATCGCGGTCCCAAATCGACAACGCTTCAGATTCCAATCTTGTTGGCGAACGTCATGACCGCTGGCGCTCCATCCGCTCGCGAGTCGCATCGGAAAGAGCTCGGGTCGCGATCGCTCCCGCTATCCCGACAAGGAGCATCTGCACGTGGCGGAAGACCAAAGCCGACTCCTTGTTCGGGTCACTGGTATCAATCTTCTATTGATTTTCAATCAAAGTGCCAAAGCAATGTTGACTCTGGAATCTTCTTTCCAGCGGACGTCACCAGATGCTTACCATCGTGAGAAACCGCGAGCACATGAACAAACCGTGCGGGCCCGGTGGCCAGTGTCCCGATGCGTTGACCCGATCGAGTATAGACGCTGACTCCTGTCAGGCTTGGGTTCGGCGAGTAATCCGCCCAACCGATAAAGAGTCGTTCACTGTCACCGCTCCATCGCGCACTCAACTTCCCTCCGTGTCGTTCTTTGAAATGGATCTGCTGAATCGGCTTTGGTGGCAAAATTTCCTGAAAAGGGACGCTAGAATTCCATTGTAAGCTTCCGATAGTTGAGACCAGCCAGCCAGAGTTCAAAGTCTGCAACCTTCCAGTCTGAGCCGTGTACTCTTTTAAGTCAGGTGAAATGGAGACGGGAGCATCTGGTAGGTGCCCTTCCGCTTTCACCGTCACGCTTCCGTATCCATGGTCATTCCAATGGATTTCCAGCCTCTCAATCTTGTTAGGATCTGGTTGCCACAATGGTCGACCCGGTTTGCCGATCAGCGACATTCGGACCGCAGAAACCGTTTCCTCATCCGGATCGATCGATAAAGCAGCTTGGCCTCCTAACTCAACAGGTGCCCCAATGAAGGCGTTAGCCTCTCGATCATAGAGCATTAGCTTTGTGCATTTACGTACTTGCGTACTGCCACGGGTGAAAACAAGTCGACCATCGGAAAGGTTTCCGTAAAAACTCGTGTCGAAGGTGGAACTGGGAAACGAAGTGCTGGCCGGGTCTCTTGGCACCTCGATGACCTCCCATTGATCGTCTGGCTGATCCGGACCCGCTTTAAGATTCAAGATGAGAAAGCAGCTGTCTGGGCGAACCAAAATTAGCTCGCGTTCATCAGCGGTCAGTCCAAACGTTCCCCAGCGATTAACTTTCTGAGTCGGCGTTTGATCCGCGCCGGGAACCACAAATTCACGCAAAACTTCTCCATCACTTGTGCGAATTTGCTGGATCCGATCAGCCAGCAATGCAAACAAGTGATCCCCCGCACGGTCGAATTGGGCTGCCAAGATTGACCTCTCTATTGAGATGCAGCGCTGGGCTGACCCAACGGAAGCACCGCTGAGAATCAGCAAGAATACCCACAGCCATCTCATCATCTCACCTCCGACTCGTTACGTTTATTTGCTCGTGCGTGAACGAGATTTGGATGTCGCGCGAAATCTCGAAAGTCGAACGCAGCCCCCAGAGTAAAGTCGCCCAAGTCTACCGCAACCGGTTGATTTGGATCAGGCATTTCGTCTTCCGGCCAATGGCTCTCGAGAATCGAGTTTCGATTTTGTCTGAGCACACGAGATGGCAGTTTGAGGCCACGTGGTGCATGTTCCCGGCAGGGGTGTGCGGCATGACGCCCAAAACTTGACCCGGTGCTTCCCACCAGCGAGAATGCCCGCGAAAGCAACCCGGCCTGCCGTGGAGGCCTCGCTGCCAGGGTGAAATCCGTGAGAGCGTGGCGCAAATGCCCCGACGCTTCCGAGATGAAAAAATTGCCCGACGGGTAAAGTGCCGGCTGAATCGATCCGCATGGGCGATGAGGGTATCGCCAAGCTCTTCCACGCAATCGAGGTGCCATACCTCCGTGCAGTGCCAGGCTTGATCGATGATCCTTGTCTTGAAGTTGGCCGCCAGCCGCAGCAATCGCCGTCCTGCGTGACCCGATTCGATTCTTTTTCGAGCAAACCAGAATGAACCGCATCCTGACATTTTCGTTTCTGGCGCTGTTCTCACCTCAATGGTTGCCGGCCGATGGTACCGACAAGCCGAAGAGTAACGACGCAACAGCGACCGTCTTGCCTGGCAAATGCGTGTTCACCTTTCCGGTTGACGAGATCGAGCGAGAATGGAAATGGGGCGTGAGTCCCGCCAACCACTGCGAGTATTCCTGGATGGTTACGGTCAAAGGCGGCGACTCAACGTATCAATTTGGTTTTTCGTACTTCAATCCGGTCGCGCGTCCGCAATCTGGAACTTTCGATGAACTGCTTGCGGCAGGTCAAGCCAATGTGTGGAAACTCAAAGCGGACGGTCGCGGTGCGTCCTACGTTGACGGTGTAGCGGTGACATGCGATTCCGAAGGTGATGCATTACGCATCACAATTGATAGCGATGACTGGGTGGAAAAGTTGTTTGGTCAGACGCCAAAGTCTGTGAAGTTTGAGACAAGCGGGACGCAGTTGAAAGCTGGCAAGATCGACGTCGATGTCAGGTACAAGAAAGAGACACAAGCCGCCAGCGGGGAATAACGCGATCGGGCGAGGGTGCCGTCTTCGACAGCGGGCGGCGACTGAGGGATCTCTTGAAACCGATCAAGCCAATCAAACGTTGCGGCGACCACGTGATTCGTATCGTGATCGATTTGCATGCCAATGAATCCATTCCGTCCTGCCGATCTTACGGCCGAAGACATGGCGATGCTTCCGCCTTCCAGGAGGCCGTTGAGCGTTGTGCTTCTCGCGATGGCTTCAATTGCTTTAGGCATCGTCGTGTTCGCAGCCCCATTCTCAAATGGCATTCAGACGTTCTTTCGCCCTCGGTTCGGAACGGAATTGCCATTCTTGTTGGCGCTTCCTGGCCTCTGCATGGCGTTATGGCTGTGCAAACCCACGATTCGACTGCTTGTACTTGCCGCCTTATTGTTTCTTTTGCTGGGCTCCATTTACTACTTTCGCACGTCAGCCCACATGACTCTTTGGGGTTCCGTTGATACCGTTCTGAATCCTGCCGGAGGCCGCCTGAGTTCGTCCTTGCTCTGGTGCGCGGCTCCGTTCTTTGTGTGTGGCGTGTTCTTGTTGTCAATGGCAGGTCGGCTGAAGCATTTGACCACGAAGTGGGCTGTTTCCAAAAAACAGAGAATTCGCCAATCAGAGTGGCCTGAAGAATGAAACTCCAGCGACTTCGTCGATTCTCAACGCGGACAATGATTGCAGGCGTTACGCTGTTCGGAATCGCTTTTGCCGTGTTTGGTTATCGACATCGTCTTCTTCGGAAACATCGTGCCGCCATCGTGGAGCTGGAACGGCTCGGGGCGCACTGGATATCAACCAATCTTCGGTGTTCGATCGGGTAGACGCAGTCCAACAAACACCTAGCTGGACAGTCCCACTTTGCGTGAGCCGCGTGGCGCTAGCCGCGGGTCTTCTCGCCTCGACCGGCGGCTAGCGACTTGCCGCTCATTGCACTGCATATCACGGTGTTTGTATTGAAATTGGCAGGCGGGTTCTAACGCCGCCGTTCTATCACGTTCGTCAGCGAACCAACGGCTTCAATGTTGCCTTCTTTGTCGATCAGGACGCAGCAGGGAAACATTGCCACCGGGTAGCCGGTGATTGTGTCGGGTTGGATGCCGGTTCCCGAGTTTCCATCGCCGCGCATGACGGGATAGTTGATGCCCTCCTCCTCGACTGCAGCGTCAATGGCTTCGAGGTCTGTTCCCGGAGCGTGAACCCCGATCACGTTCCAACCGTTTTTTGACATCCGATTCAGCAATGGAATGTCGTTCTTGCAGGGGCCGCACCAGACGGCCCAAAAATGCAGTAGCGTTGGTTTGTCAGGGTTCATTACGGGGAGTTCTTCGCCCGGCATTGGCTGCCCGGACAACTTTGGTGCCCGTTGTCCCCTCATATCGGTCAACGGCTTGAGCATCCGGTCGAGCATCTCCTGGTTTGCCACCCGCTTCTGCATCGCTTCATCAACCAACGCGTGGATGTCCGACTCAGGCATGTCCGGATCGAATTCGTAATTCACATGTGTCGAAAACCGCCAATCGTTGATCGTGTCGCCTTTCTTCGGCAACGACTCTGCCCGCAAACGTTCAAGATCGATGTCCGTCTTCGCTTCTTTGACTGTTGTGTGATGCACATGGTATTTCCATTTCGTGCCGTACTCATAAGGATCGCCCGCATGGAATGAAGAGGAATGCCACTCGGTCATTGGGATTCGGATACCGGGGATCACTTCTTGGTAATCTGAAAACTCGATCAGGTCATCGGGATGCTGGTTGTCTCGGTGGAGATAGGACCATTCAACGGTCAATTGAGCACGTTGTTCAGGTGAGGCGGTCCCGTTGAACCATCGCCGGAATTCTTCATCGGAATCGAAGGAACGCCCGGCCATCTCGCGAGTCGCCTCCATCTCGTGCATCCGCGTGAATCTTCCTTGGCTCAAAAAAGTCAGGCAACCACGCAAGTCCCCTGTCCGTTTGCTAACCCAGAGCTGCTCTTCGCGTGGAATCGAACGAATCACGCTGCACATTTCCCCCGCGAACATCTCGTCGGGCAGGCTCTGGTAGTTGGCTCGCTCCACGGGAATCGAAGAATTCACGAAGAACGATGGGTATTCCTCCCGGTCTGCCCAGGAGAAATGATGGTCGCCAAGATAGAGAAACTGACTTGGCCGGAAGTAATGGTGAAGGAAACTTCTTTCAAAGCTGATGTAACGCCCAAACCTCTGGTCCGAGTCACGAAACCAGCCCTGCGAACCGTTCCACGTCCGTGCCGTCGCTTGGTCATAGGGTTCGCCTTCGTAGATGTATTGATGACGCCGCGTCGAGACCACTTCATTGTCTTTCCACGCCCACGTTAGATCGGTCGTTGAAAGACTGCGATCGAAGTCGCGCTCGTTGAGGGCCAGCTTCAAGTTTTCGAGCGAGCGTTCGTTCTTCAATTCAATCACGCCCTCAGCTTCGCCGTAGTAGGAAGTGAAGGACTGCGTCTGCACTTGGAACGACGAAAGTCGGTCGATGGCAGTCAGCTTTTGATGAACGGCCTGGCCAAGTTGCTGGGCATCCACATCCGCCGGCGGCGCATGTGAAGATTGAAGAGTTTGTGCGTCGGTGGCGGGAATCGCCACGGGTTGAACACCGATCAGAACACGGGTCGTTCGATTGGGTTTCAACGCGACGTTCTTGAATGTCACCCAATGTCGAATCGGCTTGAGGCGGTATTCAATCTGGTCGATCTGGTCCATGGAAAGGTCAAACAGATCGGCGTCGCGTGCCACGTCTTGTTCGTCATCCCAAAGCGTGGATCCGTTGGGTTTGTGGCGTTTGCCCACTTGGTCAACCGCGACGACTTCGATGTGAGCCAAACGGTTGTCATGACGATCGTGTGCCCAACGCAGTAGTGACTCTGTGCCACGCGACTGGACGTCGACCGGCCAGATCGTCGCGTAGGATTCCCGGAAACGTGGCTCAATGACCTTCGGTTCGGTCGCGTTGCCGATGAGATCCAACTTCTTCCATGGGCCAAAGTCAGGATCGGAGATGCCAATCGTGAGAGATTCCTTCTCAGTGTCCTCATCTGGAACGACAATGATCGACGCGACTCCGTTTTCGTCCGGATGCCACATCGTTTTGACGCCCTTCATCTCATAGGTCGGCTGCTGAGAATCACTCAACCCACGGTATCGCAAGAACAAATCGATCCCCGAAAGTTCGCGAGTCGTCGAATTGCCGGGAGCTGGCGGCAGCTCTGGCGGCTCGGTGAACGCACTTCCATCCGGCCTCCATGCCTGCTCGGAAGTTCCGTTGTGGGGCATGACGGCGATCAGTTCCACTGACAGATCGCCGCTGACGGTCACCTGAAATTTTGGATCGCTTGCTTTCTCTTCATCAGCTTCATCCGCTCGCAACGAAGCAACGCCGATCAACAAACCCACTGCCAAAGAACCGACAACGCCAGCGGTAAGTGCTCCACCGGTTGCGACCGTATCATGCCGCGAAGGCTGCCCAATCAATCGACGAACGCGCGAAAGCAATGATCCGTCATTGATTCCCAGCGCTGGCGATAAACTGTTCCCGCGCAGCTCTTCCAACGCCAGCAACGCCTGGCTGTAGGCGATCGGGCTCGCGGACGTGGCGGCGGCCAAATCATCGCAGCAGTTTTCTCGTTCGATGCGAATGCGGTGTGAAATCCACCAAACGGCTGGATGGTAGAAAAAGAGGGTTTCGACAAACGATTGAAGCAGATTGACCAGATAGTCGTAGCGACGAACGTGAGCCAACTCGTGCGCCAGAATCGCTTCGATGTGGTTCGCCTGAACGTGACTCAGAAAGCTTGCCGGTACCAAAACGAAACTTTTCAACACGCCAACGACTACCGGCGAGTCGATTTCATCGCAAACCAGTAGGCTCACCGTTCGTTGAACGTTCAGCTTTCGTGCCGCCTTCTTCAATGGCTCCAACAGCCGTGGGTCGTTCAAAGGCCTGGCACCGCGCCGCACCGCTTCGATCCGCCACCATCCGAGCAGAAGACGCAGCGCGAGGAGACAAACGCCGATGCTCCAACCGATCGCGATTGGACTCAGCCACGGATCGACGGCTGTTTTGAATCGCTCGGCCACGGATCGGGTAGGCGCTGCCGACGACGGGACGAGTGCCGTCGTCGATGAGTTGCTCGCCGGCTGGTTCATCGAGGGCGTCGAATCGACGGGGGCAATCACCCGCGGAAATGGTGGCGATGCTGCTTTATCAGCAAGTGTGTCTTCACCGTCTGCGTCGATCCTCTGATCAGAAAGCGACGCGATTCCTTCTGATTGCGCGAAGAAACAGGCAGTCACGACCGGGCAAGCCACGAAGGCTGCCAACGCAAAACACAGCATGGCATACCGTGTCGACGCTCGGCCATGGCGGAAGCCGAGATCGGCGAGCAACCAGCCAAGCAAACCCACCAGCGTTCCTTGCCACAACGAGTGAACGACGAGCCATCCGATGATTTCGAGAATTGCGGTGTTCATTGCTTCTCTTCTATCGCTTCAAGCAAGGGTCGGATCTCGGCGATCTCTTGGGGAATCGCTTTCTTGGACGACAGTGCGCGTACCATCAACTGCGCCGCCGACCCGTCGTCGAAGTTTTCGATCAGGTTTCCCAGCATTTGCCGCTGAGTTCGCGGTTGCGGACCCGATGGATAATCGATCTGCGGGAGCACCGCGTCGTCCCGCCTAAAAAGTCCATTGTCCAGCATGACCGACAGCATCTTAACGGTCGTCGAATAGGTCGTTTCTTTAAATTCCTGCAGCGAGTCGTGAAGATGTCGAGCGATGCCCGGCCCGTCCTGCCAGAGAATCTTCAGCATTTGCAGTTCCACTTCGGTCGGCTGCGACGATGTTTGCCTGGCCATGCCTGCCCTCCGCAACAGTTTCCACCGTGTCTAAGTGGCGAACGAATTCGCCATGTGCGTCCACGTTAGCGAAAGAATTCGGCAATTGCAAGGATTTGGCGGGAAATAACGACCGCTTGTGTGAAGGACGTCGCGCGGCGGACTCGGCAGCTCGAATCATCGAGGCTGCTGCAAGCTGTGCCGAAAGGCTTCCACCGAGGCGTGCGAACCTTGTCAGTCAAGGTCCATCCGTACATCCATTCGCTAGAATGGTCAGAACACGACACGTCAAAGGACCAGGAGCGGCAAATGCTGATTTCTGAATTGATGAGCGACGAATTGCCGGGCGAATTCGCGATGACTCGCAAGCTGATGGAACGAATTCCTGACGACAAACTGAATTGGAAGCCTGGAGACTCGCTACACACGATCGGATGGAACGCGAATCACCTTGCCGAAATTGTGGGTTGGCTACCTGGAATTGTAGGCCAGCGCGAATGGGACATTGCGCCCGTCGGTGAGGAACCCTACGTTGCACCTGAAGTCACGCAGGTGAGCCAGATTTTGGACTCGTTTGATCAACACTGCAAAGCGGCAATTGAAACTCTTCAAGGTGTACCCGATTCTGTGATGGAAGATGATTGGTCCCTGAAGATGGGAGGCCAAACACTTTTCACGATGGAAAAAGGAGCTTGCATTCGGAAATGGGTTTTCACCCACTCCGCTCATCATCGCGGAATTTTATCGGTGTACCTGAGGATGGCCGGACTGGAGTTTCCGTCGATCTACGAAGAGTGAATGCGATTTTCTGATTTGCTCCGCAAAACGGATGGCTCAAATTGTCAGCGGGTCGTCGTTGTTGAAAATCAAAGGATCGAGGAATGATCTAGCACTGCTCGGCTGCTCGATGCAGTGTCTCTATGCAGTGTCGCGTAGGATCAAATCGAACTCTTCGACGCCACAGGGATAGAATCCGGTGGGTACCGAGATGTTCTCAGCCAGCAGCCTCGCTAGACAGGCCGGCTGATCTCGCTTTTCCCAGCGACAATGCACCACCGTGTGCAATGGTGTTTGAAAGTATGGACCGGCCGGTGCGAGGGAGGCACCTCGGCTGAGAAGAAAATCAACCATTTCGGCGTTCCCGAAACACAGCGCCCAAGTCAATGGGCGAGCTTCCATCCACCCGACGGCGTCAATAGGCCACTCCAGTTCGATCATCAGTCGAACACCGGACCAATTCTGCATCTGAGCCACATGTGCGACAAGGTTCCGATCGAACGCATCGAGCTGTCTCTTCAAGTCTGGATTGTCAGCAAGCATCGCGTGCGCAAGCTTCTGATCGCCGGCAGCAGCAGTCGCGATCCAGGCCTCCTTTGGTGGACGCGGCGAATCAATGCCGCCATTTGCCCGCAGAAGAGTCGCGGTTTCCGTGGAGCCAAGTCCCAACGCATAGTCGAGCGGCGTGTTGCCCTTCAGGCCGATGAATGCGGAGTGACCGGCTTGTGTCCGCGCGTTGGGATCGGCCCCCGCATCAAGGAGCCTCTGAATGACGGCAAGCGGAGCACCACGTTTGACCGCCCAATGCAAAGACGTTTCCTGAGCCGCTGGGTGGACCGCGTTGGGATCGGCACCCTGATCCAGGAACCAATGCACCGCCTCGGGCCATCGCATATCCAACGCATGTTTCAAACAGTACGAGACATCCTTTGCGTTGAGACCGTATTCCCCCAAGGCGACGAGCAGGTCCAGATTCCATTTCTCACACGCGTGATAGAGCGACTCGTTATCGTTGGGATCGGCACCCGCCTCCAGCAACAACCGTGCACCAGCGACCGAATTCGCTTCGACCGTGCCATACAAGGCCGACTCTGCCTGATCATATTGCGAATTGTGCCAACTCGAATTTGGGTCTGCTCCGTGATCCAACAACAGACGAATGACGTTCAGTAGGCCCTCGCTGCGAGTGGGCCAGAAGCATGACCAAGCGGCGTATAGCAGGGGAGGCCAGTTCTTGCGGCCGCCCTTTGCAACAACGCGCCCTGGATCCTGTTTTAGCAACTCGGCGACCAACCCGTCCTCGCCATAAGCAGCGGCGGCGTAAATCGAACTTCGAGCAATCGCGGGCTCCTCAGTCACCAGTGCCTCCGCGCGAGCTCGGTCACCCCAATGCCAAGCAGACTCCACAAACTGATCCGCCTTTTCCGCAAGTGTCTTGCTCATTGATTCGACTCCAACTTCAAAGAGCTCCCTCTTCGACGTCGCTGGTTGCGTCAAATTTTTCCAGCATGCAGCGAAACCAACCGCGCAGCTCACCATCGCGAGGCCATTTCGACTGCCATTTCGGGGCCGGCGAAATCTTCTTAGCGTTCATGCTGACTCTTCTCCGAGTCTTGGAAGCGAAGTCTTGTGACATTGATTGCGAACCGCACACAATCAAACTTAGGGACCTATTCGAGGTCATGGTAGTCGATTGCCGACCAATGAATCGCAACCCACGGATCCTTCGGGCACTCAATCGGTTGATCTGACATGGGATTTGGCAACTGCTAGAATCTCTTGTCGCGATAGGGCGTCACGATGGTTGGCAATAGAGACTTGTGTTTGAAATTGCGGACCGAAGCCTTCGTTTCTTCTCGTCGTACAAACGCAAATCGCCTTTCTTGCTTGACAAGATGAATTGAGACAATCCTTGCGAATCGGTAGATCAATGACAACTCTACATGCAGCTGCACAACAAGCGGATGTCGATACTCTTCGCCGGCTTCTTGATGAAGGGGCTGACGTCAACGGAAAAGACGACAATGGATTTACGCCTCTGCAACGTGCGGCAACCGCGGGAAGTGAGATCGAAGATCACCAACGAGTTGTCGATGCGATCGAGCTACTGATTGCCAGTGGTGCAAACCTTGATGACACGATACCCGGCGGTCGAACTGCATTGTATCTGGCAATTGAATTCTCGCAGACTGTTCATCCGGTCCAAGCACTGCTCGATGCCGGAGCTTCTCTGGAATTCGAAGGACGACTCGACGAGTATCTGATCGAGAACGCGAATTGCGATGAGACTCAACAGTTGTTGATGAAGTTGACAGGCCGGCCGGCACCAATCGTTTTACCTGATCCGCCTTCCGCGCGATTGCGGAAGAAGGACTGGGCAAAAGCTCAAGTGGTACTTGATCAACTATTCGAGCGGCTCAATACGTTGGGAATCGTTGCCGAACAAAAATGCGGAACGACCCAGGAAGATGCATGGAGCGACTGCGCGGAGATCTTTCAAGAGAGAAAAGATCGAGGAGAGCAACTGACGGGGATCTGCTTTTACACCGAACAGGATCAAAAACGAGCGGTACGGTATGCTCAGCTCAATCTCGGGATCTGGGGTGCAGATGAGGGAGGCTATCGAGAGACCGTCGCGGTCGGCAACCAAGTGAAGGAGGCCGCCGAGTCATTGGATCTTCCTGTGCATTGGAATGGTCAGTCAGAATATCGGCCAATGCTCTTGCTGAACCGTTTTCGCGAATAGCGTCACGCAAGCACCTGCGGGTAGGTTGGCCCAATGGGTCAAAGAGAGATCCGGCGATAACCCGGTTGGGCTTGTGATTCAGAGAGAGTGAGATGTTTTGGCGGTCTCTGCGGGGGTTCGAACGCGATCTTCGGTTTCAAGCTCGTCATCAGAGATGGCAGCCGACCTCGCGAAGTTGAGCCGGAAATTGTTGTTCTTCTTGGATGGAAATTGTATGCTGCTCGAATGAACCGCGTCATGCTACTCGTCTTCTTGTCAATCTTGTCGCACGTGCAAGCATGGGCGACGGAGTCCGCGCCCTCGCTTGATGATTTGCTGCGGCAGTTCGAAGAGTACTCTGGTGCTCGCATCGTCTTTCATCGCGATGATCTGCCCGAAGGCAAGTATCACGATGTCCTGCGTCCGCTCAGTGATGGTGCTCGAATCCGTTCCGTCCGGATTTGCTTGGATGAAGTCAAGCTTTATCCGCCGCGCTACTTTGGTGACATGGGGCTGACGACAATCGGTGTGTTCGACGCATGTGTTTCGAGAACCACCAGTGACGCCGGTCGAGAATACGATCACGAACTTGGCGGCTATCGTTACTTCGGTGTTTACAACGGGGCCGACGCAATCGCCGCGGCGCACTATTCCGATGGACAACTTGCGCTCACATTTCACCATGAAGTGTTTCATCACGTCGACTCGACGCACCTGGGCGAGACGGGCCTTTGGAATTTGGGTACCGACGACTTGTTTTACCGGATGGCGATCGCGGGTGAGCGACCGTACACGGCGGCGGCGATCACTCCCACAGACTTACGTCTGCTAAAAGATCGACGTATTGGCACTACGCTAGAGTCTTTTGTGAGCGCCTACGCGAAAAAGAACCCGCGAGAGGACCAAGCCGAATCAGCGCGACACTTCATGTCGATGATGGCGGCAAGTCTAATCCAGGCCGCCGAACAACCCGACCTGCCGGGCAGTCAGCGGATTCTGCATATCTTGCGTGAATACGAATATGCCGTTCCAAGCGGTCCGTCGATCGACTGGTTTGTCAACGTTGCATTGCAGCGAAGCGACGCTTCGATGCGTGAACAACAAACACTCGAAGTCACGTTGGAAAGACTGAGTGATTTAGCGTCGGCGGCAAGTACCCAGCCGCGTCAATTCTTCCGGGCAGCCGAAGAATCGCGGCGTCTTCTCGATAGGCTTGTGCGAATGGATTGGACCGAGGTCTCGACGGACCGACGCGTCGAGATTGCTCACGATGCAACCACGATTGCGGAAGCGATCATGGTGGCCCGCATTCACCCAGATCGGGCCGAAACACGGTTCGACATCTGGGGATACGAGGATTCGGATGGCGTCAATCGGACGCTTCGAAGCGATGTCTTTGGGTTCGGCAAGGACTGCGAGCGAATTGGTTGGATCGGAGGGTCGCTGGAACTTGACCCGGCGAAGCATGATGAAATTGTCGCGTCGACACAGCGCCGCATGACGAAGCGACTTCGCAACTACCTTCGTTTCATTGAAGCTCACTGGTCGGTCTCGAAACAGACGAGGCAAATCTTTGACGTCGTGGACCGTCGAATGACGGATTCAATTGCTACGCCGGTTCGCTGAAGATGACTCGACGGCGTAACCGACGCTGAAACTGGTTTGCGTGTTGCGTGCCGCAATCATGAGACAAATGAATCGCTTGACGTGATGTCACCAAGGGTTCATCTGAATCAGCTTAGCTTCACAACTCGTTCTGCAGACCGCTCCCTTTTTCATTGTCTGGACCTGGAATCTGGGGACAAGTTCAATCACCGCATCACACGCTGCCAGATTGCACGCCGTACTGATGGCACGGCGTAACAAAACGCCAAAGCAGGCAAAATTACCACGAAGCGTCTTGCGCAATAGTTACGCTACTACTTGCGTTTGCATACGTTCACCGTATCGCTTGCCGGTACGCCATCAACAATCCGATTTGTGTCCCGACCGTGCCACTCGTCATCCGATGGCCAAGTAAAGACACGATAGGATTCAGATCACGTCGATGCTCCCGATCATTGGGGTAAAGAATCTGAAGGCATGGTCGGGGCACACAGTCGCCACCGGGTGGGTGGATTGTCGCTCAGGCGTGGGCCTGTTTCAAGCGTTTCGCTGGCAGTTAGCCATGAGTTCAGCAGCCCGAGAAACGCACAGGTGTGGTCACGGTAGTGTGCCATGAGAGCACGCTTCTGGTCACGGTCGGTCTGTCGTTGCCGCACCTTGCATGGCAACTTGATCGGCTTTGCAAGACAGCCGATTTCGCTGATGACGATCTGCGCAGGGGCGCTGTGTCGGCTCATTTCTGTGCGAGCCTTGGTGAAGGTGTCGTCGCCGTAGGCGTTAAAATGACAGTCGAACGCCTAGGATTTTGCCTTCCTCATTTTTGGAATGGCTTCATGAAGTGACGGCTGGGTGCGATGCAATGAATCAATCACCACCACAGACGATGGAGCGAATCCGCCGGAGATTCATGCCGTGGTACATCGCACTCTTCGTGCTGCTGGCAGGCGGAATCAGTTTTATCCTGTTTCGTCCGCTGATAAGAACCTGGGCGTACGAACCAGTGACCGGGATCGTGGTGCAAAGCGAAATGGAGTATTGCGGGATGGAGGTGAGTGGCTACTCCGCAGAGATCCGCTTTGCCTACACCGTTGGGAATCAAGAATTTCGAGACGGTCGCTTGCGGCCCAACGTCGCTCAAACGTGCCGGCCCAAGGAAACGATTGCCGCAATTTTGCGAGAGTATCCGGTCGGAGCGAAGGTTCAGGGGTGGTACGACCCGGAGCGTCCCCAGTTCGCCGTGATTGATCGCTCGCCGGGTGAGACGCAATGGACTTTCATTGCGGTCGTCTGCGGTTTCTTGTTCATTTTCTTTTGCATTTGGGGAATGCAACGCAGCAATGCTCGTCGAGCAGCTGAGCTTGCCAGACGTCGCAAAGCCGAGGCCGCATCCGCGTCAGAGTGAAGTTCAGTCGAAACAAAATGGCACTAGTGAGTCGAATGAATTCCGAGAACGTCGAATCGACCCCAGTGTTGCTCTAACATTGGTCTTCCGGCGGAAGCATGTTCCGGGTTGCAACCAATAGCGGTGCCATTGAAGGGAACCGTGCACCACACAGAAAGATTGCACCGCCGAAGAATGAAATCGAAGCAAAGACGATGCCGATCACCTGCCCCAACAAAGGCTCCGGGACGAGCTGCGAAACGAGAGCAAGGCCAATGATTCATCACGGACATCAAAACCACGTTTCTTTGATCAGGGAAACTCCACAGAAAGATGGTTGCCACTTCCGTCGACCACGCCGCCGGTCGCAGAGATTCAGTCGAACACTTGCGTTTAGCTTTGTCGTCGTTGCGCTGGCTACGGGCTGTGTTCCCTCCCTGCACCCTTTCTACAACAAGGACGAGACTCAATTTGACGCAGAACTCGTCGGGAGCTGGGATGCCAAGACCGGACCCATTCGCGGACGTTGGAAATTCTCCCGCTACAGGAATGACGCGTCCTATCGCTTGGAGTTTACCACCGAGGATGACAAGACCGACGTGTTTAGCGCGCATCTGTTTGAAGTCGGCGATCGAAGGTATTTGGACCTGTGCTTGTCGGAGCACAACGAAGAGTTCGAACAACTCAGTGATTTGGCCAAGGTGCACCTGTTCTCCTTCCATACCGTCGCACAACTGGCCCTGAAAGAAGATGCGTTGACGATTGCTTTTCTCGATTCCCGGTGGGTTGGAAAATACTTAAGCGAAAATCCGACGGAGCTTCAGCACGCGCGCAGGACACGCGTGATTCTCACGGCATCCACCCAAGACTTGCAGGCCTTCATCAGAAAGCACGCCGACGACCCTGCTGCGTGGCATCGGAAAGTTTGGCTGAGACGTCTGTCACCGCCCGATGAAACTCCAAGCAAGGAACACGATTCTAAATAGTAGGGCGAAGAAACCCGTGGCTGGAGAGACGATGATTCCCGCCTCAACCGACGATCGGTACAACGACACTCGATTTCTTGAGCGAGTTGGACGCCGATTTCCCCGCTGACTTGCCAAAAGTGATGCGGTAACATGCATCCACTTATTTGGGTCGGTCTGTTCGGATGGGCCACAGAAGGAGTGTCAATCGGATTTTCCCTCGGATCGCCGAGGATGTGCAGATCCAACCAATCCCATCAACTCGAAAGAGACAAATGGCGAACGTGAGTACGGCAATGGTGGTGCTCGCGGCGCTATTCTGGGGACTGTCGGGTGGGATCGGCGGGATCCTCATGGCCGACGGCTGGGACCCGTTCGTGGTATCGTTCTACCGGGGAGCGATCGGGCTCCTGTTTGTTCTCGGATGGTTGGCGTTGCGCCCGCAAGGCAGCGGATTAGCAAATCGCCGGCTCTGGTTCTGGTCGGCGCTTGCCGGTCTGGGCGTGGCGGGTAACTTCGCATTCTATTTCGTCAGCATTTCCGAAGGCAGCGTCGCGGTTGCGGCAACCCTGATGTACTGCGCACCGGTATTCGTCTATCTGGTGTCGTTCGTACTGAAGCTTGAAACGCCCACTCCGCTCAAGTGGGCCGCGATCGCGATGGTGATGCTCGGCGTCGTGCTGCTGACACGGATCTACGAGATTGGAGCAGGCGCCGTCACACCGATCGGCGTTGCCGCCGGGCTGCTTTCGGCGCTGTCTTACGCGGTCTTTATTTTCGGCTTCAAGTATGCAGCGCCGTACGGCAGTCCGCAGGCGATTCTCGTCATCGCGTTCACGACACTGCTTGCAATCCTCGTCTGGCCGGGCGATTTCGACCAGGCCGTCGCCGTCCTCCGCACGCCCAGTTGGCCGCTGTTCGCAGCACTCGGAGTGTTTGGCGCGGGACTGTCATTCGTGCTCTACCTCATCGGGCTGAAGCATACCACGCCAGCGGTCGCATCAATCGTGGCAATGGTCGAGCCGGTCACCGCAGCGTTATTCGGCGTCGTGGTTTTAGAGGAACACCTGGTCGGGCTGCAGATCGTCGGCATGGCGCTGATATTGCTAACGGTGACGGCGATGAGCGTGCGTTCTAACGATGGAGAGGCAACTTCCGATTTACCGGTTGCTGAGTAGCAAATGGATTCAGGCTTTGTCTCGAAGCGACGGGCGTTCGCTGATGTCTTCGCCAGCAGGAAGATCAAAAATCTAAGGACTGCCATTTGATCACCGACTACCGATACGTTTGTGGAGCGTTTCGTCCCGTCGATCAAGCAGAAATGCCTTGATCCTTTCATCGTCTTTGGCGAGCTGCACATGCGGATAACGGATACAATCACGGGGAAGAATCACTGCTGCTTTTCCTGGATCCCGGACGCAAAATTTCCGTTTTCCATCGTCGCAACACACCTGTGTTTGCGTCGACAATGATGAATCCTTCGCGGAAGTTTAGGTTTCGTCCGACAGGTACGAAGGATTTGTAGCGTGACCCCGAAATTTTGGAAACGAAGTCGTTCCTGGAGATTCAATAAGCATGCTTAGATTCGCTCCACAGGCTGTGATCCTCTCAACGGTCACGGTCTTCGTTTTTGCCCAGGTCGATTGCCTCGCGCAGAACATCCCGCTTGTTTACGACGTCGAGCATACGGGCTCAGAGTTTTCAGATCCCACGTTGGCCGATTTCGACGAGTTGCCGATTGTCCGGCCCCTTCCTGATCCCTTTGCCTGGTCAGATGGCAGCGGACGTTCCACCGAATTCGAGGACTGGGCTCGTCGACGCTCGGAGATCAAAGCGGAGATCGAGAAGTATGGCATTGGCGAGAAGCCGCCGCGTCCGAAAGACATTGCGGCCAGCTTCAAAGACGGCACGCTCGAAGTAAAGATGACTGAGAAGGGCGAAACTCTGACCCTGACGGCGCGTGTTCAGCTTCCCGATGGCGACGGTCCATTCCCTGCCGTCATCGGGATCGGCTTCGGTGGCGGGACCGGAAGCTTGCCCCGAGATATCTTCACGAGTCGAAAGATCGCAACGATTGCATTTGATTTCAACCAAGTGATGGCTCACCAGCAGAAACGCGGAAACGAGCCTATCAACCGACTCTACCCGGAACGAACGCACATCGGCGCCTACAGCGCCTGGCCATGGGGAATCAGTCGAATCATCGATGGCCTTGAGCTTGTCGAGAAAGATCTTCCCATTGACCGTCACCACCTCGCGGTGACAGGTTGTTCTTTCGCGGGAAAGATGGCCCTGTTTGCCGGAGCCTTGGACGAACGCATCGCGCTGACCATCGCTCAAGAGTCTGGCGGAGGAGGAGCTGCTGCCTGGCGTGTTTCGGAGACGCTCGGCAACGTCGAGACTCTCGGCAAGACCAGCCGAGCCTGGTTCACAGAAGAGATGTTCCAGTTTTCCGCCGCTGTCGAGAAGCTTCCCTACGACCATCACGAACTGATGGCAATGGTAGCTCCGCGCGCTTTGTTGGTGCTGGGCAATCCTGACTACGAGTGGCTGGCCGACGAGTCAGGTTATGTTTCGTGCCGGGCCGCACACGAGGTCTGGAAGACCTTCGGCATTGGTGACCGGTTTGGCTTTTCCATCGTTGGCGGCCACCAACACTGTCAACTTCCGGAAAGTCAGCGTGGGGAGGTCGAATCCTTTGTGGACAAGTTCTTGCTGGACAAGAAGGATGCCGACACCAACGTCACCAAGCATCCGTTTGATCTGGTGGAGCACGAATTCTGGTACGACGGTTGGGCAAAAGGAAAGTCGACCTTCCCAACCTTGGGCAGCACGGACATCGAGACGTTCACCTTTGAAGCAGAATCAATGGATCCCGGATCCGACTGGGAGATCAAAGACGACCCGAAGGCATCGGGAGGAAAGTACATCACGGTCAAGCCCGGCATGGAAAGTCCGCAAGCTGTCCCAGAGGGCAGCAACGGTGCACTGACGGTTCCCTTCACAACGACCAAGAATGCGAAATATTATCTCCACGCACGAGTGAATTGTCCGACGGCAGACGACGATTCGTTTTGGCTGAAGATTGACGACGAAGACTTCGTGGCGGCCAACGGCCTGGGGACCAACGGCTGGCAGTGGGTCAAACTCACTGCGGCCAAGTTAGATCCCGGCAAGCACACTCTCGTCATCAAGTACCGAGAAAACGGAGCTTTGCTCGATAAAATTGGAATCACAACCTATCCGTTTGGTGCTGAAGGACTCGAGGCAGCGCACGTCGCACCGGCACTGAAAGACGCAGTGGGCAAACGATTCAAAATCGGCGTGGGAATCAGCCATCAGGTGATTGAAAACCCGGAAGACGTCGCGTTGATTCGTCAACACTTTCAGATACTGACCCCTGAGAACTGCATGAAGCCGCAGGGCATCCATCCCGGAGAAGAACAATGGGTCTATGAGCAGCCCGATGCACTGGCAGAGTTTGCCCGTGCGAACAAGTTGGAAATGGTCGGTCATTGTCTCGTTTGGGCAAAAGACGACCGCACGGATGCGTGGATGATGAAGGAAGGAGATCGTCCGGTCTCCCGAGAAAAACTGCTGCATCGAATCAAGACGCATGTGGAGACCGTTGTGCGACGCTACGCGGACGTCGTCACACAATGGGATGTCGTCAACGAAGCGATTGGCGACAGCGACGATGGCCTGCTGCGAGATTCGATTTATTCTCGAACAGCGGGCATCGATTTTATCGTCACGGCATTCAAGGCAGCTCGTGCCAACGACCCCGACGCACTGTTGATTTACAACGACTACAACGGACACAAACCAGACAAGCGAAAGAAGCTTATCGAACTGTTGAAGCAACTTAAGAATGCTGGAGCTCCGGTCGACGCATACGGAATGCAGGGACATTTTGAACGCGGCGACGACTCACTCACTGAGCTACGTGAGACCTTTGAAGAACTTCGCAAACTGAACATCAAGGTGGTTGTTTCCGAACTTGACATTGACGTGGTGACGCGGGGCCGCTGGTGGGCTGATGACGGCAAGTACCGCGACGAACTGGAGACGTTTGATCCGTACAAAGATGGCCTGCCACCTGATGTCGAACAACAGATGGTCAGTCAGTACGTCGAGCTATTCAGGTTGTTCGACGAATACAGTGACACGATCGCCAGAGTGTCGTTCTGGAACCTGCACGATGGGCAAAGTTGGCTCAACGAATTCCCGTGGAAACGAGTGAATCACCCGCTCCTGTTCGATCGCAACCGTCAGCCGAAGCCAGCCTTTGATGCGGTCTATGGTTTCCTGTCATCCCGAAAGCAGGAATCTCGCGACATCGCGCATGCGGCATTTCCGCGAAACGATGCGAATTCACGTGAAGCACACAAGCAGCTGCTGGAAAAAGCCAAGCAAGGGAAGATTGACGTCTACTTTCAGGGCGACTCGATCACGCGTCGATGGGGCGCGACCGACTACCCAAAACTGCTGGCTCACTGGAACCAGACCTTCCACGGTTGGAACGCAGCAAACTTTGCCTGGGGCGGCGACAGCACGCACCACATCCTGTGGCGGATGCGGAATGGTGAACTCGATGGAGTTACACCAAAAGTCGTTTGTCTTCAGGCCGGGGCCAACAACCTGCCTTGGCAAGGTCCCGCAGACAGTTCGCATGTCGCTGACGTTGTGGGAGGCATCCAGGCAATCATCGCGGAATTTCGCTCGCGGTTTCCAGACGTGCCGATCGTGCTGACCGCCATGTTTCCTCGCGATCAGAACGCAGCCTTGGCCGAAACGATTGAAGAGATCAACAAGCACCTGAAGGCGCTTAGCGAGGCGGATGAGCGAATTCATTGGATCAACATCAACCAGCAGCTGGTGGATTCTGATGGGCGACTGTTGCCAGCCGTTTCATCGGACGGCATCCATCTAGAAAAACCTGGATACCAACTATGGGGCGACGCGATACGTTCCGTGCTAACGCGAATCCTAGGTCCGCCGGCACAGGTGGATCATGCTCCACCGCCGACAGGGAACCCAGGACTCTGATTTCGATCATGACTAGCATGGAGAACTCGGCTGAATGCTCGCCCTCGAACCGTGCTCCTTTTAGGCTCGTGCCGTGAAAATTTTGGGTGCAATCACCGACCGCGATGCTTTCGGTGTGCAGGAAGCAAGCCGAGATTGTATTGGTAGTGATCACGGACGATTCGCTGCCTTGTCGCGTCATCGCCATCGGGGGCGTTGATGTCGGGCATCGACCGCCGAATGGGAGCATGCGGAGTGCTATTCATGTCCGTTTGGCCAGAATCCACCTAGAGATCTCCGCGGCCGATCAATAGGAATGAGATGACTTGGTTTGAAGACATTACCGGTATCGACGAAGAATCACCCGAGCAAGTTCGGCGTGAACTCTCGGTTGACCATGATTGTATTGTTTGCCCAAACGGGAGCAGGATTGCGTTCGGTCGTTTAGAGACACCAAATCTTGCTGAGCTTCGGTCAGCGGTAGCGTCTCTCGACGCCCCTCGAGGCCAAGCGAGAGTTCGCGAAGTCGTTGGTGATGTCCGGCATTTGCACTCGGATCCGGACAATGCGAATGCTCTATTTCAGGTCGCGTCCCAATTTAACTTGCTGGAAATGGCCGGCCCTTCAGTGACACCCGAACGCGGTGTTGGCATTTATGAGCACGATCACACTCAAGGCCCCACCTGCGCAATCGCTTGCGGAGCCGGCACGATCTACCGCAACTACTTTGCTCCTGTGGTCGATACCGACGGTCAATCTATTATTGGACAATCTGCACATCGGCAGATCGACTGCTCGGCCGATCTTGGTAAGTCGCTCGGCAATTCAAATGGCAAGCTCTGGTCGATGGAAAACGGTTATCTGTTCCCAACCGACCAAGGCCTTGAGCAGATCACGACTCGCCTACAGTTGGCCAGCGAGACTGAACTCGATGAACTGCGGAGTGAGCTAAGAATCGGCTTGCAATGGAACGCGGAAGTCACGCTGCCAAACGCCGGGCATCGCGTTTCTCAAGCGTACTGTTCCGGATTACCCGTGGCGTATGGGAGGCAGCCCTGCGAAGCCTGGACCGACTTCGCGAAATTGATTCTTGATTCAGCCTATGAGGCGACGATTTGCGCCGCGATCCTGAACGCATCCCGAACCGGTGTTAAGACCGTTTTCCTGACGCTGCTTGGCGGAGGCGTCTTCGGTAACCGTGACGAGTGGATCACCGCAGCCATCGAGCGGGCGGTCGTAAAATTCCGCGACCACGATCTCGATATTGGCATTGTGTCCTATGGGAGGTCCAAGCCTGAAGTTGCCGATTTGGTGACACGATGTTCCGGCTGAGATTCTTGGTTGTGTTAACCGGGATCGCCAATGAGCCAGAGACTCTGAGAGTTCTCGGTTGAGACCGTCGCAAGGGCGGAGCCAACTTCGCATTCTTTTCTGGGGGAGTTGGTCTCGGTCAGAGAAACGAGAGCGCGACTTGGGCGGGGTGCGACGGCGTGTTTGCGAACGCCGGGTCGGTCGGGCTCGGGTAGCCAACCGACATTGGGTAATCCCCCGACGATAGTTTCTGGCTTTTTCTACGCTCACACGATTGCAATGCGGGGTGTGTCGTATATGGTACACGCATGAGCGATTTCGGTGACTATTTGCGGAAGGTTCGCGAACAGCGCCGGGCTGGTGATGCCAAATTCTCAGTTCGGCAACTCGCGAAGCGTGTGGGCGTTGAGCCTTCGTATCTCAGCAAGGTCGAGCGGGGGCAGCAGGCGCCTCCGTCGGAAAAAACCATCGCCGCTTTGGCAAGTGAGTTGGGTGAAGATCCGGATGTCATGTTGGCGCTTGCTGGAAAAGTCTCCGGTGAATTGCAGGCCATTATCCGGCGTCGGCCGAAGTTGTTTGCCGACTTGATCCGGCAGCTAAAGGATCTGCCGGACCATGCGGTTCTGCGTCTCGTACGCGAGGTGCGCGACGGTGACTGGTAGTTCCATTCCTATGTAGAGCACGGGTGACACAAATGATCGAGTTAGAACGCGATGCACTGACATTTTCCTTCCCCGAAGTTCATCCACAGGCGACGCTTCGCATTGAGTTCCAGCGAACGCTTCGAATACCGGATGATGACAAGACGTACCCGCTACCGCCAGGGCTAGGTGCGTTCCCGATGCGACACGTCGATGACCAGGCTGCCAACGTACCGTCGCAATGGCTTCAGCGCGGTGGCGTGATGTTGCCGATGTACCAATCTGAAGCGATGTGGTTGAACTTCATTACGACGACCATCCAGGATCGCTGGCAGCCGTATCCTTTCGCGATCAAGGTTGCGACCGGAAAGCAATGCGCGGTCAGCGGTGAGGCGTGGACGGACGGCCTTAGGAGAAAACCGCAGAACTATCTGATTGCCCCAAAGCAACCGTGGTTGGATGGTTACGTCGTGGAGAAAGGATTGATCCGTCAGTTCGTTGCGATGCCGCTCGGCGCCGGCTACTCTGCCGAAGAGCAAATTACTGGGAAAGCAGAACATGGCGGGCTGCAACTGGCAGTCTATCCGATGAAGCGGGATGTTTTCGAGCGACGATTTCCCAAGTTGGGCCGGATGGAATTGTCACGTTCCGAGGCTTTCATGGAAACCGCGGACATGACGCTAAATTTCTGCATGGCCGCTCCTGATATGGGGCTCGCACCGGGCGGAAGAATGCGACAGGAGATCTTCGACGATCCGTATGATTTAGACGATTGGAACATGGACGTCGGTGGGCGGTGTTTTGTTCACCTGTGCAACTCGATGGTATGGCAAGCAATCACGGGAGCTATGCCACCGCATCCGGCGCCAACCGCCAAATCCTATACCGATGCGGGCCTCCCGTGGTTTGATTACTACGATGATTCAGCGACGGCCGTTGAGGGTGCGCCCGTCCTTTCCAAGCTTAAGAGCGTCAATCAAATGAGCAGCGACAAAGGTGATGTCGCTTTACCGGAAAACGAAACGGTCACGCCCGACAATTTGGTCGTCTTCCGCAAGGGTCTCAAGCGAGGCCAAGTAAGAGAAGGCGTGTTCTAAGGCGAAGGGGCAAAAAAATGCGAGATCACCGGAAACTTCGTGCGTTCGAACTGGCCGATGACTTGGTTCTGGCAGTCTACTCGGCGACCAAGGGATTCCCCCAGGATGAAATGTTCGGGTTGACGTCCCAGCTCCGCCGGGCGTCGGTATCAATCGCGTCGAATATCGTCGAGGGCAGCGCTCGTAGCTCGGAAGCTGATTTTCTGCGATTCCTCGACATGGCGTTTGGGTCAATTCGCGAGGTTGAGTATCAGCTGACAATTGCCAGTCGCCTCGGCTACACCGACTCCAATGTAGGCAAAAAGCTTGCAATGCAAGCTGACGAAACCGCGCGAGTCCTCGCCGGGCTCATCAAATCGTTGCGGCAAAAGGTCTGACACTTCCGTCTCAAGACTCATCACTCGAGACTCACAACTCCAAAGTGTCCCCGCCAGGAATCGAACCTGGTCTACGACCTCCGCAAAGTCGCGTGCGATCCAGCACACTCCAAGGACGGGAAAGAAGTTTGAAGAGTGAAGAGTGAAGAGTGAAATTGGTCCGTGCGTCACCGCTTTCACACTTCAAACTTCTTCCTTCAAACTTCCATTGAGGTACAGTCGCGCGTTGGCGTTCTTGGCCAGTTCACGCAGCGTTTCGAGTTCGGCCAGTCGCAGCAGTGCCGGGTGGCCTTCCAGCGCCTCCGCAGCCTTGACTCGTTCCTCGTAAGCTTGCGTTTCGGCCACCGCCTTCGCTCGCGTCGCTTCCGCTTCGGCCTGCTCTCGCAGACGTCGTGCCTGGGCTTCCGCTTCGGCATCGCGACGCGTGGTTTCCGCACGTGACTGAGCTTCGATCTGTTCGACTTCCGCTCGCGTTCGCGCTTCGACCAGTTGTGCCTGGCTGTGTCGCTCCGCGGCCAACACTCGGTTCATGATCTCCTGCAGGTTTCCCGGGAAGATCAAGTCCTTCACGTCGGCTCGGCGAATCGCCACACCGTAACCGTTGGCCGATTCGGTGACGTCTGACAGGATGTCCTCACTCAGCCGGTTTCGGTTGGTAAGAATTTCCTCCAGCGTCATCGACGCCAGCGATCGACGTGCGGCCAACTGAACATCGCTGTACAGTCGGTCTTCGAAGTTGTCGACCGTGTGGATCGCCGCCTTCGGGTCGGTCACGCGGAACTGAACCAGGATGCTGACGCGAATCGCGACCTTGTCGGCCGTCAGGATTTCCTGGCCCTTAATCGTCAGCTCTCGCTCACGAACGTCGACCAGCATGCACTCGACGGTCGGTCGTCGTCGTAGCCATCGGTGTCGTCGCGGGATCTTGTAACGACCGGCTTCGATCACCTTGGTCAGCTTACCGTCTTCGTAGTACAACCCTCGGTGGGTGTCCTTGATGATGAACTCTCGTCCTGCACCGCTAATCATCATGATGCACCTCCTCTGGGTTTGCGTGAACGATGATTCTTCTGAAACGTTTGTAAGGAGCCTCGGAGCGGAGCCGATGTGAAGTACAAGCTTGTCAGATGTGGAAAATCTGAGCGGTCATTTCGAATGGTGAACGCAGGATCCATTTGTTCGCTCGCTCCTGACGCCGCCGAGGCAAGTAACCCGTCCAGGAATCGAACCTGGTCCGACAGTTTCGAAGACTGTCATGCTGTCCAGCACACTCACGGGCCATATTTGAGTTCAGAGCCGACGACTGGATTCGCACCAGCATGGTCTGCTTTACAAGAGCAGCGCCTTTCTAGATCGAGCCACGTCGGCATGGTGAGTCTTGAGACTTGAGTCTTGAGCTGTGAGCAAATGCTCAGGACTCATCGCTCGAGACTCACAGCTCTCAAAAAGGGGTGACCGAAGGGATTTGAACCCTTACCTCTTGCTTCACAGGCAAGTGTGCACAAACCGAGTACACCACGGACACCGTGTTAAAGCGGCTCCGCGAGTGAAGCAGAGCCGCGGCTTAATCGATGAATGCGACGTGTCGCATCGCCAACGATTCGTTTTCCGTGTTCATCATGACTTGGTGCCATCCGTTCAAGATGATCGTCTTGTGATCGGGATGACGCACACGTCCACGGACAAACACGCTCGGGTTGCGTCGCTGAGCTACCCAGTGCAGATGACGAAGTTCCGGCTTACGGCTGATCAATCGCCGTCGCTGACCTTCGGTCAATCCGTTTGGATGCTGGCTGCTGACGTAAACCAGCTGACCTCCCTGGCGAACCAGTTCCTCACAAATGTGAGGCTTTCCGCCACCGCGGGCGATCGGCTCGTTTCGCAGAACCCAACGCTCATCAACCAATCCCGGGTTTTCAACGGGAACGAAGAACCATTCACCCTGTCGTACGAAAGCTTCGTTGCGTCGACGGTTTCGCTTGCGTGGCTTCACCCCGAGTCGATTCTCGAGGCTTCGCACGGCGGGAGGCTTCAGTGCCTCGAACGCAGTCTTTACCGTTGACACGGCAGCTCGCTCAGGAACCGCTGCAACAAACCAATGACGCTCATCGTGACCGCACAGGAACTTGTGCTTTCCGTCGTCTTGATCCGACATCAGCAGCAAGTGCCGCAGCGATGGCTGAACATCGAGGACGCGGGTTTCGGCAAGCACGGGTCGTTCTACGGAAATATCGAAGAACTCGCCTTCGGCATCGTTACCGATGTCGATCGAAACGCCTTCAACCTTGGTCCATCGGTTCACAACCGGAGGATGGATCTTCGCTCGAGCGCCAATCCGCGTGAATTGACGCTCAATCTGATGCATGCCCATGACATACCCTTTCTAAAAGTGTCAAAACACGAGGAATGACGCCGGCGGCCAACGTGACCGATCTCGGCAGCAGCCCGACCAGGATTCGAACCCGGAACTTCCGGTTAGAAGCCGGAGATGATTTCCGTTTCACCATCGAGCCAGGATTAGGCTGGTTAGCATTTAGCTTGTTAGCAGTTAGCTGTTCTCATCTTTGCTAATCGCTAATTCGCTAATGGCTAAATCGCTATCTCTAAGCGGAAGGCATGGGATTTGAACCCACATGACTCAGGAAGTCGCACGGTTTAGCAAACCGGCCCGGCAAGCCGTATCCGGCTACCTTCCGTTCTGTTCGTTCAATTCTTCAAAGAAATCGCGGGGTACTTGATATGCCCAGGTTCCATCGGCGAACTTGATGTCAACACAGTGCTCATCAGCTTCTGAGATCCGGAGTTGCACTTCGGCAATATCACCTCCACCAAACTCAATAGCCGGAGGATTCATCTGATCCATGGGGCCGGTCTTGATGAAGTGACAAGCTTCTCCTGGTTCGCCAACAAAACGAATCCTGACTGAATTCAAGTTGCCTTTCCTTCTCTTCTAAATTGAGTGGACCGCAAGGGAATCGAACCCTTCTCACTGATCTTGCAAGGATCTGTCGCCCCCATGGAACATGCCAGCCCATTTCAGAGGTCCGTCCGGGAATTGAACCCGGTCTTCGTCCATACCACAGACGCGTGCTGCCGCAACACTTACAGACCTTATCGTTTCAAAAGTGACCGCGGATGGAATCGAACCATCGTTCTCCTGCATGTCACGCAGGCGTCTTCGCCGCTGGACCACGCGATCATTTATTGCCAGTGACCGAGGTGGGGGTTGAACCCACAAAATCGCCACGCCCTCAACGTGACCGCTTTGCCAGTTTGCGTACCCGGCCGAATGAAAGTAGCGGATCCGGGGGTCGCACCCGGCGGTCCTGGCTTATGAGGCCTGGCTGAGCACTGGCCCATCCGCGTCGTTGTTGCATCCAAAGTTGCAGGTCTCGGTATCGAGCCGAGCACACCGACCTTATGACGATCAGTTGGACATCTGTCGCACCTGCAATGTCGTTTTGAAAAGTAGCCAAGGCGAGAGTCGAACTCGCACGCCTCTGTGGGCACGACTGTCTGAGGGTCGCGCGTCTACCTGTTCCGCCACTTGGCTGTTTGTTGTTGGAAAAAAGTAGCGCGGGAGGGAGTCGAACCCACAAACAATCACGAAGGTTTGAGCTTCGCCGCTTTACCGGTTTGCGTACCACGCCGTTCGATTTGAAAAGCGTCCCCGATCGGATTTGAACCGACGACCTCTTGCGTGACAGGCAAGCGAGCACTCCGCTGCTCCACGAGGACGTTTGATCACGAAAAAGTACGGGCACTCGGATTCGAACCGAGACTAATTGGTTGGAAGCCAATCGTGCTGGCCGTTGGACACTACACCCGCATGATGTTTCAGTAGCTCAGGTGGGACTCGAACCCACAGCATCTCTGGTTCTAAGCCAAAGTGGTCTGCCAATTGCCTACCGAGCCGTAATCGAAATGAGTGGAGCACCGGGGAATCGAACCCCGATCTTCTGCTTGCAAAACAGACGTCTTCCCGTTGGACGAGCGCCCCATGTGTTTCGTGTTTGAAGAGGTCGACCAGTTGTTGCTGGTTCGCCTCTTCCGCGACTTTTTTCAGTACCCAGAGCAGGGATCGAACCTGCAAACACTCGGGTTTAAGCCGAGTCGCTCTGCCGATTGGCGTATCTGGGCGTCCGATGCTTACCGACCGATGGGATTTCACCACACCGACCGGCAAGCCTTGATTCGTCATTTCAATCGCGGTTGACTGTCGCCTGTCGACTTCCGATGGTTCCGAATCGCTTTCCGATAGTCGGGAGCATCCGCGGCATCGACGACCATATGGCCGACGCACTCAACCACCCATCCATCAACCCAGCGATCGAGTTCGTCTTTCAGCTTCAAAACACGACCCAGCGTCGCAAACTGCTGAGGAATGTATGACGTTGTCCGCACTGAGCCACCGGCGACCGCGCGTTTCATCGCACACTGCACGTATTTGACTTGTTTGGCCATCGTCATTCTCCAAGTTTGGCATGAAGCAGCGTCACCGCGACGCGTAAGTAGTCCTGGATGGAATCGAACCATCGTTTCCTGTTTGTAAGACAGGTGTCGTAGCCGTTGGACCACAGGACTTTTCAAATTGTCGATCCGGAGAGCACGTCCCCAAGGATTTGAACCCTGACTTACTGGTTTGGAATCAGCAGTGCTACCGTTACACCAAGGACGTGAATCAAGTGGGAACGCAAGGAATCGCACCTCTCGCCAGCTACCACACAATTAAAGGCAGAAGGGTTACAACCTCCCGTGTGGAAACGCTCCCAAGTTGTTTCAAGCGGAAGCCGTGGGACTCGAACCCACAACGGTTTTACCCGCAGCTGTTTTCAAGACAGTGTCCTCATCCGGCCGGGTGACTTCCGTAAATTGCGTTTAAACGCAGCGACGTGAGCGGGAATCGAACCCGCGGACTCCTGGATGAAAGCCAGACAATTCTGCCAACAGAATCTACCACGCCGTGATTTGCGGCCGACTTGTTCGTCAGCCAAGTACCGCATAGGAGTTTCGATCTCCTTCCTGCTGCCTGAGAAGCAGCCGACCTAGCCAGTAGTCGAATGCGGCTTGATGAAAGCGATGGCAACGGGAGTCGAACCCGCAACGACTTGATAGACAATCAAGTTCCCTTCCCAGAGGGACTTACCACCGAATTGGTTCAGGGTGACCAACCGGAATTGAACCGGCGACAAACTCATTCACAGTGAGTCTCTGGAAACCAGCACCAGATCTGGCCACAGCGCCGAGGACAGGAATCGAACCTGTGTTCTCCTGGTTCAGAGCCAGGTGCAACGACCAACAGTTGCCGCCTCGGTGTAAAACGTAAACTCAGCACTCCGTCCGGGAATCGCACCCGATCTGCGGACTTCAAAGGCCCACGTCGCGTCTACGCGCCGGAGAGAATCTTTCTTGCAATCATCAAAGCTCCGGCGGATGGACTCGAACCATCACTCGTCTCCTTAACAGGGAGCCGCCCTACCGATTGGGCCACACCGGATTGTTATTCACAAAAGTCAGGACGACTGGATTTGAACCAGCGATCTCGTGCACCCGAAGCACGCGGAATACCAAGCTTTCCCACATCCTGATAACAAGAGCGCCCAGTGGGAGTCGAACCCACACTTCCGCCATGGCAAGGCAGTAGGCTGCCGCTACATCATGGGCGCATTTGCATCACAACCAAATTGTCAAAAATCAATCAGCGCCGAAGCGCTGCAAAGAGCACCGAGCCGGAATCGAACCCGCATTGCCTCGTTACGACGGAGGCGTCTTTCCGTTAGACCATCAGTGCTATTCAGTGGGACCGGTGAGAATCGAACTCACATGATTCGGTTTAAGAGACCGATGCATTACCTTGTCTGCCACAATCCCAAATTGTTTCGTTGTCGTTGTTTCGATTCAGTCGGCGTGGCGGGAATTGAACCCGCGACCGTCGCCTTATAAGGACGCCGCTCTCACCCCTGAGCTACACGCCGATGCGTAGCAAGTGGGGCCGGAGAGATTCGAACTCTCGCCGAACGGATTAAAAGTCCGTCATGCTGCCAGTTACACCACAACCCCAAGATCGATTTGGGGTATGCGTTTCAATCGCAGCAGCATCGTGTTTCTCCTTCGTGTCATCTGTCGCAAGTGGTAGCCCCGAGGATCGAACTCGGCACAACCTCGTTATCAGCAAGGCCTGGACAACCAGCCCTCGACTACCATGTTGTTTCTTTCCAAGTCGGACACCTCGGAGTCGAACCGAGACCCTCCTGCTCCCAAAGCAGGCGTGCTTCCATCTGCACCTGTATCCGAAAAATTGAGTCGGCTTTAGCGCAAGCTCTATTCCGACTCGGTGATGGCCCTCGAATCAACGCCTTCCGGCTCCTCGAGGTCTGCACACGCGCGTGTTAAACGCTTCATCACCTTCACCCCTGTTGTTGATGTCTCCATCGCCCAACAGCAGGCAGTAGTGCAACGAGTCTTCTGGGTTAGGTTTGAGCATCCCGTCGGACACTCGCACCTCGCTCGACCAGCTTTCTACTCCGGGAAGTAGTCCACTGATCCCCTTTCGGGCAGCTCGATCACCTTTCGGCGACCGATGTAGGCACTTCAACTCTGTCACACGCGCGGCTTGTTGCCCTCTCCCGAAGGAGTCGGCAACTTCCCGGACACTTGGTGTCCCACGCTTACGAAGCGTGTTGGCACGTTCCACGATAGCCGTACTGAATCCGTGGTCTTTCAGGCAGCACTCCGCTGATGGGACAGCGACTCTTACCATCAGTTACTTGGTGGCGTCCCGTTCCCACACGGTTATCCACCGGCTTCATCGCTGGGGCTGGCGACGGATGAACGCCGCTTCCCAGACAGCCTTTCGTCTATCTCTCTTGCGAGAGCCGAACGCCCATACCGGGGCAGATCGGTTTAACGTCCGGGCGACATCACGGACGATTTGTTGTTCAAATTGCCAAAGATCGGTGTGCGCGTACTTTCAGCGCAAGTGGGCCGGGAGGCGCTCGAATCCTCGTCTGCGGTGCTTCAAACCGCCGCTAGACCATCTCAGCTACCAGCCCGCGATAGGGGTTTAGGCATTAGGTGTTTAGGCTGTAGGTTTCTAAACACCTACCGCCTCAACAGCTAAATATCTAATGAAAAAAGGCTCGATGCCTGCGTGACACCGAGCCTTCATAAGAAAGCGATTCGCTTGAAAAGCGAGTGTCACATGAGCAATCCCAGAGTCGATTGATACTGGGCCGGGGCATTACCGGGCTGATAACGTAAATCGCTATCGCCGAAGGTATTCCCTTCGTGTATCCGTTCGAGTCGACTTGATTGCTGTTTCGTAAACATCAGAAAGCTCTTGCTCGCTTCTCTGGGTTGTGACTTGTTAGGTTCTGGGGTAATAGACGCCAATTGTCTGGCATGGTTCGCGAAAAATTTCGCTTTCGCAAAGGTAGATGCGCCAGGATCGGAGATTGTTTCAGCTTCTCAGAAAAACTCCTCCATGTTTTCGCACAAGAGTCAAACGAATCCGGCGGTGCAACTGTACTCGCGCATTTCTCGTTTTCTTGGCTGGTAACTCAATCTGTTGCGTTTCCGCTGCATAGGAACCTCAGATGATGAGCGGCATGTGCCGTGTGAATTGCGAGAATCTTGTCACGAGGCATTCGGCCGAACGCGGGATGCGGAGCGAATTCGCCGGAGTGATTGATCAGACGCTCGACGCTGGCAGAGAACGCTTCCACCTCAGCTGCATCGTCCAAGCTGTCCGGCGGCACGAACATCGGAGCAGTCCGGATACCGCGAGGTGAGTCTGGCGCCAGCACTTTTGGCAACAGCCATCGCCGCATCAATGGACGCAGCGGAGCAAACAGCGACATCCAAATCGGATAGCCATCGATACTCGGATCCTGAACCAGAACCAAATGCCGACAGATCTGTCCAAGCGACCAGTTCCCATGACGGACGTAGCCAGCCACCAACAGCTGGCGAGCATCATCGACGGCCGAATCGAGAGTCTCGAATTGCAAACTGCGGAGTTCACTCATGAGTTCTGATTAAACGCGTAGAATTTGAATTCCCTGCACCACCGGAATATAGCGAAGCCTACTTGTTTCTGAACATGAGCAATGAACTTGAACGTCGTCCAAATACGAGTCTCAAGAGATCCTGGTCGCGACTCGATCCTTGCCGTTCATCGCAGTGCGTTTGGCGACGACGAGGGACCAGTGATTTCCGGCCTTGTTGACGAAACGCTCGATGACCCAACCGGGGAACCGATCCTCTCTCTCGTGGCCGAACTGGATAACGAGCTTGCAGGTCACGTTCTCTTTACATCCGTTGAGATCGAGCCAGGCAAACAACCCTCGGCCTTCATGGCTCTGCAGCACGGAATCGAGGGCGAGTGCCCCTGATGCCGGCGGAAGTTCGCGTGTGAATGAATTTCCGGTCGATGAAACCGGAGCCAGTTGGAAGGGGGCAGTTTCGTCGCTTCGGTAATTAGGCGGGTGTTACCTCGCGCCATCACTAGCTCGATCGTGCTACAATCTGTCGCGGCGATAAAGAACGTCCGGCGCAACTCTTTCTATCAGGTTCAACTTTTTGTTCTGCATGGGCGGGACTGATTGCAAATGCGATTAGCAAAGCAACTTCTCCTACTCTTTTCTTGTTGTGTTCTTGCTGCATCGCCCGCTCCTGCCGGGATGCCTGGGGCATTGCCGGAAGACATTGATACGCTCCTGCGGCTCTCCGGTCCGGCCGAAGCGAGATTGCGATCAATTTCGTTCTTCGTGGCGGGAATCTGTGCTGCGTCCGTGGCTGTGAAATTGCTTTGGAACGTTATTGCCAAGGACTCAGGTTGGCTGCCGCATCTTTCCTGGTCGAAGGCGGTCGCGGTTGTCTTGTTATGGGGAGCCTTGTTCGTCCTCGTGCTGACGATGGTCTCGGGAGCTCGCGAGTTGCTCACGCCGGGAGCATGGAAGAAAGATGGCATTACCTATACTCTGGAGAATGAGCAATGACTCGACGATTGAAAGGGGCATTGGTGGTTTGTGTCATTGTGCTGATCGGTTTTCTGTGTGTTCCCGCTCCGGTTTCCAGCACACTTCTAACAGGTTGGCTTTCTTTTGCCTTCAGCGAATTGCCGCAAGTCGAAGTGCAACCGGGAGGGGTTGCCGTTTTCGTCTGCAGCTTTGGTATTGCTGTTGGGTGTAGCTACTATCTACTTCGGTGGCTGGTGTTCGAGATCAATGCGAAGCGACCATCCGATGCACAGATTCGCTGGAGACTCCGATCAAGCGTTTCACTTGTCTTGTTGTGCATGATGCTATTCGTTGTTGGCATCGGGGTAGCTGGCGTTACACACCAAATTGGGTGGCTGATCACATCGCCCGAAGCAATGTTCGTCAGTAAGACCCAAGCAGTTCGAGACAGCGACTTGTCGACTTATCGTCCAAATACCGTGTCAGAGTCCCGCGACCAAAGTTGGCTGTTTTCAGTGGGATCTTACATGCTTTACCAACGGCCTGACATCGATGATTCTAAGCCGTGGAATTCCCCTGAAAACGCGGACAACTTCCGAACCGTCTTTTACGAAGCCATTTGTCCATCACAGGGAAATCCCATCTGGTCACCCGACGGATTCGGTCTGAGCCACAGGGCAGGGAACCCCGATGTATTTGGCAGCAATTCCATTTTCCGTTTCAATGACTTTGACAGTCTAGGCAACACGATCTTCGCAGGCGATGTAAATGCGGCATTTGCTCCTTGGGCAGATCCGGATGCACTGCGTTCACTGAAGCTTGGCGTCCGCGATGACTGGACGAGCTCGAAGCGCGGCGAAGTTGGATACGGAAGCATGCATCCGTCCGGGGCCTTGATGTTGATGGGCGACGGTTCAATCAGGTTTGTTGACTACGGAATTGACGGGAAGCTGTTTGAGCAACTAGGGCGACATCAGAAAGAAGGTTTGTAGGTCGTTTTGTGATCGCGTATTCTAAGGTCCGAGTCAGGTGCCAATCACACGTCATTACAGATTGTTCGAGACGTCGGTTGGGCAAGTTGGGGTCGGTCCTGGTATTGCCATTCGCTCATCGATGTCGGCACCCGCAGCACTTTTCTGCCATCTCTTGCGGTGTTCCGGTAGCCGACTCCGAAGCGTCAACTAGCACCAGGCTTCCGGTTCTCAAGTGGATGAAACCGGTGCGTGCACGACGATCGAACAATTTGAAGTTGGGGTCGGCCACCGGAGAGTTCTCGTGAATCATTCAAACCTCACGGAAACAATTAACAAGCTCAATGAGTTTCGACGTGCAAATTTGAAGTCGATGGGGGTGGCGATGAACGCGCAAATATTCACGGGGATTCCCCTGTGCCTTGCTATCTGCTTGACTGGCTCCGCGGCATACTCGGGCGGCAGCTCGATGTCCATCGATGGTGAAACTGGACTAGAAACACGGAGTCACTCGATTGACGATCACGAGACAGTGCCAGCTCCGTTTCCTGATCATCTCGAGAAGCAGGAGGTGAAGGTTCGCTGGTCTTCGATAAAGACTGATTCGCTTGGAAATAAACTGATCCTCGCTGGTAAGTTGATTCATGTCGACGCTACCGGCAAAGTAAGACCGCTCTGCAACCAACCGTTTGCGATTTACCTTGCGCGACAACACGAGAAGCGTCTCGACTGGTCAACGAAGGCGATTTACGACGAGACCATGATGGTCGACGGATTTAGCGACGAGCATGGTAAATTCGAGGGGTCGGCCGATATTTGGGAAACGAACCTACCTTTCGACAGCACCGGGAGCGTGCAAGTCGCCATCGCGTCTGCCCGCATTGGTATGAGTGGCCGAGAACGATGGGTTTTCCGCAGAAACGATCGGCCTGCCATTTCATCAAGCGTCGCAATGTTGGAACTTCCTCCGGCACCACAGGTGGCTCTGGCGACTCGCGAACTAAATCGATTGCGCCGTTGGCCCGAAGACGATCTCGATGGAACTCAGCTGCTTCGGACCGCACTATCCTTGCAACGAGCAGGCAGGGACACGGCGCTCGATGCCATCAATGCCTTCATTAAAGGCCGATTAGGCGATCGTGAACGGCAGGCCAGCGATTTAGACGACGAACGCGTGGTCGGAATGATCACGCACTTGGTATTCGAACCCAAAGCGGGAGGCCCTCATCCGCCAAGTTATATTTGCCTGTTTGAATTCGGACCGAGCGTAGATGGCGAAGCTCTTAAGACTCAATGGCCCAATGGATCCGTCATGTTCTCGTGCGGCATCCCGTTCGTATCGGGACGGCGCGGGTATGGTTTTTCGGGAATGCTTCCGCCGCTCGATCGTTTCTCCAAATGGATTGAGGAGCACGGGCGAATTCGCGATCAGTCATTTGAACCGCAAGTTGATCCATTGACCGCTGCCGAAAGACTCCTCGCCGCACCGTTCATCAAGGCTATCACCGACAAGACTGAAGGGCCATTCACTGGCCCGGTTCAAATCAACTACATCCGTCGGCAAGCCCTGGCGATGGTCGGCTTACCCGTAAACCCTGAACAACCCCACTACGCGGGACCGGAAATACCCGAAGATCTTTGGGCTCGCCTACTGAAGGAGACGCGGTCGAATCCAATCGTCTGGGACCCAGAGCTGCAAAGGTTCAATGCGAGGCAAAGCAGCCCGCGGTACCAAGAGCTCATCGATGAAGCAATGAACTCAATAAAGAATCCTTGCGACGAGTAGCAACAACAGATTCACCCGGGCGAGACCTCGGTGCAAACGCTGTAGCATGCGTTCTTAGGACTCAACAAACGAGACGTATCGCCAAGTTTGCGAATTCGGCACGGTCCGGTGGCCGACAGCAGGGAGGACCGCACGGACTTGGTCCGGTCGATGAAACGGCTATCGCAATTCGAAGCTATGGTCAACCACCTTTGGGACCACATTCATGAATGCCTCTCAATCTAGCGACGCGCGACCATCTCCTAAGAATTGGCGTCAGTTCAGCCTGCGAACGCTTCTCATTTCAGCTTTGCTACTCGGTGCAGCGGCAGGTTTGTTTGGACCTCCGGTCGCAGAGTTTGTGATCGAGGTTTTCACCACTAATCAGCAACCTGGGGCACCGCAGTATCGCACTCATGGAGGTGTGATTTAGATTGACGTTCAAGTTTCTTGAACACACATGAACGCCGCAACCTATTGATCGCTCAGATCGGCGAATTCCGGGCGGTTGGCAAACTCCGGTGGCGGAAACATTCGGTGCGTTGCTAGCTTCCGGACCCGATGTCGTGCATCGTTTCAGCAGGTAGGTGGACGGCAGGACCCCCAAAACTTGACCCGGTACATCCCACCGGCGAGAATGCCTCCATCGCAATTCGGCCTTTCGGTGAGAACAGGTCGCTCAATTACCGAGAACAGGTGGTGCCGCCCACGGTACCGAAGGTGAAACCCGGGAGAACAAGGCTTTCGCACGGGATCGTGTCGTTCGCCGATGAAAGACTGCAAAATGAGAATTGTGTTTCTAACGCTGTTCGTGATGCTGGCGGGCCCAATTCTAGCTTTTGGGCGCGGCGTTCCGGCTTTGTCTTACGCGCAACTGATGGAACAGTCCGACCTCGTCGTGATCGTTCATTCGCTTGGTACGCGAGATCCGGTCAGAAACGACGCAATCGTTCCGGTTGAGCCCGCGAGAGATTATCTCACTCCGATATTCACGAAGTTCCAAGTGCTTGCTGTTCTCAAGGGGCGGCACGAAGGCGAGACGCTGGAGCTTTGCCATTACAAATACAAACCAGATTCTCCCGGTGTCGGTAACGGACCGTTGCTCGTTCGGTTTCCAAAAGCTGAAGACAATGAGATTCGCCAGAGCGACAAGCACGGATCGTGGATGATGCGGGTGCCGAACGATTTCGTGCTTTTTCTAAAGACCGATAGTGAGGGGCGACTGACATTCGTAACTGGCCAGTTTGATGCTGAACCGTCTGTTCGGCAGATTCACGGACCGTTCCCCTCATCGATGCGTCCAGGTCCTTGAAATCGGCGCACCAAGCAAGGCACCCGAGTCGCGAGGTCGGGTGTTTTGCCAATGGACAATCTATCTTCCTCTCTTCGCATCCTCGGCGATGTCCAACGTTCGTCGACAGTATTGATGGGTCTAGGTAACTCGCAAGCTAAGTGCATCTTTGTAACCGCGGTGCTTGCCTTTGCGACGGCCGGATGCGGGCCGCTTCACCGGCAAAGCGTGGACGAGTGGTGGCAAAGCGTGATTGAAGTAGATGCAGACGATTTCACTGACATCCAACACTTCACGTTTCAGGGAATCGACTATTCACACCACTTTCGCTTTGCGTTCACTGATCGATCCGACGTCGATGCGATCATTCGCAGACATGTCCTGAAACCCGACCCAACGCCAAGCCGGCTTTCGTCGAGTTCAGTCCCTCATTGGTTTCATCCGACGGCTCAACTTGACGCTTTCTCCAACGGGGATACAGATCCATCAATCGTCGTCTGGATCGATGAAGACGTCAGTGTTGCGTACTTTGAACTTGTGAAATTCTAGCTTTCGCATTCGGCTATCATTCGACTGCGCGTGATTCAGCGGTTCATCTTGATTTAAAGTGGATGATTTACCGCGCCGACCTCATGATCCGCCTTGTTCTGCGAGATGATGAGTCGCTTGCTGACCCGATTTGCACTGCGTAACTTGTTGTTCTTTCCGGTCGCCTTTCTTTGCGCCATCGGGATGAACGCTCTCGTAAACTATCCGCGGACCGGGTGATCGGTAACGTTCGTCGATGAAGCGGCCGCAATCTGCGTAGTCGCCAGGTCCGAAGCTCTTAACGTCGCAACACACAAAAAGGCAATATGCACAACATGCGAAAGTCCGTCGTCGCTACAGCGATATTGCTGATGTCCATTCGCGCCCTATGCTGCGCTGAAGAGCCAGATCAACTCACTTCTGATATTGATGGCGAACCGCAAACCGTCTCTCAGGTGATCAAATCTTTCCCGATTCGGGTGCTCGATTCAGATCGCCAACCGATTAGCGGCGCGGAAGTCACGCCATGGGCGTTGCGTAGCGGCCAGGGCCACGGCAGTTGGTCGAACGGTGAGTACGATCGCACCGAAACTCAACCAAACTCAGCGTTCACCGACGCAAACGGAAATGCAACCGTTGAATATCCCTTTTTTCACTACTTGAAGGAACGTGTTCGTACGACCGGCGTTTCGATCATTGTTGATCATCGGGACTACGCGATCCCGGATACGATTCACATCGCTGTCCCGCTCGAAGATGACTCTGCTTATGAAGTCATCCTCGACAGGGGTGTTCCAGCTATTCTGCATCCGACGATCGACGGCAAGCCGACCGATACCGAAAGTCTTTTTGCGTTTTGGTCGGAAGGCCGCTCCTGGAGGCCAACCGATATGCTGGAGCGAAAGGGCTCCATCCTTCGGTTACCCCCGTTCAAACCCGGCAGGCACAGCGTGCTCGTCGCGAAAATGGAGGGCGATCGCATCACTCACTTCAGTGAAATCGTGGATTTTGAAGTCTCAGAAGGGAATGAATGCGTCTTGGAGGTACCGCTGACCAAGGTTGAACCTCTCCGAGGCGTCTTAAGTGACAATGTGCCTCGCCCAGTCAGCAATGGACGATTGGATCTGCTTACTTTGGCACCCAGCGGAGCGGGGCTAAATCGCGTCAGGTGGAGCACTTGGGTGCCTGTTGACTCGGACGGCACTTTTCGTATCGACGCGTGGCCGACGGGTGAGAAGATTCAAATGGTTGCGTTGTGCGATGGCTATATGGCCGAATCTGGAGAACCACCGACTGAATGTTGCGAATTGAGTGAACAGGAAGCTCGACGCTTTCTTCGGCCGCAAGTTTTCTCGCCCAGCGATCCTCAGCCTATCAAGGTCGCGATGACGCCACTGGCCACCTGCTTGGTGACTGCCGTTGACGATGAGAATAGCCCCGTCGCCGGTGTCACCATCGAAGCCTGGCCGAATGTCCATTGGTGGAATGATGGTTCGCAGATCTATTGCGATCCTCTCACGAGCGGTGAGCGACGAATGCGATATCGAAGCTACGAATCGTCGATCGATTATGCGTTTCCGAAACCCTTTCGCGCGACCACTGATCGATTTGGGGCTGTAACCCTGGAACTGCCCGCAGGTAGGCGAACGCTTGGTCTTTTTCCGGACGAAGAGTACGAACTGCCAATCACGCTTGGGCGTCGTTTTGTTAGAGCCGAATTAGAAGCAAACGAAACCAAGGAGATTACTTTTCAACTACAGCCCAAGGGCACGGAACGGCTGGGTGACTGGGACAAACTGGCCGGCGTGGTGTTTGGTTGTTCAACCGCCGAAGGACGACGCATCCGCGCGTTGCCCAACATCCGTGAGAAAATGGACCAATTTGGACTGCTGCTTCGCGAAGCGGGGGCTTACAAAGATCCTGAAAGGTTAGCCGAAGCGTATGCGATTGTCGCGAGCGCCTTCGCCGACATGGAAGATTACGGTGAAGCTTCAAAGTGGTACAAGAAGGCTTCGCTGCAACAGCAACAGATCGAACGAGCCAGCGACTGACGAAACGCTTTACGGGAACTACGGATGTTAACGGATTGGCCTCAACGTATCGACGAACCAGACGATGCACGTGAGTCGCCGCGTTAAGATTCCTGAAGTGGTTAGTCGTTCGCGGCGGCCACGTGATCATTACCGTTCCCCGACTAGATCGACACCATGAATTTTGTTCGGACTCTCGTGATTTTCTGCATTGCTGTCGCCTATCGCGGCGGTGATTGCACTGCTGATGATGGTCCGTGCAATTGCAATCATCGGTTCTTTGGCTCGCCCAAGGTTTCGGACGATCCACCACAGGATTGGAAAATGCCACCGCAGGCGTTGGCGGTTCTGAAAAAGGCTGTTCATTCGGACCTGCTCACCGACAAGCAGTACTTGTGGTGCCCGAACACTCAATCCGCACTGACGTATGCCGTAGGGACAGGGTATCGTTTTGTGGTATGTCCGTTTACCTGGAAACGATTCGCACCCCAACGTGTTTCTCACGGCGACATCAAGAAGCGGATTGCCACGTTTGACTTAATGGAACGCGTTCTCGATTCAACGGACGTGCTGATGGGCGGTGTCGTAATACGGATCACAGCCGCGGATCCTGCTACGATGATGGGGGGATCTGGAGCATCCAACGTGGAATAGTCACAGCAGCGGGTAACTATGGGGTGCAACGGAGGCCGCAAGTTGACTTTTTCGAAGTGGTGAGTCGTTCGCGGCGGCCACGTGATCATTGCCGTTCTGCTACGAAGAAAACCCCGGTGCAACAATGACTCGGCTAATCGCGTTACTCGCCGTGCTGATTGCGACAAGGTCGCACGCCGACGATCCCACTGAGACCGCCACCATCGAGCTTAAAATTGGTGCCGCCCAAAAGCTCGTTTTCCGGCGTGTCTCACCGCGATCGCACAAAATCGACTATCCCGATTTCTTCGTTCTTGAAACTGAGGTGACAAATGCGCAGTTCAAGGCGTATTTGGATGCAACGAACAAGATAAAGGATGACACCGAAATACTCCGAATTATCACGGAGCGAAGAAAGCTGGGTGTATTTTCCACCGGACAGATTCCGTACTCGATCGAAGACGCTTCAACAATCTGGCGAGACGGAAAGTTCCCGGCTGGGCTGGACGACCATCCCGTTGCTCTTGTCACGCTGCCAGACGCCACTGCGTTTGCCCACTGGACCGCCAAGTCACATCCCAGCGCGGGTCTGATCCGACTTCCAACGTGGAACGAATGGATGATTGCCGCATACGGTAAGACGCGACACTATCCCTGGGGCAACGAGTGGAAACCGGACCGTGCGCACACGTCGCACGGTATTGAATACGATTTCGCCGCTCAAATGCGAAATGAGCCTGACAAGCGTCCAAAGCGGACAGAGCCTGTCAAGGCGCGACCGAACGGCCGCTCACCGGAAGGCATCTTTGGGCTTATCGGCAATGTGTCTGAATACATACTCAACGATGATCCGACCAACAATGCGTATTTTAATCTGGGATCGCGTTCTATGGGAGGCGGTTTCACTGATGGCCGCGTTTTCCTAGATGATGCAAATGACCAACTCGCACCAAGGACGGACTATTGGGGCTACAGCCATCACGCAACGCCACGCGAAGATGATCTTGGTTTCAGGCTTGTGATTGACCCATCGAACAATGCTGGACTTCGCAAGCGTGCGCGACTCTTCAAGCAGAAAAACCGTGCATGGATGGTTGATAACGCTGATCTAGATTTGACCCCGCCTCCAAAAGCAGAGCAATGACATGCACGGAAGGACGCGAGCCGGGCAGTTTGGCAACGGTGAGTCTTTCAAGCGTCCTCGGTGATGTCCGACGTTATCCGAGAACGTTGAATGTGGTGAAGTCTCGCTCGATCGCTGTCTTGCTTTTTGTGGGTTCATTGGTTGTGGTGGCTCCCATCGTCATTGTTGGTTCGATGATTCACCGCTCCATAAGAGCACCCCGAGATCGAGTTTTACATGAACTGGATCATGCTGCGATTCGCGTTGCGGCGTTGGATTTACTGTCTAGCAACTCAAATGGCCTCGTTGACAAATCACGGTGGCCAGAACCAATTGTGACTGTAAAACCAAGCTCGGTGACAATGACTGACGGATCGATTGTGCTGGAATTTGGAGGCGGATTCGGTCACTATGGGTTGATAGTTGATCCAAAACGAAATCACCTGTTGAATCGTGGCGACGGAACTCGAGATGCATATATCAAAGTTGTCGATCTGGGGAATGATTTGACGTATTACGAATGTGAATGAAGTGGTAAGTCGTTCGCGGCTACCACGTGATCCGAATCGTTCGCCTACAGAGATTGTGATGGCAACTCGATCGTTCGCTTTATTTCTTGCCGCAGCCATGCTTGCGACCGTGGCACCAGTATTGGTCGCGAACGAGCCGCGATCAGATGCGATGGTGCTTCGGAAACTCCAAGGGCACTGGAAGGCAGAAAAGTGGGTCATCCACGGCAAGGAGACGTCAGAGGGCCGAGACAATCGATCCTACCGAATCGATCGCCGCAAGATAGTGTTCATCACTGATGGCAAAGACGTCGGAACTGCCACTTTTAAAATTGACGTTTCGGACAAGCCATTCGAAATCGATGTGACTTACATCGGTGGGCCACGTGACGGACAGACTCTACCCGGAATCTTTCGGCTTGAAGAAGGAAAGTTTTTCAACTGCTTCCCATTTCCCGGCGATCCTCGACCAACATCCTTTGAATCCACGGCTACAAACCGTTGCTTTCTCTCGGTCGATCGCAAGAAAACCGACTGACGCGAACCAGCCGATGCAACCGAGTGGCGAAGTTGGGCGTATTGGAGTGGAAGATCAACCGACGCCACCGGCTGATTTCAACCGTTACCCAAATGATGGACGCAGACTGGTTCACGTCACGTCTCGCGAGCGATGACGCGCGATCGCGTTGGTGGGCTGCAGTGCAACTCATGAACGTTGGCAGTAGAGGGATTGCACACCTTCCCCAGCTTCTTCATCTGTGCGAATCGCTTGATCCGGCAACAGCGTCGGGAACTTTTGGCCGCGGGTTTGTGCTTTACTCCGCCCGGTCAACTGGTCGGATTTTAAACGCTTTAGGTTACGACGATTCAGATCCACTGCATCTCCGTGGGGTGAAATGGATTCACTGCGTTGCGGATTGTCGGGAGATTTCGATTGCTGTAATGGGGCTCTTTGCGTTGGGCGATCTTGGGTGCCCACCGAGTTCCACAATCGACCGACTTGTCGAGGTTGTTGAGAACGATGAAAGATTGAGCCCATGTGGTGCACACACATTCCGTTCCGTCGCTTTCCGAATGCTTGCGAAAGTCGATCTTTCAGCTGCCCGCCGAATGTCCAGTACCTCCGCTTGTGCGGAATACGTAGCTGACATGAAACGCTGGATCTCGGCCGCAGATCAACCGACACCAGGACGCTACAATTACGGGCCCGAACTTCGCGCCGAGATTGCGTTGCTTCTGCCGGAATGGGATGGGTAGCCACGCGATGTACGGGAGCCGCCGAGCCGAGTGTTTCGATAGCTTCAGGTCCAATCCGGCGGCCCCGTGATCGCCACCGTTCGGCGACAGAATCATGCTGAATCGCGTTCGCAACATCTTCCAGCAAGCGTTTGGCAACGTGCCAATACCCCAATGCACGATTTGCACGGCTTCGCATCTTGATGCGGGACCGTTCGTCGAAGGGCCATTGAAGTGGTGAATCGCTCGCGCGGCCCCGCTGAACCCTGCCGTTCTGTCCACACTTGGCATGAGAAAGCAACATGGTTGCAATGAATCCTGATGATCCGGAATCAGTCGAGCGTGCCGCTTCGGTTATACGCCAATACCCCGACATGTTCGGATTCGTTCTCAGAACCGCGATTTTTTCCTCTTGGGTTGAATTAACGGACTTCGACGCTGTCGAATTAAAGTATCGAGCGTTCCTAGACTCAGCATTGCGAGACTTTCGTACAAACCCGGACGAATACCTGCTCAGCATTGATCCTGCATATCAATCTTTTAACGTGCAATTGAAAGACGATTCTGCCAGCATGGATTCGGGTGAACAGCAGATTCGAATCGCCATTTACATGTTTTGGATTGGCCTCGATCCGGTACGGCGACGCCACGACATACTTGAATCGGAATTTCGTAGGATCTTGGATGACTCGCTGCGAACGCTGCGCGATGATCCGACCGGTTTTGGATCAGAGTGTCGCTGAATCTCGCGGTTAGTTGCAGCAGACAAGAAAGACCGAACCAAGGCATGAACCGAAAACGCGGAGCCCGGCTTCTTGGAAGTGAATGATCGTTCTCCGTGTCTCGGCTGTGCCTACCGTTCGCCGACTGAAGCAATTGTGAATCCCTACAACGCACCAACTCCGCGCGCGAGCAACGTCCGAATTGATGAACCGAAGAATCCCGCGAAACCGTTGCTGATACTCGTCGGAGGCTTGTACGCGGCAACTTCACCCGTCGCGATTCTTTCCGGACTTCAGGCGGGACTACATTTGGTGGCGGCTGGTATCGCAATGCTTGTTCTTGGTGGTGCAACAATCTTGCTCGCCCTTCGCAACTTCAACGCTCTATTCCGCAACGCAACAATCGTTTGGGGATGCTGCCTTGTCGCATTTTTTGCGTGGGCATCATTTTCTGCGTACGACGCAGGCGAGGTTGTGGGTGCTGTTTTCTTTGGAATCGTGTTGCTTGTAGTCACGCCAATACCGATACTCGCAATCCGGCAACCAGCCTGTCGGCACGCCAATTCATCGCGTGCAATAACTAACGGCGAACCATCGGATGCACGTGAGTCGCTGAATTGAGTTTATTGAAGTGGATGATCGTTCGCCTCGGCTCGGTCATCGCAGTCGTTCGCCTCAGTAATTGAAGGAGCACTGACCTATGATCATGCGTTGTATTCGCCTGCTGTTTGCCTGTCTATTCGCGTCCATCTCGCTCGCAGGTGAGCCTGAGGGCAAGCAGGGGTATCCCCTTCCAAACTGGATTCCGGGTGATAGCCCGATGCTCCCGTACATCTCAAAAGACAGACTGGTTGTCAGTGCGTATAGCGCGGAAACGTCGGGGTGGGCACAGGTGAAACTCAACGCTCCCCTACCCGAGGAATACTGGATTGACAACAAAATTCATCTGACAAATCAGAGCGGATTTGTTGTGTTCCAAACGGCGGATGCTATTTACGCAATAAACGCCCACGCAGGCCAGTGGGCTCACCTGAGCTTCGTCGGAAAGCACAGTGAAAAGTTCGAAATGAATCATGACTTTGTCGTCGTGTCTGATGAACGCGGCATGTTCGTCTTCGGGAGAAAAGCGACCGAGTGGCAGGGCATTGACAGGAAGACTGGCGAACTGGTGAATCTCGAAAGCACCGTGGTGAACCAGTAGACTGGCGGATACGCTCGAAAGGCCCAGAGCCTGGAAACCCCCGGTAGGCGGCGAACAATGCGGTGCACCTGAGCCGCCGAGTTGCGTTTGTTCGGGATTGAAAATCAACCGCGGCGGCCAGGTGACCGCCAATGTTCGTCGGAAATGTATCATCTGATCTCATGAGACAAATCGACTACAACAGTATCGCCGAACTTTATGATGCCTACGTGTCCGCAGATTTTGATTTCGCCTTCTTCAAACAAGAACTTGCTTGTACCTCTGGTCCCGTTCTTGAACTCACGTCTGGGACAGGCCGCTTATCGAAGCTGGCGCGGTCATGACATGCGTGGATAATTCCGCTGAAATGCTGTCCGTACTTTCACGCAAACTCACGGAACGTAACCTCAGCGCCGACGTCTTGTGCCAAGACGTTTGCGAGCTATCTGTGCCGTGTCTCTTCGACCTCGCGATTCTGCCGTTTCAGTCTTTTATGGAGATTGTCGGAGAGAAACGCCAGCGCGATGCTCTGGCCGCCGTATTTGCTGCATTGAATCCAAACGGTCGGTTTATTTGCACTATGCACAATCCTGCTGTCAGACGTTCCAGCGTTGACGGGACTCTGCGCGTTGTAGGGGATGTTCCTCTGGGCGAAGGAACACTCGTGGTTTCCGGTTTTGAGCGGGGTGGCGACCCTATTGTTAGACGTCTGCAGTTCTTCGAATACTACTCAGCCGGCGGTGCGCTGATATGGAAGCGCATTCTCCCGATGCAGTTCCAGTTCATTGAAGCAGAATCGTTTCAGCGAATGGCAGAAGGTGCTGGGTTCACTGTCGATGATTTGCTAGGTGATTACCGTGGGACGCCGTTCGACGCCGATCTCAGCCCTGT
>NZ_VWOX01000027.1 GCF_008629675.1 Roseiconus nitratireducens | reverse complement strand
TACCCTCTGTTTCGCACCGAGCCTTCTCAAAGTCCGCTCGATTGCGTTTCTGAGCGTGGTCTATCATTCTCCAAAGACTGGCGCTTTCGTCTTTGGAAAGATGCTCGACAACCCAATTGCCGGCGAGCTGCTCAAGTTCGCATGATCGCTCCCAGGCGTCTTCCCGAGCCGCGTTAATCGCATCAACCAGTGCCTGCTCCTCGCTGCCGCTGACACCTTCATTGCCCAAAGCACGGGTTTTGGCGTGCGCGTCGACGAGCGACAGCTGTACTGCACATCGACTAGCCATGCGTATGAATTGGTCGATTTGGGCAATTTTATCCATACTCTACTCAACAGGTGCTAGCGGGCCGATCGCGCCGCGTTGGCGGAGTAGAACACCGACGCGACGGGACCGTGCGGCCGGAGCTACCGGCCTACCCTGATAATCGCGGATGTCAGACCGCGACGTTGGTGATGCGACGATTGACGGTCGACGCATTTCCGAATTCTCAATAATACCGCTATCGCGTCAACTTACGCCCCGGCCGAGCAAATGCGGTCCCAATTGTTTTCGCCGGCATGAGTCGCTACGGAGTTTGCACGCATTTTCAATGCTTCATGCCGTCATTGCCCTTTTGGGGGTTTTCGAGGCCTATCGTATCGGACTGTGACGTGTCCGCCGGCAGCATCGGCAAGCGCTGCGACCGCACCGAGGGACGGCTTGGCCGAGCCATTCAAGTAATTCGATACCGCACCCGCGGGCATGCCAGCGCGCGCTCCGACCTCCGCGTGAGTCATTCCGTCTAGATCCTTGCGGATCTCTGCGATCATCGCCGGTAGATCGATCCCGTACTGCGTCACATCAATTCGCCGCGCCGTGGGCGATTTCTTGCCTTTCTTCTTTGCCATCTGAAACCACGTCCATTGCGAGAGTTTCCCGGCGGCCTCCAGGTGAGGACCGCCGAGACCGTGTTGGTCCAGGCCGGCGGCGGCCTATGCTTCCGCGTTGATGCGTTCCACTGTGTCGACCGATGCGATACCGAACCACGCGGCCGGCTGTTCTGGGGACCAGACTTTGACCGATACTGGTCCGTCGAAATCTGCCTCAGTAAGCATCTCGTCTCGCGTTGTGCGGACCGTGATCGAAGAAAAACAAACTGCGCTGCGAATCTTTCCAGTGGGAACTCCGAAGTGTTCGACGCAACGGCCGTTCATCTTGTGGCCAGTCAATTCGATGCCATTGCGGTAGAAGTAAGCTCGCGGGCGGGGACGGTTGGACATGTTTTCGACTCCAAGGAATGACTCACTGACAACATAGCTATTATGTCGGCTGGTGAGCTCCGGGTCAACAGAAAAACTATGTGTTTCTCAAAATGGCCCAGATTCGTGGTCGTCGGATGGATCCGTTGTACCGATGGCATACGCCGCCCGCAGTTTGCCGGCCGCGGCGTCCAAATCCTCCTGTGATGGATCGACCAAGCACGCCGCCCAATGCGTGCCTCGTTTGCTTGCCGTTGCTATCACGTGCCCGAATTCACCGGCCAGGGCTTCCATCAGCGGCAATGCCATCGATTCGCGAGAATCAGCCAGCAACAGAACGCCGCTGGCCTCCAGTGGCACGACATACCAACCGATTGCATCTGGAATGCTGGCGAGGATGTCCAGGTAGTTCGATAATTCTTGGTTCGATTGCATTTCAGCCGAGGCCAACCATAGACGCGACTTGTGATGCGGCGAGCCGTGCAATGACCGAGAACGAAGCGGATTTGACCTGGTTGTCTTGGAGCACTTCGCGTACTCGCTTCCAGACGCCATCATTCGCGACGTTGTCCGCGAAGTCGTGGCCTTTCCACGTAAGACGCACCGGCAGATGGAGCGTTGCAAATCCACTCAAGTCAGCAGTCATTTCCGTATCCAAGAGGCCTCCGTCACGCATCATCCACAGATGTTCGGTGATGACGTCGGGCTCGACCTCGAGCAATTTCTGCAAATCCTTCGCGTACGGCCACTTCGGATGATTCCGGACTGACAATGCGATGTTTCGGACCAACTCCATGTCACGTTTCATTGCCAATCGTCTCTCTCTCGGTCATCCCGCGTTGATACTGCTCGTGTCGCGGCTCGACAGCCGGAATCCAATCGGCTTCCGCAAACTCTGCGATCGCCACAGGCTCGATCGGCGCAAGGTAGTACTTTTCCGTCGTGACGCGTGAGGCGTGACGCACGATCGCCTGGATTTGCTCGATCGACATTCCTCGCTGGCTCCAACGGGTGACGAAGCTCGACCTGAAATGCTTGGCCGTTGCGAATTTGGGAGTTTCGCCGGGCTCTGCAATCACTTTGGCTCGCTCGCCGATTTCACTGATGATGCTTGAAAGCCTCGATCCGGTAGTGATCGGCCCGTGTTCGCATGTCGGCTGAAAAAGCCATTCACGTTGTTCTACCAACGGAGCCAGCCAGCGAGCGAAGTCGAGCGTGATTCTCGCGATTTGATCCCGCCGGTTCTTCTGCGTGTTGACCCAGGCAAACATGGGCGCAGGACTGTTCAAGCCGATCGGCCGATGTTTGTCATGTCGAAAAGCGTGCATGTCCAGCGGCTCCATCAGCCGGCAGCCGCTCAACCAAAGGCAACGCAGATACTCTTGAATGCTGGCCGCATGTCGACGCCCCACGACTCTGACGGCCGCGGCCTCCATGCGTTCCAGCGATTCCTGTGTGATCGGAGCGAGACGCATGGCCGGAAGTTCATAGTCGATCGGATCGGGCATGCGTTTGGGCAATACCGGCATGAGCCCCTGACTCGCCGCCCATGAAAATGCGGCTCGTAGCGTCGCGATGTAGCTGGAAACTGATCCCGGGGAGAGCCGACGGTCCATCTCGGCCTCCACGTCCAACAAACGCCGCGGCGTCACATGACGAAGTTCCAGGACGCCGTGAACGCTTGAGTGCATCACGTCTTCAAAGATCGCGGCGGCATTGACAAACTTTCGCCGGTTTCCCTCTGATCGTTTGGATAGCCGTCTGTCCAAGTAGAGGGCACGGAACGATTCCCACGTCGTTTCATTTGGTTCGTCCCACTGCTTTGAGAGCGTTTGCGATTTCAGAATGGCGAGCTCTTTGGCACGGCCATCGTTCCGTTTTCCCCGAGTGTCGAGCCCCGTTCGCTCCGATCGTTTCTGACCCGTGCGCGGATCCCGCCATTTGAGGAAATAGCGATTGCGACTAGATCGCCAATACCATTGGACACTGACTGTCGGCTGGTCGCTCATTGGTTAGCCTCTCGCTCGACGCGCTGGCGTCGGGCAACCGCTTCCACGGCCAACCTGAAGTGCCGGCCGCTAACGAGCAACAGGCCGCTTCCGAGATCGGCATAGGAAACATCGATCAAATCCGCGTCGCGAATCGTATCCTTGACCCACCGTTCCGACCTTCCGAATCGATTGGCGAGCTCTTTTGTGGTGACCGTCTCGTCGTCGCGGACGTATCCAGCAGCGGCTTTGATTGCGGGCATGATTCACTCTCGCGGTTAATCCGGCGCATGGCCAAGCGTACCGACGCGCTTAAACAATCGGGCAATCACTCCCGACCGAATAGGGCATCACTCCCCGCACGACTGCGGATCGCTGCTTCGCGCACTATTCACGCATCGGCACGCTGGGACATTTCAAATTTGTCAAAGAGGTGATTGAATCGGCACTGTCACCGCTCGGGAGAAACATCCGATGCGGTCGAGTCGTACCCGGTGTCTAAGCCGGGACGCCTGCCGTGACAGATTCTCAAAGTGTGTCGCGTCTCGCGGCCGACGTCAATTCAGTTTCGTCTTGGGGTCGCCCTCCGAATGACGGCACATGGGATGGGGACGACGATTATCATCACCAAATGAGGCATCGCCCTTACCAATTTCGTCATTGTTCGACCAATTCGCTCCGCCGATCCAAAGGATCCCGAAGAGTGTCTCAGCACAAGCATCCGCCGGTGCCGCCTCCGCTGCCAAACCCGAAAGAAACTCCGCGCAGCCGGCCGCGAGTGCATCCGGCTGAAGGGCAGCGGCACCAGGCACTGCAGATTGAATCCCGCTCGTCACTGCCGGTGCATCGAAAATACCCCTACCTCGAGATCCTGCGATCCGTCTTTATGTCGCTTGCGGCGATCATTGCGAGCGTGGGCATGATTTGGCTGCTCATTTCGACGATTTCCGTCTTTCGGATGCTCACATCCATCGGCACAGGAGAGGTCAATTTCGGCCGTGTTTTCGTCGGGGCGATCTTCACACTGGTCCCCAGCTTTGCGTGCCTCAGCTACGGCTTGGTTCTGATGGCAATCTCGGAGGGGATAAGAGTGATTCTCGACATTCAGAGCAATACTCTGATCTCGGCACGGGCGCTCCGAGAGGCCGTTCGAAGGTAGCACGCAAACCGTGGGCCGGCGGGGGTTTAACGCCGGCACCTTGCAATCTCGTGATTGCCGATGTCGCGGAGCGCACCGACCAGCAGTCTACGGCGCACCTTTTCACAGGCATCGTTTGATTGGTCGATTGTTACGCACTCGCGGCCGAGTTCCTGTGCGACGACGGCAGTGGTACCGGACCCAGCGAATGGATCCAGGACGCGGGCCCCGGGGGCTGTGTACGCACCAATCAGCCGTGCCAAGTAAACCTCTGGCAGTTGGCCTCGAGACTTTTCCCAGCGTTCGTAGCTGTTGGCAATGATGCGTCCCCAGTGCGGTCCATCGCATTCACCGCCCCAGATTGTCCCGGGCAATCGTATCCGTCCGAGTTCCGTTTGCCGACAGACCGCGGCCGGATTCCATGTAGGAGAATCCCCGCGGGCAAAGATCAAGCAGTGCCGCCGGGCATCGGGCCAAGCTTTCCCGTCCCCCTGCTTTGGCTTGTAGGCCCAATTGATCCACCCAATTCGTCGCATCTTCAACCGACGCGCCGCGACGAGACAGGACTCTGCCAGATTATCGTCGCCGTGGGCCGCCAGAATGCCGCTACACGCGCGCCAGCAGAGTTTCATCCACTCTCGGGTGAACGAATCGTATTCGGCCGTCGGGACCGCGCCCTGGCCGTTGTCGAGCGCTGGAGGGTCGGCAAACACAAAGTCGAACCTGCCGACCGTCGGCACAATCTCGCGGCAATCTCCACAGATCACGTCAACTTGCTTGGTCATTTGGTATTTCTCGCTGATTGCAGCCACGGCGGTACAGTGCACGCATCGTCCTCGATCCGGCCAGCAATCTCGAATCGATCCGATCGGGCGGCTTGGCCGGCCTTTCCGTCGAGACGTGGGGGCCGCGGCAGCTGCCCCCGCGAGCGGCAAACGATTTCACCGGACCGGATCTGCCGAGCACACTCGCGGATTTGCTCAGGGGTCGGTAGGTGCGGGATTCGATCGGCTCCTCTTGCGGAAAATCGGACTGGAGGGAGGCCAACGAGCCGGCAGGCGTTGGCAAACTTCATTCCATGCTGACGCATCAATGCCAGCACTTCGCCAGACCGCTCTGGATCCGATTCGCATTCACAATGCGTCATTTGCCCTCGTATTGCTCAGCGTTCGAACTAATTGACCCTTACCCGCTTTACGTTTCCGAGCTTTATTTCAACGGATCTGTAGCAGTCTGGTACTCCTCTTCGCCACCAATCGAGCACGTGCTGACAGACGCGTTTGATTCGCGAGTTTGCGATCTGTCGGCGGTAGTTTCGCAATTGAGCTTTTTCTAGATGGCCCATTACGTGTTTGATCGCAACGTCATCGTCGTTCGATCCGCTGGCATTGCTTGAAACCGTCGCGAACGAGTGCCGAAGTGCGTAAAAGTGGATCCCTTTGAATTCTTTCCCTGTGAATCCGCAAGCACGCTTGAGCTCTCGGAACTCGTCACCAACCCCATCGTAGAAAGTTTCATCGTCCGTCCATGGTCCGCCGCTGGAGGTAAGAAACAACAACTCGCGGTACTCATCCCGCGGTTCCGGTCGAATCTCGATTGCAGCTGCGATCGCTGCCCGCGTCTCTGGCCAAAGCCAAGCCTTTCGCGGACGTCCATTCTTGCCGCGTGGTACTGAAAGCCACTCTCCCTCGATGTCCGAAAGTCGCAAGCGGCCGATGTCGCTATTACCGAACGCGGCATTGATTCCAAGGTAGATCATTGCCGCCATGGTCGGTTTAGAGCGTCTTACCAACTCGCGAATACGGTCTCGCGGCCAAACCTTGTCCGGCTTGCTTGTGCGTTCAATTTCGACTTCATTGTCAGTTGGAATTCGCCAGCGAGTTCCGTAGTTCGGTGTTTGGTCGATCACCTCGTTGATTCTTGCCCAGTTGAACATGCCGTTCACGTAGTTGATCCGATGCCTGATTGAATCGACGCCGAGCTTCGGAGAAATCAAATCGGCAATTGCGGCGAAGTCCAGAGCGCGAAGTGACGAGACTGCACGCCGACCCAAGCGGCAACCGTTTACTTCAGCGTCAGCGAACCAAAGAACGTGCCGTTTCTGTTCACGGAAAGTCCGTGGCGACAAAGTATCGACCGTATGTCCATCAGCGCGTCGCTTCACCCGTTTTTGTTGTGCATCAAGGTATTGGTCCACCATTTGGTCCACGGTGACCTCGTTGGGATCTTGATCGGAGACACCCAAGCGTTGACGAGCTTGCCAGTCTAAAAACGCCCTTTCCGCACCGTCCGGATCATCCCAAGGGCCAAAGGACTTGTGACGTCCCTCGACCTTCTTGCACCACTGCCCATTGCCGTTCGCGTAGAGCGGATAATCTGGTCGCGGTTTTCGGGGCTTTTTGCTACCCTTTCGAACGGTCATCGGCGCACCTATCGCGTCGGTGAATCGCTCGTATCATCCCACCACGGTGATGCGAGCATTCTCGGGCTACCACGGGTTACCAATTGGCCGGAAATGCGGCGGAAAGATCGACTTGCCCGTGATTTCTATTCCGCTTTTTACTGGCTTTTCCCGTCTGTCGCTAGGTTACTGAACCGTTTCGACTCCTGTCAGCCCTATTCCATATTTTGATGCGGTTGTTTGAGAGTCCGCGTCGGTTGGGGTGAACCCGTCTGGGGATCCCGGTGGTCCGGTGGCAATTAAGGGCCGGGCCGTTGGCCCTGGCTTCTCTTTTTGGCCGTTTTTCCCAGCCCTTCGGGCTGGGCTGGGTAAACATCGGGGCGTTGCCCCGAATCAGAGCACCAACCCAGGGACGAGCACCAACCCAGCGAGCACCATCCCGGGGACAGAGCATCATCCCGGGTCAGGGCCACCGGGCTAGCAACTTGATTGCTGATCGGATTGGCGTTGTTTGTAAGGGACGATGCACTCAGCGTTCCGCGCCTGCTTGGTCGCCGATGCAATACAGGCTGTCGCCGGTCCGGATGAAGAAATTGCCGCGGGAAACCGCGATCGAAGCCATTGTCTTCCCCTCCAGCTTGTTCGTGGTGATCTCCTTGTACTGTGGCCCAGGATCCAGCACGGTCGTGACGCCTTCTTCCGAAGTCAAATAGATTCGGCCATCGGCCAGCAACGGCGACGCCGAGTAGTTGCCGTCGAGTCGTTCCTGCCAGACGATTTCGCCCGTCTTCGCGTCGATGCAGTGCAAGATGTTGTCGCGAGTGATCGTGTAGAGAAACGGCTCGACGTACAGCGGTGACGGTAGCGCCGGGACACCCCGCTTCTGTTCCCAAACGATGTGCGATTCGGTCACATCCCCGTGACCGTCTGGTCGAATCGCTCGAATCGTCGGCTCTTCGAAACCGGAGGACGTGAAGATCAATCCTTCGCCCAGCACGGGAGAGGGTGTCACGCCTTCGCCCTGGCTGTAGATCGACCAGATTCGCTCGCCCGTTTTTGCGTCGTGCGCCTGGACCCGATCACCACCCGCACTCACCACGACCCCTTCATCTCCGATCAGAATTGGAGTCACGTGACCAACCCGAGAGAGTCCCCGCTTGCCCCGCCATTTCGTGTCGCCGGTCTCTTTGTCGACCGCTAGCAGCACGGCCTGGTCCCAAGGTTCCTTCCAGCCGACACGCTGCTCGTCGCGACTGCTGCCGTCAAAAGGCATGATGATCAGCCCTCCGGCAAGAATCGGTGATGCACCGAGCCCATGCAAGCTGTGGAAATCGACGTCTTTGTTCTTCCAGACGAGGTTTCCGTCGAGATCAACGGCGACAATCGTTCCGTCGTAAAACGCCGCGTAGACACGTTCACCGTCGGTCACCGGCGTCGGCGTGGCGTAAGAATTCTGAGCTCGCTTGGGACCGGGAACCTGCCGGTGGACTTCCGTGTTCCAAAGGATTTCACCGCTCACGCGATCGATTCCGATCACGCGACACGAAGCACCATCTTCCGTTGCCGTTGTTAAGAAAACATGGTCATCCCACACGATCGGCGACGACCAGCCCTGACCAGGAATCGTTGATTTCCAGGCAATATTGCTGTCTTTAGACCATTGAAGCGGTAAGTTGTTCTCGGTCGTTTTGCCCTGCCCATTAGGGCCGCGGAAGCGAGTCCAATTCTCACCGTGCAGCGGGCCGGACGGCACAAACAGACCCGCGACGACGATCAACGCACTGAATAGCGAACGCATAGGAAAACCCCGACCGGCTTGAAAAAAGGATTGTGCATCATAACGAGAGCCCGCAGTGACGGACGTAGGAAAACCCAGCGAAGTAAAAACCGCCTTGGGGGACCCGACGGTCTGCTTGAAGATTTTCAATGTGGACAACTGCTAATCGCTCGCGTCGGTCCAACGCCGCGAACGTCCCTCGACAAGATGAATTGAAAATGAATGAACTCAATGTCACTGGATCGGACATCATTATCGTGGCCATTTTGGTTCTCGTGGCCGGCAACGCGATCACGCAAAAAATTGAGTCTTTGCGTCGGTTCAGCATACCGATTGCTGTGACAGGAGGCCTGCTTTGCAGCGTGATGGTCGCGATCATCACAACCGTCAGTGGAGTGAAAATCGTATTCGACATGACCATCCGTGACACGCTCCTGATGGTGTTTTTCACAACCATTGGCACCTCTGCGAAGCTTTCACGTCTGGCGGCAGGCGGAAGGTCGCTGGGATTGCTCGTCGTTTGTGCGGCTGCTTTTCTCATTGTCCAGGACGTTACCGGGGTGCTCATCGCGAAAGGCATTGGTGTTCATCCAGGCTATGGACTATTTGCAGGGAGCGTGTCCTTGGCCGGAGGTCATGGAACGGCGATTGCTTGGGGAAAAGATGCGGAAGCGGCGGGCCTGAAAGATGCCGCGTTGGCTGGTATCGCATTCGCTACATTTGGATTGATTGCCGGTGGGATCCTGGGCGGGCCTGTCGCGGAATATTTGATCAACAAGCACAATCTTTCGCCAACGGACGCAGGAGACGAGTTGGTCAGCGAGACCGGTGCGTCCGAGATTGAACCCGAATACTCACTGCGACGCGCACTTGGCATCATGATGGTGATCGCGATATGTCTGTCGTTTGGTGAGGTCGTCAACCGTTGGCTGTTCTCCAACGACATCAAGCTGCCTGGATTTCTGACGGCAATGTTGATCGGTATCGTCATCACGAATGTGGCGGACAAGGTCCATCGCCCACTGCGGATCAGTGACTACGACAAGGTGGGGGAAATCGCCCTGCAATTGTTCTTGGCGATGAGTCTGATGAGCATGGACCTGTCAGCCCTGGCCGGTGCCTTCAGTACGATCTTCCTGGTGCTCTGCATTCAGATTGTTGTGATCACGCTGTTCGCGGTGGCGATTATCTTTCGCGTCATGGGGGCCGACTACGATGCGGCTGTGATTGTGGGTGGATTCTGCGGACTGGGGATGGGAGCTACTCCGGTTGCGATCGCCAATATGAACGCGATCACAGCCAAGCATGGCCCCTCGTTCAAGTCGTTCCTGGTGATCCCTCTCGTTGGCGCATTCTTCATTGACCTGATCAACGCGATGGTAATCAAGTTCTTTGTGGGCCTTCCGATGCTGCAAAATGCGCCGTTGCCGTCAGCCTAGCGGAAAAGCTTATTTAGAGATCACGTACGGATTCTTGTTCAAGTTTCCTGCCTCCCACTGCCGGACGCGACGACGTGCCTCATCGAAGATCCGTTCGTAGTTTCCCCTGAGAAGCATCTGTTTCGCTTCCGGGGTCAACTTAGCAAACAGCGGGGCGTAGAGTTTGTAAACCTGCAGGTAGTCGTCTCGCGTTTTCGGTGCGACGCAGTCCGTTCCAAATAGGAACCGTTCAGGAAAGCGGTTAATGATGGCGGCAGATTTCTCGATCGCCTCCGGCGACCCCACCAAGTACTTTGCGGCCTCGTCCCACGAAATATCAAAGTGCACGTTCTTCGATTCGGGGTCGCGAAATCCACGTTCCACCATCCCCAGTTGATCTTCAACTGGTCGAACCACGCGCCCCAAACCAAGATGCGCCCAAATGATGACTGTGTCGCGATGGCGACGAGCCAACTCCCGAAGTTTCGTGACAATGTATGGGTCTTGATTGGGTTTCGGAAAGGGTGTATCGACATCGCAATGAAGCACAACGGGAAGTCCAACTTCGGCCGCAAAATCGAGGATGCGATCCAGGGCTTTGTTCTCAACCGTGGCGACTTCACCGGCAATTTTTGACGAAACAAACTCCTTGTGAATCGAGAATTCTCCGATGCCGGAGAAGACTCCGGGAAACGTTGCCAGCACCCTGCGAATGTGATCCGCCGCGTACATATCCGTGGGGTTGAACCCGGTGATCATTGGATCGAATCGATCCCGTTCCTCCGGCGTCAATCGAAGATACGCGTGGGCGATAATCGCATCAGTGAACGAGTAGTAGTAAAGAGGCGCATCGGTCTGGGTGTAATAGGTCGGAGCAAAATCCCCTGTGCTGGCATGCATCCATTGTTGCTGCAATGGGATGCCGCAGACCATACTGCGGCCGACTTCGTCACCCATGATCTGAAGGAAATCTCGGATGTCAGGTCCCTCCTGGACGTAATTAGTCAAATGAAAGTGGGAGTCATGAAAGAGAATCGGGGACTCGTTGTCTGATGACTCCTGGGCGAAGACCGTCAGCGGCGACACGAGGACCAAAACGCCGAGTAATGGAATGAGATTCGTACAGATAAAATTCAACATGGGAGCCTTCCGGTTGGTCGGTCAACGTATTCCAGTTCGATGTCGGCGAAAGACGACTTAATGACTTCGAACTAAGCGCCGCGGACGAACGGAGTTCTTCCGGGCAGATGCCTGTATCAATCTAGCTAGATCGAATCTGCCGTCCAACATTTCACGGCAACTCAACAGTCGTATCGAGCGGCCCAACGACCGGTCCCTTTATCTCACCGTGAGTCGACGACCGTCGGGCTGAGTTCGCGGCTTTCAGCCCACGCTGCGATCGCCGCGCATGGCTGCCGGGGCACGATCACGGCAACCTCGATGCAATACCGGGCTGGGAATTGAGAGAACGAATCTCCCTTGATGGACGTAGAGTAGCCCCAATTGGCACACGGTAGCGTGCACTACGACTGTGGCGTGAGCGAATCCGCGCACCCGAACGGCAATTCAAGCTGTGCAATTAGCTTGCATCATCGACCGCTCCCGGCTGCCGTGATGTCTGGAAGGTTGTGGACGCAATTGCGTTACTTGTGGCACATCACTTGCGGATTCTAGCCGACGAGGCGATTGCCGTTTCGCATTCCCGTATGAGGAATCCGCAATTGCTCGGACACGTAATTGCCATGTCCTTTCGACCCCCCGTCCTTGTGTTCGCGCTTCTTGTGTTGTCTCTGGGTTCGGCGGAGGCACAGATGGAAAACACCGTCAGTGCTGACGCGGGGGCGGTCGACGCTTCGACGTCTTCCGTGATTCTTGAGGAACCCAAACCGGAGTTGGCGCGTCCCACGGCGTGGGGCGAACCAACGGAGGTGCAGATCGGCGTTTACGTGATCGACGTTGACGAGGTGAACTCGGCTGATCAGAGCTTTGCAGCGAGCGTTTATCTTGAGGCGCGATGGAATAATCCGGTTCTTGAGCACGAGGGACCGGGGCCGAAGCTTCGAAATCTGACGGAAGTTTGGAATCCTCGATTGACCATCATTGGGCAGCAGATGCTTTGGAGGTCGTACCCGGAGTCCGTAGAAATTCGGCCAGATGGAACCGTTGTCTACCGGCAGAAGATATGGGGCAGGTTCTCACAGCCCCTGACGCTTCAGGACTTCCCATTTGACGACCAAGAGCTAACACTTCATGTGGTTGCAGCCGGACTTTTGCAAGATGACGTAAAAATCGTTCCGCTGGTGACCGAAACGGGGACATCCTCGGGGATTGCCGAGCACTTTTCGCTGCCCGATTTCGATGTCGTTTCAACTGAATCGATGCCCAAGCCTTACTATCCCCGCGAAGGACATCCCGGAGTGGCGGGATACCTCCTGCGTATCACTATCGAGAGACAACCAACGTACTTCATCCTGAAAGTGATCATCCCACTTTGCTTGATTGTCATCATGTCGTGGCTGCCTCGCTGGATCGCGCTCGACGAGATCGGGACGAACATCGGTATCTCCACTTCGGCCTTCCTGACGTTGGTCGCGTACCTGTTTGCGATCACTGTCCTGCTCCCTCGCGTCTCTTATGTAACGCGGATGGATCGCTTTATCTTGCTTTCCACACTGATTGTTTTCGCCGGACTGATCCAGTCAACTTGGAACACCGTCATGATTCGGGAAGAGAAACGCGACCTGGCAGACACGGTCCGCCGGTGGTCGCGAGTTCTTTATCCCTTGTTACTGATCGGCGTGCTTGTTTATTCGTTTATGTTGTGAAAGGTTGTGGCGATCATGAACTTACCGCGCGGAATTGATTTCAACACATGAAGAAATGGCCGATTCATTCTGACTGGCGTTGGGGCGAGGATCAACGCTGTGCTATTCGCGTCGGCGTGGAATTCTCGGTCGGCTGATCTTCTTCGTTGCTGAGTGAATCCAGCAGCAGGACGGGACGATCGGATGCAGGCACGCACCGAACTTTGACCGATGTTCTTGCTTTGAACATGGCTGTTTTTCTTTTGGCTGTTACGGTCGCCTTCGCCGGCTAGTCTTTCATCCGCGACATCCACTGATTCCCCCAACCGATGTAAAGATCGTGGAGAAACGCTTTCCAATCTGCGGCGGATCGGCTGGCCGGATATGGTTCGGGCGCAATCGGTTCGGGTGCGCTCCAAACAATCTCGAATTGTCCATCGCTGCGAATCTGGCCAACTCGTGGGGTCTTGAAACAATGTTGGGTTTCCGGGTCGATACGGACGTTGCCTTCCGGAGCGGCGATTCGCTGCCCCAGCATTGCCCGACGAATCCTTTTGGGCTCGATACTCTGCGTTTCACGCACCGCCTGTGCCCACAGCAGGACTCCCACGTAGGCGTCCTGCATCGGGTCGGAAACCACACGATGTGGATGATTTGCCTTGAATCTCGCAAGGAAGGCCCGATTCGCGTCCGTATCCAATGACTGGAAATATGTTGAGGCAGCGAAATCCCCCACGACATCGCTGATACTCAGGCTTCGGAGTTCCTGCTCGCCAAGACTGAAAGACATGCAGGGGATATCTTTCCGATTGATGCCGGCGTTACGCATTTCGCGAAAAAATGCCAAGTTTGAATCGCCGTTCACGGTGTTCAGAATCATATCCGGTTTGGCCTCGAGAATCGCTTGAGCGACTGACTCGAAGTGTGTGCTGCCCAACGGAACATACATTTCTCCGACCACTCTCGCTTCCGTGCCTTGGAATTGGTCTTTGATGATTTCGTTGGCAGTGCGAGGAAAGACATAGTCGGATCCGACGAAGAAAAAACGCTTTTTCCCCAAATGCTCTTGGGCCCAGGCCACCGCCGGAATGATTTGCTGGTTCGGTGCGGCTCCCATGTAAACTATGTTTGGGGAGGTCTCCATCCCTTCGTACTGGACAGGGTAGACCAGCAAGTGATCGTGATTCTCGAAAATCGGCCTGACGGTTTTGCGAGACGCGGATGTCCAGCAGCCAAACACCGTACAGACCTGTTCGTCAGCAATCAGTCGTTCAGCTTCTCGAGCGTAGGTCTCGGTATTCGATCGACCGTCTGCCACAACTGCTTTCACGGGTCGGCCCAACAAACCTCCGGATTCGTTGATTTCCTCGATTGCCAACAGCGTTGCATCAATCACGCTCGTGCCGCTCGTCGACATGGTACCGCTGAGAGATTGCAGCACGCCGACCTTGATCGGTTCACCCTGCGGAGCGAGTGACGCTGCAAAATGGGGCAAGATCCTGGACAAAGCGAAAGCGGCTGCCGCTATCAAGACGAGGCCGACTGCCCCGCCGAGCATCCAGTGACGCCGATGTCGCGGTTTGGTCGGGACGATTGCTTGGAGTGCTGTTCCGGTCTGGCTGGGAAGCTCAATTCGGGCTTCACCTGACAACGCAGCAGCCACCGCCTCGAGATCCCGCAGCATCGCCTCCGCGGACTGATATCGATCGTCCGGGTCCTTCGCCATGGCACGGGAAACAATCGACGAACAGGCTGTCGGGATCGATGGGTCAAAATCGCGTGGATCGGGAATGTTTTTGTTGCAGTGCGCATACAGGACTTGGACAACACTGTCGGAGTCATCGTAGGGCTGTCGTCCGGTCAACAGGCAAAAGTAAGTTGCACCAAGCGAATAAATGTCCGAACGCGTGTCGACGGCTTGGCCCTGACACTGCTCGGGACTCATGAAGTAGGGAGTGCCAATCACTGTTCCGGTCTGAGTCAGCTGCATTGCGGAGCTGGCGGACGATAGTTTGGCTAATCCGAAATCGGTCAACTTGACTGCGCGGTCAGCAGCACGCAAAAGATTTGCCGGTTTGATATCGCGGTGCACCAATCCTTCGGCATGAGCGGCCGCAATGCCCCGGCAGGCATCCATCAATACCCGCGTCGCTTCAAGCGGAGTGCAAGCACCATGTGCCTGGATTTCCTCAGAAACACTGCCTCCCGTCAGCAGTTCCATGACCAAATAGTGGCACTCACCTTCTTGCCCAATCTCATGAATCGATGCGACGTGGGCATTGTTAAGTTTTCCAGCCGCCTTTGCCTCTGACTGAAAGCGACTGAGCGCCGTCGAAGTGGCAGCCGTGTGTTCGGGCAGGATCTTGATTGCCACGTCTCGTTCTAGCGTCGGATCGTAGGCTCGTAACACAACCCCCATGCCCCCCTGTCCGAGCACCCCGGTTATTTGATACTTCCCCAGAGAGTTCCCGATCCAGTTCTGCGCGTGATGAGTCCCCTGTGATATCGATGCCGTATCGCCAGGAGTAGCATCAATGCTCCTCGTTTCATTGAGTTGCGAGTGTTCAGACACCTCACCTTTGTGAAGATTGTCGGTTGTCTGATCTCTTTCCGACGACATGGCAATCTGTGTTAGCTGGCAATCAACAGGTGTGGAACAGTTCTGGCACTCGTCTTGCAGTATTTTGGACAACCGCCCTGAGCGGCCGCTGCACGTCTTCTAGGCATCTGCCTGAGGTTGAATCCGAAGCAGCGATTCACGGTGCTCTTTGATGATGGCTAGTGCTTCATCGGCGTTTGCGACACACATTGGGATCTGCATATCCTGAGCATTGGCGAGGGGCGGTTCGGTGGACAGCATCGAGATCTTTGCCCATTCGAGTAACCCTGGCCACATCTTGCCGACCAGTATCAGCGGTGTATCGCTGAGGTGGTGAACCTGCAGCAATTGCCACACCATCAGAGTCTCCAGCACGGTGCCAATACCACCGGGGGCAACCACAAACGCATCCGACGTGAGTACGAACTGATGCAGCCGCGTAAAAAACGTCCGGTGTTCATACGTTTGGCTGACGAATGAGTTAACTTCTTGTTCGAATGGCAGGTCGACGCGGATACCGATCGACTTTGACCGTTCGGGAGCGCTTGACGCACCTTCGTTGGCAGCCTGCATCAATCCCGGTCCACCACCGGTAATGATATCACAGCCCATCTCAGCCAGCGCAGCGGCACAACGTTTCGTTTCTTCGTAGCCGAAACTGCCGGGTTCCACGCGGGCCGAGCCGAAAATCGTCACCCGGTATCGGTCTCGCTTGGACGGTCGCAGACGCGTCAGGCTGTTAACAACATCCCACAGCCCCAGCACGGCGTCGGAAAGCACCTCTTTGACCCTGTCCTCGTCTGCCAGGCTGACGGTCGAATCTTCAGCATTACTCATGGTTCGTTCCCTGCGGTAGCGTTTGAGTGTTTTCGCGGAGTGTGTTATGCAACAAGGTGACGATAACGGCCGTCGACCATCCGAGCATCAGTACACCGACGACGGATTCGATTGGTCCAAGCATTCGCCAAGGTTGCGGAAGCAGAATGTCGCCGTAGCCGACCGTTGAATAACTCGTTAACGAAAAATAGAGCGCCGTGGAGAATTCAGGTAGCGCGTCCAGCCAGCAATAAGCGGCCGCCCAGATCGCAGCCTCGCACAGGTGTCCAATCAGCAACACTGACACGACGAACGCCTGGGTTCCAACGATCCGAAGCCAACGCCATGTAAACTTCGCAGGGTGCAACACAACGGCGTGCGTCATCGCCGCGTAAGTGCCGACACAGTGCGTCGCGACGGTCAGTGCGGTCAACAGCACCGCGAAAATCAGGAACTTGATCATTGAGTCATTTTGAACGGCGGCGTTGAATTCACCAATGATAATTTGACGTCTCCGCCGATCGGTTTTCGGTTGTTTCAATTTGCAGCGTTTGACTCCGGCTTGGCTTCTGTCACTCGGTGATGCACTCAGACGTTTTCACGCTCGCTCGAAGCCCCGGCGCTCCAGAGATGGGCTAACGTCACCAACCCGGCACGCAATATTGACAGCACATTGTCGTTTGCCGCATTGGAGTACAGGTTCACCCTGCTTTGCCGATGGCCAACGGTTTTCAGCGGTACCGTCTCAGCTTCGCTAAAGGACCAGCACAGAAGAAGGTCGGGTCGTCGCAAATCAATTCGTTGTTACTCCGCAGGGATACGGTAGAGCAGCGCGTACATCGTCGGCACCATCACCATCGTCAGCAGCGCCCCGACGATCAGGCCGAAAAAAATTGTCACTGCCAAGGCCACCCAGAAAACGTCCTGTAGCATTGGCAGCACGCCTAACACCGTTGTCCCTGCCGCATTGACCACGGGACTCAAACGCGAAACAGCTGCTTCAACGACTGCGTTGTAAGGCGTCATGCCTCGTCCGAGATTCGCGTTCACTTCATCCAGCAACACCACGACGTTTTTGATCATCATGCCCGATAGGCTCATGGCGCCAAGCAGAGCAATGAAGCCGAAAGGAGTCTGGGTCAACAGCATTCCGCTGGTGATCCCGATCATGACAAAGGGAATGACACCGATGCAGATCAGCATCGGCCGAAAGCTGTTGAAAAGCGCGACCAGTATGAACAGCATGACGACGACGGCGGGGACGATCCCGGGCACCAACGCTTCCTGGGACTGTTTCGCACTCCAGTATTCGCCGTCCCAGTCTAGCCGGTAACCGGGTGGAAGTTCGAGTGCGTTAAACTGTTCCAATACTGCATTGCGGAGCGTCGGAGCGGTCACGTTGTTAGGTGAACATTGCACGGTGATCGCCCGACGACGGTCCCACCGCCAAATGATGGGGTTCTCCCAAGGAACCTCAATTCCATCGATGACCTGCGAAACGGGGACCGAATGGGTCGCGAGCTTCGGCGTGACCAGCAATTCGTCCAAGGACGTCGCCGCTTGCTGTCGTTCGGACTCCACGTTGCGTGCCACGATCGGAATCAAATCGTCATCCTGCCGGTATTGGCCGACCACAACGCCATCGGAGGAACGCTTCATGACGCGGGCCAAGTCGTCACGTGAGACGCCGGCCCAGCGGGCACGTTCCTGGTTGTACCGCGGTGAAAGTGCCTGGACGCGGTCACGCCAATTGACACGGACCTCCTTTGCCAACGGTGTGTCTCGGAGGATGTTGGCGCCTTTTTCAGCTAACTGCCGCAACGTATCTGGATCGGCATTGGCGGGGCCACTGAAGCGGGCTTCGATCTTCCAGTCGTCGAACGCGCCGACAGCATATTTGCGCACGCGCACCATCGCTTCTGGTACGTTCTCCTTGACCCAGGCATCGGTGTCAGCGACAAGTTGGTTGACTCCGTCAAGCGACTTGGTGTTGACGATAATTTGGGCGTACGAGGTGTTTGGGTCTTCCGCACTGACGGGTAGGTAGAAGCGGGGTGGCCCCTTTCCAACGAACGCGCTGACCGACGACGTTGCTTCGTGCCCCGCAACAAACTGTTCGATCCGCTTCAAATCTGCGTCCGTTTGCTGAATCCGTGTTCCTTCGGGAGCCCAATAGTCGATCATCACCTGCAGACGACTGGAGTCCGGGAAATACAGCTGCGGTACCCAACGAAAGCCGATCATGGCGATGGCCAGAAATCCGACCATACTACCTAGGAATAACAGTCGATATCGAATCGTCCATCCGAGCAGATTGCGGAAAGACCGATAGAGCTTGCCCTGGTAAGGATCGGTCGCAGCTTGACCCGCTTTCGGTTCAGGTAGCATCGCGATACACAGCAGTGGCGCAATGGTTTGGCAAAAGACCCAGCTCAACAGCAGCGAGATGGCCACAACGGTAAACAAACTCCCCGCATACTCTCCCGTATCGTAAGTCGAAGCGAAGATCGGAAAGAACGCCATGAAGGCGACGACGGTTGCGCCCAGCAGTGGAACTGCTGGTCCGCCAGCTGCCTCGATCGCAGCCTGTTTGCGATCCATGCCCTGAGCGATGCGGACCATGATTCCGTCGGTGACCACAATTGCGTTGTCGACCATCATGCCCATCGCGATGATCAACGCACCGAGCGAGATTCGGTGCAGATCGATTCCCCAGATTGCCATCACGATGAAGGTGCCCAGGATCGGAAACACCAAGCCGCTGATGCCGATGATGATGCCTGGCCGAATCCCCATCGTCACCGCTAGCAGAGCCAGAACGATTGCAACGGCTTCGATCAGACTGATCATGAAGGCCCGAATTGATTCGCTGACTTGATCAGATTGCCAAGAAATACGCTCAACATTGATTCCGACAGGTAGTTCGGCCAACAATTCATTGATCCGATGATCAATCCGCGAGCCGACCTGAACGACGTTCTCTCCCCCTGCCGGCGCAATTGCCAGGGCGATCGCTTGCCGCCCGTTGTGCCGCAACAAATGGTTGGGCGGGTCAACGTAGCCGACATTCACGGTCGCCAAATCGCGAATGCGGATAATCTCATTTTGGCCATCCACGATGCTCGTAACGGCTAAATCACCGATCTCGTCCGGTGTAAGAAACGCACCGGTCGGCGACACTCGCATCCGCTGCGTCTGGTAATCGACGTGCCCGGCGTCAACGACCATGTTTTGCGACTGCAACGTCTGAATGAATTGAGCCGGTGTGAGATTGAGTTCGGCCAATCGTGCTGAGGACACGTCCAAATAAATTCGTTTTTCCTGAACGCCCCACAGGTCGACACGGGCCACGCCCTTGACGACACTCAACTCCTTCCGCATCTCCTTGACGTAATTCTCTAATTCTGCGTAGCTGAATCCGTCGCTGCTGACAGCCAGCAAGAAACCGAAGACGTACCCGAAGTCATCACCGATCTTCGGCTTGCCAGCGCCAGGCGGGAGTGACGGTTCAACGTCGGCCACTTTCTTTCGCAGAACGTCCCAAACCTGCGGCAATCGCTCGGACCAATAGTTGCTCTTGATATCTACCTTGATGATGGACAGGCCAGGTCGCGAATTGGAGTAGACGTTCTTCAGTTCCGTCATCTCTTGCAATTTCGTTTCCAGCCGGTCAGTAACCTCGAGTTCCACCTGTTCGGCGCTGGCCCCGGGGTAAGTGGTCGTGATGGCCGCGGTTTTGACGGAAAACTCAGGATCTTCTAACTGCCCGAGTTGGAAGTAACAGAAGACGCCCCCAACAACGATCAGCGCGATGCCGAAATAGGTAATCGCGCGTTTCTCGATGGATATCTCAGCCAGATTCATGAATGCATCATCGAGTAATCGAGTATTGGTTAAGAAGTTGATCGAAAGAGTCTTTCACACGCGTTCACAAACCGCTGACAGGTTCATAGCAGTTTGACCACTTGACCCTCACGCAGAGAATTCACACCCGAGGTCACAACCCGCTCACCGACCTCCAGTCCTTGATCAATCTTGAGTCCGACGGGTGTCAGTTCGCCGGTCTCCACGGGTCGCCGCGAAACTTTGCCGGTGCCGTCGTCGAAGACCCAAACAAAGGTCTGGCTGTCGTCTTCGGGTGCTGTAAAGACCGCGCTAGGAGGAACGATCAATTCCCCGGTTTCCGATTCTCCATCGTCTTCGACGCGGTTCCGGATCGTGGCAGCCATGCCTGGCAAGATCCTGGCGTCTTCGGGTTGGCTGATCTCAACCGTCACGGGATAGGTTCGCGTGGTCGGCGACGCTTCCCTGCCTATCCTGATGACCTTGCCGACAAAGTCGCGATCAGCAAACGCATCGAAACGGCAAACCACCGACTTGACCTGAGGAACAAGGCCGATCAGGGATTCCGGAACCTGGACCGTCACTTCGATCTCCGAGATGTCGACCAATCGTGCGATCGGTTGCTTGGCTTGCACTCGCTGGAAGTTATCGACGTAGCGAGCAGAAATCTCACCGTCAAAGGGTGCTTTCAGTGTCGCGTCATCGAGTTGGTTCTTCGCGGCTTCGACCGAGGCCTCCAGTGCACGTATTTCCGCTCGTTTGGCATCCAGGTCTTCCTGGCGGGCCCCTTTCATTCCAATGTTCAGCGCCTCCTTCGCGTCCTCCACTTCGGCAGCGGTTCGCTTTTTGCGTGCCAACGAGAGGTCAAAATCCGATTGCGACACGCCGCCGACTTTGATCAGTCTCTCACTTCGCTCATGTTCCGCAACGGCTTGTTCGTAAGACGCTTCGGCCTGGGTGACATCCAGCTTCAACTGCGAAATCTCTTCCGGACGAGCACCGCTCTCCAAAGCCAGAAGATTTGCTTTCGCGCGATCCAAGTTTGCTTGGTTGCTGGCAAGAGCCGTTTCAAAATCCCGGGGATCGATCGCGGCAATCACATCACCTTTTTTGACAACCGATCCCACGTCCACTGGCAGCGAGACAAGCGGACCGGCGACTTGAAAGGAAAGCTCTACCTCATTCTTTGCCGATGCACGTCCCGGGAACTGACGCCCGCTGATCGCCGACAGGTCTCCGACTTTGACGGTGCGAACGGGACGAATGGGGGCAGGCTCCGCCTGCGGTTCGGCACACCCGAACACAATCGCGGTAGCAGCCGCGAGGAATATCGTCGCGGTCATGGTTGATTTCATCTGCAACATTGAGCGCTCCATTATTCTTGCTGGCCTTCCGGGTCTTCCAGCCGAACCAACAACCATTGCTGTGTCGTTTCGTCGGCAAAATGGACCAGCGCAGGTGCGGTGTCCTTCGTCAGGTTCACGATGCCGGTCTCCATAATTGGCCGCGACTTGCCCTCCACGTTCCAAGCGGAACGCTGCGAATTCTTGTCCACCATTCCTTCGATGGTTTGCGTGGTATCGTTGGCGGTGTTGTTCAGAGTCCCTGAAATAATCCCTTGCTTGCTAATCGCCAGTTGCAAGAACAATGTCGGTTCAGGACCCGATTCCTGTCCGTCGGGAGTTAGCGCGAAGACACCCAGCGGCATCCATTCGGCCTGATCGGGGGCAACCTCGGGCGCACTCGCAACGATCGCTTCCGCTTGCTGGGCATATTCCTCCTCGGTGGCAACGACCTCGTCGCCGTAGTAGACGGAACCATCTTCGTAGTAAACGTTCTCGCCGTAGTTGTAGGACACCGGTTCCGTCCATCCGTAGTCCACCCAGCCGGTGACGCCTCCCCAGGCAGCCCATCGATACGGTCGCGTAATCGCCCAGGCACCCCAGAGAGGATGATCCGACCAGAAATCGCGTAACGGCGTATCGTCGATCTGGTCGCGGATCTGGTCACGCCGATCCTGTCGAATCTCCTGGCGGTCGCCACGATTCTCGATCCGCTCGGGACGACTACTGGCGAATGGTCGGTCACCAGCACCGGGGCGTTCGGCGATTCCGGGGCGTTCGGCGATGCCGGGACGTTCGGCAGGCCGGGTCTCCGGTCGCGGGCCGGAGTCGCGAAGAAAATCAGCAGCGGCACTTCCGGCCACTCCGCCGGCAACGCCTCCGGCAATGCTGCCAGCTAAATTGCCGCGTCCTGAGGACGGCAATTGACTAGGCCTCGCACCACTCGGCAGATCGAGGAAGTTCCGCAGCTCATTGGAATTAGGTGGCCGGCCTTGACTCGGTCGGGTCGCAACGCCGGGACGAGAAGCGACTCCCGGACGCGAGCCGGTGCCGGGAGACGACGGACGCGAACCGCTTGGACGTGAGCTGACCCGGGGAGGCGAAACACTGGGACGGGAGACACTGGGACGGGAATAACTTGGACGCGAGACGCTGGGGCGTGAATAGCTGGGGCGTGAATAGCTGGGGCGACTCATCGACGGCGTCCGGCTGATCGAGGGTCGTGAAAACCCACCGCCTCGCATCCCCCCGCCACCACCCCGAAACCCTCCACCTCCGCGACCTCCACGAGCGACCGCTTCGGTTGAACTCCAAAAACCGATCGCTACGACAGCCACAAAAAGTATCAAACGATTCATCGGATTAGATCCCTAACACATACAGTTGTTCAGTTCGTCAACAACGATATCTTCCTGATGAGAATTGCAGATCCTGAATGATCATTCTGTTTCCGCCGCTGAATCCTTCTGCCGCACCACAACGACTTCGTCGACGTTGGGCAGCAGTTCGTTGTCACACATGCGGCTGACAGATTGCCAGGTAAACGTGTCGTCATCGACGTACTTAATGATGTTGGAAGAGCTGGATTTGGTGCCATCTGGTAAAGTTCCCAGGTTGATGATATGCCAAACTTTGCCGCTTTTCTTCCACCGCCCTTCGCCATACCCACCGTCAGAGTCGAACGTCCACGATCTGATCCTTCTACTGGTGGGATCCCATCCGATCACCTGAAGTCCTGAATGCTCGATTTGGTCGCCTATCGACAATGAATACATCTGTGAAATGAAATTGCGGTTCGCCGTCCACGCATATTTTGTTTCCACTCGCGCATCGTTGTCTTCATCGACCCACGTTCCAATCAGCCAGTCCAATTCCTTCAAATGCTCATAGTTGGGCCCCATCGATGGCGTCAGTTTTTCCGTCACCCGATCCAAGAGCCAATCATCGTCACGCTTGACGTAGACCGCTGAATACTCGGTCTCCTCTGCAGTTTGATCTGGCCGGGTCAACCTTGCGATGCCACTCTCCAATGCTACCGTCGGTGACATGAATTGAATCCACTTGGAATCAACAACCAGCTTCGATTCATTGTTTTCTCCAAAGATGGACGAGAACTCCTGTTCGATCGCTTCGCGCCCAACTACCTGCTCCTGGGTGCCGGGTTTGGAGTAGACGGCTTCGGGTGACCACAGGGACGCCAATGATTTGGCGTCACCGCTGTTGTAGGCGGTAACGTAAGCCTCTACCGCGTGACGGATTGCGGCCTCGTCGGCTTCCTGATCTGCGAACACGGGTGCGATGCACAGCGATGCCCACGTCACGGACATCAGTGCGAAAGTCAACAGCTTCACTATTTCAACTCCCAACGGAAAAAGGCATGGCGACTGGATCAGGAATGACGCGCTTCAATCGCCGATACAACGATCTCAATACCGCCGATCACGTCCAGTTGGCTGATCTCGACTTCGGGCGGTTCCAAGGACATTTCGATGTAGGGAATAAGCTTGCGGAACCGTTCCGACCGGAGGTGGTCTTCCAATTCTTCGCGTGTGTCCCACTGCACCCAGTAGATGATCGCATCGTCATTGTTTACATCGCAAAGTACTCTGCAACGTCGGCACCCTTTGGTGACTTCCGTGGGACCGGACATGCCGCTGAAGACCCGGAGAATCTCATCCCGCTTGTCCGGTGGTGCTACCAATCGCAACACGGCTTGGAGCATGTGACCTCCCTCACCTCGCATATCCGATACAACGGGTCATCTCGACAGGCACAGTTTTGCTTACGTTTGAAACGCGGTAAGCAAGCGTTGTGCCGATTTGGAGCAGCCGGCCAACAGGCGAGGCAAATCGTACTGCAGCAACAGCTTAGAGAGACGGAGGTGGATGCTTGAGGGTCCGCGCGGCGCCCCAAGTGCTGGAGATTCTCCAGCATATTGGAGATTTGGTCAGGGGCCTCACCATCGCCATCGCCCGAGGGTCACACGCCGCCAGGAAGACTGCATGGCATGCCGCCATCGCTGCTCGTGCCTACGACCGATTCGGCCGGGTGATTCCTAGTCTTGCCATCCGTGCTTCCAGCGTTGTCGGCTTGACGTCCAAACGGGCGGCTGCTCCCCCGGTTCCGCGGATCCGCCAGCCTGTTTCCGCCAGCACGCGTAGGATTTGTTCTCGCTCGACTTCCTTAAGCGTCTTGTGAGAAGCGGAGCCATCGCGAGACATTGCTGGGATCTCGATATGCAACGTGTCACCGCCCGTAAGGATCATCGCGCGTTCAATGGTGTTGCTCAACTCCCGGACGTTGCCCGGCCATCCGTAATCTTGCAACTGCTGCATCGTTTTGCGCGGAATGCACTGGATGGATTTCCCCATCCGTCGCCCGAACGCTTCGACGAACGCCCAGGTGAGCGGCGGAATGTCGTCGCGGCGATCGCGTAATGGCGGCACGCGGATTGGAAAGACATTTAATCGGTGATAGAGGTCGGCGCGAAACCTGTTCTCGGACATGGCGGCTTCAAGGTCTCGGTTCGTAGCTGCGACGATCCGTACGTCGACCGAGATTGTTTTGGCCGCGCCCAAACGCTCGAAGTGGCCATCCTGTAAGACTCGCAGCAGTTTCGCCTGTAGTTCAAGCGGGAACTCACCAATCTCGTCAAGAAACAGCGTCGAACCGTCAGCCAATTCGAAGCGACCGACCTGCGCAGAGGCGGCGCCCGTGTAGGCGCCGGCGGTGCGGCCGAATAATTCGCTTTCGACCAGCGTCGCCGGAAGCGATGCACAGTTCACGACAATCATGGGACGGTCCTTGCGATTACTCAGCTCGTGGATCGATTGCGCCAGCAATTCTTTGCCCGTCCCGGTCTCTCCGGTCAATAAAACGGGCGCATCGGTCGTTGCGACACGCTCAACATCAGCGAGTACCCGTGTGATCGCGTCACTATGCCCCACGATTCGCCCGTGTTGGTGCTTGAGGATGACCTGCTCGCGAAGGTACAGGTTCTCCTGCTCCAACTGCCGTCTGAGACGATTCTTCTCTTCGATCGCCTTCTGCAATGCTTGCTCGGTGCGCCGCCGTAGGAGTGCATTTGCGAAAACCTCGCCGATCAGGCCCAGTCTGACAATGATTTCGCTTGGCCATTCGCATTGATTGCGGATGAACGCAAAGGTCAGCCCGCCGAGCAATTCACCTCCCGCCTTCAGGGGCACGGTCACGTTAGACTGAATTCCGTGCTCCCGGCAATACTTTCGTTCATCCGTTGCCTCGGGAGGGAGGTCGTCGGGGATGACACGAACAAATACATCGCGGCCACTGAGGAATTCGTTGATGAACCAAGGTAATCTTGCGACCGGGAATGGACCGATCGGAAACGGTTGGCAGCCCGGAACGGCAAACGAATGTGTGATCATCACATGCTCGTCGTCGCCTTCAACCTCGACGAGTGTGCTACGATCATTCCCCAAGAACTCCACGAGGGATTTCAGGCTTGCGTCAATCTGCCCGTCTATCTGATCGCCCGGCAGATTGACGAATCGTGCGGAGAGGTTGGCAAGTAATTGCTCAAAGTTGAGCCGCTGCCGGGCCTCCTTGTCTGCCTGTCCGCGATCCGTCATGTCGATCACCACTCCGACGAACGCTGGTCCGTCCGAATGGTCCACGCGTGATCCATCGTTGAAAAGCGATTCTACCACTTCAACGGCAACAGGCTTCCCGTCTGCTTGAATCATTCGTGTCTGAAAGCGGATCGACCATGTTTCCCTGTCCCGCCGCCGCCTGCAGTCTTCCGCAACCACACGATCGTCGGGATGAATGAAACTCGAAAGCGGCTGGCTATGAACTGTCTTGGGCAAGCGGCCCAGTATCTGACCCAGCGCAGGATTGACGTAGTGGAAACGCCCCGCCTGGACCACGTAAATGCCGACCGGAGTACGATCGAAGAGCAGCTGATAATCCATCCTGGTGATGTCGTCGAGACCACCGGCCTGGTTCTTCAATGATGCCGTTTTCGCGTTGCCCATCGCACGTCTTCGATTCAGATGACTCCCAGGAATTCACCGGCTCCAGTATATCGGAGGTTTGATTGTTTGGGAGGCCGCACGTGCCACCGAATGCGAGCAGAGGCCTGAACGCCCCGGCAAGGACACGCGACGTCAAACGGGGATTTCGGGCACGTCCCGAAGAAGTTCCATTTTGGATTCAGTACGTTCGGTCCGATGGTCGTCGGCACATCCAGGGTCGTCGCGACGTCCGTTACAGAACACGTTGTGATAACGGACGCTCCAGCCATGGTTTGGCTGGCACGGGGTCGACTACCGAATTGAATCTGAGACCCTGATCTTGTGACGCTCGATGTGTTCTCAAGTTTGTGCCAGGATCTCTTGGCGGCGATGAATTCGAATGGGATGATGAGGGCGACCGGGACCGTGGTCACGGCACAGAGACCATCGCAATCCGCTGCCCTTTCCTCGCGGCGTCGCGTGAGTGAGATGACTCCTGGAATTCACGCCAATGACACCTGAATTCAAGCAACGCCTCGTTGAGCTGGATTCTGAACTCATTCGGCTGGCGAAGCCGATCAATGTTCTGAAGTATCTCAACTGGCCTGATTCGGTCGAGCATGTTTTTCTTGAAGGTTGGCGTGCGGGTCGCCCTTCCCTGCCGGACATCGAGATCAGCGTTCCGGACTGGACGGACACGATTGAAGGGATAGACGATTACGTCAGCCGTTGTGACGGCGACGATGTCCTGCTCCAGTATCTTCGGCGGACGGCGTTTAGCTACGGTGAGGCCGCACGCATGCTCATGGCAGCGGGGACGCCAGAGTTCACCGAGCGGTCCATTCACCTTTACGGACGTCCGGATGATGTGTACGCGACACAGTCATTTTCCGGGATCGATGCCGCGACGTTCTTGCTGCAGAAGACCGACCACTTGATGCGGGCCAGTCACATCACACCGGCACAGGCAGATTTGCCCGCAGCGCTTTTTGCTGAGCGACTGCAAAAAGCCGTCGATGACTATTTTGTGGATGACCAGATCCGGATTGTGGTTGACGACCAGTTGTCTTCTAAGGCAATTGCCGGAACAACACGGATTCGGATTCGTGGTTCCGCTCTTTTCTCACAGCTTGACTTCGATCAGCTCTATCAGCACGAGGCGTTGGTTCACACTGCCACCGCTATCAACGGTCGTAGGCAAGTGAACCTCAAGGTCCTTAGTCTGGGTGCGCCGCGCACGACGCGGACGCAGGAGGGGATCGCGGTCTTTGCCGAGCTTGTGACTCGGTCGATCGACATCAACCGTCTTCGCCGGCTGGCCTTGCGGATCAAGGCGTTGCAACGGGTTCTGGAGGGAGCAGACTTCATCGAATGCTTCAAGCTGTTTCTGGACGGGGGACAAGTCGAGCGGGAGGCCTACAAGTCGACGCAACGCATCTTTCGCGGTGGCGATGTTCGCGGACGGATCGCATTCACAAAAGACAGCGCTTACCTGAAGGGGCTCATGGAAGCCCACGTCTTGATGAACGTCGCAATCCGCGACAACCAGCCTCAGATCTTGAACCGTCTTTTCGCCGGGAGGCTGGCAATGAGCGATACGATCACGTTAGCCCCATACTTTGAGAACGGTTTCATTGATCCACCCCGCTACGTACCTCCCTGGGCCCGCGACACCGACCGTCTTGCTGCGTCATTGGCCTATTCCTCTTTTATGATGAACGTCGACCTGGCGCCCGTCACGCTGCAGCGGTTTGTAGAAGCCGCCAATCGCACGGAAGGCGGCTGCACCACGATTCAATGATCGGCAGGCCCGGATCGTCGCAAGTCAACGGCCGGGCCGTTGGCCCTAAGTTTTCTTTTTGGCCGTTTTACCCAGCCCTTCGGGCTGGGCTGGGCAAACATCGGGGCGTTGCCCCGAATCAGAGCACCAACCGGGGACAGAGCACCATCCGGGGACAGAGCACACGCTGGCTTCTCGGTGTCCTCGGTGGGCTCTGTGGCTGATCGCCTTCATGCGGACTTTGCGTGGGCGGGTCAACGGGGCGGAGGCAGGCCGGGGCCCGCATGCCCGCGACGGAGCATCTGTCGCACCAGATCGGCTTGGCGATGGTACCTATTGGCCAATTCCCCGTCGCCCCGTTTGTGGGCGAAATCGCCCAACGCCTGCTGCACCTCGGGGTCCATTGGGTTGATCCGTACGGCTTGGTCCAGCCAAGGAAATGCGGCGTCCCATTGGTACCTCAAATAGGCCAAGCCCACGGTTTTGCAAAACGAGAAGTCGCGGTCACCGGGCTCCGTGCGGAATTTCATTTCCGTCAGGCGATTCAACGCCTGGCGTCCGTCCAGGTGTTTCTGTAGGTACGGTTCCGCCGCTTCGTCATTGCCGAGCTGCTGGTGTGCGACCGCCATCAGGTAATTGATCGCAACATCGTCACTGAATTCGGCCGTCAGCGGCTTCATCACTTCCAACGCACGGTCCGCCTGGTCGTGTTTGAGCAGCAGCGAGGCCAATTCGTAGCGGACCGAAAAGTTGTTTGAATGACTTTCCAACGCGCCTTCGAACTCACGCATCGCTTCCTGGTCACGATGCAGGACCAGCAAGCAATCGGCTTTACGGACCTGCGCTTCGATGTTTTGCGGGTCCAACGCCAATACCTGCTCGCTGTAAAGTAAGGCGTCACGATGTTGGTAGTTGATGGTGCTGACACGCATCAGCCCCTGCCATGCCGTGATCAACTGGGGCTGGAGCTGTGCGGCCAAAGCAAAATGCCTTTCGGCTGGTTCAAATTCGTCCCGCTCCATCGCCAGCTGTGCCATGGACAGGTGCGCGAGGGGGCTGTCCGGGGATTCCTTCAGCCAGTTGGACGCAAGTTCCCTTGCCAGTTCTGCTTCGCCGGAGAACTCGAAACCGTCCACAAAGGCCTGCCAGACCGCGTCGACGTCGTCCGGACGCTGTGAGATCAAGCGGGAAAAGTTGCCGTACAGCTCTCTGGCTCGGCCCTCATGAATCTGGACGAGCAGAAGCTCGCGGTTGGTGCCTTCCGAGGCAATGCCAGCCGATGCCAGTTGTTGAAGGATCTCGCGGGCACGATTGAATTGTCCGCGCAATCGAGCCACGCGGGCGAGGCCGATTTTGCCCGCGCCCAGATTCGGATCGTAGGAAACCGCCTTTTGGAAGTCGGCCTCGGCACGGTCAAGTTGTCTTACCGCGACGGCACCGGCTCCTTTGGCCGCCCAATATCGGGCCAGGATTTGGTGCGTTCCCATCCACGCGACGAACCCGACCGCGATGACAATTGCTGCGACAGCCAACACGATCACGCCGCGACCAACCCGGCGTTCAGGTGAACCGTTTGATCGACTTTCCGAAGGTTCCCCGGCCGATCCTGTCGATGGGGGTGTCCGCTTCGGACGAGACTCCCGTGTTGGTTTTTTGCGTCCCATTGCGGTCGATTACCGTGTTTGATTCACGTACACGGCCAGCGTCTTGCTCACACGCTGTGAGTTGTTTGCCGGTGGGACCAGAACGTCCAAGTCTCCGTCGGCGTCCCAGTCCAGCAATTGGCAAGCCATCGCATCACACTCATTCACCAGCATGTGATGCCGCCGAAACTGGCCGCCAGACGTTTGTTCCAACCAGATCACGCCCTGGAAAGTCCCCGAGGGTTGCTTTGACATTTCTTTCTCGCCCAACATCGCGACGGCGACGATGTCCAGATCTCCGTCCAGATCAAGATCTCCGGTGCGGGCGCAGTAAACGCCCGGCATCGTTGCGATTTGGTGATGTTTGAATGGATAGGATCCCTGGTTTTCCAACCAATGAATTGCATGGTACGGCTTGGCCAAGAAGTCGTCCAAGGTGTCGCCGTTGGTGAAGACGACATCCAGGTCACCGTCGGCATCCAGGTCGACAACTTCGATGGAGCTGGAACCGTACGCCGGGTCGGGGGCCTGATGCAGCTGATGCGATTCGAACTTGCCGCCACCCAGGTTCAAATGCAGATCGACCACTTCGTGATGCTGGGAGACCAGAGTCACAATGTCCGGACGCCCGTCACCATTGAAATCCACAATCGGGGTATCGATCGCGCCGGGACGGTCGTCCAGAACCGACCAGCTGAATTTGGGAATCCCGTTCACTGTGGATTCGTTGGTCAATAAGTAGATGGAGCCAACGAAATGCAGACCAAAGTCAGAGACGACCAGGTCGACATCGCCGTCTCCGTCGTGGTCTAGGGAACGGACGCTGGCCACGCGGGAAAGCCCGAGTTTCAAAGGGTGCCGCCGAAAGCTCCCGCCGCCTTGATTTCGAAGCATCCACAACGTGCCTTCGTTCGTTTGTTCGTCCGGTGCGTAATTGCCAAGGTCGGCGACGACGAAGTCCGTCGCCTGATCACCGTCCAGGTCCGCCGGTTCGATGTGGGCGGGGTGAGCAACCTTGGCGATCACATTGGCACGCAAGGTCGTCGACGTGGAATCCAATTGATCGACCGTCGAAACGTTTCCGGTCCAAACGTCGGTCATGGCAAATTGCACCGACGAGGCGGAGGCGTCACTTGGGCGGGTCTCAACCACATTCGAGATCCCGATCAGCTCCGGCTGGCCGATCAATTCGTACTCCTGTCGCTGGAATCGCGTGTCGGGCTGGCTGTCGTGCGGATGGAATTCGAGCTCGTCGGGCGCGGTGTCTCGGAAAAAGGCCAGCGTTGCATCAAAGTCTGGCGGGACCAGGTCGTCCCGCCCTGAATTGGCGTACAGCCGGAAACCCTGCTCGACCTCTTCTCTCCAGCGGCCCTTGTCGAATCGATGCGATTGGGGGACCAAGTGGCAATCGCCACAAAAGGCTTTGATCGCGGCGGCGTCGTGCGGTGCGTCGACCGGATCAAGCACTTGTGATAGTCGCTCGCTTGCAAACTCGGTCTGCCGAGATTCACAGCCGGCGATCGAAGCGACCAAGCTGAGCACAACGGCAGGGAAAGCAGACGGCAGGTGACCTTTCGTGAACACGGGCGGGCGGGGGCAGGCAGTGGGCACAGACGCGAACGAGGAACAAGGCGACAATCGGAAGGGTGGCGGGAGCCAACGATCGGATTGGCACCCGGCTTGCAATTTAGCAGATCCGATTTGCCAAGCACCCTCCCCGGCAGCCCGTTGTCGTCCACCCCTCTCCAGACCGCGCCGGGTGAAGGTCGTCGATCATCGTTCGTCGGGCGTCAAGAAACCGCCCGGAGAGCTACCTTGCGCCTGGCAGCTTTGATTGTTGCGACATCCGTTTTTGAAACGCGGCGAACTCTTCCTGTTTCGCTTTCAGCTGTGCCGCATCGGGCTGTTCGACGACGCGGTTTTGATCGTCACCACAACCGGGCACGAGGAAGCAACCAAGGGCGACTAGCAGACCCGACAATATCCAAAATTTCATGAGATCAATCCGATCCATTGTGATAGGAGATTCCGGAGCCGCCGGAGCGTTCAGGAGCTTCCGGCGGAACCACGGCAGAGCGGCCGGCCGAATCAGAGGGACTCGTCAACGATTTCTTTGGACGCGCGAGTCCCCAGTGATCCCCACAGGCCGTAAGGGCTCTTGGATCCCGGAGCGTTGGGTTGACTGATCACGGGGGCTTGCTGATTGCCGGCCTCGATCGAATCGGTGATGAATTTGACGGATCCATCGGTGAGCAACACGTGGCATCCGCCCTGGTGATGGCTGCTGGGGCCATACACGCCAGGGACCACCACCAGGTTCGGTCCACACAGTTCGCGGTTGGGAGGCAAGATGGTCATGACTTGCTGAACCGACGGCAAGAAGCTGGCCCACATCATGCCACGGGTAACCGGGTAGTTGGTTACCAGAAACGGTGGAGGTGTCCCGCCATCGCTTCCGTCGGACCAGAACTTTGGCCGGCTGGGACTGATTTGTCCGGTGGCCTGACAATGGGACGGGTTGGCTTGGGGAATATTGGCCCCGACCGAAAAGTTGTCTTCGCCGTTGCCCAGAGAAATTGCGGTGCGGATGTCTCGGTCGCCCAGTTCCGACATGATTTCGCCCATCGCGATGGTGTTGGACAAACCATCCAGGATGTCGCGAAATTTGCAGGCCCTGCGGAACGCGAACACTCCGCGGTCGGCCGAGCGGATGAACGGTGCCATGTTGGAATCGGCCGGAGCCAACGTCCAACTCTTCCAGCCGTGGGCCAAGCTGGCATGGCAGGAGTCGCCGACGCAGGGACCATAATTGGTGCGTCCCTGGGCGGGGGCGCCGGTCCCGGGATCGCTGGGACAGCGGAGCGTGGGGATTTCGGTCATCCACGGGATGTAATCGAATTCATCCTGAGGCACCGGACCCATCGGATTCCAGGTTCCGGAAGCCGGGGGTGTGCTGATGTACTGCGTGCTCGGATTGGCAATTTGCTCCCACAGCCCCTGCTGTTCGATGAACGGCATGGTCCCGACGAGCATGCTGAGACGTTCATGCGACGCGCCCTCGATGGGCGTTGGCTCGGCCCAACCTCCGGCACCGGGAGCCAGGCCGGTCCCCGTACCGTGTGTGGGCAATTGTTTGTAAGCCGAGTGATAGTTGTGGAGCGCCAGCCCGATCTGTTTGAAGTTGTTACTGCAACTCATTCGACGCGCGGCCTCGCGAGCGGCCTGGACAGCCGGCAGCAGCAACCCCACCAAGATTCCGATGATCGCAATGACGACCAACAATTCGACAAGCGTGAAGCCCTGTCGGTTCTTTACAACGGACCTATTCATCAGGTTTCTCCTAGCAACTACGAAAAATACACGTTGGTATGGCGGACGGGCCGAGTCGCAACAAACACGTCCGAAGTCGAGATTCCGATGTTGGTGGGGAAAACGGATCACGAATCCGTCAATCAAGTGGGTTGGTGGCAGACGGTTTTCGTCGTCAGCATTGGTGGACGCAGATCGTGGGACGCGGGAAAACACAGCAAGGCAATGGAACGCATTTCCACGCGAACGCTGGACCTTGCTGGTGACCGAAACCGACGGCGAAGGATGAAGTTCTGATCGAAGATTCAGGGGATGTCATCGGGATACTCCACGATGTAGCCGAACCAGTCCGACGGCTGGACGTCCATGGCACGGGTTTGAATCGACCATCCGTAGCTGGGCGGATGGTTGCGAGTAGCGTCCCAACGCAGCAGCCCATAGAAACCGTTGGCCGGTAGCAGCGGTTTGCCGATCTGGGCCGTATCGGGATCACTCCCGTCGGTCCATGTCAAGTCTTCAAAGCTGGAGCCGGACAGTCCGATCATCTGTTCCGGGATGCCGCAGACACGCAACAGCTTTTCGATCACGAACTGCATTTCCGCATCGCTTTGCAGCGACACCAGGTCGCCGGCGACGCCATTGAATTGACTGTCTTGGGCCCGCTGACGCACCTCTTGCCAGCTCGCTGATTCAAAAGAAAGCACCAGCCGATAGTGATGCCCATTGCCACCTTCCGATTCGTCCCATCGAACCGGGGGCAAGGACATGCTGGTCTGACGAAGCGTGTTGACGGCCGGTTCATATTCCACCAAGTACGCCGACACCTTCTCGTGCATGCTGTCGATGCTCAGGTCGTTCCAGGCCCACGGATACTTCGGTAGCAATTTGCTGTACATCCCATAGTCTTCGCCGCCGTGCCAATCGGCTTCGCGGAAGTTATCGGGTTGTTGCGTCGGGACATTTGCCCAGTGCGTGTACTCGACTGGTTCTCCGGTGATCCATTGAAATTGCGATTCCTTCAGCACATCGGTCAAGCCGATCCAGATCCCTCGAATCGGTTCTTGGCGGATCAACTGTCCGACGATGAATTCGTCTTCGGCGGCGGAGGTGACGCTGGCCAGGTGTCCCGGCAGACCGCGGAAGTAGGTGTTGGCGGACTTTAGAGCCGCCTCGTGCCAGGTGACCGGTTTGTCGGAGATCACCAACTGGTAGTAGTGCCCGTTGCCACCTTCGGCGACTGGCCAAGCAATCGGTTCGGCGACTCGCTGCGACAGCAATCCAAACCTGGCCTTCGAATAGGCAACTTGGCTTCCCACATTTCCCCGCTGGCTGATCCGTCGCGCCTGACCATCGACCAGTTCCAGCGGATTTGCCGCGGCTGCGCCCCCGTCCTCGGCCAGTGCGAGAACATCCACCTGACCTCGGAACACGTGAACTTCCGAAGTCCCGTCCGGTTCTGCCAGCAATCCGAACTCGGTGCCCTGGTCGACGAACACCGCCGTCGGTGTCTGCACGCGAAAGCCCACCGCGGTGCTGGGCATGTGAGCCACCAATTGACCGGAATGCAGGGACGCCGACAGGGAAGATTCCAGCGTCATCCTGGCCGGGCCTCGCAAGATCAGCTGGGCACCAGAATCAAACACCAATTCGGCTTCCCCCCGTTCGATTCGAACCTCCCCGGTCGGAACGCGCGCCCCCGCATTCAGCGCGACCTGCTGATCGGTCCAGAACGCGCCGCTGGTTTCTCGCAGCGTGGCCACGAACGGCGTGGCGGTCGTCGTCGGACGATCCTCCGTCCCAATCGTTGCGCGGCCCGACCACGGGATCAGGGTGACGCCGAGCAGGGCCAGCACGGCGGTCGCCAGCACGGCACCCACGGTGACCGGCCGTGAGGCGAGCCACGTCGTGAACCCACCTGCGGTGCCGGAGACGCGTTGCGATGGTTCGACCCCGCACGATAAATCGCCGCCGGTAGCGACGCCCGGATCGGCCGCTCGGTCGCTGGCAAGGTTCGCTGCGGATTCTCCCGTTCGATATTGCCACATCAGATGCGCGTGCAAACTGACATACGCGAGATAGGTTTCACGCCGTTCGGGATCTTCCCTCAGCAACCCGCCAAGCCGCTCCAACTCGTCCGGCGTGATCGTTCCGTCACACATCCGGTTGGTCAGCGCAAGAAACGTTTCGTCCGGGTCACCAACATTCTGATCGGATTCGTTCATCCCCTCAGACCCTCTGCTGCGCGACGTTGTCGTCGGAAAGTTGGTGGTTCATGCAATTGATGAGCGATTTGCGAATGCGATGCAAACGCATGTAGATCGCATCGCGAGTCGTCCCCAGCGCATCGGCGACGACTTTGACACCCATGGATTCCAGGTAGCACTGCTCTAGAAGCGATCGCTGCTTGCGTTCCAGCTTGGAGAAACATTGCTCGAACGCTTCGGCGCGGATCGGATCGGTTGAGGTTTCGATTTGTTCCGCAAGCATGTCGACGACGGCTTCGGACAGATGGACGTTCTTGCGCTCGCTTCGTCGCAGGAAGTTTCGGATCTCGTTGAGCGCGATGCCTCTGGCCCAGCTGACGAAACCTCGATCGGGATCGTACTGATCCCACTTTTGCCACATCACCATGGAGGTGCGTTGCAAGATGTCCTCGGCATCGGATCGATTCGGAATCAGCGTTGCGATGTATCCGTAAACCCGGCCTTGATTCTGGATGTACAGCATCGCGAATTCGCTTTGGCTTTCTTTGCTCATCGGGCACCGCCGGTCATGTGGGTCGAGAACCGCCCTCGACAACTGGATCGTTGTGTCATCGAAGAAACTAACGGATTGTTTGCAAAAAAATGACGAATCGGCCCCTGGTTCAGAACCCACGTTGGAGGGTGGCCGCGACCGCCCATGGCGATTCTCCGTCAGCGGCGAATCGCGAGAATTGCCTTGTTTTTGCCGTTAGATTCGTGTCCCGCACAACGAATCATCATCGGCGGCCGAGTTGGAGCGGCGCTGGTGTCGTCAATCGGGGCGGATTGCGAGCGGACGCGGCGCCATGTTTTCGCGGCGGTACGGTTGAGAGGACAGTGGGTCAGATGCGAACCATCAGTTTGTTGCGGACGGTCAGTTTGTCGTGGCACGGAGATCGGGGGGAACCGAAGCGTGGTTGCTTCGATTGGGGACGAGCATGCGTGCTGGCTTGTGGGCTCGTCTGTCTGGCAACGCCCCTATCCGCCCAGCCGTCAACGCAACGGTTGCCACGTCCGGTTCCGCCGCTTGCCCGTTCGGCCGACAGCGTTCGCGTGGCGGTTGCCCAGATGAAGATCTCGCCGGAATTTCTTCGGGACGGGAAGGACACCGTCGACGCGTTGTTGCCGTGGATAGATCAAGCGGCCGAGGCCCAGGCAGATTTGATTGTGTTTCCCGAGTACCTGTTGGGGCCGTTTCACCTGCCCGATGAGAAAACCGACAAATTGTGCGACGAAGCTAAACGCCGCGATCTGAGCGTCATCGTCGGGGGCTGGGAGTATCTTCAAGGAACGGCGATCGAGCAGTCGCCTGAGCCGGGGACCTACGCCAACACCGTGCTGGTCATTGACCGGGAAGGAAACGTCGCCGGGAAGCACAGGAAAATGCACGCGGCGATCGGTTCCCAGTCGCCCTACTGTTGGCCGGCCGACCCGGGTGAGCGAGGTGAGAACACGATGGTGCTGGGCGAAGAAAATGGCGTGATCGATTTAGATTTTGGTCGCATCGGTCTGCTCACCTGCTACGACGGCTACTTCTTTGAAAGTTTTCAAATGCCATCGCTTCGAGGGGCGGAAATCCTTGTGTGGGTCAATTCGCGGGGTGGTATGGTGGAACCGCATCTGATCCAGGCGGCCAGCTTTGTGACCTGCACGCATGTAGTGGCCTCCAATCAATCGGTGGGATGCGGATCGGCAATCTGTTCTTATCCGGGTTGGAGATTGGACAAGTCCGCTCCCGAACCTGGGTCGGAGGCCTTGCTGGTCTCGGACTTGGATTTGAAGGAGTTGCGTCAGCAGCGACTGAACCATCGGATGCATCACCAGCGTCGACCCCAGATTTACCAGCCGATGGTCCAGGCTTGGCAGCCTTGGACGGCGTATCCCGAGCTGGTTCCTTTTCGCCACGCTCCCGAAGGCCCGACCGATGCAGTTGAATGAACGTTTTTCAGCCGGCTATGCGTCAGGCAGGAACCATTTGCGTCACGCGTGGTCGTTTCATGCGTTGCGAACGTCGTGGTGCTACGCGCTGATGCTTGCCGGATGGTGGGCGGGTTGCGTCGTTGGAGCGGATCCTGAGCAAGCCGATTCGAAGACGATGTTGCCCTGCGAGATTCAGATTGATGATCAGCGGGGGCAGCCGACGGCCTGCATGGTGTTTCTGGAAGACAGCGCAGGGCAGCCAGTTCAACCGGAGGGAGTGCCGTTTTGGAAAGATCACTTCGCCTGTTCGGGGCGGTTGTCGATCACGCTGCCGGCCGGCCGATATCGGTACGCGATCGAACGCGGTCCGGAATATGAGTCAGTGGAGGGAGCGTGGGACGTTTCGCCGGGAAGCTCAGGAGAGCCGCGGCGGCTGAGTGTGCGACTGGCCCGGATCGTCGATCTGGCCGAACAGGGTTGGTATGGCGGTGACTTGCACATTCACCGGCCTTACGATCAGGCGCCGTGGTTGCTTGGTGCCAGCGATTTGTACGTCGGTCCCTTCATCACCTGGTGGAACGCCACCAACATTTGGAGTCCCGGTTCGTTGCCGGAGAATGATTTGCGGCACACCGAAGACGGCCGATTCTACGAGTTGCTTGCCGGTGAAGACGAACGTGGAGGCGGTGCCCTGCTCTTCTTCCACCTTCATCGTCCGATCGATATCACGGGGGCCAGTCGCGAGTACCCGGCTTCGGTTCGCTACCTTCGACAGGCCAAGCGGCTCAATCCGGGCTGTCACGTCGATGTGGAAAAACCGTTTTGGCGTGATGTTCCGCTGTGGCTTGCCAGCGGCCAGGTAGATTCGATCGGGATAGCCCACAACCATCTGTGGCGCGAGGGCGTTTTGGACAACGAGGCTTGGGGCCGACCGCGAGACGTCAAGCAATGGCCTGCGCCCCACGGCAACGGGCTGTGGACGCAGCACCTCTACTACCAAGTGCTCAACGCGGGTTTTCGGATCCCTCCGTCGGCCGGAAGTGCATCCGGTGTGCTGCCCAACCCCGTGGGCTACAACCGTTGCTACGTTCATTTGGACGATGGCATGGACTATTGGAAGTGGTGGGAAGGGCTGCGGGCGGGTCGCGTGTTCGTCACCAACGGGCCGCTGCTGCTGGCAACCGTCAACGGACAACGCGCCGGGAGTGTGTTGGCCGCTTCCGGGGAACTTCGAATCCAGGGTCGTTTGCACAGCCGCGAACCGATCCGACAATTGCAGGTGATTCGCAACGGGAGCGTGGTCAAAGAGATTCCGGTTGCGAATCACCGCGACCAGGCATTTGATGTGACGTTGCCATCGGATCAGCCGGGATGGGTTCTATTGCGGGCGATCACGACCAACGATCAGACATTTCGATTCGCATCAACGGCTCCGTTCTATCTGGTCGACGCATCTGGCCAACAGTCGGTCGATCCGACGGCCGTGGCCTTCTTCCTCCGTTGGGCTCGGGAACGCCGAGAGCAATTGACGCAGGAATTGTCCGGCGACGAAAAGGAGGAGGTTCTCGCAGCGCAGGACTCGGCGATCGACTTTTGGAAACGTCGAAGCGGGGATCAGTGATGGCGAGATTTCGATTGCTGGTTGGATGCCTGCCGTCCCGCAGTGCCGGCGACTTGCAGGTTCGTTGCTGCACCAGCAGCAAGGTGAGCGGCGTCGTCCGCGCGATGTTTGGCCCCCGTGTGGTCGCGGTGTTGTTGGCTTCGGTCGGTTCGATAGTCGATCGAGAGGCATCGGCTCACGAAGATCACTACGTGCCGAAGGAAGTGACGATACCCAAGCCGTCGGAGCAAGAACGCCAGTTCGCGCTGGCGCAGTTTGAACTGCTGACCCAATTGGCACGCACCGCTCCCAGCCCTCTGCAAACGGCTCAGGTCGATCTGGCCTATGCGGAGCACCTGCGGGCGAACGATTCGCCGCACGCGTTGGAAGAGCAGCGGTTGACGGCGATGCGAAAGCAGATGGTCGATGACCTGGCACGGCAGCACACCGTTATCCCCGTCCGTTGGAGCGGTGCATCGATGGAATGCGACCGTCCGGAACGGTTGGAATTGGCGGACGGGATCGCACGTGTCGTCTTATTGTCGGTGGCCAATCAAACCGAACGCGCGTTGGAATTGGCTGCGAAGTTCGCCGAGTCCGAAAGCGTTCCCTTCACCGTGCATCCCGGCCGGACTCAATTGATTCCGGTGCGGATTTGGAACGTGACTGCTGAATCGACACGTTGTGACGTTTCTGTTTGTGATCAAAGTTCACCGGACGACTGGCGGGAGGTCTCAATCCCAATCCGTGTTGTCCAGCCGGCAACGCTGCGGGGTACGTTGGTCGATGCGCTGTCGGGTGACCCGTGTTCTGGCCGAGTCTACGTGGAAGGCAGCGACGGTCAGTATCGGCATGGAGGTCGTTTTGCCGCGGTTCAGGCAATGAGTGAAAAGCAGTTGTTGCAATTCATGCCGATGGGACGGAATTACCGAGTACCCTTTTTCTACAGCGATGGCGCCTTCGAGGTGTCCGTTCCGCCCGGTCGGACGAGCGTCTGTTTTGAAGGCGGTTTCGAGCACCACCGAGACCGCCGAACGCTAGATCTGAAGCCCGGTGAAGTGCGTGAAGTGGTGCTGCACGCAAAGCGGCTGGTGGACATGGCCGACCGAGGCTGGGTTTCCGGCGACACACATGTCCATTGGGTGACCAACGCCTGGAACGTGGATTTGCCGCTGGAATGGTTGTCCGTCATCCAACGAGCCGAAGACGTTCGTGTTGTCAATAATCTGACCCTTCTGCACCGCACGGAGAATCAAGCCTTCGTCAATCCGTCCCAGGCGCCGATGGGACCGGTGCAAGCATTTTGCGATGACCAGTATCACCTGCAGATGGGCGAAGAATACCGCAACGAGAATCTTTACGGGCACCTGTGTTTTTTGAATCTCAAGTGGCTGGTCATGCCGATCGGGACTGGGCGAATGATTGCCGGCGAGGACACTCTGGACTACCCGATCAACAAGAACGCGATCCTGGCCTGTCGAGAGCAAGGTGGGATCAGCTGTGAAGCTCATGGATTGGGAGGCAATAAGGATGTCCCCGTCAACGTGGTGCATCAGCTGACCGATTCGCTGGATCAGATTCGGCCGGAGGAGTATTACAACTTCTTGGAATGCGGCTTCCACCTGCCGCTGACCAACGGGAGTGATCATCCGGCACGATTGGTCGGAAGTGCTCGCGCCTATGTCAAGATCGAACCGCCGTTCAGCTATTCCAAGTGGATCGACGGGATTCGACAGTGTCGAACGTTCACGACCTCGGGGCCATTGATCTTTCTGTCTGTCAATCAGGCCGGCATCGGCGACACACTAACGGTCGCCGCTTCGGATCGCCTGAGTGTGCGTTGCGAGGTGATGTCGCGAGATCCGATCGGTCGACTGCAAGTCATCAGCAACAAACAAGTGCTGCGAGAAACGACGACCGAAGAATCGCACGCGGTCCTGGAATTCGAGATAACGGCACAGGAAAGCCGCTGGATCGTCGCACGCTGTTTCCCCGAGTCTGTCGTGGCCCCCGAGGGGCAACATCACAATCCGATTTGGGTGCGTGATGCGGCCCACACAAGTGCCGTCTACGTGAACATTGACGATCGCCCCCGATTCAACCCGGACGCCGCACGACTGTGGACGGATCGGATGCGTCAACACATTCTGGACATCAAAACCAAGGGTCGGTTTGCGAATCAGCGGCAGCGGGCGGAGGCCATTGATTATGTCCGGAGTGGCATCGACCGGTTTGAAACCATGATTCAACAAGCGACATCCTCCGATGAGAACAAGTGAGATGATCAAACCCATGTGGACCGGACTGCTGGTGTTGGCGGTCGGTTGTGTCCTTCCCATGCCTTGCCCCGGCGCTGAGTCGAACTGGCCGACCGTTGACCGCGTCGCTGCGCAGCCATTGCTGCTTCAGACTCAGCGATTGGAGGAAGCCTTGGAATACATTGGCAGTCCGCTACCGCCCGGCGATGTCGAAAAGCTGCGGATGCTTCGCCGGGAGCCGGACGACAAAAAGGTGACGGCAGAGATTCAGGCGATTCTGGATCCATTGTGCGTCGCAGCCGTCCGCATTGGCGAAGGACGTTTGGAGACCACCGCAGTTGCGAGGCGACCGGAATTGATCCAGCAGGGCTGGCGGCATCACCTGGTCAAGGTCTGCAACGGGGCCGGGCTGCGTTCCCGCCTGACAGTCGAAAGCCCCAACGCACGTCCGCTGCCTCACGCCAAACAAGAAGATGTCGACTCCCGGTGGATGGCAATGACCATGTTCGATGGTCGACCGCTACAACCCAATTTGTCCGGTTTGGGATTGGAGTACCGGATCATTCAGATCTACAGCCGCGACGCGGGTGAGCAACAGGCGACGTTGGATTTTCACGTCGACTTGAAAGACGGAAAACCGGGACGCGTCATTCGCGAATGGCGTTTCGATGAAGGGACCGACGGTTGGCGGGCAATGAATCAAGTGCAAATGGAGGCTTCCGAAGGTGCGTTGCAAATCAAAAGCACCGGTAACGACCCGTTCATCGGGGCCGACGTCGGCGGCGTCTCGGGCGAACTTCTGCTGCGGTTTCGCGCCGCGACCGATGAGGGCGGAATCATCGAGGTGTTTTGGTGGACGGAGGGGCGCCCCGAACCGGATGGGCAACGCAAAATCAACGTGCCGATCATCCCCGGGGGAAGCCATCAGTACGAAGTCTCGATTCCCGTTCAGGGCGTGCTCGCCGGCATCCGTATCGATCCCAACGTCAAACCCTCTGCCATGCGGATTGACTGGATCGACTTATTGCATTCGCGTCGCCAGGGAGAAAACTTCTCCAGCGTTGATCTGACATTCGACGCCAAGCCATCGATTCCGGTGACTTTGCGGATTCGCGATCAACCGGACCGTCCGGTGGTCGCCGCGTTTGAAATCAGGGACATGAGGGGACGCTCCTATCCCGAGCAAACCAAACGACTGGCGCCCGATCTGTTCTTTCACCCGCAGATCTACCGGCGGGATGGAGAAATCGTTCACCTCCCTCCGGGCGAATACCTAGTCCGCTGCTGGCGAGGTCCACACAGTCTTCCGGTCACCAAGCAAGTGGTGGTCCATGAATCGCCGCAGGCCGTCGAATTTCAGATCCAACGCTGGTGCGATCCGACCGAAGACGGATGGTGGTCGGGGGATCATCACATCCATGCGGCCGGATGCCTGCACTACGTGAATCCGACCGAAGGCGTGTTGCCGGAGCATATGCTGCGACAGACGATGGGCGAAGATTTGAATGTCGGATGTTGTCTGACCTGGGGGCCTTGCTTTGACTACCAGAAACAGTTTTTTACCGGCGCGGTCGATGACGTATCGCAATACCCGTATCTGATTCGATACGACGTGGAGGTTTCCGGTTTCGGATCCCATGCGTCGGGACACTTGAATCTGTTGCGGTTGAAAGAACAGATTTACCCGGGGGGCGACTCCAAGCATCACTGGCCGACGCTGGGGTTGAACACGTTGCGTTGGGCGAAGGGCCAGGGAGCGATCTGTGGACCCGCTCATTCGGCAAACGGATTGACAAACTACGTCGGCCGGTTGCCGGGACAGGATGACGGACCGAACGGCTTGCCGCACTTCAACATTCCGGGTTTCGATGGAATCGGTGCGTGCGAGTATGTGGTCGATATTACGCACGAAGTTCCCGGACCTGATGGAATTCCGGTTCCAGCGATCGATTTCATCTCCACGATGGATACGCCGCGGCACGACGAATGGAACATGTGGTACCACACCTTGAATTGTGGTTTCCGAGTTCGGGCGAGCGGTGAGACAGATTTTCCTTGCATGAGCGGCGAACGGGTCGGCATCGGAAGGGTGTACGTCAACGTTCCCGGCCAACTGAATTTCGAAGACTGGGTGCAAGGTATCCAGGACGGTCGAAGCTACGTCAGCGACGGCAAGGCTCATCTGCTGGACTTTCAAGCACGCACCGATGCCGAAACGGACTTCCTGGCGGTGGGTGATCAAGGCAGCGAACTCGTCGCTGCCGGACCAACAACGATTCACTGTCGCGCGAAGTGCGCGGTCCTGCTGGATCCTGATCAGCACCGGTCCGCTTCGGCAGATCCGGTTGAGGTGGAATTGATTGTCAACGGGTACCCGCGTGCGACTCAAACCATCGTGGCAGACGGAACGCTCCAAGACGTCACGTTGCAGGCAGAAATTGATCAGAGCAGTTGGGTCGCTCTGCGGGTGTTCCCAAACGCCCACACGAATCCATTCTTTTTGACGGTTGACGACCAGCCGATTCGAGCCTCGCGGGCCAGCGCGGAATGGTTTCTGGCGTGCATCGACCAATGTTGGAAGGAAAAGCAGCCCACCTACGCAATCGAGGAACAACAAGACGCCCGACAAGCGTACGATCATGCTCGAGACGTGTTTCAACAGATTCTGGATGAGTGCGCACAGTGAGGTGGGTTGGAATGAGTTTTTCACGATTGATCGCCACACTGTTGGCATTTGGCATCGCCGGATTGGCGGTCGCGCAGCCGATGCCCCACTGCGTTGACGAGAGCTGTCACACGCTGGACGCTTCGGTGACCGTCGATCGTCAGCACTTGGACGAACTGTTGCAATCGCTGGACTCCGTCGACGGGGCGCTCGCGGACAAGATTCGGCAGCAGGTCGCCGACGATGCGGATGATCTGAAAACGGTGCTGGACCGCTTCAGTTTGATTCACGTTTCGATCAACGCGGAATCACGAGTCAAAGTGGATGAAGGCGCGGCGGATCCGCTCCTGCCCAGTGGTCGCTGGGGCACCTTTCTGATTCGGGTACAGAATCTCGCCGGGGTGACGGCTCCCCTGCGACTGCACTGCGACCAGCAGCGTCAACCGAATCGGGAGCTTGCGCGCGACCGCTGGGTTGAGATCGAAGTCATTGATGACGAATCTTTACCTCGCGTTCTTTCGGGGACGCCACTTGAGTATCGGATTGTCCGCTTTCGAACCGATCAGGTTGGTACTCGGTCGGCGCTGTGCGCGATCGATGTCGGTCAAGGAACTGCGGACATCGGTTTTCGAAACGACGTGCTGCTGACCTTCAATTGTCAAGCGGATCTGGCCAACGCCCGGCCGGCAAGTTCTCAAGCCGACTTGCGGCGTTGGCTTGAGAACATGGTTTGGCACCACCGCTACTCGCAAGCCGAAATCCGTGCGGCCACCGGATTGACGCCGAAAGCGATCCGGGCGGCGCTGAAGAAGTTTGATCTACGTGTCGACAACCGGCCGGAGCGAGGTCCCGATGCGGATCTGTTGGTGCTTCCGTACCCAGGCGGAAGGCATCCCCGCACCGGGTTTTTGGACGGGGCGATCAATCCGCAACGCGACACGAAGGTCAGCGTTTTTACGCCCTGGGACCCCAATTCCTATGTGGTGGTCGATGTTCCCGAGGCGATTTGGTCCAACCTGGGACTGACCTACCTGGCCCACACGCACATCCCGACGATCTGGGATCAACGCGAGCAGCATTTGGATCGGACCGAATGGGATCGGCAGCAAGATGGATCCTTGACCATGTCGCGGACGTTGCCCAACGGCATCGCCTTCGGAACGGTGGTCAAACCAACCCGTCAAAGCGTCCGCATGGAAATGTGGTTGACCAACGGGACCGATCAGGTGCTAACCGGACTGCGTGTCCAAAACTGTGTGATGCTGAAAGCGGCGAAGCAGTTTTCAGCGCAGACGAACGAGAACAAGATCCATTGGGGGCCCTACGCCGCGTGTCGCAACGCGAACGGAGACCGCTGGGTCATTACCGCGTGGGATCCGGTCGATCGAGCTTGGGGAAACGATCGTTGTCCGTGTTTGCATTCCGATCCGAAATTCCCCGACTGCCGTCCGGGGCAGACGCAGCGTTTGCGTGGCTGGTTGTCGTTTTACAGCGGCGACGAAATCTATCAGGAACTGCTTCGGATCGAGCAATCCGGATGGCGCGTCCCGGAAAAAGAGGAAGTCCGACTGGTCGGTGCGGTCTTTGACGAACGGACTGGCAAACCGATTCCTTCGCGGATCCACCTTCGCGATGCAAATGGCGCGTGGAAGTTGGTGCAGTCGGTGGGGGGAGACGCGATTCACTACGACCGCCGGCCTCCGCGGATGGCCGGCAGCAGTGAAGTCCACACGACATTGACGGCCGACCCCTTCAGCGTTGCGTTGCCTGCCGGACGTTACACGATTCGTGTTGAGCGGGGAAAGGAGTACTTGCCCGTCGAGGAGACCCTGGAGGTTGGGGGGGAATCGGTGACCCGCCAATTTCGGCTTCGACGCTGGGCAAACCTGGCCGAACGCGGCTGGTACAGCGGTGACACGCACTTGCACCGTTCGCTGGATGAATTGCCCAACGCGATGCTGGCCGAGGATCTGAACGTCACCTTTCCATTGACCTATTGGGTCACCCGCGCTGGGCAAACGCCTGATTCTCCCCGGGCGGCGCGCCCGGTTCCCGACAAGCTGATCCAAGTCGATCCGACCCACGTGATTTACCCGGTCAATACGGAGTACGAGATTGCCCAGGTTTCCGGACGCCGACAGACACTGGGGGCCGTGTTCGTGCTCAATCACCGTCAGCCGCTGCAGCTTGCCGCACCGCCGGTCCGTCCGGTGGCACGTCTGGCACGCGATCAGGATGCGTTGTTGGATCTTGACAAGCATTCTTGGCCCTGGTCGCTGATGATCGCGCCCGTGATGGAGGTGGATTTGTTCGAACTTTCAAACAACCACGTTTGGCAAACACGCTTCGGCTTCAAAGATTGGACGTCGGGGACCGACGCCGAATACATGGATGTGGAGAAAGACGAGGACGGCTTCAGCGAAAGCGGTTGGATCGACTACGGCTTTCAAACCTATTACGCCTTGTTGAATTGCGGGCTGCGGATGCGTGTCTCCGCGGGGACCGCCTCCGGAGTTCACCCGGTGCAAATTGGTTTCAGCCGCGTGTACGTGCATGTTCCGGGTCAGTTCAGCTATCAGAAGTGGATCCGCGGGCTGGATGCCGGACGAAGCTTCGTGACAAACGGTCCCATGTTGGATGTCCGATTCAACGGGCGACACGCCGGAGAAACATTCTCGACGGAGTCCGGCGGGCAGACCAGGATTGCCGTGACGGGGCAATGCGAAAGTCGCCGCCCACTGGAACGCATCGAAATTGTTGTCAACGGTATCGTGCGGCAGTCTGTTTCCCCGCAAAACCTTCCGCTTGAAGATGGCGGTTATCTGACTCGGTTGGACGTGTCGGTCGACGATCCAGATTCGTATTGGGTGGCCGTTCGGTGTTTCGAGAAACACCCGTCGGGACGTGTGCGATTCGCCCACACCAACCCGGTATACATGGACATTCCGGACCGACCGCTTATCCCGCGACGCGAGCAAGTGGACTATCTGGTCAATCGCGTTAGCAAGGTGATGGGGGAACTGCGTGGTGTGTTGTCAGACGAGGCGTTGGAGGAATACGGGCAAGCGGTGGAATTCTATCGGCAGAAGTTAGAGGCGGCTCGATGATACGGATTCTGCGTTGCGGAACGATGTCGCTGGTGGTCCTGATCGCTGCCGCGTTGTTGGCGAGCGAGTTGGTCGCCACCCCGAATCCGTCGCTCAGCGACGTCTTCCACGGTCAGTCACTGGAGACCTCTCATTGCGAATTTGATTGGCAAGATGGAACACTTCGCATTCGTGTCACGGGAGACGGAATCGGCACCGTGGAAGCACCGATCGTCGAAGTCTCCGGTCCGGTGATACTGCACTTCCGCTTGAAGACCGCGGTAGCAGCGGACTTTGGAGAGTACGTGTTGTTTTGGCATGAGGTGGGGGATAGCGGATGGAAACGTTTCCGGCGGATCCCCTTTCATGCGGACGGGCGTTGGCACTCCTATCGGATTCCCCTGTCGGCGACGGGGACGGTCGACCGGTTGCGAATCGCATTCGGAGCTCAACGACACGAAGTCAGCATCGACGGCATCCGGTGCGAGAGAATCGAGCAAGCGACCGTCGCTGCCGATTCGCTTGCACCGACTTCGGAGACTCCGGTCGCCATCGAATCGGAACGTCTGCAATGCCGATTTGAATCAAAAAAGAGGCTCTTCGAAATCAGAGATCACGCGACCGGGCGACGGTGGGTCAGTGATCCGATCTCGTCTTGGTTATCAATGAAATCGGTGCAGAAAGACGGCGACACCGGTTTGAAACTACGGATCCACGATTCTTTTTCGCAAGGTGATTTCACCATCGCTGTCTCGGTGCAGGAGTCGACGTGCCGATTCGAAATCGAAGCCGATGATCCCTCCTGCCCGATGGAGACGATCGCGGAGTTCCCACCCCGGTTCCGGTGCGCGTCCGACCAGGGGATGTTTGTCTTCTGTGACCGATCTTGCGGCGTGTTGTTGGATCAAGTGGATCCGACCTATGCGGGCTGGCCGTTACGAGTGTGGGGCAATACGCACTGTCTGGATCTCCCCTGGGTTGGCTGGTTCGATGAACAGCGTCGCGACGCGATGATGTTGCTGGTGGAAACGGCGGCCGATGCGGAGATTGCCTTTCGATCGGATGACGACGGCCGACATTGGCCTGAAGTCCATTGGCTGCCTTCGTTGGATCAGTTTGGATACAAACGCGCCGTTTCGCTGAGATTCGTTGAATCCGGCGGGTACGTGGGGCTGGCGCGTTGTTATCGGCAGGAATTACTGCGGCGGGGAAAACTGGTGACGTTTGCGGACAAGCTGGCGAAAAAGCCTGAGCTGCAACGCTTGTCCGGTGCACCGTCGCTGTGGGGATGGCCGAATGCCGAGGCCTTCATCGACCGAATGCGGCCGCTGGGAATTCGCCGCGGCATCATCGGCTCGTGCGATGATCCGGCCGTTGTGGCTCGACTGAACCGGCAGGGGTACCTGACCAGTTGTTATGACAGCTACACCGATTTCACTTCGGGAGTGACCGGTTTTCAGCGGGATGATGTCGACGCCGCGGCCCTGCGTCCCCGTCCGGGTGGCCCGGCAAAACTGGGATGGAGGCATCGTGACGGGACCCAAATGTATTGGCGTTCGTCGACCAGGTGGCAGGCAGCCGAAAACGCCTATGTCGATCTGCACTTGTCGCAAACCGGACAGAACTCTCGGTTCGTTGACGTCGCAGCTGCGGCGGAATTGCTGGAAGACTATCACCCACAGCATCCCGCCGACCGTCGCACCGACCTCATGCTCCGCCGCGGCGTGTTTGAGCGGATGAACCAGCGGGGACTGGTCGTGGGTGCGGAGCACGGAAATGACTGGGTGGCAGATCAAGTCGACTACACCGAAGGATCGATGAGCGGGCCATTTTGGTGGTCTTCCTGGCCGGCGGGTTACTTGGACGCGCCGAGCAAAGACCAGCTGACGCCGAACTACCTCAAGTTTGGGATGGGATTCGCCCACCGAATTCCGCTGTGGCAATTGGTCTATCACGATTGCGTCGGATCCACCTGGTATTGGGGGGACAACGCAGGCCTGCTGCATCAGGCGTCACCCGAGCTTGCCGACCGCAAGGATCTGTTCAACATCCTGTACGGGACCGCGCCGTTGATTTGGATGAATGGGACCGGATACCAATTGCCCGACCAAGAGTTTCGGTTGCTGCGAACGTTCCACGAAACCTGCCCGCTGCATGAGGTGCTCGCATTTGAGGCCATGGTCGATCATCAGTTTCTGGTAGCGGACCGATCCGTCCAACGCACGCAATTCAGCGATGGCACCACCGTGGTGGTGAATTTTTCGTCTCAGCCCTACCCCTACGATGTGGATGGTGAAATCGTTGTGCTTTCACCCCAAGGTTTTTGGGTCAAGGGGCCAAGAATTGAACAGTCGCGTCTGCGCCGTGGATCGATTGACGAAACGGTCATTCACAAGCAGGGCTACCTAACAGTTCAGTCTGATGGAAGCCGAATGATCGAAGGAGTTCGTGTTGACGGTCGGGTCACGCTTTTCCGCGTCACCGAAAACCGCTGGAACTTATTTGCACCGCCCGGGGCCGACATCCACTTACACGTCCCTCGCGTGACGGGTTGGAGCGGAGATCGACCGGTGAAATTGGCAGCGACCGATTCCGTTGGTGAGATCTGCGGCGCGGTGGCCTCACCGGGCGATGATGGCGTGGTGTCATTTCAAAGCGATCGACAGCAGTGGCGTTTCGCTTTGATCCGTCAGCAAGCAAACGTCCGCGGCGGCGATGTTCTTCCGCCAAACGCCCATTGAATAACTCAATCGCTCAGACAGGCGGCGTTCCGCCGGAACGCTTTTCAAGCTGGTTCAAATCGTTACAGGAGTTGGTTTCTATGTCCGATACGACTCGGATGCGGCCCGTCGCTTCGCCCCAGCGGGGCCCGTCGCGACGGGACTTTCACAAGACCACGCTGTTGGCGGCGACAGCCGGAGGTTGGTTCTCTCTGCCACAATCGGACTTGGGGGCGGCGCCAGCGGTCAACGATCGATTGACGGCAGCGGTGATCGGATGTGGCGGCATGGCAACCATTCACGCCCAGCATCAACTTGAACCGCACTTTCATATCGCCGCAATCTGTGACGTCGACCAGACCCGGGCCGAAGCGTATCGCGCTGTGGCACCCGATGCGGAGGTGGTGGGGCCCGACTATCGAGACGTCCTGGAACGAGACGAGATTGACGTGGTCTTTGTGACGACCCCCGATCATTGGCACGCCAAGATCACGGTCGACGCACTGCGTGCAGGAAAAGATGTGTATTGCGAAAAGCCGTTAACGTTTTCGGTAGACGAGGGCCGCGTGATCGAATCGACGCTGGCCGCCACGGATCGCATCCTTCAGGTGGGAACGCAGCAGCGGAGTGATCCGAACTTTCAGACCGCGGTCGCTTTGGCTCGCAGCGGACGACTGGGAGCGGTGCGCAAGGTAACGGTCGCCATCGGTGGCGGACCGGCGGGAGGCCCCTTTGCCAGCCGTCCGGTTCCGAGTGGGCTGGATTGGAACCGCTGGTTGGGCCAAGCCACGATGACCGAGTACATCCCCGAACGCTGCCACGGAAACTTTCGCTGGTGGTACGAATACTCCGGCGGAAAACTGACCGACTGGGGAGCTCATCACGTGGACATCGCGATGTGGGCACTGGGGACCGCCGCCAAAGGAAAGGTTCGCATCGAAGTTGTGCGGTCGGAACATCCCGTCCCCCTTCGAAACGGACAGCCGACTCAGGCTGACCGGTACAACACGGCCACGTCGTTTGACATCCGCTGTCGGATGCAGGGCGGCGCCGAATTGATCATCCGTGACAGTGCGCCCGATCTGGGGTTCGAAAACGGCATTCTGATCGAATGTGAAGGTGGCCGGTACTTTGTCAATCGCGGCAAGTTGACTGGAAAGCCGATTGAAGACTTGAGCCAACAAGACCTTTCACAGGCATTGACGTCCGATTTGCGCGGAGGGCGTCCGGTGATGTCCCACACACGTCATTTTTATGAATGTGTTCACCGCCGCCAGCAGCCGATTTCTGATGCGGCCTCACATGTCCGTCATCTGAATCTTTGCCATCTGGCAAACATCGGCCAACGGTTGGGGCGCGACGTGCATTGGGATCCAGAGTCCCGCAGCGTGATCGACGATCCGGAAGCGAACCGGTGGCTCCGGCGCGAGCAGCGGCACGGTTTCGAAGTCGTTTAGTTTGATCCGTGGAGGATGATCATTGAACCCGAACCGATTGTTTCGTCCCGGATTGTTGTCGGCAAGTTGGTTGGCGTTCAGCATCGCGTCCGGAAGCGTGCTGGCCCATGAAACCGAATCTGAATGGCCGAGCGCCGCGCAGTTGTCCGAAGTTCAACCCGCTTTGGACGGAGCCGTCCCATTTGCTCGACGGCTGATCACGCATTTTCGGAATCGCCTGCCGGCCGACGCCATGGAGCGACTGGACCAGACCAACCAGCAACTGGAATGGATGCGTCGTATCAGCGAGGGACAGGCGAACACGGAGCGAAAACTGCAGTTCTGGGAACAAGCTCGTGTGGCGGAATACTTTCGTTGGCGCGCCGAAAGAACGTTGCTGCAATTGCTGCGCACCCTACCCGATGAACAGATCGTCTCGCTGGTATTTCAAGCGGGCGCGGACCAACCTTCTAACATAGGAATTGTCCGCTTCGGAGCGCAACACCAGACGATCCTGCTGCGGGTCGATCGGCGCACGCGGGCTGCCCCCTCCGGCAAATCAGCCGACACCCAACCGGCTTCGCCGATGAGGTTTTCGATTCATACGTGGGACTGGGCCAGCGAACGAGAGGGAGAGCACTTTCGAATCGATGTTGCGTCCGAGGGCGTGACCTGGTTGCTGCTGGATCTGAAAAACATGCCGGAAGGTCGGCACATTTCGTACCTCTCATTGCACGACTTTCGCGCCGACCTGCCGTTGCAAACAATCGCGATGGAGTTGGAAACCGAACCGCGGGGGCAGTTGGCGGTCGACGTGGTGGATGACGAAGGAGAGTCGATTCCGGTGTTGATGCGGATCGAGGCCCACGACGGCGGCGAACTGTGGGAACCGGCCGAAGCATTGGACCTGCGTCCGTTGCTGAATGACATCGTTCCGCATCTGAGTTCAACCGGTCGCGGTTACCCGTTTTACCTGCCGGGCGATCGCGGTGGACGCTACTGGATCGTCAAACCGCCGTTGGAGATGCCATTGCCGACGGGGAAATGGGACATTTCCGTGATCCGTGGCTTGGAATTTGAACCCCTCCGAGAAACCGTCTCGGTCGACGAGGGACGCTGGACGCGGATCCGATTGCAGCCGAAACGTTGGATCGAGATGCCATCGCGCGGCTGGTACTCCGGTGATGACCACGTTCATGCCCGGCTGCAAACCAGTGAGGATGCGAGAAAGTTGATCGATTACACGGCAGCGGTCGATATTCATGTTGCCAACGTGCTTGAGATGGGGGATGTGATGCGGACGTACTACCCGCAACGAGGCTTTGGCCGTTCGTTTCGCGTCCACGACGGCGATCATTGGGTGGTCCCCGGCCAGGAGGATCCGCGGTCGGTTCTTGGGCATGCAATCGGCTTGAACCTGCAGTCCAGAGTTCGCGATGTCAATCGCTACCTTTCCAATGACTGGGTGGCCGACAACATTCACCGTCAGGGTGGACTTTACGGGCACACGCATGTTGGCCCTCAGGCGTGCTTCGTTCACCGCGAGATGGCATTGTGGACGCATCACGGGATCGTCGATTTCAACAGCATCATGCAGGCCACCCTGGGAACGGAGCTGTTCTATGACTTTTTGAACCTGGGATTCAAGATGACGGCGTCGGCCGGAGCCGATACGCCCTACGGTGGGACCATCGGTGCCGTGCGCACGTATGCTTACTGTGGAAATCGGGATTCCTTCACGCCGGATCAGTGGTTCGCCGCCTTGAAACGCGGCAACACGTTCGTCACCAACGGGCCGATGCTTGAGTTTCAGGTCGACGGCCGGTTGCCCGGCGAAGAAATCCTTGTGGATGACGATCGACCTTTGCGAGTTCGCGCCAAGGCGATCGGGGCGGCGGGGTGGTCGGCGCCGCGTGGGTTGCGTTTGATCAAGCTGGGTGAAACGGTCGCGGAAGTTTCCTCGGAGGACGCGCTGCAAACCGAATTGTCGGTTGAATTGACCGTCGATTCCCGCCACGGGTTCTGGATCGCAGCCCACGCGACTGGCCACGACGGCTCCGAAGCGCATACGACCCCGGTTTATGTCACCCGCGAAGGGTTCCGCCATTGGAATGTCACCCAAGTGCCGCAACTGATCGAGAAGCAACTTCGGACGCTTGATGAAATTGAAGCCGAAGTTGGCAAGGCGAAGCGGTTGGCTGAGCAATCCGAATTGGATTATTGGAGTCGGCGAACAGCGGACCAATCGGACCAGGTGCTCGAGGACGTCTCTGCGGCACGAGAGTTCTACCAGCGTTTGAAGACGCAGTGGTCGGCCGAATCACAGCGACGAGACGGTGGCTGATCGTCGAGAATGCATTTCCGCTGATGGTCTTTCCCGGAACGCGACGGACAGAGGCGAAGGAACGCTCTGGCCGTTCAAAAAATGCGAATCATCCCTCGGTAAATCGTGCGAGTGAGCGGTCACTAGCGTTAGAATCGTCGGCCGGCGATTTTGGGACCATGCCAATAACGAGGTCGGGCGCATTGTCTTCGGGATCGTCGCAGTCGTTGATCTTTTCAACGCTCCAACCATCGTATTGCTTGGGATGACGTCCGATGCCTGCAATGAATGTTTCGCGGTCGATTCAAATCAAATCTGATCCGCAAACCGTCTATCGAACCTTCAGCGATTTTGGGACGTGGCCCGATTGGTCGCCTTGGCTGCTGGCGGAACCGCAGGCGGAGGTCAACTTCTCCGACCGACCGGATCAGGTCGGCGGCAGTTATCGCTGGGACGGAGCGGTGGTCGGAGCGGGATCGATGACGCATCGACAGCTGAATCCTCCAGACGCCGCCGGGATGGCTTCCATTCAAGACGAACTGTGTTTTACCCGGCCTTGGAAGTCGACGTCGTCGGTAAGATTTCAACTGACGCCGGCCGATGCTGGTCAGGCCACGGACGTTCGGTGGGAAATGAACGGAAAGCTGCCATGGTTTCTGTTTTGGATGAAGTCCATGATGGAATCATTGGTCGGAATGGATTACGACCGCGGGCTGCGGATGGCCAAGGCACTGATCGAAACGGGATCGGTTGATTCCGAAACCGATGTTGTCGGTATCGAACACCTGCCCCATCAACGCGTTGTGGGGCTGGCAGCCAAGACCACTCTGCCGAATATCGGCGTTTCCGTTTCGCAAACGCTGACACAGACGCTGAAGGTGTTTCAGGAGGCTTCCCTGCCCTGCGGTGGGCAGTGGGCCTCGGTGTATCACGATCTGTGTCTAAAGACCGGACGGGTTAGCTACACCTGCGGAATGATCGTGTCGGACACGATGGAGACGCCGTCAACGTTAAACCAGGCCGATCTGCCCGGGTGCGAAGCGATGCACGTCAAACACACCGGTAGCTATGAGTTTCTTGGAAATGCCTGGTTTGCAGCGTACCAACACCTGCAGGCAGGGAAGCGGAAGCCCAATCGGAAACTGTCTGCCTGGGAGGTTTACGAAGGGGATCCGGCGGAATTGGCACCCGAGGAGCGAATCACGCACGTTTACATTCCGGTCAAGTGAACCGCCGGTGGAGTCGTGAGGGGCGAAAAGGGGGAAGATCAGGACGGGGAACCAAAACAGGCCACGGCTGACATGCAACCGTGGCCTGTTCGTTTGATCAACCGAGATTGGCGAACCAATATTTGGGCGAACCGTTTTACTGGTTGAGTTGTTCTTCGATGGTTTCGCTGGAAGCGCGCGTTCCCAAAGCTCCCCACAGCCCGAAGGGACTTGCCGAGCCCGGACGAAGGTATCCCGCTTGGCGGCGGACCATCGCGCTTTCCTGGTTGCCCGCTTCGATCGAATCGGTGATGAAGATCACCGCACCGTCTCCCATCAAAATGTGGCATCCGCCTTGGTGACGACTGCTCGGTGGCAACACGCCTTCGTTGTGGTGATTCCACTGCATGCACAGTTCACTGTTGGGCGGTGCGATGGTCGACATCGCGGAGTAGAGCGGGCGTCCATAGGCCCACTTGAACCCACGCCGGTCCTGAGCGCCGCCCATGCCACTGGTGTCAACCAGCGTCGGGTCCCAGAACCGGGGGCGAGCCGCATTGACGAAGGGACGGCATGAGGTCACGCCTCCGGCACCGGAGATCTCATTGTTTCCGGTCACGCCTCCACCCTGGCCAAGGGGCGAGCGGGCCGGACGCGTCCGCTTGTCTTCGTCGCCCAGGTCGGTGGTGATCTCGCCGGCGAGAATCGTATTGGAAAGTCCGTCCAGCGTGTCGCGAAACTTCATTTCCTTGCGCGAGACGAACATTCCTCGACAGGCTGCCTGGGCATTCTGCGCCCAACCGTTGTTGGGGCCGTTTCCGTTGAACATGTTGTCGTTCCACGGACCGGTGTGCTGGTGGTGCGTCGCGTCGCCCAGGCAGGCGGCGTAGTTGGTACGACCTTGCGAGGGTAGACCGAAGCCGGGATCGCTCGGACAGCGAAGCATGGGGAGGTCCGTCATCCAAGGGTCATAGGGCACGGTATTCTGATGTCCAAGGGACCGCCGCGGGTCGGGACCCATTGCGGGAATCAGCGGGGCTGCACCGTCTTTGTCGGGATCGTAGGGGTTGGAAATCTGCTCCCACAGGCCTTGCTGTTCAAAGTACGGCGTCAGGCCGACCAGCCAGCTGATTTCGAAACGGTTGTGTGCCGTCGCGATCTCGCCGGCGTTGCGTGCCATCGGGTTGGGCGTGCCGGAGTTCACAACGTTGGTCGTCCCACTCATATGCTTGGGAAGCTGTTTGAATGCCGAGTGGTAGTTGTGAACTGCCAACCCGATCTGTTTGAAGTTGTTGCTACAACTCATTCGTCTGGCCGCTTCACGAGCAGCTTGGACGGCCGGCAAGAGGAGCCCGACCAGAATGCCGATGATCGCAATGACCACCAGAAGTTCGACCAGCGTGAAGCCGGCGCGCAGATTTTTCGAACGATTCATAAGATTACCATCAAGCCAGAAAAGGAACGCTATGAAATGAATAGCAATATTCGCAGCAGAGAAGATTGCCATTTGACACCCCGGCGAATCGACCGGGATGCGATTGATACGTTCATGCGCGAGCGCTCAACCAAGTTGCCACGATCGTGACCTAGTCAGCGCATGAGATGACTCGATGAAGTTGCTTCAATCTCAAATGTTTTTCCGGAGAGTCATCGGGAAACCGATCCGATCACGTCGTGATCATTCATCTGCTTCCAGGTCGGTGTCGTCGCCGTGTTCTTCCAGGTACGAAGAGAGTTCGTCCTGGTCGGCGACGGTTTCACCTGGACCGGAGCTTGATCCGCAACCGACGGTCAGCGGAAGCAAGCAAACTGCAAGGAGACACAGTTTCAAGAGAGCATTCATTCGCCGTTTCTCAAGCAAGAAAAGTTTAGCGAGTCGCCAGCCAAAACGATTTGGCGACGTCGCGTTAGACAAGTGCAGTCACATGATATCCGGCATCACAGGCGGAAGGGGTAGCCGAGAACACCAAAATGGGAATTTTCCGGTCACGCTTTAAATCCGCGTGATCGGGACTTAGGTCCTCGTTTCGCGACGGGAGGTCGTGCCCGACTGTTTTGCCATCTTTACCGAGGAAGCTTCTCGGCGGACGCCAGAGAGCCAGGACACATCATGCCAAGTCCGTCAAAACATCAAGCCATCGTTCCCTTGACGGAACGATGGCTTGACGAAGACGGTGTCGTACAAAAGACGACAGGGTTATTGGTTCAATTGTTCCTGGATGACTTCGTTCGATGCCCGGGTTCCCAGGGCGCCCCAAAGCCCGAATGGGCTGGCGGAGCCCGCCGGAAGGTAACCGGCCTGGCGGCGCACCATGGCGCTTTGCTGGTTGCCCGATTCGATCGAATCGGTGATGAAGATCACCGCTCCGTCACCCATCAGGATGTGGCACCCGCCCTGGTGACGGCTGCTGGGAGGCAACACGCCTTCGTTGTGGTGGTTCCACTGCATGCACAGTTCGCGGTTGGGTGGCGCGATCGTCGACATGGCACTGTACAGCGGTCGGCCGTAGGCCCACTTGTATCCACGTCGGTCTTGCGCCCCGCCCATGTTGGTCGTGTCGACCAGGGTCGGATCCCAGAACCGTGGCCTTGCCGCACTGATGCCCGGCTGGCACGAGGTCACGCCACCGGCGCCGGAAATCTGATTGTCCGCGGTGACGCTGCCGGCGGTGCCCATCGGCGAGTGGGCCGGGCGGGTGCGAATGTCTTCGTCGCCCAAGTCCGTGGTGATTTCGCCGGCGCAAATGGTATTGGACAAGCCGTCCAGGGTGTCTCGAAACTTCATCGCTTTGCGCGAGACGAACATTCCGCGACAGGCGGCGTTGGCATTCTCCGCCCAGCCCTGATTGGGGATCCCGGTGCCGAATCTGTTGTCGTTCCAGGGACCGGTGTGTTGGTGATGCGTTGCGTCGCCCAGACAGGCGGCGTAGTTGGTACGTCCTTGGGACGGCAAGCCATATCCCGGGTCGCTGGGGCAACGCAGCGTGGGGATGTCCGTCATCCAGGGGTTATAGGGGACGGCGGCGTGGTGGCCGAGCGACCGCCGCGGGTCGGGCCCCATCCCGGGGATCAACGGAGCGACTCCGTCCTTGTCCGGGTCATAAGGATTGGCGATCGTTTCCCAAAGTCCCTGCTGTTCCAAAAACGGAGTCAGCCCGACCAGCCAACTGATCTCAAATCGGTTGTGCGCCGTCGCGATTTCGCCGGCAGCGGTTGCCATCGGATTCGGGGTGCCAGAGTTGGCGATGTTCGTCGTCCCGCTCATGTGTTGCGGAAGCTGTTTGAATGCCGAATGGTAGTTGTGAACAGCCAGTCCGACCTGCTTGAAATTGTTGCTGCAGCTCATTCGGCGTGCCGCTTCGCGGGCGGCTTGAACGGCAGGCAGGAGGAGTCCGACCAGAATGCCAATGATCGCGATGACCACCAACAGTTCGACCAGCGTGAAGCCGGTTCGGGAATGAGTTCGATTCATGTAGATTCCATAGGAGAGAAGAGTCGCAATCAGATCACTAGAAAACATTGATCGTCGATCAATCGCGAACTGCACTGTTCGACTCCCGATGGAATCCGAGCGCAGGTTTCGCGTCCGGTCTGGTCGTCGAAAGACAACCCGGCGCGTGCGCACAACGAGAGCCTGTCAGAATCCCTGATTCAACGGGCGCCTCACCACTAGCCGATGACGGCGATGAGGGCGGGTCCACGACGCTCGGGCCTCGTGCAGCAAAACTTCGCTTGCGCATCTTGGAGGATTCGGGTCGAGCGAGGCTCCTATGTGAAGAGAAGATGCGAAGGGACGCAATTCGCGTATTAAGACCTCCGCACCCTGTTAAACTCCGAGGCGTGAAATGGGTCGCGAACCGAACTCGTCAAATCACAAAAAATCAGAAAGTTTTTCATCCCCGG
>NZ_VWOX01000026.1 GCF_008629675.1 Roseiconus nitratireducens | reverse complement strand
CCCGGAGGGAGGGTGAATTTTAGAAAAGCACGTCCCTTTCAGGCTTCGTGGCGCGCCTTATTCGTTCGACTTCGCTTCGGCGTCGCCCGACGCATCTGCATCGATAGCGGTCGACGCAGCGTCCGAGCCAGTTTCCGCCTCCACTTGTGCAGAAGCTTCTCCGTCGGTCCCGCCGGAGAGGCGGTTCATTTGTTGTTGCAACTGCTTCACCTCGTTTTGCAATTGCTCCACCTGCTCGCGCAGATCCGACATCGCCTGATCGGACGATGTCCCCGACGAATCGTCGTCGACCGCCGGCTTGGCGACACTCGTTCGGTCATTCGGGTCGTTCAATTGGGCCGTCAAGGTTTGCTTCTGGCCGTTTCTCATGATCGTGAAGCTGGCCGAATCCCCCGGATTCATCGAACGAATCTTCGACCCCAGGCTTTGAGGACTTTGGACGGCTTGGCCGTTGACGGCCATGATCGTGTCACCGGTTTGGAATCCGGCGTCGGCAGCGACGCTTTGCGAAACAACCTTGGATACCGTCACCCCCTGGCCGCTCGGCTGCACAGCCACGCCCAGCGTCGGCCCCGAGGACGATGAGGACTGCGTCATCGCCGTCCGCTGTCCCGTCGATTGAATGGAACCGCTTGTCGTGCCACGATAGATTCGTCCGCCTCGCGAATCCACTCGATACAACCGCCCGTTGGCGTCTTCGCGCCAAACGATGCCTTGATTGGCACTTCCGGATCCTTGATAGATCGTCCCTTGATTGGTCGTTCCCGTTTGTCCGCTGGCATACACGCGTTGCCCACTACCATCGCGATAGTACAACCGGCCGGCGGTGTCTTGTTGCCAGGTTTGTCCCGTCGTCGGAGCACCGTATTGTTGGTTGTAGTAGCGCTGCTGGTCGCGAAATTGCGTTTGCGACGGTGTTTCCACGGCCGACTGCAGCGACTCATTGATCCCGCCGCGGATGGCGTTTTGTGGTGACTGGCCACCGATTGTTCCACGGAGTGTCTCATTGACGCCCCGCTCCACGGCCCGACCCAGGTCGTTGGTCTCTCCCAGGCCGCCCACCTGGGCCTGAGCGGTGCCAGCCAAGGCGCCACCGGAGATGGTCAAGACGACCGGAATGGCGATCGAGCGAAAAATGCGACTTCGTTTGTTTCTTAGCGACATCAACGTACGTTTCATCGGATGTTTCCTGTTGGGGAATCGAATAGCAATGCGGTGGGCCAACCAACACCCGCCAAAGGCGACGACGTCTTGTTGGACGCTGCGATGTCGGATCCGGCTCACCGCTTAGCCGTCTTCGCATGGCCGATGCCAAATGGAAGCGTCACGGCAAGAATCGCCAGCAAAATTCGCTCGGACGCCCACTTATCCGTCTCCGCGGCGATGCAATCCGTCGCTACGATTGCGGCACAGCCCGAACGCTTCTTTGCGAGCATTCGGTCAGCGCTCAAGCTGACGGTTTTTGAGACAGCGGGCCATCAACATTTTGGAACGTCCAGATGACCGCACTGCTCCTGCTACCGCTTGCCGTGGCCCAACAAGAAGTCTGGCATGGCTTGTTGGAAGTCCTGCTGTTGCTCGGGGCGGCAATGATCCTGGGGTCGTTGGCCGAACGGCTACGCCAGAGTGCCATCGTCGGCTACCTGATTGCCGGATCGATCATTGGCCCTGGCGCACTGGGGTGGGTTTCAAACCAACAGAGCATCTTTGGCATCGCGGAATTGGGAGTTGCCCTGCTGCTGTTCGCGATCGGTTTGGAGTTCTCACCGAAACGATTGATGGACTTGGGAAAGGTCCCCCTGCTGGCCGGGGCACTGCAGGTCCTCTTCACGCTGGTCGGTGGCGCCGCAATCGTCTGGCTGTGTGGCCTGCCGCTTCCCTCCGCGTTGGTGATCGGCGCCATGGTCGCGCTTTCCAGCACCGCCTGCGTGCTGCGAATCCTTTCCGACCGCGCGGAGATCGATAGCCCCTACGGCCGAATCTCCCTGGGCATCCTGCTGGTCCAGGACATTGCCGTGGTCCCCCTGATGTTGTTGGTGACGATCCTGAGCGATGGGGGCAGCCCCTGGATGATTGTCCGTCAGATGGCGGTCGCATTGGTCTCCGCGGCGTTGCTGATCATCGCGTTTTACGGCCTGTTCAATCATGTCGCCCCGCGGCTGCTGAGTCTGAAGTCGTGGCAACGAAACCGTGACCTGCCGATTTTGCTGGCAGTCGTCATGGCCATGGGATCCGCCTGGGTCGCCCATTGGCTGGGGTTGAGTCCCGCGCTGGGGGCGTTCGTCGCCGGCGTGCTGCTTGCCGTCTCGCCGTTCGCGGTACAAATCCGGGCCGACATCGAACCGGTCAAAACCATTTTGGTCACGCTGTTCTTTGCCGCGGTCGGCATGTTCGGTGACGTGGCGTGGTTGCTGCAGAACCTGGGACTGGTTTGCGGCGTGGTGTTGGCGATTGTCATCGGTAAAGGATCGGTCACCGCGCTCGCCACGCGACTCAGTGGGGGGCAGCCGCAGTTCGCGATCGCATCGGCCTTCTGTCTTGCCCAGGTAGGTGAATTCTCGTTTGTGCTGGCCACCATCGCTCGCGGTCTGGGCGACGAAGCGGGGCTGCTCTCCGACACCGCGTTTCGGGCGATCATCTCTGCCACGATCATCAGCCTGCTGATCACACCCTATCTGATCTCAATGGCACCTCATGCGGGCGCTCGTCTGGCACAGCTGGGCCGCAAGTCCGCGACGCCCAACCCGTTGGCGATCGCGACGGATGTCGACGATACCGACACCCACGCGTCGATCGGTCGCGAAGCGATCTTTGTCGTCGGCTTTGGACCGGCCGGTCAACGTGCCAGCGAGGACCTGATCGAATCGATGAAAGACCGTCTGGTCGTCGTCGATATCAATTCCGACAACGTCGCGATCGCTCGACGCTATGGCCTGGAAGCTCACATCGGCGATGCCACCCAAACCGAAATCCTGGAACATGCCCGAATCAGCCGTGCGGCGATCGTGATCATCACCGTGCCCAGTCCCCTGACCGGCCGCAAGCTGGTGCACCTGATCCGCTACCACGCTCCGGATGCGATGATCTTTGCGCGAGCGCGTTACCACATTCATCGTTGGCAACTCGTTCAAGCGGGTGCGCACGTCGTGGTCGACGAAGAAGATCGCGTCGGACATCAACTTGCCGAAGATGTCCAAGCCGCACTCCGGCAGCAAGGCGGCGAATGAGCCTAACCGGCCCTTCGCTCAACGTTCGAATGATCCAACGCGAATTGCACCACCGGATAACTTGTCGTTGTCGGTCCGACACTTTTGGCTTCTTCCGCGATCAATACTCCGGTCCAGCGATCGATCAACGATCCACCCCGATTCCGCGTCGCCTGACGCACGCTCAGCCGGTTTTCCGCTTTCTCTGGTTGATTGGTCACCGGAATCACCGCTGCCATCAGACGATGCCAGGGACCGACCATCCGCCGAGCCGCTGCCAGCAACGTGATGAAACGATCGGCTTGCCGCAACATCCAGTGTTCCGTTCGGGAATCCGCTCCCCCGTACACCGGCAGGTGTCGACCGACTCGGGCAGCCATGTCCCGGATCAAGAATGACGATGCCGCTCGGTTCGAGCTCCACATTTGCACGGCAAAGGCCGACGAGCCCAACGTGGGAATCAGTCCGACCAACAAGGCCTCGCCGTGCGGAACCCGTTGCCTTCGATGAATCCACAGACTGCTTAGGGTGATAAGGGTCCGCAACGCCGGAAGGATCGCGAAGGGGATCAACGCGTATCCGATCCAGCTGCCTGTCGCCGCCATCGTGACACCGCCAATCTTTAACGGCGCCAGAAATGGCGAAATCCCTTTGGCGGCCAAATGCATTGCCATCCCACGGGCGTAGATGCCGACTTCCGCTTCGTGAAAACCTTCCGCAAGCCGAGTTGCTTCGTTAACGGTCATCCATTCCCTGGATACCCAACGATCAATCCACCGCCCAACCAGTCTGCGACCCACCCAATCCTGGTAAGTGCGACTGCCGATCAGGCAACTCACCTGCCAAATCCGACGACGTCGCTGGTCACGATCGACAACAAATCGATGCAGCGCTGCTGGACTGATCCAAGACATCAGCGTGTGCATCAAGAACCAGGGTTGCGACACCGAATTGGACGACCCGATCCGCCCGGTATTGATCCAACTTTTCTTCCGCGACTGACGGTACAGGTGGTCGACACGTCGACGGTATTCCCCGCATCCGGCCCAACGGACCAGCCGACGTCGTGACTTTGTGTTTCCCGCCAATCGTTGCAACCAGCGGCCGCTCGAAAACGGGATCAATCCCATGCACCAGATCAACGCGAACCATGCGAGGTGGCTTCGGACCTTTCGTTCGGCCTGTCGATCGAGAACCTGCTGACGCTTCCACCGCGAGATCAGTTCGCGACGATAGAGTGTTCGGCGGCGGGCCCGCATCCACGACCACGGTTGCCGGAACCACGCGACTTCCGTCGCCTTCCAGCGACGGGTATGGAAGATCAGGGATTGCACATCGGACCGTAGCGCGAACGCCTGCTTGTCACAGCCGTTCGCCAGCCAATGGGCAGTCAAACGTTCGCTTTGTGCCCGCAATCGCGGAACATCCAAATCATCAAACGGAAATGCCGAACCGCGCAGCCAAGCATCCTTGAGGTATCGCGGCAGCAGCACGGCCGGGATCCCCGATTCCAAATCGATGATCTGGTAGCTGGCGTTGTGCACCAACTCGGGTGAGTCATTTGACTCGTCTCGCAAAACACGAAGACCACGACGGGGAATCAACAGGTTCGCCGTCGAGACGAGAGCCGCGGGCGCCACTTGCCAACCCGATCCGGTCAGACCGAACCGGACGAGTTCTTGCTCCACGTCGCTCATCTGGCGGATCAGCGCCGGCAGTTCACCCTCGGCCTGGTCGTCATCCCGCTGAGCGTCAAACCACCCCGCACCGCTGACGGCGTCCGGTTTTGGCCCCCGACCATCTACCCAGCGGGCGGCCAACACCCAAGCGCCATCGCCCCGGTCGTAGCGTACATACAACGGCGCGGCGACTCCGACCGCTGAATCGATCGACCGCAACAATGCCGCGGCGACCCGCCGTCGATAGAAACACGCGACTGCCGCGTGACGGTTATTTTGGTACGCAAACGGTGCCGCGAATGCGATTCGATAGATTGCCCGGGTCAAACGACCGGGCGAGAAAACCTTTTCCACGCAGCGACAGCGTCGTCCATCGGACCAAACGGCATCAACCAATTGTGCCGTCGCCGCCCGTCCCCGGCCCAGTACACGAACGACACTGATCCGCTCCGGGACGTCGTCGTGGCCTGTCGATCGGGACCCGCTGGGTACGCCGTCAGTGGTTGGAAGAGGTTGCAAGGATCTGGAGCCCGTGTCGATCGGCATGCATCAAGAACAAGAACATGAAGAAATGGTTCAGGTTCTAACTAGATGCATCGACTGCTGGCCGTCAATTGCAATGCAAAGCTTTGCACACGATCGTTTGATGAGACCACCGCCACCCGCTTCTGGCTCAAGCGGGCGATCCTTGCTATCAAAGCTTTCAAGCGACCAGCGCGTCGATCTTCTCGCGGACCAAGTCTTCCAGCTTCCGCATGTCCGCGGCGAATCGCCGGATGCCCTCGGCGGTCTTCTCGGTAGCCATCGCATCCTCATTCAGAGCGAACCGGAAAGATTTCTCGTCCAGATGAATGCGTTCCAGGTCGACGTCTTTGGCGGCTTGTTCGTCCAGCCTTTTCTCGATCGGTTCGGTCGCCGACTGGAGTTCACCCAGCAGCGAAGGACTGATCGTCAGCAAATCGCAACCGGCCAGTTCGATGATCTGACCGACGTTCCGGAAGCTGGCCCCCATGACTTCGGTCGGATAGCCGAACTTCTTGTAGTACTGATAGATCTCCTGGACCGATCGGACACCCGGATCTTCGGCACCGCTGTATTCCTTGCCCGTTGATTTCTTGTACCAGTCGTAGATCCTACCAACGAACGGCGAGATCAATTGCACCTTGGCATCGGCACAAGCGATCGCCTGGGGCAGCGAAAACAGCAGGGTCAAATTGCAATGAATCCCCTCTTTCTGAAGCTGTTCGGCCGCCTGGATGCCCTCCCAGGTGGAAGCGATTTTGATTAGCACGCGGTCACGGTCGACGCCGCCGGATTCATACAGATCGATCAGACGCTTGGCCAACTCGATCGTCCCGGAGACGTCAAAGGACAGCCGGGCGTCGACTTCGGTAGAGACCCGGCCGGGCACGATATCCAGAATCTCTTTGCCGAACGCGATCAGGATGTGATTGATCACGCTGTCGACGCGTTCTTGGCCGGACAGGCTCCCGCTGGCGTGATCTTCGACCGCTTTCTCGATCAGGTAGCTGTACTGTTCTTGCCCCGAGGCTGCCAGAATCAGCGAGGGGTTGGTCGTCGCGTCCTGCGGCTGATACTCGCGCATCGATTCAAAGTCGCCGGTATCGCAGACCACCGTGGTGAATTGCTTGAGTTGTTCGAGCTGATTCGATTTGGATCCGGATGCGTTATTCACGGTTTTGGGTCTCTGGCGAGGAAAGCTCAGCGAAAGGTTGGTTCAACGACTCTTGTTCACCGGCGACGGCATCGGTCGTGCCATCAGGCGTCCACCGCTTGATGGTACTCTTCGGGTGTGCAAATCCGAAGCCAATCAGCGATCGCGCGCCATCGGCATGATCACGTAGGCGTAACCGTCTTGGGTGGTCATCAACGCCGGAGACGATGACGATTCGATTTCCATTTCGAACGGCATCTCCCGATCCAACACCTTGCAAAAGTCCGCAAAGTATCGGTGATCCATCGTCAGCGTGATCGTCTCTCCATCATACGCGATGGGCAGCTCGATTTGGGATTGTCCGATGTCTTTGGTGCTGGCTTCCAACTTCATCGTGCCATCGCCGAAGGTGAAATCGATGCCACGGCTGTCCTGATCGGTGACGATCGCCGCTTGTCGGAGGGCGGCAAAAACCGGTCCGACGGTCAGTTCCAGCCGCACCGCGTCCTCTCGCTGTGGCAACACCTGGCGCCAATTCGGATACCGGCCTTCGACCAGTCGGGAATAGATGACCGCCGATTTGGTCCTCAGCAACAGATCACTGGAGCGTGCCGCGACGTCGACGGTTTCGTCATTCTCATCGACCGCTCGCTCCATCAGCTGGATCGCTCGCGTCGGCACGATCGTATTCGTTCCGCTCGTCTCGTGGCCGCCGACAGATTCGGCTTCGCCTTCCATCTTGGCCAGACGCCGTCCGTCGGTACCGACGGCGGTGACAGTCCCATCGGTCATCTCCAACAAGACACCGCCAAGCGCGAAGCGGCTGTTCTCGGTGTCCGTCGCGAACACCGTGCGGCGGACCATGGAACGGAACAGCCGTGTCGAGATGACGTGGTACTTGTCCTCGTCAAAGGAAACGACTGGCGGAAATTCGTCCGGGTTGCTGCCGGGCAAGCGAAATCGACTGCGGCTTCCGCTGAGCTGAATCCCCGACTCATCGGTCTCCAGCGTCAAAGTCTCGTCGGTGCTCTCACGCAGGATCGCCATCGTGCGACTCACCGGCAGCAGTGCCGTGCCCTCGGTCTCGACTTCGACCCCTTCTTCCACTTCCAGACGGATCCCCACCTCCATGTCGGTGGCGGTCAACGTCAGCTTGCCACCGGAGGCGGTGACCTTCACATTCTGCAAGATCTCTTTCGGCGATCGGGCCGGTGCGATGCTGGCCGCGAGGGAGAAGGCGGCCGTCAACGGTTCTCGAGAGCACGTGATTTTCATGGAAGCTACGCAATCGACTTAGATGGAGCATGGTGGACGAGCATGTTGTAACGGAATCAGACGGTTTCGGTAGCGGACCTGAAGGACCGAGGCTGTCAGCCTGCGGATGCCTTCATTCTGATTAGTAATTTCTATTGATCGTCATCGTAATAACCTTCGCCCGGTGACGGTCAGTCGCGTTCATTTTCAAATCAAAACTCGTTTCCAGCAGGGCAGTTGCGACAACAGCGTGGCCGTGGAAAACAGGTCAGGCAGCGGTTCGTGCCCAGTCGACCAACGGGGTGGCGGCCGACAGTCGCCGACGAACCGTCGCGGCGGCACACGACGGTGGCCACTCGACGCACACGACCCGCTGACGACAGCCGGACGGGTTTTCCACGGGATGAAAACCCGGAAAAAACCAGGTGGATGACCAGTCTCGGCGGGCAGATCGCTGCTTCATGCCCTCGGGGAGGTCAGAAACGGACGCGAATGCCAAGCACGGGTGACTCCGTGGGAGCCCCCTCGTGTCGTCGCAAAGCTGCTCTGTGACGTTCCCGTAGTGACCTTCCCGCAGAGCGGATGAGAGAAAGAACCGGCAAGTGGAGGCACCGATGTGCCCGCGGGAACCCCATGCACCCTCGGGATCTCAGACCGCCAGTTTTTCCGTCGCTTCTTGCATCATCCGGCTCAGATCACCGTCGTGTTCCAGCAAGCTTTGCGTCTTGCGGATCGCGTGCAAGACGGTGGAATGATCGCGGCCGCCAAAGTACTCCCCGATCGTATCCAGGCTGTGCGAAGTCAATTGCCGGGCCAGCATCATCGCCAGTGATCGGGCGCGAACGACCGACTGCTTCCGGGAACCGCTCCGCAGATCTTTGGTGCGATGGCCCCAAATCTTGGCCACGGTCCGGGTGATTTTGCCCAGGTCGACGTCATCATTGCGGCCCGCGGTATCGATGGCCGATTGCACGGCGGCGACGTTCGGCGTGGTCTCATTCATTCGGCCGAACAAGTCGACTTGTTTGATCGCGGCGTCCAGGGCGAGCGCGGGAAGCTCGGTGCGCAGTCCCGCATCAAGCAGTCCGATCAGGTCCTCGGAGAGTTCCACGCCCCGGAGCAAGGCGTATTCACGCAGCAGGGTTCGACGACTTTCTGGACCGGGGAATTGGATCGGAATCGTCAAACCGATGACGGACCGACTGGCCAATTGGGGGCGGATGCCGCGTGTTTCCGACGGCAGGCGTTGAGAGGTCAGAATCGTCGGTCGTCCGGCATCGACACGCCGTTCCAGCCGCATCGAAAGCTCGTCCTGGGCGGCACGCTTGCCGGCCATGGCGTGCAATCCATCCAAAACCAACACCGGAACTTCGTCGATCATCTCGCGGAGCGGCGGCAGGTCGTCCGCTGCAACGGCTTCGGCGTAATCCCGCGCATAGTCCGAACCGACCAGGTATTTGACCGCTCCGCTTTGTCCGCCCAATGACATGCTGGCGGCGCAGCGGGCGGCAAGATGCAACGCCAAAGCGGTTTTGCCGCAGCCGCTGGGACCGATCATTAGCACCGGTTGAGCCAGCGAGAAGGCCGCATCGCTCTGGCAGACAAACGCTGCCAGCCGGTTCTCGGGGCCGGCAATGAAGAGCGGCAGCGATGCCGAGGCGCGTTGCCGAGCCAGCTTCGCATCACGCATCCGCTGCCGCAGAAGCGGGCGCTCCAGCGGAAACGTGGTGAGATTCGGCAAGCTAGGCGAAACGTTCAAACGGGCACCTGCGCGTCGAGCGATCAGTCAAACTCCACCATTCTACCCGCTGGTTTTATTTTTCAAGCCAGTTTTCCACTTAGTTTTCCACAAAGAATCAGGTTCTTAACCTATTGTAAATCTTGCAGATACGGTCTGCTGCGGTGTCGATTTCGTCCTTAGTGGAAAAGCGGCTGACGCCGAACCGGATCGCCGATTCCACGGCCCATTCGGGGCATCCCATTGCTAAAAGCACGTGGCTGGGGGGGCTGCTGCCGCTGCTGCAGGCCGATCCACTGCTGCAAGCCACCCCCGCCATGTCCAACGCCATCAACATGGATTGGCGGTTCGTTCCGGGAAAAGAAACGCAACAAGTCGACGGCAGGCGCGGCTGATCGACGCCATGGATCACCAACCCGGCGATCTCCTCGGACAACCGGTTCTGCAGGCGATCACGGAGCTCGGCCATGTGTCGGCTGGCTTGCGGCAGATGCTGCACGGCCAATTCCAATGCTCGGGCCATGCCGACGACCAGGGCGACCGGTTCGGTCCCCGGTCGGGTGAGCAGCTGCTGCTCCCCGCCGTGAAGTTGAGGGCGGAGTGTCACGCCCGCCGCCAACCACAGACCGCCGACTCCCGCCGGCCCATGGAACTTGTGGGGGGCGAAGGAGAGTGAATCGGGTGTCCGGTCGTCACGCTCGGGACTTTCGAGCGAGAGCGGAAGTTTGCCGATCGATTGGGTTGCGTCGACGTGCAACAATGCACCTGCGTCGTGGCAGACGGCCAGGATTTCAGAGATCGGTTGGACGACGCCGGTTTCGTTGTTGGCGGACATCACCGCCACCACCGCCCCGTTGCCACAGGATTCCAACAGCGATTGCAGCTTTTCCACGTGCACGCGTCCGCCGGGAGAGACCGGCAACCGGTGCACCGTCCGCCCGGACCGTTGTTGTTCGGTCGCTACGGCCAGCACGCTGGGGTGTTCGATTTCGCTGACGATCAGCGGACAGCCGCGCTCGCCCAAACCGGCCAAGGCAAGATTATTCGATTCGGTCCCGCCGCTGGTCAGGATCAATCGGGGCCCACCGGGGACGGACAGGTCGCTCCCCAAGCAGCGTCCCATGCGTTGAATCGCGTCATCGATGCGTTCGCTGGCCGATCGTCCCAAGGCATGTTGGCTGGACGGATTGGCCGGCCCGCGGCGCATCTCCTCTGCGACCACCTCGATGACTTCCGGGTCCATCGCCGTGGTGGCGTTGTTGTCCAAATAGATCACGCGGGATTCTCGATTCGGCACGCGGGTCACGACTGCAGCGCGGCGAGCGCATCGGAGTCCGGGTAGTCCTGGACGGCTTCGCGTAGCAGGGCATCGGCCAAATCGGTGCGATCGGCCTCACGCATGTCCCGGATCAGCCCCACGTACTGGTCAATCAGCCATTGGTCGATGGCTTTGGGCAACGTGGCGTCATCGGCATGGGTGCGTCCCAATTGCATCAGCTCGGGGATCAACAGATACAGTTCCCGTTCAGCCAAACGCTGCACGACCGGCCACAGGACGGCGGCCCGTTTGGGGTGATCGGAGTTCCAAGAACTCCAAAACGGTCCGGAACTGTCGCGGACGGTTAGCTCATCGGTCAACAGTTGTCCCAACGCCGGCGTGGTGGTGGGGCCGCGGGACAGGCTGACCAGGTGCCAGGTTTCCGGCGGTTTTCCGCGGGGGACCTGGATCCAGGCGGAGGTGCGGATTTGACGCGAAGTGGCGTCGGTGACCATTTTTCGCCGCACCGGGGTGATTTGCAGATGCAGAAACGGAATCTCGTAAAAGGAAAATTCACGGGTCTGGAAATGGCTGGGCGCGAACTCGGTCCCCGAGACGTTGCCCTTGATCAGCACCAATGCGGCCACCAGCAACGTGCACAGGATCGAACAGACGATCACGACGGCACGGCGCGATTTGCGGCCTCCGCGCGATGATCCGGTGGTGGAAACGGAGGTGGACACGGGGTCTCCGAAGGGGGATGTTTGGGAAACAGATTCGTTTCATCGTTCACCGATCTAGTTTACGCCATGCGTTCGCGATCGTCCTCACTGCAACATCAACTCCAAGCCTTGGGGCGAAATCAGCCGCGGGGCGGTTGGCCGGACCGGGGTGTGGTGTCGGCGTTTGGGCGGCCCTACGGCGTGTTGGCGGGGGACGGCAACGGCGATCGGCAAGTTTCCGACCGGACCGATGCGGAGCAAGCCGATGCGGCGGATGAAGACCCGGTGATGCGGCGGATGCGGCTGGAGGCGGTGTTGTTGGTCGCGAAAACGCCGCTGAGCACCCGAAAGCTGGCCCAATTGGCTCACTTGGCGGACGGTACGGAGGCTCGTACACTTGTCCGCCGATTGAACCAGCTTTACGACGAACACGGGCGGGCGGTGCGGATCGAAAAGGTGGCCGGCGGATTTCGAATGTTCACCCGGGCGGCGTATGCCCCCTGGTTGGCGCGTCTGGGACATTTACCTGCAGCGGTTCGGCTATCATCGCCGATGATGGAGACGCTGGCGGTGGTCGCCTATCGGGGACCGGTCTCGCGTGCCGACATCGAAGCGGTCCGCGGTGTGGCCTGCGGCGAGTTGCTGCGGCAATTGATGGAACGTGATTTGATTCGAATTTCGGGGCGTAGCGAAGAACTCGGCCGGCCCTATCTTTACGACACCACCCGACACTTCCTAAAACTTTTTGGCCTGCCCACCACCGATGCCCTGCCGCCGATACAGTGGGAAGCGCTGCAAGAAGATCGTCAGCCTGCCGATGATGCGCCCCAGCCTCCGGCCACGTCGATCGAGCCGTCGGTCATTCCTCCCGAATCTGTTGACCCAGAACACTCGACCTGAAAAGTTTTGACATCTACGAAGGAGTCAGTCGTGAGCCGTGTTGCTTTCGCATCGGTCGTCCCCGCCGCCGGATCGTTCCCCACCGATCCGTACGCAGCGGATTTGTTCGACGTCCCGCCGTTTCCCACCGCCTTGCTTGAGCCGCTGGCGGTCATCGAAGACGAAGAAGACGACCTGTACGAGGGCGACTTCGAGGACGATGACGAAGACTGGGATGACGTCGATGACGAACTCGATGAAGATGAGGACGACGACGACGAAGAACTCGACGACGATGAAGACGACGACTGGGAAGAGGTCGACGACGAGGAGGACGAGGACTTCGAAGAAGAGGACACCGAGGACTTCGAAGAAGAAGACGACGACGAGGAAGACTGGGACGACGACGAAGACGACTGGGAAGATGACGACGAAGAAGAAGACGACTGGGATTGATCGTCGTCCCCACTTCGATTGCTGTCGCCAGACGTCACACCGGCGTCGCTGCTGCTGCGGTTCAGTCGCTCAGATGAAACAGCTCGCGTAGCGCTTCGACCAGGCCCTTGCGGTGACCTTCGGCCGCATCGGTCTTCAGCGATGACAGCGGCGGGTGCAGCAGTTTGTTGACCAGTCGGTCAAGCGACTTCTCGATTTCCTTGTTGATCGCCGGGTCTCCGCCCATCGATTGCAGCTTCGGTAGCAGCCGCTCCAGTTCGTCTTGCTTGATCTGTTGAGCGTGTTCGCGGAGTCGTTTGATCACCGGCCCCGTGGCCCGGTGGTTCAATTCCGCCAAGAACCGTTGCGTTTCGTCCGTGATGATCCGTTGCGCTTTGGGCCACTCCTTTTCGCGTTCGTGTCGGTTCCGCTGACACGCCGCCTGCAGATCATCGATCTGGTACAGGTACAAGTTGCTGAACTCGTCCAGCGCCGGATCGAAGTCACGTGGGACGGCCAAATCCAAGACCAGCAGCACACGGTCACGACGCTTTGAACGTAACTGGGCAAACTGGTCGCGGGTCAGAATCGGATCGGTGGCCGCCGTCGTTCCGATCAACAGGTCGGCTTGGACCACTTCGTCCAACAGCGTTTCCCAGCGGCCGAACTGCACGCCGAACGCGTCGGCCAGGCCGCGACCCCGTTCCTCACTGCGGTTGAGCACGACGATGTTGTTGGCGCCCGCCTGCTGCAGGTAACGCAACGTTTCTTCACCCATCTCCCCGGCCCCGCACAGCACGACGCGTTTGTCGACCAGCGAATCGAACACTTCCGGAACGACTTCGCCGACCGCGACGCTGGGGACGCTGACCCGGCGGCGGTGGATCGCGGTTTCCGTTTGCACCCGCTTGGCGGCCCGGTTGGCGGCTTGGAATACGGCGTGCGTCAGCGGACCGGCCGATCCGGATTGGCACGCCAGATCGTACGCCTGCTTGACCTGCGACAGGATCTGAGACTCGCCGATGACCATGCTGTCCAGGCTGGCCGCGACCGTGAACAGGTGCTCGACGGCATCGCTTCCGCTGCGGTAAATCATCTGTTCAACGACGTCGTCGGCGCTCAGGTGGTGCTGATCGGCCAGAAACTCGATCACGGCGTCGCGGTCCAGCGTTCCGTCGTCATCGGCGCTGGTGTACAGCTCCGTGCGATTGCAGGTACTCAGCAGCACCAGCTCGCCGTTGGGAAACTTTTCGCGAAACGCCGACAGCGCCGCGCTGACCTGCTCGCTGGTGAACGAAATCTGTTCGCGGAATTCGACAGCTGCGTCGTGGTGGCTGCAGCCAATCATCTGCAGCTTCATCAGCTCACCCCGTGCGCGCTATAGATCACACCGACGAGGGCCAAGACCAGAAAGCCCAGGCTGGCCAGCGTCAGATAGAAAGCCTTCCGTCCGCGGCTGGCCGGTGAATACAGAAACTCGGTCGCCGTGGCAGCGACCAGCCACAGGAACAGCACCAGGCTGAGCAGCACGCCGCCCTCGGTCCAGTTCACCCGGCCGTGCTCGTTCAAGTTCAAGATGACGCCCGCCACGACGCCGATCGCGACCGACGTGGTGCTGGTCACCAGGGCTCGCCGGTTGGCACGATCCAAGGTTTCCAACGTCGGCAGTCGAAACGTCTTGGATCCGGCCCGCTTGTGTTTCAACCGCCACGACTGCACCAGGTACATCACGCCGGCCAGGAAACCCACCAGCACCGCCCCGGTGCCGATCATCATCGCCAGACCGTGGATCGAGCGCCACACGTTGACCGCTTCGCTGCGTGAAAACGGCGCCCAGCCGCCAGCGAAGATCCCCAGTCCGATCGTCAACAGGATCAGCGGCAGGAAAAAGAAACTGATGATCGTGTCCGGCCGACGGAGATAGGCGATCAAAAAGCAAATTGCCAAGCCCAACGCCAACAGCAGCGACCATTCCGCCCAGCTGGATAGCAGCCCACGATCGTCTTCCAGACCCGAATCGAGCGCCCGCAGGAACAGGTAGCTGATGTGGGTAAACAATCCGATCACCATCATCACCACCACCGCGGGCGTTCGGAATCGGAACGAACCGATCAGCCGCGACAACTCCAGCAGCAGGGCCACCACGTAACTGGAGAAAAAACAGGTCACGGAGATCTGGCGAAGGATGTCCATGAAAGGGGAATCAGATCCGTAGGGGGGAAAGGCGAGGGGATCGGTGGCGGTTGGCCGGTGTCAGCCGGCGCGATCGCTTTGGTGGGTTCCTCAATCGTACACGTCGGGGCGAAAAAGTCACCGCGTAATCAAGGTTTGCCGGAGCCGGTCGGCTACCAGGGATGGTCGTGCCAAGTGCGGATAGCGATTTTACCGGTCGGACCGATGCGAACCCGCACCGCGCCCGAGGTTGCCGTCACGCGGACCCCGCTGCCGGTGAACGACAACATTTGTTCCACTTCCGGTCGACCGGCGCGGTCGCCGCCGCTGACCACGGTCTCCGCCGGGCGGACCCAGGCCAGTACCAAATCGGCACCGCTGGAGAGGCTGCCGTGGTGCGGCGCCATCAAAACTCCACCCGCGCCAGGTCGCGGTGTGGCTGTCAGCCGCTGCGTGCCCGGAGGTTCCAGATCGCCGGGCAGCCACAGCGTCGTCCCAGCGTGCTGGAAACGCAGCACCAAACTGTTCGCGTTGTCGCTGCCACCGACTCCCTCCGGTGGTGGATGCAAAACCGAAAGGCCGCGACGACGCAGCGCCGTGTCCAACTGGCCCGCGGCCACTTCCTGGACCGGGGTGCCGTGCCGACCGATCGCCGCGCGGAGGTTCCCGAGGGCCGGTTCATCGGTCTGCAGCAGACCCGGCGGGGTGATCACACGGCCAACGGAGAAACGATCCAGGATCGCGGGCAAGGCGTTGTAGTGATCCGCATCGGCGTGCGACAGAAACACCGCATCCAATCGCGTGACACCGAGCTGCCAGAGTGCGGTGTCGATGTCGCGACTGCTGCCGTCGTGGTTTCCCAACCGCCCGCAATCGTACAGAAATACGGCATCGTCCAGGCGGACAATCACGCTGGTTCCGTGACCGACGTCGATGAAGGTGGCCTCCAGGGTGTTCGTCGGCAGCGGGGCCGGACGGGTCGCGATCAGCACCGCCGCGACCGTCCATCCCAGCACCCAACCGCCGCGCCACCACAGCGCCCGTCGCGTCCGCAGCACGAGCGACAGGGCCAAAACCACGTAGAACAAAATCACCGCCGACGTCGGCGGTGACGGCAACCAGAAATGGCCTGCTGGCCAGCCCCGCGTCCAGTCGATCACCCACCACATGCACCCCAGCGCCCCGTGACAGAGCGCGCCGGGAACCGCAGCCAGGGACGAACTGATCGGATCGATGATCACCACCAACACGCCCGCCGGCAACGCCACCATCAGACCGCCCCAGACCAACACGTTCGTCGCGACGCTGACCAGGGAAATCAAATGGAACTGCGACCACACCAACGGCAAGCTGACGGCCGTCACGCACCCGCTCAGCCAAGCCAATTGCGCGAAGAACCGCAACACCGAGCGGGCGTAGACGACCGCCGGATTGGAAGCCGAATCAAGCAGTGATTGGAACCCCTGCTCTCGCTTGCGGTCCAGCTCCGCGGCGATGGGATCCGCAGCGATGGAGCGTCCGGCAAGCATCAGCGTGATCACCGCCAGGAACGACAGGTGGACTCCCACGGCGAAGACGTTGGCCGGGTTCAACGCAATCAGAATCAGCGCCGCGATGCCCAGTGTGTTCAGCGGTTGAGAGGGACGTCGCAGCACCGTCGATACCAGCCAAAGGGAAATCAACACGGCCGCCCGAAACACCGGCGGCCGCCCCCCGGTCACCGCAACGTAAAGCGCGCTGATTGACAGGATGATGCACAGCCTTGGCAACCCTGTCGTCCCCGTTCCGGAAACGATCCAGTTGGCGACCAGCACGATGATCGCCAAGTGCATCCCACTGACCGACAGCAGGTGCGCGGTCCCGGTGGCCAGCAGTGCTTCGCGGGTGTCCCCACGGACGAATTCACGTTGGCCGATCACCAACGCCAACGCTAACGGGCCGGTCCGTTCATCCGTGTGACGCAGCAAAGCCTCGCGCCCGCGCGAGGCGATTGCTGCAACGATTCGCCCCGGAAGGTCGTTGGACCGAGCCAACAGGCGGATCGCCGCCCGGTCATCGGTTTCGATGCGGCCATGCAGACCTCGGCGTCGGTACATCGGCCGCAAGTCAGGTTCGCCGGGATTGCTCGGTCGTGGGAAGGGCTCCAGCCAACCGTAAACCTCCAATCGGTCACCGGGGTGAAAATGACTGCGGTCGCCTTCGGCGTACACCAACACGTTGCCGGTAACCGGGCGAAAGCTGTCGCCATCACGACAGAGATCGACCCGCAGGTTCAACTGGCTTTGCCAAGGAGAAACCGATCCCACCGGACCGAAACGGGCAATCGGGTTGGCCCGCACACTGACGGTCCGACGCAACCGGCCGCGCAACACCATCGGACGGGCAGAACCGTCTTCCAACCACCGCTCCAAGGAGGCGGAATCATGCGCTTGTCGACACCAGGCGTGCCACAGCCCAAAGCCGCAACAAATCAAAACGGCCGTTCCGGCCCAAAAGAATCCGTGTCGCAAACGTGGGCTGCGAACGGTTCGAGCTAGTACCGCAGGAACCGCCAGGGCGGTCAAAGCGATCAAGCCCCAGTGACAGAGGTGCCAACCGAAAGGATCATCGTGCAAGGAGTCCAGCACCACGCCCGCCGCCGCACACGCGGTGAACAAAACGAACGGGTAGCGATGAAGCGGACGCTTCCAATCAAAATCCGGCCGCCCCAGCGCCGCAACTCGCACCGGAACCGATCGGTCCCGCCACTGCCCCTGTCCTTCGTGTCCCATTTTGCCCCTCGCGACCGCTGCCCTTTCGGTCCCGTCTTATCTCCGGCCCAGGATACCCGATCGCGACGCCGCCGAGGGTGACGCCGCCGAGGGTGAGATGGACCGCCGTGTTGCAATCGTTCGAGCCTTTTCCGCCCCCTGGTCGTCGTTGTCCCGATCCGCCGACCTGTTCGGCCGCCAAAAATGCCACAATGGTTCCGAGAAAAACAGTGGCGACGGTGCCGCTGCCGAGTCCACCCAACGACGATTCGAACATGAGACGACCGACGATTCGATCCGCCGCCGCGGCCCTGTGCCTGCTGGCTTGCCCCCTTTCCGTTCCCGCTCAGACCGTTTCCGCTCAGAACCGTGCCGATCCGTTGAAATACCCCGAAACGAGAACCACCGACGTCACCGATGATTACCACGGAAATGTCGTCGCCGACCCCTATCGCTGGTTGGAAGACACCGAAAGCAAGGAAACCGCCGAATGGGTTGCGGCCCAAAACCGTGTGACCGAAGCCTACCTGGAATCGTTGCCCCAGCGGGAACCGATGCGGAAGCGTTTGGAACAGCTTTGGAACTACGAGCGTTACGGGCTGCCTCGGCCGCGCGGCGAACACTACTTCTACACGCACAACGACGGCTTGCAGAACCAGAGCGTGATGTACATTGCCGATTCGTTGGAAGCCAAACGTCGCGTCTTCATCGATCCGAATCAGTTCAGTGAAGACGGCACCGTTGCTTTGGCCGGGACCGCCATCACCGACGACGGCAAGTACGTTGCTTATGCGCTCGCCGATGGTGGTAGCGACTGGCGAACGTGGAAGGTCCGGGACGTCGCCAGCGGGAAGGACACCGACGACGTTGTCCGCTGGGTGAAATTCAGTTCCGTTGCGTGGCTGCCCGACAACAGCGGGTTTTTTTATTCACGCTACAGTGAGCCGGTCGAAGGCGCGGAATTGACCGGAACCAATGAAAACCAGCGGATGTACTTTCACTCGCTGGGATCGGACCAGAGCGAAGACGACCTGATCATCGAACGTCCCGATCATCCCAAGTGGGGATTTTCGCCGATCGTGACCGATGATGGTCGCTACCTGGTGGTTCAAAACTGGAAGGGCTCCGAACCGAAGTCGCAGGTGTTCTTTAAAGACCTGCGGCGTCCGGATGCGGAAGTCCAACCGCTGATCACGGGATTTGATGCGGAATACGACTTCGTCGCGTCGGTCGGTGACACGATGTATTTCCTGACCGACCATGAAGCCCCGCGGCGGCGGATCATCGCGGTCGACACGAATGCACCCCAGCGTGATCAGTGGCGGGAAGTGGTCGCCGAATCGGAGGACGTGATTCAATCGGCCAGCCTGTTCGATGAAACGTTCTACGTCGACTCGCTTCGGGATGCCCGCAGCCGCGTCACTCGCCACACCATCGCCGGTGAGCTGATCGATGAATTGGCGTTGCCGGGTGTCGGCAGCGTGTCCGGATTCGGTGGGCGACAAGACGCGACCGAAACGTTCTTCAGCTTCACAAATTACGTGACACCGGGGGCGATCTACCGTGTCGACCTGAGCGACGGATCAACGTCGCTGTGGCGACAGAGCGAAATCGCCATCGACGTCGACGCTTTTGTCACCGAACAGATTTTCTGCACCAGCAAGGACGGCACGCGGGTGCCCATCATCGTCACCCGACGCAAGGACAGCAAATTGGATGGAACCAATCAAACACTGTTGTATGCCTATGGCGGTTTCAACATCTCGCTGACGCCGTCGTTCTCCCCGGCCAACGCGGCCTGGGTCGATGCCGGCGGGGTGTACGCGGTTGCCAACTTGCGCGGCGGCGGTGAATACGGACGGCAGTGGCACGAGGACGGCATGCGGCTGAAGAAGCAGAACGTCTTCGACGACTTCATTGCGGCGGCCGAGCATCTGGTGCAGGCCGGGTACACCACCAAGTCGCGGTTGGGGATCCGCGGGGGCAGCAACGGGGGACTGTTGGTCGGAGCGGTGATGACGCAGCGTCCCGACCTGTTCGGTGCCTGTTTGCCGGCGGTCGGCGTGATGGACATGCTTCGCTATCAAAAGTTCACAATCGGTTGGGCCTGGGTGACCGAATTTGGAAGCAGCGATGAAGCGGACCAGATTGAGAACTTGTTGTCGTATTCACCGCTGCACAACTTGAAGCCGGGGACGTGCTATCCCGCCACGTTGATCACGACCGCGGACCGGGACGATCGCGTCGTGCCCGGCCACAGTTTCAAGTTTGCCGCGGCGTTGCAAGCCGCCCAGGGCTGCGAGAATCCGACGCTGATTCGGATCGAAACCCGAGCCGGCCACGGCGCCGGGACGCCAGTCAGCAAGCGGATCGAAGAATACGCCGACCTCTGGGCCTTCTTGCAAGCAAATCTGCAAGATTGAACCCAAGCGAACGAACCCAAGAACCCAAGCGAATGGGGACAGAGCACTTCCGCGCGGGATGGGGACAGAGCACTTGAGTTCGAAACTTCGTCCGTTGTCTGTCGCCCCTTCGGGACAAGCGAACGGGGACAGAGCACTTCCGCGCGGGATGGGGACAGAGCACTTGAGTTCGAGACTTCGTCCGTTGTCTGTCGCCCCTTCGGGGCTGGTGCTTGAGTGATGCTTGCAACCGGGGTCCAAGGACCCCGGCAGGGAGCTGTCGGGCCTCCGGCCCTTCCGAGCGAGTGGGGACAGAGCACTTCCGCGCGGGATGGGGACAGAGCACTTGGGTTCGAAACTTCGTCCGTTGTCTGTCGCCCCTTCGGGGCTGGTGTTGGAGTGATGCTTGCCAACCGGGGTCCAAGGACCCCGGCAGGGAGCTGTCGGACCTCCGGCCCTTTCGAGCGAACGGGGACCGAGCGAGTGGGGACAGAGCACTTGAGCGCACTGGGCCTTCTTGCAATCAAAGCTGAAAGAGAAGGATTCAAACGGGGACAGAGCACCTGAGCGCGAGCTCAGATTGTTCGGCTTTTGGTCGTTGGGTGTTCTTGAACCGTCCAGACTGCTCTGTCCCGCCGGGGGGCGGTTTTGGTACGGATAGCGGGCGAATGATCCCTCCCCGCAATCGATTCCGCCGATGACACCACCGAGTTCCGGCAGCCTGTCGCCCACCGGCGATTCCACCCAACCGACTCCGCGATCCCCCGCGGTGCTGCCAGCCGTGACCCGCGGGGCCACCGCAGAAGAGAATAGCGGTACCGCAGTGCGCGCAGTCCAAGGCCGCGAAGGCGGTCCGGAACTGCGAACCGACACGTCGCATCGGCAACGGGAGCACGCGCTAGAAGGCCAAGTTCCCCCCGGTCAAAGCCACAGGCCCGATGCGATCGCGGCCGAACGGGCGGCATCCACCGCGTCTGAACTGCCTCGCCACCCGTCTCCTGCTCCGCCCCGGAACTCGACATCTGGTCAAGGCACGAACGCTCAGCCGCGGCCGCCGCGTCGCAGCCTGGTTCGACGAATCAAAGAGCGGTGGCGGCGCCGCTGGCTGGACCTGGCGTGCCGTTGGCGTCCGCTGTCTGGTTTGCACTGTCTGATTTCCGGCGAACTATCCCGCGAGGCTCAGGCGATGCTGCGGGGCCGGCAGCGGCATTTGATGCAGTTGGAAGAGGCCGGTGGCGAAGCCGTCTTGTTTCAGTTGCGTCGCAACACGCACCGGCTGGAAAAGGGATTGATCATGCGACCCCGTCGACCCCAATTCGCTTTGGACTACATCGCCGAGACGGTCGCTTCGTTCGAGCAGTCGGTCGCTGATGCGACGGGTGGCAAGGAAGTTTCGCCGGGGCAGCAGGACGATTGTCAGACCCTGCGATGGGCCCGAGACGTGTTGGGCGATTATTTCCGCGTGGTCCGCCGGGATGCGATGCTGGACGGCCTGTTCGATCGCTACGACGCGGCTCGACAGCGATTTGACGACTCCCTCCATACGTCCTCGGAAGCCCACGCGTTGACGCCCTACCGTCGCGACCTGCAACCGTTGGGCGTCTCGATCGATGACTTTGAACGTTTAGCGTGGCGGCGACGAAGCGTGCGTTGGTACCAGCAGCGCCCGGTACCGCGCGAGGTCATTGATCGTGCGATCCGAATTGCTGGACTTTCGCCCAGCGCCTGCAATCGGCAACCGTTTCAATTCCGTGTCTACGACGATCCGGCGTTGGTTCAACGCATCGGCGCGATTCCGGGTGGCACCGCCGGCTTTGCCGAAAACTTTCCGGGCCTGGTGGTCCTGGTCGGGCAAATGCAAGCCTTCCCGCTCGGACGCGATCGGCACGTGATCTACATCGATGCGTCTCTGGCGGCGATGTCATTTCAGTACGCGTTGGAGTTGCAAGGTGTCGGCAGCTGTTGCATCAACTGGCCCGATGTTGAAAGTCGAGAACGTCAGATGGCCGAAGCCATCGGTTTGGCCGGACACGAGCGCGTTGTGATGTTGATTTCGTTTGGCTATCCGGACCCCGACGGAATGGTCCCCTGCTCTTCCAAAAAACCCCTCCACTCGATCCGTAGTTACAACCAGCGATGATGATCGAACTCTTCGGCGGCAACTTTCAGAACTTCGGCGCCCAGTTGATGTTGCAGACGACCGTTCACCGCTTGCGGACGGAGGATACGTCGTTGCGATTGGCAATGGAAACGGGGAAAGCCGACACCTTCGCGCGTCGCGCCCCGCTCGGGTTGGAAGCGGTTTATCCGCCGGAGCACAAGTGCGGCTCGGTGCGAGGCCGCGTCGTTTGCGGCGCGTTCCGGCTTCCCAAAGTTGCCCGCCTGATCGACCGCTTGGGAATCCATCCCCCACGACGGATGTCCGGATTGGTGGATCTTTCCGGATACCGGTTGGGCGATAAATGGGGACCACGTCCAGCCGAGCAATTGCTGAAGAAAGTCCGTCGCTACCAGGAAGAAGGCAAACCGGTTGTTTTTCTGCCGCAAATGTTTGGCCCCTTTGAACAACCACGCGTCGCGGCCGCGAGCGCGGATCTGCTGCAACGGGCCGATCTGGTTTTTGCCCGCGACGAAGACTCTTTGGCAGCGGTTCGCGACCTCGGTGTCAGTGATCAAACCAGCTTGCTCGCACCGGACCTGACGATTTCCTGTGCGGTCCAACCGATCGCATTGCGGCAGCGTCCCTACGTGTGTCTGGTTCCCAACGAACGTTTGCTGGACCGGGGCCAAGCCGCTTGGAAAGAAGTGTACCTGGACCGACTGGTCCGAGCTGCCGAGCGAGTGTTGCGGTCCGGCCGCGAATTGGTTGTGTTGCTCCACTCGCGTGACAGCGGTGATCGACGCTTGGGTCTGGAGATCCTCAAGCGGTGTGAAGCCTTCGCCCCCGCGGTTTCGCTGTGCGACCACGACGACCCGGTGTATTTGAAAGGCGTCATCGCCGGATCCGAGTTTCTGGTCGGATCGCGATTCCACGCCATTGTCGCGGCACTGTCATCCGGCGTGCCCGCGGTGGCACTCGGCTGGGCCCACAAGTATCCGATGTTGTTGCGGGATTTTGGGACGCCGGATTTGATCCACGGACCCAACGACACGCCGCAGCATCTGGACGGCTTGGTGGATCGGCTGATCGATCCGAATGAAAGCGCCCAGGTGTCATCGGTGTTGAACGCGAAACGCGAGATCCTGGTTGGCCGGAGCGAAGCAACCTGGCGCAAAACGCTGGAATGTTTGGGCGTGACGCCGGCGGAATCTGCCGAGCCGGTGTTGTCGGAGTTGGAGTCACGGCAAGCATGTCCACCGACCGACGAACGCTGGCGACGGAAGTCTGCCTGAGGATTGCGCCCGGAAGTTGCCACGGGTGCGACCGATCACAAGTGGGTCTCTGCGGCCCGTCGGAGCGAGTGCCGTGCCGCGGCGACTGCAAGCGGATGTCCGAAAACGCGTTCTTTTGCAGGAGAACGGTTTGAATCACGCCGATTGGTAAAGAGAGCACGGCATCGAGCGAAGGGTCATTGGCGGCGCTTCAGCCAGCGAGAGTATTGAATCGAAGTCATGAATTTCAACGACAGCCTGCGAGTTTGCCATGTGGTCGGCGGACCTCTGCACGAAGGAGCCGCCAAGGGCGCGGTTCTTCTGCATGAGGCCCTGCTGCGCCAAGGCGTCCGGTCGCGGTTGTTGAATGACTTCGTCGAAACAGACACGACACGTCCACCCGGTCCGTTCAAACGATTGGCCCGGAGGATCGCCCGGCGTCGACGCGTCAAGCAGGAACGTCGCCAGGTCAAACGCTATCCCGAGCGCCAGAACACCTTGTTCAGCGTGGGATCACCGGGGATCGAATTGAGTCGTCACCCGGTCGTCCGGTCTAGCGACGTCGTCCATCTGCACTGGATCAACCGCGGATTCGTTCAGCTGCGGGATTTGAAACATCTTCCCCAACCGGTCGTCTGGACGCTGCGCGACATGTGGCCGCTGACCGGTGGATGCCACTACAGCATCGGTTGCTCGCGGTTTCAGCAACAGTGCGGCCGCTGTCCCCAACTGGGGTCGGACGAAGACCAGGATTTGTCGCGTCAGGTGCACCAATTGAAAGGCGAATGTTACCCGGAGAACCTTTCGATCGTCGGCATCAGCCAGTGGATCGCCGACCAGGCGCGATCCAGCAGCCTGTTGAAAGATCGCCCGATCCGCACGATTTCCAACTGCATCGATCTCAAGAACTACTACCCGGTCTCGCGGAGCGAAGCGAGGAAACGCCTGGGGTTGTCGCCCGACCGCCGGTACGTGCTGGTGGGTGCGGTTTCGCCGCAGTCCTTTTACAAGGGCTTTCAGCAGATGCAACAATCACTGCCGATGTGCAACGAGCCGTTTGAGTTGCTGATCTTCGGCGGCATGAAACGCAGCACGGTGTTGGCACCGGAACGGGCGACCCGAAGTTTCGGATACATCTCCGAGGCTTCGGTCCTCCGAGATCTCTATTCGGCGGCGGACGTCTTTTTGGCTCCGTCGATCATGGAAGCGTTCGGCAAAACGATTGCCGAATCGTTGGCCTGCGGAACCCCGGTCGTGGCGTTTGACCACAGCGGGCCGAAGGAGTTGATCGAACACGAGCGCACGGGCTACCTGGCGACGCCCTTCAAGCCCGAATCGTTGGCCGCCGGCGTCGACAACCTGTTGCGACGCCAAGCGGATCAGTCTATTCGGCCGGCGGACCTGTCCGAGCGGGCGCAGCGCTATGCGCCCGAACGCGCGGCCGAAGAATACGCCGCGCTGTATCGGGAACTGTTGGGTTCCAACGCCAACGGCGGCACCCAGGGCGGTTGGAGAGGCCGCGCCGCTTGACGCGGGATCCGGAAAAGTGGACGGGGGTCAATAGGGCAAAGCACCCGAAGCAAAGGGCCGTTCCGGCTATTCACCCCCGTCCCCTTTTCCGGCGTGGGTTGGAATGCGGCTAGCGGTCGATCTTGACCATCTGCACGGCATCGGCGTGGATCAGACCGTTGGCACCCGCGCTGCGCTGAACCACCGTCAGTTCGTCGCCGGAGTTCAGCTCCACGGTGGCGACATCGACGAATTCACCCTCTTCGCTACCGCGATAATTGACCGCGTGTGTTGTCGCCCGGTCGTTCCATCGCACTTCGACATTCGCCTTGGTCGCGCGGTTGTCAAACGGCGCCGCGCGGAGCCGTATCTGGTAGGTGCCCGGTTCTTTTGCCGTCAACACGAAGGTCGCCGTCGCTCCGGAATTGGGGCTGGCGTAACGATAGCCCCAACCGATGTAGTTGATGTCCCGAGTTCCCGAACCCCAGGAACCCTGCAGGTCGGCTTCGCGATCATCGACCACGACGCCGTCGAGCGACCGCGGATCGACACCCGAGGGAATCCCGTACGCCGGCGCCTTTGGCAGAGCGTCTTCACCGATCACGATGGGCGCCGAGGGCGTGCTGCGACGCGCCTTGCCGGGTAGCTCCAGCAATTCGAGCAATTCGTCCAGGTGGTCCTGGTAGACTTCGCGCGGCGTGCAGTCGCGAAGTGCGCAAATCGATGCGGCCTTGCCGACGACTTCGCCCATCATCCCGCAGGTCTTCATCACGCGAACGGTCCCCAAGGCCTCGTGCGTGACGCTGACGTTGCGACCGGCCATGAACAGGTTGTCAATGTTCCGGCTGTAAAAGCAACGGTAGGGAACGGGATAGCCATACATGCGGTCGACGCGTTGGTCGTGAACGGCTTTGCTGATGAACGGGTTCTGCGGGTACTTCTGGGCGTATTGTTCTTTTGGGTAGTGGAGGTCGATCGACCAGGTGCTGGGGACGCACCCGTCCGGGAAATCACGTTTGTTGACGATGTCTTCTTGAGTCAGGATCACATCGCCCAACAACCGGTTGCTTTCACGAGGCCCGCCGACGTAGGCGACCCAAGTCAGGATGGCGGTCCGGTGATCGTCCGCGCCTTCGCGATTCTTCATGGCGTTGAATGCGCCGAACACGGCGCGGAGGTTCCAGTCGCGGATGCTTTCGGCACTGCCAACGGCGTCCTTGTCGAAGCCGCTTTCCCAGAACCATTGGCCATGATGATCGCGTGGGTACGGGAAGTCTTCCATGTTCAGATCCAACGCCCAAGGTGTTTCGGGAAACTCCTGTGGCGAATCGGTTTCGTCCCAGCGCCACATGTTGCTCATTCCCATCCGTCCGTCGGGCGCCATGTCGCTGTCGGCGCCGACCCACTGGCCCAGCCACCCGTGACCGGTGCAATCGACGAACCGATCGCCGATCATGCGGGTCACCTGGCCGGTCTTGGTATTGAGCGCGTCGACCGACAGGATTCGTTTGCCCTCGGTCTTCGCATCAAAGGCGTGATGATTCAGCCACAAATCGATTTGAGGTTCGGCGCGGACGATCCGCTCTTTCTTTTCATCTTCGAATTCCTCGTAGCGGCCTGGCGACTTGGTGGCGCTGTCGGCGAACTCTTCGACAATCTCACCGATCCGCGGATACTTTCCGCGACGGATGTTGCCCATCGCCCAGACACGAACCTCGCTGGAGCCGTTGCCGCCGAGGACGCCACGGTCCTGGATCAAGGCCACGCGGCAGCCCATCCGGGCGGCGCTGATCGCGGATCCCATGCCGGCGTAGCCGCCTCCGACGACGACCAAGTCATAGGGACCCCGCTCGGCCGGTTCCTCCGGCAGGCCCAACTGCTGGCGACGCCATTGGGAAAGGATTTCGTCGGCCGGTGGCGGCGGCTGATCCAGTTCGGTGGTCAGGTAGATGCAATCGCAGCGACCGTCGAATCCGGTCAGATCGTGCAGCCGAAACTCGGTCGGTCCCGCGTCCAGCTGAACCGTCCCGCCGTCCTGCCACGCCCAGTCAGCGGATTCCGTTCCGAAGGTCGGCTCAAGCGGTTGACCATCGATCCAGATCTGGAACTTCCCCGGGGCGCCCGGAGCCTCCCAGCGTGCCACCCAATCGAAGGTCCTGGCCCACACCCGGTAGGTCCCCGGCGTGGTCACCTGAATGGTTTTCACGGCATCGTCGACGGGTCGGCCCAGACCATGTGCCAGCAGGTAGGGTGATCCCATTTGTTGGATGAATTGCGTGTCCAACTTCCAGCCGCCGAGCGCGTCGAAACTTTCCGTTTCCAGAAACAGTTCCGCGGCGTGGGCCGACCGGGCTGCGGCCAACCAGGGAGACAGCAGGAGCAGCAGGAAGGTGGCAAGTTGCCGGCCGATCGGATGAGCGTGCATGTCTGGCATGATGTTCGCGAAGTCGAGGACGTGGGGAGTCGGGAGGTGCCGTGGGAATGCTGGCAGAGCACCGCATGCGGGACGGGGTCGTTGCATTGTAGACCGCATCGAGGAAAGTGTTGCGGCGGCATCGGTTCGGCCCCCCGGCGGCGGCGGATTTGGGGCTGAGAAAATCATGGTGATCAGCTAGACTGGCCCGTCGGAGAACCGTCCCCGGTCGGCTCGGATGTTCCTCACCCGGTGCGGGCTGGACCGACGCGGGCTGAGCTGATTTGGGCCGAATGCGTGTCAGCGGAGCCGCCCGCCGTGGGGCTTGGCTTCCGTTCGCGATCGGCCCCGCGGTGTTGATTTCCTGTCGTTGCTTATCTTGATGCCCACTTCAAACCATTCCGATACCCGACGCATGGCCACCATCGATTCCGATTCAAAATCCACCATGCCAGAGCCCACGGAGTCCGCCCAGGAGCCGCCCAAGAAACGTGGCGTGCCGGAGGGGCTGTGGTTGAAGTGTCCCGGCTGTGGGACCAGCGTCTACAAGAAGGAAGTTCAGCAGCGTCTGAACGTGTGTCCGAAGTGCGAGCACCATTTTTACGTTTCCGCGATGGAGCGGATCGCGCAGGTGATCGACGACGGGACGTTCGAACCGATGAATGAACATTTGCGGCCGACCGATCCCTTGGAGTTTTCCGATCGCAAACGGTATGCCGAGCGGCTGGTCGGCGAACAAAAGCGAACCGGCTTGTCGGACGCCGCGGTGACGGGAACCGGGATGATTCGCGCCCGTCGCGTGGCCCTGGCCGTGACCGACAGCGCGTTCATCATGGGCAGCATGGGATCGGTGGTCGGCGAGCGTCTGGCCCGCTTGATTGAGCACGCGACCGCCCACAACTTGCCGTTGATCATTATCAGCGCCAGCGGGGGCGGGGCCCGCATGCACGAGGGCATCCTGTCGTTGATGCAGATGGCCAAGGTCAGCGCCGCGCTGGCTCGCTACGATCAGGCCGGAGGTCTGTTCATTAGCGTGTTGACCAATCCCACGATGGGCGGTGTCGCTGCCAGTTTTGCCTCGTTGGGCGACCTGGTGTTCGCCGAACCGAAAGCGTTGATCGGGTTCGCCGGACCACGAACGATCAAAGCCACCATCGGGATCGAACTTCCCGAAGGTTTCCAGACCAGTGAGTTTTTGCTCGAGCACGGGTACATCGATCGGATCGTTCAGCGAAAGCATCTGAAGTCCGAAATCGCCCGCGCCATCGACTATTGCGGGAAGTAACAAACGACCATGGGGATCCTGGATTCCGTCAAATCGATGTTTTCCGGCGGCAGCGGCAAGAAGTCGTCGGGACGGATCGACGTGGAGGCCCGTTTTTCGCGACAGCGCACCGCTGCCACGGGAACCATGGCGCATTTTTTCGTTGCCAAAGACTTGGCGCGGAACGACCGGCTGGTCGGCGTGAAGATCCTGGATCCCGAGAAGGTCAAGGTGTTCGAGGATCGCTTTCGCCATCTGAAGAAGCCCTCCGAGGGCGAGATCGCGCTGCAGATGCATCATCCCAACGTTGTGGAGACCTACGAGGTCGGGATGTCCACCAAGGGCCAGCCGGTGTTGATCATGGAATACATCGCCGGCCCCAGTATGCAGAACATCATCGTCAAGAAGCAGGAGGAACACGTCGCCGGAAAACGGTTGAAGCTGATCCGATCGATGTCCGAAGCGCTCAAGTATGTGCACAGCAAGGAGTTCATCCACCGAGACATCTGCCCGCGGAACTTCATCTGTCTGCCAAAAACCGAAGACGTCAAACTGATCGATTTCGGGTTGAGCGTCCCTGCGACGCCGCCTTTCATGGCTCCCGGCAATCGCACGGGAACGCCGCTGTACATGTCACCGGAAATCATTCGACGACGGGCGACCGACAAGCGGGTCGACCTGTTTTCGCTGGGCGTGACGTTCTACTGTTTGATCGCCTTTCAACACCCCTGGCAGGGCGACATCGTCAGCGGACGGGCCGCGCTCAATCATGATACCCGCCCGCCGATGGAATTGACCGAAGCGTGTCCCAACGTCGATCGATCGCTGGCGCGTTCGATCATGCAATTGATGCATCCCAAAGTCGAAATGCGAACGCCGACGATCGAGAACTTCATTCAATCGATCCGAAAGGTGGAAAGCGCCTATCAGGACGGGGCCGCGAGCCCGATCACACCGGACCTGCGTCGGGGCGAGCAGGACGACGACGATTGATCGGGATCGGGGTGGATGCATCCCGTCGTCGACCGGTCACGGTTGCTGATAGACCGACCGCAGCTTTTCCAGGGCGCGAACCCACAGCATCCGCGCGGCCGCCGGGCTGCGGCCGATCCGATCCGCGATCGCCTCGTGGGACAACCCCTCGATATGACGCAGGGTCAACACCTGACGATAGTCCTCGGGAAGCTCGTCCAGCGCGGCCGCCAGGGCCAGCAATCGTTCAGCACGGTCAACCTGCGTCTCGGCGGCCGAAGCGTCATCGACGGCCAACTGCTCCATTCGCACACTGTCGCGGTCAACCGCTGCCTGCAGTTGGACTTCGATCCCCCGTCCCCGCTTGGCCGTGCGCAGCTGATCCCGGTCTTGTCGCAGGATCGCTCGGGTCAGAATCACTCGCAACCAGGCCAACCGCTCGGCATGTGTTCGGCCGCGAAATTGATCGTGGCCACGCCACGCGTCGATCAACGCCTGCTGAACCAGATCGGATGGATCGACCCGGCCGCGGAGCCCCGCAGGCATCTGGCGTTCGGCCAACAACTTCAACCAGGGACGCAACGGTCCGATCGACCAGGTGCTGCGGAGCGACCGTTCGGCCGCTGCGGACTCGTCCTCGGGGGTCGCGTTCATGGCGCGACCGCTCGCGGTGAGAAAAACTGGCGGAGCCGTCGGGTCGCAGCCACCGGAAGACGGAGCATCCAGTACAGCTGTGCGACCAGCATCAAGCTGGTCAACAAAACGCCCGCCAAATCGGTCCAGGAGACCACATAGCGGAATCCCGGTTCTCGCGATTGAACGAACGCAAAGCCGACCATGGCGGCAAAGACCACCGGTGTTCCGACCGACAGCATCAGCCGAACGTTGCCTCCGTCCGCGTCTCGGCGATGACGTTTGGCGATCGCCAGCGTGGCCAGCGTCAACCACACGCCGACCCCGGGCAGCAACTGTGCCAACAAGCTGGGCTGGTGAATCCACCGGCTTTGCCACAGCACGATTGCCGTGCCGGCAACCACGGGGGCCAGCAGGATCCAAGCGAGACTCCAACGTCGGCGTCGCCAGCTGCGCCACAGGTAAGCCGACGGCAAAACCACCAAGCCGCCCAAGGCCAACGCTGATTTGGCCATCTCCAACATCCAAGTCGACGGGGACGGCGCCGGTGCGACGCCCTGCAATAACCGTTTGACGCGCCGCGGGTCCGGTTGGGCCGGACCGATCACAAGGGGGGCATCAACGACCGCTTCCGAATCCGAGGTGGAGGGCGGCATGGACACCAGGGCGATGCCGTCGCGAGTTGGCTGCGCGATCTCACCGGTTTCTGGATTGCAGATGCGGGGAAACAAGAACGCCTCCCGGCCGGCGATCTGGCGATCAAAAAGGATTTCTCTGGTTGACCAGTCGATGGCAACAAAGCGTCCTGAATCCAGTTCCATCCAGTTGACCGGATGTCCCGAATCATTTCGCCATTGGAAATCGCGGATGGAATTGTCGCCGTCGATTGCGACGCAGAAAAGTGGATCGGTTTCGTCGAACCGGTAGCAGGTGACCGTCAACGTTTGGAACGCGTCTGCACTAGAGTCATCAGGCCTTTGCGCGGTCGCCTCGAATCTCTCCGGGACGAGATCACCATCCAGATCATGAAACCACACGCCCTGGATCGTCTCCTCGCTTGAATACGACGCGGACACTTCAAAATCGCGTTGGCCGACGTCCAACACCTGGCACTGCGGGCGCCCCCTTCCCGTCGTCGACACGACGATGCGGGGCTCGGTCGGGTGGGCCGCCAACGCCAGGGCTCGGAATCCATAGCGACGATCGATGCTCAGCCAGTCTGACGTGTCCAGAATTTCGTGGCTTGCCAAGCGATGACCGCGCGGATCAACGAGGTGCAATTGCCTTGAATCCTTTTCATCTTCGGCCCGACCCCAATACGCGACATGAGGTTGACCATCAATCCTCACCAAATCAAACGGAACGTAGTAGTCCGAACGCTGCGCTTCTTGATGCAGATCAAGCTTCCATAGTTTTTGCCCGTCGCGACCGTTCCACGCCGTGAGTGAAAAAGAAGAATTTGCCGATGCGTCCGGTCCGATCACATCCGCAACACCGTCGCCGTTGAGATCCGCAAGACGGAGATCATCGAAGTCACTGGGATAGTTGAAGTGCGGCGCGCGCGCCAAAAACGTCGCGGACCATCGACGGCGTCCGGTCGTGATGCTGAACACCGAGAGAGTGAACGCGTCAGGGCGTTCGACGCCGAAGGGGCTGGAAAGACGGCCATCGCCAACGAGTAGCAGCCCGTTCTGATCGGGCAGGAAGTCGGCGGCAACAATGACGCCGCCAGCGATGTCGGACAGTTCCACGAGGACTTCGCCCGTTTCCGCGTCCAACAGTTCCGGCGGCTGTTCATGGCCACTCTGATCTTGCACCACGAAACAATGTTGGCCGCCCGCGACGGTGACCGGGACCGAGCGCATGTTTTGACCCGCCCGGCGTTGCCGTACCCAAACGGTGTGCAAGGTTTCCGAGTCGATGACACTCAGCCGAACCGGGTCCATTCCGATGGCCGCGATCAGATTGCGGCCGCTTTCCGTTCGCCAAGTGGAAATGACTTCGGATTCACCGAGCCGTTCGGGACGTCCATCCGGTGTTTCCATCAAACGCACGTGGTCGTCACCGATGCCGTAGGGGCCGCCGCGACGACGGTACACACGTGTGCCGCCGAGGTCATCGCCGGGGGTCGGGACCCCATCCAATCCGAGCGCGATGGCGATCGGATCGACAGAGCCCGGTCGGAACCGCACCACGGCGGATTCCAGTTCCACGTCCGTCGAATTGTCGCCGGTGACCAAATCGATTTCGACGGTTCCGTTGCCCGTCGCCACTGTGCGCAACGCATCGATTTCAGCGATCGAAACGCGATCGCCAATGACCGGCAGACGATGCCTCGCCCAAGCCAATCGTTGACCGGTACGGCCGGAGATCCAATCAACGTAGACGAAGGCGTCCCCGGTTTTTAAAGTCGCCCCCAACGTGGCCGTGTCGGATCCCGGACCTGCGATCGATGCGGTGGCCAGATCGCGAGTGCCGTCCGCGTCGATATCGGCTGTCACACCGACTCGGCTGATACACGGATCGGCGCTGCAGTAAAGTTGAGGTACTCGCGAGGCCGCCCACGACGGCCGGCCGTCGGTCGACCCGAGCAGTTGCACACCGATTTCCTGACCGTAACGCGGTCCGTGCGTGGGGACCACGATCTCGTCGATCCCGTCGTCGTTCAGGTCGGTCACCAGCGGCCAATCGTTCTGGTTTCGTCCGATGGATTCCCCCCAGTCAATTTCGGCAAGCTGCCGTTGCCACCGTTTGTCGCCCTTGATTCCGTAGGCGACAACTTGGATCCCCGAGCTGCCGACACCGGGAGTCACCTGTTGGTCAGCAGAATGGAATACCAGCAGGACCTCGTCGCCGGCGCGGGCAATCGCCGGACTGCGTGCCGGCATGAACGGAAGCTGAATAGCCGGTGTTACTTCTTGGCCCGTTCGCAGATCGTAGCGCCGACACTGATCACCACTCAGACAGACGGCCCAGTCGGTCTCGCGGCTGTGGATGAATCGCGGGGGCGAGGGAAGAGCGACGCGAAAGGGATAACCGGTCGTGCTCTGACGGACATGGAATTCGTAGATCCGGGATCTGGAGGCGCGTCGCGTGGAATCGACTCCGAAAGTCAATCCGCGATGGGAACGCAATTGGTGGCGTCCCACTTCGAACAGCCCATCGACGGGCCAAAGCGTCCCGTCGGTCGCCTTGATTTGGTGTTTAAAAGAGCGAATGACACGGCCTGTCTGTCCGCTTAAAAGCGCGAGACAGACTTCCGTCGGGGCGTTGCCACGAACATGCGCCAGCGTGGCGAGGACGTCGCTGATCTGGTCGTCGTCGAAGTCGCCGACGTCACGCAAACCGAACACGCCCGGGAACGAAAACCGACGTCGCCCACTCGGATCCGCAATCACACTTTCCTCCGACAGCCCGCCAAAGGAATACGCTCGGGACCACAGCACGTCGCCTTGATGATTGACCGCCATCAAGGCTTGTCGGTCTGTGGCCGCGACCAGCGTGTCGCCCTTGCCGTCGCCATTCAAATCGATCTTGGTTCGCAAGGCATAGACACCGCCGGCAAACAGCGAGTCGTCGTCCAGGGTTCGATGGCCATGGCGATGATCCGAAGCTTGCTGGGTGAAAGCGAAGTCGATCGGCTGACGGGATTCGTCCCCATCAGCCGTGTTGTCCGCATCGATGTCCGTCACGAGGGTGGGGACGAAGCGTCCATCCAATTCCCAATCGGCTCGGCCGTCCAACGTGATGCGGCGCATTTGGCCATCGCGTTGCCACAGGATCGCCGGCTGCCGATCACCTTGCAGCGTGACCACCAAAGCCCCGTCCAGGGAGACTTCCTTCTGATCCGATGGTTGCTGGCTCAACCGGTAATCGGACGGCATGCCGCGGGTGATCGGGACCGTCACGTCGCGGCTCCACGTGCCGCGGGTGGCAATCGTTGCGTGGTAGTCTCCCGCGGGAAGCTTTGAAAATCCCTGCATGGGCACGGCCAGTTCCACCGCGTCGTCAGCCAGGTCGGATTCGCCCAGCGGATGAAGGTAGGCAACCGACGGTGCCCCGCCGGAGCGCAAACGAAACTGTCCCAGCCGGCTCTCGTTCCAACGATTCAGGGCCGCCAAAAGGAGTGCCACGCCGGCTGCCGTGGCAACCGTGGCGGTGGCGGCGGTCCGCAACCGCCCCTGATGCTTTCGTGACCAACGAGCCGCCTTTTCAAGCACCGACAAGGGACGCGCCTGAATCGGATGGTCGTCGCGGATCGCTCGCAGATCGTCGGCCAACGCGGACGCAGTTTGGTAGCGACGGCCCGGTTCTTTGGCCATCGCCTTTTGTAACACGACCTCCAAGTCGCGGGTCAAATCGGGTCGCAGGTTCGTCAGCCGCTCCGGTTCGTCGTGTCGGATCTTGCCAATCATCTCCAGCGGATCGTCGCCTTCGAACGGTGGCCGGCCCGTGGCCAGTTCGTACAGTGTCGCCCCGAGCGAGTAAATGTCGCTGCGGTGATCGACTTCGGTGTTTCGCAGATCGGCCTGTTCCGGACTCATGTACCGCGGCGTTCCCAGCATCGTGCCGGTCATTGTCGCGCCGACGTCCACCAGTCGTCGTGCCAAGCCGAAGTCGGTCAGCCACACCCGCTGCTCGGGGTCGACGATCAGGTTGGCCGGTTTGACATCGCGATGAACCACGTCGCGCTGGTGGGCATGGTGCAACGCTTCGGCCGCCTGGATACCGACCAGCAACACTTCCTCCAGCGGCACCGGCTGATCATCCTCCCGGGCGCAAGCGATGCGGCCCGCCAGGCTTTGTCCGTCGATCTTTTGCATCGCGTACCAGCTGTGGTCCCCTTCCCTGCCGGTGGCGTACACCGGGACGATGTTGGTGTGATGCAATGCGCCGGCCGTCTCGGCTTCCCGTTGGAATCGCTCGAGTGCCTTCGGGTCGACGATGCCGAAACGCATCACCTTCAATGCGACGACGCGGTCGAGCGATTTCTCACGGGCCGAGTACACGACGCCCATGCCCCCGCGGCCCAGTTCGCTCAGAATCTCGTAGTCGCCGATTGCATCTGGCATTCCGCAGTTGGCCGGGGTGCGGTCCGGAGGCTGCACGTCGAACGCCTGCTCCTCGGTGCGGCCGAACAGATCGGCACTGTCCAGCCACGCCGCCAGACGGTCGGCGTGCTGGGGATGCAGAGCCAACCATTGTTCGCGACTGACCGCCGTCCCCTGCTGACGCTCGGTCAGGTACCGATCCAGTAACTCAGCGAGCTCCACCTCCAGGGTGGGGTCGAGCGTCTCGTCGCGTTGTGGCTGGGAAGCAGACATTTTCGGCGTCAGTCAAAGTCAAAATGGATGAGTCTATTTTGACAGAGACGAACGGCCCGGGCGCGCAACGCAAAAAATGCGTCGGTCTTCTGAAAAGTGGCTATAGCAGCGGGTCGGTGATCGATCGTCGGCTTTCACTCCGTGAAAGCTGCGTTGATTCCTGCTGCTTTTGCGGAGCAAAAGGCGACGTTGCAGAAAAACCGGGCTGAAAGTCAGAGCTTCGGGCGTTTCAGGCAGCGTCTAGCGAATGCGAACCCGATGGAATCGCCAGTTCCGATACACCGGGACCGGCAACTTCAACCCCACCTCGCCTTCGACGGTGTTGCTCAGCCACGCATCCTGCCCGTCGACTTCGTACCCGAAGGACGATCCGAATACGTTTTGGGTTTCGGACACCGGCAATCCGACCTTCGAAAGCTGGGAAAGGCTGTCCGGGAAGGAGCCGTTCTCGAGCTCGTATTGAGCGATTGCGACCCCGGTCCGCGCCAGTCTTTGTCGATTCAGATGCAACCAGTCGGCGTAGACGATCGAATCGGTGAATGAAAAGGAGCGGGCTCGCTGATCGGCGTCCGTGGTGAACGGAATCTGCAGCAACGTGTCCAACTCACCCAGGCCCACAACAACTTGCGGGTCAATTCCGTCGGCACCGCGAAGGACCCGGCTTGGACGGGTGACATCGATCCGCTCCATTTGCTCCTGGTGAGATCGCAGGAACGCGAGCCGATTGGAAGGCGCGGTGGCAAAGTCATCCAGCACGCCGTCGGAATAGCTCTCAAACCGTTCACCGTTCCTCAGCCAGCGGGCGTGATCGAGCAGGTTCGCTTCGGCGGCCTGTTTCGCGCGGCCATTCAGGTCCATGGGAGAGGACAGCAATGTCTGCAGTTGCTGCAGCTGCTCTTCATTCCAGATTCCCGAGGAAAGCGACCACAGCACAGAGTCGAACAGCATGCGATAGCATTGCAAGCGTGTGTTCTCGAAATAGACAAATCCCGGAGGAATCGGCTTCTCGAATGCCTGGTGTAGCCGACGCAGCGCTGCCAAAGCCCGGTCCGGTTCGGATTGCCGGACGGCATCCTGAAATTCCAATCGTAACACGTTGGCGAGCGACCGAAATTCGGCAATGTCGCTCCAAGACTCTCCCCTGTTGTCCAGCGCCAGCGGAAGCCAGAACGGCTTTGCGTCAAAATCCAGGTCATCGAAGGCGCGGAGGACCGGCTGAGCATCGGAGGCGAACCGCTGAACGAACGGTGCCAGCGGCCAGTCGGCATCCGCAAGCGGTCCAGACAGATCAATCCGCTCTTCGATTCGTTCTTCATCCGCCAGCAACAGCTCGCGATAGGTGTCGCACAGCGAAGTGCTGGCGTGAACGACTTCGCGGAAAGCGGCGGTCTGTGCGGCGGAGGTTTGCGATTCGTAGCGATGGGCGATCGGCGAGGGTGCCGCCATCGTTTTGCTTCCAAACTCGTCCGCCATCAAAGGCTCGATCTGACCCTGACCAATTTGCCAACGCACGGCCGATCCGACCAGCAACAGGATCAACAAGGTGATCGGTGTCAGAACCACGCCATACAGGGTCAAATCGCGAGAGGTAGCCGGTGCGTTCATCGGATCGGTTCCGTGGGAGTGATTTGATTGTTGGCTGCGATCGAATCACGCAGCGACAGCGTGTCGGCAGATCCGGACGGATCCGCATTGGACGCTTCGGGCTCGGACGCCTGGCTGCCCGGCGTCGCGGTTGGCTCGGAGGGTGCACTTTCGGATGTGATGCCCGGAGCCGGCGAAGTCGTGTCATCACCCGCTTGCAGAAACTCCGCCACATCGACGTATTCCCAGGCTCGACCCCAAAGCTGGCCGGGACCGGCGAAGTAGTTTTCACCCATCGTGGCCGCCGCCGGCAGTTGGCGGAATCGGTCACTGTACTGGCTGGATTCGAACACGCCTTTGGGACTTGCCAGCGAGTGCAATCGGCGTCGCCAAGAACCATCATCGGACCGATTCTTGCTCGCTTGAATACCGTCCAGCGCTGCCAACACGAAGGATTCGTACAGCGGTTCGTCCAACCACGCGACCAGACCACGGGGCATGGTTTCCAGGGCGGCGACATGGTCTCGCGATGATCGTGACTGCGGGTCCTGGCGCTGAACCCAGGAAGCCAGGACGGCCCGTCGCCGGGCGGCGGCGCGAGAGGCCGGTGTGCCGATCGAGGCAACCGCCGACCGAACCGCGGGTGCGTCGCGATGCGGCCTCATCTCCGGTGTGCGCAACGTCTCGATCAAAGTCACCTCCAAACGATCGGCGATTTCTTGTTGCGCGACCTGTCGACTGCGACGCAGACCCTTCAACAGAACCGAAGCGGTATCCAGCCAGGGAGCAAACCGCTCGAAAGATTCCGCGTCATTGTCTTGCCGCCAACGCATCCGATGCAGGACAAACGCCGATTGGAACCGGTCGAGGGCGTAGAAGTCACCCTGAAGTGGAAACGACCCTTGCCGCAATGTTTCCAGGCCGTTGATCCACTGTCGCGGGTCCTGGGAGTTGGCGTTCAGGCTGTTGCGAATCTTCTCGATCAGGTCTTTCTGGCTGTCCGGAACGAGCGTGCGTTCGGCATTGCTTCTCCAATCCAAGAACATCAACTGGACCGGAGAGGCGGTTTGGCGACGGGCTGAATGCGCCTCGGCAAGCAGCGTGTTGCGCTGCTCGGCAGTCATCCCGGGAACGCCCCGGACAAAGGCGATGGCAAAGACGATCGGAACGATCACCATGGCTGCCACGACGCCTGCCGCGACAACAAATGCCAGCGGGCGATCCGTGGCGTCCATGTACCGTCGCATCACCACTCGCGTCGCCAGCAGCGGTAGCAGACTGACGATCACCAGTGCCGCCGTCGGCAAGGCAAGTTGAGTGTAGGCGGTCAGCAGCCAAACGGTGACGATGACGGAAATGATCGGCCCCAGAATCACCGCCAGCAGCAGTGTTCGGACGAGCTGGCTGACCCACTGCGAAACGCTGTAGAACAGAAACACCACGGCGGCAACGGTGATCAGGCTGGGAACGGGCGTGCGGTCGCGGTCCCATCCGCCTACGGTGGTCAACGCCCAGCCGGCGTACAGCAGCAAGCCCGTGGCCAGGATTGCGACGGGAATTGCGTGCCGAGCGTAGTACACCGTCTGAGGCGTGATGCCTCGATCGGCCAGGAAGCGAATCTGCTCGATGGCACCGTCCTGCTTGAACACCGCCGTTCCCAACCAACACACCGCCAGCGGCGCCAGCAAGGTGACAAAAGGCAAGAACTGGTCGATGCCGCGAAGTCGCGAATCGATGCTGCACAGACGGATGAATGCCAGCAGACTGACGAGCAACATTGCCACCAACAGCACCAGCATCCCGCGTCGTGACTCAATCGATTGCCACACCAGCGCCGCAACCCGGGTGCCGAATCGGGGCGCCGTTTCGTCGACGGATGCGTCGGCCGAGGAGCGTCGGGGAAGTTCCAACAGCGGCACAGCCGCGGGAGCCCGCTCCGGGCCGAGGGCCCGCATCGCGGCGCGATAGCTTAACGGTGCCATCACCGCGATTCCCAACAGCGTGAAGACACCGATCAACACATCGTAGGTGCCCGACATCATCGGTCGGTCGTTGTAGGCGGCGATCAACCCGACCGCAATCATCGGTGCAAACGCCAGCGGGATCAGTAGAATCAACGCGTAGAACGTGTGCCGAATTCGCCAGGAGACGTAGAAGCCGGACAGCAACACATAGATCGAATGCACCATCCAGATCGGATAGCTGATCGGATTGTCCGAGTGCGAGGGACGCTGGCCGATCGTCCAATTGGCGTCGTGGGGATTGCCCAGGCCGAACAGGGCGATCCCGACAGCCACCACGCACCACATCAGTGCCAGTCCGGCGAAAGCCACCGAAAGCTTGGTGCTCAACAATCGCTTGGCCGAGATCGGCAACAAGGCCAGCCATTCCATCGTCCGCAGCGAACGTTCCTGGCCGACCATCAACGGACCGGCGCCGGTCGCGAATAGTCCCGGAAAGACCAGCAACACGACTTCGTCGGGCAGCCAGAATCCTCCCGGATTGACGATCGCCGTGCTGATCACGTTCATGATCAGGATCAAGCCGGCGACGATGATCAGCAACATGATCAGGGGCGCAAGCTGTTTGCTTTCCTTCCACCAGAACCAGGCGGTCGACGAAGACCGATCCGGGACGGTGCGTGTCGTTTCGATGATGGTGTCGCTACTCATGAACTTGCCACAGTGGTGTTTCCGCCCAGCCCCTTTCAGACCGCTTGAAGCTCGCCCGTGCAGGCGACAAAGATTTCTTCCAATGATGCCACCCGCGTGCGCACGTCCGTCACGCCCGGGCTCGATCGCCACGCTTGAATCATCTCGGGATCCAATCCGCGGACAAACCATTGCCGCGAACGTCCCGACGTTTCTTCCGTCAACACCTCCGCCGGCTCCGGCGGTGGAGCAATGGCCCGTAACGGATCATCGGTATCGATGATGACCTCATGAATCGACTCGCGCAGTTCCGACAGTTGGCCGTGCAAGCGGATGCGACCCCGGTGCAGAATCGCGATCGTGTCGGCCACCCGTTCGACTTCGCTGATCTGATGGCTGGATAAAAACACGGTGCGGCCCGTGGCCGCCCGATCGATCATCGATTCCAAGAAGCTGCGTCGAACTTTGGGGTCCAGTCCGCTGGTCGGTTCATCCAGGATCAACACGGCGGGATCGTGCGCCAGCGCCAAGGACAACGCGACCTTGGCCCGCTGTCCCTTGGAGAGGTGTCGGATCTTTTGTTCCGGACGGACGTCGTACCGCCGGATCGCCGCTTCGTATTGCGGCAGAAACGTCTGGTCGTAGAACGACGCCGTGAAACCGCCGATCTGCGCCACCGTCATCCAGTCGTACAGGGCGGGCGCGTCGCTGACGTAGCCGATTTGGCGACGGACGGCTTGCGGGTCACGCAACGGGTCAATGCCGCAAACCGTGCAGCTTCCACTGGTCGGTTCCTGGAAGCCGGTCAAGATGCGAATCAAGGTGGTCTTTCCGGCGCCGTTCTCACCCAACAGAGCGAAGACCGTTCCGGGCTGGATCGAGAGATCGACTCCCATCAGCGCGTCACAGCGGCGGAAATGCATGGTCAATGCATCGGTGGTAATGACAGGGTCCATTTCGGCGGCTTTGGGGACGAGGGATGCAGAGGAGTACAAGCAACGCGACGGGCGAAAACGGCGGCTAGTCGGATCCCGCCTGGTGTTCGGCGTCCGTCGCGGCGGCCAGGACGGCGGGCGGTTGCTGACAGAGCGCGCGGAGGTGTTCGTCGACGAAGGTCTTGATTTGGGCTTTGGAGAGCCCGGCATTCCAGGCTTCGCCGAGTACGCCGCCGATACGTTCACGGAGCACCGCTTCGCGCTCCTGGCGGCACAGCGCGACGGCCTCTTCCCGCACCACCATGCCCCGCCCGCGCAGCGACTCGACCACGCCATCGGTCTGCAGCTGACCGAAGGCGCGGGCGACCGTATTGGGGTTCAACGCGACCTGGCCGCTGAGTGCCCGGACGCTCGGCAGCAACTGGCCGGGCCGAAGGGTGCCCGCGGCGATCGCAAACTTGACCTGGCGGACGAGCTGCAAATAGATCGCGACATCGCTTTGTACGTCGACCGAAAAGAACATGGCGAAAGCCTCTAGACCCTGTTTGAAAAGTCGTGAAACCCCGTCGCTGCCGTCGCGTTTGCGGCGTCAAGCCACGCTTTTTCAAGCGTCGCTGCACGTTTTCCGACAAAGCCCGAAGGAGGGGCTGGTCGGAGGTCCAACCTTTCAAGTGAATGAGTGTGCTAGATAGATAGTACGGTAGGCGCTCCGGGCCGTCAAGCTTTTTGTCCGCAAAAAAGTTTCGCCCGCGGCTGCGCCCCGCCAACGCGATCCGGCGCCCGAGCGTCCCGGTCGATCCGCAGGTGCCACCGTTGGAAACGCGTGTCAGGCAGAGGCTTGATCGATCGCGGCGAGCACACCGCGGAGACTTCCGGCCGGATCACGGAACCAGTCCAGACTCCAGATCCGGTGCAGCTTCCAGCCGCGTTCGCGCAGCACTTGGATTCGAATGCGATCTCGATCTCGGGCGCTCGGGGCTGAGTGGTAGCTGCGCCCGTCACACTCGATTCCCAACAGATAGCGGTGGGAGTTCTGCGGGTCGACGATCGCCAGATCGACGTCAAATCCCGCTTCGCCGATCGGGCCGCGAACCACAAAACCGCGTTCCCGCAGCGCGAAAGCGACCTGTCGTTCGAACTCCGAACGGAATTCAACCACTTGGCTCGATTTGCTTTCCAGTGTTCCCCGCTGCGCAAACGTTAAGAACTGTTTCAATGCCTGGACGCCTCTCGCGTCGCTCCGCGCCAGGTCGATGTCGTCGCCCTGGATCGATGAAAAGACTTCGCAGCGTTTGCGAGCCCGTGTGATCAAGACGTTCAATCGGCGATGACCACCGTCATAGTTCAGCGGACCAAAGTTCATGGTCAGCTCGCCGGATGCATCGCGTCCGTAACCGACGGAAATGAAGATCACGTCGCGTTCATCACCCTGGATGTTTTCCAAGTTCTTGACGAAAAACGGTTCCAGCCCGGTTTCGGCAAAGAAAGATTCCAGCTCGGGATGCTGTCGGCGGCGCAGTTCCAATTGCTGGAGGATCGCGTCTCGTTGCGAAACCGAAAAGGCGCCGACTCCCAACGTCGCATCGGGATGGTTGCCGGCGTGTGCCATCACGGCGTCGGCAACCGCGGCCGCTTCGATCGCGTTGACGCTGGTTCCCCCGCGATCGTAGATCGCATCGGGAACCCATCGGAATTGCAAACCTGATTCACGACGCTGATCCGACGGTGTCGGCACGACGAACAATCGCCCGTCGTAGAAGGCCCGATTGGAAACAGCGATCAGCGATGGATGGTGACTGCGGTAATGCCAGCGCAGCATTCGGGCGGGCATGTTCTTGGACTCACACAATCCCAACACACTCTCCAAGTCCGACACGTGCTGTTGCTGGGGGAATGCCAAATCATCATCCACACCGCTCTTCTGAAAAAACGTCGTCGGCGGCAATTGCATTTCATCACCGACGACGACCATCTGTCGGCAGCGCGCGATCGCACCGATTGCGTCGCACGGCCGAACCTGACTGGCTTCGTCGATCAGCAGCAGATCGAAAGTTGCCGCGCCGGGTGCCAGATAGCGGGCCACCGACATGGGGCTCATCATGAAAACCGGTTTGATCGATTGAATCTCGTTCCCCGCCGCCTCAATCAGATTGCGAAGTGGAAGGTGCCGAGCCTTTTTATTCATTTCGTGACGCAGCACATCCATCCCGTCGGAATGAGTCGTCTGGGGCAATTGCGTTTGATGCTTTGCCGCCACTTGCCTTCGGGCCAGTTCGATTCGCTCCATGTCCAACCGACAGAACCGATCCAGAACTTTTTCGTGGGCCGCTCCGTCAAAGCTGGCCAGGTCAGGGAACTCGGCGAAGGCTTCCCGGAGCAGGGTCTCGTGATAGGCGCGATCGAACGTGTCGACGACGGCGTCGGCGGCAAGTTGGCCGGATCGAACCTGCTCGGCTAACTCCTCCAATCCTTCTCCGCAAATCCGCTGGTGTTCGTGATGGTATCGGATCCACGCGGAAATCTTTTCGGGCTCATCTCGCCACTGTTCGAATCTCGCCAGCCACTGCGACAGCAAAACGTCGGCGATTTGATCGACACCGAATGCCACCTTCAAGTCCAATTGCAGTTGCTCACGGAGCGAATGCAATCCATCGTGGACGGGATCGAACAGGGACCGAAGGGTCCGGTTTGGGTCCTCCAGCACCGAGACTTGCTCCAGTCTTGAAAAGGCACCGAAGAATTCGCGGCCGGCTCCAGCGCGGCGGCACGAATCGATCCACCGCGAGATTGCATCCAATGCGTCCCAGTCCGAGTCGACGTCCTGAAAGAACGTCCCGAAGGCTTGCTTCGCCAAGCCACTCCGCCGCATCGTTTCCAGGGCCTCCTGGCCTTCGATCAGCCGGTCCAACAGGTCCAAACAATCGTCCAATGCTTTCGGGGCGGTGTCGGTCATCAGCCCGTCCAGCGTCGACACGGCACGCCGATAGTCGCTGCGGAACCACCGCAGCCAAGATCGTCCGTAAGTCTTCAGGTCTCGCCGAGTTTGACGGACGTCGGTCTGCCATGCTTCGCCGGTGACGAGATCGCGCAGGTCATGCCAACGCTCTGATCCGATCCGGCCGGCGTCAAGGATCCGTTCGATTGTCGGCCGTGGATCGTCTTCCCAGACGTCGTGGGACACAGCGCGGCGGTCCATCGGGGGCGCGTCGATCATCCGTTGGGCGATTTCCTGCAGCGCATGCGCCTGATTCAACGTCAGCGGTCGCGACAGTGCCAACTGCCTTTGCAGCTCGTCGGCCGCGGCATTCAACTTCCGCAAAGGTAGCTCGACGGCGTCGACCTTTTGCAGCAACGCAACGATGTCCGACGGCAGCGCGGCATCCAGGCGGCAACCACGCCAGGGGTGCCATTGCGGAGGCCCGGTCTCGCCCAAGCGGGCGACCAGGACACCCAGTAGTTGCTTTTTACGCTGCATCTGGAACGAATTCCAATGGACAGCGGAGTCTAGATGAAACGCGTTGGCAGCCACGTCCTGGGCGTTCAGTCGGACCAGTTGGCCGACCACGTCGAAGGGCGTTTGTCCGGTCGACGCCATCGGTGCGTGCATCGCGTCGGAGTGCCGGTTCAATCGATCCCGGTCGATTGCCAACGCAGCCGCTTGCCGCTCCGCCGACGCGACCGTGACGGGGCGCGTGTTGAGCGTCCGATCCAAGTCTTCCAGCACTTCGCGTTTGTTCGCTTTGTGGCTGTGAAGTTCCAGGCACAGGTGCCCCAATCGGATTTCGTCCAATCGTCGTTTGACGACTTCCAACGCCGCCATCTTTTCGGCCACGAACAGGATCCGCTTCCCTGCTTGGACAGCCGAGGCGATCGTGTTGGCGATCGTTTGGCTTTTGCCGGTGCCCGGCGGCCCCTGGACGACCAGGTTGGTTCCGCACTTGGCTTCTTCGATGACCAGCATCTGGGAGCTGTCGGCATCCAGGACGTGAAACATCTCGGCGGGTGAAACGATCCGATCAACCGAATCATTCTCGTCAAACAGTGTCACGCCGGAGGGGAATCCGTCGCCCAACAGGGCCTGGATCAAAGGGTGTCGATCGATCGGTTGATCGGCCGGCCAGAGGTCCGGATCCAGATCCCGGTACATCAAGAACTTGGAGAACGAGTAGCACCACAGCACCATGTCGTTGGGAATCACCTCCCAACCTCGGCGGCCGGCGACGGCTCGGCGAACGGATTCAAAGTACGATTCGGTTGGCGACGCATCCGGCGCGAGCGCGGGGCTGCCCTCCGACCAGTCCGGAACATCCGGAAGGGTCAATTGAAAGTCGATGCGGAGCTTCTCCTGCAGCGACAGGTTCGTTGAAACCTCTTCGTCCAGACATTCCAGCCGGAATCGGCAACCCGCGTTTTGCCGCCGCAGTTGAACGGGAATCAAGATCAGGGGTGCGTACCGCGGATCACTGCCGTCATCGGATTCGCACCACTTCAGGAAACCGGCCGCAAGGTACAACACGTTGGTGCCGTGTTCCTGCTGGTGGGTGCGCGCATCGTAAAACAAACGCAGCAGTTGCGATTGCAGCCGACCGCTGTCCAAATCGGTCTGAAGTCGCCGGTCTTGGTGCCGCGCCGCTGGCTCTCCCTCCTGGGGTTGCTCCAGGATCGGTGTCGACCCGGATGGTGGTTCGTTCCCTGGCAGCGGCGCTGCCCGCGAAGGGGCGCGGCGAGGATCGAAGGTCATCGACTTGCGTTGGACAACCAGCAAGCGAAAGACTTCCGAAGTCCGTTCGTTAACAATTTCCAATCGGCTTGATGGCGCGGAGCTTCGCGAAGTGCTGATCAACCGATTGCGGGCGGTCAGGTCCAATTGATCCAGCCGAGCGTTGGCCAGTTGATCCAGGATGCGAGCGTGTGTCATAGAAGCGTCCGCACGGAAAGATTCGACCACCAGGAAGCCGCCGCGAGACATCGCCGCTCAAGCCGCGCGGCTGGCGTATGTCGCCCGAAGCGAGCTGGACAGCGCCACTTTGGGTGAGCCGCGTGGCGCTAGCCGCGGGTTTTCTCGCCTCAACCGGCGGCTAGCGCCTTGCCGCTCATTGCACCGCAAATCGCGGCGGAAAGCCACGCTCTGGCGAGCGTAGCTACTCCCCAAAAGTTCGTCTTCGGCGATTCCACCTGCACCGCCGCCAGATGCGTCCCCGCTCAAATGCTGTCCAATGCGTGTTCCAGCAGGGCGACGGCATGGTCGATGTGCTCGGTGGTGGTGATCACCGGAGGTGGAAGGAAACGAATCCGGGTCGGCTCGCTGCCGCAAACGAATCCCAGCAGGCCCAAATCGAACATCCGCATCATCAGCGTCTTGGCGACGTCAAAACTGCCATCGCCCGGGGTGAAAGCAACCATCATGCCCTCCCCGTACGGTCCGCCGATGCGGTCCGGGTGCTTCTTGCTCAGTTCGGCCAACCTTCGGGCAAAGTAAGCGGAAAGCTTCATGTTTCGCCCTTCGGCGCCGAAGCAATCGGCTTGCTCCAATCGGTTCAACATTTCGATGCCGGTGGCGATCGAGGAGGTCGAACCGGTAAAGGTTTGGCTGAGGATCGGGCCGGTCGGCTTGACCTGGTCGCTGTACAGCGTGGCGCAAACCTGCGTGACCTTGCCAACCGTGACGATGGTCGCAAAACGATCCAACTGGTAATGCTGAAACGCGAAAGGACGGCTGGTGCGCGAAAACGACTGCACTTCGTCAAAGATGATCGGGATGCCCGCGTCGGCCAACGGTTCGCACAGCGCGGTAAAGAATTCGCCGCTGCCCGGATAGTAACCGCCCTCGCCGGCGATCGGTTCCGCCCAGAAGGCGGCGTACCGCCCGGGATGGCGTTTGAGCAACCGGTGCAGTTCATCAACCGCCCAACGCTGGCTGCGTCGCGGGTTGTGCGGATCGCGAAACGGCAGGTAGTCCACCGGCAGCGTCAGCGGCAATCCCATCCGGTAGTTGGGTCGGTCGGTCAGAGCGGCCATGGCAAAGGTTCGGCCGGCGAAAGCGTTGTCAAACGCGATCACGCGATCGGCATGGTGTCCCGCTTTCTGGGCGTGATGCATGGCGATCTTGAGCGCATTCTCGTTGGCCATCGCGCCGCTGGTGGAAAGCAAGCAGTGCGGCAGCGTTGCGCCGCCGGATTGCGCCATCGCAATCAGCTTTTCCATCATCACCACGCTGGGCGGATGTTGCTGCAGGTTGCCCTGCATGACCGTATCTTCCAGGGCGGCATCGACGGCGGCTTCGACCATCCCGGGGTCGCTGTGACCGGCCCCGTGAACACCGATTCCGCAAATGAAATCCAGCTTGACGCTGCCGTCGGCCAATTCCACGTACGGTCCTCGCCCCAGACCCGAGGAGAGGTAGGGCCAGATCGGTGGGCCGCCCCGGACCGCCGTTAAACGATCGATCCAATCGGCGAAGCTGTCCCGCAGAGATTCCTGGCTTGGTCGCATTTCCAAACGTTGGCTGTGTTCAAGCAACGCATCGCGAATCAACTCCTTCGCCTGAGCGATGCGGGGATCGTGACGAAGTGAATCGGCGATCAGATCGGCGGAATGCTTGACGGAAGGGCTCACGAATCGGGCTCAAGGAAGGAGGATGGCGTCGGCAAGAAAGATCCGTTCACGGTGCTTGACGGATTCGAAGGGCTTGACGGCCGCAAAGGCCATCTTCAATGTAGCGGATCGGACCAAAAAGGTTCAGTCGGCGATCGGCTTGTCCGTCAGACGACCCCGTATTCAAACACGCTGTGGTAGGCGTTCCGGGTTTCGAATTCATCCAACATTCGGCCGTAAAACTCGTTGCCACCCAGGGTGGCGCTGTCACCGATCACGATCAGCTTGCGGCGCGCCCGAGTCAACGCGACGTTGGTCCGGCGGGTATCGCCGAGAAACCCGATTTCACCTCGGTCGTTGCTGCGGGTCAGTGTGATCAGGACGACCTCCTTTTCGCGACCCTGGAATCCGTCGACGGTGTCGATCTCCACGTCGCGCAGCTCGCGGCGGTTGCGCAGCCAGCGGACTTGGGCGGCGTAAGGTGCGATCACCGCGATCTGGTCTCGGCTGACGCCCGCGTCGATCAGCTCCTCTGCCAGCTGGACGATGACCTTGGCCTCACCACGATTGAATTTGCTATCCCCGTCCGGCTCCAATTCCTCCTGCATCCCGGAGCCGGCTGTATCGACAAACAGCAAAGGAGTTTCGGTCAACGGAGTGGCCTGCACCTCCGGCAGGTCACATAAGCGATGCGTGGCGACCGATGCATCGGCGATCAAGGTTCCCTCGTAAAACTCGCGTGAGGAAAACTCCATGATCGCGTGATGCATGCGGTACTGAACCGTTAATCGGCGATAGACGGATTCGCCTTCGCGCAGGACCAGCCGGTGCATCATGGAATCGCGAAAGCCTTCGGCGGCGGCCTGATCGGACAGGACCGTTGGAGGCAGCTGGCAGTGGTCACCGGCCATCACCAACCGTTCGGCCCGAAGCACGGCCTGCCAAACGCCGGCCTCGGTGCATTGACAGGCTTCATCAATGACTACCAGGTCAAACATCTGGTCACCCAGCAGATCGTCGTCGATGGTCGTCGTCGTGCAGATCACGGACGCCGAATCGACGATCCCCCGGATCACACGCCGCTCCAACGCCCGAATTTGCGATCGCAGATCCCCGGCGGTGGCGTACAGCAACCCGCGTCGTTTGCGGGCGTCGCGTCCGCGAACCGAGCGCGAGGCCGAACGCATCAGCTCCCCCAATTCGCGGCGCATGTCACGGATCACATCCGAGGAGGGATCAGCGTCGACCAATTCGTCCAGCGTGTGGCCGCGCAACGATTCGAACACGCGTGCCGGATGACCGACGCGCAGGACGTCGGGCAGCATGTCGACCAGACGCTCCAACAGGTTGTCCACCGCCGTATTGCTGGGCGCGCAGGCCAGCACGCGTTCACCCCGCTGCACGGCCTGGTACACGACTTCCGCCAACGTCGTCGTCTTGCCGGTGCCCGGCGGCCCGTGCAGGATGGCCACGTCGGGCGCGGACAAAGCAAACTCCACCGCCCGCTGTTGGGGCAGATTCAGCGACGTCAAAAACTTGACGCCGGACGATTTGCCGGTCCGGATCGGACGTTTGTCCAGCAGCAGGTCCCGCATTTGCCGTGGCCGACCCGTGGCCATCCGCGCTCGAGCCATGGCCGCCAACTGACGGCGACGGGTGGTTTCGTCGGGTGATAGGTCCAATCGAAACACGCGGGCATCGGGCCACTTCTCGGTCGCAACCTGGATGACGTTTTGGTTCCGCCGACTGACGACACCGGGGATGCCCTGGTCACCGGCGTCGTCCGCATCGCTCAGGACAACCGGTGAGCCGACTTTCAGACGATTCATCGGCAGCGGGCCGCGATCGATCTTCCCCAGGTCAAACAGGAATCGCCCAGCCAGCCCTGTTTGATGGTCTTGCAATTGCAATCCCAAAATCGTTTCGCCGCTGCGCTCGGCATCGCGACGATCGCGGAGTTGTCGGCGTCGCGCCATCCGCTGCCGCTCCGCGACGCCCTCCAAATCCAACCAGCGCGCCAGCACGTCGAAATAGTCGTCGGTGCTGATCTGGTCCAGCGGTTGCGTCCTGTGCACGCGATCGTCCTTCGAAGCGGATCGGCCTTGGATGGAAACGGCGAAGCGTTCGGGCCTACTCGATGGGCGTCTCTTTGTCGCCGTCCTTCAGGAACGGCTTGCGCGTCTGTTCACCACCGATCGGTTTGATCTCCCGCACCCAAATGTTGCGGAAGCGGACCGGGTTGCCGTGATCCTGGATGGATAGCGGACCCTTGGGGCCATGCGGTTGGTACTTCGGTGGGCGATTGAACGGGGTGTCACCCAGCAATTTGAAGTGGTTCAGGATGACGACGCCGTTGTGCAACGCGGTGATGTAGGCTGGCGACTTGAGAGATCCGTCTTCGTCGAACCGCGGTGCCGTCCACAGGATGTCGTAGGAATTCCACTCGCCCGGGGCCCGCATCGCATTGACCATCGGTGGCGTCTGTTTGTAGATCGCACCGGCTTGCCCGTCGTGATAGGTGTCGGCCCGGTAGGAATCCAGAATCTGGATTTCGTAAATGCCCATCAAGAACAGCCCGCTGTTGCCGCGGCCCTGCCCTTCTCCGCTGGGCGGATTCGGGGCCGACCATTCAAGATGAACCTGGCAGTCCCCAAATTCCTCTTTGCTGACGATTTGACCTTTTCCGATGGTGGCCACTCCGTCCTTGACCGTCCAGTTTTCGCCATTCTTCCAAGCGGACAGATCGCTCCCGTCAAACAACACCGTGGCATCCGACGGCGGGCTGGCAGTGGTCGGTCCTGGATCGACCACCGGGGGTGCTTGCCAAGTGATACCGTTGAGGTACTCCGCGGCGGAGACGGGCACGGCAATGATCGCAAAGACGGTCAGCAACAAAGATCGGCGCATGGTAGGAGCGAGCGTCAAAAAAGGGGGAAGGGGGTAAATCGACCGCGGCATTATGGTCGCTACCGCCGAGCACGACAAACGCCCCGCCGTTGAGGCTTTGTCGTGCCTGCGGAAGACGTGCGTTTCTGAAATTCACCCTCCCTCCGGGAGGGTCAAAGGCGAGGCACGAGCCTTTGGGGAGGGTGTGTTCGTGAACCCACTGAAATCAATCGGGCCGGACAACCCTCCCCGCGTCGTCGCAAGCTCCTCCGCGACCCTCCCGGAGGGAGGGTGATTCAAAGCTGCACGACCTCCTCGGCGGGAGGGTGGAGTGAATCGTGTAGCTACTTGGCGTTGCTGTCAGCGCTTTGCGCCAAGAATCCTGCAACGACACGTGATGACGGCGGTTACTCGTGTCGCAACGCGTCGATCGGATTCATTCTCGCAGCCCGGATGGCCGGATAGAGTCCGCTGATCAAACCGACGCCGACGGCAATCAGAACCGCCAGCGGAATGGTTTCATAGACGATCGTCGGCTTGGCTTCGCGGATTGCATCGGGCAGGGCCGCAAATTTGTCCGGGAAACCCTCTCGAACGACGTAGATCAGACCCTGGTACATGTAGGGTCCCAGGAAACCGAGCAGGATTCCCAGGGCCGCACCGCAGACACTCAGCACAAGCGTCTCCACCAGGAACTGTTGCACGATGTCGGCGCGTTTTGCACCCAGAGCCCGGCGAATCCCGATTTCTCGCGTCCGCTCGGTCACGCTGGCCAACATGATGTTCATGATGCCGATGCCGCCGACGATCAGCGAGATGCACGCGATCAGAATCCCGATCCCCAAAAACATCAGCCGCAAGTTGCGTGCTTGTTCCAGCAGTTCCAGCGGAACCACCACGGCGACGTCACCGGTATCGGCGTGATTGCGTTTGAGAAGCGATTCAATCATCGCGGCGCTGGCCCGCACTTCACTGACGCTTCCGACTTGCAGGGTGATCTGGTTCAGCTCCATGATCTCGACTTGGAACTGACCACTACGGCGGGTCACGATGGTGTCACCGACACGCGTTTGGAGCGTCTCAATCGGGATGTAGACGTCGGAGGAAAAATCCTGGGAATCCAGTGATCCGCCGATGGCCGCCGAAGGGGTGCGCGGTTTCAGAACACCGACGATGTTGTAGTAGTCGGTGCTTTCGGGGATGTAGATGCGTTTGCCGATGGGATCCTCGTAGGGAAACAGCTTCTTAGCGACGCCTGCGGAAATCACGCACACGGTGTCGCTGCGGATTCCATCGGCATCGGTCAGGAACCGTCCACCGCGTTGACGGATCTCCAACGAGTTCACTTCGGCGTATCCCGGCGTGCAGCCGACCAGGCGTCCATCGACGACGCGATCCCGAAACGTGAATTGACGACGGATCTCACGGATGGGGATCGCGGTTTTGATCGTCGGCACGCTGGACAGGATCATGTTCAGGTCACTGCGGAGCAGCCCGTACTGACTGGCACGGGCGCCGGCCAATTTCTCTTCCGGCGGCTTTTGGCTGCGAACAATGATCGTGTTAGCGCCCAACGATTCGATCTGTTTTTGAACCTGATCACTGGCGCCCTGGCTGATCGCGGTCAGCAGGATGACCGCCCACACGCCGATCAGGATCCCCAGCATGGTCAGCCCGCTACGGAGCGGGTGAAGCGCCAAACTTTTGACGCCTAGTCGCAAGGTGCGAAGCCAGAGCATGCTATCGGTCTCCTTCGCGCAAGATTTGTTGGACGTTGCGTCGCTGCGCCTCTCGGGCCGCTTCACGAACGGCCGGATCGACCGGTTCGTCCTTGTGTAACTTTCCGTCCTTCAAGCGGACAACCCGCTTGGCACGCTCGGCCACGTCATCCTCGTGGGTCACCAGAATGATGGTACGTCCTTCGGCATTGAGGTCATCAAAGATGGTCAGGATCTCCTCGGTGGTGACCGAATCCAGGTTTCCGGTCGGTTCGTCCGCAAGGATGAAGTACGGGTCATTCATCAACGACCGGGCGATCGCCACACGCTGTTGTTGACCTCCGGAAAGCTGCGTGGGGCGGTGGTCCAGACGATCGCCGAGGCCGACCCGCTGGGCCAGTTCGATCGACCGAGCGGTTTCCTCTGCGCCGATCACGCCCTGGTAGTACAGCGGCACCTGAATGTTCTCGACCACACTGAGCTGCTGGATCAGATTGTAGGACTGAAAGACAAAACCGATCCGCCGTGAACGAATGTCCGCCAGCTGGTCGTCGGACATCCTGGCGATGTCGTCGTCACCAAGCAGCAGGGATCCGCGGGTCGGCTTGTCCAGACACCCCAGCATGTTCAGCAAGGTACTTTTGCCGCTTCCGGACGGACCCATGATCGCCACGTAGTCGCCTTCGGGCACGTCAAAGGACACGCCACGCAAGGCTTTGACCGTTTCGCTCTTGAGCACGTAGTGCTTTTCCAGATTTTGAATCGACGTGGCCAGCTTGCGTGGCGATGTCGCCGAACCGGGGCTCCACTTGGATTCCGCCGATCGGTAGGCGTCGGTTGCCGACATTGATTTCTCAACCTCCGTCGGACTGGGGCGCGGAATCGGGTCCCGGACCGCCTTCGCGTCCGCCGGGCCGTCGACTTCCGGGAGGTCCACCGCCGGGTCGGCGTTGTCCGCCGCCGGGGCCGCGGAATTCCCCGCCACCGTATTCACCACCGGAACGTTCGCCGCCGGCACGTTCGCCACCGCCCCGCATGTCCGGCGGGGGTCCGCCGTCGGAGCGACCGTCCCAGCCACCACCGGGTCCGCCTCGAGGTCCGTCCGGTCCGCCGGGGCCTTCGCCGGGACCGCCTTCACGCGGACCACGCTGGGCATCGGCCTGTCGCATTTCGTCGACCTTGGAAATTTCACGCATGCCGCTGTTGTCGACCCCTTCGACCTCCGGAAGGTCCATCAGGTTCAAGTGCTCGCGGAGGTTCAAGACGACGACTTCGCCTTCTTCGACACCCTTCTTGATCGTCACCATGGTGTCGTTGGTGGCACCGATGGTGACTTCACGGGTGCTGAACGATTGCGGCCCTTCCTGCACCAGGGCGTACATGTTGCCGCCGTGTTCGTAAACGCCTTGGATCGGCATCTGCAACGCGTTGTCCAATTGTTCGACAAACACCTGCACTTCGGCGGTCATCCCGGTGCGAATCGTTTCCGGGGGATTCAGGATATCGATGAAGACCGCGTACTCCTTGATCGACGAACTGAAGAAGCTACTCGGTTCGGCGTAGCGGTTGACCTTCTTGACGCGGCCGTTGAGCGTCAATCCGGGAATGGAGGGAACGGAAATCTTGACCGGCATGCCGCTTTCGATCAGCGTGATGCGGGACTCGTTGATATTGCACTTGACCTGCATCTGCGTGGGGTCGGGCAGACGCACCAGCGGTTGACGCTCGCGAACGGTCGCCCCGGCTTCCACGACGAATTCCGCGTTGCCGCCCCGGCTGCTGTACTTGTTGGCGTGAACGACGACGCCGGCGGCCGGCGCGTACATCACGCAGTTCTCAATTTGCTCTTTGGTCTCGTCCAGCGTGATCCGTTCTTCCAGCAGTTCGCTTTCGAAGGCTGCCAGCTGTGCCTTGGCCGCTTCGATGTCACTTTCAAATTGGACCAACATCTTTTTGCGGGTCAGGTTCTGCAGCACCTTCAGCCGACCCTCGGCGTCTTCCAATTTGTTCTTGGCGTTGGCGACCGCGAACCGGTCGGCTTCCAACTGCAACGAGTTGACCAATCCCTTGGCGACCAGTCGTTCGGTGCTTTCCAACGCCAGCTGCGCCTTTCGCAATTCCTGTTCGGCCACCGCCATTTCACTCAGGATCGCCCGCTCTTCGGTTTTGTAAACGCCTTCCAGGTACTCCTGCTTGGCGATCTCGGCCTGCTCGACCGCGGCCTTGGCCGTCGTCACGTTTGCCTCGGCGGTGATGACTTCGATCTTGTCTTCGTTCAGCTCCTGTTCCAACTGCGACGAATCCAACTCCACCAGCTTGTCACCTTTTTCGACGCGGGTCCCCTCGTCGACGACCCACAGGATGGACACGCCGCTGGTACCGCGTGATTGGACCTTGCACTCGACCTCGATGTTGCTGCTGCTGTCGATCTCACCCTGTTCGAGCACGATGTGATCGAAGGAGCCCCGCGAGATCGGCTGCACGATCAGGTTGCTGGTGTCGACCCCCTCACGCTTGTCCAGGAAGTAGGCGTAGCCGATGGCGCCGAGAACGCCGACGACCAGGAGACAGGCGACCAAGGCGCCAAACACGCCTCCACGACGCAACCGCGCCGGTCGACTTGGGTGGTGGGGAGGATGGATCATCATGTGTCGCAATGAAGGCAAAGAGGGCTGGGACCGCGTCAGCGGGTCACGATCAACGCCGAAGACGGCCTGATAATTCAACCGCGATGGAGGGGGGAAGTTTCGCGGACGGCGGGGCGGATGATGGGGAATTCATCATTCCACACACGAGTAGTTTACTCGACCGACAATACGGGCGGCACCAAAACATTGTTTGATTAGTGCCGAAAACGCCACTCGTTCCGGCTGTATCGCTGCTCGACCAGCGATTCGGCCCGGCAAATCACCGGACCGGCAAGGTCGCCGGCCGGAACTCCGAATTGGTCCGCCAAATCCGCCGCCAATCGTTGCGGATCCAGTGGAATGTTGGTCAGAAAACTCCGGTGGTCGCGGCCGCGACGATAGTCGGGCTGACGCGGCGCGAAGTTCAAACAGCGGTCAATCAGGGCCAAGTCCGCTGCGTGCAGAATCGTCCCGTGATAGAGCACATGTCCCCGGGCCATCCGCAACGCATTGCCCGAGAATTTTTGTTCGTTCCACGTCAAATCGCAGATCCCCTGCTGCCGCGTGTCCGGCTGTTGCCGCCGCACCGCGGACAACAGGCGGTCCATGACGAATCGATGCGCGCCGTCAATCTTGGCTGCCTGGGGATGCTCGTTCATCGAGATGATCACGCTGTACATCAGACAACCGGGGCCGCCGACAATCGATGCTCCACCACTGCAGCGGCGTTGGATCGAGATGCCTTCGGAATCGCAAAAATCGCGATCGGCCTCCAAGGCGACTTTCGACGATCGCCCCAGCACCAGCGTCGGCAGGTCGAAGGTCCAGGTGCGAAAGCCCGGAGGGATTTCGCCGGCGTCTGTCGCCAGCAACATGGCCTCGTCCAGCGCCAATTGCATTTCCGGCGCAGTGTGGTCCAGGGATGGTTGACTCACGTGCCCCTCAGCGATTCCAGCAGCGGCATGCGAATGACCTTGCCGGCGGCCACCAGCCCGGCCAGCAACCCGAACGCGACGATCCCCAACAGCAACAACACCGGTTCAACAATCGGCGGCGTGATCCCGCTGGCAACCGCGTAGGGCAACACCGCAATCACCGCGCACGTCACCCCGCAGCCGATTCCCAGCAACAGCAGCGACGCCGTCTCGCCCATCACCAGCGAAGCCAAGCGTCTGGGTGTGAATCCGACCGCCCGCATCACCGCCAATTCGCTGCGGCGTTCCAGCACGTTTCGCAGCTGCGCAATCGCCAGACCGACCGTCCCCAGCAGCAATCCCAAGCCGCCCAGGCTTTGAAACGTCCTCAGGTACGTGTTCTGCACCGCCATCATGCCACTGAGCACGTCACGCGCGTCGGCCGCGTCAAACCCGACGTCCCCCAGACGCGTCTCGAGCGCGCTGGCGATCCGTGGCGATCGGTCCTCGCCGGTATCGACCAACACGTACCGATAGCCGCTGATGTCTGGAAACTGTCGCTCGAAGTTGACTTCGCCGATGATCAGCCGACCCTGCAGCAGCGAGTTCTCGAGCAAACCCACGACCTGAAAATGCAGCGGCACGTTGTCATAGACGAACGACTTCTGTTCTCCGATCCCCTGGAACATCTGCAGGCTCCAAGCGGCGGTGTTTTGATCGACGATCATCGGAATCGGATCCTCGGCCGTCCCGGCGGCCGGTCGGTTCAGCAGTTCCCACGGTGAAGGCGGCGCCCCGGAATCCCGCCGCGTTTCGGGCTGTTGTTGCGCTTCCCGAGGTTGCGGTGTTTCCGGTGACCCGGCTGCGAAAAACTGAAACTGGTCGAGCTTGTCGGCGGAGCCCGGCGGGACGCCCAGGATCGTCGGCTCGGTCGCACGGTACAGGTTGTTGCAACTGGCATCCTGTCCGGCGCGAACCCGGAACGGGACGAACGTGGCCCCGGCAACCAGGCCGGCATCGGGTCCCAACAGCCCCGACCGGACCGCCGGGTCGGACAGGTCCTCGTAAAGCGGTTGAGCACACTCGGCGACCCATTCAAATCCTCCGGTGCCCGCATCGGTCGGCTGCAACCGAAAGGCCGTGATGGCGACAATCAGAAACGATGCCGCCGCCATCAGCCCGATCGTCAACGTGCTTCGCAATGGTGACCGGGCAGCATTGCTGCGTGCCAGACGCGCCAGGGAGTAGGTCGAAACGTTTTTCCCGCGACCCCGGCTTCGACTCAAGGCGCCCCGGCTTCGGCTCAGGGCGTTGTAAACCAGCAGCAGCGTCGCGACCAGAATCATCATGCCTCCGCCGACAAATGCCACCGCAGCAATCTGACCGGCCGACATGGCGCCGGCGATGCCGGATCCCACCGCCGCGATCACCAGCACGATGGCGATGCGGACGATCCAGCGCCCGCGGCGGGTTCCCGGTTCCGACTGGCTCGGCGCGGTTTGGTCGGACTCGTCACGCCCGCCCAGCAACGTCACCGTCTGGTTGCGCAGCATCGAACGCAACGTCCACCACAGTGTTCCCATGCCGATCAACAATCCAACGAGTGCCCCGCCGACCAGGCTCAGCCATCCGGCGTGGAAAGTCAGGAACGGAACGGTCACGGCGCCCACCCAGTAGGTCCGCAGCGCCGCCAGCACCAACACCGCGTACACGATGCCGCCGCCGACGCCCAACAGCACGCCTGCCAACGCGATCCACAGCCCCTCGCCCAAAAACATGCGTGCGACTTTGGAACGGTCCAGTCCCAGCGCCATCAGCGTTCCGATTTCGCGACTTCGCGCCAGCAGGCCCAAACGAAACAGCATCGCGATCAACATCACGGCCGAAAAAATGACGAAGAAGCTGAGCGCCAAAAACAATCCGTCAAACGGCGTCGTGCCGCGAGAGGCGGCCAGCTGCATCGCCCGGATCGGCCGCACGTGCCATCCCAACCGGTCCAGGTGCGGCCGTGTCGCCTGCCGCAGCTTCTCGCGCAACTGATCGATGTCGCCGGCAACCGAGGGGTCGATTCGCAGCCCGGTCACCTGGCCGAATCGGCTGCCGAACAGGCGTTGTCCGTCGGCCAGCGGTAAGAAAGCTTTTGGCGTCAGGCGATGATTGTTCCAGTACGCATCGTCGTCACTGGAAATCTCTCGCGTCAGCTCGAACGGCAAGTCCCAGTCACCGATCGAGTCCTGATCGGTCACGCCCGGAACGCTTGGTGTCAAATTCGGGTCGTTGTACCGCGTCGGTGGCGAATCGAATTCCGCGGGCCTGCTGCGGAAGTAGCGACGCGACGGTTCGGTCAGGGGGACGATGCCCGTGACCACCGCGTCAAAGAACCGTTCGATCTCTTTGCCGTTCTCGACCTCCGGCTCGTAGTAGGCGACGCGCAGCGGCGTGCCCTCGCTCGCTTCCAGCTTTTCGGCGGCCCAGGAGTTCAGCACCAGCGGAATCGTTCCGGCCGGTACCGGCTTTGTTTTGACCGCCCCGCTCGCACCGCCCTCGGCAGCGTCGGGTGATTCCTTGTCGGGTGATTCCTCGTCCGTCGCGTTCAGTTCGTAATCCAACGGCAACTCCGGTGAGGAGTCGATCGCCGTGATGGTGCTGTAGGGAACCGAATGCGTCACCTCACCTTGCTCATTGATCCGTTCGATCGCGTTGGCCAGGTAGGTCATCGATGGTGTCACCGCCTGGGCGGGCAGTGCGTCGCGAATCGCTTGCACCGCGGCGGGATCGATCAGCAGCCGGTCGCTGGTCACCTGGTAGTAGTCAAAGATCGTTTCCCCGTCGAAGGATTGCGTGATGCGCTGCAACGACAAGCCCAGGTCGGATAGGTCCACGTCGATCGCTTCCGGATCGATCGTTGTGGAAGCCAACGCGACGTTGGCCTGGCCCGACCGGTCCAAAACGTCGGCGACCAACTGACGTGACAGAAAGACGTTCTTCGGTGTGGCCTGCGACGGGGCCAAGGAGAACCGGGCCAAGCCGCGATCCGGCAGGATGTCGACCACTTCCAGACGTGGGATGCCTTCGGTCTGGACATCGCGGCGACCGAGCGGGCTGTCGGCGGGCACGGCCTGTTCCACCGGCAACCGGACGGTGACCTGATCGCCGACGACCACGCCCAGTTCGTTGGCCAGGGATTGCGTCAGGACGATCGATTGATCTCCCGGCAAGGTCTGCGGGGCAACTCCGGAAACATCCAGGTCCCAAAAGGATTGGTCGCAACCGATCGTCTGGACCGCTCCGGCGCGTCGCAACCCTTGCTCACCAGCGGTTTCCAGGACGGCACGGTCAAACAACACGATCGTCGCCAACTGGTCCGGCGAGACGCCCAACGTTTCGGGTGCCCGTTCGGCGGAGAAGAATCCGCCGGGGGCGACCACCGATTCGATCTTGCCCAACCGTTCGACCGTCAGCTCACGAAGGCTGCCGCGCATCGAATCGCCGACCAGTAGGGCACCCACGATCACCGCGGTGGCAATCCCGACTCCCACGGCAACGGCCGCGGAGGTCCTCAGGTGGTATCGCACACCGGCTTGAATCATCTTGCCAGGTGACAATCCGTCGCGTGGTCCGCCCGACGAACGCGGTCCGCCCGACGAACGCGATGCGGCGGCGGGGGATGCAAGGTCCGACATGGTGCGTTGGAATTTCGGGAATGCGTGAAGGTTGCGGTTCATCCCCCATTGTCGACCGACGGCTGAATCCTGCAACGGGCAGCGTGAATCGGCAGGCAAGGTGAATCCGCGGATCAACGTCCGGCTAGGCTCGTCTGAAAACGCGTAGCTACGCTCGCCAGAGCGTGGCTTTCCGCCGCCAGCGCGATGGCAGCTACTGGGTTTTGCGACTTTTCAGACAGAGACTATCTGAACAGCGCCACTTTCAAGGAAGATCTCGTAAATCGCCGGCTTAGTAGCTACCGTCGCCAGACGGTGGCTGTGCCGCACTTTCCCCGCTCTGGCGAGCGGG
>NZ_VWOX01000025.1 GCF_008629675.1 Roseiconus nitratireducens | reverse complement strand
GTTGAGCAGCTTCCCTGCCTGGTTCCAAGGCTCCAGCCTTGGAATCCGCTGGACGGAAGGCTCCGCCTTCGGAACATCGCAGATCGTCGAGCAAGCAGGGGGCGATCAGAGGGCGTCCACCGTCTGGCGACGGCGGCTACGTTGGGCGGCTTCCCTGCCTGGTTCCCAGGCTCCGGCCTTGGAACCCGCTGGACGAAAGGCTCCGCCTTCGGCGTGAACGGACGTCGTCCGCCGTCTGGCGACGGTGGGTACATTGGGCAGGGTTGCCAGCGGCCCTCCGTCCCATGTTCTTTCACTTCCACCTGCTCCGGAATTCCATCATGCGGCCTGTCGAGTCTTTGCCGAACGCCACCGGGCCAATCGTGTTGGCGCTCCGCTGGGTTGCGCGATGGGGGGCGACAATGCTGCTGGGTGCTTGCAGCTTCGGCATCGCAAACGCGCAAGACACGTTCGGCCCCGCGGACCCGATCTGCGCGATTGATGGGCAACCCGTGTTTCTTGGAGAATTGAACTTGTTGCTGAAAGAAAAACTTGGGGCACGACGGCTTGCGAGCGTTGATCCCACGGTCCAGCGGGCTTGCAGCGCGTTGTTGGTCAAGCGTCACTTGGCCATGAGCACGTTGCGCGACATGGGCGGGGATTCGTTGCAATCGCTGTTGGATCGATCTTGGGATTCGTTTCTCGCTCAATTGAAGCGTCAGGGAAGCGATCCGGAAAGCTATGCGAAGCAGCGTCAGACCGACGAAGCGTCGCTCCGTCGGGCCCGCGACTGGGATGTCGCCTGGGGGAGCTATCTGAAAAGCCGGCTGAACGAAGAGAACTTGCGACGCTTTTATCAAGTCAATCGCAAGCGGTACGCGCCCACGAAATGGAAGGTTTCGCATTTGTTCCTGGCGTTCCATGAAGATCAACCGGACTCCCAGGCGATTGTGCAGGAGCGGATGGCGGCGATCGAGCGAGAATTGGATGACCAAGCTGAGTCGGAGGAGAGCTTGCAACGTGCTTTTGCGGAATTGGCCGCTCGAGAAAGCGATGGCGCAACGGCTGATCGGGGCGGAGACATTGGTTGGGTATCCGCACCAGGCGACTTGCCACGCGTGGTGATGGACGCGATCCGCAACACGCCGCCCGGGGCACTGGCTGGACCTGTTCGCAGCCCGTTGGGAATGCACTTGGTCCTGGTGCGAGAACGGGCCACCGAAGAGACTCCTTTCGAAGGTCTGCGAGATCTGACCGGGCTGCGACGTGATGCCGCCGATGCAATGTTCGATGCGCTGGCGGCGCGTCAGGGCGATTACAAGCTGGTGTGGTTCATTGACGGGCTGCGACCGCCGGGCCAGTGATGGTTTCAGGCACCGTCGGGCGCCGGCGTCGAAGCTCTCCTCCAGTTCTTCGGCTCCCGGCCTTGGAACCGGCTGGATGGGAGGCTCGGCCCGCAAAGGGTTGACGGGTGCCGGCAGAATGAAGGCGAAACGCAGGGTGTCCAACGTCTGGCGTCGGTAGCGACGTGCGTCCTGGTTCCCAGGCTCCGGCCTTGAAATCGGCGGCGGGCCATGTGGCTGCGAGAGGCGGAACGAGTGGTCCGCGCAAAAAAAACGCGTCCAGGAGGTTGGGGCAAAACCACCTAGACGCTAACGGTGACAACTTGTGTCACCGCTGAACGAATCTTACCGCCACTTTAGAGACTCGTCGAGTGGAAACCAACGAAGATTTTAAGATAAATTTTTTGCAAACCAACATTCGGTTTGGTTAAAACGTCGATCGCTAAATCCAGCGTTCTGAGCCAGATCGCGTCACAAAACTGTGCGGATTCGGTAAGATCTCCCCGTCGCGACTCCGGGTACCCCGGACGTTGGAGACCGTTTACTTAACATGGCAACAAAGCGCGCTCCCGCGGCACAGATTGGTTGCCGGTGAGGGTCAATCGGTGCGAACGGTTGTGCCGAACAATCAACTGGCGCCGCGACGGCAACGAGCTTTTGGCGAAGTTGCCTCCAGAGATTTGCGAAGCTTCGAAACCGTTTGCGGCACAGCTGGAGGCAGTCTCGCTGGTCGGTTTCCGGGGTGAGACGGAGTCGATGAATTCCGGTAATTGGGACCGTCGGCGCGGCGCTGGCGGAGTTGAAGTGGGGGCGTCAGGTCATGAGGTGATTCTTTCCCTTCGAGAAATCAGAGGACGATAGCGATGCGATACAGACTGGATCGCGCATTGCGAATTCTCAATCTGCTGCAAAGCGGTCGTGGGTACGACCCGGTGGGTCTGACGGTCGAATTGAATGTCAACCGGCGGACGGTCTATCGCGATATCGCCCTGCTGCGTGAAATGGGGATCAACATCGAGTTTGATTCCCAGCAGGCAAGCTATGTCATCCGGGGCGCCGGCGGGTCGGACGCAGCTCGCATCAATCCGTCGCGTCTGCGTGATGCCCTGGGGCGAGCTTTTTCGTCGGACCACCAGGACTCGTCGGTCGAGGCCATCATTCGACAGGTCGCCCATTTCCTGGCAGGGACCTTCGACGATCCGGATCTTGATCTCCCCGCGGCTGACGAGGCGTCGGAAGCCGATTCCGCCGACCCGAATTCGCCCGCTGCCACGCCCGCCACCCAGACGACTGCCGATTCGTCTGCCGGCGAAACGAGCGTCGGAACCGTTGCAATCGACACCCCCGCGGCGACGTCTCGCAACCAGCTCGCGGACGTGTCGCCGGAAGCTCTGGCTGGGCATCTGACCCAACAATTGATGTCGCTGCGCACCGATGGCCGGGACGATTGGAAGACGCTGCACGCTCAACCCAAGTCGTCCGTATCCCCTCAGTCGTGGTGCGATGCGTCCGACTCGTTGGACATGCTGCGCCAGGCGATGTTATCCGGGCACGTTGTCGAAACATGGAAGGCGCCGGTCAACGACCGGCAGTCGGAGGCAGCGGCGGCCCATCATCTCCGTCTGATCGAGTTCACCGTGACGAAAGCGGGGGTTACCGTGTTGGGCACGGATGCCGAAGGCCGATTGGTGCAGGCGGCTTCCGATTACGTCCGCGTGTTGTCCGAGACGTTTTCCGAGGAATCGGTGTCGGTTGGGCCGGGGGTTTCGGAGTAGCCTTATTGCGGGCTGCGTCGAGTCGCCCCAAAAGCGAGGCGAGGCGACGTCCGTTGGGACCGCAACAGGCAAGATCACGCGTGCTTCCGGTGGCGCGTGCCGTTGGTCCGTTCGGTGGTTGAAAGTCCGGCCAGCGGAGGATTGGCTTTCGGCCATCCGCCTTTCTGGTCAAACCGCAAATCCGCCCCTGGTCGCTGTTTGGCACCTAAAATTATGCTTTGATCCGTTGACCGTATTCATCGTGAAGGGCGATTCGAATTTGTGGCGAAAAAGAAGAACATCACCATCTCGTCTCATGTGAGTTTCAAGAATTCGCAGGGCGTCGCTGCGGAAGGGTCGCTGGTTCGATTGTCACGGCAGGCGGTCGTCTTTGAGGTCTACAATCCGTATTCGATTGTCCAACTGTCAGAGGTTCTGACGGAATTGACGATTCATCAGGGCGATCGTGCGACCTACAACGGTCGAGCCGTGATCACCGGTCTGCTGAACACGGGTTTGATCCTGATTGTCTCGGCATCCCTGGTGGATCCCTGGAGCGACCTGAACAATTTGGGGCCCGGCCACTTGCTGCGCTCTTTCGTGCGAGATTTTGTGCAGGATTGGGAGGACGCCAATGCGCGTGTGGGAGCCCCGTTTCGGTTGGCCGTTACCAGTCTGAGAAATTACTTGCAGGAGCTTCGACGCTGGTTGGAACATTGGGAAACCGAAGCCTCGATCAGTGCAGAATCGGATGTCAATCGGGTGTTGGACTTCGTCCAGGACGTTGACCAGGAGATTGCCCCGCGGTTCGCCGAGCTGAACGGTGAATTCGAGCGGGTCAGCCGTGAAGTCTCACGCCGCGACCTGCCGTTTCACCGGGCGTTTGCCCAGCGCGAATTGCACCCGTTGTTGATGGCGTCGCCGTTCATGAATCGGGCTTTCAACAAACCGCTCGGTTATGCCGGCGACTACGAAATGGTTCGGATGATGTTGACCGAGCCCTGGGAAGGAGCCAACACGTTTGCCAAACTGGTCAACGCCTCGGCGTTGCGGCACGATGCTCCGGCGGCGCACCGTAATCGCATCGAAATGTTGCACAACGCATTGGCACGAGAAGCCTACCGGGTGCTCGCTCTTCGCCAGCGAGAGCAGTCCGGTGACGGTCGCGGCGCAAATCGACTGCGGGTCCGCGTCTTGAATATCGGTTGTGGTCCCGCCGTGGAGATCGATCGATTCGCCAAATCAGATCCGGCTTCGGCGCACATGGATTTTCGCCTGGTGGATTTCAACGACGAGACGTTGCAGTTTGTGCAAAGGCATCTGATCCCGGAGGTCAAACGGGTGCGTCCTGAAATCGAGATCGCAACCGAGCAGCGCAGCGTTCACGAGATTCTGAAAATGTCTCACGAAGGAGGTCATGAAGGCGCCTTTGCCACCCAGTACGACGTGGTCTACTGTGCCGGACTGTTTGATTATTTGCGGGATGCGACCTGTGGATACCTGCTGGAACTGTTCTATTCTTGGGTCGCTCCGGGAGGCATGGTGTTGGTGACCAACGTGACCCCATCGCATTCCTCGGTCGCCATGATGGGGATGGTTCTGGACTGGAATCTGGAGCTGCGAACGATGGACGACATGCGGGCACTGGCGCCGGACATCGGTGAGCAAAACGCCTACGTCGACGCGACGGGTGTGAATGTGTTTCTTGAGATTCGCAAGCCCGCGTCCTGACGAGTCGAAGCTGCATGAAGACCGAAGTCGCTCACCGACGAGACTACGGCCGACCGGATGACAACCCGGAGTTTGTGCTGCAGGAGCGCGATCGGCGATGCCGAATCGCTGACATCGCGTTGGCCCTGGGCGTCTTGCTGATGCCGCTGGGGGCCGTGTTGGACTGGAACCTGTATCCGGATCAATTCCTGCCCCTGCTGGCAAGTCGTTTCCTGGTGACCGCGATGTTGGCGATCGGTTTGGCGACTCGACGCTACTGGTCCTCCGGCCGACTGTTTGAACCGGTCAGTTTCTTTTTGATTCTGGTCCCCGGCCTGTTCATCTGCTGGATGATGTACCTGACCGACGGCAGCCAGTCCCATTACTATTTTGGGCTGATTCTGCTGATGATCATTGTCCAAATGCTGGGTTTCCGGACCGGCGAAGCTCTGGCCTACTGCGGGATTTCGATCGCCGCTTACCTGGTCGCGGTCTACGCGGCCGAAGGATTCCAGGATCCGATCAGCGGCGAAGTCATCCAGGCGGTTTTTTTCCTGATCGTCTGCGGGACGGCCTGTGTCGCCGTGTGTTGGGCCAACCGTCGGAACCGGTTCGAAGCCTACTGTTTGAACCGCGATCTGGCGTACGAGCAAGAGTTGCTGCGGAAATCAATGACCCAGTTGCGGGAAACCGAACAGCGGCTTGTGCACAGCGAAAAGATGCGGGCCATCGCGGGCGTCGCGGCGGGTTTGCTGCACGAAATCAACAATCCGGTCAACTACGCGTTGATGGCGATCAAGGTCTTGAAACGTCGGATCGTCAGCGATCCCGATGCCCAGGAGACGCTGTCCGACGTCGAATCGGGAGTCGCCCGCATCGGGAACATTGTTTCAGATCTGCAGTCCTTCGCTCATCCCGAGCAATTGACCGTGCAGGCACCTTTCCGCTTGCGTGATGCCGCCAACACGGCGATCCGCTTCTTAACGCACGAACTTCCGGACGGCCGGGTGGTGTTGGACGAAAACACGCAGATGGATGCCATGGTCCACGGAGCGCAAAGCCAGATCGTGCAGGTGTTGCTGAACCTGATCTTGAACGCGGAGAAATCGATGCAGCCGGTACCCGGGCGGCCAACCGCAACGCCGCGGCCGGATCCAGCCAAACCGCAGTCGATCATCATCCGGGCGGTGCCGCGCGACGAGCGTCTCTTTATTTCGGTGGTCGACTACGGGATCGGAATGGACGAAGACCATCTGAAGATGGTGAAGCAGCCCTTTTTTACGACCCGTTCCGGGGAAGGACTGGGGCTGGGTTTGGGGATTTGCGAGACGATCGTTCGCTCCCACGGCGGAACCATGCAGATCGAAAGCGAAGTCGGCGTCGGGACGACCGTGACATTCGACTTGCCTTTGGTCTCCGAACCTTCGGATTCCCATCCCGAACGTGAGGCCCAAGATTCTTCGGGTGGGAACGCGGAAAATGTGTTTCAATCGCGTGCCCAAACGGGGACCACCCCTACCGGATGGATTTGATCCGCCGGTATGGTGCTGGCCGTGTGGCGACCTGACTTGCATCGCCGATGCATGACGGGAAGAAGCGATTCCAAACTCCAGAGCCGATCGATGCTGCCCAACGACGAGAAAGAAATCTTGTACGTCGACGACGAGGCGACGGCGCTCAAATACTTTGGCCAACTGTTTGGCACCGAATTTCGGATCAGCCGTGCCGCCTCGGGGGAGGAAGCCTGGGACTACATCCGGCAAAACCCCGATCGGATTGCCGTGCTGATCACCGATCAGCGGATGGGCCCCGTCAGCGGCGTGCAGCTGATGGAACGGGTCAGGACGTGTTATCCGCGGATCGTGCGTATCCTGATCACCGCCTACACGCAGTTGGATTACGCGGTCAAAGCCGTCAATGAGGGCGGTGCCTTTCGGTATTTGACCAAGCCGTTTGACGAACAGGAAATGATCGGCACGCTGACGCGGGCGTGTGAGTTTCACCAGTTGATGGTGCAGCGTGATCGTTTGATGGAAGAGAAGCTGAGCGTGCTGCACCGTTTGGTGGTGATGGATCGCATCCGCGGGCTGGTTGCCGCGGTCACGGGGATGAACGGACGCGTCCGCGGTGCCTGGCCGGCTCTAGCCAGCTACATGGCCCAGTCGCCGGTCAAAGAACGCATCAAGGTGCAATTGGACGAGATCGCGGAGTTGGATCTGTCCGCCCTGGCAAAGCGGGAAACCAGGGAGATGGTCGATGCGATCACGACATTGCTGAAAGAAACCGTTGGCGTCTCCACCGGGGACGCCCCGAACGTGGACGCCGCGTCGATCGCGCGCGAAGTCGCTGAGGCAAAAAAGATCGAGCTGTTGCAGGATGACTTGGACCTCGCGGTGACTGCCAAATCCCCGTGCCCGATCGAATCGGATGCCGGCATGCTGAAGCAACTGTACGAGATCCTGTTGCGTCGGCTCTCGGACGTGCAGGATCAGCCGTCGAAAATCGATTTCTCGGTCCACGAGCGTGCGGACGATGTGGTCATCGAAGCTCGAGGAAGCTTCCGGTCATTGAACGAAGACCAATTTGCATCATTGTTCGCGGCGGCGATTCCGATTCACAAATGGCCGATCGGATTGGACATGGACCTGTTGAGCGCTTTCCTGATCGCTCACCACCTGGGCGGCCGGCTCCGCGTCGAACCGCAACCTCCGTCCGGACCTGGCATCAAGGTCACCCTGCCGAAGACAATCCCGGTGGTGTTGAAAGCCGCTCAAATCCCGACGGTCCAGGCGGAGTGGTTTGATGCCGTCTACACCTGCATGGAAGCTTGGGAACAAGAAATCGCAGAATAGGGTTCTATGAAAGTCGCGTTTTTCAGTGTCAAGAGCTACGACGAGTCGTCTTTCGAAGCGGCCAATCGCGAGTTCCCGCACCAGATCCGGTTTTTCGAAACCCGGTTGACCCTGGACACGGTAGCGGTGGCCGATGGATGCCAAGCCGTTTGCGTTTTTGTCAATGACGTCGTTGACCGGGACGTGCTCAAGGCCCTCAAAGAACGCGGCGTAAGCATCATCGCGCTTCGCTGTGCCGGTTTCAATAATGTCGACCTGCATGCCGCGTCCGAATTGTCGATGCGCGTCGTGCGCGTCCCCGAATATTCACCGCACGCTGTGGCCGAGCACGCCGTCGCGCTGTTACTGGCACTCAATCGCCACCTGCACCGGGCCTACAATCGGGTGCGCAACGGTGATTTCCGTCTGGCCGGACTTCTCGGTTTTGACCTGCACGGCCGAACCGTTGGCGTGGTCGGGACGGGAAAGATCGGGTGTTGCGTTTGTCGGATCCTGCAGGGATTCGGATGCCAAGTGCTCGCCAGCGACCCGCACCAGAATCCCGAATGTGTTGAGATGGGGGTCCGCTACGTCAGCAACGACGAACTGTTTCGCCAGTCTTCGGTGATCATGTTGCAGTGCCCTCTGGTTCCCCAGACCCATCACCTGATTGATGCCGATGCGATCGAAAAGATGCCGTGGGGCGTGATGTTGATCAACACGTCACGTGGCGCCGTCATCGACACGGGGGCCGTGATCGAGGGGCTCAAAAGTGGGAAAGTCGGATCGCTGGGGATCGACGTCTATGAAGAGGAAGCGGCATTGTTCTTTGAGGACCTTTCCACTCAAGTGATCACCGACGACGTGTTCGCGAGGTTGTTGACCTTTCCCAATGTGTTGATCACGGGGCATCAAGCGTTCTTCACCGCCGAAGCGCTGAAGACGATCGCGGAAGTCACGCTTCGCAATCTAAGCGACCTGGAATCCGGCGAAGAATGCGACAACGAAGTCACCGTCGAGAGCTGATCGGTGATCGCTCTCCTTCTCGGCAATGCGATCGGCAATGGTGCAAACAAATTCGAGAAAAAACTTCACCCTCCCGCAAGGAGGTCGTGCAGCTTTCTGAGTCGGCAAAAGACGTGTTTTTTGAGATCACCCTCCCTCCGGGAGGGTCAAAGGCGAGGCACGAGCCTTTGGGGAGGGTGTCGTCAAGAATTCGCCTGAAATACAACGACCCCGGACGAGCCCTCCCCGCGTCGTCGCGGAGCTCCTCCGCGACCCTCCCGGAGGGAGGGTGAAGTAGTAAAGCTGCACGACCTCCTTGCGGGAGGGTCGGAGGCGAGGAACGAGGCTCCGGGGAGGGTGTCTTCGTGAACCCGCTGAAATCAATCGTGCCGGACAGCCCTCCCCGCGTCGTCGCAAGCTCCTCCGCGACCCTCCCGGAGGGAGGGTGATTCAAAGCTGCACGACCTCCAAGCGGGAGGGTAGATTTCAGAAGGACTCCCCTCGACGGAATCGACGTGCAAGAGCAGCGCCGTTGAAGCACCAGGGCAAAAAAAAAACGGGACAGATCCTCAAACGAGAATCTGCCCCTCGTCGGTGCAGCGGAGCGCTTCGCTGCAGCCAACATCTCGGGATGGGAACTTAGAGCCTGCCAACCTTGGGGAAGGGCTCCATCAGTATCTCGATGGGTCAGAGCGGCCAACGTGGTCGGCCGAACGACCGGGGCCCGTAGGATGCTCGGAAGACTGGTCCGAGCATCAAGGGTTGCCTCGGTCGTTGGTTCAACAGGCGAGAGGGATCACTCTTCCGCTGCGGGGCGTTCGGCCCCGCGATCGCCACCGCCACGGCCACCACGACCGCGTCCACCCGGGCCGCCAGGACCACCGGGGCCGCCCGGTCCACGGCCGCCGAATCCGCCGCGTCCTCGTTCGGGGAAATCAAAGGGCTCGCCCTTCATCTCTTCGAACTCTTTCTTTTGGTCCGGGGTCAGGACCGCCATCATCGCCTTTTCGACTTCCTTCTGGTTGGATTCGAACAGTTCGCGGATCTTGTCGCGGTCGCCGGACTGAAACAGTTCCTGCATCTTTTCACGCATTTTCGCACGAGTTTCTTCGCCGGCGTTTTGCAGATCTTCTTTCTGCGCCGCGGTCAGATTCAACTCCTTTGCGACACGGTCGTTCATCAGGGCGCCGATGCCTTGGGATTGGACCGACAGCTCTTTCAGACGATCCATTTGGGGCGGCAACAGGACTTCTTCCAGCTGTGCGTTGACCTTTTCTTCGGCCTCTTCACGCTGTTTCCGCATGTCCTCCATCCAGGCCTGGATCTTTTCGCGGTTCTCTTCACTTTGATCGCGGAAGTCAAAGTCGGGGCGCTCGGGTCGCGGCATCTCTTCAGCCACCTTGGTGAGCGCTTCCTTCTGGTCGGGCATCAGCTCGAGTTCTTCTTGGACTTCTTCCATCCGAAGCAGTCCGATCAAGCTGCCGCCGCCGCCACGCATGCCGAATCCGCCGGGACCGCCAGGACCACCGAAGCCGCCCGGTCGGCCTCCGCCGGGACGCCCACGTCCGGGACCGCCGCGCTGTGCCATCACGTCGCCAGCGACCATCGCCATGGCCGCCGCGAACACCAACACCAAGGGGGTGCGAGAGATTTTCATGAAACTATGTTCCCAACAAATCGAATAGAGGAGGGAGCGGTCGTCTGTTGGACCGCCTTGCTGCCGGCACGGATTGAAACACCAGTCTGCCGGATCGCCATTACCTTAATGAAACCACGCTGCCGTCGCAGGGTTTCACCGTTAGATGGGATTTTTAAGCAAAAATTAGCCGCCCGGGCCCCGCCCCGTTGGCTGGCTGGACGGCGTCGCCCGTCCACGGAATGCTGGTGAATCGCGAATCCGAGGTCATGACGGACTTACCAGAAAGTGCCTGGCTGGACCGCGAGCCTTTTAATCCAGAACACCGCGATTTGCGGTGCAATGAGCGGCAAGGCGCTCGCCGCCGGTTGATGCGAGAAAACCCGCGGCTAACGCCGCGCGGCTCACGCAAAGAGTCGCTGTCCGGCTAGCGGACCACCGGATTCCGCTGCAGCTCCTGTTGGGCTCGCTGCAAGAACTGCAGCGCATCGATGGGCGTGATCTTGTCCAGGTCCAGTCGCTGGATCTGGCTGAGCACCGGGTGATCGGCGAACCCGAACAGCGTCAGTTGGTAGTTTCCGCCGGACTTTTGGTGCCCTCGGGGCGGCGAAATCGTGGGCCGGTCCAGGGCGTCGCGATGATCCAATTCCAGCTGCGCCAGAACGTCCTTGGCACGTTCGTTGACTTCGCCTGGAACCCCCGCCAACCGAGCCACGTGGATCCCGTAACTCTTGTCCGCCCCGCCGGGAACGATCCGGTGCAGAAACACCACTTCGTCGTTCCATTCCTTGACCGCAACGTTCAGGTTGGCGACCCGCGGCAGGGACTCCTGCAGCTGCGTCAACTCGTGGTAGTGGGTGGCAAACATCGTGCGACAGCCGATCTGCTCATGCAGGTGTTCGGTGATCGCCCACGCCAGGGACAGTCCATCGTAGGTGCTGGTACCACGGCCGATCTCGTCCAGGATGACCAGCGACCGGGAGGTCGCGGTGTTCAGGATTCGTGCCGTTTCCACCATCTCCACCATGAACGTGCTCTGTCCCCGGCTGAGTTCGTCGCTGGCGCCGACTCGGGCGAACACCCGGTCCGCAATTCCGATCGTCGCCGACTGGGCCGGGACGAAGGAACCGGCTTGAGCCAGCAGCGTGATCAACGCGACCTGGCGAATGTACGTGCTTTTCCCGGCCATGTTGGGGCCCGTGATCAGCAAGATCATCCCGGTCTCAGGAGAGTGGACGCAGTCGTTGGGGACGAATTCACCTTGCGGCAGTGTCAGGTCCAGCACGGGGTGTCGCCCGGCTTCGATTCGCAAAACCGAATCTTCCGTCATCGACGGTCGCACCCAATTTCGCTGGGCGGCGACTTCGGCCAGCGCCGCCAGCACGTCCAACTCCGCCATCGCGTTGGCAACTTCCTGCAACACCGCCAGATGTTGATGCGTCAGGTTGCGCAGTTCGGCAAACAGCGATTGCTCACGCGACGAAGCCTGCTCATCGGCTGCCAGCACTTTTTCCTCGTACTCTTTCAGCTCCGGCGTGATGTACCGTTCGCAGTTCTTCAGCGTTTGCTTGCGAATGAAGTCTTGGGGGATGCGGTCCTTGTGCGCATTGGTGACCTCCAGGTAATACCCGAACACCTTGTTGTAGCCGACCTTCAAGTTCGGGATCCCGGTCTGGTCCATCTGACGCTGCTGGTACTGAGCGATCCACTGCTTGCCGCCGGCCGCCAGTTCTCTCAATTCGTCCAGTTGCTCGTCGAAGCCGGGACGGATGAAGTTCCCGTCGGCCGCGTTGAGCGGGCATTCGTCGGCCAGTGCTGACTGGAGCGTTTGCAACAGATCGGGACAGAGGTGAAGGTGCGACTCGATCACGGCCAGCCGTCGCGGCTTTCGGTTCTGCAGTTTGGCTTTCAACTCGGGTAGACCTGCGAGCGTCCGGGCGACCTGTTGAAGATCGCGGGGGCCGGTGCGTCCCGTGGCGATCCGCGCCAACAGCCGTGTGACATCGAAGGTCTGTTTCAACGTTGACCGCAGCTCGGATCGCAATGCGGCCTCGGCGACGAATTCTCCAATCGCATCGTGACGTTCTTCGATCCGCGGAATCTCGATCAGGGGAGCGGCGATCCAATCGGCCAACCACCGAGATCCGGCGGGGGTGCAGGTCAGATCGATCGCATCGACCAACGACCCCTCTCGCGCGGACGTGCGGAGCGTGCGGGTGATCTCCAAGCTGCGTCGCGTGGAGGCATCAATCTCCAACACTCCGCTGCGGTGGTGGGCGGCGATGGAGCGGAAATGGTCCAGCCCGCCGGGTTGCGTTTCCTGCAAGTAAGTCAGCGCGGCGCCGGCGGCACGCACCGCAGCCACGTCGTCGTCGCGAAAACCAAAACCCTCCAGCGACCCGACCGAAAACTGTTTGCACAGCGATTCCCGCGAAGTGTCTTCCGCAAAGCTCCATGCCGGCCGAGCGGTCCAGGACCAGGGCGCCGTCGTGTCCGGTGAGAAGCTGGCGTCGTCTTCGCGGTAGATGACTTCCGCCGGGCCAATCCGCGCCAATTCGTCTTCGATTCGCGAAACCGGAAAGGTGCCCGCGCAGAAGCGACCGCTGGAAAGCTCCGCCCAGGCGATGCCGGCCATCGGTTCCCCGATCACCTTGGATCCTTTCCGCGGCGTGTGAATCACCACGGCGGCCAGATAGTTCGCCTCGCGGGGGTCCAGCAGCCCGTCGTCGGTCAGCGTGCCGGCGCTGACCAGCCGCGTGATCTCTCGTTTGACCAGACCCTTGGCCTGCTTGGGATCTTCGACCTGTTCACAAACCGCCGCGCGAAAACCCGCCTGGATCAATTTGCACAGGTATTGGTCCAGCTGATGGTAGGGAAACCCGGCCATCGCGGTCGGATTTGCGCTGTCCTTGTCCCGGCTGGTCAGGGTCAACCCCAGCACCCGGGCGGCCTGCTTGGCGTCGTCAAAGAACAGTTCGTAGAAATCACCCATGCGAAACAACAGCAACGCGTCGCCGCACGCTGCCTTCGCTTCGTGATACTGTTTCATCATCGGAGTCATGCGGCCAATCCTACCCGGCTGGCCGCCGAGGCAACAGCCTGGGCGGCGGCTTGTCGGCGGGCAACCTGGCAGCCGGTCGCGACACGCGGCTTCTGGTGCCGATTAGGGAAACCGTGCCGTCGACCGAGCCGTCCCACGCGGCCCCGCGGTGGTGCAAATGCATTACAATTCCCGCATGAGTGCTACCACCGAATCGCTTGCCCTGCTGTCGCCCGAACTGCTTGCCAAACTGGAGCGGTTGGAGCTGGTGTCCCGAAAGGTTTTTCGTGGGCGAATGAAGGGAGAACGGCGAAGCCGGCGCAAAGGTCAAAGCGTTGAGTTCGCCGATTTTCGCAACTATGTGGCCGGCGACGATTTGCGGCTGATCGATTGGAACCTGTACGCGCGATTGGACCAGCTGTTCTTGAAGCTGTTCCAAGAAGAGGAAGACCTGCACATCTACCCGCTGGTGGATGTCAGCGAGTCGATGAATTTCGGGACGCCCACCAAGTTGCACGTGGCCAAACAGCTTGCCGCGGCACTGGGTTACGTCGGCCTGTGTCGCGCGGATCGAGTCAGCGTGCAAGCTCTGGGAAACCAGGGACGCCGGGCTCCCGTGCTGCGAGGACGGAGCGGACTTTGGAAAATGTTGCAGTACCTGGACAGCGTGACCAGCGGGGACAACGTCTCCTTGCATGACGCGATCAAGGATTTCTCGTTGCGCAATTCTGGCACCGGCGTGGTGATCTTGATCAGCGACTTGATGGACAAGGGCGGTTATGAATCCGCCCTGCGAATGCTTGTCGGCCGCCGGATGGACGTGTTCGTGATGCACGTGCTGTCGCCCGAAGAAATCGATCCTCCGCTGCGTGGTGATCGTCGATTGATTGACGCCGAAGACGGGGACGAAACTGAAATCACCATCAACGCTTATGTGTTGAAGCGGTACCAGGAAACGCTTCAATCGTTCATTTCATCGGTGAAAACGTTTTGCTCGCGACGGAGCATCGTGTACCTGCCGGTGCGGACCGATCAGCCGGTTGACGACGTGATGACCCGCTACCTGCGGCAGCGGGGGGTGGTTCGATGAGCTGGATTTCGACCTTGGATCGCTGGCAGTGGGCGCTGTTCGCCGCGGTGCCGATCGGCATCATCCTGCTGTATTTCCTGAAATTGCGTCGCGAGCCGGTGGAGATTCCCAGCACGTACCTGTGGAGCCGCACCGTCGAGGACTTGCACGTCAACAGCTTGTTCCAACGCATCCGTCGCAACCTGCTGTTGTTCTTGCAACTGCTGGCGGTGGCGCTGGCGGCTTTCGCCCTGTTGCGGCCCGGAATCCGCGGCCAAACCTCCGCCCAGCCGCGATCGATTTTCCTGCTGGATGCATCGGCCAGCATGATGGCGCGCGATACCGAGGGGCGGCAGAACCGTTTTGAGACCGCGCGGAAGATGATCCGCGACCGCATCGATGCGATGGATGACCGCGAGACGGCGATGTTGATCACCTTCAGCGACCGTGCCGAAGTCCTGCAATCCTTCACGTCCGATCGCAATCGCCTGCGAGCTGCGTTGGATCAGGCCCAAGTCACCAATCGGCCGACCGACATCATTGGTGCCCTGGAAGCGGCCGACGGGCTGGCCAATCCACGCCGCAGCAGCACCACCGGTGACGAAAACGATGTTCAGGTCGCCGATCCGCAGCCCGCCGATCTGCTGGTTTACTCCGACGGCGGCTTTCGCGATGTCGAAGGCTTCGACGTCGGTAACTTGAAACCCGTGTACCGCAAGATCGGTTCGGATCAGGCGCGAAACCTGGCCATCACCGCATTCAACGCCGACCGCAACGTCGAACAGGCCGGGGCCGCCAAAGCCTTTGGGACGATCAACAACTTCGGTGCCTCGGAAGAAACCTGCAACGTGTCCCTGTACGTCAACGGTCAATGGCGGGATTCCGCATCGGTGACGTTGGGCAGTGGCGAGGAAACCGGACTGTCGTTCTCGTTGGCCGACCAGGAGGACGCAGCGACGCTGGAAGTGCGGCTGGAATCCTCCACCGGCGGTAGCGACCAGCCGTTTGAAGACGACCTGTTGATCGACAATTACGCCTACGCCGGGCTGCGTCCGCTGCGCACGGTCTCGGTCTTGGTGATCACGACCGGCAACAAACCGTTGCGGCTGGGGCTGTCGACCGATAACGCCGCAAAGATCTGTGTCCCCACGTTCAAATCGCCGGACTACCTGCAAACGCCGGAGTATGCGGGCCGGGCCGAAGCTGGTTTGGACGACTTGATCATTTACGACCGTTGTCGCCCGGAAGCCTTGCCGAACACCAACACGTTTTTTATCGGCGCGCTTCCCAGCGATCAGTGGTCCTGGGCCAGTGAGCCGGGGCAAACCATCCTGGTCGATGTCGATCGGACTCACCCGATGATGCAGTACCTGGAACTGTTTTCGCTGCTGATCTTTCAAGGTCGAGCGGTCGAGGGCCCACCGGGGACGCGCGAGCTGGTCGGCGGCGACGCCGGGACCGTGCTTGCCCTGGCGCCGCGGGACGGATACCAGGATCTGGTGCTGGGGTTCGAACTGATCACCACGGGTGAAGACGGGTCACCGCAAACGAACACCAACTGGTACGCGGAGCGATCGTGGCCGGTGTTCCTGTTGAATGTCCTGCGCTATTTGGCTGGGGCAGCCGACGCAACGTCGGCCCCCTCGTTCTTGCCCGGCGACACAATTCGTTTGCGCGTCGAAAGCCAGCTGGAATCGGTCGACATTGCCCGCGGCAACGGGACGCCGGAAACCGTCCCCACCGGTGCGTCGGGAAGCGTGGAGTACGTGGATTCGGATGTGCCGGGAGCTTACAAGGTGATCGCCAATGGGAAACTGGTCGATCTGTTCTGCATCAACTTGTTCGGCGGACGCGAAAGCGACATCCTGCCGCGCGAATCCTTTGACCTCGGTTACGAAACGGTCGAGACCGCCGGCACCGTCGAAACGCGAAAGGAATATTGGCGGTGGCTGTTATTGGGGATGCTGGCGTTGATCGCCGTCGAGTGGTGGCTCTACAACCGGCGGATCGCCTAGCTAGGCAGCGTCAGCTTTGTGCGTTGTTGCCGACACAAGTCACTTCACCCTCCCGCTTGGAGGTCGTGCAGCTTTTAATCACCCTCCCTCCGGGAGGGTCGCGGAGGAGCTTGCGACGACGCGGGGAGGGTTGTCACCTCGAGCCCGATCGTTTCAGCCCAATCGGTCCGTCGCCACGTGATACTGCGGGTCTTCGGATAGGTTGACTTCGACCAGGTCACCCGCCTTATCCAGCAACCGTCGACACTCATCGCTCAAATGCGTCAGGTGCAGGCGTTTCCCCGCAGCCTCGTATTTCTCAGCCAACGCGTTGATCGCTTCCAGACCGGATTGGTCATACACGCGGGTGTAGTAGAAATCGATCACGACGTCTTCGGGATCCTTACGCACGTCGAACATCTCTTTGAAGCTGGTCGCGGAGGCGAAGAACAACGGGCCGTGCAATTGGTAGATCTTGCTGCCGTGCTCGTCGATTCGCGTGTCAGCGCCCATGTGCGTGGCGTGGTTCCAAGCGAAGACGCAGGCCGAAACAATCACGCCCAAGATCACGGCCGTCGCCAGGTCATGCATCACCACCGTGTAACCGGCGACCAGGACCATCACGGCAAAATCAGCCGGCGGGACGCGACGCACCATTTTCAGCGACGCCCATTCGAACGTCCCGATGACGACCATGAACATCACTCCGACCAGTGCGGCCATCGGAATCTGTTCGATCAGTGGAGCCAGGAACAAGATGAACATCAGCAGGCACACTGCCGCCGTGATCCCACTCAATCGACCACGGCCGCCTGAATTCACGTTGATCAAAGATTGACCGATCATCGCGCAGCCGCCCATGCCGCCGAATAGACCACACAGGACGTTCGCGACACCCTGGCCGACGCACTCCCGATTGCCGCGGCCGCGGGTCTCCGTGATTTCATCAATCAGCGTCAACGTCATCAGGGATTCGATCAGCCCCACGCCGGCGAGCGTCAGTGAGAACGGCAGGATGATCCACAGCGTTTCCCAATTCATTGGCGGCAAGCTGTACTGCAGGAAAAACAGTGTCGGCAACCCGCCGCTGATGGAGGAGTCCGCTTCGCTAACCGGAGGCTTTTCGCCCCGGTCGGTCCCGTCACGCAACACCGGTCCGACGATCGAGTCGTTGCGCATCGCGGTCAACGTGACTTCGGTGTCGGTTCCGTCGGACACGTGTTCGACGGCGACAAAATGCGGTGTCGCCGCTGACCCGGCCAGTTCGCTGTCGACCGACGCATGATTCTTTTCGGCGATCCGGCTTGCCACCGCGTTGGTCCGCAGCATGTCGCCGACGGTGGCGACCGCGTTGGGTGACAATTCGCCCGCGGGCAGCACACCACTGCGATTGATCGCGACCGACAGCAGCGTGACGGACAGGATTGCGACCAGGGAAGCCGGCAGAGCTCGCGTCAGTTTGGGGAGCAAGTAAATGATGCCCATGGTCAACGCCACCAAGCCCAGCATCACGTACAAACGGGGACCGGATAGGAAAACCAGACGACCGCTGGTCACGTCCAGTGTTTTGAAGCTGCCCAATTGTGCCATGCCGATCACAATTGCCAGGCCGTTGACGAATCCCAACATGACCGAGTGGGGCACCATCCGAATCAATTTCCCCAGGCGGGCAATCCCTACGGTGACCTGAATCAGACCGCACAGCATGACAGCGGGAAACAGGTATTCGATGCCGTGGAGAGCCACCAGGCCCACGACGACGACAGCCATCGCGCCGGTAGCGCCGGAGATCATTCCGGGGCGGCCGCCAACCGCGGCAGTGATCAATCCGATGAAGAACGCCGAATAGAGTCCGATCAGGGGAGAAACTCCGGCGACGAAGGCAAATGCGACTGCTTCGGGAACCAGCGCCAGGGCGACGGTCAAACCGGACAGCAAATCATCCTTGGCACTTGCGGTGCCCGCGCGAAAGAAATTCAGCATAAAATGGGTGGTCAAAGAATCGCGTACGTAGAAACAAGCTGCGGATCCTAGTTTCCGCACCCCTCCGGTCAATATCAGGTCACCCCACCACCCGCCGGCCCCCTGGATCGGTGCGCACCACAAATCGGTGCGAGGTGAGAATCAACCACCTTCGCGCCCGTTAGCACCAGCGATCGCCACGCAATTTGCCTGGACGGGCGGGATGACGCCGCAAAGAAAGAAACGCAAGAAAGGAAACATTTTTCGCTTGTTGAACCTCATCCGTTCCCCCCACGGTTGGACGTCACGAACGTCGCTGACCTTCGCCTCGTTCTTGATCGGTTTCATCGGAGTCTCCGCGGTCGGAGTGCCCACGGTCTTCGGTCCGAACCAGGCCCGCTGCGCCCAGCCGCCGTCGCCTGACCGCCAAACGGACGATGCGGCCACCGACGCCGTTGATCGTCTGCTGCAGATGCAGCGTTTCGACGATGCGATCTGGTTGTGCAAGCAGCTGCGAGACAACGGACCTCCGGAAGGTCGTGACAGTGCCCGCTGGACTGCCAGGCTTTCGGAAGTGCTGACCGAACAAGCCGCGATTGAAATCTTGCGTGTCAATCCTTCGGTCCTGATGACGCGGCTGGAGCCGGCGATCGAAGCCGCGTGCGCCCCGGTGGATCAACTGCTGTCGGCCTATCCCGAAGCCCAGTCAGCCAGTTTTTTGCAAGCCGCCAGGCTGTCTTGCCGGCAACGCCTGCTTCGTTCGGCAATACTCGCCGCTTCGGTTTCTCCGCTCAGCCCGGCCATGACCGACCAATTGCTGCAGCGGATCGCTCGCCTGCAACAAGACACGGCCCGACTGCAGGATCAGGTCGCGGGAACCTTGGCGGTCCTGCGATCCGGCGAGAATGCCGGCGGCACGCTGGTCGACGATGTCGTCCGGCTGAGCCAGGAATTGGCATTGCAGCGAATCTCCCTGGCGATCCTGCAAACCGAACTGTTTCCCGAAGGCAGTGACGACTACCGCACCGCGGCGGCCGAGGCGGCGCTGCTTGCCGAAAAGACGCTCCCGCAATTGCCCACGGAAACGCTCTCGCGTCAGACCGCCCAACGCTGGTGGGCCGACGCACGGTTGCGAAGTGGCAACTCGCAGGCGGCGGAGCAGATCATTCAGGAGCATCGTCGTTCCAATGTTTGGGATGCCGAGACGCCGCGATGGGACGCGCTGGAAGTCCGGCGACGGTTGGCCGACGACCAGGTTGCCGATGCGAAGCGATTGGTCGACACCTACTTCACCGGCGCAGGCAGCGGGGGCGGAGCAGCGCGGAGCACCGAAATGGATTTCGCGCGGCTTCGGGTCTTACTGGCCGAAGGCGCCGACTCGCGGCGGATCTCGTCCTGGTTGGACCAAATCGAACGTCGCGGCGGTCCGTTCGCCCGGCGACGCGCCGAGACGATTGCCTTGGCCCGCATGCGGCGCGACTCCGATGCCGCCGATCCGATCGCCCGGAATTCGAACCCGGGGAACGCGATGTCCGGAGTCGCTCCCGGACTGATCGCCGCCCAAGGCGAAGACTGGCTCCGACGAGGAGAACCGCTGCGGGCCGCGGCGTTGTTGAAGCAAGCGGCTTTGGCGGAAACGACGCCGGACAAGTCGATCGAGATGGCGACCAAAAGTGCGGCTGCGGCGGTTGCCGGTCAGGAGTTTTCTGCGGCCGTGGACGTTCTGCGGCAGGTGGCACAAAAGCACGCTCAAGAATCGGCGGCGCCTCAGTTGATGCTGCAAGCGGCGGTGCTGGTCAGCAAGTCTCCGGAAGCCTCCAAGAATCCGGCAGCCGGCTTGGAGCAATTGGAAGAACTGTTGACCGAGCTTTCACAGCGTTGGCCGGCGAGTGAGTCCGCGGTCCGCGGAAACCGTTGGCTAGGTGACTTGTTGGTTGCGGCGGGCCGACGCGAGGATGCCGCGACCGCGGCGCTCCAGCAACTGTTACTCGCAAACGATCCGGCGCAGCTCGATCGCGTCGCCGGACTTTGGTACGACTGGCTGTCCGACCTGGAAACCGCTCAGGCGACGGAGCCGTTGGACACCCTTTCGAATGCCCTGGAGGAAATTGCCGAAAGCAATCCGGAGTTTCGTTCGGCGGTGGACAGGCTATCGGTTTGGATGTTTGACCGGGGGCGGCTCAGCATCGAACCTGGTTTGACGATCGACCAGGACGCGACGGCGTCGGGGCCGCCCTTCCGATTGTTGGCTGATCTGCGCGCTTCTGAAGCCGCCGGGGACATTGGCGAGCAAGTCGAACGGTTGCGGGATGTGGTGCTTGACGACGGTTCGGCGATCGCACCGGAATGGTTGCAGCGTTTCAGTTGGCGGCTGTTTCGCGATGCGGCCTTGCAGCCAACCTTGCGGTCACAGCTCGGGCCTCTGCTGGCGGCATGGCCACAGCTGACCGAATGGCAACGGGCGCAGGCAAAGCTGTGGGAAGGTGTGGATGCGGATTCGATTGGGCGCGTCAAGGAAATCGCGCTGGATGGAAAAGATCCGCGGGAATCCTTGCGAAAAGCGATCGCACTGCTCGGAAACTCGGATTCGCAGGCCGCGTTGGAAGCTGCGTTGGAACTTTCCGATCGGCTGGCTGCCGGCGTCAAAATGGGAACGACGGATTGGCACCAGGCGAAGTTGCAGTCGATCGGAATGCTGCGCCGGTTGGGACGCGATGAGGAGGCACGCAAACGGGCGGCGTATATCTTATTGACGCGGCCGCCCGAAGACGACGCGTTGAAACAACGTTACCGAGACCGATAGCCGTCTCACGACAGCGTCCCGCCGTAGCCACGTTCGCCAGAACGTGGAAGGTGTACTGATTCTGCGCTTCGGTAGGTCATGCTGTGCATGACAGTACCAGCTTGCCTCCAGTCGCAAAGCGACGATAGCTCCCTGCAGTCGGCGCAAGCCGACGGAAACGGCTGCCCAAAAAAACTCAGCCACGAAGCGGCGAAAGCAATCCGATTCGCGAGAGGCGAGCCAATGCTCCCCTTGCTGCGCTCGACCTTCCTCGGAAAGAAGTTGAAAAAAACCGCACGCCCTGCAGCAGAAGGATGAAGCTGGTGTCATGCACAGCATGACCTACCGAGGTGAAGCTTGCTTTCGAGTGCGAACAAGATTCCGGCCCGGACTTAGCCGTCCAGAGACTTTCGCAACGCCTTCATGCCCCGGTGCAGCAGGCCGGCGACGGCGCCGGTGGACTTGCCCAATTCGTCGGCAACTTCCTTCAGCTTCATCCCTTCCAGGTAGTGCAAGCGAACGGCGTCGGCTTGGGGTTCGGGCAATTCGGCGATTGCTTGACTGATCCTCACGATGTTTTCGCCAAAGGCCACGTTTTGGCTGGGCGTCGGTCCATCGCCTGCCAGCAATCCCTCCAACCGCATCGAGGAAGCGGCCAGCTTTTGTTCCATCGACTGTTCACGGCGGATGTCCCGTTTGTCGCGGTGCAGATCACGATCCAAATGGCACAGATGGTGAGCAAGGATTTGTCGGAGCCATGCCAGCAACTCCGCTTCCGTGTTGCCGCGAAACCCGTCGAATCCTTGGACGGCCTGCAACATCGCTTGTTGGACCATGTCGGAGGCACCAATTTTGGCCTGGTAGGCGCGACGCATCCGGGTCCGAGCCAACATCCGCAGGTAGGGCTCGTACTGGGCGATGATTGCGGGGTCGCTCGCGTCGATCGGTTTCGACGACGCGGAGGAGTCGGATATTTCGGTCATTTTGGAGGAGGCGCCGGGAGACGGAAGGACTTCAGGAAAAGGCCGGAACAAGACGAGCGGGCGGCAACCCCTTCAATTTAGCCGGAAATTTCCTGGCAAACCACGCGCCGACTCAATTCGCAAGATCGGGTAAAACAGGGGTCGCGAGGGCGTTACCCGTCTGCAATCCGGACGCCGCGCATCACTCACCACGGATGAAAATCGATGGCGCGAGAAGCAGTTTACCAGCAATCCAATCCGCAACCCCCGGGCGACCTGCCACCGGGCGACCTGCCACCGGGGAGCGATTCCGGGGACGGGTTCTCCGGCGGAGACTCCGCCGGTGAACGCGATGTCCAACTGCGGCCACGACGCCTGGATGAAATGGTCGGCCAGCGCGACGTGATCGAACGGTTGAAGATCGCGATTGACGCGGCCCGCGGTCGGGACGAACCGTTGGGGCACATCCTGTTTGACGGTCCGCCGGGGCTTGGCAAAACGACCTTTGCGACCGTCATCCCCGCGGAGATGGGGACCACGGTCCAAATGGCCAACGGCGCCGGTTTGTCGGCGCCCAAAGACCTGCTGCCCTACCTGACCAACGTGTCCGAAAAGTCCGTGTTGTTCATTGACGAGATCCACCGGGTGCCCAAGAGCGTTGAAGAGTACCTGTACACGGCGATGGAGGACTTTCGGATCGACATCGTGCTGGGTGAGGGCGTGAACGCGCGGACGTTGAATTTCGAACTGCAACCATTCACCCTGATCGGTGCGACGACGCGCGCCGGGATGCTCAGCGCGCCATTGCGAGACCGTTTTCAAATCCGCGAGCATCTCGGCTGGTACAGCAAGGACCAACTTCGGGAACTGGTGCAGCGCAACGCCAGGAAGCTGACGATCAAGATCGACGAGGCGGCAGCGGGCGAAATCGCGAAACGCAGTCGCAGCACGCCGCGGTTGGCCAACAACCGGCTGCACTGGGTGCGTGACTACGCCCAGATCAAAGCAAAAGGTGACGTCACCCTGGGCGTCGCTCGCGACTCGTTGGACATGATCGGGATCGATTCGCTGGGACTGGACAAGCAGGACCGGAATTACTTGGACACCCTGATTCGAGTCTTTGCCGGCGGCCCGAGCGGGCTGGAAGCGATCGCCCATACCATGAACGTCAGCAGTGACACCTTGGAAGACGAAGTGGAACCGTTTTTGTTGCGGAGCGAATTGATCGTCCGCACGCGCCGAGGACGCATGGCAACGGCCAAAGCCTTTGAACACCTGAAGCTGCCACTGCAACCCTAGCCTGACCGTCTTTGGATCCGCTTTCCGGGTCGGATTGGTGTTTCGGGAGCGGAGCGACTCCAGTCGCAAAGCGACGACAGCGCCCTGCCGTCGGCGCGAGCCGACGGAACCGGTCGCCGAAAACACCACCAGTCGCAAAGCGGCGACAGCAACTCCGCCCCAGCGAGAAGCAAAGCGATCGCACCCTTGCTGCGTTCACCCCTCTATGACTCGGGAGATCTAACTCCCGCCAATTCACCTCCTGTTACCCTTTCCCTGCAATTGCCTTTTCCGTGCTGAAGACAGAACGTGCCGCGATCATCCTGGAACGCCTCAACGAGCTCTACCCGGATCCTCCGATCCCGTTGGATCACACCGACGATTTCACCTTGCTCGTTGCCGTGGTGTTGAGTGCGCAGTGCACCGACAAGAAGGTGAATGAAGTCACGCCGGAGCTTTTCCGCGTGGCGGGCACGCCGGAGAAAATGGCGGCGTTGGGCAAAGACAAGGTGCTGGACATCATTCGCCCCTTGGGGCTCTCCAAACAAAAGGCGAAGAACCTGGTGCTGTTGTCCAAACAGCTGCTTGCCGAACATCACGGCCAGGTGCCTCAGACCTTTTCCGAATTGGAAGCGTTGCCCGGGGTCGGTCACAAGACCGCGAGCGTGGTGATGGCACAAGCGTTCGGCAAACCTGCCTTCCCGGTCGACACGCACATCCATCGTCTGGCCCAGCGATGGGGGCTGACCAACGGCAAGAGCGTGACGCAAACCGAGGCGGACTTGAAAAAGCTGTTTCCGCGTGACACTTGGATTCGGTTGCACCTGCAGATCATTCTGTACGGACGCGAGCACTGCACCGCCCGGGGCTGTGACGGAACCAAGTGCGAACTGTGCCGGACGCTGTACCCCAACCGCAAAAAACCGTTTCAAGCAAAAAAGCCCTGATCACAACGTCGCCTTTCGCTCCGCGAAAGTTGCGTCACGCAAGGCACGCCCTACCTGATCTCGCGAAGCGGTGGCGTCACCGGCAAAGCGCTAGCCGCCGGTCTCCGGGAACCGGCGGACTAGTCAGCGGCAAGGCGCTAGCCGCCGGTCTGTGGAACTTCAGCCGCCGGTCTGTAGAACTTCAAGTCAAGCGTCACGTCTGCCAAGTCCAATTGGCGATCACCTTTCTTTCGCGCACACCCAACGACGACGATTTGAAGTATCAGTTCCATTCGTAATCGCCTTCTAAGGGCGGCGGTCCGGCGAAATTCCGTTTCGCTTTCGGCCCCCCGGTTTGCGAACGAGGCCGCTTCGGCGAAACTGCTGGAACCGCTTCCCCCGCATTTTTGCCCCAAAGACGCAGCGTTCATCATGTCCATCGCATCGAATTGGGAATCCGTCCAGTCCAAGCTCGCCCAGGCCGGATCGCCCGACATCGTCGTGCGGTTGTTCAAACGGCACTACGAAAACCTGTGCAGCGGCGACGAGTCGTACCTGCGTGAGAGCGAGATCGAACCGGCGAAGGATGTCACCGACGCGGAGCAACTGGACGAATCCCTTGCTCAAGTTGGCAAAGACCATCTCAGCTCCGTCGCCGTGCTGAAGTTGAACGGCGGGTTGGGCACCAGCATGGGGCTGGCGGGACCGAAATCGTTGTTGCCGGTGCGGGGGGACGACACGTTTTTGGATTTGATTCTCCGCCAAGCGAACCAGCTTTCGGTTCCGTTGGTGTTGATGAACAGTTTTTCGACGCAGGAGCAGACCGACCAGGCGATCCAGGCTAGCGGACAGGACTCGGTGGAGGTGCTGACGTTTCTGCAGCACCAAGTCCCCAAAATCGATGCCCAAACAATGCTACCGGTCGAGTGGTCAGCCGATCCGGATTTGCAATGGTGCCCGCCGGGGCACGGGGACATCTACGCGGCATTGGTCACCAGCGGAACGCTGGAGCGTTTGCTCTCTCAAGGCCGTCGTTACGTGTTCGTGTCCAACGCGGACAACCTGGGGGCCACATTGGACCTGTCGATCCTGGGCCACTTCGTCAAAAGCGGCAAATCCTTTTTGATGGAAGTCGCCGACCGGACGGCGGCCGATCGCAAAGGCGGACACTTGGCGCGTTCCAAAAGCGGCGGATTGCTGTTGCGTGAAAAGGCCCAGTGTCACCCCGAGGAAGAACAGCAGTTTCAGGACGTGACGCGCTACCGCTACTTCAACACCAACAACTTGTGGTTGGACTTGCAAGCCATTTCGGAGTTCATGGATGCCAACGACGGTGTGATTTCATTGCCGACGATCACCAACCGCAAGACGGTCGATCCGAAGGATTCCGATTCCACGCCGGTGTACCAGTTGGAGACCGCGATGGGGGCGGCGATCGAAGCGTTGCCCAACACCGATGCGATCCGTGTTCCCCGGTCGCGGTTCGCGCCGGTCAAGACGACGGGAGACCTGTTGGCGGTTCGTTCCGACGCCTACGAAGTCCGCCAGGACGCGTCGGTGGGATTGATCGCCGAGCGAGAATCGGTGCCACCGACGGTGAAGCTGGACGACCGGTACTTCAAGAAGATCGCCGATCTGGAAGCCCGGGTGGAAGCGGCACCTTCGCTGCGGCAGTGTGACAGTTTGACGGTGACGGGGAATTTAAAGTTAGCTTCGGGGATCGCCTGCGTCGGTGACGTGACGTTCACCGGTGACGACTCGGAGGACGCGGCCCCGCGGACGGTCCCCGCCGGCACGTACGAGGGGGAAAACCCGTTTTAAATTGGCATCGTTCAGGAAAGTGTCAAGCCGGCCGAAGGAAGCGACCGAACAAGCACAATCCGAGAGAAACCGGGCGAACCTGACCGAGCCGCGACGAGTCTCAATCAGCCCTTGCAGCACGCGTCGCCACTGCTACACTGTCCGATCTCACCCAAGCACCCCTAGCTCAACTGGATAGAGCATCGGTCTACGGAACCGAAGGTTAGAGGTTCGAATCCTCTGGGGTGTACTTACTTAAAGCCTTTCAAGCAAAGCCTTTAGCTTCAAAAGCTCCTCAGCATTCAGCTCGGGAGCTTTTTCTTTTCGACCCACTAATCGACCCACTAATGCATCCGTAGGTGCTTCAGCGGTCATCTTTTGACGTACTTCGCTGGCGGCAGCCTGAGCCGACCGCGTCGCGCCGTAGTACTTCTCGGTGGTGGCAAAGTCTGCGTGCCGCATCACGACCTTGAGCGTCTCTGCTGATACCCCTGCGTTGATGAGACGCTGGGCACAGCCGCGACGAATGTCGTGAGCACTGGCGTCCTTTACCCGCGTACTGGTTCGTTCATCCTCTGTCCGAACCACCACACCCGCTTCCTCGCCGATTAAAGCGATGATGCGGCCCACTCGGTCTTTGGTCAGTCGCTGTGATCGTGGCGTCACAACACTTCCCGTGCCTCGTTCGGAACGACTCCTGGCTTCGGCAATCGCCTCTGCTGGAATCGAGCCGGTGGACACTTTGAATTCACGGCTCCGCCGGATTTTCATTCTCTTAAGCCAATTGCGAACCGTCGTCTCGGTCACGCCGCACGCGGCGGCGATCTCAAGGTTGCTGTATCGCTTGGCCCACGCCCGCAAGTCATCACGGCACGGCTGAAACCAGACAGCGACACCCTTAACCTGACAATGCAAGGGTGAAGGATCGACAATCCAGCCCGTTCGCTGGCCCTCGGGAACTTGGCTCAAGAATTCGTCCAGCTCGGGAAGCATGGGGATTTCTTGAACCTTACCGTTCTTCTGAGAAGAGGGAACCGTGATGGTAGGAAACACTCCTGACTGTTTCGGCCAGACCGGTCGAATATGCCGTTCATCTTCCCAGTGAAAATCCATCAGGTCACCGACACGGAATCCGCTAAACCAAACAACTCGCAATGCAAATTGCCAAGCCGCTGTTTCATCCTTACCGACGACTTTGTGGGTCACGGCAAGCATGCGATCAAACTCCTCCCCAGTGATGGGGCGACCTTTCATCACGTCGTCGACGCTTAGTCGTTCAACATCGGGCACCCGGTCGATCCATTCCCGCTTGGCGTAAAAGCGAACAAACGCCATCACGCTAGCAGTCATGCTGTTGACCGTATTGGGAGAACGCGAGTCATAGCGACATTCGTCTCCGGCCAACAATCGCTCTTGCAGGTACTCGACCATTTCCAGCGTCATCACGTCTTTTACAAGAAGCTTTCCGTTACCACCCCGATCATCGAAGTAGCCCTGAAAGATCCGTTCGGCAATTCCCAATCGCGACCGAGAATGCTTGAAGGTGTCTTTCTTGGTTCGCGAGGTGCGAAAGTGACGGTACTTTTGGTAACACCACTCCCAAGACTTCTCGTCTGTTTCACAATTTGGCCCCGATGAAATCGCCGCGTCAGCCACGGTCGGCCGCGACTGTTCATCGAGCGCGGTTATCGCTCCGCCAGACCGAACGTAACTGCCATCAAGCAATCGCCTGCTGCATTCACGCATCACGCTGCGAGCTTCTCTGCGGTCACGAGTACCGCAGCTTCGACGAATCCGCTTGCCACGGATCGGACAATAAAACTGCAAGACGTATCCCGTTGTATCCCTCTCGGTGAGAGGACGATTGGGATAGACCTGCACGTTGCCAAGTTCCGGTTTTCTGGGCATGGCGTTCTCCTTTCGCTAATTTTCAAAGATCAATGGGTTCTCCTTTCTTTTCTGCGTTCCGATTGAGATGCTCGATGAGAGCTTGCCCGGTCACCCAACGCGAGTGACCAACAATGGTGTAGGGCAGTCCATCGTCCAATAGCTTATCTCAGAACTTCTGAGAAATCCCTAGACGTTGGAGCACCATTTGTTTGCTGTATGCTTCGTGGGCATGGATCACGCCCGAAGTGATGTGAGGCATTGCGAGAATCCAGGCAAGAAATGAGGAAGTGGAATGAGATGCCGTGGGAATCGTGGCAGATGACCACGGCATCGGTTGGGCAGAAAACAAGTAACTCAGTTAGCTTTCTTTCGTCGCCTCAGTAGCACTCGCGTCGGATTCATTCGTCTCGGCCTGCTGACCCTGTGACTGCACCCGCACAACCGTTGCCAAACACTTCCAGCAAAGAAGTGCATTCGTAAGAATGCGGTCCTGGAAACTGCTCTTCACCACTTCCTTCTCGCGTTGGCACCACACGCAGGAGCCTTTCTTTTGCCAACCATGTATGACGACCTTCATCGTTATCACTCTCTTTTTTAATGGATAGAATGTGACCGGCAGAGGCTCGGTCACGCAAAAAACGAGAGAACACTCCGGGAGAAAGGGAATGTTCTGAAAGAGAGCTTCAACCAGGTGGCCGAAACGAATTACGACTGCGGACAACGACGTCCATTGCACGGGGCAAGTGGTGCGGTCGAATACACACAGCTTCAGACGCGGAAGACTCCGCCCAGCAATTGCGGTCGCTGGACTGAAGCATTCCAACGTCTTAGTAGGCAGTTACGACAAGACCACGTGAGCTTCTAGTTGCTCAAATCGCGAGAACTTGTCGCCATCGTTCATTCCGAAAAACTGAAGTCCGCGGCTCGCCACCTTCCAGCGGCCAGCATCGTACAAGTACACGAACTCGCATCCCATATTCGCTGCTGCTTTGAGCAACGCTTGCAGTTTGCGGTAGTACTTGGTCTGAATACCAGGTCCAGTTTCGCCTCGGTCTCGCCCATAAAACGTCGTGGATCCGAAATCGTCACGCTGGTCGAAATCATGTTGCCAGCCGATATTCGGTCCCAAGGATGATATATCACCGAAGCTAAGTAGGTAGGTGAGCTTGCCTTCATCTAGGTAATGTTCAGCAAGTGTTTTACCAACACCTTCGGGATAACCATCCCAGTGACAGTAGCAGCCTTCATAGCCGTTACTTGTTTTTCGAGCGATAAATGATCGTGTTGCCATTTTGGGTTAGGGGAAAGAAATGAAAAACGGTTGCGATCCGATCGCAACCAACCACCGTGCGTGACTCTCGCCCTCGGCTGTCCGCAACCAAGCGAGCAGCGAGAGAAACACAGGTGAGCGGGCACGCGAACTAGAAGTCCGCGTCGAAGTCATCGTTTTGGGACGCAACGGAGGCTTCGGCATTGGCCACGTAGCCAAGCGATAATCGCAGCACCTCAATTGCTTGGGGTAACTCATTGAGCCCAAACGACGAACTGAACTTATAGCCTTCGCCGTCGCGGTAGCGTTTCTGAAGATTCACGCTGCGAACGATCCGATCTGGCTCTCCGGCCTTCTCAATCTTGCGAGCGAAAATGCTGCCGCTGACTGCGCCGATACGAAAGACTTGTTCTGGTTTCTGACGATTCATGACGACCCTTTGCTTCAATAAGAGAAACTGACCATGTATTGGTCAGGTGAAACTCATCCAAGATCGGGCAGGCACAAAATGGGTGCTGCTCGATGAAACAATGGGTGTTGATCCGGCAAGGCAATCCGACGGGCACTGCTGCGATGAGCAGGCACAGTCACTCTGTTCAATGCCATTTGGTGATACGCTCGCTGAGCGAGCCTCGGTCAGGGACGAGACTCGCTCACATACTCGACTTACTTCTCCGCTGGTGCCTTCGCATCTTCTTCCAAGTCGCTGGCAAACGCCCAGGCACGGTGAAGCAACAAGATCAACTGAGGCAGTTCGCCGACGGAGAAACTGTTACTGGTGCGAAACTTGTTATCGCCGCCGCGATAAATACGCTGTGCCGTTAACTTGTAGAACGTGCGACCATCGTCTGCCGTGTTGGCAAAAACTGCGACGCTCATGCCAGTGGCACGAAAGACTTTGATCGGTTCAGTAGACGGTTTGTTGGATGATGTGTCAGCCATAGTTAAAGGGGGAATGAAATTGAAACGATCGCAAGTGCGATCACGAAGTTCCACACGCATGACTCGCTTTCGACTGCCCCCTGACGGCAATCGATTGAGAGTGACAAGCATCATGTGGTCGGTTGGCTGCTTCGTTCGAAGCAACAATATTCGGTAAGCCAGTGAGTAACGGCCCATACTCGCCGGTGCTGTCCAGTGCATGCGGGCCGCTGAAAAAATCTCCAGCGGAAATGCGTCGTTGATTCATCATCAGCCACAGCTCGTTACCGGGCCTGCTGTTCATCTCTTCCGCAGTCTTACGGACGCGATAGTCGTTGGTTGTTAGAAACAGAACGCGGAATTGATCCAGTGTCGTGTCCGGAAATTGCGTTCGATGGACGCGCAAGTTTGACGCCGCGTAGTAGCCTTCACTGTTCACCTGACCTGAGTATGCGAGGTACGTTTCTAAGCTCTCGCTGAAATCATCTGGATAGATAAACTGTTTGCCCGTGTTATATGGCGGATCAATGTAGATCATCTTAATCGATCCATAATAAGCTTTTTGCAGCAGCTTTAAGACTTCAAGATTATCACCTTCGACAAACACGTTCTGTGCAGTAAGAAAGTCAACGGACCTGTCCAGATCAGGCTGTAGCGTGCCCAATGCGGGGCGCTGCACACACCTCATTGCTTCTTTTTTGCCTGGCCAATCCATGCCGTACCGCTCGCGTCGGTTCTCAAAGATGTCGCTGAATGTTCCCAGTTCCGCCTTCAGTTTCTCAAAGTCGACGCTCTCAATGAGTTCGCCCGCTTCGTTTTTCGTCTCGGTGAATACGTTTGGAAACAACGCCTTAAGTTCATCACGACGTTGCGCGGCAATATCCATCGAAGTTAGGGGCAATTTTTCAGGTTCGGTCATGCTATGAATCCTGCCAGACTTGGCATGTTTGATCAAATTAACTTCCAACGAATGGTGAACAGCGTTTCTTCGTGCAGCTCTTGCTCAAGCCGCTGTTCCACTCGGTCTATCAAGGTGTCTTTCTGTCGCTCGATGTCGCGGGCCGCCTCGTCGTATTCCTTCCAGGCTTCATCGCGTTTCTTATCGAGCGAACGAATCTTCTTCTGCATCGCAAGCTTCTCAGGAAGATTGCGTGCCGTGCGAGCCTGCTTCTTCAATTCCGCAATCTCGCTGTCGTAGTCTTTCAGTTTGTTCTTCAGGGTCGCTCGTCGATCGGACGCCCAGCGGTTGAGCTTCTCAATCTCTTCTTCGAAGAAATCGGCGTTCCGCTCGGAAACTTCACCAAGGATCACTGACTTGGCTCGATCCAGACTTGCGTTGACTTGCGAAGCATCGATAGCGTCTGCTGCAACAACGCTGGCTGGCAAGCTGAACAGCCGCCGAACTTGCTCGGCTGTCAGTTCAGTTCCGTCGCCGGTCAAACCGGCGAACAGGAAATGATCTTCTGAATCGAGCGACGTAATCGTCAGTCGTCGAATGGCCAGCACACCTTCCGAACCGACCAGCGGGACCAATGAAGCGATATTCCGCGCTGTCGAGCTGTAATCAAATCGCAACTCACAGCCATCAGTTGCTAATTCCGAAGCCACCGACAATACGTGCTGTGCCAGCGGGTGCTGCAACCGATAGTGGTGCCCAAAGTCATCCCGTCTCGGCAAGGTATACCGGCCGCTTGGTGCCGATTCGACGGGTGTCTGGTCGAGCCAGAACGATAGACTGCTGGAATCAAACGTTGCCTTGCCATCGAGTACGAATCGCGTGGTGTCCCACAACAACGACTCGAACCGATTCAACGACGCGGCCGAATCTTCCTTGTAGACACGAAGCTTTTCGGCAACCTCTGCATCAAAGTTTTCCAGCAACTTGGTGCGGGTATCTTTCATGCTGACATCGATCTTGTCTGCCAGCTCGCGTTGCAATTCATCGAAAGAAGTTTGAATCTGGTCGCTGGTGCGGCAGGTTTGGTAGATCTCGGCGATTCGCTTTTCAAAATCGACGCCGGACTCGATGCTGCCCAAAACTTCGTCGCTCGCGCCGAAAACGCCGTCGAACAATTGAAACTTCTCGGCCAACAGCTCGTAGACTCGCTGGTCCGCCGCGTTGTTCTTGTTCAGGAAGTTGACGACCACCACGTCATGTTGCTGGCCATAGCGATGGCAACGTCCAATCCGTTGCTCGATCCGCTGCGGATTCCACGGGAGATCGTAATTCACCACAAGAGAACAGAATTGCAGGTTGATCCCTTCGGCTGCCGCCTCGGTGGCAATCATGATTTGGGCCGAGTCGCGGAAGTAGTCGACCAACGCGGCTCGTGTGTCGGCGGTGCGTGAACCAGTGACCTTGTCAGTGCCCGCATGGCGTTCTTTCCATGCTGCATAGATTTCGCGCGACTTGGGATCGGTGTTACTGCCGTTGAATAGAACGATGCGATCGGCGTAGCCGTTCTCAGACAGAAGACGCAGCAAATAGTTCTGGGTGCGTCGCGATTCCGTGAAGATGATCGCCTTTTCCGCCCCGCCGCGTTCCTTGGCCATGCGGAAGCCGATTTCCAAGCCACCCAGTAGCGCCATACCCTTCGCATTCTCGGAGATCTGCAGGGCGAGTTGCGAGAACTCGGTCAGTTCCTCGATTTCGCTCTCAATCGCCGCCCGTTGTTCTGGCGTGAGCGGCTCCGGCGTATCGTCTTCATCGGCTGAGAGTTCATCCGACAGTTCGTCGTAGGCGTCAAAGTCTTCTTCAATCTCTTCGGGCGGCTTCTTCTGCGAAGCGTTCTCTTGAAGCGATCTCCTCAACTTATTTGTAAGCGATTCCAAAGCGCCGGCGATGGCGAACGTGGACGATGCCAAGAGCTTGCGCAGCACCAACGTCATCAACGCCCGTTGACTAGATGGTAGCGCATTGAGTCCGTCGCGTTGCAGGTAGTCAGAGACAAGGTCGTAAAGCCGTTGCTCTTCCGCCGACGGCACGAATTCCTGCGTGTGTGCCTTGCGCTGCGTGTAGCGAATGTATTCCAGCACCTGACGACGCAGCGTGCGTTTGCAGACCAGGCTCAATCGTTCTTTCAGATCGTCGAAGCTGTCGCCGGGTGTGAGTCTGGCGAACTGAGCCCGAAAGCTTTTCAAATCGCCGAAGGTGTGTTCGTCGATGAAGCTGACTAGGCCATAGAGTTCCAATAGAGAGTTCTGTAGCGGTGTGGCTGTCAGCAAGAGCTTGGGAGCGTGAGATAGTGCCGAACGCAACTGGCGGGCGATCTTGTTGCCGGTCTTGTAGACATTTCGCAAGCGATGGGCCTCATCGATCACGACAACATCCCACTTGATCGCTTCCAGGTACTTCGCTTTGTTACGCGCGAATGGGTAGGAACAAAGAACGATTTCGTTCGTGTCGAAAGGGTTTCGTTTACCTTGCTTTTGTGCCTTGTTGAAGGAAGCTGATTCCAGGATTTGTGAGGGCAGATAGAACTTGTCGTACAGTTCCTGGTGCCACTGCTTGCGCAGGCTCGAGGGCAGAACGATCAGGATTTTGCGTTTGCCTTCAGCCCACTTTTGCGAAAGCACAATCCCCGCTTCGATGGTTTTGCCGAGACCAACTTCGTCAGCAAGAATAGCACCATGCGAGAGCGGTGATCGAAACGCAAATAGAGCCGCATCGACTTGATGTGGGTTTAGATCGACTTGGCTGTCCATCAGCGCGGCTGTGAATCGCTCGACGCTATCCGACGGACTACGTCGCAGCAGCTCGTGAGCGAATAGTTTCGCGTGATAGGCGGTGCAGCAATCACCACTGAGCGTGCCGCCCATTTGCAACATCGGACTACTGACGTGGCCCGTCGATGCGTTCATCGGCTCGTCGGCAAGGTTGCCAGCTTCAGTGTCGCCATCCAACGAGACTGAATCGAACGGATTGAACCAAACTGGCTGAGGCTGATTGTCTGGCTTCAGTGGCGTTTCAAGTCGCTTTGGGTTCGCTAATCGCCACTCAAAACCGGACTCCGTTTCATCGCAGCCGACGACATCGACGGTTCCAACGATGACGCCCTTGTCGAGTTGCTCCCATGGTTGACCAACAGCGTCTTGAACCTCGGCATCCGAAACGTCAGGTCGACCTTGTGCCGCATAGATGTAGATTGTCCCTCGAATCTTGGTGGCCTGAGAGCGATACTCCACGCACTTATCGCCCCGGAGGATCAATTCCGCCCAGGGTTGTCGAATGCTAAGTGCTTTGTATCGCTCGTGTTCCATAGATTGCCCCAAGTTAAAAATCAGTTACGGACATACGATACCGGAATGCTGGCAAAGAATCGCTCCCCTGAGGGGTTGGCATCCGAGCGTAGCGGATGTGTTTGACACGTTTGGTCACTGGCCATGCGGATTGGGCAAATTTCTTGGGCGACGAACCGCTGATTCTTCGTTGTTGGAAGTTTTGCAAAGTCACGCCTGCGCCTCCGAAGCAATTTGGCTCTTCACCGCTTTTCGAATCCGCTCGACCTCATCTCGGTTTACCAACACCAGTCGAGCAACCTTTGGGTCAAGCGCATCGTGCTCCGGGGCCAAACACAAGTGCCCCATCATGTAGTAGAGCAAAGAGACCCGAGTCTCGATCTTGCACTTGCCATCTTCCATTCGGTAGTCGAGTTCGACGGCGCGTTTGTCTCCCGGGGCTAGCTTTGGGTTCGGCTCAAGAACGAGTGTGACGGAGTGATTCCACTCAACGTCTTCCGCTCGATTGATCTTCTCTGGCTTGGAACCGTCGACCTCCACGATTCGCGTGAGAACGAAATCTCGAAACGATTTGCGGCGAAGGCACCAGGACCGCGCGTGCCAACCGAATCCGTCGTATCCAAATGCATGCGGGGCAATCCATCGCCACGTCGTTGTATTGGAGTAAGCGGACTGATACTTAACCTTCAAAGCGTGGGAGTCACGAGCCGCGCCAATTACCGCTCGCAAAATCTCCGGTCCAACGGGACGACGAAGGATCGGGACGACCGAGAAGTCGGGCATTTGCTGAGCCCACGTCTCACCCTCGGCAACATATCCAGATTCTTGCAATCGCAGCTGGGATAGATAGGCGTCCGCCGAAGGCCGTAGATGCACCGGCTTGAACCTTTCTGTAGGACGGTATGTCTTCAGATGGCTGTCGTAGCGAATGAAATCAGGGGCGGATTCCTGGTACCGCTTCAGATCCCCTGATGCCTGCGGAACGGAGACTCCGAATTGCTCGACGATATCCGACCGGTTGATTTGCCCCTCCCAGAACAAACGAAACTCGATGAATTCGAGTCTACGTTGGACACTATGGCGAATTTCTGACTTTTCCGGTTGTACCACGGTTGCGGGCTCGATTCTGATGCGTATACTTTCTGTACGGGTCAAGTAACTTGACCCACCAGGATCTTCATCGATCGCCAAGTGTCTGTCAATGCGGGGAGGGACCAGAAAACGAAGGTCTAGTCGTCAGATTCGCAGCTTTTCGGCGCAATCGTCGTAAGCGGCAAACCTTTACGGCTCCCAACGTTGGGCAGCCAACACCACTTCATTTTTTCATTGAGAAAGCCATGACCAAGAAGGATTACCACGTTGTCCCCGGGCAAAACGGCTGGGCAGTCAAGCGAGAAGGGGCTGAGCGGGCATCGTCCGTTCACCCAACTCAGCAACAAGCGATTGACGCTGGCAAAGAGCTCGCCAAGACGCACAAAACAGAACTCGTGATTCACCGCCCCAACGGCCAGATTCGCGATTCCGACAGCTACGGCAATGATCCGAACCCACCGAAGGATAAGAAGCACTAGCACCGAGATGTCAGTATCAAACGTTCCAGAACCGATTAGGCTTTGCCTTTGGGGCAGAGCTGCCGGTCGTTGTCAGTACGAGGGTTGTAATCGAGAGTTGTTCCGCGATCAGGCAACGAAGGCGGAGTTCAACCAGGCATACATTGCGCACATTATCGCTGATAAGCCCACGGGGCCGCGCGGCGATCCAGTGCTTTCAGAAAAGCTCAAGGCTGACCTTTCCAACTTGATGCTTCTTTGCGATGCGCATCATCGATTGATTGACAAGGTTGATGTCGCGGGGCATTCAGTTGCGCGTTTGCAAAAAATGAAACAAGCTCATGAGAGCCGCATTGAGCTTGTAACGGCCATTGATCAAGAGCGCCGCTCACACGTTCTTATGTATGGTGCGAGGATCGGCGAACACGGGACGCCGCTAACGATTCAAAATGCAAAATTGGCCCTGCTTCCAGATCGGTATCCCGCGAGCCACGAACCAATATCGCTGAGTCTTGGAAACGCCTCAATCGGAGATGACGAACAGCTCTATTGGACAATGGAGGTGGAACATCTTCGGCGTCAGTTTGCCGAACGTGTAAAGCCGCGTTTAACGGTTGATGCTGTGCACCTTTCGGTGTTTGCATTGGCCCCCATTCCTTTGTTGGTTGAGTTGGGAAGGTTGTTATCTGACATCCCAATGGCTGACGTGTATCAACTCCATCGGGAGCCTTCAACCTGGAGCTGGCTCGAACACAACAAGCCGTTTGAGTTCAAGGTGCTGCAAGATGGCAATGAATCCGCAACTGCCGTCGCAATCAATCTTGCGTTGAGTGCAAGTGTCACAAACGACCGCGTGCGTTCTGTGTTAGGCGACGACTGCTGCATCTATACCGTCACTCCAACCGAACCTGGAAACGACTTTCTCAAGAGTAGAGCTCAGTTGCAACTCTTCCGCGAAACCATGAGGAAGCTATTTGATCAAATCAAGCTTCGGCATGGCGAATCGTGTGAGCTGTCGGTTTTTCCAGCAATTCCGGTTGCCGCTGCGGTCGAGCTCGGTCGTATTTGGATGCCAAAAGCAGATCTTCCCTTCCGCGTGTACGACCAAAACCGCAAGAGCGGTGGATTCATACGAACCATAACCATTTCCCAGGTCTAGGCATGCATCACTCAGTCATCGACAACCGAACCTTGATCGTGAACTCGATCCTTCGCCAGCTTGCTGAAGAACTTGACATTCCCCCAAGCAAGTACAAGCAAGCTGTAGAGCGATATACTTCGGTGGGGCGGTGGCTGAATGATGGGCACTATCCAGGTGCGCACGGTGAGCCTTCTATTTATCCGCAGGGTTCATTTCGTTTGGGCACAGTTGTTCGCCCAATTCGCGATGGCAAAGAAACCAACTACGACATCGATCTCGCATGTGTGCTGCCATACCCCAAGCAAAACACCACAGCAAAGACGATTCGTCATCTGGTAGGCAACCGATTAAAAGAGCACGGCACTTATTCAGAAATGCTCGACGGGGAAGGACGCCGCTGCTGGACGTTAAACTACGCGGAGCAAGATGGAGCTGGCTTTCACATAGACATACTTCCGTGTATCCCGGATCCGCAGCGGTTTTCAAACGTCTCGGAACACCATTCGGTTCAATCGGTTGCTCTAACCGATCTCAACAAGGTAAGCTGCGTCTACTCGTGGGGCTTCACGAATCCAGCGGGATATGCGGATTGGTTTAGGGAGCGACAGCGGGCGATCTTCGAAGAACTCTCGCCTTTGCGTAAACGCGAAATCTACCTTGAGAATATGGAGATTTTCGCAAGTGTAGATGACGTCCCAGATCAACTTGTAAGAACGCCCCTGCAGCGGTCAATCCAAGTCTTGAAACGTCACCGCGACGTCAGATTTAATGGATTGAAGAATTGGGAAGATCGTCCAATCTCCATCATCATTAACACCTTGGCTGCTCTGGCGTACCAAGGAGAGCCGGATGTGTACTCAACGCTAGCCAACTTGGTCGATCGAATCCAAAGATATCAAGAAACTGGGTTGATAAAGTGTGAAAACGACAAGTGGGTTATTTGGAATCCCGTGAACCCGAACGAGAACTTCGCTGACCGATGGAATGACGAAGGTAGCGAAAAAGCGGACGCGTTCTTCCAGTGGATCGGATGGCTTCAAGAGGATATTGACGACATCCTGAACGCGTCGACGCCCAAAGGGCTTGAGCGAACGCTCGTCGAGTCGTTCGGTGGTGACATAGGAAGACGCGTTGCAGATACATACGCGCCCCAACTGGTTGCTAACAACGCGATTGTTGAATCCGCGTTTGGTCGCACGTTAGGGAAGTATCTGCGTTTTGACGTGGCTCATCGCGAGCCACCTCGTTGGCACATGTCACCGACGAGGTACCAAACTCAAATTAAGGCCAAATACATGCGCAATGGATTCCGACCAACTGTTTTCAGGAGCAACAGCTCGGCATTGCCGAAGAATGTGGGGTTGGTTTTTGAAGCGATCACGGATGTTCCAAAACCTTACAGCGTGCACTGGCAAATCGTGAATAGCGGTCGAGAAGCAGGCAGTGCAAATGACCTGCGAGGGGGTTTCTACGATGGGAAGCGATCGGGCAAAGTCAAAGACGATGAGTCCACGAAGTATTCAGGGATGCACTGGGCAGAGTGCTTCATTGTCAAGGATGGTATTTGCGTTTCGAGAAGTGGTGAGTTTGTGGTGAATGTTCGATAGATGATCGCTACCGCATCCCCGAGAGACTGCAGCCAGGAATCGAAACGATCCTGTCGCGCAAAGCCTTCTCGTAGTCGTTTCCGAGCCCAAACATGAAGCCAATCAAGAGGTCGTTACAGCCGGCGCCGTCAATCTCCTGCATCGCGGTCGTTCCGAGAAATTTTGCGCAAGTTGCGTCACACTCTTGTTGCCACGGATAGTCTTTGCCTGTAGTCGTTTTACGCACCATGTCGATGGCCGGGGACACTCCGTTGTCTGGCACGAGTGCCGTGTAGGCATACACGGCGGCCGAAAGCAAAACAGCAACCGTGGAAACATCGAGAACAGTTTTTAGCTTCATGCTGACACTGTGCAGCATCGCTATCCGGCTTGCAAGCGTTACACGCAAACGAGCTTGACGCTATTGCCCGTCCAGTGTGTCAGTGTTAACGACGATCAGATTCTCGACGCAATAGTCGGACAGAATGTCGTTGAGGAAACCTGTGGTGAAGTCACTGGATCCTTTGAGGGCGTAGGCGAACAGTTCGCGGCAATCGTCATCGGACATCTGTTGATGAAAATCGTCTGATCGAAAGAATTCCATGAACTGCTCAGGCGTGACGTGCAGTTCGCTATCGATCGCAATCGACGAGTCGTGAATAGCTTCGACGGCCGACTGGCACTGACAAACACTGCAATTTCGAAAGTCGCTGTCGCACAAGCAATCGCGATGCTCCAGCACGCTTTGGCAGGCTCGATACAATGCCGTCGCTTGATCGTGTGTTATTTGGGTAGGAATGTGTTCGGATGTGTGATCCATGATGTGATTTGGGAAAGAATAGAATGCTGCGGCACCGGCGGTTTCTGAGGGCGGTTCAAGGTGGAGTTCGCAGAAAGCACCTTGACCGTGCGAACGAAGCAACTGCTACTCTGCCGCAGGGCTGTTTTTCCAAGCCGCGACTTGGTTTTGAATGCGAAGCGTCGTTCGGTACGACAAATGAGACGACTTCGTAGGACGGCCAAGCCTCAAGCTTGTCGGCGATCCGTTCTACCTGGTTCGCATTCCTGCCTGACTGATTCGTGAGTGATGGCCCCCTCGCGACCTGCCTCTGCCCGAACCGCTGCATCTCGCCAGCGAACCAACGTTTGCATTTGCCGCCTGAAGGGTGTACGGTCCACCAGTGAACGGAGTTGATTCCAAGAGTTTCGGGCTCGTGATCGCCTACCTTCTTCCAGGGTTCGTTCTACTGGCAGGCCTTGGACAGGTAAGCGATATCGCTTGGAACTGGCTATACGGTGAAGCCGCGTCGCAATTTCTTAGTGTGGGCGGGTTTCTGTACTCGACCGTTGCGGCATTGACCCTCGGTCTGCTCGCCAGCACTGTTCGATGGTTGCTTATTGATTCGCTGCATCACGCAACGGGACTTCGTCGTCCATCATGGAACTTTGGCCGTTTGGAGGTTAGCCTTGGAGCCTACATGACGCTCGTCGAGAACCACTACCGGTATTACCAGTTCTACGCGAACGGAGCAATTGCCTGGTTGGCGGGTTATTGCTGCTGGCGGTGGAGCGTCGCGGAACGTGTTCCGATTGGTTTTGATGTGGCGGCAATTTGCTTAACGGCTTTGCTTCTCGCAGCATCTCGCAATACGCTGAGGAACTTCCCCTCCTCTGCTAAGTAATTCTTGAACGCATCTTCATCGTCATCGTCGCTGATGCGAACTTCTCTTTGGCGGGCAAATTCCAGACGACGCAACTCACGCCACCAGTCAGGCGGCGTCGTTTTACGTTCATGAGCTAATTTTAAGTGATACATAAAAAATGCCTCCGGCGATTGGTTGATCCGTTTCTGCTCAATTGCACTGAGGGTAATGTCGGTCCATTCTTGCAGCAGTCGCGGAGGGTAAGCCTCAACCAAACGCTTGATGGTGGCCGCATCAAACCCTAGGGACGCAAGCGGTTCAAAAAGTGGTGAGTCTTCGGCAGTGAATGTCACGCGATAGGGCTGCCCGTCGAAGTAGGAGCCGCGGTGAAAGGTCACCGTAAACACCCCTTTACTTTGTTTTGCGAACAGGTCGCGAACTGATTTGGCGGCTGGTGGCAAGACGATCGCCTTCAGGTCCAGCAATGTGGTAGCTATGCGAATCAACTTTTGCCGAATAGCCTTCGTCTCGAGTGTCGGGCTAAAGCCGAGTGTCTGAACCCCGAGGCTTCGTAGTTCTAGCGGTGGCGTTGCGTCCAAGCGATGGAACGTTTTCTGCAATAACAAGAACAAGCGTCGCGAAGCAAAGTCGAGCTGGCGGTACGTCTGAAAGTCGAACGAGAAGCTCCCTTGAACAGCCTGGCAAAACTCAAACCACTGCGCGTCGTGAATAAAGTGCCAGGCGCGACTGCTGGCCGGATCAATTGGCAACGAGTACTTCAAGAAGCCAAAGGCCACGTCGCGATGCTCCCCACGAATCGGATCGTAGAATCGGTCGTTCGTGTAGACGACTCCGGCAAGACGACGAATTGCACTGCGGAAAATTTGAAACCGTTTTGCTTGATCCTGTCCCTCGTCGACAACGCCCAGCTGTTTGAGACACCAGTAGGGAGTGGCATAAAAATCAACGCTTGGCTGTGTCTGAGCAAAATTCAGCGACATCAGGCCGTAGAGGTAAAGCTCATCATTCGGTGAAAATCCAAACGGTGCGGCCACTTGGGCGTGCGCCGTCTTACGATTGCGGTGCTTGTCGGTGAATTGGTAACTGGCATCATGAAGGAGTCCCGGTTGAATCCCCTCTCGCGTATCGAGCGGGCAGAGTGCGTGTTCAACGAGCGTGTGCTGCGCCAGTCCGCAATACCGGGAGGTTCGGGGCCGAGTATTGGCGGGCCGTTTCTGATCTGAGGAAGGGGTCAAGTGCTCTTGGGATGAATGATGGTGGGATGACTCCCCTATTTCGCTTTTCGGAACAAGCCGCCAAATAGTGGCCGCTTTTCTTTAGACGTGTTCGGCTTCGCGACATCGGACGTATCGTCAATGACAACGACATCGTTGGGAGCCGGTGTTAAGGCTAATCGCTTTTGCAGGTCTTGCATTAGAACATGCGTTTCACGCATGCGCTCGTCTTGTCTCATGATCTGGTCATCCTTGCGGTCCAGTTGTATTTCAAGTTTCCGAATCTGTTCATCTTTGCTTTCTAACTGGTTCCGGAGAATTTCCAGTACGAGCTCTGATGCTTCGCCAGTGCTACTCCCCTTCTTCGCATCGTCAATTGAACCGAACTGCTCCAGGACTAACGCTTTAGCAATCTTCCAACGGTATGGCTCCTTTGCTTTCTGCGCTCGCTTGAGCTCTTCAGGAGACGGTTCAATTTGGTGGCGGCTCGGATGATCTTCAGCCGCAACGACATCGCGAATAAAACGCTTGATCGTACTTGCCGAGACGGTGGTGAGTTTTGCGGCCTCAACCGCTGATAGAAATTCAGACATAGGAATGAGAATGAACAATATCAGAAGGGTAGCGCAGACGGTTTTCCAACGCAAGTAAATGGCCGACAGTCTGGACGACCAGTTCACCATTGAAAAAACGGTCGACTTTTTAACGTTCACGAACGGTCTCTTGATCTGTTCAATAAATGTATTCGCCGTTAATTTGCCGTTTGGTATCGTTCCTCACCATTCATTTGGCCGTATGAAGAACGATCCGTGGATCGTTCATACAGTTGCTTGCGTGAGTACAAAGTACAGAGAAAAGAACGAGTCGACTAACGACTTGTTCAAGATATTTTTGACCGACTCTTGAATCGTTTATGGTCGGTTCTAGAACGATGCGTGAGTCGTTCAAAGTCCGAAACACCGCTTTTGGACTGCTGGGAATGAACGGGTAACTATTTCAAAATTGCCAAGGTGGATCGTTTATGACTCGTTCAAAAAGCAGCAATGTTCCTTGAAAGCGAACGACTCGATCAGATGAACGACTAGCGATCAGGTCATGGATGATTCATGACTCAATCAGGATTGAATAAAGGGGAAGTAAGTGACAATATTGAAGGGCTGAATCGAGGTTTTCTAAAAGATTCAGCCGTTTGAAATGGATCGATCATAGATCGGTCATTCGTAGTGATTGAACAAGTTCGAATTAACGATTGCCAAACAATAATTATGTTGAGTCGCAAACGGTCCGAGGAGGGGACTGGTCGGAGGGTTCTTTAATTGGTTTTGTGCGTCGGGGGAGTTGCCTGTTTCAAAATCCCAGACGAAACCAGAAGTCACCGCAGAAGTGGCAACGTTCGTACCAAATGTCTGTCGCCGGTCAGCATCTTGCACGACGCCGCTGGTCGTACCGGTATCCAGGACAAGCTCAACTGTCCAGTGTCTCTGCAGCCGCGTTGTTGAAAATCCTTGCTGTCGTGCGGTATCAAGTGCCCCTCGATGAATACCGCGCCAGTCGTCAAGGCTATGGGGATGCGACGCGACGGTCGTTGCGCGTCATAAGCCAACAATAGAGAGGTAATGGTGACGTGCGATTTTATCAACCTTTATGAAAAGGATTGCAAGAAGAAGCGTCGGTGCAAAGTTTCCCGGGGAAACCTGGACTAGACAGCGTTTGCACTCGCGCGGACCAAGTCTACTTGTCTAGCAGACGCTGTTTCACTTCATGCAAGGCATCTAACATCATTTCGACAGTAGGGGAGTCATCCTCGAATTGCATGGTGATCAAAGCATGCGTCGTACGGAACTTCTCGGTTCGTCGTCTTGCCTTGTTCTTCGGGGGCAGGGGAGTCGACTTGCGCTGCGCACGCTGTTCGACAGATTCAGTGGTATGGTGTCCTTGCTGGATTTCGTGCAGCAATTCAAGCTGCTCAGAGACGGGTAAATCACGCATGGCATAGAGATGCCGGCGTGCGATACGTCCGCTTGCGTCTTGGCGAGCGACCTGCTGAACTTCAGGATCTAATTCAAGCAATCGCAAGATACGGCTGATTTCTCCTTTGCTTTTTCCCGTGATATTCGCCAGTTCTTGCTGGGAATACCCATTCGCATCGCGCAGGATTCCCAGGCTATCTGCGATCTCAAACGGAGAGAGGTCACTCCGCTGCCAGTTCTCGACAACCTGTTCCAGCAGCACTTTCTTCTGTTCGGGTGTGCGTATCCAAGCGGGAATCTCGGTCAGGCCAGCCTGTTTGGCAGCGCGATAGCGGCATTCCCCAGCCACGATGCGATACCGGTCTGCTCCCGGTACTTCTCGCACGGTAATCGGCTGCAGCACGCCGAGGGCGGCAATCGACTGTGCGAGCTCCTCGATGTGCGATGGCTCAACCTGTTTACGTGGTTGATCGGGGTCGGGCTCAATCCGTTCCAGCGAAATCATGAAGGCACCGCTCAGTCGTCGCTGATCGGGCTTGGACGTTGGCGCAATGGGTGAAAGCGAAGAGGGGAGTGCTGGTTTGGATGTAAAGGCATTTCCTGCCGCCATGGCGGCGGACTCACGCGAGTTTTTGCGCGCGGGCTTGGACTTCGGCGAGGAGTTCGTTGGCAATTTTGTTGGCACGGGAGGAAGGGGAATGATTGGAAAGCAAGTTTCGGTCGGTGACAGCCTTTTCGTATTCCGCTAGGTCAGGAATAACGGTCTCAAAAGCCAAATCTCCAAAATGTTTGCGTAGCTCGGCCAGATACGTCTGCTGGTACGAACGCCGCGTCTTGTATCGACTGACCAAATAGCCCATCAAACGCAACCGCGGGTTATAGTGCTGCTGCACAAGTTCGATCGCAGCGGCAATGTGCTGCGTTCCCAGGGCGCCCCACCGAGCCGCTTCGAGGGGAATGACAACATGCTGCGAAGCGCAAAGCGCGGCATAGCTCACAAGCGACAAGCTCGGCGGACAATCAAATAAAATGTAGTCGTAGCGATTGGACACTTGGTGAAGTGCCTCCGCTAACGACAGGTGCAGATCAGAATCATGCCAGTTGTCGCTAATATTGAGGGGTTCCAGACGCGATGAGCTCGGGAGCAAATCGACGCCTTCAAACTCCGTGGACACGATCAACGATTCGACATCTGGCTCCGTGCTCGGGTCAAACAGCTGTTCAACCGATCGGGTGACGTCATCTTCCGCTAAGAAACTCCCTGTCAGATTCGCTTGCGGATCTAGATCCACTATCAGAATCCGTAATCCTGCCGCATGACATGCCGACGCCATCAGCCAACAGAAGTGTGTCTTGCCAACGCCCCCTTTTCGATTCAGCGATGTAATTGCCGTTGTTGTATTCGCTGAATCCACCGAAGCCACGCTACCACGATGAAGGTGGCAGATGCAAATGACTCGTGTCAATTGTGACGGAGCAGCAATGTTCGGGATTTAGCACTCGCTGAATCAGAGGACCTTCGATGCGATTTGCTTCATCGGAACTGAATCGCCTATGTGAGTTCGAAGTACAACTCAGCTATCTTCCGCGATCAGGGTCGCCTCGATTGGGGGCACCACGGTCGGGCTCCCCACGATTCGGTACACCTCGGTTAGGTGCAGCAGAATGGCGAGTCGCGATCTCGTTTTGAAAGATCGCTACTTCATCGTTGATTAGTTTCGCGACGGCTGGAGCCCGCGATCCGACGAGCTGAACTACAGGCATAGAACGAGGTTGCTCAATCACGACCGTATCACCATCAACTCTAGCGGTGGTGTCGCACATAATCAGTATCGAAGGACAAGAAGGAATTTCGATCGTCTTGCAGGGTTCCACTTGACGTACTGGAATGCCCCCGTTTTTCGTCCAGGTGTTATGAGAGTATGGGTTGGGTAACAGGTTTGGTTTCGCTGTGCTGATGGAGCGGAGTTTGCGCAGCAAACGTAGCGGAATCAGCACAGCGACGCGCGTACTCATCAGGGGGTAGCCCGCCGAGCGAACTGTGCGGCCGATAGCCGTTGTAGTCCTCTCGCCAGGCCGCAGCGTGGGCACGGGCGTGTCGCACGCTGTCAAACTCCTCCGTGTTCAATAGCTCGTCTCGTAGACGGCTGTGAAAGCTCTCGGCGTATCCGTTTTGCCAAGGGCTGCCTGGTTCCACGTAGAGCGTCTTGACGTCCAACGACGTCAACCACTGCTGGATCGCCTTTGCAATGAACTCGGGGCCGTTGTCGCTCCGGATACACTCAGGAACTCCGTACATCACGAACAGCTCAGCCAAGCGATTGATCACATCTTCACTGGTCATACTTCGTCCGACATCCAAGGTGATGCATCGACGAGTGTATTCATCGACGATTGAAAGCCATTTCAAGGAGTGACCGTGTGTCGTTCGATCGAAGATAAAGTCCCAACTCCAAACGTGATTGATTCGCTCGGCTCGGAGTCGGTGGCAAGCATTCTTGGACTTGCCTTTCGCCCGCTTTTTCTTCGGTTTTTTACGCACTTTTAGCCCCTCGACTTTCCAGATTCGATGCACCCGTTTGAAGCTCACCCGAAAACCTTCCAGGCGAAGCAACCTAGTCATTTGGCGATAGCCGAACCGAGGACGTTGCCGCGCCAGTTCACGCAAACGCTTGCGAATCGCAGGTTCATCAGTCTTTGTACGACGGCAGTAGCGGATGCTGGTTCGGGAAAAACCAACTCCTTTACAAGCCCGACGCTCAGAGACCGAAAACTTCCGTCGTAGTCGCTTCACGGTCTCGCGTTTGTGTGTCGGGCTTAGTCGTTTCCCCGAAGAGCTTCCTTCAGCATCGCCTTGTCGAGCTCGGCTTCCGCCAACAGACGTTTCAATCGGGCGTTCTCTCCCTCAAGGTCTTTCAGTCTCTTGGCCTCTTCGCTCTTCATCCCTCCGTACTGGTTTCGCCAACGATTGAAAGTGGCCTCGCTGACTTCCAGCACCTTCAAGACTTCCTCCATGCTCTTACCGTTGTTGAGCATGACTTCAGCGTCTCGCAGTTTCTTGACGATCTGCTCGGGGCTATGTCGTCTACTTCGTTTCTTCATCCGAGAGTCTCCTTTGCCCGTCGTCGGGCTCTAGACTCTCATACCATCTGGATCAAGTTTTGGGGAGCACTCCAGTACTCCTAAAAGAAATCGGGCTTGAACTTTGATCCCCGCATCCCCATCCAAGTCTGTTTAGGACTGGCGTTTAAGGTCACGCGGGGAGTTGATAAAAGGAATGCTCGCAAAGCATGTCTCATGGCTGCTTAGTGGACAAGGCACTGAATCGCTCAAGTATTGTACTTTGATCCAAAAGGCGGCATCCGCCGTTCAGCCTCACGTTAGTTGTCGAACCAGAGAATACTTAAATCGCAGCAGTGAAGGAGATCGCCCCGCTGCAACCGCTTCAATGCCGCATTGAGGCCCGATCGGCAGCGGTGTGTCTGGACATTGCTTGCGGCTGTCGTCTCACGCAATCGAATCTACCGACCCAGATGGTGCAACATTTGGTCGTCATCTAAATTGACATTTGGAGTCTTAAACTGGATGTCGTCAATGGCGACTGTGTTTCTTTCGAATGGCAAATTGACATCTGTGTCACAAGGAGTGCGACTTTGGAACTTTGGACGATCCTGCGAGATGTCGTCGTGATGCTTGGGGCTTCGCTACTTGTTGGCGGTGTGTTTTCGCGTTTTGGCCAGAGTCCTATCGTTGGATACTTGCTGGCCGGGATGTTGCTTGGCGGACCTGGAAGCGTTCATGCCGTTAGTGGTCAACACGAAATTGAAGCCATTGCTGAATTGGGCGTCGCACTTCTGCTGTTCAGTTTAGGACTCGAGTTTTCGGTCAGCCGGCTGAAGAAACTTGGGGCGAAGCCGATTGTTGGTGGCGCAGCTCAGGTTGGACTAACGATCTTGTTAGGGTTTGGTGGTGCAACGTTATGTGGATTGCCCGTGCGTGAATCGATCGCGCTCGGTGCCATGATAGCGCTTAGCAGTACGGCGGTTGTCCTACGGATATTGATGGAACGTAGCGAAATCGAAATGCCACACGGGAATAATAGCCTCGGTGTGTTGTTGACGCAGGACATGGCCGTGGTTCCCCTCGCGTTACTTGTCACCATACTCGGCGGAGAAGGGGATTCAGGTGACATCGCTAAGAATGTGGCGAAACTCATGCTTATGGCAGGTGGACTCGTCATCGGCTTGCTCTTGCTAAATAAAATTGCTGTGTTAGCACTTGGGACGTTGACACTGCATCGCAATCGCGAACTGACTGTGATTTTTGCGGTGGTAACCGGACTCGGCGCAGCCTGGGCGTCTCACGCGGTCGGTATTTCACCTGCGCTCGGTGCCTTCGTAGCTGGGATGTTGTTGGGCAACTCCGCGTTTGCGACCCAAATTCGCGCGGACGTATCTCCGTTGCAAGTGATCTTGTTGACGCTCTTCTTTGGTGCCGCAGGCATGGTTGCAGACCCAGTTTGGATTATTAAGAACGTCCCTTTGGTTGCTGCGACAGTGGCGCTCATCACGATCGGAAAGTTTGTGATCATTTGGGTGATCTTTGCTGCCCTTGGACAAAGCACGCGTGTGGCCGTAGCAACAGGGCTTTGTCTGGCGCAAATTGGTGAGTTCGCTTTCGTGCTTGGAAGTATCGGTCGTGCCAGTGGCGTTCTATCGGAATCGACCTACGCCTTAGTTGTATCCGCCGCCATCGTGTCATTCTTTTTAAGTGCGATTCTGGTTCCGCTGGCTCCTCGCTTTGGTAACTGGGTAGCTGGGCGCATTGGTGACACGATTGTCCAGGAATCGACAGCACACCAAGGGGCTGAACCACCAGAAGTTGTGATCGTAGGCTTTGGTCCAGCCGGGCAAATCGCGGCTCGTGATTTAGTCGATCGATCCATTCGCGTGACGGTCTTAGAATTGAATCATGCTGGCGTGCAGAAGGCAAAACAGTTGGGGTTCCATGCTGAGGTCGGCGATGCGACACAGACCGAAGTGCTTGAGCACGCACGAGTGGCTGAAAGTCAAGTTGTCGTGATCACAATTCCGCACTACAAATCGGCCCTTGCCGTCCTCTCGCACATTCGTAGTCATGCTCCGCAAGTTCACACAATCGTTCGCGCTCGCTACGCGGTGTTTCAGGACGATTTCGTCATTGCGGGAGCCGACAAAATATCTGGTGACGAACAGCAAGTCGGCGAGAATCTCGCGGTTCACTTGAAGCAATGGCTGGCTTCTTGCGGGAAGTCCCAGCCATCCTCACGTGAAGATTGACTGGCATCCCCACCTGCTCGGACTTTCCAAGCAGAGTTGTTGATAACCTGACTTCCGATACAGCGAACCGAAGTCATTCAATCGATTGGACTTTGACGAAGAGCACGTTGTTTTCCTTGTGGATGTGTTGGTGCATATCGGCCTCCAGTCGAGCCAACGATTCCAACATCGCTCGATAAGTGTTGCACGCCCAGTCGGGTGGTGTGTAGCCATCCGTTGATTCCCTGAGGATTGCCAATGCCTCACCGGCAATATCATGCTCGTGCTCCATTTGTCGAATCGGGTTGGCAACGGTTCCACTGTGGAGTTGCGGGCGATCGGCCGAGGCTTCCAATTGACGCACAATCGGAAACAACACTCGTTCTTCTTTCATCATGTGCGGCTCAAGCTCAGCCTTCAGCGCCACGAAAGCATCTCGCATTCGATGAAGGTTTTCGTTTTTGTCGCCGTGCACTCGCGAAACCTTCTCGGTCATGAACTCCAATCGCGGTAGTTCTTCACGGAGGTAGGCATGATGTGTGGCTTCGATGTGATCGGCCAGTTCCGTTAGTGACATCGAGTCGACATCGATGAGGTTCTGGGCCTCATCGGAGGACTCGCAGACGTCAAGTTGCCGCATCACCTCGGCGATATCGATGCCACGTTTTTCGCATGCTTGGACAAGTGGCCGTTTTCCTCCGCAGCAATAATCGATTCCAAAGTTTTCAAATACGCGAGCCAGCTTGGGACTGCGCCGAACAAATTCGCCGACGGTGTCGGCAGGTGTGAGAGTTGTCATAGTTTAACTTTTCTTGTTTAGATTTGATGTTAAGGTGAAAGGTTTTGATCTCAATTAGGTCTCCACGAGCTCGCGCTCGCCAGATACACCTTGCGAACTTGATACCATGTGACCGTCATCATCGCTCAGTGGTGGACCGAACCCGTCGTCTTGCTTTGAGAAAGAATGGCCGGTCCAAAGTCCGCCGATAAACCACACCAATGCCACTGCTCCGAAGAAGAAAATGGTGTCACCAGGAACTCGCATCCATCGTAGAGTCTGCATCAAATCGGTTTGCATAAACTCACTGCTGCGAGCAAACCAATAGCCGTGCTCGACCGAAGCTTTGGTTTGTAGCAAACCCACCGGCAGCAGACTCAACAAACACATTGCCATCAGCCCCACGTTCATGCCCCAGAATCCAAGTCGCAACATGCCGTCCTTCCACGGTCGGCCAGGCAGCAAGACCCGCAAACACATTAACATCAATCCGATACCGAGCATTCCATATACACCGAACAGCGCGGCGTGTCCGTGCAGCGGTGTCGTGTTGAGTCCTTGCATGTAATACAATGCAATCGGTGGGTTGATCATGAAGCCGAAGAGCCCTGCGCCGATCATGTTCCAAAACGCGACAGACACGAAGAAATAGATTGGCCACTTGTAGCGTTGTACCCAAGGTGAGGCCTTGCTTCGGCGCAGGTCTTCCATTGCATCAAAGCTGACCAAAGTCAGTGGCACAACTTCCAATGCACTGAAAACAGATCCCCAAGCAAGCGCAACCGTCGGTGTGCCAGCGAAATACAAGTGGTGACAAGTGCCAATGATGCCGCCAGCCAAAAAGATCGTCGCCGAGAGCAGTGCGGCTGCTGCGGCGAGTCCTGGTCGAATCAAGTTCAACCGCATGAAGACGAACGCGATGACCGTTGTGGCGAAGACTTCGAAGAACCCTTCAACCCACAAGTGAACGACCCACCAACGCCAGTACTCGACCATCGTTAGATGGCTGTGTTGACCCCAAGTTAATCCAGCACCGTAGAAAAGCGCGATCGCTCCTGTTGCAACGGCCAAGAGAGTCACCAAGTGACGTTGCGAGTTGGCTTGGGAAGCACTTGATTCTGCCTTATGACGCAGTGCTGGCCAGAGCACTCGCAGCATTAACACTAGCCACAGCAATAGGCCTGCCATTAAGGCCAGTTGCCAAATTCGCCCCAATTCGACGTACTCGTAACCTTGATGCCCCAGGTAGAACGAGACTGTGTCCGACATATAATTCTTGACGCTCAGCCACTCACCGCTTAGCGAGCCGACGACGACTAGCAACAACGCTCCAAACAGCACGTTGACTCCGAGTCGCTGGTATTTTGGTTCGTGATTGCTAACCAATGGGCCAATGAACAATCCAGCGGCGAGCCAAGCCGTCGCGATCCAGAACAAGCCAACCTGCACATGCCAAGTCCGAGTCACACTGTACGGTAGGTACTCGCCTAACGGTATGCCATAGAAGCCTTCGCCTTCAACTCCGTAATGAGCGGTTACGACGCCAAGTGCCATTTGCACAAATATCAGGGCCGCGACGACCCAGAAATATTTGACAGTCGCTTTTTGCGAAGGCGTTGCCTCCCATCGAGCCAGCGGATCGTGAGTTGGGATGTCATCGGACTTCTCTTCTTCATCGCGCCGCGCGGCATACCACCAAGCCATCGCGGCAATTCCTGCCAGCAGCATGATCACACTGACACCGGTCCATACGATATTGTCGCCGGTCGGACGGTTACCAACCAATGGTTCGAAGGGCCAGTTGTTGGTGTAGCTGACAATGTCATCGGGACGTGTCGCGGTGGCGGCCCAGCTTGTCCAAAAAACAAACTTGGAAAACAGCCTCGCTCGCTCTTCGCTAGTTATCGAATTGGCGGGGATAGCGTAGTCCGCGTTTCCATCCATGAATACGCTTTGGTAGTGCGCCAGGTTGGCTTCAAATGCTTCCGCGCGAATCGGTTCAATGGTCACCGTGTTCGTCGCCGGATCGAAAGTGTTGGCGTGCATCAATTTGGACAAACGCCCTACGAGCTGTCCTTGATGTTCTTCGTCAAGCTCTGCGAACGGCTTGGAGAACTCGGCTCCCGACCACTTGTCCAAAATAAAGGTCGCCTCACGATGCAGATAGTCTGCCGTCCAGTCCGGCGCGACGTAGCTGCCGTGTCCCCAGATCGAACCGACTTGCATTCCGCCCATTGATTGCCACACATTCTGACCTTTGCCGATCTCACCGTCATCAATCAGCGTGATACCATCAGAGGTGACGACTTTGGCAGGAATTGGCGGCATCTGCTGAAAGATACGCGTCCCAATCCAACCGAGAACTAGGAAGGAGAGAACCATCACGGTCGCAAATGCGAACCAAAGCTTTTTCATTATGTTTACCTTGTTAGAAGTGATTGCAGATGACGAGTAGGATGCCCGTGAGCAATGTCGTCGAGACCAAGGTCCAGCCGACGCGCCGAAGGTGTTTAGCTGATGGAGGTTGCCACAGTAGCAGCCAACTGGCAACAATCATCGGCACTGTCGCCAAAGGCAACCAAGCTCCCGCGAACGCCAGCACGATCATGGACACGGTCGTTATCCCGATGCCAAGCCAATGCACGCTTCGAGATTGCCGCTTCTGCGCCGCAATGACTCCGCGTACCGCCAACGTGGTTGAAAGAAAGCCCAATATCCAAGCGATCCAAATCAACAGTGTTCGTTGCCATGAAACCCCACCGGCTAACAAGATTGGTAGACAGGGGACTGAGAGACTGACAACACCCAGCAATTGGCCGCCGAGCGTTCGATGGAATCGAGCGATTGATAGTGCAAAGCTGACGATCGCCAGCAGTAGGCAGCCGGCCAGCGATACTTGAACCGCTGCCGAGCCAAACCACATCGCCGTCGTACCCGCACCAACACACAGCAAGATTAAACTGGTCGCCCGATACCGAGCCCAGGTAGCAGCACGTTGAGCACGTTGGCCGCGGTGCCCCAGTGCAATCAACAGAGGCTCATGCGCAAAGAAGCCTGCCAGCGAAGCCACGACGACTGCGAGGCTGACAATTCCCATCCCGCTCATCGCCAACGCAGCAACCATCGGCAGTGTTACAATCGCGTAAGCACCATGTTCCTTCGGCTTCATGCTCACTGCACGCTGCGGCGTTCCAGTTTCGCTTTGCAATTGCCTTGCTTGCAGGACGGTTCCAATTGTTGTTGTGCTAGGCATTTCGATGGTTTCGGGAGTGGGTTCATGCAACCTTGGCGGCCTCCGCTGGACAGACGGAAACCGCCGCAGTAATACTGCACCCAAATGTATACATTTCAACTTACACGTCAAGGTGTATATTTAAGGCGTCGCAGCAGCGGGTGTTTGCTAACGCATGTTCCACAGCGTGGAGATACAAACGAAAATGCTCTCGAAAACAGCGGAATATGCACTTCGAGCGGTTATGTTCTTGGCCGAACAAGATAAGGCGTGCGACAAAAGGTCATCGTCGGCTGATGAAATTGCTCGAGGAACGCAAGTGCCGCGCCGCTATCTGAACCGAGTGTTGCAGGGCCTCGTGTCTGCGCAGTTAGCCGAGTCTCGTTGCGGGCCGCGCGGTGGTTATGAGCTTGGTATGCCAGCCAATGAGATCACCATCCTTGACGTGGTGAATGCCGTGACACCATTGCAGCGCATAACGTCCTGTCCGTTGGGTCTGAAATCGCACACGTCGCTTTGCCGCTGCACGCAGAGCTCGATCGCACATACGCCGCGATGGAAGTCTCCCTCGCGGGAGTAACGATCCAGCAATTGCTCGACTCGACCAGCCCGATCATTCCCTTAGTCGAGTCATCGTGAATTGCCACAACGTCAACTCCAAGGCTCGGAATTCCGATCCACGTCAAATTCGCTTACGATCCGGCATAGTTGCTTTCAATTGTTCCTTCGAACGCTCCCTAACTCCGGGACATTCATTAAATGCAACAACCGATTATTGGCTACCACATCGACGATCATGGCCACTGGGTAGCCCAGCTTGTGTGTGGCCACAACCAGCACGTTCGACACGACCCACCTTGGGTGAATCGCGAATGGGTCGTCTCCAAGTGTGGTCGAGATTCGATGCTTGGTTACGAGTTAGATTGCAAGAAATGCGATGAAAACTCACCGATCGACCATCGGCCCTGAGGCTATACCGTGCGTGGCCTGAATTGATGCTGCCACATCTTAATGAAGCGAATCACATCATTTTCGACCACCCGACGTATAAAGAGCAGCAAACCCCGTGTTGGCCTGAGCCATTCCAGAAGCCTCACGTTTACGAAAATAAACCTAGCCAGCAGCTTTCTGCATTCGAATCAACGGGACGATTGCCATTCCGTTTCGCTCGACAATTGCGAGAACTGCCGGGTTAACAGCAGCATGACCAGAGGATTTCCAGCGGTCGAACTCCATTTCGATTTCTGGATCACAGGCATCAACAAACGCGTGAATTCTCTTCTCGACTTCCTGCGGGCACATTCCAGATCGGACTATGGCCTCAAAGTGTAAGATTCTTCCATCGGACGCAGTTGCGTACGTGTCGTAGACGTCGATTTTCATTTAACGCTCTCGATTTGTTGCTTTCACAAGCTGGGTCAAATCTTCATGGATACCGCCAATTGATGCACGGCGGGTACATGTTTCTTGTCGGCAACGATGATCTAATTCATGAGCTGAGTTTCCTGAAACGGCGAAGTTGAAAACACCTGGGGAAAGCACCCAAGGTTGGGCACTTTAACCTTTGCGGAAAGATTGCAAATTATTGGCCTGGCGACCGACACTCAATATGCCAGGTTCGCCGCAAGCCATCGCTCAATTTCGTCAATCGGCTTTCCTTTTCGCATCGCATAGTTTTCGATTTGATCGCGGGTCATCCTTTCAACTGTGAAATAACGTGCCTCTGGATGGCCGAAGTACAGCCCACTGACACTCGCGCCGGGAATCATTGCGTAGCTGCTGGTGAGTTCAATGCCGGTGTTTTCCTCTGCATCGAGCAGATCGAATAGCGTTCGCTTTTCAGTGTGGTCAGGGCAGGCGGGGTAGCCGGCGGCCGGGCGAATTCCTCGGTACTTTTCCGCGATCAAATCTTCCTTGGATAATCCTTCCTGCCCGCCAAAGCCCCAATCGCAACGTGCCCGCTGATGCAGCATCTCGGCGAGCGCTTCGGCGAGGCGATCGGCGATGGCTTGCACCATGATCGCTTTGTAATCATCAAGTTGATCCTTGTGCTGCATGGCGAATTCGTTGACACCGATACCCGCCGTGACCGCAAAGCCGCCGATATAATCTTCGCGTCCGCTTTCGATCGGGGCGATGTAATCGGCCAACGAGCGGTAGTCCTTTTGCCCTTTTCGTTCCCATTGCTGTCGCAGGAAATGCAATCGTGTGAGTTCGGTGGTCCGTGCCTTGTCTGTGAAAAGAATCACGTCGTCACGGTCGCTCGCGGCAGGCCAGAAACCGTAGACGGCGTTGGCCGACAGGGAACGGTTCATGATTATTTCATCCAGCATCGCGTTTGCGTCGTCGTAGAGCTCCTTCGCATGCGTGCCAACGACTTTGTCGCTAAGTATCTTCGGGTATTTTCCCTTGAGTTCCCAGGTGCTAAAGAACGGCGACCAGTCGATGTAGGGGCGGATTTCGTCGAGCGGGATGTCCTTCAACACTCGCGTCCCCGTGAAGCACGGCTGGTCGATTGGCACCGTCGTCCAATCGGTCGTAAACCGCTTCTGCAGTGCCTCGGAATATGGCACTAACTTCTGTGTGCGACTTCGGAAACTCTCGGCGAGTCGCGTTTGCGTTTCGGTGTTGGAAGCGATGAATTCGTCGCGCTCGTCACTGAGCAGTCGTTCGACCACGTTCACGCTGCGACTGGCGTCCAGCACATGCACGACCGGCCCTTTGTAGCCGGGCGCAATCTTGACGGCGGTGTGCTTGGCACTTGTGGTTGCCCCGCCAATCAGCAGCGGCATGGTCATTCCAGTGCGTTGCATTTCTCGAGCGACGTGCGCCATTTCATCGAGTGACGGTGTGATCAGGCCGCTCAGCCCAATCATATCGACGCCCTGTTTGGCCGCTTCCTCAAGGATGGTTTCTGAAGACACCATCACGCCCAGGTCAATCACTTCGTAGTTGTTGCACTGCAAAACCACGCCGACAATATTCTTGCCGATGTCATGCACGTCCCCTTTGACCGTCGCAATCAGGAACTTGCCGCGTGCAGATTCGCGGAGCGTTCCAGCGACTCGCTTTTCTTCCTCCATGAATGGTTCCAAGTAGGCGACCGCCTTCTTCATAACCCGCGCTGACTTGACCACCTGGGGCAGGAACATCTTCCCGGCCCCGAACAGATCGCCGACTACTTTCATGCCATCCATCAAAGGCCCTTCGATGACTTGGATGCAACGATCAAAATGCTGGCGTGCCTCCTCGGTGTCCTCGACGATGAATTTATCGACTCCTTTGACCAACGCATGTTTTATTCGCTCGGCAACCGGCGTGCTCCGCCACGCCAAGTCTTCTTTCGACTTCCTTTTGCCGTCACCTTTGACGGTTTCGGCAAACTCCAGCATCCGTTCGGTGGCGTCGGGACGGCGATTAAGCAGGACGTCTTCGACTCGCTCAAGCAATTCCTTAGGAATCTCCTCATAGACTTCCAACTGACCGGCATTGACGATCCCCATGTCGAGTCCAGCAGCCACCGCGTGGAACAAGAACGCGCTGTGAAATGCCTCGCGGACCGGATCGTTGCCGCGAAAGCTAAAGCTAATATTGCTGACGCCGCCGCTGGTTCTTGCACCGGGACATTCGGCCTTGATCCGTCGAACCGCGTTGATGAAATCAACGGCGTAGTTGTTGTGCTCCTCCATCCCAGTGGCGACGGTTAGAATGTTCGGGTCGAAGATGATGTCTTCGGTGGGGAAATTCAATTTGCTGGTCAACAAATCGTAGGCACGTTTGCAGATTCGCAGCTTGCTGTTTTCATCCGCTGCCTGGCCTTCTTCGTCGAACGCCATCACCACGGCGGCCGCACCGTACTGACGCACCAGCTTGGCTCGCCGTAAAAACTCCGCCTCGCCATCCTTGAGCGAAATCGAGTTGACAATCGCTTTGCCTTGCACGTTGCGGAGCCCAGCTTCCAGCACTTCCCATTTACTGCTGTCGATCATCACTGGAACCGACGCTGCAACATGGTCGCCGGCGATGAGCCGCAAGAAACGTGTCATTGCTTCGACACCGTCCAACATTCCTTCGTCGAAGTTGACGTCGATGATTGTCGCACCGTTCTCGACTTGTTCGCGGGCAATTTCAACGGCTTCGTCGTATTTTTCGTCGCGGATCAGGCGTGCGAACTTCTTGCTGCCCATCACATTGGTTCGCTCGCCCACCATCGTGAAAGGCACTTCGGGTCGCATCACCATCGGCATTTGGCCCGATAGTCGTGTGTACACGCGACCGGGCGTGTGTTGCTTCGGCTTGCATCCTTTCACCCGATCGGCCATCGCGCGGATGTGATCAGGTGTCGTGCCACAGCAACCGCCCAGGACGTTCACCCAGCCGTTGTCGGCGTACTCGCCCACTTTGTCGGCCATCGCCTTGGGGCTGAGATCGAACTCGCCCATCTCATTGGGTAAGCCAGCGTTGGGATGACAGGAGATCGGTATCTCAGCGACTTTGGCCAATTCTTCGATGTGTGTTCGCATCACGTCAGGGCCCAGGGCACAGTTCATCCCTACCGAGAGCAATGGGAAATGACTGATCGCGATCCAGAATGCCTCCACACTCTGAGCGCTGACAAAAGTTCGCCCGCCGTCACCAAATGTGCCGCTGGCCATCACGGGAACACGTCGACCGCCAGAGTCGAAAAAGTCGGAGATCGCAAACAAGCATGCCTTCAAGTTCAGCGTGTCGATGGCGGTTTCCGGCAGCAAGATATCGACGCCGGCGTCCACTAATGATTCAACTTGGGCACGATAGCTATCGACCAATTCCTCATACGTCGATCCGCGGAAGGCCGGATCGTCTTCGGTGCTAATTGCGAGTTGCTTGGTCGTCGGTCCGATAGAGCCGGCAACAAAACGCGGCCTATCAGGCGTTCGCTCCGTCCACTCGTCGGCAGCCTTGCGGGCACAAGCAACCGCAGCGATATTGATCTCGTCAACAAGTTCAAGAGGCAGGTCGAATTCCACCATTCCAACCGGCGAAGCGCCGAATGAATTGGTTTCGACAATATCACTGCCGGCCTCGAAGTACGCACGATGAATATCGGTGATCTTTTCCGGGTGCGTCAGACAAAGGATGTCGGAAAAGTTCTTGAGGTCTTTGTGGTGATTAGCAAACCTCTCACCGCGCACAGCAGCTTCATTAAGCCCCAGCCGCTGGATCATCGTTCCCATCGCGCCGTCAAGCAACAGGATTCGTTCGCGGATCAGGTCATTGAGGATGGAGGGAGATCTGGGACTAGTCATTCGACCGAGCTTCTGAAGTCAAATTGATGAATTGGCAGTCGTCGCGCGCAGTGGACAAGTTTATGACTCCAACGCCGCAGCTTAGCTGGAAAGGAATCGTGACCTTGTCCACTACATTTTGGTTGCACTCTTGACGTCAGTGCGTACGCCGCTTAAAACATGCACATAGCATACAGCTTTAGGCGTTTTGCGATACCCCGTCCCCAGGGAAGTCAATGATGGCGGAAGAAGAACCCAAGAAATCCAAAGTTGAGCTGATCAAGGAAGCAAGTGTCGGACTGCGCGGAACCATTGCGGCGGAACTCTCCGACAAGACGACCGATTGCGTTGAAGACGCCACCACAAAGTTGCTGAAGTTTCATGGGACATACCAACAGGACGACCGCGATCTGCGGAAATCCCGTCGCAAGGAAGGACTAGGGAAAGCCTATTCGTTCATGGTTCGCAACCGGATTCCGGGCGGAAAAATGACGGCTGCACAGTTCCTCGGAGAACTTGATATCGCCGATGAACTAGGCAACGGAACGATTCGAATCACGACTCGGCAAAGCATCCAATTGCACGGCGTCGTAAAGAACAATCTGTGGGATGCGATCCACCGTATCAACGAAATCAAGCTTTCCACTCAATCTGCCTGCGGCGATGTAACCAGAAACGTGTGCTGTTGTCCCGCGCCGCTCCGTCAAAACGGGCTGCGTGATCAGTTGCAACAGCTGGCCGACGAGATTGCGGTTCACGTCCGCCCCAAGACGGGGGCGTACCATGAAATATGGATCAGAGACCCGGACACGGGCGAGAGAGAGCAAATCGTCGGTCCGCCAAACGAAGCGGAACATGATCCGATCTACGGCAAGGCATACTTGCCACGCAAATTCAAAATTGCCTTATCGCTGTGCGAAGACAACTGTATCGACATCTACGACAACGACGTTGGATTGCTTGGCGTGACCGAAGGCGACAAGCTGGTCGGTTTCAATGTATTGGCTGGCGGCGGGATGGGCACAACGCCGAGCAAGAATAACTGCTTTCCGGCGTTAGCAAAACGATTGACGTTCGTAGAAGCTGAGCATCTATTGCCGATCATTACGGCGATCATCTTGGTGCAGCGTGACTTTGGCAATCGAGCTGATCGAAGTCAGGCCCGGCTAAAATACACGATCCACAACATGGGCTTGCCAGCCTTCAAGCAGAAAGTCGAAGAATACTTGAGTGAAGCGGAGTCGATCTGCGGCGTTCCCGATGGCACGCTACCGCGACCACTTCCCCAGCCGCACCCCGATGACGTGACCGGTCACGACGACCATATGGGCTGGCACGAGCAGGGAGACGGCAAATGGTTCTTGGGTTTGCCGATCGAAAACGGGCGAGTGAAGGACGAAGGCGATTTGCGGCTCAAGACTGCCTTTCGCGTGCTGTTCAGCAATCACGTGACGAATTGTCGGTTGACGGCTCAGCAGAACATCTTGTTATGCGACATTGAGCCGAGCCAGCGTGATGCGATCCAACAAGTACTGTCGGATCACGGCGTGGTAACGGTAGAGCAAATCAGCAACGCGCGTCGATTCTCGTTCGCCTGCCCGGCGTTGCCGACTTGCGGTTTGGCGGTAACCGAGAGCGAACGAGCGTTACCCGGCGTGATCGATGATATCGAAGTAGAGCTGAACGACCTCGGATTGGCTGACGAACAGTTCTCGATTCGGATGACTGGCTGCCCCAATGGATGCGCCCGGCCATACAACTCGGACGTTGGCTTGGTTGGACGCAGCATGGACGGCAAAACGGGCGAAGGACGCTACACGATCTTCTTAGGCGGAAATCTGCGTGGAAATCGAATGGCGGAGATCTACAAAGACCAGGTGCCTCGCAGCGAGATCGCCTCAGTTCTGCGGCCGGTTTTCCAGAAGTTCAAAGAACAACGAAACGCAGGTGAAAGCTTTGGCGAGTACTGCGAGCGAATCGGTGTCGGAGAACTCACTAATACGTGTGAGGCAACCACTTAGCAAAATAGCTGTAGCGGAGCTCGCCGAGAGTTTCCGTGCCGACGAGTCAAGATCATGAACATCATCCAACAATATGCTCGAACCTTATACGGCATCGAAACACGCATCGACGGCGATCCGGCCAGCCAAATCGGTGCGATGTGGGAACGTTTTCTCAGCGAAAACCTTGCCGAAGATTGCCCATCACGTCTGGATGACAATCTGATCGCCTTATACTGCGACTACGAAGGCGATCACACGCAGCCTTATACGTTTTTCCTCGGTTGCGAGGTCCTTGATGTTTGCTCGGCCGAAGAAGGATTCTCGATTCGATACACCCCTGCGGGCAAGTATGCAGAGTTTCATGCATTTGGCCAAATGCCCGATGCTGCGATCGAGAGGTGGCAGCAGATCTCGAAAATGAATTTGTCTCGCTGCCACATCGCAGACTTCGAAATTCACGATCCGAAGTCGCCAAATGAAGTAGCGATCTATGTTGGCGTAACTTAGTTGGATGTCACCGCAAGACTGTGTCTTTTGTTTAACCAAAGCTCGGAG
>NZ_VWOX01000024.1 GCF_008629675.1 Roseiconus nitratireducens | reverse complement strand
GGTACACAATCTCAACTTTTCTCTCTTGATGGAGGCCTTCGCTATGTCTTTGAGAATTATTTGTCTTGCTGGTTGCTTGTTCGCCACGCTACTCGGGGACGCGAATATCTTCGCTGAACAGTTGCAACGTTCATCAAGCCCCATTTGGATCACCCTTCGCCACTCGCCGGCCAACGGACATCAGGAATCGAGTGTCGAGATTCAGGTTCCTAGCGGTATCGACTTTAAAGTCATCGACGCGATCGCCGAAACGCTCTCTGATCAGAAGATCGATGTCGGGCGTTTGGTCGCCCATCAGGATATCTCTTTGGAATTCTCGTCCGCCTCATTTGTCGTGATGAGGATTGACGGCACGGATTTAACGCTTGCTCCCGGGAGCGGTTTTCCGTTCGAGACGACTCGCGCCCTAACCACGGCACTCAATCAACTTGGGGTGAAAAACACAACGATTGTTGATCCGGATAAACTATTGCATCGCCGCTTCAGTCAGGGGGATCCCTTCTTTCCGGAGTACGCCTACAGCCTGCGAGCCCCAAGTGCTTCGCAGAGCAGGAATTGACTTAGCTTCGGTGGATGCGCCAGTCCGACGCACCATGCGATGCAACGGAGCGGCGGTGGAGAGGTTTCGCGATTCGTCATCAAACTCCCTCCGGCCGCTGATCGCACCCGTGACCCGAATTGACGGAACGAGATGAAGATCAATCGACTTTTGGTGGCGATTCTTATTGCTCTGATATCAGCTTCCTTCTCATCGGCCGAGTACGCAGAGCTGACACCTGAATGGGCGGAAGAGAATCCGGGGAGGTTAACACTGGGGATGGGCAGCGCGATGGGGGGATGGAATGACTACATCTTCCGGCTGCATTTTGATTCGCCAAGAGTGTTCACCGTTCGCAGCCAGGTGCTGTTGAAACGCAAGAACAAGACTGGACATGTTCCGCTTCACACATTCGACTGGTCCGTGGACAAACCAGACACTGTTCTACCCGTCAAGATCCGGACGCCATCATTTACTCCTCCTGAGGAATCGGACAAAGATGTCGTCAAGAGGGCTGATGTATCGATCGTCATTCTTGCTCGTGAAGTTGGTCCTGACGGAGAGCCCATGGGCCTACCTGACCGATTTGATCTGAAGCTGAGTGACTTCAATGGTGTCAACATTCTACCTGAGCCCAAAGATGGATCGCCGGCTGACACATCTGACGGCGGGCAACCATGACATGAACCGGACGGCGGTAGTGCGGTTTTTCGAGATCAATGTCAGCTTCACCAGCTACTGATCCTCGACTCGATGCGAACGAATCGATGACGAGCGGAGTATGTCTAACATGAATGGATCGTGGGAGTTGTGTCAATACTTGCATTGGAATGGTGAAACTGAGTCAGACGGAGACGACTCCGAGATTCGATCGTGGCTTTGCGGATCAGATGACATCTCGATTGATGATTTCAACGAGTCGACAGGTTTACAACTAAACTTGCGCGACGGGGCTTTTTCGGAACGGGGAGCGGATTTCTGTCAGCTCATGTTCGACACGGAGGGGATCCAGGTGAATGATTACCGACCTATGTCGGGCAGGGTCTTGTTTGATGGTCGAGTGGGGTCCCTCATTCCGGACGGTGTGCCGGAATATTCATTGCCTTATCCAGTTGGAATTGCTTTGCGGTACGGTGATGGCGACACCAAGGTGTGCGATACGATTCGACTGATCAACGACTCTCTTGTACGGCAACTCTCAGTTGTGACGGACGAACTTTACCTTGATCGCATCGTTCTCGTGTATGGCCGTGTTGATGCTGTCGCATAGCAATCAGATGCACTGCAGTCGCCGATTTGGGGTTGTTTCTGTGGTCAGGTCGTCCGCCGCGACTCGGTGATTTGTAGCGTTATTCGAATGACGTGAAGCCTCCGTGTTGGAAACCAACAAATGAAATTACGGCCTCAATTTTCGCTGCGGGTGCTGATGATCTTGCCGGTCTTCGTTGGTCTGTTTTTTGCCTGCGGGTCTCTAACACGCACGTATGGAACCGATCAAGTGAAAGTCTGGCTCGAGCAAAAGGGCAACGGAGGCCGACCAATGTATGAAGCCCCGCTCCTATTCTCAAAGGCTAAGCTTGCAATGAAGAGTCCCACCCAGACTATCACGACCGAGTGCTATTTCGTCTGGCTGTTCGGGCCTGTGTTTGAGGTTCCTTTTGAACGAACTTACATCGATTCGATCGGCCCCGGCGTTACTGTCAATGACATTGCTAAACGTCGCTTGCTGAAGGAATAACATCTCCGGGTAGCCGTGTTGATCGTCGGTCCGATCGGCGTTGGCCTACGCAGATGACAATGAACGAAAAGAAGCGGCGGATAATCATCGCGTGTACCGGAGTACGTGATCCGGGCGGTTTTGAAGTTGAGGATCTTACGTGCGGACCGCGTAATCGCCCGACTTTCGCCTCCTTATTTGCGGAGAAGACTGACTTGATTAGACGAATCATCGTCACCGCGGCTTGGGTCACGCTCGTTGGCTGCGATGATCCGATTGGTTCGGATTCGGCTTCCGCGTCGCCGAAAACGCCAGTCGAGGCATTTCGTGACCAAGAGAAGATCGGCGGCAAAGCAACCTTAATCGATGTTGATGGATCAAGCCTGGAATTTGACCCCAACACATGCGTGCGCGGACAGGCCGGCTTTGGTTGGGGACTGGGCTCGGTTCAAGTCAACGTCCACGGCCGCGATCGCGGCTTTTGTATCTTCGATTACAGGAACGAAATCGAGGGTGGCTTTCAAGTTTATCGCTGTCGCGCGCCGGTCGATGGTCCGCCGGTCAAGGTTGTCGTCGACAACGGCAGCGTTGCGACGTCCTTTTCGCTCGAGGAAGCCAAGCTGATTCGCAGCGGCAACATGCATTTTGGCCCAGACGATGATGCGGACATGCCGGTGGCGATGGAGCAACAACATGTTCCCGATACCAGCTACGTCAACTATTTCGCCGACGTTGTCGAAGGTGCCGGCGCTCCGGTGGACGCCGACAGCCGGGTGACCATCGCATACACGATCTACGTGGACAACTACTTTGCCACAGAATTTGTGGGCGTCGAAAGAAACCGCTCGCTAGACTTCACACTCGGCCGCCGACAAGTGGGGCGCGGGATGGAAACGGCTGTCCGAGGAATGAAGGAGGGAGGCAAACGGCGAGTGATGATTCGCAACGAAGTTGCGCCCAAGATGAGCAAAGACCTTGGGGGCGTGCAACCACAGACGGTGCTCGCTATCGAAATTGACTTGCTAGAAGTCAAATGATGCTCCGAAGTCGCGGCAAAACAATGAAATGCATTAGAATCGCCGCGTTGATCTCTCTCGAGGTCGCCTCGTTCGCGGCGACTCTTTGATCCATACTGTTATCCGACTGATGTAAACCGCGTATGAACTCGCTGCAACTTCGATCTGCGACACGCGAGCGAAATCGATGTTCATACTGGGACTACTACGTCGACGATCGCCGCCTAGCCGATGTTCTCGATGTCGGGGACTTCATTCCTCCGATCGGATGGCTTGGCAGCGTGACCGAACTTCACTTCCTGTCGATGCTGCTACGCGCGGCGGACGGCGACCTTTCCGGCAATCGCGCCCCGTTGTTCGTTTGTGCGGAATGCGCGGACTACGGATGCGGCGTCCTGTCCTGCAACATTGACCGAACTTACGAAGGCATCGTCTGGCGTGACTTCGGGATGCAGACCGACTACGATGACGAGTTGATCGTCGACGATCGGTACCGAGATCGGATTTACACGTTTGACCCGACCGAGTACTACCGAACTTTTTCAGGTCACTACGACCTCGCGAAGTCCGGCGGATGACAAATGACAATGCACCGAAGTCACTGGAAGACGGGACTCGGGGTTTCCGCTCTGCTTTCGCGTCTATCGCCCGTCCCCTGTGATTTCTGTCGTTATCGGAAGAATGTCTTCACGATCAGATGCGTCAATTGACAGTTGAACTTTGGGCAGCGCCAATCCCCATCCTTGGCAGATTTGCAGACCATCACTGGATCGTGATTGTGTCTGACCGGGGGATCAACCGTTGGGAGGTATGGCAGAAACAACATGTCGTTGATACTTCTTGGGGGTACCTTCACCGCAACCTGTTGCCGCCAAAGGCAAATGTTGGATACGGGCCGAGTCGACATGTCAGAACGTGGGTGGACGGGGACGCGCGAGACATCCAGCATCGAGTTGAGAATTCACCCACTGCCTATCCGTGGCTCAACGTCTATCGCTTCTTTCCAGGTCCGAATAGCAACACCTTTGTGGAATGGGCTCTTGGGGACGTCTCTCGATTGACAACTCGAGCACCGGGAGCATGGTACGCAAGGTTTGCCGGAAGACAAATCCGATAACCGTCGGACGCACGACGAGTCGCGGAATCGTGGTTATTGAAGTGGAGGATCGCGCGCGTGGCCCCGCCTAACGCTACCGATGTGTCCGTGCAAAATCCGGTATTCTGTACAAAACGAATTCAAATTCGTAAAAACGTCGGCGACGCATTTTGAAATGAAAGTCAGCATTCGCTCGTTACTGGTTGTTACGATTCTCGTGGCAATTTCCTGCGCCATCGGAATAGCCGTGCATCACGATGTATTGCTTGCGGCTTTTCTCTCGGTCGTCATTGCCCTCCCATTATTTTACAAAGCCAGCACATTCTTCATTTCGCCGCGTACGGGTGCGATGGCGTTACCCACCATTCTCGCGTTTGCGTTGGATGCGGTCGCATGGGATGGTTTTGAATTGACTCGGCAACCTATGGCTGCCCTGTTGGTCACCGTCATCTTAATTCTGGCTTGGAGCCTTCAGTTGATTCTGGTGCGTGCAGTCAGATGCCTGCGATCAGATCGGATTTTCGAGGCTTGTCTGTACGCTTCTATCGGAGAGTTGCTTGCGTTACTTCGGACTGGCACCAATGGTGGGTATGAAAATGAACACAGAGAACCGCGCGATGCACCGAAGAACGGGAGTTGACGGCTTCGGATTGGTTGGGCGTTCGCTCGTACTCGGTGACGGCTGTACGCGCAGCTTTCTTGACCCTTTGGACTTCCGGTTTTACACATCTGCGATCATGAAATGAAAAATCTATCCGTAGTTCTCTTGGCGTCCGTTGCATTCGCGATCGCTTTCTTTGCGAGCTACCGCTTCTCGACGGCTGGCGATGGCGATCCACCCGGGCATGTCAATCTGCATGATTTCGGCGACGCGACCTGTTTGGTGACTTTTGATCTCGGGGGATCCGACGGCATTGAGCAAACCGTTTTGATGAAACCTCGCATCACCGATGTTGGCGGAAAGCGATTTGTTAGCGGCGTCACGACAAACGTCTACAATGAAATCAATGTGCCGTATCCTGGCACGGTCGCGTATGTTGCGCTCGAGCGTATTTCGTACATTCAAATTCTGCCGCCAAGACAGAAACCGGACTGATCATGCGCGGTCCATCGGGGAACCGTAGCCGAGTGGACGGCGCAGGGGCTTTGCAGTTTCGAGTCATGGATTACCTGCTCGGACGTTCTGCAGCGGCGCCGTCTGCATCGCAAAAGCCAACGGAGTGCACGCAACTTTCACGGAGTGAAAGGCGACGATCGTGAATCAACACGCTCTGCTATATTGCTGATCTCCGGACGGATGTCGAATTTGAACCGCGTTACTTGCAATCGAAAACACCGTGATTTGGGGTGCAGTGATCGGCGAGGTGTGTTCGCTGCCGGTTGAGGCGAGAAGACCCGCGGCGAGCGCCACGCGGCTTACTCAAAGTGATGCTGCCCAGCTAACTGTTGTCGTTTTATTGATAGGCCGCTGTTTTGTTCGGCTGGTCGCATTTTCGTTTGGTGGTCCATCCTTTTTTGAGGAAGCAAGATGTTCCTGATCAAGATCGTGGTGATTCTGGCGGCTCCCGCAATTATCTGGTTCGTGAAGTGGTGCATCTTCGATGATTAAGGCAGACTCTGTTTTGCCTGTTCGTCGAGGCTCGTACGCAATCGCTCGAAGTCACGATCGACGTGGCTTACGGCGGCATCGCGAAATCGACCGGAAGGATCTAGCCACCGAGGACACGGAGTTCACGGAGGCTGGTTGTTCGAATTGTGCGTTCAATTTGGAAGACGCATGAGCTGACATTCGTTCTGATGCGATTGTTGGTGCAGGGAGCAAAAGGCCGGGCCGTTGGCCCTACCGTTCACACTGTTGGTCTGGTCCCCGGCCCGTTGGACCGGGCTGGGCAAATGGAGGGGCGTTGCCCCTTTGGTGGAATGGTTGACGACCCAGGGGATCGGGCAAATGACCGGGGTGTTGCTGAATTGCGAAAGCAATGATGATGGCGCGGATGGCCCGTTGGGCAGGGCTGGGGAGATTGAAGCGATCGACATCAGTCCGGGCCGACGGCCCGTCCGTTTGTCGACGATCGAATGTCCATGTAGGAATCTGAGATGGCGAATCTAAAGGACCATCGGTTGATCTGGTTGAAAGGCGGGCTCTTTGCTCTCCTGGGGATACTGTCCGCAGGGTTGTTGATGGCTGAACTGCCCGATCTTCGGTCGATTTCACTTTTCGTCCTGTCGATTTGGGCCTTCTGCCGGGCGTACTATTTTGCGTTCTACGTGATCGAACATTACGTTGACCCAGGCTACCGTTTTGCGGGGCTGCTGGACTTTTTTCGCTACGCAGTATTGGGGGAAAGCCCTGACCGGCGAAGCGGCGAGGAGCACCTAGACGGATCGGATCCGTCGGCGGAGTGAAAGGAACGTTCGAAATCATTTGCGAGCCGTTGCATCAATCCTCAACGACATCAGTTGTGATAGCACCCGGAGCTGTTGACGGATGAATCGTTTCGTGGATCTCGAAACCTTGCGATCGTCATTTCCTGCAGGTGAGTCATTCAGGTTTGGTGACAGCGAAGAAATGTGCCAATCGTTGATTGCTCTGGTTCGACAGGGGAAAAAAACCGGTACCTGTTCCGCCTTGCGTGAGTATCAGCGGGATCCGATGCCGCAGGTCGGTCGCGTCGACATTGCTCTGAACTGGGATGGAACTCCGGCGCTGGCAATTGAAATTACCGACGTGTCCGTGCATCGGTTTTCCGAAGTGAGCGAAGATTTTGCTTTGTCGGAGGGCGAGAACGCGACTTTGGACGAGTGGCGCACGTCGCATCAAGCGTTTTTTCAACGCAACGGCGGATTTGATCCTGCGATGCAGCTGGTGTGCGAACGGTTTCGCATTCTCGTCGATTTCGGATGACGCAGATGCCGGCGGAGGCGGCAACCAATCAGGTTCGTGAACGCGTCCGTTCATGATATGGTGGTTGGGGGAACAGGATGACGGCGAGGGTTCGCCGTGCGGAGACCCAAAGAACCGCAGCGATACCACTGATTCTTTGAATTTGAGACAATGACTGAGACGAATCCGTATGCACCGCCGGAAACCCTTGAATCCGATTCTCAGCGAGGATCGGAGGCCGGTGATGGCAAGCACGCCGGGAATGAGATGCTATTGATGCTACTGTTCGTGGCATCGTTCATCGGGGCGATTGCGATGATCACCGGTTTGACCAGCCTTTTGACAAGCTAGGTGTGATTGCGACCGCCGCAAGTGAGTTCAGCGAACTGGCACAGTCTTTCGCGTTCGTGGGAATGATCGCGTTGTTGGCATTCGTCTGTATTCTGTTCGCAAGTATCGCGGATGACCTTTGGCGAGATCCCGGCGCGACATTCGTCGCCGGGCTGTTTGGCTTCCTCGGGTACGCGGTGATCATCAGCCTGGCACTGTTGCTCTGAAGAATGTGTACACTTTTTGGGGCGGGAGCGACGCTGAGGTCGATTTACGTTATTCAAGCTGAGGAGAAGTTGTGGTCACGGAACGTTGCTGGTGGTGAGGTCCGTCTTTGTTAAATACGGTGAGCAGGAGGGCGTGTGGTGATCCATTGCAATCCAGATGGAATCTGTTCATGGAACTTTCGGCTATCGGGAGAGGGGCACCGGGGGAAGTTGGAGTTCAATTGGTTCAATGAACAGGGAACGATCATGGCCGACGGAATCCGATACGACGTCCAAAAAGACGGCGTTTTTAGCGGAAGGTGGATTCTGGAAGCTGACGACGCAAGCATCGCAACCGCTCAGAAAAGCAACGCATTCACGCGTTCTTTCGACGTCCATTCGGCAGGTCGGACGTTGTGTTTGAGCGCGAAGTCGGCATTCGGACGCAGTTTTTCGGTGGAGGAGGCTGGGAGAGGCATCGTGTCCATCTCGCCGGTCCATCCATTCACGCGCCGAGCTAAGATTGAAGTTCATTCCGGGCCGTTGGAGTTTCGAACGGCGTGTTTTCTATTCTGGCTTGTGGCAATCATGTGGCGTCGAGCCAGTCAAAGCTCGTCGTCGGCAGCAGCCGGATGACGATCGATCGTTCCGGGCTGTCATCGCGAGGGAACAGTAACTTGAATGACGTCAGGATACGCCGCGCCAGAGTCGAGGATGCGTCATGCCTTGCCGAAGCGGAATCGGAGACTGCGGCTGGTCAGGAAGGCTTGCTTGTCGCGCGGCCGGGTGAGATCCCTGTTGAGGCCTATCAAACGAAAATCAAAGCACTTTCTGAAAGGGGCCTGTACATCGTGATCGAGTTGGATGGTCAGCCGGTCGGTCACTTGCTGCTGGATCCACTGCCACTGGCGGCGGCCGGTCACGTGGTCAGCTTGACCATTGTGGTTCACCCCAAGCACACCGGCCGCGGGTACGGAACCGCATTGATGCAAAACGCGCTTGCGTGGTTTCGCGAGCAATCTGAAATTGAGAAGATCGAATTGCGAGTCCGGTCGACGAATCGACGCGCCCTGGCGTTTTATCAGTCTCATGGCTTTGTCATCGAAGGAGTGCTTCGCCGGCGGCTAAAATTAAGCAACGCGTATGCGGACGATATTTGCATGGCGTTGTTTGCCTGAGTCGCTAAGCGGTGATGTCGAAGCCTAGTCATTCACGATCCGGGGAGATGAAATGGTCGGTCCAAAGTGGCGCACGTTTTCATTGCGGTTCTTAATCGCTGCGGTCACGTTGATTGCGATTCTGTTGGGGATCTGGCATCGGGGCGTGGTCTTGCGGGAAATGGCTGGAGGACATCACCTGGAGGCTTTGGACTGTGGCTATCGTGCCGCAGCGATCCAGCGTCCCGTCGATGAGAAATGGGAATGGAAGTATCGGGCGTTGATCCGATTCGATCGCGAGACGGTAAGCAAGTCGGTTCCCTATTGGCAACGATCGATGCACCATGCCCAGCTTCGCGACCGGTACCTCGCGGCGTCACGAAGGCCTTGGCTTCCGGTGGAGACGATGCCGCCGCCCCCAAAGCCCTTGACGCTGCCGGACAGGGATGACCAGATCGAAAGTTGGTGGTGGGCCATGTTTGGTGACTACCTCGCGGAGAACGAATGTCTTTTGAATTCCAGCATGGGCTTTCGTCCAGGCGACAGAAACCTCGAGTTGATGATTGAATTGTGTCCGCTAGCGGAGCGCGTCGCACTCTGCAAGCGGGTGGAACTGTATCGACGTTTCGGGCCAGAGTTTCTTGGTTCGGAAGCCATTCCGTCGATGCGAACTTGGCTGGATGTCGATCAACGGGTCGCGATTTCCGATGACGGTACATGATTCAGGTCTCGGGGACACAGCTTGAAGCGAGCGTTGAATCATCGTGGTGTCCAGTTTGCGGCCCTGATGCTTGTTGCCTGGTGCGTGATGGCAATCACTCATGAGGTGGGGCATCTGATCGGCGGCTGGCTTGGGGGCGCAAGGCTACAAGCCTTTGATCTGGCTCCTTGGCGATTGCCTTATTCGGTGCACCAACCGGATCCGTATCCGCTGTTGACGTTGTGGTCGGGACCTTTACTTGGCGTGGCGATCCCGTGGTTGGCGTGTTGGTTGATCCGCCGTGACTGGTGCTGGCTGATTGCGGATTTCTGTTTGATCGCAAACGGAAGCTACCTGGCACTTTCCTGGCCGTCCAAGGATCCACTTTTGGACTCGCGGAGGATGCTTGATGCCGGGACCCATCCGATTTGGATCGTCTGCTTTTGCCTGGGGACGATTGGGCTGGGGTACGTCCGATTTCGCAAAGACTGTGTCGAATTCTTTTTGAGCGATCGAGATGACCGAGACTCCGGCGTCGCGGGTCATTCGAGTTGAAAGTCTTGTGTCGTCGGGCTTGGTGGCGTTATTCGAAGGGGGGGAGTTGCAATGTGGCGTTGGCTGGCAGAGCCAGCGATGCAGTGCGTTCCCAGGCGGGAGCCTGGGAACGAGGCGGGAAGTCTTGTGGCGTCGGGCTTGGTGGCGTAATTCGAAGGGGGGAGACTTGCAATGTGGAGTTGGCTGGCAGAGCCAGCGATGCAGTGCGTTCCCAGGCGGGAGCCTGGGAACGAGGCGGGAAGTCTTGTGTCGTCGGGCTTGGTGGCGTTATTCGAAGGGGGAGGCTTGCAACGCGGCGTTGGCTGGCAGAGCCAGCGATGCAGTGCGTTCCCAGGCGGGAGCCTGGGAACGAGGCGGGAAGTCTTGTCGCGTCGGGCTTGGTGGCGCTATTCGAAGGGGAAGACTTGCAATGCGGCGCCCGCTGGCAGAGCCAGCCCTGCAGTGCGTTCCCAGGCGGGAGTCGGGGGACGAGGCGTTGGAAGGACTGCGCAAGATCGAAGTTGAGAACAGGCGATCGTTCGGGGAGTAGAACGAGACGTGCAGTCGGGCTGGCTCGATCAACAGCCAACAGAATCCGGGGGCCGCGCGGGCGAAGACGGTTTGCTCAATCCAGGAAGTGCTGCGAAGTTTGCTGCCTGCACCGCTGACGACTTGCCACCAGCCGTCGCCGGAGTCGCTCAATTGCAGATCGTGATCGTGCCCCGAGAGATACAGGTCGACGCCGCATTGGCGGAAGATCGGAGCAAGCAGTCGGGCCACTTGCGGCGACGGTTCGTGTTTTCCGCCGGTCAAGATTGGGTGATGCCCCAAGACAAATTGCCAGTCTGCTTCGCTTCCCAGGAGGTTCTCTTCCAGCCATCGTAGTTGCTGCCCGGTTGACGCGTGATTGAGGTGAATCGCAACGGTATCCACGACAAACACGTCAACCGTCACGTCAGCGGAGCTTAGCCTCGTTCGATAGTAGCGTTCGGGCATCTTCCAACGCTCGCTGTGCTGGGTGTAGTCGACCTGCGCCTGGACGTTGCCCTGGTAATCGTGATTGCCAAGACAGACGTAGAACGGACAACGGAAACAGTCCGCGGGAAACAGCTGCTCGAAGTCCTGGTCGAAACGGGCGTCGTCCACCGAGGCCACGCCCTGCTCATAGAAATTGTCACCGAGCAGGAAGGCGGCGTTCGGGGACGACCAGCCGGCGTGTGCAGCCATCGCTGCGGCGACCTGCTGGCGGTTTCGTGACTGTTCTCCGGTATCCCCAACGACCAGGATGCTCAATCGGCCATCGTTCAGGCGGAAGGCGGGTTCGGTACCGAGATCGAAGCTGCGTTGGCCCCGCGTGACGATGATCCAGCCGTTGTGGGCAGCCACGCGGTAGCCCGTGTAGAGCAGCGCCAGAGAGGCCAGCATCACGACGAATCGAACAATTCTTTTCATCATCGATCTTTGCACCGACGTCGTGTCGGAGGTGACTGTTTTACGAAAGTCTTAGTAGTTGCGTCTGGAAGGGTGGAGGTTCGGAGGCGAGTTGCACCGCAGTTTCCGGATCAATGGTCCGGGTGGATCAATTCGTGCAGATTGGACCGCTCGGTGAACGGTTCAAAGTCTCGCACTTGATAGCCAAAGTCGTGCAAGACGTTGGCCGTCCATGCCGGCCAGGGAGACCAGTTGCTGCGTGACGATGCGATGGCGTTGACCGGTAGCCAAAGCTGGCTGGCCGCCAACAGGGTCAACAGCAAGATTGCGACCATCAGCGGACGTCTGCCAGGACGGGAGGAGCGGCCGAGGCGTTGCAACCTGACCAGTCGTTCGCTGCGGTGGATGAGCTCGCTTCGTCGGGGACCGAACGAGAGGGTGCCCGAGTGGATTTGGCCGGTCCGTGCCGAGACGCATCGTTGAGCGACCGTCGCCATGGTCCGCAGGTATTCGGAAACGCGGCCAGCCGTCACCGCGGCTTCATCACAGGCAAATTCTCTGGCCAGCCGAGCGTGCCGGGCGGCGATCCACATTGCCGGGTGGAACCAGAACAACATTCCGCAGATCGTCTGCAAGAACTGCTGAAGCGGGTGTTCGGTTCGTAGGTGTTCCAACTCGTGCCGAAGGATGTACCGCAAGGCGTTGCGATCCCCGTCCAGCAGGTAGCTTGGCAAAACGATGACGGGTCGATGGAATTGCCAGCAGAACGGTCCTTGAATCTGATCGGAAGCCATCACTTTCAATTGGGCGATGTTTGCCTCCTGGGACGCTGGAGCGTTTCCGATTCGCCCGGCACTGAGCTTTACCTCGCAATCCTTCTTAAGGTGTGTCGAGCGAAAGCCAGGAGCGGATTGCCACTGGCCTTGCGGACGCTTGAATCTTCCGGAGCAAGGGTGAAGAGAAAGTCGTGTTTTTCGCCATTTCGCCGCGGGAGCGTGCAGTGGCAGGTTCGCCAATTGCGCCGGAGTCAGCTCTTGGCAGTCATCGCGAAGGAAGCGGAACAGCCGCAGGCAGAGGACGATTCGGCGTAGTACCAGAATTGCCACGCCGGCTCCCCAGATCGCGGCAAGGCATGAAACCGCGTGTTGTTGCCATCGGATCACTGCCAACGTTGCGTGGTCCGAGAGAGCCGTCGGAAAATGGAACCAGCGGCGATGGGGGAAAAGCAAGCCGGCGGCGACAAGAGCCAGGACGCCAAGAAAGCTGAGGGTCCACATCTGACACGAGTGACGTGCCCGGTGCAATCGCTGCTGCGCCCAGACGGTGACGGCCACCAGTAGCGTCACTTGCAAGCAGATGCAGAGGGTTGTTTCGGCCAGGTTGGAGGCGTCCATCACGACTTCTCCAAATCGGAAGCTGCTTTTCGAACGGCTTCGATATCCTCGGCGGAGACGGCGTCGGAATTGATCAGGCTGAGCACCAGGGACCGTGCCGAACCGCCAAAGAGTTGGTCCGTCAACGCCTTCAGCATGCCTTCGCGCACTTGTTGACGGCTGACGCGGGCGGTGTAGGTGTACGCACGGCCGATCTTATCACCACGGGTCACGATCTGTTTTTCTTCCAGAATCCGCATGGTGGTCAGAACGGTTGTGTAGGCCAGCGATCGTGAGAGCGAGTCGACGACATCTTGGACGGTGACGTAATCGCGGTCCCAAATGATGTCCATGACTTCTGCCTCGCATCTGGTCAACTCGATTCGTTTTCGGGAGGAGCGTGGCATGCGGGAACCTAAGGGGCGGTGTGTGACGCGGCCGGGGCGCGGTGGGAGGGTCGGGGACGAAGCTGCGCCAGTCGGTGGTACTCGGGAAGATCGATTTGTTCGGTCATGAATTCGACGTGACCATCGCCCCAAAGAAAGTTGGCTCCGCCCGCGTGACGGCTGGAGAAGTCACATTCGTCGGCGAGCGGATTATTGATGCCTTCCAAGGTGGATCCGACCAGGCGGGCCGCGGCATCTTCGCCCGACAGGCTGACGCCAAGCCAGGTGGAAGGCACTTGGGCCATGGTCCGTTCGCCCACCACCAACGTCCGCGAGAGCCCGCGTTGGAAATCGCGAAAACGGGTGAGATGGTTTTCTAAGAAGCAGCCGTCGCCAACGGGGGCCGGGATGGAATCGTCCGGTTCGATGGTTCCGAAAACACCGACATAGTTGGCGGTCGGTAGCTCGACCAAGGCTTTTGGTGGAGCAACGCTGTCCAAGAGTCGCGACTGGCGACCGAAATGTTCGTCCTCCTCCCACTCGTCCGCTTCGTACAGCTGGAATGTCGGCTCGGTGATGTCGGAGGGACAAAGCATTCCTTCCAACGAGGTCTGTCGGGCGAACGCATGCGGCGAAGCAAGAATGGTTGCGTCGCGATCGATCCGATCGGCCAAACCGGGCTGTTCCAGGTAAGGCAGCAGGGGAACGGCCCAGCCGTAGGCGGAGACGTCGTTGGCGTCGAACGTCCAGCCCGCTGGCAGATGCCGGTGCGTTTCGTGGTGATGATGCAGCGCGATCCCGACCTGTCGCAAATGGTCGACACAGATCACACGCCGCGCCGACTCGCGCGCGGAGCTGATCGCGGGAAGCGTCAACGCCAGAATGCTGCCCAGGATGGTGAGCGACAGCAGGAGTTCCAGAACGGTGAGACCGGCACGCCCGGAGTCGGGCATCCGTTGCCGTCGCGCGAGAGTCAATGGTTGCATCAGGTCATCCTTGATCGATTCCATGATGGGGCGGAATTTACGAAAGAGTTAGTTTCTGGGCAACCCCAGCAGCGGAGCGGGGGAGTCGCCGCGGCGGGTCGGAGGAAGGTGTGGCTCGGTTGATCGAGTCCTCATTGATGGTGGTGGTGCTCGATCCGTTCGCTTTCGCTTGCGGTGCAGGCGGAGCCTGGGAGACAGTGGGTTCCAAGGCGGGAGCCTTGGAACCAGGGGGTGAACGGTTTGTGCGAAGCTGGAGATGCTAGCAATCTCTGGTGGACCTGTTGGCAGAGTGCGGGTGTTGGAGGCAGCCGACTCGGACGGTTGCCCGGGGGGAATTGAAGAAATTCCGGCTAGGCGCCGACAAGGGTTGAAAGCAACGCGCGATTCGGCAGGGATCGCGACGAAGCCTTCACAACCGCTTCCGTCTGATGCCTCGGTGGTCATCCATGCTGAAAGTATTCCGTCGACCCGCCGAGGCAACCTTCGGCCGAATTCGCGACCGATTGCACCCCAACCGCCAATGTCCGATTTGCGATTGGACCGGATACGCCTTTTCCAAGGGTGGGGCACCCAACAAGTCGCGATTCGATTGCCGCTGTCCCAACTGCGGGGCCGTGGAACGTCATCGACTGGCGTTCATGGTCGCCGAGAAACTGGACGGTCTGGATTATTCGGACGTGCTTCACGTGGCTCCAGAAAAGGAGCTGTCAAACTACCTACGATCCAAAGCAACGAATTACCTGAGTATCGACTTGTACTCGCAAGCGATGGCGCGAATGGACATCACGGCACTTGAGCTGCCGGATCAGTCGCAATCATTGATTTGGATTTCGCACGTGTTGGAGCATGTGGAGAATGATGCGGCGGCGATCGCGGAGATGTCCCGCGTGCTGCGTCCCGGCGGAACCGTGATCGCACAGGTTCCGATTTGGCGCCAGTCGACTTACGAAGATTTCAGCATCACCGATCCGAATGACCGCTTGGAGCACTTCTACCAGACGGATCATGTTCGTCTGTACGGGATCGACGTGGTTGATCGGTTTTGCAGTCGGGGTTTCGAAGCGGAGGTCCACCGGGCTCAGGATTTTGGACCCGAGCGGCTGGTGCGACACGGGTTGTCGTTCGTTTCCACCAACGAAGTGTTTCGATTCCGAAAGGCTGCGTGAGCTGAATGACGGAGCCCCGGTCGGAACCGATTCCCGCCCGGGAATCGAGCGCGAATGCAGCCAGAGGGGCGACGATTCACAACGCCGCAATGGACGCAGCTACAATGGCGGGCCTTCCACAAGCCCCACCCACCGGATTTGACGCCCATGCTTCGCCCCCGCCGTTCTTTGCTGTTTGTGATTGCCGTTGCGGTCTGTTGTTCGCAGCTTGCCGCTGAGCAGCCCGAGTCGACAACGCTTGACTTGTGGCCCGGATTGCCACCGGGAAGTACGCTGCGTGGAGAGGGCGACGTTCCGAAGCTGATTTTGACTCGGGTGGAATCCAAAGAACCCACGGCCGCCGTCGTGATCCTCCCGGGCGGCGGTTACAACGGGCACGCGATGGACCACGAAGGCTACCAGTTCGCCCAGTGGTTTCATTCCTTGGGGATACCGTCGGCGATTTGCACGTATCGGCTTCGAGGGAAGGGGAACGACGGTAAAGGGTACGGTCATCCGGCGCCGATGATCGACGCGCAACGTGCGATTCAGACGTTGCGTGCGAACGCGTCCGAATGGAATTTGGATCCCAATCGGATCGGAGTGATCGGTTTCTCTGCCGGCGGACACCTTTGCTCGACCGTATCGACGCATTTCGCCAAGGCCGATCCTGTGTCGGAAGATCCGGTCGCGCGGGTTTCTTCTCGACCCGATTTCAGCATCCTGTGTTACCCGGTGATCGCGTTCGACAAGCCCTATTCCCATGGCGGCAGCCAACGGAATTTGATTGGTGCCGATCCGGACCCGGAGCTCGTTATCGACCTGTCCAATGAGCGGCAGGTCTCTGAGCACACGCCGCCGACGTTCCTGTTCCACACGGCCGCCGATCGCGTGGTTCCCGTGCAGAACAGCCTGGATTATTTCCTGGCCTGCCAGGAGCATGGCGTCCCCGCGGAACTGCACGTCTTTCCCGAGGGCAGACATGGCGTCGGGTTGGCCAAAAACCTTTCCGGTGCGGATCAATGGCCGGAGCTGTGCGCGAACTGGTTGCGCAGGATCGGAGTCGTCGCCGCCGAGTAGGAAACGACGCAGCAACTCACCAGACAGAACCGCTTTGGGAGCCACACTTGCCAGAGCGTGGATTCTGCAGCACCGTCTGTCCACCGTCGCTAAATCGACTTCGTGACGCAGGAGCCTTCCGCTGCATCGTGCCGCTGTCCAGATACGGGCCAGGTTTCAATCTTCCACACCGTCTTCAACTCATCCGCGAGAAGTCTTTCCATGCAAGTTCCATTCTCCCGACGAAGTCTGCTGGCCGCGTCGGTCGCAGGCGCTGCCTGCCTATCAACGAAGAACGTGTTTGGCGAGTCGTCACCGGATGACTTGCAGTGGCACGACGTTCAGGATTGGGGCGTCGAGGGCCGTGGTTTCGAGGACACGAAAAAGTACTTTGATCGATTACCGGCGGCTGCCGAGGGCGTGGTTCGTGATGCCGTTTGGAATCTGAGCCGACATTCCGCTGGCATGCTGGTGAGGTTTCGGACCGACGCGACAGAGATCCATGCCGATCACGCGGTGACCTCTGCGAATCTAGCCATGCCTCACATGCCCGCGACGGGTGTGAGCGGATTGGATCTTTACGCGACGGACGACGAAGGCAATTGGCGGTGGGTCGCGGTCAGTCGTCCGACCCAGCAGCACATGAAGGTTTCGCTGGTCAGCGGATTGCGGCCGGGAATGCGGGACTATGCCGTCTACCTTCCGCTGTACAACGGGACGGAATCACTGAAGATTGGCGTGGCCGCGGGGGCTCGGTTTGAACCCATTGCTCCTCGTCCGGATCCGCCGATCGTGTTTTACGGGACATCGATCACGCATGGTGCGTGCGCTTCACGGCCGGGGATGCCGCATCCGGCAATTCTGGGACGTCGATTGAACCGTCCGGTCATCAACCTGGGCTTTTCCGGAAACGGAAAACTGGAGCCCGAGGTGGGGCGGTTTCTGGTTGAATTGGATCCGTGCGTGTATGTGCTGGATTGCTTACCGAACATGGTTGCCGATGAGGTGGCCACGCGAACCGGACCGATGGTTCATCAGTTGCGGTCGGCGCACCCGGACGTGCCCATCGTGTTAGTGGAAGACCGCACCTACGCGGACGCCTGGATCCGGCCGTCACGCCAACAGCGAAACGAATCCAGTCGTCAAGCATTTCGGAAGGCTCATCAGCAGCTGGTCGACGCGGGCGTTGATCGCCTGTTCTACGTCGATGGTGAAGCAATGTTGGCGTCCGACCGGGATGACACGACGGACGGATCCCACCCCTCGGACCTGGGCTTTTTCCATCAGGCAGACGCACTTGAGCCGGTGTTGCGGAAAGCCATTGGCTCTTGAGCCAAACCCAATCGGATCGTCCGGTTTTGCTTGCCGGACCTCTGCCCGCTAAGATAGTGGGTCCCTGCCCCGCCTTCCCGCCTTGTCCATCACGGCACGATTCGATGAATGATCCGATTGCCGCAGCCAACCGACGCGAGTTTCTGCTGAATGCCGGTGGCGGGTTTGGCGCTTTGGCGATGTCGGCTCTGTTTCCACCTTCGGGCGTTCAGGCGCGATCGGCGGAGCCGCGTTCGCAGCGGTGGCATGATCCGTCGCGGCAGCGAGTCAAACGGGTGATCTGGCTATTCATGCACGGCGGTCCCAGTCACGTCGATCTGTTTGATCCCAAGCCGGATTTGGCACGGCTGGCGGGGCAGCCGATCCCGGAAAGTTTTGGGGCGGTCAAAACACGCCGCAAGGTCGCCAGCAATCCGCTGCTGGGACCGATCAAGCCGTTTCGCCGACGCGGCCAATCGGGGTTGGAGGTCAGTGACTTCTTGCCGGAGATTGGCAGGTTTGCCGACGACCTGTGCGTGATTCGCAGCATGCACGGCGACAGCGTCAACCATCCGCAATCGGTTTACCAAATGAATACCGGCAGCATCTTGATGGGCCGGCCGAGTGTGGGGAGCTGGGTTGCGTACGGTCTGGGAAGCGAAAATGAAGACTTGCCGGGATTTGTCGTGTTGCCGGATCCGGCCGGTGGTTTGAAAGGCGGGCCGCCGGCGTGGGGAAACGGCTTTCTGCCAGCCAGTTACCAGGGCGTGACGATGCGTGCCGGGACGCAACCGATCTTGCACCTGCAACCACCCCGCGGTTTCGACGGCGACCAGCAACGCAAAGCGCTGGGGGTGGCAAACTATCTGAACCAACAGCATTTGCGAGGTCGCGCGGGCGACGATGAGTTGGCCGCCAGGATCGAGGCCTATGAGTTGGCCTTTCGGATGCAGAGCTCAGCGCCGGAATTGGTTGATCTGGCGCAGGAAACCGAGGCGACGCATCGGATGTATGGAACGGATCGTGCGGAGACACGCGACTACGGCCAGCGCTGTTTACTGGCTCGGCGGATGATTGAACGCGGCGTGCGGTTTGTGCAGGTCTATTCGGGGGACACCAACGGCTGGGATGCTCACAGCGACGTCCTGAAAAACCACACGGCCCACTGTGCGGCAACCGATCGACCCGTTGCCGGGCTGCTCCAAGACTTGAAGCAGCGAGGGTTGTGGGACGACACCTTGGTGATCTGGGGTGGGGAGTTCGGCCGGATGCCGATGAGCGAATCGGGTAAAGGCCGTGATCACAATCCGTGGGGTTACACGATCTGGATGGCCGGTGGCGGAGTCAAGGCCGGAATGGCACACGGCGCGACGGACCCGGTCGGACTGCGTGCGGTCGAAAAGCCTGTGCACATCCGAAACTTTCACGCGACGCTGTTGCACCTGCTGGGGATCGATCACGAGGATCTGTCGTACTACCACAACGGGCTGGATGAACGTCTGATCGGGCCGACCGACGATGTCGAAATTGTTCCGGAGATTTTGGCGTGATGAGAAACGCTTTGCGTTGTTGCCTGGTCATGGTCACGTGCCGGTTGATGGCACTGCTGTGCGCTTTGATCCCGGTGATCGGCAGCGCGAGGTTGGCCCTCGCCGAGAACGAAGCGGGGGACCAGGAAGCGGCCGGCGAAGTGCTGGAGTTAGAGATTTCGGAGTTCGACCGCGATCACTGGTCTTTTCAGCCGATCGAACGTCCGCCTCTGCCGGCTGTCGAGCGTTCTGGCTGGCCATCAACCGCGGTCGACTTTTTCATTCTACGTCGTTTGGAGAAGCGATCACTGGCGCCGCAGCCCGCGGCGGATCGCGCCACACTGCTTCGACGCGTCAAGTTTGACCTGCTGGGACTTCCGCCGACGGTTGAAGAATTGGAGCGTTTCGAAGCTGACAAATCGCCCCTCGCCTACGAGCGTCTGGTCGACCGTTTTCTGTCGTCGCCCGGCTATGCCGAGCGCTGGGCACAGCACTGGTTGGACTTGGCCCGATTCGCCGAAACCGATGGTTTCGAACACGACAAGGTACGCAAGGGCGCGTGGCGCTATCGGCAATGGGTCGTCGACGCTTTGAACCAGGACATGCCCTACGATCAGTTCGTGCGGCTGCAGCTGGCCGGGGACCTGGTCGGATCCGAAGACTCCATTGCGACGATGTTCTGCATGGCGGGGCCCGACATGCCGGATATCAACGAGCAGGACCTGCGTCGACATGACAAGTTGAACGAGATCGCATCCACAGTCGGCGCGTCACTGCTGGGATTGCAAATGCACTGCGCCCAGTGCCACGATCACAAGTATGATCCGATCAGCCAAGCCGACTTCTATCGACTGCGGGGGATCTTTGAATCCGCGGTGCCGCCGCTGAAACGTGACCGACATGTCACGGAGCTGGCATCCTATTCGGATCCGATCGTGCCGCGATTGTATGGTCGCGGAGAACTATCCAACGCGGGGCCAAGGTTGAAGCCGCGTCCGCCTCGAATCGCAAGCTCCGATGAGCCGTTGTCACAATTCGACAACAAGAATCCTCGCGTCGCTCTGGCGGATTGGCTGTTTCTTCCGGAGAATCCTTTGACCGGCCGGGTGATCGCCAACCGGATTTGGCAACATCATTTCGGCAAGAGCCTTTGTGAGAATCCGAGCGATTTCGGCGTCATTGCGGACGGACCGTCACACGAAATGCTGCTGGACTGGTTGGCGGTTGAACTGCGTCAAAGCGGTTGGAACCTGAAACGCCTGCACCGGATCATCCTGCTGTCATCGACGTACCGACAGGCCAGTCACGTTGGTTTCGACGGCAGCGATCAACAGCGAGAGACGCTGCGGCACGCCATTGAGAACGATCCGGAAAATGAGTGGTACAGTCGATTCCCGAGGCGACGCTTGGAGGGCGAGATCATTCGTGACGCTCTGCTTTCGGTTAGCGGACAGCTGAACCGGTCCTACGGAGGCCAAAGTGTGTTGCCACCTCTACCGGATGAGCTGGTCAGTACCTTGTTGAAAGGTCAGTGGAAGTCGAGCGAAGATCCGGAAGATCATGTGCGACGCAGTATTTACGTGTTCGCCCGGCGAAACCTGCGGTACCCCATCTTCGACGCATTCGATCGTCCTGACGCCGGAGCGAGCTGTGCTCGGCGAGACCGTTCGACAACGGCGATTCAGTCTTTGCACCTTTTGAACAGTGAACTGGCGTTCGATGCTGCCCGCAAGTTCCGTGACCGGCTGGAGCGTGAGACCGCAGGGAAGGACGACGCGGAGCTACTAAAGCACGCGTTTCGATTGGCGTTTGCCCGTTTACCAACGGAAGACGAGCTTGGAAAGTGCCGCGAACTGTTGGCCGGAGAAGCGGACCGACGAGAAGCTCTGTTGATTGTTTGTGCCGGACTGCTGAACGCATCCGAGTTCATTTACTTGGACTGACGAATCTTCTCCGGCTGCTTCGACGGCCGGTTCTCCCGGAGGGAGAATGAACGACCCGCTTGTCGCAAATTCGATGTGGCTATCATTGCCGAAGGGTGGCAAGACAGCAGAATGCACGCTCTGGTGAGAGTGCCTACTTTAAAACTTGGTAGAAGACGCGCCGGACATCGATTCAGATTTCCACTTCTTTTGCGTCGACCGGCAGGTTCCGGCTCATCCACCACGGCGTGGTGACAAACCAGGCAACGGTCCCGGCAAGCGTCCAATGTTTTACCGCGACGTGTCCCATCCATCCGCCCAGAAAGAGCAAGCAGGGGGCGAACGTTGCCATGAGTGCGACGATGGAGATGGCTTTGAGGACACGAGTCATCGTCGGCGATTGTTTGCTTCCCATGGTCAAGCTCCCGCGTTGGCGGAGTGATTCCAATTCGGCTGCGTCGCGGCAACCGCCTCACGCTGCGTGAACTTGCTGAGCACCAGGTAGAGGATGCCACAAACCAACCAGGCGGGAATCACCGCGTAGGCGGCAAACAGATCTCGCCAGATGATTAGATAAAGTCCGACAGCAACGGGAAGCAGCCAAGCGATGAAAACGGCGAGATTGAATTTGATCCCGCTACGGTGCGCGAATTCGTTCTGCAATCCGAATCGTTTCATCCAATAGAAGTCCACCACAATGACGGCTCCCATCGGGCCGAGGACGGTTCCGTAGGTCCCGACAAAATCGAGCAGTTGGGCCGAAAGGTTTGGAAACGCACCGGCCAGCGTTGCGACAGCGCCGGCAACCAGCGTCATCACGCTTCGCGAGGTAGCCGGCAGAATTCCTTGAAATGCCAAACCGGCTCGATAGATCGTCGGGTTGGCGGTTGTCCAACCGGCAATCACGACGCACAGGATGCCCGCCCAGCCCAACGCCTGGTAAGCCAGCAACCCGGGGTTGGCGTTGACCCGGCCGTCACTTCCGACCGCCACATCCGGCTGCACCTTGATCAGTGCCGCCAGCAGAAGGGCGGCGGCGATCCAGGCCATGTAGTGGCCCAGAAACATCCCGATGGCCGGTGCCCAACCTGACGATCGGCTGCGGGCGAACCGGAAAATCGACAGGTCCGACATCCCGAAATGCATGGCTCCGTTGCATAGCCAGGCAAAGACGACGATCTGCCAGAATCCAAATGTTTGCGGCCCGTTCCGAGACTGCACAAACTGCACGGCGTCACGCCAATAGTCGCCGCGAACGATCGAATCGATCCCGGTGGCGTTCATCTGAACCAGGGAAACGATACCGCAGGCGGCGAAGATGGCGATCATCCAGGGAGCGGCGATGTTGGCAACACGGGCCACGGTCTGATACCCGCCGGCGGCGACGATCGCCATGACCGCGCCCACCACCAGGACCAACGCCGTAAAGGAGGGAGCGCCAAAACCAAATGTCGCCGAGGGGACCTCGTAGAAGATTCCGAAGGGGACCCCGGCGGCGCTTGCCGACACGGTGATCATCGCGCCGGCCAGAAAGCAAAACAGCAATCCGTTGACCAGGTTGTAAATCTTCACCAGCGAGCCACCGGCGATCCGCTCCAATTGGTAGTAGAGCGTCATTCGTTTCCGGGTCGCGATCGGCGTGACCAGAAACCGCCAGGTCAACACGGCCAGGAAGTTGCCCAGCAGCAGCCCTAGGATCAAATCTTGGATGCTGGCTCCCGCCGACAGAAACAGCGGACCGATCATGAATTCGGTGCCGGCGGTGTGTTCGCCCGCGTACATGCCCCAGAACTTGCCGGACCCCAGCAGCGCGGAGTCGGGGACCGGTTCGCGTTCAAACTCCCCACCCGTTTCGGATCGATCTTCGCTCACGCGATGTTCTCCGATGAAGCTGTAGCGACAGAATTGCCCCGTCGTGCAAGCACTCGCCTTTCGTCTTCGCGAATCGCATCCAACCAAGCGGCGCCGACGGGAACACCCGATGATTCGCAGTAGTGATCCCAGACGGAACCGAAGGGCATCGATTTTAGCTCTTCCATCAGTACCAGTCGGCCGGTCAAATCGCCGTCACGCTCCAAATCCTGAAGTGTTTCCCGCGGTTCCAAAAGCGCCATCAACAGTGCTTTCAACGTGTTGCGCGTCCCGATCACCCAGGCGGCGATTCGATTGATGCTGGCGTCGAAGAAGTCCAACCCGATGTGAACGCGGCTTTCGAATCCGCCCCGAACAATCTCCTGCATGATCGCTTGCAATTCGTCGTTGAAGGTGACGACGTGGTCACTGTCCCACCGCACGCCTCGGCTGACATGCAGCAGCAACTCGGGGACGTAAAGCAACGTCGACGAAATCTTGTCCGAAATGACCTCGGTGGGGTGGAAGTGGCCGGCATCCAGGCAAAGCAATTTGTGACGCGTGATCGCGTATCCCAGATAGAACTCGTGCGATCCAACGACGTAACTTTCCGAGCCGATGCCGAACAGCTTGCATTCGACGGAGTCCAGCAATTGCGCTTCGGGGAACGCGACGCGAAATACTTCGTCCAGCGCTTCGGCAAGTCGTTCCCGAGGTGCCTTGCGGTCGGCCGGTGAATCTTTGCTGCCGTCCGGGACCCAGACGTTGTTGATGCAGGCATTGCCTTGGGCGGCGCCCATCTCGCTGGCGATTTGACGGCAGGCGATTCCGTGGTCAATCCAAAACTGGCGGATTGCCGGATCGGGGTGAGACAGCGTTGAGCCGTCGCTGGCTAACGGGTGGGCGAAGAAGCTCGGATTGAAATCCAGACTGTGATGACGGTCTCGGCACCAGTCGATCCAGCCTTGGAAATTCTGAATTCCGATTTCATTTCGGTCAGTTGGCGAGGAGAATTCGCCGTACAAGGCATGCAGGTTCAGTCGGTGGTTTCCCGGGATGAGGGAATAGGCAACATCCAGATCGCGGCGCAATTCATCGACCGTGCGCGCCCGGCCCGGGTAATTGCCGGTGACCGCCAAACCGCTGCCTAATTCGTTGTCGGTGCCTTCAAAACCGACGACATCATCGCCTTGCCAGCAGTGCAAGGAGACGGGGATGGTTTTCAATCGCTCAACCGCCGCATCCACGTCGACGCCGAGTGCCGCGTAACGTTCACGAGCCAATTCGAATGCTTTGTTCGTATCAGACATGCTGCACGTATCGAAGTCGATCGGTTATCGTCGGGGCCTTGGCGGGCATCCCAAAACGGAGTGATCAGGGTTGCGATGGCTCGTTTTCCGAACGCCACCCGACGGGCTGCGTCCAGGCCTGACGCATCTGATCTTCGAACGATGGATCATCCGCGGGAAGACTGCTGGTAACGACGGCGCGGACATACAGTTCTTTGCCGGTCAACTGGTAAGTTGGCGAAACACCATGAACGGTCTTCAGAGTGACGCCGATTCTTTCGTCTTGCTGCCCTTCGTCGATCATCGTTCCGATAAACTCGGTGCGATAGGTGGCCCCGTCGTTGGCGTCAATTTGAATCGACAGCGTCCCGGTCGCTTGATCAAAGCGGACCTCGCCGAGCGTCACGCCGCTGGATGCGTAGAAATCGCCACGTTTGATCGCGCTCAGAATGTGCTCTGGGGTCAAGAAACGACTGCGAACCATCACCCATCCACGGCCGGGGTGTGAACCGGGGACGCCGTGGTACTCGTGGCTGTCGTCGGTGGCAATCCCCATCAGCGGTGGGACATTCAGATTCGTCCGTCGGATGGCGTTCGCCAAGTCCCAAATGCGTTCCACGCTGGGGTGATCGTCGTTCCCGAGATGGCCGACGGCGGGGTGCCCGTTGTAGACCTCGAAGAATTGTTCGGACGTCACCGCGGCCAGATCTTCGGCCGTGATCGCGTAGCCAAAATTGGGGTGGTTGATATGAGGCAGCACTTGGCGACCGTGCTGTTTTTCATGCGCCAGGATCATTCGCAAATTGTTCTGCATGGTTTCGCGGACCGTAGCGCCGCCCGCCGGAGGGAGCACCTCAGCGATATTGGTCGCGTTGATGTGAACCGGTTTGCCTTCGGCTCGGTCGCTGATTTCTTCCGCCGGCATCATCATGAACCGACCGCGTTCTTCAACCAAATGCCGAAACTCATCCAGCGGCTTCAGGCGGACCTGATGGTCGGGAGTCCCCTTTTCTCCCCGCGTCTGAACCCAATGCTCGCCAAAACGTTGAAGGTACCGATCCAAGACGCCTTCATCGCTGCGTGCGACCACGTCTTTGACCTTCATCCAACGGATCCCGTCGCTGAGGACGTTGTGATCGGTTAGGGCCAGAAAATGGTAGCCGTGTTCACGATACCAGTCCGCAATCATTTCAGGAAACTGATCGCCGTCGCTCCAAAGCGAGTGCGTATGGAGATTTCCTTTCCACCATTTCAAAGGCGGCCCCGACAGCGGGGAATCACCCGCCGCTGCGGGTTCGTTTGCCAGTGCCGGGAGGCTGAGCACAGCGGCGGTGAAACAGACAAGTGCCAACAGTCGGAACATCGTTAGGACTTTGTAAGGGGGGGGACGTTTGGGGAGGCCCGCCATCGTAGCACGTCAAGCTCGGTGAGCGAGAACTGGGACGCAGGAGGAAGCGATGTTTAAAAGAATCTGTCGCCGCCGGGGCGGGCACCCGGCAATCGTAGACAGCCTCCACCAGCGAGCGGAGAGGGTGCGATGCATTCTAGTTTCTTCCGGCCGGTGAGGCATGGACCAGCGCTGTGGGCGGTTGCAACAGAGCAGCCGGGAACCGGATCGCGGCAAATTGTTTGGTAGACTGGAATCCTCACGCTCGATGCGGTTCGAATCGGCATGAATCATCCGTCTGCTTTTCCCTTCCCTGGTTCACGCTTGCCATGCGACACATCTCTTTATTTGTCGACTCCGCCATTGGATTGGTCCTATGTCGTTGGATCACAATCGCGGGCTGTGCCGGAATGCTCTCCGGCGGTTGGCTTTCAACGTTCTCAGTCGCTGCTGAGAATCGCGAACGACCGAACATCGTGTTCCTGCTGACCGATGATCAGCGTTGGGACGCGTACGGATCTGCCGGGTTGCACGAGATCAGGACGCCCAACCTGGACCGAATCGCCCAGTCCGGGATGCGTCTGACGTCGGACGTGTCGAAAATGAACAATCTGGCCGACCGTCCCGAGTTCCGTGCAAACGGCCGGTCGATGGCCAAGCAATCGCCCGAGCAGCGGCGGAGAATCCGTGCGGCAGGAACGCTGGTCACAACGGACTCCGGAAAGGACGTCGACGAGGGGCCGCCGAAAGAGACCGACGCCACACCGTCGGAGATTCGAACCGACTTGAAGATCAGCGGAATCTATCCGCACCTGACGACGTACGGAATCTACAGCCAGAACGGCGGCCACTATAAGACTGGCCACAACGAGTGCGGGATCGGCGCCGTCGTGCCGTGGGCGGGAAAGTTGTGGATGGTCAACTACGCGCCCCATCAACCGCGCGGCAGTGAACACAAACTGTTCTCAATCGATCCGGATCTTAGCCAGCCGATGACGATTCATCCGGAAAGTGTCGGCGGAACGCCGGCCGGGCGGATGATTCATCCGGAATCAAACCAGTTGTTGATCGCACATTATCTGATTGATGCGAAAGGGAATGTTCGCGTCATTTCTCCGGATGACATGCCGATGCGCGTGACCGCGATCGCTCGCCACCTGGTGGATCCGGTCAACCTGGTCTACTACATCGACATGGAAGGGGCGATCTGGGAAGCCAATGTGCACACGCTGGAAACGAAGCGATTGTTCAAGAAGCCCGTCCCGGGGTGGCACGGCAAAGGTGGCTACACTTCTCAGGGCCGGTTGGTGGTGTCCAACAACGGTGAACTGCATGTCGGCGACTACAGCGACGTGTTGGTGGGGGGGACGGCGACCGACGAAGAGCAACGCGGGGTCCTGGCCGAATACGATGGCCGGGACTGGCGAATCATCGAACGCCGGCAATATACCGAGGTCACCGGACCCAAAGGGATCACCGGCGGCAGCGATGGAGACGATCCGATTTGGGCGATCGGATGGGATCGCCGCAGCCTGCGATTGAAGTTGCTAGACAACGGGACCTGGTCCACGTTTCTGTTGCCCAAAGCGGCCTATTGCAACGACGCCAGTCACGGTTGGTACACGGAATGGCCTCGAATTCGAGAGATCACCGATGGTCGCTGGATGATGGACATGCACGGGATGTTCTTCGATTTTCCAAAGACATTCTCAGCGAAGGACAACGCCGGAATTCGTCCGATTGCAAGTCATCTTCGCTACGTTCCAGACTTTTGCAACTGGAACGGGCAACTGGTTCTGGCGACAGATGAAACGAGCATCCAGGGCAATGACCTAGCTGGTCAGCCGCAGAGCAATCTCTGGTTTGGCAGCTACGACGATCTAAAATCCTGGGGGCCGGCCAGCGGGTATGGCGGACCTTGGGTCGAGGATTCGGTTCGCGCGGAGACCTGGTCGGATCCGTTCCTGGTCGACGGCTTCGATCGCCGCGTGATTCATTTCGCCGTCGGAAAGAAATCAGACCAACGATCGGACCTATTACGAGCGAGTGACCAGCAACCCATTCATTCGATCCCACCGCAACTGGCCCGACTGCATCGGGTAACCGTCGTGCGAGGCGATTGGCATCGTCCTGCGCCAGGCTATTCGTTCGAAGTGGATCAGCCCGTGACGGTCTTTTTGGCCGTCGACAAGCGGGGCGGTCCAGAACTTGACGACAAGTGGGAAGCGACCGATTTAGAAATCACCTGGGGCAAGAACCATGCGGACAACGTGTACTCGAGGGAGTTTGCCGCCGGTGTCGTGACGATTCCGGGCAATGCGACGGAACACACACCGGGTGCCTTCGGCATGCCACACACGGCCTTCGTTGACACCGCCACGGGGTCGCCATTGAACATTGTCCCGCGCGACAATGCGTCCATCGCCGCTCCTGAGGTCGTCGCAACCGATGCAACGCCAGTGACATTCACGATCGAAGTCGATCGGCAAGGCGACGGACGATGGACATCGATGCAGACGGTTGCCGTCCCCGGTGGCGGCTACGTCGCCGATGAATTGCCCGAAGATTTTCAGGCGGTGTGGCTACGGTTGAAGACCGATCGCGATTGCATCGCTACGGCATTCCTGCACCAAACCACCGCCAGTTACGCCGACGGAGACGCGAAACAGAACCGTGACCTGTTCGCTGGGCTGGCCGAGGTGGGCGATTCCGATGTGGTGGGCGGCTTGGTCTATGCGGCCAAACGCAATCGGAATCTCAGGGTCGTGACTTCACCAGAGAAGGCTTACGAGTTCACCAAGGCACAGTTCGAGTTTGAATCTGTTCAACCGGAATCGGAACTGACGGAACGGTTGCAGGTCGAACCCGAGTTCACGGTCGATCGCGCTTCGGTGGTGCTGAAGAGCGGCGGGTTCACGTTACGGCTTCCCAAAGGCGAATCGGGTTTCGACCAGCCCTTTGCGTCAGGATGGCCGAGAGCTTCGCGGGAAGTCGAGTCGGAGCGACATCTCGCAAATATTCACGGGACCTTTTATGAGGTCCCGCTGATCACCAACGGTAGCCCGCCGGCATTTCATTTGATGCGTCCAATTTCCAGTCATTCAAAGCAGATCACGGATTTCTGTTCCTGGAACGGATTGCTGGTGTTGGCGGGAATCCGCAAGTCGGCGAAGAACGATGGTCACATCTTCACGGACACCGACAAACAGGTCGGGCTGTGGTTCGGAGGCATTGATGATTTGTGGAAATTGGGGAAGCCGATTGGTCGGGGCGGACCGTGGCTGGATAGCGACGTGCAAGCCGACGTGCCGTCGGATCCCTATTTGATGCGTGGCTATGACCAGAAGTCTTTGGAGATTTCGCACCGTTCGTCCGAGCCTGTCACGATCACGGTGCAGGTGGACATCGACGGCAACGGGCTTTGGGTCGACTATTGGGAGTTCAAGGTTGCACCTGGTCAAACGGTGCAGCACGCCTTTCCCACGGCCTTTTCGGCGTGCTGGGTGCGGGGCGTCAGCGACCACGACACGACTGCGACGATGATGTTGGACTACAAGTAGCTCGCTGAGGCGGCGTTGCTGTCGCCGCTTCACGGCTGCAGTCAAGGAATCGCAGAGAAAGCGAAGAATGCCCGTGTCGAGCGGGAAAGCTACGCCTGGCGGGGCAGAAAATCTGGCGGCAATGCACCGTTTAGCCGCCAGCCAAGCGTTCGGCCATCGCGAAGTTCGATGGAGAGTTCGTGTTGGAGGAGCTGGATCTTTGGTAGCGAGATTTGCGGCTGCGACCGCAAATTGAGGAAGAGACCAAGAACGCCGGAGCGAGTTGGCGAGCCGCTGTAAACCAGAACCTGGTTTTCATGGCGAACTCCGAAGTCGGGGCAGTACCAACCGCTCTCGATTGCAAGGCTTCCATCGATCCCCAGTGGGTGCACCAGCGAGTGACAATCGGGCATGTGACGCACAGACGCACGGACGGCGTCCGGCTGGCCGTCCAGGCTGAGCACCCAGTCGGGGTGCCAATGAAGACGCGTCACCGCTCGAGCGGGTTTGTTCGCCCCGTCGAACCAGTCCACAAAGATCCAACCATCCTCGCAAGCGACGATCAAGCGACCCGCCGGAAAGCGGTGTACATCGTGAGCCGCGATGCACCACTTCAAGTCGGAGTCCGTGCCAGATTGACGCCAGACGGGATGACCACGTCGCCCCATCCGAAAGCTGGACCAAACGTCACAGTGATCGACCGAATCGATCATCATCACGTTGTGCGCCGCCGAACGCCGGCAATGTTGCCGCATGGAGGTGGGGGCATATTCGAAGTTCCCCGTATCGACGATGGCGTCGCGTCCTTTGAGCGTCGCAACGACTTGAAACAGGTCGGCGTGACCATGCGCCGGCAGATGGTCACACGCCAAGGGCCCCGTGTCGAGAATCAATCGGTCACCCGACGAGCTCTCGAATACCGAATAGTCCGACGAGGGATCCGCGGTGCAGTGACCGTGGAATTCGTCGGCCCATTCCAGCAGGTGATCGACATTCGGAGTTTCCTGAACCGTCGAATCGGCAAGCAGCGGAATTTTGCCGTCAGGCTGGCGAATCCATTTTAAAAACCCTGCCATTGACGTCGCCGCCTCCTCGAGATCGGTCGAAGGCCGACGGCAGAATCGATCGGCTTCAAGGCAGTGCAAAACGCACTGAAGCATCAATGCGTGATACGTCGGCGTTCGTTCGAAATGCTCGCCCGACGGAAGAACTTGCTGCCGGAGTTGTTGCCGAAGTTGCTGGTCAACGAATCGAAGATCGATCGAAGGTGTGATCGCCACGAAACTGTCGATGACTTGCAACGTGGCCAGGTTTTCAAGCAGATGGTTTCCTCCGAGGTCCCATTCGCAGTTTCTCGCCAGCCAAGCGGTTTGGTCGGCGATCGATTTCCAAAATGCAACGTGGATTTCTGACGGAGGGTCGGCCAGAGCTGCCAGGGTCAGCCAAATCGGCAATCGGCGTGAGATGCAGAACGGGTGCCAGGCGTCCGGATCAAGCGTCGGATGGGCATGAACCGGGACGCTCAACCACTGTTGCACAAAGTGCCACGCATCGCTGTGTTGATCTCGATTGACGAGTTCAATCAGCCATTCATGACACTGCAGATGAAAACGCCACAGGCGAGGCGCCTCGAGATTCCACCGCAGCGGCGATCCATTCGAGGGGCCTTCGCGGAGACTTTTGCGTTGATTGAGAAAGCAGAAGGTCGCTCCGTCGACATCCAGGACCTGCGGCTTGCGACCGCTGGCGAGGGAAGATCGATGTCGTGCGACGGTCAAGAAGGCATCACGCGCACCCGGATTCCAATCGGCGGTGTGCTTCTGTGTTTCGAAAGCCCAGCGTTTGGGGATCCGACGTCGCAGTTCGCGTTCGGCGAGTCGCCTCAAACGCCAAGCGAACTGAGACGGGCGATGGTAGCGTGCCAGCGACGCGATGCGGGAGATTCGCCCGCCGGAAGGGGCGATCAAATTCATCGCAACGGCTGGCCGGCAGTCTTGCGAGCGTTCTTGGTGCCGGCTTCGCCGTCTGGTTCGACCGAATGGTCGGGACTGTTCCAATCGCGGTCGGGCAGAGCACGTGAATCTCCTGCGGCGGTCCGTTGGATCACCGTCAGCATGTCCGCGGCGAGCGTGTCACGATTGAAATGCCGAACCACGAACTGACGCCCGCATTGGCCCATCCGCCGTGTCGCTTGCGGATCAGATTCCATCTGGTCCAGGATCTGGATCAGTTGTTCGTCGTTTTCCGGTTCAAGGGCGACGCCACATCCGGCTTCCAACACGATGTCACGTGCCCGGCCACGGACACCCATGATGATGGGCCGTTCCATCGCCATCGTTTCGAAGATCTTGGACGGGATAACGTGTTGAAACAAATCGACTTTGTTCAAATGCACCAGACAAACATCCGACGCAGCGAGCACGTCAGGAATCAAAGATTTGTCGACGCGTCCGGTCAGTTTCAAGAAATGACCGAGGTTCTGAGATTCGACTTGGGAACGCAACTCCTCCAGACGCGCGCCTCCGCCCGCGATCAGAAAGACGACGTCATCGCGCCCAGCCTGCTGATAGCGCTTCGCGGCTCGAACCAGAATGTCCAAGCCGTGGGCCATGCCGACGGTACCGACGTAGGAGCAAACAAACCGCTTTCCCAAGTCGTAACGTTGCCGAACATTCTCGCAATCGGCGCGGGGCAGAAACGCGGTCGGATCAACGCCGTTGGTGACGACCGACAGGTGGTCGGCGACGTCGGCTTTGGAGAGGATGTTGTCGCGATATCCGGGGCCGACGGCAACGATGTGATTCGCCTGTCGGTACATCCAGCGTTCCATCGATTCAAGCGCTTTGACGATCCAGCCGCGTCGGAGGGCCCCGACGGTCACAATCGATTCCGGCCAGATGTCACGGACCTCCAGAACCAACGGTCGCCACTTCAGCCAACTGGCAAGGACGCCCGCGATGCCACAGAAAAACTGAGGCGTGGTGGCAACGATCACGTCGGGACGACGGACGAAGAACACGAAGGCGAACAGTGAGGAAACGAGGTACGACAGGTAATTGACGATCAATCCAACGCGACCTGGGTTTGGACGAATGTACGTCCAGACGCGCACAACTTGAACACCATCGACGACTTCACGCCGCGGCCAAAGAGGGTTTCGATAGCCGTCGTAAACCTGCCCGTCGGGAACGTTGGGAGCGCACGTCACCACCGTCACCGACACGTTGCGTTCCGGATCGTTGACCCACCGGACGCAGTGGTCGTACGTGCGCGACGCAGGCGCGTTGCCTTCCGGTGGAAAATAGTGCGAAAAAAATACGATGCGCATGACTGGCGTGGGGGACGCGAATTATCGCTCCAGATTGCTCGGAGTGAATGCGCGTAGTTGCGATTGAATTTGATCATTTGCTTCAATCGTGATGCGCGAAACTTCTACCAGCTCGTCCAGCGGAATGGGGGGTGAAGTCGGTTCTGTTAGGCTGTCGAGAAACCTCTGGATTTCGTTGTGATGTCCCTTATCTTGACGACGTGTTCTTAGGTTTCTTCGTTGCCCCAGCACGCGAGATCGGCGGAAATTCTCGATGCAATGCACCTGGCCTCCGGCGAAAATCTCAACCCGTTCCTTGGGAAATGACTTATTCCCGTTTGCAAGGTAGTGAATCGTCGCGATCGATCCATCTTCGAATTTCAGGTGGATTGAGGCGCAATCGCCCTGCGCCCCCTCACCGCCGAGCATCGCGATAGAGGAGACCTGCGTGATGGGACGGGCAATCAGAAACCGCGACAGATCGATGAAGTGACACGCTTCGCCGAGGATTCGGCCGCCGCCCAATTCACGATTCTGCGTCCAGTGTTCCGGTGGTATCGAGCCGGCATTGACCGTGATGATGACCGCTTTTGATCCTGGAGTGGCTTTCATCCCGTCGACGATCGACTCAGTGTGGGGAGAGAATCGCCGATTGAATCCGACCATCAGGCTGAGGCCAGAGTGTTGTTCGGCACACTCCCTGACGCGTGTCAATTCGTCCTGATTCAGGGCCAGCGGCTTTTCGACGAACACGTGCTTGCCACGTTCCAAAGCCGCACAGACGAGATCGGCGTGCGTATTGTGGGGCGTGGTGATGAAGACGGCGTCGACGCCGGAATCGTCCAGCAGCGCGTCCACATCGGTGCCGCATCGAGCAAATCCGAATTTATTTGCCGCGTGCGCAGCCGAGACGCCTCGCTGGCTGACAATCCACTCACGAACAACGCCATTTCCGGTCAGAGCCGGCAGCAGTGTTCGCGTGGTAAATGATCCTGCCCCGATGATTCCAATTCTTGGGACCGCGTCGGATCGCACTGCTCGTGAGGTGGTGCTCTGGAGCGTGAGTGTTCGTTCCTGGACGGGGCGGTTGCCAGTGGAATCGTATTCCAACAGCATGCCCATTGCGTGCTGGCCGTTCATCGTTTGGTAGGCGCCCAACGCGTCATCGAATCGGAACCGGTGTGTGGTCAGGGTTTCCGTCTGGATCAGTCCCCGCTCCATCAAACTCAGCACGGCTTCAAAATTTCGCTTTTCAGTCCAGCGAACGAATCCGATCGGATAGTCCAAACCGTGCTTTTCGTAAGTCGGATCGTATCGCCCCGGACCGTAGGAGCACGAAACTTGGAAGGACAGTTCTTTTTTGTAGAAGTCGTCTCGTCTGAGTTTCAACCCGGCGACGCCAACCAGAACGATTCGGCCCCGTTTCCGGCACATGTCGGCGGATTGATGCATCAATACGTCACTTTGTGTCGATGCCGTGATCAAAACGCCATCGACGCCGTGGCCACAGGTCCAATGGAGTGACGAGCGGACCGGGTCTTCTCCGCTGGTCAAGTCAACCGTTCTGGCGCCGAACGAGCGTGCAAGCTCCAGTTTTTTCGGGTCGAAATCCATCCCCAGCACTTCGCAACCGTTGGCTCGCAGGATCTGGACACAGAGTTGCCCGATCAGTCCCAACCCCGCGACAACCACGCGTTCACCCAGCGTGGGGTTCAGCAGCCGAATGCCCTGCAATCCGATCGCGGAGGTAACACCGTACGCGGCGACTTCAGAAGAGACGGCCTGCGGGATCTTGGCGACCAGGTTTTTCGGAACGCTGACGATCTCGGCGTGGGGTCCATTGCTGACGACGCGATCGCCGACCATCAAGTCGGATCGCGTCGGAGCGTCGATCACCGTCCCCACGTTGCAATAACCAAGCGGAATCGGCGTCTCCAGTTTTGCCCGGACGGCGTCGATCGTCGTCCAGATGCCGTCGGTTTTGATTTTCTGTAGGACTTGTTTGACTTTGTCTGGTTGCGACCGCGCCTTCGCCAGATAGCCTTTGCGTCCGAAATCAACGAGCATTTTTTCGGTTCCAAGGGAAACGAGCGAATGCGTGGTTCGGATCAAAACCTCTCCGACGCCGCGATGCGGACAAGGCGTCTCCGCGAGCAGTGTCTCGCCGGAGCCCAAATTCTGCAGTACCTGTTTCACCCGATTCTCGATGTGGCTTGACGAAAATTTTGAATTGATTGAAGCACAGCCAGTATCAATCCATGATGACGTGGTCTGGACGCTCGGTTTCACCTTGCAACCACGCATAAGTCTCAAGCAGCTTTTGCGCAATCATTTTCCAGCTGAAAGTTTGCATGATCCACGTCCTGCCGCGTTTTCCCATCTCGGCCAGCTTCTCAGGAGAGCATCCGAATGCTTCGGATAGAACCTCCGACAATCCGTCGACGTCCGGCCGGCAGGTCCATCCGCAACCGACCTCCGCAAGCTCCGACCATGGTGTTCGGGTGGTCGCAATGGCAGGGCATCCGCAAATCAATGCCTCACCCACCGTGTTGCCAAAGTTCTCTGAAAAGGACGGAAGAACGTAAAGATCCGAATCCGTGTACACACGAAACCGATCGTCTCCGAAAACAGGACCTTCGAAGACCACGTTTTTGATATCACGCGATTCGACAAGGCTCTCCAGTTCGGACCGATGTCCACCGTCGTCGACTCCGCAGATTCTCAGTCTCCAGTCCGGATGACGAGCCTGGAGCCGAGACCACGCCTCAATGAGATTGACAAGACCTTTGATCGGGTGAATGCGTCCAAAGTACAACAAAGTCTTCTTCTTGTTGGATTGCTTCGATTGCCAATCCGGATTCCATTGTGGGATGTCAATGCCGTTCGGCAACAACGCGACGGGAACGCGAACTCCTCGGTTGCGGACATCCTGATACTCCGATCGCGATGTCACGTGCACACAGTCGGCAGACGCTAGCAGCTGCCGTCGGCTCAGTTGCCACACGATCGCTTTTCGGACCGGTTTGATCTTCAAAGCTTCCGCCGACAGAGTGCCTCTGGGTGAGACGACGAAGGGCTTACCGGCGCTTTTGGCCGCGGAAAACGCGTAGGAACAGGACATCGTCCAGAGATCATGTGCGTGAAAGACGTCCGCACGCGGGGCGATCGAACAGAGTTCGCGGTGCAAGCCGGGGCAGAATCCAAGTTTCTGAAACGCTTTTGGGGTTGAGACCTCGAGCAGTTCAAACGTGTTGTCTCGCCACTCGTCGCGAGCACAGTTCACAGCCAGAGTGACCGAGCGTCCAAGGTCAGCCTGGGCTCGACAAAGCGCGGGGACGGACTCTGTGATTCCGCTTCCGTACAGATTTCGAAAGTTGAGTACATGGACAATCACGATGGGAGCGGCCAGTCTCGATGCGTGGTCCATTGACGGACGGATGGAAACAACGACGTCAACACTTTAAGCAGCGGCGGGCTCCGCCAAGGCTAGATCGGATTCGCAATCCTGCGATGCCGCCGAAAAGTCGGCGAACTGATGTGACGCCATGTAGAGGGCGATCATTTGCCACTCCCATGCCCCGACGCCCGAAGGTGAGAAGAAGGCCGCCTCTGTGACATTGGTAAACAGAACCGCGATCAACAGCACATTGGCCGGGTCGTCTCGCCGCCGAAAAACGGGGCCAATCAGGATCGCAAAGAAAAGGAAGACGGGGATCGAACCGATCAGGCCCAGTTCGACGAAAATCGATGTGTAGAGGAATCCGTTTTCAACACTCGCAGAAATGGGAATTTTTTTCCAAATGGGGTCATAGGTGACCTCTGGCAATGCGTCTGAACGGGAGTTGATGACCTGGAAACCCCGTCCGAACGCGACATTTCTGCGAAGCGACCGCATATGGTATGCGATCGCGCCACCGCGAGACTTGCGGAAATTTGCGACCAATCCGCTTTCGGAGGTCCGCCCTGACTTCGAAACAAAGTACGAAACGGATTCTTGCACTGTAGAGGAACTGGCAATGATCACCGGAGTCGCGATCGCGATCAGAATGATGCCTCGACCAACGACCCGCGCGCTACGACCACTGAAGCGGGTGAATAGGCATCCGCCCCACACAACCAACGCCAGCAGGAGGCTGAACATTCCTCCGCGGGCTTCAGTAAGGTACAACTCGATCAATCCCAGACTGATCGTGATTAGTTTCCATCTCTCGATCCTATGACTCGCCAAGGCATGAGCGATCATTGCCGCTAATGCAATTCCCAGAAACACGCCTAAGAGGTTCGGGTGCGAGAGGATCCCGTTGAAGCCGGTCGCATTTCGCGTTCGCCCGAGGCCAGAAAATATCAGGGGAGCGCTGGCAAAAATGATCAGTGCCACAAAATGTTCGTACCATCGCGCAATCGTATTCAGTTCCTCCGCGGAAACGCTGGAGACCGCCAGAACACAACTGAGGGCATAGATGACGAATCCGATCGATTTGAGCAACGAAATCGCCGGCAGCACGCTCACCAGATAGCTGTGCAGCGTCAACCATGCGCCCACCAACAAGAGTGATCCGACAAGTGGCCGAATCGTTGGCGTGATGTTGATTCGCCGATCGTAAAACAGACGCGCCAGTACGGCACACGGGAGGATGTGATGCAATCCTACCGTGCTGACGGAACCGAACACCTCCGGATTCAGATTCATTAACCCGAATTGGAGGGTTAGCGCCGCGGCATGGCGGAAACCGGATCCCGAAAGGCTCCATCCGATCAGCGCGAGAAAAACCAGTGCATCCAGCGATCCCGGTAGCACCGCAACCGCTGCCAGCGACGCGACGATGATCGAGAGATGAATCAAGGTTTGATGACGATTCACGACCCGTCACCGATGCCATCAGGTGGCGATTGAGTATCCAACGAGCTGCTCGACGAAATCCAAGGCGGTTCTGTGGAATTCCCGGAAAGGATTTCAATCAAGTAGTCCGCCCCTGCCGCGGGGGCCAATGCTTGTCGGTACCAGTTCTGTAAGCATTCCCGGTGCTTCTTGGTGGGTGGGCCCTGCCGGATTTGACGCAGCAAAGAATCCGTCAAAGACTGTTCACAGCCGCTCCGGAATACTGCACCATGAATCGGTTTGCAAACGGTGGTGGCCGCTCCGCAAGCACCGCTAACGACAACCGGTGTCCCGACGGAGAATGCTTCGTTGATGACGGCGCCCCAACCGTCATAGTCGCTGGGTAGAACAAGAAGATCGCTGCCCTGTACGATCGACTGCACGTCATTGTGAGAAAGCGTTCCTGTCCAATGCACGCGGTCCGACAGTCCGAGCGAGGCTGCCAGCTTCTTGTTTTGGCCGAGCAGCGGACCATCGCCGACAATGGAAGCCTGCCAGTCGAATTCGGAAAGGTGACGAAGGGAATGAATCAGGAGGTCAATTCGCTTGAGCGGTACCTGTCTCGCAACGCACGCAATTTGAAAACACTTCGAAACAGTTTTTTGGGGCGATGACGCGGCGCAATCATGGAAATAGCCAAAGGTGCGAACCTGTTCACGTGCAAATCCGATTTGCCGGTAGTATTGGTTCGCCAAATCACCGACGGCCAGAACTCGATGGATTCGATTTCGCCAACGTCGAGCATTGACACGTCCGCGAATCTGGGAGTGCATTCGTCTCACCAGTGTCCGGGCATCGGGGCGCTCCGCGTAGACATTCAAACGGGCTTCGGTCTGACTCGCGGTTTTCAAACCGTGATAGACGCCGCGATACGCATCGATCCCGCTGAAAACGTGGTGGCAGTCCGCTGTGGAGTAGTTTTGGCAGATTGTGGCAATCTCATGATTATCCGGACTGACAATCAGGTCCACGCCCGAGGGCGTTTCCACGCTCCAACCCTGGTCGATGCGTTTCTGGTTGAACGCTTGATCAACGATCAATGAAACTCGTCCTGGCAGGCGTTTCGCAGCAGCTTCCAGCAGCCCCACCTGGTGAAGGCTGACGACGTTCTGCCAAAACACCAGTTGGCGAATGCTATTGGGCTCTCCCGTCCGGGGAGCGAAACGACGGGAGCCGGTCGTGGGGGCGGTTGTCATTCTTTTTGCAAAGGCAATTCAGCCTCTGCGTCGGCATGATCGGAAAAACTGCGAATCAACCTCGCGGGAACGCCTCCCACCATCGACCTTGCCGGGATCGAACGAGTGACGGTCGCCCCGGCCGCCACGAACGATCTTGGCCCGATGGTTACACCCGCCAGAATGGTCGAATTGGCGCCGATCCAGCATCCGTCTCCGATGACGATGTTCTCCGACCGCCCTGGGCCCGCGACCTTTTCGTTCTGGGGTGTCAGTTCATGAGTCCCCGCGATGATCAGTACGCGTGTCGAGATATCGCAGGACGCGCCGATCAGAATCTCACAATCGCCGCCGGTGATAAGCGTTTCGTGACCAATGAACGTGTTTGCACCGACTTTCAGTCTAAAGGTTCCTAGGATCTGGGCGGATCCACACAGCCGCGCCGTCGGATCAACGTCAAAACCCGCCTTTCTAATCAGCCAACTACGTTGCCGATAGCAACGTGTTGCAGGAAGAAGACGTGCCAACCTGAGAAAGATGGCTTTGCGGAAGGACCTCATCATGGCCGTCTCGAAGTCCGTGACAGCTTCTCGACGGTAGCTTGCACCAGATTCCCCGATTGAGCCAATTCGAATAGTCGGCGAATCGTGAACACGTGCTTCTTCCACCGGTGATTCTTTAGCTCGATTCCTTCGCGTCTCAAGACTGAATGCCACTCCGCTCTTGAGTCCTCCGAGTGGGCAATTGTCTTCGCGTCTTCATGGCGGCGATAGGCTCCGAGAAACTTATTGACCAAGTAGAACGGGAATCCCGCTCGCGAAATCGAAAGAATGAACTCTCCGTCCATCGCATACGTCAACGACCTGTCAATCCGGTGCGTCTTGGCGATCTCGTGTCCGAAAAAGAGAGCTTGGGTTGCAAAGTTGATTCCTCGATAGATCAAACTATCGCGTGAGAATCGACAAAAATACTTGCGACCAATCACCCGCGAATCTTCGACGACCGCGATGTGGCCCAGGAAAACGGATGATGAGAGGGCCGGTACCTGCAACGCGCGTTGGGCGACGTGCCAGAACGCGTTTGGCAGATAGAAGTCATCGGCATTTTGCCAACCCACGAGATCGCCTGTCGCGATATCGAGCCCTTTGTTCAACGCATCGCTTTGCCCTTCATCGGGCTCACTGATCCAGTAGTCGATGAACTGGGAGTATTTCTTCAATATCTCCGTGGTCTCGTCACTGCTGCCGCCATCGATGATGACAAGTTCCACATTGGGATAGCGTTGAAACACCACGGACCGGATGAAGTCTTCAATGAATGCCCCTTGCTGGAAGCTTGGACAAACAATCGATATCCGGGGCAGTTCACTCGCGGGGAGGTCTGCGGCGAATGACGCGATGCCCGGCGGCTGTTCTGGCCAACCGGGAAGTGCTTTGTATTCGATTGACACGGGTAAGGATTAGTTCGAGATCATCAGCGCTTGGGCGTCCTCAGCAAACGATCGCCCTGTCATGCGACGAGCGATGAATACAGTTCCAAGTGTTTCTCCACGCATCGGTCCCAGGTGAACAAGCGGACCCGATGGTCGCCGGCTTCGATCAGGCGTCCGCGGTACTCGCGATCTTCCCAAACTCGCTCCATCGAATGAGCAACGGCTTCGCTATCCGTCGGGTCAACAAGGACCGCGGCGTCGCCGGTCACTTCGGGAATCGAACTGGTGTCAGACGCAATGACCGGACATCCACAGGCCATTGCTTCGAGCGGCGGAATGCCGAAACCCTCATATTTCGAAACGTAAATCAGCATCTCGGCATGCCCATAAAGCATCGCCAATTCCTGCTCCGACGGTTGAACATGCGTCATGCGATCGGGATTTAAACGATGTTGATTCCAGTGTTCAAGCTCGTGGGGTTGCAAAGGAGGGCCGCCGGCGCAAACAACCTGAAGATCCGCCCGGACATTCCGTGTCATCGCGAACCCCTCGACAAACGTTTTAAAATTCTTGTAACCGTTTCGATTGCCCACCCACAAGATATAGGGGGCGTTTGAGTCCAGCGGGAAACGCTGCGATTGTCGTTTCATGTCGGTCGCGAGATAAATGACTTCGATTTTTTGAGGATCGATCGAAAGGAGATCGACCATGTCACGCTTGGTTGACTCTGAAATTGCAATCAATTTGTCGGATTCCTGTACCGTTTGCAGTTTCGCATCCCGCATCGACAAATCGTTCATGAACTTTTCGCTGATCATGTCGTAGAACGATGCCACGCGTGGGATCGATTTCTTTTGAAGGTTGCCGGATTCAAAAAAGCCTTCGTGGATGATGTCCGGTGCGGTGCGGACGGTCGAATTTGCCAGGCGACAAGCGATGTGATTGATTTGACTCAGCCCACGCGGACGTCGGTTCACATGGACTCCCGGATGCTGTAAAGCCTTTGCCGCGTCTCTCAAATAGGCATTGCTGTACAGGAGTGCGTCAAGTTGAACATTCCAGTCGGCAGTCGCCGCAACCCCCTTGGCCAGTTCGACAAGATAACGCGAGACTCCGCCGTAGCGCTGATTCGCGAAAACGGATCCGCAGAGTCGGAGAGTCTTCAATTGTGAATGGATTGTTGAGTGAGAGGTCTGGTGCGGCGTGTTAGGCACGACTCGCGCGGAGCACGGCGCGTCGAATCTTGGAAATCATTCCGGGGCGAGCCGCCGAAAACGAGAGCGGTCGTTTCGAAATCGCGTGCAGAGTGGAACCGTTCGAATAAAGACTGCAATCGAACTGCCTTGCCAAGCTTTGCAGACTTGCGAGGTTGAAAAATGAGATGTGCTGTCCGATTTCCGGATGAAAGTAGTACCACGAATCGATCGACTCGGGTGGCGGCGATGGCTGAAGGACAGTTGAAAAGAAGACGACGTCCGTACTGTCGAGCAACTCGCGAAGGACTTCCCTCGGCTGGGACAAGTGTTCGAAGACTTCAAATGCCGTGATGGCCGCGTAACGTCTCGACAGGTCGGCTCCGAAGTCGGTGGCGAAAAGATTCTGGCACATCGGATCGTAGTGATGAAAGGCGTAGCCGTCGTCTCGCATCAAACGCGTGAAAACTCCGTAGCCTCCGCCATAATCCAAGAATTCATCATTCGGTTCGAAGTTGTCCTTGATCAGCAGGGATGTCACGGTTCGGAAGGCAAGGCAACGTGCAAGCAAACCTGAATCCTGTTGGGCGATCACATCCGCATAAGCTTCCTCCAGCCAATAGGGTTCTTCCGTTTGAATGAATCCCGTTTCGTCGCAGCGGTAGAAGTTGACGTCATACTTCCCCAGTATGCGACCTGTGAACAGGAATGATGCGGTGCAGTCGGCGACGCGACTCCTTGGTTCACTGGGGTTCACGCGAACGGATTCCTTTGAGTATCGCGAATGAACACGGAGATCTGCTCCACATGCAGTCGGTCAGCGGTGGCCATCAGTCTCTTGATTCCTTCTATGATGCACGTCACTTAGTTCAGCGCCGGTGGGTCGGGAACCAGATGAGTCTTGGAGTCCATCAAACCAGGGAGCAGCCAAAGATACGGGACGACAATAACGATCGTGTAAGAGACAATGGAGCCGATCACCACGCCCGGTGCTCCGAGAGAACGCGTGAGCCAGATTGAAAGAAACACGTTAAGGATTGCCATGGCTGTGGAACAAATCACTTGCAGCCGAATGACATGCAAGCCGTTTAGCAACATTGCCATAATTCGGCCGAGTACCTGAAGATTGCTCCATATGCAGACTGACAGGATCAACAGGATGCTCGGTTTGCATTCTCCTCCGGTCCACAATTGGTTGATCGGATTAAAGAACACGGCCAAGATTCCTGTCAGCACAATCGAAACCGCCAGGCAACGCGTTGTCGCTTTGTAGTAGGTCTTTTTGACCCACTCGGTATCGCCCAACAAACTGGCTTCGCGGAATGCCGGCCACAACGGTCCGGTCAGCAGCACCGTCGCTGAATTCACAAAGAGGAACAATCGGCTGGTCAGGCCGAGTTTGGCGGCCGCCTCCAGCCCTGAAAAATGGGAAACGATGATCGCGTCGGTCTGGTAAGCGGCTGCAGCGCACAATTGCAGTACGAAGAAAAGGCTTCCTGCCGAGAGCAGCGTCGAAACCTGTTTGCGGCTCGCGACCGAGAAGTCGGGACGGAATCTGCCGCCCTCGCTTGTGAACACGATCGCGGTGTTGATCAATCCCGACAGGATGGGTTGCGCCGCGAAGCACAAGACGAATACCACCAGACTGGCACCAAAATACCAGGCCAAGACCGTAGCGAACACCGTAAGTACATGGGCGATGGAATTGGACGTCGCGACGATGTGAGTACGCTGCAATCCGACTAAGATTCTGGAAGCAAGTGACAGCGGCATTGCGGCGAAATAGCTGGTGCAAGCTGCGATCGTCACGACAGCAACCTCCTCCGCGGGAATCGCGTCCGGCAGTGACAGTAGCCATTTCCAGTCGATGATTGGAATGACAACGAACTGAAGACAAAAGCAGGCGGCGGCCATCGCACCGACAAACACGTAGCCGCTGGCGATGAGGGACCGCATCCGCGTTGCCCTCGTCTCTTGCGCCAACTCCGCCACCATGTTGATGATCGCGTTTCCGACTCCGCCATCCAGGATTCCGAAAAGGCTGAGCAGGGTTGTCAGCGTGATCCAAATCCCAAATCGCTCTGCACCGAGGGCGTCGATGGCTAGTGGGACACAAACGAGCGTGACGAGGAGGGCGGGGAACTTGCTAAGAAATCCCGCGGCTGCTCCCAGCACTAGGTAACGATCACGCCGCCCGCGTTGACCCTCCAGGGTTGAGGCTTTGTCCCCGTGGGCTAGCACCATGGGTGAGCAAACCTGGCGTGATTTGCCGTCGACGGTAACATCTGGCTCACGTTCGCGACACGGTCCCCGCCTGTCACCGGCCCAGCGTTATCGTTCGGTGTTCCGGATGCGGAATTTTGGTCGATTTGATGTTCAATGTGTCGGATCAATTGCTCCAGTTGTGAATCTTCCGGTAGTGCCTCCTCCGCAGCGGTTGCGGCCTCCATCGCGGCGGCGAACTTTCCGTGTTTGATCAGGCCGAGGATCAGGCCGATGTGGTAAGTGCGTTCTGTTGGCACCAGTTCGATCGCCAATCGATTTGCTTTCTCAGCTTGCATGGGCAAATCAATCTCGAACAACGCGCGGCTCTTCAAATAATGACATTTTGCTCGTGCGGCTCGCGAGGGCTCGGCATCGCAATCAAGGAAGTCGATGGAATGTTTGATGAACGAATGATACCGATCGGAAGAATTCGGAGTCTGTTTTAGCAGTGCGAGAACGTGATGGACGCTGCGACGTCTGGAAGCGGGCGAAAGGCTGATGCATCGATCAAGTTCGAGCGTTGGGCTACGGATCGCCAAATTGATCGCGTCGGGGACGTTCGCAGCCCGAAGCGTCGTTGCCTGGTGTAAAAAGCTCTCGGCTAGTCGAGGCGCGTTCCGGACGACCGCCAATTCGGCTAGCCTCAAATGCAGGTCACTGTTTCGCGTTTGGAGCGTGCTGATTTGCCTGAGCAAGTCCAGCGACGTTTGTTCTCGGTTTGGAAGGAAATCGGTTTGGATGAGCACGAGGCGTGCTTCGACGGAAAGCGGGTTTTCCTGTAGAGCTCGCACGGCCGTCGAAGCGGCGAGCGTGTAGGTGTCAATTGCCGGTGGTTCGGGAAGAAGGCCAGTCGACCGGCGTCCAAGGCGAGTCGCATTCGTCGCTTGCTCCAAATCAGCAAGCGTGTCGAGTTTCATTGATTCGATTTCTTCCACGCGTGCGAGGTGGACCAGGCACCTCGCCCTAGAAAGGTCAAGGTCGGCGTTAGAATCCGATCGAGCGAGTTGGTTCAGCAGCTGAAGTGTCGGCTCGAGTTGATCTCTGCTCCACGGATCGCTTCGAAGCACCATCCGTCCCTTCGCGACCGCATGATCGATGAGGGCGTCCGAACGGAGGGGCCCGAGTGCAAAAAGACTGGCCGCAAGACCAACAGCGCAGAAGGTGACGCGCATCCAGGGGGATGATTCTTGAGCCGTAGCGAGATCATCGGGGTGTTCGAAAGTTGCATGAGAATCGACACAAGGGCACAGGGCCGCTCGCGCCACAATCACCGAAACGAGAATGGCGAAGAAGTATGCGTTGGAAGATAGCAGCAGACCGAAGTCAACGATTGCGTTGGTGCCGACGACGGCGACAGCAAACCAACCGGTTGCGCAGAGTGCACGATCGATCGGGAAGATCGAATGGCGGAGGCGGGACAGCGAGAAGACGACGGTGCCAAAAAGCATTGCAGCTAGGAGTATGCCTGGTACTCCTTGTTCGACCATCAGCTCCAGATAGAGATTGTCTGCATTCGCAAATGTCTGATTGTCACCCAGGTCTTGATAGGGAAGATATGCGTAGCGATAAGTGCCTCCGCCGCTACCGAAGGGTAGATAATCGACTGCGGCCGCCCACGAGTCGTGCCAATGCCGGATGCGAGTTGATTCGGAGATTTCGCGCAGGAACTGCCGAGGAGTTACTTGGCTGATCCGACGGATTGTCGTGAGCTCCATGCCAAAGGAAAACACGGTCGCCAACGCGAATACCAGGCAGGCAACGATGACGCCGCCAGCTGTGGCCAGTTTTTTCCTCGCTGAAACCAACGGGATCAAAACACAGAAACCGAACACCGTTGAGAGGATCCCGCCGCGGGATCCGCAGAAGAATAGAGCGGCAATATTGGCGGCGATGCAACACGCCGCAATTGTCGTTGCCGGATCGCGAATCAAGTCACCGAGATCGGACGTGTCAACCATGTCGTCATCGTCGGGCAGGCTCATCGAAAACAACCGCCACGTGATCAGCCCGATGCCGCAGGCAATGCCCAGGTTTAAAAACAGGGCCGCGTTGTTCCGATTCACAAATCGTCCAAAGCTGGTCGTAATTGTGGAAACAACCAGTCGCTCTCCAGCGATCTCCAGATCGGTGAATACGCCGTAGAGGGCATGGATGGTCGTTCCGAACATCAGCAATGCCAACAGCATTGCGATTCGGCGTTGACGCGAGATCGATAGCGCGACCAACACGAGCAGCGGAAGCAGGCTCAAGAGAAAGTGAAGACGATGCCGCGTGCTGTCGGGATGAATCGAAATAGGATGATCGTTCGGTGCAGGTTGCCCCAAGATCATCCAAATGGGTTGCATCCAATCATGATAGGCGCGGTTGGCCCCCTTGCTGAGCCATTCCACCCAATTGCCGGGTAGAGACGCATTTTGGAATGCGAGAATCGAACAACCCAAAAGCCACAGCACGACCAGCGAAATCGGGACTCGGGTGGCAATCCAGTCCGTATTCTGAGCGGGAGGCCGTCCCGCGAATCTCAATGCCGTAGCAATGACGAACAGCAAGTAACCGCCGCAAAGCACGGCAATTGCGAAAGCGGAGACGAACTGCGTCCAAGGGAGGACGCCGCCGAAATCGAAGCTGGTCGCAATCGGTAGGAGTGCCAGGATCAACACCACGAACGTGTCGATCAATGACGCGACGTCGCGTCGGAGAAAAGACTGCTTCTTAAGATCACGCACGTGGCGGGAAAGGCTTGTGTGAGTGAACAGCCAGCGATCACCACTTGGCGGCTACGCCGGGGCGCGTCGCGCCGCTTCGTCGCGGGCCAGTTCCAGATCGTGGTCGACCATCAGTTCGGCCAGTTCTTTGCAGCTCGTTTCGGGCTCCCAGCCCAGGACGTTCTTGGCTTTGCTGTAATCACCGAGCAACAAGTCCACTTCCGTCGGGCGAAAGTACCGGGGATCCGTTTCAACGTACTCGCTCCAGTCCAGATCCAGGTAACCGAAGGTGTAATCCAGGAACTGACGAATCGTGTACGTCTCACCGGTCGCCAAGACGTAATCGTCCGGGGTGTCATGCTGAAGCATCATCCACATGCCTCGGACGTAGTCCTTCGCATAGCCCCAGTCACGCTTGGCATCCAGATTGCCCAAGTACAGTTTGTCTTGCAGCCCGGTCTTGATACGGGTCGCTGCCCGAGTGATCTTCCGTGTCACAAACGTTTCACCGCGACGCGGCGATTCGTGGTTGAACAGGATGCCGTTGCAGGCGAACAGATCGTAGGCGTTGCGGTAGTTGACAGTTTGGTGAAACGCGTAGACTTTCGCACAGGCGTAGGGACTTTGCGGCTGGAACGGTGTCTTTTCGGTTTGAGGCGTTTCGACCACGTCGCCAAACATTTCGCTGCTGGACGCCTGGTAGACACGAACGGCTTGCTTGCGATTCAGTTGACGTGCCGCTTCCAAAACGTTCAGGGCGCCAACCGCCGTGGTCTGCACCGTGTACACCGGCGAATCGAACGAAACGCGGACGTGCGACTGCGCGCCCAGGTTGTAAATCTCTTCCGGTTCGATGTTCAGCACCAGGTTGGTCAGGTTCTGACCGTCTGTCAGGTCCCCGTAGTGCAGGAACAACCGAGCATTCTCATCGTGAGGGTCGATGTAAATGTGGTCGATCCGGTCGGTATTGAACGTGCTGCTGCGACGAACAATTCCATGGACTTCGTAGCCCTTTTCCAGCAACAGTTCGGCAAGGTAGGAACCGTCTTGTCCGGTGATTCCCGTGATCAGAGCTTTTTTCAATGGACGTGATGAATCAGTCATGTCTAAATGACCCGCCGAAGCAAGTGAAGGTAGGCTGGAAGGTGGAAAGGTCAGCGGCAATCTGAGCGACGAGGCCCGATCACAGCGAACGGTCGCAGGGACCATCGCGGGGAGCGACGTCCCACTTTAGGTTGCAAATAGTGAACGCCGGTCGAGACGTGACGGTGTGAAAACCGTCAAGCCATGGAGCACCGGAGAGCTCTTGGTTTGATCGCGTCGTGGAAGACGCTGCACATCGATTTCCGTTTGTTGCTCGTTCGCCGAAACCCGATTCACGGGCGCAGTTCGGCCCGCGCTACACGGAGCGTAGGGAACCTTCCTGGATCGACGCAAGATAATCCTGGTAAGTCCGCTCGATCCCGGACTCCAAGTCGATGGTCGGCTGCCAGCCGGTTGACCGGATCAAGGTCGTGTCGGTTCGCTTGACCGGCGTACCGTCGGGGCGACTGGTGTCATGTCCAATTTTACCCCTGAAGCCCGTGACGCGGGCTACCAATTCCGCCAGCTCGCGGATCGAAATGTCCGTTCCGGTTCCGACGTTCGCCAGATTGGGCGGATCGTTCAGACCCAGCAAATGGACAAGCCCCCGGGCCAGGTCGTCCACGTGCAGGAATTCACGCCGGGGCGTGCCCGTTCCCCAGATCACCACTTCCTCGCTGCCGTCGCGGACCGCTTCATGAAAACGGCGGAGCATCGCCGGCAAAACGTGTGAATTCTCGGGATGATAATTGTCTCCGGGACCGTACAGGTTCGTCGGCATCGCGGAGTGGAACGTCACGCCGTACTGGGTGCGATAATGTTGGCACAGCTTCAAACCGCTGATTTTCGCCAGCGCGTACGCTTCGTTGGTTTCTTCCAACGGGCCGGACAACAGGCAATCTTCCGGCATCGGCTGGGGGGCCATGCGGGGATAAATGCAGGTGCTGCCCAGGAACAGAAAACGCCGGGTCCCTGACAGGTACGCGGCATGGATGGCGTTGGCTGCCATCATCAGGTTGTCGTAAATGAAGTCTGCCGGAAAGGTGTGGTTGGCATGGATACCACCGACCTTCGCCGCAGCGAAAATCACCGCATCGGGACGCTCGGTTTGGAAAAAGGACTCCACCTCGGCTTGGCGAAGCAGGTCCAATTCGCTCCGCGTGCGAACGAGGATCTGGTCGTCGGAGCATCCCAGGTCGCGAAGGTGACGCACGACGGCGCTGCCGACCATTCCCTGGTGCCCGGCGACGTAAATGGTGCCCGGCGGGGTGGTCGATTTGAGGGTCGTGTCTTGGCGTGTCATTTCAAACAGCCCGGTATCCTTTCGGGCAACAAACGCATGGTGAGTCAGGTGGCACCGCCAGGGCGGAGTCCTGACGGTTGCAATTCGGAGAGATGCCCGCGAGGGGCGATCGGGTCAAAAACCGATGCCGTGGTATTCGAATCCCTTGCCTTGAAGATCCATCGCTTTCAGCTTGTTGCGGCCATCGAAGACGAACGCGGGCTTCTTCATGGAATCGAAGATGGCGTCAAAATCGGCGTCGGCGAATTCATCCCATTCCGTCAGGACCGCGATCGCATGCGCGTCGGCGGACGCTTCTTCGCAGCTGGATGCGAACGAGACATGCTCGTCGATCAGTTTCTGTTTGGCGTCGCTGATCACGCCGTCGCCTTCGGTGAAGATCGATCGTAAGTCTCGCAGGATGTGTTCGCGGCTCACCTGCGGGTCGTAGATGCACAGTCGGGCTTTTTCCAACAGCAGATCACGGCAGACATAGATCGCTGCGGACTCACGCGTGTCGTTGGTGTCTTTTTTGAAGGCGAATCCCCAGATGCCAATCTTCTTATCCGAGACCGTGTTGAACATGGTTCGGACCATGCGGGTGACAAACCGCTGCTTTTGGTAGTCGTTCATCTTGACGACTTGTTCCCAGTATTCGGCCACTTGAGGCAAGCCGAAGTACTCGCACAGGTACACCAGGTTCAGGATGTCCTTCTGGAAGCAACTGCCCCCGAATCCGACGGAAGCTTTCAGGAATTTGGGCCCGATTCGCGAATCGGTTCCGATCGCCGAGGCGACTTCGTCGACATCGGCTTCGGTTGCCTCGCACAGAGCGCTGATGGCGTTGATCGACGAAACACGCTGGGCCAGAAACGCGTTGGCCGTCAGCTTTGACAACTCACTGCTCCACAGGTTGGTCGTAAGCAAGCGGTCACGGGAAACCCAGTTCGCGTAAACCGAAACCAGGGCTTCGATCGCTTCGGCGCGTTCGCCGCCGATCAACACGCGGTCGGGAGCCAGCAGGTCTTCGATGGCAGTGCCTTCCGCCAGGAACTCCGGGTTGCTCAGCACATCGAAAGTGGCTGCGTTGTCGGAATTGGCCAGGATGCGTTTGACGGCTTCGGCGGTGCGAACCGGCAGGGTGGACTTTTCGACCACGATCTTGTGGCCTTCGGAGACCTCGGCAATGCGGCGGGCGCACTTCTCGACGAACTCCAGGTTCGCTGCCCGACCGGCGCCGACGCCGAACATCTTCGTGGGCGTGTTGACGGAGATGAAAACCATGTCGGCCGCACGAATCGAATCATCGATGGCCGTGGTGAACGACAGGTTCTTGCCGCGGCATTGTTGAACGATGTCGTCCAGGCCGGGTTCATAGACCGGTAATTGGTCGGAATTCCATTGTGCGATCCGGTCCGCGTTGATGTCGACCACTTTCACGTCGATGTGCGGGCACTTATGAGCGATCATCGCCATCGTTGGACCGCCGACGTAGCCGGCACCGATACAACAGATTTTTGATACAGCGAGGGTCTGGTCTGGCATGCGTGAAATTGGTTTGGTGTTCAAAGACGGGGCGTCGATCGGCGGGGCCGAGGCGACTGCGAGACTTATACGTTTTCCGGCCATCCCGGCGTCAAGGAGACTTTAGATCGCCAAAATCGACCGCCCTACCCGGCGATCAGCTTGGGTGCCCCGCGGAACCGCTATCGCGGTTTAAGGGACCCGCCGGTGTGGGGGACGTGGGACCGGTCGCCACACTGTAGGTTGCTGTCAGAACGATGATACTCGTGACGCAAAAATTCGATTGACGGCCAACGGGCAACAGCGGTTGCCTCCGGAGTGATTGGCAGAACCGTGAAGATCGGTCCGATGCTCGATCAGCTTTCTTCGACCGGCGCCGCGCCCAGCGGTTCCAATTGGCAATCATCCAATTTCACGCTGACGCCCTGGTCCATGAAACGGACCGAAACCAGCAACCGCGTTTCCTGATCACGCCGCAGCACAACCCCTTCGAATCCAGCAAACGCACCGTTCTTGACCCGAACCTGTTGTCCCGGCACCAGTCGGCCTTCGACCGACAATGGCACGTGCATGTCCACCAGGTCGCTGATCTGCGTCAGGTCCGTGATCAGCGGTCCGGTGTCGGTGATCTCCGATACTTGCTGCACGCACCCGGTGCAGACGGCCTGGTAGCGGGCGTCGTCGTTGCCGCACAGGAAAACGTAGTTGTTAAAAAGCGGCACGTAACTGGTGCGGACACGACCATTGGGCGAACGTCGACGTTGCTCGATCTGTGGCCCATAGTGCGGGACTTCCAGTTCCCGGAGTCGCCGCATCAGTTGCTTCTCTTGACGAGATTTGGTGTACAGCAGCCACCAGGATTGCTGCTCGGCCAGTTCAGACTGCAGCAGGTTTTCGGGGTACCGGTCGGGTTCTTGGGGCAGAATCGGCAATGGTCTCACCCTGGAAAAGTATGACAAGCGATCGGGTAAATCGTAACCAATCCCGGATCGGGGAAAGCCCAGCGACCGGTCTGGTGGAGGGCCGATCTTACCGGACCGCGAGGACCACGGGCCAGCCAGATCTTCGGGAGGCCAAATCCTCGGGCCGATCGTCAGGCGAATCGGGTCGATGCAAATTCGGTTCCGATCGTTCTCACGATTCTGGGGCTTTGCTTGTTGGCAAGTTGGGGTGAATGGGTGACTGGCTTTACTTGTGAAGACTGGATTGGCTTGAATGGGACCGACGTTCGATCGGCGCGGACTTCGTCCACGTGGGTGACATCCGGATTCAGAAATCGGAGTGGCACACCAGGCGGATGGTGATGGAATGCGATCATCTGCGGCACGTGCCAAAGCGGCTTGGCCAGGGGGCGGGGCTGGACCCAAGCGTCTCTGGCCGTCGGACCTTCGTTCTGCGAGCAGAGCAAAGGATGCACCATCCGAAAAACTTGGACAAGCTTGGACGTCGCATTCGGCGGCGGATGCTTGGGAAGCATACCGGCCGGACGGCGAGACAGGAGGGTCGGGTTGCAGCGTCTGACGAAAGAGGTGGGACGGCAGCCCAACGAGCAATACTTATTGGCGTCCGGAAACCAACGCAGGGACCTCGTTGATGAGTTCTTTTCGCGAGATCGCCGGCTTGGCCGGGGAGGGCGAGTTGACCCCCCAGCGAGGCGCCGCGATGTGTTCGCGTTCCAGGTCGTTGATGACGTGCTGAATCTGTGGCTCCAGATCCGCAAGCATCAGACTGAGTTCGGCAAATTTTTCATGAATCCCGGGAGTGTCCGCTTTGGCGACGATCAACAGCGTTCCGATGTTCAGCGGTGCGCCGGGAGTGCCGCTGGCGGTCAGCAAAGGCCAGCGCAGTTGAATTTGGTTGGTCCGCTCCGGCATCCGTCGCTCGGCCCAACTGGCGTGGTAGCCTTCGTGCAACCAGGAGAGGTTCAGATCGATGCTGATCTTGGCCATGTCGTGCGCCTTGGCAAAGTGAACCAGGGGTTCCCAGACCAGGTGCCACTTGCCGTCGCCCTGCAGCGGGACGCAATCGTGGTGCTCGTCTTCCGCGGTGTCCATCTGGCTTCGAGGCGCCTTGAAAAATGAACGGGTCATGTTGGTCGCCTTGATCACCACCAGGCGGCACTCCGCGTGCCCGAACGAACGCGTCAACACCAGGAAGCTGCCGGCGACGATGATGCCCAGCAGAGCCAACCAGGGCATTTCGTAATGAGCCGACGCGACGGCCAGCGTGGTCGTTAGGACGCACAGGGAGGCGACGATGATCAACATCCCCCGGTGGCCATACTTCTTTTGCAGCAAGTGATGCAGGTGGGCGCGATCGGTGGTGTAAATACTGCGTCCGGTCAACAATCGGCGGGCGATTGCCGCAGCCGAATCAAACAGCGGAATGGCCAGGATGCCGATCGGTGCCGATGCCAACAGCGTCGAGCCTTTGACGCTGGCCCACACCGACAGGACGCCGACGAGCAGTCCGATGACCATGCTGCCCGCGTCGCCCAGGAAGATGGATGCCGGCGGTTTGTTGTAAACCAGAAATCCGATCAGGCTGCCGGCCAAGCAAAAGGCCATCATGCATCCCAGTGGCGATCCGTACTCCCAACTCAGCACCGCCAGTCCAAAGCTGATGAAGCATCCGGTGGTGGTTGCTACCCCGTCCGCTCCATCGATCAAATTCAACGCGTTGACGCACACCAGCAGCCACAGCACGGTGACCGGAAAAGCCAGCGATCCCAGGTGAACTTCGATCCCCAGTAGCCCGATTTTTTGGACCAGCGTTCCGCTCCCCACCAAAACGCTGATGATCAGGATTTGCAACAACAACTTCTGGCGACCGCGGAGCGCCCACTTGTCGTCGATCAAGCCGATCGCAAGCATCGCCAGGGTGCAAAAAATCAGGCTGTACCATTGCGGCGTGACCGTTCCCAAAATCGATTCGCTCTGGAACCGGTCCAGCATGATGACCGAGAAGAATCCGACCAGCAGGGAGGCCAGGACGGCGACGCCTCCGCCAAGTGCGATCGGGGCGTCATGCAGTTTTCGCTCGCTGTCGGGCTGGTCAACGATGCCGATACGTCGGGCCACCGAACGCACCACGGGAACGAGCGCAAGAGCGGCAACGATTGAGGCAGCAATGGAAACGAAACTCAACCAAATCATTGGCGTGCGCGTCACGTAGCAGGGAGATCTGATTCGAAGGGGTTGTGATCGGATCGCCAGATCTAGGGGCCTGGATGCCACGCATGAAGTTCCCCCGGTTATTCGACGTTCCGAAATAGTCTACCCGAAAAATAGCTGGACTCTGGAGAAAATTCCGCCTGCCAGGCAATTCAGGAAGAGTTGCGCGATTAGTAAAAATATTACCGATTGGCGAACGTCTGAAGGGCTGGGACGAACCCAGGGAGGTCGCGATTTCCCTACGTTCGTTAGAGCTCCCCAGAATGTCAAAACCGGTACAGCTGGTGTTTCCGTCAGTTTTGGTTAAATCCGTTGAACCGTTAAGGCGATAAACCTGGTACCGCGGTGTGCCCTCAGGGGGCGGACCGCCTGATGAAAGCCAGACAAGACTTCGGATTCCGCCAGCAGCCAAGGGGGGCCAAATGGCGATTCGTTCATACCGTGCGGCCGACGCACTCGAACAACGCCCGACCCGGTCGGCAACTCCCGTTTCAGCAGCACCTGCATCGCACGCTGCGGCCGATCATCGATCCGCCGCCGCGGCCCCGCTTCGGCTGCCAACGCGACGCGCACGCCTGCGGTCCCTGATTCTGAGCGGCGCCGCCGCCATGATATTGTCCAACGCGACTGGTTGCATGGTCGTCGACGGTGTTCACCGCTACGTCAAGCAAGCGAACTGCCTGGACGATTTCGTGATCTCCCATCGCAACCGGGCGATGGCGGCCAAGGCCTGGTACCGCGAAAAGGAATGCCACTGCAACCAAGCCTACCTGGCTGAGTTCAAGGAAGGTTTTCTGCAGGGCTACATCGACGTCGCTACCGGCGCCGACGGATGTGTTCCCGCGATTGCCCCCAGCCAGTATTGGGGTTGGCGATACCAGTCTGCCGACGGGCAAGCCGCCGTCAACGCCTGGTTCGCCGGGTATCCCCTAGGGGCGAAAGCCGCCGAAGAAGACGGGGTCGCTCACTGGGGGCAAATCGTCACCATGGATCGACACGTCCCAACTGCGGCAGATGCCTACCAGCAGCAACCGGTCGCCCCGACACCGGCACCGTACATGATCGGTCCCGACGGACAGCCGATCACGGAGGAAGTGATTGTGCCGGGTTCCGAAAGGATCGTTCCTGACGGCGAAGCGTTGGAGGAGTTGGACCTGGACCAGACGATTGAATCGCTGGCGCCGCCCGCGGGGGAAGCGCTGCAGGAAATCATTCCCGAAGCCTCGATTCAACCGGTCGAACGGCCGCTCAGCCAATCTCAGAACTTTCGTTCCGGAGAAATCGATGGTTCCGATGCGGGAATCGCCGACTACAACGCGACGCGGGCCGAAATGCCCGAAGGTCTGAATCGACCGGTTCTGGAGAACGTGGTCGACATTTCCCAAACGACATCCAACGCCGGATCGGCGTCGGCCAACGGTGTCGAACTGAGTCTTTCGGATGCGGGCGATTTACCGGCCACCGAGAAGAGTTCCATTCCCTTCGGATTCAATGATCTGGGGGACGATGCGATCGAAGGCATCTTCGGCGCGCAGAATCGTTCGGGACTTCCGCCCGGCTCAGATGCGGTGACCGAAACGGCCAATGCATCCGGTGAGATTCCATTCAAATTTGATTGACGGCAGATCGGATTGTCAGCCTCGCCGAGAATCCTGTTGGGTCAACGGTGACGGAAACGATCAGCCAGCGCCTCCGTGCGGCGTGCACCCGGTGGACACCGTGTTGAACCGCCGTTGGACGTTTTAACCAACGCCAAAACCTACTGTGATGAGTTCAGGGATGAATAACACGACTTCACTCTCGAGTGACTGCCCGGGTGCGGTTCAGCCGCAGCCCTGCCGCGGTACCATCTTCTCGGGGATCCTGCGGCTTGGTACCAAGGCGTTCGCTGCGGCCTTGCTGGCCGGATCACTCAGCGGTTGCACGGCGCTGACGCAACCGATCGATGGCGTTCCGGCGGAACGCTTGCCGCAACAATTCTTTGCCGAGCCAAAGAACGATTTGGTTCCCGTCGACATCTCGCTCCTGACGCTTGAGCCGCCACGCGAGTACTTGATCGGGCCCGGCGATATTCTGGGCGTCTACATCGAAGGGGTGTTGCCGTTCAATCCGCCCAATGCTCCGCCGGAACCGCCGCCGGTGAACTTCCCGGATGCCGAAAGCACCCTGCCGCCATCGATCGGTTACCCGATCGCCGTGCAGGAAGACGGGACGCTGGCGCTGCCGCTGGTGGAACCGTTGCAGGTGGACGGGCTGACGCTGGATCAAGTTCGCGATGCGATCCGCAATGCCTACATCGAAACCGACATCCTGAGATCGGAAAAGGCACGTCCGATCGTCACCGTGATCCAGGAACGGACCTACGATGTGATCGTCGTCCGCGAGGACGGCGGGGGTATCGGCGGTGGCGCCGGAGGCGGAGGCGGCGGTGGATACATCCGCGGTAGCGATCGGTCGGCAAGCGGCGGACTGGTGAAACTGCGGGCCTACCAAAACGACATCCTGCACGCCTTGGTGGAAACCGGGGGGCTTCCCGGCTTGAACGCCAAGAACCAGGTGAAGGTGTTGCGTAACACCGCCCAGAACAAAGAGCTGCGGATGCAGTTCCTGGAATCCTTCCGACGGCAACAGAAAGCGGCCATGCTGGATCCCTGTGCCTGCCCGCCCCGACTGCCGGAAGACCCGACCGTGCTGCGAATCCCGCTGCGATTGCCGCCAGGCGTGGTGCCGGAATTGACCGTGGAAGACATCACCCTGGAAGACGGCGACATCGTGTACATCGAATCGCGTGAGACCGAGGTCTTCTACACCGGCGGACTGTTGCCCGGCGGCGAGTTCCCGCTGCCTCGCGATTACGACCTGGACGTGCTGGGCGCCATGGCTTTGGCCGGAACGGGAGTGTACGGGCAAGCTCGGGGCGGCGGCGGCAGCCGCGGGATTGGAGGCTTGGGTTCGGCCATCGCAACCATTCCTCCCGGAAAACTGTACATCCTCCGCAAGACCGACTGCAACGGCCAGGTGGCAATCGAAGTCGACCTGACCAAGGCCATCAACGACCCAAGGGCACGTCCTTTGGTCCAGGCCGGCGATACCTTGATCTTGCAGTACAAGTGCGAGGAAGAGATCCTGAACTTCGGACTGGGGACCTTCTTCACCTACGGCATCCAAGAGTTGCTGAGGAATAACTGACCACGCGTTACCGGATCATCAACGCGAAACGCCGCGGGGCACACGACCCGCGGCGTTTATTTTTTTGCGCTGGCGATCATTGTCTATTCTGAAGAGATTCTGCGCGAGCAATCGGACGCGTTGGGCTTCTCGGCGAAGGAATACAAAGACGATGTGATCCAACGCGTGCGATTCTGTTGAAAGCAGCGCGGTTCAAGTCCGGATGACTTCAGAATGGAATCAGCGTGAACCAGTCGCCGGGTCGGAAGATCGGTTTGCCAACGGAAGAACGCATGCATCACCGCCAGCCATCCGCCGGCCCAGTGCTTTGCCAGGCCGCGGTCTGGCTGCGTGAAATCGACGACGTACCACAGCCCTTCCGGAGCCAACGCTGTGGTCAGTTGGCTGACCAATCGCCGCAGTTGGGGCTCGGCAAAACAGTCCAGAAAGAACGCGGTGACGATCAGATCATATTGCCGTGTCGGCCATTGGGCGTTCAAAACGTCGCCGTGTTCCAGCTGGACCTTGTGCCGAAGCGGATGGCGTGCAATGCGTTTCCGCTGGCACTGAAGCATCTTGGCGCTAAAGTCGACGCTGCGGATGTTTTCAACCAAATTGCTGGAGGTTGGCCCACGGTTGAGAAGTTGGTCCAGGAATGATTTGAGCAGTCGGCCGTCGCCGTCACCCAGAAACAGAACCTGGCGACACGGTGGGATCTCGTCCAGCAAACGTTCACGCCAACGTTGCAGCCCGCCGGCAAACCGCAACCGTTCGATCGTCTGATACCACGGCGCGAGTCGGTCATATCCCCGGGGCGACGAATCAGACATGCGTTCGCGGTGTGAGAGCATGAAAACGGCAATAAGAGCGTATCGCAAATGAAACCACGCGCAAGGGGCGCCAGCCGGCCCGTCCGCCCCGGCATGATTCCGCCGACGGGGCAGCGTCCTGGCAAACGGCGGGCCTTCAGCCCTGCGTTTTTTGGGGTGACGATTCCCCAGCCCTGTCGGGCTGGGCTGGGCAAACGGTTGGGCCTTCGGCCCGAGGGCAATTGTGCAGGGCCGATGATGAAAACGATCCGGTGTGCAGTTGACGATTTCGCGGCGGGGCAACGCCCCGGCATTTGCCCAGCCCGGCCCAACGGGCCGGGGATCACAATCCCCAATCCCACGGTAGGGCCGACGGCCCGGCCCTTTGTTCCCGATCGACCGCTAGGCCCAACCTGCCGCAAGCAGCGTCAAGGCGGCCGGGGCGATCAAGGCATAGTCGGCCAGCAGGCAAACCCGGTTGGTTGCCGTTTGATCCGACGTGTCTTTCAGCTGTTGAGCCAATGAAGCGAGAATCAATGCGCTGCCGATCAGCGGGGCAGAAACCGTGACCGGAAGAACTCCGGTGGCCCCATTGATCGCGGCGAACAGCGCGATGCCGATGCTGATGGGGGTCAGCCTGCGACGAATGTTCGTTCGCCGTTTCAACCAACTGGGATCGCCCTGCTGGTCGTCCGCGTGCTGTTGTCCGACCGAAACGATCAGGCAATTGACAATGCACAGCGCGATCAATGCGATCGTTGCGACCGCCGCGGCGAATGTCAGTCCGTGGCACCACGCGGGCAGACCGGTGCCCACGGCAAAGATCAGCCCGACCCACAACTCCTTCGGATGGTCGGTCTTCAAGACCGACCGGTGCACGGCGACGAAATACAGCACAACCAGCAGAACCACCGCCCAGCCGGCGCGACGCGTGGCGTCATCTAACAACGTCAGGGTCATCCAAAGGTCGATCGCCAATCCGACGATCCAGGCCGCCACCATCGGAACGGCAACGCGGCGGACGAATCGGTGACGGTCCGCCGTCGCGGCGCTAAAATCCAGCCGCCGCACATCCAGCAATCGGTCGGCCACGTAGATCAACCAAACCGTCAGTGCCAGGACAGCTTCCGAGGCGGTCACCGGCCCCAAGCCAGGCCAAACGCTGTTCACCGCTGTGCCGGAACTCGTGCCTCCAGTCCAGTGCAACAGCAGGGAGGACCAAACCAACGCCACCAGCGGAGCATCCAGCGACAGCCCGTTTGCCCTCGCCAGCCAGGTGAAGACAAGACTTCTTGGTCGTTCGGTCGTTTCCAGCAGAATCGAGGACATGCCACGGCGTGGAGTCGAATTCGGGACGGTCGCCGTCGATCACCTTACCACGGCGAGAGCCGATTCCAAACCGAGCCGACGCACCCCTGCGGCGTCGGACCGCAGTCTCTCCCCTTCCTAGCCGTCAACGTACGCGTAGATTTCCGCCAAACGCTCGAGCACCTCGGTGGGGTTTGCCTGGCGGAGTTGGCTTTCCGTTTGAGCGCCCGTGGTGATCCCAAACGTCATCCCGCACCCGGCGTTTTTGCCTTCGTCGATGTCGATCTGTGAGTCGCCAATTTTTACGACGGATGCGGCTTGCCGGACTCCGGTCAATTGCATGGCTTTGTGGATCATGTCCGCCGCGGGGCGACCGTTTTCGACGTCGCTGGCGGTCACCAGAGCGTCGATCTCTCGCCCAACGCTCCAGCCCAGTTTCCGGATCAACCGTTCGGCGGTGCCACGGTCGTAGCCCGTGTTCAGAACAACCTTGATTCCGCGCTTGTGCAGTCCTTTGAAGACACTGGACGCACCCGGTTGCTCGCGGACATGCAATTCCCCGTACGCGGTTTCGAGCCGCTTTTTGAAGTCGGCAAAAATTGTGGAAACTTCGTCGTCGCTGTGGTCACGGCCGTCGAGGGCCAGGACATCGCGGATCGCTTGAGATTTTTCCTTGCCCGCTCCGGCGGCTTGAACCTGTTCTTGGGTGAATTCATACCCGGCCGCGTTGATGGCCGTGCGCACCGTTTTGTAGACCACATTGTCTTCGTCGACCGTCGTGCCGGCCATGTCAAAAACGACCAGTTCAATCATCGTAAATCTCTCCCAGATGGTGTAACGCGTAACCCGGGCTGCTGGTCATCCCCTTGCCGCCAATGCCGGTCACGATGTGAATCCGGTCATCAATCGTTTTGGTATAGATGCCCGACGTGGCATTGGACTGACAGTAAAGGCCGTACCAGGATTGTTCGACATCCCACCGGGAGAGAGCAAAAATCTTGCTTCCTTCACGGATGAAGTAATCGTTGACCTCCTGACGAATGTCGAAGCTCAGGTCGTTCATCCGGGCCACCGGTGCATACTCATGGGAGTCGCCGAGAATGATGCCGCCATCGACTTCTTGTTTAAACAACACGTGAACACCCCAGCGTTTCCAGAACGCATCAACCGGCTCGCGTGATTTGACGGCCTTCCACGACGGACACTCGGCAAAGCTCTCATAGCGACGAATGGACAGCCCGGTCAGGATGTTCCCTGGGATGGACACGTTGCCCTGCGGTTTCAGTCGCAACATTTGAAGCTTGACGACTTCCATCCCGCTGGATCGAAATACTCCGGGGAAGAGTCCCTGCAGCTCGGTGCCGCAACAAAGGATCGCGTTCTCGGCGGTGAACAGGCTGCCGTCATGGGTCACGGCCCGCACACGGTCTGACGAATCCGTGGTCAGTTCGCGCACGCCGTTCTGGAAGCATCCGCGAAAGCGGTCCTGCTCCGAAAGGAACGCGTGGACTCGGTGGATCATGACGCGGGGGTTGACGGATATTTCTTCGGAAAAGAACAGTCCGCCGCGGCAGTAATCTGAGCGCAGATTGGGATACCGTTCCCGACATTGCTTGGCGGTCCAGAGCTCCGAACGATATCCCGTGGCCGCATTGATTGTCCGCAGCTCTTCAATCAGCTGCAGTTCATCGTCGTCGGATGCGATGTACAGGCTTCCGTGTTGTCGAACGGAGATATCGAACCGCGCCTGCAGGTCTTTGTAAATCGCCAGGCTCTCGCGGCCCAGCGGTTGCCAGTGCCGGTCCAAACCCGAGGGAACGACCTGACCGAAGTTGCGCACCGTTGCTCCACGAGGAGCGGGGTGGCGTTCGAGCAGTGTCACACTTAACCCTCGACGCAACGCATGGTACGCGTGAAATGCTCCCAGGACGCCTCCACCGATAATCAGCAAGTCCGATGTGTTTTGGGAATTCGCCATTGAAAAGAGTTTTCAACTGTCGGGAAGCGTTCGGTGGTAATGAATGCCCAGCAGCACGGAGATGATGGACGATGCAACAGCAACCAGGACCGATGCCCAAAGAAGGAGCCCCAGAAAGCTCACTTCGCCGGAGACGGTATTGCGAAACACCATCACCGCAACATACCCCAGGTATCCGATCGCATCGGCCAGGTACATCAGGTAACCGATCGTCCCGGGTTCGCGAAACGCAGCCAGCATTCGCTCAAAGACCGTGGTGTGGAAGGCGACGTAGGGAATGTACATCCCGGTCCCCAGCAGAACCATGAAGACCATCGGCGACAAGGCACCGGAACGCTGCCCGGCGACCGCCAGCAGGACGATCGAGAAACCGACGCACAACAGTGCGATCGATGATAGAAAAGCCAAGCGGTTGTTTTTTAACAGGAACGCGCATCCGTTGATCATGACGACGCCAATCATCACCCAAAACTCCGATCGGGCGAAGACGTTCGGTTTGTCGTCGACGCCGAGCTCCTGCCAGACTTCGACCGCAAAGTCGTCTCGCATGCTTCGGACAATCGTCAACAGCACGTAGATCGATAACAACCCGATCATCCCGGCAGCGTGCCGTCGAAAGAATGCATGGCGGTCCATGCGACCCATTGGCGCCCGCTTGGACCGGGAAGCTTCATCCATGGCGGTGGGCGGCGGAATCTGAGAAAGGAGCGAAACAAATAAAAGCAGGGGAAAGACAAACAGCAGCCCACTCAAAAAGGGCATCCAGTAGGGATCAACTTGGTAGTCTTGGATCAAGCTTCGCCCAACGGTTTTGACGAAGCCGGACGAAACAATGAAGCTGGCGCAAAGTCCTGCGGACAACGCTTCGGTGACCTTTCGGCCCTCCAGAAAGCCGAGCACCAGGCCAAAAACCATTCCCAGTGGCAGTCCGTTGACAAACAACCAAATAAAATTCCAAGGTACCGGTGTCACGGCAAACAAGAATAAGGCCGTCTCGGCAATCGCGATCAGTACCAGAATCGAAACGGCCCGGTAACGAGGACGCATCTCCGAGACGATTTTGATTCCGATGAATTTTGACAGCGTGTACCCGGCAACTTGGGCCGCGATCAGAATCGTCTTGAACCCGATGCCCAGCCATTGCGTGTCGGCGTATGTCGCCGCGGTGAAGGGCTTGCGGAAACCGTACATGCAAAAGTACGTGCCGAACGCCGCGATGATGCAATAAGCCGAGAACGCGAACGGACCGGCCTCGGCGAGCCGCATGCTGATCGAACTGTCGCTCGATAACGGAAGATCGTCGCTGCGACTCATCTCGGCACCCCTCGGTAAAACCTCATCGGACGCCGAGCCCGTGGTGGGGCTTTTTCAGCAACGTCGCGAGCGAAGCCGCGGTGGTCTGCCGCGGATTGTTTGACATTCGCTCGACGTTCACGCTGTCGACGATCTTCGTCACCTGTTCGTTTCCCGAGATTCCGGCTTCCGCGATGCTGCGGGGACAACCGAGATTGAACAACAGGGTTTCCAATTTCTCACAGGCTTCGGGCACGTTCCGCGTGCCCAGCAGATGGACAATCCTGTCGATGCGGGATCGAACGTCGTCGGGACCGCGTGGGTCATTGCAATCTTTCTCGGTGACTTCGGCGTTGTAGGCCAGGACTGCGGTGAGCGTCATTGCAACGGCGATCCCGTGCGGAAAACCGTGGCGCGATGTCAGTGAGTAGGAGATCGCGTGACACGCGGTGGTCTTGCTGATGTTAATGGCCTGACCGGCCAAATGCGAGGCACGACACATCGCCAGTCTCGCTTCCTTGGTGGGACTCAACGCCGCAATTTGCAAGTTATCGACTGCCAGGCGGCATGCTTCGCTGGCAAAACGCTCGGACTCTGATGTGGCTCCCACGGCCCAAATGGATTCAATGGCCTGGCACAATGCGTCCAAGCCCGTGGCCGTCGTGATCTCCGGCGGCAAACTGTCGGTCAGCGACGGATCGACGATGGCGTAGTCGGGAAGCAAGCGAGGGTCAGCGACAGAATGCTTTGTCGGTCCCACATAGGCGACGGCGAAATGGGTTGCTTCACTGCCCGTGCCGGCTGTCGTTGGGATGGCGACCAGCGGAGGAATCGGTTCGCTGAGTTTCGCTTGTCCGGTCACAACGTCGACCGCCTTGTCGGGTTGCACCGAAAGGGCGCCGATTAATTTTCCCAGATCGATCGCGGTTCCGCCCCCGAGCGCGATGACCAGATCGGGTCGCTGTCCGTCGAGGGCCTCGATCCCTCGCTGGACGTCGTCGAGTTTGGGGTTGAGTTCAAACTGTGAAAAGCGAACCACGCGCCGAGATGCCAGGATCGGTTCCACGATCGCTTCGGCGCCGGAGGCGGCATAGGCTGTGGGATCCACCACAAACAGGACAAGCCGATCGGGAACACTGGCAGCGATCGATTCCAGTTCATGCAGCGCGCCCGGGTACAGGTGGACCATCGATTGATTGCTGGCCATGAAACCTCGCAACGTGGCGGGATTGCGGAGCAATGCTCCAGGGTCGAAGGAGCTCGCGGCCTGGCAACGCAACAACCTGAACGTTCTTTGCAGGCCACCGAAAAAGCTAATCTCTTTCAGGAACGCTTGGTTATTTGGCTTGTCACGCGAGGAATTCGACCACGCTCATTCAACTGCTTCCGGAGTGAAGTATTCAGCGAGTTCAGTTCGTGATCGGAGTTCGACGGGGTAGTTTCGCATTTGCTTGAATGAAGTTCCCATTGATCTAGCTGTTGACCGCGAGACATCCTCTGATGACCACACAAAGATTCCCGGGTCAGCGTCTTTAACTCGGTTGCAAACACCAACAATGACCCAGCCGCGGTTGTCGATGTCGAACTCATGGAATCCAACCATTCGCAAGGTAATTGGTTGCCTGCTGCCAGTCTGGAGAGTCCGAAGCAACGGCAACAAATGGGCGGTGTCCGTGCCATCGCAGTAAGTGATCTCAGTGCGATCGCCGAACAATTGCACGGCAATCACGTGATTGTCATGCCCCGTCTTTTCGTCGATTTCATTCAACAGCGTAATGTGCTGTTCCCCAAATAAGTGTGCGGGCGAGATTGTGTAACAGCACAAGAAAGCCACGGCAAACATAATGAGACGCATGGAATCCTCCGTGAAGTTCAAGGAATCTCTTTGCCAAATAAAACAAGATTTTCAGTGCTCAGGTGTTACGAACGACAGGATATTCTGCACCTGCAATGTCCATCATTGGAGCCCCCCGAAAGCAATCGTCTCGGACGTCGAACGCTGATCGCCAGAGACTGCCGCACATTGTACCTGATGCAATCGCTGCGATGCGTTCCGTCGAGGTGGCTTGCCAATTCAAAGCCCGCCGCTATCGAGGCCGTGCTGACGCGGCCGAGATGCTTCCTGTCAGCGAGTTGAATCGGTTGCCTAACTTTCAAAGTCCGCCCCCACAGGTTCGGGGACGGGATGATTCTTCCGCCGTGCCGGAAGCACCGTGGATTCGCTACCCACCTTCAGCCGGGTCTTTCGACGACGCGCCTTTCCACGACGCCACCATAGGAGAAGGCCCGTGATGTAGAAGAGCGCTGGGGTGATTCCCATCAGGAAGACGACCCAACGCCCGAACAGTCCGAACGCTTCGCCATTGTGAAGGGGAAACTGCCAAGCGAAGAACGCATCGGCTGCGGTGAAGTCCTGCGGGCTGCGGATTGCCAGCACTTCGCCGCTGTACTGATCGAGGAACACCTGGGAACGGCCGAATGACTTTTGCGTTTCCCCCGATTGCCGAAATGCCACCTCGTAAAATCCTTCCGGCCCTGTCGGCGGGTGTAGATGATCAAACGTGGCTTTCGGGAAAATCGGCTGGGCAATTGTGACGGCCTGATCGGGGGTCAATCGCGTCGCCGTTTTGGGTGTCGTCGAGGTGAAATCGTCCGCTGGTTCACTTACCTCTGCGAACGTCGAAACGGCGGCATGGAACCATTCATGAAACTCCATGTAGACGCCGGTAAAGGCAATCACCATCAGGAAGACCGCGCTAAGAATTCCGGTCGTTTTGTGCAGGTCGAAGTTGAACCTTGCCCCCTTGCGAACTGCAAAGCCAGCACGCCAGCCGTTCTTCCACAGCGGCCACCACAGGACGATCCCAGAAGCGATCGAGATCATCGCGATGATTCCGACCATGCCGACAAGCACCGCTCCCGGCGCCCCGGCCAACAAGCGAAAATGCAGCCGGTAGATCAGCGACATCAAGTCTTCGCCCCAGGTCCGTTGGCCGGTCACGTGCGCCGTGTAGGGGTCAATGTGAACGGCAACGAACTTGGGATTGTCCTCGGTTCCGGCCCGGAACCACACGGTCCAGACGCCGTTGGCGATGCGCGGACGCGACACCGACAGAGCCCTCTCCGCCGAACCGGAGAAAGCTTCCTCGGCCGCTGCGATGATTTCCGCAATTGGTTGTCGATCGCCGCTGCCGTTCGTGAGCAGCAGGTCAGGGTTTAGTCGTTCGTCGATGGCATGATCGAACACCAGCAGGCTTCCGGTCAGGCCGATCAGCACCAGCAGCAAGCCAACCGTCAGGCCGAGCCAGCGATGCACGGCGAGCCAGCGTTTTCGGAGCGTCTGTCTCATGCGAGCAGTTTGCGAGAGTTGTGGAGGTGGTGGGCCGCACGCGGCGGCCGCTAAGAAACGTCTGCCGTGGGGTCAGTTGCCGACGGCAGGACCGGGAGGAGCCTTTTGCGGCGGTCGGGCGTCGTCCTTGGACTGAACGTTCACGCCCACAATTTCGATCGGAGGCAATTGGTTTTCACCCTCCGTGATCGTGAAGTCCCACTCCGATTTTTGGGCGGTCGAGTAGGCACCTCCTAGCCGGTCCGCAAACGAAGGCTGGGAAGCGTCGGGAGGCCAACGGATCACCACCGCGTACTCACCCGCTGGGGCGCCGTCGCCAGATTCGTACGTTGACAGCACGAAGGACCCATCCGGCTGGACGAGTCCCCACGGACGTGAATTGCGTACATCGGGCTGCTGACCCTTGGAGTGCAATTCGATGACGGCACCTTCGGGCGGTTCGCCGTTGATCGTGATCTGTCCCCTGGCCGGATACGTTTCCGCTTGCCATGCCTCGCCGCCGCAGCCCTGCAGAAGCAGGACGATGGGAACCAGTGGCAGGACGGTTGCGGGCGATCCGTCCAGGCGACTCGCGTGCAACCGCGTACCGAGGTCGCGCAAGTTCATTGAAGCTCTCCTGCAACTTCATGGCCGTCGATGGAGGTGTGGGCGCTGAGGGTGTCTAGATCGACGAACTCGGTCAGGAAACGCACCGAGCCGTCGGCCAGGCTGACGTGGACACCGCCCGGATGAAACGAATAGGGGCTTCCCCAGTTGGCGACGTTGATCACGTCGGACCCGACGAAGTACGTCACGCTTGGTGGGCCGCTGGCGGGATCAACCGTTACCTGAAACGGATACATCCAACTGGAATCAAAATGCCCGGCCCACGCACGGTACTCGCCCGACCACCACGCCGGCGCGGTCGTCTGCCGTCCGTGGACATAAAGCGTCGTGCGTCCCGCCGATTCATACTGCATGATCGTGTTCGACAGCCCGTCGAGCACGTCGCGAAACTTCCGAAACTCATTCTGTTCGAACATGGAATGGTTCGGAGTCGGATCGGTGACCCAGCCGGTGTCGCTGCGGATGTACGTGTAGTCGGAGGTTTGGAACTGGCTATTGGGTTCGATCTCTCCTGCTCCGGGCGTGGAGGGGCACTGGTAGGTGACGGGCATCAGGTTCGCCAACGGGGCGTTGTTGGCATGATCCCAACGCACGTCGTAGTCGTACCGATCCTCGACACTGCTGCCTTCTAGAAACGGCAGGATGGCAGCGTTGGCATGTGCGGTGTGTAGCGGCGTTGCCCACAGGCCATCCCAATCGGCCCAAGCCGGGGGCAGCGATCGGAACGTGTCGTGGTAGTTGTGCAGAGCCAGTCCAACCTGCTTGAGGTTGTTACTGCACTGCATCCTGCGTGCGGCCTCGCGGGCCGATTGGACGGCGGGGAGCAGCAATCCGACCAGGATGCCGATGATCGCGATGACCACCAGCAGTTCGACGAGCGTGAAGGCGGCACGGCGCCGACGGATAGACAGAAGCATGAAAGCCTCCTCCTGAAATGGGTCTTCGAAGTGAATCCGACCTGTCAGCGAGGATGGCTGGCTGAGCCGAGCGTGGAGCGCTTCGGCGGTTGCTGGCTGGGGGAGCAGCAGGTGGGCGATATTGAGAATCGTTATCAGTAAGGTCTGTTTTAGTCATCCCGCACTGAGAGTCAAGTGGTGCCGGCGGACGAGGCGATTAGCGGCCCGGGGATGAATCTGATTGCGAAAGTCCGACCGTTCGGCTCCTGGCTCGCGAAGTCAACCGCCGGCAGTCCTGTGTGATGGCTAGCATCACTGCAGCGGAGGAGATACTCCGGGCACCGCCGAAAACCTGGTTTTCCAAGATAGCGCCGTCGGTGGCTACCGTTCGCCGCAATGTTCTGCGTCGATTGGTTGTATTCAGCGGGGGCTTCGGTTTCGCTGCCATGGTTGGCCGACCGCATCCCGCACCGCGTGCCACCCCAGCGGCAGGTCGGCCAACTGCTTGATTGTCGGATCATGATCAGTGACATTCCGGAGCGAGACCACCATGGCGTTCTCTAAGGTGGCGTCACCACCGTCAAGGAATTGCCAGCCACCATCGTCTTCATCGTGGGTGACATGCAGACTTGGATTCGTGCCATCCATGATTCGATCGAGCGTAATCACGGCGAGGTTTCCTGGCTCTCGAATGGCCAATTGGCTTCCATGGCTTCTGAATCCATTGCTGTTGCTTCTGGAGTCCTTCGTGGCGTGTTGCTCGGGCTGTCGGGTGTATCGCACCCGGTGAACAGAGCGACGAACGCCAGACCGAACCACTTGCCGTATTTCATGTGCATGCCGAGTTGCTGTGCGGCGTCAACCGAACGGCAGGCATCACCGAGCAGGCGGTTGATAGTCCATGTTCCAAACCCCCGACTCGCGCGATTCGGTGGAGGTCTTCGTTCTGCGATGCTCCGAGCCTCGCTCAGACTCAGTCGCGAACCATCACGAAGTATACGACTGGCTTGTCATCGTCGTGCTTCTGCGGCGGCCTCTGGAGATTCCGAGATCATTGTCTCGAATTGCTATCACCTATAGCAGGCTTTAACCGCGACGGTTCGGATCAACTCGGCAAACGTCGTTTTTCAACAGGCTGATAGCACGGCAACGAGATGGCGGCAGGGTTGAGCTAAGGCCAACACCTTTGGAAGTTCGAAAACTTAGTTGGTGGATTTCGAGATTTCGCGGCACGCTCCGTCGACTTGCACCGGTCGGGTTATGCAACTGGCTACTTGTCATTGACGCACGTCCGATTTCGCATGCCGAGCTGAATCGCATGCGGATCAGTTTGCGACTTCTACGCTGAGGGCAATTCCGTACAAGAAAAGGTTGTTGTCACGGTAGGGAGAGGGACCGGTGTCGGCTGCGGAGATTAATCCGACCCCGCCCCAAACCTGTCCAACCGCAGCGAGGCGGATCTTGAGGTCTGTCTTTACGTCGTCGCGTAGTGCCGTGGCGTAGAGGACACTTCCCACTTCGAAGTCCACGAATGGAATGTTTTGTTCTCGATTGTCTACTACGTTAATGGGAGCCACGCTGTTGGGAGGATTTCCGGTGGCAGGATCGGAGGTGAATGTGCTTTCTCGTCGGTTCGTTCCGGTCAACAGGCTCCCTCGCGCTGATGCGAAAGGTTGCAATGACAGCGGGCCATGCTCAAATTCATCCAACTGGTAATACAGTGACGTGGTGAGCCCCAATCCTTCGAATTCCTGCTTGGACGTTAGCATCGCCGTATTGCTTCCACTGGTCAGCGTTGACGTGTATGTTTGATCAACACTGGCCCAAGTCACTCCCAGTCCAAAGTTTAATTTGTGAGCCGGTGACAGTCGGGTACTATTCTGGAGCAATGAGGAGGAAGCGCTCTCAAAGCATTTATGCAGAGGAAACAGGTATTCGACTCCCTTGATGGCAGCGATAGAGAGATCGTAGTCAACATTTAGCGTTGCCGGAATTGTCTGTGTGGTGAACGATCGTTGGGCATCAGCTTCAACGTCCAACCTGTACCCGGAGACCGATACCGATGAGCCGTTATCTGCTATTTGCGTGAACACTAACACGCTGAAAGCTGACGTATAAGTGTCGATCAAGTCGTCGGTGGACCCTAAGAAGGACTCTGTTCCTCCCGTTCCAGTCGGCACTGAAATCGATAGGTCGGCGCTACTCATCGATGGGCGCAACAGCAGCCAGTTGATTTCAGCATCGTAAAGAGAAGGGTCTAGACTGAACGCAAGGTCCTCCTGCTGAATGGACAACTCGTAGCCGGACAGCCCCGTTGGATACTGTTGAAAAGCGTACGGAGTCGCCTCGGAAGCCAAGTCGATCCCTTGGGTTGAAACCACCGCTGGTGCGGATGAATCGGTATTCTGTTCAAGCAACTCTTCAAACGTTGGCTCGTCGACGGTCGACCTAAAGATGTCATTAGGCAAGAGTTCTGGTGACGATGAAGCATCTTCCGTCAATTGCGTCGACTCCGGCACCTGCATTGCGAGGAGAGGGCTTTTAGAAAGCGCGAACAAGCACAACAGATAGGTGATTGATTTGGTGATCATAAAAAGACCGCACGATCTGTTGCTGGAACGACAGTAGTACTATCGAAGTATTCCGGCACCAAGCATTAGAAAGCTGTAGCGGTTTTTCTGGTTTTTCGGGCACAACTGTCGAGAGCGTGCTGACCGAAGTCCCGGTCTTCGTCCACGCTCGGTTGGGCCAGTCGCCGAATTGTAGGCATTGCTCGCACTCCGCTTCGGTCTACACCGCCAGCGTAACTATTGCAGCCCTCGCAAACACGCTCCCGTGGCCGACACGGGAGCAAGATCGCGTCGAAGACGCGCACTGAAGCTAGAATGCTTTCGATAAGCCGGAATAGATTTTTTTGGTCGAGGCATGAGCATCACTCCCAAGGTTTGGAGTTTTCGGGAAAGTTCCCAAAAACTCGGGTTGGAAAATGTGCTCTGCCGACATCCGGCAGGTAACGTTTGATCAACGAATGACGGGATAAAAGCAGTGCCCCCACTAGGGATCGAACCTAGGACCCACGGATTAAGAGTCCGTTGCTCTGCCAGCTGAGCTATAGGGGCGGGTGAGGCGATGGGACGACGCTGTCGTCTCGCTTTCGCGTCTGGCGAGCAGAATATCGCACATCGATCGGACGCACAAGTCGCTTCGGTAGCGCCCTCGATTTGCCGGAATCGCTTCGCCTTTCCGCTGCGGCGCCCGCGAAATCACTCGGGTCCGCGGGGCGTGTTCGATTCGCGGGGCAGGACCGGTGGGGGCAACGCTCGCAACATCCCCACCGCCTTGGCCCAGGTTTCCGCCTCCTCCTCGGACGGCTGACTTTGGGCTGTGATCCCACCGCCAACAGGGATTTGCCAATAGCCGCCTGCCGCCGTGATCGTTCGGATCAGAATGTTGAAGTCGGACCGTCCGCCACACCCGATGTAACCCAGCGAGCCGCAATAGGGGCCACGCGGGTGGGGTTCCAGTTCGGCGATCGTTCGCATCGCTTCGATCTTCGGCGCCCCGGTCACGCTTCCGCCCGGAAAGCAGGCGCGCAACGCATCAACCGCACCCTGCCCAGGGCGCAAGCGGCCCTCGACGACCGACACCAAGTGTTGGACAAACTGGTACCGTTCGACGCGGCAAAGTTGCCGCACGATCACCGAGTCGTCTTCGCAAACCCGCGACAAGTCGTTGCGCATCAAATCGACGATCATGATGTTCTCAGCGCGGTCCTTGCCGCTGGCGGCCAGCTGTTCGGCCAATCGAGCATCCTGATCGCGATCTCCCGTCCTGGGCACCGTTCCCTTGATGGGGCGGGTTTGCAGCACTCCGTCCCGCAACTGTAAAAAACCTTCCGGAGAAGAACTGAGGACCTGGAAGGTGCCGCCATCCAGATAGCCGGCGTAGGGGGCTGGGTTCGCTTCTCGCAGTCGACGGTAAAGTTCGGGTGCGGCCAATGTCGCTTCAGCCAGCAGGCGTTGCGACAAGTTCACTTGAAAGGAGTCTCCGTTGCGAATCCGCCGCACGATGTCGGCGACCGCGGCCCGGAACGCTTCGCTGGAAAAGCTGCTGACGATTCCGTGCCAAGTCGTCGCCGCGCCTTTCAAAGGGCTCGGCGGCCCTCCGCCAATCGACCCCGGTAAACCGTCGCTATCCTGCGACGTGGTCACGCCATCCTGCGATTTGGTCGTGTTGGAACATCCCCGCAATCTGGCCAAGACCTCGTCGGCCCGGCTATTCGCTTGATGCCAACGTGCGTCGTGGTCTGGCGGGGACGAACCGTGCAGGTCCGCCGCGGTGAAGCCTTGGCTGACTAGCCATCCCCGCCGCTGGACGTGGTCAAAGGCGATCACCCAGTCGTACAGCCCCATCCACAATGCGGGCGTCGGCAGGTCGTCGGTTTGCCCCGCGTCGCAACCGCTCAAGGCAAGCGGCTCCAGCCATCGCGAAGCTTCATAGCCGATCAGGCCCGCGATGCCGCCTTGAAATGGTGGCAAGTCCGTATCGACCGATTTTGGCAAGCGGCTTTCCAGGCGAGCCAATTCGTCCCAAGGATCAGCATCCTTCAGGTTGGCCACCAAACGGTGAACGGGATCGCAGCTGAGAAAGGAATAGCGGGCCAGCTGCGTCAGCACCGATTCGGCATCGGGATCTGGTGCGTGGTCACCGGTCGCTGTGGATTTCGGATGCAGGAAACGGCTGCTTGCCGAGTCCAGCCACATCAATCCCGGGCTGCCGGCCAAAATGCCGAAGACTTCCTCCGCCGTCATCCCTTCGGGAAGCGGGTGGACGACGGGCAATTCTGAAGTCGGAAAACGGGCAGGCAAGGTGCTGGTGCAATTCCAGGGAAGACCGGACGATTTTGAAGTCTGTTCTATCGTTCCGCCGCGGAGGCGCCGAGTCACCCGGGCGAGACCGGATGGGTTTACCGGCGTCGCGGTTTCGGCGATGATCGACCACCATGGGTGTCCGACAGACGATCGGGCAGGGCTTGAATTCAAATCGGCGAGGCGACCTTTGCGAGAAACCGCAACATTTTTCAAGGAGTTTGTCCGACGTCCCGCCAGCGTCGGGGCAATCGCTCCGAGCAGTCCTGGATTGGTCGACGCGATGGTGCAGTGGTTCGATTGGGACCGGGTCCGCAATGTCGTTGAATTTGGCCCCGGGACCGGAGTGTTTACCGAAGCGATTCTGAGCAAGCTGCACGCAGACGCAAAGTTTTTCGCCGTCGAACGCAGCCCCGAAATGGTCAACATGACTCGGCAACGTTGTCCGACCGCGACCGTCTATGAGGACAGCGCGACCAATTTGCACGCCTTGTGCGACCGTGAGGGGATGCAGTCGATTGACGCAGTGATCTGCGGATTACCTTGGGCTTCGTTTCCCGAATCGCTGCAGACGGAGATTCTGGACACGATGTTGCAGCGGATGGCGCCCGAGGGACGTTTTGCAACCTTCGCGTACTGGCAGGGAGTTTTCTTGCCGGCGGGGCGCCGGTTCTCAAAACGTTTGAAGACCAGCTTCGGCAGCATTCAACGCAGTCACACCGTCTGGAAAAACGTTCCGCCGGCCTTCGTCTATCGGTGCCAGCGTTAGCTGGACCGCGCCACTTTTTATCAAAAACACCGTGATTTGCAGTGCAATGAGCGGCAACGGGCTAGTCGCCGGTTGAGACGAGAAAACCCGCGGCTAGCGCCACGCGGCTCACCCGCCGTTTCCGTCGGCTTACGCCGACGGCAGGGGCTGTCGTCACTTCGTGACGAATGTCGGATCGCTCCGTCGAGCGCTATTCCTGTGGCTCAGTCATCTTCCAAGGGTCCAGTGCATCCTTCAACGTTTCCTCGGGAAGGATCTTCTTCTCCAGGCACAACTCCCGGATGGTCTGGCCGGTTGCAAACGCTTCCTTGGCAAGTTTGGCAGCCTGTTCATAGCCGATCAGCGGATTCAGGCTGGTGCACATCGACAGACTCTGTTCGACGGCGTCGTTGCAAGACTCTTCATTGGCTTCCATCTCGGCAACGCAGAATTCAACGAACGCGTCGCACCCACGCTGCAGCAGGTGAATCGATTCCAGGATCGTGTGGGCCATCACCGGCATCATGATGTTCAATTGGAAATTGCCGCCCGCGGCACCGCAGACGGTCATGGTGGAATCGTTACCGATCACTCGAGCGGTCAATTGCATCATCGATTCGCACATCACCGGATTGACCTTGCCCGGCATGATGGAGCTTCCAGGCTGTCGCGACGGCAGCTTGACCTCATAGAAGCCGCAACGCGGTCCGCTGCCCAACCAGCGAATGTTGTTGGACAGATTGAACAAGGTTTGTGCGACACACTTCAGCTCGCCGTGCGATTGCACCAACGCATCGCGTTGGGCGTTGGCTTCAAAGTGATTGACGGCTTCGGTGAATTCCAGTCCGGTGCGTTCGGCAAGTGCGGCGGCAACGCGGGCACCAAACTCGGGGTGCGTGTTGATGCCGCTGCCGACGGCTGTTCCACCGACGGGCAACTCCAGCACCGCGTCCCGCGCGATCTCGGCCCGGCGGATGGACAATTCGACCTGGCGGGCGAAACCTCCGAACTCCTGACCGAGACGAAGCGGAGTCGCGTCCATCAGGTGGGTGCGTCCGATCTTGATCACCTGGTCCCATTGCTTGGCCTTGTCGGCCAGCGATCGGTGTAGACGGCGGAGGGCGGGAAGCAACGCGGCGTCAATTTGGACTGCCGTGGCGACATGGATGGCGGTCGGGAACGTGTCATTGGTGCTTTGCCCCATGTTGACGTGGTCATTGGGGTGAATCGCTTTGGTCGTCGCGGTGCGGTCTCCACCGGCAATCTCGATGGCTCGATTGCTGATGACCTCGTTGACGTTCATGTTGCTGCTGGTGCCGCTGCCGGTCTGGAAAACATCGACCGGGAATTGGTCGGCAAGTTTTCCCTCGACCAGCTCCTCCGCCGCGTCCAACATCGCCTGCACTTGGGAATCATCCAGCGGATTCTTGCCGCTGCCGGTCAGCTTGCCGAGATCGCGGTTGGCAATCCCGCAGGCATGCTTGACCATGCCCATGGCACGGATCATCGACGAGGGCAGTTCCCAAGCGCTGATCGGGAAGTTGTCGACGGCGCGTTGCGTTTGGGCGCCGTAGTAAGCGTCGGCCGGAACGTTGACGTCACCCATCGAGTCGTGTTCGGTTCGGTAATCAGTCATGATCCACTGCGCGAAGGTGGGGAGGGGCAAAGACAGTTTTCGGGCAGTTTAACGAGGCGGCGACGAGGTGCCCATCGGTGGCCGATCGCCGCACAACCAGCGGCGGGGCGACCGGAACGACGGCGCGCGGTTCGCCCGGGGCCGCCAGCGACGCGAGAACGTCGTGGCGGGAATCGGAAGTCAACCCAGCATCAGCTGGGCGATGTTGATGTAAATCACGATACCCAGAATGTCCACAATTCCCGCGACGAACGGGTTGCTCATCATGGCCGGATCCAAGCCCAGGCGTTGGAACAACATCGGCAGCGCAGCCCCGAAAAAGCAGCCGACGATGATCACGGCGACCAAAGTCAGCGGGATGACCATGGCCGCCAGCGGTGTGGGTGCCATGAACAGCGCGGTCGCGTAGCCGATCGTCGCCAGGAAGATGCCCAGGACCATTGAGACGATGACTTCTCGCGACAGGACTTTCTTCCAATCGGCCAGTTCCACTTCACCGGCGGTCAGCGCCGTGATGACCAGCGTCGCCGACTGGCTGCCGGAGTTGCCGCCGGCGCTGATGATCAGCGGGATGAAGCTGACCAGCCAGACGTACTTGCTGATTTCATCGTGGTAGTGCTCCAACGCAAACGCGGTCAGCAGTGCGGCGAAAAACAAAATGATCAGCCAGATCCCGCGTTTGTAGGACAATGTCCAGAGTGCGATCCGCAGGTAATCTTGCTCCAGCGGCGCGACCGCAGCGATCCGCTGAGCGTCTTCGGTCAGCTCGTCACGCACGACGTCGATGACATCGTCGTGCGTGATGATTCCCAGCAGTTGGTGGCTCTGGTCGACGACGGGGATGGCCAGCAAATTGTATCGCTCCACCTTTTCCGCCACGGATTCCTGGTCTTCATCGACCTGGGCCACGACCACGTCGGTTTCCATCAGATCGCCCAGCGTGCGATCGGGTCGCCGCAACGACGACACCAGCTGGCGAGTCGACACGATTCCGCGAAGGCGGCTGTCATCATCAACAACATACAGGTAGTAAATCGTCTCCAGGTCCGATGCCTGCTTGGCCAGTTCATCGAGCGCCGCGCGGACGTTCAACGACTCGCTGAGCATGGCAACCTCGGAGGTCATCAGCGCCCCGGCGGTCTCCTCCTCGTAGGACCGCAGCCGTTGGATGTCGCGGCGGTCGCCAGCGGGAAGCAGCGGCAGAATCGCCTGGAATCGTTCCGGGGTCACTTGCTGCAGCAAGTCCACCCGGTCATCCGACGGCATGCGTTCGATCAGGGCCGCCACTTCGGCCGCGTCCTGGGTCTGCAGCAGATCGACTTGGCGAGGCTCTTCGAAGTAGCCGAAAATCTCAACCCGGCGATCCGGCGGCGCGAACTGGAGCACCCGCCACATTTCGTCTTCGGTCAACCCCTCCATGAATTCCGCGGTCCGCCCCGCATTGAGCGCGGTGCAGAACTCGAGCAATTCGGCCGAATTGTCTTCGGCCAGCATTTCGCGAAGTTCCGGCAGGAAGAGTGTGTTGACCATGGGCCGTCTTGTTCGTCTTGGTGTGGCGGCGGAGCCGGACGGGTCAAGGTCAGCGTTGCGACGCCGCCGGGCTGGTCGAGTCGACGTGGACCGAATCGATCCAAAGCAGTCGGCTGACGTGCGGCAACGGGCCGTGTCCAAACAGCACCGCATTGCGCTGTGTCTGCCTAAGCCGCGTCAGCCTGAGCAACGCGTCAGCGGCCGAGGCTACTTTTGATTCAAAGCCAGCGTTTCGCAAAGCCAACGCTGAACACGGCTGCCAACGTCACCGGACTTTCGATGGCGTGCATCAAGCGTGACGTCCGGCGGAAACTTGGACAAATTCCGAGACGTCCATTTCGTGTTCAAGACGCTTTCAGACGCCAGTTAGTTGCTGACGCGTTCGCTGTATTCCCCGGTTCGCGTGTCCACCTTAATGATATTTCCGGTCTTGATGAACCCGGGAACGGTGAACTCGGCCCCGGTTTCGACGGTTGCCGGCTTGGTGACGTTGGTGGCCGTGTCGCCTTTGGCGCCGGGAGCACATTCGGTGACCTCCAGCTCCACCATGGTTGGCGGTTCGACAATGATGGCGTTGCCGTTGTACAGGGTCATCGTGCAGATCATGCCATCCTTGAGGTACTTCCAGATATCACCGGCGACTTTCTCGGGCACTTCGTATTGCTCGAACGTCTCCTGGTGCATGAAGACATACTCATCCGCCTGTCGATACAAGAAGGACACGTCGGTCGTTTCAACGTCGGCCGATTCCAGCGAATCGCCGCCTTTGTAAGTCCGGTCCAGCGTGGTGCCGCGAATCAGGTTCTTCAGTTTGCATTTGTAGAGCGCGTTGCCTTTGCCCGGTTTGACGAACTGCATGTCGGTCATCAAATAGGGTTCGCCATCGATCTGGACCTTCAGCCCTTTTCGGAAATCGCTGGTATTGTAAGTTGCCATCGGTCGATTCGGCTCCGTGAGCGGTATCTTGCGGGGTCGAGAGAGGAGGGATGATTTTCGCCTTGAAACGGGCCGAGAGTTTACCGAGATGCATCGGGTTTGTCCCGACCGGGTCGATGCCAGTTTTTGGGGAAAACTTCCCCGGCCTTCATGCGAGATTTCTCCCGAGCTTGTCCGTGAGCAGCACGCCAGCAAAACCGCCGGTCCGCACCACCGATGGCAGCACCTTGATGGGTGGTCCGGCACCCGAAGACACGTCAGCCGAACCGCCGACGCCCGAACATACGGAATGCTCTGAGCTCTCGTGGTCCCCGGTGCGGGGGGAGTCGCCGACCGAGCCGGTGCCCTGGACCGTGGCGATGAAGCGGGCGATTCGCTGTGGGAGACGGCTGCGGAAACTGCTGCAACTTCCGCCCGATCCGGCGGCCGATGCGGCTGAGTCTTTTCCCACCTTCGTCCCGTTGGAACTTCTGGAGCGGATTCGGCCGGGGGACCCAAACGATCCGATTTTGCGGCAGGTCCTTCCGTCAGCCGACGAATTGCGGCAGCGACCGGGCTACACCAGCGATCCGGTCGGTGACCTGCAAAGCGATGCCGGAGGCGGGATCCTGCACAAGTACCACGGCCGGGCGTTGATCGTCACCAACGGAGCCTGCGCCGTGCACTGCCGGTACTGCTTCCGCCGCGAATTCCCTTATTCCGAAAAGGCCGCCCAGGGTGATCGATGGTCGACCGCCCTGGATTACGTTCGCTCCGATCGCACGATCGAGGAAGTGCTGCTCAGCGGCGGAGATCCGCTGACGTTGACCGATCGGGTGCTGGCGGATCTGGTCAGCAAATTGGAGGGGGTTGAGCATGTTCGCCGGTTGCGGGTGCACACGCGACTGCCGATCGTGATACCGCAGCGGATCACGACGGAATTGGTGCGCCGTCTGTCTGATTCTCCGTTGCGAGTCTGGTTTGTTGTCCACGTCAACCACGCCCGCGAGATCGATGCGGCGGTCGAGCAATCGCTGGGCAAACTGATCGGGGCCGGGATCCCGGTTTTGAATCAAGCGGTGCTGTTGGCCGGCGTGAATGACGATGCGACGCAGATGGAGGCGTTGTGCCGGAAGCTGATCAATGTGGGAGTCCAGCCCTATTACTTGCATCACTTGGATCAGGTTCGCGGGGCCTCTCACTTTTGGGTTGCTGCCCAGCGGGGGCGGGCGATTGTGGAGTCCCTGCGCGAGCGATTGCCAGGTTACGCGGTTCCAGAATACGTCTTCGAACAAGCCGGGGCCAAAAGCAAGACGCCGATCGCGTAGAATGACGCCGTCCGTGATGACGAGTCGCCTTGATCGTGTCCCGCCGAATACTCATCGATGTATCTTTTCGAAAACCCGGTGCTCCAGCGCGAATTGCTGGTCAACCTGCGTACCAAACGCGCTTTCGTCTTGCTGGCGGTGTACCAGTTGCTGTTGGCAACGGTGGTGGTCGCCGCCTGGCCGAATGATCAGCGACTGGATCTGACCACCAATCCGCCGTCGGCGACCAAGTTGGTCAATCTGTTTTTCTTGGGCCAGTACGTGATCGCGTCGTTGATGGCGCCCAGCTTTGCGGCCGGAACCATCGCCGGGGAGAAGGAACGCCGGACGTACGAAATGTTGCTTGCCAGCCCGATGCGGCCGGGAGCAATCGTCCTGGGAAAAATCGTGGCTTCGCTGACGCACATCGGGATGCTGATCATCGGTTCGCTGCCGATCATCGTGTTGTGTTTGCCGTTGGGCGGCGTCAGCGTTTACGAGGTGTTGGCGGCCTACCTGGGATTGATCATTTCGGTCGTCCTGTTCGGAGCGATCGGGGTGCTGTGCAGCAGCTACTTTCCTCGGACCAGCAGCGCGCTGGTGGTCAGCTACCTGGCGATCCTGCCGCTGGTGATCGGGGCCTGCGTGTTTTGGGCTTCGCTGGCTACCGAAGGAGATTTGCGGTTGAAGCTTTCGGTGATCGTGCTTCCGGCTTTCGGGTTGGCGGCGGTTTTGTTGATGGGGGCCAATGCGGCAGGTCGCATGCTGTACCCGCCAGATGTTGGCAGCGAAGGCAAGGAGGTGATCGACCTGGAGCGGGAGACGAACGAAGCGGTCGGTTTGGTGATCCAGCCGGACCAGTTCCCGGACCGTCTGTTCGCTCCGCCCCGCAAGGACGAGATGATGGCCGACGGCGCCAACCCCGTCTACGACAAGGAATTGCACAGCGAGATCTTTAGCCAGGGGACGTTGATGCTTCGTCTGGTGATCCAGATCAGCATCCTGTTGGCGATTCCGATGATGGGCGTTTTCCTGTTCTTCCAGCAACAGCACGCTCCCTGGTTTGCCGTCTACGTGATCGTCTTCAACATGTTGGTCGGCCCATCCTTTCTGGCGGGCAGCATCACCAGTGAACGAGAACGTCAAACCTTGGACCTGTTGTTGACCACGCCGCTGTCGCCGATGCAAATCCTGTGGGGCAAGTTTGTCGTCCGCTTTCGGATCAGCTTGGTTTTGACTTCGTTTTTGTTGTGGCCACTGGTCCTCGGGGCCGGCCTGAACACCCATTTCTGGTCCAACTGGCCGTCAGTGCTGGGGATGTTCCTGATCGTCGGGATGGTGTGCCTGGTAAATTGTGTGATCGCGTTGGCGTGTTCGCTGTTCAGCTCGAAAACGTCGATCGCTCTATTAACCACCTATGCCGTGTTGTTGCTGCTGTATGTGGTGCCGCCGGCCTTGTCCACGCTGGCGCGGACGCTGGAAATGTCGCCGGAGACGGTTGTCATGGCTGACTGGACGGGTGTGGCCAGTCCGTTCTCCGCCCTGTTCTCCCTGCCACTGAACGAGCAGATCGCGCCCGAGAATCCGGAAGTGAACGTCGGTAATGTTCCAGCAGTGTTGGGGTATTTCGCGTTCAGCACGCTGTTGTTGGCCGCCGCGACGGCCGCCATGTTCCTGCGGCTGAAGATCCGGCAGGGACTTTCCGAGGGGTAATGCTCCGGATCTGGCTGGTCCCGTTCTGAAATTCACCCTCCCTCCGGGAGGATCAAAGGCGAGGCACGAGCCTTTGGGGAGGGTGTCTTCGTGAAGCCGCTGAAATCCATCGTGCCGGACAGCCCTCCCCGCGTCGTCGCGGGGCTCCTCCGCGACCCTCCCGGAGAGAGGGTGAAGTAAAGCTGCGCGACCGCCATCGGTGGGGGTGTGTCGATCCCCGTAGTTCCCCGGTTCTCCCAAATTTCCCTCGTTATCGCGTTTGGCATTGCGAGAAGTTGGCGACAGCCGCTATTTCAGCCGATGAAAGATTTGGTGCGCTATCGCGCGCCCAGAGACCGGCAAGAGATTGTTTACAGGACCTCGATCATGATCGTGACAAAACGCATTGGCGTGATTCTGTTGTTGGCAGCTTCGCATTTGGCGGTCTTACCCAGCGTCGGTGCTCAAAACAACCAGCAACGTGGTGCAACGTTCGGCGGCCTGGCCGGCGCGATCGCGGGCGGATTGATCGGCGACCACAACGACGAAGCGGGCGCCGGAGCCGTGATCGGCGGTGTCGTGGGAGCCGTCGCCGGTGGCGTGCTGGGAAATGCTGCCGATAAAGACCAAGCCATCGCTCAGCAACGGGCCGCATACGCCCGGGCGCAACAGCAACAGTACCTGCAACAGCAACATGCCGCGGCGATCCAATCGGCGGTCACCATTCAAGACGTCATCTCGATGACGCGGAGCGGGCTGAGCGATCAGGTGATTTTGAACCAGGTCCGCCAACGTGGCTATGTTGGCAAGCTGGCGGTCAATGACATCATCGCTCTGCACCAACAGGGCGTCAGCGAAAACGTGATCACGGGCATCCAAAACATGGGCGAGGGTCCGGTGGCCGTGGCGACACCCGCGCCCGCGGTCGTTGAACATCACATTCACCGTCCCGCACCGGTGATTATCGAAGAGCATGTGGTGCCCCGCTACTACCATCCCCATCCGCACTACCGTCGCGCCCGACACACGTTCTACTTCGGGCATTAGGGTTAGGCTGAAACCGTGTCGCCACGTTCGCCAGAGCGTGGAGATCGCGGATGAGAAGGTGACGCGCCCAGGTAGCCACGCTCGCCAGAGCGTGGGGATCGCAGCATCGCCGCCGTCTGGAAACGGCAGCTACGGATGAGAAGGAGATGTGCCCAGGTAGCCACGTTCGCCAGAGCGTGGAGATTGCGGATGAAAAGGTGACGCGCGCAGGTAGCCACGCTCGCCAGAGCGTGGAGTTTGCCGTCTGGCGGCAGCGACGCGAAGCTCACCCGGTGGGCAGTTGAGCCGGTTCCAACAGTTCGCCGCGTCTCGGGTATCCGGCGTCGTCGTCGATCTTGACGATCAGGTGTCGCCGCCAGGCTTCGTCATCTGGCGCCGGATAGTCACTGCGGAAATGCACTCCGCGGGATTCACAACGGACACGCGCCGAGGCAACCATGATGGCGGCGGTGGTCAGCAGGTTTTGCAATTCCCAGCCGGGCAAGCCCTGGAACTGGTGACCCATCACGTACGCCGCATAGGAATGGATGGTGTCGGCCGCTTTTTGCAGTCCGGCGGCGTCGCGTTCGACGCCGACCAGCCGCGTCATCAGACTTTTCAGCGAGATGCGGACGTCGTCGATGTCAAAGGATTCCGTCGAGGAAGAAACGGACTGACGGATCGGCAACGCCCGCATTTCCGATCCACCCTCGCTGGCCGACCGGGACGCTCCTTCCCCGGCGGCCGCTCCGTAAACCAAGCCTTCCAGCAGGCTGTTGCTGGCCAGACGGTTGGCACCGTGCAGCCCACTGCTGGTGACCTCACCCGCCGCCCACAAACCGGGCAAGCTGGTCCGTCCTTGGCGATCGACCGTGACCCCGCCGAGCATGTAGTGAGCTCCGGGGCGGACGGGAATCCGATCGCTGGTGATGTCCAGCCCGAATTTGGCGCAAACCGCGGCGATGCCTGGAAATCGCGACAGAACCCGCTGGCCGTCCAGGTGCGACAAATCCAGGTAGACACACGGGTGGGCCGTTTTCTGCATCTGCCGAATGATGCACTGGCTGACCACGTCACGTGGAGCCAGTTCGGCCCGCGGGTCGCACTCGGGCATAAAACGATGGCCCGTCGAATCGACCAGGTGCGCCCCTTCGCCTCGGAGTGCCTCGGTGATCAGCGACCGCGAGGATCCTGCGATGTACAGGACCGTCGGATGAAACTGCATGAATTCCATGTCACGCAATTCAACGCCCGCGCGATACGCCAGGGACGTTCCGTCGGCGGTGGCGACCGCGGGGTTGGTGGATTCGCGAAACACTTGCCCCGCACCTCCGGTGCACAGCAGAATCTCCTTGGCCCAGACCATCACGGGGACCCCGTTTTCCTCCACCACCACGGCGCCGCGGCATCGGCCTTCGTGGGTCAGCAAGTCCACGGTGAAAGCGTTTTCAAGAATCCGAACGTTCTTGAGGGCGCGGGTGCGTTGGATCATCGCACGCATGATCTCGGCCCCGGTGGCGTCACCTTGGGCGTGCACGATTCGCTCATGGGAGTGGCCGCCTTCCCGCCCCAACTCCAGTTCGCCGTCTTCGGAGTCGAATTGGGTGCCCCAGCGAACCAACTCTTCGATTCGACGGGGCGCCTCGCGGATCACCATGTTGACGACTTCTTCGTCACACAGGTTTGCCCCGGCGACCAAGGTATCTCGGATGTGGTTTTCAAAGCGGTCATCGGGGTCCAACACACCGGCAATGCCGCCTTGAGCGTAATGGCTGTTGGACTCGCGCAGCTGGCCTTTCGTCACGATCAGCACACGCAGGTGGGGGGCGACCGCGTTGGCGGCACGCTGGCCCGCCAGGCCGCCGCCGATGATCAAGATGTCGGTGAACCGATGGACCGCGTGGCGGGTGTCAAACGGAATCAAGTAGCGCGGAGTCATCATCGGCTGAACCCTGAGGGCGCAAAGCAAGAACTGGCGGCCCCACCGCCTTGGCGGAAATCTACGGGACAGACCGTAATCGGCCAGTTTACGCCGATCCCGTCGGTTGTGAAACAAGCGTCTTCACGCCGGACCGGAGATCAAATGATTCTGGGCCCCGTGGAAAAGCACCCTCGACGACGCTCTGGCCGCGCCGTGGCCGAAAAGTTTTCCCTTCTGGAAAAGCTTTCCATTAGCCGGAGAGGGGACATCCAGGCCTTGATTCTGACCGGGAACGATGACGCATTCGCGGCAGCCAACCCCAACCGATTCCTGCGAGGCCGGTAGATTCAAAGAGATTTCAGAAACCAGGCGACCTTCTTGGCGAAGGTATCGACATCGCTACCCACCCAGCGTTCGAAATCGTTCAGGCGGGCAAAGCGATCGTACGGTTGATAAGTCCCGCGTCCATTGGTGCCGGTCAGCAAACGGGCGAAATTCTTTGGTTCCCGTTCCGCCAGGTAGAACATCATCGCCCAGGCCACCGCGTAGGCATCCGCGGTGGTTTGTGCATTGTTGAACATTTCGTCGGTGCCGATCAGGTCACGCACCGCTTGGGAGAACTGGTCGCTTTGTCCTCCGTCAAAGTTCTCTTTCAGCTTGCGCAGGCTGTCGCGGTTGACCCGGTCACGGAGCGTCAAGCCGGCCTGGTTCATGACCATTGCCTCAGGTTCAAACAACTGACCAATGCCTTCGGTGACCCAACGCGGGGTAATCACGACTCGACTGTGCACGTTGTAGTTGTATGCCGATTGGTGGGCCGCCTCGTGACGCACGGTCGCGGCAATGAACTCCAAGTGTCCGCCGTCGTGAGTGATCACCCGGTTGCTCTCGCGCTCGTAGACACCCGCGACACTGGTCGCCTGGATTCCGGCGCGTTCCATTTCGGCATACATGGCCGACGCATCGGGCATGACGACGGCAACCATCGGGAACCGTCCGCGGCGAATCTTGACGCCTCTTCGGCTCATATAATTGACGAAGGAGCGGTGGCTGCGTTCGAACAGATCGGGCCACCGATCACCGCGTCCTCGGGGCTGAACCACCAGGAAATGCTGCGTCGCGACAATCTCGAAGTCACGGCCAAACTCGGACTGCAGGCGATCGCGGGTTTCGATCGGGTTGGCCGGTTCGTAAGGCAATTTCAAATCACGGACGTTTTCTTTCGCCGCCCCCCGCAAGGCGTGAATCTGGCCGTCCCGATCCAGCACGACCAGTTCGCTCGCGAAATCCATGATCGGCAGCCCCCTTCGCGGCTCGTCATCGACGTAGAACTCGATCACCGTCGGGCCCACGGCGACGCTCCGCTGCGGGTTTCCGCCCGCGGCCAGCAGCAGGGCCAGCACGGATCCGGTGATGATCGAGCTTTTGCCGTGGGGGCAGTCGATGGAAGATATCATGGACGGGAGATGGATCTTGGAGTCAGTCTGGTCAGTCGAGCCGCCGAACGGCGCGGTAGCGGGGGCACGGCGGCGTTAAGATGGTGACGGAAGCCACCGCGCCGAACGTTGGCGACGTCCATCACGCCGGAAAAGTGGCCCCACACAAAGAAAACTAGCTCAGGAAATCCCGGGGGCGCAATGTTGCAAAATACAGAAACTCAAATGAATCGAACGATTGAACCGGTTTTGCGGGCTAGCTTTGCGGCGGCACTCGGCTGCGTCACCGCGTTGCTGACAGGTTCGCAAATTAGCGCCCAGCCGCCGACCGAGCCGGCCGCCGCGACCGATCAAGCGAGCGAGACGCCTTCGGTCACGAAAGGACAGGTGCTGGAGTGGGTCGATCAACTGGATGCCGCTCGAGCCAGTGATCGGCTGGCCGCCGAAAAGGCCCTGATCGATGCCGGACTGGATGCGCTCCCCTATTTGCCGGAACAAAAGGCGGACTTTTCCATCGAAGCGGCCGAACGTTTGGAACGCGTGCACGCGGCCCTGACCAAGCTGAAATCCAAATCGCAATCGTCCGCCATTCGAATCCGATTGGACCAGGCCGCGACGCTGGGCGAGGCGCTGGAAGTCATCAGCCGCGAAAGCCAGATCGAATTCCAACATTCGGCTGATCCTTCGTTGCCCATCCAAGGTCCCGCGACCCCGTTGGCGTTCTGGCATGCCGTGGATCTCGTGCTGGACCAGACCGATCTGGATGTCAACCACTACGGGGGCAGCCGCGACACCTTGCAACTGATCCCGCGCGACAAGGATCGGCAATCACGCGTCGACTCGGCCGCCTACAGCGGCGTGTATCGAATCGAACCGACCTCGGTCAATTCCCGCCGCGTGTTCAATCATCCCCAGCAAAGTGGACTGAACCTGTCGATGGAAATCACTTGGCAGCCCGGTTTGACGCCCATCGGTTTGACGATTCCGGTGGAGCAGTTGTCCGGGCGGCTGAGCAATGGACGGGCAATCAAGCCTCAGGAAACGGAGGGCACCATCGACATCTCCGCCAACAGCGAACTGGCTTTCAGCGAGTTCTATTTGCCCCTGCAATTGCCGATCGACCGGCCAGAAAAGATTGAATCGCTGCGAGGCACCATTGAATCGCTGTTGCCGGGAAAACGACACCAATTCGAACTGTCGGTGACCGAGCCGGGCGCCAAAGAAACGGTCGATTCGATGACCGTCCGATTGGAGCAGGTGCAACCCAACGGGGACCTGTATGAAGTCCGGTTGGCAATCGACATCGAGAATGCCGGCAACGCTTTGGAAAGCCACCGGCAATGGATCTTTCAGAACCCGGTTCACATCCTTGATGCCGACGGCAGCCGCGTCGATCACCTCGGATATGAGCTGTACCGCAAGACCGACAGCAGCATTGGTATCGGATACTTGTTCGACCTTCAGAAATTGGAGGGCGCCAAATTGATTTATGAATCGCCCACGTCGGTGGTGAAGAACAAAGTCAATTTCGTCTTGCAGGACATCGTGTTGCCGTAAACACGCCCTGGTTCCAAGGCTCCAGCCTTGAAACCGGCTGGACGGAAGGCTCTGCCTTCGGAACATCGCTGATCGTCGAGAAAGCACGGGGCGATCGGAGGGCGT
>NZ_VWOX01000023.1 GCF_008629675.1 Roseiconus nitratireducens | reverse complement strand
GCGGAGGAGCTTGCGACGACGCGGGGAGGGTACGTCCGGAGTCATTGATTTCAGCTGGTGTTTGAAGACACCCTCCCCAAAGGCTCGTGCCTCGCCTTTCACCCTCCCTCCGGGAGAGCGAAGGTCGCTCTCGGGTGTTTGCGCTGGCGTTGAGACCATGACTCTCCGGGTCGGGCACGGCGGAGCTGATTGATTTCGGTGGGTTGTTGATGACACTCCCACAGAAAAGCTTGGCGGGTCGGCCGGGCGGTTTTCGGGCTTGGATTGAACCAATTTTCCAATCCAAGGAGCCGAACCATGATTCCACGTGTCTCTTTCCGTCCCCAAGTGCAAACACTGGAACATCGGCGGTGCCTGGCTGGAACGCTTGCAAGCGAGGCACCGATTCTGCCTTCCCCCGACCCCGTGCCGGGACAGGTTGCTCGCTTGGATGCGATGAAGCCTGATGTGGGGACGTCGCCGTCGACCAGTGGAGCAAACTTCTGTTTGGCGGATGGAAGTGTGCATTTTGTTCGGAAAGCGTTGCTAGCGGACAGCAACGCCAATGCGGGCGGCGGGCCCCACGTGATCGTTTTCCGCTCAATGGACGGTCCCGACGCGGATGGTGCGGAAGTCGAACTGAGCTCGGTTTCGACGGAAGCTGTCGATACGGTTTTTGCCTACGACCCCGCCTTCCGCGGCGGCGTTCATGTGGCCGCCGGCGATGTGAATGGTGATGGCGTCGCCGACATCATCACCGGTGCGGGTAGCGGAGGCGGGCCGCACGTGAAAATTTTTGACGGGACGCACCCCTAGTCCCCCGGTCAGCCTCGGCCGGCAACCACCGAGGACTTGGGACGCGTGACGACGCGGACGATCGGTTTGATCAGGACCATGCGCATGAACAATCCCAGCATGCGGCTTCGCCAACCGGGAATCACCACGGTGTTGCCTTTGGACAATCCCTGCAGCGAGCAGAACGCGACGTGATCCGGGGTCGTCCAAAGTGCATCCGGGACGCGCCGTCGGTGAAAGTTCTGCATCGCATCGGCGGCGTGGAAATCGGTCCGGACGAAACCCGGGCACAGCGCTTGGACACGGATGTTGGTGCCCCGCAGTTCCTCGCGAAGTGCTTCGGAGAAGACGACCAGGTAAGCCTTGGTTGAACAGTACATCACTGACTGGGCGCAGGGTGCGAAGGCGGCCAGCGAGGCGACATTGACAATGCTGCCGCGGTTGTTGGAACGCATTTGCGGCAGAACGGCGTGCACCAGTCGCGTCGGCGTCTCAACGTGAATGGCAATCATGTCGGCGTGGCGGTCGACGTCGACATCCAGGAACTCCACCAGTGATCCGAATCCGGCATTGTTGACCAACACTTCCACGTCGGATCGCTGTTGCAATCGGTCTGCCAATCGTTCGACGCCAGCTCGGTCGGTCAGGTCGGCGACATGGCACTCGATCCGCGATGACGCGGTTGCGTCATTGTCCGTCAGCAACCGCTGTCGCATCCGGTCAAGTTTTTCAGGGCAAACGTCCACCATCAGCAGTCGATAACCTTGACGGAAGAAATGTTCGGCAAAGCTGGCACCGATTCCGTTTCCGGCCCCGGTGACGACGGCCAGTGGTGCGAGGGACGTGGCGGACGCTTGCGATTCGGCCATTCGACGGTCCAACATGATCTGATCACCTCATTCCAAGACTGCGAAGCACGACGTGGTCGCGAAGTCGGTCCGGCAACCGTCTCAACACGTGGGCAACGCCCCAAGTCTTCGCGCCGACGCGATAACGGGTCTTGGGACGCCGCGAGGTCAAAGCGTGATTGACGGCGCGGACGACCCGATGGACCGGAATGGCGCTCGCGGCAAAACGTTCCGTTGCCTGTCGCATGCTCACGATGTCATTGCGGTAGACATCCTGGACCTCTTGCGGAATCCGGTCGCCGATCGATTCCAGCACTTCGTCTCGCAGCGTGTCGGCCATCCGTTGCGACTTTTCCCAAATCGGAGTGTCGATGTCGGCGGGTTCGATCACAGCAACATCAATGCCAAATCCTCGCAGCTCCAATCGCAGCGAATCGCTGATCGCTTCCAACGCGTGCTTGGATGCCGCATACGGACCGACGTAGGGACCGGCGGTCAAACCACTCAGCGAACTGATATTCACCACGCGACCACGGGCGGATCGCAATAGCGGAAGCATGGACTGGGTGACGGTCAGAACGCCAAACACGTTGACTTCGAATTGTCGGCGGAGCTGTTCCAGTGGCAGGTATTCCAACACGCAAGCGACGCTGATGCCGGCGTTGTTGACCACGCCGCAAAGGCCCGCCGGTCCGACCGAATCCCCGATGAAGTCCGCCGCTTGGCGAACCGATTCCGCGTCGGTGACGTCCAGAATCACCGGTTTCAGGTTCGGAGAGGCTTCGGCACGCAGCGCATCCGCATCGCTTGGACGTCGCACGCCGGCAAATACTGAAAAGCCAGCTCGATCGAGATCCAAAGCACAGGCACGCCCGATTCCACTGGACGATCCGGTGATCAACACCGGTCGCATAGGGGGACTTGCCCGCAAAGACGGATTTCGGTCCATGGAAGACTCGGGGATGCGTCGCACGTGAAGATTCTGGAATACTGGCCCCCGGGTGGCCAGCGGTGTGGGGATGCCAACAGTGTAGTCGGGCGGCCTCGATTTTCTTGCCGCCTGAATCCAGGCGGTTTGTCCGGATCACGCCCCGTTCCCGTCGCGTGGAAATCCTTCAGCGTACCCACGCTCGCCAGAGCGTGGAGATCCTTGAGCGTAGCCACGCTGGCCAGAGCGTGGAAATCTGGCGATGACTCGCGACCCCGCGAAGTGAGCGTGAAGATTTGGCCATGGTCCTACCGGACGAATGCACCCCGATTGACCGACCGTCGCCGAATCAACGAACGATGTCGTCCTGGTCGCAACGGTCGATCGCATGCGCAATTGCGATCAAAAAGAAATCGGTCGCCGCCAGAAACGCCTCGCTGGTCACCCCGCCTTCGATGGGGACGTGGTAATCGAAAACGACGCCCTCGCGAGAATTGACGTGCGCCCTCACGGCGGCGATTTCGTTGTTGACGCGGTTAGCAAATTCCAGCTTCTGATTGCGGCTGATCTCCTCTTTGATCCCGACAAAGGTCAGCAGCAAGACTCGATTCGCTTGCTCGGAAAGCATCACGTAAGCAGAAACCCCACGCGTGATGACCAGATCGCCGTCGGCGTCGATTTTCGTTTCCAACCCGGACCGGTCGTACAATGCCTGCAAGGTCTCCAGAGTGATATCTTTGGGCAACAAGACTTCAGGAAATTGCATAACGATCTGGACTGCGGGGAGGAAATCGCCCAACGCGAGCAACTTCATCCTACGAGTCACAACAGAATTCACAAGGCCGGAGTCGAGGCTCGCGCGGCCCGTCGGAGACGCGTGTCCGATGCGTTCAATGCGGCGGCCGCGGCCATCGGTCAACGGTTTCGACCGGTGCAGACCGGTCGATTGGCGTTTCGGCGGCCGGCCCGCTGGGCAGCGGTGAATACAGATCTGGTACAGTCGGTTGCAATCGGATGGTTCCACAACCGTTTCATTGATGACCCCACCCACGACCGACCATGAACATCAGAACTCGCACTTTCGCCGTCCTCCTGCTCGGCTGCATTTTGTCCAGCGGTGGGATGCCGCCCGCCAATGCGGAGGTCTCTCGGCCGAACATTGTGGTCATCCTGGTGGACGACATGGGCTATGGCGATCCGGGATGTTTTAATTCGCAGTCAAAGATTCCCACGCCCCACATCGATTCGTTGGCCCAACACGGGATGCGTTTTACCGACGCACATGCTCCGGGCCCGCTTTGCCACATGTCGCGTTACGGACTGATGACCGGACGGTACCCGTTTCGAACGGACGTCCGTGTTTGGCCGCGACAGCCGCTGATTGAGCCTGGTCAAATGACGATTGCGTCGCTGGCAAAATCAAACGGTTACCGCACCGCAATGGTCGGCAAGTGGCATCTGGGGTTCGCCGAGGACGGCTATGACAAGCCGCTACCGGGCGGCCCGGTCGATTGCGGCTTTGATCAGTTCTTTGGGATCCGCGCATCGACCGACATCCCGCCGTACTTCTACATCCGTAATGACCGGGCCGTTCAGGCTCCCACGGAAACGATTGCAGCGAATCACAGCGAAGGCTGGTCGCCCATTCAGGGTGCGTTCTGGCGTGCCGGCGGTATCGCCCCCGATCTGTCGTTGAAAGAAGTTTTGCCCCGCTTCACCCAGGAAGCGGTCGACGTGATTCAACGACACGCTTCCGACGTCGGCTCCGAGTCAAACCCGTTGATGTTGTACCTGGCCTACCCGGCACCCCACACACCCTGGTTGCCCGATGAGCAGTATGTCGGTCAAAGCGGTGCGGGCCTGTACGGTGACTTCATGATGATGGTGGATGCCCAAATCGGACGCGTCCTAGAAACGCTTCGTGAGTCGAACATGGAAGACGACACCCTGGTGATCTTCACGTCGGACAACGGGCCGTGCTGGTACGACCGGGACGTCGAACGCTTTGGCCACGATTCCGCCGGCGGACTGCGGGGGATGAAGGCGGACGCTTGGGAAGCCGGGCACCGCATGCCGTTCATCGTCCGTTGGCCGAAACGCGTCCAGCCCGCCACGCAAAGTGACCACCTGGTCTGCTTCACTGATCTGTTGGCGACGCTGGCGGATCTGTTCGAAATCGAACTGCCGGACGACGCCGCGCCGGACAGTTTTAGCTTCCTTTCGGAACTGACAGGCGTCGATGCGCCGCGGGCTGCCGTACGAAGCCAGTTCGTGATGCGCGCCGGCAGTGTTGCTTCGATGATGACGATCCGCAGCGGTGATTGGAAGCTAATTACCGGTTTGGGGTCCGGCGGCTTCTCGAAGCCGAAACGAATCCCCGCGGGACCAGACGATCCGGCGGGCCAATTGTACAACCTGGCTGAAGACCGTTCCGAATCCAACAACCTGTACGAAGATCGGCCGGAAATTGTGGCCCGACTGAAGGCCGACATGGAAACGATCGTCGATCAAGGTCGGAGTCGGCCGCGGACGGCTTCGTTAGGCAAGTGACCTGTCCCAATCCGACGGCTTTGACGCACAACACAACCGGATGCCTATCGATTCGATGATCGAGCCCCACTTCGCTGAATGGTCGTCTGAACGGACATTGCCACGAGACACTACAATCGTCGGTTCTTGCTGCGTCCAACGTGTTGGCTTTGGGGGCCAACGCTGCTGTCCGGGAAAAATGCTCGGCACGTCCGTTGACTAGGAAACCCCCGCTGTTTCTCGTCCCGACGCTCCACGAAAAATATCTTCACGATGATTGCGGTCTTGAAATGAAATCGATTTTTTTTGTGCTCGCACTGGTGGCTTGCGCGACGTCCGTCGGTGCCGCCGAGCCGCCCCGCCCCAACATCCTGTACTTGTACGTCGACGACATGGGATGGGGATCGATCGGTCCCAACGGCCAGGCGCAGCGGCAAGCAGCCGGTCAGCCTTACGTGCGGACGCCCAACTTGAATCGGCTGGCCGCCGAAGGACTGAATTTCACCCGCGGGTACGGTTGCCACGTGTGCTCGCCGGCCAGGTCGTCTCAGCAGTCGGGGTTCCACCAGGGACACACGTTTGCCGACCGCAACGATCCGGACAACGCCAAAAAGGCAATGCGGGCCGACGATGTCTTGATCGGCGACGCCCTGTCGGCGGCCGGCTACGTCACCGGCTACTGGGGCAAGTGGGGATACGGGGGATCGAAAGATCGTGTGGGGCCGGTCATTCAGAACGTGCAAACGCTTCCGACCAGCCATGGATACCAACACGTCCTGGCGGAGTTGCACCACGTTCGCGCCCACACCTTCTTTCAGCCGACACTCTGGAAGGCACCCGCGTCACTGGGATCGACCGGCGGTGTCGAACTGGTTCCCAATTCGATGACCCGCTATCAAGGCGACGGCGATTATCCCGACACGCCGGCCATGCAGAACCACGGTGAGTACCCGGAGACCGCTTACTGCGACGACTCGTACGCGTTCGCCGCGCTAGACTTCATCCGTTCACAGGGAACCCAGTACAACGAAACGGGCCGACCCTTTTTTGGCTTGCTGGCGGTGCAAATCCCACACGCACCCTTTGGGCAGATTTCCACGTTGCCGAAATGGGACCAAGCCTATGACGACGACCCCTGGTTCGACTCGTTGGACGACCAAACACGACAGTGGGCGGCGATGGTGACACGCATCGATGCCCACTTTGGAAACCTGTTCGATGCGTTGCAGGATCCTAACAATGACGGTGACCCATCCGACTCCATCGCCAACAATACTTTGATCGTCTTTCAGTCCGACAACGGGGGTCCCCGGGGAAGAAACAACGCCCAATTGGACGCCAACGGCGGGTTGCGCGGAACCAAGGGGATGATTCAGGAAGGTGGCATCCGCGTCCCGCTGGTGATGCGATGGCCGGCGATGATCCGAGAGGACTCGCGTTTGCAGGCCGGGACCAATTGCCAACGCGTGGTCGACGTCACTGATTTGCTGCCCACGTTTTGCGAACTGGCCGGGGCCGAGATCCCGCTGGGCATTGATGGTATGTCGATCGCGCCCTTCTTGCAGGGCAGCGATCAACAAAGAGAACGCGAATTTATCATCCATGAAGCCGGCAACGGGCAGTCCATCATCCGGGACCGCTACAAATTGATCCGTGTGGACGGGCGACGCGGTGGTCCTCCCAACCTGACTTTGTATGACTTGCGGGAAGATCCGTCGGAATCGAATGACATCGCCGGCGATCATCCGACCATGGTGGAAGCGTTGCATGAGTTGCTGTTGGGAGAGCGTGTCACCGAACCGCGTGGCTTTGCCAATACCTACCACCAGTGGACCGGACCCGATGGTGCCAGCGCCGCGGATGCGGCGAATTGGTCGGAGTATCGCTACGCCAACGCCGGTGTGACCTATCAAGTCGACGATGGAGCGCCGCAATTGTCATGGACGGCGCGGATGGAGAATTCGGGCCCGGTTTCCAGCGTGGCGAAAGCGGATTCCGATCTGCAGTTTCTGGCACTGGAGATTCGCGGCGACCAGCACGGCGGGGGCGCCCAGTTTCTGGTTCTCCAACCAGGCATCAACTTGACCGGACGCAACGAGATTCGCATCGGCAAGCAAGGAGTGCTTTCAATCGATGGCGGAACCGTCTCCACGTTGCGTTGGATCGAAAACCTTCCCGGGGGAACCCTTCGGGGACACGGAACGATCCAGGGAACGGTTTTCAATCACGGTCGTGTCCAAATCGACGGTGGTGACCCTTCACCACTGCACGTGCACGGCGACTACCGGCAAACCGATGAAGCTGAATTGACGATCACTCTGCCCCCGGACGAGCAGGCATTGCTGAACGTTGATGGACGGGCGGCATTGGCGGGGACGTTGACGGTGCGCGTCGGTCCCGGTTTTCGGCCCGCGCCGGACGAAACCTGGACGATTGTGAAGGCAGATCGTGTCACCGGCCGGTTTGACAATTCCCGCGACCGCGTCGTCAGCACCGATGGGCATCGGTTCCGGATTCAGTATTCGGAATCCGAAGTGACATTGAAAGTGGATTGATTGCCAAGCGATGACATGAATGCAAGTTCATGGCCCGTTCATTCGATGGCCCGTGCGTTCGGGCCGCCCAAGCGTTTTTATGGTTCGGGATGCCCAACGACAAGAATCCCTACCGGCCGCCTGATCGAATCCGCACGACGGTGGAGCGACCGGTGCGCCGATCTCGATCCATGTTCGTCTTGTTCCTTCTGGTGCTGGTCACGTTTTCCGTTTCGGTGATCTTGGACCTGTTGTGGCGTGTTTATTTTCCACCGGTCATGTAGGTTCGGTTGACGCCAGCGAGTGAACTGAAATCGGCGAGACTCGCGGATTCAATTTGCAGCCGATGTGCGGCGACGGGCCGTCCGCTCAGGACAGCCATCGATAAAGACTGGTGATGATCAGCTTCAGCCCGGTCGCGACCATGACAGTGATCAGGAACGCAAAGATCAGCCGGTTGCCCTTCTTGATGGCCAGCTTTGCTCCGACGACACCGCCGGCAACATTGCCGACCGCCATGACCAGTCCCGGGATCCAATGGATCAAACCGTAAAACGCGAACAGGACAGTTGCGGCCAACGTCACGGCGAAGGCAATCCAGTTCTTGACCGCGTTGGAAGCGACCAGGTCCCCGCCCTGCAGCAGGCTCATCGCCAACAGGATCAAAATGCCCATGCCCGCTTGAATGAATCCGACATAAAGTCCGATGGCGAAGAACACTCCGGTGATGTGTTTCCGAGGGGCCTGTTTGGCGATGCTGGATTGGGCGATCCGTTTGGGGTTTGCGATCAAGACCGCGGCCATGCAAAGAAAGATTGCGCCAAACACGGGTTCAAAGATTCCGGACGGCAAATACACGGCCAGGGTGGTGCCAAACGGGACGCCCAATAACGTGGGGATGGTTAGCCGGTTTGCCAGGCCACGATCCAGATGGCCGTGGCGGTGAAAAGTCGAAACCGCAGCGCCGCTGGAGAACAGGACCGCCACGCGATTCGTCGCGTTGGCCGATTTGGGGTCCAGGCCGAACAGCATCAGCGTCGGCAGGGTTAAGAACGATCCGCCGCCCGCGATCGTGTTGACGACTCCCGCGATAAAGCCCGCCACGACCAGCAGCAGGTACCAAGCCAATTGACCAAAATCCATGGGAGCGGGGCGATCCTTTGACGGTTTCCGGTCGATGCGACTCGTCGAAACGGACGATCGAGAATCGCTGGGAAGCGGATGTTGGAGACGGGAATGGTTAGAATTGGCGAGTCTAACCGGATCGTGACACGTGAAAACCCGCATCGTCAATTCGCCATGAAGCCTTTCAAATTGTTTTTGCTGCTGCTCGGTCTTTCGATTCCCGGCCTGACGACGCCCGCCCGTGCAGAAGTTGGCAATCCCCAAATCCGGACCGACCACCCGTGGTATCCCGGTGAATTGGCCATTTCCACTTTTGAGCGGTTGTTTGAAACGCAGGCGGCATGCTATCGGCGCGTCACGGGCCGTAGCGTTCAGACCGACCAGGACAAGGCGCTGGCCGCCTGGTTGTGGCGAAACACCCACTATTGGCACGGAGAAGCGGGGCGGCGTGATCTGTGGGGGGAAGGTTTTCGCGAGGGCAGCGACACACGGCTGCGGGAGTATTGGAATGGTCTGTTCGCCTACGGTTTCGGACTTTGCGGTACCACGCATTCCCAATGGACCGCGGAGTTTGAACACTTGCTCGGCCATGCCCGGGGACGTGGTGTGGGGGCGGCGGGTCACAACGCGTTTGAAGTGTTTCTGGCGGGGGACGATTACGGCGAGGGACGCTGGGCTTTGCTGGACCATGATCTGTCCACGGTTGTTTTTGATCCAACCGGCCGAAGGCTGTTGGGACTGGGCGAAATGCAGGACAACGTCGATCGCTGGATCGACCGAAGCTTCCATCCGGAAAAACAGCAGGGGTGGCTGGTTTGTGGACTGCATCCCGATGACGGGGTTTCCTACCGGCAATACTCGGTCGCGGAATACCTTGCCGGCTATGACGGTCCACCGCCGATGGTCCATCTGCGCCGTGGCGAACGAATGCGGCGTTATTTCTCACCCGGGTTGCAAGACGGCAAGACGTTTGTGTTTTGGGGAAGGAATGCCAACACCGATTCGATCCCCGGACCCGAACGATCACGAACTTGGGTCAACCAACCGGATCAGATGTACGGTTCGGTCTCCGGCACGGATCATCGCAACGGCCAGGCACGCTACGCGAACGTCCAATACGTTTATCAACCTGATTTCGCCTCCGGGGACTACCGTGAAGCTTTGGTCCGCGAGAGCGGTGACGAAGTCGTTTTCGGATTTCAAACACCCTACGTCATCGCAGCGACTCCCCCCAATGCTTCTCCCTGGGGAATTTATGACGACGGATGTCGCAACGGTCTGGTCATTCGCGGTCACCTGGACAGTCCCGTCGCGGTCTCCGTTGATGCCGGGAACCGTTGGTCACCGGCGCAGATGGTCGGTGATCAGTTGGACCTGACGGATTGGGTCAAGGGTCACTCGCAATACTGGCTCCGCATCGGGACCGGCGCCGATGATTTGGAGGGGGCGCAATTGCAGATCGAAACTGTCTGCCAGGCCAACGTGGCAGTACTTCCCCGCTTGAAGGACGGGGGGACGGAGGTAACCTACGAAGCGAACTCCACCGCCGTGGTCTCGTTCGGACCGGAAGCCGATTTGGCTCAAGCGTTTCTTAGTGATGGTGGTTTTGGACAGTCAACCGTGACACTCTCAGTGGCTGCCGATCGGCCGGTTGTCGGAGTCTACGCTGCGGCTCATGTCGCCTCTGGGAATCCTCCCTCACCCGAGGTGCGGTACCAGATCGAATGCAGTGTAGATGACGGTCGCCATTGGACTCCGATCGTTTCCGATTGGAAGATTCCCCGTCGCGGGGACGAGCCCGGCGACTTCTGGTCGCAAAGTTTTTGTTATGGGACGCTAGACATCGAGGCGTCGCCAAATCAGCCGGTGCGAATCCGGTTTAAAAACGACGGAGGCAAACGCTACCTCCGCGCCGAAGCGCATCTGGTCGTCCAGACCGGGACGCCGGATCCGATGGAGGTGACCTACGATTGGATTGACAGCGGTGGTGAACATCAGCAATCGCATGTCTTTCGCGATCCTGTGTCCGGGCCGCAAGCTGCATGGCACTTGCCGACGGCCAGGGACGTTCGGACCCGCTGGGTTCAGTTCCAGCCGGTGAGCTCCAGCCGGTGAGCCCATTGCGTGGTCGGTGATGTGAAATGTTTCGTGGCACATGGACGAGTTTTCAGCAGGGACAATATGGCGCGCCTGGCGGCCGGTAAAGTTGCAAGAATTCATTGAATCCTCAGCGGATCCTTCCGCTTCATTCCGCGTGTCCAACTAACATCGAATGAAATGGTCATCGATTGGCGGGCGGCGTGATGACAGGTTCCTTGCCGCCATCGCCTGTTGTTACTGAGGTGTCGGCATGCTCGAACATTCCCTGGATACCGAACATGGCGTCCTGCATCTTTCGCCGCAGGGGCGATTGACCGCGGACGATTTTAAATCGGTCGCGGAACAGATTGATCCGTTCATTGAAGAGAACGGGTGCTTGAACGGCTTGATGATTTCCGCCGATCGATTTCCCGGATGGAGTGACTTTTCCACGATGGTCGAGCACTTTCGGTTTGTGCGAGATCATCATCGCAAGATACGTCGCGTCGCCATCGTCTCGGACGATGACGTGTTGTCGGCCTTGCCGCACATCGCCTCTCACTTTATCGCGGCGGAGGTGGAGCATTTTGGGACGGCACAGCGATCCGAAGCCGCCAACTGGTTGAACGCTGTCACCGCGGGATGAGAAACTTCCGCCCGCTCTCAGTCCCGAAGGCACGAACGCATCCTGTCGATGACTAGTTGCTGGCGACTCTTAGTCCCGAAGGGACGGTAGCTCCCTGCCGGCGGGCTGGCCCGCCGGTTGCTTGCTGACTCCCCAAATCCGAGTCCCGAAGGGACGACAGACAGTTGACAACCTGATTGCCAGACGGCCACCACTGGCGCAAGAACGTGTCCAGCAACGCCTAGCTGCTCCTCAATCGGCTGCGAAAATCGCCGACGGAAATCAGCGAACGGCGGTGGTCACAGTGGCTGACGAAGAGTTGGTCATCGCGAACGAAGTAGATCGCATCTTGCTCAAAGGCCTGTCCGATGTCGCAGGCGGTTTCAAATTCCACCGCGACTGCCCAGCCCGGTTCGGCGTGGGACGTTGTCGGTGAAAACCCGGTCAGACGCCGAACCCACGTTTCCCGCTCTCGGAGTTTCTGTTCCAACGCCGCATCGGCGCGCTCGTTCTTGTCCGCCGGCCAACTCTGGCCCGTCGTCGCATGGGCGGTGATGATGGCGAACGACGACGGCACGTCGCACCAATCAGAATCACTAGCGAACAACGTCTCGAAGTAAACTGGATTCATCGGATTCGGGAGGAAAACTCGAGCAGCGCGACGGCTCAGATGTCGGCAATCGCTTCGACCGGGAGTTCTCAATGAACGTGACTTTCCGGCTGAGTGAAGTCAACGGAAAGTGAATGATTGATGCGCCATTTGATTGAACGTCATCATTCGATGGGTTACAACCGCTGTGTTGCGCCCCTCGAGGGCATTTCAACGGTTTTCGGAGAGGGGCATGGGGCATCATCCACCGATTTCGCGCGCGACAAGCCGTCGCGAGAGTCACGCGACAAGCCGTCGCGAAAGTAAAACGCGTAAACCGTTGTCGCCAGTGGTTGCAGACTCGGGATCAGCCCGGTCGATGGCACCGCGTCTTTTCTTCGTTCGCATTCGCGATCCCTTCTCTTTCTTCCCCACCTGTTTGAACTCAACCGGAGATTCCCGATGGCCAGCCGCGACGAAAACCCTTCGCTAGAGCAAGCATTGACGTTCGACGACGTCCGCATGCTCGTCAAGTCGATGATCGATCCGGGCGTCGAATCCGCAGCGGCATCGGGCCCCCGCTCCTACGCCTTGTTGAATTCCAATTCGTTTGTTGACCAACCCATCGAATCAATGGATCCGCACTTGCAGAAGCTGGTGGCGCAGTATCGAACGGGGACGATTCGCCGCGCAACGGTGTCGACGTCCAGCAATGAGGTGTCGGTGATTGCTCGCGTCAGCGACGTCGAGAAGTGGGAAGAATTGAGCGAAGTTCGAGTCGGCGCGACGATCAACCAAGACGACGGGGCGGATGCCGTGGTCACGGGCCGACTGCCGATCAGCCGGCTCGGCTACGTGCGGACACTGCCCTTTGTGAAGAGTCTGAAAGCGGCTCGGCCGTTGTTTGCGAATCTGAGCGCGACGACGGATGAACTGAATAGCCGTCCGCATGAGTTGCCCGGAGATCTGCAATCGGCGGGAACGGGTCGGGGAACCGTGGTTGGGGTCGTTGACTACGGATGCGACTTTGCCCATCAGAACTTTCGCAGCGCCGACGGCTCCACGCGGTTGCTGGCGATTTGGGACCAGTCCGGCCCCGACAGTAATGACAGCCCGTTCGGCTATGGCCGCGTCCATGATTCGGAGCAGATCAACGCGGCGTTGCAGAGCTCCGACCCTTACACCACGCTCGGCTATGGACCCACACGTGATTTGTTTCTCGCTTCGCCGGGGACCCATGGCACGCACGTGATGGACATTGCCGCCGGCAACGGCAACGGAACCGGTGTCCCAGGCGTCGCCCCGGAGGCCGACCTGGTGTTCGTCGATGTCTCGCACAGTGATCTCGCATTCAGCGGCGGTCAGGTCGTGGGGCAGTCCTTTGGAGATTCGACGCGTCTGTTGGAAGCACTCAAATTCATTTTTGATCTTGCCGGCGATCGACCCTGCGTGATCAACGTCAGCTTGGGAACCAATGGAGGACCTCACGACGGCACCACGCTGGTGGAGGACGGTATTGACCGGCTGGTCAGCCAGAAGCCGAACCGCGCCGTCACGATTGCGGCGTCCAACAGCTATGCCGACGGGATTCACGCGGCCGGAACGGTACGGGCCGACAGCAGCGTGACCCTTACCTGGCAGGTGGCCACCAGCGACTCCTCGCATAACGAGCTGGAAATCTGGTATTCCGGATCGGATCGGTTCGAGGCGGAGATCATCGCGCCCGATGGCACGCTGTTGGGCCGGATCACGCCAGGCGGCCAACCGCTTTCCCTGGCGGTCAGCAACCGGATGGTCGTGTTTGCCTCCAACCGTTTGGATGATCCCAACAACCACGACAACATGATTGGCGTGTTTTTGGAGAAGTCGTTTCCCGGTTGGGACCCGGCGGGTGATTGGCAGATCCGCTTGCTGGGAACGCAGATCAGCGAGGGTGCCTTTCACGCTTGGGTCGAACGCGACAACGTGTCACCATCGCGATTTGCCCCGCCACACGATTCTTCCCACACGATCGGCTCGATCTCCTGCGGGCAGAAGTCCATCGTGGTGGGGTCCTACGATGCCCACAAGAGTTCTCGCCCCCTGTCATTCTTTTCCAGCGCCGGTCCGACTCGCGACGGCCGTCAGAAGCCGGAGCTGGCGGCGCCGGGACACTCCGTTCTGGCGGCCCATTCGCGTTCCGGGGATCGCGCGGTGCGAAAGTCCGGCACGTCCATGGCTGCCCCGGCCGTCGCCGGCGTCTGTTCGTTGGTGTTTTCCGAAGCCGCCGAGAGAAACCTGGACCTGTCGATCGATCAGCTGCGGACCATCCTGGAAGACGCGTGTCGCCGAAACCCGCCGTTCGGAACCTCCTGGGACGATCGGTATGGACACGGCCGTTTGTCAGCCCGGCGGGCAATCGAAGCGGTTGTGGAGATCGATGGTGCGAATGGCCCGGCCACGTCGCGGTCAAAGAAGAAATCTGGAAAGTCCGCCTCGACGTCGCGTAAAACGAGTCAAAACAAGAAGTCCGCGAAAGGGAAATCTCGCCGCCGGACGTCCAAAGCAACCGGACGATGATGCGGGAGAATTTCGGTCGGTCGCTTTTTGCCTGGCACCACCTCGATGAGGCGCTAGAATACTTATGATTCGGTTTGCGCGGTCGACCGACTCGCTGGGCCGTGCCGGTTTGAGTTCGTGGGATTTGCCGCTCTGCCACGATCGGGCGACGGTGGCTACGTCAGTTTCGTGAATGACAAGCATGCCGATTCAATTCGATTTGGCGTACGGAGCGGCACGGATTCGGACAGCGGCCAGGAAAACCTTCACTCTCGGAACCGCGTGGCGGTGCACTCGTATGGATTTCTCCAAGCTTTCCCCCGCAGCCTCTGATCAGCGTCGGCCAGATCCGGAAGATCACGTCGAAGCGATCATCGTGGTCAAAGTGGCGGACTATGTGCCGAAAGGAATTTCGGTGCGAAGCCAAATTGATCGGACCATGTTCACGACCAAAGCGACCCAGGCCCAAATCGATGCCTTGCAGCGGGACGACAAAGTGAAGTCGGTGCAGACGTCGGAACGTCTCCGCGTGATCGCCGAGCAGTCAAAGCAAGCACCGTCCGGAGCGACGGACGATTCCACGGGCGACAGATCATCGGATTGCGATGCCCCGTCCTGTGACTCGACCGACAGCGGCCCCGCGGAACGGGATTGACGGCGATGAACAGCGAGTCAACGGATGCGAGCCTTGACTCGGCGGATCGCTACCGCGACGCTGATCGCATTGACAATTGCTACCGCTGGCGACGACTGCCAAGGAACAATCGCACGAAGTAAAAGGCTTGGATGATCGCGCCCAATGCCGCCACGACGTACGTCATTGCGGCCCAGAACAATGCTTTGCGGGCACCGCGGTACTCATCGCCCGCCATTCCGGATTCGTCCAACCAGTTCAACGCCCGCCTGCTGGCATTGAATTCCACCGGCAGCGTTACCAGGCTGAACAACGCCGGGATGCCAAATCCGGCTAGACACAACAACGCCGTGCCTTGGTTTCCCGCCAGTTGCGAAATCCCGGCGCCGCCGAAGGCCAGCAACGGGATTGCCACGTTGCTCAATCGCATCAACGGCACCATGCCGGAACGCAGTGCCAACATCGGATACTTTGTCGCGTGCTGAACCGCGTGGCCGCATTCGTGGGTTGCGACCGCGACGGCCGCGACGTTGCGTTCGTTGAAAACGACCTGGCTCAGGTTCACCGTCTTCTTGGTGGGGTCGTAGTGATCGGTCAGTTGACCTTCGGTGGAGGTGACCCGGACGTCGCGGATGCCATAGTTTGCCAGCATCATTTCTGCCGCCTCACGTCCCGATACCGGCATCGGGTCGCGAGAAAACTGCACGAAGTGCTTTCGCATCTGCGTCGAGACGAATTGGCTGATCATTGGGATTCCAATCAGCAACAGCAGAAACAGGGGATCCCCCATGTCAGACTTCCCAAGGAGGTGGTTGTCAAGCGAACCAATCAATTGCCGTTGCTCGGCGAATGATGATGCATGACGAACGACGGGTGCACCGCAGATCAAGACACAGGACAAATATAGCGGACCACTCTGTCGCGACGAAGACCGCACTCGATCAGACGACGCCAACGGTTCAGCCTTCTTCGGCCGTCGCCAAGGCTTGCCCGGCTTGGCGCGGCGCAGGCAAAACTCTCTGCTGGTTGATAGGGGGCACGACGTTCTGCTTGAAAACCAACTGCCATGGCCACGTGCTGTGAAAGAGGGTCAGGAATCGACAGAGCCTGGCGGGACAGCACCACTTACAATCAAAAACAACGTGAATAGCAGTGCAATGAGCGGCAAGGCGCTAGCCGCCGGTGTCGGTAAGAGAACCCGCGGCAGCGCCACGCGGCTTACCCAAAGTGTCGATGTCCAGCTAGGTGCGTTTTGATCGGTACCCGGCCCCATCCCGACATACCTCACCGCCCCGCGCGGTGTGCCCAAGAGGTCGACATCCATGAATATCACGTTGCAGGGAAAAGTAGCAGTCATCACAGGCGCGGCATCCGGTGTCGGCCTGGCAACAACCCGGGAGTTTCTCAGCTCCGATGCGCGGGCGGTGATTGCCGTGGACGTCAAGGATCCACCGTCGGAGGATTTGCAACGGTTGTCGACGCAGTACGGCGACCGACTGGTCTACGTTTGTGGCGACGTCGGTTTGGAAAGCACCGCGCAGAGCTTCACTCGCGTTGCCGGCGAGCGGTTTGGGCGGATCGATATCTTGTTCAACAACGCGGGCGTCGGTCTGGTCGGTCCGATTCATGAGCACACGTCCGAACAATGGGACCGTGTGATGAACACCAACGTCAAATCGATTTTCTGGGCCGCGAAAAGTGTCATCCCGATGATGATTCAGCAGGGTGGCGGAGTGATCCTGAACACCGGATCGATCTCGGGGCACGTGGGGATCGCGGGGCAGGGTGTCTACGGTCCGTCGAAGGGTGCGGTCCATCAAATGACAAAGCAAATGGCCATCGAGTATGCGGATCGGGGCATTCGTGTGAATGCCATCGCACTGGGGACGGTCGACACGCCCATGCTGCAGCAGGCGGCCGAGACGACCGACGACCCGGCACGTTTTCTGGAGGGATTGAAATCGATGCATCCGATCGGTCGCATCGCGACTGCAGAGGAAGCCGCAAAGTTCGTCACCTTTCTGGCCAGCGATGCTGCCAGTTTTTGCACCGGTGCGATCTTGTCACTCGACGGAGGCTTCATCGCCCGATAAGTCTTTGTGTGACGTGCGGTACGGAATGCATGGGCCGCAGGCCCAATGGTTTGCCCAGCCCCGGCCGCAGGCCGGGGAGACAACACGGTCCATTCACCCGCAGGGCCAACGGCCCGGCCATTTGCTTATCCCCGCGCCATGCGTTCCCGGCCGTTTGTCCGATTGTGTTGCTGGGGGCATTGCAAGGGCCGCAGGCCCGATGGTTTGCCCAGCCCCGGCCGCAGGCCGGGGAAACACCGCGGTCCATTCACCCCCGAGGGCCAACGGCCCGGCCATTTGTCTGTCCCCAAGTTCCCAAGACCGATAGACTGGTCGTTTCAACGCCGGGCATCCTCGCCCCCCTCTCTGCCCAGAGCTTCACAACGGAGGTGAACCATGGTTCGATTGATGCGGCAACGCTTGACATGGATGCTTGTCATGCTGGCGGTGGGAATGAATCTGGTCTGCGCCGGAGACAACCAACCGATCGAAATCGGGAGGCTGCGGTTCCACGGCAACCGGACGTTTTCCGACGACCAATTGCGCACGGCATTGCGGGGAAGCACCGAGTTCTGGATCGCGAATCATCCCCAAAACAACGCCGCCCAGCTCCCGTCGACAATCGCCGAACAGCTTCGACGCGGATACCGTGAAGCCGGATTCCGCTCTCCGGTGTTGGACGTGACGCCCGACGAAGATGGCGACTCGTGGGAATGCGTTGTCAAGGAAGGCGAACGCTATCGATACGGTTCCGTGCGAATCAAAAATGCCGTTCAGGCGGACCGGCGCCTACTGACCGAACGCCTGACACGACCCTATCCGGACCCGGACGCTTTCCCAACCTTTTCCAGTGCGGTGGGAACCGACAAAACGATCTGGATTGATGAACAGGGTGAGCCGAGTTCGCCAAATCGCCCTGTCTGGCAGCAAGGTCATCCGGTGCGGTTTGATTCGCTCGATCACTCACGAGATCGACTGATCAAACAGGTCCAGACGGCACTGTCCGAAGTCGGGCTTCCAGACGCCGACTTCAGGGTGTTGACTGAGTTCGATGAAACCGATCGCACGGTGGACTTGGTGGTGGAGGTGTTGGACGAAGGGGCACCCAGTCGAATCCAGGCAATCGAGTTCGTCGGGTTGAAGCGAAACAGCGAGCAGACAATGCTGGATTACCTGCAGGTCTCTGTGGGAGACCCGTATCGGGAAGAGACACGCCATCATTTGTCGTCGCTGCTTTGGAAGTCCGCGCGTTTTGGTCCGTCGCGTGTGAAGTACGATTCGTCGTCCGGCACGTTGACCATCGAAGTGGTCGAATCGGAAGGGCTACCAACCATCGACCAGCCGATCGGCGTGGTCGGCGCGACCCTGTTGAAATCCCGCCAATGGCTGGGCGACTGTTATCGCCGCGGCGAAGACACGCAATTCGATGTTCCCATCGGACCGGACCTGAAAGTCCAATTGACGATGTCTGCCGATGGCATCGCGGTGCAGTCGCAGCGTTGGGTCGACTCAGCATGGACTTCGGGAACCGTGATGCTGATCGATGACCGATGCCTTCTGGTTTCGGCTCGTGAACATCCTGAGAAACTGCTGATCGACATCACGGCGTTGGACGGCCAGGTCGCGATTTCAACACTGTTGGGTGCCGCCACGGATTCGGACCGCGTTTTTCGGTTTTTGTTTGCCGGCAAACTGACCAGCGAACGAGATCCTGGCGAGTCGAAGTTGGTGCACCGCTGGTCCGCTTCGCCGAATGATTGGCTGATGTTTTCCACCAAGTCCCGTCTGCATCGCCACGTGGAAGATGGACAACTCCAGGTTTTTGACCAGCGTTACCCGGACCTTCGTTTTGACGTCGATTGCAACACGGGAGCAATCCGGAACGGACCGGGGACCGATGCGCTGCGATTCGGACCCGGCCTGTTCCAGCAGGCGAGCACCGGAATCCGGCAGGTCACCGATGCAAAGCCCAATGCGTATTCGCCGCAGAAACCTTTGTCGACCATTGTGTCGTACTTTCTGGCCGATCCCATGGTCGCCGAGGCACAGGCCGTTCTTGGTGAGGGGCCTGTCGGCGATTTGGCGACGTGGCGAAGTCTGAAGAAGCTGGTGGATCATGGCGTGTTGGCCATTCCCGACGCAGCCATCGCCTCGTTCCTTCAGGACCGACCGGATGAATCGTTCTCGATACCGCTGACGGAGACGCCGCCGGACGATTGGCAGTCGATGCTGGTCGACTACGGAGCCAAGTTGGTCCTGCAACAAGCCTCGGTCGTATTCACCGAAGAACAGTGGCCGATTCGAGTGATCCGAGAATGTTGCTTGATCGCATTGCGACGCGGAGATTTCAGCGGTCAAGTGATCAGCGACTTGGCCACCGACCCTGAGGTCGGACCGTTGGGGCACGCATCGATCGCCTTCTTGTTGGACTGCATCGGCCAGGACGCAAAACGGCTTTTCGCTCAGCGGGCATTGATGTCGTTCACCCGCGAATCCTTCCAAAAGGATTGGGATACCTTGCTTCCCGCGATGGGCCATCAGGTGATTCGAGAAACGGTCGAATCGTTCGCGTCGCTCGACCCGGACGAGTTCGAAGCATTGGTGAAGCCTGTCACCAATCCGCGGCTTGTCGAGGTGCTTCGGATGATTCGCCACCACGCATTGCTGGACCCGACCGATCAGGCGAAGGAAAGGTTCCAGCTTAGCCGGGTGCCATTGACCGCCTACCTGGAATCCCTGACGCGCTGACGAGCATCGCAGGGGCTTGGCCCAATCCGAAAGCTTTCATCGCTGCGTGGCCAGCGGCGCCAGCCGGCTGAAAACGAGTCGCGACGCTCGCCAGAGCGTGGCTTCCCGCCGCGAACGCGACGGCAGCGTCTTGGGTCGCCGCGTTGCACGCGACGATGGCACAACCGACACGATTTATGTCCCGAGCGGCCAGCAAACGATCGCCGATTATGCCTCTGACACCGCGGCAACGAGTCCAATGTATAACTACGTGTATACCAGCTATATCGACGAGCCAGTTGTACGTGAAGGCAGCGGTGGGCACCGATACTATCATCGCACCCAGCAGTATTCGATCATCGCGCTGACCGATTCTGCAGGCACGATCAAGGAAAGATACGCCTACGATGCGTACGGCGAGGTGTCGATCTTCGATGCATCAGGTGGAAGTCGGTCAGGCTCGGTGGAGGAGAATCGGTTTACTTACACGGGGCGTGAGTGGGACGACAGGGTTGGCCTCTATCACTACCGGGCGCGGATGTACGATCCATTGCCCGGCCGTTTTCTGGGAAGGGATCCAATTGGATTCGAAGGAAGCCCATGGAATCTCTACGCGTCGCTTTTCGGACTAGCTGCCACGGATCCATCGGGACAAGCACGGTTCAAACGCTGCGAAGACGCTGCAATCCAAGTGGGGATTGCTTGCTTGGCGGCGGGAGGCAGTACAAGAGAATGCCAGATCATTGCTGCATCTACGTACGCTACATGCATTTCATTTGTGATCGTAACTTGGAGCCAGTGTCCAACTTAGACATGTCCCGTTGGCGGAACCGATAAGATGCGTAAAACAAGTCTAATTACATGCGTCGCAATTGGATTGATATGGATAGCAGCTTTCTTTTACTATCTATTCTTTATATCGCCGTTCTGATGTCGCAGAACTGAGAGTTCATCGATTTCTGTAGCCGATTCATCGTGGGAATGCACTGGAGTTGAGCGTTCGGCACCTCTCAATCGGTCAAGCGTCGCGCTGCTGGGCGGCGAACAGTCGGCCAATGCGCGCGACGAAGGCCTTGCGAAAGGACCATTTCTTTGCCGGATCCGCTGCTCGAGAGTTTGCTAGACCAAACAAGTTGTCGACCGACGGCCTCAATGCTCGAAGTATCGGGGAGCTGCAATCGCTGGAAGCTGACGAAGGCGCCAACAAACCCCTTTGTGGATGGCCCAAGCCTCCGGAACGCGCAGGATCTTCGAGCACCCGAACACGGTCTCGGATAGACTGGCATCGACGGTATCGCCCACTAAAATCGATCCGTTGGCCCTCTGGATCGATCGAGCATTGGCAAGCCGAGTCGGGGTCGCATTGATCGCTCGTCGTCCGTTAACAACTCCGTCGCCATACCCAAGACGCACCAATTCGGTCACCGAGGTTGGCGGAACGCTGGCATCGCAAACTGACGTTGAATCCGGCCGGCAGAAAGTGAACTGGAGCAAGCGTTTGCTGGTCTAATGTGCGGTTCTGGAGTAGACTTAGGTCGTGAGTCCGCAATTCACACTGAAATCCCTACTGCTCTTGAGCAACATCCGGTCGGCCCGGTGCGTTTCGACGGCGATACCGAAGGCGGCCCTGGGTACCTCAAGCGTCTTAACGACATTGCCAATCTGCAGGAGCTGATTGATGGACGTCTGCGCGACGCCCTCGTGGAGGTCGAAGAAGACATCACCGCGGAGCGAATTGTGGATTGGGATCCGGACGAGATCAGGTGTCAAAACTCAGATCCCTGAAGAGCGACCAGACGCGGTTGCATTCAGCGATTTGCGTTCATTGCAGGAGCATTTTGATGGGCAATCCCCCAAAAGTCGAGATGATGCCGGCGGACAAGCAAGCGCGGCTTGATCGCCTTCTAAATGAAAAGAGCGAGGGCATGATCTCTCCGGAGGACGAGGCCGCATTGGAGCAATTGGTCGCCGAAGCCGAACAGTTGATGGTCGAGAATGCAAAACGCCTCGCCAGTTTCGCAGAGGATGAAAGTCCAGCTGCCCCATCATCGGCGGTGCCGGTGACGGTTTGGGTCAAGCCTCCAAGTTCGACCAACTAACCTTGTGGTCGACACAAGTCCCTATCGGAGCTTTGTGACTGCACGTGCTGGCGGAGCGTGTGAGTACTGCCGGCTGGTTGAAGCGGGGTGTGGAGTCACATTTCACATCGAACACATTGTTCCGATTTGCAGACAGGGATGTACGACGCTGTCGAATCTCGCACTGAGCTGTCCAGGCTGCAACCTCGCCAAGGCAGGACGCGTGACGGCCCAATTGTTTGGAGGTGCTGAGTCTCCGTTATTCAATCCTCGGGACTACGATCCCGCTCGACTCGGCTGGCATTTGCATTTCACGCTCGATCGAACCAGTGGCGTGATTGCGGGTCGATCTGCCATTGGCGAAGTGACCGTCACCACGTTGGACATGAATTCTTCGAGGCGGCTATTCGCGAGAAAATTGCAGCTCAAAGCGGGGCTTATCTCCTAATCGAACCTGTCGCCGAGCACCAGACTCGGGAACAATTGGTTGCCCGGCTCGGCGAAGAGACGTTTTCCGAAGCGGCAGGAGTGCTGGAAATGATCGCGAGAACCCCCAGGGAGCGAGAGCTCTACGAAGCGAGGCTGAAGCTGCAGCGCGACGAGCAGTCACGTCTGGATGCTGCACTTGATCGAGGACGGTTGATTGGCCGCGTCCAGTTGCTTGAAAGCTTGCTGGGTCAGGAAACGTCGTCGACTGACGCCCTCAAAGCTCGAAGTGTCGAAGAGCTGCAGGCACTGGAGGCAGATCTGCAGCGTCGCCTCCGCGAACGCGATTTGGGTTAGAATCACTTGGGCTTGAAATGGCTCGCAGAAGATGTCGCACTCGAAAACCGCTCAAGCGTCGCAGGATCGAATCGTAGCTACATCAGTCGCTCGCTTCGTGCTTAAATCTCCCGTCGCAGCCAGAGTTTTCGCCAGTTAGGTCACCGAGGATGGCGGAACGCTGCGATCGCACCCGGCAGTGCAGCGTCAGAACTCGCTGCAATCCGACGAGAAGACTTGGCACGGATGCTGCCAAACAGCACCGCAGCAATGGTCGGCGTGAACTATCTCGCTTAGAATTGAGCGTCTCAACGCGAAATTCTGCGATCAAGGCCTGGAAAGGAGATCACCCGGCGCGGATGCGTTCGAGTAAAATGTGGGCGTTCACTACCGAGGGAGTTTTATGGAACCTCAACAACTAGCCCGAGCGGCGCTTTCGCTGCCGGAGGCGCAGCGAGCGGAGCTGGCCGTTTCGCTTATTAACAGTTTGGAACCTCCGTCGGATCGTGACGCGGACGCCGAGTGGGCGGCCGAAATCCATCGCCGAATTGAGTCGCTCGATGCGGGGACCGCGAAACTGTTCCCAGCTGCCGACGTCTTTGCGGAAATGAAGCGCCGTCGCAATGGCTGATTTGCAGCCAGAGTTTCATGAGGAGGCGAACTTTGAAGCGATCGCAGCCCACGACTACTACGCTGAGAAAAGTGTTCACTTGGGAGAAGCGTTCCAAGCAGAATTGGAGAGCGCCATTGGTGCCATCGTGTCGGCACCGGACACATGGGCAACCTATCTCTACGGAACTCGTCGATACTTGATGCATCGGTTTCCGTTCGTGGTTGTGTATCGGCGCACGTCGGATCGTCTTGAGATTGTCGCCGTTGCCCACGGTCATCAGCGTCCCGGATATTGGCGGGACCGGACTGGATGACAATAGAAAATGAGTCGGCAATGAATGCGAGAATTCCGAGGGAGCAAGAGCTCGACGAAGCTGCGGGGCGACGAGCGGTCAGGTTTGAACGCAGCACGTGATCAAGGTCTGGCTCATGGGCTCGAGAAAGAACAATTCCGCGGCCGTATCCAACTGCTGGAAAACTTGCCGGGCAAGACCGTGTCGTTGACTGAAACCCCAAACACTCGGAGCATCGAAGAGCTTCAGGCTCAGGAGGCTGACCTGCAGCGTCGCCTCCGTGGCCGCGATTTGGATTAAGATCGCTCGGGTCTGGGATAACCTGGTGAGCTGCCGCACTTGAAAACCGATCAAGCGTTTCAAAACCGAGTCGTAGCTGCATCAGCCGACCGCCGTTTGGCCGAATGATCCTTCCCAACAAGAGTTTTCGCCAGTTCGGGCGCCGAGGATTGCAGAGCGCTTTTATCGCACCCAGCAATACAGCATCACCGCGCTCACCGATTTGTCAGGAACGATCAAGGAAAGATACGCCTACGATGCCTACGGCGGGGTATCTATCTTCGATAACAGCGGGAGTAGTCGCAGTGCGACGGCGGAAGGCAACCGATCTACCTACACCGGTCGTGAGTGGGATGACGAGCTGGGGCTCTATCACTACCGGGCTCGGATGTACGATCCAATCTGCGGGCGGTTCTTGAGCCGTGATCCAATCGGGTATTTAGACAGTCAGAATCTTTACCGAAACAACTTTGGCACGCGCGACGTTGACCCAACGGGGCGAAAATGTACGTTTACGGGCCGAAAAACAAGTTCTTCGTTCGAAGCCGATGGACTGCTTGCAATTGGTACTGTCGCTGATGGGACATCGCCATCCCCAGCTGGAAACGGCTTTGTCGATGAAATCCGCTGTCGATGCATTGAAAAGCGAGTAGACAACTTTGCTTGCTCAGCGGTTCGCTGGAGGAATACTTGTGGAGTATGGCTTCCGCGCATCGTGAATTGGAATAAACGCGTCGCGAAGTATAGGACAATCGTCAAGAAGTTGCCGGCAAGAGGCGGTCAGTACGAATACACTAGCATCGTGATTTTGAATGCGGACAAGTTCTCGGTTTCTATCGCAGCTCTAACGCAAGGTGATCAAGTATTTGCTGATATGCAATGCCGTGCGTTTTGCCAAAGAAACAAGCCGGCTGGACCCTGGAAGAGCGAGCCAGATGATTGGGTTGAGGGTCTTCAGGACTAGATATCTAAGGCTTATCCTCGCGGTTGCCGGCCGGCAATCTGTTGCCGCGACGCACCAATATTCGCCCGGAACAGATAAAGCAAAATATTAATCCATGAACTATTCTGTAGCTGCTGGTGTTTTCTATGCTTTTCAAGCATTGGTTTTGGTTTGCTATTCTAGCATCGATTCTTGTCCTCGCTATGTTTGCGGGAAGAGGGATTCTTCAGCAACGAAGCTCTGATGTTGCGTATCAAGCATTGAGCGACTGTGGGGTAGAAGTCAAAGATCCAGAAGATTGCCAAATGTCGAACGGCATGAGCATACCCCATAATCTTCGCGGGCTAGATTTTAAGGGCGTAGATTCCTGCAAGGTTCTGGCTGAGCTCAGACCCGGCTTTTGTGGGGAAATAGGGTGGTTGTCATTTTACAGAAGCGGCGTTTATTCACGACTTTCGAGGAATTCAGCTATACCAACATTTCCGCGGTGCGAATTCTTATGGGTTGGCGAGATTAACGGAGAAGTAGTTCAGATCCCTCGTCTCGATTTCGTTCCGACATTGAGAGAGCTGCGGCTCGTAACCTGCGAGCTGGAACAAAGTGCATTAGCTGATCTAGAGGGCATGGAACTTCTGTACTATGTTTCGCTTCATGGTGTTCAAAATGTCGGGGAAATTCTCAATTCTCTAGGAACGAAAGAGCTAATAAGTCTAGCTCTTTTGGAATGCGAGGTTCCTGTAGACTTCCTCGCTCGGATTGATGATGCCGATTCTCTTGAGTTTTTAGACGTTCGGTTTTCGAGTATTTCTGACGCTCACCTAGAATTACTGGGCAAATATAAGCACTTAAAGAGACTGAATTTGACGGGCACCGATGTCACGGATGCAAGCGTGAAACTTATTTCCGAATGCGATTCCATGCAAATGTTGATTCTGTCAGGTACTGGCATTAGTCAGTCAGGACTTGAAGTGCTTTCAAAAGAATTGCCCGAATCGAAAATCCTATTCTAATTCGGTACTTCTGAGTATTCCGGCGTGAATAGTCAAGCCGCTTCGCAATGTATGCAGCTGGCCGCATACATTGCTGCTCTCCGTTCCGAGGCCGTAGTTGTTACGGATTAGCGAATCGATCGTCGACGCAGGAAAATTCCTGCCTTTTTTGCAAAAACCTCTTGACATCAGCGTTAAGCTGTCGCGTCATCAGGGGTGCGAGCTTTGAGACTTCTTGATCGGTTTTGCGGCAGGTAGCCGCCGCAGCCTGGTCCCGTCTGCGTGTCCCGCTGGGACACGCAGCTTTCTCCCGGTCTCTGGCCGAGTTGTTTTTCAAACGCATCCAAGCGTCCCGGCTACCGGTACGCGCTTCCACCAACCAAGGCCACCCTCATGCACCGCGACAAGTTCCTTCAGGACATCGCTGAGAAACCGCTGCAGGCGGCCGCCGAGTACTATGCCTCCCGACTCAATGAACACCCCAGAGCGAAAGACTTCATCCGCGAAGAGCTGGGTCTGTCCCACGAGCAGATCGTCAGTCAGTGCATTGGTTTTTCCGACCGGACTCTCGGGAAGCTGATACCGCACCGGCGCCTGAAAGTCGGCCGTCAAATTCGTGAACGACTTGAAACGGTTGGACTGTTCAAGTCCAACGGACGCGAGGCGTTGCGAGGTTATGTGACCGTTCCCCTTTTCGATCAAGTGGGCAACGTCCATGGAATCCGCGGTTTCAAGGTTGACCGGCACGCTGGCGGAAAGGACGTGCTTCATATTGGCTCCGCAGAGCAAGACCAGCCCGAGATGCGAGCGTCCGGTGCCGCCGGTCAGGATCCGGAACCGATCGTTCAGGAGAGAGCAACTTCTGTGGAGGCCACCCCCAGGAAACTTCCCAATGATCAGACCCCGGCTGCTGATCCTGCAACGGAGCCGCTGAGTGACGACGGAGACCAGATCACCTTTGTTCGTGCAGATCGCTTTTACCGGATTCGGGGCCTGGAGAAGAACGCATCGACCTGCCGTATGGCGATCAACCTGATGGTCAGCCGAGATGAGCTGGTCTACCTCGACGCGCTCGACATGGTCAAAGCCCGTTCCCGCAACGCCTTCATCAAAGCTGCCGCCAACGAACTGTTTGTCGACGAAGAATTGGTCAAAAAGGACATCGGTGCGCTGCTGCTCAAACTGGAATTGCGGCAAGCCGAGCGAATCGCGAGGCAGAAACGACCCTGTCAGGCACCGATTCGACTCTCCGAGAGAGAACGAGCGGAGGCCATGGAGTTGCTTCAGGATCCAAACCTCCTTGAGCGGATTGTCTCGGATCTGGAGGTGTGCGGGATCGTCGGAGAGAATACCAACAAACTGGCCGGCTATTTGGCCGCGACCAGCCGCAAGCTTTCCCGGCCGCTGGCGATCCTGATCCAGTCTTCATCGAGTGCGGGGAAAACGTCACTGATGGACGCCATTTTGTCGCTGATGCCCCCGGAGGACGTGGTGCGACTGAGCGGCATGACGGGCCGCTCGCTGTTCTACTTGGATACAGCCCAGATTCGGCACAAGATTCTGGCGGTCGCAGAGGACGAAGGGCTCAATGAAGCCGCCTACGCGCTCAAGCTCTTGCAAAGCGAAGGTGAACTTCGCCACGCCAGTGTGTGTCGCGACGGGAGCGGCAATCTGGTGACCCGCCAGCACCACGTTCAGGGACCCGTGCAGATCTTTCTGACCAGCACGTCCATCGATGTCGATGAAGAACTGGTCAACCGCTGCTTCGTTCTCACCGTTGATGAAACGGACAACCAGACCGGAGCGATTCAGAGCAGGCAGCGCGAAGCATTTACCTCCCAGTGTTTTCAAGCCAGCCAGAAAGCGGCGCGGCTGCGACGTTTGCACCAAAACGCGCAGAGACTGTTGCGTCCCCTGGAGGTCTTGAATCCCTACGCGCCCCAGTTGAGCTTTCCCAGTCACAAAACACGGATGCGGCGCGACCACCTCAAGTATCTCACGCTGATCAATACCGTCGCGCTACTCCGCCAGCACCAACGCGAAACCCAACCATTGACCGGCGGAAACGGAGTCAGGGCCTCCATCAACGTCGAACCGGATGATATCGCCGTAGCCAACACAGTTGCCGGCCAGGTTTTGGGGCAAAGTCTCGATGAACTCGCCCCGCAAACCCGCACGCTGCTGGCGGATCTGCAGCGCTACGTGCGTCGTGAGTGCCGGCGCCGTGAAATTCCCCGCAGCGATCACCGCTTTACGCGGCGTGATCTCCGCGAGTCGATTCAATGGAGCGACGCCCAGGTGCGCAAGCATCTGACGCGATTGGTGGAGTTGGAATATGTGTTGATCCATCGCGGCCGCAACGGCCAGCGTTTCGTCTACGAGTTGATCTACGACGGCGAGGGCTGCGGGGGCGAGCCGTTTTTGATGGGGCTGTCGGACCCGCAACAACTCCGCCGGCCGACGTTGAAGACCGAACCGTTGATGCACCTGGTGCCAACCTTGTCCCCCTGAGCAAGCGACCTTGTCCCGACCTTGGTCCGCGCTTGTTCGTCGCTTGATCGTGCCTTGCGAGCAACCAATTCGCTCCTGATTCAATGCAAAAGCATTCCTTTCCCGCGGTGAAGCCGGCTTAAAGAGCGGCCACACCGCTCGAAATGCCGTCCTCTGGGCCCGGCCACTTCGGCCGGGCCCGTTTCTTTCCCATTCGGCGAGGGTCGTTGATCTGCGCCGAGTCAGCCCCGGGGAGTTTGTCTGTGATGTCTACTGCGCCAAGCCCAAGAACGTTAATGAGTCGCTACTTCGTCCACCTGCGGATGAACAACTGGTCCCCAAGGACGATCGACCGCAGGTCGCATTCTGTGGGACGTTTTATCAGCTGGTGCGGCCAGCGTGGAATTGGAACCATTGCCGAGATCACCACCGAATCGGTCGAGGCGTATCGACGCAGTTTGTACCATCACCGCAACGAGCGCACGGGCAAGCCCATCCGCTTCAGCACGCGAGCGAGCTATCTGTCGGCGATACGGCATTGGCTCGGCTGGCTGTGCGAACAGGGCTGGATTGAGGCCAATCCGGCCGCTCTGATCGAACTTCCCAAAGAAGAAATACGTCTCCCGGCCGCCTACCTGACGCTTGAGCAAGTGGAGATGCTGCTGGGCAGCGTTGATCTGCAGACTCCAGCCGGACTGCGAGACCGGGCGATCTTAGAAACCTTCTATTCGACCGCGATTCGTCGCAGCGAATTGATCGCACTGAAGCTTGACGATTTTAACCGGGAGCAATTGCTGGTCACCATCCGCCAGGGCAAGGGGCGCAAGGACCGGATCGTGCCGATTGGGAAACGGGCCATGCAGTGGATCGAAAAGTATCTCAGTGACGCACGCCCCCAGCTTGTCCACGATGACAGCGAGACGGTGTTCGTGACCACGCGTGGCAACCCGTTTCACCCCAGCAATTTGACGGCTCTGGTTCGGTGTTACCTGACCGGGATCGGGATCACCAAGCGAGGCAGTTGCCACATGCTGCGGCACACCGCGGCGACACTGATGCTCGAAGGCGATGCCGACCTGAGAAGCTTGCAGTGCATGCTTGGGCACAAGTGCCTCAACACGACCCAAGTCTACACGCACCTGACGATCAAGCGTCTGCGTGAGGTGCACCGCAAGTCGCACCCCGGCTACGCGGACCGGGAGCCGGAAGACCGCGGCGGGCAATCGGGTGAGCATCCGCCAGAGAGTGGCCGATAAGCAGCAATGCAGTCCCGGATGAGAGACACGAAGTCTCTCGTCCGTCGATACCGAAGGGACGGTCACGACGGCCGTTGAATGATCCGTTAGCCTGTGTCCGTCCGTTTCGTCTCCCACCCTATTGAATCCTCCCATGGCCATCGGAATTGATCCCACCGTTGACTTCGCATTCAAACGTGTCCTGGGAAGCCCGGAACACGCTTCGCTGACGGTCAACTTTCTCAACGCCGTGCTGGCCGACGAACACGTGATTCGCTCGGTCGAATTCCTCAATCCGTTCCTGGACAAGGATTTCGAGGAAGACAAGCTGGCGATTCTCGACATCCGGGCCCGAGACGATCGTGGCCGCTGGTTGAACGTCGAGATCCAGACGACGCTTCCCGGCAAGCTTCCTGAGCGGCTGACCTACTACGTGGCCTCGCAGTACGTCGGCCAAATGCGTGAGGGGCAGCGCTACGGCGATCTGTGTGATTCGATCGGGATCTGCGTGCTCGAGGGTATCCGGTTCCCGCAGGTCCCCGACATCCATCTTGATTTCCGGTTCCGGAGCCGCGATGCAGGTCTGAAACTGAGCGATTCGCTCCAAATTCACCTTCTCGAGTTGCCCAAATACGCCGCGCCAGCCGATAATGTTCCGATCACCGATCCGGTGGAGAAGTGGGTGTATTTTCTCCAGAGCGCCGAGCACCAGACGCGAGAGCAGTTGGTCGCCCGGCTCGGCGAAGAGACGTTTTCCGAAGCGGCAGGAGTGTTGGAAATGATCGCGAGAACTCCCAGGGAGCGAGAGCTCTACGAAGCGAGGCTGAAGCTGCAGCGCGACGAGCAGTCGCGTCTGGATGCTGCGCTTGCTCAGGGACTCGAGAAAGGGCAATACCTTGGCCGTATCCAGCTACTTGAAAGCTTGCTGGGTCAGGATACGTCGCCGACTGACGCCCTTAAAGCTCGAAGTGTCGATGAGCTGCAGGCACTGGAGGCAGATCTGCAGCGTCGCCTCCGCGAACGCGATTTGGGTTAGAATCGCTTGGGCTTGAAATGGCTCGCAGAAGATGTCGCACTCGAAAACCGCTCAAGCGTCGCAGAATCGAATCGTAGCTACATCAGTCGCTCGCTTCGTGCTTAAATCTCCCGTCGCAGCCAGAGTTTTCGCCAGTTCGGTCACCGAGGATGGCGGAACGCTGCGATCGCACCCAGCAGTACAGCATCACCGCGCTGACCGATTCTGCAGGTACGATCAGGGCGAGTGATGATTGCGACGCGTGGGGCAACCTTCTGATCCTGATCTGATTGAGACCTTCGGGTATCAGTGACATGTCCAACGTTTTGTTTGGGCGGTTGAGATGCTGTCGGCGAAGCAGGGGTGCCGGAAGGCTGTCGTCCCTCCGGGACTGGATGGGGCGGTGGGATTCGAGTCCCGGCGGGCAAGCCCCAATGCCACCCGAAAGATGTGAAAGCAGGTGGCATTGGGGCTTGCCCAGCGGTTGCTTGCTGACAATCCGATGCGCAGCCCCGGAGGGGCGGCACCCGTCGGTGAAGTCAACCCTCCTAAGCAGCCGGCATCGCACCAGCGTTCACCCTTGGCGACGCGATCTCAACCCTGTTGTTGTCTCCCCGAGAGTTCTCACTGCCATGACGGGTCAACTCCGCGTTTGGGATGGCTGATTGATTCTGGGGCCGCCAAAAAGACAGCCCGATCAAGGCCGGATTCCGGGACCTTCGTCGATCGGCTCGGAGGGTGTGCGTCAGTGTCGATGCGCGGGATCAGAGCGTTGCGTGGAATCAAGGGGTTTGATGTTTTCTTTAATAGGTGGCTTTTTTTACAGTGGTTAGGTTGACCGGCGCATTTTGGGGGTCTCAAATCGCCCCTGCCAGCGGAAGGCCCTTCTCCCCTCCTTCAGAGAGCGTCGCCATGTCGGTTAGCGGTTTGAACACGTCAACTTCCGATCAAAGTCCCCGCCGCCCGCGAAAGAGACGCGGTAGTGCAACGAGGCGGAACGCCGGACAGCATCGTCGTCGCAAGGTCCTGGTGGAGCGTCTGGAGACGCGACACCTGCTCGCCGCGACTCCGCTGGATATGGCTTTGGTTGACGTTCACGGCGAAGACTTGGCGGGGAAGGACGGCCCAATGGCCCGCGCGGGTGTCGGCTTGGCGACCTTGTATCGCGAGTACGAGAGTTATGTTGCCGAGAACCCGGGCGCACAGGATTCGTTTGAGCCGTCGGATCCCGCGCTGCACGTGGATGCCGGGCGCGTGGTCGTCGACATCGTTTCGACATCGACGCTGGAACAGGAAGGCGGGACAACATCCGGCGGTTCACTGGTCGATCAGCCGGGCTTCTACGACTTGCTTTCCCAAGGCCTGGAAGTCACCGGTCAGTGGGGCCGCATGACGTCGGCGCTCGCGCCGATTCCGATGATTCCTGCGCTCGCGGCTCTGGACGGGATTCAGTCGCTGATGGCGACGGCCTACTTTGCACATTCGGGTGTCGCACAATCGCAAGGCGATGTGGCCCAACGGTCCGACACCGCCCGCGTTGACTACGGCGTCGACGGCAACGGGATCACGGTGGGAGTGCTGTCCGACTCGTTCGATACGAGTCCCAACTTCGAAATCTCGGCCGCCGATGACGTCGCGACGGGTGACCTGCCTGGCCCCGGAAACCCGCAGGGTCGAACCACGCCGGTCAACGTGCTTCGTGACGCCTCTGGCAACACGATCGATGAGGGCCGCGCGATGGCACAGCTGATTCATGACGTCGCGCCCGGCGCCGAACTGGCTTTTCACACCGCGGCGCAGGGGCAAGCCAGCTTTGCCAACGGCATTCTGGCATTGGCCAACACAGCGGGGGCCGATGTGATCGTGGATGACATCATTTACTTTGCCGAACCGATGTTCCAGGACGGGGTGATCGCGCAGGCGGTCGACCAGGTTTCCTCCGCCGGAGTCAGCTACTTTTCGTCGGCCGGCAATGGTGGGCGGACGTCCTACGAGAGCGGGTACGAAGCATCCAATGTGTTTGCCTTTGGCGGTCAGCTCCATGATTTCGACCCCGGTCCGGGTGTCGACACGTTCCAGCAGATCACCGTGGCGCCCGGCACCACCATGACGCTCAGTTTCCAGTGGGACGATCCGTTCGGTTCGATCAGCACCAACGGCGCCGCGGCGGAATCGGATTTGGATCTGTTCCTGCTGGACCAGCCGAGCCCTGTCGGAAGCATCTTGAGTGCCAGCACCAACGCGAACGTGAACGGTGATCCGGTGGAGATCCTTTCATTTACCAATTCATCGTCGCTGCCGCGTTCGGTGCATCTGGCGATTCCGCGAACCTTTGGCGACGCGCCCGATCTGATGAAGTACATCGGGTTTGTTCGGGGCAACATCAGCATCGATGATTTCCCAACGGACAGTTCGACGTCCTGGGGACATGCCAACGCTCGCGGGGCCGAATCCGTCGCGGCCGCTCCGTTCTTCAATACGCCGTCGTTCGGTGTTTCGCCTCCGATTGCGGAAGGGTTTTCTTCGGTCGGCGGCACGCCCATCTTGTTTGATGCGGCGGGCAACCGGCTCGCATCGCCGGAAGTGCGGGCCAAACCAGAAATCACTGCTCCCGACGGAGCGAACAACACGTTCTTCGTCAACGACAGCGGAGCGGATCCGGATCTGTTTCCCAATTTCTTCGGCACCTCGGCCTCCGCGCCCCATGCCGCTGGTGTTGCCGCGTTGATGTTGGAGGCCGCTGGCGGTAGCGGATCGCTCTCTCCCCAAGCCGTGTTCAGCACGCTGGAGTCGACTGCGATCGACATGGACGACGCCTACACGCCAGGCTTTGACGTCGGGTTCGATTTCAAAACCGGCTACGGCTTGATCGACGCGGCAGCAGCGGTCGCAGCGGTTGACATCGGCGGTCCGGACACCCCGGTCGTATTCCCAGTGCCGCTTTCGGCGGTCGATCCGTTGGGAGGCTTGATCTACGAGGGGGCGACGTCCGGCGAGCTGGAGGATCTGGGGCAGCTGGATCGCTACACAATCGACGTGGATGCGGGACAAACCATTTCCGTTTCCGCTCAGTCCGCACCGCGGCTGCAAACGCAAATCGAGTTGTTTGGACCCGAAGGTCAATTGCTGGCGATGGCGACTGCCGATGCGGCGGGACAGGAGGTGATCTTGCAAACGGCGGCCGTGGCGGTTGCCGGTACCTACACGGTGGTGGTCAGCGGCGCAAACCAAGGAACCAACGGAACGCCGGATTACCATCAGGTCCAAACTCAGCAAGACGTCTATTCCCCCAACGTTTTGAATTACCTGTTCGAAGACACCGGTGCGCCCGGTGGCGACGCGACACTGGCTGCATTTTCGGTTGCCGACTTCAGTGCGTCGTTCGAATATGTGACCGTCTTAGCCGACGGCGTGCCGATCGGAGATCTTTTCACGGAAACCGGCCCCGACGGTGCTCCTCGAACCGACACGCTTTCCATTCCGCTGAGCGAGATTCAATCGTTCGCTTCCGACGGGCAAATCAATCTGACGGTGCAACCGACGCCATCGGTCAATCTGCTGGGACCGAATGAACTTTCATTGGCCCTCAGCTATCCCGGGATCGCATCGGACGGGACCGGCGATTACGACCTTCGAATCGTACTGAATGCGGCCATCGAGACGGAACCGATCGGCGGAGCCGCGAACGATTCGTTGTCAGACGCCCAAAGCATCGAGCCCAGTTTTATCGGTGTTCGTGGGGAACGCGGCGCGGTGCAGGGAGAGTTGTCTGCGGCCTCGGGCGACACCACCGATCACTACAGCTTTGATTTGGTCGCCGGGCAGCCGGCCAGTCTGGCGGTCAGCGCGCTCGCTGGGGTGACCGAATTGGTCACGTTCTCAGACGAGAACGCGTTTGTGGAGTTTGCCGGAGACGATCTACCGCTGATCGATTTCAACGGATTTGGAGGCGTCCGACTGCAGACCCTCAGTGCCGACACGAACTTCCCGCCGATTTCGCCGGGTGACATCCCGCCCGGGATCGAATTCAGCTCAACCATCGGAGGTTCCCTCGACCTGTTTATCGCGCCGGGAGGGTTTGCCGGTCAGCCCGACATTACCAGCGACGCTCTGTTCGCCAATCGCTTCGATTCACCACTGATTGTCGATTTCAATCCGGGCGTCAATGCGGTGGGGTCGGAATTGATTTCATTTTCTGCCTCGGCCAATATCGAAATCACGGTCCTGAAAGACTCTGGCGAAGTGCAGACGTACGACGTCCAGCCACCAGCCGAGGCACCTGCCTACTTCGGGATTGTGATTCCGGACGGTGAGATCACGCGGCTGGTTTACGATCCGCCGGCGGGAATCACCGCCGGCGTCGACAATTTTCGTTTCGGGATGATCGGTTCCGTCTCGGCTCCCGTTGCGTTGGAATTGGTGAGTTCCGACGGGAATGTGCTCGCGACCGCGGATTCGGTGGGCACCGACGTGGATGCCTTGATCCAGGATTTCGTAGCTCCTGAAACCGGGACGTACTTTGCACGCGTTTCCGGCGAGGGTTCCTCGCAGTACTCGCTGGTGGTGACGCGGGACGCCAGCATCGAACGCGAGACGATGGAATTCGGAGATGACTTGATCGTCAACGGCGGTTTTGAAACGGGCGACTTCAGCGGTTGGACCACCAGCGTCATCCCCAATCGCCCGTTCCGGCCCTGGTCCGTTACCGGTCCCGGCGCCGGCGGCAACTTCGGTCTGGATTCGACGGATCCGCTCCAAGGAGACTTCGTGGCTTGGAACGGGTTCGATGGCGGCGGCCCCCTCGAGTTCGAGATGTATCAGGATGTATCGGTGCCCGCTTCGGCGGATCAGGTCACACTGGACTGGTCCAGCCGGTTGCAGTGGAACTTCGACCTGGGCGGACCGGCCACGATTCCGCGGACACTGGAGGTGGAAATTCGCGATCCGTCGACCGACGAGATTCTGGCAGTCGTGTCGAGTTTTTCCACGGGGACTCAAGCCGAGAATCCGACCGGCGACACCGGGTGGCAGTCTCAATCGGTGGATTTGACGGAGTACGCCGGGCGGAGCATTCGAGTCGCATTCGTTGAGACGGTTCCCGAGCCGGGGAGGGGACCCGGGCAAGCGGAATTCGATGGGATCCGCCTGGTCGCGGAGACCTTTGCCGAAACCCAGGACATCAGCGCGACGCAGACCGTTTATGGCCACCTTCAAGGAGCCTCGCCGTCTTCATTGGGAGTCGTCGCCAACAACGAGTCGAAGATGGTGACCGTCTTCGATACGAAAACCGACCAGGTTTTGGGAAGTGTTGAACTGCCCACGCAGGCCTTGATCGGTGATGTGGAAATCGCCACCGATTCCGGCCTGGCATTCGTCACGGACTTTTCCCAGCAACTGTGGGTCATCGATTTGACCGAGGGCGCGCCGAAGCTGGCGGACGGAATCAATCCGATTCCCGTTTCCACAAATGCGGAAGATTTGGACTTCACACCCGACGGTCGGTTCCTGGTGGTCAGCGACGGAAGTGCCATCATGCCACTGTCCGTGGTCGACGTCGCAACCCGGACGGAAATCGGCACGTTCGATCCGAACAGCGCTCACAGTTCGGTGGACGTGACAGAGGACGGGTCCGTTCTGGTCACTTCAACGTCGAATACCACTGTGCGTCGCTTCGAAATTGATGATGCTGGAACACTTTCCGACACCGGCGAAGTCTTGAACGTGGGAGGACCGGTCAACGTTTACGCCGCGCCGGGTGGAGAAACCGGTGTGGTGATTCGGTTCGGGAACGTTTCGTCATTCCGAACCGATGGTCTGTCCCTGGTGACCTCCCGCCCGAATCTTCGTGGACCTTCCAATTTGAATTCTGCGGTATTCAGCCCGGACGGCACGCGACTCTACGTTCGATCCGATGGTGCGAACAATTCAGGCTATGTGGACGTCTGGGGATTCAATCCGTCCACCGGCGGCATGTCGCAATCGCCCCTGTTGACGATCTCCGGAATTGACAACGATCCGGCGGGTCCGCTTCCGAACCGGCTGGGCGTATTCTTTGGGATCGATCAGATCGCACTCTCTGCCGATGGAACGGAGCTTTTCGTCACGCAGAACGACTCGGTCGATATTTTCGATGCAACCATGGGCGAGTTCTTGCGAGCGATCACCGATCCGAGCTTTGCCCTGGCAACCGGCATCAAACTCGCTGACGTGGAAGCCGCGCTGCAGACGCCCATTGACGAGTACACCGTTACCTTCGACCGCGTCGGCGAAACGATCGAGCTTTCCGCGTCGGTGCCGGCGGCGGAGACCGGAGAATTTGTGAACCGACTCAGTCCGGTGTTCACGTTACTCTCTCCCGAGGGGAACGTGGTCGCGACCTCCGACACCAACTTCGGCGGAGTCGGCGCAGCAGTCGCGTACACCGTTCCCGCCGCTGGCACCTACACGGTGGTGGTGAACGCGGCAGATGAGTTCCCGGGCGAGTACGTGTTGCATCTCAATCGTCAACCGCAGCTGACATCGGTGACCAGCAGCGCGACGCTGGAGCAGCTTGCCGGCGAAGGCGATCCCGTCTTGGTCGAGGCGCTCTTCACGGACCTGAATCTGGACGACACGCACACGGCCATCGTCGATTGGGGCGATGGGACGGCGGCCGAACCCGCGGAGGTGGTACAGCAGCGCGGCGGCGGAACCGTTCTCGCCCAGCACGCCTATCCGTTTGGTGGAATTTACTCGGTGACCGTGACGGTCTTCGACCAGGACGGTCTGGCCGACAGCATTCAAACCCAGGCGGTGGTGTCGGGGGCGGGGATCCAGGATGGCCAGTTGCAAGTGATCGGAACGGATCAACGTGACGTCGTCCAATTGAACTTGGTGGGAGGCCGGAACAATCAAAGTGTCCGGCTGAATTCTAAGTTCCTCTCAGGAGATCGGTTCCGCGAATTTGATGTTGCCGACATCGGTAGCATCCTGGTCATGCTGGGTGATGGCGACGATCATTTTGTGACGGCCGGCAACATCGCCATCGATACGGTCGTGATCGGCGGAGCCGGCAACGATCTGATTCGAACCGGCAAAGGCAACGATATTCTGCTGGGCGGTCTAGGCAACGATCAGCTGTTTGGCGGCGGCGGGTTGGATCTGTTGATCGGAGGAGCGGGCCAGGATGAGCTGGCGGGCAACCAGGACGATGATTTGCTCGCCGGAGACATCTTTGACGTCGATGCAGATGACGACGATGATTCGCTGGTCGATCTGCTCAGCGACCTCGAGGTGCTTCGGGACATCGGCGACGCTTGGAGTGCGGGCGATGCCGCCGGAGCGAGCGCTTTGCTGCAAACCAGCCTGCTGGACGATGGGGAAGAAGACACGCTGGACGGTGGTCCCGGCGACGACCTGCTGTTCTGATCAGCGGTCCGTCATCCGATTTGGAGGTCCCGGCGGGTTGCCCGCTGGGACCGTCCACAACGGGCTGTCAGCGTGATGCGAGTGATCAGACTGCTTGAGCTCGGCTGAGCCTTAGATCTCATCCGCGTGAATCGTCAGCTTCTTGATCACCACAATGACTTCGCGCCCTTCACCGCTGGCGTGCAGGATTGCTCGCAGTTTCCCAGCGGCAATCGGCGTCTCCGCGACTTCCAATTGACCGAGCAATCGCGGTGCAGCGTCGGCGGTTTCCTGAAACAGGAAATAAGCGGTGCCACCCCGGCGGGCAATGCGCAGCGTGTGCGCGCGTGGAGAGGGGATGCTGGCAAGTTCCTCGTATTTGCGGGGAACTCCTTCGGGGGTGTGGCCGATTTGAAGCTCTGCCGCCCGAATGCCCTGATCACTGATCGCATACTTCGTTTCGACCGCCGTGGCTTGCGGATCATCGAATTCGGCTTGCAGCAAGACAACGCACTCGCCGGACTGGGCCGGTGATGGAAGTTTCTGGACGTCAATCTCCATCGCGACATCAAAATCGCCCGCGAAGCCGAAATTTGCGATCAGCCCGTGACCTTGCCATTCTTTGAATCCCGGCGCGCGAACTCGCAGTCCCCCCGGCGTGCGTTGAAACTCCGCCTGGTTTCCCCACGTTTGAAAGGATTGCAGGGGTTCGGGATCGGAGAAATCCAATTCCAGTTTCTTGGCCAGCGTGTTTCGCATCCGGTCAAGATCCGTGACCGATACCTGTCGCTGGGCCGCCATGCCGGTCATCCCTTGAGCATGGATCTCCAACGATTTCCAAACCACCGATGCCGACCCCACCTTGATCGCTTCTGTCACCAGGCCTAATCCGAGCGGCTTGGTTGGGCCCGTGGGCACTTTTTCAGTGTGCAACAAACGGTAGTCATCCGAATCGTTAGCGGCAAACAGATAATGCATCTGGTCACCGCGACGGGACAGTCGCAGTTTGCCGGCGGAAACGGCTTCACTGACCATCTTGGGGAACGTGTACTTTCGCTCTCCCTCTCGGCTGTAGAAGTACGCGGCCTGGACAATGTCACGCCCCAGTTCCTTCGCTTCGAATCGACTGAACTTGCGATACAGTCGGCAGTCCGTCGCCTGCTCCTCGAACCCGACATAAAGCTGAACGTTGGCGTCGCCACCCGATTCTGTGGTGGCGTCGAATCCGCGGAACGAAGCAATGACGTCGAAATCTCCTTCCAGCTGCAGGTGTGGCCTGACGGTGTGATCCAAATAGCCTCCGGTTCCCTCACGAACCAATCGAACGCCATCGTCCAACTGCTGAAAGTTTTTCTGCCAGCCTTCGCCGGAAACCAGAAATCGAGTGACGGGAAGTCCGTCCGAGAAGTCATGGAAAAACATTTTTTCCATTCTGGATCCGGCCAACCGTTGTTCGACCGCATCGTCGGCAAGTTCCTGTTCACGCGCCGGCGGCAAGGTTTTCCGCCATTCGCCCTGCCACCGGAGCGTCTTAACGCGTGCCTCGGTTTGGTCAGCGTAGTGAAACAAACCAAATGTTCGGTCGGTGCCGTCGGGCAATTCCGTCTGGGTGACGGGATTCCCATTCAGTGAAATCGCCATTCGGTCACCGGCGATTATGATTTGCACGTCGTTCCAGGCGTCCGGTTTGAGAGCAAACGGACCGGCAAATCCGTCGACATTCTCAACTGGTTTTGCATTGGACGGACGCAAGTCCGTCCGGTCGTATTTTCCATCGGTCATCCGGTGAATGCTCACGCCGGATGGCTCAATCAGAAACGCTTGACGACCGATCACGGGGTGAACGCCGGCTTGTCCCGGCCGGTAAAAGAACTGGTAAGAAAGCGTGCCGTCCTCAAGCAGGGGACGGTGGTATCGCAACCAACGCTCTTGGAAGGTTCCGTCTTGGCCGAAGATTCGTTGTCCCCGCAATTCCCCCGGTACGGATTCGGGATCCGAATCCTTAGACGAAATCTGGGATGAAGCACCCTGTACCAGACGCCAACTCCCATCCTCCCCGCCCACCGATTCACCGAAGTAAGCATTCCAGCCGGCCAACTCTGGACTTGTCGCCAGATCGATGCGATTCGGGATGCTGGGATTCCCTTCGACCCGAAGATTGCGAACCCAGCCGTGGGTGTACCAGTAGCTGAAGATGGACAACCACGGGTCGCCGGCGGACACGCGATCTTCAAACACCTTTCGGCCGTTGATCAATGTGGTGCGCACACCGTCCTGGATGATGATGCGAACTCGCATCGATTCGCCGATCTCGTCAAGCGGTCGGTCAAGCACGATGTTTGGACGGTCCTGCCCGAAGGTGCCATTGAGAATTGAACGGTGATCGAATCCGGGCCCGGCCCAGATTCCCCCAAATCCCAGCCGGGTATCGCCGTATCCGAACGGGCTGACGTCCGCCTGGATGCTGAAATCACCTTCCAGCGGAACGTCAAAGTACAGGTAGTCACGATCGTGCCCCGTCAGGTTCCTGACGACACCCGAGTAGCAGTCCCACATGGCAACCGGCATTCCCTGTCCATTGGTTTCCGCCGTTTGACGGCTGACTGCGTGCCAGTGTGCCAACGAACCGAATTGCGGTGGCGCGTCGCTCGAATCGACTTCGACCAGGTATTGAAGCAGGTAAGTCATCGCGAACAGATGACGCCGCCACCGTTCGCTACGCAAACCATCGCCGTTTCGCACCTGTTCAAAGAAACGAAAGGCGAATTCGGCCGCTTGATCCCGCAATTCAATCTTTGACGCGGACGCCCAAAGCACAACGGTGACGCAGGCGATGTGGTCGTCGCGATCTGTCAGGACGCCTACCTGTTTGTCCAACCGGAGCATCCATTTGTGAGCCGAATCCAAGTCGCGTCGCGCCATTGCGATCAAGGCCCGCATCGCAAGGGTGATGGCTGGATCGGCGTTTTCGCGTGAATCCACCAACGAATCCAATTCATCCAGCCGCCCCAGGTCGTCGGCAGCCGAAACCAGGATCATTGCCGGGGCGACCAGATTCCCACCGCGAGGGACGCCGGAATCATATGTGGTGCGGAACGCGGCCCAGGGATCGGAGATGCCGAATTCCGCGGCCGTCTGATCGTCCACATAGGCTGGTGAGAAATCGAAGTCCAGGCGGATGTGTGCTTGTCCCGGCGGGAAGACCGCATCACGAAGAATGGTGTACCGGTCGGCGTCCTTGATTCCCTGCATTCGCCGCGACAGAGCCAGCGGATTGCTTAGGCAGTCGTCGCCGAACAAAACGCACAACGCGGCCTTGTCACTTGGTTGCGAAACGAGATTGTCGGCCAACGCCGCGGACTGAAATGCGAAACAGCCCAGCCAGAGTGCCAGCCCAACCATGCGGCGTCCAAGATGCCCGCTGGGTTGCGGCCTGCCGGCGCGCGGGCGCGTGACAAAGCGGAAACGCATTTCGAAGTCGACTTCTATCGCTGGTAGATTGGCAGGAGTCCGTAAGCCGGCGTCAAAGCCAGAACGGCAAGCGACGTGCTGTACGCCGATCCGAAACGCTTTTCATTGGCTCCACCCGGGGGCCAACCGCCGGTGTCGGACTGTTCCTCCAGCAAGCCCGCGGCAATCTGCGGAAAGATTTGTTCCCAAGCCTCTCCGCCAACCTGCGCCATCGCCTGGCTGCTGTAGTAGCTGGCCAAATAATAGTAATTGTTTTGCCAGGGGTTGGGGTAATTCCTGCTGCGGAACCAAGTCACCGACGTTGCCACCCCTTCATACCGATGTCGCCCACCGAGAATCAGGGTGAGTGTCGCCGAAGCGGTGTTGGCGAGCGTGATTTGCGGATTCTCCTGAGAAGCATGGGGACGGTATCGGAACACGCCCTTTTCGTGCTGGGACGGATCGGGTTCATAGCAGCGCTGAACAAAATCCAGCCCTTCGTCAAAGTACTGTTTCGGGACATTGAATTCGGCGTTGCGAGCCGATCGCAGGAACATCAACGCCCATCCGGTTACCGACATGTCCGATGCCGCATCGGGACTTTCCGGATACCCGTATCGCCAACCGCCAAAATCGGATTCAGCGGATTTGGTTCGTGATTGGACTTCGCGGTGATAGATCAACGCGCGATGGATCGCCTGTTCGACACGTTGGGATCGTTCGCCGGAACACATGCCGTAGACCTCGCCCAGCATCAGTCCGGCGATCGAATGGTTGTAGACAACCGTTTGTGAAGGCGTCAGGTGCTGTGACGGCGGGATCACGGGGCGCAGGGAAAAGTACCCCCGGCGGCGCTGCGTCGACAGGACGAAGTCGATCGCCCGGGAGATGTTTTCACCATAAGGCCCCTGGTCCGGGAGGTGCCCACGAGAAAGAAATGCCATCACGGCCAGTGACGTGACGGCGGGCTGGGCGATTTCGTCGCTCGGAAAACGGCCGTCCTCCGCCTGTTCGTTGGCCAGCCAGCGGAGACCCCGGTCCACCGCGCTTTCCACTCGACCCCATTCCCCGGCAGGCAACGCCGCGCTCAGATTGGTGTTCGTGGCGATGATCGATTCGGACGCTTCCTGGCCGCACGCAGGTTCGCCGGAGCAAGCCCCAAAGATCAGAAGGAAACTTGCGGCGGTGATCCATCGCATGGTCAAGACGGATTCAAATGCGTGCGTCATCCTTCATCAATCGTCTGCATGAGTTCTCGGATCTGGTCTTGGTACTGTTCGATGGCCTTGCGGTACGCTTCGGGCGGCTGGTTTCCACGAACTTGCCACAGCCCATCGTCCAACGTCGAAAGCAATTTATTCCACTGTTCGTCGGGGAGAGATTCCCCCGCGGCGAGCGCGCGGATCAATTCCTGGGCCTGATCGGATTGAACGACCTGGTCCCATGCCCGGCGGTCGGCATTGTTTCCGTCGGACTGTTCCATCATGCGTTCGATGTTCTTGGCCATTTTGTCCAAACGTTGGCGTTCCCCATCGGGCGTGGTCGGATCATCCCGACGTTGTTCAATCTCTCGCAGTGACTTCTCCAGCATCTCTTGTGCTCGCTTCGCCTGCGCGAACTGCTCGCGCTCCCCGTCGGTCAACTCCCGTTCTTTCGCCTTTTCCTTGTCGTCTTTCTGCTGGGCGGCCCGCTTCATTTTCATTGCTTCCTTGGCCCGATTCGCAGCAGCTTTGCCGGCCTCACCGAGTCCCCCGCCACCCTGTTGTTGCCACAGCATGGATTCGGCAATCACGCGGAGATTGGTTCGCCGAACGGGGATGCCAAGCTGGGCAACGATATTTGGTTCTCGTTCCAGCCGGGCCAGAAATTCATCCAGCGTCGGGTCGCGAAGATCGGCGATGTTGGGGTCTCGCACATCGTATTGGTCGAGTTCTCGCACAACTTCGCGTCGAATCTTGTCAAACAATTCTTCGGCTTCTTCCAGCCGCTGCAGGGCCAGTTCCTGCTGCCGGCTTGCCGATTCGATGGTGTCGCCGGAGGCACGAAACGATGCAGCGGCTTGATTGAAGGTGATCGTTTCCATCAAGCGATGCAGCGAGCGGATCATGTCGACGATTGGCCCTGGCACGCTGGATTCGGCCAACCGCTGGAATTGTCCTTCCAGCTCGCTTTCCATCTCCAGCATTTCCACGCGGAGCAGTTGCGTGGCAACGGCCAGACGGAGCTGCTCGGTGTGCACCACGCCCGCATAATTGCCAGCGACCAGGCTGTTGCAAAGTTCCGACCAGGCATCCGCCAGGTTGGCGACGGCACGGGTTTCCAACATTCGGCGATCCACATAGTCGGCGACGGCCGGTTCCGATTCGTTTTCAAATTGCAGCCGATCAAACAAGGCAAACAGTCGATCGCAACGAGTCACCAAAGTCCCGGCGTTGTGCACCAGCGAATCGGCGTCGGCAACCTGACCCGCCTGCCCGACCAACTTTTCGGCGTCGAACTGGATGCTCCTGGCGTCGCTGGCGAGTTGTTTGGCCATGGCCACGGTGGCAGCCGCGGTCCCAACGGACGAATCGATCTCCAGCGGCATTTGCTTCTCGACCCGTTCTGCCAGCTCGGCGGTGTCCTTTGCGATCTGGCTTGCGGACTGAACGCGCAGGTCGACAATGATCGACCACAGGTCGGGCTTTTGCGATTCGTCGATCTGTAACCAGCTGAGCAGTTCTTCGGTGGCGTCGTATTGACGTTGCGAAATTTCCGACAGTTGGTCGCGAAGTGAATCTCCGCGACGTTTCGTCAGCTCAAGGTAGCGTGACAGCAGGCGGGGATCATCACCGAGCATCTGCGCCAGCTCGTCCAACATCGCACGACGCAATTGCAAGACTTCCGCCAATCGATCCAGGTAAGCCTGGTCGACTTCGACGATTCCCATCTTGCGTTCCAACGGGTTGCGATTCTGCCTCGCTTCACGCATCAGCATTCGCCGCTTCTGCAGATAAACCTCGTACATCGTGGCAGTTTCTTCCATGTCGTCCTTGAGCTCACGCTCCTGCTTGACGCGGTCGTATCGCTTCAGCAGAGCCGCCAACAATTCTCGGGCGCGAACGACGTGTTGCAGCGAGACGGAGGCATCGACGTCGCTGGCGTTCGGCCGCGCGGTCGCGGCGAAAACACGATCCCGGGCCGGCGTCACGTGGGTCCTGGCGATGTCCACCATCTGCAGACCCACAAACGCAAACTGGTTCTCTTTGGTTTCCTCGCGCAGGTCCGCGATGAAGGATTCGATGTTGCCGAGTCCCAGATCCAGACGTTGAAATTGCTCGCCTCGGTCCGAATCCGCAATCGTCCGATCAACCAACTGCCGCAATCCCGTCTCGACTTCGGCCAGCATCTCGTCGATCTCGACGACGCTTTCACGAATCTGGCGGTCTTCTCCGGGACGAGTTTCTGCCGTTGCGATGGAAGCCAGCTTCTCCGTGATCTTCAACCGTCGACGGCCGGTTTGGGTGTCTTGTCCGCTGCGGCTCTGCTGCGTCTTCAAGGCAAACTGATTCGGCGGTCTTGTTTCTCCAGCCGAAGACTTGGCCACCTTGGAGCCGGATGGCTTGGGGGCTGGATCCGACGGCTGCGTGGGGTTTGATGCCGCAGGTTTCGGATCCGAATTCGGCTGTTTCGGATCGGGGCGAGCCGATTGAGTCCCGGCCGATTGAGTCATTGCGACCTGTTTGGAAGCCGACGATTTCGGGGAGGAGCCGCCAGCGTTGGAAGGTGAGTTTTTCGAGCTGGTGTCCGCCGGCTTCGGCGATGGGGAATTGGCCGCCTGCAGGGTCGGCGCCGACTGCTTCCTGGGGGACGGATCGGTGTCGGCGGGTGACGGCGGTGAGGTTGTCGCTTTGGCGATTTGGTCCAACGGGTTGCCGGCGGACGGTTCAGGCTTGGAACCGGGCGTCACTTCGTCCGATTCGGCAGCCGGATCGGAGGCGGGACGACCATTCCCGTCGTCCGGGGATTCGTCTGCGGGCGCGCCATCCGCTGAAGGGTTAGCGTCGGTGCCAGGTTCAGAAGACGAATCTTCGCCGCGCATCCCTTTCTTCGGATCGATGGAAGGCACCCCTTCGGACGTTTGCGGCCCTTGCGATTCGGAACCTCGCGGGTCCTGGTTCGCTTCCGAAGCATCTGCGGGCGAATCGTTCGAGGCATCCCCAGGTTCATCGTCCAAACCATCCCCCGCCGGTTCGGCATCCGGTGCAGACGTCGATGACGGTCGTTTGGGCGCTTCGTCAGCCGGAGGTAAGTCAGCTGAAGATCCGTCGGTCGGGATTTGCGGCGTGGGTTGCTTTGACACTCCTTCGCGATCCTGGGGTGACGCATCGCCGGGCGAATCGGACTCCGGGAAGCGGGGAGGAGCGAGTGCCAACATTTGGCTCAGATCATCCTTGGACGGTGTCGCCGATTCCGATTCTGGCGAAGCGTTCTGATTCGGCCCGCTGGGGTTTTCGGCGACGCCTTCGGCGTCCTTGCTGCGGAGTGCGGAGTCTTCGGCCAACCGGTCCCGGGCGTTCGCGTCGGAGTTCTTGTCGGGAGCCGTCGGGGCCTGGGCCGTTGACGACGGGTCGGAAGTCTGCTGACTCGCTAAGGCGACATCGCGGTTGTCGGTGACCCGGATGGCGTAACTGATCTCGCTGCCTTCGCGCAGATTCATGTCACGCAGATCCAATTCCGTCTTCCCCATCACGTGCTTGCTGTTCTTTTGGTCTGCCAGCGGGATCGGTTTGACCGCGACGACCACCGGGTTTCCCTGTTCATCCTTTCGAGACTCATCGAAGACGACCAGCTCAGCGGTCATGATGCCGTGGTCGTCGTGTGCTTCAAACTCGATTTCGATGGTTTCGTCGACGGCGACCGCCATCTCGTTGTTGGGGCTGACAACGCGGGCAACGGGAGCCTTGTCGGTGATGACGTCGATGCGAGAAAACAGCCGACGCTGGTTCGTCAGATCGTGCGGACTGGTCAACGACGGCGCCAGAATGACGTCGTCCATCAGTTGCATCTGGAAGTGATACCAGCCGGAATCGTCGGCAATCAATTCTTCCCGTTCGGATTCAGCCTGAGTTTCCTCTGAGCTGTTCTCACCCGTGGAACGATCGAGGTGGGTTACGGCGAGGGACAGTTGCTTCAGGGGTTCAAGCGGCTTCAGTGACAATCGCAACGTGCTACCTTGAGCGACTTTGACGCGGCGGGGAAGACGATCGCGTTGGACCGGATCTTGCCGCGTGTACTCGGGGAAGTCGATTGCAAATTTCACCTCCGCCAACTCGGGGAAATCGATCACGCGAAGGTGTTGCCACGCGGTTTGACTGTCGCCGGCGCGGACCCGGTAGGACACCGAATCGTCGACACGTAGCCGATGTCGAAAGAGGTCGGAAGCATTCTCGTCGGCCCCTATTTGGTACTCGCGGCTGGTCCCGTCCGCATCTCGCACCGTCAGCGTGGCCCGCGACCGTTGCACGCCGTCTTGCCGCGTGATCAGGTCGATGGATTCGCTTCGGGGAACGAACTGATCGCCGGTCAAACTTTGCAATTGTGTGGCCGTGATCGGGCTGGTGGGAAACCAGAAACGCTTCATCAATACCGACAATTGCGAGGGATTGATCGCGATCAATCCCGCCAGCAACAAAGCGCTGGCCGCGGCGGCGGCCACCGCCGGCTTGGGCGAAACCGGTGGCGCCACCCGAGACGGCTGGACGATTTGCTCCATCGCCACGGCTTCACTGATGACTTGCGCGGCCATGGCCCGCTGCGTCGGCGTCTGATCGCTCAGTTGACGCGATGACAAGCTGGCGACCGTCGACCATCGTTCCTCCAACTGCGGGATTTCGCCGTCGACGGCATTGGCCGCATCGTTCCATCGCAGAGCCGATCGGATCGGGCGGTAGCCGAAAGCGAAGACGCTTGCTGCCGTCGCCGCCAGAGTTCCCGCGGTCAATAGCGGCCGCATCAGGGCGGGCGCAAAGGGAAACAGCCAATCCAACGCCATCGAGCCGATCATGAGGGTCATCAGCACCGCGGCGCCGACGGCGACGGAGGCGGCCGCGGCCAGCCCGGCACGCCGCCAACGGACGGACCGAAGTTTGCGTTCGATCGCGGAAGGGAATCGATGGGTTGAGATTGAAGCCGACATGATCAAGAAAGCCCTCTCCACTTGCGAACGATCCACTCGACTTGCAGGCATCCAAACACAAGCCACAGATATCGCCAACGTAACCACAGCGGTTGGCGTCCAACGTGATGCGTCACCACCGGTTCCAGGTCGGTGAGCGCCAGCACCTCCTCGATGGCCGTCGGCGGCAACACCTGGCCTCCGGTCAGCTCCGCCAATTGTCCGGCCAGCACGCGATTGCATCGGGTGTCAACCAGTTCGGCGGGCAAATCCGCCTGGACGGTGAATGTCGCGATGGGGTCGTCCGGTTGGGCGGACGGCTCGGCAGATTCGGTCGCACGCAGCGTGTCGATCAGACTTCCTTTCGGTTCAGCCTGGTAGACGCCGGGAGGCAGCGAACGCAGTTCGGCGCGGTAGACCCCCGGTCGTTCCGGATCGGCCGATAGCGGGACCTCACGCTGGGTGTCGGCCGAAGCCACCTGCAAGGACAGTGCGTCATCGTCCAAGTCGTCGCGGACAACGGGTTCACCGTCCGCATCGTTCAGTTCCACTTCGACGTCGATCACGCTGTCCGTTTCATACAGCGATTTGCCGGTGCGGATGCGGACGGTGCGGTCTCCCGCGGATAGATCCGACGCGATCGCCCACCGCATCAATTGTCCCCAAAACCGATAGTGCAGGCGGTCACCGCGCAGGAAACGTAGCCGATAGGTATCCGGGCCGGAAAGGTACACGGCACGTCCCCTGCCAACCGGTTGCCAACACAGGAAGGCGGATTCTCTGATGGCATCCGCATCCTCAATCAAGGCACTTTCACGCGGCACGGCGGCAATCAAACTGCGAGCGGTCGGCAGCGGCGTTCGCCAACGTGACACCTTGTGCAGCGGCGAAAAGCGGTTGACGAAATCCCAGGCGTCCCGCGTCGCTTGTTCGGTTTCCCCGATCATCAATGCGGCGTGCGACCGCCCCGCCTCGGTCACGCGAAAGGCGTAATTGGTCGCGTCGGCGACGCCCGCATCGATCGGTCGGACGGGGACCACGTCCTTCAACGGATAGTCGACAAAATTCTGGGGCATGGATCGATCGCCGGCGATCATGATCAGCGTGCCGCCCCTGGAACGCAGGTACTTGATCAGCGATTCCTGGCTGGCGACGGGCAGGTGTTCGACGGGCAGGTCGCCCAGGATCACCACATCGTATTGATTCCATTGGTCGACCGTGACGGGAAATGTCCCGGATGGTTCGCGGCGGCCCGTGGCGATCTGTCGAGGATGAAACAGCAACTCGTCCAACTCAACCTTCGGGTCCCTCCGAAACAACTGCGCCAGGTAGCGGTATTCCCACCTCGGCATCTCGTCCGCCAACAGAACCTTGATGTCACTGCGAGTGACATTGATCTCAATCTCATCAAAATTGTTCTCGGTCGTCATTTCTCCGTCGACCGGTTGGACCGCGATTTGAAATGTCTCCCGGCCGATCTCCGAGACCCGCTGGTCGAATCGGATGCTTCGACTTTCTGAATCCGAATCCACCAGCACGTTGCGGAAATCAACGACCTCGCCGTCACGCAACAGCTGAATGGTGCAGGTTTCCCCCAGGCACTGATAAATGCCAAGGTGGGCTTCGATCACCACGTCATCGTTCCGCATGGCAACCGTCGGTGCGCTGACGGAGACCAGATCGACATCGCGCAATCGCGACGGATTGCCGATCGGGACCATGTAGACCGGTGTGTCCTTTAGCTGTGCGGCGATTTGGGTCGGACCGGCGGCCTCGGAGTGATTGTGCGCCACGTCCGACAAGACAAACGTGGCCGCGATCGGTTGACGTTGTGCCAACTGCTGCACATGTCGCAACGCAGAACTCAGATCGGTCTGCCGCGGCACGTCCTCGCGGTCTCGTAAACCCTTCAGAAAGCGGGTTGCATCGGAATCTCCCGAGAAATCCTGTGAGCCGGACGCGAACGCGCTCCACCGCAGGTCAGCCGATTGATCGATGGCCTCTCCGGCCGAACGCTGAAAGTGGTCCAGGTAGTTCGCCAGACGTTCACTTCGCGATCGGCCACGGAAGATTGCCAGATCACTTGCCGGAGCGCTGGAGGAAAGGTCGTCCGATGAAACCAGCTGCGTGGCGAGCTCTTGAAAGACACGCCGCGTGGTCACGACGCGCGCCGTCAAATCGGGAAGACCTTCTCGCCAGCCCATTTCCTTCGGGGCACCGCCGCGGTTCAAAGCATCGGCCAAATCCGCCAGCGAATCGAATTCGGGACTTTCCAGCAATCCGTTCAGCCGTCGCAACAGGGACGCGACATCGGTCTCGCGATCGACCGACGGTTCCAGTCCCGGCGACAGATCGGCGAGTTCGGCAAGGTGCCCTCTGGCACGCGTCACCGCTCGGCTGGAACGCGCCAAATGATCATTGACCTCTTGCTGTGTTCCGTGCTGCTGCAGTTCGGCAATCGAATCGGACAATTCTCGGTGTGCGATTCCCATTGCCGCGATTGCCCGGTCCGTCAAGGCAATCGCCCGACCAATCGCCGCATTCGATTGTTCCTCGTTTTCGACCGTGAACCAACGCCGATCATCGGCGGATCCCTGGGGATCGACGATGGTCATGCTGGCACTCGCGTCGGCCACCATCACCACCGCCTTGCGGGTGGTGGTGGATTCCTCCAACACATTGGTCGGTGCCAACAGCATCCAGAAGACGGTCGCCACGGCAACGATTCTCAACGCGGAAAACGCGAGTGTGGTGCGGCGTCCCAGCACGCGACGCTCCCGGTACAGCGTCCCCAGCATGATTGCCAAACATGCCAACCCGACCAGAATCAGTGACGGAAGACTGAAGGGATGACCGAACGCCAGGTATTCGTTTCGGATGGTTTCCGTCGCATTCATCGTTCAAACCACCTCCGCCGGACGGCTGTGGGCGCTCTGCGGCGTCGCTGCGCTGTGGAGGTTGGTGTCGCCCGGATCAGCGGCTGGCGGGACCATCGGCGAATCCATATCGGAGTATTCAGGAATGCCGGCCGAACCAAAACGTTCCCGGGACAGAATCCCCGCCAGCACCAATTCACAGGCGATCAAGCCGATCAATCCGAGCAGCAGGTAGGGCCACACGGGATCCGATTGGGACGAAGCTCTGGCCGACATGCTCTCCGGTGAAGGGTTGGCGGTCGTCGCGGCAGCGATCTGCTGCCAGGCGTCGGAATTCAACCGCTCCAGGTTGGATTCTTCGGCGGACCGTCGCACGTGAAACGGGATCGGGCGATCGGAAAGTCCGATTTCCAATTGGTACTCTCCGGGAAGCCGCGTGCGACTGGATTGAAACACAAACGCGTCGTCCCGACGTTGGGCCGCCAATTCGACCGCATCGCCTTGAGGCGTTCGCAACAGTGCCGTGGGAGCTTCGGTGCCCGTCCCCGCCTCGCTACCGTTTGCCGTTGCGTCGGCCAAACGCATCACAATCGGCTGCCCCGGATCCAGATTGAATTGAGTTGCCCGTGGCTGAGCCAGATAGTCGATCCAGTCCCGGACCATCACCACAAAAGATTGCGTGCGCGCCAGGTCACTCCATTGCAACCGAAGCGGAATCGCTTGGACGAGGACGCGCCCTCGTCCGATGAAGTTTTCCGCGACCAGCGGCTGTCCGTTGTTCAGACGCAACAAAACCGAAACAGCGCTCGGGTCTTCGCCCAGGACAAATTGAAAGTACCGATCGACCATGGCATCGGACAGGTCCAATTGCTGATCATCGGCCAGCTGTCGTGTGGCCGGATGTTCGCTTCGGAACGGATCGATCCGAAGTTGACGCCCGTCCGCCGGGGCTGTGTCCATCTCTTCGGCAAACCCTTGTTCGGCAAACCCTTGTCCGGTCAACTCCACCGGCGCCGAATCCACGATGCGATCGATTCTCAGTGGTGCCAAGCCGCTCGCCTCGGCGAACCATTGCTGATTGAAGCGATCAACGTCCGTTCGCGGTCCCAGGCCGACCCAAAGCCCGCCGCCCTCGGCAACGAACTCGGTCAACTTTTCGATTCCGTCGTCACTCATTCGAGTCAGGTTGGGGATCACCACGACGCGCTGCTCGGTCAAATCCGTGGTCGCCAATTCGTCCGGCGACACCAGCGTGGGCACGTAGATCGACGATTCATCCAGGGGGCGGCCATCGATCCATCCCAGGGCAGCCTGGATGAAATACGAATCCTGTTGCATCTCTGCCAATTCGAAGGCGCTCTCCACGATCACGATCGGAACGCTCTGCACCACCTGGACGACCAGTGTCGATTGATTGTCGGGGGGCAAATCGTCGTCATGCTCGATCTGGCAACGCAACTGATAGGTGCCGGGGGCATCAAAGGTGTGCGTCCAATTGGCCTGGGCGGTTTGCTCCCCTTCGATCGGGTCGATCGCTTGCTCGCGCTTCGATTCACCGTCCACCTGCCAGACAAGCTGCGAAGTCTGAGAGGCGGCGGCGTCGTAATTGTGCAGTGTTGCGATTGCCGTGACGGGCTGTCCGACCCCGACCATCAAACGATCGATTGAAATCTCGTCGACGCCGATGTTCCCCTTCGACGCTGCTTGACTCGCCTGGTCCAATCGCACGATCTCGATTTCGGTGCGAACCGGCGATTCGTTCAGAACGTCATGAAGCCGGTTCCAACCCGCACGGTCTTCCAGACGCCAATCCGCAGATTGGCCGTCGGTCAGCAGCACGATCCGCCGCGACGAAAGACTGGGCTTGTGCTCGGCCTGGACCGCCGTGAACAGCGCGGCCAGCAAGTCGCTGCGTCCCTCGGTGGCATTCAACTGGTCCAACTGCGACGCAATCCATTGACGGTTTCTGGAATCACTTCGCACGGTTCCGGCGCTGGCCCAGACGGGATAGGGGGCCGTCGTCAGAATCCGAACTTCTTCCGTTCGGGACAGATCGGAAAGCATCTCTTGTCCGCGTCGCACCGCCTGTTGGATCATCGTGCCCGAATCGGTTTCTCGCAGCATCGACATCGAATTGTCGACCACGAAAACGGTTTCGCCTTCGCCGCGCGAGCCGAGGTAGCCGGCCGGGATCAGCGGACGGGCCAAGGCAAAGATCAAGGCGGCAATGGCCAGGCAACGCAACAACAGCAGCAGCCATTGTTTCAACCGGCGGGCGCTCGTCTTGCGCGTCGATGCCTCGATCAAGAACTGCATGGCCCCCCAATGAATCACCGCATTGCGACGGCGATCGAAGAAATGCAGCAGCAGCGGTGCGGCGGCCAGGGGAAGGGCCATCAGAAAGGCGATGCTCAGGAAGCTCATCGGTGAACCGCCCCCCGACGCGCTGATCGATTGCGCAAAAACCAGCCCAGTGCGTCAGCCAGATCCGAAGCGGTCGACAGGCGGACATAGTCTCCTCCCAAGCCGACCACCAATTCCTCTAGGTCGGCCAGAAAGCGACCGATCCGTTGCAGGTACTGGGCGCGCACCGCCGGTGGATCCAGTTGGATCCGTTGTCCGGAGACCTCCAGCGATTCGAAAGCCGACCAGCGACGAAAATCGAACGACAATTCTTCGGGCGCCAGAACGTGCATCACGACCACGTCGTGGCCGCGGGCGCGAACGATCTTCAGGGCCGTGGCAAGTTCCTGCAGGTCCCCGAAGCAGTCGGAAAACAGGACGAATAGTCCACGACGCCGTTGACGAGCCGCGCAGTGCTGGATTTGGGCTCCCAAACCGCCGGCTCCGCTGGCACGGGCCGATTGCAGCGTCGCCAGGATCGCCCGCAAATGCGCCGCATGTTGTTTGGCCGGGATGAACATCCCGCGTTCTTCGTGCAGCACGGTCAAGCCCACGGCGTCGCGCTGGTGCAACAACAACCGGGCCAAACAGGCGGCCGCCTGCTTAGCGAACTCCAATTTGCTGGGCGTGGACAATCCGAATTGCATCGAACCGCTGGCGTCGACGGCCAACATCGCATGCAAATTGGTTTCTTCTTCGAACTGACGAATGAAGTACCGATCGTTCCTGGCGTAGACCTGCCAATCGATCTGCCGAATTTCATCGCCCGGTGCGTACTGGCGGTGTTGCGCGAACTCGCAGCAACCGCCCTTGGTGCTGGAACGATGTTTGCCCGCCAACAAACCGTCGACCACGCTCCGCGACAACAGTTCCAGGTGTCCGATCTGATCCATCACTTGCGGGTCGACAAGCTCGGCGTATCCCGGTGACACGGAACGTGTCTCCGGGATGGGCGTCTCGGCTTTGCGACGTTGAAAGAGACGGAACATCGGGATCGGGGGCAAGCGGAGGTGGGGATCTGGTTGGGAAGTTGATGACCGGCGGACGTCGTCTCAAACGGAACTCTTCTTCAGGGACGGGGTTTCGGCAATGATCCTTTCCAAGACGGAGTCGGCGTCGACGCCCGCCGCTTCCGCGTTGAACGTCAGGATGATTCGATGACGCAGCACCGGCGGGGCCACAGCGATCAAGTCTTCACTGGTGGTGTGACAGCGACGGTTGAGCAAGGCCCTCGCTTTGGCCGCCATCAGGAGTGAGATCGTCGCGCGAGGCCCGGCGCCCCACTGGACCATGTTCTTCAATTCGGCCGACATCGTCCCTTCTTCCGGTCGCGTTCCACGCACCAGATCCAGGGCGGCGTTGTAGACGTGATCGGAGACCACCACGCTGCGCACCAGCGATTGCATTTGTTGAATTTGTTGTTCGTCCAACACCTTCTTGGTTTCAAAGTGGTAGTCGGTCGTCTGCCGTCGCGCGATCTCCAGTTCTTCTTCGCGGCTGGGGTATCGCACGTGGATCTTCAGCAGGAAGCGGTCCAGTTGAGCCTCCGGCAGCGGATAGGTGCCTTCGGTTTCAACCGGGTTTTGCGTCGCCAGGACGAAGAACGGGTCGGGAAGTTGATAGGTCTGTCCGCACACCGTCAATTGACGCTCCTGCATCGCTTCCAGCAGAGCGCTCTGAGTCTTCGGCGGCGTGCGGTTGATTTCGTCGGCCAGAATCACATTGCCGAACAGGGGGCCTTCGACGAAGCGAAACACGCGTTTTCCCGTCGTGTGATCCTCTTCCAGAACTTCGGTTCCCGTGATGTCGCCGGGCATCAGATCCGGCGTGAATTGAACCCGCCGGAAGGTCAGGTCGGTCAACGATGCCAAGGTGGACACGAGCATCGTTTTGGCCAGTCCGGGCATCCCCTGAAGGATGCAGTGTCCGCGGCAGAGCAATCCGATCAACAGTTGTTCTGCCACGGCCTCCTGGCCGACGATGATGCCGCTCAATTGCGACCGCAGCGTGGTCATGTGTTCGTGCAGTTGATCAACCGCCTGGGACACGTCGATCGTTTGATCGTTTGTCTTCTTCAGCGGCCCGTTGGAACTGGGCTTGGTCATTTCATCAAGACGGTTGGCCATCGTTATTCTGCGTTTTTGGATTTGGCGTCGAATGTGTTCGCTTCGGCGGCGCTGACCAGAGAGTCACCGTCCGCGTCCAAAGAATCAAATTGCTCCGCGGTTCCGGGGAATTCGCGGCGTGTCAAGTCGTTGTCGTGATTGCGATCCATGCGAACGAACCATTCCGGCCCCGTCACGATCGGCGCGACTTCGCCGGGCGGGGTGGTTCGAATGCCGGCCAGTTCTCGATGGACCGTTCCGCCAAGCCCGAAGCAGACCCGCACCGGCGGTCGGGTCTCGGCTGCCGTCAGCTGGCCGTCCTGGTCGCTGTCGAAACGATTCAAGGATTGGTCCAATTGACGCAATTCGCGGATCGTCAGACGGCCGTCGCCGTTGGGGTCCAAGGCTGGCAACAGGGGATACCCATCGATCACCGCGCCGACGGAAATCTGGTCCGATGCGGCGCCCTGGACTGCCGCGAAATTCAGCGTGGCGCCGGGCCACCGGAGCTCGATTTCGCCAGCCTGCGTCGTCACCTGCAGTGCCGGGCGGAGCTCAGCCGCGACAGCGGTCAAACGCAATTTCGAATGCCCGTTTTCCTGGGTGTCGAAGCGGACCGCAAGTTCGATGTCCGGTCGGCGTGAAGCCAGCGTCTCCAGCTCGTCGGCATCGATGTTCTCGTTGCCGTCCGAATCGAAAGAACGCCAGGGTTCAAACTGCTCGATCTGTCCGTTGATGATGCTCTGCAGTTCGGAGACCAGGATCAGAACCGGTTGCGGGGGCGGCGGGACGTCTTGACCGCTTGTAGCCGCGGGTGAGCGAGAAATCTCCAACACGTCCACGACGTCGTCGCGGTTGGCGTCACATTGCTGAAGCGTTTCCTTGGCCGTTGCCAATTCCTCCTTCGAAACGGTACCGTCGCCGTCGCGATCGAGCACGCGGAATGCCGGGCGTTGGTCGGCGCGAAAACCTTGGAAGTACGGGTGCAATACCAACAGCGACGGGCCGTCGACCCAATGCGTCAGCATCCACTCCGCTTCCGCGGCGGTGACGTCTTCACCAACGGCGGCTCGATAACGCCGCATCGTTTCTTCGGCGGAACTCGCCAGCTGATACGGGGGCTGCGTCGGGGGCTCCGTTGTTGGCGATTCCTCAGGAGGATCGTCGGCGGAAGCATCGTCGGATCCCGCATCTTGCTCGGAAGCATCTTGCTCGGAAGGGGACGCTGCGGCATCGCTCTCGGGCTCCGTTTGCTCCGCCGGGTCGGGCGGTGACGACGCCTCCGGTGGGTCGGCCTCCGGTGTGTCGGAGAGCGGGTTGCTTTCGGGTGCATCAGAATTCTCGGGCGAGCCAGAACCCGAGTCCGTTGCCGGATCGCTGAGCGGGAGGGCAACCAGCGCTTTGCTTTTGTCTTGGAACCTCTCGGTGAACGGTTTTCCGTCAAGGAAGGCGGTCACGGTGATCAGCAAGGGGCGCCCGACCCGTTCGACCAGGGACGGATCGTTCAGCAGGAAGCGGATCTCGCCACTCCGATCGGTGGCGCTGGAGAACCCTTCCGCGCGATGGTAACCGGTTCGGTATTGCGGGAACCGTTCGGCCGGCAGCGTGGCCGGTGCCGCCGGTCTTTGCATCAAATCCGGCATGCCGGCATCTGGTGACGGCCTGGACGCCCGAGCGATCGACTTGACCGACGTCGTCACCGGCAGCGAAACCTCCTCGGGCGACGCGGCGGGCTCGTCGGCGGTCAACGCACGGGCGCACGCCAGATGGATTGCCACCAGTGTTGCCAGGCAAACTGCCAGACCAACGGAAACGGGAATTCGGGACCGAAAGGGAATCATGCCAGGACGTCCTCGATCACGTTGCCTTCGGAAATTGGGATCGGACGTCCGCTGGGCGACATGTTGCTCGGTGCACCACCCAGACCCAAAGCCTTGCACAGGGTGCTCAGCAGATCCTGCACGCCGATCTGCCCGGATTCCACGGCCTGGCCGTCAGCGCTGGTCGCTCCGTAGGCTTGACCGCCCGCGATGCCTCCGCCGGCCAACACGCTGGTCCACGCGTTGGGGAAATGGTCGCGTCCGCCGGTGGAATTGATCGACGGGGTGCGGCCGAATTCACCCATCCACAGGATCGTGGTCGATTCCAACAATCCGTGGTCTTCCAAGTCGCGCATCAGCGTTCCCCAACCGTCGTCCAGCACTTTTGACAGCCGCTCGACGGCGTTGAAGTTGTCGCTGTGCGTGTCCCAGCCGACACCGCCGCTGTTGGTGCCCAGTGAAACCTCAACGAAGGGGACCCCGCGCTGGATCAAACGACGGGCCATCAAACAACCCTGACCGAAAACGTTTGCCCCGTACGCTTCCCGCAGTTTCTTTGGTTCCCCGGACAGATCGAACGCTTTGGCGTCGTCACTGTTCATCAACTGGACGGCACCCTCGTAGACTTCGTTGTGGGTCCCGGCAGCGCCGGCCTGACGCGTCGAAACGAATTGGGATTGCAGGCGCCGCCAGATCTTCAGCCGTTGTTGCATGCGTTGGTCGGTGATTCCGCCGGCTCGCTGCAGTGACTGAACCTGCAGGTTGGGGAACCCTTCGTCGTCGTTGACCACCGCACCGGGAACGTCCGCCGCACCGACGAACAGGGGGCCGAACCGCGGCCCCAGAAAGCCGGGGCTGAACGCGTCCTGGTTGAAAGCCCGGTAGGTTCCAATGCTGACGTTGCTGGGCAGCGTCAGTTCGTCTTCGGCCAGCTGTTTGGCCAGTGAGGAACCGATGCAAGGGTACTGGATCGGTCCCATCGGTTTTTGCCCGGTTCGCATCAGATAGGTCCCGCGACCGTGGTCGCCCTCCTTGGTCGACAGGCCCCGCAGAACCGCCAGCTTGTCAGACATTTGTCCCAGCTTGGGCAGGTGTTCACTGAACCGCAAACCGGGGACGGCGGTCTGGACTTCCTGGAACTCGCCCCCGTTTTCATGGTTCGGCTTCATGTCGAACGTGTCCGTTTGCGTCGGACCGCCGCTCATCCACAGCAAGATGCAGTGTCGGCGTCGGTTCGGGTCCGCCGCGGCGGCCTGGGCGAATGCCGGAAACCAGCCGCTGGCGCTGACGGTGCCCAAGCCGGCAGCCATCGATTCAATCAAGGCTCGTCGGTTCAGAAGGTGCGACATGGATCAGATTCCCAAGGCGGTTGTGTGAGTCGAGGAGGTTGCGGGAGGCGTCCCGCCGGTGGCGTTGGCACAGGCCAAACGTTTTGAAGAGCAGGAGGATCGCTGGGGATTAGTGGTTGAAGGTGAACTCCGAGCTGTTGATCAATGCCCAAAGCAGATCCGACATCGCGGCGGTGCGTTGCTCCGGCGAAGCGTCCGCGGGGGCGAACTCCGCCAACAGGTCGGCTTCCTCCGGACTGGCCGGCCGGGACAGCGTTGCCATGAACAGCACATCGATGCGTTGGCGGTCGGTAAAGAAGGGTGCTTGCAGGGACCGTATCAAGCCGCTGCTCTGTTCCCCGGTCGCGCCGTTGGTCAGCGATCCGTTCATCAACATCAACGCCTGCGGGATGCCCGACAAGTATTCCGATCGGCTTGCCGCCGGCGTTGAAAACTGTTGCAAAAAGGCTTCCCGCTGGGTGTTGCCGAATCTCTGCAGCGTGTAGTCCTCCATCCCGCCGCCGTTGTTCTGGTCCAAAAGCGTTGCCACCGCGATGCAGTCATAAAGCTGTTCCGCCGTCAACGTCTTCACGTTCATCTGGGCAAACAACTCCAACCGCTGCTCGGCATCGTCTTCCGAGGTTGATTGTCCTTCCGAACCGCTGGACAACCGATAGGCCTTGGAGAGCGCGATCGTGCGGATCAGCGTTTTCAAATCGAATCCGCTGTCGATGAACTGGCTGGCCAAAACATCCAGCAGCTCCGGTGAGACCGGCGGGTTGTTTTCACCAAAGTCATCGACCGGATCGACGATGCCGCGGCCCAGCAATTGGCTCCAGACGCGGTTGACGGTTGCCCTAGCGAAATACGGGTTCTGCGGATCGGTCAGCCAACTTGCCAAACGGTCACGACGGGCCGATGCACCGCCATCGGGATCGGACTCAGCCGGCGTGTTTGGTTCTCCCAGGAATCGCGGCGCGACGACGATGTCCGTTTCCGGCAACATCACCTCGCCTCGATTGATGTCTTGGACACGCATGACCGTCGACACCGATTCCAGCTCGCCCTTGGGACGTGAGATGCGAGCGAAGAACGCCGCAAAGCTCCAAAAATCCTTTTGCGTCCAGGACTCGAACGGATGGTCGTGGCATTGGGCGCATTCCAACCGCATACCCAGAAAGACCCGAGACGTGCGGGCGGCCAGTTGGTGGGCGTCCAGCTTGAGCGCCGAGTAAAACAGCAGGGGACCGGATTGCGACAATCGGCCGTCAGCCAACAACAGTTTCTGAACGATCTGGTCGTACGGTTCACCGGCGGCAAAGCGACCCGCCAACCATTTCTCAAACGCTTGGCGACCGCCAAAGGCATCCAGGTCGACGCCTTCGGGAATCAAGAACGAACGCCACACCGCCGCGAGTTGTGAGGCGTGGTCCGGGCTGTCGAGCAGTTGATCCACCAATCGCTCATAGCGATCCTCTTCGGGTGCGTTCAAGAACGACCGAACTTCCGTCACGGTCGGGATTCTGCCGGCAAGATCCAGGTAGGCACGTCGCAACAGCTGCAAGTCGGTTGCCGTGCGGACCGGCTGGACGTCGTTGTCCGCCCACAACTTCTCCAGCGACGCGTCAACCGCAAAGGAGACGTCGGCGTCGCTGCGCGAAACCACCTGCACCGGCAGCCATTGTTTGGCCGCCCCGATCGGCAAGCTGGCGACATTCTGCGACACCTGGGCGGAGGGCTGCGAAGGTGCGACGGCATCGCCAGGCGTCAGGGCGGGATCCGCCTCCGAGCGGCCTTGGTCGTTGCCGTCGGCATCGGAACGCTCCCGGTCGGCCGTGTCGGTCCGATCGGTGGTCCGGCTTTCTGGTTCGGATTCCAGTCGAGCCACCCGGAACGCTTCGGTCGATTCGTTGGGGTACTCGATCGCGACGTTTGCCACGGGGATCTGTTCTTTGGACGTCGTGGATCCGACCGCGACCGGCAACCCGGACTTTGGATTCAGGTGCAAGGCCAACGAGTAACGTTTGTCCGCTTCTGTTTTCAACTGCACACGCAGGTCCACGAACTGCTCGTCGTGTTTCTCGCGACGATCCCAGTTCTGTTTCAGGACCCGAACGCCGCGAAAGCGTTCCACCGTGTCGACCGAAATCGATTCTCCACACAAAAAGGCCGCCAGCAATGATTCATCCTGGGATCCGGTCGCCGTCGCCGGGGGCAGCGACCGAGATTGGATCGAATGCCCCACACGCGTGACCACGGTCCGCTTCTTCAAATCGATCCAGCGAACGTGCTGGCGGTTCTGTTCGCCGGCCACTTGCTTGGAAAGGTCCAGCCACCGTGTGCTGTCGGATTGTTGAATCTGGATCAATCCTTGTTGTCGAATCGCGTCGACCACGGTCGCCCACGCGTAGTTCCCGGAGCCGCCGGTCAAGAAAACTGCGAACAGAATCACCGCGGCCAGCCCGGCGACCAGCGGCCAGACTCGCACGATTGATTGTCGCGTGCTGCCGGCAAGTGCGACCACGCCGCGACGTCGTGGAGCCAGCCCCGGTGAGGCTCCCCACTGTTCCGCGATTCCGTCGTCCAGCCGTTGGGCCAACGTGCTGGGAACCGGCGGCGCATCGTACGCCTCGGACAACATCGCAGCGACCAGCGCGTCGTCGTCGTTGCCGAGTTCGTCCCGATCGATTGCGTCGAAATCGTCAGGCGGCGGATTGGATGTCAATTCCTGAGTCATGGATCGCTCCTGTGCTACCTCAGTTCACGATTCACGTGCGAAACGGGGCGATAAGAACAGGGTCGGGCGTTCTTGCATCGACGTTCGGCGAGGGTCATCGGCGGATGGTTCTTGTTGGTCCGGGATTTTGCCGGGTGGATCCGGAATATTGCCGGGAGGACCCGGTGTATTGCCGGGGGCATTTGACGGTGCGCCGGACGGATTCGAGGCGACGTCCGTCGACGATTGGGAATTCGGTGAGCCAGCCGCTTGCGGTCCCGGCGGCGAGGGTGCTTCGGATTGCAATCGTTTTCGCAACGCGTTGCGGGCCCGAAACAGGATCGATTCGGCACCCTTGTGCGAGGTGTCCAGCCGTTGGGCAATCACTTGAACGGTGAGCTGTTCGATGTACTTCCATTCCAAAGCCATGCGGTAGGTGTCTGGCAATCCGTCCATCGCTTCCCGCACGCACTGTCGCTTCAATTTGGTGTCGTGCATCCGCGCGGGATCCTGATCGTCGGTACGCTCCGCCTGCTGGGCGGCCTGCTCGATCAAGTGCTGGACCCGCGCCGCGGCGCGATAATGGTCTTGGACGCGCCGCGCGGCAACGGTCCGCAACCACGCGCCCGGGTTCTCAATGGCGACTTCGGAAGCCGCCGCCGAAATCAATTGCAAGACCGTTTCGGCGACGATGTCTTCAGCCAGGTGCGCATTCCGGTCGACGCGAAAAAAGACGAATCGCCACACCGACGGAACGAAGCACTCGTTGAGGTGTTTCGCCGCAGCCGGATCCTGGTTCCGCAAACCGTCGATAAAGTCGGCATTGTTCAAAATTGGCCTCGCCAGTCCCCGTGTCCGCGGCTGCCACGTGGTTGTTGCATGCTTGTGCCCTGTCCGTCGGCGTTGTGCCCTGTCAGTCGGCCCCGCGGGTAGAATCACGCGGCGGATGCCCGGAAAAAGTAGAATTATCGCCGGTCGGCCGGGTGGCAGCGGAATTCGCCCAAAAAAAATCGCGTGAAAACCGGCTCTCGGTCCGACTTCGTCTTGTTGGCTGCTGCGATTCTAGGTTGTCGGGAGCCCGCGATCACCCTGCGCCCCTCACGTCCAGCCACCACCGTCGGACGATGCGACTTCTCCGCCCCCCGCGAATCTTCTCCTCCCGACCCACGCGGCAGCATTCGGCGCGGAGCCTAAATCCGACGTCGTTCTTCGTCGTTTGGCTCCTGATACCGTCCTCCCTGCCGGCTGCCGAATTTCCGACGGCGTTGATCGACGACGCGGTGATCGGCAACGTGCTGATCGGCGACGTGCTGATCGGCGACGGGGCGAGCGACACGGTGGCGAGCGACAGATTGACCACCCATGCGACGCATCGCAGTCCTCCGTCCGATTCGGCGGCGCTCGCCCAACTGATCGGCGAATCGGTGTTGGCGGGGAATGCCGCCGCGGTTTGCGACCGGTCGCGGACGATGCCTGCCGAGTCGAAGCTGAAGGCACTGAGTGAATGGGTGTTGCCGGGCAACGGTCACGGGTTTCGGCTCGGCGGAACGTTTCGCCGTGGGGAGGGACGGTCGATCGATCGTGCCGACCCAGCCGTGACGGATCTGCGTGACTTTCCGGAATCGGAGTGGATCGCTTCGCCCGCTCGTCAATTGATTCGCGTCGCCCAGCAACTGGGCCGATTGGATGATCTGCGGAAACGGCTTCAACGATTTCGACCGGTCGACCCGCGGCAGCAGAAGAATCAGGCGACGTTGTTGACCCTGATCGAGATCGTCTCCGGTGATGCATCCGCGGTCGCCAAGCGGTTGGACGATCGGTTTGCTGCTCAACGGAAGCCCGAAGATTCCGATGCGATCCGGCAAGGCTGGTGCGATCTGCTGGTGTTGTGGATGGCCACTGAAGAACCACGCACGTCGCATCTGGTTCGCCGCGATCTTTTCGGCGCGTTTGGCGAGCTTCAGTACTACCAACCCGATCCACAGCTGGATGTGCTCTACGACTACTTGCGTTTGTTGGCCGGCCGCGTTCCCACCGATCCTGGTGACTCCGGTACGGCCGATCGGACACCGCAATCGGAATTCGAAGTGTTCAGCCGGGTCGATGCGGCGACTCACGGACTTGCGCGTCCCTTGCCGCGATTCCGCATCGATTCCCAAGGGGCGACCAAGATTTCCGGTCATGAAGTCGACTACCTCGCTTACCGCGGCGCGGTACCCAGCGCTTTCGAGATCAATTGCGACGTGGCGACGCGACCGGGAGCGTTTTCCGAGTTGATGGTTCACGGCGTGTCCGCCAAACCCATTCGCGGGAATCAGAAAGTCAGCCTCGGCCGCGACGCCAAGGGCGATCGAGAAATCGAACTGTCACCTCCCGCGGCACCAACCGAAACAGAAAGCCACTTGCGGGTCACCGTTCACGATGCCATGACACGGCACGAGTTCAACGGCCGCGTGCTCTTTGAACATTCCGCCGAGGGGTCACCCGTCCCGTGGGCCGCCATTCGCAGCTGGCGTCGCACGGCTTCCGAAATCCGCAACGTGCACTTGATCGGATCGGGGGCGATCCCGGAATCGATTGCCCTGTTGGCCGACCAGTCGCTCAGCGGTTGGGCCAGCTACTATCAATCGGACATCCATGCGGGGCTGGGTAATTGGAATGCGGTCATCGGCAGCGATCAATCACTGGAATTGCTCAGCGAATCCACCGCCGCCGTCCCCGGAAGTTTTCAGGAAGAACTGTTGTATTACGTGCGCCCGATCAGCTGGGATGCACAGATCCGCTACGAGTTCCGATACGAGCCCGGCGTGGCCATGGTGCATCCCGCAGTCGGACAAATCGCCTTTTTGATTTCGCCCGATGGAGTTCGCTTGCATCGTTTGACCGATGGCAAGTACGAACGATCGACTTCGCGGCCTGACGCAACGGCACCCATGGCCAGTGATACCGACGCAGCGTATTCGCCACCGGATTTGCGTCGGGGCTGGAACCAGGCCGAATTGCGGCTGAGCGACGGAGCCGTCGGTCTATGGCTGAACGGTCGATTTGTCGGCAGACGAACGATTTCCGACGATCAGTCACGGACCTTCGGGTTGTTTCACTACCGCGACCAAACCCGCGCCGTCGTCCGCAACGTTGTGCTGTCCGGCGATTGGCCGCAAAGAATCCCCGCGATCGATCAGCAGCCGATGGCTTCTGAACGGGTCGCCCAGTTGGACGCTGCCGGGAAAGCCTTGCCCGAACGATTCTCGCACGATTTTAGAACGGGCGTGCCACCGGAGCTGTTTGATTTCGAGGGAGACGAAACCTCGGTCACTCCGAATGCCGACGGCGTTCGGGTTCTGCGGACCCCCGCCGAAGGCGTCCGATCGATGCGGCTGTGCGGGATGATCGACGGCGATTTCGATATCATCGCCGGATACAAGGACCTGCAGATTTCAGATGTCCCAGCAACCTGGCATTGCGGCATCGGTTTGGCTTTCAACCTTGAGAATAAAACGCTGGACCGCTGCGCGATCAATCGACGTCGCGGTCGGATGGAGGGACGCCACTACGTCGCATTTACTCAGAAAGAAACGGATCCCGGCGGGAAGTTGGAGTGGATTGGCAGCGCCAATGTTGTCGACGAGTCCACATCCGGACGGCTTCGCCTGGTGCGCAAGGGCGGCTTCGTCTATGGGCTGCACGCGGTCGGCGATTCGCCCACGTTCCGGCTGGTCAAAACCACGCAAGTGCCCCCGGGACGAATTGCCATTCACGGTTTGCGTTTGATCACCGAAGTCGGCAAGGGCATGCAGACATCAGCCACATGGACGCATTTGTCGGTTCGCGCGGAGCAGATTGATCTGCTGCAACCGAAAGATTCCGCGGCGACAATTGCGAAGCTGAACGCGGTGAACCGGTCCGATCCCAACGAGACAATTGATCTGACCGATCAAACCACCAGCGAAGCCGGCTTGATCGCCAACTCCGGCGAAAACCTCGCCGTGACATCCGGACCCGAAGGCGCCACGATCATGGCCCGTGGCGGTGACCGAAACGGGCGCTGCCAACTGTGGAAGCGGCTGGATTTGGGGGCCGAATTTGACATCGTGGTGGATTTTGAAGTCAATCAGTTGGAATCCGATCACGACGAACGAAGTTCCGGAGAAGTCTTTTTTCAGGTGTTCCTGGAGGATGCCGACGGCACGGTCGAGGATCCCGAAGCACCGCGGGTGCGCGAGGCGACGTTGATCTTGAGACAAAAATGGACCGGAGCGTTGGACCTGCGTCCGCGGGTCGTTGCTCGGGGGCGTGGTGGCAAAACCTTGTATCTGCCGATCCGCACCGTTCCGGTCGAAATGCCTCGGCAGTTTCGGATCGCGCAACGAAACCAAACGCTGTACTTTATGTATTGCCAGGAAGATTCGGAGGAAACGACCGTGATCGCCACCTATCCGCTGGACGATCGACTCCATGCCGCGGCGCTCGTCCTGGGAGTGATTGCTGCAGAAAACCAACACACGACCCGAGCCGTTCTAAAACGGATCCAGCTTTTCGGATCCCCCGCACCCCGAAAGGTGCCTGGTCCCGAGGGCGTCGTTCCCATCATCCCATGATTCCGACTCTTGCAGCCATTGGTCGCACCTGATGAAACTGGTTTTGCATCCACCGTTTCTGCAGACGAATCGCCGATTGATCGCCCGCGCCGCGTCCTGGCTCGTGCCGCGATTGTTCGTGCCGCTGGTGTTCGTGCCGCTGGCGCTGTGCGCCGGCGTCACGAACTCGTGGAGCCAGGAAGTATCGCCCACGCCGAATCACCCCATGCGAAAGTCGGACGGCATGGCATTGGGAACGATCTTTGATGAACAACCGATTCGCGAAGGCGGTTTATGGGCGGTCCAGCGGGCCGCGATGCTAGATCCGAGCGATCGCTATGAGTTTCTCGCCGACTGGGTGATCCCCGGAAAAACCCATCCAACGTTTCGTGTGACCACGGACTATGCATCGGCGACTCATGAGTTGTCAGGTGAAGCCAAAGAGCCCGCCGCTGCTGAGGACCCATCTGCCAGGATCATTTCGCCGGCGCTCGACTTGGTTCGGCTCGCCAAAAAGTTGGACAAGTCCGAAACGCTTCGGCAAGCCATTCTGGAAGCACCGGCGACAAACGTGCGACAGCGGTGCGACCAAACGTCTTTGTTGATCCTGCTGGCGATTGAGTTGGGCGACGACTCGGAAGCGACCCGTTTGTTTGATGAGTTGTTCAAACAGGTGCTGGGTGACCCGGTGCTGCTGGATCAGGTTCGCCAGGGGGTGCTGTTGTGCGTCGACCGGGCTTCGGAAGCTTCCGAACTGTGGCGGGTCGTCCGTGAACCGATCGGTGTGATCACACAGAATTACCGGACCGAGTATGACCGCAAGGCATGGCACCGCTACCTCGGGAACGCGTACGCCAAAGTGCTGAAGGAAATGCAACGGCACGACTCGGATGCGATCGCGGCGGAAAGTCGTTCGGAACAGTGGATCCAGGCAACTCGAGAAACGGCGTTCGAACACGGATCGGCGTTTCCAGAGGCTCACTGGCAGTTCGTGCCGGGATCGGTACGCAGTCTTTCCAGCTATGGTGACGACTTTCTCTTTTTCGTCTCGCCCCTGCGGGGTGACTACAGCGTTGAAGGGGAAGCGACCGGGTTTGGATACCGCGAGGCGCACTTGATGGATTCGGGGTATTGGATCGGATTGGCCTACACGCACGAACACATCATGATCGGAAACGTTCGCGGCGAATTGCGTCGTCCGCGATTGGACGCCCCGCTTACCGATACCCACAGTGACGGATTCATCCACACCCATGTCCGCAACCGGGATGGTGTGTCGGAAATCATTTTGAATGGGCGTCCCGTTTACCGCCGGACGTTGGAGAAAGACCCCGATCCGTGGGTGGCGATCCGCAGCAATTATCGAGTGCAGGGCGGATTCGACGGGCTGACGATCACGGGAACGCCGACGATCCCTGAAACGATCTCTTTGGTCGAGTCGTCCGAACTGCTCGGTTGGTACGACTACTACCAACGCCCCGGCGGCAATCCTGGAAAGCTTGCCGGATGGTCGGCGCAGGTTGCCGTCGATTCGGACGGCAACACGCTTGCCGAAGTCCGGGATCCACGGTCAGCGGCGTTGCCGGCAGGATGCGACCAAGAACGTCTGTTGGTGTATTCACGGCCGGTTCGAGAAGACGGGACGATCGAATACGAGTTTTGGTACGAACAGGGAAAGACCCTCGCCCATCCCGCACTCGGGAGGAGGTGTTTTTTATTGACTCCCGATGGCGTTCGGTTGCATCACATCACCGATGGGACGTACGACCGTTCTTCATTGCGTCCCGACAACGGCGATGCCCCTCAAACCGCAGCGGCTCAACCGTTGCCACTTAAGAATGGGGCGTGGAATCAATTGCAGCTCAGGCGTCAGGGCGATCAGGTCGCATTGACCCTCAATGGGCACGAAATCCTGGTGGCCGATTTGGAGCCGGCGTCAACGGATCCGCGGTTCGGGCTGTTTCATTTTGCCGACCGAAGCGAACTGCGCGTTCGTGGTCTTCGTTGGGCGGGTGACTGGCCCAAAAAACTTCCTCCCATCGAAGAACAAGTCTTGGCGGGTGAACTGCCCCGGTTGTTGGCGTGGAGCCCGGATAAGCCATCCGAAACTTTGGTCCATGATTTCGATGAACAATCCGTCGCGGACGGGTCCTTTGCGATGGTTCTCGGTGACCCCGCCGTGACGATGCGGGCGACCGACGAGGGATTGGTTGTCCGTCAGGAAAGTCAGACTGGTTACCGAGGCGCGTTGGTCGCGCCCACCGTCTCGATCGGTGGTGATTTTGATGTCACCGTGGACTATGACCGGTTTGAATGCGAATGCCTGGAGGACAAGATCGGAGCCGTTCGACTGCACCTTCAAGCCGACAATGACGCTCAAGACTTAGCGTTGATTCAACGCGTCGACGATCGGAGCGGCGACCAAAGGATTCAATGTCTGCGGATGGGAACCGTTGCGGGTCAGGAGCGGCGACACTACTTTGGTCGTCGCTCGTTGGACGCAGCCGCCGGACGATTGCGTCTCTCCCGACGCGGGACGACCGTCTACTATTTGACGGCGGATCAGCATTCCGACCAGTTTCGTTTGATCGGCAAAGAAGAATATGTGTCCGACGATTTGAAGCACCTGGGGATCCAGTTTGGAACGCAGATTCAGGGACCCTCGGGCCAAACGAGCGTTCGCTTCACCCACTTCGAATTACGTGCCGAACGGATCGCCGGAATGGCTGCGCTCGACCCGGAAACGGTGTTGGCGGAACTGAAAACACATCGCGACAACCTGCCGGATTCTTTCGAGCACGATTTCGCGACCGAGCCGCCTGGCGATGACCTTTTCTACCGCTGGGCGGACCGCAATGCCTGGGATGAAGCACGCCAAGGGTTGGAGCTAAAATCGGAAGGGACCGATAATTGGACCAGCGCCGGTCTTTCGCTCCGACGTCAGTTCGAAGGAGATTTTGAGGTCTCGTTTGAATTCGAACCGATCGAATTGGCGACGCCAAAAAAGGGAAAACACACCCAGGTTTATCTGCAAGTGGAACTGGCAAACCCTGACGCCACACAGCTTAGCAGTATCCTGACCAAATCAGATGCGGGGACATTGGTAAGCCAATCTCAGATCCGAAATCGCGCCGGCGGGGCTTTTCAGTATCAGGCCATTGGCAACCAGCCGCTCGCTGATCCAGGCCTCTTGCGAATTCAGCGGCGTGGCAGCGACATTTTTTTCATTGCCGGCAAAGAGTCGGATCAGAATCAGGTTCTGCTGGGGCACGCGAAGGCGACCAACGATCCCGTTGAATTCTTTGGTATTCGGATGATGTTGCACACCGGCGGTGCGGAAAGATCATCACGAATTCTTCTCAAGTCGATTCAGGTACGTGCAGAGCGGTCGGTCGCTCTTCCCGTCGTGAGAACCATCCGAACGCTTGAACAACCTGCTCCTCCCAAATCCCTTCCCACGCGACTGTTTGACTCGGTTCGCGGCCTTTTCGAATAGACAGGATGCACCCCATGATTCGCGACTTTGATTGGATTCGGGCGACGATGGCACTGATCTGTCTGGTTGTCGCCGATGGGCCGCGTCGATCGGCAGCGCAGGATGAGATTGCTGCTGCGACGGCACAGGACGAGACGCCCCTTCAGATCAGCCAGCAGGTTTTTCAAGACATCCGGAACCGGGATCTGGACGCGGCGTTGACGAGGCTTGGCGCCGCGACGGATCGCGTCGAATCCATCGGTGACTTGCTGTACAGCTCTCTTCCAGCCGCCGCTGCGGGCGTCCATCGGATGCTGGCCCAGCAAAGTTCCGATGAGCAGTACGAGTGGCTGCAGGGCTGGACGCTGCCCGATGACAAGCGGCAGTCGATCCGTTTGTTGACCGTCCCGGTCCCCACCGAGGCTCCGCCGAAAGTGTTTGCAAGGTCTCTGCGGGAGCGGCCGCGAGACACAACCTTTGCGGTAGCATCCGTTGGGCCGGTGAAAGGGCTTTTTTGCAGCGGTTGGGTGCTGGTGCAGGTGGCTGACGATCTGGGCCGGTTGGCGCGGCTGCGAACAACGCTTGAAGGGCTCGCGGAAAAGGGCGTCCGCGGCGCCGAGGAATTGCTGATGCTGGCCCACTTGGCGGGAAGTCGCGGAGACCTGGATCGCGTGGACCGCTACCTGCGGTCACGCGTGGAGTCCGGCGAAGCGGGGCAAGCCGAATTGGCGTTGGCCGAAGTGGTGGACCTGGCAATTGCATCGGCGGGAACCCTGCATGAACAAACGCAACCTGCCAGCGAGTCACTGTTGGCGTCGATGGTCGAGCGTAGCGGGAACGACAACGCAATTGACCTGCGGCCAATGCTGCGAATCGCGCACGCCGCGGCCGTTCAGAAATATCGTGGCGAATCGTCACCGGAAGAGATGTTTCGCAACCGGCTGGAAGACTGGGTTCCCGCGACCGTGCGTTCGGCAACCGATATCGTCCGAGGCCGCCGTGACGGCATCTGGTTGACTCACGAACAGCATCTCTTGCATCTGGCCGGTGGTGCGGCGGACGTGTTGTTTTTCCGGTATCCGCTGCAGGGTGATTTTGATTTCATCTGTGAAACCCAGGAAGGTGGATCCATCGGAACCGATGGCGGATTGGTCTACGGCGGGTTGCACTTTCAAACCGTCGGTCGGAAGGACCAATTGCTGGTCTGGGATGCCGACGTCAAACACCTGGTCACTCGGGTGTCCCCGTTCGCACGATCGGATTCGGACCCGGTGTTCAATCGTGTTTCGATTCGGTCGCGCGGCGACATTTGTCAGTTCGAATCAAATTTTCACCCGGTTTGGTTTGACGACCAAGCGGCGACGTCCAGCCCGTGGCTCGGGCTGCGGAGTTCCGGCACCAAACGTCCTGTCTTTCGCAATCTGCAGTTGACCGGAGATCCCGTGATTCCACGCGAGGTGGCTTTGATCTCCGGGGACCAACTTCGTGGCTGGCAGGCAAACTTCTTTGGCGAATCCTTGCCCCCGTTCCGAGATGCTCGCACGGATCCGGCAGCCGACGATGTGGCGGAGGACGCCGATTGGAGCATCCAGTCGGGTGAGCTGGTGGGACGGAAGCAGGCGACCGACGAAGCTGCGGAAAGCCCCGGCCTGTTGCGCTATCAGCGCCCGTTGTTGGATGGCGAATCGTTTCGATACGAATTCCTGGCCGAGGGCGACGCTTCATTGGTGCATCCCGCCGTGGGCCGTTTGGCCTTTCTGCTAGAACCGACCGGGATTCGGGTCCGTTGGATCACGACCGGTGACACGGAGTGGACAGGGCTGGAGCCGGAAAATGCTGCGTTGGAACCGCTCAACCGCCGTGGGCCACGCCCGCTGCCATTGCAGGATGGCCAGTGGAACACCGTTGATGTGCAACGCGGCGACGGGAAAGTGCGGATTCTGCTGAACGACGAACTGGTTTACGAACGTCCCTTGGACACCGAGGTCCCGACCCAGGCCGGGCTGTACCGGCCCGCACGCAACGGCACGACGCGGGTGCGGAACGCGACCTTGTCAGGGGACTGGCCGGAAACCGTTCCCACGGAGTTGCTCCGTCCGTTGACGCGGTGAATGAGATCGTGGCAATCCGCTCCCGCCACTTTTTATGTCGTTTCCAGCTCGGCCCGGCCGGTCAGGATCATTGCTGTAACGCGGAACGAAACTCTTCATTCGAGGTGACCCGCGAAGCCAGCTTCATGCGAGCTGTCAATTGCGCCATTGCGTCGGTAAGCATCCCGTTGTCGATCGTCGCATTGCCCAGCGCGTACCAACGAAGCTGGTTGGTGTCCAGATGCAGCTGCACCCAATTGGCGTCGGACTTCAGAACGTCGTCAGTCGTCGTGAAATGACTCAAATTTGTTTTTGGCAACGGAACACCCTCCATGGCCGCAAGCGTTCGGGTCTCTGCCGCGACTCCGCGTCGGACCTCGGCGTCAACAATCGCATTGATCTTTTCGTTGCGGACGGGCGCCCGGCGGTCAATGGTTCCATCCGGACGTTCGATAGATTCCGAAGCTGGATCATACGCTTCGACGTCGTAGAGCGATCCTCTGGAGTAGGGCAAGGAATCGGATAATGTTTCCGCGTCGCGTTGCGTCAACGTCCGGTCAGCAAACCCCGCCGATTGTTGCAGATTCTGTGCGTTGGCCGGTCCGCTGGGACCGTCCTCCACCCCGGCGTCGATCGCGCGGGCGATTTTTAGCGATTCCCGGTCCGCTCGCTCCTTGGCACTGATCGCAGCCGCGGTCTGGTCAGACTCGGTGGTGGATGCAATCGGCGGGCGTTCCAGCTGTCGCCAGCCGAACTGTTTCATCGACGCAAGGATCTTGTCCAGACGTTGGATCTTTGCGTTCAGATTGGCTCGTTGCTGTGAATCGCTGGTTTGCCTGGCCGCCGTGACCGCAAGCTTTCTCGCGTAGCTCGCGTCGGCCCAAACGACGCCCGCCAAGGCCCAATCGCTGATCGCGGAAACGTCGCCGTGGGGCCTGCCCTCCCTGGCGTCGCCGGCTTCATCGCCGATCGCGATCGAAGTTGAAAAGATCACCGCCAAAGCAAAAGCGACCGAAGTTGAATTGGCCCATCGGATGGAAAACATCATGGCTAGTCTCCCGGAATTCGATCGCTGAATGATGGCGACCGAAGAGTGGAATGAACGATCCCCAGACGCAACGCAATCGATAGATTGGCAACGGCCAATTCTACCCGTTTGTGCGATTCACAATTCCAAAAAGCAACGAATTGATCGCATTGGCCGGGACGGACGGTTGTGTCAGCAACTTCGGGCCTGCTCTTCGCGTGGTCGCGTCGGCGCCGGAGGCGAAATCGCGACACCGACGCACATCAGGCCACCTCGATCAATCGCGTCTGGATCAGGTAGGCTGTGAGTCTTCCGAAGCACACTTGGGACAGTTGCAGACCGCATCGCTCCAGGCGTCACAGGCCGGTGCGAAGGACGTTGCCGTCTGTCACGATCCGCTTGGAGTCGAAAGCCGGCACCTTGTCGCAGATTCATCCACGGAGAGTTGCTACATGTTGAATGCTGTGATCATTGTGTCGGCGCTCGGGTTAGCCGGATACCTGGCATTCTCGAAACGGTTGGCAGAATCCGGCAATTGGAAAGCAACGGTCACCCCGCTGGCGTCCATCATGGGCAGCGGGTTTCTGGTCAGTGCTCCGCTTCTGGCGGGCATCGTCGGCAACCTGGCCCTCGTTTGCATGGCGGTGTTGTTGATGTTGGCCTATGGCGTGGGCAGTGCGATTCGATTCAACATTCGACATTTTGAGCCGATCGAGAACAAAGGTCTCGGTGCGGCACAGTCCATCGCGTTCGTGTCACGAATTGTGCTGGCCGGCGCTTATTTCATTTCCGTGACGTACTATTTGCAGCTGTTGGCCGCCTTTCTGCTGAACGCAATTGGCATTCAGAGCGAAGTTGCGGCGCATTCCATCACGACGGCTTTGCTGATCACGATCGGAACGATTGGGGCCTGGCGCGGGCTGGGGATGTTAGAAGGCCTGGAGAAGTACGCGGTGGCTTTGAATCTGGGCATGATCGGCGCCCTGCTGCTGGGCTTGGCCGTCTACAACGCGCGTTTGCTGTGGGGCGGGAACTGGGCCTTGCCGGACGTTTCATCCGACATCGATTGGCACGACGTCCGCGTTCTGTTGGGACTGCTGATCGTCGTGCAGGGATTCGAGACGTCACGCTACCTGGGTGATGAGCATCCGGCACCACAACGCATTGCCACCATGCGCGCCGCTCAGCTCATCTCGGCGGCAATCTATTTGGTGTTCATCGCTCTGGCCACGACCCTGTTCCATTCCGGGTTGGGAGCCGACGTGACCGCCATCGTTCAGATGACTCAGCCGGTCGCATCCGTCCTGCCGATTCTGCTTTCGGTAGCCGCAATCGGCAGCCAATTCAGTGCCGCGGTTGCGGACGATGAAGGGGCGGGCGGTCTGATCGAGGACATCACGCATCGCAAGCTGCCGATCCGTTACGCTTACATCCTGATCCTGCTGGTCACTGTGGGGTTGACATGGGAAACCAATGTCAACGGCATCATCGCGTATGCGTCCCGCGCGTTCGCCCTGTATTACATGTTTCAATGCCTGGTAGCATGGATCGTCAGCTGGCAAGCCAAGGACTTGCCCGGCCGCACCAGGCGGCTGGTGGGATTCGCGCTGCTGAGTTTGATTTGTCTGTTGGTGTTCGTGCTCGGATTGCCTTCGGAATAGGGATCGCGACGCGACCGATCGATGTCGGACAACGCAGCCCGGCCCAGCATCGATTAGACTTAGATTCCCCCGCCAACCCGCCGCGTCACGGTTCGCATTGCGAACGTTGCAAAAACTGATGCACCGCCCCCTCGTTTTGTTGATTCTTGCCATTGCCACGATTTCCCGGGTAGGGAACGCGGCGGAGGTCGATTACGTTCGCGACATCCGGCCAATTCTCCAGCGGCACTGTTATCGCTGCCACGGTCCGGACCGTCAGAAAAGTGGCTTGCGTCTGGACATTCGTTCGGAAGCGTTCAAAGGTGGCGATGGTTGGGGGCCCAGCATCGTGGCCGGCCAGGCAAGTTCCAGTCCTCTGATCGAGCTGATCACCGCCGAAGATCCCGATACGCGGATGCCGCCCGATGGCGATCCGCTGCCGGCTCGCGATATCGAATCCTTGACAGCGTGGGTGGAACAGGGCGCGGTGTGGCCTGACGGAGTCGACACGGCGAAATTGGAAAACCGACGGGACCATTGGAGTTTCCAGCCGCTCGACCCGGCTGAGGGCGATCGCTGCATTGACGATTTCATCGATGGCAAACTTTCGCAGGTGGGTTTGCGTCGGAATCCTCCGGAACAGCCAAGGATTCTCGCTCGTCGAATTTGTTTCGACCTGACCGGATTGCCGCCGGACCCAGACGTCGTCGACGCGTTCATCCGCGATCCCGACGTCGGTCGCTTGGTTGACACGCTACTGGCTTCCGAGCGTTACGGGGAACGCTGGGCCCAGCATTGGCTGGATGTCATTCGGTGGGCGGAGACCGTGGGGTTTGAAACCAACGCCGAACGGAAGAACGCCTGGCCTTACCGCGATTGGGTGATCGATTCGCTCAACAACGACAAACCCTATGATCAATTTGTTTTTGAGCAGATTGCCGGTGACACCGTTGGCGAGGATGCGGCCCTCGGTTTTCTCGTGGCCGGCCCCGCCAATCTCCCCGGCCAGGTGGGACGCGACGAGGCGGCAATGCGAGGAGCCCGGCAGGACGAATTGGACGAAGTCATTCGTACCGTCAGCCAGGGCGTTTTGGGTCTGACGATCGGTTGCGCCCGTTGTCACGACCACAAATTTGACCCCATCACGCAACGCGACTATTACGCGATGCAAGCCGTGTTTGCCGGATTGCGGTATGGAACGCGACGTTGGCGTGGCCCGCAGAACGACGACTGGTCGTCTCAGGTGCCAGCCGCGCGCGAACGGGTCGAAGGGCTGCAGGCCGAATTGGAAACGCACCGCCGACGACACCATCTTCGCGAACCGCTGTCCGACGTCCACTCCGAGTCGTTCTTGCCGGTGACGGCCACAGCGATCCGAATGCGCATCGCAGCGACGACAAACGGGGCGCCGGCATCGCTGTACGAATTTGAAGTCTGGTCCAAGGCGAATGACGACGATGGTAAACGCGTCAACGTCGCGCTCGCTTCCAAAGGGGCGATCCCATCGGCTTCCAGCTTCGCCCTGGCCAACCAGTCGCGGCACTTCGACAATTTGGTGGACGGCTCGGTCGATCGCCGGCAAGCCTATCCCTGGGTAGCGGCGCAGGCGGGACCGGCATGGTTTCAGATCGACTTTGATGCACCGGCGACGATCGATCAGGTGACATTTCATCGCGGGGCCAGCATGCCGGCCGATTTTGTCATCGAAGCCCTGCCGGCCGGTGGCGATGCGTGGCGTGAACTGGTTCACAGCCGCGATCGATTCCCGCGGGTCGACGACGCTCGCAATCCAGATCGTGTTCAACTGGCATCGGTTTCTGCAGACCAAACCAAAAGCATCCTTTCGTTGTTGGCCGATTTGCGTCGCGCCCAGAGTCAATTGGCGCGTTTGTCGGCCGGGCCTCAGGTCTACGCCGCTGCCTTCGACGGCGAACCGGATACCACATACGTTCTGCACCGCGGCGACGCCATGCAGCGTCGCGATCCGGTCGACGCCGCTGTTCCCGAGTTTTTGGGGCAACTGAATTTGCCAGCTGAGGCGACCGATCCTCAACGGCGGATCGCACTCGCCCGACACCTGACCGATCGCGATCATCCGCTAACGGCTCGCGTGATCGTCAATCGTGTGTGGCAGCACCACTTTGGCACGGGCCTCGTCCAGACGCCGTCGGACTTTGGACGGATGGGCGCCGAGCCGTCGCATCCAGAGTTGCTCGATTGGCTTGCGGCCAAGTTCATTAATGACGGTTGGTCGTTAAAAAAACTTCATCGTCTGATTCTGACATCCCAGACCTGGCAGCAGTCCAGCGTCCCTCGCGACAAAGCACTCGCCATCGATGCCGGTTCTCGTTTGTTGTGGCGGTACCCTCCTCGACGCATGGAAGCGGAGGTGATACGCGATTCGATCCTTTTCATCAGCGGTAAGTTGAATCTGGAAATGGGCGGACCCGGGTTTGATTTCTTCAATCAACGGGGTGGCCTGTCGGACTATCGGCCCAAGCAGTTGTTCGACCAGCAGGGTTGGCGACGGATGATCTATGCCCACAAGGTGCGAATGGTCACCGTGGACGTCTTCGGTGCGTTTGACTGTCCCGACGCGGGGCAAATGAAACCACAAAGAACGCGTTCGATCACTCCCGTGCAATCACTGGGACTGCTCAACAGTCCGTTCGTCAATCGGCAAGCAGGCTTTTTCGCCGATCGGCTACGGAAACAAGCTGGCGACGATCTTTCCGAGCAGATCGATGTCGCGTTTTCGTTGGCATTTTCTCGCCAACCGACAGTGGACGAACGGGAGCGTCTGGTTCAGCTTGCATCCGACCATGGTCTGCAGCAGGTCTGCCGCATTCTGTTCAATACCAGTGAGTTTCTGTTTCTGCAATGAACCGCTCCAGCCAGATCACGGATCGTCGTCGGTTCCTGTCGCGGACCGTCGACGGATTGGCCAGCATCGCACTGGCCAGCTTGCTTGCCGATGAGAGCCCCGCGGCCGAATTGCCACCGTCCGATTCAGAAAAGGGAACGACTCGGCGGCCACATTTTCAGCCAAAGGCCAAGAACGTCGTCGTCATTTTTTGTTCCGGCGCGATCAGCCAGGTCGATACGTTCGATTACAAGCCGGAATTGGTTCGATGGGACGGGAAGCCGTTGCCGGGCAACGAAAAACTCGTTTCGTTTCAAGGCCCCAATGGAAATCTGACGCGGCCGCTTTGGAAGTTTCGACCGCGCGGCGAATGCGGCAAGATGGTTTCCGACTTGCTTCCGGCCATCGGTTCGCTGGCCGACGATCTTTGTTTCTTGCACTCCCTGACCAACACGTCCAACACGCACGGGCCGGCCGAGAATGTGATGAACACCGGCTTTGCGTTCGACGGGTTTCCCAGCATGGGAGCCTGGATCAATTTTGCGTTGGGAACTGAGAATTCCGACTTGCCCGCGTTCGTTGCCATCGAAGACCCCAGGGGAAACCCTCAATCGGGGCCCAACAACTGGGCCAGCGGTTTTTTGCCCGCGGCATTCCAAGGGACGCCGTTCTCCAGCACCAAACCCATCGGGTACTTGAATCGGCCCTCCGGCGTTTCCGCAACGGCCGACCGCGCGGCGCGGCAGACGCTGCAGTTTCTTGAACGACGCCACGCCGATCGGTTCCCCGGCGATCCGCAATTGGAAGCTCGGATCGCCAGCTATCAGTTGGCCGCCCGGATGCAGCTTTCCGTGCCGGAAGCCGTCGATCTGGCCAGCGAACCGGTGCACATTCAGCGGCTTTACGGGGCCGACAGTCCGAACGAACACAAAGCGTCCTTTGCCCGCAACTGCATCCTCGCCCGACGTTTGATCGAACGTGGGGTGCGGTTTGTCCAACTGTTCAACGGTGCGTACGCTTCGGGCGGCCGCTTGAACTGGGACGGCCATAGCGATCTGAAGCGGCAATACGATGTGCACGGCGAGATTCTGGACCAGCCCGTCGCAGGCTTGATTCGCGACCTCAAGCAGCGCGGATTGCTGGACCAGACGTTGGTCGTTTTCGCCACCGAGTTTGGCCGAATGCCGATGTTCCAACAGGGGACCTACGGTCGCGATCACAACCCGCAAGGCTTTACTTGCTGGCTGGCCGGAGCCGGGGTGCGGCGGGGAACTTCCTACGGCGCGACGGACCCTTTCGGTTTCCAGGCGACCGAGAACGTCGTGACGCCGCCGGATTTTCACGCCACGATCCTGCACTTGTTGGGGTTGGACCACGAGCGATTGACGTTCTACCACAACGGGATCGAACGACGGCTGACCAACGTCGAAGGCCACGTCATCGACGACGTGCTGGCGTAGGTCCGCCGTGACTTGGCAAGCCTGTTGGCGGCGACCGAAGACGCGACCAACATTGCATCGCAGTCCCAAGTTCTCTTGACGCGGTGGAGGCGTCGTCGATCAGGTACGCCGGATCAGGGCCGGATCAGGTGTGTTGGGCAGCGACGTTTTCGCCTTTGGGTTGCCCGATCCCGGCCAACAGGTCTTCGAACCAGGGTGCGTCGATGTCGAACGGTTTTCCGCCCTTGATGCGGTCAAATTCGATGGCGCGAAGTTCGTCGCCCCGTTCTTCGTCCTCGCCGATCACCCCGCTCTCTCCCGCCAGGCCGCATTCGACCGCTTTTCGAGCACAGCGAGCGATCAATGCCAGATCGGCCTCATTGGCACGGGCTGCCCGGCTGAAGTACCCGCTCTTCTGCACCAACGTTTTCTCGGCGTCAATCATTTCGGCAAACTGCTTTCCAAACCACTTGCCTGGATTGACGGCGTCCAGCTTGTAGTGGCCGAAGGCGTCCGTTGGTACTTCTTCGCCCCGCGATAGCATCTCGTTGACGATCGTGCTGACTCCGGCCCCTTCGGAGATGAACAAATTGACGCAATCCGATGCGTCCATGATCGCCCGCAGACGGTTGGCTTCGCTTTCCAGATCGAATCCCATTTCCGGAACGTACACGCCGTGAACTTCCTTGCGATCCCGGCTCAATCCCGTCTGCGGCAGGAAGTCCAATTCTTCCAATCGCTTGCGGTATTCATTCGCGGTGGCGGCCGTCAACCAGCCGCAGTTTCGCCCCATGACCTCGTGAACAATCAGCATGCGAGGGTTCGCGTTGTGCTCGGCCACCACGTTCTCGAAGAACCGGGCGCCCTGTTCGGCAGCCGTCCAAGCACCAAGACTTTGTTTGATCGGCACCACGTCGTTGTCGATGGTTTTCGGCAGCCCGACGACGGTGAGCGCATAATCGTTTTGGGACAAGAACGCTGCCAAGTCGGCTGCCGTTGTGTTGGTGTCATCTCCACCGATGGTGTGCAGCACGTCGACGCGGTCGGTCCGTAACTGTTCCGCGGCCACCTGCAAGGGATCGTCGCCTTCGCGCACCAGCCCGCGGCGCACGCAATCGTCGACATTCGTCAGTTTGACGCGGCTGTTCCCGATCGGGCTGCCACCGTGTTGGTGCAGCACCGCGGCCTGGTCGCGAACCTGCTGCGTCACCAGAAAGCTGTCCCCCTGCAGCAGTCCCATGTATCCCGATCGGTAGCAGATGATCTCGACTTCCGGAGCAACTTCGGTGTACGTCTCGATCAATGAACCGATTGCTGAGGAGAGGCAGGGGGCGAGGCCTCCCGCTGTCAAAATGCCAACACGTTTGACGGCCATAGTGATGATTCCTGTCGGATGTCGCTTGAAAGAGGATCGATCGTCGGCTTTGCGGAGCGGAACAACCCCGCGCAAGCCGATCGAGGCGGGCGCCGGGCGCGGCCTGATCGGTGAGACACCGATCTACCATATCGCGATGCCAGGCCGGCCAAAAGCAAACGGCGGCAATGCCGGATGACCCGACAATATTGCCGCTTAAGGGAAGGGAATCGCACGAGTCGCGGCTGATGGGGAAAGACCTCCCGCGCGTTTCCGGGATTTGACTTGAGGCCGACCGCGCTCAATAGCCTTCGTAGGAACTTTGCTCGCTGAGAAACGCCAGCACGCAAGCCGCGATCAAGATCACCGTTGGCAACAGGATGCGGCCAGCAACCCCCCGCAGTCCTGTGCCCGCGGAAAGCGGTCCCGCAAGGCTTGCGGCCAACCCCAGCGGGGCGATCGGAACCACGAGGTAGATGGCCGGCGAAATCTCACTGATCGAATTCACATACCCGACCAACAGGGTGCCCGCCGCGCACGTGGCAAAAGCCAATCCCCATCCTGGCAGCGGAGTCGAACGACGGGTCACGGTCGCATACAAGAACACGCCAAACGCGGACGATGCACCGGCAAGCGTCATTTGGCCGAACCTCAGATTGCCCGAAAGGATCAACACGATGGCCGCCGACATCAAGCTGAACGCCAGGACTGCTGAAAAGATTCGCCCGTCGAACTTGTTTGCCAAGGCTTCCAACGTCAGCGCGAGCAATGCGACGTACAGCGAATAACCGACCAGATAAGTTCCCCGAGAAGGTGACAGGTCGTCCCACGTCGGAACCAGAAACCAGGCGGAGAGGGTGGACACAACCAGGTACAACAGGAACCGCTCACCGGCCGACACGTCCGCCGCACGCCCCACCGGACCGACGATCGCTGCCGCAAGGCACAGGTGCGGAACCCACTGCCAATGCGACTCAGCGATCCAGGGGCCAAGTGCCAGGACGAAATAGCCGCACAAGAATCCGCTGATCAGGGACCACGACGAAGCGACGCGACCCGATGTCGGTTCGCGAAGCTTCGAGAAAACCCACATCAGCAACAGCGCCAGCACCGTCGGTGCGACGCAGCCCCACAGGATGTCTTGTGCGGTAAGTGGCATCGGAGATCAACTACCGGGCACTTCGGTGGGCTTGCCGATGATCACCGATAGCGCCACATCATCGCTGACCTTTCCCTGTCCGTAGCTCATCCCGAACTGCGTCCGGTCCAACTTGAAATCGCTTGTGAGCGTTAGACCTTCGGGCGAGATGCTCGTGGTGACGGGGATCTTGATTTCCTTTTTGACCTTCAGCAAGGTGAACTCACCGGTCACGACAGCCTTTCCGTCGCTACCAGACGCAACGGACGTCGATTTGAACGATGCCTTGGGATAGGTTCGCACATCGAAAAAGTCGGGGCTTTTCAAATGGGCGGTCAGTTTTGGAAACTCGGTCCACAGCGAAGTGGTGTCGATTTCAAAAGCAACCGATTGCAAAGTTCCGTCGGAATCGACTTCGGCGGTTCCGGTGAACTCCCCAAAGCCACCTTTTCTCGGATCCGGTTTGTCACCTTCGTGGGTCCCGACGAATTGAATGCTGGTGTTCTTGGGCGTCAGCTTCACGCTGTTGCCTTGGACGCTGACCGGCGTCACCCCAGTCGCGACCTCTTCGGCACTTAGCGTCAACGTGGAATTCTCCGTCCATCCGAACAGGCCGGCAAACAGGGATGCGACCAACAGCACTGGAATTCTCATCATAGGTCCTTGGGGTAATGGCAGGCGGCCAGGTTTTCGTCTGGAAATGTTAGCTGAAAGTCGTCAGACGGTGGGGAACCGGAGAAGGTCTGACGGGGACGGGATTCTAGCGGATTTCCTTGCGCCCGATCCGGTGGCGGATGATTTTCACCGCCCACGCTTTCCGAAATCCCTCGCCAATTCAATCGAATGGCGATCGACGTCTGGGGCTACAATCTGCACTTCACGGTGGACACTCCTTTGCAGGGTAAGCAAACAAGGTGCGCAAAAATGATGTTTTTACGAGTTTCCCTTTCGCTGGCCGTCACGGCCTGCGCGTCCCTCGTCGCTTTTGCCGACAAGGATGCGGCGATCCAACCGAGCATCGCAACGACCGGAACAGCTTCGATCAGCGAATCGTTTGACAGTCCGCTTTCCGAATTGATTCGAGTCGCGAAGGGCGATTGGAAGTCCTCTAACGGTGTCCTGACCGGGAAAGAGGTTGCCAGCGATCACCATGCGGCGGTCCTGATGCTGCAAAAGCCCAACCGGAATTCCGTGGTGCGGTTCTCGTTCAAACTGGACGGCATGACCAATGGGTTCCATTTCAGTCTGAATCACCGCCGAGGTCACCTGTTTCGCGTCGTGGTGTCGCCGTCAAAGTTGGCCATTCATTTGGACAAGGACAAAAAGGATCCGAAATCCAAGGTGTTGGTTTTGGACAGTGACGAAGCCAATTTTGCCCAGGACACCTGGTACACGATGCAGGTCGAGATGGTGGGAGATCGCGTCGCCGTGCAAACCGATAACGGTGCGAAGGTTGAAGCATCGAATCCGAAGCTTGATACCGACAAGCCCAACTATCGGTTCGTGACGCGGGGCGATTCGCTGTCGATCGACGATTTGAAGGTCTGGGAAGCGAACTGAATTGTCCGCATTTCCAACGTCCCCCATTCACCCAATCCGCTCGAGGAAGGGCTGGGGGACCAGAACTGGACCTTTTATCAGCGTGCTTTCGCCGATTCGCAGAAGTCGCGGGATGATGACTGACGCCAAGACGTTAGTGATATCACGCGCGACTCGCTGAGTGAGGTGGTGGTCCATCTGGCGATCAATCCCATGCGTTTTCTGCTTCACCCTCCCAGGTGTAGCACTGGGAGGGGCGAGCCGTGAGCGCGAGAAAGGGCTGTCGAAAATCTTCTCCGGCCGCTTCGACGGCCGGCTCTTCCGGAAGAAGAGTGAACACACCGCTCCGCAACGGACTTAATTGCAGCCACCACCGAGGGCCTGGTAGGCGGTGACGACCGCGCCGAGCTGCTGCTGCTTCGTATCGATCAAGACCATTTTGGCTTCTTGCAGGTCGCGTTGTGCCAGCAGCACCTCCATGTACTCGGCGCGGGCGTTTTGGAACAGCTTGGTCGCGTTGTCGACTGAGGACTCCAGCGATTGCAATTGCTGCTTCTTGATTTCGATGCTTTGTCCGTAATTCTCGACCTTCGCCATGCGGTTGATGACCTCGGTGAAAGCATTCAACACGGTTTGCTGGTAATTGTAGACCGCCTGCAACTGCATTGCGTTGGCCGTCAGGTAGTCGGCCCGGATCGCCTTCTTGTTGATCAACGGCGCGACCAGGTCTCCGGCAACGTTGTAGATCAGGGACTCGGGGCTGTTGAACAGATAACGCGTGTTGAAGGCTCTGTATCCGACTCCGGCGTTGAGTGCCAGCGAGGGATAGAATCGGGCGCGCGCAACTTTGACGTCCAGTCCCGCGGCGGCCAGTTCACGTTCTGCTTGCCGAATGTCGGCGCGATTTCGAAGTAGCTGCGAGGGGACGCCGGCGTACAGCGCCCGCAGATTCAGGTTGATGAAATCCTGCGACGCGCGTGCGACAGGTTGCGGGTAGCGACCGAGAATGAAGTTGATCCGGTTTTCGGCTTCGACGATCTCCTGCTGAATGATCAGCTTCTCACTTTGGTTCTTGCGAACTTCCGCCTGGAAACGCTGCACGGCCAGTTCGGTTCCGCGGCCGGCTTCTTTCTTCGCCTCGGCAATCTTCAGGCTTTGCTGCTGAATCTCGATCGTTTTGTCCAGCGTCGCGAGCTGGTTGTCCAAGGCCAACAGCTCGTAGTAGTTTTCGGCGACTTCCGCGATCAGGCGTGTCACGACGTAGTTCCGGCCCTCTCGGGTTCCCAGGTAACGCAAGGCCGCGGCATCCCTGGCATTTCGCAGTTTTCGCCAGATGTCCAATTCCCAGGTGACGTTGGCAGCCACCAGGAAGTCGGGCAACGGATCCGGAAACGATCGACCGGGCGCCACGTCCAACTGCTCCTCGACGGCACCTTCGCGAGTGAATTCGCTGGACTTCTCCAGCCCGGCGCCCGCTCCGGCGGTGACGAACGGAAAGTACTCCCCTTTGCGCGCCAGGATTTCGTTGTTGGCGATCCGGATTTCCTGGGCTAGGATTCGCAGCTCTTGGTTGCCGACCAGAGCCTGGTTGATCAAACCGATCAGCAGCGGGTCGTCGAAGAACTCGCACCACTGGATGTTGCCCGAATTCTGCCATTGGAAACTCCCGTCAAAGTTTTCCATTTCGTAAGCCGGGTCGACGGTCGCCAAGCTGGTGGCGCCGTCGATGTCATCCGATTCATTGCCATCGATGTCCTCCAGATCGGTTGCCCCATTGATGATTTCCAATCCGTTGGTTTCATCAAACTCGTCCAGGCTGACGGATTCTTCCAGGCCTTCGGCTTCGGCTTGATCGAATTCCTCCGAACCAGCCGCTTCGATGAAGTTTGCAAAGCTGGCGGCATCTTCGCCGCCGTCCGACTTTTTGGATCCATCGTAGCTGGCCAGCGTGGTCGCCTGGCCGGAAGGAGACGGATGGGCCGCCTGATCGTCACCGGACGTTTGGGGCGCACCGTAGGTTTGGGGCGCACTGTACGTCTCGGGCATGTTCGGCGGTTCATCAAAGTACTGCGCCGGCCCGTTGTAAGTTTCCGGAAGCGATGGTCCCCGCTTCGCCCGTTGGAGCTGGGGGATGCCGCATGCCGGCAAGACCAGCATGAAGCTGGTCGCGATCGCTGTCGATAGTGCGAGGTTTTTACGTCTCGCGTTCGAAGAGCTCACTGAGCGGATCATCATGTTCATCCTTGATTAAGCTACGTCCATCGGCGATCTTGCCGAACAAGTAATAGAGTCCGGGGATCACCAAAACCCCGACCAGAGTTCCCATCAGCATCCCGCCGACGGCGGTCGTCCCGATCGTACGATTGCCGATCGCCCCGGGACCGGTCGCACGTACCAACGGAATCAGACCGGCGATGAAGGCAAACGAAGTCATCAGAATGGGCCTGAATCGAAGTCTTCCTCCCTCGATCCCGGCATCCTTGATGCTCAAACCTTCGTGGCGGCGCTGGACGGCGAACTCGATGATCAAAATCGCGTTCTTACCCAGCAAACCGACCAGCATGACCAAACCGATCTGGCAATAAACGTCGTTCGCCAGACCCATGGCCTTCAGGAACAGAAACGATCCAAACAAGCCGACCGGCAGTGAGACGATCACCGCCAGAGGCAACAGAAAGCTTTCGTACTGTCCCACCAACACCAGGTACACGAAGACCACGACGATCAAGAAAATGTAGATCGCCGTGTTCCCCGCCTTTGCTTCGTCATAAGCCAAACCCCGCCAGTCGATGTCAAATCCATACGGCAGCGTCTCCGCAGCGACCTCTTTGATCGCCGCGATCGCCTCACCGCTGCTGTATCCCGCGGCCGGTGCCCCTTGAATGGGTGCGGTCGGATACAGGTTGTATCGACTGATTTCGTTCAGCCCTTGCTTCTTCTTGATTTGCATGAACGCGGAGTAGGGAACCATTTCCCCGGCATCGTTCTTGACAAACATGTTGTCCAAGTCTTCCGGATACCGGCGAAACTCCGGTGCCGCCTGGACGTACACTTTGTAGAACTGACCGAAACGGACGAAACCTTGCTCCCAGGTACTCCCGATGACGATGGACAGGTTGTCCATTGCGTCGCGGATCGAGACTCCTTTTTGCATGGCCACGTCGTTGTCGATCACGATCTCATATTGCGGATAGTTGGCGGCAAAGAAGGTGAACAGGCCTTTGAGTTCTTTGCGTTTGCCCAACGCCTCCATGAACTTGTCGGTCTCTTCTCCGAGCGCCTGGTAGTCGCCACTGTTGGTCTTGTCCAGCAGATTCACGGAGAACCCGCCGGCCGCACCAAACCCGGGCACCGCAGGCGGTTCAAAGAACTCCAGTTTGACGTTGGCGATATCGGCGCCGCGTTTCTCCAACTCCTCAATGATTTCTTTTGAAGTCAGTTTCCTTTCCGACCACGGCGTCAGGTTGATGATGCAGGTTCCCGCGTTGGATCCCCGGCCCTCGGTCAAAACCTCGTAGCCCGCGATGGAGGAAACCGAGGTGATTTCGTCCATCTGTTTGCAGATCGCCTGGAGCTCGTGGCACTTGGAATTGGTGTACTCCAACGTCGATCCGGGAGGCGTTTGCACGATCCCGTAGATCATGCCTTGGTCCTCCAGCGGAATGAAACCTGAGGGCAGGACCTTGTTGACGACCAGAATTCCGTATCCGAATGCCGCGATGATGACCACCGTCATCACCCGGCGTGTGATGATTCGACTGAGGATCGCGGCGTAGCCACCGGTCACCTTCTCCACGCCGCGATCAAACAGGTGCAAGAAGATGCCCAGCGGTCCGCGCTTCTTCTCGCTGCCATCGCTTCCGGAAAACGTTGCCCGAAACGACAGGATCGCCAACGCCGAGACGACGCCGACGATGATCCACGTGCGCCTTTCCGTCAGCGTCATCTGTTCGGAAATCAGTTCGTGCACAAATTCGTTGTGCAGCAGGAAATAAACCCCGGCACCAACCGCCAGCCCCAGCGACACGCACAGGATGCCTCGCAATACCGGTGCGGCACGACCGCCGGCCTTGTTCAGCCCGCGGTTGACCAATCCGACCACGCCACGCTGTTGCCCGTGGTCGGAAAGCGGCTTCAAGATCATGGCGCACAAGACCGGCGTCAGTGACAACGCCACCACCCCGGAAAGAATGATGGACATCGCCATCGTCAGCCCAAACTGGCGGTAGAAAACCCCGACCGGTCCGGTCATGAATGTCACCGGGATGAACACCGCGGTCATCACCAAAGTGATGGCAATGATCGCCCCGCTGATTTCGTGTACGACCTCGACCGTCGCTTGATAGGGGCCGAGATGTTTCGAGTGCATTTTCTCGTGCACCGCTTCGACCACCACGATGGCATCGTCCACCACCACGCCGATCGCCAACACCAACGCGAACAGCGTGATCAGGTTGATCGACATCCCGAACATCAGCATGAAAAAGAACGTGCCGATCAACGACACGGGAACAGCCAGCGTCGGAATCAACGTGCTGCGAAAATCGCCCAAGAACAGATAGACCACCAGGGACACCAGGATGAACGCTTCGAACAGCGTGTGCAGCACCTTCTCAATCGACGCATCCAGGAAGTGCGAGACGTCATACGTGACGGCGTAGTCCATCCCGGGAGGAAAGGATTGCTCCTTGATCTCCTGAACCTTTTCTTTGACCTTTTCAATCACCTCGGCGGCGTTGGAGCCGGGGGTTTGTTTCAGCACAATCGCGGCCGAAGGCAACCCGTCGATGTCCGAGTAGAGGTCGTAAAAAGACGAACCCAGGGAGACTTTGGCGACGTCTTCCAGTCGCAGGATTTCCCCTTCCGGATTGGACTTCAAGATGATTTTGTTGTATTGCTCGGGCGTCTTGTAACGCCCCACCCAAGTCAGCACGTACTCCAGGGTCTGTGACGTTTGCCCGGTTGCCTGGCCGAGCCGACCGGGCGATCCGATCATGCTCTGTTCGTCAAGTGCCTTCATCACGTCTTCGGCGTCGACCTTGTAAGCACGCATGCGGTCCAGGTCCAATTCGACCCGCATGGCGTACGACCGGTTCCCCAGAATTGTCGCGCGACCGACGCCCGGGATCCGCTTGATCTCGTTCAGGACGTTGACGGTGGCATAGTTGTAAAGAAAGTTCTGGTCGACATTGGGGTCGGTGCTGAAGACGTTCACGTACATCAACATACTCGTCATGTTCTGCATGACGATGATCCCTTCCCGCTCCACAATCGGTGGGAGCTGGTTCTTGACCATGTTGACGCGGTTGTTGACGTTCATGACCGCGACGTTGGGATCCGTGCCGGGCTCGAAAACGACCTGAATCGTTCCCTCACCGGCACTCGTGGCGTCGCCCATCATGTAACGCATGCCGGGAACGCCATTGATCGCTTGTTCCAAGATCACCATCGTGGAATCGATCAGGATCTTGGCGCTGGCACCCGGGTACGAAACCGAAACCCGAACGCTCGGTGGTGCGACCGAGGGGAATTGCGAAATCGGCAGCGTGTTGATCGCCAGCCCACCCATGAACAGGATCAGCAGCGAGATGACGATCGCTAACGCGGGCCGATGCAGAAATCTTGCAAACATTGACGAGGTTCCTTATTCAGCCTTGTATTTCAAGTTGCTAAGGACCTCTTCGGGAGCTTGAAACTCATACTCCACTTGGTCGCCGTCTCGCACCTGACGGATGCCCTCCAGGACGATTTTCTCTCCTTCCTCGATGCCGTCTTTGATCACAAAGATGTCGGGCAGTTCTGTTTCGATGTTGATTTCACGTTGGTGCACCACGTTGTCATCGCCGACGACATACACGTAACGCTTGGCAAGAATCTCGTAGGTCGCTCGCTGAGGGATGACGATGGCATCCTTCAAGACGCGGCTGATCAGCACGCTTCCGGTCTGGCCGTGACGGAGCAAACCGTCGGGATTGGGAAAGTCCGCCCGAAAGGCGATGTTGCCGGTCTCGTTGTTGAAATCAGCTTCGATCGCACTGATCTTGCCCGAGTGGGGGAAGATCGTGTGGTTGGCAAGCTTCAGGTCGATCTGCAGTTTGTCTTCGTCCTTCGCCAGACCGGCCTTGTATTCCAGATACCGAGCCTCGGGGACATTGAAGTACACCCACATCACGCTGTTGTCCGACAGCGTCGTCAGAATGTCACCCTCTTCAATCAGGCTTCCCTGTTGATGATGCAGGCGGTCGATGATGCCCGTGAACGGCGCCGTGACATTCGTGAAGTTCAACTCGGCTAACGCCAAGTTCACTTTCGCCTTCGCCTTGGATAATTTCGCCTGCGCGAGCGCCACTTCCTGCTGCGAAACCACGTTCTGCTTGAACAGCTTTTCCGTGTTGTTGTATTCAATCTGCGCGAGTTGGGCTTCCGCTTCCTCCGACTCCAGCTTGGCCTTGTAAAGCGGCGGATAGATCTTGAACATCAAGTCGCCTTCGTTGACCAGTTGCCCCTCCTGAACCGGAATCGCTTCGAGATACCCGGTCTCCAACGCGCAGACTTCGATATGTCGGCACGAGTGAATCTGGCAGACATACTGCTGCGTGCTGGTGACGTCCTTCGACTGGGGGCTGGTGACAATGATCTTGTGCTGGTGATGCTCGCCGCTGTGCTCCCCGCCGTGCTCGCCGTGTCCTCCTTCTGCGTGCTCTCCACCGTGCTGTGATGCTTCGAGATGCTCTTCGCTATGAGTCACATCGTTCAGATGCGCCTCCAACTTGGTACAGGCGGGCAGGATCAGGCAAACGGATGCCATCAGGATCGCTGGGATTGGTGAGACTTTCATAGTGGTTGTCGTTGGATGGTTGCCTTCCGGGGCCAGGCCCCGGCGGTTCGGCAGAAATCGTGGATCGGTTCAGGAAGCTTCTTTCACTCCAGACGCGGGCTGCTGTCGTGTCGTCCGCACGGTGAAAATCCGGGCCGGATTTTTGTTCCGATTGCGGCCGCAGCCACGCTCGCCATGGGGTCGGCTGCAATAATCTGCGTGCCTGCGTTTCGGCCGTCGGCGAATCCGTTTTTCGATTCGCTTAAGACCGACGCGAAACGCGTCATGGCGGTGGCTGCAAGAAATTGCGTGGCGGCGTAACCGTTGTCCGTGAATCGGGTCTCCGATTCGCGTCTCATTGCGGCGAAACGCTTGATGGCGACGTCGGCAATTCATTGCATGCCAGCTTCAGAGTCCTTTGGTTCGGCAAACCCCCGTTCGGGACGCGACGGGCTTTAAAGGCATGTTTGCCCCCGTTTTCAGCGTCTCAATGGTGTTGCCAGCACTTGAACTCTGTCGCTGATTAGCAAGACGCAAATCAGGGACCAATCGCTCGCTTCCCTCATCCTCCTCCAAGTTTGTTCAATCCGAAAACTCGACCTGTCTTCACTTCTGCCGGTGTCACCGCTCGCGTTGGCTCCGCTGCTTTCGCGAGCTCCACCCAACAATCCGTTTCATTGGTGTTTTCGGCAAACGTCGAAGACGATAATTGCAAAATTTGGTCACTTTGCTGCGGTCGCTGGCCGAGATCGAGCGGCTGAAGCGTGATGCGTCGCGCCCGCAGATAGCCGATGAGATGGAACCGTTGCCGGCACTCGCCATTGATGGAGCGAGTTTGCCGGGGTGCCATTGAGTCAAGTGTTGCGGCGCAAGTGATTTCCCCTTGATCGTTGCAACGGTACGGTTTGCAATGGCTTAGGCTGGTGACCGACCCGGCGCGGATCCACGCGTCGCTTGCCGCAGATGAGATCAGCCGATCGATCGCTATCCACGATTCAATGTGAGGGCACCATGGAGGCGTTGGAACGCTACGAGTTTGATGCGCAATGGTTAGTGTCTCATTTTCCGCCGGAAGTCCACGACGCGAACAAACGAATTGTTTTCGACATGGCCTGTTCCGCGGGTTCCGAACACAGCGGCACCGTGAGTTTTTCACGTTGGCGAGAACAGGACTTGCCTGAAACGATGACTCGCGTCGCGGAGCGTCCGGCATTGGAACTGGACGATGCGTTCTCTTCGTATCCTGCCTCGCCGCCTGATCAAGTGGAATGGCACCTGAACTTCGCTCACCATCACCTATTCATTGCCTACGGTGGTCCCCTGTTCGCCCAAGATGAAATGCAGGTCGCCGAACATCCTGCGTTGGCTTCGTTGCGTCACGCCGTGATCGATGCCGGCGGAACGCCGATGACGGTGAAAGACGGAGCAGCCACCCCCGTGTGCATCATGGGTGTCCACCGTCGCTGCGCGGTGGCCACTGAACCTAATGCGTCGGCGGGTCGGCCTTACGGCTTGTACGGAAATGCCTTTGCGCGGGCGAGTCCCGATACGATTCGTCGGGCGGTTAGCGTCCTGGACCCGCCAACGATCAGTAACGTGTTGGCAATGGAGGCCCCCGTTTGCGGCCACGGCCAGTACACGTTGCAGCAGATCCGATCGATCCTGGCTGCGACGTTGACCGGGTTCCGGGCCGCCGTCCTTGAGTCCACTCGGTCCGTTTCACCCACGGTCAAGACAGTCATTCACACCGGTTACTGGGGCTGCGGGGCCTACGGCGGAAACCGGCGACTGATGCCCCTGCTGCAGTTGATTTCCGCCTGCGCAGCGGGAGTCGACCGATTCGTGTTCCATAGCGGCGGAGATGCGAGCGGATATCAATACGCGCTGGAAGTCTTGGATTCGATTTTACCCGCCGGGCAATCCGTTTCGACGAATTCGTTGTGTGACCAGATCGAAGACTTCGGATTTCAATGGGGCGTCAGCGACGGAAATTGACCTCGAAGTGGTCCTGCGGACCAGCGAAGCGGCGATGTCGATCTGCGTGCATGACGATTGAGGGAAGTACAAAGTGTCGCGGCCTCTGCGAACTTCGGTCCCGAACCGGTGCTCACGATGGCGTGTTGTAGATCACCGGCATTCGGCCCCTCCAAGCGTTCCACAGTTCGTCGTCAGTGATCAATTCGGTCATGAAGTGGGCGACATTGACGCGGCTGGTTTTGCCTGGATTGAAGATTGCGCTGCGAGTCGGTGAAGAATGAAGTTGGTAGGGATTCACCGAGTCTTCATCGACCAGGCTGTCTGGACGAATGACTACCCACTCGATGGCGGTGTCGTTTTGACCGACATTTGTCCGAAGAAAATCGGCGGCTTCTTCGTTGTCTCGATGCGGTGGGACCAATCGTCGCAGCAGTCCGATCACGCAGCTTTGCGCTATCGAGACCGGTTCTTGGAGGTCACGATTGCTGTTGCCCGCGGTGTTCATCAGCAGCAATTTGATCGGCTTGCCGGAGTGATGTTCGCCAACCGCTTGGCAGGTTCGCCGGATTGCGTCCGTCACCAACCGGCGCGGATGTCCAAAGATCCCCTTCAGACTCAGGTTGTGTCCCAGGCAGGAAGCGACGGCGTCGCAACCGTCGACCAGGTCCGCAAAGGCTTTTTCGCTGAGATCCAAGACGCTGTCCTGAATCATTGTCAGCCGGTCCTGCTGCTGGAGGGCCTCCGGCAGCTTGTCTCGCGAACGCACCAGCGCCTTGACAGCGAGTCCTCGGTCGAGCAGCTGTCGTACCAGCAGCATCCCCGTCGCGCCGGTTGCCCCCAGGACCAGCACCGTTGTTCTGTCGTTCATCGCGTCTCGGATTTCAATGCTTGTGGTTTGGCTGCTAAATCAGTCGATTTGGAAGTCGAGGATTCGATCGGTGCACTGGCAGCGACGCAAGTACCGCTGCACGAGAATCAGGCGATGGAACGTGGTACCAAGTCTTGTGGGGGCGTCCGCGTGGAGATCGGGATCGTGCCTGTCGGGTGCGTCGTCGGTTCGTCTGGGGCTTCCTGCAGTCGCTTCCGGTCGGAGGGAGATCCACCAGTTGCACATCGGGGACAGTTTTGAATCGGGTACAATGGCGGCCGGTGGCAATCAGGTCCGGCCTATCTCATTCACCGTGACAGAGTCTGCGATGGACAGAGCAAGTTTTGAGAATCGTTTGAAAAGAATTTATGACGTCCGGTGCGAGGGAGACGTGGACGCGGCGCTGGAGTGTTTTCGCGAAGACGCCGTTTTTCGCATTTCGACGGCTAACGAAACATTGCTTCCTCGCACCGCCGCGGCACCCGCCCTGCTGCGTGACGTGATGACGCAGTTGTTTGAGGTCTGGGACTGGCAGGAGATTCTCGAATGGAAGGCCGTGATCGATGGCAACGAAGCAGCCATCCGCTATCGACTGAAGGCGACGTTCGTTCCCAACGGCCAACAGATCACGACGGAGATCTTTGACCAGATCACGCTCGATGACGACGGATTGGTCACGGAGTTTGTCCAATTCCTGGACACCGCGGAGGTGTTGAAAGTCGTGACGACCGAGCCTTAGGCGTTATCTAAAAACGAATGGCGACGCTCGCCAGAGTGTGGCTTTCAGGTACGGGTTGGTGGCTGGCACCAACTTTCGCTTACTCCAGATTAATTGGTGGGTGGCACCAACTTGCGTACTCGCGACGCAATCAACTGGTCAACCAAATTGGTGGCTGGCACCAACTTTCCCAACTTGCGTGCTCGCGACGCAATCAACTGGTGGCTGGCACCAATTTTCCAACTTCCCCAGGTTGCTTCAGCCTAGGTCTGCTTTTTTGTTCAGTCCTCGGTCCTTGAGCCACGCTGCGACCGCGGCGCGGTCTGACTTGAGTGCCTCGATCGGGTCGTTGGGGTCGATTTCCTGGGACTTGAAACGGATGGCTCCGACGCCAGGCATCGCTATTGTCCGCCTTGCATACCCGTATCGAGAAGATTGAAGCGTCCGTGTCGCGTAGTCGAGTGCATTCATTCCGGCGAGTCCGCCATGCAGGTCGTTTAGAACGCCTGCAACAACCTGACCTCGCGGCGTCTGAAACACTGGGCCGCGACGACCGATGCTCAAACCACCCCGATTGCTGACGGAAGTCGATTGATTCCATCGCACGTCCACGACCGTCTGGCTTCCGCCTTTGGCAAGTTCAGATTTTCCGCAACCGAGTTCGGAAACCGCTTGCAGATCAGCGCCTTTTTGAACCAGCAGTTTGACGAGGGAAAGGTCGCCTGTTGCGGCGGCAAAATGCAGCAGAGTTTTTCCACCACATCGGGCGTCGACACTCAGGTTTCCGTTTTCAATTGCGGTGATCACCGGTTGAGAATCGCCCAGGATCAGAGATTCAATCTCTTTCGGGTATTTCAATGTGGTGCTGACATAAGTGGGTTGAATCAGCGCTAATTCGTCGAGACTCAAGCCGGAGTCACGTTGCCATTCCGCCAGTCCGAGAGTTTTGATGTCATTAAGGAGGTCCAGCTGATGTTCTGAGTTGATAGCGTTTGCCAAGCCTGCGTGTCCGGAAGTGGCGATCAGATGACCGACGGCGCAGTGAGTTCCCCACGGATCGATGAAGACCGGGCAGCGTCCGGCTGTGAAAACGTTACGTGGGAAGTTGCCATTCGCCGCATAGGCCCGCAAGCTATGGATGTGGGCCAAACGGTTCGTCAATTGCGATTCGCTGAGATGGTGAATGTCTGCCGTTTGCAGTTCGCTGATGACCAGCATCAGGTGAGTTTGAATCAACGACACCTCGTCGTCGATGGACCCAGCGTCAACAACAATGTCGAAGTTCGGGTCACGATCGGCCCAGTTCTCATTCAATTCACACAACGCTCGATACAGCCGAGCGGTAGCCTCAACTTCAACCTCACCATTTTCGTCCGGATGGGATACCTGGTCTGCCGAAGAGACGGATTTGGGGGTCCCGCCGCGGAGCATGCCGGCTGACGTAAACAGCGTCAGAAACGCGAGGCAGGCGAATATTTGGAAAAGCGGGTTTTTGCGAGTCATCGTATTGTTTCCTCAAGAGCCGGTGGATGGTTGAGCCAAAGCTTCTCAAAAACCTCCTGCGAATTCGGTCATCAGCTAGCTCAAACGAATCCGGCAGTTTTTTTAGATTGGTGCCAGGCACCAATTATTTGACAAGTTCTGGCA
>NZ_VWOX01000022.1 GCF_008629675.1 Roseiconus nitratireducens | reverse complement strand
GCCCGACTGGACATAAACACTCGTGTCGCCGCTGCTGATCGCTTCCAGTTCCGACGTCATGTAGCCGCTCAACAGATTGATCCGCGAGTCGTTAATCTGGATGTCCCCGGGCTCGTCGCTCCGGGTCAGCAGATTCACGGTGGATGCGTCCACGACGATCTGCCCCTGATTGGTCCATTGGCCACCTAGGTCCAACGTCGAGTTGCCGGACAGCCCCAGATTGGCCGAATTCGTCCAGTTACCCGCTAAGCGCAGCGTCGCACCATCGATCGTGCGATCGGTTTCAATCGTGTAAGTCCCGGAGAGGTCCAGGGCGGTTCCCGAGGCAATCGATACATCACCGAGTGCTCCGGCCAGCCCGTTCAGGTCCAGGGTTCCGCGATCAAGCACCATCGAACCACGGTTGGACAGGCTACCGCCTCGCACGCGCAGCGTGTTTCCGCTGGACTGCGAAACAATCGTGCCCAGGACGGTCAACGGTCCGCCGGCACCAATGGTCGTGAAGTACGAATTGGAGGCGTTTCGAACGGTGATGTCCTGTCCGATGGTCAGGCTGCCGCCGGCGGACGGGTAGATACGAACGTCACCTTCATCGTCCGAGTTTCTGGCATTGTAAAGTTCGATGGTGCCCGTGCCGCGAAGGACCTGATTGCCGCCGGAAAAACTCAGCCCGGTGTTGTAGGTGTTACTGCTGCTGGTTGTGGTGCGTTCAATCCGCATGAAGCCGTTTAACGTCAACCCATTTTGAATCGTGACCAGTCCGCCCGTCTGAACCAAGGCATCGCCCTGGATGGTCACGCCGTCCAGCGTTCCATCATTGCCGGTGGCAAGCAGGCTTCGCCCGGCGGATCCAGGAAGGATCATCGCACCGCGAATCGTTCCACCGGCCAGTTGGACTTCCCCGCCGAATTCGATGGTCGTTGCGACATCCAGCACGCCTCCGTTGACTTTCAAAATCCCCGCACCGGAGAGCTTGTTGAGTTTGGCGCTGCCGCTGAAGTCCACGGTCGCGCCAGCACCGGTTGCCAAGTAGACATCATCTCCCTCTCGAGGCAGTTCGCCGGTGTCCCAGTTATCAGGATCGTTCCAATCCCCACCGTTCTGATTGATGAACACGGAATCCGCATCGAGAACCGTAAAGTCCAAGACAGCGTTGTCTCCGGTTCCCAACGGATTGCCCGCCGCATCGGTCACCGCGTCTTCTTGGATGAACAGTTGGTAGTCGCCGGGCACCAGCCGAGCAAAGGTCAGTTGCACCTCGCGGCTGTACTTGCGGACCTGGACATCGATGATCGGAAACACATTGCCGGTGGGCGAACTGACGATGTCGATCGGTTCGGCATCCGGTCCCACCAGACGAAAGTTGTCCGCGACCAGCGTGGACTCATCCATGGTCTCGTCGAAACCCAACCGCAGCGTCCGGAATCGCTTGCTTCGCAGCCCGCCTGGCTCCGGGTTGGAGACAACAAACACCGGCGCGGTGGTGTCGGGCACCACCTGGACCATCCCCGTGCTTTCGCCCTCGGCGGTTCCGCCGGCCAGCGGGGCCGGGACCGGATCGGTCGGCTGCAACACGAGCGTCTCGCTCAGACCGATGTTTCCTCCCGTATCGGTCGCGCGAACCTGCACTTCGATCGGCCCGTCAAAGTCTTCCAAGCGGGGTGCCCGGATCGAAAAATCCTCGAACGGGAACGAGACGTCGTTCCGAACGACTTCGCCGTTGACCAGCAATTCGACGCTGCGAACCTGACCGCGGCGGGCAAGCCGAAGTGCTTCGTTGTCCGGATCGATGGTTCCGTCGTCGACGTCAAACACGTCGACTTCAATCGGCAGGAACTTGCCTTCCTCGATTTGGATGCCCGGAGTGTCCGGATCGATGTCCAGCGATCCCGCGATCGAGACCGTGGGCGCGACACCGCCGCTGTCAAATGATTTGAAGTTCGCGACAATGATCCCGGCGTTCCCGGTTGCCGTGTAGGCGACCCCGGATGCGATCTCCACGGCCCTCGGGGTCTCGGGCAGAATGAACCGCGTCAGCAGCGCGTCGGGATCCAAGTATTTGATGTCCGGATCGGAAGCATCAATTTGAAAAGGCGCTGTCGTGTCGAACACGTCCAACACATTGGGAATCGGACCAATCGCGCCGCCGATTGAGATTCCCAGACCGGCGCCGTTGGACGCGATGTCAATCCCGCTACCGGTGATGGGAGTGTCGTAGGTAAAGCCCTGTGCCAGCAGCACCGGTGCCGTTGGATCGGAAACGTCGACCGTCATGTATCCACCGCGGCTCACTCCCGCCCCGGCAATCGTCGAGGCGTAGACGAATCCCCCGCCCGCGAAGATTTCGTTCGGCAGACTTGGAAGCTGCAGCGTCGCCAACGGTTGCAAGGTGAAATCGCTGGCGTCGACGACATGAAGCACGCGGGCACTGTCGGCGAAGTACAGCGTGGATCCTGCACGATCCATTGCAACCAATTCGGCGCTGGTAATCGCCAGGGTCTTATCCAGCAGATCGCCCGTCTTCAAGTCGTAGGCGAGAGCCTTTCCGGCGACCATCGTGTAGGCAACGCCTTCGATGACTTCGACTTCGCGGACATTGATATCCACTTTCTCGATCAGTTCCGGCATCATCGGGTCAGAAACGTCGACCAATTGAAGCCCGCCGGCACCGGTCGCCACCGCGGCGATCATCAGGTTGGAATCCACCGAAACATCAACGGCGTTCCCCAAATCGATTTGCCCCAGCACGATCGGGTTGTCGAATTGGGTCGCGTTCAGAATCGCCAGCCCCGCCCCGGTCGCCACGTAAGCGGTCTGGCCTTCGGGACTGAGAATCGATCCCTCGATCACCAACTCGTTCGCGGTTCCGCGAAGCGGAAGCGTGGAAACAACCCCGGTCGGGAAGGGACGATTGTCAAACGGATTCAGCCCCTGTTGCAATTCCGCCAGATCGCGAATGCCGTCGCTGTCGGTATCGGCGCGGTTGAACGCCGTCCCGACGATGCTCTCGATTTCGTCATTCAACCCGTCACCGTCGGTATCGATGACCGGGTCTTTGGAGATCACGGAGATCGGAGCGGTGATTTGCGCCCCGTTGCCCGGGGTTTGAAATTCGACACTTCCGTGTTGGCCGGTGACCAGGCCGTACACGGACAACCGGTAGTTGGCATTGGCCGAAATAATCTGACGATCGAAAATTCGATCCACCACATCGGTGACGCCCCGAATGACAAATCCGTTGTCCAGGTTTTCCAACTTGTAGTAGTGCCGGCCCGTTTGCACCGACAGTTCATCGGTCGCGCTACGACCGAACAGTCCGCCACGCTGTCCGACCACCACGTTGCCGCGCAAGATCACGCCGGGTTGGATCACGTGCCAACCGGGGGCCAGGATGCCAACGCCCGGATCGGATTCGACCGCCATCCCGTCCTCGCGGACCGTCCCGCTGCCCACCGCGACCCATTCACCGGCGTCGTGGTCATAAGAGAACAGCAGCGTCTTTTCCCCCGGTGCCAGGCCTTCGGTGTTGGGGAACGTGATCGGAGCCGGAACATCGAAGTTCTCCGCACCGGGGGCCTGAATCGACACGACCAGGTTCGCATCCAATCCGGGCGGCAAGGGTTCGGGCAATCGATCCGGCGGTACCGGGACGACGAAGCCCGTGGGCACCGGATTGCCTTCGCGATCGACCGCCGACCCCGGCGGAAGGTCCAACGAAAACAGTTCCAACATCTCCGGGTCCAGATCCGGGAACACGTCCTCGGCCAACTGCATCGTTTGGGGCTGAAACTTGAGCGACGTGGTCTCTACTGTCGAAAGCGCCTGCGGGGCATCGGCCGGAACGACGGGCAGAAAGATGTTGAACCCTTCGCCGTTCTTCGACAGCGGTATCGCCTGGCCGGGCACGGTTTTCAACGGCTTGGCAACGTACGTGTAGGCACCGTCTTCGGGGGCGTTGGTCGCTTGGGAACCATCGATGCGCACGAAGACTTCGGGCGCGGGCAAATTGTCCAGGTAGAAGAAGCCGGTGGCATCGGTGGTCGCCCGCAAATTGGGTGCCCCCTCGACCGTCAACGTTGCCCCGGCGACGGGAACCACGGTCGGCGAGGTGGACTGCGACGGCGACTTAGAGAGGTCGTGATCGATGAATTGTCCCCAGGCAACGAACAAAGACGTCAACCCGGCCGCGTTGGTGACCTCGGTCATTTGTGGGAACAACGCGTTGGAAACTTCACGCGGACCGGGGCGGTCGGCGTCCGCCAATTCGGAGATCCCATCTTCGTAATTGACGGTGAAGTTTTGCTGCAACGGTGCGCCGGCCCGTCCCAGACCGGGATTCAACGGATTGTTGCCCACGCCATCGATCCGGCGGTCTTCATCCGGCGATTCGCTGGCCGAAGATCCCGCCGGCATCGGCCCCATGGGCAGTGTGCCGTTGGACAGGACGTTGGCGGGCAGACTGGAGATGTCTGTATTTCGCACGACCAGGGCCGACAGCGTCGTGGCGCGAATGTCACTTAGCTCCTGATCGGTGAACCGCTGGTTTTCATACCAGAAACGATCTCCATCGCGAGCCCGACGGAATTGATCGGTGATGATCGCCGCAAACAGTTCACCAACCGTTCCGCCACTGACGTGGTCCTCCGCCAAACCTCCGACGAACAGGTCCACCTGATCGACCGAACCGTAGATGGTCTCCAGTGCTGCCGCGACCGTGACATCGGACGTGAGTTGTTCGAAACTCGAGATCGGGTCGAAACCGAAATCGACCCGCGCCTGGTTGTAGCCCGGCAGGCCCAGATCACGTCCCCGTTGAATGTTGATCGAAACCAGATCCAGCCCGCCGGCCCCGGGAGGGCCGAACAAGAAATTTCGCAGTGCATCGATTTCTTGCGTATCAACTTCGTTGGCTTGCTGGCCGATCAGCCCCAGAATGTAAGGCTCGATGCCGTCATCAAGCAGCGTCTGGGAGTTGAAGAAGCCGTTGACCAGAGGCAAAGCTCCGCCCGGCAAACTGCTGCCGTCCTCGTTCAGTCGCAGAATCTCGTCCGTCGACATCGAGTGTCCCAGACGGAAAGCGGCTCCGGAAAAGGCTGCGGAAATACTGGGGTCGACGTTCGAATCGTACCCTTCGTAGTTGCCCAGCGGATCGTCGCCCAACAATGCCGGCAAGAACTCGTTGTAGGTGATGTGCTGGATCACGCCCCCGACCCAGCGCCGCGCCGCCTGGTAGAGTTCCTCGCCTCGCAGATTCGGATTCGACACACGAAGTTGATCGGCGTAGCGATTGTGCTCGCGAACGAGCAACGTGTGCAACGAAGCGAGTCCGGGGTTTTCCGTGGCGCGAATGTCGCCGGCGGCGAACATCGTGCTGTCGTCGAACGGCCCCTGGTTGTCGACCTCCAGCGGCCCGTCGGGAAAGTTGGTCGGGTCGTTCAGTGGCAACAGGTCGCCCGAACCCACCTTCAGTTTTCCCGAACCGTCCATTGCCCGCAGCTGCGTCGCGCGTGCTTCGTCGGATCCGTACACCATGCTCGCGTCCAAGAAGCTGGTGATCAGGTTGACGTGCTGCCGAGGGTTATCCTGGCGATCACCGGTCGACCCGACGAACCGGGCCCGCGTGAACGGGATCGTCGCGGTGCCAGTGCCCATCGGGTCGAAATAGGGATCGCCCGTCGGAACCGCAATGGGCAGGACTTCGGCATCGACGGTGCGGTGGGCGTCAAGCACGTATCCGCTGACAGACGTCCCTTCAATCCCGGTCAGCGGCGAAGTCGTGAAATCCGCGTGGCCCACACCGCCCGGAACGCCGTCACCGTCGGCATCGACGGGCTGGCCGGCGCGCGTCATCAATTTGTCACCATCGACAACAATGCGAACCTCCGTTGATGCCGGCAGTGGTACGTCGGGAAAGAACGTCATGTACCGGGCGGTGCTGCTGACGCGCGCGGTGCCGGTCAAACGTTCTCCGTTGGCAATCAAGTAGAACGAATCCTGCGTGACGGTCGTCGGGTCGATCTCGGACTCGAATCGCACCGTGATTTCACGTCGCACGTTCACCATCGGTTCGCCGCTGTACGGGGCGAACTCCGTGATCATCACCGGCTCCGTCACTGTGAAGGTCGACGTATTGGGCAACACCAAGCGATTGCCCGCCTGATCGGTGATACCAGCGGAGACCTTCAACAGAAAGCGATTGCTGGGCAGAACCTCGCTCAGACGGATGCGGACTTTCGACGCGCTTATCCGCTCCGTGGACGCGATCGCGACGGACTGGCCGGCATCCGGACCGGAGTTGATGATCAGGCTGTAGGCATTGTCCAGCGAAGCGGCTTCGCTGACCGGTTCGCTGAAATCAACATCGAAATAGCTTCCCGTCCTGCCGTCTTGCCAAGACAGGTTGGCCGTGAACGCGGGACCGGTGGCGTCAAAGGTGAATTGGATCGCTGTCAGCGTCGAGACGTTCCCCTGGGCATCGGTCGCTTGCAGATAAAGCGTCTGTGCCTTCTGGTTCAGACTTCCTCCCGCCAACGTCGCCAACTGCGGCCGCGTCAGGGTGAAGTTGCCACTGGCGGGATCGAACGAGATCTTCTTGAAACTCCCAATGGCGGATGCGTCAAAACCGCCGCGAAGGATGACCCCCGCACGGTCGTCCGAAACCGTCCCGACGATGGTCGCATCGGACGTCACGCCGTCGGTCGGATCCGCGCCCGTGTCATTTGCCAGCCGCGCCGTGACCTGAGGCGGCACATCATCGACGGGAGACCGGCGGATGAACGGATAAGAACTCGTGGTCCGATTGCCTGCCGCGTCGATCGCCGTGACCGCCAACAGGTTCAAACCGCTGACCAGAACGACATTTTCAAATGCAAAGGTCCCGTCACTGGCCGCCGTCGTCACCGCGCCCGAGGTCCCCAGTTGCACGGAAGAACCGGAGTCGGCTTGTCCGACCAGACGCACCGTTCCCTGAGTGGTGATGCGGTCGCCCACTGGTTCACTGTCGGATCCGACATCCAAGTCCAACGTCGCCGCCGAGGGTGCGGAAGTGTCGACCTGGACCGTCAGCGGCGTCGACACTTCGCTGCGGTTGCCCGCCGCGTCCTCGGCTACCACGGTGATCTCGTGCGCCCCATCACTCAGAACGCCGGTTCCCAACACAACCGATCCCCCGAACGGGACCTGGACTTGAGGAACTCCGTCCACCAATAGTTGCAAGCCGTTTCCGGAATCGGTCGCCACAACAATTCGAGGCGCGTTGTTGGCGGTCAAATCGTCGTCGTCGCGAACTCCGGTGTCACTGATCGCCAGAAGATCCGGCATCGCCGGACGCGAGGGAGATTGCGTGTCCAACGTAAACAGGACCGTGAATGTCGACGAAACATTCCCATGCTCGTCTTCGGCGACCAGATTCAACTGGTGCTCGCCGTCATCCAACGCTCCCCCATACACCTGCTCCAGCGTTGGCACATCCAATATCAAGTTGCCATCCACATCGACCAACGTTGCTGCATCCAGCGCGACATAGTTTTGCTGATCCGCCTCGCCGAATGCCGCACGCAGAGCCACGATGGGACTGGCATCGGTGATCACACCGGCGATGCGTGGATCCGAGGTGATTCGGTCCTGATTGGTTTGGCCGCCCGGCGCCGTGTCGCGAAGCAATCCCGCGGTGATGACGGGCGGCATCGATTCCAGCACCGACTCCGATTCCGGCGTCAACGTCGTCGCCAGCGTCGGGCCGGCCTCGAATTGCCGCGCCAGTTCATTGACCACCTGCAGTGCGTCCCGGGGAGAAATGCTTCCATCGCCGCTGACGTCGTAGAACATGCCGTTCCAGTCTTCGGGATCCATCGGCGCAACGGTCCCGATATCGGTCTGACGTCCCAAGCGGTTGATCACTCCCAGCGCATCGATCGGAGTCACCCACCCGCTGTCGTTGACGTCGTATGGCAGCGTCGGGCTTTGGAAAGCAAGCGATCCGGAAGGCATCGGCCCGGCCTCTCCTTCCGCAACGGATGACGCCACCACGCCGGTCACTCGAGTCGAATACTCGTAAGGAGCAAACGTCATGTTGCGTAGCGTGAACAGTCGTGGGGTCGACAATTCACCGGGTCCAATTCCCGTCTCCGGAACGTCAATGTCAAAATAGGGTTCGCCGGCATCGCTGTACCCGTCCGGGTTGAATGCCATGATGTGAGGCGAAAGGTCGTACCAGTAAACGCGCATCGGACCGCGCAGCGTCGCGTCGGAGATATTCACCACGGAACCGACGAAAGAAATCGTGCGAAACCGCGGATTGACTTGGGGCAAGCTGTACTTCAGCGCCACGAGATCGCTGATGTCCGATGGGCCGGCAAGTTCCAGATTGAATACGCCGGTCGACTGCGCATTCGCATTTCCTGCTCCATCAAGCACTTCGCCGGCAACCAACGTGACGGTCACTTCCCCGCCACTGAGATTGCCGCTGTATCCGTAACGCACCAAACCGGGCGTCGTCGCGTCCGGCGTCGCCGTGTTGACCGTGACACCGCTGATCGTGATGTCCGAAGCGCCGAACGAAGTCTCGTCCAGAGACTCGTCATCCGACCACTGGATTTCCACGTAACCCGGATCGGCATTGATCGTTGATCCCGGAGTCGGCGAGACCAAGGCGCCCGTCGGAGCCGTCAGGTCCAAAATGTCAAACGTGAAGCTCTGCGACGCCGAAACGTTGGTGTTGCCCGCCAGGTCCGCCACTTCACCGGCAACCAAAGTCACCGTCACCGCACCTTCACCCAGCGAGCCGCTGTACGCGTACCGCACCAAACCGGGCGTCGTCGCGTCCGGCGTCGCCGTGCTAACCGTGACGCCGCTGATCGTGATGTCCGAAACGCCGAACGAAGTCGCATCCAGGGACTCATTATCCGACCACTGGATTTCCACGTAACCCGGATCGGTATTGATCGTTGATCCCGGAGTCGGCGAGACCAGAGCACCCGTCGGAGCCGTCAGGTCCGGAATGTCAAACGTGAAGCTCTCCGACGCCGCAACGTTGGTGTTGCCACCAAGGTCCGCCACTTCACCGGCAACCAAAGTCACCGTGACCGCGCCTTCCGCCAGGTCACCGCTGTACGCGTACCGCACCAAACCGGGTGTCGTCGCGTCCGGTGTCGCCGTGCTGACCGTGACCCCGCTGATTGTGATGTCCGAAGCGCCGAACGAAGTCTCGTCCAGAGACTCATTATCCGACCACTGGATTTCCACGTAACCCGGATCGGCATGGATCGTTGATCCCGGAGTCGGCGAGACCAGAGCACCCGTCGGAGCCGTCAGGTCCGGAATGTCAAACGTGAAGCTCTCCGACGCCGCAACGTTGGTGTTGCCACCAAGGTCCGCCACTTCACCGGCAACCAAAGTCACCGTGACCGCGCCTTCCGCCAGGTCACCGCTGTACGCGTACCGCACCAAACCGGGTGTCGTCGCGTCCGGTGTCGCCGTGCTGACCGTGACCCCGCTGATTGTGATGTCCGAAGCGCCGAACGAAGTCTCATCCAGAGACTCATTATCCGACCACTGGATTTCCACGTAACCGGGATCGGCATTGATCGTCGATCCCGGAACCGGCGAGACCAGGACGCCGGTCGGCGGAATCGCATCGGTTTCCAAAGTCGCCGTCGCCATCACCATCAGTTCAGCCATCGCGCCGCCGTCGTCGCGAACGCGAACCGTCACCGGGAACTCACCCGGCTGAGAAAAAGCGAACTTGGAGGAGATCAATGAACGTCCGTTTTCTTCCGTGATGCTGGCGTCGACGAAACCGTCACCCCAGTCGACCTGGGCGGTATGAACATCCGAGAGCCCTTGGTCAGAGAATCGGGCCAAGAGTTCAAACTCTTGATTGACGCCTCCTCGCGGTCCGACGGCGGTCAAAAATCGCGGCGTGGCATTCTCCACCTGAACCATGATTGTCGTTGCGGCCTGACCGCCGTCGTCGTCCACGGCGGTGACGGTCACCGTAAACAGGCCGTCATCCAGGTAGGTGTGTTGTCCAAAAATCGATGCGATCGTTGGCTTCCCATCGCCTCCCGGAGACGGCGCGACGGTCGCCGGCTGGACGGGTGTCCCATCACCCCAGTCGATCGTCGCCGTGAAGGTTTCGTCCGTCAGAGCGTCTTGATTGCGGAATCCGGGATCGGACAACGTCGCCAAATGAAAGCGAACTTCATTGCCTTCGACAAGCGACACGTCGTCGACGCCGCTCAACGTTGGAGCGACGTTGCCGATGTTTGCGGTTGACGATTCGGTCGTGACTTTGCCCGTCGCGTCCGTGACTCGCATTTGAACGGTGTACAGGCCGTTGTCGGCATACACGTGTCGGGCAAGGATCTCGCCCACGCCCAGTTGTTCATTGACCAACGCGACTTCCGAGGCACCGTCTCCCCAATCGATCACCACCGTGTGGGGATCGGTGTTGATCGGGTCCTCAAACCCGGCCGAAAGCGTGATCGCGTCACCCTCGTCCCCGCTCACATCGGGCAAATCGATTTCAACGGGCAGCCCTTCAACGCGAACCGTCACGGTCGCCTGAGCGTTGCTGTCGGGCGTCCCGTCATTGATCGTGTAGGAAAAGGTTTCCGTTCCCGCGAATCCGCTGGCCGGCGAGTACACCAAACGCTTGTCGTCTTCGATACGGAGTGTCCCCCCTTGAGATCCCGGGGTGACTGCGATGACGGTAAGGTTTTCCCCGACGTCGGGTGCGATCGAGTCATTCTTGAGCACGTCCAACACGATGGATTCGTCCCGGGCCGACAACGCGAAGGTGTCGTCGTTGGCGGTGGGAGGATCATTGACCGATGTGACGGTCACCGTCGCTTCGGCCGACTGTCGGGTTCCGCTGACCGTATCGACCACGGTGTAGCTGAACACCTCCTCGCCGAAGAAATCTTTGGCCGGGGTATAGTCCACGCTCTGCCCCGCAACGATCGCCAGCCGACCGCCAGCCGATCCCGCACTGACCGACACGATCTCGCCCGCCACCAGTTCATCGTTGGCCAGAACGTCGAAGTTGGTCACCGGGCTATCTTCCGCGACGGTGAACTGGTCATCGTTCGCTTGAACCTGCTCCGCTTGAGGAATCCCCACCGTCAAGATGCGGACGGTCGTGCCGGCATCACCATCATTGTTGACCAGCCGAAAACGGAGCGTCGCGACGGTGTCCGCTGGAATCTGGGAGACGTCGACCGTGACCGCAGCGGCGCCCGCTCCGGCCGGAGTCACCTGCACGTTGATGCCGCTTGACGCTGCCTGGCCGTCGGTCACGTTCAGCAACGAACTTCGCCCCGAGCCGTGGGGCGATACCAGGGAAAAGCCTTCGGCATCAAGCAGTTCTACTTCGAAGGCGTCATTGATCGCTCCTTCCGAAGTGGTGTCAAAATTCAAGTCCTCGTACTCGAAGGTCAGGGTTTCCGCACCAGCCGGAACGACAAAGGTTCGACTCAATGAAACGCTGAACGAGTCGCCTTCACTCAAAACGGCGGCCCCGTTGTCGACCGAGACGCTACCGGCCGCGGTCTCGCTTCCGCCGGTCTGCGCAACGGTCCAATTCTCCAGGTTCGCGGGGAATGGTTCGGCAACGGTGGTTGCCGTGGCGGCAGCGGGTGCAGGCTGCGGTGCATCGGCGTTTGCCTGATTGTTCGCGGTGCCGGTTCCCTCGTCTGCGTTTGTCGAGCTATCGGCGGAAGGCGGATCGGTCGTCGGACCCGTCGTCGATTCCCCTTCCGCACCACCGGCCGAAAGACCACCGCCACCACCCCCTCCGGCGCCGCCAGCACCGCGCGACGACGAGCTGATTCCCATTGCGGCGCCGTCTTGCGATGTCGCCTGAACCGTCAGCTTTGCCCCGGAACCTCCGGCCGGTTCCCCGCCCCCGATCACACTGGAAAAGGTCCCGAGGGTCGGCTGCTGGCCCGGCGTCGATTCGGCGCTCGAGTCCTGCGCCGGTAGCGTGCCCGTCGTCCCAACCAACCCGCCGCTTGAAAGGGCTGCATTGAGTGTGGGCGACAGCGCTTCGCCGCCCAAACCCAATCCAACCGCAAGCGGCTGGGCCTGCCATGGGCGGGCTTCCCCATCGAGCGGCTGCAACGACCTCCCTTGGTCCTGGTTTGTCGCACGGCTGGCAACTTCAGCTTCGCCGGTGCGTCGGGGGATTGCCGTCGTCGAGTCGGGGCTTTGGTCGCCCGTGACAGATCGCTGTGCCAACGAGTTGGAAAGTGCCGCGGCAGCCAGGGCGGCGCTCAAACCCTCAGCGGGTAGAGGCATCATCGACCCGGGGGCCGACCGAACCTCGAGCGTCTCGGCCATCCGCAACCGTTTGCGAATCTTGTCCAACTGCTTCTGGCGGATCGCTCTCGGATTCCTGCGTTGAATCCGCCCCGTCAAAGAGCCAAACGCACGCTGCCTGCGTGTTGCAACCATGGGTTCATTCCCAGTCAATCAGGTGTCGATCCCGGCGTCTTGGTCCGGATGTACCGATGAATCTCGCCCCGAAGGGGGCCAAGCATAGCACCCCCCAGGGGCGCATTCAATCATTTTTGGGGGTCCGACACCGTTCCCCAGGAAAGTGATTCTGTGTTCACATAATTCGGCCCTGAAACGTTGCATCCCCGTCGGGAACCAACTAACTTGCCCCCCGGGGCGGTGGCATCCATGCGTTCTGACGGGAATCAGAGATCGATGAAAAGCTCAGCCGAAATGAGAAGATTCACGGCCGTTTTGCTGGCAGCGTTGCTGACCGCAACACTCGCTCGGCCGGCCCAGGCGGGCGTGATGGGGATCATGAATGGAGATTTCGAGGCCGGAAGCGGTAATGTCTTTACGGGCTGGGACACATTCAGCCTCCCGCCATTCATCCAGTTCCTGCCCCCGGCTGCAGGGGTCGACACGAACCGCTTTGTGTTGTTCAACGATCAGTCGCCACTCGAGACAACGCAACTTGAGCAAACGATCGAGTTGACAAACCGATCGCAATCGCTGTCGTTCGATTTCCAGTTTCAGTCCTCGGGGCAAACGGGATTCTTCGATGCGCCGGATAGCTTCCAGGCCGGCCTCTATGACCTTGGGGGCAACCCACTTTTGACGAGTCCGCTTTTGCCGAATGTGGATCTTCCTACCTTTCTTTCGATAGACGACAACGGCAATTCGGCCTCCAATCCGGGCGTCCAGTTTTTCGACACCAATGTTCCGGGACTGAGAAGCGGTTGGACGCGAGTCACCGTGGACGTCAGCGCAATTGCGCCCCAAATGGCCATTCTTGAATTCAGCCTGTTCGCCGGAAACGACAGCTTAGTCGACTCATCGGCAAGCCTCGACAATGTCGTGCTGACGTCTCGAGCAGAAGTGATTCCGGAACCCAGTTCGATGACGATCTTCGCGTTGGCGATTCCCCTGCTCGCCGTGGGCCGACGCCGACGAACGCGAGCCAGCGTCTGACGCTGGAAGCGGCAGTCGACTCAGCATCGCCTCTTTGGGCTCGGGTAGGGCATGCTGTGCATGCCGGCGCACCGATCGATCACGATGCATGCGTTGGACGGGCGACTCTCTCAGCGTCGCCGCTTCGCGGCTGTGGTGTTTTGGTCAGCCGTTTCCGTCGGCTTGCGCCGACGGCAGGGGGCTGTCATCGCTTCGCGACTCGGGATCGTGCAGTTTTGTTCGCCCTCCTTTCCAAGGAGGGTCGAGCGCCGGCGAGGGAAGGATCGCCCCGTTTCTACCTGATCCATCATTCTGCAGCTGGGAAAGCGGAGAAAGCTTGCCTTTTCCGCACTCGAAAAACCGCACGACCCGCAAGCGGGAGCGTGGAGGTTGTTTTTGAGTGCTCGCACTAAGCGGCTTCGCGTTCTTGTTGGCCCGCAGACTCCAGGCGATTCTCTTCCAGGACGTTTTCCATCACGTTGGTGTAGCTGCGGATGTGAAGGTCTCGTTGCGGGAACGCGATCTCGATGCCTTCTTTGCGGAATGCCTTGTCGATCGTCGTGTGCAATTGGTGAATCACTTCCAGACGGTTATCCAATGTCGGCAAGAAGGTTCGCAGCACCAGGTTCAGCGAATTGTCGCCAAACCCTTCGAAAGTTGCCAGCGACGGCGGATCCTTCAGAATCGCGGGATGGTCGTTTGCCGCAGCCAACAACAACTCCCGGGCTCGTTCGGTGTCCGATCCGTAGGCCACTCCGATGTTGATCGTGATCCGGTTGATCTTGTCGGACAAGGTCCAGTTGAGCAGCCGGCCGGTGATGAACTCTTTGTTGGGAACGACGTACTCCTTGCGATCCCAGTTGGTGATCGACGTGGCGCGGATCCGGATGCGTGAAACCACTCCCGTCACGTCATCCACGGTCACAATGTCGCCGACGCGAATTGGGCGTTCCAGCAGGATGATCAGTCCGGCAACGAAGTTTGCAAACATCTCCTGCAACCCAAACGCCAGCCCGAAAGTCAACGCCGTTGCCAACCACTGGATCTGCGACCATTGCAATCCGATCGTCGAACAGGTGGCGATGATGCCGACCAGAACAATTGCATAACTGACCAGCGTCGTGATCGCGTAGCGCACCGAGGCATCCACCGGCAACTGCTGCAGCACCGACATCTCCAGCAAGCCTGGTCCGTTGCGGAACAGCACGAACGTCACGCAGGCGATCAGGACCGCCAGGGCCAGATCGGAATAGGTGACCACCGAAGGTGCGGGATCGTTGCTGGTCGCCGCCGGGCTCTCGGCCGGTTCGCCGGGAGTCGGCACCAACATCGGACTCGGCATGGCCGCTGTCTCCTCGCTGCTCGCCACGGCGGCTTGAGTCTCCCAGACCGGATACTTGTCCAACATCGCCAGTGCGGGCAGGACTTGGACCCAGATCAGCCAGAAGCCGACCATCGATGTCGCCAACAGCCCCGAGGTCACCAACCGCCGCGATTGAATGCTGTGCGTGGTGATGTCCGATTGCGAGTCTTCGGTCACGATTCCGGCCACCGGATGGCTGGACTCCTCCTCACCGGCCGCCCCGGCCGCAGCCGCCCGTTTGCGTGCCTGTTCCATGCTCAGGTAGCGGCGACGCAGCAGCAACATGCGCAACAGCAGCGACCGCGTGAGCACCAGAACACCGATGAAGACCAGCGTCGCATAGAAACGCCAAAACAGGATTTGCGCCGTGTAGTAGTATCCGGCAACGGCCAGGCAAGCCAGGGCCAGCGGAACGAACGCGGCAATCCAGGGCCAGAGCGGCTTGAGCCGATCGATCCAGCCGCCCTTGAGCAGCTGATACGATTCCGAAAAGGGTCCCGCCGGTCGCATCAATCGGAATCCCCAAACGGCGATCACGCACATTCCCAACAGGAAACTGGTGCGTTCCAGCGAGTCGTGGCCGTAGGTCGCTTGATGAGACGAAAGGACACCCGTCAGGAATGCAAACGGCAGGGCCAACATGGAATAGCCGTGGATTTGGCGGCGCATGCCGTGCATCGCTTTTGCCGACCAGCGGAAGTGGCAGACGCCCAAGCCGGTGGGACGGCAAACTTGTCGCCAGTACTCCAGCGTGACCCACAGCACGGCAAGGCACAGCAGCCCCTGCCCGATGGCTTCGCAAAAACCAGACTCGTCCGGCAGATGTTTCAGCCGCCAGCCGACAAAGCCCAGCAGGCCGGGCGCGGCGATCGATACCAGACCGGTCAGCAGCATCGTTCGCAGGGTCGGAGCCACGCTGCGGCAGTTGGCCTTCTGCGCCGTTTCCCCCAGCCGTGCGATTCGTCTCCGCAACGACGCCCCGCGAACCAGCACGATTGCCAACGGGATCAAGACAAGAAGGTAGAACGCGAAATGACGGCGGCAGTCGGCCAGCATCAACCGCGTCATTTCCGACCACCGAGTCGGATCGACCAGGCGTGTTTCGGCGGCGGTCAGGTCAAAGTCTTCCAACAACGCCCGGCCGCTGCGGATCCACAACACCCGTTCGTCGATGTAGTTGGCGTAGTTGCCGGCCAGTGCAATGACTTGACGATCCGTGGTGTCCAACTCCACCAGCGTGTCGAAGTACTGGCCACTGTTGCGGATCAGCGCGTCCAGGTATCCACTCTTGTGCGTCAACAGTTCTCGGGTCGCCGATTCCAACAGTTCCGAATCGTTGTTCCCTTGAAGGGCTGACTCGTGACTGATCTTCTCCACGAGGGCATCGATATCGCCCAACTCCTGGCGTTCGTCTTCATACTCGAACAGCAGGTACTGCATGTCGCTGATCACCGCCTGACGCTGCGCGACGGCGGTTTCTCGCTGGCTGACATCGGGTAGGGTGGTCCGCTGCTTTCGCAGGAGAGCACCGACCGAACTGGTCAGCCCGACCAGTTCCACCTTCTGGCGTGTCCCGTTGAACTGGCGATTGAGCTCGTCGTGCATTTCCGTGGCAAGCTTCAAATCTTTCTCGGTTTCGGCCAGCTTCTGTGAAATCTCCTTGGCCTTTTCCGCCAGCTCCTGGTTGCGATCGGCATAGCGTTGCAGCGCGGGATCTGCCGCAATCGCCTCTCGCCGCGCACGTCGAACCGACAATTCGGCAGCCGCCTGCCGCGCCGCCTTGATTCGCTCCTGCAACTGTTCAACGCTCTTTTCGGTCAACACGGTCTGACGCGCGGCCAGGTCCGCCTGCAAACGAATCAGCTCCGAAGCGTCTTCGGCATCGTACTTCGCCAGTTCGGCTTCCAACATGATCAGCTCTTTGTCCAACGCAATCCGATAGGCCTTCAGTTGCAGGCCGCGGGCGCTTGAGAGCAGTGGCGATTCGATGGCCGCGGCCGCGGTCAGCTGCGTTTCGATCGCGGCGCGTTTTTCCTGAATCGACACCAGCCGCTCACGGATTTCTTTCCGCCGCTGGGAACGTGTCTGCGGTTTGTCCTCGGCAACCTTGCGCGCTTTCTTCTGCGTGGTCAGCTGCAGTTCCAGTTTGGGAAGCAGTTGCTCCAGTTCCGGAAGTGTCAACGCGGAGTCCAGCGTCGGCTGCTGTGCGCCCAACTCCTGAAGCTTGGCCTTGACCTGTTCCAATCGGTCGTTGACCGACCCCGCCTCTTCGACGAACACGCGGTGACGCTTCTCCGCTTCCTGGGCCGCCTGCAGTTCTTTGACGGTCGAACGATACGCGTCGGTCGTCGCCGTCTTGTCTTCCTCGGTGACGTTGGGCGTCTGCTCCAATTCCCGAAGCAACTGTTCGATCCGCTCGACCGTCAACGACGGTTCCACCGCCGCCGTTTCCTCACCGCTGGGCAGCGGTTCGGATTGTCCGAACAGCGGGCTGGGAAGCAACACCAATGCGGCGACCAGGCTAAGCATCCGCAGCGGCCGGGTTTGATACGATTCTCGATTCAAAGTTCACCATCCTGGAGAAAATTGCGTCGCGTTGAAGCAGCCTCGACAGCCGGGGCGCCGGACTCCTTTTCCGACACCGGTGGATCTCATTTGCGGACGACGGATCATCGCGTCACGCGCAACATGCCACAGGGTGGACGCTAAGAAAATGAACCCGAAACCGCAACGCGAAATGGCTCATTCTGTCACGCTTGCCCCCGCGAGCATCTTGAGGCATTGTTAGCGACGCCAATGCAGTCATTCGTGTTTGAAAGTCGGTGTTGAGTGGCACGGGTGTCGACACAAGTCCATTCACCTTCCCGCGAGGAGGTTGTGCAGCTTTGCTTCACCCTCCCTCCGGGAGGGTGATTTTCAGAAAAGCATGTTGATAACTGGCTACGAAAACATCGAGCCCCCTTCATCGTGACCGGGTTGGCAATGAGACTAAGCACTGCCAGAAACCCGCTCCGGGTTGGCGAAGGCGGTCGAATGCTTCAGCTTCGGCGAAGCCAACGCCCCTTGCTAGCAATCGTTTGCCGTCCGTTCTTCTGTTCCCGTTTGCCATGCGAAACGCAGTACACCACCCGTCCGGTCCGCCAAACGGTTTGCTGGCATCACGAATGACGTTCGCCCTGGCGTCGATCGTGTGCCTGCTCGCATGGTCCAACGCCTCGGGCCAAGTCCCTGGCGGTCCGAACGTGACCTCGGCAACCGACTCGATCACCAAGCAGATCGAAGATGGAAAGCACCAGCTGGAATCGAACTCCGGTCTCGACGATGACAGCAAGGCCCGGCTGCAAGGTTTGTTTGAGAAAGCCGACGAAGCCGTCCAGGATGCCAATGCGAAGCGGAAGCAATCCGAAGGCTACCAACAACAAATCCAGACCGTTTCGGACGATCTGAAGGCGATCGAGACCGCGCTAGCCGACTTGAAACAGCCGCCGTCCGTTTCCGAAACGGCGTCGATCGAACAGATCACGCAACAACTGGCTCAGTCGACCAGCGAGTTGACCGCTGCGGAAAAGCGGGCCGCGGATTTGGCGGCCGAACCGGTCCGTCGTGAACGACGGCTGAGCGAAATTCCTGCCGAGCTGACCGACAACGAAGCGAAGCTGCAGCAAACACGAGAACAGCTAGGACAGCCGGCACCCGGCAACGAAACGCCCCTGGAGACCCGAGCCAGAAACACGCTGCTCAATGCGCGAGCGGCGCAGCTTCAACAGACGCTCGACAGCCTGCGCAATGAGCAGGCAACCTACCTGGCCACGGCCAGCCTGCTGCCGCGTCAGAAGACCCTGGCGGACGCGGAAGTGAAGGCCCTGCGGGGCAAAATCGATTTGCTGCGGCGGGAACTCTCCGAACGCCAATTGAGGCAGGCACGTGACGAAACGGACCAACTTCGACGGGCGGCGGCCGAGGCGCCAGACTTCTTGCAAAGTCTGACAACGTCAAATATTCAGCTTTCCGAACTTCATCAATCGATGATCCAGGACGCCGAAGAGGCTCAACGGACGTTGTCCGAGGTGAAGTCCCGTTTCGATGACCTCACTTCGGAACTGGAAACGGCATCCAAACGTGTCGATGCGGTGGGCCTGACCGAAGCACTGGGGCTGCTGTTTCGCGAGCGACAACAGGTCTACAACCAGCTGCGGGTCGAATTCCAGCCCCGTCCGGACTTGCAAGAACAGGTCCAGCAGTACCAGATCAAAGCGTTTCGTCTGGAAGATGAAGCTCGAAAGATCGACGAGATCTTGGCATCCAACGATCAAGTCGATCTTGACCGATCCTTGTCCGATATCGATTGGGGCAACGTGTCAAACGAGGAAGCACGGCTGCTCTTGCTGAAGTCGCGACGTGAACTGATCGAGCAGACCTTGAGGACGCAGAATCTGCTGGTCCAAACCATGATTTCCAGCGACACCCAGCGTCGGGAATTGCTGCAATCGATCGACGAGTATGACAGCTTCGTCAATCGCCACCTGTTTTGGACCCGCAGCGCGCCGCCGTTTTCGATCGGTGAGTTGGTCTACGTACCGGACGCGATCGCCTATTTGACGAGCGCAAGCAGTTGGCAACGACTGTTCGGGCACGTCCTGAGATCCCTTCAAACCTTCCCCATCCGCTGCGTCTTGCTGGCGGCGGCGTTGCTCGCTTTGTTGATGTTTCGCGGTCGGCTTCGGCGCGTGACGATTCGCGAGGGTCAACAAGCCCACCGATTCGACGCGACATTTCATTCGACCATCGTGGCCCTGGTGGCAACCGTGCTGGCGGCGGCCGTCTGGCCGGTACTGTTTTGGTCGGCCGCCTACGTGCTGGAGGCTCGCCCGTCGGCAGATTCACTCATTCGGGGACTCGGCAACGGACTCGAGCTGGTCGTGCCATTCATCGTGGCCATCGAATGGCTGAAAGAGATGTGCCGCAATGACGGCTTGGCAGAGTCGCATTTTGGTTGGGGCGAAGATGTCCGCAAGCTCTTGCGTCGCCACCTCCGCTGGTATCTGCCGATCGGAGCGTGTTGCTACGTGCTGATGCCCACTTTCCGTGCTTGCGCCGATACGGCGGTGGCGACGCTGGGCAGCCGCGTTTTCTGCGTGACACTTTTTCTGGCGACCGCGCTCTTCCATCATCGGCTCTTCCGCCAAGCGAGTCCGATCTACACGCAACTGGTGCGCAGCAATCCGGATTCGATGATCTACCGCAGCCGAAAGTGGCTGTGGTGGATCCTGGCCGCCAGCCCGCTGTTGCCGGCAATGATGGCGTTGTCCGGCTATCTGGACACGACATTCCGTCTTTCGCGATCCATGCAATCATCGCTGCTATTGGCGGTGGTCATCGTGCTGGTTTTTGGATTGATCTCGCGCTGGCTGACGCTCCGGCGACGCGATGTCGCCCGCCGCAAAGCCCACGAAGCCCGACAACGTCGGATCGCCGAATTGGAGCACGGCCCCGAGGAGACATTGGCTTCGGAAACGGGCATCGTCATCGAAGAAGAGGAGCCGACCGATCTGCCGACGCTGGATCATCATACCCGGCAAACCGCGTTCATCCTGGTCGGCATCGCGGCTTTGATTTGCTTGGCATTTATCTGGAGCGATGTGCTGCCGGCATTCGAGTATTTCGCCGGGAAAACGCTCTGGCCGGTGGGAACCGGAGAATCCATCGAGTATGTGACGTTGCTGGATATTTTGTCCAGCCTGGCCCTCGTGTTCGTGCTCGGAATCGCCATCCGCAATCTGCCGAGCACGCTGGAATACCTGGTCCTCAGCCGGACTTCGATGGACAACGGCGCACGCTATGCCATCACCACGCTTTTGCGATACGCCTTGGTCGTGGTGGGCGCGCTGGTTGTGCTCAATCTGCTCAGTGTGCCCTACCAGCAACTGGGCTGGTTGCTGGCCGCCATTTCCGTCGGACTCGGTTTCGGTCTGCAAGAGATCGTCGCGAACTTTGTTTCCGGAATCATCTTGTTGCTCGAACGTCCGGTGCGAGTCGGTGATATTGTGACCGTCGGCGACACGACGGGGATTGTCTCGCGCATTCAAATGCGCGCGACCACGGTGACCAACTGGGATCGCAAAGAGCTGATCATCCCCAACAAGGACTTGATTACCGGAACCATTTTGAACTGGTCTTTGACCAACATGATCAACCGTCTAACGATCGAGGTCGGTGTGGCCTACGGCAGCGACCCCGATCAGGTTCGTGACATCCTGCGGCGCACGGTCATGGCAAACCCCGAAGTCCTGGACGACCCCGCGCCGCTGATCAGTTTCGAGACGTTCGGGGACAGCTCCTTGAACTTCGCCGTCCGTCTGTACCTTCAAAAGCTTGACAACCGGATCGAGGTCACGCATCAGATCAACACGGCAATCGCCAAAGCGTTTGAAAAGGCCGGAATCGAGATTCCCTTCCCGCAGCGGGACCTGCACTTCAAGCTGGAAGAATTCCCCGCGATCGAAAAGGATCGGGCATTGGAATGAGGCCCCGATCCGCCCCCAAGTCACACCGGCGGATCCGTGCGAGTGACGCAGAATGCGTAAAGCGAACTGGCCAACATGCCTGCCAATGAGAACCCTGCAATCGTGGCGAACACCTGTTGATGGCCCGGTGGTCCCGGCGATCGATCCAGCAAAAACCCCATCAGCGGGCCCATGAAAACGTCGGGCAGGTATCCGATCGCCGAAACCAAACCGACCACCGTCCCCGTGTACCGCAGCGGGATGCGGCCCTCCCGCATGATCGCGAAGTAAAGCCCGCGCATGGCAAAGATGGCTGCGCTGGTCGCAACCAGGACCAGATAGAAAACCGTCCATTCCCCGCCCAGTTGCCCGCTGGCGATCAACGCACTGCCGACGGCAACGCACAGAAAACACAGGGTCGTCAATCGCGTGACCCGCCAGCGGTCAGCCACAATCCCTGCCGCCACGGCGGCCGGAGGGCGTATCCACATCGAAAGGTTCGATGTGTAGGCTGCGTCCACCTCGTCCATTCCCAACACCTCCCGCGCGTACAACGAAACGTCGTCCAAGCCTTTGTACGCCACGTACGCGCAAACGACGATCAGCGCCTGCAGCCAAACAACGGGGCGTGCAAGGACGTGCAGGGCATCGGTCGTCCGAAACATTTGCTCCGGCCCGCGACTCCCCGATTCCCGGTCGGGAATCGTGAACCAGACCAGACAGGCCACCAGGGCGGTGATCGCAACAAACAGCAGGATCACCTGTCGAAAGGCCGCCAGCCGTTCTGCGTCCGTGACGCCGTCGAGATCCGCCGGCATCAACGCGGCGAAGAGGGACACCGAGACGGTCGCCAACAGCGCCGCGACCAACCCCCGGCCACCGTCAAGCAAACCAAACGCGGTGCCTTCCCATGCCTCACCACCCCACTGTCGCGTCGCGCGAATCAGTGCCGACCAGAACAGCAGAATCGTACTGAGCCCCCAAAACGCGTACAGCCAACGAAGCGTTCCGGCCGGCGGAATTGCCGTCAGCACCAGACCGCCAGCGGCTGTCGCAAGCAAGGCCGTCGCCATCAATCGCCGCGCCGAGAAAAGATCGGCCAAGGGCCCGCTGGGCAGATACGCGATCATGGCCACAACACCGTAAGCCGAAAACGCCAAGCCCAACTGCAGGTTGGTGATTCCGAACACGCCCAAGAATGTCGGGCGAAAGATCCGTGGCAAAACGAACGGCAGGAAAAAGACGGCTTCGCCGGCGATGATCAAAGTCGCCAAGCTTAGCCAATGGCGGGCGGTGCGTTGACTCTCAGCAATTGGACTGACAACTTGATCGAGAGTGACGGAAGTGAGAACCGATCGCGAGCCCTAGCAATTGCCACGAGTTGGATCGACCACGGCTGCCAAGCCCGCTGCCGCGGCAGCCTGAGCAATGCTTCGCTGTCGTCATCCTAGCGCGGCGGCCAATCCGGCAGGTCAAATTTCTTCACGGTGTTGGCGGTGTGTTCCTGATAGTGGCGCTGCATCTGCACCAGCAACGCCTGAAGCGACGGCCAACGACTTCCCGGAGCTTTCTGCTGCACCTCGATTCCCTCCAGCAGGTACGCGAACCGACGGCAAAAGTTGCTGACCCGCTGCATCTGGCGAGCTTCTTCCGCCCCGTCCCACTTCGGATGGGCCGCCACGTAGTCGGGCGGCATCTGCTTGGGATTCAGATCCATCACCGGGACGGACGGATCAACCTGATGATAGATCTGTGAAAAGAACAACAGTTGCCGCCCCATCATGTGCTCGGCATTCCAACGCGGCGTGTGGGTACCGTTGGCGGGACGGAAATTCAGCTGCGCGGCAGTTAACGGCGCAAAAACCTGTTGCGACTGCTCACACGCTTGATCCATCGCGGCAAACAGTTCTGCCAATCTCTCCGGCATCTTCCAGGGATTCTCACCCAAAATCACCACCACCGGTTGTTCTCGCGAGCGCTCAAAATCCGAAACCGCAATCGTGTTGTGATCCTGGTTGACGATCAAGTCGGTTCGGAGCGTCCGCGCCGCGGACATCGCCAAGGTGGAAAGGTTTGATGGGATCACGACCATGGTGGGCCGCGTGGCGGCGAGCAACGAAGAAATCGACTCATCCGTTGGTTCCCGCCGCCCGTCCGTCATCAGCACGGCCACATCCACCTTGGCAAGCCGTCCCGATTCCGACCTCGAATCTTCCCGGCCGGTTTCCGGGACCGCGAACAGCACGTTCACACCATCGACACCCACCAACAAACGGTTGCTGACCGAGGAGATCGACTGAACGGTCAATCGATGCGGATCGTCCACGTCACCCTCCCCCGCGGCAACCCATCGAGGGTGTTCCTGGTTGGCAGCTCTGGTGAGCACATGATCCAACGTCTGCCGCACGGAAACCGTTTGATCCGTGACGGGGAAATGGTCGTCGGCCGCCTGTTCTGTGGCTTGCTGTTCTGTGCCAAGATGTTCTTTGGCGGTCTGACCATCAGCCGAATGGCGGTCCGATGTCACCAACAGCGAAAGTCCCCATTGCGTTTCCACACTGAAACGACCTTCCGGCCAACAGCGGATCGCCAGGGGGTCTCCCGGTTCGGCAAGCACTGCCGATGACAGAAGCGTCAGCAACGCCGCCTGCAGAGCGAATGAACGTGCGATGAGCATCACATCCCCGTGAGTGAAGGGCCTTGACCAAGTCGGCAACGGACCGCCGAAAACCCGACGCGTCCCCGCTCCACAGTCTATCGACTGAATCGTTTGAACGGTGAAAAACGATTCGCTCCTCGATCGCCCCTCGATCGCCCTTTGAAAGGGCCCACGGGAAAGCCCGCGGCTGGCCAAAACGTTTTGGGCCCCCGGCGCGTATCGCCGGGCGGTCAATCGCGTGCAGCCGGCTTCGCTTTCTTGCTCTTTTTCTTACCGGGCTTCGGTAGCACCTTGGCCGACCGGGCCCATTCCCGCCAGCGCTTTTGCAACTCGGCGGCCCGTTCCGGGTGGTCCTGGGCAAGATCATGTTGCTCGGTTCGATCGCCTTCCATGTCGAACAATTCCCACGTGCCGCCCATTCCTTGTCGTACCAGTTTGTGGTCCCCATCGCGAATGGCGGCGTTTCCTTCGTGTTCCCAGAAAAGCGTCCGATTGGGGAAAGTCCCTTCACCGGTCAACAACGGCTTCAAGCTCTGGCCCTGCATGGGAGTGATCATTCGTTGATCGATCTGGTCCGGATACTCGGCTTGCGCCAGATCCACACAAGTCGCCATCAGATCGATGACGTGCGTGGAAGTCCGGATCCAACCGTCTTTTCCGGTTTTCGGCTGGATCGCGGCGGGCCAATGGGCGATCAACGGTGTGGCAATCCCGCCTTCGTGGTTGTAGTGCTTGTATTTACGAAAGGGCGTGTTGTTCAAGTGCGCCCAGCATCGCCCGATGAACACGTTGGAGTGGGGATCACCCGGCGACTGACCGTCATAACGCCCGCTGACCCCCGCTTCCGCATTGCCGCCGTTGTCCGAAAGGAACAAGATCAGCGTGTCCTCCAGTTCTCCGCGGTTGCGAAGTGCGGAGACCAGTTTGCCGATGTTGTTGTCGATCTCCTCGATCATCGCCGCATAGATCGCCATCATGTCATCGTAACGACGCTGTTCGGATTGCGAGAGCGAATCCCAGGCGGGGATCTGTTCCGGGCGAGGTTCTAGTTGCCAGCGTGGGTCGATCAACCCGGAGTCGATCTGGCGTTGATATCGTTCGCGCCGAAGTGCGTCCCATCCGGCGAGATAACGACCGCGATACTTTGCGATCGTCTCTTCCGGTGCCATGCAAGGAAAGTGCGGCGCGACGTGCGCGAGGTACCAGAAAAACGGTTGGTCACGCTGACGTGCTTCGTCAATGAATCGGATGCCCTGCTCCGTCCACAGATCCGTTCCATACCAGGGCGGATCAAACTGCGGATCATCTCGAGCGACTTGCTGGCCGTTTTTAAATAGTTTCGTTCCGCCCTTTGAACCGGTCTGGTCGGAGAAATGCAAGCCTCCCGCCGGAAGATTCAGGCTGCGGTCGAACCCACGGCTCCACGGCGTCACGCCGTGTTCAAACCCGACGTGCCACTTTCCGGTCATCGCGGTGAAATAGCCGGCTTGGCGGAGGACTTCCGCGATGGTGACACAATGATCGTTCAATTGTCCACGGTATCCGGGCACACCCTGATCGGCCGTCATGTGCCCGATGCCCGCTTGATGCGAATACAATCCGGTCAGTAGGGAAGCCCGCGTGGGACAGCAACGTCCCGTGTTGTAGAACTGGGAAAATCGGACACCGCCGGCGGCGAGCGCGTCCAAATGGGGCGTGGGGATCTCACTGCCGTAGGGGCCGATATCCGAAAAGCCCATGTCGTCGACCATGATCAGAATGATGTTGGGACGCGAGGCGGCCCATGACCGGTCTCCGCCCAGCATCGCCCCTGCGACCATCACCCCCAGTAAGATTCTGCCCAGCATTCGCGTCGCCATGATTGTGATTGATTCGGTTCGAGAAGTGGCATGCCTGATCCAGCCATGCCGGCAGTGTAACCGAACCTTTGCTTGACAACTGCTTGGGCGGCCTCAGGCAAGCCGATGATCAGCGAAGCATTTTCTCCACACCATCCTCCATCGGCAGGCTGGATTCCCGATAGGCACGCAACAGGGTCGTCGGATCGACAATCCGCCAGGCCGGCAAACTGGAGGCGACGGCGGTCATGAACGTCCCTCCGCGGAGCGCCCACATCACGTACCCGATCGAGAACAGTCCGGCCGCGGTCTGCGCGGTGCCCACCAGGTAGCTGGACGGGTGGTCCGGTGAATTTCCGCGCCATTCGTCCCACAGGTGCCAAGCGATGGCTTCTTCCAGGTCGCGTTTGAGCAATCGCTCCAGCATCCGAACTTCGGGTGCCTCTTCGACGGAGGAGAAATCCATGGTGGACACGGTTCCGTACAAACTGTGGAACATGGTTTCCCCCATCGATTGGACCAGCGGCTGATTGCCGCGTCCCGCAAAAGCGCCGTCGGCCGCACCTCCGCCGCCGGGCAGCGTATTCGCAGTCGCTCCACTGCCGTCGGAACGTCCGCCGGAGGACTTCGAACGCTCGGAATTATCCTCACGCCCGCGTTCCAACTGGGACCGCTCGTTTTGGTCGGAAAGGGATTCGGTTGCCAACTGGGACTCGGAGGTTGATTCCATCGCGTTGCCGCCGGAACCGCTCGTCCCACCGCCGGGGAACAGAGTGCCGCCGCTGGACGGTTCAAGCGAACTACCTGAAGGCAACAATCCGCCACCGGTTCCGCCCTCGACGCCCGCATCGATGCCACTTCCAGAACTTCCGCCGCTACTTCCCCCGGCAGACGCACCGCCACCCGAACCTCCTCCGCCAACAACGGTGCTGCCGCTCGTACCACCGCTCGAACCGCCCGCGGTGCTTCCGGTGCCGCCTGCACCTGCCGAACCTCCCGTGGTCCCAGCCCCGCCGCCAGTACCGGCACCGGTGCTTCCGCCAGTGCCGCCGGACCCTGCAGAACCGCCGGTTGCTCCCGTTCCGCCTCCGTACGGCAACCCGATCGGATCCACGTTGATCACAACTTCGGCGACCTCGCTCACCAGGATTCCGTCGGTCACCTGATAGGAGAACGAGTCGCTCCCGTAATACCCGTTATCGGGCGTGTAGGTCAGCGTGCCTCCCGGCCCCAACGTCAACGTTCCATTGCTGGGCGGCGTGACGATGATCGTCGTGACTGCATCACCATCCACGTCCGTCCCGTTTGCCAGGATCCCGTCGGTCGCCAGATCGACACTGCCGCCGGCATTGACGGTGACCGTTTCATCGGTCGGTGTCGGAACTTCATTGACGTCCGCAACCGCAATTGTAAAGGACGCCGTCTCCGACTCTCCGCTGGTACTCGTTGCGCGAACGGTGATCTGATGGCTGGCGGAGGATTCAAAATCAATAGGGCCGTTGACCGTCACCACGCCGGTCGTCGCATCGATCGCGAACAAGCCTCCGCTGGAGTCATCCAACGAATACGTCACCACGTTATCGCCGTCGCTGTCGGTCGCCAACGCCGTGATCCCCACGGTCGTTCCGACGGGTGAATTCTCCATCACCCCGTCGGCGGCGGAATCCGTATCCGTGATCACCGACAACACGCCGGGCGGTTGATCGGCAACCGCGATCGTGAAGGACGCCGTCTCCGACTCTCCGCTGGTGCTGGTTGCGCGAACCGTGATCTGATGGCTGGCGGAAGATTCAAAATCAATAGGGCCGTTGACCGTCACCACGCCGGTCGTCGCATCGATCGCGAATAAGCCTCCGCTGGAGTCATCCAGCGAATACGTCACCACATTGTCACCGTCGCTGTCGGTCGCCAGCGCCGTGATCCCCACGGTCGTTCCGACGGGTGAATTCTCCATCACCCCGTCGGCGGCGGAATCCGTATCCGTGATCGCCGACAACACGCCGGGCGGTTGATCGGCAACCGCGATCGTGAAGGACGCCGTCTGGGACTGTCCGCTGGTGCTGGTTGCGCGAACCGTGATCTGATGGCTGGCGGAAGATTCATAGTCAATGGGGCCATTGACCGTCACGACGCCGGTCGTCGCGTCGATCGCGAACAAGCCACCGCTGGAGTCATCCAGCGAATACGTCACCACGTTGTCGCCGTCACTGTCGGTCGCCAGCGCCGTGATCCCGACCGTCGTTCCGACGGGTGAATTCTCCATCACCCCGTCGGCGGCAGAATCCGTATCCGTGATCGCCGACAACACGCCGGGCGGTTGATCGGCATCCACGACGGGAACTCCCACGCAAAACTCGGACGTATTCCCCGCCGAATCCGTCACCGTCAACGTGACAATCTCACCGGGCGCCAACACGACCGATGAAAGTGATCCAACCACCGAAAGGCTGCCGCCGGCGACGCCGCTGATGGACCCAAGGTATCGTTCCCCCTCAGCCGAACCACTTGAGGAATCGCCGACGTAAAAATCGACCGTGTAATTGCCGGCGGCCAACGTCGTCGTATCCAGTTCATAGGTAAAGGTTCCGTCATCGGAAATGGTCGCCTGGTTCAACACCGCCCAGTTTTGAATCTGGTTGCCGCCGCTATCAATGTCACCCGGATCGTTGGCGGTGTCACCGGTTTCGCCCAAGTCGATTCCACTGCCAGCATTGTCGTGGATCGAATTGCCTCGAATCGTGTTGCCAACACCGGCGGACGGATCAATCCGCACACCGGCTGCTGACGAGACAGCTTGCCCGCTGTAAGCAATCAGGTTGCCCTGCCCTGGCGCGACTCCACCGATCAGCGTTTCCCGAGCTCCCGCAGTCAAAAAAATGCCATGACCACCCACACCCCAGTCGGCATTTCCGCCGGCGTCCGTTCCGATGGTATTGCCGCGGACGATCGAGAAACTTGACACTCCGCTGAGGTGGATGCCGTCGCCGCCGGCACCGGCAATCTGGTTCCCGAGGATCTGGGTATCGTCGCCCCCGTTGAAGATCGCGATTCCATGGCCACCGACGCCCAGGTTTCGGGTTCCGTCGGCGGACACTCCGATCTGGTTTCCCGAAATGACATTTCCGTCGACATCAGGTCCATTGAATTCAATGGCATTCGCCAGGGAACCGGCAATGAGGTTCCCCTCATGCACCGCGGTGCCGCCGATCACGGTGGCGGTCACTTCGCCCTCCACATAGATGCCGCGATCGTTCGTTCCCCGCAGAGAATTTCCCGACACGTCTGTGCCGATGTAGTTTCCCATAATCAATGTTCCGGACACGTTGCCCTGCAGCACGATGCCGTCCGCGTTGCCAGAGAGGACGTTGCGGCCTTCGGCCGTGCCGGATCCCACCGTGACGTTGTTGCTGGCGATGCGAATGCCGGCTGCGCCGTTGCGTTCTGCATCTCCCGCATCGCCGCCGTCGCTGGTGAATTGGCCGATCCAGTTGCCGGTGATCGCAACCCCATCGGCACCTGCCGCGACGTTGATCGCATCCCCGGAAAAGTCTCGGATGACCAACCCCTGGATGACGGAACCGCCCGCGGTCGCGGAAAGTTCCAATCCGTTTCCGTACCCGTTTCCATCGATCACGATCGGCAAAAAGCTGCCCGCGATCCAACCGGTCTGGCTGGTCCCATCGATCACGACCGCGTCTGAAATCACGGGCAGCGCCGAAGCCAGCGAGATTGTGTGCGATCCGGAACCGTCGAGATCGAACAGAATCTCTTCCAGACCCGACGTGTGATTTGACGCTTCGATCGCTTCGCGCAGGGAGATCATCCCGTCCGCGCCTCGGTCGGCAAGCAATGCGGCGACCGAAGAGGTGTCACCGTCGATCACATCGGCGGCCGTATCCACCATCAGGATCGATCGGGTCGTGAATGTCTTTGCGAATACTCCCAGGCTGTCCTCCGCTCCACGACCGCTCCAAACGACCACCGCATCCGTTCCGCTGTAAGCAACTCCCGGAAGCTGCTGGTTGCCAGCCGTAAAGTCGTTGACCAACGTCTCGGTTCCGATCGTATTTCCGTAGCGATCAAATTGCTGCGCAAAGATGCCCGAGAGCGATCCGTCCTGACCGCCCTGGCTTTCCCAACTGATGATGAAGTCACCCTCGGCGTTCATTCCGATACTCATCGCGCCCTGGTCGCCCGACGTTTCGGTGTTCACCTGGAACTCGCTGCCCAGTGCATTGCCCTGCGAGTCGAACCGTCGAGCGAACACTCCGGTCCCGTCACCGTCGGCAGCGGAATCTTCCCAGGTGACGACGAAGGAGCCATCGTCGGCCATTGCGACTTCCGGAATCCATTGGTGGCCGGCCGTGTTGCTGTTGACCAGGAACTCACCGCCCAAGGTGTTTCCGGACGCGTCAAAGCGTTGACCGTAGATTCCCCAGGACGAGGATGCGTCCTGATCGAAGCTCTCCCAGACGATGATGAAGTTTCCATCGGCGTCCATGGCGACATCGGAGAACTGTTGAACGCCTTCCAATTCAGAATTCGCCACCAGTCGTCCGCTTGTCGCATTGCCCGCCGAATCGTAACGCTGGTACATCACGTCAGCGCCGCCGCTTTTCGTGTAGTCGGTCCAGGTGATCACAATGTCGCCACTATCACTGATCGCGATGGACGACGCGTCTTGTGATCCCGACGTGCTGTCATTGATCCGCACCGCCGAGCCTTGCATGTTGCCGTCGGCGTCAAACCGCTGCATGAAAATGTCGTAGTTGCCGCCCTGGTTGCTGCTCCAGGAAACCACGAAGTTGCCATCCGAGTCCATCGCCACGTGCGGCCAATCCTGGTCGATCGCTTGAACGCTGTTGACCAGGATTTCACCGGTTCGCGCCGTGCCATCGGCGTTGTAGACCCGTGCGTAAACGTCGTACCGCGAATTCTCACCCTGCCAAACGACGACATAGTTGCCGGCATCGTCCATCGCAACGTTTCCGCCGCCATACTCCGTGGTGAGTTGGTTTCCGGCGGTGGTTTCGTTGACGATCGATTCGCTGCCTTGTTCATTCAGCGTCAACAGGTCCCACCACTGATCCCGGGCGGTTGAACCGATAGCCACCTCGGTCTGAATCTGCCCCACGCTGAATTCCAGCTCCCAGTCTCCACCAAGCTCCTGATGCCCGGTTGCGTCATCACTTGCGGCGACGTCGCAACGGCAGAGTTCCGCCAGAGCCTGGACGAGGGTCTGGCCATTCGGCGTCCCGGCCAGATCACAACCGTAGATCAACAGGTCCCCACCGGAATCGATCGCATCGGCCCAACCAGCGATCTGACCCGCGTGTGCGGTCACCGAGTCCATGTTCAAGAACTCGCCGCCCAGCCAGATGCCGTCGCTGTCACCATGGCTAAGCAGGTGCACCGCGTCCACACCGGACAGGTCACTCAACGCCCTCGAAATCTGGTCGACGCCGTCGCCGTCGGCTGAAAGTTCAAAGATGACCCATTGCGTCTGCTCCCCGGCGCTGTCACGCAGGCCCCGGATCAGGGTTTCTGAATCGGCGACATCCGAATCGACGAACACCACCTCCAAGGACCGTGTCGGGTCCACGGCGAACGCTTCGCCATCAGCGTCCCAAAGCGTCGCGGCCTCGGGTTCATCGCTCGGCTGCAATACGGACTCCCCCGCGGCGTCCAGGGAGTCAAAGTCTGCCTGAAATGGATCCGCGATCTCTCCTTGGGCACCGGGGTCCAATCCCGAATCATCCAATCCTTCGGCACTCAATAGGATCCGGTCTTCCAGCGGAAAGAAATCGAACACCCTGGGTGAAGCGTGGTTGCGCACGAAATTGGTACCGAGTCGTGGAGTCGAAGGAGGCGGCCCAGCGGGGAATCCGGTGCGTGAAGAAACCGATTGCCACCAACTGAACGTTAGCCCGCGAATCGGCCTGGAGCGGGAAGTCCGTGACAAATGAACCCGATCCCCGGACTGGGCCGGTCCGCACAGCTCGACGCCTGGAAACGGTTATGCGGACTGAACCGGATTGGCGTCGGAAACAGGGTTCGGCGGGCCCCCTGGAGAGTCCCCGGTGGACATGGCGACGTTCGCCAGAGCCTGGAATGCCAGAGCCTGGACCGCACCGCTCCGCCGCCTTCCGTCGACGGTCGCTTCGTCGAACCGCGGTCGCTGGCACTGCGATGGCTGGCACTGCGGTGGCTGGAACTGCGGTGGCTGGAACAGTGCGCCGAAATGGCCCTACCGGGCGACGTTCAACGGGAATCCTTTCCGGTGGAAAGGAATCGTCCCTCGATGCAAGCCATCAGCTGCTCCAGATGCGTCTCCGCCACCCGGTAGTAGACGCGTCGCCCTTCTCGCTCGCTGGTCAAAAAACCGCACCTCTGCAGCAACCGTAGGTGTTCCGAGGCAACGTTGTCGGGAACCTCGCAATCTTCAGCCAGCTCGCCCACGGTGAAACGACCGTGCAACAGCAGCTGCACGATCCGCAGTCGCACCGGGTGGGCCAAAGCCTTCAGACATTCGGCGGCCTGCACAAACGCATCGACGTTGCCTCGGGGCTTGCCGGCATCCGTCGTCGGTCGTTTTGTTTTTTTTGCCATATCGCTTTCAAGAGATACCTGTCCGACACATCGTCGCATCGAGAGGGTTCCAGATCAATGCGGCTCGATTCAGGGAATGAGCCACGCCGGGTGGGCCGATCAGCGATATACTGCGGAAAATCGCTCTCGCGAATCTCCGTCGACGCCCAGCCGCCGGTATTTTTGGCACGAGATCCGCGGGAGAGACATTCAATGCAATGAAGCTCGCGAGACTCTGGTGATCGGAACGCATGAAACATCCCACCGACCATCCGATCAGATCAATCTCTGACGTGCGGCAGCAAACCATCTGCCAAATGGTGCTGGCCAGTGCTGCCGGGATCTACATGGTTTACTGGTTGCGACCGGTCCTGGTTCCCTTCGTGGTCGCCTGTTTCATCGTCAGCGGCGTCGGTCCGATTTTGAACCTGCTGGAGTCCCGGTTCGGGATTTCCCGGCTGATCGCCGCATTCCTGACGTTTCTGTTCGGCGTCGTGCTGATGGGTATCTTCGGCTTCACCATCTGGGCCTCGATGGTCGATTTGTCGGCCAATGCGGGTGACTACCGTCAGCGCGTCCGCGAATTGATTGTTGAAGCGGAAGATCGATTGCCGTTTGACCTGCTGACGGACGATTCCCCCATCACCTCACGGTTGCGTCCCTCACGCCCGTCGGATTCGCCCGAGGTGATCGAGGACAAGATCGAATCCAAGATCGAGCAAGCGACTCAGTTCATCGACGCCTTCGTTCGCGACGGGATCGCCATCCTGTCGCAGGCACTGCTCGGCCTGGTCTCCACCAGCGTCGTCGTGCTGATTTATGTGTTCTTCCTGCTGCTAGGAAAGCCGACGTTCACCGATACGGAAACGCTGCACGAAATCGATTCTCAGATTCGCGGCTACCTGTCCCTGAAGATCGTCATCTCAATTTTCACCGGTTTGATCTTTGGTCTGACGCTGTGGCTGTTTGGTGTCCCGATGGCGCTTTCGTTCGGTGTCCTGGCGTTTCTGCTGAACTTCATCCCGAACATCGGCCCGATCGTCGCCAGCCTGCTGCCGGTCCCATTGATCCTGTTGGACCCGTCGGCCGACATCGCCTGGATGATCGCCGTGATCCTGGCGATCTGCGCCATTCAAATGGCCAGCGGCAATCTGGTCGAGCCCAAGGTGATCGGGAACTCGTCGGACCTCCATCCCGTGACGGTCCTTCTAGCCCTGATGTTTTGGGGCATGCTCTGGGGCCTGATCGGGATGTTTCTGGCAACGCCCATCACGGCTGCGACGAAAATCGTGATGGAGCGATTCGACAAGACCAAACCCCTGGCCGACATCCTGGCCGGTCGTTGGGATGAACCTGAAGGGTGGAATGAGGCTGAAGGATGGGACGAGTCCAATCTGCCGCCGGTATCGGAAGCTTAAACGCTGGTCGCTATCGAATCTTTCGCACCGGACCGCTGACAAATCCGGGGTTTTGCTGAAGCGCCGTCGCGGTCGCCGCGCGACTGTCGCGACCGGTCACTTGAACCCATCGTGGTGAAGCCGGATTGCCCCGTGCGGGATACAACGTCACTTCCCACAGAGAAGTGATCCCGGATCGAATCAGATTCAGATTGTACTGTGCCATCGCAATTTCGTTGGACAGTTCCTGCTGCCGGTGCATCGCTGCCGCAGTCGCCTGCAATCGAAACGATTCGTCGTCACGTGACTCGTAGTCCTGGTGGGCCTCCAACCATTCATCCCAGCCGCCACGCAGCAAACGCAACTCCGACGGATCGAACAGCACAAACGGGATCACGTACTCGTTGCCATCCTGCAACTCCATCACCACGCCTTCGACCGAAAACGTTCGCGGCTGGCCTCGCTGCTTTAAAACCCACGCATCAAAACTTGCGGCATCCATGTTGGGGACATCTTCGATCTGCCCGACGGTTTGCCGGACGATGTCCTGATACACCGGGGGAAGATCGGTGAATTGTCGGTCATTGACAAACACACGGCCCCTTCGTCGTTGGATGATCATGTCACGTTTGGTGTAGTCCACGACATTGCCAACGATGGTGGTGTCACCTTTCAGCTTCCAGTTCTGTTTGTCGCCCAAGTTCGCCGAAGACGCTTTCTGCGCCTGCTCGGATTTCAGGTAGTCACGGTCGGAGTCCGAGAACACCTCGATGGGGAACATGCCCAGAGAACCATCGGGACGCCGCAGCACGACGTGTTCGTCGTTGAACGCGAACAATTCCGCTTGAATGTTGTAGACGCCGGTGGTGTCTTTCCAGGTCCTGACATCGGCGCGGGCCGCTCCGGACGCGGTGAGCAGAATCAGCAGAACGGTGAACACTTTCCTGGCCATGGTGAATGCTACTTGGATGAGAGTGTGAGAACCGGCGAGTTCCCTGGTCGAACCGACACATCGGCTCGCGCGCGAGAATCGTCGCATTCTAGCTGGCGTTCGGCGGCCGGGAGCGGGATACCGAACCATCACAATTCCGGTCGCCCCGCGACCGGCGTGAAGCCGGCGATTTGCGGCCGCGTGCAGCCCGATTCAGGCAAAACAGTCTGTTTCCGGTGTGATAAAATGCAACCATGAAAGAACAAATGTCCTTCTGCCGATTGTTGATATCTGCGCTGCTGGTTGCCGTACCGCACGCTTTTGCGACGGCTGATGCGCCGCCGACTGCCCAGCTGGACCACGCCATTGAGTATCTGGAACGCGGGGGAACCGAGTGGATCGAGCAACGGGACTGCGTTTCCTGCCACCAGGTTCCGGCGATGCTCTGGAGCCTTTCGGTCGCGGAAGAATCCGGATTGGAACTTGACACCGAAAGTCTGCGCCGCTGGTCCCAATGGTCCACCGACCCCGTCCATTTCGTCGCTGACGCCGGACCTGATTTCGATCCGCAAAAGACGATGCAGGGAAACATCGACACCATGTCTGCATTGTTGCTGGCGATCCCGCGGGAGAAGGACACTGACACGGAATCGAAAGACGACCAGTCCGGCAACCGCCGAACATGGCGTCGCAAATTCACCAAGGCATTGATTGCCGAACAGCGTCCCGATGGGTCATGGAATCCGTGCGGACAACTGCCGCTGCAAAAACGTCCCAAAGACGAAACGTCGCGGGTAACGACGTTATGGGTGACGCTCGCACTTGTGCGACATCAAGCCACGGATTTCGACCAGGAAGCCGCCATGCGGTTTATCGACTCTGGCGACCCGGCGAGATCCACCGAGTGGTATGCCGCGCGGCTGCTGCTTGCTTCTCAACAGCAAAGCGATAAGGTCACGGAGTACCGACGTCTGTTACTGGACAAGCAGAAACCGGACGGAGGATGGGGCTGGATCGTTGACCAAGACAGCGACGCGTTGGCAACCGGGTTGGCGCTTTACGCGCTGTCCGTCTCCCACACCGAGTCCAACGAGCGCGTGGCATCCGCGGTTGATCGCGGGCGCGAGTTTCTGATTCGAACCCAAACCCAGGATGGCAGCTGGAAAGTTCCCGGGACGAAGTCGGCATCCGCCAAACGGGCGACCGAAACGTCCAATTATTGGGGAACCGCATGGGCCATCATCGGGCTCCTTTCGGCCCAGAGGTAAGCCACCGAATGCGTCAAGGGCATGAAGAGGTCTGGCAGTAAACCTCTCCCAGCTCGCGATTGGACCAGCTCGCGATTGGACGTCGACCACCGCCCTTCGTCAGGTATGCCCGATGTCACGCATGCCCGAGCAACGTGCGGATACGGTCGTCCAATTCCTTCTGAGATGCGGCGAACGATGCCAGCCCCGCGTGCGTCATCAGGCTATCGATGGCCAGATCGCCCGACTGAATTCTGGCTGCCCAACGGTCGTGATTCGGAACCTTTCCGTCGCTGGCAATCTGATCTCGCTCCGCCTCGCTGAATGCTGGAAACAAGTCGCCGACCTCATGCTCGTAGGCCGATGAAACCAGTTCTTCCGCCGATCCGGGAGGATTCAAAATCATCTTCTGAACATAGTTCCGCTCCTGTTTGGTCACGTCCCACAGCTTCTCCAGACGCACCGATTCGGGATCGATTTTCGGATCCAGCGGCGTTGCATACAAATCATTCAGACGAGACTGCCATGGCTGGTCCAACACTTCTTGTGCCTGCTCTGCAATCTTCGGTGGCATGGTGATTACATCGACGCCGGCCAACTGCGGTAACTGCGACGCGTCGCGTAAACTGGCCGCAATCTGACGCGTCTTGGTCATCGGCAGGCCACGCGTGAACGTGTTGACCTCGTGCTGACTTGCGATCGTCGCCCGTTCGCCAACCAAATCTCCGGCACCCAATTCGTTGTCGCTGACATAGCTGTTCAGTCGACCCAGAAACACGTTCACATACGAAGGATTCGCCAATGCGGTCGCGACGTAGTTTTCACGGGCGCTGAACCCCAAAGTGCAATTGACCTCAATTCCCTCGGCACGCAACTTTCGAATCGCGATCAAACCTTCGGGCGTGAAGGGTATCTTGACCACGAAGAACTCGGGGCAGATGGCGTGGCAACGTCGTGCATACGCCAAACTCGCCTCGGTGTCGAATGCCACATCCGTGTGCAATTCCACACTGACGCGACAACGGAACCGTTGGACCAGACGCAACGCATGCCGAACATTCAGCACGAATGCCAACTCGCGTACGCGGACTTCATCCCCCAACGACGGCAGCACTTTGTCCGCTTGAGGCACATAGTCGGTATAAGTGTCCTTTTGCACCTCCTTGTTCAACAAGCTGTTGTTGGTCGTCAGGGCGGAGAAATTACTGCACCACAGTGGATCAATCGAATCCAAGTCCCCGCTGTCCAGCCAGAGTTCCGTTTCCAGCCCATTCACCTTGCTCCAAAACGGGTTGTCTTCAACCTGCTTCGGCGGCGAATCCAATTCGATCCCGGACTGGACAAATTCCAGGATGTCGGTGGATGCTTTCGAGTCTGGTGCGATCCATTCGAGTTTGGAGTCAGTTTCAATCATCGGGGATCCTCATTAGGTTTCGGCGTTGTTCGGTTGACGGGGCTTCCGAAGCGTGCCCGCTTCGCGAGGGTTGCGGTGCGTCATCAAGCTCGGGTTCGCTGCTGTGCCTCAATAACCGTCGGCATAAAAACCATCAGCAACCATCAGCAACCATCAGCACAGCGGTGCCGGTCAGACGGTCTGGCACCCGCGAAAAACGATCCGAAAGCCCATCAACAGGGGCTGCAACCGACGTTCCGGAATTCAGCTGCCGGAAACGAAACGTGCTGTCTGCACCCGGCACAGCATTCGACGGATGTCGCCACCCGATGAATGTCGCCTCGCTCACCAGAGCGTGGGACAGGCAGCCTCGACACCGGTTGGGGACGGTCGCTCCGTCCATTTCGCGATTGTTTGTTCGCGATGAACGAGCATTTCGCGGCGAAGGGGCGGTCCAGCTAAACGGCCAACGGTTCGCCCGAAGCCTTCCAGGCCGCCGCGCCGCCAGAATAGACGGCGACATTGAAGCCATCCCGCTGCAGGTCGTCACACGCGTCCAGCGCCGCTTGGCATCCTTCGCCCGCTCCGTAGACGACCACGCGACGTTGCTTGCTGCCCGTCAGTTGCAAGACGTGCTCGCTGAAGTCGGAAAGCGAGGCCGGCAAATTCACGGACTCCGGTATATGAGTCGCTTCAAATTGCGGTTCGTCAAGCACGTTGACCAAGACGAAGTCTTCTTGCCGCAACCACAGGTCCTTCAATTCTTCGGTGGTGAGCGTGTCCACAGCGACTGAACCTCCTTCAATGGACGATGCGGGAACATCCTTGATTCTATCGCAGATCGCACCGGTGATGACCAAAGAAATTTTTTCCGGCAATCGAGATCACGATCGGTTGGTTCGACTGTCCGGTGGGTGACACGACGTCGAGAGTCCGTCATGCCCTGAAGATCCGATCGGGTCTCGATGCTGCCCCGCTGTTCGACAATCAACCGAGTTGCTGTCTCATCCGTCGAGTCCCCATGGGGGGATCTTTCTGTCCCGCTCGGCGCCGCGATATCGCGACTCGATTGTGCACGTCCGCACATCGCTGATCGCTCTCCTCCCGCACGGAAGTGGCCAAACACCACCGGATCGGTCACGGCTACACTGTGATCCCTGCGGTCCCATTCCGCAGTCACACCGGTCGGAGTTTCCCCAGGAGTTTCACCAGCATGAATGCAGTTCGTCTTTTGATTCGCCGCCTGATGGTTTGCGACGCTTTCGCAGCGGTGGGGATACCCGGCCGATCAATGCTGGCATGCGTCCTCTTCTTGTACTCGGGCGTGTTGTCCCCAGGCATGGCGATCGCGCAACCGGCAACAACCGCAAACTCAAAAGCGTTCGAATCTTCACGCCCCAACGTGCTGATGATCCTGGCCGATGACCTGGGCTACGGCGACCTGGGGTGCTTCGGTCGCCAGGACATTCGCACACCGAACCTGGACCGCCTGGCCAGCGAAGGGGTGCGATTCACCGACCATTACGCCAACGGAGCCGAATGCACTCCGACGCGTGCGGCCTTCCTGACCGGTCGCTACCAGCAGCGAATCGGCGGGCTGGAATGCGCGATCGGAACCGGCAACGTCGGACGCTACGACGACGCGATTCGGTTACGGCAAACCAACGATTTGGGACTGCCGGTGGATGAACCAACGCTGATGAGCATGTTGCACGATGCCGGTTACCAGACCTGGCTGTGCGGGAAGTGGCATCTGGGATACGAGCCAAAGTTCGCTCCGCACCTGCACGGCTTCGACCACACGTTCTACTGCATCGGTGGCGGGATGGATTACTTTCATTTCCTGGACACGGTTGCCGGGTACAACCTGTTCCGCGAAGGACAACCCGTTTCGGCCGATGGCTATTTCACCGATCTGATGACCGACGATGCGATCAAGCTGATTCAGAATCGCAATGATTCCCCTTTCTTTCTTTACCTGGCTTACACCTGCCCGCACGCCCCTTTCCAGGGCCCCGATGATCGTCAGGTCGATCCGCTGCCGTTGGATTCGCCCCTGTGGAATCAGGGCGACGCTCCGCCGGATGTCTACGTGAAGATGATCGAGCACATGGACCGCCGCATCGGCGATGTGCTGAAAACCTTGGAACAACAGACTCTCGCTTCCAACACGTTGGTGATCTTTGCCGGTGACAACGGAGGAACCCGCAGTGCCCGCAACGCGCCGCTGTCCGGTTTCAAGGGCTCCACCTTTGAAGGCGGAATCCGCGTTCCGGGAATGATCCGCTGGACCGGGAAAATCCCGGCCGGGCTGACGTGCGAAACGCCATGCTTGACGCTGGACTTTACCAAATCGATCATCCAACTGGCCGGTGCCAAGCCGTCGCCCGAAAAGCCGTTGGAAGGAATTGACATCGTCCAGCATGTTCTGGACGGCTGTCCGCCGATCGATCGAACTTTGTATTGGCGGAAACAACGCGGGACGCAGGTCTGGAAAGCCGTCCGCGAGGGAACGCTGAAGTACGTTGCGGAGGACCGCCCGGAGAATCAGCAGGAATCCCTGTTTGATCTTTCCGCCGACATTGCCGAGCAACAGGATCTGAAGTCCGAGCGGCCGGAAGACTTTCAGCGGTTGCGAGGCAAGTACCTGTCATGGGAGCAGGAAGTTCGTCGCAACCGCCGGGGCCGCCCCGATCCGTTGGGCGCCACTTCAAGGTAGAACTGTTCGCGCGAAATCGGGACACGCCGGGGCGAATCGCGATCCATCCACCGTCTGGCGACGGTGGCTACAGGGCGATCCATCCACCGTCTGGCGACGGTGGCTACAGGGTGGGCCATCATTCACCGTCTGGCGACGGGGAGGGCGTGTGGCGACGACTGGCTGCGTGGCCGGCACTTCCGAACGGCGAACGCCGCCGGATCAGTACCTCTCCAGCCACAGCACCTGGTAGGGCTGCAACTCGATTTCCGTCGCCGCCGGGAACAGATCGCCGGTCAGCACGTCTTTGAAAATCTGGCTGATGCCGGCCGTGCGCAGGTGATTGCCGTCGATCGCCTGCACCTGTTCGGAGAAATTGGCGACGATCAACAACCGGCTTCCCGAATTGCTGCGCGTGAAGCACAACAGGTGAGGGTTCTTGGGCGGGAACAGTTTCATTTCCTGCCCGGAGAGGGCATGAATGGACTTCCGCACGCTGATCATTTTCTGTTGGGACCGAAAGATCCGACGGCGAATGGACCGTTCGTGCAATCGCTCTTCTTCGTCCAACGATTCGCGGAGGTCTTCCAGGAATTCCCAGCGCATCTTGGGACGGTGCACCCACCGCGTATCCCCGGCCTTGGCAGGATCACGAACGAAATCGTAATCGTTCAGCATGCCCCACTCTTCACCCAGGTACAGCAGCGGGATGCCGCCGATCGAAAGGGCCACGCTTTGCAGCAGCAACATCCGGCGGATGGCGAGTTCAATTTCGTAGTCGTCGTCCAATTGGATGCCACGTTCCAGGCCAGCCAGGGACGCCAGCGTGCCGGCGATCCGCATGTCTCCGGTTTCCAGATTTTCCTGGAACGGGATTCCACGGGCGAACGAGCCTTCGAACTGACCGGTGTAGAAACGGTTCAGAAAACTGCGGTGGTCGTACGCGTTGATTCCGACGCGGGCGGCATCCTCATCGTCAAACGTCCATCCGATGTCGTCGTGGCAGCGAAGGTAATTCACCCAGGCTGTCTGCGGAGGCAACTCATGATATCGGCTCAGCGACTGATTCAGCAGGGTCGTCTTGCGGGTCGCCAGCGACTCCCACAACAACGCCATCAGCGTGGGGTTGTACGAGATCTGGCATTCACGCGACGACACGTATTCCAGCACGTCCTTTGGGTGCACGATCGCTTCCGATTTGAAAATCAAACCGGGAGCACCGATCCGCGCCAGCCGATTGAAGGCTTGGATGATCTCGTGGGCCTGCGGAAGGTTCTCGCAGGAGGTCCCCATCTGCTTCCAGATGAACGCGACCGCGTCCAGCCGCAAGATATCCACGCCCATGTTGGCGATGAAGAACATCTCCTCGGCCATGGCGCGAAAGACGGCCGGGTTGCAGTAGTTCAGGTCCCATTGAAAGCTGTTGAATGTGGTCCAGACCCACGCCTGCATGCCATCATGCCAGGTGAAGCTTCCCCGCCGGACCGTTGGAAAGATCTCACGCAACGTTCGCTGGTACTGATCGGGAACCTCGCGATCGGGAAAGATGTAGTAAAAATCCTGGTACTCCAGATCACCGCTCTGCGCCCGCTGGGCCCAACGGTGATCTTCCGAGGTGTGGTTGAAGACGAAGTCCAGCACCAACAGGATCCCCTCGCTGCGGAGACGATCGGCAAGCTCCTTGAGGTCTTCGATCGTGCCCAGCCGGGGATCGACGCTGCGATAATCGCTGATCGCGTAGCCGCCGTCGTTGTCACCCGGCCGCACCGCGAACAACGGCATCAGGTGCAGGTAAGTCAGCCCCAGTTCTTTGAAGTAGTCGATCGACTCGGTCAGCTTGTTCAGGTTTTCGCTGAACAGGTCGACGTACAGTGCCCCGCCGACGATCTCCTGCGAATGAAACCAATCGGGGTCATGGATCCGCCGCCGGTCGGACTGGCGCAGCACCTCCGGACGGTCAGCCCAACCCTTGGCCGCGGTGAGCAGGATCTGTTCCAGGTGGTAGAAGAAGTCGAACCGGTCCCCGTACAACCCGCGCAGCAAGCCGAACAGATCGGTCCAGTACTCATCGAGGCGCTTGCGAAAATCGCTCCGCAACTCTTCTCCGATGCCTTCCGAGTCCCAGAATGCTTCCAACCGGGGCGAGAGACGTTTCAGAGAGAGCTCGGCTTCGTAGCGCAGCCGGCTGGTGCGAGTGCGATCGCGGGATACTCCGTTGTTACTCGATCGAATCATTCGGGATGCGGATATTGTTCAGGAAGCTGTAGTATTCGATGCCTTCCAAAATGCCACGCGCGTGTGGTGTTTTGGCGAAATACACCCGTGGTTTTCGCTTCAGGCGATTGAGTTCTTTGCCATGGTTGGCGACGACGACTCCGAGCGTCCTGCCGGTCAGCATCCCAGCATCATTTCCCGAATCCCCCGCGACCAGCACTTTCTCTGGCGAAAAGCCCCATTTCCACAGCAAGTGCCGCATGGACAGGTCGCTGCCGCCGCGAACCGGCAAGATGTCCACGTAGGCGCCGAGCGACAAAATTACCTTAGCTCGCACTCCCGCTTCGCGCAGTTTCTTTTTGACCTCGCTGATCGAGGGCGCGATCTGGCGGGCGATCAGGTAGCTGACCTTGTAGCTGCTTTGGTGGTCTTCCCCCTGCAGCTCGTAGCCCGGAAGCGCGTCGCAAACCTCACGAATCTTGGCGGGATTCCACGCAAATCCGATCTGTTTGCGCCAACTGGAATCCGGCGTCAGCGATTCCCCGTAGTGGAGCTGAGTCCCCGAATCGGTATCCAACACGTCCGGCTGCGGCAAGCCCAATTTCTCGATCATGGCCATGGCCGAGTCGAGACGCCGGCCGGTGGCGATCCCAAAGCCGATGTGCGTGTTTTCCTTGAGCAGCTGGATGAATTCCTGGAGCGCTTCGTCGTCGCCCGTCAGTGTGTTGTCCAGGTCCGTCAAAATCAATCGGTCAAACTCGGGCAATCGTCGTGGCCGACTCTTCCGTGACAAAGCGGGCGGCGGCGATCGACGCAGGATCTCGTCCAGATCTCGCAGATACCGCCTGGCATGATTCTTCCACGAATAATGGGTGCGGGTTCCCTCGATTCCGTTCTTGGACCACTCGTCCCAGTTTTCCGGCTCGGTCAGCATCCGCAGCAGAGCGTTTTCGATCTCGGACCCATCCAGGGGGTCCACCAGCAGACCGTTGTTGCAATTCGCGATGATGTCGCGGGGCCCACCGTCGTTGGTCGCAACGATAGGCAACCCCGTTGCACCGGCCTCCAGCAGCGTCAATCCGAACGGCTCGGTCAACGCCGCGTTGACGAACACGCCCCGGTTTTTGGCCGCCAAGCGGTACAGGTCGGGCACGTCGCTGGGTCGGTGGGACTTCGGATACGCCACCTTGCCGTACAGGTCATACCGGTCGACCCGCTTGAGCACGTCGGTGATCACCATCGCCTGACCCTTGGGCAACTCGTCGATGTCGTCCCGGGTCCCCATGACCAACACCAGGTTGGCCAGCTTTTGCAGCTCGTCGCTCGCACCGTAGACGTCGACCAACTTGCCCAGATTCTTGCGTTCATCTGGCCGAGCCATCGCCAGAATCATCGGCTTGTCGGGTTCGGTCAGGAACGGTTTCAAGGCGTCGCCGATCGGCGGCGGCTGCCAGCCGTCGCTCACCGGGGAGAATTCCGTCAGGTCCACTCCGGGCGGAATCACTTCCATCCGCGCCGGGACGTAGTGGTCGTACAACGCGTACTGCTGTTCGACTTCCTGGTTGGTGCTGGTGACCACCATCGACGCGGTTTCCAAGGCGACTTCCTCCGCCTCGGTCCGAGTCTGAAAGCGATAGCGTTTGTCCAACGTTTGCGTCTTCGTTTGCCCCTGGTCGGCGATCAGACGCTGGCGTTTGACGCGGCCGAGTGAGTGGCCGGTAAAGATGAAAGGAACGTGCAGCAGCCTCGCGAGCTCCGCGCCGGCTTTCCCGGCGTCGGCATAGTGCCCGTGAATCAGATCCGGGATCCCGCTGCGTCGGAAATGCACCAGCGCCTGATCGACAAACAACTCCAGGTAAGGCCACAGAGCTTCTTTGCGCAAATAACGCTTCGGGCCGAACGGGATCCGGACGATCTTGACGTTCTCCGCCAGCGATTCCTCCAGCCGCGCGTAGTCATCACTGACTTTCGGATCGATGATCTGCCGCGTCAGCAGTTCGACCTCCTGGACCTCCGGTTGCCGGCCCAATTCGCGAGCCAGATCCAAGGCGTACTTGATCTGTCCTCCCGTGTCGGCGTCGCGTCCTAATTCCGGTTCGTTGCCACGGATCAATCCGTGCAGAGAAATCAGCGTGATTTTTAGCGCATTGTGGTGGTCAAGAAGTCCCATGGACGCGTCGTTTTCCTCGGCCTTCGCCGGTGGGGTGGTACTCGGATCTTCCGGCGACGTCACATCGGCCGGTGGATCGTCCGGAGGAGCCTCCTCCGTGCTGGTCGGTTTCATCATCTCTTCAATTTGGCGAGGGATGTTCGTTGAATGACCATTCTGGCCCCCTATCGTACAGCACGGTCACCCACGCGACCGAAGGACGCGTGCTGATGGATTGGCAGCGGATGGTCGTGCGCTTAGCTAGCAGATCGTGTACCACCTGCCGGGTTGGTTCCGGGTGATTCCGAATCGGGGGCAGCGGCGGCCGCATTTCCGCGCACGTCCAGGAAATGGGTCAGCCCTTGCAACACGCCAGCGGTGGCGTCTTCAGTCGCTTTAAACAGGGTATTGCGGTCGCCATGATGCTGTTGTGCGGCTTGGATCAGCGAATCGGCGGCATTGCCAACGATGATCGCGTTGGCCCCTCCATTGATCGCCGCGGTGTCATTGCCGGAATCCCCCGCGAACACCACATCGTTGTCCGGGATTCCCCGCGATCGGCACCACCAGCTAAGTCCAAACGCCTTGTCGGCCCCGGCTGGCAGAAGATCCAGCAAGCCACCGCCCGTGAACGGATCGACGCTGATCGTCATCTTCAGCGGAAGCTGTTCGTCGGAGATCCAATCGTGCACCAGCGACTGAACACGAGCGAAATGCTTCACGTCGAAGTCGAAGCTGCATTTCACCTCGGTCTGATTGGCTTCCACCTGCGGCGTGATCGGGAAACCGCGCCGCGTCACTTCGTCGCGGATCCGCTGATTCCCCCAGGGCCCCCGAAGTTCCACCATCTCCTGGCGGAACGCTTCATTCTGTCGAAACTGCTCACCGCCATCGCGACACATCAACCGGGTTCCAACATCGCACAGGATCGCATTGGGCGTGGGAAGTCGATAGGTTTCCATGGCTTGACGCGTCAAATCGAACGAACGTCCGGTCACGAACAACATCTGCAGCCGATGCGACGCGACGATGGCTTGGATCTTTTCCAACGCATCGAAATGGGCCGGGTTGTTGTCCAGAGGGATCAGAGTTCCGTCCAGATCGGTCGCGAACGCTTGGATCAATTGCATGATTCCTTGGGGGATGCGGGAGCAAATCGTGGTTGTGGCGCGATCGTTGCGACCGCTTCGATGTCGCCGCGGCGGGCCAACCGACGTGGATGCACGGCGTCACCGACAGTATGGCGGAACCTGGCATGGCGAACACGCCTTCGCGTCCAGTCGTGGCGTCCGGGCGAGCGGCGGACCGGCGACCTGTGTGATAAATTAAGCTTTTGATTCAGCACCGCAACAACATGACATCGATGCCAAACGAGAACGAATCGCACGCAAACGACGCCCGCCCGATCATCATCATCGGGGAATCCCTGGCCGATGAATTCGACGACGGCAGCCAAGTCGTCGGCGGGGCGCCGATGAATGTGGCCTGGAATTTGACCGGTCTGGGCCTGGCCCCGCTGTTTCTGACCGCGGTCGGAAAGGATGCCTTGGGCGAACAGATCACCGACGGAGCGCGGAACTGGGGCATGCGAATGGAGGGCTTTCAACACATCGACGACAAGCCGACGGGGCGGGTCAAGGTGACGATGGACGACAACGAGCCTTCCTACGAAATCCTGGCAGATCAGGCCTACGATCATTTGAGCGTCGACCGGTTGCCTGAGTTGCCTTCGGCGAAACCGATCCTTTACCACGGCAGCCTTTGCTTCCGATCCGCGACGACGCGGAACACGATCGAATCGGTCCGCCGGCGTGTCAAGGATTGGCAGGGAACCATTTTTCTGGACATCAACCTTCGCAAGAAACAGTTCAAGGAAGAATGGTTGCCCAGCCTGCTGGGCGGATTGGACGTGCTGAAATGCAACGTGAATGAATTGGAGGAACTGTCGCCTTCGGGCACCATCGAACGCAATCGCGAAAGCATCACGGCGGCGGCCAAGGAGTTTTTGCAACGCTGGTCGATCGGAGAGTGTTGGCTGACCGACGGGGCGAACGGAGCACATTGGGTTTCCGCCAAGGGTGACACCGAATTCGTCTCCACACCCAGTATCCGCCAAGAGGATTTCGAGGACACGGTGGGTGCCGGAGACGCTTTCGCGTCGATCGTGCTGCGCGGATTGGCAACCGGTCAGACCGCGGTCCAGACGCTGGAAACGGCGGTGGAGTTTGCCGCCCGGATCTGCCAAATGCGTGGAGCCACGTCCGAAGATCGCCACGTTTACGATCTTTCCAACACCTGATTTAGAACGGATGCCAAAGGTGTTCACGGTGTCGGCGCGGGTGATTCCGCCAACGTCTGGTCGACCACATGTCGGACCACCTCGGACAAGTTGCCGTTGAAGACGTTCCGTTGACGATCGGCTCCCGTTCCCTGTCGAAGACAACGATCAAAGAACGCTTCGACGACGGCTTCATCGCCGGCCAATTGCAGGGCCGGGCGGAGTCGATCAAGTAGCGCTCGGCAACAAGCCTCGGCTGGCAATTGCTCGTTGGAAACCGGGTCGACCAATGTTTCGGCCAGCCCGTACCGCGCCGCGTGCCAGATGGCATACGAGAGCACCGTCGATTGCACCGGTTCCGCGGCGGCTTCCCGCCGGATGTCCTCCAGCGCCGTCATCACGATCGCCCGCACCAGCCCCACGTAGGCCACCGCATCCTCGGCGGACGTCATCACATCCGCACCGCGAAATTCGATCGTCGGAACCTTGGTTGGAAGTCGGATGTCCCAGTAGATATGGCTCTCATCGGCAATCGCGCCGCTGGAAACCAGGGCCGCGACGCATTGCCGATAGTCGTCGATGTCCTTGAACTCGGGCGGCGCGCCGGCCATCGGCCACTGCGTCCACAATTCATGTCGGTAACTCGCGTAGCCCGTGTCCTCGCCGTCCCAATACGGTGAGTTCGCCGTCATCGCCTGAAGCAGCGGCAGCCAACGCCGAGAACGATTCATGACCTGCAGGCCCAGGCCTCGATCGGGCATCGAGACATGGACGTGACAGCCGAAGATCAACAGGTCGCGGGCGATCAACTGGTACCGCTCGGTCATGTGGCGATACCGTTGCTTGGGCGTGATGTTGGGGTCCTCTGGAACCGGCAACGGGTTGGTGCCCGCCGCTGCCAGTGCGTCACCGGAGTCGGCGGCGGCCTGCGCCAACACCGACCGTGTTTGCCGCAATTGCTCGCGTACGTCGTCAAGCGTCTGGCAGACCGGCGAGGCCATCTCGATTTGGTTCAGATGAAGCTCGTGCTGGATCTCGGCGCCGCAATCGCGACGCACGTTCCGCATGACGTCTTTGCAGTTGGCCCGCAGCTCACCGGTCGACGGATCGACGAGTTGGTACTCTTCTTCAATACCGACCGGTAACGGGTCGCTTATACGCTGCATGTTTGGTTCCGAGGCTCGGTGGAAAGGGATTCGGCAATTTCGATGACCGAAAGTGCCAGGACGGCTGATCCGATCGCCAAGGCGGCTTCGTCGATATCGAATTTGGGAGTGTGCAGCATTTCATGTCCAACGCGTGATCCCTTGATCCCCAATCGGATCATGGCCGCGGGTACTTGCTGCGCGAAGAACGCAAAGTCCTCCGCCCCCATGCTCGGTTCGGAAATCGGGTGCACGTTGGATTCGCCGAGCAGCTCGCCCGCCGCGACACGCATGCGCTCGCTCAGCCACTTGTCGTTGTGCATCGGCGGAGTGTGTTGTTCGTATTTCGTTTCGATCTGGCAACCATGAACGACGCGTAGCGACTGGTTGATTTTCGCAATCGTTTCCATCGCCGCCTGACGCCCCTGCAGGGACGTCGCGCGGACCGTCCCGGCAATGTCGACCGAATTGGGGATCACGTTCGGTGCCGAACCTCCGTGAATCGCCCCCACGTTCACCACGACCGGATCCAAGGCGTCATGGCTCCGCGGGACGCGGGTGTAAACTTGATTGATCCACGCCGCGGCCGCCGCGACCACGTCATCGGTCAGGTGCGGCCGCGCACCGTGTCCGGCGCGACCAGAAAACGTGATGTGGAACGCGTCGCATCCGGCCGTGAAGACGCCTGACCGCACCCCCACCGTCCCCAGGGGACGTGTGGGATCAACGTGCAACGCCATGGCCGATGCCACTCCGTCCAGAACGCCGCTGTGAATCATGTGCGGAGCCCCGTTGCTGGTTTCTTCCGCCGGCTGAAAGACGGCCCGAACACTGATCGATTGCGGCAACTTGCCGAATTGCTCCAGACGATGCAGGATCGCCGCGGCGCCAAACGTCATCGCCGCGTGAGCGTCGTGACCGCACGCGTGCATCACGCCAGCCACCTGACTCCGGTATTCCGCCTGGACCTCCGTCGCGATGGGCAACGCATCAATGTCGCCTCGCAACACGACCCGGTAAGAACCCTCACCCAGATCCGCCCAGACGCCGCGATGGTCCTGCGCCGGCCGGGGTGTTAACCCGATCCCGGCCAATTCCTCACTCAAATACTTGGTCGTCTCAAATTCCTGGTCGGATAATTCAGGATGACGGTGCAGGTGTCGGCGTATCCGAATCAGGTCATTGCTCAACCCACGGGCAAGATCCCGCACGGTTTTCAGAACGCTAAACGAAGTGCTCTTCACTTTCGACATGGCGTGGTTGCTATTGCGTCTTCTTGAGGTTTGCCGAAACGTGCTTCTCCAGCAACTGAACGTTTCGGATGTTGGCTTTCCAGTAAATGTCAAACAGGTCTCCAAGCAACGGGACGGATCCGCCGATGAAATCGATCAGCAGGTTTCCCGACATCCGCGCCAGCATGACCTTGGGTGCGCCGGCCGAGTGAGCCTCGCGCAGGATGTAAACGCCGATCAATGTACCGACCAGATCGCCGACGCCGGGAACCAGACCGATCAGGCTGTCGACGCCAAAGCGAATCGGCACCCCGGGCAATTGATATTTTGCATCCATCCATTTGGCGAAACGTGCCAGACGACGCATTTGGGCCACGTCGTACTGGCGCCTGGCCAGTCGCGTGGAAAGCTCCCCGTGGCGAGACTGCCGCACGCGATCCGGAATGTTGGACGAGGAAAGGCTCATGACGACAACTCGCGGATCACGAAAAACACCCTCGATCCGTGAGCAGATCCCATGCCGCGAGAAGGCTGCCCTCCCTACCGCGACTAGGTTTGCCATAAAGACCGCTTTAAGGGACGCCACGCGGCTTGCGTCTGACTTGCCAGATTCCTGCACCTTCCCAGAGACCACGATGCGCCGCCAACCACCGCCGCATCCGGGAGGGATGGCACCCCCTCGCTGAACGACGGCACCGTCCGGCGAATCGCCTCATGCGGTTTCAGGGTCCGCCTCGCGGCTGGCAGGTTCCGCCGCCAAAGCGTCAGCAATCCGCGGGTCCTTGAAGGTTAGCGTTCGATAGGGGAACGGGATTTCAATGCCGGCCTGATCCAGCGCGCGCTTGATGGCCGCCACCACCTCGTCTCGGCTGCGGCGGATGTCGACCGGCTTGGCGCCCGTCCACCAGGCCACCTCGAAATTGATACTGGAACTGGCAAACTCTTGCGCGAACACCTCGACGGTTCGCTTCCCGACCACATGGTCGCACGACTGCACCGCCTCCAGAATCACCGCCCGCGACTGATCGACGTCTTCGCCGTAAGCAACCCCGCAAATGATGCGGACCCTTCGCTGCGGTTGATTGGTCAACACGTCGACATCGTTCTTAAACAAGTTCGCATTGGGGACGACGGTCAGCTCGCCATCAAGCCGCCGGATCATGGTGTTCCGCACCGTGATCTCCTCCACGCGACCGGTGATCTCCCCGGCGGTGATGAAATCGCCACGGTCAAACGGGTAACGCCACAGGATCAAGATGCCGGCAAAGAAGTTCTCAAAGATGTCCTTGAAGGCAAAGCCGATCGCGACCGAGCCAAGTCCCAGGACCGTCAATGCCTTGGATGGCGTCATGCCAGGAAAGATCACGACCGTGGCGATCAACAACCCGGCGACCCAGATTGCGATCGACAGCAATTGATGACACAAATCTTTCAATCCCACGCGAATCTTGCGACGGTCAAGCAAGCGGACGACCATCCACCCAACCGCTTTCGAGAACAGCGCGGTGGCGACAATCACCACCAGACCTGCCACCAACAACGGCAATCGAACCAGGAAGTCACGCCACAGTCGATCCAGGCTGGTGCGTACCACGTCGGCGCTGCTGGAGAAGTCAACGGTCGTGTCGACCTGCAAACGATTCACGACCGCAACGACGTCTTGGGTTTTGCGGGCGACATTCCCCGCCCATTCGCGGTGCTCCTCGGTATCCGCCAAACCGCTCAGCGTGACAATGCCGCTGTCGGATTTCACTTCAAGCTGCTTGAACCAATTTGCCGAGGCAAAGATGTCCGACAATCGCCGCGAGATCTTCTGGTCGTCGGCCACGTTATCGACGGCGACGGGATTTGACGGCGAGTTCGCCTGCTCGGCTTCCTCGGCAGCTGCCTGCGCTGATTCCGCCGCCTGCTCAACGGGTGGCTGCGCCCGGACCGACCCGACATCGGCGATGACCAGGGTCAGCAGGAATGTCAGAACCCCGCCGAAACGGAGTGGGAAGAACGTGACGAATCTGGCGGAGGGCTCGACGGGGGGTGCGATCATGTCGCTCTCGTGAAGCACGTCGCATGCCGACGGAGACGGCGTGGACGGGCACCGTACGGTTCAGCAATGCCTCCGGCGTCCAACGCTTCTCATCCGGCGGAGGTGCATCGGAGCCGACACGCCTTTGCGCCCCCGCCCTGCCCATGCCATCGATAATTCAGCCAGCGGCCGCTGGACGGCGAACGTCCGCACTGGACGGCGAGCGATCACCCAGGGCATTTTGACAAAGCGTCACGATGTCGACGATGCGGGGCCGATCCGGATTGGCCAACACGGACAAATCGATTCCCGAAGAAACCAGGACGGCCGCCTGAGTGTCGACGGCGTGCAGCGAACCGTGGCTGCCTCCGGCATGGGTGTGAACCCCCTGAATCCCGAATTCGCTGTCGGTCCGGGCGGTGATCCAGATCGGACGCGCACCGGGATGAAAGCCCCCGCGAAGACGTTCCAACGGGTTCGGATACTCCTGGTCGACCAGCTCGCCGGATTCGTTCAGGCTGCATCCGACCGTCTCCAATTCTCCTTGAAACCACCAGCGGTTGCCGAACGCATCCACGCCGCACACGTCATCGTCCGCTGTGGCCGGGCGGAACGCCAATCGGCCGCGGTCGGACGTTTCAATTTGAAGCGTTCCGTCGTCGTCCTGATGGATCACCTGGTCGACTTCATCCAAGGAGACAAGCGTCTGGACGATGCGTTGCCGCAACGACGCATCGTCGACATCGCGTGGATAAATCGCCGCAGCACGCATGTTCGGACAGATAAAAATCTGGTCATCGTCTTGCCAGCCCTTGCCGACCGTCGCCTGCTGGAACGCTTCCAATGCTTCGTCCACCTGCAAGACGCGAGGGCCGTTGTCGCCAAACTCGACTTGGCTGTGATCACCCACGATCACCAGATCCAGAGTCTTGCCGAGCGTTTCCCAGCCGCCCAGGATCTCGATGAATTCCCCCAGAAACGCGTCAAACCGTGTCAGCGCGGTGTCAGCCGCATCGACCAATCCTTCCACATGGCCCAGGTCATCGTTCTCGGGAAAATAACCAACGGTCATCTCCGGTAGCGCATCGGCGCGGGCCAGATCCAACAGACAATCGGCGGTGACCTGATCGCTGAATCCGTATCGATTCAAGATGCTCGGATCCGCCTGCTTGGGGACCCCTTCCGGAAGCGATTCGACAAACGACCCGAGCTTCAAGTACTTGGGTCCTTGGACGGTTTCCGGCAGCGTCCCCACACCCAACCGAAGTGCCAGCGGCGTCACGCGCTGGTGCTGATGAGGTCCGGCAAACCACATGTAATTGACGCACGCCGCGTCGATCCCCTGGTCGTCCAGCAAACGGAACAACGTGGGCGCCGCAAGCCGGTCAAAGTTCAGACGATCGCCGAAGTCGACCAGGTAGTCATACAGGCCCTGCTCGCGGGCCACGCTCAAATCGTCACCGAAATACGCAATGTCCTGGTTGGAGCGGTCGAACCAAAAAGCTCCCTCAATCCCGTGTTCAGCCGGGTAGGCCCCGGTGATGATCGAACACGTGGCCGCGGGGGTGATCGAAGGAAAAATCGAGTGGCAGCCCCTCAAGGCCCCGCCCTCAGCGACCAATCGGGCCAGGTTGGGCAGACGCTGCATGTCGATGAACGACTTCACGATCTCCACCGAGAGCGCATCGACAACCAATAAGACACATCGCTTGGAGTGGCCGGACATGCAATCCGTTCCTCTAGGGTTCGCCGGAAAGGGTTGAAGCTGTGCGTGTCAGCGGGGGAGCAAATCCGGGGCCAGAATACGGGATGGCAAAAGTCGTGGGAGAACCGCCTGTGCTTCCCGGTTCTGTGTTTCCCGAGGCCGTGCTTCCCGAAGCCATGTTTTCCGGAGCTACCGACCGGACGGGCGGGTCCCGTGGACGCTCCGGCGGTAAAAACGCCACCTGAAGGTTCGCCGCCGCGCTGATCGGACGCCACGCCGCCCAAACAAGCGTGCAACGCCAATCTCTCGGCCCCTACCAGTTAAACTGAATGCTCCCCATTGCCGCCCAATCTCCGGCGGCGGACCTCCCCAACGATTGACCGATGGCCGCACGCAGTCTCCAAACCGAACTGAAGAAGAAACATGGATTTGACTCGATTGAGCAGGAAGCAATGCTGAGCATCCTGCGGACCAGCGACCTGCTCGAAAACCGACTCGCACGTCTGCTCCGCCAGTACGACCTGACGCCATCCCAGTACAACGCGATGCGAATCCTGCGGGGCGAGGGCCAGCCGATGCCCTGTCTGGAGATCGCCGAACGGATGATCCAGGTGGCGCCGGCCATCACCCGCGTGGTCGACCAGTTGGTCGAACGGGAATGGATCGCCAAGGACCAGTCCGAAGAGGACCGCCGCGTTTACCTGGTCCGCCTGACCGCCCGCGGCAAGGCGTTGTTGCGACGCCTGGATCGCCCGATCCTGCAACTGCACGATTCGCTGCTCGGTCATTTCCGGCGCGGTGACCTGCAAAAACTGATCTCGATCCTGCAATCCGCACGCGACCACGTGGCCGAAGAGGCGGCGGGCCGGTGATTGGCCAAGTCGCCGACGCTCCGCAAAACCCCCACGAAACCATGTTCGCCTCCGCGGAGCGAACGCCGACGACAGGAATCAACCCGCTGCCAGAGGCATTTGGCCCGCCATTTAGTTTACATGTAAGGTTTATGGGCGGCCCGGGTATTCCTGGTGGAGACAGACCAATCCATGCTTTCCCGCTCGACGGAGGATAAAATGAACACGTCACGCCGAAAGAGGCTCTCGCTTACCGACGACGGACTGATTCACGTGGCCGACAACGCGTCCGCGGAACGATCGGAGACGCAGGAACCTGCGCCGAACGCGGAACCTTCTCCGGACCGTGGGCCTGCGTCGGATCCCGGCCTGCTCGTTCGCCAGGCTGCCCAGCGGGGACACACCGACTTGGGCTGGTTGAAGAGTTTTCACTCGTTCTCGTTCGGCGGCTACTACGACCAACAGCACATGGGCTTCCGGTCGTTGCGGGTCATCAATGACGATCGGATCGCCGCCGGACGCGGTTTTCCAACCCATCCGCACCACGACATGGAAATCATCTCGTATGTCCTGGACGGTTCTCTGCAGCACCGCGACAGCACCGGTCACGGATCGGTGATCACGCCGGACGACATCCAGATGATGTCCGCCGGCACGGGGATCACGCACAGCGAGTACAACCCGTCCTCGACCGACGGCAACCACTTTCTGCAGATCTGGATCCAGCCGTCGCTCCGCGGCGTGCGGCCACGCTACAGTGAGAACAAGGTCACCGCGGATCAAAAGCGGGGACATTGGTTCCGGATCGCCGGGCCCGATCGGGACACTGCGGCCGTGTCCATTCATCAAGATGCCAACATTTTCGCGACCAAGCTGGCGGCCGGTGAAACGACCGACTACGTCGTCCAGCCGGGACGCCACGCATGGTTGCAAGTGGCTCGGGGTGAATTGACCGTCAACGGGACTCGGTTGACTGCCGGAGACGCCGTTGCCACCAGTCGGCCCACCGCCCTGCATGTCCAGGCGACGCAACCGACCGACGCCTTGCTGTTCGATCTGGCCTGAGAGGGACATCGTCGCCGCGGTCACCAGACGGCGGAAACCTCGCTTTGGTGCAGCCACGGGGCATCAGACAAAGCGGGGTTTCCACGCTCTGGCGAGCGTGGCTACACGGCTCGGATTTACTCCAGGCTTCTCGCTCTGGCGAGCGTGGCTACACGGTTGGGAGATACGCCAGCGCTGGCGAGCGTGGCTGCACGTCTTCGAATCGACGCCGGATTTCAAACGGACTTGTCCGTAGCCAAAACCAACGGCTCGACAATTCGGATCACCTCATCCAGCGACATCACCCGCGCGTACCGATCGCGAAGGGTCGCCAGCGAAGCTTCATGAAGCTCGGGGGTCACGGTGGCGCAACAGTCTTCCACGACAGTCACCAGATAACCCAAATCGCAAGCGTCACGGACGGTCGTCTCCACGCACTCGTTGGTGTACACCCCGACAACGAACAGGGATTCGATCCCCATGTTGTTCAACACGTAGTGCAGGTTGGTCGAAGAGAACACGCCGCTGGCCGTTTTGTTGATCACGATCTCGTCACGCTGTTCATCCGGTGCGACGATTTCCAAAAACTCCGCTTCGCGTGATCCCGGCGCCGCCAACAAGCCCAACCTGCGGTGCCCCTTGCTGCGATCCCGCCCGTCGCGGGTCAGGGACTGGATTCGCGTGTGAATGACTTCCAAGTCGTGCGTGCGGAAAGCGTTTTGCAATCGACGCACGTTGGGCAACACCGTCGCACTGAGTCGATCGAAATAGTACTCCTGCGCTTCGCGGGGCACCCCGCTCTTTTCGGCATCGCGAAACACGCCGTGCCCGGGAGCCGCATCGAGGTACTGCAAATCGATGCACAACAGCGCCGTGTGGCGCTGGACCAGAAACTCTCCGTGTGCCGGGTTGTCCACGAACGACTCGTGGTACACCTCTCTCAACGGATCGACGTGTTCTTGTGCATTCATTCACCGGGCCTCGGAAATACGGAATGGAGGAATGAGGATTGGAACCGGCCACCGTCACCGAACGCATCGGAGACGCATGCGCCGACAAGCCGATCGAACTGTCACGGCAGCATCCTTGCGGTCAGCTGGATGACATTTCGACCACCGTCTGCAGCATCAGATTGGCCCCGGCTTCGATATCGGACCAGGCGGTCCATTCAGCCGGCGAGTGGCTTTGGCCGTTCTTGCTGGGAACGAAAATCATACCAACCGGAACCAAGTTGCCCATAATCTGGGCATCATGGGCGGCTCCACTTGGCATCCGCTCGTACTCCAGCCCCAGCTGTTGGGCCTGACGCAACAGCAGCTCGACGATTTCGTCCTTGCAAGCGACGGGCCGAAGGTAGCTCTTTTGCTGGAATTCGAACATCAAATTGCGGTGGCGTGCGATCGCCGAGAGTGCCTTGCGAAAAGCCGCACTCAACTCGTCCAGGATCGTCTCACTGGTGTCGCGGACATCCAACGAAAAGTCGACGTGGCCCGGCACCGTGTTGGCCGCCCCGGGCAGGATCTGGGCTTTGCCGATCGTCGCGCGACTGCGATCGCTGCCGTTTTCGGCCAGAATCCGGGGAACTTCGTGGGCAAAGTCGGCCAACCCCATGAAGGCATCGTTTCGCATCTCCATCGGAGTCGTGCCGGCATGGTTCGCTTCGCCGCGCAGCGTGACCGACCAGGTGAAGAGGCCGGTGATCTCGTCCACGATGCCCACCGTCTTGTGCGTGCGGTCCAACACCGGCCCTTGTTCAATGTGCAATTCCAAGTAGCCGGCAATTGATTCCGGATCGCGAGCCGCATCCAATGCCGCCATCGGATCGTAGCCGTGCCGCTGCAGTTCATCCCGCAGCAGGATGCCGTTCAAGTCGGTCATGGTTGCCAGGGACTTGGGGTTGATCTGTCCGCACACGGCCTGCGAGCCGAACATTCCCCCGAACCGCCCCTCTTCATCGCTGAACGCGATTAGTTCCAACGTCCGCTCGGGCTGGACCCCCTGTTCGCGCAAGGTGCGCAGACACTCCAGAGCAACGACCACGCCAAGGGTTCCGTCCAGGGCACCGGCGCAAGGAACCGTGTCGATGTGCGATCCGATCAACACGCGGGGCGCGTCGGACTTGCCCGCCAGAATCCCCGAGACATTGACGGCTCCATCGGTTTTAGCCTCCAGACCGGCCGTTTCGATTCGATCGAGCAGCCAGCGTTTGCCTTCGATGTCGGCGTCGGTGAACGCCATCCGGTAAATGCCTCGATCGGACTCCTGACGACCGATCTCCGCCAGCGTCAGAATGTCCTTCTTGATCCGCTCCAAATTGACTTTACGTTCCATTCTCTCACCTTTCGTGTGACATCGTTCTGGTCCCCACGGACCCGACGCGTCGATCGACGCCTTTGACTGGCTGCGTCAATCGACGACCGGCAGCGGCAGACCCTCGACGTACTGTCCGTGCAGCATGTGCAGCTGCAGAGCATGGTTCATCACGATGTCGTTGCGCCGCGCGACGGTGCCATCGGTTTCTTGCCAGGCCTGATCGATGAATCCACGCAATCGCGACGCATCCAGAATGTCGACGGATTTGACGCGGTCGTCGGTCAGCCAATGATCGATCATTTCCTGAATCGCATTCCGTTTGACCGGGTCGGTGTGCGCCGGTGGGGCCATGAAGGCGAACTTCTCGCGTTCATAAAGTTCACGCGGCAAGACCTGGACCATCGCTTCGCGCAAGACCCACTTTTCGATTCCGTCGCGGATCCGCACCTCGGGCGGAATGGTCACGGCGTATTCGGCGACATGGTGATCCAGGAATGCCGGCCGTGCCTCCATGCTGTTGGCCATGTCCATCCGATCGCCGCCCCACGTCAGGATCTGGCCTTCGAGCTGTGTTTTTGCCCAGGTGTACTGGGAGATGTCCAGGCGGTGACGCTGGCGAACCTGATCCGGATCGATCGCGGCGGCGACTTCGGCAACCGGGTCGTATTCCTGCAACAGGTCTTGGATATCGGAGGACAGCAGTGGCTTGACGCGCTCCAACGTCATCATCCAGGGTTGGATCCAGGACGGCGTGAAGCCGCACAGATCCTGCCACGCCGGGTGCTGCAAGTCTTCCTCGGCCAAAATCGCTCCGGCAAAGATGCCACCTTCGCCCTCACGTCCCAGCCAATCGCGTTTGAAGAACGGGTAGCCGCCGAACAACTCGTCGGACCCCTCGCCGGTGACAACCGCCTTGTAGTTGCAGGCCCGCACCCGCCGGCTCATGTGCCACTTGGCGACCGCCAGCGTGTTGTAAAACGTTCGCTCGGCGTGCCACGTCGCCCGCTCGAACGCGGGACCGTAAAGTTCCTTCTCGGTCAGCAGCAGCAACTCCTGCTCGGCGCCGGTTCGCTCCGCCATCAATTTGGCAATATTCGATTCGTCATATTCGTCGCTGTCAAAAGCGATCGTGAATGCTTTGACGGGAGATTGCTGCAGCGTGGTGGCCAAGCCCAGAATCGAACAACTGTCGATTCCGCCGGAAAGATAGCAACCCACCGGAACGTCAGCTTCCAGTCGAGTGGCGACGGCGTCGATCAGCCGCTCCTTCACGCCTTGGACATATTCATCGGGATCGGGGTTGGGATCGTGCGAGGTCGGAAACTCCAAATCCCACCACCGCGTCATGTTGGTTTCCAGGCGGCCGTCGCGCATCTGGACCACCAGCATGTGCCCCGGCTTGAGGGCTTGCACGCCTTCGAACGCGGTCGACCCCGGGACCATCACCTGCATCATTTGATGCACCGCGGCCTTGGGGCACAGCTTCGGTTGGATGTCGGGATGCTTGAGGATCGATTTGACCTCCGATCCCCAAACGATGCCCGAATCGTTGACCGCGAAATACAGCGGTTTGATTCCGAAGCGGTCGCGAATCAGCACCAGGCGCTGCTCGCGATGGTCGTACAACACGATCGCGAATTCGCCTCGCAGTTTGTCGACGAAGCTCAGCCCGTGTTTGCGATACAACGGCAAGGTAATCGCGCTGTCGCTCTTTCCGTCGCAGGCAAGGGATTCGCAGGCCAGCTTGGTCCGCACGCGTTTGTACCCGTACAGTTCGCCGTTGACGGTGACGGCATAGTCGCCCTGCCCGGCTTCAATCGGCTGGTGCCCGTGGTCGAGCCCGATGATCGACAACCGGGTGTGTCCCAGGGCCAGTCCCTGGTCCACGTACAGCCGGCTTCCGCGTTCGTCCGGTCCGCGGTGGTCCAGCACATCCAGCATCTGGTCCAGGGCGAAGCGAAGCTCGCGTTCATTAGTCCGTGAAGGGTTCCAGAATCCAGTGATTCCGCACATGTTGAAGTATGGGGTAAGAGATAGATGGATGGTGTGGAAAGTGGTTCGAATCGGCGGGGCGCGATTTCGATCGGCACACTTCCGACGGGCCCGGGATCTGCCGAGCCGTCCCGGCGACCGAAATTGACCGACGTCCGAAAACGCCCGCCCAGACATCATCGAGACATCGCGATGACGGCACCCCAGAGCGACGTCCACGAGCACCGCGTGCGCCCCGCCGGGGCCCTCTGGCGACGCGTCCCGACGGTCTCAGGGCGTCATGAACGTTCCGCTACAAATCGCTGATCCGGTCCAGCCGCTGCAGGACGGCGACCAGGATGGCTTGCCGGACAAAGACCGCACCGGCCGCCTGGGCGAAATACAGGTTGTGATCTGTTTCGTCCAAATCTTCCGACAGCTCGTTGTTTCTGGCCAACGGGTGCATGATCACCGCCCCCGGCTTGAGCTTGCTGGAACGATCCAGTTTGTAGCGGTTGTCCAGGTTCCGATAGCTGTCGCCCAGGAACGCGATCGAGTTGACGTATACCACATCCAGGTCGTCAAGCACTTCGCGAACGTCGTTGGTGATTTCGATCGGGATCGGCGATTCTTCGATCGGTTCGGTCAGATCCAAACCGACCGGATCGGCCATTTCGGACACCAGCGTGATTCGGTCGACCGCCTTGGGAAACATCAGTGAGAGACGCAAGAAGCTCTTCACGGCCCGCATCGAACCGGGCGTCCCGATGATTCCCAAGTGGATCCGTCTCTCGGGCGGACAATCTTCGGTGCACAACTCCGGTCGCCACTTCAACAGTGCGTACCAGTCGATCAATGCCTGAGACGGGTGATGACCGCTGCCGTTGCCCGCATTGATCAGCGGACGCTGAAGATTCTTGCGAATCTCGTCCATGCTGTTCGTTTCCGGATGACGCATGATCACGACATCGCCGTAGGTGTTGAACATCTCGCCGATATCGGCCAGTGATTCCCCTTTGGCAATCCCGGTGACCTGCCCATCGGGCACCGACAACACTTTGCCGTCCAGTCGCAAGATCGCGCTTTCGAACGACAACCGCGTGCGAGTGCTGGCTTCGAAGAACGCGGTGATGGCGATCTTCCCGTCCAAGGGCTTTTCCATTTCAACGTTGCGCGCTTCCAGGAGCGCCGCAAGCTGTGAAATCGCCACGACCGTCCGTCGATCGAATTGTCGCGGATTCAGAATTGACTGGCCGCCCAACGCCTCCAGCGCTTCGCGATCAATTCGTCCGTCGGTCGCGGCGAGCAACTCGGCCGGCGGCAGACTCTGCCCTTTCGAATTCGTCGCGCGATCGATCAGAGGCACGGCCACATTTTTGTTTCTATTCATCGGACCAGATTTACCAGATCCTTTTTTGTCGAGAGTCAGCGATCAAGAACAAGATCAGCGCCGCCGCACCCGCACCACATAGCACGAGACCACCAATCACCAATGTCTTCAGAAGCCACAGAGGAAAAATTACCATCAGTCGATCTCTCCTGATTGTACGGTCCCACTCTGGTCCGCCCCGGGCGTTTCTTTCCCAGCCGTTTCCGCACTCGCCGTTCCGGCTGAGGCGAACTGCGGGTCCGCGCCGCGTGGCCGCTTCGGTCCCGCCAGGGTAGCAAAGTCAAATTGGTCTGGATGAAGGAACATCAACACCCCAAATGTGATCCCGCTGACGGCCGCCCCCACCAAAGCACCGACAAAGGGAAAAATCAGCTCATAAGCGATCAGCCCGGCCACGCTGCCCAGCACCATCGCGGCGCAAGCCGCCACCGGACTCGCACGGCGAAAGTACAACCCGCCAACGATCGGCCAGATGCAACTTCCCACCATCGGACCGGCAAAGAACAACACCGTCGCCAGCGTCGAATTGTTGCCCCACGCCACCGCCCAGGACAGCACGCCCAGGGCCACGATGCTGAACATCGACAACTTGCGTTTCGCCGCATCGCTCAACTCCTTTTTCGCGTAAGGCTCGATCATGTCGTTGACCATCAAGTCCGAGGTGGCCGCCAACAGGCTATCGATGCTCGAAGCCAACGAGCAGAAAACCACCACGAACACCAGCAGCGCTCCGCCGGTGCCAAGCAACGTTGCCGCCACGAGCGGCCCGGCCGTGTCCGGTTGGCTGATCCCGATTCCCAGGGCCGGTGCGGCCAGACCCAGGAACCCCGCGACCACCGGAACCGGCAGCCACAACAGTCCACCCAACGCGTATGCCTTCGGGCCGACGCCGTCACGCATCGCGAACGCGCGGCTCCACCAAACGTTGCTGTGAAAGATCTCCCCGAACCCGAAGAGCATGTTGTTGAATAACGCCATCAATGCCGCGGGGAAGAGAACCGACAACAGCATCGGCCGCTCGGTGCGCAGCGTTTCATGAACGTCCGCCATATCGACGTGCATCAAGACCGCCACCGCGACCACCACCAATCCGATCAGGATGATGATGCTTTGGATAAAGTCGGTGCCGATGACGGCATACATGCCGCCGAACAACGTGTACAGAACGCAAACACCGACCACCACGGTCATGCCCACTTCATAGGGAATCCCCGAAAGTACATTGAGCAACTTGCCACCGGCCATCGCCATCGAGATCAGCCACGTCAGCGCGTAGAACAGCGAGATGATCAGGAAGGGGATCGATCCGAGTCGGCCATACCGACGGCGCACGAACTCCACCGCGGTGTAACCTTGCGGCATCAGTGTTCGAATCCGGCCGCTCATCGGAGCGAACGCGAACAACCCGAAGCTGGCGGTGGAGTAAGCGACCGATCCCCAGACGCCCAGTTGCAGCGCAAATTGGGGCGCCAGCATTGTGGTGTTGGAGGTGATCCAGGTTGCCACAGCGGTCGCCGTGCCCAACGCCAAACCCACGTTTCGTCCCGCAACGGCAAACCCGTCGTAGGACTGCGCGCGTCGCCCCCACCACTTCCCCAACGCGACCCAAGCAATGCCAAAGATCGCCAACAGGATGTAGCCGGAACTGGGACGGAGGATCGTTTCCGGGGTTGCCGCTAACGGGAACGTCACGTCGTCGTCTCCGGTTGCGTGGTGGAGGGTTCAGCCGCTGCTTCCTCCGGCTGACCGAGGGCGCCGCGGATGATCACGGCGATCAACAACAGAAAAATGACCAAGCCGCCAAAGAACAGGGCCAAGGCCATTCGCAGCGGCCAGTGAACGACCTCCACGACCGCCGGCTGGGCGCTGCGGGCGATGACTTGCCCCTGAGTGTCCAACGCGTCAACGGTGAATTGATACGTCCCGTCGGGCAATCCTGAAACGAACGCCTCCGGCAACGGGCCGCGATAGACTTCCAAACCCGAATCCTGTCGCACGCTGTACTCGGCGGCAGAGTTCAATTCGTTCCAGGTCAGCGTCAGGTAGCCTTCCGCCGCTTCAAAACGGGTTTGATCAAATTGCAGCGACTGAGATGACTCGGCGGCCGGATCGGCCGAGGAACTGATCGGCGCGGAATCCTGGGAATCCTGCGGCAGGGGGCTGGTTTCTTGTGCGAAGAGAGAGAGCTGCGCGATCGAGATTTTTTGCGCAGCGGACGAGAACGCCAGACCACCGAAGGCCTGGGCCGTCATGACGATGAAAGTGACAGCAATCAATCGCAAGCGACCGCTCCTGTTCGGGGTCCGACGTGTCCTGATGCCGCGTCAGGCGATGATCCCGGTGGATCAACACCCCGCGGCCGAACCTGCCCGAGATCTCACCCGGGCACGATCCGCTTAACGACGACGCATCCGTTTGATCCAGTAGTCGACGCCCATTTCATTCATGACGTCGTCGCCCAGACAAACCTTGATGTTCTGCGTTCCGTCAGCCACTTCTTCCAATTGCTTGGCGGCCGCTTCGCCGCTATCGGCTTCCACGTCGACCGATGCCAGCAGTTCACCTTGGTCGTCAATCTGCTTGATTTCATACGTCTTCAGTCCGGCAGTTCCGGGATCTGTCCATTCCATCATGGATCTCCTAATGCTTGAGGTTCAGGATTCGTTATGACGTGCTCCTGGGCCAACGCACGCACCAGCGCGTAGCAGGCCAACAGCAGCACCACGGTTAGCGGCAGAGCCGCTGCGATCGATGCGGCTTGCAGCGCCTGCAAGCCGCCAGCGATCAGTAACGCCGCCGCGACGATGCCTTCGGTCAATGCCCAAAACAATCGCGTGCCGACCGGCGGGTTCGGATTGCCACCCGAGGCGATAATGTCGATCACCATGGATGCCGAATCCGACGACGTGACGAAAAATAGAACGATGCAAAGCGTTGCAATGCCGGCACCGGTTTTGACCAGAAAAGGAGACGAAAACATCCCCTCCAGCAAAACAAACAACACCGTCGGCAAGGTGTCGATTTTGGTGGTGCCATCGTCCGTCACGATGGGTGCGTCCAAATATTCCACCGCGGTCAAGGGAAGCTGCTGGCGACGAAACGTTCCGTCTTCCAGCCGCTCCAGATCGCCCTGAGTGTCCTCGGTTGCGACCCAGTACCGCGGCAATGTGTCATCAATGGCTGCAAGTTTCGCGCCGTTTTCCACTTTTTCCAAGTGGCGGGTGTGCTGGCGCAAGGTGGTGGTTCCGAAAGCGGTCAACCACAGGATCCCCACACAGGTCGGCACGAGCAGCACGCCGGTGATGTACTCGCGAATCGTCCGGCCGCGGGAAACCCGCGCGATGAACATGCCCACGAACGGCGACCAACTGATCCACCAAGCCCAATAGAACACGGTCCAGCTGGTCAGCCACTGACGACTTTCGGCGTTGAAGGCTCCCGTGCGGAAAGAGTTGAACGGCAACACCTGCAGGTAAGCGCCCGCGTTCTCGACCGACGCGCCGAGAAACGATATCAGTCCGCCACCGAAGATCACCAACACCATCAACGCGCCGGCCAACACGATGTTCAACTCGCTCAGCCGTCGGATCCCCGCGTCCAAACCTTTCACGACCGAAGCCGTGGCCACAGCGGTGATCGTCGCGATCAACCCGACCTGAATGTTGACACCGTTGGGAACGCCGAACAGAAACGTCAGCCCCGCATTGACCTGCTTGGCTCCGATCCCCAACGAGGTCGCCACACCGGTCAGCGTGGCGATGATGGCCAACGTGTCGATCACATCCCCGGTCCGGCCCCACACCCGATCGCCAAGCAGCGGATGCAGCAGAGAACGAAAACTGAGTGGCATCCCGTGACGGAAGCCGAAGTAGGCCAGCGACAGCCCGACGACGGCGTAAAGTGCCCAGGGGTGAAAGCCCCAGTGAAAGATCGTCACCGCCATCGACAGCCGCGACGCCTCCAGCCCGTCTGCAAATCCCGGCGGAGTCTCCTGATAATGGTAAATCGGCTCGGCCACGCTGAAGAACAGCAGCCCGATCCCCATCCCCGCGCTGAACAACATGGCGAACCAAGAACCCCGCCCAAACTCGGGCAGTTCATCATCGGCCCCTAGCCGAACATTTCCGTATCGGCCCAGCGCCAACCAGATGGCGAACACCAGAAAGCCGGACATCGACGCGACGTACAACCAGCCAAAGCGGTTGCCGATCCAATCGCGGATGCCAATGAAGTTTTCCCGCAAGAGGTCACTGGGAAACCAGAAACAGACCAGAACCAAGGTCAGAACCAGCAAGGCGCCGGCGGGGAAAACCACCGGATGCATCTCGAAATGCTTTCCCATGCTGAAGCGAGGCAATTCCGTGGTGATATCGCTTTCTGACAAAGATTCTCTCTTCTACGGTCCGATCCTTCCCAAAATCGAACCCCGGTCGTTTCGTGACAAGCTCGGCAGGAAAAACCGAGCGTTTGCTACCCTCCAAGGCCCCGGACGGGCCGCCTTTCCAGACTCCGCTGGAAAAGCATTCCCCCCGGCGTGCTGGAACACTCGTGTTGAAACACGCGTGCTGGAACACTAGGCAGGTTTCTCGAACTGGAACACGCCCCAGGCTAGGTGCCCTCGCGTGCCGCCGTCAATCCAATGTTTCAGCCCGGCCTTCATCCGCTCCAAATAATCGGCGGAGATTTTGCCGGTCAGATCCGCCGAGCGCTGTTCGGTGGTTTCCAGAACGCGGCGGTAGTGATTGGCAAGCTGACCGGTATGGTCCTCAAATCCCAAGTCGCGCCAACCCAGTTCACCGCCAAGCTTCTGGTAAAAACCGGGGGATCCAAGATCCGACAGGTGAATCCGAGCCAGAATCGGATCCAGCACACCCGCCGGACAGTCATCGCTCTGCATCGGATCGGTAAACACGAACCGACCCCCGGGCTTCAGCACCCGGTCGACCTCGCGAAACACGCGGGAGCGATCGCCCGAATGCAAGATCGCATCCTGGGACCAGACGAAATCGACGGACTCGTCCTCCAGAGACAGTTGCTCGAAACTTCCATCGATCACCTCGATCCGGTCATCGATTCCGGCCGCCGCGTTCAATTCGCGATTGCGTTGATTCTCGGCTTCGGACAGATTCACACAGATCACGCGGCAACCAAATCGCTGCACCAGGCGGCGGGCTGCCCCACCGTAGCCGGCACCGATATCCAAAACGACGGACTCTGAATCGATCCCCTCCAGCTGATCCGCCAGATGGTCAACGGTGCGACGACTGGCATCCTTGATCGGCTCGTCATCGGAGCGATACAAGCCGACGTGGATATCCTCCCCGCCCCAGACCTCAGAGTAAAACCGGTCGGCATCATCGCTGTTGTAATAATCGCGGGCGGTTTGAGTCGCCTGGTCAGTGGTGGATGTCACTGCTGGGCCTCCTTCGGCAGTTCGGCGGACGGCTCTTCGACGATCTCGGCCTCGTCGTACTGCTTGGACGCCACGTGCACAAAGAAGTCGGGATCTTCTTCGTGATACGTCTCCAGAAAGTCACCGTACGTATCGATCGACTGGAACCCAACCTCGTGCATCAGATTCCGCGTGTACCGTTTGCGAAGCGGGAACATGTTCAGGTGATACACCGATCCGTCGGCAAACGAGTACTGGAATCGGGCCAGCCCCTCATCGACGTGCTCCGGCTCTGCCGAAACCTTCTCGCCACAGTAATAATACTTATGCTTTGAACTGAAACCATGATCCAGGATCGCGTCATAGTTGCGCTGATCCAGAATCAACACGCCGTCGTGAACCAACGCGGCGTAAAACTCCGCCAACGCCTTTCGCCGATCTCGCTCGCTGAACAGGTGGGTGAACGAGTTGCCCAGACAAATCACGGCATCGAAGCGACCGTAAACGTCGCGATTGAGCCATCGCCAATCGGCCTGGACGGTTCGCAGCACGTGCCCGCGTCGACGAGCATTCTCGAAGGCCTTGGAAAGCATGTAGGGACTTCCGTCGGCACTGACCACGTCGAACCCGGCTTCGATCAATCGCACCGAGTGAAACCCGGTCCCGGTGGCCACGTCCAACACCCGTCGGACTCCGCGCGATTGCAGTTGCTCAATGAAAAAATCGCCTTCGGCCGCCCACCGCTGATCCCAGTCGATCAACTCATCCCACTTTTCCACAAAGCCCCGGACGTACTCATCGGTGTATGTATCGGTGTGCCTCACCTCCGTGGGGTCGTGACCGTAGTCTTGGGTCTTGTAGTCAAGGAGCGATTCGTTCTGCGGATTCATAGACAACTACTTGCGGTCGGAGCGGGGAGAACCCGTGACGGCATCCCCCTGTCGGGGTGCCCGCATTCGGGACGAGCTCAAAGAATACCAAAATTTGCTTTGAACCGAAAGCATTATCGGCGTGAGGGTTGTCTGAATTTAACGTGAGTGCGGTGAGCAAATCGATGCCGTCGGCGGGTCCTGACACAGCCAGACCGTTGACCAAACCGCCGCGGCCGGCCTACGACGATGCCGGCCTCAAATTCTCAGGAATCCTCACAACTTGTTACCTTGAACCGGCACGCCCCCCTCCCGGCCGGAGGGCCTCGCACCTTGCTAAAGGTCGCGTCCGAGATCTCGTGGCGAAGACCTCCGTCTCGTGGCGAAGCCCCCCGCAGCGTGGTTTTCCGACATCGGCTGACGGCAGCTACTAGGCGAGAAGAGACTAGAATTTGGCTTTCGCGAGCGGATCTGAAGGCGGCAAGATTGCGAGACCGCGGAGGCGGTTGGCGTCACTTTGCGGTAGCAATGCTCACCGCGGCGTGGAAAACTGGAGCCATTGCGCGGCGGCCAAGGGGCGACTTTCGCGATGGAAGTGACTTCACCGCCATTGTCCGATGACGGAGGCAATCCTGGCCGCGGTCGTCAGCCGCCGACCATCGAAGCCGCCGACCATCGAAGCCGCCGACCATCGAAGCCGTCGATCTGCCGAAGCCGTCGATCTGCGAGATCGCCTGTAATGCTTTCCCACGAAGACCAAATCGTTGCCGCCATTCGACAAATCATTCGCGCGATCGACTTGCATTCGCGCCGGCTGGTCAACGGGCATGGCATGACCGGGCCTCAGTTGGCCGTCCTGCAGGAAGTCTTGCGGATCGGCCCCACGCCGCCCTCCACGCTGGCACGAGCCGTCCATTTGAGCCAAGCCACGGTCACCGGCATCCTGCAACGGTTGGAACGACGGGAATTGATCATCCGCCAGCCCAGCCCCGACGACGGCCGCAGCGTGTTGATCAGCATCTCACCCGCCGGCCGGGCGATGCTCGAGTGCTCTCCCTCCCTGCTGCAAGACCGCTTCCGCGACAACCTGTCCGGGCTCGCGGATTGGGAGCGTCTGCAAATCCTGGCCACGCTGCAGCGCGTCGCCCATCTGATGGAAGCCGAACATCTGGACGCTTCACCCCACCTGACGTCCGGTGAGATCTCGCAGCAAGCGGATTCGAACCGGGCCGCGGCAGACCCAGCATCCGCTGATTCGCCGCGGCAGTCCCACGACGATCGCGCCGAGTGACAGCAGTCGGCCAAGGCGGGAGCGCCGAAGGTTTTGCCGTTTCGCGATCACGGCGGAAAGCCACGCTCTGGCGAGCGTAGCTACTCGTCTGCAGACAGAGCCTGATGTGATTCGGCCGACGGCAGGGGCTGTCGTCGCGATCACGGCTGGGGATCAGCCAGCCGTTTCGGCCGCGTGCTGGTACAGGTGCACGTCTTGCTGTGGGAACGGGATCGAAATTCCGGCCTGATCAAACCGCTGCTTGACGCGTCGCGTGACCTCCGTCTTGACCGTCCACCAATCGCTGGTCTTGGCCCAAGGGCGGCACACGATCTTGACGCAGGAATCCCCCAGCTCGTGCATCACGACCATCGGCTCGGGATCTTCCAAGACCAATTCGTGCTGCGTGACGACCTCGCGAATGATTCGCTCGGCTTCTTCGAAGTCGTCTTCGTATCCGATCCCAAACTCCATGTCGACGCGACGATTGTCGTTCGCGGTGATGTTGGTAATCACGCTGCCCCAGATCTCGTTGTTGGGGACATGAATGGTCTGGTTGTCGAAGGTTCGAAAGGTCGTGGAAACCAGGTTCATCTGGTTGACCGTTCCCGTGACGCCGCCGGCGTTCACCACATCGCCTTCATCAAACGGCCGATTGATCAGAATCATCAAACCGCTGGCAAAGTTGCTGAGGGTCCCCTGCAAGGCAAACCCGATGATAAAACCGGCGGCTCCGATCGCGGCCAGGATCGGCGTGATGTCGATTTCCAAGGCGGTCAACGCGATCGCAAAACCGATCAGCATGATCACATCCTTGATCGTCCTGGAGATCAGTTTTTCGGCAAGCGTCGAAAGCTTGACTTTGCGTTCGAGCAACCAGTTGACGACCGCCGCGATGACGCGTGCGGCGATCCACGTGATCAGCAGGATCAAGAGGAACAGTGCGATGTTCCACAGCCAGCGTTGGCCGCCTTCCTTGGATGCCAACCATCCGGTAATCGCCGCCCACGTGGCGCTGGCATCGGTGGCATCCAGGTCGATTCCCGAAACCGCCACCGCATAGTTGCGGTACTCCTCCACGTCGCCGCCCTTGAGTTCCAATGAGTACAACACGACCTCCAAACGATCGGCGATCGCCGTGCGTTGGTCCTGCAGCTCGCTGACGTCCGCGAGCAATTGTTCCTTCTTCGCCGAGGCGGCGGCACCCATGCCTCCCTGTGCGTCGCCTTCGGTGTCTCCGGCCGCCTCTCCAGTCGTCTCGCCGGCGGCATCTTCGTCTCCCGAGGCATCTTCCTGGTCGGCCGAATCATCGCCGGGGGTCGGTGGCGCTTCATCCAACCCCAGTTGCTTCTGAGCCTTTTCGGACATCTCCTTTTCCGTCGCCTCGGCTTCGGCTTCGGCTTTCTTTTGAACCGCGTCGGCGGCTTTCATCGCTGCTTCGGCGGCCCGGCCATCTCCGGCATCCATCGCCTCATTGGTTTTCTTCACGGCCAGCTGCGCCGCGGCAATCTGCTTGGCCTTCTTCCGCAACAACTCCAACCAGGCATCCGCCTCGCCCTGCAATTCGGACTTGGTCAGCGGCTTGACCAGGATTTCCAATTGATCCGGAGGGATCTGCGGATTGACCGTGGTGATCGGCTCGTAGGGCGGATCCTTCGCGTCCTGGTCAGCCGCACCCGCCGCGGATGCCTCCTCCCCGCCTTCATCGGATGCCTCCGCCGCTTCGCCCGAATCGGCCTCCTGCGCGAAGGTCGTGCCAGCCCACGGAGTCCCCAAAAGCAACGCGAACGCCAGGGACAACTTCAGCAACGACTCGATCATGAGCCAGTCTCCTCAAGCAAGAATTTCGAACGGATCGCGAGGTCAAGCTGGTACCACCGTAGCGAAATCGGCTTCCTTGCAAACCCGTCGGCATCGGTTTGGCTACCTGCACCCTGGCCGATTTCCATGCGGCCAGGTGACCGCCAGATCGTCAACGCACAAAATCGCCCCGCTTCGAACGAAGGTCCGGCTCCGAACTTTCCCCTAGCAGCGTGTTGACTCTCGATCGTCGTCTTTCAATCCGCGAACGTTGCGTTGATTCCCGCGGTTTTGGGGAGCGGAATCCGACATTGCGAACCGCACCCCTCCTCAATCAACCGACTGCCAACCGCCGATGAGAGATCGACTTGGCTGCGCGCCGCACGATTCGTCCTTCTGTCACGACACGCTGCATCGACAGGCGAGGACGCTAACTGGCCCTCGCCCGTTGGTAAAAAAAGTGATTGACGCGGTCGACTTCAGGGCGCCTCTTCGGCGTCCGCGGATTCCGCTTCGGGGTTTTCCAAACGGACCAGCAGCCAGTTCTCGACGCGGCTGTCGCCGAAGTGAACCAGGATCGGAGCTTCGTCTTGCGTCAAGTTGTACAAGCCGCTTTCGACCACCACCTCCTCGCTCTCACCGATCCGAAAGGCGACGCGCTGCGTTTCCTTGTCGACGCGACCCTGGACCGTGTCGGCCTGATCCGTTTGGGTGTTGTACAGCGTGCCGCTGATGATGCCTTCCTTGTTGACGGCCAGTTGGAGGATTCGATTGGGATCGACATCTTTCTCTCCCGAGCTGACCGCAAACGTGCCCAGGGGCATCCAATCGATCTCTTCGGCGGTTTGTTCATCCTCCGGAGGATCAACGGTCGCCAGTGCCGCGGCGCTTTGCGCGAACTCGTCCGCGGTCGCTACCTGCTGGCCATCGATGTACACCGAATTGTCTTGGTAGACGACGTTTCCGCCCTGGCCGTAGTCGTAGTACACCGGTTGCGTCCAAACCGCACTGGGCGCCGACCAGCTGAACCAATTGGTGAACGTGGCAAACGTCGGCACGGTCCACCAATAACTCCACGGATAGCGGTTGAAGGCGTAGCCGTAGTGCCAGCCTCCGCAGGCGTGATAGTGGCGGTTCCACCAGGAAGGCCCGAACCAATCACCGTGATGGTGATAGTGGTCCCAGTGGTTGCGGACCCCGTTGCCCCAATTGTTCCAGTACCGGCCCCGGTCGGGATAGCGTCCCCGCCAATTCTGGATGCCGCCGATCTGATTCTGCCAACGATTGTTGATGTTGTTGATGCGATCGTTGTCGATGTTCACCCAACCGGGACGATTGCTGATGACGGTGTTGTTGCCGATGTTGATGTCGCCGATGTCGATTCCGCCGCCCGGGCGGCCGGGCCTCCCGGGGCGGTTGCCATCGCCGATTCCTGGTCGACCGGGACGATTGCCGTCGCCGATGCCGGGCCTTCCGGGGCGGTTCCCATCACCGATGCCCGGTCTTCCCGGACGGTTCCCGTCGCCGATTCCCGGTCGGTCGCCGCCAGGCCCCGGCCGATTCCCGCCGGGTCGAACCAACCCGGGCAAAGTCTCAGGCCGCAGGGGTCGGTCCATGCCCAGAAAATCTCCCAGGTCTCCCGGCCGGGGTCGAGCACCGCCGCTGCCTCCGGGACGGGTGAATCCGGGGCGATCCAACCCCGGGCGCCCGCCACTGCCGCCGGGGCGTCCCGGACGTCCAGCCCCGGGACGGTCTTTCCCGCCGGCCAAATTCGGCAAGCTCGGTCGTGTCGAGGGCCGCGTCGAGGGTCGTGTCGTGGGTCGTGTCGAGGGTCGTGTCGAGGGTCGTGTCAGATCGCCTGGCCTTGGACTCGGTCGCGTACTGGGTCGCGTCAAACCGCCCGGCAAGGTCGTGGGCCGGCCGCCGGGCGAGGTGCTCGGACGGTTGATCGAGGGACGACTGATCGACGGACGCGTGGACGGTTTCATCCCGCCACTGGGTCGACTTGGGCTGGGTCGAGTCGGACTGGGCCGGCTTGGACTGGGCCGGCTTGGACTGGGGCGATTGAAACTCGGTTTGGAGCTGGGCCGGCTGACACTGGGCCGGCTCACGCTGGGACGGCTCACGCTGGGACGGCTGGCCGTCGGCCGGCTGATCGACGGCCGAGACGGACTGGGACGACTCATGCTGGGACGCGGGCTCGGGCGGCTCAAGTTGTGCGTGCTCGGGCGGGCACGTCCGGCCGACATCGACCTGCCTCCGCCGCGGCTGCCTCCACCGCCTTTGAATCCTCCGCGGGCAAGCACTTCGGAGTCGGGCAGGCCGACGATCATCACGCCGGCCAGCAACAGGGTGGTTAGTTTTCTCATCGGATCACGCCTCCCGATTCGATCGCTGATCCTGGGGTCGTGTCGGTGTCCGACGCGTCGGCGTCTGCCGAGCCGTCGTCCGCGGGCGGCGTTTGTCGCACCACGGTCACCACTTCCGTACTGGGCTGCGGTTCGCCTTCGATTTCATGGCCGATCAACTGCAGCTGGATCGTTTCGTCGTCCGGTCGTGAAAGCACGTAGGTGCCCGAAGCCGCCAAGCCTTCGGCTGTCGTTTGACTGGACTTGATCAACCAGTCTTCACCGCTCTGGGACCACACTCCGTCGCCGAATGATCCGTCCGAATTGAACGTCCACGACCGAATCTCCTGACTTCGTGGATCCCACCCGATCACCTGGGTCCCCTGCTGGCTGACGCCCTGATCATCGGAAGCGACGAACGACCGAATCAGAAAGGCTTGGTTGGGCGACCAACGCACCGTCGTGTCGACGCGTGTCTGATCGGAATCGTCGACCCACTGGCCGACCAGCCAATCAAGTTGTTTCAAGGCGTCGTAGGAGGTGGGAGGTTGCGGCAGTGGCATTTCCTCAATCGAATCGATCATCCATTTCCCGTCCTGCTTGACGGCGATCGCCGAGAAACTGCTTTCCACCGGAGCCTCGCCGGGAACTCCGACGATCGTCCGTCCCTCGACCTTGGCGACCTCGGGCGTGATCATTCGGACGGAGTCGACTTGTCCTGAAAGCCGCGTTTCCGGTCGCTCTTCGAACACCGCCGCGAGATCTGATCGGATGGCGTCTCGACCTTCGGTCCGGTCGCCGGTCTCACGGTCGATGTGCGTCGCATCTTCGGTCCACATCGCGGCAACCGAGTCCAAATCTTGATCGTTGAACGCTTTGACGTAGCCGCCGATCGCGGCATTCAATTCCTGCTCGTCGGCGACTGCGCGACCGCACGGCAGGCCGGCCACCAGCACCGACAGGGAAAGGGCAAGCAGGGCACGCATGGAAACAACTCCCGAAGCTAGATGTAGTAAGACGCGATTCGTTGAATCCTTCTCCGCACAACCGGCCACTCGCCGGTGGCGAGTCCTCCCCGGGGTCTCGCGCAATTGGATGCCGCCCCGAAATTGCCTCGCCGTGAACCCCGAATTGTAAGGCAACCGGCAACACGCCGCGCTCCTTTACCCCGAAAACAACGTCGGCTGGAAAGGGTTTGATCGGCCAACGCCTGCCACGAGCCGCAAATCGTTGATCAGGGCGTGAGCACCACGTACACCGCCGAGAGTGGAAAAGTCACACTTCCCTGCTCGATCGCGATCGTTTCGACCGGATAGCCGTTGATGTCCAAGACGATCGCCCGCTGCAACTTCTCGTTGTGAACTCGCAATGAAACTTCGGTGTTGGCGATGCGAAACGGCGGTTCACCGAGCCGCACGATTTCTTCGCCGGCAACCGCAGTTGCCGCATCGCCTTGTCCGACGGTGATCGTGGCCGGCTTGGTGCGATACCCCGTCAGTCGATTGACGGTCACGACCTGGGCCAACACTTTCTCCGAGACGGCGAGGGGGCGATCATCCAAACTGACCACGTTGACCGTCGCGTATTCATTTTGGCTGTCGATTGTGACGTCGGACAATTCGAAGTGCCCGCCGTTGTCCCGGAGAAACCCGGTGACCCCCTGGGCGCGAGGCGCGTCCATGGTGCAGATCTGTCGCCGGTAGTCCCAAAGTAGTTCTCCCGTTGCCGAGCGGATCGTGCCGGCCTCGGGATCGAACCACTGCTGCAGGTCGGCAACGCTGGAATCCTCGGACTGTTCGACATGTGCCGTTGTCACCGGGCCGATCAGGAATGCGGCCCGATTGATTTCTCCCTCGCGACCAGACCAGGCCGGTCGCAAATCCGCCAAGTTCCTTTGATCGCCACGCGCTTCGTCATCGGCGATCCGAGGCGGCTGCAATTGCCAGATCTCCGTCAGCGATCGCACCTCTCGGACGACCGCGTCGGACTGCTTCAAATCCCCGCGCCGATACAGCAGTGCGTTGGCGGGAAACCCCGCCATCATCGCCGGGTAACAATGATTCCACTTGTGCATGGCGAACTGATCGTCGACTTTCCAAAACGGCTTCAACGGATCGGTTTCGTAGCGCGGCGTCTGGCAGGAAAACCAGGCCACACCGTCAATCCCGGTCAGACTCTGGTAAGCGGCCGCCAGGAAAGGCCCCTCGCTCTGGTACCGGTTGGGATTCTTCCAAGCGGTTTCGGTGACGATGAAAGGGTGCCCTTCGGCCTGGCGAAAATTGGTGCACATCTCAAACGGTTTGGACAACACCGATTCATTGACCAACCGGTGCCCGGGGTCGATCCGGTAGTTGTCGTTGGGACCCTGGTGTTGGTAATCCGAACCGACGTATTCGTTTTCCGCGTCGATGTCCAACGCGTGATAAGAATATCGCTCCAGTGCTTTCAGCTTGGGATCGTCCGCCGTCCGCCAGTTGGTCGCGTTGAGTAGCTGCTGGCAACCAAGGTCGTACCGCAAGTACCTTCCCATCCTGGCGTAGAAGTCCCGTTGAAACTCCGCCAGGAATCGGGCCGTGTCCTGCTGGCGTCTGGCGAACGCCCCGTCCCCCTCGGTCGTCAAGTCGTAGATCCGCAGACAACCGATTCTGCCTTGCTGAGGATTGTCCAGCGGATCTTCCCCTTTGAATCCGTCTCCCCACGCCGCCCAGGCTTTCTGCACCGACCCGTATTGGGAACTCAACCACTTGCTGAATTCCTCCGAAAGCGTTTCGCGGTATGGTTCGGGAAGCCGTTGCATGGTCCAGAACAACAGCGAATCTTCGTTGTGAATCTGCAGGATGGCAACGGTCGGATCGTCTCGGATCGGCAGTCCCGTGTGAGGATTGACCCGCGTGTAGAGCTCGCGCGTCCAGTGACGGTACGCCCGCTGCAACTTCGGATCGATGAATAACAGCCCCTCCATGTCCACCTTGCCGCCGCGCAATTCCCAGCTTTGGGGTGCATCAAAATGGGCGTAGAACGGAGAAATCAAAACGTACAGACCGTTGTCCTTGGCCGCTTTGATGAATCGATGGACTCCCTCGATTAGTTTGTCATCCACATCGGTGATCCTTGCCCCTTCCCGATGATCGCAGACCGTCACGTGCAGCCGCACCATGTTGACGCCTAACTTGGCGAGCCACCTGGCATGCAGGTCCATCTGCTCGGGTTCAAAGCGATGGCCGTCCGTTCCCACGATCCAAAATCGGATCGGCTGGCCGTCACCCCGGAGGAATCCGTTGCCGTCTTTGCTCACGCGAATGAATCCGCTCTGACCCGAACGGGCTTCGTTCAAGCCACGCAGATCCAACAACGCGTCATCACGAAAACCATCTTCGGGCTGTCCAAACGCCCATGAATTGCCTTCGTCCAGCGGCGTTTCGACGGCCGGCGCTTCGACCGTCAATCGCTGCCGGTCACCTGACGACGCCGTTGCATTGTCTTCTGACGGCACGCTGGGAACCCCGGTGTACGGGTGACCGGCGACGACATCCCAGACCGTTTGCTGAAGCACTCGGATCAGCGTTGCGTCGACCTGCGGATCAAACATCTCGTAGGGTTCCGCGGACAATCCGACCGGACTGCTGCCGGTCAAGGTGGCGTACACCGTGAGTGCCGCGCAATACGAACCGATGGTCCCGGAATCCTTGCCGTTGTGCGGCTGATCGTTCAAGTGGATTCCGTCGGCGTAAAAGTTCAACACGCCGGCATCGGCTTGAAACGTCTTGGGATTGAACGGCGCCGACTCTCCGCGGGCCTTGAGGAAATAGGGCTGATGACGCTGGTAAAAAGCTTCGATCCCCGGAAGCTCCCCGCCGCGAATCTTTCGGTCCAGTTCCGCCAGCACTTCGCCGGCGGGGATCATCCGCACCGGTATCGGCAGATCGGAAAAACGCTCGTTGAGCCGTTCAACAAGTTTCGCATAGTAATCGCGACAGGGTTGAACGCCGCCGCGATACGGGGTTGCCCAGTAGTTCGAGAAGTTCTTGTTCGGTCCCCTTTGATGGAGCACCGCTTCGGCTTTTGGCCACGTCGCATAAATGTAGAACCGCCGGGTTGCCACGTGATCGGTATTGGCGTGCTGTTGATCGTAGCGATCACCGCCGGGTGTCGTTTGTCCCAACGCGTACTCGATGAACGCCGCGGCAGACTGCACCGCGCCACCCTTGAAGAAGGGCCATTTCTGGAACGACTCGAATTCATCGTCCAGCGGCTCCTGATAGGGCTGCAGGATCAATGCATCAAACTCCGACTGCTTCAACGCCTGGTCGTACGCGCCGTAGCGTTTGACCAGGTTGTATTTGCCGCTGCCGGGCGGACCGCCGTGGCTGCGTTTGACCAGATGCTGGGAGAGCCGCATCCCGCCACCCAGCTGCATGCCGTAGTCGTATTTTCCACCGACCGATTCAAACAATTTATGCAATCGGCCCAGGGGAAGGTTGCGGGTCAAACTGTTGCCGATGTGGTACACGCGGATCGAATTGCCGGGCGGCCCGGTGGCTTGTTCGGCTTCGGCCAGACCGGGAATCGCACACCACGCCACCAACCAGACGCTCAAACGCTGGAAAAGTCTCATTCGATACAACCCGAGAGAAGAGGAGTCGATCTCGCCGCAGAATGCCCACGGAGCGCGAATCGGAACGGGCTGGGGAAAAGCGGAGGAGCAGTCGGGCCGATTCGCTGAGCCTCATTTTTGCACACTGCCCGGCCGGTTTCCAACGCGTCCCCCCACAATTGGTCCCGGATCACCGGGACTCTGTCGCCACCGCTCGGGCTCATCGAGTCGCCACCGCAGCCTCCACAGCTCGGGCCCGCCCTCAGAATCGCGATGGGTTAAACTCAGCCGCAATGATTCGCCCGCCGCGCGCTTCCGCCAGCGTTCACTCCGCCATCCCCGGCAGGCGTCGATGGCCATCCGGCGGGCTTCGATGGCCATCCCCCGCCCGGCGACCGCGTGTCTTCCGATCCCTCCTCCGACCGTTCCCAACCTGTCCAAGCCGATGCCCACACGTCGTGACCACCTGCCCGGAAACCTTGCCCACCCGTCCTCCATTTTCCGCCGCATCCTGGCGCACGTCTGCATCGGTTTGAGACACTTTGCCTTCGCGTTCGCCTGCGTGTTCTGCACCGCAAGCTTCCCCGTGGCCATTGCCGGTCCGCAGGACGAGGGTAGCGCGAAGCCGGCCGAGGCCAAACGCGGTCGAAAGCCGGCCAAGCAGGTGGATGCTCGCAACACGTCCACGGGAAAGCCGGACCCGCCGCGTGATCCCGAATTGGAAAAGTTTGGGATCTATCAAAAAACCGCCCCGCGCGCCGAAGCGGCCCCGCCGGTTGCCACGACGCTGCCGATGCAGCTGCAGCAAGGTGACCGAATCGCATTGATCGGAAATAGTTTGCTGGAACGATCGCAACAGTTCGGACACTTGGAAGCGATGATCCAGCAAGCCCACCCGGACCTCCAACTGTCGGTGCGGCACCTGGCATGGTCCGGCGACGAAGTCGATCTGCAACCGCGCCCGGACAATTTTGCCGACACGTTCCAGCACCTGACGCATGAGCGTGCTGATGTGATCTTCGCCGCCTTCGGCTTGAACGAATCCTTTGCAGGCGAAACGGGATTGGACTCCTTCCGGGATTCGCTGACGAATTTTTTGCAACAATTGAAATCCAAAGCCTTCAATGGCCAATCCGCTGCCCGGATCGTGCTGGTTTCTCCTGTCGCCAATGAGAACTTGCCAGATGTCCGCGCGGCCGATCGTAACAATCAGTCGCTGGCCCGGTACGTCGAAGTGATGTCCGAGGTCGCCGCCGAACAGCAGGTCGGATTTGCTGACGTGTTCCAGCCAACGCGAAGCACGTTGGCCAGCATGGGGTCCGATTACACGATCAACGGCGTGCATCTCAACGAAGCTGGCGATCATTTGTTTTCGTCCCTGTTGTTCCAAAACACCTTCGGTCATGATCCGCCCCCGGTGAAACCGGCACTCCGAGCCGTCATCGCCGACAAGAACCGCCAATTCTTTCGACGCTTTCGCCCGCTAAACACCTTCTATTACACCGGCGGCCGCAATCAAACGTACGGCTACCTGGACTTCCTGCCGGCGATGCGAAACTTCGACCAAATGGTCGCCAACCGTGACCAACGCATTTGGGAGATCGCATCCGGCCAGTCGGATTCCACCGAAATCGATGACGGCAACCTGGCCCCGATGCCGGAAACGAAACAGAGTCGCGGCGCGAACCAGTGGCTGACGGCGGAAGACGAACGGCGGGCGTTTCAAGTTGACCCGCGGTTTGAGGTCAACTTGTTTGCCGGAGAAGAGCAGTTCCCAGAGATCGCAAACCCCATCCAGATGCGTTGGGATTCTCGCGGTCGCTTGTGGGTCAGTTGTTCGACAACGTACCCCCACGTGTACCCCGGCAAAGAGCCCAACGACAAACTGGTCATCCTGGAAGACACCGACGGGGACGGACGCGCCGACCGATCGAAAGTCTTCGCCGACGACCTGCATGTGCCGCTTTCCTTTGCTTTCGGCGACGGCGGCGTGTATGTCTCCGAACAACCCAACCTGAGTTTCCTGAAAGACACGGACGGAGACGATGTGGCGGATGTCCACCGCGTGGTGCTCAGCGGATTCGGGACTGAGGATTCGCACCACTCCCTGCACGACTTCAGTTGGACTCCCGACGGAGACTTGATTTTCAGGGAATCGATCTTTCACCACTCCCAGGTGGAGACCCCCTACGGACCGGTCCGCCAGCAAAACAGCGGCTGGTTCCGATTCGAACCGCGCACCGGGCGATTGGTCAGTTTCGGGACCTACCACAGCACCAACCCTTGGGGAGTCACCTTCGACGACTGGGGTCAACACTTGGCCAGTCACCCCGTGTATGCCGAAGCGTTCCATTCGCTGGACCCGCCCTATCCGGTGCAGCACCCGCGTCCCACCGGCCTGCAAGCGTATTCAGGAGTGTGCGGGCACCAGATGGTCGACTTCTCTACCTTCCCCGAAGAAACCCAGGGCGGATTCATCAAAGTCCGCTACAAGCCCACCAACCGCGTCGAAATCCATCGCTGGATCGAAGGCGACTACGGCTACTCCGAGGAATATGTCGGCGACCTGCTGTTCAGCACCAACTTGAGCTTCATCCCGGTCGATTTGCAGTGGGGGCCCCGCGGGGCGTTGTACGTTTGCGATTGGTACAACCCCATCAAGGGCCATGCACAGTACTCGTTGCGTGACCCACGACGAGACCGAGATAGCGGACGGATCTGGCGAATCACTGCCAAAGGCCAGCCTTTGCTCGACCCGCCATCGATCGCCGATGCCTCCATCGATGACCTGCTTTCGTTGCTGAAACGGCGCGAAACGCAAATCCGTCAGTGGGCCAAACGGGAACTTCGCCAGCGCGACCCCGCTGACGTCCTTCCGCGGCTGGACCAGTGGGTGCAAGCATTGAACGCGGACGACGCGCGATTCCGCCATCACCAAATGGAAGCGGTCTGGACCTATCGCTGGATCGGTCTGGTCGGATTGCCCTCCAGTGTGGATCCGTCTTCCGATCCGCGTCCGGATCGCGCGATCGGCGGCGACCTGGCGACCGACTCGGATGAAAGCCTGCGCATCGCCACGTCGACGCTTCAAGACCTGCTGGGTTGCGACGAGGCCCACGCCCGCGCCGCGGCGACCCAACAACTTCGCTATTGGCACCCGTACCTCCCGCAGGCGATCCGGCTGTTGAACCAGTCGGCCCGAGATCCCAACGGGATCGTTCGGATGCAGGCGGTCATCGCGGCGACCTACATCGGAACCCGCGAAGCGTTGGAGGCGATTCTGGATGTGTTTCAATACCCACGCGATGGCCATCTGCAGTATGCCATCAGCTGTGCCCTGGGCAGCCGAACGTTGCGGCCGTTCTGGGAATCAGAGGATCGCTATGGTATCGCGACGCTGCTGCAGCAGGCCGCGAAGGATCGAACAATCAAGGAACCGACACCGTCGGCGAGCGAAGCCCAGTTCGACTCCCAGCAGGATTTGAATGTCATCAAAATCTCCTGCATTCCTGAGAAGATGTTGTTCTCGGTTGATCGCATCGATGCGCGTCCGGGACAAAGCGTGAAGATCGTGTTCACGAATCCGGATGCCACCGACCACAACCTGGTGTTGCTCCGCCCGGGAGCACTGGCCGAAGTCGGGATGGCCGCAAATGAGATGGCCAAGGATCCGCGCAACGCCAAATCGGATTTCATCCCGCGCGAAAAGAGCAACTTGATCCTGCACGCCTCACCGATGATCGGGCCGACCCGATCGTCCCTGATACACGTGCTGCGATTCAAAGCGCCGACTGAACCCGGAGTCTATCCCTACGTTTGCACCTTCCCGGGACACTGGGTCGTGATGAACGGAGTGATGGTGGTTGCCAAGAATGCGGACACCGCCGATCGGATGCTGGCCGATCATCAGCCAACAGTCGTGCGTGAATGGACCATGAAGGACTTTGCGGACTTCAACGCCGACCATCCGGCCACCGATGAAGACTCGCTCATGCAGGGTGCCATGGCGTTCGTCAAAGCCCGCTGCAACCAGTGCCACGTCGTCGGCGGCCACGGCGTCAATTTGGGTCCCGATCTGGTCGCATCCGTGAAACAACTGCGTGGCACCGAACTGCTGCGACAGATGCTGGAACCTTCGTCCAAGATCCACCCCGACCATCAAAGCTACCGTTTCCTGTTGGTGGACGGACGCGTCGTGACGGGCGTGATCGTGGAAGAATCCAACAAGGCCTATCGCGTGGCGACCAATCTGTTGACGCCCAATTCGTTGACAAACATCCGCAAACGCGATGTGGACGTCAAAATCAAATCCGATGTGTCGCCCATGCCGACCGGATTGTTGAACGTCCTGACCCGCGACGAAATCGAGAACTTGCACGCCTTTCTCCAGGCCGGAGGCGAGATCCCGGGACACTCACATCACCATGAAGCGGCAGGCGGCGACTGAACGGACGCGCCACACGGAAAGGACGGGCCGCTCGGAAAGGACGTGCTATCCTATCGCAAACGATTCTTCCCTGAGTGCTGCCCCATGTCGTCCGTCCCGTTGCCTTCGCTGTCCACGTTCAGATTCTTGTTCGCCCTGGCTGTTGGCATGCAGGTTGTCGGCATACCGGTTGTCGGCATACCGGTTGTCGGCATACCGGTTGTCGGCATGCCAGCGAACGATGCGATCACCGCGATGGCGGGGCCGCCCAGCCCGCAGCCCAGCCCGCAACCCAGCCCGCAGTCGAGCCCACAATCGAACCCACAGCCCAGCCCGCCGCCCCGGACGCCGGTGGACGTGGCTCGGGGCGACGCCGGGATGGTGGTGACCGCCACGCCGCTGGCTTCCGCGATTGGGCGCGACGTGCTAAACGACGGTGGCAACGCGGTGGACGCAGCCGTGGCCGTGGGATTTGCCCTGGCCGTTACCTGGCCGGAAGCGGGAAATCTCGGTGGAGGCGGATTCATGCTGGTCTCGCCTTCGCCGCACACGAACGGGCAGGCAAGCTCGGAACAGGCGTCCGGCGACGATGTGGTCTGCATCGACTACCGCGAAACCGCACCCGCTGCCGCCGACGAACGCAGCTTTGTGGACTGGACCAATCGCCGGCATGCCCGGATGGCTGGAACGCCCGGGACCGTCCGCGGGTTCGGTGTCGCGCACGAACGGTTCGGAAAGCTGGACTGGAAACGTCTGGTGCAACCGTCGGCCGACCTGGCTCGGGAAGGCTTTTTGGTCGACCGCCATCTTGCCTATTCGCTGAACGCCACGCTGTCCGACGAAGCTTTGAAGCAGGATCCGCGGTACGCGGAGTTCCGACGCGTTTACGGCCATGCCGATGGCCGACCATGGATCCCCGGCGATCGATTGCGACAGCCGGACCTCGCGGCGACGTTGCAAACGATCGCCGATCAGGGACCCGACGCTTTTTATCGTGGTCCGATTGCCAACGCCGTGGTTGCGGAAATGCGCCGGGGCGATGGGCTGATCACCGAGCAAGACTTGGAACGGTACCAGGCTCCAATCCGACCGGCGGTCAGGTGTTCCTTTCAAGGTTGTCAGGTGTACGGCGCCCCGCCGCCCAGCTCGGGCGGTCTGACGGTCGGATTGGAATTGCAAATGATCCAGTCGTTGGGTCTGCCCCCTTCGGTTGAACCCTGGTCACCGATGCAGATCCATCTGGTCAGCGAGGTCATGCGGCGGGCATTTCGTGAACGTGCGGCGTGGTTGGGCGATCAAGATTTTGTCCCCATTCCCGCTGAGCGGTTTGGCCCCAGCGCGGCGCAGCAACTGACGGCCACGATCGACCGCGACGCGGCGACCGACAGCCTGCAGATTGCCGGCCCCATCAAGATCTCCGACGCTCCCTACGAGAGTGAACAGACGACGCATTATTCGATCATCGATTCCTCGGGAATGGCCGTCAGCAACACCTACACGTTGGAGCGAAGCTTTGGCAGCTGGATCGTCGTCCGTGGCGCCGGATTCTTGCTCAACAATGAAATGGGAGACTTCAACTGGTACCCCGGGTACTCCAACCGCGAGGGCGCGATCGGAACCACGCCCAACCGGATCGCCCCCCGCAAGCGAATGCTCAGTTCCATGTCGCCCACCATCGTTCGCCGAAACGGACGGGTGCTGCTGGTCGTCGGCAGCCCCGGCGGCCGCACCATCATCAACACGGTCACGGAAGTCCTGGTGCAGACACTGATGATGGAACGTTCCCTTGAAGAAGCGGTCGACGCGCCGCGTTTCCACCACCAATGGTTTCCCGACCAGATTCTGCTGGAAGGTTACGACGACAAGGTTTTCCAAGACGCCCTCGCGCCGTTGCGAGCGATGGGACACACGGTGGAACAACCGCCCGGATACCGCCAGGGCGCCGTCAACGCGATCGTGATCGATCCTGAATCAGGTCAAGCAACCGGAGTGGCTGATTGGCGGCGCGGCGGTGCCGCCCGCGCCAGTCGTGTCCCGGCGGCCGCCGCCAACTGAACCGCGCCGCTCCCTGGGGCAATCTTCCCGCCCGTCGATCCACCGTGCTAACGTGGCACGTCCGGAACGTCTCGCACCAATCGGAACCCGGCATAGCAAAGTCCGTCGCCGGCCTCGGCAAAGCCGCGCATCGCCGAACGGCAACTGATGGGCCCGACATACCAACTGCCCCCGCGGAGCACCCGCCAATCACCGTGCTGTTGCTGCTCGGTCGTCGGTGGACCGGCGGGGTCTTCGATCCGCACCGTTTCGGCTTCTTGCCGCGAGTAGGGCTTCAGCAATTTGGCGTAGTGGTCTTCCTGAAAGATATCCTGGCACCACTCCCAAACGTTCCCGTGCATGTCATGCAAGCCCCAGGGATTGGGGCGGAAACTGGCAACGGGCGCCGTCATCGGATGGCCGTCGTCGCACGCCGGCGAGTCCAGCCCCAGGCTCCGCTGATACATCGTCGTCTGAGGATGCAGTCGCTCCAGCGACGCGTCGGCAACGTTGGCGAATTCGTACGCGTCGTCGGGAGAATTCCCCCAGGAATACCAACTGTCGGTGCCCGCCCGGGCCGCGTATTCCCACTCCGCTTCCGTCGGTAAGCGGTATCGACGCCCTTCCCGTTTGCTGCGCCAACGGCAGTAGGCGTTGGCGTCGTTCCAGCTAACGCACACGACCGGATGATCCGGTCCCTGCGTGAATCCGGGACTGCGCCAAGTGTACTTGGGATCGATTTGAATCCAGCCCGGTGGCCGTTCTGCTTGGGAATCAAACCCGGCGGCATTGCCATGTTGCTCCGCATCGGTCTCGTAGCCGGTCTCGCGGACAAACTCCGCGAACTGTTCAACGGTGACTTCCCGATCCGCGATTTCAAAACCGCTGGTTAGCTTGACCCAGTGCTTGGGACGCTCGCTCCACGTCGCATTCCCCTTCAGTTTGACACTGTAGGGATGATCGTGATTGATCGCGTTCATGTCGCTTTCCCCGCGGCGGTACTCGCCAGCGGGAACAGGAACAAATACCGCCTCCTGGGCGGAAGATCTCCTGGCGAACGCGGTCAGAAACATCAGAAGGCAGACGACACGCGCCGCCCACACAAAGCGTCGGCGACTGCGGTGCGGCGCCCCGTCAGACCAAATCATCGATCACCCCCGGGCTGTCCTGAAACGCGTCACCGGTGGGGACCCCACAACAGTGAACCATCGTTTGCCACAGCGAGGACAAGGGCGTTGGCGTTGACAGTCGCACGTGCCCGCGGTGACGGACGCCCAATCTTTCCCCGCCGGAAAGAACCGTCGGGAGTCGGTTCTTGCTGTGTCCGATGCCCATCCCACTGCTGAACCCCAGGACCGTGTGATCCAACAACGTGCCGTCACCCTCCCGGATGCTGCGCAGGCGGTCCAGGAAATACGCCCAGTGCTTCATGTAGATGGTGTCCACCTTCGCCAACTCTTCCAGGTTGCGGGGGTCGTTGCCGTGGTGCGAAAGCGAATGGTAGCCTTTTGAAACTCCAAACTCCGGATACACCCCGCCGGATAACTCGCGACGCACCACGTACGAAACGACGCGGGAAGAATCGGTCTGAAAGGCTAACGCGATCAGGTCGTACATCAACTTGGCGTAGGTGTCGTAGCGAAAGTCGGGTTGCTTGTCGGTGATGCTCTTTTCGAAACGCTTGGGATCTTTCAAGTCCGGATCGGGCTTGGGGCGGTCCGACCAGGCCACGTCTCGGTCAAGCTGTCGTTCCATTTCGCGAACGCTGTTGAAATACTGGTCCAACTGTTGACGGTCGACCTGGCTCATCCGCTTTTGCATTCCGCCGGCTTGTTCCATGACCAGATCCAGCACGCTTCCGCGCTGGCGAAACTCGTGAGCCCGGTTGACCTTTTGTTGCTCGCTGTCGGGACGAAACAGTCGGTCGAACAATACCTTGGGGTCATTCTCGGCGGCCAACGGAATCCCCTGCTCGTTCCAGGAAGTGGTCGCCAATGCTTGACTGCCGAAAGCAGTCCCGCGTTCGACGGACAATTGCAGGGATGGATAACGTGTCGCTTTTCCGTGTTGTTGCGCAACGATCTGGTCGGGGGAAATCTGTTGTTTCTCACCGCGCGCGATCGACGTGGCGAACGGGTACGCACCGTCGTGGCCGCCGCCATGATTCAGGAACACGTTCGAAAGCACCGTGAACTGCCCGCGGTGCCGTTCCAGCGGTTGCAGGATCCGCGACAGTTTGAAATCGGGCCCCTCATCTTCGGGCTCGAACTGACGCATGTTCATTCCGGTCCCGAAGTAAAACATCCCGAACCGCGAGGGCGGGGTTTCAGCGGCTTGATCGTCCGCCATGCATTCCAACATTGGAAGTCCCATCGCAACGCCCGCGCCGCGAAGAATGGTTCGTCGGGAAAGTTTCAGGGGTCGGCTCATGGGACAACTCTGGAAACATGGCAAAGTGACGGCGGAACACGATCGGACGTTGGCCTCGTGGCCTCGGCGGCGTGGATCCGCGGTCGTTGTTTACTTTGTCAAGAACTGGGGGCTGGAAACTATCTGTTTGATCATCGTGCGCAGCGTTGCGGAATCGTCATCCAAAGCGTCGCTGATCGCGTCGACTCGAATGCGGTCACCAGGCTCCAACGGGCGACCGAGCGCATAGACCATCATTTTTTCGGTCAGTCCACGATGAAACCGCTGCTGCTGTGCAAGCAAACGCTCGCGGAATTGTTCAAAGCCGTCAAAAGTGCTGCCGTCGGGCAACTTCCCCGACGCATCAATCGGCGGCGCCTTCCTCGCCCGGAAACCCTCGCCGGTCTGCTGCTCGCGCCAGGCCCCAATCACGTCAAAGTTCTCCAACGCCAATCCATAGGGATCGAGCGTGCGGTGACAGGCGGCGCAGCTTTCAATTTCCTGATGCTGAATCAATCGTTCACGAACGGTCAGATTCTTTCCTTTGATGTTCGGTTCAATTTCGCCCACGTTCGGCGGCGGAGGATCGGGCGGATCGTTGAATAAAACCTCGCGAACATAAACGGCTCGCGAGACGGGTTTGGTGCGATTGCCGTCGCTGCCAGCCATCAAGACGCCCGCGTGCGCCAACAGACCGCCCCGATGTGAATCGTCCGGCAAGGGCACCCGGCGAAACTGATCGCCCTGCACCCCTTCGATTCCGTAATGCTTCGCGAGCCGTTCGTTTAGCATGGCAAAACCGGAGTCAATAAAATTCGACAGTGCCAAGTCGTGCTTTAGAACTTCGCGGAAAAACTCCAACGACTCGGACACCATCGCCTCGCCAAGCTTGTCGTCGTAATCCGGGTACTGTCGGTCGTCCGGCTGAAAATTCCGGAACGTTTCGGTCCGCAACCACTGCGCAGCAAATCCGTTGACGAAACCTTCGATCTTCGGATCGGCAATCATCCGGTCGACCTGCTGCAGCCGTACCTGCGGGTCTTGCAGCTTGCCGGCCGCGGCGAGTTCGAACAACTGCTCGTCGGGCATGCTACTCCACAGCAGATACGAAAGCCGGCTGGCAATCTCCCAATCGTCCAAGGACCGCGGCTGGACGCCGTCGGACGGTTCGGCCAGGTACAGGAATCGGGGCGAAGTGAGCACGGCGGTCAGCCCCGCCCTGACCGCATTTTCCAAGGCGATGCCGTGGTCCAACTCTTGTCGCACCAAATTGACGATCGGCTTCACATCGTCGTCGGCGACCGGACGACGGTAGGCACGATTCATCAGAGCCGTGAAGATCTCGGTCAGCTGGCCGTTGGTCAAAGATGTCGGTGTTGTCTCGCCCAACAACAGTTGATGGCTCTTTGGCGGCCATTGTTCGTACAGCGGACCTTCGATTTCAATCCAATCCAGCCACAGCATTGGCAGCTTTTCCGTGTCGATGCGGTCTGGACGAATGATCGTTTGCTCGTGCCCCCCCTCCAACTGCATCCGACCGCGGTACCGGATCGCATTGGTGAAGTCACCTTCGTTCCCGTAATCTCGAATCTTGCGATTGGCATACACCTGGTAGGTCGGATTTCCGTTGGTCATCGCGATTTCGTCGACGGGCTGCAAGTTCCATTCTTTGCCCAGTCCGTCGCGGGGGACGATCACCGTGTACACCTCCGGTTGCTGCGGCGAAGCATCGACCTGGACGTCCATCACCAGTTGACGGCTTGCCTGCGGGTGTTGCTGGCGGACGGACATTCGCACCGGCTTGCCATCCGGACCGGGGCGTGCGGCGGCTCGCACGGACACCCGGTACTTGCCAAGTGTCGGCGTCGCGGTGCGATGGTCCCCATAGTGCAAACGTCCAAATGAACGCGTTTGACCGTCGATGATCTCGATGTGGTCTTCTTTGCATTCAAAACCGGGCTTGTCGCACAAGTAGTCGATCGCCCGGTTCGTTTGAATCTCCTCAAATTCCATCCGCAAGGTCTTGGTGGGGAATTCGGGCGGGCCGTCGACGATGGCCTTTTCGGCCACCAGCCGCGCCACCTCGTAATAGGTTTGCATCAGCGAAGGATCGATCATCAGCCCGACGCTGACGGTGCGAAAGCCTTCCACGGTCCCGTCGGGCGGAAGCATGTCCCGCGGGCTTTCGCCGGGCAGGAACTCCATCTTCAACAGATCGCGAATGGTGTTGGTGTATTCCTGACGATTCAACCGCCGCAGAACCGCTCGCCCACCACGACTGAGCCCCGCTTGTTCGGCTTGACGCAGACGATCAGTAATCCATCCGCTGAGCATTCGAATCTGATCCGCCGTCGGCTGCGGTTTGTCGTCCGGCGGCATTTCTCCCCGGTTCACCCGGTCGCGAATTTCGATCCAAGCCGCCGCCGCACGGCGGTCCGCAAAATCGTCGTTCAAATGATCGATCCGGAAGTCGCTTTCCGCTTCTTCTCCGCGGTGACATTCCAAACAGTGTGTCGTCAAAAACTCCGCCACCGGCCTTTCGGCAACTGGCGCGGTGGCGGGAGGTTCGTCGGCCTGCGTGCCAACCGCCCAGACCAACGCGACGATCCCGACGGCCCACCCGACGGCGCACGTCATGACACGGCACAGCAATGGCTGGGGAAGGCGGGCAGCCGAATGAGATTTCAGGAACACGGGGACACCGCGGGCGACTGGATTTGGACCTGTCATCATTTCACCTTCGCCAAAAGCCGCCGCCGAATCAAGACATTCCTGTCGGCGGCAGGAACCGGCAACGCAGGAACGCGTCGCCGGATCGCGTTGAACCCACCCAACTTCAGCCGACAAAAGCGGTGCCAAAGAACGCGGTGCCGACGACGTCAGCTGGTCACCGCCGGCCCCGCTACGCCAGTTTTGCTCCATCGGCGACGGCCTGATCGGGGACCGCCAACACCACCGCCCCGTCGGGTCGGTAAAAGCCGGTGATCAGACACTCCGACATCATCGGCCCGATCTGTTTGGGGGGAAAGTTGACGACGCCAACCACCTGACGCCCCACCAGATCCGTTTTGTTGTAAAGCGAAGTGATTTGGGCGCTGGTTCGCTTCAAACCGATCTCGTCACCAAAGTTCACGGTCAGGATGTATGCCGGCTTTCTCGCCTGTGGAAATTCATCCACCGCGACGATGGTGCCGGCACGCAATTCAACGCGTTGGAAATCGTCCCAACCGATGGTCTGCATCATCAATCCCGAGAAGTTTTCACGGCTTCACTGCGAACCGTACCTGAAGGTCCCTCGGATCTCACTCGCTGCGCCGCGTTCACTGCGTCGCCGACGAATCAAAAAAGGGATGCTCCGGATCTCCGCCACTGAGCACGTATGCCACCAGGTCCAGGATCTCTTCCCGTTTCATCCGCGAAAGCAGGCCGGCCGGCATCGGAGAGGTCTTGGAAGGTTCGAACACTTCCACCTCTTTCCGATCGATGGCGACGCGTTTGTTCGGATCGCTCAGGTCGGTATTCAACGTGACGGTGTCGCCGTTCAGGTTCACCACGACACCGGTGTAGGCCCGGCCCTCGGACGTCAGCACCATCACCGACGAAAACTGTTCGTTGATGACTTTGCTGGGGTGGATGATCTGGTCCAAAAAGTCATGGGGCGAGTAACGGCGTCCCGACGAAGTCAGGTCGGGACCCGTCATGCCGCCCTCGTTGCCGAACCGGTGACAGGCGAAACATCCTGCGGCAGCAAACATTTTTCGGCCTTGAGTGAAATCTCTCGCCTGAAGACTAGTGCGTGCCGCGTCGGAAAGTTCTTCCAATTTCCACTCGGTCGATTCCCGCCCTTCGAACACCGATGCCAGATTCTCCAACACCGATTTTCGTTCCGGCTTGCGCTCCAGCAGCTCAGCCAACTGCGTTTTTTCTTCTTCGGTCAACGTCGCCAGTGCGTCGTTGCGGATGAATTCCAGGAACTTTTCAAAACTGGCACCGCCGCTGTAATTGGCCGCCTTGAGCATCCACTCGAAGTAAGCGGTCCGCAGCGGAATCGTCCATCCGGCCTTCAACATCCGCAGCGAGCGGGCGTACTGAATCTGCTCTTCTTGGGTGGGCGCCTGAGCGATCAACTCCAACGCCTTGGCCGCGGTATTCGGAGCCTGCAAGTACACCAGGGTCTCGCACAACAGCCAATTCAAATCCTGGGTGGATGCCGGGAACAGCGGGTCAAGCTTGGCAATGCACTGGTCAATTCGCTCCTGGTCCGGACGCCCGAATCGCGACAGCGTGATTTGCAGCGTCCGCAAGAGCGTCAACTGCTCGGAATGATCCAACGACTTCCACTGGATCGCCAACAGGGCATCCAGAATCCGATCCCGCATGGCGGTGTCGACCGGTGCGGAATCGTCGCGGTGGAGCGGGCAGACACCTGTCACCCGCGCGAGCCCCAGCAACGCCTCAACTTGCCGCCCAGGATCCTGTTCCCCGAGCGCCTTGTCGGCCCACTGTTCGACCGGCTGGTGCTCAACCGCCGTGCGTGCGGCCCAGCGAATGAAGCGATCGTCATTGTCCAGGTACGGCCATGCGGTCGGGATCGCTTGAGGATCCTGGTGGCCGTGAAAAGCCTCCAACCGGTGCCGGGTCTGGAACGCCTGTTCGTCGCGAACGTCCCCGGGGGCATCGGCTTCCGTCACGGGCTCCGTCGATTCGTCACCCACGTAGGTCACGCGATACAGACCCGACTGGACGCGTCGTCCGCCGATCGTGAAGTACATTGCGCCGTCGGCCGGATTGATGATCGCATCGGTGATCGGCAGCGGCGCCCCCGTCAAGAACTCTTCCTTGGTCGCCGTGTAGGTCGAACCGCTCGGTGTCAGATGCACCGCGTAAAGCTTGCCCCAACTCCAGTCCAACGCGTACAGGGCTCGTTGGTACTTGGTCGGAAACTTGGCCCCGTAACCGAAGGTGACGCCGGTGGGCGACCCGGGTCCAATGTTCAGCGTGGCCGGCAGGTTGTCCTCGTAAAACTCAGGCCGCTTACCGGCGCCGTTGCGCCATCCAAACTCGGCACCACTGACGACGTGGTTGATCCGGGCGGGCCGATACCAGGACGTGTTGAAATCGTATTCCATGTCGGCGTCATACGTGAACAACTCGCCGTCCAAATTGACGGCGGCGTCAAACACGTTTCGAAACCCGGATGCCACCGCTTCGAATTTTTTCCCGTCCGGTGAGACGCGGTAGATGATGCCTCCCGGGGCCAGCACGCCTCGGTTGTGACCACGGCCGTCGGGCATGCTGGGCAGCAAGTGGTCTTCGCCCCAAACTTGTCGCACCGGCGAGGTGTCTTCGATTTCCGGCGGCAAGGTGTTGTTCCCGGTCACCAGGTAGAGTGCTTCGCCGTCGGGCGTCGGAACCACGGCGTGCACTCCGTGATCGCTTTTGGATTGCACTTCGTGCAGCAGTTCCACCTGATCAAGCTGGTCATCGCCGTTGCTGTCGGTGATCCGGTACAGGCCACTGGGGATCTTTTGTTCGTAGTCATTCACACCGACGTACAACGCGTCGAATGCCCAGACCATCCCGTTGACGCCCCGGATGTCGGCGGGCACCGGTTGAACGTCTTCCGGATCCAGCGTTTCACCCGGTCCCGGCGGCGTGATGCGATACAGTCCCCCAAATTGATCGCTGACGATCAGACGGTTTTTGTCATCCACGCAAAGGTTGACCCATGACCCCTGTTCCCGACCGGGCACGGAGTACAACAGTTCGACCTGAAAATCCTTCAGCGTGGTGATGCGATCAACCGGAGTCGCTTTGTTCTCTCCAATGCTGGGCCCGACCTCGGCAGAGCGTCTGCGTTTGGGGCGATTCGGCTTCTGGGCCAGCGTGTCGGAAACGAACCAGGCGATGGCGGCTGAGGAAACCAGCAAACAAATGGCGAGTGTTCGGAGTCGTATCATCAGTCGATTCTGATCCTGGTGATCAAGATGGGGGGTGGGGGGGGAAGGGAGTGCGATCGGCACGATCTCGACCCGTGCCGCTGCCAAGCCCACGGGAAAACCCGGGTATTGGAAACCGGCACACGGGCAGTCGGGATAACCGTCGCACAGAATCGCAGCAGCAAATTGTATCAGGGCTGCGTCGCGGCGGAGCCCGGATCGGCCGCCGGTAGGGTCGAATTGGACGTTTCGTTGTCGTCCAGCCGGCTCAATTGTCGCTGCAGGAACTCGGTCGCACGCCCGGTGACCTTGGAATCGTCCGCCGCGCCAAACCGCACGTTGATCTCGCCGTGAGACCGGTCACTGGCGTCCATCACCTGGACCGGAACATCGGCCGCTGACAATGCGTCGGCGAACGATCGGGCGAAATGTGCGCGGCGGGGATCCGGACACGGTCCAATCCCTCGCGAATAGCAGACCAGGAACGGCGGGATTCCTTTGCCTGCCGCGACGTGAAACGCTGGCGACGCATCACGCTGACCTGCCGAGTCATCCCCGAAAACCTGGTGATACAACCCGCCGACGGCAGCCACCTTCGTCACATCGTAGGCGTTGGTGTCCAACGCGATGACGCCCTGAAGCATCGCCAAAGATTTTCCCGCGGCCCGCAGATGCCGCTCATCGGTCGCGACCAGCGATGCCAGGTGCGCCCCCGCCGAGTGCCCCATCAAGAAAACTCGATCGGGATCGCCTCCCAACCGTTCCGCATGGTCATGGACCCACGCCAAGGCTCGTGCCACGTCTTGCACATTCGTCGGGTGAGCACCTTCGGGAATCAGCCGATAGTTGATGCTGACGAAAATCCAATCCTGGTCGAGAAAGTAACTTGGCTTGCGACCGACAGCCGCCTTGTCGCCTCGCCGCCAGCCGCCGCCGTGGACGTACACCATCACCGGTCGTCGTGCCGCAGACGGTTCCGCCGATGAGCCCGGGCCGTACACATCCAGTTGCTGCAGCCGGTGCTCTCCGTAGGAATACGACTGCGGCCTGGCCGCCGAGGTGGGCACGCCCCGCTGGTCGGCCCGCTGGTCGGCCCGCTCCACCACTCCCGCCACTTCTTCAATCGTGATCACGCCATCATCATTCCGGTCCAACCGAGAAAAGACGGCCGCTCGCGGAACTTCCTGGCGGGTCAACTTGCCATCGGAGTCACGATCGAATCGCTCGAAACGCTTTCGCGTTTCCGCATCGGCTTGTTGAGCCGGCGCCGGGGCGGTCTCGAAAGTCAGCAGGCTAGCGATCGCGAGCAGGAAAACGGCAGCGGTCGGTTGCCGTTGACCCTGACAACGATCGAAACGGGGGCTGTGGCTGGCAACAGATTGGTTCATGATGAGACCGTTTGCGGAACAGAGGGGCCGTCATCAGCTTACTCCGTCTGGCCGCCGACGGCCCGCCACGCTCGCCCCTTTTCCGACGACCTGCACCTTGCCCCGACTTGACGACCGACTGAAAGCCGTTGCCCGCCAGATCCGTTGCGGAACCCATGCCGACATCGGTTCCGATCACGGACACTTGCTGGTCGCCCTGCTCAAATCCGGCCGCATCCGGCGTGGCATCGCCATCGAGAACAAGCCCCAGCCGCTGGAAAACTCGTCGCGCTCCTTGCGTGGGCTGAACGCCGAGGTGCGTTTCGCCGACGGCTTCGCGGGACTGTCGGTCGGTGAAGTCGACAGCGCCAGTCTGTGCGGATTGGGAGGCGAAACGATCGTCCGCATCCTGGACGCATTTCCCGATCGCGTTCCTGACCGAGTGGTGCTGCAACCGAATCGGCGTCCTGAATGGGTGCGGCGCTGGGCCATCCGCTCCGGCTTTCACCTGATGGACGAACAGATCGCTCGGGGACACTGGGACTATCCCGTCTTGAGCTTCCAACGGCTCGGATCGATCACCGATCCGGCCTACGGTGGCTTGGACCACGAGGCCGCCCTGCTGTTCGGTCCGCTGCTCATGAAGCGGATGCCCCGATTGGTTCACGATCGCCTGGCCGAGGAGCGATTGTACCTGCGAAAGTTACAACGTTTGGGACCGGAGAGCGCGGCCCGGCTGAGGGTGATCGAACGTGTCCTGTCGGCGGCACCCGCCGCCGAGAGATCATGACCTCTCAGAAACGGGACGTCCTGGGTGCCGCGGAAACTCGGCAACCGGGCGACGTTTCATTGTTCGGCCAACGTTGCATTGTGCGGTCGAAACTTATGGTGCGGCCGAAGCGGCACGACCACGGATGGCGGTGAACTTTTTGACCTGCTCGGTCAGAGCGATTTCGGTCGGCAACCGCTCCATCGAACTGGCACCATAGAACCCATCGATCGACTCCACCTGAGAGAGCATGTACTGGGCATCGTCGGGCATTGCGATCGGCCCACCGTGACACAGTACCATCACGTCATCGCGAACCTTTCGCGCGGCTTCGGCGATCGCCGCGACGCGGGGAACACAGTCTTCCAGCGTTGACGCGGTCTTGGCACCGATGGTACCGCTGGTCGTCAAACCCATGTGAGCAACGATCACGTCGGCCCCGGCCGCCGTCAATTCCGTCGCTTGGTCGGGTTCAAACGCGTAGGGGGTCGTCAACAGGTCCAACGCGTGCGCCGCGGCGATGCATTCGACCTCAAGGCCAAATCCCATCCCCGTCTCTTCAAGATTCGCCCGAAAGGTGCCGTCGATCAATCCGACGGTGGGAAAATTCTGGATGCCGGCGAAACCGAGATCCTTCAGCTCACGCAAAAAGGGGTCGCGGAGCATGAAAGGGTCGGTCGCGCACACACCGGCCAACACCGGCGTGTGCTCAACCGCCGTGATCACCTCGCGTGCCATCTCCTTGACGATCTCGTTTGCGTTGCCGTAAGGCATCAGCCCCGCCAAGGAACCGCGACCCGCCATGCGAAAGCGGCCGGAGTTGTAGATCACGATCAGGTCGATGCCGCCCGCCTCCTCGCACTTGGCGCTGATTCCCGTCCCCGCTCCGCCACCGATGATCGGTTTGCCGTCGGCAATCTTCCTCCGGAACCGGCTGAGTATTTCACTTCGCTGTTCTGCCATGAGCTTTCAAATGAAGGGGAATCCTGGAAGGGAACGTCGCGTGTCTGTCAGCTGGAATGCAAACGCAGGAACTCGTCAGCCAACGCGGTTGCAAACGCCGGGTCATTGATGTGCTGCGGTAACCGCACAAGCCTTCTGTCGTCGCCGGACACCAGGCAAGATTCCAGTTCGTCGAACAATGCCCGATCGGCTTGGGGATCATAGAACGGTTCGCCCGGAGCATCCAGCGTTGAAACGCCTCCCTCGGGGACCAGCACCGTCACCGGTGCCGTCGAGCGATTCAGCTTGCCGGCGATCCAGCGAGCGATTTGTCGATTCTCATCAGCCGTCGTGCGCATCAACGTGACTTGGGCATTGTGAACGTGCAAGGTTCGGTCTCTGAACTGGGAAGGCACGGTGTCGCGGGAGCCGAAATTGACCATGTCGACCGCGCCCAAACTGACCACCAGCGGGATCTGACGCTCGATCAAGCGGTCAAAGCGATCCGGCCCCGCGGGAAACACGCCGCCAACAACCTGGTCAGCGACCTCGGTGGTCGTGATGTCCAACACGCCGCCGATCAGCCCACTCTCGACCAACTTCTCCATGGCCCGGCCGCCGGTGCCGGTGGCGTGAAAGACCAGGCAGTCAAATCCCTCGGCGTCTAACTGACGCCGCACCTCGGTGACGCAGGGGGTCGTGACGCCAAACATCGTCATCCCCAACGCCGGCCGACTGCGCCGTCGGGCAGTCGAATGCGTCACCATCCCGGCCAGCGCGTGAGCGGCGTTGGACAACACACGTTCGGAAACGGTGTTGATGCCGGCGACGTCCACCACCGAAAACATCATCGTCAGATCGGTGCAGTCGACGTAGGGTGCCGTGTTGCCGCTGGCGACCGTGGAGACCATCAGCTTTGGCAACCCGATCGGCAGGGCTCGCATCGCCTGGGTGATCAACGCGGTCCCGCCGCTGCCGCCAATCCCCAGCACCCCCGAGACACGTTCGGCGGAGAACTCTCGGGACAGGAAACGGGCCAATGCTTCCGCCATCGCGGAGATGGCTTGGCCGCGATCCGACCCGCCCACCGGCGCCGGTCGATCGCCCGGTTGGTCGTCGGACGGACTCTGGCGTCCGGGGACCAAGTTCCCGTCCACCGCAAGGACCTGCTCGCGGGGAACATCCGGAACGGTCGACGGCGGTTGCAGCGTGCCGACATCGACTGTCACCACGTCGACGCCGGCCGACCGCAAGCAGTCCGCCACGAAGTCAATCTCCTCGCCCTTGGTATCCATCGTGGCGATGGCGTAAACGCGACCTTGGCTCAACAGATTGCCTCGTAATGGAAAAGCGGACGGGATGATGATGCGGGGGCCACACCGGCCGGCCAGTGCCCTGAAGGATTGCTCCTCAATCGCGGGTGGCCCCCTCAGTCGCGAATGGCTCCGAACGGACTCGGCCACACTCTCGGCCAATTTAGCAAGCGCCCATTCAGCAAGCCACTTGCAGGACATCCAAACGCCAGCGCGACGCTGCAATCCGCGACCTCCGAAGCCCGTCTGCCAGAACAGCAACGGGCCCCGAACATCACCTTGGCACAGGACTTCAATTGGCACAGTGGTTGCTTTTAGAGACCAACGCAATTTCAGACTGCCAAGCAGTCACCCAAAAACCACTTTTTCTACCTTTCGTGACTCCAACCGTTGTGAGAGGAGGGACCATTGATGTTAGCCACTCGTTGGGAACCGTTCGCCGAAATGAACCGACTGAGCCGTGAGATGGACCGTCTATTCGGACGCCGCGGCGGAGGTCCCGGACGCCAAGTCGCCGGGAGCCAATTCCCGGCCTTGAATGTCTGGGAAGATGAGGACCATTTGTACGCCGAGGCCGAGCTGCCCGGATTTGACGAAGAATCCTTGGAGATCTACGTCGTCGGTAATCAGCTGACGCTGAAAGGAAGCCGTCGGCCGCCCGAACATCAGGGCGGCACCTGGCACCGCCAAGAACGCGGCTACGGAAAGTTCGGTCGCTCGATTGAACTTCCCGGAGACGTCGACAGCGACAAGGTCTCGGCGGAATACAAGAACGGCATCCTGACCGTCACGCTGCCCAAGAGCGAAGCGGTCAAACCAAAACGGATTCAGGTGAAATCCGCCTGACCGTGACTTCGCATCCGGCTTCCCGCCAGTGACATGCGAGCCGCGACCTCAGCCTCGCCAAACTGTCGGGAAGATGCCGGGTGTGATCTTTCATCCCAATCACCTTCAAGACATGAGATCACCCGTTGAAACACCGGAGGTCCATGATGAGTACGACCATGACAACGAACCAAGACGTAGAAGCCCGCAACGGAGAGCACCAGGTAAGCGATCCGAAGGTGGGCAGCGAACAGACTTTTGAAGCAACCTTCGCGCCCCGATTTGACATCTGGGAAGGTGACGACGAACTGGTCCTGTACGGTGACCTGCCCGGCGTCGATCCGGATAGCCTGGACATTGAGTTTGAAAACCGCCAACTGACGATCCACGGAAAGACCTGTCGCAAACGAGCGTCGGTCAACCACCTGTATTCAGAATACGAGGTCGGCGACTTTCACCGCACGTTCACCATCGGTGAGGCGATCGACTCCGCAAAGATTTCGGCAGAACTGCATCAAGGCGTCTTAGCACTCCACCTTCCCAAAGCCGCCGAAGCACGGCCGCGGAGAATCCAAGTCAAAACCGCCTAGGCTCGTTCAGCCGGACGGTACCATCTGCAAAGCCTTTGGCGGTCGCAATCGCCAAAGGCTTTCTTTGTTAGCGAGAATCTCGGGACGCTATCAGTCGACCGATTGCACAAACTGACAGAACCGATACTTCCAAACGGGGCCCTCTTGGACCAGATCGTAAAGGGCCACGCGCGACGCCTGCCCAAACGCGTTTGAACCGAGGCGTCCATCCAGCCAGCGAGTCTGCGCACCGGCGTGGCAAACGAGTGGAATCTCGAGAGCTGGCGGCAGATGGTAAAGCTTCGCCGCATCGACCAGCTCGCGGTGACCGTCCAGCGGACCGCCAAAGAATTCAACGATCTCTCGATCGGCGGCAAACGCAGATTCAGTCTCCGAGAATGACGGCAGCCATCGTTCGATCCAACGACCTGCCTGGGAGAAAACGATTGGGACTCGGTGCATGGTACGACCCACCGAATTGGCGAGAACGGGACGACCCTCAACTCTGTTGACAATAGCACGCCGCATCAACGCCCGCAAAGAAATTGCCGGGGCGAACTCGTCGAATCGTCGCTGTGGCGGCCGGCCGGAACGATTTCACGGCGGGCGCCGGAGTCGCCTGCAAAGGACCGCCGGCGGCGTGAAACTCCTTGCGCAAGTCTCCTCTCGCCGGCCGCCGACTTTTCGGCGGAATCTGGCGTCTCCGGACAGACTGCCAAACTGTCAAAATGACTCTCCCGCGGCGTTGGTCGCTGAAAGGTCAGCCACCGATTTCCACGAACGATGGGACGCCAATCGGAAGCCGAGCAGGGTGACGGGAAGGTCCCCGGAAAAGGAATCTCGCTGCCAACGGGTGTCGATCGGATTTTCGTCGTCGACGCCTGCAATGACGGAATTCGTCGCGCCCCAGCCCCATTTGCCGGTCACCCTTGCCGGTCCGGCTGCCGTGGCGGCGACCGCCCCAGCCTGATAGGCGGCGTCGACGGTGGGTTTTGGCACACCACTTGCTTCGGCCAGGAGAGCGATAAAACCCGCGTGCGTCCAGGTGTTGCTCCGAGTGCTGACCCGGTCGCCCCGCTACCTCCCGTCCATGGGGACCACTTGATGTTGGTACTTTCCAGAAAGCGTGAACAGCGCATCAAGATCGGCGATGACATTGAGATTGTGATCACATCGATCAAGGGCAATCGAGTTGGTGTCGGCATCGAAGCCCCCGCGGAAGTTTCGATCCGGCGCGAAGAGCTCAGTAGCGATTCGGTACCGCGGGCTGAAATGATTGTGGAGCCCCACGCGGTGGCCGTCGGCTAATCTTTGCCGCCTGCGGTGTGCCCTCGACTCGAAACCACTTTTACCTCCCGGACGACCAACCGGAGGGGCAGGAGCGATTGATGCCTAAGCGACGAAACTTGACGATCCTCGCATGCGGCCTTGTGGTGCTGTCGGGTGTGTTGGTCGGAACGCGGCCCGCAACCGCACAAGGCGTGGTGGTCTATAGTCCGCCTGTTTACAGTCCCCCGGTCTACAACGCACCCGTTTACGGCTCACCGGCGTACGGCAGGACGGCACTTCCCTTGGCTTCCCCGGTGACCGTTGCCCGTCCGGCCTATCCTGCGGCGGTTCCAACAACCGCACCGGTCGTTGTCGGTCGACCTGCCTATTATCCGTCCGCACCGGTCACGGTGATGCGGCCGACGGTCACTTCCGCCCCCGTCGCGGCGCCCGTCTATCCGGCCGTCCCGGCTCAACCAGTCATCGTCAGCCCCAAGGTCTACGTCCCCGGCGAACCGGTCCGCAACTTCTTCCGCGCAATCACGCCCTAATTGGATCAACTGCCCGGCGTTGATACCAAGTCAACATCCGACTCGGTGTTGGGCGTTCACTGGTTTACCATCCCGCGAGGAGGTCGTGCAGCTTTCCGAGCCGGTAAGAGACGTGCTATTCTGAAATTCACCCTCCCTTCGGGAGGGTCAAAGGCGAGGCACGAGCCTTTGGGGAGGGTGTCTTCAAGAATCC
>NZ_VWOX01000021.1 GCF_008629675.1 Roseiconus nitratireducens | reverse complement strand
GCTCTACAGTCTGCGCGAAGCCCACGTCCGTTTCGCCTCTTCCCTCTCGGGGGCCTACTAACTGGAGAGCCGTGTGCGGGAGAACCGCACGCACGGTTCGGAGGGAGGGGAGCCCGGCTCAACCGGGCTTCCCTACCCCTATCAGTGGGATTCGAATGATGCTCGGGTGCATTGCCGATCGAATCGATGGGACCTACGGCAGGTCCTCGGCGGCAACGTCCATGGCGGTCAGTGCTGCCGTCCACTCGCGTCGATCTTTGGCGGAATTGCTCAGCGGCGAATTAGACGTCGCCAAGAGCGATTGGACCCGTGGAATAGCTTGCGCCCCTTCCGGACCCAAACGCTTGAATGCGTTTCGAAGTCCCTTCAAGACGTGCCAACGATCGTGCCACCGCTGATCCAAGGACTGGTCGAGGATCGCCAGCAATTGCGGTACCGCCGCTTGCCCCTGGTCCGCCAGTCGTTCAACGAAGGGCGCGGCCTGATGACTCGAGAGGGCAAGATCCCAGATCGCGATCTCATCAGCCGTCGGCTGTGCAAAAGTTCCGTCAGGAAGATCCACCAGTTTCGAGACATACCACGTTTGCGATTTTGGATCCGTCGCAGTCAAAAAGCGTATTGCCAAGCCGGCTCGCAGCGGCGTCAAATCCGTGCGGCTCCGCAATGCACTTTGCAGTGGCTCCCGCGGATCCGGAATGCGTTCATCCAGCAGGATCTTTGCGATCGTATCGAGGTGCTCTTCGCCCGCATCGTATTGAAACAGTTGCAGCCACAACGGTGCAAGCAGCAGCTGTAACTCCGTCGCATTTGAATCGTCAAGGACTTCGGACAATTCCTGCTCCATTTGCGCCAGCGAATCGGAAGCCGGTTGGGGCTCCGAAACCTCGACGGCTCGCACCAGTTCCACCGCGGGATCCAGCCGGTAGTAGCGTTCCTGGTTGGAGTATCGGGAGCCGCCGACCACGAACTTTGCACTGGAAAAACCGCTCGCGGCACTTCCGATTTGGAATCCAAAGTAAAAGAAGGGTGCCGGCACGCGATGCGTCACCAGGGACTTGCGGAACTGGACCGTGCCGGTTGAATCTCGGATTTCAAGGCGTTCGACGCGAGGCTGGCCCTTCTCGCGAAGGTTGTCAAAGGTGACCCGCCAGTCGATGGAATCGTCCGCCAACGGGTCGCTGCGTCGAAAGGGTTCCCCGTGAGCAATCTGCAACGCGAGCGCGGCCTGCAGTTTCCTGTCACGCTCCTTTCTTTCCTGGAAGTTCCTGTGGACTCGATCCTTCGAGAGCTGATCCAGGACCTTCAAGATTCTCTGTGGTTGATCGGGCAGAACGAACGTCCCGGGCGCTTCCGAGCCTTTCCGAAACGTGACGGAGTCGCCGCGACTAACCCGGGTAACACTTTCGATCCCGGGTGTACCCAGCAAGGACGTGCAGATGAAATCACAGTCGATCGGCGGCTTCGACCGCATTAGATTCGGCGGAAAATCGACCAGCACGTTTCCGGTCAGTCGAATTCTTTCGGTCGCAACGATGTCCGGAAGTGCAGCCTGTTGAAATTGATCTTTTGCCGCGAATCTTCCCGGAAGCATCGCAACGAACCCCAGCCCGACCGCCAAAACCGCCGCAACCAAGGTCGCGCCAATCCCGGGCGACAGCGGCAACAAGCACCGAATCAAAAACGTCGCCAGGAGGTACACGAAGATTGTCGGGATGATCGTCAGAATCAGCCCCGGAATAATCAGAAAAATGTATCCGACCACGACCAACTGCGGTAAAGCCAACAGGATGCCGGACAAGATGCCCAGCGGAATCAACAGGTATTTAAGCATTTCAGACGCTTAGGTAGTCGAGCGATCGGAGGCGTTTGCCACGCTGATCCTGGCCATTCATCACCATCAAATCCTCAAACAATCTAGGTCGCACCCGCGGCGACTACGCGAAAAACCCTCGTTTGGCCGCGTGGTCGCGAGCGCCACCACCTTCGTGAAGAACTGCCGCCACCGGGGGAAGACAATATTTCTCGTGCCAGACCAGACGTATCTCATGGCAATCGAAGCCGGTACGCGACACAATCGGAAAGCCGACCATCAGTCATTTCCAAGCATGCCGGAAAGCTTCCCGTATGAACTTCGTTCGAACTGCCTGTGCCCTCCTCTTCTTGGCACCGTGTTCTGCCGCACCTGGCCAAAGGGTTTCAATCACTGTCGATGCATCGCGCCGACAGCACGAAGTGTCGCCGTACCTGACCGGGGCCTGCATCGAAGATGTGAACCACGAGATTTACGGTTCGCTCTACAGCCAAATGATCTTCGGCGAAAGCTTTCAGGAGCCAAGTAAAGAGAGCCCCGTCGCAGGTTACCAGGTTGTCGGCGGGCAATGGAATTTTGCCGAAGGCGTTTTGACTGGCGGGGGCGGCGATGGCCCAAAGCTGGTCCGTACAGGTCCCGCGACCCTCCGGGGCGTGGTCAGCGTCGACGTGCAACTCCCTGGCAACGACGCTGGGAATGGTGGGCTGATCCTTGCAGTCGGCGATGCGAAACGGGGCGCCGATAATTTCCGGGGCTACGAGGTCTCATTGGATTGCCAGGCAAACCGATTGATCGTTGGCCGCCACGATCACGATTTTCGCCGTCTGGCCTACGTCCCCTGCCCGGTCCCAGCCGATGAGTGGATTGGTTTGCGTGTCGTGATCGAGGGCGATCACTTTTCCGTTGATGTGAATGACAAGCGTCTGGTAGAGATCCGCGACGAGAGGCCACTGCCTCCCGGAACGATCGGCCTGCGTCAATGGCAACGCCCCGCGCGGTACCGCAACTTGGAACTGATCAAAAGCGGAGTGGAGGCGTCGGCCGGCTTCACCAAAAACGATTCGGCCGCTGAGGTCAGCGGCATGTGGGACGCAGTCATCGACGGTGACGCCGTGGGGCGATACGAGCTGGTCCATGATCGGCCGTTCGTCGGTTCGCAATGTCAACGGATCGTTCTTGAGAACGGAAGCGGCGCCATCGGAGTTGCCAATCGAGGCTTGAATCGCTGGGGAATGACTTTCCGGCAAGCAAAGCCCTACCAGGGATACGTGTGGCTTCGCTCCGAATCGTCAACCGCCGTCTCGGTGTCTCTGGAAAACTCTGACGGCACCCGCCGGCTCGCCACGCAACGACTGTCGGTCGACGCACCCGAGGGCTGGGAACGCTACGAATTGGCACTAACACCCAGCGACGAAGTCTTGGACGGACGAGTAGTGATTCGCCTTGAACAGCCCGGACAACTGGACCTCGGTCACGCATTTTTGCAACCGGGACCGTGGGGACGATTCAAGGATCTGCCGGTGCGACGTGACATTGTCGAAGGATTGCTGGATCAGGGCGTCACGGCGCTTCGCTATGGCGGGTCGATGGTCGACAATCCACCGGATTATCGCTGGAAGAACATGATCGGTCCGCGCGACCGACGCGAACCGTATGATGGCCATTGGTACGACGAGTCGACCAACGGTTGGGGCATTCTGGATTTCCTGGATCTCTGTGACGCAGCAGGTTTTTTGGGCATCCCCTGCTTCAGCATCGATGAAACACCCGCGGACATGGCTGATTTTCTGGAGTACGCGGGCGGAGGAGCGGATACGCGTTGGGGCGCCAAACGAATCTCCGATGGGCGAGCAAATCCTTACCGGCTGCGACACATCCAGCTGGGAAATGAGGAATCCGTCAACGAAGCTTATTGGGATCGTTTTGAACCCATCGCCAGAACACTTTGGAATCGCGATCCCAATCTGATTCTGATTGTCGGCGACTTCCAGTTCGACGCTCCTATCACGGATCCGTTTGATTTCTCCGGGTCCCCGGCGGGTATCACTTCGCTTGCCACACATCAAAGAATCCTGGCATTGGCCAAGGAACTTGACACCGAAGTTTGGTTTGATACCCATGTCTGGACCGGCGGCCCCGACCCGACGCCCTCGATGAATGCGTTCTTTACCTACGTGGATGCGCTGGAACAACTGGCGGATGGGGCAAAACATCGCGTTGTTGTCTTTGAGTTCAATGCGAACAATCACCGCCAACGTCGGGCACTCGCGAACGCGGAAATGATCGGACGGATCATGCGTGACGGCCGAGTTCCGATGGCGCTGTCCGCGAACTGCTTGCAACCAGATGGCCAGAATGACAACGGATGGGATCAAGGTCTGTTGTTTCTCAATGGTTCCAAAGTCTGGTTGCAACCGCCTGGATATGTGACGCAAATGATCGCCCGAGCTTACCAACCATGGGTCTTGAAAACGGACGTCAGCGGAACAGGGAAAGGCGAAGTCCCGGAGACGATGGACGTGGTGGCGACCGGATCGAAGAATGGTAATTCGGTGATCGTCCGAATCGTCAACCGGCTGGGCCGCAGCCAACCCATCGCAATCCAAGTCGACGGCATGACGGTCAAGGACTCCACCGCGAATGTTGTTTCGCTGAGTGCCTCATTTGAGGCCCACAACACGGCCGAACAAACGAATCAAGTCACGCCGCAAGAAACGATCATCGAACACCAGCTTCCCAGCAAACCGGCCAGATTCGACGTGCCTCCGTATTCGTTCACCACCATCCGAATCGAATGAGCTTCACAAACACAAATCACACCGTCGATTTAACTGCCGTCGCCAGACGGTGCCAGGTCGCCTATCCCACACTCTGGCGATCGTGTGTGCTATCAATCAAGAACACCGGGATTTGCCGTGCGATGATCGGCAAGGGATAGCCGCCGGTCGATGCTAAAAATCGCTAGCGACACGCGACTCACGCAAAGCAGCGCTGCCCAGCTAAGTGCTGCCCAGATAAACTCCGCCCCGAAAACCCTGTCCAGCGGGACAGTCGGCGGCATCTCTCAAAGGCGGCTTTGCTGCCCAGTAGCGAACGGAACGGGACATGGATCTTGGACTGAATCAACACCAGGCGCTGATCACGGGTGCGGCAAGTGGCATTGGATTGGCGACCGCAAAGCTGTTCGCCCAGGAAGGGTGCTCTCTCACGCTGTGGGACATCGCTCCATCTTTAGAGGCAACCGCCAATGAACTTCGGGCAGAGGGAATTGAAGTCACGGCAAATCACGTCGATGTTTCCGACAGCGACCAGACCGAACAGGCAGTTTCGGAAATGGAGCGGCAGGGTCAAAGCATCCAACACGTCGTCCACTGTGCTGCCACGGGGTCGGGAACGTTCGGATATCCGTTCACCAATTTACGCCCCGCCGATTGGCGGCATACGCTGGAAATCAACATCATGGGTATGGTCAACGTTGCTCACGCGCTGACACCACCGATGATCCGCAACGACGCGGGAACGTTCGTCTTTCTGGCGTCGATTGCCGGCCAAATTGGCTCGCAGACGGACCCTCCCTACAGCGCCAGCAAGGCCGCCAATATCAATTTTGCCCAGTGCATGGCCAAGGATTTGGCCCCTCACAACATCCGAGTCAACACGGTGTGCCCGGGCATGGTCAAAACGCCCCTGAATCGATCGGTTTGGCAAGCATGGAACGAGCGAACCGCCCCGTCGGAACGGCTGAGCTACGAAGATTGGTCCGAACAAAAGATCAAAAGCGTGGTCCCCCTTGGCCGCTGGCAAACCAGCGAAGACGTCGCCGCGATGATTGTCTTCCTTTCGTCGGAGCGTGCCAAAGAAGTCACGGGGCAGACCGTGAACGTCGACGGCGGCTTCGTCATGCATTGGTGACCTCCCGAATCGAGGCGGCGTCCTCTCTGGAAGCCTGCTCGGTCGTTGATGTGGCAGGCGGAGCCTGCGATTGCAGTGGGTTCCAATGCGGGAGCCTCGGAACCAGAGCAAGATTGCTCTGGGGTGTCGTAGCAGGCACTGGGATGGCAGGCGGAGCCTGCGAGTACAGCGGGTTCCTAGGCGGGAACCTTGGAACTCCTCGCGGGAGGATGAAGGATGCACGCGAGTGATTTCAGTTGTGCAGATACTCATGCCGAAGGGAAAGCGAATGTCAACGTGACGCAATAGACGCAGCACTACCGGCACGTCATCCAGCTCAAACGTCTTCGACGACTCCGGTGCTGTCAGCGAAGGAATCGGCTGGGACGCCCAGACGCTGCAGCATGGTCAAGTACAGATTCGACAGCGGCAAGTCATCGCCTTTCGCTTCGTCCTGCCAGGGCTCACGGTCACCCAACCAAGGCCCACCTTGAAAGTTGGTTCCGGCGTGATTGACGTACCGTCCGTGACGGAATCCCAGGTTCTTTCCGCCCGCCAGGATCAACGGATAGTTGCGTGACAGATGAAACGCACTGGATGCTGATCCGAACAGCAGCAGCGTGTTGTCCAACAGACTGCCGGTTCCGCCGGGCTCGGGCGTCGCTTTCAGTTTCCCGATGAAACGCCCGTACTCCTCGTTCAAAAACCGACAGTAGGTGCCAAAGTTCTTCCAGCCGTCAGGATTTTTGGTTTCGTGCGACAACTGATGGGCCAGATTGAACCCGACGGCGCGGGCCAGGTGGTCGCTGCGACCGACCCCGTTCTCGCGTCCGATCTGGTAGGTCGCAACGCGTGTCGAATCGGTCTTGAAAGCAAGGTAGATCAGCTCGAACATCGTTTGCAGGTACTCGCGAGGTTCGTCGGTGGTCAGTTCCAAATTCAACTGATCGCGATCGACACTGGGCAACGGCGCACCCAACCAACGCTTTGCCTTTTCCACTTTGACCTCAGCTTGCCGGACCGAGTCCAGGTACTCGTCCAGCACGCGTCGGTCGGCTGTCGACAATGAACGTCGCAACCGACGGGCATCCTCCAGCATTTCGTCCAGCGCGCTGCGACTGAGCTCCAGCCGGCGGGCGGAATCGTTGTCGCTCTTGACGAACAGCTGGTCAAAGATCCGCTTGGGCCGATGTTCCGCGGGAATCGGTCGCCCGTGACGATCGAACGAAATCGTGTGGGTTCCGCGAGCCGTCCCGGTTCCCCCGTCGGTCGACATCACCAGCGACGCAAAACGTGTCTGATCCCCGACATGCCTCGCGTATTCTTGATCCAGAGAGATCGTGTTTTCGTATTCTTTGTCGCCGCCGCCGGTGGCTCCGGCGGTCAAAAACTGGTCGGCATTGTTGTGGCCATGAACGTTTCGCGACTTTGGATGCGAGAACCCTGACAGAACCGTCAACTCACTTTTGATCGATTCAAGTGGTTCCATGCACTTGGTGAACGTGAACTGTTCGCCACCGCCGTGTGGAAACCAAGACCAATCCTGGTGAGCCGGATCTTCCGGCAACGGCATCGGCACACCATCGGGAAAGTAAAAACAGGCCAGACGCTTCGGATTCGGTTTCGACGGGGCACCGTGCGCAACCTCGCCGGCCAACGATCCAAACACCGGCAACGCCAATGCCACCCCGCTGCCACGCAAGAAGCAGCGTCGGTCGATCGTTTCTAGCTTGTATCCCATGGGTTGCTTCCTCAGTGAATGATGAATGCTGGCAGATGGGGATGACGGGAGAGGAGGCGACCGTTACCTGGTTCGGAACAGGTCGCTTTGGACGATCACTTCGATGACCGTTCTCAGACCATCGTCTTGCTGGCGGACCCGAGCGGTGATCGCATCCACCTCGGCCCGGTCGGCAAAGGCCAATGGTCGACCGAGAGCGAACGTGGCCAGCTTGGACACGACCGCTCGGACAAATTGGTCCTGGCGATGCTGCAGCAGGAACCGTTTCAAACCGTCCATGCCGTCAAGCGTTTGGTGATTGAACAGTTCACTGCTCGCGTCGATCGGCTGGCCGTTGATCTCATCACGCCACCGGCCCAACGCGTCAAAGTTTTCGAAGGCGATGCCCCAGGGATCGATCTTGACATGACAGGACATGCAGGCGGCGTGATTTCGGTGATCTTCGATGCGCTCCTTCAGCGTCATCTTTGCAATTTCCGGATCGGCCAAATCGATTTGCGGCACGGCGGGCGGCGGTGGCGGCGGCGGGTCAGCCAAAAGACATTCGAGCAACCAGATCGCTCGCTTGAGCGGATGAGAATCGGGCCAATCAGAATTCATCGCCAACAAACCGGCCTGCGTCAGCAAGCCACCGCGGCGGAAGCCGTCACCGAGTGCAACGCGGCGAAAATGGTTTCCGTGGACACCCGACAATCCATAGTGGTCCGCCAAGCGTTCGTTGACGATCGCATAGTCACCGTGGATAAAATCCAGCAGACTGGCGTTTTCCCGAAGCATCTCGCTGAACAGCGCCGCGGGTTCCTGCTGCATGGCTTCTTTCAACAACGGATCGAAGCCACGAACGTGCTGTTTAAAGTTTTGAAACTCCAGCAACTGCAGGTTCAGCCACTGCGACACGAAGTGCTCGACAAAACGTTCGCTGCGTGGATCGTCAAGCATTCGCTGGACTTGTGACGCCAATACCTCGCGGTCGGCCAGCCGCCCGCCGTCAGCCAGGTTCAGCAGCTCTTGATCGGGAATGCTGCACCACAAAAAAAACGACAAACGATTGGCCAGCGAGTGACAATCAAGCAGTTCCGTTTCGTCGTCATGGCTTGCCTCCGCGACTGGCGTGTTCGTGACGCACAAGAACTGAGGCGACGAAAGCACGGTCGCCAAGACTTCGACGACCGCTTGCTCATAGGAATCGCATCGCGGACGAATCTCCGTGAACAGATCCAGCTTGCGATCGATGTCGGCATCGCTGACCGGTCGCCGCCAGGCCCGATTCATGAAATGGGCGACGACTTCCCTCGCACGCGTCAACTCGTCGGACGCCTCATCCGCTTCCCCAAAGATCCGACGATGTGATTCCGGCGGCCATTGGTCGTACACCGGTGCCGCGACGTGCACGTAATCGATTTGCAACTGGGACGGCGACGCCGAACTGTTGACCAATCGGATGTATTCCGAGGGGCTGGGCATGGCGCCCATCTTGGACGTTTTCCTGACCGAATTGCGGGGATAGATTTCACCGAGCGGCACGTCCCATTGGATGATCTGCGGCCGTTCCGGCGTGGCAGTGACGGGCGTATCTTCGCTGCTGACACGCAACAAAGCCCGGCCCTCGTTGCTGGCTTGCCATCCGAACATCAATTGCAAACTGGGAAAGCGATCGGCTTGCGTGTTCACCCGCGACGCTCGAACCGTCACCCGCATCGTGCCCTGGTCCGGCAATTGATTCCCCAGTTCACAGATCAGCCGCGGACCGCGCCCGCTGGGCAATACCGCGACGCAATCGAACTCGTCCGGGAATGCAGCGGGCTGATCCTGTGGCGGAAAGGCGTATCGGGCCCCGTGGTAATTCCACCGAGCTTCCGCCAACCTGCCATTGGACAAATCCTTGTAGTAAGCCCCTCCTGGCGGCTGCCGAAACTGCTGTTGGAGTTGCTCCAGCTTTGCCTCCAATTCATCCGGTTCGTCCTTCAGTTCCTTCTTCAGCGATTCGATCTGTTCGTCTTGCTGGGACCACTCTCCCTGAGCGGCCTTCGCCATGGAGATTCCCCAGTACAAGGTCGGTGGTTGATCGCCCTGGACCGTCGCACGATCCAGAGCCGTTCGAGCGATGCGGTGGTAGGTTTCGAATTGCGAGACGGAAAGGCTCAACAGATCCGAGCTGTTCTCGAAGCCTTCCTCCGATTGAGCCTCCGGGGGGAGGTCTTTTGCGAAGTCCCATGGCAATCCCAGCAAGTCCTGCAAGGCGTATCCATATTCGTACCGAGTCATTCGACGGAACGCCGAATGACCACCGGACCTTCGGCGCACGATCGAGGCGGTGTGCAGTTCTGTCGACAGCCAGTCCACAAGCTGCCGTCGCTGGCCGTCATCCAATTCCCCCGCGTCAGGTGGCGGCATCTCGCCGTTGGTCACCACGGCAAACACTTCGGTCCACCAATCCGTATCCCCGCCTTGCGACAAATCAGGATCGAGCGTGTCGATTCGCAGATTGCCCTCGGTCGTATCGGGACCGTGACAATCGATGCAGTGCTGTTCCAGAAGCGGCCCGATCGTCGATTCGAACTGTGCCAAGTCGGCGTGACGCGTTTCCGATTCCGCAGTGCTGCTGCTAAGCGAAGCACCGGCGGCGACGGAATTCCGAAAACGCGATTGCTTTTTGCCGATTCGTTTCAACTCCGCCAGACTGGGCTGCCGATCGGCAACCCCGGTCGGTTGACCGGCTGCGACCGCTTCCGACGGGGCCTCTTCGTGGGGTTTCTCCGCTCGCATCGACGGAGCGACGAAAACGACCGCGCAGGAAAGCAGCAACAGTCGACACGCTGTTTGCGAAATGGAATGCATTGGGCGGGCGAGACCAATTGGTGTAGGTCAATCTGCATGCGGGCGGGATCCAAACGGCCAGCTCACGATGAAGCTAAACGATCGCGAACGCGTGGGGGGGAGGGATGCAATGTCGCGTCGATCACCGTCTGGACCCAACCATCATAGCAAGATGTGCCGATTTCGCTGAGCCGAATCCAACACTTTTCGACCCGCCCCTTGCAACGGCTCAGAATCCGGTCTCAGCGGCAAACCAGGGGGATGGAGAAAGCGACGGGCCTGTCGCTCAAAACGCTATCATGCTTCCACCGTTGACGAATCCCGGCTGAGCAACCGCGCGAACACTCGCGATGAACATGGGTAGCGACAAGGGTCGTTAGCTGGACAGCGCCACTTTGTTTGAGCCGCGTGGCGCTAGGCGCGGATTTTCTCGCCTCAACCGGCGGCTAGCGCCTTGCCGCTCATCGCACTGCAAATCACGTTGCTTTTTGATTGGAAGTGGTGCTGTCGAGCTACTTAATTCACCCTTCCACTTGTTGCGGGAGGGTGAAGGTTGTTTCCGAGTTGTTTGCACTTATGTCGATACCATAGCCCTATGAACGCGAATCAATCATCTGCCGGCGAGCGTCCCGAATGGGTCCAGGAATTGGAACAAGCATTTGGTGGACCCAACCAAGCGGCGTTCGGCACCGCGGTGTTTTCCGAGTCACTTTCGTCCGCTGAATCGGGCCAAGATTCACTCGAACAAAGAGCCCGGCACTGGTACCAATTTTTCTGCGGCAACACCTGGGAGAGATTTGGACCCGAGCGTTGGCTGCAAACCTGGCAGTTGGTCTTCGCGCGCCCCGATGCCCCTGGTTCCATCATTGACGAACTGTCGGCACTGGAAGATCCCCCGGCACGCCGCAGTGCGTCGACCATGTTGGACGGTCATGACGACCCACAGAAAGCCAAAGCAGCCTTGAAGCAGGCATTCGACGCTCCAACCATCGAAGCACTGCAGATCTACCGGATTGGCGATGGCGATGCGATGTCTGGCATCCTGATTGCGGGCCGTCGCACCGCCGGCGATTCGGCATTCGTCACCTTTCTATTGGATTGATGCCTCAAGCAACCAACCCGATCGATCCTGCAATTCTGTATCGTCGAGCGACCACAATCTTGACACATGGACTTTGAATCCGACCTCTTCCAAACGCGCTTCCCGATGCTTCGACTTCCATCCATCCCAGCTGCTTCAACCGCATCAACCATCATCGCTCTCGTGGCCCTCGGGATCGCGGGGCAGGCTCATCCGGCAACGGTAGCCGACGCGAAACCCAATGTCGTGATGATCCTGGCGGATGACCTTGGCTGGAGCGACACAACGCTGTTCGGCACGACCAAGTTCTATCGCACCCCCAACATCCAGCGGCTTGCAAAGCGGGGGATGACTTTCTCCCGCGCGTATTCATCCAGCCCCCTCTGTTCTCCGACGCGCGCGAGTATCCTGACCGGCACCAGTCCGGCTCGACACGGCATCACCTCGCCGACCTGCCATCTGCCCAAAGTGGTCCTGGAACCGGCGGCGAAATCGTCCGGCCCACCTCACCAGATGGCAACGGTTGTCGAATCGGTCACACGGTTGAAGACGGACTACTACACGTTGGCCGAAATGTTTCGCGACAACGGCTACGCCACCGGGCATTTCGGGAAATGGCACCTGGGACCGGAGCCTTACTCGCCGCTGCAACACGGCTTCGATGTCGACGTCCCCCATTTCGCCGGTCCGGGTCCGGCGGGCGGCTACGTGGCGCCTTGGAATTACGACGACTTTGATCCCGACCCGGATACCCCGGATCAACACATCGAAGATCGCATGGCAAAGGAAGCCGAAGCGTTCATGGATCAAAACGCCGACCGGCCGTTCTTCTTGAACTACTGGATGTTCAGCGTCCATGCTCCGTTTGACGCCAAACAAACACTGATCGAAAAGTATCGCCACGCCGTCGACCCGGACGGCCCGCAACGGAGCCCCACCTACGCGGCAATGATCGAAAGCATGGATGATGCGGTGGGAACTTTGCTTGACGCACTGGACCGATTGGGGATCGCCGATAACACCATCATCGTGTTCGCATCGGACAACGGTGGCAACATGTACAACGAAGTCGACGGAACGACCCCTACCAGCAACGCCCCACTTCGCGGAGGCAAAGCGACGATGTACGAAGGTGGCATCCGCGGCCCCGCGATCGTTGTCCAACCCGGAGTGATCGAGGCTGGTTCGACGAGTGACCAGACCATTCAAAGCAGCGACTATTATCCGACACTGTTGGATTTATTGAACATTGATCCGCAGCCCGGCCAACAATTTGACGGCATCAGCCTGGTCCCGGCACTGAAGGGAGGCAAACTCGATCGTGAAGCCATCTTCACGTATTTCCCTCATTCGCCGGCCATCCCGGATTGGCTGCCCCCATCGGCCAGCGTTCACCAGGGCGACTGGAAATTGATTCGGATCTTTCACGGTGGCAAAAACGAATCTCATCGCTACAAGCTGTTCAATCTTCGCGAGGACCTCGGTGAGCAGGACAACCTGGCGGAGAAGTTCCCAGAACGCGTCCGGCATCTGGACGCTTTGATCGAACAACATCTGTTGGACACGAGCGCCGTCCGTCCCCGTCCGAACCCAAGCTTTGAACCGACCCGCTACGACATCACGCGGGAAGGCAAGGCCGAATTGAAAGGCGGCACAAAGAAACCCGAACCACGAAAACGCAGGCCAGCAGGCCAACCGGTCGCGGGATGGCAACCCGGTGGCACCTGCAAACTTTCCCACCCCAAGGGCGTGTTGCGAGTTGCGAGCACCGGCGGGGACCCATATTTAAGTTACCCATTGGATCAACCTATCCCCGCCAGCAAGCTGAAGCTGCGACTCCGCATGAAGTCCAACTCTTCCGGGCGAGGTCAGTTCTTTTGGCGGGATGGACGTCAACCCTTTTCCGCTTCCAGAAGCCAACCCTTTGAAGTCATGCATGACGGCCAGGTGCATGACTATCGAATCGATTTTTCCCCGACAACCGAAGTTCATTCCATCCGAATCGATCCGTCGCGGGGCAACGGCGTCATCGAACTTCTCGAAGTCGTCCTGATAAACGATGACAATCTGATCATCCATCAATGGAACTTCTGAGCCGATTCACGGCTTCGGACGACTGCTGCGTTCGAAAGGGTCGCAGCTCGAATCGGTCCAGCGGCTTGAGGTGAGTGAGCGCCGCGCCGAACCGGCTTCCTTCGATGGTGTTTGACCAGGCCGCCGGCGGCGACCGACAGGGATCATTCTTCCGCGGCTTTGGCGATCGGCTGGTCGTCCAGTCTGCCGATGTCAGTCACGGATCTGGGCAGCGGGCGGTGCCAGCGCCAGCCCAGGATGGCGCCGACGATCATGGTCAGTGGCAGCACGACAAACAGGTGAGCCAAGAAGAAGGTCAGGAAATGTCCCACTTGCGGACCAAACCCCGCACCGCCCTGGTAGTTGCCCGGAGGTGACGTGAGTTGTTCGATCAACAACATGACCATCGTCGAAAGAAGTCCCGCGACGATGGCCGAGCCGATCGCGCCTCGGAGAGGCCCGACCTTTCGACGGGAAAATGTTGCCCAGACCGCTCCACAGATGACCGCCCCAATCCAGGCACCGTGAAACCCCGGACCGATGACCAACCACAGCACATCATCAAGCACTTCGGCTGAATCGGTGTCCGCCGGTGAGATGGAACGAAAGAGTTCCGACCAATAGACGACGACCGCAATCAGAATGGCCACGACGAATCCCGCGGCCACACCTCCGGCGACGACCCTCCGTCCGAACGCGATATCTGACGAGCAAGCACACCCCAGGCAATACCCAACGGCCGCGCCCGCCAGACCGCTCACGAGAACCGGCACGACAAACTCGCCAAGCAACCCGATCAGCCCCTCAAACCACGTCGATCCATAAAATTCGATCTGCTCGCCGAAAGACCTGCGGCTGAAAACGATTGCCAAAAGGAACGGCGCCAAGCCTCCCAAGACGCTTCCCAGCACCGTCGCCAGCGCACGCGGGCCCGCGCGGTGTTTTCCGAGCGACGCCAGTTCGGCGAGATCACTTTTGTCGAGTTCCATGGTGGTGAGACTTGCTTGGTTTTCGCTGCACATCCATCACGCCTATGCTGGCGTGCCCGACCGACGTGGATGACGGCAGAATCATTGATTTCGTCGATTTTTTTTGCCCCCGCAACGGCAAGCTAGCCGAGGCGCTACCATTCGACAGACTTGAGCGTAGCGGTTTTTCTCGTACAAGGATCCCGGACCGATGAACATGCGAACGATCTGCCTGGTCGCCTCCGTGGGAATGATTCTGGTCGGCTTGACCGCCTGGACGCTGGCGGAGCGGACGGGCTACGAGACAGCCGAATACGAAGTGATCGAAGCGGATGGCAGCTTTGAGATCCGTGAATACCCGGACCTGACGCTCGCCGCGACGAACGCCAAGCCGGACGCCGAGGGACGTGACGGCAGTTTCATGCGTTTGTTCGGCTACATCAGTGGCGAGAATCAGGCGAATCAGAAGATCGAGATGACGACCCCCGTGTTCATGGAACCGGCCGGTGATCCATCCGCGGCTTCCATGGGCTTCGTGATGCCAAAAGACGTGGCGGAATCGGGCGCGCCCGATCCGTCCGGGACGAACGTAGAGATCCGCACGCGAAAGGGTGGCCGCTTTGCCGTGATTCGCTTCTCCGGCCAGCTCGATTCCAAGCTCGCCGAGGAGCAAGAGACGAAGCTCCGCGAGTGGATGCAGTCGCGCGGATTGGAGGGCGAAGCAACCGCGGAAACGGCAGGCTACGACCCGCCCTTCAAGCCGGCCGCCCTGCGACGCAACGAAGTTCTGATCAGGCTGAAGGCTCGGGGTGAGCCGTCGGAAAGCGAGGATCAGTGATTCCTGTTTAATCTCGCTCTGGCACGATGTGGTACTGAATCACTCGGCCGAGCCGGCAAGACAGCCGGTTCCAAGGCAGGAGCCTTGGAACCAGATCTGGCGTTCGTTCCTGTCCTTTTGCGGGCTTTTGCTTTGGCGCCGGCCTCACTCGCTTGAGGCATTATTCCGTTGAGCGGCCTGAAGCTTCGCGATGTCCGCCGGTGAGAGCTCTGGGCGATCGACCGAAATGGCCAGCTTGTTCAACTTTCCGGTGAAGACGAATGGTGGCTTGTAGTCCGCGTCGTTGACTCCCGTCAACGTGTCCGAGCCGATGTCGAAGCTTTCATCCCATTGCAGTATCACGGGCAACGTCTTGTCCAGCTTCTGGGTTTGAACCACTTTGCCGTCGACCAATAAAGTTCCCGTGCCGCCACGGCCCAGACCACTCATGCTGTTGTAGGCCAGCGTCCCCACTCCAAGACCGTCGTACTTGAAGTCAAACTCGACACGGTGTTTTCCGGGAGAGAGTGGCTGGGAGGCCGCCCACTTGACCCGTTTCAGATCCAGCAAGTTCCAAACGAACACCGGCTTGCTCTCCAACAGGTAGAAACCGTATCCGCCAAACCGGCCTCCGGAAGTCAGCATCATGCCTTCGGCGCCGGCGTCGGGTATTTCGATCTCGGCGGAAATCTTGTAGGACGTATTCAGTAGCAGCGGCGAATCGCCTTGCGGCAATCCGGTCATCGGCATCGTGTAGACGAACTCGGTTCGGCCGGCCGTGATATTCGGCCGCGGTGCGATGATGCGAGCCGCCACCGAAGCGTCCATCGGAAAGACCTGGTATTTCTCGGCTTCGGCGATGAACAGTTTTTTGAGTTGTTGGACCTTTTCCGGATACTGTTCTGCCAGATCCTGCGATTGACTGAAGTCTTTCGTCAAGTCGTACAGTTCCAAGACTTGATTGTTCAGCGGATCTGGGTTGGCGGCCCCGTAGGCAACCCAGGGTGCCCGGTTGACTTTGGTGCTCAATAGCCAGCCTTGGTGGTAAAGAGCCCACTGCCCAAACATTTCGAAGTATTGGGTCTGGTGCTCCGAAGGCGCATCCGCATTCTTGGCGTCGAACGTGTAGGCCAGACTGGTCCCTTCGATCGGTGACTGTTTGATCCCGTCGACGTATTCGGGTGCGGGAATGTCGGCCACCTCCAGGATGGTCGGCACGATGTCGATGATGTGGCAGAACTGCTCACGCAGGCCGCCTTGGTCCTTGATCCCGTTGGGCCAGGCGACGCACATGGATTGGCGAATCCCACCCAGTTTCGATGCGTTCTGTTTGAACCATGTGAACGGGGTGTCGAATGCCCACGACCATCCGGCCGACATGTGATTGTAGGTCTGCTCGGTCCCCCAAACGTCGTACCACTTCATCTGCTCTTCGACCGGCATCATGTTGATCCCGTTGAAGAAAGCGACTTCGTTCGGAGTGCCAAGGGGACCGCCTTCGGCGCTGGTACCGTTGTCGCCGTTGATATAGAAGATCAGTGTGTCATCCAGCTTTCCAATGTCCTCCACCGCTTGAATCACGCGACCAATCTCGTGGTCGCTGTAGGCGGCGTAGGCGGCGAAGATCTCGACCTGCCGGATAAAAAGCTTCTTCTCTTCGGGAGTACAGCTGTCCCAGTCCTTGATCACTTCGGACGGCCACGGTTCCAGCTGGGTGTCAGCCGGAATCACCCCTAAGCGTTTCTGGTTTTCAAAGATGGTTTCCCGCAGCTTGTTCCAGCCGTCATCGAACAGGTGCATCTGGCGAATCTTTTCGACCCACTGCTGCGTCGGATGATGGGGAGCATGCGTCGCGCCGGGGGCGTACTTGATGAAGAACGGTTTGGCAGGATCGATCTGATCGATGCGATGCAAATACTCGATCGCATCATCCGCCATGCCGGTCACCAGATTCCAGTCCGGCTTACCTTCGAACGGATAAATCTGGGTGGTGTTGCGAAACAGATTGGGTTCCCACTGATTGGCGTCGCCACCAACGAACCCGTAGAAATACTCGAACCCCATTCCGATCGGCCATTGATCGAACGGCCCCACCTGGCTGGCCGCGAAAGCTGGCGTGTTATGGTCTTTGCCGAACCAGGCCGTTGCGTAGCCGTTGTCCAGCAGAATCCTGCCGATGGTTGCCTTGTCTTTTCTGATGATGCTGTCGTAGCCGGGAAACCCGGTCGCCTGTTCCGAGATCACACCAAATCCCGCCGAATGGTGATTGCGTCCGGTGATCAGCGCCGCGCGCGTGGGCGAGCAAAGAGCGGTTGAGTGAATGTTGTTGTAGCGGAGACCCATCTTTGCGACGCGATCCATCGCCGGCGTGGGAATCACGCCGCCGAATGTGCTTGGCACTCCGAATCCGGCGTCATCGGTGATGATCAACAAAACGTTGGGGGCCTGCTTTGGCGGGACCACTCGGGGCGGCCACCAGGTTTTGGAGTCCAACGCACTCTGTTTGATGACTCCGCCAAACGCCGGATCCGGCGGAGGCAACTGTTTGCCGTCGATGGTCGTCGTGGCGCTGGGCGAACCGGGGTCGCCGGTGACTTGCTGGGCTTGCAACTTGGTTTCGACCGACGACCAAGCCACGGTCGTTGCGAGGACCGCCGAGAAGAGAATACTGCGGAGGATTCGATACATGGTGCGGGGGCTCCAAACGGAACGAGTGACTGGAAGTGGAAAGGAACGATCGATCGCATGTCATTTGTGTCACCGACATCTGCCTGCAACGAGCGAAAGTCTTCAGACTGTCGCTCACGTGGGTCTCGGAAATACGGTCCGGAGTGTGCGGAGTTGCAACGGCTAGCTGGACGGCGCCACTTTCAGCCCCGTGATTTCCAGTGCAATGAGCGGCAAGGCGCTAGCCGCCGGTTGGCGGGAGAAAACCCGCGGCTAGCGCCACGCGGCTCACGCAAAGTGGCGCTGTCCGGCTAGGCCCTGTCTGAAATCTCGCAAATCCCGTCGCTGCCTTCCCATCAAAAACCGTGATTTCCAATGCAATGAGCGGCAAGGCGCTAGCCGCCGGTTGAGGCGAGATAACCCGCGGCTAGTGCCACGCGGCTGACGCAACGTGGCGCTGCGCGGCCAGCTCTACTGGCTCGACCCCGCGTCACTGCCCGAACCCGATGGATCGTTCTGCTCGAGCCTCACGAGCAGCCATTGTTCGGTCTTCTCGTTGCCGAAGTGAATCAGACAGGGTGCTTCATCTTTGGTCAGGTTGTACAAACCGGTTTCCACGACGTCGTTCGTGTTGTCGCCGACCGTAAAAGCGACTCGCTGTGTTTTCTTGTCGACCGATCCTTGAATCACTTGGTTCTTGTCGGTCGCGGTATCGGTGTAGTTTCCGCGAATGACCCCTTCTTTGTTGACCGCAAGTTGGAGGGTGACGTTCGATTGCTGCTTGCCGGACTGGGTGAGCGCGAAGACGCCCAATGGCAACCATTGCGTGTCCGAATCCGGTTTTGACTCAGCCCCGGCTTCGGCCAACTCAGTCGCCTGGTCGTAATACTGATCGGAGGTCCCGACGTCTTGTCCGTTGATGTAGACGTTGTCACCTTGGTAAACGACGGTCTGGCCGTAGTCGTAGTAGATCGGCGTGACGTTCCCATATCCAAAATACGCCGCGGCGGAATTCCAGCTGCAAGCGGTCCACGCGGAACCAGCAACCCAGCCGGCGGCGTACCATGCCCCGGGATAGCGGTTGTACCAACCGCGTCCATACAGATCCCAGTGGCTGTAGCCGTTTCGCACGGAGACGGCGGTCGTGTATCTGGCCGAGGGGGAGACCCGGGTGAATCCGGCGGCGACGCCTTGCGGTCCCACCGCCACGGCGCGTCCGGCACCATAACCGCCCGGACCGCGCACTCCACCGGCGGCCACGGCACGGCCATCGGGTCCGACCGCCGCACCCCTGGCGGCGACGCCTCCCTCCGAACCGCGCGCTCCGCGAGCCGCGGCCACGCCTCCGTCGGGACCAACGGCCGCTCCGCGCGCCGCCGCGCCACCTTCGGAACCGCGAATTCCACCCACCGATGCGACACCTCCTTCGGGACCGACGGCCGTGGCACGACCGGCGGCGTTGCCTTCCGCACCTCGAACTCCGCTCGCGGTTGCGGCACCGCCCTCCGCGCCAACACCGACGGCACGCCCAGCGGTATTTCCTTGAGGTCCGGTGACGGCAATGCCCGCGGCCTGCCCTCCCCGGTCTCCCTGCTTGGTTCCGTAGTTAATATCCAGGTTGCTGCCCCGCTCCGGTGATCGAGTGGCCGCGGTACGATTGCCGGCGCCCAAACCCTGCAGCCCGCTGTCGGAGGGCAATCCCAGGAAGCTGTTCAATTGGTTCTGGCTGGGGGTTGAGAATCGGTCGCCCGACCTTCCGGCCCCGCCCCGGTTGCCAGCTTGCATCCCCGTGGCGTCGAAATCTCCGCGCCTTCCCCCGTCGGTCCGGCTTCCCGATCGACGCATGCCGGCGTCGGAGCCTCCGGACGCACCGAACCCCGAGTTGCCCCGCGACGACGCTCCAAAGTCCGACTGTCCGAATCCGTTCATCCCGCGCGAATTGCCGCCGCGTCCCGACTGCGTGCCGCCGGCTTGAAATGATCCGCCACGGCTGAATCCGCCGCTTCCCCCCGAGAACCCTCCCGAGCTTCGGCCAAAGCCAGCGGATCCTTGACTGCCCTGCATGCCTCCACCGCCGAATCCGCCGCCGAATCCGCCGCCGGACCCGCCGCGACCACCACTACTCCGGCCAGAACCGCCAAGCCCGCCGCTGAAACCTCCACCGCCCCCGCCTCCGAAACTGTGACCTCCGCCTCCACCTCCGCCACCGAAGCTGCGGCCCCCGCCTCCACCACCAAAACTGTGGCCTCCGCCGCCTCCGCCAAAACTGTGGCCTCCGCCACCACCGCCACGGCCGCCGCCGAAACCACGTGCCGAGAGATCGGCAATCGGCAAACAGACCATCAACAGAACGATCGGGACGATCAGGTTGGATCGAGGACTCATGAGCGAAGGCTCCCAAGACAGATTGGTTCGAATGTTTTGGAGGGATGCTGGGTCATCCGTGTGCTTACTGGCCTGTGCTTACTGGTCTGTGCTTACTGGTCTGTGCTCACTGGTCTTTCAAATCCTTTCCCGGCTGGCGTTTGATCACAACTTCATTCGTGTCGGGTAGTGGCGTGTCTCCCAAAAACCGTTGCGTCGACTGCCAAGCGTAGGCGTTGTCGTCCAGCCGGCGCAGCGTATTGACGGCGTCGGTGGTGATGCCATCACCCGTCATTCCGTGCACCTCCGCCATCCACCCGCCTTCGACGGGCCGCCAAACGCCAACGGCATGCCCACCGTCGGGACTGAAATCCCAAGATTGAACGTACTCATTCAACGAATTCCATCCGATCAATTGAACTCCCGAAGTCTGAGTGCCGTCGACCAGCGTCGTGGTGTAATCCCGTTTGATAAAGTGATCCCCGGCAACCCAGCGACAAGCGGACTCGATTCGCACGCCTTGTTCTTCCGCAACCCAATTGCCAATCAGCCAAGCCAAGTCGGCGGCGTTGCGTTGCGCTTCAGAAACTTCAACCGGGCTGTCGCGGACCGATGTCATCAGCCACTTGCCATCCGATTTCCCGTGGACCGCCGTGTAACGGCTCATGCCGACTCCGAGTGGAAGGGAATCCACTCCAGCGATGCCGTCTTCAATGGCCACGTTGGGACCGACCTGCCGTAGACTTTCGATTCGAACATTGATTCGGTGTTCCGGGTTCTCTTTGAAGAACTCGGCGTAGGCCTTTCGGATTTCCTCGCGGCCCACGTATCGCTGTCCGGAGCCATCCAGGTACTCGCCATCTTCGGTCCACAGCTCGGCAATCCTGGCGGCATCGCCTTCGTTGAAGGCTTTCACAAAGGCCCCGGATTGCTCTCGGATCGCTGCTAGATCCGGCGACTCACTCGCCTCGGGCGGTTGCGGACCCTGTCTCTCATTGTCGGTCACTTCCGCCCCCTGACACTGCCACGGGGCCAACAGGAACAACAGAATCACCAGCAATCTGGATTGTCTCATCATTCGATTCCCCGAAGTAGACTTGCCGCGTCGGGAATGGGATGGGGCCCGTCCGCAGCCGTGCTCGCGCCCCGACCGCAGATGAGGAAACCAAGCGGTCGCTATCCCTCGAACGGCGAGGTGACGCCCCGCGGCAAGGTGCATTCGTCGTACCACGCTCCGGGCAATCCACTTGTCATTTACTTTGGCAAGTGACTTCGCCCTGGGGAATCCAGATTAGGGCGCGGTTCTTCCAATGAAAACTTCATCTTCGCCCGGTCATCGACGTGGCAAACTCGCCCTCGCCGCGCTACCGAGCGCACCAAATCAGCACATTGGGCTTATCGGCACACAGATGGACCGAGCGAAATTCGCACATCGGAAAAATCGGCGGCGCGAGAGCCACCGGATTTCGCAGGCAACCGCTTTCCGCGATCACGGACGCGAGAGCGTCCGCGGCTCGCTGGACAGGTCACTTCAATTGCACCGCCGTCGCTTCCCCGCCGACTTGAGCACCTTGGACGACCGTCTTCTCGGGTGCGTCCTGGCCGGCTTTGATATCGAAGCTCTGGCCTTCGGGCGCTCCGGGAACAAACGATTTTCCGTTGACGCGGACGGTGTAAAGGATTTCACCGCTTTCGGCATCGACCAATTGGACGACCGGTGAATCGACGTCAAAGGTCAATTCGCCCAGCTTTCCCCAGGACGGCGGGTTGTAGTTGTCGAACTGCGAAATGGTCAGCGGCCAACCGGGATACTGATGGGCCGACGGATCGGTCACGTCCACGTTCCGTGGCCAGCATTCCATGGTGATCTGCCGCGTCTTTTTATTCAGCCGCACAATCCCAAAACCGGCCGCGCGGGTGTTCAGCAGGTTGCCGGCGGGTTTCTTGTCGGGGTTGGCCGCCGCGTAGTTGGTGACCTTGTTGTCGAAGCCGTCAAGATGGTCGCCGGTGTACTCGGGGCTCCCCGGTTCCCGGTTCTGCCCCGGCTGCAGCGGTTCCCACCAGCGAAGGTACAGGTTGGCGATGGAGGGAACGCAGAACGACCAGATGGCGTCGCGGTGTTCATCGATGCCGTGATGAAAAATCGTCGCCAAGTGCTGATCCCCGGCGTAGTGAAATGCAAATCCTTTGCGGAGCGATTCCAATGCCCGGTTACGTCCACTTTGCGGCCAACCATTGGAATCCATGTCCGCATGCAATCGACCGTTGGCGCCCCCGTGAATGTGAGCCCCGCCACAAAAGATCGTTTGCGACAGAGCGACTTTCATCTGCGCGTCGTGCCAGTCCCTGGCCCAGGCGTCCAGAAAATCCAATTGCCGCTGGCCGAGCAGAACGGCACCTTCGACATCGACGCTGGCGGGATCATAATCCGGGTTGCGAATGTGGTCGGGGCGTGGCCCCTGTTTCGGCACTCGGCCGGCCGGACCGGTCTTGAACTTGCGGTCTTCCAGGATGGCAAAATCGATGTCGCCCCAATTCAAATTGGTGAAATAGACACCGATGCCCTGTCCGATCTTCCGCGGGTCCACGGGATCGGGAAGGTGGCTGGTCTGAGCTCGTTCAACCTCCTGGACATAGATTCCCGGCTGACGATAACCGCCGTCGGCATTGCCACTGAGCGTGGAAATCTTTCCGCTTTCGCCCCACAGATTCGGTTGGCCAACGTCATGGTCATCGGGCAGGCTGACGGAGGGTCGGTCCTTGATGATCTCACCAAAATCACGCCCGAACTTCAGCCAGGCCGCGTAGTGCCGGTTGTGATCGTAGACCTGATCACCAGAGAAGAACAACAGGTCGGCGTCGACCTTCTGAACGTTGTCGATCAGGTCTTGCCGCGAAATGTCTCCGCCGTGGGCGGGCTGGATTGAATTCCCGGTAAAACCAGCGACGACGATCTCATCTTTGTCGACCGGGTTCTTGCGGATCAGGCCCTCGTAGACCGCTTCGGATCCATGCCGGACGCGATAAGGGTAAGCTTGCGTGTCGTCCCAGTCCTCGACCCGAAACGGTGCCGTCCAGCCGCGTTCGATGACGTCCGTGCGGGCAACTTCGACCCACTGGCCGTCTTTCTGGATTTCCAGTCGAACCGCCGTGGGTTCGCCCGACTGAAGCGGATAAAGTTGGGCGGTCAACTTGAGCGTGTTGTCGTGAACCGTGTACAGGGCAAAGCAGATGACCTCGCTGCGCGGGACCTCGGGGATTTCCAGGATCGCCCGGCCCGGTCGGCGTTGCGAATTCTGTTGCGCCAGCGCCGTGTGGCCGAAAAACAGCAACGCAAAGCAGCAGCATGCGATTGATTTGGTTCGGTGCAGATTCATGGAGGTGCCTAATCGATCGATTTGAATCGAGCTAGTTTATTTGAGCTTCGGACGGTCGTGGACGCCGCCAGATTAAAAACAGAAACATGGGAATCAGGAAGTGTGGTGCCCGCAACACGGCCTCGTGCAAGTACTGGTCGCCCCCCCAGTAGTTCAGCCCCCACGACATGCCGGCGACGGGTCGTGCGATGGCCGTCAAGAATCCCCACCCGGCCGCGTACAAAGCACTCCCGCGACGCACCAGCGGAATGCAAATCCCGACGCAGACCAAAAAATCTAGAACGCCGGCGGTTCGCAACAGGGCTTGGGCCGTTTCGTAATCCACCCCCAAGATCACCGTCGTCATGGCGTAAAAGTTTCCGGGCGTCGGCCACAGTCCGATCGCGTAACTCCCATGTCCGGCGAACGTCATGATCACCGCGACGATGGCGGTCGTCACCGTGACCCGGTGGCCGGGTCCAAGTCCGAGTGCCATGACCAGCAGGATCGGGATCAGCATTTGGCCACCGTGTTCAACGAACATCGGAAGTTGCCGCTGCGAAGCGACGAAGCTGGCGTAGCTGAGCAACACGAGTAGCCCGCTGCCGGCGACCAAGGCGGACATTTGAATCCAGGATCTCTCGCGAACGGTCACGGTCAACACCGTACACACCAGATACAACCACCAGATCCTGGCAATCCATTTCTGGACGAAGCCGTCGTCAGCACCCGACCCGACAAATTCGTCCCAACTGAGGCCCAAGCGGGTTGCCAGCTCGAAGGTGGAATCCTGCCAGAGCAGCACGCCGTAAGGGCCTTCCCAGTAATAGTGCACCCAGGTCCAGCCGGCGAAGCAAAGAAATGCCCCCAGTCTCAGACAGAAGAGCGGAAGTCGGCTGTAATGCGATTCGTTCACGATCGGCCCGGACATTCGCGGTGGAACGCGACGTCGCATGTTGGTTTGGGGGTGGGGTGACCAGCCTTAAAACGCGTCGGGAGCCGCCACTGCAATGACTCCAACGCGATCCGGTGGCGTCAGTTGTTGTCGGGAGCGCCGATCTGGATGACGACCCAAGAGCCGACCGCTTGCACACTTCGCTCCTCTGCCAACGCTGCCAATTCGGGCAGACGCGTTTCGAGCTGTCGTTGAACCAACTGACGCGCCAACGGCCCGTTGCCGAATTTGGCCAACAGCTTGGCTTCCTCGTTGGTCGATCGCAACCACGCTTCAAGTCGCACGTCGCCCACCATTGCCGGCACTTCCGGCAGTGCGGGAACCGTCACGCCCGGAGGCCCGTATGCCGCTTGCAAGAATTGTTCGTCCGACGACATCTGGAATACCCAGTCTGTTGTCTTGGGAAACAGCCGGTTGACGGATTCTTCGATCGGCGTCTTTTGATTCAGCCGCAGAATGATCTTGTCCGCGGTTTCTTCCACGAACTCCTTCAGATAGCCGTTGGCGATCGGAGTGGCCTCCGCGACGGCCTTGGGAATCAGGTGGTCCGTCATTGGCATGATGCCCGATCCGATCAACCGACCGAGCGGGCGATCACGGTGCCCCGTCACCCGCTGGACGCTCGCACACACGGTGACCTGGGGGATCGTCGAGATCTCTGAAAACCGTCGACCGTCAAACCGCACAAGCGTCTGGGAGGTAAAGGGCCCCCACGCGGCCCCGTGAGCAACGATCGGCCCCCGCCGGCCGCGAACGCGGGCCCGTCCGCGACCTTCGCTGGTGACCTCGAACACGGCGTGTTGACCGCTACGCTGCAAATCGATGGCCAGTCGACCTTCGCCGTGGATCACACCGCTGCAGCGAAAATTGAGCACCGTGGCGCACAACGGGATCTCGGCAACGATCGGGCGATCTGCCACCTCCGCCAGAAACGACCTGGAGATGCGAAACACCGCTTTGATCTCGTCCGGATGGGCCGCGGGCTCAGCTTGGCCGAACGATTCAGCCGCGGACGCGCCGATGCAAAGAATCAATGCCAGCCGCAGCAGGCAGATCGTTCGGGGCGAATGGATCATCAGGGCTCTCGTTTTCGACAAATTCGATGGGGGCGAACACGGTCTATTTGTCCGCCTGGGCGACCGTGGGGTTGTCTAACGTTCCCGTCACGGTGAATCGGACGTCGCCAGATTGTCCGGTTGCCGTCCCCGCCAATGCCGCGGGCACTTGCAGCACGAGATCAAGCGAACGGTCGACCCCCACGGATCCACCGACACGGCAGACCAGATCCGGTGAAAACTCTGGCAACCCGATCCGCAGCCCCTCCTGGAACAGCCGTCCCTCGCGAAGCTGAAAATGAACTTCGCAATCTTTCGCGACACGAACCGTTTGCGAGGGAGATTTGCCGTACTGATCCGCCAGGACTTTGACCATCGCGGTCAACAGCGGAGTGCCAACCGTTGTGGTCACTTCGTGCAATTGTAATTGGCCATTCAATTCGGTGCTGCGAAGCAGTTGTTGCTTGGATCCGGATAGCGGAACATGCATGGAGTCGATCGACAACGAGAACTCCCCTTCGACGTCCGCCACATCGGCCAAGGCAGGAACTAGCAGTCGCAACCACTCTTCGCCTCGCTGGGATTCCAGGCGGCGATGATCAAATAGATTCACCGGAGCGAGCTCCAAAACGGGGACGTCGTCTTGATACCGAATTTCCATCTTCAAATCGACTCCGTCGACATCCAGCAGGGGTTGCTCATGCTCGGGCAGCCGAACGACCAGCGAAGCATCCGTGACCGCAAGTTCCGGGTGAGCCACCGTGCCCGTGATGTGACATTCAACCAATCCTTTCTGCTGCCGCTTCGTGGCGTCCAAGCGGGGCAACTGCAGATGCAGATCCAGCGTCTGGTCCAAACCGATCGAGCCGTCGACATGGACCTGCAACTTGGGATCGATGTCCGGAAAACCGAATTGCAATCCCTGGAAGTGAAACCTGCTTTGGTAAAGACCAAAATCGATCTCCGCGTCATGGACGACCCGCACCGATTCTCCGGGCCGAATGGAATACAGATCCGCGAGCAGTTTTGCCAAGGCGACGCGAAGCGGGGATTGGGTCAGACTTGAGAGCTGATGAATCGTCATCTGGCCACGAACCTCAAGGTCCGCCAGCCACTGCGCGTCTGGCCCACCAACCGGGATCCGCATGGTGTCGACCGACAAGGACAGCTCACCGACCAGGTCGGGCGAGTATTGCAGTTCCGGATCGACCAGGTGCAAGAGGCCGGTGCCAAGCTGTCGGCTGATCTTTTCTCGCGTGAGCAGTTGGACGGGATCCACGGCAATCACCGGACGCCCTTCCTGCTTGTCGACTCGCAGCACCAAGTCCACGCCGTCGATGTCAACCAACGGCTCGCTGCGATCGGGCAGACGGACGACTAGCGAAGCGTCCTTTGCGGACAATTGTGGATTGCTGACCGTTCCCGTTAGGTGACACCGGACCGGTCCACGCTCTTTGTGCTTGGTCGCATCAAGCCGCGGGATTTCCAAATCGATGTCCAGGGTCTGATCCAAACCGACCGATCCTCGGGAGATCATTTCCAACCGCGGGTCCAGATCGGGAAATCCGGCGCGGACCCCCTCGAAGTGAAATCGACCATCGATCAATTGAAATTCGATTTCAGCATCGTGGGCGATTCGCACCGTCCGGGTCGGCTGCTTGTTGCAAAGATCCGCTAGCAGCTTGACGATCGCTTGTCGAATGGGCGTGTCGGCATCACTTATCGCCTCGTGGATCGTCAGCTTGCCGTCAAGCCGAAGTGATTGGAGTCAATCATCGTCAACAGCCCCGATCGGAAGACGGAGTTGATCCAGCGAAAGAGAAACTTCGCCATCCACCTTGGGAGAGTACCCCAATCCAGGATCGACGAATTGCAGCAGCGTGCTCGCCAGATTCCGATCGATCTTGTCTCGGTCCAGCAATTCCATTGGATCAAATGAAATCACACGTCCGCTCGGTGAATCTTCGACGTGCGCCGTAAAGTCCACCCCGTCGACATCGATCAGCGGTTCAGCTCGGTTGGGCAAACGCACCACGAGCGATGCGTCTTGTACCGAGAACTGCGGATTGCCGACGGTGCCGGTCACTTGGCATCGAACCGGACCTTTTTGTTGCTGTTTTGCCGGATCAAGCCGCGGGATTTCCAAGACCGTGTCCAGCGACTGATCGAGTCCGACCGATCCTCGGGCCAAAACCTCCAGTCCCGGATCGATGTCGGGGAATCCGAACCGGAGGCCTTCGTGATACAAACGTCCGTCGCGTGCCTGGAACTTGATCAACGCATCCTTGACGACCCGTGTCTGCGACGGCGGCTGCGTTTGGTGGATGTCGGCGACCAGCTTGGCCAACATCTTCAGCATCGGATTCCCCGTTTGGATGGCAACCCGATGCAGAGCCAGCTCGCCCTGAGCTTCAAGTTGCTCCATCGCCTCCCGCTCCGAAAGCCCAATGGGCAATCGCAAGTTGGACATCGAGAGAGAGAATTCTCCTTCCACTTCCGCGGCATCCCCCAGCGAAGGACTGATCAGCCCCAACAACTGGTCGCAATGCTCGGGCGTTAAGACTTCTCTCTGATAGATCTCGAAGGGCTCCACCGACAACCACCTTCCCTGATCCGAATCTCGCACGTGCGCGGTCAAATCAACGCCGTCAAAATCGATCAGCGGCTGATCGGACAGATCGCTTTCGACGGACATCGAAGCGTCGTGGATCGCCGCGGTGAAGATGGGTGAGAGGAGCGGTGAAACCGTCCCCTTCTCCCCCAGGGGAAGCTTGCACCACAGACGCGGTTTTTCAACGGAAATCGTCCCCAAGTCCGGCGACGAAGCAAACAGCTGCGGCCAGGGCCGGTCCGTCGTGACGCTGTCGACCTCGATACGGAAACGGTGCTGCTTTCCTTCGATCTTCAGGTCGTCGATCGACACGGGGGAGATCCATCCGAGCGACGCCGCGCCGGTCGAAGCGGTGAGGCTGGGAGCCGCCATGATGGTGTTGATCAGTCGGTCGCGCAGGCCTGTTCGCGCAATCACGGCCGGCGCAATGATCACCAGCAAGGCGAGCACAACAAAAGCGATGCCCAAGCGACGCAACCATCCCGCGCGGCGTCCGGATGCCCGCGGGGTCGACGATCGATCGCTCATGTTCTGCTCGTGATGGCGTCAAGAAGTGTTCACTTCGGCGGGCAGCCAACTTACCGGAAAGGATGAACAACGACCGTCCCGATCTTGCGGACCTGAATAGAAACGCAAGTCGATCGGAAGAGCCGTCGGCATGTTTCCGCTGCCCGTGCCGTCGTGGCGAACTGGAATGCTTTAGTTTGACTCGGGTTCTGGATTCTCCAGTCGCACCAGCAGCCAATTCTCGACACGATCCGTTCCGAAGTGAACCAACACCGGAGCGTCATCCTGGGTGAGGTTGTAAAGTCCCGTCTCGATGACGATGTCTTCACTTTCGCCAAGCCGGAATGCGACCCGCTGGGTTTCCTGGTCGACCTGCCCCTGAACGGTGTAAGCCTGGTCGGTCTTGGTGTTGTACAGCGTCCCGCTGATGATACCCTGCTTGCTGACGGCCAACTGCAAGACCGTGTTCGGGTCGACGTCCTGCGGATCCCTGGCCACCGCAAAGGTGCCCAACGGCATCCATTCAACTTGTTCCGCTTCCTCTTCGCTGGCCGGTGGCGGAACAGTGGCCAGGATCGCCGCACTTTGTGCGTATTCGTCCGCCGATGCGACCTGCTCGCCGTTGATGTACACAACGTTGTTCTCGTAGACGACGTTCCCGCCCTGACCGTAGTCGTAGTAGACCGGCTGCGCCCACACATTCGATGCTCCCCAGTTGAAGAAACTGGTGCAGGCGGCAAATGTCGGGATGGTCCACCAGTAGTTCGGGGAGTGGTCACGGAACTGAACGCTGTAGTGCCAACCGCTGAAACCATGCGAATGTCGGCTCCACCAGTTCGGACTGAAATAGTCGCGGTAACCTTGGTCCCAGTGGCGACGAACGCCATCTCCCCAACCATGCCAATAATCCATGCGATCGGGGTGCCGGTTGCCCCAGTTGTACATGTCACCGATTTGGTTCTGCCAACGGTTGTTCAAGTTATTGATCTGGTTGCGATCAATGTTGGCCCACGAAGGCCGGTTGTTGATCACCGTGTTGTTGCCGATGTTGACGTCACCCACATTGATGTCGCCAAAGTTGGGTCGCTTGTTGATTCCGGGGCGATCACCGGCGCCCGGCCGGCCCGCGACTCCGGGACGATTTGGGCCGGGTCCGCTGGGGCGCAGCGGCTTGTCCATGCCCAAGAAATCGCTCAGGTCACCCGGACCGGCCGCGCCGCCGCCAGGACGATTGCTGCCCGGGCGGTTCGGGAGGTTCCCGCCGGGTCGATTCGTACCGGGTCGATTCGTACCGGGTCGATTCGTACCGGGTCGGTTGGGAAGGTTGATCTCGGGCCGATTGGAATTGCCGGGTCGACCGGGCTTGTTCAGACCCGAACCGCCGAGGTCGGGGATGCTGGGGCGATTGGGCGTCGGCTTGCTGATTCCGGGCCGCGAGGTGTTGGGGCGGTTGACGTTGGGCTTCGGAAGATTGGGCTTCGAAATGCTGGGCTTGGAAACGCCGGGCCGGGAGGGTGCCGGCCGGCTGCCAGGCCGAGTCGATGGTTTGGCGGAAGGTCGCGTCGAGGGCTTGATGCCGCCGCCGGGACGATTGGTTTGTGGACGCGACGCGGCAGGACGGCTTGCCGAGGGGCGCGCCGTTGGACGGTTCATCGCCGGCTTGCTGACGGCGGGTTTGCTGACCGAGGGGCGGCTTCCAGGCCGGCTCGCGGGTCGGCTGGACGGTCGACTGCCTCCCAGCTTTGGCGTGCTGGGGCGCGGGGCGGGCTTGGCCCGGCTCGCACTGGGACGGCTCGCACTGGGACGGCCGGCTCCGCCGCGGCCACCTGACTTTCCTTTGAACCCGCTCCCTGCCAAAGCGTCGCCGCCATCGATCAGCGGTACCGCGATCAGCAGCAAGGCGACCAGGGCGATCACGATCGATTGAAGTTTCGTATTCATCGTTCAAATTCCTCCAACTGCCTACTCGGTTTCCGTGGACTCGGCCGGTGCCTTGTCCGCGCCGGGAACACGGACCACACGGACGGTCGGCGACGCCGGTTGCGGATCGCCTTCAATGTCGTGCCCGATCAACTTGAGTGTCATCTCATCGTCATTGACCCGAGAGAGAACAAACGTTCCGGAGGCCGCTCGACCGTCGGCCAACGTTTGGCTGGACTTGATCAACCATTCGCTGCCGCTTTGGGTCCAGACGCCATCCCCGAAAGATCCGTCGGAATTGAACGTCCAGGACCGAATTTCGGCGCTTCGTGGATCCCAACCGATGATCTGCGTCCCCTGCGAGGTCACCCCATCGGGGACTTGAACTGCAAACGAACGCAACAGGAATGCCTGATTCGGCGTCCAGCGATACACGGTTTCGACGCGGGCGTCTTCACCGTCGTCGACCCAGGTTCCCACCAGCCATGCCAACGGCTGAAGGGCGTCGTAGGACGATGCCGGTGGCGCGACGGGCGTTTCCTCGATCTCTTCAATCATCCACTTGTCGTTCTGATTGACCAGGATGGCGGAAAACTCATTCACGCTGGTGGGGTCGTCGGCCGAACTCACCGTGACCTCACCCTCGACGCTGGCGACATCGGGCTTGATCAATCGTAACCGTGTGATCCGGCCAAAGATCCGCGTGTCGGGTCGTTGCTCGAAGGCTGCTGCGATATCGCTCCGAATGGACTCACGCCCTTCGGTCCGCTCACCGGTCTCACGATCGATGTGCACCCCCGACTCTGTCCAAAAACTCATCACGTCCTCGATCTGATGTGAATTGAACGCCTGGGCGTATTCATCGATCATTCTCTTCACCGCGGTCTCGTCTGAGCGTGCGGGAAGTCCCAGCGTCGCAAGCAGGGTCAGCGACAAAATCGATCTGGCAATGAATCGCATCGGAGAATCTCCTCGGTATTGAAGCACTAGCAGTTCATGAAATTCACATCACGGTGAGAAACGGACCAAGGTGGACGACCTCGTGATCGAAATCATGGTTGCCAAGAACTGGAGGTCCTGAATCGGAACGGGGACAGGCAACCCGAATCCCATCCTGCCGTCGCTTGATCCGTCGGCCAGATCGTCACGCGAACGGACGATGGGAAAAATCCAGTGTAAGCCCGGCCCCGGAGCTGAGTGGCATTCCGGCAATTCTTTTCAGGGATTGTCAACGGCCGGCGATCGACGCCCCGTTCGCGACAGGCGGCCGTGTTCCCGCCGGCAGACACGCGTCCTCCGTGCGTTGCCGCGCGCTCAAGCTCCGTGATTCGCTGCTCCACCGTCGGGTTCGCAGCAATCCGGCAGCACCAACAGTCCGCTGCCCAATCAGTCCGCTGCCCAATCAGTCCGCTGCCCGATCACGGTTCTCGAAGCTGGCGGCGTCGATCACGACCTCGCCAAGATCCGTCACAGGGTCGTTCAGATCGAGATGCAGTCGGCCTTTGGCCAGCGGCCGCCGTTCGCCGCCGATGCGAACCGAACCGAGGGTGCCGTGTTCATGCCAGACCCTGATCGTTACCGGTCCCTTCGGTAGCCCGCGGATGGCCAGATGACCGTCCTTGTCGGAGACACCGACGAATTCATGCTCCAACACCAATACATAGGCCCGTTCCCAGGGATGAATGTTGCAGCGAACCGGTATCGGGGCGGGTTCCGCCGATCGCAACCGCAGCGTGTAACTGCTCTTCGGCGGGACAACCCCTGAGAACGGCTGATTCGCGAACCAGGCAAACGTCAGGTTGTGAAAGACGGCGTCGTCCTGCTCCCGAACGATGAGCCGGTCGCCTGCCTGAGCCACAACAATGTGCGGTTGAATGCGACAATCCTTGACGCCGATCTCGACCTCCCGATTCCGCGGCGGACGTTTCCATTGTTCTCGCTCCCGGCGACTGGGCGACACGTAAGCAACAACGTCACGGACTCCCTTCGATTTCGCATCGACGAACTGCCGGCCTTCATTCAAGTCCACTTCACGGCAATCATGCGCAAACGGATTCTCGATGGGTTCCAGCTCCGGCGGTCGCCCCTCCCAGACAAAACGCATCGTCAGGTCAGCGGCTCGCCCCGTGGAAGCCGCAAGAACAACCAGTGCAACGGCCAGCGAATAAACTCCGAGGGGCTTCGAATTCATGATCGCGACAACCGCTGGTGCATTGAGTGAAGGCTGCATTCAGTGAAGACAGGACACTGTCTTGGAGGCCTTCAAGATTACACGCTTCGGCAGCCCGGTGATGCTTTCGGAAGCAGCTTCCTGCATCGGATCCCTCACGACACCGGCTCCTGCCGCTCGGCCCGCTCGACCTTCAGCTTTCTGTCAGGATCGTTCGCCAAGTACAGGGTTTGTGTCGGAAATGCAAAGTCGATTCCCGCGTCATTGAATCGCTCCAACACCATTTGGTTGACGCGTGTTGCGTGATCGAGGTAGCTGAACCAGCCTCGTTCAGTATCCCTTTGGATGTCGCCGTGATCGGTTTCCATCATGTACCAATAATCGGCCCGCAAGTTCAGGTAGTGGGATCCGAACTTGTCGAACCAGACTCGGGGTGGATGCCCCTCCAGGTCTCCTTCTCCGTCCCGCGTCACTTCCTCGCTAGACAGGATTTCCCCAATGATCTCGATGCCCTCGCGGACTTTCTCCACCGGCGTGTCATAGGTAATCGCCACGTCCATCACGCGCCGCAGGTAGTTCCGTTCCGACAGGTTCTCCACCGGCGAGTCAATAAACTTCATGTTGGGCACACTGTACAGCTCGCCGGACAACAGCCGAATCTTCGTTGCCTGCAAGCCAACGTCGTCGATCGTCCCCAGTTCGCCGTCGAATCGGACCCAGTCCCCCGTCATGAATGGCCGCGTCGAAAAGACGGTAAATGCCCCGAACAGGTTTTTCACCGCATCCTGCGCGGCAAGTGACAAGGCAAGGGCGATGATTGCAAAACCGCCAAGCAGTGCCGTGACGTTCCAATGAAAGACGTTCTGAATCAAGAAGATGGCAATGACCACTCCTGAAATGATTCGAACCGCTCGTCGCACCATGACCGACATCATCCGCGCGTACGGATCATCGTCCGAATAGAACGTGCGACGGAATCCCAGACATGCCATCTCGATCAACGAGACCGCCAGGCAAATCGCGGCCAGGACGACGGCGGCTTGGATCAAGGCATTTCGCATGTCGGCCAGCGTCGGATGGAAATGCAGCCGCGCCGATCCGATGGCGATCGCAATGGTGACGATCAAAATCCATGCGGAAACGACCGCTCCGTTCAGCAACGGCATCAACCAACCGTTGTCGTGTCGCCATGATTTGAAGCGATGAAGAATCCAGGCAACGCCCCACGCGATCGCCAGCCCGGCCAGGGAGACGCCCACGAAAAACGCCCAGTCCCCGGCGGTTGTCTGCTCTAGCGTCGGCTCCAAGACGGTTTTGAGCAGATTCCCGCGCCGGGCGATCCGTTCGCGAGGCGGGATCTTTTTGACGCTGGCCAACAACTCCGAAGCCCCCTCCAAGGTGCTCCGGTCAAAATACCAAGCCCCATCTTCCGCACTCACGAGCGTGATGGAGCCTTCGGGCGATCCATCCAACGCTCGGTAAATCCAGTCGTGCTGGATTCCCCGGGGGAACAGCTCTAATCGACGGATCCCCGTCTGATTCACGATGTCGGGTCCCGGGATCGAACCGGACGACATCTCGGGAAGCCGATCAAAAACGTGCAATAGGTCTTCCGCGGTTTGACGAGCGTCCTCCGGGTCGACGTCGCCGAACGTTTTGGTGGCTCGATCTAACGCGCCGTCACGCCCCAAGGCGACATGATGCATCGCTTCCAGGAAGGTCATTGTCGTGTGACGTGGACTTTCAAGCGAATTCCACTTGGGATCTTCCACGGTGGGAGCTTGCTGGCCACGTTCGAAAAGCTTCAACAACGCGTCGCTGCCCGACTCCAACAACTCAAAGAAGCCGATCTGCGTGGACGTGGGCCGCTGACCGTCAACCGACGAGGATTTCGACGATCCCGGCAGACTTTGGCCCATGCCGATCGACGGGAAGCACAAACCAACCAGCAGACAAAGAGTGAATATTCTTGGATTCAGCATGGATCACAGTGGCGTCAATAGCGAAGCAGGGCGCCCACGTGCCCGACCTTCGTCAGGGCTTTGATTTCATCGACGAAATTGATCGAGGCGCTGGTCAGTTCAAGCTTCCTAGCAAGAGCGTCTAAGTAATCGATGGGGAAGACGTTGTGGGAGTGGCACGCCGGGCAGGTTTGCAGTTCTCCCGAGGCCACGTCTTCACAATCCTTGCAGGCAGTCGCCTTCAAACGGGCTTCCCGAAACGCGATGGCTTCTTCGACGCGTCCGATTTTTGCGGCTTCCAGCGTCTCTTCCGGGCCGGTGCACCCACGCCCCTCACCCAGCGTTTGGTTCTTGATCTGCTGCCAGAGGTCTTGTTCGCCATCACGCTCATCTTCGAAGTAACTCCGATAAGCAAGCTGCACCATCTCGTCGTCGCTCTGATGCAAATCGAACGGCTCGTGACCCACCACCTTGTCGGCGATCTGCTGGGGAAGATGTTCCTCAATCGCACGCATCGTTTCCTGTGACCCGACCATCACAATCCGGTGGATGTCGTGTTCGCCAACCAGTGTCGTTATCTTCTCCGAGACTTCGTCTCCATAGTGCCCCAGCTGCTCGTCGCGTCGTCGCTCGTAGCGTTGTTGCGACCAGCCACCTTTGCGAACGTGATTCTTCACGCCGCCCTTGACCGTCGATTCCACCTCGGCAATTTCGTTGGTCACCACCAACAATCGCGTGCGATCATTGTCGGCAGCGACGATTAAAAAGGTTTCGTATTCGTCCTGAAGTTCCGCCAGCGGACGGATGTGGGGCGCCGGGCCGACCACCAACCGATTCGGGACCTCCATCGAAATCGGGTAGCCCCGTGTGAATCCCAAGATTTCGCTGCTGAACATGCACACGCCGGCGTAGGATTCAAGCGACTCCTCTTCGATCAGCGCTTGAATGTTCGCCAGGGATGCCTCGAAGTTCTCCAGTTCCAAAGCGTCGTCCGCCAGCAAATCTCGGATGTGCTGTTCTCGACCCGACAAGCACGACAGCCCATCACTCCCACGAAAGTATGCCGAGACGACGTCGCGACTGTTGCCACGAATCTCGGCGAGTTCACGTAAATCAATGTTCTGCAGCATGAGTTCCCAAGTAAGTTCTTCGGCGGCCGCCGGGCGGCCAGTGCGGCGGCCATGACGACGGTGTCTGCCCAACGGATGGTCGATATCAGATCAACGGTTGATCTCGGTCGTGCTGAGTTCCTCGTAGCAATCGGAGTGCCACTTTGCTCCGTTTTCGGGCGGTGGCAGCAACCTCGCGAGCGACCACAAGGAATCAGGGAGCTGTTGACGAGGACCCTTTCGGTGACGCATTCCGGGTCTCGGACCACGGGATCAGTGACGTCACGTCGGTAGCGTGCAGGGATTCCGGCTGGGTCAGGACATCCACCGTTCGAACCTGAAGCCGGTTCGGTCTGCCGGCGAAGGCAACTCGCTGATCGGAGCGAGCACCGCGTGTCGGCCCACGTCGCCGATCGTTTCGGCTCTCTCTTCCACCCGAACGCGTCGCGGATCGTCGAACAACACCCGAGCCGGAGCCGATGGGAAACTTTGTCGATTGAGCGTTGTTTGGCGGCCAGCGCAGTTTGGCGGCCGCTACAACCGGACTTTTTCGCAGATCACTCACCACCGCGGGGGTGTGGGATCGATTGTTCCCATTGTGCCGTATGGTCCGCAGATAGCTTTCGACGCAGTTCTGACGAAAGGGGCGCACGACGATAAAAACGGGATTGCGTCCAAAACCTTACAGGGAGCCGAATCGTGTTTCTCGCAAGCCGTTTTTCTTGTCAACGACGCTGCGTTGCGTCTGTCGCGATCCTGATGCTCACCGCAGTCATCACGCCGCGGGCGATCGCGGATGACTCCGACGTCTTCGTCACCGTTCCGAGTGGTGAGTTGACGGAGATCCGGCAGGAACTCCAGTACCTCCGTCAACGGGAAGCGGAACGCACGGTCCGCGAAACCGCTCCCCTGACGCTGGCGTCGCTTCAAATCCCGGCTTGCGACTCCGGCTGCGACGTGGGTTGCGCTGACGGCGGCTGTGCCGATGGCTGTTGTGCCGACGGCGGCTGTGACGGCGCGGCGGGCGTGTGTGACGGGTGCCTTCTGTCCAATTGCGGCTCCAAAGGTTCGTTGTGCGGATGCCTGTGCCACCACTGCGTGCCGCCGATCTGCCCCGCGCCCTGCGTGGAGTGCCCTCGAGTCACCACGCTGAACCCGTATTTCAATATCAACGTTTTCGGGGCGTTGAAACTGGACATGCTGTTCAGCAACCCGCGCCCGGTCACCGAGAGCGTTCCGTTCTTTTTGGCCCCCGCCTCAGCCGGCGGCTACGAAGAAAGCACGGTCAGCTTCCAAGCGCGACAAAGTACGATCGGAGCGGCGTTCGCCGGACCGCAATTTGGCGGTTTCCAATCCGGTGGCCAGATGATTGCCATGTTCTTCAACGACAGCGTGATTCAAGACGCGTATGGCTTCCTGCCGCTGCAAGCGTACGGCGAACTAAAGAACGATCGCTGGCGATTTTCGGCCGGCCTTCAATTCGATGTGTTTGCCCCCGGCATCCCCACGGTCCTTCCGTTCTCGGCGCTCGGTGCATCGGGCAACGCCGGCAACAGCTTCCGCGGACAACTGCGTGCGGAACGCTACTTCAATCCCGCCAGCGATGTGCAGTGGACCCTTCAGATGGCGCTCAGCGAGCCCATCAACGCGACCATCGATCCGACATTCCGCTTGCTGGAGGACAACGGCTGGCCCAATGTGGAAGGTCGGATTGCCCTGGGGCTCGGCGACCGCGCCGGACCTCAGAACCTTCGCCCCTTCGAAGCAGGTCTCTCGGGCGTGGTCGGCGAGCTGCGGTCCACACCGGTGCCCAACCCGCCTGTGTTCGCCGACGTCTGGGGCGGGGCCATCGATTTCCGCTGGGCCATGAACGACACGTTTGGCGTGCTGGGAGAGGTGTTCACCGGCAACGCGCTCGGAACTTACAACGGCGGGATCCTGCAGAACATCAACAGCGAAACGCTCGAGGGAGTCCATTCGACCGGCGGGTTCATTGAAACCTACGCCTACCTGTGCCCGCGGCTTCACACTCACATCGGGTACGGCATCGACGATCCCCGCGACGAAGACCTGCCGGTCAGCGCCGCCGCGGCTGCTCGATCGAAGAACCAGACCTACTATGCGAACCTGTTGTGGGACGTGAACCAGACGTTCCGGATCGCTTTCGAATTCGCGTATCGAGACACCGAGTACAATTCCCCACTGCTGCTGGATAACCAGGGCCCGGGATTCCATACTCAGCTGCAATGGTTGTTCTAAGTTTCGTCTGAAAATGAGTGGCTACGCTCGCCAGAGCGTGGTTTTCCGACGCGAACGCGACGGCAGCTACCCGGTTTTGTGAGTTTTCAAACGGGGCTTGAAAGCGTTCGACCGTCCCCAAGCTGTCAGCACCAACCGTTTCGCACCGAAACGATGACGACGCCGCGAGAATCACCGTACCGACCGCCGGCAGAGCTCTCCGAACTTGATCCGGCGGAAAAGCGGCTGGGACGCTTCGGCACGGTCCTCTCGGCACTCCTGATCAACGGCGGCACCGCCGTGCTTGTGGGGGAAGTCCTGGCAATCGCCGTCTTGATACCGCCGCTGAACCGGTGGTTCGGAATGACCGGGGAGTTCGACGGCCTGATCGTGATCGGCATGCCGATTTGGGCGGGCGGCTTCAGCCTGCTGACGGGACTGGTCCTGGGCTTCACCTTTCCTCGAAGGTTCGCTGCCGCCGGCGCAATTCTGTTGGGCTGGCTGACCGTCGCGATGTTCCTCTTCACTTCGATCAGAACAACGAATCGACCGTCGGAGTGGTACGCATCCCTCACCGTCTCCGGAATCCTGGTGATCGCGCTGACGATCGGCGTTGTCGTCGCAAAAGGCGTGTTGCGCCGAATCAATCGGTTGACAATCACTCCACCCCAGCAGAGCCAGTGATCCGCAGACGACGTAATCGCGACCCGGCGATGAGGTTCTTGCCCGGCCGCTAGGGGACAAGCTTTGACGATTCCGGCGGCGTGCTGGGAACGGAGCCAATTTGCTTGGTCCCCATACTGCTCACAAAGGCGGACAGCACGTACTGGCGGAACAAGAACCAAACCAGATTCTGTTCTTTCAACCTCGGGTCGATCGAACTGTCGATCTTCGCGTGGGCCTGCAGCAACTTGCTCCAATGCAAACCGGGATGGTTGTGGTGGACCGTGTGGTATCCGTTGTTGAAGAACAAGAAATTGAACCACTTGCCGGTAAAGTTCCGCGAGTGATCGTGTTCCGACCAGGCATCGGTGTGCACGTGCTGGATGAAGTTGAAAAACATGATGGTCGTCGACGAACAGATCGCCGGCACAATCAATGAGAAGAACCAGACGTAAAGTCCCAACCCCGCTTGCTGACGGTGGTAGATCGCGCCCGCCAGGATTCCCAACGCCGCGAAGGTTCCAATCCAGAACGCGTATTGGAACCGAATGCGGGTGTACAGCTTCGGTTTGCGATGCTTGACCCGTTCGATGTAGTCTCGAATCGGTCCGCTTTGGAAATAACCGGACACGAACGGATAGGTCAGGGCAACCCACAACGAGTGCTTGTTCGTGTAACGCCACGTTGCCGTCGCATCGCCCGGTCGGTTGACGTACCGGTGATGATTCAGGTTGTGAGTCGGCACCCACATCAAGGTCGGGTAGCCGTAAAAGATCGTCAACACGTGGCCGAACACGTTGTTCCACCGTTGGTTGCTGAAGGTTGCCCGGTGCGCATGATTATGCGCGATCGTCCCGCAGGCGATTGCCATGTAACAGCTGACGGGACAAAGAAACCAGATCCAGTCAGGTCGGCAGTACTGAATCACAACCAGAACGATTGCGATGGCAACCCAGAGCACGGATCGGTAGTCGGCAGGATGGCGAATCGGCATCGTGAATCTTGTCCGTGAAAGCGAATCTCCTGGTGCTTACAGAATCGGGTGGTTCGCCGGCAACCGAATCTGCCGCGGTTTTTAGCACTTCTTGCGTTTCGATTCTGCCCCCCGATTGAATTCGATGCAGATGCGGTTGCCAAACGGCCGTCCGTTGCGTGTACCGAGCCATTGCGCCTGCCTGCGCGGACGGAAGGGGCAACGTCGTGAGCCAGAAGCTTTCCGCAGATTACCCATCGCCCCCAGAGGGCCCAGGCACCAACAGCATCCATCGCATTGCTTGAACAGCGTTCCCCGCGGCGGCGGCGCGCCCGGATCCGCTCTTGCGATCTGCAAGCAATCAGTCTTATAGGCGGGCCTGGATCGCTGATGCAGACAGCAAAGTGGCACGGCGATTCGGTTCTCCAACAAGATTTGCCTGCCCGCCATGCCTGGATCGAATTCGCCGTTGCCGCTGTTGCTGGCCGTCGGCGTGCTGTTGTCGTTGTCGGTCGGCTGCCAACCGGAACGCACCGCAGCCGACGTGTCTGAGGGTCAATTGACGCGGGTTGCGAGCTCCCGGCATGTGGCTGAAACGGCACCGTCAACGCACCAGCTGTTTGACGAGGTGGGCCGCAAGAGCGGGTTGAATTTCCAGCACGTTTCGGGGCGTTCCCTCGAGTACCGTTTCTATGAAATCGTGGGAAGCGGCGCGGCGCTGTTTGATTTCGACGGTGACGGAGATTTGGACATCTACCTCGTGCAGGGACACCAGTGGGATTCGCAAAGCCGTCCTCCGGTCCCGCAATCGCCGGTGCCCAGTGATCGACTGTTTCGCAACGACTCTCCCCAGGGCAGCTCCGACGGGGATCTGAAGTTCACCGACGTCACGCAATCGAGCGGGCTCGCCGACGCCACCGGGTATGGCCAAGGCGTTGCCTGTGGGGACTATGACAACGACGGGGATGTCGACCTGTACGTGACCAACTTTGGCCCCAACCAACTCTGGCGAAATAACGGCGACGGAACTTTCACCGACGTCACCAAGCAGTCCGGCGCCGAATCGGAACGATGGAGCAGCAGCGCCGCCTTCCTGGATTTCGACCGCGACGGCTGGTTTGATTTGTACGTTTGCAACTACGTGAACTACTCGTTTGCGACCGACAAACCGTGCTTCGGCGCCAACGGCACGCGCGATTACTGTGGCCCCAACAGTTACCAGGGAGAGCCGGACAAGCTGTTTCGCAACGACGGCCACGGTCACTTCATCGATGTCTCCGCGGAGGCCGGGATTGCGTCGCACGACGGCCCCGGTCTGGGTGTGGTGTGCGCGGACTTTAACGGCGATCAGTGGCCAGACATCTACGTGACCAACGACGGGATGCCCAATCGGCTGTGGATGAATCGGTGCAACGGCTCGTTCGAAGATTCCGCACTCCTCTCGGGATGCGCCTACAACGGAATCGGGGCAGCCGAAGCCGGAATGGGAGTCGATGCAGCCGACTGCGACGGGGACGGCGATGAAGACCTGTTCATGGCACACCTGACCAACGAAACCAACACCCTGTATTTGAATGACGGACGCGGCGGGTTCTCCGATCGCACGAACACCGCGAACCTCGGATCCAACAGCCAGGCGATGACGGGATTCGGCGCCGGGTGGATCGACTATGACAACGACGGCTGGTTGGACGTGCTGGTCGTCAACGGCACGGTCAAGCGAGAGAATTTGGCGATCTCAGGAAACGACCGCTTCCCCCGCGGCCAGCCCAATCAGTTGTTCCGAAACCAGGGCGGCACGTTCGCCGAAATCAGCGACCAGGTTGATCCGGCATTTCGATTGGCCGAAATGAGCCGGGGGCTGGCGCTGGGCGACATTGACAACGACGGCGACACCGACTTTGTCGTTGTGAACAATGAAGGACGGGCTCGTTTGTATCGCAACCAGGTCGGCCACACCAACCCGTGGCTCGGGCTGAACCTGGTCGACGCGTCCGGATCGCGTTGCCAGCTCGGCGCGGTCGTCCGACTGCAGCTTGAGAATGGTCGCGTGATTCACCGCCGCGTGCGTCGCGACGGCAGTTACTGCTCGTCCCACGATGCCCGCGTCTTGATCGGCGTCCCGCGAGACCAAAACATCCACAGCGTGCACGTGACGTGGCCTGATGGGACGGCCGAACGTTTCGCACCACCATCTCCGGGTCGATACACGACCTTGAAACAGGGCTCCGGCGAAATCGATCCATCATGACCCGAACGCTTTCACGACGATGGTTGCAATGGACTGGTCTGGCGATCGCGATGACAATCTTCGGTTGCCAGCGCGACGCCACCGAACCGAACGCCAAATCGGCGACGGCCACGTTGGAAAACAGCCAAGGCGACGGAAGCACATCACGAACCATCGGCTCTTTCTCGCTGCCGATTGTCGACACGACAAACGTCGAACCACCGATCGTCGAACAAATCGCAGAGCTTGAAGCCCGATTCGAGAGGGCAACGATCGATGACGCGGGAAAGCTGTATGGCAAGCTGGGGATGATGTACCAATGCCTGGAAGTACATTGGGCGGCGAAGAACTGCTACAAAGCGGCAGCGGAAGCATCTCCCGAAGATTATCGATGGCCCTTTTTGCTCGGTCATCTGGCGAGATTGGCCGGAGATCCTGACCAGGCGACGCAACGATTCTCGCAGGCTCTGGAGTTAATCCGTACCCGTGGCGGTGCGGATCGCCAACCCGAAATCACCGCTCTGTGCTGGTTGGGTGAGACCGCTCTGTCCCAGGGGCGATGGACGCTTGCCGAAAACCGATTCCAACAAGTGCTTGAAATCGATCCCGACCAAGCATTCGCCCACTATTCGCTCGGACGAATCGCCGAACAGCAAGACCAGCTGGACTCCGCGGTCAACCATTTGCAGCAAGCCAACCGTTTGGAACCCGAAGTCAGCAGCATTCAGTACTTATTGGGGACCGTGTACCACAAGCTGGGTCGCGAAGCGTTGGCCATCGCCCTGCTGCAATCCAGCACCGCGAACCGCCAACCCTACCTGCCCTCGGATGCGTTGCTCTGGGAAGTCGAATCATCGCTGAAAAGCTATCGAAGGTTCCAGTTCATCGCGGACCAGAACTTCAAGGCGGGACAATATCAAGTGGCGGTCGACTCCTATCGCCAGGCGCTTCATTTCCAGGCGACCCCGGAAGCGTTGGCGCAAACTCACTGCAATCTTGGAAGTGCGCTCAGCAAACTCGGTGACCACGCCGAAGCCGTCAAACATTGGAAACAAGCCGCGGCGTTTTCACCGGATCACACTCCCACGCTGCTGAACCTGGCCGAGTTCGCCGCGGCGACCGGACAGGAGACGCAGGCAATCGAGATCTACCAGTCGATCATCGCCAGGCTGCCGGACCATCGCAAAGCCCGCCGCAAGCTGGCTGAAGTTCTGGCCCGACACCCGACCGATCCGGCAACGCAGACGCGATGACGCCGATCACCAGGCGAACGACAATCCGCCCTGCCCGGTGTGCTGCTCGTACTCCGACGAATACTGAGCATCGTAGTCCGCGAACAGGGTCAGCCCCGACGGGGTCACGTAGCTGATGCCGACTCCCGAGTTGAGAAAATCTCGGCCAAGCTCCGGTCCCTGGAAGACCAACGGCCCGGCCCCACCGGCGAAGCCGCCGCTGATGACTTGATTGTCGTCCGCGAACTCGTGGGCGTAGGCAATCCGATAGAACGGTGACAGGGTCCCGCTGCAATACGTGGGAATGGTGCCGAAGAAGTTCAGCCCCAGAATTCCGCGGGCCGAGTTGACGTGATCATCCGCGATCTGAAGATTCGAAAGCCCTCCACCGGTTTCGCTGTAACCGTCGGCGGAAATGCCGATGTACTGAAACGCCGCGTGAGGCTGAATGATCAGGTTGCCGTGGCGAACATTCTTGCCCAGCTCGAACAGACTCAAAAAGGTGTCGCTGTCGGTTTTCCCGACGGCACTACCGGTCATGGCGGGTCGCAACGTGCTGTAGTCTCCACTGCTGTATCCGATGATCCCGGTCAAATACCCGTTGGTCCGAATCTGGCGTGAGCCGTACAAGGCGATCCCCAACGCATCCAGCTCCACTCCGGCGGTTCCCATCGATCCGTCGCTGTCGTAGTAGTTGCCGGCGAGACCAATGATCGTGCTGCAGTCGACTTGTCGCTCGGCCCCGAACGCGACGCCGGAGAAGTCAAAGCGGAAATCCTGATCCAGATTGCCCTTGGCTCCGTAGCCCGTCACCCAGGCACGTGTTTTCCTGGCATCCCGCCGCAACGGATTGACAAACACGTAGCGCGTCGCGGTCGTCCTGCACGCGGCCGATTGGCAATGACCGCCAGACGATGACGGAGCCGTCGAAACAAGACGGATCTGGCCCGCCGAACTTGATGCCGATGCGGCCGTCGATCGTGGAGCGAAGCGACGCGCTGCCATCCCCACGCCTCCGCGGAGACGATCCGACAACAGACCCAGAAAATGACTGGTGGCTTGCAGTTCGATCATCGCTCCACTGGCCAGGATGTCCGCTTCGGAAGTGTCGTTGCCGGCGGCGGTGAACAACAGCTGCCAAAGATTGAGCGTCCCGCTGTCACCACCAACCTGATCATCGATGGTCAGTGTCCAAACGCCTTGCGCGTTCTCGCCGTTGAAAGCCGACAGCGGCTGATTGGGTTGGTAGGTGCCGGGGGCAAGCGTGCCTGGAAAGGTGTTGGCGGAGTCGTCGTCAAATCGGTAACCACCGTTTTGGGCGTTCAATCCTGAGCCGACCCTGGAGAACAACGACACGTTGGTACCTCCCGGTGAAGTCACCGTGCCCGACAAGTCGCCCTGAAACGTGTGGTTGTAATCCACGTTCACATCCAGATCATCGATCATGATCGAATCGGGAACGTTGATGGACGAAATGGTCGTTCCCCTTGTACCCGACGGCGGAATCCCGATCGGGGTGTCGGTCGAGCTATAGGTTTGGGCGGACAGGCTGCCGGCGCAAGTACCAATCAATCCCAGCAGAAACACGCGTAGTAAACGCGGATGACTCATCGACAATTCCTCGTCCTTGATAGACCGACCGTCCAACCGAAGCTGGCGTACCGCCAGCGTGATGGCGTGATACCGCCACTACCGAAGTTCGCATCGGGTGCCGGAAGCGCCCGGTGAGAGTTTTCTTGCGTCCGCCGGCACAACCGGAACGCGCGTTCACCCGCTGGCCAACAAACGGAAGCGGGCTCGCCCGATTCCCGCGTCTTTTGAAAGCAAAACCGTCGGGAGATGCGTTGCCACCGAGCCGACGTTGGACAGACGACTCCGTCAGGGACGGTGCCGGTTCGCGGGTTCGTCTGCGCCTGCTGAAAACACTGGGAAGATGGCGGCACCGCCGACCGTCGCTGCTTTGATCCGTGATTCAACCGGTTTTCAGGATCAAAGTCGCGGGGGAAGGTAAACTCGTACTTCTGCAGACATGACTGCAAAGTGAAAGACCGAGAGCGACAACGGTGGCAGTAAAGATGGTGCACTCCGACGCGGTTTTCCCTGGCATGATACGAAGGCCGATCGGCGCGATCACCCGGCCGGGGAATCGATCGAGCTGTTGGTCGCTGTCGGTGAAAACCAACAAATTCGGCGTGACGCTTCGGATCGTGACCGTCTTCTTCTTGATGGCCGCGTTCCATCCGGCAACCACCGCCGTTTTGAAGGCCCAATCGTCGACCAGCGAGCTCTCGAACTTGGACGCGGACCTGACCCCCGAGCAACTGAAGGATCTCTTGGCCACCACGTGCGAGTCCTCTCGCCTGCCGGCACTTTGGGCGGGACGCTTCTTCAACGATGAACGCCCTGCGATCGTGGCGGCCGCCGGCACGCGAAAGTGGGAGACGGAGGATTTGGCCGAAGCCGACGACAAGGTTCACCTGGGATCCTGCACCAAGGCGATGACCGCGGCGATCATTGGCCAGCTTTGCACGGAAGACAAGCTGCGGTTGGACACGACACTGGGAGAAGTCTTTGAAGACACGCCGCTGGTGAAGGATTCGGATTGGGGGTCCGTGACGATGGAGCAGCTTTTGCAACATCGCAGCGGAGCAATCGCGAATTTTTGGATCTACCAATCATTCGACCAGTCCAATCCGGATTCCGCCGTGGCAGCCCGAGGAGCGCTGCTGCACGCGTTATGCAGAAAGACACGACCGCGGGCCCCGCAATTCGTCTATTCCAACGTCGGCTACATTGTCCTGGGCCACGTCGCCGAGCACCTGGAAGGCAAACCCTGGGAACAGTTGGTCGCGGAACGCGTGTTTCGGCCGCTGGGCATGGAGAGCGCAGGCTTTGGTCCGGTCGGGCGACCGGACGGCACCGCCGACGACGTGGTCTCGCTGCCAGATCGACCTTGGGGACACACGCCCGAAGTCGGATTGCTGGCGGCGATGGCCTCCGTGTTCGGCAAGCCGACCAAGCCGGGGTTCACGCCCCGGCAAATCGACAATTCACGTTGCCTGGGGCCGGCCGGACGAGTCCATATGAACTTGAGAGATTGGTCGAAGTTCGTGATGGCCTTCGCGAGCAAAGACGGCAACCGAAAGCTCGGCATTTCCGGCAAGGTTTGGAAGCAACTGCTGACCCCACCTTCCGGTAGCGACTCAGAACAGGCTTACGCTGGCGGTTGGATGGTGTTTGACAAACCGGAATACAACGGACGAGCTTTCTTTCACAACGGCAGCAACACGACCTGGTACTGCTACGCGCTGGCGATTCCTGGCAAGAACGCCTGTGTCCTGGTCGCCACGAACGTGTTCAACGACCCGGCGAGGAAGGCCTGTGACGAGGTGGCCCGGTTCATCAACAAATCGATCGAGCCGTAGAGAAAACCTCGGGGGGCCAACCTCCGTGTCGCCCCCAGGCTCTTGCGGCCCTGCCCTTTGGTCGCCCGGTGCTCTGTCCCCGGTCGCAACCCCTCAACGTGCTCTGTCCCCGTCGACGTGCTCTGTCCCCATCTCAAACGTGCTCTGTCCCCATCGCGGTGATGCTCGCTGCTGCGGGCCCAAAACGGGGCAACGCCCCGGTGTTTGCCCAGCCCGGCCCATCGGGCCGGGAAAACGGACCAGAACCAAACCCAAGGGCCAACGGCCCGACCGTTTGTCCGAAACCATCGCAATCGCTTGGTGGTGGTCGCATCGCGGCACAACGTGCTCTGTCCCCGTCGGTCGTCGTCTGTCCCCTCGCAACGTGCTCTGTCCCCCGTCGATATGCTCCTCGCCCAACGTGCTCTGTCCCCGTCGCAATCACGGATCGATCGAGCCGTAGAGAAAACCTCTGGGGGGCCAACCTCCGTGTCGCCCCCAGGCTCTTGCGGCCCTGCCCTTTGGTCGCCCGGTGCTCTGTCCCCGGTCGCAACCCCTCAACGTGCTCTGTCCCCGTCGGTCGTCGTCTGTCCCCTCGCAACGTGCTCTGTCCCCCGTCGATATGCTCCTCGCCCAACGTGCTCTGTCCCCGTCGCAATCTCCGTCGACGTGCTCTGTCCCCGTCGTCGTGCTCCGATCGCCGTCGTGCTCTGTCCCCATCGCGACGGTCCCCACGTCGATGTGCTCTGTCCCCATCGCGACGACGGCGGCGGCTGGCTGGTGACCGGACTTGCCGTCGCACTGCGGGAGGTGAAAATGGAAGGTGACTTTCGGTCGTCCTCTTGCGGTGCCCCTGCCTTGTTCCCTCATCGGCGTCCCCTCGGCTTTGCTTCACGAGCTTTCTGGCTCGCCGGCGTTGTCGTCGTCACCTGCTCGCTCGTGCTCCAGCGGCCGGCGGCGCTGCTGCAAACCGATGCACAAACGCTGGCCGACACCCACCAATCGAGTGTCCAAGCCGCGACCTGTGATTTTTTTGGTGTGCCGCTGCCGGCCGCCGGCGATGCATCCGATCGGCTGGAGACGGACGATTGGAACGTCGGCTCGCTGACCGGCCGCTTGGCACCGCCACCCCGCCCTGCCCCATCGGGCTGTCGCCCGTTGGCTCGGGGATCACGACCCTCCTCCGCAATGACGTCGCTCGTCCAATCGGGGATTCGATTGCAGATTTAACCAGCATCGGTTGCGCAAAACCCTTTTTGCGCCTGCCCTGCAACTGCAATCGAAAACCCATCCTATGGACGAGTGAATCCATGCCTTCTTCCCACGCACAGCGTCCTGCCCCGGAGCAAGACGATTCCACGCCCCATCCGGCGCTGCCGCTATCAACAGAAATCCCAACTTCGGTGGTGAACCATCTCCGAGCGTCCGAGTACCAGCAAGCAATCGACGTGCTGCGGACCCTGGCACGCACACCGCTTCGGCAACACACCCTGGGGGTGTGCGCGCTGCGTCTGGGGCGGTTCGAGGAAGCCGTCACCATCTTCAGCCGGCTTTGCCTGAGCCCCGGATCGGTCATGATGCGTTCTGACGTCGACGACGTACTGCAGATCAACTACGCAACGGCAATTTTGCTGTCGGGTGCTCCGAGCGGCGCGATGGAGATCCTGCAAGGGCTCCATGACCCCAGCGATGGCCCCGCCGTAGCGCTGCGTCTTGCCGTTGCGAACTGGGTATCGGGACTCCCCTGGTGGCGTCGACTCGATTGGAAACTCAATCGAATTGATCCGCCGCATGCAAGCGTGCCGTTGCCGTTTGCACCAGGAGTTTTTCCGTTTGCCGTCAAACCGGTGTCTCCTCCCGGGCCTGAATCCGCGGGACGTCGAGCGCGGCCTGCGGCGCCCGATCTGGCGGCGTAGTCCGGCTGCTCGAACCGGTTGGAATTCGCTCCGTGGCAGCATTTTCCCATGCCACGGCGGCGATTCCCGCCCCCGCACGTTAGGATTGTGGCAACTGGGTATCCGCCTTCCGTCGGAAGCCCACCGGAAACCGGTTGCCATCGCAACCGGTTCGGTGACCTGGGCCCGATCCTGTCCCGCTCGCTCGATGCACGCATGTTGTTCCACCTGAGATCCAATTCGGTTTTGGCGATCATCGCATTGGCCGCGCTGATCGGCACCTCCGCCTTCCAACCTGTCGCCGCGGCAGATTTGCCCAACCTGGTGATCATCTTTGCCGACGATGTCGGCTACGGAGACGTTGGGTGCTACGGAACCTCCCACGTTCGGACGCCGAACATTGACCAACTGGCAAAGCAAGGCCGACGATTCACCGACGCCCATTCGGCATCGGCGGTCTGCACGCCGTCACGCTACGCTCTCGTCACCGGCCGGTATCCGGTGCGGAAAGACGATTTGTGGGGGCCGGTTTTTCTGAAGTCGCCACTCGTGGTCGATGTCGACCGCACCACGATTGCCGATGTCGCCAAACGTGCCGGGTACGCGACCGCCTGCATTGGCAAATGGCATTTGGGATGGGGAAATCAATCACCGACCGACTGGAACGCACCGCTGGTTCCGGGACCCTTGCAATTGGGGTTCGACTACTACTTCGGCATGCCGACCGTCAACAGTCATCCGCCGTTCGTCTACGTTCAGAACGACCGCGTGGTCGGATGGCAGGCGGACGATCCATTCGTTTACGGCAAGACGGCGAAGACCCGAGCGTTCGATGAGAAGTTCGGCGTGTCGGCGATTGGCGGCGCGACCGCAGCCCATGAGCTCTACGACGACGAAGCCGTGGGAACGACGTTGACGGCGAAGGCGACCGAGTGGATCCGGGATCGCGCCGGCCAGGACGCTCCCTTCTTTTTGTACTTCGCAACCACCAACATTCACCATCCGTTCACGCCTGCGAAACGCTTTCAGGGGACCAGCGATGCCGGTCCGTATGGTGACTTCATTCACGAGTTGGACTGGATCGTCGGCGAAGTCACTCAGACGCTCGATGACGCCGGCGTTGCCGACGACACCTTGTTGGTGTTCACCAGTGACAATGGCGGGATGCTCAACCGCGGAGGCCAGGAAGCGTACCGGCGGGGACACCGGCCGAACGGCCAATTGCTTGGTTTCAAGTTTGACGCTTGGGAAGGAGGCCATCGTGTTCCGTTCATCGCACGCTGGCCCGGGCACATTCCCGCCGGCAGCGAATCCGGAGCCTTGATCAGTAACGTCGATCTTTTGGCAACCGTCGCCGCGATCGCCGGACAGAAGTTAGGTCCTGACGAAGGCCCCGACAGCATCAATTTGGAACCGGCGTTGACGGGAGCTCCCGACACGTCGGTCCGTGAGGAATTACTGATCGCCCCGGCGCGTCCCTCCAACCTTTCGCTACGTTCCGGCGACTGGATGCTGATCACCGGCCAGGGCGGAGGCGGTTTCGCGTCGCCGAAAGTGGGTGATCACGGGTTTGGTGGTCCGGCCGCGACGCGTTTCACCGGCCAAACCAACAGCGATATCGCCAACGGCAAACTGAAGCCCGGCGCTCCGCGGCAGCAGCTTTACAATCTGTTAGAAGATCCCGGCCAATCCACCAACGTGATTCGGGAACATCCCGACGTGGCCGAGCGGATGCGCGAACGCATCCGGCAGATCAAAAGCAACCGTTGACGTCGCCTGGGTGTCGCAAGAGTCACCCGCCCCACTGGTGCTACGGCTTGTTGGGCGAGCAAGGGAGGCGGAGCATCAATTGTTCCAGCGTTTCCACCGTCTGGCGACGGTGGCTACACCGTGATTTACAGTGCAATGGGCGGCAAGACGCTAGCCGCCGGTTGAGGCGAGAACACCCGCAGCTGGCACTACGATGCGTCCAAATCTCCGACCCATGTCACGACGCTGCGTGCCGGAATCGAACACGGATCTTCGCACTTGATGCTCGAAAGGTCATGGTCGCCGTTTGTCAGGTAGGCGTCCGACGTGGACAGCTTGGTTCCCGGGGGCAGGTTTTCAAAGCCCAGCGACACCGCAAGATCCTTGTCCGAAGCATTGATCATCACCACCACGATTCGCAACCCATCCGGGCTCTTGAACGCGGAGGCCATCAGACCGTTCAGGTCATCGGCCCCGCTGCCGATGCGACGATAACCCGGTCGGACATACCGGCTGTAGTTGCCCAAGGCCCACAAGACTTTCGTCGGCCGCATGGTTCCGGCATCCAAGGACGCGTCGATTTTGACCAGTCCGTCCTTGTAGTCGTAGGGCGTCAACGCCAACCACCAATGCCACGCCGAAACGTTCAGACGGACGAGGTCGCGATGGACGATCGTGGCAATGTGCAGGGCGACCTCCATGTCATCGGCGTCGAATCCAGGTCCCTCAAAATCGCGAACATCTCCGGGATCGCCGAGAATCGAAACCTCGCTCATCCACACCTTGGCATTCGGAGAGACTTGCCGGATGTTTTCCCAGACCAGGTCGCGCAATTCTCCCAGCCGTTCGGACGAAGCCTCCGAAAAGTAACCATGAAGCGACAGCTTGTTCCCCAGGATGTCTCGCATGTCGGGGTCGCCCAGGAACTCATCGATGTAATTCCGATACCGTCCCAAGCCGCGTCCATTCATTCCCGCTGAATACAGTTCGCCATCGAATCGTCGCTTGAATCGGTCGGACAGCACGGCGGTGTACTCAACGGACTCCGGACCGTCGACGTGAACCTGTTTCTCCAAACGCTCGCGGACCAACGCTTGCTGAAGTTGCCGGTACACTGCCTTGATGTCTTGAACGTTGTAGGGGCAGCCCTCCTGAGTTTGACCCTGCCACTCCCACGTGGGCTCGTTAATCGGGCTGATGTGGTTGATCGGAACTCCGACCGCGGGACCGCGCAAGTACTTCACGACGTTGACCAGGAAGCTTGCGAAATCGCCACGTCGGTTCGGATCCAGATTGCTTGAACCGCCCCCCGAACCGTCACCTGGATGACTCAACCCGTTCTTCGTCGCCCACACCGGCGGACTGTTGGCAAAAGCCACGAAGTCGTGAACGCCGCGAGCGTGAGCCGCTTGCAGAAAACGAATCTGCCCGCGTTGTTTGGTGCGGTCCACCGGCGACCCGGCCGCGGGAATCAACAATTCCGCTCGCCGCAATGGATCGGGAATGTTGCTCGCCGCGCCCTGCCCCGCGCTGCCGGCGCCAATGTTGAAACGCCACGCGGAAAGGCCAATGCCGCTGTCTTGGGAGAACAGCCAGTCGGCGAGACGTTCGACGGCGGCATCGTCGGACTGCCGGGTCCAATGATCGACCGCCGGGTTGATCGACCAGGCATCCGACGCACCGAAGTGATCGATCTGCTGGTGCTGGTCCGAATAGTCAATCGTCAGGTCGAATTGCGCCCGGGCGCTGACATCGGCAACGACCGCAAAAGCGAGCGAGAGCAGAAGCCACTGGCAGCGTCGGTTGTTGGTAACCATGCATTCGCCTCCTGGTGATACCGTGCAACCGGATCTGGCGTATTTTAGATTGACACGAGTGACGCCGCAGGAACGTTCGATATCAGAATCCGTCAATCTTCCGCCGATTGGATTGAATTCTCAACGGCGAGAAATCGGTGCCGCCACAGCCAGCATTCCCAAAAATGCGGTTTGCGTAGAGCCGGGTCGTCGACCGAGACTTCGTGTCGCTTCCCGCGTCGCGTTTGCAACCGCAGACGCTGCCCCTCCAACACGTCTCTGACCACCCAATACTTGTCGACGGTGTAACTGTAAGACTCGCCTCCGGTGGCCGGCATCACATTTCGAGCTCGCGGCCCCGGTGCGGTGCTTCGCTTGGGTTTGCGGTAGATTGCCCAATCTCCAGCAGACCATCCGATCAACGACATCTTCGCCTCCGGCGTGTGACCCCAGCTTGCGGGCATTGCGTTGACATGCCAGCTCCGTAGAATGCCGCAATTCTTAACCAATTCTTCACGAATGTGAAGCCTGCCTCCACGACGGCGATCCCTTGGACTCTTCCGCGCTCGCACAGCTGACCTGTGAATTGGTCGGCGGATTGGGAATCTTTCTGCTTGGCATGAAGAACATGTCCGAGGGGATGCAAGCGGTTGCCGGAAGCAGCCTGCGACGCATCATCGGTGCGGTCACGCACAACCGTCTTCTCGCCACCATTTGCGGCGTGGTTGTGACATGTGTTGTCCAGTCCAGCTCGATCACGACGGTGATGGTGGTCGGATTCGTCAACAGTGGTGTGATGCAGCTTTCTCAGGCAATCGGCATCATCATGGGTGCCAATATCGGGACGACGATCACCGGATGGATCCTGGTATTGAAAATCGGGAAGTTTGGGCTGCCGCTGCTGGGCGCGGCCGCCATGGTTTATCTGTTTTCCAAGGGTGACCGTTGGCGATATTGGGCGATGTCAGCGATGGGCATTGGCATGATCTTCTTCGGCTTGGAACTGATGAAGGAAGCCTGTGCGATCATCAAAGACACGCCCGACTTTGAAGCCTGGTTTCAAGTATTTCGGGCTGATTCCTATTGGGGAGTGCTGAAGTGCGCCCTGGTGGGCTGCGTGATGACGACTCTGGTTCAGTCGTCATCGGCGACCCTGGGAGTGACCATTTCATTGGCGTTCCAGGGTGTGATCCCCTACGAGACCGCTGCCGCGCTGGTGCTGGGGGAAAATATCGGAACGACCATCACCGCATTTCTGGCGTCGTTGGGTGCGACCACCAATGCACGCCGCGCCGCCTATTTTCACGTGATTTTCAATCTGGTCGGCGTCTTCTGGATCACGCTCATCTTCGCCTGGTACATCGACTTGATCCGCTGGATCGTCGGAGGAGACATCTCCACTGCGGTCGTCGTTGACGACGTGGCCACTTACCCCAACACCACAAGAGCGATCGCCGCCACGCACACCATCTTCAACGTGGCAAACACCTTGATGTTCCTCCCCCTGTTGCCCTGGTTCGTGCGTCTGCTGAACCGGGTCGTGCCGGCCAAAGACTTTAAGGAGAAGCCGCGACTGACCGACCTGGACATCCGCATGGTCGAAACCCCCGCGTTGGCCATCGAACAGTCCCGCAAGGAGTTGGAAAAGATGGGCGACAGCTGCGCGAAGATGCTGCAGTGGTTAAACGAACTGCTACAGCAGGATGACCCCGACCGTTCCTTGGCCGACCGATTGAAGCGGCGCGAGCAGGTGCTGGATTCGATGCAGGATGAAGTCGCAGAGTTCGTGACCGACCTCCTGTCCGGAAACGTTCCCCACGCGGTTGCCGACGAAGCACGTCGACAGCTTCGAATGGCAGACGAATACGAGTCCATTAGCGACTACATTGCCAATTTGGACAAATTTGACCGCAAACTCCGTCGCGACGGTCATCGTTTCACGCCCGAACAACGCAAGGATCTGGCTCGCCTGAACGGGCAAATCGCAGAGTATTTGGGAAAGGTCAACCAGGCACTGACCCAAGACAACCGCAGTGTCCTGACACAGACCAGCGTCAGGTCGGACCGGGTGCGAAAAGAACTGAAGCAACAACGCCGCAAGCATCTGGACGATCTTTCCGCAGGAAACATCCCCCCTCAGGTCAGCGTGGCTTATCTCGCGTCACTCAACGCCTACGCGCGTGTCCTGGACCATTCCTACCACATCGCCGAAGCCGTCTCCGGGGAAAAATAATCGACCGTCCCCCTGGATGGAACTCCAGAGCGGCCTTCCGATCAACCGTCCGCCCCGCTGAGTACGTAGCGTTCGGCGCGTCCGAAAGGAGCAATCATCCCGTCGGCTTCGGGTTTGGGCTGACCCTGCGTCCCCAGGACGATCAACCGACTGCCGTCGGGCGTGAAGTGCATCGTGGTGACGCGGTACCCGGTTTTGAGTGTGGTCAGTCGCCTGCCGTCATCAAGCGCGAACAACGCCACATTCCAATCACCACCGCGCAGCCGACCGCCCATCGCGAAAAAGTCGCCCGAGGGATGAATCGCCAAGGCTTCCATCAACCCTTCGCCGTGTTCCCCGTCGTGGATTTGGTCCACCAGCCGCGGTTCGCCCTGGTCCCACTTCCATTTTTGCCAAAGCTGCTTGCCGTTGCCCGCCATCGGATCCCGCATTTCCCCCATCCCGGCCAACAGCAGTTCGTCGCCCGCCGGCGTGAACCGCATCGCAAAGATGCCACCCAGATAGCAATGGCTTTTGATGATGCCCCAGCTGGTGAAATCCGGTGTTTTCACCGTGGCCGCCAGCTTGCCGCTGGACACTTCGAACACGCGGACCTCGCCCATCAAGTTCCCAGCGGCGACAAATTGGCCGTCGGGGCTGAACGCCACCGCCTGAACCGAGGGGATGTGGGGGAGACGGTGGAACACTTCGCCGGTCTCGACGGAGCCGACACAGATCGACGGCTCTCGTTCCCCTTGCGGTTCGTACTTGTAACCGCCAGCCAGGTACTGGCCCGTCACCGAAGCGAAGTGCTTCGCCTTGGGATCGATGGCGGTTTCCCAGGACCAGAATGCGTGCAATTGATTTTGACGAAGGCTCTTCCCGTTCTTCAAATCAAACCATTCCAACCGTCCGTCGTAGCCCCCTGACAGGATCACGTCGTCGGCCAGCCAGTGCGCCGAGCTGGCGTAACTGTCGTGCGCGTATCGTTGATCGTAATCGCCCGAATCCAGATCCACCGTGTAGATCCCGTCCATGCAGGCGGCAACAACCGATCGCGCATCGGGCGCGAGCGATCCACCCAGAATCGCCGTCGGGAGCCGATGGTCGTCGACCTTCTGCAACTTAACTTCATTCACGCCAGCACCTCCCTGATCGGTTCGGCCGCATCTTCGACGCGATGAAACGTGGGCAATCCCGGCAGTTCGTATTCTTCGTGGGGATCGATCCCGAGTGTTTGGAAAATCGTTGCGAACAGGTTTCGGTTGTCTACCTTGCCCTCGATAACCTCAACGCCCAAAGCGTCCGTGGCTCCGTGGACCACCCCGCCTCTGATCCCCGCTCCGGCCATCGCCAAACTCCAAGCGGTGGGATAGTGATCGCGACCACGGGCGTCATTCAACCACGGGGTCCGACCGAATTCTCCCATGGCGATCACCAACGTGTCGTCCAGCATTCCGCGTTGATCTAAATCATTGACCAGCTGGAACATCACATTGTCCAACTCGGGAACCAGCATTTGATGCATCTCGTGCTGATAGACGTGGTTATCCCAAGGCATCCCGTTGGCCACCATGACGAAAGTCGATCCGTTTTCAATCAGGTGCCGGGCCTGCAAGGCGTGCTGTGCAAAAGCGCCCCGACCGTACCTTTCCCGATCGGCTTCGGGCAGGGAATCCAGATCGAATAGCGGCGCGCAGCTCATCAATCCTTGCACCCGATCGAAGGCGGCGTTGTGCGAGGCGGCTGCGGTGCTGCGGTAATCGTTCTCATACTTCTTGCTAAAAAACTTCCGCAAGGCCTCGCGGTCGGCGTGATCTCCGTCGCTGATCGTGTCCAATTGCTGGATGTTCGGGATGCCATAATCTCCCCCGGCTCGCACCGGTCCGTACTCGGCCCCCAACCAGCCCGCCCAATTGCCGGCCTTGAACGCCTTGAATTCGTTTCCTTCCGGACAAGGATCCAACAACACGAATTGAGGTACCGGGCTGTCCAGTTGACCAAGCTGCTGCGCCACCACGGACCCCAGGATCGGTCGCGTGAAGGGTGGCCGCGGCTGATCACCTCGGGTCAGCGCATCGATTCCTTGGAAGTGCTCGTTGGGCTTGGTGCTCATGCTGCGGATGACCGCCAGCTTGTCCATCAGGGTCGCGCACCGGGGCATCAACGAACTGATCTGAATCCCCGGCAGATTGGTCGCGATGGCGCCGAACGGGCCGCCGGTTGCCGTTCCCGGTTTTGGATCCCAGGTGTCAAACTGGCTGGGGGCACCGCACAGCCACAGCAGGATGCATTTCTTACCGCGCCGCTTCGTTTCCTCGGCCAACGCCGGAATTGAAAACAAACCGTTGAAGCTGGCGACCGATGCGGCGCCCGCCGCCATCGTCCCCTGCAGGAACAGTCGGCGATGGACGCGATGCTCATCACTGCCGCAAGACAGTCGTTGGCGAGGTGAATTCATGCTTGGCGTGGTGCGAAAACGGAAGCGGTCATTCGTCACACAAGGAATTAATTGGATTGAAACTTGGCTAACGACGAGACGTCCCTGCGACGTTCGACGAGAGGCTCGTCGGGTTCCGGATCCATTCAATGGTTGAATCGGAACTCGGCGCTGGTGATCAGGGACCAAACGATTTGAGCCACCGCCTCCTCCGGACGTTCAGATCTCTGATCCAAGTAAGCCGTGATTGCGGAGGTTTCCGATTCGGTGGGCGACCGTCCAAAAGCCGTCTCGATCAATCGCTCGGCACGCTCGTCGGCGGTTTCACACGCCAGCACACCCGCGATCAATTGGTCATCGCCGTCGCTGGCTCGAATGAATGCGTCCAGGTTGGCATGGTTGGAAAAAAACAACGCGTCGCCGATGGGCACTTCGACCGTGTCGGGCAGCACCTCCAGGATTTGCTGACGCAGGTCTTCGACGACCGAAGCGTCATTCTGAAACGAGCCTCGCAACACCAACTGAATCGAACGGGCAAGTTGTTCAGCCGTCAACGGTCGTTCCAGGTACCAGGCGAACGAGTCCGGCGGGGTCGCCTGCGTGGGCCGCCTCGCACTCAACTGATACGCGTCGGAGAGAACGATGCTTCGGACCAGACGACGCACGTCAAAACCGCTGGCCGCGAAATCGTCGGAGAGCCAATCCAGCAAATCGGGGTGACTGGGCGGGTGCATGCTGTCGATTTCGTCGTGCGGATGGACGATTCCCCGGGCCATCAAGATCGCCCACACGCGATTGACCATGGCACGAGCCAGCAGCGGGTGCCCGTCCAGGACTTGCGTGACAAACTTTTGACGCCGCGAGAAAATCGGCTCGCGGGGATCCCCCGGAACCTCCGCGGACACGTACAAGCGATCCTCATCGGATCGCTTGACCTCTTTGGCCGGACGCTCTTCTGCGACCGTCCCCGCATCCAGAAACGTCAGGAAGTTGGGGGTACTGGAACCTTCCAGATTGGCGAACTCCGAAAACCCTCCCACGGCGGACTCGGCGACACGGGGGCCGTTGGGCGTGTCTTCGTTTTTCCCGCGGTTGAAAAATGCGACCAGGCCCCAATAGTGCGCCTGCTCGATCTCATCGGCCATCATGTGATCGTGGCATTGGGCACACTCGATTCGGATCCCGAAAAAGGCTGGCGCTACCGCCTCGGCAATCGCCTGGTAATTGTCCTCGCGTTCGTACAGGAACCACACGGCGCCGTCGTGCTCCTTGTCCGATGGCCGAGCGATCAGGATCTGGCGAGCGACTTCGTCCCAGGGGCGGTTCTCGCGAAAAGCCGTTTCCAGGAACGCACGCCAGCCGTGACGGGCACGCCGTTGGTAGGTCCCCTCATCGGCTCGCCCCATCAGAATTACATCAAACAGGTCCGCAAAGTGTTGCGCGTGGTCTTCGCTGCCGAGCAGACGCTCGACCAGGGTCTGACGACGATCGTCGCGAGGGTCCGCGAGAAACGTCCGGGATTCTTCGCGTGTCGGGATGCGACCGGCCAAATCCAAATACACCCGGCGGACAAACGTTCGATCGTCGCAACGTTCGGCGGGCTGCACCTTCCGCTCCTGCCAGGCGGCGGAGAGCTGCGAATTGATTTGAGTCGTCGGATCACCGGCAATGCCGCGGGGCACGCAACCGAGCAAAACGAGAATGAAACTGCACAAACGCATCGATGGCGGGCGCGGAGGCTGGGGGGGGGGCGAAAAAACAGGCGGGTTCGAGGCGGGCGGGGGAGCCCAGTATAGCCGATCATCCTGCTGTATATTGCATTCCGTTTTCTCCACTTTCGCCCGGGTTCGAGCTTGGGGGAGGAACCAGAAAACAGCCATCGGCGATCGAAAACCGGTAAACTAAGCTAAGGGCCCCAACGTAGATTCCAATCAAATCTCCGTTGCCCCGCCTCCCTCTGCGGATCGGCACCCCTCCGCAGCCCCCGTTCGCCACGGAATCGCCCAGCGGTCGGTGACCGGCCGCCTGCGACCTGCTGCAACGCAGGGAGGGATCACGGAACGGGGCCTTATGAGGTAGTGGAAATTGAAGCTCGGCTACCGTCTGGCGACGGTAGCAACATTGCCCTCGCGATTGATGCGACCACGCATGTCCGCCTTTACCGATCTCCCTAAAACGCGTCTCTTGATGACTGCCAGAAAACTCCTGAACGTCGCGCCTCCGCGTGCGGCGTTATTAACGGCCCCACTTGCGATCCTGATGGCTGCTCTCATCTCATCCTTGGCCCGTTCCGAGGATGCACGCAGCCCCGGCGAAGAGGAGGTCGCAGATTCCGGCGAGATTGACTTCAACGAGCACATCCGCCCGATCTTCACGGCCCATTGCACCGCTTGTCACGGCGGCGTGAAGCAGGCCGGCGACATTTCCTTCGCCTATCGCGATCAAGTCCTTCCGCCCGACGGCTGGATCGTGGAACCGGGCGATCCGGAAGCGTCCAGTCTGATCGAGCGGGTGACGTCGGAAGATGAGGATATCCGCATGCCGCCACCCGAACATGGGCCGGCGCTGTCGACCTTGGAAATCGAACGATTGACGCAATGGATCCGACAGGGTGCCAAGTGGGAACAGCATTGGGCTTACGAGCAGCCCCAACCGCAGCCGATCCCGACAGTGTCGGATGCCGATTGGCCGTTGCGGCCGATGGACAACTTCGTCTTGAAGCGATTGGAATCCGAAGGCATCGATCCCTCTCCGAACGCGACGCCCGAGCGATGGCTGCGCCGGGTCACGTTGGACCTCACCGGACTGCCTCCGACGCTTGAAGACCGAAACGCCTTTCTGAACGATGTCGACGTGTCCGGCAATGCCGCTTACGAGCGCGTCGTCGATCGGCTGCTGGGCTCCGATGAATATGGCGAACGTTGGGCCAGCATCTGGCTGGACCAGGTTCGCTACGCGGACTCGAAGGGACTGGGGATGGACGCCCGTCGCAACATTTGGAAGTACCGCGACTGGGTGATCGACGCAATCAACCGCGACCTCCCGTATGACCAATTCACGATCAAGCAAATCGCCGGAGACCTGCTACCGGATCCGTCGGTGGAAGACCGGATTGCCACCGCCGCGCATCGCTTGACGCAATCGAACGAAGAAGGGGGCACCGACGACGAAGAGTTTCGCGTCGCCGCCGTGCTCGACCGCGTGAACACAACCTGGCAAACCTGGATGGGAGTGACGTTCGGGTGTGTTCAGTGCCACAGCCATCCGTACGATCCGTTCCGTCACGAAGAGTACTACCAATTCTCAGCGTTCTTCAACAACACGGCGGATTCGGACCTGGATGAAGATTGGCCCGCCATCCAGGCCCCGATCGATCCGGCAGAATACCCCGAAGCAGCCGAGCTTGATCACCAAATCGCCTCCCTTCGCGATCAGATCTGGCAACGCGAATATCAATTGCTGGACGATGACTCCCTGTGGCAACCGCTGGTCGACTTGCAGGCTTCTTCCAGCAATGCGACCCAAGTCGAGGTCGAGCGTCAGGGCGACCATGACGAATATCACACCGTCGGCACGGTCAGCCGAAACGCCGACTTCACCTTGGAAGCTCCGCTGCCGGACGGGGTGGAACAGCTGACCGCAATCCGGTTCACCGCGATGCCCTTGGATCCGGCATCCGCCGTCGCGGATTCCGAGTGGGGATTTGTGCTCTCGCACGTCGAAGCCGAATTGCTGGTGCCCGGGGAAGATCAACCGCAACCGATCGAGCTGTCGCACCTGGCGATCGACGAACCGAATCCGTTTTATGACCCGCAGCTGAGCCTGAATGAAAAATCATCCAACGGCTTCGCCGCGTACACCCGGATCCACTACCCTCGACAAGCGGCCCTGATTCCTCAACAGCCAGTCGCCGTTCCCGAGGGAGCTCGTTTGCGGGTGACGTTGAAGCATCGCCGATTCATCCTTGCCGCTTTCGCGTTGATCGCCAAACGCGGCCATCTGGCGGTGTCCGACGACCAACGTTTCACGGACCTGCTCAGTGACGAAGAACTGTCCAAACAACGAAACCGGCTGGCCGCCCTGCAGCAACAGCGTGACAAGATTCCTTCGACATCGGTCCCCGTGTTACGTGAACTTCCCGAGCATCTTTCTCGGCCGACGCACGTTTTCGCCCGCGGTCTGTTTTTGACCAAAGAGCAATCGGTGACCGCGGCAACCCCCAAATCACTTCCGCCGCTGGATACCGAATCGACACCGGACCGGTTGGCGATGGCCCGCTGGATCGTCAGCCCGGAAAACCCGCTCACCGCCCGAGTCGCGGTGAACCGGTTCTGGGCACGTTTGTTCGGCGTCGGATTGGTTGCCACGGAGGAGGACTTTGGATCCTCGGGCGATCCGCCGTCACACCCCAAATTGTTGGACTACTTGGCGGTGCAGTTTCAGAACGAATACGACTGGAGTGTGAAGAATCTGCTGCGAGACATCGTGCTTTCGAAAACCTACCGACAAAGTTCCAAGGTGCGTCCGGAACTGCTGGAGTCCGACCCGCAGAACCGGCTGCTCGCGCGCGGGCCGCGGCAACGGCTTCCCGCCGAGATCATCCGTGACCAGGCCCTGGCGCTGGCGGGATTGCTCAGTGACAAACGGTTCGGACCTCCGGTTCATCCGCCGCTGCCCGATGGCGTCTGGAACCCGTTCCAAGGTGGTGACCGCTGGACGACGCCCGATGACGGGGACGCCGATCGCTACCGACGTTCGATTTACACGTACACCAAACGCAGCATTCCGTATCCGATGTTCGCCGCGTTCGATGCCCCTTCGCGGGAATTCTGCACGCCCCGCCGACTGCGTTCCAACACGCCGCTTCAAGCCCTGATGACACTCAACGACGAAACCTTCCAAGAGTGCGCCGCGGGCCTGGCGACCCGGATGAAGAACGCTTCCGACCAGCCGCGAGAACAGATCGCATTCGGTTTTCGGCTGGTCACTTGCCGCGAACCTGACGACGCCGAAATCGACGAACTGCTGGCTTTGCAAAAAACCGTCGGTGGCGACGATGCCCTGCACGGATTGACCTCCGTCGCCGGCGTCCTTTTGAACCTTGACGAAGTCCTGACCAAATAGCACGAAACCATGACCACCCTCCGCCAAGAACTTGGTTACACGGATCTGCGCGATACCACGCGGCGCCACTTTCTGCGTGAATGCACTACCGGATTGGGCGCGCTCTGGTTGGCGCTACAAAGCACCGCGTCGGCTTCGGAAAGCAAACTTCCGGTTCACGACGCGGCCAACCCGCTCAGCCCGATCGCACCTCCATTGCCCGCCAAAGCAAAGCGGGTGATTTACCTGCACATGGTCGGCGCGCCCAGTCAGCTGGAGCTGTTCGATTTCAAACCAGATCTAAAACGCCTGGACGGGCGGGACTGTCCCCAGGAATTCCTGGAAGGCAAGCGGTTCGCGTTCATCCAGGGCACGCCCAAAATGTTGGGGCCCCAATACCCGTTCGAGCAACACGGAGAAAGTGGCGCCTGGGTCTCCGACCGCCTGCCCCATTTGGCGAAGCACGTCGACGACATTTGCTTCATCAAAACGATGCAGACGGATCAGTTCAATCACGGCCCGGCCCAGTTGATGGTGCACAGTGGCCAGGCGCGCATGGGATACCCGTCGATCGGGTCGTGGGTCACCTGGGGGTTGGGATCGGAGAACGAAGACCTGCCGGGATTCATGGTCTTGCTTTCCGGGGGTCGGCAGCCACGCGCCGGCAAGGCGCTTTGGAGCGCCGGATTCCTTCCGTCGGTTTACCAGGGCGTTCAATGTCGGTCCAAGGGAGACCCGGTGTTGAACATCACCGATCCGAACGGGGTCTCTCGAGATGAGCGAAGGGCCATGTTGGACACGCTCAACCGGCTCAATCGTCAGGCGAACGAAGAGTTCGGTGACCCGGAGACGCTGACCCGGATCGCGCAGTATGAAATGGCCTTTCGGATGCAGACGGCCGTTCCCGAAGTGATGGACATTGCCGATGAACCGGCGCACATCCACGAGCTGTACGGCACCGAACCGGGCAAAGAATCCTTTGCCAACAATTGCCTGCTCGCGCGCCGGCTGGCCGAACGCGACGTGCGGTTCATCCAGCTGTTCGATTGGGGCTGGGATTCACACGGCGCCGCCAAAGACGAAGCTCTCAACGAAGGGTTTAAAGGGAAATGCAACCAGATCGATCAACCGATCGCCGCGTTGCTGACCGATCTGAAACAGCGGGACATGCTCAAAGACACGCTGGTGATCTGGGGTGGCGAATTCGGCCGCACCCCGATGCGCGAGAACCGTGGCGGGACCGAGATGACGTTTGTCGGCCGCGACCACAACCCCGAAGCATTCACCCTGTGGATGGCGGGCGGTGGGACTCGACCGGGAATGTCCTACGGTGAAACGGACGCCGTCGGTTACTCGCCCGCCATCAACCCGGTTCAGCTCCGCGACTTCCACGCCACTCTGCTTCACTTGCTGGGCATCAACCACGAAAAGTTCAGCGTCCCCTTCCAAGGGCTGAACCAAAAACTGACCGGCGTCAAACCGGCCAGCGTCATCCGGGACATTCTGGCATAGTGTCGCGATCAGCCGCGAACTTGCCGCCCGATCGCGGCGGCCCGGGGTTTCAAGTAGCGGTCGCGCTGCAGATGCCACGGCTGCCATGATCTCCCGGCAAGCGTCTCCGACATGACGCACTTCCGCTTTGCCGATCGGCACTCGGACGAGATCACGCGCGGCGGAGCCGCGAAGACAGTGCGTTCCCAGGCGGGAGCCTGGGAACGAGGGAAGGACAAACTCGCTGGTTGCGGGGCTCCGCATCGCAACCCACTGCTGGGCAGGCTCCCGCCTGCCGCGTCAACACTTGGTACGACGCACTTCCGCTTTCCCGACCGCCCCCCGGACACGATCACGCGCGGCGGAGCCGCGAAGACAGTGCGTTCCCAGGCGGGAGCCTGGGAACGAGGGAAGGACAAACACGCTGGTTGCGGGGCTCCGCCTCGCAACCCACTGCTGGGCAGGCTCCCGCCTGCCGCGTCAACACTTGGCACGACGCACTTCCGCTTTCCCGATCGGCACTCGGACGAGATCACGCGCGGCGGAGCCGCGAAGACAGTGCATTCCCAAACGGGAGCCTGGGAACGAGGGAACGACAAACTCGCTGGTTGCGGGGCTCCCGCCTGCGGCGTCAGCACCTGGCATCGCGGACTCCAAACGAGGCTTCGCCAAGCGTCTAGAATGGGCACGAAAGTTGGTCCCCCCGTCGCCCAACAATGCACGCTGAGACCGGTCCACCCCACCCCCAATGCACAAGCACACCGAACTCATCCTCCTCACGCTGTTCCTCGGCTGGACGCTTCCATCACAACCGGCGTGGGCGCAACTCTCCGACCAATTGAACTCCGAATCGGTCGAGCAGCTTGCCCGCGACGCGCGCCAACAAGGGGATCCCATTCGAGGTGCCATTCTGTACCCGCAGGAGTCGCTGGGGTGCGTCAAATGCCACGGCCCGGGAGACAACCGGATCGGACCCGATCTGACGGCCATGAGCAAGGACCGGTCCGACGAGCACTTGGTGGAAGCCGTCTTAAATCCTTCCAAGCTGATCAGCCAAGGATACGAAGCGACTCAAATCCTGACCCAGGACGGAAAGGTTTTCAGTGGCCGACTGCTCTCGGCAACCGATCAACAAGTCATCCTGCGTGAAAACTCGGATGACCAGAGGCGACGTAGCTTTGATCGTGATCAGATCGACCAGATGGTCACGGCCCCAAAGTCTTTGATGCCGGACAAACTGGCGGACCAACTCAAAAACCGGCAACAGTTTTTGGATCTCATCGGCTACCTGATGCAATTGCGTGATTCAGCGGAAAGCCCGACCGAAGCGGGCGACGCGAAACGCAAAGACTTGACGCCGGAACTGCGTGGGCTGGTGCTGATCGATCGCTACCAATGCGGGAACTGTCACGACAACGACCTGGTATCCAACCAAACGCCCGCGGACGCGGCGCCGCGACTGTCTCGACTCTCCCCGATCCTGGATCCGAGCCACCTGCGGCGTTTCATCAGCGATCCGGCACGTGAAAAGCCAGGCACCAGGATGCCGAATCTGTTGGCCGGGAAGTCAACTCCGGAGCAGGACCAGATTGCACTCCAGATCACGCATTTCCTGGTGTCGAAGTTTCAACGACCGGTGACCGAATCCGACGTCGATGAAGCAGCAGCCGAACGCGGAAAACGACTGTTTCATTCGGTTGGATGCGTGGCGTGCCACGCGCCACGTGATTCGGATGAACAGCCGCTGCTGACGGAATCCTCGGTTTCGCTGGGGCCATTGCAATACTCGTTGGCCGGTTTGGTGGAATTCCTGGAGGACCCGCTCGCGTTCCGCCCGTCCGGCCGCATGCCCGATCTGAAACTCACGCATTGGGAAGCGGTCGATCTTGCCCATTACCTGCTTTCGTGGCGGGGCCGACGCCCGACCTTCGATTTCCAACCGGATCCGCAACTGGCAACAAGCGGGGAACAACAATTCCAACGATTCAATTGCGTCGCGTGTCACCAGGAGGTATCGCCACGGGAATCGTCGGTGGCAAAAAGCGACACGCCGCCGCTGTCCGCATTGAGGCCGAACCGGGGCTGTTTGTCGAATTCTCCCGGCCCGTGGCCAACGTACACGCTTCACCCTTCTGAAGTGGATGCGATCCGCCGAGCCATGGACCGGTTCGGCGGCGGGCAGAACCTTCCCACAGAAACGCAGATTCAAATCTCCCTGGAAGCCTTTCGCTGCACCGCCTGTCACCAGCGTGATGCTCTGGGCGGCGTCCCCGATGAACGAGCCGACTATTTCCAGACGGCCAACCCCAACCTGGGTCCGCAGGGACGGTTCCCTCCGACGTTGACCGGTGTCGGCGGAAAGCTGCGGCGAAAATGGATGCGTGAAATCTTGGTCCATGGTCGCTCGGTTCGCCCCTACGTTCAAACACGCATGCCGCGGTACGGTACCGAGAATGCCGAGCACCTGGTCGAACTGTTTCAGAGCAATGACCGGGGGCCCGCGGATGAGCGAACGCAAGCCGACGATCCGGAACAACAAAAGGCGTTGCGAGATGCCGGTTTCCAATTGGTCAGCCATGACGGATTGAACTGCATCGCTTGCCACACGTTTCAGTTGAAGCCCGGAATGACGATGTCGGCCCTGGACCTGACCGTGATGCACGAGCGGCTGAAGCCTGATTGGTTCGATCGTTTTCTGCGTGACCCCAAACAACAAAACCCGGGCACCGTCATGCCTTCGTTCTGGCCGTCTGGCCGGTCGGTACGCCCGGCCATCCTGGATGGCGATGCGGATCGGCAGATCGCGGCCATTTGGGAATGGATGAAAGACGGACGTCAGGCCCGAACGCCCCGCGGCTTGGTAGTGGAGCCCATGGAACTGTTGGCCACCGATGAAGCCGTCATGCTGCGGCGAAAGTATCCCGGGATCGGCAAACGGGGAATCGGTGTCGGATACCCGCGACAAATCAATGTTGCCTTCGACGCCGAACAGATGCGGCTGGCGTCGATGTGGCGAGGAAAGTTTGTCGACCCGGCGGGTGTGTTCCGCAGCCAGGGACATGGAACCGTCCGGCCGCTGGGCGATGACCGGTACAACTTTCATCCGGGACCGGAAATCGACGATGCGGGGAATCCGTGGATCGCGGATGACGGGCGTCCCCCAAAACATCGGTTCCGCGGATACACCCTGGATAGGAAGCGTCGCCCCACCTTTCAATACGCGTTCGAAGACGTGTTGATCGAAGACCAGTGCGTGGACGACGTTGCGGCCAACTCTTCCGTCCCCATCTTTCGCCGGACGATCACTTTGCGTTCAGATTCCGGTCGCGACGGCATGATCTTTCGCATCGCGCCTGAACAACCCGTCGATCAACTTGGGAAAGGGAACTACCGAATCGGCAACTCCTTGCAGGTTCAATTGCTCCCCCCGCACACCGGATCCATCGTAATGGAGGAAAGTCGTCAGACGATCCGTGTCCCCATCGATCTGAAAGCATCCCGTCCTGAACGAATTGTCCTGGAGTACGCATGGTTACCCTGAAGCTTTCCGGGCGTGGCGTCCGGAGAAAACCAGCGTCGCTGCCTGCACTTGGCCGGATGCTGAAACCAATGGCGTTCTTGGTCCCGCTGCTGTTGGCAGCGACGGTCGTCGATGCCGAAACGTTGGGCGAGTACTGGAACACTGCCGAGGAAGAGGCCAAGTACTATCGCATCATCGACATTCCGCTGCCGACGGATTTGCCGCTGGAGGCATGCAGCTTTGACGTCTTGCCGGACAACCGGCTAGCCATCGGCACGCGGCGCGGCAACATTTTGCTGACCGATGGGGTGTTCGACGAACATCCGGTGCCGCAATTCAAAACGTACGCAAGCGGCTTGGACGAAGTCTTTGGCCTGTCATTCCGGAACGGATCGTTCTACGTCACCCAGCAAACCGAGGTCACACGAATCACCGACACCGACGGGGATGAACGAGCCGATACGTTCGAGACGCTCAGCGACGTCTGGGGCTTTCGAAACTACCACGAGTTTTCCTTCGGTTCCAAGCTGGACGACGACAACAACATCTGGGTTGCTCTGTGCCTTTCCAAATCCTACCAGTCGGATGTTCCGTTTCGCGGTTGGTGCGTGAAGGTGACACCCGAGGGCGAAACCATTCCGATTTGCAGCGGGATTCGCAGTCCCGGCGGCATCGGCCCGAATGAACACGGAGTGATGTTTTATGCGGAAAGCCAGGGACCGTGGAACGGATCCTGTTCATTGAAGGTCCTGCAACCGGGCGGATTCATGGGCCATCCGGCAAGCTTGAAGTGGTACGACCAGCCTCGGGTCCAACGTCAGGGGCTGCAGAAACCGGCGGTGGAACCGAACACGCGATCGCGTCTGTTGGTCGAAAGCCGGCGGATGAAAGAGTTGGTCCCCTACGCCGTGGTCTTTCCCTACATCAAGATGGGACGTTCGATTTCCGGCTTCATGGTGGATCGCACCGGAGGCAAATTCGGGCCGTTCGAAAACCAGATCTTCATCGGCGACTTCAGCCTGAGCATCTTGATGCGGGCCACCACCGAAAAAGTCAACGGAGTCTGGCAGGGCGCTTGCTACCCGTTCCGCGAGGGACTGGCGACCGGGTTGCTCGCCTGCCAGTTCACGCCCAACGGAAATCTGATTGTCGGTGGCACCAACCGCGGATGGCCGGTCCGAGGTCCCAAACCCTACGCACTGCAACGTTTGGAATGGACCGGCAAGCTTCCTTTCGAAATCGAACGGATCAGCGCGCGACCCAACGGCTTCGCAATCACCTTCACCAAACCCGTCGATCAAATGTCGGCGGTGAACCCGGATTCCTACATCTTGCAAACGTACACCCATGTGTACCAGCAGGGCTACGGAAGCCCCGAAGTGGATCAAACCACACCGGAAGTCCAATCCGCCAGCGTCTCCGACGACGGCTTGACGGTGCAACTGCAGATCGACGGGCTGATGCAAGGTCACGTCCACGACTTTGACCTGTCGGCGATCCGATCGGCCGATGGATCGCCATTGGTTCATGCGAAGGCTTACTACACTCTGAATGAGATCCCCTGATGAAAAGCGACCACCGACAAAAACGAATCCTGCCGATTGCATTGACGCTGTTGTTTGCGATCGGCTTTGGCGGGCGAGCGGACGCCGAACCCAACGGCCCGCTCAAGGTTTTCATCCTGGCCGGCCAATCCAACATGCAGGGTCACGCGCAGGTCGAAACGTTTGAAGCGATGAGGCTGAATCCGAAAGCGGCGCCGCTGCTGAAAGACATGGTCGGCCCCAATGGAGAACCGATTGTCTGCGAACGGGTCTGGATTTCATCGATCGGTTCGTCAGACCAGGTTCAGTCGGGCCGGTTGACCGCGGGTTTCGGAGCGCAGGCCAAGGGCCCGAAAATTGGCCCGGAGTTCACCTTTGGCATCTACATGCAACAGCATCTGAACGAACCGATCCTGATCATCAAAACCGCTTGGGGCGGCAAAAGCCTTCACACCGATTTCCGTCCACCCGGCGCCGGACCGTACACGTTCACGGAATCGCAACTTGAAACGTTTCAAAAACAGAACAAGGACCTGGATCAGCTCAAAACCGAGAAGGCACAGGCCACCGGGCACTACTACCGAATGATGATGGACCACATCCGATCGGTTTTGGACGACATTCCAAGCGTGTATCCGGATTACGATTCTGCGAGCGGCTACGAACTGTCCGGCTTTGTGTGGTTCCAGGGTTGGAACGACATGGTCGATCGCGGCGTCTACCCCAATCGTGATCAACCGGGCGGCTACGACGCGTATGGAGAACTTCTGGCTCAATTGATCCGCGACGTTCGAAAAGATCTCGATGTCCCCCGGCTACCTTTCGTGATCGGCGTGATGGGGGTCGGGGGACCGACGGACCAATACGGGCCCGATCAGCAACGCTACAAAGGCGTTCACCAAAACTTTCGCGATGCCATGGCTTTCCCCGCTTCCCTGCCAGAATTTGAAGGATCCGTGGCAACGGTTTTGACGGAGAACTACTGGGACCAGAAAGTCGCCCGGCTGCGAGACCGCGAGAAAGAAATTCAGCCCGAGGTGAAAGAACTTCAGGAAGCGATCAAATCTGGCAAGATCAGCCGCGAACAAGGACAGCAACAGATTGACGCGCTGTACGCCAAAACGTTCAACGATCGAGAGCTTGAAATCTTGCAGGACAGCACGTCAAACTTTGATTTTCATTACATGGGCTCCGCCGGCATCCTGGCACAAATCGGCAAAGGATTTGCGGATGCGATGGCGACACTGCTTCCATGACACCGACACAGAATAATGATCCGACAGAAACTGCTAGGGTTGCTTCTCGTCTTGGCTGCGGCAGTTCCCGTCCAGGCCGCCGAGCGACCGAACATCCTGTTGATCCTGGCAGATGATTGGGGCTGGGGCGACCTCGGCTGCCATGGTCACCCCTACGTCAAAACACCCAACATCGACCGCTTGGCCAAAGAGGGGACGGACTTTTATCGGTTCACGGTCGCCAGCGGCGTCTGCTCGCCAAGTCGGACGGCCATCATGACCGGACACTTTCCCGCCCGGTACAACATCGACGGCCATTTCGCCTGGGTTCCCAGCAACGCCAAACGGGGCATGCCGGACTGGTTGAGCCCCCAGGCACCGTTGCTACCCCGATTTTTACAGCAAGTCGGCTACGCGACGGCACACTTCGGCAAATGGCACTTGTCCAATGACATGATCCCGGACTCTCCGTTGCCAAGTGAATACGGTTACGACCGATACGACGCATTCAACTGTGCGGGCGAACAGATGCCGGTCCACGCCGATGCCGAAAACGCAATCGCTTTCATCGAAGAATGCCATCGCCACGACAAGCCGTTCTTTATCAACGTCTGGATGCACGAACCGCACACCCCGTTTCACGTTGTGCCAAAGTATCGCTGGCGTTTTCAGGACTTGCCGGAACGGGACAACATCTACGCGTCGGTGCTCTCGCACGCGGACGATCGCATCGGAGAGTTGCTGAAGACACTGGATCGGCTTCGGCTCGCTGACGACACGCTGGTGATCTTCAGCTCCGACAACGGTCCGGCCCGAGCGGCGCGTCCCACCGAATTGGAACTGATGTATGACACGGCGACCGGCGCCGGTTTCGGAATCGCCGCATCGAAGGGCACAACCGGCGGAAGGAAAGGCTACAAGGCCGCCCTTTTTGAAGGCGGAATCGGCGTTCCCTTCATTGCCCGCTGGCCCGGAAAAATCGCAGCGGGCAAGGTGGACCGAACCTCGATGATTTCGGCGGTCGATCTGTTGCCGACGTTCTGTGAACTTGCCGGCGCCGAGCTGCCGCTGGATTATCAGCCCGACGGCATCAGCCAGGTCAAGGCCCTGACGGGCACCCAAACTAGCACTCGTGAGAAACCGCTTTTCTGGAGAATGCAATCGGCGTGGCCGATCCCCAGGGCCAAGCCCTACCACTGGGCTTCCTACGCCATCGTGCACGGCCAGTGGAAAATGCTGACCAATCGGGCGGGAGACTACCGCGAACTGTACAACCTGGCGGATGATCCTCTGGAACAAAAGGATCTCAGCAAGATGCACCCCGACGTGACTCGTCGTCTGCAATCGGAAATCGAAAGCTGGCAAGCGACGTTGCCAGAATCCCCGAGCGGCGGTGTCTTTTCCGAGCTGAGAACGACGGAAGCACCTGGGCCTGACAAGGAATGAACGTGTGGCGTCCAGACGCTGGCAAATACGGCTATCGCGCAAGCCGTGAGCCGCGTGGCCGCCACCGACGTTGACTCGGACCGCTAAACTGACCTCGTGGCTTGTTTCTCCCTCCCAATGCCCCGAGGTCGATCGATGAGTTCGGTTGTGAAGGCCAAGTGCCCCCAATGCAAGACGGAAGTCGCCGTTGAGGAAGAGGAATCGTCTCAACCGGTCAGCTGCTCCTCCTGCCAGACGACTTTTGTTCCGGCTGCCGTCATCGCCGAATCCAACCGGCGTTTCGAGATTGGCATGTACGTCGTGATGCTGCTGATTGGGATCGGCCTGGTCGGCTACATGGCAATGACGGGCAACCTGAAACCCAAGCCGGATGCGCCACCGCCACCCCAGGCGGCGGAGATGGACACCGTTCCTGAATGAAACTTCGCTGCTATCGGAGTCGCCACCGAACCGTGCTTCGCAGCCCGTCCTCTTCAAACTGCATGTTCAGCTCGATCGAATCGATGCGATTCATCATTCCGAAAGGCTGTTCGGGGTCGAACGCGGGCTGACGCTGTCGCAACGGTTCACCGTACTTGGCGCTCACCATTCGAAAGTCTTTCCATTCCCAGCGATCGTCGGCAAACTGCCGCGGGTAAAACCCGAACATTCGCTGGTGCTCGGCGGACGCCTGTTCGACGCTGCCGGCGCCACTGAGCATGAAGGGGTAAAGGCGTCCCAGACCCGACATCACGGCCTGCCGATTCGCGTCCGATGCGGCGGCGAACAGCCCGGGAAGTTGCAGCTTGCATGCCGCAGGGTTTGCTTGCAGCACTGCGCCATTCAGCTCCGCCGGAGCCACGCTGACCACACGGTCGTCACTGGACCAGGGGATGTTGCGGATCACCAGATAGTTTCCAACGACCTCCAATCCGTATCTCAACTTCACGACGCCGAATACATCCAAAGTCCAAACCCATTCATCACGGTCGTCAACCTGGTAAAAGGAAACATTCAGATCACGGTCACGGCGTTCGGCTCCAATGCCGGTCAGCGCAGCTTGACGGAGATACTGAGCGGTCCGTTGGGGCGACTTTGTTTCCACCATGATGCTGCAGGGGCGCGTCAATACCGAAAGGGCGACGGGCACCATCAACATCTCGCTACCGCCTCCGCGAAGCACATTTCCCCCAAATGCCCCGAAGACGTCACCGCTCCCCATCGCAATGATCGGATCGGCATCAAAGATCGCCACGTGGACGCTAGGTCCGAAATCGTCCAGCATCGCGGAACTGGCCCCGGAATAGCGTGTAAAGAACTCCGAAAAGTTCCCGGCAATCTGTTGCCACGCTTGCTCTCGCAAATTGCCCGAGAACTGCAGCACCGGCGTCGGCTGGACAATCGGGACCGACAACGGTTCTCCGTTCTCCTGGTCCGACAAAACCATTCGCAATCCGTTGTAAATCGAATTGTCGACCAGCGGCAAAATGAAAGTTGACAGCTCCAGTTGATTGCGACCAACCTCGTCCAAGCGAATGCCGATCGGATCGAAAAAACGTCGCCAATAACTGGAGTAGTTATCCACGTACCGCCGATAGGCCTCAGCTTCTTGCGGAGTGACGTTCTTCAGCGGGACTTCCGGAAGCGTCCGCATGCGGCGGAGCGTGTCATAGTGCTCGCTGCGGACGATTCCGGTGGCTTCGAGCGACAAATCATCATTCGACCAGTTTTGAGGGAGTTGATCGTTGTTTTTCAGCGCCGACAGCGACTCCGGCATTCCGTATCCGTCCAAACGGGCGTGCAATGCTTCTGCCGCCAGGGTTTCCATTTTTGCCTTGGCGATCACACGACGACGCTGCCCGATTTTGACCCTGGGTCCGACAAGCCTGCGAACGAACGGATCGGAAAGGTAGGCATACAATCGCGTTGAATCGGTGACATCCAGCTTGGTCAACATGTATCGAAACTCGGTGCTTGCGCCCAAGCTGCCTTCACCGTTCTGCTCTCGAAGGTGAAGAGACCGCTGCAGTTCGTCTCGATTGGTACTGGCGAACAGCAGATCATCTCGCAACGCGAGGTAAGCGGGTTGACCGTCGACGGTCGGGAGCTCGACAATCGAATCCGACTGCAATTGAGAGGCTCCCAAGAGGGTCAGCATGCGCTGCAGGAGTTGTGGCTGCGCCAACTTGGCGACCACCGTGAGGTCGGTTCCATCGATGAAGAACAGATCGGGGGTGAACAGCGCCATCTCGCTGGTCATTCCGGATGCCAGAACGGCGTCTAACCAATCCCGACTCATTCCCAGTCGTGCCAAGTACCGAGCTTCCAGGTTGTATTGCAAACAATTCTTGGTCAGCGCCGTTCCCATGCTGGCAATGAAGGGCGCCCCACTATCCAACAGGGCCGGAAGCGTTTCTGGTTTCCCGACGTAAACAAAGAAGCGATCCGGTGGAACGTACTTAGCCATCTCCAAGTCGCCACCCGGATGGCCGTCAAGCATTTGTTCGAACGGATGCGATTTCACCTCGACGCTGGGCAACGAATCGACATCGACACTCTCCGCATCCTCGGAACTGCCCACAATCAGGTTTTGCAACTGCAGAGTCTCCTCGATGGCAGCCCGGCCGCCCAGAATCGAAAACGTCGATGAACTCCTTTGCGGCACCTCATCAATCTGTTGCTGCCCGTTTTGCATCCAGACATCGAGCACGCCGCCGCTTCCGGCCAGCAAATAGGGCTGCCAAGCAAACTTCCGAGAATCGGAAAGCGCATTCCGGAGATTGGTTGACTTTGATTCGGAACGATCCCCCACGTCCCAGCGGATGGTCGCATTCTTGCCAAGCACTTGGTTGAACACCTTCAGCCGCAAGGGAGCGCCCACGTCGTCAGTGGTCACCAAGACGATCCGATAGTCCCATTTCGGCTGATCCGAATCAACCGTTAGTTGTTCGCGGTTGATCACGGGGCGGATCCGAACCTGTTGCGAGTCAACAAGATCCGGATCAATCTGGACGCGCTGACAGTCACCATCGGTGTAGAGCACCCAGTGTTTTCCGTCATCGACGAAGGGCCGCAACTCGATCGCCAACACGGCTCGGTCTGCTTCGGGAACGAACCACCGCTCTTCTTCCCTCGGCGTCTGGGCTTCCTGACGACCGTTCGGTTGTGTTTCGGGTGGCGCAAACTCGAACTTCACCGAAGGAATCAAGTGCACGGTTGGCCCTTCCAGATCCGTCTCACCGACTAGATCATCGAACTCATTGATTTGACGACGTTTGTTGGCCCAATTCGTCGAGAGATATTCCCACCGTTTATCCTTGGCCAACTCCTCGATCGACTTCGGACCGACGCCCTGGTGCTCCTGTGCAAACTGCCGGCAGGCTTCAAACCCATAGCGAATATCCCATTGGCCGTATCGAAGTTGCCGATCTTCCAGTGCCGCGTACATCCGGTCTCCCAACTGCATCAACCGGGCGGGTTGCGTCGGCGTCAGATAGAGCTCGCGGATCTCAACCTCGGACTCCTGAGCAAGCGCTCGCCACAGTCCTCCGGCGGGCAATGCAACCGTTCCCTCATACACTTGGGACCGACTGCCCTCTCCCAGATTAGCGTGAGTCGTCGATTCGACCTGCCACTCATCTCCCGCCAAGCAATCACTGATTGTGATCGCGAGTAGCAGACAAAAACCTCGTCCGGCGGAGCTGGAAAACGGCAGCAACATGATCAGCGACTCCTGAGTCGGTAGCGAGACGGATGTTCCGAATCGGCCCGGCGAACGCCCGTCTCCGCGAAGAGGGGAAGCGGGTTCCGGATTGAGTTCAGCGTACGGCAAGCAAGAGCCTGCGACGAGAAACCAGATGCGGCGAATCCCTGAAAATCTTTGGAATCCCGAAATTGGCCCCTGACGACACGATCGAAAAAGTCCGGCGGCCGGAGTTGTGACAAATCACCCCACCGCGCGTTCCCAAACTGTGCGTTTCGCCCGGGATCGGATTCCTGAAGCTATCAGCACGATTCTCACGACTCCGTTGCCGCATCCTGAACGATTCCCTCCAACACTTTCGCGGTCTCCCTGCGAAATCGATTGAATCGCTGACGCAGATAAGGCCAAGCGATCCCGATCGCCCAATGATTGGAACGGAAGAATGCGGCCACCCGATACCGGACCCGTCCGTCCGGCATCAAGCAGATTTCAAATCGCTCCTCACCCTGCTCGGGATGCCCCGGCAGGGTCCCGAAAGAGAAACCGAACCGCTCGCCGTCGGGCGAGAGATCATCAATGACTTCGATGACCCGACCCGCCGCCAGTCCCCAGATGCCGCCCAGACGCGCGCGAATCGCAACGTTGTCCGCTGCGGTGATCGGTGTCGACAGGGGGATGGCTTCGGCCCAACCGACATTGAAGTGTTGCCAGTTCTCGATCGCAATCCGAGCGGCGTCGAATACGTCGCGTCCGCGTCCGAGAACGACTTCGAAATGATCGTGGTCATAACGGAGCGGAAACTGCCCCCGGCTCGCCCCCACGTCTGGATAGTTGAATTCGAGCTGCGCCTGCTCCCGCAGGAAAACTCGAACCGCGGCGTCATCGGGTCGAAACAGGCTGAACAATCGACTGCACCAAGTTGAAAAGACGCGTTCCACCGCGCTGAACTGAAAGGGCGACGCAACGTTGAACCAACTGGGCAGCATCACCTTCAATCAAAAGCACCGTATGTTGACAGTGCAATGAGCGGCAAGGCGCTAGCCGCCGGTTGATGCGAAGAAACCCGCGGCTCACGCGAAGTGTTGCGGTGCTGGGCGGCTGTCCCTGTCCACCGGAGCGTCAAACCGGCCCGTGATTTGCAACCCTCCCCAAAACCCCAACAGTAGCAAACGAAAGGGATGCATGGTGCGGTCATTCTGCTCAAAACAATCGACCGCTCGCGTCCGCCCCTCGCTTGAATCTCCGAACGCCCCCTACCCTGATTGAGCCGACGATGAACCGCTTCGCAAAAGCCGCCCTGGGCATGGCAGCCGCATACACCGGTCTTCAGCTGACACGGACCATCATCCGACGCAATCGCGAATTTGATTGGCGAGGCAAACGGGTGATCATTACCGGCGCCTCACGCGGACTGGGGCTGGTGATTGCCCGTCAATTGGCCGACCATGGTGCTCGATTGGCCATCACTGCCCGCAGCCAAGAGGATCTTGCGGTGGCGGCGAGGGAATTGGAGCAGCGTGGAGCAGAGGTGCTCGCATTGCCCTGCGATGTTCGAGTCCGGGATGAAGTCGCTGGCTTCGTCGAACAGGTGACCAGCCAATTCGGATCGGTGGACGTTTTGATCAACGTGGCCGGGATCATCACCGTCGGGCCCATCGATGCGATGACGTTCGAGGACTTTGAAGACTCCATGCGTACCAACTGCTGGTCCGTCCTGCATACCAGCTTGGAAGTGCTACCGCATATGCGAGCCGCTCGATGGGGGCGGATTGTCAACGTGGCCTCCTTGGGAGGAAAGCGTGCCGTGCCACACATGCTGCCATATGCTGTCAGCAAGTTTGCCATGGTCGGTCTGTCCAATGGGCTGCGCGCGGAATTAAAGCACGAGAACATTTTCGTCACCACCGCTTGCCCCGGGCTGATGCGGACTGGCAGTCCCCGCAACGCGACTTTTAAGGGCCAGCACCGCGATGAATACGCCTGGTTCAGCATCGGGGACTCACTGCCGGTGCTCTCGATGGACGCGGGGATGGCCGCCGAACAAATCTTGGACGCTTGTCAGCAGGGGCGAGGCGAGGTCTTTATACGCAGCCCACTGAACGTCTCCATTCTCTTGCAGAATCTATTTCCGGAAGTCACACAGGAAATCTTGGCGCTCGCCGAAACCGTCCTTCCCAAGATGGGAGGCATCGGCCGTAGAGCAGCTAAAGGATATGAGAGCGAATCCGCCTGGTCGCCCTCCGTGTTGACCACGTTGACTCAGCAAGCCGCCGTCGCCAACAACCAACTCTAGGACGGCATCGTACGTGAAATGCAGCCACCGTCCCCGACGGCGAGAGAAATTCAGCCCAAGGCACTCTGCCGAGCATCCGCCATGCAGACGCGCGCTGCCCAGTCGGGTACCGAGCAACACCCCGTCGTCAGTCCTCTACTTCCACGGACACTTCGCCAGTTTCCTTATCCTGCTGAACTTCGACTCCGCCGTCGGGTGTTTCGACGTCCAAGATGGTTTCTTTCTGGCTGCATCCCGCCGCCAAGCAAATCAACAGGACGCCCCAGACAAGTTTTTGGCCAACGAAGGCCTTACAGAATTGCTTCATCGATTCGATCATTGGGTTGCGAAAAAAACCACCGTTGGAAGGCATCGCAAAGATCGCCAACGGATCGCCACGAATCTCCTCTCTCCATGATGACCGGGAGATCAATCGGCGTCAGCACCCGCGTTGCCATTTTTTTTGACGCCGGATATCCACCTCACGCCGCCACTCCGATTTTCGTCGACTGATAGACGGATTCGTATTGCTTGACCATTCGGTCGAATCCGAATCGCTGTCGTGCCAGCCGGCTGCATGCCTCACGATTCAGGTTCAAACAGTCCAACGTCGCCTTCGCCAACCCTTCCACGTCGCCCGGGTAGGCTAACTGGCCCACGGAAGGCACGAGAATTTCCGGAAGTGCCCCGCGTGCAAATCCCGCCACCGGCGTCCCGCAAGACAATGCTTCGGCAACAGCCATCCCGACAGGTTCGTCGCAACAAGGGGTCACCAGCGCAACCGAAGCCAGTCCAATGATCTCGCAAAGGTCTTCTTGAACGCGATGCCCCAAATAGGAATCCTGCCTACCAAGCTGCGGCCACACATGCTCGGCAAAGTAGTCCGAGTCAACGACCGGCCCAACAACATCAATCGGCAGCCCCGCACGGTGCGCGGCCGCGATCGCAAGGTGGGTCCCCTTCTTCGGAGTGATGCGACCAAGCCAGACGGCGCGGCGCGAGCGGGGCCCAGGTTGATACCGCCAGAATTCTGTATCGATGCCGTTAAAGATTACCGATTGATCTTCAATGAACGCCTGCCACGATTTCTCATTCGACTGGGAGATGTTGACGAAGTGCCCACAACTGCGACTGCCCCGCTGCAGAAGTTCCTCCGACATTCGTGGCAGCACCGACGTCTGAATCGTGGTGACCATCTCCATGGGAAGCAATGCGGCAAACCGCAGCGGGATCGGACTCAACGAATGATTATGGATGACATCAAAGTCTGAATCGGCCAGCTTCACCATCAGGTTTTCATACGCTTCATCTTCGACGCTGTCGATCCAGGCATGGTCGATTCGACCGACCCGCCGAACGCAATCGACCACCGTCCCGCGATCAACGATCGGTTCCAGAGGAAGCTCGCGATCGGAATCCGCGGAGGCGAACAGGGTCACGTCATGCCCGCGTTGGATCAGTGCCCGCACGTAGGCATCTGTGAACGCCTCCAATCCACCGGCATGCGGTTTTGCGATCGGAAACTTCAAATGCCCGATGATCCCAATCTTCATCCAATCTAACTCTCAACGCGAAAATCCTATGTTGAAACGTTCCTTCGTGTCGGCCCGCTCCGTCCAGGCCGTCTCCTAAGCAATGGGTGTGCCAAAGAGCTCCGTCGTTGCCAAACTTGCCAGGCTCTGCCCCAACGTCCGGTCGTCGGAGAGTGACAGGGTTGGAGATTCCACGCTCTGGCGAGTGTGGCTACTTCAAAGTCCAGCGCCACTTTGAATCGACAACACCGTGAGTAGCAGTTCAATGAGCGGCAAGGCGCTCGCCGCCGGTTGAGGGGAGAAAACCCGCGGCAAGCGCCGGCTAGCGCCACGCGGCTCACCCAAAGTGGCGATGTCATCTAGCCGCCGGTGGATGCGGAGAGCCCCGCGTCGGCCGCCACGCGGCTCGCGCAAAGTGGCGCCGTCCGGCTCACGAAACAAAGTGCAGGCCCCGATTCGGAACCCGGGCGTTGCTGGCCGATCCTGTGCCACCGGCCGCAACGGTCGGCTGCTGATCGATCACACCCTTGCCCGACCGCACCCTCCGGATGCGGTAGAGGCCGACCTTGGCAGCTGGACTGCAGCTACGGCTGCGGGCACGGCTGCACGCGGAGCGAATGAACGAATCGCATTTTCTGCACCACGGGAGGTGTGAACACTTCGGGCACCAGGTCCAGCATCCCCATGTCCCGATTCAATTCGTTGGCGACGATCCCGATGTCCTGGTAGGCAGTCAACAGCTGTTGGAAATCCCCTCCATCCACGTCCGCGTCCACGCGTAGACGATGGAAGTGGGCCGAGGTCCCAACGATCGCAATCATGTCCAGGTAAGCGTTGAACGTTTCGGCAAAATCTTCCCAGGAGTGCATCGTCGCATACTCGCTGACATAGGTCGTCCACCAGTCGTCGGGCGGCCCACCGGAATAGTATTGCTGCTGCGCGGTCACGTAGTCGGGATTTCGTTCGTCACCGAACAGCTGCCGGTATTCATCCAGTCGGCTCGGATTGACACAGACGTCCCAGAAATAGTGCCCCAGTTCATGCCGAAAGTGGCCGACCAGGGTGCGTTGCGGTTCTCCGAACTGGACCCGCGTCTGTTCACGCTGCACACTGTCCGCCTCGGCGATATTCATTGTGATCAGGCCGCTCGTATGTCCGGTGGTCACCGGCTCCGCTGTGGACGATTTGAATTCAAATCTCAGAATGGCCCTTCCGTCCCCAGCATCCGTGATGATTGGAAAGCCGATGCGATCGACATCGTACAGAACGCGATGTTTTGCCCGCTCGATCGAAAGCCATTTCTCCCGGTTTCCCGGCATCGAAAGGTCCGGAACGATCTGATTCAAGCTGCAGTAGCGACACAACGCATCCGCGGACTCGGCCCGGACACCGCCGTTGCAGATCGCGTTTTGGACGCGGTTTCCACAGAACCGCATGTGAGTGCCGCAATTGCTGCACTGAACGGTTCCGTCGTTGAGATCGTCGACCGCAGCAACCTGGCGGCAGTTCGCGCACATCGCGGTCGCGGATTTGCAGCGGACGCATTGTTCACTGTGAAAAAACAATGCCGCGCCGCAGCGGCAATCAAAGTTTCGCATCGTTGGCCATCACCCGAGCCGGTCCGTTCTTGTCTTCGGTCGGTGGACCATTCCGGAAGCCCACGACTTGCAGAAGCTTGATCCATCGACCGCCTGAGTCAATGAGGCAAACGATCCGGGCCCCTCTTCCGGGCCCCGGCCGCTCTCAATGCCGGGATCGACATCATTGATTCGCAGGGCGTCCCGCCGACTCGGCAACCTGAATCCCGCAACGCGCCCGGATGTCTGACGAGGAACATCCCACCATCAACTCATAAGCACCCGGTTCCACCACAAACTCCGATTGAGAAACGTCAAAGTAAGCCAGTTCGCGGACCGGGAGCTCGAACGCAATCGTACGCGTTTCGGACGGTTTCAATGTGATTCGGCGAAAGTCCCGCAACTGCAAACGGGGTCGTGTGACCTGGGAATCGAGCTTGCGAACGTACAGCTGCACGACCTCGTCCCCGGCCATCTGGCCCGTGTTCGTGACATCGATTTTCGCTTGAACCCGCCCGTCGGGCGGCAAGACGTCGTCGGGAGCAGTAAGGTTCTCATAGCCGAACGTGGTATAGCTGAGTCCATGACCGAACGCGAAAAGTGGTTCACCTTTGACGTACATGTAGGTGTATCCGCAATCGATGTCATAGTCGTCTCCTGGGGGCACCTGATCTTCGGAAGCATAAACGGTATGCGGCAGCCGGCCGGCGGGATTGATGTCGCCGAACAACACGTCAGCAATCGCGGTGCCGCCTTCCTCGCCACCCCACCAGGCCTGCAGGACGGCGGGAACGTTTTGGCTGATCCACGGCACCGTCAGTGGCCCCGCGCTCTTCAGAACGACCACGGTCCGCGGGTTCGCCGAAACGACCGATTGAACCAGCTCCAGTTGATCCCCTGGCAGTCCCAACGACCTTCGGTCCCGACCCTCCTGCTCGATCGATTGATCGGTGCCGACAAAGACGATTGCCACATCGGCCTCGCCGGCGATGTCGACGGCACGCTTGATCGGGTCTTCGAAGCTTTCCGATCGCCCGGTCAGATAATCCGTCTTCTCTAGCTCGATCGACAGCGGAGACCGGCCCGCCAGATCGACCCGATCGAAATGGCCGGTAAAACCTTGGCTGGCATCGGACTGACCGGCGACGGTGAACCGCAACCGGTGCGGCCCCGACTCCAACGACAGGCGTTCGATGGTTGTCGTCCGATCGTAGTCCGGATTGGCCCCGTACATCTCGATTGCTTCGCCGACGTCCTTCCCATCCAGACTGGCCTGAAAACGCCCGCGACTTGGAAAGGATTTGAAATGCAACGTCAGATCGTACTCTCCGGCCTGATCGACCCGCAGCGGAAACTCGATGAATTCGCCGATCGATCCGGATTCGAACTTCACGCTCTCACCGTCACTGAATCCGGTCTCGCGATCAACACGAGTGGTCACCTGATCGCCCCGGCCGAACACACCACCGCCCGGGGCATGCAGGACCTCAACGCCTCCGCCCAGATGATTGGAGATGCCCTGCAATGGCGTTACCAGGTTCACGTGCCGTCCGTTGTAATTGTTCAATACGACGCGGTCGGCGAGAGGCCCGATGACGGCCACGCGTCGCAGATTCCGTGATTGGAGCGGCAGCAACGCTCCACGATTCTGCAACAGGACGATGGACTCCTGTGCGGTCCGCAACGCCACAGCGCGATGAGCATCACTGGCAATCACGTCCGGTGAGATTCGACTGTAGGGAACGGCCTGGGCCGGATCAAATTCGCCAAGCCGAAACCGTACTCTCAGCACGCGAGCCAACGCGTCGTTCAGTCGCTGCTCCGTCAGTTTTCCCTCGCGTACCGCGCGGGGAATGTTCTCCTGGAACTCGCGATCGGAAAAATCGCATCCGGCCATCAGCGATGCGGCGACGGCATCGACATAGGTCATCCGGTTCTGCTCATGACCTTCGACCATGGTGCGAACGCCGCCCAGGTCCGAGACGACAAATCCATCGTGGCCCCAGCGCTCCTTCAGGACTTCGGTCAACAACCAGTGATTGATATTGTTCGGGGTGCCGTTGATTGCGTTGTAGCTGGCCATCAAAGAGCAAGCTTTGCCCTCGACCACCCCCGAGCGAAAGTGCGGCAGCCAATACTCGTGGAGCATTCGCGGAGACACTTTCGCGTCCAGTTGAAAACGCTCCGACTCCACATTGTTGACGGCATAGTGCTTGAGCGTTGCCGCAAGCTTCAAGTACTTCGGGTCGTCACCTTGGATTCCTCGCACGTAGGCCACGCCCATGCGCCCAGTCAGGCAAGGATCTTCTCCCCAGGCTTCATGATTGCGTCCCCAGTACGGATTTCGACCAATGTTGATCACCGGATCGCGGTAGATCAGCCCTTTGTGTTGGGATTGGACATCAGGATTCTGGCGCCAACCGTTGTAGATTGCACGTGCTTCATCGGAGAGCACTCGCGCGATGTCTCGCTGCACCAGCTCGGGGTCCCAGGTTGCCGCCATCGCAATGCAACTGGGAAACAACGTGGTGGGGCGATCCCACTGGACGCCGTTGAGACACTGGTTCCATTTGTCGCTGCGCAATCCGAACCGCTCTAAATCCGGTCCGTTGTGGTTCAACGCGATCGCTTTCTCCTCCAACGTCATGCGCCCCATCAGATCGGCTACGCGATCTTCCAGAGCGGCGTCGACTTTCAAATAAACAGGATCCTCCGCCGCCAGTGGCACCGACAAAGGATCGGGCTCATCGCCGTCGGCCGCCGGAGCAAAGAGCACGAACAGGAGGACCCACGAGCGGAGATACATGGCGTTGGACCTAGAGAAACCGAGAACATCAAAATCGTCGTCGCGACAGCGTTTTTGATCTTAACGGATCTCAGGGATCGCGATCGGATCGCCGCCGGGATGCCCCTCCTCCACGGCCGACCGTCCACGGAATCTCCGCGATGGGAAAAAATGTGCGCAAATTGCGGTCGGATTTCGGTCATCGAACAAGATTCCTTGCGGGGATCGGCAGACAATGAGGACCGCCTGCCGTCAGCCCGTCCAGGAGAGAACGCCATGAGTCCTTCGCGCCGCGTCTTGCCAATCGCCCTGCTAATCGTCATCTCGCCGATTGGTCTCCGCGGCCGGCACGCGGCGGCAACCGAGCGTCCGTCCGAATCGGACCGACCCAACGTGTTGTTCATCGCCATGGATGACTTGAATGACTGGATCGGTTCCCTGGGCGGCCACCCCCAAACGATCACGCCCCATCTGGATCGGCTGGCCGATTCGTCCGTGTTGTTCACCAACGCCCATTGCGCTGCCCCGGCCTGCAATCCGTCCCGGACAGCTATTTTCACCGGTCGTTCGCCCAATCGCAGCGGGCTGTATGACAATCGTCAGCAAATGCGTGAAGTCTTGCCCGATGCAGACATCATCCCCAAAGTCTTTTCCGGTCATGGTTATTACTCCGCCGGGTCGGGAAAGATGCTGCACTACTTCATCGACGCGCCCTCCTGGGACGAGTACTTCCCGAAAGCGGAAACCGAGAACCCGTTTCCTCGAACCGCCAACCCGGACGCCGCCGAGCGTCCGCTAAGCCTGCCGCGTGGGGGCCCCTGGCAGTATGTCGAAACGGACTGGGGACCACTGGATCAGACGGACGCCGAGTACGGAGGTGACTACCTGGTCACCGAATGGATTTCGAAACAGCTCGGCAAGGAACACGACCAACCTTTTTTTCTTGCTTGCGGGATCTACCGACCGCATGAACCCTGGTTCGTGCCGAAGCAGTATTTCGAACCGTTCCCGTTGGAATCAATTCAGCTGCCTCCCGGATACCAAGCGGATGACTTGGAGGATCTGCCGGCGGAGGGAAAGTCGCGTGGACCAAACCGTTACTTCGAACACATCCGCAACCAAGGCCAATGGAAGAATGGCATTCAAGGCTACCTGGCTTCAATCCACTACGCCGATGCAATGCTTGGACGGGTCCTCGATGCGCTCGCGGCAAGCCCGCACGCCGACAACACGATCGTCGTGCTGTGGAGCGATCACGGCTGGCACTTGGGGGAAAAGCAGCACTGGCAGAAGTACACCGGATGGCGGCTTTGCACGCGCATCCCGTTGATGATCCGCGTCCCCTCCGGGGCCCAAGGGCTACCGCAAGGGACAACGCCGGCGCGATGCAACCAACCCGTCAATTTGGTTAGCCTGTTCCCAACGCTGCTGGACCTGTGCGGCCTTCCCGCGGAATCGACTCATGACGGACCGAGTCTGGTTCCGCTGCTGAAAAACCCCGACGGCGATTGGCCACACGTCTCGGTCACCTGCCTTCACGATCCCGGTAGTTACGGATTGAGCGCAAAGCGTTGGCGTCTGGTCCACTATGCCAACGGCGACGAAGAACTGTACGACATCGACGCGGATCCCTATGAGTGGAACAATCTGGCCGGCGATCCGGAACATCAGTCGATCCTGGATTCGCTTCGAGCGCAAGGCCCCAAGACGTTTGCCAAGAAACCGAAACCCAGCGTCGCTTCACTGACCAGCCTTCCTTGGCACCCGCTTGCGGGATCCTCTTCCGACTCCGCGGCAGCCCCCGCATCCCGACCGGACGGAAGCCCGTTTGACGTGTACTTTTTGAACGAATCCGGCTCCCAGGCAAAGCTCTTTTGGGTTGATCGCGAGGGCCAGCCGAAGTACTACGCGGACATACCCGCCGGCGGCCGACAGCGCCAGCAGACTCGCCCCGGGGCCGTCTGGCTGATCACGGACGCCGGAGAATCCCCGCTGGGCTATTTCCGTGTGGATGACCGATCGGCGAAAGCCACGATTCCCGAGCCGTCGGAATGAGGACCGGTTGACTGATTCGCCAAGTTCGAGGATGAGCAGCCACCGACGGACTGCATTCCCGGACGACACTTTCTGGTCAGATCACAGTGCGAAGGTTTCAATCCGACCATCGGCGAAAACCACCCTCACTCGGTTTCCGTGGTCGATGAACTGAAAATCGATCGGTCCGCTTTTGAGCGTTTTCTCCGCACCATCCGCGTCGACCAATGCCGGCAGACTCAACACGCAGCTTTCTTGCCCCGTGATGCGCCACGTGTGCCAGAGGTAGTAACGCCGATTCAGCGGTTGACCGTCATCAACGTGAAGCGGCCAATCACGTTGCGAAACCCGCCATCGTGACAGCGGTGTCGGCTTGCTGTGAAACAACGCGACCATCTCATCGCGTCCCTGCCGGACGGCATAATCCACCGCTGTCAGGCCGTACCCATCTGGCAACCGGAAATTGGCATGGTGACGCGCCAGAAACGACACGATGTCCCAATGTGACTCTCTGGCCGCATAGGTGATCGCGGTGAATCCATCCTTCTCCTGATAGTCGACGTAGGCACCGTGTTCCACATACAGTTGGACGGCGTTGAGGTTTCCCTGGTAGGCGGCGTCCAGCAGCGGTGTATGGCCGTAACCGCTTTCTCCGGCGCCCCGGTCAACGTCCGCGCCCAACCAGACCAGCCACGCGAACCGATGGCCGTGTCCCTTCGTGGCGGCACCGACCATCCGCTGGTCCAGCGAGGGTCCCGTCGCAAGCCGATAGCCCGCAAGAGCGAGTGCGGTGACAGCCGTGATGACCAAAAGATGTTTGATGCCAAAGGAAACGCGACGCATCGTCAGGCCCTCGCCCGACCTTCGAAAACGGGAATAGAAAATCAAGGAGTATCCGCCACCACACGGGTCCCAGCCACCCAATCGTGCACGGCCCGGCCGTCCGGACGCATCCACATCAGTCCCAATGAAGCGACAGTGACCAGCCCCTGCAAGACCAAAACCCCGGCAAGCAGAAATCGGTCCCAGGTCGTTCCCGGCACCTGCGCAATGACATAGTACAGAATCCGTGGCGCATAAAGTGACATGACCGGATAGGCCACCGCGAAGCGAATCAAAGACCGCCCGTAGCCGACGTTGCGACGTTTGCCGACCCTCACCCGCAACCCCAACAGTCGCTTGCCGGGAGTCGTGCCGCTGCGAGCGATCCCGACAACGTAGCTTCCGACAAAAGCCAAGTAGAGGAGGAGAATCGTGCCTCCCACCACCAGCGTTCCGTTGCGTGAGGATGCACCGAACCGTTGACCCAGCAGAAAGACACTGAAGATCACGCACGTAAACGCCAGGTATCCCGCCGCCCAGTTGCAAGTTTCCGCGGCGATCCGTTTCAGCGGACTGGTGGGCTGATCTGCATCCGGCGCGTATCGAACCAAGTCTCGAATCAATGCATCGTACGACGCGTATCGGTTCCCAGGGTCCTTTTCGATCATCTTCTCTAGGACGCTCGCCTGATCGATCGTTAGATCTTCCACCTGACCGAACAAGGAAGAAGGGCTTTCGGACATCTGCAGTGCAAGCATCTCCACCGCATTGGAGGCCTTGAAAGGTGCTTGGCCCGACAGCATGTGATAGAAGGTCATGCCCAGGGCGTAGATATCGGATCGACTGTCCACTTGCTTGCCCATCGCTTGTTCCGGAGCCATGTAGGCGGGCGTCCCGACGATCGTCCCCGCTTGCGTCACTTCGCTATCCAGATCGACCGGACGTGAAACGCCGAAATCGGTGACTTTCAGCTTTCCGTCATCGGTAACCATCAGATTGGCCGGTTTGACGTCCCGGTGAACGACACCGCTGTGATGCGCCGCACGAAGTCCTTCGGCGGCCTGCCGCACGTAGTCCCACGCGGTTTTGACGGGCAAACTTCCCTGTTGCTTGATCACCTGCTGCAAGTTTTTCCCACGCACGTATTCCATGGCGATGTACGGGCTGTGATCGGTCACGCCGTTTCCGAAGACCTTCGCCACTCCCGGGTGACTGACCTTCGCCGCCAACCGTGCTTCGCGTTCAAAGCGTTCCAAGAGCAACGGATGGGATCCCAAAGACTCGGAAAGCAACTTGATCGCCACGTCGCGATGGAGGATGCGGTCGTGCCCGCGAAAGACCTGGCCCATTCCGCCCGTTCCCAGCGGCTCAAACAGATCGTACTGGTCGATGCGTGCCACCGGTGATGCTTGTCGCTGCGCCCCGGTGGCCGCGAACGCCTCGCGGGGAACGTCTGCCGGAAGCTTGACCGTTTCCCCCCAAGTTACGCCCGCAGTCAGATCGTAGGATGTCCAGCGGGACGGAGTCCAATACGTAGGCAGGTACAAAACCATCGGCGGCAGAATCAGTGTCAGGATGGGCGTGATCAGCAACATGTAGACCCCGCCGTGTCCGGTCATGGCGATCAGCGGCGGCAGCATGGCGGGCACCACGATGGTCAACGCCACCAGCACCAGCTTCTGAAACGCGCGTCCGAAACGTCTCCACCAGGCTGCCGGCTCGCCGGAATGGCTCAACAGCCGCATCCCGAAAACGCGTCGAATTGGCGTCCAGCCCACGACCGTTTCGAACAGCATCCAGTAGCAGAAGGGCAGGACAAAGATCAGTGACACCAACACTTCAGACGTGTCGGCGGCACCTCCCGCCTGTTGCCGACGAACGATCGCCTGGATCAATGCGATCACCAGCACCAGCAAGAACGCCTCCAGGTAACCGGAAAAGAATCGCAACCGCGACGAACAGCGCTGGACGCTGAAATGCGAAAGGTCTTCCAGGTCGTGCACGACCGCATCAACGCTCCGGTAGACCGGCGACTGGCCGTCACGGTCTTGCCGGTAAGGGTTCGGGTCGCCGTCCGATGCTTGAGACCCGTGATGCGAGGACTCACGCGCCACACATCCCGCGATGACCCCGCAAAGGTCTTTCCGCAGGCCCGGGTTTGTGAGTTTGATCTGTCGACTGAGTCTGGCATGGTCCAGTTTCGCATCCAACTCCGCCGGAAGCCTGCCTGTCGTCATGAAACAGAAAGTGGCTCCCAGACGAAACAGGTCCTGGTGAATCGCGTTGTCGGAATCAACCTCGTCGCCCTGGTCAACCCGACCGCCCTCGGCCGGTGGTGCGGCGAAGCGATCGTCACTCGCCTCGGCGGCTCGTTCCAGCCCGACCAGCTTCACGACGCCCGAGCGATCCACCACGATCGCATCGGGCGCAATGCGGTGGTGGGCCAAACCGATCTGATGCATTGCCTGCAGCCCGCTTGCGGCGTCGCGCAGGGTCCGAATCAAACGCTCGTTGGGAAAGAACCCCTCTCGCGAACGCTCTTTTAGATTCCGGGGTCCGAATCCTGAAACCGGTTGCCCATCTACCCATTCCTCGGCCACATAGGCGGCGCCCTGATCCATCCCCGCTTCCAGAATGGTCGCGGTGTGGGGGTGATTCAGTTGTGAAAGCGTTTGGGCCCGACGCAGAAAGTTCTGCCGTGTCTCCGCGTCGGCCGATGCATCCAACACTCTCAGCAAGACAACCCGTTCCAGCCCCGAGTGAAAAGCCCGATAGATCGTCCCACCGGACCAATCGTGCACCGCCTGCAGATCGCGGTAAGCACGCATGCCGACGGGACGCCGCGTCGCCCGGACCGCTGATTCGGATCCGGAATCACCCGCCGACGGATGCTCTTCATTTCCCGGCAGCGTTTCCGCCAAGGAACCGATACTGAAATCAGTTCCGCTGGCCAGCCCCACTTCCAGCAAGCACTTTTGACAACTGTCATCGGCCTGGAACGGCAACGGAGTTCCGCAGCGTCGACAGCGTTTGTTGGGCGATTCCACGGGCTTTTCCTCTCAGATGGGTGTTCACCCCTGAGTTAAGCAGGAACGCGAATTCGTTACACCGATTCCGAAAAAAAAGTGGTCTGGCCTGATTCGGTCGACGCAAAGCACACGATTCGACCGCGATTCGGACTTGGATTTTGGTCCAAAACGCCCGGTGTTTGACTCAGGCGAACGCCTGAAACAGGCTGCGTATTTCATCCTCGACGTCTTCAGGGGACTGAACTGTTTGGGCAACTTCTTCACGCAGTACCTGCCGGTACCTGCGGCGCAGACGATGAACCGCCACACGAACCGCTCCGCCGCTGCACTGCAATTGCTCGGCAACCTCGGTCCGACTCCAACGATCATCGTCGCCAACAATGAACGGCTTCAAGCATCGAAACTGCTCTCCTTTCCCGGCGGCTTCGTACTCCGTCCCCAGTCGCTCGAACACGCGTTCCAACAGCGTCCGAACCCAGTTTTGCAGATACAAGTGGTCGGGGCGGAGCGAACGATCCCGTGTGGCGCGATAGTGCCGATCGGCAACTTCGAAATCCAACGACAGTGGACTGGTTCCGCCGCCACGCTTGAGCGCTGTCTGCCGGTCCCACTGGTTGGCCATCGAACGCTTCATTGCCGTCAACAGAAACGCACGGAACCGCCCCTTGTCCGGATCAACCGAACGCAGGAAATCTTTTTCCAACAGTTGCGCGAAGAATGTCTGCACCAGGTCTTCGGCACGGTGCGCATCCCCGACGCGGCAGCGGACGTAGGCATACAGGGGAAGCCAATAGGCCTGGCAAAGCTCCGCCAAAGCCTGCCGGGATTCCGCCGAGGATTCCTTCGCCGCAAGCAACACCGCGCTCCAGTGCGTTGTTTCAAATCCGCCGCCCGCCGACGTGGCGTCGGGCGCCGATCGCTCTGGCTGTTTCTCGGACATCAGGCCGGATGTTGACCTCAACAAGTTTCCGCGCGGCGCCACCACGCGCCAATTCCCGTTCGAATCGGTCGGGCACCTTCTTCGTTCTATCAGATTTGGCCCAGACGCAGTTCCATCCGACACCCGACTTGTCCGCCACGCAACCAACCGCTGGTGCGGTCGAGACTGCCCGCGAGCCATTGGCGCCGTTCCGGCCCGTTGGCGACTCTGGCAGCCGAAGATCGGGCGGAGCGGTCGAACCGGTTCACACCATGTCGACGTGCAAACGCAAGGCTTCATAGGCAATCGGACAAATCTTGGGCCCGGCCTCTTTGCCCATGATCTCGAAGACTTCGTCCAGTCCCATCTGGCGTTGGCGATAAGGCCGTTTCGCCGCCAACGCGTCGAAAATGTCCGCGACACACATGGCTTTGGCTTCACGTGACAGTTGAGCGTCGGAAAGACCCAGACTGTATCCGCTACCGTCAAGCTTTTCATGATGAGCGGCGGCCACGTCCGCAAAGTTGCGGAAACAGGGGACGATTCGAAGGATTCGACGGGTGTGATCCACATGCCGCCGCATCTGGCTGAACTCCGCCTCGCTCAACTTGCCGGGTTTGTCCAGAATTCGATTGGAGACACCGAGTTTTCCAATGTCGTGAAGCAGCGCGGCGCGGCGCCAAAACCGAGCGTGTTCGTCGCTGTAGCCAAACTGCTTCAGAATTCCCACGGTCGCTTCGGCGACTCCAAACGAATGTCGGCAAGTCCAGGGACTCTTCGCATCGATCACATCGGCAAAACCTTCCGCGATCGCATCCAAGCGATCTTCATCGACATACATCCGCTGTTCGGTCGGTTCAAACGCCGCGATGGCGGAACGGGCATCGCTTCGATCCAACTGGCTCCAGAAATCCTGATCCGATTGAAACGACCAAAGTGCCTGAACCAGTTCGGGGTCAAACCACGTACCGGAGCGTTGCTGCGCCACATCCAGAGCCGCCACCCGTCCGAAGGTCGTGAAATAAACTTCAACGGTCTGAGCCAGGCAAACGATGCGTCCGAGCAATGGGATTTGGTCACCCCGGAGGTTCGAAGGCTCTCCGCTGCCGTCAAAATGCTCATCCAACGCACGCACGGCTTCCGCGGTGGCCTGGGTGAACCCCAGCTTGGTCGCGATCTCTGCCCCCCGCGAACATCGCGTCTGGATCATGTCTTTTCCGGCGCCGGGCTGGGCGATCAGAGCGGCCAGCTTGGCAACGCGAATCACCGGTGAACGGTCCGTCGCAACGTTTCGCACCAGGTACCCGAACGCGTCCGCCTTGCGCGTCAAGTCTTGCAGTTTGAACGATTGCTTGATCTTGTGATCGTCCGCGTCAAACAGCGAACAAACTTTGGCCGCGTTGCTGCTGCAGCCGGCGTCTTTCAGCAGCGTGCCATAGAACAACGCCGAACGATCACTTGCCGATAATCCAATCTCCTGGGCGATCCGCATCGCGATCAAGCAACTTTTGGTCGAGTGGCCTTCGGGCTGGCCCTCGGTAATATCCAATGCGTACGACAGCGCCGCGATCACATCGGCAAGCGCCACGGTCGCGGCGAACGGACCGATCTCCGACTGGGCGTCGCGGTCGCAATAAGAAGTTGGAACGTTCACTCGCTGGGGCGGGTCAAGAGAAGTTCCGACGCACAGCCGCATCCGGCTCTGGACCGCGGGACCGCTTTGGGTCAAACGGCACAACCGTTGCGAGCGTCCTGACCCCAACATTCACAGGGCGTTCAGCGGCGTTGGAAGTGGATTGGAATGCCCCGTACGAGCCTAGCTCACAAAGCCATGCCCGCACACTTTCCACCGCTTGTTCTTTCCCGGTCCCAATTAGTTTGACTTGCCACCGGATGCCGATCCGGAGCTGGTATCCTTGCGAAAGCTGAGAGACTTTACTTTCTCTCCGACCGGCGCCAGGGCGCGTCCTTTCAGACGGTCGACGTTCTTGGCCCAATCGAACCAATCCTTGGCCATCGATTCGACTCGCTCCGGATGCGTCGCGGCAAGGTCATTCAATTCGGTGCGGTCCTGTTCCAAGTCATACAGTTCCCATCGCCCCAGTTTCGCGGAGACCAATTTCCAGTCTCCCTGTCGCAACGCGCGGTCGGTGCCGAAATGGAAATACAGTGAATCATGTGGTTCCCGTTGCTGGCCCTGGAAGATGGGAAGCAATGATTTTCCCTGCAGCGGATCGATCTTTCGATCGCCAATCTGCTCCGGATACTGCGCGTTGCCCACGTCGATGAACGTCGCCATCAGGTCAATCAGGTGGGCGGGTTGGTCCGTCAAGGATCCGGCTTTGGCGCCAAGCCCTTGCGGCCAATGCACAATCAGGGGAGACGAGATTCCACCCTCGTGCTGGTTTTGCTTGTACAGACGAAACGGCGTGTTTCCGACATGAGCCCAGCTGGCGTCGTAGGTCCAATACGATTTCGGATCCCAAGGTTTTAGGTACCGTCCCCGGGTGCGTTCGAAGGGACAGGCTCCGTTGTCCGAACAAAACAAGATCAGCGTGTTTTCGTAGACGTCCTTGCTCTTGAGAGCCTCAACCATTCGGCCGATATTCTGGTCCAGAACGTCGACCATCGCCGCAAAGACTTCCATCCGATCGGACTCCCATTGGCGTTCCTCTGCGGACAGACTTTCCCAAGCTGGGATGTGATCCGGCCGTGGGCTGAGCTTCCATTTCGCTGGCAACAACCCGGTCTCCAGTTGTCGCGCATGACGTTGGCGACGGAGCTCATCCCATCCGGCATCGTAACGGCCGTCGTACTTCCGCACTTCCTTCTCCGGCGCCTGCAAGGGATAGTGCGGTGCATTGAAAGCGGTGTAAAGCAAGAAGGGTTGATCGCGGCGAGTGGCTTCGTCCAGAAACTCCAGAGCAAAGTCCGTGATCGCGTGCGTCGTGTAGAACGGACGTCCGTTCAAGGTCTCCGGAACCTCCCACGGCTGGCCGTTCAACCGAAAGGTGTTGTCGCCGGTAAAGAAGTTGGTGGCTCCAGAGAGGTGCCCCCAATAGCGTTGGAACCCAAAATCCGTCGGCTGCTGATTCAAATGCCACTTGCCCGCCATCGCCGTGAAGTATCCGGCGTCCCCGAGCACCTCCGCGATGGTTGCGCCGCGACTGAGCTTCTCACCACCCGCCTGATCGCAATACAGGCCGGTCAACAGTGAAACCCGCGAAGAATGACACTTGGCGGTGTTGTAAAACTGTGTGAACCTCTGGCCCCGCGCGGCCAGCGCGTCCAGATTGGGTGTTTCGATCTCTGAGCCGTAGCACCCCAGATCCGCAAAGCCCAGGTCGTCCGCCATGATCAAAACGATGTTCGGTCGATCGGCAGCCGGCGCGGATGCCACGCCGGCCAACGCCACGGCCAAAGCCAATCCCGCAATAAAAATGGGTCGTGAACCGGTGAGCAAGCTGATGGGCATCTGAAGAACCTGGGGAAAGTCTGGCTGAAAAGCGGACGACTCCTGATGAGTCATACCGCGAACCATTAGAGATCGCACGGCATCCGATTTCAACGCGCCGCGTCGTTCAACACGCCTCGCGTCAGCCGGTTTCAGCCGTCCCGAGCCCGACCTTGATCTCCCCGTCCACAAGAACGAGTGGTCACGCTCGCCAGAGCGTGCAAGAAATCGCATCGCGACCGTCTGGCGACGGTGGCTACCTCGACTCAGGGGCTTTCCGCGACAGAGTGGCGATATTCAGCTGAATTAGCCAAAGCGTGGGTTCCGGACGTCTGGTTAGGCCGGCTTCGGGGTGTTGAGAATTGCCACTCGCTTGCCAGTGCCACCCCAAGCGCAACATCCATCGGAAGCAAGTTTTGCGAGAATGTCCCAAAGTCCAGCGATGACAAATCGATAAACTTGAAGGGGACGATGCTGCATCACCTGCATCTGTTGCTTCACCGAATCGCTCTCGCCTTTGACCAATCATCCGTTGAACGAATCCTTGCCCCACAGTTCCGCACCAAGCAGTTCCGTGCCGCACAGCGCCGATGAAGCCCCGTCGCCAACCGAACGCTTGATCACAGCGGCCCGCGGTGGAGACGGAGACGCACTCGGCGAGCTGCTGTCATGCTACCGAAAATACCTGGTCTTCCTGGCACGCTCAGGGCTCCATCATCACCTGCGAGGCAAAGCCGATCCGTCGGATTTGGCGCAGGAGGCATGCCTGGCGGCCCATGCGAACATTGCAGAGTTTCGCGGTGAGACCGCCGAGGAATTCGCAAGTTGGTTGCGTGGGATCCTGACCAACACGCTGGCGATGCACGTCCGCAAGTACCTTGGCACGCAGAAACGTGATCCCCGCTTGGAACAGCACTTGAACCAGAGCTTGGCCAGCGCGTCCGGCTTCTTGCAATCACGAATCGTCGGCGATGTGACTTCGCCCAGCCAACACTTTGCTCGCAACGAGGCCTTTCTTCGCTTGGCCGAGGCGTTGGAGACCTTAACGGACGATTATCGCCAGGTCATCGTGCTGCGACATGTGGAAGGGCTGCCTTTCGCCGAGGTGGCCCAAACGATGCAACGCAGCGTCCATAGCGTGGAAAAGTTGTGGGTGCGCGCCCTGGCAAAACTGAAATCGCAAATGGACGAAAGGTGATGTCCGACGAACAAGCGACCGGTGCGTTCCCGAGAGCGGCCGAATCGGAGCCGGACGACCAACGCGTCATCGATGCGACCAAGCGGTACATGCAGCTGCTCGATGCCGGCGGTGCCCCGCCGGTGGAAACCTATTTGGCCGAACACGCGGACATCGCTGCGTCCTTGCGTCCCGCGTTGCAAGGGCTGGCAATGGTCCACCGCGCCGGCGAACCGACCGGGCCTTCCGCAGTTTCCACCGACTCGGATTTCACGGCCAAACCGGTCGGCGATTTCCAAATCATTGGCGAATTGGGACGCGGCGGAATGGGCGTGGTTTACGAAGCGATTCAAATGTCGCTTGGCCGACGCGTTGCCCTCAAGGTGTTGCCGTTTGCCAGCGGTCTGGACGAAGTCCGATTGCAGCGGTTTCGCAACGAAGCCTTTGCCGCCGCGGCCCTCCACCACACCAACATTGTGCCGGTGTACGCCGTCGGAAGCGACCGTGGTGTGCACTACTATGCCATGCAGTTGATCGAGGGCCAGACGCTTGCGGATCTGATTGACAAATGCATCTCGGAACGGACCGACCGGATTCCGTCGGCAGTCGTGCGCACGGTCGATCCCGTCAGCAGCGTCGATCCCGCCAGCAAGCTCGACCCCGCACCTGCGGTGCGCCATCCAACGCTAGACAACACCGCAAACGTTGAAACCACGATCCGTTCGTCGGCCGATTCGGACCGATTGCGGTACTTTCAATCGATGGTGCGGATGGCCCTGCAAGCGGCGTGGGCGATCGACCACGCCCACCGATATGGGGTCGTTCACCGGGATATCAAACCGGGCAATTTGCTCTTGGACTCGGCCGGAAAGATTTGGGTCACCGACTTCGGACTCGCTCAGATCCAAGCCAACGATTCGCCGCTGACGCGGAGCGGCGATCCGATGGGGACGCTACGGTACATGAGTCCCGAACAGGCCGCCGGCAACCGCACGGCATTGGACCACCGAACGGACATTTATTCGCTCGGCGTGACGCTGTACGAATTGCTGACGTTGCGACCGGCAATCCAGGGAGACAACTATCGCGAAATGCTCAATCAGGTGGTTGAGGAAGAACCACCATCACCCAGATCCGTCGACCCCTTGGTGCCGATCGAGCTGGACACGATCATTCGCAAGGCCATTGCAAAAGCCCCAACCGATCGTTACTCCACCGCCGGCGAGCTGGCGGAGGATCTGCAGAGCTGGCTGGACGACCGACCGATCAAAGCGAAGCCGGCAACCCTGTGGGAACGGTTGGCAAAATGGCGTCGGCGCAACACCGGATTGGTTGCCGTCGCCAGCGGGATCCTGCTGCTATCGACGCTGGCGCTGTCGGTGACGACGTTGATCATCTGGCGAGAACAGCGGGCAACCGAAAGCGCTTTGACGCGTGAAAGGGAGCAACGCTTGCTGGCCGAACAGAGTTTTCGGCAGGCCCGCTCGGCAGTCGACACGTTCAGCCAATTGAGCGAAAGCGAATTGGCCTACCACCCGGATCTTCAGGACCTCCGCCGCAGCTTCCTGGAAACATCGCTCGAGTTCTATCGCGATTTTTTGGACCAACGTGCCGACGATCCTGACCTGGCGAGCGAATTGGCGGTCACATCCGACAGGGTCGCAAAGTTGGTCGATGAATTGCGAGTCCTGGACAACGTTTCGCAGCTGTTGCAATTGTCGGACCCGGCCGTGCGTCAAGAACTTTCGATCGAAGACGCATCGGCCGACCAGATCACGGACGCGATCGACGATTTCCAAAGCCGACGGCGGGCGATGGCCAATCAGTACGTCGGTGGTTTGGGGGACGAGAACGGTGAGATGACGAGCCTGCTGCGCGCATTCGACGCCTTGATCACCGAGCAGTTAAATCCAACGCAATTGACTCGGTTGCGTCAAATCGCCCGCCAACGACGATTGCCGTTCACGTTCAAGACGTCGGAAACGGTCGCGGCCTTGGGGCTGACCCGCGAGCAACGCGACGCCATCAGTCGCATCATCGAAGCAACGCGGCCAAACCGCGGAGGTCCTGACGACCGGCGTGGCCCGGACGATGGCCGTCAACCTCGCAGGCCTCGCGGTCCCGATGGTCCGCCCCGTCCCGGAAGGTTCGGTTTCGGACTGGACGGCCCCCCGCCCGAACGCTTTGATCGCGGTGGCCCGCCGGGCAGGTGGCTGGGGCCCGGTCCGCCCCCACGTAATGCATTCGATGACAGGCTACGCGAAGCCACCCTCCACACCGTGGGCGAAATTCTGAAAATCCTGACGCCCGAGCAGCGTCAGAAGTGGAACGAGCTTGTTGGAGAACCGTTCGAACCCCGCCCCTGAACGCGCACTTCGGATTGGTGGGAAAGACGCTCTCCTCACGCCGGCTCGGAAGACCCGTGAGGCGCCCACGCCACGCATGAGTGGTTCGATCGACTCGCAGCTGTGACCGTCGATCCTCCGCGGAGGGTCGTTCCGCCATCTTGGATTGATGGCGCTACCTCGTGCATCGCCCGACGCCCTCAACGACCGGACATCCGCTGAGGAGAGATCGAACTGGAACATTTGTGGTGGAACGTTGCGTCGACTGTAGGCGTCCGCCTCCCGCGTGGCCCCACCACGATCGCTGGACTCAATTCCGGGAAGGTTGTTCGATGCGGGCGCGTTGTGAGGCTCTCCAAGCCGAAAGGAATTCAAAGAATCCGGATTGCGTTTGCGGTGCGCCATCGTTGAGCGTCCGCTGGACGGAATCGTCAAGCAGGGAGCCTTGATTCGCCTGCCAAAGCCCCGCGGCCTGAATCGAAACGGCTTCGTCATAATCCCCCAGCGATTCCACCAGTTTTGCAAAGTCACCGTTCGCCTTGCTGACGAGGGATCGAGCGAGATCGAGGGCGCTGCTGAACACACCATCGCCGTCAACGTCCATTCGAATCGGTCCGGTGAATCCCAAATTTGTCGGCGTCCAATCCGACGAATCGGGCTGATAAGGCTGAGCCATCGGCCAGGACGGATGACGTGTTCCGGGACCCGTCGCGAGCACCGTCAAGAAGACGTCGTGACGGGGCCGCGGAATGCTCCAGGTGCCGGATCTCTGTTCGGAACTGTCCAGGGATTCTTCACGCAACAACACGCCGTTGGCGAACAATTGAATCCGCTGCGGCGTGACCCAGCTTGGGCAATCCACGCGGTAGTGCACGGCGAACTGCGGTGACTTGACGGTCACGGTTTCCCCCGGACCGGCCGTTCCACCCACCGTCGCTTCGACGAACAAGCCAGCGCTCACCGAGACCCTGCCTTCGCGAATGCTCTGAGAGGCTTGTAAAATATCCACGGCTCCCGGGTTCGAATCGTCACCTCGAACATAGGTTCGCCCCTGACCCACGATGTAACGATTCACATCATGCGAATCACTGCTGCCGACCGGCGTGATCTGCTGCCCATGGTTGACCAGTGTCATCCAATCATGGAACAGTTCCAGAGGATCCGTCTGCTGGGCTCCGGAATTCAGGGTTTCCATGGCATTAAAACGATAGACGCGTCCGTCCAGGTTCTCCCCCGTCGCTTCGTTGAAGTTCTCCGGTCCAAACGGTCGGTACCCGCGATGAACATCGCGGGCGTGATTCAGAATCACCACGCGCACGTCAGGCGTCGCCAGGATGGCCGGAACCAACACGTTCCAGTCGTTTTCAAAGTGATCGGGTTCGGGCGCGTCGACCGCGAACGGAAACGCGTTGAAGTGTCCGAAACTGGTGGTCACCTCATTGCCAATCACCGGCGTGAAATACGAATCGACACCCAAGCGACGGGCGACTGGCCGATAGTCAATCTGCATGTTGTGGTCGGTGGCGACAGCGAGCTCGATTCCTTCACCGGCGATCGTGATCATCCGTTCGTCGATCGTGGCGTCGCCGTGGCCGGAATGGGTGACGGTGTGAATGTGCGTGTCACATGCAACCCAACCGGCGGTATCGACCTCACGTCGAAGACGCAACGGTTGATCCACCCGATCGGTTGACGCCAATGCGACGGACGCCTCCGCGCGGCTGTACTCGAATCCTCTTCCGGCGAACACCTTGTAACGTCCCGGCGGCAACTTCAAAGTTGCCTTTCCGTCGGACGTATACACGACACCGGTGCGAACCGCGATCTGGGGGCGGCGTTCCGTGCCCACGGGGACCAGGCAGCCGTCGGAGTCAACGATGGTCAAACGGCATGGCAACGGCCCGCCTTCTTCGGAATCCGTCACATCAATTTCGATTGTCCCTTGATTCAGCCACTCATCCGGTGCGGCGTGAATGATTCGGACCGGGCCGACCGTGATGTCATCCGATCCGTTTTCGCGACTTTCAATGCTCAGCTCGTTGTCACCGTCGATCAGTGTTCCTTGGGGAATCTCCCAGTGGGACAGCATGTCATTTTCATCACGCTGTAAGCTTCCGATCTCATTTCCATTCAAGATCACCCTCCAATCCAAACGCACATCCGCCTGGCGGATCACCAGGGTGTGAGCGCTCTGATTCTTTCTGGCTGGAAAGGTCCACTTTTGTTGCGAGCCTTCATTCTGCACCGGAAACCGGCTCCACTCCCTGGACGCGCCGCTGCGAAGGTGGTGCTGTCTCGAGTCAACGACCGTTTCACTGCTGTCAGCGCGAGCCAAATTTGGGACGAGAAGCGTGAAGAACACGGCAGTCAACAACAAGAAGCGCAACATGGTTCAGATACAAAAAAGGCGGGAATGAATGGCAAGAAACAGGGGATGAGAGCTTCGTCCGCGGCAGGCTTGCGTCCCCAAGAAACGCTCACCAGAGCGTGGAATTGCATCGTTACGCGCTATCCGGAGAACGCAGCGAACGTCGACCTTGTGGTTGATGCGGCTTCCGCTTGGCAAGCACGTCCGGCGACGTCGGTGGCGTTCGGGACAGGAGCCATGGCGGCGTCCGGGCCGGAACGCCTCTGACGCTTATCAAACAAATGGAGTGACACCGGGGACCGCGACCTCCGCCGGAGGCGGTGCCGCATCCCAGTCGTATGATTCGGGCGACAAATCCAGCACCGATCCCATGGCTTGATCCCAAGTGAGCGTCTGTCCCGTGTAGGCGGTCATCCGTGCCAGCAAGCCCAACATCGTGCTCGACGCCATGTAGCCGCCGTTGTTGATGATGCGTCCCTGGCGAAGCGCCGCAAAGAAGGCGTCATGCTCCAACTGATGGCTGTCGGTTTCATCATCAGCCTCCGGCGACCAAGGATTCTCGCCGGTGATTCCGAAGCCTTTGCGCGACAGCGTGGCCGATCCCTTGGTGCCGACCACCGCCAGGTGGCTTTCGTTGCTGCAGCCCCGCTGGTGACGGGTCGTCATGAACGCCCGGACGTCGTCACCGAACTCAAACACGCTGCTGAAATGATCGTAGATGTGACCGTACTGTTCGCCGGTCCGGGCCTGGCGGCCACCGGTTGAATAGCAACGCTGGGGCGTCTGTCCCTGCAAGGCCCAGGAAACCTGGTCATATTGATGAACGAACTGCTCGACATTGAAATCGCCGGAAAGCCATGTGAAGTAATACCAGTTCCGCATCTGGTATTGCATCTCCGTCATCTTCGGCTCGCGCGGTCGCACCCAGACTCCGCCGGCATAGCGCACCGCGTGCAACGTCTGGATCTTTCCGATCGCTCCGTTATGGATTCGGTCCATCAGCTCCTGCATCCGAAACGAGTAACGTGAATTGAGTCCGGAGACGATGGCGAGCCCCTTTTCCTTCGCGATCTCAGTCGACTCCAGCACCGATCGAATTCCGGGCACGTCGACCGCAACCGGTTTCTCGGCAAAGACATGTTTGCCGGCCTCCAGGGCGGCGCGCAGGTGCATCGGCCGGAAATGCGGTGGCGTGCACAGAAGTACGACATCGACGTCCGAATCCAACAGCCGTCGGTAACCCTCAAAACCCTCGAAGCGATGATCGACGTCAACCGACAACTGCTTTGAGACGTCCTCTTGCCGCGCCAGCGATTGCAGGCAAACCGACATGGGATCGGCAAACGCGTCGGCAACCGCCGTCAATCGGGTGTTAGCATCAGCGGTCAACGCCTGACGTACGGCGCCGGTACCGCGACCACCGCAACCGACCAGCCCCAGCCGAATCGTCTCGTCGCCCGCCGCGTGCACGGGTGGTGCAAAGGTGACGGTCGACGCCGCCGATCCGGCTCCAATGATCGCTCCCGATGTCTTCAAAAACTCTCGTCGCGAATCATCGGAACGGGCGTTCTCTTCAATTGGCTTCACGGTTTTCACCTGCAAGAAACGAGCATGAAACGACCCCGAAATGCTGCAACCATCCTAACTGGTCTCCCAAGGTGTCGCTTCCTCTCCGTCAGCCGTTCGGCGAATCCCGCACCGCTCCGATTCGCCGGCTCACACCCGGGCCGGGCGGTGCTGATCCCCGGAGCCGCATCCGTGAAGCAACGTTGCGAACCCGTCGATCCTGATTTGCCTCTGAGAGGGGAGCAGCGGTATTCTGGCTGTTGCTTTTTCTCTCCTTTTCTCAGTCACCAATGTATCGGAACCTTCGATAACCGGCGCCGCTGTCCGAAGAGCCTGTCCGACGAGGTCGGTGCCTTCGTCTTGCCGAAGGTTCTCCACGGGAGCTCTGTCATGCAAACTGACTTTACGGACATTACCCTGGTCATTGACCGCAGCGGTTCGATGGCATCCATGAAAAAGGATGCCGAAGGCGGGATCAACTCCTTCATCGCCAGCCAAGCCGCGGAACCAGGAAGGGCGGTGTTGACGCTGGTTCAGTTCGACACGGACTACGAATTCGTTCACAGCGGCGTTCCCATCGGGGACGTCCCCCCTTACGAATTGCATCCGCGAGGCTGCACCGCGCTGCTGGACGCCGTCGGTCGGGCTATCAATGAAACCGGTGAAAGGCTCGCCAAGATGCAGGAGGCCGATCGTCCCGGCCTGGTCATCTTCGTCGTCATGACCGACGGACTTGAAAATTCAAGCCACGAATTCAGCAAGCAGCAAATCAAAAAGATGATTGAGCACCAGCAGGACATCTACAGTTGGCACTTCACCTTCCTGGGAGCGAATCAAGACGCCTTCGCCGAGGCGGGTGGAGTCGGCATCCACGCCTCCGGGACGGCGAACTTCGATGGCCAACGAGTCCTGCATGCGATGGTGGCGACCGGCGCCAAGGTCAAACGGATGCGAGGCCAGGCTCTTGAAGGGCTCAACGTCGACAACGCCTTCACGGACGAAGAACGACGCCAGATGAAATGATCACCAACGGCCAAAAGCGGATGGCCTTGCTTGACTCCTGTCGCGAAGCGGCGACAGCAATCCGCTTCAGCGATAGGTGAGAAGATTCTCCCTCGCTTGGAAAGAAGGGTGAAATACAGCTGCACGAACTCCAAGCGGGAGGGTGAAGGCCCGACACCGGACATGGAGATGGTTTCCGTTTACGATATGGCTTCAGCTCGTGCGCTGCATCAAACCGGCACGGACGCCATCACCATTCCCCGGTGAGAAAAGAATGATCCAACTGGAAACTGCTCATTTCTCCAACCTGATCGGCGCCGTGCAGCGGACCGCCAGCTTGACCGGCGGCGCCGTGCGGGGACTTCCCAACGATGTCGTCGTCGACGGCCTTCCGGGCGTGCAATCTTTTCCGTCGTCAATCGCAGATGCTCAGAAGGAGTTTGAACTGGGGCGGCCGGGAGCAGCGTTGGAACGGATTCGGCAATTGGAAACCAGTTTCAGCTCCATCGTCAGCCGCTGGAATTCGACCGTTTCGTCAATCATTTCGGGAGCCAAGCAGGGCCGCCAAGCGGTTCCCGCTGCGAAACTCAATGAAGTGCGTAACGCCCAGACCCGGATGCAGACACTGGTCGGTCCGGCGACCAAAGCCTTCCGCGATCTGCTTACCGCGCTGGAACATGAAATCACGATGGAAGGTCGCCGACGCCTGGACGCCGGCGAAGAATCGTCACCGGAAACGGCGGCCACCGCCAGCGACCATGCTGTGCCAGATCTGCCCGAACCATTTTCGGACAACTACCAGGTCGGGCCGCAACTTCGATTGCAACGCGGCGAAGACAAGAAGATTCGCGTCACACCGCCGTTCCAACCGGGCAGTTTCTACCTGCTGATTGGCGTCGACGGTGACCGCGTCGTCCGAATCGAAAAGCTGCAAAAGGCCTCGCTCGCCGTCTACGACTTTGCTCTTGGTGATCACACCGTGATCGACGAGAAGCCTCTGATCGAGCAGCTCAAACGCGGCATCTGGTCCGTCGCCAAAACGGAACAGTCCTAGCCGCGAAGCGTCCAATCCAGATTCTCGCCAACCCGGGCTTGCGGCACCATTGCCACGCTCCGATCCGCGTCGCTACCATCAACCCGCTTCGTCCAGTTTGTGACGTTCTTCCTCCCTGTTCGATGCGTCTCGATCGACGCCTGGAGTTGGCAATGCTGCTTGCGGTGCTCGAATTCATGGATTATTTGGTCATCGGGGTTTTGATCGTCGTTCTGGCGAGCGGAACGACCATCGCGTCCCGACGTTCCGCATCGAACGCGGCCGCCGGCGAACGCTTGCGTCGAATCGAAGACAAGCTCAATCTGCTCCTCGACCACAGCGGGATCACCTACGTCCCGCGACAAAAGGAACGATGGCAACGTCTTGCGGAATCGAACGACAAAGCGAACGCTGCCAAAGAGTACAGCGAAGCCCACTCGGTCTCTTTGGAAGAAGCGCAGGATGTCATCGACCAATACATCGCAGACATCACCCGCACCGGTTGAAGCTGCTTGACCGCACCTCGGTTGCCCGTCGCCACGCCTAAACCTGATTGAATCAAAAGACAGGACGGCGTTAAACGGACACGCCGCCTGCCCCCGCTAACTTAAATCTCGCTTTCATGTGAATTAGATAACGATTGCCTGATCAATGTCGTCCCGACGCAAGCAGTCCGCAGGGTCAGTCGGCATGACCAGATTCGATGCCAGCGGAAACTGGTGGGAGCGGCTTTCCAGAAAGTGCATCAAATATCCGGCGGTGTTGGGAAACACCACCGCATCGCCGACCCGAACGCCACAAGGGAACCGAAACCTCCGCCAGGACAACAACTCGGACTCCATGCAGTAAGCACCCACCAAATAGCCTTCGATCGACTCGAATTGCTCAGCTGATGCCGGAACCAGAATCGGGTCGACCAAGAAGTCATCGCTGGTCGTCCGGCATTGGGTCCGGTTCATTGAAAGCCCGATCAACCAGCGGCCCTGTGTATCACGTTTCCGATACTCGACGCGAGCGATCGTCATCCCACAACCGTCCAGCAAGCTCCGACCCGGCTCGCAACGCAGTTGAAGACGTTCCCGATTCAATCGCTGGGCGACCGTTGAACCGCCGATGGGTGCGTCAAGTACCGTGGCCAGCCAAGACGACCGTGTCTGGGACTGAAAATAGGGGTAAGAAGCTGGCGAGCCAACCACCCGGCCGTCGACGACTTGCCGACCAAGCTTGTGCCGCTGAAAGGTGATTTCGCCTCGATGATGAAGGAGGCTCTCCGCATGAGCCTTCCAAAACTCCGTCCATTGATTCTCACTTTCCAGATAGCAGACCGGCAATCCGCCGCCCATGTCGATAAATGCCGGCAAATGTCCCGCCTGACGCAGTTTTTCGATCCAATCCAGACTCGAGTCGATGGCGCTGACCCGCTGATGGGGATCGTACCCGTCCAAATGAAAGTGGATGCCCGCGACGTGCGCCCAACTCGGATCCAACGCCTGGATGACGGCGACATCTCGTTCGCAATCAAAGCCAAAACGTGAATACAGCGTTTGATCTGCATGTTTGAAGCCGCTCAGCCTCAAGGCAACGATTGCCTGCTTCCCCATTTCCGCCGCGACCGACCGAACTCGCTCCAATTCGTCATGATTATCGATCGCAAGGCAGATCGATTCGTCGACGCAGCGACCGACCAAAGACTTAGACTTCACGGCCGCCGTACAGATGCAATGGGTCGCCGGGGTTCCACGGTCCAGCGTTTGTTGAACTTCGATTTCGCTCGCCGTATCGACACCGATTCCGAGCCGGTTGGCGGCATCGACAAAAGCCAAGCATTTGTTGGCTTTCCGAGCGAAAAAAATCTGAAGGTCGACCTCACGCGTCCGGGCGATCGCGCGAAGCTCTTCAACGTTCGGGTTCATGGCGTCCGGCGAAATCAGATTCACCGGGGAACCATATTCGTCGAAGGTGGCGGTCAGATCGAGATCCGCGAGGGCGGATTTCATCCATCCAGCCATTCGGCCGCGCAACGGCGGTGTGCCCTGGCAAAAATGCTCGAACGTTGGGGATGGAAACGATTTCCGTGGCTGCGTGGCGGGTCTAAACGATGTCGGCATGCAATCTGGATAAAACGGTTTGGGCCCAGTTTTCGATTTGGTCGTGCAGTGTACGCGACAGCGTGTCGTTACCCACGATCCACCCCTCGGTCGCGCGTCCGAAGACGGCGAGGCCCCGGGGGGCATCGAGCGGTGAACCGTCGCGTTCGACCCGCACGCCGCCGGTTTCCGCATCCTGACACACATAGCCCTGATCCATCAGCGATCGGATCGGACCGGAGATGCCGGCTTCCGTTGGCCCCGCCAGGACTGCGTCGACGTACTCGCCTGCATCATCGAGTTGGGCTTCTTCTGCGCGTTGAACAATTCGCAGTTTCATCAGCCGGACCAACTTGGCGACGCTCTCAGCGGGTGGGCCGAATGCAATCTTCTCCATTTCCATCGAAACACGCTGAAAGGACCGGAACTGCCCGACACCGAGGCCGCCAAAACTGACGACCTCCACCATCTGCGGGTACAGGCGTCGCCATGCCTCACCCAACGCGTACGCTTCATCAATCGGTCGCGTTCCGTGTGCAACGCACACCGATTGAAACAGGTGCCGTCGGGCTGTGGCGGAATCCATTCGGTAGCGTGACCAGCCCCGGTACCATTGATCGACCTCTCTGACCGTTCGAGGGATCCCGCGGTGCACCAGCATCCCGGCGGCGGCATTCACAATGATTGGCCAAATCTGCCGGTGAAAGTGGATCCTGCCTCGCTGATCAAGCAGATTTGAGAATTCTGCTTGATAACGTCGATAAAAGGTCTCATCAACCGCGGCGACCTTGCGTGTGGGCTTCGCCAGCATCGGACGTCCCGATCGGCTGTGCACTCGGATGCATCGAGGCTCCAGCTGGCTTGGAAAATAATTCGGCAGCAAGCCTTGGCCTGCGAACCGTCCGCCGCGGCCTTCGGTCAGACTCAGGATCGCATCGATCGCGGTCAGTCCGAATCCGCGAATGACCACCGTGCCGCCGGGGACGATCTGATCGCGACACAAATTGCTTTCGACCGGATAAACGAATCGTCCACGGCGATTGGTTTTGCCGTCGCCTTGGGTGGGCGACAGCCGGCAACTTGGCCGCAAGCCTTCGTGTCCGGTGGCGACGACGACCTCGTCGAAAGCACGCCAGGAAGCGGCCGTCTTGACTTCCCAAACCCCGCCGACGTTTCGGATCTGATCAACTTTCTCCCGGTGGTGCCGCACGATCGCCATCGATTGAAGTTGTCGGCGGACACGCTGATAGGCGTCGTGGAGGTATTGCCCGACAATTGCCCGAGGAACGTAGGCGTCGGGATCGGAATGACGCGGAAAATGAACTTTCAACCACTCAATCAATGAAGGCCTTTCAGAGTCAGGAAGCCCGGTACCGCGAGTTCGCCCCCAAGCATCAATGTTCCCCGCGGAAAAGTTCATCTTCAACGCCTCGGGTTGATCCGGGGCGTAGACCGCACCGGCACCCGGAAAAGCCGTCGGTTCGAAGATGGTGATCTGCAGCCTTGCCAGATCGCCTGGACTCAATCGCCGAGAGAGTGATTCAAGACAGTGAAGTCCGCGGGGGCCACATCCGATGATCGCAAGCCGCAACGATCGACGAGGTAACACTGCCGGAGCGTCCAAGAAGTTCGCGCCGAGATTGGGTGCCACACTCATGGCAGGACCTCATCAATGCAGAAAGATTCTGCGTCCTCAACCAGCCCGTGCAGTTGCTTTCTGGAAACACCGAGTGTCAATTCCACCCAGGCATCATCGAAGATTGTCTGCAAGTATCGAGTCCCCGAATCGTGCAGGATTGCCACGCATCGTTTTCCCGCAAGTTCTTTCCGCAGTTTCAGGATTGACGCCAAGACTCCGCCCGCGGACCCGCCGACCAACATTGCTTCTCGACGGGCCGCCAGTCGGCACCCGATGACGCATTGCAAATCGGTCACCTTCATGACCCGATCGAAAGACTGTCCACACGCGAGTGGCGGCTCCTCACCCGCGCCCAGTCCGGGGATCATTCGCGGGCCCGGCGATCCGTCAAAGAGAATGCTGTTTACCGAATCAACGGCCACCACCTCGACATCTCTGCCGCGATCACGCAGGTAATCACGACAGCCTCGTGCGGTTCCGGTACTGCTGGTGGCGACGAACAGCACGTCAAATTGCCCGTCGAGCGCCCCATCGATTTCCGCGATCGTTCCCCGGTAATGCGCCAACGGATTGCTGCCGCTTGCGTACTGATTCGGCCAGAATGCGTTGGGAAGCGTGCGACTGAGGTGCCGAACTCTCTGGAGCCTTGCCGTCAGAAAGGTCCCTCCGCTCGGCCGTCGGACGACATCGATCTCGCCACCGAGCGCCCGGATAATCGCGAGGTTCTCCGGTTGGGCGCGGGGGTCGACGACACAGATGAAACGCAAACCGTGGTAGGCGCAGGCTTGGGCAAGCCCGATCCCCATGTTGCCGGACGACGATTCAACCACCGTCGTGCGTGCGTCGATAATACCATCGGTGATCGCTTGCTGCAGCATCAACTTTGCGGGACGGTCTTTCGCGCTCCCGCCGGGATTCAACGCTTCAACCTTGACGTTCAACTCGATATCTGCGCGGTCCAAAAACCGGCTCAGTCGAACCAGCGGCGTGGAGCCCACCGCGTCCAGAATGCCATCACAGACTCGATCGCGGCCGGCGGGCAAAGCGGTCGCACCGACCGCAGCATGACAATCCAAGGCTGTCGTATTCAGTAACATTCGGTTGAAGTTCGCAACAGGGATGCCGCTCCGAAGAAGTCGGAACGACGTCGCAAATGAACCCGACGTGGTCGGCACTGCTCTCTGCAAGGTGGGCCACATGCATCACCGGCGGCAGTGTCGCGTTGTCAGGCAACCCGCGTGCCCAAACAGACGGGCGATGGGCGTGGAACTGAGCAACGGATCGGAAACTCACCGAAAAGACCGCTCTTCAGACAGCATCCCGGCGTTCAATCCATTTCGTCCAACGCATGCGACGACCAGATCATGGCCGCTGCGCGTTCGCTGGGATGGCCAACTTCCGGCCAAAGCGGATTCTGGCCGAGATGCAAACGACGGACCAGGAAACCGGAAAGAAGCGTCCAGCCAAAGAGCGCGGAGGGACTCCCGGACTGGGGGCCCGAAAAGATAGTCGCCTTTCACTCCGTGAAAGCTGCGATCAATTTCGCTGCGATTGCGGAGCACAAGGCGACAGTGAAGAATGATGGACTGTCAGGCGGATCGGCTGGTCAGCGCGACCTTCAATCAGAATGACGTGACTTGCAGCACGATGAGGGGCAAGACGCACGCGTAGGAAGGCATTGCCGGGACTACGAGGGATCAATCCCTTCAAAGTCCTCGAATCGGCTTGCGCCCGTTGCTAGCTGCTTCGTTTAGAAAAGTAATTGGGTGACGGTGTTGCCGATAAACGAAACCGCAAGAGCGGCGAAGAACCACCCAACACCCTGCCTCGTCAATCCGGTCCAAAGTCGGTGTGTCGAGAGACCAAGCAGTATGTTTGTCGCAAGAACGACCGCCGAATAAATGGCGTGAAGTCCATTGCCGTAGGCTTTCGGAGCAAAAAACTGCGTGGCCATGTAGACGCCAAAGCAAACGTTGATCGCGAAAATAAACGCGACAAGATACTTCGCGGCACCTACGCCCCGCTCATTTGACTCCACACGTGAAACGGAATCCGTTGACTTGGAAACAGAAGCATCGGACATGGCGGAAGCATTCCTTAGAAAGCGGTGTCACGAACCACATGGTTCGCTGCATCTACGATTCAAACGACAGGTTCTTGGGCACGCTGGAAAGCGATGCGGGAATCTTGACCTTGTGCTCTGTCGGAATCATCGCGTCACTCGTTGTTTCGGTCTCATTCGACACAACGCCTAA
>NZ_VWOX01000020.1 GCF_008629675.1 Roseiconus nitratireducens | reverse complement strand
TCAGGCGAGCGTTGCTACGGACTTTCCACGCTACGGATTCTCCACGCTCTGGCGAGCGTGGATACGGCGAGCGTGGATACGGCCGATGCTCGTCGACGACCGTCGCTTGACGGTGGAGGCATCCGGGAGGCTCTTACTTGCCTTCCTTTTCCTTCCGCTTGGCCTCGATGATCTCTTCTTGGATGTTCGAGGGCGTTTCGCGGTAGGTCGCCAGTTCCATCGTGAACGTTCCCTGGCCTTGCGTCATGCTGCGCAGGTCGGTGGCATAACCGAACGTTTCGGACAACGGGATTTCAGCAATGATGATGCTGTTGCCGTCGACCACGTCGCTGCTGTTCATGATGCCTCGACGGCGAATGATGTCGCCGACGACGGTTCCCTGGAAGTCCTCGGGGCACTCGATTTCCATCTGCATGATGGGTTCGAGCAACTTCGGAGCGGCCTGTTTGAAGTACTCGCGGAAGCAGCCTTGGGCCGCGGTGTAGAACGCCTTTTCCGACGAGTCGACTTCGTGGAACGAGCCGTCGTTGAGATCGATTTTGGTTCCCACCACCGGGTATTCGGCCAACGGGCCTTTGTCCAGGATGTCTCGGAAGCCCTTCTCGATGGCCGGGATGTACTGCTTCGGAATCCGGCCGCCGACGATGTGCTCTTCGAATTCGAAGCTGCCTTCGCTGACCGACTCCAGCGGGCTAAGCGTGCCGACGATGTGAGCGAATTGCCCGGAACCACCGGTTTGCTTCTTGTGCTTGTAATTGAAGTCGACGGCGCGGGTCGGGCTTTCGCGGTAGCTGACCTTGGGTGCACCGACTTCGATCTCCACATCGTATTCGCGGCGGATACGTTCGATGTAGACTTCCAGGTGCAACTCACCCATGCCGCTGATCAGGATTTCGTTGGTTTCTTCATCGGTCATCACGCGGAAGGTGGGGTCTTCTTTGCGGAACCGTTGCAGGGCTTTGCCCATCTTGTCCCCGTCACCACGACTTTTGGGCGTCACGGCGATCTTGATCACCGGATCGGGAACGAACATGGATTCCAGCGTGCACTGGTCACGTTCGGCAGCGTAGGTGTCACCGCTGGCCGAATCGATGCCCATGACCGCGACGATGTCGCCGGCGCTGGCGGTATCGATCTCTTCGCGTTTGTCACTGTGCATGCGGACGATGCGGCTGAAGCGTTCCTTCTTGCTGGTCCGCTGGTTGAAGTAGCTGTCGCCCTTGGTGATGGTTCCCTGGTAGATCCGCATGAAGGTCAATTGGCCGAACGGATCGTCGACGATCTTGAATGCCATGCCGACAAACGGGGCTTCCGGATCGGGTTTCAGCAAGATGGCTTTCGATTCGTCCTGAGGATCGACACCTTTGATTTCCCGGTCCAAGGGGCTCGGCAGGTAGCGGTTGACCGCGTCCAGCAGCGGTTGGACGCCTTTGTTCTTGAACGCCGAACCCAGGTAGACCGGGGTGGCGCCGCCCAGGACGGCGTCGCGGGTGACCTTGTAGATCATTTCCAGCGGAACTTCTTCCTCGCTGAGCAGTAGTTCCATCATTTCGTCGCTGTACAACGACAGTTGCTCCAGCATGTGCGCGCGGGCCGCTTCGCACTTTTCCTTCAGGTTGTCGGGGACATCGCCGACATCGACGTTTTGTCCTTCGGTACCGGAGAAACGGTAGGACTTCATTTCGATCAGGTCGACGACGCCTTCGAAGTTATCTTCGGCCCCGATCGGGTACTGCATCAAGAACGCTTCGGCGCCCAGCTTTTCTCGCAGTTGGGTGACGACGCGGAACGGGTTGGCACCGGTGCGGTCCATCTTGTTGATGAACGCCAGGCGCGGCACCTGATAGCGTTTCATTTGGCGGTCGACCGTGATCGACTGGCTTTGCACGCCGCCGACGCTGCACAGCACCAGCACGGCGCCGTCCAGGACGCGCAACGAACGTTCCACCTCGACCGTGAAGTCGACGTGGCCGGGGGTATCGATCAGGTTGATCTTGTACCCCTTCCACTCCAGGCTGGTCGCGGCGCTGGTGATCGTGATCCCACGCTCTTTTTCCAGCTCCATGTGGTCCATGGTCGCCCCGTCGCCGCCGCCACGGACGTCTTCGATCTTGTGAATTCGACCGGCGTAAAACAGGATGCGTTCGCTGAGCGTGGTCTTGCCCGAGTCGATGTGGGCACTGATCCCGATGTTCCTAACTTTCTCCAATTTCATCTTCTTCACCTAGCTGTCGCAACCGACCGGAGATGTCTCGGGGACGCGGAACACAATTCGCGTCGACACGGATAGAAAGACCGAGAATGGTAGATCGGAGCAATTGATTTGGGGGGGCACCGGTCTTGCTCAGGGGCGCGGTCATCCGGCCGATCGAAGCAGACGCGTTACCAGGGGCAGGGGAGTCGGCCTCGCCGATTGGACGGAGCGGCCGGTGTTTCCCTGGGGAATTTTTGCGGAATATGGCAAAGGTTGGGCCAACCGAAAAGGGCAAATCAGTTGGGGGCGGGAAAGTGTTGGGGCAATTTCCCCCGGTTTTCACCGGCCCCATCGCTGATTCCCTCTTGCCCGCCGCCGCCGGCAACGGCATACTCCCACGCCCTGAAATTCTGGCGAGTCGATGAGCCGTTCCGGACGCGTGTTCCGTGAAAGCTCCTGTCTCACCGACCGTTGTGGCCGATTGCCGCAGCGGAGCTTCGCAGCGACCGAGTGAATGTCACCCGCCGCATCCGGGGTTCCGCCGGCGAGAATCGTCCGCCGCGTCCGTTCGCCCCCTTCTTGAGAGCCTAGCGTCATGCCTGCCCGTCCGATGAGCTCGCGTAGTCGAGCCCGAAAACGATCCCGCGTCCGGTCCCGTGCAAAGAAAAAGGACCCGATCTTCGTCGATGGCCATCGGCCGCGTCCGATGTACGTGGATTACAAGGACGTGGAACTGCTGAAAAAGATGATTAACCGCCAAGGCCGGATCGTCGGACGCCGCAAGAGTGGCTGCACCGCGGTCAGCCAGCACGCAGTGACCGCGGCGGTCAAACGGGCACGCTACATGGCCTTGCTGCCCTACGTTGGCGACTGATTCTGCGGCGACCGGCCGGCCCGCGCCGCCGGTCGGCTAGTCATCCAGCGTGGCCAGTCATCCAGCCTGGCCAGTCATCCAGCGTGGCCGATCAGGTCCAGTAGTGGCCGTTCAAGGGACCCGGAATCCGGCGGGGCAGTCATGAGTTTTCGCACCCGCCGCCGCGTCGAGTTTCGCGACACCGACGCCGCCGGAATCGTTCACTTCTCGGTGTTTTTTCCTTGGATGGAGTCCGCCGAGCACGAGATGCTCCGCTCGGTCGGGATCGATGTGCTGCCTCCGCACCCGGATCCGTCCGACCCGGCCGCCGCGCCGGATTATCAGCATCGTCCCATCACTTGGCCCCGCGTCCGCGCCGCGTGCGATTACACGGCGGCGGCCCGGTTTGAAGATTGGATCGAGGTCGACGCCCGGGTCCAACGTATCGGGCGTTCCAGTGTCGAGTACGCGTTCCGCTTCTCTCGCCAGCAGCGCGACGGGCAAGCCCAAGCCGTGGCCGAGGGATCGATTGTGACGGTTTGCTGCCGGTTGCATCCCGGCGGCGGGCTGGACAAGGTGGCGATCCCCCAGGACATCCGCGAAAAACTGGCCACGCTCCAGTGAGCTTGCTGGATTGCTGAGCTCGCTGGACGGCTTGCCCGAGCGGACCGCACGCGTGATCGAGCCGCCGGGACTTTCAGTCTGACTTCCCGGCCGGTTCCCTCGCAGCGGCGGACCGATTTGCGTCCCGGGGTCACCGCCAGAGTTCGCCCCGACGAGGACGGCTCGGCCGGAATCGAGAAAAATCCCTGGCGGCGGACAACCTTTTTGCCTCCGCTTGCGTAGCTGAAACGCGGCGGAGATGCTCTGCCCCATTTGTGCTTTTCCATTCATCAACGTTGCTGCTTCCGCCCATGGCTTCGTCAGTGCTCCCGGCTTTGGCCTCCCTACCCTCCACCCTGTCCCTGGATTTGCCGAGCCTGCCGCTGGGCCAGATCACCGAATGGCTTCCCGTTTGGGTGACGCCGATTTACGCCATCGCGGTGGGGTTGCTGCTGGGCGCCGCGGCGAGCGTCGTGGTGTATGGGGTTTTGGCCCTGCTTTCGTTTTTGCCGCCATTGGGCCGGATTGCCGATTCGCCGCGTCGCGGCAACATCCTGTCTCTGATTCTGGGCGCCGTGTTCGCCGCCGGGTTGTGTTACCTGTACGTTCCGCTGGCGGACACCTACAGCCAAACGTTGATCCTGCCTCTGGTCGCGATCGGGTTGGTGTTGGGATACGCGGTCATCTACGGCATGTGGCATCGCACCCGCAAGGAATGGGGCGAGATGCTGACCGAAGGGATCGTCCCCTACCTGTTGTCGATTGCCGGCATCTTCGTCCTGCTCGGATTGGCAGGGAGCTATTTTGTGGCCGAACCGATGACGTTTGTCCGTTCGGCCGCCCAGGTGAACCTGGTCGGCGATGGGACGCGTCGGTTGGAGCTGACGATCCCCGGGGCCGATCCGTCGGTCGGGCCTGACGAGGCGATCTTCCATCCGCAGCAGGTCGACTACGACCTGGCCAGTTTGTCCGAATTAACGATCGAAACCGACAAGACCGTCATGATCGCCGACGCGGCAGAGGTCCAGGACTTCAGTCGTGCGCCGACGCGGATCGATGCCGGTGAACGACTGACGTTCCGCTATGAAGACCGGGACGTGCCGCCCCTGCCCGGTGACCCGTCGCTGCTGCACATTCAAAACCGTGAACTCGACCCGGCGACCGTGGTGATCACGACGACGTCGGTGCCGAACATTCCCCAAATCTCTCAGGCGGTCGGCATCGGGATCTTCGTGTTTCTGTGCGTCAGCGGACTGGTCGCCTTCCGCCAGGCGGCTCCGCGCGTTTGGGCGCTGGCCCTTTCGACCGCGAAGAACGAAATGGCACAGACGCTGTACCTGATTTTGGTGGCGATGGGCGTGATCGGGGTGATCATCTTTTCCATCTATCCGTTCAACACGCTTGGTGACGACATCCGAATGTTCAAGGACAGCAGCGTCACCTTGATCATGGTGTTGGCGATGGTCCAGGCGGTGTGGAGTGCGGGCACGGCGGTCAGCGAAGAGATCGAGGGTCGGACCGCGTTGACGGTGCTTAGCAAGCCGGTTTCGCGGCGGTCATTCCTGCTGGGCAAGTACGCCGGAATCGTCATGACGGTGGCCGTGATGTTCGTGATCATCGGTGCTTTCCTGTTGGTCCTGATGGCCTACAAGCCGTTGTATGACGCTCGGGAAACGTCGCAAGCGGCTCCGGTCTGGCAGGTCGGGTTCGAGGAAATCATGTCGACCGTGCCGGTGCTGGGACTGTACTTCATGCAAACCATGATCATCGCCGCGATCGCTGTCGCGCTGGCCACCCGGTTGCCGTTGCTGGCCAACCTGATTCTGTGCTTTGTGATCTACGTGATCGGCAACCTGACGTCGCCCCTGGTTGCATCGGCCGAGGGAAATAATGAACTGGTCGCCTTCTTCGGCAACTTGATCGCCGTGGTCGTTCCCAACTTGAACGTGTTCAATGTGCAAAGTGCGCTCGACAGCGGAAACCAGGTGCCCTGGATCTACTTGGCCGGCGCTTTCAATTATCTTGTATGCTTCGCGGTCGCGATTTGGATGCTGGCCATGATCCTGTTTGAGGACCGCGATTTGGCATAACGAACGTTCACGGTTGGCCGGTCGACGCGTGTACATCGCCCGATCGGCCGGCGGTTTGGCGTGCGGGAATTCATCCGTCCCCGCGACCGTGAACGCGAAGAGCGTGTTTGACTATGCTGGTGCTGCTGTGGCGAGACCGCTTCAAGTCTCCGCGGCAGCAGGACTCCTTCGGTTTCCCGGCCGGTCCCGGTTCGGGGTGGGGCGAAGGCATCGGCATCAAGAACACGTTCTCATTGACGACATGAGGACACATCCGGGGAGCGGTTGCATTGAATCGACTACGCACTTTAGCGGCCGCACGACACGAACCTCAGGCGAGTCAGGGTTGGTTGCCATCCCTGTTCTGGGCCGCCCTGGCGGGCATCCTGGTGCCGATGTTGGTTTTGCTGGTGGGGTTGATTTCCAAGCTGATGGAAACGGGCCGGCTGGATGATTCGACGGTGCAGTTGGGCGTCAACTTATTCGTTTGGCTGCCGGAATCGTTCGTGCAGCAGCCTCCGCTGGGGCAATTGTCGCGGCTGGTCGCCCTGGGCTTTCTGATCACGTTGGTGTTCTGTTTTGCGGTGTGGCGTCATCGACGTTTGGCCGACCGCCGCGCAGCGGCAATCGTCAAAGGTTTGCACGAGAAAGTCTTGCGCCAGAGCGTGCGCCGAGCGGAGTTGGAAGGTGCAGCGGCGCAAAGCGTCAACGCCCAAAAGCTGATCGGGCGGCAATTGCCGTTGGTGCAAAACGGTTTGTCGCTGTGGTACCGAAGCATCCCGCGGAGCGTGATTCTGTTGGTCGGATGTGTGGCGGTGGCGCTGCTGGTTCACGTCTGGCTGGCCGTCATGGCGGTGTTGAGCGGGGCCGTGGTCTGGCGGCTGTACAACCAGGTTTACGAAACCGATTTGGATGAGAGTGGGAAGTGGGAGTTGCCGCAGTTGCGGGCCAAAATGGCGGCACTGGTCGGCAAGGCCCCGAAGATGGCCCGCTTGCAAACCGAGGGGCTCGCCGAGCAAACGTTCCGCACCGAACTGGATTTGCTGTACCAGCGATTGGCGGAAGAGGATGCGCGGCGAGGCCGGATTTGGCCGATCCTGTTTCTGGCCGTTTCGACCGCCACGGCGATCATGATTTTGGGGCTGGGGTTGAACCTGTTTGAAAGTGATTCGGGGCTCAGCCTGTCTTCGGCGGTTGTCCTGGCCCTGGCCCTCGTCGGTGCGATCTCGGCCGTGTGGCGTCTGTTGGGCATGGGCCAAATGATGCGGCACAGCGCCCCGGCCTGCGATGCCGTTTACGCGTACCTTCGACGCAGTGATGAGATCGCTCCGTCGGAGCAACGGATCGGATTTGCGGGGTTGCGTCAGGGCGTCGAATTTCGCGACGTGACGTTGTCCGATTCCCATGGCCAGCCGATCCTGAAGCATGTCACGACGGACTTTTCACCGCGTTCTCTGGTCGCCTTGTTGGGGACCGATTCGGTTTCGCCGCAGGCGATGGTGGAATTGCTGATGGGGTTCGGTCGGCCGTCGCAAGGTGAGGTCCGGATCGACGGGTTGCCGTTGTTGGATCTGCATCCGGCCTCGTTGGCCAAGAACGTGATGTGGATCGAACCCTCGGGGCCGCTGTGGGAGGGCACGATCGAGGAAAACCTGGCCGGCGGCGACAGCACCATCGGCAACGCGGACATCGTCGATGCGTTGAGAGAGGTGGACGCCTACGAGCAGGTCCAGCGGCTGGCCGATGGGCTGGGGACGTACGCCTCGGAGGGCGAGACATCGCTGTCGACCGAAGCGACGTATGCGATCGGAATCGCGCGGGCTCTGTTGCATCGGCCTCCGATTCTGTTGGTCGGTGAACCTCCCGCACCCAGCGCCCATTCCGGCGAAGATCCCTGCTTGAAAGCGATTTGCAAGCTACGCGATCAGGGTTCCCTGGTGGTTTTGTTGCCGCGGCGGCTGCAGTCCCTGCGGTCGGCCGATCGCGTGATCTTGCTCAACGGTGCCAGTCTGGCGGGCGAAGGCAAGCACGCCGAACTGCTTAATGACAGCGATCTCTATCGCCACCTGAACTACCTGCTGTTCAATCCCTACCGGCACGGCAGATGATCGTGTCGTCGATCGACGGCGCGATCGGTTGGCCGGTCGCCCTGTACGCGGTGACCATCACGATGCTCAGCGTCGCCTCGTTCACGCTTTACGGCATGGACAAGCGGCGCGCCCAGCTTGACGGGCCGCGGATCCCCGAGCGGACGCTGCACACCGTGGATCTGGTGGGCGGCTGGCCGGGAGGCTGGTTGGCCCGACGCGTCTTTCGTCACAAGACGCGAAAGCTTTCCTTCGTGGTGGCGTTCTGGTTGACCGTCGTGCTGCACTTGGGATGCGTCGGTGTCGCCGCGTACCTTTGGTTGGGATAAGAGAATCGTGGCGCACCGGCTTCCCCCTTGCCTTCGTCTCGCAGGGACGACAGCATCTTGGGGGCACCGGCGAAAAGCTCCAGGCCCTATCGGTCTCGGCGGCGTCACACTTCCCGATGTTCCGCTCCAGTTCAGAACTGGATCTGGTACTTGTCCGTCATGGCTCGACGCGTTTCGGCGGTCATCTTGTCGATCTGGTTGAGCGCGCCTTTGTAGTTCGCGTAGGCGTTGCCGCGAGCGTAGGCTTGCGTCACCTGTTGATAGTCGGTGGTCGAGTTGGCGTCGTAGTAACCGTTGCCGTAGTACCCGCTATTCAAGCTTTGGCTGGCGTTGATTTTTCCGGCCTGGATGTTGGTCTGTCGGACCGCCAAGGCGTTGCCGCGAAGCAGTTCGGCGACGTTGGTGCCGTATTGGACCATTTCCGGGTCGACGCCCAAGGTTCCCAACTCATCGATTTGGCGGGCCCGCTGGTCATTCCATTTCGCCAAGGCGCCGGTGGTTTGCGCACTGTGTTTGCGAGTCCGTTCGATGATTGCGTTGACCTCGTCAAAGTAATTCTTGGTCTGGTAGGCGACCTTCTGGCTTTCGCTGCCGGCGTCGTCGGACAATTTCCGGCCGACCTGGCGAGCCTGGCCTTGCAGGCTGAAGACGCCCATCAGGCCGCTGAGCGTGGCTTCGGTGATCGTCCCTTGAAGGGCCATCTGGTTGTCTTTGACCGAAACTTTCCAGCTGAGCACTTCGGGGGCAGCGGTCCCATTGCGGCTGAGGATCTCGCCCAGCAGGTCGGCCGCAATCGGCTTGAGACCGGCGGGCGACTTGCCGAAATCAACGGTCAGAATGCATTCATCCAAACTGCGTCGTCCGATGATGATGCGGGCCCCCTTGATCGACGCCAGAATTCCCGCGACCGTTTCCGGTTGCTGGGATTTGAGCGATTCAAAGCCTTCCAGTTTCTTTGCCATCGGCACCGGGGAAAATGCATCGGCGAGGTCAACGGCAAACATCATCGAGAGATAGTTTTCTGACTGTTTCGCCTGCGTCTCCAGATACTCCGAGTGACTGGAGTTCAGGGTCGGCGAGAGCCACCCGGATAGCAGTGACCGGTCCGCCGGACGCAGAATGCCCACGCGGTTTTCCTCCCCGGGCACCAGGTAGGACTGGTTGGGGGTCCAAACAACATCTTTGCCCTCGATCTGGTCCACGTAACCACCGACTTTGTCGGCGAGCATTTTGGCGTCGACCGCTCGTTGCAGCGTGGCGTAACCGGCTTCCCAGCGGGGCTTCAGCGACATCAGTTCCAGCTTGGAAATGAACCAGTATTCGTCCAACGAACCGGCAATTTCGCGAGAGAATCCCGCGTCGGACATCAACGAGTTCAGTGATTTCACGTTGACGTACCCGACCACGTTGGGCGGGGCCGGTGTGCGGTCCAGAAGCAATGCCAGCTTTTCATCTTCCGCGAACCCGCGGGTGGCGGGCAGGACGGCGGCGAGCACGGCCAGGCAACAAAGAAATCGATGAATCATGTTTCAGGTCTCAAGGAAATGATGGCTCGGAGAAGACGTCGCCGTGCATTTCGCCGTGCATTTCGCAGGGCAGCGTGATCGGGCCCACGCGAGTTTTCGGATAGGTCATGCCGGCGATCGTTGGCGCCCAGCGGTGCGGCGACCGTGCGGGGATCCGCCGACATTGTAATTCGATCTGTCGGGCGGGCAGAGACGACCGAAGACCGTTCGGCCGCGGTTTTTATGGATCACCGCGCGCCATTAGAGCGCAGCGGGTCCGGCCGATGTGCTTGCGCCGATTGCGGTCGGGGCGTCGGGCGCCCCACGCTGGGCGCCTCACGCCGAACGTCTCTCACCGGGCCGGAACCGGGCTCCTCGCCGGTCTGCAGGCCTGCACCTTTCGCCGACGAAGCACTCTTGACCCGGGGGGCGACCGCCTGCTAATCGAAAACCGACTTCTCCCGGGCGCCGCCCGAATGCCCGCATCCGCACAAAAAAAACATCGAAAGCTCATGTCCAGCAAGGTCGGTCGCCAACTGAAGAGTCGATTTGCCGTCCCCTACGCCTGCTACAAGCTGATTTCGACCCGGCGGTCGCTGATTCGGCAATCGGGTTGGATCCAGAGCATTCGCACCAGCACCCCGTGTAGCGAAAGCGGCGATCCCGTGCCGTGGATGAATTACTCGATGGTGGAATTGCTGGAAGAGCGGCTTCGCAAAACCCACGACGTGTTCGAATTTGGCAGCGGCTTTTCCACGTGCTTTTTCGGCCAACATTGCCGGCAGGTCGTGTCCGTCGAATACGACCGGAGCTGGTATGACCGCGTCCAGGAGCTGATTCCGGACAACGCCCGGGTGATCTTCCAGCCACGTGACACCGACGGAGACTACTGTCGGGCGATCGCGCAGTGCGAGCAATCCTTCCACGTGGTCGTGGTCGATGGCCAGGACCGCGTCAACTGCATCCGGCAAGCCTTGGGCCATCTGGAACCCGACGGGATCGTGCTGCTGGATGACTCCGATCGGGCCGACTACCAGCCCGGGTTTGCCGCGCTGGCCGACGCGGGATTCAAATCGCTGAGCATCGGTGGGTTGAAACCGGGAAGCCCTTGCCGCCATCAGACGACGATCTTTTACCGTCCGGACAACTGTTTCGGTCTGTAGCGCGACCCGTGACCCTGCCGGTCGAGTTGACACTTTCCTGGCCGGCGAGCGGGCTGGCAGGCGAGTTGGGCGAAATCGCTGTTCTTCTCGATATCTGAATTACCTACACTGCGTTTCCTACCACCGGCCAACGCGCCCTTGCCGGCGGTTGCCGCTCTGCCCCCGGGAAAGGAATCTCCGCCATGCGTGTTGCCTTGCACCGTCTCCGTTACCTTGCCGTCGCCGTCGCGCTGTCGCTGGGCAATACGGCCTGGGGACAATTGAATCCGGCGCCCCTGCAGCCGATCGGTCAGCCAGAGTCACCGCAGACCGCGATGCCTCAGACGGCGATGCCTCAGACCGCGATGCCTCAGACCATCGCTAATTCGGTCCAGGACCAGACCGTGTTGGCGGCAAGCACGGTGCTGAACGAGGCGATGTCGTCGCCCCTGAACCGGATCCCGGAATCCATGCTGGCCAATTGCCACGGGGTGGCGATCATTCCCAACGTGATCAAGGGCAGCTTCATCGTTGGCGCGCGGCACGGAAAAGGATTGCTGTTCGTTCGTGATCCCGAAGGCGTTTGGCATGCTCCGATGTTTGTGACGCTCACCGGCGGCAACGTCGGCTGGCAGATCGGAGTCCAATCGTCCGATATCGTGCTGGTGTTCAAGACCGCCCGCAGCATCCAGGGGATCCTGTCTGGCAAGTTGACGCTGGGAGCCGACGCGGCTGCGGCGGCCGGACCGGTGGGCCGCCAGACTGCCGTTGCCACCGACGGTCAACTGCAAGCCGAAATCTATTCCTACTCACGCAGCCGCGGTTTGTTTGCAGGCGTTTCGATCGACGGCTCGGTACTTCGGTTGGACCAGCTATCCACCGGTGCCTACTATCGCAGCCCGGGCCCGGGGCAGAGCGTGGTTGTACCGCCCCAGGCGGTGCAATTGACGCAACAGATCGCCGCCTACGCGGGAACGCCGATCTCCGGTGCCTCGCCTGAAGCGACCGGGGCTTTCGGCAATCCCGAGTTTCCTCAGCGCTACGCCGCCAGCGAACCGGATCTGTTGCGAGATCAAATGCTGCAATTGGCACCGGAGCTGTTCGAATTGTTGGATGCCAACTGGCAAGCCTACTTGGCGCTGCCGCTGATTCCTCAGGGACAGCAGCACGCCGATCCCGCAGCGGTTGCCGAAGCGTTGTCGCACTACGACGCGGTGGCCAATGATCCGCGGTTTGAACAACTGGCGTCGCGACCCGAGTTCCGTTCGGTGCATGGGTTGCTCAAGCATTACCAGCACGCGTTGGCACCGCAGCCCGGCAATCTGCAGTTGCCGCCGCCGCCGCAATCCTGAAACGTCCCTGCTCACGCGGCACGGTGAACGACGCCATCAAACGGTTGGTGACGCGTCCTCGCCGCCGCGCTGCTGCCGGATCTCGGCGACCTTCTCGGGAAGCTTCTTGATCCGAAAGGCGAACACGATCAGACCGATGCCGGCCAGGATCGCGAACACACCCAGGATTCGGATCATCGTCAGACCGAACAGCATCGGGGCCAGAACCAGGATGATTCCGAACAGCACCAGTAGCGCGCCTTCGGCAATCAACCACCCCTCGCCCTCCATTTCGGCACGATGCTGGATCGCCGCAACGATCTCGAACACGCCTGCGAGGATCGTCGTGAACGCAATCAAGTACACGATGGCAGTTGCGGTGATGCCCGCGACCAGCACGGGATTGGCAAACACAAAGATGCCGACCAGTCCGACCAGGATCCCGCGAACGATGCTCCATGTCCGTGTCGGTGTCTGACCGATGACCCCCGCGACGATCGACAGGACGCCGTCGAGCACCAAAAAGAACCCGATCACTTGGGCGAAAACCGCCAAAGTCATTCCGGGATTGATCAACGCGTACACACCCAGAAACAGCAACAGGATGCCGCGCAACAGTGGCAACCACCACAAGCTTGCGATCTGATCGGCCATCGGACGGGTGGAACCCGGTTGGGGCGGTGTCGAAAGGTTGTCGGACATCTTGGATCCCATTGCGAAAAAGGAATGAAAGTCTACGCCTGTTCCAGCGGCGGTTCGCCGATCGCTGCCTCCTGATAAATGACATTGTACGAATCTCGTCCCAGTCGTTCGAAGATGGCCAGGAATTGTCCGATTTCCACTTCCAGGGATTGAACCTGGTCTGCCGGAAGGAATCCGATGGTTCCACTCCAAGGATCCGGCGCGCCGGGAAAATAGATGGTGGTGGTGCCGTCGCCGGCACGTTCGATTTCCAACGCCGGACGCTTGACTCCGTTGACTTCGACCAGGATGGGTTTCATCCGGTCGCGTGCCAGGTCGCCACCGATGCCGCCGGCGACCTGATCTTTGTAAATGGAATACCGCGGGAAAATCATCGTCAGGTGGCGTTCGATCAGGCCACTGAGCTTCCGACCCAAGGTCATCCGGGCCACGACGCCGGCGGCAAAGCAGGCCAGCACGACCAGGGCGAGCGCCGCGGCGGTCACCATCGCGTAACCGTAGGCGGTGGTGATGTTCAGAGTCTGTTGCAGAAAAATGGCGACGACGTAAACGACGCTGGCCGCCTTGCCGACGAACCATCCCACCACGATCAACGGCAGCAGGAAGATGACGCCGCCGACCGCCATCGATCTCAAAAAACCAACCGGGCGTTCAATGTGTCGCCGCATCGATCTGTATTCCTTGCTGAGTCTTTTCGCATCGCCAGGCCGTCCGCATCTGCATTGCCACAGGTGGGCGTCGCGTCGATACTTGATTGGCGGCTACCTGGGGGACGAGCGCATTGACGGTGGCCACCGACGACCTGCAGTTTATGGATTCGGAGCAGCATGATGTTCAAGGCCGTGATGAAAAACCTGGCGTCCTGCTGGAGACAGCTGGTTGTTGTCGACCTGCTGTTTAAAACCGTGGCGGTGGTTGTGTTGACCCCGTTGGTCAGCCTGCTCTTTCGGTTGTTCCTGGCGTTATCCGGACGCACGGTTCTGGCCGACACCGACATCGCCCGTTTCTTGATTCATCCGATCGGATGGGGCGCGTTCTTGATTGTCGGTGGGGCCGTCGTGGGGGTGTTCGCGATCGAACTGGCCGTCCTGATGATGGTTTCCGTGGGATCCGCCGTCGGAAGGACGCCCCGGCCGCGGAGCGTGTTTCGGTACGTGGCATCGAAGTCGACGACGCTGCTGCGGCTGGCGGCCTGGGTGGTCGCGCGGATCGGCCTGAACGCACTTCCCTTTCTGGCCGTCGGTGGGGCAATCTTTTGGATGTTATTGACTGAGCACGATATCAATTTTTACTTGACGGAGCATCCGCCGGAATTCTGGGCGGCGGTGGTTGCCATCGGGTTCGTCCTGGTCTTGATGAGCGTCCTGCTGCTGTGGCGCGTGATCGGCTGGGTTGAGGCCACGCCGTTGGTGTTGTTCGAACGCGCCGGCGCGATCCGGGCGATTACCGAAAGTGAGCGTCGCGCCACCGGACGTCGGCGTCTGATTGCCGGCAGTTTGGTCGGCTGGTTCGCGACGACGACGTTGTTGCGGGTGGCGTTGTCGGCAACCGTCGTGTTTGCGGCGCAGCAGGTGGTGGACACCACCGGATCACGGCTGACATGGATGGTGCTCGCTCTGGGGTTGATGATCCTGCTGGTATGGCTAGGCAATCTGGTTTCCGGTGTCGTCGCGAACATCTCGCTGGGGGCGCTGCTTTCGATGCTGTACGTCGACGAACGCGGTTCGGCGGCGATCGAGATGCCGACCGTTTCGGAGGAGCCGGCAACCGCGATGCGCGTAAGGCTGACGACCGGGCGCGTCGTTTCGTCGGCCATCATCCTGCTGCTGGGAGCGGGATTACTCGGCGTGGGCCTGCTTGGCAGCATTGATTTCGAAGACCATGTCCAGATCACCGCGCATCGCGGCGGCGCGTTCTCGGCCCCCGAAAACACGTTGGCGTCGGTTCGTCGCGGGATCGAGGACGGTGCCGATTGGATCGAGATCGATGTGCAGGAATCCAGTGACGGCGAGATCATGGTGGTTCACGACAGCGATCTGAAGAAAGTCGCCGGTGATCCGGTCAAGATCTGGCAGGCTACCGCCGAGCAGCTACGCGCGATCGACATCGGCAGTTACTTCGGTCCCAGCTACCAGGACCAACGCGTGCCGACGCTGCGAGAGGTGTTGGAAGAGTGCCGCGGAAAAGCCGGCGTCAACATCGAGTTGAAATACTATGGCCACACGCAAGATTTGGAGCGGAAGGTTGTGGACTTGGTCGAGACAATGGAAATGTCGGACCAGGTCGTGGTGATGTCTCTGGAATTGGCGGGAGTCAGGAAGATTCAGCAACTGCGTCCCGACTGGACGGTGGGGCTGTTGACCGCCGTGGCCGCCGGCGACTTGACCCGCACCGATGTGGACTTTCTGGCCGTCAAAGACTCGCTGGCGACCAAGCCTTTCGTCGACGCGGCGCATCGGCGGGGAAAGACCGTCGCCGCTTGGACGTTGAACGATCCCTACACGATGTCATTGATGATCAGCCGGGGCGTGGACAACCTGATCACCGACCGTCCGGCGTTGGCCCGGCAGGTACTCGCCGACCGCGAAGCGATGAGCCCCGTCGAACGGTTGACGTTGGAAGTGGCCTACTACTTAGGGATTCGACCTGAAGTCAATTCGCAGCAGTGAGTTGCCGCCTGCCCTAACGGTCCAGCTGGGCGAGCTTGACCAGGACTTGGCCCTGTTCGTCAAGCAACAGCAGTTTTCGCTGGCCGTCGAAACGGTAACTTCGCACCGCCGACAACGCTTTCAAGAACCGGTTCTCCTGATCCATCAGCGCCGGCGGACCGGCCCGCCGCGTCGTTGCCAGTGGGCCCAGTTGCAGCGACCGGCCGTCGATCTTGGCGGGACCGCTAAAGCGGTTGACCGCGGTGTTGCCGGTGACGTGATTCGGTTGATCAAACGACAGGGTTGACTGTGCGATGTCGACAACGCCGCGGCCACCGATGTCTTCGGCGATCCAGTTCGTCGCGTCCAAAGACATGTCCCCATCGCTTGCCGCCGTCGTTTCAAACACCGTTTTCCAATCTCGCTTCATGTCGACCACCACCCAACCTTGTTGTTCGGATTGCTCCAATGCTGTGACAAGTTTTCCGCTGCTGGCAGGATCTCGGTCGTAGGCGTACTCCCGTTCCGGGTCGGTGTGGTGCACGATCAATCCGAAGGAGGGTGAACGCGTCATCGTGGTCCATTGCAGCATCGCCAAGTCGCCATCGGAGTTTCCGAAAGCTGCGACGGGGCGACGTCCGATGGAACGATGGATCGCAACGGGTTTGCCCTCTTTGTCATCGATGAAATCGATTCCTGCTTGACGCGCCAAGACGGGGACACCGTCACGAATCTCGAATTGCAGCGGCCCCATCGAACCGATCACCTGTTCCGGTGGGATCCCGTACGTGTCTTCGGCCCAAACTCGCATGAAGTCCTTGCCGCCACCGGAAACGATGTAGGTTCGGAATCCGTGTTCGCGCAGATACGCCAGCACCTCTTGCATCGGCAGATAGGTCAGGCCGTTGTACGGCCGGTCAAACCTGGGATGCCGGGCGGTGGACAGCCAGTCGCGGACACGTTGGTCAAACTCGTCGACGGTCGTACCGGCGTGCGTCTCCTTCAGTATTTCGCTTAAAGACTTCTTCAAATCTTTTTTCAAGACTGCGACGTCGCCATCGAGTGCCGCTTGAATCACCGGGTTCTGTTTCCACTGCGGATGGTCCGGCGCCAGGCGTCGCAGTTCGTCCAGGGCAAACATCAGCTGGAATGGCAACGGGTTCTCCGGCCATAGCGTGCCGTCATTGTCGAACACCGCGATGCGGTCTTGCGGTGCGAGGAAATCAGGAGAATCCTCCGTCGTGACCTTCGCGACGAAATCGACGATCGCCTGTTTGGCGGGGCCGTCGTTCCAGGACGGCAATGGCTGGGCGTCCGCCACCGCGGAGACAGCGAGCAAGCCGATGACCGCGGCCAGGCGGCGGACGGAGCCGATCATGGTCGAACAGATTCCAGTCATTTCAATCGTTCTCCTTGGAAGGGGTCGCCTGTTTTTGCCGGCCGGCGCCTGCCCAGCACCTGCCCGGCGCTTGCCCACGGGGCCCGCCATGTGCCGGGGGAAGTCGTCCCGGGTGAATGCGTCACCGCGTTGCCGATCGCAGCCTATCCTTCCGCCCGGCCCGTGGCAACCAATCCGCGTGATAGCCGGACCCGACTCGGAACACGCGTTCCGATGCCCGCTGCCTGCAAATTGCTGCAGGGCGCGCACCGGGGTGAATGGGGAGTCATTCCGATCGTCGACTTTGTATGATGGCCGTTTTAAGCTTGCGTGGTGGTTCGGACAAATCATCTCGCGAGGCAGGATTCCCGGCCGCAGCAGGATGTCTCCCTTTTGATCCGAGCCTTTCTCAATCCGAATCTGGTACATCCGCATCCGCGTCAACGGATCCCGGAAATGATGGACCAACCGGGGCTTCCCGAGGACGAGCATCGACTTGCTCTTGCCGGCTTGGCCCGTCTGAATCGTTTCACCGGCATCGCGTCGCAACTCTATCGTCACTTGCGCCGCGAAGCGTGTCGCAACCCCGGGCGAACCTTGCGGATTCTTGACGTCGCCAGTGGATCAGCGGACCTGCCGCTGGCCTGGGCCGTTCGCGCGAGACGTGACGGGTTGAAATTTGAAATCACGACGACCGACATCAGCGATTTCGCGATCGCAGAACAGCAGCGTTTGGCAAAACAATACGACGTGCAGATCAATTCGGTGCAAGCGGATTGTTTGAACGATCCGCTGCCCGGCGGTTTTGACGTGGTGACCAATTCGTTGTTCATGCATCACTTGGATGAGCACGATGTCGGGCGATTGACCGAACGGATGTTGGACATCAGTCGGGGGAAAGTGATGATCTGCGACCTGGAGCGTTCGCGATCGAATCTGGCTCTGGTCTCGGTCGGCGCCCATCTGCTCTCGCGGTCCGTGGTGGTGCACCATGACGCCCGCTGGAGCGTGCGCGGTGCTTTCACACGCGACGAGTTGAAGCATCTGGTGCGCGCGGCGTCCGGTCAAGATGCGGCTGTCCGTCGGGTTATTCCTTGTCGCATGTTTGTCATGCTGCGAGGCAGGTGCGCCGCGGTCAAGGAATCCCGATGAAGGCGTCATCGTCGCTGTCGGTACCGTCACCGCGTGTATTGGTGATCGGAGGGGGCGTGGCCGGGTCGGTCTGCGCGCTGGTGTTGGCGCGTCGAGGTGTGCCGGTCGACGTGGCTGAAAAGATGGCGTTCCCCCGTCCCAAGGTCTGCGGTTGCTGCATCGGCGGAGCAGGACTGGCGGCTTTGGAGTCCCTGTCTCTGCGTGAATCGGTGGAGCGGGTTGCCGCGACAACGCGGCGGTGGTCGGCCTCGTTCAGCGGTCGCAGAATCGATTTGCCGCTCGCCAACGGAATCGCCGTCAGCCGCCATGTGTTGGACCCGCTGCTGTTGCAGGTTGCGGCGGAGAGTGGCGCCCAAGTTTTGCAGCCGTGTGGGGCGTCGATCATCGATGCAGACCATCGCGGGGTTCGGGTCGCATTGCAGCAGGAAGCGGAAGCGATCCAGCGGGAGTACGACCTGGTGATTTGCGCGGCCGGATTGTCGATGGCGGGTTTGAATGAGTACTTGCCATGGACCGAAACGCCCAACGGACCTTTCGGCGTTTCGTGCCGATTGCAAACCGGCACGGCGGATCCCGGAACGATCTACATGGCGTGTGGCAGCGATGGGTACGTCGGCATGGTTCGGCTGGCCGATGGCAGCATCGACGTGGCCGCGGCGTTGCGGAGCGGATCGGAGTCGGCGAAGGCGGGAGTTCCGTTGGTGCGAATGCAGCGGCTGCTGGCCACCAGCGGTTTCGATCCCGGCCATTGGGACACGGCCGACGAACTTCGCACCACTCCACCCCTGCGTCGGTCCAGGCGGTTCGCCGAAGGGCGGTTGCTGGCGATCGGTGACACCGCCGGGTATGTGGAACCGTTCACCGGCGAAGGAATGACGTGGGCAATCCAGAGCGGAATCGCCGCGGCTGAATTGGTCAGTGACTGCCCCGATTGGGACACGCTGGCGGGTCAGTGGAGAACGCGATTGCGCGATTTGCTGCGCGGGAAGAAACGGATTTGCCGCATGGTGACCGATGCTTTGCACCACGATGGGTTGCGCGGCCCAGCCGCGGTCGCTTTGTCACGCGTCCCATGGTTGGCGTCACCGCTGCTGAAAGCCCTCGGGCAGCGGTAGCGGGGCCGATGACGGCGTTCCGCGGTCGAGATGTTTGAGTCGGGATCGCTGACAAATCCTGGTTGTCGGTCCTGGGGTGATGGTCAACAATCAGCTGGGTCGCCTGTTTCGGATCTCCAACTTTCCGACGCCGATGAATGCTTCGAATATCGACCCAGAGGAGGCATTGTTTGACGCCGGCGGTTCGCCGACGGATTTGTCATCGCAAGCGGAGTTGTCTTCATCGTTGGACGATGGGGACGAACTCGGGCAGCGATTGCAGGACATCCGGCGTGACATGGCCGCACTCCAAGCCAAGGCGGAACCGCTGTTGCGAAGCCTGCCGCCACGTCGGCGACTCAGCGGCGCCAACCTGCTTCACTACGTGGCGTTGCGTCGCCATGACATCCGCGATCTGCAAGAGCAATTGGTGGTCCGTGGCCTCTCGTCGCTGGGGCGTTGCGAACGGTCGGTGAAGGCGAATCTGGACGCGGTCCTCAGGATTTTGGGGCGGCCGCCCGCGGTGAACGCCACCGCCGACAAGGCCGAGGGCAAGGCAGTCGACAAGGCCGACGGTTCCGAGATGGGCGGAGGCATCAGTTTTAGCGCCGGACGCGAACTGTTGCGAGTCAACACGGAGCGATTGTTCGGCGGCAACGCCGATCGCGAGCCTGCGATCATGGTCACCATGCCGCCCGAGGCAGCGGTCGATCGCACCCTGGTCCGAGAGCTTTTGGAAGCGGGGATGACCGTGATGCGAATCAACTGCGCCCACGATGAGCCGTCGACCTGGTCGGCGATGATCGCCAATCTGAGATCGGCCGAAGCGTCCGTGGGACGGCGGTGCCGCGTCGCCATGGACTTGGGGGGGCCCAAGATTCGCACCGGTCCGATCGTGGAGGGCCCGCGCGTCTTGAAGTGGAAGCCACAGCGAAGCGACTTTGGCATCGTGGTCCAGCCGGCGCGTCTTTGGATGACGCCGAACGCGGCCGCTCAGCCGCAACCGGATTGCGATGTGGTCGTTCCGGTAACCGGCGAGTGGTGGAAAGCGGCGCAGCCGGGCGATCGCCTGCGGTTCACCGATGCGGCTGGCCGGAAAAGGACGTTGTCGGTGTTGCACGTGGATGAAAACGGGATGTTGGCAGAAGCCCGCAAAACGGCCTACGTAACAGATCAGACACGCGTGGAAATCCAATCCTCGGCCGTGGGTGATGATGGCACGGCAACGGTGGATGGGACTCTGGGACCGTTGCCCCCGCGATCGACCCGCTTGGTACTTCACGTCGATGACGTGCTGCTGATCACCGAACCCGCATTGGCCGGACGCCCGGCCAGTCGCGATCGCGACGGACGTCTGAGCGAACCGGCGACGATCGGATGCACGTTGCCGGAGGTGTTTGCCAGCGTCCGCGCCGGTCACCGCGTGCTGCTGGATGATGGCAAGATCGCCGGCGTGGTCGAACAGGCGAACGATCGCCAATTGCGAGTGAAGATCACTCGCGCCCGTGAGAAAGGTCAGCGATTGGGAGAAGACAAGGGGATCAACTTTCCCGACACCGACTTGCAGCTTCCGGCGCTGACCGAAACCGATCTGAACGATCTTTCGTTCATCGCCGAGCACGCCGATCTGGTCAACTTTTCTTTTGTTCGAGGTCCCGACGATGTCCGCCAGTTGCGGCGGCACCTGGAACGCTTGGGACGCATTGATCTGGGGATCATCCTGAAGATCGAAAATCGCCAAGCCTTTGAGACTCTGCCCCGCTTGCTGTTGGAGGTGATGCACAGCGATCAAGCGGGGGTGATGATTGCCCGGGGTGACCTGGCCGTCGAATGCGGCTGGGAACGTCTGGTCGAAGTCCAAGAAGAGATCTTGTGGATGTCGGAGGCGGCCCACCTGCCGGTGGTCTGGGCGACGCAGGTGTTGGAGGGTTCGGCGAAAGAAGGGTTGCCAAGCCGTGCGGAGCTAACCGATGCGGGGGTCGCGGCGCGGGCCGAGTGTGTGATGCTGAACAAAGGCCCGCACATCGTCGACACGGTGCGACGCCTGCACGACATCTTGGAGCGGATGCAACAGCACCAGGAGAAAAAGCGGCCGACGTTTCGCCGCCTGCACATCGCCGACCGATTGTTTGTCGAAGCGATGACGTAGTGGCCCGGCAAAACGGACGACCGCACAGGTCCATCCTCTCATTACCGCGCCAGGGAATTTGGAAGTTGCGAACGGGCGGCGGAATGAGCGTCGAGGAAAAGTCGAATCGCGCGCGTCAGCCTTCGGCTTCGCTGAGAACGGCCATGAAGGCCTTCTGGCTGATCTCAACATTGCCGACCGCTTTCATCCGCTTTTTGCCTTCCTTTTGCTTTTGCAGCAGTTTGCGTTTTCGCGTGATATCGCCGCCGTAGCATTTGGCGGTCACGTTCTTGCGCATCGCGGGAACGGTTTCGCGGGCGATGACGCGGCTGCCGATCGCCGCCTGGACGGCGACTTCAAACATGTGGCGGTCGATTTCGCTCTTCAGCTTTTTGGCGACCGCGCGTCCACGTCGGTCGGCGTCCGCCCGGTTGCAAACGATGCTCAGCGCATCGACGCGATTGCCGTTGACCAGGAAGTCCAAGCGGACCAGATCGGCCGGTTCGTAGCCGACCATTTCGTAATCCAGCGTGCCGTAGCCCCGCGTCGCGCTTTTGATTCGATCGTGCAAATCGTAAACGACTTCCGCCAGCGGAATGTCGTAAGTCAGCATGGCCCGCTGGGCGCCCAGGTACTCCTGTGTCTTTTGGATGCCGCGTCGTTCCTGACACAATTGGATCACCGGCCCGATGAACTCGCTGGGCACGATGATGTTGCAGCGGACGATCGGTTGCCGAAACTCCTCAATGTCACCTGGATCGGGAACGTCCTGCGGCTTGTGAATCTGGATGGTTTCGCCGCGCTTGTTGACCACCTCGTAGGTCACGTTCGGCGCGGTCTGGACCAGATCGATGTCCGATTCATTTTCCAGACGCTGCTGGATGATTTCCATGTGCAGCAACCCCAGGAATCCGCAGCGAAAACCGAACCCCAGGGCATCGCTGGTTTCCGGTTCGAATTCAAAGCTGGGATCGTTGATGGCCAGACGCTCCAAGGCGTCGCGGAGGTCACTGAAATCCTGGCCGTCGCTGGGGAACAAACCGCAGTACACCATCCGCTTGGGCCGAGAATAGCCGGGCAAGGCCGGCGCCGGGTGATCGCCGGCGACGCTGACCGTGTCGCCGATATGCACGTCTCCCAGGCTTTTGATGTTGCAGATCAGGTATCCGACCTGACCGGCAACCAGTTCATCGCGGGAGACACGTTGGGGGGCGAACTGTCCCAGTTCGACCACGTCGTGGGTGGTGCCGGCGCGCAGGAACTTGATTTTTTGTCCCTTCCGCACGGTGCCCTGCATGACGCGAACGTAGGTGATCGCGCCCCGGAAGTCGTCGTAATTGGAATCAAACACCATCGCCTGCAAAGTCGCGTTGGGGTCACCGGTCGGACCCGGGATGCGGTCGATGATGGCGTTGACCAAATCACCGACGCCCTGACCGGTTTTCGCACTGACGCGGACGCATTCGTCGGGGTCGGTGCCCAACGAGTTCATCATTTCTTCGGCCACTTCGTCGGGCCGGGCGTGGGTCAGGTCGATCTTGTTGATCACCGGGATGATGTGCAGGTCATGCTCCATGGCCGCGAACGCGTTGGCGACCGTTTGGGCTTCCACACCCTGGAAGGCGTCGACCAGCAGCAACGCGCCTTCGCAGCAGGCCAACGACCGGGAAACCTCGTACTGAAAGTCGACGTGCCCGGGGGTGTCGATCAGGTTCAGCTCGTATTCCTCTTTGCCGCGTTTGAACTTCATCGCCACCGCGCGGGCTTTGATCGTGATGCCTCGGCTGCGTTCCAATTCCAGATCGTCCAGCAGTTGGGCCTTCATTTCGCGGTTGCTGACCGTTCCGGTTTCCTCCAGCAATCGGTCCGCCAGGGTGCTCTTGCCGTGATCGATGTGGGCAATGATGCAGAAGTTGCGAATCTGTTTCGTCATAGTGTTTTAAGAGTTTGTTTTCGAGCGTATCCGGCAACGCCCAAGTATCCGGCGTCGGCACCCAGGGAAGCGAAGCCGATGCTGGTGCCCTCGTACACGTTCTCAAACGTGCGGTGTTTGAACTCGTTTTTGATCCCGTCAAGGAACCGTTGTCCGATGGGACATTCTGAGCCGCCAAAGTTCATGGCACCGCCGAGAGTCACGACGCCGGGATCCAGGGCGTGGACCAGGGTGGTGATGCCAATCCCGAGCCATCTTGCTGTTTCGTCAATGATCTCCAGTGCCAGCGCGTCGGAGTGCTCCTTCGCCGCCTCGTAGACTTTCAACGCCGTCAATTCCGAATTGCCGCCACCAAGTAAACCGCTGAGCGCGCTCTCGGCCCCGTCGGTCAGCCGTTGCAGCGTGCGTCCCACGACCGCGCTGGCGCTGGCGTAGGCCTCCAATTGTCCGCGACCGCCGCCCCAGATGCACAGCCGGGCGGTGGGAGACGGATCGACCAGGATGTGGCCGCACTCGCTGCCGAAACTGTTCACGCCGTTGACCAGTTCGCCTTCCACAATAATCCCACCGCCGACGCCCGTGCCCAGGGTCAGCAGGATCATCGAATTCGAATCACGCCCGCTGCCGAGCCAAAATTCGCCGAACGCGGCGGCGTTGGCGTCGTTCAAAAACGCAACCGGCCGTCCCAGCAGTTTCTCGGTCGCCGACACGATCGGGAAGTCCCACCAGGAGGGGAGTTGGGGTGGGGCCACCAGGGAGCCACCGGGAAGGTCCATCGGACCGGGCGCGCCGAGCCCGACACCCGGCACCTTGCCGGCCACTCCCAGCCGGTCCTCCACTTCGCCGACGATCGCAGCGATCCGCTGGACGGCCGACGTCGCCCCTTCCGATTCACGCGTGGCTATCTTCTCATAGGCCACTGTTTTACCGTTTTCGTCCACCAAGCCCAGTTTGATTCCGGTGCCTCCGATGTCGATTCCCCAATAAAACGGCGCCCGTGCAGATTCGATCGGTGCGAGGACCGGTCCATCGTTGACGGATGAATCGGGTTGCGAACTCATCGTGAAGACCAAGGCTGGAGAGAACTGTTCCGGTGACCATCCCCCGGAGGGCGGAGTATAGAAACGAGCCGCAGTCGTCACAACGAGCGTTTTCAGCGTGCCAAACTACCGGCAAGATTCGTCCCCGAATCCGCTCGGAAGCTTGCCGATCGCCCCGATTAAGGAGTCCTTTTCGATGAAAGTCGTGTATCTGACCGCCGGTGCCGCCGGCATGTTCTGCGGCAGCTGCATGCACGACAACGCGCTGGCCAAGGCGCTCCGGGGCTGCGGCATCGACTGCCTGTTGCAACCCGTTTACACCCCGATTCGGACCGACGAGGAAAGTGTCGCGACCCAGCAGGTGTTTCTGGGCGGGATCCAGGTCTATCTGCTGCAGCAGATGCCCTGGTTGCGTTATTTGCCGAAATCGCTCCGACACCTGGTGGATTTTCCCCCCCTGATCCGCTGGGCCACCCGCCGTGCCGGTGCCACCGATCCGGCCCTGTTGGGAAACCTGGCCGTGTCCATGTTGCGCGGTGAGCACGGCCATCAAGCCAAAGAATTTCAGCGGCTGGAGGACTGGATCGTTCGGGACGTGCGGCCGGACGTGGTCATCTTGACGAACCTGCTGATCGGCGGCGGCTTGTCCGGTCTTCGAAAGCATCTGCCCGGCGTGAAGATCGTCGTCATGCTGCAAGGCGACGACATCTTTTTGGACCACCTGCCAGAGGCTTCGCGAAGTGAAGCCATCCGGCTGTGCGCCGAATTGGTTCCGCACGTCGATCGGTTCTGCGTGCACAGCGATTTCTACGGCCAGAAGATGGGGGCGCTGCTGCAGATCCCCGCGGCCAAACTGGTCCGCACGCCCTTGTCGATCGATTTAGCACCGTTCAGCGATGCCGGCGAGCGGCGACCCGTTTCCGACGCCGACGTCCGCCTGGGCTACCTGGCCCGAATCGCGCCCGAAAAAGGTCTGCACCGATTGGTTGAAGCGTTCGAACGGATCGCGCCCGACCACCCGCAGTTGACCCTGCACGCGGCCGGTTGGTTGGGACCGGCCAACGAAGCCTACCTGGAATCCATTCACGAGCGGCTGCTCGAAGTCGGTTTGCAGGACCGGTTTGTCTATCACGGCAGCCCCGACCTGCAGGGCAAAATCCGGTTCCTTCGCGACGTCGATGTGCTCAGCGTGCCGACCGAGTACGAAGATCCCAAAGGGTTGTTCGTGTTGGAGGCGTTGGCGGCCGGGACGCCGGTCGTGATGCCCGACCACGGTGCCTTTGGCGAGTTGGTCCGCTCGACCGGCGGAGGCGTGCTGGTCCCGCCGGACAATCTGGACGCACTGTGTCGCGGGATCATTGACTTGGTGAACGATCCGCAACGTCGGCAGCGGCTTGCCGAGGAGGGAAGGGACGGTGTCCGGTCGCGGCATTCGATTCAGGCCTCGGCCGAAGAGTTGGCACGGCTGATCGGGCAGACGTGATCGCCGCAATGGCGGCGCTGTCCTGCTGGGCCCTGGCTGAAATTTTGCAGAACCCCTGCTGTCGCCAGAGAGCAGAAAGCCACGCTCTGGCGAGCGTGGCGACTCGTTTGTCGCCTTTCACTCCGTGAAGCTGCGTGCATGTCCGCCGCTGTTGTGGCTAGGGGCGGAACTCGGCCGGCAATTCGTATTGATTCGCTGCGGCGTCACGCGTCGTGATCAGGATTTCCGTGTCCTGGGGTTCTTTGCCCGACGGATGCACGACCCACACCAACGACTGTTTGGGATCCTTGGGGCCCGTCGCTGTCTTGTCGGGATTGGCACCCAAAACCAGATCGGTCAGGACGGTGCGCAGCGGGACCGCTTGTTTCTCAAACCCACGGATCTGCTGGTTCTGGGTGATGCCGTTCTTTTCCAAGTCGCTCCCGATGATGCGTACTTCGGGCATCGTGGAATTGTTCGGAAGTGATTGGGTGAATTCATCGACGACCGCAGCCACCGCGAACTGCAACGACTCCTGGGTGAAAGAAATCGACATCGGCCGATCGAGCATCTGCTGGACCGTCAGCGGCTCGGTGGACTTTGGTTTGGACGCGACGACCGGACCGCCGGGCGGCGTGTTCATGGCCAACATCGATGCCAGCATGACTTGCGCCGCCGCGTCCGGCGGCAGGTACAGCGACGCGACAACGGTTTCCCCTTCGATCGTGCTGCGCGTCTGTTGGCCGACGAAACGCAACATCAGCGGCAAGCGACTCGCCAGCAGCCGCCAGGAAGGATCGGGTACCGATTGCAAAATAAAATCATCTGCCCACTGCGGCCAGGACGCGACTTCATCACGGAAAGACTTCAGCAGTGCCGGTGAGGTCGCACCGCCGCTGGGGACTTCCCGCAGTTCCACGTACAGGGTCTGGTCGGCGGCGGTCACCGTGATCGACGCGGCGGCCACGTCGGGGATCAGCCACCGTTTGAGCGGATCTTGGAACTCCGGGACCGTCGACGCGATCAGTTCTCGCCCGTCGGCGAACAAGAAGTTCGGTGTGATCACGGCAACCAAATCACTTTCCCGGCTGGTCCGGTCCCACAGGGTTTGCAAGCTGCGGACCAGCGGAATCGGACCCCCGTCCAACTCGGCGACTTCACGGATGCGGTCCAGCGAGGCCACCGCGAAACGTTCCACGTCCGCCCCCGGGGCCAGCTTGCCTCGTTCGCCGCCGGCGACGAAGTACGCGTCGCCGTCCAGGTCTTCGCCGGCATACAGGGTGACCCCGTCGGGAGTTTGTGATTTCAATGCGCCCCAACGCTGGGTCAACGAGTCGATGCTGGTCGGCGTTTCCAGTTCGACCGCCAATGCGACCTCCGGCCATCCGCCGCGGCCAGGATACAGCCCGATCGTGCAGCGTTTGATCTGGTCGCGTGCGACGCCGGCGCGGCTGACGGCCGCATCGATCAACGGATCCAATTCCGGTTGCAGTGTCGTGAGCATCGGTTGCGCAGCCGCTTTGTCCGTCATCGCTGCCAGCCGAACGGAAATCAACGCCGCCGGTCCCGGCGGCAGCAGTTCCAACGACGGCGGTTGTGTGTCCGCCGGGTAGGGCGGCACCCACAACAGTCGGTCGCTGTCGACGATCTCATAGCCGTTTTGCGTTGCGGGACCGCCCGCGGGCGCGGTCGGGTTGGTTTGGTTGGGATCGGATTGGCTGTCCCGGCGAGCCTGTCCGACGCGTGGGACCGCGCCGGTCAGACGCGGAGGAGGACGTCGCGGCGCGTTCGTCTCTTCATCACCGCTGCCACTGAGCGCGATGGCCAGGCCCAGCATCAGTAGCGGCAGGATCATCATCCCGGCCAGAATGGGCAGCCGATTCTTCTTCCGACGTCGTCGACGACGACGCGTCGGCGCCGTCTCGGCAGCGGAAGACAATTCAGCCGACGACAACTCGGCTTCCGCGGTCGCCGCGACTTGTTCGGGATTCGTTTCCGGGGCCGAGGTTTCGGGGGCCGAGGTATCGATCGCGATCGATCCTTGCTCGGTCAGCTGAGGAGGCTCGCGGTCCGGCGCGGTGGCTGCCCGATCGACGGCGGCCACGTCATCGACGGGCCGTGTGTCCGACCCGGTCTGCGCGGGCGGTGTGCGGTCAACCGGCGGAGGCGTCGACGTTGCCGGCCGGGTCGCGGCCGCGGCGGATTCGACCGCGGGTGAACTGTCGTTAGCGGTTGCCGGCGGCGCTGGCCGGGCAGCCGTGTTGGTGTGGTACGTCGCCGCCGATTCCCTCGCGACGGTCGGTTGGGTTGCCTTGGCAATCTGCTCCCCCGCAGGTGCTTCCGCGGCGGAGAGCTTTGCGGCGGGGACGGCTTCCCTCTTGGGGGCGTTGGTTGCCGAAGCCGCTTTCGGCGGGGGCTGTTTCGATGCGGACTGTTTGTGTTCCTGAATGACTTCGCCCACCCGTTGCAGCGCGTCGGCGAAGGCGGCGACGGAGTCGAATCGGGCCGCGGGATCTTTCGCCATCGCGTAGGCGACCACACGCAGGATCGGGTCTCCCTCGGCGCCCCGAGTGGCAGCGTCCTGCAATTCATCGGGGATGTGATCCTGGTGGGCGGCGAACAACGCCGACGTGTCCGTGCCCTCAAACGGAGGCCGACCGACTCGCAGAGAAAACAGCAAGCAGCCCAGCGCGTACAGATCGGAACGTGGCGTCGCCACGGCGGTGGGATCGGCAAGCTCCGGCGCGGCATAGCGCGCGGCCGGCTCGATGCAATCGATCCAACTGGAGGCCACATCGGAGTGCGGTGACCAGGACGTGATGGACGGATCACGCAGCAGGACGGCGTTGCCTTTGGGGGTCACCCAAACGTGGTCGGCGGCGACCGCACCGTGGACCAACGTCGTGGAAGCATCCTGATGCATCGCCGCCAGAGCGCGCGCCACATCCACGCCGATTCGAATGGTCTTGCGCGCGCTCAGCCGGGGTTTCTTTTGCAGCACCTGCCACAGCGATCCACCCTCCGGAATCGGGCTGAACAAATCCACGGTGCGATTGGCGTCGGACGATTGCGCTCCACCGGACAATTCGATTGTCTGCAGCGTGGGGCAGCTGACTTTGGCGTGAGCCGCCAACGCCGCGCGGCGGGTGTCGTCGAGCGAACCGAGTGGGATTCTGAGCAGGAATCCGTTGCGAACCGGATCAGCCGAATTCTCACAGACCGTTCGCACCGGCAGCCAGTGTCGAAACGGAACCGGCGGCTGGTCCCCCGTGATCACGAACGCGCCGGCCCGCAACGAGGGTTCGGGTTCGCAAACGAGCGCCTTTGCCTGGAACGATGTCAGCTGACCGGTTCGCACCAGAAACTTGGCCAGCGAGGCGGCGTTGGCTGGCGGATCACCCTGGTGGGCCGCTGCGAAAGCGGCGGCCATCTGCTTGCAACCCGGCGCATCGGTGATGCCGGCACTGACGAGACGAGACCAGAATTCGCTGAGTGCGATCGACATTCAACGCGGGACAAGCAGGGGGAATAGAAATCGGGCGGGCAGCGCGAAAACGCACCGTCTCAGTTTAGCCAATCGACTTCTGGTCGGAGACCGGTGTGGGTTCGTCCGACGCGCGAAAAGCGATCAATAATCGATAGCGTGACAATCCTCAGCGGTGCAATCGCCACGCACGATGTTTACACTCTGAACCGAATGCCGCGCGTGCCGTCGATTCCCGACCACCGTGAGACGCTGCCCCAATCGTTCGCCGCGCGGTGTTGCCAGGATTGCTCGGCTGGGCAGGATTTGGCGGCCGGCAATCAAATCATCAATGGATCCCGCTTCGACAGAGCCTTCACCTTTGAATATTGCTTATTTGACAACTGAGGCGGTGCCATTTGCTAAGACGGGCGGTTTGGCGGATGTTTGCGGGACGCTTCCCCGCGAAGTTGCCGCGTTGGGAAACCGCTGCGCGGTCGTGATGCCGGCGTTCCGACAGATCCACCGGGCCGGCATCAAGATCGAAACGACCGACATCAGCTTTGCGATCCCGATGTCGGGTGGGAAATTGGTCGGCGGCCGATTGTTGAAGGCCCAGCTGCCGCTGAGCCAGGTACCGGTGTGGTTCATCGACCAGCCGCAGTACTTTGACCGAGAGTCGCTGTACGGAGATGCTTCCGGCGACTATCCCGATAATGCCGAACGGTTCGCATTTTTTTGTCGGGCGGCGCTGGCGGCGCTTCCGCGGATCGGGATGGATGTCGATGTGCTGCACTGCAACGATTGGCAGACCGGATTGGTCCCAGGGCTGTTGCGGGCGACGCCCGAGTTCTACCCGGCGGTGTGCGACGCTCCGGTGGTGATGACCATCCACAACATGGCCTACCAGGGGCAATTCCCCGCTGAGGCATTCAGTTGGACCGGATTGGGGTGGGCCTACTTCAATCACCGGTCGTTCGAATTCTACGGGCACCTGAATTTCCTCAAGGCCGGCATTGCGGCGTCGGACTTTGTGACCACCGTCAGTCCCCGCTACGCGATGGAGATTTGCACGCCGCACCGGGGTTGCGGATTGGACGGCGTGTTGGCGGCCAAGGGCGGCGACGGAAATCGGGTGACCGGAATCACCAACGGCATCGACGTGACCGTGTGGGATCCGGTCAACGATCCCAACCTGCCGGCGCGATTCGATGTCAATTCATGGCAACAGGGCAAGACGGCCAACAAGCTGGCGTTGCAGGAAGCGTTTTCCTTGGAGCGTTCGGCGGAGGTGCCGATGCTGGGGCTGGTCGGGCGGTTGGCCGAGCAGAAAGGGTGGGATTTGATCCTGCCGGTGCTGGAGCGTCACGTGCGGGAGCAGCGGCCGACCCAATGGATGATTCTGGGAAGTGGCGACCCGGGGATCGAGGCGGACTTGGTGCGGTTGGCCGAACAGGCGCCCGACCAAGTTGCCGTGCGGATCGGTTTTGACGACGCGTTGGCCCACCAGATCGAAGCGGCCTCGGATCTGTTCTTGATGCCCAGCCACTACGAACCGTGTGGGTTGAACCAGCTTTACAGCCTCCGCTACGGAACGGTGCCGATCGTTACGGCTACCGGCGGTCTGGCGGACACCGTGGTCAATTGCACGCCGGAGACGTTGGCCGACGGCACGGCGACCGGGTTCCACCTGAGCGAGTTCTCGCCGGACGGATTGGATGAAGCGATCGGACGGGCCCTGCAGATGCGCTATCACGAGAAAAAAAATTGGGACGATCTGGTCGCCCGCGCGATGTCGATGGATTGGTCTTGGAGGAAGAGTGCGATCCAGTATGTGGAGCTTTACGAAAACGCAATTTCCCTTAGTCGGTGAGGCCCCGCGGGGCGGTGTTTTGTGGCCACCGGCGAATCGGAGATTCTTGGCAAGAAAGGCTGGAAATCGGTGAGAAATCGCTAAAGTTGGGGTCCCGGTCCCCCGCGTACAGCAATGGAGTCATCGCGGTCGACAAGTGAACGATGAGCGAGAGTTGAAGGTGGTCTCCGCGCCCAAGTTCCTGATGTCCACAGCCCCGTCAAGTCGTAACTGTCATCGATGTCGTCCAACGCCGATCGCGTCTCGCCTGAGACCCCATCTTCATCGAAAAACGCCGCCAACGAACTGTTGATCGAATCTCGTGGTCGATACGTCTTGGCCGGAAAAACCGTGTCCGCCAAGCAGCTCAGCGACCAAGACACGCATCTGGCTTCGGCCTGCGAAACCAAGCTGATCTGGCAAGGTCGGTCCGGACAACCGTCGATCGAGCGGATGCCGGATCGACGCATCCAGGCTCGGATCAATCAATGGGAACGTGATCGTGTCACCGCGTCACACTCTCGGCGAGATTTGTTGACCGGTGACTGGACGATCTTCGCTCCCGAGCGTGATCAGCGTCCCAACGACTATGCGATCTTGGAAGCTCGGTGTGCGGAATCGGAGCATCGAACGGTTCATGGCGTTGATCCAGATTGTCCGTTTTGCCGCGGCGCCGAATCGGAAACGCCCAAAGCGGTTTGGTCAGCGAAGCGGTCGGACGAATTGACCTGCCGCGCCGATGACGATCGGACCCGGTTGGCGCGGCCGGCCGTGGAAGTCCGTCCGTCGGACCAGCCGGATTGGGACATTCGCGTGGTGCCGAACAAGTTTCCCGCGGTCAGTCCCTTTGACACCGCCGGTGCGATCCCGCAGCAGCAAAGCAGTTTCTTTCCGGTCACCGACACCGTCGGCGGCCATGAGGTGATGATCGAGTCGTCCGAACACGCCGAGTTGATCACGCAGTTGGATGCCTCGTTCTTGTACATGACGCTGCTGGCCTATCGCGATCGCATCCGCCACTGGCGGCAGGTGCCGGGGATCGAATACATCAGCGTGTTCAAGAATTGCGGCCCCGATGCGGGGGCGTCGCTGCGGCACAGCCACAGCCAACTGATTGCCACCAGTCTGATGCCGCAGCGGGTCCGCACGGTGACGGAACGTTGCCAGAACTATCGTGCCCGGACCGGATGCGCTCTCGGCTGCGACCTGCTGCGGGCGGAGCTCAACGAGCGGACGCGGGTGATTGATCACGCCGACTCCTTCGTCGCATTTTGCCCCTTCGCCAGCCGTTTTCCGGGTCTGGTGCGAGTCACGTCGACGATGCATCAGCCGCACTTCGATGATTTTTCGGACAACGCGTTGGACAATCTGGCCAGTTTCCTGTGGCGGGTGCTCGGCTGGGTCGACACGGCATTCCCCGGCAAGGCGTACAACTACCTGTTGCACACCTGTCCGCCCGGGATCAAGCAACCCGACGCGTTTCACTGGTCGCTGGACGTGTTTCCCCGGCTCTCCAAGACCGCGGGATTCGAGTGGAGCAGCGATTGCATGATCAATTCCATGCTGCCTGAGGACGCGACCGACCGCTATCGCGAGGCCGCATTCGCCAATGATCCCAGGCACGTGCTGGCGATCCACTAGCCGGGCATTCAGGTAGCCACGCTCGCCAGAGCGTGGAGAATTGGCTCACGTAGCCACGCTCGCCAGAGCGTGGGATTGGCTCGGTAGCTACGCTCGCCAGAGCGTGGAACGTGCTGCATTGCCACCGCTTGGTGACGGTCGCGACGTCGGATCGTGCCACCTTTCGTGAGCCGCGTGGCGCCAGCCGCGGGTGGACTCGTATCGACCGGCGGCTACCGCCTTGCCGCTCACGGTAGTGCAAATCACGTTATTTTTGATCAGGCGTGACGGTATCCAGACAGGCCCTGTCCGAACATTGTCGCTTCCGGGCTGTCGCCAGGTGCTCCGCCCGGCAAAAACGACGATGCATTTCTGAACGAATTTCTAAACACTGGGTTGTGGAGCCCTCCCCCCAAGGATGCCGATAGTCAGTCAGGGGCGTCGGTGCCGATTGCGGGGGTGATTCCGAACGCGGAAACCTTGTGCGGTCGACATCGGGGAATTTCGGTTCCTGGGCGATTCGTTGCCAATTAGGCCATGCGGAAAATCCGCTTCGGTCCGTACAATCGGTCGCGTCGGTTTGGCCGTCGTCAACTTGCCTTTTGCCATCATTCCACGTTTGCGTTTGCACTGAACATGACTGCCCACGTTCATCTTTGTTTGGCTCTGCACAATCACCAACCGATCGGAAATTTCGACGGCGTCTTCGAGCAGGCCTACCAGGACAGTTATCTGCCATTCATGGAGGTCTTCGAGCCTTACGAGCAGCTGCAGATCTCTTTGCACACGTCCGGTCCTTTGATGCTGTGGATGTCGGAACGGCATCCCGAGTACCTGGACCGGCTGCGTCTGCTGGTCGAAGCCGGCCGCGTGGAAATCATCGGCGGCCCGCAGTATGAGCCGATTTTGACGATGCTTTCGTCGCGGGATCGGATCGGACAGATCCAGGCGTACGCGCACTGGCTGGAACGCAATCTGGGCGTGACCCCGCGCGGCATGTGGACCCCGGAACGCGTTTGGGAATCTTCACTGACGCGCGACGTTGCCGACGCTGGGATCCGCTACACGGTTCTGGATGACTACCATTTCCGAGCCGCCGGTGTGCAAGAAGAGCGGTTGACCGGCTACTTCATCACCGAGGACGACGGCCGTGTCCTGCGAGTTTTCCCGGGATCCGAGCATCTCCGCTACACGATTCCCTTCCAGCCGGTTCAAGCGACCATCGATCATTGTCGGCAGGTTGCCGAACGCACGCCCGGGGCGGTTTTGACCTTCGGCGACGACGGAGAGAAATTCGGCACGTGGCCCGATACCAAGCAGCACGTTTACGAAAAGGGTTGGTTGCGGGGCTTGTTCGATGCGTTGACGGAGAACGCGTCCTGGCTGCACACCGTCACGTTGGGCGAAGCCGTCAATCGCACGGCGCCGGCCGGCAAGATCTACCTGCCCGATTGCAGCTATCGCGAAATGACGGAATGGTCGTTGCCGACCGACGCACAGCAACGCTTGGACGAGCTGACCCATGCCATGGAAAAGCACCAGCATTGGAAGGATCTGCGTTCGTTCGTCCGGGGCGGGTACTGGCGCAATTTCAAAACGAAGTACGACGAAACCAACGAGATGTACGCCCGGATGATGCACGTCAGTCGTCGACTGGCCGATGCCGAGGCGGCCGGTGTCGATGCCGGACAGTTGTCGGTCATCCGGGACCACCTGTACCGCGGTCAATGCAATTGCCCGTACTGGCACGGGGCGTTCGGCGGGATCTATTTGCCGCACCTGCGAAACGCCATCTACCAGCACCTGATCACGGCGGACAACCTGCTGCAGAAAGTGACCGGTGACGCAGTCGATTCCGTGCAAGCGACGGCCGACGATTATGACTTTGACGGCATGCAGGAAGTTCGGCTGAGCAACGACAAGCTTTGCGTGTGGGTGGCTCCGGGACGCGGCGGACGTTTGTACGAATTTGACGTCCGTGACATCAGCCACAATCTGCTGGCGACCTTGAAACGCCGCCCCGAAAGCTATCACCGCAAAGTGTTGGCCGGCCCCAGCAGTGGCGACGAAGAGGTCGCGAGCATTCACGACCGCGTGGTCTTCAAGCAGGCCGACCTGGACAAGCGGTTGCAGTACGACCGGTATGCCCGAAAGAGCTTGATGGATCACTTCTATGACAGCGATGCGACACTGGAATCGGTGTGGCGCGGTGACGCCGACGAGCGAGGCGATTTCGTCGATCTGCCGTTTGAAGCCAAGCTGCGGCGCGGCGAGGATCGTGTCCAGATTCAGATGCGGCGGGACGGAAACGCCTGGGGAGTTCCGATCACGTTGACCAAGGCCATCACCATGGTTGCCGGTTCGGACACGCTGGAGATCACCTACCTGTTGGAGAACCTGCCGCAGGATCAATCGTTCCACTTCGGAATCGAATTCAACTTTGCCGGCTTGCCCTCCGGCGCCGACGATCGCTACTTCTCCGACCAGTCCGGAAACCGGCTGGGCCAGTTGGGCCAGCCGTTGGATTTGACCGAGGCAACCGCGTTGTCGCTATCGGATCGCTGGTTGGGCATCGACGTCCAATTGAATCTGGATCGCCCCAGCGGCATTTGGGCTTTCCCGATCGAGACGGTCAGTCAGAGCGAAGGTGGATTCGAACTGGTGCACCAGAGCGTTTGTGTGCAACCGCACTGGCACGTTCGCGCCGACCACGAGGGACGTTGGCACGCCAAGATCGAACTGGCTGCCAACTGCGAGCAGCACGCCGAAACGGTCAGCGACCAGCAGGTGATTCACCTGTAAGGGATCGACGCCGGTTCCCCTGTCATCGATTTCCCAGTCATCAGCTTGGCGTGGACAGTCCCTCGGGCAGGATTCCCGCGGCAACTTCGTCTTCCCACTGGTCCATCAGCGGCCACGACTCGGCCAACGTGCCGAAGTCGGCCATCTTCAGGTAACCGCGAACGCGGTCGATGGTGCGATTCATGAAGTCGGCATCGTTGGGGAAGATGGGGCCGTGGCTGGGCGCCAACCATTTCACATCGCTGTCCCGGATTCGCTCGAGCGACTTGACGAAGGCTTTGATGTCGCTGCCGTGGTGAGCATCGATGGCGCCGATGCAGCCGTCGCGGTAGATGTTGTCACCGCTGAGCAACACGTCGCCGATTCGGAAGGCCAGTTGGCTGTTGGTGTGGCCGGGGGTATGCCAGACCTCGATGTCGATGCCGCCGACGCGGATCACGTCGCCGTCGCCGACTTCGTTTTCGACGTCGACTTTGGGCATGTCCATCTTCAAATTCTGCGCCTCGATCTCCGCCAGGGTCCACAACGTGTCGCCTTCCCGCAGCGGTTTGACGGCTTTGGGATGCGCCGTGACGGTGGTTTTCAGAATCGACTTCAGCTTGGCCAAACCCTGGATGTGGTCCACGTCGGCGTGCGTGGCGATCAAGGTTTTGCATTGCGAAAGCGGGAAATCCAAGTTGCGAATGATCTCCACGAAGTCGTCAACCGTTTCCTCATAGCCGATGTCAACGAGCGCCCATTCATCCTCGTCGTAAATCAGGTAGACGTTGCATCCGAGCACCTCGCGGGCCTGAAAATTCAGTTCCAAGATGCCGGGAAAGATTGGATTGCGTTGGATCATGCGTGCTGGTTTGTTGGTTGAAGATCGGCTCGTTGTCATTCTAGGGTGCGTTGCAAGACGTCTGCCAGCCCGCAGCGATAGTCGGGAAAGGTCAGGGTGTCCAGCAAATCCCGGCGCATCTTTCGATTCCAAATGCGTTTGTTGCTCTCGCTTCGCATCCGGGCGGAGGCATCCGCCGCCGGTGCCGCGAAGCGGGGCGGTGCCACACCGCATCGTCGCGCGATCTCACGATAAAAATCGCCCCGCACGACGGGATGATCGTCGGCCACCAGATACAGACGTGACTGGATGCCGGGACCGGCGGGCGCGACGTTTCCAAGTCGCTGCCAAGAGGCCAGCACGGCGCGGGCGGCGTCGGTCACATGGATCAAATTCAAGAAACCCGTTTCGGTACAGGCGATGGGGCGGCCGGCAAGCACGTCGGACACGCGGGGCACACGGCCCGGACCGTAAATGCCCGCCAGACGCAGGATGTGGTGCCGTCCGGTGGGCCGCATCGCATGCAGCAGCTGCTCGGCTTGCAGATGCACGCGTCCGCCCAGCCGATCCGGGTGGGTGGGGGCGGTTTCGTCGACCCAACGTCCATCTTGCTGATGGTAGACGCCGGTGGTGCTGATGTAGCAAATCCGGGTATCGGGCGGCAGCACCGCCAGCAGCCTCCGCAGTCCTCCGACTTGCGAGGTGTAGCGGTCGTGGCGACTGGTGCGGTCGTAGCTGACCGCGACCAGCACGCGTCCGCCGCCACGAAGGTTTTCCGTGGGCAGTTGGCCGCGAACGATGGGGCGGGTCCAGTCGTAGAGAACTGGTCGCAGACCGGCCCGGCTGAGCGCGTCAAACCGTCGCGGACTGCGCGTCGTGGCATGGACAGTTGCGCCGCCAGCGGCCGCCATTTCGGCGACTTTTTGGCCTAGGTATCCCGATCCGACCACTAGAATGTCCGTATCGTCGTTCATTGCGGCTTTTCGCGTCACTTTTTTCAATGGGGCGGGTTGTGGCTACAATAGGGAGCCGTCAGTTGCTTGTCACGAGATTGCGTCCACGGAGTCCGTTTTGAATCGAACCCAGCCCCAAAGCATCCCTGCCGATGCCCCTCCGCGGCGTCTGGCCCCGGAGTCGCTGGGCCTGCGGTGGCTGGGCCTGCGGCGGTTCGCGTTCGCGCTGGTGCTGGTCGCAGCGGGGATGGCCGGCGGGCAGGAACCGCGAGAAAACCAGTTTCTGCAGGATCGCGGGCCGTTCAGTTCCCAGGCCGGAGCGGACGTCGGCGATGCCTTTGAAATCATCGAAACGGCGGAAGAGTCGCGGATTGAAGGTCTGAGCGAAGCGGACCGGGGTCGAGGTCGGAAATCGGCCTCGGGGACCCGTGTGGCCGTGCCCGAGTCGCTCCAACGGTTGCTCAAGCGTGGGGGCGTGCCCACGTCGTTGCAGCAACTGCAGGAGTTGGAGCAGCAGCAGCAGCGGGTCGCGCGAATCGCGTCGGCCTGCACCGTCAGCGTCCGGATCGGTCCGGCCCAAGGCTGCGGCGTGATCATCACCGATACCGGTTTTATTGTCACGGCGGCCCATGTGGCGATGCGACCGGGAAAGACCGCATTTGTAACTTTGTCCAACGGTCGTCAGGTCACCGCCACGACGTTGGGGATGAATCGCCGTGTGGACGCGGGGCTGATTCGGATCAATCCCGGCCAGAACGCCGGCGAGCCTTGGCCGCACGCCAGTCTGGGAAGCAGCGAAGATCTGGTTCCGGGAATGTGGTGCATTGCGCTCGGGCATCCCGGCGGCTACGACTCCCGTCGCGGTTCGGTCATCCGAGTCGGGCGTCTGCTGGAAGTGCGACCGGATGTGATCAAGACCGATTGCGCGCTGATCGGTGGCGACAGCGGCGGGCCGTTGTTCAATATCGCCGGTGAATTGATCGCAGTGCACAGCCGGATCGGCAACGACGTTGCCGACAATCTGCACGTTCCGATCGATCACTACGATTACGCTTGGGACCGCATGGCCGCGGGCAAATCCTGGGGATTCCTTCCAAACTTCAAGCCGACCCTGGGGGTGACGGGAAACCAGTCCGACGAGGTGGCCCGAATCATTGACGTCAAGGAAGGTTCACCCGCCGAGCAAGGGGGGCTGCTTCCGGAGGATGTGGTCGAACAGTTTGGCGAGAAAATGATTTCTGATTTCAATGCCCTCAAGGATGCCGTGGCCGACACGATGCCCGGCGAGCGGGTGCCAATTTGGGTGAAACGTGGCGCCACGCGGGTTCGCGTGATCGTCGAAATCGGCCGTGACGGGTAGCGTCCTGTCCGTCGGTCACCGCATGGCCGACGATTCAACTTCGGGTTTGCATGTTTTTCTTCTTCTTTCGACCAAAGCCATGATCGTTCGTAGCGGAAATCGTACTGAGGCACGGGCCGCCAGTTTGGTGGCACTTTGTTTGGTGGGCGCGTGGGCGATTCCGCGTCCCGCTGCCGCCCAGTCCACGTCGGACTGGCTGCATCACGCGGCGCGTCAGACGTCAATCGCCGCGCGCGACAGCGGGGCGATGATGCGATTGGTGCGGCCGCTTTCCGAATCGGTTCAGCGTTCGGTCGTTCAGGTGTTTTGCGGTGGGCGAATCGCGTCGTTGGGAACCGTTGTTGCGGCCGACGGATACGTGATCACGAAACGCAGCGAATTGAGCAGTGACCCAATCACCGTTCGATTGCCGAATGGCGAGAAAGTTGCGGCGCGGATTGGCGCCGTCCGTCGATCCAACGACCTTGCTTTGCTAAAGATCGAGGGCGACGCTTCGAAATGGGGAATCGAGCCGGTGAACTTGAACGGAACGGATGCCGCAACGGGCGGCTTTCTGGTTTCTCCGGGACGCAACGGGTACACCGTCGGATTCGGCGTTGTGGGAGCCGCGGCGCGGAGGGTCGATCATGACGGGCGACTGGGGGTCCGCTTCTACGACACGCCAACGGGTCCGGCAATGGTTCGTGGCGTCTTCCCGCAAAGCGGCGCTTTCGACGCCGGGCTTCAGGAACGCGATCAGATTCTGAAGATCAACGGCAACAAGATGCTCGGTTCGCATGCGGCGATCATGACGCTTCGCGAGTTGTATCCCGGTGAAGTCGTTCGCCTGACCATCATGCGTGGCGAAGACATGTTGGAGCTCGATGCGATGATGAGTGACGAGCGGCTGTTGCAGGAAACCAAGAACGATGCCAAGGTGAACGGGCCTCGAAACGTGCGGCTGAGCGGTTTTGACAGCGTCATTCAGCATGACACCGTGCTTTCGCCCAACCAGTGCGGTGGTCCCGTGTTGGATTCTTCAGGCAATCTGGTCGGAATCAATATCGCGCGGGCCGGTCGCGTCGTTTCTTATGCCCTGCCCGTGTCACTGGTCGCGGCGGAAGTCGTCAGCATGCTGGACGAATCACGCCAGTAGCGTTCCGCCGACCCGTCATTTGCTTTTCTTCGAAGCGACCGGCGCCAGCAGTGGCAAGCGTTCTTGCGTGCTGACGACGACGCCTCCGGGCTTTTCGATGGTGACGGCGAAGGCAGCCGGATCAATCACATCAAGTTTGGCGTCGATCGGAACGACAGTGTCGCCGGCTTCGGAGATGTCAAACACCCCGCCATCGATCGGTTCGTCGTCACGTTTGGGATCGATGATCCAAAGTTGGTACTGCTGCTCGCTCGGGTCGTTGACCGGCATGCCTTGGAAGTGCATGAATCCGGTTTGGGTGGTTGGATCCCAAACCACGTCGCCCTGAACAGGCGAATCAAAGGGGGTGGGGCCGGCGGTCCAGTCCGCGCGAATCAAGGAAGTTTCGCCGGCTAGCATTTCCGCCCGCAGTTGTCTGGCCGTGGGTGCGACCGGCTCGGAGTTGGCGGCCCACAATCCGATGGCCAGAAGGAGAGCTGCAGCGGCGCAGAACCACGCGGTGATTTCACGCAAAGAAACGCCGCCGGGTGCCGGGCGTGCTTTGGCACTTTCTGGCAAGCCGTCGGTCTTGGCAGTGGATGCGGCGGATAGCGCGTCCGGCCTGGACGCTCCGGCGGCGATGACCATGCGTCGGCCCTCGCCGCGCAGTCTCTCGACCAATTCCGGCGGCATCTCCAGCGGGTCAAGATGATGCAGCGTTAGTTGAAGCGAAGCGGCGGTGCGTTGAAGGTGCTGCAACAATTCGGCGCCGCGGTCGTCACGGAGCAGTTCGTCGACCAACCGCGACTCTTCTTCGGTCAGGTCTCCGAGTACTTGGCCGGCGATCAATTCGGAACGTTGCGGTTCGTCGATGTCTGTCCAGCTCATCTCGCGGCCTCCGTTGAAAGCGGGCGCTTCATGCACTCTCTCAATTGAAGCAGTCCCCGGCGGGCACAGGACTTGACCGTACCGAGTGGCATTTCCAGGAAGCTGGCGATGGATGAATGGGGGGTGCCCTGGTAGATCGACAGTGCAAGAATCCGACGCTCTTTGTCGGAAAGCTTTTTCATGCAGCGGGCGGCTTTCGCAGCCTCTTCGGAAAGTTCCAGCCGATCCAATTCGCCCGCGTCAGGCAAGTCGACAACCGCTTCGTTGATGCTGACGACGTCCGGAGCGGTCTGCCCACGGCGGTGACGATCGATCAGTCGCCGCCGCGCGATCAAGGCGACGAAGGTTGCCTCGCCCCCCGAATCGGGATCGAAGCGATCGGCCTTTCGCCACAGTTCGACAAAGATCTCCTGGGAGGCATCTTCGGCGTCGTCCGCCGTTGAGCAATGCCGGCTCGCAAGCGTCCACACCAGACCGCCGTACTGTTTCAGGCAGTCGTCGACCGCGGAGACATCGCCCCGGGCAATCCGCTGAAGGATGGTGTTGTCGCGGCTGTCGGTAGCTTCCATCGGGGTGGATCGGATCGGTGCAGGTGGCGAAGATTCCAGCCGCGGGTTGTGACCGCGCCGCGCGGCAGGATCTGGCGTCATTAAGCTTGTTGCGATGACCATTATAGGGTGAAGTGCGCTCCGTGGGTGGGGCCTGTACCGGGTGGGGCCTGTACTTTGGGGCGACCGACGGCCGCCGTCGGACCAAGTGTCGCGGTCGGGCCAGGTGTCGCGTCTGGCGCGGCCCTCCCCGTAGCCATGACGCGGCGTTTCCATCGCCCGGGTGCGTTTCCTGACGGATGCGAATTCTCGCTGGAGCAATCCACTGGTTTGGTAGACCAAGTGTGGCATCGGTTGTGATGCGGTGTATTATTCCTGGGGCGTCAATCGGGAGGACGCGTTCGTCGGCCAACGCGTCAATCGCACCCTGCATGGTCGACCGCGTCTCTGAGATCGGTTCACGTGAAGGCGGTTCTCCGGTCGGGGCCGTATTGACCCCAGAGAAGCCAACCGGAAGCTCGTGATGTGAGAGCCTTCAGCGCGGCCCAGGTCTTCGCGCAGTGCCCGTCGGACCGATTTTCGCCCACCCCGATTTTCATCCGACCCGTTTTCGCCCGACCCGTTTTCGCTCGACCAAGCCAGGCAAACGCACCATGTTTCACCGCCGATCGCCTGTTGGACGAAGGACTCCATGCGTCGAGATCGTCTTGGCACTGATCCTGCCGTTGGTTGCCGTCGGGCATGCAGGTCCGTTGCTTGCTCAAGACACCGAAGCAACGGCAGAAGGGACGGGAACGCCACCGGCTGAGTCGTCGCAAACGGATGAAGAGGCTGCGGATCGCGTGCCGGAATCGGTCGTTGCGCTCCAGCCGCTATTCCAACGGATTCAAGAAGCGGACTCGATCCGCGCTTCGGTGGAGCTTTCCGCCGACACCGTTGTCGACGGGGCCGTGATCAGTCAGGAGACTTCGGTTTACCAGATTGCGTCGACCGCACCGGACCAATTCACGGCGTATCTGAAGGGCGAAAAGATTCAGACGCGGGTTTACAGCGACGGCGAAACGGCTGTCGTGGCTTTGTCGCCGACCGCGTTTTGCGTGCTGGAAAAACCGATCGCGATGCAGAACGCCGTCTTTCAATTGCCGGTGCCGTTGGGCCCCTATCCCGAAGCGGTGCTGGCGTTGACGCTTGCAGGCGTCGATCCCTCGTTGACATTGACGACCGGGATGAAGTCCGTGGTGCAGGTGGGGCGGGAAAACTTCCGCGGCCGGACTCCCTCGGTCCACTTCACCGGGTTGCAAGATGACGACGTCCGTTGGGATTTGTGGATCACCGAGGGGGACCAGCCGGTCCCGTTGCGGCTTCGCATTGACCTGTCGGACATGTTGCGTGCCAACGGGGCTTTGGACATGCCGCCCGGATATCGCTTCACCCTGCGGTTGGACTTCAAGGTCTGGCGGTTGAATCATCCGAACGATCCTTCGCTGTACCGATACACCAAGGTGGAAGGGGCCCAGGAGTTCGAGTCGGTGCAGGCGTACTATCGATCCCTTGCTGGAGAACAGCCGTCACCGCCGCCGTCGGCGGAGGAGTAGCTGCAAGACGGCCGCCACGTTCGCCGGAGCGTGCGCAGGGTTGTTACACTGCGCCCAAATTACCCTGCGCTCCAGTTACACTGCGCTCACGTCGTGTCCTGTCTTCCCCTCCCGTCCCTGTCAGGTGATCCCGTGCGAAGTTTGATCGGATTGTGCATTGTGTTCTGGGCCGCGTCGTTGTCCGTCGCTCAAACGCGCGAAGAGATTGTGCGCAGTGACAAAGCGAAAGTGGAGGCGGACGGATTCTGGCGCTACAACGATATCCCGGGCGCCTTTGAAGAAGCGAGGCGCACCGGCAAGCCGATCGTCGTTGTCTTGCGTTGCCTGCCCTGCCACGAATGTGTCAAGTTGGATGACGAGTTGGTGGACACCGATCCGGTCATTCGGCCGCTGTTGGAACAGTTCGTTTGCGTGCGGCAGGTCGCGACCAACGGATTGGATTTGAACCTGTTTCAATATGACACCGACCAATCCTTTGCCGTGTTCTTTCTGAACGCCGACAAGACCATCTATGGGCGTTTCGGGACGCGATCGCATCGCACCGAATGGATGGGCGATGTCTCGTTAAAAGGATTGGCCAAGGCCCTTCAGGGAGCTCTGGATCTGCACGCCGACTATCAAGACGTCAAGGATTCGCTGGCGGGTAAGCGGGGTGAACCGATGGAGGTGGCTTCGCCCGAATTGTATCCGACGCTGAAAGACCGCTTCACGGATCAGTTGAACTATGAAGGCGATGTGGTCAAGAGCTGCATCCACTGCCACCAGATCGGAGACGCGCAGCGATCGTACTATTGGGATTCGAACCGTCCCATTCCGGACAAGGTGCTTTGGCCCTACCCGCACCCCAAGCTGATCGGATTGATCATGGACCCGAATGACAAGGCAACGGTCAAGCAGGTCACATCCGATTCAGTCGCCGATCAAGCGGGGGTCCGGCCCGGAGATCAGATTGCACGCATGGACGGCCAGCCGTTGTTGTCGATCGCGGACATCCAGTGGGTGTTGCACAACGTCGATCCCCAAGGCGGTGAAATTCCTCTGCAGGTCCAACGGGGTGACCAGACCTTGTCGTTGACGCTCTCGTTTCCGGCCGATTGGCGTCAAGCCGGGGATCTGTCCTGGCGGGTGACGACCTGGGGGCTTCGGCGGATGGCCGCGGGCGGTTTGGTGCTGGAATCAGTTGAAGCGGATTCCGGGGATCAAGCTTCCGCCTCGGACGAGATGCGGCTGCTGGTCAAACGGGTGGGCAAGTATGGACCGCACGGGGCGGCCGGCCGGGCCGGATTCAAGGAGGGGGACGTGATCATTGAGTTTGATGGGCGGAGCGATTTTGACAGCGAACAGGATCTGTTGACCTATGTGGTGCAAAACCGGCAGCCGGGCGATACCGTGGACGCCAAGGTCCGTCGGGGCGACAACGTGCTGACGTTGCAAATGCCGATCCAACAATAACGAGTCCCAATTGCTCAGTAATCTTCAGTGCTCAGAAATCAAATGAACCGACACGGTCTGGAAGTGGGTGTGGCGCTGTTGCTCTTGGTGGCGATTCCGTGGGCAGTTCCATGCCTGGCGGAGGACCCGGTCTCGATACCAAGCGGTTGGCAGTATTCTGCACCGCTGATCTCGCCCGAGGATCGAAACGAACAGCCAAGTCACGCCCAAAAAGATCCCACGGTGGTGTTCTTCGAAGGCAAATGGCATGTGTTCATGACCGTCAAATTGCCGAACCGATCCGCGATCGAGTATTGCGCATTCGAGTCATGGGACAAGGCCGATCAGGCCGAACGGTTCTTGTTGCCCATCAGCGATAGCGATTACTTCTGCGCCCCGCAGATATTCTTTTTTGCGCCACACGACTGCTGGTACCTGGTCTACCAAATGGGCGTGCCGGGTGCGAACAAGATGTGGGTCGCATACTCAACCACACGTGACATTGCGGATCCGGAATCCTGGACCCAAGCCCGACCAATGCTTGATGGTGGGCCGGACGATCCACGGACCGTCGGAGAACTCGATTACTGGATCATTTGCGATCAGGACCGGGCCTATCTGTTTTTCACCAGTTTGAACGGAAAAATGTGGCGGATGTGGACTGCAATGGATCAGTTCCCCGCAGGCTTTCACGATTGCCAGGTCGCTTTGGAAGCCGAGATCTTTGAGGCCAGTCACACGTACAAGATAAAAGGTGTTGAACGCTATTTGACCGTCGTCGAACAGGACGGTCGTCGATACTTCAAGGCGTTCGTGGCCGATGCGTTGGACGGCGAGTGGAAGCCGCTGGCGGTGACCGAGCAACGGCCTTTCGCCGGCAGTAAAAACATCCGTCCTGCACCCGGTGTGCAGCCCTGGACAGACAATGTCAGCCACGGCGAGTTGGTCCGCGACGGCGTGGACCAGCGGCTGGTTGTTGATCTTTCGCAACCTCGGTTCGTCTTCCAAGGGATGTGGGACAATGACAAACGCCAGAAGTCGTACGGACGATTCGATTGGCGGATTGGCTTACTGACTCCGGTGTCGCCGTGATCGTCCATGCCGAGCGAATTGTGCACGCCGGAGCATTCTTTACGGCGGTTGCCACGGCCCCTGGCTGTTTGGCGCCGCCAACGCGTCAGGTTTTCCGATGAACGTTTCGTTTGCGATCGATTCCGATGACGTCCATCGTGCAGCCGAGCGGATTCGCGGTCACGTGTTGCGGACGCCCTGCATCGGCAGTGAATCGCTTTCCCAGTTGTTTGGGTGCGACGTCAGTTTCAAGGCGGAAAATCTGCAGCACGTCGGTGCGTTCAAGGCTCGGGGGGCGGTCAATGCGGTGCGGTCACTCAGTGACGACCAGGCGGCTTGCGGCGTGGTGACCCATTCCTCGGGCAATCACGCCGCGGCGCTGGCCCGCGCGGCTCAGCAGCGTGGCATCAAGGCCTTCGTGGTCATGCCCCGAGACTCGTCACCCAACAAACTCGATGCGGTGCGAGGTTACGGAGTCGAGCCGATTCTCTGCGAGCCGACGACCGAAAGTCGCCATCAGACCGCGGAGCGGGTGCGGCAGGAGACTGGAGCGACGCTGGTGCATCCTTACGATGATCCGCAGGTGATCGCCGGTCAGGGGACCGTGGGGCTGGAAATCTTGGAACAGGTTCACTGGCCCGATGTCATCCTGGTGCCGGTCGGAGGCGGCGGTCTGCTCGCCGGCATCCTGTCGATCGCGAAAGCGACTCGGCCTGACGTTCGGGTCATCGCGGTCGAGCCGGCTTGGGCCGACGATACCGCCCGCAGCTTGCAAGCCGGATCGCCTCAACCCGTCCACCGCTATGACACGGTTGCCGACGGATTGCGGACATCTGTCGGAACGCTGACGTTTCCAATCATCCAGCAGTACGTTGACGATTTGCTGCTGGTTTCCGAGCAAGCCATCCTGTCCGCGACGCGGATGTTGGCCGAACGGGTGCGGCTGGTGGCTGAACCATCCGGCGCGGTCACGCTGGCCGGGCTGGTGGAAAACGCTGATCGCTTTGCCGGGCAACGCGTCGTCGCCGTCGTCAGCGGCGGCAACCTTTCGTTCGGCCATTGCACACTGGGACAGGTCTGACGAATCAAACGGAAGCCGCGGGGAGCGACACCAAGGCTGTCTCCGACAGAAATTTCAAGCGGTGCGGCGTCCTCACCTGACTTCCGGAACGGAGAATTCACGGGCACTGCTTTGCGTCGGCGTGGGAAAGTCTTGCGGGACTTGCGTCAGTGTGACTTCGCCGGTGGCCGCCCATTCGGTGCCGCGAACCAGTGTCGTGATAAAGCCCACACCGCTAAACGACACAGCGTCGTGGCCCATGGTGGTGTGAAAGATTCGTCCCTGGCCGTAGTCGATCGTCATCAGCATCGGTTCGTGCCGATCACTGCCGCGGTATTTTGGGTCGGCGTAGGCCGTTGCCAAGATCGTCATGTTCTCCGCGGGGCCGCGCAACTGTTGGTACAACTCATCCTTGGTGTGCATCCAGGCGCTGGGCAGACCGCGGACGATCGGATGATCCGGCGTTCGCACCACCAAACGGTATTCGTGGGCCGGTCCGTGGGCGCCGCCCTTGCCGGTTGATTTGTCGCGAACAACCTTGCCAGATTCATCCAGGTACACGTAAGGTCCAGAACTCTCGTCGCGTCCGTCCCAGCCTCCCAGACCGATCATGCGGTTGAATGCGTCCCACGAACCGAAGGAATTGTTCGCGGCGTGGATGACGACCAATCCGCCCCCGCCGCGCACGTATCGCTCCAATGCCTGCTGGGTCGATTCCGGCCAGGGTGCCGCTTTCCATCCAAAATTGCTGATGACAACGTCGTAGTCGGCGAAATTGGGTTTGAAGTCCGGGTCCGGCTTTGGTTGCTCCAAGTCTTGATACGTCTTGCCGTCTTCAAGCGGAAACTGTTGCAACAATTGGCCGCCCTTCCACGTGTACTGTGTCCGTTGGATGTCGACGGTGAATCGTCCCGATTGCTCCAAGTAGGAGCGGGTCATCATCGTCGTCTGGGGCCACGCCGAGTGGTTGTTCTGGCCGTCAATGATCAGGGCCCGCAGTTTGTCTTTCTCGGCGGTTTCCTGGCCCCAGACCGAGGTGGAAACAGTGGACAGGACCAACAAGACCGGCAGGAACGCTTTCATGGGGGACCAACGGGAGAGAGTCGAAGGTAAAACGCCTGGAGGCTGGCGTCGAGGATCGGATGAGACATCGCCGATTGTACACGGCACGCTTGTCAGACGCCGTGGTGACGGAAAAGGATCCGTCCGGCCGAATCAAAAAAGCCTCCGGATGCAGGACGCACCCGGAGGCAGTGTAACTGGCAGGAAGCCGTTCAATTACTGGTTCAATTGCTCCTCAATCGTTTCGTTGTTGGCGCGTGTTCCCAGCGCACCCCACAATCCATAGGGTGACATGCTGCCGGGAGCTTGGGGTCCGGTCCCGTTACGCCAGACCATGCCGGCATGATTGTTACCGGCTTCCACCGAATCGGTCATGAAGACAACCGCACCGTCGCCCATCAGGAGGTGAGCACCTCCCTGGTGTCGACTGGATGGTGGCGCGACGACCGTCCCGCCCGGGTTGCGCTGCGCACACATTTCACTATTGGGTGGCAGAATGGTGTGAATGCCGGTCATCTCCACGCGGTGATCCGCCCAGCGAAAACCACGACCGTTGACCGCCGACCAGGTGGCCAAACCGGGCATCCAGAACCGCGGTCGTGCCGGATCAATGTAGCCCTGGTCTTCGCACCATTTCGGATTGTCCCGGATCTGTGCCCAGGCTTGTGTCGGCTCATGGTCGGCGATCGTTCGGATGTCACGGTCGCCCAAGTCGGTGGCGATCTCCGCCATCGCGATCGTATTGGACAGGCCGTCCAACACGTCTCGGAATTTGGCTCGCTTGTGTTGCACAAACATGCCACGGTCTGCCGCATTGGAATGGATCGACCAGCCCTGGTCTTTTTCCAACGCGCCGGTCGTGCTGTTGTAACGTCGACCGCCACGAATCGAGAAGTAATAGGAGTCGCCCAGGTTGACGGCATAGTTGGTCCGGCCAAGTGAAGGCAATCCGACGCCCGGATCGCTGGGGCACCGCAGCGTCGGGATTTCCGTTGACCAGGGGATGTAGCGGGCTTGCGTGGGCACCGGGCCCATTGGCGGCCAGGGCGGATCGAGGATGACCGACGGATCGGTTGCGTCGCGGGTGTTGGGATTGGAGATGTTTTCCCAAATCCCCTGTTGCTCCATGAAGGGCGTCAGCCCGACCAGGGCGCTCAGCCGCCAGGCGTTGGAATGCGAGTGTGTGGTCCACCAATTGGTGGTTGGGCCGGCGTTGCCAAAGGGCGGTGCGGATCCGCCGGGACTGTCGGTCCCGGCGCCGTGCATGGGCAACTGCTTGTAGGCACTGTGGTAATTGTGGACCGCCAATCCGATTTGGCGAAAATTGTTGCTGCAGCTCATCCGCCGTGCCGCTTCGCGGGCGGCCTGGACGGCGGGCAGCAGCAATCCCACCAGGATTCCGATGATGGCGATCACGACCAGCAGTTCCACCAATGTGAAACCCTGTCGACGAGAACTGGACATTGTCTTGCTCCAGGGAAAAAAACGACGAACGAAGAGGACCGAGGGATCCCAGCGTACCCGTAATGGAGCTATAGGGTCCAGAAAAATTACACAAGGGCGGTTTAGTGGTTGCCGGTTGGCCCTTCGGGGCCTGGATGGACGTTCACAGGCGGATTGCCGTCAGGGTGGTCCCCGGTCTGCGGCCGGATCGGCAAACTCAGAGAGCCGAAGCCAGCGCCCAGGTAGCTAGCGTCGCCAGGCGGTGGCAATCCTGTGAGTCACGGCGCCCAGGTAGCTACCGTCGCCAGACGGTGGCAATCCGGCAAAAATCACGCTCTGGCGAGCATGGCTACTTGGAGGTGACGGGGCGAGCGGCGGGTTCAGTCGGTTAGCGGCCGTCGCGAAGCCGGTAGCCCAGAAAGTTGTCCAGTTCCGATTCCGCCTCGATTTGAGAGACGGTTTGTTCGACGTCGTATTCGACGCGATGAAACTCCAGATGCTGGCCGTCGAAGGTCACGTAGCAGCTGCGTGGGTCGCCATCGCGCGGTTGTCCGACACTGCCGACGTTGATCATCAACTGGATATCGGGATCGGTGACATCGAATCCGTCGGGAAGGTCATCCGGGCGGAGGAAGGTTGAATCGGTCGTAAAAATTCCCGGGACGTGGGTGTGGCCTTGGAAGCACAGATGGGGAACCAGCGAGAACAGTTTTTCCATCTTCTTGGTGTTCTGGATGTCCTCCGGCATCACGTATTCATTGGTGGGGCCCCGTGGCGATCCGTGAACGAACAGCACATTGTCTTCGCGGACGGTGCGCGGCAGCCCGCACAAAAAATCCATCCGGCGACGCGAAACGCAAGGCCCTTCATCGGACGCTTGACGGTCATCGCGTTTTTCCAGTTGGCTGCGAGTCCAAAAGATGGCTTGTTCGGCCGCCGCGTTGAAGCCTTCGGGATCGAACAGGGCGCTGCTGTCATGGTTGCCCAGGACGCAGAACGAGAAATCCATCACGATGTCCAAACAATCGCAGGGCTTCGGGCCGTAGCCGACGACGTCCCCCAGGCAGACCAGTCGGTCCACTTTCTGGGTTTCGATGTGGGCCATCACGGCCTGCAGTGCCGCCAGGTTGCCGTGGATGTCGCTGAGGATTGCGGTGCGGTTCACAGACGCAAGCAGGTTGTTGGAGAGACCATGAGTGAAGGAGATCGAGCCGTCGACGTGGGACCCGAAGTTCGACCACGCGGCAGGGCAAAGGCATTCCGGTGGCGAGCCGGCCGGCTGCCTTAGCGGCCGTGCTTGATCCGGTCGCCGAGCGCGTCGGACAGATCCGGTTGGGCGTAGATTTTGTTCGCCGTCGCTTCGATGTCGTATTCGACACGACGGTAGGTCACCTTGGGACCGTGTGGGGCGTCCTTGTCCAAAATCACGTAACAGGCCCGATTGTCTTCGTCGCGGGGTTGGCCGACGCTGCCCACGTTGATCATCGCTTTATCGCCGGTCAACTGGTATTCGTAGTCGCATTCATCGGGCTGGATGAACTCGCAGTCGGTGGTGAACACACCCGGCAAGTGGGTGTGCCCCATGAAGCAGTACTTCTTGATCTTGCCGAACAGGATCTCCATTTTCCGTTGGTCGAAGACGTATTCGGGAAACACGTATTCGTTGGTGGGGTCGCGGGGAGAGCCGTGCACGAATTTGTACGTTTCGTCGTCGTCGTGGGATCGGGGCAGTTCACCCAGAAAGTCCCAGCGGCCGTTGACTTGCGCGCTTGACCCCGGACCATTGTCCAACTGGTCTCGGGTCCAATAGATTGCCTGCAGGGCCATCGGGTTGAAGCCGTCGGGATCGAACAGAGCTGCCTGGTCGTGGTTGCCGAGGATCGTGACTTTGGCGTGCCGCATGACCTGGTCCAGACATTCGCAGGGATTGGGCCCATAGCCGATGATGTCCCCCAGGCAGTAGATTTCGTCGACTGAGTGTTCGCGAGCGTCAGCCAGAACCGCGAGCAGGGCTTCAAGGTTGCCGTGAATGTCGCTGATCAGGGCTCGCTTCACTGTGAAATGTCCTGGAGGATTGCTCGGGAGACGCCGACGCGGCCGATGCGTTTTCGGTTTGTCGGAGTGGGAAACGCTCAAGGTAATCAAATTTCCACAGCAATCCTACGGCAGGGATTGACCGTCCCGTTCGTTCTGGGCTGAAAAGACCTGCCGCCGTGCCACCGTGGAACACCATCGATGATTCAAATCGCCCTCGAAACGACCGGGAAATCAGGTTCGCTGGCGGTCCTGCGCGGCGAGGAAGTGTGTTGGGTGCGAGCGTTGTCCACCGGGCAGCGGACCGCCGCCACGCTGTCGGTCCAACTGAAAGCGGCATTGGGGTTCTGTGACCAGCTTGGCCAGCGCCCGGACTGGGTGTCCGTGGCCGACGGTCCTGGATCGTTCACCGGATTGCGGATCGCCGTCACGACGGCCAAGACGCTGGGGTATGCGCTGGGTGTGCCGGTGGTCCCGGTCGGATCGCTGTGCAGCATTGCGGCTGCCCAGTGCTTCGATCCTGACGCGGCGGATCAGCCGTCGCGGGTGTTGGTCGGCTTGAACGCTTACCGCGGCCAAGTGTACGCCGCGGCATTCGATGTCCAGGAACTGTTCCAGGATCCGCTACCGATCGACGTGGCCCGACGGGCTGAAGTGGTCGACCATGATCGCTGGGACCAGTGGGTGGCGTGCGACTTTGACACGGCGGACGGGGGCTTGCTGGGTGACCGCCAGATCGTGCCCCCGCAGTGGGAGCAGCGGTACCGCGAGTCCGTGCAGCCGGCCGCGGTGGGTGTCGGTCAGATCGCGTCCCGGTTGGTCCGCGCCGCCGAGGCCAGCAACACCGGTGAGGCTAGCGACCCCGCCGAGGCGAAAAGCACCGCCGACGCTGGAAACGCCGCCGAGGTTAGAAACGCCGCCGAGGCTGGAAACACTGAGCAGCAACGGGCTGCGGATCCCCGCATCGATCCGTTTGACTTGGTGGTGCGGTACCTCAAGTCGAGTGCTGCAGAGGAGAAGGCAGCGCGACGCCGATCGATTCCTGGCGCCGACGCCCCCCATCGGTCCCGTAGTAAATAGCGGTCTTTTTGCGGTGGTCGTAAACGGCGGTCAGCTTGACGCTGCGGGGACCGTGGATGCAGAAATAAAAGCCGCAGGATTCACCGCTGCGAAGCAGTTGACGCCGCGTCATTGGAAACTGGCCTGGCTCCAATTGGCCGATGCGACAGAGCTGTGTTTCGACGTGTTGGCAAAACGTATCGAATGCGATGGTTTGGGGAGAAAACCCGATCATGCAGTCAAATCAAATCAGGGAGGAAGAAACTTGGTGACGCACAGGCCCCGCCGCGATCCGCTTGGAAGGCGGTTCGGATCGGGGGCAGCGTTGGTATCGGCGCGGGGCGTCGCGAAAATTAGTTTCCGAGAAAAGCTGAAGAGGGTTGCCGGGGCGATCGCGGGTGACCCATGCGGGGTGCGTCGATCGGGGCCGTCGCGGAGAAAAATAGTGAAGCCGTCAAAGCGCTTCGCTGCGCCGCGCGACGGGCGCAATCAGGGGAGGCCACGCATCTTGCGCGATCCGGTGGCACAGCGCCCAAACCGCCTAGTGATGATGACGAAACAATCCGCGGCGATCGTCTTGTTTGGTCACCCGCTGGAAAATGTCGCGCAAAATCCGCTGTTCCAGTGAAGTGTCGCGGCCCAGGGAGATCCAGCCCAACGTTTGCGGGGTGTCCGGGTCACGCACGTCTTCTCGGACGATGGTGCCGTCGTGTCGCCGCGTCGCCGTTGTCTCGGTGGCGTACTGCGTTCGGTCGGTGTCTTCCAGATCTTTCTGGACGATCACTTCGACGCTGTAGCCGGCGCCGCGCGGCCGGACGTCGATGATCGCCTTGCGGCGAATCGATTGCAGCGAACTCTGGATCGCTTCGAATCCGGCGGTGCTGTCTTTCCGCCACGGTTCCAGCACCGAGGCGCCGATGCGGTAGGACGTTTCCAGGTGGCCATCCAACAGCAGGCTGTTGGAGTTTTGCACAGGCTGTTCGCGAGCGATGCGAAAGTAGTCGTCGACGGTGTCGACCACCTGCATCCACACGTAGCGATCGTCGGCCGGCGGCAGTTCCAACGGATTGGGAACAAACTGCTCCGGTGCCTGGCGATCCAACCGATAGGCCAGCTGGCTGCATCCGGCCAGCAGCAGTGTGGCCGCGATCAGCCACATGCGGCGCATCGCCGACCGCCCGTCCGCGGCGTTGGAACCTGACTGGATGCGGACCGGCCGAGTCATCAGTAGCGTTGCCCCGACGAAGGCGAGTTGTCCGACTGCGATCCACGGGCGGCGTTGGCGATTCGAAGCGGTTTGGACCCGGGGACGTCGTCGGGGTAGATGGACCAGACGGGGACGCGTTTGCGCATTTGCACCAGCATGGCTTCCTGCGCCTTGGCGATTTTTTCCTTCTTGATCTGCGCCCGGATCTCTTCCTGCAATTCCGCCAACGGTTGCACACCCGCCGGTTTTCTCTCCAGCACGCGGACGATGTGAAAGCCCCATTGGTCCTCGATGATCTCGCTCATCTTGTTCAGCGGGATGGAGAAGATCTGCGTGTCCAGCGGTTCGGAAGCCAGGGCGCCCTTGGTGGTCCAGTCGTGCAAACCGCCGTCGACGGCAAAGGGTTCTTCGCTCTTGGCCTTGGCGACCGCCTGCAGGTTGCCGCCAAAGTAGGCCTCCCGTCCCAGCGCGACGATCGACTCTTTGGCCTCCATGCGGTCGGGGTGATTCTCGAAAAGGATCGAGAGTTGTTCCCAGCGGGCTTTGGCGCCGTGGCGATAAGCATCGACGTCCTTGTGGTAGCGCGCATTGATTTCCGCGATCGTGACTTTAGGATCTTGATCGACCATGCTGCGCATGTACATGTGGCCCAGCATCATGTCGATGAAGTCCCGCTGTCGGGCCCGCAGCGACGATCCGGTCTCGCGCATTTTTTGATCGAGTTCGGCCAGGTCCGTGGTTTCGTATTTCTTCTGAAGCTCTTTGAGCTCATTGTCAAAGAACATCTGGCGGGCGCGGCTGAGCATCATGTCACCCATTTCCTTGCGTTTGTCGGCGGCCTCGGTGCCGACCTGCTCGATCAGAAAGGATTCCTTCATCATCTTGGTCTGGATCGCCTGGATCATCGCGCTGCGGGCAAGCTGCAAGCGGGCTTTCGCCAATTCGCTCTTGGGGAACTCGCGCCCCATGCTGGCCAACACTTCATTGATGCGGCCATCGACCTTCGGTTGGACGTCTCCCCACAGGATCGGCGACTGGCCAACCACCGCGATGACCGTTGCCGGGTCTTCGGGCAGGGGCGGAGCCTGATCGGGGAGCTCGGGAAGCGGTTGAGCGTTTGCCGGGCTAGTCCCGGCCGGAATGAGCATGCCGACCGCAAGGAATGCCAAAGCGATCGCGGTTGACCGAGTCTTCCAACGGGTTGCCGCACAATCGTCCGCAGCCTCAGGCCCGCGGGCATGCGGACGGCGTGTTCGAATCCAGGTGGGGCGTGTCGATGGCATTATCCACCCGCGGGTGAAATGGTAGGTCGGTCAATGGGTAGGCGTTGGCTTGTAGCCCGCCCGGCGGACACGACACAAGAGCGATCCGCACAACGCCGCGCCCGTGCGCCCGTGGCCAAGCATACGCGTGGCCAAGCATACGCGGGGCAAAGCAGGCGCGGGGCCAAGCAGGCGGGAGACCAAGCGTGTAAGAGGACTGTGTAAGAGGACCGTGTGCGGAAGGATTTGACGAAGTTCCACGGTGGCGGGCAGTCGATCGGGAGTCCGGGTGAAGGCGGCGACGGGCGCTTGGCTGATGCAACCCGACGGCTCTCTGGCTCGAACGGCATCCAGGCGATGTGGTCCGAATCGGCAATCGCCATTGACAGGCTGTGGCGAGGAAGGTTATTTCCCCACGCAAGGTCGCCGTCGGCCGGCAACATGCCAAGGCGTTGAGCAGGTTTGGGCTGAGCAGGTTTGGGCGGCGCAAAAAAGAAACATTGAGCGGATTTTCGCGCGTAGGCAAACGCTTTGCGGGAATCGTTTCCTGGCCTTCACGGGTCGGAGCGACGATGCGGCTGACGACGGTTTCTGGGTCAACCGTCTTGAGACGCAGCTCCACGCCGGAATTCCGCTTGCATCGGGACGCTGCTCGGCAGCGTCCCGATGCTCGATTCATTGGTGGCCCACTCGTGCATGGCCCCGCGTTCCGCTCGGGGCGGCCCGGGGACCCAAGGCCTCTGCCCGCATCCTGCTCGCCGCGACTTCCTTGCCGGGTTCTTTTGGCTGGGGCGTCCCCCGGCGGCCTCTGTCGGTTACAACATCTGCCTCCGCGCCGTTTTGTGCCCGTGATGTCTGAGAGGTCTTCCGTTGAATTTGAAGTTGGCAGCCACGCGGCCGTGGTTCGTCTTCCTGGCCGCGCTGTTGTTGGCCACGGGGCTGGTTTGCGGCTGTGATCGCCCGGAACCCGCGTCCCCGCCCGTCCCGCCGCCGGAACCCGACCTGGCCCAGCAACTGGCACTCGGCCGGTCGTTGCAATCCTCCGGGGACGCCGCGTCGGGAAAGGCCGGCTCGGGAAAGGTAGGCATCGTGGAGCTGCGGGAAACGGCGGTCGACGATGCGATGCTGCAGCAATTTCGCGAAGACGACGACTGGGTGAAGACGTTGATTCTGGATGCCGGACAGGTCCACGACGAGGGGGCGGCCGCGATCGCGCGTCTGCCCAATCTTCGCCATCTGCGGCTCCGCCATTCGCCGCTAACCGACCAGGCTCTGCAGGAGTTGGCAGGACAATCCACGCTGCAGATTTTGAATTTGCCCCAGTCGGATGCAACCGCGGCGGGCGTGGGGGCCTTGGCACGTTTGCCGGCTTTGCGTTCTCTGCGGCTGGGTGGGGAGCGGTTGGGGCCGGAAACCGCCGAGGCGGTGGCGTCGATCGCCACGCTGCGAAGCGTGCACCTGATCGGGGTTCCCATCAACGATGCAGGACTGAAAAAAATTGCAGCCCTGCCGAAATTGCGTTCGCTGTATGTCGACGACAGTCGTGTCACCAGCGACGGCTGGGATTGGTTCTTTGAACACCATCGGCAAGTGCACGTGCACGTCAACCAAAAACACCTTGATCGAGACCAGGAACATCCATGACGCCACGAATTGAACGACTTGCCGACCAGCTTGGGGCGCTGGAGATGGACGCCCTGCTGGTCACCGACGAGATCAACGTGCGATACCTGACCGGTTTCACCGGCGACAGTTCGGCGCTATTGGTGGAGCCCGGTAAAGCCTTGTTGATCAGCGATGGGCGGTACAAGAAGCAATTGGACGAGGAGTGTCCGGGAGTGCTGGCGGCGATCCGTTCGCCGAGTGAAAAGCCGCTGGACTTCCTCGCCGAGATCATCAAAGAAAGCGGCGCCGGCCGTGTCGGCATCGAAGCAGATCAGATGACGGTGACGACGTTCAGCGGACTGCGGGCCAGGCTGCCACAGCAGCAGTGGTGCGAATCGTCCGGGGTGATCCTGAAGCAGCGGATGATCAAAGATCCGCAGGAGATACGGACGCTGCGGCAGGCGGTGCGGATCAACGAGCGGGCATTGCAATCGGTGCTCGCAAAACTGGGCCCGGACTGGACCGAGCAGGAGATCGCGTACGACCTGGAGGCAACGATTCGTCGCTTGGGGGGGGAAGGGTTCAGTTTCGAGCCGATCATCGGTGCCGGTCCCGGTGGTGCCAAGCCCCACTACCACAGTCGCCCGGTCGTGATCGGGAACCATTCGACCCTGCTGATTGACTGGGGAACCCTGCTGGGGGGGTATGCCAGCGATTTGACGCGAACCTTCCATTTCGGTTCCCCGCCGGCGAATTTCGAACGGGCCTACCAGGCGGTTCTGGACTCACAGCTGGCCGCGATCGAGCGGATCGCCCCGGGGGTCGCCACGTCGGAAATCGATGCGGCCGCGCGCGACGTGTTGGACCGGGCGGGTTTGGGAGATCGTTTCGTCCACGGATTGGGACACGGCGTGGGGCTGCAGATTCACGAATCCCCGCGGCTTTCGGCGACCAGCGACGAGACATTGGCGCCCGGGATGGTGATCACGGTGGAGCCGGGCGTTTACTTCGAAGGCGAATTCGGCATTCGGATCGAGGACGACGTGTTGGTCACCGAGAACGGCCACGAGGTATTGAGCGGATTCCCAAAGGGTCTCGATGATTGTCGATTGATCCTGTAAAACCTCGCTCGATCGACGGCGGGGGACTGGGAAAGACGGTGCGGAACTGGACGCGTCAGGTCCGGCGATGCATCCTGAACGGGTCGGCGAGAAGCCGTCCCAGCGCCCCGGCGGTTCGATCCGAGCCGATGGCGGCCCTGAGAGCCGCACCACAGCACCCCACGAGTTTTCGAACTTCGCCGACGGTGAAGTCCCCGTCACGCGGAAACGCGTTCGGACCTACTCCCGATGAGACAGGCATGACAAAAGGCAAACAACCGGGCGAAAGCGTGTTCGACATCGAACGCATTCGCGCCATCGTCGAATTGATGGAACAACACGAACTGACGGAGGTGGATCTGCAGCAGGGCGATGACCGCATCAAGCTGGGACGCGGCAGCGAACCGGTTTATCTGTCACCTCCTGCAGCAGCTGCTGCGGCGCCCCCGGCGGCAGCTCCCGCTCCGGCCCCCGGTTCGGCCGCACCGGCGTCGTCGGCCAATGAGGGAACGATCACCATTGATGCCCCGATGGTCGGCACGTTTTACTCGCGCCCGAACCCGGAGTCGGAATCGTTCGTGCAGGTCGGGCAAATGGTCAGCCCCGACACGATTGTGTGCATCGTCGAAGCCATGAAGGTGTTCAACGAGATTCCCGCCGAGTGCAGTGGAAAGGTCGTTGAGGTGTTGGTGGCCGATCAACAAGCGGTTGACTTCGGCAAACCGATGTTTCGCATTCAACCCAATCCCTAGTCCGTCCGCCTCGGGACCCGTCCGTCCATCACCAGCGCTGCGCCAGAGAAAGTTGTGTTTCAAAAAGTACTGATCGCCAACCGTGGCGAAATTGCGCTTCGAATCATTCGCGCCTGTCGCGAGATGGGGATCTTGTCGGTGGCGGTCTACAGCACTGCCGATGCGGAGTCGATGCACGTCAAACTGGCCGACGAAGCCTATTGCGTCGGAGGACCCAAAAGCGCCGACAGCTATTTGAAGATCGACCAGATCATCGCGGCGGCGGAGGTGGGCAACGTGGACGCCATCCATCCCGGCTATGGGTTTCTGGCGGAGAACGCGCACTTCAACGAGGTCTGTCGCGAAAGCGGATTTGAGTTCATCGGACCCAGCCCGCAAGCGATGGAGAAGTTGGGCGACAAGAACACCGCGCGTTCGATGGCCATCGCCAACAAGGTTCCCGTCGTGCCCGGCAGCGACGGGCTGATCACCGACGACAAGGATGCGATCAAGATCGCTGAGGAAATCGGCTTTCCGGTTCTGATCAAAGCCACCGCCGGTGGCGGCGGCAAGGGAATGCGGGTGGCCGAAGATCCCGCCTCGCTGACCAGTTCCCTGCAGCAGGCTCGCAACGAAGCGCAGGCCGCGTTCGGCAACGGGGGCGTCTATTTAGAACGCTACATCGGTTCGCCGCGTCACGTCGAGGTTCAGGTGATCGCCGACACCCACGGCAACGTGTGTCACCTGTTCGAACGTGATTGCAGTGTCCAGCGTCGCCACCAAAAACTGATCGAAGAGGCCCCCAGCCCGAATCTGCCCGACAGCAAACGCGAGGCGATTTGTGAAGCCGCAGTGCGGATGATCCGCGGGGCCCAGTACAGCAACGCCGGAACGGTCGAATTCATTGTCGACCAGAACGACGACTTCTATTTCATCGAAGTCAACGCCCGGATTCAGGTGGAGCACCCGGTGACCGAGATGATCACCGGCGTCGACCTGATCAAGGAACAGATTCGCGTGGCGGCCGGCAAGGAGCTATCGTTCAGCCAGGACGATTTGTCCGTCAGCGGCCACGCGATCGAGTGTCGCATCAACGCGGAGAATCCGAACAAGAATTTTATGCCCAGCCCGGGTAAAATTGGTTTGTTCTTCGCGCCCGGCGGACTGGGCGTGCGGTTCGACTCCCACGTTTACGGCGGCTACACCGTTCCGCCGCATTACGATTCGATGATCGGGAAGTTGATCGTGCATCGTCCGACCCGGGACGAGGCGATCGAAACCATGCGTCGTGCGTTGGCAGAGATCCAGGCCGAAGGCATTGCGACCACGGCGTTGTTCCACGACGCGGTTCTGCAGCATCCGGAATTCGTCTCCGGAAAGCACGACACGAAGTTTGTCGAACGCGAATTCACAGGCAATTGATCTCTTGGACAGCAAGCTCGTCGGCTGGTTGATCGTTGCGGCGGTGCTCCCGCCCCTGGTGGTCAGTCTGGCAAGCTTGTACCCGGTCCGACGCTATGCGGTCCGTTGGGGCTTGCTGGCCAATCCCGGTGGGCACAGCACGCACGCCCGCGCGACCCCGTTGGGCGGCGGCATCGGGATCTGGCTTGGCATCGTCGTGCCGATGCTGCTTGGAACGCTGTGGGTGATGGGGCTTCAACGCGGGCTCCTACCCGAGGTGTTGCCGTCTTGGATCCGCCCCCATGTCGAAGGTGTCGCTTCCCGGCTGGGGCAGTTGTGGGGGCTGTTGGCTGCGGCCACCGTGTTGTTCGCTTTGGGGCTGTGGGACGATCGCCGAGGCGCCCCGGTCGGCGTTCGCTTGGCCGTCGAGTTTGCGGTGGCGGCCTTTGTGGTTTACGGACTGGGATTCGGTCTGACCGCGTTCATCGGCCAGACTTGGTTGACCAACCTGTTGTCGGTCGTCTGGATCGTGGCGGTGATCAACGCCTTCAATATGCTTGACAACATGGACGGGCTGAGCGGCGGAGTCGCGGTGATCATCGCCGCCTCGATGGCCGCGGTGATGTTGACGACGTCCAGCCCTTCCTCAGGCCAACCGCAACTGTTCGTCTCCGGTTTGTTGTTGGTCGTTTGCGGGTCGGTGCTGGGGTTCTTGTGGCACAACCGACCGCCGGCCCGGATCTTCATGGGAGACGGGGGAAGCTACCTGGTGGGATTCCTGATCGCCGTGTCGATGTTGATGGCAACCTTTGCCAGCCAGCCCCGACCGCACGCCGTGTTGGCGCCCCTGTGTGCCATGGCGATCCCGATGTACGACATGGCCACGGTGCTGTGGATCCGTCTGCGGGAAGGACGCAGCCTGTTTTCCGGTGACCGAAGTCATTTTTCACACCGTCTGGTCGAATTGGGGCTTTCGCGGCCGCAAGCGGTGTTGACCATTTACTTGGTCACCGGAACCTGCGGTTTGGCGGCACTGTTGTTGGTACACGTTTCCGTGTTGCAAGCCACCGCCGTGCTGGGCATCGTCGCATGCATGTTGTTGTTGGTCGTGATTTTGGAATCGACCGGATGGCAAAAGCAAGATCTCGATTGACGGCCGAACGGGACCGCCCGGGCGAAACGTCGCCGGCGGCGGATGCCCTGCCCCGGTGGGTCGTGCCGTGTCGGCGGGTCGCCCTGGCCGTGCTGGGCGGTCTGGTGGTGTACGTCGCGTACTATCCCAGTGACAGCGTGCAGGTCGAAAACGGTGACGCCCTGTGGTTTGTCGCCCTGGCGGTGTGCCTGGCGACCCTGACCGTGGTCACCGAGCCGTGGATGCGGTTCGCCGGCGTCCAAGCGAACGGCACTCGCCAGGGGACGCTGCCAAGCGACCGTTGCAATGCCTCCGTTTCCGGTTTGCTGGGGTCGGGCCTGGTGATCGATGTGCTGGCGTGGAATCTCGCCGCTTGGATGATGTTTGCCGCCCTGGCAACGTGCCCGCCGGGGAACCTCCGCGAAGCAACTAACGAAGCCTGGTTCTGGGTCGCCGGAGCGGGGGTGTTGACGTCGGCGCGACGTTTGTTGACCGACCGGCCGTCCCAGATGGTGATGGTGTCGTTGTTGTTTGCCGTGGCCGCGGGGATGGCGGTTCACGCCTTGCACCAGCAATGGATCAGTCTGCCGGCAACGCGTGCCGCCTACCTGGCGGACCCGGATGCCGTGCTACGTTCCGCAGGAATTGACGCCCCGCCCGGGACGGCGCGGCGTATGGTGTTTGCCAATCGCTTGCTGGACGGCGGTCCGACGGGGACCTTCGCCTTGGCAAATTCATTGGCCGCCATCCTGCTGGTCGCCGTGCTGGTGCCGGCTGGTGTGCTCTGGCGGTGGCGTCACCGTCATCGGCATCCGGCCGTGACGATCGGTTTTGGGGCGCTGTTGCTGTTGGCCGTCGCGGCGCTGATTGCTACTCGCAGTCGCAGCGCAATTCTGGCATCGCTGATCGCCTTGGCGTGGTTGTGGATGCCGAGCGGGGTGTCCGGCCAAGGGGCGGACCGGCGTCGCAAAGCCGGGCTGGTCAAGCTGTCGTTGGGCGTCGTCGGTATCGCGGCCGCGTTCGTCGTCGGCGTGCTGCTGTTTGGCGACGAAGAGTGGATGTCTGCGGCACCGGCCTCCCTGGAGTTCCGTCTGAGGTATTGGAAGTCGACGTTGGCTCTGCTGGCAGAGCATCCCTGGCTCGGTGCCGGACCGGGCGGATTCCAGTCGATGTACCTGCGGTATCGTTTGCCGATCGCCAGTGAAACCATTGCGGACCCACATAACTTTGTGTTCGAAACCTTGGCATCGGGAGGCTGGATTGCCGGCGTGTTGCTTGCCGCGTTGGTGTGGGCGATCGTCCGCGCGGCGCGCCATGAGGCAACCTCTCCGCAACCGGCAACCGAAGTCGATTTGGCTGCGGTTGATTCCGCCGCCGCGTCCTCCGTTACCCAGGTCAAGGACGGATCACGGTGGATGGCTTCTGGTGCCGGTGTCGCACTGTTGCTGGTTTGGCTATTGGTGGCAGCGTCGGGACAGCTCCAGGATTTTCAGGCGGCGGTGTTTGGTATTCCCGTCGCCATCGCGGCCGGGTACCTGCTTCACCATGAATCCCAGCGGATGAATCAATCGCAGTGGAGCGACACGCAAGCCAAACTTGAAATCAGGAAACTGGTGTCAGCCATTTTGTTGGCGATCATGATCCACCTGACCGTCTCCGGCGGCTGGACGGTACCCGGGGTCGCCCTGGCGGTGTGGATCAGCGCGTCGATGCTTTGCCACGTCGATGGGGTCACCGGACGTCCTGGTGTCGCGTCGCAGGCGTTGGGACGGCGGCAAGCGTCGCGTCTGGCGTTGGGCGGGTTGGTCGTCGGCGGCGCCTTGCTGCTGACCTTGCGGTTGGTGTCGATTGGTCCGGCGCAGTCGTCATCGTTGGCCCAGCAGCATGCCGAAGACGCGGTGCGCCGGGGGCTGGGCCTGCGTGCCGAGCGGGAGAGCGAACGGGCAGTACAGGCGGATCCGTGGGGAGTCGCGTCGCCTTTGTGGCGGTCGGAGCTGTTCCGCAGTCGCCTGGTCGGACAGGGGGATCGTCCCGCCGATCGAAGGGAGTGGCTGGAGGCGATGGAGACGGCCGTGCGTCGAGCCGGGGACAATCCGTTGATCGAGAGGGCGGCTGGCGAGCAAAGCTTGCATCTCTACCAACGATACGGCCGTGAGGAGGATCTGGCGCGAGCCGAAGATTTGATTTTTCGGGCCCTCGCAGGGAATCCGACCGATGTTTCGCTGGTGGCCCAAGCGGCCGCCATCTCGCGAGCCCGGGCGAAGACGGCCGAATCCATGGAACTGCTGGCCCGGGCCCGGGAACTTTCGCTGCTGGGTGGGAATCTGGTCCGCGATTTGGGGCTCCAGCACATTTTCGTGGTCAAGCCCCGGGGGGCCAGCGTCCGGACGGCACCGGACCGGCGACCGGTCAAAGAGGTGTTTCGGGCGGAGTTGTCGCGGATCGACGAACCGCTTGAATAAACGCCGCGTAGCACCCAAGCTAGAAACTTTGTCTTCTTCAAGAGTGGTCCTTTCGGACAGGTTTTGGTCGTGAAAAAATTCTGGTTGCTGATTCCTCTGGCGGTCGTCTTGGGAACGTCCTTCGCCTGGGCGATGAACTACGTCCAATACGGTCACCGCAAAGCCTACTTGGGCGAAATCACCATGGACGGGACCGTTCACGCCGGGAACGTGATGGAAAAGCTGGCCGAGTATCAGACGGACGCCAACGCCGTTGCCGAACTGCTGACGGAAAAAACGTACGACTTTGGGGCGTTGGAGCCGGGGGCAAAAGGCAAGCACGAGTTCATCATCAAGAACTCCGGCAAGGAGCCCTTGCGACTGGAAGTCGGAGCGTCGACCTGCAAATGCACGCTGGGATCACTGAACAAAAACGTTCTGGCCCCCGGCGAATCGACGCCGATCACGCTGGAATGGACCGTCGGCAACGACGTCAAGATTTTCGAACAGTCGGCGGAGATCCGAACCAACGACCCGATCCGTCCGGCGATCCGGCTGACGGTCAACGGATTGGTGATCAGTGACATCGAGTTCCAGCCGAAGAAGGTGACCTTCGGGGAAGTCCTGTCGGGGGAATCGTTCGAGTTCTCAACGAAGATGTACAGCTATTTCGACGATCCGATCGAGCTGGTCGATGCCGTGTTTGGCAGCGAAGAGATGACCGAGCTGGCCGAGTTCGAATTTGAACCCTTTGATCCGTCGGCAGATGACGACGTGTATCAGCATGCCAAACAGGGCTTTCGGATCACCGCCAAGGTCAAACCAGGGGTGCGTCAGGGGCCGATCGTGACGCCCATGCAGGTGCGTTTCAAGAAAACCGGCGAATCCGATGCCACCAACACGCCGGATCCCAAGGACTCGACCGATGCAACATCGGAGTCCACTGCCGAGATCGTGCTCGCTGACGGCGAGACCTACGTGGCGTCAGCCGAGTGCGCCGGTCGGATCATCGGTTCACTGAGCATGATCGAGTCGTCCAAGCTGAAAACGACCTCCGGCGGCAGCTACGTCTGGACCCTGGGGCGTTTGGACGAAGACGATCCGCTGGAGTACAAGGCTTTCGTGGTTTTGAAGGGTAGCCAACAAGACGAGGTAAACCTTACGATTGGGGAGGTCTACCCGGATGACGTGATCCAGGCAAGTATCGGGAAGTCTGTCGGTCGGGGGAACATGAAGTTGTTTCCGATTCAGCTGAAGCTTCAGGCCGGCCAGGAACTCGTCGACTTGCTGGGGAAGAGTAAAGACGACTTTGGAATCCTTTGGGTGGAGTCCGATAATCCCAAAGTCGGCCGCATGAAAGTTGCTGTTAAAGTCGCCCTTGAGCCGAGACCATAGCTCCCACCGTGATCGGGTTTCGGTGCCACTACGGATCATGATGTGAAACCGAACGCTAGGAATTTGACCGGATCGCGGCATTGCTGCTCGTTTTGCAATCCCGTTGCGCGGCAGGTCGCTTGGGGCCTCGTTTTGATGTCAATGCTGGCACTGGGATGTGGCGTTGCGACCGAGACGGCGCAGACTGAGACGGGCCGGACCGACATAGGCCGGGTCGAGACCGACCCCAGCCAGGGCCCGTTGGCGAAGGGGCGTCCCAGTCTCGACCGTCACGTTGCGGACGCAGATGATTCGTTCAACGACGTCTCGGGTTTGGCGGCATCCAGCCCGCTGGCAGCGGCCGGTTCGGACCCGACCTCGCTGGTCCCCCCGGCGCTCAGCGAGCTGCCACCGGTTCCTCGCCACTGGGACGAGACTCCGGACAGCACCCGTCGCGTGACCAGCTTCACGTCGTCGGGCGATGAACTCCGTTTGTCTTTCGGCGGATTTCAGCATGAATCCGACCGGGATCTCCAGTCCCAGGCGACACGGCTGGTCGCCACGCCTCAGCAAACCGGTCCCACTTCCGACGGCGGTCCCGATGGCGATTCGGTGGAAGTCATCCAAACACCTCGTGCCCAACTGGAGGCACGCGGCGAGCTGGTTCCGACCCCGGAGGGCACGCCCGAGCGAGATGCCACGATGGTCGCACCAACGGTTCCGATGGCTCGAGTGGCGCGGGATGCCGACCCGGGCAAATCGAACAGTCCTTCGACCGTTGCCAAGCGGACGCTGATCGACCCGTCGACCGATCCAGGATTGGTGGGCGGCCAGGCCGGTCCGGAAGACTACCAGCAGTGGCCCCAGCCGGATGTGGTCTTGTTCGTCACGGGGGATCAACACGGTTACATCGAACCATGCGGTTGCACCGGCTTGGAAAATCAGAAAGGCGGTGTCGCGCGGCGGTTCACCTTCATGGATCAGCTACGAAGCAAGGGCTGGGACTTGGTCCCGATCGACGGCGGGAACCAGATCCGACGCATCGGTCCGCAGGCGGCGATCAAGTTTGAAAAGTCCTCCCAAGCCTTGAAGCAAATGAAGTACAAGGCGGTCGGTTTCGGGCCGGCCGACATGCGATTGAGTGCGACCGATTTGATTTCCGTTGCCTACGCCGAGACGCCGGAGGACGGGATGTTTGTTTCCGGCAACGTCGTCTTGATTGATCCGTCGTTCGTTCCCAGTCACAAGCTGATTCGAAAAGGCGATTGGGCGGTCGGAGTCACGTCGATCTTGGATCCCGATGCGCTTGAAGCGCGGGTGGAGGAAGAAGTGGTGGTGGGTCCGATCAAGGAATCGGCAGCCAAGGTCCTGAAGGAAATGAACGCCGCCGGAGCCACCTACCGCGTGTTGACGTTTTTCGGATCCGAGGACACCGCCAAACAGTTGATGGTGGACGTGCCCGGGTACGACCTGATCGTCGTTTCCAGTGGTTACGGTGAACCGACCTATCGTCCCCAGTCGATCGAAGGCAGCGACACCAAACTGATCGTCACCGGCCACAAGGGAATGTTTGCCGGCCTGGTCGGGCTGTACGATGATCGGCCCTTGCGGTACGCCCGTGTGCCCCTGACTCACGAGTTCAAGGATGCCCCGGAGATGCGGCGGTTGATGGCGGAGTACCAGCAGCAGCTTGAACAATTGGGCCTGTCCGGGCTGGGCATCTCGCCGATCCCGCATCCGTCGGGAGAAAAGTTCGTCGGCACCAAGACGTGCGGCAAGTGCCACACCACCGCGATGGACGTTTGGGAAGGATCGCAACACGCGTTGGCCACCGAACACATCGTCAAGCCGCCCAAAGAACGCGGCGACATCGCCCGGCACTTCGATCCGGAGTGCTTGAGTTGTCACGTGACCGGATGGAATCCGCAACACTACCAGCCGTACGAAACCGGATACCTGAGTTTGGAGAAATCCCCGCATCTGTTGGGTAACGGATGCGAGAATTGTCATGGGCCCGGTGCCAGTCACGCGGCGGCGGAAGAAGAGAATTCCGGCGTCTCGGAAGAACGCAAGAAGAGCTTGCGATTGGCCATGCAGTTGCCGCTGGACCGAGCCAAGGAGCACTGCATGAAATGTCATGACTTGGACAACAGTCCGGACTTTCATGACGAAGACGCTTTCGAGGACGTCTACTGGCCGGAGATCGAGCATTACGGGACGGACTGACCGTGTCAGCGTTTCCCGGGCTCCGAACGCATTCAGGCGTCGGCTGCTTTTTCCAGGCTGGCCTGCATCCGTGCGATCCGATCGGCCAGCGTCTCGCTGCTGAGTCGCTCGCGTAGCTTGTCGACCAGCAAAGGAAAGGCCAGTGGCGTCACTTTGGGCGGGTCGGTGATCACGATCCGGCACTCGGCAAGTCGTCGCAGTGCGGCCTTCATTCGGGAGGTTTCCAGTTGCCGTTCCAGCACTTCACGCCGGCTTTGGTGCAGCAGCAAGTTTTCGGGGTCGTACTCGCGGAAAACATCAAAGAACAGATTGCTGCTCGCCTGCAGGTTACGAGCGGACTTCTGTTGTCCGGTATAACCGGCGTGGACCAAGCCGGCGATCCGTGCGATCTCGCGAAATTGACGCTTCGCCATTTCCGTGGAGTTCATGCTGGACTCGATGTCAGTTCCCAGATTGTGCGGCGACAGCAGACCCGCGGCCAAAGAGGATTCGATCGGCAGCGGGCTGGGGGACTGCAGTACCAGGCCGTAGTCATTGCAAGCCATTGACAGCGTGATCGGCTGATGGCGGCTGAGACGATAGGCAAGCAAGGCTGCCAGGCCTTCGTGGACCAGTCGGCCTTCGAAGGGAAACAGAAACGCCTGGAAACCGCCACGCGTTTTGACGCGTTCGATCAACAGTTCGTCCCGCGCCGGAAGAACACTCCAACGCTTTTGAATCTCAAACAAGCCGGCCAGGGCTTTCATTTCCGGCCCGACCAGTCGACCCTCCGCGGCTTCTTCCAATTTTCGACGCAGCGCATCGCTCAGCTCGCTCGACAGCGGCATCCGGCCTCCGTACCAACGTGGCACGCTGTCCGGTGCCCCCGTGGCGCGTTTGACATAGGCGACGTTGTCGCGGATCCGGACCAGTCGGACCAGCCGACCGGCGAACAGGAATCGGTCGCCGGGATTCAGCTTTGACAAGAAGTGTTCTTCGGCGGTTCCCAACGTCCCGCCCTTCAAATACTGGATCTTCATCGCGGCATCGCTCACGATCGTTCCGATGCTCATGCGATGCATTCGGATCGTGCGCTGGTCCGCGACGACATAGCGACCCTGTTGGATTTCAACGCGTTTGAATTCCGGATACGCGTCCAATGACTGGCCTCCGCGAACGACAAAATCCAACACCCACTGCCATTCCAGATCCGACAGGTTGCGGTAGGCATGACTCTGACGGACCTCCCGAAGCATGGCCCGGGGTTCAAAACCTCCGCCGATGCCCACGCTGACCAGGTGTTGGGCAAGCACGTCCAGCGGTTTCTCCAGCGCGGGCTTGGACTCCAAGTCGCCGCGTGCAATCGCGTCTTTCGCCGCTGCCAATTCGATCAGTTCAATCGCGTTGGTGGGAACGAATGACAAGCGACTGGTCGCTTGCGGTTGGTGGCCGCTTCGGCCGGCGCGTTGCAGCAGCCGCGCGGCGCCTTTCGGGCTGCCGATCTGGATCACCAGATCGACGGCCGTGAAGTCGACTCCCAGGTCCAGGCTGCTGGTGCAGACGACGGCCTTCAGCCGGCCGTCCTTCAGACCCGATTCGACCCACTGTCGGACCTTGGCGTCCAGCGAGCCATGGTGCAAAGCGATCCGGCCGGCCCACTGCGGCCGGTCCGCAAGCAGACGTTGATACCAAATCTCGGTTTGCGATCGCGTGTTGGCAAACACCAAGGCGGAGTCGGCGGTTTCCAGAGCTTGGGCAACTTGTGGCACCATCTTGGTGCCGATGTGTCCGGACCAGGGGAAGCGTTCGATGCGTTCGGGAATGATTGAACGCAATTGGACTTTCTTTTTCCGATAGCCTTGGATGATCCGAATCTGGTCCGATGGTTTTGGCCCGATCAGGCTGTTGGCTGCTTCCTCCAAGTTCCCAAGCGTCGCGGAGACTCCCCACGTTTGCAATTTCGGGTTCAGCCCCCGCAGTCGCGCCAGCGCCAACTCCGTTTGGATCCCGCGTTTGGTTCCCAGCAGTTCGTGCCACTCATCGACGATGATCGACTCCGCGGACGCAAGTTGCGGCAGCAATCGCTGGTGGGTCAGCATCAAAGACAAACTCTCCGGCGTGGTGATCAGGGCCGTGGGCAGTTTCTTCAACAGCCGAGCCTTCACGCTGGACTTGCTGTCGCCGGTTCGTCGGTCCAGCTGCCAGGGCAAGTCCAATGCCTGTAGCGGGGCACGCAGGGCGGCTTCGGTGTCGCCGGCCAGGGCGCGCAACGGCGTGATCCAGATCACCGTTAGCGGCGGCGGCTTTCTTGCGTCCCACACTGACGCGTCGCGATTGGCGTCCAGCCAACGCAGGATCGGTCCCAACCAAACCGCCAGCGTTTTCCCGGTTCCGGTCGCGGAGTGGACCAGTCCGCTGGCGCCAGATTGGTATGCCTTCCACGCGCTGCGCTGAAACCGAAACGGCTTCCAGCCGATCGAATCAAAGTAAGCATCGACGCGTTGTCGGCCGGTCGGCCGTTGCCCGCGGTGCGTTGGCCGCTGCCCGCGGTCGGGGACACTTGAACTGGTCGGGGAGGTCACGGGGACAAAACCTGTCGGGCTGGATTCATGATTCCGGCAGCAAAGCCTTCAGGTCATTTAGCTGATTCGCGTCGCCAGGTTTTTTGTCATGTCGCCAGCGAAGGATGCGTGGAAACCGCGTCGCCACGCCACTTTTATGACGCGTGCTCCGGCTGAGCCCCTCGAAAGCGATTTCGAACACCAGCTCCGGGGTCACGCTGCGGACGGGGCCGAACGATTCCCGCGTGTGTTGCCGGACGAACCGATCGACTTGGCGGATCTCGGCATCGTCCAATCCGCTGTACGCCTTGGCGATCGGCACCAGTTCATCGCCTTCCCAGAGTGCAAAGGTGTAGTCGGTGTACAGGCTGGCTCGTTTGCCATGCCCCCGCTGCGCGTAGATCAGGACCGCGTCGATGGTGTAGGGCTGGATCTTCCATTTCCACCACGTCCCGCGCACTCGGCCGACCTGATAGGTCGAATCCCATCGTTTAAGCATCAGTCCTTCGCTGTGATGCTGCCGGCTGGTTTCGCGTTTTTCGGCCAGCGTCAACCAGTCCTGCTGGGCAAACAGTTGTGTCGCACACAGATGGGGATGGGGAAATCGGTCCAGCAGTTCGGTCAGTTGAAGGCGGCGCTCGCGAAAAGGAAGTGGCCGCAGATCTCGGCCCTCACGTTCCAGCAAATCGAATGCGTGGAAGACGACGGGGACTTCCGACAGGAGCTTCTTGCCGACACGCTTGCGTCCGATGCGTCTTTGCAACTGCGAGAACGGCAGTACCGCTTGGACACCTCCTTGCGGGTCAAGTTCGGACGCCAGGATTTCGCCGTCAAGCACGCTTCCATCGGGCAAGGATTCGGCGGCGGCTTCGATCTCCGGCCAACGGTTTTCCATCAGTTCCTCGCCACGTGACCACAAGAAGGTTTCGCCGGCGCGGCGGATCAGTTGCCCGCGAATGCCGTCCCATTTCCATTCCGCTGCGAACTCCGACGCCTCGCCCAACTGCGCAGCGATGACGGCCGCCTGGGGGGCACCGCCATCGCGGTCCGGTTCAGTCGCCTGTTCGATCGGATGCGCCAGGCAGAACGGGTAAGGCCGGCTGATCTTGGTGTCGTCCGTATCGGGGTCGACGACGCCGGAGAAGAACGCGGCCGTCGGTTCCCAGTCCCCCATCAGCCGGTGTGCGATGGTTTCCGAATCGATCCCCGCGTGCTGCGCGATTGCTCGGGTGATCAGACGTTTGCTGACACCCACGCGGAACGCGCCGGTGATCAGTTTCATGGCGACAAATCTTGTTTCGGTATCGGTCTGTTGCCATAGCGAGAGCATCGCCGCGTGCTGCTGGTCGGGCGTCATCGTACGCAGCGGCAACAGGCGTTTGTTGACCCAAACCGAAAGAGACTCGTCGTCGGCCGGACTGCCGGGTGGGACAATCAATGACAGCGTTTCCGCCAAGTCCCCCACCGCCGAATAGGATTCTTCGAACAGCCATTCGGGGACAGCTGCCCGCTCGGCCGCCCACTGGCGGAGCAATTTCGTTGGCACCAGCCGGCGAAGCTTTCGGCCCGATAAAAAGTAAGTCGCCCAGGCCGCATCACCCCGATCGGCGAGATCAAAATACTCGACCAGCGCCTTGATTTTTTCATTCGTCTTGGTCGTCGAATCCAGGCGGGTAAACAGTCTTGCAAATCGCCTCATGGCGTGGCGTCTCCGCGGTCGGGAGGCGACGCGGGAGCCGTGTCGATTTCCGAACCGTCCTCTTCCTCCTCGCCGCGGCGTCCGGATCGATCGATCGAAACCGCATCGCGACCGAGTTCGCACAGGTAACGCGCCGCGACCGCGGTGTAGCCGTGTTGGACCCATACCTTGTCGGGATCACAAAGTGCAACGGCCTCCAGCAAACCCGGCCAATCAATGTGATCGCTGAGCACGAATCCGCGGTCGGTGGCCCGCCGTCGACGGGGCCCGCGGATCATCATCCAACCGCTGGCCATTGCCGTGCTGACCGCGCCGAAGCGGCGTGTCCACGGGGTTCCGTGGGCACTGGGAACCGCCAGCACCAGGCTTCCGGACCAGTCGTGTTTGCCGTCAATCGAACCGACATAGCGGGTCTCCGGAAGCTTAACGCCGGAGTCTCGGTAGGCCTGGACCCCTTTCTCGACGGCCCCGTGGGTGTAGATCGGGCCGATCGAAGTGTCCAGCCCGGCCAGCAACCGTTGACTCTTTCCGACCGCGTAGCCGTAAAGCAAACAGCATTTCCCCGCCGCGGCGCTATCACGCCACCAGCGGTTGATTGATTCAAAGACCTGGTCAGCATCCGGCCAGCGATAGACCGGCAACGCGAACGTGGATTCGGTCACAAACAGATGGCAACGGATCGGCTGCCAGCTTGCGCACGTCGCATCGGGGCCAAGTTTGTAGTCGCCGGCGACGACGGCGACTTGGCCTCGATGCTCCAACCTGATTTGCGCCGAACCCAACATGTGCCCGGCCGGATGGAAACTGATCTGCACGCCGTGATGATGGACGGTCTGGCCGTAGGGAGCGAATTGAAAATCTGCATCGTTGCTCAACCGCATTCGCAGCAGGTGTTCGCTGGACGTGGTTGCCAGGTAGTGATCACATCCCCAGCGGGCGTGGTCGCTGTGGGCGTGCGTGATCACCGCGCGACGCACCGGTCGCTGCGGGTCGATGTAAAAATCTCCGGCGGCGCAATAGGTGCCTAGCGGCGTCTGTCGGATCAACGGTTCTGGCAAGGCGATGGCGTGGGGCGCGGAAATGGATTGCGGACTGCCAGACGGCGTTGTCCCGTAGATCACCATAGGGCGGCGACCAGCCAGGATGCGGCGTGATGGTCGGAGTCGCGAACCTCAGGGGATCGCCGCCGCCGTGATTCTGCGGGCGACCCGTTTGGCGTTCGCGATCACGGGCGAAATGCCGACACCGCGCAGGGCGTTGGTCGCCAACGACAAGGCCGGAATGGCGTCGACGGCGGATTCGACGCGACTGGCCAATTCCTGGTGTCCCACGTGATACTGCGGCATCGCATTGTTCCACCGCACCACGCGAGCGATCGACTCGGATCCTTGCAGACCAATCAGGTCGGCCAGTTCGCGACGTACCAGTTCGATCAGCTGCTGATCGCTCTGTCGGAGCAGTTCCGACTGGGTCGCACCGCCGATGAAGACTCGGATCAACGTGTGGTCCGCTGGGCAGCGGTTCGCGTACTTGTGGCTGGCGAAGCTGATCGCCAGGATGCTGCGGTGTTCACAGGCAGGAACCACAATTCCGAATTTATCCGGCAGCCGGCGAATCACCTTTTTGGGAACGCCCAGGACCACGATTGCGGTCGAGGCCGATTCGATTGACGCCAAACCATCGGCGGCGGATCGGCAATGGGAATGGATTTCCGCGAGTGCGTCGCCGTCTCGCTCCGCGACCGAATGAAGCAATCGTGCGGAGACCGCCGCCGGCGTGGCCAGCACGACCTCGTCAAACGTTTCGGTTTGCTGGTCCCATTGAAGTTGCCATGCCGGTCGATCGCCGGGCGCGTAGCGGAGTGATTGAACCCGCGCATTGAGGTGGATCGATTCCTCGCCGATTGCAGCGGCCAGGGCATCGATCAGTTCAGCCATGCCTTCGGGGAATCCACGAAATTTTTCATAACGCGCTCCCGCACTTTGGCGTTCGGTTGCGTCTTGTTGTGCGCGGCGACGGGCCAGTGTGGCTTTTGCCAACGAACCATGCTCTCGGACCATGGCGACCATCGGAGCCATCGTCGCATTCATGCTCAGTTTTTCGATGTCCGCCGTGTAGATCCCAGCGATCAAGGGACCGACCAGTCGGTCCAAGACTTCCTGCCCCATCCGCTGGCGGACGAAGTCGGCAACGCTTTGGTCGTCCGAAGCCGCGCCTTGCGATTGGGAGTTGCCTGGCGGGTTCGGCTTGACCCACCGTTCCGCCAGGAACCGTAGTTTTCCGCGGATGGACAAGATGGGCGTGGTGATCATCTGCCACAGCTTGGTCGCCCTCATCAGCACGAAACCGTCGGGGATGGGGATAAGTTTTCCCCGGCAGACAATCATCACCCCGGCGCGATCGGTTTGCGGGATCAGCAGTTTCTGTTCCACGCCGAGATCGCGGCACAGTTCCATGGCCGCGGGAGGATCCGTGGCGAACATGTCGGCGCCGCGGTCGATGAGAAAGCTTCCGATGCGATCGATTTCGACCCGTTCGGTTCCGATGACTCCGCCCAGGTGCGAGGAGGACTCCAGGACGGTGACCTCCGAATCGGGTGCGTAGCGTTTTGCGTAGAAAGCGGTGGTCAGGCCAGAGAGACCGCCGCCAATGACAGCGATGCGTTTAACCAAGGCGAAGCGTTTCCAGGATGGAATGAGCGATCGAGGAGAGAGTCAACGACGAAGCGAAAGCAGTGGTCGTCCGGGTGATCACTGTGGCCGTGTCGGCCGTCGCATCCCACTGTCGTAATCTTCCATTCCCTCCTGCATGTCCATCTCCATCTCCATCATCTCCTGTTCATAGGAATCCATTCCGTCCATGCCATAGGGATTGTTACGTCCACGTCCGAATCCCAGGTTCATCATGCCGGAGGCCAGCTCAACGGCGAGTTGGGCGGGTTGGAACCAGCCGTCCATTGCCGCGTGAAAGTCACGCGCCGTTTCCGCTTGCATCGCGGGCTGGACCAACGGGTCGACGGTTTGGGCCACACCGGCGAACTGCGTTCCGGACATCAGAGATTGGTCAGGCATCGACTCCAGCGTCTCGTTCCAACCTTTCACGGTCTCGGTCCAAACTTCGGGTGCCAGCAAATCGGCGGGCACCCATGCTCCATCGACCGTGACGAAATTAAGGAGTTGTTGCTGTTCGCCGATGGTGAACTGCACACTGGCTTCGCCATCTTTTTCTTCCATCACTTCATAGGAGATTTCCGGTGCCCCGGCGTCCCGTGTCAGCTCCGACAAGGCCACCAGATGCGGAGCCAAACGCGCGTCCAAATCCGCAAGCCAGGGACGCAGCGGTTTCGACTGCAGGTCGGTCAGCTTCATTGAATCGGGATCCAACCCCTCGCGAAGCAACCAACCGACGGCCAGCAGCAATTGGCGGAACTTGTCGGCCGAGTCCGGTTGCATCGCTTCGAAGCGGGGATGCGAAAACAGCCAGCGTTGTCGCGTGACGATCATTTCGCCGACCGAGTGAAGTGCGTTCAGGAAGGAGCTTGCCGTTGCCCTGTCTAGTTTGCCGACACTTTTTTGAACCACCTGTTCCAAATCGCTCTGCTGGCTTGCCGGCATGGCGTCGTAGCAAGCGAGCAGAAAGTGTCCGCCCGCGCATTGCCGGTCAAACCATTCCAGGCGGGACAGCAATGCGTCATTCCCGGAAGGTTGCTGATAGGCCGGCGCGTCGGCCGGACGTGGCAGGGACGCGGGGGCGGGGGCCGCCGCTTCGGTGGCGTCCATCTGGATCTGCTCGATGGTCTCCGATCGCTGCTGTTGCTGTTGTTCTCCCATCCGCCGAGCCTGGATCCGACTCTCGGCGATCAGGTCATCCAGATCGACTGAAACGCGTCGCTGGCCGGGCAGTTCCAGGACCACGGTGTTGCCCCACAGTCCGATGAAGTCCGCTTCGACCGTGCGGGAGCCGTCCAAACTGGTCCAGCGTTCGGCCGCCAAGCCATGTGCCGGCCAGGTGAACAGTCCACCGGCAAGCGTTGTCAGGAAGATCGATGCGATCGCAATGCTTCGAAAAACTTTTCCAGATGCCATTTCAATTTCGTGTCTCTCGATGCCGGAAGCGTCGAAAAGGGAACAGGATCGGTGCGGTGGGCGTGTGCGGCGGCCCGGGATGGGGATGAGACCCGGGACGAGCGCCGTACCGGTGGGTCACGCCGTGCCGGTGGTCCACGGGAGCACGCGCGGCCTGCGCGGTCGCGGAAACTCCAGTATATTGCCAACGCGGTCGACGCACTGCGGCAATTTTACTCGGATCGAGGATTTACGGTTTCGCAATCGCCTCCGGAGAACCAAGTGCCTGTTTCGCAACAAGATTCCTCACCCGATCAGACCGAGCTGCGGGAACGCCACTACAACGCCACGGTGATCGAGCGAATCGATTGTCACGAAAATCTGGCGCGGTTCCGAATCCGTCCCGATGCCGGCGTCCCGGTGTTCAAAGCCGGCCAGTATGTCACGCTGGGTTTGGGTTACTGGGAGCCACGCCTGGAAGGGACCCAGGAGGAACAGGTTCCCGAAAAGAAGCTTCAGCGGGTGGCCAAACGGGCCTATTCCATCTCTTGCCCGCTCTTGAACGAGCACGGGAAATTGGCGCCGGTCGATTCGCTCGATTACTTGGAATTCTACATCACCTTGGTTCGCGCTGCCGAGGGTCCCGGGAAAGCCGCTCCGGCGTTGACCCCGCGACTGTTCTGTCTGGGAAAAGGAGACCGGTTGGCGATCGGCAAGAAAGTCGTCGGGGCGTACACGTTGGGTGAGATCGATCCCCAGGCGACCGTCCTGATGCTGGGGACCGGCACCGGGGAAGCGCCGCACAACGCCATGACCGCGACCTTGTTGTCACGTGGCCATCGCGGCCGCATCGTCAACGCCTGCTGCGTCAGGTATCTGGGCGACCTGGCGTATTATCCGCGTCACCTGTCGCTGATGGACCAATACGAGAATTATCGCTACCTGCCGTGCACGACGCGGGAACGCATCAACACCGATCCGTCGATGCCCGGTTATGTCGGCAAGCAATACCTGCAGGACCTGTTCACCAGCGGCAAGCTGGCGCAGGCGGCCCAAGATCCGCTGGCGCCTGGCAACACGCACGTCTTTCTGTGTGGCAATCCGGCGATGATCGGCTACGTGCCGCCGGGCGGCCAACCACCTTCGACGCCCGGAATGCTGCCGCTGTTGGAAGCCGAGGGCTTTCGCCAGGATCATGAAGGCGGCGGTCCCGGAACGGTCCTGTTTGAAAAATATTGGTAACGCGTGCCCACTTGGCGATTGATTCAACGGGGCGCCGAATCGGCCGCGTCATCCGAACCGGCATTCGAAAACCATGCGCCCCCGGCGGCCCGCGGTTTGGGGCGAAAGCGTTTCCGAATCAGTGAGCAAACCTTTTCGGACGTCCCCGCGTCCGTTAGAACGATGGGTCTGGAAGACAACACGAGTTGCAACCGAAACCGCGCCGTTTTCTTGTCTGACGTTCTCGCCACCTATTCCCTCAGTTTGCATCATGATGGATCTCTCAAAAAACACGATCGCCCTGATTCTCGGCGGCGGACGAGGAACCCGACTTTTCCCCCTGACCAAGATTCGTGCCAAACCTGCGGTGCCTTTGGCCGGTAAGTACCGGTTGATCGACATTCCGATTTCCAACTGCATCAACAGCGGGCTCCGAAGGATCTTCGTGCTGACGCAGTTTCTGTCGGTCAGTTTGCACCGTCACTTGCGGCAGACCTACCGCTTCGATCATTTCACCGGCGGTTTCGTGGAATTGTTGGCGGCTCAGCAAACGATCGAGTCGGGCACCGATTGGTACCAGGGAACGGCCGATGCGGTTCGCAAAAACCTTCGTTACATGGATCAGCCCGGCATCGAGCACGTGCTGATCCTCTCTGGCGACCAACTGTACCGGATGGATTTTCGCGACATGATGCAGTCGCATATCGATTCGGGTGCCGACGCAACGATTGCGGGCATTCCGGTTGATCGCAAGGACGCCAGCGCGTTGGGCATCATGCAGCTGGATGACAGCGGGCGAGTCACCGGATTTGTGGAGAAGCCGCAAACCGATGAGGAGATCGCGGCGGTTCGCATGGACCCGGCTTGGATCGATGCTCGCGGGATTCCCAGCAAAGGCCGCGACTGTTTGGCCAGCATGGGGCTGTACATCTTCAAGAAAGAAGTGATGGTCGAATTGCTGCAAAACAGCGAACACCAGGACTTCGGAAAGGAGGTGTTTCCGGGCGCAATCGATTCGCGCAAAGTCCAGGTGCACCTGTTCGACGGTTACTGGGAAGACATCGGAACCATTCGCTCCTTCTACGAAGCCAATCTCAGTCTGGCGGGCAAAGCGCCGCCCTTTGAACTCGGCAGCGTCGTTGCGCCGCTGTACAGCCGACCCCGGTTCTTGCCGCCGACCGTCGTCGGGGATGATGTCAGCATCCGGGGCAGCTTGATCGCCGACGGTTGCCGCATCGGCGACAACGTCACCATCGAAAACAGCGTGATCGGTTTGCGCACCGTGATCGGAGACAACGTGTCAATCAAGGACAGCGTCGTGATGGGAGCCGATTACACCGAAGACGCAGCCGACGTGTCGGCTGGGCAGATTCCGGTCGGCATCGGGAGCAATTCGGTGATCAGTGGTGCCATCCTGGACAAGAACTCCCGCATCGGAACAAACGTTTCGATCACCAACTCCGGGAACGTCGACACCCTCGGTGAAGAGGAATCGTTGCAGGTCCGCGAAGGGATTTCGATCGTGATTAAAAACGGCGTGATCGAGAACGGCTTCCGATTCTGATGGGCCGGCGGAGCGGGCCTCAAGACGATCTGGACGCGGGAAAAACGTCGGCCGCAGCGGCCCGGACCAGACGTGTCACGTCAGACGCGATGAAATGATTGCCGGCGAGGGTCCGGCAAATTCCTTTCACCTCGTTTGTCGGAGATGACGTCGATGGCCAAGTACTATGTTCAGTCCGGGACGCTGCGCACCGTGGTCGATGCCAGTTCGCAGCGTGATGCGGCGTTGTGGGCCGTTCACCAGGCAATGCAGCAGGTGCTGCCGCTCGAGCCGTCCGACCGCTGCGGCGCGACCGACACGGTGTCCGGAGAGAGGCCGCCCCGGCTTCGCGTGCTGGACAAAACGGTTCGCGTCGGCGAACGCGGGTTCGATGCTTCCGATATGCGTTCGCTGCCGACGATGGACGTCGTCGGCCAGTGGAACGACATGGTCGCCGCTCTGAACCGGCTGGAGTCGTTGCTTCATTGCAGCGGGACAGCGGCCTGAACGGGGCAGCGGCCTGAACGGGACGGCGGTCTGAACGAGAAAGCGGCCTGAAGTGGGGCCAGCGAACCGTTCTCGGTCAATCGGTTGCCGGCATCGGCTGGGGACGTTGATGTAGACCGTTCAGGGGTCCGCTCGCTGTCCTCACGAAAGACATGCGTTAAACTGCAATCGGTCCCGCGCACGGCCCGGAATTGTGCGTTCGCCCACAACGCCTGCCACCGTAGCCCGTGGACTTCATGGAACTGAACCCCCAGCAGCGTCGCGCTGCCGAATTTGACGATGCAGACGTGCTGGTCCTGGCGGGCGCCGGCACGGGGAAGACCAGCACGATCGTGGCCCGCGTGGCCCATCTGGTCCGTCGCGACGTGGATCCCCGGCGGATCCTTTTGCTGACGTTCACCCGTCGGGCGGCGCGAGAAATGCGACACCGGTTGGGCCGTCAGATCGGTGCCGACGTGGCAAAGCGCGTCCCCACCGGGACCTTTCACCATTTCTGTTTGCAATCGTTGCGGCGCTGGCCCGAATGGTTCCATTGTGCATCATTGACGATCATCGACCGTGATGACCAGTTGCAACTGATGAAGCTGGCGCGCGCCGCCGTCATCGGCAAGGATCCGACGTTCCCGAAGTCGGGTGAGTTGGCCAACTACTATTCCTTTGCCCGCAATACCAACCGGCCCCTCAAGGAGTACCTGGACGAGTTCACTTCGCACGAACCTGACTGCGTGGCTCGAATCGAAGCGGTGTTGAAGGACTACGGCGCTCGTAAACAGCAGTGCAAGTACTTCGACTACGACGACATCCTGCATCTTTTTGCCCGTCAACTTCACCGCGATCCGGTCGTTCGCCAGAAGTTGCAGCGCCGGTACGACCACCTACTCGTCGACGAGATGCAGGACACCAATCCCCTGCAGTGGTTGATTCTGGACGGGTTGCGGGAACCGGCAAAGCTGTTCTGCGTGGGCGACGACGCGCAAAGTATCTACGCGTTCCGCGGTGCGGATTTTCAAAACGTGCATGCCTTCACCGAACGCGTTCCCGGTGCCTCGGTGTTGAAGTTGGAACACAATTACCGGAGCACCCAGGAAATCCTGGACTTGTCCAATTGGTTACTGGAGCAGTCACCGCTGAAGTACGACAAGCGTTTAACGGCCACACGGGGCAGCGGCAGTAAACCGGTGCGAGTCGAAGTGGACGACGACTTCGAAGAGGCCGATTGGATCACTCGAGATTTGATGCAGCGTCATGAAGGGGACGACCCCTGGCGGGATCACATGATCTTGACCCGCAGTGCGTGGGCGGCGCGAGGTGTTGAAGCCTCGCTGATTGAACACGAGATTCCTTATCGATTCATCGGCGGGACTCAATTGCTGCAATCGGCTCACGTCAAAGATCTGCTCAGCTTGTTGCGGGTCATCCACAACCCGTCCGACCAGTTGGCCTGGATGCGCTACCTGACGCAATGGCCGCGGATCGGCGAAAAGACGGCGGCGACGACCATCAATCAACTGCTGACGTTGACCGAACCGGCGCAACGCGAGGACTTGTTGTCGAAACGTTTTTCCAACCAGCCCCGGCTTGCCGAATCCATCACCGAGTGCGTGGCGGTATGGGCAAGCGTGCCCGATGTGATTGCCACCGCCGCCGACAAACTGACACCACTGTTGGAACGCAAATACGACGATTGGGACCGTCGGCAAAAGGATTTCAAACTGCTCAAGCGGCTGGCGAAAAAGCACGCCACGGTCGCCGACTTTTTGGAAACCTACACGCTGGACCCGATTTCGGAGTCGGAAGCGTCAAACGACGACCAGGACGACGCGGTGACGTTGATCACCGTTCACAGTGCCAAGGGGACCGAGGCGCCGGTGTGTTACCTGATCGGTGTCCAGCCGGGGAACTATCCACACGTTCGCAGCATCGGCGACGAACAAAAAGAGGAAGAAGAACGACGGGTGTTGTACGTCGCCATGACGCGGGCGAAGAATGAGTTGATTTTGACCGGGACGGTTCGCTCACGCGGCGCGTTCGTGCCCCACCACAACCGATCCTTTCAAGGCGGAAGCGGACAGCCATTCTTTCTAAGCAGCATGCCGGATAATCTGTGCGCGACGGATCTGGATTTCGAAACCGATTTCTCTGACGGTCCGATCTTGTCGTTTCGCCGCCCTTGACGCTGCGTTTCCTGACGGACAAATGACGAACCCGCCGACCGCACAAAGGCGGCCGACGGGTCGGATGAAGCGAAACTCAGATCAGTCGTCGTTGCCGTTCAAGATGAAGGCGTTCGGAATCCATTGGCCTCCCAGCCAGTTCATCGTCGTGTTGACGAACGATTGGGCCGGCTTTTGGTGGACCAGGACCACATCGTCGGGCAGGATCCGAATCCGCTCTTTGGGATCCGTCATGGCACGGTCCAGGTCAACGCGGATGGCAAGCTGTCGCCCGTCGGGCAGCTTTCGCAGGATCTTGACGCGGGTCGCTTCGCAGATGTAACCCGGGTTGCCCGAGGCCAACACGGCGCCAGACAGTCCCAGCGGGCCGCCCGCCGATCCGGTAGCCATCGCGATGGCTTCGATCACATCAATGTCTTCGTCTCGCGGCAGGGCGATCCGGGATCCGGGCAACAGTCCTCCGGTCACAAAGTACTCGTGACGTTGGGGGACAAACACCACGTCGCCGTCGTGCAGGATGGTGCTCGCGGGCGGAATCGTCACGGTTTCGCAGGGCGTGACGGCCAGCGGGATCCGGATGATGTTGGGGTTCGAACCGCTCGTTGCCAGTGTCTGCAACATTTCGGCATTCATGAATGCGGTGTTCTCCGCGGCCTCACGACGGATCACGTACAGTTCGCGGGCGGCGTCGGTTCCCGGCAGGCCACCGGTCGCGGCCAGTGCGTGCAGCACGTCGTTTTCGTAGATCGGCAAGTCGATCACCTCACCACTCCCGCGGTGAATTTCGGCGTTGGCTTGCGGCGGCACCAGCGCGACTCGCGGGTCGGGTGTGTCCTGACGCAGGACGACCACGCGTCGGACGCGGGGAACGATCAGATCGACGCTGATGCGTTCGCTACCCGCTTTCAAGACCTGCTTTTCGCCGTAGGCCTTGCGGATCACATCGACCGCTTCCGGGATGGTTTTGCCGGCGACCGACAAAGCGCCCACCAACGGCAATTCCAGCATGCCCCGCTCATCGACGCGGATCGGCAAACCGGTGGTCGGTCCGACGACCGTGCCACGCGGCGGGTAGTAGCGTTGGTTGATCGCCTGGCTCCGCTGTTGGACCGGCGTTTCCTCTTCGTTGGCAGGAAACACGCCGAACACGAAGACCGATAGGGTATCGCCGGCGCCGATCAGGTGTTGGGGCGGACGCTCCTGGCCGAGTGCGGCGTAGGAGATCGGCACCATCGATTCCCGAGGGCAATCGAACAGGCTGGGATCCAGGCGGTGGGCCGGGATCGCATCCTTGGCGCTGGAGACAAGATGACAACCGGTCCCCGCGCCAAGCAAGGCCGCTGTCATCGTGACGGCCAAGGTGACGTTCGCCATGCGGCGCGATGCGTTGGTTCGAATCATCGCTGAATCCTTTCGCAGATGAGATCGGTTGATTTGATGGTAAATGCTGGAATGTCGTTGGCCCCTTGGCATCCGTTGCCTGTGCGGGGCGGGGTGGCTTCGTCGGCGGGTCGCTGCGGTTGCTTGAACCGCGCCGAGCGGGAAACCAGGAGATCGACTACTCGATCAGGCCGACATCATCCATTTGGACGTCGAAGTCACTCAGGACGGTGGTGGTATCGGTGCCCAGCGGTGCCGCAGCATCCGACGGACTGAATTCGATCGTGACGCTGTTGTCGGGGGCGTAGCGATACCGCATCGCGGTCGTGGCTTCCGCCGCCACAGCGGCCTTCGGGTTCTGGGTTTGAGCCGGTTTGCGGTTCGACTTGGCCGCGGCAGATTGGTCCGCCTTGGACGACGGTGTCGTCGCCGGCTTCTGGCTGGGACGGCCGGGGGTGGTCGCCGCTGCCGGAGCTTTCATCTCCGCGGCTTCCTCTGGCGTCGGGATCGGCATCATCATGATTTCCTGATCCGTCTCGATGGCCCCGCTGTCAAACGCCATCCCGTTGTGCACGACCGGCACGCCGCATCCCCCGCTCAGGCAGCCGCAAGAGCCAACCGCCGCGCCACACTGGGCACACAGGCAGCGTGGAAACGGGCATTCGCAAGTTTCAAAGATCCGCAGGTAGTGCGTATCAGGAAACTGGGATGCACGTGCAGCGCCGTCCTGCCAGCCGCTGTAGTAGGCATGTCGCCGGTTGTCACAGTCCTTCAGGATCTGGCCCGGTTTCCAGTAGCACTCCGGAGCCACCGCTGGCGGGCAGCAAGGGCCTCCGGTGGCGACTTCGTAGAAGCCATCCAGCCAGCCTTTCTTGTAGTCATGCGGATAGGACGAACACTCGGGACGCCCGCATTCGTGGTACTGCAGGCGGGCTCGGAGGTGCTGTGTGTGCTCGTAGTGGTAGTCGCTAAGCGATGCACATCCGGACATCAGCAGCAATCCGCCGAGGATGACGGGTAACGTTTTCATGGGTCTCTTTCGCACGCCTGCGCTCCATCGCTTGGGTGTTTGAGTCATGGGGCTGATTCGGAATTTCCCGAATGCCTTGCCGACACTTCTGGGGCGAAACGGAGCAGATCCACCAAACGGCAGGGGTAAATCTCGTACCGCCGGCGCAATCAGCACAGCCGGACGGGGTTGCCGTTTGGGCAAGACCCCACCAAAGCGTCCAGTTGGCGGCTAGTTGCCAGCTGATGGCCCCAAATTTCTGGCAAAGGAGGCCAACTTGCCACTGTCGTTAATTTTTGTCCAGTCTTCCTAGTCCATCGCCAGGGGGTGATTACCATAAGTTCACCACCCGCGTGGCGAGGGTCATTTTGTCCAGGTGAAGGCCCCCGATCGCACCATCCGCATTGAACTCCGCAGCAAGAAGATTTATGTCCAGCGATCTCCAGACGCGGCCTTTGCCGGTCGGCGTCGTGTCCGCCGACGCGATCGAGCAACTTGACCCCTTCGTGCCGGCGGGCCCGCCCATCGGCGTGGCCTTGGAGGCGTTGGAATCTCCCTCGGTTCCGCATCGGATCCGCGAAGAAGCCGACGGTCCGGTTACCCGGGCGGTCCCCGGTAGCAATCATTTTCAGTTGTTTTTGACCAGCATGCCGTTGGTGTTGGCCGACGTCGCCATGCTGCTCGGCTCGCTGCTAGTCGCCGCGAGCGTGACATCACTAAGTCTGGGAACGATTCTGGCCCCGACGTTGGATAACCAGATGGTGGCGATCGTCGCCGGCTATCTGCTGTTCGGCGTGTTGCACGGATTGTTCCCCGGGACCGGAACCAGTCCCGTGGTCGAACTTCGCCAATGCGTTTTGGCGGTTTGGGCATCCTTCTGTCTGATGATTGCATTGAACCTGGCGCTGGGCGTTCTGTCGGCAGGTGAGTGTTCGATCGGTGTGATCGGCGTGATGTTGTCGACGTTCACCGTACCGCTGTTCCGAATGGTTCTGCGAAAGTCGCTTGCGAAGACGTCCTGGTGGGGCGAGCGGGCACTGATCATTGGGGCCGGACCTCAGGGGCGGGCCCTGTTTCGTTTTTATGATCGAGCCAAAGAGCGTGGTTTGCGTCCGATCGGACTGGTCGACTCGGATACATCCGCCGAACATTCCGAGCATCTGGATACCGGTGGGCTGCCGTACTTGGGATCGATCAACGAATTGGATCGCCTCAATCGCCGCTATCGAATTCGTTGGGCGATTGTCGCTCCCGGAGGTTGCCGCAAGCTGGACATGGGCCAAGTCATGGCCAACGCGTCGAAGATTCCGAATTTGCTGATTCTGCCGTCGCAGTACTTGTTGCCCAGCCTGTGGGCAACGACGCGCGAGTGTGCCGGCGTGATGGGAGTCCACCTCCGCGACCACCTTCAGAATCCGATCGCGCTGGCGTCCAAACGGCTGATCGACATCGTCTTGTCACTGACCGCGTTGATTTGTCTTTCGCCGGTGTTGCTGCTGATCATCGCCTGGGTCAAATGGAAATCCCCGGGTCCCGCCTTTTACGGACATACCCGGATCGGACGTGGCGGCAAAATGTTCAAGGCCTGGAAGTTCCGGTCGATGGTCGCCGATGCGGACCGCGTGCTGGAAGAGTACCTGGAACAAGACGTCGAAATGCGTCGCCAGTGGATCGAGGACCAGAAACTGAAGAACGATCCGCGGATCATTCCCGGAGTCGGTCACATCCTGCGGAAGTCAAGTTTGGACGAATTGCCCCAGCTGTGGAACGTGCTGTGCGGCGACATGAGCTTGGTTGGCCCGCGTCCGATCGTGAATTCCGAGATCGAACGCTACCGCGAAATGTATCCGTTGTACTTGCGAGTGCGTCCGGGAATCACGGGACTGTGGCAGGTCAGCGGCCGCAACGACACCAGCTATGAGCAACGGGTCCGTTTGGATAGCTACTACGTTTGCAACTGGTCCGTGTGGCTGGACGCCTACCTGGTTCTTCGCACGGTCCGCACGATCTTGATGCGTGAGGGCGCCTACTGACGGCTGCAGCAGCGTGATCGCCCCTGGGTTCCGACTTGGAAAGAGCGAAGGATCTCTGGACGCCCAGCCTGTCGCAGGCTGCCGACGGACGATCGCAAGGATCGGTCCGCCTGTATCGTCGCTTAAGGTCTGGGAATCCACTCTAAGGATTTCCGTTGGCGAACAAGGCGGGGCTTCGAACTAGACTGCATCGTCGGCCAGGCAAGTCGCGTTCGACCTCGGGGCCGTCAAGTGACGGTTGGAGGATCCACGTCGATTTGGACGGCTGGAGAGAATCCGCCGGATTGAAGGGACCGGTGGCACGAGGATTGCCTTGTGCTTCGCGGCTTCGCCGCGTCGTTTCCATCCCCACAATTCATCCACGTTGTCGTTCCGATGGCCGCCATCGCGCAGATAGTCGAATCGTTCGCCTACGGCACCGCAAAGTCGGTGCTGCAGCTGTGTCGATTCATCGGGCCGGAGCACCGGATCACGATTTTCTACGGTGTGCGTCCCGGGACCGACTTGGAATTGCCGGAAGTGGACCCCCGGGTCACATTGACTCCGCTTCCGGGCAGCGGGCCGGCCAAGCACGCCAGCAACGTTCGGTTTCTCGCACGGTCGTTGCAACGCGGATTCGACGTCGTCCATGGTCACAGTTCCTACGGCGGGCTGTACGCCAAGCTGACCGGACCGAAGCTGGGCTTGCGGACGCTTTACTCGCCACGTGGCTACTCGTTCTTGCGGCAGGATTTCCCGGCGGTCAGCCGCTGGGCATTTCGCACCGTGGAATCGCTGACGGCCAAGCGTTGCACGACCATCAGCTGTGGCCCCTACGAACATCGGCTCAGTCAGGAGTTGGGCGGAGAATCCATCTGTATCAACAACGGTTTTGACATCCGTCGTCCGCTGGCGGTCGACCAACTGCGGCCGGTGGTTTTGGGCGTGGGGCGAATCTGCCCGCAGAAGGGATTCGATCGGTTCTTGGACATCGCCAAGCGTTGTCCGGAGCACGAATTCCTGTGGGTTGGTGAATCCGCGCCGGGCTGTGAGCCTGATCCGGCAAGTGTCCCCGCGAACCTGCGGTTGCTTCCTTACCTTCCGCATGAACAGTTGTTGGACCAGATCACGCATTCGCGGGTCATCATGTTGCCGTCTCGGTGGGAAGGGTTGTCGCGTTTCCTGATCGAGAGTGTGTGCATGGGGAAAGCGATCATCACCTCTCGCTTCCCCGCAAATCTGGACTGTTTGGATGGTGATCCGAAGGGTCAGCAATTTGCAAACGGGTTTGCCTGCGAAGAAATCGAAGACTACGTGGGTGCGATCGGTCATTTGATGGCCGACGACGGGATGCTCCAACGCATGCAACAGGCAAGCCACCGATTTGCGAAGCAGAATTTTGATATCGACATCATCGCGCAGCGGTGGCGTGAGCTCTATGACTCCACAAAACAGACTGTTTGAATGATCTCCATGCCTGGGACAGCCGCTCAGACCATCGCTACGCGAGCGAGCTTGGATTCCATCGGGATCAATCTGATTCTCGGCGGGTTTCCCAAGTGTGCGACGACTTCGTTGGCCAGTTGGATCAACGACAGTTCTCACGTGACGGTCAGCAATCCCAAGGAAACGTATTGCCTTTGTCCCGAGATTCAGCCGGAGCGGGACGGTTCGCCATGGTCGTTACGGGAATGTTTTCCGCTGCACCGTTCCAAGTGGATGGTTGAGGCGTCGACATTGAACGTTTACTCCCGATCCTTGCGGGATGCGGTTGCTGCCGATGACGAGACGAAAGTCATCCTGTCGGTGCGAGATCCTGCGGAGGCGGTGATCTCGTGGCACAATCAAATGATCCAGGCGGGGATTGCCACGTCGATCGATTTCGAGACGTGTTGGGAAGAATCGCTGCGATTGGATCAGCGTTGGGATTCGCGGGCGGATGACCCGATCACCTTCCGCAGGAATTACCTGCGGATGTTCTCCTTTGGATACTGGGTTCAGCATTGGATCGACGCCATCGGACACCAGCGTGTCCTGATTCTCCGCACGGAGCAGATGCGGTCAGATCCGTCCGGCGTTCGCGCGCAATTAGATCGATTCCTCGGCCCGCTGGCGTTGTCGGAACTTCCGCCCCGGCTGAATCAATTCGCATCAATTCGCTGCGAATCGTTTTATAAGCAATTGCGTGAATCTCGCTTGAACTTGGCGTTCAGGCAGTTTGAAATGCGTTTTCCGGCGATGGGAACGATTCGTAGGGCGGTCAAGGAGCAAGTGTTTCGAAAGCCGCAAAAGAAAACGATCTCCTCTGAGACCGGGATCCAGCTGGGGACACACTTTGTAAAAGATCAGGTCTTGATGGACTCTTTGTGGGCGGAGAACCAGAGACACTGGAGCTCGGTCGTTGCCGATTAAGACGTCGTTGCCGATTAAGAATCTGGCAAAGCCGGGCGATATTTACCTTCTCACCCTTCAATAGATTCCGACATGCGTGGCAGATCCGCATTCGCAATGGCCAAGCCGATCATCGCCGCCGCTGCGGCTGTGTGTTCGGTGGTGCCCAAGCCGCTGTTTCGTGGCACGTGGTGGCTGGTGCAGGGGCTGCCGGGAATGCTGGGCGCGGGAATCCGATACTTGTATCTCAAACGCCTCGCTAGGCATGTCGGCGACAACGTGATGTTGAACACCGGCGTGCACGTCAAACATTGGGAAGGATTGGAGCTCGGCAGCAACATCACGGTTCAACAGAATTGCTATTTGGATGCCGAGGGCGGCATCACGATCGGTGATGAGGTGTCGATCGCGCACCAAAGTTCGATCTTGAGTTTCGAGCACACGTGGGACGATCCCGAGCTGCCGATCAAATCGAATCCTCGCCGCACGGCTCCCGTTGTCATCGGCGATGACGTTTGGATCGGATGCGGGGTGCGAATTCTCAGCGGGGCCGTGATCGGTCGCCGGACCGTGGTTGCTGCCGGTGCCGTGGTTCGGCGCGGTGAGATCGGTGGGGCGATCTACGGTGGCGTGCCAGCCAAACGTCTGGCGGATTTTAAACAAGCTGAGTCGCCCAAGCCCCTGATCGCTTCTTGAGCGGAGGTTGCCTTGTTTTCACAACAACTCTTGCTGCTTGCCGTTCAGGTCCTGATTCTGGGATCGATCGTGGCTCTCGGCGCGCACGGCGCCAAGTCGGTTCTGGTTCGATTTTTCAATCCGGGCTGTTGGTTCGTCTTGTTCTATCTGTTGTGGTTTTTGCTGCCCCAGTGCGCTTCGATGGCTCACGGCAACGCGCTGGTTGAGTACATCGAGATATCGGATCAATCGTGGGTCCTGACGCAGCTCTACCTGGCCGGGTTCTGTCTGGCGATTTTTCTGGGCATGTTAGCGGTTCGCGTGTTGTTGCAGGTGTCCAACCGAAACACGAACGTGTTCCCGTTTCGTGAATCGCTGTCTCGATTCGAATATCAGATTCTGATCCTGTTCTATGTCGCCGGTGCGGCTGCGACGCTCTACCTGGGTCGCAAACTGATGCAATCGGATGGGTTCCGCAGCGAGTTGGTCAAAAGCACCTCGGGGCAATTGCTGACGATTCTGATGTACTATGGCACTTTCGCGATGGCGGTCCTGCTGGGGCGAGGATTGTTCGAACGCCGCATGCTGCAGGTGTTGCTTGCGGGAGGGATCTTGGGATCAGCGATTTTCTTCACCGGAGCGCGGGGACGCTTGCTTTGGCCGATTGCGATCGCGCTGGTCTACACTTTCTGTCGCAGTAACCGTGTCCGCTGGTTTCGGATCGCCACGTTTGCCGCGGTCGGATTATTCGCCCTGTTGGTGTTCGACCCGATCTTCATGAGTCTGCGAGAAGGGCTCCGTCATTGGAGTTGGGCGGCTGTCTGGGAGCGGGTCGACGTTGCAGACCTGTACATCGAAAAGCGTAATTTCGACGGCTTCTCAAACTTCGCCGTGATCTCCACCTACGACAGCATTGCCTACGAACCCAAGTTGTTGCTGACCGGTGCCCGGGACACCTTCATGCATCATTATTTTCCCGGAATCCTGGAGCGCGGCGTCGGGTTCGGAACCACCTTTCCCGGAATGTTTTGGCTCTCGGGCGGGCTCTACGGTTTGCTGCTGGGCGGTCTGGGTTACGGCGTGTTGCTGGGACTGCTGGACTTCGGATTGCGGCGGATTCGTCGCGAGCCGCTGTTCTGGTCCTACTGTTTCGCGATGACCTGGCTGTGTGCCGTCGGCGGAAATTTTCAGGAGTCGTTGGACAAGATGATTGCGGTCGCCAGTCCGGGCTTTGTTTGGCTGGTTCTGGCGCCCCGAGAAACATTGAGCGGGGAGGATGCCTGGGAAGAAGAGGAGTGGGAAGAAGACGATTGGGACCAAGACGGATACGCCCCCGAGGGTGTGTCGGACAATCCAGATGAAGTTGCCGAATTATCCGGGGGAGGCCCCGGGTGAATCGCCGATCTTCGATCCTTCCGCTGATGGTCAGCGTCGTGTCACGCGGGTTCGCTGCCGTTTCGCAGCTGGTGCTTTTCTGGTGCTTGTTTCGACAGCTATCCAAGCACGACGCCGGATACTTCTCGGTTTTCTATAACTCGTTTGTCATTCTGGCTCCGCTGATGTTGCTGGGGACCCACCAGTTCGGCATGCGAACGCTGAGCGAATTCGATGGTCGCGGAACGGAGACCTCGCAGGCGGCGAGAGGTCTGCTTTCGATGAGCCTGCGAACGGTGATCTGTTTCGTCGGTCTGCTCGTGCCATTGGCGTACCTGGGGCAGTTGATGATTCCCCAATTCGTTGCAGGATTCTCCGAGCAGGCCGGCGAGAGCGGGACCGTGATGGCAAATCAATTGCCTTGGTTGGTCGGCGCGTCTGCGTTCGGGGCCATCTCGTTGGCCGTCGCTTCTCATTTGCACGGTCTGCGTCAGCTGGCCAGGTCGATCTTCTTTTCGCACATCGCGGTTCCCTTTGCGACGATCGTGTTGCTCTGGTATTTCGGCGGCGACAGTACGCACGATGCGGTGAGATGCTTTTTTGCCGCGACCGTGATTTCGGCGACCGCCGCCGTCGTGACTTGGCTGGTCACCTTTCGCCAAGTGGGACATTCCGCCGAAGTGTCCGCCCAGTCGGCCGGGCAGGTGGCTGGGGGCAATTCGCGGTGGCGGAGTTCACTGGATTTTGCCGCCATGAACCTTTGCATGCTGTTGATGAATTGGGCGCCCGTCATCATCGCCGGCTTCCTGCTGCTGCCGGACCGAGTGGCGGAATTGCACATCGCCCAACGCAGCGCGAACGTGACGAATTTCTTGTTGATTGTGGTTGGTTTTACCTTTGCACCTCAGTTCCGCAACGCTTGGGCGAAGGATGATGTCGCACGTTTTCGTAACCTGGTCACGCAGTGTTCGCGGTTGTTGATCGGTGTGGGAACCCCGATCGGCATTGCCGTTGTGTTGCTGTCACCGAACATCATGGGGCTGTTCGGCGAAGACTATCGGTCCGCCTGGTTGCTGTTGGTGATTCTGGGGATTGGGCAATACCTGAACCTTGTTACCGGGACCGTCAATCAGATCTTGGTGATGTGCGGCCTGGAGAAGACGCTGCGAAATATCACGTTTTACGCGTGTCTTTTCGCGATCGTGGCGACAATCGTTCTGTCACTGTGGTTCGGCGTCGTGGGCGCCGCCGTTGCAATTGCAATGGCTGTGGCGTTACAAAACGTTGTGGCGGTATTAGCGGTCCATCGAAAACTTGGCTTCTGGGTGTTTTCCGTTTTCCCGATTGCCGAAGCCGAACCTCAGGGCCAGGTTGATACGGCGGAGCAAAGTCTGGCCTGATTGGCCGGCCCGGACTGTTTGGCCTGCTCGCCGCTGCGCACCGATTCACCGGTCGCGGGTGCCAGCGACCCTGATCCTTCCGTCTTTTCGATTGAGCCATGCTGCCAGCGGAATTCAGCCTGGTGATCTTTTCGTTGCTGATTCTGGTAGCGACCGTTTGGTTCTGTCGCAACCAAAAACAGGACTGGCTCGGCGTGGGCCTCGCCCTGTCGCTGCTCGCGCCGACGTGGTGTGTGTGGACCTTCGAGGGCACGCGGATCGATACGACGGCGGTGATTGCCGTGGTCTTGTTGATTCTGTACTGCTTCCACTCCGGAGCCAACATCTTCAGCGGTCTGGGACTTTGCGACGTCGCGATGGTCGCCCTGGTGGTTTGGCAATGTGTCGTCGATTTCCGCTACGAAGGTGTTTCGTGGTGGGTCCCGGCGAGGGCCTATGGAGAATGGGGCGTGCCGTACTTCGCCGGACGCCTGGCGATGATCCGTCGCGGGGCTGTCCCAAGTCTGGCACCCTGGTTCGTGGGGGTGACGATCACGATCACGGTTTTGGCGGTGGTTGAATCGATCACCGGATGCAATGTCTGGGATACGGTGATCACCCCGATTGACGATTCGGTCACCCGACCGCTTGGACGCCGTTATGATCTGCTGTACCGAGCCACCGGTCCGGTTCGCCATCCCATTTTCTTGGGCATTGTGTTCGGCCTGCTTTCGCCCTGGGCGGTCAGTTTGTGCGGGCGATCTTCCGGTTCTTGGCGGCGCTGGGGATGGGTCGGATTCGCGGCGGTCGTCATCGGTGTTCTGTCCACGGTCTCGCGCGGTCCGATCCTGGGGCTGCTGATCGGTTCGCTGGCGTGGATGTCCGTCAGCAGTCGCAAGGCTTGCTACGCGATTGCGGTGTTGTGCATTCTGGTCGGGGCGGTCGTCTACGCCCGTTGGGATTCGGTTATGCAGACCATCGACTATGGAATCGAATCCAGTCAGCGGGGCAAAATTGTCACGGTGGACGGTCAGGCCGAAGTCTTCACGGGCACGAACAATCGGTTGTTTGTGTGGCGTGTTTACGGACCTCTGGTTCTCCAGGGAGGCGCGTTCGGTTACGGCAGTGAAGCCACTTCGACATTCCCTCCCGAGATCCCGGGGCTCCCGTCGGACGAAAAGTCCCGTCAACGGCTGGGGATCGTGGACAATTCGTTTGTCCTGATCGGACTGCGCTTGGGGCTGGTCGGTTTGGCAATCTTCATCGTGCTGATCCTGCTGGCGTTATGGGAATCGGTTCGCTGGATGGAGACGGCCGATACGTTGCTTGCCGAAGGAGCGTCGCTGTACTTCAAAACCGCATTCTGTTCGATCCTGTCGGTTTCCCTGGTGTTGGTCACGGTTTACTTCGAATGGGATTTTTCATTCTGGTTCCTGTTTCACTTGGGGACGGTCGGCGGCCTTGTTTCCGCGCGCAAATTGTCGTTGCGTGGCCGGCTGACGGAGTGATGGGCTTGGGGCTGCCCGCGGAGGTGTTCCCTTTTTTGGCGACTCCTGAGCGACGCAACAGCTGCGCAGATACAATTCGGTTCCCCGTTTGGCCGCACGACGGGGTCGAGCCATCGCTTCGGCCCTCGTTTCCAGTCAGCCTTTCCCGACTCCCCCGCCGATCTAATCGACCATGCCGATATTCTCATTTCGCCTGCTGGCCTGTACTGCAATTCTCCTGTCCCTCACGGTGTACGGTCATGCGGATGAACGTGACGAGGCCTCCATGCGCGTGTTGACCTACAACATTCGCTACGCGAATCCGGGCGATGGTGACGACATCTGGGACAACCGCCGCGACCGCGTGATTGAGGTCATCAGGCAGGCCGATCTGGTGGGACTGCAGGAGGTCACGCCCGAACAGTTTCAGGACGTCCGCGCCGGAACGCCTGGAATGACCTGGTACGGAGTGGGACGCGATGACGGACAGGAGGCCGGCGAGCACGCACCGGTCGGTTTCCGCACCGACCGCTTCGAATTGTTGGACAAAGGTTCGTTCTGGTTGTCACCCACGCCCGAGAAAGCGGGTTCGATGGGATGGGACGCGGCGTTGCCTCGTTTGGCCAGCTGGGTGAAGCTTACCGATCGCCAGTCCGGTCAACCGTTGCTGGTGGTGTCAACTCACTTCGATCACAGGGGTGCCGAGGCGCGGCGAGAATCCGCGGCACTGATTCGCGAGCAGTTGAAGAAATTGGCCGGCGACACACAGCGGGTGATCTTGGTCGGCGACTTGAACGCCCGTCCCGACAGTCCACCGCTGAACACTTTGTTGGGGTCTGGAGCCGGCCTGGAATTGACGGATAGCCGGACGGTTTCTCAAACGCCGCCCACCGGTCCCAGCGGGACCTTCAACGGATTTCGTGAGATTCGTCCCGAGATGCAAATCGACTATGTCACGTTCGCCGGTCCTTTGCAGGTGCTCTCGCACCAAACGCTCGACCCGAAGACCTCTGCCGGGCGTTTCGCGAGCGACCACCTGCCGATCCTGGTCAGATTGCAATAGCGAAGGCTGGACGGGTTGGTCGTGGCCACGCTCGCCAGAGCGTGGAAGTTGTGTCATTGCCACCGTCGGGCGACGGTGGCTACATCGACTTCGTGATTGCGAGCGTTCCGCCAAGGCTGCCGTTCAGGTATGGGAGATCACCAGGATCGCGGTGTCGGCATTGAGGTTGGGATCTTCATCCGGGGCGATGCGTCGGTTGTGAGTCGCGTCGAAGTAGATTTCCTTCCGCAGCCGGAGTGACTTTTCGCGACAGAGATCGTGCACATCGGCGATGCTGGGAAAGCGGCGATTGGGCGTGTTGTACCACTCGTAGCCGAACTCGCCCGGGGCCTTCGGGGATCGTCCCCCGGTGACGAACGCGTCGCGGAGGGCGCGATAGGCGAAATTCGGAAAGCTGACGATGACACGTCGGCCAACGCGAACCATCTCATCAAACAACATCTCGATGTTCGCCACCGCCTGCAGCGTGGCGCTCAGCACGACCACGTCGAATTGCTGGTCGATAAACGCGGGAAGGCCTTCATTCAAGTCGTAGTCGATGATGTGCAGGCCGCGCCGGCCGGCCTGCAGAAGATTGTTCTGGTCGACTTCCACGCCGACCAGTTTGGCATGCCCGCGGCGTTTGAGTGCCGAGAGCAGATGGCCGTCGCCGCAACCCAGGTCCAAGACCGACGCACCGGGCGGGATCTCTTGCAGAATGATCTGTTCGACTTCCGAGATCTGTTCAGCGATCGTATCGATGGCTCCCAAGCGAGCCTGAATCAGGGGGGCGTAATGTTGGATGTCCTCCGGAATCAGAAACGAATCGTGACCACGCGGTGAAGTGATCTCGGCATACGTGACCGGTTTGTCCAGGGCGACGAGCGCGTTGACGATGTCACGGGATTGTGACGAGGGGAACAGCCAATCGCTGCTGAAACTGACCAACAGGAATTCACACTCGGCGTCGTTGAACGTTTCCATCAGCTGCAAGCGGTCGGCGCCCAAGTCGTACAGGTCCATCGCCATCGTCAACGCGATGTAGCTGTTGGCATCGAAACGCGTGGTGAATTTCTGGCCCTGGTGCGCCAAGTACGATCCGATGCTGAAGCGTTGTTCAAAGATCGTCGCAACCTTGCGGGGGTCGTGACGATCCGGGTCGAATTTCTCTTCCATCACCTCGCTGGACAGGTAGGTGATGTGACCGAGCATGCGAGCGATGGCCAATCCCGTGTCGGGACGCTGCGGTTGGTCGTAGTACTGGCCGCCGTTGAAATGGGGATCCGTTTGGATCGCATTGCGGCCGATGATGTCAAATCCCAGGGCCTGGCTGGTCAATCGCGCGCTGGACGCGATCACCACGCAAAGATCGGCGGCATCGGGATAACGCGCGATCCAGTTCATCGCCTGGTGTCCACCCAACGAACCGCCAACGATTGCCCGCCAGCGGCGAATCCCCAGATGCTCGGCCAACATCCGCTGGACGTTGACCATGTCGCCGACGGTGATTCGTGGGAACCCGGCTCCGAACGGTCGACCGGTGTTGGGATCCAGATCGCTGGGGCCGGTGGATCCTCGGCATCCGCCCAGCACGTTGGGACAGACCACGAAGAACCGGTCGGTGTCGATTGCCTTGCCGGGGCCGATCAGATCATCCCACCAACCCAGATCGTCGTCGGGATGATGCCGCGCCGCGTGGGAATCGCCCGAGATCGCATGACACACCAACACGGCGTTGGTGGCGTCGTCGTTCAACCGTCCCCAGGTTTCGAAGGCACAAGTGACCTCCGACAGGTGCCCGCCGGATTCCAAGGGGATGTCGCGGGCGAAGGTGATCGATTGAACATGTTGCAGGGGACCGACAACGCGCGCGTCATCGGTGCTGGCGAATGATTCCGGCGGTGGCTCCTGCGCGCCCACTTAGCCGACCGCGACGGCGAGGGCTTGACGCAAGTCGTCGATGATGTCGTCGACGTCCTCGATCCCCACCGAAACGCGAATGTATTCCGGGACGACACCGGCTTTCTGTTGCTCCTCGGGAGTCAGTTGTTGGTGCGTGGTGCTGGCCGGATGGATGACCAGCGTTTTCGCGTCACCAATGTTGGCCAGGTGGGAGCACAGTTTGCAGGAATTGATGAATTTCTTCCCAGCTTCCATGCCGCCTTTGATACCGAAGCCCAGGATCGCGCCCTGTCCATCGGGAAGGTACTTTTGGGCCCGCGCGTAATCCTTGTGTGATTTCAGTCCGGGATAGTTCACCCACTCGACCGCGTCGTGCGACTCCAGGAATTGCGCGACCTTCAAGGCATTCTCGCAATGCCGCGGCATCCGCAGGTGCAGCGTTTCCAAGCCCTGCAAGAACAGGAACGCTGCGAAGGGGCTCATCGCCGCTCCGGTGTCACGCAGCCAATGTGTGCGGATGTAGACGTTGTACGCAATGTTCCCCATGGGACGCAGGTGTTCTTCAAAGACGGCGCCGTGATACGACGGCGAAGGTCCGCAGAATTCCGGCCACTTCTCCGGTTGGTCGGCCCACTTGAAGTTACCGCTGTCGACGATGGCACCGCCGATGTGGGTTCCATGCCCGCCGATGAACTTGGTCGTGCTGTAGATCACGATGTCGATCCCGTGTTCGATCGGTCGCAGCAGCATCGGCGTCATCACGGTGTTGTCGCACAGCACCGGAATCGGGCCTTGGGGGGCCGTGTGGGCCGCCTCGGCGATGGCGCGAAAGTCCGGAACGTCGTTCTTGGGATTGCCAATCGATTCCATGTACACCAGGCGGGTGTTTTCGTCGATCAACTCGTGGATCTGTTCGGGATGGTCGGGATCAAAGAAGCGGACTTCGATGCCCAGGTTCTTGAGCGTTTGCGTGAACAGCGTCCAGGTGCCCCCATACAGCGACGTGCTGCTGACGATGTTTTGGCCGCTGTGGGTGATCGTCAGGATGGCCGCGGTGATTGCGGCCTGGCCGGAAGCGAAGCACAGCCCGGTCACGCCGCCGTCGAGTGCCGCCAGGCGTTTTTCTAGCACGTCGACCGTCGGGTTCATCAGACGGCTGTAAATGTTGCCGAATTCTGCCAAGCCGAACAACGCGGCGGCATGATCGGTGTCGTTGAACGTGTAGCTGGTCGTCGCGTAAATCGGAACCGCACGGGCGTTGGTTGTCGGGTCGGGTTCCTGGCCGGCGTGCAGCGCAAGGGTGCCGGGACGGTAGTGCTCGCTCATCGATAGATTTCCTGGAGACGGTCAGTGTGGGGAAGGTCAATGATCGGGAAGGTCAATGATCGGGGGGGGCGGAGCGGTGAGTTTAGGTCACCACTTCGGGATTGACCACGGTGCGAACGCGAACCGGGCCGCCTTCGGCAGGAAGGCGGCCCGGCGGAAAAGGCAATGCATTTCGGCGAACAGGTCGTGTCAGCCCATCTCAATTTCGTAGCCGCTGCGGTAAGGTCGAACCAGCATTCGGTTGGCCTGGTCGTCGCCAACGATTTGCTCACTGGCATTGTCCCAATTCAAGTCACGTCCCAGCCGGGCGCTAATGCCGGCCAAATGGCAAACGTTCAACATCTGCATGTGTGAATGAACGTCGCTGATCGGTTCTTTGCGTTCGCGGGCGCAGTACAGGAAGTTCGCCCAGTGGGCCGACCGGCCGTTGCCTTCCATCGGCAAGTTCTTGTACGCCTTGGCGATCGCGCCTTCGGGAAGCGGATTGTCGGCAAGGTCTTCGACCGGTTTGCCGACCAGCTTGCCGCGATTGACAAAGATCTTTCCCTTGTCGCCCGTGATCAAGACGCCGTTGTCGGTGTCGTTGCGGATGATCATTTCGGTGTCGCCCGGATAGGCCACCGTGAACTTGAAACGGGTCGCCGTGTTGTATCGGTCCTGCTGCACCGGATCACCGTCCTTGAATTCCACAGGATGTTCGGCGTTGCCGGTGATCGAAAGCGGACCCTCAGTTTGACCGTTCAGCTTCAACGCCCAATTGCAGATGTCGACGTGGTGCGCCCCCCAATCGGTCAGCTTTCCACCGCTGTACTGGTACCACCAGCGAAATTCGTAATGCCCATTTGTGTTCGGGCGGCCCGTTCCGTCGGCCGGTTCCAGGTAGCGGTAATCCGTCAGTGGAGCCGGACCCAACCAGCGTTCCCAGTCAAATTCTTTACCGGGATCGGCCACGGGAATGCTCGGGCTGGTCGGAGCGCCGCCGATCGCCGCTTGCACCTGCCGGATTCGTCCCAATCGGCCTTCTGCGACGATTGCCATCGCCTTGACGAACAGATTGAACGTGCTGCGCTGTTGGGTGCCGACCTGCACGATGCGGCCGGTTTCTTTCTGAACCTTCCGAATCAATTTGCCTTCGTCGATGGTCAGCGTCAGCGGCTTTTCGCAGTACACGTCCTTGCCCGCCAGCATCGCTTCGATCAGGGGCTTGGTGTGCCAGTGATCGGGCGTGGCGATGTGAATCGCGTCGATGTCCTTGCGTTCGAGCAACCCGCGGTAGTCGGCATACTCCTGCGCCTTGCCGCCGCTCATCTGCTGGTTCGCGCTGGCCACGCGACTGGCATCCACGTCGCAAACCGCCACCACATCCAACCACTGTTTGGCCGCGTTGATGTTGCCACGGGCCATGCCGCCGCAGCCGATCACGCCGATCGCGACACGATCATTCTTGCTGGTGGTTTCGTCGGCTAGCGTTTTCGCCGAGGAGAAAAAGTAAGGTGCCGTGAGGGCCGCCGAAGCGGCGGCTGACGTCTTCAGAAACTGGCGTCGCTGCTGAACAGAGTTTTGGGTTGGCTTGGTCATCAGGGACCCTTGGGGAGGGGGGCGAGGGGAGGGCTGAGTTGATTGCCGGGCGGCGCCGACGCCACCGGGTGAGGGTCACGGTCATGCAACCCGTTTTCGAACCGCACCGCGTCACGAGGGACGGCTGGTCGCCCCAAGTTTACTCGATCCGAACCGGCGCGTTTTTACCCCACCGTGATGATCGCTTCCCCCAAATCGACGGCGCGCCCCCGCGGGTCGGTTTCTTGGCCCGGGAAAACAGCGAACCCCAAATGTTCCGCGTCCGTTGGCCCGGCGGGGATGGCTACCGTCCCTCACGCGGACGGGGACAGTAGCTCGGTGGACCGTCCGTTGAGAGTTTTGAAACCCGCCGTGGAGGCGATTTGCTGTGGAATTCATTTGTCCGTCCTGTGGAACGCGCTCTCGATCGGAGCCCGCGAGAGTCGGCACACGATACCGGTGTCCCCGCTGCGGGGAGACTTTTTCCCCGCCCGCTCCGTCACCCCAGCCCCGGCCTGACGAAGACTCCCGATCGGTCTCCAGCGCTTCACCCTTTCGCGGGCAAAACTCGACCTTGGATGGCGACGACCGGTTTGCTGCCGGGGAGATCAAGATGAGTACCGCACCGGTAACGATGCGGGGTGGGCAGTCCGAAGACGGGGTGCCGCGAACCAGCGACGAGATCGACTACGAGATCTTCGGGCACGAAACCCAGTACGTTGAAATCACGCTGGATCCCGGTGAGCAAACCATCGCGGAAGCCGGGGCGCTGATGTACATGACCGAAGGCATCGAAATGGCGACCGTCTTCGGTGACCCCTCCCGTCAAGACAGCAGCTTGTTTGGAAAGGTATTGTCGGCTGGGAAGCGTGCCCTGACCGGCGAATCGCTGTTCATGACCACTTTCACGAATCAGGGTTCGGGCCAGGCGTGTGTCGCATTCGGTGCGCCGCACCCGGGCCGGATGGTTCCGCTGCACCTGGATCAGTTGGGGGGCGAAATCATTTGTCAAAAGGACGCGTTTCTTTGCGGGGCGCGGGGGATCACCGTCGACATCGCGTTTCAAAAGCGGATCGGAGCCGGCTTGTTTGGCGGCGAGGGATTCATCATGCAGCGGTTGCGAGGGGACGGAATCGTGATCGTTCACGCCGGCGGCACCATGATGTACCGGGAACTTTCCGAGGGCGAAACGCTGCGGCTGGACACCGGGTGCTTGATGGCCATGGGGCCGACGGTGCACTACGACATCCAGTTCGTCGGCGGTTTAAAGAATGCCTTCTTCGGCGGCGAAGGACTCTTTTTAGCCACAATTCGGGGGCCCGGGCCCGTGTGGCTGCAATCCCTGCCGTTCTCAAGGTTTGCCGGTCGGCTGGCCAGCGCAATCCCATCGGCCACCGGCGGCAGCAGCAAGGGCGAGGGGTCCGTGCTGGGTGGACTCGGAGAGATGTTCATGGGAGACTGAGACCCGCAGGACCCGGTCAGATGGACCGGCGTGCCAAGGCCGAACCGTGGGTTGCCCTCGGGCCGGTGAATGAAGCCTGTTTGTCACAGCGAACGCCGCACGCGCCGACGCATCGGAACGACGTGCGATTTGTTCGTCCGGTTTTGGGTCAGGGCGGCGGAGCGGCCATGCCTGCCGAGCCTGTCCTGTTGTGGCCGATTGGATGGCCGACTGCTTGACGCAATTCTCTCTCTACGGACGATTCCGCTGATGTCCCAACCGCAATCCACGCTCGAATCCAAACTGGCCGATGCGCTCGAACAACGCGATGCCGTGCTGGTCCGCCAGCTGATGGCGGAAGCCGAGTTTGTGTTGTTGAGTCTGCCCGACGAAGACGACGATGAAGACGCCGCCAATGTGCTGAGCGCCGACATTGACGACATGGAAGTCCTGGTCGCCTTCACCAATGAGAAGGCGGCGGAAGCCTTCGTGCAATCGATGGATGAGATGTACGATGAGGACGATGAGATCGAAGGCTATGTGTTGCAGGGTGATGCCTTGCTCGACTACATGCCGCCCGACCATGGCTTGTTGCTGAATCCGGAATCCGACGATGCGCTGATCATCGACTTGGACCTGATCACGCTGGTGCAGAAGGCCGAAGCCTGAGGCCAAAATCACTGGGCTTCGGATCAAATCGGGCTTCGGATGAAACCGGGCTCCGACGGTCATTGCCGACCGAGCGTCGCGCCGGCCAGCATCTGGCAGCGGTCGCGACGTTGCGGTTACGCCGAACGACGCGGCCGCGATCTCTTTGGCGCGCGTGCGGTCACGACCGCACGACGCGGACCCGGATACCCCTCGACGGTGCGTCCGGGATTTTGCGGATCCAAAAAGTCCGGCAAGGACTGGAAGGTCATCCAGGGCGTGGATCGTTGTTCGTCCTGGGTCGTCGTCGTCACATCGATTGGGGTGATGTCGTCGAAGCCGGTCCGTCGCAACCAACGCTGCAGCATCGGCAGCGAAGGCAAAAACCAAACGTTTCTCATTTGGGCGTATCGGTCTTCCGGGACGAGCACCGACGGCTGGTCGTCGTCGATGATCAGCGTTTCCAGGATCAGGTTGCCACCCGGTTTCAGGGCGCCGGCCAAACTTCGCAAGTGATCGATGGGGCTGGTCCGGTGATACAGCACGCCCATTGAAAAGACGACGTCAAATCCGTGCAGCTTCGGCGGCAGGTCCGTATCAAGCAGCGGCAAGACGTCGTGACGGGGCTGGTCACCGGCGTAACGCCGAAACACTTCAAATTGCAGCACGTATCGCAGGATCGGATCCATCCCCAGCACCCAACTCGCTCCCGCGTCCAGCATCCGCCAGCCGAAGTAACCGTTACCGCAGCCGACGTCCAGAACCGATTTGTGATTCAGGTCGATCGAGCCGGCGATGCGATCCCATTTCGAATCCGATCGCCATTCGGTATCGATTTCGACTCCCAGAAAGTCGAACGGGCCTTTCCGCCAAGGATGAAACTTCATCAGCGTTTCCCGCAGCGCGGCCGGATCGTCCGCGGCGGCTCCGTCGACCCGAACGGCCGATCCGCTGGCATCCAACCATCGCTCGGAAGGTGCGGGCAGCTCCTCCAGTGCGGCAACCCAGCGTTTCAGATCGCCGTTGGTCGGCTGGTTCAGACGCTCCGCACACAGGGCCTGGATGTGATCGGCAAACTCTTCCATCCCGGCTTCGACCAGCCGCTGCCGCAACGGCTCGAACGCCAACCACGAAGGGAGCTTCATCGACCCTGGCCGCCCTTGATGGCCAAGATGGAAGCGAAGTTGAAGCACTGGAACCAGGGGGCCACCGTCGCGAATCCGGCGGCCTGTAGCCGCTCGGTGTGGGTGGCGAGTGACTCCGGAATCAGCGTTTTCTCCAGCGACGTCCGCTTTTGGGCGATCTCCAATTCGCTGTAGCCGCAGGCCCGTTTGAAATCCAAGTGCAGGTCCGACAGCAGTTGTTGTTGGTGGGGATCGTCAAAGCAAATCTTTTCACTTAGCAGCAGCGCACCACCCGGGATCAGTGCCTGGCAGATCCGATCCAGCAGTTCGCGACGGCGATCCGAAGCGATGAACTGCAGGGTGAAATTCAGCACCACCAATGAGGCGTGGTCCATCGGGAAGTCAACGACGTCGGCCAGATGCACTTGCACCTTTGCCAGCGTCGGACGCTGCCGGATCTGGTCGACCCGAGATCGCAGGCGATCGATCATTGCCGGGGCATTGTCGACCGCATGGATGGTCGCGTCGGGAGGGATCTGTGGCTGCATCAGCAGCGTTGCCGCGCCCAGGGAGCATCCCAGGTCGTAGACTTGCGTGCCCGGTTGGACAAACCGCGCCGAGAGTTGTTCGATGATCGACAGAATCGAACCGTACCCGGGAACCGAGCGGGCGATCATGTCGGGAAACACCCTGGCGACCTGTTCGTCAAACTGAAACTGGCCGACCTGATCTCGTGGCAGGGCGTAGATTTGATCGCGGGACATCAGTCTTCGCCGCCGCTGCTGGGCGGTTTGAAGGAGATTTCCTGCCACTTGATGCCCTTGTCCATCGGTTCGATCTGCATTTTCAGGAAGCCGTTCTGGTACAAGCGGACGGTCCCGGTCGACTGGCTGACGACGATTGCGATCGCTTTGGTGCGGCGGGTGATGGCGGCGGCGGCCCAGTGCCGCGATCCCAGCCCCTTGGACATGTTCAGGTCTTCGTGAAGGACCTCCAACATCTGGCGGCTGCGCTCGATCGTGCCGTCGGCGGTGATCAGAAAAGCCCCGTCAAGTTGCGAGATCTCCTTAGCGTCCTCCTGCACTTTCTTGTCCAGCAGGTTCCGCGACTTTTTGTTGTAACCGCGGAAGGGGTCGACCCCGCTGTCGCTTGCGTGCTTGAGCACGTTGCGGGTGTCGCCGACGACGAACAGAGCACCCACCGGTTTGCCTTCGCGACCTTCGACACCGATCTGGACCGCCAAGTCAACGACAACCTTCAGCGTTTTGAGCGGGACGCTGCTCTCAAGCGACTGCAAGTCACGGCTGCTCAGACGCCGCATCCGTTCGTCCAGCTTGAGGTGGCTGATCGAATCCAGCCTGCCCGCGGTGAACCCGCCATAGAGTGCCACCACTTCATCGTTGGGCTTGATCAGCTCATCCGCGGCCGCCTCCAGCAACGCGTGCTGCAACCGCTCCAACAGGGGCGCCTTGGCCTTGTTGAGCGCCAGCGGCTTCAGACCCGCCTCCGCGGCTCCGTCCAGATCTTCGACCGAATCGACGGCAACGATGAACGGCTTGTCAAACTCGTGTTCCTGGCCAATTTCGGCCATCCGTTGCCAGTCGCTGGCCCCTTCCAGCAGGATGATCAAGGCATCCGCGGAAATCTGATTGACCAACTTGAGCGCCGAAGCAAGCATCGCCCGGTTGTGTTTGGTCAATCGCTGAGTTGCCATCGGGTCGATCAGGCCTGGGCTGGTGGGGGCTGGAAAGTGTCCTCTCTAATCTAGCTCACCATTGATATTTCGCCCAGCCAGCCCGGTCGTTTTTACCCCCGCGACCGCACCTCAGATTCGATCTGAATCACCTAGCGGTGTTGTCCCGGCGATCTCCCGGCGGCAATCGCATCCGGTTCCCACGGCGATCCGGCGCGGTAAACCCGTTGGTGGTACATGGCCAATGTCCGCAACGCGTGCCCCTTGGGGCCAATGCTCCAGTCGTGCCGCAGATCAGATCCCATCGAACGCACCAGGAAGCTGACGGCCCGGACCAATCGGGGATCCTGCAGTTGCTCGTCCGGCGTCAGCGTCAACAGCCATTCGACGATGTGGCCGGTCGTCTGGATCTTCCGGTCGACGTCGCGATTGTCCGCCCGGCCTTCGAACCAGTCCGTGCTCATCGACCCGTCTCGGTTTTGCAACGAGTACGCATAGTCCACGAAATCGGCGGTGTAGGTCTCGGCGCGTTTCCACTGCCCGGTGATCGGCTTGCCTTCGGCCCGCCGCTTTCTCAGTGCGTGTGCGTAGCCCATCAACCGGTGGGTTCCGCCACAGGCGGCGCCCACAATCGGCTGTTTCAACTCCTCTTCCAGCAACCGTTCAAAATCCCAACGCGTGCCGTCGTCGGCCATCCAGCTGCTGTCGGTGTCCAGGTAGTGCGCCAGCCCGACCAGCGTGAAGGTCAGTTCTTCATCCACCACGCAGGCACGCTTCTCCGCTTCGATCAAGTCTTGGACCTGGTACTTCTGGTCGCCGGCGTGCAAAGGGTAGTCGGTAGGAACGCCGCACATTCCCAGCACCGCCAGAAACTGCCCCTGGTGCCCCTGCAGCCCGACACCACTCTTGGCCTGGATTCCGTCGGCGTCATGCGTCAGCAACCGCTGCCCCCGGCAATTGTTGTTTCCGGCGATCCAGGCGACGGCGCTGTACCGATTGGGGCCGACAATGATTTGCGTGTCGACGCCGTAGACCATCAAGGCGTGCATCATGCCCCAATTGCTGCGGCCCGTCGCGATTTCCGGACGCTGGTAAAAGTAGCCCAGCACACGTTCGATGGGGCGACGCAGACTGGCCACGCTCCGATTGGGCACCACGTCTACAGCGGGACGTCCTGTGTAGTCCAACGGCACGTCGCTCGGTGCGGAGTCCAAGTCTCCGACGCGTGTGGGCGTTGACGCCGATCGCGGCTTGGAACCAGTCGACGCGTCGCTCGCACGTTGCTCCGGATGCTCGGCGACCGCCGAAGTCTCGGGATCCGCACTGGCGCGGTCGCCACGCGTGCTGTTTTGCTCGGAAGATCGCTGCGTGGGCGAAGACGGTGTCGGTGAGGCCGTCGATTTCAGTTCCCGGTGCGGGACCTCGACCGAGCGTTCGGATACGCGCGCCGAGGGCTGAAGGTCACCCACCGATCCGGCGGCGCGCCGAGCGGGCGTTTCTGTTCGCCGAGCGCTCCCAGCGGCAGACGGCGCCTGCATCAAAGACTCAAGCATCTCGTCGGCCCAGTTGGATGCATCGTCCGTTGCCGATTCCGTCGCAGGCTCCGCCAACTTGGCGCGTTCCGCGGGAGCAGCGGTATCCAGCTGGTTCGCCGGCGGTGCGGATCGATCGGCCGAGTCCGCCTGGGGCCGCACCGATTGCAACGGCTCTGATTCTGCTTGGCGGTCTTCGTCTCGCAAATCTCGATCGGTGATCGGCCGAGCACTCCAGCCACCGTCGTCGCTGGTCGCCGGTGAAGGTTCCGGCTCAGCCGACGCCGTGGTTTCCGGCGGAGCCGCCTCCAGGGCCGATGACTCCGTTTGCGGCGGCACGGCCTGAGCCTGAGCGGCACGTGGTTGGGGATCCCGCAGCGGCGCGACACGATTGATCGCATCACGAGCGACCCAGTTGCCGGTTGAGATTCCGTCGGTCGACATCGTCGGGATGCCGGAGCCCGCCGGCATCGATGCGGCAGGGTGATTTGGCTGGGCCGGATTTGGCTGGGAGATTTGCTCCGAAACGGTACGGCCTTGCCAGGAGCCCGGCTGCGACACCGCTGGTTGTTGCAGCCGGCTCACGCCCTGTTGGCCGCGATCGGCTTGCGGCGAGATCGGAGCTTGCAATCCGTTCGATTCGGTGTCGCTTTGGGGGGCGTGTCCGCGGCGCCGCGGCGGTTGACGGAAGACGTCCAGCGGTCCGGATGCCGGAATGGCGCGAATGGACTTCGACCCGGGCTGGGGCGATTCGACGGGCGAAGGGGACGCGACGTCGGGGTCATGATCGGCGTCGTCCGCTGTTGCTTCGGTGTCGACCGCTTGCAACTCTGGCGTGCCGGTTGCGGCCGTTTTCGCAGCCTCGGCGGGTGTTGGCGCTGGGCCAGCCAAGGTGGGGCCAGCCAACGTGGGGACCGACGCCGTCGAAGCAGTTGGGGATGCTGACGTCGGTGGTGATAACGTCTCCGCTTCGGCCGACGAATCGACTCGGTCCGCATTCCCGGCGGAGTTGTCTGCATCCTGCTGAGCTGCATTGAGCGGAGCCTGCAATTGCAGATCACCGTCGGCAAAGGCTCTCGCGCCCATCCCGCTCACCACACCGACGGCCACGCCCGCCATCAGTGACTGTCGGAGCAGGGTTCGCAGGTGGGATCGGGAGGGCTTTGAATCGCGAAACGTTGGGCGGTTCAGCACGGAAGGGCTCCATCGGATGCAGAGGGTCAATCTCTGCTATCGGAAGCATTCCAGCGGAAGTTCAGCCAGAAAGTTCAGGCATTTTGCGACTGAAAAGCGCCGTGATGTAGGCAAAGTCTGTGGGCAGCGGTCGTGGGATTTCGCCGAAAATCAGCGAACGGGCTCAAGTGATTTTCCCCCCAGCCTCGGCATTGGCTGACCACGCTTTGCCTGAAAAGTCGGTTGAGCGACAAACGTTGTCACCGACGGGCGGTCCGAACAGTCGCACCCACGGAGGAACTTGATCGCGAGCGCTGCGGGGATACCGCGAGCGGATCGGGACGCCCGATCAGAGATCCAATTCGTCCAGCGAATCGATCAGCGCATCCAGGTCGTCCTTCGGCTGGGCATTCAGGTCCGACTGGCGACGTTGCAGTTGTTCGTCGATTCCGACCGCATCGCGTCCGGCCAGCAAGAGCTGCTCGTCGCGCTCTCGGGCCGCCGTCGCGATCGCATCGTCGCCGCCCTCGGGGGCTCCGAACAACTTCGATAGGTCGATTTTGAAACCTTCGCTTCCGCCGGTGTCCGAACCGGCGATCGCCGGCGCCTTGTGTTGCGGAAAGATGATGGCATTCTCGGGACAGACGCGACTGCAGGCCGGGCATCCCTTGCGGCAGTTGTCCGGCTGTTCGACCAGGATGGTTTCCGCCCCGTCGACGCCGTACACGCCGAACAGACAGAAATCGATGCACTCCATGCAGTTGGTGCATCGATTGAAATCGATGACGGGGTACCAGCGCCGCGACGTCGATTCTTCCACCTGAACGAGCTTGCCTCCGACGATCGGCAGTGAATCGGTGGGCGAAGATTCGGTGCCGGAACCCTCGACCAGTTCGCGGATCCGCTGGACGTAGGTGTCCACGCCGGCTTCATCGCGCAGGTTTCCGCAATGGATGTCGCGTTCGGGCCGTGGAAACATTTCCGAGACGCGTTGCACGTCGCGTTCGGCAGCGGGTTGCGGATCGGCGTCCTCCTCCTCTTCGTCGCCGGAATCCTCCTGCAGAGCCATGAACTGGCCGCGAATGCCATTTCGATCCAGCACCCAGTGGGCAGCGCGCGGAAAGATCCACGACAGGACGATCAGGTCCCCTTCCAGACCGGCAAGCGTCTGCAAGGATTCGCCGCCTTTGGGCAGGTCATACAGGTGCGGGACGATGACCACGTTGACGTGATCCAGTTCAGCCGCGGCATCGGCGATGGCTTGCTCCAGGGCGCGTTTGGCCGGGTTCCGAGATTGTCCGCGGGAAACCACCACGGTCCAGGTGGAGGTTGAGTGTTCACCTTGTGGAGGGGAGATCATCCGGTTACCAGTCGAGTGGTTTTTGCCAAGCTTGTCGGGCAGCTGCCACGGGCAAATCCAGCACCGTTTCGCCCGATCGGGTCGCTTTCAGTTCTTGTGTGTCCGTCATTGTACCCACGCGTGCAACCGGGACGCGAGCGTCGCGGAGTTGCTTTTCGAATGCGTCGGCATGTTCCGGCAAGACCTCGACCAAAAAACGGGTGTTGCTTTCACTGAACAGAAGTCCCGTGGTCGCAAGATTCTCGGTGGCGGATCCCGCCGCGGCGTCCAAATCCAACGTCATCCCCAACCGGCCGGCCATCGCCATTTCAGCCGCCGCGACCGCCAATCCACCTTCGCTGAGGTCGTGGCAAGATCGGACCAATCGGTCGCGGATGGTTTGATGCAGGGCGGCAAAGGTCGTTTTGGCTTGCGCGGCATCCACTTTGGGAACGTCGCCCCCGTGCAGACCGTGGTGAAGGCAGAAGTGCGATCCACCCAACTCGTCCTTGGTTTTCCCGACCAGGAACACCGCGTTTCCGGACTCTTTTGCGTCCATGGTGACGGCTAACGCGATGTCCTCGATCTGCCCCATGGCGCTGATCAACAAGCTGGGTGGGATCGAGATGGTCTGTTTGTCGCCATCGGCGTCCAGATAACTGAATTCGTTGTTCAGGCTGTCTTTGCCGCTGACAAAGGGCGTGCCCAATGCGATCGCCAAGTCCTGGCAAGCGATCGCGGCCCGGACCAGCGATCCAAGCGTCTCGGGTCGATCGGTGTAACCCCAGCAAAAGTTGTCCAGGATGGCGATCTTTTCCGGATCGGCTCCGACGGCGACGGCGTTTCGAAGTGCTTCGTCAATGGCCGATGCTGCCATGTGGTAGGTATCAAAGTCGCCGTAGTGCGGATTCATGCCGCAGGAAATCACCAGGCCACGGCGACTTTCCAACAGCGGACGCACGACGGCGGCGTCACCGGGCCCGTCGCACTGCGGGCCGACCAGGGGTTTGACCACGCTGCCCCCTTGGACCTCATGATCGTACTGGCGGATCACCCAGTGTTTGCTGGCCACGTTCAAGCTGGAAAGGATTCCCAGCAGCGTTTCGCGGTTCTCCTCAGCCGAGTTTCCTTCGGGCAACGTCAACGACGTGGTCTGCGGTGGCTGATAAATCGCTTCTCGTATCACCGGGGGGCGACCGTCATGCAGGAACCGCATGTCGATTTCGCCAACGGTCTCGCCGTGATATCGAAGGTGCAACGTTCCGGTGGGTCGGAATTCGCCCAGCACCGCCGCCTCGACGCCTTCGCTTTGGCACAGCTCGCGGAGTTCGTCCCATTTTTCGCGCGGCACCGCCAACACCATCCGTTCCTGCGCTTCGGAGATCCAGATTTCAGTGTACGACAACCCGTCGTACTTCAGCGGCGCCTTTTCCAGCCAGACCTCCGCGCCAACCTCCTCGCCCATCTCGCCGACGGCACTGGAAAATCCGCCGGCCCCACAGTCGGTCACGGCGTGGTACAAGCCGCGATCTCGGGCCTGCATCAAAACGTCCAACACCATCTTTTCGGTGATCGCGTTTCCGATTTGCACCGCCCCACCGGACAGCGATTCGGATTCGCTGGTCAATTCCGCGGAGCTGAACGTGGCGCCGTGGATTCCGTCGCGGCCGGTGCGGCCGCCGAGGGCGACGATCAGGTCGTTGGGGTGGACACGTTTTTCTTCCATGCCCACCGGGATCATGCCCACGTTGCCGGCGTACACCAGCGGATTACCCAGGTAGCGTTTGTCGAAGTACACGGCGCCGTTGACGGTGGGAATCCCCATCCGATTGCCGTAGTCGCGAACGCCGGCGACGACACCTTTCATGACCCGCCGCGGGTGCAGGACACCCGGCGGCAATTGGTCGGCCGGGGTGTCCGGCGGTGCGAAGCAAAACACGTCGGTGTTGCAAACCGGTTTGGCGCCCAGCCCGGTTCCCATCGGATCCCGAATCACACCTCCGATTCCCGTGTTCGCGCCCCCGTAGGGCTCCAGGGCCGACGGGTGGTTGTGCGTTTCAACCTTAAAGCACGCGTGGTAGTTCTCATCAAACGTGACGACCCCGGCGTTGTCCTTGAACACGCTGACGCACCAGTCTTCGTCGCCCAGACGCTTTCGGATGGCCTGCGTCGCCGCGAAGATCGTTTCCTTGAGCATGTTGTCGTACTGACGTTCGTCTCCACCCGGCGTGCCGTCGGCTCCGACACCCGAATAGTGAATCCGACCGGCCAGCGTTTTGTGGCTGCAGTGTTCCGACCAGGTCTGCGCGATCGATTCCAGTTCGATGTCGGTGGGGTCGCGGTCGAGCCCGACAAAGTGGTCGCGGATCGTCTGCATTTCGACCAGCGTCAGATACAACTGGCCTTCGCGCGAGAGCGTCTCTAACTCGGAGTCGGACAATTGTCGGATCGGCACGCGGACGAGCGAAAACTCATACGCCGTCCCCACGTTCAACTGCTCCAACTCCAACGGTCCGATCACGACCTGTTCGATGGAGTCGTTCGACAGGGCGCGGCGACAGATGTGTTGGAACGTCGGATCATCGACTCCGCTGATCCAGTACTTGCGGATGGTCCGCACGGATTCAACATCGAAACCGATGTCCCGCGCCGCCCCGATGGTGCTGGCAGCCACCGGATCCATCACGCCCGGCTTGGGCAGCACATTGACCAGTCGGACGTCGGGCGAATCGGTGGGCGGTTCGTTCAACGGGGGCTGGCCGGCAAGGGCCACCACCGTTCGCTCGGTCACCGCATCGCTCAACAGGGATTGCGCGACCCGCTGGGCCTGTTCGGCGTCCAACTCCCCTTGCACCAGGAATCCTCGCGCGAAAACGACCGACACCTGGTCGCCCAGGCCCAGCTCGTGAATCTCTTCGCTGGTCCGCAGGCCCTCGCGGTCCACTTCGTTTTCGGCCGGGTAGATGTCGATCTGCCACAAAGGCATGGGGGCATTCCTGGAACATTGAAAGGGGGCGGTCGCGTGTGGCCGAAGTCTACCCAATCACCGGCTCCCTGCCGAGAAGCGGA
>NZ_VWOX01000001.1 GCF_008629675.1 Roseiconus nitratireducens | reverse complement strand
GGGACGGGGGTCAATAGCCGGAACGGCCCTCCGGGTGCTTTGCACTATTGACCCCCGTCCCCTTTTCCAGGCACCCTCTTCAAAGCAGCTTGTTTGCCTCGCTAGATCCAGAGCTTCAAGCGGTTGTCCAACATGCCGGGCAACCCCCGGCGAGCCAGCGTTTTGACTTGCTTGTCGTGATAACGCGTGCTGAGATGGCCGCCGATGATCAACTCATTCTTAAATCGATCCTGGCGGTCACGGTAGTCGTCGATGTGCATGTGTCCGTGCTTGTGAATCTTCTCCTTGCGGTGCTCGGGCGCGACGAACGTCAATTCACTGACCAGAATCTTGGCATCAAAGAATTCCGGATTGTTGTCCAACCCGGGCGGCGACGTGTCCCCGGTGTAAGCGAACACGGGGACCCGCTTTTCCGTCGTGATTTCCGTCCCGGCAAGCTTCAGATCCCGGATCTCGTCGCCGGACAGCCCGACATATTCCGACTTCAACTTGTGGCGTCGTTGCCAAACAACGAAGCCCAACGAAGCGATGGTGTGGCGGGTCGGGACCGCCGTCACCAGGTACTCACGGCCGCAGGGAATCTCGTCGCCCGGATTCAGCCCGATCAATTCGCATGGCATCGCCCCGCGGTCCAACCGGCGAAACATCTGCAACATGTCCCAAGCGTCATCGACGGCGGAATCGGGAAGGTAGATCACCGGCGGATCCATCTTCATCATCCGCCGACGCGAAACGTAAGACGGCAGCGAAGCGATGTGGTCCAGATGGGAATGGGTAATGAACAGGGTGGGCGTCCCCATGAAGTCCCATGGCTGGGCCCCCACATCAAACAACAGTTTCAACTCATTGACCCGCCAACATGTTTGCACGGCCGCGCGCGAAAATCCCTCGATGGTTAGACCGTCGTGGTGATGGCTCAGCAGGGGAATGTTCTCAACCATGTCGCGCAAGTCGAAGTCGGCAGGCGGGGGAAGCGGGCGCAAACGCCGACAATACCCCGGCAGCGTCCTTCTTTGTAGTCCCGACACTCGCCGGAATGGTTCGCCCGAAACGCGCCGATCGGCCCCTCTGACGGATCGCCGCAACGCTTGCCAACTCGCCGCGATGGTCTCCGCCGGGTCCCTCCAACCGATCCATCACTGCGGCGAGAACAGGATCCCGTTCGGGGTAACGTCCAGTTGCAGCGACGCCTGCTTGGAAGCCAGCTCCAACAGCTGCATCAGTGTCTGGTCGACCGCCGAAAACGAAACCAACAAACCGCGATGCGGTTCCGCCGCCGGCGAAAACCGGACCGGCACTTGCACCGTTCCAGCCAGTTCTTTCAAGACCGCACCGACCGGCTTGTTTTGAACCTTCAACGTGAACGTCCGCTGGTCCTCCCGCAGCCGCTTGATCGCATTGCGGGCGCCGGCCGGAGCCGGCGCACCGCCAACGCCCTGATTGCCATCGGCCGGAACTTCCAACCCACGACGCCACACCCAACGCTGTGTCGCCGGCTTGGCGGTGACGGCAATCGCGTCCTGCAGCCATTGGACCTGCGCCTCCGGATCCGCCTGGGCGATGGACGAAGCAAATTGCTCCGGGGCGGGGACCGGCAGTGAACAGCGAATGGGCGCAGACCGCAAAGACACATCGTGCGCTGGCTCGAATTGGGCCAACACCAGATCTTCCGCCACGTCCCGTCGAATCTGCTGCCAATGCGTCTCGGGCCACAGGTCATGCGGCAGGCGGCGACGAAGTTCCTCCGGTAATCGTTCGACAGACCGGACGCCTCGGATCCGCGCCAGCGCCTCGGAGGGAGTCGTCAAATCGGGCCACTGCACGTCCACGCGAGCCGGCGTCCGGCTCCGCGATTGGGCTGCTCGACCCACGGTGGCGGAGGATTCGTTGTCAGATTCAGCAGTGTTGAGAAAGAATTTTGCCGCCAATTGGTCAACCCATTCGGCCCGCCCAATGACCACGCAGTTGTCCACGGGAAAGCAAACCGCTCCGGCAGCTTCGGCAATGGAACAGAGCGATGCGTACCGCGTCGGCCCGAGTGCACCTGGGGAAACTGCGCGGTCTGGGTTAACTTTGCGATCGATCCAATAATTGATGACACCATCGGGCGACGGATCGCTTTGGGCGACCATCCTGACCGCATCGCGCAAGGATTGGCCATCAAGCAGTCCCGTGTGGGATTCGCGTAACCGTTGCGCCATCGACTTGGAGATCGACAAGGATTGCGCGGACAGCTTGGTGGACCAGGCGAACGACAAACTGATCAATCCACAAATCAGCAATCTCGCCAGCGGGTGTGCGATCATGGCTCGGTTCCATGGTAATTGCCGACAGCAATAAGGTTGCACTGTTTTCCCCATTCTCACAGGCGACGGTCAACGGGCGGGCGAAGGGAACGCCGGGCATGCGTCCCCGCCCGCCATGCTGGTTAGTTGTGAAGCAGTCGAGTGCCAACTAGACTCGCCCGCAGTCCCGACGGCGAAGCCGCTACTTGCCAGTTTCTGCGACTCGGCGGTTGCCCCGAGATCGGTGCTGCCTAGTATACACGCGGCCCGCACCACGATTTCTCCACCTTTGACGGATGCTTCTGTGACTTCACCGCTCGTGAGAACGACACGTCTGGCCACCGCGTACCGCCGCCTGTTGGCCACGGCCGACGCGCCCCAGTACGCGGCCGAGGTCGATGAGCACTATTCGCCGGCGACACTGGCCAGCCTGCTCTGCCGAGGCGACGTGGAATTGCGTCGTGCCGCCGCGATGGCCCTGGGGTTGCTCGGAAATTCTCGTTCGATTGAGCCGCTGGGACGTGCCCTCTGCGATGTCGACCGCGGCGTGCGACTGGTCGCCGACGATTCGTTCCGCGGATTGTTGCTTCGGGATGCCGCACCCACGCATCATCAGCAACTGTTGAAGGTCATGCATTTGACGGATGGTGGTGAATTTGCTGCGGCGCTTGCCCCCGCCATGATTGTCGCCGATCAGGCACCGCGATACGCCGAAGCGCATTTCCAATTGGCTTGCTGCTGGCACGGTTTGGAAGAACCGGAAAAGGCGAGTGAAGCCTATGCAGCATGTTTGTGGCGTTGCCGTTTTCACTACACCGCCTGGCAGGGCTGGGCGCGATGCCAAATCATCGCGGGCGACTTCCGTTCCGCCGCCGCGGCGCTGCAGCGTTGCCTGGACATCAATCCGGATTTGGAATGTGCGCGGGCCCAATTGCGCGCCGTCCGGCGACGCATGCGACGCAGCGACGTCTGAACTCCATGCACCCGGTGTCGAAGAGCCCTGTGTCGAACTCCAGCGTGCCAGCGCCTCGATACTCCTTGGCTGATGCAGCTTGTTGGTGACTTGAATTCGTGAATAGCTACAACGATCTTTTCGTTGCAACGGTCGCATTCGTTTGCGCTGGCGGCTCGCTGGCGGTCAGCCTCGGGCCATGGGTCGCCCCCTATCAACTGCGATCCATTGCCCACATTCGGCAACGGTTTGGAGAGTCGGCCGCGCGGTTGACCTGGTTGGTCGTCGCCATCGTCTCATTGCTGGCCGGCCTGGCGATTGCTGGCGGAATTCGCCCCGGCTATGCACAGCCCCAACCGGGCACGATTCAAACGGCCCGCTGATCAAACGGGCCGATGACCAAACGGCCCGATGACGGAGGCTCATCGCGCTCCGGCCTCCGCGTGTCAGACCGGCAATGCGTCACGGTATTCCATGCGGACGCCGAACCCCATGGATGTCGCGGTGATCAAGCACCCGGATTTGATTCTTCGATGGCGTGATCCATGACGTCGATCGCGGCATCCAAGTAGCGTTCGAAGTGTTCTTCGAAATGCTCCATTGCGGCTTCATCGGCAAAGAAGAACATCCGGTTGTGGACCGGATCGATCACACCCCATTCGCGGCGGCCGGGAACGATCTTCTTTTGTTCGAAGAACCGCACCACATCAATTTCGTTCAGCATCGGGGTGTAGGGAACTGGATCAGCCAAAAACGTTTCCATCGCCTGCTGGTTGGCGAACAGGTACAGCTTGCCCAAGTGCACCACGCCGAACTCCGGCTTCCCTTCAACCCATTGTTCGTCGCGAATCACCGACACGGCACAGTACCCTTCGATGGCCAGTTCCGGCTTTGCCGAGGCATCGCGGTCAGCGCTGTCGTCTGCCACTGGTTCGGCCTGGGAAATGTCGCTGTTGCCGGCGAGCCCGGGTTCCGACAGCGACATGCCTTCGGTCCGGACACCGGTCAATGAGGCCGGGACACCGCCGAGGGGCGCCGACGGCATGGCGAACTGGTTGACCTGCGCCGCACCACCACCGGTGGCGCCGGATGCGGGCGTCTGCACCTGTTGAGGCAAGTCTTCTTCGGGCGTCATCGGAACTTGAGTCGGCATCCCCAGTCCGCCGGCATTGGCCGCTTGAGCCACGGCGGTCTGCGTGGCCGCAGCCTGCGCCGCGGCGACCTGGGAGGCGGAAGGATCGGCCGTCGCGTATTCGGGAGCCGACGAATCGACATCCGGAGTCGTGGCGGTGCGGGGCGGCTGCTTGCCGCCAGCCAACATCGTTTGGCCTTTCAGATACGTTTGTCGCGCCGTGGTCAACATGGCGATGAAGCGATCGGGCTGCTGCGGACTGACCGAGTGCGCCAGCGCCTTGCCGTCGGTCGTCACGATCACGTCGGTGGGAAACTTGGTGACCTTGAACATCTTGGTCAGGTTCGGATTCTCGGTGCCGTGAATCTTCACCGGAATGAAATTGTCATTGATCGACTGCACGACGGAATGACTGCGGAACGCCCCGGCTTCCAGCCGGTCACACCACACGCAATTGTCACTGTAAAAGTGCAACAGCATCAGCTTGCCTTGCTGCTTGGCTTTGGCATGGGCCTCGCGAAGCTTTCCTTCCCAGGCGATTTCGGCTTGGCACAAACCTGCGCCGGCGAGGGTGACTGTCAGGGCAACAAGTGAGATCGCGGCGTTTCGCATCCTGCGTTCCTGTATCGATCCGTGAAAAAAGGGCTGAGCAAAGGCGTCGAAGGCCGGCTATCGTTGGTTGTCGGATTTGCCGGTGGGGCGGCTTGAAGGGAAAGTACAAAATGGGCTGACTTTGACGCCAGGGCGGTCATCGGCCCCGAGCAACCGCAGCGAGCAGCCAGGCGGGCGGGAGCCCGCTTGCAGTGGGTTCCAAGGCGGGAGCCTTGGAACCAGGACGCGGCAGCCTCCCCAGCTCTCGTTCCCGGGCTCCCGCCCGGGAACGCGCGGCCGGCGTGGCTCCGCCACGCGACGGCGGTTTTTCGCCCTCCGCCGCGATTTCCCAGATCCCCTTGGCGACCGGCCGGCAGCCTCGACTTGACAGCCGCCAGGAAGCGTCTATATTTTCCGATAGTCTACGAGCGGTGATTTCACCCACAGGGTCCACCGCGAATGAAAAATTCACTGCGTCGCTCCACGACGATTCTGACGTTCGACCCGCTGGGCGAGCGAGGTGATTGCCTGACCCGCTAAGTCGCATGGCTTAACTTGGTGAGATTCCCGAGAACGGATTTCCCGCGGCGGCAGTTGCTGATCAGAACGTGTGGTGGCGAAAGAAAAAAGGAATGGTTGTCCCGAAGCAGACGTTGCTTCTTCGGACTCCCCCGCGATCTCACGCCCGCATCGAGTGCCACCGACTCGGCGAATCAGATGTGGGCCCGTTGGAACTCGCAGGAACGCCTCCGGATCGTCCCGGTGTTGCGGTTGCTTGGGTTCGTTCAGAACGAATCGGGGGGAGAGCCAGATTGGCCGCCAGAATGGCCGGTTGAGCAATACCGGCACAGGCCTTGCATAGCACCTTGGAAATGACTTCCCGGTAAGTCGTTCGGATCAAACTCCGTTGCGCTCGTCCCGATTGCTACCGAGTCCCCGTGGTGACTTGGCGGTTCCGGCCGTGTCGCCCTCCGCGTCACCATCACGCACGACCAAACGATCGAAAATCGGAACGCCCGCGGCCTGTGGCTCGCCCCACCGGCTTCGGCCCCCTGCCTTTTCGGCACATCACTCACTTAGGCTAGACCCCCGTGGAAATGTCACCGCAGTTTCGCGACCGGGTCCTTCATTTTTTTGACCTGCGGTTTCTCAACACGACTGCCGACCGAACCGCTCAGGTGACGTCCCTCGGGGCTGAACCGGTTGCGAGTCTTGCCAGCATTGGCGAGGCCCTTTGACGGAGCGTCGGCACTCTCTCTGGACAACAAATGGCGAAAAAGAAACGGTCTTCTCGTCGCGGCCCGAACTCCAACGGTCAATCCGGTGGCGGAGGCGGCAAGCAGCGGTCTCGGCGGCGACGACGTGGCGGTGGCGGACCCGGCGGAAATGGTTCGAGCCAGGAGCGCGAGCCCATGGACGTCGCCAGCGACGCGCCGATGGAAGAGTGCGACGGCATTCTGGAACTGCACCCCAACGGGTACGGCTTCCTCCGCAGCCGCGACAACAATTACTCCCGCGAACGGAGCGATCCGTTCGTTCCCGGCACCATGATCGAACGCTTCGGGCTCCGCCAGGGCGTGCACATCAAAGCCATGATGCAGCAGGCCAAACGCCAGCAGGGCCCCCGGGTCCGCGAAATCATGGACGTGGACGGCCTGTCACCGGAGGCTTACCCGGACGTCAAGACGTTCGATTCGCTGACGCCGATCAACCCCGAGGAGTGGTTGCGACTGGAGTGCGGACGTCGCCCCCTGACCAACCGCGTGATCGATCTGCTGGCGCCCCTCGGGAAAGGCCAACGCGCCTTGATCGTCGCGCCTCCGCGGAGCGGTAAAACCGTGATGCTGCAGGACATCGCCAGTGGGATCTCCACCAACCACCCTGATCTGAAATTGATCGTCCTGTTGATCGACGAACGTCCCGAGGAAGTCACCGACATGCGACGCAGCGTCGTCGGCGGGGAAGTCGTCGCCAGCAGCCTGGACATGGACGTCGAAAGTCACGTCCGGCTCAGCCAGTTGGTGATCGACCGTGCCCGACGCTTGGCCGAGATGGGTCAAGACGTCTTCCTGATGCTTGATTCCATCACACGCCTGGCCCGTGCGTTCAACAAATGGGTCGGACGCGGCGGACGCGGTGGCGCCACCATGTCCGGTGGTCTGGACATCAAAGCGATGGACATCCCCAAGAAGCTGTTCGCCACCGCACGTGCCTTCCAGGAAGGCGGTTCGCTGACCATCGTCGGGACCGCGCTGATCGACACCAACAGTCGAATGGATGAGGCGATCTTCCAGGAGTTCAAAGGCACCGGGAATATGGAATTGGTGCTCGACCGACGCCTGGCCGACCGCCGCGTGTGGCCCGCCATCGATATCAGCCAATCCGGAACGCGTCGCGAAGAATTGCTGCACGACGAGGAAACCTACGAAGCGGTGACCATGCTTCGGCGAACCCTCTCCAGCATGCATCCCTGTGATGCGATGGAACAGCTGACCAAACAGCTGGGCCGCTTCGAAAGCAACGATGAATTCATCAAGCTGATCAGCGGTGCCAAAACCGCACTTTAGGCGCTCTCCGATGGACGCCCGCGGCGAGCCTCGGTTCGCCGCCGGGAAGACCGACCCAACGGAGGCCGAATGTTGGACGCGGCCGCTGACACCGGCGGCTTGTCCGCCACGGCCGAAGATGAGTAAACTGTGCGCTGGCAGCCTGCCTGCCCGATCACCACTCGGAGGATAAGCGAATTGGTGAGCAGCCTCACTGGAACTGAGGTACCCCGTAAGGGGCTGCGGGTTCGAGTCCCGTGTCCTCCGCTGTGAATCAGACGCCCTCAAGAACCGTGTGTTTTTGGGGGCGTTTTTTCTAGCCGGCCGGCGCCACCTTGAGATTGCCACGCTCGCCGGCGCGTCGAACATGCCCCCGTCTGGCTTGCTCGACAAACGTGATATCCTTCACGATGTCACGAAGCCGGTCGATGTTCTTGCCAGTCCCCTCTGACGCCCTCGTGCGTGATTGGTGGCACTTGAAAGTTCGCTCCGCGGCGATCGTGGTCCCGGGCTTCATTGGTAGCGCACGGGAATCCTGCTGCCTCGCAGTCTCCTTGCTCTGGAACCGAAAACCAAACCGATGAAATCTGACGGAACCCCTGCCAACGCATTGCCGCCCAGAGACGCTCACAAGCGAGGACTGCACCGGACCATGACCCTCGGTGGCGCCTACGCAACGCGCAACCACACCGTCAAGCATCTGCAGGATCTGAAAGGGAAAACCGTCCTCACGGAGACGATGCCGTTTACGCCCCGCGAGGCGGCGGCGGCCGAAGAGGCGGGGATCGATACGCTGAAGGTCAAGTTTGATCCAGGCGATCCGGCTGCCGCGATTGCAATCCGAAACGCGGCGCCCCACACATTCATGACGTTCTGCATCGGCCTGACAAAGATCGCGACCCCGGCGGAAGCGGTCCGCGCCGGCTTCGACGCGATGGAGCTTGGGGCTGATGGAATCATGTGCCAGTGGGGACCAGAATTCATCCGCGCTGTCGCCGACGTGGGGATCCCTGTCGAAGCTCACGCCGGTCTCGTGCCCCGCCTGAGCACCTGGACGGGAGGCCTCAGGGCCGTGGGCAAAACCGTTGAAGAAGCCATGCGGGTCTTCCAGCAGATTCGGTCGTTCGAAGAAGCAGGAGCGTGGGCGGTTGAAGTGGAAGTTGTACCGGCCGAGCTGCTTGCGCAAATCTCCCGCCGCACCCGCCTGGTGACCTCGTCAATCGGCGCAGGCAGCGGCGGTGACATTCAATTCATGTTTGCCGAAGACATTCTGGGCAACCACGCGCCTCCCTATCCGAGACACACCAAGCAGTACCGAAACCTGTTCAAGATGGAGCAGGCACTGCAGGCGGAGCGTGTCGGAGGCTTTCGGGACTACATCGACGATGTCAAGAATGGAGGGTTTCCGGGGCCCGAACATATCGTTCAGGCACCAGCAGGGCTTGTCGATCAGTTCCTTGCCGCCGTCGATGGCGACCAAAACAAATAGATTTCACAGACCATTAGGCGATCGCGGTCAGGAAAGGTACGACAAAACTTCCGTCCGCAGCGAAATCGTTTCGCCCTTCAGCCAGACTCCAACGTCACCTGGTGCTGGTTTTCGATGATCAGCAGGCGCGCGTTGACGGGGAGTCCGCTAAAGGTCTGCGTTTTTCCAGACGGCCAGCGCACCGTCAATTCATCCACTGCCTTTGCCTGGTCCAATCCGATGTGCAGGATCGATTCGTTTCCCACCATGTAACCACCACTACTCTGCCAGACGGTTCGAACGCGACCGCCGAACTGCGCCCTGACAATTGCTCCGACCGCATCACGCTCACTTTCAACTCCCACCAGTCGCAGCTGAAGCCAATTGCCAGATTGCGAGTCGTTTTTCAAAACGGCGATGGGCCGATCCAAGTGGTTGCCCACCAGGTCCATTCGTCCATCGCGATTGAAATCGAGTTGGGCGAGCGTTCGGCCAAGCGATTTCTTTTCCCAGTATCCGCCGGCAGATTCCGGTGCCTGGGCCACGAAGCCTTTCTGATCGCGCCGGAACAGTTGAGGTCGCATTCGATACGGTTCACCGGAATCGCGATTGTCGTAGATGTGTCCGTTCAACAGGGCCAGGTCAAGCCAGCCGTCATTGTCGAAGTCGGCGGCTTGGATCCCAAAGCCGAGTGTCGGTTCGGTCGGCTTGGCCAAACGGTAACGCCTGGCCGAATCCAAAAAAATCGACTGCCGCGATTGCAAAAACAGGTTGATCGCTTCGTTGTGGAAATTGGTGATCGCCAGATCCAAGGTGCCGTTGGTATCGACGTCACCGATCGCGATTCCCATGCACGCTTGCTGGCGACCATTGATTCCCACGCTGCATCCGGCGAGGACAGCGTTCTCGACCAGGCGATAGCCACCCGTCTCGGCCCGGCTTTGGCTGGTGAAATAATGATTGACCTTTCCGTCGGCGGAGACAAACACGTCATTGCCATGGACCCCGTCAAAGTTCGCGATGACAGCGCCCAGGCTGTAGTTCGGCAGTTCCGGGATCACGGGGGAATCGCGATCGATCTCGAAAGTGCCGTCACCCCGATTGAGGAACGCCTGGTCCACGGCGGGTGAAAAATGATGCGGATGGCAGTCGGTTCTTGACCCCACGCAGGGAATGCGGAACACCTGGGGATCATCTACGTAATTGGCGGCCACGATTTCGGGCAAGTGGTCCCCGTTGAGATCCGCTGCCGCGATACTGGAGGTCCACATCCTGTCATCGGGGAGCGATTCCGACGCGTCAACAAACGTTCCGTCCCCCTGATTAAGCAACAGGCAATTGCGACCGATGTTTCCGACCAGGAGATCCGGGAAGCCGTCTTGATTCAGATCGCAAACGCACACGCCTTGGCCAAAGCCACGATCGGAGGAGCACGAAGCGTCGCTGACGGTTTGAAATTGCTCCCCGGAGATGATCTGGCGATAAAGTTCGTTGGGAGTGGATCCCTGAGATACTTCGGGGTTCCCTCCGGATTGCACGACATACAGATCGCAAAGCCCGTCCAGGTCATAGTCCAGCGCAGCCAACCCACCGCCGTTGGCTTGGTACAGGTAGAACTTGGAACTCTCCAACGGATAGTCGCTGATGAACTGAGTTTCGATCCCTAGCTGGTTGGCGACGTTTTCGAAGGTCAACGCATTGGCACCTCGCGCGTCAGGCAACTCTCCGCCCCTTTCAACCATGCAATCTTGCAATCGGTCTGCGCTGGCTGGAGCAATGATTGGGAATTCATCCAGCGAAAACCCCAACAATTTCTTCAACCGAGCGTCTCGGATTTTCGCTTCGCCGCTGGATTCTTCCCACTGTGCGATTTTCTCGCGACGCTGGGCGAACACATCTTTTGCGGCAAGGGCATTTCCCTGAAGTCCCAGGGCATACAGAGACCATCCGAGTGATTCCCAAGGGCGAATCATTTCCTGCATCCGCGACGCGATCCACTTGGCGTTCTGCACCGTCAGCGTGGCTCGATCGGATCGACGATAGAGTTCATCCAAAACCGCAATCGTTTGATGAATCGACTCAGCTTTTGAGTCTTCGCCCAAGCGGATGAGCGCCGACTCGATCTCGCGCATGGCAACGCGATCGGTGGGATCACGACGAATGGCCTCGGCAAACGAGCGAACGGCGGACCGATCTTCTCCCGCATCGCGTTGCCAAATCCCGATCGCAACCCAATACTCGGGATGCTCTTCAATTCCACCGGGCAACGAGCGATGCCATTCATGAAGAGCTTCGGAGTTGCCGGTTCGTAACGCCAGCAGTTTTCCCCGGTACGCTTCGACGGCCGGATGGGCGGGCACCGATCTGGAAACCGCCTGCACCTTCGCCAGCGCGGCGTCATGATCTTGCTTGACCGCGTCAAGGACTCGGGCCTGGCCGAGATCAAAGAGTGTGATCCCTTCGCTTGGGAGGAATTCTGAAAAGGAGACCAGTTGGAACGGGCCCGAACGCTCTAGCAAACTGTGCAATTCTTCCGGTTGCAACGGTCTCATTCGAGCCAACTGTAGAGCCTGCTGGCACGCTTCGTATCGTCTTCCCTGTGAGTTGTAGAGCTGACACAAGACCTGGGCCGCGCGAGAATCATCGATCCCCCATTCGATCGCACGAATCATGTCCGTCTCGCCCACATCGAAGCGGCCGGCGCGGACATTCCATTCGAACGCTTGCAGCAACAGGTTCAGTCGTTCGGGAATCTCCCGGCTGGCCAGCTGGCGGTGCATGTTGGCGGCAGTCGCGTCATCCCCCGTCGCGGCGTGGATCTGCGCAAGCAGTTTTAGCGTGTCGACGTCACCCGGAGACTCCAGGAGAGCTTTCTGTGCGGCTGCCCTGGCGGAGTCGAAGTCTCCCTCGCCGAAGGCTTGTTGAGCGAGAATGAAATTGTTTTCGGACGAATGCTCGGCGAATCCGCTTTCGGAAAGGCCAACGCCCTGAGACGAGTTTGATGGATTGTCCGTCGTGGGGCCGCCGGCAGGACGACAGCCACAGAAACCCAGGAACAACGCGATGGGAAGAACCCACCGTAAGCATCGTGGTGTGTCTCGCATCAATTCGAGCAATGATTCAGGCGCGATGAAAAACCCTTCCAGTGATGACGGGTGCCCGCCACAGCCCGTGCTCCGGACTCGTGATGAGATCGTCCACGATACGACGAGCACGGTCCGGGACGATGGGGCGTATCAGACCGCTGCTTCGGATCGTCGTGAAGTGAATCTCGAAGACACTCAATGGTCCTTCGGTTCATCGAACGAGAATTTTCACAAACGAGCGGCAACGATTGAGTTTATTCAATGGTTCGGATCCCATGGGCGTTCGATGAAAAACATTGCCCCACAACGCTGGAATCCCCCCGGCGGCCGATTCATCGGAACCGATAGCGACGCGACACCGCCAAGCCCCCGCTAATTCGCGGAGGCGTCTTTCTGTAGTTCGGCGACGAACGCCTCGATTTCCTCGTCCGTCATGGTAAGCCGAGTTTCGAGGAGCATCTTTTTGAAATGCGATCTTCCTTCGTCGCTGGAAGGGAATCCGATATTGTTCCCCGACTCGAAATGGTTCGACGTGGCCAGCTTGTCACCGCTGGCATCAAGAATGGCGAACCACGGAATGCCGCCACTGGCGCCATCCCGAAATTCTGACATGATCTCACGCGCCCCGGTGAAGCGATGGTCCATCTTGATCCACAGGTAATCCGCCTCCCAGTCGCGATGCTCGTTCAGGAAGTTCGACAACAGGTGGCAGGGCCCGCACCACGTAGCCGTTTCCTGAACAATCACACGTTTGTTTTCTTTCTCGGCCTGGACGAGAGCCTCCTCAAGAAGTTTTCTGGCGTCGACAGGATCACCAATGTGTGACCGCAACCACTGGACCACGGCATCCTTGGAAAGTTCTTCGTCGACCATCAGGTCGTCTCCCGACTTTTGCGCGATCAGCTTGCCATCTTGGCCGACGACGACCAGCGAAAACGCCAAGGCTCGCTGGCTTGAGTCGGCCTGCAGCTCGTGCAGCCATTGCTCGGCATCTCCGCGATCTTTCGGATCCTTGGTGGATACCACCATGGTCAAAAAATCGTCGCGAACTTTTCGATAGTCCTTGTCCTCGTAACGCAGCTGCATGAACCGGCGCAATCGTGGCGAATCCGCAGCCCCCAGAACCACGAGCAGTTTCTGTTTGGACAATTGGCAACGTGGAATGGCACGGTGGAAACGTTCGCTGACGGAACCGGCCACCCCCATGGCTTGGGCAATCCGTTCGTCCAACGTGGGAGGCACGTAAGGCTTGCGAGGGGCGGGAATCCTCATTCGTCCCATGTCGACATCTTCGCCCGGTTCAACCTTGACGCTTCCAAGGCCGGGAATCGTTCCGTCGGGTCGTGACTCCAGATTCAATTCGTACTCCCATCCGGGAACCAAACCTTCCAGCACAAACTTTCCATTCGAATCCGTGACCGCCGTGTCACCGAAGCGATTGCTCCAGGTGCGATTCTTTTCGTCGGGCACTCGGATCCCGTAGTGAATCTTGATGCTTGCTGCCGGTGCTTCAGAATCGGTTTGAAGCACGACGCCGGTCGCACGACCGGTGGGTTCCAAACGCATCTCAATCTTGTTCTGATCCGCAGCCAACACGGCAACCGCACCAAGAGTTTGATCGGCGTTCACCGCATGCACGTAGGTCGGTTCCGCCAAGCGCTCCACGGCGAACGCCCCTTCGTCGTCGGTGCCAGCCTGCCAATCGTCGCCACTGAATCGCTGTGAAGCGCCCGTCAGTCGAATCTGCGGCAGCGGGCGATTGTCTTCGTGATGTCGCGTCACGCCGATCAGCTTGACCTTCTTCTGGATTTCGGTCGTGACATCGATCGCGAGCTGATCTTGTCCGGAGATCTGAAACTCCTCAGCCTTCTCCTGGCGCGGAGGTCGAATGTCGTAGGATCCGTCCCCCAGCAGGAACTCAAACCGCCCGTCCTGGTCGGTTTCAGTCGCTTTCACGATCGTCGGACGCACATAGCGACGTGAGTTTTCGGGGTTTTTGAGGGATGCTCCGGCAATCGAATCCAAGTCGTCTCCGTATTGATAGACCAGCACACGTTCGGCCGCGATCGGATCTCCGGAGGGCTCTGCCGTCAGCCGTCCCGTCAAACGAGTCGGTTTTCGCAGCCGCAACTCAATCTTCTCGACGGGCTGCCCCGCATGAACGGCGAATCCGGGGACGGCATCTGCGACCCAATCCTCGTCGACAACCGTCACCATGTAGATTTGTTCTGGGGGAACATGCAGTTCATACGATCCATCGTCGGCGGACTCGGTTTGGTCGCGTCCCGCATCCCACCCATAGCCCGCACCCGTTGCGTGGACCGTGATCCCCGCCGCGGGATTCCCCGTTTCGTCCAATACTCGACCGCGAACCGGAACGAGTCGATCGAGCGTGACCTCTAGCGGCCCGTCGTCCGTTGCCGGATCGTAATTCGCCCGCGTTCGCGTGTAGCCTTCGGCGGTGGGCCAGATGGTGACCATCGATTTCTGCCAATTCGGCATCCACGAAAACGTCGTCGTTCCATTTTCATCGGACGTCTTCGAAAAGAAGTCAGTGAAGAAACTGAGATTCAGTTCGCGGTTCGCCGACTCCTTTCGCAGCAACCACGGGTACAGACGAACGCCTTCGATCGGCGCGCCGGAATCGTCCAACACTTTCAACGTGACCGGAGTTGCTCCCTCAAGCCGAAGTGTTTCGCCTGCGACAGGAAACTCGGGAACGGGAGTCTTCAAATCCGACTGTTGATCTCTACCCAGCGAATAGACTTCGTAGTCAAGACCGACGCCATCTTTCCACGCGACGACCGTGTTGATGCGTTCTGAACTCGGGGCGACCACCGTCACCCGACCTGCGGCATCGGTCTTCAATTCGTCCGACAAATGTGGGTAGGCGAATTGAGCGACCACACTGGCGTCCGCGACGGGTTCGGAATCGGCATCCACGATCTGCACGGTGGCTGACTTCGCCGGCTCGACTCGGATTTCAATCTCGCTGTCGACGGTCACCTTTTCCGACCGTTCGTACCGAAAAAAACCGATTTGATCGCCTTGGGGATCCTTTGCGACGACCTGCCATTGTTGAAAAGCGATCGGATTGCCAGCCACTTCGACGACAAAGCTGCCAGCATCATCTGCCTCCGTCCGCGCGGTCGCCGTCCGTGATTGCCCCGTTCGGTATTGAACCACGACGCTCGCGTGGGCAACGCCCTGCTGATGCGAATCGACCACGCGCCCGGTGAGCGACGTCGGTTTGGTCTCGCTCTCCGCACCGCCTTGACCGAACGCGGACGTTGCCCCCACCACCAGCCCAATCAGAACCATGCCAAACGCATTGCAGCGAAACAGGTGCGATCGTCGCATCACCAACCCCCCTCGGAAAAGACGCTCTTCGATAGAGCGATCCATTCTATCCCGCTTGGAGACCAGCCGCAGGCCGCGATGAGGGGACGGGGGCGCAGCGGCTGCGGGAGGGTGCGTGGAGCGACGTTCGCTTGCGCGCCGATTTCCGCCGTCTGGCGACGGCGGCTACGTGGTTTTGTCGCTCAGCCGTCTGGTGGCGGCGGCTACGAGGGCTGTCGCTCTGCCGTCTGGTGACGGCGGCTACGAGGTTTTGCGACTTTTCAGATGGAGCCGGGTCGGACGGTGTCGATCGCAGCTCAGTCGACGAACTCACCCAGTCGGCCGGACGAGTGCGCCTCGTACAGCTTGTGCAGGGCACGTTTTTCGATCTGCCGAATGCGTTCTCGAGTGACTTTGAACACGTGGGCCACCTGCTCCAGGGTGTAATCGAAGCCATCGCCGAGCCCGAATCGCATCCGGAGGATTTCCCGTTCACGCCAGCTCAAGCGTTTGTCCATCAACTCACGCAGACGGTCCCGGAGCATTTCCTGGGCAAGACGGTCCTCGGGCGATCGCTCTTCCTCACTGCCCAAGAAATCGGAAATCTTAAAATCATCCTGCTTGCCGGCCGGCGCCTGCAAACTGGTGGGAACCCGTGTCATTCGCAGGATGGTCCGAGCCTCCTGAATCGACGTTCCGGCAGCCTCGGCGGTTTCTTCCGTCGACGGCTCGCGTCCGAGCTGGTGCGTCAGTGCGGTCCGCACCTGCTGCACCCGACGAATCTCCGGGGCCATGTGAACGGGGACGCGGATGGTCCGGCTCTTGTCCGACACGGCGCGGGTGATCGCTTGACGGATCCACCACGTTGCGTAGGTGCAGAATTTGAAGCCGCGTTCGTGCTCGAATTTCTCCGCCGCCCGCATCAGGCCGGCGTTGCCCTCTTGGATCAAATCCAGGAGCGAAAGGTTGCTGTGCCGATACTTTTTAGCGATTGAGACGACCAGTCGCAGGTTGCCCTCGCACAACTCGTGCTTCGCCCGATGGTAGGCCGCGTCGGCACGCTCAATCCGCTCCATCCGACGGAAAAATCCCTGCGAGGTCTGTTGGACACTTCGCAGGATTTCGTCCCGCTGATGACGCAACGGTTGCAGCTTGCCCCCGCCGGCACGCCCCAATGCGGCCAGCTCGCGATCAATCCGCTGGAGTCGTTGCTGCAGCAGCGCGGCACTTTGCCAATGCGGGCGGAGCAGCTCCAGCCGCAGCCCGAGCTCCTCGACCAACCGCACCGCACGCCGACGACGGGCGATCAGCCGCTGCCAAATGGCACGTCGCTGCCGGCGCGATGACACGTCCATCATGGCCTGGAAATCCAGTCGGTTCTGCTCGACCAACGCTTCCAGGGTCCGCAAGTTATGGGGCATGCGTCCCAGAATCTGGTGCTTTTCCAACCGCGCACTCACCGCCACCTGCAGCGTTCGGTCAAAGCTGCGTTCCCCGCGGTGGACCTCGGTGAGCTGCTCGATGGCCGCCCGCAGGACAAAATCAAAACTCAGCAGCCCACGTCGAAAGGCCCGTCGTGACTGTTCGATCCGGCGAGCAATGCGGACCTCCTGTTGAGGGGTCAGCAGCGGAATGGCCCCGATTTGAGCCAGGTACGTTTGCAGACTGTCCTCGGTTGCCGACGCCATGCGGTCCGTCCGCGAGCCGGCTTCCTGAACCGGAGCCGCCGCCGACAAATCGAGATTCCCAGTGAAATAATCGTTGTGTGCAATCATCATCGAATCGGGGTTCAAGGCGCCCCGCCGCCGCTACAGAGGACCAAGCAATCGAAACACATGCCGCGCTGAACATCGCGACGACTTTAGAACCGAGGAAGTTGGGGCTTACGCATTCGACCACGTGATTGGTCGGCGATCAGATTCGCTCACTCGGGTGCTGCGCCACCGCCCGCGTTCGCCTGCTGCGGGCCTTGTGACTTTCCCAGCTGGAACACCTTGCGGTGCTTCCACGTTCCCGGACTGACCCCCGTGCTGCACCGTGCCCCCCCTTTCCGTTCAGTTTCCAGACGATTCCACGGTTCCCCGACCGTGAGGTCCAAGGTTACGAACCGCGAGGTCGAAGGTTACGAACCGTGAGGTCCAAGGTTCTTCAACCGCCAGGCCGGCCGCGGGGGCGAGCGCACGACATGCTACGAGTGATCGTATGCCTGCCGACGCGGCCGTCAATGTTTTGCCGCCACCATCTCCGCCGCCGTTGCTGCTTCGGACGCGGCAAGGCGAGGGCCCGAAACGCGCGACCACGGTCGGACACGCCCACGGTCAATTTCGTGGGGACAGCGTTAGGTTTACGTTTGGCTGCGGGCCGCAGTTCATTTTTTGCCCCGTGGCCAGATCCATGACGGCACACCCTTGGCTTGATCAGCCGCAGCACTTCTCGACGGCTGAGACGCCTGGACGGTTCGGTGCCGCCTGCGGCGCGGCGTTGGATCGGAAAATGAGCTGCAGGAAGCTGCACCTGGAACGAATTCCGAAGCTTTCTCTGGCGGCGGCGTCAACGGTGAGCCAGGATTCTTGTACCGAAGGCGCGGGAATTGCGGTTAAGCTGGAGGGAACCTTCGCGGTACCCGAGCAGCCCGAATTTCAACTTCTGACATGATGGAGAATGCGATGCCGAAGAAGACCTGCACGGGCATTGAATTCATTGGCGGACCATTTGATGGCCATGTGGAGGCTCTGGTCAGAAGCCCGGAGGAACTTCCGGAGTTGTTGGTGACCCACGTCAACCAGAACGTGTTTCGCCTGTTCGAGGGAGCCGATCCGGTTTCTTGCCGCTGCCCGACCAGTGTGGTGTTCTATCGACGACAACAAACCGACGACGGTTGGGTGTTTCGATTTGGCGGCGCCGTGGCACCGCGCGAATTGAAATAGCCCTCGGCGGACACCACGTCGCGACGCTATTCCTGTCTCTTCTTCCGCGTGTCTTTCCAGGCCGCGATGGCCAGGGCGGTGAAGCCGAATGCCGATGCCCATCGCACCGTCCCCGGCTCGAAGACGATGGTTGCGAAAAATACGATCATCGCCGTGAAACCGAACACCCATCGGTCCCACCCGGGAAGTGCTCCGCGGTGACGAATCATGGCAGTCGAATAGCCAAGCCAGATCAGGGCGAATGCAAAGTTCACATAGACGCCCCAGGCGGCCCGGATGCCAGTCACCCGCTGGGATTCATCCGCGGTCGCGGCCAACACCTCGGCATGACTCCAATGGTGAACATGGCCATAGCTGGCGACAATGTGCAAGCACACCAACAGCGATCCGGCCAACCAACTGGCCTGGTAGATTCGTCGGGCGACCGAACGTTGCGGCCAGCGGCGAGCCCAAGCGCCAACGAACCAGGCGGTGATCGCTAACCAGATCGGCGGGTAAACCAGCAGATCGCCGAGGGGCCAGCTTGCTGCAAGCCCCAGCCCCGCATCCTCCAAGGTTGAACCCGCAATCGCATCTCCATGAGACCCAGCCTGGAAGTTCAACGGCGCCGCCATCGCCAGATGGTGGCGAAGCCGCGACTTCCACGCTCGGACCCGCATCGCTACTTGAAAATGTCGCTGTGTGGACAAGGCTGCTCGGTCGGGTCTGCTCGGTCAAGAATGCGGGCTCAACCGGGCACCGCCGTCGCGAATCACCAGAAGCCGGCGCTCGGTCATGTCTTCGATGGCGTAGCGAATGCCCTCGCGGCCAAACCCGCTGTCCTTCACGCCGCCGTAAGGCATGTTGTCGACGCGCCACGAGGGGACATCGCCGATCACGACACCGCCGACAACCAGCTCATCCCAGGCCCGCAGCATTTTGTGCAGGTCACGGGTAAACACGCCGGCCTGCAATCCGAACACGCTGTCATTGACCTGCCGGAGTGCCTGGTCGAAATCGCGGAATGCCGACAGCACGGCGACCGGTCCGAAGGCTTCCTGAGCGCAGATCGGTTGATCTTCGGGAACGTTTTCCAGCAAGGTCGCTTGGACCATCGCTCCTTCCCGCTGTCCGCCACACAGCAACCTTCCCCCGGACGCGACCGCCGCATCGATCCAATCCTTCAGCCGCTGCCCGTCCTGGTCAGAGATGACCGGACCGATAAACGTGTCTTCTTGCTTTGGATCCCCCATCTTCAGCGCGCGAGTTTTCTCCACCAACCGTTCACGAAACTCCTCGTAGATGCGTTGATGGACCAGAATCCGTTGAACGCCGATGCAGCTTTGCCCCGATTGATAAAACGCTCCGACGATCATTCGGTCGGCAGCGTCCTCCAGGTCGGCGTCTTCGTCCACGATGCAGGCCGCATTGCCACCGAGTTCCAACACCACCTTTTTCTTGCTAGCCCGAGACTTCAAGTCCCAACCGACCTCAGGAGACCCGGTGAAACTGAGCAGTTTCAGCCGCGGATCGGTGGTGAACGAATCCGCCCCCTCGCGACGGCAGGGAAGGATCGAAAACGCTCCCGCAGGAAGATCGGTTTCCGAGAGCACTTCGCCGATCAGCAGCGCCCCCACCGGCGTGCGACTGGCCGGTTTGAGGACAAAGGGGCATCCCGCCGCGATTGCCGGTGCGACTTTGTGGGCAGCCAGGTTCAACGGAAAGTTGAACGGTGAAATGAACGAGCACGGACCGATCGGTACGCGCTGATCCATCCCCCGATATCCACGGGCCCGTGCTGAGATTTCCAGGTTCAGCACATCGCCCTCGATCCGCACCGCTTCCTCGGCGGCCAGACGAAAGGTGTCGACCAGACGAGCCACTTCGCCGCGGGCGTCTTTGATCGGTTTGCCGGCTTCGATGCACAACGCCATCGCCAGCTCGTCGGTCCGCCGCTCGAACTGATTGACGCAGTGATTCAAAATCGCCTGACGTTCATAGGGAGGCAAGCGCCGCATCGGCTCGGCGGCAGCCTCGGTCGCCGCAATGGCTTGATCGATCGCTTCGGCGTCGGCCAGGGCGACCCGCGTGGCAACCTGGCCGGTGTACTTGTCCAGGACATCCAAATCGGTGTTGGGCTGTCGAGGTTCGTTTGCCAGATAGTAAGGATGCTCAGGTTTCATGGTGCCGGTTTTCATGATGCCGGTGCCTCAGGGGGAAATCGGCGGATCCAGGGGAAACAAACAAAGCCGTTCTCGTTTGCCCTCGCTGATCGTCCAGTATCCCTTCCCGTCGGCGGTGAACCCGATCGCTTCCCCATTGCGGGCCTGCTTTTTGCCGCGGACGGCAACGCATCTCGGGGGTTCCGCGAGTGTTGCCGCCAGCGTTGACCCACGACGGCGTCGCCAAAGCCATCCACAGTCTTCGCTGCGGAGAAGAATGTGTGTGCCGTCCGCGGAAATATCTCCGGCCGAAATCGGTGAAACCGAAAGCGATGTGACCCATCGCATCGGATCACCGGTGGGGATGTCCGACTCGTTCAGTGGAACCTGGTACACCAAAGCGCCCTCATCTGCCTTGGTCACGATGTAGATGCCGCCATCGACAGGATCGACCAACAGCGTTTCCGCGTCGTGGGCCCGATCGGGATAGACCACTGAGATGCATTCCAGGTAGTCGGCGAGGATCGTCTTCGGTTCGTCGTCGGGATCGTCCTGCGAAAGCGAAGGCTCCGGTGTGCGCAGCAGGGTCACGCAATCACGTTCGCAATCGTTGTCGCCGATGTCCGCCAGATAGAGCATCGGAGGCCGACTTCCCCGCTGGCCGACCGTGGCAATGTCCTCCACATCGTCCGGCTGAACCGGCAAAACCAGCCTCGCCAACGTGTCACCGTCGGGACGAATGGCGTACACGCATTCTGCATCACCGTCGTTGTGAACCCATAACACGTCGGCCACCAACCGGCTGGCGGCACAGCCCGAGATTTCCCGCAACTTTTTCTCGTCGATGCGGCCGCAGTCGCGAATCGATCCACGCCGCGTGCTTGGCGGACCCATCTGTAAAACTCCTGGTTCGATCGCCGGATCAATCGCCGGGCTTCGGGGGCAACGCCAATGACGTTTCGCTGAGCCGGACATCGGCTCCGTTGGCGGGAACCTCCACGTCGGCGGCCCACAGGATTCCGTTGACGACCATTTTTCGAAACGGTTCGCGTTGGAAATTACGGTAGAAGTGTCCCAAGGTGGTTGCGAAAGAACGCCCCCCGTCGGCACGCTGGTGGGTCCACGCGACCGTGACCGGCTGGCCCTGAACGGACACTTCCAACAGCGGTTGGGCGGCATCAATCGTCGGGTTCAAATAGTACTCGTCATGCAGTTCATACGACGTCCAGCCACGACAAATCGGGTGCGTCTGCTGGAGTTGCCGCAGCTCCGCATCGCCGGTATGCAACCCGACATTGCTGACCCAGGTTCCGCCCAGGTAGTTCAGCCAGCGCGGTCCCAGGCGGTCGAGATCCTGCTGAAAAATGGATGAGGCCCAGTGCAAGGTCACCAGCCCAACGCCTTGTTGCATCATTGAGTCGAACGCTTCACGGTGGGGACCATCAAGCAACAGTTCCGCCGCGGGGCTGGTGTAGACGACGATCGCGTCCACGTCCTCGAGCAACGACGCTTGTTCGGGCCACTGGTCCGAGACGACCGTTTCCAGTCCTTCATTCTTGAGAGCTTCGGCCAACACACCGCCGGTGTGCAGGTACATGTGCGAACCGTACGGATGGTCGGGCTGTTTTCCGATGAACAACACCTTCGCCTTCGGCACCGCCGATGGCGTCACGTCGGCACTGGATGACCGGTCGGTGTTCTCCTGGCCGCAAACGATTCCGGCAATCAAGACCATCGCAACCGCGGCGGTCACCGGACGTTGAATGCCGAACAACTTGTGAATCCACATTGCCATGTTCCAAGGGATGGTTGCAATCGAACAGCCGACGCGGAACGCTGCGATCAGCGGACCCGCGACCAGGATTCTCGAACGGGACCCTGCGACCGATCTGTTAAAGGCATGCCGCGACCAGGTCACCCCTGTTCGTGTTCACCGGGCGCCGAAATGTGCTTGGCGATGTAGGCCGGTTCGCCCATCCGTTTCAGCAAATCCAGCTGCAGCTCCAACCAACCGATGTGTCCTTCCTCGTCCAACGCAATGCGTTCGAACAACACGCGAGAACCCAGATCCCCGGCCTCGGCCGCCTGTTTGGCGGCGGTCGTGTAGAAGCCGATCGCCTCCTGTTCGTCTGCCAGATCCAGTTGAAACATTTCCTTCAGCGAATCGGCGCGAACGGGCGTCTTTTGCAGCTTCAGCTCGGGCTGGCCTTTTAAAAAGATGATCCGGGCCAGGTATTCTTGCGAATGCCCGAGTTCCTCCTGCATCTCGTCACGCATTTTCGACGCCAGCCGATTCATGCCCCAATCGTCCAAGACCGCTGCGTGCAATTGGTACTGGTGGACCGCCGTCAGCTCCATCGACAGGGCTGATTGCAGGTTCTTCAATGTTTCTTTGCGTCCCATCGCGTCCGTCCTCGCTTGGAGAGTGTATTGATGATGTGTGTCGGACCACCTGTAAGATACCGCCAATTCCGTCAACGTGGGGCTTAGGCGGGTGTGGGAAAAGGTTGTCGTTGCTCTTGACCCCAACCCCGTGTGACGCCACCCCCGTCATCCGGCCTGCGTTAGGATGTCGGTTTCACCCGCTCCCGCTCACCATGCGTCGTGACATGCGTTCCAAGGTTATTCGTCTGATTTGTCCCCGCTTCACAAAGTTGACCATCGCCAAAGCCATTCCCCGGATCCAGTTGGCCACGTTTCTGCTGATGGGGTTGCTGCTCATCGCCGGTGCGTCGGCGGCGCAGGAAGCGGTGTCAGAGTCCGCATCGGGAAAGACTCGCGACGGCGCAGCGGTTCCGCCAAGACGCGTGTTGGTGATCGGAATCGATGGGACTCGCACCGACGCATTGCAAGCGGCGAACACGCCGCATTTGGATCGGCTGATCCAGGACGGGCAACTGTGGACCAACACCCAAATCCTGGGCGATCGTCCGACCCAAAACGATACGGTCAGCGGTCCCGGATGGACAAGTTTCTTGACGGGAGTTTGGGCCGATAAACATGGTGTCAACGACAACCGATTTGAAGGCCGGAACGTGGATGCCTACCCGCATTTCTTCGCCCGCGTTCGCCATGCCTATCCGGCGGCACGCATGGGATCGTTCGTGGACTGGAAACCGATCGACGACTACCTGGTCCGCGATGCCGACGTTCGCGTCTGCCACGAATCGCATGGTGCCTCAGAATACGAACAAAACGACGGCAAGCTGGCAACAGCCGCCGCGGCGTTCTTGCGCGATGATGATCCGCACGTGGTGATGGTCTATTTCGGCATGGCGGATGAATCTGGTCACGCCCACGGGTTTCACCCCAGCGTCCGACCCTATGTGGACGCCATCGCGCGCGTCGATGAGCGGGTCGGCCAAGTCCTCAACGCGATGCAAGAACGACCAAACTACGCCCAGGAACAGTGGTTGGTCGTGGTGTCGACCGATCACGGGGGTCAGGGCACCGGCCACGGTTCTGGGCATGAGATTCCCGCGATCCGTCAGACTTGGTTGATCGTCAGCGGTGATCGCCGATCGCCCAACCCGCCGGCCAGTTCGGTCGCGACATCCACCGAACCAAGCCCCTCTTACCTGGTCGACGTTTCCGTGACCGCTCTGGAGCACTTGGGAATTCCCCTGGATCCCGCATGGCAGTTGGACGGCAAGGCGTTGCGATTCGACTCCCCGCCGCATCCTCCTGCTGCGGACGAACCCGTGTCCCATTCCCGCAAAGCTTTGTCTGAAAACGAGTAGCGACGCTCGCCACTTGCGTGGCTTCCGCCGCGATCGCGACGGCAGCGACGCAGTGATCCGGGTGCACAGGCCTCATGGAGCGTTCCTGGCCCCATCAGCACTCTTGGCGAGCAGCATTCTTGGCGAGTGAAGCCCCAAACCGGTTCCCCATTGTGTGTACGGAGGGGGGGAATGGACCGCATGAGTGATCCGAAACCGCGGAACGGCACACAATTCGCATCCATGGCGAGAACGGTTCCAGGAAGTTGTCAGTTCCTTTCCTCTCATCTGCAAGCAATCATGGATCGATCACCAATGCAACTGAGCCCGGAAGAGATCGCGGACATTGAAAAACACAAGTATTTCTTGAGCGAAAAGGCCGGCCACGATGTGGGCTGGGATGCCGCCCGGAAGGACTGGGAGAAGCGTTTCGCCAACCAGCTTCGCGTCGATCGTCCTGAATCAAAGGCACCCGCTGCCAGCGGAATGAGCAGGTGGCTCGATCGACTGCTCGTCAAAGCAGGCATGAAATAGGCCACGAGCCGCGGCCCGGAATGCTGCCTTCCGCGGCAGCCGGTACAGGATTTGCACCCCTCGATGGATCTCATCAGCTCGACAGCGCCACATTCATTCGTGGTTGGCAGTGCAATGAGCGGCTAGGCAATAGCCGTCGGTTGAGGTGAGAAAACCTGCGGCGATAGGCGTGCGGCTCACCCAAGGTAACGCTGTCCCAGCAAGGTAACGCTGTCCAGCTCGTCATCCACCTTCGGTAGGGATCATGACCCAGCGGTCCACGACTGAGCATCGGCATCCGGATCAGTGGCAATCGCTAGCCGAGCTTTCGAAAGACGAGCTGTACGAACGCGCGAAAGAGAACCAGATTGATGGCCGATCGGGCATGACCAAGTCCGAACTCCTGGAGGCGTTGAGTCGTAGCCAACCGCACGCAGGCTCACGGCTGGGGACGTTCCGACGTCTGGCGGAGTCGGCGGCCGCGGGCGAGTTTTTGCTGACGCCACGTCAGTTGTCCGGAAATGACCGCCGGATGCACGTGCGGCAAACGTTGCGGGAAGATCACCGGGCAAGAATCACGGCGCATTCCGACGGCGCCCGAGCCAAGTTCGCGAAACTGGCAGGATCGCTGTTCTCTTTCTTTCGCGGAACCGCTCTGTTGTTCTACCGGGACATGGCCGGCGACGACGCTTGGATGCCGACGGTGCTAAACCTGGGCGACGTTCATCCCGGCAATTTCGGCGTGATGCCGAACGCTGACTTTGTTCCGATCTTCGCGGTCAACGATTTTGACGAAGCGTTCTACGCGCCGTTCACGTGGGATCTGAAACGCGGTGCAACGGGCTTCATGTTGGCCGCAGAATGCATCCGGGGATACTCTCGCAAACGGCAACGAAAGATCGCCCGTAAATTCTTGCGAGGCTACGCCTGCGGGATTCGACGGTTCGCCGATGAACGTTCGGAGATGGATCAAGAGTTCCGGCTGGATAATGCTCCAGAGTTGATCCGTGGTTTGATCGAGAATGCCCAGACGACACGCGACGAATGGCTGCGGGAGGACTACCAGGATGAGCACCGTCGTGGTTTTCGCAGTGATGAGGATTTGATCCCCGTCAGCACGCGGCGCGACGAGTTTCAACAGTTGGTTCACGACCTGGTCGGCACGATGGAGATCGACGCACCGGCACGCGCCGGCGCGATGCGGGTCAAGGACGTCGCCATCCGAAAGAATCAGGGAACGGCGTCGCTGGGACTGGATCGCTACTACGTGATGGTCGAAGGCCCGCGAGAAGACGGGACGGACGACCTGATCCTGGAATTCAAACGCGCCCGACGATCGGCGTTGGCCGATCTGGTTCCACCTTCCGATCGCCATTTCGATGTCCCCGGCGACCGCGTTAAACATGCCCAGTCATCGCAACTGGTTCGCGGTGACGTGTTCTACGGAAGCATCGAAGTCGACGGCCAAAGCTTCATGACACGTGAGCGCGCTCCGTATCGAGATGACATCGACCTGGACGATCTGTCCAAATCCGAATGGAAAGACTACGCGGGCATCTGCGGCCAGGCTCTCGCGCACGCGCATTCGCTCTCGGACGAAATCGGAGCGATCGAACACGACATCGAACCGAGGATCATTGAGGCAATGCAGCCGGTCGATCTGTTCGTCAAAGATGTCTTGCGGTTCGCTGACGAGGCCGTGCAGCGTTGTCGCAAAGACCATCGCTACTTCAGAAGCGACTACAAAGATGGTGCTTTTGAGCGTGTCGACCACGTTTACCAATAGCATCCATTCTGACATCCACCTCCCCCAACCCCGTTACCCATGTTTGAATCGCTGGACCTGGAAAGTTTTCGCACCGTCGCCATCGCCGCGGGCCTGGGATCCGTCCTGGGCGTTGAACGCGAGATCGCCGGCAAACCGGCGGGCATCCGCACGCACATTTTCGTCTGCGCCGGATCCGCCCTGATGATGGTTTTGGGCCAGGGAATCATCGATCAGTTTCAACAACAACAATCCGGTTCGGTCTTGAATGTCGATCCGATTCGGGTACTGCAGGCGATCGTGGTGGGGATCAGCTTCCTGGGCGCCGGTACCATCGTGCATGACAAGCAAGAAGGCGTGGAAGGTTTGACGACGGCAGCCAACATTTACATGACGGCCGGAATCGGCGTGGCGGTGGCGGTCGAACGCGTCGCTCTCGCTTCGGTGCTGACCGTATTTGCGGCACTCATCCTGGTCGCCGTCGGCTGGGTCGAGAACTATTTCGGCCGCGGACACTCCGATGATGACGAGCCAGAATCAGAGCGGAACGACAAGTCGTAACAGCCTCGACGGGCGGTAATTGTGGAAGCGGTCTGGCCCGGCAAGTAGTGGTCCATCTAGCAGAAAACGTCACACATTTACTACTTCACCCTCCCGTGCGCAGCAACGGGAGGGTCGAGCTGTAAGCTCGGGGAGGGTCTGTCGAAACCCTTGCCAGCCGATTAGACGGCCGATACTCCCGGAGGCAGAGTGAACTGCCTCGATGACATTTACCGATAGACGTCCGTCGTCGCACGGACGCATCAATTCGCGGCTCAATTCGCGGCGGGATCAATCTTCCAGCAGCGATCGATGCAGGTCGGCCAGCTCTTTCGCCGGGATCTTGATGACTTTGCGGTCATAGGTCATCAGTCCGTTGATTTCGCCTTCGACATCGGTGGTCTGCGTGTAGACGCCACCGGCGATTCCCTGATCTCGCAGCTCTTTCAACCGCTCCAAAGACGTCACGTAGCGCTGTTTGTACTCCGCCTCCGATTTGGGCAGCCCACCGTATCCCCAGTTGCGTCGATTCTGGTCCCACAGGTGCCCCTGGACCGGATAACCGTGCCCACCAAATTCGCCCATCACCTTGATAAAGTCATCAAAGCGCCCCTGTTTGCCCTGATCGAAGGGAAACCGTGGATGAGGGTACGCGTGGGCATCGACGATGTCGCCCACCGGCCAGAAATTCCCTCCGCTGGCGATGTTGACCAGGCGTGATGGATCGCGTTGCACGGTCCACTTCCCGACCTCCATCGTCCGGTGTTGGCCCCAAGCTTCATTGAATGGCACCCAAACCACGATCGAGGGATGGTTCTCCAGCGTGTCGATCATCTGTTCCAATTCGACCATGTACTGGTCGTGGGCATCCTGAGGCCACTCGGCATCTTGCGGATCCTGGGCCAACCGAGTCCACGCGGGTCCCTTGCCACCGCTGACCTGGTCTTGCCAAAGCATCATGCCCAGCCGATCACAGTGGTAGTAGTAGCGGCGCGGTTCGACCTTGATGTGCTTGCGGATCATGTTGAATCCGGCTTGCTTCAACCATTCGATGTCGAACAGCATCGCTTCATCGGACGGCGGCGTCAGCAGACCATCGGGCCACCATCCTTGGTCCAACGGCCCCCAGTGAAAGATCGTCTCTCCGTTCAACGTGAACCGCCAATTCCCGTCGGCGTCCTGCACCTTGCCAACCTGGCGGATCCCGGCGTAGGAACGGACGGAATCAATCGTTTCTCCGTCAGCGTTCTGGATCTTGATGTCCAGGTCATAAAGGTGCGGCACCTTCGGCGACCACAACGTCAACTGATCGCGCGGGATGCGAACGGCAAGCGTTTCGCCCACCGACCCATCGCCTTGCCAAACAACTTGGTCCCCATCGCGGACGGTCACTGCGAGACGCTGACCGGGTTCGTCACCCTGAACGTCGGCGCGAAAGTCAAATCCTCCCTCGTCCACTTGCATTGCCAGGTGGACATCGCGAATGAAACTGGCCGGCACGCTTTCCAACCAAACGGTCTGCCAGATTCCTGAGACCTGGGTGTACCAAATTCCATGGGCATCCAAGACCTGCTTGCCACGCAATTGCCAAGCCTCGGTTTCGTCCTCCACGCGCACGATCAGTTCGTTCGCCCCAGCCTTGGCAGCCGCCGTGATGTCCAGCGTGAAGGGTAGGTTGCCACCCCGGTGTTGGCCAACCGATTGACCGTTGACGAACACTTCGCAGCGGTAATCGACCGCTTCGAAATTCAGCAGCAGACGCTCACCGGGATTTGGGTCCGCTTGGAAAGTCCGCCGGTACCAGAGAGCTTCACGGGCGTCGAGTCGTCGTTGAACACCACCGAGCTTGGATTCCAACGAGAAGGGGACGAGGATCTCACCTGCCCATTCCGATGGAGCCTCCTGCTGTTTGGCCGGCGTGACTGCGTAGTCCCACATCCCGTTCAAGTTGCTCCAATCCTCGCGACGCAGTTGTGGTCGAGGGTACTCCGTCCATGCGTTCTGAGCCGTGACCTCTTCCCCCCAACGCGTCACCAATTCAGAAACGAACGGTTTTTCGCTCCGCGGGGGAGGCGGCAACGTGGGGACGTTGTCGCCATCGATCAGATGCACATCGATGAATTGGCCGCCGGTCGTTTGGCGACAATGCACGGCGATCTGATTCTTGCCGCGGCGAAGCTGGGCCTTCTTCTCGCCGGCAATTGGCAGCACCTGGTAGTCGTTGGTGTAACCGGTCACCGTCAGCACCAGCTGGCCATTGACGTACACCTCCGCCGCTTCATCGTGGTGGATCAGCAGCGCGGGATTGGTCGGTACTTCTTTCAACTCAACCGTTTTGCGAAGCCAGATGTCGTTGGTGGCCCAACGGGTTCCGATTCTCGCACCCGGCGTTCCACGCGTTCCAAACCCACCCGGCGCTTCTTTCCAATCTGAATCGTCAAAGGATTCCGCGTTCCAGTTCTCCGCCGGCTGCGTCAACGTGTATCGCCAGGAGTCAACGATCTCCTGTGCATTCCCGCAGCGGCACGGTGCCAACGCGGCAAACAAGGTGAGCAGAAAGTACAAGTTGCGGTGGGACATCTCGGTGAGCCATGGGGAGGAGGGAGCAGGAAACAGGCACCAATCAAACGTCACCTTGGTGAACGCAGGGCGTTGGCTACCCGTCTGGCGCCCTCAATCCCGGTGCGATTGCGGACGCCGGCGAGATTCCGCACAGCCGAGCACGTCAAATGATGCCATTGGTGACAGACACGGTTTTCACCTCGCGATTCAATTCCACGATCGCGACGGCTTCCAAATCTGGTCGTCATCATAGAGCTGATCGGCGCCGTAACAACGAAAGGGGCCGTCTGGCAATTGAGATTCTTTGCCAAGCGAAGACGGCAGAAAACGCGAGACGAAATGCGGGCCGCTCCCCCACGGGAACGGCCGACGTTTCAGCCACCCGCGACGATCCGGAAAAACGTTCAAAAACCTCTCCGACCCAACCTCCAAAGCTTTTACACTCTTGCCCGACCACGTTTTTTACCATTCGCAACGGAGGCAAACCCGATGGCAAAAACTCGTATCCCGCTGAACCAGGACTGGGTGAAACAGCAGCAACGCCAACAATGGCTGGATTCCGCCGTCGCCGAGTTGGACCTGGATGTCCGCACGATCAACGGGTTGGAAGAAGACGGCATCCTGTACGTGCGAGAGTTGGTTCAGTGCACTCGGCAGGATTTGATGAAGGTCACCAACTTTGGGCAGACCACGGTGACGCGCGTGGTCAAGGTGTTGGACAATCTGGGGTTGCACCTGCGCGGCGATGCGCCGTGACGACCGATCGTCGGGGCTAGATTCGATCGCGGCAGCTGCAGGTTGATGTTCAATCGTCGTCTTTCACTCGGTGAAAGTCGGGTTCATTCCCGCGGCTTTTGCCGAGCAGAAGGCGAGTTCGCCGAGCCGAGGGCGCTCAGCAGAAGACGCGTTTGCGGAGCGCCCGGCCGAAGAATCAACGGACCGTCAGGCGGGTCGTCCGGCCAATTTTTGGCAGCGACGACGCCCAGCCGATACGCTGTTGGCGGGACGTCTGTCCCCGCGGCGACCTGATCCCCGGTTCTTCTGGCCCCGTTCCCACGAGCGTTCTCCATGCCAAATCTTCCCGCCCGAACATGCTGCATCTCACGGCGTCGTTTCGCCAAGTCCATGGGCACCGCGCTGGGCGCCGCCGCCGGATTCCACTTCTTTCCCAGTCTGGCACAAAAGCGACTGGAAAAGCCCACCCTGGCCGGGATCGGCGCCGGCGGGAAAGGTCGCACCGATATCGAACAAGCGAAGAAAGCAGGTTTCGAAGTCGTTGCCCTGGTCGACGTGATCGATGCCAAGAAGCTTGACAAGATCGAAGGCCGGTTGCGTTCCATGGCCCAAGTTCGAGAAAGCTTTCCCGACGCCGCTTTCTACTCCGACTACCGAGAAATGCTCGATGAGCTCGGCGACCGAGTTGACGCCGTGACGGTGTCCACGCCCGACCACCACCACTTCCACGCCTCCGTGCTGGCCATGCAAGCCGGCAAGCACGTGTACTGTCAGAAGCCACTGAGTCACGGCATCTGGGAGGCGCGAACGATGAACGCGGTTGCCAAACAAACGGGGATGAAAACGCAGATGGGCAATCAGGCTCATGCGAACGATCACCTGCGACGCTGCGTGGAATTGATTCGATCCGGTGTGATCGGCAAGGTGAAAGAAATTCACGCCTGGACGAATCGCCCCATCTGGCCACAGGGTTTTCATTCACCTCCGCCCAAGGTGCCCACGCCGGCGGGAATCGATTGGAACCAGTGGGTCGGTCCCGCACCCTGGGTGGACTACAGCCCGCGAATCGCGCCCTTCGCGTGGCGCGGCTGGTGGGACTACGGCACCGGAGCCCTGGGCGACATGGCGTGCCACATCATGGATCTGGGCTTCTGGGCCATGAATCCGGAAGCTCCGCGTAGCGTGCGCGCCCAACAACAGGGCGCGACCGAGATTTCACCGCCCATCAATTCCATCATCACCTGGGAATTCGGACCGACGCCATACAGCGCCGCCGAGGGATTCACCTTCCAGTGGTACGATGGCTACATCGACGCCACCTTCGACCGGGATTCATGGAGCCTGAAAAAGAACGGTGACCAATACAATCATCCCGACGACGACGTCTTGGAGGGCATGAGTTTCCGCGACTACGGCAGTGTGATCGTGGGAAGTGAAGGCAAGCTGTTCTTTCACCGCGCGAAGAACAATTGGCAGTTCAAGCCGAACGTCCCCACCAGCGAAATCGACGCGATCCCGACATCGCTGCCGAGAGCCCCGCAACAAAATAGCTACCTGGAATGGTTGGCCGCGATCGAAGGCCACATCGATCAGGCGGCATCCAACTTTTCACTGGCATCGCCGATGACCGAAACCATCCTGTTGGGAGTACTCGCACAGCGATTCCCCGACACCCGGCTCTCGTGGGACGCCCAGAAGATGGAGGTGCCGGGCCGGCCTGAGCTGAACCCGTTCATCCGGCGCGAGTACCGCGACGGCTGGCAGATCCAGGTTTAGCAGTCGCGTATCAACGCCGCCTCCAAGGCCAAACGGGAACCTTGGTGGCATACGTTCAATCCCCGCCGTTTATGTCGTTGTCATCCATCCCCCCGGGTTGTTCATGAGTCTGCGATCCCGTTTCATGTGCTCGGTCATCGGTTTGTTGGTCGGATTGCTGGTGCACCCATCACCACTTCGCGGACAACCACCAGACTCTCCGAACCATCCCGACTCCGACCAACCCAACATCTTGTGGATCACGGCGGAAGATCTGAGTCCGGTGCTGGGATGTTATGGCGACGCCTTCGCAACGACGCCCCACCTGGACGCATTCGCGACGCAGAGCACACGCTACTCGCACGCGTTTGCCACCGCACCGGTCTGTTCCCCGTCGCGCGCCTGTTTGATCAACGGTTGTATCGCAACCACCCAAGGCACGCACCCGATGCGTTCGCGGTTTCCATCACCGGACGACATGAACGGCTTCCCCGCGCTGCTGCGCGACGCCGGCTACTTCACCACGAACAACGTCAAAACGGACTACAACACCGCCTCGGAAGATCGAATCATCGCCGCGTCCTGGGACGAAAACAGCAGCACCGCGCATTGGCGTCACCGCCAGCCGGGCCAACCGTTCTTCAGCGTCTTCAACCTGATGACGACCCATCAATCTCGGACCATGGTGTGGCCCTACGAACAATTTCAGGAGGAGATCCAAAGCCAGCTTTCTGGCGATCAGATTCACGACCCCCAATCGGTGCCGGTTCCGCCGTACTACCCCGATACCCCGGTCGTCCGAAAGACACTGGCACGATTCTACGACTGCATCTCCGTGCTGGACCAACAGGTTGGCACGCTGTTGGAGCAGCTTGAAGCAGATGGCCTGGCCGACGACACGGTCGTGTTCTTTTATTCCGATCACGGGTCCGGGCTGCCGCGTCACAAGCGGGCGTTGCTGGACAGCGGCATGCGGATTCCTCTGCTGATCCGTTTCCCCGACAAGCAGAGAAACTGGGCGCCCACGCGACCGGGCGAGTGGACCGACCGCCTGGTCTGCTTCCAAGATTTTGCTCCGACGGTGCTGCGTTTAGCAGGAATCCATTCGGTTCCAGATCACGTTCGCGGCTCCGCCTTCTTGAGCCTTGGCGATGATTCTGGCCCCGAGGCTGTCCCGGCGGCCCAGTTGTTCGGCCACCGGGATCGCGTGGATGAGGCGATCGACATGGCCCGTTCGGTGCGAGGGCGCGACTTCCTGTACATCCGCAACTTCATGCCTTTTCTGGGCTACCATCAACCCAGCGCCTGGGCCGACCAGGGCAGCATCCGGCACGAGTTCGAGGGGCTGTCGGAATCGGACAACGCTTCGCCCGCCCAACGACAGTACGTGCGTCCCTCGCGGCCGGTCGAGGAACTGTACGACTGCCGCCGCGATCCGCTGAATTTGCACAACCTGGCGAGTTCTGAGGAGCATCACGCTACGTTGCAAAAGATGCGTGATGCGCTGCAGCAGCACATGGTCCAGTCAGGCGACCTGGGCTTGGTGCCGGAGATCGAACTGGGCCGCCACCTCTCGTCGACGACACCCATGCAGTGGGCGCAGTCGGGCCAGGTTCCATTCGACGAGCTCTTCGCCGCAGCCTCCCTGGTCGGCACGAACGATCCGAAACCGATCGCGGCCACTCTCGCGGCAGCGGATCCGTCGCTTCGATATTGGGGTGCGATCGCCTGCGCCGCCATCAGCGATCTGCCCGCGTCGCTCCGCGGACCACTGCACGACGCATTGGACGATCCCAGCGCAGCGGTCCAGATTGCCGCGGCCGATGCGCTGGCACGTCACGGTGACTCGGGATCGGCGGGCGAAGCATTGGCCGCGCTGGTCGAAAGCTCCGACCAAACCGTCGTGCTTCATGCCGCCAGGGCAATCGAGTTGATGGCCGATCCCCGGCACCGTGAGCTGATGCAGGACCTGTTCGATCGGTTCGAGGAGGCGCCGGGCGACATGGCCTGGTTCATCCGGTTCACGACATCCGGGTACCTCAACAGGGTCCCGAACTAGCCTGCCTGGAGTTAGCAGGTGGTTCCGCAGGTGATTCGAATCACGGCGTGAAGCAGAAACCCGATCGCCGGCACAGCCAAGTTGGACACCGTCACTTTCAACCAAGAACACCGTGATCTGCAGTGCAGTGAGCGGCAAGGCGTTAGCCGCCGGTTGATGCGAGAAAACCCGCGGCTAGCGTCGTGCGGCTCATGCAAAATGTCACTATTCGGCTATGAACCGCCGCCATCAAAAGATCGCCGTTCCGGAGGTGCCACTCGGTCTTGCCGGTCGATACGGACGATCTTGTCCGTTCAGACGGTCACCCAGTCGGGCTCCCAACCGGCAACGTACTCCTTGCTCAAGTACCGGGTTGCCTCCGTTGAATTACTGATCCGCATGGCTTCGGCATCCCATTGCAAGGTTTCTCCGGGAAAGCGAATGGCCACGGTGCCCAGCAACACGGCCTCGCTGAGCGGGCCCGAGTAATCGAAGGATGACGTCGTCGTTCCCAAACCGCGGCAGGCGTCGGCCCATTGCACGTAATGATCGACGCCTTCAACGACCGGCAACGGGGATTCGCCGTCGCCCTCGGATGGAAACAAGTGTGGCATCGCCACGTGTGGAATCACCAGTGTTCCCTTCTCTCCGATCAGCAGCGAACCGGCAGAAGGCAGATCAAAGGAGCCGGGGAGATGTTCGGTCACCTCGTGCGGCGGTCGAACGCCGACCGCGTCGTACCACGTGACCGCGATGGATTCGCCGCTGGTTCGGGCGGTGCCGGGAAAGCGGTAGCGGACCGTGGCCCGATCGGTCCACGTTTCCGGCTTCAGGGGCGGCGCTTCGGCGACCAGTTCGATCGGCGCGGTCAGCTGCAGAGCCTGAAAGACCGGATCCAGCAAGTGGCATCCGAAGTCGCCGAGTTGCCCGGTTCCGTAGGCCTGCCATCCGCGCCAGTTGAACGGGTGATACAGACCCTTTTTGTACGGGCGTCGCGGTGCCACCCCCTGCCACAAGTCCCAGCGGACATGCGCCGGCACGGGATCGGAACCTTCCGGACGCAACAAGTGACGGGGCCAACGTGGCGAACCGGCTTGCCAGGTGTGTACCTCCTTGACCTTGCCGATGGCACCGTCATGGACGGCTCGCACCGCGGTTCGGTAGGCCGTGTGAGACTGAATTTGGTTGCCCATCTGCGTGATCACGCCCTGACGCTTGGCGGCAAGACGCATCTGTCGCGATTCGAAAACCGTATGGGTCAGCGGCTTCTGGCAAAACACATGTTTGCCCAACTGCATCGATGCCAACGCCACCGGGGCATGCATGAAGTCCGGTGTGGAGACAATGACCGCATCGACGTCCGCGGGTTGTGAAAGCATCTCGCGCCAATCGGCGAACCGTTTCGCTGAGGAATACTTTTCCGCGGCTCGTCCCAAATGTTGCTCGGAATCGTCGATGTCGCAGAGCGCCACCACCTGGACAACCGGGCTGGCAGCAACGCCATTCAGATCGCTCCACCCTTTGCCGCCGGTCCCGACGCTGGCAACCCGCAGCCGTTCGTTGGCTCCCCACACACGTCGGTAGCTGAGGGCCGAAAGCGACGTCGCACCTCCGGCGATGGCAAGACGTTGGATCCATCCACGTCGCGACAATGGTTGCTCAATTTCCGATGGGGACATCACAAACCTCAAGGGCTGGGAAGGGCATTGGAATTCTCACAAGTCACTTCACCCTCCCACGAGGAAGTCGCGAAGCGACCACAGCAATCCGCTCCAGCGAGAGGCGAGGCAATCCGCCCCTCGCTGCGGTCGCCCCTCCTTGGTGAAGCAAAGCTGCATGACCTCCTTGCTGAAGCGTGTGCTTCAAAGACGTTCGCGGGCCTGTTCGAGGGCCAAGCGGGACGCATTCAGATTCGCGTAGCCGCCGAACTCGATACCGCAATAGCCGTGATACCCCGCGGCGAGAACGATCTTGAGCATGCGTTCGAAATCCAATGGCATCCGATTGCCTTGGTCATCCCAGACCTGATCCTTGACGGACACGCCCTTGGCCCAGGGCATCAACTTTTCGACGCCCCGGTAGGAATCGTAGGACTCGCCTTCACGGATCCTAAAGTTGCCGAAATCCGGCAAGGTCCCGCAGCGTTCATGGGCGACCCGTTCGATGACTTGGGCCAGCCAATCGGCGTTGCTGGACAATCCGCCGTGGTTTTCCACGATCACATTGATCTGTTGTTGAGCACCAAACTCGGTCAACTGGGACAGGCCATCGGCGGCAAGCCGAACCTGCTCATCCCAGGGTCCTTCGCTGGCCGCGTTGACGCGAATCGAATGACAGCCCAGATACTTAGCCGCGTCGATCCACTTGCGGTGATTCTCCACGGTCTTGTTTCGCTGCTCGCGATTCGGATCACCGATGCGGCCCTCATGGTCGCACATCAGGATCAAACTCTTCACGCCCAGATCGTCGGCCCGTTTCTTCATTTCCGCCAGGTAGGCCTGGTCGCGAGCCTTGTCCATGAAGAACTGATTGACGTACTCGACCGCGAAGATACCGTGGTCGCTGGCGACCTTCGCGAAATCCAAATGATCGATCTCGCCGGATTTCAGTTCCCGGTTGATGGTCCATTCGGCCAACGAGATCCGGAACTTGCCGGAATCTGCTTGTTGCCCGCACAGCGAACGTGTGCCGCTCAGCGACACTGCCGCGGCGACGCCTGAAAGAAAGGTTCGTCGCCGCAAAACGGAAGGTTGATTCATCAGGCCTGCTCGTCCTGTCCGGTGGGAATCAAATCAGAAAGTCCGCACCATCATAGACGACGCGCGTCGGGCGTGCCGCCTTCCAACCACCGTTTCGTTTGACCACCGTTTAGTGCGAATGCTTGTGGCGATGCCCCGGGAAGCGGCTTTCGTAGCGATGCCGTTCTCGAAAGTAGGGGTCGTTGAGCAGATCCGGCGCTCGAAACCGACCGGTGATGTAGGGATCGTGAACGTAGTTGTCGAATCGATAGGGATCGAATTGCCCCGGCCGCGGATAGTTGTAGTAGGGGTAGCTGCCGATGCCGATGCTGATCCCCGATGACGCCGTGGGGTAAGGCGTACGGTAGCGGTTCGGCACGGCGGCGCGGGCATGTTGGTGGCCGTGGTGCCCGTGGCCGCCCAAGAATTTCCCGGCGAATTCACGGTTCAACAGCCCGTCCTTGAAGAAGATTTGTGCATTCGCCTGGGCGCAATCAAACGCAACCACGGCGACCACGATAGCGATCAGTCGGACCATTCCAAATTCTCCATTGGCATCACGAGTACTTGTCCAACGAACGCTACCTCCCTGCGGACCGCTTCGGCGTGACATTGCCCCGATAAACCGCCAGGAAGCCTTTACCCGATCGCTGAATCGGCTACAGACGCGACCACATGATTTTTTCCAATTCCATTCAATTTCGCCGCGGTTTCTGCCGCGAACCCTGACAGGTTTGCCCCGCTCGTTTTCTTCCGCAGCGCTGATAGCGATTTGATAGACTGCAAGCGAGGAGCGTGCGTGCTCCCGAACCGAAACCGATCACTCGTTGCGAAAGGGTAAAGGCCATGTGTGGAGCATTCCGATTGATGCGGACAACCTTGGGGATTGCCGCCCTGTCGATGATCTCGCTAAGCGGTTGCAATCGAGACGAAGCCGTCGACGCGATGCGGAGCGCCGAGGAAACCGCAAAGTCGACCGCCGATGCCGTCGCGCAGGGTGCCGGAGAGACCTTGAAAGAGGGCGAAGCGATGGCCAGTCAGGCGGCCGAAGAAGGCAAGAAGCAAGCCGACCAGGCCGTTGAAAAGGGCAAACAAATGGCCAGCGACCTGAGCGACAAAGCCATGGCCTTCCTGAATCCGCTGAAAGAGAAATTGAGCAACCTGGACGAACTGAAAGATTCACCGGAAAAGCTCAAGACCGCCGTCGACGACTTGATCGAAACGATTGAGAGCAAGGCGGAAGGCATCACGCTGCCGGAGTCGATGAGCAACGCGGTGGCGACGATCAAGGAGAAATTGGTTGCCTTGAAGGAATACCTGGAAGGCGAAGTCGAGCAGGCGAAGATCGACGAAAAGATTGCGGAGATCACCGACACGGTGAAGAACAAGCTGTCCATGTCCGACAAGTGACATTGGCGATCAACCGTCGCCAGACCGTTGCGGCGGATCTGGGCGAATCTGATTGTTGCGACTGATCCGTTCAATGCAGCGGATCGGACCGTCGCGCGGCAAGGTCTTGGATTGCGGCTATGACTTTGTTCGCCAACGGCGAGGCCCGATGCGTCTGGCGCTGCACGATCCCGGCATTGGTTCTCAGCGTCGGTGCATCCACCGGCAGGACAACCACGTCGCCCCGCGACAGTTCCTCGCGAATGGTTGCTGCCAGCGCAACGCTGATGCAGTTGCCGGACATCACCATTTGCTTCAGCATGGAATAGTTCTCACACTGCACCGTGGGCAAGGATGAACCTCGCTGGGAGTCCTCCTCGGAACCGACCTGCGAGAACCAGTCAATCGCCCACGCTGGCATCTTTGGTGTGACCAGAGGGAAGGATCGCAAATCGCTTCGCCCAACCGTCCCGCGACGGGCCAGCGGATGATTGGCGCGACAAAACCAGACAAACTCCTCCACCGGAAGTGGTGTGCAGGAAAGCGCGTCATCAAGATCGGCTCGTGTCATGTCCGCGACGAAGAAGTCGACCTCTCCGGACACCAACCATTCGGTCAGTTGGCCCCAGTGGTCGACGCGAACACTGATCTGGGTGGCCGGATGCTGCTCGGCCACGGCTGCCAACGCCTGCGTCACGTAGGATTCGGCCATCGCCGGACCGACTCCCACACTGACGCTGCCGATCTCAACGCCACGGAGCAAATCGACCGAGCGGTGCAAGTCTTGGACGCCGGCGATGATTCGCGCCGCGTGAGCGACGACGGCGGCACCGATCTCCGTCGGCTCCACCCCGATCGCACCACGATGAAAAAGTGGGGCGTCGATTTTGGCCTCCAATTTTTGAATGGACTTGCTGAGCGCCGACTGGCTGATTTCCAGAGCGCCGGCGGCACGTCCGAAATGGCGGTGCTCGTCAAGTGCCAACAGATTTCTCAATTCGCGTAGCTCGACCATCAGAACCCCGTGCACCGATTCGAATCCGGAATCAACCGATTCCCATGAGGAATGCCTTTTTGGAGATTTCTCCTGCGAAAAGCTTGCTCGGCTCATGGCCCTGCGTAAAGGTCCCCCATAATGACGGAGGCCCGACAAGATGTAGCCGGTCTGGTGTTTCCAACCGCGTTTGAGGGCCCTTTCAACTTTCGACTCATCAAACCAAATCGCTCGCTACGAGGTTGCAACATGTCACGATTTGCTGCGTTTCTCACCTGCCTGTGTCTCTTGCCAACGGCAAGCCTGCTCCAGGCTCAGGATAAGCCCAACATTGTGGTCATCTGGGGTGACGACATCGGTGTTCATAATATCAGTGCCTACAACCACGGGATCATGGGCTACAAAACGCCCAATATTGACAGCCTGGCGCGGGAGGGCGCGATGTTCACCGACGCCTACGCACAACAAAGTTGCACGGCCGGTCGCGCGTCCTTCATCCTGGGGCAACACCCCTTTCGAACCGGACTGCTGACCATCGGCATGCCCGGCAGCGACCACGGGATCCCCGATTGGACGCCCACCATTGCCGACCTGCTGAAGGAACAGGGCTACACAACCGGTCAGTTCGGAAAGAATCACCTGGGTGACCAGGACAAGCACCTGCCGACCAACCACGGATTCGATGAGTTCTACGGCAACCTCTATCACCTGAACGCTGAAGAAGAGCCGGAGACGTATTACTATCCCAAGGATCCCGAGTTCCGAAAGAAGTACGGCCCCCGTGGTGTGATCCACTCCTTTGCCGACGGGCGGATCGAAGACACCGGACCGTTGACACGTGAGCGGATGGAAACGATCGATGAAGAAGTCCACACCAAAGCGATGGACTTCCTGGAGCGAGGCGTCAAAGCCGATAAGCCGACGTTCGTCTGGTACAACTCCACCCGGATGCACGTCTGGACACACCTGAAGAAAGAATCGCAAGGCAAAACCGGCATCGGTTTGTACCCCGACGGGATGGTCGAACACGACGACTACGTCGGCAAGGTCCTGAAGAAGATCGACGACCTGGGCATCAAAGACAACACCATCGTGATCTACAGCACCGACAACGGTGCGGAAACTTTCTCCTGGCCCGACGGCGGAATCACTCCGTTTCATGGGGAGAAAGGAACGACCTGGGAGGGAGGCTTCCGTGTCCCGTTGCTGGTTCGGTGGCCGGGCGTGATCAAACCGGGAACCACCTACAACGACATCATCTCCCAGGAAGATTGGATGCCGACGCTGGTAGCCGCAGCGGGAGAACCCAATGTGGTCTCGAAACTGAAAGAGGGTTACACCGCCAACGGCAAGGAATTCAAGGTTCACCCGGATGGCTACAACTTCATGCCGTTCTTCAAGGGCGAGGCAAAGGAGAGCCCGCGCAACGAGATTTATTATTTCAGTCAGGGCGGAGAACTGAACGCGATCCGGGTCAAGAATTGGAAGATCCACTTTGCGATCATCAAAGGAAACATTGCAACCGGCGTGCGCGAGACTCCGGGTTGGCCGCTGATCATCAATCTCCGAGCCGACCCTTACGAAAAGATGTGGAAGGAAGGTGAATTGGGATACTTCCGCTGGTACGCCGACAACATGTGGACCTTCGTTCCGGCGCAGCAATACATCCAGAAGTTTCTCGCCACCATCCCGAACTACCCCTATCAGACCGGCTCCAGCTTGAATGCGGCGGGAATCAATTACCAATCGTTGAAGGCTCAGGAAGCCCTCAAGAAGCTTGAGACGTTGGAGTACCCACGGAACTAGGCTTTGTCTGAGAACGAGTAGCTACGCTCGCCAGAGCGTGGCTTTCTGCCGCGTGGCGCGACAGCACTGACGGTGTTACATCACGGTGTTTTTGATTGAAAGTGGCGCTGTCAAGCTAGTGGTTCATCCAGCCAGGATTAGTGACCAGCATTTCGCCACTTCACCCTCCCGCTTGCGGGAGGGTCGGAGGCGAGGCACGAGACTCCGGGGAGGGCAGAACCTGAAGCGAATGTCAGCAACGCATGGCTCAGCAATCACCCTCCCCGCGTCGTCGCAAGCTCCTCCGCGACCCTCCCGCTCGCGGGAGGGTGAACCAGAGAACGCCTGACATTGATCGCTAGATGGACCTCTGCGGAATTGCCCCAAATCTGCAGAGCAGTTGATCCGCTCGGCTTTGTCCGACAACCATGACCAAGGCCGTGCCGATCATCTCGGCACGACCTTGGTTTCGTTTTCCGAATCCGGCGTGGTTCCGATGATCCTGCGATGCGAAGCCGCGGGGATTGCCGGCCGCGGTGCGGGTTCTCATGTCAGATGATGCTACACTGCGTGTCCTTTCCGCCAGAGAGGAATGCGTTTTCACCACACACGCCAAGAGTTGAAGGATGGGGCCACGCGAATCGGTTCTGGAAATCTCCGCTCAGATGAACGCCGCCGTCATCGGACAGCAGCAGGTGGTCGATCGAATCCTGATCGCCTTGCTGGCCGACGGTCACGTTTTGATGGAAGGATTGCCCGGCACCGCAAAGACCCGGAGCGTTAAAACGCTTTCGCGTCTGGTTGAGAGCGAATTTGGACGCGTCCAGTTCACGCCGGACCTGCTGCCGTCGGACGTGACCGGTTCTGAAATCTACCGCGAGCAGACGGCCACCTTCGATTTCCAGCCGGGTCCGATTTTTGGCAACTTGATTTTGGCGGACGAGATCAATCGCGCCCCCGCCAAGGTTCAATCGTCCTTGTTGGAAGCGATGGAAGAGCGGCAAGTCACCGTCGCTTCACAAACTCACAAGCTGCCGGACCTGTTCCTGGTGATGGCCACCCAGAACCCGATCGAGCAGGAGGGCACTTACCCGCTGCCGGAAGCCCAGATGGACCGGTTCCTGTTGTACGTCCGCGTCGATTACCCCGACGGCGACGATGAATCGGCGATCCTGCGGCTGGTCCGCGGCGAGAAATCCGGGTCGGGCCCCGAAGCACCACCCCCGGTGCCCCAGGAAGTCATCTTCCAGGCGCGCAAGGAGGTCCAGGGGATCCACGTCGCCGAGGCCGCGGAGCAGTACATGGTCGACCTGGTGCTGGCGACTCGTCACCCTCAACGGTACGAAGGCGAATTGCCCAATTGGATCCGATTGGGCGCCAGCCCACGTGGCACCTTGGCCCTCGACGCGGCCGCGCGGGCGCACGCCTGGCTGCAAGGCCAAGACTTCGTTTCCCCGGACGACATTCGCGCGGTCGCCCCGGCCTGCCTGGCCCATCGCGTCCACCTGACCTATCAAGCCGAGGCGGCCGGTGTGACACGCACCGACGTGATCGACGAATTGCTCCGTCAGGTGGTCCCGGTGTAGGCGAACACCCTCCGGCGGGGTCTCCGACCGATGCCGCCGAACGCCCATTTTCAATGCAAACCGAGACGGCATCGATGACTGGCCGCGTAACCGTCCAATTCCATGAAATGCTGCTACTGAAGGCCGATGCCCGCGGCTTTTCGCTGCTACCCCGGCAACCGGTCGGTTCCCTGTTGGCCGGTCGGCACGCTTCCAGGTTGCGCGGGCGCGGGCTCAGCTTCGAAGAACTGCGGCATTACCATCAAGGAGACGACATCCGATCGATGGATTGGAAGGCAACGGCCCGTTTGCGTTCCCCACACGTCCGCGTCTATACCGAAGAGCGAGAGCGGCCGGTGTTGCTGATCGTTGACCAGCGTGAATCGATGTTCTTTGGAAGCCGTCGCGCGATGAAGTCCGTTGCCGCCGCCGAACTGGCAGCCCTGGCGGCTTGGCGGGCACTCGACGCCGGCGATCGCGTCGGTGGGCTGGTGTTCAACAATGAAGTCATCGCGGAGGTCCGTCCCCATCGCAGCCAATCCCGCGTGTTGGAATTGTTTCACGAAATCGAACGGCTCAATCACCGACTTGCCGACTCGGAACCGATCGGCGGTGAGGTGTCGATCAACGCCTCGCTGGAATCAGCCGTCCGGATCGCCAAACACGATCATCTGGTGATCCTGATCAGCGACCTGACCGGCGCCGACGAACAAACACAACGCTTGGCAACGCAATTGGCCGCACACAATGATGTCTTGGTCGCCGCAATCTATGATCCTTTGGGAATCTCGCTCAGCGGCGCCCCCGGGATGTTGGCAAGTGATCGCGGGCAAATCTGGGAGATCTCCGACCACCCCGACTTTGAAAAGGACTTTCAAACGGCGTTTCAAAATCGATTGGATACCTGGCGTGAGATCTTTCGGCGGTTACGCGTTCCCGTGATGCCCGTCTCGGCCGCCCGCCCGGTTCCCGATCAAATTCGTTTGCTGTTCGGAAGTCGTGCCCATTGAAATGAACGACGAATCAACCAGCCTGGATCGCTTGAACGACATTGTCATGCCGCCGGACGTTCCCTGGTGGCCACCGGCACCGGGATGGTACGTCGTCATGATGATCGTCCTCGCGATCGTGATTGCCCTGCTGCTGAAACAGTGGCAACGATGGCGCGGCAACGCGTACCGCCGATCCGCTCTGAAACACTTGGAAACGACACGCTCTGCGGCGGGGATTTCCGAACTGCTGCGGCGCACGGCACTGGTGATCGCGTCGCGTTCGACCGTGGCGGGTTTGACCGGATCGGATTGGCCGAACTGGTTGGCGCGCCAGTGTCCCGATCCGATGCCCGAGGGCGTGAAATCCATCTTGGCCGGCCAGGTCTACCGGAGTCACGTGTACCGGAGTTCCGACGCCGATCCGGAGGTTTCGTCCACCGAGGTCCAGCTCCGCGACTACGCGGCAGCCTGGATCCGCCACCACCGGTCACCGCAGGACCCCGACAAGTCGTCGGACGGGAATCCGACTTTGCGTCCGGGGGCCGAACATGTTGGTGTTTGAATTCCCCTGGGTGTTCCTGCTGCTTCCCCTGCCCTGGGTGCTGCGAGCGGTCTTGCCGGCGCGACAGCGGCAGCGGGTTGCGGTGCGTGTTCCGTTCGGAGACCGAATCGCGCAAGCCCAGGGGGGAAAACGCTCTTCTCGCCCGCTCAATCGAGTCAGCCACCGTCGGTGGTTGCCGGCCTTGCTTTGGCTGCTGGTTTTGACATCGCTGGCGCGTCCGCAACGGATCCAGCCACCGCTGACAAAGGAGTTCCCCACCCGCGATCTGCTGCTGCTGGTTGATTTGTCCAGTTCGATGCAACAGGAAGACTTCACCAATGCCGCGGGTCAAAAGGTCGACCGCTTGGCTGCGGTCAAAGAGGTGCTCGGCGACTTCCTGGTCAAACGCGACGGCGACCGTGTCGGGCTGGTCGTGTTCGGCGACGCCCCCTACCTGCAAGCTCCCTTCTCGACGGACCTGCAACTTTCACGACGCCTGCTGGATGAATGTCAGGTCGGGATGGCCGGCCCCCGAACGTCCCTGGGCGATGCGATCGGATTGGGAGTCAATCTGTTCGACCAGAGCGACGCACCGGCAAAGACCATCATCGCTTTGACCGATGGGAACGACACGAAGAGTCAGGTCCCACCGGTGGAAGCGGCACGCGTTGCCAACCAACGTGACATCCACATCTACACCGTCGCCATCGGAGACCCGACCACCGTTGGCGAAGACAAGTTGGACGAACAAACCCTCCGCGACGTCGCGGAGGCCGCTGACGGTGACTACTTCTTCGCGGGTGATCGCGATACGCTGCAGGGGATCTACGACAAACTGGACCAGATCGAAACGCGACAGATCAAGACGGCGAGCTATCGACCGCGAAACGATCTTTTTTACGTCCCGTTGGCCGCCGGACTGCTGCTGTCATTGGTTGGTCGCGCGATCAGTATCGTCGCTTCTCACTCAGACCAAAAACGAGAATCGGTTCGGCAACGCCAGACCGTGGAGGTCAACCCGATCACGGGCGAGTTGGAGGTCAGCGGATGAAAGAGGTCCTGGCAGATTTTCATTTCCTTCGTCCTGCCTGGCTGCTGCTGTTGCCGCTGGTGATCGGTCTGTGGTGGCTGTGGCAACGCCGTTCCGATCCGCTCCACGGTTGGCGCCGACAAATGGACGCCACGCTGCTAAACGCCCTGTCGGTGGGCCGAGACCGCTTGCACGATCGAGACGCTCGCTGGCTGTTGGTGGGTTGGATTCTGGCCACCATTGCAATCGCCGGTCCCACTTGGCGACCGGAACCCAACCCGTTTGTCGAGGACGCGCAACCGTTGATGGTGCTGCTGAAAGCCGACCAGAGCATGAATCGGACACCGCCGGAACCGAATCGGTTGGAACGCGCCCAGCTGAAAATCAAAGACCTGGCAGCGTTGCGTCGCGGCCAGCCACTGGGACTGATCGCGTACGCGGGCTCGGCCCACTTGGTGCTGCCTCCCACCCGTGACACCGAGATCGTCGCCCAGATGGCCGCGGAGATCGGTCCCTCGGTGATGCCGGTCCCCGGCGATCGATTGGACCTTGCAATCCGCAAAGCCGCCGAAGTCCTGGATGGTTCCGACGGCGACGGTTCCCTGCTGGTGATCACCGACTCGGTGGAACAGGCTCCCAACCAGGTCGCCCAGGCGGTCTCGACCGGAACGCGACGGCCGATTCTGTTTCTGGCTGTGACTGGGCAGGAATCTCCCGAAACCGACTCCATCCGGCAAGCCGCTGCAGAAATCGACGCGAGAATCCAACCGCTGACGGTCGACGACACCGACCTGGAAGCCATCCGCGATTTCGCCGAACGCCGCGCCGCCGGTGGGGTGGCGGGAGAAAGCAGCCGCTGGCAGGAAGCCGGATATTGGCTGACGCCACTGCTGGCCTTGATTGTCGCGCTCTCATTTCGCCGCGAACAGTTGCAAACGGAGGTGAAGGAAACATGACCCAAACGCTCATTGGCATCGCGCTGTTGGCGATCGTTCCTCTGGCAAGCAACACCTGGATCGATTGGTGGTTGACGCCGGATCAACAGGGTGAACGTCTGATGCGTCGCCAAGAATACGAGCTTGCGGCGGAGGCCTACACCGATCCGTATCGCCAGGGTGTGGCGTGGTTCCGCGCGGGTGAATTTGAACGCGCCGCCCAGTCCTTCGCTCGGGTTTCAACCGCAGAGGCAAAGTACAACCTGGGCAATTGCTGGGTCATGCTGGGCAAGTACGACAAGGCCGTCGATGATTACGAGCAATCACTCCGGCTGCGCCCCGACTGGAAAGAGGCTCAAGAGAATCGAGACTTGGCGGCGGCGCGGGCCAAATTGGTCGAGCAGAAAGGCGGCGACATGGGCGACCAACAGATCGGCGCCGACGAAGTGGTGTTTGACAAAGACGCGAAAAAGGGCGGCCAGGAAACGGAAGTCGCAGGTTCCGAGGCGATGTCCGACGCCGCGATCCAGGCGATTTGGCTGCGACAAGTCCAAACCAAACCCGCCGATTTCCTGAAAGCGAAATTCGCGTTTCAGAACGCCCAAAGCAACGAAGGCGGCGAAGAATGAATCGAACAGCAAGCCAACGGTTCGGTCTTTGCCTCGCGTGTTTTCTTTCGCTCGCAGCCCAGACCGCCACAGCGGAAGTCGACCTTGTGAAAACCATCGTTGACCAACCACAGGTCTGGCAGGGCCAGCGGGCCTCTTTCGTCGTCCAACTTCGTTCACCGGGCCCGTTTGCCGGGGCCGCCAGCTTTACCATTCCCCAGGTCGCCAGAACGGTGATCGTCAAGATCGGAACCCCGGTCGTTTCATCCGAGCAAATCGAGGGTGACACCTGGTTCACCCAGGACCACGAGTTTGTCTTGTTCACGCAACAATCCGGTCGCGTCGAAGTCCCCGAGTTTGAAGTCCGTTTCGGTAGCCGGGACGGATTCACCGGACCGGTCAGCGAACAAATCCAGAAAGTGCCTCCGGTGACGTTTGACGTCCAGGCGCCACCCGGTGCGGACGAACTCGGGTTCCTGGTGACCACCGATCAGATCCAGGTGAGTCAATCCTGGGATCCGCAACCGGGCAAGGCGAAAGTCGGAGACGTTTACCATCGAACCATCACTCAAAGTGCCGACCAGGTGACGGGGATGGCCCTGGCACCACCGCCCACGACGGTGCCCGACGGGTTGCGAATCTACGCAGATTCCCCCGAGGTGAGCGACCGGACGGAGCGTGGTGCGTTCAGCGGTACCCGCCGCGACCGGTTGACCTACGTGATTCAAGAACCAGGAACGCTGACGCTTCCCGCAATCAAGTACGTTTGGTGGAACCCGAAAACAAAGCAGTATGGATCCCAAACCTTGCCAGCCGCCACCTTTGAAGTCGCCCCACCACCTCCGGTGGGATCGACGCCGGCGACCCGATCCACGTTTCCCTGGCAGATTCGCATCGGATTGGCCGTTGCAGCGGCCGCGCTGTTGGTCTGGCAACGGCGACGGATTCAAATGGCCGCACGGCGGTGGTGGCAAAGATTGAACCCGCCCACGCGTGCTGCTCGGCGAGCCGTGCTCCGCGCCGCCGCGGCAAATGACCCGGTCGCAGCCGAAACCGCGTGGCTCCGTTGGCAGAACTTGCAACCCCAACCGGTGCGGACCTCCGCAACGTTGCAACAGGCCGTCAGCGAACTTCATCGCCAACGTTATGGCGGGAACGCCGCTGGCACCTGGAACGGCCAACCGCTGCAACAGGCCTTCCGCGATCACCTCACCCGCCAGGAACGTGACATCGACCAACCGGATCCGCTTCCGCAGCTGAACCATTAGCAGCGCATTGATTCTCAGATGCAGCGGTGGTGAAACGCCACGCGGACCGTCGCAAGTTCACTGATCATTCCAACCCGCACGAACAGATTCTGTTCCACAGCGTGATCATCCGGCCGTGGCAGTGGCGTGCCGAAGCCCCACAGATGCGGACTGTGACGGCGGCGTTGAATTGCTCCATGAATGACTCGGCAACGACCGACGCTAATGAGGATGCCGCATTGAGGTGCGCATCCACTTCACGGCCTGCCGTCCAGCGAGGGATCGACGTGACCCGACCATCATTTACCGCATTCGCCTTCTGCGTCGCGTTCCTGTCCGCGATGTTGCCATCGGCCAACGCACAATTCCTGTTCCTGGGAAGCGAGTCCTCCGAGGAAGACGAAATCGAGACGGATCGAGACTCCTTCACGCCGTCGACCACCGTTGTCGGCGAGGGACGATTCGTCTTTGAGTCGGCGTATTCGTTCATCGACAACCGCGACGTTTCGGAAACACACAGCTACCCCGAAATCGTCGGTCGCTATGGGATCAGCGAGAACATCGAGCTGCGTTTCGGCTGGAACTACGAAGTCGGTGGCGCCGGCAATCCGATTTCGGGCAACGTCCCGGAAGAATTCGAGGAGGGCGCCGGCCTGGAGCGGGAAAGCCGAGTGCTGTACGGAGCCAAATTCTTCCTGGCCGAACAAGAAGGTTGGATGCCTGAGAGCTCGGTGATCTTGCAAGGCTACACGCCGACCAGCGGTGAGGCGAATGACAGCAGCGTCTCGGCCAGCTATGTCTTCGGGTGGGAACTGGCCAATTCCTGGGTCTGGGATTCCGCCCTCCGCTACAGCACCGGAAGCTTGGACGAAGACGATTTCAACGTCTGGTCGCCATCAACGGTCATCAAGATTCCGATCGGCGAACGCTGGAAAGCACACGCGGAATACTTCGGGGTCTACACCGAGGGCCGGGAAAGCGAGAGCAGCCAGTACTTTTTCAGCCCCGGGATCCACTACCTGGTCACGCCAAACTTTGAAGTCGGGACTCGAGTCGGCTGGGGACTCAACAACCAAGCGCCGAACTTCTTCAGCAACGTCGGTGTGGGACTACGCTACTAGGCTTTGTCTGAAAACGATTAGCTCTGGGGTCGACCATTTCTCCCTGCTGGAGAATTGTGGCATGTCGCCTAAAGGCTCCACACCAGCGCGTTGTTGGTGTGGAGCCTTTAGGCGACATGCATTGAAACGGACGGAAGTTCGGGTCCGAGGCTCCGGGACCGCCCGGCTATTCTGGCGAATGAAGCACGAACTTACCCTGAACGGTGTTCCAGGAATCATTGGTATTCTTTCCTGTGAAGATCATCGTGAACCTGGCGCCGTCATCGCTGATCCACTTTTGCGTGAAGTTCCAAAAGAACGTTGAGACTTCGACTTGGCCGTCTCCCCAGGCGTCTTCGTAGGCGATCGTCGTCCAGGGTCCCCACGGCTGGGGCGCGTCGAAGATCCCCAGCTTTCCGGCGTGCGACTGCGAATGCTCGGTGCACAGGAGGTAGCGGTTCAACCCCGCGTTGTAGATCACGCTCACGTTCCAGCCGACCCCCTCGGGATCCTCAAACACCGGTCGCTTTTTTCCAATGTCAGGTGACCATTGGGCCGATCCGTCGGCCGCAAAACCGCTGAAGAACTCGTAGCGTTCGCGTTGCAGGATCGACTGTCGGGGGACCCGCGCCAGATGGATCCGTCCCGGTTGGTGGACATCAAATCCGTGTGCGGTCTGCGGAAGTGAATCCGGCCCCCAAGTCGGCTCAATCAGGTAGCTGTAGACGAAATCGTCTCTCGCCCCCGCGTAGTCCTGGCCAAAGTTTAGAAAGGTCGGCACCGACAAACCGTCTTCAAAGGCGAACGTCCAACCGGCGCGCTCCCAGGTCGCTGCATGATCCGTTGATTTGGCGATCGCGCAGGATTTCATGTGCCTTGCCGGTTGCCCGGCGACCCACATCCACAGCACGCCGTCGATGCAAAGCATCCCGTAACTCTTTCCATCAAATTGGGCGGGGTGCCGAGGTTGGAATCCGCCCCAGACGTTCACTCCCACGTAGCCATCCGCGTCGCCTTCGATTCTCGCCACACCCAGCTTCACACGGCCCTTGCTGTTCGACCCGCCGAATCCGCCGCCATCGCCCCAAGCGGCATACAGGTGACCATCATCTGCCCAAGTCACCGGCCAATTGTCGCTGCCGGTAGCAAGTCGGCGATGCGTCGTGAAATCGAACTCCACCCCCGCAATCACCGCACTGGGCGGGTAGGGCGGTTGCTGTGCGTCGGCGGAGCACGGAGCCAGAATTCCACTGGCGACCAGAACAAGCAAGCTGCCAATGACACACGCAATTCGTTTCATTGATGTCTCCCCGCCGAAGTAATCAAGTTGGCCAACAGGTTCACGACACAAGGTCACTCGTGATCCTTCAGAGTTCAGACTGCCGGCGACCGTCTTCCGCGCCGTCATCGCCGCCCCGCTATTCCGGTGTTTCCGCAATCAGCACGGCCGCCCAATTCCCTTTTCCGGGAGGTGCCAGTGGCGTCTTTTGCTGGCCAGGAAGCGATTGCTGCGGCCCAAATTCGCCGGTATCAATGTCGATCCACTGCGTCTGGATCACGTTGTCCGAATCGGTCAAATCCAGCGTCACCTCGCCACCGGCCGGAAAGTAAACGGCGTAGGCGCGGCCCGTATCGGCAGCGCAATAGGCTTCGTTCGCCTGACGGTCCGACAGCAGATCATTGGCCGGCTGGATGGACCAGAGCGGAACGAGTGATTCCAACTTGCGAGCGGCACGGATGCAGGCAACGGCCTTGTCACTCAGCCCCAGTCCGGATTCGGGCCGATGGAATCGCATCGAAGCAGCGCCAGCTAGCAGGTGCCGCCAGAACCGCTCGATCCCATCCTGGTCGCTGTGACCAAACTTGTTGCCGCTGGCACCGTAGGTCTTTGTCGTGTTAATCGGCCGCGGGTGCTTTGACAAGTAGTCACGCACGAAAAGAAAATTATCCCAGTGCTTTTGTCCGCTGTTGTGATTGTTCTGGGAGACGTCGACAAAGTCGTATAGCTCCGGATGGTCGAACGTTTGCTTGTGGCGATCGGCGTGCAAATTCCAGTCATCCCACATTTCGGTGACGAACACCGTCTGGTTTTCACGCTGGGCCCGCTGTTTGATGAATCGAGCCCAATACCGTCCCCACTGCTCGTCGGCACGAGTTTCGTTGTCAATGCAATACAGCACGTGCCCGTAACGCAGTGTGTGATCGAGCAACTTGTTGACGAACCGTTGCTGGTACTTCAACAAAACCTCGTTGTTGCGCTGCTGGGGCGTGGTGAAAAAGAACGGCTGCCGATTCGTCCCCGGATGATCGGGATACGCCTTCGCCAAGCCAGATTCCTGAAACGTGTAGTTGACGTTGTTGGCGGGATTGTAGGGATGGATCTGCCAACGGTCGCCGCCGTTGTCAGAGTAATCGAATCGATCCCAGATCTCGATCTGCACGTAGATCCTTCGCTTGGCCGTCTCTCGCAGCAGTCTTTCCAAGCGAACCCAATATTCGTTGTTCCACTGGTCCAGGTCATATTTGCCGTCTTCAAGTTTTCGAAAGGGATAGACCTCGAATCCCTTGTCCTTGCGATCGCTCATCGTGTTGCGGATCACGTTGCCGCCGGAATCGGCCAGCCGATCAAGTTGAGCCAACAATGGCTGTTCCGGCCACTGAAACAGGTTGTCATCGTCACTGCCGCCCAGTAGCAATACCGGTTCGCCATCATCGCTCCAGTACCACGGATTATCACTCCAGGGGCGGATACTTGGCTGCCCGAAGGCAACCGCGGCGATCAACAGCTGCAAAAGAACCGAGACGGACCCAAGAAAGCATTTCATCGGTTGCGCTCATGTGCCTGGGAGATCAGAAAACGGCTTCGAAATCCGTCAGACTTTCGGTGAACGACGGTGCCACGAATGGGAGTCGCATCCCGAGCACCGATAGCGATTCGGCTCGGAGGATTCTGAGGGATCGTTGCCTGGGGATACTCGGCTGAATTTTATCAAATGATTCGCACGAGCATTGGTGTCGGAGATGGAACACGGTGGGTGCTCGCGGACGGAATCCTTTCCGCATTTGGCTTTGGGCGAATGGTCAAGACCGCGCGGGGGAGAGGATGCGATAGACTGGGGATCGGTGAAAGCATCTTCACCTCCGCCGCCAACCGTTCCGCGCGTCAACGAATCAGGGACTCCGCCGGTCATGGTCAAACCGATCTGCGTTTTCTTTGCACCGTTTGGTGCCCTGCTGATGGTTTCCTGCATCGCGTTGATCCCCTACCGGATGCTTTCGCTGGTCGCAGACAAACTGCAGCCCACCGCTGCCGCCATTGAATTCACTTCGTTGGAAGCGTACGGCGGCCTTGGTGCGGTGCTGTTTGGTTTGGGAATGGTCAGCTTGATGGTACTCCGACGCTTGCCAACAGAACTTGCTCGCAGGCTGTTGTTAGCCGCAGCGTTGCTGATGGTGGTTGCGGCCGTGTCCAATCTCTTCGGCGACTGGCTGATGTTTTCGGCCTTCCGTGATCTCGCGACGGCCTCATCGGTCGATCCCGATGGATTCCTCGATTCGTTTGAATCAGCCAAGTACCCGATGCTTGCCGGATACGGACTGCTTTTTTTGGCGACGTTGCTGATCGTCGCTGCCGCAATCTACACGAGTGACCTCCGAACACCGCTGCCCCGACTGTCAACGCTGGCCAGCATCATCAGTTTTGTCGTCCTGCTGCTGGCCGTTTTCTGGACTCAAACGGCGGCGTCCGCCTTTGGAGACGCGATCGCCGGGGAGAGCGTCGAGCCGAGTCGATTGGCAAGCAGCGTGAGTGGAGCGCTCAATGCGGACTTCCTGATCCAAGTCTCGGTCATTGGTTTCGCGCTGGCAACGTTGATCTTGGCAGTCAAGCGTCCCCCGGCATTGGAAACCAGCCCCATCGATTCTGGTCGAAACGCCCCCGTCGATCGCGCCGGTAACGACCCGACAAACTGAATCCCTCATCCAAGCAACAAAGCACCATGAGAATTGTTCGATGCATCGCGGCGGTTTTGGTCTGCACGCAACTGCACTCGCGGACATTGGCGGCTGATCCGACAGCGCGCCCGAACGTCCTGATCTTGTACGCAGACGACCTCGGCTATGGCGACCTGTCCATCCAAAACCCGGACTCCAAGATACCGACGCCGAATTTGGATCAATTGGCTCGGTCATCAATGCGGTTTACCGACGGGCATTCCTCGTCCGGCATTTGCACGCCCAGCCGCTACGCGTTGCTGACCGGACGCTACCACTGGCGAGATTTCCATGGGATCGTTGGCCCGATGGGAGCTTCAGTGTTCCAACCGGGACGGTTGACGCTGGCGGAGTTGTTTCAGCGTCATGGGTACACGACCGCATGCATCGGCAAATGGCATTTGGGCTGGGACTGGTCGGCGATCCGCAAACCGGACGCGGAACTTCAAGGCGACGGCAAGAAAAGATTCTTCGGCCCCGAAGCGTATGACTGGAGCAAGTCGATTCCCGACGGCCCGTTGGACCATGGGTTTGACGCCTACTTTGGGGATACGGTGATCAATTTCCCGCCCTACGCTTGGATCGAGAACGATCGATTGGTCAAACCGCCGGACACCATTCTGGATACGGACCAGTGGAAACCGATCAAGGAAGGCAACTGGGAATGCCGGCCGGGCCCCATGTGTTCGGACTGGGACCCTTACCAGGTTCTGCCAACGCTGGCCGAAAAAGGTGTGCAATACATTCGTTCGCACGCGTCGGCCAAGCAGCCGTTCTTCCTGTATTTCGCATTCCCCTCTCCCCACGCGCCCATCATTCCGAACGACCGTTTTGATGGAAAGTCCCAGGCGGGAGCTTACGGCGATTGCGTGGTCGAAACCGACGACGTGGCGGGCCGGTTGTTGCGAGCACTGAAAGATGCGGGCATCGACAATGACACCATCGTCTTCTTCTCCGCCGACAACGGACCAGAACATTACGCCTATCAACGCGACGCATCGTTCGACCACTGGTCTTCCTTTCCCTTTCGCGGGCTGAAACGCGACATCTACGAAGGCGGTCACCATGTGCCTTTCTTGATCCGCTGGCCGGGAATCACCAAATCGGGGAGCGTCTCGGAAGCTCTGGTCTCCCAAATCGATCTATTTGCAACGTTTGCCGAATTCTTGTCTGCCGATCTTCCCGACGATGCAGCCGAAGATTCGCATTCGCTGATGCCCCTGCTGCACGGTCAGTCGGACTCCGTTCGCGACTCCCACGTCCACAACACCCGGCAGGGGCACTACGCGTTTCGACAGGGAAACTGGGTGTTGATCGACACCAAGTCCGGCTACACCAGTCGACGATCCGAAGCGTGGGAGAAAAAGCATCACTACCCGCCGGGAGATGACGCACGGGTCCAGCTTTACAACTTGCGGAACGACATCGGCCAGCGCGAGAATGTTGCCGACCACCACGCCGACCGGGTCGCGGAGCTTCAAACAGAACTGCAGCGAATTCGGCAACAGGGACACTCCGCACCCCGTTTGAGCGGCACGTCCGAGTCGAGGGACTCCGGACGTTAGACCATTTTTTCGATGACGGTCGTCGCTCGACGGCAGAACGCGACGCTCCGGTGGGCGTCGCTACAGGTCGTCACACAAATCCCGGCTTCGCGTCCACTGGCTGGTCTTTGACCGCCGTGGCACTTCTCGACGCAGCACAGGGGCACGCGGAAGTCCCGATCTTTCCTCGCGGCGAATCAGACGGTTGCTGACACGGCTAACCCGTCGCGATAAACGACAAGCAGCGGGAGTGGCTCAGGAATTGCTCCACTGGAAGACTGGCCGCGGAAAGCCAAGCGGAGCAGTGCCGCCTTCGAACGGCTTGCCCTGCGTACCGGCCGGCTCCCCTGGACAGCTTCCCCCACAAGACGCCGCAACCCAAAGCAATTCCATGACCATTGTCAGCATCAACCCGGCAACCAACGAAACGCTTGAAACCTTTTCCCCCATCAACAAAGACGCGGTCATGGCGGCGATCGGGTCCGCCCACGACGCCTACCAGTCCTGGCGATGCCGTTCATTTGAGGACCGTAAAGACAAACTTTTGAAATTCGCTCAGCTGCTCCGCGCCGATGCCGACACCTATGCCCGGTTGATCACACAGGATATGGGCAAACGGATCAGCGAGAGCCACTACGAGATCGAGTATTGCGCCAACATTGCCGAGTTCTACGCGAACGGTGCCGAGCGATTCCTGGCGGACCAGCCCATGGAGGTGGAAGGCACCGACGCCTACCTGCACTATGAACCGCTGGGTGTCCTGCTGGGTGTGATGCCGTGGAACTTCCCGTTTTATCAGGTGGTCCGCTTCGCGACGCCCAACATCATGGCGGGAAACACGGTGTTGATAAAGCACGCCAGCAACGTTCCGCAGTGCGCGAAAGCGCTGGAAGACCTGTTCGCCGAATGCGGGCTACCCGCGGGCGTCTACACCAATCTGTTCATCCCCTCGGAATTCGTTGAAACCATCGTGTCAGATCGACGCGTTCAAGGCGTCTCCCTGACCGGCAGCGAACCAGCCGGCGCGGCCGTCGCAGCCATCGCGGGCAAAAACCTCAAACGCAGCGTCCTGGAACTGGGCGGCAACGACCCCTTCATCGTTCTGGAAGACGCCGATCTGGAATCCACGGTCGAACAGGCTGTCAAAGGTCGCATCGTCAATGCCGGACAGTCGTGTGTTGCATCCAAACGCTTCATCGTTGTGGAAGCTGTCGCCGAATCCTTCTTGTCAGCATTCAAGGAACAAATGGCTGCGTTGAAGCTGGGGGACCCGATGGATGACGACACGACACTTGCACCCCTGTCGACGGAGCAGGCCGCCGTCAAATTGCTGGAACAGGTTCAGTCGACGATTGACGCCGGTGCGACGGTCATCCTCGGTGGCGATCGTCCGAATCGTGACGGCGCGTACTTCAACCCAACCATCCTGACCGACATCACACCAGAGATGCCAACCTACGACCAGGAGCTTTTCGGGCCGGTGGCCAGCGTCTACGTCGTGGAGGATGAAGCCGCTGCGATCAAGCTTGCCAACGATTCTTCCTTCGGGCTGGGCGGAAGCGTGTTCACATCGAACATCGACCGCGGACGTCGCGTCGCCGAACAGATTGAAACCGGCATGATGTTCATCAATCAACCGACTCGGTCTCAGGCGGAGCTACCGTTCGGGGGCATCAAACACTCCGGCTACGGACGGGAGCTCTCGCATCTCGGCATCCTGGAGTTCGTCAACAAGAAACTGATCCACGTGGGGAAGAAAGATTCATGAGCCAAACTGTTCTCATCACGGGTGCCTCATCCGGAATCGGAAAGGATCTTGCGATTCAGTTTGCCAAAGGTGGCAACGATGTCGTGCTGGTTGCTCGTAGCGAAAGCAAGCTGCAGGATCTTGCCGAACAGATCCGTCAAGACTTTCATGTCGCTGCCACCGTGATCCGCAGCGACCTCGCAACCTCCGATGGAGTGGACCAACTCTGCAATCAACTGCGGGAGCAAGCGATTCATGTCGACACCCTGGTCAACAATGCGGGCTTCGGAGCATTGGGTCGGTTTTCCGAATTGTCCATCGATCGACAGACGGCCATGTTGATGGTCAACGTCGTTGCGTTGACCCGGCTGACGCGTGCCCTCCTGCCGGCGATGATCCGCCGCGGCGAGGGTGGCATTCTGAACGTGGGCTCCATCGCCGGTTACCAGGCCGGACCGAACATGTCCGTTTACTATGCGAGCAAGGCCTATGTGCTGTCGTTTACCGAGGGACTGCGCGAAGAGCTTGCCGGAACGGGCCTGCATGTCTGCTGTCTGGCACCGGGTGCCACGGAGTCGAATTTCGGTGACGATTCCGGAATGAGCAAGCTGGACATGTTCTCGTCGGCGACCATGTCGTCCGAAGCTGTCGCCAAGGCGGGCTACGAAGGGTACTGCGATAACGAAGACATCATCATCCCCGGCTGGAAAAACCGGTTGATGGTGAAATCGACCGCCCTGCTGCCCCGATCCGCGATGCGAAAACTGGTCGGAAAGATGCAGCGAGTTTAGTTCGGCATCGACGCGTTGAGGTCCTCACGCTCTTCAGCGTGGGTGGTATTGAGCATGCTGCCGTCTGGCGACGGCAGCTACGACGCACACTCGCTGGACGCGTTTCGATCAAAAGCATCATGAGCTGCGATGCAATGAGCGGCGAGGCGCTCGCCGCCGGTCGAAGCAAGAGAACCCGCGGCTAGCGCCACGCGGCTCACAAAAAGTCGTGCTGTCCACCAATCCATAACCGAAAGAGCGTCGATTGCCGCCGGCTGGCGACGGCAGCTACGACGCACACTCGCTGGACGCGTTTCGATCAAAAGCATCATGAGCTGCGATGCAATGAGCGGCGAGGCGCTCGCCGCCGGTCGAAGCAAGAGACCCCGCGGCTGGCGCCACGCGGCTCACAGGAAGTCGTGCTGTCCACCAATCCATAATCGAAAGAGCGTCGATTGCCGCCGTCTGGCGACGGCAGCTACCTGGACGCGTTTCGATCAAAAGCACCGTGATTTGCGATGCAAGGAGCGGCGAGGCGCTAGCCGCCGGTGGAAGCAAGAGAACCCGCGGCTGGCGCCACGCGGCTCACAAAAAGTCGTGCTGTCCACCAATCAATAGTCGAAAGAGCGTGGATTGCTGCCGGCTGGCGACGGCAGCTGCGTCGGTTTCGCGAAACGCCAGGCGGCAGGTGAGCAATTTCTTGCACGTTTTGACGATCGCCGCTGCCTCGTAGTAAAACGCATCACTTGCATCCCGACGCGACCGACTCTTCGGCGCCGCCCGGGAGTCACCGTTCACGAGACCCGATGGATGGCTGCCGGAAAGCTGCACAACGGCTATCCTGAGGAAGTCGACTCCGTGATCCGATGCCGATAAGGAAGTAAGCCGATGGCCAGTGGCTTGTTACGATACGCTCCGCTCGTCTTGGTGATTGTCGCGACGTTCATTGGCGGCGTGCTGACGATGACGGTTTCACTGCACTGGCTCTGGTTTGCGATTCCGGCATTTTGCCTGGCCGTCCTGGGACTGTACGACCTGTTCCATCCCACCAGCAACCTGTTGCGAATCTACCCCTTGCTCGCCTATGGCCGATTCGCCTCCGAAGAGATCCGTCCTGAGATTCATCAATATTTCGTCGAAGACGACATCAGTGGGACGCCTCTCAGCCGCAACGATCGGCAAATGGTTTACGAGCGGGCGGCGAAGAGCCACGAGGAAAAATCTTTTGGGACCGAATTGGATGTCTACGCGGCCGGATACGAATGGTTGAACCACACGATCGCACCGAAACAGGCGAACAAGGATCAGTTTCGCGTGCGGATCGGCGGAAAGGACTGCCGACACCCGTATGACATGGCCCTGCTGAATGTTTCCTCGATGAGCTTCGGTTCGCTTAGCGCCAATGCGGTGCTGGCGCTCAACGGCGGCGCCAAACTTGGGAATTTTGCACACGCGACCGGCGAAGGCGGTCTGAGCCAATATCACTTGCGGCCCGGAGGTGACCTGGTCTGGGAGATCGGAACAGCCTACTTCGGATGCCGCACCAAAGAAGGCCGGTTTGATCCAGACCTTTTCAAAGAGAAAGCGGCCGAGCCGGCGGTAAAGTGCGTGACGATCAAACTTTCCCAGGGGGCCAAACCGGGACTCGGCGGCGTGATGCCGGCTTCAAAAATGACGGAGGAAATCGCGGATGTCCGCGGCGTCCCCGCCCACCAAAAGTGTGAATCGCCCCCCGGACACTCCGAGTTTGAGACGCCGATCGGTTTGCTAGAATTCGTTCAGAGACTACGAGATCTTTGCGATGCAAAACCTGTCGGGTTCAAGCTGTGCATCGGCCATCGCAGTGAATTCCTGGCGATCTGCAAGGCGATGTTGGAAACGAACATTTTGCCCGACTACATCATCGTCGACGGCGGTGAGGGAGGAACGGGCGCCGCGCCGTTGGAATTTGAAGATCACGTGGGTGTCCCATTGACCGAGGGGCTGCATTTCGTTCATCAGGCATTGGTCGCCTGCGGCTTGCGCGACCAAATCAGGATCGGCTGCAGCGGTAAGGTCACGTCCGCCTTTGAAATGGCCCGTCGAATCATCCAGGGGGCCGACTATTGCAATGCCGCCCGCGCGATGATGCTGGCTCTGGGATGCATCCAAGCCCAACGGTGCGAGACCAACCGCTGTCCGACCGGCATCACGACTCAGGACCCCTCACGCACACGCGGACTGAAGCCGGACGTGAAACAGCACTTGGTTCGCAACTTTCAATACGCGACGGTGATGGAGTTCAATCGGCTGATCGCCTCGATGGGCTTGCTGTCACCCGATCAGCTGCACGCCAGCATGCTGATGCGCCGAGTCGGACCGACCCGGGTGAAATCTTACGAAGATCTTTACTATCAAGCGAAACCAAACGAACTGCTCGACGGCGACGTTGACCCGTTTTGGGGCCGGGACTGGCAGGATGCCCGCAGTGATACCTTTGGCCCGCGTTCGGTACGCGAACGTCATGGCACACCAACCTGAGAATTCCTGATGTCGAAAACCGTCTCGGAACAGCTTCTTGAAATCTTGGTCGAAGCGGGGGTGTCCCAGGTCTTCGGCGTGATCGGCGATGCCCTTAACGCGTTTGCCCAGGCAATTCATCGACACGAAGCGGTGGAATGGATCGGTGTTCGCCACGAAGGCAACGGGAGCTATGCGGCTTTCGCGCAAGCCGAATTGAGCGGTGAATTGGCGGTGTGCGCCGGCACGGTCGGCCCGGGTGCCCTGCACCTGATCAACGGACTCTACAACGCGAAACGAGAACGCTGCCCGGTCATTGCGGTGACCGGGCAAGTTCCGCTGGCTCAAATCGGGACCAATTTTCACCAGGAAGTGGATCTGGAGAAAACCTATGCCGACGTTTGCGCCTACCAGGCAATCATCCGCTCCGCCGAGGAAGCTCCGCGGTTGATTTTGCGTGCGATCAAGATCGCCCTGAGTGAGCGAACCGTTTGCCGGATCGAGCTACCGGCAGACATTGCCGAAGCGCCCGCCGCGGGGGACCAATTCATTCATCCGATCATTCCCTCCCAGGCCCGTCTGGTGCCTTCGGACGACCAGGTCCAAGCGTTTGCAGACTTGGTTTCCGATCATGAAAAGATCACCATCCTGGGTGGAGCGGGGTGTCGCGAGTGCCGCGAGCAGGTTCTCACCCTGGCGAACAAACTGAAGGCACCGATCACACACTCCCTGCGGGCGTGCGACATCTTCGATCACGACTGTCCGCACGTGGCCGGTCTGACGGGGTTGATCGGTAATCCGTCAGGTTATCACGCGGTGATGAATTGCGACCTGCTGATCATGCTGGGAACCGACTTTCCCTACACGCAGTTCCTGCCGCAGGGAACGAAAACCATTCAAGTCGACACGCGGTTCCCCAATATCGGCAATCGCATCGCGGTGAACCTTGGGATCCACGCGGACGTTGGTCAGACGCTGGACAGATTACTGCCGCTGATCAAGCCGCGATCATCCAACCGATTTCACGAGAAGATTTGCGAAAACTTTGCCTCATGGCGTCAGGCGATGGCCGACGCCGGGTCACCCTCTCGCGATCACGAACCGCTGCATCCGCAGATCTTCGCTTCGATGATCGACAAGCACGCATCCGACGACGCCATCTTTGTGGTCGACACCGGCACCGCCACCGTTTGGGCCTCGCGACACATCTCGTTTCACTCCGGTCGCCGCATGATCGGATCCTTCAATCACGGTTCCATGGCCGTGGGATTGCCGGCGGCGCTCGGAGCACAGCTTCGCTACCCCGATCGCGAAGTCTGGGCCGTGGTCGGTGACGGAGCGTTCACCATGGCGATGCAGGATTGGCTGACGGTGGCCAATCGCAAGCTGCCGATCAAGATGCTGGTGTTGCACAACAACAGTTTGGCATTCGTAAAATTGGAAATGGAAGTTGCCGGCATTGTTCCAGAATCGGACGTGCTGGGCGTCGACGTGCCGGATTTGTCTCAGTACTCCCGGTGGTGCGGAGCCGATGGGATACGCGTCCAGCACGCTCGTGACGTCGAAGCGGCGATCGTGCAAGCCAAGAACTCCGATCGCCCGTTTTTGATCGATGCCGTTGTCAGTCAAGGGGAACTGATGATGCCGCCAAGTATCGGGATCGGTCAAGCCACGGGAATGGCCGAGAGCAAAATCAAGCAGACGATGATGGCCCTCAGCGGCGACAAAGAGCAGTGGAACAACGTGAAAGAGGAAATCGCAACGTATTTTGATTCGTCCGACTGACCTGCGACGATCGCCGCAACCGGGTGCTCCCCCATGCTCGAAAATGAGCATGAATCGAAATGGCAAAACCCTTCGGGCCGAAAAACCAGAAGATCCATGCCGCAAAGAAACACGAGTAACCAACCATGTGCCGTTGGCTAGCCTACCTTGGCGACCCGATCCGATTGGACAAACTGCTGTACACCGCTGAAGACGCCTTCGTGGGGCAAAGCCTGCACTCTCGCCAGTCCACCCACCCCGTCAACGGCGACGGCAGCGGCTTGGGCTGGTACAGCTGCGGTCCGCAGCCGGGTCTCTTCCGGACGACGCGTCCCGCGTGGAACAGCGGCAATCTGCGTGATCTTTCCGACCAGTTGGAAAGCCATTTATTCTTTGCCCACGTCCGGGCAACAAGCGGAACCGCCATCCAGGAATCGAATTGTCATCCGTTCCGCTATCGGGATCGGCTGTTTCAACACAACGGTGTCATCCAGGGATACGACAAGCTGAAGAAGCCGATGGACATGGCCGTGCGGGACGATCTCTATCCATTGATGGAGGGGTCCACCGACACGGAGCGTCTGTTCTATCTGGCCCTGACCTTTGGATTACTGGAGGATGTCGGCGGTGGGCTTTCGCGGATGGTGCGTTTTGTCGAAGAAACCGCAAGCAACCTCGGCATCGACAACCCCATCACGATGACGGCTGCGGTCGGCGCACCGAACGGCATTCACGCCGTTCGGTACTCGTCCGACGGGGAATCTCCGACACTGTACCACAGCCATGACCTGCACTCGCTGAGAGTGGCCGACGGTGACGTCGAAACGCTGCCCGACGCTTGCGTCCTCCTGCTCTCCGAACCCCTCGATGACGTTCCCAGTCACTGGCAGGAAGTGCCAGAATCCAGTCTGTTGACCGTGACCACCGACCACGTGGACTCAACCCCGTTCCCGCTTGAATAGCATTCCTGCCGTCGCCGTGGCGAACGGCACGACCTCCAGTCGCGAAGCGACGACAGCCCCCTGCCGTCGGCGTAAGCCGACGGGCACGGCGCCCCAAAACACCACCAGCCGCGAAGCGGCGACAGCAACGCCGTCTCACCGAGCAAAGCGACCCTACTCACCTCGCTGGCGTTCGACCCTGCTGATAAAAGGAGGGTGAAGGGTGGCATTTCGATGCTAAAGTCCGCTCCGTGAACGCTTCATTACCGTTCCTTTTGCGGAGCAAAAGGCGACATTGCAGAATGCCCTGACGCGTTGCTACATGTCGATCTCGTATCCCTTTCGGTTCTCGCGCGACAAGAACGAGTTGGCCTCGGGGTCCCCGACGATTTCACGCTTTTGCGGATCCCAATTCAGTTCGCGTCCCAGTCGGATGGCGATGTTCGCCAAGTGACACGTCTCCAGCATTCGGTTGTGAGTCCACACGTCGGAGATCGGCTGCTGGCGCGACTGCATTGCGGCAATGAAGTTAGCCGTGTGATTCTCGCTGACCGGTCCGCCGTACACCTCTTCAACCGCTCCTTCCGGCAACGGGTTGCTCTCCAAGTCTTCGACCGGTTTGCCCGACAACCTGCCGCGGTTCACAAAGAAACGTCCCTTGGTCCCTTCAAACAAGATCCCGTTGTCACCTTCGCTGGTGATCACCAGCGGGATGTCGCCGGGCATGTTCGCGTGGATCTCGAACTTCGTCGGTGTGTTGTACTGATCGTCGACGGTGGGATAACCGTCCTTGTACTCGACCGGTAGCGAATAGCTTACCGGCGTGATTTTGTTTGGCCCGGTCTCGCCGGCTCCCAGAGCCCAGGTCGCGATGTCCACGTGGTGGGCCCCCCAGTCGTTCATCTGTCCGCCGGAGTACTCGTACCAGTTCCGCCACGCGTAGTGGCAATTGGTGTAGAGCGGAACACCGCCGCCATAACCTTGGCGAATCTCCGGCAAGGCACGATACGACGCCTTGGGTGCTGGCCCCAGCCACATGTCCCAGTCGAGCCCCTCGGGAACATCAATCGCTGGGATGACCGGTGATCCGGTGGCGCCGTTGATCCCGCATGTCACCTTGCGGATGTCACCGATGCGTCCCGCGCGGATCAGCGCGATGGCCTTCAAGAAGCGATGGTCGTTCTCGGTCCGCTGCATCGTTCCGACCTGGAAGACGCGTCCGGTTTGTTTGACGATCTTTTCGATCAGCTTTCCTTCGGCGATCGTCAGCGTCAGCGGTTTCTCACAGTAAACATCCTTCCCCGCCAGCATCGCTTCGACGGAGACCTTGGTGTGCCAATGATCGGGCGTCGCGATCATGACCGCATCGATGTCATCGCGTTCCAGGACTTTGCGGTAGTCATCGTACCCGTCAGCCGCTTTGCCAGTCTTTTCCTTGAGCTTTTCGTTCGTTGCTCCAAGCACATTCGCATCAACGTCGGCGAACGCGGCAAAGTCCGCGAACTTGGTCGACTTGTTGGTGATGGTCCAACCCTGGTTTCGCAGCCCAATGGTGGCGAACACGGGGCGCTCATTCGGCGAATCCGCAGCGAGCGAAAAACGGCTCGATCCGGCAAACACCCCGGCGGCAGCAGCCGCTGAGGTCGTTCGCAGGAAATGACGCCGGTTCAAACGATTTAGGTCGGTCATGAAGAGCCTCTCGGGTAGATGTCACAAAAAGGAAATCGTTGGATTAAGTTTCAAGCTGGGGCTATTTGCCCAAGTCTTTGAATCGTTCATACGTTTGGTTCAGCGGATGCGCGTCTTCACGCCCATGGATCATCGTAGCGGTCCATTCCGACAATCGTCGTCCGAGCCGTCGACAGGCCTCCCGCTCACGTTCCTCGGCGGGCATGCCAGCGGAGATCGCTCCGTAATGGGCAGAGAATTTAACACCTGAATAGTCGGTCAAACCAAAAACAAGAAAGCCATAGTTGATCAGGATCGACATCAACGCCATGCAGGTCCATTCTTGCCCACCTCCCCACGCTCCGGCGGACGAGAAGACGCATCCGATCTTGCCATCCCGCTTCCCCCAGTTTTCGATCGGCTGCTGGTCCCACCACTGTTTCATCTGCCAACTGACACATCCATAGTTTGTCGGAGATCCGAGCGCCATTCCATCGCACCAGTCCAAATCTGAATCATCGGCCTCATCAATACTTCGCAGCCTGACTTCGGTCCGCTCCAGTTGCCTGGCGCCTTCGGCAATCAACTCTGCCATCCGCTGCGTGTTCTTGGTGTTGGAATGATACAGAACAAGGATCTTCGTCATTGTGGGATTCTCGGGGGCGTATGATCCGACCCGGCGTCAGCAAGCATTTTTCGATCGTGGTTTGAATGGATCAAGCGAATGACTTCTCGTAATCAAGCGTGCTCGCAACTCTTCGTAGCAAATGGATCAACGTCGTGGCTTCGTCCGGCGTCATGGCCCCGTACATCTCGTCCCGAATCGGCTGACCGACCTTCCAAAGTTTTCTCAACTTTCGCTTGCCACCCGTCGTCAGGGACACCGTTCTCGCCCGGGAATCGGTGGGGTGGGATCCTCGATGGACCAAGCCGTTCTTTTCCAACAACACTAGCATTGCCCGAACGGTGCTCGGGTCTGACGAAATGCGGTCGGCCAATTCTCGCTGGGTCACGGCTTGCCCCTCGGCCAAGGCCAACAACAGGACAAACTGGTCCGCTGTGACGCCGTGCTCGGCGAACTTCGCATCCGTACTGCGGTGGAGCGCCATGTAAGCGGCTCGCAACGCCAACGGCAATTGTCGTTCTTGATCCGTTGGTGCTTTCATCGACTCGTTCATTCAGTTTGCACGGAATTCCTGTTGGACGCTCCACCGCGTCCGCCGCGGTCGGCGGTTGGAACACCTCGGGAAAGGCGGGATGCAGCACGAAGCCGTGCGTCCCCGATGGAATGCCATCTCCGATGACTCCAAGTCGAGCTGCGCTGCGGCCGGTTCCTGGTCTCCCGACAGTGCGGTCAGACGACTGACGTGAAATTCCTCAATCGCCCACCAGTGTACCTGGGTGGGAACGAAACACGCACCCCCGAGTCAGCGAGTTTTCATCCGCTCTCTCGACCATGCCACGCGATTCACGTGGATCGACGCCCCCGATCCCGGCGGTCCGCCGACCGGCGGTTCGGCCGAAAATCCACTCAGCGGCTCAACGGAGACGACCCTGCCATTAACGCGAACTGATCGGAACGGAAATCGACGTCGCAGCCGCGATTGACCCGTTCGGGACGCGACGGGCACGACGTTCGCCGTCGCGTGGTCACCGTCTTGCGGATAATTTTCCGGAACTTCCAGACTCCTGTCCGGTTTATGCGTGTACGCATGAGTCTGGTTTAGGCCGGACCACGGTGCCCATGTAAAATACCTCTGCACGGTTGCGCAATTCCTCCATGGATTGGCCGCACGAACGAGCTATAACCAGCGTTGAGTCGGTCGCCGACTCCATCGATTGCTGCACTTTCCTCGGAACGCTCGGATTCCCGGTCTGCCTTTACGGCGGGCCCCGGACGTTTCGACCGATGCACCGGCAGCGACCAAGAACGACAAACCAACCGCTCCACCGGAATCCCACATGAAGGCTCTGCTGAAACCGCTCCTGGCGACCACCGTTGCCATCGCTTCGCTTCTCATTGGCCGCGCCGCGCCGGCCGAGGAATCGCAGGTCTCGGTATTGATGCTCGGCGACTCCGGCTTTCACAAGCCGTCCGAGTTTTTTCGGCACGTGGCCCCGCCGTTTCGCGAACAGGGAATCGACCTTCGCTACACCGAAAACCTGGACGACCTGAACCGCGAAAACCTTTCCAAGTATGACGGACTGCTGATCTTCGCAAACGTCGAGCGGATCACTCCGCAGGCAGAATCCGCGTTGCTCGATTTCGTCCACGAGGGTGGAGGGCTGATTCCCGTTCATTGCGCATCGTTCTGCTTTCTGAACTCTGACAAGTACATCGAACTGGTCGGTGGGCAGTTCCAAAGTCACGGATTCACCCGCTTCCAGACAAAGATTGTTGCCCCGGATCACCCGATCATGCAGGGGCTGAAGCCGGTCGACTCCATGGACGAGAGCTATCGCCACAGCCGGCTCAACCCCGACAAGACCGTGCTGGAGACTCGCAGCGACGACTCCGGTCCGGTCAGCAATCCGGATGGCGAGCCCTACACGTGGGTGCGAACCAGTGGCGAAGGACGCGTGTTTTACACGGCCTGGGGACACGATCATCGCACCTGGTCGAACATCGACTTCCAGCGTTTACTGGCACGCGGCGTCCTCTGGGCTTGTGGCCAAACGCTGACCGCGGCTTCCGCGGACGGCGAATCAAGCGATCCGATGGCACAGGCGGTGACGGCGGCGAACCGGCCGTTTTCTGCTCCTGAAATGCAGTCGCCATCCGTTGACGACGATGAATTCTCAGCAAGCGATGTCGGCGCCAAGATCCCGAACTATACGCCGGGAGCGCAGTGGGGAACGCAAGCGGAGCCGTTCTCGATGATGCAAGATCCGCTGCAAGCAGAACAGTCGATCAAAGCCTACGCGACACCGAAGGGAATGCGGCTTTCGATTTGGGCGAAAGAGTCCGGTGACAATTGGCCCGAAGAATCCACGGCCAATGCTGAGACCGCCGGCTTGAAGGGAAAACCGATTGCAATGAACTGGGACGAGAACGGCCGTCTCTGGATTTGCGAAACGGTCGACTATCCGAATGAGCTGCAAGAACAGTCGGCCGTCGGACGCGACCGGATTAAGATCTGCGAAGACACCGACAACGACGGCCAGGCAGACAAGTTCACGGTCTTTGCGGAGAACCTGAGCATTCCGTCTGCCGTTGTTTGCTACCGCGGTGGTGTGATCGTTCAGGACGGCCAAACGACGGTCTATCTAAAGGACATCGATGGGGACGGCCGAGCCGATTTTCGTCAATCGCTGATCACCGGATGGGCGATGGGCGATACGCACGGGGGCGTCAGCAACTTCCAATACGGCCCGGACAATTGGATCTGGGGAATGCAGGGCTACAACAACTCACAGCCCGTCATCAATGGTGAAGCTCAAATGCGGTTTCGCCAGGGATTCTGGCGATTCAAAGTGCGAATGGGAGCATCGGATAACACCGCGCCGGCCTTCGCGATCGACTCGCAATCCGGCAAGGTCGCAGACACTTCGTCGGACCAATTCGACAATCACACGATCCGCGTCGATGCCCTTGAATTCATGCGCGGCACCAACAACAACACCTGGGGACTCGGTTTCAGCGAAGAGGGCTACGTCTTTGGTTCAACCGCCAACGGTTGTCCAAGCGTTCATCTGCCGATCCCCAATCGCTACTACGACCAAGTATCCGGCTGGTCGCCCGAGACGCTCGGACCGATTTCGGAATCTTTCAAATTCAATCCGATCGACGATCGCATTCGACAGGTCGACTATCACGGCGGCTACACCGCGGCGTGCGGGTCCGGAATCTACACGGCCCGAAACTATCCGCAGACGTGGTGGAACCGAATTCAAATGGTTTGCGGTCCCACCGGACACCTCGTCGGTTCCTTCGTTCTGGAGAAAGATGGAGCCGGCTATCGCAGCCGAAACGCGTTCAACACCGTTGCCAGTATCGACGATTGGTCCGCACCCATCATGTCGGAGGTGGGCCCTGACGGAAACGTTTGGTTACTCGACTGGTACAATTACATCGTCCAACACAATCCCACACCCAACGGATTCCAGACCGGCAAGGGCGCCGCGTATGAGAGTGACCTGAGAGACAAGCGATTCGCCCGCGTTTATCGGCTGGTCATGGAAGATTCTGCCGACCGATCTCCGTCGCGAACGTTGCGGCTAGCCGACGCCAGTCCGGCGAAACTGGTCAAAGCGCTCGAGAGCGACAATTTCTTTTGGCGACGCGCCGCCCAGCGACTTTTGATCGAACGCGAGGCGACCGACCCGTCCACGTTGCAAGCGTTGGTCGCCCTGGTCAACGGCGAAAAGGTCGACTCGATCGGTTTGAATCCGGCCGCCATGCATGCCATCTGGACGCTGGCCGGATTGGCCGATTCCGGAAGCGAGGCTGCAAACGAGGCACTCGCACAAGCCTGTGCGTCGGGTTTCCAACACGTCTCCAGCCCCGTGCGTCACGCGGCCGTGGGCTATTGCGACAACGCGCAACTTTCTAAATCGATCGAATTGGGACTGCAAAACGATGTCGATCCAAAAGTACGTCTGACATTGCTGTTGCGGATCGCCGATGGCGACGCAAAAGATGCGATCGACGGAAAGGAACTCGCGGCGTTGGTTCCCTCCCTGCAAAACGACACGATCTTGCTTGATGCCTGGACGTCCGCGGCGTCAACGGATCCGGCCTCCGCAATCGTGGCGATGAGCGAACTGGACCAAGATTCTCTGGCCGCGATCAATGAACGGGTCGCCGTGCTGGCAGAACACCTTGCACGAAATCAGCCCACGGCCGACCAGATTGGCCAACTACTTCAAATCGCGCCGGACTCGCCGGTGGCGGTGACGGTCTGGGAAGGGCTGGCGAAGGGTTGGCCCCGGGACCTGACGATCAAGCTTTCGGATGAATCGCAGCAACGCGTCCGCGACCGTTTCTTGGCCGACCAAGCCCCCATCGAGGGCAAAGCCGCGATCTTGGCAGTTGCCGACAAATGGTCCGTCGAGAATCTGAGCGATATCGTTGTAGAGATTCAGGACCAACTGCTGACGAAGGCAATGGATTTGGACGCCGAACCGGAAGAGCGGCTTGCGGCCTGGGACCAGTCGATCCGGCTGGCCCCCGCGAGCCCCAGGATCCTGGAAGCGGTGGAAGAGTTTTTCACGCCTCAGCTTTCCCCGGAAACCGGAATTCAAGCGGTAAACGCGCTGCAAGTCGCCCGCGTGGAGGGACTGTCACAAACCCTTTTGCAGCTCAGGACGACGCTGGGCCCCAAGCTGGGAAGCCAGATCCTGACGTTGCTGCTCTCGCGAGCGGAAAGCACGGAAGATTTGCTGGACGCCATTTCCGAAGGGAAAGTTCAATTCAACGACCTGCAATTGGATCAACGCCAGGCTTTGCTGAACCATCCCACGGCATCCATCGCCGACCGCGCGCAAAAACTGATGGAAACGCGGGGAGCCATGGTGACCTCCAACCGACAGGCTCTGGTCGATGAGTGGATGCCGGTCACGGCGCAGGACGGCGACGTCACGAACGGTTTGGCCATGTTCAAGAAGCACTGTGCCGCCTGTCACATTCACGGTGAAACCGGAAACGAAATCGGCCCCAACTTGACGGGCATGTCCGTGCACCCCAAGGAAGAAATCCTGATCAATGTGCTTGATCCGTCACGCAGCGTTGAGAACAACTTCCGCACGTATCAAATCCTGACCATCGATGGAAACGTGCTGGCGGGGATGTTGGCGGGCGAGTCCGCAAATTCACTGCGGATCATCGACACGCAGGGCAAGGAAAAGCTGGTCCTTCGAGAAGACATTGAACGGCTGACGTCATCGCCCAAATCTCTGATGCCCGAGGGTTTCGAGAGCTTGATGAACAAGGGCGAAATGGCTGATCTTCTTTCGTTCTTGGCCAAGCGTGGCAAGTACGCTCCGCTTAGCATTTCCAGCGTTGCGACCATCAACAGCAGTAAGGGACTCCCGGGCTTTCGTGGTCGCCCCGGCGACAAATTCGAACTGGATTCCTACGGACGTGTGGAAATCCAGAAGGTGCCTTTCGAACTGATCGATCCTCAGGGGGATCGGATTGCCAACATCATCGGTCTGCAGCAACGTTCATCGCGAAGACCGAGCACACTTCCGGAATCGGTCCGTATCGACTGCGCCGGAAAGGTTGACACGATCCATTTGCTGGGAGGAGTCGCGTGGGCCGCCTATCCGCGTTTCAAGAACGAGTCGACCAGCATGATCGTTCGCAGACACTACACCGACGGGTCGAGTAGTGATTTTGAACTGATCAACGGTCAGCACATCGTCACGTACGAAGCCGGTGAGGACGTGGAAGAATCGACCAAGGCGATTGAGGCGAACGGCAAGCAGATTCGTTATTTGAAGATCCCCGCGGATGCCAGCAAGGAACTCAAGCAGATTGAATTCTTGAAAGGCGACGACTTTTCGATCCCGCTCGTTTTCGCCGTCACGATTGAATTTTCGGGCGACGACCACCCGACGCAGTGACACCGCCCTCGGCGGTCGCCGGGGGACGACGATCGCTAACCCGACTCGGCTTCCTTGGGTGTTGCGCCCCGCCGCCAGCCAATCGACCGCTTGTTCACTCAACCAGCAACCGCTCCGGTTTTCTTCTCCCCCGTCATCCTCGAGACCGATTCCCATGAAAGAACGCCTTGTCGTGCTTGCGTTATGCCTCGTGCAGATTGCGTGCGTCTCAGCCCAAGAAGCATCGCCGGAACAGCCACAGCGTGGTCGGCCTCGCGGCGGCTTCGGCGGTCCAATCGAACTTGGCCCAAACGACATACAAACCTACCCGGATCCGCCGGAAAACATCGTTGAAGAACGCGACGGCATCCCGCACGGCAAGCTGGAGATGATCGACTACGAGTCGAAAACCGTCGGCACGACTCGAAAGATGAACGTCTACACCCCGCCAGGTTACTCGCCCGACAAGGAGTATCCGGTTCTCTACCTGCTGCACGGGATCGGTGGTGACGAAACCGAATGGCAGCGTTTCGCTTCTCCCAACGTCATGCTGGACAACCTGATCGCAGATGACAAGGCGGTCCCAATGATCGTGGTCATGCCCAACGGCCGGGCCCAGAAGAATGACCGGGCGGAGGGCAATGTGTTCGAGTCTGCACCCGCATTCGCGGCATTCGAACAGGACTTGTTTGAAGATGTGATCCCCGCGATCGAATCTCGCTACTCGGTGCGGGAGGATCGAAAACACCGAGCCCTTGCGGGGCTCTCGATGGGAGGCGGTCAGTCACTGAATTTTGGCCTGTCGCATCTGGACAAGTTTGCCTGGATCGGCGGGTTCTCTTCGGCCCCCAACACGAAAGCCCCCGAGGAATTGGTCCCAAATCCCGCGGAAACCAAACAACAGCTTGACCTGCTCTGGTTGTCCTGCGGAAACCAGGACGGCTTGATTCGAGTCAGCCAAAGGTTGCAACGCTATCTGAAAGAAAATGAGGTGCCACACGTCTGGAACGTCGATTCACACGGGCATGATCCAACTCACTGGCGAAACAATCTGTACCATTTCGTCCAGTTGCTGTTCCAGGAGCCATCAGACGAATCGTCGGATGCCAAAGAAACTTCGGTCGAACCTAGCGAGGCGTCAGAAAAGACCGCCGACGAGGCATCGTCGAACACTCCCGAAGGCATCACGGAAGACTTCCAACCAGCCCCGACCAACCAGCCGGGCAGGGACTATCCACAAGTCAATTCGCAGGGCCGCATCAAGTTCAAAGTGGTCGCGCCGGAAGCGAACAGCGTTAGCACGACTTTTCGGGATAGCACGGAATTCGTCAAAGACGACGACGGCGCTTGGATCGGTTATTCGCGGCCACTGGACGAAGGCTTCCACTACTACGAATTGGTCATCGATGGCGCGCATGTACCAGACCCCAATAGCAAGTATTACTTTGGTGCGATGCGGTGGGGAAGCGGCATTGAGATCCCCGCGCAAGACCGCGAATTCTACGCCCTCAAGCAGGTGCCGCACGGTCAGGTCCGCGAGATCTTCTTCCATTCCGACAGCACGGATACCGAACGTCGCGCCTTCGTCTACACTCCGCCGGGTTATGACAGCGACCAGAGCAAACGCTACCCGGTTCTGTACCTGCAACACGGCTGGGGCGAAAACGAATACGGCTGGAGCGTTCAGGGACACGCCGGGCTGATCATGGATAACTTGATCGCGAAGGGACAAATCGAACCATTCCTGATCGTGATGACTTACGGGATGACCAATGAAGTGCGTTTCGGAGGTCTGCGCAATTTCGATATCAGTGATTTCGAAACGGTGCTCGTCGATGAACTGATTCCCTACGTCGACACAAACTTCCGCACGCTGGACGATCAGCCCAACCGGGCGATGGCCGGCCTGTCGATGGGCAGCATGGAAACGAAGTTGATCACGCTTCGAAACCTCGACAAGTTTTCACATATCGGGCTCTTCAGTGGCGCCACGATCGGCAAAGAAGACGTCGAAGAGACGGAGGACTTTGCAAACAAGGTGAAACTTGTTTTTGTCAGCTACGGCAGCAAGGAGGTCGACGGTGGACGCACCCGTCGCGGTGGTGACCCCGCAGCGACCGTCGAGCAGTTGAAGGAGCTTGGCATCAATGCCCACTACTACCTCAGTCCCGAGACGGCTCACGAATGGCAGACGTGGCGGCGCAGCCTGAAGGAATTCGCGCCGATGCTGTTCCGATCCGAGGACGAGCTCTCGGGAACTTGGAACGTCGATTTCGAGACGCGCATCGGCTTGCAGCGATACGCAATCAGTTTCAAACGACAGGCCGGTACGCTTTCGGCAACGGCAAAAGCAGAAGTCAATGGTCGCTCCAGAGACGTGGAGTTTCAGGAGGTCCAGTCCGATGGCGAAACCGTCTCGTTCGTGGAGAACTTGACATTCGGTGACAACCAGATCCGCATCGAGTACGAAGGCCATGTCGCTGGTGATACGATGCAGGTGTCCCGGAAGGTTGGCCAATTCGCCACCGAGCAAGGCAAGGCGACACGTGTGTCCTCCGTCGGCGAACCGAACGAGGGGAATGCAAAGGCAACCTCTGAGACCCGTTCGGATGCGCGGCAACAGGCCGCGGCCGAGGGGTGAGACGGTCGCCCCGAATCCGGTCACGATTGATGACGATGTGCGACCGTGAGGAACTGAACGACTAGGTTCTCTGGCAACAACGCACACCTTCCTTGACGCTGCTGACACGCCCCTGACGGGCGCCCTCCCCCATCCTCCGGAGATCCTCGAATGTTGATGAGAACCCTCGCATGGATGCAATGCTGCTTGCTCTGCGTGACCGTCGCCATGGCGCAGGATCGGTCCGCGAGCGATCCTCAAGAATCCCCCGAAAAGCTCGCGGGGACCTGGCATTGCCAGTTTGAGACTCCATTCGGCGTGCAAACCTACCATCTGCACTTCACGGAAGATGACCGGGGCGGCACGACGGCAAACGCGGAAGTGGAATCGGGCGACCAAACGCGGGAGGTCCAGTTCTCCGACGTCAAGCGGCGGGGCGATTCGATTTCGTTCGCCGAAGTGCGTCAGTTTGGAGAGCGCGAGTTCCGCATCGACTACCAGGCGGAACTGCAAGGAAGGGATTTGTTGGTGAGCCGTTCCTTCGGTGAACGAGGCGGTCAGGAATCCACGGCCACCCGCGAGCCACCCAAGCCGGTGCCGGCGGCCTCCACCGAACCGGTGGTCGAAGTCGAAATCGATCGTCTGATCAAGGATGCTTTCAAGGACTCTTTTCTGATCGGCATGGCCGGCGATTTGCCAACACGTTACTCCGACGCGGAATTGAAACTGGCAGCCGAACACTTCGGCTCGATCACGCCCGAGAATTGCATGAAGCCGGAGCGAATTCATCCGGCGGAGAACCGGTGGCAGTTTGAGCAGTCCGACGCGTTGGTGAATTGGGCCCGGAAGAATGGCATGACTGTTCACGGTCACACCCTGGTCTGGCACGCGCAGACTCCGAATTGGTTCTTCGAAGGAGACGACAGCGAAACGATCAAACAGCGGATGAAGAACCACATCGAAACGCTGGTCGGACACTACAAGGGCCAAGTGCAGAGCTGGGACGTCGTCAATGAGGCGATCAGCGACGGCGGCGACGCCAAGACCGCAGAGACAGAGCATTTGCGGGATTCAAACTGGTTGCGGGCACTCGGCCCCGATTTTCTCACCTTGGCGTTCAAGTACGCCCGCCAGGCAGACCCCGACGCCGTCCTGTATTACAACGATTACAACATCGAATCGGGACCGAAACACGCAAGCTCCCTGGTGCTCTTGAAGAGGCTTCTCGATCAGGGGGCTCCCATCGACGCGGTGGGCATCCAGGGTCACTGGAGAAGCGGCCGCGTTCCCTTTGACGACATCGAGAAAGCGATCACCGATTATGCGTCATTGGGTTTGAAGGTAAGCATCACCGAACTTGACGTCACCATCCGGGGTGAGTCGGGCGGCCAGTTCGGAAGGCGACGTTTTCGGAGCAGTGCCCCGCCCTCGCTGGAAGACCTGAATGCTCAAGCCGAAGACTACGCCAAGCTGTTTGCGATTTTCGAAAAGCACCAGAACGTGATCGAACGCGTCAGCTTTTGGGGGCTGAATGATCGCCGAACCTGGCGAAGGGGTCAGCACCCGCTGCTCTTCGACGCCAACAACCACCCCAAGCCAGCCTACGCAGCTATCGTCCGTGAATCCGGACCGAGTGGTGGCGACGAAGCGTCCGTTCCGTCCGGGCAAATCGAGGTGGAAGACGGCGAGTGACGACAAGGCTTGCCACTTCCAGGTATTCGGGTTTGACAAGACAGCGACCGCGGCTTCGACATCACGCCCCGGGGGTCATTTTGATGCCACGCGTGACAGGTTTCGCCGAAGTTCAAGTAGGCCTTGCCCGGGTGCCAGTTGCGGATAAGATTGGTTCATCGTAACTGCCACTCTGGCCCGGACGATGTGCGACGTACCCGGTTAAGACAAGACGACGCGTTCTACAGGAGCGTCGTCATGCCGTGGATTCTTCTTGTCATCGCAGGTCTTTTGGAAACGGGCTGGGCCATCGGTCTGAAATACACCGAAGGCTTCACGAAGCCTGTGCCCAGCGTTCTCACCATTGCCGGGATTGTCGCGAGCATGTACCTGCTCGCGCTGGCCGCGCGAACGCTTCCGATCGGCACGGCCTATGCCGTTTGGGTCGGCATCGGGACCTTCGGAGCAATGGTGTTGGGAATGTTATTCCTCGACGAGCCGGTGAACGCGGGTCGAATCTTTTTCTTGATCCTGCTGATGGTCGCCATCATCGGCTTGAAGCTTACGGCTCACTAACCGGACAGCGCCCCTTTTAATCAAAAACACCGTGATTTGCAGTGCAATGAGCGGCAAGGCGCTAGCCGCCGGTTGAGGCGAGAAAACCCGCGGCTAGCGCCACGCGGCTCACCCAAATTGGCTTGCGGTGTCCGTCGGCTTACGCCAACGGCAGCGGGCTGCCGAAGCTTCGCGACGGGAGGTTGAACGCGGGCTGGGTCTACGTCCCGAATCCAGTGCCGACGACGAATTGTCGTTAGAATGCAGGAAGTCTGTGCCCCGGAAATGTAAACCAGCATTAACGCGGTCTCCGATCTCCCAGGCAGCAAAAACGTTTGAAGGTGCTTCCGTTGACTTATCCGATTGATCCCCGCTCCACCCTCATGGCAGTTTGGGTTGGACTGTTCGGCGGGATGGCGTTCGCGCAAACGGAACCGGCCGGCCGCAAATCCGTTGACTTCGTGCGTGAGATTCAACCGATTTTGCGAGACCATTGTTACGAGTGCCACGCCGGAACCACGGAAGAAGCCGGTTTGAATCTGGGTGTCAAAGCCAAAGCCATGCGGGGAGGCGAAAGTGAGAAGGCAATCGTTGCGGGAAACGCCAAAGAGAGTCTGCTGTTCCAATTGGTATCCGGAGCCGACGAAAACCGCTTGATGCCGCCGGACGGAAACGAACCGCTCTCGGAAGAACAGATCCGTCTGCTGCGAAATTGGATCGATCAAGGCGCGACGTGGCCCGACCAGACGGACATCGTCGACCCGAAGCTGCAACGAGCCAGAAAGCATTGGGCCTTCCAACGACTCGCGCAGACGACCGTGCCCACGCCGCAGTCCAAGGACCACTGGTCACGGGGACCGATCGACCGGTTTGTGCGGCGGAAACAGCAAGACGCCGGGCTCAGTCCTTCGAAACCCGCCGATGCGCGCACACTGGTGCGACGACTGTACTTTGACCTGATCGGATTGCCCCCGGCTCCACAACAGATCGATCAATTCACCCTCGCCCACTCGAAAGACCCCGATTCGGCGGTTCGGAACCTGGTGGACCGGCTTTTGGATTCGCCTCGATATGGCGAGCGTTGGGGGCGGCACTGGTTGGACGTGGCGCGCTACGCGGATAGCGACGGGCAGGAAGCCGACATGGACCGTCCGCACGCGTACGTCTATCGCGATTTTGTGATTCAGGCGTTCAACGACAACATGCCCTACGACCAGTTTGTGCGCTGGCAGATCGCCGGTGACGAGTTCGAGCCGGAAAACGACGATGCGATCTCCGCCACCGGATTCCTAACGGCTGGACCGGCCTTCAAATTGCCCGATTCGTTCCTTGAAAGTGAACGGCTGTTGAATCGCTACAACGAGCTGGACGACGTGATTTCGACGCTGGGATCGGGACTCTTAGGAATCACGGTCGCGTGCGCCCGCTGTCACGATCACAAGTACGACGCGTTCTCGGCAAAAGAGTATTACCAATTGCTGGGCGTGTTCCACAGTGGCGATCGCGTGACCGCGAAACTGCCAAGCGGGAAAGAAGGCTTTTTCTTTCGGGACTTTGACCACAAGCGTCGCACGACCTGGTTGTTTCGCCGAAGCGATTTTTACGATCGAGAAATCGAAGTCCCAATCGGTTTCCCCGCGATGCTATCCTCCGGCGCGGACGCCGATGAATACTGGCAGAGGGCAAAGGATGCTTATGCCCAGATCGGAGAGGCAAAGAGCACCTTGCAGCGTCGTGCCCTTGCCGATTGGATTACCGACACGCAGCAAGGCGGCGGAGCGCTGCTGGCGCGAGTGTTCGTCAACCGAGTGTGGCACCATCACTTCGGCAAGGGACTCGTGGGCACGACCAGCGACTTTGGCGTTCGCGGTGACGCGCCCATCCACCCCGAGCTGTTGGAATACTTGGCCAAGGAGTTCGTTGACGGCGGATGGAATCTCAAAGCGTTGCACCGCGAAATCCTGACCAGTGCGGTTTGGCGACAGGGCAGCACACGCGAAGCGTCCGATCAACGGGGGCCGGAAATTGACTCCGCCAACCACCTGCTTTGGCGGATGACCCCACAACGGCTGGAGGCCGAAGTCATCCGCGACGCCATGCTGGCAGCCAGCGACACCCTCAACCTGCAAGCCGGCGGCCCCGGATTCAAACCTTACATTGCTCCGGAAGCCAATCTGGCGAGGAACATCAAGGGCGAAGGCTATCCCAAAGACGCCCCGGACGACGCAACCACACGGCGCCGCAGCGTTTACATGTTCCACAAGCGTCTGATTCCCTATCCCATGTTCCAGGCATTCGATCGCCCGGACCTGATGACCAGTTGTGCTGCCAGACAAAACACGACCGTGGCCCCCCAAGCCATGGTGATCTTGAACGACCGCTTTGTGCGTTCGGTGGCGCGCGACTTCGCGGAGAGGCTGGTCCAGAGCCCGCCGGATGATTCGCTTCCAGCGAAAAACGATTTGCGGCCGATGATTGAGACCGCTTTTGAGATCTCCTTCGCCCGATTGCCCACGGAAACCGAAATCGAGACTTCGATTCAATTCATCGAATCACAGACCCGGGCACGGACCGAACGGGAGACTCCCGATCCGCGACTCCAAGCGTTAACCGATTTTTGCCAGACGCTGTTCGGACTGAACGAATTCATCTACGTCGACTGACTGCGTTGGATCGACGTCCCCTCCGCATGGATCGCAGTCGCAACTGCGAATTGACCGAAAGCCAAGATTCACTTTTGATCGAGTCCACCTGACATGACGAAGAACACCCCGTTATTCCCCTGCGGTCGCATCGGGAAGGTGACCAGCCGCCGCGAGTGGCTTTGCCGAGCGGGTGCCGGGGCGGGAATGATTGGCCTGGCCAACCTGTTTTCAGAGCAGGGCCTCTTGGCCGCAACGCCGCCGGACGGTTCGTCTGATCCGGTGACTTCGCTGCGTCCGCGCCAGGGTCACTTTCCCGCCAAGGCAAAGTCGGTCATTTGGCTGTTCATGGAAGGCGCCCCCAGCGCCGTCGACATGTTCGACCGCAAGCCAGAACTGGACAAGCGAGACGGTCAGACGACGGACATCCAGGCGTTCTTTGGCAACCCGGGACCGTTGATGAAGTCGCCGTTTTCGTTCAAGCAGTATGGCGAATGCGGGCAGTGGGTCTGTGACAAGTACACCCATGTCGCCAAGCATGTCGACAAGCTGGCGTTCATCAAGTCTTGCTACAGCGAATCGAATGACCACGTGCCCGCGATCTACCAAATCAACAGCGGACTGCCTCGGCCCGGCTTTCCAACCGCCGGAGCATGGGTGACGTACGGCCTGGGGAGTGAAAACCAAAACTTGCCGGGTTACGTGGTGATGGGCAACACGCAGGGTGCCAAGGGTGGCCCGCACAACTGGGGTGCCGGCTTCCTGCCGTCAACGTTTCAAGGCGCGCTGTTCCGATCGCAGGGAGCGCCCGTGCTGAATCTGACCCGGCAACCGCAAGTCAGCAAGCAAGACCAACTCGCGCAACTTGACTTGATGGCCAAATTGAATGACGAACACCTGCGGCGGCACATGCGTGATGCCGAGTTCGCCAACCGCATGGACTCGTTCGAATTGGCGTTTCGGATGCAGAAAGAGGCCACCGACGTGGTGGACCTTTCGCGAGAGACCCGGCAAATCCACGAGCTGTACGGAATCGACAACCCGCGTTCCAAATCATTTGGTTCCAAGTGCCTGATGGCGAGGAGACTCGTCGAAAGTGGCGTGCGATTTGTGCAGGTCTACAGCGATGGTGAGTGGGACGCGCACGACAACCTGGATGAAAACCACACCCACCATTGTGCAGCCACCGACGTTCCGGTTGCCGGCCTGCTCACCGATCTGGAGCAGCGTGGACTTCTCGATTCCACGCTCGTGATCTGGGGCGGCGAATTCGGCCGCATGCCGATTTCGCAAAACGGAAAGGGACGTGATCACAATCCGAAAGGATTTCTGCAATGGATGGCCGGTGCGGGGATCAAGGGAGGTGTCAGTTACGGTGCGACGGACGAGATCGGCTACGAAGCCGTCGAGAACCGAGTCAGCGTGAACGACCTTCACGCCACGATTCTCCACCTGCTCGGACTGGACCACGAGCGGCTGACGTACTTCCACAACGGCCGCAGCTACCGGTTAACCGACGTCGCCGGCGAAGTGATTCAGGAGATCCTTTCCTAATCCCGCTGAACGCGGTGCGACGGCTCACGTGCGGGGATTCGGGCGGCTTGCCGGCCCAAACCCTCTGAATCGGCACCAGCGAGTCCCGCTCGGATGAGAATGGCAACCGGCCCCCGTCGGGACGAACGCCGACGGGAACTTTGGTCGCTTGTTGCCTGGACCGTTAGAAGTTGAAAGTCCGTACGGTCGGCGAAAAGATCAATCTGCCATCGTAGCCGCCATACTTGTCGTCCAGATGCCGATCCCCGGTTCCGAAATCCATCATCTTGGGGGTGGAGTAAAATTTGTAGCTTCCCCATTGCCAATAGGCGCGAAAGAGATCATCTCCTCCGCCTTCGCCGTAAACGAACAAGTTGGCATTGAGTCCCGTGTCGCCAGGATAGATATCATCACCTCCGCCACCCGCCAAGATGGCGACAACCAGATTCGGCTTGGCATCAAACAGCCCCTTTCCCTGAAAATTCTCTTCGAGATGGATGACCTCGCCGAAATCACCTCCGTAGATTTCAATTTGTGTCACCGCATTGAGGTCGATACTCGGAACTGGATTCTTTGAGGTCGCCGTTCTGATATTCGTTGCCGTCCCATTCACCAGCGCGATGACTGTGTCACCGTTGGGCCCCAGACCCGCTCCAAGGCTTGAATTCCCGTTGCCCTGCTCAATCGTGAGCACGCCGTTGGCGAAACTCGCGGTTTGTGCGTGGGCGGTGGATACGCTGAAAAGCGCGAGTCCCAAAACCAATGCGGGTAATGTCTTCAAAATCTTCATGTCGTCACCTTGTTCTGTTTGCGGGATACTGAAGTGCACCAGTTGCACGGACTGCCAAGCGCGACAACGACGGATCTGTTACTCGAATGTCTGGTCTCTAAGGTTGCAAAACCTCGCGGCGTCCGTATCCGCTGACCGGTAAATTGATCTCGAAATCCAGCGGAACCTACCGGATTGCAATCTTGTCGTGACGGCTACAGCTCTTCGCATGGATGCCGGGCGGCGTGTTACAATCGCCGGGTCGATTCCGACTTTGACTTATTGGGGGTAGCACAATGGTCGGCAAATGTTTTGGCACGGCGGATTCCGCCGCCGCGTCTTCCGGTTGCGTCCGGTCGGTGTTTTCAACAGGAATGGGATCCGTTCGGAATCGGTCCCTGTTTTCTCCTGGGGTCGTCGGTGCACTCGCCTTCACCGCTTTCACCATTGCGCTCGGAACACCGCTTCACGCGGCAGACGACAAACGCCAAGAAAAGCAAGAACGGACGTTGGTCGCCGGGACGGTCGTCGATGTTGGTGGGAAGCAGAGCGTCGGAGCCCGCGTTTGGTTGATCGATGGAGGCAAAGGTCTGACACTTGCCGAAGCAGCTTGCGACGCGTCGGGGCGTTTTGAACTGTCACCACAGAAATCTTCGTCCTACCTGGCCATGGTTTGCTTCTTACGTGCCGAGTCAACCGATGGAAAGGCGATGAGCCTGGCGCCGATCGGCACCGTCAAAGACGGGCAATTTGTCTTTCCCGAATCGCAATTCGAGTTGAAGTTGTCTCCGATCATTCGGCCGAAGATTGCCATCCAGAATGCCGGCGGGAAGCCGGTAAAAGACTGCCCGGTCATCCTGCAGGCCGGCTTTTTCAAACTTTTACTCAGACAAACCACCGGACCGGATGGGATTGCAACTTTCAAAATTCCCACCGCGGCAACCGTTTCGCAATTGTACGCCTGGAAAGACCGCGTCGGGTTTGCCTTTCGATCTTACACGCCCGACCCCAGAGGTAACGCTGCAAATTCGGAAGCTCCCCCAGACTTCGATCCAGAGCGAACGACATTGCGGCTTTCGGGATTTCGGAGCGTGAAAATTCGATTGGTTGACGGCGACAACCAACCGCTTGAAGGACACACTATTTACCCCTGGTTGATAAACTCGCCCGAACGAGTTTCCGCGATCAATCTGTCCCTGATGCAGCATGATTTCACATCGACGACCGATGAAGATGGAGTGGCCCAGTTCGACTGGATTCCGGACTGGCAGACGCGAATGATGACCTTTTGGAATTCCGGGCAGCCCGGATGGACACATCGGCGCGTCACCGTTGATCCGAATGCCGTCCCGGCCGGTGGCGGCATTCACGCAACTTTAAAAATCGAAAAGCTCATCCCGTTCTCCGGACGTGTCATGGATCAACAGGGGAACCCGGTTCCCGACGCGACCGTGACGCTCGCCGGAGAGCATGGCGAACGCCACTCTTCAACGCCTCGGACGGACGCTCAGGGTCGATACGAAATCAAGGTTCCGCCCAGGATGAACTTCCTGATCACGGCGAAGCAGATGTCCGGCGACAGGACCGTTGCGATCGCCGACACGATGGTCGGATTGGTGATAGACAAGCCGGTTCAAGCTCCCGACCTGGTGCTACGCAAACCGACGATTGTTTCCGGTGTCCTGAGGTCCTCGGATGGCGATCCGGTGCCGGGCGAGAGAATCATTTCTTATCACTATGGCATGACGTATTCCGAACTGCCCGCCCAGTTGCAGCAACAACTCTCCCGACCTCGCGGCCAAATGCAGCCGATCGCATTTAACGACGCCACGACCGATGAACAGGGACGGTTCGAGTTTGCTCTCGGCAACGGCAGTTACGATTTTCGCCCGCCCAACCAGAAGTCTGCCAAAAAACTGGACATCACCGATGGCGAGCCGCAATCGATTGAGCTGACGTACGAAAAAGAAGAAGCCCCCCAAAACACATTTGAGGGGCAAATCGTTCTGCCCGATGGCACGCCGGTGGAAGGGATTGTCGTCGAAGCGGTGACCGAGAACTATCGCCACGGATGGAAAACCACCACGGACAAAAACGGCGAATTCTCCGTCCAGGAATATGGTGGCCGAAAGTCAATCCGAGCGGTCACCAAGGACCAGACGCATGGGGCAATCGTGTCGGTGGCAGAGAACGAGTCGAGCCAAACCGTGACGTTGCAGCCCACCTGCGGCGCGCGTTTGACGCTGTTGGACAAGCAAGGCGATCCTGTCGCGTTCCGGATGATCAAGCTTTCCGAAACAGTCTACCGATCGCCACGTGGGAGCTTTCGGACTCGGTCATTTGGCACGGCCAAAACCGATGGCGAGGGCGTGGTCGAGTTCACCCGGTTGATCCCCAACGTCACGTACCGCTGCTACTTTGCCGATCACGAGCGTCTGGGACGTCGTCAGATTCTGGCCCGCTTCGAGGTTCAGCCCGGCGATGTCTATGAGGCCACTGCGAATGTCACCGTGGATCGGCCGGAGCCCTAGCCGCCTGTCAATCGCGACCGTTCGGCCGTGGAGCCGTCACGCCCGGATGCTGCAGAAAACGGTTGTTTCCCTGGTGAACCATAGAAACGACCCCCAGGCGAGGCGAACGGAGGGTCAAGTTTTAGAAAGGCTTGTCTACTAACACGGCAGCGCCACTTTGCGTGAGCCGCGTGTTGCTAGCCGCGGGTCTTCTCGCACCAACCGGCGGCTAGCGCCTTGCCGCTCATTGCACTGCAAATCTCGGTGGTTTGATTGAAAGTGGCGCTGTCGAGCTAAGCACTGCTTAGGCAGGTTCAGTGAGCCAGATTCGCGCTTGAAGGTCAACCAAAAGGAACACCGCGGTATCACCCTTCCACAGGAATCGGGAAACGATTGAAGGCTGCTTAAGAGCGACAAACACGACCGTAGCCGCGAAAATGTCGTCCAGTTGCTCAAGTTGCTTTCATCCGATGTCGGCCACCGGAGTGGTAATACACGGTTCCCAATTTCCGTCAAAAAAAAGAGGCAAATTTCAGGATCTCGAGACAAAACTTGAGCTTGGCGGCATCCTCCCTGTGGAGTCAAACCACAGAAACTTCGCGCACGAAACTCACGCTCGAGTCGGTGTCGCCTTTGCGATACCCTGCACGTCTTGGATATCTACTGAAGGAGAAGGTTTTGCGGATCAACAACCTCGGCACTGCAGGTGTTCTTTCCACACGCCTGATGCTTTCCATCGCATGTTTATTGACCGTTCATGCGAGACTCGCAGGCGAGATACCGGAACCGGCATACGAAATCGAGGGAGTATCGGAATACCAGTTGGACAACGGACTGAAGGTGCTTTTTGTGCCGGATTCCTCGATTCCTACCCTTACCGTCAATGTCATCATTCGCGCTGGCTCGCGTCATGAGCCGTATGGGAAAAAAGGTATCGCCCATCTCTTAGAGCACATGATGTTTAAGGGGACGGTCGCCTTTCCCGACGTCCGAAACGTCATCCGACGAAACGGTTGGTCGATGCAAGCTTCGACGTGGAATGACTTCACGAACTACGAATCAACCATGCCCGGCACACGCGAGAATTTAGAAAAAATCATCCACTTTGAGGCGGATCGCTTCGCCAATCTCCGGTTGACGCCGAGTCAGCTCACCGAGGAACTGAAGATCGTCTTGAACGAAAACACCAACGCGAAAGCGAGTCCAGAAAACGTTCTGACTGAACAGATGCTTTCTGTGGCGTTCCCTTGGCACAACTATGGCCGAGCGACGATTGGAAATCAGGGCGACCTCAGCAAGATGACGGTGGACTCTCTGGAAGCATTTCGTCGGACGTACTATCGGGCCGACAATGCAACGATTGTACTGGCAGGAAGATTCGAACCACAGTTGGCGATGGACAACATCCAGACGCACTTCGGTGGACTCAAGTACCCTGAACGCGCACCCCCAATCGAATCGACGGTTGATCCTCCACAGTCCGGTGAACGTCGAATCACGGTGAGAGGGATGGCCGGAAAACCGGTCGCAGCGATTCTTTACCACGGGCCGGCGGGAGCTCATGAAGACTTTGCCGCATTCGAGATCTTTCTCAGTGCAATGATGGACACGACACCTGGCTACCTTTGGGCGCAAGAGCGGTTTCGATCGGCTGCCCTAGTTTCACCCGAGATCCTGGGAGATGGACAGCTCTGGGGACGAATCTCAGGTTTGAAGCAACGCGGATTCGTCGAGCTGTATGGGACGATGCCGACCGATTCGGCTCCGGAACCGTTGTTGGACGAGCTTGTCGCTGCCACCGAGCACTTTGCCGAGAAAGTGACACGCGCACAAGTGCGATCAGCGAAACGCCGAGTTCTTGCCAGAATGCAGAGTCAGCTGCTTGATCTTAGAGAGTTCGCGGTTGAGCTTCGCTACTGGGAATCCCTTGGCGATTGGCGTTTGTACTTTCTGCATCGCGACCGAGTCAAAAACGTTCGCGTCGAAGATGTGCAGCGGGTCGCCAAGCGATATCTGCATCGCGACAACCGAACGGAAGGACTTTACTTTGCCCGGAGCGAGCCCGTATTGACGACAATTCAAGAGCCGCATGTACCACCGGAGTCTTTCGATGGTTTTCATCGCGAGAGCACGATTTCGGTTGGCGAATGGATTGAGCCGGAGCCGCTAGCGGTTGAAAGCCGGGTGATTCGCCGTTCGTTTCCCAACGGAGTGAAGGTAGCGTTGTTGCAAAAAAGGACACGCGGGTCGATGGTGCACGCGAGACTAACATTCCGACTCGATAGCACCGTAATGCCAGTGGTAAACACGGGCGCACTGTTGTTGCTCCCAAAGCTGATCACTTCAACGAACGCGAAAGCGGCCGCGCGCCTACGCGTCCCCGGATCGGTCGGACATGGAACTACTTTTGGCAGTACGACGGTTGATGGACTCAGCATCACCATTCGCTCACAGAAGGAGCATTTCTTGACGATGCTCAAACGACTCGATCATTTGCTTAGCGAGCCTTGTTTTACGCAGGAGGAATTTGAAACGCTCAAACGAACGAACGTCGCCTCGTTGGAGCGTCGCTCGAGACTTCCCTACCCCTCAGCCAATGAACACCTGCGCCGAATCGGAGCGAAATCGCTACAGGAGGAGTTGGACTCGCTGAAGTCTCTCAGATTCGCTGAGATTCTTGACTGTTACCAGCAATTGACCGGTAGCGTGCATGGTGAGTTTGTAGCAGTCGGTGAATTCGAGCCGGAAACAGTTATCGCGAAAGTCGCACCACCACTGGACCGTTGGCAGTCGGAACGTGAGTTTGGGCCTCCCGATTCATATCAAGTTGAACCCGAGTCCACGGAACTGCAAATTGACGGGAGTCCGTCGGCATGCATTGCGGGTGATCTCTATATCCAAGTCGGCCGGGACCACCCAGACTACGTCGCGCTGTTAGTTGCGCATCGAGTTTGGATGCTGCGTCGATTGATTCCTCGGATCAGCCAGGATGTCGGTTTGTCATACTATTACTCGAACTCCCTCCAGCCGCTGCCGGGCACGAATCAGTCCCGAGTAAGCTTGCGAGCTACCTGCGACTCAGTAAGACTCTTGGAGTTGAAACGAGCGATTGCCGATTCATTTGATTCTCTGCATTCAACCGAGATCACCGTCGACGAACTTAGTCTCGCAAAGGAGCAATTGGCGAATTCATCGCGGATGAAATTTTGGAGCGACAAATCACTGCTTTCTAGCCTCGCAGAAACAACGAGCGAAGATCGAAGCTTTATCTACGAATCTAACCTGACGCGGCGAATCAATGAGGCAGGGTTGGCCGATGTGCAACAGGCAGGCCAAAACTACTTGAATTTCGATCAAATGGTCATCGCTGTAGCTGGGGACGTCGCGCTGACAGCAGACCTAGATCAATAAGGACGCCATCTTTTCGTCATGTCGGCTGCATCACGGACGGTGTCGAGGGCGTCCCCACATGCACGTCAGTCGGATCAGGAAATCGTACCGCGAATCTTCGACATCCATCTGATGGCGGTCGCCGACACGCCTCCAGTCGCGGCCCGAAATCGACGCTCCGGTTGCATCGACCGGATGATCCAACGGAGAGCAACCCGGATTCGGTCACCGGAGCGTGCTGGCGGCATGCCAAAACTCGCGTCGGTCTACATCACCTCCGCGCCGAAGCAGAATCGCATCGTGCTGGAGGTTGGTCCACCCGAAGCGTCCAAGACGCGTCTCAATCTCGCTATGTTTACGGCAGCTAAATCCCCCTACTCATTTCTCTGTTTGCCAAGCTGCGGAGTACTCAATGATGACAATCTCTCGTTTCAAATCCTGTCACCACGACTTGAAATCAAAACGGCTCGTCGCATAGGTTTGCGGCGAGCTGTTTCTCTTTGAATTGCAACGGCTTACACGGTTTCCTCTTTCCGCGTTGACGGTTCAAACGGACCCCGCAAAAGTCGCCACTCTAGGCAGTCGTCCTTTGTAACTTGCTGGCTCGGAACCATTTAGCGAGTTCAAATCCCGTCGCCATCGTCGCCGTTTGTTACTCGGATTAGAGCCCTGATTGGGGAGCTTGACCGGGGTTTGGTCTCAACTCGATTCGCGAACCCTCGACCGCAAGATTGGTTTGGGTGAAGGTTTCGCGTTTTTTCGGTCGCTGCTGTTGACTCCACAAGAAATGGTTCGAGTCCAGTCAAACGGCTGCACCAGTCTCACTACGATCCAACGGCTAGGTGCTGCCACGATTCGAAAGCGCCAAGCAAGCAAACGGCGTTTGAATCGCGTTGCCTCCATACACGCATTCATGCCGCAGCCAGTGATGCGTCCACCTCAGATTCGGATCTATGTTCTCGGCTAATCGTCGATCGACAGCGTCTGAACGGTTGGATGGTGGGACTTGCGATAGTCCCTTGGCGAGCAGCCGCATTCCGCCTTGAAGGCCTCGTTGAATCGGCTGAGGCTTTGAAAGCCCGAATTCATGGCCACGTTCAGGATCGTATCCTCAGTCGTGACCAGCAATCGTTGTGCATGCGAGATACGGTGTTGAACGATGAACGCCGTCATCGTTGTTCCGAACGCTTTGCGGAACAGGTTCATGGCGTAATTGGGATGCACTCCGTGGGCTTCAGCGATGATTTGCGACGTCAGAGGTTCCTGATAGTTTTTCGCGATATAGCAGGCCAACTGATCGGCCCGGGACAGTCTGGACGTTGTGCCCGCGACGGCTGCGGGACTCATCCCACGGGCGAATCTCAGGAGGCGAGCCTGCACTTCTAGGCGTGCTGCGCGTTCCAGCACCGGGTCAGCACTCATCAGGTCTTCTTCCCATCTCTCAAATGCGATGCGATCCGAGCCATCCTCAGCTGAATCGGTCAAGAGCTCTCCCTCGAGAACTCGGTGCACCAGGCTGGAGTCGACGCCAGCTCGCAGGAACTCACTGAGCGGCAGCGTCACGACAAAGTAAGGAGCATCCCCGTCGAATGCCACGATCTGGTGCGGGATGGCCGCCCAGAAGATGGCGAGATTCGCTGCACGAATGGTGGTCCGGCTGCCGCCCAGGAGGTACGTCAGCGACCCGGACATCATGAAATTCATCTCAATCTCGTTGTGACGATCCGGTCGGGGCATGCGACTCGGCTTCCACCGTTCACAGGTGAACCCGTAAGGTGAGAACTCGGAGCGAGAAGTGTCGAATCGTTTCATCCCTATTAGAATACCGTGAGTTACGCATCGAAAACAGGAGGAACTGCGGTCAAGTCAGGATTACCATTCCACTCACTACCCATTTGCCGATCGCAACCATCGAGGATTTTGGAAAACATCCCCGGCGGTTCCGCGTTGGTGCTAAGTCAGAGAGAACCAAGATGATGCTCAACAACTCACGATTGCACTTTCCCCTGACGTGGATTTTCGCCATCGCCCTTTCGTTGATGGTGTCGCAACCGATTCATGCCAACGGTGTGCCAGCGTTTCCAGGTGCGGAAGGGTATGGCGCGCTGACCACCGGTGGTCGCGGCGGCCGAGTGATTGCGGTCACCAACTTGAATGCCTCGGGTCCAGGCAGCCTTCGAGCCGCGTGCGAAGCTGAGGGGCCGCGAATCGTTACCTTCACGGTTGGAGGAACGATTGATGGCGACATTAGGATCAGGAACGATCACATCACGATCGCGGGTCAGACATCTCCTGGTGACGGGATCACGATCAAAGGCAGTCTCGGCATCGACGCCAGCGATGTCGTCATTCGGTACATCCGCGTGCGGACAGACCACGAGGGTGACGCAATCGGCGGACGATACCGGAAAAGCATCATCATCGATCATGTGTCGGCCAGTTGGAGCACGGACGAGGTGTTTTCTCTGTATCACAACGAAAACGTCACGCTTCAATGGTGCATGATCACAGAAGCTTGTGCGAAGGCGGATGGATCACATCGCTTCGGAGGCATCTGGGGCAATCAGTACGGCACGTATCACCACAACCTCTTCGCTCACAACGACAGTCGCAATCCACGTTGGGCATCGGGTTGTGGGTACAACGATTACCGCAACAACGTGCTGTTCAACTGGGGCTATCAAACCGCTTACGGCGGCGAAGCGAAGCAAAAAGGTGATCGGCGCCAACCACCTGTCGAGTTTTCGACAATTAACTTGGTAGCCAACTACTACAGACCCGGGCCCGCCACACGATCCAATGTACGAGACCGCATTGCCAATCCCTCGGCCCGTGACGACGGCGATTTCGGAAGTTGGTATGTGGCGAAAAACTATGTCGACGGTTCTCCCGGAGTGACCGCCAACAATTGGTTGGGCGTTGACGGCAAATCCTTTACGAAGCTGGCATCGCCGTGGGAGGCGATGCCCATTCGTGAGCAAACTGCTAAGGATGCGTATCTGGCTGTCCTTGAACATGCAGGCTGCTCGTTGCCCAAGCGTGATTCGATCGATGCCCGCATCATTGAAGAAGTTCGCAATGGCACAGCGACCCGCGGCAATAACGGAATCATCACTACGCCGAATGAAGTGGGGGGCTGGCCCACACTGCAATCTGCGGAGGCGCCACAGGATTCGGACAACGACGGCATGCCCGACGAATGGGAAAGGAAGCACGGCTTCAATGCGAACAATGCGGGTGATAACTCGTCGGACAAAGATGGCGATGGCTACACGAACGTCGAGGAGTATCTCAACGGTACCGATCCAACTCAGTTCGTCGACTACATGAAGCCCGAAAACAACATTAACGCTCTGGAGATGTCGCGTGACAAATAGTGTGCAACTCATCATGAAGGTTCGTCTGGGACTCGTGGTGCTGGCATCGATAGTAGTCGGACAGACCGCTAATCTGATCGCTGCGGAAAAACCGCGCGTCATTGTCACCACCGACGGGGAGATCGACGACCGATGCTCGATGGTCCGGTTTCTCCTCTATGCCAACGAATGGGACGTCGAAGGCATCATCCTATCCAGCTCCCAATACCACTGGAAAGGTAAAAGTAGCTGGGCGGGCGATGGCTGGGTCCAGCCGTACCTGAATGCCTACGCAAAGGTCTATCCAAACTTGATCAAGCACGACCCGCGTTATCCCACACCCGAGCTTCTTCAGAGCCGGACTCTGCTCGGAAACGTGAAGGCAGAGGGGGAAATGGACGAGATCACCCCTGGTTCGCAGCGGATCGTCGAGGTCCTGCTGGATGAGTCAGACCCTCGTCCAATCTGGATTCAGGCGTGGGGCGGGACGAACACCATCGCACGGGCACTGAAGATGATCGAAGAGCAGCACCTTGAACGAATGGCCGAGGTGGCGAGAAAGATCCGCTTCTATTTAATCTGGGAGCAGGATGAGACTTACCAAAAGTACATTCGGCCGCGCTGGGGCAAATACGGCATCCAGACCATCATCTCCGATCAGTTCCTCGCCATGGCGTACGACAAGCAGAGAAAGGCCATACCTCGGGACATGGAGCGTTACTTTTCGGCGGAATGGATGAACCAGAATTTACTGCGGAGCCGCGGTCCTCTGCTTGCGCTATACGAAGCGCACGAAGACGGACGTTTCCGGTCTGAGGGGGATACGCCCTCGTTCCTGCACACGATCCCGAACGGACTGCGCAGCGATGAATCACCGGTATGGGGCGGCTGGGGTGGGCGATTCGTGAGGGTCCGCGAGAACACCTGGCTCGATCCTGTATCGGAGCCGGGCTACCAATATCCCGAAGGCCGGTGGTATACCGGTTCAGCATGGGGACGCAGCAGGTTGAAGAAGGAAATCCCCAACGATGCGGAACTGACCGCGTATCTCAAACCTCAGTGGCGTTGGATTGATGCCATCCAGAACGACTTTGCCGCCCGAGCAGACTGGTGCGTCAAGGATTTCCAAGCCGCCAATCACCATCCCGTGGTCATGGTTGCTGGCGAGTTGACGCGCGACGTGAAGCCAGGCGAACCGGTCGAACTCACCGTCAAAGCATCAGATCCCGACGGCGACAGATTGAACTTTCTCTGGTGGCAATACGTTGAAGCTGACTCCGCGCAGTCCGCTGTTTCCATCGCTAGCAGTGAGTCCGAGGATCAGGCAAGCTTCGTAGTTCCGAACGAGCCCGGCAAACAGATCCATATCATTCTCGAAGTGACCGACAGCGGCACGCCGTCGCTCGTTGCCTATCAACGGATCATCTGCAATATCCAATAACGTGGGGTAGGCATCCTGCCTGCCAGTTCAATTTATTCTGCAACACAAGCTGGAATTTCACGTCACAGTGAGTTTCGCATCATGAAAAGATTCCTGATCCTATTGATGTTGGTCGCAGCTGTAATGGTCGGAGTAGCAATCGCAGCGGACGAGCGGATAGCCAAGACAAATACGAATCACGTCAGCAACACGAAGCGACTCCGAGTCGTTGTCACCACCGACTTTCCCCCAATCGGAGTCGTGAAAGAGAGTGACGTCCCCAACGATCAGAAGAGCGATCCGGATGACATGCAGTCGATGGTCCGCTTTCTGCTTTACGCCAATGAGTTTGACATTGAAGCACTGATCGCCTCAGCGGGGACTTTCGCCAATATCGCCCGAAAACAGAACATCCTGGATGTGATTGATCGTTACGCACTGGTCTATGAGAACCTGACACAGCACGATCCGCTGTACCCAACTCCAGACAAATTACGCGGTGTCACATTCGAGGGACGCAGTGGCACGTGGGGGAAGAAGGGGATCGCAAACATCGGCGAGGGACAAGATAGCGAAGCGTCCGATGCCCTCATTGCAATCGTCGACAAGCCGGATTCCCGACCGGTCTACGTCAGTGTCTGGGGTGATTGCAGCGTCGTGGCGCAAGCGGTCTGGAAGGTTCAGCAAACGCGCACCCCTGCCGAGTTGACAACGTTTTTGAGCAAGCTTCGTATCCATCAGATCGCGACACAGGATGGCACTATCGACTGGCTGCGGGACAACTTCCCGCGCCTGTTCATCATTCATTCGGCGAAGACTTACCAGGGGATGTTCGGCGGTCGTGACCCGGTTTCTGATCTGTCCTGGCTGAATGAGCACGTGCGCAGGGGACACGGTCCACTGTGTGATGTGTATCCCCACGAAGGGATCGGCTGCACCGGCGTCTGCGAAGGTGACTCACCGGCGTTCCTGTGGCTCGTTAGTGCTAACCGTGGTTTGAACGATCCCGACGATCCGACTCAGGAAAGCTGGGGTGGGCAGTTCAAGAAGGATGGTGAGAAGAATCACTTCGTCGATGGTCCAGGTCCGCCGTCGATTTCCAAATGGCGCGCAGAATTCCAGAAGGAGTTTGCCGAGCGTGCTGACTGGTGCGTGAGCAATTCAGGAGCGAAGTTGAAATGAGGCCCAGCATCTGTGTCATCGGTTCGGCCAACATTGATCTGACGTTTCGCACGCCGCGATTTCCGCAGGGGGGCGAAACGCTGACGGGTCACTCCCTGCATCAGGGAATGGGTGGTAAGGGAGCGAATCAGGCGGTGGCGGCGGCCAGGCTGGGTGCGGACGTCACTTTCGTGGCCTGCGTCGGCAATGATGCGTTTGGAACCGAAGCCATTCGCCAGTATCAGGCGGATGGCATCAACACAGACTATACCCGACAGGACAACGACAACCCGACCGGCACAGCGGCCATCGTCGTCGATGATCAGGCAGAGAACTGCATCATCGTGATCCCCGGCGCAAACGCTTCATTGTCAGCTGCGGACGTGAGGAAGGCTGCGAAAGCGATCGAGCGGGCTGACGCTGTGGTCTGTCAGTTGGAGACACCACTGGATGCCACGCTGGAAGCGTTCCGCATCGGTCGGGCTGCGGGCAAGTTGACGGTCCTCACACCGGCCCCAGTCGTCCCACTTCCCGATGAACTGTTGGAACTGTGTGACGTATGCGTTCCCAACAGGACCGAGATCGAAGTTCTGGCGGGCCGAGCGGTGAACAGTCACGACGATGCGCACGCAGCGGCCAAAGTGCTAATCGCTCGCGGAGTAAAGTCGGTTGCGCTCACGATGGGAGGCGGAGGCGCATACGTCGTGGACGGCTCAGAGGCAGTGCATATTCCCGCAGTGAACGTCGACGCAGTTGACACGACGGGGGCTGGCGACGCGTTCGCTGCCGCGTTGGCTGTTTCATTGTGCGAAGGCCGATCACTCCGCGAATCTGCTCACCGAGCCAGCGTGGTCGCAGCACTGACCGTCACGCGGATTGGCACGCATGCCGCTTTTCCCCGTCGCACTGAAGTCGACAAAGTGGGACAAGCTTCCAGCTTGCCGTAACCCATAGAAACCATACTCATCGCAAGCTGGAAGCTTACGCCACGAAGGTCAAAACCCCATGAAAAACTTCACTCTCACAATTCTGACGATCGTGATTCTGTCCTCCAATTCAGCAGATTGCCATGCGGAACAACTCAAGCCGCGCGTTGTGGTTCTGACGGATGTGTCGACCTGGGAAACTGATGACAGCGAGTCCCTTGTGCGACTGATGGTCCATGCAGACCTCGTCGAGATCGAAGGACTTATATTTACAACGGGTTGGAGTCTCGACAAGACGCGTGATGACTTCATGCAGTTGATCCACAACGCCACCGATGCCTATGAAAAAGACCTGACCAATCTTGCCAAACGATCTGAGCAAACCAAACACTTGGAGGACGAAACGCGGCAGTCAATTGGTTATTGGCCTAGCCCGGAGTACCTGCGCAAGCAGACGATGTTCGGTAGCAAGAAACGTGGGGCGGAGCACATTGGCGAAGGGAACGATTCACCGGGCAGTGAATGGATCATCCAACTAGCCGATGAAGACGATGAGCGTCCTTTGTGGATCACGGTGTGGGGCGGAGGCAACACGCTGGCACAGGCGATCTGGCGAGTCAAACAGGATCGAAGCGAAGCCGAACTGAAAAGGTTCCTCAGCAAACTGCGGGTCTACACGATCACGGATCAGGATCGCGAACAGAAGACGCCATTTAGCGACAGTTCCCATCAATGGCTGCGACGTGAGTTTGAAAGAGATCTCTTCTTCATCTGGGACGAATCTGCCTGGAAGTACCAGAATGGAACCGGCAAGAAGAACTGGTCGGAGTATGAGACGCACATCCAAGGTCACGGACACCTGGGCAGCGTCTACCCGAAATACAAGTACGGTGTCGAAGGCGATACTCCCGCCTTCCTGCACCTGCTGCCCACCGGACTAAATGATCCGAACGTGCCGACTCACGGCGGCTGGGGCGGTTACTTTGCCTGGGGGAAAGGCGAAGACAACGAGACGTCCTGCTTCACCAACTGCCGCGACCCACAGTACAGCATCTGCCGCAAGCTTGAAGACCATTTCTATGCGGCCACGTTCAACAACTTCGCCGCGCGTATGGACTGGGCCAAATACGGAACGGGCAATCGGAACCCGGTCGTCGTCATCGACGGTGATGTGTCGCTGAGCATCCTGACCAGAAAGTCTCCATCGGGGACGATGGTCACACTCGATGCCTCTGGTTCGTCTGATCCCGATGGCGACCAGTTGACCTTCCACTGGTGGGTTCTGTCGGCTGCCGGGACGTACGACAAGCCAGTGGAAATCTCGGGTGGCAATTCCCGCAAAGCCACAATCACGATACCGCCCGATTCAGCCGGAAAGACATTTCATGTGATCTGCGAGGTCCGCGATGACGGCACGCACAACCTTTCTGGCTACCGCAGAATCGTGTTCGAACCTGTCGAGTGATGTCGGTGGGGTAAGTATCCTGCTTGCCGGGCTTTCGTCATCAGCATGGTTGCAATCTAGGAGTTCGCGCCGCCAGTGAGCGGCATTTCCCAGTCCTACTCACCTTATGATTCCGTGATTACTAATCAGTATTCAGGAAGATTTTCCGAAAAACTACTGTCACAATTGCAACCGTACATCCCAATTGGCGAGGGTCCGAGCCACAACGACGGACCGCAGTACCGACCGAAACGAACGAGGCTCAACACATGGCTCAAGTAACTGAAGAACGACCTGTCACGATGTCAACTCCGGGGAAAACGACTCAAGTCCGTGCCGTTTGTATGACCGCACCCGGTAAAACCGAGATGCGGACTTATCCATACCCGAAGATGGATCACGACTCGGCGATCGTGAAGGTCGACATGTCGGGGATCTGCGGCACTGACAGGCACATCTTCAAGGGCGAAGCGACTGAACTGCGCGGCAAGTCGATTTATCCGTACATCGGCGGTCACGAAGTCATCGCGACGATCGAGGAGATCGGCGATAACGCTGCTCGCGTCATGGACTATGACGGTCAAGTACTCAAGCCCGGTGACCGTGTGGCAATCGCGGTCGAAGTGAACTGTGGCGAGTGCTGGTACTGTCGCAATCAGTACAACAACAAAACCTGCGAGAACCAACTACAGGCTTACGGTCTGCATCCGAACGCTGATGTAGCACCTCACGTTCGCGGCGGCTTTGGCGAGTACATGTTTCTTCGTCCGCGGACACATCTGTTCAAGATTCCTGAAACCATGGCGACAGATGTCGCGGTTTTCGTTGAAGAGATGGCGGTAGCCTTCCATGCTTTGGCTCGCGCAAGCGTTCCATTTGCGCCGGTCAACGAGGGTTTTGGACCGGGTATGTCGGTCGCCGTGCTGGGCAACGGACCGCTGGGAATTCTTCACGGCGTAATGGCTCGGATTCAGGGTGCCGGATTGTCGATTGCCACGGATCTGTCTGATCTGCGGCTCGGCATCGCCAAGGGGTTGTACGCTGACGTAACGATCAACGCGGCTAAGGTCGACGTTGAAGAGCGGATTCAGCGCGTGAAAGACATGACGGAAGGCGTGGGGCCGGACCTCGTTATCGAATCAGCCGGGGAACCAGAAGCGTTCGTCGAAGCGCTGCGAATGGTTCGCAAAGGCGGGACCGTGATCGAAGTCGGCAACTGGGTCGACCTCGGGAAAACGGTTCCACTGGACGTGATGCGTCACATCAACTCGAAGAACCTGCACATTCATTCGGTCTTCCATTGTGGAACGAATTGGCGCCCAGTGTTGAAGGTGCTGGAGCAGCAATCAGATCGCTACGACTTCACTTCGTTAATCACACATCGATTCAGCCTAGACGAGTTGGTCAAGGACTTTGGATTGGTCACCGACTTCGATAAGTGCTGCAAGATCGAAGTCGTTCCGCATAAGAAGTGAACCCGTGGGGCAAGCATCCTGCTTGCCGTTCAGGTCCGTGTTCTTAATAGCAAGCTGGAAGCTTACGCCACGAGACGCCAATGAAACGAACCAGATTACTCAACAGTGAACTCAGCTACGCGATCAGCCGCGTCGGGCACACAGCGTCCATCACGGTGTGTGATGCCGGACTACCGATCCCGGCCGATGTGAAACGGATTGATCTGGCGATCGAGCGTGGATATCCGTCCTTCGTCAAAACGCTGGATGTGATCCTGAGCGAAATGATGGTGGAAGAAATCATCGTAGCCAGCGAAATCCATCTGAAGAACCCGGAAGTGTTTCAGGCGATGATGGACATTTGTCAGCAACATGAGATGCAGCCCGTGGTCACAGAGGTTCCGCACGAAGAGTTCAAGCGGCTGACACAAGACTCGGAGGTGATCGTCCGGACTGGCGAATGTACTCCCTATGCGAACGTGATTCTTAAGTCAGGTGTGGTATTCTGAGGCACAATAAGTGCTACCGTTAATAGATACAGAGTGAAACTCATGAATCGAATGCCAGTTTTTCCGCGAGTGATCGCTTCAATCGCGGTGCTGTTGCTTGTGGTGACTTCCGGTTGCGGCGGCAATACTTCGAATACCGGAACATCTCCAAAATCAGAAAACTTGGGCACAGGGAACAAGCCGCGTCGCGTCGCAGTGATCATCTCGACGCTGAACAATCCTTGGTTTGTCGTCCTGGGTGAGACAGCTCGTGATCGCGCCATCGAACTTGGGGACGAAGCCACGTTGTTCGATTCGCAGAATGACACGGCAAAGGAAGCCGCGCATTTCGACAACGTCATTGCTGCGGGCTACACGGCGATCATCTTCAATCCGACCGATGCCGATGGATCGATCGCCAACGTCAAACGCGCCAAAGAGGCAGGCATTCCGGTCTTCTGCATTGATCGCGAGATCAACTCCACGGATGCCGCAACGGCACAACTACTGTCAGACAACTACTCCGGCTGCGTTGAACTTGGCAAGTACTTCGTCGAATCGGTTGGCGAGGAAGGAAGCTACGTCGAACTCCTGGGACTGGTCGGAGACAACAACACGTGGAATCGGTCGAAAGGATTCCACAGCGTTGTGGATCGGTATCCGGGCCTGAAGATGGTAGCCCAACAGAGTGCGGACTTTGATCGCAACAAGGCAATGGAAGTCATGGAATCGATCCTGCAGTCTCAGGACGACCTTGACGCAGTCTTCTGCGGCAACGATGCGATGGCAATGGGGGCGTATCAGGCCCTGCTGGCAGCGGGCAAGGCGGATCAGGTCAGAGTCTTCGGCTATGACGGTTCCGACGATGTGGTGACGTCGATCAGCCAAGGGAAGATTGCTGCGACGGTGATGCAGTATCCGAAAGTGATGGCTCGAACAGCGGCAGAGTACGCGCACGAATACCTGGCAAACGGCAAGCGAGACTTTGAGCAAAAGATTCCGGTCAATGTGGACCTCGTCACGCGGGAAAACATCGGCGACTTCACCGGCTTTGGCAGGAAGGAGTAGGTGTGGCTCGCAGGCGGTTATTCCTGTACGGGGGACTCCTTATCGCCAGCGGCATTGCTTGCTGCTTCTTTCCGCTGTTTCACATCCGTCCTCTGGGTGGAGAACGATCGGCGACTGGTCATCAATCCAGAGTTGCTGATGAGTCCGCTCCTGCCAATCCAGCCGAGTTCGCGGAGAGTTTCTGGGCCGGACCACTGCGAGAAGGCGAAGTGGCTACCGACGTCACAGCTCTATGGAAAGCGTTCGAAGCAGATACTTCCAGAGCACGCAGCGAGTACGGGAACCAGGCGGGACTGGGAGGAGCGTGGTACTTTTGTGTGCGCGGGCGCGGCATCGTTGAGACTGTGGAGAAGAACTGGTTAATCCTCGCAGTCGCCGGGGATTCGCGCCACGTGCGTCTTGATCTGGGTGTCGTTGTCGACAACACCGTGCGGGAATCCCTCGGCGTAAAAGCCAGCTCCTTCGCCAACTCCCAGGATTTCAATGCGGTCTCTGCCGAGCTAAATCGCCGAGTTGAGCAGAAAGTCATTGCACCGAACCGGCCTCTGCTCAAGCCGGGTGTTGAAGTGGAGTTCGTCGGTTGCGCCAGGATTGGAGGACAATCTGATCTCGATCCAATCCGTTTGATTCCGATTCGTTTGAGTGTAATTGCCAACGGACATTCCACGGGAGCCGACGATGGGGGACCGGCCCCATGATTCGCCCTTCGACCGCAAACCAAGTCGTGTTGGCTGCGGAGGGAATCGTCAAGCGATATCCCGGCGTGCTGGCATTGAATCAGGTTGACTTTGCAATCAGGTCTGGAGAAGTCCACGGCCTGATCGGCGAAAACGGGGCCGGCAAATCGACGTTGATGCACATTCTCGCAGGAGTGGCGCAACCTGATGAGGGCATCATTCGTCTGGACGATGAACCTGTTCGTTTCGCAAATCCGCGTGAGGCGATGGATCGGGGCATCTCCCTGGTTCACCAGGAATTGAACCTCGTGCCCTGGCTGTCGGTGGCAGAGAACATCTTCCTGGGACGCGAACTGGTCTCCGGTCTGGGACTGATCCGGTCTAGCGAACAAAACCGACAATGCCGAACACTGCTTGCCGATCTGGACGCGACGATCGATCCTCGCAGCGAAGTGCACCGTCTGCGCGTGGGACAGCAACAGGTCGTTGAGATCGCCAAAGCCCTCAGTTCACGTGCCCGCGTGATCTTTATGGACGAGCCGACTTCGGCCATCAGCGATCAGGAGGTTGAATCTCTCTTCCGCCTGATCCGCTCGCTCCGAGCCGCCGGGATTTCGATCGTCTACGTCTCGCACAAGCTGGATGAACTCCTGAGGGTCAGTGATCGCATTACGGTGCTGCGTGACGGTCGACTTGTGGAGACGCTGGAGGCCGCAACGGCTGACCGGGAAACGATTGTGCGACTCATGGTTGGACGCAAACTCGAAGATCTCTACGTTCATTCCCCCGCCATTCCTGCTCGCAGCGAACGTCTGCGAGTCAACCGTCTGACGATGATTTCGAGGAAAGCACGGCGACCGGCAGTGGACGGCGTCTCCTTTTCCGTCCGTGGCGGAGAAGTCTTCGGCATCTTTGGGCTGATGGGTGCGGGCCGTACTGAACTATTGGAATCGATCTTCGGCCTCCATCCTACGCGGACGACAGGCACAGTCACGATTGACGGCCAGCCAAGCGACATTTGCTCGCCGGAGCAGGCATTGAACAGTGGCCTGGGACTGGTTCCGGAAGACCGTAAGCATCAGGGTTTGATCCTGGGAATGAGCGTGGAGCAGAACATCAGCCTGTCCAGTCTGGCGGAGATCGAGTCCGTGGGACTGCTGAATGCGCGGCGGGAACGAGAACACGCACAACGTTACGTGGAACAGTTTTCGATCAAGACGCCAACAGTCAAGCAGCCTGTCCGTACGCTCAGCGGGGGCAATCAGCAGAAGGTTGTGCTCTCAAAAGTTCTGTCGCGACAGCCGGGAGTCCTGATGCTCGATGAGCCAACACGCGGCATCGACGTCGGCGCAAAACGTGAGGTCTACTCCCTGGTCGATCGCTTGAAGCGCGAGGGGATGGCGATTGTCGTTGTGTCTTCCGAACTGCCCGAACTGCTGGGCATCGCCGATAGGGTCATGGTGATGTGCGAAGGACGTAAGACCGCTGAATTCGACTGCTCGGTCGCTAACGAGGAGGTTCTGATGCAAGCCGCTGTTCCAGGAGCGGACGCGGAGGTGGAAAGAGGGAAATGAGTTTTATGTACTGGTCGAGCACTCATCATGTCTGACAAACTTACCATCTGGCAGCATGCCAGCCGGCTTCAACCGCTGCTCGTCCTGATCCTCATGATCGTGGCGATGAGTCTGTTGTCGGATCGCTTTCTGACGGCGGCCAACGGCTGGAACATCATGCGGCAGATTTCGGTCAACGTTTGCCTGTCGATTGGCATGACGATGGTCATTCTGTCCGGGGGAATCGATTTGTCTGTAGGATCAGTGTTGGCGCTTGCCGGCGCAATCACCGCCGGATTGATCAAGTCTGCTGTGCCCATGCCGTGGCTGGGCGTCGAACTGCAATTCACCACTTGGGGAGCGATCGTCTGTGGATTGATCGTGGGCTGGTTCCTGGGCTGGTTCAACGGGCAGATGATCACTCGCCTGAAGATCCCTCCGTTCGTGGCCACACTCGGGATGCTCAGTATCGCACGCGGGCTGACCATGCTGTGGACGAAAGGATTTCCCATCACCGGCCTGGGAGAAGGATTTGCGATCCTGGGGACACGGACGGCGTTGGGAGCTCCCACTCCGGTGTGGATCGCTGCCGGGCTGGTGGGTCTGTTTGTTGTGATCACGAAAAAGACGCGACTGGGGCGTTCCATCTATGCCGTTGGCGGCAATGAACAGACAGCACGATTGTCCGGACTGAACGTGAATCGCATCAAAGTGATCGTCTATTCACTCGCGGGCGTTCTGTCGGCTGTGGCCGGGCTGATCATGACATCGCGGTTGGACTCTGCTCAACCGAACGCTGGGATGGGGTACGAGCTGGACAGCATCGCTGCGGTTGTGATTGGGGGAACATCGCTTTCCGGTGGACGTGGTTCCGTCCTGGGTACTGTCATCGGTTGTCTCATCATTGGTGTGCTCAATAGTGGATTGGTTTTATTGGATGTCTCGCCGTTCTGGCAACAGGTGGTCAAGGGGAGCGTGATCCTCGTGGCTGTCGCTATCGACCGCATGCGTGAGTCCGGCGAGTGAACTCGGAAAGATGAAACATGAAAATGTTGAATAGGACTGGACTAACAAGATTGCTCTGGAGATGTGCGTTGCTCTTCGTTTGCGGTCAGTTCGCTATCGCTTCAGCCGCAGAAAAGCCGCGCGTGTTTGTCCTCACGGACATTGAAAACGAACCTGATGATGCCATGTCGATGGTTCGCTTCCTGACTTACGCGAACCACTTCGAGATCGAAGGTCTGGCGGCCACGACGTCCATTCATCAGCAGCATCGCGTCGCGCCACAGCGAATTCGCAGCATTGTCGAGGCCTATGAAAAAGTCTGCGATCATCTGGAACGGCATGAGCCAGGCTTTCCTTCGGGTGCGTCGTTGCTCGATCGCGTCACCGAAGGACTTCCGGTGTACGGTATGAACGGGGTCGGCGATGGCAAAGACTCCCCTGCCTCCGAGATGCTGATCAGGGCGGTCGACAAAGATGACCCGCGACCTCTGTGGGTCACAGTTTGGGGCGGCCCGAACGTGCTGGCGCAGGCTCTCTGGAAAGTGCGGAAGACGCGATCGCAGGCAGATCTGAAGAGCTTCGTCTCGAAGTTGCGGGTCTACACGATTTCGGACCAGGATGACAGCGGGCCGTGGCTGCGCGAACAGTTTCCGGATTTGTTCTACATTGCCAGCCCGGGCCTTCACGCAGGGGGTGCATACCACCATGCCACCTGGAGCGGCATCAGCGGCGACTACTTTCACGGGCGCTTCGTCGGGGCCGACTTCACGCTCGTGACCAACGAATGGCTCGATGAGAACGTCCGACAAAAAGGCCAACTCGGAGCCGAGTATCCACATTGGGAATATTTGATGGAGGGCGACACACCATCGTTCCTAAATCTTATCACGAACGGCTTGAGCGATCCCGAGCATCCGGACTGGGGCGGTTGGGGAGGTCGCTATGAGTTTTACACACCGCGAATGCAGAAGTGGTTCCTGCAGGAGGAAACGCGGCCCTTCTGGACCAACGCAGCTGATGAGGTGCTAGGGATCGACAACCGCTGGCATACGGACAATCACGCCACGATCTGGCGCTGGCGCGAAGCGTACCAGAACGACTTCGCGGCACGGATGGACTGGACGATCAAGCCGTACGAGGAAGCCAACCATCCGCCAGTGCCGAAACTCGGCCACGCCGATCGGCTGACTGCAAGGCCGGGCGAGGAAGTCCAACTGAGTGCCGAAGGTTCAACTGACCCTGACGGAGACGCACTGTCCTTCAACTGGTTCTACTACGGCGAAGCAGGCTCGCTGCAGACCTCCAGCGGGACAACCGGCCAGCCCGTCGCCATCAAAAACTTCGACCACGTCAAAGCTTCGTTCATCGTTCCGTCAAAGCGCGTGATGCCGCCGGGCACGGGCACGATGCATGTCATCCTCGCGGTCACAGACCATGGAACTCCGAGATTGACGCGTTACCGCCGCGTGATCGTCGATGTGGAGAACTAGCATGTCGAAACTCATGGCACTCGCGCTGTTCATCTGTTGCTGGCTCAGCTCTGGCAAGCTCCAAGCTCAGGAGCGTTCGACAATTTCCCATCGCACCGTTGAACTCGTTCGGTTGTCAAACGTGAAATGGACGGATGGATTCTGGCAAGAACGGTTCGCGATATGTCGCGACCAGACGCTCCCCGCACTTTGGGAAATCATGAGCGGAACGAAACACAAGCCATACCTCGAGCACTTTCGGATCGCGGCTGGTTTGTCGGAGGGAAGTTACCATGGAGCACCATTCAACGATGGGGATTTCTATAAATGGATGGAAGCCGTTTGTGCCGCGCATGCGGTTGATCGCGATCCGGAATGGGACGCGAAGTTGGATGAAATCATCGAGATCATCAGTAAAGCGCAGCGGGCAGACGGCTATATTCACACGCCGGTGCTCATTGCAAATCGTAACGGAAATATGGAAGTGAAACCCTTCGGCGATCGCTTTAACTTTGAGATGTACAACATGGGCCATCTCATGACGGCTGCCTCTGTGCATCATCAGGTAACTGGTAAAGTTCAGTTTCTCACCATCGCTCGTAAAGCGGCGGACTTTCTCGATGAAGTGTTCCGCAACCCAACTCCGCAGCAAGCCGGGCACGCGATCTGCCCGTCACACTACATGGGCCTGATCGACCTGTATCGCGAGACCGGTGAACGCCGCTACCTGATTCTTGCAGAGCGGCTCATCCACATGCGAGACCGAATCGTCGATGGCAGCGATGACAATCAGGATCGAGTGCCGTTTGGGCAGCAGGATGAGGCTGTAGGGCATGCCGTCCGTGCGACATATTTGTACGCAGGGATCGCCGACCTGTATGCCGAGACCGGGGATGAGGAACTTTGGGAGTCACTGACTGCAATTTGGGACAATCTCGTCAAGAAGAAGATGTACATCACTGGCGGCTGCGGAGCGCTCTACGACGGTGCCTCGCCCGACGGATCGAAGAATCAAAGCGAGATCACGCGCGTGCATCAGGCATTCGGACGCAACTATCAGCTGCCCAACGCTACCGCCCACAATGAGACGTGCGCGAACATCGGCAACGTGCTTTGGAGCTGGCGAATGTTCCTGGCCAGCGGTGATGCGCAGCATGTCGATGTGATGGAACTCGCACTCTACAACTCCGTTTTATCGGGCGTCAGCCTGAACGGAACAGACTTCTTTTATACCAACCCGCTACGGCAGCATAATGTGGCTCCGGTTGAAATGCGCTGGTCGCGCACGCGGGTACCCTACATGACGTCGTTCTGTTGTCCGCCTAACGTCGCCCGCACAATCGCCCAAGTCGGTAGGTACGCCTACAGCCGATCGGAACGCGGCGTGTGGGTAAACATTTTCGGGAGCAATACACTCGACACCTCACTCGATGACGGCTACAGAATCAAGTTGAATCAAGCGACGGATTATCCATGGGGCGGACTTGTGAATATCACCGTCGACACTGCTCCGACGACCGAGATGTCACTGTTCGTGCGAATTCCCGGCTGGGCCTATGGCGCTAAGCTGGTTGTGAATGGCGAGCCACGCGAGGTCACGCCCGGCAGCTACGCCGAGATTCGCCGCAAGTGGAATCGCGGCGACGAAATTGAGTTGACGCTACCGATGGAGGCGCAACTGGTCGAGGCACATCCGCTTGTCGAAGAGACACGCAACCAGATCGCAGTCAAACGTGGACCGCTGGTGTACTGTCTCGAATCATCTGACTTGCCGCACGATGTGAACATACAAGACGTGGCGATCCCTTACGATGCAAGTTTCACGCCAAGGTTCGACAAGAGCCTGCTAGGCGGCGTTACCGTGCTCGAAGGGAAGGCCGAAGTTGTGGATGCGAAGCCTTGGGGTGAAGAACTTTACCGTCCCTTCAAGCCTCGCGAGTCGAAAGAGATCGACGTGAAACTGATTCCATACTTTGCTTGGGCCAACCGCGGAAAGTCAGAAATGACAGTATGGTGCCCACAGAGAGATGAATGATGCAGCAGAACTTATCGTGTCGTGTCCGCCACATTGTTCGCGGCAAGCTGGCGTTGATCTTCTTGAGTTGCGTCCTCGCTGTCACTAGTGGAACGACCAACGCACAAGAAAAAGTGAATCGCGCTGCCGAAGCGGGTGATCGCGGTGGCCTGGATGGCCAGCGGTATCGAGTCATCGTTTCGACCGACATCGGTGGAACCGATCCGGATGACTTTCAGTCAATGGTGCATCTACTGGTCTACGCAGATGTCCTGGACATCGAAGGGTTGGTCTCCTCGCCGTTTGGGCCTGGACGAAAACAGCATATTTTGGACGTCATCAAGTGCTACGAGAAAGACTACCGCAACCTGAGAACGTACTCGGAGAGTTACCCAACTCCAGGCCAACTACGGGCGATTACGAAGCAAGGTGAAACCGAATCCGCTCCCTATGCAGGCGTGCGGGAATCGACCGAAGGCTCGCGGTGGATTGTCGAGTGCGCACGTCGCGCTGATCCGCGTCCGCTACATGTGCTGGTCTGGGGAGGGATCGAAGATTTGGCGCAGGCCCTCCATGATGCTCCCGAGATCCTACCGAAGCTCCGTGTCTACTACATCGGCGGTCCCAACAAGAAGTGGGGGCCAGATGCGTATCAGTACATCGCCGATCACCATCCAAAGCTCTGGATCATTGAAGCCAATTCGACCTATCGTGGCTGGTTCAACGGTGGTGATCAGTCCGGCGAGTGGGACAACAAGGAGTTCGTGAAGCAGCACATTGCCGGCCACGGAGCGCTGGGTGAGTTCTTCAACTCGAAACTCGACGCGATCAAGATGGGTGACACGCCTTCCGTTGGCTGGCTGCTGAAGGGATCACCCGATGACCCCACGAAGCCGGGCTGGGGCGGCCAGTTCGTCCGAGCCTGGGACCGCCCCTATTCCGTGTTCAACCGCCTCACGACCGAGGATGATCAGATGGAAGTTTTCGGTGTTCTCGAACTCGTGCTCCCTTTGGGTGACGAAGCGTCAGGCAAGCCAACCGCGCAACTTACCGTCGAGAATCAGATGTTGGTCGGTCACGCACCGGGGGACGGCACAATGCGGTTCCGGTTTTGTCCGAAGGCCATTGCAACCTACCGATACGCGATCCACAGTAACGTCGCCGCGCTTGACCACAAGACGGGTGTGATAACCGCCATCGCCCCGCGACCGGAGATCGCTTGGAAACCTTCCTCGCGATTTCCCAATTGGTGGACTGACGATCCCCTGCCGGACTTCGCCACCGGCGAGCATTTCGGAGCCCAGACAGTGAGCAGGTGGCGACTCGACTATTTGCGAGACTTCGAAGAGCGCCTGAATTGTACTGCTGCTCCAAACAATGCTGCGCGATAAAGCCGCTTGAGAGCGTAGTAGTACATCACGACCGATCTACCGCCGGAATAACTCGACGAGATGAGTCATCCAACTGTATTGGCCGACGCACTAACGAGGGCCAGTGAAATCCTGTAGGGGCAAATCGATTCGTGTACTGCACGTTATATCGACGCGTGACACAGGCTTACGGGCCAAAGAGGATGATGCACCCGCAATACACATGGCCCCAGAATGACCCCGGTCACTTTCGAGCTTTCCCGGCTCCTCTGGCGTCAGAAACTCATGCCGTAGTCGCCGTAAGTGCTTTTGTGGCGATGATTAATGAGTCCGGCATCGTGCCGAGCCCTTGAGCAAAAAGTTCTATTGGCGTCCTGTCGCCCCGACTACAGCTCAAAACAGCTCGTCGCGTCGATTCGCGGCGAGCTGTTTTTCTGTCAACGGCAAGGGTTTACGCTGATTTCTTGACGTTTACTGCCAGTTCAAACCACCTTCCGAATTTGCGTCGTCTTTGACGTCCATTTCCGTAACGCGTCGAATCGAAAGCAGTTAGCGAGCTTAAATCCAATCGCCACTTACCAGAGACTTGGGCGGCAATGATCCGCGCCTACCCAAGTCGTCAACGCTGCTCAGCCCTGTGTCGGCGGGGATCGCCGAGAACCCCACTCTGTTGGCCGGGGGGCATTGGCAGCAGCGCGATGGGGGGCGATACCGGGCCGCTGCTCGCCATGATCGGCGCGACCGGCACTCGTGATTGAACTCGCTCTTCACTGCACGCTGAGAAACTGTTGCGGGAAAGCAAAATTTTACCCGACAGCAGTTAAACACACGATTTGGAGATCCTTACACAAAAAGGGAAAAGATAATTTTCCGCGTCAGTCAGTATCCATTGAATGCGGGGGCAGCCTATTGGCGACCTTCAGTGGCATTCGACTGGCTCAACCTGCCGATCCGCGAGCAGACGTGCGATGCGGAGCTTGTGCCGAGCAATAACGGATCGATTTGCGACTCCATGGGAAGATAGCGATTCCAGTCGCTGCAAGTGTTGTTGTTCAATCTCGAAGGCTCGACGCAATACTTCGTCAGCTTTCGCTTGATCTTTTTCGTGAAGCGCATGCTGCTGTTGCACGCTGAGCAACCGCAACTCACCCCCGCGTAGCTTTTCGCCGCCGACGTAGCCTTGGGAAGTCAGTTCTTTCAATCGTTCGAATCGCGCCTTTTCAAGCTTGATTTCACCTTGCAGGAGCATGGCGATTCCCGCTTCATCTCCCTGAAGCCGAAGCAGAATAAGCCGGGCATCGAACAATTCGGATCGAAGCTCGTCGATTCGCGTCTTTGAGACGTGCCCCGCTTTCGCGCCTGCTTCCATACTCAACCTTTCAGCTTCAAGTGCGGCAACGGCCTGATTGGCGAATTGCAGTGCCTTGGCACCTCCGTCTGCGATCGGTTTCGCAGCAACAGCCGTGGTTGCGGTATCGCGAGCCAAGACAAGGAATGTCAGACGAGATCCTTCAGGGGCGTTAAACTCCTTCGGAGGATCAACAGAGGAGTCGGCTGGCATGCAGAGAATCAACTCATTGCCATCGATCTTATAGATGCATCGAAGCTTCGCCCCCTTCGGTGCTTTGCCGCGAGTCTCAATCGTGACAATTTGCATCGATTTCGGATCCGTAGCTGGATCGAGCGTAAACTGATAGGTGTGATCAGGGCTGCCACCACCAGACATGGTCATGATGTCATCGGAGAAGGTGATCTGAAGATCTCCAACGCCCTCCTTAAGAAATTGTTGTTTTAGAGTCTTCCCACTGAAGACTCCATGCGAAAGCACCCATGTACCTTGCAACATCGTCGTATCTTTCGGAGCATCCTCCGCAATTGCGACGGAACATACAAACATTGAAATTGCAACTCTAAGCAGGACATTCATTGTGGTTCCTTTTCTGTTGGTTACCCGAGTGGCAGGACAGCAAGCGAGCCGAAGCGTGAGGACGTCACTTGGAATCGTCAACACGCTTCGTCGTTCGCAATGTCATCAACCAGCCAGCAATCCCGAAAATGCCGACAATACAGCCGACAACTTGGATAAAAAGAGCCGTGTCGTCGTGAGCAATCACCGCACTTCCCAACAATAAGGCAGCGGCGATGACAACAATGATGGCAGCACTGATGCTTTTCATTTCAGTCTCATTGAATTCTTTGTTTGGCTGGGGTGAGTCGGGCGTGGGCGCTGGTAGACGACCCCCGCAGAGTCTGTGTCCAAATCCAAGGGGCTGTCGCTACACGAGGAAGTCCACTGGATTGCGAGGGAATCAACGGAAGTTCTGTCGGCACCGCCGCGCAGGAAGATGCGTGGATTGCCACCGGTGACAACTCCGTACCAGAGATAAAGCTCACCGTCTTTCCTGGCTATCATCAGTTCCGATTCGCCACCGTAATCGAACTTAATCGTTCCCGACACAACGGCAGCATGTCCTTTTTGCTCAAGGAATTCCCGATACTGATTCTCGTATGTGTCCGACGTTTTGCGATAAGACTCGCCGAACTGCTTGTCGATCGCGATCGCGAAACCCGTCTGGTTCGCTTCGACCAATTTTGAATCAAGCAAATGGTGCGATGCCTCGGTTGCCTCCCACTTGCCAGTGAGTGCCTGAAAGCTATCGGTCGTCGAAGTTTCGTCAACGTGGGGTTTTGCAGATTGAATCGCCTCGCGTTGCGTTGTGGGCATGCCATTGCCACACAGCAAGCGATGTGCCGTGGATTCTTCCCACGTGACGGGGAAGGTGAGAAGTTTTGCATTGCGGTCCACGACGATCTTTGATTCTTGTCCGGGACGCTGCGTAAGCATCGCCGCGTTGTATGCGTCGCGAGACTCGGACTTGGGCCAACGGAACGGACCAATTCCCACGATCACGTCATCGACATGCAATCCGATCTCTCGCGCCGGTGAACCGAGGTCAGAAACTCGCAGTATTTTGCGTTCGCTTTCATCGCCGGAGACGGTGGCGACGATGTTCAACCAAACGGCCGCCATGCGACGAACGTGCGATTCGGGCAGCAATAAGTGAAATTGCCGAAACTGATCGTCCGTAATGACGGGGCCGAAGAAGACGATTTCTGACTTTGGGCTAAAGCTCACGCAGTACTGCAACAAATCGTCAATTGCATACCCGCCCAGAAAATCGCTGGGGACGACATACCGATGGCTCGCACCACCGATCCCGCCGGGAGTCACGAGGATGCCGTGAGACTGCAAACGCTTGAATTGTTCCGACCGTTGCAACTGTCGAAGCAACTGCTGTACTTGTTTGGCATTCTCTGCAGGCATAACCTTGCCAATGCCTTTCAGATACGCAGTTAGCTCATCGCGAGGTCGGGTCAGCAGCACCCGAAATCCGAAGTCATTGATTCGCTTTTGGGGACCTTTGGCGGTGTAGGTCGCCAGTTCGATGCCGATCAGGACAACCGCCTCGAAGTCGTCGGAGTCAGTGAGTGTTTGCCATGCGTCTCGGACATCATTGGGATCGGTTCGCTCAGCAATGATCGTTTGCTTCGCCCCGATTAACTTGTATTCGATGGGCTTGCCTTCCAATTCACGACGTGCGGGAATCGTCCACGACAACTCGCGCAGGCTTTCGGGACGCGAGGTCAAATGGACCAGACTCGGCAATGCTTCCTTCCACCTGAAATGAACGGCGTCTGCACAAGCGACATCGACATGCCGATGCTTCAAAAGCATGTCCAAGTACGCGGACTTTGCCGCCGGACGCAACGGTCGATGAACTAAGGCAAAGTCGGCTGCTGCGCTGATGTCTTTGTAGTCAGACTCGTGCAGCCTCATCAGCAGCTTGGTGGCAGCATCGGTACGAATGGAAGCGAGTGATCCGATCAGCCCACGAAGTGCGGTGGGCTCCTGCGTTTGCTCGATCGCTATTTCAATTCGTCCGAGTGCTTCATCGCCAAACCGTTCCATCAGTCGTGCGCATGAGTTGGCAGTGATTTTGCCCTCGTCTTCAATCTGCGTTCCAACGATCAACAAGTCAATTCGATCGTCGCCTCCGGTGAGTTTGAGTTTCTCGCGGATCGTCTCCTGGCGGAAAAGCGTTCCGAGCGAGTACCAGACGAAACCATGGCCCTCGCCCATGCAAACGGCCTGTGTGTGGTAAGGGCTGGAAGCGGTTTTCCAGAGGATTTTTAATCCTAGAACCGCCAGCGACGACTGCGTAAGCCGCGAGCCGCTATCCGCGGGTGTTGACGCATCGGACCGGCGGCTAGCGTCTTGCCGCTCACGGGGGAATAGCACGAATTCCCAGTCCTCATGCTTGCGTTCAAACGGTCCAGGCTCATCCGGTGGCGCTTCTTTTTGTTGCGGCAGACTCGAGTATTCCTCCCACGTTCGGCGAAGCGTGATTCGGTAGCCGAGCGAGTCGTCTGCCAGCACCGTTGGTAGTTTGTCGACATGATGAAGCTTCCATGTTGATGAACCAGCAGCAGCCACGACGCGATCTGCGAGTCTTTTGAGAGCTGCATCGCGCAACATTGGGCGGTCTTCTTTCGCAGCTGCCATCGCTGCGCGGGCGGCCACACTCTCGCGAGCATTGGCGAGTTCCTTGGTGAGGTACTCCGCCTTTTCGGCTTCTGTCTGCAAGTTCATGCCGCCGGGCATCAAGCGTCCATCGATGCCATAGCCGTTGTGATTGACCAGCCATGCGCTCTGCACAACCATCGCCTCGGTTCGCATTGTCAGCCACTGTTTGGCAAACTCAATGCGACTGGCTTGATCTTCTCGCGTGCCTCCGCCGAGTGTTGCATACACAGTGGCGGCGCCCAGTGTTTCTCGACAAACCAGATCATTTCCGATGGAAAGGACCTTTCGAAACGCTTTGGCAGCCAGATCGTTGTCCGCCGTTTCACCCTGGCCAGCGTTAAAGTTGTATGCCGCCAGCGACCCGATGCGCCACCACGCGAAGATTTGTTGCTCGCGAGTCAGACCGTCTTGCTGCAGTACTCGATTCCAATTTGCGATTTTTTGCCGTTGCCCTGCGTGTTTGATAGAGGCGCGTCCGAAAGACGGATCACTGTCATAGGCGGCTTGAAAAAGCCGCCTTGTTTCGTCCGATATCGGTCCATCGTTTATAGCTTCGTCTCCATATGGTTTCGACTCCGTGACTTTTTCTATCAATGGGGAACTTAGCAATTCCGGAAGGCTTAGCCGCTTGATCTTCATGTTGGCTGGCAGGTGTCTCGCGCGGAACACCAGAACGCGATCTGATTTCTGCTCACCTGCCGTATCGAGTTGCATTGACGCAAGCGATTCAAATTCATCGCCGAACCACGATGACTGGGGAGCGATCTGTCGACCGCCGATGCCACCGAGCGAAACCCCGTCACGTCGATCGATAGGATTGTCGATCGACCAGTTGAACCTATCGAACTGAAGTCCGCCGTTGTATCGCCGAACTGCCTGCCACTCGATTCGCAGGATCGCACCGTCGACTTCGGAGATGACGCTTCCAGCACCACCTTCAGTTCGAATCGGTACTTTCCAATCGACCGCCACTCGCCAGCTTCCTGAGTTGACATCTTCTTCCGATTTTGGGCCGGGCGTCAGAACCGCCATTTGCACCTGAAGGGTACCGGTTACGGTGTCCGTATCCTCGGTTTCCTTCGCCTGAACAAGGCCCACAATCAGCGGCGGCACGGTCATTAGCGGAATGAGCAGCGATCCCAACAGAACGGCGCCGACGCGTGTCAATCGGAGTTGCGTTCGTTGTGTCATTGTCATCAACCTTGTTACCCGAGACTCGAATTGCGAACGGTCAGTCCCCGTCGCGGTCGCTGCAATGGCTCCGGTTGGTTCAACGGCCACACACAATTCAGCCATGCGCAACAAGGCTCCGGCATACTCCATCGGTCCATGCCCGGTTGAAACCACCAGATCGTCACAGCACACTTCGCGATGGCGACTGATCCGCCGACTTAGATACCAAACAACCGGGTGAAAAAAGAAAAACGATTCAATGGTGCGTTGAAGCAATGTCGCCAGCAGGTCATAGCGTCGAATATGTGCCAGCTCATGGCTGATGATTGTGGCGAACTGTTCCGGAGTAAGCCCCGTGATGATCGAAGCTGGTATCAACACCATCGGTCGTACGACACCGACAACGGTTGGCACGGCAACTCTTTCGCATAGAGCAACAACGGGCACGATTCGCAATCCAACACGGCGTGCTTGTTCGGCCACGATGTTGAGCAGATGCGAATCATCAAGCGGCTGCGAGGTCGATCGCAATCGATGCCCGCCCCAGACGGCCAGCGTCAGCCGAATGAGAAAAACAGCTACACCAAGCAAGTAGGCTACGACAATTATCGGAGCCAGATTCGGCAGCCACGCGTGTTCATTTCGAGCGACATCGAGATCTTCAAAGACGATGTTATTTCCCTCGACGGTTGACGGTGAGTCTACCGCAACTTGAGACTTTTGCGGTTCGGCTGCTATCGTGGTTTGGACCATCGAGTTGCCCGAAAGCTCATACACTCCGGCCGGCGGTCCTGCAGGTGGACCATTGATTTGTTCCGGAGCGGACTCGGGCTCGTCTGATACAACTTCACTCGCCACGGCAACCTGCATTGGTGTGGTGACATCCACGTTGCCCATCGTCAACACAAAGCATACTGGCAAACCGGCCAGCGCGACCAAATGCAAAACGTACCGAGAACTTGCCGACGCCTTTCTCAGCAACCGATCGAGGCTCGCAACAACCAAGCCAATCAACACGCCCTGCCACAATAAATGGGCGAGCGAAAGTGCTATGACATGCGTCCAACTTCCAGCGAACCAGTGATGCCAGAGATCGTTCATTGCTGCTTCTCCCGCATCTTCTGATTGAACACGTGGCGAAGTCGCTTCAACGAGTCCGCGTCCAGGTCCGTCACGTCAAACAGATTCAGCAGAACGGCCTCGGCAGACCCATCAAACACCCGATCCACCAGGTTGCCCAGCATACTTTTTGACACAGCATCGACGGAAACCAGCGGCTCGAACCGAAACGCCTTACCCTCGACCGGATCGAGCTGCTTTAATTGCCCCTTGGCAACCATCTTTTGCAGCGTGGTAATCACGGACGTGTGAGCCAGATCGCGTCCATGCGAAGCCAACGCATCACGGATTTCGCGAGCTGTTTTCGGTGAATTGGCCCACAGCACTTTGAGCATTTGCAGCTCTAGTTCGGTCGGCTGCGGTGTCGTCGATCGGGTCATGGTCGTGCTCCCGGCTAGCCATTCTTTTTCTATCCCTGTAGAAATCTTACGCAATCGAGAACAGGGGGGTAAGTCCTATTTCTATGTTGATAGAAAAAAACTGGCCAAGGCCATAAATGTCTTGACTGTCAGCAGCAAACGCTTTACCAGAAAGCTTCTCGTGACCTGGTGCGTGTGACCGGACAAGAGCCGCTTAACGCGCGTGTGCACACAATGCAACCGCTTCGTTGTCACCTGTGTGCCAACGTATTCACGGCCAGTCCGACAGCCAACATCGGCCAGGCCCTGAGAAAGTCTACCGACGCCACGGCAGCTAGCGCGATCGCGCTGCTGAAATACCACACCGCGTTTTAGGACATAGTAGAAATCGCGAACACCGATTCGGCTTGAACGCGATTGCAGTCTGCATAAGTTGGACAATCCGGCCCCTAGTCGAGAATTGTGTGCCTGTAGGTGGAATTGAACACCTCTGCAGTCTGCGCCATCAGCATGAAATCCAGTATATGGACGGCCTAAGCTCCGTGTTGCTGGTACCGTAATTGCTCAATGAGGGCGTGTCTTTGGTCAGCGTGTGCATGCCAGTCTTGAAATCGGGGGGTCGAGATCCGGTTAGAGCTTTCTTTGCTCCGCTCGCTCTGACCTGCAATCATCAAATCCAGTGAGTTTTGCATCGCAGAGTCTCTAATCGGACACCCCCCCAAACGCAGGAAGTAAGACGACCTCCGCAACGTGCTCGTTGGCCAATCGCACCAACGAGTCTTTCAAGCCCATGGCGTTCAGGGTCGATCGGGATCGCCAAAACGTTCGTCCGTGATTGACGGACCGTGCGCATCGAGTGGGGCCGGGTCTTTATTCTCTTCGCTGGCGATGAGCGGCTTACCATGTGCCAAACCAACGCGAGTTACGTAGATCAACGCCAGCGGTTTGGCCGACTCACCTCCCAAAAAATTGAGGCGATCTTGCATGGCCGCTACCCTTTCGGGATGTGCGGAGGCCACGTTGTCTTGCTCGTAAGGGTCGGTGGCCAGGTTGTAGAGATCGACGCTGGTTGGAATGAGTGAACGCCAGATCAGTTTCCAGTCTCCCTGTCGCAACGCCCCCCGGAAAGGTTCGACATTGTAGACGACCTCGGTTCTTGGCGATGGGCTGCCATTGGCAATCGTCTCCCAGACATTCACGCCGTCCAATGGCTTGCACTTGGCAGTCGACGCACCAGCGAGTGCGGCGAACGTTGGATAGAGGTCCACCGCGTGGATGATCCCTTCCACCGCTTGCGGCTTGATCTTCCCAGGCCAGTTCGCGCATGCCACGACGCGGTTGCCCCCCTCAAACAGTGATCCCTTGCCATCGCGATAGGGACCATTATCGCAAGGGAGGACGGTCTTCGACAGGTCGGTCATCTGCCCGGCAAACATCGCGTTTTTGGTGCCGCCGTTGTCGCTATGCAGCAGAATCAGCGTGTTTTTACGGAGCCCCTTCTTCTCAAGTGCAGAAACAACCTTGCCGATCTCGTCATCGAGGCAAGCGATCATGCCCGCATAAATGCGACGCGTTGGCACCGTGATGTCTGCGAACCGCTCGATGTATTCCTGGGGGGCTTGATAAGGTGTGTGCGGCGCATTGAACGCCAGATAGAGATAAAAAGGTCGGTCGGCAGCCTGCCGGTGGATGAAGTCCACCGCGTCGGCACCGAGCAGTTGCGTGGTGTAGCCTTTCTCTTTCACCGGCTTGTTGTTGCGGAACCAATCCAGCACGCCAGCGTCACTGTGCGTGAAGTAGTCCAACTCGCCTATCATCGCGCCGTACTGATAGTCGAAACCCCGTTGCTTCGGCCAATACTTCATGTGGGCATGCCCGAGATGCCACTTGCCGATGATCGCGGTGCGGTAGCCCGCATCCTTCAGGCACTGCGGCAACAGATACTCGGTCGTGTCGAGGCCATAATCGGCGGGGCCAGGGATCACAATGGTTTGCAACCCATAGCGAAACGGATAACGCCCGGTCATCAACGCCGCACGAGTGGGCGTGCACATCGACTGAGTGTAGAACTGCGTGAGTTTCGCACCACCACTGGCGAGTGCGTCGATGTTTGGGGTTCGAACATCAGTCGCCCCGTTAAAGCCAACGTCCTTCCAGCCGAGATCGTCGGCGACGATGTGGACGATGTTTGGCCGATCCGCCGCATGAGCAACAACAGCCAAAAGAAACCATACCGCACAACAAGCCAACCAAATCTGTTTCATTCGAGTACTGATCTTTCGATACGAACGTGTCTTGTGGCACCGACAATGTGAGCACTGATCGATAACAGAACGAAACTTCGAGTATCTGCTCGTATTGCGTCAGTCGATTGCCAAGTGCGACAGGTGGACGACCGCTGAAGCCGAGAAAGCCGCTGAGAATTACGACCCGACATCACGGAGCGAGTTTAATCAAAGCGGCTAGAGCAGGCAACGCTTGACGCAGGAGCTGGAACGCTTTCGTCCGACACTCACACGACGCACCCCATCCACCCATCACGGCTGAAGTGACGAAACAGGGATACAACCAAAAATATTCCAGCCGATCTTGGGGTTGCCACCAGTCGGTTCGAGTCGCAAATCCCATACGATCTTCGCTGGCGTCGTATGTGTGTATTCTCGGCAGCGAGTCATCTGACCAATTTGCGAGCGAGTCTTCCATGAGACTTTATGGACCTGTGACGGATCGAGGATTGCTCCATAGCCGACGAGAATATTTCCTTTCTCTGGTGTCTCTGACGCGCTGCCCATTGCAATCGTGACGACCTTTTCTTCGTCCGCGGTCTCGGAAGTCCAAACCTGTTTCGCCGTCAGGGTCTTTTCGTCAAGTTCGTATTCGACCGCCCGACTCCACGTCTTCGCCAACGACGTTGGCTCATTAAATGGTCTTGCACGATAGTTTCCATTGTCGAACAAAAGAAGCGTTCCACGAGATGTGAACGTGGGAGCGTGTTGATGCCAACTCCATCGCGCATCTCCCTGCAATTGAATGAGTTTCGATTGAAGTTCTTTTGACCAGCCGGATGGCTCACCGAAAATCCAGAGAATTTCTCCGGTCTTTCGGTCAACTTTGACAACGGCGCTCAAGTAACGAAAGTTGATAAGAACCGAATCGTCATCGAGCTTGGTGATTTCGTTTGCGTGCGACCAATCAATCGTGTCTGGAAATCCCCTACGCTGCCAATAATGCGAGAACGTCTCGTAGCCAATACGACGTGAAGAAAGATGATCAAAGGCTTTCCAACTCCATACGATCTTACCGCCGGGAGTGAACTCGACAGCGCGGTCGCCCATCACCCACTGGTCTTGTCGAGGAGCGTCTGCTTCATACTCACTGGTGTAGTAATTCTCGATCTTTCGCCGCTCACTTGAGAGAGCTAACACATTGCCGTTGTCGAGCAAATCGGCATCGTGGTGAAAGGTCAGAGTCTCCACGGGGGTCGCTGTTGATTTTCCCTGTGGACGCTGTGAGGCATACCACGACCGTATCTCGTTGCCGAGCATGTCTATTTCAACAAGCCGGTAGTCGGCAGTGACATATAAAATGTGCCCGTTGTCCATGTAGTTGAATCCGGCAATGCGAGAGTCCGTCTTGTAGAACCAGACAGGCGTGCCAGCTTGGTCAACCATCAGCAACATCCCAAAGCTCTCGCCGAACTCTCGCTCTTGTTCGTTTCCGGCTTGGGTCTGGCGTGGTATTCTCCTTCTCGGGTTGAACAGTCGAAATCCCGGTTCGGCCATCTTTGAGTCGCTGGTGGCAATTGCAATCTTGGGAAACTCGGCAGGGTCACTTGGTAGCTTCGGAGATTGGAACGTAAGCGGTTCAGATGAAGCTATCTCGCCCCCAGCATTCTTGATGGAAACCACGAGTTCGTGTTTGCGATCCGGTCGGAAACCGATGACTGGAAGCCCCTTCTCCGCCTTGCGAGCAGCATCGTAGGTGAACTCCCAACGATGCTCGCCCTCCGTGAGAGTAATCGTCGTTTCAACAGGCTGGTTTGCCTTGAACGTGACGACCGCTGCTAGTGGCACACTCTGGTTGGGGTTGTTGGAAACCACAGGGTCTTCCACGAATTGAGGAAGTTTCTCTTCAGCGTTCGTTCGTGAGTGCACCGCTCCGCTGACCGCTATCGCGAGCACCAGAATCCACTTGAATCTCGACATTGCTCTTCTTGCTCTGACTTCTTTCAGCATGGGAGATGATCGGCTTCATTCTACCCAGGGCCTTCGCACGTCGATGCCGTTTCGGCCTAAGGGCTGCGTTGACTCCGTTGAAGTCAAGTCGATCACGCCGACTGTCTGATTGCTGTCATGGAGATTCAAGGGATGGAAGGACAATACCAAGCCGCTGTGTTGACTCAGTGACCACGGCGAATTTGCCAAGGCGCTTCTTGGCTGTCAGAATGCGTCCTTTCGTAGATGCGGGCGGGGATAAGGCGGCTTATCCTGCGTCCAACCAAGCACGTAACAGCCTATTCGAACCAGCCCCGCCTGTAGAGCAAACCTCCCGTGACCAAAGCTGAAAGCCCCAGCAGGGCGAGCACGACGAGGTAGCCGTGAGAGGCTCCCATCGCCGGCAAGTCGTTGAAGTTCATGCCGTAGATCGCCGTTTGCGGTCGGGCGCGTTCAGACCCGGGTGATCCTGACAAGCACCCACCGCAGTGATAAATGCATTCGCTCTGAAGGCATCGGCGGCAGGTGAGACACCGGGATCGACCGGCCTTGACGGCTCAGGACGAACCCGCCTGCGGAGCATCTGAGAACCCGAAACAGGAAAAACCCTGCAAGACGCAGGGTTTCAGGTCTGACGGTAGTCGGGATGACAAGATTCGAACTTGCGACCTCTGCACCCCCAGTGCAGCGCTCTAACCAGGCTGAGCCACATCCCGTCGGCCCGCTAGATTAGCGAACGCGTCCCTGGTTTTCTAGAGCGCCCTCGTCACCAATGATGAAGCGCCGTGTCCGTCGGCTCGCGCCGACGGTGGGGACTGTCGCCGCTTCGCGGCTGGGGGTGGTGTGGCCAGCCGTGTCCGTCGGCTCGCGCCGACGGCGACGGACAGATTGCCCCGCTTTTCTCTGACGGGCGAAGCTGCCGCACAGAAGGCGAAGAACGCCCGTGTTTTTGTTAGGCGACGGGCCCCGTGTTCTGCAGCACGGGGGCTTCGCCGGATGCCGAAATGCGTTTGCGGATGGTACGATCAGGCCCGCATTGCCCTTTCCACTTCCAGGAGACCTTTCCCGATGACCTTTGCTTCGCGTCTGGCCGCCGCGGTTCGCCGCACCCGTTCGGTGACCTGCGTCGGACTCGATCCCCGCAAAGCCAATCTGCCCGCCGGACTCCGCGAGACGGTCCAGGGAGACCGGCCCGAGGAATGGGCCGCAGCATACACCCAGTTTTGCTGCGAAATCCTGGATGCCGTCGCCGACCTGGTCCCTTGCGTGAAACCCCAGGCGGCGTTCTTTGAACAACTGGGACCGGCCGGAATGATTTCCCTGGGTGAGGTCATCGCCTACGCCCGAAAGAAGGACGTCCTGGTGATCCTGGACGGCAAGCGCAACGACATCGGCAGCACGGCGACCGCGTACGCCGATGCCTACCTGGGCGGGGAGAGTCCCTGGGGCAGCGACGCCCTGACGGTCAGCCCGTACCTGGGTCGCGATTCGATCGAACCCTTCGTGGAGGTCTGCGATGCCCGCCGAGCCGGGATCTTTGTGCTGGTGAAAACCTCCAACCCCGGCGGCGGGCTACTGCAGAACCGCCAGACCGACGGCCAAACGGTGTACGCCCGCGTGGCGGAACTGCTGACCGAATTGAATGCCCCGCGGACCGATTCCGATGGCTACGGCCCGCTGGGAGCCGTCGTCGGTGCCACGTATCCTCAAGAATTGGCCGAAATGCGATCGGCGATGCCCCACAGCTGGATCCTGATCCCGGGGTTCGGGGCTCAGGGCGGAGCGGCCGAGGACGTCAAAGCCGGATTCCATCCTGGGGGCCTGGGCGCCGTCGTCAACAGCTCGCGGCACATCATCTTTGCCCATGCCCGCCCCGAATTTGCCGAAACCTACGGTGACGCCCGCTGGCAGGACGCGGTCCGCGCGGCGACCGAGCAAATGAACCAGCAGCTGAACGTCGTGGACTGACCCAAACGCCGTTTTTCTCGGGATTCAGCGGTCCGAACCCTCTTCCGCATCCCCGCGGCAGTTGCTACCCTTCGCGGTCCCTCAGCGTCGACGAAAAGCCGTTGCGGCCGCCGACAAGCGGATGTCGCACGCCACCAGTCGGACACGAAAAGGCTCGCGTCGGACCCTTCGGTCAGCCGATCAATCGGCAGGCCCTATCCAAATCACGCGAATTGGGCCCAATCACGCGAATTGCGTCACGCCACCCGGCGTTTCGCCCGGCAACTAATCAAAGCACCCTCAACCCAATCATTGGACCATGGGCACAAAAGTTAAAACGCACAAAGGCACGAAAAAACGCTTCCGCTTGACCGCGACCGGCAAAGCCATGCACCGTCAAAGCGGTACCAGCCACCTGGCACAGGGGCTGACCAAGAAACGTCGCCGCAACCTCCGTGGAACCACCGCCGTGGATCCCTGCATGGAGAAGACCATCCAGGCGTCGCTGAACGGTTACAGCTACTAAGCGGAACGCGTTGTCGCGTCGTAGGTCATGCTGTGCATGACATTCGATTCGTGTTTACCGGCATGCACATTCGCCGGCATGCGTTACCGAAGTTCACCGGCATGCACAGCATGCCCTACCGAGGCTCGAGTTGTGTTGGCATGCACAGCATGCCCTACCACTGCAGTCTGCATGCACAGCATGCTCTACCACTGCAGCTAGACATTCAAAATCATTTTCCATTCCCATTTGGATGGGCGAAACGCCGGTGCGTCGGCTGGACCGATGACGCCGGGGCCTGATTCCAGAGCAACCTGAGAAGGATCCGCACCAATGCGTGCCACCAAAGGAGCCGCCCGTCGGCAATCAAAGAAACGTCTGTTCAAACGTGCCAAGGGTTACCGCGGCGGACGTGGAAAGCTGACACGAACCGTCAAGGAAACGCTGGTTCGCAGCGGTGCGTACGCGTTTCGCGACCGACGCGTCCGCAAACGTGAATTCCGACGTCTGTGGATCACCCGACTGAATGCCGCCTGCCGGATGAACGACATCCGCTACAGCGAGTTCATCCACGGCCTGAAGAAGGCTGGCATCGAGATGGACCGCAAGACGCTGTCGGAAATGGCGATTCACGACGAAGCCAGCTTCAAGACCGTCGTCGACAAGGTCAAAGAAGCTTTGGCCGCGTAACATCTGTTCGATGTCACTGCAAAACTTTCTATCCGCCCTCGACTCGTTGAAGAGCGAGGCGATTTCGACACTTGATTCCGTCAAGGATGCCGACGCGTTCGAGGCTGCGCGGGTCAAGTACGTCGGACAGAAAAAAGGCGCCCTCCGCGACATCCAAAAGCAGATGGGCAGCGTCGCCGCCGAAGATCGCAAGTCGGCAGGCATGCGTTTGAACGAAGTCAAACAGGCAATTGAGGCCGCGGTCAACGATGCCCAGAATCGACTGGGCGGTGGCGGCGGCAGCGATTCCGACCCCACCTTCGATCCCACCCTGCCCGGCGTTCGGCCCAACATCGGGCACGTCCATCCGATCACCCAGACGATTTCGCACCTGACCGAAATCATGGGACGGATGGGGTTCGAAGCGGCCGAGGGTCCCGAGGTTGAGGATCCCTGGCACAACTTCGTGGCCCTGAACATTCCCGAGGACCATCCGGCCCGGGATCCGCTGGACAACTTTTACCTGGCGACGGCCCAGACCGGCGACGAGCGTCGTAACGAAGAAGGCAGCCGGCTGTTACGCAGCCAGACCAGCACGGTCCAGATCCGGGTGATGGAAAACCGGCAGCCGCCGATCCGGGTCATTTCGCTCGGGCGCGTTTATCGGCCCGACGATCCCGACGCGACCCACTTTCCGATGTTTCATCAGATGGAAGGGCTGTTGGTCGACACGCACGTGACGATGGCCAACTTGAAGACCGTGCTGCGAGTCTTCGCCACCAACTACCTGGGCGGCGACGTGGAGATACGTTTCCGTCCGTCGTTCTTTCCGTTCACCGAACCCAGCGTCGAAGTCGACTTTCTGTGGGACGGCCAATGGATCGAATTCGGTGGCGCCGGGATGGTCGACCCCAATGTCTTTCGCGCCGTCGGCTATGACCCGGAAGAAGTGTCAGGTTTCGCATTCGGGCTGGGTGTCGAACGCTTGTGCATGCGTCGTCACGGGATCAAAGACATCCGTGATCTGTACAGCGGCGACATGCGTTTTTTAAGCCAGTTTTAGGTCGCGGATTATTCCGGAGTGCCTGTCGATCGGATTCCTTCGGTAAACCGTGACGATCGGAAAGGGCGGGTCAACATGGCCCAATTCACGGCATGTATCACGCGCCCCGTAAAGCATGCGGTCCCGTCTTCCAAAACCCTTTCACCCTCCCGCTTGCGGGAGGGTCGGAGGCGAGGAACGAGGCTCCGGGGAGGGCAGAATCGGAAATGACTCTGAAGCAAGACTCAGTGACAACCCTCCCCGCGTCGTCGCAAGCTCCTCCGCGACCCTCCCGCAAGCGGGAGGGTGAAAGCGGAAATTTGAACCCATGTGTCAGGCAACCCCTGACCGACGATCCCATCGACGGGCCCACCGATTCAAACCGGATCCATCACTAGGAACATCGAATGCTTGTCTCTTGGAATTGGCTCTCACGCTATGTCGACCTTTCGATGGATCGCGAAGAGCTGGAACAACGACTCAGCCTGAGTGGCTTGAATCACGAGGGCACCGAAACGTCGGACCAGAATCCCTCCCTGGCACCGGGCGATGTGTGCATCGACCTGGAAGTCACCAGCAACCGCGGCGACTGTTTGGGGCACATCGGCGTCGCCCGGGAAATCGCGGTGCTGTACGACCAGACGCTCAAAACGCCGACACCCCAACTGCGTCCCGGAACGACAACCGCCCAGTCGTTGCTGTCGGTGGAGAATCGATTCCCGGAAGCCTGTCCGCGATACACGGCGCGGGTGATCCAGGGCGTCACGATCGGTCCCAGCCCGGATTGGATGATCGAGGCTTTGCAGGCCGTGTTCTGGAAGCGTCGCCGCGACGGCAAGATTGAACCCTACCAGCCGATCAACAACGTCGTCGACGCAACCAACTATGTGCTGATGGAATGCGGCCAGCCGCTGCACGCGTTTGACTTGGCCAAAGTCGAAGGACAACAAATCATCGTGCGGCCAGCCGAGGCCGAAGAAATCATCACCGCCATCGACCACCGCCAATACGAACTGGATCGGTCGATGTGCGTGATCGCCGATGCTAAGCGTGCCCAGGCGGTCGCCGGAGTCATGGGCGGGGCGGACAGCGAGGTGACCGATTCGACCCGCGACGTGGTGATCGAATCCGCCATCTTCACGCCGTTGTCGGTTCGCCGCACCGCCCGTGCTCTGAAGCTGCACAGCCCCTCGTCCTACCGATTCGAAAGACGCGTCGATCCGGTGGGAATCGACTGGGCCAGCCAACGGGTCTGTGAGTTGATCGTCGAATCCGCTGGCGGGACCGTGGCCGAGGGCGTTTTGGACACCGCCCCGGAAATCGAGCGTCCCGAACCGATCGTGTTGCGGCTCTCGCAATTGGAACGGATCCTGGGGATTTCGATTTCGCCTCAAGAGGTCGACAGAATCCTGACGGCATTGGGTTGTGAAAGCGACGGCAAGATCAAGGCCGGCAGCGGGAGTTTTGTCGCCCCCTCCTGGCGACACGATCTGACACGGGAGGCCGATTTGGTGGAGGAAGTCGCACGCGTTCACGGGTACGACCAGATTCCCGAAGACAGCCCGATCCCGGTCACCCCCAGCAGCAAACGAACTTTCGACACCGCGACGGAAAAAGTGCGCGGCGTGTTGACCGCCGCGGGCCTGAGCGAAGCGATGACGCCCAGCGTGGTGACCAAGAAATTGGACGCGTCGTTGTCGCCATGGACCGATCGGCCGGCCCTGAGCACGCAAACCGCGATGCTCAAGGGCGCCAAAAAACTGCGTCGCACCCTGCTCCCCAGCCTGATCCAGGCCCGCGCGGACAACTGGGCCGCGGCTTCCATCGAAGCCAACCTGTTCGAACTGGCGCACCTGTACCTTCCGGGTAAAACCGCAGAGGATTTGCCGGAAGAACTGTACGCGGTCGGCATGGTCACCGGGGCCGACTTTTTCGCGGTCAAGGGCATGGTCGAATCGCTTTGCCGATCACTGGGTACCGCCGCGGCGTTGACCGTCAAGCAAACGGACGCCGACGGATTCGTTGCCGGCCAGTTGGTCCAACTGTCGCTGGGCGATGCCCGGCTGGGATACCTGGGTGTGGTTTCCCCCAAGACGTTGAAGCAATGGAAGCTGCCCAGCCCCGTCGTCGTGGCCGAGCTATCACTTCCGCAATTGCTTTCCGATGCCCAATTGGTTCCACAGCAAACCATCGTCAGCACGTTCCCGACCGTGCAACGCGACCTGAACTTTATCGTTGCCGAATCGGTGCGTTGGAACGAACTGGAGAGTGTGGTTCGGTCGGCAGTCGGTGATCGGTTGAAAGAGGTGACGTACCTGGAAACGTATCGTGACCCCGACAAGGATGGCCAAGACCGCAAACGCGTTTTGCTGTCGGTTCAATTGCAACGCGATGATGCCACCCTGAGCGGCGAAGAGGCCGACAGCCTGGTGCAAAACGTGATCGGGGATTGCAAACGCAAGCTGAACGCCGAATTGCTCGGATGAAAACCGACGCGCGAGGTCGCCTGAAGGCTCCACACCAACACTCCCAGTCGCCTAAAGGCTCCACACCAACACTCCCAGTCGCCTGAAGGCTCCACACCAGCGCGGTGGACGACGCGCTGGTGTGGAGCCTTTAGGCGACCTCATCTGGTAGGTAAGTCATGCCTGTTGAAATCTTTGCCTACTGCACCCATCGGCAACCGCCGCCGATCGAGTTCCCCCACGAACCGGTGTTCATCCGTGACGATGCGACGCCGGGGTTTTCCGATCACCTGATCAAGTTGGTGACGGACTTGTTTGAATCCGCGGGGGAATCGATTTCTCCGGCACTGTACGCGCTGTGCCGACACGTCCAGCGAACCAACGTGCTGGTGGCATTCAAGGTCGACGGAGAGCATCTGGAAGCGATTGCCCCCTGGGCCTGGGACAGCAACGCGATCTTGTTCTTGCCCGACCGCAGCATCCGCGACCCCAACGGTGCCAAGCTTTACGACCCCGACTCGCAGGGCCCGGATCCGGACGCGCAGATTCCATTCCTGCCCGACGCCCGACAGCGAAAAGCACAATCGGAACTGCAGCTACGCAATCGTCTGATCAATACTCCGGAGACATTGCCGCCGGTCGTCAGCGAGTTGGAAGTCACAATGCGTCCGCCCGATGAAGTCGCCTGGCGGATGCTCGCGTTGTTCATTGTGGCGGTCCGCGCCGAATCCCTGGCCAGTGGCAAACCGATTCCCACCGAGGCGCTGCGAGAGAAATCACCGCTGGCTTTTCAAGGGCTGTCACCCTGGGAGCAACAGTTCCTGCAAAGCGAGTCACCGGATTCCCAGGACGTCGTCGCAGCCGGCTGGCGCTACGAAGCCTTGGCGGCGTTGCAATGGGCTTGCCAGTTGCAACCGACCCTGCCCTTTCCGGACGCCATCTGCGACGTCCCGGAAACGGCACGGCGGATGATCGCGCAAAGCGAACGCGAATTGATCGAGTCCATCCAACTTCGCCCGACCGACCAGATACTGGACGGGTTGGATTTGAATTTCCGCCTGCTGTGGGCGGCCCGCGAAGCGATCCAAAAGCAACAAACGCCTCCGGCGGGCTTGGAGGGGGGCGTGATCACGGAACGGCAACACGCCTTGAATTGGCTGACCTGTTTCGAACACGCGGACTGGGACGACGTCGACATCCCGTCATGACGCCGGGCAGCGGTAAGCAACCATTCGCAGAATTCCGCCGATTCCCGCACCACCAAGCACCTGATACGGGCACCAATGCCTTGTCCGAGCTAGGTTTTGCAAGAGAATGTCTCGCGACGCTCGCCACGGCGTGGACCGCCGGCCAAGTTTCCGCCGGCCGGGCGTCTGCTACAGTGGGATGGGCGGACCCGGCTGTTCATCGATCCCCATAGAACCCTCTGATGAGTGAACTGAAACGACGCTTGTTTTCCGAAGAAGAACCCACCTGGAAGGACGGCGAGACGATCGAGGATGAAGGTCGGAACGTTGCCCAGTCGGGTCGGGAACGTCGTCATCACAAGCGGAAGCGACGTCGAAAACTGATGCTGGCCGTGTTGCCCACCATGCTGACGCTCGGCAACGGGATGTGTGGTTTGGGCGCCATTGCGGTAGCGGTCAGCGGTGCGGAATTGGGATGGCCGCTGGAGCAGAAACTGTTCACGTCGGGGATGCTGATTTTTGGTGGCATGCTGTTCGATGCCCTGGACGGATCGGCGGCCCGGATGGCAGGTCAAGAAACGCAGTTTGGAGCGGAATTGGACAGCCTGTGCGACGCCGTAACCTTTGGAACCGCTCCGGCAGTCATCATCTGGCGAATCAGCGATGCGATGCCCCAACGATTCCTGTGGGCGGTGGGCGTGCTGTTCACGCTGTGTGTGTTGATCCGGTTGGCCCGGTTCAATGTGGAAACCGACGAGGAAGATTCGCACGAAACGTTCGAAGGGCTGCCCAGCCCCGCGGCGGCCGGCACGTTGGCGGCCCTGGCGATCGCCATGCCCGATCTGAAAGCCATCGCCAGCGACCCGGTGTATCCGGCCAACGTTCAGTGGCTGGCGGATCGGGTGCTGGTCGGTTCGCACTACTTCATTCCGGCACTGGCCGGGGTGTTGGCGTACCTGATGGTTTCCCGCGTTCAGTACCCACACCTGGTGTCCCAATGGATTCGAGGTCGCCGATCCCCGCATCAGATCGGCCAGGCGCTGTTTGCCGTCGGCGGCGTGTTTCTGTTGCACTGGCTGGCGCTGCCGATCGCGTTCTGCTATTACGCCTTCGCCGCACCGATCCGATCGCTGCTGCGTCCCGCCAGCGAGATGGCCAAGGCCAAACCGTAGTGGGAAACGGGTCGGCTGTCACAACAGACGCGACTCCGGCCGTGTGGCCCATGCCATATGAGTCCCACGTCATGGAGACGTTGGCGGGGCCAATGCCTGCAGCAAGAATTCCAGTGACCGCTGCTGGATGCCGGGCGACGTGCTCTCACGGGGGCCCGCCACGTTCAACGTCGCCGGCCGCATCTGATCGATCCACGCCCGAAGTTCGGCGGGGTGGGCCGCTTCCAGCTTCAAACACAACAGCGGTTTCTGCCACCGCGATGCCAATCGGCGGGTCAGCAAGCTGCCTCCCTTCAATCGGCTCTCGTACAGAATCAGCGTCGCATCGCTGTCGATCACGTTCTGTTCGGTCCGAACGGGGTAGTCCGCCGAATCCGTTTCGACCAGGTCGTAGCGGCTGGGAATTGAACCGTCTTCCGACAGACGGCCTTTGGGACACCAGCCCCCGTGTTCGATGCCCACCGCGATGGCGGCCTCCAGGCCCGCACGATCGACACCGGTCTGTCCGCCGGAAACGATGCGACGTGGAAGGAAACGTGGCGTCGGTTCAGTCATCAACGGTCGATCGATCCGGCAATTCATCGTCGGGTGGTGACCAATCCAGTTCGTGACGAACCCGCGACTGGATGGTGGACTCCGGCGGCAGCGCCCCAAAGCTGCGTTGCCAATCAGCCGGTACCGGCGAGAGCAACCGCACCGGAACCGCCTGGGTCGGATGCGTTATTAAAAGCTGCCAGCTGTGCAAGGCAACCCCCGGAGCGAATTCAGACCGTGCTCCGTACTTTCGATCGCCCAGAATCGGATGGCCACGGTCGGCGAACTGCAACCGGATCTGGTGCTTGCGACCGGTCAGCAGCCGGACGGCGACCAAGGTCACTGTGTTGCGACTGTCAATCACACAGTATCGCAGTCGGGCCGGCTTGGATTCCCGACGGTGTTCTCCGTGGTCGACGCGCATCCGGTGCGCCGCGTCGTCTTTGAAAACGGCATCTTCCAATCGCCCGGAGTCCGACCAGGCGGGATCGCGTCGCAGATCGCCTTCGACCAACGCCAGATAAAGCTTGGCCGCCGGGGCACTGGCCTTCTTGCTTTTCCCCGGGCCGCCAAACTGGATTCCCAATCGAGACGCCGCCTTGCTGGTCCGCGCCAGCACCAGCACGCCGGTCGACATTGCGTCCAGACGGTGCACCACGCCGACAAACACGTTTCCGGGCTTGTGGTACCGACGCTTCAGGTAGTCGGCGGCCCAGGCATGCACCGACGAACTGCCGGGACGAGCACCCATCGTGGCCATTCCGGCCGGCTTGTCGACGACCAACAGATGGTTGTCCTCGTACAACACCTTCATGGTGTCGTGGCGGCGGCAGAGTCGGCGGTCGATGATTCGCGTGCCAAGACGGTACGGAACCAGGCCAAAGCCGCCTTGCCGATGCGGGCGTGCACGATTGCCGGATGCCCTCCCAGCCGGCTGGTGGTGCTGAACGTTCTTCCGTCGGGACCCACCACCACAAATCGGACCTCGGCGGCCGGCAAAGGTTCCTCGGCTTCAACTTCCAACGAGGGATACGCGTCGACCACCAGCAACCAATCCGCTCCCGTCTTCTCCAGCAGCGTCTGCGTTGCGGACGGGACCGCGACAGCAAACACGGCCGCCAACTCGGGCAGATCGGCAAAACAAAATCCGCCACGATAGGTGGCCGTCTTACCCAGGGATGCAAACCAGCCGGCAAGTTTTGCCGCGTTGCCCAGTTCCAGACTGACCAGGCTTTGCCCGCGCCGATCCAACTCGCGTCGAACCGCGTGGTACTGCTCGAAATCCTCGCCGTCGCCAAAGTGCAATTCGCCGACCCGATCCAGGATTTCCTGACGGGTCCCTCGGATCAGTTCCCGGCATTGCTCAGGTGAATCCGCCATGGCCGTGATTCGCAAGGAGATGGTGGCGGAACTGACCGTGATGCCGACTCGGGGAATCCGGTCTCGGGAAATCATCTCCCCCAGCCGATGCTCCATGTCGCTTTCACCGATCCCGAAGAACTTCATCACCAGGTGCTCGATGTGGCTGCGACGACCGACCGATTCCAGAATCCGCGGCGCGACGGTCTGGTCAAACATCCGCTTCATCTCGGCCGGGACGCCGGGCAGCGCGAACACGCGACTGGGGCGTTTCCCTTGGCGGTCAAAAGCGACATCGACACCTGGCGCGGTGCCCTGGGGATTGAAGATTTCCTGGCTGCCGACGGGGAACATCGCTTGCACCTCATTACGAGAGGGCATTTCGCGATTGCGTTTGGAGAACAGGGACGTGATGTGATCGAGCGCGGACTGGCGGAGTTCCAGCGGTTGGCCGACGACCGCCGCCAGTGCCTGGCGCGTCAAGTCGTCGCGTGTCGGTCCCAGGCCGCCCGTGGCCACGACAAAATCCACTCGCTCGGCCGCGGTGCGAAACACATCGATGTTGTGCTGCAGCGTATCGCCCACGGTGCTGTGGAACTGGACGTCGATTCCCAGATCACCGAGCCGCTGGCTGAGCCATTGGGCATTCGTGTCCAGCCTGGCACCGCTGGTCATTTCATCGCCAATCGAGACAACTTCGGCGGTCAGGTTGGTCACTGCCATCGGCTGGGACACGGCCATCGGCTGTCTCTAGGGAGCCACGGGGAACGTCAATGCTTGCTTCGGACGCTGCTCCGTCAAGACCACGGCTTTGGGAGCGGCCCCGCCCGGCAGCTTGTTCAGGATTTGAATTCGGTGGGTATAGTCGGAGTGCCGGTCAAAGAGCAACCGGGTCTGAATTGATTTTGGAGCTTCATCGGTCTGCTTTGCCGTTTCGAAAAACCACCAGACATGGGCTCCGTCCTCCTTGCGACCAATCCAACGATACGGCCGACCGGAAAGTTGTTTCTTCGAATCGCCTTCGCTGACCGGATCCAGCAGAAACTGTTTTTCCAGCAGCGGCACGTGCCAATCCTGCTCAGTCTCCTTGTCGGCACCCGCGGTGCGATACCGGTGCTCGATCCATTGCTCATCCAGACGATCCAGACGCAGCGCGATCTCCACTCGCCCGCGCTGCGGATCCCATTCCATCTCGCACACCGTTTCGTGCACCGGATGCATCAACAACAGGGCGGCCAAGTAAGTGCACACCGTCGACGCCGTCGAGAAACCGTGAACCATCATCGCCGCTCCCATCACTCGACCGGTTCGACCTTGTCGTCGTCATCCGACTTCTTTTCTTCGGCGCCGTTTTCCTTGTCGGCTTGCTTTTCGTCTTGGGCCGCCTTCTGCATCGCGTTCTTTTTCTTCTCGTCCTTGAACAGCTTGAAACGGCTGGGGACCAACTTCTCCGGCCAGTGATTGTTGCTTTCGTCGGTGTCCGCCGTTTGCCGGCGGGGATCAAGCTCCAGGCGGACGATTTCCTTGTCGGTCACAATCAGCTTGCCGACCTGCTTGCTGTTGTGCCGCCAGATTTGCGCCGGGAACTGCATCATCTCGCTGGTGCTGTCGGCGTAATGGACTCGCAGCACGATCGGCATCACCAAACCGCCGACGTTGCGAAAGTCGACCACGTAAAAGTTCGTGGTGCGGCGGAGCAGTGCCCGTTCGTCGCTGGTCAATCCGTCCAAAAACTTTTGGAAGGATTTGCGATCTTCTTCCTCGACTTTCAATTCGTCGTATTCGGGGCTGTTGTAAAAATCTTTCAAACCCGGCTGCCAATCGATGCGTCGCTTCAGCCCCTCGTTGCGGGTCTCGCTGAGCGTCGGTTCTCGGCGGTCTTTCTCCTGTCGCTCCCGTTCCGCTTTCTCGTCGGGATCACCGGAATCGATTTGATACAGTTCGACGTCATCAATCGCGATGTCCACGTGTTCGGTTCCGTAAAACCACCCCCGCCAGAACCAGTCCAAATCGATCGCGGAGGCATCCTCCATCGTGCGAAAGAAATCGCTGGGAGTCGGTCGTTTGAACTTCCAACGACGGGCGTATTCGCGGAAGGCGAAGTCGAACAGCTCTCTTCCCAAAATGGTTTCACGAAGGATGTTCAGCGCGGTTGCCGGTTTTCCGTAAGCGTTGTTACCGAACTGCAAGATCTCTTCACTGCCCGTCATGATCGGCCGCTGGTTGCCGCCACGCATGTAGGCGACGATTTTTTCGGGGTCCCCGCGACGCGACGGATACCCCTCCTCCCATTCCTGCTCGGCCAGGTACTGCAGGAACGTGTTCAGGCCTTCGTCCATCCACGTCCACTGGCGTTCGTCGCTGTTGACGATCATCGGGAAAAAATTGTGACCGACCTCGTGGATGACCACGGAGATCAGCCCGTATTTGGTGGCTTTGCTGTAGGTGCCATCATCTTCCGGTCGCGGCCCGTTGAAACAAATCATCGGGTACTCCATCCCGTAGACCGGGCCGTTCACGCTGATGGCAACTTCGTAGGGATACTCGAACGAATACCGTCCGTAGACATCCAACGTGTGGGCGATCGCTTCGGTCGAATACTTGCTCCACAGTGGCTCGGCTTCGTTGGGATAAAAGGACATCGCCATCACGGTGTCGGATCCGACTTCGGTCCCCATCGCATCCCAGATGAATTTGCGGCTGGCCGCGAACGCAAAGTCACGAACGTTCTTGGCGTCGAAGGTCCACGTCTTGGTCGTCTCGGTCCGGACACTTTCGTTGGCCTTCGCCTCTTCCGGCGTGACCACGAAGACGGGCTTGTCCGCGGTCTTCGCACGCTCCAGACGCTCACGCCACTGGGGCGTCAGCACCTCTTCGGAATTTGTCAGCGTCCCGGTTGCGGTGACGACCATCTCCGATGGTGCCGTGATGCGGACGCGATAGTCGCCGAGTTCCAGCGTGAATTCGCCGCGTCCCAAAAACGGCTTGTTCTGCCATCCGCCGAAATCGGTGTAGGAGGCAACGCGCGGAAACCACTGGGCGATTTCATAGATGTGATTCTTGTCCTCTTCGAAGAACTCGTATCCGGAACGCGCCCGAATCGTTTTGCCGTTGACGATGTTGTACGAGTAGTCGATGACGAACTGAGTCCCCGTCTCCGGTGCCAACGGCTCGGGCAAGTCGATCCGCATCATGGTGCCGGCGATCTTATGCGGCAGCGGCTTGCCCTGCGCGTCGGTGACGGATTTGATTCGGTAACCGCCGTCAAAGCTACGCCGGGCCAGAATCGACTTCATGTGCGAAAACGAAATCCTGGGCTGCAGCGAGGGGGCCGTCTCGGTCAGGGCATCGTCCGCATCGCTGCGAAACCGGTTCTGATCCAGCTGGACCCAAACGTAGGACAGCGTGTGGGGGGATTGGTTGTGGTAGTCGATCCGCGCCGACCCGATGATCCGCTGCGTCTGATCGTCCAGCGTCACGTCGATCTCGTAGTCGGCTCGCTGCTGCCAATAGGCTGGACCGGGCGCTCCCGAAGCGATGCGTTGGTCGCCGGGGGTCGGCCACCAGGGGTCCAATTGGGCAAACTTGTCGGACGGATCCTGGTGCTTGCGGTTGGGGGCTTCGGGCGATTGAGCGGTCGCCAGCGGCATCCAGCAGCAGGAACAAAACGAGACGCAGATCGCCGCCAGCAGCGGACGGGTGCAATTCAAAATCACGGCAAGGCGGGGTTTGGCGGCGGGTGTCAAACACGAAAACGCTGGCAATTCTAGTCTGCCAAAGCCGAAGCCGCACATGGCTCGGACAAAATTGCACACCCGACGAATGCCCCGGCCCGATCCGCACGCCGGCGGGCCGCGTCGCGGTTGGGGGCCGGCAGACGGTGCGGTATGGTAGGGAGACGCCCCGGTCACCGTTTCCCCCCAGCCCCTGCAGCTACCTTGGTTTCTTCGACCCCCTCCACCACCTTCGAAATCGGCTATTGCACCAACGTGCACGCCGGAACGGATCTGCCGGCGATTCGCAACAATTTGAGCCGCTACGCGGTGGCCGTCCGCCAGAAACTGGACACCCAGCGTTTGGGAGTCGGACTTTGGATTCCCGATCAAGCCTCACGAGAACTGATCGACGGCGGGCTGGCGGAGTTCCGAGAATTCCTGCAAACGAATCAGCTGACCGCGTTCACGATCAACGGATTCCCGTTCGCCAACTTTCATGGCGAAAGTGTCAAGCAACGGGTCTACCTACCCACCTGGCAATCGCGGGAACGACTGGAGTACACCGAGCGTCTGGCGACGATTCTGGCGGGGCTGCTTGATGAAGACCAATCCGTGGGATCGATCAGCACCCTGCCGATCGGCTGGCCGGAAAACCCGTTCACGGCCGCATCCGGCGACCGGGGAAACCGCGAACAGTCGGGCGAACACTTTCGCCAACTCGTCAAGTCGCTGCAACAGATCGAGCAAGACACCGGCAAACGCATTGTGGTGGCAATCGAACCCGAGCCCGGATGCCTGCTGGACACCGTCGAGGACATTGTCGAATTCTTCGACGCGGAACTGCCCGAGGCGGCACACCGCCGTTACCTGACCGTCTGCCACGACATCTGCCATAGCGTGGTAATGAATGAACCGCAGCGGGAGGTGATCGAGCGTTACGGACAAGCCGGGATTGGTATCGGGAAGGTTCAAGTCAGCAGCGCCATCGTGGCCGATTGGAGCGAGATTCCTGAAGAGCGGTACGCGGACGCGCTGACGCAATTGGGCGAGTTCGCTGAAGACCGTTACCTGCACCAAACCGGTCAGCTGGATGCGTCCGGGACCTTCCGGCTGGCGAATGACCTGCCCGAGCTGCTACGTGAGACAACACCGGAGCAGTTGGAATCGGCCCGGCAGTGGATGATTCACTTCCACGTCCCGATCTTTCTGGAAAGCCTTGGATACCTCTCGACCAGCCGCAACGACGTCTTGGAATGCCTGGAAGCCGTTCGCTCGGCGGACGCCCAGCTCGAATTCACCGGTCACCTGGAAGTCGAAACGTATGCCTGGACCGTCTTGCCCGAGTCGATGCGTCAACGCGGTCTGGCCGACGACATTGCCTCCGAACTGCAGTGGCTGACCGAGCAGTTGTAGCGAGCAGTTGTAGCGAGCTTTGGGTTTGATCCGCTGAGCAATGCGCGGATCCAGAACAACCCGCGGACCTTGCGTCGTTTTTGCCGCGTTGTGGCCGGCGTGGCGCCAGACCATGGAACCCTCCGCCTGGCGGCTCCGGTCAGGCGTCAGCTGTCGGTGCAGGTTTCCAGGAAGCGGGCCAGCCGGTGGAAATCACTGTTGGGCTCGATGAACCGCACCTTGGTCACCAGGGTCTGGGGATCGACCAGCTTTTCAAACGGGACGTAGTGCAAATCGAGCTGTCCGGAGACGGACACCATCACTCCGTTGAGTTTTTCTTCAACCAGGGCGCGATACGCCCCAACGCCCAATTGCGAGCCGAGCATCACGTCGTAGGCGTGCGGCGGAGCACAACGAGACTCGTATCCGAGCTGCAATCCGTTGACCTTCCGGGACTTTCCGGTCCGTGCGGCGTAAGCGTCCTTCAGCAGACCGCTCAGCAACGACGACAGGTTGATCGCGGAGATGTTGATGTGCCCGTGATCGTCCCGTGAGACACCTTCCAGATACTTCATCGGCAAGAACTCGGCCAAACCTTCGGCGACCACAATCGTGCCGTACTCACGTCCCTCGCGGTCGCGCGCCACCATCATGTCGACCATCTTGTCGATGACCTTCTCCAGCTTCATGATCTTGCGGTTCTTCCCGGTCTCCGGATCAACTTCTTCCCCCGCCAGATCACCGGCGATGTCTTCAACGCTCATCACCAAACTGGCTTCGCCGGCGATCGCCGCACCGTAGGCCAACCATCCGGCCGAACGCCCCATTGCCTCGCACAGGAAGTACGCTCTGCCGGCCGCCGCATCATAGTTCAGGTTGCGGATTTCCTCGGCCAGCGTTTCCACGGCGGTGAAGAAACCGAAAGTGAAATCGATTCCGCTGTAGTCGTTGTCGATGGTCTTGGGCAGGTGCACGACCGGGAAACGCCGGGCGTCACCGGGCAGGTTGTCCTGAAACATCTTCAGCTTGTTGGCCGTCTTGAGCGTGTCGTCGCCGCCGATCGAGATCAACGCATCGATCTCCAGCGAACACAGCCCCTCGTACACGCGGCGCAGCGGCGCGACCAGTTCCGGATCCTTCAAGTGCTCCGGGCTGCTGACGTGCTTGCCGGGGTTGGTCCGCGCCGTCCCGATCATGATCCCGCGGCTGCTGCGGGCGTTGGTCAGACAATCGTGGGTGAAACGGATGTAATCGTTGCCTTCTTGCAGCGGACCGGCGGCGGTGTAATCCGCCAGGCGACTGTAGCCGTGCTTGATCCCGAAAACCTGGGATCCCTCCTCCAGGAACGAAAAAGCCGCGGTCGAAATCACGGCATTGGCGGCCGGCGCGGGGCCACCGGCAAACAGGATGGCAACTCGTTTGATATCCAAGGAATGATGGTCTGGCATGTCAGTGGGGTTCTCGATGGAGGAGGGATTTTTGCGCGGGCTTGATCCTTCAAAGCCGCATTTGACCCGCGATGACAAATTCGGACGTCAGCGATCACGGTCAAGCTTCGAATCGGTGTTGACGCGACGGGCACCGGTCGAAAGGAAGATTCTAGGGAAGCGGCGCCGCCCGCCAAGCGGTTGCCGCGTTTCGGCGGCCCCCGACGCGACAAAGGTGGCGTTTGGGCGGAAAAAACAGCCCTGTTTCCCCCTTTTGCGCAGCATCCAACGGTTTCTGCCGCGGCAAATTGACATTGCAGCCCCCGTCGCTATGGCAACGCAATCGAAAAACTTGCAGTCCGGCAGCGGATCAATCAAGATCTGCAGCAGCACCGCAGGAACCATCGCGGGTGCAGGATGTACCGGGGCCTCGATGGGTACACATTTCCTTCCACGGCTGGCATGTTTCCGAACCGATGACCTGGCATACTCCCACCGGCGATCGATGCCTTGTTGGCGAAGAAGCAGAGCTGATTCGTGATTCACTGGCGACGATGGTTCAGGAACTGGCCAGCTGTCGTGAGACCGATGAACCGCCTTGGGAGTACGGCGTCACCCTGTTTGACGAATTGACCTGGCAGCAGCAATTGGCCGTGCTGGATCTGTTGGCCAAGAACCTGCTTTGCCCCACCGAGGACACGTTGGAACTCAGTGGCGTCAACGAAGCCGCCGTCGCAGCGGTGTATCAGAATGTTGCTCAGCAGATCGAACTGGAAATCGAACTGCACCCGGTGGCGCCCTCCGAGTTCCGGTGCCGCTGGCGTCAGGCCGCACTGGACGCCTACTACGAAAACGAAGACGACGAAATCGTCCGTCAAGAAGCATTGATTCAGGACATCGATGAAGCGTCGGCATTTGACATGGACGCCGGCTCCTGTGACGTCGATCGCTGGCGCTGGCTGATCGACCTGCTTGCCGATCGGGTGCTGTGGGACCGCGACTTTGAAATGGTCAATGAGGTCATCGACGCGCCGCCGGAACATGCTGCCGCACTGCGAGCGGCCCTCGGAATCGAAGCCGGATACTACACCGCCATCGCACCGGATCCGAGCGATTGCGAAGTGGATTCATTGTTTGAATCACTGGAACTGCTGACGCGTTCCAAACCTCGCTGAATCATCAACTCGCTGATCGTCAACCTCGCTGACCGCCAACCTCGGGACGGTCGATTCAGCGTGGCGTCCGTCGCTCACGACCACGCTCTGGCGAGCGTGGCTGCTTTAGGGTGGTGCCCTCAGGGTCGCGAGCGCACAGCGGTGCAGCGGATCCCTGTCCGGTGGTGATTCGCCCGATCTGGTAAAGTCCTGGTTGCCTGATGCGGCGCGCAGGCGCCGCTTTCTTCACCTCTCCCAGCCAGTGGTTCTCATGCGTTCGTTTTTTTTGACCGCGGTGTGTGTGTGCTGCAGCCCGTTGGTCGCGCAGACACCGCCGATTCACCACGCCGACGCCCCCGCCGATGCGTCGATCTTTATCAACGACAACCGCGACCCGATTCGCCTGACACATGGGCCGATGCTGGGCCAACCGCAATCGGACTCGATGCGAGTCTGGGCTCGAACCTCGGACCCTGGAGAGTTCCACGTACGTTACGGGCTTGCCGCCGACGACCTGAACCAGGTCAGCCAACCCGGCACGACATTCATCGGGCATGACAACACCGGCACCGTCGACCTGACAGGGCTGGAACCGGACACGCGTTACCACTACCAGGTTTGGGTCAACGGACGTCCGCACGGTTTGCCCGCCAGTTTTCGCACGTTGCCTGATGCGGAGTCGACACGCAATCCGACCCACAACCCCGAAGGCCTGTTCAACTTTCGTTTTCAGATCGGATCTTGCGCCAATCAGAACCCATTGCACGGCAATGGCCATCGCGAACCGACCTATGAAAACCTGAATCGCGATTGGGCGGACAAGGTTCATTTCCACATCATGAATGGAGACTGGCTGTACGAAGAATTGCGTCAGTATCCACCGGAAGCGTGGCGATTGGTGCAAGGTGCCAGCGCGATGCCGCGCGTGGTCGACATCGCGCCGACCATCGTCGGTGTCTGGGAGAACTACAAGCTGTACCTGGACCGCGGCGAATCGCTCGCGCGATGGCACCGCAACGTGCCCAGCTACTTCACCTTCGACGACCATGAACTGGTGAACGACATTTGGGGCTCCGCCGAAATCGGTAAGCGACACCGCAGAACGGTGTTTCGCGACATCGGAACACAAGCCTGGTTCGACTACCTGGGCTGGGCGAATCCCACCGAGTTCGATCATCCGATTCATTTCGGTAAAGCGAGCATGCGGGCCGGCAGTGACCTGCTGCAAGATGCGGAAGCCGATTTCACGAACCTGCCGTTGGACGAAATGACCAACCTGCACGTTCACTGGGGGACCCCGGAAGCCGGCGTCAACGACATGACCTACGACGACGACGCCGGACACAAGAACTCCTACGTGTACGAGATCAAAGAGGTGGTCGATCCGCACACGCTGCGTCTGCACATGCCGGCGAAAGTCAGCGACACCAACATCAGCTATTCGATCGGACGCCGCAGCTACGGCAAGAAACGCGTTGCCAATTGCGAGTTCTTCTTCCTCGATACGCGCGGCGACCGGCAAATGCATGACGTGACGGAGAGGGACAAGCCCGGTGTTTCCATGCTGGGTCGTCCGCAACGTGAGTGGTTGCTCCGCAGCATGCGCGACAGCGACGCCGATTTCTTCTTCGTCGTCTCCACCGTCCCTTTCATGATTCCCCACAGCGGCGCGGGCGGATTCGAAGCCGATGCCGCAAACAAGGAAGAAGCTTGGACCGGCTTTTTTGACGAACGAGAAACCTTGATTCGCGAGTGGGAGAAGATCGGTAAGCGGGTGTTCGTGATGACCGGGGACCTGCACAACAGCTTTGCGATCCGGGTCACCGACAACATTTGGGAGTTCTGCTGCGGACCACACAACAGCGTCAACCACGTTCCCAAGCTGGACGAAAGCGATCGACCGGCCACGGGGAAATTCAAGTTCGGCCCCCGCGAATGTGACATCCGTTGGAGCAGCTACATCCTTCCCGACCTGCCCCGTTTGCAACGCCTGTATCCGTACTACTGCGTGGTCCAGGTCAACAACGTGTTCAACATGCCGCAGGAACTTGGCGGCACACGATGGGTCGCCTACCCGCACCCGCAAGTCGTTTTCCAGTATTACGATGGCCGGACAGGCGAACTGGCGTACGCGGAAAGCATCTCGACGGCACGCTGAGCGTTTGAGTCGCTCACGTGAAAGGTCACGACTGTCCCGATCACGTGAGAGGTCACGACCGCCGTCCGCCGTGACTTGATGGGCGGACCTGCCGGGGGCATGAGACGAAAAAAGCTCAACACCGCCGGAGCGGCATCGAGCTTTTTCGATGGATGGACGATCTTGCGGGGAGGATGCTTACAGCATCGCGGCCAGCTTGGAACACAGGTCGGCGGTGCGGCAGCTGTAACCCCATTCGTTGTCATACCAGCTGACGACCTTGGCCATCTTGTCGCCGAGGGTCTGCGTGAAGTCAGCAGCAAAGATGCTGCTGTGCGGGTCGTGGATGATGTCGCTGCTGACCAGCGGGTCGGTCGCGTAGAACAGGATCCCCGACAACGGGCCTTCAGCAGCAGCCTTGATCGCGGAGTTGATTTCGTCGACGGATGCCTTTTTGGCCAGGTTGACGGTCAGGTCGACCACGCTGCCGGTGGGCACCGGAACACGCATCGCGATACCGGTCAGCTTGCCCTGCAATTCCGGAATCACCAATCCGACGGCTTTGGCAGCACCGGTGGAGGTGGGGATGATGTTCAGGGCGGCGGCACGGGCGCGGTACAGGTCCTTGTGCGGTTGGTCCTGGACGTTTTGGTCGTTCGTGTAGGCGTGAACGGTCGTCATCAATCCGGAATCGATCCCGAACGTTTCGTTCAAGACCTTGGCCACCGGTGCCAAACAGTTGGTCGTGCACGATGCGTTACTGATGCACTTCAGGTCCTTGGTCAACTTGTCATCGTTGACGCCCATCACGCAGGTCAGGTCGGCACCGTCTTTGGCGGGAGCACTCAACACGACCTTCTTGCACCCGGCTTCCAGGTGGCTGTCGTATCCGGGCTTGCCGTTGGCAGCACGAGCGGTGAAGAAACCGGTCGACTCGATCACGATGTCGATGTTGTTCTCGCTCCAGGGCAGCTTGGACGGGTCACGCTCGGCCAACGCCAGGATTTTCTTGCCATCGACCGTCAGCGACTCGTCGTCGAATTCGACGGTCCCGGGATAACGACCGTGGATGCTGTCGTACTTCAGCAGAGTTGCCAGTGTTTTGTTGTCGGTCAAGTCGTTGACTGCGACCACGTCGAACTCGTCGCTGCGTTCCATCAGATTTCGGAAGGTCAGGCGACCGATGCGGCCGAACCCGTTGATTGCAACTCGAATAGCCACGGTATTGATGACTCCTGTAGATGTCTCGGGGCGCCCCGCAGGTGGGTTGTGTCAGCAGCGCCCGACAATGGGAAAGGGATGTTTCGCGTCGAGACGTTTTGGATTCTGATTGATCAGCGGCAACCCGAGGGTCGTCGCTCGTCGCACAGGACTCACGCTTGGCCGCGAATTATAGGAACGCAACGCGGATCGCACCATGACCCAACCCTCGGCTTCACCACCGCCCTGGCGACGTCCCCCGGGGGTTGCCGCGGGGACGTGGCAATACCTGCATCAGCGGACGATCGCCCGCCATTACGACGACTTTGTGGCTGGCACACCGCTCTGTGAACTCGATTCCCAATACGTGTTGCAGCAGTTGGGTCCGCTGGCCGAAACCGCCGACGCATCAAACAGCGACGGATTTCACCATCGTCGCGTGAGCGTTTTGGACCTCGGTTGTGGTACCGGCCGGCTGGCCTGGCCGTTGGCCGAGTTGGGGTTTGACGTGCTGGCGGTGGATCTGAGTCATTCGATGCTGACGGAACTGCTGGCCAAGAATCACCACCCGTTGCCCCAGGAGACGGTCGACGATCCACCACGCACCGCGGCAGCCTCCGTCGTCACCGGACGCGTGCTGCCGATCCATGCCAACCTGGTCCAGCTGGATGGCCTCCGCGATGCAGTGGCCGACCACGCGATCTGCATGTTCAGCACGCTGGGAATGATTCAGGGCCGCGACAACCGGATCCATGCATTACGGCACGCCGCACGCGTGGTCCGCCCGGGTGGACGCCTGCTGTTGCATGTTCATCGCCGCTGGGCCTCACTCCGCGAGCGTCACGGCGTCGCCCGACTGGCCGGTTCGGCCTGGCGGTCACTGATCCGCAAGGGTTCCGAGTTTGGCGACTGGACGTACGCCTATCGCGGCCTGGACAACATGTTCATGCATCGGTTCACCGCCCGCGAATTGAAGCGGGACCTGGGAACCGCGGGATGGACGGTCGAAACCATCGACACGATCGATCTGCGAGGCGAATCGACCGGTGTGCCCTGGTGGAATGCCAGCGGCTTTTTCCTACGGTGCCGACGTGAACGCCCGCAGGACAGCAGCACGGCGTAGCGAAAGGCTCGTTCATCACGATGTCGATGTCGCTAGTGTCGCCAGACGGCGGCGGCGCTGCCTCCGACGCTCTGGCGAGCGTGGCTACCCCAACGTGGATGCGTTCCACGCTCTGGCGAGCGTGGCTACTCCACCGTGGCGCTGTTCCTCGCCGTTTGGCCTCCGCCGCAACGAGGCCTGCCTGCGACCGTCCAACCATCATTTACCCACTTTGGATCGAACCAAATGGACGATGTGGTCCAACACCTGCTCCGGACTCATCCCGTCGGTCTGCACGATGATGGCATCGTCGGCGGCCCGCAACCGTCCGACCTCGCGGGTCTGGTCTTCCAAGTCGCGTTGGTTCTGCGACCGCAACACTTCCTCCAATGACAGGTAGCGTCCCGAATCGGCCAACTGCCGCATGCGGCGTTTTGCACGTTCCTCCGCGGATGCGGTCAGAAAGATTTTGCACTCGGCGTTCGGAAACACTTCGGCGCCCTGATCGCGGCCTTCGGTGACAATGTCTCGACCGGTGGCGATGTTCCGCTGAAGTTCCGACAACCGCGCACGAACCGCCGGGACATCCGCCAGGTACCGAATCGCATCGGTCACGTCGGGTGTCCGAATCAACGCCGACACGTCTTCGGTCCCCAACCAAATTGCGCGATCCCGCCAGCGGAGGTCGATTCGGCTGACGAATTCGGCCAGCTTTTCGGAGTCCTGCAGGTCAACGCCGGCGCGCAAAGCCGCCAGCGTCGCCGCACGGTACATCGCCCCGGTGTCCAAGAACTCGAACCCCAACTCCGATGCGACTTGATGTGCGATGCTGCTCTTGCCCGCCCCGGCGGGGCCATCGATGGTGACGATCAAAACGGTGGATGCTCCTCGAACGAATCGGACGCAATCGTCCAAGACGCGATCGTTTGGGACGGGGACGCGGGGAACGGGAATGCGGGGGACGGCACGATGGTCGTCATGGTGACCGTGTCCCGGCGGAGATGCAATGCGGGGCGGGTGCGGCGAAGCGGTGCCGTTTGACAAGGCCCGGATTCGATGCCGCTCGATGAACGCCAGCCTGCCCGCTACGATCTGGTGTTTGCCGCGATGGGATCCCGCCGCGATCGGGTCTGCCCGATGATCACCGCCCGAGCGGCAGGCATCCCAACCTGACGCCCCCGTTGCCCCAACCATTCGCTAACGACACCGCTCCGTGCCCGATTTTCTGAAGCTGCATATCGTCGTTTTGCTGTGGGGCCTGACCGCCGTGCTGGGCAACTTGATCCACCTGAGCGCGACTCAGGTGGCGCTGTATCGAAGCGGGTTGTCGGCCCTGATTTTGTTCGTCGTCTTGCGACGCCAGGCGGCGTTGCCGATGCCCCTGATGGCCGGTCTGCTGGGCAACGGAATGCTGCTGGGGTTTCACTGGGTGCTGTTCTTCTTGGCCGTGAAAGTCGCCAACGTTTCGATCTGCATGGTCGGGATGGCAACGGTGTCGTTCTGGACGGCACTGTTGGAACCGGTCCTGGTACCCCGCTGCGTTTTCCAGCGGATCAATTTGGTGCTGGGACTGGTGGTGATGGCCGCCGTGTACGTCATCTTCCGCAGCGAGACTCAGTTCCACAGCGGATTGTTGGTGGCGCTCGGGTCGGCATTGTTGGCGTCATTGTTCTCGATCATCAACGGTCGCTTTTCCGGCCGGATCGCGGAACGAACCATCGTGATGTACGAGATGGCCGGCGCCGGATTGTTTTGTTCTCTGGCCATCATTGGATCGGATCTGGCCGGATCACCCTTGACGTCACCTCGCTGGTTGCCCACGGCAGCCGAATGGGTGTCGATCGCCATTCTCGTGATCGCCTGCACCATTTACACCTACCTGGTGTATGTCGAACTGTTGCGGCGGTTGTCGGTCTTCACGATCAACTTTGCCAACAATCTGGAACCGGTGTACGGCATCACGTTGGGGGCGATCTTTTTCGGCGACCAACAGCATGTCGGATGGGGATTCACTGTCGGCACCGCGATCATCCTTTTGGCAGTCATTGCCCAGCCGTACTTGACCAACGAACACTCCATCAAACCGGCTGCTGAAAACGACGCCGCTTCCGCGGAACATTCCGATCCGGGCATGCTGTGAGGCGGATTTTCCGGAGCGGCAGTTCACGGTGTGCCCACCGTCTGGCGACGGTGCTCCATTCATTGTTACGTCGGTACCTCCACCGCCTGGCGACGGTGGCGACATCCATTGTTGAGCGACCGTCCATATCTCCACCGTCTGGCGACGGTGGCTACATCCATGGTCGCGCGATAGTTCGTCTATCCACCGTCTGGCTACGTTGGATGTGGAGCACCGGAGCGATGCCTCTTTAGGGTCGCCCCTTTTTCCAGACCTGACTGCGGTGTTCAACCGGCCGATCCCAGGGCTGCTCCGGATTGGGTTGGTACAAGGGATCCTTGTCCTGCGAGAGCATTCCCGAAACGGTTGACTGCACCGTTTGCAGAAATGCCTGTGCATCGGCGTCGGCCTGGCCGATCAAGTTTTGCGTCTCGTCCAAGTCATTTCGCAGGTCCACCAGTTTTTCCGGTTTTCGATCGGGACCGATGAAGACCTTGTAGCGTTCGTTGCGAAACACGCGGTCGCGAAAATGCCACTGGTTCTCCACCCCGGCGGGTGTGACCGCGGCGTTGTTCTGGCCACCCATCGCCAGAATCCACTCTCTCCCCGAGCTTTCCTGATCGCCCACCAGCACCGAGGCGACCGAACGGCCATCGATTTGAGCCGACCGGTCGACGGGTCGCCCCGCCAGTTCGGCCAGCGTCGGTAAAAAATCCGTGAAGTCCACCAGTGCGTCACTGACCGTCTGAGCCGGAATGCGTCCCGGTCCCCAAACAATGGTCGGCGCGTTGACGCCATTCTCGGTGGTTTGCGCCTTGCCACCCCGCACCGTCCTGCCATCCAGCGTGCCGGTGATCGAACGCGACGTGCCATTGTCAGTCGTCCAGATCACAATCGTGTCACGATCCAACTTCAAATCTCGCAGGTGATCGATCAATCGGCCAACCAGATAGTCCATGTACCGCACCATCGCTCGGTGCCGCGGAAGCTTGCCCGTCGCCTCGGGATCGTGGGGCGTGGCGACCAGCGGACCGTGCACCAGCGCCATCGGGTAGTACACGAAGAACGGCTTCTCCTGGTGCTCGCTGATGAAGTCCAGCACAAACTGGTTGTAGACATCCGGACCGAACTTGCCTTTCAAGGTCTCGCTGGGTTTTCCGCGTCGGGCAACGTACGGATCCCAATATCGCTTGTCACTTGCGGGAACACCGGCTTCACCACCGGTCCACATGCACCAGTCGTCAAATCCGGCTTCGTCCAATGCGTTGGGTTCGACGCGAAAATCATCGATCTGCCACTTTCCGGCGATCGCGGTGGCGTACCCCGCATCGCGAATCGCTTTGCCCAACACATACGGATACTGGCTGGGGTCAAAATGGCAACCGGCGCCCCAACGTGGGACATCCCAATGATTGACCCATCCGTTGCGGTAGGGGTACTGCCCCGTGAGCAAGGCGACGCGACTGGGGGTGCACTGCGGCATGCTGTACACGTTGGTCATCCGCATGCCTTCGGCGGCCATCGCGTCCAACCGCGGCGTTTCGATCCCTTCGGCTCCGAAGCTACGAATCCATTCCTTGCCCAAATCGTCCACCAGGATGAAAACCAGGTTCGGCGACTTGACGGTCTCATTGCGTTCCTCGGCCGCCCCGGCGACGTCTTGGCCGTGACAATGGATGCCGGACAGGAGCAGCAATGCCAGGACGGAGCGCCAAATTGCCCGTCCGTCTCGCGCGGCGGTCCAAAATGCTGCGGGCCAAGACGCAGCGGACGAAGGGGCAATCACCATGGTCGGATCCAAGATTTGGGAAATGACGTCGCGGGCACGTCGGAAAGACTCATTTGCAGAACTTGATGCACACTTCTTGATGCACACTGCTTGATGCACACTGCTTGATGCATGCCGGCTTACGGTTGCCGACTGCCGTCACCAAAGGGTCACGGCCTGGTCGTTTGCCGAACGCAGTTGAAATCTCCGAATGGAGGTCGGTGCGGCATCCAGGTGGACACGGAGATGAATCAGCTTGCCTTGGACTGGCAAATCGACGCGAACCGTCTGCCAACCGATCTGCTGACGGACGGAGAACTCTGAACGCTGACCGGACGGAAACGTCCGGTCACCTGCCTTCCGCCAAGCGAACGTCCCCTCGAAATCGGAGTCCGATCGGATTTCCATTTCGGCGGTGACCGGGCCCTCAATCGACAGACCGTTTTTCACCAGGAAGGGGTGATCTTCATCTGCCTTGGGACTGATTTGCAAGTGGCCATCAACGACCGACATTTGCCCGTCGCGCAACAACCAGCCACGAAGCTCCGTCGCGGAAGATGCGTCCTTGCCGCGGGGACGAAACTTTTCCGGCAGTGGCGGCGCGGGTTTTCCATCCAGGTAGAAATCGAAATAGTCATTCCAGGTTTCGGACATCGGACCCACTTGCAACCCGGGCGGGGTCAGTTGATCACCCCAAGCGGCCAGTTGGCGACGAAGCCGCGCGGCGACATCGGCGTGTTCGGACGCCAGATTGTGATGCTCCTCCAAATCGTCGGCCAGATTGTACAGGTACTCCCGTTCGCCGCCGCGCAGCAACTTCCAATCGCCGGAACGGATCGCTGACTGCGCCGTCCACCGCCACATCAATTGCTGATGCGGAGGGCCTTGCTTTTCACCGGTCAAAAAGGGGACCAGATTGACCCCGTCCAACTTCTCCGGTGGAACGTCCAGCCCCGCCAAAGCGGCGGATGTCGCGGCGACGTCTAACGCGCTGACGGGATGGGGATAGGCTGGGTGCGTTGGGATCGTGCCCGGCCAGGCAACAACAAACGGCACATGCATCCCGCCCTCAGCCAACATGCCTTTCTCACCGTTCAACGGATCGTTCAGGGAACCGTCCCAACCCGGGCCACCGCCCGGAGCATCGACTTTGTGGATCTTGAGCGGGGCACCGTTGTCGCCGATGTAGAAGATCAACGTTTTTTCGGTCAGCCCGTGCCGCTTCAACGTGTCCGTGACCAACCCCACCCCATCGTCGACCGCCGACAACATCGCCAATGCCTGGCGACGGCGGTGCGGCATCGGATCGGGAAAGCGGTCCAGGTATTTCTGCGGCGCGTCGAGCGGAACGTGCGGCGCGCGATAAGCGATGTAAAGGAAAAATGGCTGATTTTTGTAACGATCGATGATCGACGCTGCGGCACGACTGCATCCGTCCACGTGATACATCGTCGGAGGCAGACTCCGCATCGGACGGTCTTCGCCATCCAGGGTGATGTTCGCCGAAAACGGTCGCTGAGCATTCTGGGCAAAGACATGCCGAAACCCGTGATCGGTGATGGCATCGGTCGGTCCGAGGTGCCACTTCCCGAATTGCGCCGTGACATAGCCGGCTTGCTGCAATCGCTCCGCGATCGTCGTCTCCGCATTGAACCCGTCCAAGGACGATCCGTTGGAATCCAAACCGAAGCGCCCCTGAAATCTGCCCACCAACAATCCGCCACGCGACGGCACGCATTGGGGCGCTGTGCTGTATCCGTGCACCATCCGAACGCCACTGGCAGCCAATGCATCGACATTGGGAGTGCGCACGTCGTCGACCACTTGCTGGCAGGAAAGGTCCGCGTGTCCGTGGTCGTCCGTGTAAAAGACGATGATGTTGGGACGTGTCGGCGCGGCAACCAGGCAACGCTGCGGCGCGGACCACAACAAGACGCCAAGCAGCAAGTGAAACGAGATCCGCAACGACATCCGACTGACCCTTGGATTCGGGACGAAGGCTTGGAGAAGGACAAGCCTTATCTTATCCGGATCCGATGGGGCCAGCGGCATGCCGAGAACGAAATGCTTTGCATCTGCGTTTCTTTCACCGGCCACTGTTTGAGAACGCTTTGCGACGCTCGATAGAACATCGTCACTCCGCCGGCTGGCGACAGCGGCGACAGCGGCGACAAGGATCGCATGCGATGCCCGGACGCGTCCGGACGTCTATTGCCAGAAGGTGTGGGTGGTCGATTGATGCGGCAGCACCGATTCGGTGACCGGCGCCGACGGCATCGTTTTGGGCTGAACCACGCGGGGCTGCACCTTTCGGACAGGCGCGGCCGACGTCGGGGGCACAGTCGTCGTGGGCACAGACGTCGGGCCATGCGACAAGGACGGCTGGACGACGACCGGAGCCGAATGCTGCGGTACTTGGCTCGGCACGCCCCAGGTTTGGGAGGTGCTTGGCACCGTGACGGGCGTCGACGAGTAAACCGGGACCGATTGGGTGCGAACGTGGCCGTAGTGGGAATAGTTCTGGGTTCGCTTGGTGCGGCTGAAGTTCGCATTGCGGTTGCTCGTGTAGAACAACCCCATTCGCTTGTTCATCGGCTTTTTCCACCCCCATCCACTGCCTCCGCCCGCCGACGCGGGAACGGCGCCCACGCCCAGCACGAGAGTCAAAGCCAAACTTGCGAAGATGCCGGATTGCAAGGGACGATACATGGGAATTCTCCGAGTGGACGTGGCGGCAATTCTGGTTTCGTCACCGCCGGATCGGCTCGCAGTGTCGCGTGCGGCAGCGGTGCTCAACGAGCCAAGCGAGGCCTGCTTGCAGGTGTTACCACCATTTTACCCCACAATCGCCGTTTTTTTTCCCATCCGTGGCTGTGGAGCCCGATTTCCAGTGCGGGTTCCAGTGCGGGAACCTGGTTTCCGACGCCGGTTCGCTCCCGCCGAAGCGTTCTTCTGATGGCGGCTGGCTTCTGAAGGGGGCTGGGCGATCGATCGAAGCGTGGCCCCGAGGTTGCTCACCGCACGAACGGCTTGACCACCCATTTGGTCTGACCGGCCGCCGGGACCGCCGGCCCGCCGCCGACCGCCAACGCCGCAGTCAATTCGATCTCCACCTCGCCCGCGATCACGGGAGTCACATCCTTGCCGGCGGTCTGCAGCGCATTGAGCCACCATGCCAGGTACCCGCCAAGACTTTTCGTCAGTGCACCGGTCTTGGCCACTTCATCCACAACCTGCGGCAAGCCGATCACGTAGCGGGCGTCACTGGCGCGCACGTTTTTCCAGGTGATCGGAGGAAGCTGATTCCCGGCGTGGCTCGGATACAGCGTGACCGTGGCCAAATCCCCCGCGCCGTCCAAGCCATTTCCTGGAGGAACGACCAACGTCGCCAGGGGCATTTCCGGAGTCAACAGCGGAGCGGTCGCCGCATAAACGCCGTTCTTGAATTCCAATGGCACCTGCAACCTGACGCTGGCGTCGGTGAGCGTCGGAACCAGAATCGGTGGTTCGCACGATTGATTCTGGTGTTTGATCACCGGCAGCAACAGATGGCCACTGACGCCGTAGGGTGTCGCCACGTGCACGTCGACAAATCCATCATAGCTCTCCAGGATCCGACACTGCTGATTCCGGTCGACGTAGCTGAGCCCCAGACGTTCGTCCTGAATGACCGGCAGGCCTTTGGGCAGCGTGACTTGCAGGATCTGCCGACTGAGCATCGTTCGTTCGTCGATCGCTTTGGTGCCCGCGATCACCTTGGTCTCATGGACGCTGAAGTTGTCGCCAACCAGAAAGAAGGTTTGATCGTCCACGGCGGGATCGTATCCCGGGCTGCCGTACCAACCCAGCAACTCGGGCGCCAACTCACGCGTCCCGCTGCTGAACATTTCGAAACCGCCCAACGTGTTCGATTCGGGGATTTGGCACTGCAACGTTTGCAGCGGCAACTCATTCTCCAGCTGGTCGACACGACGAAGCATCCGGTCGACGTCTCCCTGGCGGTACAGATCCGGACGAGCGATGCACCGCTGGGCCGCCCGTTTCATTTGCGTGATCGCCCGGCTCTGTTCGGCGACTTCCTGCATGGAAAGCGCCGAGTGCGAGGGTTTGACCAGCTTGAACCAGTTGGCCCGGGTATCCAGCGAGACGTCCTTGATGAACGACGGCGCCAGAATCACCGCCACGCATTCCCGCATCCCCGGCTCCAGTTCTCGCTGTCGCATCAGCTGCCGATCGGTCGGGCCGCCGCCGATCAGGTCACGGACCAGTGTGACGGCATTGTTTTGCACCGGGGCGGTTTGGAACCTGGGATAGAAACGCCAACCGAAGGTGTCTTCGCCGTGGACGAATCCCACGATCGTGCGATTGACGTCGATGGTCGCCATGTCACGCTGCAGTTGACGAACGAATTGCATCGCCCCGTTGGCGCTCATTTCACCGCTGGCGACGGCGATGGCTGCGGCGAACTGCATCTGCCGGTAGATCGACGCCGAATCCGCGATGTTCTGCTCGGTGACGACCGGATCGATGGTGAACACCCGCAGCGGCCAGCGCGCGGAGACATAGGCGCTGAACAGTTCGCGTGCCTGCGGTGACGGGTCGGGCCCGTAAAAGGTCAACCAGCCGCCATCCTCCACGCCGCCGATCTCAGTGATCTGGTAGCGGCGCATGTCTTCGATCAGACGTTCATTGAGCAAACGCGACAGCACATAAATCCCCCACACGAACGTTCCGGTGGCGCGGTGCTGCAGTTCGCCGCCCAACTGGCTCAACACGGCATCGCGACGTGCGTCGATTTGGTCGGTCCTGCGCAAGCGGACCAGGTCCACCAGCGACGTGGCGGGCATCGCTTCGGCAACCGAGACGGGATCGAACATGCCGTGGTCGCCGAGGATCAGTTCCGATTCGCTCGTCACCAGCTCCGGATCCCAGAAGGCACGCATCGCGGGACGGGACACCAATTCGTAAGCCGCTTGGATTTCCTCCCGCAGGAAGGCCTGCACATCGGTCAGGTGCACGACCTCGCGGTTGACCAAATCGTTGCGAAACGCCCGGTGGGATTCCAGGGCCAGATGTCCCAGCGATTCAAAACCATACAGCTCAGTCAGTTGGGTCGGTGGGACGGGAAGTCGAGAACGACGCGTCAGCGAGGTCGACAGCGAAACACCGCTAACGAGTTGGTCAAGCCTTGCGCCTAACTGTTGAATACTGGTGACCAGTTGCTCAAGTTGTCTGATGTCACCGTCAATGCCTTCGAATCGTTTGGAGATCGATTGTTGAGCGTCGGCCAAGTTCGATCGGACCTGGGACCAGAGAGCCAGTTCCTTTTCAGCAGCTTGAACCTGCAGCCTCATTTCCAAACCGGTCGCGGTACTTTCCTTCGGCCCCTTGTCTTGCGTTTGATTCGTTTTCGGCTTTGAGTTTCCCAGAGCATCGATCTGCTTTCGCTTCTGCGACACGATTGCATCGGCTTGGTTTTGCAACTGATCGAACAGCCATACTAAAGCCTCCAGTTCTCGCTTGAACTCCACCAAGTCCTGCTCACGCACCTTGCCCACCAATGCAAGACGTTCCTTGGTCAGGCTGACGAATCGCAGCCGCGACAGATCAATCTTGTCGGGCGTGGCGTACTCGATCAGTTCGATCAGTGTCTCCCGGTCTGTGACGAGTACCCCGTTTTGCGAGATTTCTCGGTTCAAGTCATTGATCAGGCGTTCCTTCGATTCGAACTGGCGAAACAACTGATCCAACTGACGTGGGTCGGTGTTCAGAAACCGGGTCAGCGGCAGGGCCAGATGATCGACCAGATCATTCACCACCAGGTCCCGGAACAGGGACGGCAGCAGGTCGTCTTCCAAGTGCATGTTTGCTGTGACCGTGATCTCCGCGCCGTAGCCGTGACGGCTGTGCGACCCGGGAAGCACCGAAACGGGCAAACGCACCAGGTTGATGCTGTAGCCCGGTGCGTCGGACGCGTCGTCGCCCTCGTTGATCCGCCGCAATTCCGACAAATGCTCCAGGTAGCGTTTGTGCTGGTCCAAGACCGCCGTCTGTTCCAACTTCAACGCATCTCCAAACAGCGTCGTCTCCTCGGTCGACAACCCGAAGCCGCCCAGCGCCGCGTTGTCGACAAAGTTCAACTCGATCGCGTTAGCTTCGCTGGGGCCCAACAGCGATTGCGCCTCGGGCGCCGCGGCCCCTCCGGTGCCGATCCCGATCGCCGCGGCCAACAGCGCCTGATCACGCACAAAAGACGCCCCGGTCAAACGGCCTTCGTCAAAGTTTTTGACCTGTGCGGAGAGTTGCTCTTCGATCTCGCGCCGGTACTTCGTCAATCGGGCTTCCCCCCACACGTCGGGGCTTTTGGCGACGATGGTTCCCCAATGGTCGATCTGGTGCTCCAGCCAATCAATGTTGGCCGCCAGCGTTTCCACCGCATCGTCCTCACAGGTCTCGGGCGGGTGCCCGTGCCGCCGGAACGGATGCACCAGATCTTGCAGCCAGGGCGGAGCCGCGATGGCGGTCCCGGAAACCGAAACGGCGATGACCATCAGATAAAAGCCCGCCAGCTTCCAAACCCGGCGGTCTACCCGCCACACCTGGCCTGCCAACGATTGGTTGTCCGTCGCCTCTCTGCCCATCGCCCCACTCCCTCTTTGATGCGGATGACCCCAAGATCGAGCTTCCCCTTCGACCGTCCCATCATTCCCTTGGGTGCCCATCGGAAATCGGATACCCGGACCCCCGACGGAGCGGTCACTTTCGGGTCAAGTCGCATGACTCACCGCCTAGAACCCCTACGACCGTTACAGATTCTGGAAAATCAAATTGCGCTCGTTCGCCCATTTTCCGGCCCCAAGCAGGCAACCGGCGGAATCCGGAGACAAGTTTGGATTGATTGATTCGGCTCCATCACCAATACTTAAGACATGTTCGACTGGTTTTTCCGAGCGCTGTTGATCACGTTGGTGCTGGCCTGCCCGGCATGGGGCGGTCGTTGCTGCGCGCACCCCGGTGACGTCGAACAGGTTTCTCCGCCCGCAAAGGTTTGTGGGACGTGTTGCTGCCAACAACCGGAATTCCAGCCGGCGACGCTGCCGACGGACACCCCGCCGCCGCAAGACGACTGCCCGAATCGTTGTCACGATTGCTTTTGCACGGGCGCGTTGCCGGTCGGGCCCAGTCCGACGCAATGTCTGGACGAAGTGGTTGTCGCCACCGTGACGCCACAGCCGTTGACGATCGACCGCTTGGAAGGACGTTCTCGGTCGTCCGTTCAGGACGCCCCCTGCCACTGGCCGCCGGAGATGGGGCGACGCCTGGCCACGCTTTGCACGCTGCTGATCTAGCAGAAAGTTTTTCGGATCCGGGATCGCGATCGGCTCGCATTCCCGTTGACGCCTGCGCACCTTCGTGATGCGCGGGGCCACACGCTGAAAAACTGTTCTCCAAGGCGCTACCATGGCTACCACTCTCGAATCCCCGCAGTCGGCTGCGGAGCCGACACATGACATTTCCCCCGGGAGCGCGACTCCCACCGAACCGGCGTCGGCACAGGACAAGTCGCCCCCGATCGGCGCACTGCTCAGCTGGCTGCCCTCGATCGCCGTCCTCGGACTGCTTGGAGCCATCGGCTGGTACGGTCACCATCACGATTGGCGGCCGCCAACGTTTGGATCAATGACGACCGCGGCGACGGAAGCTTCCACACCCTGGTGCGCCAGCCACGGCGTGCCGGAAGAGGAGTGCATTGTTTGTAACCCCGGATTGATCGACCCGCCGCCGGAGCTGACGTATTGCAACGAGCACGGCGTGCACGGCTGTGTGTTGCATCATCCCGAACTGGCGGAAACGAAACAGCCGGTTCAGCCAACGCCGGCGGACCTGCAGCGGGCGAGGGACGCGTTGGCGCTCATGCCGCGGGCGGAGAACATGCCTCTTAGCAGCACGGCCGGTGCTCGGATTCAGTTTGCATCGACCGATGCCCTGGTCAAAGCCGGCGTGGATGTGGAACCGGTGACCCGGGCCAGCCTGGCGGAAACCATCGAGGCGGCCGGCGAGATTCAGTACGACGCGACGAAGACTGCCGTCGTCTCGCCCCCAGCCGACGGCATCGTCCGCGAGGTGCATGCCAATGTCGGCGACTGGGTCCACAGCGGAGACGTGCTCGCCATCGTCGACTCTCAGGAACTGGGACGGCTGAAGGCGACGTTGGTCTCGGCGCTATTGGAAGAAAAGTTCAATCAAGACCAGATGGCTCGCTTCGCCAAGCTTGCGCCATCCGGTGCAATTTCGGGAAAGCGTTTGCTGCAAGGCGAAACGGAATTGCAACAAGCCACCGTCGCCGTGGAACAGGCCATTCGTTCGCTGACCAACTTGGGACTTGTCGTCGATCAGGACCGCTTGCGTTCGGCCGACCTGGACAGCGTGAAACGCTACGTCCGTTCGATCGGAACGGAACAGGATGCCGAACCAGCCGCAGCTGGCGAGGACGATGCACCCCGTGAGCGTGCGGCACGCAATGACAACATGATCGCGGTGCGGGCACCGATCGAAGGCCGCATCATCACGCGGGAAACCACGCTGGGCGAAGTCGTCGATCGTGGCAGCCGGATGTTTCGCATTGCCGACCCCCGCACGGTCTGGTTGGACCTGCGGGTGCCAGCGGAACAGGCGTCCTTGGCTGAAATCGGCACGCCGGTCACGTACCAGGCGGACGGGTCCCAGCAGGTCCATCGTGGCGAAGTGACATGGATCAGTACCGACGTCGACCCGCAAACCCGGACCGTGCGCGTGCGGGCGGAGTTGCCAAACCCGTCCGGCAGTTTGCGGAACGAGTCGTTCGGCCATGGCGAAATCGTGCTCCGCCAGGAAGACGACACGATTGTGGTTCCCGAACAATCGCTGCAGTGGGACGGGGCCAGTCACGTCGTGTTCGTTCGTGACGCGAAATACTTTGACGAAGATCGTCCAAAGTTCTTCGTCACGCGTTCGGTTCGCCCGGGTGCCCGCAGCGACGGCATGGTCGAAATTCTCGCCGGCGTCTTGCCCGGTGAGGTTGTCGTGTCCGATGGCAGCGACGTGTTGCGTGCCCAATTACTCCGCAGCAATTTGGGCGCGGGCTGCACCTGTGGTCATTGATCGCAAAGCAAGGAAGCTGGAGACCACGTCATGCTGGAAAAACTCATCGATCTATCGTTGCGGCACCGGGTCGCGGTGCTGCTGGGCGTTGGGGCGCTGATCGCGGGAGGGATCTTCGCCCTGTCGCACCTGGACATCGATGCATTCCCGGACACCACGCCGGTGATGGTGCAGGTCAACACGACCGCACCGGCGCTCGGACCGGAAGAAATCGAACGCCAGATCACCTATCCGATCGAACAGTCGCTGAGCGGATTGCCGGCGCTTGAAAACATCCGATCGGTGTCCAAGTTCGGATTCTCGCAGGTGGTCGTCACCTTCGAAGACGACACCGACATTTACTTCGGCCGTCAAGTCGTCGGTGAACGGTTGGCAACGGTCGAGTTGCCTCTGGGGGTCGGCCGCCCGGAGATGGGGCCGGTCGCAACGGGGCTGGGCGAAGTCTTCCACTACGTGCTGACCTACCCCGATGTCGACTTCACGAAGTTGCCACCCGACGAACGGACGCGTCTGCTGACTCAGTTGCGCACGACCCAGGACTGGGTGGTCGCGCCGCAGTTGAGGACGGTTGCCGGAACGGCCGAGATCAACAGTTGGGGCGGTTACGAAAAACAGTTTCAGGTGCGCATCGATCCTTCCGGACTGGTCTCGCGAGGATTGACCTTTGCCGAAGTCATCACGGCGTTGCAGCAGAACAATCGCAACGTGGGTGGCGGCAACATTGACCGGATGGGCGAGATGTTGCTGGTCCAGGGACTGGGACGCACCGTCGACCTGGAGCAAATCGGCAACATCGTCATCCGCTCGGTCGACGGCGTCCCCGTGCGGATCCGGGACGTGGCAACCGTCGACATCGGACACGAAATCCGTCGCGGAGCGGTTTCGGCCGACGGCCATGGGGAAGCCGTGATGGGGCTGGGATTCATGTTGATGGGTGAGAACACCCACCAGTACACCGCGGCGTTGAAACAAAAGGTCGATGAGATTCGGGCCAACCTGCCGGCCGGCATGGCGATGATCACCATGTACGACCGAACCGAGTTGGTCGACTCGGTGATCGATACCGTGCGAAAGAATCTGTTCGAAGGCGGCTTGCTGGTCGTGGCGGTGTTGTTCGTGTTTCTGGGAAACCTGCGAGCCGGGCTGATCGTCGGACTGGCCATTCCGCTTTCGATGCTGTTTGCCTTTACCGGCATGTGGCGGTTCGGGATCGCCGCCAGCCTGCTCAGTCTGGGGGCACTGGATTTCGGACTGGTGGTCGACAGTTCGGTGGTGATGATCGAGAACTGCGTTCGCCACTTGAGTGAAGCGAACCCGCTGGGCCGCAGCCGGTTAGAGCGGATCCGGGACGCAGCGGTGGAAGTGCGCGGACCGACCATGTTCGGCGAACTGATCATCATGATCGTCTACCTGCCGATCCTGACCCTGGAAGGGGTCGAGGGAAAGATGTTTCGCCCGATGGCGTTGACCGTCATCTTCGCACTGGCCGGATCGATGGTGCTGTCGATGACGCTGATGCCGGTGCTGGCCAGTCTGCTGCTGCCGAAAAAACTTTCGCACCGGGAACCCTTATTGGTCCGGGGGTTGAAACGGATCTACCGACCGATCCTGCAATTCACCATGCATCAACGACTGGCCGTGATCGGGTTCGCGCTCTGCGTCCTGGTCTTCGCCTTCGGGCTGATCGCACCCAACTTGGGAACGGAGTTCATGCCGCAGCTGTCGGAAGGGGCCGTGGCGATCAACGTGGTCCGTTTGGCGGGCACCGAGGTCGACGATTCAATCCGCTTCAACACGCAGATGGAGCGTGCCCTGCTGGAGCGGTTTCCCGACGAAATTGCGCACGTGTGGAGCCGCATCGGGGCCGCCGAAATTGCGACCGATCCGATGGGACTGGAATTGACCGACATCTTCATCACGCTGCGTCCACGCAATCAGTGGCAGCAAGCATCGACCCAAGCGGAGCTGACGCGACTATTCGAGGAAACCTTGCGCGACTTGCCGGGACAGCGACTCGCCTACACGCAGCCGATCAAGTTGCGGATGGATGAAATGGGCACCGGCAGTCGTGCGGATATCGCCGTGAAGCTTTACGGCGATGACTTGGACGTGCTGGCCGGGAAAGCGGCTGAAATCGAACGCGTCCTGTTGTCGGTGGAGGGATCCGCCGACGTGGGCGCGACGCAGCTGACCGGTCAGCCCATGCTGCAGATCAAGATCCGCCAGGACGAAATCGCCCGTTACGGCGTCCCCGCCTCCGCCGTCCTGGATCTGGTCGAAGCGATCGGCAATCGCCCCGTCGGTGACGTGTTCCAGGGACAACTGCGTTTCCCACTGACGGTGCGTCTGCCCGACAAGTATCGCGGCGATGTCGAAGCGATCGCCGCGGTCCCCGTGACCACCCCTCGCGGCGAACAAATACCGCTGGAACGTTTGGCCGATGTCCAATACGCGACCGGACCGTCGCAGATTGCTCGCGAATGGGGACAGCGGCGTGTGACCGTTTCGGTCAACGTCCGCGGACGGGACGTCGGCAGCTTTGTCACCGAAGCCCAACAACGGATTGCGGAACAGGTCACGATGCCCTCCTCGCGATACTACGTCGAGTTCGGGGGCCAATTCGAGCACATGATCCGCGCCCGTCAACGACTGCTGATCGTGGTTCCCGTGGCGCTCGTGCTGATTTTTTCGTTGCTTTACATCACCTACGGCAACCTGGTGGATTCGGTGCGGGTGTTCACCGGAATCCCCTTTGCCTGGACAGGCGGCATCATCGCTTTGTGGCTACGGGACATGCCTTTTTCGATTTCCGCCGCCGTCGGCTTTGTCGCGTTGTCCGGCGTCGCCGTGTTGGATGACATGCTGCTGGTGTCGACGATCCGGGGCTTGCGAAATCGCGGGTTGGATCTTGAAGACGCCGTTGAGCAAGCCGCGTTGACGCGATTACGCCCGGTGCTGATGACCACGCTGGTCGCCGCACTCGGTTTTGTCCCGATGGCATTGAGCACCGGAATGGGCGCCGAAGTTCAACGCCCCTTGGCGACCGTGGTAATCGGCGGGGTGATCAGCGCCATGGTGATGTCGCTGTTGGTGCTGCGTGTGCTGTACATGGTGTTTCAAAATCCTTTTCGAACGGCTTCAACCGCACCGGCCGACCATGGATCGGATGCGGCAATCGCCACGGTCGCGCGCAGCGAGCCTGGTGACACCACCCCCGTCGCTGCGGGCTCAAACCGCGGTGACAACCAATTCTTTTGATGATGTTTCTTTCCAAGGAGAATGTTTGATGCGTTTGCATGATGGATTTCTGATGACGACTTGTCTGTTGGGTGGGTTCGTGCTTTCCGGTTGCGGAAGTGAAGGTGAACCGGTCGCAACCGAACCGGTGGCGCACGAAGAGCATGATCACGCCGACGGAGCACACGCCGCACACGACCACAGCGGTTGGTGGTGCGTCGAACACGGCGTGCCGGAGGACGAGTGCGCCCTGTGCGACCCTTCCCTGGTTGCCGACTTCAAAGCTAAAGGGGATTGGTGCGAAGAGCACAATCGTCCCGATTCACAATGCTTCATTTGCCACCCCGAGAACTTTGACAAGTTCGCCATGCGTTACGAAGCCAAGTTCGGCGAGCAACCTCCGGCGCCGACCGAATAGAGCGGCGACCGCTTCCGCGAGGAGGTCGCGCAGCGTTGCTTCACCCTCCCTCCGGGAGGGTCGCGGAGGAGCTTGCGACGACGCGGGGAGGGCACATCCGGCGCCATGAATTTCAGCTGGTTTTTGAGCCACCCTCCCCAAAGGCTCGTGCCTCGCCTTTGACCCTCCCGGAGGGAGGATGAAGTCTATTTCCGAGTATTCGCACCGCCCATACTGGACACTGGTGCACACCCCTCGTCCGGGCCGCCTGGGTATGTTTTCGGACGTCCAGAAAGTCCATCACGGGACCATAATGAGGCTTAAACCGGGAAAAAACGGTTGCAAGGGTCCTGAGCTTTCCCCACCAGCAGTAGTGGTCAAATATACTCCGACGCGATGATCTTGGATCTCGCCTCCGGGGCACTGCGAGTAGAAGCACGTTTCCGGGTGCGAGAGCACACACCGACAACTCGGATACGAAACTTCTCTGCGAGGCGGTAAGGCGATGGCAATTCGGAAGTCTCTGTGGTCTTGGAACGCACCGACGAAACGAGCCAACAAGCGTCGGGCGACGAAACGGCGACGCGTGACTCAGCGACAACGCCGCTTGTCACTGACCGAAAAGCTTGAAGATCGTTGTCTGCTGGCCGGCGATTTGGACCCCGCCTTCGGCAACGGCGGGATCGTGTCCACCGAGTTCAATGCCAATCCAAACGCCTCCGAACAGTTCGAAGACGTCGCGGTCGACGCCCAAGGCCGGGTGATCGGCGTCGGGATCGGCAACAACGTCATCCGCTACAACGCCGACGGATCGATCGACACCACGTTCGGCGAGAACGGAATTGCCAAGGCCGGCGGCATCGCAACCGCGGTGGCCGTTCAGGACGACGGCAGGATCGTCGTCGCGGGAACACAGGTCGTTGCCAACACGGTACACGGCACGGTCACGCGTCTGCTCGCCGACGGATCTCCGGACCTGTCATTCGATGGCGACGGAACCTTGCTCATGGACGTCTCGCTCACGCGCGTGCGGACCGAAGCCGTCGTCGTCGGTGCAGACGGCAAGATCTCCGTGGTCGGCACGGGACGCGATTTCGCGACCAACGCCTACGAGTTTGTCGCGGGGCGTTATCTGTCCGACGGATCGCCCGACACGACCTTTGGTGGCGACGGCACCGTGGAAACGGATGTGTCCTCTGGGGCTGAAGCGGTCCGTGATGCGGCATTGCAAGCCGACGGACGCCTTGTGGTCGTCGGATACACCGGCGACTTCAATGCCGAAGACCTGGCGGTCGTCCGTTACGATACCGATGGTTCACTCGATTCGAGCTTCTCCGGTGATGGGATCTATGTCGACGACCTGAGCGGCTCTGGATTCCGGGACTGGGCCAACGGCGTCGCCATTCAAAACGATGGCAAGATCGTCGTCGCGGGGGAGACAATCATTGGCGGACAAAGTGACATCGCCGTGCTCCGCCTCAACGCGAACGGAACACTGGACTCGACTTTCGGCTCCTTCGGCTTGGTAACCACTGACGTCTCGTTCGACAATGACGCCGGAAATGACGTCGCGATTCAGAGCGATGGCACGATCGTGGTCGCTGGGTCTTCGCTGCCGAGCGGATCCTTTGCGAGCACACGCATGGCGGTCGCCCAATACAATAGTGCCGGATCGCTGCAGAGCACACAAACGATCGATATTCAGTTTCGCGATGACGAAGCACTGGCGGTCGCTCTGTCCGGTGACAAGATTGTTCTGGGCGGCCGGGCCAGCGAAGACGGAACCTCATTCGGCTTGGACTCGGACGCAGCCGTGGTTCGATTGAATGCCAATTTATCGCTCGACACCACCTTCGATTCCGACGGCATCGTCACCACCGCTTTAAATCATTCCAACGACCGCGGGCGAGACATTGAGGTTTTGCCTGACGGATCTATCGTGGCCGTCGGAACCAGCCAGGGTGATTTTGCGATCGCAAAGTATCTTCCCGACGGAACACCGGACCCAAGCTTTTCCGGTGACGGTCAGGCAATCACCGCGTTCCAGACCGAGGCTATTGCAACCGGTGTCGCGGTCGATGGCATCGGTCGGATCATCACCGTCGGAAGAGGCAATAACGCGATCGCGTTGACACGCCACAATCCCGACGGGTCGCTCGATACCACATTTCATTTTGACGGTCGCTTTACTTTTCCCGTCGGCAATTCCGAATCCATCGCCCAGGATGTCATCATCCAACCCGATGGAAAAATCGTCGTGTTGACCCACCCGCAGGAAAATGTCTCTGACATAAAGTTTGTTCTGACCCGGCACAACGAAGACGGATCTTTCGATACGACCTTTGGGGTAAACGGCCGCGTCGACATTGACTTCGGTGATCCGCTGACACATGGTGTTGACGACTTGGCGTACGACCTCCAACTGCAAAGCGATGGAAAAATCGTGGCCGTCGGCGCTACCGAGTACGGATTCACCCCATCCACAGCCCCGAACTTTGCCGTTGCGCGGGTCAATCCGGACGGGTCCCTGGATTCCCAATTCGGACTTGGGGGACTGGTCAGCACCGACTTCGCATTGACCATGGACTATGCGCAAGCGGTGCACGTTCAGGACGACGGAAAAATCCTTGTCGGTGGCGGTGCCCAGGATTCGCTCGGTTTTGATTATGCGATTGCCCGTTACAACAGCGATGGAACACTTGATGCGACCTTCGGCAGCGACGGCTTGGTTCTCACGGATCTCGGCGCTCAAGTTTCTGTGATCCAGGGAATCGCGCAACTTCCAAGTGGGAAGATCATCGCGACCGGCTATACGAACCCCGGCGGCGTCGTTAGCCTGGGCACCGTGCTCTACAACGCGGACGGCAGCGTCGATACGAACTTCGGCGACGCGGGCAGACACATCTCCAACTTCGGAGGCTCGGAAGCCTATGGCTACGGGCTGGCAGTACAGGGCGGCAATGCCGTCGTCACCGGCGAAATCATCGACGGCGGCACGTTCAACTTCCTGACCGCACGCTACGCGACCGCCGAGGCCGTATCGAAATTGACGGTGGAAATTGACAGCGGTCAGATCGTCGAATCGGCCGGCAGCAACGCCGCAACGGCGACCATCACCCGCAGTGGATCAACGGCAGGTGATCTTGAGGTCACGCTTTCGACCAGCGACGCGGGCGAAGCCACGCTCCCGGCAACGGTGACCATCCCCGACGGCCAATCGTCGACCACCGTTGCGATTTCCGCGGTGAATGACGACCTGTTTGATGGAATTCAGACCGTCACGTTCGGTGCAATAGCCGATGGCTACCTGGCCGGTTCGACGACCGTGGACGTGTTGGACGACGACGCGCCGGCGATCTCGCTATCCATCACCCCGGCCAGCATCGACGAAGATGCCGGACCCGCGGTCGGCACGCTACAACGCAACGACGAAGACCTGTCGCAACCGTTGGAAGTCGCCCTGACCAGCTCGGATCCTTCCAAAGCAACGGTCCCCGCCACGGTAACCATTCCAACCGGCCAGTCATCGGTCGACTTCTTCGTCACAGTGATTGATGACTCGATCGCCGACGGCGACGATGTGGTGACGATCTCGGCCGCCGAGTCCGTGAACGGATCGGTTGTCCTGGACACCACGTTTGACTCCGACGGGCGAAGGGACACGACGTTGCTAGCTCGCTCAAGCGCCTCGCGGCCGGACCTGTATATCCTTCCTGATGGCAGCGTTCTGGCGACCAGCGAGGACGGAACGTCCACGACCAACGCCTGGCAATTGGTCAAGCACAATGCCAACGGTTCCCGGGACACCACGTTCGGAACCAACGGCAGGGTCGTCCTCGACGTTGGAGTCGGCGGCTCGGGTGGAGCTGGTTTTTCGCGTTCGATCACGGTTCAAACGGATGGCAAGATTCTTGTCACCGGTCGCGGGAAGGGAACCAATGACATTCACGAGGATCTGCTGCTGGCGCGGTACAACGCCGACGGATCCCCGGATACGTCCTTCGCAACGGCGGGCGTCCTGCGAGTCGAAACGATCGGCGGTTTCGATGAAGGGGAGAACGTGTTGGTTCAGTCCAACGGCAAGATCGTGGTCGTCGGCATCTCCGACCAGCATGCCTACGTGGGCCGATTCCTATCGGACGGCACATCCGATCCATCGTTCGGCAGTGGCGGGCAAGCACTCTTTTCGTTTGACTCGATGGGAATCGCGCGTGACGCGTTATTGCTGAACGATGACAAGATCGTAATCTTCGGCTCCTCACCGACGTTTGACAGGAACCTGGTCATGGTCACGCAACTGACCAGCGACGGCGCCGCCGACTCGACGTTTGGAAACAATGGTCGCGCCACAATCAGTTTTCCGGGAGACCTGGTCACGCCGGCCGCGATCGAACGCCAGCCGGACGGTAAGCTCTTGGTCGGCGCAACGGTCTCGTTCGGCACCGGTTTTGATGAACAGTTTGCCGCGGCGAGATTCAATGCCGACGGAACGGTGGACGATACGTTTGGCGATGGCGGCACGTTCATTGACCTCGACCCGCAAACCCGTGGAACCGTCAAAGATCTGATCTACCAATCGCCCGGCCGCATTTTGCTAGCCGGCGAAGGCTGGATGGCGAATACAACAACCGGATCGTCGCACACCCTGCTCGGCTTGAAAATGGACGGTTCGGTCGATTCGTCCTTCGGAGACAATGGTTTTTGGTACGACGTTCCCCACTCGTCCACCTTCGAAGCCCTCGAGGTTGCAAAGTTTGACAATCGGGGGCGGCTGGTGGCCATCGGTGGCTACGCCAACGACGTGGATTTGATGCGAATGAACATCGCATCGGCACCCCGAACGGCAAGCGACACGTTAACGATCCTGGAGGATGACGCTCCTTCATTGACGGTCACCATCAATCGGGATTCTGTCTCGGAAGGTGCCGCACCGGGAACAGCCACCGCTACGGTGACTCGTGGCGGCGACACGTCCGGCGCCCTGACCGTCAACCTGGTCAGCAGCGACACGGGGGCCATCACGGTTCCGAGTTCCGTCACCATTGGTGCCGGTCAATCGTCCGCCACGATCGATCTGGGCGTCGTCGATGATTCGATCGTCGATGGGACTCAGAATGCCGTCATCACCGCTTCGGCGTCGGGGTTCCAGTCTGGCAACGACAACATCGATGTCACCGACGACGATTTCGCCGGCGTCACGATCGATCCCAAAGGAAGCCCGACGACATCAGAGTCGGGAGGACAGTCGATCTACGATGTGGTGCTGACCTCGCAGCCCACCCATCCGGTGACGATGCGGATCGCCACCAGCGACGGCACGGAAGGCGTGCCGCTGGTCTCGTCGATCACGTTCACGCCCGATGACTGGGACGTCCCTCAAACGGTCACGATCGAAGGTGTTGACGACCCACTGGTGGATGGCGACATCGTCTACACCATTTACAACGCCAACACGGTCAGTGACGACCCCAACTACTCCGGTATCGACCCGGTCGATCTGACGCTGACCAACCTGGACAACGACAGCTTGAGCCTGCAGCTGACACTTGCGCAGAATTCGATCGATGAAACCGGCAGCACGGTCGCCACCATCAGCCGCAATTCGGCCGACCTCAGCTCCGCCCTCGTGGTCTCGCTCAGTTCCAGTGACACCACCGAAGCGACGGTGCCAGACACCGTGACCATTCCCGTCGGCGAATCGTCGGTCGAGTTTATCGTTTCGGCCGTCAATGACTTTCTGTTCGACGGAAACCAGGTGGTCGACATCGAAGCAACGGCGACCGCCTACACGCCCGCCAGCGTGATGCTCACGGTCACCGACAACGACAGCTTGACGCTTGGGATCTCGTTCGACGCGGATTCGATCAGCGAGAACGGGGGCACCGCAACGGGAACCGTGTCACGAAACAACGCCGATCTGAGCGCCCCCTTGGAGGTGACGTTGTCATCCAGCGACACCACCGAGGCAACGGTCCCCGAAATCGTCACGATCCCAGCCGGTGCCGCATCGGTCGATTTCACGATCACGGGCGAGGATGACATGCTCGTCGACGGACTCCAGACGGTTGCCGTGACAGCCTCAGCGAACGGTTACATGAGCGGTGTCACCACATTGAGTGTCAGTGACGACGACCAATTGAAGTTGACGCTTGAAATTGACCCCGCCTCGATTTCCGAAAACGGTGGAACGGCAACGGTCACGGTGACCCGCAATGACGCCAACCTCAGCTCGCCGCTTGTTGTGACGCTGGTCTCGTCCGATACTTCCGAAGCGACCCTGCCCACGATCGTCACGATCCCGGCCGCCGAAACCTTCACGACCGCCACGGTCACCGGAATCAACGATGACTTGGTCGACGGCACCCAGATCGTCCAGTTGACCGCGTCGGCAAGCGGCTACTCCGACGCGACCGCCAATCTGGACGTCACCGACGACGACAGCTTGCAACTGACGCTGTCGATTTCCGCGGCGTCCATTTCTGAAAACGGCAGCACCACCGGAACCGTCACTCGCAACGATGCCGACTTGAGTTCGCCGCTGGTTGTCAACCTGTCCTCGAACGACACCGGCGAAGCGACCGTGCCGGGAAGCGTCACCATTGAAGCCGGACAGAGTTCCGCCGACTTTTCCATCATGGGTGTCAACGACAACCTGGTCGATGGGACGCAAAACGTCCGTGTGACCGCGACCGCCACGGGCTACACCGGCGCCTCCGGGAACCTGGATGTCACGGACAACGAAAGCCTGCAACTGACGCTCTCGATCGACGCCGCCTCAATCTCGGAAAACGGCGGCACGGCGACCGGAACCGTCTCGCGCAACGACGCCGACCTGAGCGAGGCCTTGGTCGTCACCCTGGCATCGAACGACACCGGTGAAGCCACCGTGCCAGCAACCGTGACCATCGAAGCTGGACAAAGTTCGGCCGACTTCGCCATCACCGGCGTCAACGACGACCTGGTAGATGGGACGCAAAACGTCGATCTGACCGCGACCGCCACCGGGTACGCTGGTGCCAGTGGCAACTTGGACGTCACGGACGACGACAGCTTGCAACTGACCCTCTCGATCGACGCCGCCTCGATCTCTGAGAACGGCGGCACCGCGACCGGAACGGTCTCACGCAACGATGCCGACCTAAGCTCTCCCTTGGTCGTCACCCTGGCATCGAACGACACCGGTGAAGCGACCGTGCCAGCAACCGTCACGATCGAAGCCGGGCAGAGATCGGCCGACTTCGCCATCACCGGCGTCAACGACGACTTGGTCGATGGAACGCAGAACGTTGATCTGACTGCAACGGCCACCGGGTATGCCAACGCCAGTGGCAACTTGGACGTCACCGACGACGACAGCTTGCAACTGACGCTCTCGATCGACGCCGCCTCAATCTCGGAAAACGGCGGCAACGCAACCGGAACCGTCTCACGCAACGACGCCGACCTGAGCTCTCCCCTGGTCGTCACCCTGGCATCGAACGACACCAGTGAAGCGACCGTGCCAGCGACCGTCACGATCGAAGCCGGGCAGAGTTCCGCCGACTTCACCATTGCCGGCGTCAACGACGACCTGGTCGATGGGACGCAGAACGTCAACCTGTCCGCGACCGCGGCGGGATACGCCGGCGCGAGTGGCAACGTGAGTGTCACCGACGACGACGGATTGCAATTGACACTGACCATCGCTCCCGAATCGATATCCGAGAATGGCGGCACGGCGACCGGAACGGTCTCGCGCAACGACTCGGACCTGAGCCTTCCCCTGACGGTCTTGTTGTCATCCAACGATACGACCGAAGCCACCGTCCCAACCATGGTGACGATCCCGGCCGACGCCGCATCGGTCGATTTCACGATCACCGGCGTCGATGACATGATCGTTGACGGAGATCAAAGCGTGGCGATCACCACCTCGGCAACCGGATACCAGAACGGCGCCGAGACGCTGAATGTCAGCGACGACGACCAGTTGAAACTGATGCTCAGCATTGATCCCAGCTCGATTTCCGAAGGTGGAGGCAACGCGACCGGCATCGTGACCCGCAACGATGGCGACCTGAGCGCACCGCTCGTCGTGACGCTAAGTTCTTCGGACGTCAGCGAGGCCACGGTACAAGCCACCGTGACCATTGAAGTCGGAAAGGCGTCGGCCAGCTTTGACATCCATGCGGTCGAGGACTTGCTGGCAGACGGAACACAAACCGTGACCGTCTCCGCGACGGCAGGCACACATGACTCCGCCAGCGCCGTGGTGGAAGTGACTGACAACGATCTTCCACAACTCCAGCTGAGTGTCACCCCCGGCTCGATTTCCGAGAACGGCGGGACTGCGACGGGAACCGTTTCCCGCAACGACGCCGACTTGAGCTCCGCGTTGGTGGTCACGCTGGTGTCCAACGACACGGGTGAAGCGACCGTCCCGGCAACGGTCACGATCGAAGCGGGACAAAGCTCCGCCGACTTCGCCATCACCGGAATCAACGACGACCTGGTCGATGGAACGCAAAACGTTGTCCTGACCGCCACGGCCACCGGGTATGCCGGTGCCAGCGGCGCGTTGGATGTCACCGACGACGACAGCTTGCAACTGACCCTGTCGATCGACCCCAGCACGATCTCTGAAAGCGGTGGAACAGCGACGGGGACCGTTTCACGCAACGATGCGGACTTGAGCTCCGCGTTGGTGGTCACCCTGGCTTCCAACGACACCGGTGAAGCGACCGTCCCGGCAACTGTCACCATCGAAGCGGGACAAAGCTCCGCCGATTTCGCCATCACCGGCATCAATGACGACTTAGTCGATGGGACGCAGAATGTGGGCCTGTCCGCCACGGCAACCGGGTATGCCGGTGCCAGCGGCAACCTGGACGTCACAGACGACGACAGCTTGCAACTGACCCTGTCGATCGATCCCGCTTCGATCTCCGAAAACGGCGGAACAGCGACGGGGACCGTTTCCCGCAACGACGGCGACTTGAGCTCCGCGTTGGTGGTCACGCTGGCTTCCAATGACACCGGTGAAGCGACCGTCCCCGCAACGGTCACGATCGAAGCCGGACAAAGTTCGGCCGATTTCGCCATCACCGGAGTCAACGACGACCTGGTCGACGGGACGCAAAACGTCGACCTGACCGCCACGGCCACTGGGTATGCCGGTGCCAGCGGCAACCTCGATGTCACCGATGACGACAGCTTGCAACTGACCCTGTCGATCGATCCCGCTTCGATTTCCGAAAATGGCGGGACTGCGACGGGGACCGTTTACCGCAACGACGGCGACTTGAGCTCCGCGTTGGTGGTCACGCTGGCTTCCAATGACACCGGTGAAGCGACCGTCCCGGCAACGGTCACGATCGAAGCCGGACAAAGTTCGGCGGACTTCTCTATCACCGGCATCAACGACGACCTGGTCGACGGAACGCAGAATGTTGAACTGACCGCAACGGCAACCGACTATGCCGGCAACACGGGCGCGTTGGACGTCACCGACGACGACAGCTTGCAGCTGACCCTTTCGATCGACGCCGCTTCGATTTCCGAAAATGGCGGGACTGCGACGGGGACCGTTTCCCGCAACGACGCCGACTTGAGCTCCGTGTTGGTGGTCACGCTGGTGTCCAACGACACGGGTGAAGCGACCGTCCCGGCAACGGTCACGATCGAAGCGGGACAAAGCTCCGCCGACTTCGCCATCACCGGAGTCAACGACGACCTGGTCGATGGAACGCAAAACGTTGACCTGACCGCCACGGCCACCGGGTATGCCGGTGCCAGCGGCGCGTTGGATGTCGCCGACGACGACAGCTTGCAACTGACGCTCTCGATCGCCCCCACCACGATCTCCGAAAACGGCGGAACAGCGACGGGGACCGTTTCCCGCAACGATGCCGACTTGAGCTCCGCGTTGGTGGTCACGCTGGTGTCCAACGACACCGGTGAAGCGACCGTCCCGGCAACGGTCACCATCGAAGCAGGACAAAGTTCGGCCGACTTCACCATCGACGGCGTCAACGATGACCTGGTCGACGGGACGCAAAGCGTCCAGTTGGCTGCCACGGCCACAGGATACGTCGGTGCCAGCAGCAACCTGGATGTCACCAACGACGATGTTCCGACGGGCAACACCGCTCCCGAGATTACTTCCCTCGATGCCGGCGGAATCAGTGAGAACGGAACACCGATTCAGCTGAGCGGCGAATTCTTCGATCCGGATCTCAACGACACCCACACGATCGTGGTTTCCTGGGGTGATGGGGTCACGGAGCAACTGGCCACGGCAGTGGTCCAGCAGCAGGACGATTCCTTCCTGGCCGGACACGTTTATGCGACCGGTGGCATTTACACCATCACCGTGACCGTCATCGACGCGCAAGGAGAAAGTGACACCGCAACGGCTCAGGGGATGGTCAGCGGTTATCAAGTGACAGAAGACGGACAATTGCAGTTCGTCGGAAGCGGCGAGACGGACCAGATCGTCGTCAGCCATCATCCTCGCAAGGGCATGAGCGTCAGCGCCCGGATGGGTCAAGGAAACGGTCAGCAAAAGTTCAATTTGGAACTGGACAACGTGACCGAAATCATCGCTATGCTCGGCGACGGAGATGACCACCTGATCGTCAATCCGAACGTCACGATTCCCGTGATTGGCTATGGCGGGGCGGGCGACGACCATCTTTGGGGTGGCCAGGGAGACGATTACTTGGTCGGCGGTCCGGGCAACGACAATTTGGATGGACGTACTGGAAACGACATCCTCTTGGGAGGTGAAGGCGACGACCAGATCAAGGGCGGAGCGGGACAGAACCTGTTGATCGGCGGACTGGGTTCCGACCTTCTGTTGGCCAACCGCAACGATCCCGGCGATATTCTGGTCGGCGGCTCCACGACCTTGGATCAAGATTCGACGCAACTGCGGCAGCTGCTCCAAACCGGCTGGATCGATCGATTCGCCGCATCCGACGACTACGATTCGATCGTCGACGACCTGGCTGACACGTGGCTGCGTGTCGGAGAAACAGTCTTTGATGACGGCGCGACGGATCAGTTGGGTGGTCACCACCGTGCCCAGGACGCTTTCTTTGCAACCTTGGACCCGGGAGCCCCCGCAGCGGATGAACTTTCCGGTGACCTGGATGACCGCGTGATCGAGTTATTCTGAAACGTTTGAATTCTTTTCGGGAACGCAGTTGCCGGTCCCGGCCGGCAATGCGTGCCGGGCGGAATCCGATTGGGGCATGAAGTCGAACTGCCCATTCAGAGGGGCGTGCCCGACACGGTGCGGCTCCGCTAAAGTCAGGCGGCAAACCTCAAACGTCCCGCAGAAGGAATTTCACCATGTCAGTGTTTCCGAATCGGATTCATCACCGCCGTCGGCCTCGGCCCCAAGATCGATCGCGACGGAACGTCTTGGCGATTGTCGTTGCGGCCATCGCGGTGATCTGGTTGCAGACGCTGCCGGTTCGGGCTGAACCAGCCGATCGGCCCAATATCCTGCTGATCCTGGCGGATGACATGGGGTACGGTGATCTGGGGTGCATGGGCAGCCAGACGTTGCGAACACCCCATCTGGATGCCTTGGCCGCCGACGGCGTGTTGTGCACGCGAGCCTACGTCGCCAGCGCCGTGTGTTCTCCGTCGCGGGCCGGGCTGCTGACCGGGCGAGACCCGCGCCGCTTCGGCTACGAAGGCAATTTGAATGCGTCGGCCAGCAACTATGCGACGCGTCCGGAACTGCTGGGACTTCCACCGAACGAACACACCCTTGGTGACCATCTTCGTGCCGCCGGCTATGCCACCGGAATCGTTGGCAAATGGCATCTGGGCGTGGGGCAGGGCTTTCACCCCAACGAGCGAGGCTTTGATTACTTTTGCGGGATGTTGGGCGGCAGCCATCATTACTTCCCCGCCACGATGAAGCATTCCATCGAGCGGAACGGGATACGTGTCAAAGAGTTCTCCAGTGACTACCTGACGGACTTCTTTACCGACGAAGGCATTCGATTCATCAATCAGCGGTCGAACGATGCACCCGATCAACCCTGGTTTCTGTACATGTCGTACAACGCGCCGCACACTCCCATGCAGGCGCTACCAGCGGACTTGGCAAAGTTTGAATCGATCGAAGACGAGAAACGTCGTACGTATGCTGCGATGATGTTTGCACTTGATCGCGGTGTCGGCCGTCTGATGGAACATCTGCGAGCGACCGACCAGGATCGCAACACCTTGGTCGTGTTCTTTTCCGACAATGGTGGTGCTACAAACAATGCCAGTTGGAACGGCCCCCTGCGAGGCGTGAAAGGATGCCTGCGTGAAGGAGGAATTCGGGTTCCGATGATCTGGAGTTGGCCCGACCGATTTCCCTCCGGCACCACCTCCGATGCCGTGATGAGTTCATTGGATTTGCTGCCGACCTTCTTGGCGGCCGCGGAACGAGACCCGCTGCCCTTGGCCGAGCCGATGTCTCACGAAGACGCGCGCAATCGGCGAAGGATGCTTGCCCTGATGGGCCCCTACGACGGAACAAATCTCTTGCCGCAGCTTGGCGGCCAGCCCGAGGGCACGTCACGCACGTTGTTCTGGCGATTGCAAGGCCAAGCCGCGGTGCTCCAGGGTTCGGAAAAACTGATTCGCCTGTCACATCGTCCGGCCCAATTGTTTCGCCTGGGCACGGATGCGGGGGAATCACAGGACTTGGCGGCCGCGCAACTTGACCGGACCAAGGCTCTGTTTGAATTGCTGGGCGAATGGGAATCGAAGCTTCCAACGGTTCCCCTGTGGGGCTCTTCGCCCTACTGGTCCGGCGATTCTGCCAAGCACTACGACGGCTGGGCGCCCCGAAAGGAACCTGAAACGGATTGATCAACGCCGATTCCGTCAGGGGCTGCCGATCCAATACTCTCGGTTCTGCCGCCAGAGTTCGTCGCGCCCCAGGGCAAAGGACTGCTGGCGATGACCGCTCCAGCGATCGGAGACGCCTTTGATCGTCGCGCGGATCGCGTCTTGCAATTTGTATCGGTCAGCGATTCTCAAACCGAGCTGAAGCTGGTATCGGGCCTGTGGATACACCGGTACCCAGCGCTGATCCAAGGACAGCGATTCCAAGTCGAACCGCTGCCAGCCGTCGCCATCTTCATCATCGCGAACGTAGGTTTGCCAGGCCGCTGGCAGACGTTGCAGTGCCGATCGGTGGACCTCGAAATCGATGCGACTGTTGTGGGGGGAGTACAGCGCCCACGATGGCCAGTGGTCCCAATAGCCACGACGCTCGGTCAGGGGAGCAATCAGGGCCAGACAAACGCCCGCGTTGACAGGCCATCGTGCCCAGGCGCTGGTGTGTTTTGGTTCCAGATCCCCGCTGCCTTGGCGACGGACGAACAGGATCCACGCCTGTCCCGCTAAAACCGTGTTCCAGGTTAAGACTCCGAAGCTGTGTCCGAGCATCCAGGGCCCGAGCAAACCGATCAACGCCACGTGCATGGCGATGGCCAGTCCGCCGCCCAACCGACGCGTTGGAGGCAGCGTCAACAGGAGCGCGATGACCATTTCACCGGCCGGCAGCAGGAATGCCAATCGAGTCGCCAGCGGATCGTCCAATCCGCCAAGCGGCCGGGCAAACGCTTGCACCATGTCCTTCCCAACCGTGTGCACAAACTGAAAGTCGATCTTTCCGGCCGAGCTGTAGAAGTACACGCTGACGGCGATTGCCATGACCCACGGCCGGGCCGAACGCCAGGGCCGCGTGGCAAACAACATGGCGTACAACAGACTCTGATACGCCCACGGCTGCAAACGCTGTTGGTCCATTGCGATGGCAGTGATCAAGCCGATGGCCGTAGCCGCCCACGCCAACCGGGATCGAGGCCACGTCGTGGCGGCAAGCAAAGCGATCAACAAACCCAAGACCGCCGCGGCATCGAATCCTCGGAGCATTCCTCGCGGCGGCGACAGAGGAATCCAAGGGATCGACGGAAACAAAGTCCCGCCGGGCAAAACGCTAGCGGTCCAAAGTGGCCAGGTGACTGCTAGCAGAAGCAAACACGCGATCGCCCAATATCGCGGAAAGAACGGAGCCACGAGAGATTTTTGCGTCGGTTCCATGGGGGCTTTGCGAGGCAGAAGACACATCAGCGATCGAGCTTTGTCCGAACACCCGGCGGGACATCCTGATTCCGTCCGCATTCCGGTTCGGAGACAGGCTTTTTCCCGCCCCCAACGCTGGCCCGAAACAGTCGACAGGAATCCCGCTGCACGCGGAATCGCCCGATGCCGCGTTTGCACGGATGTCGCGTCGGATCGAAGGTTCCTGCCGCCGCCGGCGGCGGCGCTGACCGGTCGCTTCGACGATCCCTCGAAGGTACACTGCGGACGCGTCCCCTGCATCGCCATCGACCGTGAGAAACTGTCGGCGGGCTGGAGGACAACTCAGACCCGAATTGCCCGCGTAGCTCAGGGGATAGAGCGGAGCTTTCCTAAAGCTTAGGTCGCTGGTTCGAATCCAGCCGTGGGTACTACTCTGGCAGCCTTCGCGCCGATCTTCCGCTGCACCAGGTGGAAAAAAAGATGCGCAAGCTCAGATGCGCCGAGCCGCTTTCCAATCCAAAACACCGTGATTTGCAGTGCAATCAGCGGCAAGGAGTTGGCCGCCGGTTGCGGCGCGAAACCCGCGGCTTCCGTCACGCGGCTCACCCGAAGTGGCGCTGCCAGCGAGGCCTTGTTTAAAAACAAGTAGCTACGCTCGCCAGAGCGTAGCTTTCCGCCGCAATCGCGACGGCAGCTACGGGGTTTGGCGAGTTTTCAGACAGGGCCTTTTTCAGACAGGGCCTTTTTTCAGCCCGCCGCCAAGCGACGGCGGTTACAGCATTCTCGGACCGGACCTAGTTCGGGAACTCGTCGATCTGCTCGCTGTTGGCCCGGGTGCCCAAAGCGCCCCAAAGACCATAGGGGCTGGGCGAACCGGGAGACCGAGCGCCACCGCCGTTCCACCAGATGTTGCCCGCCGTCTGATCACCCGCTTCGATCGAATCGGTGATGAACAACACCGCACCGTCGCCCATCAGGATATGAGCGCCGCCTTGGTGCCGGCTGCTGGGTGAGTAGATCCCCGGTCGCCACGTCCCGGCACCCCGGCTGCAGACCGGGCTGTTGGGCGGCGTGATGGTGGTGATCCCCGTGTGCACGGCGTACCCGCTGGCCCACTTGAAACCACGCTGCGTCTGGGCACCTCCGGTAAAGGCAGCCGTCGGCAACCAGAATCGGGGGCGATCCGGATCCACTTCATTACGGCAGGAGGAAGGATTGTTGGTCAGCTGCGACGCGATCACCGCCTGGGTGGTCACGTGACGATCGCCGAGGTCGGTGTTGAACTCGCCGCCCATGACCGTGTTGGAAAGCCCGTCCAGTGTATCCCGGAACTTCATCGTCCGACGCGGAAAGAACATGCCGCGACAGCTTGAGCGTGCACGCGGAGCATGCGTGTTATTGGGCGTCCCGTTCTGGTTGATTCCGCCGGTGTTCTGATAACCGGTCGCGTCCCCGATGCAAACGCCGTAGTTGGTCCGGCCCTGCGACGGCAACCCTTCACCGGGATCACTGGGGCAGCGATAGGTCGGAACCGAAGTCATCCAGGGGTCGTAGCGGTATTGTCCCTGCTGCGACAGGTTGATGTCAGGGTTCGGCCCCATCGCGCTGAAATAGTATTGCCCGGCGGCCGAGGCTGGATCCGTCACGGCAAACTGGTTGCTGATTTGCTCCCACAACCCCTGCTGTTCAATGAAGGGGGTCAGCGGAACAAGAGAACTGAGGTTATTGATGTTGTTCCCGCCGTATTCCCCGTTGAGCGTGGTGGGAACCCGCGACTGGGGATTGTTGTTTCCATGAACAAGCGAGGTACCGCCGCGAATCGTCGGCAGTTGCTTGTACGCAGAATGGTAATTGTGCATTCCCAAACCGACCTGTTTGAGATTGTTGCTGCAGCTCATCCGCCGAGCGGCTTCGCGAGCAGCCTGGACAGCTGGCAAGAGCAGCCCGACCAGGATTCCAATGATGGCGATGACGACGAGCAATTCCACCAAGGTGAAACCGCTCCTCCGCTTGATGCGATTCATGTGATCGACCCAACGATAAAAAGGAAAAAAACAAAAACATGCTGCCGGTGACCGACGCCGAACATTCGTCGTTTCAGTCGCAGACAGTCTCGTGGCAGACAGGACGATTGCGGACCAAACTGGGCTTCGCGACGGCAATCAATGGAAATAAGGAACCGTCACCACCCCGGCAGGTCGCTCATTCGGTGTCGCCGGCGCCCGCTTCGAAAGTCGCGCTTTCGTCGGTTGGCTGATCTTCCGGCTGCTCCAAAGCATCCGGGTTCTCAGCCAAATAAGACTGAATGTCATTCGTGCTCGCCCCGACTTCCGGCTCGGATTCTGCGCATCCAGACAGGGGCGACAGGCATAAGCACAGTACGGCCGTGTGAAGGCACCCGGCAGTCAAGGTTTTCAGGTTGATGGTTCGGTACATCGCTTCGAATTGATCGCAAAGAAGAAGAAGGAAAATGATGGCACAAAAGCCGTGGGGGCTCTGGCGGACGTCGCGGAGCGACAAACAACGCTCAGCGCCGGAAAGAAACCCGACGTAAAAAAACTCTGTCGGGCTACACTAAAGCCTCGCCATATGAGGAGCCCTGTCAACCCGCCGCCAGAGGGGCACCAGAATGGGTATCCAGATTCAAGTCCGTGACGGTCGAGGGTCGCCCCGCGAGGTCAGCGAGAGATGGATGGAGAAATCCTTCGGCCGCCGATGCGGCACGGTCAGCCAACGCGCGGTCAGCCAGAGCACCGCCTGCTACCGCACCGTCGCCGCGCTTCCAATCTCCGGCCGCTTCCCGGCAAGCAGGATCACTCCCACGACCAGCACCAACTGCACGCCGACCAGCCAAGCCCATCCGATGCCCCATCCGATCGGCACGGTCCCAGCCAGAACGGCGATCGTGCCGGCCGTCAGCGCGTACGGCATTTGGGTCAGCACGTGTGCCATGTGATCGCATCCGCAGGCCTGGGACGACAGGATGGTCGTATCAGAGATTGGCGAACAGTGGTCGCCGAACACCGCACCGGAGAGCACGCTGGCGATGGTGGCAAGGACCAACGGGTGCATCAGCACGTCACCAGAAACCCCCGCTGCGGTCGGCAACGCCGTCACCAGCGGAACCGCGAGCGTCAAGGACATGGGCATCAGCAACCCCATGGTGCCGAAACTGGTCCCGGTCGAAAATGAAAGCGCAGCGGCCAACAGGAAAACAATGGTTGGGAGCAAGCGGACCACCAAGGGCACCGTCTGGTCGTCTTCGGCGGCACCCTCCGAAGCAGTGGCTCCGGATAGAATCGTTTCGGCAACAAACTGACCTGTGTACAGACGATGGTCCTGAAACTCGTAGCCTTGGCCGGCTTGTCCCTCGACGGACTTGTTGCCGGTCATCCGCGAGAGAGCCGAAGCGGCCCACAGGATGACGATCGCCGGCAACACCACCCGGATGCCTCCCCAGCAGGCCTCTTGCACTTGGGAAAGCGTCAGCAGCTTGCCCACCAAACAGATCAGGGTGATGGCAAGCAAGCCAACCAGTGCGCCGTACTGTAGCGCCAAGCTGGAATCCGCTGCGCCCAGGATGTCGCGGAGCGCCGGCGACGCCTCGGTGGCCCCGGCAAGGGCGGACCTGCCGGTAACGTACAACAACGCGATCACGACCGCGAGTGTCAGCCCGATGGGGATCGCCGCGACCAGCCACGAGGCTGACTGGTCCGGTTGCGTCGCTCGCTCGGTGGACTCTCCCGGATGCGTCGCGTGCTGATCGTCACCGGAAAGGCAATCCTGTTCGGCCGTGTGCATCGGACCAAAATCGCGTCCCAACAACGCGAGCAGGGGAACCATGATCAACGCCAGGATGGCGTAGAAGCGATACGGAACGCTGGCGATGAACAACTCCATCGCCCGCGCGGGCGAGAGGCCCTCGACGCCTTCCAAGCCTTCGGCGATGTAGTCGATTTCGATCGCGACCCAGGTCGAAAGCACGGCCAGACTGGCCATCGGCGCCGCCGTGGAATCCACCACATAGGCGAGCTTCTGACGCGAAATCTTTAGCCGGTCGCACAATGGCCGCAGCGTTCCGCCAAGCAACATCGTGTTGGCGTAGTCATCAAAAAAAATCACCATCCCCAACATCCACGTCGTCAATTGTCCGCCACGGCGTGTCTTGGCGATCGGCGTGACCAGGCGGATCAACCCCAGCATGCCGCCGCTTCGACTGATCACGCCGATCATCGCGCCCATCAGGATTGTGAAGCAAAAGATCCGCAGCTTTCCCGGATCGACGACGGTCGGCCATAAGTGGACTTCGAAAAAATCAACGACCGCTCCGACCGGATTCCCACCGTTGGTGATCAACGCACCGCAAAAGATGCCCATCAACAGCGAGACCACGGCGCGACGGCTGACCATCGCCAGGACGATCGCCACCAGGGGCGGAAGCAGGCTGACCCAACCGTAGGGATGATCTGGCACCGGACTCGTTCCGCGGCGTGCGAGGGAAGGGACTCAGTGGTTGCCTGTGACCGGGTGCGTGTTCCAACCCCAGCGGAAAAGATTCCGCGTGTCGGCGTAACGCGCATCGGACGACGAAGATCCTAAAACGACGACCACCCGCGATTGGCCACCGCGGGTCTCGACCGCGATCAGGCAGGCACCGGCCGCATCGGTCGTTCCCGTTTTCACGCCTTGGAATCCTTCAATCTTCAGCAAACGATTGGTGTTGTACCATGCCACGTTCCGACGGTAACCGCCAGCCCCGTTGACGGCCACTCCGAATTGCGGCGTCGACACGACCCGCCGGATCCGTGGCTGTTTGAAAGCGGCGACGGTTAGCCGGGCGAGATCGGCGGCGCTCGCCTGGTGGTTCGGCTCAGTCAACCCATGCGGATTGACGAAATGCGATTGCTTCATCTCCAGCCGTTGGGCAAGCTCGTTCATCGCATGCACAAACCGCGCCTCGCCGTCGACGCCCTGGAAATCGGCCGTGGGAAAGGCGGTTCGCAATCGGTCGGCCTGGTCTCCAAAATGCTCGGCCAAGGCCACCGCCGCATCATTCCCGGATGGCAGCAACAGACCGTACAGCAAATCCCCTGCGCGTACCGATTCACCGACGCGCAGTCCCGACGTTGATCCACGGGTTGCATCGGCCTGACGCGAAAAGGTCACCGTCTGGTCCCAAACGCCCGGATCGTTTGCCGCCAACTCACAAAGCACCATGGCGGTCATCAACTTGGTCGTGCTGGCCATCGGCCGGGCGACGTCGTCGTGGTCTCCCGCCAATCGTTCCCCGCTCTCAACATCGACCAGCGTCCAAGCCTTCGCCGTGACGAACGGCACGCCCTGGGGTGGATCCGCCGGGCGTTTGTCCGGCCACTGATGGTTGATCACGTCGGGCGCCGGGACCGGCTGGGCGCGTTCGATCAGCGTCCCCAGCGCGGCATAAGTGGCGGCGTCAACGACGCCGCTGGGATCCAACTGTTGAGAACGCTGGAAGCTGATCACCGCGGACTCCGTCAGTGGTCCGAAGTCTCCGTCAATCGACAATTCCGGCGAAGGCTGCAGGCGTTCGTTCAACGTCCGCTGAACCGCTTCGACCAGTTGTCCGTGCGCCCCCAATCGCAACGGTGCGGACTCCTCCGGTTCCTCGACTGGAAGCGTTCGTCCATAGAGTGAATCGTAGGCGGCTCGCGCGATCTCGGAAATCAACTTGTCCGCCGCGTTGTCTTCGGTCCAACGACGGTCCTGGTTGTTCTCGGTCAGGACGCAAATCAAGAAGGCCTGACCGTCGCGAGGACCCTGCACGATCCCCGCGTCGGTTCGAACCGAGGAGACCGATCCCGTCTTGTGCGCAATGGGCGTTCCGGGGGGAAGCCCTGCCGCCAACTTGCTGCCATCATCACACGCCCGCAAATGAGCCTTCATGGCCTGGCAGGAAGCATCGCTGGCGAGCTCATCCCGGTACAACCGCTCCAACAGTGCGGCCATCTCCGCCGCCGTCGTGCTGCCCAACCCGAACCGCTTGCTCCGATCCAAATCGATCGAGGTGTCGCGACGAAACACCTTGGAATGCATCCTGGTTTGTTGCAGTCCCAAGGACGCCATCATTTCAGCCGTCCTCGCCAGACCAACCTCCTCCGCCACCAAATTGGTCGCGGTGTTGTCCGAATAGCGGATCATCAACCGAATCGCGTCCTGCAACGGCAATTGCAACCCACCGGAAAAGTGATCCGTCAGGATTCCGGACCCCGGCACTTTGTCAGCCTCTGTCAACACCAGTAGACGATTCGCCTCCAGTTCCCCCGCGTCGATCCGTCGATACGCGGTGACCATCAGGGGCAACTTGATCAAACTGGCCGTGGCCATCGGAGCATCCTGACGAAATTGAAACCGCCCCGCGCCATCGAGATTTTTGATCACCACGGCGACGTCACCGGCATGCTTGTCGACCAGGGGCTGGACGCGTTCGGCCAGTTCTTCGGAAACGGAGTCCGCAACCGAATCGGCCGCGAAACTTGTCGCCGGATGGACACCAGCCAGGATCAGCGTGATTGCCAGGATCAGCTTGGCTGCGCCCAGCAAGGATCTGGCACGGTTCCAACACCCGCGGGCCTTCGCAGAAGCATCACCGGGTTCGCTACATTTCATCGAGGGTGTCCGTCTGTGGTGGAGTGCGGATTGGTGGAGCACATGTTGGTGATGCACAGTACAGTTGCGCGCTTCAAGGAAGCGACGCCGAGGGCGTTTTTCGCACCGCCCGTCCGTTCAAGGCACCGGTTGCCCGCCCCCGCTCGATTGCCGGCATCCCGTTTACAAAAACATATTGCAATCCATCGCTGTACTGATGCGGCTGCACGAAGGTGGCCCGATCGATGAACTGCTGAGCGTCAAAAACGGCGACGTCAGCAAAGTAACCTGGACGCAGGTAGCCCCGATCTTCGATTCCCAGAATCTCCGCCGGCAACCCTGTGGCGCTGTGGATCGCGGCCGCCATCGAGATCACGTTTTCACGGTTGGCGTAGTAACCGATCCGTCTGGGAAAGGTTCCATAGTTCCTGGGATGGGGGACCGACGCGGTGGGCAGCTTTGCTGAACCGTCCGAGGCCGTGGCGACCCAAGGTTGCTGCATGACAAACCGCACGTCCGCCTCATTGATACTGTGGTTGACCACGGCAGCACCGCCGTCCCGTTCGATTTGCAGCACCAACGCCAACGGTTCGATCCCCAACTCGGCAGCGATCTCGTCCAGTCGACGTCCGGCCCACTCCGGGTGCTGCTCGCAAGCGGCGATCTGAATTCGGTGACCGTTGTCAGTGATGTCCAGTTTCCGCCGGATGGCGTCGGTAATCTGTGTCGATTGGTCGTCACCACGATCGATGCGGGCGATCATCTTGTCGCGTCCGCCGGACCGCGCCCACGCCGGGATACACGTCGCCCCCAGTGACGTGCTGGATGCCGTGTAAGGATACTGATCCGCGGTGATGATACGGCCTGCGGCGCGTTGTTCCTTGATGATCGCAACGGCTCTCCGCACCAGGCCCCAGGCATCTTGCCCGGACGATTTGAAATGCGAAATGTGCACCGGAAGGTTCGCCCGCTTGCCGATCTCGATCGCTTCACCAACCGATTGGAGCAACTCGGCCCCTTCGTTGCGGATGTGGCTGACATAGATTCCGCCGTGCAGCCCGACGACTTCAGCAATCGCAACCAGTTCGTCGGTGTCCGCGTAGGAACTTGGGACGTAGATCAACCCGGTCGACATCCCCCACGCGCCATCTTTCATCGCTTGCTCGGCAAGCCCACGCATTCGATCCAACTCCTCGGCCGTCGCCGGACGCTGCTCCGAACCGATGACCTGGTCACGCAGATTCCCCTGCGGCAACAAATGCATGATGTTCGTGCCCGCACCACCTTCGTCGATGCGATCGTAGTACGCACCGACGTCGATCGGCCCGCTGCCGCAGTTGCCCGTGACCAGGGTCGTGCATCCCTGCGTCAGGTAGTTCATCGCCGAACGCGTTTCCTTTTCCAAGACTTCATCGTCACTGTGATTATGCAGATCGATGAACCCCGGGCACACGACCAGCCCCGTGCAGTCGATCACACGCCGCGGTGGAAGTTCGGGTTCGACTTGTCCGACGGCAACAATTCGATCCCCGGAGATTGCAACATCACCGCGGATGGGCGGTTGGCCATCGCCCAGATGCAACTCTCCACCGCGCAACAGCAAGTCGATCGTGACCGGGTCCTCTGCGCGGGCAACACCAATCGCGAGCAGAATCCAGGCCGCGCAACCAACCGCCGCGCGCCACACAGCCGGTTGCCGGATATTCGGCGACACAACGCCTGATTGCCAATTTGATGATTCCAGCATTCGCTCATCCGTCATGGAACATGGTGAGACCGCGAGCCGTCCCTGGAGACTGACGTCGTTGGCCAAGCTTTTAAATTCAATCAATGGTTCGGATTTCAATACAGACCGTCTCCGTCTGTCATGCCAACCAACCCTCTCGATGGTTTTCCACGAAGGAGTCGTCGATCAGGTGGGGATAGATGCGGCGGACACGCTCGATGGCGTCCTGCTGTCCCGCGGACAAACCGATGTTGGGATCCAAACACCGTGGGCTGGAAAGCAGCCCCTGGCGGTACAGCACGTACTGGATCCCGGCAATGCAACCTGCAAATCCGTTTGCGGCGTCAAACAGAGCCGCGTTGCAATCGGTCACCTGTCCGCCAAGCGTTAACAGTTCGGGGCGCAATTGGTTCGATTGGATCGCCGTCTTGCACTGCGACAGCAACCAGTGCGCACGCTGTGTCCAGCACGCCCAGTGTCCCAGCAGGCCACCGACCATGCGAACGCGTGCGTCTTTGTCGGCAACGGGAATCGCGTATTCGGTCAGCAAGTCCGACACGATCGCGTCATCGTTCCCGGTGTACAACACGACGTCGTCGCTCCGACCGGCTTCCGCGACGGCGCGGACGACGTCCAATGTCTTGTAACGGTCAAACGGAGCCAGCTTGATGCCGACCAGATTCGGGATCTGCGCGAATCGTCGCCAGAAGTCGACCGACAAGGGACGCCCTCCCACGGCCGGCTGCAAATAGAATCCGAACAATGGAATCTCTTCGGCAACCGCTTCGCAGTGCTGCAACAAACGATCGTCGTCGGCTTGCGGCAGGGCGGCCAGCGACAACAGCCCCGCGTGATAGCCAAGCTCGGCAGCCAGGCGAGCCTCCGCGACGGCCTGGGAAGTTTCACCGCAGACGCCCGCAATCCGCACGGTCTGACGCTTGGTCTGTTGGTCGGCGGCATCGATCGCTTCCGCCGTCAACTCCAAAACGGGTTGCAGCAAACCGTGCTCGGCGGCCCGGATTTCGAACTGAGTGGTGTGAACACCGACGGCAATGCCTCCCGCCCCGGCGGCATGGTAGTAGCGCGTCAGGGCTCGCTGGGAACGCGTATCCCATCGGCCCTGATCGTCCAGGGCCAGGGGGTGCGCCGGGATCACGATCCCGGCATGAAGTGCCCGCCGCACCCAGGTCGGTGGCACCGGACCCACATGCCGCCGTCGCGTTTCAGAACGCCCCATCGCGGACCTCAAAGTGTGTCGGCTTGTTCAGCAGGCGTCCGCCATGTTGCACCCAGTGAGCGGTCCAGCGAATCAACGTTTCGGTCGGGATCGCCGGAGGGCCCAGCCGTTCTCGCAACGAAGTCGAGTTGCTCAAAAAGGCCGTTTCCGACTCGCGACCGGTCAACCGCAGCGTCCGTCCCATCAGCGACGCGAAGGTTTGGGCGACTTCACGCACCGACAGGGTTTCGGGCCCGGTCAAATTCAGCGGACGTGGCGGTGATTCGGCCAGCGCCAAACTGCGGATGATGCAATCGTTGGCGTCGCCTTGCCAAATGCAATTGAAATGTCCCTGCGTGACATCGATCGGCTCTTCCGACAGCACCTTCCTTGCGATGTCGGTCAGCACGCCGTATCGGAGATCCGTGGCGTAATTCAGCCGGATCTGAGCGACGGGCGTTCCGTTCAGCCGCGAGAAGTAGTCAAAGATCCGCTCGCGTCCCACCGCGGCATTGGCATACTCACCGACGGGCCTCAACGGATCGGACTCCAGCGAACCGCCGGAGTCGACCCCTGTGAACGCATACACGTTGCCGGTCGACAGGGCCGCGATCGGGGTTTCGCCATACCGCCGCATCACATAGCTGGGCGGCAGCGTGTTGAGCGCCCAGGTGTGGGACGGGTTCTGGCCGGTACCGAATTTTGTCCCCACCAGATAGATCACGCGTTCCGCGTCAGGAAGTTTCGCGACGGACTCCGGACACAGCAGATCCGCGCCCAGCGTTTCGACGTTTCGCTCGGTCAACCATGCACGTGCAGCCTCGTCCGAGAATCGACTGACGGCGATGACGCGCGCCGTTGAGCCCGCCTGATCGATGGCGCGCTGAGCAAGAACGGCCAGGCTGGGTCCCATTTTCCCCCCGGCACCTAACACCAGCAAGTTTCCCTGAAGCTTCGATGCAAACCGAACCAACTCGGCGGAGGGCGTCGTCAGCCAATCGTCCAACTGACGCTCGTCGGTGATCACATCGGGGCAAGAACGGACTGGCGGCATCAAGTTGCATCCCTTCGGGAGGTCGAATTTGGCCCGTCATTGTAACGCGGCTAGCACGCACCAGGGAAACAAGCGGTCAGGGAATCAACAAGCGGCTTCCGTCACCGCAAGGTGGCGAGGGCGAACCCCGGAGGAGCGATCGGATCGATCAAGATCTGCCCGGATCAAGATCTGCACGTCGGGACTGCCGGCCGGGTACACTGCGTTGCGACTCGATGCAATCACCGTGATCCGTGACCGGAGAGAGCCGTCATGATGCACAAACGCCCCACCGCCGATCGCCGCCGTCGGTTCCCCGCGTTCCCTGTCTTGTTCCTGCTGCTGGTTGTTTCCCCGGGCGTTGCGGAAGAACCACTCCCAGCCTGGAAAGCAGGTTTCGCCAAAGTCGACATCACGCCGACCGAACCGGTGCGGATGTCCGGGTACGGAAGTCGCGACCATGTCAACGAGGGTGTCGACATGCCCTTGATGGTGCGGAGCATGGCATTGCAAGCGACCTCACCAGACGCGTCGCCCTTGGTTTTGGTTTCCGTCGACACGATTGGACTTCCCGGTGCCTTGACTCAGGAGATCGCCGCGACGTTGAAGGATCGGAACGGTTTGAACCGGGAACAGATTGTGTTTTGCAGCACGCACACGCATTGTGCCCCGACTCTGGATGCGAATCTTTCCAACATTTTCACCGTTCCGCTGACTCCGGCCGAGGCAGCGGCGGCGGATCGCTATCGCAACCAACTTCGCGAGGCGATCTTGAAGGCCGTCGCAGAATCGCTCGCCAATCAATCGCCTGCCGAGTTGTCTTATGACGTCGGCAAGGCGGCGGTCGCGGCCAACCGTCGCGTGCTGGTCGACGGACGCTGGACCGGATTCGGAATCCAGAGGGACGGCCCCGTGGACCACTCGGTTCCAACCCTGCGAATCAACGCACCGGACGGAAAGCTGCGCGGCATCGTCTTCAACTACGCCTGTCACTGCACTTCGCTGGGCGGGGACCACTACCGGATCAACGGTGACTGGGCCGGCTACGCGACCGAGCAGTTGGAACGCGAGCATCCCGGCGCCGTGGCGCTCTGCACGATTGGATGTGGCGCCGACGCCAACCCCGTGACTCGTGGCAACCTGGAAGACGCGGTGATGCATGGCAAGACGCTGGCCGACGAGGTCACCCGCGTGACGACGTTGCCGATGCAGCCGGTGCGGTCGGCGCCGGTTGCCCACTTCGACTACGCGGCGTTGCCGTTCGACCTGCCGACGGAGGAAGAGTTGCGAGAACGGCTTGAGGATCCACGTCCGCAAATGCAACGCCACGCCAAAAAGCTTCTGGAAACCTATCAGTCCAAAGGACGCCTGCCCGCCACCTATCCCGTCCCCGTCCAGACTTGGCAATTCGGCGATGAATTGACGATGATCTTCATGGGCGGCGAAGTGGTTGTGGATTACGCCCTCCGGCTGAAGAAGTTGGTGGACGATCCTCAGCTGTGGGTCACCGCGTACGCGAATGATGTGCTGGGCTACATCGTGAGCGAACGGATGCGCCCCGAAGGCGGCTACGAATACGACTACTCCGGTGTTTTCTACGGTCTTCCTGGGCCCTGGGCTTCGGGATCCGAGGACAAGTTGATCGGCCAGATTCAGCGGCTGCTCGAATCGACCGAGAATCGATCTCCCGTTTCGGCTGACCAGTCACTCCACAAGCTGCGCGTCGCCGATCCGTATCGCGTCGAACTGGTCGCAGCCGAACCGCTCGTCGCCGACCCCATCAACTTTGCTTTCGACGGCGAAGGACGTCTGTGGGTGGTTGAGATGGGTGACTATCCAGAGGGGGAGCAAGGGGGAAGGGTGAAGGTGCTGCACGACACCGACCAAGACGGCCGGTTCGACACGGCGGAGACGTTTCTGTCAGAGCTTTCTTTTCCGACCGGTGTTCAACCCTGGGGCGACGGCGCGCTGATCACCGCTGCGCCCGACATCTTGTTGGCCCGCGACACGGACGGTGACGGCAAAGCGGACGACGTCCAAACCCTGTACAGCGGATTTCGATTGGCCAATCCGCAACACCGGATCAGCGGATTCGCGTTCGGTCTTGACGGCGCACTGCACCTGGCCGCGGGGGACAACTTGAGCGAGATCACCAGCGAGCGGACCGGTGAAGTCCTGGATGCGTCGGGACACGACCTGAAAATCTGGCCCGACGACGGACGCATGCAGACGACCAGCGGGCGCACGCAGTACCTTCGATCTCGCGACGACTGGGGGCATTGGTTCGGCAGCGACAACTCACGTCCCGGCTATCACTACCCCATCGAAGACCGCTACCTGCAGCGCAATCCGTCGGTCCGGTTCCCCAGCAACAACCAACCGCTGTTTCAGCCGGCCGTTGCGCCGCCCGTCTTTCCGATCACGCGAGCAACCGAACGGTTCAACGATCTGTACGCCGCGAACCGATTCACATCCGCCTGCAGCAGTCACGTCGCTCGCACGCCCATGTTTCGCTCGGGCGGCCACGATTCGCTGATGGTGTGTGAACCGGTTCACAATCTGGTCCACCGCAGCATGCTTGTCCCGGACGGCAGCACCTATCGCGCCGAGAGATTGGCAAGTGAATCGCAGAGCGAGTTCTTGGCCTCAAGCGATCCCTGGTTTCGTCCGGTTTGTGCCAAGATCGGTCCTGATGGGGCGTTGTGGATTGCGGACATGTATCGCGCCGTCATCGAGCATCCCGAATGGATCCCTGACGCCTGGCAACAACAGGTCGACTTGCGCGCCGGCGCAGACCGCGGCCGGATCTATCGGATCTCGTCCCCGCAAACCGCTGCCTACCAATCCCCGGGAATCAAGGACGCCTCGATCGACGCCCTGATCGCGATGCTGCGTTCACCCATCGGGCCTCGGCGCGACCTCGCCCACCGTCGCTTGCTGGAACTGTCCGCGGCCTCGGTTTCAGAAGCACTGAAACGGTTGGACCTGGACCAGGAATCGCCCGCGACGGTCGCTCATGTCATTTCACTGCTCGCCACCCACCGGTCCTTGGAGCCCGACACGCTCTGTGCCGCGTTGCAACGAGGGCATGCCGGATTGCAGTGCGTTGCCCTGCGACTGAGCGAATCCCAACTGGACAACCGGTTGGTGCTCGAATCAGTGTGTCGCTTGGCCCACCAGAAGGATCCGGCTGTCTTGCTGCAAACCGCCTTGACGCTGGGAGAAAGTCAATCCGATCGGGCCGGCGCAGCACTCGCCGCGATCGCGGCGCGCCCGGACCTCGATTCCTGGATGGCACGGGCGGTCGCCAGTTCGGCACAACCGCACGCCGAAGTGATCGCGGCAAACCTGTTGCAAACACTTCGCGAATCGGAATCGGTCCCCGCGGAAACGACGATGCAACTGTTCTCAGATCTGCTACTCACCGCCGGCAGCTCCAGTGACCAGCTTGCCGATTCGCTCCGGAAGACGCTGGAAGACGATCGGCTGCCAAAGGAAACCCGATGGCTGATCGCCGCGAGCGCGATGCAGGCCCAACGGACAACGAAACAAAACGAAAGCGAACTGCGAAAAGCAATCGAGCAGCTCTACCGGGACGCCATTCAGACAGCTGCCGATCAAGACCGGTCGGCGACGTTGCGGGTCAAGGCGATGGCGCTGGTGGGCTTAGGAATCGCACCGCGGGCCGAAGAACGTTCTTGGTTGCTGACGTTGATCTCTCCGGCTGTCCCGCCCGCTGTCCAATCCGCAGCGATGGACCACCTTTCGCAAGCCGGAGACGTCGAAGTCGCCGACGCATTGATCGATCGCTGGCCCAGCCTGTCGCAATCGCTACGCCAGCAATGTGTTTGGCAGTTGCTCTCACGATCCAAACTGCATCAGCAACTTCTCGACGCCATCGAATCCGGACGCATCGGCCTGAATGATCTGTCGCCGGCGGCGAAACAACAATTGCTGCAATCCGGTTCGCGCAGCATGAAAGTGCGTGCCGCACGCCTGGTCCACACTTATTCGTCTCCGGACAAGGGGCGGCTGATCGGGCGGTACCTGGAGCAAGATCCGGGACCCGGGACCGCCCCGGCGGAAGAGGGTCCAGCTTTGTTCAAGCAACATTGTGGAACATGCCATTTGCCGGGAGAATCGGGCGCGGCGGTCGGGGCAAGCTTGGAGAATCTCTCGGACCCCAGCGACGCTTCGTTAATGACATCGATCTTGGATCCCAACCGGTCGATGGAACCCAAGTACCAAACCTACCTTGTGCAAACCGTCGACGGACGATCGTTCGTCGGGACGATCGAAAGTGAAGCGGGTGAAAGCCTGACGCTGGCTCACGCTGACGGCAAACGCACTGTGCTGAACCGATCAGAAATCGAAGCGATGAAGAACACCGGTGTATCGTTGATGCCCGAAGGGTTTGAGAACACGCTTTCGCCCTCCCAGGTGCACGCGATCATCGACTACTTGCAAACGGCAACCACGCGGGCGAATTGACGGCCGGAATCGAAATGCCTGCGACAACGCCCGGCACCTCGCCTGTGCCACTTGAACGTTCCGCGCCGCCTTGACCGTTCAGACGGTTGCCGGATCAGAAGACTGATGAACCAACTTGTAAACGCAGGGGACCAACACCAAGGTCAAGAGCGTGGAAACGATCATGCCGCCCAGCAGTGCCCGGGCCAACGGGATCATCGCTTCATTGCCCGGCGCGAACTGGATCGACAGCGGGAGCATCGAAGCGACCAGCGTCAATGACGTCATCAGGATCGGGCGCAACCGGATCTGGGCCGCGGACATCGCGGCCTGATGAGCCGAGAAACCGGCGGCCCTCCGGCGATTGGCGAATTCGACCAACAGAATGGAATTGTTGACAACCACCCCGATCATCATCAGCGTGCCCATCAGGGACTGGATGTTGATGTACGTGTTGGTCAGATACAGGATCAGCATCACACCACCGATCCCCAGTGGTACCGCCAGCATGATGATCAGCGGGTCCATGAAGGATCGGAACTGGGCCATCAGGACCAGGTAGACGAGCAATGCGGCAACCGCTAGCCCCACTCCCAGCAAGCTCATCCCCGAACGCATTTTCTCGATCGGCCCACGGAGCGTCACCGACACGCCGTTGGGAAACTCCATCCCCGCCAACTTCGTTTCAATATCGCGAGCCACCGAGCCGAGGTCACGATCGGCGACGTTGACGTGAACGTCATTGACGCGAGAAATGTTGTAGTGGGCGATTTCGCCTGGAATGGTCACCCGCTTCACCGTGGCCACGTTGGACAACGGAATCGTGATCGGTCCGTCGGCCGTCTCCAATGAGATCGGGATGTTGCGAACATCGTCTAGCGATTGAAAGTCGTTGGACTCGTACTGCACGCCCATGAAAAAGTCGGTTCCCGACTTGGGATCAATCCAAATCGTTGGCGCATAGCCGACGCTGGACCCGAGTGCGGTCAAAATGGTTTGTGCGACCTGTTCCTGGTCAACACCAAGGTATTGGGCACGGGTGCGATCGACCTGGACGTCAAACTGCGGATAGTCCAGGGACTGAGCGATTTGCACGTCCGCTGTGCCGGCAATCGGTTCGATCGCTTCGACAATGCGTTCGGCAGCGTCCCGGCATTGTCCAATCGTTCCCGCAGAAACCTGGACACTGATGGGTGTGGGAACCCCTTCATTGAGCGCCATGTTGACGATGCCGCCGGAGACAAACAGGAATTGCTCCAACGGATATTCCGACGCCAATTCCTCTCGCAATCGCCGGATGTAGGTGTCGGTACCGGTGCTCCTTCCCTCCTGTCTCAGGTTGACGATCACGTAGGCGGTGTCCGGCCCGGAATTGGAACTGAGCACGGTCGAGAACCCGGCGCCCTTGCCGACGGGCAGACCGATGTTGGAAATCAGTGTTTCGATTTCGTCCTCCGGGATCACGTCCTTGATCGTGTCTTCGATCCGCGCGACCAGCTTTTCTGTTTCCACCAATGCCGTTCCCGGCAGCGTCTTGATCCGCAGCTCGAACGTGCCCGCATCCACACTGGGAAACAGTTCCGTGCCGATCCGCGGCCACAGCAGGAAGGTTGCCCCGACCGCAACGACAATCAACAGCGACGTGATGGCTGGGGCAGCCAAAACCGCACCCAACATTCTTCCGTACAGCCCGCGCGGCGGCGTTTCGGAAAGCTCGGACTCCGTCTCCAGATCCTGGCCGGACCGGACACGTTGCCTGACAAAGGTGGCGCAAAACGCCGGCACGACGGTCAGCGCAAGAATGTACGAAGCGCCAATCGTCAACGTGGCCGCAAGCGACAGCGGCGTGAACAGGTACTTGATCATTCCCGTCAGAAAGACCGCCGGCAAGAACACCGCCAACGTGGTCACGGTCCCCGCCAGAATTGCACCGGAGACCTCTTCGGTTCCATCACGAGCGGCTTCCAATGCGGACTTGCCCATCCGCTGATGCCGAATCACGTTCTCGACGACGACGATCCCGGCATCCACCACCGTGCCGATCGCCAGGGCGATTCCGCCCAACGTCATCACGTTGATCGTCTGCCCGGTGAAGGCAAAGCCCAACGCACCGATCAACACGGCGAAGGCGATGGTGGCGACAATGATCACCGTCGGAAGCACCCGACGGAGGAAAACCAGCACGACGATCGAAACCAACAGCGCCCCCAAACCGATTTGAACCAGCAGGTTCCGCATCGCCTTCCGGATGTAGCTGGATTGGTCCGAAACCAACGTCACCTCGGTGGCCTCGGGAATGTCGCCTCGCTCCTTCATCTTGGGGATTTCGGTTCCGATCCCGTCGTAGATCCGGTCCACGACCGCGATCGTGTTTTCGCCCGGCTCGCGGAGCAGCGGGCAGTAGACGCTGCGTTTTCCGTTGACACGCACGATGTTGTATTGCAAGGCCGCATCGTCCACCACGCGTGCGACGTCTCGAATGAAGATCGGACGGTCGTCGCGCACGGCGATCGGGATCGCTTCGATCTCGGCGGTCGTCGGCAACGTGTTGCGTGGATGAATTTGGTAGTCGGTTCCGCCCACGCGTGCCGTCCCGGCAGCCAACACCAGATTGGATTTGCGCATGGCCTGAACCACGTCGGTCGCGCTGACGTGGTAGGCCTGCAGTTTTGCCGGATCGACGTACACCATCATCTGGCGGAATTTGCCACCGAAGGGGTGCGGGATCTGCACGCCCTTCAGGCCGCCCATTTTGTTGCGGACCGCGTAGTATCCGATGGTGTAGAGTTCGGATTCACTGAGCCCTTCACCCGAGATCGCGGCCAGGACGACGGGCAGATTGGCCGGCTCGCTGCGCAGCGTGAAAGGCCACTCGATCCCCGGCGGCAGGTGAAACATGTCACTTGCTTCCAAGTTCACGATGTCATTCATCGCCGAACTGGGATCCGCGCCCGGTTGAAAAAACACCTTGATCACCGCCGCGCCCGGAACCGTGCGTGATTCCTGGTGTTCGATTTTCCCCGCCAGTGTCAGTGCGCGTTCGACCCGCGACGTAACCGACTTTTCCATCTCCATCGTGGGCAGCCCCGGATAGGAGAAGAAACTGACCACGACCGGCTTCTTGAAATCGGGCAGGATGTCAATCGTGATCGACGGGATCACGGCGGCGCCCAAAACGCACAACGCCACCACGGCCCCCAGAACGGCGAAACGGTTGCCAAGCGAAAATCGAATCAATCCCATCGAAGTGGTTCTCGTCTACGTTGCGTCATCGGTGATCGGCCGCGTTGCGATCGTCGGGGCGAAGTCGTTCCGCCCCCAACGCAATCCAACGCCCTGCGGGTTTGCCGGCAGCGAAAGTTGGCCAGCTGTCAAAAAGGGTGGGTGCTCAAATCGAGTCGGGGAGGTCGCCCGGTCTCGTGGGAGAGGGGGGCGAATTTGCGGCCAGGACGGCAACCTGCTCGCCGTCGACGAACCGTTTCAGATGAGCATCAATCACGTGCTGTCCGGCTCGCACTCCGGAAAGGATTTCGATCTGTGCCCCGTCATCGTTTCCGGTTTGCACCGTCGCGACCGACACTTTCTGGTCGTCCCCGACCACATACACATACGCTTGGCCGTCCTCTCCGAACCGGACCGCGCGTGACGGCAGGGTATTGGCCGCGACTTGCGTGGACAACTCAATCGTTGCCTGCCCGAACATCCCCGGGATCAGCTTGCCATCCGCGTTGTCGACCTCCACTTCGACCAACATGGTCCGCGTGCTGGGATCCAAACTGCCGCTCAACCGGGTCACGGTTCCTTCCACCGGTGACTCCGACGCGAAAGAAGGAAAGGTCAGCGAGACTTTGTCGCCGCGATTGACCAGCGCGGCATCACCCTCGGGAACGGGAATGTGAATCCGCACCCGATTCGTCTGGCTGACCACGAACAGCGGCGCGCCCGTTCCGACCTCGCTGGATTCACGCACCAACTCACCGGGCTCGACCCTGCGGTCGGTGATCACGCCGTCAAAAGGTGCCTTCACGATGGCGTAGTCCAGCAGCACGTCCGCCTGCTCCAATTGACGCTGGGCGATCTGCGTTTCAGCCTGGGCGACGCGGAGGTCGGCCTCGGCAGCAGCCCGGCGTGCCTGAGCGACGGCGACCTCGGCTTCGGCCGAATCAATCGATGACGCCACCGAATCGCGATTGGCCCGCTGGGAGTCACGTCGCTTGCGGACTTCGTCCAAAACGCGTGGCTGAAGTGATTGTCGCTGCACCAGGTCGTCGGTGCGTTCGTATTCGGCATCCGCGGCGGCCAAAGCGGCTTCGGCCCGCTTCAACCCCGACTTGGCTTCCTCGCGTTTGGCCTCCGCCGACCGCACGCCCGCTTGGGCCAAGTCCAAATTCGCCTGCGCCCGTTCCTCCTCGGCTTTCAACCGGCCGATGCGCGACTCGATGACCAACCGTTCCTTGTTCAGTTCGGGGACATCGATCTCGGCCAATTTGGCTCCGGCTTGGACGACGTCGCCGATGTCCACGAAGATTTGCTTGACGTAGCCGCTGGCCTTGGCCCGCATCTCGGCGCGGTAGAACGCGTGCACGGTCGCGGGTTGCGTGGTGGTCCGACGGACTTCCGTTTGCATCACGGCAACCGTCCGAACGGGAACCTTGCCGGTGGACGTCGACTTTTCCACCACCGGCTGATTCGGCGTGCATCCGCTGGCAACGATCATCGCTGCCACCAGCGCCATGGGCAGACATCGAGCCATGGGTAGACACCGGCGGTGCCGCGAGGGACGGAAACTCATCAAATCGGTTCCTTGGAATTCAGAGGCGCAACGTTCCGCCCGGACAAGCCGGGTCGGATCAAGTACGCCAGGGGCAAAGGCGAGTGCAGCGGCAAGCAGAGCCGGGGCGGGGAACTGCCGAGGAACCGGTACAACCCGTACGAGCGTTGTGACCGGTTCCAGCATCGGACTTTGGTCAGTTCAGCTATCCAGCATACATCGCACAACAAATGATTTCGACGTGCAACCAGCCGCGTTTTTCCGCCCCAGCGCCTTCAGCCGTCACCACCGGTCTGCCCGATTGCCGAAGCATGACCACTGCGATCATTGCTTTCGGAGCGACGCACACGACGGTACGGACTAGACCTGCGGAGGAGGGACGGATGCCCCGCCAATCGTTATTGCTATTCTTGGTGGCCTGCAGCGGATGCGCGGCTTCCACGGCGCTAACCTCGCACACCCCCAAGGACGTGATTTCCGCGTCGCGTGCGGCGCCCGTCGAACCGACGGAGCCGACCGCCCGCGGTGAGGTCGTTTCGGCGAAAACGAATGGCGTTGCAAATGAGCCGACCACCGTCGACAACGACACGGCCTTGATCGACAACGACAACTGGGTCGGCCAGCAGATTCTGCCCGTGACGCATCGCGTCGAACGCCCCGCGACGCCCGCCCAAGATCATTCCTGGTCCGGGATGCTCACTTCCGCCCCCCCGTTGGGCGAAACCGCCGATCAGGCGAAAGCGACCGCCGCGGAATGGATCGGCAGTCCCTCGGACCGGACGTTCGACAACCTGGTCGAACTGGAACCGACGGACGTGCCCGTGGCGTCGCCCGCCGGGTCCGACGCGCCGACGCGAGTGGCGTCGGCAAACCAAGGCCGGTCCGCCGATGACCGTCTGGTTGAATCCGACGCAAACTCCGCCGAAAACTCGGCGGCCGCTTCGCAGGTTACCGGCCAGGCGGATCCGACGATGGAATTGAATCTGCCCACTGCTCTGGCGATGATCGGCGGACAACACCCCGCGGTCGGTCTGGCGCGGTGGCGTGTCCAGGAAGCTTATGCCCAACTGATGCAAGCCGAATCCCTGTGGCTGCCGTCCATCCAATCCGGTTTCAGTTTCCATCGGCACGACGGAAACTACCAGGCAAGCAATGGAGAGATTGTCGACGTCAATCGCAACTCGTTCCAGTACGGATTGGGTGCCGGAGCGACCGGTGCGGGCACCACGCCTCGCCCGGGACTGGTCGCACGGTTTCACCTGGCCGACGCCCTATTTCTCCCCCAGGTCGCCGAAAAGCGTGCGTGGGCCCAGGGACACGCCGCGAAGGCGGTCGTCAACGAACAATTGCTGCGTGTTGCGATTGCCTACTTCGATCTATTGGCCGCCTGCCAGGACGCCAGCATCTTGCAGGATTCAAGCACGCGTGCGGCGGATTTGACCAAACTGACGACGGACTTTGCCGCCGCCGGACAAGGGTTACGCGCCGATGCCGACCGCGTGCGGACGGAACAGAATCTGGTCGACAATCGCCTGATCGCCGCACGCGAAGAAATCGCAATCGCCTCGGCTCGCCTGGCCCAAGCGCTCAGCATGGATGCGTCGGTGCAGCTGGTTCCGCTAGACGTCACGGTGGTGCCGCTGGAGCTGACGGCGTCGGGGCAGGACAAATCCAGTCTGATCGGCACCGCATTGGCAATGCGTCCGGAACTGAAGGAATCCCAGGCTTTGGTGGCGGCGGCCTGCGAAGCGTATCGACGTCAAAAGTACGCACCATTTGTGCCCAGCGTATTGCTGGGATTCAGCACGGGAGGATTCGGCGGCGGGCTGGGCAATGACCTCAACAATGTCGAAGGCCGCTATGACTTCGACGCTCTGGTTACTTGGGAGGTTCGCAATTTGGGCTTTGGCGAACATGCGGCGCGGCGTCAGTCGACGGCGCGACTTCAGCAGGCAAAGTTCGAAAAGATCCGCGTGATGGACCAGGTGGCGCGGGAAGTCTCCGAGGCTTGCAGCCGGGTGGAATATCGCCGCCAACGAATCGAGGCGACGCGGCAGGCAATTGCCTCGGCGGAGGACTCTTACCGGTTGAACGTCGAACGGATCCGAGACGGCCAGGGGTTGCCCCTGGAGGCACTTCAGTCGTTGCAAGCGTTGGAGTCGGCGCGACGCGCCTACCTGCAAGCCGTGGTGGACTTCAACCAGGCACAATTCCAGCTGCAGTGGGCACTTGGGTGGCAGGTCACGGGGCCGGCTTGAACCCAAGCTCGGTTGGCTCAATGATCGATCGTTTGGTCGAGCGCCGCGTTCTCGGTGATGTCGCTTTTGAAAGTTTCTTCGGCGGTCGGAGCACTCCGAGAATCTTCCGGACCGCCCGATTCTCCCGGATCACCCAGCGGGCGTGGGGCAAGTGCGTGCAACTCGCGGTTGTGACGTCTCCACCAGGCGTCTGCATCGCGGACGCTCCAATTTCCGGCTTCGGGAGAACGCTGAAGCAGATCCGCCAAATCGCGTGCGGTCTGCGGTCGTTGTGCAAGGGTCTTTTCCAAACAGGAGAGCAACGCGTTTTCGAGTTCCGGCGACACGGAACCTGGGACACGTTTGGATGGGGCTTCCGGCGTCGCCGTCGTGTGCAAGTTGCAGAGTTCGCCAATGTTTGAAGCAGAAAAAACCGGCTGGCCGGTCAACAAGAAATAGCCGACCGCTCCGACAGCATACAAGTCGCTTCGTCCGTCGACCGCATTGGGCGTCTGAAACGCTTCGGGCGACATGTACAACGGCGTACCGGTCAACGATCCGGCGCCGGACTTGTCAGAGGGATGGTTTTCGTCGACCGCCTTGACCAAGCCGAAATCCAGGACCTTGATGATGTCGGGCTCACCGCCACGGTGATTGATCATGATGTTCGCCGGCTTCACGTCCCGGTGCACCAGGCCACTGGAATGGGCCTCATAGAGCGAAGCACAGATCTGGTCGAGGATATGGATCACGCGGGCTTCCGGTTGCGGGCCATAGCGTTCAACCAGCGTCTGCAAATTGATCCCGTCAAGGTACTCCATCGCATAATAGAAAACGCCTTCGGGCGTGCGACCGTAGTCGTAGATCGCGATGGTGTGGGGATTGTTCAACTTGCAGGTAATCTGGACTTCGCGCTCAAAACGGCCGATCGAAGTCTCGTTCATCAGATCCAGGTTCAACATTTTGACGGCAGTCGGACGACGCAGCATCGAGTGATAGGCGCGATAGACTTCGCCCATCGCACCGGCGCCGATCTTTTCTTGCAGCGTGTACTGCCCGAGTTGTTTTGCCTCGATCGCCGCGCGCCGCGCTTCCCTTTGCAGACGCGCAACAATGATGGTGAACACGAAGATCGCAACCGCTGCAATTCCCAGCAGCAGGTACAGTCCCCAAAAAGTCCGCTGCAGAATCATCAGCGGCCGATAGGCCTGCGCCACATCCACCTCGGTTGCGACCCCCAGGCGGTACTTGTCCAACCAGGTCCAGGCGCCGACCACCGGAACGCCGCGATAGTCGTTGTAGCCATCCAGATCCAAATCCTGCTCACCCGCGATGGCGCTGGCCGCCATCTTCGTCAACGGGAGTTCGCTGCGGCGACGCGTCGGGCGATAGCCTTCGGTGATGTCGCCGCCCGGGTCCCGCACCTGCAACCTCAGCAGCGATCGAGCGTCCGGTTCGTCGGCAATCAGCCCCAACAAAATCAGGTCGTCATCGAATCGGCTGTTGGAAACCATCATGCCGTCCGCGTTGAACGCATAGGTTTCCCCGGATTCGCCCACACGTCCGAGTTGCATGATCCGGGTGAATTCCTGGTCGGGCCGGATCTGCAACGCGAGCGCGGCAACGACCTGGAAATTCTCATCCAGGATCGGCGTGGCGACATACATCGTCGGCTGACCGGCTCGCAATTCTCCCAGGGGCGTTTTCAAAGGCACGACGCTGGGAAACGGGACACTGACGGTTGTCTGGCCTTCGAAGACGCGGTGCAGGAATTCCGCGTACGCCGGCACATCCTTGCGACCGAGCAGCGAAGACTCGGATGCGGCGACAATGGTCCCCGTCTTGTCGGCCAAGAAATACCCGATGTAATCATGCGAGGAGATTGTCGGGGCCAGGCTGGCGGACAGCTGGCGCCGAAGCGTCTCGGGGTCAGTAACCGACGATGCGTCGGTCGGGTCCGCCTGGTTTCGCAGCAAGGCGTAGATGTGCTCTCGGATTTCCAAGTCCTTGGATTCAGTTTCCGCAATCTGCTCTTGATCCCGAAACCAGGTCTCCAACATCTCTGTTTCGAGATCAAGGATGGTTTTTAGCCCTGACGCCAGGTTGGCTCGCATCGTCCGTTCAATGGCGATTCGAGTTCCAATCCCGATTGCCGACAGGAGCAGAACGGCAATGATCGGCCAAACCCACAGTTGCCGGCGGAGGAACAGGGACGCGCGGCTGACCGAGCGCCCCATACTGCTTTGCGCCCATGTCATGTGCGCAGGTCGCTGGCGATTGCCTTGTGAGCTGCGACGAAAGACCGTGTCGACAAACTTCATGACGCGGAGGGCCGCCGGGGGCCGTGCAACGGAGTAAACAGAACATTCGTAACGATCGGCCCCTCCTAATCGCCGAGGCCACTACACTTTAGCTGCGTGCCACTCCGTCCGACGCAATTGGGAAAAAAATGATCCAGCTTTTGCCGGTGACCGAGACAATCTTCCGGATGGTCGCACGGTCCGTATTCATGATCGCTGCAACGTTCCCGGTGGCGGCAACGGCAACAGAAAACGAACCAACCGATCGGGAACCGGTTGCTCACCCCGTCGCGAAACAGGTCGCGACGGACGGCGACCCGATCCGGGTTCACGATGTGCGATCACGCTTCGTTCGTGGCCCCTGCCAGATTCGCGTGCTCGTGCCCGACAACATCTCCTCCGGCGATCGCTTGCCGGTCGTTTTCGTCTTGCCGGTCGAGGCGGGCCGAGAATCACGCTACGGCGACGGAATGACCGAAATCCTTCGGGCGGATCTGCACAACCACCACCGAGCGGTCTTTGTGTCGCCAACGTTTCCGCGGTTACCATGGTATGCCGATCATCCGACCGATCCGAAGTTGCGCCAGGAATCGCATTTGCTGAAATTCGTGGTGCCGTGGGTCGGTCAACACTACCCGGTGTCGGACGCGCGCTACCTGCTGGGTTTTAGCAAGTCCGGCTGGGGTGCCTGGACGCTGCTGCTGCGGCATTCGGACACGTTCCGCCGCGCGGCGGCATGGGATGCTCCGATGATGATGGATCGAGTCGGACGCTATGGCAGCGGGCCGATCTTCGGCAACCAGGAACAGTTCGACGCTTACCGAGTGACGACGCTGCTACGTTCCAACGCCGAGGAATTCACCGCCCGACCGCGTCTGATTCTGACCGGATTTGATAACTTCAGGGAACACCATCAACGCGTTCACAGCTTGTTGGATGAACTGGGGATTCCGCACCAGTATCGTGACGGGCCCCAACGCGATCACCGCTGGGACTCCGGGTGGATCGTCGAAGCGGCCGAACTGTTGATGAACGACAATCGATAGTTTGACCGTGACGCGTGGCGGGAAACGCCAGCGATTGTGAGCCCCGCGAACCGACCGAGAGAAAACCGACACACACCATTCAATTCAGGCAATGCTTTGAATTCCATGACGTGGCTTGATCGTCAAAGCGAACCATTGGTGAACCGCGTCACATCGCTGGCGGAGATCAACAGCGGCACTTCGAACCAGGCGGGAGTGGGGCGTGTTGCCGCGGTGGTCCGGCCGTGGTTGGAAACATTGGCGGACAAAGTTGAGATGGTCGAACTTCCCCCGATCCAGGAATTAAATGCCCAGGGACAATTTCAATCCCGCCAGTTTACCGATGCCGTCTTGGCGACGCGCCGGCCCCAGGCACCCCATCAGGTGTTGTTGAGCATCCATTTGGATACGGTTTATGGAACGGAGCATCCGTTCCAAACGGTCACGCATCCCGAACCGAATCGGTTGCGAGGTCCCGGCGTGGCGGATGCCAAGGGAGGGTTGGTGGTGATGCTGGCCGCCTTGGAAGCTTTTGAACAGTTCAGCGCGAACAGCGGATTGGATGTGCAACGGGTTGGATGGCGCGTCGTGCTCAATCCCGACGAGGAAATCGGATCGTTGGCGTCGGTCGGCCTGCTGCAAACGTTGGCCCGAGACGCCGACATCGGAATGGTGTACGAACCGACGTTGCCCGACGGCAAGCTGATTCGCCAGCGCAAGGGTTCGGGAAACTTTTCGTTGCTGGTCCGTGGCCGGAGCGCGCACGCCGGTCGCGAAATCGAACGGGGGCGCAACGCCGTCGCTATGCTGTGCCGCCTGTTTTCACAGCTGCAAACGTTGCACCGAGACGACAAATCCGTGACGGTGAATTTGGCGCGACTGATCGGCGGGGGGCCCGCCAACATCGTGCCCGATTTCGCGGCCGGCTGGTTCAACATTCGGATCGCCGACGTTTCGACCGCTGACGAAGTCATCCAACGACTGGAAAAGATGGTCGCCGAAGCCGACGGGGCCGACGGATTCAACGTCAGCCTGCACGGCGGATTCAGCAGCCTGCCCAAACCGTTCGATTCGGAAACACGCAGGCTGTTCGACCGGGTCATCGAAGCCGGACGAACGGTGGGGCTTTCCATTGAAACGGCTCAGTCGGGTGGCGTCTGCGACGGAAACAAGCTGGCCGCCGCCGGATTGACCAACGTGGATACACTGGGGCCCCGAGGTGGCAACATTCACAGCGACCAGGAGTATTGCCTGATCGACAGTCTGGTCGAACGGGCCAAATTGAGTCTGGCGATCCTGGAATCGTTCGCCAACGAGCCCGAACGATTTCCGTCGCGCGAAAGCCGGCCGAACCTCCCATGACTTCACTCGGCAAGGTGTCCCCATGGCGTCCTACAGCATTCGGTTGGTGCGTTCTAGCGATCTCTCCGACCTGGTCGCTCTGGCCCATCACGTCTCTTTCGGATTGACGACGCTGTCGCCAGACCCCGAGCGATTGCAGGATCGGATCGAAGCCTCCCACGCCGGTGACGCACCGCTGTTGGTGATGGTGGACGAAAGCGACAAGAAGATCGTCGGCACGGCGGGCATCTTCACCCGCGTCGGCGATGCGCGCCGTGCCGAGCCGTTTTATGCCTACCGGATAGAACGCAGCGTGCACCAATCCAAATCACTGGACGTGCATCACGAGATCGACACCCTGCATCTGGTCAAAATGTTCAACGGTCCGACCGAACTGGGAACCCTGTTCGTGCATCCCGAGCACCGTGGCGGTGGGAAAGGGCGTTTGCTGTCCCTGTCGCGGTTTCACTACATGTTCCAGCACCCGAAAATGTTTGATCGTCAGGTCATCACCGAGCTGCGTGGCGTCGTTGACGATCAAGGACATTCCCCCTTTTGGGATGCCCTGGGGAGGAAGTTTTTTCGAGTGGAATTCCCCGTGGCCGATGCGTTAAGCGCCCGTGACAAACGGTTCATCGCGGAACTGATGCCGCCACACCCGATTTACATTCCTTTCCTAGCTGAAGAAGGCCAGCGCGTGATCGGTGAGGTGCACCAGAACACGCGACCGGCCCGTCAAATGCTCGAGGGCGAGGGCTTTTATTTTTCGAAAATGGTCGACATCTTTGACGGGGGACCCTGCTTGCGATGCGACAGCGCCGCGATCCGATCGATCCGAGAAGCGATCGTCTGCGCGGTAGCCGAGATATGTCCACAAGCCATCCCCGCGACCGCATCGAATGAACCCACGTCGGGTGAAGCCGCACCCTTGGAATGCCTGGTCAGCTCCGTCGGCGAACCCTTTCGGTTGGTCGGGTGCGTCGCCGATCGTTCGCCCGGCGGCATCCGGATCGATGCTTCCGCCGCCGACCGGTTGGGCGTCAAACGCGGTGACAGCGTTTGCGTTTCCCCCTTGAAAGGCGCCGCGTCGCCCTTCGGCCGCGACCGTCCCATCCTTAGCGAACAAATCGTATGAGTACGCCATCAAAGAATCCGATCACCTTTGCCGTCACCAGTCCGGCCACCGGCGAAGTCGTTTGGGAAGGCCTGATCTGCACCCCGGAGCGACTGCACCAGGCGGTGTCCAAGGCTCGCGAAGCATTGGTCCCTTGGCGCAGCACCGCGGTGGAACAACGGATCGCCATCGCACGACACTTTGCGGATTTGGCCACCAAGTATCGAGACCGCCTGGCCGAAAGCATTTCGATGGAGACCGGCAAACCTCGCTGGGAGGCAACGGCTGAAGCCAAGCTGATTCCGGCCAAGGTGCAACTGTCGATCGATGCCTACCAGCAGCGGACCGCTGCTGTGCCGATCGACCTGCCCCAGGGAACGGGCTTCATTCGCTACCGGCCGATCGGTGTGATGGCCGTGCTGGGGCCGTTCAATTTCCCGGCCCACCTTCCCAACGGCCACGTGGTCCCGGCGTTGATTGCCGGCAACACCGTGGTCTTCAAACCCAGCGAGTACACGCCCGGCACGGGGGCTTTGCTGGCAGAACTTTGGCATCACGCCGGGTTGCCCGAAGGTGTCCTGCAAATCGTTCAAGGCGATCGACGGGTCGGCAGCCTGCTGATCGATGCCGACGTTGATGGCGTCCTGTTCACCGGCAGTGCCGCCGGCGGTCGATCGATTCACCGTGCCCTGGCGGACCGTCCGGAGGTGTTGCTGGCGCTGGAGATGGGCGGTAACAACCCCATGATTGTGCACGAAGTTCGGCAGCGCGAAACAGCGGCTTACTGGACCGCAGTGTCGGCATTCATCTCCGCCGGCCAACGATGCACCTGCGCTCGTCGCTTGATCCTGCCGGAGGGGGTCGAAGTCGAACCCCTTTTGGAGGAACTGGTGCGTCTGTCTCGAAATCTCCGTGCCGGTCTTCCCGGTGATTCTCCGGAACCCTTCATGGGACCGGTGATTTCTTCCGCCGCGGGGGAACGTGTTTTGCAGGCGCAACAGCGCTGGATCGACTCCGGCGGAACCCCATTATTGAAGTCGCAATCGATTGGTGAGAATCCGGCCCTGCTGACACCGGGTCTGATCGATATGACCGACGCCAAGGATCGCGAAGACGAGGAAGTGTTCGGACCGTTGTTGCAGGTGATTCGCGTGCCTGATTTTGACGCTGCTTTGGAGGAAGCCAACCGGACGCGGTTCGGATTGTCAGCGTCGCTGCTATCGGACAACCTCGATTTGCAAACCAGGTTCCGTCACGAAGTCCGGGCCGGAGTCGTCAATTGCAATCAGCCGACGATCGGCGCCAGTGGTCGATTGCCGTTCGGCGGACTGGGGATTTCCGGGAATCATCGTCCCAGCGGTTACCACGCGGCCGACTACTGTAGCGATGCCACGGCCGGAATCGAAATCGAGCACCTGGTTGCCCCGGAACGCTACTTGCCGGGCATGGGAACGTTGACATCGGAGTTGTGATGGCCCCAAACGCGGCAAGCGAATTCAATTTTGACGGACTGGTCGGCCCCACCCACAATTACGCGGGACTGGCGTTCGGCAATCTGGCGTCGCAGTCCCATCGCTTCCAAACTTCCAACCCTCGCGCGGCGGCACGTCAGGGTCTGGCGAAAATGGACCTCCTGCGTCGCTTGGGGATTCCGCAGGGGATCATTCCGCCGCAGCCACGCCCGGACATCGGCATGTTGCGTCGGCTGGGGTTCACCGGTGACGACGCGGCTGTTTTGCGTTCCGCCGCTCGCGATGCCCCCCGTCTGCTTGCCGCCGCGAGTTCGGGATCGAGTATGTGGACGGCCAACGCAGCCACGGTCTGTCCGTCGGCGGACTCCCGAGATGGTCGCGTCCATTTCACACCGGCGAACCTTGTCTCCAGCCTGCACCGCGCCTGCGAAACCGGCACCACGGCACGCTTGCTGCAAGTGATCTTTCCGGACCGCGACCAGTTCTGCCATCACCCGGCGCTGCCGGCATCGGCGGACCTGGGCGACGAAGGTGCCGCCAATCACACCCGGTTTTGTCCATCCTTCGATGATGTCGGAACGCAGCTGTTCGTGTACGGAAGCGACGCCGCGACGCGAAGCCGTTCAAGAAGTCGTCGGTTCCCTGCCCGTCAGAGCCGTCAGGCAAGTGAGGCGGTCGCGCGTCTGCACGGCTTGGACCGACGTCGCGTGGTGTTTGCTAAACAAAAGGACGCCGCCATTGATGCCGGCGTTTTTCACAACGATGTGATTTCGGTGGGACACCGCAACCTGTTTTTCTGCCACCAGGAAGCATTCGAAGACACATCCGCGGTGTGCCAAACCCTGCGGCGAGCGACCGATGATTCTGTGCGAATTCGCATGGTGCAATCACGCCAGCTTTCACTGACCGACGCCGTGTCGACCTATTTGTTCAATAGCCAAATCGTGACCGCCGCGGACGACCGCACGATCCTGATTGCGCCCTCGGAATGCTCGCAGCACCCGGCGGCACGCCGCGTGGTCCAATCCTGCCTTGCCGACCAGATCTTCGATCACGTGGAATACGTGGACGTCCGCGAAAGCATGTCCAACGGGGGCGGTCCGGCCTGTCTTCGGCTGCGCGTCGTGCTGACAACGAAACAGCAGGCCGCCGTGGCGACCGGGGTGATCCTGAATGAGCAACGGTTGGAGACGCTGAACGCGTGGATCGACCGGCGCTACCGCGAACAGCTTTCGGCCGACGACTTGGCCGATCCCAACCTGCTGCGGGAGTCACGCGAAGCACTCGATGAGTTGACGCAACTGTTGCAGCTCGGATCGGTTTACGATTTTCAATCGGCCGGAGGAACCGGATGAATCGATCGGGCGGCAAGAACGGCCGCCGAATCTTTGGCTTTCACTGGGCCACGGAGCGCGCCGGTCGCGGCAAGCCGGGAGTGCGGCGAGCCGATTGCCGTGGCAGCAACGTCTAACGTCGCAGTTCGTCCAGGCCGCATCGGCGCATGTGCTGGTCAGCGGCCAAACGCTGATCCATGGTCATGGACTCAGCCAGAATCTGCCAGTGATCCCGATCGGTCGACAACAGGCAAGCCAGCGACACCGGCGTGTCTTCGTCCGCGCGAGGACAGAGCGACATGATTTTCCGAATCCTGGCAAGCTGTTCAACGTCCAGATCGGTGCGAAGCAACGAAACCCTCAGCAAGGGTGCGGCCGTCAGTCCCAACCGCGTCAGTTCGATGGACGCCTGTCGCCGGTCGGCAATCCGCGGACTGCCAAGCTGGTCGATCAGCCGATTCACCTCGGATCGCGTGATCGCGGACAGACGGCTCGGATGCTCGCGGAGGTACGATTGCGTTTGACGCGTCAATTGGATCACACTTCGCCCCCGCAGCATCCGCGTCATCAACGATTCCAGATGGACTTCAAACCCGGCCTGGTCCTGTCCAACGATGTGCAGCATTGTCGCTCCGCGACATTCGCGGTCGACCGGGCTGGCGATGGCGGGATCGCGGCGCGTCTGCCAACAAATCTCCTCGCCTCGCGTTTGTTCCAAAACGGCGCACTCGCCCGTGGCGTGCAGAACCGACTCAATCCGCAGCGTCTGGCCGTATTCGGCGACCATTTGGACCCGCTGGTAGGAGTCGTTGTAGACGTAAAACAGCGACGGCAGGCCGCTGGAAGATGACACCGTGATGCTCTCGGAGAACGCATCGCAGGTGTCTTGGTGGGACCCTTTCTTGTATCGAACCGGATCCAAGACGATTCGCCCACCAACAAGCTGGAAGCGAACGAAGCCGGAAGCATTCAGCAGCTCCGGCTGGCGGTGTGACGACAACGCTCCGGGGCCGAGACGTTGATCGGCGGTCGGCTCATCCGCGAGAGTCGACACGGTCGGCATCGCCATCAACATGGCCAATGCAATTTGGTGGGTGTACCGCATTGCTTCACCGATCCCTTTCACGCGTGTGATCGCGTGAAAAATCATACCCGCCTTGGCCAAATTCGAACGTGAATTGGCCTTCGGCTATTACCCAATAGCGAATAATCGGTTTTGAACGTAGAGGAGTTCATCAAAGATTGAACAAAAAATCACTTTCGCCGGATCATTCGCCCCAATCCGAGGATTAGTGGCGGTCAAGCCCAAGAGTTTTTGATCGATCACTCGGTCACGCGGTAAATCAGCCGCACGTCCGAATCAAACCGGTCGACGCCCTGCAGGCGCATTTGGGGGGCGGAAGTGATTGGCCCGATCCCCCGGCCAGCGATGGGGCCCGGCGAGGCTTGACCGCCAAACAGTTTTGCCCCCACGTACACGTGACACTCGTCGATCAAGAACCGATCGGTGGTCGTGTCGAGAAAACTGCCCAGCAGCGTGGGGCCACCTTCGATCATCACGTTCGTCATCTCGTGTCCCCCCAGGTACCGCAGCACCTCGGGGATCATCGGTCCCAGCGAATCACCCGACACGTGAATGACTTTGGCACCGAGTTCGACCAGACCCAGCGTCGGGGCCTGCTGCAAGGCGTCGGAATGAAACAGCCACGTCGGAATCTCGCGAGCGGTTTGCATCAGCCGACTTTGCAACGGTGGCAGCCGACGGTTGCAGATCACCACCCGCGTTGCAACGCGCGGCGGCGACACCGGATCCCCCTGGGCAGACGTCAGCCGCGCATCCAGCCGAGGATCGTCGGCAATCACGGTCCCCATCCCGGCGATGATCGCGTCGACGCGTCCACGCAACCGATGGACATGATGACGCGACTGGGGACCGGTGATCCACTGACTTTCACCGTCACGGGTGGCGATGCGGCCGTCCGCAGTCATGGCCCACTTGGCGATCACCCACGGCATCCCGGTCCGCAACCGCTTCAGGTAGGGCGCGTTCAACGCCTCCGCTTCATGTTGGCACACACCCAGCTGGACCTCGATTCCCGCCTGCCGGAGTCGACTCAGCCCTCCACCATCGACCTTCGGGAACGGATCGGGCATGGCGACAACCACGCGTGCCAATCCGGCTTCAATCAGGGCTTCGCTGCAGGGAGGGGTCTTGCCGTGGTGGCAACAAGGCTCCAGCGTCACGTAAGCGGTGGCGCCCGCCGCATTGGCGATCGATTCGAGTGAACGGAGCGCGTCGATCTCGGCATGGGGACCGCCGAAGGCCTGGTGAAAACCTTGCCCGATTGCGTGGCCCTGTTTGACGATCACGCAGCCGACCATCGGATTCGGTTCGACCCTTCCCTGACCTCCGGCCGCCAGTTCCAGGGCGGTTCGCATCCAGCGTTCGTCTTCGCTCTCAGCGGGAAGCCCCCGCGCGGGATCGGCAGGTTCCGACGAACTCATGGGCACAGGTCCTCACCGCACACGTCCTCCGCCGCGATGAGCGCGACTCGGACCGGCGTTTGCGAATCGACGGTCGACAACTCCCAGACTCCCAGCTTCCGACCAGCGTCTCAGTCCATGCCGGGGACCCAAAGCTTGCCGCCACCCTGACCAGCCGACGCGTCCGGGGCATTGGGCTGATCGGGCGTCCATACGCCCCCGCCTCGCTGTTCCGGCGGTGCCGCCGGAGTGAACTCGGTGGGGCTGGCCGCTGCACCGCCGCCCGCTGCACCGCCACCGGCGGCACGCAACGACCCGTCGGGACGAATGATGCCCAGCTGCATCAGCAATTGCTGGACGCGAGCCATGACGGCGGGGTCGTTCCCGTAGTGCTTCTCCAATTCCATGATGGAGTTTCGGAACCCTTCCTGGTCGGCCATCCCCAAGGTCAATTCCACTTTAGCAAGCAATACCGAAGCAAAGGACAATTCGCGTGACTTCGCGAACGCGATGGCTTGGTCACCGATCTTGACCGACTCTTCCGGATCGGGGGTCGCCATCATCCACATCATGAACGCTTCCATCGTCATTCGCGGATCCAAATCGTCCGAAGCTTCCGCGTCCTTGGTCTTGTCGACCAGCTTGGAGGCAAACCGATTGCAAGCCTTCATGGCGCCCGCTGACCGCGAACGGGCCGCAAGGATGTACAGCATTTTGGGATCCAAATCATCGGGCTTGATTCGGAAGAAATCAGCCGGAGACAGATTCGACATCGTTTCGCTGGTCATTTCCAACGGCGGCATCGGATCGATTTTGGAAATCTGATACACGTCTTCCAACGCCTGGTCCAAGCTGACAATTCGCTCGTAACCCTCGATCGCACGAACGACCGAAGCCCGTTCGAACTGGACCGATCCGTCATCGGCCACCTCGGCCAGCGACTTGCCCCCCAGCATCGGAAGCGGCAGTTGGCACGCTCGCTTGCCGTCATGACTGGCGGCGAACTGGCGATTGAATCGGGTCAGCTGGGCCATCGACGTCGGCTGCGTCAGCCGGATGGGACGTTCGTCGATCACAAAGAACATCGGCACCGGTTGAGGATCGTCCAGAACCACGGTTCCGTCCGGAATCGTGTCCGTCAGCAGTTGTTGCAGATCCGCCACACGATCCTCCGTCACATCGAAGGCAATCGCTTGAGCACTTCGATCGGTTTGCTTGCCAAAGACCGCCAGCAACGTCAGGGATACCGGAGCTTCGGCCGGATCGGCGTCCGCCGACTTTTCGTCCATCGGGCGATCGCTGACAAAGAAGGCGCTTCGGGGACGCACTTCGCCTTCAGGAATCTGCAAATTGGCAAGCTGCTCCGCCGAGAGCTGTTGGGTGCGGTCGCTGGCAATCAGCGCCAACTCGGCCTGCTCCGCATTTTCAAACTCGATCCGGACGGTGCGTGTGTCGACCGCAATCGAACCGACCGGCTTGAGCAGGGCGCTGATCGCACGATACCGCCAACGAAGCTCCAGATCCATGGATTCGACCTGGGACAACAGCAGCGCGATCTCCGTTTGCTTTTCCAAGTCGCCGCGCCAAATCGCGCAGTGAAACAGACCTGACAACACGGCCGGTTGCCCCGCAGCGGATCGACGCAACGATTCGAACTTGTCTTGCGCCAGCAAAACCTTGTTGTTCCGCAGCAAGCTGACCGCTTCGTCGAATCGCTCGCCCCAATCCGCATCGGCGGGGCGCTCCATGAGCTCGGGGACATTCTTGAGCAGATGATTGACTTGCGGCGACGAATCGATCTGGGACAGAAACCCTTCCGCATCTTCGTTCTGGTAACCCTGGGAACTTGCCGCCAGCATGGCGTACAGCCGCGCCGACAAAATGATTTCGCTCTGCGCCAACCCCATCGCCACAATCAAGGCGACATCCATCAGAAAGGAGTCGACCTCACGGCCGCTTTCGTTCAGGGCCTCCAAAAAGGCTTCCGTTGCGCCGGGCATGTCACCGCTGAACACCCGTGCTGCGGCACGCTGCGTGAGGGCCAGAGGATTCGCCGGCTGCAACCGGATGAAACGATCGGCGTTCTCCGCCAAGGATTCGTACTCGCGGAGATCCAACAACAAACGGCCGCGAATCGCCAACGCCCAGGCGGCATCGGGGTGCTCTTCCAGAATGGACTTCAGCTTGTCCATTCCGGGGACAACCTGACCACCCTCGATCATCTTCAGAACTTGCTCCATCTGGCCGACAGAATTGCGGCACTTGCAGAACTTGATTTTTTTCCCGTTTCCGCACGGACAAACGGCATACAGATCGACAGACATAGCGGGGCCGAAAGGGGGGCAATTGAGTCGGGCAGGCAAAACCGACCGTGATCCTACCACGCTGTGGGCAATTGCCCCAAGCCCCGTGGCGTCTGTAGCAGAGGTTCAATTCCTCGGAGAATCGCCCCGCTCCAGCCTCCGCCCGACCTCATCCGGAGCGGCTGGCGGAGCCGGCATATCCGTGCGTTCCCGGGCGGGAGCCTTGGAACGAGTGAAACGAGGAGACGCTCTCCAAGCGCGTTCCCGGGCGGGAGCCCGGAAACGAGTGAGCACTCACAGGCTCCGCCTGGTGTCCGGCGGAGCCAATCGGCCGTGCCGATTCAAGAAACTTTGCCGTGAAACTGATCTTTCGTCGCGACGGGAAAACCTCCTATTTTGCCATCGACGGCCTGCCGCCGACCAACGCGTGAGACTCGCTCGCGGCCGGGACGTTGCCCCACCCCTTCTCATTCGATGGCCCCTCTCATTCGATGGCTCGAGCGATGGATCAACGCTGGCGACGAAATCACGATGTGTTTGAAGGGTTCCCCGGCTACCTGCCCCGTTCACAGGCCCCCCCTTCCACCGGGACGCCTCTGCCGCCCGGCGTCCCCCCGGCCACTCCCGTCGACGCCCGTGCCTGGCAGTTCGAGGTGCACCGACTGCAACAGATGCTGGCCGAAGCAAAAGCGGTCTTTGCCAAGCAGTTGTCGTCGGCTAGCGAAGCGGCCCATGCCCAGCGGGCGCGAGACCTGCAAGCGTCACAGGTTCGCCTGAACGAACTGGAGCACCAACTGGAGCAGTCGAAACAGCGGCACCAGCAGGAACTCCGCTCCGTTCGAACGCAACTGGACAATGCGCGCAAATCGGATCAGCACAAAGAAGACCAGCTCAGCAAGTTGAAGCAGGAGATTTCGAACCTCGCGGCCACCGCGGCCGCTGAACAACTGCAGCTGAGGGAGCGACACGCGGCCCTGTCGACACGGTATCAATCGCAGTTGGCCGAGACCGAAGCCCAGCTTCAGCGTCTGAAGGACTCCGCCGAACAGAAGCGACGGACGTTGATGCATTGGCAACAGGCTCATCGCCACGCCGTCGCATTGTGTGAATGGCAGCAGCTTCTGCGGACCGGTGATCGCAACCGCCTGCAAGAACTTGGCCAGGAATTGGAACAGACACGTGCCGAAGCCCAACAGGCCATCGCATCGTTGAACGAACAGGTCGAGTCGCTGGACGCGATGGCTTCCATGCTGCAGACCGACCACGAAGCGGTCGAGTTGATTTGCGCGGAGCTGGACCACCGAGTGGACGAGGGGCAATGCCTGGCGGAGGAGCTGCAAAAAGAGATCGGACATTTGCTCGATCAGGCGAATCGAGAACGTCAAGAATCGCTGCGGCGGATCGGTTCACTGGAGTCGCAGTTGCATTCCGCGGCGTGCCGACTGGAAATCGTTTCGGAAGAGAAACAGTCCTTGCTCGAATCCGTTTCGCGTCTAAAGCAGCAGGCACGTGACTATGACGCCTCCCTGTTCGCAAAAAATCAAGAACTGGAAGCGACACAGCGGCAGTCGGAGGATGCGTGCAAACAGCTGGAACAACTTCGCTGCGAACACGGGACGTTGGCCGGACAGAATGACCAACTCCGAAATCAGGTGCATGAGCTGGAAGGTTCTCGGGAGCTGCTTCAGGAACAGTTGGCCGAAACCCGTCAACGGTTAACGGAGTCTGAATCCAGCGTGACGCAGCGGGAACGTCAACTGCGTGAGTTTCAATCGGCCGCACGCGCTGCGGAGGCCCACGCCACCCTGCGGCTGAGCGAGGCTGAGCAGGAGTTCGCCATCGAAACCGAACGTCTGCAGGAGCAACTGGAAAATCAGCAAGCCGAGGTCGAGCTCCAACGCGAGCAACATGCCCAAGCCTTCGCACAACTGGAGGAGATGAGACACTCGCTGGCGACGGCGCAACAGTCGGCCGCGGCCGTCTCAAGCGAAAACGATCGCCTGCAAGAAGCCATTGACCAGCTGCGAGAACAACTGGTCGAATCCCGCCAATGCGTCGACCAACAAGCCGACCGGGTGCGTTACCTGGAGACGGCCCTGGAACAACAGAAGGCGGACCGAGAAGCATCGTCTGGCCGTCTGGCAAACTTGCAGCAAGATCTCGAAGCGTGCCGCCAAGAAAGGGCGCGCTATGCGAATCAGGTTGCCGACTTGCAGCAACAAGTCGCGGGCAAGGACTCCCGCTTGGCGTCGCTGGAAAAACTGGCCGACGACCTGCGCGCCCAACCGGCCCCATCCGCGTCGGCGGCTCCGACGGAAAACCAACTCCCCTCGGAACTCGAACAGGAATACCAGCAGCGAATCGTCGAACTTGAACGGACCAATCTGACGCTTCGCGAACGAAACTTTCAGTCATCCATCGCTCAGCAATCTGAAATCGAATCTTTACGAGACCAGCTTCGTGAACTTTGCCGCCAACGGGACGACTTGATGCGGCAGGCGGACGAATCAGCCGATCGGGCCGATGTGCTGGAAACCCAGGTCCAAACACTTTCGCAAAGCGTCGCGGAACTCAGCGAGTTCGAAAACCCGATCGGTGAAGTCAAACGGCTCAGCGGTGAACTGTCGCGTCAAATCGCAACGCATGCCCGCGAACGTGAATCCCTGATCCGCCGGATCGAACAGCTTCACGCCGCCACCACGGTCCGCTACGCGGCGTGACCGTCGCGATCACGCCGATCTTGACGAGGGCGTTTCCACCGGACGTTCTGCAGACCTTGCCGGATTTTTCCAGGTGCTGCCGAAGGTAAAACAACCGAGAAACGCGGCGAACAGCAAGAGCATCGACGCGAGATCCGGCGGGGTCATGGCCGCGGCGATCGCCGCGCAAACAAACACCGCGAAGGCCCATCGGAACCGCTTGTCACGGCGTGCGGCCAACACCAGAGCCGCGGCGCCGGCGATCAGGACCAGAAGAAGTTCAAGCGTACCCATTGAGAAGTGCATGGCATCGGTCTCCGAGAGAAAGTTCAGTGGAAGCCTCGCCGATAGCACTCCGTCGACAAACCGTCACGGATGTGGAGCGATCAATTCAAAATAGCCGCCTCCGATTTCGAGTTCAAGTTTTCCAGCATTCGGTCGCTCCAATCGCGAACCCGATCGCGTCAGTGGTGTCGCCTAGTGGATCAATTTCTCTGCATTTGTGGGTCAGTTCGGCAGAGGTCCACCTAGCGGTCAATGTCCGGCGTTCTCTGGTTCACCCTCCCGCGTGGGAGGGTCGCGGAGGAGCCCCGCGACGACGCGGGGAGGGTTATTGCTGGGCCATGCGTTGTTGAAATTCGCTTCCCGTTCTGCCCTCCCCGGAGTCTCGTGCCTCGCCTCCGACCCTCCCGCTCGCGGGAGGGTGAAGTGGCGGAATACGTCGTCGCTGGTCATTTCTGGCAGAGCCGAGCAGGCCTTTGTCCCGCGTCACGGGTTGGGAAGGGGCGTTGGCTTGTCCTCCGATTGAGTTTCCGTCACGTTGAAGGTCGTCCAACCGTTCCACCGTCGGTCTCTTTGCGAATCCGTCTTCCCGCATGAATTTCAAACCCTCCAGCCCCCGGCTGGACGACTCCTCAGCGCGCCGGCAACCGCTGGCCCCCACCGACGGCGAAACCGACAACCGATCGCCGGATGCTGACGCTTTGGCAACACCGGATGGGGAGCAACCGTCCGACTCGGCCGACGCTCCCCAGGGCTCACAAAAACCTCAGCGTTCACAGGAACCCCAACGCTCGTCAAGTAAGAAAGCCTCTGACCTTGTCCTGGCTGACGACGAAATCAGTTTGGATCACGCGATGCGGGTCGACCAGCATCGCTTGCGGCGCGCCCAACGCCGGCTGTCCGCCGAAGACTACCAGCGGCGACTCGCCGATTCGGTCGCGAAACGCAAACGTCGCGAAGCGTTCACCCCGGTGCTGGAGTATCCCGAAGAGCTTCCGATCACCGCCTACCGCGACGAAATCATTGGGTTGATCCGCTCGCGGCAAGTGTTGGTCGTGTGCGGCGAGACCGGCAGCGGTAAGAGCACGCAACTGCCAAAGTTTTGCCTGGAGGCGGGGCTGGGGCGCGGAGCCATGATTGGCCACACGCAGCCACGGCGGCTGGCCGCGCGAAGCATTGCGGACCGGCTGGCCGAAGAACTGCGGTGCCCGTTGGGCGACCAGGTCGGATACCAAGTTCGATTCGGCGACAAGACCAGCCCCGACACGCTGATCAAACTGATGACCGACGGCATCCTGCTGGCGGAAACGCAATCCAACCGGTTCCTCGATCAGTACGACGCCATCATCATCGATGAAGCTCACGAACGGTCGCTGAATATCGACTTCTTGCTGGCCTACCTGAAGGGCCTGTGCGACAAACGGCCCGATCTGAAACTGATCATCACGTCGGCCACGATTGACGCAGAGCGCTTTGCCGAACATTTCGGCGACGAAACGGGCCCGGCACCGATCTTGAATGTCGAGGGCCGCGGATACCCGGTGGAGATTCGCTATTTGCCGTGGGAAGACGTGGCCGCCCAACAGGATCGTAATCCTGATCTTGCCCGGCACGTGATTGCGGGGATTGAGAATCTGGGACGGGGATCGCAATCCGGTGGCGGCGACACCCTGATTTTCCTGCCGACCGAACGCGACATCCGCGTGGTCTCTCACCGCGTGCAAGGTCATTTCAAGCGGTTGGGGCTGGACGGCCGCGTCGAGGTTTTGCCGCTTTATGCCCGCTTGCCGCAAAAGGACCAGCAAAAGATCTTTCATCCCTCCGGCCGGCAACGACGCTTGATCTTCGCCACCAACGTTGCCGAGAGTTCTCTGACGGTCCCGGGAATCCATGCGGTGATCGATGCCGGAACCGCGCGGATCAGTCGCTACAGCCCGCGTAGCAAACTGCAGCGGCTGCCGATCGAACCGGTCAGCCGCGCCAGCGCGGACCAACGCGCCGGACGCTGCGGTCGTGTCGGACCAGGCACCTGCGTGCGTCTTTACTCTGCCGAGGACTACGCCTCTCGCGACGCCTTCACGACACCGGAGATTCGGCGAACCAACTTGGCCGCGGTTGTCCTGCAGAGCAAGATCCTGGGATTCGGGTCATTGGAGTCGCTGCCCCTGTTGGACATGCCTCGGCCGGAATCGATTCGCGAAGGGGTCCAAACCCTGATCGAATTGGGCGCCATCGATGCGGCGGGAAAATTGACCGAGATCGGTCAGACGCTCGGCCGGATGCCGGTGGACCCGCGGATCGGCCGGATCATCCTGGCGGCGGAGGAATTGAATGTGCTTCCGGAGGTGCTGCCGATCGCGGCGGCCATGGAGATTCCGGATCCCCGCCAACGGCCCCAGGACCAACAACAAGCGGCCGACGAAAACCACGCCGAGTTCCAGGACGGCGAGAGTGACTTTCTTTCGCTGCTGCGTCTGTGGCGATTCTACGAATCCACCCGCGAGAACGCCTCGCGCAGCAAGCTGACCCGCGTGTTGCAGCGCCGCTTTCTCTCCCCCACGCGGATGCGGGAATGGTCCGACACCTATCGCCAACTGCGTGAGATCGCGTTGTCTTTGAACTCGGCGAAGGGGGCAACCGGTCGAGGTAAGTCGTCGAACCTGGGAAAAATCCGCTATGCCGAACCGGGTGCCGATGGCATTGTCGACCAGGACCGTTACACCGCAATTCATCAGGCACTGCTGACAGGATTCCTGTCCGGAGTGGCCACCGCCGGAGACCAGAACACCTACCTCGGTCCGCGGAACTTGAAGTTGTACTTGTGGCCGGGCAGCGGGGTGTTCGCCAGCAAACCGAAATGGATCGTCGCGGCGGAGCTGGTCGAAACCGGAAAACAATACGCCCGCACCGTTGCCAAGATTCAACCACAGTGGATCGAAGCCGTGGGAGGGCACCTGCTCAAGGCCTCCTACAGCGATCCGCATTGGAGCACCCGGTCCAATGGTGCGTTCTGCTACCAGCGGCTCAGCCTGTTCGGATTGCCGGTCGTCACGCGTCGGAAAGTCCCGCTGGGTCCGATCGATCCGGCGACAGCCAGAGACCTGTTGATCGAACAGGGCCTGGTCGAACAACACTTGATTACCAACGCCCGGTTCGTCCGACACAACCGATCGCTGCGCGAGTCCATCGCCCAACTGGCTGCCAAAACTCGACGGCGTGACATGGTCGTCGACTCGTTTGACGTCCAGCAGTTCTATCAGCAGCATTTGCCCTCGGATGTTTGCGATCGTGGACGGCTGGAGAAGTTTGATCGCTCCGTCACGGTGCCCGAGTGGACCCAACGTCTGAAGGACTCGGCTGACTTGGCGACGTGGCTGTCGGATCCTCCCGAGATCGATGGCGACGCGAGCCACTGTTTCATGCAGCCGGCCGACCTGATGTCCATCGAGTCCCCGTCGATCACCGCGGAGGCCTTTCCAGACCAGATCACCGTCGGACGCAGCGAGTTACCGTTGCGTTATCGGTTTGAACCGGGCGCCGAAGACGACGGGATCACCGTCCGCATTCATCAGACCGCGGTCCCGCAAATCAGCGACGAACGGTTGGGGTGGATGGTTCCGGGACTGTTGCAACCCAAGATCACCGCGATGATCAAGTCGTTGCCGAAACGGATTCGCCGCAATCTGGTTCCCGCCGCAGAAGTATCGCAGCGGATCTGCGACGAACTGATGCCGCAATTTGGAACCGTCCCGTTCATGCCGGCCGTCTGCCAGGCGATGTCAAAGCACGCCGAAATGCCGGTGACCGAGGCGGACTTCCAAGCCGAGAAACTGGACGACCATCTGAACGTTCTCGTGCAGGTCGTTGATGATGAGGGAACGACGATCGCTTCAAGCCGTTCGGCCGAACCGCTGAAACGTCAATTTGCCTCCGACGCCGGTTTGGGCGAAACGCCGAATGCGGCCACCGCCGACGCTGACTTCCCCTCCGAAGTGACCACCACGTTCTCGGTCGAGACCCTGCCCCGCGAGGTCGTCCGCGAACGCGGCGGCGTGCGTGTGGCCCAGTATCCCGCCTGGACCGACCAGGGGGACGGGGTGAAGGTGGAACTGTTTCCTGATCAGCAGACCGCCGACGCGGCCATGCAACGGGGCCTGACCCGACTGTTCGCCATCGCCGAACGAAAGGAGCTTCGCCGCCAGGTACGGTGGCTACCCGGCTTGGAGGAAACCAAGATCCGGCTGGCCACCGCCGTTGGCTCGGCGAGCGTCGAAGCTGCCCTGATGGATCTGCTCGCCCGCATCGCCTTCGTGGAACAAGACGAATTGGTTCGCACCAGGGAGGCGTTTGAACAACGACGCAGTGGGCGTGCCGAACGAGTTTCGGTTGCCGTGCAGGAGCTCGCCCAATGGCTGGTGGAGCTCGGCGAGAACTACCAAGAAATGCGAGCGGAGGTCGAATCAACTTCTGCCGGACACTTTGCCGCGACGCTGGCCGATGTCCGACACCAATCCGAGTGGTTGCTCGGGCCGGACTTCCTGTCGAACACCCCCTGGCAATGGTTAAAGCATTACCCCCGGTACTTTGCCGCCATCACTTACCGGCTGCAAAAACTTCGCAGCGGCGGCGCCCCGCGCGACGCCCAAGCGAGCCAGACCGTCCAGAGCCTGTGGACACGCTGGCTGGACACGTTCCCGGAGCCGCAACGACGGTCGGAACTCCGGGCGGCCGACGAGTTCCGATGGATGATCGAAGAACTCAGGGTCAGCCTGTTTGCCCAGCCGTTGGGGACCTCGATCAAGATATCCCCCCAACGCTGCGAAAAATGGCTGGCGGGCCGCTGACGGGCCGAATCCAAAACGGGCTCCGCTGCGGCGGGTTTTCCGGTTGAATTTCGGACGAGATGCCGGTTGGATGCGGAACGCCGCTCCAAATCACGCGTCTAAAAGTGACGCAAGGTTCGGAGACCAGAAACGAGCCTGCGTTGAGGGCGGCAGCGGAGCGAATCGCCATGACGCGGCGGCGGACGAACCACGGCCACATGAACATTCTTTGGGCGGCGGAAAACCGAACCTGATCCTGACGACTGGCTGGATCCAAATAAATTTTCGCGAACTTGGGTTCGACCGAAGTAACAAAAGTCGCCTATTTCCCGCTAAGGGTGTTTAAGGGGATATAGTTCCACAGAGCAAATGTTCTGGGCAGCGTTTCGGAGGAATGCCCGCCGATGTGGCAGTTTGAGATCACGGCGCCGCAAAATCGACACGCTGCGGGCTGCCGGGCATAAAAACGGGCCACAAAGAAATGTTTTTCCGAGTCGATTCCGATCGGCAAATTACGATACAGGACTTCAAATCGAGGCTTTCCGCCGGCGGCGTTTTTGCGAACCGGCATACAGCTTGCACGTAGTGAACATCAGCTTCGGCGAATCAACGCGGCCTTCCGCCGCAAAAACTCCCGGGCTGGAAGTTGGCCTGAAACTGAACCCGGGACATAACGGACGTGTCTCTTCCCCCAACAACAAATCACGGTTCCATCACGCTCACCGAGCGATCAAAATATCCCGTACCGGAGGGTTTTGACATGTCTGCGTCTAGCGATCATACGACACCCACTCCACCGAACGAGCTTCACGACCGCGACGCGGCAAGCAGCTGGGATGAGCTTGCCACTTGTGTCCGCCGCGGCAACCGCGATGCGTTTGACCAGTGGCTGGACGCTCAATTGACAGCGATGGAATCGGATCTGCAACGATTCAGCACGCCCAACTCTCGGTTTCGGGAAGGACGCCGCTAGGCGGAGACGGATGACGTGTCGACAACGTCATCGCAGTGGGGTGTACCGCCGTCTGGCGACGTCGGCTACGGCTTGGTCAGACCTCCATCAGCGTTCATGTGGGACCCAACCAACGTAAAACCGCAGCCGAATTCGGCTGCGGTTTTTTTATTGCCGGTGAATCCGACGCCGGTCGCAAATCGTCTGCTTTACTCTTCTTTCAGCTCGCCGCTGTCGGCGATCACGATGGGCAAGCGGGTGCGTCCGCTGGAGGTGCCCAGCTGCTCGATCCGCTTGACCACGTCCATGCCCTCGATCACGCGCCCGAAGATCACGTGCTTTCCGTCCAACCAGGGGGTCGGGACGGTCGTGATGAAGAACTGCGACCCGTTGGTGTTCGGTCCGGCGTTGGCCATGCTCAGCAGCCCCGGCACGTCGTGCTTGTAGGCAAACTTTTCGTCGGCAAACTTGGCACCGTAAATGCTTTCTCCACCGGTGCCGTCTCCACGGGTGAAGTCGCCGCCCTGAAGCATGAAATCTGGGATCACGCGGTGAAAGGCGCTACCTTTGTAGTGCAACGGCTTTCCGGACTGTCCCTTGCCCTTCTCTCCGGTTGCCAGGGCGCGAAAGTTTTCAACCGTCTTGGGAACGTCCTTGCCGAACAGCCCCATGACGATGCGTCCGGCCGGCTCGCCGTTGATCTCGATATCGAAGTAGACCTTGTCAGTCACGGGGGCGTTCTCGGCGCTCTGGGCCGAGGCGTCATCGGTGCTCATGGTGATGGTGGTGGCAACAGCCAACGTAAGGAGGGTTCGAAGCATTGCTTAATTCCGAGGCGGGGGAGTCTACAGGGAACAGATCGGACGAACTAGGCATTGAAGCAAATCGGGCGGCGTGACGGACTCCGACGACGGAGCGCCGGCAAGCCCGCTCAATTCCGCAGCCGCGGGATTCAACGCACCGCCAGGCAAAATGGTTCGTCGCGCCTTACAGCGTCGTCCAAACAGACAAATCGACTGCCGCACTTGCAAGTCCCGTCGGGCCAATCTGCCACGACACTGGTCGGCCATTATCACGGAGCGGTGCCGTTTGGCCAGGGCCAAGTCACCCTCGCTGATTTATCCAGTCAACGCCGGAGGCCCGACAGCGCGCTGCCGTCCCTTCGGGACTGGAGCGAATGGGACGGCCGGAAACCGGCGTGCAAGCACGCCGGTTGCGGTGCCCACACCCCCATCCAGCGAGGTCGTTTAGCTTTTAATCACCCTCCCTCCGGGAGGGTCGCGGAGCCCCGCGACGACGCGGGGAGGGTTGTCCGGCCCGATTGATTTCAGTGGGTTCACGAACACACCCTCCCCAAAGGCTCGTGCCTCGCCTTTGACCCTCTCGGAGGGAGGGTGAATTTCAGAAAAGCACGCTTTTTCCTGGCTCGGAAAGCTGCACGACCTCCAGCCCCGAAGGGGCGACACCCGGACGGATCCGACAAGACGGATCAGACAGAACCTAGCTGAGGACGCCTTCGACAACGCGTCCGTGAACGTCGGTCAACCGGAAATCACGGCCGGCGTAGCGATACGTCAGTTGCTTGTGATCGATCCCCAGCAGATGCAACATCGTGGCGTGAAGGTCGTGCATGTGCACGCGATCCTCGCGCGCGTAGTAGCCAAACTCGTCGGTCTGACCATAGGCGAATCCCGGGCGAACGCCACCACCGGAGAGCACGACGCTGAAGCCTTGCGGGTTGTGGTCTCTTCCGTTGGAACCTTGGACCACCGGTGTGCGGCCGAATTCACCGCCCCAGACGATCAGGGTGTCATCCCACAGCCCGCGTTGGCGCAAGTCACGAATCAGCGCCGCGACAGGCTGGTCGGTTGCCAGGGCATTCTTTTCGTGGCCCGATTTGAGATTGCTGTGCTGATCCCAGACCTGGCCACTGCTGACGGTGATGAAGCGGACGCCGTTCTCCGCCAAGCGACGAGCCAACAGACAACTGCGGCCGAACGCGTCGGTCGACTTTTTCCCAATCCCGTAGGCGCGGCGCGTCCGTTCGGTCTCGTCCTCCAGATCGAACACGCCGGGTGCAGCCTGGCGCATGCGGCGCGCCAGATCGACGGCCTCGATCGCCCCTTCGATCTCTCGGTCCGGCCCGCTCCGCGCGAGATGATCGCGATTGAGTGCTTGAATCATCTGGATCCGCCGGTCGACCCGTTCGTCCGCGACGCGGCCCGTCAAATTAGCGATTCTGCCCGACCCCGGCTTACCGTTGCTGCCGATTGCCGTGGCCTGATGCATCGCCGGCAGAAACGCGGCACCGTAGTTACGCGGCCCGCCGTGTGCGGTGGCCGGACCGATCGCCACGTGGGCGGGCAAATCGGGGTGCCCGCTGCCCAAGGCGTAACTGATCCAGGCGCCCACGCTGGGGCGAACCAGGTTGTCGCTGCCGGTGTTGATCATTCCCACGGCTTGGCCGTGCGATTGACCGCGGGTGTGCATGCTGCGAATCACGCACAGCGAATCCGCAACGGTCGCCATGTGGGGCAACAATTCGCTGACCCACAGTCCCGATCGTCCGCGGCGGGCGAACTTCCAGGGCCCATTCATCAGTTTGGGAACGGCGTCCAGGTTCGGCGGGAGATCGAACGGCAACGGCTTGCCATCCTCCCGGGCCAAGCGAGGCTTGTAGTCAAATGTGTCGACGTGGCTGGGGCCGCCGTGCATGAACAAAAAGATCACGCGTTTGACCCGCGGGACGGGGGCGCCCGCCCCGGCGGAATTCGCCAGCCCGGCATCGGCACCGCGGACACCAAGCGGCGACATGGCCGACACCGCGATGGGGCCGAGCGAGAAAGCCGCGCGACGCAACAAGGTGCGTCGATCCAATGGGGACGGCGCGTTAAAAGGGTTCACGTCTGCTTCTCCGGTCAACTCAGTCGGTCATTCGAAATTCGCTGCTGGCAAAAATGGCGGCCACCAAGTCGGTCAACCGCTGCAAAGGTTCAGAGCCCGACTGTCCATCGGCATCGCCCAGCCACCGGTGCCCCAACCGAAGCTCCTTTGCCGACGGCTCACGTGACAAACACGTGCGGTAGACGTCGACGATCCATTCCGCTTCCCGCCCTTGCTGCCGCGAGGGATGCCTCGCCAGCACCGCCGCAGCGGTTTCCGCCGCCCAAGCATTGACCTGGTCACTGTTGATCAGCACCAGGGCTTGGGCCGGAACGTTGGTCGTCGGCCGCTTGCCGACCAGCAAGTCGGGATCGGCCGCGTCCAGGGCCGTCAGCATGGGGTCGATGTTGCCGCGGATGACGGGCAAGTAGATCGTTCGCACGGGTCGCTCGATTCCCGATTCGCCGTTGGTCGAATCCGCGCGATTCTTGCTGACCAAAACGCCTTTGTCGGCGACCGGCTCGATGGGCTGCTGTTGCGTCAACACGTCGGCCGCGCTGAGCATTGCGTCGCGTATCGACTCGGCCGTCAAACGTTTGCGATGGGCCCGCCACAGCAATCGGTTTTCCGGGTCGATCGCCGCCGCTTCGACGCTGTATGTGCTGGAGCGGGCGTAGGCATCTGTGAGAACCAGCTTGCGGACCAGCGGTTTCAACCGCCAACCGTTTCGCATGAAATCCAGCGCCAGCGAGTCAAGCAGTTCCGGATGCGTCGGCCGTTCGCCGCGACTGCCGAAATTGTCTACGGTCCGCACGATGCCTTCACCAAAGACCCAACCCCAGATCCGGTTGACCAGCACGCGAGAGACGAGCGGATGGTCCGGGTCGGTCAACCACTGCGCCAATTCCAATCGCCCGCTGCCGCTGGGCGATCCGATCGTCGCCTCGCCGGGCCCGCAGACTCGCACAAATCCGCGTGGAACGGGGTCGCCCAGATTCCGAACCTCGCCGCGGATATGGACCGGGCTGTCGGCGATTTCCGTGGACGGCAAATCACGCGGCGCCATCGCGACGGGAACCGGGCGCGGTTGATCTTGCTCCAATTGTTTCAACCGCTCGCGAAGAGTCTCCAGCTTGCCTCTCGCGTCGGCGAGCTCCGCTTGAGCGGACTGACGCTTTTGGTCGACCGCAGCCGGATCCACCGCGAGAAACTGGACGGCATCGGCGATCACGTAACCTTCGGTCCCGTCGTTTCGCAGCACCAACACGGCGTCCTGGCTGGCGAGAAAGGGGAACGTCCCCAACGTGAACCAGGGCCCGTTTTCGGTTGGCTGCTGCTGATTGATGACCAACGCCTGCGGGCCGTCGGCGGTGGTCAGGGTGGCGGGAACTTTCCCGGCTCGATTTCCGCCGGCGCTGTAGGCGATGCGCACGACGTAGCGGCCGTCCTCGGGTAACGCAGCGCGAAACTCGATCGACGCCTTTCCCTTGTCCGTGTTGTTGTCGTGCACGTAGCCGACACCGACGAAGCCCTTCGTGTAGGTTGACTGGACCCATTGCCCGGTCCGCGTGGCATCGGCGTCGTCCACGACAATGCCTTGTTCCACGCTGCGTTCGGCGTCCAGCACGTCCTTCTCAGCTTGCTCGATTTGTTCTTTGACCGAGCGAACCTGTTTCTGATGGTCCCGAATCGCCCGTCGATGCTCCTCACTGGTCGGCAGTTCCACCCGGTTCCAAGTGCTGACATATTTTTGCGATTCACCGCGCAGCGTCTGAGTGCTTTTGAAGATCCCGGCCAACGCGTAGTAGTCTTCCGTGGCGATCGGATCAAACTTGTGATCGTGGCATCGCGCGCATCCCAACGTCATACCTAGAAAGGCGCGGCCGATCGTGTCGATCTGTTCGTCGACCACGTCCATGGTCAATTTGACCTTGTCTCGCTCGCTTAGCATCTTCGGTCCGAGCATCAAGAAGGTGCTGGCCACGACGTTGTCGTAGCGTTGTTGTTCCGATTCGGAGGGCAACAAATCGCCGGCCACCTGCTGCCGAATCATTTGGTCCAGCGGCCGATCTTGATCAAAGGAATCGACCAGGTAGTCACGGTAACGCCAAGCATCATGGAATGTCGCATTGAAGTCGCTGCCATTGCTGTCGGCATAGCGAGCGACATCCATCCAGTGCCGTCCCCAATGCTGGGCGAAGGCGCGTGAGTTCAACAGTTCATCGACGATTCGTCGCCAGGCATCCGGCGTCGGATCTTGCAGCCATCGTTGGCGGAGCGATTCCTCGGGCGGCAGCCCCGTCAAATCGAACGCCAAACGGCGCAGCCGCGTCTCGGGCTCCGCCACCGGGTTCGGCTCCGCGCCCCGGGCCTGCAGGGCGTCCACCAGGTGGACATCGATTTGACGCGCCACGGATGAGTCCCCGTCGGGCTCGGTCAAGGACGGTTCGTACCCCGACGATGACGGTGCGGCAGGTTGCGGATGCGACAGGATTCGTCCCGACAAAGGTTGAAACGCCCAGAATTGGCGTCCCCGCTCCAAATCGATTGTTTCATCTTTCGGGACGGAACGGGGTGCTCCCGCTCGCGGGTCGATCGCGCCGGCGTTGATCCAACGGACAAAGTCTTCGACGACCTCCGCGCCCAGCGGCTCATCGGGCGGCATCTCGCTGGATTCGTAGCGGATTGCAGAAACCAGCACGCTCGCATCGGCGTCGCCCGGGCGGATGGCCGGCCCGCTGTCACCGCCGGAGCGCATCGCGCCCGCCGAATCCAACCACAGCGACCCGCCAATCTCATCGGCCTCTGCCGAGTGACAGGAATAGCAGCGTTGGACCAGCACGGGACGGATCCGCTGTTCGAAGAATTCGACCGAATCCGGCTCATACCCACGGGCTCGATTTCCGTAGATCAGGCCTGCGGTGAGCACCAGCAAGATTCGGACGCCGAGGCGGCCGGGCAGGGAATCGAACATCAAAAACAGTGCTCCAGCGAAGAGAACCGCGGCGTCAAACTCCGCAGCGTCAACGACCACGGGCCTCGAAAATCGCGCGGTCGAGGCCAGCCGCCTTGCGTCCCGCGGACTCAAGATCGGCGCCATCAGGGGGGTAGCGACAGGATCGCCGTCAAACGAGTCTATCACAAACCCACCGGCCCCGACGAACATTCGTGCACCAAGGCTCTGGCGTCGGCTGCCGAATTCGCTCAGGATTGCGCGTTCAGGGCTGCGCGCGGTGGTTGAGGGTCCGCAGCCAGATCAGTATTTTGTGGCTGCGGAAAATGGGGAGTTTTCCAAATGGGCGGAGATTGAGGCTGCCGATACTCAGGTAGCGCCACGGAGGACTCCCCCCACACGTCAGGGTTTTGCATACGCGTTGGTCGCGACTCCAGCGCGGTCCGAGCAATAAAAAATTAGGGAATCTGGGCAACCTTGTTGTCCCCAGTCGCAGGACCCGCACTCGTGCACAGTCTGAAGTGAAGTACCGCCAACTCGACCGAATCGTTTCGCTGACGCCCGGAAAGCGGCTGGTAGCCGAGCGGACCCTGCGTGCCGACGAAGAGTATCTCCGCGACCATTTCCCGCGGTTCCCCGTGATGCCCGGGGTGATGATGTTGGAGGCCCTGCATCAGGCGGCGGTCTGGATGGTTCGCACCGGAGAAGACTTCGCCCATCCGCTGGTGCTGTTGCGTGAGGTCCGTAATGTCAAGTTCGGGGATTTCCTGTCCCCCGGCCAAACGCTGCTGGTGACCGCCGAACGGATCAAGGAATCCGAGGGCCGGGTGACCGTCAAAGCGGCGGCGGAAAAGGATGGTCGGGTGACCGTCAGTGCCCGGCTGATTCTGGAGCCCTCGGGTAGCAACGAACCGCCAGAGCTTGGTACAGACGAAGACGTCAAACAGCGGGTCCGGACGCAATTTATCGAACTATTCGGTGACGTCCCCGTCACCGCGACTCAAACCACCTAAGGTTCACTGAAGGAGGCGTCGCCGGTTCGATCGGCCGATCCCAGATTTCAGCGAATGGCAAAATTTCCTAAGGAATTCACACAATGGCTCTGACAGACGAAGAGATCTTTTCCAAGGTTCAATCCTCACTGGAAGACGCGTTGGGCGTCGACGATGACGAGGTCACGATGGACGCGACCCTGGTTGGCGACCTGGGCGCCGAATCGATCGACTTTCTGGATATCGTGTTCAAGCTTGAAAAAGCCTTCGACATCCAGATTCCGCGGGAAGAGCTTTCTCCGGAAGACATCCTGACCAACAGCCAATACGTCCAGGACGGCGTGGTGACCGACGACGGCATCGCGGAACTGAAGAAGCGCATGCCGTGGGCGGATCTGAGTGATTTCGAAGCCGACCCCAAAGTTCAGAACTTTGGCAACCTGCTGACCGTCGGCGACCTGTGCCGGTACGTTGGCAGCAAGGTCAACGCCTAACCCGATCTCGACAACCGCGACCGGCCCGTCGACACCAGGCGAGTTGCCTCCGGGGGGATTCTCCATCGCGGGAGTCTCCACCGGGAACACGGGCCACCGCGCGGGAGGCCGACCCCGAAATGGTGCGGCTGATCGGGATCGCGCGGCGTCCGTCCAGGTCATGCCCCCGAACCGATGACCGCAAGTAGAAATCGGTCGGCCCCCCATCCTCATTTACACCTCACAATCGTCCATGCGCTGGTTCTGGGTCGATCGATTCACCGAATTCGTCAGCGGCTCGCACGCCCGCGGCCTGAAAAATGTGTGCTTGGACGAAGAGGTCGTTGATCGCTACTGTCCCGGGTTTCCGATGCTGCCACCGACCTTGATCATCGAGGGCATGGCGCAATTGGGCGGGATCCTGGTTGCTGAGCACTTCCAATTCAATAAACGCGTGGTGTTGGCAAAGGTTGGCAAGGCGCAATTCCATGCGCCCGCTCGCGTGGGCGACCAATTGTGCTATGAAGTCCGTTTGGACGCCGTGCAACCCGATGGCGGAACGGTGACCAGCACCAGCCATTGTGGGGATCAGTTGCAGGCCGAGATCGATCTGATGTTCGCCTTCCTGGAAGAAGGGCATCTGGTGGACGGGCCACTGTTCGAACCGGGCGACCTGAAGGTCATGCTGCAAATCATGAACTTCTTTTCGGTAGCGGTCGACGCGGACGGCAACCGATTCCCCACTTACGAAAACCTGTAGACCGAAATCAGTCCAGCATGAACAAGCAACGTCGTCGCGTCGTCGTCACCGGAATCGGGATGATCAACCCCATGGGGCACGATGCCGCCACGGTTTGGGCGGGGCTGCAGGAAGGTAAAAGCGGGGTGGGATACACGACCCTGTTTGACGCCAGCGGTTTTCCCACGCGAATCAGTGCCGAAGTCAAGAACTGGGACCTGACCGACGCCGGTGAATCGGCCGAGCGTTCCGCCAAACTGGGGCGGCACACCAAATTCGCCATCGGTGCGGCCAAACAAGCCATGGCCGATAGCGGTGTGATGGACTCAATCAGCGACCCGGTACGGTTCGGCGTGTACCTGGGCAGCGGCGAAGGCAACCAGGATTTCGCGGTCTTCAGCACGATGATGACCGCGGCCCTGGTCGACGGCGAATACGATGCATCGAAGTTCATCGCCAAGGGCCTGGAGTTGCTGGATCCCGCCAAGGAGTTGGAACAGGAACCCAACATGCCCGCGGCGCACCTGGCGACCCTGTTCAATGCCCAGGGGCCCAATATGAACTGTCTGACCGCCTGCGCCGCGAGCAGCCAGGCCGTCGGCGAGGCGACCGAAATCATTCGGCGTGGCGATGCCGATGTGATGTTGGCCGGCGGCACCCACAGCATGATTCACCCGTTCGGCGTGACCGGCTTCAACCTGCTGACGGCGCTCAGCGAAAGCAACGACGAACCCACCAAGGCATCGCGTCCGTTCGATCGCCTGCGAAACGGATTTGTTCTGGGCGAGGGCTCGGCCATGGTCGTGCTGGAGGAACTCCAGTCGGCTCTCGATCGCGGAGCCACCATCTACGGCGAAATCGCCGGGTACGGCACCACCGCCGATGCGTTCCGCATCACCGACATTCCCCCGGACGGACACGGAGGCATCGCGGCGATGCGGATGTCGATCGCCGACGCCGGCTTGACCCCGTCCGACATCCAGTACGTCAACGCCCACGGCACCAGCACGACGGTCAACGACAAGGTCGAAACGCTGGCCTGCCACGAAGTTTTTGGCGATCACGCTGCCAAGGTTCCCGTCAGCAGCACGAAAAGCATGATGGGGCACCTGATTGCGGCCGCCGGCGTGACTGAGATGATCGTCTGCCTGCTGGCGATGCGTGACTCGGTGCTGCCGCCGACCATCAATTACGAAAATCCCGACCCGCTGTGCGATTTGGATTACGTCCCCAACGAGGCACGGCCAGCCGAGATCAAGTATTCGCTCAACAACAGTTTCGGATTTGGCGGCCAAAACGTCACGCTGTGCTTGAGCCGATTCGACCGCTGAGGTCTCCATGGCAGATTTCACTGACGCCGAACTGATCGCTTTCCTTGACGAAGCGCTTTCGGACGAACGCTCCACCGAATTGGAATCGGCGCTTCGCCGGGACGGCCAACTGCGGGACCGCCTGGTGGCGGTCCGAGGCCGCGAGATGGCGGGGCTGCACACGCTGGGGGCGATCTGGCGACGTTCCCGATTGTCCTGCCCGTCACGTGAAGAACTGGGACAGTTTCTTTTGGAAACCCTGCCCGAGGATCATGCCGACTACATTCGCTTTCACCTGAAAGCCGCCGAGTGCCGCTACTGCCTGGCAAATTTGGCGGACCTGCAAGCCGCCGCCCAAAGCGACGAGAGCGAAGTCCGCCGGCGAAAGTACTTCCAGACCAGTGCGGGCTATTTGAAATAGGCGTTGCTTGAAGCGGTGTGGCTGCGCCCGCCCGAGAGTGACTTCCCGCGCTATTCGCGTTGCTGACGCAACTTCCGCCGGTGATGTCGGTGCGTTCGAAACGCATCCAATGCGGCCAACACCAATATCACCATCAAGGTGATCGTGACGATCGACCACGCGGCCACGAAGACCAAGCCCACGCCCGCGAACGTGGCGACCGCGATCAGCGCGCCACACAAGCCGATCAAGATGTTGACCAGCCGGCGAGACTTCTTCCGCTGCGCCAGGTACTCTTGATCGTCTTTGCCAGTGAAAGAATCATGCGGCCAGCCGTGATTTTCCGTCCATTGCAGCCAGAATGCAAAAAACAGCAACGTCCCTGCCAACAACAGACCCCCTGCAAACATTTCATCTCCCTCCCGACTGCGCGTCGTCCGAATCGCTGTGAGACAGCAGCCACCGGTGGGCCACCCACACGACCGCGGCGATCGATTCACCACTGCAATTGGCGGGCACGTCCTGTTCGGTGTGCCAGTAGGAAGGCGCGCCGATCCCGGGACGCGGATAATCAAAGTCGATCACATCGATGGTCGGAATCCCGGCGATCTCGTTCAGCGGTAAATGGTCGTCGCGAATCGTGTGACGCGATCGCATCACAAAAGCCCGCACTCCCAGATCACGAGCGGTCATCCAGAACGATCGAGCCACATCCTTGGCGTATCGCAGGCTGTTGGCTTCGTAGTAGATCTTCAATTCCTTGTCGCCGATCATGTCGAACAGAACACCGGCGCGATAGCCCGTCGCCGGCGGATTCTGTTTGTATTGATCGGCGAAATACGTCGATCCCAGGAAATAGCGGTCCCGGCGTTCTTGCCAGACAAATTCTTCACCATCAAACAGCACCAAATCGACACCCAGATCCGGCGGCAGGTCCTGGAATTGATTGGCCAGTTCCATCAGCCCGGCCACACCGCTGGCGCCGTCGTTGGCTCCCAGGAACGTCCCACGTTTGTTTTGCGGATCCCGGTCGGGAAACGGCCGTGTGTCGTAGTGGGCGCAAAACAAGAATCGTTGTTCGCGGTCAGGAAACCAAGACGCGATCAGATTGGTCATGGTCACCGGAGTCCCATCGTTCGGGTTCCGCGTCTCGAAGGATTGACGCTTCACCTCGGCACCTCGCTCCCGAAAGAAGGCCTCCAACAAATCCTGTTGGCGTTGCATGGCCGCGGTGCCCGAAGGACGTGGTCCCAGGTCGCACAACTGTTTCAGGTACGACATCGCGCGGTCCGGGTCGTACTGCGCCGGGATCGCACCTTGGGACGGACTCTGCACCGTCACGCCGCGGTTGAAAACCCCGGAAGCGAACGCGATCCACATCAATCCGGCCACAATCAGCCCGACCGACAGGGCCAGGATGGCAACGGACTGCGGTCGCCCGCTGCGCGGCCGATCGGATGCGGACGGATAGCCCTGGTCCGATTGGGGGACCGCCGCCGAAACCGGATGGGCCGTACGCGATCTCGGAGACCTGGTGGAGGCGTCGGCAGAAGTTTTGACCATTGAAAAATTCGGATGGTTCACGATCGGCGGTTGCGGCACAGCCCCGATTGTAAGGGGACGACCGGATCGCCGGCTAGCTGGACGGTGACACTTTGCGTGAACCGCGTGGTGCTGGGATCTGCCTGGAAACCAGCAAACCCCCGTGGCTGGCATTGCGATTGCGCTGGAACGCCACGCTCTGGCGAGCGTAGCTACAGGTTTTCAGACACGGCCTAGCCGCGTCAGAAAAGACGGTTCATCCCATTGAGCGCTGCGACGCGGTAGGCTTCGGCCATCGTGGGGTAGTTGAACGTGGTTTCGGTGAAGTACTCCAGATTGTGACACTTTGAATTCATCACCGACTGTCCGATGTGAATGATTTCGGAAGCGTTGGCGCCAAAGCAGTGCACGCCCAAAACTTCCAACGTGTCACGGTGAAACAGGATCTTCAACATGCCGACGGTGGCACCAATGATCTGCGCCCGAGCCAGACTCTTGAATTGGCTTTGGCCGACTTCGTAAGGGACGCAGGCGGCGGTCAATTCGCGTTCCGTTTTCCCGACCGAGCTGATTTCGGGGCTGGTGTAGATGCCGGTCGGAATGTCATTGATGCGCAGGTTTCCGTCTTTGCGTCCCAGGATGTGCATTCCGGCGGCGCGACCTTGCGTGTAGGCGGCGCTGGCCAGCGACGGGTACCCGATCACATCACCGACGGCGTAGATGTGCGACTTGGCGGTTTGAAACTTCTCGTCGACTTCCAACTGGCCGCGGCCGTTGGGTTCCAAACCGACGTTTTCCAATCCCAGGTCATCGGTGTTTCCGGTGCGGCCGTTGGCCCACAGCAGGATGTCGGTCTTGAGCTGTTTTCCGCTTTTGAGATGCAGCACGACGCCGTCGTCATGGCCTTCGATGCGGTCGACCGATTCGTTGTGACGAATGACCACTCCCTGGTCGCGGAGGTGGTAGGACAGGGCATCGACGATTTCGTCGTCCAAGAATTCCAGCAAACTGCTGCGGGTATTCACCAGATTCACCTTGATGCCCAGATTCCGAAACATCGAGGCATATTCCACGCCGACGACACCGGCGCCATAGATGGTGATCGAGCTCGGTTTCTCCTCCAACTGCAGAATGGTATCGCTGTCGAAGATACGTGGATGCGCAAAATCCACGTCGCTGGGATGGTAGGGTCGCGCGCCGGTCGCGATCACGAAACTGCGGCTGCGAATCCGTTCCCCTTCGTCGATCGAGATCGTGTTCTCATCGACAAACCTTGCCTGGCCGCTGATGATGGGCACGTTGTTGCGGTCGTAAAATGACTGCCGCATCGACACCTGTTTTCCGATGATCGCTTCGGTGCCGCGGCGCAGTTGCTCCATCGTCGGGCTGGCGTGAATGCCCAATTCTCGAAAGACCGGGTTCTTCAGCACGTTCATCGTGCTGGTGATGGTGTACCGCAGGGCCTTGCTGGGGATGGTGCCCCAATGGGTGCACCCGCCGCCGATCTGACGGTATCTTTCCGCGACGCCGACCCGCAGCCCGCCTTTGCATGCCTGCATCGCCGCCCCCTCACCCCCCGGGCCGGTACCGATCACGAACAGGTCAAAATCAAAGTCCTCGTTGCTCATTTTCTGTCGCTTATTGGTTCGAAATTCCGATTCGTCCGAGCTTGTTTTACGATGTTGATCGCCGGTGTCCAATCCGATGTGTCTCACGCCGACCCTGAAGCCAACGTCGCCCGCGTCCTCCGTTGGATGCGGCTGGCGTCACAATTGGGGCCACAATCGCGAGGGTCGATCGATCCTCCCGAACGTTCGGATTCCGAACAGGAACTGCCAGATTCTTCCGCCCGCCAATCGGCCGATTTGGTCGTGTTTCCCGAATGCATGCTAACCGGCTACGCCTTCGATCGCCGCGAAGATGCGATGGAAGTGGCCTTGCCGATCGACTCGCAGCATTTTTCCACGCTGTCCGAGGCGGCAAAACGCTATGACCAGTTCGTCACGCTCGGCTTTGTCGAACGCGATGGAGACCGACTGTACAACTCCGCTGCAATGCTCGGACCGCAGGGAATCGTCGGCTGCTACCGAAAAATTCATCTGCCGCATTTGGGGGTGGACCGTTTCGTCACCCGCGGCGACCGACCCTACCAAACCTACGTCGCCAGCGCGGGGGAGGGAGAAATCGCGAACATCGGACTGGGAATCTGTTACGACGCGTCGTTTCCCGAGCCGATGCGCGTCCTTGGGCTATTGGGGGCCGACGTGATCGCTTTGGGAACGAATTGGCCCGCCGCCGCCTCGCACACCGCTGAAATCGTCCCTCCGGCACGCAGCATGGAAAACCATCTTTATTTCGTGGCGGCCAACCGTGTCGGCTGGGACAACGAGTTTTCGTTTTGCGGGAAGAGCAAAATCTGCGGGCCTGATGGCGTGATCCTGGCTCGGGCCGAAGATGACCGAGAAACGCTGTTGTACGCGGATGTCGACTTGGCGATCGCCCGCAACAAACGCATCGAGCGCACACCGGGTGCCCACGTGATCGATCGATTCGCCGATCGACGCCCGCAGTTCTACGGCAGAATCACCGAGGGCTTCGGCAGCGGAAACGCGTGACGCCCAACGACGACCGAGCGATCGTGTTCGCGATCGACGCAGCCCGATCCCCATCCATCAACGCACTTCAATGTTGATCGGGCTCAACCGGTAAATGCCACTGGAAAACACCTGCTCGGCCCAGTTGTCGAATCGTTCGATCGGCTTGTCAGGCACGATCACGACGTCGCCATCTCGCAACCAGATTTCGTCGGCCGGCGTGGGTCGCTTTCCCAGGACCGCGCCTTGCAGATCCAACATCGTGGACACCAGACGCCAGTCCTCCGCGCGGCGAAAGATGACGACCTGCCGCATGTTCCCACCGGGCAGGTGGCCGCCGGCCCGCGCGATCGCCCCCAGCACGGTCGTGGGGCCGTCCAACTGAATGCGGTTCGGTGACCGCACCTGACCAAGGACATGCACGAAGTGGTCCGCCTGCCGGATCAGCACGGGTTCGGTTTCCAGCCCCACGACCCATTCTCGATAACGAAGGTTGATCTCCTTCTTCAATTCCGCCAAGGAGAACCCTTGGACGCAAACACCGCCGATCCCCGGCAACCGAATCTCGCCGTCGGGCATCACGGTGACGGTAAGCGCTTGCGGTTGCAGACCGCTGGCGCCGCCGACCGCGTTGCGAATATCCTCGGCCAATGTATTCGTCTTCACCGGCGTGACGTCGATGGACGGATCGTCGTAGAGTTTCTTGTAGCGGGCTTCCAGCAGTTGACGCAGTTGGGCGATCGTCAATCCGGCGGCCGGAATCTGACCGAGCAGTCGGACCGTGATGGTCCCGTCGGGTTGCACCGCCAGCCCGCGCTCCAGCGTGCCCCGTGTCAGGTCCTGGTCGGCGATCGATTCGATCAGCACCTCATCACCCGGCATCAACCGGTACTCGCCGACATCCTGCCGTCGCGTGATCAGGTAAATGATTTGCAACTGGTCACCGGGCCGCAGCCGATATTCCCCCAGATGCGCGAACCGGGATGGTCCCGCGTAGCCACCCGGACCGTAAGCGTCAAACGCCGCGGGCCGCATATCGCTCCAGCGTCCTTCACGTCCGCACAGGTCGGCACAATCCACCGCCCGCATGCATTTGACGCACCCCGATTGCCCTGGAGACCCGCAAGACGGATGGTGACAGTCGCAAGTCGAACCAACCGGCACAGCGGGTGAAACCAGCGGACCTCGCGGAGTCAATGGAGACGCAACGGACGGAAACGACGGCACCCGTTCCTGACCGGCGGCGGTCCGGCTTGTCGCTCCGACGACCAGCAACGCAACGACCAACGCCATTTCGGCGGCCTTCGTTCGTGCGTCCAACCGAAAGTCCATGGCGACGATTCAGGATGAATGAAGTGGGTTACAAGCAGTCACTTGGCCGAGTTCCAGTTCGCTTTCGCGGCATGGGCTCTGCCGATTGCGACACGCTTACCAATTTCGAATTCGATTGAAGAAGCGTTTGATACCCGAAGGTTCCGTGGCTTCGGGAGTTTCGCTCGAAGTGTCTGTCGCCGATGGCGATGCAACTTCCGAATGTTCGGTCTTCGGCGTCGGCTTTCGGAAGCTGGCAAACCACGCGCGGGTGGAACCGCCCGGTTCGTCGGAGTTTTCTTCGCCGCGATTCACATCCACCGGTGTCGACGTGTCGGCCGTTTGCGCCGGGGCTCCGCCGGCCGCGTGCACTCCGGCATTCACCGCCGGAGAAATCGATGCGAACTCGGACGGCGACAACTCGAACACTTCGGTAGCCCGCTGTTGCGACGGCGTCGCCGAGGCACCCGCCGAAGCGGTGCCCGCTGCCAGCTCGGTATTCCGCGACCGCTGCGTGACATCGGCCAAGGCTTTGGCAACTTCCGGGCTGGCCGACAGCTTCATTGCATGCTGCAACGTGCGCGTCGCCTCCTCATCCAACCCCATGTCGGCCAATTGCATTCCCAAGCGAGACGCCAGGCTCGCATTGCCGGGCTGCCCCTGCAGCGCGGCGCGACGCAGACACAATGCGGTCTCGACCGCCAGCGTTTTGGAATCGTTGCGGCCCAGTTGGACGGCGGCGATCAAGTCCATCGCCTGCGCCGCTTGGACCCGGCGGATGGCCAGCGGGACCAATTGACCACGGGCGTAGTCCAAATAGGCATCCACCGCCGCGGCGGCGGTAACGTCCGCCAGCGTCTGCTCTGAAAAGACGGGCGTTTGATGCGAAACGACGATCGCCCGGATCTGCCGAGGATCGATCACTTGTCCCGCCGCGGCAAAGTCGCGTGCTTCGCGGATGGCGGTGCGGGCCTCGGTGACGTGACCGGAGGCCCAGCCGGCGGGCAACGCCGACGGCGGATTCTTGGCTTCGCGAAGCGAAACATCGATTCCCGTGGCAATCATCTGCAAGGCGCGCCAAGCGGAATCTTCCGCCGAAGCCCAGGCCGCCACGGAGTATTCGCGATACGCATCATCCAACAACTCGGCAGCCCGCTTGATGCAGGTGTCCTCGGTCACCGACTGCAGCCAAGGATCGCCCATCGCTGAATCGTGGGGGGCGGTCGGACGCATCGTTGCTGGGCCCCGGTGGGCAACGGCTTCGACCGGCGTGCCATGACGAGACGACGCAGCCGCGGTGACGGCATTCGGAATGCTGGACCGACTGTTGACGTGCGTGTAGGGATTCGCGTGAACGCGTCCCACGTCGGGAACATGCGGCTTGACGGGGGACACCGTCAATTTGGCCCTGCCACTGGGACGGACCGATCCGTCCCGATCGTCCGGCGCCACGCCGGATTCAGCGGGCGTCGATGCCGTCGGTTGCGCGGGAGTCGTTGACCGGGCGCTTGTCCGAACCGGCGGCAACCGGCGAAACCCTTTCGCCATCGGCGTGTCGGAACTCGTTTGCGATGCCTGGTCATTTCGCGACAGAGGCGTCTCGGCGGCGACCGCCGTCGCCGGCACGGAACCGCACACCAGGATCACGGCCAACAACCGCAAACGTCTCCGGGTCCGGTCCAGGTGTGAAACTCGCTGATTGCGTTTCATGAATACGGCTTCCCTGCAATGAATCCTGGACGAGCAACCGAAATCGCCTTGTTTGGATGTGGCGTTCCGACGCCCGTTAGATCGGACAGGTCATGACGATGATTCCTGCCATTCCGCCCCGCCACAATTGTTGCCAGCGGTCCCTGGCGGTTGATCCCGCACAACCCGCACAGACCGCCAAAGAATCAGACCGCCAAAGAATTTACGTGCGTCGACGGGAAGACGGCCGGGGGCGTTTGCACGTTGATTTCAACGGGCGCCGCGGCGGATCACGCCAGAAGCAGAAGATGCGGACACGCCGGCAAGTGCTTCACCGCAAGGGTGTCGGTCGACCGAAATGGAACCCCTGCGCCAGATCAAACCCCATCCGACGACATGTTTCCGCTTCGCCGGGGGTTTCGATCCCTTCGGCGAGCGCCCGAATCTCCAATTCTTCCACCATCTTCACCAGGGTCTCCAGCATCCTCTGCCGGCTGGCGTCGGCCTGATCGATCCCGTGGATGAGCGAAATATCGAATTTGACGTAATCCGGTTTTGCGGCGATCAGCTCGCCAAGTCTGGCTTGGCCGGCCCCGAAGTCGTCAAACGCCAGCTCGATCCCCAATGCTTTGACCGCCCCGGACAGTTCCTTCATGACCGCCCCGTTGGTGACGCTGGCCTCGTGAATCTCCAACACCAACTCCGTCTGCCCGGACATTTCTCGGACGGCTTTCAGGGAATCGATCAGCCGTCGGAGATCCTGCAGCTCCTTCGGGTGCGTGTTGACGAAACATTTCGGACGGCCGGGGAGGTCGCGTCCGATCCGGATCCCTTCCCACCGCAACAATTCGCTCAGTTCGATTTCCAGATTCAGCTGACTGGCGGCCGTGAACATCGCTGAAACGGATTCCAGTCCGAACACGCTGCCACGTCCCAGGATTTCATGTCCCACGGTGTTGCCCGTGTGAATATCGACGATGACCTGAAAGTGGGGACGCACCAGCTTTTCGCTCATCATTCGGTCGAATTGCACCAGCGCCAGAGCTTCGTCACAGACGTTGCGCGCGATGGTCCCTGGCGATTGCGCGGTGGGTGACTGACGCAACAAGCGAAACGGAGCTTCGGCGAAGTGAATCAAGTCTTCCTGCTGGACCGCGACCTCGCCGGAAATCCGTTCCCCGTTGACATAGGTCCCGTTGGTGCTGTTAAGGTCGCGCAGGAACAATCCGCCGTCGCGCTGCGACAGCACGGCATGGTTTCCGCTGACCGTCTTGAACTGCAGCCGCAACGAGCTGCCGGAATTGCGTCCGACGGTAAACAGGGGTTCGTCGATTGCCAAATGGCGCAAAGAATCGCGCGGTTGCAAGGCGCCCGAGAGAAACCACACGTCGGCGCCGACCGCTTCGCCGGATGGCAGCGAATCAGTGACCGAGTTGTCCGTCGAGCTCATGATGGATCAGGGATGGCGTGCGTTGATGGGGGAATCGCGAACACGACGATTGCCCGCCGCCGCATCCGATGTCCAACAGAAATGTAGGTTGCGAATTCCCCCCCGCCGGATACGGAGGGGATTTTTCTCACCCGGCCGGTGTCACATTTTGTCACCGCAACCCGTTCGCCGGCGAAAGCTCACCGCCGAACGTCTCCCCCCGCATGGCACCCGGCAGGCTAATTGCGAGCTAGCTTTCATCGTCACGCGTCCTGGCCCGCGACGGCTCTGCCCCGCACGCCAGATCGTTGCCAACCCAATCATTCACCCAATCGTCATGACCACTGCGATTCACGAAACACAGGCCGTCGATACCGGACTGCTCAGCAGCCTGTTGACCGACGACACGTTCTGGCCGGCCGAAACGCAGGATCTTGCTGAAACGGGGCTCAGCGATTCTTTCGTTGAAGGACTGGTGCTTAAGACGGTGCTTAGCATCGGAACCCTCAGCGGAAGGAACCTGTCCGAGCAATTGGGGCTGCCGTTCAAGGTGATCGACCCGCTGCTGGATGTGATGCGGACCCGAAAACTGATCGCCCACGTCCGCCCGGCTCCGTTTAACGACTACTACTACTCGTTGACCGAACTGGGCCAACAACGCGCCGTCGCCCAGATGAAGCAATGTTCCTACGTGGGGCCCGCACCGGTTCCATTGTCCGACTACGTCTTAAGCGTGGAGGCGCAAGCGGCCGGATTGGAAGCCGTCACCCATGAACAGTTGCAGCAGGCGTTAACGGGAATCTCGTACCAGGAGGACTTACTGGATTCTCTCGGTCCGGCGATCAACAGCAACACCGGACTGTTCCTGTTCGGCGAGCCGGGCAACGGCAAAACGACGATCGCCAAATGCCTGACCCACTGCCTGGGGCAAGAAGTGTGGATTCCGCACGCGATCCTCGATGACGGCAATCTAATCAAGCTGAAGGACGACGCCTACCATCGTCCCTCACCTGTCCCCAAAACGGAATCGAAAATCCTCAAGGCCCAGCAATGGGACCGGCGATGGATCCGTATTCAGCGGCCCACCGTGATGGTCGGCGGGGAATTGGTGATGGAAAACCTGGAAGTCCGCCACGACGCCCGCAGCAACATCTGCGAAGCACCGTTGCAAATGAAAAGCAATTGCGGGTGTCTGCTGATCGACGATTTCGGACGCCAGCGAATCCAACCGGAAGCCTTGCTCAATCGCTGGATCGTTCCGCTGGAGAGCCACTGTGATTTCCTGACGTTGCCGACCGGAAAGAAGATTCAGATCCCCTTCGAGCAGCTGCTGATCTTTTCCACCAACCTGGATCCCAACGATTTGGTCGACGAAGCGTTCCTGCGACGCGTCCCGTACAAGATCTTCGTCGGTGATCCCAATCCCGACGAATACCGCCAGCTGATGAAGACCGTCGCCGAGCAGATGGGGTTTCCCCCCACGCCGGAAGCCGCCGAGTACCTGCTGGCCTTCTACGAACAACAAGACCGCCCGCCGCGACGCTGCCACCCCCGCGACCTGCTGAAACAGGTTGAAAGCTTTTGCCGCTACCGGCAGCAGCCGTTGGCGATTCGCCCGGATTTTTTGGAACGTGCCTGCCGCAGTTATTTCAGCCGGCTGTAGCGGAGGCATTCAGGTAATGACGTCAACCCAATCACAAAGAATCCAGGCTGGCTACGAACCGATCGATGGTTACATCCTGGAAAAGCGGCTCGGTCGCGGCGGCTACGGCGAAGTCTGGCTTGCCGAAGCGCCCGGCGGACTGAAGAAAGCGGTCAAGTTCGTTTTTGGCCAGCACGATGAACGACGTGCGACGCAGGAATTCAAATCGCTGGAACGGATCAAACGCGTCAACCATCCGTTCATCCTGACCCTGGAACGCTTCGAACTGGTTCAAGATCGCCTGGTCATCGTGACCGAACTGGCCGACGGTTCATTGGACGACGTCTTCCGCCGGTACCGCGAATCCGGTTCCTGCGGAATTCCGCGCGAAGAACTGCTGGGGTACCTCCGCGACGCCGCCGACGCGCTGGACTACCTGCACCAGTTGTACAAGCTTCAACACCTGGACATCAAACCGGCCAACCTGCTGATCGTGGGTCGACACGTGAAGGTCGCGGACTTCGGACTCCTGAAGGACCTGGGCGAGGTGGAGTCCAGTTTGATCAATGGGCTGACACCGATTTACGCACCGCCGGAAGTGTTCGATGGCCGCCCCAGTCTGCACAGCGACCAATACAGTCTGGCGGTCATGTTCCAGGAACTGCTGACCGGCTCCCGGCCGTTCAGCGGTCGCTCGCTGGCGCAGCTGGCCACACAGCATGTTCACAATGCGCCCAACTTGAACCCCCTGCCGCCTTCGGATCGCCCCTGCGTCGCGCGGGCGTTAGAAAAGTCGCCGGATCGGAGGTTCCATAGCTGCACCGAGTTTGTCGAAAAACTGTTCAACCCGCACCGTGCCGATCGCGAGCGTGATCGGGCGAACGCCAATCGTCCGCCCGAACCGGTCTTCTATCCGGTGGAGAACCTTCCCGATCTGGCCGCGGGTGCCCCGTCCAAATCGTCGGTCGACCAGACGCACGCCCTGGTGATCGGGCTGGGCGGCACCGGATCCGATTGCCTGCACCGCTTGCGAAGTCGCGTCGAAGAACTCGGCGCCGACTCGCCCCTCGTTCTCCATAGCGTCCTGATTGACACCGATCGCTTGTCGATTCAATCGGCCGAAATGATCGAGGCGACGCCTCAAGCACCGCGGAGCCATGTCCTGCACACCGCCTTGCGACAACCCAGCGAATATCGAGACTCAGGCACGTCGCGGCTGAAGACCATTTCTCGTCGATGGATCTACAACGTTCCCAGGAACCATGCGACCGGTGGAATGCGTCCGCTGGGTCGATTGGCGGCGGTCGATCACGGACCGCAGTTGTTGCAATTGCTGAGCGACGCGATCAGCGAACTTGGTCAGTCCCCCTCGCCCCGCAAGGTCTACGTCGTCGGCTCGCTCAGCGGGGGATCCGGAAGCGGCATGTACGTCGACGTCGTGCACCTGCTGCGGCACCTGCTCGATGAGTCCCGAATGGAGGACCAATGCGTGCTGTCGCTGCTGACGACAAATCGATTTCAGGGGGATCCGGCGCGTCCGCTGGCGCTGCACACCACGAAATCCGGCCTGATGGAAATCAACCACTTCCTTGCTCCGGGGAACGGATACCCGGGTGACGCGGGAGCCGGATGGCCGGCCGTCCCCGCCGCTCGCACGCCGCTGGGAGACGCCTACCTGATCACCCCGTCGGACCAACCCGGCGCAACCAACGTGATCGAAAGCGCGGTCAACTACGTCTGGGCCGACGCAACACTGTGCGGCGACTGGCTTCAACAAACCAGGGAGAGCGACCCGCGGGAATCCCAGGGACCACCGTGCATTCGATCACTCGGAATCGTGCCCATCGGAGACTCCGATGACAGCGAGATTGAACAGCTGGCGTCGGTTGCAAGTGAATCCGTTTTGATCGGATGGATCGGCGACAACACCAACATCGACGACGCGGTCCGGGCTTTCGTCCACCACGTGGAGGAACGATGCCAGAACGCGGCCGACGCCACTGTCGAATCGATCGAAGCATCGCTCGGATCGGGACGTGACCAACAGCGTGGCCGTTTGCGGAATGGATTGAAGTCGTTGGACTCCGACCAACTGGCGGACGCCGACGCGATTTGCCGCCACCTGGCCGCTGTCCTGGATGCCAACGCTGTTTCCCGTGACGCGAACGACCCGACGTCCACCTTTCGGCAACGGATCAAGCATGAAGTCACGTTGTGGCTGCACAACGGCCGATTGGACCTGGCGTCCGCGCGTCGCGCCGTGGAGTTGCTGCGCGAAGAACTCCGCCACATCGCCGAAGAATTGCTGCTCAGTAGTGAAACGGCAATCCTGCAAGTCAAGAAGATTTGGTGCCAGCGACGCAGCGAAGGGGGTCCGCGTTACGCACTGCTGGGTCGTCGTCGGGCACGCTCCGTCCACAACCTGTTGCGTGACGCCTGTGACCTCGGCGAACAACTGCTTTCGCCGGTCGCCTACCAAGTGGCAGCCGCGCGAATGAAATTCCTCGCCCAGCAGCTCCGCCGGCTGGAAAATGAGATCGCCGCCGGTTCAGCAATCCTGGAGCAGGCGTTGAAGTGGCAGCAGCAGGGCGCCCGCTGGACGACCGCCCGCTGGGGATCGATGGACCAAGCAAAACGCCAATGCCTTGCCGCAGCCATCAAACGGCTGCACTCCGATCACGCGTTGACGCTGCTGGCAGCTTCGCTGGAAGATGGAACACCGCAGGCCTGCGAAGAACAGTCGCGGCGGGTCTTGGATGTACTGACCGAATCGTCCATCGGCGTGGCCGGCGAACTGTTGCAACCGACGGCTGAAACTGCCCCATCCGAATCGACGGCCAGCCCGGAAGACACGACGTCACTGAATCATCGATCGACGGAGCATCGCAGCGGGTCGGATGCCGACGCGGACTCGCCCCACAGCGACGCACGGACCACCGACTCGACGTCTGTCAGTTCCACGCGTTCTTGGTCCTCGTCGGTCACGATCATCACCAGCTTGGAGGCCGCGTTGGCGGCCGCGAGGCCCTCGCTGCTGGATTGCGGCGGAAAGCAACGTCGTTTGCTGGTTTGCCGCAGCGAAGCAGAGAAGCAGCGTCTGATGTCGCAGCTTGACGAACCGACCCGCGCCGGGATCACCTGCATCGTCGCAACGACGTCGCTGCCGTTGTTGATTCACGAGGCGCAGCGGATCGAAGTGTCCCGGCTGATTTCCTGGCTGGACTCGATCACCGGCGACGACGGAAGCATCAGCGGGCGGTTGATCTCACGTTGCGACCTGGATCTTTCGCCACCCTGAGCCTGGCTGACATCAACACTGCGGAAATCAACGCTGCGGCAATCAACACTGCGGCAACCGAATCGTGAACGCGGTTCCCACGCCGACGCTACTTTCGACGCGGATCTTCCCGTGGTGCGCGTCGACGATCTCCTTGCAAGCGGCAAGCCCCAAGCCGGTCCCGCCTTTACCGGAATCATCCGGTCCGCTTTTGGTGGAGAAAAACGGGTCAAAGATTCGTGGCAACGTCTCCGCGGGGATTCCGGATCCGTTATCGCGAATCACCAAGTCCACAAAACCGGTCTCCTCGCTGTTGCGAAGCCGAACCGTCAATTCGCCCCCATCGGGCATCGCCTGACGGGCGTTGATCAGCAGGTTCAATAGCACCCGTTGGATCTGATTGCCGCTGGCGTTGACCTTGGAGGTCGCCGGATCGATCTCGGTCGCAACGTTGATCCGATACTTGTTCATCTCGCGTTCCAGCAGAACCAACGTGTCACGGACGATCTCGCCCAGATCGGTCGGCTCCAGCGATTCGCTGCGGTTCCTGGCCTGGGCCAGGATGGTCCCCGTGATCTTTGCCGCGCGTTCAGAAGCCTCCAGGATCTTCCCGAGCGCTTTGTCACGCGTCGCGGCGTCCTGATTGCGAATCCCCAGCCTGGCGTAGTTGATGATGGTCATCAACACGTTATTGAATTCGTGCGTCGCCGTGCTGGTCAGTTCTCCCAGTGCCGCCATCGATTGACTTCGACGCAGCTGCATTTTCAGTTGCTGGACGGCTTGCGAATCGTCTCCCATCGGGCTGCCACCCGCCGGTGGGAGCTCCCCCACGCGGTTTCTCGTCGTGGAAATGCTCGCGGACGAATTGGGGGAATCAGACGAGTTGGCAGACGTATGCATCGATTTCCTTCAGCACGTTGGTGGGTGACCGAAACGGTGTCACGCCGTGATTTCCTGGGGTGAGCGACCGATCCGTCGCGTCGCAGCGTCCTGACAGCGGGTGCGTCTCACTGTTGGCCTATCGTCGGTTTGAGCAACTTTGCTACACCCGCGATGGCTCGGTTGGCAAAGCTTGCCAGTGCTGCGTCCGCCCCGCACAACCGTCAAAGTCCCCGAGGGCGACTTTTTCGATTCTTTACTGAACGATTCTGCTCAAGCCCAAGAGTGCCTCGATGGGAACAACATCGGATGGTTCACGCGACTCGGAACAGCCGAATGTCGCCCAGCGGTTGCGGCAACGCTTGAACGAGGCCAAGGCTTTGGGGTTTGAGGTCCGATCTGAATTGTTCGACGGCGAAAACGCGAACTGGTGCATCCTGGGCGGAAAGAAGGTGTTGTTTCTGGATCTGGCCGCATCGACCAGCGAACAATTGCAACAGATCGAAGACGCCCTGCAGGATTATTCGCTCCAACGAGCCGCCTAGTGGACACACGTTCGATGTGGCTACCGTCGCCAGACGGTGGCACCGCCGCATCGTCCACGCTCTGGCGAACCTGCCAACCCGCCCCCTCGAGACGATTACCTTTGGCACCCCCGGGACGCGGGCAACCGGGCCGACGCGGGCAACCGGGCCGACGCGGGCAACCGGGCCGACGCGGTCGACCGGGACGCGGGCGATTTTCGCAACCGGATCTCACGGGATGATCCGACGCTACAATGCGTTGCCGACGGTTGACCTTGATCAGCCGACCTGTTTTTTCGCGCGCACCATGCCGGGCACCGAGGATGTTTTTTCAGCGAATGAGTTTGTCCGCCGCGGGGTCATTTAGCCGCCGGCTAGGAACCGGATTGCGCGCCGGAGCCGATGTGGTGCGGCTGCTCGAGGCCGAGTCCAAACACGGGTCTCCCCGCGAACGCGAAGCTTTCAGCCACGTCGCCGAAGAAGTCAAGGCGGGGGAAGAGATCAGCGAGGCGATGAGTCGACGCCCACGCTTCTTCCCACGATTGATGATTTCCCTGACACGGGTGGGCGAGTCCACCGGCAAATTGGAGAAGACCTTTTTGACCCTGGCTACGCACTACGAGCACCAGGTCCAACTGAGGCGTCAATTTGTCTCTTCGATCATCTGGCCTTCGATTCAGCTGGTGGTCGGGCTGGGGGTGATTTCCCTGTTCATCTACCTGATGGGGATTCTGAGACCGGCAGGCGGCGGGCAGATGGAAGACATGCTGGGATTCGGACTCCGCGGCGGGAGCGGCGTCCTGGTGTTTTGGGGCTACATCGCCGCAGTCGCTGCCATCCTCTGGGCCATGTATTTCGCGTTCACTCGAAACATTGGCGGGATCCAGAACATCCTGCCGGTGATCTACCTGATTCCCAAACTGGGGCCTTCCTTTCAAACGATCACGCTGTCGCGATTCACTCGGACCCTGGCATTGGCGTTGGGTTCCGGTTTGGACCCGATCCGGAGCGTGCGATTGAGTCTGGACAGCACCGATAGCGACTACTACCGCAGTGGAGGCGATGCGTTCGAGTCCGCGATCCGAGATCGCGGCGCGACGCTAGCCGAAGGACTTCAATCCACGAATCTGTTCCCGGAACCGTTTCTGCATTTGGTCGAAGTCGCCGAACTATCCGGCACCGAGAGCGAATCGATCGATCACTTGGCCGACGAGTACGAAGAACAATCGAAATCGGCGATGAGAACGCTTTCGGGGTTGGCCACTGCCGGCGTCTGGCTGATTGTGGCCGGGACCTTGATCTTCTTGATCCTGCGGCTCGCGATGAAGATCTTTGGCGCTTACAACGAAGCGTTGCAACAGATCTGACCGATGACGCCACCGCCAACCGGACGGTGCTGCCGCTTTGGGCATCGAACCTTCCGCTCAGGGCATGTCACCGAAAGCCGTGTCACGGGCGGCGCGTCACGGGAGCGGCGTCGACCGACGGTTTACCGCCCTCGGGCCACTCCGACGGGATCAGGCGGATATCGCCGTCGCCGCCCGGCGTCGCCACCCGCAGCGAATCGCGGACATAGTTGTGGCACTCCACGCACAAACTGGTCATGTGCAGATACGTGAAGGTCGCCCCCTGATGATTGCCTTCCTGGGCAAGCTGCTCCAACTGGTTGCAGTGGCGACGAAACTCGGCACTGAAGTGTTCATACACCGCATCGCGAGCCCTCGGCCATTCCGCGGCCTCGCTAATCAATTTCATCTCGTGAGCCCCCTGGGCGATGGCGGCAAAGTCCGCCCGCACCAGCCCCTCCAATACGCGTTGGGAACGCTTCAGCTTTGAACGCATCAGCACCCCTTCGGCGTGTTCAATCGGACTGACGGGCGGATCCGCGGCGAGCATTTTGAACGAGACCAAGCTCACCGAAACAAACACAACCACCAACGCAACTTTCATTTTCTTCGGCCTCATGCCATCGAGGTTCGCCAGGGAGCGAAAACCGCGTTGTTCCCCAAAACAACGCCGCGCGGCAAGACCGATTGAGTTGATTTCTGATCGCGGCTCGCGGAACACCCAAAAACGTGCCAATTCGCACGCGATCGCCCCATTCGACCAGCCTTTAAACCGCCAGGCGCGCGGTTGGGGACGGCAGCCATTGAAAACCGCGAAGCTTGACCAAGCGTCGCAGCTGCGCTTTGGCGACGGTCGTCAAGGTGCATTCATGCGCTCAGATCCGTCGTCGGGCAAAGCCTGACCTATTAAATCGCCCCACAAGAGCAGGGCGGCTCATTCCTAGAACAACCCTTCGTCGAGCACCGCCAGGAGGCCTTCATCGGTCATCCTTTCCGAAGCTTCTTTGCCAATTCCGTCGACCGGCGCGGAAAGCCAGTCCGAACCGATCGATTCCGATTCCGCCGAGGCGGACGGTTGCTGACGGCCGAGCATGTTGATCACCCACAGGGCATCGATCGGTGAAACCTCACCATCACCGGAGACATCATAGGAGTACGAAGCGTGGATGGATCCGGCAGACTCACCGGACGCCCCGCCGCTGCCGCCGAGCAGGTTGATGACCGCCAACGCATCGGACGGGGAAGTCGATCCGTCGTGGTTGACATCCGACGGTGACGACGAGTTTTGGAAAGGCTCCTGAAAGCTCGACGATGAGGTGGCGAACGTGGTTTGAGTCGACGAAGTGGAACTGAGTGTCGCGGTTGATTCCACTTCGATCTGGAAGAACGTTCCCGTGACTTGGAACTCGCCAAAGTTGTAGCGGTCATTCCATTGATTGGCAAAGTATTGCAGGTCACCATCAACGTAACCGGCATCGACTCCTGAAACCGTCTCCTGAACGCCGACCAACGACTGAATCGTGTCCTGCCCGTAATCAATCGATGCGAGCAATCGATCGCCGTCCGTGATCGTGAATTCGATCCAGTCGACGTTGTTGTTGTAGTACCACGTGCCTCCTTCATTTCGCACGGCCAGGAAGTGGTCGCTGTTGTCCGACAGAACCGGATTCAGCGGGAACCGCTCATGGACCGATTGCACGCTGTACATCAAATACCCGGTCCCGGTGGTCTTGTCGTCCACACCCAACCCTTTTCCCGGCGGATCAACGCTGACGGTCACCAACGTCGTGGTCGGTTCTTCGGGCGTCGTCGGATCTTCCGGATTCGTGGGGTCTTCCGGATTCGTGGGATCGCTGGTCGATTCCGCGGTGACACTGAAATAGGTCCCGGTGACTTCAAACTCGTAACGGTTGTACTTTCCGTTCCACTGATCCGGGAAGAATTGCAAATCGCCGTCGTCGTAGCCGAGATCAATTCCCTCGAAGACATCCGATTGTCCCAGCAGAGAATTGATTTCCGACGTCGCGAACTGAATGTCGGCAATCAATCGGTCCCCGCTGGCGGGCGTGAAATTGAACCAGGAGGTGTTGTTGTTGTACTGCCACGCACCGTCGTTGAAACGAACGACAATCAGGTAGAGGGCCCCGTCAGGCTCGGGTGAATTGGCGGCGAATCGGTCGTACACCGACGTCGCGCTGTACATCATGAATCCGCTGCCGGTGTTCTTGTCGGAAACTTCCACGCCACGATTCAAGGGCGCAACGGGATAAATGACCACGGGATCAGGGTCACCGCCGGGATCCCCGCCGGGGTCTCCACCCGGATCCCCACCAGGGTCGCCGCCGGGGTCGGTCACCGTTCCGGTGCGGTACTCCGTTCCGCTGACGTAGTACTCACCTTTGTTGTATTTCTCGTTCCACGTGTCCTGGAAAAACTGCAGGTCGCCGCTGACGTAGCCCAATTCGATGCCGCCAATGGTGTCGGAGGCGCCGGCCAGATCGACGACGGTCCGTGTCTCGAATTCCACCGCGGCAATCAATCGATCGCCCGGTTCGGGCTGAAAATTGCGCCAGGCCAGGTTGTCGTTGTACTGCCAGATTCCGTTCTGATAGCGGACGGCAACCAACTGATCCGCACCGCCGGCAACCGGCGGATACTGGCTGAACCGTTCGAACACCGAACGTCGACTGTGCATCAGGTAGCCCGGCCCGGCGGTGGCGTCATCGACCTGAATGCCCTTGCCGGGATCTCCCAACGGAACAATCTCCCCGGTGTCGCCTCCGGTTGTTGTGATGGAGAGTGTCGCCAATCGCGTCGACGGGTTTCCGGCAACGTCCGTCACCGTTGCTTCAATCGCGTAGTCACCGGCGGCAAACGACGAACCGCTAAGATCAAGCTGCCAGCTCCCCGCGGAGTTGCTGGTCAGCAGGGACGAACTGCCCAACAGATAGTCCACACCGTTGAAGCGAACGTTGAACGACGGATTCGTGTTGTCCCAGGTCCCCACCAGGATCGGGGACGTATCGTCGGTCGTCAGATCGCCGAGCGTCGCGTCATCTTGCAACACCCCGTCAATGGTTGGAGCGGCCGGCCCGGTCAGATCAATGATCAACGTTTGCGTCGCGGCGACATTCGCACCATTGCCGGTGCTGGCGGTCGCCCGAACAAGGTACTGCCCTTCGACCAGTGACAAAGCCGAAACATCCAGAGACCAGACGCCGTTGTTGATGGACAACTCGGCGGATGCGTCGTCGTATGGAACCCCATCCAATTCGACGACCAGGGACTCTCCGGCAAACGTCCCGTCGATCGTTGTGACCGGTTGCGATGTGATGAAGTCGCCCGCGACGCCCGTGTCAGGAGAAACCGAATCGATGCTGACGCTGACCGGGGTGCAGTCGTGGGGCAGAGCCACCAGGGGAGAGTTGTCGGCAACCAGATTTCCCTCGACCGCGTGCTCCTGACCTACGAAGGTCGGGAACATCGACGCGTAGCGGTACTGCGCCGTGCTGCCGGAACGAATCACCGTGGGTTGATAGATCCCACGGGTGTATTCTCCGCCGATGATCCAGAACGGTGCGGGCCGGTTATGAAAGATGTTCAGGTACTCACCGGTCTGGTCGTTGACGATTGCGTCGCGGACCGTCAGTCCCACGTTCCACGGCGACTCGCTGGAGACATCGGTGATGTTGGTGGGATTGCGTTCGTAGGTTCCCCCGACACGAACGATCTTCACGCTCTCGTGCACCGTGGAGCCTTGAGAGTTCCACAACAGATCCCGACCGTTGTCGGCCGCCAGCACAAACGCTTCCAAGACCTCCATGGGTTGGCCGTTGGCGTTGGTGTAACTGAAACCATCGCCGGCATTGTCACGAGCGATTGATTGATAAACGACAACGTCGGTCGTATCGAAGACGTTCAATCCGTCCAAACGGGTCGAATTGGTGAATTCGGTATCGACGATGGTCAACCGGTCAGAATTACGGACGTCCAGGGCGATGTCACCGCCGGAAAACGTCATGCCCTCGATGTAGGCTTCGTTTCCGCGAAGCTGTGCCGCAAAACGATTCAATCCCTGATGCGTGACCACCGTGTTGCCGATTCCTTGACCGATGATGTTGAATCGGAACCCGACGTTGCCGACGTCTCCCCAAGTGTACGTTCCGCTTGCGACTCGGATTTCGGCGGTGTTGGTGCCCGTCGCATCGATGGCACTGAATGCCTCGGGGATGTCGCGGAACGCGGTTCCAGGCGTCAAACCGTTCCCACCGCCGGGTGCCAGGCGGTCGACGTAAAACACTTGGCTGGTGGCCACCTTTCGAGCCTGCAGATCAATGTCGAGCAGGCCTTCCCCCGCCGCATTGATCGTGACATGCCCCAGCCTGCTAATCGGCTGGCCGTCGGGCCCGATCAAATCGTATTCCAAGGCCACGTCGCAGACGTCGATGATCTTCACGACCTGGCTATCGCTGGTCTCGTTGCCCGTCGAGTCGATGCTGGTTGCCACGACCGAGTACTCGCCCAATGGCAGCGCGGTCGCGGAAAGATCCAGCGTCCACTGATCGCCGTTGTGGGTCAGTTCGTTCGAGGCGAGCGTGTAAGACGTGCCGTCAAAGACGACTTCCAGATCCGCGATCTCGTTGTAGGTCCCTGTCAGCACGACTGTCGTATCGCTGGTGACAAAATCGCCGACGATCCCGGCATCCTGGCTGAGGCTGTCGATCGAAACGCCAATCATCTCAATCGCCCGCACCTCCGTCGCGACGCTGCCGCCCGGCACGCTCGCGGAGGCGGTCACATCGACGGTGCCGATCGGCAGCGGAAAGTCGGTCAGATCCAGCGTCCAACCACCCTGGCCGTCGGAAGACAATTGCGAGCTTGATCCGAGTGAATACTCCACGCCCGCCACGGATACCGCCAGATCACTGGCCTGCGAATAGGTCCCGTGAATCGACAATTCCCGATCGCGGGTGATGAAATCTCCGTTGACCCGCGTGTCAAAAGTAATCGATTCGATGCCAACGTCCGGCGGCGACGGATCGATCGTGATCGACCTTTGATCCAACACTTCGCCCGCCGCACCCGAAACGGTTACCAATTGAGTGCCGGCCGCAATCGGGTTGGCGGCAGAGCCGATGTTCAACGTCCAACGATCTCCGACGAAGGACAATGCATCGTCCGACGCCGCGTCGTAGACCGTTTGGCCCACCTGGACTTTCAGGGGTGTCCCCAACGCAGCCTTTCCGGAAAGCGTCAGCGTGGTTGCACTGGTGACCAGGTCGCGCTGTCCGGTGTCCGGCGTGATCGACACCAGCGCGCCGCAGGATTGATAATTGGTTTCGAAGGACGTGCCTTCGACAAAGAATTCTCCCAGGTTGAATTCTCCGTCGCCCTGGTTGGGCGTCACGTCAAAATCGGAATTCGCATACCCCAGGCTGATGCCATCGATCGTACCGACGCTGCAGACCAACGTTTCGGCGGTGTCGGAATCGAAGTTCAATTCCGCCAGCAATCGATCGTTGGCGGCCGGTGAAAAGTCGTACCAGTAAAAGTTGTCGTTGTACTGCCACTGCCCGTTCACATTCCGTGTCGCAATCAAGTGATCGCTGTTCCAGCCGATCGGGCTGCGGTCGAATCGGCTCTGAACGTTCGCCTGGCTGTACATCAGGAAGCCGCTGCCGGTAGCGGCATCGGCAACTCCCACACCTCGTCCGAGATCTCCCAACGAAAACGTCGTCAGCAGACGACGACGCTCCAAAGATTCCGCCCGTGGCCGACGAAACAGTTGAGATCTGCGTTGCGACGCTCGAGAACGTGCTTTCAAAAAATCTTGACGCCGGATCATCAAGTTTGACCTATGTTTTGCTTGACGCGGTGGATGACCGCGGGCGTGCCAGCGTCTGAGCAGTCCCCCGCCGAGCGCCACCGCGGTCGAATCGTCCCCTCCAAACCGTGACGATCAAAACGCCGCGGCAGGCGAAATGGATCCGCTAACCCGCAAGCTCGCCCCAGCCGTCACCGATGGATCGATGTACACAGACGTTAATCTGCCCACCATGCCTGTGGTAGGGTAAAAGCACACCTCAGCGGACGCATTTACACGGGTGCGAGCCGCTGCGCGAATCGTGCCGAAATCGCATGGCGAACGAGGAAATGCCGGCGTTTTTTCCCCTCACGGCCAACCGGAAGACTAGCTTCCGAAGCAGACGTCTACGGCAAGATTCGCCTCCATTGAGCGAGCAGCCCGATGACATGGCAAACCGACGCGGACGGTCCGTTCAACCAGCGTGTTGTCCTCACGCAACACCCGTCGACTCCGGTGAACTTTTCGCGTTCCACGCGATCACCGCTCGGCACCATCCGCAGAACCATCAAAACCGTTGGGCTCAGCAAAACCGGTGGCCTCAGTAAAACCGACGGCTCACGCAACCGGTCACCTGCGGGATCAGCGGTATCCGGCCCCGCTACCTGCCGGCCGGGCCGGGCGACGATTCCTCCAACGTCGTGTTGATCGCCGTGGTCAACTCGTCCAACGCGGATTCCAGACGGTTGGGGACGCCGCGATCGCCCGCACCGTAGCGCACCCCCTCGAAGCCTTCGGTCAGCACTCGCAGACCGGGCAGCAGCCTGGTGAACTGCGTTCCGACGCGTTGCAACAGCTCCCGCGGCGTTTCATCCGAATGCCGCTCGATCCCCACGCGACGCAGTTGCCGGAGCGTTTCTGCGTAAAACCGCTCGCCCGGTTCTTGGATCGCCGTGTGCCCACGCCGAGAACGGCTGAACCGAAACCAACCAGGCCAGCGAGCCTTGAGCAACAACAGAAGAATTGCCAGGCTGACGATCCCCGCGAACAACCAACGCAGGGGGACGCGTCGACGAAGACTCAGTTCACCGCCCCCCAAGTTTCCCGCCCGCAGAGAAGCAAGCTTTTGTTCGATCGTTTGGAACAGACTCTTGTAGGACGAACTGACCCGCCTCAATCCGGCAGCTTCGGCCAATTCATCGGACTGCCGTTCGGCGTCCATCTCAACGACGTAATCTTCCCACAAGTTGTTTGCCAAGCCGACGATTCCACCGGCGCGGCCGTCCGCTCGATCTTCCACCAGGCTTGCTCCCGGCGTCGGGTCCAACCGCATCCAATAGTGGCGTGTTTTTGGTTGACCGGGCACGACCAGACGACCCGGCATTTGATCGGCATCGATCAGGGCTTCAACCCATGAATGGGCGTGCAATTGGCGGGCAACATAGTATTCACCGATCTGGTTGTATTCCTCGGTGCGGTATCCGACGACCACGCGGCAGGGGATTTGCACGCTGCGCAACATCATCGCCAAAGATGACGCGAAATACTGACAGTGGCCACGGCGATCGGTGGCCAAGAACTGCTCGATCGGGTCAACGCCGGGAACCGGCGAAGAGTCCAAATTCAATGTGTAGGTGAAGTTGGCGTCGTTTGCCAAAAACGTCTCCATGGCCCTGGCAATCCCCGCCTCCGTGCGTTCATCGGGCGGCAATTGCTTCACGATCCGATCGGCCATCGCGGCGGCGGTGGGGACCAGCGATGCGTCGTATTGCAGCAGTTCACGGCGGTAGCGTGGGACCAGACTTTGCTCCCAGAACACCCGAGCAAGATCGAATCCGGACGAAGACAGCGAGCCTTCGATCGCGGACGGCTCGGCAATCCAACCGGTCTGGACTCCCTGATAAAACGCGTTCGTGCCGAACCGGTACGCGATCCGCGGGTAGGGCGGGGTGGTGTACTCGCGCGACAGGGTCCCTTGTTCGACGTTGTGGACCACGTCGGTCGCGTCACCGCTGACGTAGTACGGGGCGATCGCAAACAGCGCCGGTCGGCTCATTGCCTCGCAAGTGACTTTGACATCCACCCGATCGTACAGTGTCGCGGCATCACCGCTTCTCGGGAGGTATCGTTCAGGAAGCCGGCGAGAGACAGACGTCGAATCATCGGCCGAAGTCCACATGGACACCGGACGGGAACGAGAGAAATCAACGGAGTACCTTTCCAGCACTTTGCCACGCAGGTACAAGCTGCCGTTCAGCCGATACGGACGATCGGTCGTCTGGTCGGTCAATTCGATCTTGAGCGCTCGCTTGGGGTTTTGCATCACCTGCCCAAGCTGCTGCAGCCGCACCTCGTCGTCAAACCCGACCAACGGTGCGCCGCCCCCCACCGACCGTTCGGCATCCACCTTTCGTGGCAGGACGTAAAAGAAGGCCGCGGCGATCAGGAAGACGGCGGGCGAAAGCGTCAGCAGTGCGTAGCGAGACCAGGCCGTTGCCGAGCGACGGATCGAACGGACCGACGCGGGGGTTGCCGTGGAAACGAAGGAACTGGCCGCTTGTGTTTCGTCCGGATAGCCGATCAACAGATGCAGCAGCCGTCCCCAACGCGACTCCGCGGTGGGCGACGTCCGGGATGCCACACGCACCTCCAGACTTTCCAGTGTTGCGACAAACCCCAGCAAGCTGAGCGCGCAGGCGCCGACCAGCCCGATCGGGATCATCAGCAACCCAAAACTGATCGCATCATTGAAGATCGCGGCGACGACCAACTCCAGCAAGCAAAACACCGCCAACTGCTCCAGGATCCTCCGCGACTTCCGTTGCATCATCAAGACCGCTTGGACCAACACCAGCAGCAATGCCACGGACACCATCTGTGGCTCGCCACGCTGTTGCAGGCCCCAAAAGTCGCGCACGCAGTAGGCCGCCGCACCGCCCATCGCCAGGTAGGCACCCACCGGCGGCAATTCAAACCACCGCAGCCAATCGACGAACACGAATCCGAAGACGGCGGCAAACACGGCCAGCACCGCGATCCCTTCCGTCCCCTGCCCGCTGGACAGAACCAAGCCGCCGGCGGCCGACAGCAACGCGAATTGAAATTCCAACCGTCGCCGAACCGGCGCATCGGGCTCCGGGGCAACCGTTGGGTCGAACGCGCGATCGTCCTGCCCGGTGGGAACACCGGTGTCAGCCAATGACATGCGATGCCTCCGTGGAAGACCAACGCCGCTTCATCGGACCGGCAGGCTCATCGGCAAGGTAGCGTCGCACGCGCGGCGACTCCACATCCAGCCAACTGAGCCGCCCGGACTGGTCGAAATAGTGCCAAATCCCCCCGGCACGTTTCGCCATGGCACGGCTTTCCGCAGCACGGTGCTGACGTTCTGCCGGCGCAGCGGTTTGCGATGCATCGACCGCGACCGACGGGGCCCGCGTGATCGCGGAAATCGGCCGGTTGCTGATCGCGACGATGTCGAAGCGTCGAAGTTCGTTGGCATGCTCGGTCACGACGTCGGTCAGCCGATCGAGGTCCTCGGACGGCGACGCACCGCGGCGCCCCGCGGGAAGACGCGACAAGCAGGGGCGGGCAATGGCCAAACGACGCAACAATCCCGTCAAGTCGCTTCCACTAGCTTGCAGAAACGCTGGCTCCTCGCAAGCGTCGGCAACCAGCAGACCGACCGATCGGGTGCGCGTGGCCAGTTCCATGATCATCGTCGCCGCCAGACTGAGAACGGTTTCGAACGACCGCATGTCGCGGGCGCTCCGCGTGGAGACCAGGCCATCAACCAAAAGACAGACTCGGTGCCGGTTGCGTTGTTCGAACTGCCGAACGGCCGGAACGCCAATCCGAGCGGTCGTCCGCCAATGGACGTGCTTGATGTGGTCCCCGGATTGCCAGGGTCGGAGCCCGAAGAACTCTCCGTCGTGATTCGTTCCGCCGGTCGATCGGTTGCCTTCCCCGCCCCGGCGCGGCGGCAACAACACTTGCCATCCGCGACGCAGGGGAATCAGGTTCGGATAGACGTACAACCATTCCGCAGTCGACCGGTTCATCCGGTCGCATTGCATCAACGAAAACGGAAACGTCGTCGACGCGTACGTTGGCCCCAGCTGATAACATCCCCGCTGGTGAAACTGGCAACGCACCGAAGTGGTGGTGATCCCGCCCGGCGGCACCAAACCCACGCTGGCGACGAGGGGTGCCCGTTCGATCCGTTCCGTCCCCCCGGCTGCTTCCCTCTCGCCGGCGGGAAATCGCCGCTGCAGGGAATCCTGGATCCGGATCAACCACAACGGAAAAAACCGACTTGTGTTCCGCACTTCGTAGTGGATCAACACTGGCTCATTCGCAAACGCACCGGCAACCGGCAACCGCCGCATCTGCGTGTGACGGATGTCATGACGCCCCTGGCGCCACTGAACGATCACCACGCTGATCATCAACCCGGCCAGGATCAGCAATAAGTTGAATCCCCGCAACGAACCGCCAATGATGGCGAATAGTGCGACGAACAAGAAATGGAATCCCAGACGCGTCAGTCGATATCGATAGCGGGGTCGCAAGAGACGAGGCACCATGGGTGGTATGCGAAGAGAGATTGGACCATCACTATAGTACCAAACCGCCGACCGATCGTCGGCGGAACGTGGCACTTGGGACCTGAGCGAGCATGGCGACCGAAAACTTCCACAGCGACTTTCTGGTGATCGGCGGCGGGATCATCGGACTGGCCACGGCGTGGAAGCTGCAACGACGGTTCCCCGACTGCACCGTGGCGGTACTGGAAGCCGAACGTGAAGTCGCCCATCACCAAAGCGGCCGGAATTCGGGAGTGATCCACAGCGGAATCTATTACAAGCCGGGTTCCCAGAAAGCCCTGACCTGCCGCGACGGCAAGACGCAATTGGAAGCGTTTTGCCAGCAGTACAACGTCCCCTGGGAACGCTGCGGAAAGGTGGTCGTCGCCACCAGCGAATCGGAATTGCAGTCGCTTGATGCGATCGCCCAACGGGGAACCCAAAACGGCGTGGCCATGGAACGGCTGGACAGTGACCAACTCCGACAACGTGAACCGGCCGCCGCGGGAATCGCCGCGCTGTTGGTGCCCGAAACCGGCATCGTGGACTATCCGCAGGTTTGCCGGCAACTGGCCGAACAGATCAATCGCGGACGCGGCGTCGTCCGGCTGGACAGTCGTGCCGTCGCGATCAAGATCAAATCAGAAAGCGTGCGGGTCACCGATACCCGGAACCGGACTCACGACGCGGGGCTGTTGATCAACTGCGGCGGATTGCACAGCGATCAGATCTGTCGCCTGTGCGGGCTGGCCCCCGGAGTCCGCATCGTGCCGTTCCGTGGTGAGTATTACGAACTGAAACCGGAACGGGAGAACCTGGTCCGTCATCTGATCTATCCGGTCCCCGATCCGTCGTTTCCGTTTCTGGGCGTTCACTTCACGCGGATGATCGGCGGCGGGGTGGAATGCGGCCCCAATGCCGTCTTGGCCCTGGCGCGCGAAGGCTACGGTTGGTCGAAGATCAATGTGTCGGAACTGTGGGGGACGCTCCGCTATGCCGGTTTCCGCAGGCTGGCGAGAAAGCATTGGCGGATGGGACTGGGCGAAATGCATCGCTCGCTCAGCAAGTCCGCCTTCGTGACGGCCCTGCAGAAGTTGCTGCCATCGGTCACCACCGACGATCTGGTTCGCGGTCGCGCAGGAGTCCGCGCCCAGGCGGTTGCCAGTGACGGAAGGCTGGTCGACGATTTCCTGGTCCACAAGGCCGAAGCGGCCATCCACGTGCTGAACGCCCCCTCGCCGGCTGCCACGGCTTCGCTGGCGATCGCCGATGCGATCCTTGACCGAATCGGAACGTCTTGACATGTCGGCCGCTTCGTCCATCGAGTGCTGCAGTGTGGGGGTCGCTTTCGGACGCAACGACTTCGCCGTGTCGGATTTGACCCTGCACGTCGGCGGTGGTGAAATCATCTCGCTGATCGGTCCCAGCGGCTGCGGAAAGACAACGCTGCTGCGGGCAATCGCGGGGCTGCAACCGATGACGGTGGGCCGCGTCGAAATGAACCCACCGGCGGACACCTCCCGCGGACAGATCGGATTTGTGTTTCAACAACCGTCCCTGCTGCCCTGGGCGACGGCGCTGGAGAACGTCCAATTGCCCTTGGACATCATCGGTCGCGGTCAGCCCCAAGAACGCCGCCGCGCCGCCCTGGATGCCCTGCGGTCGGTGAAGCTGGCCGACGCGGGTGAGAAGCGACCGCACGAGCTTTCCGGCGGGATGCAAATGCGAACGTCCATCGCACGTGCACTGGTCACCGACCCCAGCGTGCTGCTGCTGGACGAACCGTTTGCCGCCTTGGACGACATGCTCCGCGGCGAGTTGGGAGAATTATTGCTGTCGCTTTGGGACCAAAGACGATTCACCGCGGTCATGGTGACCCACAACATCGCCGAGTCCATCCTGCTCTCCCGACGCATCGCGGTGATGCGCGGTGGCATCCTGGAATCGGTGTTGGAGAACCCGATCCCTTGGCCGCGCGACCAATCGCAAATGCGAACCGCCGAATTCGCCGCCTTTTTTGGCGTGGTGAGCGATCATTTGCGGGGCGCCGTCGACAATCCCGGCCGCACGCCCGACGGCGTTTGATCGGCACCACGAGAACCTTTCAAGACCAGAGAACTTTTCGACCGGGGACGAACCGTTGAATCCGCTTGCCACCGAACCGACCACCCGCCACGGGCAATGGGCTGCGGTCTTGCTGGTCGCCGCGGTTTCGGTCGGACTGTGGCAACTGCTTGCCTGGGGGATGGATCTGCCGCGTGCCCTGCTGCCCCGCCCCAATCAGGTCTGGGAAGCGGCGATCGAAAACCGGCTGGCGCTGACCAAAGCGTTCTATTCCACCGGCGTGGCCGCCACCGCCGGACTGGTCTGGGCGATCGTGATCGGATCGCTGGTCAGCGTCGTGTTCTCGCTTTCGCGGAAAATCCGGTTTGCCTTTTTTCCCTACGTGATCTTCTTGCAAACCGTTCCGATCGTCGCGATCGCCCCCCTGCTGATCATCTGGAGCGGATACGAATTGCGAACCGTCATCATTGTGACCGTCATTGTTTGCCTGTTCCCGATTATCAACAACGTGACCGCGGGCCTGACGGCGATTGATCGACAATGGGCGGACCTGTTCACGCTTTACGGCGCCGGACGCGGAACCCGTCTGTCACGCCTGCAGATTCCCGCCGCCGTTCCTTACCTGGTGCTGGGGGCAAAAACCAGCGCCGGCTTGGCTGTGATCGGCGCCATCGTGGCCGAATTCTTTGTCGGCAACGGGACCGATTATGACGGTCTGGGAACATTGATGACCAAATGGCAAGGCTTTGTGCGAACCGATGCATTGATGGCGGCCGTGTTCGCTTCCACCCTGCTGGGCGTCTTGCTGTTCGGGGCGGTGCACTTGATCGGGCTGACACTGCTGCGACGTTGGATGCCGGCGGATCACGCCAGGGCCAATCCTTGAAACTTGCCAAACAATCGATCGCGGTCCAAGCGGAATCCTGTGAAAGCGGGACGGTTCGCGCGAAGTTGCCGACGGTGCGTGCCGGTCGAACCGTCCGGCACAGGAAAAAAAAGTGTTTTGGATGCATTGCGATGGTCGATTGGAACCGATGCGAATGACCAACCTGACCGGTCATTCCGGCCCGCCCCGTCAATCGTTCCCGTTGCAGCATTCGGGCGACCCGCGGGACGCTTCGATCTGCCGCTACCGTCGTGAGTGACTGTGACAACGCTAAGAATCTTCTCCAATCAATCCGCTTCGCAAAGCAATCTGCGCGTTGGAGCGCGTTTGGATAAGTACCGGATTCAAAAGCGTCTTGGCGAAGGCGGATTCGCAACGGTCTACGCGGCCTTCGACACAATCGAAGGGCGTCATGTCGCGATCAAAATCCCCGACGATCGCTACGTCAGCAATAGCCAATCGCTGGACGACTTGCAGCGTGAGGTCCGGATCATGGCTCGCTTGGACCACCCCGGTGTGCTGCAGTTGAAAAACGCCCAGTTCGCCGGCGATCGGTTCCTGATGGTCTTTCCCTTGGGCGAAGAATCTTTGGCCGACCGCATGTGCCGGCGGATGTCGCGGGCGTTGATCGTCGATTATCTGATCCAAATGGTCGACGCGGTCGCATTCGCCCACGAAAACCGAGTTTTGCATCGCGACATCAAACCGGAGAACTTCATTCTGTTTCCCGACCAGGAAATCCGGTTGACCGATTTCGGTTTGGCGCGGATTGAATCCGGCATGCACGACGTGTCCGCGTCGGGCACCCTGGGCTACATGTCGCCCGAACAGGCGATGGGACATCCGAGTTTTCGCAGCGATGTGTTCTCGTTGGGTCTGGTGCTGTATCGCATGCTGTCCGGTGAGTTGCCCGAGTACCCCTTCGAAGCCCCGTTGCCCGGATACAATCGTCTCCGCCGCGGCGTCTCGTCCGACCTGATCGCGATCATCCGCAAAGCGATCGACCCGTCGCCCCGCAAACGCTTCCGCGATGCCGTGGCGATGAACAATGCCTTGGCCAAGATCCGCTATCCGCTGTCGGACCGCAGCGTCGCGCAGCGTGTCGGGGCCGGCCGTGGGACGCGACGGTCGACGCGACAGGCTGCTTGATGCAGTGGCCCCGCCCGCACCTCCGCTGCTGGCAATCGCGGAAGCGTCGCCGGGTGACTTCGGTCGGGCCGCGGCGATTCATTCGCTCGCCTGATCAGCTCGCGGAATTAGCTCGCTGAATTAGCTCGCTGAGTTAGCTGGCCGGGGGCGTCTCCGCCTCATGCACGAACCCCAAGTGGCCCTCGAAGTGGCGACACTGCAGCGCGTCATGCTGTGCCCGCGTCATCCGGCCAAAGATCGGATGGTCGGGCAGTTCGGCCGGAGCACGAAAGTGCTCGTAGGAATCGCGAAGATGTGCCAGCCCTTGATCGGTGCTGACCGGTTCACTGGGCCACAGGATGCCCTGCGCCTTGGCCGGCAGCTTGAATCCGGTACTCGCTTTTCGCAACACGAACGGTCGCAACAAACGAGCCGCCATTCGCATCGGTCCAGAAACGGGAGGACCGGACAACCGGCCGGTGACGATGTCCAGAGTTCGCGCCAGGTGTTCCAGAATCTGGCCCAAGGAGAACTGTCCGGTCGTTCGGACGTCGATTGAAGCCAACCGCTCCGCCTCCGCCATCGCCTGCTGGATCGATTCGAAACGCAAGCTTCGATGTTCTACGGACACGTCAAATTCTCCGGTTTCGATGGCCGTGTCTCGACACCCTCGGTGACGGATACGCTTGGTGACTGAGCGGACAGTGACTGGGCGGGCGATGGTAAGGACGCCAGCCTGCTGACATCCGATTGCGTGGACGACGACTTTGCCAAAATTGCCACTGGCGTCAGCGGCAAGGATTCGTGAGCGTCCCGATCCCCTCGATGATCACACTGCAGCGGTCGCCGGGCTTCAGGTACACGGGCGGGTCCTTGGCATCCCCGACCCCGGGTGGCGTGCCGGTGTAAATCAAATCGCCGGGTTTGAGAGTCACGAATTGTGACAGGTGGGCAATCAACGACGGAATGTCAAAGATCAGTTGCGCGGTGGTGCTGTCCTGCACGGTGTGACCATTGAGTTCCATTCGGACGCGAAGATTCGACGGATCGGGGAGTTCCGATTTGGTCGCGATGCAGGGACCCAAGGGAGCAAACGTGTCAAACGTTTTGCCCAGCAACCACTGACCGCCCGGTCGTCCTTTTTGCCAATCTCGCGCCGAAACGTCGTGGCCGCAACTGTAACCGAACACAAAGTCCATCGCCCGATCGGCGGTCACGTTCTTTGCCTCGCGACCGATCACGACCACCAATTCCGCCTCGTAGTCGACCCGCTTGGAGATGGCCGGCAATTCAATGGCTTGACCGGGCCCGATCAGCGCGGAACTGAATTTGCCAAACACCACCGGCTCGGTCGGGATTTCCGCTCCGGTTTCGATCGCGTGATCGCGATAGTTCAACCCGATGCAAATGATCTTTTCCGGCGGAGGAACTGGCGGCAACCATTGGGCCTGGTCCGACCAGCGATCGGCCGGAATCGCATCGGGATCTCCGATTGATGTCCAGTCAAAGGAGAACAGTTCGGCTTCGAACGGCGGCTGGTCGGTCAGGTGGCGCAAGGGGCACACCGCATCCTCGCGATAGATCGCATACTCGGGCTGGCCGGTGGGGCCAACGATTCGGCAAATCGGCATCGGGATCCGACCCTCCTGAATGGTGAAGGTGCTTGGCGCGCCGGCGACCGTGCCGGTTGAACGTGCCGACGGAACTGGGGGCATCGTCGCGGCTGGAGCGCCCCCCCGCAAGCCGGCACCGCGGGTCGATCAACCCAGCGACCGGACATAGCAGAAAAAGAAAAGTCCCAGATGCAGCACCAGCGTTCCCATCGACGCATAGCGGAACCTGGCCGCCGCGAATAGTCCGCCGACGGAGAGCACCGTTCCCAGCATCGCCACCATGGCACCTCCGGCCGGAAACCACCAAGCTCCCAGCACAGCGAACAGCAACACCAGGATGCCGGCCGTCGACGCGCCGATCGCGGTGTACTGCATGGGCCCCAGGTCATCGTAGGTCGGCCGCCGCCGGGCATCGCCCGCTGCAACTGCCGCGAGTGCCGGGCCGGACGGATCGGTACGAAACGGCGATCCGACCCGGACGTCCGACGCGTCCTCCGCACGGGGATCTCCGCTGACCGACGGGTTCTCCGAAACGCTGCTCGACGGAGGGTCCGACGACTGAACCAACTTCGCAACGAACGGCCTTTCATCGGCAGCTGCGTTCGCCGACGGGGGTTCCACGTTCCCCGAGGCCGCCTCGTCCGCTGGCGGCGGATCGGTGGGGGCACCCAACAACTTGCGCACGGACTCGGGCTGAGTTTGCTCGGGCTGAGATTGCTCAGGCTCAGGTGGCTCGGGCTGAGATTGCCCGGACCGCGGCGGCGTTGGATCCGGCTGGCGATGATCAGAACTCATGTATCCACTTTGATCGACGTTTTCACGGAACTCGATTCACTCTTTGCGGTGTTCCTTACCCAATTCTAACGGGTGACCGATTCCAGTGGCTGTCGGGCGGACCGCGTCGCCCCCGATGCCCGCTCCCGACCGATGGGCATGATCCGAGTCAAACATCGAACCAGAATGCCTCGGACGACCTACAATCGGTTGCTAAGATAGGGGCGGACGGCCGCCGTCGGTCGCGATTCAGTTTTTTTGCCTTCGAAATGCAGATGAGACCTTTGCAACGATACCTGACCGGCCGTGCGACCCGCGTGGCCCAATCCGCACTGGCCTGGGGCATCCTGGCGTCGCCGTTGTTGGCGGCCGATCTGGGATCGACCAAGCCGCTGACGCCGGAAATCGCGGAAGCATCGGGCGAAGCTCGCGATGCGATGGCGGCCATCCGGATTCCCGACGGCTGGCAGATCGACCTGTGGGCGGCCGAACCGGATCTCGCCAACGTGGTTGCGTTTGATATCGATTCTCGCGGCCGCGTCTACGTGTGCGAGACCTTCCGTCAGAACCGTGGGGTCACCGACAATCGCGGCCACGACCGGCAATGGCTGCTGGCGGACTTGGCGGCCAAGACCGTGCAGGATCGGATCGATTACCACAAGCGGTTGCTCGGCGAGGCGGCGGTGACGTACGCGCAGCACGACGACCGTATCCGCCGGCTGACCGACACCGATGGCGACGGCAAGGCCGACGACAGTGTGGTGTTCGCTAGCGGATTCAACCGTTTGGAAGAGGGCACCGGGGCCGGTGTCCTGGTGCGTGGCAATGACGTCTATTACACCTGCATCCCGAAGCTTTGGAAACTGATCGATCAGGATCAGGATGGCGTCGCCGATGAACGGGTCGTCCTGTCCGACGGGTACGGCGTGCGCGTCGCCTTCCGAGGCCACGACATGCACGGGCTGATCCGCGGGTACGACGGCCGGCTGTATTTCTCGATCGGAGACCGGGGTTATCACGTCCGCACCAGCGAGGGTGAGGTCTTGGCCGATCCCGCCAGCGGCGCGGTGTTCCGCTGTGAAATGGACGGTTCCGGTTTGGAGGTCTTCGCCACCGGGCTTCGCAACCCGCAAGAATTGGCGTTCAACGACAAGGGCGACTGGTTCACCGTCGACAATAACAGCGACAGTGGTGACCAGGCCCGTATCGTGCACCTGCTGCAAGACGGCGACACGGGTTGGCGGATGTATTACCAGTACCTGCCGGACCGCGGCCCGTTCAACCGCGAGCGGATTTGGGAACCGCAAAACGCTGACCAACCGGCTGCGATCGTTCCGCCGGTCGCAAACTTTACCGACGGTCCCAGCGGTTTGGCCTACTATCCGGGAACCGGGTTTGGCGACCTGCTCCGGGACGCCTTTTTCATCTGCGACTTTCGGGGCGGTCCGAGCAACAGCGGCATTCGGTCCTTTCGCGTCAAGCCGGACGGTGCGACGTACGAACTGGCATCTGACAGCCAACCCATTTGGACCTGCCTGGCAACCGACGTTGCCTTCGGCCCCGACGGCGCGCTGTACGTCAGTGATTGGGTGGACGGCTGGGACGGCCTGGGCAAAGGACGACTTTATCGTTTGACCGATCCGAAACACATCGATTCGGACATCGTTCGCGAAGTGAAGTCGCTGCTTGCCAGCGACTGGACGAAGCAAGAAACCCAACAGCTGGTCGACCAACTGGGACATCAGGACCGCCGCGTGCGTCTGGAAAGCCAATGGGAGCTGGCCCGCCGCCAACAAGTCGACGCTTTGATCGCGGTGGCCAGCGAAGCGTCCGGCGCCTCGGTGCCGCGGCGCCACGCGGTGTGGGGACTGGGCCAGCTTGCTCGTCACGGCGAGTCGGATTCGAAGATCCAATCGGCGCTGACGAACGTTTTGGCGGATGAAGACCCGATCGTCGTTGCGGCCGCTGCCACCGTCGCCGGAGAATTGGGCTGGGAATCAGCGGTCGAACCGCTGAAAGCCCAGCTGGACGCGACCGATGCACGCCTGCGTTATCACGTCATCGATGCCCTGGGGCGGTTGGAGGCCGGTGACGCCGCCGACAACATCATCAAACACCTCGTCGCGAACAACCGCCAGGACCCAGCCCTGTTCCACGCCGCGGCGATGTACCTGAGCCGCGCGGCCGACGAAAACCAGTTGACGGCGTTGCAGAAGCACGACAGCTCGACAGCCCGATTGCTGGCCGTCGTTGCCCTTCGTCGTCAGAAAAGTGGTGCCATCGCCGGTTTCCTGCAAGACTCCGACCCGGCGGTGGTGCTGGAAGCCGCACGAGCCATCCACGACGAACCGATCGCGTTTGCCACCGAAGCATTGGCTAAACGGATCGACCAGCCGATGGAATCGGAACAGTTGGTACGTCGCGTGTTGAACGCGAACTTTCGCGGCGGCGGTGCGGAGTCGGCGGTCGCTCTGGCCAAGTACGCCACGCGGACCGAAGCCCCCGAAGCGATGCGAATCGAAGCCCTGGACATGCTTTCCTCCTGGGGCTCCCCCGATCCGCTGGATCGGGTTCTCGGCGACTACCGTCCCCTGGAACCTCGCGACGCGGTCATCGCCGCGAAGGCCCTGGAACCGCAGATCGATCTGCTAATGACCGCACCGGAACGTGTTCGACTGAAAGCGATTGATGTTGCCTCTCAGCTGGGAATCAAGAAGATCGCAGGCGCGTTGGCCAAGCAAGTGGGTCAGGAATCCCGTGCCGCCGATTCCCGCGGCAAGGCCTTGGTGGCGTTGGCCCGGCTGGAACCGTCCGTGGCCGTCGACATGGCCCGCAAGATCCCGGCCGACCAGGGCGGACCATTGGGTCTGGCCGCACTGACGGTGTTGGCCGACCACGCCGCGGAATCCTCGGTCCAACGCTTTGTCGGAGCGACGAAAACCGGGGACCTGAAATCACGGCAAAAAGCTTGGGACACCCTGGGCAAGCTGAAACTCCCCGAGGCCCAGACGGCGATCCGCGACGCGGTCAACGCCTACGTGGCGGGGCAACTGTCTCCGGAAGTCCAACTGGAGGTGCTCCGTGCCGCCCAAGGCCGTTTGGGCGACGCACTGCAGCAAAAACTGCAATCCCATCGCCAGACGATCGCTCAGGAAGATCCACTGGCCACTTGGTTGGATTCCTTGTCCGGGGGCGACCCGCAGCGAGGCAGTGAACTGTTCTTCAACAAAACGGAGCTGTCCTGCGTCCGCTGCCACAAAGTGGACCGCGCCGGCGGCGAGGTGGGCCCCGAGTTGACCACCATCGGCAAACAACGCGACGCCCGCTATTTGCTGGAAGCGATCTGTTTGCCCGACGCCAAGGTGGCCGAAGGCTTTGAAACCGCGGTGATCATCGACATCGACGGTCGTGTCTTCAGCGGCATCGTCAAATCCGAAACCGACGACTACGTGGAGCTGATGCTGAACGACGGCACCCAGCAGCGGATTCTGCAGGACGAAATCGAAGCCCGCCGAAAAGGCAAGTCTTCGATGCCGGCGGACCTGATCAAACACCTGACACCCGCCGAGCTGCGCGACCTGGTCGCGTACCTGGGCAGCTTGAAGGTCAACCGGCGTGGCGAAGGCGAGGTCGAGTGACCACCGTTGCTAATCGTCACGCGATCCGTTTGACGCCTGGTCCAGATCGATGGTCGTGATCCCGACGTTGGTTTCGGCGATCATCAGGTAGCGATCATCGGGGCTGATCTGAACCGCGACCGGAGCGACCTGCCGAGGCTCCAAGGAAACCAATTCCAATCCGCTCCGCGTATCCCAAACCCGGATCACGCGGTCCAATCCGACGGTCACCAGGCGATCTCCCGAGAAGGACGCACTGACGCGGGTGACCGCTGCACTGCTGACCAACAACCGGTATTCCAGAATGGGATCCCCGGTTGACTCGGGCGTGGTGGCGCCGGGGTGCGGCCGGGCTCTCCAAATCGCACAGGTCCCGTCGTCGCTGACCGTCGCCAATCGGTCCCCGCCTCCGATCCAATCGAAATCCTGAATCGCACGTTCGTGTGCCTTCCACTTCATGATCGGTCCGTCGAACCACCTCGCCGGCTCGGCCAATCCCCCGTCGTTCGGTTGTCCGAGCGCCAAAACAAACGCGTGGCCATCCGCGGTGACACCAAGCACGGCGGACCGGTCTGGCGAAAGGCCCAATCGCAGAATCTTGCCAAGCTGCGGCATCGGACGCGTCAGCCGAAGTTGACCGCTGTGGCGATCAAACAGCAGCAGCCGCGTTCGCGCCGGGTCGTTCGCATTCCGCTCCTTGGGCTCTGATTCTGTTGCTGCGGTGGCCGCGAGCATCCAGTCCGAACCGATCAGACACGCGGCCGAAAATCGCTCATCCGGGGTCGTGTTCTCATAGGTGACAACGACCTCCTCCGCGCCGGACTGGCACAACAAAATGCGATCGCGGCAAGCGACCAGATACTCAGGTGACGGCGCGGAAGTCATCCCCGGTCGCAAGGACAAACGTTCGACACAGGTCGTGTGGCGCTGTTCGACGATCAAAGCTGAATTGTTCACCTGCCGCTCGCGATAGATCACGACCGGTCGTCGACCGCGGCTGGCCGTCGCCACGGCGATACGATCGTCCGACACCCAGGCCGCGTCGGCCAAATCCACGTTCGGCAAGAAGAGCCTGCGGACTGAGGGAGGATCGGGATTGCCCCATTTCAAGACACGGCCATCCGCACCCGCCGTCAACAGCCAATGGACGCTCCGCAAAGGGGCCTCTGATTCAGAATCATCGGCCGCCTTGATTTCCCGTCGGGCGACAAACATCAGCGAGTCTTCGACCAGGTTTTCGTGCCCTCGAAAACGATCATACGCCAACGATTCCATCCGTACCCGGCTGCCGTTGATGGGTGTCTGCTCGACAGGATCGCCGATGGCGGGATTGGGCAACTCGCAACGAGCAACAAAACCTTTTTCCCCGCCAACGGACAGGAACCTGCCATCTGGCGAGAACCGGAGATTGCGAATGACGTGGTCACCGATGCGGAACGCCCGGACCCGCGTGGGGTCCGTGTGGTCCATGACGTACACGACCCCGATCCCGTCGCACCAGGCCAAACGATGGGCATCCGGATCGAGGGCCAAACCGTTCACATTCAACCCCCGCCAAAGCAGGTCATCGCGTCGCTGCAATGGATCGGCAATCGTCCACCGTTCCACCATCCCGTCGGATTCCGGCAAACCAGACTGTCCGCCGCGACTGATGACGAATTGACCCGCGGCGCTGGAAACGATTCCCGTCACGGCGGCCTGACCGTTCCAACCGCGTTCGACGACTTCGCCTGGGATTCCGTCGGGATCAAGCGGATAGCAGGCCAGCCAACTGGTCTGAGGGGCCGAATCATCCCGAGAACCACCGCCGACCAACAGATGACGGCCGTCGCCAGCGAAAGTGATTGCCAAACCTGCCTGCCAATCCGGCCGCGCCAGTTGGGTAATAAATTTGCCCTTTCGGAGGTCCCACAGGGCGACGTCCGCCGATCCCTGGATCCAGGCCAGAAATCGGCCTTGAGGGTCCGTGACCAGCTTTCGAACCGGCGCCTCGGTTTCGCAAATCAGTTCGTAGTGATGAGGATTCCAGATTGTCCAATCGCCTTGCTCGTTCTGGACCTCTCCCGGATCGATCTGCCATTGCCAAACGCAACCGTCTTCGGCAGAGGCAAACAGATGACTTTGATCGGGCGTCATCGCCAGTGACGTGATCGGCGTGTCGCCGCGTCCTTGACGCGGGAGAAGTTGCCAGTTGGGCGATGTGGACAGCGAATCGAGCAGCCTCCACTCCCAGCCACGCAGTGCTTCTGGAATGTTATCCAGAATCTGCAGGCCCCGGGTTCGATTTCCCAAGGACATCTCCAACGAAGCCCGCGCCAGTTGAATCATATCCCGTTCGACCAGCAGATCACTGCGTTCCTCCACCAGCACGTTTTGCTGCTCTGCCAACGCATCGGCGCGATCACTCAGCTGGTGCTGTTTGACTTGCGAAACGGTCATCGCCATGGTGAGAAGGGCGACCAACGGGACGCCGATAGCGAGCAACGCATACACCGGGTGCGAACGGCACCACGACCACGCGTTTTCGAGTGCCGAAACCTTGCGAGCGCGGATCGGCTCGCGGCGACGGAATCGTTTCAAGTCGTCGCGCAGGTCGGCCGCGGAACGGTAACGTCCCTGCGGCGACTTGGTCAAACAACGTAGGATGATCGTTTCCAAGTCACGGGGCACCCCCGCACGCCGACTTCGGGGAGGCGCGGGCATCGTCGACTTGGTCGCCAACAAAACCTCCCGCGTCTTGCCGACAAACGGAGGCGAACCGACGATCATCTCGTACAGAATCGTCCCCAGCGCGTAGATATCCGAGGGTGGTTGGTTGGCGTCGGACGTCCCCTCGGCCTGTTCGGGGCTCATGTAGGCCGGCGTCCCAAGAACCGTGCCCTCGGTCGTCAACCCGGAAGAGAATGCGGGATAGCTGGCCAAGCCGAAGTCCAAAACCATCGGGCGGCCTTCGTTGAGCATCACGTTGGCCGGTTTCAGATCCCGGTGAACAATTCCCCGGTCGTGCGCGCACGCGACCGCGTCGGCAATTTGCGTCATCCAGTCGGCGGCCAAATCATAGTTCATCGGCCCGTGACGTTTTAGATGCTGCGCCAACGACGGACCGTCGATCCACTGCTGCACCAGAATCGGCAAACCGTCTTCAATCAACACCTCATAGACTTGGACCACATTGGGATGCGTGATTGCCGCCGCGGCGCGGGCTTCGGTTTGAAAACGGGCCGCGGTGGTATCGCTCATCACCCGCGTGGCATGCGGGATCTTCAACGCCACCCAACGCGCCAACCGAGCATCGCGGGCACACCAAACGCTGCCGGTTGATCCCGTCCCCAGCCGTTGCTTGATTTCAAAGCGTCCCAGCCAAACCTTTTTGGAACCCAAGCTTGCCAATTTGGACACGTTGCCCGGGGTGCCCAGACGATGTCCGCCGGAGTCCGCATCAATGGCGGTGCCGGCCCGCGTTTCGGCGGCATCGCGATAGGCGGCATCAATCGCATCCAACTCCGCCCCCAATTGATCGCGCCAGGCATCGGGAACGCCGGCCAGGAAGGGCGCGCGTTCGACGCGACCGTCCTGCAGCGAAGCTTCGTAGGCATCGCAAAGACGGTCGATCGTGATCCACTTCTCGCGTGACTCGTCCGGCATTCCTCCGGCGGTCTCACTCTCCGGCCCGTTCATCTCGGTCCTCCAGGATTGGGATCCATAGCCGTCGGATCAGGTTCAGTTTTCGCTCGACGGTTCGCGTCGCGCATCCCAACTTGTCGGCGATCTCGTCATTGGTGAAACCCTGCAGTTTCAATCGCACGATCCCTCGCAGAGTCGCTTCGGAGAGCTGTTCCAGAAACTGGTGCAACACCTCATCATAGGCGAGTTGTTCGTCGACCGGTCGCTGCGCGCGATCCCGAACCGCATCCAGCGACACCTGAGAATGCTCGATCGATTCTCCACCGCCGGCGAACGGCGTTTCGCGCGACTCGGGTTCGTCCTCGTTCCACCGCAAAGGCGATCGAATTTGCGAGTCTCCGGCCTCGGAAGCCGCAGGCATCCCCGGTGCCCGCCGGGGCGGCGTTGGAGGAACCGGTGGGAATCGCTCCGCCGGAGGAACGCGCCGCGCCCCGTCGCCACCGCGTCGCTTGGCGTTGTCGTATCGGACCGAATCGATGGCTTTGTTCTTGGTCAGTTTCGCCAGGATCGCCCACGCCTGACCACCGGAGACGAGTGCGTCCAACTGGCCGGTTTCGATCCGATCAAAGAAACTCCGAAACGCGCTCTGCGCGACATCCTGCTCGTCAGCCAATCCGCCGCTGCCCGGCAATCGCCCCCGGGCGACACGTTCCACACGAAGACGGTACCGCGCGTGCAGTTTCTCCGCCGCCACCTGACGAGCTTCCTCGTCGGCCGCATTGCGAAGCTGGCGCAGTATTTGAGTGACAGAAGAATGCGAAGAAGAGTCAGTCATGAGCTCGGGGCAGAAAAGATGAGACCGGAAGGGTTTCCGCCGTGCCGCCTCGCGTGCGAAACCATGTTCGCATAAATCGTCACCACTCGTCAGCACAATTCCGCTCGCGCGGCCAATCTTCTGCTGGCTCTGATCCGATCCGGACCGGACCAGTGGGGGATCCCGAACCGGTCTGCCCGGACCACCCGCCGTTCGACTCAAGCCATTGGGGTAGGTGCCGGAGACTTGCGGCCACCCCGCGGCGGTTCGTAGCGCGTCGCTCGACCGTGCGGCACGTTCCGCCGTCTGGCGACGGCGGCTACGGAGGTATGCCACCTGTTGCAAACCGGCGTTCGAGAATCAGCGAATCGCTAATCGATCATCACCAGATCTTCAAACGGCAACCAACGGATGTCCGGCGGCTGCCGGGGATCAGGCGTCACGATCGCTGCCGACGCGATGAACCCTTCGCGTGGTCGAAAACAGACGAACTGCCAGTGGCGACCGTCCTGCAGGTCCGAAGACAGGAAGCGGATGGTGGGACGGTCCGCGTCCAGTGACTCGAATGAGAAATCGCACAGGGGCGTGTGCAAACCGGTCCCGATGGCTTTGATGTAGGCTTCCTTGAGCGTCCAAATCTGCAGAAACCGCATTTGCTGCTCGCCCCGCGGATAGCTCCGCAACAGTCGCACCTCCGGCTGAGAAAAGTATCGCTCGGCCAGCTCGGTCGACGTCCGCCGGTCCAGACACTCCACATCCACCCCGATCAATTCGACCGCGGGGTCGGCCACGCCGCACAGCACCAGACCGTCGGTATGGGCGATGTTGAACGGCTGACAAGCTTGGGGCGGGTCGGTGACAAACGGCTTGCCGTGTGGGCCGATCCCGAACCGGATCTGATCCGGGCGGATGCCCTGACTTCCCAACAACCGGCGGGCCATCGCCCGGCCGACCACGTGTTGGTTGCGTGTCGTCGGCCGCCGAAATCGATCGGCCTGCCGCACCTCTTCGATCGGCAAACACTGCTCGCAGCGCGACTCGAAGGCCCCGGGGGCGTCCACCGAAACAGCGGCGTGCCAGATGTGAACCGACGCCGATTCCGTCGGTCCGCTGGAAGAACGGCTGGTGATCTGATCGCGCATCTCCCGATCCTCGCACGGCGTCAGGGCGAATCGGTGGTCGAGCAGTCCACATCCGTCTGACAACGGGTGGCCACCAGCGTCGGCGCGTCGGCGGTCGCGGCCAGTCGTTCCAACTCCGGACGCAGCTGTCCGGCCAGAAAAAATGATCCGCAAACGACGACGGTCCCGCCGATCGCAGCCAACCGCACCGCTTCGGCCAACGCGACCGCAGGATCTGCCTGGCACTGGATTTCGATCTCGGGGCGACGTCCACGCCAAATGGATGTCAGTTGCTGTGCTGACAACGACCGCGGGTTGGTCGTGAATTGCGTGCAGAGGATCTGATCAAAGGCCCCCTCCATTTCGTCGATCATCGCGGCGGCGTCCTTATCACGGCTGATGGCCACCACACCGACCACCGGGCCGCGAAGCTTGCCGGGAGAGCCCTCCTCGACGGCCCGTCGACGCTGCAGGGTCCGCTTGAGGGCCCGCATCGAATCCGGGTTGTGCGCCGTGTCGACCACCACCTGGACCCCGGGCGGGACTTCAAAGCGTTCCATCCGCCCGATGCATTGGACGTGCCGCAGCCCACGCCGAATCGCCTGGTCGTCGACCGAAAACGTCTCCTGCAACAGACGCACCATCGCGATCGCCAGGGAAGCATTTTCCACCTGGTGACGTCCGTCCAGCCGGACATCGACGATCAGCCGGTCGTCGTCGGCAGCGGCCGCGCGAAGCTCCTCCGCTGCGGCGCGGAACTCGAACCGGCTGCCCTGCTCCAGCGGCAGTTCGTGGGACGCAAAGAAATCACGGTCCCGTTGAAAGAGCGGCGCGCCGTTGCGGTCGGCCGCCGCAGCGATCACGTCGGCGGCTTCCGCGGTGATCGCTCCGCTGACGACCGGGGCGGCGGACTTGATGATCCCGGCTTTCTCGCCGGCGATCTCGGCGATCGTCTCGCCCAGCACCCGCTGATGGTCCAGCCCGATCGAGGTGATCGCGGCAACGCTGCTGGCACAAACGTTGGTGCTGTCCAGCCGCCCACCCAGCCCGACTTCCAACACAATCACATCACACCCGCTGCGGTCGAAGTGGTAGACAGCCATCGCCGTCGTCAGCTCAAAGAACGACAACATCCCGCCGGCCGATTCGTCGGCATCCCCCTGGGAATCCATCGACTCGACCACCGGAGCGACGGACCGGACCAGATCTATCAGGCAATCGGGTGAACAGGGCTCGCCATCGATGCGAAACCGCTCCTCCAAGTCGGTCAAATGTGGCGACGTGTACAGCCCCACGCGATAGCCGGCCGCGGTCAGGATGGCACTGACCATGGTGGCCGTGGAACCCTTGCCCTTGGTCCCGGCGATGTGCACCAGGGGAACTTTGGGGTGGCCGGTCGCGGCGTTGCCTTCGGGATGCAGGTAGCCGCCCAGCCCCAAGCGCCGGAACAGTTCCGCGGTCCGCTTCAACCGGAACTGGTAGTCCTGGTGACCGCCGCCACGTTCATAGTTGATCCGGTCGTAGAGAAACGCCAGCGCCCGGCGATAGCGGTCGGACCCAACAGATCGGGCGGGCTGGAGCGGTCGGTCTGGGGGCGGCAGGTCGTTCAACGGTTTTTCAGTTCCGGGGGGCTCGTCAACGACGCGTCTTTCGTCAGGTCAACGGCGGCATTGTTGTCGCAGGGACCGGTGGTTGGCAACGCGGCCCAATTCAAGCAAGATCCCCGATCGGGCAACATCCCCCGCATCGGAATCGGCCCGGGAAAAACTTCGAACCGTCCGCGAACCACCCGCGTAGCTCTGGGAGCCCTCGATTTTCCCGGCGGAATTTGAAATCATTTCCGGCTATTCGTCCGCCCCATTTCTGACCTTTTCGACGGAAGTCCTTGTTCGTGGATACCGAATCAACGGCGGTCGCCCAATCGGGTGACGGCACTCAACCAGACAGCGAAACGACGGCAGCGGTCACTGCGGCCACCAAGAATCCCGGTGACGTGGTGATCGAGACTCGCAACCTGAGCAAGATTTACAAGGATTTCTGGGGCCGCAAGAAGGTCCACGCGCTTAAATCGCTGGACATCGAGGTCCGCAAGGGCGAAATCTTCGGGCTGCTGGGGCCCAACGGAAGCGGCAAGTCGACCACCATCAAACTGGTGCTGGGCCTGCTGTTCCCCACCAGCGGCCGCGTGCTGGTGTTTGACAAGGATGCCAGTGAGACAAAGAAGAACGAACACATCGGCTACCTTCCCGAGGAGTCGTACCTGTACCAGTTTTTGAATGCCGAAGAGACGCTGGATTTCTACGGTCGCCTGTTCGACATGTCGGGCGAGCAACGCAAGAAGCGGATCGAGGAGCTGTTGCAACTGGTCGGTCTGCAGGGGGCCCGGCACCGCCAGCTGCGTGAGTACAGTAAAGGGATGCGTCGCCGGGTCGGATTGGCTCAGGCGCTGATCAATGACCCCGACCTGATCCTGTTGGACGAGCCGACCACCGGCTTGGACCCGATCGGGATCCGCGAGATGAAGGACCTGATTCTGGCGTTGCGGGACCAGGGCAAGACGATCCTGCTGTGCAGCCACCAACTGGGCGACGTCCAAGACGTTTGCGACCGCGTCGCGATCCTGCACCAGGGCGAATTGAAGGAACTCGGACGCGTCACCGACTTGCTGAAGGTCCAGGACGTCACCGAGGTTCACGCCAGCGGGCTCAGCGAGGACGCCAAACGCGAGATCGCGGAAGTGATCCAACGCCACGGCGGCGACCTGAAGTCGATCGACAACCCGACCACGACGATGGAAGACCTGTTCCTGAACATCGTCCGCGAAAGTGAAGCCCGACCCGGGGCTCGCCGTGTCTCGGCATCGCCCGAATCCGCTCCGACCGATGAAGGATCTGACACGGAGAGCGCCTCGTCATGACATTGCAACCAGATGATTTCTGGAGTTTCTACGAGTGGCTGCTGCGGCCGGGCGCGTTTTTGGAAAGCGCCCTGTTGCAGGGAATCGTGCTGATCATCCTGGCGATCGTCCTGGGATTGATCGTGGCCTACGTCATTTCCGCGGCCCGCTATGGTCCGGGCGAAGGTTTCTATGCGGTAGCCCGGGCGATCCGTGACTTCTTTGTGTCCGACCTTCCGGGCACCAGCCCCGGGCGTATCTACGCGCTGGCGCGACTGGCTTTCAAAGAGGCGATCCGCCGCAAGGTGTTGTTCGTAATCGGACTGTTCGTCGTCATCCTGTTACTTGCCGGATGGTATTTGAATCCCGAAAGCGACGATCCGGCGCGCCTTTACATCAGCTTCGTCCTGACAGCCACCAACTACCTGATCCTGGCGTTGGCGTTGTTCATCAGCGCATTTTCTTTGCCGCAGGACATCGAGAGCCGGACGATTTACACGATCGTCACCAAGCCGGTCCGGGCGACCGAGATCGTGCTCGGACGGATGCTGGGCTTCATCGGCGTGGGGACGGTGATGTTGGTCCCGATGGGCCTGGCCAGCTACATCTTCGTCAAACGCGGCTTGGACCACACGCACCAGGAAGTCGTCGAGGCGGAAGAGGACAACGGCCGGATCATCGGCGAAACCGATTTCGTCCGCCGTCACTCCCATCAATTCACGATCGAGCCGGGGGAAACGCAAGGTCTGACCGATTTCGTGCGTGGGCACCGACACGTCGTCACGCGTGTCGATGACGCCACCTTCACCGTCGGCCCGCCGACCGGACACCTGCGGGCCCGGATCCCGTCCTACGGATCGATTCAGTTCTACGACCGCAGCGGTGAGAAAGAAGACGCGGGAATCGACGTCGGTGCCGAACGGTTGGCCGGCGGTTACAGCAACCTGGGCATCTCGCGGTTGATCGGCGTCGCCCGAGAAACTCGCAAGATGGAACACGGATACGTCGAGGGCGGCACCTTGGGTGCTGCGGAGTTCACGTTCGACGACGTGACCGAGGCGCGGTACCCCAACGGCATTCCGGTCGACATGTCGATCCGAGCCTATCGCTCCTACAAAGGCGACATCGAAACCGGGATCCGCGGCTCGCTGACCATGCGCAACCCGGACACGAAGGCGGAATCGAATCCGATCGCTTTCATCGTCGACGAATATCAAGTCGATGAGCGCACGCTGCCGCTGGAAATCGGCGGCACCGATGCCAACGGAGAAACGCGAACGCTGCAGGTGTTTGACGACCTGGTCACCGAGGACGGTCGGTTGCAGATCGTGTTGCGGTGTTTGGACCGGAGCCAGTACCTGGGCGTGACCAAAAGCGGAATCTACCTGCGCCCGGCCGAGTCCAGCTTTGAATGGAATTTGACCAAAGCCTACCTGTCGATCTGGCTGCAAATGACGATGGTGATTGCCTTTGGTGTGATGTTCAGCACGTTTCTGAGCGGTCCGGTGGCGATGGTCGCCACGGCGGTTTGTGTCCTGCTGGGCTTTTCCGCCGAAAGCATCTACGACACGCGACACTACATCGATTCGAACGTCTCACGCGGAGGCGGACCGATCGAATCGCTGGTGCGTTTGGTCAAACAGGACGCGATGACGACCGAGTTGGACGTGGAGGGCGTGGCCAACACATTGATCAAGTCGGCCGACGCGATCATCGTCTACACCATGGACGCCGTTGCCACCGCCCTGCCGAACCTGCCCAAAATGGTTCGCACCGCCGAATACGCCGCCAGCGGGTTTGACATCTTCAATGCGATCCTAGGCCGACACGCCGTCGCCACGTTGGGCTACTGCTTGCTGGCTTTCCTGATCAGTTACTTCTTCTTGAAATCTCGCGAGATCGCGGCATGAACCAGACGAATGCTTTTCGTCGCAAGATCATCTACATCGTGATTTTGGTGGCGACCCTGGTCCCACTTTTCCTGTTGGGGCAACCGTCCGACGGCACGCCGAACTCCGGCGGTCAACTCGCGTCGATGCGCGAGAGCTACGGCATCGCCGAAAGCGACCTGGGCGAAATCAGCCCGGCCAGCGAAACGATGAAACTTGCTTCGCTGGGTTTGCGTGGCGTCGCCGCAACGCTGCTGTGGGAAAAGGCTCACGAGTATCGTGTGTTGCATGAATGGGACCGGCTGAAAGCGGCTCTCAACAACATCGCTTTGCTGCAACCACACTACGACAAGGTCTGGGAACACCAGGCGCACAACCTAGCGTACAACGTATCGGCGGAGTTTGACGACTACCGCCAACGCTATGAAATGGTCCGCGAGGGTACCGAGTTCCTGACCCGCGGCGTGCGTCAAAACCGCAAAGCCCCGCGGCTGATCTGGTACACCGGCTGGTTCTATGGCCAAAAGCTAGGCATGTCGGACGAAAAGCGACAGTTTCGGCGTCTGTTCGCCGACGACACCGTGTTGCACAACGATCTGGCCGCCGAAGGCATTGCCGTCGATAGCAACGAAGCGTTGGGACCGCTGGGTAAGCCGGACAACTGGTTGGTCGGACGACTGTGGCTCAATCGCGGCTACGACATCGTCGATGCCGGAGTCAAAATCCGCCGCCAAACGCCGCTGAACTTTTACGAAACCGGTCCCAAGTGGTCGTTCAAACACGCCGAAGCGATCGAGAAGGAAGGCATCCTGAACCAGGACGCCGAACGCGCCTGGACCAAAGCCTCCGAGGACTGGGATCGCTTCGGACAGCGCAGCATCCCCACGACGTCGCCTTTCACGATCAAACTTGGCGGCCTGGAAGACTTGCAGGAACAAAAGAACGACAAGATCGATCAGTTCCGACGGCTGGCGGGTGATTCCTACCAGAAAGCCAAACAACGCAACATCGACGCCCTTCCGGACGACCTGAAAAAGGTTCTGGAGAAGTCTCCCGAAGAACGCACCGCGGCCGGCAACGCCGCGGCGCCCGACATCCTGGCGTCGGTCGAACCGGATATGGAAACGATCGCTAAGGAGTTGCCTCCCGGGAAGCAGCTGACCGCGATGCAAATCAAGAAAGAGATTGCGGACATCGATGCCCGCATGCAAAAGACCGACGGCTACCGCAACCAGATCAATTACCCCTACTGGGAAAACCTGGCCCTGGCCGAACAAGAAGAGCGGACCGTCCGGGCCCGAAAACTGATCTACGAAGCCGAGAAAGCGAACGCCGATGCCGAGCTGGATCGGGCGATCAATCTTTACGAACAGGCCTTCGCCATCTGGGCAGAAATCTTTGACGACTACCCGATCCTGACCATCGATGATTCGGCCGAAGACCTGTTCTCCTCGATTCGTCGCTACATGATCGCAATCGACTCCCAGGACCTGCCGCCCGATTTCCCCCTGGCAGCGTTTGCCGAGATGATGCGTGAGGGCCAGGGCATCAACGATGCGGCGCTTTATGAGAAGGTTCGCAAGGAGCAAAAGCTGCTGGCGGAAAAACGCCGCAAGGAACTGGAGGCCGAAGAACGCCAACGGGAGGCCAAGGCCGCGGCCGACGCGTCGGCACCCATGGACGAGAAGCAACCCGCAGCGGATAGCGGGACCGACGAGGAATCCGAAGCGAAACCCGCCGGCAGCACCGACGCCCCGAAGGATCAGACCGAAAAGGACGCAGCCGAGACTGCTGAGCCGGCTGCCGAGGAAGAGCCCACTGACGCCTCTCCCAGCGATGACTCGCCCAGCGATGACTCATCGGACACCGACGACAAGGCAACCGACGGCGCCGAAGACGCCGACCAGCCCGCCGACAGTGATTCCGCAGACAGTGATTCCGCAGACAGTGATTCCGCAGACAGTGATTCCGCAGACAGTGATTCCGCAGACAGTGATTCCGGAGAGCCCGAAGCATCGACCGAGTCGGAACCGGAGGGTGACGAGGCCGCCAACGGCTGATCAGCTTCCGAATCGCGTCGCACCCTCATCGCCCATGCCGCGATGCTAGAATCGGCGACTCCCTCTACTGGAGTCACCGTCATGCGTGCCTGTCTCGCCCCACTTCTGCTGCTGCTCTGCATGGTGCCAAAGGTTGGCGCCGAAACACTTGTCTACGTCGGGACCTACACCCGTGGCGACACCTCCAGCCAAGGCATTTACGTCGCAACGCTGGACGAATCGGACGGATCCCTGTCAGCTCCGCGATTGGCTGCGACGGCGGAGAACCCTTCGTTTTTGGCGATCCATCCCGACGGCAAAACGCTGTACGCCGTCTCGGAGGTGTCGGACGGCGAAGGGAATTCCGGGGCCTTGATTGCCTATTCCATCCATGCTGACGGCACCCTCAAGGAGTTGAACACGCGGCGGACCGGCGGCGGTGGGGCCTGTCATGTGGCCGTTGATCCGACCGGCCAGTGCGTCGCGGTCGCGAACTATGGTGGCGGAAGCTGCGCGTCGTTTCCGATCCGCCAGGACGGTTCGCTGGGGCCCACCGCTTCGTTCCACCAGCATGTTGGTGGAAGCGGCGTGAACCCGCGTCGTCAATCGGCTCCCCACGCCCACTCCGTCAATTTCAATCGGACCGGGACGCAGGCCTTTGTCGCGGATCTGGGGATGGACCAAATCAGGCTGTACGACGTTGATCCGCAATCCGCAACGTTGACGCCGTCGTCCCCACCCTTTGTAGCACTGCCGCCGGGAAGCGGTCCCCGACACTTTTGCCTGACGCCGGACGAACAAATTGCCTTCACCAATTTGGAGATGACCTCCCAGGTCGCGATGTTGGATTACGCACCCTCCGAAGGCACGTTGTCGGTGGGGCCGATTCTTTCGACGCTTCCCTCGGACAACGCCGTCGAAGGCAATAGCACCGCGGAGTGCCTGGTCCATCCAAGCCAGAACGTCGTCTACGTCTCAAATCGGGGACACAACTCGATTGCCATGTTCCGATATGACGAGGCCCCGATGAGTCTGACTGCGCTGGGAAATCAGTCCACCGAAGGCGAGATTCCGCGGGGCTTTGGCATCACGCCCAGCGGCAACTACCTGGTGGTGGGCAATCAACGTTCTGAAACGGTCGTGACCCTGGCGATCGATCCGAAAACCGGACAGCTGTCATCGACGGGACATCAGATCCAAATCGGGTCTCCGGTCAATGTGCGGTTTCTGCAACGTTGACGTGCCCCCGCTTGTTGCCGCGGGCCACGGTCTGCAGCTGCATGCCCCGGCGAGCTCAGCGTCGGTAACCGAGCATCAGGTAGGCGAACAGATCTCGAAGCTGTTGATCGCTCAATTCACCGAGCAGATTCTCAGGCATCAAGGAGGTCTTCATCGGTTCCAATGCTTCCAGCCGGTCCCGCGCCAACGTGACGGTCTGATCATCCGCGGTTCGCAACACCACCGTATTGGGATTCCGGTCCGCAATCATTCCCGTCAACACGCGGCCGTCGTCGGTCAAGGCTTTGAAGCTTTGGAAACCCTCACGGATTTCCAAGCTGGGATCGACGATTCCCGGCAGCCAGAATTTCAAGCTCCCGCGTTCGTATCCGTCCAGGGGCGGGCCGATGGACTTGCCCTCGCCGAATAACTGGTGACAGACGGCACACTTCTTTTGAAACGACTCGCGTCCCCTTTTTGGGTCGCCGGACGAATGATCGAGCAACTCGGTCAGCCGATGGATCTCGGCGATCTTCTCGCCGGCGGACACCTTCGATGGTTCACCGAACACCTGCCGCACCCGATCGGCCAATTCGGCGTCCTCGTACGTTCGCAACAGCTGAACCACGTCCTCGGGGACTTCCGACGGCTTCAGTCGCCACTCGGTCAATTCGTCCAACAGTCGTCCGGCCCAGGCCTTTCGACTGGCCAAAGTTCGACACGCCGCATCACGCAGCCCATGTTCGGCGGAGATACGGCTGTAGAAAGATCCGATCAGCTGGTCGGCGATGTTCGGCTGGTCGTAGCTGGCTAAGGCGGTGATCGCGACGCGTTGCAATGCCGGTTCGGACGTGTCACGACCGGTCGCCAAGCGGACCAACGCGGGAACCGCCCGGTCTTCGCGGAGCTCACCGAGCGTGCGGGCGACTTCGATTCGAATCCCCAGCTCGGTTGTCGAATCTCCCAGCAACTTGATCGCCGATTCGACGGCGCCCGGTTGCCCACTCCGCAGCGCCAAGACCGCCGCGTCGCTGCCTCGGGATTGAAGATACGTCTCCAGGGCGTCGGCGAGTCGATCTGGCAGTTCCGGCATGCTTCTTCCCTGAAACGCCTTGTTCAAACCGGTCAGCAAGATCTCGCGGGCCTGGGCGGTCGGCGCCAGAGCGATCAGTTGATCACAGTGTTTCAAATCGGTCGGTAATCCGCTCGCCGCGTACCGCTGCATCAATCGACTCAGCAACGATTGCCGAGCGAGCGGAGTGTCCCAAAACGTGTCGTCCGACAGCAAATTCGCGACCGCCGACCAGTCCTCCGCATGGGCCTCCAATGCCCACCAACACAACAGCGGCAAATGCGGATCACGCAGGTCTTCCTCGTGTCTCGCAAGCTGGTCAAGGATCCCCATGGCTGTGACCGCATCGACCCGAGCCGCGGTCGAGGCCAATTGGCAGCGCACTTGCACGTCCGATTCCTGTTCCGTCATGGAAATCATTTCCGGAACACCTTCGTGGCGATCCCCCAACAGACGCACGACCCAGCGGCGGATGTCGGCGTTGGAATGTTCCAACCAACTCACGGCGCGGTCACGCGTCAGCTCGCCCATCAGGTGGATCGCCCACAGGGCTTCCAGCGACCCGGCCTGCTCCAATCGATCTTCCAGCAGATTCAGCACGTCGGAATCGCCACGCCATCCCAACTCCAACGCGGCTCGCCGACGAACCCACTTGTTGGGGTGATCGAACTTGGCTACCAACGTTTCATTTGGCAGCGTTCGCAAATCGCCTTCTTCGTAGCGGGGCCGCGTGCCAGCGGGATGCAGACGGTAGATCCGTCCGCTTTCCTTGTGCCAATTGTCGACCGGGCTCAGATGGCTGAGCCGCGTGTCGTACCAGTCGGCCAGGTAGATGGCGCCATCAGGCCCCACACCGCAATACACCGGACGAAACCAGCGGTCATCGGTTTCCACCAGGTTCTCTCGATCGACGGTGCGATAGGTCGATCCGTCGCGAATCCGACTGCTGTTCCAAACCAGGTTGTGAAGTGAATTCGGCGCCACGATCGTTCCGTCCATCGATTCGGGAAACAGCCCACCCTCGTAGATCGCGAATGCCTGCGCGAACCGCCGCGCGTCGCCTTCGAACCCCATCCCGTTGAAGTAACCGAAAGCGTAGGGATTCGTCAGCGGTCCATGTTTTCCCCAGTTCTTGTCCGCGTAGCTGCCTTGCGGGTAGTGATAGCCGCGTTTGCTGCCACCGTTGGTGCCGGAAAACACACGGCCCTTCGAATCGATTTCCAAGCTGAACGTGTTGCCGCCACCCTCGGCAAAGATTTCAAAGACCTTGGTTTCGGGGTGATACCGCCAGATGCATTGACCTTGAAAGCGAACTCCTTTGGTCACTTGCGAACTGATGGTACCGGCGGTGGTACTACCGTTGGCGCCGTACAGCCACCCGTCGGGCCCCCAGGTCAGGCTATTGGCGACGGAGTGCGTGTCTTGAAGCCCGAACCCGGACAAGTGGACTTCGGGATCTCCGTCGGGAACATCGTCATGGTCCTTGTCCGGATAGTGCAGCAGGTAGGGCGGGTTCAAAACCCAGATCCCCTTGGGCCCGACCTGCACTGAGGTGGCAATGTTCAATCCCGTCAGCACGTCTTTGCTTTGATCGTACCGGCCATCGCCGTCGGTGTCTTCAAACACGGTCAGGCGGTCGGCTCCGGGCGTTCCCATCGGCGGCGGCTGGGGAACACGATCAAACACTGCTCGCAGGTATTGATCGAACCGAACAACCTTCAACCCCGCGGGATACTGGTACTGGCGATACTGCACGACCCACATGCGGCCACGGGAGTCCCAGGACAGAAACAACGGCTGCGAGATCGCCGGTTCGCCGGCCACCAAATCCAACTCCAAGCCGTCGCGAAGGCGGAACTGTTTGGCGGCGATTTCCGGGGGCGTCGGCTGCGAGTCGTCTTGGAGCGCCCCGCGTGGCGTGAAGGACCGGATGATCGACTCGACCCGATCGTTGCCGGCAACCGCCGTGGGCCTGTCTTCTTCCTGGGCCGGCAGGGTGGTGGAAAACGCGTGCAAAATCACGCACAAGAGCGAACCCAAAGTCCAGTTGCGTCGCATGACTACTTAGCGGGCCAATCGCGGAGTGGAGGCGGGGGATTCCCGGCGGGGGCATGCGCAGTCGCCGCGCTGACCGGGTGGGGGCCAATGAGTATAGCCAACGCAGCGTGGTGAAATCGGACCGGGTCGGTTCGCCCCCGACATGTCGCCAACACGACGGGTTGGCGGTTACAATGGTTGCCCGTGATTGCCGTCGCCGCTTCCCGGTTATTCCTTCGCTCCTCAATCGGCAACGGTCACGCGTGGAATGGTTCTTCCCGGCCGTCTCGAATCCGTCTCTTCCTCCGGCACCCGAGCAGGGGATGTGACGTAGAATCGATCGTGACGGCCGCCGCACGTGTCGACAGATTTTTCGACTCAACACCGCGAGTTCTTTTTGATGCATCGCTTCATACCTTCGGGCTCCGCCCCCGCCGGATCGCTCCCTCTCCCTGGTCATTCCGGAACGCTGTGGGCTTTGCTGGCCCTGGTGGTGTTCTCGATCGTTGGCCCCCTCGGTTCGATCGGGCCGTTTGCGTTGACCGGTCCGGTCGCCGCGCAAGAGGCCGACACGACACTGCGCGTGCTGTTCCTGGGCGACAACGGTCATCACCAACCGCAACGTCGATTCTTGGAACTGCAGCCCTACCTGGAAGAGCAGGGGATCGAGCTTTCCTACACCGATCGCGTCAGTGACTTGAACCTGCCCAATCTGAAACGCTATGACGCCTTGCTGTTGTACGCCAACATTGACGAGATCGCGCCGGATCAGGCCGAGGCGCTACTGCAGTACGTCGCCGAGGGGGGCGGGTTTGTGCCGCTGCACTGCGCGACGTATTGCTTCCGCAACTCGCCCGAAGTGGTGGCGTTGATGGGGGGACAGTTTCAGCGACACGGGACCGGTGTGTTCCGGACGGAGATTGCCGCGCCCGACCATCCGGTGATGAAAGGCTTCGGCGGTTTTGAAAGCTGGGACGAAACCTACGTGCACCACCTGCACAATGAAAAGGATCGCACCGTCCTTTCGTACCGTGTCGATGACGAAGGCCGCGAACCTTGGACATGGGTCCGCACGCAAGGAGACGGGCGCGTGTTTTACACCGCATGGGGACACGACCAGCGCACCTGGACTCATCCCGGCTTTCAGAATCTGGTCGAGCGTGGAATCCGCTGGGCTGCCGGCGGTGACCCGCAGATTGCCGGCCCCTACCAGGCGGAGCGCCCGTTCCCAGTTCCCAAGATGACGGAGATGCCTACCGATCGCGCCGATTTCGAGTACGTCGACGTGGGCGGCAAGATCCCCAATTACACACCTTCATCGCGTTGGGGCACCCAGGGCGAACCGTTGAATTTGATGCAGAAACCGTTGCCGCCGGAAGAGTCGATCAAGCACCTGGTCGTTCCGGAAGGTTTCCACGTCGAACTTTTTGCCAGCGAGCCGGATCTGGGCGGCAAGCCCATCTGCATGGCCTGGGATGAACGCGGCCGCCTGTGGGTTGCGGAAACCTATGACTATCCCAACGAGCTACGTCGCAGCGGCGAGGGCCGCGACCGCATCCGGATTTGCGAAGACACCGACGGCGACGGCCGGGCCGACAAATTCACCGTGTTCGCCGAGCAATTGAGCATTCCCACCACGATGGCCTTTCACCGCGGTGGCGTGCTGGTCCAGAACGGAACGCAAACGTTGTTTCTGAAAGATACCGACGGCGACGACAAAGCCGACCAGCGCGACGTGTTGATCGAAGGCTGGGAACTGGGTGACACCCACGGCGGCGTCAGCAATTTCCAGTACGGTCTGGACAATTGGATCTGGGCCATGCAGGGCTACAACAACTCCGCCCCCGTGATCAACGACCAGCGGACGCAACGCTTTCGCATGGGATTCTTTCGGATCCGTCCGGACGGATCCGAAATCGAATTCATCCGATCCACCAACAACAACACCTGGGGCCTTGGCATCAGCGAGGAGGGATTGATTTTCGGCTCGACAGCCAACGGTTGCCCCAGCGTCTACATGCCGATTCCCAATCGTTACTACGAACAGGTGCAGGGCTGGACTCCGTCGCTGACGCTGAACTCCATCGCCGACACCAATAATTTCTCACCCATCACGGACAAGGTCCGGCAGGTGGATCATCACGGCGGTTACACGGCCGGTGCCGGGCACGCGTTGTACACGGCCCGTGAGTACCCGCGCGAATACTGGAACCGCGTCGCGTTCGTCAACGGTCCGACCGGGCACCTGGTCGGCAGCTTTGTGCTCAACCACCGCGGCACCGAGTTCCACTCGACCAGTCCGTTCAACCTGCTCGCCAGCGACGACGAATGGACCGCACCGATCATGGCCGAGGTCGGCCCCGACGGTCAGGTCTGGGTGATCGATTGGTACAACTTCATCGTCCAACACAACCCGACGCCGATCGGCTTCAAAACAGGCCGAGGCGCCGCCTACGAGACCGATCTGCGCGACAAAAAACACGGACGCATTTATCGAGTCGTCGCCGATTCTTCGACCGGATCGCCGGTACCGGACCTGTCCTCCGCCGACGCGGACCAACTGGTCCAAACGCTGACACATCCGACGATGTTGGTCCGAAAGCATGCCCAACGGTTGCTGGTCGAACGGGGCCAAAGTGATGTGGTCGATGCCCTTTTGGCCTTGGTTGCCGATCGCCAAGTGGACGAAATCGGTTTGAATGTCGGTGCGATTCACGCCCTGTGGACGTTGCAAGGTTTGGGTCTGCTGGATGGCTCCCACGAGAACGTCAATGAAGCCGTCTTCGCCGCGCTCCAGCACCCGTCCCCGGGGGTTCGCCGCAACGCCTTGCAGGTGCTGCCGCCGCTGCCCGCGTCGGTCCAAGCGTTGGTCGACGCCGGCTTGCATCGAGACAACGATCCGAATGTCCGTCTGGCGGCGATCCTGGCCATGGCAGATCTGCCCGCCGGTGAAGCCGCCGCGGGGGCCATCCGCAGCCTGCTGAATGACCCCAACGAAATGAATGACCGCTGGATCCCCGATGCGATCACCTCGGCGGCCGCGCACAACAGCGAAGCCTTCCTGACCTCGCTGGCTGATCTGCAACCGGCCGGAAACCGCGTCTTGGAACTCGTCGCACTGGTCGCCGAACACCACACGCGAAGCGAATCTGGCAGCGATCCGGCAAAGCTGCTTGCCGCGATCTCGGATGCCGACCCGCGGGTGGTCGCTGCGGTGCTGGAAGGCGTCAGCCGCGGTTGGAAAGCCGACCGCGAGATTGAATTGGCGGACGCAACCGAAAGCAAATTGGAATCCATGATCCAGCGGCTGCCTTCGGCGTCGCGTGGAACCCTGGTCAAGCTGGCCGGGCAATGGGGAAGCGAACGTTTTCGCCGTTACCAGAAAGAGATTGCCGACTCCCTGCTGAAACAGGTGCGCGACCAAGACCTGGGCGACCGGGCCCGGATCACCGCCGCCGACCAATTGATCGAGTTCATGCCGGATGACCGAGAAACCGCCGTCGACTTGCTCGACGAGGTCACGCCGCGAACGCCGCCCGAAGTGGCAGCCGGAATCATGCGAGCTTTCGATGCCTGTCGCTGGGACGGAATCGGTGAAGAGATCGTCAGCCGGCTGGGGACGCTGACTCCTGGCGTCAAAAAAGTCGCCTACGAGCAACTGTTGCGTCGCCCCCAATCGACGATGGCTCTGCTGGACGCGGCCGACGCCGGAACCGTCTCACTGGACCAACTGGCGTTGGATCAAAAGCAATCGCTTCGTTCGCACCCCAGCCAACAGATCGCCGAGCGGGCCAAGGAGATTCTCGAACGGGGCGGATCGCTGCCCAACGCAGATCGCCAGGAAGTACTCAATGACTACCTGGTGTCAACCAAATCCGAAGGGGATGTCACCGCCGGTAAAGCAGTCTTCAAAGAACACTGTTCCAAGTGCCACATGTACGGAGACATGGGAGCCAACATCGGTCCCAACTTGACCGGGATGGCCGTCCACCCCAAGGAAGAATTGTTGACCCACATCTTGGATCCCAGCCGCAATGTGGAAGGGAACTTCCGCGCCTACAACGTGCTGACCGTCGACGGCGTCGTGCTCAGCGGCATGTTGGCATCGGAATCCAAGACCGCTGTCGAACTGTTTGACACCGAAGGGAAGCGGCAAAGTGTGCTCCGCGACGACATCGAGGAACTCGTGATGTCAACCAAGTCGATCATGCCCGAAGGCTTTGAGAAGTCGATCAACAAAAAGGCGATGACCGATTTGCTGGAGTTTTTGACCGACTCCGGTCCCTACGTGCCGATTCCCCTGGATCGCTACGCGACCGCGATCAGCACCAAAGGCTTGTTCTCCGACAGCGACAACGGCCCGGACCGTCTGATCTTTTCGGACTGGAAACCCAAGCTGTTCGAGCAAGTGCCCTTCCTGTTGACCGATCCCAAGAACGGGACTCAGCCCAACATCATCTTGCTGCACGGCCCCCGCGGCAGCCTGCCGCCGAAGATGCCCCGATCGGTCTCGCTGCCGTGCAACACGGCCGCCAAGGCGATCCACCTGCTCAGCGGCGTCGGCGGCTGGAGCTTTCCGTTCGAACAAGAGAAGTCGGTCACGATGATTGTGCGTCTGCATTATGCCGATGGCAAAACCGAGGACCACGAACTGATCAACGGTGTCCACTTTGCCGATTACATTCGACGCGTGGACGTGCCCAAGAGTGAGTTTGCTTTCGAACTGGGCAACCAACAGATTCGTTACCTCTCGGTCGCTCCCGAGCGGTCGGAGAAAATCGAATCGATCGAGCTGGTCAAAGGTGAGGACGCCACCGCGCCGATTGTGATGGCCGTCACGATCGAAACCCCGCAGTCTTCCGAAGAAGGCTGATCCGGTTTCGTCGCGCGTTCGGCGGTGGCGGACCGGTCATCGTCGAACGGCGGATGCCGTCTCGTGAGCCTGGCACACGGTGTTGCCTGGCAGGCAGTGCTGACCGGAACGCGGTGCTCACTGGCAGGCAGTGTTGACCGGGAGGCAGTGTTGACCGGGAGGCAGTGTTGACCGGGAGGCAGTGTTGATCAGGCCAGGATGTCTTTGACGACGTTGCCGTGCACGTCGGTCAGACGAAAATCGCGACCGGCGTAGCGATAGGTCAAACGCGTGTGATCGAATCCCAGCAGGTGCAGGATCGTGGCGTGCAAGTCGTGAACGTGCATGCGATTTTGGACGGCCTCCAATCCGACTTCGTCGGTCTCCCCGTAGGCCATCCCGCCGCGGACTCCGCCACCCGCCATCCAGATCGTGAATCCGTCGACGTGGTGGTCCCGACCGGTGTTGGCATTGACCGGTAACTGGACCGTCGGCGTCCGCCCCATTTCGCCGCCCCAGATGACCAGCGTCTCATCCAGCAGTCCCTGCTGTTCCAGGTCGGCAAGCAGCGCCGCGATCGGCTGGTCACACTCGCCGGCCAGGCGACGATGATTGCGATCCAGGGCCGCGTGCGAGTCCCACGGCTGGCCCGCTCCGTGATACACCTGGACGTAGCGCACGCCGCGTTGAGACAATCGCCGTGCGATCAACATTTGCCGCCCCTGCAGCGTGTCGCCGTACAGGTCGCGAATGTGTTTCGGCTCGTCCGACAGGTCAAATGCGTCGCGTGATTCTCCCTGCATGCGAAACGCAAGTTCCAGCGACTCAATTCGCGCCGACAACGCCTGGTCCTCGCCGCGTTGATCCAAGTGCAACTGGTTCAGATCCTGGATCAGATCCAGCTGCCGTTTCTGGCGATCCCCGACCAGAAAATCGTTGCCGATATTGGCGATCAACTCCTCCGGATCGGTGTACTGCGTATCGACGTGCGTCCCCTGAAAGATGCCTGGCAGGAAAGCGCTCCGCCAGTTGGCGGTCGCTGCCGTGGGCAAGCCTTTGGGGCACATCACGATGAATCCTGGCAGCGACTGATTCTCCGTGCCCAACCCGTACAGGGTCCAGGATCCGACGCTGGGTCGTGGGCGAACGATGTCGCCACAATTCATCATCATCAGCCCCGGTTCGTGGTTCGGGACGTCGCTGACCATCGAACGGATCACACAAAGCTTGTCGACGTGCTGGGCGATGTTCGGGAACAGCTCGCTGACCTGCAGCCCGGATTCACCATGACGCTGAAACTTGAAGGACGACGGGCGCGCCACGCCCCCCAGGCGTTTGTCCCGCGCCAGCTTCGGATCCAATGTCTTGCCGGCGAACTTCTTCAATGCCGGTTTGGGATCGAACGAATCGATCTGGCTGGGGCCACCGTTGGCGAACAGGTGAATGACACGCTTGGCACGCCCCGGGAAATGCGGCTCCTTGGCTGCCTGCGAGTACGCTGCTTCGCAACGCTCGTCGTTCAGCAGACCGGAAAGGGCCAGCATCCCGATTCCCATTCCGCTTTGTCGCAGCAGTTGGCGACGATCGATCGACATCAGGTGCGGTCGTTGATTCATCAGATTTCAAGCCAAAGGGGAATCAGTCCACAAACAGGAATTCATTGGTCAACAGCAGTGCCTGGGCAAGTTGCGCCAGTGGCTCCAGCGGCGGCGGTGGCGGTGGACCGAAGTCCTGTTGCGATTCCCAACGCTGACCCGCCAGGTCGCCGCCGATTCCCAGGATCACCGCCTGCCAGATAAATGCGTCCGCGGTCGTGGTCGGGCCGGGTGCGACGGCCAGATCGATCACCTGCCCCTTTTGCACCTGGATCGGCGGCACAACGGTTTTGATTTCACGGTTCTGGGCGTGAAACCGCTTGTCTTGCGACTGGTGGCGCACGACCGCCGTCACGCCGTCACCGTTTTCGCGACTGTGACGCAACGACCCGGTGACTCGCACGATTCCGTCGGCGGGGGCGCGCCATCGTCGAATCACGGCATGCTGTTCATCAATGCCGGGATGTCCGCCGGCGGCCGTGAGCCGCGCGTGACGGTGCACCGGATCCGGAAACGCTTCGCTGGGCTGGTACGCCTTTCCAGTCCAAAACGGCAACGGATGCAAGGTCGGATCGGTTCCGTCGTCGCTCGCCGCGGCGCCCCAACCGTAGGACCAGGTCTGATTGACCGACTGCGGTTCGGACGCGGCTTGCCGAAGGTAAGCTTCAGCCAGCTGTTGTTCGGTGGCACTCGGCTGGCGTCCGAACACCTGTCGGTAAAGTCCGATCACTTGTCGCGACGTGGCACCGGTCTCTCCCTGGGAAACTTGATCTCCTGGCAGGGACCTCTCTGCCGCAGCAACTTGCTCGGCAATCCCCCGAGCCATTTGGGCAACGAAGGGATGATTCATGCTGAACAAAGCCTGCTGCGGAATCGTGGTCTCCGCCCGCGAAGCGGCCGAGGAAGTCGGCGAAGCAAAATCAAACGTCCGCAGAATCGGATCCATTTCGACCCGATCAACGTAGGCGTAGACGGTCCGGCGACGCGTGAAGGGCTGCTCACTCAGATGCACGCTGCGACCGCCCAACTGTGGGTCCAGTTGACCGCTGACCGCTAACATCGAGTCCCGCATCGCTTCGAAATCCAGCCGGCGTCGGTTTTGTCTCCAAAACCATTGATTCTCAGGATCCGCTGCGAAGGCGGGTTGCCGCATCTGGCTGGATTGTGCGTACGTTTGACTGGTCGTGATCATGCGGTGCAGCCATTTCAGTGACCAACCGTTCTCCACAAATTGTGACGCCAGAAAGTCCAACAATTCGGGGTGGGTCGGCGGGTCACTGCGGAGCCCGAAGTCGTCAAGGGATGTCGCCAATCCGCGGCCGAAGTAGCGTGCCCAGACGCGGTTGACGATCACCCGCGACGTCAGCGGATTGTCCGGCGCTGTCATCGCCTCGGCCAGTTCGCGGCGTCCGCTGCCGTCGACAAACGGGGCCCGATCGTCGCCAGCCAAAATGGCCGGAAACTGACGCGGCACGCGATCTCCCCTGCGGTTCGGCTCGCCACGCAGCAACACAAACGGATTGACGATCTGCTCGGCGTCTTCGATCACCATGGCGCGCGGAGGCGACCCGGGGTGATTCGCTTTGACTTCGGTGATCGCCTTTTCGAAGTCCCCCAAAATCTTTCGGCCTTTGCCGAACAGCCGAGACGCCGCCGTGACTTCGTCGACATCCAGATCAAACCAGCCACCATCTTCCGCCATCAAGACCTGACGCACCTGCTCCAGTTGATCATCGGGAAGCCGTTGCCCATTGGGTTGCTCCTGTTTCCACTCCTGCCAGGCCGACAAAGCCTGTTCGAACAGCTTCGCGTAGGATTGCACCAATGCGTGGCGACTGTCGGGTGCGTCGGCGGACAAATGTTGTGCCACGATCGGCAAGACCTGATCTCCGGATTGCCACTCGCGGAGCCACCGGTCGATTGACTTCTTGAAGACCTTTTCGTCGACCGACAACGCCTGTTGCCAGGGGCCAAGCACCGGATGTGTTTGATCGCTTCGATCTCGCAAACGCCGACTGAGTGTCCGATCCAGCGGCGTGATCGCCGTTTCAGAAAGTTCCAGCTTGTCGATCACTCCGCGAACCTGCTGACTCTTGGCGACGCTCAAACGGTAAAAACCTTCCAAGTAGATTGGCAGATCCGAAGTCAACGTCTCGACCGCTTCGCGACGAAGTTGCTGTTGATAGTCCGCCAGCTCTTGCTTCTTCGCGGACAACGCTTGCTGGAATTCGGCCCGCAGTTTCCGATCAAATTGGTCGTCGCGGAGCTGTGGCAGCTTGTCCGGAATCTCGCTGCTGGCAAAAACGCCGTACAGCGAATAGTAGTCTTCAATCGGAACCGGATCGTACTTGTGATCGTGACATCGCGCGCACGCGACCGTCAGCCCCATCACGCCGCGACACACCACATCGATCTTGTCCGCCGCCTGCTCCAACCGGTTGTTTCGAAACCGTGGCCCAACCGTCAAGAATCCCAACGCAGCAAGCTCCGGCGCGTCCGGGTCGTCGGTAAAAAAGTCGGCGGCGATCTGTTCACGAATGAATTGATCGTACGGTTTGTCGTCATTCAAACTGCGAATGACGTAATCGCGGTAGGTATAGGCGAACGGGTAACGAAGATCCGCCTGGGCCTGCCAGTCCCGGGTATCGGCGTACCGGGCGACGTCCAACCAGTACCGGGCCCAGCGTTCGCCATAGTGCTCACTTGCCAACAACCGCTCAATGGCCTCGGCAACGACAACCGAATCGGGACGGGAATCCTCGCGGAAGTAATCGATTTCGTCGGCCGTCGGAGGCAGTCCGACAATGTCAAAGGACAACCGACGCAACAACGTCGCCCGGTCCGCCGGCCGGCTGGGGTGCAGCCGATGCTGCTGCAGCTTGCGCCAGATGAACGCATCGATCGGATTGCGTCCCCAGGACGCGAACGTCCCGTCCGGCGGTGGGACGGGTGTGGGCGGGGCGACATCCGCTACCGGCTGAAACGCCCAGTGGTTTTTCGCGGCACGGCCGATCGCTTCCTGATCCCCCAACGCAATCTCGGGTTTCATTCCCGACCGGTCCGTGGCATCGTTCTTGGGAGTCCAGGGCATCCCCATCCGTATCCAACGCCGCAGCACGGCAATCTGCTCAGCCTCCAGTGGCTCGTCGGGCGGCATCTGCTCGACGCCCTTGCCCAAAACCGCGCGGAGCAGCAAGCTTTCGTCGACGTTACCCGCGATCGCAGCCGGACCACTGATGCCGCCCTGCAACACCGCTTCGAGCGAATCCAATCGCAAATCCGACTCCTGAAGCGAATCGCCGTGACACTCATGACAACGTTCGATCAGCAGCGGACGAACCTCGCGTTCGAAGAACTTTTCCTGCGGTGAGAGTCCGGCAGCCGAAACGCTGGCGACCGTCCCGACGGCCAGAATCCAGGCAATCAGAAATCGTGGCATTGGAAGTGCTGAACGGAGCAGGAGGGAGAATCACACCGGGAACGCAAGCAGAAACGCCCGGCAGGCGGGATCCTTCATTTTAATCGCTCGGGATCGTCGGCGGAAACAGCCATCCGCTTCTTCCTTTGGCTGATTGTTCACCGCAGCGGATTTGGCAAAGTGAATGCTTGCAGCGTGATGGCCGGGACGCGGCTACTTTCGCGTTGCGAACGACGACACGTCGATCAATGGTGGCGGTGGCACCAGATGGCCAGCAATCGGGAAACGAATTGCAAGTCCCGGGAATTTTTGGCCAACAGATGATCCGCGTCCGCCAACGTGACCAGACTGACCGGTCGCACGGGTTCCGCCGGGTCCCCGGGAGGGGTCTGGATCAACGACATCAAACGCAAGGCGTGTTCGTAGCCGACCGTCTCGTCCACCGGAGAATGCAACAGCAGGACCGGGCAAGTGACCTGCGCCATCGACTTCGTCACATCGTGTTTTCGAAAATCTTCCAGCATCTGTCGGCGAATCTTCCAAGTGATCCCGCCGATCGTCACGGTCCCCACACCGTCGGATTCGATCTGCGGCGACATGCGTGCCAGCAACGTCGCCAAGTGACGCGTGTCACTGGGAGCCGCCAAGGTCGCCACAAACCCCAGCTTCTGCAGGGGAGCCGCGTCGGCGTCGGTCGCGTGGGATGCGGTCACCAAGGAAGCAATGCCACCAAAGCTGTGTCCCAGCAGCGCGGTGACGGGCCCCAACTCCTGATCGGCGAAACGAATCGCGGCCGCCAGGTCCGCGAGATTGGTGGTGAAATTCGATTCCGAAAAGTTGCCACCGCTACCGCCAAGCCCCATCATGTCAAAACGCAGCACCGCAACACCAAGTTTGGCGAGTGCACGACTGATCCGAACCGTCGCTTTCAAATCCTTGTTGCAGGTAAAGCAGTGCGAAAACACGGCCACGGGACATCCGTCCGCACCGCCGTCGTCGGGATCCGGACGATCCACGATTCCGGTCAACTCCATGCCCGGCAGGCCGCCCGGGAACTTCACACGATACGCTTTGGTCGAAAATGATTTCACCGGCTGATGTCGCCCGAGTTGCGGTTTGGATGCGGGAAGCGGAATGTTGGTTTGTCACGAATTCGATGGATCCATCGTCGCCAGACCGTGGCAACCCAGTAATCTCCATCCTCTGGCGAGCGTAGCGACTTCCAACGGACGCTGTCCAGCTAACGATGATTGGACTTTCGAAAGATCAGAACGATTGCAGCACTCAGCACTGCGACCACCAATAACGCGAGCAATCCGACCAGGGCCAATTCAAAGGGGCCAGGAAACGTTTGAACCACGACGGTCTCCGTTAAAAGGAAGGAAGCTTGATTTCACGGTGCTCCGATTGACCGTGCTTGGAGCTGTCAGCCCTTGGCAGTTGACTGCCGGCCCGCCGGCAGAATTCACCGAAGAGCAGAACTCACCGATGATCTGGGAACGGCGCAGCGTCCGCTGACAATCTCTTTGCAACACATGGGGCAGATTCTGTGCCACGCCGTGGGCGCTCCGATCTGGCCAAGACCACGCCGACGCGTGGCAACCGATCCGCGGACGACGCCCTCACCAATCCTGCAGCCCAAACGTCCGCCGCCCACCACGGGCGCCGATTGCTGTATCATCGTCCCGGTCGGGAAGGTATTCTCCCCTTCGGAAGGTTTTCTGCCCGGAGCGGTGCTGACGCGACCGTTGAATCAGAGGTGCCGGATGCGTTTGGGGAATCGCAGACGGGAGACCGGACCGGAGGGCACCGGTTTGTTCCGCCTGATCGGATTCATCTTGCCTGTGCGACGAAAGTTTCTCACCACGGTTTAAGGATTGGAGCGATGTTGGTTTTGGTCGTTTGGCTCTTCGCGATGTTGGCTTCGGTGGTTGCTCTGGTTTGGGCCTACCGATTCTTTCGGGAGATGATGAATCAGGACGAAGGCACGCCGGAGATGCGTGAGATCGCCGCGAGTGTTCGCCAGGGCGCCGACGCTTACCTGAAACAGCAATACACGTGGGTGACGATCGTCTTTCTGGTCGTCGCAGCACTGCTGGCGCTGGCTTCGCTTCAGTTCAAATTGTTGAGCGCGTTCACACCGATCGCCTTCCTGACCGGCGGGTTCTTCAGCGGGTTGGCCGGATGGTTCGGGATGAAGACCGCGACGCAGGCGAGCAGCCGGACCGCCGCGGGTGCCCAGCGGTCTTTGAACGAAGGCTTGCAGGTCGCCTTCCGCAGCGGAGCCGTGATGGGATTGACGGTTGTCGGACTGGGGCTGCTGTACATCTGCCTGTGGTTTGCAATCCTGTTCTGGCTGGTTCCCATGTTCACCGGCCAGACCGAACCGCCCAACCTGGCCAGTATCTCAGTGACCATGCTGTCGTTTGGCATGGGAGCCAGTGCCCAGGCGCTGTTTGCCCGGGTTGGCGGCGGCATTTTCACCAAGGCGGCCGACGTGGGAGCGGACCTCGTGGGCAAGGTCGAACAGAGCATGAAGGAGGACTCGCCACGCAACCCCGCGACGATTGCTGACAACGTCGGCGACAACGTGGGTGATGTCGCGGGGATGGGAGCCGACCTGTACGAGTCCTACTGTGGGTCGATCCTGGCGGCAGCAGCGTTGGGCGTGGCGGCGTTCAGCTCACCGTCGGTGATTCCCGACGGCATGCAGGCCTACCAGGCTCAACTGCAAGCGATGATGCTTCCACTTGCGATCGCTGCCACCGGCATTCTGCTGTCGATCATCGGGATTTACGCGGTGCGAACCGGCGAAGAACTGTCGCAGAAGGCGCTGCTGAACGCATTGGCCAAGGGCATCAATTTGGCGGCGCTGCTGGTCATCGTTGCCGCGTTCGTCGTGACGTCGTTGCTGATGCCGAAAGTCCCCGGAACGATGTTGTTTGGCGTGCTTCCCGGCTTGGCGATCAGCATCATCGTGGGCTTGGGCGCCGGTTGGCTGATCGGAAAATGGACCGAGTACGCCACCAGCGATGAATTCAAACCGACGCAGGACCTGGCCCAGCAGGCGGAAACCGGGCCGGCAACCATCATCATCAACGGCATTGCCGACGGCATGAACAGCACCTGGGTACCCGTGCTGGTCGTTTGCGGCGCGATGCTGATGGCTTTCGGCTTTGCCAACGGCGGGAACTTCAACGACCAAAGCTTCTTTCCGCTGGGGCTTTACGGAGTGGGGATCGCAGCCGTGGGGATGCTGAGCACTTTGGGAATCACCCTGGCAACCGACGCCTACGGACCGATTGCCGACAACGCCGGTGGCAACGCGGAAATGGCGGGACTGGAAGAAACGGTCCGCAACCGAACCGATGCCTTGGATAGCTTGGGCAACACGACCGCCGCCACCGGCAAAGGGTTCGCAATCGGATCGGCAGCCCTGACCGCCCTGGCCCTGCTGGCGGCCTATGTCGAAGGCGTGCGTGACGGCTTCGTCCGCTGGGGCGCCGATGTCGCCGCGTCGGTCAGTGACGACGGCCACTACAAGATCAACGAAACCATCATCGTTCGTCGGGACGCTGACACCAGCCAAGTCTTTCTGGTTTTGGAATCGCCGACGCTCGCCGAGGAAGGTATCAACCGGTGGCGAGAGATTCCCCATCGAGAACGTTTGGACGCCGCACTCACCTGGCCGTCCGAAGAGTCTCGATTTGGTCTTCTGGAAACATCCGGCGCCAGCGTGGTCGCGATCGACCGGGCAACCCTGCGTGACTTCCTGACGTTCTACGATGCGACGCTGATGAATCCACGAGTCCTTGTCGGCGTCTTTCTGGGCGCGATGAGCACCTTCCTGTTTTGCGCGATGACCATGAAGTCGGTGGGGCGCGCCGCCCAAGGAATGGTCTTGGAAGTGCGGCGACAATTTACCGAGACCCCGGGGATCCTCGATGGCAGCGTCAAACCCGACTACGCCCGCCCGGTTTCGATCAGCACGAAAGCGGCCCAGCGCGAAATGATTCTCCCCAGCCTGCTGGGATTGTTGCTGCCGATCCTGGTCGGTTTGCTGCTCGGTGTCGGCGGCGTCGTTGGGCTGCTGGCCGGCTGTCTGACCAGCGGATTCTGCCTTGCCGTGTTCATGTCCAATAGCGGCGGTTCCTGGGACAACGCCAAGAAATACATCGAGTCGGGGCAGTACGGTGGAAAGGGCAGCGATTCCCACAAGGCAGCCGTCGTGGGCGACACGGTCGGCGACCCGTTCAAAGACACGAGCGGCCCCAGTTTGAACATCCTGATCAAGCTGATGAGCATGGTCAGCGTCGTGGTCTCCGGTCTGATCGTCCGCTACTCCCTGGTCGCGATGGGAGTGTTCTAATCCAGTCGCGAGGCGGCGACAGCCCCCTGCGTCACCGTATGCCGACGGAAACGGCTGCCGAAAACGGCACCAGCCGCGAAGCGGCGACAGCAATCCGGTTCAGCGAGAGGCGAGGCAATCCTCCCCTCGACCCTCTTTGGAAAGGAGGGTGAAATAAAGCTGCCCGCTCGTCCGAGCGGGGGGTGCGCTGAGGAGCTTGCGACGTACGCCACATCTCCACGCTCTGGCGAGCGTGGCTACAAGTCTGGCGAGAATGGCTACACGGCTGGCGAGCGTGGCTACAAGTCTGGCGAGAATGGCTACACGGCTGGCGAGCGTGGCTACAGGAACGGACAGCGGTCCGGCTAATTCACCGTCCCGTTTTCCGGAGCGCTGATGCGTCCGGCTCGAAACGCATCGGCCATGGCCAACGGCACTTCGGCTTCGGCCAACACCAGATGCGACCGGTTGCTGGCGACCTTGGCACGCATTTGCTGCTCCTCGGCAACCGCCTCGGCGCGACGGCGTTCCGCCTGCGCCCGGGCGACGCGGGTGTCGGCTTCGGCCTGGTCGCTCTGCAAACGGGCGCCGATGTTTTCGCCCACATCGATGTCGGCAATATCGATCGAAACGATCTCGAAGGCCGTCTGAGCATCCAACCCTCGCTCCAACACCACCCGCGTGATCATGTCCGGGTTCTCGAGCACGGCAAAGTGGGTTTCGGCGGAACCGATGGAGCTGATGATGGCCTCACCGACGCGAGCGATCACCGTGTCTTCGGTCGCACCCCCGATCAGTTGTTCCAGGTTGGTCCGCACCGTCACGCGGGCTCGCACACGAAGCTCAATTCCGTTCTTGGTGATCGCGCTCAGCGTTGTCTTCCCGCTGCGACTCGGCTCGGGGCAATCGATGACTTTGGGATAGACACTGGTTTGGACGGCGTCCAAGACATCACGTCCGGCCAGATCGATTGCTGCCGCCTGATCAAAATCCAACGGGATCTCCGCTCGATGGGCGGCAATGATCGCATGGATCACGTTCATCACGTTCCCACCGGCCAGGTAGTGAGCTTCCAAGCGTCGCGTGCTGATCCCGGCTTTGCGACTGATGTCCAATCCGGCTTGGGCGGCCATCACCTTGGCTTGCACGATGACGTTCGGATTGACCTTCGTGAAGTGCATCCGAATCAGGCTCGGCGCGCTGACGTCGGCAACCGACATGTACGCCTGGATCCATAGCTTGCCGTACCGCAGGGCAAAGAACCCGAAGATCGCGGCGAATACCAGAAACACAAATCCGCCAACCGCGATCAACGCGGCGTAGAACGCGGTGTTGGCCAGCGGCAACGGGGAAAGCGCCAGCGCGGGAATCGGCCCCAGCGGAGAATCACCGATCAAAGAACCGACAACGGCGGGAGAAGCTGTCGACGGCGAAACGGAGAAGAGCATGACACGTTCCTTGTGACTGGCCTTGTGACGGGAGAGGCCGTGTGACGATCGGTCGGGTGTCCGGCGAACCGGTCTCAGCGATCGACCATCTTAAAGGTGACGACGACCGACTGGCAAGTGACCGGCCAGACGCCAAATCGCTCCCTGCGGTCCGCCCAGTCGACCGCGACGCGTGCTGAGGGGGGCTTCATTGCGGGTCGGATCTCGCCGCCGCAGCCTTTTTTGGAACGACTTTTGCACGATGAGCAAGCGGGCCCGGCGAACGCAATGCTGTCAAAGGTTCGTCCGGCGTGATCCGCACCGTTTGCATTCCGTTTGACGAGAAAACGATGAAGTTAGGTTGGAAATCGCTCCCCAGGTACATTTTCAACTATCGTTTTTTGGGCGTTCTATCTACGGTTGATGTCTGATGGAGCGGCTTCGTTTGCATCCGCTGGGCGCTCTACCTGCGGCTGCGACTTGGCAGAAGTTCGACATTGTTTTGGTGTCGGCGTCAGTGATTGGGGTGATCGCGGGTTCTGGACACGTCCAACTCGCCGATAGAGCAAAGCGGCGAGACGTGCGGAACCAGAGGAGACTGGAGCAATGAAAGGCAATTGGAAACGCGGCGATTGGGCCGTTTATCGAAAAAGCAAACAAGGTTCGACGCCGGGGCGGCGAGCTGCCCAGGTGATTGCATCGCCCAAGGGCGAAACCTACCGCTACGTGGTCGACAAGTTTTGGGTCGTCGACGACGTGTTGTCCGACGGCCGGCTCCGCTTGGTCACGGCCCGTGGCAAGGTCCACACGATCAACGTGGACGACCCGAACCTGCGACGCCCTGGATTGCTGCAGCGGTTGCTGTGGCGTGAGCGCTTCGTGCAGGTCGAAGAAGGGCGAGAAAACCCGAGCGACCGATCGCACCAAGTGTTCGGCGCCTGAGACCGGCAAGACTCTGCAACGCAGGCACGCTGCCCGCGTTGCTTGAAAAGTTGTGTGTCGTCTGAGAACGCGTGGCGACGGCAGCGACTAAGCCGCAAGGCGACACTTCGAAATGGCCACGCTCGCCAGAGCGTGGAAGCTGCAGCATCGCCGCCGTCTGGCGACGGCACTTCTATCCACTTGGCCAGCTTACTCGCTTGCCGGGTACAGCAGCTCGCCTTGGCCACCCACGCTGCGGTCGCACCGGACCCGCCAAATTGCCTTCGGCAGCTCATCGCCGCCAGCAATTTTGCGCAGGACTCGGTCGAAATCGGCATCATTCAACAGTTGCAAGAATCCGGCTCGGAACGGCACGGGTTCGGTAAACCGCTGGCTGGCTTCGCCCCCCGATTCCGTGACCATCGAGTCGGCGTCGGCTAGCAGGATCGTCCCCCGTCTCATTCCCATCGCCGGCTGGCGACCAACGCTGCCCCCGACGGCAATCGTTCCGGCGATCATCAGCGCCGCCAACAGCTCCGAAGCGTCTCCGTCGACCAACAGGCAACCACGCCGCATGCGATGCCCGGCATATCGGCCGACACTTCCCCGAACGCTGACGGTCGCACCATTGATCCCCAGCCGGGATGCTCCCAGCGGCGCCCCGACCCAGTCACCCGCGCTGCCTGACAACTGGACCACGCCGCCCGTCGCTGCACTGGCCAGGTAATCTCCGACGTCGCCTTCGATCAAAAACTCCCCTCGATCATGCCTGGTCGCCAACCCGTGGACGTGACTGAGCGGACCTTCAAAAACGATCTGCTCGGAATCGGACGGGGAAACGCGAACGTCGAAACAGTCACCGAGTTCGGTGGGGACGCCGTCGACGATCAGGGAAAGCCGTTGGATTTGGGCCAAGTCCCGCGCAGCCAACTGACTTCGGTGAATGGACGAGGCATCGATGTGCGCCGGTCCCGCCCGGCGCAGTCGGAATTCCCACCGCGTCATGACATCAGCTCGGACAGGTGAAAATGATGGCGTCCCAGTTTGCCGCCGTAGTTTCCGGCGGTGACCGCATGCAGCCCTCGGCCGCCGCAACAAACACACGCCGCCGAAATCCCCTGGCGCATGGCGTGGGCGATCGCGGCTTCACTCAAGCCGTCCAGCACGATTTCCAACACCGCGTTGTCGGCGGCTCCCAACCGAGATGGCGTGACGCCGCGCAGCGTGGGGCAGAAGGCATCGTTGGTGGACGCGACCAGCGACTTGTACTTTGAACCGATCTTCGATCCGCTGCGAGTCACACCGCCGGGAAACGGCAACACCACATCGGCCAGCGGCTCGATGGCAGACACGGCGGCCCGAGCCGCCCGGCTGGCCGATTCCAAATCGCGAGCGATCAACAAAAAGTTCCCGCCCCCGATTCCGTCGGTGCGGGGGACTTCGTGCTCGCAGATGAATTCCCCGTCCATCACCGGAATCCGCCAATACCTCCTGCCGCCGAACAGCTTGCTGATTTGATGGCCGTCACCAAAGTATCGCAGCGATTTCCCCAACGCCAAACGTTTCGGACACACCGCCGGGTCCAGTCCGCCGAACAGGGCGGTGGTCGGACAGGTCAGCACACACTGACCGGCCCGACGAACAATTTGTTTCTGCAGTTCGTCGGCGGACATGGCGAAAGCCAGCACGGAAACCCCCGGTCGTCCGTCCGGCGTTTCCGCCGCCGTCAGCCGTTGCTCAAGATCGATTTCCAATTTGCAGTCGATCACGCTGGTGCCGAACCCGCTGATCGCCCGGGCGGCCTGTTCGGCCCACTCCGCATCGCTGGCGGTGATCACCAGCCGCGTGGCCTTCATGTCAAACGCTTCGGCAAACGTCGGCTCGATCCGGACACCATTGATCTCGAGGGCCTCGGCGGAATCGTTCATCGCTCGCGCCCCCGGCTGAATTGTTTGACCGGTTCGCTGCCAATGACGCTGTGCAATTCGTCGTCGCTGATCCACAGCCGGCGAAGGTCAAAACAGGAACGTTGTTGAAAGCGTTCGGCAAACCCGTCGACGGATTCCGGATTCGACACGAGATCCGCTGTCAACGTCTGCGGCGGAAGCTTGGATCGATCGCTGGCTACCGCTCGCAAGCGATCGGACGAGGTGGAATCGATCACATGTTGACCCCGCACGAAGACGTGCTCGGGCGAACGAAACATTTTTTCCAGGTTCTGATCGTCGCGACGATACAACGCCAGATCGGCGATCGCCCCGGCGGCCAAATGCCCGCGATCCGCCAGGCCCAGAATCGATGCCGGTCCGCTGCGTGTCATCGTGGCGATCTCATGGACCAAGTATTCACGGTCAATGCCGGCCAACGATGAAGCCGCGGCGGCGTCGGGATGAATCTCGGCCAACGCCGTCTCGCGAAACGAACGGTCGCCGAGCAGCCGGATCAGATGCGGGTACGCGGTAAACGGCGCTCCGTTGGGATGGTCGGTGGTCAAGAACACGCGAGCGGGGTCATCGATCGTCAAAAACAGTTCCAGGCCGATGGCCCATTGCAACGAATGAACAAACCGCCGGCGCCGGTACCGAAACGGGACGACACCGCAGCCCGCTTCGCACTCGATGTCGACCAGCGCGGTCTTTCGCGGCGTCGCCCGCTTGCGGTTGGCGTGCTGGTGCATCGAATCGGCACTGATCGTCACGGTTTGGCCGAACATGACCTGGCCCACGTCCACCGTCACGTTGGGATGACGGTTCAACGCGGCAACCAACTGTTCGGCGGCTGACGACATTCGGTAGGGACCCTCGTTGCCGTAGCAATGAAACTGCACGTGCGTCAAATGAATCGGCAGCCCGTCGGCGGCTTCAATTGTGGCCAGGGTGGAGGCGATGTTGCCGGGCACGCCCAGATTGCTGCAGTGGACATGCAGCGGATGCACCAGCCCGATCTCGTGGGTCGCGCGCGCGAGAACCCGGATGATTTGGGCCGGTGTCACGCCGTAACGGGGATGCGGGGTATCGACGTCAAACTCGCGGAGCCCAAATTTGAAGGCCGAAATGCCGCCGGGATTGACCACCTTCACCGCGATGGCCTGCGTGGCTTTGACCATCCAGGCCACGTAGTCGTTGATCAGCGACTGGGGCAGCTGATCGGCGATCATCGACAACAGGACGTCGTCATTGCCCAGGATGCAATAACCGCCGGTCGCCAAGGCCGGCATGTCATTCATCTCGCTGTGAGCGGCCCGCGCATTGGTCGGCAACATCGCGGGCTCAAAGCCGACGGTGTATCCCATTTCCAGATACCGCTTGGCGGCCACGGCAGCGACGGGCAGGAAGGCACTTTCCCCAGCAGGCTCCTGGGCGGACCGCGCAGAAGCTTGCAGCACGTCGTCCAACAACATCCGCGCGATCGCCAGCTTGCCGCCACCGATGTGCGTATGGATATCGATCCCGCCGGCCATCACGACGCAATCGGTCGCGTCGATCACGACGTCGGCGTCCTGCGGCCGAAGCGACGCACCGTCGATGATGCGGTCCCCATCGATCCAGATGTCTTCCAGGCGATCAACCTCTCGTGACGGATCGACCAGGTGTCCTCCTTGAATCAGTGTCTTCATCAATCTTGTTCTGCAGCCGCCTTCGGTCCGTCACCCTCTTTCGGCCCAGCGTTCCCATCACCGGGTACCTCGGCCGCGTCTGCTGCCTCACCAGGCGCTCCATCAGCGGGTGCCGCGTCACCCTCGCCCCGGCGACGGCGTCGCTGCCCTTCTTCGGCCGGCGCTTCGCCGTAGACGCGGTCGGTCGTGATGGTGATTCGATCCGCTTTCACCTGGTTTTCATTCGGCGGCTGGTAAAAGCCGGCGACGCTGACCGTGTCGCCCGGTTGCGCCAGTGACAGGTTGTTGTACTGAATCTGCAGTTCGGCGTCGGCCGACAAGGGGATCTGCACGGGAGTCTTTCCGGCCTGGACCGCCAGCACCCCGTTGGGTGTCAAACCGAGCAGCGAACCGACCACCGTCAACTTGCCGGCCATCATCTGCTTGCCGCGGCCCCGCTGATCGCTGTGGACCCCCGGGGTGAATTGTTCTTTGGCACGGCCATGCAATGACTGCAGCGGGACGGGCTGGAACAACGTGACCTTGTTAATCGGCGACACCGGGATTCCCCCGGGCCCGAAATCACCGCTGAATCGCACCAGCATCCCGCGTCGCAGGAACGCCGGCGAAGCCTTGGCGACAAACTGGAAGGACGACACCGTTTCCGGCAACATCACCATCGCTTCGCTGCCATCTTCCTTTTCCACCATCACAACACCGCGCCGCATGCCCTTCAACTTGCCTTTGAAATTGGTCACCTCGTTGGCTGGTGTCGCCCCGGGCCCGCCGGCGGCGAACCCGGGTGGAGCCGCATCGACGCGGGCGATGCCACAGCTCGCGGACAACCACAACGTGAGGATCCCACACAGCGTGTTGACGGTCGCGGCGCGGGGGAAAGGGAGCAGGGCAAATCGCATGGCCGGGGGCTCCTCGCGGGTGCCGGGTCGGGAGAATACTTTCGCCGACAGTTTAATCGCAACAGCCCCCGGACGCGGCGCCCGACGTCGCTATCCAACGCGTTGGAATCGACGAAAGTACAAACGCTCCAAAACAACCTTCACCCTCCCTTCGGGAGGGTCAAAGGCGAGGCACGAGCCTTTGGGGAGGGTGCCTTCAAGAATCAGCTGAAATCAATGGCGCTCGACGTGCCCTCCCCGCGTCGTCGCAAGCTCCTCCGCGACCCTCCCGGAGGGAGGGTGAAGTGGCAATCAGCCTCGCCGGCGGAGCCGGCCAGACAGCGGGTCCCAAGGCGGGAGCTTTGGAACCAGAGCCCGCTCCGCGCGGTGGCAACTGCCTCCGCAACCTCCTTACCCGCCATTTTTCCCCCGGCCGCCTTGGGCTACTTTGAGTGCAGTTCTTGCCCTCCAATTGGCCCGCTTGACGTCAATGCCATGACCGCACCCACGCCCCCCGAGCGTCTCACGACCCGCACGCTGCAAAAACGACGCGACAAAGGCGGATCGATTTCGATGCTGACCGCCTACGACTACCCCACGGCCAAGGTGTTGGATGAAGCGGGGATCGACGTGTTGTTGGTCGGCGACAGCCTGGCGATGGTCGTCCAAGGTCACTCAACCACGTTGCCGGTGACCATGGATCAAATGATCTACCACGCCGAAATGGTCGGCCGCGCGGCTGAACGGGCGCTGGTGGTCGTCGACCTGCCGTTTCCCGAAGGTCAATTGGAAATTGGCCGCAGCATTCGGTCGGCCGCGCGGGTGCTGAAGGAAACACAATGCCATGCGGTCAAGCTGGAAGGCGGCGCCGAACAGGCCGCGCGAATCGACGCCATGGTGACCGCCGGAATCCCGGTGATGGCCCACGTCGGATTGCGGCCGCAAAACGTAAACGTTGATGGCGGCTACCGGGTCCAACGAGACCAGGAGGCCCTGGTCGCCGACGCCGTGGCCGCCGAACAGGCCGGGGCCTTCGCCGTGCTGATCGAATGCGTCCCCGAATTGGTCACCAAGGCGATCCACGATGCGATTCGGGTTCCGACGATCGGGATCGGCGCCGGGGGGAACACCACCGGCCAGGTCCTGGTAACGCACGACCTGATCGGTTTGACCGCAGGCTACACGCCCAAGTTCGTTCGAAAGATGGCATCGGTCGCCGAAATCGTCCGAGACACCGCCGCATCCTTTCATCAAGCGGTCGCCGACGGATCCTTCCCAGGACCCGACGAAACATTTCGCTAAAGCTTTCCAGGGGCCGACGCCGATGCGACCGCGGAAGCCCCTGATTGCTCTTGCCGCAACGGGGTTCTAAAACACCCCGGGTAGTTCGATTGCCCCGCTTGGCCCTCCAATCGCGAGACGACATGTCCCAGACCAACACGTTGCCACGTCGCCAGGAAGTCCCCCAGCAGGACTGCTGGGATCTTTCCAGCCTGTTTTCCGACGACCAACAGTGGGAAAAAGCTTTGGCCTCGCTCGGCGAGCGGATTGAGACCTACGAATCGTTTCGGGGGCGATTGGGCGAGTCGGCCGAAACGCTGTTGCAGGCTCTGCAATTCGACTCCGACTTTTCCCGCGACGCCGAACGGGTGGCGATCTACGCGTTCCTGAAAACCACCGAAGATCAGGGCGACAGCGATTCCCAGGCGATGAAGTCGCGGTTCCAAACCCTGGCCGTTCGGGCCAGTCAGGCCGCCAGCTATCTGCAACCGGAATTGCTGGCCATCGATCCGGCGGCGATGCAAACGCTGGTCGACGATCCGATTCTGGAACCGTTTCGGCTGCAACTGGAACGTGTGCTCCGCGAACGTCCGCACACGCTGAGTGACCGGGAGGAAAAGCTGCTGGCCATGCAGGGCGAAATGGCCTCGGCCGCCGGCAACGCGTTTCGGCAATTGAACGACGTCGACCTTCGCTTTGGCACGTTGAAAGATGCCAACGGCAACGAACAAGAGTTGTCGCACGCGACGTTCATCCAGTTCCTGCACAGCCCGTCGCGTGATGTTCGTCGCGAAGCTTTCCTGCAGTATTACAAGGAAGTCGGCGAGCACGAGAACACGTTCGCCGCGACGTTGGGCGGCAGCATCCATCGCGATGTCTACTACGCCCGCGCTCGCAATCACGAATCGTCGCTGGAAGCGGCGTTGTTTCCCGATAACGTGCCGGTGGAGGTGTACGAAAACCTGATCGCGGCCGTCCGTGACTCACTGCCCAACGTGCATCGCTACTTTGACGTCCGTCGCCGCAAGATGGACTTGCCGGACATCCATCATTACGACACCTACGTCCCGATCCTCAGCGGCATGAAAAAGGAGCACACCTGGGACCAGGCAGTGGACGTCGTGATCGAATCCCTGCAACCGCTCGGTGCCGAATACATCGGGACGCTGGAGCAGGGACTGCGGAATCGGTGGGCCGACCGCTACCCGAACCGAGGCAAGCAAAGCGGTGCGTTCAGCTGCGGGTCCTTCGACGGTGATCCGTACATCCTGATGAACTTCAAACCGGACGTGCTCAATGACGTGTTCACGTTGACCCACGAAGCCGGCCATTCGATGCACAGTTGGTACTCGGCGCACCATCAACCGTTCCAGTATTACAACTACACCATTTTCGTCGCCGAAGTCGCCAGCACGTTCAACGAGCAACTGCTGACCGAACACCTGTTGAAGAAGGCCACCGACGACACCGAAAGGGCGTATCTGATCAACAACGAACTGGACAGCATTCGGGCCACCGTCGTCCGGCAAACGATGTTCGCCGAGTTCGAGAAGCGGACACACGAAATGGCCGAAGCCGGCGAACCGCTGACCGTGGCGTCGTTCCGCTCCGTCTATCGCGAACTGCTGGACGCGTACTTTGGTCCCGAGTTTGTCGTCGACAAGGAATTGGAACTGGAGTGTTTTCGCATCCCCCACTTTTATCGTGCGTTCTACGTTTACAAGTACGCCACCGGGCTGAGTGCAGCCGTGGCGCTATCGCGGCGGGTGCTCGAAGGCGGCGAATCGGAATTGAAGGACTACTTGAAATTTCTGTCCGAAGGCTGCAGCAAAGACCCGCTGGATTTGTTGCGTGATGCGGGCGTTGACATGACCAGCCCCGAACCGATCAAGACGACGCTGGAGCGGTTCAAGACGTTGACCGACGAATTGGATGCATTGCTTTGAACCGGCCGGTCCGCCTGACCAAACAGGCGATTGCCGACGGCGCCGCGGAATTGGCCGGGCGGGACCCCGCCCTGGCCAAGGTGCTCCAGGCCCACGGTCCGCCTCCACTGCTCCGCCGCCCCGCTTCGCTGGGGACACTGGTCCAGATCATTTTGGAACAACAGGTTTCGGTGGAATCCGCCAAGGCGACTTACCTGCGATTCCGGGAGGCCTGTGGGACGCCGATCCGTCCGGATGCTATCGTGCGATTGGATGTGCCCGGTCTTCGCCAGCTGGGATTCAGCCGACAGAAAGCGCGTTACACCCTGGCCCTCGCACACGACTGCCTGGAAAAGCGGTTCCGCATCCAATCGCTCTCACGGATGAATGACGAAGCGGTGCGGGAACAGATCGTGGCTCGACTGGGGCTGGGACACTGGTCGGCCGACGTGTTCTTGATGACCGCCTTGTTGCGGCCGGACGTTTTGCCGGTGGGCGATCTTGGATTGATCAAGGGCATCGAAGAAATCGACCAGACGGAGTACGCCACGCCCCAGGCGGTCATCGAGCGGGCGCGGTCCTGGCGTCCGCTTCGGAGCATCGCCACGCGAATGGTGTGGCAGTGGTATGTTCACGGACGCGGACGCGATATCTTCTAGAACGTGTTGCCCCATGACACCAGACTCGCCATCGTCGCCTTTCGCTCCGCGAATGTTGTGAAACGCGGCGTCTTTCGCGGTGCGAAAGACCGAACGTCTGTTCCCCGTGCCACCACCTTTTCTCTCCTCGGGACTCCATCGGATCCATGACGCAATTGACCTTCTGCGGTGCCGCCGGCACCGTCACCGGATCGTGTTCGCTGGTGGACACGGGAAAGCACCGATTTCTGATCGACTGCGGCTTGTTCCAGGGAAGCAAAACCACCCAGGAACTGAACTACAACGACTTCCCCTTCGATCCCAAATCGATCGATTTCTTGTTGCTGACGCACGCCCACATCGATCACTCCGGCCTGTTGCCCAAGCTGGTCAAGCAAGGCTTCAAACAAAAGATCGTGACGACCCAGGCGACGTGCGACCTGCTGCAATTCATGCTCACCGATGCCGCCTACATCCAGGAATCCGGCGTCAAGCGGCACAATAAAAACCTCCGCCGCCGCGGCCTGCCCGCGGTCGAACCGATCTACACGATGCCGGATGCGGAAGCCACCCTGCGCCTGCTCAGCGCCCAACCCTACGAAAAGTGGTTCGAACCGGCCGAAGGCATCCGCGCCCGGTTGTGGAACGCCGGCCACCTGCTCGGTTCGGCGTCGATCGAGTTGAAAATCAGCCAGCCGGGGTCCACCGAGCTTTCGCTGTTATTTTCCGGTGACATTGGTCCCGAAGAAAAAGCCTTTCACCCCGAACCGGATGCGCCGGTCGGCTACGACTACATCATTTGCGAATCCACCTACGGCGACCGACAACGGGAAGACTACACGCTGGAGAAGCGTCGCAACGCCCTGCGAGACGAATTGACCACGGCGCTCAATCGGGGCGGCAACGTCGTCATTCCCTCCTTCGCCGTCGAACGCAGCCAGGAACTGCTGCACGACATCGGCTACCTGCTGTCCAAGGGGCAGATTCCGGATGCCAACGTGTACCTGGATTCGCCGATGGCGAGGCGGGCAACGGAAGTCTTCATCAAACACGCCGACAAGCTGGAAGACGTGGAGGTCGATGAATCGGAATTGTTCCGCCATCCCAACTTCCATCTCGTCCAGTCGCTCGATGAAAGCAAGGCGATCAATAACATCAAACGCGGTGCGATCATCATTTCGGCCAGCGGAATGTGCACGGCGGGACGGATCAAGCATCACCTGAAGAACAACATTTATCGGCCCGAATGCACGGTCCTGTTCGTCGGCTACCAGTCCCCCGGGACCTTGGGGCACATCATCACCAGCGGTGCCAAAGAGGTCCGGATCTTCGGGGCCGAGTTCAAGGTCCGCGCGAACATTCGCAGCCTGGGAAACTACTCGGCCCACGCTGACCAGGATGAATTGCTTGATTGGATCATGGAGCGCTGTCCGATCACCGGCGGTCTGTTCCTGAATCACGGCGAGGAAGATGCTCGGGCCACGCTGCGAGAGTTGCTGATCAAACGCGGATTGGACGGCGACCGCATCTACCGACCGCAATTCGACGAAACGTTCGATCTGAGGCCCGGCACCAAACCGATGTCGCAGGGGGCCCCCAAGCCTCGCCTGGACGTCACCAAAACGGCACACGATTGGCACAACGACTATGCCGAATTCATGCTGGGCCTGACCCACGCCTTGGAAGGCGCCAGTGAATCCCAAAAGTACGAACTGTTGCAACGACTGAAATCGAACCTCACCCCCTCGTCCTGAGAGGTCGGGCCGCAAGCGAACACCTAAGCGTCACGCACCACCTATCAACGGGCAGACCGGCGACGCATTGGCATTTGAGTTTCAACGACGACCCCATCACCCCCACTCCACCAGACGGAGTTCTGTTTTGAAAATTAGCGACTTCCTGGAACGTCACTTTCGTCACTTCAACGCTCGTGAAACCGTGGCCGCTGCGAAGTCCTTTCGATCATTGATCGAGGACCAAGACGGGCGCATGATGGTCACCTTGGCCGGCGCCATGAGCACCGGCGAACTGGGGTTGTCGCTGGCCGAGATGATCCGTTCCGGAAAGGTCCATGCAATCACATGTACGGCGGCCAATCTGGAGGAGGACATCTTCAATCTGGTCGCCCACGACGAATACCGTGTGATCGAGAACTGGCGTGCCCTGTCGGTCGATGACGAAATGGAGTTGCTCGAGGGCGGGTTCAACCGTGTCACCGATACCTGCATCCCGGAAACGGTGATGCGGCACATCGAGGCGCGGCTGCTGAAGCTCTGGAAAGCGGCCGCCGAATCGGGCCAGGGTCGGACGCCGGCGGAATTCATGTTCGCTTTGCTGGACGATCCGGAACTGCCGCAGCACTTTCAGGTCCCCCGCGAAAACAGCTGGGTCGCTGCCGCCAAAGATGCCGGGATCCCCGTGTTCGTCCCGGGCATCGAAGACAGCACCCTGGGAAATATCTTTACCGCACGGGTGATCGACGGATCGCTGCCCGGCCACCACGCCATGCTCTCCGGCACCGTCCAGTTGCAACGGCTGTCAGAATGGTATCGCCAGACCAGTGCGGACCACCCCATCGGCTTCTTCCAGATCGGCGGCGGCATCGCGGGTGACTTTTCGATCTGCGTGGTACCGATGATGCGTCAGGACCTGAAGGAAGACATTCCGCTGTGGAGCTACTTCTGTCAGATCAGTGATGCCGTGACCAGCTTTGGCGGTTACAGCGGGGCCGTGCCCAATGAAAAAATCACGTGGGAAAAGTTGGCCCGTGACACGCCCAAATTCATGATTCAAAGTGACGCGTCGATTGTCGCGCCGCTGATCTTTGCCTACGTGCTGAACTGGTAGCGATGCAATCCGATGCCCAGTCGTTGTTGCGGCTTCACCCGGCCGCCAGCGGCTTGTCCGAAGACGAAATCCGCGAGATCGCGGCGCGGACCACCGTCAAAGCGTTCGCGACGGACGAAGCGGCCATCCGGGCCGGCGGGATGCCCGAGTCGCTCTCGCTGGTGATCGGTGGACGTTTCCGCATGGAGTCGCCGGACGGTCCGTCCGGCGCACGGATCGCCAACTACGGCCCCGGCGATCAACTGGGATTGATGCCACTTCTGCACGATGAAGCGTCGCCGGTGGACGTGATCGCCGACGAACCGTCGATGACGTTGGAGATCCAACCCAGGACGCTGTTCCGGCTGATGCGACAATACCCGCTGATGGCCAAAAACCTGCTGCGCGGCAGCACGTTCGGGATGAACGACCGGGCCGTCCGCCATCGGCTGCACCCGCGTCCGCGAACGATCACGTTCTTGCACACCTGCACGCCCACCCGCGGCGTGGTCGACCGCATCGTCCGGCGGCTGGAACAACTCGGCGAAACGGTCGGCATCATTAGCGATGACCCGCACCGATCCTCCGGCCCCCGCACCCTGGTTCACCGCGACCCGATCGACGAAAAAGCCGAAGGCCAGGTACGTGCCCAATTGGCGGATTGGAATTCGCTGGATCGCATCGTGTTCGACGTCGACCTGCACTGCAACGACATTCGCTGGCAACAGCTCGCCCACCTGTACAGCTACTCGCAGCAGATCTACCTGATGGTGACGCCGGATTCGGCTCTCGGCGAGACCCAGGCCTTGGTCAAGGTGATGAAGCAGGCGTCGGCCTGGAAGCACAAACTGGACGTGATTTGGGTGCTGCCACCGCCGGTCCAGGTTGCTCCGGCGATCAGCCCGATCTACGAACTTGCCAATCACGACTACAAGGTCGGCGAGCCGCCGGAATCCGGATTGGATCACGCGATTGAACGCGTCGTTCACGCGTTGCGGGGCGTGCGAATCGGCATCGCACTCGGCGGCGGTGCGGCACGTGGCATGTCACACTACGGCGTGCTGGATGTTTTCGAGAAAGCGAACCTGGTGATTGATGAAGTCGCGGGAACCAGCGTGGGAGCCATGCTGGGCGTAACCTATTGCAGCGGCTACGACATCCAATACGGCATCGATTGCTTCACCGCCGACCTGAAACTGCCTCGGTTGTACCGCGGCATTCGTGGCGGCAGCAAATGGTACCTGGTGCGAAAGTTTCGCTCCAACTCCTGGGACGCGATGCTGCGCAACTACCTGCAAGACTGGCGTCTGGAGCAGCTTCCGATCCCGATCCAGACCGTCGGGGTGGATCTGGTCCGGGGAGAAGAAGTGATCCGAAAAAGCGGTGATTCAGTCGACGCGATTTTGGAGAGCATCAACCTGCCGTACCTGTCGGCACCCATCTGCCGGGACGGCCAAGCGTTGGTCGACGGCGGGATGTTGAATGTGATCCCCGCCGACGCCCTGGTCCGATCGGGATGCAACTACGTGATCGCCGTGAACGTCTCGACCAAGGTGCAACCGCTGTTCGCAGGCAACACGCCGCAGACGCCCACCGAGCGGATGAAAACGCCCAACGTGCTGCAGGTCTGGGCCAGGTTGCTGGACGTTCAGTCGCGCAACCTCAGTCAGATGGGTGCGGCCTCCGCCGATTTCACGATTTCACCGGACGTCGCGAAGGTCGACATCGGAGCGTTCGAGCAAACGCCGGAGATCGCCCGGCGAGGCGCGGAGGCGGCCAGCAAGTGCCTGCGAGACCTGCAGCAACAGCTCAATCAAATCGATCACCGTCTGTTCCCGCTGCCCACCTGAGCGGCCGACAGGGGCTTGCCCACCGGTTGCATGCAGTCAAACAGCCGCAGAGCCCCGAAGGGGCGACACTCACCGGTGCCCGATCAATTCTCGAATTCAACCACTTGCAGATCTGGATACTTCTCGGCCAATTCGTCGATCACGTCGAAACCGATCGAGGTGTTGGCCACGTTCATGCTCTTCAGGTTTGGCAGCGATGCCAGCTTCAAAAAGCTCTCGTCACCGAGTTGGGTGCCGGCCAGGTTCAATCGTTCCAACTTTTGGAACTTCATCAGCGTGTCAAGCGACTCGTCGGTGATGTTGGTGGCTTTCAAATCCAATTCGGTCAGATTTACCAGCGGCGCCAGTGCCTGCAACGCTTCGTCGTTCAGTTTGGTTTCCCAAAAACCCAGGTAAGTCAGTCCGTCCAAAGAAGCGAGTTGCTTGATCCCCTCGGGGCTGATCAAACGACATTCGCTCAGGTCCAAGTAGGTCATCGCGGGCAATTTGGCGATCACGCCCAGTCCTTGGTCGTCGATGGAAGTGTCACGCAATTCCATGCGGTACATCTTGTCGGCATCGGACAGGTGCTCGATTCCTTTTCCGGTGACGTCGGTTCCACGGATCCGCAATCGCTTCAGCCGATCCAGCCCTTCCAATGAATCCATGCCCTCATCGTCGATCTTGGTGTAGTCCAACTGGATCTGCTCCAAGGTCGGGATGCCGCCCAGGGTCTTCAGCGTCTTGTTGGTGAGTGACGTGCAGTAGTTGGCGTTGAAAGATTTCAGCGGCAGATCGGCAAGGTGCTGAACGCCGGCGTCGGTGACCTTCGATTTCTCCACCTGCACGTCGGCCAGGGAGTGAAGCTTGGCCAGTTCCTTCATCGCCTCATCGCCAACGTTGCTGTTGCGAAGATCGATCGCCCGCAACTTTTGCAGCCCGTCCAGTTTCGCCAGCCCGTCGGCGCTGACGGCCGTACGGCGCAGGGCCAGCACTTCCAAATTGGTCAACTTTCCGACGGCCTCCAAAGTCTGGTCGGTGATCTTCGTGTCAGTCAGATCCAACCGTTTCAGGTTCTTCATCTCCGACAGGGCATCCAAACCCTTGTCATTGATCCCGGGCCCGGTGAACCTAGCCTCGGTCACGTTGGGAACACCGGACAGGTATTGGTACGTCTCACTGATGTCAGAGTCGCTGGCCACGGCAAGTCCGGTGACGGTTCCGGCATCGTTTCGCGTCAGCAGGTATCCGGCCTTTTCCAACGCCGCGACCGCTTCGGAATCATCTTCCGGTTGCGGTTCCGGCTGCACCTCGGGCTCGGCGGTCTGCGGTGGTGCTTCGGGGGTCTTCGAACTGCAGCCGACCAGCGCGACGCCGAAACTGAGGGCCAGGATGGAGCAGAATGCAAAGAAACGGTGGGCAGGGCTCATATCTGGATTTGCTGAAACGTTGGGAGGGGGGCGACCGGCCGAGCTCCGATGGGGGACGGACTGGGTTCGCGACAACCCTCAATTGGAGCCGAAAACGGCCCGGCTGACAACGAAGTGAAACGCCGGACGGGGACACACCACCAGAAAGGCTCGACGGGGGACCGGTCCCGGCGATCGGCAAAGGTTTGCCGGCGAACCGACAAATCCCCGCAGAAATGACTCACCGCGGCGCGGCCAAGTTGCCGCCTAGGGGCCCGGGGGTTATCCTTACAAGCTTACTAGGTTGGAGTTTTTGCGCATTGCAATGGGCTTCTCTGCCTTCGCATCCGTGCCGTAACGCCCGCCATGACTGACACACCTGACATCCTCCTTTTTTCGACAAGGAATCATTGAATGACCCACCAGACCAACCGCCGTGGTTTTTTAGGTCGTAGCGCCGCAGCCGGTGCGATCGGCGTCGGCTACTGGGCCGGCACCAGCCCCGTCTTGAAAGCACAGGAATCGTCTCTTGAGGGTCTGAGCGCCGCTTGCATCGGTGTCGGGGGCAAAGGCGGCAGCGACACCAGCCACATCGCCGAGCAAGGCGTCAACATCGCGGCCCTGTGTGACGTGGACGGCGACACGCTGGACAAGAAGAGCCGAGAATTCCCCAAAGCGGCCAAGTACCAGGATTTTCGTGAGATGCTGGACGAGATCGGCGACAAAGTCGACATCGTGACCGTCAGCACGCCGGACCACACGCACGCCGCCGCAGCCGTCCGCGCGATGCGGATGAAAAAGCACATCTACTGCCAAAAGCCGTTGACCTGGTCGATCAGCGAAGCCCGCTTGATGCGCGACACCGCCAACGAAATGGGCGTCGTCACGCAGATGGGCAACCAGGGAACCAGCGAAGACGGATTGCGCGAAGCCGTGGAAGTGATCCGCAGCGGCGCGATCGGGGACGTCACCGAAGTCCACGTGTGGTCCAACCGACCCGTCTGGCCGCAAGGCAAGGGACGCCCGGAGGGTGAAGATCCGATTCCGGAAAGCTTGAACTGGGATTGCTGGATCGGCCCGGCGCCGATGCGTCCGTTCAAGAAGGGTGAATACCATTCGTTCAACTGGCGCGGCTGGGTCGACTTCGGCACCGGTGCCCTGGGCGACATGGCCTGCCACACCACCAACATGCCCGTCATGGCCCTCAAGCTGTGGGACCCGGTGGCCGTCACGGCCGTCAAGAACCCCGGCATCTTCGAAGGAGAAACCTACCCGGCCAGCAGCGCTCTGATGTTCGAGTTCCCCGAACGCGAAGGTCTTCCGGCTTGCAAGTTCCACTGGTACGACGGTGGCGAACTGCCCAACGATGAGTTGATCAGCAAACTGCCCGAATCGTTCCAAAAGCGGATCGAGCAACAACGCAGCGGTGGCCGCAAGACCAGTGGTGCCGTCCTGGTCGGTAGCAAAGGGGTCTTGTTTTCGCCGGACGACTACGGCGCCAAGTACTACCTGTTGCCCGAAGAAGATTTCGACGGCTACCAACCGCCGGAACAGACGCTGCCGCGGATCCCGTACAAGGGCGGCGGTGACCAACGCCAGAAGTGGGAGTTCGTCAGCACCGTCAAGGGTGAATACGAGCCCGGCACGATGTCCAACTTCAACTACGCAGGACGCCTGACAGAAACCATTCTGGTCGGCAACCTGGCCCTCCGCGCCGGCGAGGGCGAGCGAATTGAGTGGAACGCCAAGGAACTGAAAAGCTCCAACCTGCCGGCCGTCAACGAATTCGTGGCCCGCGAATATCGCCAGGGCTGGGAAATCTGAGATCGGATTCAGGCGTTGCCAGCAACGCCGATGGAATCAAACAACGAAACCCGTCGCGGAACACTCCGCGGCGGGTTTTTTCTTGCCCCGAGCCGATACAACGATCGCTGATCAGCACTGCTTTCACGGAGTGACAGCCAACGATCGCGGATCCACCGGCTGTTAGCGGATCCGAGAATCGGAGACGGCGCGCGCCGCCGTTTCGCCGTCGCGAGCGACAATCTCCTTGATCATCGGAACCGTCACGCCCTGCTTGGCGCCTTGATATCGCATCGCCCGCTCAAACACGGGCAGCGGAAAGTAGGGGCTCTTGCGGCGCGCGTAACGTTCCATCGCCAACACCAAGCGGCGTTCCAATTTCTTCTCGTCGACCAGTTTGACAACCTCGCGGACGTAGCTTTGCTGACCCGCGGTGGTGGCCCGCAAACGATTGATCAGAAACTCATCCAGCGAAGCTTGCTGGGACGGAACGGCCGACAGGATTTGGGGCGCAGTGATCTGCGCCGCGACGGGTGATTCAGTCGCCAGGACCGCCAGCAGCGTCAGCGAAAGGATCGAAACGGAAGCAAACTTGCTGTGCATCACATCTACTCGTGGAATCGAGAACAGGGACCTCTCTGCGCGTACCAATTTTCCGGAGCGGCCGGCAATGGCATTTCCCCTTCACGAATTGCTTTCAAAGACTAGGTAATTTGCGAAATCTGTGACTTTCGTTTTTCGCACTCCTCGGTCCGGTCGCGCTGATTGTGTGCACGGCATGGATTGAGCCGCCGAAAAAACGGGTATTCCAGACGTTCCCGCAGCTGAAGTCCCCTGGCCGCTGACGCACTTGGTCGCGGCGGTCGGATGGGCGACAGCGCGTCTGGTGCAAACACGAAAAGTCGGCGTTGCTTCGTTCCAAGAAGATGCCGTCCTGTATTAGATGCCCAAAAGGATTCGGCGATGAACCGTTGGTTGTGGATTGGATCGTTGGCCGGTTTGCTGGTCGTCAGCACCGGATGTTTGCATCACCAAACGCGAGGCGGTTGTTCCGATGGCTCTTGCGCAACCGGCGGATGCCCGACCGGAAACTGCGGTCAAGGAACCGGCTTGCTCGGCAAGCTGAACCTGGGCTGCGGTAAGAATTGCGGTGGTGCCTGCAATGGCGGCGCCTGCAACGAGGGCGCCTGCATGTCGGGCGGCTGCAACAATGGCGCCTGCGGTGCGGTCGCCGGCTGTGGCGGCAATGGCATGTGCAGTGGCGCCTGCGGCGGCGTCTGTGGTGGACGCACCGGTTGCGTCGCCGGCCCCCTGGGTTGGCAACAAGGCGGGCTGGACTACAGCTCTCACCTGCAACCGGGTTTGCTTGGCCACCACGCTCCGGCCCAGCTGAACTCGCGGCCCTTCCAGCCGGGTCCCCCCAGCGGTCAAGTGGCCTACCCGTACTACAGCGTCCGCGGACCGCGTGACTTCCTGCTGAACGATCCGCCGACCATCGGACGCTAATCAGCGTCCCCTTGGCAGTGAAAACGCTCGCTTCGCCGGCGGTCCGATGGGACCGCTGGGAGGCACAGGCGGCTTCCGGTGAACCGAATAGCGTGGGGCGTCCCAGCCAATTGGACAACTTGGCGGCTGGGCCCCCGGAGGACTATGATCCAATTCCGGTGACGACGACTGTGGATCGGGGCCAGCCGCCAGGGGGTGATGCATGTCGCGGATCCGATTTCAATCGGAACCGGATTGGGCAAGTCCGAGTGGATCGGCGAAGTCGGCTGGGTGAACCTGACTGGGTGAACCAGACTGGCCGAACCTGACGCGGCTCGGTGCTGTCGTGGCGACAGACGGCTTGTTCGGCGATCCGGTTCAAAAGAGGATCGCGACGCCCCGACGCATTCGCCAACCATCCTCAATGAATCTCCCCGTAAGCAGACCTTCGCGAAGGGTTCGGTGTCGCTGATCCGATCCGATTCGAACCGTCGTGATCAAACCGACACAGGACAGATTTTCCTCCGTCCCCTGGAGCTAGCCGTGGCGTCCGACTTCCGATTGAAAGAACAGCTTCCGCGGCTGACCGACCGCATCGTCGCGACCTACACGCCGGATGACGCCATCAATCACCTGGGACACTGCGCCCTCCCCAGCTATGAAGCGATCATCGAAATCGTGCTGGATTTGAAGGACATTTTCTACCCCGGGTATCGACGCAAGGTCGGCCTGCACGCCGGAAACATCGTGTATCACGTGGGCAGTCTGGTGGATTCACTCCACGATCGTCTGACCACACAAATCGCCCGCGCCCTGCGACACGAGGACCGCGTCCGCAACAAGCACTCCGACTGTGAGAGCGATACCGACTTTGAAGCCAAAGGCCAGGCGATGGCGATCGAATTGCTGGACCGCATCCCCGCGATTCGCATGATGCTGGCGCGGGACGTGCAAGCCGCATTCGAAGGCGATCCGGCATGCCAGACCACCGACGAAGTGGTGTTCTGCTACCCGGGGATCGAAGCCATCACGGTGTACCGCATCGCCCATGAACTCGTGCGTTTGGACGTTCCATTCATCCCTCGCATGATGTGTGAATGGGCCCACCAGCGGACCGGCATCGACATTCACCCGGGGGCCAAGATCGGCGAGTATTTTTTCATCGATCACGGCACCGGCGTGGTGATCGGAGAGACCTGCGAAATCGGGGACCGCGTCAAGCTTTACCAAGGGGTCACCTTGGGGGCGTTGAGCTTCAAGACCGACGACAGCGGCGCGCTGATCCGGGGCCAGAAGCGGCACCCGACGATCGAAGACGGGGTCGTCGTGTATGCCAATGCGACCATCTTGGGTGGCCGCACCGTCATCGGGCACGATTCGGTGATCGGCTCCAGCGTGTGGATCACCAAAAGTGTCTCCCCTCGTACCACGGTTCTGTTGGAAAAACCTTCGCTCCGCGTCCGTGGCAGCGAAAACGATGACTCAGCGATCGAACACGCCAATTATCAGATTTAGCGGGTCCCGAAATCTGGGGGCTCCTTCGGTGGGCATTCCCGACCGGCTAGAATGTTGCGGCACGACAGGGCGTTCAGAGGCGCCCGGTCTCTGCGGGAAGACTGCTCTGGGGGAGCCTGCATTTGTCCATCTGCCCCCCGGTGGCATGTTCATTCTTCCGCCTTGCGGGAGAATGCGGTTTTGACTTCACCCTCCTTCTCACGGCGGGTCAAGCAACGGCGAGGGGAGGAATGTCGCTCTTCTGGCTGACGCTGGACTCTCGCGAAGGTGGAGCGAAGAAATTGCCGTCGATTTCCCCAGCCGGAAAACTGCACGACCGCCAACGCCGGGCATTTCCGAAACACGCCCGCCTTCCCGCCAACCAGCGCCCACCTTCCATGCCCGCACTCCAGTCGTCCGCGCTGCAACCCTTTGATGCAACCAGCCGCACCCGAATCATCTTTGGCCAAGGAACCTTTGCCAGGTTAGGGGCCCTGGCGGCGGAGTTCCGTCCGGAGTGTGTGTTGGTGGTCAGCGACCGCGGGCTGATCGATGCCGGACACTTCGCCGCAGCGGTCGATTCCTTGCAGCAGGCAGGACTGCGAGTGGAGTCGTTCCACGATTTCAGCGAGAACCCCACGTCCGACATGGTGGATGCGGGAGTGGCCAAGGCGGCGGAAGTCCAACCGGATCTGCTAATCGGACTCGGCGGCGGAAGCAGCATGGACTGTTGCAAGGGGATCAACTTTGTTTATTCCGGTGGCGGCAGCATCCATGATTACCACGGTGTCGGGAAAGCCACCGCCGACATGTTGCCGATGATCGCCATCCCGACCACCAGCGGCACCGGCAGCGAGGCGCAATCGTTCGCGTTGATCAGCGATGCCGAGACGCACGTGAAGATGGCATGTGGCGATCCCAAAGCCGCCTGCGCGATCGCGCTGTTGGATCCCGAATTGACGCTGACACAACCGCGACACGTGACCGCCCTGACCGGTATCGATGCGATCTCTCATGCCATCGAAACCTACGTTTGTACGCGTCGCAATCCGATGTCGGTGACCTACAGCCGCCGCGCCTTCGGGCTGCTGGCATCTGGCTTTTCACACGTGCTTTCTGATCCGGAAGACTTGGAAGCACGCAGCCGAATGCAGCTGGGAGCCTGTTTCGCCGGTATGGCCATCGAATCGTCCATGCTGGGCGCGGCGCATGCCACCGCCAATCCGCTAACGGCCCGACACAACATCACGCATGGCCAGGCGGTCGGGTTGATGTTGCCCGCGGTGATCCGCTTGAACGGACAGTATCACGCGGACTGGTACGCGGAGCTGTTGCGTGAAGTCGAACCCGCGGCGGTCGAAGACGAGGCGCCCGAGCAATTGGCAACGATGGTCACCCGGTGGCTGGAAGAATCGCAACTGAAAACCAGTTTGAATGCGCTCTCGATCCCGGAGAGCGGCATCGAGGGCTTCGTTGAAGAGGCGTTGCAACAATGGACCGGAACCTTCAATCCGGTACCATTGGACAAGAGCAACGCGGAAAGGCTGTACCGATCGGTCGCTTGAATCGGGGCGTCTCCGGTTGCACCACGCGCTGCCCGATGCCGCTTGGGCTCGTCCCGATGCCGCTTGGGCTCGTCCCGATGCCGCTTGGGCTCGTCCCGATGCCGCTTGGGCTCGTCCCGAATCAGGCGCCCCGCTCGGAACGGCATTCGCTCACCAGCATTCTTGCCAGGAACGTCGCGTTGCGTGCGTATCGAGGTGCCAAACGTCGTGGATCGGTGAGCATCCGATGCACCCATTCGGCTCCCAAGCGTTGCCACAACTTTGACGCGCGCTGGGCTCCCCCGGCAACAAAGTCGAACGACGCGCCAAGTTGAATGCTGACGGGTACACCCAACCGCTGGTAATTCTGAAAGATCCAACGTTCCCCTTTCGGTTGGCCAAAAGCAACCAACAACAGTTGCGCGCCCGAGCTGCGGATTCGGCGGTCCTGTTGTTCTTGCTCCTTGGACGTCAGCTCGCGAAACGGCGGCGATTCAACGCCCGCAATCCGCAGGGTGGGGTGAGTCTTTTGAAGTGCCTTGGCGCATCGCATCGCCACGCCGGGGGCGCCGCCCAGGAAATAGATTCCCCACCGGCGCCGTGCGGCCAGCTTTGCCAGGTTATAAATCATCTCACTACCGGCTACGCGTTCGGGCAAACGCGGTGATCCGAATCGGCTGCGCCACACGATCGGCTGGCCGTCGGCGACAATCAGGTCGGCCTGCTGAGTGATCTCGGGAATTCCCGCCTGCTGGTGATGCAACATCACATAATTCAAGTTGGCCGTGATCACGTAGCTGGGACGCCCGCGATCGATCAGCTGTTCAATTCTGTCGACGGCTTGCGGCAACGTCACCTTGGCAAAGGGGACTCCCCAAATGACCCGGCATTCGGGAGCTTCCGGGATGGGAGCTGACGGGAGGTCTGCCTGCAGCGGTTCCCTCAAGTTCGGTGGCTGCGATCCCGGCACGAACGACGTTGGCGCGGGGCATGCGGAGTGCGTCGGAAGAGGCGACTGCGACATCAAAGGAACCAAACTGGAATAGCGTCACCGCCGAGAGAATTCCCGGACCTTGCCCCACAGCGTGCGGGACTGCAAAACGCTACCTCGCTGCCACGAACGTCCGCCGCCCGTCCCCCGGATAGGACTTTGTCGGCGCGGCTGATGCGTCGCGTTGTGCCGCCGATGAGGCCTGTAGGGTGATTGGCGTCCCCGGCTTGAACTCATTACTCTCTTCCGTCAGCGCCCCGGCCCGACCTCTCCGTTTGCTTCTCGCCGCCAGATCGACATGCCCAAAATCACTCTCCGTCCCCCGCTGACACTCGTCATGACGCTGGAGGGATTGGCCACCGCACCGCTGGGCTGCTACGGATGTTCGTGGAATGACACGCCGGCCATCGACCAGCTGGCCGCCGAGGGAATCGTCTGGGATCGCTGGATCTCGCCGCTGGACCACCCCAACGGACTGATCGAAACGTGGCTCCGCGATTCTCAAGAAGCGGTTCGCGACTACGGAAAGGAAGGGTCGACTCGGTTCCTGACCGACGACAAAAACCTGACCATCCCGCCGGACCTGTTCGGATTTGGGTTCGTGACCCGGCTGAAACTGGATCGGTCCGAGGCTCCGGCGGAACAGTTTGATCAAACACGACTGGTTCAATTGGCCGCGGCGGCACTCGACCAGGTCGAGCCTTCCACGTCATTGATCTGGCTGCACTCGGACAGTCTACGCGAGGTGTGGGACGCCCCACTGGAATCAGACGACGACACCGAAACGGAGGACCGGGCCGAACCGGAACAGGACGCCAACGAGGTGGATAAGCCCAAGGAACCTGCCGCCGTTCGATTGCCCGACACGAGCGCGGTCCCGAAACACCAGATGCTGGCTGACGACGATCCAGATTTGCTCTTCGCATGGATGCAACGTTACGCGGCGCAGGTCCGAGTGTTGGATGGCGTCGTCGATTCGCTGGTCGAGTCGCTGCGTGGCCGCAAGCTGACCGTGCTGTTGGCAGGATCCAGCGGTTTTTCGCTGGGACAGAACGGTTGGATCGGGCATCGCGTCGGCCCGCCCCGCAGCCACGACCTTCGTCTGCCGATGATCGTCTCGACGGGCGGCCCCTTGCGGGTGCCTTCGCTGCGACGCGCGACGGAGCTCTCCCATCTGTTGCAGGCCCACGCCCGGTCCGAACCCCTGATCACGCCGCCAAGCTGGTGCGCGGTCGACGACGAGTTCTCGCCCGCGATCGTGACTGAATCCGATCGCGCCCGTCGCCTCGTTTCGACCTCCAAATGGTTCTTCCTGGAGGACGAGTCGGCGGGCGAACAATTGTTTCTCAAACCGGACGATGTCGAGGACGTCAACGACGTCGCCAGGCTCCGGCCCGATGTGATCGATCGGCTGCTGGAGACTCGTTAGCCCGACGGTGACTGACGGGTTCGAAAGCGATCGCTGGCATGCCGGAGCACCTCCCGCTCGTCGTCCGTCAACGACTCACTCCCCTGGTTCTGGATTTTTTGCAGGACCCGATCCAGATCCTGATCAACCGCGGGTGACGTTGGCGTGGACGCCGAACGTTCGGCCGGACGGTGCAACTTCAACATCGCGGCGGATTCATTGCTCAGGGATTTTTTATTTCTCAGGGATTCTTGATTGCTCAGGGATTTGGCTTTCCGCCGATGGGCGTCCACGTAACGGACTACCTTGTTCCAGGACGGGGCCAGACGCCATTGCCGTTTGAAATACAAGAAACCGAAGGCGGCGCCGCCCACGTGCGCCGCGTGAGCAATCCCGGTATCCAGCGAACGGTACCCGAACAGCGACAACGCAACCGGGTACATGTCCAACGCAAGGTAGAACAATGCCAAATGCCGGATCGGGAATGGGAACATCCCAAACATCTCGATCGAATCGTTGGGATGGCTGATCGCGTACACAACGATGATCCCCCACACCGCGCCTGAGGCCCCGATCGCCGGATTCGTTCGACCGGTCCACAGGTTGAAAGCGAGGAACGCCGCTGCGGCGGCAATCGCGGCGGCACAATAAAACAGGCAAAACTCGGTCGAACCCAAAAAGTGCTCCAGCCGGGTTCCCAGCCAAATCAGCAGGGCCATGTTGGCAACGATATGCCACGGGACGAATCGGTCGTGACAGAATGCGTAGGTCAGCAGACGCCACACTTGGCCTTTGGCCACTTTGGCTGAATCCAATGCCAGCCATTGCTGAACGAGCGAAACCTGCGGCACCATCGGCATCCAGAGCCCGACAAACTCGCCATCGACATCGGTCACACCTGGAGGCAATCCGATTCGTGGACTTTCAGGCGGTTGGGTCAGAAGGATTTGGGCAAAGAACACGACGACATTGACAATCAACAGCCAACGACAAACCGGGGGCAGATAGAAACCTGGTCCGCCCAGAGAAGTCGCGTGTGAATCACGGACGTAGTCGCGATTATCAATCCCCATTGCGGCCCCAGAATCGTTGCGTCCCCAGAATCGTTGTTTCGCCTTGGTCGGGCCGCGATTGTATCACGCCCGCACCCCCTGGCGGAGCCGCGGTCGCAGTCGGGGGCATCAAAGAATTCGCGCACGAGGAGTCATTGGTTCGACGCGACACCGGCTCGACGGGGAACTAGCCGGACAGCGTCGCTTTCCATCAAAAACACCCTGATTTGCAGTGCAATGAGCGGCAAGGCGCTGGCCGACGTTTGAAGCGAAACAACCCGCGGCTAGCGTCACGCGGCTGACTCAGAGTGGAACTGTCCAGCTAGCCGAAGGAGTCATGGAACGTCGCGATCGACGCTATCACCCCCGTCCACTTGCTCGGCCAGCAAGCGAACCCGCATTCGCACGTGGGGGCCTCCACGCGAGATCTGATGGCTGACCGCCGGACGATAGCCGTCCGCGGAAATGCGGAAACGCATCACCGAAAAGCCGCTGGTCCGGGGCCACTGCAAGCGACCGGCCGACATCACGCGTTCCAAGTTATCCCGCCAGCGGATTCGGATCTTGCCGTCCTCGTCGCTGGAAAGCGTCCCGGGAGTGATTCGAAAGGACTCGATCGCTGCCCCGGTCTCCGCATCCACGACCGTTCCGTCGATCAGCCACTTTGCGCGTGTCTCGGCATCCACCGACGCCACCGGCGGCAAGGACGCCGGTGGCTCTGCGACGGCCCTGGCCGAGCACGCGGCAAAGACCACCCACGCCAGACATTGCCACGACGAGCGGTGATGACAGCAGCGAGCCATGCCGGAATTCATTGACAGGAACAAAGGAAGGATCGGGTATTTCGGACTAATCGAGTGGACGTCCTTAGGTATCAGTCACGGAGCGTTCTCTGCTTCACCCTCCCTCCGGGAGGGTCGCGGAGGAGCTTGCGACGACGCGGGGAGGGCACGGCCGGGGTCGTTGTATTTCAGCGGGTTCTATAGGACACCCTCCCCAAAGGCTCGTGCCTCGCCTTTGACCCTCCCGGAGGGAGGGTGAATTTCAGAAAAGCAAGTCTTTTCCTGGCTCGGTTAGCTGCACGACCTCCAAGCGGCAGGGTGAAGGTTGATGTCGAGTGTTTCGCGAACGCATTACCAACATGACAATTAGCAATGGACCGACCGTGACGAGTCTCGCTCCCCAGCCTACTCAATGATCACCAACAAGTCACCGGCTTCGACCTGCGTTCCGGCGGGGGTCTGAATCCGTTTGATCATGCCTGACTTCGGAGCGTTGATGGTGGTCTCCATCTTCATCGCTTCCAGCACCATCAGCTTTTGTCCCTCCTTCACCTTGTCGCCTTCGTTGACCGCGACGGTGATCACCATTCCCGGCATGCTGGCGGCGACCTGGTTGTCATCACCGGGGTCGGCCCGGACGGCCGCCTTGGTTTCGGGCTCCAACGATTTGTCAACGACAGTGACTTCGCGAGGTTGACCGTTGAGCTCGAAAAACACGGTCCGTGTCCCGTCCGGATGAGGCTGGCCGACGGTCAAGAATCGGATGATCAAACGTTTGCCCGTCTCGATGTCCACCGCGATTTCTTCCCCTGGTTCCTGGCCATAGAAGAAATTCGGGGTCGGCAGTTTGGCGACATCCCCATAGGTGACCCGATGCGCGGCAAAGTCGGCAAACACTTTCGGATACAGCAGTTGCGTCACGGCCAGGCGATCGCTTTCTGATTCGCCCATCAGCATGGCGGATTCCTTCCGCGCCGCCGCGATGTCAGCGTCGGGCATCGATTCGCCGGGCCGCGTCGTCAACGGTGTTTGGTCGCCTAGAATTTTATCCATCACCTTTTCCGGAAAGCCTCCCGGTGGCTGGCCCATGCGGCCGCCGATCAGATCCAGCACGCTTCCGGGGTAGGCCAGGGATTTCTCACTCGCCAAGACTTCGGCGGCGGACATTTCATTGGCCACCAGGAACAACGCCATGTCCCCGACCGCCTTGCTGGTCGGTGTGACCTTCACGATGTCACCAAACAACTCATTCACTTCGGCGTAGGCTTTGCAAACTTCGGCCCATTGATCGGCCAGTCCCAGTGCCCGCGCCTGTTGGAACAGGTTGGTGTATTGCCCGCCGGGCATCTCGTGCTCGTACAGATCGCCCGTCGCCGGCAGGACGGAGCTTTCAAACGGAGCGTAGAACTCTCGCGCCGCCTGCCAATACGTGGCCAGTTGCGTCAGCGACTCGGTCTCCAAATCACTTTCACGTGGAGTGTCACGAAGCGCTTCGACCAGCGAGTTCAGATTCACCTGGCTGGTCCCGCCGGACAACGGCGCAAACGCCGCGTCGGCGATCTGCAGTCCTTCATCGGCGGCGGCCAGCAGCGTCGAAGCTTGGATCCCCGCCGTGTCGTGGGTGTGCAGATGGATCGGCAACCCGACTTCGTCGCGCAACGCACGAATCAGTTTGACCGCGGCCTTGGGCTTCAACAGCCCCGCCATGTCCTTGATGGCCAGCATGTGGGCGCCCATCTTCTCCAGTTGCTTGGCCATGTCGACGTAGTAGGCCAGGTCGTATTTGGTGCGCCGAGGATTCTGCAGATCGCCCGTGTAGCAGATGGCGGCTTCGCACACGCCACCTTCCTCGATCACGGCTTCCATGGCGACGCGCATGTTGTCTTGCCAGTTCAGCGCGTCGAACACCCGAAACACGTCCATGCCCGCCTGAACCGCCTCGCGGACGAACAACCTCACGACGTTGTCGGGATAGTTCGTGTAACCGACCGCGTTGCTGGCTCGCAGCAACATTTGCGTCAGGATGTTCGGAACGGACTCGCGCAAATCGGCCAAACGTTGCCAGGGAGACTCCTTCAGGAACCGCATGCTGGTATCGAACGTCGCTCCGCCCCACATCTCCAGCGAAAACAGGTGCGGTGCCAGACGCGCGTACGCCGGTGCGATCTGCAGCATGTCGTAGGTTCGCACCCGCGTCGCCAGCAACGATTGGTGGGCGTCGCGCATGGTGGTATCGGTCAATAGCAGTCCGGGTTGGTCTTGAATCCAACGGACCAGACCGTCGACGCCGGATTCGCGCAGGATGTCCTTGGTCCCCCGCGGCGGCTTTGCCATCACATCGATTTCCGGCAGCGGTGCCGGCGTTCGTCGCACGGCAACGGGACGATCGGCAACCAAAGAATTTCCGTTGACGATGGTTTCGCCCAAGAAGGTCAACAGGCGGGTTGCCCGGTCACGACGCTTGGGCAGTCGGAACAACTCCGGCGTCGTGTCGATCAATCGCGTGGTCGATTCGCCTTTCAAAAACGTCGGATGATTGATCAACTTCAACAAGAACGGGATGTTGGTTTTGACACCGCGAATCCGGAATTCTTGCAGACACCGATCCATTCTTGACGCCGCCGCCGCCAGCGAGGAGGCACGCGCGGTGACTTTGACCAGCATGGAATCGTAAAACGGATTGACGACGGCTCCGCTGAACGCCGTGCCGGCATCCAGGCGAATTCCCAATCCGGCTGCCGATCGGTAGTGGCTGATCCGACCGTAGTCGGGTCGAAATTGATTCTCAGGATCTTCCGTCGTGACGCGACACTGCATCGCGTAGCCGGTCGTGCGAATCTCTTCCTGGGCAGGAATCCCCAGGATCGGATCGGAAAGCGAGTTTCCCTGGGCGATCAAAATCTGGCTGCGAACGATATCGATTCCGGTGACTTCCTCGGTCACCGTGTGCTCGACCTGGATACGCGGATTCACTTCGATGAAGAAGAACTGGTTCGAATCGACGTCCAACAAGAATTCGACCGTGCCGGCGTTCTCGTAGCAGGTTCCCTCCGTGCCCACCGCGCGACCGATCCGCAGCGCCGCGTCGCACAATTCGTCTCGCACCTCCGGCGACAGGTTGGGTGCCGGGGCAAGCTCGACAACTTTCTGGTGGCGTCGCTGGACACTGCAGTCGCGTTCGAACAGGTGCACCAGATTCTTGCCGTCGCCGATGATTTGGACTTCGATGTGGCGTGCCCGTTGGACGAATCGTTCCAGGAAGACTTCGTCGCTTCCGAAGGCGGTTTTCGATTCTCGCATCGCCGCTTCCAGGGCCGCCGGCAATTGATCGGCCGATTCGACCACACGCATCCCACGTCCGCCGCCACCTTTGGCGGCTTTCAGGATCACGGGGAATCCCATCGATTCGGCCAACGCCACGGCTTCATCTGGATCCGTCAGCGGCTTGTTCTCACCGCCCAAAACCGGCACGCCGGCGTGTTCGGCCAATTGCCGAGCCGACATCTTGTCGCCCAACTGGTTCAACGATCGGACACTCGGTCCCACGAAGGCGATCCCGGCCTCACGCAGCGCCTCGGCAAACTCCGGGCGTTCCGATAGAAACCCGTAACCCGGATGCACCGCGTCGATCTCGTGCTTCTTGCACAGGGCCACGATGGCTTCAATATTCAGATAGGAGCGGATCGGTTCCCCCGGATCACCGATCTGATACGCCTCGTCGGCTTTGAAACGGTGCAGTGCGTAGCGGTCTTCGTACGAATAGATGGCCACCGTGCGAATGCCCAACTCCGTGGCGCTGCGGAAAACACGCGTCGCAATTTCGCTGCGGTTGGCAACCAAAAGTTTTCGGAAAGGCCGAATCGTCATCAATCAAGCTGTCCGTCTGGGATTGTCCGCCGGCGTCGCGCATGGTTCCGATCCCAACACGCCAGCCAGGGAAGAATCGAGAGGGACGCAATTTAGCCGATCGATGCAGCCGAGACAGCCGCGTCCCCCGCTCGCAACGACGCGATTTCAATCTTCTCCGGCCACGTCGTGAACGGGCGGCCCCGCCACCCGTCGCAGCGTTCGATCGAGCAAGACCAGTGCAAGCACCAAGGAGCCGCTCGTCAACGTCGCCAGACCAATCCCCGCCAACGCCAGCGTTCCCGTCGCCGTGCGGCTGAAGCCCGGCCAGAGCGCCGCTGCGGAAACACACACACCGGCGACGGCAAACAGCAAAACCTGCAACTCCAGCAGCAGCGTCAAGCGTGTCGCCCGGCAACGGAGGGACCACACGCGTAAGAAAATGGCCAGCAGGGCCAGTGAAGTCAGCCACGCCGAGAAACTGGACGCGGCGAACAGCGGAGCAAGCCCCAACAGAGGCTCGCCCGCGGCGACGCGTTGGCAGACCCCATACACTCCGCCGACCCCGATCGCGGACATCAACACCGTCAACCGCCCCAGACTTCGGTGCTTCCCGCGGACGCGGTTGCCGACCACGACTCCGACGATGATCAGCACCGAGCACAAAGCCGCGATCGGGACAAACGATCCCAACCCGCTTTGCGACAAACCTGCACCGATCGCCCCGCCGTACCGCGTCACGCCCAACCCGATGCTTCCCGCGGCCAGCAGCCAGCCGGGAACGAGACCACACAGAATGATCCGCACCGCCACGCCGCCCAATCGTGCCTCCGCAGCCGTCAATGCTCGTTCGGTTTCGATCGCTGGCGGACTCTCGGTGCCATCGTGCCACGGCCTGGGACTACGGTAGGGGTTGGCTGGCACCGTTTCTCTCCGCGCAACGTCATCAGGCAGGAGCGCCTTGGGCACGTTGTCCTCCGACGAAGACAGAACGGTTACTCGATCGCCAGACATGGTTGATTCCGCCAAGACCTCTTGCGATGGGGTCGCACCGACAAGTCGCCGCAATCGGACGCCGATGCATCCGCACGCACCCTGGGAAGACGCGCGGCTTCAAGGTACCGCAGCGCGACCGCGGCGGCACGTCACCGTCGGGGGGATCGTCAGGAGTCTCACGCGATCTTCAAATTCCGCCGTTTCCGTCGGCTCACGCCAAGCGGCCACTGCAGATGGTTTTCAGACAGAGCCTGGCTGGACAGCGCCACTCTCAATCAAAAAAACCGTGATTTGCGGCGCAATGAGCGGCAAATCGCTAGCCGCCGGTTGAGGCGAGAAAACCCGCGGCTAGCGTCACGCGGCTCATGTAAAGTGGCGCTGTCCAGCTGGGATCAATGAGGGGTCGAGCGCTATCCAGGGGAGGATCGCGTTGTTTTCCCCTGGCTCCCGATTCAGCCGCAAGGCATGCGAAGGGATCCCGTGTTTTCCGCACTCGGAAAACTGCCCGACCTCCAATCTCAAAAGAAAGACGACCAGCCGCATTGCTTGATTGATCCCATCATCTTCAATCGTTAGCGTGATTGAACGGGGGTCCGGCTCGGCCCGGCGCACGGGCGGTCTTTTCCGCGAGCCTGGGCAACGACGACCTGTCTGCAAGAACCGCCCGCCAAGATTCCTCCCAAGCATCCTCCCCTCCTCCATCGGCGAACCTTCCCATGATGCGATCGTGCTGCTTGTTGTTAACCGCCGCGGCGATGCTGTGCGGATCAACCTCCACCTGCCCTGCCGCCTCCAAACGTCCTCCCAACGTCGTGCTGGTGTTCATCGATGACATGGGATGGGGCGATTTTTCATGTTTCGGCGGAACCGCGGTGAAGACGGAAAACATCGATCGCATGGCTGCCGAAGGCATTCGATTCGAACAGTTTTACGTCAACTCGCCGATCTGCTCGCCCTCGCGCGTGGCAATCTCCACCGGCCAGTATCCTCAACGCTGGCGAATCACCTCGTTCTTGAACAACCGTCAAAGCAACGAAGCGCGCGGCGTCGCCCAGTGGCTGGATCCTGCCGCTCCAATGCTTGCGCGTTCGCTGCACCAGGCCGGCTATGCGACCGGTCACTTCGGCAAATGGCACATGGGCGGCCAACGTGACGTGGGCGAGGCACCGCTGATTACCGAATACGGCTTTGACGAATCATTGACCAACTTTGAAGGGTTGGGGCCACGCGTCCTGCCGCTCAAAGACGCCTACGATGGCAAGCCGCCGCAAAAACATGCCCTCGGAAGCGACCGCCTGGGACGCGGCCCCATTTTGTGGGAAGACCGCTCGACGATCACCCAAGCCTTCATCGAATCAGCGACGGAGTTCATCCGATGGGCGCATGCCGCACAGAAGCCGTTCTACGTCAACGTGTGGCCCGATGACGTTCATTCGCCCTACTTTCCGCCGAAGGCTCGTCGCGGATCGGGCCAACGGCGCGAACTGTACCATGGGGTCCTGGACACGATGGACGAGCAACTGGGCGTCCTGTTTGACTTGATTCGCGATGACGAATCCCTGCGGGACAATACTTTGATTCTGATTTGCAGCGACAACGGACCCGACATTGACGCGGGTACCGCCGGACCGTTCCGGGGACTGAAGGCGACCCTTTACGAAGGAGGCATCCGGTCTCCGTTGATCGCCTGGGGGCCCGGACTGATCGCTCCCGATGCCGCGGGCAGCACCAACCACCAATCGGTGTTTTCCGCCATCGATCTGGTCCCCAGTCTGCTATCGATCACCGGGGTCCCGAGTCCTTCCGGTGTTCAATACGACGGCGAGGATCTGTCGTCGACGTTGCTCGGTCAAGCCGAGCAGTCCAGGCAGCAGCCGTTGTTCTTTCGCCGCCCCCCGGACCGCGATGCGGCCTACTCCTTCACCGAACTGCCGGACCTGGCTGTTCGGCAGGGCCCTTGGAAACTGCTGTGTGAGTATGACGGAAGCCAGACAGAGCTTTACAACGTCGCCGAAGACCCTGCGGAGGCCAATGAGGTTTCCGAGCAGCATCCCCAGATCACGGAGAATCTCAAAAACGAAGTCTTGCAGTGGGACCGAACGATGCCGGCCGACAAGGGAGCGACCTACGAGCCGCCGGCTCGGAAACGCGCGAGACAGCAGCGCCGATCGCCGAGATGACGGTCCGAGGCGATTCCCACGCTCTGGCGAGCGTGGCTACCCGAGGATGTTTGCCAAGCCAGCGTCGCAGCAGCTACCGTCGCCAGACGGTGGTATTGCTCAAACTCCCAACCGCCGCGACCACGCTCTGGCGAGCGTGGCTACCCGAGGATGTTTGCCAAGCCAGCGTCGCAGTAGCTACCGTCGCCAGACGGTGGCATTGCTCAAACTCCCAACCGCCGCGACCACGCTCTGGCGAGCGTGGCTACCCGAGGATGTTTGCCAAGCCAGCGTCGTAGGAGCTACCGTCGCCAGACGGTGGCATTGCTCAAACTCCCACTGCCGTGAGCACGCTCTGGCGAGCGTGGCTACGGGCGAGCGTGGCTACGGGCGAGGCTCCTCGCAATCGTTAGAAAAGCCGACTAAGGGAACTGATACTCCGGATTGCTGACGTCGAAATCCTGTTCGCTGAGCCCGACATTCGTCTTCAAATCCCGGTACTCATAGGACTCCAACAACGGCAATTCCTTCGATTCACCCTCGGCGTCCGGCCATCCAAAGCTGCGATAGCTGAGGATCAACAACCGCTCAGGGTCGTAAACGACCTCGGCCAACGAGAAGTCTCCTTCTCGTCCGCTGGGAGTTTGACGGGTGACACGGATCAGCTCGCAAGCGGCCGAATCAAATTCGTGATCCCGGGTGATGGTGACGGACACGTCGGGATTGTTCACATCCTCGCTGCCGCGTTCGATCAGTTTCTCGACCAAACGAACCAACCCGATTTCGTAAATCGGATAGCGTTGGCCGTTCATTGCGAGCATTCCGTCGGGGTCCAACCACAGCGTCTTCCAGCTCAGCAGCATCGTGTTTTCATGGACCGCCATGTTTCCGTCGTACAGGTCTCCGCCCCAAATGACTTCGCGTCCCGCGCTGGACTCGGGCCGAGCAAATTTCATGTAGATCCGCATCGGTGCGTCATCGGACTCGTTTCGCATCCGCGTTTGGACCTTCAGCGACATCTCCGATTTCTCGCTCAGTTTGCCGTCGGGATTGCGTTCCTGTTTGACAAATCGCGTGGTGTAGTCTTCCAGCGAACTGGACATGTTGGCTTTTGCTTCACCGGCCAACTGCAGAACTTCCGCGATCGACGACGGCCGCACTCGCGGCATTGACGCGACTTCTGCGTCGGGATTCACGTCCTCGGTGACCGTCGGCGCGGTGTCCTGGGTGACGTCGCGACTGAGCGGATTGGCGAAAACGAGCGCCGCCCCGGCCAGCAACATCACGGTAGTCAGAATCAACCAGCGGCTGCGATTCGCTTTGAGTGACATACCCATTGGTTCGTTGTGGAAACGGTGAAGAAAATGGCCCCAAGTTCCTAAGCGACTCTCCCAATTACCATTTGAGAGGTCGCCAACGCCAGCCTGCTTTCGGCGCGGGCTGGTCGTTTGTGGCAATGCGGCGTCTCCCACGCTCTGCCGAGCGGGCGACGTCGGAGTTGTAGCTACCGTCGCCAGACGGTGGCGTCACCAATGCGGTGGCGTCACCAATGCCGCCTCCACGCTCTGGCGAGCGTGGTTTCAAGTTTTCAGCACAGACTAGAACGCCGGTTGGCCCAGCTGCTGTTGCTGCTGCTGACCGAGGATCGCGGCGGTGCCGAGCGCCCGCAGCAACCCTTCGCCGATCTTGACCTTGGACTCGGATCCGTTGTCGATGGACAGACTGACAACGGACAGTTCACCACCGTCCTGAATGCCGCTGAGCGAATTGATCACGGCGGCAACGCCAGCGTTGTCATCGACCGACTGGGCAAATTGCAAGATCGGCAGCAAACGCAAATTGAACTGACCCAATTCCTCACGCGCGCCGGCACCAGCTTCTCCGCTCTGAATGAATTCCTTCAGCAGCGATTCGCTTCCCTGTCCGACCGCGATGTAAACCGCCTTGGGCGCGGTACCGATGTGGACCTGGATCTTTTCGCCGAACACCTGACGCGCTTCGTCTTTATCCGCCGGCACATCGGCTTCGATCAGGTGCATGGTCACGCCTTCGAATTCGCTGGCGTCAAACGTGAACCGCGGCGCATCGGGGCTGTCCGGGACTTTCTTGGCCAAGTCTTTCGCCAGATCGGCGACCTTGGTGCCGTCGGCGACGAATGTTCCCATGACGAACTGGAACTGGTTCTCGCCGGCCAACAACAGACCACCCATGTCGGCTTTGCCTTCGGCCAGCGACTCGGAGATGATCTCGACCAGGCGTCCGACGTACTGATCAATTTCGTTGATCTGATCTTCGGTCAGGTTCCCTTCGTTGCTCAGAGCCCCCTTCAACATGCTCATCGACCCTTCAACGCTCTCACGAGCCTGGGTCACGGCTTCGGGACTGATCGAGCTTGCCGCGTGCAGGTAAGCTGCGGCGTCATCGCGAATGACCGAAGCGAACCGCGACGGGATCGGGTGTTGGCCGCCGTAAACGGCTGCCAACTGCGTTCCGGGAACGGCGGTGAACGAGAAATCGATGCCGATGTTTCGACCGGCCGGATCGATATTCAGCCCCAGTTTCAACTCGTCAGCTTCTTGGATCAATTGTTCGATCTGTTCAATCGACCGCTCGGCGACTTCCCGCGCCGCCTCGGCGTCCCCTTGCGTTTGATTCGCCTGTTTCTCCATCGCCTGGGTGAATCCCTGACGCATCTGGTCGATCAACATGTTGCGGATTTCGACCGGAATCTGCTGGACGTTCAACCGGACGGCCACGTCATAGGAGTTCCCCATGCCTTGGAACATCTTGGTCGAATCGGCCGGGATCAACTTCAGCGCATCCCGCGCCTGGGCCGCAACTGCCGTCTGCCCCATCTGCTTGATGTACAGCGTGTTCTGATTGATCGTGACTACCAACGTGCCGTCATCCAGTTCGTCGACCGGACCGGTTTGCGCCTCCAGACGCTTCAGGATTGGTTTGATGTCCGAGGTCGGCAGCACAATGATCGGCTGCGGCGTCCCATTGACCATCGGCACCACGACGCCGATCGGCTGGTTCATGTCCATGCCCTGGGCAAACGTGCCCGCCATCATGGAAAACATGCCGCCGAATTGCGGCTGACCGACGACGCCGGTGATGTAGTTGACGTCCTGCATCAACTTGTTGATCGATCCCAACGTCACGACGACAACGGGACGCGTCCCATCAGACAACGTGGTCGGTGTGCCTTCCGACGGGAGCAGACGTTCTTGGGCGGAAGCCACGGGGGCCGCAACGATCGACGCGGCCAGCAAGGCAACGGCCAAAACCGTCTTGCCAGCGTAGCGGGGGTGGAAACAAGCAGTCATGAAACCCTTCATCCTTAGGTGTGAATTGTGTGAGGAGTTTGATTGGAGCAACAATGTATCAGTCCATTCGTTGAGAACGTAACCAGCTTCGCCGCCGGGTTGAAGGAACCCGAAAATTCCGGCTTCCGTCATCCCACGTTCGACATGTGCACTGGCTCTCACCCGCCGCAACGGCGGTGCCCACTACCGGATCCCTACCCGTCGGCCCCGGGCAAGGTTTCACCGCAGTCAGAAAAACCACCCGATTCGCTCGGCCAACGCTTTCTCGGCCGGGCGTCAAATCCGCCGCCCGATGAGGTCGAACCCGGTGAAGTGGAAAGGGTGTCAGAACGCCGGATCCGCCGAGCTTGCAGACGCCCGACCCATTGCCGCAAACAGCAGGACGCGGGCTGCCCCAAGGCAACCTGCTCCGCCGGTCTTCTGACTTCTCCGCCAGTCTTCTAAGCGAGACTGAGCGAGCCGCAAACTGCGTTCCACTGCAAAAACCCACGAAAAAACGGCTGGTGCCACCGGGCACCAGCCGTTGATTTGCTTGCATTTCGAACGTCAAGCCCGCCGACCGAGCGGCGGTCCGCGTTTCGGTCCGCACCGGCGCGCCTCCGCTTCGGACGCACGCGGCTCAGCCGTCAGATCAGTTTCCGAATCCGCCGCCGATGCCACCGCCGCCGCCGCCGATGCCACCAGCACCACCGCCGATGCCACCGCCGATGCCGCCCGCTCCGCCACCGCCAGCTCCCCCCCCACCGGTCGAGCCGTCGACGAAGTTAAACGTCGTCACGTCACCCACTTGGGAAAAGAACGGAGCCGGGGAGATCCGCACGTAGCGTCGGTCGGCCGAGATGATGGCCAGGGTCGAAAGTGATGCCCCGGTCGGCAACACGGTCAGTTGCGGCTGGAAACCCACCGCGTTGCCCCGGCCGAAGAACGGGTTTCCGGCGATCCCGCCGGTGCCACCGGTCAGCCGCTGCACATCGCTGAACAGATCGCGCAGGACTTGGGCGGAGTCATTGCCGCCGACAAATTGCCCCAGGACTTGCTGGTTCATGTCCCGTTGCACGTCGCGCAGGTGAGCCAGCTGTGCTTCACCCAGCTTTTCTTTGCGTTTGCCGTTTTTGACCTGAAAGACACACAGCGCATCCTTTTCGGTCAGGGGGATCTCCTTGCGGATGAAATTCTGTTCGGGTCGGCCGGCATCGGTCACGATTTCAACCGTCACGTTGCCGGTCGAGACTTCGCCCCACACCTTGCGAACCAACAACCGGTATTGACCGCTGAAACCGCGTGGGCACAGATACGTTTCCGAAACCGTGCCGCTGCTGTCTTCTCCGTAGCCCGGATAAGCATCGGCCAACAGGGTCCCGCCACCGGCGGTGGACCGGTTTTCCATCGAGCAAACGGTTCCGCCGGGTTCTTCGACGGCCAGATCGATATCGGCATCGCCCGTCCAAGACACGCGGACGACGACATCGTGAGCAGCGGCCATCTTCAAGGCCTGGCCGAATTCCGCGGCTTCCTCGGTCCGGCCAGCTTCCATCAATTCAGCATACGTGCTGCGGGCGAGCAACTTGGCCTTGTCGACCACCGGCTTGTACTTGTCCGGCCAGGCTTGCGACAACACGCCTTCACAGGCCCAAGTCATCGCGCCGGGATCGTCCAACTGTTCCGCCAGACGCAAACCGATCACGTACGGTTCCCGGCGACTGGGATCCAAGTCCGAAACGCGTTTGCACAAACGCAAGGCCGCCGCGTGAGACCCGATGTCCTCCAGCCGCGCGGCGACGTGCAACACCGTGTCGGGGCTTTCGGCGAAGTCGACCGCCGACAACAGGGCCCGTTCGACCTCTTCGACCGGTGCGCCGGTCGCGGTCAATGCGATCGCATATGCCTGATACATCCACGGTTGGACATGGCCCGCGCGGATGGCTTCGGCGATGACATCCCGCGACTGAGCGAACCAGTCCACGGCCGCTTCGCGATCACCCTTCTCGTCAGCCACCGAGGCCTTCATCGAGTAGCGTGCGACGGTGGCACGAATCTGTTGGTCCAAGATTGTCAGCTGGCGTGCATCATCAATCTTCAGGCCGGCAAAATACTGCTCCCAGGCTTCCGCTTGGGTTTGGCCTTCGCTGGGGACGACATTCAGCGGCTCGATTTGGGCCGCATCTTCGCTGTCCAACACGCCGGCCGATTTGGCGGAGGCATCTTGCGATCGGTCGGTCGTCTGGGTCTTGCCACGCAGACTGGCATCGTCGGGAACGACGAACGCTCCGCCGCCGCCCATCATGCCGCCGCCCATGCCGCCCATGCCGCCGCCCATGCCACCCATGCCGCCGCCCATGCCGCCCATGCCGCCGCCCATGCCACCCATGCCGCCGCCCATCATGCCGCCGCCCATGCCGCCGCCGCCGAGCGAGACGATCGGAACGACCAGGTCACCAACCGGATACACCTTGGTGACCAAATTGTCTTCGGCCGCCTCGATCGTGGTGATCTGCATCACCTCGTCTTTGATCAGGTACGTCAAATCCAGATCCCGCAGCATCAGACGCAGGAACGAACGCAAGCTGACGTTCTTCAAGTCGATGGTCACACCGACATCGGCGTCCAAACCGATTTCCTCCAACGCTCGCGTATCGACCACGATCGGAATGTCGTGGGTCTGGCTGATCTGCTGAATCGCATCGCTGAGCGGTGTTTCGATGAACGATTGCGTCGTCTCGTCCGACAGGGCCGATTCGATGCGGCGTTCCGTTTCGTTGTCGCCAACCAGTTCGATCGAACCGTACCGTTCCAGACGACGGCGGCTCAAACGCTGCCAGACGTCGGCATCGGGGTACAGAATCGGGGGCTCGTCGACGAACGGGATGTTGCTTTTGAGAACCAACGAAAAGGCGTCGACAAAGTTCCGCTCTCGCATTTCCGTGTAGTAGCGGTCGCGGTAGTAGGTTTGCAGCGCCAAAGGTTGGTAAGCGAAGTGACGTCCGGCCACCGAATCTTCGGTGATCGTGTTTCCCGCGATCTCGGCAAACTTGACGGCGACCTCACCGTCGGCTTCGCGATAACGTCCTTCGTCGATCAAAGCGTTCATCTGCTGCGACAACGTCTTCAACGTGGCCTCGCGACGATACGTTTCCTCAAGCAACCGCGCCGTGGCCCGTGCTGCTTCGTCTTGGGCAACCAGGTTGGCTTGCTCGGCCAACCATCGTGCCTCGGCGGCGCTGGCCGCTTGGATTGCCGATTGCAGTTGGCTTTCCAGCTCCTGACGCAATTTCGGATCGATGTCCGGCAAGGTTTGCACGCGCGAGAGCACCGATTTCAGCTGCCCCGCCACACCGGTCGGATCACTTCGCAGGGTCAATTCGGCTTGACGCAACGCGGCACGGACTTCCGCACGCAGCCGCGCGTCGGCAATTCCTCGCTGAGCCTGGACGCGGTCCAACAAGTCACCGCCTCGCTCCAGAATCTCGTCATCGCCGATGATGCTACGCGACGGGGGAACGCGCGGGGCGCGACCGGCCGGTGGCGCCATCCGTCCGGCTTCCGCACCACGATCGGCCCGGGGTGCGGCGGGTTCGACCGGAACCGCAGGTCCCGGTTGCGCCGCCGGTGGCTGACTGACCGGAGGCTCCGCTGCGGGCGGCTGTGCGGCCGGCGGTTGCGGAGCAGGCTCGGCCGCGGGGGCTTCCCCAAACGGGTCTTCCGCGGGCGCATCGGCTGCCGGAGCGGAATCGCCGAACGGGCCAAAAGGATCTTCTTCCGGAGCGGTTCCGCCGGCGGCGGGTGCCGCGGGCGATTCCGGCTCGTCACCAAAAAGATCGCCAAAGGGTGAATCGTCGTTCTGGATGATCAGCGTGGTTCCGCTGCTGACCTTCTTGAGCACCTTGGCGTCTTCGTTATTCGGATCCGCCTCCAATGCCATTTCGGCAACCGCTTTGGCGCCCTTCTTGTTGCCACGTTTCAGCGCCAGCTTGCCGGCACGCACCAATTCCTCCGACTGCATCGCCAACGCGTTGGCCGTCTGACGCAACAGCAGGCTACTGGCGGTCGGCAACGTCAGGCCGTTGTTCGGTGCAGCGCTGCTGACCAATCCGGGCAAAAACGAGAAATCAGGATGGCTGGCTTCGACTTCCAAATCGGCTTTGATCCCCACGGTCGCTCCGGGGGTCTGTCCCTGCAAGGCCAGCGTGCCGGATTCGATGCGGTTCTCAAATTTGCCCAACAGGATCGTGTCGCGGTCGAGACGCAGCGGCGGCAGTCGGTCAGCCTGGACGATCGTCATCGCCTCAGGCAGACGAATCTGCTCGACCCAAATCGGTGATCGCACGGCGGATTCGGCGACACGCCGGCCGATCGCCGCCGCGGTGTTGCCGTCGGCTTCACTGACGACTCCCAGCACGCCGCCCGTCTGATTGGCCAGAATCGCCATCAGTTGCACGTTCGCCGTCGGGCCGATCGCCACACTGTGAACGGAAATTCGGTCGGCACGCAGCGCATCGACCAGGGCGGAGAATCGCTGCTCGTTTCCGGTGGCATCGATCGAAGCCCCATCGCCGATGTACACGATCGAACGCGTGTGGTCACGCGACTCGGCGAGCAACGAACCGCGAACCGCGTCAATCACGGAAACCATGTTCGTGTTGCCCAGAGGCAGTCGCCGGCCCAACCGCTCCATCGCCGCCGACACGCTGCTCTCGTCGGACTTGGCAAATGCATCGGTCAGCGACACGGCATCCACGTCCGCCGCGAAAATCCGCACGCGGTCGGAGGGCCGCAAGGAGGCCATCACCTTGGAAGCAGCCGCCAGGGACTCCCGGCGAAACTCACCGGACTGGCTGGCCGAGGTGTCAACGACGATCACCACATCGGCTGCCGCCTGAGCGACTTCACGCATCAGGGCCTCGTCGGCCGCCGGCTGGACCGAGGCCGCGAAAAAGGATTCGCCATCGGCATCGAAACTGGCGACCCGCACTTGGGCTCCGCCGGATCGATCCGATTGGGAATCGGCAGCTCCCACGGGCATTGCCAGTGACAACGAAGCCGCTGTGACCAACAGGCCTGACAGGGGGAAACGCTTCACCCCCGAAATGACCAAATTCTTAAAGCTGTGTGCGACGTCTCGCATCTGAATTCTCTCCGCGGTGCTGGAAGACAGGCATCTGCCAGTCTTCATCGGAACAACCGTTGTGTTTGCTAAGTTTCAAACCCGCCTGATGACCCGCATTTTGCGAGATCGTTGGGAATCTAGGGAAAAGGGGAAGAGTCGATCGGAAATCTTCTCGCCTGAGTCTATTTCCGCATCATTCGTCCCGCTACGAAAAAAACCGCCTTTCACCGACTCCACTGCCACTGGTGGCCGAGCACAACTGTTGCAATTTGCAACACCTGTATCGAAATCGAGCACGCAAACTCGGTGAAAATCAAGCCAAACCCCGGCTGACCTGAATTGATTGCTAGCGGTGTGCCAAACGCACGCCGTCCGACACCTCTTCACGCCGGAGGTCACGCCGTTTATTTCACCCTCCCTCTGGGAGGGTCGCGGAGGAGCTTGCGACGACGCGGGGAGGGTCGCGGACGGCGCGATTGATTTCAGCTGGTTTTGGAAGACGCCCTCCCCAAAGGCTCGTGCCTCGCCTTTGACCCTCCCAGAGGGAGGGTGAAGTGATCCGTGGATGGTCCGTTTCTCGCTGCAGCGTTTCCGCGTCGATTAAATGGCGTCACTCAAATTCGAACTTGGAGACCCCGCGGGCGTTGCTGGGCAACTGGCCGGTCACCACCACCTCTTCCACGCGATAGCGGCCGGGATTGAATCGCTGACTGCTCCGCTTGTCGGTGAAGATTTCTTGGGGCAGCACGATCGATTCACCGGCGGGCAGCGGGCTGGCCTGCATCAGCAGGTATTGACCGTTCAATTCAATCGTCAGGCGTCCGAGGGGAAAATCGGCCTGATTGGTTACCCGCACCACGGGCGTCAGGACGGCTCCCTGTCCGCCGGGCATCGTGACCGCGTCGCGATCAATCGAAACGGCAACCGGTAGCGACGGCCCCCCGACGCTGGCCGGAAACAGCGCGTACACCGCGAGTCCCGCCGCAATCATCACGGCGAATGCGACGATCAACCCGAGGCGGGACAGCCGCATCGAGGGGGCGACGTGAACGACATTCGGTTCCACCGAGCTCATGGATCAAGGTCCGCAGGACGTCGGTCTCCATCGCCCCATGAAGATCACTCGTGAAAGGTAAAAAAAAAGCCGGACGACAAATCCGGAGATCCGTCGGCCGGCAGTTGCTTCGATCCGTCGGCGGCAAAATGGAGCCGCTGGGAGAAACGCGTAAGTCTAAGCGTGCTACTGCACTTGCCGTTGAGTGACTTAGGCGAACCCTAAAAATGATCCCTCTGCCGAATTGGAAAGACCGAAGCGGGCGAGGCCTTTCTCAGGCAACGCCACTTAAGTGTAGGCTGCTCGACGTAGACAGCAAGCGCCGTTGTGTCACAGCCTCCCTGACATCGGCCCCCGCGATGGCAGGACGTGACGAAAATTTCGTTGATTGGAGGAATCACGCGCTGCCCCGGTCATGCGTTGCCGCTGGCCGCGGCGGGCTGCGATTTTTTCTTTTCGCCTGTCACATCGGCTACCGGCTGCCGCTTGGCAGGTCAGAACCCACTCCATTGGTCCGCGATTCCTTTTCCGCGAGCATCGAAACATGTGTTTTTCTGGTCATCGTCCCGGTCGGCTCCCCCAAAGTGTCTCATCCGGACGGCTCCCCGCCGCGTTGCTGCTTTTGGCCTCCGCCACGTGGGGCCTCGCCTCCCCGCTGGCCACGGCCGCCGATGGCGTCCCCGGGGACTTGCTCAGCGAGATCAAAATGTCCGACGTGGTCTCCGCCTCGGCGACCACCACCAAGCTGACCGAAGATCGCGGCACGGTCCTGGGAGTCGTCTCGCTGTCACGTTTGCTGACCGACGGCGGCATCCGCTGCGAAGTCAAATCGCAATCCGTGTTCGTCAGCTTGCAAGCATTCAACGACGCGACGACGACGGTTTCCCAGGACCAGGAAGCCGGGGAACAAGCCGGTGTCACGACAGCTGCGGGCAAAGACGAGTTAATGGAACTGACCGTCGATGCCGAAGCGGGCCGCGTCCGCGTGCGATTGCCCCTCGCCAACCGCGCCCCATCCCAACCGGTCGATGGCCAACCGTTGATGCGTCTGATCACGGCCGTCTCGCAGCAGCCGCGGATGCGGTTGCAAGCGACCGATTCTGCTTTGTCGCTGGTCGTCTCGGTGCCGAATCAAAAGCTGAACGTCACCGCGATCCGCAAGGCGGTCGTCGAGCTGTCTGGTTTTGCCGACCGGAACGCGGCAACGGTCAATGCGATCACGAAAGTTGACGCCAACCAACCCGACGCGTCGTCGAACGCTGCGTCGACCAACGCGGTCGCGAAGGCCTCCCCAACGAAGCCCACACAGCCGAAGCAAACTCTGCCGAAGCAAACTCAGCCGACCGACCCGCAAAGCTTGGTCGGGACCTGGTCGGCTAAAGTCTCCAACCAAGACGCCTGGGCGATTCGCATCAATGCCGACCAGACCTTCACCATGGTTCACACTCGAAGCGGCAAGAACGCGATCTCCAAAGGCACCTACCGGATTGCGGACCAGACTTTGGTGATCAGCGAATCCGGTGGCGTCTCGTTGTCGGGCAAACTGTCGGCGACCACTGCCAAATCGTTTCGATGGACGCTCCTGGATAAAAACGGAAAGCCCGCCACGTCATTGGATTTCCAAAAGCAATCAACCTGAAGACAGTCATCCTGACGGTGGCCTGCGAAGCCTTTCCCGGAAAGTCAGCGGAACACGTCGTGTCTGCTCAAACGCGGCAAGAACAAGGTCTTCAATCCCATTCGGGAAAGCGACGGAACGTCTCCTCTGGGTCCAGCAGCGCATTCCAACGTTCCTCGCACTCGATGCTCGGGTCGTCGGCCAGCGACTCCGACGGTTGGTTGTCACAGTCGGATTCGTCGACGGCGACTTCCCTGTCCGTCCATCCCTCGTCGGCCAACATTCCACCGAGCAGCTGGGCGACGTGAAACGACGTCTCCAATTCCTCCAGCAAGGCAGGCTGTAGCGTCCCGGCAATGATGCTGCCCAGGTGGGAATCCAGTTCGTGGCCGACGACCCAGTTCAACGGGAACCGCTCGGAGAGTTCGCACAGAAGTTGCAAGATTCGGTCGACCGCTTGACGCTGCTCGCCGCCTTCCGAAACCTCCTCCGTCGCCACCTCAAACCGAACCTGAAAACGGTTTTCAACGACGTCCGTCGCGTGATCGGCATCCACCGCGACGACCGCAATCGTCGCTGCGATGCAAACAGCGGGGTCCACGAGTCCGGCCCCCTGATGTCCTTGATCGCATCCGCTCTGAAACTGTGCAATGACCTCGTCGTACAAGCCCGGCGAGACCTGGGCGGGATCATCGATGTTGCCGAGACACAGAAAGGAAAGTTTCATCGTGAACGATCATTCGCGGATTCCCGCAAATCCAGGTTTGCGAGGATCGAAGGGTAAGGAGGAGGACCGACAGGCAGCGTGTCCCGGCGGGCAGCGTGTCCCATGCGGTTAGGGGACGCCGACGCAGGGTGTGCGGGCGGAGCGTGTGCAGGCAGAGGGGCGGCCGATTCCCGATTGTAGGTTGCTGTCGCACGTCCGGTACCAGGCGTTGCCACGGTCGCCCCGCCCTGTCGCCGTGGTGACCGTCGCTCGATCGAATGGATCGCTCCATCACTCCATCGCCCCGGTGAGCATTCGCTCTGTTACACTCACGCCGATGGGCGGAGACGTTTCCCTGGCAGCAAAGGAATGGAGCAATGTTGATTCGCGGTCGGACGTTCGCACCCTCATGGTCGCTCGCATCGCAACGGATGATCGGGTTGTTCCTGGCGGTCTTGCTCGCCGTGCTCGGCTGCCAACCGCGTTCGGTCGAAGACGCCGTTGGGATAGACCCGAGCAAGCCGACGGAGCCGCTGTCCGCCATCGAGGCGGTTGCGGAAACGCGACGTGACGGGAATGGCGATTTCATCGAAGTGGATTTGCGCGGCGCGGACTCGGTTGAAATCCTCTCGCAGTTGGCAGACCTTCCCAAGCTCCGCAGCTTGATTCTGGCGGGGACTCCGGCCTCCGACGAACACCTGGAATCCATCGCGAACATCGCGACACTGGAAAACCTTGATCTGCGTCAGTGCCCCGTCACCGACGGGGGCTTGGCCAAGCTGGCGGGCTTGAAGCGACTCAAAGCGATCAAGTTGTCCGGAAAAGACTCCGTCACCAAAGTCGGCGATGATGCCCTGCAATCGTTGGCCTCACTGCCCAACCTGAAAGTTCTGGCGCTGGACTACCTGCCGATCACCGACACGGGGTTCGCGGCGCTGGGTGCAAACAAACAATGGGTGGAGCTGTATCTGGCCGGGACGGAGATCACGGACGAATCGGCCGAAACGCTGGCGACCTTTTCGGAGCTGAAGAAATGCCGGTTGGCGGCAACCGATTTCTCTGATTCCGGCGTGAAGCAACTGGCCGGGCTCAGCCAACTGGTTGACTTGGATCTGAGCGAGTGCGTGGGCGTCGGGGACGCCTCCGGCCAGCCCCTCGGCTCGCTGGCCAAGCTTTCCAAATTGAACTTGTGGAGCACCGGCATGGGTGACGCGGGGGCCGAACAGCTGGCCGCATCCGATTCGTTGCGTTGGCTGAATCTGGACAACACCCAGCTGACCGATCGCGCCCTGCCCGCCATCGGGAAGCTGCGGGGACTGACGTTCCTGCACCTCGGATCGACCGCGATCACCGACGACGGGCTGCCAGCACTGGCCGATTTGAAGCAGTTGGAAAAACTGGTGGTCACCCGAACCGGCGTCACGGCGGACGGTGTCCAAGCGTTGCAGGAACAACTGCCGTCCACGGAAATCCAATTGGTGTATGTTCCCGGCAAGTAGTCCCGTCGGGCGAAAAGCGGTCGCTCGGCACGACGCGGGTCGCTTGACTTGGACGGACGCAGCACCAATCTTGTTAGACCGCTTCACCAGAGGGCGGGGCGATCGCTCGGCGGCCACGGCCGCCGGGAGGAAAGTCCGGGCTCCACAGGACAGGATGGTCGATAACGTCGACCGGCCGCGAGGCTAGGGCTAGTGCAACAGAGAGCAGACCGCCGAACGGTTCGCGCCTCGGCGCGGACGCGTGGTAAGGGTGAAACGGTGCGGTAAGAGCGCACCAGCGGTCAAGGTGACTTGATCGGCTCGGTAAACCCCATCCGGAGCTAGACCAAACAGGGTGCAGAAGCGGTCCGCTTCGTGACGACACCCGGGTAGGTCGCGATTGAGGCGACGAGCAATCGTCGTGCACAGATAAATGATCGCCGTCGCGCGGGCCCGGCTCGCGCGTCACAGAACCCGGCTTACAAGCCCTCTGGTGAATCGGCTTCCCGCGCCACTCGGCGTGGTTCGGCTAAGCCGACGGAATCGGCTGTCTCAAACCCCACCAGCCGCGAAGCGGTGACCGCGACACCGCGCCGGTGAGAAACGGGGGCATCGTCCCCTCTCTGAAGTGTCCGAATTCGTCTGGCGCGCCAACTCAACTTGCGTCCGGCGCCGACGATCCCGTACACCTGACGCGTCCCGTGAAGTGGCTCATGAACACCCGCAATTACCTGACCTGTCTCTGGCCCGGGCTCAGCGAGCTCTGGTGGCTTGGCCGGTTGTCAGCGCTCCCGCTGGCGATCGGGTTCGCTATCGTTCTGAATTCGCTGTTGGTGTTGCGGTTTCTGTATCCGACCTGGCTGGACCCGTTGCTGGTCCGCTTGGCCTGCTACTTGGTATTCATCAGCTGGATCTGCTGGACGATCAAGAGTGCCAAAGAGCTGCCCAAGTTGCTGCAGCCACGATTGCTCAGCGAGACCCCGGATCGGTTTCCGGACGCCCACCAAGCCTACCTGCAAGCCGATTGGCCGGCAGCGGAAAAGCTGCTGCTGGGCGTCCTCGCGATCGAGCCCCGCGACCCGCCGGCGTTGCTGCTGCTGTCCGGCGTCTATCGTCACACGGGCCGGCCGGAGTCCGCCGCGGCTCTGATTGACCAAATGAGATTGCTGGAGATCGCCGACCCCTGGCGAATTGAAATCGAGGCCGAAATGGCGAGAATCCGACGCGACCGGGAAACGTCGGACCACGGTCCCGTGGAGGACCAGGAGTCGAGCGCGAATGCGGATTCGGACGCAGAAAAACGCGTCAGTGGGGACGAGGACCAGGGCCCCTCGTGTGCTGCCGATTTGACAGCAGCCTAAGCGACCTTGGCGGTCGGCCAAATGAGCAGTGAACCGCTCGGACGGTTGCGAATTTGCCGCCCAAATTCACCTCGGTGACAACGTCATCGGAGTGATGACGGGAGGGACGTATTGCGAGCAAAACACCTGATTGTCGGTTCGTGATCACGACGTTTCGCGGTAAAGCCGGCGGGATTCGTCCGCACTCCTATCCCCCCAATTTCGTAAAACCGATAGAATCAACAATGAACGACGTCCGGTCCGTCGCCCAACCTGACCGTCGTCGCTTACTCCGTTTTCTGCGCAACGATTTTTGCCTTGTGGCGTACGGTTTGCAAAGAACAACTAGGGCCGAAAGATTCGCCAAGTTGACAGGCCGATTTTTGGACTGGCAGTCCTCGCTGGAGTGCCGACCGGATCACCCGTCAATCGAATTTCACCGGGCGATTGCCATGCGGGGTTGGAAGACGACAGGATGGTCGCTCTGATTTCCTTTGCTGGCGACAGCCGAACAATCAACCGATCGGCAAATCACATCCGATCTTGTCGTTGGGAACACCCGCCGGGTTTACGAGACTAATCAAATGTACGAACGATTTACCGACCGCGCCCGCAAGGTCATGCAATTGGCCAACCAGGAAGCGCAACGATTCAACCATGAATACATCGGCACGGAGCACATCCTGCTCGGGTTGGTGAAGGAAGGAAGCGGGGTCGCGGCCAATGTGCTGAAAAACCTGGACGTGGATCTGCGCAAGATTCGTCTGGAAGTCGAGAAGCTGGTGCAGAGCGGTCCGGAGATGGTGACCGTCGGCAAGCTTCCTCAAACCCCCCGTGCCAAAAAGGTGATCGAGTACTCCATGGAGGAGGCTCGGAATCTGAACCACAGCTACGTCGGAACCGAGCACATCCTGCTGGGATTGTTGCGCGAGCAGGAAGGTGTGGCCGCCCAGGTGTTGATGAACTTGGGTCTGAAATTGGAAGACGTGCGCGAGGAAGTGTTGAACCTGCTCGGCCATGGCCTGGAAGGCGCCGAAGTCGGCGAACGCGGCGGACGCGGCGGCGAAGAAAGCAGCAGCAGCGGTTCGTCCAGCAAGAGCGGCAAAAGCAAGACGCCGGCGTTGGACAGCTTCGGGCGTGACCTGACCGAATTAGCTCGCAAGGGCGAATTGGATCCCGTCATCGGACGCTCGCGCGAAATCGAACGTGCGATTCAAATTCTGTGCCGCCGGACCAAGAACAACCCGGTCCTGCTGGGTGAAGCGGGCGTGGGGAAAACCGCGATCGTCGAAGGGTTTGCCCAAAAGGTGATCGAAGGCGAAGTGCCGGAGATCCTGGCGGACAAGCGGATCGTCGTGTTGGACCTGGCGATGATGGTCGCCGGAACCAAGTACCGTGGTCAGTTCGAAGAACGGATCAAGGCCGTGATGACCGAAGTTCGCCGCGTCAAGAACACCATCCTGTTCATTGACGAACTTCACACCCTGGTTGGTGCCGGTGGTGCCGAAGGTGCGATCGACGCCGCCAACGTGCTCAAGCCCGCTTTGGCACGGGGCGAAATTCAGTGCATCGGTGCAACGACGTTGGACGAGTACCGCAAGTACATCGAAAAGGACAACGCCCTGGCGCGACGGTTCCAAGAGATCATCGTGGAGCCGACCGGAAAGGACGAAACCATCGAGATCCTGAAGGGGCTTCGCGAACGTTACGAAGAACACCACCGGGTGCAAATCACCGACGACGCCGTGGTCGCAGCCGTCGAGATGAGCGAGCGGTACATCACCGCCCGCTGCCTGCCCGACAAGGCCATCGACGTGATCGACGAAGCCGGTGCCCGCGTCCGTCTGCGGACCATGACCCGTCCGCCGGATCTGAAGGAAATCGACGAAGAAGTCGAACAGCTGAACAAGGAAAAGGAAGACGCGGTCGCAAACCAGGACTTCGAAAAAGCCGCCAATCTGCGTGATCAGGCCGAAAAACTTCGCAAGAAGAAAGACCAGATCACCCAGGAGTGGCGTGAGAAGAGCCAGCAAACCGATGGCGTCGTCGACGAAGAAGTCATCGCCGAAGTCGTCAGCAAGATGACCGGGATCCCCCTGACGCGTCTGTCGACCGAAGACAGCATGCGGCTGATGAAGATGGAGGAAGAACTTCACAAACGCGTCGTCAGCCAGGATCTGGCGGTTTCCGCCGTCGCCAAGGCCGTTCGCCGCAGCCGCAGCGGATTGAAAGATCCCCGTCGTCCGACCGGTTCGTTCATCTTCGCCGGGCCCACCGGTGTCGGGAAAACGTTGCTGGCCAAGGCGCTCGCCGAATACATGTTTGGTGACAGCGACGCGCTGGTGCATATCGACATGAGCGAATACATGGAGAAGCACAACGTCAGCCGATTGATCGGTGCCCCTCCCGGATTCGTCGGGTACGAAGAGGGTGGGCAGTTGACCGAAAAAATTCGGCGGCGTCCCTACGCGGTCGTCCTGTTCGATGAAATCGAAAAGGCACACCCGGATGTCTTCAACATGCTGCTGCAGGTGATGGAAGAAGGTCGGCTGACCGATTCATTCGGGCGCAACGTCGACTTCCGAAACACCATCCTGATCATGACGACCAACGCCGGCGCCGAAGCGATCAAGAACGAATCCGCCTTCGGGTTCCAACGGTCCGATTCGGATGCCAGCTACGAGTCGATGAAGAATCGGGTGATGGACCAGATCCAAAAGGTCTTCCGCCCCGAGTTCTTGAACCGGCTGGACGATACCATCATCTTCCGCCACCTGACCCGCATCGACTTGAAAGAAGTGATCGATTTCGAATTGTCCAAGGTTCGCGAACGCTTGCTCGAACGCGGCTTGGCGTTGGAACTTCGGGACGAGGCCAAGGAGTTCCTGATCCGGCGGGGTACCGACTTGGATTATGGAGCCCGTCCGCTGCGTCGCGCCATCGAGCAGCGGATCGAAGACCCGCTTAGCGAGGAATTGCTCCGCGGCGCCTTCGAAGGCAAGGACACGATCGTCGTCAAAGGCATCCTGGAAAATTCCGACGGGAAATCCATCGATCCCAAGGACATGACGGTCACCGAAGAGGGCAAGATGATCGACCCCGATGGCAAGAAGGTCAAAGTCGTTCGCCTGGAGTTCGTTGGTGAGAACCGCGGCCGGAACGAAAACAAGGAAGAACCGGTCAGCGCTTCGGTGGGCGACGGCGAAGACAACAAGAACGATTCGGACGGCTGATCGCCGGCTGAACAGCCTTGACGTCCAACATCACAAAGCCCCACGGTTCGCCGTGGGGCTTTCTCTTTGCGCCTCGCCCCAAAGCTGCCTCCCGTTTGCGGTCGGTGCAGTCTCCGCTGGCAGCCGTTCACCGGAACGCCTGGGGATTTGTTATGTTGGGCCTTCTCAAGAAACGTTTCAGTGTCGTCTTTCGCTCCGCGAAAGTGGCGAACCTCCGCCGGCACTCCTGCAACGTCTCCTTTCACAGCCAGGGCCCGGCGGCCTGAACGACCTGTCCCAGTTCGCGGTGGACGATCTGATGAGCAATGTCCCGGCCCCAACTCTGGATGACCTGCAAGGCGATTGGAAGATCGTCAGTGTGGGCCAAGACGGTGGAAAGGCACCTTTCTTTCTGCCCTGGCTGTTCAAAGCCAAGTTGCGCGTCGAGGGTGATCGCTACATCAAGTTCATGGGCGAAAACATTGTCGAGAAAGGGCGACTGCGGATCCAACCCGGCCCCGAGTTTTCGATCATGGACGAATTCATCGAGACCGGGGATGATTCCGGTCAACAGCACCTGGGCATCGTCCGCTGGGTGGGAAAAAAACTGGAACACCTGCAGGCGAAAATCGGTGATGAACGCCCGCCCGGTTTCCCCTACGGCAAGGACAGCCCCGTCGGCTACGCAATGATGAAACGCGCCTGACCTTCCAATCCGGCGTGACGGATGTCTCCCGAAGCACTCTTTCCGTGGGTCAACAACGCCACCTTGATCATGTGGTTGCTGTTGCTGTTCCTGCCCGGCTACCGAATCGTGTCCCGGTTGCTGGTCCCGGTTGTTGCCTGCGGCGCGCTGGCAACCGTCTACCTGGTCATCCTGGTCATGACGATCGGAGACGTCGAAGGCGGATTCACGTCGCTCGACGGAGTGTCCCAACTGTTCCAGAACCGCTGGGCGCTGCTGGCCGGATGGATCCACTACCTGGCGTTCGATCTGTTCATCGGGTCCTGGCAGGTGCGTGATTCACAGCGCAACGGACTCCGCCACCGCTGGATCGTCCCCACCCTGCTTTTAACCTTTCTCGTCGGGCCGATCGGACTGTTGGTGTACCTGGCGATCCGTTCTCTGGTAACCAACCAACTGGCGCTGGGCGCCCTCGAAACCGTATCGGATGAACAAGCCGTCGGTTGAACCAGCGGCCCCGCGCGGAGCGACTTGCATCAATCGGTTGTCAACGACTGCCGACTGCGTAGCGCGGACCGCAAACGCTTTGCCGCCCCCAAATCCGCCCCCGGCGGTTGATGCTCCAGCATCCAATCCACGTCATCAATCGCGGCCGCCGCGCGGCCGGTCATTCCACGCAACTGCGCACGCATCAGCCGATACTCCGGCAATTCGGGATTCAGGGCGACCAATCCATCGCTGTATCGCAACATCCCTTCCAAATCTTCATTTCTTCCGGCGATACCGATCAGATTGTTCAGCACGCGGGTCAAGATCTCCGTCGTCGAATTTGCCTGCAGGTCCTCCTCCCGAAGCCCGCGTCCGACGTGCATCAAAACGATTCGCTCCGCGTCGGCACGCATCAGCAATTCGCCACGGTCAAACACGTCGATCAAATCGGTTCGATCGGCATCGATCACCTGCCCCACGATGAAGTGTCCCGGCAGGCCGATACCGCGAACGTCGATTCCCAATCGCTGCGCCAGTTCGATGTACAGAATTGACAGCGTGATCGGCAGCCCTTCGCGGTCATCAATGACCCGATTCAAATGGCTATTGGCCGGGTGGTAGTATTCACTTCGGCTGCCGTGGTACCCGTTTTCTTCAAACAGGTACTGGTGCAAATGCTTTCGCTTGTCCACGGCATCGGCGTCCGAATCGATCCGCGTGGAGATTTCTTCTGACATGGCATCCACCCGGTCGCAATACGCTTGGATATTCACATCGGGATGATCCAATCTCGCAATCAGCAACGCTCCGCGCAGCAACCGCTGGTCCGATTCTAAATCTTCCAAATGCCTGAGCTGCTCAATCGGTTCAGCGCGTCGTACATCATCAGCAAGTTGTCGCAGACGCGCCGCCTGTTTCTCTAGCAACCTGGCCTTGCGGATGATTTCGCGCGATGCCAGGTCACCGGACGTACCCAGTTGGTGAATCTGCTCGGCACCGATTTGGTCGATGTCTACCTCGGGGACCTCCAGCTTTGCCAACCACTGCTTGGCCGAATCGCTCAGACTCGGATCCGACAGCTCGCGTCCCACCTCGAACTGTTTGAACTCGGCTTCGGTATCACGAAACTTTGCCAACCCAGCGCTCCCCCGGTCCAGCTGCGCATCGGCCGACTCGATCACCAGATGCCCATTGACGAAACACAGGATACGATCCTTTTCGATTCGGACTTTCAAGTGATTCCACTGCCCGGGCAGATAGTGTTCCGAGGAAACTTCGTCGAGCACCTGCCACGAGAACACGCTGGGACCACGGAAACAGGTCAGCCGCAGCCGACCGGCACTGGGATAGAACCCATAGTGTTTGTCTTGCCCATCGCTGTGAAACACCAAACCGGCCGCCCCGGACTCGCGGTCCAACCGCACCATCACGGCAACTTCAAACGGTCGCTCTGGGACATCTGTTTGTGAAAGCAACAAACTGCGTCCGCCGAATCCTGCCCCGGTCCCGCTGGCGGTGATCCGCCCGCCACGTTGCTGCCAGGTTGCGCCGTTGACCGACTTCCAACTTTGCGGATTCATCCGCGCAAGGCGCACCCAGCGATCGATCAACACCGGATTCGGATGTTGCTGCAGCGACAATAATTGGGCGGCGGGGATCGCGAATCCCAGGTTGTCATCGATCGCCGATTTCATGTTGATGATGCCGTGAACCCGTCCGTCAAGATCCACCAACGGGCCGCCGCTGTTGCCCTGTTCGATCGGCATCGCCAACTGCAGCAATTCTCTTCCCTGCATTTCCCGGCGGGCCGACACGATGCCCTCGACCACACTGTTCTGCAAACCCAGCGGATTTCCAAACGCCAGTACCCGGAGCCCTTGCGCCGAACGGTCATCGGAGACCAGTTCCAGTGCGGGAACGGGATGCCGGCTCACGTCCACTCGGATCAGCGCCAAATCCGAATTCACGTCCGACGCCTCCACGGACTTCACAGGCAGCATCGTCCCATCGGAAGCTTGCACGGTGAAGGGTCGACCTTCATTGATCACGTGAAAGTTGGTCGCGACCAATCCTTCGTCGTCGATCATGAACCCCGTCCCGATGCCGATTTCCTCTCCGTCGCGCCCTTGCACTCGAATGGTCGTGACGGAACGTTGAACCTGGGCGATCAACGCTTGGTCGGAGTCCTCCGGAGCGTCCTGCCCGCTCGCGAGATCCCCAGCAAGGATCCCCAACACAACGGACAGGGGCAACAAAAACATTCTGGCGTGCGTCACAAAGTCTTCTCATCGGGCGGAATGCGGACCGTTTCATGATAGCCCTGATGAACACCGCCGAACACGACGAACCGTTGCTGATTGCGTGCGGGCGCCGATTCCAGGGCTTATATTCAGTCGGAATTCATCCTCTCCCTCTCCCCCCATGCACCATGAATCGACTCGACATTGTGTGGCCGGCGACGCTGCTCTGGACGCTCTGCGTGACGACCGTGCTCGGCCAACCGCCCAACGCCCAGCGTCAAACGGTGGGGGGAATCGAGTTTCAGGTCCGCGACGGACTGACGATCCAAAAGGTTGCCGCCGAACCCCTGATCAAGTGGCCGATCGTCGTCGACTGGGATCGCCAAGGGCGACTGGTCGTGGCGGAGTCGGGAGGTGTCGGCTGGCCCATCCAAGAACACAACCAGTTGGGGCTGCACCACATCGTGCGACTGGTTGACGATGACGACGACGGGGTCTTTGATCGGCGGATCGTCGCCGCCTCCGGCTTGGCTTTCCCGGAGGGAGTGCTCTGCCTGGACAATGACATCCTGGTCTCCGCACCGCCGGTGATTTGGCGTTTGACCGATGCGGACGACGACGGCATTTGCGAACAGCGTGAGGTCTGGTTTGACGGCACGACGGTCACCAACTGTGCCAATGACTTGCACGGCCCCTACCTGGGTCCGGACGGATGGATCTACTGGTGCAAGGGAGCATTTGGCAAGCAGACACATGAACTGACCGATGGCCGAACCGTCACCAATGCGGCGGCCCACATCTATCGCCGGCACCGTTCCGGAGGTCCGATCGAATCGGTGATCAGCGGCGGGATGGACAATCCCGTGGAGGTCGCATTCACTCCGGAAGGCGAAGCATTCTTCACCAGCACGTTTTTGGTCCGCCCCGGCAACGGGCAACGCGACGGGATCGGACATGCCGTTGAGAACGCCGTGTTCGGCAAACAGAACCACGTGGTCGACGAAGTGGCACGCACCGGTCCACTGATGCAGCCGATGACGCACTTGGGTCCCGCGGCGCCCAGCGGATTGATCTGTCCCCAGTCGCCGGCATGCAAGCGTCTGATGGGCGTGCCGCCCGAGTCGAACGTCCTGGCCGCCGCCCTGTTCAACCTCCACAAGCTGAGCGTCCATCAGCTGCAGCCGGATGGAGCCACCTACCAGACGGTCGACCAGGATCTGGTGTGGACCGATCGAGTGGACTTTCACCCCACCGACCTGATCGAGGACAGCGACGGGTCGCTGCTACTGGTCGACACCGGGGGATGGTACGACCTCTGCTGCCCGACTTCACGGATCGATCAGAAAACAGCTTCCGGGGGAATCTATCGCCTGTCCCGGGAAGACCAAAGACGCGACGCCGCACCAGATTCTCGCATCGACTGGCAAGCGTTGACTCCCGCGAAATGCGTCGACCTGCTCCTTGACGATCGCCCCTGGGTTCGCCGTCACGCTGCGTTGCGGTTAGCGTCCGCCGACGCGGCCGTGATCCCGCGGCTTTTGCAGATCGCGTCCGACCAGGACCGCGCCCGTGTCGACCGCCAGGCGGCCCTGTGGGCACTGTGCCGCCTGGAATCAGCACCGGCCGACGAAGCGATGCTGGAGTTCCTTACCGATGCCGATCCGGGAATCGTCCAAACCGCCCTGCATGCACTGGCGATTCGCCGCGTGTCGATTCCGGAGCCGAAGCTGCAAATCCTGATGGACCATCCGTCGGCCCTGGTACGTCGATGCGCCCTCGAAGCTGTCGGCCGAGTGGCCGATGCGAACGCGGTCGATCTGCTGCTAGGTGCTTTTCAATCTGCGCAGGGAGACCGCCATCTGGAACATGCCGCGCTGGACGCGCTGATTCAAACCGGACGTCGCGATCCCGCGATTGCCTGGATGCGATACGCCGATACGGACACGAAACAGGTCGCGGCGTTGACTGTCCTTCAACAACTTGATCGAGCAAACCAGCTGGACACCGCCACACTGCTTTCCGCGCTCCGCAGCGACCACGCTGCCCTGCGATCGATTGCAACGCAAATCCTGGCCGACGATCCCGCAGCCGCAGCCGCGGCGATGGAGAATTGCACAGAACTGTGGCGGACCATTCCGGACTCTCAGCCCGCCGCGTCGACCTTGCACACGCTGGTGTCCAGTTGGAAGGACACGCCGGAGATCAAGACGCTGGTCGGCAGCTGGCTCGGCCGAGCAGCCGAACTTCCAGAGAGTCAACAACGGTTCCTGGCAACCAACCTCGCGAAAATTGTTTCGCAGCCGCCGGACCGCGAGACCGCCACGGCGATCACAACTTGGCTGACGCAGGCAACCGAGACCATTCACCAGGAACTTTTGGACCAGCTGGGCGAAATCAGTTTTGGCCCCCACCGCAATCTGCTGTCGAAATGTTTGCAACAACAAGCGTTGCGAGTGCCTGAGATTGTAGATCAGCTGACCTGGTTGAGCCCGATGCCCCAGGGCTCGGCGATCGACGACTCCGACCTGGAATCCGCAGTGGTCCAGGCATTCGTCTCGCGGGACGCCGAACAAGCCTTTCTGGCCGCAAAAGTCCTGCACCGAACCACGCTAAGCCAGCCTGGAGCGAGCCAATTGCTGCAATCGCTGCCGGAAGTGACACCGCGTCACTTGATGACTGCGATCGAAACGATCCATCGCTCCGGAGATTCGTCCCTGGACCAACAATTGCTTCAGAGCCTGACTTCGATCCGTTCGGCCCGCACCCTTCCCGAAGGTTTCCTGCAACAGCAATTCAAACAAGCTTCGCCATCGATCCGTCAGCGGGCCGAGCGTGTGGGGCGCGAATTGATTCAGGCTCCGGCCGACATCCGCACCGCCGTCACCAAGGTCCTCTCCGACCTGGGGCCGGGAGATCCCGTCCGAGGCCTGCAAATCTTTCGTGGCAACAAAGCCGCGTGCAGCGCCTGTCACAAAATGGGATACCTCGGGAAGGATGTGGGACCGGAACTGACCCGCATCGGTCGCAGCCGAACGCGGGAAGCGCTTTTGGAGGCGATTCTGTTTCCCAGCGCCCGGCTGGAACAGAGCTACCAATCGACACGTCTGCTGACGGTTGACGGCAATGTCCACAACGGTCTGATTCGAGATCGATCCGGTGGCATGTTGACCCTGCAGATCAATGCCGACCGCACCCTCACCTTGCCGCGCGATCAAATCGAACTGGAATCCCCCAGCGAGACCTCCGTGATGCCATCGGGACTGGGTGAATTACTGACGCAGCAAGAATTGGCCGACCTGATCGCGCTGCTGGAATCCGCGAAGTGAACCTGTCCATGCAGGGAAGACTTCACCGAGAGTCGATGGTTCAGCAACCAATGCCGCGGCCAATTCAACTCGCTTGACAGTGCCAGGTTGAGTGAGGCGTGTGGCGCTGGCCGCGGATCTTCTCGCATCAACCGGCGGCTAACGCCTTGCCGCTCATTGCACTGCAACTCGCCGTGTTTTTGATTGAAAGTACCGCTGTCCAGTTAGATCCCGATCGGCACCCATGACAGAACGAGCGACAACAACACCCACAAACAAGCACTCACGCACCAGATTCGACCCAACGTCACAAACGCCGGAATCGACTGGACGTCCAGCGACGTCCCTCGCTGTGGCGCAGCGAGGCCGATGACGATCAGAACGAACGGCAGCATGACGGTGTTCAGGACGCTCACCAGATAGAGCAGGTACACCAGCAACGGCCACACATCGAACAGTGCAAAGACCAGGGCAAAGCCCAACGTCACGATCAACAGCGTCTGAATTCCGTACCGCAAGACATTCCCCTATCCAATCAGTGAAAGAAATCGCAGCCTTTTCTGTTGGAAACGAATCAGAGATGAGTCGGGGCACGCTAACATGACGCGTTCTACCGGATCGTTCGCTGTCCCGGTCTTTCCCTTTTTGTTGCGGATCCGAAACGATTTCCATGAACGTGGTCGTTGAAATTCCGAGTGTACTGCAATCGCGTTGCGGCGTTCCCGCCGAATTGCGGATCCCGGCGGCCAGTCTGGGAGAGCTTTTTGAAGTCCTTCGCGTTCGGTTTCCCGAGTTGCACCACAGCATTTGTGATGAAACAGGTCACGTCCGCCGTCACGTGAACTTGTTTCACAATTCGTCGCTCATGACCGACAAGAATCCATCGTCCGTGTCGCTGACCGAAGGCGATGTCGTCCATATCTTCCAAGCCGTTTCCGGAGGGTGATGATGCCAGATCGCGTGCGTCTCTGCATCGGGACAAAAAAAGGACTGTTCGTTGCGGAGTCCACGTCCAACCGGGAACGGTTTTCGCTGTCAGGACCTTTCGGTGCCGGCGTCTCGGTCTATTCCGCGCTCATTGATCGCGACCAGCCCAAGCAAATCTATGCCTCCAGTTGCAATGCGTTTTTTGGCATGAAACTGTTGCGTTCCGACGACGGCGGTAAAAGCTTTAAGGAGACGCAATCTGCCCCCGCATTCCCGGAAGCTGACGGACGCGCCATTGCCAACATCTGGTCCATTGAGCGGGGACAGGATTCACGTGAACTGTGGTGTGGCGTCGAACCCGCCGCATTGTTTCACAGCGAAGACGCCGGCGAATCTTGGGAATTGGTCTCTGGGATCAGCAATCACGAACACACGCCTCACTGGCAACCTGGCAACGGCGGACTCTGTCTGCACACGATTCTCACCGATGGCGATCGGATCCACGTCGGAATCTCTACCGGAGGGCACTACGTCAGCGAAGACGGTGGAAAAGCATTTACCGCTTCCAACCGCGGCGTCGGCGCGGGATTTGTCCCGGATCCTTACCCGGAGTTTGGACAGTGCGTGCACAAGATTGCGGGCCATCCAGACGTTCCAGGAAGGCTGTACATGCAAAACCACGGCGGATGGGAAGATCGTCCCGGGATTGGTGTCTTGCGGAGCGACGATCACGGCCAAACCTGGCATTCGATCGCCGACGGGCTGCCTTCGGATTTCGGATTCCCGATCGTCGTGCACCCCCATGACGCGGACACCGTTTATGTGGTGCCGCTGGAACCGATGACGCGAACCTGCCCCGGCGGCAAGCCGGCCGTGTGGCGAAGCCAAAATGGCGGTGCGAGTTGGAATCCGCTTCGCACCGGACTGCCGGAGAAGGACAGCTACTTCACCGTGTTGCGCGACGCAATGTGTGTCGATGATCTGCCCAGTCCGGCCCTGTACTTTGGGACCACGACCGGAAAACTGTATGTCGGCCGCGATGCCGGCGAAAGCTGGAACTGCGTGTTTGATGCGCTCCCACCGATCAACGTCGTCAAAGTCGCGGTCGCCTAACCCGGCCGCCACCTGAGCCTGAACGGACATCCGGAATCTGCGTCCGAGTAGCGGTTTGCCTCTCGCAAAGGCAATTCGACCGAACTGCCGTCGATTCGCGAAGTACGGTACGAATTCTGCAGTCGAGCGGGGATCGATCGGACGCTCCAGGCCGCTTACCGGTGCGAATCCAAGATTCCGGTCCGCGTCGGCTTGACCGGATGATCCCGTCTGCAGGAACATCCGCGACGGTCCGGCGAGTCGTTCGTCGTGGTCTTGGAATAGGCGTGTGAATGAACCGGCAGTGCCCGCGGGAAGGTGTCGGTGACCGAAGGAACCCTTGATGGCAGAACCTGAACCGAACGAAACGCCGCGTGAGCGGTACAACCGCCTGAATGTCTCGCCGATCACGTTGAAGTACGTCACGGCGATGGAAAAACAATCGATGCGTCTGGGGTGGATCGCCGCTGGGATTTGGCTGTGCGGCATCCTGTTGGTCGCCTACACGTTGTACATCGGTCGCAACCTGTTCGTCCCCATTGCCGTGGCGACGTTTGCCTACCTGACCGTCCGACCGCTGGTCCGGGCGGCCCAGCGATTGGGAGTCCCGCCGCCGGTTTCGGCCGCCGTGATTGTCGTCGGCCTGGCCCTGCTGATCGGCGGCGGATCCTACATGCTCTCCGGGCCGGCCAAAGAAATGATGGCAGACGTCCCTCAATCACTCGGAGACGCGAAGAAAAAACTGAGCTTCATTTTTGACCGGCTGGAGACCGTCAATGAGGCCACCGAGAACATCACCGAAGCCACTGAGGAAGAGATGGAGGAAACGGAGGACAAACCGGTTCCCGTAGTGGTCAAGCAACCCGCCTGGACGACCTCGTCGCCTTTGATCGCCGGCACCGGAAACTTTGTCTCCTTCATGTCGATTGCGATCGTGTTGTTTTATTTCCTAACGGCAGCGGGAGAGCAATTGATCGAAAACTTGCTGCGAAGCCTTCCCACCTTTCGTTCCAAACGACAATTCATCGAGATTCTGAACAGCGTGCAGGACGGGTTGAGCCACTATCTGGCGTGGGTCACCGCAATCAACATCGCCCTGGGTTGTGCCATCGGTACCGCCATGTGGCTGTTGGGCATGCCATCCCCCGTGCTTTGGGGCGTCGCGGGAGCCCTGTTGAACTTCATCCCCATCGTCGGGGCGGTGTGCGGCGTGATCCTGGCTTTCTTTGTCGCCCTGGTCAATTTTGAACCCTCCTACGCATTCTTGGTCGCCGGAACGTACATGGCACTCACAACCCTGGAAGGTCAGTTCATCACGCCATCCTTGCTGGGCAAGTCCATGCGGCTCAGCAGCGTGCTGGTTTTTCTATCCATCGTGCTTTGGGGATGGATGTGGGGGATGATGGGCGTCTTTCTGGCCGTCCCGATCTTGATCGCGGTCACGATGATTAGCGAACGTCTGGAAGCGATGGCCCCCATCTCGGCGGTGCTCAGCGGAGGCGCCCCCGAGCCGCCGGAAACGGCGGAGTGACCACGCCCCGCTGCGTCGGCTGTCGCGCCTCCGGGGCTGGATCTTGCGGGGTGGCACCACCGGTGGGCAGCTTCTTCAAGATTCCTAGTCCCGAAGGGACGACAGACAGTGTCAACTCCTGGCCACGTTGGCATCCACGCAAGAGCCCCACTCAATCTTTCTTGCGCGGCGGATCAACCTTCCCGTCCAACGGCCACTGCACCACATAACGCTCAAAAAAGGTTTCATAAAAGGGCAAGATCTCTCGAACATCGGTTTCCTGCGATCCTGCCAATTTGAAACGCAACGGCACATCGGAAACCTTTTCCATCCTTGGTCTCCATTGGCTTGTTTCCGACTCATTCGCAGCAGAACCAGTTTCCATCCCCTGGAATCGCGGCAACCGAGGGCTCGGCAACACCTTTTCGGCCAATTGACTTTGGTTGGATGCAATACTGGCTCCGCTCCCGCTGCGAAAGTCGCTCGGCTGCAGGCCATCTGTGCCGACAGCCCCGGCCAGCAACACCGGTCCGTAGAAAAACGAAACGTACCGATTGCTGGCGGGCAACCGCTCGACACGGACGCCCATGGGCAAAGTCAAATCGATCGTATCCCCATCCTCCCATCGACGGTGCATTTTCAGATACGAGTCGGGCTGCCCACCGCCGTTGATGGAGGCTCCGTTCACCAGGCAGTCCCATTCGCCATCCAGCCAGGGCGGCCGGCGAAGACACAAACTGAACTCCCGCGGCTGCTTCAATTGCAACACCAGGCGAGTTGTCGATTCATGGGGAAAGTCGGTTTGCTGACGCAGTTGCAGCCCCAATGCATCGCATTTCAACTCCGATGCCATGAACAAATTCACGTACAGCGATTCGAAATCGGCATCATGTGCGTAAACGAAACCGCCGTACTTGCCGTGGTTTTCCATCCCCGTTCCCACACAGCACCAGAACGAATCATGCGGAGATGAAAACACGCGATAGTGCCCCGGCCGCTGCGACGTGTAGTACGCAAATCGCCCCGGTTCGGGGGCTTGGGACGCCAGCACGTGGTTGTAAAGGGCTCGTTCGATGTAGTCACAATAATGTGACTTCGGATCGTGCCGATACAGTCGTTTTGCCAGCTTGAGCATGTTGTAGGTATTGCACGTCTCTGGGCCGCACAGTTCACAAACCTGCTGTTCGAACTCGCGCGGCTTGAAGAAATGCTCCCACTGCGAATTCCCTCCCAAACTCCAAGTCCGACGTTGCACAACGTCCGTGAAAAAATTTCTGCTTGCCGCGCCATATCGCTCATCGCCGGTCAAGTCGAACAAACGCTGGTAGCCGACGAACTTGACGATTGCCGCATTGGCGTGCGTCTCATTGATCACGGAAACATTCCCGTCGGCCAACGCCTCCACCAACGGCTGCTGGTGAAACTTTTGCGCCAGACTCAGATACTTCTCCTCGCCGGTCTGGTGATAAACATCAGCCAGAATCTCATGCGGAGCACCGAATTCCGAGATCCCCATGGACATCATGTCCTGCCACGTTTCGGGCGACATTTCGCGAGTCACGTCGATCGCCCAGTCGCATAGTTCGATGAGCGTTGTTCCGGCTTGCTGATTCCCGCCCAGCAGCCACGCGTCGCGCAATCCCGCCATGGTTTTGTGAGTCACGTACCAGGCGGAAACATTGGTTCGGATCAGCCGACCCTCTCGCAAAGCTGGAAACCAGCGATCACGATCGAAAGCGTGCGTGTACAACGCCCCACCACCGGAGTGTTCCTGACAAAGAGCCATTTGTGAGACGACGTAATCGGACCGTTCCTTCAATCGTGGGTCGCCGGTGGCCAAATGCATCTGAATCAGAGCACTCAGGTAGTGACCGATCGACCCGGCACCTTCCGTGTCCCAGCCTCCATACGGCGGCGCCAACGGTTTCAGTCCCGCGAATTGGCGCAGATTCGACAACATCCGATCGGCCTCCAGCGCCAGCAGGTACTGGTGATCGACGCGTTGGGCCTCTTGAAAGGGTCCGTCCAGCAGTCGCACGTCGGCGATTCCAAAGAATTCGGCCTTTGGTTCGATCCGTTGCGTTACCTCGGATGCGACCGCCGGCTTGCCAGACGGAGGCCCTTCCGCTGACAGCGATCCCCCACTAAACCAAAGCGGCAAAATGGCGAGGGCGAACCAGCGTCCGCGGAAAGCAAAGCTTGAGATGTCGAAAACCATTGCTAGTCAGACCAAATGGCGGGATTCACTGTGCACAGATCCGGTGAACTTGCATCACGGGAAGCGAGAGAGCCCCGCAAACAACACACCCTCTTCTTACCCAATACCGGTCTGTTGTCGGGAAACAAGCTTAGCATTCGCCCTCGCATGAATCCAACGAATGGCCACGGTTGAATCATTCGACCGCCCGCTTGCGGACTCAATCCTCCGCTTCTGGATTGCCCTCGAAGTCTGCCGTCGCGGGCGGACGATAGCCCTCCAGGTCCTGCAGTGTTCCGTGAATCCAACCAGCCCCGCCGATACCGCTAACGATCTTTTCGTTCGACGTGCGGACCAGGAAATCCAGATCCCCGTGTCTCAATCGACGGACCATCTCGGATCGATCGGCGGTGTATCGGAGGTCCAATGCGGTTCCCTGACGCTGAAATTGCGCCAGCATTTCTTGCGGAAGGAATCCCCCATGCGTGCGATTCCAATTGTCCAAGTAGGCCCGAGAATTCACGCGATAGGCAAACTCCGCGAGTGCTGCCGATTCTCGATTCAAACGATTTCGATCATGCCACCATCCACAAACAACTGCGATCAAGGTCACGACAAGAATCACGGTCGACAATCGAAAACGGAATCGAGGTTGGCGCATGCTCGAGGTGATCGCTTACGGGGATAAGATTCGCTCGATCGCGAAGTGCAGGGACAGTGGATCGAGCTGCCTTGGGACGCACCATCCTACCGCTTCCCTGCGATTGTTTTTGATGGCGGGGCATCCCATCGCGTTAAACTGATCCCTGGCTGTCCCTGATTCGGGATAAACGCTGCCAGTGCGCGGCAACCGCAACATCCTCTCGTGCGTTCCCTGCCTCGACATCGCAGCCAATTGCAACACGAATCACACGATTGTTGGCCATGAATCCGTTCCGCCCGCCCACCCTCGATGACACTCCACCACCTCGTGCCGAGGATACCGGCGGGCGGTTTCGAATTCTGATCGCCCAAATGTTTTTGGCTTGGGTGATGGCCGCAATCATCGCCGGCCTGACCGCTCGATTCGTTTGGAGCCTGATGCCGTGATGGGCGACGCACGGGCCAGCGCTTCGATTTGTCACGCCACCGGGGAAGCTCCCGGCTAGGCGGTTCAAATTCTCTGGGCAGCTTCCACGCCCTTGAATTTGAACCGCATCGGCGCCTGGCAGCACAGGGGCGGCATTTCACACTTGGACCTGGGACTCCGCAGGTCTTAGCGAGACCCTGACGGGATAGGTACAGCCTTTGCATCTTTCTCGCTCACTCGTTCTACCGGAGGCCTGAGATGAGCAGCCACGCACACCATCCCCTGACGGTTGAGTCCGATGCCCACGTGGCCTCCCGTCACTTTCAAACAGCGGTACGTGTCCTCTTGGTGATCGCCTTGATCGCGACGATCGGCTGTTTGGCGTTTTACCGCCAGGCGGCCTATCTCCCCGCGATCGCCGTCCCCGTCTTGTACACCGTGCTGGCGATCGTCAACTACCTGGAAACCCGTTCGCGCGCCGAGAATCTGCGACGACCGGGCCAGTCAGAGTTGAGTGGCGAAGAATGGGAAATTGATGTGCAAACGGTTGGCATCATCACCGTTTTCAAATGCCTGTTGGCCATCGCGGTGGGGATGCTTCTTGTCGCCTCCGCTTTGTTCGACTGGGAGTTTGTCGGAGGGGTGGCGGCATGCGGGTTTTTGATCGCGGTTTTGATGAACCTGCCCTTCCTGACGCTGTTCTTCAGCGAGTCCGAAAAAGACGAATTGGACAAGCTGAATCGAGAATCGGACCAATCGTGACGGATCGTCGATCGATGTCATGCGGCGTGTGACACGACGCTTCGCATGGCCCTGGTTGGTTCAAATCCGATTCTCAGATTCCGACGGTCGAAGGCGATGCACCGATCGACGATCGCTGCAACCGTGTCGACACACAATTCTGCTGCTACCCCGCCAACTTCGTCACGCTCGCGACGATTCGTAGGTAGAATACTCCGCTGCGGCACCTGATCGATCGACCACCAGGGGCCGGCGAGTCACTCGAGAGCCGAGCCATGAAACAAAAGTCGCCGCTGACTGTGCTGATGTTTGGCCTGCTCCTGTTCGTCTTTGGGTTTCCCGTCGTGCTGTTCCTGCTAAACCTTTGGGGATGGTCCCACATAAGATGACTCGTCGCTCGCGGTCGTAACGACTTTGGGAAAGGCTCATGTGCAGTCGAATTGCTTGCCCTCGGGAGAATTCTCGCCCTCGCATCACGCGAGCCTGTCGCATCGAAAGAATGGAACAACGCATGCCGTTGTCCGCAAATCTGGGCTGGGACTTGGACGACGCGCCGGTGATTCAAGGGACCGACGCGAATGACACCATCGTGGTTCGCAAAAGCGACGACCCTTCGTTGGGCATTGAGGTCCGCGTCAATGATGCCGCGCCCCGGCACCTGCCCGCCTCACCATGGATCGCGATTCACGCCCTTCAAGGGAATGACACCATTGTCGTCGAAGGAGATCAAAACGTCTTCATCGACGCGGGAGACGGTGATGACGTCGTGGTCACATCAGCCGGCCATGATCTGGTGCTGGGCGGCCAGGGAAACGATTTTCTCGACGGCGGCGGCGGCAACGACTACCTGATGGGCGGAGCTGGCGATGACCGTCTTTTCGGCCGAGACGGTGGAGATACGCTTTACGGAGACGACCATTCGGTTTCGGCGGGAAACGATTTTCTCAACGGCGGCAACGGCGACGATCGGATCATCGCCGGTGGCGGAGCGGACACATTGTGGGGCGAAGCGGGCGACGACATCTTGGAAAGCAGTCGCGGGAGGAATGGTTGCAACACACAATCGCTGCCGCGTTTGGACAAGAACGGACAGTGGGCTTCCATCTCCACCTTGAAAGGATGTCTTGGAACCGACGCGGATGGTAGTCCCGACATGGTCGACGGCGGCTCCGGCATCGATAGCGCGTTGCTATCGCTGGAAGAAGGAGATCTTTTATTCGCCGTGGAATCGATTGTTGAGCCAATCGCTCCGATCCCGGTCAGGCCCGTCGTTCCGGACACCGACCGATTTGACGTCAACGACGACGGGCTGATCAACGGGGCCGATGCGGAGTGGATCATCGATCACCTCCATACCCGGAATGGCAGTCCAACGGACGTCTCCAAATACGACGTTTCCGGCGACGGCCGCGTCACCATTCTTGATGCGCTCAGAATCATCAACCGGCACGACGCCTCCCTACGTCAATCGGAAGGGCACGAGGGCGAACTTCTCTCGCTGGCTCAAGAACCTCAAGCCACAGCGATCTCACAGATCCTTTCCGATTGGCGAAAGAATCGCTGACCCCAAGTCGCCGCGACTCAAAACTGACTCGCTTCCGTTCCTGTCACGCGCATCTGTTGCCGGACCAACTGAATCCGGATCGTGGGCAAGCAAGTCTCAAAAGATCCGTTCAATCGTCTTCTGCATCCGGGAATGCGGGAGGAAATGGTTGCAGGTCATCAAGCCTTTGCAGGTCCCCGCGGCTCGCAGCCAAGATTCTCTCGCTCGCTGGAAAATACCGAAAAACGATTCCGAGAGACAGCAGTGTCATGACGAACGTCAATGGAACAATCGACAAGCTATAAACTCGCCCGTTCCACGGCACGCCCTGCGTCAAGATATAAATGAAATAGGGGTGAAAGACGTAGATCCCTAGTGAGTACTTCTGGCCTAGGCGAGCAGCGACCGCAAGTCGCGGACTTTCCGGCAATTGCATCGCGAGAAAAAATGCGCCCGTGGCGAAGGGGATCGTGCCGATCAGGAAATCAAATTGGAATGGTGATTTATCAAACAACTCTCGAAGTACGTAAGCCTCGACGTTCTGCAGCAGAACTCCCAAAAAGGTCAAACCCAATGCGGCTGACAAAGTCAGGCGGAGGTTTTTCCACCGTATCAGCATTCCAAGGTACAGAAACGGAAAGCACATCAAGTACCGGCTGAAGGTCTGGAATGGCCGACCGTTGGGATAATATGCGTCGAAAATCATGATTCCCAAGCTCAGAGCGACCAACGCCATGGCAGACCGATTTGTGCCGTAAATCCGCATCGCAAAGAAAACGAACAGGCCGAACGACAGCGAACTGAGAAACCAAAGATGGAAATGGGTTCCCTGGGAAAGTACCTCGGTGGAAATGATCTTTTTTGCCGCGTCCCCCAATCCGAGTTGCCAGACCAGCAAGGGAGTCATCGCGAGGCTCGACACAATCAACACCCAGAAGGCTTTCGCTGACTGATGAGCGATCCTGTTCGGATCCGAAATGAGAGAGGGGGCCGAAAAGAATCCTGAAAGCATGAAGAAGAAAGGGACCGCCCATCTACCAGAGAGTCGCATTTCTGCTCCGAAGATCCTTGGCAAGCCTTCGTAATAGCCGACGTGCAAAAAAATCACGCTCAGCGCAGCAAGCAACCTGAACGCGTCGAGCCCCAGCTGTCTTGAATTGTTGCTGGACATATTGCCAAGGAGTTCACCGTCAAGAGCATGCGGGTGGTGATCATAGCTGACTCCGGCTTTTCAGGAATCCTGACCGCACGACCACCATCTAAATCGGCTTCCACGCGAACCGGTCGGGATGCGGTTTGGGCGTTTCCGTCCATGTCACGGCGACCTGAATTGGGGTCCATTCTCTCCGAAAGTCGCGCCAAACTCGCTGGACTGCGTGGACTGCGTTCACCCGATTTCGTGCAGCAGATTCGATGTCGGTTAGAATGGGCCCGAATCGTTGGAGGTTGCGACCCGCCCCCGGATCCTACCCGGCCGAGAAAGTCGCGACACACGTCGCAAAGCCACTGGTTTCTATCAGCAAAAGGAAAACCCACCATGATGGTTTGCATGGTCCTGTTTTCGGACGAGCCGGAATTTGACCGCGACAAGTGGCAAGAGTGTGTCTCCGGGAAGCTTCCCGGCGGGATCCAGGTCGATCAAATCACCGACAAGGAGAACATCTGCCAGATCGATCTGATCGGCAAAGAGGGTGATCCAAAACCGGGCTCGTTTTTTGTTTCCAGGATGCCGGCCTTTCCCGCCGACGATGACGAACCCGGCACGCTGCTGTGGCCCGATGCAGCCGAGGAAATCCCCTCGAATCAGAGTCATTGGATCATTCCGACGGCCGAATCGGAGCTCTCGCCCGTCCAGGAAGCATTATTGCTGACGCGGATCGTCGATGCCATTCTTCGGTCGCATCCCACGGCGGTCGGCGTGCTTTGGAATCGACACGGGCTAAAGATCTCGTCGGAGAACTTTCGCGGGATCGTCGATTCGCTCGATCCCGGTGCAATTCCCAGTTCTCTGTGGATCGGCATCGAGATCGTTCCCGGACAAGACCAGGACGCGGCCACGAGCGCTTTCACGACCGGGATGGACGCGTTCGACCTGATGGAAGTGGAGGCCGTCGGCGCACCGGAACCGCCGGAGGAACTGTTTCTGCGGATCGACAGTGTCTGCCAATATCTGCTCGAGAACGGCCCCGTCTTGCGACACGGCGACACGTTGGGCGAAACCGAACACGAACGTATCCGAGTGCTGCATGCGAATTCCGCCTTCGGCCGCGAGGGCAAGGTCATTCAGTTGAAGTACGGCGGCGAAGAGCCCGGAGCGGTTTCCCCGCCCGACGACGGCTCTCCGCTGAAAGCGATTCTCGCGTTGGTGGGGATGCTGCTGGCCGCGGGGCTGCTTGTTTTCGGGATCGTCAAAGGAATCGGCGTCCTGGTCGCCGGCGGGCAGGATGATCTGCAAGCAGCAGCGTCCGCGCCGTTCCAACGCCGGTTAGCCGAACCGGCCGCTGCTCCGCCTCCCGTGCAGCCCGATGCCGACGCGCCGCAAACACCTGCTCCCTCGCCAGCAGATCGCCAGCCGACGGTGAACTCCAACACCATGGCGTCGAACACCAATCAACCGGACGAACCTTCGTCAACCGAAGTTGCTCCGGAGCAGCCGCCGGCCGCGGATGACGCCAGCGAAGACTCCGCGGATCCATCAGCGGATCCGAAGACGGCGACCCCGGAGCCGGAAATCAGGTCGCCCCAACCTGAGCAAGAAACCGCTGCCGATGCGTCGTCCGAGGAGAGCCTCCAAGAACGCATTGATGACCCGCAACAATCCAACACCAACGGCGATCCCACCCGATTCTGGCGAAACCGAAACGGAGCGGTTCTCCATCGCGCCGAAATCATTGCCGTCAAGCGGGTCGACGATATCACCCTCGTTCGGCTGCTCGAAGCCAGAGGCGAGTTCGTTGAGGTCCCCTACCTGGAACTCTCCAACGAGGACCAGGAGTATGCGAAACGCTGGTACAAAGACCAAGCCGCCAAGGACGCGACGGCTGGCAGCGAGGATGCAACGATGCCTGAGGTTGGCGACAAGGTGCGGGTCAAATGGGGCAGCCGCTGGTGGGATGGCGAGATCATTGAAATCGATGGGGATCGATTCAAGTTCAGCTACGAAGGCTGGAGTTCTCAGTGGGACGAATGGAAAAAGGCCGACCAACTCCGCTGGCCCGATGACACGCCGGTCGTCGGCGAAACGCCCGATCCTCAGTCACCATGACTTGTTTCGGTCAGCCAAGTTCCGTTGCCCGACGCACAAAGACTAAAACCGATTCATCAGGTTCTTTTCTTCGGCGCTCAATCCCACATCCTCCGAATCATCGCTGGCTTCCTGGTAAGCCTGGAAAGCGATGTAGGCGCCGGCGGCAAGGACCACCAGGCCTAGAACCATTGCGAGGACGATCGCCCAACTTTCACCCGCCATGACGCCATCGTAGAGATTCCGAATTGCACGACCCAAACGAAGCCTGGCAACGAGCAACAGTGGCATGAGAGTCATTGGGTTTTCCTCGACGGACAAAACGATCAGCGATTGAAAAGAATCGCCTGGTGGCAAGACGGTACGCTCCCCCAACCGCTTCCACCACGCCCATCCGCTCCCATCAGTCAGGAATCACGAAACCTTCATCGCGGCCTCTTGGATTGTTTTGAAATCCGTCGACTGAGACGTTCATGTCGCCACGCGCAGCGGTGCGCGGGACCAGAAGGATTGCCGCCGGTCGCTACGGAATCCAAGTAGCACGCACCGCGCCTACGAATTCGGCTTCTTCGGAGGAACCAGAGGCATGCGAATCACCAGAAACCCGGCCCTTCCAGATTGCCCCACGATAAAGACCTCGCCGTCCCGAACAATGCTTGCCCCAAGAACGGTGTTTGGGCTCTCCTTGAGTTCGATGTCGGTCTGATCGACTTGCTCACCATCCAGCCCCAGCCACCGGGCGCGAATGAAGGTCGAGCGATTCTCAATCAGGGGCGATGCCAAAAACAATGGTGCGTGCTGGTCGCCCGTGCTCAACAGCACCGACCGTCCGAAGGAATGAGAGGAGCTGTTTTGAACATCCTTTTCCCACACCCGATTCAATTGATTGTCGAATCGAGTCAACTTGATGTCGTAACCTTCCTTCAGCGATCTCCCAAATCCCTGGGGCGTTGAAAGAACAAACAAACTCCCATCGACTTCGGCGATTCCCGGTGACGAGCAGACCCGCCGAGCTTCGAGAACATGCCGGTCCTGTTCGTTTCCTGCTTCATCCATTCGCACCAAAAATAGGTCGGACGGTCCGGTACCAAACTTGCTCGTGCCGTATCGATGCGCACCGGAAAATAAGAGCGTCCCGTCGGCAAGTGGGATTCCGCCCGCGATCAGGCCGCCACCGTATCGCTTCGCACCTGGAGCCGGTTCTTTCCCCACCACCTCGCTGGGCAACTCGTCAAACACAATCGGCGTTTTCCATTGCAACATTCCGTGCTCGTTCAAACGAGCGATCCAAGCGTTGTCGATCGAATCGGGATTCAATTCTCCAGATCCGAAAGCGTAAATCCTCTCGTCGGACAGCCACAATGTCCCATCCGTTTGTTCGATTCGGCCGATCTCCGTCTCCCGTTTCACCTTGCCGTCCTTTGAAACATAGCGGATCCCGGTATCGACGCCGCGACGGACGACCAGGGCAGACCATGTTTCAGAAGGGTCCCTGGAGAACGGGCGTGGATACGCAAAAATCCCCGCGGTGTGAAGGTGGTCCGTATTGTGTCGCATCGGATCTAGCAAGATGAACCACTGCTGCTGACCGGATTCGTCAAGCGACATCATCCACAAGCGACTCTCTTCACCGTCGAACCGGGTTCCCGAGACCACCAAACGATCGCCGACCCAACCACAATCTCCGATTTGAATGCTCTTCGCGTCCTCGACGGGATAGAACTGGACAAATTTCACGCGAGTCGAGTCAAATCCGACGTCGGGCGAGGGAGTCCGATCCGAGTCCGGCTGAGCAAACCCCCGCGATGCGGACATGACCAGCAAGAACGAAGTGCAACTTGCAATGATGATCCGTTTCACTCCGGTGCCCCGTGCGATGGCGGCAGGTACGACTGCCAGGTTTCGGTCAGCAACGCGTCAACGCGACGACGCTGGGACGCGGACAATTCCAATGCGTCGACGAGCTGATCGCCAAGCGTCGCGGAACCATCCCTGTTTCACATCATAGACCAGACCGGACCGTTCGGCTTCTGAACTTCCAATCCCGCCCGATGGACCACGCCGACGGCAGGCGGCTTTCGTCGCGTCGCGACTGTAACGCATGCAGTCATCTTTGGCCCTCCTTTTCAACGAGGCTTTAGGGCCAGCGAGGGCTAACCGCGTCACGTTGACGCTCGGCCTGTTCGAAGGTCGCTACAATACCCGCCAGCCCTGCGATTTTCCGTGGACGGACGGAACCGGGGCGTGATCCTACCAAAGCTTCCCACCTGATTGATCCCTTCCATGATTCCAAGGCCGGCCCCGATGAGTCCCCAGTCATTTCGTCGCCACGTCGCCGTTGCGATACTCGTCATCTTGCCGCTCAGCTCCAACGCCAGGGCCGAGCAGCAACTTGATCTCGTGATCCAAGGGGGGCGGATCGTCGACGGGACCGGGGCTCCCTGGTACGTGGGCGACGTCGGAATTGACGACGGAGTCATTGTCAGGATCGGCCAGATCCCGGAAGCGGACGCGAAAGAGTTGCTTGACGCTCGCGGGATGATCGTGTCGCCCGGATTCATCGACATGATGGGGCAGACCGCCTCGCCCATGATCGAAGACCCGAACACGGCGATCAATCTGCTGACTCAGGGCATCACGACCATCAACGCCGGCGAGGGCGGCTCCGCGGCGCCCCTGGGTCCCGAGGAAGGCCGGCGTCAGGGATACACGACGATGGCGGAGTATTTCACTCTGGTCGAATCGAAAGGCTTGCCTGTCAATCTGGTCCAAACCATCGGCCACACGCAGGTCCGGCGGATCGTCTTGGGGGATGTCGAGCGGCGACCCAGCGACGAAGAACTGACGGAGATGCAATCGCTGGTCCATGAAGCGATGGAGGCGGGTGCGATCGGAGTTTCCACAGCGCTCATCTATCCGCCAGCGGTGTATGCACAAACCCGGGAGATCGCAGCCTTGGCGGCCGCGGCCGGAACGCACGGCGGGCGATACTACACGCACATGCGAAACGAAGGCGACTTGTTGCTCGAGGCCATCGACGAAGCACTGGAAATTGGACGCGAAGGAAAAACGCCGGTTCACATCTTTCACCTCAAAGCCGCCGGGATGCAAAACTGGGGCAAAATGCAACTCGCCATCGCGCGAATCAAGGCCGCCCGCGCGCAGGGGCATCAAGTCACCGCGGATATCTACCCCTACATCAACAACGGACTCGGCATCGCCGCACTCATTCATCCACGCCATTTCTCAAACGGTCGCCAGCAACTGTTGGCCCAGCTGGACGATCCAGACTTGCGACAAACCATCCGGACCGAAATGGAGAGTTCGGACGGCTGGGAAAACTGGTTTCGACACGCCAGTTCCGATTGGGATCGGATTGTCATCGGCCGAAGCAACGATTCGCGATACGCTGATCACGACGGAAAGTCGGTTGCGAAGATTGCCGAGGCGGTTGGCGAAGACCCCTGGGACACATTCTTTCAGCTCGTCAAAAGCGGTGCGTTCGCCTTGCCACAGACGATGTCCGATGCCAACAAGATTTTGGCAATGCAGCAGGAATTTGTCTCATTCTGCACCGACGTGGGCCCCGCGGGCGGCAGCCGATCGGCATCCCATCCCCGCGCGTACGGATCGTTTCCTCGCCTGCTTTCCAAATATGTCCGCGACCTGGGGGCGATCTCCTTGGAGCGTGCCGTCGCGCAGGCCAGTGCGGCCGCGGCGAACAACGTGATGGCCTACGATCGTGGTCGGATCGCCGTGGGGCAGGCCGCGGACGTGATCGTCTTCGACTACGAACACTTGACGGACCGGGCGGATTTCAAAGATCCGCACGCGGTGTCCGAAGGCGTCCGAGATGTCGTCGTCAACGGACGCTTGGTCCTTCGTGACGGCGAGTACACCGGAGAACGCCCGGGACGGGTGTTGCGCGGTCCCGGGTACAACGTTGAAACGGCCGCCTGCAATGTCTCCGCGGGGCCGCAGGATGATCGCTTTGCCCACTATGACCAGGCGATGCGAGATTTCATGCGTCAGCACCGTATCCCCGGCGCCTCGATCGCCGTCACCGATCAATCCAAGGTGGTTTTTGCCCGGGCCTACGGGTACGCCGACGTCGGCGCACGCCAGCAGGTCACGCCCGCCAGCCTGTTTCGAATCGCAAGCATTTCCAAGCCGATCACGGCCGTGGCAATCTTGCAGTTGATCGAAAAAGGCAAGCTGAATGCGGACGACAAAGTCTTCGACGTGCTGGATTTCGAGGACGACATCCAGTCCGCCGGTGATGCATTCGATCCCCGCTGTCGAGAGATCACGATTCGGCATTTGCTGGAACATCGTGGCGGCTGGGACCGCGACGAGTCATTTGACGCCATGTTCCAATCGGTGCGATTTGCCAATCAAGTCGGCGTCGATCCGCCCGCCGGGCCTGCGACCGTCATCAAAGCCATGCTGACGCAGCCTCTCGATTTTCAGCCCGGTGAACGCTACGCATATTCCAACTTCGGCTACTGTTTGCTCGGTCGCGTGATCGAAACACTATCCGAACAGCCCTATGACGAGTATGTGAAAGAGCATGTGTTGGCCCCGATCGGTGTGACAACCATGCGGATCGGAGCTACGCATCTGGAGGGACGGGCGGACGACGAGGTTCGGTATTATCATCCGGGCACGGCGGAGTCAGTCTTCGCGGACGACCTGAACCAAACGGTCCCGTGGCCCTATGGCGGCTGGTACCTGGAAGCGATGGATTCACACGGTGGTTGGATCGCATCCGCCACGGACCTGGCCAAGTTTGCTTCGGCGTTTGACGATCCTGACAACTGCCCGATCCTCAGCCGTGAGAGCATCGAATCGATGTATGCCTGCCCGCCAGGCTTGGCCGGACACGACGAAAACGGCGATCAGAAAGACCGCTTTTATTCACTGGGCTGGAGCAATGAAGTGGTCGCCGACGGAAAAGTCAATCACTCGCACAGCGGTTCGCTATCCGGAACCGCAACGATCATGATCCGTCGCAACGATGGCAAGAATTTCGTCGCGCTGTTGAATTCACGCGTCAGCCCCAACGCCTCGCACCTGGGCCGCGCCATCGCCGGCTTGCTTCACGAAATGGCCGACCAAGTCACCAACTGGCCAAAGCCTCAGGATCCACCGACTGTCGACCAATGATGAACTTTGATTTTGGCATTCTGGATTCAATCAACAGCATCCTCTGGGGTCCTTGGACACCGTACGTGCTGTTGGCTTGCGGGGTGCTTTTTTCAATCTGGACTCGTTTCATCCAGTTCACGGTGATGACGCACGGCGTTCAAGTCGTCCGCGGGGTCTACGACGACCCGGACGATCCGGGTGTCATCAGCCACTTTCAGGCGCTCTCCGCGGCACTTTCGGCCACGGTGGGGCTGGGGAACATTGGCGGTGTCGCGTTGGCGGTCGGCGTGGGCGGTCCGGGAGCATTGTTCTGGATGTGGATCGTCGGAATCTTGGGCATGGCGCTCAAATCGGTCGAGATCACGCTGGCGATGATGTATCGAAACACGACCGATCCGGAGAACCCGCACGGCGGAGCCATGTGGGTGGTCGAAGCGGTCGTCGGGAGCAGGGGCGGCGTTTGGAGCGTCGTGGCGCGTTGCATCGGCATCTTTTTCTGCATCACCCTGGTCATCGCGACGTTCACGAGCGGCAACATGTTCCAGGCGTGGAGTGTCGCCGAACTCACCGAGAGCTATTTCGCCGTCCCAAAGGTCATGACCGGCATCGTGATGGCGGTGATTGTGGGGCTGGTGATCGTCGGAGGCATCAAGCGGATTGGCAGCGTCGCGGGAAAACTCGTTCCGTTCATGTGCCTGCTCTATCTTGTGTCGGCTTTCACCGTGCTGGCTGTCCACATGAGCGAACTGCCCGGTATCCTGAATTCGATCATTCAGTCCGCCTTTCAGCCCACCGAGGCCAAAGGCGCCTTCATCGGTGGCAGCGCCGGTTGGGCTTTCATCCAGGGAATGAAACGGGCATTTTTCTCCAACGAAGCCGGATTGGGCTCCGCTCCGATCGCCCACGCCGCGGCCAAAACCGATGAACCCGCGCGGGAGGGAATCGTGGGCGGATTGGGGCCGTTCATCGACACGCTTTGCATCTGCACCGTCACCGGTTTGGTGATCTTGTCGACCCAAACCTGGAACCGTGCCGCGGTCGGTTCGTTCAACGGACCGGTTGCCATCAAAGCAGTCCCGAGCGATGAAGCAGCCGAGGCGACTCCCACCGCCTTCACGATCGATGCCTCGGATGACGCAACCTTGCTTCCCATCGACCCGTCGGGTGATTGGACCGTCGGTTCGCGGTTCTACTTTGTCGGCAAAGTCGGCGGTGCCTCGCATCGGGAATCGGGCAGCGGGCGAGTGAAGTTTTTCGGTGAGATTCGTTCCGATGACGACGCGGCCACAACGATCAACTGGATTCCGGTCACTGAGAACGGAGACAACTGGAACGGAGCCGTTACCGATGTGACGCTGGAGTCGGCGGAGGTTTATCGCGAATACGCGGGCGCGGAACTCACCGGATTCGCGTTCGATCGCGACTTCCCGGGTCTGGGCCGCTGGTTGGTCACTTTGGCTGCTTGGTTGTTCGCCGTGTCCTCCATGATCTCCTGGAGCTATTACGGTGAGCAGGGGATGGTCTACCTGTTCGGCGACCGAAGTGTCTTTCCCTTCAAATTGGCTTTTCTGGTCGGTGTGATTTACGCCGCCAATTGGATCGAAGATGCAAACCACATGATGATGTTGATGGACCTCGGTACCGGCGCCATGCTCTGGTCCAACATCCCGATCGTGCTGGCACTCGGGTACCTCGCGATCGGATCGTTGGACACGTACAAGAAAAGCCTTCGCGAGGGGCGTTTCAAAGTCCATCGCGGAGCATCGTCCAACGACACGTAACCGCCGTCGCCCGACGGCGGGTTCAAAACGCAACCATAGTATGCGCCCGAGTAGTAATTTGCGGTGCAATGAGCGGCGAGGCGCTAGCCGCCGGTTGAGGCGAGAAAACCCGCGGCTAGCGCCACGCGGCTCATGTAAAGTGGTGCTGTCTGGTGTTTTTTATTGAAAGTGGACGCCCCAAATCCCCCCAGCCCCGGCGGCCCTGGCCGCGGTCACGGCCGTGGCTCTCGCCTTCGCGCCCAAGCGTCATCGCCAGGCGGAATCTCAGTCGTCAAAACGCCAACTCGGCTGCATGTCGCTCTGGAGCGGAACGTCCGTCATGTAGTTGCGGAGCACTTCGATGGGAATCGAGTGCTCTCGCAGCACGCTGTCGTGAAAATCGCGATTGGTCATCTTGCCGCTCTCCACCAGGTCGCGGTGCAGGCTGCGAAGCTGAAGTCCCCCCAACATGTACGCGGCCTGGTAGAGCGGACTGTAGCCGCCCATGATCGATCGACGCACTTCCGCGGTGGCCGCGGAACGTTCGTGCCCAACCCGTTCGACCAGGTAGTCGATGCACTGCTCCGGTGTCATCGTTCCCAGGTGATAGCTGAGCGAAAAAATGATCCGCGCGCAGCGGTGTTTACGCCAAAACAACATTCCGACGCGGTCTTCAGCGCTTTGGGCAAAATCCAGATCCCACAACAGCATCTCCCAGTAGAGCGCCCAACCTTCGATCCAAAATGGGGTACTAAACACCGACCGGTAAGGTTTGTGGCGAGGCAGCATGTAGTGCTGCAGGTGATGGCCCGGAATCAATTCGTGATGAACCGTCGCACGAGCGAAATGTTCGTTGTTGCTTCGCATGCTCATCAGTTTTTCTTGATGAGTCATCTCATCGGTGGGGAAGGAAACGATGATGGTTGGACCGCCCAGGAAATAAGGATTCACACGTTGACGGTCGGGCGACATCATCGTCATCCGCCATCCGTTGGCCGCCAACGGCGGGACCGTCACCAAATCGTGCGTCTGCAAGAATCGGATCGCTTCCCAAGCCAAATCTCGAATTAGTTTGGGTTGATCACCCGGCGGAACGTGCTGCGACTTTGTGTGGTCCATCGCCGCCCGCCAATCGTCGCCAAATCCCAATTCACGCGATGCGATCTCCATTTGATTGTCGCACCACGCCATTTCACGCTTCGCCAGTTCAACCAATTCCTCGGGCGTGTGGGCGATCCATTCGTGGCGCAGTTCAAGCTCCAGGCCCTCGGCTCCGATTGGCAATCCGATGATCGTTTCTTGATCCGACTCGGGAACACCCACCAGTTTCTCGCGAATCGCGGCGCGATGCGTGTTCAAGGCTTTTTCCAGGCGGTCCATCGGTTGCTTGGCCCACCAGGTGTATTCCGGGTCATAGCCGGCGTAAAACCGATTCGCCTCGCTCGCACAGCGTTGAAGGTCGCCAATCAGCTGAGCAGCCCGCAAGCCGTCCAGCCGTTTCTTGGTCGCGGCGTCACTGCTATCGGACGGATCAAGTGTCTCAACGCCCGCAGACGCTTGCTCCGCGGCCGCGGCAACCCGATCCAGCACCTCAGCAGTCTGTGCTGCGTCGATCGGATTGACGTTCTCGCGATCCTGGCAAAACTGCAACAAGTCTCTCCAGTAGGGCAACAACTCAGCAGCTGCGTCATCCCGATCCCACTCCAGGCGATCGTTGGCCAATTGGTATTCCAACTCGGACCGCAACAGCAGGTAGTCAATCTGACCGATGCGATCGAGTGACTGAAAATCCACGTCGGCCAATTGGGTCAACCAGCCCTGGACCATTTGTTGCCGGTAGGTGCGAGCTTCCGTGTCCAGTGGTAGTCGAAAGCGACGATCCAGCGTCCGGACGTCGGCTTCATACTGAGTGATCCAGGTATCAATCTTCTGGCTGCGGGCATCCGACGAAAAGCACAGCGATAGCACCGAAAAGGCAACAAACAGAATGCTTGGGCGAACAATCATGAATCTCAATGAACCTGGCGTGTGAAGGATCCCGCGAACGAGCTGACGACAGTGTAATTGAATTCAGTATTTCATCACTCGAGACCTTTTCCGAAAACGCGCAGCCACGCTCTCCAGAGCGTGGATTTATCCCTCGTAGCTACGCTCGCCAGAGCGTGGATTTTTAATCTCGCAGCCACGCTCTCCAGAGCGTGGACTGTCTCTCTTGTAGCCACGCTCGCCAGAGGGTGGATTTTGCCGCACTGCCACCGTCTGGCGACGGTAGCTACATCGATTTCGTGATTGACGAGCATTCCGCGAAAAAGTGTTTCGCCCCAGCTAACGGCCCCCTCAAGCCCCCTTGCCCGAGCCAGAAATGAATCGGAAAAACTTCGTTCGTCGGTCGATTCTCCGGTTGGCCGTTCGACCAATGCCGTGAGCCGCGTGGCGCTAGCCGCGGATGTTCTCGCCTCAACCGGCGGCTCGCGCGCCTTGCCGCCGATCGCACTGCACATCACGGTATTTTTGATTGAAAGTGGCGCTGTTCAGGTTCGTCCGCGTGCCCGTTTCTGATCCTCTAGACTCTTAACTCTCGTCATCGCCCAGGAGATTCCGCAATGCATTTCCGTCACAAGATCACGCCTTTTCTCAGCTTCAATTCCCAGGCGGAAGAGGCCGCGAACTTTTACGTTTCGGTCCTGCCAAATTCGCGAATCGTCCAAACGGTGAAGAGCCCCAAATCCGACGCGGTGATCACCGTGGAGTTCGAATTGGCAGGGCTGACGTTCGTTGCCCTCAATACGGGTCAACCGTGGGAATTCACCGACGCTTTTTCGTTGGCGATCAGTTGCGAGACTCAAGATGAAATCGACACCTTGTGGGCCAGACTCACCGATGGCGGCGAACCAATCGCTTGCGGATGGCTCAAGGATCGGTTTGGCGTTCGCTGGCAGGTCGTCCCGGCAGCGATCGGCCAGATGATCGCCGATCCAGATCGCGACCGCGCCGGCCGTGTCTTTGACGCGATGGTGCAAATGACCAAACTGGACATCGCGAAACTTCAGGAAGCCTACGGCAAGTGAGAACGACCGATGAAATACATGTTACTGATCCACGCTGCGGAAAGCGGCTGGACGGATGATGAACGGACCGAATGCATGTTGGAGTCGATGGCGATCTGTGATGACCTGGCGGAGCGAGGCCAATGGATCGCGTCGTCTCCTTTGCATCCGGTCGCCACCGCAACGTGCGTGCGCGTCCGCGAAGGCGTCCGACAAGTCACCGACGGCCCTTTCGCCGAAACGACGGAGCAACTCGGTGGCTACTACCTGATCGACGTCGACGACATGGACCAGGCGATCGCCATCGCGAGCCGTCTGCCCCCGGCCGCCAAGGGAACCGTCGAGATTCGCCCTCTACTGCCGCTGCCCGATTCATTGTCGTTGCCGGAAGAGAAAACGGCCCTCGGGGCCGCGGCCGGCGAAGGTGATGACGATCGGACCAATTACCTTCTATTGATGTATGCCGAAGAAGGGGCCTGGCCACCGGATGAACACGCATCCGCCCTGGCGGAGTCGGTGGAGCTTTGCCATCAGTTGCACGCCCAGGGGCAATTCCTGTCCGCGGCGCCACTGCAGCCGCCGTCGACCGCCATTTGCGTTCGGCTCCGTCGCGGAAACCAGACGACCTTTGACGGACCCTTTCCAGAGACCAAGGAACAGCTTGGCGGATACTTCTTGATTCGCGTCGCGAACCTGGACGAAGCCATTCGGATTGCGGCCGCGATTCCCGGATCGCGACGAGGCACGGCAGAAATCAGACCACTATTTCCGCTACCGGAGCGCCGCTGATCCCCGCCTCGTCGGACCAGGCGATTGCAAGCTTTCGCGACCGAAGTTGTTCCCGACCCGAGGGCCCCGCGAGCGTCCCACGCTCGGTAGACTGGGATCTCGAGCGGTCTTGCTCCCATGCTCCCAACGACGTTCACTCTCTGTCGACTTGTTCGCCCGACCGCCGCCGCGCCGCCACGCTTCCTACCGCGAAGGTTCCCTCCATGAATCGCATCCTCGTCACCCTCGGCTGTTTCGTCTGGCTCCTCGGATCCATCTCCGCCACGGCGTTTGCCCAACCCGCCGATTCTCAGCCCAATCGCCCCAACGTGTTGATCATCTTCACCGATGACCAGGGCTACGCCGATCTCGGATGTTATGGGAACACAAAGAACAAAACGCCGCGACTGGATCAATTGGCAGAGCAGGGCACCCGCTTCACATCGTTCTACGCACAAACCGTCTGCGGTCCGTCTCGTTCGGCCCTGCTGACGGGTCGCTACCCGATCCGCAGCGGAGGCTGGGGTATGCCGGCATCGGAAGTCACGATCGGAGAGTTGATGCGAGACGCGGGATATCAAACCGCTTGCATCGGAAAATGGGATGTCTCCAACCGTCGCTCCATCGTGCCCCGAATGCCCAACGCGCAGGGATTTGACTACTACTTCGGTCCCCTGGGCGCCAATGATAGCGGTCGAGTGACTTTCCATGAGAACAATGAGAAAGCGGGGATGACCGACGACATGGGCAGTCTGACCAAGCTCTATACCGACAAAGCGATCGACTACCTGAAAGAAAAACGTGATCCCCAAGAACCGTTTCTTCTGTACCTCGCCCACACGATGATGCACACCATCATTGGTGCTTCCGATCGCTTTCGCGGAACATCCGAGGGAGGCTTGTACGGTGACGTGGTGGAAGAGTTCGATTACGAAACGGGACGACTGCTGGACGTGCTGGATGAGTTGGATCTACGCGACAACACGCTGGTGATCTACACGAGTGACAACGGACCGTGGAATCAGGAAAAGTACACGGACCGAAAGAAGGGACATCCAGAGGGTTCGATTTTCTGGGGCGAAGCCGGACCGCTGCGAAACGGCAAAGGCTCCTGCTACGAGGCAGGTTATCGCGTCCCGTGCATCGTCCGGTGGCCGGGAAAGGTGCCTGCCGGACGCGTCTCGGATGCAATCTTTGCAACCATCGATTTCCTTCCCACCTTCGCTGACTTGTGCGGTTTCGAGCCCCCGACCGACCGTCTGATCGACGGGATCGACCAAACCGACCTGTTGCTGGGGCGTCGCGAAACCGGGCGCGACAACTTCTACTTCCATGACGCGGGCATCCGCCAAGGAAAATGGAAATACCTCAAGCCGGATGCTCAATTCCGCGGCTACGCCGTCGAGGATAATCGGGAGAAGGTCGAAGAACTCTATGATCTGGATTTGGATTTGGGGGAACAGATCAACCTGGCAGCGAAGTACCCCGACAAAGTAGCCGAGCTGAACCGTCTGATGAAATCTGTCGAGACCGACGGCGCTGTGCCACCGCAGTTGGATCAATCGATCGGCATTCGCAAATAGGGTTTCCGCCACTCGTCAACCACTCACTTGCGGCGGTCAACGCCAGGCTTCCGCGCCATCGAAGTTATTGCACCTTTCGCGGTAGACATCATGCGAACTGATCGCCCGTTTAGCTCTTCAGCTATTCTCTTGGCCGTCTGTCTGTTTGGTTGGACAGCACGATTCGATTCCGTGTTGGCGACCGAACTCGCCGATGTGATGACCGACGCCGAAGACCAAGCCACCTTCCGATGGTTGCTTCAGCGTGCCGAGGCCGAACCGGAGTTTCACTTCCGGGGTGATCGGGTGGAGTGGGTCGGATTCGAGGGCCAAAGCAAGTACGACTGTGGATTGGTCCTGGACTCCGACGGCCACGTCACCCAGGCCTACTTCAACAAACAGGCCTTTGACAACAAAGAGCTGGCGAAGCTGGCCGGCTTCAAATACTTGCACTACATCAATTGCCAACACAACTTCGGAAGAGACAAGGGCGGACCGGGCGTTCCTCGGTCGGGAACCAACGTCCTCTCCGGAGCCGGCTGGAGCGCGTTCAAAGATCATCCGATTCGCTACATGCGTTTGGCCGGTTCGCCCTTCGACGGCGAGGGACTGAGCGCAGTGGCCGGCATCAAGGCGCTCCACACGCTGGATATTTTTCACACGGCCGTCACGGACGACGACCTCAGATCCCTGCGTGGCCATCCGAATCTGGAAGAAGTCATCGTGGGGCCCATGTGGGACGACAAGATCACCAACGAGACACTCGAGCACGTCTCTCACATCCCGAACCTGAAACGTTTCAAAGTTGTCGAAACCTACCTGTCGTATGACGGCGGCTTGGAACATCTGGCGAAACTCGGCGATCAGATCCAAAAGATCGACCTGGGCAACACGGTTGTGCCGCCCGAGGATTTACAGCGGCTACGACAAGAACTGCCCCACGCAAAGATCTCGCACGCACCGATCCCCGAAATCGGACAACTGATCATCGACAATTGGAAAGGCGCCGACCGGAAGCTCCGCAAGTGGGCACCCGCAGAGGTGATCGACCACTACGTGCGCGCAGCGAAAGAGCAGGCGCCATGACCGTGGCGTTGCTCGAGCCTGACGTGCACTAAGGCTCGTGCTCTAGCGTTCTCTCGGAGCCTTCGGGGCACACGATTCACGAGGCTGGGCAGGCGTTTGTTTGGGAAACCATCCGTCGACTCGTTTTGCCGCGAACGTGGTCACCGTCGCCGGACGATGAACGTGACGCACTTTCCACGTGGCGGCACTGCCACGGCGTCTGCCGAACTGGACGCGTTCGATCAAGGCATGCGGGTGTTTAGCCGAAACTGAAATTTAAACATTCTCCGTGGCTTTGTCTGACGATTCAGCGTTCCTGCCCGCAAGCCCGACAAACGCTTCCGCTTCAATTCTTCTTGCCATCCGTGATACCGCCGTCTTCATCCAGAACCGGTATATCCAATTGCCAAGTGGCGATTTGCCGACTGATGCCCCACCGCGCGACGCTTCAGAATCCGGCCTTAATGTTCTCGACCGAAAACGGCGCGAGCCATCTGCAATTCTTTTTGCGCGGCAAGAAACGCGATCGTCACGCCGATACGATTCAAACGCGTCGGCTGAGTCAATTCCTCGGCATTGCCGTTCAATTGCTCATCAAGGTGGATGTCGAAGCATTCCAGCCCGCCAATCAAACGCTTGCGAAATTCGGGCGACTCTTTGACCAGCTCGTCCGACATCAAAAACGGCGTCAACGCCTCCCAGCGTTGCGATGGATGCTCCAATTGCTTGACGCACCCGTTCGCCATAAATCTCGATAGCCAATTTCGCCTCCGCATTCCCATCGTGCATCGCCGGCAGGACATCCCGGGTGTCGTCGCTAATTCCCGACACTCCGAGCAAACCGCTTTGCCGGTTCAGCAGGTCGTCGACCTCATCGACCGAATGTCCATCGCGCATTGGTGGCTAACAGCAACTTGGCGCGGGCGATCACCTGAAATGATTCACACCGAGTTCCACTCGGGGCCTCCGCGACACAGAATTGATCTTTGCAGAACGATTTGCTGCTTGGCCAGCCAACGATGCCGCGGCGCCGAAATGTTAAAAAAATAACAATTTTAAGTCCTGCCCCCGCTTCCAACTGTTAGATTACTAACACGTTGGTCCTGACCTTGTTTTCCGCGAGGTGTGTGTTGCAAACTGACCTTTCCCGCCGCGAACGCGAAATTCTCGAGATCATCTACCGTCTCGGTGAATGCACTGCCAATGAGATTGTTGGTGCGCTGAACGATGACGTCGCCAACGCCACGGTACGCACCCAGCTACGGTCGCTCGAGTCGAAGGGAGCGGTCAACCACCGCCGCGTCGGGAAACGCTATGTGTATCGGCCCGCGGTCCCAAGAAAGAGTGCCGCGGCATCGGCCTTACGTCGCGTTCTCGACGTATTCTTCGCCGGTTCGGTCGAGGACGCTTTGGCGGCGCACTTGGCCGATCCAAAAACAGAGCTCACCGGAGACGAGATCAAGCGTCTCCGGAAGCTTCTCAATGCGCATTCACGGGGTGAGAAGAGATGACTCAGGAGCAATGCTGGGGGGCGGTGGACTGGTTGCTCGTCGATCCATTGGGACGAGTGATTGGGCTCAGCGTTCAGGTGGGATTGATCGTGCTGGTCTCCGCCGCGGTGGCCCGGGCGATGGCGCGTCGCAGTCCGAGCCGAACTCATTCGATCTGGTTGGCGGCAATTCTGGTCTGCTTGATCGGCTGCCCGTTAAGTCTAGTTCAAATCGGTCCGTTTTTTCGTGTCACCTTTGCTGAGCCTGTCACAGGCGAAGCGTCTCGCATGACCACCTCCGCTGTCGGATCAACGGAGAAACGCGATCCAGATGCCAGCGAGTTTGCAGGCACCGCCCGGTTGATGGAGAACCGATTTGCTGTTCGTCATTCTGATCAAATTGGTCCACTGCGAGCGGGTCCAATTCCAGCCAACCGGAAAACGGCGCAACCGAGTGTCGAAAGAATCCCTCGCCCCAATGACGATTCGGACGAGATTTCATTCCGCTCGGCAGGCATCGATGGATGGCTGATGATCTTTTATTTCGCGGGCGTTTTGTGGTTCGTCCAGCGGTTGGTGGTCGGGACGCTTCTGCTTCGCGGGATCGTGTCCCGGAGCCTAACGGCCGACGGTGACACGATCGCGATGGCGTCGGATTGTGCCAAGATTGTTGATCTCAAACAGATGCCAAACATTTTCCTCAGTCACGAGATCGCTTTCCCAATGGCATGTGGGCTCCTTCGACCCTTCGTCGTGTTGCCCACCGGTTTTACCACGTGGTCAGATCACGAGCGCCGTGCGACGTTGATGCATGAGTTGATTCACATTCGGCGTCACGACACTGTGATCCGCCACTTGTCCGCATTCAATCGGGTGATGTACTGGTTTCATCCCGCCAGTTGGTATCTCGATCGGCGCTTAACGGAATCGCGTGAATGGGCGACCGACCGGGAGTTGGTTGACCTGGCGTCCGTGTCGGGGTTGCCAGCAGAACGTTACGCGGCATGTCTGGTCTCTGTCGTCGCACGAGCGTCCGACTTTGCTCAACGCAGATCGCTCGCGACGACGTCGGCGATAGCGATGTCCGCGAGTGACGATTTGGAACAGCGACTTCGATTGGTTTTGGATGGAAAAGCGAACCGCTCGATATCTCACAAGCTTTGGATCAGGATTGCCGTTGGATTCGTCATTGCGTTTGCCGCGCTGTCGGCGGTGCCGTTCAGAATCACCCGAGCCCAAGTGCCACAAGACACGGATCAAAGCCCAGCCGACGCGGCCGCGTCTGTTCAGGAGCCCCGTCAAAGAGTTGGTCAAGGTGACAACCGCGGTCCGACTTCCGCCGCGCAGTCGTCGAACGGAACAGATCCTGCCGCTCCAATCGAGACGGCAATCAAACTGGATCCTGCCGATCCTGGCGACGAAGACTTGTGGATGAGAATCCAAAGGGCGGCACCGCGCGAGCCAGCTGAGCACGAGACTGCGATAGCGGTGATCGATCTATCGGGCACCGTTGTCGCACAGGATGGTCGGCCCATTGCCGACGCCATCGTTGTGCTTCGTGATTCCAGCACGCAGCGGATTAGTTGGGGGTTGATAAACAATCCCGTCGAATCTGACGAAGAACTCCACCTTCGCCAAGTCAGCGATGTGCTTGCCAGAACCATCAGTGACTCGCAGGGTCGGTTCGAATTCAAGGGCGTCACGGCACCCACCTACCGATCCACCGCGAAGGGCACCTGGAGCGGCGATGTGGTGGCCGCACATCCTGAAATCGGCGTCGGATTCGCAAAACTCGGACGCGAAAAAGGTAGACGCCGAAGATACGAAAATACCAGGGTTGAACTGACCGCGACGACATCGCTTTCGGGAACCTACGTCACACCCGCCGGTGAACCTATTCCAAATGCAACTGTCAGCCTTTTCCATCTGATCGCTCCCGCAGCGGATCCTTGGTCTGAGGAGAGCCTGGACCTGCAATGCAGTCAACTAACGTTGCGAACTCGAAGTGACCAGCAGGGCCAATTCACCTTCCACCATGTACCTCAGTCGATGTTTGCCTCCTTCTGGGTTTTGGACCCCGATTCCGCGGGAGCGGTAGGCAATGTGCCGACATCGGACGAGCTGACGCCTGCTGATGCGAACAGCGCCTTCTTTTTAAGGACGCCCCCAGCCTTCGACCGACCGATTCGCTTGGTTGCCGATCCCGGTGTGAAGATTTCCGGCCGCATCCGAGATTCGAACGGCAACGCCGTCGCCGACGCAATTGTCCACTTTGGCGGCTTGGTGAAACGCGCTCGCAGTGATCGGAATGGTCGCGTCGAGTACCTTGTTTCAACGAGAGACATCGCGGGATCCAATCCCGACAAATCAACCCGCAGCGACATCACGCTGGGTGTAAGGTTCGAGGATGGCAGCGGGTACCTGCCCAGCAGCCAGCGTCTGGATGTCGAATCATTGCTAGCGGGAAAGCCCTTCGATGTGATCGTCGAAAAGGGAGTCTCGATCAGTGGAACCGTCGTCGACCGCAACGGAGCATCCATTGAGGGAATCAGTGTGTTGGCATCGGCGCAGGGACTTGTGTTCTCGGATGAGTCGGATGAAAGTGGTCTATTCGATTTAACGCTCCCACCGGGCAAGCATGCCATTGTCTTCTGCAGCGAACAGGATGGGTGGGACCTTCCGACGGCAAGCGAGGCCCGCCGGCAGCTTGATGCTTCGGAAAGCATCGACGGCTCAATGCGATCCGTCGACGTATCCGACGGATCCCCGGTGACACTCGATCCGGTTGTGATCGCCAAGTCTCAGTCGATTCAGGTCATCGTCTCGCTGCCCGACGGCAGTCCCGCTCGGGACGCAAACGTGATTCTTCGGGATGAAGAAACTCGTCAGATGAGCTCCGGCCGGAATGACACAAGAGTGGTCGAGAAGGCCGATCCGGCCACAACCAATGCACTCGGTCGAGCCAGTTTGTTGCCGCGGGGCATCGTGAGCGATGGAGCGTGGGTGGACGTGTCATCGACCGGGGCCGACGACGTTCCCTACAAGGGATCGGCAAAGATCTCTGAATCAAGCAACGGAGTCCTATCGATGGTCCTCTCTCGAGCTCCCAGGCTCGAAGGTCGCGTGCTGCTGAACGGCAGACCCGTCGCCGGGGCCAAGGTTGCAATCGGCGAGTCTAGGCCGGCTGTAACTTCCAGCGGCGGACGTTCAGTGACTTCGTTTCGCGTCGCGAACAATCAGATCGTGACCACAGACGCGAAGGGCATTTACACGCTGCCGGTTTCAAATGACAAGCGTTATTCGGTACATGTCCAATCAATTCCGGGGGAGTCGAATTCGGTGGGAACTGGCTACAGTGCAACGCCGTCCGGAGGCGAGAAGGTCAGCGTTCGCGACTTCCAGTTCTATCGTGGTTCGGAGCAGATTGCCGGTCGAGTCGTCGATGCCGACGGTAACCCTGTCGCCGATGCGCGGGTGCATGTCCTTAGGCATTCCGATGCAAACCCCAACCTTTGGCTGGGACATCACGAAGCCAGCCAGTGGGCCACGGATTTGCAAGGCCGATTTGTTCTCCGACGAATGCCACCGGGAAAGTTTCGTATCATTGTCTCCGGCAAGCGCCCAGCGGACCGATCTCAGCGAGCACCTACAAATATGGTGACCGTCCCGACAGGCACGACGGATTTGACCGTACGGTTGGTCGGTGCGAATGTCGACCAACCGCTTCCAAGGCTGAAACCGATTCGTGTCAGAAAAACCAATTGATTTTTTCGCCTTTCCGCTTTTCTTTCCAACTGAATCGGGAGCCGGACGATGTCCATGTTGATGCTCGCCGCCTGCGTACTTCTCTCTGCCACGACGTCCGAGCTATCCGGCCGGGTTCTCGATTCGGACGGAAAACCGATTTCAAAAGCCATTGTCGTGGTCAGCACGGCGCGGCCGCGTCTCGGGCCCTTGACGACCTGTCCGTCGTGCTACCGAGACTGTGCGAAGCGGACGATGACCGATGAGAACGGTGATTTTCAAATCACCGGTCTTTCCGACAAGCTGCTGTTCACGCTGGCCGCTGGGGCACATGGCTACCAGGGTGCAGTGACCGAGTACTATGACCCCGGTGATGAGCCGGATGTCACCATCGAACTCAAGACGATTTCCAGTCTAAACCGAAACACGAACGTCCGCGGAAGCGTGGTCGACCTGACCGGACAACCCATCGCCGGGGCAGAAATACGCACGCGGATGATCCGCCGTGCCGGGGGACGAATCGGAGGTGCCGACGATTCGGTGACAACGTTGACTCTCACGGACGACTCGGGAGGATTCGAACTTTTGGTGGGAGATCACATCAGCGGATTCGACGTCCGTGCCGTTGCCAACGGTTTTTCCCCCGAAGACACCCAGTGGTTCAAACCGGATGACCAACCGCTCGTCATCCGACTCGGACAGGGGGCAAGTTTGAAAGGAAAGCTGGTGTTTGAAGGCCGACCTGTTTCGTCCGTCGAAGTCGGGTGTGTTCAGAAGAACCGGATGATCGGGAACGTCGTGACCCCGCGAGAGATCTTCACCGACGGGTCCGGAGTTTTCCACTTCCAAAACTTACCGCCCGATCGAGAGTACACCCTTTACACGCATACCGGGCAGAGTGCTCCGGCAGCGTTGCCGGTTAGCCTCGTTCGAGCGCCAGGGCACGGCGAGTGTGCCGAATTCGGGGATGTCTCGTTGGTGGAACCTTCAACCCTCACCCTCAGTTTCAAAACGGACGACGGATCGCCGCTTCCCAAGGACAGTTATGTGAGAATCGGTCGACCGGACGCGTGGCGAGGGTCAAAGGCAGTTCTTGCTCAACGGTCCAGTGTTGAAGTTCAACTCAATGATGTCCCTAACGAAAAGTTCGAAGTCAGCGTCCGCGTTCCGGGCTACTCCGTCTCCAGCGTGGTCCCGCCGTCCAATCTCGATCCGAATGCCCGCTACAGCATTTCGGTCAATGGCGACACACGAATGCGGTTCGTCGTGAAACGTGACAACGCCGCCGCGTCTGTGGTTCCGTCCAACCAGAGTCTCTGACGCGTTTGTCACTGGCGATGGGGATTCCGCCGACGCTTTTCACAGCCTACTTCGTTAGGTTCTGCCCAGCTGTCAGCACGCTGCAGCGGACTCGGTTCCGTCCGTGGCTGAATCTTCACCATCCGGCCGATCGCTGAAGCGTTCATTGGAAGATGCATGGTTCCGGGCCGGCTCTTTTGGCTCGGATCGATGTCACGTTCGCGATGACAATGCGGATACCCCGGCGATCAACACCAAACCAACAACGTCGCTTTGTTCGCGGCCAAGTCGATGCTTTTGACCTGCACCTTGGTGATGTTCATTCCGGTGCGGCCGCGAAGATCGTCCAGGAGGACTTGCCGAGTCGTCTCACCGAGTAGTTCGACCTTGTCGTACTCGATCGTGTACTTGCTCGCCTTGCCGTCACCGTTGCCATTCCCGTTCTTCTTCGGTTTGGCGGTCTCGGATGCCTCCGGCGGGACCCGCCCGACGATCCATTCTTTCAGCATCGCGGCGGAAAAGATCAGCGAGTTCACCAACACGATTTCCGCATAGCTTGTTTTCTTGTTCGAAAGCGAATTGATCACCGCGATGCCGATCAAGATGAACAGATACGTCATCTCCTTCGTCCCGATCGCATCGGTGCGATAGCGCAGCACGCCAAAGATGGCGAACAATCCGAGTGCCATCCCGATGTCGATCTCCAGTTTCTTCAGAGTGAAACAGATGAAGAACACCGTGACGTTCAGCATCACGGCGGTGAACGCGAAGTTGCGTTCCCGCTGATTCGGATAGATGACAAACGCGACGACCAGACTCAAAAAGACCAGGTCAATCCCAAACCGCACCAGCAGTTTGATGATGTAGTCGTCATACAAAGGGATTTCAAGAAATTCCATCGTGCGGTCCGTGCCGAAAGCCGCTCAGCCAGTTGTTGGTTTTCGATCGTCGCCTTTCACTCCGTGAAAGTTGCGTTCAATCCCGCTACGTTTGCGGAGCAGAAGGCGACATTGCAGGGCGCCCTGCCTGAAAACCAACAACCGGTTCGCTGGACAGCTCCACGTTGGGTGAGCCGCGTGGCGCTAGCCGCGGTTTTTCTCGACTCAACCGGTGGCTAGTGCCTTGCCGCTCATTGCACCGCAAATCACGGTGTTTTTGATTTAAAGTGACGCTGTCCAGTTAGGCTCTCGGATACATGGCTCAACTAAAGGTGAAAGAGACGAAAGGGTTACCAATGTTCGCTGCTCTACTCAACGACCCGCAGCAAGTACACACGTCGGGCGTCGGCGAACGCTTTTAGGTTCATCGCCCCGTGGCCGCCGCGATGTTCGGCTTGCGGTTTCGGCTGATCCCCGCTGGCTGTCGCCGCAACGAACGCTTCGTAGCTTCCCAGCTTTCGTGTTTCAGACTGGACTGCTTCATCGATTGTCTGAACGCATTGGGCGACGACGGGGCCAAGTTCGTCCCAATTCAGTGACTCTTCGGCAATTCGCTTGACGTTCCGCAGGTATTGCTCACGGTATTCGGGCACGGCCAGCACCTTGCTGCGAAGAGGCTTGCGCGGATCATCCAGACCGATCAACGGATCCAGTTCGACCGGAGACGCCATTTCAACATCGCTGCGGGACCGACGTGAGCGATCGCGAACTCCTCCGCGTCCCTCTCCCCCATCATCGCGGCCCCTGCCAAATGACGGCCGGGGTTCCCCCGGGGCCGGTCGGCCATTCCCCAGTCCGCCGGGCATACTCGGTCCGCCCGCCGTACCCGGTCCGCCCGGCATGCCCGGTCCGCCTGCGCCACGGAACGCTTCATTCATGTCGTGTGGAATGAAATGGAATTTGCCCTCCTTGTCCAGGTAGATGCTGTAGTCACTGGCGCGGATCCAATAGCCGTCAGAATTGATCAGGGCGTTGTCGAGTGCGAGAAACCACAACAATCCATCCACGTCGCAGATCGGTTCCAGCTGGGAAGGCAACTTTTCAGCCGGTGTCTCGTCAAGGACGCGACACAAATCGATCAATTTGGCCAGCGATTTCTTGCCACCGGACTTCTGCTCGTAGGGGTACTGGTAGCCGTCCGGATCTTCGCCACGGTAGTCCAAGCCGCCACCCCCGGCGGGTGAACCACTGACTTTCCAGCGGGCGCCCTTCGCGCTCGCATAGTTCTCCTTCAGGAAATCCTTGTTGAACTGTTGCACGTTCGTGTACACGCCCCAATTCTCTCCGTTGATCACCACACGCACAAAGTTGGCTTGAGGTGCGGGGATGTATTTGCGAGCGATGTGGGAATACAGCACCGTGCTGAGCATCGAATCATCGCCACTGCCGTTCAGCAAATTGAGAGTCCTGTATCCCATCAGTCGCTGGTCATCGTCGATCATGTCGACCGAAAGATTCAGCGAGCGTTTGTAGCCGGCCGGGACCATGCCGTAGGAAGACATGCCTCGAAAGCGAAGGCCGACGCCTTGGTACGTTTGACCGTCGACGGTCACGGTTGCCGGGACATCGACGTCCGTGCCGTGAAAACCCTCGAGTTCCGATTCCCAATCGTCATTTTCGAAGTCAATGAAGACGGTGCGAAAAACACCGAGGTCATACAGCCCGCCGGTTTGCGGTTGCACTGAGTCCTTCGCGACTTGGATGCCCACGCTTGCTTCCGGTCGGTCGCCCCTCGGTCCACCGGGGCCGGGACCGCGACGACCGAACCGGCCCGGCCCCCGGCCGCGACCGTCACGTTCCGCGTCTGGCGGCGGGCCGAAACCTGGGGGTGGCCCAAAACCTGGGGGTGGCCCGAAGTCGGGACCGCCGAATTCACCACCGCCCGGCGGAGGGCCGAACCCCGGACCGGGAAAGCCGCCACGTCCTCCGGGAGGGCCGGGCGGGCGTCCGCCTGGCCCTCCCGGAGGCCCATCGAATCCTCGACGTTCGGGCGGGTTCTGCTTCAACCACTCGCGGGCCTGTTCCCGTTCCGCCTGATCCAGCCAACCACTCTCGTCGGCATCAAACCGGTCCAGGATCTCGCGGTCCTTCCTACCCCCGCCGGGCGGCTGAGCGAATGTGAAGGTGGCCCAAACGAAGGAGAAAACGACAAGACAGCAGGTTCGACAGAGCATCGGCAAACTCATTTTCAATGCGACAAGACAGGTAGACCCAAGTCATTCGTTGCCGTGGGACGCCGGATCCGCCGCGAAATATTTGCCTTTTCTTCGACATCTTCATTCCGCTCCGAAATCAACCGATTTGCAGCGGCTGCGGCACAAGCAAGAAGGTCACGTTGGCTGGATTTGCCAACGGAGAGTTTATCGAAAAACAATAAAAAGAGTTGACACCAAGGCTTCGGAAGTGTTTATTGATAAACGATAAAACCGCGGAGCCGTCACGATGAACCGAAAACCGTTTTCGTTGAGTGTGCTGAAGTTACTTGTCAGCGTTTGGTGGTGGGGTCTGATCGTCTCGGGCATCGTCGCCGGCCTTTGGATCGCCGGCACGCCCGCAGACCAGCTGGAATGGGGATTGGTCGGATATGCCAGCGATATTGATACTTCTGCCCTTCAGGCAGAAGGCCGCGACGGCCAGTCAGTGAACGTCCAGTTTGATGGCCCCGCAAGAATCAAGCTCCTGTTCCCCAACAGCACAAACGTGGGGAACAGCCATTTCGGGCCCAAAGCAATGATCTTGTTTTTCCTCGGTCTCGCTTTCGCCGCGTGCATTTACTTCGTGAAGCAACTGAGAGACATTGTTCGCACCATCGACCAGAACGATCCGTTTGTGGCGGAAAACGCCCGTCGCATGAGAACGATTGGAGTCCTGATTCTCGTCTTCGCCTTCGTCAAAGGAATCGCCCAGCTGGCGATCTCTGGAATTGCCGATTCGATGGTCACGCCCACCGGTTTCAATTTGAATGGACGTCTTGAGTTTCCGGTGGGACTGATCGCGGTTGCCCTGGCAGTGATCGTGCTGTCAGAAGTCTTTCGCCACGGCTCAAGAATGCGCGAAGAACAATCGTTGACCATTTAGCAGTTCCAATGGCAATCAGAATCAAACTTTCCAACGTGATGGAACGGAAGGATGCGTCGCTGACGGAGTTGGCCGACGAAGTTGGGATCACCTTGGCAAACCTTTCGATCCTCAAGACGGGGAAAGCGAAGGCGATTCGATTCACAACACTAGATGCCATCTGCCGTGCCCTTGAATGTCAGCCTGGTGACATTCTGACATTCGAAGACGAATAGCGTCGTCTTCGTTTGCACCAACGCCCATCGAACCAAGAATGATCCTTGCCGCATTCTGCGGTCTGCCAACCGCACCAATCGCGTCACTTTGACGTGGGCTGGCCATCGTCGACCGCGGGCTGCGTTCGGGGCATCAAACGCAGCAACGCTTCCACTTGCCGGAGTGCTTTCTGCGTTTCCGGATCCGACAACATCCTGAGCGTTTCATTCGTCGATTCAATCGTTGCGGGCAGCGACACGACGGTCCGGATAAAATCTTCGACGACGTGCTTGGAATCCTGTATCTCGCGACCAACACCATCAACGAACGCTCGATCAAACTCAATGGTCGTAGTGCCTTCGCCCCGGGCGACGCCAACCCCGTCCACGCTGAACTCGTAGGAGCCTTGGACCTTCAAGCGAACGGTACCGGGTTCATCCCCGGTAGCGGCATGAGTCCAACACAGCAGAATCGAAACGAGACCGAGTCGAAGAACATTCATGGCGGATATTTCCAAAGAGGCCGATTCACGGATGACGTCCGGCCAGTATAGCCGACTTCCCACCGAGCTCGATCCAACGGTCGACGCCGCACATCGATCCAAAGCCAACGAAGAATGAGGACACGATGGCTTGGCGAGCGGTTGCTTTTCGATCGTCGCCTTTCACTCCGTGAAAGTTGCGTTCAATCCCGCTACCATTGCAGTGGCAACATTGCAAAACGACCAACTGGACCGCGATATTTTGTGTGAGCCGCGTCGCGTTAGCCGCGGGTTTTCTCACATCAACCGGCGGCCAGCGCCTTACCGCCTGCGATCCCTGGGATCCCAACGTCACTCCAATGTCAGGACGTACAACCGATGAGAGTGGTCTTTGCGATTCTGGCCGCCTGGCTGCCGTGGCTGGTGGAATCAGGCGACGCCGCTGAACCGCGTCCCCCAAACATCGTCTTCATCATGGCGGATGACCTGGGGTATGCGGACCTTGGCTGCTACGGCCAAAAGTTGATTCAGACTCCCAACATCGATCAACTTGCGACCGAAGGCATCCGGTTCACCCAGGCTTACGCCGGGGGACCGGTGTGCGCCGCGTCTCGCGCGGTTCTGATGACCGGACGGCACAACGGTCATGCTCCGGCCAGAGACAATGTCCCGCATTACCCGAGCTACCTTCAGGCCGAGGACGTGACGATGGCCGAAGTTCTCAAGCAGGCGGGTTACCGCTGTGGCGGAGTCGGCAAGTGGTCGCTCGGCGATGCCGGCACGGTGGGGCGCGCGACGAATCAAGGCTTTGATACCTGGTTCGGGTACCTCAATCAGGACCACGCACATCACTACTACGCCGAATACCTGGACGACGACGAAGGGCGTTTGGAACTTCCGGGCAACCGCAAGAACAGGACGAGCTACAGTCACGATCTGCTCACGCAACGGGCATTGGACTTCATACGCGAGGCCAAACGCGACGAACCATTTTTCCTCTACATGGCGTACACACTGCCCCACTTTTCATCCAGAAACGAAGATCAGCACGGACTTGCGGTCCCGTCAACGGCGCCGTATTCGAATCGCGACTGGGACCAGCCAGCGAAGAAGTACGCCGCGATGATCCACTTGCTAGATCGGGATGTCGGACGCGTGGTGGACTTGATCGACCAGAGCGGTTTGCGCGAGAAGACGCTGGTGATCTTCACCAGTGACAACGGCGGACATGCGAGCGTTTCTCAGCGATTCAACACAAACGGCCCGTTGCGAGGGTTCAAGCGTGACTTGACCGAGGGCGGCATCCGTGTTCCGTTCATCACTCGGTGGCCAGGGACGATTCCCGCCCAGCGGACGAGCGATGCGGTCATCGCGTTTCAGGACATGCTGCCAACGTTCGCCGAACTTGCGGGAGCGACACCGCCGCGAACCATTGACGGCAGATCGGTTGTCCACGAGCTGAAGGGACGCGAGCCCGCACAACGTCAGGGGTATCTCTACTGGGACTACGGGCACTGTCGCCGCCGCTATGACCAGGCCGTCCGGTGGAGAAACTGGAAGGGCATCAAACTCGGTGAAGACGGTGCGATTCAGTTGTACAACCTCAGTGATGACATCAGCGAAGAACACGATGTTGCAACCAAGCATCCGGACGTCGTCGAGCGCATCGCCCAAATCATGGAGTCCGCCCCGACACCCAGCAACCGGTACCCGATCGGCCAACTTTACCGCGGCAATCCCATCTGGAAACCGAGCCAGAATCCGGACCGGCCGGAACCTTGAAATCAGGTCGGGTCCGCCGTGGACCACACGCAAAGCGCAATCGCAAAAGACCGGAATGAACAGCCCAAGGCTCAATGCAATGCGACACCTACCGTTGTCGATAGGTTTTCTTGCCCTCTGTCTGATTGTGTGTCCCGCTGAAGCCGCCCAGCCCAACGTCTTGTTCATTGCCGTCGACGACCTGCGCGTCGAGTTGGGTTGTTATGGCCAATCGCACGTCCAGTCTCCCAACATCGATCGGCTGGCATCCCAGGGGACTTTGTTCGAACGGGCTTATTGTCAGCAAACGGTGTGCAATCCCTCGCGGGCTTCATTACTGACCGGGATGCGGCCCGATACGTTGCGGGCCTGGGATCTGCCGACGCACTTTCGACAGAACCGGCCCGACGCAGTCACGCTGCCACAATGCTTCAAAAAGCATGGCTACCACACACAATGCGTGGGCAAGATTTTTCATAACTGGCGGCAAGATGATTGGAAGGGCGACCCGGTTTCGTGGAGCGTCCCTTCCGTGCTGCACTACGGAACCCACGGCTCCGACAAGCCGGAAGTCGAAGGTGCGATGCCGCCTAATCTCGCATCGGGCAAAGACGGAATCGAATGTCGCGATGTGCCCGACAACGCGTACTTTGACGGTCGCGTTGCCGAAGCCGCCATCAACGCATTGGATGAGGTCAGCCGCAAGGGGAAGCCGTTTTTCCTGGCAGTCGGATTCTGGAAGCCACACACACCGTTCAATGCACCCAAAAAGTACTGGGACCTTTACGACCGGGCGACAATTCCAGTGCCGCAGCACGTCACCCCGCCGAATGACGTTCCTGACGTTGCGCTCACGAGCGCGCGTTATCAGGGCGGAGCAAACGCGGAGGTTCTCCGTGAAATGCACCACGGCCATCTGGCAGCGATCAGCTATCTCGATGCTCAGGTCGGAAAGGTGTTGGCGAAACTGGACGAATGGGGTTTGCGTGAGGAAACAATCATCGTCTTCTGGTCCGACCACGGGTTGCACCTCGGTGAGCACGGTCTGACGCGGAAGACCACCGTGTTTGAACTCGACGCCCGCGTGCCGCTGATCATTGCAACGCCGCAGCACCAACCGGGACAGCGCACCGGGGCACTGGTCGAATTGCTCGACCTCTACCCCACTCTGGCGGAACTGTGTGGACTGGATGCACCACAGGAACTGGAAGGAGTCTCGCTAAGCCCGCTACTCAGCAACCCGAAATCCCGGGTCAAGGAAGCCGCACTCACGCAGACTCCACGTCCAAATTATTTGCGTGGCAAATTGCCCGAGACCATGGGGTATTCCATGCGGACGAAACGATACCGCTACACGCAGTGGCAAGACTTTCAAACGGGACGGCTCCAAGCCCGTGAGCTCTACGACCATGACACTGACCCGCTGGAGATGACGAATCTTGCCGGTCGGGAGAAACATTCAGAACTCGTCGCCATGCTGGCCCGAAAACTTGATAGCGCATTAGGAAATCCGCCTGATCAAGTGGCGCGGCCCGGAGAGGGAGGCTATCTCCTGTCGGAGTTTCTGTATGACATTGATCAAAAACCGACGCCGCAGTGTCACGCTTCGACGATCGTCGAGACGCCGTCCGGGCTGGTAGCAGCATGGTTTGGCGGAACCAATGAACCTCACGTGGACAATTCGATCTGGCTGTCCCGGCACGTGGATGGCAAGTGGCTGAAGCCCGTCGAAATTGTCGATGGGTCCGAGGGGCGCCAGCAGGATCATCGGACCGGAAACCCGGTGCTGTTCCAGCCCAAGGACGGACCGCTGATGTTGTTCTATAAAGTCGTGCCGCGTGTCAACGGCCGGGCGAGTACGTGGTGGGGCATGCTGACGATCTCGTGGGACGATGGCAAAACGTGGTCGGCGCCGTGGAAGCTTGGTGAAGACAATGCGTTGGGCAGCCGGCCGCATCTCATCGGCCCGGTAAAGAATAAACCGATCCAGCTTGCCGACGGTGCGATCCTCTGTCCCAGTAGCAGTGAGCACGACGGGTGGCGCGTGCACTTTGAAGTCACACGCGATTTCGGCCGGACATGGAAAGTCATCGGGCCGATGAACGACGAATCAGCGTTCAACGCGATCCAGCCGAGCATCCTGACCTATCCCGACGGCCGGATGCAGATACTATGCCGCAGCAAAGATGGTGTGATCGCAGAGAGTTGGTCATCGGATGGCGGCCGGTCGTGGAGCCCCATGGCGGCAACGGAATTGCCCAATCCGAACGCGGGGACGGACGCCGTGACGCTGAACGACGGACGGCAGTTGCTGGTCTACAACCACACGGTTCGCAGCGGCCAGTTCCCGGCGGGCCGCAACATGTTGAATGTGGCGACATCACGGGATGGAAAGAATTGGAAACCGTTGCTGACCCTGGAAAGGGATCGTGGCGAGTTCTCATATCCCGCCGTGATTCAGACGTCCGACGGCAAAGTTCACATCACCTACACATGGAATCGACAAACCATCAAACACGTGGTGTTGAATCCGGAGAAGGTTGCATCAGCAACGCCAACAGAATGAGTGCGAGCGCCAAACAAATCACAGCGAGCTGGACAGTGCAACTTTGGTTGAGCCGCGTGGCACTAGCCGCGGGTATGCTCTTTAGGTGAGCCGCGTGGCGCTAGTCGCGGGTATTCTCGCCTCAACCGGCGGCCCACAAGGAAGAGCACATCACGAAGCGTCAGGTCCGGCATCTCCCATTCAACCTTTGCAGCTTTCGCCAGCGACGCGACGAGCCTTCCCTTCTAACTCAGCCGCAAGGGGACACACGGACGCTGCATCATGGCGAGCCGCCGTCGCCCGTCTTCAACCACCCGTCCGAAGGACTGGGAACGCAAGCTTGCCGCATGAGCATCAGTGCCTGGAACTTCCAGATCGCTACCAAGACGACTCGGGCCGGCGAGGTAGAATTCGCTCCTGAAAATCGTAACTCCAGGAGCAAAGCTTGCAAGAACTGCAATAAAGACAAGTGGGCGATACTGGATTCGAACCAGTGACCTCTGCCGTGTGAAAGCAGCGCTCTAACCAACTGAGCCAATCGCCCTTGAAGGGGTTCCTGGGTCTCTTTGAGTGACGGCTTTGGGAAAGGTTCGGTCGCCTTGCCAACTTCGCCCGTCTTTGGACCCGATCGGTGTGCGTAGCCTAGCCAGATTCGCACCATTTCACAACGCCCTCGATTCGGTTCTCGTTCGATCCAGAGCCACTTTTTTGTGCTCCCATTTGGTCGACCGGGATGGAATTCGCACCATGGGGGTGTGACGCACAAGGTCATCTACGCCGACGCCGAAAACCGCCCGAATCAACTTCAGGATTGGTGGTTTGTTTCGCGGGTTGCCAAGTTCTCGTCCAGGGGAACGAATAGAATCGTCCCCGCCGTGGGAACCGGGGGCGTCGACGGTGCGGCCGATACGATGGGCCCGGAACGTTTGGCACCACGGGCGAGATTTGGAATGCGGTCGTCAACAGCTGGCGCTGTTGCAATCAGGAGAGCAGAGATGGCTGATGAGAAGATTCTTTGGGAGGCGGAATTCAACCCCTCGGTCAAAACGTACTGGCTGCTCAGCGGTGGCTTGGGACTGGCCCTGTCGGTCATCGGGCTGCCGCTGGTTCCGATCTGGTTCCTGGTCGGCTCGCTCGTCACCGGTCGCTACCTGGCCAGCCATCGCTGCACGCTGACGAATCGCAATCTGAAATTCGCCAAAGGCATCTTCGTCCGTCAGGAGAAAACGGTCCCGCTGGACCGGATCACCGACCTGGGCCTGGTCCAGGGACCGATCATGCGGGCACTCGACCTGGAAGCCCTCCGTGTTGAAACCGCTGGGCAGTCCAGCCAGGGCGCGCTGGTTCAACTGACCGGCATCAAGGATGGTCGCAACTTCCGCGACGCCGTGCTCCGGCAGCGTGATCGCGTCGTCGGCAGCGACGAAGAACGAAGCACCACTTCACCGACAACCACCACATCCAACGCAAGTCAGGACGCGGCGATCCTGATCGAGATTCGTGACGCGCTGTTGCGGATGGAGAAGCGGCTTGAGGAGCGCGGCTGAAATCTCAGCCGAAAAGAGCCGGAACCGCTGAAGCCATTCCGGCGGTTGCAACCAACCAGTCGATCCTCGGACGACACGTCAACAACGTGCCTATCGCAGCCGTCGATGATCGAGACGGCGCAAGCGATGCCATCCTGCTCTCGCTGACGCCCAACCCTCCTTGAAAAGGAGGGTGAGCGGCTGTGGATGTGCCGATTCCAGAGTCGGAGATGGTCGGCGGCAATCAGCTTGGCGGGGTGAACTTGGGCGCCGAAGGCTCGTTGGACTCATCGTCCTCCTCCGCTTCGACCTTTGACGATTTCTCGTCGAAAGACATCGCACGAGTCGCCTCGTACTCCGCCGCCCGGAACTCCCGCTGGATCTCGTTGAGCCGATTTCGGAGTTCTCGGTACGTTCCGCCGGCCTTGCGCGCCACATCGGGCAGGCTGCCACCGAACAAAACGACCGCGATCACTCCGATCACCATCATTTCAAAGGGACTGAGCCCGAACATGCTATTCGCTCTTTTTCAAATCGGACTCGTCTTCGTCCTCACCCGATTCGCTCATCCCACGCTTGAACTCGTTCGCACTTCGACCGAGGTTGCGCATCAGCCCAGGCAGCTTGGCCCCGCCGAACAGCAACAAGGCCAGAAACAGGACGATCAGCATTTCCGGCATGCCGGGGAAACCGATCGCGTACAACGCCAACTGACCGACGGACAAGAGACCTACAGACATCGTTTCGCTCCAAAAGAGGCTTGAGACATTAAAATCCCTCACGCACAGATGCGGCGAAAGCGGGTCGGTCGGTTGGGCTTTCTCCTTCGGGGGGTTCGCTAAAAGAACCATCAACCCTCAGGGGCCTGCAACCACCTCCAGGACCGTCGTGTCGGGGGCGGGCGACGCCGGCAGTTGCCAATGGAAGCGGCACTACTCGCGGCGTCGTTCCCCTAGTTTATTAGATCCCGCCGCAGAGTCAAAGGCGGACGGGATCGGGAATGGCGACGATTGGTGTGAAATTGAGGTGGTTTTCACAGCCGCGGCGTCCAGTGAGCCGCAAAACGGCGGTCGGAATCCGCCGCGGATCCGAACCTCGGCAACCTAGGCCACCAACCGCAGGTCCTTGGCCACTTGTTCTTTGGCCGCGCAAATGCCTTCGATGAATTCTTCGAAAATTCGCACGTCCAATGCCGACGCGGCGGCACACTCCGGGTGGAATTGGGTGCCGACGACGAACCAATCCATCATTTCGCTCTCGATCGCCTCGATCACGCCATCGGGGCAGCGGGCGGTGACTCGGAATCCCGGGGCGACTTCGTCGATCGCCATGTGATGGCGGCTGCTGACGCGGATTTCCCCATCACCGAAGACGCGTCCGACCAACGAATCGCCTTCGACTTCCAGGGTGTGTCGGTGGTTGGGATCGTGGGGATCCAGGTGCGGCACCGCGGAGGGCAGATCTTCTTTGATGTGCAGGAACAGGTTGCCGCCCTGCTGGACGTTCAACAGCTGCATCCCGGCCCCGATGGCCAACAGCGGCAAACGACGCTCGGCGATCTCCGCCACCAGCAGGCGATCGCTGGTTTCACGCACCGGGTCCATCGGACGGACACTCGAGTGCAACATGAATCCGTCGTTGCGCGGATCCAGATCCGCTCCGCCGATCATCATGAACCCGTCGACCTGGTCGAGAATCTTTCCCAGGGAATCGGCGTCGTCCATCGGAGGAATCACGATCGGAATGCCACCGGCGGCGTGGATCGATTGGAAGTAACCCGCAGCCAAGTAGGCAAAGCCGGGTTTGTTGCGATCGGCTGCTTTGAAGTCGCAGTTGATTCCGATGACGGGCTTGCCGCTGTTGGATTCGCTTGACATCCGACGTTTCCTCTTAAAAGTCGCATAATGCAAGAATGGTGGCGCAACAGCATGCTGCGCCGCTAGACACCGAGAACATCCCAAACCTGGTCAGAACACAGGGGGCAACGCCGTGCCAAGAAAGACACCGGCGAAAATAAGAACACCTTTCCGTCGTGGAATGGGTCATGGTTCGTCCCTGAAATTCGACCGCGCTTCGAATGTGCGGTGCCGGACGGAATCACGCGACGACCGCGGATCCCTAAGGTGGCGGGAAATTACCGACGGATTTCACCGATTCCAAACGAACTCTACATCTTGTCCAGATTCGCGTCTGCTAGCACGACCAGCAGTGCTAGCAAGGCCGTTTTTTGCCAGCAATAGGCAAACTGTGCCGGCTGATCGCCAATCATCCGGGATGCTAAGCGGCCAAAAATCGGCGTGAATTGCCGTGTGCAAGCGTGTCCGCCGATGCACATCTGGCCCGGAGGGTGGCGGCTCTGAACGGGGAAAACCTTTCTCGGTCGGCGGTGCTGTCCGGTTGCAGTGCCCTGCCGCCCTGGGTGAAATGCACGTTTGCGGGCTGGATCCGCAGCCCATTCGGTCGACTTCGGCCGCCACGCCCGCCCAACCGTTTTGCTCCGAGGCAAAAGAGTGAAATTCGAGAACGTCCACCTGGCATCGATCGGCGCTTTGCTTCCCGAAGAAGTCTGGTCCAGCGACGATTTGGAGCAACGGTTGCAGCCGCTGTACCAACGGCTGAAGCTTCCCGAAGGACGGCTGGAGCTGATGTCGGGCATCGCCCAACGCCGTGTCTGGCCGGTCGGAACGGTGCCCAGTGGTCCGAGCATCCAGGCCGGAAAGCTGGCTGTCGAGGCGGCCGGGATCGACCCGGCCCAGATCGGCTGTCTGATCCACGCCAGCGTCTGCCGTGACTTCCTGGAACCGGCAACCGCGTCTCGGGTTCACCACGGGATCGGTCTGTCCAGTGACTGCTGGGTGTACGACGTGTCCAACGCCTGCCTGGGCCTGATCAACGGCGCGGTGCAGATTGCAATGATGATTGAATCCGGGGCGATCGAAGCCGGAATCGTTGTCGGTACCGAGAACAGCCGAATGCTTCTGGAGTCGACGATTGCGGCGCTCAATGCCGACACGTCGCTAGCACGCAAAGACATCAAGGGGGCGTTCGCGTCACTGACGATCGGGTCGGGCAGCTGCGCCTGGTTACTGGCTCATCGGCGGCATGCGCCGGCGGCCAGCGTGATTGAAACCGGTATCGCGGAGGCACGAACCCGCTACCACGATCTGTGTGTCAGCGACAGCGATTCGGCCGGGGCGGCGATGCAGCCGTTGATGGAAACCGATTCGGAAACGTTGATGGCCGAAGGCATCGCCACCGGCGTCGCGGCCTTTGAGAAGCTGTTACGGGAAAGCGGTTGGCGTCGCGAGTCCATCGACCGGTCCGTGTGTCACCAAGTCGGTTCGCGGCACCGATCCGCAATGCTTTCGGCGATGCAGCTTCCGCCGGAATCCGACAGCGTCTCGTTTCCCCGGCTGGGCAACACCGGCTCGGTTGCCCTCCCGCTAACCGTCGCCTCGGCGGCACAGTCGGGCGTTCTGCAACCCGGGCACCAGGTGGCGATGCTGGGAATCGGATCGGGAATCAACAGCGTCATGCTGGCGACCCGCTGGGGCGAAACCGTGATCGCGGGCAACATCGACCAGATCGCCGGTGGCACGACGGCCGAAGGGGTCTCGACGGGAGCAAATGCGAGCAGCTAACCGGCCGCCGGCGTGGTTGCTGGAAATTGGATGCGGGGACTGGTGGCGGGCGGCAAGGGATCGACGAGGGTTTGGCCCTGGGCGTTCGGAGTGTCCTGTCACCAGCGTGGGGACGCTTCTCGCAGTGCTCTGTCCCCAGCGTGGGGACGCGACTTTCGCGGAGCGAAAGGCGACTTTGGCGGACCGGCAAGAATTGATGGCTTTGGTTTCTGCGGTTGGTGCTCTGTCCCCGATTTGGTCCGCAAACTGTCGGGCTTTCAGCCTTGCGGTCCTCGAGGAAAGCTGAGACTGGGGACTTTGTCCGCGGCAGGGGGCTGCCAAGCCTTCGGCTCTCGATTAATTCCGGTGCTCTGTCCCCGATTGGTGCTCTGTCCCCCAGCGTGCGGACGCAACTTTCGCGGAGCGAAAGGCGACTTTGGCGGACCGGCAAGAATTGATGGCTTTGGTTTCTGCGGTTGGTGCTCTGTCCCCTTTCGCGGGGCGAAAGGTGGCTTTTGGCCGCCAGGCGGGCGGTTTCCAGCGGCTTGCCCGCGTTTCATACTGTTGGAGGTTCGTTCCTACCCCGTTTTGAGAAGCTCTCATGTCATTGACCATCATGCGTCGCATCAAGTTTTGCGCCGGGCATCGGCTGCACGGCCACGGCGGAAAGTGCGAGCACTTCCACGGTCACAACTACGTCGCCGATTTCTTCGTTCAGGGCCGCGAGCAGGACGACGTCGGCCGGATCATCGACTTTTCAGAGCTGAAAAAGCGGGTCAAAGGCTGGATCGACGAAAACTGGGACCACAGTTTCCTGATCTACGACCAGGACACCAACGCTCGGCAGGCCCTGGAGATGGTCAAACCGATGCGGATGTTCGTGATGCCCTACAACCCGACCGCCGAGAACATGGCCAAGTACCTGCTGGAGGAGATGTGCCCGCAGGTCTTGGAGGGCACGGGAGCGTTCGCCAGCCGCGTTCGAATCTGGGAAACCGAAGAGTCTTTCGCGGAAGCCGCACTCGATCCGGCGTCGGACGAAACCGTCGCCTACTCGGCCCTGTCCGCAGAAGCCTGATCGCTGACCGATGTCGACCGGCGGATCACGCGCCGCCGTCTGGCTACTGTGCCTCCGATTACTGGGCCATCGATGAGATCGCGACCAGAAGCACAATGATCGCCACGACGGCCCCCATGATGATGGCCAGTCGCCGCGTGTCGACTTGCCGAATCTTGGGCTCCATCCGCCGCCGAATCCGCGCCACCAACTCTTCGCGACCGGCGACGAACACGTGGCTGGTCGGATCCGTTTGCTCGGAGTCCGGCGTCGCATCCTGGGCAATCTTCAACATCACGGCCTGCACCTGGCGGGCGTTGAAGGGACGATCCTGAGCATTCTTCGCCAACAACTGCTGAATGATTTCGTCCAGCTCCTGGGGACAGTCGACGTAGTCGCGAACCGAGGGCGGCGGCTGCTTGAGGTGCTGGTCAAACAGCTGCGCATAATTCTCGCCGGTAAACACCTTCCGCGCCGTCAGCATCTCGAACATGCAACATCCGAGCGCGTACAAGTCGACTTTGCCGGACACGGAATGGTCCCCCACAATCTGCTCGGGCGCCATGTAGGCGTGGGTCCCCACAGTGATGCCGCTGGCGGTCAGGTCGCCGGCAGCCAAATCACGGGCGATGCCAAAATCTCCCAACTTGACTTCGCCGCCGCGGGTCAGAAACAGATTGCTGGGCTTCAGGTCGCGATGCACGATGCCGTGGTTGTGGACAAATTGCAGGGCACTGCAAACTTGCCGCGTGATTTCCACCACGGCGGTCCAGTGCAACGGGCCGCCGAAGTTGATGAGGTCATCGACGGTCCCACCGGGAACCACTTCCATCGCATAGAAAAGCACCAGGTCATCGCGTCCCCCGCCCAGGTACGACACGACGTTGGGGTGACGCAGACGCTCCAAAATCGTCATTTCGCGACGAAAACGGGCGCGGATCAGGGTGTTTTGACAGACACGCGGGTGCAGCTTCTTGAGCGCGACGGTCTGACCCGACTTTTTTTCCTGGGCCAGATAGATGGTGCCCACGGTGCCGACACCCAAGACATCCCCCAGCTCGTAGTCGGAGAGCTGGTTTGATGGCATGGAACAGGCTCCTGGACGTTAGGCGGTGCGGCCGTGCAAAAATTTGCAGTCGGTCGTTGGCTGGCCCGCATTGTAAACCGAGAAGCCGATTCAGTGTGACAGGGGTTTGGAGCGGGGAATTGCGTCCCGGTCTAGTTGCTGTCGAGCCTTTGGCTCTGAGGAGAGGTGGGAGCTGCGAACCGGGGACTTGCGTCCCCGGCAGGGAGCTATCGAGCCTTCGGCTCTAGGGACAACCAGAGACTGGGAGGCGGGGAATTGTGTCCCTGTTAGCGTGCTGTCGAGCCTTCGGCTCTGGGGACAACCTGAGACTGCGGGCCGGCGCTTTGCATCCCGGCAGAGTCGTGCTGCTCTAAGTTCGGCTCTGCGGAGCACCTGACCAAGAATCTGGCACCCGGGCAGGCGGAGCCTGCGAGACAGCGGGTTCCAAGGCGGGAGCCTTGGAACCAGGGGGACGATATGCGGCGGAATTAGACGCCGGCGATGTCGGTGATCTTGACGCGCGTGAACAGCTGGCGATGCCCGGTGCGGCTCTTGCTGTGCTTGCGGCGACGGAACTTTTGCACGTACAGCTTCTTGCCCTGCTTGGGGCCGAGTACCGAAGCGGTGACGCTGGCACCTTCGACCGTGGGGCTGCCCAATTTCAAACCGTCGTCGCCCTGGACCGCCAATACTTTTTCAAACGTCAGGCTTTCTCCAGACGGCGTTTCACGGTAATCCAGGTCAACTTCCATCCCGGGTTCCACGCGGTACTGGCGACCACCGTCAACGATAATGGCGTACATAGCTTCGAGTCAGTTTCTGTAAGAGTCTTCAAAATCGGGCCCCAGAGTGTATCGGCCGGCGCGCCGGACGTATAGGGCAAAAAACAGGGCAAAAACTCGCCTCCAGCGGGTCTCCACGGCGGCACCGGCACCCCCGACCGACGGGGCTGGCCGGACGGTCACGCAAGCCCCCGTGATCGGCTCAGCCGTCCAGGATTCCGTCGACCACTCTGGCCTTCTCCACACCGGTCAGCCGCATGTCCAAACCTTGGAATGGGACACTGAAGTGCTCGTGCCGAATCCCAAGCAGGTGCAGCATCGTGGCGTGCAAGTCGCGGACGTGGACGACGTCCTCAACGGCGTTGTACCCCAACTCGTCGGTCGCACCGTAGCTGATCCCGTTGCGGATGCCGCCGCCGGCCATCCACATGGAGAACCCTTTGATGTGGTGGTCGCGTCCCGGACCGCCTTTGCCTTGGAACATCGGGGTGCGTCCGAACTCGCCGCCCCAGATCACCAAGGTCTCGTCGAGCATCCCACGTTGCTTGAGATCCTGGATCAGCGCCCAGGTTGCTTGATCGGTCAGGCCACAGCAGATGTCCATGTACTTCTCCAGCCCGCCGTGGTGATCCCAACCACGGTGATACAGCTGGATGAAACGCACGCCGCGTTCGGCCAATCGCCGGGCCAACAAACAATTGCTGGCGTAAGATCCGTCCCCGGGCTTAGCCCCGTACATGTCCAGGATGTGTTGCGGTTCATCGGACATGTCAACCAATTCGGGGACGGATGTCTGCATCCGAAACGCGATCTCGTAGGCGGACAAACGTGTCTCGATCTCCGGATCGGGATACTGCTGGTAGCGATGCTGATTGATTTCGGCGATCGCATCGACCAGACGACGTTGGCCCAGCTGGCCGACGCCCGGTGGCGGATTGACGTAGTGCACCGGTTGGCCGGTGCTGTTGAATTCGACGCCCTGGTATCGGCTGGGCAAAAACCCGGACGACCATTGCCGCGATGCGATCGGCTGGGGGTTGCGTCCGCCGATGCTGGTCATCACCACGAAACCGGGCAGGTTGTCGCTTTCGCTGCCGAGCCCGTAGGTGACCCAGCTGCCCATCGACGGTCGACCGCTGATTGCGGTTCCGGTGTTCATGAAGGTATGGGCCGGATCGTGATTGATCTGCTCGGTGACCATCGACTTCACGATGCAGATGTCGTCGGCCATCTTCTGGTGGTAGGGCAGGAAGTCGCTGATGGTCTGGCCGTTCGTTCCCACGCGACGAAAGGTGGTCATCGGCCCCTGGACCTTCAATGCCTGGCCGGCCAACTGGGCGATCGGCTGGCCTTCGGTGAATGAAGCCGGCATGGGCTGACCGTGCAGCCGCTCCAGTTCCGGTTTTTGGTCAAAGGTTTCCAGGTGCGACGGCCCACCGGCCATGCACAGAAAAATCACCCGTTTGATGCGTTGGGGCAGCTCCGGCAAACCGGTAGTCCCGGGAGGCAGCCCCGGTGCCGATGCGGGCTGGCGCGCCGGGGAGGCGGTCGCGGCGGCGCCGTCGCGGGCCAACAGATTCGTCAGCGCCGCGGATCCGATGGACACACCGCCCTGGGAAAGAAACGTTCGTCGGTTCAGAAAGTTCATGAGCGGTCGGTGACAGATTCGGAAAGTGAAAGAGAGTAAGTCATGCGGCGGGAAGCGGATCGATCAAGGACGGTACAGCGTCTCATGCAGATTCATGATCGCCCGGGCCACGCTGGTCCAGGCCGCGCGTTGAACCGGTGACGCCTGGTCGGGCCAGACGATCCGGACATCGTCGGGGACCTCCAGAAAAACCCGCGCCGCGTCGTCGTCGGCCGAAAACCGCTCGGTCTCGCGGTGCAGCAGGGCCAACAGGACTTCCATTTCCTTTGGATCGGCTTGGCGTCCGATCGCGATCCGCATGGCCGAATGAATCCGATTGGCATGCTGGGTGGGATCGGTGAAGTCACCGCCAGTCTGACGCAAGATTCGGGCCGCAAACGCTTTGGCCGCGGTCACGAAGGTCGGGTCGTTCAGCAGCACCAGTGCTTCCAGCGGCGTGTTGCTGCGTGGCCGAACCGCGGTGCACTCTTCGCGACTGGGGGCGTCCAGGGCTTTGAGCATGGGGTGCAGGAATTGCCGTTGCCAGTGCGTGTAGACGCCCCGCCTCCACTGGTTCTGTCCGGAGTCTGCCTGGTATCGGCGCGTCGGAAAATTCAGGTGCCGGTAATAGCCTTGCGGTTGATACGGCTTGACGCTTGGGCCCCCGACCTGATGGTCCAGCAGCCCTGACATCTCCAACACCGAATCACGCACCGTCTCGGCAGGCAAACGATGCCCCGATTGGCCCGACGTCAGATCGTTGTACGGATCTTTCTGCCGTCGTTCCGCATCGATCGAAGGCTGCTGGCGGTACGTTTCGCTGGTCACGATCTCACGGACCGTTGCCTTCAGATTCCAACCGCTATCGAGCAGTCGGTTGGCCAAATAATCCAGCAACTCGGGATTGGTCGGCGGACTGCCCTGGCCACCGAAATCGCCCAACGTCGGGCTGATTCCGCGGCCGGTGTACAAGTACCACAAGCGGTTGGCAAACACCCTGGCGGTCAATCCTCCGACGCCGCGGTCGACATCGAACAACCAGTTTGCCAAATCCAATCGGTTGGCGCGACGCTCCGGATCCAATTCCAACGCGTCGTGAACGTCCCCCAGAAAACCGGGTATTGCCGGCTCCATGACCGGTCCGCTTTCGTCCATCCAGTTTCCTCGAGCCAACAAGCGAACCGTTCGCGGCTCGGTCGCCTTGGTGATCATCGTTCGCTGCGTGCGGGCCTTGATTTGCTCGCGCGCCTTTTCCAATTCCGCCACCCGATCCTGGTCGCCGGATTCGCTGGCCGCGTCCAGTTCCGCCTGGAGGTCCTGCAAACGCAAACGGTCGGTCCGGTTGAGCACATCCAACTCGGGCTCACGTCGAGTCGGTAAGGCGTTGGTGCCGTTGCTGAAGTGTTTCTCGTCGTCGATGTCCGCAAAGAATGCCGACAGCGAATAGAAGTCCGCCGAGGTGTAGGGATCGTACTTGTGGTCGTGACATTGGGCGCAACCCACGGTCGCGGCCATCCACACGGCTGAGAAATTGCGGACGCGATCGGCGGCGTAAATCGCTCGGTACTCTTTCGGTTGCAGCCCGCCCTCGTGCGTCGTCTGTAACAGGCGGTTGTAGCCGCTGGCGATACGCTGCTCGACCGTCGGATCTTCCATCAGATCGCCGGCCAACTGTTCCCGGCTGAATTGATCCAACGGCTTGTCGTCGTTGATCGAATTGATCACGTAGTCGCGGTAGGGCGCGATCTGGTGCACTTGATCGCCGTGGTACCCGACGGTGTCGGCAAATCGGACCAGGTCCAACCAATACTGGGCGAATCGTTCCCCGAAACTGGGCGACGCCAGCAACGCATCGACGCGGCGTTGATACGCGTCCGGCCGGGGATCGTTCCGAAACGCTTGGATCTGCTGGTACGTGGGCGGCAGCCCGGTCAGGTCCAGGTACAGACGCCGCAACTGATTGCGTCGGCTGGCGGGCGGCGACGGGGGAAGTCCCTGCGGGTCCAACGCAGATCGCACCAGCCGGTCGATCGGACCGGCGGCGGGCTGGACGCCCTCGGGCAATTCGCCGGCGGCCGGAACGTCAATTTGCTTGGGATCGACGTAGGCCCAGTAGGCTTCGTAGGGCGCACCCTGGTTGATCCAGCGGCGCAGGATCTCCCGTTCCTCCTCCGTGATCTTCTTTCCGGTTTCCGGCGGCGGCATCCGCAGATCAGGATCCGATTCGGTGATCCGCATCATGACCTCACTGTCATCGGCCTCGCCCGGAATGATCGCGTACTCGAGCGCGGATTCCTCCTGATCCAGCCGCAATCCGGCTTCACGATGATTGTCATCGGGGCCGTGGCAAAAAAAGCATTTGTCCGACAAGATCGGACGCACGTCACGATTGAACGAAAGCGGATCCTCGGCAGCGGAGGTCGGAGCGGCGAGTGCGACGACCAGGCTGGGGATCAAACACAAGGCAGAATATTTCACGAAGGACTCTTCGGGATTCTCGTTGGCGGTCGAACGGTCGGCCAGACCGAACAGAGGGGGAGGGGACCTGAGGATCACGCATGGCGCGCCCGGAACACCCTACCGACCCGGAAACGCATCCGGAGCCGAGATCAAGTCCCGGGTGGACGCTTTGGTCGGTCACGCGAGATAGCTGGCAGCCGCCACAACCGTATCAAGCTGAACGACTTTCAGCGGGACATCCGGCATCTGGACGACCGATCACGGGCCAACTCGTTGTGGGACCGATGATGGGGAAGGGGCACAATTGAGCACCGTGGGTCATTCATTATTCTAACCCGTCGCGGCATCGCAGTAAAACATTTGCCGAAAGTGCCCCGTCGTCGGGACGACTGTCTTCCCCGGGCGCAGCGGACATCGGCAGAATTCGGCTGGCATCGATCCCGTACCGGAAAAGAGGGAGTCTGCCCGCATCTTTGGCCCTCCGCGATCACTGCGGACGCTCCCGGGGCGTTTTCAAACACCGGTCGGAAATCGGCAACACGTTGTCAGCTGGACACCTTTTGGGTCGTCGGCGGGAAAGGATCTGCAGCGCTGGGCGAGAATCTGGATCGCTGGGCGGGTATCTGAATCGCTGTGCGGGCGGAGGCTTCCGCGCCCCGGTCGCGAAAAATGGAAAACAGTTGGTAAACTGCCCGCGCCAACACCTCCGCGATCGCCACGCTGCCAGCGTGTGGAGATCTCGGCAAAGCCGCCGCGCGTGGAGATCGGCACAGCCGCCGTCTGGCGACGGCAGCTACATTGAATCCGTCATCGGCAAGCTTTCCACTTCAAAGTGACGCTGTTCTACTCTTCAACCATTCGCCCCCCGCCTGAACCCGATTGAACAACATGACCGCCAGTTTGACGACCGAGCCGGCCTGGAAAAAGCTTGCCGCGCACCACAACCAGATCAAGGACCGACACCTGCGCGACTTGTTCGCCGCCGACCCCGGGCGTGGCGAAGCGCTTTCCGTCGAGGCCGAAGGGATCTTCCTGGATTATTCCAAAAATCGTATCGATTCCGAAACGCTGTCCCTGCTGGTCGAACTGGCTGAAACCGCCGGGCTGAAAGATCGCATTGAAGCGATGATGACCGGCCAAAAGATCAACACCACCGAGCAGCGGGCGGTCCTGCACACCGCACTTCGAGCCCCGCGCGACGCGAAAATCGAATTCGATGGCCAGAACGTGGTCCCGGAAGTGCACGCGGTGCTGGACAAGATGACTCGGTTCAGCGATCGGTTGACGTCGGGCGAATGGACCGGGCACACCGGCAAGCGGATCCGCAACATCGTCAACGTCGGCATCGGCGGCTCGGACCTGGGACCGGTCATGGCTTACGAAGCCCTGCGTCACTACAGCAACCGCGACCTGACGTTTCGTTTCGTGTCCAACGTCGACGGCACCGATTTCGCCGAAGCGACGCGGGACCTGGATCCTGCCGAAACGCTGTTCATCATCGCTTCGAAGACGTTCACGACGCAAGAAACGATGACCAACGCTCGCACCGCGCGAGCCTGGCTGTTGGAGGGGCTCGGTGCGGACGACAGCGCGGTCGCCAAGCATTTCGTGGCGCTATCCACCAATGCGGAGGAAGTCGCGGCGTTCGGAATCGACACCGACAACATGTTCGGTTTTTGGGATTGGGTCGGCGGACGCTACTCGATGGATTCCGCGATCGGACTGTCGACCATGTTGGCGATCTCGCCGGAAAGGTTCCGCGAGATGTTGGCGGGCTTCCACGCGATGGACGTTCACTTTCGCTCCGCCCCCTTGGCTCGCAACTTGCCGGTCATCATGGGCCTGCTGAACGTCTGGTACGTCAATTTCTTCGGATCGCAAACCGTTGCGGTCCTGCCCTACGACCAGTACCTGAAACGGTTCCCGGCGTACCTGCAACAGCTGACCATGGAGAGCAACGGGAAATCCGTCACTCTGGCTGGCGACCGGGTCAACTACGACACCAGCCCGATCTTTTGGGGCGAACCCGGAACGAACGGCCAACACTCGTTCTACCAGTTGATTCACCAAGGGACGCATCTGATCCCGTGCGACTTCATCGCCTTTGCCAAGTCGCTCAACCCGATCGGGGATCATCACGACAAACTGAACGCCAACGTGTTCGCCCAGGGAGAAGCGTTGGCGATGGGCAAAACCCGCCAGCAAGTGTTGGACGAAGGAACATCCGAAGCGCTGGCGCCGCACCGTGTGTTTGAGGGCAACCGCCCCTCCAACACGTTGCTGATCGAGGAACTGACGCCGGCGGTGCTTGGCAAGCTGGTCGCGCTGTACGAGCACAGCGTGTTCACTCAAGGCGTGATCTGGCAGATCAATCCGTTCGATCAGTGGGGCGTGGAACTGGGCAAGGTGCTGGCTAAACGGATCGTTCCGGAACTGCAATCCGATGACGGCGAATTGCAGCACGACAGTTCCACCAACGGTTTGATCCGCCGCTACCGGTCGCTGAAGGCTTAGCGGGTGGCGGTGCAATGAGCGGCAAGACGCTGGCCGCCGGTTGAAGCGAAGCAACCCGCGGCTGGCGCCACGCAGCTCACTCAAGTTGGCTGTCCACTTCGGCTCTCTCTAAATCGAGATGCTTGGTCGAAAGAGACCCAACGGCCCTCACGAATCCGACTCGGCTTCCAACACACGCATCGTCGTTTTCAGGATCGCGTCGGGCGTCAGCGACATGCTATCGATCCCCTGTCGCACCAGGAACTCGGCAAACTCCGGATAGTCGCTGGGGGCTTGTCCGCAGATGCCAATCTTGACGTGCTTTTCTTTGGCCGTCTTGATCACCGAGGCGATCGCGCGTTGGACGGCTTCGTTGCGTTCGTCAAACACGTGAGCGACGATTTCGGAATCACGGTCGACCCCCAGGATCAGCTGAGTCAGATCGTTGGATCCGATCGAGAACCCGTCGAAGATCTCCGCGAATTGATCGGCCAGGAACACGTTGCTTGGCAATTCGCACATGACGTACACCTGCAACCCGTCTTCGCCGCGCCGCAAACCGTGCTTGGCCATTTCGCTCTGCACGCGTTTGCCTTCTTCGACGGTGCGACAGAACGGGATCATGACCTTCAAGTTCTTCAGCCCCATCACGCTGCGAACCTTATCCACGGCGCGACATTCCAGCCCGAATGCCTCGCTGTAATCGGGATGGTAATACCTTGAGGCACCTCGGTATCCGATCATCGGGTTTTCTTCGATCGGTTCGTAGGCAGCTCCGCCGACCAGGTGGGCGTACTCGTTGGTTTTGAAATCGCTGAACCGCAGGATCACGTCTTTCGGATAGAACGCTGCCGCGATCATCGCGACGCCCTCGGCCAGTCGATCGACAAAGAACTGCGGCTTGTCGTCATACCCCTTGGTGACGTTCTCGATCGCCTGGCGCGTGGACTGATCCAGTGTTTCGAAATCCAACAACGCTTTGGGGTGCACCCGCACGAAATTGGTGATGATGAACTCTTCGCGTGCGAGCCCGATGCCGTCGTTGGGCAATCCGGACAACGCGAAGGCTTCCTCCGGAGAAGCGACATTCATCATCATCTTGGTGCGCGGCCGCTGCAAACCGGCCAGATCGATCTGTTCCACCTCGAACTCCAGGGCGCCCTCGTAGACACTGCCCGTGTCGCCCTCGGCACAACTGATCGTGACCTGTTGGCCGTCCTCCAGAACGCGTGTGCCCTCGACCGTTCCCACGATCGCCGGCAATCCCAACTCGCGGCTGACGATGGCCGCGTGGCAAGTCCTGCCGCCGCGGTTGGTGATGATCCCCGCGGCCCGCTTCATCACCGGTTCCCAATCCGGATCGGTCTTGTCGGTCACCAGGATCTCGCCCGTTTGAAAATCGCCCAACGCGTGCACGTCGCGGATCAATCGGACCGGGCCGGAGGCGATCTTTTCACCGACCGAACGCCCGGTCAGCAAGCATTTGGATTTCGATTTCAGATGGTAGCGTTGCAACGTGGTGGCCGCGGCACGCGATTGCACCGTCTCCGGTCGCGCCTGGACGATGTACAGTTTTCCCGTTTGTCCATCCTTGGCCCATTCCATGTCCATCGGACAGAACCCGCCGCGCAGCTCGCTGTAGTGGTCTTCGATCACGCACGCCCAGCGGGCCAATTGCAGAATGTCGTCGTCTTCCAATGCGAAACGTTCGGCGCGGTCTTTTGCCACCGGGACGTTCTTGGTCATCTTGCTGCCGCCGACGTCATAGACCATCTGCAGCTCTTTCCCGCCCAATGTCTTTTTCAGGATCGGACGAAAGCCTTCCTTCAGCGTGGGCTTGAAGACGTAATACTCGTCCGGATTGACGCTGCCCTGCACCACGTTTTCCCCGAGCCCGTAGGCGGCATTGATCAACACGGCATCCTTGAATCCGGATTCGGTATCGATCGAAAACATCACTCCCGAGGAAGCCAGGTCGGAGCGAACCATCTGCTGGATTCCGATCGATAGCGCCACCTGCATGTGATCAAAGCCGTGATGGACGCGATAAGACATCGCGCGATCGGTGAATAGCGATGCGAAACACCTGCGACAGGCATCCAACAGCGACGCCTGGCCACGAACATTCAGGTAGGTTTCCTGTTGCCCGGCAAAACTTGCATCGGGCAAGTCCTCAGCCGTCGCGCTGCTCCGCACGGCGACGTCGGCGACCGAGCCGCGCTGCTTGCAAAGTTCATGGTAGGACTCCACGATGGCATGGGAGATCTCGTCCGGAATCGGGGTCTCCAAGATCATGTGGCGGATCAACGCCCCGTGATGCTGCAGGCTGCCGATGTCGTCGACATTCATTCCGCTGAGGATCTGGGTGATCTTCGCGCCCAGACCGGTGTCATCCAGAAACACACGGTAGGCGGCCGACGTGGTCGCGAACCCCGGCGGGATCAGAACGCCGCGCGGCGTCAACTGGCGATACATTTCTCCCAACGATGCATTCTTGCCGCCGACGATACCGACGTCGTCCATTCCAATCTGGTCAAACCAACGGATGTACTCGGTCGCGACCGATGTTGCAGTATTCATAGTCGACTCGGCGAAGAATGCGTGGAACCCGAACGAACACGTCGGCGGTGACGCAACGGTCGTACCAATGAGCGCGTTCCGCCCGCTGGCCTGGGTTTCTCCCTTGGCCGCAACGAAAACAGCGCCCATTCGCACACCGTCCAATTCAGACGCTCCACTCCTGTCACACACCGGCGTGCGTCATTCCCACGTTCAACGCCACTCCTCCGACGGATCGGCGGCGGTTGATGTTTCGATTCTGCTCGACGGAGCGTTCCCCAAGCCCCCGAGTCAGGCATAAAACTTGCATCGATTCTGCTCGCATCGGTTTGCCCGGCGCGGCGACACGACCGTTTCCGCGTGGAGGTTGTCGGCATCGGTGATCCCGGCGACGGGGTGTCGGCATCCGCTACCCAAGGAATTCGCCTGCAATGAACGCTCCCGATTCTGGAACTCCCCAACCCAGTCTGTTCGCGACGTCAGACTTGCGAACAACTGCCGAATCGGACCCAGAGTCTTCCGGGGCGGCACGCTTGTCGCCGGCGACGGCAGACATACCCCGGAACCAACACTCCTCGGCCGATGCGACCGAGGGGACGCTTTCGGAGAATGCGGCCCTATCACAGTTGCTGCTGGAAATCGCCCGGCTATTGGAGGAGCAACACGCCGGTGAGTTTCGCGTTCGCGCTTATCGCAACGCGGCCGCAACCCTGCAAGAACTTCGCACGCCGGTTCGCGAGATCGAAGCTGCGGGCGGCACGCCGGCGTTGGAAGCGTTGCCCACGATCGGTCGCTCCATCGCCACGCTGATTGAACAGTACCTCCGAACCGGGCACCTTCCCCTGCTGGACCGCTTGCGGGGGGAAGAGAATGCGGAGCGGTTGTTTGCGATGATACCGACGCTGGGTCCCGAACTGTCGCACCGGATCTACGACGCGTTGCATTTGGAAACGCTTCCGGAGCTCTACGCGGCCGCCCGCGACGGACGTTTGAACAGCGTTCCGGGGATCGGCCGCAAACGTGTCCTGGCGATTCGAGACTATCTGGCCGGGAAGATCCGATCCGAGGTTCGGCCGCCGGCGGCGTCTCACCGCAACCCGCCTCAAAGCGAACAGAACCGCCAGATTCCGGTCACGGAATTGTTGTCCGTGGACGAAGAGTACCGGCGGCGTGCGGCGGAAGGGCGGCTTCCGAAGATCGCCCCGCGGCGATTCAATCCGGCTGCGGCGGCCTGGCTTCCGATTTTGCACACGGAGCGCGACGGCCGACACTACACCGCGATGTTTTCTAACACCGCTCGAGCTCACGAGTTGAACACGACGCACGATTGGGTCGTGATCTACCGCGATGACCATCAATCCGATGGGCGGTGGACCGTGATCACGTCACAGTTCGGTCCGTTGAAAGGGTGCCGGATTGTGCGGGGACGCGAAGACGATTGCCTGCACCATTACCGACGGGAGAACCGATGAGAGCGATGCGGCTGGAGAAGACGGGCTCACTTGCCGAATGTGAACAACCGCTGCGTCTGGTGGACCTTCCGATTCCCGAGCCACGGGAAGGCGAAATCCTGCTGCGGGTCACGGCCTGCGGCGTCTGCCACACGGAGCTGGATGAAATAGAAGGTCGGCTTCCGTGCAAGCTTCCGGTGGTTCCCGGACATGAGGTCGTCGGGCGGGTGGAAACCTTGGGGCCGGGCGTCAATCGGTTCGCCGCCGGAGATCGCGCGGGCGTCGGCTGGATCCACCATTCCTGCGGCGGCGCGCAGGAAAACTTGTCGCCGGAGTTCACCGCGACCGGCTGCGATGTCGATGGCGGGTACGCCGAATACATGACGGTACCGGCCGCGTATGCGGTGCCAATTCCCGCGGCGCTGGGCGATGTCGAATCGGCACCCCTGATGTGCGCCGGCGCCATCGGCTATCGCGCCCTCTCATTGACGGGACTGCACGACGGCGCGCCTCTGGGGCTGATGGGGTTCGGCGGATCGGGGCATCTGGTGTTGCAGCTATGCAAGCACCAGTATCCCAACAGCCCGGTTTATGTCTTCACCCGCGGCGAAGAGGTGCAAGCATTCGCGACCGAATTGGGTGCCGACTGGTCCGGCGGAATCAGCTCGAGCCCGCCGCAACCGTTGGCGGCCATTATCGACACGACGCCGGTCTGGAAACCGGTCGTGCAGTCGCTGGAGAAGCTTGCCCCCGGCGGCCGGTTGGTCATCAATGCGATCCGCAAAGAAGCCGGTGACCAATCCGAATTGATGCAACTGAGCTACCACAAACACCTGTGGATGGAACGGGAAATTAAGTCGGTCGCCAATCTGACCCACCACGACATCGCCGCCTTTCTGCCATTGGCGGCAGAGATCCCGATCCATCCGACCACGCAAACCTATCCGCTGGAGCAAGCGAATCGGGCGCTGTGCGATCTGCGCAACGGCAACGTCCGCGGGGCGAAGGTGCTGGAGATCTGAGCGAGGGATTGAGCACGCTCAGCCAACTTCGCGATGGACTGGGTCTCGCGACGGACCGGGTCTCGCGATTCACTTGATCGACGCCTGCTGCTTCATGACCGCGACCAGGCGATCGATCATCAGACGCTCTTTTTTGGAGATCTTCCCGAACCACATGTGGCCGCCGGTCGCCTTCGCCACGGCGATCATCTCTTGCTCAGTGAGTTCGATCAGTTTTTCTGCCGCTTGGCGGGTCATCTTGCTGAACACGCCGTGCGTGTAGCGTTTCCAGGCATCGATCCCCATGCCGCCGGGGCGTTTACGGAGCCAGTTTTCCAGCAACACATCGGCTGCCGATTCTTCTTGGATCCCGATTTTCCGTGCCTCGGCAAACACGGCGTCGTGTTCGCCATGATCGGCGTGTCCTTCCGCCCAGGCCACCAGGACCAGCGGGAACAGACGCAGGGCGAGCACGCCGTCCGCCGTCACGCCCAAGCGTCCTAGTTCATCAATCAGCGTCGGGTCATCGATTCCGGTGCTGCGGATCAGTTCACGACGGCCTTCATCGCTGGCCGCCTCACGATGCATGGTCTGGACCAGGATGTCTTCCAATTGGTCGAAATAGTGCTCCGAAGCAACCTTGGAATGCGGGTCAACGGGATCGGAATTCTTCATGGCAGGGATCGTTGGGGGGAGTTAACAAAGGACAGGAAATAGGAAACGGCAGTATTGCTTGAGCTCAGCTGGAAACGGATTCCGTCACGGCGATGCTTGAATGTTGATCGGCGGTGGAAGCGTCCGGCACATGTCGAAACAGGCTCCACAACCATTTGCACAGTTCGGGGATGACAAACACGGGCAACACCAACACCACCATTCGACCCCAAGTTTCAGCATCCAGTGGAACGGTCCGAAGCGCATTTTGCAGCACCGGAACGTACACCGCAGCCACCTGCAACGAAATCGTCAGCGCCAGCGCGGCCAGGACCCAGGGATTGCTAAAGAACCCGACGTGGTGCAGGGGCGATCGAAGGGACCGGAAATTCAGGACGTTGGCTTTCTCAATCAACACGATGCACGTGAACGCGGCGGTCTGGGCGGCGGCAACCTTGACCGGATCGCCGCTGGAAAGGTAGTCGTGAAAGAGCCACAAGGAAGCCAGTCCGATGTAGCTGCCCAGCGCCAGGATCATCGCGAAGCCGCGCGCATCCAGAACGGGTTCGGACGGTCGTCGCGGCGGACGCTGCATGACAGATTTTTCAGCCGGCTCCAAGCCCAACGCCACGGCGGTCATGCCGTCGGTCACCAGGTTCATCCAGAGAATCTGGACCGGCAGAAAGATCAACGGACCGCCGATCAGGATGTTGCAAAAGATGGCGACCACTTCGCCGGTGTTGGAGGACAACAGGTAGCGTACGAACTTTTGAATGTTGTCGTACTGACGCCGCCCTTCTTCGATTGCTCCGACGATGGAGCTGAAGTTGTCATCGGTCAGCACGATATCGGAAACGCCCTTGGCAACATCGGTGCCACGTTTGCCCATCGCGATCCCGATGTCCGCTTTTTTCAGTGCCGGCGCGTCGTTGACGCCATCGCCGGTCATGCCGACGATTTCTCCCTGACTCTGCAACGCCGTGACGATGCGCAACTTGTGTTCGGGCGTGGTGCGGGCGAACAAGACCCGCTCGCGAACCGAGCGGGCCAGTTCGTCATCGGACAGAGCGTTCAATTCCTGGCCCGTGATCGCGCGGTCGACGCGCAATCCGATTTGGCGGGCGATTGCCGTTGCCGTCACTGCGGAGTCGCCGGTGATCATCAGCACGCGAATGCCCGCCTGGCCGGCGACCTGGATGGCTTGCGGAACGGAAACGCGTGGCGGATCCATCATGCCGACGATCCCCAGCAGTTCCAGTTGCTGTTCGACCTGATCTTCGTCCAGGGATTGATCCCGCGACAGCGGACGCTGGGCGATGGCCAACGTCCGCAACCCCTGCGCGGCCATCTGGGAGAACGCCTGCCGGGCACGTCGCTCATCCGCTTCCTCCATCGGCCGCGTCTGATCTCCGTCGCGGATCTGGACGCAGCGTTCCAGGATGATTTCCGGGGCTCCTTTGACGTAGGCCAGCAAACCGTCGCGAGCATGTTCCACCACGGTCATCCGTTTGCGATCGGACGAGAAGGAGAACTCGGCCACCGGTGCAACCGACGCGGGCGGTTCCAGCCAGGCCTTGTAGGCCCCGACCACCAACGCACCTTCGGTCGGCTCGCCCCGCCCGTGCCATCCTGCCGCGTCATGAACCAGGGCGGCATGGTTGCAATGCAAGCCCGCTTCCAACAGCAAAAGCAGATCACCGCGGTCGCGATAATCCACCCGTTGTCCGCCGCTTTCAAAGTGCCCGGCCGGGTCGTAGCCGACTCCGGTCACATCAACCGCGCCGGCGCTCAACCAGATCTGCCGCACCGTCATTTCGTTCTGCGTCAGCGTTCCGGTTTTGTCGGTGCACACGACGGTCGCCGCTCCCAGACCCTCGGCCGCCCTCAACCGCCTCAACAAGGCCTTGCGACGGACCATTTCGCGAACGCCCAGTGCCAAGGTCAGCGTCACGACGGCCGGCAATCCCTCGGGAACCACGGCGACGGCCAATGAAATGGCGGTCAGAAACATCTCCATCGGCGGCTGCTGTCCCGCCCAGTATCCGGCCACGCCGACCGACAACGACACCAGAATCGCGATGATTCCCAGCTGCTTTCCCAACCGGCCCAGTTTCCGCTGCAACGGAGTCGTGTCTCGATCGATCGATTCGGTCAAGGCAGCGATCCGGCCAAACTCGGTCTCCGCACCAATGTTGACGACCACGCCGTCGCCGCGACCGGCGGTGGCGGCCGTCCCCATCCAAACCATCGACGCACGTTCGGCCAGCGGCGTCTCGGGCGGTACCGCATCGGCGCGTTTCGGCGAGGAAACCGATTCGCCGGTCAATGCAGATTCATCGATCGCCAGGTTCAACGTCCGGGTCAGTCGCACGTCCGCCGGAATGCGGCTGCCGGTGACGATTCGAACCAGATCGCCCGGGACCAGTCCCGACGCTTCAATGGTTTGTTCTTCGCCGTCACGGACCACCTGACAAGTCGGCTGCAACAAGTTGCGGAGGTCAGCCAGCGCCCGTTCGGCCTTCCATTCTTGAAAGAAGCCCAACAATCCGTTCAGCAACACGATCGCCAGGATGGTGACGGCGTCGGTCCATTCACCAATGGCCAGCGAAATGCCCGCCGCGATCAACAGGATCAGGATCAGAGCATCAAAGAATTGGCGCGCCAAAACTTGCGGCCAGGTTGGTCCGTCGGATGTCTGCAAGGTGTTGGCGCCATAGCGACGGCTGCGTTGCCGAACCTGATCGGACGTCAGACCGTCGTTGGCGTCGGTCTCCAGGCGTTTGAGCACCTCATCGACCGTAAGGGAGGCCCAAGGCTGTTTAGAAACCTTCCCCTGAGCCTCGTTCGACGGGATCGAGCGCGGCGTTTCAGTTTGATGCGTCATCGCCTCCAGCCCCTTGCACGCTGTGGCGAATCGCGGCGACCTCCTCGACCAGATCGATGCCGACCGGACACCAAGTGATGCAGCGTCCACAACCGACACATCCCGACGTGCCGAATTGGTCGTGCCAGGTCGCCAGCTTGTGCGTCAGCCACTGACGGTAGCGGCTGCGGGTCGACTGGCGAACCGTTCCGCTGGCGGTGTAGCCGAATTCGGGGTTGAAACAGGAGTCCCACTGACGGATCCGGGAGACGTCCGTTCGATCCAAATCACTGACTTCCTCAACGGTCGAACAGAAGCACGTCGGGCAGACCAACGTGCAATTGGCACAAGACAAACAGCGTTGGGCCACGTCATCCCAACGCGGATGCTCCAAGTGGTCGAGCAACAGATCATGAATGTCTTGTGTATCCAATTGTTTCGTGACGCTTTGACGGACGGCGGCCGTTTGCTGACTGGCCTGCTGCTGCGATGCGTCGTCGGCCGGTTGCAGTCGCAGTGCCGCGACCAACTCCGTTCCGGCCTGGCTGCCGGAGCGAACGCAAAACCCCGTCTCGGTTTCCGTCAAGGCGAGGTCGAATCCGCCGCCGCATTCCGGTCCGGTGTCCATCGAAGTGCAGAAGCAGGTGGGGGCAGCGGTCGAACACTCCACGGCGATGATCAAGGCCGACTGTCGCAGTCGGGCGTACACCGGGTCGGTGAACTGGTCGGACAGGAACACGCGATCCTGGATCTTGATCGCGGCCAAATCACAGGCCCGCACGCCCAAGAACGCGTACTTCACCTCAGGCTCGCTGGGCGGCGATTCAAACTGCCACCCGTCGTTGGTCAGACGCGCCCCGCCGAGCGATTGTCGTGACGGGAACAGAAACTTTTTCCACGAATCCGGACCGGCATTGAAATGAAACCATCGGGAATGCCCCGTCGGTTCGATTCGATACGTTGCCGGTTGTTGTCGGTCGCTCCAACCGGCCGGCAACTGGTCAACCGAATCGATCCGGTCATAAACAATCGCGGCGTTGCGCACGACCGGTCCGATCACTTCGTACCCGTCGTTTTGCAAGACATCGATCAATCGTTGAAATTGATCTCGCGGCAGCCAGGATGTCTCCGTCGTGGATGCTTGGCTCATCGGGGCGCACCGGGCGGGTGATGAAACAGGTCCAACAACTGCAAGCGGGTGGCAAGCAGCCGTTTGGAGATTGATGCGGCAACCGTCGTCATCACGCGGTAGCCGACGTCGTGGTTTGATTCGCAAAGCTGCCGCAACGACTCAGCATCGAAGGCCAGCAAGGTGGTGGCCGTCATCGGGACGGCGCTGGTCGTCATGCGACCGTCGCCCAGCAACGTCGACCAGGCCAGGATGTCTCCCGGGCCGACCGTCAAAATCGCTTTGCTGCCGGCGTGCGCCCCGGACATTTCCAAACGAATGCGGCCCAGATGAACCCAGTACAACCGGCGATGCACTTCGCCTTCGCGAAACAGGATCTCCTGTTCGGGCCAGGCGACGAATGACGCCAAGGTTCGAATGGCATCGGCGGACGGGGCGTCCAGATTCGCCGTCAGACCCACCGCTGCCAGGGCTTCGTCAATCATTGATTCGGTCGGTGAGGTTGTGGGCTCCCGGTCTCCGGTCGCTTGATCTTCAGGCGTTGGTTCTCGGCGTCGTTCTTCAGCTCTCCGTCGTGCGCCTCCCGCGTGGTCGCAAGCCTGTTCGCATCCGCGACCCTGACGGAGGGAGGGCGAATAAACGGGCACGATCTCCAGGGCGGTAGGGCAAAGCGAATGCCAAGCCAATTCCCGAGCCGCCATTTTTGGCCACCGGCGCCACCGGACGGCGTTTCCCGAGCGGTTGAATCCCTCACCGATCTGCGACAACGTTTGCCCTCGTCCTGGGACGGTCGCCTCCGATGCCAGGATGCCGGGCTTCTCGGACAGCGGGTACCGCGTCATTGAACTGTCACTCCGGCGAAGTCCTAAACCACTCACCAATATGCCCGAATCCGCACAGGCGCGCAGATTGGCACGTCGATCAGGAGTCGTGCAATCGCGGATTCGGCCGTGTCCCGCTGTCGGCACATCGCTTGCAAATGTCCGGCGATACCTGAACGAGGCCGTGCCCACCGAATCGGAAGTGAGCCGAGCGGCCCCGTGGACACTTGACCTACCGAGGGTTGCCCATGCCTACGACCGATGCGTTGCAGTCGTCACCGTTTCTGGTTCAGCCACTTCGTCTAGCCGGTGTGTTGACCGTTCCGGCCGACGCGAAGGGGCTGGTCGTGTTTGCCCATGGCAGTGACAGCACGCGGTTCAGCCCGCGGAACCAGGCGGTCGCGCGGCGGCTGCAGCAAGATCAGTTCGCGACGATCCTGTTCGATTTTTTGCACGAAGGCGAAGCGGCCGACCGTTCAAACACGTTCAACCCGAAGCTGTTGGGCGAGCGTTTGAAGATGGTTCTGGGCTGGATCCAAAGTCGAGACGACTTGCGACATCTGCCGCTGGGACTGTTCGGCGCCAGCACCGGCATGGCGGCGGTCGTCACCGTGGCCGCGGAGCCGAATTCGCGGATCGGTGCGATCGTTTCGCGTGGCGGTCGCACCGACCTGGTTCAACCGTTGCTGGGCCAGATCCAAGCGCCGACTTTGCTGGTCGTTGGCGAAAACGACACGCTGGTGTTGCAGTCCAACCGCTCGGCGATGCATGCCCTGACCTGCCCGTCAAAACTGGAAGTCATCCCCGGCGCCACGCACCTGTTTTCCGAGCCCGGCAAACTGGAGTCGGTCGCCGACATCGCGTCCAAGTGGTTTCGGAAACATTTGGCGGCGCCCGCGGAGTGAGTTGCAAACGAGTTTCGTCGGCGACTTGTTTTGCGTTCCAATCCCCGCAACGCTGCGATCGCTTCGCGGCTGTCAGCGGGCGGTGGACGGCGAAGATGACGGGGAATTCGATCCGCGGTTGGATTTTCCTGGACAATCGGCTACGAAGAGGATGATCCGACGCGTCTGACGTGTCTCTGCAGGTGATCCGCACCGCCAAATCGAATCGGTTCGGCGGCCCGGCAGACGCGACCTTCCGGCCCAATCCGTTCCCATTTCTGAAACGCCTTCATGTCCACGACCAAGCGAGGCGAGAAACGGACGAAGGTCTTGTTCCGGGCCACCGGGGTCACCAAGGTTTACCAGATGGGCGAGGTCGAGGTGCATGCTCTGCGCGGCGTGGACCTGGAACTCTATGCCGGAGAGTTTGTCGTCATTCTGGGAGCTTCGGGGAGCGGCAAATCCACCTTGTTGAACATTCTGGGTGGGCTGGATGTGCCGACCGGCGGCACCGTCGTGTTTCGCGATCACCGACTGACCGGAGCCGATGAAGACCAACTGACGGAGTATCGTCGCGAACACGTGGGGTTTGTGTTCCAGTTTTACAATCTGATCTCCAGTCTGACGGCGCTGGAGAACGTGGCACTGGTCGCCGACATTGCCCAGAACGCGTTGGCCCCGCGCGAAGCCTTGCGTTTGGTCGGCCTGGGGGAACGATGCGACCACTACCCGGCACAGCTTTCGGGCGGAGAACAGCAACGCGTGGCGATCGCGCGTGCGATCGGCAAGCGTCCGGACGTGTTGCTTTGCGATGAGCCGACCGGCGCGCTGGACGTCCGGACCGGCGTCGTGGTGCTGGAAGCCATCTCGCGAATCAACCAGGAGCTGGGCACGCTGACCGCCGTGATCACCCACAACGCCGCGATCGCCGCGATGGCCGATCGCGTGATTCACCTGTCCGACGGCCAGATCTCCAACATCGACACGAACGACGTCCGCGTCCAGGCGAAGGAGTTGGTCTGGTGAACCGCCTGCTGATCGCCGACCTCAAACGGATGTGGCGCCAGGGGCTGGCAATCCCCCTGTTGCTGGCCTGCGGCATCGCCCTGTTTGTGATGTCTAACAGCAGCGTCCGATCGGTGGAAAACACACGAAACCGCTACTACCAACAGTACCGTTTTGCCGACGTCTTCGCGGGACTGGTTCGGGCGCCGCAGTCGCTGGGCAACCGGATCGCGGAGATTCCCGGCGTCCAGCGGGCTCAGACGCGGATCGTCCGCGATGTGCTGCTGGACATCGACGACATGGTCGAACCGGCCTCCTGTCGTCTGGTTTCCATCGAGACCGACGACCCCAGTCCGATGAACGCGGTGTACCTGACGCGTGGAAGTTTTCCTCGCGATCCGGACCGCAGCGAAGTCATCCTGAGCGAGTTGTTCGCCGAAGCCCATCAACTGCTTCCCGGTGACACGATCGACTGCATCATGGGCGGACGCAAGCAGACCTTGCGGATCGTCGGTGTGGGTCTCTCACCGGAGTACGTGTACGTGGTCCAACCCGGTTTGATGCTGACCGACAACCGGCGCTACGGCGTCGCCTGGATGCCGCGTCGGCAAATGGAAGCGGCGTTCAACATGGAGGGGGCATTCAATTACGTCTCCATTCAATTGCAGCCGCATGCCAACACCGAAGAGGTGATCGCGCGGCTGGATCGATTGACCAAGCCGTTCGGCGGAACGGGTGCCTATGCCCGGGAGGATCAGGAATCGCACCTGAGAGTGGCCGACGAGATGTCGCAGATGAAAACGATGGCCTTCGTCATGCCCACCATCTTCCTGGCCGTTTCGGGGTTCCTGTTCAACATCGTGTTCACGCGTCTGATCAACCAACAAACCGAGCAGATCGCCACGCTGCGGGCGTTCGGCTATCGGCCTTCGGAAGTTGGCTGGCACTACGTCAAGATGGTGCTGTTGCTGGTCGGCATCGGATCCGCGATCGGATGTCTGGCCGGGATGCGGATGTCATGGTGGCTGACTGATGCGTACATCCGGTTCTTTCGTTTCCCCACGATCGACTATGAATTCGCCACGCGGTACGCGGTGATTGCGATCCTCAGCGCGGCGGCTGCGGCGATCGCAGGAACGTTTGCAGCGATCCGCAAAGCGGTTTCGTTGCAACCGGCCGTCGCGATGCGCCCGCCGGCTCCACGCGACTATCATGGCCTGTGGGCGGAGCGGACCGGGCTGTCACGTTGGCTCTCGCCCGTGGCCCGGATGGTCGTTCGTCGGTTGGAAACCAATCGGCTGTCGACCACCCTCTCGGTTCTGGGCATGGCGTTGGGAGTGGCAATCGTGGTATTGGGATCTTTCTTCGAAGACACCATCGACTACGTGGTTTCATTTCAGTTCGACAAGTCGCAACGCCAGGATGTCAATTTGACCTTCGTCGAAACGCTCTCGCCCAGCGCGGTGCACGACATGCAGCACTTGCCGGGAGTTTCGCAGGTCCAACCCTACCGTTCGGCACCGGTAAAGTTGCGTCATGGGCGACGCACCGAACGGCTTGCTTTGATGGGCCTGGACGAAGTCCCACAGCTGTACCGGATTCTTGACGACCAGGAAAAACAAGTCACCTTCCCGGTCCGCGAGGGGCTGACGCTTTCGGAAAAATTGGCCGAGACGTTGGACGTGCGGACGGGTGATCGGGTCACCGTGGAAGTCTTGGATCGCCGGCAGTTTGTCAAAGAAATGTTGGTTGCCAAGGTCTTTCCCAACTTTTCCGGGCCGGCGGCCTACCTGAACCGGCAACAGCTGCATCAATTGTTGCAAGAGGGCGAACAGTATTCGGGCGCGTTCCTGAGCGTGGACCCGGCGCGGTTGGACCAGCTGTACGAAGAAGTCAAACAGACACCCACGATCGCGGGAGTCACCGATCAGTCCGCCGCGCGCGCGGCGTTTGACGAAGCAATCTCCGAAAGCACGTCGATCATGCGGGTCGTGTACGCGGTCTTCTCGATCGGCATCGCTTTGGGCGTGATGTACAACTGCGCGATCATCATCCTGGCCGAGCGGGCGCGGGACCTGGCGACGCTGCGGGTGATGGGGTTTCGGCGACGCGAGGTTTCGATGGTGCTGCTGAGCGAATTGGCGGTGATCACGCTGCTTTCGCTGCCGATCGGACTGCCAATCGGCTACGCCTTTGCCTACCTGACGACGGTGGCCCTGGACACCGACACCCAACGATTCCCGCTGGTCATCCAGCCATCGACGTATGCTTACGCGACCGTCATCATCGTGGCTGGAGCCAGCCTGTCGGCCCTGTACGTCCGCCGGATGCTCAATTCGCTTGACCTTGTTTCCGTGTTGAAAGTGAAAGAATGATACGGCGTCTCACCGGAAAACTTCCCTGGTTGATCGTCCTGGCGTTGCTGGTTGGGCTGGTGGTGTATGGTTTTTGGCCGCAGCCGATCGAAGTCCAAACGGTCACGCCGCGACGGGGCGTGCTGGAGATCACCGTCAACGATGACGGCGAAACGCGGATCCGCGAAAAGTACGTCATTTCCGCCCCGGTCGCGGGAAAGATGTTGCGGGTCGGATTGGATGCCGGTGATCCCGTCGTTGAGGACGAAACGGTGCTGGCGAGCATCGAGCCGGCCGATCCGACGTTGCTGGACGCCCGCACCCGTGCCGAGGCGGAAGCCCGGGTGCGCGTCGCCGAAGCCGCCTACGCCCAGGCGAACGCAACAGTCGGTCGTGCCGAGGAAATTCTGGCCCTGGCCGAGCGAGAATCCGAGCGTGCCAAAAAACTGCTGGCCAAGAATGCGATTTCCCAGTCAGAGTACGACACCACGGACAACCGTCTGCGTCTGGCGATCGCCGATCTGCGTTCCGCCGAATCCGCCCGCCGCGTCGCGCAATACGAAATCGACCAGGCCGAAGCGGCGGTGTCGTACATCCGGTCCGCCTTCGACCCCACCGATGAAAACCTGTTCCAGCTGATTGCGCCCATCGACGGACGAGTCTTGAACGTCTTCCGCGAGGACTCCGGTGTGATCACCGCGTCGTCGGAAATTCTTGAGATCGGCGATCCCAAGGACCTGGAGCTGGTGATCGACGTGCTCTCGACCGATGCCGTCAAAGTCTGCCCCGGCGACAAGATCTACATCGAACACTGGGGCGGCGAGTCCACGCTGGAGGCAGTCGTCCGCAATGTGGAACCGTCGGCCTTCTTGAAAGTCTCCGCGCTGGGCGTGGAGGAGAAGCGGGTCAACGTGATCGCGGATTTTGTCGCGCCCTGGGAGCAACGCGACTCGCTGGGCGACGGCTTTCGGATTGAAGCGAGGATTGTGGTGGATGCCACGTCGCCGGATACCACCGTCGTTCCCTCCGGCGTGCTGTATCGACAGCGCGAACAGTGGCACGCGTTCCGCGTCATCGATGGCGTCGCCCGACAGATCGACGTCACGATCGGACGCTCCGACGGACTGGAAACAGAAATCCTGGGCGGCATCGAGCCCGACGACGTGTTGATCCTGCATCCCAACGAATCGCTGGAGTCGGGCACCCAGGTCGTGATCGACAACGACTGAACGGCAACCCACAACCGGCCGATCGGATCATTCCGGCGGCCAGCTTCGATGGAGCCGGTGTCGGCATTTCTTGACAGAGCCCGGCCGCACACCGGCGATGGGCCGGTGATCGAGGGCGATCGCCCGACTGTGCCAAGCGGTCCCACCGCCAAGCGCGACCATTCGCTCACCCGAGGCGCATCAGACAAGGTTTTCGCGCCGACGCTGCCGGCTTTCCGGCCCGCCGGCGGAAGGTACGCGATCTGCATTGGACCGCGACAAACCGTTTGATTGCGATTCTTCGTGCGTGGCAACCTGGCAATGCGTCCCACCGGCCAACCTTGGAAAACTGCGGCGATCCGCGTGGTGGGAATCCGCGTGGAAACGTCCGACGTGAACAGCTACGAGTTTCAGTTTCTGCGGGACCTGGACCGATCGACGTATGCGGCGTCCCCGGGTCAGTTCAACATGCTGTACTTGCCGGGGGTGGGCGAGGCAGCCATTTCGATCAGTGGGGACGCGGCTCGGAATGACCGCCTGGTTCACACCGTGCGTCACGTCGGCTCGGTCACCAGTGCGTTGAATGAGCTTCCCATCGGAGCCACGTTGGGGATGCGGGGTGCGTTTGGTTCGGCTTGGCCGATCGATACCTGCGTGGGAAACGACCTGATCCTGGTCGGCGGCGGAATCGGGCTGGCGCCGCTGCGTCCGGTCATCTACGAAGTGATCCGACGTCGCCAGGCCTTCGGAGAGGTTTCCGTGCTGATCGGGGCGAGGTCGCCTGGCGACATGCTTTATCGCGACGAGTTCGAAGCTTGGCGAAGGGCAGGCATCGATGTCCAAGCGACGGTCGATCGCGCCGACGGGAATTGGGACGGCCACATCGGCGTGGTGACCCTGCTATTGGATCGGCTGCCCATCGCCCGTCCCCAGGAGACGACGCTGATGACCTGTGGCCCTCAGGTGATGATGCAGTACGCAATCCAGACTGCCTTGGGACGGGGTCTGGCCAAACGCCGACTGTGGATCTCGATGGAACGACACATGAATTGCGCCGTTGGAACCTGTGGACACTGCCAACTGGGACCCTGGTTCATTTGCAAAGATGGGCCCGTCTTGGGATACCCGTCGATCGAACGTTGGATGGAGGTCGTGGACCTGTGAATCATTTTCCAGAAAAAGAAAAACAGCGACTGGCGGTTTTCAAACTGGCGTCCTGTGACGGCTGCCAACTTTCGTTGTTGAACTGCGAAGACGAATTGCTGGCGCTGGCGGACCGGCTGGAGATCGTCCACTTCCTGGAAGCGTCCAGCCGGTTCGGGCCGGGCCCTTTCGATCTGGCACTCGTGGAAGGTTCCGTTTCCACCCCGGAGCACATCGAACGAATTCGCGAAATCCGCCGCCAGTCTCGAATCCTGATCACGATCGGAGCCTGTGCGACTTCGGGCGGCATTCAATCGCTGCGCAACTGGGGGGACCACGAAGAATTCCTGAGTTGTGTTTATGCGCATCCCGATTACATCCAAACGTTGGCCACCAGCACGGCCATTGCCGATCACGTCCGCGTGGACTTTGAACTGCGTGGTTGCCCGATCGACCGAAACCAGTTGCTGGAAGTTCTGAAGAGCTACCTGCAGGGACGCAAGCCGCGACTTCCCACGCACAGCGTGTGTGTCGAATGCAAACGCCGCGGGACCGTCTGCATCGCGGTGGCCAGCGACCAACCGTGTTTGGGTCCGATCACGCAAGCCGGTTGCGGGGCGATCTGCCCGGCCTTCGAGCGCGCCTGCTACGGCTGCTTTGGACCCTGCGGGCAAGCCAACGGGAAATCGCTGTCCGAACACTACGTGAAGAACGGGGTGCCGGCCCGCCGGGTGATGGAATCGTTGCGACACGTCAACGCCGCGGCGGAGTTGTTTCAGATCGAAAGCGATCGCATCGAGCGCGAACACCTTGCGAGTCACCGGGATCGATGAGCAGCGAACGAATCATCACGGTGCGGGCATTGACCCGCGTCGAAGGCGAAGGAGCTCTGCACGTGCGTCTGGACGGCGACGAAGTGGAGGACGTGCGGCTGTCGATCTACGAAGCGCCGCGGTTCTTTGAAGCGTTCCTTCGTGAACGATCGATCGAAGACGTCCCGGACCTGACCGCACGAATCTGCGGGATCTGCCCGGTCGCCTACCAGATGTCGTCGGTGCACGCGTTGGAAGCCGCGTTGGGAATCACCATCACGCCCACGATCCGTCGGCTGCGACGATTGATGTATTGCGGTGAATGGATCGAAAGCCACTCGCTGCACGTGTTTCTGCTTCACGCAGCGGACTTTTTCGGGTGCGCGAGCGGGATCGAGCTGGCCAGGCAATTCCCCCAACAAGTCAACGACGGCCTGCAAATCAAACAGGCCGGCAACGCGTTGCTGGAGGTGCTCGGTGGGCGGGCGATCCATCCCGTCAACGTCCGCATCGGCGGTTTCCACCGGCTGCCCGCGGCCGGCGAGCTGACCGCGCTGTTACCCAAGCTGCGGGAAGCCCGATCGGCGGCCATTGCTGCCGCCGACTGGATCGCGGAGTTCGAATTCCCGGCCTGCGAATTCGAATGTGAATGGGTGGCCCTGACGCACCCGGATGAATACCCGATGAACGCCGGGTTGATCGGGTCGACACGGTTCCCCGCCATCGAGGTGGACGAATTCGAAGATCATTTCGAAGAGACGCAGGTTCATCACAGCACGGCCCTGCATGCGACGCGACGGGAGCGACAGACGCCTTACCTGTTGGGTCCGTTGTCGCGGTTGAATTTGAACCGTGACCGACTGCGTAAACCGGCCCGGGAAATTGCTCAACGGTTGCTGCCCCAGCGGGTGATCCACAACCGGTTCCTTTCGATCGCCGCGCGACTGGTCGAAATCGTCCACTGCCTGGATGAGGCGATCGAATCGATCCAGGACTATCGGGCCGAAGGCGAAGCGTCCTGTCGATATGCGGCCAGATCCGGTCGGGGGTGCGCCGCAACCGAGGCACCTCGCGGAACACTCTACCACGCCTATGAGATCAGCGACGACGGCCGGGTTCGTCGCGCCAAGATCGTTCCACCGACTTCACAAAACCAGCGTCAGATCGAAACCGATCTGGCCCACTTCCTGCCCGCGGTGCTGGACCAACCCGATGACCAAATCGCTTTGTCATGTGAAAAGTTGATTCGAAGCTATGACCCCTGCATCAGCTGCTCGACCCACTTTCTGAAACTGACGATGGAGCGGCGATGAATACTCATTCCCGAATCACCGCCGTTCTCGGTTTGGGATCGCCCCACGGCGACGACCAATTTGGTTGGTCGGTCGTCGATGCGTTGACACACTGCCGGAGGGCACTCCCATCAATTCACGTGCGGCTGGTCAAACTTCGGCATCCAATCGATGTGATTTCCTGGATCAATGATCAGACGCAAGTGCATCTGATCGACGCCGCCGTCGGGTGTCCAATCGATCAAGTCCTTCGATTGCGGTGCAAGGTCCCAACGGAATGGCGGACCATTGAATGCCTGCCGGCGAAAGGCACCCACGACCTCAGTTTGGGGACGGTCTTGGGAACCGCCGAATCGTTAGACAAGCCGATCGAATCGGTCACGCTTTGGCTGGGGCCCGCCCAGCAGTGTTCGCCGATCCAGCTGATGTCAGCGCGAACCGCGGAGGCCGTCGACGCCTGCGCGCGAAAACTGGAGCAAACCATCCGTGGTGCAGGACCTCTTGCCGATCCGAATTCGCACCTCACTCCGCAATCGGTGCCGCCTTCCGCACGTGCCGGTGCTGTCACGCGTGCCGAAGACTTCGACGGCGAAATGCCCGACTCCAGAATCGATCTCGAACGGTAATCGCCGCGTCCACTGTTCCCACATTTCTCTCAAGGTGAACCAGGCATGTCACGTCCCGCATTGTTCCCGTTGCTCGTGCTGGCATCCTTATCGTTGAGCAGGTTGGACATTCCGACCTCCGTCGCCCAGTCCCCGAGTCCAGCTGCGTCGGGCCAGATCCAATCGGATGCGGACGGCCCTCGCGAAGGCGGTGGATCGACGGGAATCATCCGAATGGACGTCTACGTCCGCGGCGATCGCGATTCGGCCGCCCAGGTTCAGCAGTTCGTGGACCAGCTTGCCGACCGTCGTCCCGGTTTGGAGATCCGGGTTCATGACTTGCTGAAAGAACGCGAGCGGACCGCCGATCTGTACCGGATCGCCAAACGGGCCGGCCGCGACAAACCGGTCCTGCCGGCGTTTCATTGTTGTGACCGGACGTATTTCGGATTCGTCGATCCGGCCACCAGCGGTCCGCAAATCGAACAGCTGTACACCGCGACGATCTACGCCCGAACCACGTGCAGTCGGTGTCAGAAGTTGAAGGCCTTTCTGCCGCAATTGAAGAAGCGATGGCCGGCGATCCAGTTTCAGATTCACGACGTCGACGAAGACGCCTTGGCCGGAGCCCGCTGGCAAGCCTTGTGTCGCGGTGCCGGCGCCGTGCCGGGGCTGCCGACGATCGATTTCGCTCGCCGCGTGCTGATCGGATACCAGAGCGACGAGGTGAGCGGTGCCGAATTCGAATCGCTGATCCGGCAGGTGTCCGGCGCCGCTGCGCCGCAACCGTCGCCGGAGCATGACACCGCGACGCCGGCGGTCCGGCGACCTGACCAGTCCAACCGAAAGCGTCAACAATCGCCCGTCATCGTGCTGACCGCCTGGGCACCGCAGGACACCCAAGGTGACGATGATGGGCAACAGGTCGCGCCGTCGGAAGCACCGGCCTCGGACGACTCCGCGTCGTGGGACGAGTTCGAGTTGCCCGAGGAGGCCGAGGACGCGGAAATCGGATTGGGCAGGGCTCCACCGATCGCGGTGCCATCAAGTCGCGACCTGGATGCCGTCGACGTTCCGTTGCTGGGCCGATTGCGAGTCAGCAAGTTGGGCCTGCCCCTGTTCACGCTGGCGGTCGGGCTGGTCGACGGATTCAACCCTTGTGCGATGTGGGTGCTGGTGTTTCTGCTTTCCGTTCTGGTCAACGTCCAGGATCGCAAGAAGATCTTGTTGATCGCCGGCACGTTCGTGTTCGTCAGCGGGCTCGCCTACTTTGCCTTCATGGCCGCTTGGCTGAACCTTTTCCTGTTGGTCGGGATCATCCGCCCCGTGCAAATCGCGTTGGGATTGCTGGCGGTTTTTATTGGAGCGGTCAACGTCAAAGACTTCTTCGCGTTCAAAAAGGGGATCTCTCTTTCGATTCCCGAATCCAAAAAACCGGGGCTGTACCGACGCGTCCGATCCATCGTCAATGCCAAGTACGTCACAGTGGCCCTCAGTGGCGCGGTGGCGCTGGCGATCGTCGTCAATCTGATCGAACTGTTGTGCACCGCCGGGCTGCCCGCGCTGTACACCCAAATCCTGACCGTCCAGGAATTGCCGACCTGGCAAACCTATCTGTATCTGGCTTTGTACATCGCCGCCTACATGTTCGATGACACACTGCTGGTCGGTGCGGTGATCATCACCATGTCCCATCGCAAACTGCAGGAGCGGGAGGGACGATGGTTGAAGCTGATCAGCGGGGTGGTGATTCTTGCGTTGGGCGGGGTGATGTTGCTGCGCCCGTCGTGGCTGCAATTTGGAAGCTGAGCCGCAGGACAACCGGTGGGCGGCAGCAGCAGTTCTACCGTGCCGCCGCGGGCTGTTGACAAACCAAGTCACGAAGGCGACTTCGGCATCGGATTTGCATCCCTTCGATTGATCCGAAGGCTCAATTCGGCGGTTTCCGTCGCAAAGGCATGTCCCATGGTCGTCCGCGACGCGCCCGCCAGAAAACCGATTTTGCAGAGGAGCGATACATCGATGAACGATCCATTCTTAGAAGCACAATGGAACGAGTTGGTGGAGAAGGTCAGGCAAACCGCCAGCATGGATGACGGCGGCGACCAAGCGGGGCGACTCCGTGATGCCGAAGAATTCGCACAGCTTCCAGTGCCAGAACGGTACGACGCGTACCTGGAACGTGTGCGTGAGTCCGCGGCGCTGGCAAACCGCTGGCGTGAATCGCGGGTCGAGCACGACGCGTCGCACGACGACGCGTTGGTCGACGAAGTGGGAGACGAAAGTTTCCCGGCCAGCGACCCACCGCCATTCAGTCACTCACACGCCTGAGACCATCCGCGCCGGTCAAAGTTCCGTCACGCGGGACGCGTCACTCGGTCACGTCCCGAGCGACGGCAAAGATGATCTGTTCGTCCAAAATCGCCTTTGCCGTCCACTCCAGTGTCTTGCAGTGTCCGTTGGCCGTCCAATAACGGTTGCGAAACCGCACCACCGGCTTGCCGTCCAAAAGCACGGCCATCACCGCCATCGTCTTTGCTCGGTCATCCTGATGGACAAAGTCGATGAAGGGCCGCGAGATCAGGTCGTGTTCCGTGTAGCCAAGCACGCGGGGAAAATTCGAATTGATCCGTTTGAAGACACCATCGAAGCCGGCGATGCAAAACAAGTCCAGTGACAACTCGAAGAACCGGTCCATGTCGCTTTCCAACTGCTCCAGCGCCGATTCATGATAATCGGACATCTCACTTGCAACTTCGCTCGCGTCGGTGGGTCGATCGTTCGGGTTCGGAGCCAGGCAGTGTTTCGCCAACCGAACCAATGACGGCTCCGCGATGCAACGATCCAGCCTCTGCATGGCTTGATCCAGTTTCGCCCGCCCGGCGCGAGAAAAAACCTGCTGGAGGTTCTTTCCCGTGTAGGGCGGAAAGCCCGTCAAGATTTTGCACAGCGTCGCACCGAGTCCAAACACATCCGTGCGAGTGTCGACCGGCAACGCCTTCGCCTGTTCAGGTGACATGTATGCCGGCGTCCCGCGGATGGTGGAGTAGCTCGGCGCGTGAAGCACCAAGGATTCTGAATCGGTCGATTCGGCAGATTCCACACTGGCTGGGTCATGGGACGGATTTGACGCCTTTCGGTTGCCGTCGACCACGCGCGCGAGTCCCCAATCCATCAGATGGATTTCACCGAATTCGCCCACCATCACATTGCTGGGCTTGATGTCCAAATGCAGAACACCGTGGGAATGCGTGTAGGCGAGCGTTTGGCAGACGACGGCAAACACATTCAGCACGGATCCCAGCCGAGTCCCAGGGCCTTGAGAGGTGGCGAGCCGATCACTCAGCGTTTCTCCCATCACCAATTTCATGACGTGGTACGGGCGACCATCACAACACACACCGCATTGGTAAATCGGCGGGATCGCGGGATGCTGAAGAAAACTCATCACCCGGGCTTCATTGGTGAACCGTCGTGCCAGGTTCTCGTTGCCGACCAACTCGGGCCGCAACACCTTCACCGCCACATCACGATTCAGTTCTCGGTCGCGGGCGCGATAGACGATGCCCATTCCGCCCCGCGCGATTTTTTCGATCACCTCGTAGTGAGAGGTCGCTTGCAACGCCACGGGTTGCCGCTCGTCAAGGAACTCCATGTCCTCGGTGTCGGAACTTCCGCCCAGCAGCACCGTCGTGCGTTCACCGGACCAAGAATCTTCGCCGTGAAAATCGCCCCCGGGAATTTCGCCCGGAGTCGATCCCGGCCCGCGACGCTTGGCAAACTTTGCTCGGATTCGTCGTTTTCGTTCCTCGTTTGGCGCCGGATCGCTCATGGCCGCGCCTCCTTGACTCCGCAACGCCACGCACTGAACGCCCGCCGGTGCAACGATCCGGCGGAAATAGAACGACGGATCTGGCGGAGGTCGAAGCAGCGCATCGTCGAAGTCGTTTCGATCGGGTGATTCGGATGACCCCACCCCGAATTTTATCAAACTGTTCGCTTCACCTTCCAGCAAGTCACGCCAAAACGACCATTTTTTATCCGAGTGCGTCCTCGGGCAAATCTGCCCCAGACGAACCTGTCCGAAACGGCGAACCCCGGGTCTTTCACTGGGTCTCTGCGATCCCTGTTTTCTGTGGTGATTCAAAACAACCTTCCCGTTTCGGTTGGGTAGACATCTGCGCCTTACCTGCCTCAAGACCAACTGGCGACGCCGTTTCATCAGTCGAGGCCGGCGACATTTCCACGCGAAGAAAATCTTCCCGACGTCAAAATTCTTCGTCGACACGTCGTCCGTTCGTTCGCCGGACCGCGGCGGGGAAGTCACTCACAACGAACCGAAACAAGATTGTTTCCTCGCGCAGACGACGTTTGCGGTGTCCAAGTTGTTATGCTTCAACCAGGACCGCTTGGCGTTTCAGGGCGGACCACATCTTCGGACGCAAGGACAGACACAGACAATGAAAGCTATTGCAAGAACGCTAATGCCAAGAACGCTAATGCTGTGCGCGGCGTCGGTCAGCCTGGCCGCCATCATCGGTTGCGGTGATTCGACCGAGACCACCACGACCAGCGGGGATGAGTTGAGCGAATACCTGAAAGAAAACCCCGAGCTCGCCAAGGAGGAAGAAGGCGAACCGGTTGATCCGGCGGACCTGGATGAATGACATCACGGCGAACGTTGTGATCGATGCGGTCGATGGTAACAACGTTCGCGAATGGTACTTTCTGAAACGCGGATCGCAGCGGTCGAAATCCATTGCTGTTTTCGACGATTGCGATTGGCGTTCATACGCACGGCGTTTTTTTGCGAAGCGTTTCATTGACGCGATTTCTTGCTCGTTCTGGATCCGGAGAATCGATCATGCCTTCACCTTCTTCCTATTTGTTCCAACGTCGGCGGATTCGGCGTGCGGGTTTCACCCTGGTGGAACTGTTGGTCGTCATCGCCATCATTGGCATTTTGGTGGGACTGCTATTGCCAGCGGTCCAAGCGGCCCGTGAAGCTGCGCGACGCATGAGTTGCAGCAACAACTTCAAGCAACTCGGCTTGGCGCTGCACAACTACCATTCGGCCTTCAAACAGTTGCCCAAGCAGATGGGCGGCACTTACCAATACGTCAACGGCATTCACCGAACCCCCGGGGCAACCCCGCAGAGCGCCGGTGGAAGCAATCGCAATGAATTGAGTGCCTTCCCCGGGATGCTCCAGTACATGGAACAGCAAGGTCTGTGGGAACAGATCAGCAACGTGTTCGAAGTCACAACGGGATCCAATTCGGGAACGTACTTCGCCTCCATGGGTCCGGACGCGAACATGATTCTGGCGAACCACGCGGCCAACCAGTACGACCCTTGGCTGACCGAGATCCCCACGCTGCGTTGCCCGAGTGATCCCGGCAGCGGGCTGCCGGCGAGTGCCCGAACCAATTACGCGTTCTGCCTGGGGGATGCCGTTCGGCAAACGCACGCCGGTCCCGCCAACCTGGCCGGTGTCATCAACACGGCGCGTTCGAATCGGACGGCAGCCTCCTGCCGCGGCTTTTTCGTCCCGCGCAAGTTCGTGAAATTCCGTGACGTCCTGGACGGCCTTTCCAACACCGTCATGATGGGCGAGATCAAAACCGATTTGGGCGACCGAGACATCAGCACCTACATCGCCCGCAGTGGAGGCAACCTGCGGACGAACCCGAACTTCGCCGCGTCCATGATTGACCCGGAACGACCGCGCTACTGGCTGCCGGGAACTCCCGAAGCTTCGGCGCGCGCGGACAACCGTCGCGGCTACAAGTTTGCCAGTGGCCGGGCCTGCTACACCGGATTCCACGCCATCCTGCCGCCGAACAAGCAGTGCAGCTCACACCAGAACGGTGACCTTTCGGCCGAAGGCGTCTACACGACCTCCAGCCGTCACCAGGGTGGCGTGCACATCCTGTTTGGGGACGGTGCGGTGAAGTTCATCACCGATTCGATCGAAGCGGGCAACAGCAATCACGCCACGGTGCGTTTGGCCGGCAGTGCCGCCGATCCGACCCTCTCTACGGTTCCCGGATCAGCCAGTCCGTTCGGTTTGTGGGGTGCTTTGGGAACCCGCGCCAGCAACGAGATCATCGACGAGCAACTTTAGTGGTGCGCGGTCGCCACATCGCGGCCGTTGCCAGATGTTGATCGGTCGCTGTAGCCACGCTCTGGCGAGCGTGGCTACAGCGCAGCGTCGCAGCTTCGCTGGACAGAGTCATTTTCAATCCATGAACACCGTGATTTGCAGTGCAATCAGCGGCAAAGCGCTAGCCGCCGGTGGATGCGAGTGGACCCGCGGCTAGCGGCACGCGGCTCACGCAAAGCGGCGTGGTCCAATTCGGTGCCTTGAGTTAAACCCCGGGCGCCGCCTGCCCAAACCCTGTCGGACGCGTGAACGGTCAAGACGCCCCGTCGACAACCAGTTCGGCTTCTTCGACACCGGTCCACCAGGTTTGCAAGTATCGCAGCGGTCGGTTGGGAATTCTTTTTCTCAGAAAGGCCAGAAACGGAAGTTGGTTGGTGACTTCCCACAACATGGAGACGCGGGCGATCGCGATCCGCAGCGATGTTTCGTCGTCGATGCGATACTCCAACTCCGCTCCCAGGTAATTCATGAACTGGAACGGTTCGATGGCCAGCACGTCCCGCCGCTGCACCTGGTAGCGCGCCGAGACGCCTTCGATCCAAAGGCGTCCCTGAGTTTCATCCATGCGAACCAGAACGTAGTCGTCGCCGTCGATCTGAATCTTCATTCTGGTGCGGTCGGTGTCGGAAACCTCCGCGGCGAACACGTCGCCATCGGGCTGGTCCAACAATTCTTTGCCGCGCCAACCGATGCACCAGGCCACCAGGTAGCGGTCGAGCAGCAGTGGCAGAAAAAACATCGCGATTCCCGAGAGCGAACTGGTCACGGCCAACAGGGTCAACAAGGTGGCACTGATGTCGTCGGCTTCCTCGTCGACGAACGAAAGGATCGCAACACCACCTCCCAGCAGGGCAAACCCCAGCACGAGGGCAACCAGCATGGTCTTGCCCGGAGTCCAGCCTCGTACCGGTCGATCACCGACGGGAACACAAAAGGACTCCTCGGTCGCAAACAGGTCGTCCGGAAAGTCGTCGCGGAACTTGCGCACCGATGCCTGCATGGCCGGATAGCGAAAATCACTTTCCCAGGTCTTTGCCGCCATGATCGATCTCGTTGGTGAAGAGGGCGATCCATCTTAGCGGATCGGTGGTCCGCGATGCTGTCAGCCCACGGTGGGAGAGCCCATGATAGAATGCTCTCCTTCGCAGCGAGATGCCCGTCACGATGCTCCACCGCATCGACGATGGCCCGATCACCACATCGTTGGCACCGCTTCGACGCCCGCCCCTCCCACCACAATCCCCGCGTCCGCTGCCCAGAACCTGTCCCTGGCGTCATCAACGCGTCCGACCGGCACCCATTCCCCCTGGAACGAGTCATGTGGAAAAAGCTTTGCTACCTGCTTGCGATCGCACTTCCGGCACCGGCGACTTGGGCTGAAACTGTCCCGGAGTTTTCCTGGGATGCGGTGCAAATCGATCGCATCGATATCGGATACGGGCTGGCGTTGGATGACGTCAACGGCGATGGCAAGACCGACATCGTGCTGGCCGATCAGCACACCGTCCAGTGGTACGAAAACCCGACCTGGACCAAGCACGTGATCGCCCGAGACCTGACCAAGCGCGACAACGTCTGCGTTGCCGCCAGAGACATCGACGGCGACGGCAAGTGTGAGATCGCCGTCGGCGGACAATGGAATTACAACGAAAGCGTTAAAGACGGCGCGGTATTTTACCTGATTCCGCCGGAGGACCGAACGCAGCCATGGAAACCGGTCCGATTGCACAACGAACCCAGCGTGCATCGCATGCACTGGATTCGTGCCCCGGGCGAACAGTACCGGTTGGTCGTCAAACCGCTGCGAGGACGCGGCAGCGTGGACGGCAACGGCCCCGGACTGCATGTGTTGGAGTACTTCCCGCCGACCGATCCGACCGAACCTTGGGACTACCGCGTTGTCTGCGACTTCCTGCACCTGTCGCACAACTTTCATCTGGTCAACTGGGACCAGGACGATGAGGAAGAAATGATCATCGCGGCCAAGGAGGGCGTTTGGCATTTCGACCGCCAGGGCGACACGTGGCAATCGCAACAACTGACCGACAAGTTTGCCGGCGAGATCCGTGACGGCCGCCTGCCCGGCGGCAAGCGATTCATCGCCGCGGTCGAACCCAAACACGGTGCGACCTGTGCGGTCTACACGCAACCGGATTCGCCCGACCAGCTTTGGCCTTCGTTGAAGGTCCTGGACGAATCGCTGAAAGACGGACACGCGCTCGCGTGCGCGGACTTTTTGGGAGTCGGATCCGACCAGGTCCTGGTGGGGTGGCGCGCAATGAACACTCCCGGGGTCCCCGGGATTAAACTGTTCAGCCCGTTGAATGATTCCGGCACCGAGTGGGCTGAGACTCGGATTTCCGGGGAACAGGTTGCGGTGGAGGATATCAAGGTGGGGGACCTGAACGGCGACGGAAGAATTGACATCGTCGCGGCGGCTCGTCAAACCAAGAACCTGGTGATCTTCTTCAACACCACCGACCCGGCGTCCGCCCAGGGCGGACAGTAACCCGCGCGATCTGAATGCAACCGTTTGCCTTTCCCTCCCTCCCAATCCCCTCTTTTTCGACCGATGAAATTTACACCGTTGCTGCGACTGGCCGCGTTCTCATTGCTGTTGTCTCCCTGGGCCGATGCGGCGCGACCCAACATGGTTTTCATCCTGGCCGACGACCAGGGATTTGGGGACGTCGGCGCGCTGAATCCGGAATCCAAGATCCCGACACCCAACATCGACCGCATCGCAAAGGAAGGAATGATCTTTGAGGATGGCCATTCGTCTTCCTCGGTCTGCACGCCGACGCGTTACTCCGTTCTGACCGGCCGTTATCATTGGCGGACACGCTTGCAACGTGGCGTGCTGGGCGGATTCTCCCAACCTTTGATCGCGCCCGATCGCATGACCGTGGCCTCGATGCTGCAGCAGCAAGGCTACGCGACCGCTTGCATCGGAAAGTGGCATCTGGGTTGGAATTGGCCGCTGAAAGACGGCGGCACAGCGGACGACAAAGGCAACTTTGCCAGCAGCTACGCGCAGGGTTGGGATGTCGACTACCAGGCTGACATCCAGAACGGTCCTAACACCGTCGGTTTTGATTACTTCTTCGGCATCAGCGCTTCGCTGGATATGCCGCCGTACGTGTTCGTGCGCAACGGGCGGCCGACCGAAGTCCCGACGGTGGAGAAAACGTTCATCCGCAAGGGCCCCGCGGCGGAAAGCTTCGAAGCGGTGGACGTGCTGCCGACGTTGACCGAAGAAACGGTCAAGTTCATCGACGAGCATGCCGGCGGTGACCAACCCTTCTTCGTCTACTTTCCCCTGAACGCTCCGCACACTCCGATCGTGCCGACAAAAGATTGGCAAGGCAAGAGTCAGGTGAACGCTTACGGTGACTTCACGATGCAGGTGGATTGGACCGTCGGCCAGGTTCTGGAAGCACTCGACAAGAACGGCATTGCCGACGACACGCTGGTGCTGTTCACGACCGACAACGGCTGTTCTCCGGCGGCCAAGATTGATGAACTGGAAGCCGCCGGTCACGACCAGAATTACATCTTTCGGGGGCACAAGGCGGACATCTTCGACGGCGGACACCGCGTTCCGTTTTTGGTCCGTTGGCCCGGCACCGTGCAACCGGGAACACGCACCGACCACCTGGTCGGCCAGATCGACTTCCTTGCAACGGCGGCGGAAATCACCGGAGCGGACATTCCCGACGATGCCGCCGAAGACAGCGTTTCGTTTCTTCCCACCCTGCAAGGTCGCGCCAGCAAGTCGGCACGCGATTCGATCGTTTCTCAATCGATCGGCGGTCAATTCGCGATCCGCGACGGGAATTGGAAGCTGTGTCTGTGCCCCGGGTCAGGCGGCTGGAGCAGCCCGCGGCCGGGACGCGACGACCTGTCCGGATTACCGCGTTACCAACTGTACGATCTGGCGCAGGATCCCGGCGAGCAGCAGAACCTGGTCGACCAGCACCCGGAGCGAGTCGAAAAAATGATGGGGATGATGCGCGACGCCATCGATCGGGGACGCACCACGCCCGGGGAAGCGGCGACAAATGACGTCGACGTGGTGATGATCAAACCCGTGGCCAAACCTCGCCGCAAGCGTTGACCGAGGCTGCCCGCCCGGATCCGACCGAGAAAGTCAATCGCGAAGTTGTTGGTACAACTTCGCGCGTGCCAGACGCCAGTCACGCTCGACGGTGCCTTCGCTGACGCCCAGAACCTCGGCCGTTTCGGGGATCGACAGGCCGGAAAAGAAACGCAGCTCAACCACCTCGCGTTGCCGCGGCGAGTCTTTTTCCAACGCCTCCAAAGACGCTTCCAGATCGACGAATTTGCACCCGTTGCTGGCTTCGAAATTCTCCAGCACCACGTCCAAAGAACCACGTTCGTAGTCGCCGCCGCGTTTACCGGTGTTACGTCGCCGGGCATGGTCAACCAGAATCTGCCGCATCGCACGGTTCGCTGCTGCGAAAAAGTAACGACGATCGGTCGCGTTGCCGATTGCGTCGGAGTCCAACAAGCGGATGCAGGCTTCGTTGACCAGGGCGGTGGCTTGCAGCGTGTGGTCGGCGCGTTCGCGACGCATCAGAGCGGACGCCATCTGGCGCAGCTCCTGCTGGAGTTGCTGAAACAACCGCTCCTTGACCGAGTCGTTTCCCCGGCTCAATTCGCGCAGCATCATCGAGACATCTTGCTCGGGCTGATTCATCTGAGGCGACCTTTCAAAGTGGAGTCCCTGCCGGCGTCTCGCCTGAACGGCAGTCTACTCCGAATGTCGGTCGCAAACCTCGGCGAAGTGCGATGATTCGCAAAATGTGCCGGTTCTAACTGGACAGCACCACTTTCAATCAAGAATACCGTGATTTGCAGTGCGATGAGCGGCACGGCGCTGGCCGCCGGTTGAGGCGAGAAAACCCGCGGCTAGCGTCACGCGGCTCACCCAAAGTGGCGCTGTCCAGCTAAGGACCGGTCAGCACCCTCAACATCGCGTCGGCCAGACGATTCTCTGCCGCATCATCAAACGCCACGAACATCGGAAACGAGTTGATCTCCAGGAACACCGGAGTCTCAAAATCATGCTGACAACGAAAGTCCAGCGCGCAGTAGTCGAATCCGATGGTTCCCACCAGCTGTCCGATCCGCTCGGTCAATTCACTGTCGATGACGTCGCCCGGAACCTCCATTGCGAAGACCTGGACATTCTGATCGGTGCGATAGTCGATTGCCGTCGTCGAAAGATGAAAGGCAAACAGTTCGCCTCCGATGGAAAACACACGCAGATTCTCGCCGGCCAGTTTCTCCTGCACGAACTGCGGGACCAACGCGGCCAGCCGCTCCGGCGTGCGATCCATCTCGCCGATCACCAGCGTGTGGTCGCCGCCGGCCAGCGGTTTGATGATCCTTTGGTGGGGATCGGGGACGGTCGCCAACGGTGACAGGTCGCCCAGCACCAACGATTCGGGAATTCGAAAGCCGCAATCTTTTGCCCGACGCAGGTTGCGAGACTTGTTGTTGGAATCGCCCGCGACGGCGCGATTGAGCAAGCGGATCTCCGGCCACGCCAAAGCGAACGATTCGACGGCGTCGAACGCGGCGTGGTTCTGCGCCGGGTCTCCCTGGAAAACGTTGTACCGCAAGAAAACGGATTGGGGGCGAATCGAATCGCCCCCCAAATCGATGACCGGTGACTGGAAGTCCCACGCGATTTGCCTGGCGTCCGGTCGGTCGGTGTCCCAGAACACATAGTCCTTGCCGCGCAGGTGCGCCTGGTCCACGATCCGCTGCGTGTTCGGATCCGACTCGCCGCCCACGATCAGTAATTCGGTTGCCACATCCGTCATCAAGCTGAATCCTGTTTCGGGGTCGACACACAGCCGGTTCATTTACCAGCGGCGAAAACTCTTCCAGTTTTGCGGCAACACGTTTCGGATGCCGGACGGCTCGGAGAACCGCGGGAGCACGCCGCCTTCTTCGCCGACAGCCTGGGTGGTGGCGGGCGGTGTCGGCCGCGATATCGGTTTTCCCCCCTCCTCGCCGACGGCCAGCGTGGTGGGTGTCGGCCGACCGGTGGACTCTTCGCCCCAAGCCCGCGTGGTGACCGACGATTCCTCGCCCACACGATACGTCGTGGGACGCGGCGTCGGACAGGTCGGAGCTTCCTCGCCGACGGCCAGCGTCTTCGGCGGCGAACCGCCTTCTTCACCGACGGCCTGGGTGGTCACCGGCGGACGCCCATTTTCGCCCACGGCCGCCGTCGGAGTTGGATTGCCTTCCTCTCCGATCGCGTACGTGGTCACCCGCCCGGGCGGGTGTGGATCGTGCGTGGGCAGATGGGGCAAAGAAGATTCCCCGTGCGTCAGCCGCGCACGGTGGGATCCCTCTTCGCCATGCCGCAGCGTCGTGTACTGACGACCGGACGGGCCATCCTGTGCCGCAGCCTGGGTTTTTCCAAGCAATTGGTACGCCGCCGACGAACTCAGTCCCAACGCGACGGCACGGCGCAACAGGCCGCGGCGGTCCAGGCGGCCACGGCGGGTCTGGTCGACCATTTGGTCCAAGGAATCGCCTTGTTTTTGAGGTTGGTCGCACATGATGGATCTCGGTTTAGAAGCAGTTGGGTTGGGTGTGTCGTTGCCGGACCGGCTTGCCAGTCTACTTGCAGCCGATCCCAGAAGGCGTGATTGGCCTTCGAAAGAGACCTGCGAGAACGCGGTCAGATTCCCTTAACGGAATATCTTTTTTTTGTGGGGCGTTTGTCCGGGTATCCATCGACAGGTGAAACGGTCGGGCCGTCGGCCCTGGCGGGGGACGGATCGGATCGTTTTCCCAGGCCGCAGGCCGGGGGAACCTGAGGCTATGACCCCATTGCTCGGGCTGAAAGCCCGACGTTTGCCACTCACTGAACGACGGGCACCCCGAGGGCTGAGCGAACTTCGTTCTTGGCGGCCGTCGGCAAATCGCTGGCATCCAATTCTCGCTGAATCTGCGCCAACGTTCCGCGAAACCGGACCGGCTGCGGCGTCAACTCGGGCATCGACATTTCCAGCGAAATCTGGTCACCGGTACGACTGATCGATACCGCCCGCCCACCGACTCCACCCCGCACTTCGGATCGACTGGACGCCGTCACGCCGCCGCTCGGAAAGGCCCGATTCGGCTGGACCTCGGTTCCCCAAGACTCATCCGGCCACCTCGGCTCGCGGCCGGTCAACGGAGCGCGACTCGGCGGCAGCATTTGCATCCGGCCCCGGCGGAGCACGACCATCGGCAGCGAAGGATCGGGTGCCGGCACTTCGCTCTGCCGATCCACGATCCGCCCGTTGCACTCCAACAAGATGTCGCCGGGGCGCAGGCCCAGTCGGGCGGCGTCGGAACCCGTCAAAACGGACTGGACCAACTGTCCTTCGCTTTCCGGCAGGTCGGGCAGATGCATTCGCAACAACGTCGGAACGGGAGCCAAAACCAGCGGAGGCTCCGGCACGGATTCCGTCGCTGCAGCCGGTCCGGACTCCTCGGCCGGGGAAGGCGGTTGTGCGAGGGCGGCCATGGAAAGCAATGCCAGGGCGGTCAAACCGCTGAAAAGTCGGATGGTCATCGGAGATATCCCGTGAAGGGGTGAAGGGAATGGCAGTGAGCGAAGACTGAGATTTGAAAGGGCCGGAAAGCGGTCCGGTCGGAAAGGTCATGGACCAAGTCACCGACCAGGCCGACCACACCCGGCACGCCAAAAACCTCCGGCGTCAGAAACGCCGGAGGCCGCGAGCGATGGGGCGGGGGTTTAGCGGTGGAACATTCGAATCACGTTGCGTTGCGTCCGAGGTCCGCGGTAAGTCGACTGTCCTTGGAAGTACTGGCCTTGCGAGGACTGCACCTGTGTCGGCTGCTGCGGGAAGCCGTAGTTGTTGAACTGACGGGTGTGGCTCTTGGAGTAGGCTTTGGTGTTGGTCCCGAAACCGGTCGACTGGCTGCCACCGTAGACCTGTCCGTTGCGAACCCCGGTCGATCCGCCGCTGATCACGCGTCGGTTGCCGCCTTCGCTGACAACGCCGCCGTGGCTGACGTGGGTCCCGTTGCGGCCGATGTTCAGCTGCAGGTTGTGAGCGGCTCCGACCGGCCCGCCGCCGACGCCGATGGAATTGCTCAGGGCGATCCCATCCGGACCGGCTCCGACGGCGAAGCCGTGACCGAAGTCAACGCCGTTCTTGGATTTGCTTTTCGATTTTGCGAACTGAAGCATGCTGCCGCTGGCGTTGGCACCGGCTCCCACCTTTCCCCGGCCGATGTCGACCCAGGATCCGGCCGATTGAGCCGAGACGTTGGTGGCTGACAGAGCCAGCACGAGAGCGAACAGGACGGCGGGGGCGGCGATGCGGAGGGTCAGGCGTTTCATGGCGAATTCTCAGTGGGTTGGAGTGTTTCTGGCGAACGGAAGTGCCCTTTCACCAGACCCCTGCGTGAGACGCCGCCAGCCCCCTTAAAAGAAATTGAAAAACTTTTGTGAGCCGATCTGGAACGCCCCCGGGATGCGGAATTTCGCGTCCGCCGCAGTCATCACCTTCCCGCCGCGCGCCCGCTACGCCGCCGCAATTGGGCCCTGCGAATGGCCGGCGACCCGTCCGTGACCGATACAATGAGTCGTTTCAACGTGCTTTCGGGTCAAGATTTCCCCGAGGACCTTCATTCCCCTGGCCTGAGATTCCCCTACCTGGAAGTCCCTGGCCTGAGATCCCCTGATCTGCAACTCGCCGACCCGCAATTCCCTGATCAACCGCTGCGAGGACGATGAAAGTCATCTCCCTGAACTGCAATCACTGTGGGGCGCCGCTGGAGGTGCCCAAGAAAGCCCGGTTCGTCACCTGCGGGTTCTGCGAAAGCAAGCTTGCAATCGAACACTCGGGCAACACTTACTCGACCGCCGTGATTGAGGAACTGCAGGAAACGACCCAGCAGCTGGCGCGCGACGTGGCCCGGATCAAATCCAGCTCCGACATCGAACGGCTGGACGCCCAATGGGAGCGGAAGCGCGAACAGCACATGATCACCGGCAAACACGGGGCCAAGAGCTTGCCCAGCAAAGGCGGTGCGATTGCCGCGGCGGTCTTCATGGGCGGATTCGGATTGTTTTGGACCGTGTTCGCGTTCTCGATCACCCGCGGCGCCTCCAGCGTGGGCGCTCCCGGCGCGGTCAACATCTTCCCGCTATTCGGATTGTTGTTTGTCGGGTTCGCAATCTTCGCGGCGGTGTCTCAGTTCTCCAAGGCGGAGGCCTACGAGCGAGACCTCAAACGCTACCAGAGCGAGCGTCGGCGGCTGGTCAACGACATGCAGGAAAGCGACTGACGGCGGCCGGAAACGCTCCCGCAAACCATTCAGTTCGAACGTTTCGGCGACGCGTCGGGATCCGAACTGGCCGGTTCGTGACCGACCGACTCCAAAAACGCGATCAGATCTCGAAGCTCGTCCACCGTCATGGTTTCGGACAGCCCCGACGGCATCAGGGAATCCGACAGGGCACGGTAGGCTTCGATCTCGTCGCCATCGAATCGCCGGTTCTGACCATCTTCCAGCGTCAACACGATCGCACCGCCGGCCTTGTGATCCAATTGCAGGCCGCGATGAATCTGGCCGTCAGTGGTCAAGACCATCCAGGCCTGGTACTGCGGCGGGAATTCGGCCGACGGATCCAGAATCGAGTCGATGATTTGTCGACGAGACTTTGAGACCGAAACCGAACCCAACCCCGGTCCCAAGGTGCCCCCGCGTCCGTCCAAACGATGGCACTTGGAACAGCCGACCCGAGGGTTGAAAAAGACATGACGTCCCAGCATCGCGTCGCCACCTTGGGCCAACACTTCGCGCCACCGGGAAATCGATTCGGGACGATCGTCTTTGGGTTCCGGCTGGAGGGCCTTCCGCACAGCCGGACGTAATCGTGACAGGTCGGCGGCGGCCGAACCCTCGTGAACCGTCTGGTCCCAATGCCGAAGCGTCCTCGCCGCTTGCACCGCGACTTCCAGCGGTGACGCATCAAGCAAGTGCCGCAGAGCCGATTTCGTTTCCGGGTCAGCTACCTGCTGGCCGCTGGCATCGACCAGCGCCAGCGCTTCGCAGCGGATGACGGCCGACCGCGAGGCGTCGGCAGCGATTTCGATCAACGCCTTCCGCACCGATTGGCCCGCGGTCTGTTCGATACGCGACAACCCTTTCATCGCCGCGATCACCAGCGTCTGCGCATCGGAGTCAGCATCAACATCCAATAGCTGACGCAAGAACGCTTGTTCGCGTTGACACGTCGGGTCGTCAAAACGCTCAATGGCTTGGGCCCGCACCGACGCGTCCATCGCTGGATCCTTGGCCACGTGAATCAATACGTCCGGATCCAACGTTCGTGGAATGGATTTCGCCGCATCGGCCCTGCGCTGTCGATAGGTTGTGACAAAGTCCGGTTGCAATATCTCCACGGTCGCCAAATAAGTCGCGAACAACTCCGGCGTCACCGGCGTGATTTCAATCACCCGTTGCAATTCGACCGCGAGCGAAAGATCCAAAGTGTCACCGGCCCAGATCAAGGCCGCTTGCCGGATTCGAGGATCGGGATCCGTCAAGAATTGCCGGACCTGTCCGACATCCCCTAGGTGGGCACGCTTGCCGGAAAGTAACGCCGCCATCCGTTGGCGAACGTTTCCGGAACCACACCGTTTGCGAAAATGCTCCATCTGCGGTTCAGCCAATCGCATCACCGCCACGTGATCCAGCATCGGGTTGGAAGCCTCGGTTCCGGCAAGCCATTCAACCAGCCGCGCACCATCGAAAGCTTTGATGGCAGCGATCTGGCGCTCAGCAGAATTGGTTTGGTATCCATCGAAAGACCGGAGGGGATGAATGCGTTCCACATTTGAATCGGTTGAAATCCGCCAGATGCGTCCGCGACCGTGATTGGGATAGTCGACCAACACCCAATCGGTCAGGTACACATTCCCGTTTCGATCGCTGTCGATGGCCACCGGTCGAAAGTCGGTGCCGCCGCTGATCAACACCGATCGCCCGGTCACCTCGCCGGTGTTGGCATTCATTTCAAATCGCTGGACGGAGTTCTCATTCCAGATCGTCGCCAGGACACTGTTGCCGTAGTCGGACGGAAACGACGTGCGTTGACAATCGATCAGCCCACAGGGTGCTTCGCCCGTGCCGGCCAGGAAGGGCAACGTGCCCGGCAATCGGCCGTCCCAGCCCTGGTAGGGATGCGTTCCGTCGCCACCGAACAACGAACGATATCCGTAGTCACCGCCCCGGATGACGTGCACCAATCGGTTGGGTCCTCGGGCGTCGGGATCGTTGTCCAGCAACAACAAGCGGCCCCAGCGGTCGAAATCCAAATCAAACGGATTCCAGAACCCGGTCGCGAATTCGGCCAATTCTGATCCGTCGGGTCGACAGCGGACGACGCTGCCGCCATCACCGTAGCCGGCCACCGCGGCCCCATCGGCAGCAACCAATCGGTAGGCCTTCGATGCCGTATTCCCGCGCGCGACATACATCCAACCGTCACGATCGAAGGTGATCGCCAACAAGCAGTTGTGGGCGTAGCGTTCCTTGGTCTCCAAACGCAACACTTCGCTTTGGGTTTCGAAGATGCCGTCACCGTCGCGGTCAAGCAACTCGAACACTTGGCGGGCGCAGACGACAAACAATCGCCCCTCGGGGCTGAACGCCAGGTTCATTGCTTGATGCAATCCATCGGCCACGACCGTCACGGAGTCGGCGTGGCCGTCGGCGTCGCGATCGTCAAACACCTTGATGCGATCGCTGCTGGGTCCGGGATAGTCTTCGGGCGGATGGTGCGTGTGTGATTCGATCACAAACAATCGGTCGTCGTCGGCAACCGCCAACCCGATCGGTGTTCGGATCTCCGGATCTTCGGCGAACAGAGTCAACCGCAGGCGCGGATCGGCCAGTTGTGGCTGGTCCGAACGGCAAATCTGTTCGCGGGCAACGAAGAAGGGCAGGGCGAACCAAAAGATGACCCAGGGACGGTGCAAGCGGTGATGGGCGTTGGTAAGCATGGCCGAATCATAGCCGATTCAGCGAAGCAACCTGGACACGTTGGCCTTCCTGCAACCCGTGCGGCGCCCCAAATCGTCACTCGCGGCCGCGCGGCGGCTCGGACAACGCGTCATAGCGAAATCGATGATCCGGCGCGAACAGCCGGTGCATCGCCAGGTAGACGACCAGCACGGTTCCCAAAGCGGTGGCTCCGGCGATCAGGAACATGATCACAATTTGGTACCGCACCGCCTGGGCTGGATCCATCCCGGAAACCAATTGACCGGTCATCATCCCGGGCAAGCTGACCAACCCCACGATCATCATCGAGTTGACGATCGGAATCATTCCCGTCCGAACGGCTTCTCGCATGGATTCTCCGGCCGCCTCATGCCGGGTGGCGCCCAGGGCGAGCAGGGTTTCCACCCGGTCGCGATGCCGTAGCAGCGATTCCGACAGCGTGCTCAAGCCCACGGAGATTCCGTTCAACGTGTTTCCCAGAACCATGCCCAACAGCGGAATCGCGTATTGGGGCTGGTACCACTTTTCCAGACCTTGTAGCACGAACACCAGGACGTAGGCGGTCACCAACCAGGCGCTGGCCATGACGGAACTGGTCGCAATGAAGCGGATCCCAGGAAACGATCGTCTGCTACGGCCTGCGGCGGTCATCCCGGCGATCACGGTCATCAGCGTGGCTATCAACAGCACCACGTACCAACGGTCGATCCGAAAGATCCAATTCAGAATCAAACCCAGCAACGACAACTGCACCACGGTTCGGACGCTGGCGATCAGCAACGTCTTTTCCATCCGCAAGCCCAACCAGATGGAAACACCCGCGTTGATCAGGATCAGCAGGCTGGCCAGGGCGACCTGCCCGATCGACAGTTCGACATACTCAGCCATCGCTGTCCTCCTGAACGGACAGGCTGCCGCCGCGCATCCGGTACACCGTGTCCGCAATGCGGCGGGTGATGGCCCAATCGTGCGTGACCCACAGGTACGCCCGATGGTCCGGTCGCTCTGAATGCCAGGCGGTGATCAGCGACGTGACCTGATCGGCCGTGGTCGGATCCAGCGATGACGTCGGTTCGTCCAGCAACAGGGCCGACGGTCGCAACTGCATCGCGCGGATCAGCGCAACCAGCTGCATCTCTCCACCGGAAAGCCGGTCGCCGCGTTGATCCAGAAACGATTCGTCGCGTCCGACCTGGGCCAGCCATTCCAACACCGCATCGCGATCGAATTGCCGATCCCGGTGCACCCGCAAGGCGAACGGGATTCGCAGGTTGGCTTCGACGGTCCCTTCGAAGACGGCCGGACGCTGGGCCACGTAGATCAGATCGCTGCGGTACTCGGTCGCCGTCGCGGGCGTGATCGGTTCACCGCGCCACCGCAAAGTCCCCGCGTCGATCGGTTCCAACCGTGCCAGGCTGCGAAGCAGCAGCGATTTCCCGCTGCCTGAGCTGCCGATCAGGGCGGCGCGATCGCCGCTGCGGAGCGTCAAGCAGACCTGGTCCAACAGGTTTCGCGACGCGTGGCGCCGCGAAACGTCTTCGGCGGTCAGCAGGGGCTCGCCCGCGATCAATCATCCGCCTCGGCAGCACCGACCGGCTCGCCGGCCTTCCAACGCAGAAATGCATCCAGAAAGCCTTGCAATTCACTTCCGTCCATCACGGCGTGAAAGTTGCCGACGTAATGTCCCGTGCGGGCATCCTTGACGCGTTGGTCGGGATGCAGGAAGTAGTTCCGGATCTGGCTTCCGAATCCGGTCTTGGCCTGCGTGGAATACTTCTTGGCTTCCTCCGCCTCGCGTTTTTCTTCTTCCAAACGTGCCATCTTGGCCCGCAGCATCTTCCAAGCCGTGGCGCGGTTTTGGTGTTGGCTGCGTTCGTTCTGGCACTGCACCACCGTGCTCGTGGGCACGTGGGTCAGCCGGATCGCGCTGTCGGTTTTGTTGACGTGCTGGCCGCCGGCACCGCCGGCCCGGTAGCGGTCCTCGCGAACATCCTTCTCCTGAATGTCCACTTCGATGGAATCATCGATCTCTGGTGCGACGCTGACCGCGGCGAAACTGGTTTGACGCTTGCCTTCGCTGTTGAACGGGCTGATGCGAACCAGGCGGTGCATGCCTTCCTCGCCTTTGAGGTAGCCATAGGCCATCGGGCCGCGAATCGCGATGGAGGCACTGTTGATTCCGGCTTCCTCGTTGTCGGATCGATCCAGGAGTTCAATTTTGAAATCCTGCCCGACCGCCCAGGCGGAGTACATGCGGAGCATCATCTCGGCCCAGTCGTTGGCATCGGTCCCGCCGTCGCGGGCGTTGATCGACAGGATCGCACCGGCTTCGTCGTTGGGCCCGCTGAGCAGTGCTTTGAGCTCCAAGTCATCGAGGATCTTTTCCAGCCGGCTGATTTCCGCCTCCACCTCGCCGGCAACCGATTCGTCCTCGGCAGCCATCTCCATCAACGCGGACAAATCCGCGGCGCTGCTGGACAATTCGTCCATCGGCCCGACAATGGACTTGAGCGACTTCAGCTGGCCGACCGTTTTTTGCGCCGCATCGTTGTCGTCCCAAAAATCGGGTTCCGACATTCGGGATTCGATTTCTTCGATCTGTTGGGCCTTGGTGTCGTGATCGAGGGATTGAGAAAGCTGTTTCAGGCGATTTTTGATCTCTTCACTACGCTGAACCAATTCGGCGTCCATCAGTGATCATATCCTTTTCGCCGCCGGCGAATTTTTTTGTTTCGAACAGAATCCAGGGTCAAAACTATACATGGCACGTGTTGTCCTGGCGATGAGTGGCGGGGTTGATTCGAGCGTCGCGGCGCACCTGTTGTTGGAGGCAGGGCACGACGTGATCGGTATTTTCATGCGCCACGGGGAAGAGTCCAGCCAGGTCTGCCAGGTCGATGCCTCAGCCGGCGATCAACGCCCCGATTCCTCCCCGGCCCTTCCCGTGCTGGGGGGGCGGGCGGATCACAAACAGGGCTGCTGCACCGCCAGTGACGCCGCCGACGCCAAACGTGTCGCGGCCAAATTCGGCATTCCATTTTACGCGTTGGACCTGCAGTCGGACTTCCGACGGATCGTCGATTATTTCGTTGACGACTACCTCAACGGTCGGACCCCCAATCCGTGCGTCAAGTGCAACCATTGGATCAAATTCGGGCGACTGTTCGACTACGCCGACGGCGTCGAAGCCGACTTTGTCGCCACGGGACACTACGCCCGCATGATCGACGGACAACTGCACCGCGGACGCGATTCCAACAAGGACCAGTCCTACGCGCTGTTCGGGATCCGCCGCCCGCTGCTCGCTCGGATGCTGCTGCCGGTGGGAGATTATCGCAAGAGCGAGATTCGTGAGATCGCCCAAAGCCTTCAGTTGGGCGTGGCGGGAAAGCGTGACAGCCAAGAAATCTGCTTCGTGACCCAAGGCCACCACAGTGACTTTGTCAAAGCAAAGCGGCCCGAGCTTGTTGGGTCGACCGCTGGCGAATTCGTCACCACCACGGGCGAAGTCGTCGGTCACCACCAAGGTTACGAAGCGTTCACGGTCGGACAGCGGAAGGGCCTGGGAATCGCGTTGGGGACGCCGCATTTCGTGATCCGCATCGAACCGGAAACCAATCGCGTGGTGCTGGGCGACAAGCAGTCGTTGGCCCGCGGAGAATTGACCGCGGTCGATGCCAATTGGCTGATCGATCCACGCCAGTTGAACGGTGACGACGGCGCCGGCGACGATCTGGCCGTCCAGATCCGTTACAACGGCTCGCCCGAACCCGCCAGGATCGAATTGGATCCGGATGCACCGGAGCGGTTCGTCGCTCGCTTCATCGAGCCGGTCGAAGCGGTCGCGCCCGGGCAGGCCGCCGTGGTTTACAGGGGAACCCGCGTCATCGGCGGCGGCTGGATCCAATGATCCGCGCGATGCAGCTGCCGGCGTCCGACGGTGGCGAAACTGTACGTTCCACGCTCTGGCGAGCGTGGCTACGTTTTGTACGTCTGGGCGAGCGTGGCTACGTTCTGTACGTCTGGGCGAGCGTGGCTACTTCGATGGAACGCGGTGAAGTCACCGCTTGACGACAATCCCATGGGCAGACAGAGTCCAGTTCCGGGGGCGAAGCGACCGGATGGAAGACGCGACCGAATCGGGAGGACCCACCGCATGGCGAAGAAAAAACGTTCCACACTGAAACCGACCGATGCGGAGTCATCGGAACCGCTCGACTTTGAAGCCACGTTGGAGGAGGTCGAAAAGGTTGTCACGCAGCTCGAAAGCGGACAACTTGGCTTGTCAGCCTCCTTGGTCGAGTACGAAAAAGGGATCGAGAAGATCAAACGGTGCCACGCGGCACTGGAGCAGGCGGAGCGACGGATTTCGGTTTTAATGAGCGTGGACGAAGACGGAACGCCGACGGTCGAGCCCGTCCCCGGTGAACCCGTGCCCAGTGAACCTGCGATCGGTGAACCCGAACCGGGCAAAACGACGACGTCGAACGCGGCACGCGACAACACTTGCGGGGAAAACGATCCCCCCGCAAGCGAGGTGGACGATCAAACAGGGCTGTTTTAGACTCTATCATTCCTCGCGAATGCGTTGCATTTGACATCTCCTGATCCGCGATCTCTTTTCCGCATTGTCAGCCTTGCCCTCCGATCCGACCGAATCACGGACCCGCCACCGGAATCACGCGCCGCAGGCAGCCGAATCGACCGTTCCGGATGCCGACATCTCGGCGGAGCGTCCGCTCGACGGTGTCGACAATCCTGTCGACGTTCAGGACGCCCTTGGCGATCTCTTGCCATCGATCGAACAGGCACTCGCCGAGGCGTGTCGGTTCGGCGAAGGATGCCCCGCGCGGTTGGCTGATGCCATCCGATACGCCGTGCTGGCACCGGGCAAACGTCTGCGTCCGGCTTTGGTCCTGATGGCCGCGGAAGCCTGTGGCGGGTCGGCCCGGCAGGCGATGCCCGGAGCGGTGGCGGTCGAAATGATCCACGCATACTCGCTGATTCACGACGATCTCCCGGCGATGGACGATGACGATCTGCGTCGTGGACGTCCGACCGTGCACATCGAATTTGACGAAGCCACCGCGATCCTGGCCGGAGACGCCTTGCAACCGTTGGCGATCGCCCATCTGTGCCGCCATTTATCCGATCCGGCGGTGATCGCCGAAGCGGTCCGGGTGTTGGCGACGGCGGCCGGGCCGGAACAGTTGGTGGGCGGTCAGGCCGATGATCTGGCGGCCGAAAAAGAACACCCGCCTGAATCCGATTCGCAACAACGCCCGGCAACTTTGGCGTTGCTGGAATCGATCCACCGCCGCAAAACCGGCGCATTGTTTGCCGCCTCCCTGGATTTGGGGGCGATTCTAAGCGGCGCTAGCGAGCCCGAGCGGCGGACGCTGGCCGCTTACGCCGCCGATCTCGGATTGGCGTTTCAAGTCGTAGACGATTTACTGGACTATACGGCCGACGAGGCCGAGATCGGAAAACGTGTCGGAAAGGACGCCCAACGCGGCAAGCTGACCTACCCGGGGCTGATGGGACTGGACCCCGCTCGGACCCGTGCCCGGGAACTGATCGCATCGGCCCGCGGCCACCTGGCGGTTTTCGGCCAGGCGGCATGGCGGTTAGAGACGCTGGCCCGATATGTTTTGAACCGCTCACGTTGAGGAGCGTCCGCGCTTCGACGCCCCACGATTGACCCCCAGCAGGACGGCGCATTGAACGAACCGAAACATCCCAATTTGGCAAGTCTGGAAGACGCGACGGCGTTACGTGAGTTTTCACAGGATCAGCTGAAAGCCACTGCGCTGGAAATCCGCGACGTCCTGTGCAATTTGCTGGCAACGCGGACGGCCCACTTCGCCTCCAATTTGGGCGTGGTCGAGCTTTGTCTGGCGTTGCACTGCGAATTCGACTTTCGCAAGGATCGGCTGATCTGGGACACCGGCCACCAAATCTATCCGCACAAATTGGTGACCGGCCGGTACTCGCAATTCCCAACCATCCGCACGCAGGGGGGCCTGATGGGCTACCCCAACCCGCACGAGAGCGAATACGACCTGTTCATGACCGGCCACGCCGGATGCAGTGTCAGCACGGCGGTGGGGCTCCGCAGCGGCGACCTGATGGTCGGGCAGGGCGACCGGCACACGGTGGCGGTGATCGGTGACGGTGCGTTTCCCAGCGGCATCGTGTTCGAGGCTCTGAACAACGCCGGGGAATTGAAAGACGACCTGACCATCGTGTTGAACGACAACAAGATGTCGATCTGCCCGCGGGTCGGCGCGGTCGCTGGCTATCTGGATCGGCTGCGGAGCAACCCCTACTACACCGGGCTGAAGACCGAAGTCGGCAAGTTGCTCGAACAGATTCCGATGTTTGGCGATCCCGCCGAACGGTTCCTGGCGCAGATGAAAGAGGGCGTCAAAGCCGGGTTGCTCGGCGGCATGCTGTTTGAAGAGTTGAATATTCGCTACGTCGGTCCGATCGACGGCCACGACATCACGTTGCTGCGAAAGTACCTGGCGATGGTCCGCGAGATGAAGGGACCGGTGCTGTTGCACGTGGTGACGGAAAAGGGGCACGGCTACAAACCGGCGGCTGCCGATCCGGTGTTCTTTCACACCCCGCCAGCCTTCGAAGACCAGGATGGAAAACCGGTCACCCGCAGCAGTGATGGGCTGCCGGCGTTCACCGTTCACGCTCGCGATGCGATCGGCGAGGCGCTGGCCGCCGACGAAAAGGTTTCGGTGATCACCGCGGCGATGTGCCAGGGAAACAAGTTGGAACCGATCCGCGAAAAGTTTCCCAACCAGTTCTTTGACGTCGGGATCTGCGAATCCCACGCGGTCGCCTTCGCCGCCGGGCAGTGCAAAGCCGGTGCGAGACCGATCGTCGACATCTACAGCACGTTTCTGCAGCGCAGTTACGATCAAATCTTCCAGGAGGTCTGCCTGCAGGACCTGCCGGTCGTGTTCATGCTGGACCGCGCCGGCCTGACCGGTCCGGACGGCCCAACACACCACGGCGTCTACGACATCGGCTACATGCGGCTGTTCCCCAACCTGGTCGTGATGGCACCGGGCTACGCCGAAGAGCTTGGCATGATGCTCCGGTTCGCCCTGAAACAAGATCACCCCTGCAGCATCCGTTATCCCAAAGCGTCGGCCATGAAGTGCTCGCGGTCGGTGCCCGCGATCGAATTGGGAAAAAGCGAAGTGGTTCGCCCGGGCGAGGACGGCACGATCGTCGCTTTCGGAGCGATGCTGGAAAATGCGCTTGCCGCAGCCGAATTGCTGGAGCAGGAGTTGGATGTGGAGGTCGTCAACGCCCGATTCGCCAAACCGATCGACGCCGCCATGGTCCGCCGCTCGATCACCAACGGACGATTCGTGCTGACCCTGGAAGAAAACACGGTCGTGGGCGGTTTCGGGGCGGCGTTCCTGGAATCTGCGGTCGCACAACGTTTGGACACGCGGGGCGTGCAGGTGCTGGGATTGCCGGATACCTTTGTGGAGCACGGTGATCGCAATGACCTGCTGCAGCAGAACGGGCTGAGCCCCAAAGCGATCGCCCAGCGGTGCCGCGAAGCTGCCTTGGCGTCCGAGGCGGCGGTGCCGTGACCAACCTGTCCTGATCGGCTTCATGCCGAGGCAAGAACCTGATCGGCTGCCTGCCGATCAAGCACCTGAGCGGTCGTATGCCGAGCAAGAAATCGACCAAATCGTCGCCTAAAAAAACCTGGCAGCAAAGCGATCAACCGCGACCCCGCGTTGTGATTCTGGGGACGCCCGGCCGAGAACGGGTGCGTCAGGAAGCCGTCCGGCTGGGTCCGATCATTGCGCAGCACGCCGAAATCGTCGCCCAAGATTTTTCGTTCGCCTACTCCTTCGACGATCCCGACATCGACCTGGTGATCGTGCTCGGCGGGGACGGTTCGATTCTGCAAACCGCCCGGCAGTTGTCTGGCCGGGAGATCCCGGTTCTGGGAATCAACTGTGGCAACCTGGGCTTTCTTGCGGCGCTCTCGCCCGACGACTTTCTGGAAGTTTGGCCGCAGGTCAGCTCTGGAAAATTCGCGATCGTCGACCACCTGATGTTGGCGGTGAAGCTGGTGCGCGACGGGAACTGCATTGCGGAGCAGCTGGCGCTCAATGAGGTCGCCGTGCTTGGCGGTCCACCCTACCAGATCCTGGGCATCGATCTGTTTGCCGACGGAAACCTGGCCACACGGTACCGCTGCGATGGGCTGATCCTGGCAACGCCGGTCGGTTCGACGGCGCACAATCTGTCCGCCGGCGGCCCGATCTTGCGGCGAACCTTGGACGCGGTGGTGATCTCGCCGATCAGCCCCCACACGCTGACCTATCGTCCGCTGGTTGATTCAGCCGATACGCGATTCGAGTTGACCGTCAGCGAACCCAATGAATCGACCAGCGTTGTCGTGGACGGCCGGATCCTGGGCCAGCTGCACGCGGGCGATCGCGTCCAGGTTGCACGGGCGCAGACGTCCTTTCAAATGCTGTCCGTCCCCGGCCAAAACGACTACCGAACGCTGCGGGACAAGCTGGGCTGGGGCGGATCGATCTGAATGCCCGGGACGCACCGTCTCCAAACGCCACCGGCGCATCACGCCACCGGAAACCTCCGGTGGCCGTGAGGCCCTGCACACCGAAATGACTATTTGCGGGCCGTGCGGACGATGTTATCGACCAGCCGTTCGGTCATTCGGGCGCGGTATTCCATCAGGCTGTTGTTGCCTTGAAACCCGACGACGGTTTCGTCCCAATTGAGTTCCTTGCTGATCATGTGACCGGCGTCCAGGTCGAATTTGATTTCGCCGTTGCTCAACTGCTGAACCACTTGCGCCTGCACCGAAGGTTCGTCAATCGGCGTCAACGGCTCGCTGCGGATCGACAACGTTGCCACGCCGGTCGACACCTTCTCCAGGGTGTACAGTTCACGAATCTTGATCGGTTTGACCAGACCCTCATCGGTGCGCGTTTTGATTTCGCGAGGAACCGACCAGGAGTCACCGACGGCGATCGGTTCTTCCGGCAGCGCCAAACTGAGTGATCCCATCCCCAGCGATGCCTTGCTGCCGCCGTTGTCCACGCGGTTGGTCTCCTGGCCGCGGGCGTTGATCGAGACGGTCGACAGGGTGTGGCCGATCCGCTCGGCGACCTTGGCGAACACCGGCGGGGCCAGCTCGCCGGAGGTGCTGGACCAGCGGACTTCTTCCTGATCGCCCTGCTTTTGAGTCATTTCCACCGAGTCGACGACGTGATCGAAGGTCATGTCTTTGTCGTTCACGTCGGCGACTTGCCAATGCCGCTGGCTGACGGTGTGGACCTGCGAGGATTCTTCTTTGCCTTGAAGCCGCGTCTTGGTCTTGGCGACGTGCGTGACTTCATAATTCAGTCGCTGGCCTTCGGTCAGCGAGTAACGCAGCAGGTAAGTCTCCGGTTCGGCAGTTGTCGCGACCTTGCAAACGAAGGTGCCAGAGAGCGCCAGGGCAATCATCCAAATGTTACGGCCCACAATCCATTCTCCTATTCTCGGCGGCGAAATACTTGGGTCGTGAAACTCGCAGAATCACCGACAAGTCGCAAGAGAGATTTCACCGTGGCGAGGCGTTACAAGTTGGACCGGACTCGCGGGCTGTCGCCCCTGCGGGGCTGGAAAAAAGGGGGCCGGCAACCGGGGACTGGCGTCCCCGGCAAGGAGCTTTCGAGCCTTCGGCTCATGAAAGCCGGCAAAGGTCTGGCAACCACCGGCCAAGTCAACGTGCTGCGTACCTGCCGTCGCGATCGCGGCGGAAAGCCACACTCCAGCCGGAGGTCAACGATCCAGATCGGCCATCTGCGAATTGATGGCCAGCCAGCGGTTGGTCAATTCCTTCAACTTGTCCGTCTGCTTGCCGCTGAGGTTCCGTTCTTCCTCCAGGTCGCTGGCCAAGTGATACAGCTCGAGCGGCTCGCCATGCTTGGGTCGAACGATCTTCCAATCGCCACTGCGAAGTGCCTGCTTGCCTCCGGGCATCCGCCAGAAAATCGTCTCATGGCCCTTGGCGATCGGGTCATTGATCCAATCGAACAGACACTTTCCATCGGAGGATGGATCCGCCGGCAGTCCGGCCAGGTGCAAGGCGGTCGCAGCGATGTCCAGACTGAGCACCGGGCGCGGTTCGGTCTTTCCCTCGGGCAAGCGTCCGAGAAACGACCAGACCATCGGCACCCGCACGCCGCCTTCGTACAGCGTCCCCTTTCCGCCCCGCAGCGGTGCATTGCTGCTGGTCAGCTCCTCAGTCGGTCCGCCGTTGTCGCTCAAGAACACGATCAAGGTTTCGCGTCGCAAACGGTGTTCATCGATCGCCGCGGTGATTGCTCCCACGCCGCGATCGAGGGCGACCAGCATCCCGGCAAAAATACGGCGTTGGACGTCTTGGATCCGCCGCAGCGCTTCGACGTCGTCCAGTTCCGCTTGCATCGGGCTGTGCACCGCGTTGTAACACACCATCAAACAGAACGGATCCTGATGATGTTGATCCAGAAAATCGACCGCCTCTTCGGTGATCGCTTCGGTCAGATAACGAGACTCTTCGATCACGTCCCGACCACGAAGGATGGGGTTGTCCTGGTCGTAGGCGGGTTCACTGATCCGGGCATAGTTACCGCGGATCAAATTGCCCTTGCGAACGCGTGTTCCGGCGGCCAGGGAGTTGTCGCGAATCATCGTCAGGACGTTCTGATGCGGCGGCCCGGGCACGTAAAAATGGCCCTCGTGAAGGAAGCCATAGAAGCGGTCAAATCCTCGACTGAGAGGATGCATCGGCTCCGTGGCTCCCAGGTGCCACTTCCCAATCAGTGCCGTCTGGTAGCCGGCGTCGTCAAGCTTTTTGACGAACGTCGTCTCGCTCAGCGGCAATCCCGCACCCGGCAACAAATTTCGTTTTCCGGTCGGGTTGATGTCGTAGCCGAATCGAGACTGATAGCGTCCCGTCATCAATCCGGCCCGGGACGGGCTGCAATAGGAGGAGGTCACGTAGCCGGCCGTGCAGCGGACGCCGCTTGCCGCCAGCGCATCGATCTGGGGCGTCGGGATCTCACGATTTCCCATCATCCCCGTTTCGCCATAGCCCAAATCGTCGGCAACGATGACCACCACGTTCGGAGGATTCTCCGCGGAAAAAGCCACGGAAACGGCGGACGCGAGAGCAAACAAGGCGAGAAGGAAAGACGTCGACTTCATGGCACTTGGGTTTCGAGGAGCGCGCGGGGGGGAACCGATCGGCGGGGCTTTCAGTGTAAGGCAACGACGGTCGTCCGATTCCGACTGGACACCGAAACGCTGAAGAAAGATCGGAGCCGAATCGTCCACCTCCCGTGACTCTTACTCCGAAACGGTCGAGCGCCGGCGCGTCGCGGGCGATGTTTCCCTCGCGATCGCTGGACCTTCCACTCGGACGGAAACAGAAAGGAGAACCGACACAACCCCTTGGCCCCAACGACGAACTGTCCGCCTATCGGCTGGCAACCAGAATCTGGCCGACGAACAACCAGACGAAGGTGAAGAGAATTCCGAAGGCGGTATGAATCATCTCAGTCGACACGGCAGTCTTAGGGGATGGTGGGACAACGCTTGAAAGGGTTGAGCCGCACTCCATGGCAGACGCGGAGGTCAGCGCGATCTGATCTATCGCTTTGATCGCAGCCGACGGACATCCAGTTTCACGCGCAGATTGTTTCACCAAGCCACGTCACGCGAATTCGACCTTCGTGGTCGATACGTCTGTGGAAAGTGTTGCGCTGTCCAAGTCGAAGTGAGAACAAAAACTGGGCTCGCTCCAAACGATTCCGCGAAATCACGGTTTGGGATTCAGATCAGCGAACCCAAACGCTTCAGGAGCACTTTGCCGGCCAGGCAGAATGCAGCGACTGGGAAGTTGGCACAGATGGTTCGTCTGATGGCGTTCGATGCCAGGATGATCATGCCGGGTCGGAATCTGGCCGATGCCGATCGATGACACGTGCCATTGGACGCGCGGGGGTCGATTGCGCGCCCAACTCCCGCCGGCCATGCCAGCGCCCCTTTCCTGGATATTTCATGTCGGCCGACTTGATCGACGAATCGCCAAGCCCGCCCGATTTCGCCCGCGACATCGGCGCGATTTTGTTGATCGCGCTGACGGTGCTGCTGGCGGTCTCGCTGGTCACGCGTGACGCCTCCGATCCGATCGAAACCCCGCTGTGGCCGATCAGCGCGTTGCACGTCCCCGACCAGTTGGTTTATCCGCCGGCGGACCAGATCAGCAACGCGTGCGGCTATTGGGGAGCGTTGCTGGCTTCCGGGTTGACGCAGGCCCTGGGCGTTGCGTCGGCATTCCTCGTGGCGGTCAGCGGCGGGGTCTCCGTGGCGCTATTGCGACGCGGACACGTCCGCGCGCCGGTGCTCAGATCGCTTGGCGGAACGATCACCCTGGTCGGAATCGCCGGAGTCGCCGCCATGCTGCCCCTGCAAATCGAAGGCATGCCGATCGTGGGCGGGGGCGGCTACCTGGGCGCCATGGTCTCGACTTGGCTGTTGGAGCACTTCGCTCCATTGGGGGCCTGGATCTTGATCCTGACGGTGCTGGCGATCGGCCTGCTGCTGACCACCGACTACGCCATTCTGTACGCCAGCCGAAAGATTTTTGCCGGCGGGGCCAAGGTTTCTCAGGCCGGCATGCGACGTGCCGCCGGGGCGATGCCGCCGCTATTGCGGAAACGGCGGCAACCGTTCAACGACATCACTCAGCCGTTTTCCAACGCGGACGAGTCCGCCGAAGGCTCGGCCGATGAAGAAGTCGAATTCGATTCGGCCGACGAAGCATCCGAGGAAGAAGAATCGTACAGCGAACCACGGATCAAGTTCCGCAGCGGAAAACGCAAGCGGGGGCAGGGACGTCCGACGCGCGACCAAGCGTCCACGTCGGTCGCGACTGTCGATCATGACAATTCGGCCGAAGACGTGGACCAGGGCGAAGAAGCTTACGATGAGGAGGAGTTTGACTCCGATTCGGAGACGGACGATCAGCCGGCGATCCGCGAGATCGAGGTCGAAGACGAAACCGTGGTCCTGCGTGGTGACGCCGAACACAAGGTCGCCGGTCCCAAAATCCGCCTGCCTAAAAAGCCCAAGGGCGAGGACGAATTGCAACAACTCTATGAGGACGTGGTCGAGAATGCTCCCGCCGGCAGCGAAGAATACCAACTGCCGCGGATTGAATTGCTGGAAGCCAGCGACGACATTGACTACGACGAACAACTCAGCGAGGTCCGCCGCAAGGCCAAGGTCCTGGAAGCGACCTTTCGTGACTTCGGCTTCAACATCCGCGTGGTCGAAATCGAAACCGGCCCGGTGATCGCGCAGTACGAAATCGAGTTGGAAGCCGGATTGCGGTTGAGCAAGATCACGGGGCTGGCCGAAGACCTGGCGATCGCCTTGCGGGTTCCGAGCGTCCGGATCGTGGCACCGATTCCCGGCAAGAACACCGTCGGTATCGAAGTCCCCAACGAAAAGCGTCAGGTCGTGCGTCTTCGCGATGTGATGGAAGAATCAGACACGCGATCGCTGAAGATGAACATCCCGGTCTTCCTGGGCAAGGACGTCTCGGGCAACCCGATGGTCGTTGACCTGGCCAAAATGCCCCACCTGCTGATCGCCGGTCGGACCGGTACCGGGAAAAGCGTTTGCTTGAATGCGATCATCACGTCGGTCTTGATGACTTGCCGCCCGGACGAAGTGCGGATGTTGATGATCGACCCCAAGATGGTCGAACTGAGCGGCTACGGAAAACTGCCACACCTGATGCACCCGGTGATCACCGACATGCGCAAGGCCGAAGCCATCCTGGCTTGGGCGGTCGAAAAGATGGAAGAGCGGTACTCGTTGTTGGCCAACGTCGGCGTCCGACACATCAACAGCTTCAACGATCTTGGACGAGACGAGATTCTGCGACGGCTGGAAGTCGATCCCGACGAAGACGACGGTAGCGTCCCCGACCGGTTGCCGTTCATCGTGATCGTCGCCGACGAAATGGCCGACCTGATGATGACCGCCGGAAAGGATGTCGAACAGCACATCATCCGGCTGGCGCAAAAAAGCCGCGCCGTCGGGATTCACCTGATCCTGGCCACGCAAAAACCAACGGTCGACGTGATCACCGGGTTGATCAAGAGCAACTTGCCGGCACGGCTGAGTTTCCAGGTGGCCAGCAAGACTGACAGCCGAGTGGTGCTGGACGAAAACGGGGCCGACAAACTGCTCGGAAACGGGGACATGCTGTTCCTTTGGCCCGGCACCAGCACGCTGATTCGCGGCCAGGGGACGTACCTCTCGGACGAAGAAATCGATTCGGTCTGCGCCCACTGCGGCATGGGCGAACAAAACTTTGTCGGCGAGTTGTTGAATCTGAAAGTTGCCGACGAGGACGGCGGGGACGGGCCTTCGATCGGCGAAGAACGTCCGGAGCTTTATGACAGCGCCGTGGAAGTGGTGATTCGCGAAGGCCGCGGATCCTGTTCTCTGCTGCAACGTTGCATGGGGATCGGGTACGGACGCGCCGCAAAACTGATCGACTTCATGGCCGAAGACGGAATCGTCGGACAGTACAACGGCAGCAAAGCGAGAGAAGTGCTGCTGACGATGGAGCAGTGGCACGAAATGCAGGGCATCGATCCCCCGGAAATCGACGACCCGTCCGAATCCACGACGCGGCAGGCGGGTTCATCTGATGACGATGAAGCGTACGACGAGTACGAAGACGAGGAAGAGGAAGAAGAGTACGAGGATTGGGACGAATGATCGACGCGGAAGTGCTGGCCCGGCGTGAGCCACCCCAAACGGTGGCACTGCCGTCGCGAGCTGTCGCCCCTGCGGGGCTGGAGAGAAAAAGGGGGTCCGCCAACCGGGGACTGACGTCCCCGGCAGGAAGCTATCGAGCCTTCGGCTCTTATGAGCTGCCGGCGCGATCGCGGTGGAAAAGCAAAGCTCCCACCCTCGTTCCCGGGCTCCGCCCAGGAACGCACTGCCCGCTGGCTCCGCCAGCCCTCTTGCGCGCCTCGCCACTCGATCGTCGTCGCGGGCTGTCGCCCCTGCGGGGCTGGAGAGAAAAAGGGGTCCGCCGACCGGGGACTGACGTCCCCGGCAGGGAGCTATCGAGCCTTCGGCTCTCATGACCTGCCGGCGCGATCGCGGTCAGGCCCTGTCTAACACTGCATCACGCGCTCAATGCGTGGGCAACCGTACTCGGCCGCTCCGGTATGCACTCGCAGATTCGGCTCGATCTGGGCGGTACCGCCATGGTGCGTGTGTCCGCACAAAACCGTCAACTCACGTTCCGGATGGCGTTGGGCAAACTGGCGGAGCACCCGACCGATTTGGCCGCAGACGAAAAACGGTGCCCAGGCATCGTCGGTCGTCTGGCCTTCGTACCAACAGGCTTCTCGAAACGGAGGGACGTGGGTCGCGACCAGAATGTGTTTCGCATCGTCGGGCAACGCGTCCAGCTTGACGGACAGCCGATCGGCCGACTGTGCGCCCTCACGCTTCATGAGCGAAGGCCAGTCGCTGGGATCGCTGTTTTGAAACTCGGCGATCAGCCGAAAATCATTCAGCCGGACAGGCGAATTCAGATAATCGCCTTCGGTACCGTCCCCCCAGCCATCCTCGCCCACCAGGTAGCTTCCGTCACCAAGTGGAACGGGACGGCAATCGGTCAGGTAGACCAAGGACGCCGTATCGCGGACCGCCGAGACAACGCGTTGCCGAGTCGCCGCGATCGAAGAAGCGTAGAAGTCGTGGTTGCCCAACACAAAAAAAATCTGCACCGGAAAGCTCTCGGCCATCCGGTGCAGTTGAAAGATCACATCATCGGCTTCAGAAATATCGCCGGTGATCAAGATCGCATCGGGGTTCGACGACAGCACCTCCTCGGCCCAGCGATCCCAGGCTGTCATCCGAACATGATTCAGGTGGAGGTCCGTCGTCCAAACCAGTCGCATGACCAGGCTCTGTCTGAAAACTGTTGAAACCCCGTCGCCGCTGTCCCTGGACAGCGGAAAGCGACGCTCTGACGAGCGTCGCTACACGTTTTCGGACAAGGCTTAGTTTGCCGCTGCAGCCAATGCCGCCGACGCCAGTGCTTCGGCCTTATCGGTCTTTTCCCAGGAGAAAGAATCTTCTTCGCGACCGAAGTGACCGCCGGCGGAAGTGATCTTGAAGATCGGACGCCGCAGTTGCAGGTGCTCGATGATCCCCGCGGGAGTCAGCGGGAAGTGTTCTCGGACCAGGGCGCACAACTTGTCGTCGGGGATCTTGCCGGTGCCTTCGGTGTCGACGTGCACGCTGACCGGTTCGGTCACACCGATCGCGTAGGCGAGTTGCACTTCGCAACGCTCGGCCAATTCGCTGGCGACGATGTTCTTGGCGACGTAGCGTGCCATGTAGGCGGCACTGCGGTCGACCTTCGTCGAATCCTTGCCGCTGAAGGCACCGCCGCCGTGCCGGCCCCAACCGCCGTAGGTGTCGACGATGATCTTGCGGCCCGTCAGACCGCAGTCTCCGTGCGGACCGCCAACGACAAACTTGCCGGTCGGGTTGATGTGGTAGTTGATGTCGCCTTTGACCAGGTCAGCCGGAAGCGACGGTTTGATGACTTTTTCGATGATAAACTTTTTGATTTCATCATTCGTCACGTCGGGACTGTGCTGGGCACTGACCACCACCGTGTCGATTCGCACCGGCGTGGTGCCTTCGTATTCCACGGTGACCTGGGCCTTGTTATCGGGACGCAACCAATCGACTTCGCCCGCGAACCGGGCTTCGGTGATTCGGTTGATGATCCGGTGCGAAAGCGCGATCGGCAGCGGCATCAATTCGGGCGTGTCCTTGCACGCGTAGCCGAACATCAGTCCCTGGTCGCCGGCGCCGACATCCTTGCCGGTGGCACTGTCGGAATTGACGCCTTGCGCGATGTCGGGGCTTTGCGTGTCCACCGAAACCATCACGGCACAGGTGTCGCCGCAGATTCCCATCTGGTCATCGGTGTAACCGACTTCGTTGATCGTCTGACGCACGATGTCGGAGTAATTGACGTTCGCCTGGGTGGAGATCTCACCGGCGATGATGGCGACACCGGTGGTGACCATGGTTTCGCAGGCGACACGGCTGTTGGGATCTTTCTCCAACAATGCGTCCAGGATGGAATCAGAGATGCGATCGGCCAACTTGTCCGGATGGCCCATGCTGACAGATTCACTGGTGAATAGATAACGAGCGTTGCTCACAAAGTTACTCCAAAAAAATTCGTCGTACCGGCGATTACGGGGAACGTTACACTGGGGCAGAGACGATCCCAGGGAGGGATCTGTCGCCGCCGACTAACCATGACAGCGCACCGGGAAGCGATTCGAAGAAGGTGGCGGGTACCGTCGATTCGACGCCCTGGCGACGGAGATCGACCGACTTTTTCGAACCGCTGCGACCCATAACGTAATTTGGTTCGGCCTTTGTGAGAACCGGCGATCCCGAATGTCCCCCGTCACGCCCAACCGTTGACCTGACCGCATCGATGCCTTCCTCGCCCGATCCGCCGCCCTCGACGTCATCACGCCCCTCCGAGGGCGGTCTGTCCGGCGTTGCGGGGGTTGATGGGTCCGAGCGGTCCGACCGGAGGGGCTCCCCAGCGGCCAATGCGCCGCCGCAAAATAACCCCTCCCCGCAGCCCGCCCCCCCGCAAGAGCCCCTGCCGCGATCCCGGGAAACCCCCGCCATGCTTTTATCGCTGGCGCTGCACACGGTCCTGCTGGTGGCCATCGCCTACTTCGCAGCCATCGCCCCGCGCGGCACCGGGGAGGCTCCCGACCGCCAGATCGGGATCGCGATGGTGCACCGTTTGCCGGACCGCGAGCAATACGAGGAGGTCACCCCTCAGACCTCGGAATCCGCGACCCAAAACGCCCAGGAAAACGCGTCCGACCTGGCCGCTGCCGCAGCACCCCCGTCGGACCTGTCGCCGCCGCTGGATCTGCAAGGCGTTTTGGCTGCCATGGAATCAACGCCGGCCCCACGCAGTGGCAGCGGCATCGCGGGGGACACCGAGCTGGGCGGGGACGCTTTCGGGAGCGGCGAGCGATCGGCCCAGAACACGCCAATCGGAGAACAGGCCACCACGCGACTGTTTGGTGTGTCCGGCAGCGGTTCCAGGTTTGTCTACGTCTTCGACCGCAGCGACAGCATGAACGGCTTCGGCGGCTTGCCGCTGCGAAGTGCCAAACGCGAGCTGATTCGCAGCCTGCAAAGCCTGTCCCCGCAACAGCAGTTTCAAATCATCTTCTACAACGAGAACGTCAAACCCTTTCAACTTGCCGGCACGCCGCTGCAGATGGTTTCGGGAGAACCGAACAGTTTGAATCGTGCCGAACGCTACATCGAATCGATACGCGCCTTCGGAGGCACGAAACACAAAGCCGCACTGTTGATGGCTCTGCGAATGTCACCAGACGTGATTTTCTTCCTGACCGACGCTCACATCCCCCGACTGTCTCAAAGCGAACTGAAACTCGTGCAGTCCCGCGCCGAGCAGGCCGGCACGACGATCCACGCCATCGAATTCGGGAGCAAACCGGTCGGTTCGGCCGACAGCTTCCTGCGCTCGCTGGCAGAAATGAACAACGGCCAGTACCAATACGTTGACATCCGACGCTTGGGTGATCGTGGGGCAGGAACTCCTGCGGAAGACACCTCAGGCGAAAGCGAGTCTGCCGGTAGTGAGTCTGACGCTCGGGGTTCGTCGGACACGACATCTACAGGCACGGCTTCTCGGGAACACGGTGACAGCGAAACGCCATGAAACGGTCCCTCGGCGTCGCACTGATCATCGTCTGGTCCCTCGGCATCCTGAACGGCCAAAGCCGGGCTCAAGCACCGCTTGACCAAATTCGTCTGGCTCCCCGGGTCGATGCGGCCGACTCAGAGGCGCCGGCCGGCCAGAATTCGGATGAACCGCGTTGGTATCCACGGCCGATTGTCACGGTGTCCGGGCGTCTGCAAACGCTGGACGATCGCCAGGTGTCCGTGCTGCTTCCCGACCAGACGGTGCCGACCCGCTACGCGTCCGAGCGCGTTCTGGAAGTCATTCCGGCAGAGGTTCCCGACGATCAGCAGACCGCGATTGAACAGTTCCTGGATGGCAACCACACCGCGGCGCTGACCGGTCTGATTCGCGCCGTCAACCAAGAGGACCCCAGCAAGCGTCCTCCGGTCTGGCGGCAACAGTGGCTCTCGATGATGGCCGCCCAGTCAGCGTGGCGCAGCGGGCGCGGCGAAATCGCGTTGGAGATCATCCAGCAGCTGGACCGCCGCCCCCTTCCGCCGTTGGTATTGAACCTGCTGCCGATCGAATGGACCGGCGGAACGGTCGACGCGGATGTCATCACGGTGGCCGCCGTACAGGGTGCGTCTTCGGATTCGCCGGCGGTGCGTTTGGTGGCGGCAAGTTGGCTTTTGCGTTCGGCCCAGTATCGCACAGCGGCGACTGCCGAATTGAAACGATTGGCAGCTCAGACCGAACGAGAGGAGATCGCCCGACTGGCTGCTTGTCTGCTGTGGCAAACGCTCACTCCGACGGAGGTCCAATCCGACTGGAAACGTTTGGAAGCGGAATGGCGCCGGTTACCGATGTCGCTGCGGGCCGGCCCCTTGATCGCCCTGGAGCGTCTGACGCGCAGCGCGGGGCTGGCCGATGTTGCCAAGCGATATCAGATGATGCTGCAGCTGGCGGCTCCCACTTGGCATCCGGATTTGCCCGAAGAGTCCGTGCGTACTCCATAGCCCATGCCCGCACCGTCACGAGAATCGATTGAAGAACTGTTCCTGCAGACGTTGGACGTGGAACCGTCCCAGCGGGCGGAGTTCTTGAGTCGTCACGCCGGCGGGGACGAATCCTTGCGAGCAGCCGTCCAGGAACTGCTGGATGCCGATGCCCAGGCCGGACAGGGCGACTTTTTGCAATCGGCATTGTTTGGTGGCGAGTCCCAATCAGCATCTTCCCGGGAATCGAAGGGAATCCGGTCACCCCTGCACGGCGATGCGCGGAGGCACGACGGATCTGGCGAGCACGCTTCCGATGACAATGGTCGGGGACACGGCGACCAACCGGAACGAGGCGACGGACCGGACAACCCACCGGCGGATCGCTTCCGGCTGCTGCACGCCTATCGGCAGGGCGGACTGGGAGAGGTGCTGTTGGCGCACGACCGCCAGTTGGACCGCGACGTGGCTATCAAACAGATTCGTTCCAAATGGAAGACCAGCAGCGAGGCTCGGGAACGCTTCATCCAGGAAGCCAAGGTGACCGGTCGTTTGGAACACCCGGGCATCGTCCCGGTGTACGCAATGGGCACCTGGCCCGACGGCAGCCACTACTACGCGATGCGGTTCATCGAAGGCGAAACGATGAAGGACGTGATCGCCAAGTACCACGCCGCCGATGGCGTCAGCGATGACGACAAGCTTCTCCGCCAGCGGGAACTGCTCTCGCAATTCGTCGACGTTTGCCACACGATCGAGTACGCTCACAGCAAGAAAGTGCTGCACCGCGACATCAAACCTTCCAACATCATGGTCGGCCCTTACGGTGAGACCTTGGTCGTGGACTGGGGTTTGGCCAAACTGTTGGACGCACCGTTTGAAGACTCCATGACCGCCGATTTGGCCCGCGAGTTGGCGGCCGAAAGCGGTTCCACGCCCACGCAGGTTGGCGGCACGATCGGGACGCCCCAGTACATGAGCCCCGAGCAGGCGGCGGGAAACCTGGATGACATCGGGACGAGAACCGACGTGTACTTGCTGGGCGCAACGCTGTACCAGATTCTGACCGGTGTGCCTCCACACGGTGGAGGATCGGTGGTGCGAATGTTGAAGCAGATCCGCGACGGATACCTGGTGCGACCGAGTGAATTGACCCCGGACGTTCCGCCGCCCTTGGAAGCGATTTGTTTGAAGGCGATGCAACAGCGTCCCTTTGATCGCTACGTGCACCCCGGACAAATCGCTGATGACGTCAATCGCTGGTTGGCCGACCAAAGCGTCTCGGTCTATCCGGACAGCCCATCGATGCGACTGAATCGCTGGATCCGGCAACACCGAACCGCGACGACCAGCATCGCGGTGGCGACCTTGCTTTTGGCTATCGGTGCCGTCCTGGGTTCTTGGATGTGGAACGAGGTCCGGATGCGTCAATTGCAAGCGGACCAGGAACGCCGATCAAAACAGTTGCAGTTGCGGCTGAACGCGGAACGTCGCATCGACGAACTCGCGACGGCAACCAGGTCTGCGGAACAATTGGCGGCCCAGGAAATCAGACGCGGCCGCTTTGCTCCGGCTCTGGAGATCTTGCTCAATGCGGTTTCGTCCATCGAATCGGAGTCGGAATTGGATGAACAAAGCACGCGGATCCTCGCGCGGACTCGGCGTTTGGACTCGCTGGTCAATTTCTACCGGCTTGCCGATGACGTGCAGGAACAAAACGTTCTCAGCCGCGACACCAAAGCATTGATGGCTTGCAGTGACGCGTTGAAGACGCTGGGAATCTGGGACCGTCCCGATTGGTGGAACGGGCTCCCGCACCAGGATCTCTCGCCCGCCCAGACCGATGCACTTTGCTGGGATGTCTACCAACAGCTGATGCTGATGGACGCCATGCTGATCAAGTCCATGGCCGTGCGGTTGGCCGGCGACGCGCCGCTGAGCGGAGTTGGAGGCATGTTCCGCGCCGCCGGTCGCATGCTGGGTACCGATGTCGGCAAGGCAGAAGCGGAAGCGGCGTTGATTGTCAGCGACCGCATCGATCGATTTCGACCGGCCGAAGCAACCCGCCTGTACCGCTCGGTCGCAAAAATGCGTCTGGGATCGGCAACACGTTTGCAAGGCAGTGACCTCGGCATCGCCAGGAACGGCGCCGACGCGCATTCCCTGGGCGTGCTGTGCATGTTGTCGGCCATCGACCCGGGATTCGAGATTCTGTTTCGTGGCTACCAGGGCGACGACGCGATGATCGCCGCTCGTGACTTGTTTCGCCGATCGGCCACGTTGCGGCCGGACCACTACTGGTCGCACTTGGCCCTGGGACAGATTGAATACCTGCTGGCCGAGCGCAATCCCGACCGACGCTGGGAAGACTTTGCCCCCGCCCTGATGGCTCTCGGGCACTGCATCACCTTGGCCCCCGATCGTTGTTTCGCCCTGGCCGACCGATCCAGCATTTACCGTGCCCAGGCCCGCTTGTTGCGTGATGACAAACGCTACGCGGCCGAGGATCGACGAACACGATCTGACGAACGATTGCGTTGGAGTCAGGACGATGCGCAACGGGCCATGCAATCGTCGCGGCAGCATCCCTGGGTCGGTTGGCAGTTCGGACTGGCTTTGGCCGAAGCCAACCAGATCGACCAGGCGATCGGATGTTTCGTCGAGACCGCGGAACAAACCTACCCGCTCGGCAGAATCACGGACGCAACCCTGCTGAAAGTCGACGACCTTCGGGGCCGCGCCGAAGCTGGTCAGTGGGTGCAGCAATGGGTGGCGGATGCGTCGGACAGCGAGCAGGCGTTCAACGTCGAACGTTCTTTGGCGCTGGCCGGCATCCGGTTGAATCAGTTCCGTCACGAGGAAGCAGCGCAGGCGGCGGAAGCGGCACTTTCGGCGGACCCGCAAAACGTGCGTGCCCACGCGATCCGCGCGATGGCGCGTCTGCACCAAGGCGATTTCGCGGTAGCGATGGAAGACTTGCGTACGGTTCTGGCCGCCCAGCCGCAACACCCTTGGGCGTCCTACGGACTCGGGGTCTGTCTGGAACAAACCAGAGATTCTGCGGGCGCGCTGGCGGCGTACCGCGACGCGGAACAGTTTGCCACGAACAACGAGAATCGCGCGGCCGCCGCCCTGGGCCTCAGCCGCGTGGCAGCACTCAACGAACAATTCGATCTGGCCGATCAGCAAGTCCGACTGGCGGTGGATGCGGAACCTTCCTGTGATCTGATGTCCGTCGCACGTCCGCTGGCAGAGAGATTGACGGAGCTGAAACGCCTGCGGCCCCCGACACCGGATCGAGTCGACGCCCTGTCGGACTTCATTCGCTCGCTCTCGGAGCTTCCGCGGGTGACCAAAGTTCAAGCGATGCCGGCAGCCGACCCTCAGACGCCGCGGAGTGTCGCGCTGCTCAACGCCGACTTTGAACTCGGGTCCCTGAAGTACTGGAGCGAGCCGAGCCGAGCGGGATGGGAGAGTGCCGGGGGCAGTCGGTCGTCCGCCGAAGTGACGGACACCGTGGCCAAAAGCGGACGCTATTCGCTGCACCTGCAGGTGCAGCCCCTGCGGGAGCCGCGGTCCAACGCCGCTTTGCTCAGCGCCATCTTCGGGTCCACACGGCAAGTCGTCAGCGTCCGCCCGGGGCAAACCTATGAAATCAGTTGTTGGGCCAAAGCCGAGGGGCTACAGAATGCCGCGACCGCGATCCGTGGTCCTGGCGGCGAAACGCTGTTGCAGTTCGACGGCGGCAGCTACGACTGGCGGCGTGTGGTGGCACGTTTTACCGCCCCGCCCCGAGACGACTCGCTGGACACCGCCGACACCTTCGCAGAGTTTGCTCTCCAAATCGTCGCCACCGGAAGCGGCGACTTGTGGTTGGACGATCTTCAATTGCGGTCCGTTCCGTGATCAGATCCACCTCCGCGCGTTTCAATCAGAAGTTTTTTCCGACGGTGTTTCGGGGCGCCGACGGTCCCTTTCGACCGACTCGCACCAGGCCTGCAGCGCTTCGCCCAGCCGAGTGGTTCGCTGGGCATGTTGTGACGAGACATCGTCCGATTCCGCAGGATCAGCTTCCATGTCATAGAGCCGAACCGGTTGATTCGATTCCGACTTGGGTAAACTGCGCGTGACGTAAGGCCGAACCAGCTTCCATCGACCCTCGCGAATCGCGGCATTGTGCGAGTACATCGGTTGACCGCGATTCCACTGCCAAAAATGCCGGACCGGCGGAAACGGGGTTCCGTCAATCAAGGCCTTGGACAACGGTCTGCCGTCAATCTGCAGGCCCTCCGAAACTGGAACGCCGCACATGCCCAACAGTGTGGGGAACAGGTCCACGAAATGGATCGGTTCATTGCGGTTGCCGGGCGACAATTGGCCGGGCCATCGGAAGATCATGGGCACTCGGATGCCGCCTTCGTAGATCGTGTATTTCGTGCCCCGCAGATCAAGGTTGAAGCGGGATTCCACCAACGGATCCGGTCCGTTGTCGCTGGCGAACACCACGACGGTTCGTTCGGACAGGTCCAATTCATCCAGCGTCTCAAGCAGTCGGCCGATCCCGCGGTCCAAGAGCTGGATCATCGCGTACACCGTTGCGACTTCTCGCGGCAAACCCGTCTGCATGAACGCCTTGACCTGCTCTTCGGGCGCTCCGATTGGTCGGTGAGGCGCGTAGTGCGCCAGGTGCAGAAAGAACGGTTGCTCGCGATGTCGCCGGACAAAGTCGATCGCGCGGTTCGTCAAATCCTCGGTCAAGTATTTGTCTTTGACGTGCGACGTCTCGCGTTGGATCGTCAGTTGGTAGTTGAAGTAACTGGGGACGTCCGTGTGGGTCCGAAATCCTTGAAACTCATCAAAGCCACGTTCCAGGGGATGGTAGGGTGCTCCCAACCCTGAATGCCATTTCCCGATGATTCCCGTGGCATAGCCGTTTTGCTGAAAAACATCCGCCAGCGTGGTTTCATCTTTGCGAATCCGTGTCAGCTCCGGGTACGTCTTCATGTTCAAAGTCACCACGCCGGTCCGATGCGGATAGCGTCCTGTCAGCATCGCGGCCCGCGCCGGCGCGCACACCGGTGATGCGGAGTAGGCTTGGGAGAACCAGACGCCTTCGCTCTTCAAGCGATCCAAATGGGGCGTTCGCGAACGTCCTCCGTTCAGGCTGGCAAAGTCACCCACACCCATGTCATCGGCCAGGATCAACACGACATTCGGACGAACGTCTCGCTGGTCCGCATGACAACGCGAGGCGATCAGGACGCCCAACGCAAGCAGTTTCAAAAAAAGCCATCGATCAGTCATCGGCGCGAACCAAAGGTTGGGATTGGGTGTTCAGCAAGCGGTCGGCTTTCGCCACGTCATTCGGCGGAATCACGTCATCCCGCGGAATATCGCCACGGCGCCGGATTGCCTGCCGGAGTCTGGACTGAACCGGACAGCCCCGATCGTATCAGAGTCATTGGCTCTAGCGCGGCAGCGCCGGCCGGATCAACCACGGTCCTGCCCGACGCTTGGGTTGGCATTTCGGCCGATTCAGCAACTCCGTCGGCTTGACGTCGAACGCTGCCGCGTTGCCTTCTGAATCACAAAACGCCCCTGCCAGGCGAAAATCACTTGTCCAGTGTGCCGCCACGGTGGATGATTGCGGTCTACAATGAATCGCTGCCGCGCGACTTCCGCCCCTCCCCCCGATGCTGTTTCATGAAACGCTTTCTCTTGTGCGTTTTTCTGGCTTTCTGGACTACCGCCTGCGTTGCCGGCAGCCCGGTGGAGTTGGTCGAAGCGGCAAACGTCATCCTGCGTGATCACTGCCTGGATTGTCATGGCGCTCAGGAGCAAAACGGCGGGCTGCGACTGGACGGCGTCGAACAAGGTCTCGGAGACTCCGGCAAACCAGCGATCGTGCCCGGGCAGCCGAAACAAAGCGAACTGCTCGCCCGTGTTCGCTCCTCCGACTCGGACATCCGAATGCCGCCCGAGGGCGAATCTCTGACGACCGAACAAATCGCCCAATTGGAAAAGTGGATCGCCGCCGGCGCGCCCTGGCCCAACGGAAGTGTTGCGGATGAGCGAACAGACGATCCGCCGGAGTCCGAACACTGGTCGTTCCAACCCGTGGGCGCACCATCGCCACCATCGGTCAACGACACCACATGGCCGCGGGGAGCGATCGATGGATTCATTCAGTTTCGGCGCGAGCAGGCGGGTTTGGCCGTGGCCCCCGACGCGGACGCCCTGACGTTGCTTAGGCGGGCGAGCTACGCCCTGACGGGATTGCCACCGACAGTCGCTGAAATCGATCGATTCCAGCAACAAGTGGCTCGCGTTGGCCGCCAGCGGGCATTCGCGGCGTTGATCGATGACCTGCTCAGCCGGCCCAGCTACGGAGAACGCTGGGGCCGCCACTGGATGGACTGGGTGCGTTACGCCGACACGGCCGGTGACAATTCCGACTATCCGATCCCGCAGGCCTATCTGTACCGAAACTACATCATCGACAGTTTCAACCAAGACCTTCCCTACGATCAATTTCTGACCGAACAGCTTGCCGGCGATTTGCTACCAGCGGATACCGCCGGTCAACGCGATCGACAAACGGTCGCCACCGGTTACCTGGCGATGGCGCGTCGCTTCGGCTCACTGGTGGAGCGTTATCCCTGGCATCTGACCATTGAAGACACGATCGACAATGTCGGGCGGACCATGCTGGGGATGACCCTGGCGTGTGCCCGCTGCCACGACCACAAGTTCGACCCCGTCAGCACGCGAGACTATTACGGCCTGTACGGAATCTTCGCCAGCACGCGTTACCCGTTTCCCGGGATCGAATTGTTTCAAACGCAACGCGATTTCGTCCCCCTGCTCAACGAAGTCGACCGTCGAAGCCAGCCGTCCGAGACCACCGACAAGACGAAACGACTGGTCAAAGAATTGGAATCCCAGTTGGCGAAATGTGAACGTCAAGCCGTCGAGAACGCTCAGAAAGAGAAGTCAAGTGACCTCGCGACCCAGCGTCGGCTGCGTGACGAACTTGACGCGATGCTGTTGAAGGCCCGCCGCGCCGGCGAACGGCTTGCCGATCATTTAAAAACATTGCCGACCGTCCCCGCGGCGTATGCCGTTCAGGATGCAGCGCCGACGGACGCGCGGGTTCAAATCAAAGGCGAACCGACCCGTCCCGGCGTGACGGTGCCCCGCGGCTTTCCAAGCGTGCTGGGCGGACAACGGTTGACGCCCGAAACGGCGTCATCGTCCAGTGGCCGGCTGCAATTGGCCCGCTGGATCACATCGCCGGAAAACCCGTTGACCGCTCGCGTGATCGTCAACCGGGTGTGGCAGCGCCACTTCGGAACGGGACTGGTGCCAACGACCAGCGACTTTGGAACTCGAGGCCAGATGCCCACCCATCCGGAATTGCTGGATTGGCTGGCAAGAGACTTCATGGACAACGGATGGTCCATCAAGCACCTGCACCGGCGGATCATGACCTCGCGCACCTACGCCCTTGCCAGCCAGGCCGTTGCGGACAACCACTCACGTGACCCCGACAACGCGTTGTACTGGCGATTCAACCGCCAGCGGATGGATGCGGAATCCCTTCGCGACACCTTGATGTTGCTGGCAGGCACCCTGGACACAACGCCTCACACCGAACCTCACCCATTCCCGCCACGCAAAGACTGGGCGTTCACGCAGCACCATCCCTTCAAGGACGATTACGAAAGCAATCGACGCAGCGTGTACTTGATGACCAAGCGGCTGACGGCGGATCCGTATTTCCAAACCTTTGACGGTCCCGATCGCAACGTTTGCACCAGCGACCGTGACCAATCCGTCACCTCGCTGCAAGCCTTGTATTTCACCAACGATCCGCTTCTGCATCACCACGCGACGCAACTTTCCAGCCGCCTGCTGGACGAAATCCCCTCGGCAGATCAGCGCGCTGCGATGGCGGTCCAGATGATCCTGTGCCGGCCTGCCGACGACCGGGAAGTGACGTGGCTGCTGCAACACGTGCGAGCCGCAAAACAAAGACTAGCGGAGCGACCGGATGCGGAATCGCTCGCGTGGGCCAGCCTGGTTCGCAGTCTGTTTCGTTTGAACGAATTCTTGTACCTGGATTGAGACGATGCCCGGTCCTACCACCAATCGCTGCACAATCGATCGACGCTGCTTGCTTCGGTCCATGGTCGGAGGCTCTCTGTTGATGCCGGGTTTGCTTTCCGAACTGTTGGCCGCCGAAAGCGCCCCGTTGGCACCGCGCCAACCCCATCACCGCGCCCCCGCCAAAAACGTCATCTTTATCTATGCCACCGGCGGCGTGTCGCACATCGATACGTTTGACCCCAAGTCGACTGCGTCCGGCCGGGACGGAACGGGCAAGGACCGATTGATGGGCAACCTGTTCGGTTCCGAAAGAAACAAACAGTGCGGGACGGAAGTCAGTAATCTGTTTCCCCATGTTCGTGAGGTGATGGACGAGATTTGTCTGGTCCGTTCGATGAAAGCATCTCACTTCGATCACTCCGAAGCGACGCTCGGTATGCACACCGGGTCGCCGACGTTTGCTCGCCCCAGCATGGGATCCTGGGTCAGCTATGGGCTGGGGACAGAAAACCAAAACCTGCCCAGTTTCATCGTGATCGCGCCACACCTGCCCTACGGCGGAACGCAGGTTTACGCCAACGATTTCTTGCCGGCCTTTCATCAGGGAACACGCGTGCTGCCGGGCGAGAATCCGATCGCCAATCTGCGTGCCCCCGGCAACACGGAAAACCTGCAATCGCTGGAGTTCGGCCTGGTCGAACGCATGAATCAAGCACACGCCGATCGGCGTGCCCACGACAGCGCGCTGGCGGCAAGGATTCAATCGTTTGAGACCGCTTTTCAAATGCAGCAAGCGGCCCCCGAGGCATTTGACGTCCAGCAGGAACCGGAACACATCCGGCGAATGTACGGGTTGGACCGACCGTCCAAAGGTCCCGGGGCCGATTTCGCCTGGCAATGTCTGGTCGCCCGCCGGTTAGCCGAGCGTGGCGTCCGTTTCATCGAGTTGATCGATACGGGTTCGCGCCCCAACTGGGATTCGCATGGCGAAATGCAGGAGCATGCACGTTTGGCCGACAATGTGGACCAACCCACTGCCGCCCTGATCAAGGATCTCCGACAGCGCGGCATGCTGGACGAAACCATCGTCTTGTGGGCCACCGAATTTGGACGCACGCCGACGCGCGAAGGCAAGAACGGCCGCGGCCACCACCGCGACTGCTTCAGTATTTGGCTGGCCGGCGGCGGATTCAAAGGTGGACACGTGCACGGGGCCACCGACGAGATCGGGAAGTACGCCGTGGAAAATCCTGTCGAAGTCCATGATTTGCACGCGACCGTCTTGAACCAGCTGGGGATCGATCACGAAAGGCTGACCTTTCGGCACGCCGGACGCGATTTCCGCCTGACGGACGTTCACGGCCGCATCCTCGATGACTTGATCGCCTAGCTGGACAGCGCCCCGTTCGGTGAGCCGCGTGGCGCTAGCCGGAACCGTCCAATTCTCTCTTGGCGGCGTCCAAGTAGCTTCGCACTTTCTGCTGCAGCGTTGGCAACGGGATGGATCCGGAACTCAGAACGACGTCGTGGAAGCGTCGCACGTCAAAGGTCTCGCCCAATTCGGATTCGGCCTGACGTCGCAAGTCACTGATGAACATCTCGCCCACCTTGTAGCCAAGCGCCTGACCGGGCCAACCGATGTAGCGATCCACTTCGGCGACGATGTTATGTTCCGACAGGGCGGTGTTTTCCTTCATGTAGTCGATCGCCTGTTGGCGAGTCCAACCGAGGGCGTGGATGCCGGTGTCGACGACCAAGCGACTGGCACGCCAGGCTTCCATACTCAAGCGTCCGAAGTCCTGATACGGATCTTTGTAGAAGCCAAGTTCACTTCCCAGTTTCTCGCTGTACAGCGCCCACCCCTCGATGAACGCCGTGAAGTTGCTTTGGCGTCGGATCGGATGCAATCCTTCCAGTTCGGCTTGGAGGGCCAGTTGCAAATGGTGTCCCGGAACTGCTTCGTGAAATGACAGGGCTTGCAACTGGTACAGCGGTCGGGCGGAAAGGTTGTACGTGTTGACGTAGTAAAAACCGCCACGCGATCCGTCCGTCGCCGGCGGCCAATAGTACGCGGAGGTGGTCTGCGGCGCGACGTAGGCGGGAACCTCACGAATTCCGTAAGGGATTCGCGGCAAGACGCCGAACAGTTCCGGCAGCCGCCCATCGACTTGCTTCAAAATGTAGGCCACTTCCTTCAGTAGCTGTTCCGGTGTTTCCGCGTAAAACTTCGGATCGGTTCGCAAGTGTTCCAGGAACGCCGGCAGATCACCCTGGAATTCCACGCGTTGAATGATCGCTTGCATTTCCGTACGGATTCGAGCGTTCTCCCGCTTTCCTTGCTGGTGCAGTTCTTCGGGTGTCAGATCCAAGGTCGTGAACGCGCGGATTTGTTCCTGGTACAAACGTTTCCCGCCCGGGAGCGCGCGGGCCGCAATGCTGCCTCGGCAGGCGGGAACGTAGGTCTCGCTCAGGAATTCGGCAAAACGTCGATACGCCGGAATCACGCTTTCCCGAATCGCATCGATCACCCGCGGGCGGATCGCCCGCCAACGCGGGTCACCCAACTTTTCGATCGACTGCTCGGAAATGTTTTGCAGCAGCAATGACGTTTCGGGATCGTCGACCACGTGAGCTTTTGCCTGGTTGGCACTGTCCCGCATGATGACCGCCGGCTGGACCAAACCCGCTTCGATCCCCGCGGTCATCAAGTCGATTTGTTCATCCACCAACCGGGGAAAATCGTTGAGGCGAGCGACGTAGTTGTCAAAGTCCTGCTCGGAATCAGGATTCATCAGCCGGGGGAGTTCCGGGAAACTGATGTGAAAGCCTTCGCGATTGTTGATGGGCATCAAGTGCATGCCCAACTCATAGTCCGTGCGGGCACGCTGCAGCCGCAGCCGCAGCAGATCGGCATCGACACGGTCTTCCGGATCCAATTGGTCGACGTCGATGCGTCCCAAGGCCTCCAAGAAGCGTTTCCTTTGCTGGTCGCGACGCTCATAGTCCTCCGACCGGTGACTTGCCAGCCGGTCCTGGCCCCGCGAATCGCCCACATCCGTCGCCAATAACGGATCCTCCCGCAGCTCGAAATCCCAAACCTGATCCATCAGTTCACGCAACTGCGGATCGGCGGGCCGCGCGGCGACGTCATCGGGTTCCGCCGCCAATCCGCTCGGCACCGAAACGACCAAGAACAAGACCACGAGGACGGAAGTTCGCCGCATCAGGGGCAAAAAGAATCGCATGGGGCAGCCAGTCGAAAGGACAAATTTGAGCGGAAAGGATTCAATCAAGTTTCATTTGTGCGCAAAATCAAGTGTTGCGCGGTGGAGCCGACAATCGTTTCGGCATCGAAGCAAATATAACAACCACATGAACGCATCATTTCACGTGCTCGATACCCACACCGGGGGCGAACTGACTCGCGTGCTGCTGGCACCTGAGATCGGGCTGCAGCCCGGTTCGCCTCGGGAGCAGCTCGACCAGCTCCGCACACGATTGGACTGGGTGCGGGTCGCGTTGACCAGCGAACCACGCGGCACCCCCTTCGCCGTCGGGGCGGTGGTGACGCCGCCGGTCCAGTCGACAGAGACGATCGGACAATCGTCCACCGCGGACGGTGACTCATGGAATGTGATCTTCTTCAACAACGTCGGCTACCTGGGGATGTGCGGGCATGGATTGATCGGGGTCGTGGAGGCTTTGCGGCACCAGCAGCGGATCGACACCGGTCAGCACGTTTTCCAGACGCCGGCCGGTCGAGTGACCGCCCAACTGGAACCCGACGGTCAGGTCACCTTTACGGGAGTCGAAAGCTACTGCTACCAGCATGACGTGCAGGTTTCCCTGGCAGACGGGTCCCAGGTGACCGGTGACATCGCCTATGGGGGCAATTGGTTCTTCTTGGTTGCGCATCCCGATGTCGCCAGCGATTCCATTGAATCTCTCTCGCGCCGCTGTCAACAGATCCGGGATGCGATCGACCGTGATCAAATTCGCGGGGAGGATGGGGCGATCATCGACCACATTGAACTGTGCGGACGTTTGCAGCCTGGCGAATCGGTCGGTCCTCACGGCCAGGAAACCGCCGGCTGCCACAGTTTTGTGCTGTGTCCGGGAGGCCACTTTGACCGATCCCCGTGCGGCACCGGCACCTCGGCCAAACTGGCCAGCCTGGCGGCGCGTGGTAAGTTGGAACCAGGCCAAACCTGGATCCAACAATCCGTCACCGGCAATCGTTTCCTGGCCAGGTACACGCCAGCGCGGCGCGGCGTCTTCGTCACCTTGACCGGCAAGGCGCACGTGATTGCCGAAACTCGCCAGATCATGGATCCCGATGACCCGCTGCGTTTGGGGTTGGGCTCTCGATTCGACGCGTCGGTGGCTCCCGTTCCTGAAGCCGTGGAGAGTGAATGATGCCCACAGAAACTGACGTGATCATCATCGGTGGCGGAGTCATCGGATGCTGGACCGCCTGGCATCTGCAGCAACAAGGAGCCCAGGTCACCATCGTCGATCGCGGACCGATCGGCGGTGGAGCATCGTTCGGCAATTGCGGCTACATCTGTCCCAGCCATGTTCACCCGCTTTGCGGACCTGGGGCGGTCCGTGACGGGCTGCGAAAACTGGTGCATTTCGACAAATCGTTTTCGATCACGCCCAGATGGGATCCGCAGCTTTGGCGTTGGCTGGTGGACTTCGCCAAGCACTGCAATGTGAACGACTTCCGTCACGCCTCCCAAGCCCGACACGCGTTGCTGGACTCTTCGATGTCCCTGTACCGCGAATTTGCCGAAGACCGTCGGGATCGATTGCGATGGCAAGAACAGGGGCTATTGACGGTGCACCGTCACCGGGGCTCGCTGGATGCCTACGAATCACGCGCCCGCGAGTTACAAGATGAATTCGGGTTGAACGTGCAGCGGTACGACGCTGACGCACTCTGCGATCTGGAACCGGCGTTGCGTCCGGGATTGGCCGGTGGCTGGTATTTTCCGGACGATGCCCATTTATCGCCCAGCGACTTGTTGGCCGAGTTGCGACGCGAACTGATTCAAGCCGGCGTCCAGATCCGCGAGCATTGCGACGTGGACGAACTGCAGCGGGGGAACGATCGCCTGGATTCGATTCGGCTGGGATCGGGAGAAGAACTGCGGGCCGACCGGTTCGTGTTGGCGACCGGAGCCGAGGCGGGGCGATTCGCTTCGATCCTTGGATGCCGAATCCCGGTCATTCCTGGCAAAGGATATTCGATCACTCAGCCGACCCCCACGGATGCGCCGACGATTCCGATGATTTTTGAACAGGACCACGTTGCCGTGACGCCCCTCGGTGACGCCCTGCGGATCGGTTCGACGATGCAGCTGGCGGGATTCAGCCGCACGCTACCGCGCAGCCGGATCGACCTGCTGAAACGCTCGGCACGGGCACACCTGGTGACCCCGCTGAGCGACAGCCACGAAAACCTGTGGTGCGGTTGGCGCCCAATGACCCCCGACGGCCTGCCGTGCATCGACCACGCACCGGCAACAAGCAACGTTGTCGTGGCGGCCGGAAACGGCATGGTGGGGATGGCCAGCGGCGCCGGAACCGGGCGATTGGCTGCGGAGCTGAGCCTCGGTCGTCCGCCCCACATTGATGCGACCCCGTTTCGCCTGAGCCGGTTTTCCAGCCAACGTTCGTGACCCTCCTCCACTTCCAGTGACTCCTGACCTCGGTAAATGATTCCATGTCGACTGTTTCTCAACCTCAAACACAACCTTCGATCAATGACGCCGTGTTTCGCGGCTGCATCCCCGCGTTGATGACGCCCATCGGGACGGACGGAAAGCCCGACTTGGATGCTCTGGTTCGGCACGCGACGAATCTGGTCGAAGCCGGAATGTCGGGCGTGGTGTATTGCGGATCGATGGGTGACTGGCCTTTACTAAGCGACCAGCAGCGGCGTGACGGGGTGAGCCGGCTGGTCGATGCCGGCATCAAAGTCGTCGTCGGAACCGGTTCCCAAAGCCCCAAGGTCGCCGTCGAACACGCTGCCCATGCCGCCCAGGTGGGAGCGGCCGGCTTGATGATCATCCCTCGATTGCTGTCGCGGGGAATTTCTGAAGCCGCCCAGGCAACGCATTTCGCCGAAGTGCTCTCGGCGGCGAGGGAATTGCCCGCGGTCATCTACAACAGCCCGTACTATGGCTACCAGACGAAAGCCGACCTGTACTTTCGGCTTCGCCGGGCCAACCCCAACCTGGTCGGTTTCAAAGAGTTCGGTGGTGCCGAATCGCTTCGCTATGCGGCCGAGCACATTACGTCGGGTGCTGACGGCGGCATGCTGTTGGTGGGCGTGGACACCCAAGTCTACTTCGGATTCCTGCAATGCGGGGCCGAGGGCGCGATCACCGGTATCGGCAACTGTCTGCCCGCCGAAGTGTTGCAACTGGTCTCGCTGTGCCGACGGGCCGCGGCAGGCGATAGCACCGCGCGACGGTACGCCCGTGAATTGGACGAAGCCCTGGCCGTGCTGTCACGGTTCGACGAAGGTCCCGACCTGACATTGTATTACCGCTTGATCGCCTCAGAGACGATCGATCCGGCGTACCGCCGCACGGCCCTGCCGACCGATCAACTGAGCCCTTCGCAGGAGCGCTACGCGATCGCACAGCTGCGATTGTTCCAGAGTTGGTGGAACGATTGGTCCGGCAAGGACTACTGACACCAACGCCCAGGGTGAAGCAGCCGGCGGAGCCGGCAATACAGCCGGTTCCAAGGAGGGAGCCTTGGAACCAGGGGAACCAGCGGATGGAATTCAGAAACCAGTGCCTCGTGCCCAGGCTCCCGCCTGGGTACGCACTGCAAAGCTGGCTCCGCCAGCCGGGATTGAGCATTTCAACGCCCAGGGTGAAGCAGCCGGCGGAGCCGGCAACGCAGCCGGTTCCAAGGCAGGAGCCTTGGAACCAGCGGATGGAATTTCCAGGAACCCGTGCCTCGTGCCCAGGCTCCCGCCTGGGTACGCACTGCAAAGCTGGCTCCGCCAGCCGGGATCGAGCATATCAACGCCCCGGGTGAAGCAGCCGGCGGAGCCGGCAATACAGCCGGTTCCAAGGCAGGAGCCTTGGAACCAGGGGATGGAATTCAGAAACCAGTGCCTCGTGCCCAGGCTCCCGCCTGGGTACGCACTGCAAAGCTGGCTCCGCCAGCCGGCGTCTGCGCACCGCCCCCATTCATTCGGGCGAATCCGAACCCCGCTTGGGTTCGATCAGGCAGTGGTATCCCAGACAGGGCTCCTCGGGGTCACGATGTCGATTCGCCTCGGCCAGAATCTCCTGCACCAAGCTCATCCGCTCCGGGTCCAGCGCGGCGGAAATCAGATGTTGTTGGCCGTCCGGTCCGATGGCAACGGTGGTCAACACGGCCACCGTGTCGTCATGTTCCAATGCCCGGATGATGTGCTCCCCGACCTGCTGCTCCGCGTTCTTGATGGTGGATACAAACTGTCGAATCGGGCCCGACTGCTGATCGTGAGGTGTCACCTGCGTGGGCGGCGACGACGCAGCCTGTTCGTCATGGGGGCCATCGGACGCCGAATTCATAGAAGTATTCCGAAAAGGTCGAAACGGGCTGCGGACTCAAAGTATGTCGTGAAAAACGGGCGGATCGCAAGACGGGGGTTGCTCACCGGTCACCAAAGCTTGCTTAGAACAATGGCGGAAAGTGTGCGAGCGTTCGAAAGGCATCTGGCTGATTGCGACACACCAATTCCCGGAGACCCAGCCGACGTTGCCGATTCGCGCCCGGAAGGCGTCACGGCGATCCGTCGTCCGTCGGAGTTTGCCAGAGCGGCGAAAGCTGCTGTCGCCAGTCGGATTCGCCGGCCGTCCCAATCGCCCGGTAAACCTCCCACGCGGGTTTTGGTTTGCCCAGCGGGTCGTCGCTGGTGGGTAAACCTCGCAAGCCCAAACGCAGCCCGCCCTCGTCGGGATGGTCACTGGGGCGATGATAGTCAAACGCAATGATCGAAGGACATTGGCGAAGTTTCTCCCACGCGTACAACAGGGCCGCCGCTTGCTGGCGCAACTGCTCCGCATCTGAAACATCTGCATGAAACCCCTGCTCGCTGCAGAGGACCGGTCGCACCGCCCCGTCGGCAAAGCGACAACGATCCTGATGCAGAAAACGATCCAGAACGGTCAGGTTTTTGAGAGTGATCAGTCGCGTTTCGAAGGCATCCGTGACCTGCGTATCATTCCAAGTGTCCGCCCGCCACAGGCTTTCGGGGTAAGGATGATACGCGACGCCCCACGGGTAATCTCCCTCCAACTCGCACTGTCTGATCAGCCAATTCAACATGTCGCGAGGCGCGTAGGTTTTCCACGGCCGATCATCGGGGACATTCCAGCGATGCGTCAGTGAAATAAACGCCCGGCCGTCCGGATTGTAGGTGCGCACAGCCTGGTCCACCAAACGCATGGATCGTTCGTAATGGTCCATGAAGACTTCCATCGGCTGCTGCCCCATGTTGGTCCACTGCCATCCGTAGTCGACTTCATTGTGAACGATCCAGTGATCGATCCGACCATGCATCGATTTTGTCTGGCCATAACGTTCGGCGAGCAAATGCAGAACGGCCCGGTACGCAGCGACGGCCGGTCGGGTGGTCAAATCCGGCATGGCATAGGTGCCCGCGTCAACCGCCTGGGGATGAGCCAGTTCGCCATGCGGCCGGATCAACAGGATCGCGGCCATTTGCATTCCGGCGGCGTTCCCCGTGAGCACGTTCCGGTCGACCCCAGACAAACGTTGTTCATTGACCCACCAACGGCGATTTAGAATCCGCCGTGGCACCCAACCCGGACGAGGTGAGTCGCTGATCAACCCGCTCAGCAAGATGTTCACCGAACCGTGGGTCAGCCCGAGTTCACGCAGTGTCTGTGGTTCAAACCGGCTCGTGATGCAAGTCAGCCCCTTGGCAACTTCGCTGACCGGCCGGGTGGTGCGATCGCGAACGACGGGCAGATCAACCGCTCGCGCAGGCGAAATCGGTTTCGATGCCGCCAAGCTTTCCGCCTGGACCAATCGAATCAGTTGCCAACGCACCCCCGGGAGCCGAAGCTCGGAGGCAGCATCGACCGGGACTTCGGTGGAGAACCGTCCGGACGCCGTGATTTCGACGGGATACCGGTGCTTCAACTCCTGGGAGTCCGGCCGTTCCGCCGAAATGCTTTCAGGAAATCGGGGAATCAAAAACACGTTCTTCTTTGAATCTTCCGGTGTGGAATCCGACGGTGATGCCGGCGCCAGCCATCGTCCCGTCACGATCAGTTGATCGCGCCGGGCACGGACACGCTCGACGACCGCATCCCAGGACTTTTGCTGATAGCGGCGGATATGATTTGCAAGTTCGATCTTTTCCCGGCGGAGTCGCTGTGCTTCACGTCGCTCGGTGAGTTCGTGATCGTTCATGGGACGCAGGCGGACGCCCCGCACCATCAGTTTGACTCCGGCATGATTGCCCAGGTCCAATCGAATCGCCACCGGACCTTCGGAACGGACGGCCTCGGGAGCCAGCTGGCTCAGGTTGACAACGTATTCAGTCCAACCCTCGGCCGGTGCCATCGCGGGCAGGTCCACGAAGCCATCGGCACGCGCCGGTCGTCCGGTGCGCCATTGGATTCCCGAGACGCCTTGAGGACAGAAGTAGGAAATCGAAAGCATCCAGTCGCGATCCGATGTCGGGATCGCCGGCATCTCAAACCAAAAGAATGGATCCTCGCCCATCGTTTCGATGCTCACCTGCGCATCGGTCGCGGCCACGGAGACGTCGTGGGCTTCGGCGGTGATCTCACGCCAATCGATCGAAACGTGTGAGACAGGTTCCGCTGAGTCCAATCCGGAATGGAGTCCCAACCAAACAATCAATGGGCAGATTGCAGACCGGTAGCGCGGGATCGTCATCGAATTAGGAAACCAACGGGAGCTCGGAAAGTGACGGGTCACGAACAGAATCAAGCGGATCCATGACCGCTCACACGTCACACACCATGTATGCCTGCTCGAGCGATGCGATCGGATCGTTCCCGGTCGGGATGAACTCCTGGGCGACATAGCCGTCGTATCCGGTCGCTTTGATGGCGCGGATGACCGCCGGATAGTTGATCTCTTGCTGGTCATCCAGTTCTCGGCGACCGGGATTGCCCGCCGTGTGATAATGACCGGTGATGTCTTGGTAGCGACGCACGTTTTCGATCAGGTCTCCGTTCATGATTTGAACGTGATAGATGTCGAACAGCAGCTTGAAGTTCTCGCTACCCACCGCTTGCACCAACTCCGCGCACAGGTGCACGTCATCGCCCCAGTATCCGGGATGCCCTTTCATCGGATGAATGGTTCCGTCGGGGTTACGGTGTGCTTTGCTGTTCAAGTGCTCCAGCACCAATCCGATCCCTTTCTCTTCCGCATAAGGAACCACGCGTTTCCAACAATCCAGACAGTTCTTTCGGGCCGCGGCATCGCTGATCCCGGTCTTTCGCATCCCGGTAAAGGTGATCACGTTGGGTGCCCCGAACTTGACTGCCAGATCGATCCCTTCGCGAAGCTTCTTTTCGACCTCGGCGTGATTCTCGGGATCCAGCGGTCCGTTTTGAAAACCATGGCTGCCCACCAGGGAGATCTTCAACCCCAGCGCCGTGACATCCGGATAGATGGTAGCCGGGATTCCTTCCATGGCTTCCAGTCCGATGCGTTTGCATTGACGGGCCAACTCCATCATGTCCATCGGTTTGAAGCACCAACCCATGACGGACTGTCGAATCGACCTTGGATTGTCGGCCGAAGAAGAAAATTCGGATCCCGAAGTGGATTCGGGCGACTGCCCAGCCGACGTCGACCAGGCCAGCGTTCCGCCGGCCAGGGCAAGCAAATTAGCAGACACAAAATCACGGCGTTTCACTTTCGGGTACCCTTTGGCACGATGGGGAATAACAAACGGGACCAACCGCCGTCGCCAGAGGTTCCACGGCGAGGCCCCGTGGAAACGATTCCGGATGAATTCATCTTCCGACGGCCAACACAACTGCGGCATCGGCGCGGCGCGTCAGGCGATCTAGACAGCTCTCATGCTAACCCAATTTCAACAGAGAATGTCGGATGCCGTGCGGGACCTGCGGCGTGGTGAAGTGGTCAGCTTTGGCGATGTTGCGGCCGCCGCGGGGCGGCCGACCGCGGCGCGGGCCGCCGGCCGACTGCTATCGCAAGGGTGCGACGACTTGCCATGGTGGCGCGTGGTCTACAGCGATGGTCGGCTGCCGCCGTGCAATCCGTCGCTGCAGGCGGAACGACTGCAGGAAGAAGGGGTGCAACTGCAGGGCTTTCAGGTTCGACGCGCCGCCCTGGGACGCTTCGCAAAACCGCTCCGCCGCTGACACAATTTGTCACTCGTGCGGATGCGATCACTTTCCAGCCGCGGCGACCGCAACAACCATCCCAGCGGGTGGACACCTGCCGGCCCAGCTCGCCGGCTTCTTCTTGAATCGGTCGCAGAAAACGGCCATCACAGTGGTTACGACCGTCACAGCCGGACTACACTCCGCACGATCGTTGTCGCAGGCCGCGACTCGAACGCTTACGAAAACCACCCTTGGGGTCAAAGTCTGATGCAGCGCATGAAGAGCACTTTGTCACGCCGACTTCGCATGGAGAGCTTGGAAAGTCGACGTCTACTGGCGGCAACACTGGACACCCTGTTCGACGGTGACGGCATCTATCAAGTGCCGGCGGCAGAACAAGGCGATCGGCCGAAAGCATTCCTGGACGGCGGACAAGTTATCCTTGGCGATGCCGGGGACTTCGACAACTACCTGTTGGTCGATCCCGATTCGAATCCGGTTTCCGCAACGCCGTTTGCCGCATCGGCCCCGGTGCTGGATGACCTGGATTTGATTCCTGGCGGTGGGTACATCGGCGCCGCGCGTCCATCGGGCAACACCGATCTGAACACGATCTACAAGTTGAACACCGACGGTTCCATTGACACCTCGTTCGGTGGTTCCGGTTCCGGGTTTGAAAGTTTTCTGCTTGAGGACGCGAGCACCAGCGGCAGCACCAATCCCGTCCGCTACCGATTCGACAATCCGTTCGTCACGGTCGCACCGGATGGAAGCATCTATGTTTCCGGGAACATCAGCGACGTGACGCCGGCTACGCCGACGACGGGAATCCAAACCATCCAGTTCGATCCGGTCGAGCTCTCTCCGTACCTGTCTCAGCGACGACGACTGGGGGCGATCGTCAAGCTGCAATCCGACGGGTCAATCGATCGCGGTTTCAATGACGAGTCCGCGACCAACCGTCAAGGCTTGGTTCAAACCCCGATGAATCTTCGAGATCTGGCGATCTCTCCGACCGGTGATGTCGTCGTGTCCGGACTGACCGATCCTGGATACTCTGGCGGCAACGGACCGAATGCGATCGGGCTGTCCTACTTGGAGTGGTCCACACGTGTCGAACAGTACAGTTCCGACGGCGTAGTGGATGTTTCGTTCGGCACCGGTGGTGCCACGGTAATCAGCGAGCTGAAGAATCTGGATTCGATCGGCGACATCAACAGCGTCGATTCGCTTGCTTTCGACAGCGAGGGAGGGTTGCTGCTGACGGGGTACTCTCCATCGACGCAAAACAACCCGAACGACCAAGGCATGTCGACCTACAATACGGGCGCGAGAGTGGCTCGGCTGCTGAGCGACGGTCAAATTGACGTCGACTTTGGATCCCAGGGGACCCAACAACTGACGTCGATCGACCTATTCAGCGTGCAGGGTGGCTACGCATCTCTGGCAAACCTGTCGACGGACCTGCCGATCGCCGTAGACTCCGGGACCGTCTTTGTCGGAGCCTATGAGCAACAGATGCCCGATTCGGTCAACGCTCAGCAACGGATCGCGGTCCAGGAGGGATTGCTGTACTCGTTTCCGTCGGACGATGTAACTCAAGCATCTGCCGGGCTCATCACCACTCCGCTGGGAGGCTCGACCGCGTTTTATCCCGCGGCCATCGAAGTCGACGGCGACGAATACCTCGTGGCGGGCGCCACCTTCGTCGATTCGCTGCAAGATTCGGCATTCCGCTATGGAATGACGGACGTGATCGTCGGATTGGTGCAGATGTACAACCCCAATCAGCCCGTCGCAACGGGATTCGCAACGAACCTTGCCGAGAACTCGCCGGCCGGTACTTCCGTCGGGACGGTGCAGGCAACCGATATCGATCCCGCAGACAATGTCCCCGGCGCGTTGACCTTTTCCATCACGGCCGGCAATCTCAATTCGGTCTTCGACATTGACTCGCAATCAGGTGAGATCACTGTTGGACAAAACGCGAGTCTGGACTATGAGATCCAAGATCGATATGAATTGGTAGTCACCGTCACGGACTCCGCAGGGCTGACCGATCGCGCCTCGGTGATGATCGATATCGATGACGTCCCCGAACCTAATGCGAAGCCCGTCTATGTGAACGGATCGGTTTTGGTCGTGAACGCCGAACAGAACGGGTCGACGGTTGCCGTGCGAGTTTCTCAAGGTCAGATCCAGGTCAGCTCCAGAGACTTCCCCAACGAATCTTTCCCGTTGACGGGAATTGAGTTGATCAGAATCAACGGCGGCGACGGCGATGATCGATTGATGGTGGCCAACTCCGTGACGATTCCGGTCGTGATCAGCGGCGGTGCGGGCGACGATTTCATCTCCGGCGGTTCAGCAAGTGACGCTCTGTTGGGTGGCCCGGGCAACGACTTCATCTTCGGCCGTGACGGGAACGACCTGCTTAGCGGCGGCGACGGAGTGGACGCCCTGTACGGCGGCGCCGGAGAGGACATCCTGTTCGGGGGCGCCGATGCCGACAAGCTGCTCGGCCAATCCGGCAGCGACTTCATCGTCACCGAGCAAACCGACTACGACGACGACCTCGCATCGCTCTTGCTGATTCTGCAAGAGTGGAACACGGCGGAATCGTTCGCCGATCGAGTCAACAACCTAATCCTCGGGACTGGCGAGTTCTTGTCGGATACCGAGATCCACCTGCTGATCAATGACACGATCACGAACGACGATGCATTGGACCAGGTGATCGGCAACAACGTGGACGATTTCTTGCTGCCCGAGGCGTAAGCCGACTTGATGAAACGATAGACAGTGGTCGGTTCGCACGGAAGGCGTGTCGCTTTCCGTAGCGACCGTCAGCCGTCCGTCCCCACTTTTGCGTTCGGGTGCTCCGGATCCAACGTCCACTTCGGTGGAGGCTGGAAACCTTTGGATCCCACCGAGTAGGGCGGCACCGCGTCGTCGGGCTGCAAGGCGCGATGGTCGATCAACAACCGGCCCAGTCGCTCCAATTGCTCGTTGTCGGTGGATGCCAGGTCATCGGCTTCCAATGGATCCTGCGAAAGGTGAAACAACTGGACCTGATTGGTTCCGGAACGCAATTGCGACGGCGAACGGAGACGCGGTCCGTTGACCTTTAGCTTCCATCCGTCGTGGATCACGGCCAAGTGTTCCGACTGTTCTCCCTGCTGGCCATGATAAGAAAACCAGGGGCGACTCTCCAACCGGGCCGTCAGCGGCTGCGCGGCCTCGCCCAGCAACAACGGAGCGATGTCGATTCCGTCCAGCGGTTTGTCGGTCATCGAATTCGCCTTGCCGCCAGCCAACGCGACCAACGTCGGCATCAAATCGACATAGCCCATCCGCGCATCTGACTTAGTTCCCGGTGCGATGTGACCGGGCCAACGCACACAGGCGGGCACCCGCGTGCCGCCTTCAAACACGGTCAGCTTGCTTCCGCGCAGCGGAGCGTTGTTGTCGCGAATCTTCCCGACGCCGCCGTTGTCGCTGAAGAAAAGCACGATCGTCTGGTCCGATTCGCCACTTTGCTCAATCGCTTGCAGAATCTTTCCGATCCCCTGGTCCATTTTCCAAATCATTGCCGCGTAGGTTTGCCGCACCGGCGACGACTTCCGATCACGTCTCGCCTGGCCTTGCGGTGACATCCGCTCAAAACGCTCAACGGCGGAATCGGGTGCCTGGAAGGGGGAGTGCGGTGCGTTGAACGGAACGTAGCAGAAATACGGTGCTTCTTCCGAAGCAACCTGTTTGATCCAGCCCGCCGCCGCCGCGGCAATCAAATCGGTGGAATATCCCTGCTCGTCCGACGCGTCAAAGTTCGTGTGCCAGTCACGCTCGCCCTCGCGGGTCAAGTCAAAGTAGTCAATCGCGCCGTTGTAGTGACCGTGAAAGTGGGTGAACCCCTGGTTCAGCGGATGCCATTTGGCGCGGCGGTGCCCCAGATGCCACTTGCCGAAAACTCCGCGATGTTCGTACCCCAATTCACCCAGTGCTTCGGCAATGGTTGTTTCGTCCGTCGGCAATCCAAAATCTCGCTGCGGCGGAATGACGGCCCGGGCGAGCCCGAAACGGATCGGATAGCGACCGGTCATGAACCCCGCACGCGTGGGCGAACACATCGGTGCAACATAAAACTGATCCAATTCCATTCCGTCGCGGACGATTGAATCGATGTGGGGTGTTTCAAATTCGCGGTTGTGGTACCCCACCGCGCTCCAACCCAAATCGTCAGCGAGCAGTACGACGATGTTTGGTTGGCTTTGAGCCGAAACAATCGCGTTCAAATAAAGAAAAAACGCGAAGGTTCCGATCGGGATTGATTTGATCATGCAAGCTCAGTCACGAAAGAAAACAGTCTGGTAGACAGGCCGGTTCCGCCGGATCAGGCGTGACCGGCAGCGGAGGGTTTACGCCAGCAGGCCGCGTTGGACGACACCGTGCACGTCGGTCAAACGGAATTGACGCCCCTGGTGGCGGTAGGTCAAACGCTCGTGGTTCAACCCCATCAGGTGCAACAGCGTGGCATTGAAATCATGAACGTGCACCGGGTCCTCCGCAATGGAGTATCCCAATTCGTCGGTCCGACCGTAAACCGTCCCCGGCCGTGTGCCTCCCCCGGCCATCCACAGCGTGAACGCATCGCGATGATGATCCCGTCCGGCGGAGGTCTTCTTTCCTTCACCGTTGGTACCCTGAGCCATCGGTGTCCGCCCAAACTCCGCGGACCACACGACCAGCGTCTCGTCCAAAAGGCCGCGTTGCTTCAGATCCTGAATCAAAGCCGCGACCGGGCGGTCCACTTCTTGACATTTCTTCGGCAACGATCCGGAAAGATTCCCGTGGTGGTCCCAGCCCTGGTCAAACAGCTGCACACACCGCACGCCACGTTCAACCAACCGGCGTGCCAGCAGACAGTTGTTGGCAAAACTTGGTTTGCCCGGCCCCGGACCGCCGCTGCGCAGTGTCGTGCCGTACGCGTCGTGCGTTGCCTGGGACTCGGATTCAATTTCCATCAACTCGGGGACGCTCGCTTGCATCCGGTAAGCCATTTCATACTGATCGATCCGCGTCGCAATCTCCGGATCGCCGACTTCTGATAGCGTGCTCGCGTTGATCTGGTTGACCGTATCGATCACGTCGCGACGTGATTCGCGGTCAATCCCCGGCGGATTGGAAAGAAACAGCACCGGATCTCCCTGAGACCGGAACTCGACACCCTGGTAGACCGTGGGCAGGAATCCGCTTCCCCATGCCGAATTACCGGCTCCCAGGACCGAACCGGTAATCAAAACGACGTAGCCCGGAAGGTTGCTGTTTTCCGTCCCCAAGCCGTAGTTGATCCAGGACCCCAGGGACGGACGGCCGAACCGCCCAAACCCGGTCAACATGAATAGCTGCGCCGGACCATGGTTGAATTCGTCGGTGTGCAGGGATCGAACCACACAAAGTTCATCGGCCACCGATTGCAGGTGAGGCATCAAATCCGAGAGTTCAATCCCGGACTGCCCACACTTGCGGAAGGTCCAATCCTTGGAAGTCCCAAACAGCGTGGGACGACTGCGAAGGAAAGCAAACTTCTTTCCCTCAAACATCTCATCGGGGCACAGTTCCCCGTGACGCCGCTGCAACTCCGGTTTCGGATCAAACAGATCCAAGTGCGAGGGCGAACCGACCAGATGGATGTGGATCATGTGCTTGGCACGCGCCGGGAAGTGCGGCGGACGCTCTGCCAACGGGTTGGCAACCGCGGGAGCGGCGGTCACCGATGACTCCTGAGCCAACATTTGCATCAGTGCGTAACTGCCGAAACCGAATCCGGCACGCTGCAAGATCTGTCGTCGATTGGTGGGAAGGACGTAAGGCATTAGTTCAAGGTGATTGTTTGGTCCAGATTCAAAAGCGCATTGGCCACCGCGTACCAAGCCCCCAGGCGTCGCTTGGCTTCGGACGCATCGGCGCCGCTGGCAAAGGCGGGATCTAAAAATGATTCGGGAAGAACGCCGATCCGTTGATCCACCAAGTCGGGGTTCTCAGCCAGCAGGGCGGATTGCGATTCGAACAGCGCCAGCAGAGACTCCACGGCCGACAGAGACGGTTCGCGACCGGTGGCAATCCGGTACCCATAGGCGGCCACTTCGCGTGGGTCGTCCGACCCGGATTCCAACACCATCCGCTGAGCCAGTCCCACCGCCGCCTCGGCGTACGCATGGTCGTTCAATAGCACCAACGCTTGAAGTGGCGTGTTGGTGCGGGGGCGCTGCACCGTACAGGCGGCACGGTCGGGAGCATCGAAGGTGACGAAGCTGGGATAGGGCGCCGAACGTTTCCAAACCACGTACAGCCCCCGGCGGTAACGGTCCTGGTCCTGAGCCGCCGTCCATTGCGGCTGGTTGCGACCGACGGCCCGCCAAATACCGTCGGGCTGAAACGGCATCACCGGTTCGCCCGCTCCCTCACGACACAACAGCCCCGAAATTGCCAATGCGTTGTCACGCAGCGTTTCAGCGGGCAGACGAAAGCGGGGTCCGCGTGACAACAATCGATTGTCGGGGTCCAATTCGGCCGCCCGAGCGGTAACCACCGAACTGCTTCGAAAGGTCTCCGAAAGCACCATCGTGCGGAGCAAGGATTTGACGGACCAACCCTCCGATTGAAACTCCAACGCCAGCCAATCCAGCAGCTCCGGATGTGTCGGCGCGTCTGCTTGCGTCCCAAAATCCTCGGGGGTGGCGACAATGCCGCGCCCGAAGACCTCGGCCCAGAATCGATTGACGGTCACCCTGGCTAACAACGGGTTGTCCGGATCGACAAGCCAACGGGCCAAACCGAGCCGATTGGGTGGCAGGTCCGCATCGGCCGGGTGAAGGGCGGATGGCGTCCCTGGGCTCACCGGCTCTCCCGGCGACAAGTAGTCTCCGCGACGCATCACAAAGGTCTCCCGGGACTCCGGCTGTTCGACCATCACCAGCGTCGTCTCGGGTTGGATCCGATCCCGCCGCGACACCAGCGCCCGGATCTTTCTTTCCGGGTCGCGAGTCTCGGGATCGTTGGCCAAGAAGAAGGTTCGTAACTGCTCGATCTCGGCAGCCTCGAGGGGTGTCGCTTTGCCGAGCAGTTGGGCGATCTCGTCCGTCAAGCCGACCGTCTCGGGCGGGCCGATCAAGAATGAAACTTTAGGTCGGCCGATCACGCGTCCACGCCCAAAATGCTGATCGAGCGTCACCACCAACCGCTGATCGGCCCGCGGTGCATCGACCGGCTCGGTGGTGCGAAACGTTGCCCAGTGCGGCTGATCGAACTTGGGAGCGATCGCCCAGGCGGTTTTCGGGTCGCCATCGATTGCACCGGCAACGTCATACTTGGACTGCGAGAACGACGCCTTCGCATCAGCCAACGAAATCAGGTGACGCTTCTTTCCGGTCTCGACCCGCATCTGCAAGTCGTGCAACACGAAATTCGTGCGCTTGGCGTCTCCCCGGCCGGGCCCCCGTCCTGGCAAGTCGTCGTGCTGCAACGCGTCCAAACGGACACCCAGAATCGGCCCCTCCAGGTCGTCATAGGAAAACCGGTACTCCGTCGATCCGGGCGGGTTGCCTTGCAACAGCACCGACTGATCGTCCAAGACCTGGAAAGGTTCCTCCCCGGTGCTCGAGAAATGTGGCGTCGGGGTCAGCCAACGGGCCCGACCCTGCCGGAGCGCTTCGCTGACTTGCGTTCTCCAGGCCTGGAACCGATCCTCACCGCCCAGAGCATCCTGCTTCGCGCGCAGCGACGTGATCTGCTTTTGCAACTGCTTGCGCCGCGCGGCCTGTTCATCGGTTAGCGGAAGATCCATCGTCGGGCCCACAAAGTCGAAGCGGACGCCACTTGCCTTTTCGACCTCCAACGGCGTGTTATTGAAGTAGGCAAACAGCCGGTAGTAGTCTTCCTGAGTGAACGGATCGTATTTGTGGTCGTGACACTGGGCGCACTCGATCGTCGATCCCAAAAAGACGGTGGCGGTCGTGTTGACTCGGTCAAAAACCTGTTGCACACGGTTGGCTTCTGGCTGGACCCCGGCCTCCACGTTGCATGTCGGTGTGCGGTGAAATCCGGTCGCGATTCGCGTCTGCAGATTCGCATCGGGCAACAAATCGCCCGCCAATTGTTCAATCGCAAATTGGTCGAAAGGCTTATCGCGGTTGAACGCGTCAACGACCCAATCCCGATAGGCCCACGAGGACCGCAATTGGTCGGCCTGAAATCCGTTGGAGTCGGCGTAGCGCGCCAGATCCAACCAATGCCTTGCCCAATGAACTCCGAAAGCGTCGCTGGCCAGTAATTCGTCGACCAGTCGGCGGTAGTTTTCCTCGGACGGGTCACGTTGCAGGTCGTCGATCTGCTGCAGAGTCGCGGGGAGCCCCGTCAGTGCCAAAGAAACTCGACGAGCCAGCGTGGCGGGGTCGGCCAGCGAAGGAGAAGGAAGTCCCGATCGGATTCGTTTCTGTTCGACAAAGTAATCGATCGGCGACAGGTTCCGCTGACTCGCTTGTCGTAAGGCCTGGGGATCGACCGAAGGGGCTTGATAGGCCCAATGCTCCGTGCCGGACACATCCGGCATCTCCGCGCCGTCACGAATCCACTCCCGCAAGACATTCACTTCTGTCCGGGACAACGGTTGTCCGTCCAACGGCATCAAGTCGCCGGCGCTCGCGTCGGTGACCCGCTCAATCAGCAGCGATCGATCGGGTTGCTCCGGCACCACAATGGGGACACCGCTGTCCGCGACGCCCAATACCGCATCGCGTCGAAACAACACCAACGATCCTTCCTGAGCAGACTCTCCATGACACCGATCGCAGTGCCGCTTCAAAATCGGCTGCACCTCGTCGGCGTAGTCGACGGCGAGTGCCTCTCCAGACCGCAAGGCCCAGGATGAGAGCGTGATGACGAGGATCCCGATCAGACGAACGGAGAACGTCTTTCTGTTCACGAACTTGAGACCTTGAAATGCTGAGCGATGGAGGGAGCCCACGATCAAACGCGGACGCATGTCAGGCGGGACGTCCAAAGACGACGTTGCATGCGGGGTCCAAAACGGGCAACTGGCGGTGGGGAAATCACCCTGGACCAGTCTACCCGCTTTCTCAGCACTTTGCCGAATGGATGCCTACCGAACCTGGTGACCGGCGAGCCCGATCGGCCCGGGTAACCACGTCGGTTGGAGGCATCAATCGGCGGCATTCCGATGGCCCTCGGCCGCTGGCGGCATTACTTTTTGCCTTTGCCGCCGCCCTTCCCGGAGTTGCCTCCGCCACCTTTACCGGGCCTGCCGCCGCCACCCTTTCCGGAGTTTCCGCGGCCGCCGCCACCAGCGCTGCTGGGACCGCGCGACGGCGGGCCCCCACCGCGAATCTTGTCGCCGCCCGAGGGGCCACGGTTTCGGGACGCTTGCGGGCGATTGCCCGAGGACGGTGAGGAAGGTCGCGCCATTGGCTGCCCACGGTTGCTTTGAAGTCGTCGTGGGCCCGTCGAGCTTCTCGTGGGTCCTGTCGGTGGTCGCAAGGACCGTTGCGGCGAAGCTCCCTGCGGACGATCGGGCGCCGGGCTGGACGGAGCGTTCAACCGGCCGCGCGCACTGGCTGGGCCTCGAGAACTATCTGGGCCACGAGATCGGTTTTGCAGATCAGGTCGGCTGTCCGGCTTTGATCCACGGACTTGGTCTTGGACTCGACCGCCGCGATCGCGAATCCCTTCATTTCCAGGGGAGAGGTCGCCGGGGCGGCGACCGAGGTCAAATCTCTCCTGGTTGGGCCTCCCCTCTCGACCAAATCGCTCCACGCCGGCACTGTTGCTGTCACTGCCTTGCACTCGCCCGGAAGTTTCTCCGCGGGGACCACGACCGTTTCCGCGGGCCTCGGATCCGAGCGTTTCTGGGCCTTGAGACTCCGTGGCACCCGCCACCGACTCACGCGCGGACCGCGAGCGAGCTGACTTTTCAAACTGCTTGCGATTCTCGCTCAATCGTTGTTGGCTCTCGCGGACTTGATCTCGGATCGATTCCGCTTGAGACCGACTGAGCTCTTTGAACTTGCCCTCAGACGAATTGCCTTTCACTCGATTTTCAATCGGCGCAGCCAACGCCGTCGTCGCCAGGAGATCCGATTCGACCGACGGATTGTTTTTCAGAAACTGCCGTTGGCTGGCAATGTCGTGGGGAGGCCGCATGCGTTCGTTGGACCGGTAATAGCTGTGCCGGTCGTTGACCCAGCCAATGACGTTGCGCTGCCCACCGCGCGATCGCACCGAGTAGTAAGAGAAGATCGGGTCATAGTAGGAGCCGCGGCCAAAGTAGTTCACCCAGGGAAACAAGCGACTCTGGTAGCCACCGCCGTAGTAGTCGCCAAAGTAATAGCGACCGTAGCGTGGCTGGAAGAACAAGTGAACCAACAGATTCAGACCGCTGCCCAGCACGTAACGCGGGCGGTAGGAAAAGCCGGGACGCGTGTAGATTGGTTGACGATAGTAAACGGGCGTGAACAGGGTCCCACGCCGGTCAATTGCGTAGTCCCAATAACCCGGTCGGTACACGCAACCGCGCGGCGTCCAGACGTACTGTGCCGGACTCCAGATCCAATCCGGTTGGCTTTGCGCCCAAAAACCGGGCGTCCAACGATAGTCATTCGCTTGGTAGTCCCAGTGACCGGGAACATAGAAGTAATCGTCACCGGGTTGGGGCGCACTGGGGCCTTCCTCTACCGGATCGGGAGGCGCGGGCAGGTACTCAATACTCTGCGACGCTGCACTGGTCCAAAATCCGGCGACACGTCGATAACCGTCATCGGCCTGTTCCCAATAGCCAGGTACCCAACGCTGGCCCGGCGGAACTTTTCTCCACACCCCGCTGATCCAGATGAAGTCCGAACGATCTTCGTCCCATTCCCAATAGCCCGAAATCCATTCCACATTCTTCCCCTCCGGTTGATAGCTGGGCGGGATCTCATCGATCGGCTCCGGCGGAGCCTTCGGGGTCACGGGCTGGGGTTGCGGGCCGGAGGTGTAGGCGTTCGCAAAGGCTTCATGCAACGGCCCTCGGGTCAGATACTCCACCCCTTCCTCACCCGATTCATCCAAGCTGCCGGAATCCGGCCGTCTGTCGACGCCTTCCAACTGCGGGGCGGGCAATTCGCTTCCCGCCTCCGGAAGGGGTTGTGGGGATGGAGGCTGGATGGCGTGCGCGTCAGAAAAAGTGACTGCTCCGAAACAGACCGTGGTGAAAAGCAACGGAAGGGATCGGGTCTGTATGAATGGTCTCGCTGGAAGTCGTTTAAGCATCGGTTGTCATTGGCAATGGAGTGGGTCTCCAGCTCGGCTGGCATCAGTCGCGTCATGCAAATCGTCCGGTATTCCATCCGGAGACCGCGGACGCATTTGGCATGCCAGCGAATCGGCCCAACCATCCATTTCCCACGTTTTTTGGCTCCGCGACTCCGTTTTCCCTTCCGAATGCTCCGCTGATGACGAAAACCCTTGAAAATCGTGCCCTTGTCTTCCGGGAGCTGTGCCCGATGCGAGCGGTGGGAAACCATCCATCGGCCGCTCCAACATCCGTTGGCCTGAACGATCTTCGGAGCATTCACGTCCGCTTCGCCATCACGATGACGACACTGTCGTCTCGGCAGCGACACCATCCCTGCGACCGCTCACTGAAACGTTCGTCGGCTAGGCTCTGTCTGAAAACCCGTAGCTGCTGTCGCCAGACGGCAGAATGCCACGCTTTGGCGAACGCCGCGACACGTGTTCTGACCAAGCCTGGCTGGACCACGCGTTCACGACTGCAGCTACACTGATTCAACCTGCCGGCGTTTGCCCCCTCCATTCCCTCCGCGCTCCGTTGAGCCCATGTCAGGTTTGTCACCGTTCTCTCCAAGGTCAATTGCCGTTCGGATTCTGGCTGGACTGTGGTTATCCGCCGCGACTCTGCTGTCCTTTCCCGACCAGCCGAACGCCTCCGCTGCCGAACGTCCCAACATCGTGTTTGTGATGACCGATGACCAAGGCTACTGGGACACCGGCGCGACGGGCAATCCACACATCGACACACCGCACATGGACCGGTTGGCGAGCGAGGGTGCACGACTGAACCGCTATTACGCGGCGCCGGTTTGCGCACCGACGCGGGCCGGTGTGATGACCGGTCGCTACTACCTCCGCACGGGCCTGTACAACACGCGGTTTGGCGGTGATTCGCTGGGTCGAAACGAAGTCACGGTGGCACAGTTGCTCAAACGGGCCGGATACCGCACGGGACTGTTCGGCAAATGGCACCTCGGGAAATACCATGCCTACCAGCCTCAAGAACGGGGATTCGATGAATTCTTCGGTCATTATCACGGCCACATCGAGCGCTACCAATTTCCGGACCAGGTGTATCACAACGGGCAGCCGGTCGAAGCCCGCGGCTACGTCAGCGACGTCTTCACGGACGCGGCGATCGATTTCGTTGAACACGCCGTCAAAACAAAACGCGATCCCTTCTTCTGCGCCTTGATGTACAACGCGCCTCATTCACCGTTCCTGTTGGACACGTCGCACTACAACCAACCGCAGGGCGATCTGTTGCTAACCAAATACTTGCAGCGTGGGTTGCCCATTCGCGAAGCCAGAATCTATGCGCTGATCGAACGAGTCGACCAAAACCTGGGACGTTTGCTGAAGGCGATCGACGAGGTCGGGGCAGAAAAGAACACGGTCGTCGTGTTCACCAGCGACAACGGAGGCGTGAGCAAATACTGGAAGGGCGGAATGAATGGAAACAAAGCCGGCGTGTACGAAGGCGGTGTCCGAGCACCCTGTTTTGTTCGCTGGCCCAACCGAATCGAAGCAGGCAAATCCATTGACGCCCAGACGTCTCACGTGGATTGGCTGCCAACCTTCTGTGAAATCGCCGAAACCGAGATTCCCGACGACCGCGTCATGGACGGGATCAGTCTGGTACCCTTGCTGACGACGGATTCAGACGACAGTGCCCATCGTTACGTCTACCACACCTGGGATCGGTACACGCCTAACGCGGATCAACGCTGGGCCGTCAGCGACCAACGGTGGAAACTGCTGTGCCAGGTAGGCAGGGACTCAGCGGCGTCTCGGACCAACTGGCGGTTATTCGATTTACAAGCTGACCCGGGTGAAACGCGGAACATCGCCCGCCAACATCCCCAGGAAGTTGAACGACTTCGTGAGGCGTTTCTTCAATGGTTTGAAGACGTCACCCAAGGACAGGTCTATCGACCCGTTCCTGTACCGGTCGGGCATCCCGAGGAGAACCCGGTAGAAATCGAACCCAGTTGGTCCACCCAGCACGGCGATCACATTGCCTACACCTTCGACGGCTACGACTGGGATACGATCGACCGGTGGAGGGATCCCGGCGAGCGCGCGGTTTGGAGGTTGGATGTTCAACGCCCCGGCGACTACCGGGTCAAATTGACCTATGGCTGCCGACCCCTGGATGCCGGCGGCGTGGTGCGTTTGTCCGTCGGTGACGCGTCCGTGACACACCAAGTCCGAGCGACCGCCACCGCGGACCAATTCGAATCCGCCGATGTCGGGGCGATCCATTTGGAAAGCGGTGCATCCGAATTGGTCGCCGAAGTGGTTTCCTGCCCGGGAACCGAATTGATGCGACTGAACGGCATCTCACTGGAACGCCTGCCCGACTGAAAGGTCAACGAACGGTTGCGTTACCTGAATCGCGTTGCACGCATCCGGCGACTCCGGTCATTGGCGCACCCGCTCGGACCTCCGCTTCCGCCGGTCACTGGCTTCACTCGGACACTGGCTTCACTCGTGCACCAGCGCGGCGGGATTGAGCACGACGTGCTTGACGCGTTTCCGCTTCCAGGTGTAGGTGGCATGCACTTTACCGTCCGGCGTTTGGATGATTGCCGGATAACTGAACTCAGCCCCTTTTTCCTGTTCCAACACGCCGACCCGCTGCCAGGTCTCTCCGTCATCGGAAATCGCCAGATTCAGTTGTCCGCGCCGTCCCCAACCCGTCTGACCACTTCCAAGGTGATTGTAGATCAGCAGGTGTCGCCCGTCTTGAAGGTTGACCACGTCGATTCCCGAGTTCGGATTGGGCAGCTCGGTGGCGTTCAGCGGTGACCAGGACCGTCCCCCGTCATTGGACTGGGTCGAGACGATCACGCCCTCCTTGGTTCGACAGAGCGCCTTCAACGTGCCATCGTCTTGACGCAACAAGGTCGGCTGAATGGCATTGAACTTCGAAGCGTCGTTGATCGGCCCGATCCGTTGCCAGGTCCCCGTGGGCACTCCCTGATCCAGCTCAACCCGTTCGAAGTGAATTCGCCAACCGTCGTATTCCGTGGAAGAGCCACACAGCAAACTGCCGTCGTCCAACAGAATCGGCTTGCACCGCACCGGACCGTCGATCCCCTCGGGCAATCGACGCCGATCGCGGAACGTTCGTCCCCGATCGTAGCTGACCATCATTTCGCCCCACCACTCGCGCGGATTCGGACCGACTTTAAAAAACAACAGCGTCGGGGCGTCTCCGGGCGGCTGGTACAGCACCGGATTCCAACAGGGGTAACGGAGGCCATCATGTTGCACCCCGTCGGCAACCTGCTTGGGGTTGGACCATCCGTTGCCGTCGTGGTAGCTGGTCCAGATGCCCACGTCAGTTTTGCCTTCCTTTGTCCCGGCGAACCAGGCGGAGACCAGACCACGTGAGGTCTGGCAAATGGTTGACGCATGGCATTCCGGCGTTGGTTCCCGCGTGAAGATGAATTCTTCAGCGACCAGCCCAGGCATGCGAGCCGACGAAGCGTCGTCGGTGGGAGAAACCGCAACCTCTTCGGCGGTGAATTGGCGGCAATCGTCGTGTTCGATGTAGTACAGACGTCCGTTCTCAGCGCCCACCAGCAGATCCGGTTTGGAGTCGCGATTCAGGTCGCACGCTGCTGGACTGGACGTGTGACCCGCAACGTTCCGTTCGGCCAGCCGCCCGATTTTTTTCAGCACCACTTTGCCGTCGCGATCCGCCCCGTTGCGGTACCAGGTGGCATTCTCCGAATTGACCAAGACGTCCAGTCGACCATCGCCGTCCCAATCGACCACCGCCAGCTTGACACGTCCAGAGCCGCCACACGATTTCGGGTTCAGCTGGACGGGCTGCCCGGATTCATCCACGAAGATCCGCTCCGCCTGCTTCGCACCACGCCGCAGCGTCAGAAAACCCTGCTGGTCCAGCATCACCAGATCCAGGACGCCGTCGCCGTCGAAGTCGGTTGCCAGCGGCGTGGTTCGCCACTGGGTCAACGCATTCGTCGCGCGGGTTTGCCACCAGTACCACTGCGGCGGCTGCTCGGAAGGGGTCATGGTCAATTCCGATTCAACCAACACGCCTGCTTCATTTCGCAACAATCCCAGTCGCGCGAGAATCGAGTTGTAAAGGATGTCCGGGTCGCCGTCGGCGTCCCAATCCGCGACCGACAACGTCGTGTATCCCCACTTCGCTTCGCATGGTCCCTGGATGGAGCCGCTGGGTCCGGCCAGCACGCGAAAGTCTTCCGCGCCGTGGCCGTCGGACGAACGAACCTGGAGCAACTCCGGCGCCGACCAGCGCGGCATTCCGTTCTCCGCTTCCCCCAGGTTTTCGAACAGGGCGATGTTGCCGGCGGTGTTTCCGCACAAGATATCCTCGTCGCCATCGCCATCCCAATCGTACGCAAATGGCGTGGCCAAGGCTCCAAACTTCAACGTGTCGGCCTGCTGCTGAAAGTACCGGGGCGATCGGAACACCGGCTGGCCTTCTCGCAACGTCCCCGTGTTCTCGACAAACGCAACCCGGCCGTCCTCATCCCCCACGATCAGATCCAAATCCCCATCGCCGTCCCAATCCAGAGCGGTTGGCGTGATCATCTGCAAATGCATCACCAGCGGATCGCCGGAATCATTCAACAGTTTCTGCCCAGCGGCGTACTTCGGTCCGGTCCGCGAACCGACGTTTTCAAAGTAGGTGAATCCGTCCAGAAACTCTCCGCACAGCAGATCCAAGTCACCGTCGCCGTCAAAATCCGCGAAATTCGGCGACGGCCAGCCGTAGACGTCAATGTCGCCGCCCGCCGCTTTCAGTCGCTGCGGCGTTTCGGAATAGTCCGCCTTGTCCGCGGTCCCGTCGTTGGTGATCAGGTACACGTGTCCGTGCAGCGGACCGTTCCGCCAACGTCCCATCGAATCGTAAGCATGATCCCAACCGTAGTCGGTCCAATCCCCCGCACCGACGACGATGTCTTGATCCCCGTCACCGTCGAAGTCCATGTACCGCCACATGTTTCCGCGGACGCCGTTGGAATGCACGTTGGATCGGGGATAGATCTTCTTGCCATGGTCAAAGTCGAACTTCCCGGTCGAATCGTCGCGCAGAAATTCGACGCCGCTGCGCAGAATCCTGGGCTGTTGATCGACGTAGCTGACCTGCATGTTGCTGGTCGCCTTGCCGACCCGAACCGCCGGCTTGAAGACGGGCATTTGAACCGCCGGATCCTGGCTGGGATTCTCGAAGAAGTACACACCGTTGGAGGGCTTGTCGGGGCAGGCCACCAACAGATCGATGTCGCCGTCGCCGTCGTAGTCCATCGGCATCGGCCAAGCCCACAGTCCGACGCCCAAATCCACCTCCAGACCCGGGTTGTTGTAGGAAAGCGGTTGCAGTTTCCAGTCGTCTTGACCAACGACCGCTACGGCAAAAGAGGCGGCAAAGGAGAAAACGAGCGAGACGGAAAGCAATGATCGCAGTTTTGTCGGGTCTATCATCGGGATCGTCGGTGGTGGGAGGCGGGGAGGAAGAGAGTTGGTAGGCACAGCACCGGCATCAATGACCGGCGTCGTTCCGCGGGCGCGCAAAACGCGCACCGCTCTGTCGCAGGGAATTCATCAGACGCTTTCGCATCGTGGCCGCTTTGTCAGGCATCATCGCGGCCAGGTCATTGGCTTCACTGGGATCGACGCGCAAATTGTACAGCTCGACACGATCATCCTCGGCAAACCAAAGCAGTTTGTAGTCGCCCCGCCGCATCGCCGACTGCGGCCGGGTCTGGCTGACCGAAAAATCGTCAACGCCGATGGCCGGCAACGCATCGGCGAAACCGCTTTCGGGATGGTAGTAGGGGAAATGCCAAACCAAATTGCGAGGTTCATTCGCCGACGGCGTTTCGGATCGAAAGTCAATCGCCCGGCCGTCAACGCGGTCCGCTTGCCCGCTGTCGGCTTGGCCATTGGCAGCCTGGCCGCCAGCAGCCTGACCGCTGGCAGCCTGGCCGCTGGCAGCCTGCACCAGGGTTGGCAGCAGATCATATCCGGCGACCGGCTCCGTCCGCGTCGATCCGGAAGAAACGATGCCCGGCCAGCGAACGATCATCGGCACCCGGATTCCGCCTTCGTACAGATTCCACTTGGATCCCCGCAGCGGCGCATTCCCCGTGAACTCGGGATGCCCGCCGTTGTCGGAGAAAAAGACGACCAACGTCTTCTCTCGCTGGCCCGACTCGTCCAGCGCCTGCAGGATCTGACCCACGTGATGGTCAAGCGTTTGCACGAACGCGCCATAGTCGATCCGTTTCTGACGATTGGGCACGTCGGCCGGAATCTTCTGGGCGTATTCCTCCAACAACCAACGGCACGGCGACTTGACGGGTGTGTGGACGTAGAACGATGACGCCATCAGGAAAAAGGGACTTTCCTGGCTGTCACGCAAGTGCGAGACGATCTGATTGACCATGGAATCGTCGGCGTATTCCCCCGGCTTGTCGATCGGCTCCGGGGGTTGCTTTTTTTTCCACGCGTATGGATGCGCCCCAAAGTCTTCGTGGGCGATCTGGAACCCTTGATTCGCCGGACCGTGCGTCGGACTCCATCCCAGATAGCGGCCGTGGTGCTGATTCAGATGCCACTTGCCAAAGAACGCGGTTTGATACCCCAAGTCCGTCAGCTCCTCGGCAATCGTTCGCTCCCGCAGCGGCAGATTCAACGTGAACGGCGGCGCGATCAAATCCGTCTGCGTGTCCAACTGCTGCCGGCCCGGCTGGTTCTTGGTCACGAACTCAAAGCCCAGACGAGCGGTCGTCTTTCCCGTCAGCAGGCTCGCTCGTGAGGCGGAACAGATCGGCGCCGAAGCGTAGGCTTGCGTGAAGCGGGCTCCGGATTGCGCCAGGGCATCAAGATTCGGCGTGTGGTGCCAGGGATGCCCATAGCAGCCCAAGTCGGACCACGCCAAATCATCCGCCAGAATCAAAACAATGTTTGGGGGGCGCGCGGCGACATCCGGTTGATTCGCCGCGACCGTCGCCTGATCCGCGACGATTAGCGTGATAACACAAACCAGTAAAAACAGGGCAACTCGCATCAAGGGCTCTCCTCAAACGTCAGCTGATCGTACAACGGATCTGCAAGCGATCGCATGCGTTGCATCAGCTTTCCGTGCAAGCGGCTGATCGTCGCTTGGACCGCCGGGTCCTGAGTGTCGATCAAGTTTTCCAACTCCTCGGGGTCCGATTGCAAGTCATAGAACTCATCGCGTCCTGCTTGGTGAAAGTCGCGGATCAATTTGTACCGCGGGGTTCGATAACATCGCATCGTCGCGACGCAGTAATTGATCATGCTGTACTCTGCGTACAAATCCTGATCCCAATCCTCCGGCACACGACCGCGCAACAACGGCAGCAAACTGCGTCCCCGCAATCCCTCCGGCCAATCGGTTTCCACCCCGGCCATCGCCAGGATCGTTGGAAACAGATCCAGACTGGTCACCGTCGCATCGATCCGGCTGCCAGCGCGAATGACGTCGGGCCAACGGATCACAGCGGGAACCCGCAGCGACAGGTCATACAGGTTGGGGCGATACTTGTCCGAAATCACCTTGGTGCCACGATGCATTTGACCGGGTGGGCGTCGCTTGGTCGCCCAGATTCCGTTGCCTTTGTGCCAAATGCCATGGTGCCCCATGTTGTATCCGTGATCGGAAGTGAAGATCACGACCGTTCGCTGCGCCAACGACAGCCGATCCAACTCGTCTAGCAGTCGCCCGAGGTTGCGATCGACACCACTGGTGCTGGCAAGGTATTCGCGCATCTTGCGTTTCACCATCGCGACATCCAACCCGGGATACTCCGGGATCTGCGGATCAAGCGTCGCGTAGGGCTCCCAGTCTTCGGGCGCCACGGGAAGCCAAGCGGCGTGGGGCGCCCGCGTATGGAAACACAGCAGGAACGGCTTGTCGGCGTTTCTCTGGATGAAACCGATCGCTCGGTCGGTCAACAAGTCCGTGGTCAGCCCTTCGAATGGACGCGTCTGGCCATTTTCCTCCAGCACCGGATCCTTCGGCGTCGTGCCGCCGCCGGTCAGTCCCATGAAGTAATCGAACCCGTGTCGCGTCGGATGGTAGCCTGCTCGTCCCGGCGCGGTCCAATCCCCCAGATGCCATTTGCCCACCAAACCGGTGCGGTAGCCGTGCTCCTGCAACACCTCGGCAAACGTGACGCTCTGCTCGGGTGGCAGGGCAACGGGTGAACTGGGATCGTAGAGTTTGTGGCCCGGCTGCGGGATGAAATCCTGAATCCCGAACTCGCTGGCATAGCGGCCGGTCATCAGCGCCGCCCTCGCCGGGCTGCAAACCGGTGTGGTGCAAAAACAGTTGTCCAGCGTTGCCCCTTCGGCAGCCAGACGATCCAAATTCGGAGTGGCAGCCGCCGGGACCTCACGATAGCGACCGCGACGAACGGCTTGGCCAAACGCCCACGGCGCCTGGTCGTCGGTCACGATCACCAACACGTTGGGTTGCGACCGCGGCGAATCAGCTGCCGAGCAGGCGCCCGCTCCGGCCGCCGAATAAAGCAACGCCAGAAAACCAGTCCAGATGACGACAGACTTCATTCGATCGCGGCTCCCCTGGAAAAAACACGCCCCAACACCATCATCAACGTCGGCCCCAGGACGATCACCAAGAACGGATGGAACGGACTTGCAAAGGACTCCCAGGCAACGGGCCAGTACGCCGTTCGCGAGAAGGTCATCCAAGCGATCAGCCCTGCGCCGACCAGCAGAATCAGCACCGCGGGACGGACGCGCAACCGGGGCGAGGTGATCCCCAGCAGAAACAGGCCGATAATTGCCGCGCCCAACACTCCGGACAATGTCCACCAGATGTCGAGCGCGCTGTTGGTCAATCGAACCAGCACCAACGCCATCGCGGTTCCCATCAGCCCCCACGCCAGGGTCGCCAGACGCAACACCCCCACGCGACTTCGGTCACTTGAATCCGGACGCAATAGCCGCTGGTAAAAGTCACTCATCACCAGCGTGGCGGAGGAATTTAACGACGTCGACACCGTACTCATCGCGGCGGCAAACACCGCTGCGATCAGTAGTCCGCGCAACCCCGTGGGAAGCTGCGATGCGATGAAGTGGGGAAAAACGCGATCCCCGAGATCTTCGTCGACCAACCCCGCCGCCGTTTGCTGCAGCTGCGACGCATAATCCGCCGCCCCCTCGTCGACGCCGGCTTGCATCAGTTTTTGTCGCGCCACAATCGTGCGGACTTCCTGCAGTTCCGCCGGATGACTTTCGTAAAAGACAAACAACGCGGTTCCGATGAACAGGAACAGGGCACTGACGGGAACGTACAGCAAGGCCCCCAGCCAAACGCTCTTGGCCGCTTCTCGATCGCTACGAGACGCGATGTAACGCTGCACGTAGCTCTGGTCGATTCCGAAGTTCTTTAGGTTTTCGAACAGTCCGAATGCGAGCACCACCCAAATCGTCGGCTGCGAAATCTCCAGCAGGGAATTCCCGCCCAGCGAAAACTTGTTCTCGCGCGAAGCCACTTCCATCACCTGACTCGGCCCGTCGGGCAACCCCGCGAGCAGAATCACGACGGCCACGATGGCGCCGGCCAGCAACACAAACGCTTGGATCGCATCGGCCCAGATCACCGCCACGATGCCACCCACAAACGCGTAGGCGGTCACGATCAATCCGGTCACGACGATCAACAGGCGAATGTCCCACCCGAACAAGATGGCCATCGGGAGCGCCATCAGGTACATCACGACGCCGATTCGAGCGACCTGGTAAAGAAGGTAAAAACAACTTGCGAACACCCGTGCCCACAACCCAAACCGATGCTCCAGCAGCGAGTACGCGGACACCTCCCCGGACTCTCGGTACAAGGGCAAAAAGTAGCGCACGGCGATCGCCGCCGCCGGCGGCAGCGCCAGCGAGAATGCGAACGCGTTCCAATTGTCGATGAACGCCTTCCCCGGCAACGCCAGGTAGCTGATGCTGCTCAGGTAGGTCGCAAAGATCGACATGCCACACAACCATCCCGGAAGCGTTCGCCCTCCCGCCGTGAACTGGTCGGCCGAATCATTCCTGCGCCAGAAATACAAACCCAGCAGCAGAATGCCGACGAAGTAGGCGACCAGGACGAACCAATCGAATCCACTAAAGAAAGTGGCCGCGATCATTGCGTCTTGACTCCCTCACCCGCCATCGAATCCAGCAGTTGTCGCAGCCGTGGAAGCTCCTTGCGGTACTCCGGATCGTCGACGCGGTTGACCGACTCGATTCCGTCGCGATCGTGATCGTAAAGCTCTTCTCCGATCAGTGCCTTGTCATCGGGGTTCCTCCACGCGGTGTATCGGTACCGCGGTGTCCGCACGCTGTGCCCCATCGCTTTCATCCCCTTGTCTTTGCCGTAGTAGGAGGGACGCGGGTGTTGCGTCAGGGCTGCCGGTTTGACGGAATCGACGGAGCCGTCGATCAACGGCTTCAAGCTCACGCCTTCCTGGCCTTCAGGCGCCGGAAGCCCACAGTATTCGCTAAGCGTGGGGTAAAGGTCCAGCAATTCCACGATCGCGTCGGTATTGGAGACTGTCCCGGACCGCTGCGACGCCGGGGGCACAATGATCAACGGGACGCGGGCATCGTTTTCGAAATTCGACGTCTTCGCCCACAACGTGTGATCGCCGAGCTGGAATCCATGATCGGACCAGAACACGATCAGCGTGTCGTCGGCCAGCTTCAGCCGCTCCAATTCGTCGACGACGCGGCCCACCTGGGCATCCATGTAGCTGATCGCCGCAAGGTAACCGTGCCGAAGTTCCTGGGCCGCTTCTTCGGTCAAGTTGCGTGGGTTCTTGCCCAACAACTCCTGGCTGTTGTGCCAGGCGATGCGCGGCGTCCCCTCCGGCCACTGTGGGCAGGGCGGGCCGGGAATCTTGTCGCGTTGATAGAGATCCCAATACCCCTTGGGCGCGTTGAAGGGCAGGTGCGGCTTCCAAAAACCGACGGCCAGAAAAAAGGGCTGATCGTCTTGGGCGCGTTCCCGCAATGCCTGGATCGCCAGCGATGCGATCCGACCGTCGAAATAGGCCTCGTCGGGCACGTCCCGGCATTCGCACTTGATGTCGCTGGCCAGGTTCGGCGGCAATTCGCCTTCGACCTGCGGCTTGTCATCGCCGTGACGGGCGTAGTGCATCACGGCGGGTACCGACCAGGAAACCGGATCGCCATGGATATCAGTCACCCAGTTGTGAAAGATCTTGCCAACGTCCTGCGTGAAGTAGCCGTTTTGCTTGAAGTGCTGCGGCAGCGTAACAACCTCCGGGATCGCCTCGCGAAAGTGCTTGGACAGGTTGTATTGCTGCAGGGTGTTGGGTCGTCGCCCCGTCAGCAGACTGCTTCGCGACGGATTGCACACCGCCTGGGCGCAGTACGCCCGATCGAATTGTGTCCCCCGAGCGGCCAGCCGATCCAGATTCGGTGTTTGGACCAAGGGGTGACCGTAAGACTCCAGGTCGCAGCGCAGATCGTCGGCCGCAATGAACAACACGTTCGGATGCTCCGACGCCACGGCGCTGGACAACAGCGGTCCGCGAACCAGCGGTCCGGGAGCCAGCGACAGCAGGATCAGGCACCAGCAGGAAAGACGCATCACGAAACTCTCGGGAACGAGGGGGGAGGGGGACGGAGCGAGCGTCACGCGGCGGACAACACTCCGATACGCTGCAGAATCTCAGCGACACGTTGCCGCTCGGGCGGCAGGAACGGGTTGAAGGGGTCGGCCGGCAGGTCTTCGCAGATGCCCAACAGCGACAGCGCGGACTTGGTCGCTTTGATGTGACGCGAGGCATATTTGCCGATGTCGTAGATTTCACCGAATCCGGTGATCGTCTGCATGCATGACCGCAGCGTCGCCTCGTCGTCGGCCCGAATCGCGTTGTAACACTCCACGAAGACCGCGGGCATGACGTTCGCACCACCTGCCACGCCGCCGTCGCCCCCCATCGCCAAAGCTTCGGGAAGCTTCGCTTCGGGCCCGATAAAAATTGACCAATCGGGACGGACCGATTTCAACCCGCACAGACGCCGGAAATAGTCCAGGTCCCCGCTGCTGTCTTTGACCCCGATGATCGAATCCAGTTCCGTCAACACGGACAACGTTTCAATTTCGAACCAGACCTTGGTCAGCCCTGGCATGTTGTACAACATCAGCGGCAGCGGAATCAGCGGCGTGATGTTCTGGACGTAAGCCAGCAACTCGGTCTGTCCGGCGGGGAAGTAGTAGGGCGTCGTCAGCACGGCCGCATCGGCACCGCATTCCGCGGCGTACTCGGCGAGCGAAACTGATTCCACGAACGCCGTGTCGGTCACTCCCACCAACACCGGAACGCGGCGGTCCACGATCTCCACGGCCTGCCGGATCAATTCCCGCCGCAATCGATAACTCAGGCTGGGTGCTTCTCCGGTGGTGCCCAACAGAAACACGCCGGACACGCCGCCGCGGATCACGTGCTCCAGCAGACGTTCCAGCCCCGAGTGATCCAGTTGATCACGAGCCTTCAAGGGCGTCACCAGCGGAGGCACGATGCCCGAGAGGGCCAGCGGAACGAAGGGGCGGTTGGTGTTGGTCATGGTGTCTCCCAGCGTCGACTGCGACTGGATTCGATCGTGTTCAATGTCAGATTCAAGCCGGCGACAATGTGCTGTCGCATGGCCGCTTCAGCCTGCCGACCCTTCCCTTGCTGGATCGCCCGCAGGATTTTGGTGTGGTCATCGCACGTGGCACGCATGATGGCAGCGTCATAGCCGTGACGTTCGGTCGCGAACACCCGCATCAAGGCATTGGAGCTTTCGCTACTTCGGACCATGGTCTGGTTCCCGGTGGCCTCGATGACCAGCATGTGAAACGCCAAATCATGCTTTTCGAACTCCGCCGTCTCGCGTTTGCCCGCCACCCCGGATTTGCTCGCCTTGACCTTCGTCGCGAGTGACTCCATGCGATCAACGGCTCGAGCGATGGCTTCCAACTGCGTCTCGCTGGCGCGTTCAGCGGCCTTGCAGGCTGCGTACGGCTCGATCGCTTCACGCATCTCGTACAGCTCGACCAGTTCGTCGCGGCTGACCGTCCGAACGACCGCGCCCAGCTGCGGGACGAGCTCGACGAATCCCTCGTTGGCCAACAAGCCCATGGCTTCGCGGACCGGCGTGGCGCTGATCCCCAACTCCTGCCCGACCGGCCCGTAGCGGATCCGCGTGCCGGGGGCAAATTCGCCGGCGATCAGTCGGCCGCGAAGGTGCCGATAGGCCAATTGGGCGTGGGTGCAATTCATCAAGTCCGCCGAGCGCTGTAGAGGTCTATAGACTTTAAGCGATCCTGGGCTCGATGCAAGGGCCGCGTTGAATCGGGATCGATCGGCGTCTCCGGGGCGGAAACCGCCAGCCCGCAAACGGCATTCGCTAGGCCAACACGTCGTCGATGACGTGTGCTTCTTCGACGCCGGTCAGGCGAAAATCCAATCCTTGAAACTTGTAGGTCAGGCGCTGATGATCGATGCCCAACAGATGCAACATCGTGGCGTGGAAATCGCGAACGTGCACCCGGTCTTCGACCGCGTTGTACCCGAACTCATCGGTTTGACCGTAAGACATGCCCCCTCGAACGCCGCCACCGGCCATCCACAATGAAAACCCCTTGATGTGATGGTCGCGACCGCTTCCCTGGGCCATCGGCGTGCGTCCGAACTCTCCGCCCCACACAATCAGGGTGTCTTCCAACATGCCCCGCTGCTTCAGATCCTGGATCAATGCCGCGGTCGCCTGGTCGACCAACTTGGCGGTCGTGGCAACACCTTTCTTGACGCCGCCGTGGTGATCCCACCCGCGGTGGTACAGCTGAATGAAACGGACACCTCGTTCGGCGAGGCGGCGAGCCAGCAAACAATTGCTGGCAAACGATCCGTCACCGGGCGTGCAACCGTACAGATCCAGAATCCGCTGCGGCTCGGACGACATTTCGGTCAGCTCCGGCACGGACGCCTGCATCCGAAACGCCATCTCATACCCGGCCAATCGGGTGTCGATCTCCGGATCCATCAGCGTTTCGTTTCGGATGGAGTTGATTCGGGAGACTGCGTCGACGACATCGCGTTGTTGCTGGGTGGTCACGCCGGCCGGATTCTGCACGTAGTGAACGGGGCTGCCGGTGGAATGCATCTGCACGCCCTGGTAGCGGCTTGGCAAAAACCCCGAATGCCATTGCCGGGAACTGATGGGCTGGCTTTGGCCACCGCCTTCGCTGGTCAAGACGATGAATCCCGGCAGCGTTTCCGTTTCCGCCCCCAAGCCATACAGGACCCAGGAACCCATTGAAGGACGTCCGCTGATCGCGGTCCCGGTGTTGAAGAAGGTGTGCGCCGGATCGTGATTGATTTGTTCGGTGTGCATGGACTTGATCACGCACATTTCGTCGGCCAGCTGGCCGATGTGCTCGAACACGTTGGACATCAGCAACCCGCTCTTCCCGCGCGGCGTGAATTCGTGTTGCGGCCCCATCACTTTCAATTCTTTGCCTTGCAACTGCGCGATGGGCTGGCCCGCTGTGATCGAGTCGGGCATGGCTTTACCGTCCAGCTTGGCAAGCGTTGGCTTGTAGTCAAACGTCTCCAAGTGACTGGGTCCGCCCGCCATGCACAAATGAATGACACGTTTGACCCGCGGCCGATGGTGGGGCGCAGCCAGGATGCCTTGATAGCCTGATTGCGCGGCAGACACGGGCCGACTGGCATCGGCTTCCAACAGGGCGGCCAACGCAATCGAACCGATCCCGGTTTGACGCAGGAACGTGCGGCGGGCCAAACGGCGTTGCAGCGTGGACATGAAATTCTCAGTAGCGCGTGATGGTTTCGTGCAAATTCAATAGGACGCGTGCGACGCTGGTCCAAGCCGCCAACTCCGCGGACGGCAAATCGGTTGCCAACGGAGCCTGACCGTTGGAGACGAGTTGCTCGGCCGCCTCCGGGTGCTCCCGGTAATACTGTCGGTGTTTCACATAGACGGCGTGCAGTTCGGCAGCGATTTCCGGAGGAGGCACGCGGGAAACTGCTTCCCGATAAGCCCAGCGAATTCGTTGCTCCTCGGTGCGGCCGCCTTCTCGCATCGTCCGCTCAGCGAACACGCGGGCGGCTTCGACGAACGTCGGATCGTTTAACAAGACGAGCGCTTGCAACGGCGTGTTGGACCGGGCGCGAGCGGCCGTGCACTCCTCGCGACTGGGCGCGTCAAACGCTTTCAACATCGGATGCAAGAAAGTCCGCTGCCAGTGTGTGTACAGGCCACGCCGATACTGATCGGACCCGGCATCTGCCTGATACGTTCGACGCGGGAAATTCAACTGACCGTAGTACCCCGCAGGTTGATACGGGTGGACGCTCGGGCCGCCGAGCTGTTCAACCAGCAGACCGCTGATCGCTAGCGCGGCATCGCGAACCGTTTCCGCTTGCAGACCGAATCGCCCCTGGCGGGCGAACAGGTCGTTGTATGGATCGCGACGCTTCAATTCGACCGACGCAACCGACGATCGACGGTACGCTGCGCTCAAAGCGATCGAACGCATCAAGTGCTTGATATCCCATCCCGACTGCACAAAGTCGATCGCCAGGGCATCCAGCAAATCCGGATAGGACGGATACGTCCCTTGTCCGCCAAGATCGTCGACGCTGGCGCAGATGCCGCGACCAAACAGCAGCGACCAGATGCGGTTCGCCATCGTCCGCGACGTCAGCGGGTTGTCATCACGACAAAGCCATTCGGCCAGGTCCAATCGGGTGGCGCGGTCGGCGGTTTCCAACTGGCCAAGAAACTCGGGGATCGCCGGCTGGACCTCGGGACCGGAATCGTCCATCCAGTTTCCCCGCGGCAAGACCCGAATCGTCCGCGGCGCCACGGACTTGGACACCACCGTTTGAGGTGCCGACTCGTACAATTGTTTCCGTCGTGTTCTTAGCGATTCGATCTGAGCACGTCGCTCCACCAATTCCGCGGCCTGGCTCAGGTAGTAATCCTCGACCGCGGCGGCCTGCTCCGAGGTGCGGTCCGACGGAGCGATCCGAAGCGCTGCGGCGACGGATTCTGGCATTCCTTTGGCAAGAATTGCGCCGGCCTTGTCCCAATGAACCAATCCGCCGAATTGGGTGAACGCCATGCCGTGGACTTTCGCCCCAGGGGCCAAGCCGACTTCTTCCGCATGGACCTCCAGTCGCACCCACCGCCCCGTCTCCGGCAACGCCCCGGCCCTTCGATAGGCGGCGTCGCTTTCGGGCTTGCGGCCGTAGGGGATCTCGTCGCCGCCCCAAACCATGCGATGATTCCAGTTGCCGTCGTTGAATTGCAGCATCACGGCCTGGGGCGGTTGATCGGGATCCAAATGCACCCAGGCGTAGAAACGGGAATCGGCCGAAACCTCGAATGGCGTCTCGGCATTCTGGAACAAGTGCTGAACCAAACCCTCGTTTTGCTGCCGTCGGGAAAGTGCGCCACTGTGCACCGGCCCTTGTTGTGCATCGACATAATCCCATCGCTCGCCGCGATCGCCTCCGATCCCCTGGCGATCGTCCACCCAAATGGCCTCGACTTCACCAGGTTCGTCCAGACGCTCCAATGCGGTACGTTCCCACTGGTCTTGCCGCTCGAGCAATTGTTGCTTCAGTGCCGGGACGCCCGATTCCAGGTCGGCAATCTCCCGATCCAGTTGGTCCAGCTTCTCCTGCAGCGGCGCGTCGGGAACGTGGATCATCGGCGGTCGGCTGCGAGCTCCATACACGCCGCGCTCGTCCAAGTCGGCAAAGAAGGCACCGATCGAATAAAAATCCCTTGTGGTGTAGGGATCGTACTTGTGGTCGTGGCATTGAGCACAACCCATGGTTGCACCCATAAACACCTGAGAAACGTTCCGAACACGGTCGGCAAAGTAGATCGCCAAGTATTCTTTGCCTTGCGCCCCACCTTCCTCGGTGGTCTGATTCAGTCGGTTGTATCCCGACGCCACCTGCTGCTGCAGTGTCGCATGGGGAAGCAAATCACCCGCCAACTGCTCTCGAATGAATCGATCATAGGGCAGATTCTTGTTGAACGCGTTGATGACGTAGTCACGATAAGGCGACTGCGACACATTCTGGTCTCCGTGGTAACCGACGGTATCCGCGTAGCGAACCAGGTCCAGCCAATAGATCGCCATCCGCTCGCCAAACCGTTGCGACGCCAACAGGCGATCCACCAAGGCGGCGTAGGCGCCTTCCGAGTCGTCCTGCACGAACCGATCCACTTCTTCGGGCGTCGGCGGAATTCCGGTCAGGTCCAGCGAGAGTCGCCGAATCAAAGTGATGCGGTCGGCGGGTTCGGCCGGCGTGATCCCCTCCGCGTCCAACCGATCGGCGATCAGTTGATCGATCACCGCCGTCAAGTTTTCGTCCCCTTCGCCGCCCAGCGCATCGGGGACACGCATAGGCGAATAGGCCCAATGGGGTTCGTACTCGGCGCCCTGTTGGATCCACTGCCGCAACACCTCCCGCTCGGCATCGGTCAACGGCTTGTGCGTCTCCGGCGGCGGCATCACTTCGTACTGATCCCCGGAATCAATCCGGCGAACCAGTTCGCTCGCCTCCGCATCACCCGGCACGATCACACCGGTCTCGTCGACCGCTTGGGCCCGCAGGTCCAACCGCAAGCCACCTTCAACGGTTTCCGCATCCGGGCCATGGCAAGCAAAACACTTGTCCGTCAGGATCGCGCGGACATCGCGGTTGAATCGCACCGAGGTCGGCGTCGGCGATTCGGCGGAACTGATGGCACCGAAAGTGCACGTGGAAACGACCGCGAACAGGACGACCGCAGTCAGGTTGGTACGCAACATCGCGGAATCGATGGGGAAGGAGAGGAAGCGTGGCGGGGGGAGCCCGACCTCGACCGCTTCGCAACGGGCCGGCCGGAGACTCCAGATCCATCTTCCCCAACGGTGGACGTCCCGTCCAGCGATTACCCGTGAAACCCCAGTGAAAACCTGATTCTCCGATCGGGCAGCAGTGCCGTGACCCGATGATGGGCCGCGGCAAGTCACGGCGGCCCCCCCTCCCGCTTGCGGTACAATCGTGCGGATCGGATGGCGAATGTCCAAGCGGCGGGTTGGGAACACCGATTTCGGGAACAATGACAGCAGGGAAACCAGAGAACGACGCGAAACATCGTCCACGGCGGCGTGGGCGAATCTTTTGAACAATCCAATGACGGGGAGACGTGGTCAATGAGTCATGCATGCACCCACCGAAGTCAATTCGCAGCGAGGATCGGTTGGATCAGTATTCTGCTGGGGGCCATTCTTGCCGCGGGGCCGGCAGCAACGCTCGCCTCCGCTCAGGAGCCCACCGTCCGGCTTCAAAACATCGGTGAACCTTACCGAGAACGCGGCCCCGCGATGGAGCCCAGCCATTACTTGGTGGAGCCTTCGGGACAAATCACGGCGAACGTGTTTTTCAGTCGGGGCCAGATGATTGTCGACGACGCCAACGGAACTCGCTATTTGTTTCAACGCGACCGGGACTTCGACTCCATCGACCGACGATTTATCGGCTACTGGAATTCGTCACTGAACCGCGTCATCCGGTTTCCTCGGTCCGGACGGGGAACCATGGAAGTGACAGATTTGGACGACCCCTACCCGACGTATGTCAGGTCACGGCGATCGGTGCGGCCGGCCAGGCGTTCCGGTGGTCCGCGGCCGATTCATCCACCACTGGACTACATCCCCCCATCGCTCGCACCCGGTGCGGGCTATCCTCCTTACGGCGATGGGTACGGCTATGGGTATGGCTACCTGAACGAAGGAATCTCATTGGGCGTTGGCCCGATCGGTCCGGGGCGTCCTTGGCACCGTCCACCACCGCAATCCACGCTGCTGGAATCCGAAGTGGTTCCGCGCGAACCGCTGCCGCCGGTGACCATCAATCTTCAAAACCCCGGACCGCGCGAGTTGCGCGTGACCGTGAACGATTTGTTCAACGAAGCCGGAACGCAACAAATCCGGATCGCAGCCGGCCAAACCGTGCCGATTCAAGTTCAACGCGATGCCGGTGCTGACCGCGTCCAACAGGTCTTGACCTACGCGCCCGATGGGCGTCCCATCACCCAAGAGGTCGTCACCCCGATGCCTCCGGTTTCACGCTACGAATTGGTGGTCCACGAATGGCGATTGCAGTCGGTCGCGATCGACCGCACCGGCAAGAGCCCCAACGTGATCGAAGACACGCAATTCCAAGGACGCGGATTGGGACGCTTCACCCTTCCCCCGGGAGACCAGCTGACCGGCGGAACCATCGACGTGCTCCGTTCGGCGCAGGCCGCCGACAACGCCGGCGCCGTGGCACCCCTCGTGGATGACACCAACCCCGATGGGACACCGGCCGGGACGCGTCCGCTTTCAGATTTGGAACGGATCCTGCTTCAGCAGCAACGCGCCAGCGGTCGCTGACGTTGCCGATTGATGGCGGGTCCAGGAAGGACGCTAAATCGCTGACTCCAAATGCGGATCCAGGAATGTTGGCGGACGGCGTCGCCTTCGCCAATGGGGTGATGCCCTTTGCGGTCGCGACGGCGATGCGGAATGCGTCGCGGGCGGTTACCCTGTCGTGCTGCTTGTTTCTTGCGGTCCCCCCTATTCCCCGACTCTTTCAGAGAACGTCCCCATGCGTTTCCCGACGCTCTTGCTTTTGTCCCTGTCGTTGATAAGCCCAGCGATAAGCCCAGTGATTAGCACAGCCTACTCACAGCGAATTCAGTCGCCGGAAGTCCATCCGGATGGACGCGTCACCTTACGCGTGGTCGCTCCCGAAGCCGACGAAGTGGTTGCGGAAATCAGCCGGGTGGAGGACGGACGTTTTTCCCTGACCAAAGGCGACGAAGGAATCTGGGAAGGCGTTCACGGACCGCTGAAGCCGGGCATTTACGAATACAGCTTTGAAGTTGACCAGACTCCCCAAATCGACCGTCTGAACCGTTGGATCAAGAAGTGGTATTCGCTGAACAGCCTGTTTGAAGTTCCCGGCGACCCACCGTTGTTGACCGAAGTGCAATCGGTCCCGCACGGCGTCCTGCATCATCACCTGTACTCCTCTCCGGTGACGGACTCGCAGCGACGGTGCATTGTGTACACGCCCCCCAGCTACCAGTCCGATCCGGATCGAACGTTTCCGGTGCTGTTCCTCCTCCACGGCTTCGGCGACGACCAAACCGCCTGGACGGAGGTCGGACGCGCGCACTTGATCGCTGACAACTTGATCGCGGCCGGCAAAGCCAAGGAGATGTTGATCGTGATGCCACACGGGCATCCGGTGGATTTGCCCTACGGTGATCGCGACGAAAACTATGGGGCCGAAAACAACGCCGCGATGCAGCGCGAGATCGTAGAAGTTCTGTTGCCGTGGGTCGCCGAGCACTACCGCGTCGCGTCCACACCCGAACAACGCGCCATCGCCGGGCTTTCGATGGGCGGAGGCCACGCGATCCGAATCTCTCTCGGCAGCAACGCCTTCGGTTGGGTCGGAGCGTTCAGTGCCGCTGCGCCCGAAGAAGAATCGCTACAGGAACTGTGCCCGGATCTGGAACAATTCAAACAACAGACGCGGCTGTTCTGGATCCCCTGCGGTAAGGACGATTTCTTGCTGGAACGAAACGAGGCGTTTGACAAGCAATTGAGCGACGCGGGCGTGACACACCAGTTCGTGAAGACTGCCGGGGCACACAATTGGGACGTCTGGCGAGATGACTACTTGCCGAAATACCTGCCCCAGCTGTTTGAGTCCCCGGATAGCGCCACCGCGAAGCGGAACTAAAGGACATGCTGCCGATCGACGCCTGTCTTCCGGACGTCGTGCGGGCAATTGCTGCTGGCAAGCCGGTGATTCTGCAAGCCCCACCGGGTGCCGGAAAAACGACCGGCGTGCCTCCCGCATTGCTGCAATCATCAACGCTGCCGCCAGGCCAGATCTTACTGCTGCAGCCACGTCGCCTGGCCGCCCGCGCCGCGGCGCGACGTCTGGCGGCCATGGTCGACCAGCCGGTCGGCCAAACCTACGGTTACCACGTTCGATTTGACCGGCAAGTCCGCCGCGACACATCCGTCATCGCCATGACCACGGGGATCTTGCTGCAGCGGCTGAACGCCGATCCGCTGTTGGAAGACGTGGCCTGCGTGATCGTGGATGAATTCCATGAACGTTCACTGGACGTTGACTTGGCGTTGGGAATGCTGCAACGGATCCGGACGTCGCTGCGACCCGAATTGAGGCTGGTGGTGATGAGCGCGACGCTGGAAACCGAACCGGTCGCTCGTCTTTTGAAGGACGCCGTCACGGTGAAAAGCGAGGGTCGCGCGTTCGACGTGCAAATCCACTACCAGGATTCGGTGCGACGCGAACCCGTTGAGGATCAAGTCGCCGACGTGCTACCGGAGGCACTGCGTGAGAGCGACGGAGACGTGCTGGTTTTTCTGCCCGGGGTGGGAGAAATCCATCGAACGGCCGCGCAGATCCAACGACGATCCGAATTCGCCGCTTTGCACGTGTGCAAACTTTACGGTGATCTGACGCCCGGCGACCAAGATGCGGTGCTGTCGCCGTCAGATCGACGCAAAGTGGTGCTCTCGACCAACGTTGCCGAGACGTCCGTGACCATTGAAGGAATCACCGCGGTCATCGACAGCGGCCTCGCACGGGTGATGCAATTCAACGCCGCCGTCGGCATCCCGGGATTGCAGCTGCAGCCGATTTCCAAGGCTTCGGCCGATCAACGTGCCGGCCGTGCCGGACGCACCGCACCCGGCATCTGTTTCCGGTTGTGGCCTGCCGCCATGCATCGCAGTCGGCCGGATCACACTTCGCCCGAAGTGCTGCGTTCGGATCTGTGCGGCGCCGTGCTGACGTTGGCCGCGTGGGGCGAACGTGATGTTTTCGAATTCCCCTGGGTCACCGCACCCGCGGAGGCAGCCGTTCGCCGGTCGCGTCATCTGTTGGAGCGTTTTGGTGCCGTCGATCGGAGTGGCTCGATCACGACACTGGGACGCGCCATGGTCAGCCTGCCGGTCCACCCTCGTCTGGCACGGTTGCTCGTCGCCGCATCCCAATACGATTGCCTGCAAGCCGCCTGCCTGGCCGCGGCGTTGCTCAGCGAACGTGATCCATTCCTGACACGATCGTCGCTGGAGCTGCAATCCGGAAAGAGATCCATTGAGAGCGATCTGCTGGAACGCGTCCAACGTCTGCAGCGATTCCTTGACGGAGGAAATGATCCGATGCTCCACGGCATCGCGGCCAAAAACATCGGCAAGGTGGCGAAACACCTGTCCCGTGCGATCACCGATCAGCCGGCAAGCCCCACCGGAGATTCACCGCTTTCACCGGACGAACGGTTTTCTCGCGCCTTGCTGGCCGCCTACCCGGACCGGCTGGCCAGACGGCGTGAGCCTGGCAGCCCCAAGGGAATCATGGTCGGTGGCAAAGGAGTCACCCTGGACCGTCAATCGACCGTCCACCACAGTCCGCTGTTCCTGTGCGTCGACGTGGACGACCGATCCGAAGAAACGCTGGTCCGGATCGCTTCTGAGGTTGACGAAACATGGCTGCCCAGCGAATGGCTGCAGCGCAAACGCCAGTTGCGGTTCGACCCGACCCTGCAAGCGGTCGTCGCGCGCGAGCAACTGCGATTTGACGACCTGGTTCTTCGCGAGTCTCCCGCCGAGTGCACTCCCGATGATGAAACCGCCCAGCTACTTTTTGACAGTGCGGCCGATCGATTGGATCGGATATTGGACGCGCAAGGGAAGACGACGCAAAGCTTCCTGACCCGCTGGCGATTCTTAAGCGAACACTTGCAATTGTCCGATGACGAAGGAAGTGGCGCCGCGATCCCGCCGTTCGATCCAATGCGACTGCACGAGCAACTGCGTATGTTCTGCCGCGACCGCACGTCGATCAAACAACTGATGGATGCCCCTTGGTTGGACCACCTGCGGGGCGGCTTCACCTACGAGCAACTCCAGTTTCTGGACCGGCAAGCCCCTGAAACGCTGGAGGTCCCCAGCGGCAATCGAATTCGCGTGGAGTATGCTCCCGGCGCTCCGCCTCGGTTGTCCGTCCGCATCCAAGAACTGTACGGATGGCAGACGGCGCCACGTCTGGCCGGCGGAAAAATCCCCTTGCAGCTGCAATTGCTGGGACCGAATCATCGTCCCCAACAGGTAACTGACGACCTGCAGAGCTTCTGGGAAAACACTTACCCGGCGGTTCGCAAAGAACTCAAGCGACGCTACGCCAAACACCACTGGCCCGACGCCCCGGCCAACGCCACGCCCACGCGAAACGGGCTGAAACCACGCTCCTGATCAAATGCCGGATAGGTAATCGTGACTCGCCTTCACGCGGGCCCGCAGAGTGGAAGCGAGCCCTAGGATGACGCCACACAGACCCCACCCACTAGCGGAGGCTTGCACAGTAAACAAGCGGTAAGTACTGTGCGGATTAAATCACCTGGGATATTTAGGCAACCTAGAGAAAGGGGTCGTGAAATGTTGAGCAAACATCCTTTATACCTACTCGCGTTGGCCGCGGTTCTTACGCTTTCGGCAGAACGAGCCCAAGCGGGGATTATCTCGTTCGACCCGCTGGTGGCCGGAAACGGCTCGCCGTACCTGGGGCACAGTGAAATGGGTTTCAACGTCACGCCAACCGTGGGTGATTGGTTGGTCGCACAGAGTTTTGGAAACCCGGTTCCATCCATATTCGAGAATGGCAGCGATCCTGCCGAGATCCAGATTGAGGCCGTCGGTGGTGGAACATTCACCTTTACCGCGGCAGATCTCGCCAGCAACAATGGACTTTCACAGTACGAATTCACTGGATTTCTAGGCGCGGCGACCGTGTTCTCTCAGACAGGCTCCGTCACTGCCGGACCGCCGTTCGAGTTCTTTACAATTCCTAACAACGTCGGTGTTGGGCAAGCCATCGACCGATTGTCAATTCGATTGACGCCGGTGCAGACGGTAACTTCTGTCAATATCGACAACATCAACTTGTCCAGCCCGAACAGTGCTGTACCGGAACCAAGCTCTTTCGCCATCTTCGGTGTTGGCGCGTGTTTCGCTTTCGGGGGCTCACGCCGTCGCAAACGTCCTTTGATCTAGTAGGCATCCAAGCCACGATTTGATTTTTAGGCTCATTTCGCCCGAATTCCCGGTGGACCGTTCGTCTACCGCCAAAGGTTCGTCAAGTTCTGAGCCAATGCGATGATGACCACTGCACGTGGCGACCCGTGTCGGTCATTCGTGCGTCGCGTTCTGTTGCGACGTGATTTCTCCGATCGGTTCGGCAGTTAACAGTTGCTGGAGTGTCGATCCAGAGTTTGTTCACCGAAGCACTCTTTATGCCGTACTCCATACCGATAAGTGTCGGGGCTCCATTACTACTGTCAGGAGCGAACCGACTCGCGAAAGGTTTCCGCATTTGGTCGCTCCGGTCGCGGAGATCTGCTATCAGGTAGCGGGTCAACCCGCGAATGGATCTGGGACGTGTCCTCTACCATCCGTCGGAGTACCGGCAGCAAAGTTGCGGATGGTAGGCGTGGGAGCTTTTTGCAAACCGACTCTTAGAACAGATGAGCCGACGAGAGCCCCACCACATCTCGGCGTTTAGCAACCGTTTAAAGCACCCGGTCTGATTTAGAGGAAGAAACGCGGTGACTGCTGACCGATGAATCCAGCGAAATCGACTGATGGGCCATTGCGACCCCTCCGCTGAACGAATGAAATGCAGCAGGCTCCCGATAAGGATCGTCGTCGGGTAAGATTCCCCAAAACGTTAGACTTGGTTCGCGTACGTGGCGTAGAGGTATCGAGCGTCACGCGATCGGTACCTGCGCCCGGGTGGTGGAATTGGCAGACACAGGGGATTTAAAAGCACCGTCAGCCACTTTCGCCAACATCTTGCACCGATGGGCATCAATGCCCCTGCTATGTGCTTTACGCCGTGATTTGCCGCACGAAAACATTTGACAGAACTCTGTCAATCGCGACAACTACAGGCACGCAAATGCACGAATGTGCTGTGAATGTTGTGACGTTTAAGGCACCATGAGTCCCAGGGGATTCTCTGACGGGATCTTTTGATGAGTAAGATCAAGATCTGCCCGCGGTGCGATCGGGCGAAGGCGCGGGATGAGTTTGTAAACATCTACGGCCATGCGAACCCGCGCGGCAAGTACTGCCGATCTTGCTTTGACGAACGGGAGCTTGAGCATGTCCGTGAACTGATGGATGGCCGCGACTTCTGCCTCTATTGCGGCAAACGCATACTCCGTTACTGCGAATGGAATGCTGATGGTCGCTCGACGCGGACTTTCATTCATCGTGACCACATGGATCCAGTTTCGGGCGGTGGGCATGACGAATACGGCGTGGTGGATTTGGAAACTGGCACGCTTTCCGAAGACGATCGCAACTTGGTCTATTGCTGCGCCGAATGCAATTTGAAGAAAGGTGAGATGCCATTTCTGAAGTGGCTTGAGAGACTCGCCCCCGAGTTTCAAAAGCTTGCGAGACGCGTGTACGCCGAAAAGCACGACGGAAAGCAGCCGGAGCAATTCGTTCCAGGTGAAGACATTGTGATAGTAATTCGAATCGACAACGACGATTGATCGAATACCGGGAGTGGGAGTAGCTGCCCGCGCGTTCCGCTCCGGCTGACGTCTTCACCCGTCCGCCGGCGCGGGCCCCCGTATTTACCCAAGGTGAAGAAATGCAGAACGACGAGATAAACTCTCTCTATGAGCTCATCAAAGACCGGGCATCATTGATTCGTCAAAAAGATGTCAAGAAAATGACCATCTCCGGCCTTTACGACTTGATCTACGACGTCTATTCCGAGGTGGGTGAGAGAATTATCGACGTGCAGCAGCGTCATGGGTTCTCCGTCGAGGCCGGTGAAGCTATTGCGGCATTGGACAATGGCCTAGGCCTGGACCCAGCTGTCTATCGCCGAGCGGTAGTGCACTCTATCGCTTTTCGGGTATTGGGAGCTCCCCAACCCCGGTCCGAGAAGTTCTTTGTAAGGTCAGGACGATCTGAGGGAGACCGCGATAGCAAGCGCGAACACCGTAGGGTCAGAATCAGAGATACAGCTGCGCACGAACTTATTGCCGTAGCCACGCTCGCTGATCCCGAAACACGGCGACCGGAAAGCAAGAGGGCTGAGAGCAGTTCCGAACCAAAGGTCACACCGGGACAGATCACATCCGGAGACTTGCATGCCCTGTACTCATTCCGTGCAGCCGAAGAGTACCTGCGCCGAAGTCATTGTGATCCTGAGTTGAAAGTCACTCAGCGAGACGCATTCGAAGTTCTCAAGATTCAACTTGATAAGGAAATTGACCGGCGACATGCGAACCTCCCTGAAAGTTACCATTTGCCGCGCACATTCGATGCATTCAAAAGATCGCTCTCACGAGCCAAGAAGAAAATTGCGTCTCCTGCGTAACCACCACGACAGAAGAGTGAGAAACGCCGGGCGGAGGGACAAAAGGGACAAAAGGGACAATTAGGGGACAGTCCCTCAGAAAATGCAGATTCTTTTAGCCGCAGAAAACACGAGCATTTTCGCTGCGGATCATCTTATCGCGGGACAAAAAAGGGACAAAAGGGACAAATCAAGTCCCAGAAGAGTGAACACCTTTCATTTTCGTTCACTTGGAAAGTCCCGATGCCCAAGCAATTCGAATCTGACGCACTCCCGGAACTCTTGTCCGGGGGACAAGCCCGGCAATTGGCTGGGGTGTCCGTCGTAATCTGGTTGGAACTGCTCGAAACTGAGCAACTTCCCAAACCGGTCCGTGTCGGCGGCCGCCTCAAATGGCGCAAGTCGGACGTTCTGAGCTGGATTAATGGCCTCAGCCCGACGCAAGCTTTCGCATGAAAACGCAAAGCCGGAACGATCGCTGGCCGGATCTCATGGATCGGCCAACTGCCGCCGAGTACTGGTCGGTCAGCCCGCGCAAGTTCAGCGAGTTGGTTGCGGCCGGAGTGATCAAAGGCCGCAAGCTTGGTCCCCGCTGTGTTCGGTACTGCCGTCGCGAAATGGATGAAGCCGCAGACGGGCTTCCAGTTGGAAGGGGAGCAACACCTGCCACCTGATCAGTGAACAGTCGCGATGAATTGACGACTGCCACTCAGCAAACGCGGCGGATGCCGCACAACCACCTCGCCGGTCCGCCGGCAAAACCTGACGAGGATTCAAATGACTGGACTCTTAGCACGACTGACAGACCGCCAGGCCGCCGAGCAGCGGAAACAAGAGCGGGCCTCGCAACTCGCGGCGACCCAACGTGATGTTGTGCGACGTGAATTGATCGCGATGGCGAAAGGGCAACGATCGGACGAAGCCGCAATCGAAGCGTTGGTCACCAGTCCCGAGCAACTGCATCGGTTGCTGGACCGAGCGAAAACGGCCGCTGAATTGACCGTGCTTGCCGCGGCACGGGACGAGATGAAAGCGGAAGTTGATGAACTGGTTGCCGAGCGTCAATCAGTCAATCGGACGCTGACCGTGAGAAAGACTCAACACGGCTACACGGAAATTGACGCCGAGATCAATCGAGCGTGGCGCGATGCCGAGTCCTACACCGACCTTGCCGCGGTCGGGCGTTGGCGAACCGTCCTGCGGGCGAAAGAGGATCTGGAAGACAGGCATCGGTACCTGATGGAGATCACCCGCCGCAAGCAGGGAAAACTCGGCGTGTTGGAGAGACAAACGGAGCTGCCATGGGAGCCGGATTCAACGAGTTCCCTGCAGCCGGAACAGGCATTCCCGCTGGATTGACCATCAACACATCACCGCCGCCTCGCGTCCCGGCCGGTGCGAGGTGGCTTACATCATCGGCCAAACACGGAGATTGAGATGCGACATTTCACCGAGCAAGACATCGCCAAATTCAAGCGATCTGACCGGATCGAAAACCCGACCGAGCAACAGTTTGCTCTGGCGTGCGAAGGCGCGGACCAAGCCGAAAAACTGATGGCGGCGGGATGGAAGTCCCTGGGCCACTGGATCAAGTGCCAAGAGCGAGATATCGACTCAGGGCATCGTCAGCCGCCTGCGTTGGCGTCTGCGGCATCGTAACAGCCACCAGCCACCAGGGCGATTTGAACAATCGGCACGGCGGCCGGTTGAAACAAAAACGCCCGCGACAGATTGGATCTGACGCGGGCGCAATGACTGGCTTCGGTTGCATTTGGGGGCTGCCGGAGCCAGAAGGACTCCAACCCAATGATACAGCCACCGATCCCGCGGTCAACTCAATTCAACGTCCCGACCGCCCCCGCGCCCCGGCCGGCCCGCAATCAGCCCGGGACGATCGCGGAGCAATTCTTGGCGATTGCTCGCTCGTTCCAGCTTGCCGACGAGGAACAGACGTCCGCCGCCGAACAGTGGGAGCGGGCCCGCGCTGACGTCCAGCGGAGGGCATTGCCGTGACTGTGCAAATGACGCCAGCCATCGCCGAGTCGGTCGAACAGCGACGGCAGGAGATCACCGCCTTCCTGGCGGAACAGGACGCGACCGATCGCATTGCCGCCGCGCGTGCACGTGCTGACCGCTTGGAGGCCGCCCTCGCGGCCGACGTGGGCCCTGAGATCGCGTCCAAGGCGATGGAAGCCCGCCAGGAGTGCCGGCGGCGGTTGTGGCTCGCAATGGCTTGCTGCGGGCGAGTGGCCGTCACCGACGGCGTCGTGAAGTGTTACGGGGCCGACGCCGACAAGCACACTCGCGCCCTTGCCCCCTTCAATCACGTGCCACCGGGGCTGTCTCGCAGCCTAGCGGCGCTTCTTTTGGCACGAATGACGGAGGACCAATGAGATGGCGGGTGACTGGATAAAGGTCGAAACAACCACGTGTGACAAACCGGAGGTTTTCATCATTGCAGATGAATTGGGCATCGACCCCGATGCCGTGGTCGGCAAGCTTATCCGGGTCTGGATTTGGGCTGATCAGCAAACTTTCAACGGTAACGCCGGCAGCGTTACACGTTCGTTGCTTGACCGTCTCGCTGGCGTGTCGGGATTTGCCGATGCGATGATCAAATGCGGTTGGTTGACGTTCAACGGGGACGGTTTGACGTTCCCAAATTTTGAACGTCACAACGGAAAAACAGCCAAAACACGGGCTTTAACGCGAAAACGAGTCCAGAATCATCGTAACGCACAGAGCGTTACGGATGCGTTACCAGAGAAGAGAAGAGATAGAGAAGAGATACATACACCATCAAATGATGGTGATGCGCGTGCTGAAGTGACGTCATCGAAGAATCGCCGGGGCGAATCTCGGAAGATGGCGGCCGTGGACTATTCCAGGGACTTCGAGCGATGGTGGGTGCACTACCCACGGAAGCAAGCGAAGTTCGCAGCGTCAAAAGCCTTCGTCGCGGCCATGAAAGCGATTCAGAGCGATCACAGGATTGACCGCGATGATGCCCTCGTCTGGTTGATCAAGCGAACGCGAGCGTACTCGACGGCAGTGGCCGACACTCCGCCGGACAAGGTGGCGCACCCAGCAACCTGGCTAAATGGCCGCCGCTTCGAAGACGAACTGCCAAGCGAGGTGGCGGAGGTGAGATATGCCAAACCGGAACCGATCAATGCTCGCAGGGAGGCCGCGCGTGCGTGACATCACAACATTGGCGGCCGAAAATGGCCTGCTGTCATCGATGCTGCTCGCCCCCGAGATGATCGCCGCGGTCGAGGCTACGCTCACCGAAGGCGACTTCGAAGATCCGGCGCGAGCGAAAATGTTTTCGCTTCTGGTTGAGATGAACCGCTCGGGTGAGCACATCCGCGATCAGCGATTGCTTCTGGAGCGGCTTCGAGCATCGGGACTCTTGGACGAACTCGGAGGCCCACGGCAATTCCTGGCGGAGTTCATTGACCACACCGAACCGGCAAATGCGGCCAGCTACGCGGCCCAGGTCCGCCGCAATTCGGTCCGCCGACGCATGCGAACACTGGCCAACGAGTTTCAGTCAAAAGCGGTCGCCGACGCGGATCCCGCCGATTTGGCTGGATGGCTTCAAGCGGAGCTTGGGTTGCTTCAGTCGATCGCATCGACTGACCAGCACGCGTCAACCGTTGCGGAGGCCTGCGAATCGCTCTTGCAAGAGATCCGGCATACCGCGGAGACCGGCGGGTCACCTGGCGTCCTCACCGGTATTGATCACATCGACGGATACTACGGTGGCCTTCTGCCAAGTCGGTTGTACGTCATTGCGGCCCGACCTGGCGTTGGGAAATCCTCGCTGGCGCAACAAGTCGGGGAAGCGATTGCGGCCAACAACCAAGGCGTTCTGTTCATCAGTTTGGAAATGAGCCGGCAGGAAATCGCTGCCCGGTACCTAGCAAAGCGATGCGGCATCAATGGGAAGCAACTGGCGGCGCATGCTGTATCCGCGGCGGACTTGCAGGTGATCGAGAAAGCCGCTCAGGACGCCAGGTCGCTTCCGTTTCTGATCTCAGAGCCCAACGGCCGACGGGCCACTCTGGCGGCGATCTGTGCGGAGGCGCGTGTTCGAAAGACGACTGATGGGATCGCGGCGATTGTTGTGGATTACCTCCAAATCATTGAACCGACCCATCCGAGGCAAACCGAATACGAAAAGGTCACCGAGGCCACGCGAGCTTTCAAGCAATTGTCACGCGAACTTGGGATCCCGGTTGTGCTCCTGTCGCAATTGAACCGGCAAACGGAGGCAGGGACAAAACCACGAGCGCCCCGTCTCGGCGATCTGCGATCTTCCGGCAGTATTGAGCAAGATGCCGACGGCGTTCTCTTCCTTCATGAACTCGGCCGCGGTTCCGTTCGCCTGATGGTTCCAAAGATGCGAGGCGGGGAGCGATCAGAGGCACTACTTCGATTCCATGGGCCCAGTTGCACGTTCAGCGATGCCCCGATCGAGGACCACGACAACTTCCGCGCGGAGTTCGCCGACTACGCCACTGACTCATTTTGATCCCCCTGAATGCGAGAGGAACCTTTGATGAAGATGCCAAAGCCCGACGGCGGCGACTACGAACCTTGTCCCGCGGGGAATCAGCTTGCCGTCTGCGCCCGATTGATTGATCTCGGCACTCAGTCGACCACCTACGCCGGCAAGCCCAAGCGTCAGCGAAAGCTCTACATCGAATTCCAGGTGCCAGGCGAACGAACCGCCGACGATCAACCGTTTGTCGTGGGGAACCGGTACACGTTCAGCAGTTCGGAACGCGCAACGCTTCGCCAGCACCTTGAATCATGGCGGGGGCGACGATTCACAAATGAAGAGATCGAAGACTTTGATCTTCGAAACATCCTCAATAAGCCGGCGTGTCTGTCGATCGTCCACAACGAACGGGGCGGGAATCTGTACGCCGACATCGCACACTTCAGCGGGATCCCCAAGGGGACCAGCGGGCCGGCGCTCGAGGGCCCGACCACCTACCTCTCACTCGATCCCGAGGACTTCGACCCGGAAGTGTTCGAGGCGCTTTCCGATCGGTTGAAGGAGACGATCGCGGCATCGCCGGAGTACCAGGCACTCACGTCCGGTGCGACCACCAGCCAGTCCGCAGCGACGCAGCCGACCGGTCCCGACGATGAAAACATCCCCTTCTGAGAATTCCTAGAGCAGCCGAATGAGCCACTCCGCCCTCGCTTCCCCATCGCTCGCCTCACGTCGCCGGCCGGAACACGGCCCGGGGCTCACGCGCGCCGCCGGGCCATCGCCAGCGAGGCTCACCGGAGCCCACGGGGCGGGTCCTTCCGGGGGGGGTGGGCGGTCGCGAGCGAGGGCCGCTTCGAACGGAATTCGCTGGCATCTGGGAAATTTATCAGCACCACCACCACCACGTAGGAATGGGGGGAGGGGGCCGGCGGCGGAGAAACCCGACCCCGGAGCCACGATTCCAAAAATCGCGTTAGAAGCGGTTTGTGGGCCTCTCGGAGGCCCCCCCTTCTGTTTTGCCAGGGATGGGCTTCGATTCGATTTTCGGTCGTTTCGCCCCAAACCTGTCGCCACCTACCTATGGGGGGCGACTTGGATTCTGCCCCTCTGCTGGGACGTCGCCGCGAGGCCGTCCCGAATCGAACCAAATGGCAATCCAAGCTCGGAATGCCGTCGAACCAAACCCTTTTTTGACCAGGTAACCCCATGGCCAGAGCAAAAGCGGTCGTCGAACTGACGTCCGACGAACAGCGATTACTTGACGGCTTTCGAAAGATCGAATCGGCCGACGCCTCTACCCGCGAGCACCTGAAAAAGACCGGACAGACAATCGAGCAGCACGGTAAAAGCGTCATTGACTCGATGCTGTCGGCCGGCAAGGCGACCAATGCCACAACTGAAAAAATCTTGAGCCAACTCAAGAGGACCACGAAGGAGGGTCGGCAGCTTTTCGGTGCACTAAATGACTCGATGAGCGAGCTCGGCCTGAACGGCCGGCAGTCGGTCGATGAGATCGTCGCAAAATTGGACGAAGTTGACCCCAAGGTGGCCGAGCAAGCCAAGAAAATGCTCGCTCACTGGCGAAGTGCGGACAAGCAGGTCCATTTCCACAACACCGAACAGGAAATTGAACGCCTGGGGAAGGTAAACGAAAAGGCCGCTGTCAGCAGTACTGGCGATTGGAGCACCTTCGCCACGTCGACTATCACCAAAATCGGGTCGGTCGTCACAGCCTATTTTGGGATTCAAGAGGGGATCCAGGCCGTCAACGCGTTCCTTCGAACCCAGAATGAGCTTTACTCCGAAGCGCTCAACAAGCAGACCGAGCTTGCGCAGGCTCAACAGGAAGGATTTAAGAATCTCGCAGGCCTTTCTGAGGCTAGCCGGTTGGGGCTCATTGAGTCAGCCCCCGACATCGCGCGGGCGACCGGATTCTCCAGCATTGCTGGATTGGTCAAGGCGACCGGATCCGCGGTGTCGGCTGGTGCTGACAAGGCTTCAGCTCAATCGGCCGTTACCGCTGCCGCCCTGCTTTCAATCAACACTCCTGAGGCGATCGACGAATTGTCGTCCGCCGCAATCGACTTACGCCGGGCAACTGGATCCGATGACGCCCGCGAGAACCTTGGGTTCTTGACGCTGGCCGGAACTCAGGCCCGTGTCGTGGATCCGAACGCATTGGCCGAGACGATCGCACCAGCGCTCGTAAACACGGTGGGGACGGTACCAGAACAGAACCGCAAAGAGGCGTCACGCCAGGCGGCCGCCCTGTTCGCTGCGTTCTCAAAGGAGACCGCCGACACGACGGGCCGATCGACCAGCACCGCTACCACTCAATTTGCGAACGAATTGGGCAGTTTCTTCGGCAACTTCCAGCAGCAGATGATCGATGCTCGGTCGAAGGTCGAGTTGCTCGATCGCAAGATCGCGGACGGAAAAGACACCGAGGCCAACCGCGAGGACCGAAAACGCTTGCTGGCGTTCATCGAACAGGGCAAAGGCTTTCAGGATCCGGCGACCCTCTTCGGCCGGATCAGTGCATTGCAAACCAACAACGCGATCCGCGATCAGTTTTTCTCTCGTGAGTTCGGCGAAGTCCAATTTAAAGGCGCTTTCAAAAGGGTCACGACAGCTGCCGACGCTCTCGACAAGTCGATGCGTGAGTCCTTCGGCACCATTCAGGTTGATCGAGCCGCCTTCGACAACCAGGTCCGCGAGATCTCCGGCGGAACCGCTCCGTTGCGGCTGGCCGCTCTTCAGTCGAGGTTCAAGGCGGCAAGCGAGGCATCGAAGGTCGACGACACGCTTGGAGGACTTCGCGGCTTGGTTCGCGAACAGTTTGGCCAGGTGATGGAAGAAACCCGGGGCACGGGGTTCGCTGGATTCATCGAATCATTGCCTCGTGAATTCGGGGCGCGAGACAGCATGTTCGCGTCAGCAAACCTGCCAGGAAGCTCCGTAGCGGCCGAGGCCTTCAACGCGATGACACGCACCATCGGCCGGCAAGGCTTCTTGTCGATGGGCGGAGTCAGCCTGGAAGAGGCTCCGAAGATGGAGCAGGCCGCCATCGCGGTCGAAGGCTTCCGCGGGGCGATGCTTGAAGCCGTTCGACAAGATCCTGCGTCGATCAACGAAATCGCCCGTGACATTCGAATGACGGCATCGGTTGGAGCCGATCCGCGAATCCGCCAAGCGGACGGTTCGATCGCTCAGGTTCCTCGGGAAGAGTTCTTCGGGGATCTGGTTCGCGAGCTACTGAAGGTCACCGCCGAATCGACCAGGGTTCAGAAAGAGATGAAGGCTGAACTGACCAAATCTCGAAGGGCAACAGAAGAGACGGCGCGAAATACAAAAAACGGCGGCCGTTCACCAAGCCAAGTGCAGCGGGAAACTGCCAGGGAAACCGATCGGAGGGCCGGCCGATGAGAACGCAGTTTGAAGACTCCGCCAGAGCGGTAAAGTTGGCGTCGGAATACATGGTCGCTGTCTGCGAGAACAACCACCACTTGGCCAACGATCAGGCGGCGAAGGAGTTGCTATTGCTCGCCGCAGATTCAATTCCGGGTCTCTGCATGCTTTCTGCGCGCCTCTCTGTAGCGGCAGAAGCCGCCGGGATTCTCTTCCCGGAAACGCGATCACCGAAATCCGAGATTGCCGCGGTAGCTTTGGAAATGGAGTCCGGAGCGGAGTCGGCGCGACGATCAGCAGAGACCGTCGAACGCATCCTTGACTTCTGCAAGGAGGTGGTTCAGGACCGATCGGGCACCGATGAGTTCCTGCGATTGAATGACAAGCTCCAAGCTTTGCAACAAATCGAGCGGCATCGCCAACAATGCCTGCGAGTCACTTCCGCGCTCCTGCAATCGATCGCCGATCAAATCACTTGACCAGTTTTCACCTTTCCCGAGAGAGTTATGTCTACCGTCATCCTTTCAAATCTTCCGAGCGTTGATGAAATCCAGGCAGCCATCGATCAATGCGGCCCCACTTCGCCGTTCCTGCCTCCACTGCTCGCCGCCCGCGCTGTTCGCCAGAGATTCGAGCCGCCGGCCCGTCCCGTGACGGCGGCGGCGTCGGAAAAAACGTTGATCGATGCGAGAAACAATCTGACGGAGGTTGTTTATGGCTACCAACTGGCCGAGAGTCGGATGCAGTGCAATCTCACGCCTCTCTTTGAAAAACTACTCAAGCATGGCGATCTTCCTCTCGCACTGCTCGGCAACGCCCACGCGACAATGCCAGAACGAACCTCAGAGAGCGAACGTGTGGGCGACGCGATCGAGCTGCTGAAAGCGAACATCTCGCGAGCGATCGGGAAATGAGCAAGCGTAAATGCACCCAAGACGCTCTGCGAAGAGCGTTCGATGGCATGCCGGATCTGCGACAGTTCGGCAACCCGCCAGAGGCATTGATCGCAGCCCTGTCCAAGAGCTACCGCAAACGCGCCGTTGCATTGCCGGCATCCGAACGCAGGCTCATTCGGTCTGGTGACGATGACGCTTGGGGCCGTCTTGCCTTCAGTATCGTTGCTGGCGTCGATAAGGATCTGTTTTCGAAGCACTGCCCGCCGTGGTCTTTCACGGGGAAGTTGCGACGGTCTGCGATCGAGTTCCGTTGGTTTCGCCTTCGGTCGGCAGAAGTCGGGGGACGAACGATCTACTACCCTGAGCACCGGCCACGAGTTCCGATCAACGGTGGTGAGTGGATTGCTGGATTCTCTGCTCACGCCCTTCTGAGGATCGCCGAGCGGCTTGACATTGAAGACGACAACGGCGCTGGCGCAGAGGTGATTCGGTTTGTTTCGCAGGCAAATTTCGAACCGGAGCCCGGCGGTTTCGGTCTATGGATGCGAGCGGACGCCCGCGAGTCAAGCCTGAGCGGAACGATGGTCCGCGTTCTAACTGACCATACCGACATCGAATCCTGCGAGATCCGGATCGGGCACTTCCCGGCCAGTTTTAAAGGTAGCTTCGCTATGGCTCATACACTTCTGACGCCGGCCATGACCACCAGTGGCATTAACCCGGCGCTATGTTCCATCCCGAAGTTGCGAGATAAGAATCGGCGGGCATGGACGGAGTTGATCGCGTTGCATTTGAAAACGCCAATCGTCCGATACAATCCCAGGCCAAAGAGACCATCGAAACGCCCTCTCAGTCGGTCAACCATTGAGCGTGCAATGGGGTGCGGCTGATCGAAAGGATCCAGCGGATGGAAACGACAGCGTTATTAGACTGCCCCGACGACGGCACATTTGTCCAAGTCCGACGACGACGGAAGCGAATATCGGAACCGGCAAAGACCACGCCGGCGAAACGCAACACGCCGGCCCCAACGCCAGCAATCGACGCGGAGACCCGGTACGGGACGTCGATCGCAACCAAGCTCCGCGAGGCATTTTCCCTGCAGCAACGCGGGCTCAGTCTGGATGAGGCATGCGACACTGTCTGCCTTCCGCGCCGGTACCGCGGCGAAGTCGAACCGGTCGCCAATCCAGAGTGGGTGCCGCTACCAACGGAAATCGAGCGAGATTCGGGAATGATTCGCCGCGGTGAGTTGGTCATCGACGAACGCCAAGAGAAGATCCGACGAGAGTGGCGGGAAGCTCTGGCCCGAGGGGAATCGGAACGATCCTCGCTGCTCTGGGAACTGTCTGGCCGCATCCCCGAAGATGATGCCTGGCCACCACCGCCGTGGCTTTACTCCGCGGGAATGGTCGAATGCTAGAGGTGCATCGGACAGATCGTAGGATTCTGCAAGCAATCGATCGAACAGGCTCAACGGTCGGTGAGATCCACTCGGAACTGAAACGCAAGAACATCGACTCGATTTCGCGACATACGATCCGGCGGCATCTGCCAGGTCTGGAACGTCTCGGATTGATTGCACGCCACGCCGTGACGAGGAACGATCGAGTCGTGACCGCCTGGTGCGCCAAGCAATGGAATACCTCTGCGGGGTAGTGTACACTCGGGGCCTGAAAGAGCGGTTTCGGTGTGTTTTTGGGGTAGGAAATGTCTCGCGAATGGTTTGTTGATCACAAGGGCAAGACTCTCGGGCCGTTCAGGACAAAGCAACTCAAGAGGCTTGCAGAGACAGGCCAGATCAATTCAGAAACGCGAATTCGCATCGGATCTGCAGGGAAATGGGTCCGAGCGGCGAGCGTGCGCGGACTGTTCAAATCCGAGTTGGATCAAACCTGGAATGAGAGTGAGAGCCAGCCGCTGCCCGCTCTGCCCGTTGAACCGCCTCCCGCGCCATGGGAAGCGAAGAGCAATGTGGCTGATGACCAAATCGCGAGCGTTCTAGGGGATTTCAACGCTCCGGCCGAAGCAGAATCTTTTGAGCATTTTCCAGCGTCACAATCTGTTGAGACGGATTACAAATCCTGCCCCTATTGTGGTGAGCAAATCCTTTCGACCGCGATCAAGTGTCGTTACTGCGGTGAGTTTCTGAATGCGCAAATCAACGTCAAACGTCACTCAGCAGGGCGACAGGAGAATTGGAATCCGGGAGTTGCGGCGGTGCTGAGTGTTGTGATTCCTGGTCTCGGTCAGGTTTATAAGCAGCAAATCCTAAACGGATTTGTTTGGTTCATCGCGGTTCTTCTGGGGTACGCGTTTTTCGTGATACCGGGAATCGTCTTACACATCGCGTGCGTTTTTGGAGCCGCCTCTGGCGACAAGTCGCGGTCGCCTTCTTCGTCAACTTCGTCAGCCACATCGATCATTGCCGGCGTCTTCATAGTCGGACTGATTGTTTGCGGGATCGTGGGTTTTTTCGTTGATCCGCCCGACACTAGCCGGCGGAGCGATCCGACCACTACCGCTAAGGTTCCTGCCCCGGAAGTTCAGCGACTGCAATTGGAAAGCTGGAATTGGCACCTGAGTCCCGGGGGACAGTACGTTCAAGTTGAAGGCCAAATCACGAATGTATCTTCTTCCCCATTTGATGGTGTCAAAGCAGTCGCGAGCTTCTTCGACTCCGAGGGTGGGTTCATCACTTCCGATTCCGCTTACATCGAATACCGGCCATTGCTTCCCGGCCAGACGAGCCCGTTCAGCGTGATGGTGAAACACAACCCGAGAATGGAATCGGCATCGATCGAATTTGCGAAACCCTTCGGAAATGTGATTCCGACAGTTTCAAAGGAAACGAATGCCGACGAAGATTGACCGCCTGTGTGGCACGGAGCATCTTAGGACGGTAGGATCAGCACACCGGCGGCTCCGGCGTGCAATTGCCCCTGCAATTTGCGCCGGGTGCCCCTGGCGCAGTTCGGAGTCGCCGGCTTTCTTGGCTCCCGTGGGCAAAAAACAAATGCGAACCCTCCTCCTACTCTGTGCGGCGATCGTCGCCGGTTGCTCCGATTCACGCACTGAACCTGCCCCGCCGCAGCTGAACCAGGTTGATGAACCGGCCGAGACCGAAGCCCGCGAGCAGGTTCAATCTGAATCGATCATCGCGGACGATCAAAAGAAGCCGGATGTCGTCTTCATGCTCGATCGACTGCGGGACGTCGTTGATCGGGAGGACCTGAGCGAGTTTTCAATCGGCTTTTCGCCGGCTGATTGGTCGACATTCACGGCTGAAGTTGCCCCGCCCATGACTGCTGATTCGGCAAAGGCCGTTTGGGAGAAATGGACGGCGCATCCGACTGCCATAACAAAACCGGCAAACGGTGTGATAGAGGCAAAAGTCGCGGAAGCCGTCACAATGGCCAGTGAGGACGGAGAAGCACAACTGGAATTCGACCACAAAGGATTCACCTTCGAAGTCAACGCTCAGAACGGCGGCACACCCGACAGCACGTTCGTACGGATCTCATTCATTGGTGCGGAATTCCTGAACGCGTTAAATGGCAACTGAACAAACTTGACACCGCCTTGCGGATGCGGCATGATTCAGTCGCTCGTTGATTTGGCCTGAGAACCGAATCGACTTGGCCCCGCCTTGTAAATGGCGGCGGCGACAAGAGCGAAACGTCTACCACTCTTTCAGATTTAGAAAATGACAACGGCGTCGTATTTGTGGGATCAGTCCCGAGCTGTGACCCGGCACAGGCCGGCGAGCGAAGGCCCCGACCGGGAGTAGACGCCCGGTTCTCAACAGGTACGACGCCGTTGTCGTGCGCGGACGATCCTCGTGCCGCGCAGGATTGTGCATTGCCATGAATCAGCGGAAAGAGAAAAGGGCCGCGCAGAGTCCCAAGCGGACGAGCATCAGCAAGGATGAAGTCGTGACGTTGAAAGTCATGATGGAGGCATTCGACATTCGCGACCGCCGCACCGCTTTGAAGTTGCTAAAAGCGTACGGCCTTCCGACCAGCCCCGTGGCGGGCAGGGTACTCGTCAACGGTGAGCTACTTCACGAAGCCACCAAGAACCGCCCCGAGCAATGAGAGTGCAGGCTCATGCGACGACACAGAATGAGGGCCACCGGGCCCGAATGGATGCTCGTTCGGCGAAGCGATCGCCGCAACATCGTTATCAAGTACCGAGCGGACGCGCGGTCCCCGTGGCATTTCGGATCCAGCGGAGTCAGAACCAAGAGGGAGGCGGCGAAGCTCGCCGCCGGCCTGGTCACTCGTTGGTTGGCCGACAATGGCCGGGAATGTGATCTCTGGTCGGACTTCCGAGATCGATATGAAGACGAGCACCTCGACAGCGGAAAGCCGAAGACGGCGGAAGCGTTTCGCACCGCGGCAAATCGCCTGGAATCGCTGTGCAACGTTCGGTTTATCCAAGATTTGGACGAGGCGAAGTTCAGCCAGTTTGCGGCCAAACTCCGCAAGGAGGGCAAGTCGCCGGCGACCGTTCGCGCCTATCAAGATCATTTGATGAGCGCGTTGAAATGGGCGGTCCAGATCAGAATCCTCGCTGAGCGGCCGACGCCGCCACCGATCAAGGTTGTCGAATCATCCCACGGTCGCGCGTTGACCCGCGAGGAAGCGGAACGCATCGCGATGCAGCTGCCGAAGGTTGCCGGGAAGGAATGCGCGACGCGTTGGGCATGGAACCTCGAAGCGCTTTGGCGGTCCGGATTCCGCAGCGGTGAGACGTTCGCGTTCACCTGGGAGCCGTCCAGGTTTCACCACGTCGAGGATTTGGACGGGGACCGGCCGATGATCGCGATTTCGGCGGAGCATGAGAAAGGCGGCCGGCATCGTAAAGTCCCAATGACGCCCGACTTCGCGCACCTACTGCGGGCGGTCGACCCTGCAGATCGTCGCGGCCAGGTGTTCAAGTGGACCGGCATGCGTGGCGGATTCGTCACCAAGAGAACCGTCGAAAAGAGGATCGCGCAAGCTGGCAGAAAGGCCGGCGTGATCGTCGGTCACAACACTGCCGGCGAAGATCGATTCGCAACGATCCACGACTTCCGGCGATCGTTCGGGGCCCGTTGGTCCACGAAGGTGATGCCCCCGGTCCTCCAAGCGATGATGCGTCACAAGTCGATCGAGACGACCTTGAAGTTCTACGTGGGCGAGAACGCGAAACGGAACGCGGACGCGATCTGGCTTGCTGCGGGGCACTCGGAGTCCGCTGTCGGTGACGCGGCTGAGTGCACCCCGGGCGAATTCTGCACCGCGTTGATGCAGCTGCCCGGCTGACAGCCTGGATCCAATGTCGCCGGCCGTTCAGGACGCCCCAGGACGCCGGCGCTGAACCAACAAGAAACCCAGACCCGGCACACCGCCAGGCCGGAACAGTCCCCGAAATTCGCGATGGAACAGCCAGCCGCTGTCACCCAAGGGGACGAAGTCCGCGCCGGCCGGGTCAGCACTCAAAGAATCATTCACTTCTGCGTCCGCAGAAATTCCTTCTTGGCTTTTGCAGAAGTGAACTCGATTCGGGCATCGTCGGAAACGTTCACCGATAAACTCGTCGGCGACTTCGCCGAGATTGTCAAACGCGTACCAGTGATGAAACTATTACCATCGGATGCGCAGCTTGCGTTGACGAAAACGGCTTGCGATCCACGAAACTGAACACGCTCGCACGTGACAAATAGGCCCGTTACGTCAGATGCGCCGACACCAACAGACGCCGGCAAAAGCAGAATCCCGCCATCGTCTGGTTGAACTTCAAATCGCAATTTCTGGGGTTCGTTGGCGTTTTGGACATCCGCCGCAAGGCAGGACAGCGAGGCACCAATGGCGAACGCTAGCGACATCACGCATTGAGGGATTCCCATTTTCTTGCTCCGTGTGAATTCGGGGACGTGTAGCCCCGGAGGGTACCACGGTTCAGCAATCTGGCGGAATCGCAGTTTGCGTCCCCAAGTCGCCCGGGTCATTCCCGCGATGGGTTCAGTCGGGGCAGCTCCCTCGCAATGAACAGGTACGCCAGAACGACGGCAACGATGAGAATCAGAACGGCAACTAAGAACAGGCCGCGAAGAGACGCCCCGGACTTATCGCACGCCTGGCAACGGCTGCGTGCGGTCTGGTGACTGTCTCGCACTGATCCGTCGGAAAAGAGGCCGGCGGTCTGCCCCGCCCGCCGGCCACCACCACCATACCCCACTCACGGCAGGCGTGACGGGTCCGCCGACGACGCGGGCCCGGTCGTGGTGTGAGAGACACGATCGCGGCCGGCCCGCCGGCTTACCCGATCCGCGGACTCGCAGCAGAGCCGCGGCAACGTCGCCGGCCGTTCAGGACGCCCCAGAACGCCGGCAACCAACTAACAAGAAACCCAGACCGTGGTGCACTGCCAGGTCGGAACACGTCCTGAAAATCGCGATGGAACAGCCAGCCGCTGTCACCCAAGCGGACGAAGCCCGCGCATGCAAGAACTCGCCAATGAACATTCCAGCTATGAATCTCGCGGGAACACCTGTCGCTCCTCGCACGCTCCCGCGGCCACTCGCACGCTTCAGGAGCCGAAGGGCACGCCGCCAAGTCGGAAACCCGCCGAATATCAATATTTGGCACCGGGAAATTGCCGCTGGGTAGTCAGGACTGCCACCAAAGATGGCGGTAGTGGGCGGAATTGCGAGCGGCCGCGATGACCTCGCCCCCATTTAGAGCGATTGGGCCGCACTGGCAGCCCTAGCGGCCTATTTTGCTACAAAAGGGCCATTGATTTTGCCTAAAGCCTCGATTCGGCATACGCATTGCATCGAAGTGCGAACAATGTGTAGTACTGACCCGTCTTGTACTGAAAGAGCGGCTAAACTAGTCTCTGTCGCTCAAATTCAAGGTCGGATTCCAGTTCCCAGACGGTTCCACCCAAGATCCAGTGGTAAAGGCATGTGTTGTGACAAAGCTCGAATTTGAAGCAATGAGCGTTGTCGCGGTTGGTTCCTTCAACATCTACATCTTTGAGCCGAAGTGGTTGGTGAAGCAGAACGTTGTCTCCAAGGAACCTGATCGCTTCGAATTGGCGCTCTCGCGTCCGGGGTTTCGGGTTACGGCTGGCGATCTGATTTTAACGATCGAACCTCACAGGGTGGAAATTCGCTGCGAAGATGCCGGTCGTGACTGCGTGCCCGCGATGAAGCAAATCCTGCTATCGCTCCCAGAGACGCCAATGACGGCGCTTGGTGCGAACCGACACTACTCAGGAAGGCTCGAAAGCGATGACGATTTGCCGGTGTTCAATAAAAGCGTTCCGGACAGCTTGTTTGGCGCGTGCCTCCCGACGTCCCGTGCACTTACGTTGAAGTTTCCCCCGTCGGCCCGTGTTGTCCAAGAGTTCTCACTTGAGCAAGACAAGCGTGTTGTGAAAGCCACAGCGAACGCGGAAACACTGGATTCGGACGCATCGGAGCTTGCGGAACGAATCGATTCCCTCCCCAAAGCCCTGGATTCTCTGGCCACCACTGTTTGTGATCCTTTGAATTTAGAACTTTCTCCCTCCCCTCTGAAAGTTGCACCATGACTAAGACAGCACCATCTAATTCGTGCAGTACGCCCAGCTCTGCAGGACTTTCGAAAGAGCCAGGATGGACATCATCAGTTTACGATCCTGCAGCGGAGCAGCGGCTCATGCATCGCGTTGACGAATTGCGTTCACTAAACGATGGCTGGGACGACGACGGCGCTATTGCGCCTTCCGAGGACGCCATTCATGTGGCGAAGCAGTTTATTCGGAGGGGGTGGGTAGCAAGAAATGTTCCCGAGGTCCGACCGACCGCTGACGGAGGATTGCAGTTCGACTGGCGCGCTGGCGATAGATCTCTCGAAATCGAGGTCGAAGCTGATGGGTCGGTATATTTCTTGAAATCCGATTTCTCAAACGATCAGTTCGAAGAAGACGAGATTACCCAGCCCGCATCTGGTTCTCAGGGGCACGTACGTGCCTACGAGGACCGGATCAAAGGATTGCTAACATGGGTGCGGGGCGAGTAGTTTTGTGCCAGTTGAAGGACAGGAGCCAGAGCCCACGGATGCTTTGATCTGGGTGGTTCCCAGTGAGCATTACTGGTCTGAATCACAGAATCGGCCCGCATCCAACTACTACAAGAAGCCAAAATTCTCCCTGTTCTTGGAAAGAGGTTTTGGCGAAGCAGACGCGATCGCGTATGCCAAAAAGAGGTGGGGTGAGAAGCCCTACGGCGTTGTTCGTTTGCTGTACCGAGATATGGTTGCCACGGGGTACGTCGCTCGATTCGAAACTGAGGACGGTATCCCGTGGCATCTGAACGCCTCTCGCGCACCGAATGCGGAAATCAGCAAACGGAAACAACCAAAGCAGCTTGCGGAACGTTCCGAGGTCGTTAAGCCTTGGGGCATAGATGGACCTGACTTAACGGGCAGCTAGGTCCATCCGAAATCAATTCCGAATCACTAGGTGCGATTCGACCGCTCCGCCTCGGCGCGTTTTTGCGTACCGTACGTTTCCTGGTACTATGCGCCCAGGGGATAGTCTGATCACCAAGCGCCGCTTTCCTGAGCGGCTTCCCCCGTTTTGACTTCAGGAGTCAGCACCCGTCACCAGGAAGGCGAGCTTCCCCACGCTTAAATGGCAAGCGTTTTTAAGCGGACCCACCGCAAACCGATCCCAGTAATCGCGGCAATCGTCCAGACAGAGAAGTCGGTTCCGCCTGGGGCGGAAGTTGAGGCCGGAGTAGCTTCATGGACCGATCGGACTGGCTGCAAACGCACCGCCATCGTCGACGGGGAGAAGATAATCGTCCGTTCGGCAACGTGGACGAACAAACGAAACCAGACCATCACCGCGCCAATCGACCACACCGGGGAGTTTGTGCTTCAGGTCGACCCGTACTGGATTGGCGACTACCGCAGCGGTCCGGATGAACGGAAACGCCGATCGACCGGTACCAGCGACAAAAGAGCTGCTGAACGGATCGCGGCAAAGTGGGAAGCCGACGCACAACAACGCGCCGCGGGTGTCATCGATGAAACGACGGAAAAGCTAGCCGCCCATGGAGCGACCCCGCTAGAAGATCACCTCGAGGCGTTCATCTCCTTCCGAGCGGTGAAGGGCGGAACCGAGGATCACCGGCAGCGAATGCGACGCCACATCAGGGAGTTTGCCGAAGCTGGTAAATGGAAAGCGATCCGCGACATCAATTCCGACGACGTTTCCAAACACGTTGAAACGCTCAAGACTGGCGGTTCATCCGCACGAACAATCGAGGCGCGTCTCCAGTCGGTCAAAAGCTTCACCCGCTGGCTGGCCAATCACCACCGCCTGCAACTGGATCCGCTATCGATGGTCAGCAAGCCGGACCCGCAAGCAGATCGGCGATACGAGCGACGGATGCTGTTGCCCGAGGAATGGCCCTGGCTGCAAATGGCCCTGCAGAAATCAAAGCGCAAACGCAATGGCATGAAGCCACCCGAGCGACTGCTGCTGTACCGGACCGCCATCCAGACCGGACTTCGGGCGAGCGAGCTCGGCGGCCTCACACGCGGAAAGATGATCCTCGCAGCCGAAACTCCGCACCTGCTCTGCAAGCCAGCGGGGACAAAGAACCGGAAGCCGGCAAAGCAGTACATCGACAAAAAGCTGGCCGGCGACCTGCGGAAGCACGTCAGCCGGGGCCGAGTCCGATCCCCGGTGTTCGGCATTGTCTCCCTGGAAGAACTCTCTGCGGGGCTGGAATCTGACCTGTTGGAAGCCCGCGAGACCTGGCTGAAGTCTCTCCCGGAGGCAGAACGAACCGACGCCGGAGAGTCCGACTTCCTGACCAAAACGAACCACGACAACGAATCGCTCGTCTTTCACTCGCTTCGCCACACCTGCGGGGCTTGGCTCGCTCTGGCCGGCGAACACCCAAAAGTGGTCCAAACCGTAATGCGACACGCGACGATCACCCTGACAATGGACACTTACGGGCACCTATTCCCTGGCCAGACGGAACAAGCCCCGGTAAAACTTGCCGCGATCATGGAGAAGCCGGTCGACAGTCCCGCGCAATATTGTGACGTTTAAGGCACCATGAGCCATTTCGGGGCTATTTCCTGCAGACCCCAATCAGCTTTTCGCTCGGTAATTTACGACACCTGCCCGGGTGGTGGAATTGGCAGACACAGGGGATTTAAAATCCCCCGGCCGGTTACGGCTGTGCGGGTTCGAGTCCCGCCTCGGGCACTGGTTTTTGCGACAGCGGACGCGTGACGGTGTTTTGGATTGAGGGTGGCATCGTCCAGCTACTCCGCCAAGGGCGAGGGAGTCCTCACCGAAACCGCATAAAACTCTTCGCGTCCAAGCGGCTCAATGAACGGATGGTTGCGGATCTGGCCATAGTAGGTGCCATACCCGTCCGATTTCAATTCAACATCGGTGAACCATTGTTTGCCCGTGGTTGCGTCCGTCCATCCAAATTCAATCCTGTAAGCATCCTTTTCGGGTGAGTAACGGACATCTTTCACGGAAGTCGTGATCGGACCCAGCGTCGTGCTTCGCTCAAATTGGCTGGCGACTTCTTCGGGTGGCAGTGGCCGAAGTGCACTCATTTCTCGCTGTTGATGGTCGATCTTTTGCTGCAACAACGTGGTACGTCGATGCATCATGATCGAATTGGCCACCAACCCGGCAATCGCCACCCACAGCAACGCCGTGCCGATCGACCATCGGAAACCACGCGGTTGCGTTTTCCTTGAACTTTCACCGTCATCACTCATCATTGTCGTCTCTCAATCCTTTGGTGCTTCGCGGGTCCCTGCGGTCCAAGCGGTGCGCCAACTTGAACGGCTATGGTGATGCGTGTCGATCGGCGAACTTCAAGAACTGTTTCCAGTCTTCCGGGACCGCACGATGTCCCTGCGAGTGATAGTGGAACCCCAATTGCCCTGACACGATCGGCTGGTCCAGTTCTGGAAGTGTTTCGGTACCAAGGCCTGTGCCGCCCAAAAGTCGGTACACCGGTTCGGCGGCGACCATCGCCAAAAACTCTCCCTTGGGATCGCTCCACTGATCGCTGACGCCACCGTTGATATAGACGGAACGAGGGGCGATGGCAGCGATCAACAGATGCTGATCAACCGGCAGTTCGTTCCAACGGCCCACCCAACGTTGCAGATTGCCTGCGAACTGCCAGGGGAAATTCTGTGCCATGTCGTCCAGCGTTTCGCCCCAGTCACGTCGTATCAGCGAAGCCCCCATCTCGCCCGGTACGACGCTAAAAACGCTGTGGATCCGCTGGTCATTCGCAGCCGCCCAAAGCGCCGTCTTGCCGAGTCGCGATGCTCCGGTGATCGCAATGCGGTCTTCGTTGATGTCGTCGTCGGTCTGCAGGTAGTCAACGACACGGCTGGCGCCCCACGCCCAGGCGCTGATGGTGCCCCATTGGTCGGCGGCTGGTTCGGAATGGCCCTCGGGTAACGTCAATCCGATGACTCCTCGGTTGAACGCATTCGGGCGATCGGGTTGGATGTCGTTGTAGCCGATCTGGGCGAAGGCCCAACCGTGCGCAAGTACCTCGGCGATCGGATCAAATCGCGGCGGCCCGCCGGCCCGACGCGGAAACTCGCCTCCGAAGAATGAGAGGTTCAGCAGTACTGGGACGGGACCTTTCGCCGTTTTGGGAACGTGCAATGTGACGTGCAATTTGGGCGCGTCTTCTTGATCCGCCGCACCGACGGTTCCTTCGATCTTCTTTGTTGTCGCATCACCTCGGGAGCCTTCGTCGGTTTCCATCACCTTCCAGGTGACACCGGGAGCATTCTCCGGGACTTGCCCATAAATCTGTTGTTGGTAAAAGCCAAGGATCTCCTGCCGTCGACGCTGCCACTGGTCAGCCGTCGTGACCCTTGTTCCATCCTGCATCTGCAGCGGATCAGGCAACTCATAGGCGGGCACTTGCGTCTGGTCGTAATTCGAGACGTGACCGGTTCGCTTTGCCAGCCGGACGGGATTGCCGCCTGGATCGCTGCGTCCAAGGTACGCCACGTTGTCCGCGTTGCCGGTCGTGCCCGCCGGGGCGGAATCAGGTCGAAACAGCGCCGGCAGGAGACTGGTGAGGTACTGACGCCAGACGTGGTAGTTGTGGACTCCCTCGCTGAGCCGAAACTGATGGTTGATCCCCTGCTCCTGAAGCAACCGCACAAAATTCTGGTTTCGCTCTATCAAGAAGTCGTCTTTCCCACATCCGATCCAGAATAGATCGAGGGCCTGGTTCACGTCATCGGCCCGAGCCAGGACCTCGGAAAGCTGCTCCGCCTCCGTGCCGTCCTTGTCAATCGGAACGGCGCCGCTGAACGAAGCAATCACGCTGAACCGGTCCAGATGCGTCAGCCCGATGGTGATGGCTTGGCCACCGCCCATCGACAGTCCCGCGATGGCCCGATCTTTTGGCGAGGTTCGAACCCGGTACTTGCGTTCCACCGTCGGGATCACCTCTTGCATCAGATAGGCTTCGAATCTCCGCGTGTTCGTCTTTTGCAATTCGCTGGGCGATCCATGCGCAACGGCATGTCCGAAGGGCATCACGACAATCATTTCCGCGGCATCGTCTCGCCGGATCAAATTATCCAGGATGAAATTCGCGGCGCCGATCATCACCCAGCCGATGGGCGTGTCGTTCGAACCGTGCAACAGGTACAGCACCGGATACTGTTTCTGGTGATCCTTGTCGTACCCGGGCGGTGTGTAGACGGAAAACCAACGCGTGTCGCCCAGCAGTTCGGATTGGTGGAAATTGATCTCGACGTTGCCGTGCGGAACCTCGGCGGCCTGCCACACCGCGTCGCCCGGTATATGGAAGTAAGACCCCGCGCGGGAGGCACGCAGTTTGACCGACGCGTTCTCCGGATCCGGCACCTGGACGCCGTCGATCTCGAATCCGTAGATGTGATTCCCCGGCGGAAAGGGACCGGCGGTCGCCGACCACATCCCGTCCTGGCCCTGGGCCATCGGCAATTCTTCGCCGCGTTTCAGCCAGTCGCCCAAAACCAACACTTTGGACGCGTGTGGAGCAATCACGCGAAACGTGACGCGGGCATCCCGGTGAACCTCGGGTGAAAGCCCCGCCGCAACGGCCAACCGGGGCAGGGCAGCCACCGCGATGAGCAGGGCTAAGCAGTGCAAATGCTTCACGACGAAATCCGGGGAAGGGAAAGAACCAGGATTGCGGCCCAGCTTCCAAACCAAACGGGCGGCCGCTCTCCATGGAAACCGTTTTACCACAGGACGCTGCTTCGCACCGGAACCGGACCCCGCGCGGCACGCATGTCGAAAGAGCCGGTTTCGCGACCACCAGGAGGGTCGGGGCGTCCGTCGTTTTTTGGGAATCCCCCCGACTTTTTGTCTCCACCATCGTAAAGCTACCGGCCCGATGGGCTCGGAGCAGGTAGAAAACCAGTCGAACACTCACCGCCGTCCTCGAGGCCCACCGCGATGCGACTTCCCCGCCCTTTGAGAATCCCGACGCTCAGCTTGCTGGCTGCTTCTGCTATGGGAAGCCAATGGAAGTGCCAGGCACAACCTCCAAACATCCCGACGCGGCAAATCCTGGAAGCGTTCCAGGACGGTTTTCAAAAGGCGTTCGATCAGAGAATGGCAGCGGCGGAAGCCGAGGGACGTCGCCGTAATCAGGTGGAATCGCTACGCATTGAGATGCTTTCGGGAATGACCACCGAGCAGTTTCGCGAATCCTGGCAAATCGATCTGGTCGCCGACCAGATTCCCGCCGATCGCCTGCTGGAAGATCTGGCCAAGCCGCTCGGCTGGACGGTGCATCGAACTCCTGAGACGGCCAACGCATTGACGCGTCCCATCTCCATCGAACTGCGAACCGTCTCCCGGATCCAAGCCTTCGAGACGATCTGTCGGGAGCTCGGCCTGACGCCTCGCTATCCGGATCCGATGCGTTCGTCCGCGGGCGGCGCGTTGGTTGCCGGCCTGATCGCCGCGGGAGAACAGCTTGATCCGGCCCTCAAGACCAGGCCGGCGGATAACCAAGCGGCCGACAACGCCGTGACCTTTGAAACCGGTGCGCGCAAGCTACCCGTTGCGTTTGCCGGCCCGTGTTTCATCGAAGTGACCAAGTTGGTCGAGAACCCACCGCATGCGACAGGGCGGTTGGACCTGACCGTCCACGCGCCCGGCCTTCCCCCCTCGGTTTTGGCCATCGACCAGCCCAGTCTCGCGTTCGGAAAGATTCGTAGCGTCCAAAGCAATCGAGAAACAGATCTGCTGACGGACATCAACACGGGGGCGATGGTCAACTTTCCCTGGCTCTCGCGGCAAATACCACTGAAAGGGCTCCTGCAAAACGTCGACTCCTTTTCCGTCAGCGGGAGTTGCGAACTCTGGGTGCCGACGGAGGTGGTCACGTTGGAGTTCGACCAACTGGAGGAAGGCGCATCTCAGACCGCGGGCGAATTGAAGGCCGAATTGATAGCCGTCCGGCCGATGAGCAAACGGGCCAACGGAGAAGAACGGAAGGGCTTCCGCATCCAATTGAAGTACACAGGGTCCGATGCGGGGAAACCCAAATTGTTGGGTGTTGATGACGCGGGGAGCCTCCTTTCCGCGGACGGCAAGAGTGTGTTCTGGGCAGGACGATCGGGCCATGCCAGTTTCACGATGTGGGGCGACCCGGCACGCTTGGTCGTGAAATTCCCCCGACAGACCGAAACGCTTCGCTATCCGTTTCAAATCAACGACGTCCCCCTTCAGCATTCAGATCAGCAACCGCCCCGTCTGACACCGATCGTTTACGGCACGCACGAAACGCCCGTGGACGTCGAAGTCCTGGAATTGAAAGAGGAATCCGTGTTTCGCAAAGTCCGAGCGCGGATTCAAAACCACGCCAACAAAGCCGTTCGGACCATCCACTACACGCTGCGGTATCTCGATACCAATGGCGAAGAGGTCAAAACACATCGCAGCCAACAATCCGGCTTCGGTGCGGATAAACCTCTGGTCGCCCGCCACGCCAGCGCGGAGTTCGAAGCCACCGCGTTCTTCATGCCGGACAATGCGACCGATGTGGCGTTCTCGCTCGATGCCGTCCGGTTCTCGGACTACAGCAAGTGGGAGCGTCCCGAGATCAGTCCAAAGGGGAAGCCCTGAGAGATAGCCCCAAGAGAAAGCCCCGAAACCTGGCTCTTGCGCAATTCCTCGTTGGCGATCCGGTGACGCCGCAAGAGATTCACATTCCCGCCGCAACAAAAACCCTCCATCGGAGGGACTGCCTGCCTCCATCCGGTGCACCCGCCGCCGGAACGTGATCGGCTCGGCAACGCGGGGTGGGCGACCGAGAAGCGATAGCGCTTGCTCGGGATCCGGGCTCACCGAGACCTTGATGAGGTTCTCCGCCAATTCGACTTCAACGAAAACGCGGCCGGCAAGGTCGGAAGCTCACCGGAGCCCGCGAAATCCGGATGCGCTGGCACAATCGATTCAGATTTCGGGACCCAACCCACCAATCGGTCCTGAGCGAAATCTGCGGCCCCCGGACGGTCCAAGCATTCACCTGGGCCTTATGGGCGTGCATGTTTAATCCGACGCTGCCGCGCTGTTCGCGCGGAACCCCATTTGGATTCCCTCGTCAAACCACCTCGATCGTCCGAGATGCAGTGATTTTGCGGAACTTCACGCCACCTCGACCGTCAAACGTCCACGCCAGATTGTGGGCCCCGGAGACCGTCATCCCCCCTCCCGTTGCCAGAACATGGGTGTTGGGGGCGGAAGGTTTCGGCGGTTTCGCCCGTGACGACGTCAACCGAATGCACTCGGTGGCGGCCGCCCCGGGCCTGGCCAGATCGTCAATCCCTACTGACATTTGCGGGTTTTTCCGGTCGAACTATACTCGGCACGCGTCTCTCGATTGTCCTGCCCGTCGAGACTCGGCTTGTCAAACTGCCTTATTTCAGCCGTGATTTCTTAGACAGAAACCGCACGGTCCACACACGATTTTCCACCCCACCCGGTCGATTTGCCATGACGGCGAAAGCCGCCTGCGGCGAAGAGGCCTCCTTGAAGGTCCGGTCTATGACTTCGCGAAAGCGAGCCCACTCCACGCCCAACGTCTCTCCCGCGGGCGTCAACGAGTCGAACATCAGTGAGTCAAAAGCATCCGCGTCCCGATCGATCACTCGGGGAAAACGCCGTGGAGCCAAGGCACGAGATTTGCGCCGTCGGCAGCTGATCGAATCGCTGGAGGCTCGGCACTTGATGGCCGGTCCACAGTTGATTGGCATCCAGCCGAACGACGGAGCCCTGATCACCGACGGGTCGGTGCGTGATTCTTCTCCGCGCGTGCTGACCTTCGGCTTCGACGAAGACCAGGTGCTCAATCCGAACACCTTCGATGGGATCCAGATCAGCCGCGCCGGCGAAGACGGTCAACTGGGGACCGGTGACGACGTTCCCGTCGAACCGGGCCTGATCACGCTGGGTGATCCGAACCAGAACGAGGTGGTGGTCCGCTTTGCCGAGGCGCTCCCCGATGATCGCTACCGGATCGAGGTCTTCGGGTTCGACGATGCCGGGCTGGGCGTCACGGGTTTGCGCAATACCAATAACGAATTTTTCATTCCCAGCGATCCCACCCAACGCAGCGAGGTGATCGATTTCCGGCTCAGCTTGGGCGCGCTGGTCGAGTCCGTGGTGCCACAACCGGTCGTCCGCAACAACGACGGCTCGTTGACCCAGAACCGCAACGAGATCGTGATCTACTTCAACGAGGATCCGCTGTTCGTTGAGGATGATGACAACGGTCAGCCGACGCAGCGCTCGGCCGAAAACCCGCGGTTCTATCAATTGCTGCTGACGCAGGAGACGGTGCGCACGACCGATGACGTGCTGTTCCGTCCCGACGAAGTCATCTACGACTCGGCCACGCACACGGCGCGGCTGATTTTCAGCGACGACATCAACGCCTTGCCCGGTGTCCCGCTGGAAGGCGGCACGTGGCGATTGCGCGTGGGGACGGCGGTGGATAACCGCGTCGACCTGATTTTGCCGCCGGAACAATTGCCCGTTTCGCCATCGTCCGTCACCGATTTCCAATACGACGGGCTGCGCGTCCGCTTTTCTTCGCTCCAGGTCGGTGAGTCCGGAAGCGGGACCGAAGTCAGCTTTGAGGATTCCGGTGCCGGAGGTCTGTCCGTCCGGCTGGACGGCGGCGGCAACGTGATCTTCGATTTCGGCGGCAGCACGCCGACCGTCGACGACTTGAAGGACGTCGTGCTGGCCACCCCGGCAGTCAACGCGGTCCTGGCAATCCGCTCGGAGCGGGACGGCGACAGCACGCAGGGCGGCGATCTGACGATCCCGCGCAGTGTGGTGGGTGCGCCGCCGATGGTGTTGGCGGCGGCCGGCGAAACATTGTCCACGTCCTTGGACGTCGGCATCTTCGGTCAGGACGACGCCATCACCAGTCTGGTCCTCAGCGAGTCGATCGATCCGCAGAACTTTGACATCGAATTGCTCGGCGGCAATGACGACCCCGGTCACCTGGACCTGGACGGGATCGGGACGCAACTCCGACGGCACATCAATCCCAACTTCGGGGCCGACACGACCGATGGGATCACGGAGATCCTTTACAACTTCCAAGGCATCTTCGACAGCTCCGGTTCGACCGACTTCCTGAACCAGATCACGCAGACCCAAAGGGAACGGATCCGCGAAGTGCTGAACCTGTGGTCCAGCAAGATCGGAATCCAGTTCCGCGAGACCGCGGACATGGGGGTCACGTTTGCCGTGGGAGACATCGGCAATTTGCAATCCCGGCCGGGAACCACGCTGATCGGCCCAGGTTTCGGCACCGGATCCTCGATCAGCCAAACCCTGCAAGCCTCGATCCGGATCGATCCGACGTTCCAGGAGTCGGCGCTGGTGTTCAGCAACCAGACCAGCTTTGGCCTGGACTACGGCGAGGACTTCACCCGCAAGGCGGTCGCCGGAGTTGGCTTCCTGCTGGGATTGGAGCAAGCGACGGACCTGCCGCCCCAAACCATCATGGCGCTCAGTTCGTTCTTCCTGAACCAGAGCATTGACACGCCGGTGGCGAACGTCGATCTGGAACCCATCTTCCCGGGCAACTTCGACATCCTGCACGGTCAGTACATCCATCGGCCCGATAGCGTCGACATTGACCTGTATCGGTTTGAAGTCGACCTGGACGATGCCGACAAGGTCGGGCAGTTGACGGTCGAAACCTTCGCCGAACGCTTGCCCGACAGCAGTCTGCTGGACACGACGCTGTCCCTGTTCCAAGAAGTTCACGCCTCAGCGATTTCCGACCTGGGTGTCGGTTCGGCGCTGCAAGTCCAATTTGAATCGGTCACACCGGGACGCGCGGGCAACAACACGGAAATCCGATTTGTTCGCTCCGACCGCAACGCGGGTGACACCGCGGTCCGCGTCAATCGCGTGTTGGACGACGCGGGGAATCCGATCCCGAACGTGGTGCTGTTGGACCTGCCACGTCGCGGTCCCAATGTGCCGACATTGCCCGCCCAAGCCGTCGTCGACGCGATCAACAATGACCCGTTCGCCAGCTCGATCATTCGCGCATCGATCCTCGATGGCGAGTCACAGACGGATATCAGCGGCGGCCAGGCCGCGCCGCTGCCGGTCCGCCTGTCCGGCGGACAACTGCAGAAGATCGCCCAGAACGATGATTACTTCAGCGAAGATTCGCGGGTCATCACTTCGCTCGGAGAAGGTGTTTATTACATCGGAGTCTCCGCGAGCGGCAACGACGGCTACGACCCGACGATTCCCGGAAGCGGCTATGGCGGACGGACGCAGGGCGCCTACGACCTGCACATCAAATTTGAACCGCAGGTCGACGAAGTCGACGTGATTCGCGACACCGACAGCTTGCGCGCCGGCGTTCCCGGCACGCCGTTGGACGGAGACGCCGATGGCACGCCCGGCGGCGTCCATAACTTCTGGTTCCAGACCCGACCGTTGAATCGGATCCTGAACTTTACCGATGCGGGCGACGCCGTCGTCCCCGGCCAGGAAATCGAGATCGTCTCGGGCAACGGTGTCGTCCGGACCTATGAATTCGTGCAGATTGGCCAGACCGCCACTCCGGGCAACGTGGCCGTGTTCTTCAGCGACGGTTCGGCGGGCTTCCCCACGCCGGCCGGAAACCTGGCGGCCGCGTTGGCATCAGCGATCAACACCCGCCAGGCGGAAACCGGTGTTTCGGTCACGCGTCTGGGCACGCAACTGGTATTCAACGGCGAACGGAGCATCGATCTTTCGACCGGATTCCGCGGTGCCGAAGCGATCGGACGCAACATCTTCGTCGACAAGACGGCCGGGCCGAACGCCGATGGCAGTCTGGCTCGACCGTTCAACAACATTGCCAACGGAAACGTTGCCAACGCCTTCGGCAGCGCGCTGCCGGGCGACATCGTTCGGATCGTCGGCAACGGCGGGGTCGACGGCAACATGGCCACCGAACAGGACAACTTCAGCTACCAGATCGGGATCTCCAACGTCGGCGGCAACTCGCTCAGCGACGGCCGCGCGATGGAAGTGCCGCAGGGCGTCACAACGATGATCGACGCCGGCGCTATCCTGAAAATGCGAGCGTCTTACATCAGCGTCGGCAGCAGCACGCTGCAGGTCGACCGCAGCGGTGGGGCGTTGCAGGTGCTTGGGGCGCCGCGTCTGGTTCAATTGAGCCCGCAAGGTGATCCGATCACCACGACTTTGATCGGCGACCAAGAATCGGGAATCAATGGCTATGACGACGGCAGCGTGATCATCACCAGCGTGCGAGACCGTGTGGCCGACGTTGCCGCGGCCGGAAACAGCCCCGCGGCGGGCCCGGGCGACTGGGGCGGATTGATCTATCGACGCGACGTGGACCAGTTCGAAGGACGACGGGACCTGGAGGACGACGGGGTCTTCCTGCAAAGCGTCAATCACGCCGAGATTCGCTACGGCGGCAGCAGTAATGTGTTGATCGATTCGATTCAGCAGTTGGTCAACCCGATCCAGGTCGTCAACATGCGACCGACGATCACGTTCAATGAAATCACCCGCAGTGCCGATTCGGCCATCAGCGCCTCGCCGGATAGCTTCGAAGAGACTTCGTACCAGGCACCGCGTTTCCAACAGGCCGGGGCATTCACCGCGGACTACGACCGCGTCGGGCCCGAAATCAGCCGCAACCATTTGGTCGAAAACTCGGTCAACGGTTTGTTCATCCGGGTTCCCACCACGGCCACGCAGGCTCCGCGGGAACTGACCGTTGCCGGCCGATTCGACGACATCGATGTCGTGCACGTGTTGCCGGAGAATCTGGTCGTCGCCGGGCAATCCGGCGGGTCGATCCAAGACGGCTTTGCGCCCTCACTCAGCCTGGTCACCGCGCGGCAACTGGCCGGCGGGACCCTGACGTCGGGCGATTACATCTACAAAATGACGTACGTCGACAAGGACGGGTTTGAGTCGCTTCCGAGCACGGACGATTTCTCGTTCAGCGTCGATACGACGGGAAGCAGCGTTGAATTGACCGCGTTGCCGACGGTTCAACAGAGCAGTTCGTACGTGTCACGTCGGCTGTACCGCGCACCGGCTTCCGCTAACCCGACGTTCAGCCTGATCGCCGAACTGGATACCAGCACCGCGTCGTTCATCGACGATGGAACCACCAGCGACGGCGTTCTGGATCTGACACGCCAGGGCATCCGCGGCCGCCTGGATGCATCGTTGGTGATCGACCCCGGTTTGATCATGAAGCTGCGTGGTTCCCGGATCGAGATGGGACAGGGGACGCAGTTGCTGGCCGAGGGCTTGGAAAGCAATCCGATCGTCTTCACCAGTACGCTTGACGATCGCTTCGGCGCCGGCGGCACCTTCGATACCAACAACGACAACGACACCCTCGCAGGTGCGGCGTCGCCGGATCGCGGCGACTGGTCCGGGATCTATGCCGGGCCGACTTCCAGTGTCAGTCTGGACAACGTGCAATTGGCTTACGCCGGCGGGATCAGCTTGCTCGAGGGCGGGCTGTCACGTGGCTTCGTTCCGTTGGAACTGCAACAGGCGCAGGGTCGGATCACCAATTCGCGATTCGAATTCAACGACGTCGGACAAGATGGCGCCGGCCCCGTCGGCCGCTTCGGCCGACTGTCCGTTGCCCCGTCGACCATCTTCATCCGTGGCAGCCAGCCGATCATCGTCGGCAACACCTTCGTCGACAACTATGGTCCGACCGTCAACAACGACGGCTCGATCATCGACATCGACATCGAATCGATGGGCTCCAACATCCGACGCGACGCCGGCCGACAAACCGGAGACATCGATCGGATTTCCGAGTTGGACGACAACTTCGGTCCGATGATTCGGTTCAACCGTTATCAGTTGAACGATTCCACCGTTGGTACTCAGCTTTCGGGATTGGAAATCCGTGCCGGCGAACTCACGACCGCGACGACGTTTGACGACACCGACATCGCGCACCTGCTATTCGACAGCATCGAAGTCGGCAACCTGCACAGCTCGGGCGGATTGCGTCTGCTCAGCCGGCCGGATGAAAGCCTGGTCGTCAAGTTCGCGGGCCCGGGGACGCCCAACAGCCAGACGTTCGGTACCGGCATCACCGCGACCGGATCGACGTCCAGCATTCAAGATCGGGTGGGCGGTTCGGTCCACGTGATCGGGATGCCGGGATCGCCGGTGATTCTGACCAGCCTGAACGACGACACCGTCGGTGCGGGACTGAAGCCGGACGGTTCACAGTTCACCGACCATGATGGTGACGGAACCGACACGCGACCGTTCGCCAACGACTGGCGTGGCCTGTACTTCGATCAATTCAGCAACGATTACAACATCCCGGTGCTGCCGGAATTGGAGTTGTCGACGGAAGTCGCTCCCGGATTGAATTCGTCGGTTGAAAACGCGCAGTTCCTGGGCGAACTCGCTGAAAACCTTTTGACCGGTGACCACGTCCGTCGACTCGGATTCGAAGTCGACGGCTACCTCAGCGGTTCCAACGACATCGACGTCTACAGCTTCATCGGCTCGCCCGGGACAGAAGTCTGGATCGACATCGATAAGACCAGCTTCACCCTCGATACGGTGGTCGAGCTGTTGGATGAAAACGGCAATGTGCTGGCCCGCAGCGACAACAGTTTCGAGGAAACCGCCCTGGGTGCCGGCAGCCAAGTATCGGTCTTTGATCCCGACCTGGAAGGCGTGACGACTTCGCTGCAAGCGTCCGCCGAACAGTACACCAAACGCGGCGTGGGCGGCCTGTACGAAGACTACGGATCCACCAACCCGCGGGATGCCGGAATCCACTTCCGCCTGGCCGGAAACACCGCCGATCCTAACTCGCGCAGCGTCTACTTCTTCCGCGTCCGCAGCGCGTCGGTCAATCCCGATGACGGCAACGGCGGACTGACCGGAGGCGCCTACCGTGCGCAATTGCGTCTGAAAGAGAACCAGGAATTCCCGGGAAGCGTCGTGCGTTACGCCGACATCCGCTATGCGAACCAGGGGATCCACGTTCAAGGTCTGATGTCGTCTTCGCCGCTGCTGGGTGAAGCACAAGAGAACGAGCAATTTGGCGGTTTCTTCTCCTCGGCCAGCAACGACACGGTCTTTGGCAGCACGCCCGGCCAGGGGGCACAGTACATCGGCAATCTGGTTGATAGCGTCCGTAACGTGATCAGCGTTGGCGGCGAACTGAGCAGCACCACCGACGTCGACCTGTATGAGTTCGAGGTCGATTTCTCCCAAGGCAGCGGGCTACAGTCGACGGTCTTTGATATCGACTACGCCGACGGCTTCAACCGTCCCGATACGAACATCAGCGTCTTTTACGACCCGGACGGCGTGCCGGACTTTGAAGACCCCGCCAACTTCCCACCGCAACTGGTGTTCTTTGGCAGCAGCAGCAATGTGGCCGACGACCTGGTCAGCCCCAACGGAGAGAACAGCGCGATCGAGAAACTGATCCGCGGTTCGATTTCCAATGGCGACCCGTTCATCGGTCCGGTGGCGCTGCCCGAGGGCACGTATTACGTTGCGATCACGTCCGCCAATCAGACCCCCACCAGCCTGAGCGGCGCGGTCGTCGAACCGATCAATTCGGTGGACCGGATCGTCGAAGATCGCGTGGACCGCACCAATCCGGAATCGCCGAGCACGGCCAATGGTCCCGAGATCCCGCGTCTGTTCAGCGACAATGTGATCAACGGATCGCTGTTCACGATCGGCGTGGACAACCAGGGCGGGCACGGCAAGCCGCAACACTTCGACGGCACCACGGGTCCGTTCCAACCGTCTTTGGGCGGAACGCGATACTCAGAATTGGATGTCTCGGGCACGTTTGATGCTCCGGAAGTCGTCAGTTCCACCGCGGTGTTCCCGGCCGACCTCGATGCGTTGGACTGGTCGATCGATGATGATTTCGAAATCGGCGGATCGGCCGGATTCTTCGGCACGGCTCCCAACACGTCGACGACCATCCCCCACATCTCGGTTGCCGGCAACCTGCAAAACGACCCGGGCGACCTGTACCAGTTCACCCTCAATACGGTCTCGCGGGTCATCCTGGACATCGACAACGGTTACGACATCACCGGCGAAGTCGACGATGATGACGACCCGAGCACACCGGACGTGAATGTCGATCCGTCCAGTGTCGACGTTGATTTGGTCCTGTTGGAGCCGGATCCGAACAACGCGGGCGCCTTCCGGACCGTGACTCCACCGGGCCGTGTCAACGATTCAAACAGCGTCAATGACGGTCGCGGCGGAAGCAATTCGACGTTGGACCCGTTCATCGACCAAACTTTGGCGCCGGGCGTTTACTACATCGCGGTGCTTGAACAGGGATCCACGCTGACGTTCAACGCCGACAACGTGACACTGGGCGGAGGCGGCGGTAGCGGTGTTTCGTCTTACAGGCTTCATGTCTCGGTCGAAGACCACGTCCTGCCGCCAGGCTCCGGCACGATCTCTCAGGGCGCCGAGGTCCTTTCATTCGATCGCAGCGTCAACGCGGAAAGCGGTTCGGTCACCAGCGAACCGTTCGACCTGTCGGGATACGCCGCCGCCGACCTGCCGTTCTTGTATCTGAACCGGCTCTACCAGCCGGCTGTCGGTGATTCCGCGTCCCTGACCATCATCAGCGATCAGAATCCGGACGGCACCGTGATCCACAACTTCACGGCCGGCAGCTGGGACCAATTGCGACTCTCCCTCGCCCCATTCGCCGGGCACAGCAATGTCCAATTGCAAGTTGACTACACGACCGATGGCACCGTTTCGGCCGCGATCGGGTTGCGACTGGACGACTTCATCGTCGGCTTTGCGGAACGCGGCGAAACAGTGTTCGGCGCCACCACCGGAGCGACCTTCACCAGCACCGGTTTCGGAGGCACGACGGGCAAGTACCAATTGGAAATGCGTCCCGCGACGGACTACGCATCGCCTTCATTCGGTGGGACCACGAATCTGGATGCCAGCTTCGACACCAACGACCGGCACAACCAGAGCGTCACACTGATCGCACCGGACGCATCGCAGATCGTTGACGGCGACACGTTCGTCTTGAATGATGGCGTCGCCAGCCAGACGTTTGAGTTCACGACCACCGCCGGTTCGGTCACTTTCGGCAACACGCCGGTCTTGTTCGCGCCCGGCAACAGCGCGGCGCAAATCGCCGGAGCGATTCGCACGGCGATCAACAACCAGAACATTGTGGGCATTGAAGCGTCTAGTTCCGGCGGTGCCGACACGGCGCCGACGACCGACGGTCGTTTGGCACTGACCGGCCGCGTCAACGGATCCTTCGCGCCGGTCGATTCGGCCCGCGACGTGACCGGCGGTGCTCTGTCGACCGATGCCGAAGGCAACCTGCTGATCCCGGCCATTCTGCACAACGGTCTGGGCGACGAGAACTATGTCCGGACGCAAGGCCAAGTGATCGTCGAACACAACAAGATCAGCGACGTCCGCGGTATCGGCGTTTGGTCCGAACCGGGCATTCGTGACTTCAGCCCGCGTCACATCCGTGACAATGCATTGCTCGAACCGCCGCCGGTGGCCAACAGCTACCCGGGTGCTGTTCGGAACCTGCCGACGCTGAACGACAGCGTCCTGGGCGGTTTGGCCCCTGGGATCGTGATCGAGAACAACACGATCGATCAAGCCGAATATGCGGGCATTAAAATCGACGGCCAGATCGCGCCGCTGACCATCGAAACCGGTTCGGGTGACACAATCACCGACGGCAGCACCTTCGTGATCGATGCAGCCGGCACACGTGTGGTGTTCGAATTCGAGGACATCGGCGAGGGAACGATCCCCAGTCCCAAGCGGCCCGTGTACGGTTCAAACACGAACGGCGGTGACGGTTACCGCGACGGGCACGTGCCGGTTTACTACCGACAAACCGACAGCAACCCGTCATCGGTCTACCAGGGCCGCACCTCCGCTTATACCGCATTGGAGGTGCTGCACGCGATTCGCGAATCGATCCAGGGCAGCATCCTGGTGACCAACGGCCTGGTCGAACTGGTCGATGTCACGGTGGGTCCGTCGCTGACCAGTCAGGCGCCCACCGGTGGCGGGTTCCCCGGGTTCCCAGCCTCCGATGTAAACTTCGCCACGCCCGCCCTGTACATCGAGGGTGCCAGCGCGATCTACAGCGACGACGCGGAAATCATTATTGATCAGGCCCCGGTGTACGAAGCACCGCAGCCGTTCGCGCGAATCGTCAACAACACCATTTACGGAAACGACGGGACCGAATCGGCGACGCCCGAAACGCCGTCCGAGCCGGACGACTTTTTGTCTCAGGCGACCGAAACGCATATCGGCAGCAGCCATCGTGATCCGTACGTCCGCACCGTGACGCTTGGAGACAACAGCGGACCGCTGGCGCCGGAAGCGGATGTCGACATGTACCGAGTTTACCTGGAGGTTGGCGACCGCTTGATTGTCGACATCGACACGCAGGACGACGGCCCCGACACCCTTGTGCGAATCTTCAATTCCACCGGGATTGCCCAGTCGTTCCTGGACGCCGACGGCAACCTGGTCACGGTCAGTGACAATGCGGCCGCGCCCGGCTACCTGGACCCGGCGTCGACGGTCGACACCCAAGTCACCGATGACGCCAATACGCGCGACGCGTTCGTGGACTTCACCGCATCGGTGACCGGGACGTACTTCATCGGCGTCAGCGCCGTGGGCAATGACAACTACGACCCCCAATCGCTGTCGGACCGCGTTTCCGGAAACGGCGGCTCGGGCGTCTACACCGGCGACTACACGATCTCCGTCGAAACGTACGCCCCGCGTTCGTTCGTGATGAGTCTGAACAACGGAAGTGGCGACAGCCGCAACCCGCCAAACTGGGCGGAATCGGATCGCAACGGCAGCACCGCCGCGGCGCTGATTGGCACATCGTTCACTGTCACCCAGATCCCGGACACGTCGCCGCTGGCCCCGATGGGCAACGGCACCAACGAAATCACGTTCCGATTTACCGGCCCCAACACCCCGGCACTGATCAACAACGGTGGCAACTTTGAAATCGCGGTGGCGTTGCGCGACAACTACCGCGTGCCCGACATCATGCGCGCCATCCAGAATGCTTTCGACCGAGTGTACATCACGGGCAACGGACGCTTCCCCTCGGTGCCCAACGGTGGCCCGATCCCCGCCGGCGAAGCCGATGCGCTCGGCGGCCAATCCGGTGCCGGAGCGGACCTGTTCGAATTCACGGCGTTGTACCCGCCGGACTTCAACACCAACGGATTCGGACATAACTATGCGATGACCAACGGAATCGGCGGATTGACCGATGGTGCCGGATCGACGGAGCAGTACCTCTTCATCGAAAAGGTCGCCGAAATCCACATCAGCCCCGAAGCCGCGGCGCTCGGTTTGAAGCTCGACCCGCAGCCCGGTCGCGACATCGACCAGTTGATCAATGAAACCGGCGTGATGATCGCCGGTGGAGCCAGTCCGACGTTGCTGAACAACGTGTTCCTGAACTTGCACGAAAGTCTGGTGGTGGAAGAAACTCGCTTCGACGGGTTTGGGGAACCGCGACGCGGCTCCGACAATCAGCCCAAGCCGATGGAAGTGATCGTGGTCGGATCCATCTTCCAGCACGACGAAACGACGATCACGCAGTTCAACCAGGACATGATCTTCCGGGCGTTCGAAGACACCGGCCTGACCACCCTGCGAGCACCCAGCAACGTCAATGGCGGCTCGGACGACTTCAACGAGACGCTTGGCAATGCCGACGCGGCAGTGCAGTACGCCGAGGCCAACAACTTCCAGCCCGACTTGCAGTCGATCCTGATCGATTCCGCGGTCAACTCGCTGGTCGAACGTGTCGCGATGGCCAACCTGAAAAACTCGGTCGGCCTGCCGATCAGCAACATCGTCGCGCCCGACCTGGACGTCGACGGAATCCTGCGAGCCGACAATCCGGACGTCGCCCCGCCGGGCGGGATCGGAAGTTCGGTCTTCAAGGATCGCGGATCGGTTGAACTGGCCGACCGCGTCGGTCCGATCGCGATCGCCGAGGCCCCGCGAGATAACGACGCGGAAAACCTTGACACCGATCCGAACATCAGCTTCATCAACCTGGACAGCGGCGTTTACGACGAATTCCGGATCCAGTTGCGTGACGCCGGTGACGCCTCCGACCCGTTCACCGGATCGGGGATTGACGACAGCTCCGTCGTCGTTGCGGAGATTCCGGGCGTGCGTCCGAGCGGCGCCAACGTGACCGTCTTCGAAGACGAACGGCTGCTGACGGAAGGAATCGATTACACGTTCAACTACGACGAAACCAAGAACATCATCACGCTGACCCCGCTGGCCGGGATCTGGCAGGGTGATCGGGCTTACCGCATCCAGCTGAACAACGCCGATCGCAATGTGGTGATCGCGCCCAGTGCCAGCGAGGTGAAGGACGGCGACCAGATTCAGATCACCGACAGCAACGGCGGTCAGGTCGTCTTTGAATTCGAATCGGGCTACCTGCTGCAGATGCCCGAACCGGTGACGCTGGAAATCCCCACCGTTGGGACCAACCAGGGTGGTTTGATCGACGGTGGTGTCTTCACCATCAACGACGGCAGCAACCCGCCGGTCGTGTTCGAGTTCGACTCCAACGGCACAACACTGCCAAGCAGCGTTCCGGTGACTCTTCCGACCGACCCAACGCCGAACGACGCGAACGAGTTGACCGCGTTCTTGACGATGATCGCGAACAACGTCGCCACGGCGATCCAAGGTGTGATTGACAATCCCAACCGCGAGTTCGATGTCGACGTTCGCGTCGTGGGCACTTCGGTGGTCATCGGTAGCGAACGCGGCACGTTCGCCGACGCGTCGACCAGTGGCCTGATCGCCGCGACCCGGACGCTGGGGCTTCGCGTCCCGTCGGCCGGAGCCGGCGTCGGTGGTGTCGTCGTTGGTGACACGTTCGAGCTGAGCGATGGTCGGCTGACGACCAACTTCCAGTTTACCGACACCAACAACCCGGCAACGCCAGGATTCGTCGGTGTCGACATCACGCCGACCGGTGGCGTCGGAACGACACCGCTGGACGCCGATGAAGTGGCGCTCGCCATCCAGAACGCCATCGTGCTGTCCAACCTGGAGTTACAGCCGTCGATCATCGGTCAAACCGTGTACCTGAACTTGCCGACCGACGGCAGCGCGACAGTGCCCTCCGGCCAGTTGCGCCCCGTCAGTGTCAGCCGCACGCCGGACGATGGCGACCTGATCATCTTCACGCCCAACAACGGCGATCCGGACGTGATCTTTGAGGTCAATCGCACCGACGAGCCGGACGGCAGCGGTGGGATCATGGACGACGGTGTGGCCCAAGACCACTTCGCGCTGGATATCACCCGCGGCATCACCGGGGACAACTTCGCCCGCCTGGTCGCCGGCGAGATCCAAACCAAGACGATTCCGGGTCTGAACGCCTCGCAGGTCGAGGAAGTTGATGGCGGAGTAGTCAGCATCGGCGGACAAACCGGCCTGGGACTCGACACGACCGGTTCCAGCTTGGAAGTCATCGGTTCTCCCGACGTGACCGGGCCGTCAACGCTGGAGGTTTATGGCCCGCTGTTGATGCGGGTCTCCTCCGGAACGCCCGACGATGGCGACCTGATCACCCTGATCGACCCCGCGGGCAATCCGGTCTTGCTGGAATTCGACGACAACGCGACGTTGAACAACGTCAATGCCACTCCGATCGCGTTCACACGCTTCGACAATCTGGACACGCTTGGCGCGTCGATCGTTGCAGCCATCAACGCTTCGCCGGCCGGCATCACCGCGACCTATCGCGGCAGCGGAGTCATCGATTTGGGACGCATCGACGAGAGTCGCGTCAGCACGACGTCCGGTCAGATCACAACGCAACGTGGAATCGTCAGCGATGGAGAAGTCCTGACCATCAGCCAGGGCAGCATCTCGGTCAGCTACGAGTTCGAATCGGTGAACAACGGTGGCGGCGTGGCGGCTGGCAATGTGCCCGTGCCGTTCCAGCCCGGCAGCACGCCGGAAGATGTGGCCAACAGCCTGGCCGCGGCAATCAACAGCAACAGCGGCGGTCTTCGTGTTTCCGCCGAAGTGGAAGGCGGCCTGGTCCGCCTGAACGATTTGCCGGGGACCACCGTCGACGTGTCGGCGGCACCCACGTTGCTCCTGTCGGGCGTGCCCGGCGGGGCGATCCCGATCAACATCTCGCCGGCGGATTCAGCCGAAGGTGTCAAACAGGCGATCCTGGAAGCGATCAACTCGGTCAACACCGGACCGGAAGGACAGGTCACGACGTTGATCGCGGAAGATCGGGGAGGGGCAAGCTTATTTGTCGACAACGGCACCATCTTCGAGGGCCCGATCACCAGCTTCTTCCTGCCGGCGATTCGCGACGTCCAGGGCAACCCGCTGGAAGCCAACCGCGAGGACAACACGACTCAGTTCACGATTCTGATGCCGACCGTCCTCCTGGACTTTGGGGATGCGCCCGATCCGGTCGACAACGTGCCGGGACGTTACCCGACCTTGCTGATCAACGACGGTGCCCGCCACGTCGTGACGGAGGACTTGTACCTCGGGTCGCAGATCGATGCCGACGCGGACGGACAACCGTCGGTCGATGCCGACGGCGACGACTCGGTTTCGGAAGTGACCGAAACCGGGACGCTGTTCACCGTTTCGGTCATCAGCGGCGAAGCGGTGATCAACGTCAACGCGGCGACGGTCGATCCGCTCACGCGTGACGGCGACACGATCACGATCACGACGGGGGTCTCGACCGCGACGCTCGAATTCGACTTGAACGGCCGATTCGACGAAGACAACTTCGCCATCCAGCCCGATGATCCGACTTCCGTGCCGTCGATCCTGGAAGCGATCGAAGCGGCGATCATCGAAAGCCCGGTTCAGCCGGCCGGCATCGAATTCGTCTCCACCGCCATCGTGATCAACAGCGATGACGAAGACGGAATCAGCTTCTCGAGTGATCGGAACCCGGGCGGCGTGCTGAACAAGAATGTCGCCCTGCCGATCGACGTCACCGTCACCGGCCGGGGGATTCTGCAAGGCTGGATCGACTACAACGCTGACGGCGAATGGTCACCCAGCGAGGCGATCCGGTTCTACGACGAAAACGCGTCCCTGGGCGAGGTCCAGTCGCTGGAATTCACCGGCAGCCCGACCGGCGGAACCGTCACCCTGGACTACGACGGAACCACCGTCGGCCCGATCACCTTTGCCGGGACCGGGATGGGAGGAACGACCGCGAGCAACATTCAATCCGCCTTGATCGCTGCCGGCGTCGGCGGTCCGAACGACGTGGTTGTTTCGCAGGTCGGACTGAGCGATGTCGAATTCACCGTCACGTTCACCGGCGTGTTGGCGGGTACTGACCTGCCGTTGCTGGAACTCTCGCAGAACAACCTGGATCAGGGGACGCTGCTGAGCTCCGAAATGACGAAAGCCGCCACGCCGCGGACTCAGCTTTCGCTGACCGGCAACGGCGAGCAAGTCTTCACGTTCGACACCTACATGCCGGCTTCGGCACCCGATCCGCTGTTCCCGACGCAGACCATGGCCCGGTTCCGATACTCGCGAACCGGTAACCTGTCTCCGAGCGGTCTGTCGCTCAGCGGTGAAGTGGAAGATTACGCGATCCTGCTGGTGCCGGGCGCGCCGCCGGTCGTCACGCCCCCGCAGGCCAATCGGACCTTCACGGTGGACGAGGACGGAGTCCTGCAGGCTCTGGACGCCGACGGCACGCTGACGCCTTCGGTCACAACCGACAACGGTTTGATTGCCGGCGTGATCGACCCCGACGGGGACAACGTCGCGATCTTCCCTGAAGACACCGGCATTCGCACCCTGCTGACCCCCAACGAAACCGTTGCGGGCGAACTGGACCTGCAGGCGGACGGAACATTCACCTTCATCCCCGCCCCGGACTTCAACGGCACCGTTTCATTCACCGCCCGCGTGACGGATGTGAAGCCGCAGAATCCGGATTCGCAGCTGATCAATCCGGATCCGATCCGGGTCACCATTGAGGTGTTGCCGGTGAACGACGCTCCGGTCGCAACGACCGCTGACGTCATGACCAGCCGAACGATCAACGAAGACGAGGTCACGTACTTCTTTGCCGAAGACCTGATCGATCCGTTCTACGTTCCGGGCCCGGCAAACGAAGCGAACCAGATGCTGGTCTTCCAATCGGTGTCCAGCGTGAACCTGGGCGATTCGGTTTCGTCGCTCGGCGGGATCCTGGAAATCGTCGACGACGGACGCAGCATCAAGTACACGCCGCCGGCGGACTACTTCGGTTCGATCCCGGACACCTTCAACTACGTGGTCGCGGACGTCCCCGGTGGGACCTTGATCAGTGAGACGGCCGACAAGCCGGGAACGGTTTCGGTCACCATCAATCCCATCAACGATGCCCCGATCGCCGGCAATGACTTCTACAACGCGATGGAAGACACGCCGTTGAACATCGCCATCGTCGGCGGCGGCTCCACCGTCGGCATCCTGGACAACGACGTGCCGGGGCCGCAGAACGAAATTGATCCGCCGGAAAACCAGACGGTCAGCCTGCCGACCAGTCAGTTCCCCGTGCAGACGGCACGCGGCGGTAGCGTTCGCCTGGAAAACGGCAGTCTCGTTTACCGCCCGCCGGGACTCTACAGCGGTCCCGACAGCTTCACCTATCGAATCGTCGACGACATGGGTGCCGAGTCGTTCGGCACGGTGTCGATCTCGGTCGGTGGTGAAAACGACGCCCCGATCTTCGAAGGCGTCGACGGCCAGAAGGACAGCATGGACAACCCGATCGATGAGATCACGTTCCCCGAAGCCAAGCCGGCTGCACAGCTGACTCAGTTCGACTTAAACACGTGGTTCAGCGATCCGGAAAACGACAACCTGACGTACACAGTCACCAGCAGCAATCAATCGATTGTGGCTGCCGAACTGGAAGGCAGCACGTTGACGCTAACGCGTCCCGCGTTCGCGTTCGGGACGGTGTCGTTGACGGTGATGGCCACCGATACCGGCAACCTGACGACGACCGAGACGGTGACGGTTCGGATCGCCAACGAAAACGATTCGCCGATCCTGATCGGTTCGCTCGACCCGCTCTCGGGGAACGAAGACCAAACCGTCATTCGCGAATTGACGACCGTGTTCAGCGATCCCGACGGCGACGACCTGGACTACACCGTCACGCGACTCGGCTCGATCGTTCGTCCGACGGCCCAGCAGATCACCGATCATCCGCTGATCCGATCGATCGTGTTCGTCGGCGACCAAATGCGGATCACTCCCGAGCCCAACCAGTTCGGTGTGGTCGACATTGAAATCGAGGCCTCCGATGGCAGTTTCCGAGTCAGCGATGCCTTCACGCTGACCATCAATGCGGTTCCGGACACGCCGATCGCGGTCGACGACGGGTACAACGTTCCGATCGGATCGACGCTCCGCATCCTGAGCCCGGCCAGTGGCCTGCTCCGCAACGATTCGGACGCGGACGGGGACACAATCCTGATCGATCTGGACTCGGTCACCGAACCGTCGTTCGGAACGTTGGAGATCAACGCGGACGGAACGTTCGTGTACGTCAACACCTCCGGCGCGATCGGCACGATCGACCAGTTCCAATACCGCGTGATCGACAGCACGTCGCGGACCAGCCAGTTGGCGACGGTCCAGTTGACGCTGAACCAATCGGAATACCAGAACCCGATCGACGACCTGGAAGCGGACGTCAATGCCGACGGCTTTGTTTCGCCGATCGACGCATTGCGGATCATCAACTTCCTGTCGCGTGAAGCCGATGGTCAGTCCTCGATCCCGGTCGCGGAGATCGGATCGCCACCGCCGGATTACTACGACGTCAACGGTGACGGACGCGTTTCGCCCAGCGATGCGTTGGCAGTGATCAACGAGCTTGGACGCCGCCAGGCCAACGGCCGGGAAGGCGAATCGATTGCGTCGCTGGGTGTCTCCAGCGGATTTGTTTCCGCCGGCACGATCGGATTGCCGAGCCGACAGTTGGCACCGGTGCTGGAAGAGACGCCAACGACGGACACGTTAGGCGGCGATCCCCGCGACGCGTTGTTGGCGGCCGGTCTGGAGATCACCTCCAGCCAGTTGGACTCGATCGACTTGTTGGGTAGCGAAAGCGAAACCGGGGCGAGTTCGGCGGCAAGCGTTGACGAAGCGCTGTCGCTGCTGATGGACGACATCGACCTGGATTGACGGGTTCCCGCCAAGCCAGCGGCATCGGTTGCGATGCCAAGACCGGTTGCAACGTGCCACGAGGTGGAGTGGTAAACGTTGCAACCGGTTTCTTCGGCAATTACTACTGCCAGCCCACCCGCCGCAGCCTGTTCGACTAAATTATCAGACCCGCACTTATATACGTTTGTACGCTTGAGGCCATTTGATGTCTAACCGTCGAGTCCATGCCCCGTCGCTGTCCGACCGACAACGCAGGCGAATTCGTCAGGCCAAAAAGTCCCGCGCCCGTCGCAACTTGCTGCTCGAGTTTCTAGAGCAACGTCAACTGTTGGCGGTCGGACCGCGACTGATCGACATCGAATCGAACTTTGGTGATTCGATCGATGCCACCGGACCGACACTGCGGCAAGCCCCCAACCAACTGAAGGTTTCGTTTTCATCGAACGATTCGATCGACCAAACGTCGGTGTCTTCGGGGATTCAGCTCATTGGCAGCGGCGGCGATGGAACATTTGGCGACGGCAACGAACTTGCGGTCGACCCGGCGTTCATCGGACTCGGCGGCGCCGATAACGAAGTCTTGATTCGTTTCGCCGAGACGCTGCCCGACGATCGCTACCAAATCACGGTCCGCGGCGCCGGCTCGCCGGTGACGAACACCGACGGCGATCCGTTCAACAATGGTGTCGACGTCACACGCGAGTTCCAACTGGAGAAAGGTGCGCGCGTCCTGTCGGTCGTTCCGCAGCCGGTCACACGAGATCCGGTCAGCGGCGCGCTCAGCCAGGCGTTGGATGAAGTTCATGTCTATTTCAACGACGACATGAACGTCACCAGCGTTGAAGACCGCGCGTTCTATCGTCTGGAAGACAAGACGACCGGTGAGGTTCGCCTGCCGAGCAGTGCCAGCTATGACGCTGCCGAACGGATGGTCGCGCTGACGTTTGCCGAAGACCTTCCCGCAGCGAATTTCCACCTTCAAATCGGTGAACACCACGAAGCCAACAGTTCGCTCGGCGCGGCAACCAATCTGGGGACCATTTCGCAGCAAGCGCCGTTTGCGGTGTACGAGACGCCGATCGAATTGGACGACGATGGCAACCCGATCACCCTTCCTATTCCGGATATGGGAAGCGTCGTGTCTTCCATCGCCGTCGACCAGGACTTCCTGGTGCGCGACGTTGAAGTCCAAGTGGACATCGACCATGAGGCCGGTGAAGATCTTCAAGTCTTCCTGGTATCTCCAAGCGGTCGGCGCGTCGAATTGATTCGCGATCTCGGCAGCGATCAATTGCAGGGCCAGATCTACGGGACCAAGTTCAATGATCTGGACGGTGACGGGGTTCAGGATCCGAACGAACCTGGTCTGGCCGGATGGACAATCTTCCTGGACGTCAACGACAACGCGGTGCTGGATCCATTCGAACGCAGCACGGTGACCGACGCCGATGGCAATTACTCCTTCGTCGGCCTGCCTCGTGGCGTCACCTACACGGTGGCCGAAGTCAATCAGCCTTTCTGGCAACAGACCAGCTTCACGTCCGGCGGCGAAGAAGTCCTGTTCTCGGTTGACTTCAGTGACGGCAGCACGCAGTACCTGGACATCATCCCCGATCCCATTGACGGACTCGCGGATGACGGGTTTCTGTTCCTGTTCTACGACGGATCGGCGGTCAACCGGCTCCCCGATTTTACCGGCGTCGACCAGGAGACGGCCGATCGGATCGAGTTCGAATTGCAACAGTTGCTCGACCCCGGCTTGACCGTTGACGTCAGTGTTTCGTCCACCACGGCCAATCGATTCGAAATCAACTTCACCCGGACCGGCGTGGGCACCCCTTACGATTCGCCGATCGTCCAAGTCACGCCGTTCTTGAATCGAGGAACGGCCGAGTTGAACACGGTCGCATCCTCCGAGGGCTTTTTCAACACGTCGCCATTCCCCGACAGCGACGAATGGCACCTGACCAAACTGCGTGGAAACGACAGCGGTCACAGCGGAGAAGACAGCTTCTATTTCGGGACCGAACCGGTCCCGCCTGCGACCCAGGGTCAGTATCAGAACAACGCGATTGGATCGCTATTTTCGCCGGTCATCGATCTCACCGATCCGGCGCTGCCCGATGACATCCAGTTGCAATTCAATCATCGGCTCGCCGCGGAAAGCGGTTTCGATTACGCACGGATCTTCGTGCGATCGGCGGAAGGCGAACTGCTGGGCCTCCCCTTTGAGAATTCGTCCGGGACCGGCGGATGGGTCAGCGAATCGGTTGACTTGAGCGCGTTTCGCGGTCGAGAAATCCAATTGGAGTTCAATTTCGATAGCGATGGCAGCGTCATCAATGAAGGCTGGTTCGTCGATGACATTCGGGTGACGACCACCCGCGGCGTCGCCAGCGTCTCGCTCGGCACCGGCTCTCAAGCCGGGATCGTCAAGAGTCTGCCACTGGGCAGCATGCAGCCGATCTTTGGTGAGACCAATCAGTTCGGCTATCGAGCGCAGGTGGTCAATCCAACCTTCGAAGACATCAGTGTTTCCGGCGAACGCATCTTGCAGGAGTATGTCGGACAAGGGTTCGTCAAAGACATCGGCGGATTGTCCACCGAACAATCCAACGCCATTGCGCGAGATGACAATGGGAACGTCTATCTGACCGGCGTGTTCCAGGGCACGGTTGATTTCGATCCTTCAACAACCGGCACCTTTGAACTGACCAGTGACGGCATCAACGACATCTTCGTTGCCAAGTATGATTCGGCCGGCAATTTCGTCTGGGCCAAAAGCTACGGCGGTACCGGTGTCGATACCGGCCGCAATATCGAAGTGGATGCCAGCGGAAACGTCTACTTCACCGGATCATTCTCCGGCACGGCCGACTTCGACGGCACGCCTGTTGTCAGCAACGGCAACACGGATTCGTTCGTGGCAAAGCTTGACACCGACGGAAACCTGCAGTGGGTTCGTCGCGCTGGATCGGCGACCGCAGACGAAGGCGCCGGACTGGCGCTCGATGCCTCCGGAAATGTCCTGGTCACGGGCCAGTTCACCGGCGCAGCGACTTTCGGCACGGTCCCGCTGACCAGTGTCGGAAGCAGTGATGCGTTCGTGTGGGTTTTGGACAACGACGGCAACACGGATTCGGCTTTTTCGATCGGAAGCAGTGGTACCGATCGTGGACGGGAGATTGCCGTCGACGGTGACGGAAACATCACGATCACGGGTGCATTCTCCGGTTCGGTTGATTTCAACCTTGCGGGCGGCGCGACCAACATTGACCTGTTGAGTAGCCTCGGAAGCACCGACGGTTTTGTCGTGCAGTACGCGGCTGACGGAACCTTTCGCTGGGCCAATCAAATCGGCAGCGCGGTCACCGACGATATCAAAGCGGTTGCCATCGATGCCGACAACAACGTCCTGGTCACCGGGGCCAACAACAACGACATCGTGGTCGTGAAATACGACCAAGACGGCAACCAACAGTGGACTCGAAGCTTCGGCGCAGGATCGACCGATTCGGGCGAAGACATCGCCGTCGACGATGCCGGCCGGGCCTATGTCACGGGAACGTTCCGCAGCAGTTTCAGCGGGATCACCAGCAACGGCGGAACGGATATTTTCCTGCTGCGTCTGACCGCCGACGGGGCCACCGACGTGTTGACTTCCATGGGCGGATTCCAGGATGACGCCGGTCTGGGTGTGGCGACCGACGACGATGGAAACTTCCTTCACACCGGATCGTTCCGATCGACGGTCGAATTCGATCTGGGTCCGACCACGGAAAGCCTGGTCGCCGTCGGCAGTCAGGACATGTACTTGGCGACGTATTCGACGATCCGCGGAATCGACGACGGAACCCAGTTGATCACCGCGTCGGATCTGACCGACCCGGTCAACGGCCAGTTTCGGTTTTCCTACTTCGGCAACACGTACACCGACCTGTACGTGAGCACCAATGGCGTGATCACGTTCGTCAACCCGAACGCCACGCCCGACAACGGCGACCTGACCGATTCGCCGCTGCAGGCGTCGATCTTGCCGTTCTGGGAAGACCTGTTCACCTCCAGCGGGCCCGAGGAGGCTGTGTTCTGGGAAGTTCGCGGCCGCGGCGGTGACCAGCGATTGATTATCCAGTGGAACAATGTTCGGTTGGACGGCTTGGCAGGCGCCGATGATCCGCCGTTGACCTTCCAGGTCGTCTTAAGGGAATCCGACGACTCGATCCAATTCAACTACGAAACCGTCACCGGTGCCCAGTTCATTCCGTCTGAAGAAACGACGGTGGGAACCTTCGAGTTTGGGAACCAGCAACGCCCGGCGATCGCATCCGACGCCGCGGGCAACTCGCTGGTCGTCTGGCAAAGTCCGGGGCAATCGGGACAGAGTGCAATCTATGCCCGCCGATTCGACGCTTCGGGTAATCCACTGCCCACCCCTGGCAACCCGGCTGGCGACGAATTCCTGATTCCCGGCCCGGGGTCATCCGACGTTCTGCCGGCGGTCGCGATGAACGCCAGCGGTGACGCGGTCGTCGCCTGGTACCAAACCGATGTGGCCACTCAAATCTACGTGCAACGTCTCAACGCGACGGGCGCGCTGGTCGGAACGCCTATCAAAGTCAACACGATCGACGGAGTCGATTCCAACAGCGCTCCGGAGATCGTCATCGACGACCTGGGCAATTTCACGGTGGCCTGGGGAGCCGGAGACGCGGACGGTGATTCGCAAGGATTGATTTTCCGCCGATTTGATGCGGCGGGAAATCCGCTCGACGCTCGCGACGAGATCCAAACGCTTGAATTCTTGGGACCGCCGGCATCACCCCGCAACTTCACGCTGCTGTTCAACGGATCCCAGACCAACAACATCAGCTACGCAGGCGTGAATCGCGGCAACATCACGGCTGCGAATATCCAAACGCGATTGCGTCAACTGGCCAGCCTTGGCAATCAGGTCAACGTTACACCGATCGATCTGGATGAAGTTCAGACGATTCGGCTGGGAAGCCTTCCCACCGACGGGACCTTCGAACTGTCCTATCAAGGCACCGCGATCGCCAACGCGATCACGTTTGATCCGGCCGACGCAGCGGCCAATGCAGCGGCCATTCAGACGGAATTGCGTGCATTGGCGAATATCGACGCGGCGTTGACCGTCACGGCGGTCAGCTTGCTCGAATACCGCGTCAACTTTGGCGGTGCGGACGGAAGTCAGGACCTGCCACTGCTGCAGGTCTCTAACAATGGTTTGAATCCGGCGACGACGATCGATGTTGAAGAGACCGTGAAGGGCTCCAATCCCGACGTGCGCTTTCAGGTCGCGTTCCGTGGCCAGGACGGCAGCCAGGATCAGCCGCTGATTTCCCTCGGCGACTTCAGCAATGGCGTCACGCATGTGGTCGTCGAAGAAGTCCAACAGGGCACCACCGGCGAAATCCGCGCGAACACGTATATACCAGATCGCCAACTGCTTCCCGCTTTGGCGTTGGCCGATAACGGCGAACTGTCAGTCGGTTGGTCCAGCGAATTGCAGGACGGAAGCGGGTGGGGCGTTTACGCGAAGCGATTCGACAGCAACGGCGAAGCGATTCCGGGTGATCTGAACGAGATTCAGGAAATCGAACTACTTGGACCGCCTTCGGTCGGATCGACCTATCGGCTGGCGCACGAGGGTCAGCAAACGGGTGTGATCAACTACACCGGCAACAACGTGTTCGATGCCGCCGAGATCCAATCCGAGCTAAACGCCATCGGACGCAATGTGGTCGTGACCCCGGCATCTGGGACCTCCGACGAAGTCCAATTGATCAGCTTTACCGATCCGCCGAACGAACCGACCGGCGGCACGTTCCGTCTGGCCCACGCCGGCCAGATCACCGCTGCCATCGATTACGCCGGAACGACTGCGGCCAACGGTGTGACCACCGCAAACAATATCCAGGCGGAGCTGCGCGCCTTGGGCAATACCGGGAACGGCATCACGGTGGTTCCCGCATTCACCGGCGCCACACGAGATTTTCTGGTGACCTTCGCGGGCGCCGACGGCGGTGTGGACCAGCCGCTGATGTTGTTGTTTGAGAACAACTTGGACGACGGTTCGGCGACGATCACGGAGATCAACCAGGGCGGCCGCTCCAATCTGCGGTTCCAGATCGAATTTGTCGGTGCCGACGGCAACCAGGATCGTGGCAATGTGACGTTGGCCGACAACACCGGTGGCGTCGTCGACATGGACACGGTGGTCATCCAAGACGGCAACGATTCGGAATTCTTGGTCCCAGAAAACACGCTGGGTAACCAACTGTTCCCGCATTTCAGTCCCAACCCGGCCGGAGGATTTTTGGCGGTCTGGGAGAGCCCCGATGGCGACGGCATCGGCGTGGTGGGCCGGTTGTTCGACGACACCGGATCGCCGAGCACTTCCGAGTTTCAGATCAACACACTGACTTCGGGGAGCCAAAACCGTCAGCAATCCACATTCCTGACCAATGGTGACTTTTTGGTCACTTGGTTCGGACCATCGATCGATGGAAGCTCGACCGAATTGTACGGCCGTCGTTTCACCGGGAGCGGGATCGCGTTGGGCGATGAGTTTGTGCTCAACCAGATCGTCGCAGGCGTTCAAGACAACCCGACTATCACCGCGCTGCCCGGCGGGGCGTACGCGGTCGCCTTTGAATCGTCCGCGGGTGGTGGTGGTGTTCACCTGCAGATCTTCGATAGCAACGACACGCCCGTCGGGGCTGAGCAGACGATCAGTCAGTTCGGTCAGCCCGACAAGGCGGACGTCGCCCTCGCCCGCAATGCCTCCGGCCAGACCGTCTTTGCGTGGACCGAGAATCGTCGTGACGAAGACCTCTCACAAGGAGTCTACGCCCAAACCTTCGACGCAAACGGAAATCCGATCAGCGGCGAGTTCCTGGTGGCGGAGGTGACCGACGGCGACCAAAACACGCCGCAAGTCGGAATCGACGATGCCGGAAACGTCGTCGTCGTCTGGCGCACCCTCGAGATTGTTCCGGATCCGGCAAACCCGGGCGAGTTCCTCAACACCTTCCCGATCAAAGGCCGTCGATTCGATATCAATGGTGTTGCCCTCGGTGGCGAGTTTACACCGCAGAATCAGGGAACCAATAGTACCGAACCCCTGCTATCGGTTGCCGGTGACGGCGAGTTTGTCATCAGCTTTGAACCGACCAATGGGATTCCCGAATTTTTTGCCTACGAAGCGTTTGACGCCGCGGGGAATTCCGTGGCAGCCGAACTTGTTGTTCGCCCAGAATGGGTTGGCTCGGTTGACCAAACAAGCGTCGCCTACGCGCCCTCCGGCGACTTCTTTGTCGTCGCCTGGGACGCAGACGTGGAGGTCGACGGATTTATCGACGTCCAAAGCTTTTTCCAAATCTTTGAGCCGGACGGAACACCGCGAACGCAACCCGTCGTCGTAGAGGGCGAATCGGTCCGTACCGTGCAAGTCGGTATCGACGGGGCCGGCAATATCACGGCAACGTGGACCAGCAACGCCGCGGTTAACTTTGGCGCGTACCTGAGCCGATTCGACTCCGCGGGAAATTCAATCGCAGAACCGGTCCAGGTGTATGACGTTGCGGTCGACACGAAACTGGCGGTCTCTGAAGACGGGTCCGCGAGCGTGCTGTTTGAGGATTTCAACACGGGACAAACGTATGTCCAGCGCATCACCGACCGCGGGTTGCTCATGGGCGATCCTGTGCCGATCTCGGGCGGCACCGATCGCGAAATTGCCGTCGATGATTCGTCGGAGTATCAAATCGCCTGGCTGGAAAACAACCAGATCCACACGTTCCGTTACACCTCCGACTTCCCCAGCGTCGGAATTCGCGACGCCGGTGTGCAGCAACCCGGCGAGGACCTGTTGCAAATCTGGATCGACGGCAGCCGGACTCCGTTTGTCGGTTCCGGACTCAGCACACGGATTTCCGTCGCGCCCGAAATCAGCAACTCTTTCTTCGCCATCTCCAACGGCGGCGACACGATTCTGGAGTTGGATTCGGTAACCGGGGCGACGCTCAATTCGATTCCGACTCCGGTGACCACGCCGGGCAGCGGTTCGTTGGCCCAACTCGGCACGGCCTTGTACTTCGTGGCCGACGGTGACAGCACGCTGTACACGCTGGACTCAGCCACCGGGGCCTGGATCAACACCGTGGACCTGGCGGCGCTGGGACTGAGCAATCAAATTGACGCTCTGGCGGTGCTGAACGGTCAGTTGGTGCTGCAGGACTCCGGCAATGGAAACCTGGTGTTCTTTGATCCGTTTGACGACGAAATCGTCCAGACGGTCAAACCGGCCCAAGAACTTCAAGGCGGACTTGTCGGAGGCGGTGATCGGGGCACCCTGTTTGGCATCAATGCCTCCGGCGACATCGTTGAACTGGATCCACAGGACGGGTCGGTTTTGGCCACATTGACCGATAACGGCGATCCGATATTGGGCTTGGCATTCGTTGACGGCTTCCTGGCCGCGGCGCGTGGCTCCAGCACCATTACCCGCATCGATCCCGACAGCGGTGCCTCGCTGGGCACGCTGACCAGTTCCCTTCCGGTGACCAGCCTGGGTGGCGATGGCGGCGGTGGCATTGCCCAGGCATTCGATCCCATCCTGGAACCGTTCCCCGGCACCCTGCTGGATGACGAAGCAACCGTCTCGATCACATCCGGCCAAGGCCCCTACGTCGGTAGCTATCGTCCCGCTGATCCTCTGTCGGCATTTGATGGCGAACAATCGTTGGGCGACTGGCAATTGGAAGTCCGCGACACCATGGCGGGTGACGTTGGTCAACTGAACCAGTGGCGGTTGATCCTGAACGATCCCGACGACACCCCGGCCGACTTCGCGACGCAGGCATTCATCGGAGACGAGCTGGGTGTGGGCGCCAACGACGTTGATCTTTACCGCGTCAACTTCTTGGATCCCGGCAACGTCGATATCCGCGTCACTCCCGATGCGGGATTGAATGTCACCATTCGATTGTTTGATGAAGCGGGCAACGAACTGGCGCGTTCGACCGTTGCGTCGGTTGGCGAGTTGGAACAACTGATCGCGGCGACGCCCGCGGCCGGCGTCTACTACATTGGCGTCTCCAGCAGCGGCAACGATGATTACGACCCGAACAACACCGGCTCCTCCAGCGGTGGAACGACCACCGGCGGCTACGCGCTGGAAATCCGCTTCGACCAAGTCTTCGTGGCCGACGACGACAATTCGTCTTACTTGACGGCCACCGACGTGGGTGTTCTCGGCGACGCCGGATTCATGCGTTCGGCGGAGATCGATTCGCCCGACTTCAATCTTCGACTTCCCGGTGGAATCGATGACCCCGGCCACCGGGATGTCCCCTACGAAACTCACCTCAATGGCGGCCCCCGGTCGAACATCGTCACCGCGCCCTACAACTTCCAGGATGACTACGGCGTCCTGCCCTCCGGTGACCGAGCCGTCAACGCGATTACCGAAAACCAAAAGGATCGGGCGCGAGAGATCTTTGAGATCTATGGAAAACTTTTGGGAATCCAGTTCTATGAAACCGCAAGTTCTGGCCTGACGGTGGTCACCGGTGACATGCGCGCGATTTCTCCGGACATCCCCGTCGGTCCCGGCGGTGTGGCTGGCCTGTCGGAAGGCAGCCTCTTCGGCCGCGTGATCATGGATGCCGCGGAAAACTGGGGGACCAGTTTGTACGGCGGCGGATGGTTCCAAACGGCGATGCATGAGATCGGCCACAGTCTGGGTCTCGGCCATACCTACGAGCAGCCCGCGTTGACGGTCATGGGTGATCGGCCGCAGAACCGGTTCGACGACAACGGCGAGCCGATCTTTCCCGGGCCCGTGGATGTGATCCACGCGAAACACATCCTGGCTCCATCGTCTCGTGACCTGGACCTCTACCGGTTTGAGCTGGTGGAAAACGGTACGCTCACGGCGGAGACATTTGCCGAACGCTTCAGCTCCGGTGTCAGTCTGCTCGATACCGAACTGTCGCTGTACCGCGAAACCACCCAAAACGGCCGCGTCACGCGTGAACTGATCGCGTCCAACGACGACTACTTCGGTGACGACTCACGGATTCAATTGCACCTCGGACCGGGCACGTATTACCTGGGTGTTCACAGTTCCGGTTTGGAGGACATCGATCCCGGGATTTCTGATTCAGGATTCGGCGGAATCAGCGATGGCCGATACGAAGTCGAGTTGAACTTCGTTGCTGACGCGAAGAGTCAGTTGCAGGATGCCAGCGGTGGGGCGTTCGACGGAGACTCCGATGGTGCCCCAGGCGGTGTCTACGATTTCTGGTTCCAAAGTGGACCAACGATCTTTGTCGACAAGATGAACGACACCTCCAGCGGTGCCGATGGGGATGGCTCCATCGCCGATCCGTTTGACAGCATCCCCTCCGCATTTGCCGCCGCTCGGACGCGGATCGTCGTTCCGACGGGCGGCGCCTCCGCGATCAACGAAGGCGACACGCTGGTTGTGATCGAGCCGAACGACAATTCCGAAACGTTCGTCTTTGAGTTCGCCCCCGCATCGGGTATCAGCAACCGCATCACGATTGCCGAAGACGCGACGGATGTGGAAGTCGCCCAGGCGATTGCCGACGCGATCAACGATCCGGATGTCGGCTGGACCGTGACCGCCTCGGTCAACGGTTCGATCGTCCAACTGTCCGGCATTGAACGTCGCGACCTGTCCGGCGCCCCGGGACTCATTCAATCGTCCAATCTGGTGCGAATCGTCGGCAACGGCGGAGATGATGGGGACCTGGCCACAGCGACCGACAACCGCGCCTACCTGGTTGGCCAAGACAACGACGGTGCGACGCTGATCGACGGATTGAACCTGAATGTCCCACAGGGCGTGACGGTGATGGTCGATGCTGCCGCGTTGTTCAAAATGCAGCGTTCGATCGTGGACGTCGGGACGTCCTCGCAAAACATCAACCGCGGTGGCGCTGCTTTGCAGCTTCTGGGGACACCCAACGATCCGGTGCTTTTCCGGTCTTTCCGCAATGATGCCTTCGGTGGAGACGACGACGGTCCCGGTGTGGCGCCCGAGTCGGGCGACTGGGGCGGCATCGTGATCCGCGCCGATTCGGACTTGGAAGATCAAGGCATCTTCCTGAATCACATCAACCTGGCGGACCTGAACAACGGGGGGGGCAAGGTCACGATCGATTCGCTCGAGCAGACTTTCACTCCGGTGCACCTGATCGGTGCCCGTCCGACGATCAGCAATCTTGCGATCCGCGGCAGTGCCGACGCGGCGGTTTCGGCCGACCCGAACAGCTTCGAAGAGTCTCTGGGACGAATCGGCCCGGACATTCATGACAACCTGATCGTGGACAACAGTATCAACGGCCTGTTCATTCGGATCCGAACGGATCTGGGGCAACCGCTGGACCAGTTGGATGTCCCCGCACGGTTTGATGACACCGACATCGTTCACGTGCTGACGGAAACGCTGCAAGTTGCAGGCAATCCCGGCGGCCCTGACGCAACGAGCGGCCAGCTGGTCGCGCGGTCGGGCGCCCGTCTGGCCATCGACCCCGGCACGATCGTGAAATTGGAGGGTGCCCGAATCGAAGTGGAGATCGGCGGGCAGCTGATCGCCGAAGGCTCGGAGGGATCGGAAGTCATTTTCACCGCGCTCAAAGACGACACCTACGGTGCCGGTGGCACGTCGGACACGACCAACGACGCCGACAACACGATGCCTCAGGCGGGACAGTGGGGCGGCATTTACTTTGGACACTCCTCGTCCGGCAGCCTGGATCACATCCTGCTTCAATACGGCGGTGGTGAAACCGCGATTGAAGGTGACTTTGATAACTTCAATCCGATCGAAATCCACCAGGGCGAAGTCCGAATCGCCAACAGCGTGTTCAGACGGAACCTTTCGGGCACCGCGAGCTCTGATCGCAACGGCCGCGGCAGAAATGACAATGCCGTGATCTTTGTTCGCGGAGCTCAGCCGGTATTGGTCGGAAACCAGATTTACGACAACCCCAACAGCATGGCGATCACGATCGACGTCAACTCGCTGCAAGCAAGCACACAGGCAGATCCCGGTCGACAAACCGGGGCTCTGGGTGCGTTCACCGAGTTCGTCGACAACTACGGACCGCTGGTTCGATTGAACCGATTGCAAGACAACGACCTCAATGGAATGGAGGTGCGCGGCGGCGTCCTGAAAACCGAAGGCGCTTGGGATGACGTCGACGTCGCGCACGTGGTCCGAGACGAAATCAAGATCCCGAACTTCCACTCGCTGGGCGGCTTGCGTCTGCAAAGTACGCAAGCAGGCAGCCTGGTCGTCAAGCTGGCCGGTGCGGACGCGGGCTTTACCGCCACCGGAGACCCGCTGGATATCAGCGACCGAATCGGCGGAAGCCTGTACGTGCTCGGTGCGACCAATCGACCGGTGATCTTCACCTCCTTGGATGATGACACGGTCGCGGCCGGATTTGATCTGGCAGGTGAACTGGTCTTTGACACCAACAACGACGGGGCGTCCGAAGGCCAGGCGGGTGACTGGCGTAGCTTGCGGCTGGATCGATTCAGCAACGACCGCAACGTCGCGATCCGTTTGGAAAATGAAAACGCGCGGATCGGGCAGAACGATATCAACTCGACCCCGACGACCGCCGAGTTCCTGGGCACATTGTCCGTCGATGACAAGAACGGCGACGATGACCGCCGCGTCGGGTTCACGGTGTTGGGCAAAGTCGCTCTGGACAATCCCGCTGACGCCGACGTCTACAGCTTTGATGCCAACCCCGGCACCGAAGTCTGGATCGATATCGATCGCACCGACTCCTCTCTGGACGTCGTGGTCGAATTGATCGACAGCGACGGTGTGGTGCTGGCCAGCGCCTTGAACAACTCAATCCTCACCGGCATCGCCCAGTCGCTTAACAAAGACTCCTCCTTCGGTGGCGACCTCTATACTTCCAACCCGCGTGACGCCGGAATGCGTCTGACGTTGCCTGCCGGCGACCAAAGCGTCGAGACCTACTACGTGCGGGTCCGCAGTGCTCGTCCGGGTGAAGTCGATCCCGACGTGGTCGAGGAACGCAGCCGCGGCAGCTACCAGATGCAGATTCGACTGCGTCAAATCGATGAAGTCCCCGGCTCGACCATCCGAGCCGCCGACATCCGCTACGCCACCAACGGCATCGAGGTGCTGGGGCTTCCGGCTCACTCTCACTTGACCGGCGAGGCCGCCGAGTCGAGTGCGGGCAACAACACGTTCGGCTCCGCGCAGCAACTCGGCAATTTGCTGGTCAGCGAGCGATCGACGATCAGCTTGGCCGGCGACTTGTCCGCGGCGAATGACATTGACTGGTACCAGTTCGAACTGGACATCGACCAGGTTCAGGCGATCGGAGGCGTCAATGATGGCGGAAAAACCTGGTCGACCATTTTCGACATCGACTACGCGGACGGCTTGGCACGCCCCGATACCGTGCTGGCGGTGTTTGATGAAAACGGCATCCCCATTCTGATCAGCCGCGATTCAAACGTCCAAGACGATCGCGCGTTGCCCGGACAGGGCACCAGCACCGAGGACTTGACGCGAGGCAGCGTCGGATCGCTAGATCCGTTTATCGGAAGCGTGCAAATGCCGACCGGCTTGATTCCGGCCGGGGCCAGCCGAACGTACTACGTGGCGGTGGCGTCCAACGGTCAGCTCCCCACAGCATTGTCGGGAACATTCAACGCCGGATCGGGATCATCCCTGGTTCGCTTGGAACCGGTCAATTCGGTTCGAAGGATTGCCGAGGACCACATCGGTTTCAGCGGTCACACGACCGGGACCGAGGAACGTGGCTTCACGACGGTCACGCCGGTGCAAACCCTGTTCGACATCGATTCGTCGGCGACGCTGGCAACGAACGTCATCGATTTCACTCTCAACGAGATGGTTCTGTACGTCGGCGGCCCGAGCGGCCTTTCGATGGTCAACCCGTTCACCGGTGACGTCATCGACCGAGTGGGCGACTTGAATGTGCAAACGAGCGACTTCGCAATGCGGACCGATGGCCGCATGTTCGCCATGCGGTCGTTGTTCCAAGGCAACCCGCCGCCGAACAACTCCGCCGGTGCTTTGGTGTCGATCGATCCCGCCACGGCGGGCCAAACCGTCGTCGGGAATGACGGGATCGCGGATTTTGACCCGAATACCAACCCGCCGAACATCCAACAACTGACGTCCAACAACGTTGAGGCGCTCGCCTACAACCGAACCGGCTTCAACAACAACAACAACACGCCCAATTACAGCCTCTACTACGCCGTTCAAGGCAATCGTGGATTCGGTGGCTCCCAGCCCGGCGGAGCGACGCTGTACCGCGCCAACCCGGCCAACGGATCGGCCGCGACCGCTCAGGGCCAACCCTGGGGACGCATCGGAACGATCTCAACCACGTTCACTCCGACCGGCATGGCGTTCGTGAATGACACGCTGTACGGCGTTGACGATTCCGGCCAGCTGTTCTCCATCAGCACCACCACCGGCGCGGCAACGGTGATTGCGAACCTAGGGTTTAGTTTCGAAGGCTTGTCGGCCGGACCGACCAACCTTCAAGGTGGAACCTTTGCAGATCTGCTGTTTGGTGTCACCGGCGACGGGACCCTGGTCGCATTCGACACCAACGGTGTTCTTCAGGGGGTATTCGCTGGCGGTGCGTCATCGATCTCGACCGGCGTATCATCCACCGGTCTGGCGTTCTCGCCACTGGACTTCAACCTGTGGCACCCGACCCTCAGGCGCCGAAACGACGCGGGGCACGGGATCAACAGCGCGTTCGACCTGAGCCGCGAAGATCCCTCCGATTTCAACCGTCCGTACGACACCGACGAAGCCGAGGGAGGCGTTAGCTTCTACTTCGGCATGGAAGACTGGCCGGTCCAGAACGACCAAGAGAGCTACATCCCCTATGACGGCGGCGGGCAATACGGTGTCAGTTTCAACACCCAACGAGACCTGTCGACCAATCCGGACTTCGCCAACAACTACAACCTGCCCGGCGGTGCGCTCGGCAGTCTGGCGACCAATCCGTTCAGCCTGGCCGGATACGACTCGGCCGACAAGCCAACGATCTACTTCAACTACTTCATGGACACCCAGAATGTCAACGCGGACGCCAACGACATGCGGGACAGCTTCCGCGTGCAGTTGTCGACCAACGGCGGTGCTTCGTGGAGCATGCTGGCGACGAACAACTCGCTGTTGGATGAAGAGTTGCCGGAATTCGTCTCGACGTCTTCGAACGCGTCCTTTGACTTTCGACAACGCGTCCAGGAACTGTTCGACAACACTGGGGGTTGGCGTCAGGCGCGAATCGACCTGTCTGAATTCGCCGGTGCTTCGAACATCCAGGTGCGGTTTGACTTCAGCACCTCCGGTTCGATGAACCAAGGCATCCCGGGCGATATCTACGGTGATGCGTTCGATGTCTCCCGCGCCCGGAACAACGACTTCGAGGGCGTCTACATCGACGACGTGATCATCGGATTCGCCGAACGGGGTGAGATGGTGACCGACAGCAATCCCGGCTCGCAAACCGGCTTCTTCCAGGTGCCGCGGGTTCCGGATGCTCCGGAAGAGGTTTTGGCCGGTCGCTACCAGCTGGAAATCCGGCGTGGAACCGAGTATGCCATCAATGTCAGCGACACCGATCCGGAAATCGTCGTCCTCACTCAGTACGACACCAACGACCGCATGATTCTGGGTGAAGGGATCACGCGATTTGGTGACCAAAACACCCGTCGCGAAACCGGCCAAATCCAGATCGAGCAAAACGCGATCAAGGATTCTCTGCAATACGGAATCGTCGTCGACGCGGGGGCTCGCAACTCCGATGGTGACCTGCCTTCGCCAAGCTCGGTGCGTAACCTGCCGACCGTCAATGCGGAACGGCTGGTTCCCGGGATCACGATCGAAAACAACGTGATCGCTGTCTCGGGTAACGGCGGCATCCTGTTCAGCGGCGATCCCAATAGCGGGGCCGTTCCGCTGGCCGCAGTTCCCTATGGCCGAATCCTGAACAACACGATCTTTGGCGGTGAACAACCAACGGGCACGGGCATCAACGTAACCGAAAACGCCAGCCCGACCTTGCTAAACAACATCATCGCAAACACTGACACCGCGATCTCGATCGATGGCACGTCGTCTTCGACGGTTGTTGGGGCCACGCTGCTGCAAGGAAACAACAACCCCGGCAACTTCAGCGACAACACGATGATTCCGCTGGAGAGCGACGATCCGTTGTTCGTGGACCCCTTGGGCGGAAATTTCTATCTCGCTCAAGGCAGCCCGGCGATCGACAGTTCTCGCAACACGTTGCAGGACCGACCGAGCATTGTCGCCGTCAAAAGCCCGCTGGGTATTTCTCCGTCGCCCATCACAACCCCGGATCGCGACCTGTTCAACCAGTTCCGGATCGACGATCCGACTCAGGATCCGCCACCGGGCTTGGGATCCGACATCTTCAAGGACCGCGGTGCCATCGAACGTGCGGACTTCGTCGGCCCGACCGTCCAGTTGCTGAACCCCGAGGACAATGATGCGGGCGGGATCGATTTGGATCAGACGTTTGCCGTGGTCCAACTGGCCTCCGGAGAACTGACGTCCTTCGACATCTTGTTCTCCGATGATCCGGGGATCGGCCCGGACCCGGCCACGATTACCCCGGGTGCGATTTCGGTCACCGAGAACGGATTCCTGCTGACCAGTGAGACGGATTATTTCGCGCGGTTCAATCCGAACAACGGAATCCTCAGCCTGACTCCGTCATCGGGCCAATGGTCCAACAGTTCGGTGTTCGTGATCACGCTTGATAACACCGTGATCACCGACCTGGCGGGCAATCCGTTGCAGCCGAATCGGCCCAACGGGACGACGCAGTTCACGATCCTGATGCCCGATGTCGAATTGGACTTCGGGGATGCTCCCAATAGCTACGGGACGCTGGGCACCGCCGGTGGCCCCAGACACGCGATCAGCGACACTCAGACGCCGCGTCTGGGTGATCTGGTCGACAGCGAAGTCAACGGCCAACCGGTGAACCAAGACGACACCAATGGCGTCGATGACGAAGATGGAGTTCCGGTCGGGGCGTTCGTTGGCAGCAGCACCGTCAACGGCGTGTTGTTGGCCGATGCAAGCACCGGTCAAACCTCGAATCCAAACGACGTGCTGGCGTTCCTAAACCGCAACGACGCGGCCGGTGCCGTGCTCCCGATTCAAGTCACCGGAAGTGGCGTGATCGATGCCTGGATCGACTTCAACCGCGACGGCGATTTCAACGAGAACAACGAACGGGTGCTTTCTGGCGCGGCGGTCGTGGACGGGCTGAACCAGCTGCGCGTCTTCACTCCGGCCAACGCGTCGGTAGGAATGACTTACGCCCGATTCCGGATTTCCTCGGAGGGCACCAACTCGCCCGGCGGCATCGCCAACAACGGTGAAGTCGAAGATTACCAGATCGGCATCTTTGACGTCGCTGCGGCCGACGCGGTCGACGATGATTTCTATGTCGTTTCGGAAGACGACGTGTTGACCGTCGACGGCGGTAACTTCGCCGGCCTGGTCGCTAATGATGTGCTGCCCAACGACGAGTTCGTCACGCCGCAAATTGTCATCGACGGCACGTTGGTTCCACATCCCACCGACACCATCTACCAGACCGCCAACGGTCAGGTTCGTGTCGACGATCCGGTGCTGGGCTTGTTCACCTACACGCCCAACTTGGACTTCGAAGGTGTCGACACGTTCCGGTACGCCGTCAGCACCCAACGCAACAACGGCCCTGAATTCCTGGCGACCGCGGACTTCGCCACCGTGTCGATCACGGTGACACCGTTCAACTCGCCACCGGAGTTCGACATCCCGACGGAAGTGGAAGTTTTCGAAGACGATCCGGCGACGTGGGTTGTCGACAGCTTCTTCACCAACGTGGTTGGCGGTTCACCCGACAAAGGCACGGACGAACAGGGCCAGACGGTCACCTTCACGATTCAAGAGGTCTCGTCGGCTCCCACCAACCTGATGACCGCCGATCCGGACGTCAGCTCCGGTTCATCGATCGAGTTCTTCCCGGCGACCGATATCGCGGGGACGGCCGTGTACGTCGTGACCGGGACCGACAACGGCTCTCCGGCCGAATCGGTATCAAAAACCTTCACGGTCAACGTCCGTCCGGTCAACGATCCGCCTCGCTTCGATCCGGACGTCGCCGGTACCGGTGAAGTCAACAATCCGGACGATGCCTATGCCGTCGCCCGCCAAGTCGATCCGGCCACCGGCCTGATCACCGACGCGACGATCACCTACACGCTGCGAGAGGATGTTTCGCAGCCGATCGGCGATCCGCCGCAGTCGTACTTCATCCCGTTCAGCCGCGATCCGTCGGCCACCGGTTACAACCCGGTCGGATTGATGGACGTGTTCACCGTGGGACCGGACAACGAAGCTGATCCCGCGATCGAAGGTGGCGGCCAGACTCTGTCGATGGGCACCGTGCCGATGCGAACGGTGCTGGGCGGAACGCTGACGGTCGGTGTCGATGCCCAGAACCGTCCGGGCGTCTATTACACGCCTCCGCTGGATTACAACAACCAGATCGGCGGCCCGGACTCGTTCGTCTACACGGTCGTCGACGACGGCACCAGCTACGTAGGCGGTCAGCTGGTTCCCGATCCCAAGAGTTCCAGCAACGTCGTTCAACTGGTGCTCAATCCGGTCAACGACAAGCCGCAGTTCTCGTTGAACCTGCCGCCGGCGGATCTCTCCGATCCGACCGGCGCTCGAGCGCCGATCGAAACGCCGGAAGACAGCGCGGCGACGCAGATCGAGAACTTTGCCTTCAACATTGAAGCCGGACCGCCGACCACGGCCTTCGACGAGGTCGATGCCATCAGCGGTCAGGACGTGCAGTTCTCCATCACGCCGCTGAGTTTCTCGGCGTCGGAAGCCAGTGACTTCTTCAGCGAGTTCCCGACGATCACTCCGGAAGGAACGTTGCGGTTCCGACCCGCCGCCAATGCGTTCGGCAGCTTTGATTTCGAAGTCGTCCTGACCGATGATGGCACCAGGGATCCCAACCGCGGCGACCTTTTTGAGTCGGACCCGCAGACGTTCACTGTCGATGTGCTTCCGGTCAATGACGCACCGGTGGTCCGCACGGACATCGATCCGCTCAGCTTCACCATGCTGGAGGACGGCAGCGTCGAGATTTACAGTCGAGGCGACGCGACCACGCCGGGATTGCTGGACGTCTTCGCAGTCGGACCTGACAACGAAGCGGCCGATCTGACACCGGGCGGCAACCAGACGCTCGCCCTCAAAGAACCCACCCCGCGTCAAACCGCTTTCGGCGGAACGATCACGGAGATCCGTGACAACGGGCAATTGATCGGCTTGCGTTACACGCCGCGACAAAACTTCGTGGGAACCGATTCGTTCATCTACACGGTGACCGACGATGGCGTCACCGTCGACGTCGGCAGCGGACAAACCGTTCGCCAGGATCCGCGAATCGCTTCGAACACCGTCTCGATCGAAGTCCAGCCCGTCAACGATGCACCGCAATTCAGCGGACCGTCGTCGGTCGTCGTCGACGAAGATGCCGGCATGGTTTCGATCGATGATTGGGCAACCAACGTGTTCTCGGGTCCGCCCACCGCGACCGACGAATTGGCATCCCAGGACGTGTTCTTCGTGATCACGCAAACCGGCGGGGACACGGGACTGTTTGCTTCCGAGCCGACGGCGGTCGTCGACGACAACGACCACACCGCGCAGTTGCAATTTGAAACGGCTGCCGATGCCAACGGCCAAGCCACCTTCACGGTCCAATTGTTCGATATCCCAACCGACGGAACGACCGAGGCCTCCAGTGCCGTCCGAACGTTCACGTTGACCATCAACGCGGTCAACGACGCCCCGACGTTCGATTCGCCGATGGATCCGATCACGGTCGACGAGGACAGTGGCCCCTACGCGGAGCCTTGGGCGACGAACATCAGCCCCGGACCGAGCGATGAAAGCGACCAGACGGTCCGCTTCGAAGTCGTCACTCCGGTCGATGCCCAGGACCTGTTCCAAACGCTGCCGCAAATCAGCGATGACGGGATCCTCCGCTTCGTGCCGGCACCCAATGCCAACGGAACGGTCGACCTCTCCGTCACCGCGATTGATTCGGCCGACGGAGTGAGTTCACCGCTCACGCTGCGGCTGGTCATCACCGCCCTGAACGATCCGCCGGTCGCCGTCGCCGATGACTTGATGACCGACGAAGACACGCCGTTGATGCTGACGGCGGATGATCTGCTGGCGAACGATGTCGACCCAGATGTCGGCAATCCGGATGATACGCTGACCTTGCTTCTGCCGGAGGACGGATTCTCGCTCAGCGGTGCCCGCGTCACATACAACCCCGCAACCGGAGAAATCGTTTACGATCCGACGACGGCGACCTCGCTGCAAGCGATTCCGTCCGGACAATCGGGCGTCGATTCGTTCACCTATTCGCTTCGCGACTCCCAGGGCGTTCAAAGCAACACCGTGACGGTCGCCGTCACGGTGGAAGGCGTCAACGACGCTCCGATGGGCGTCGCGGACAACCCGACCCTGAATCCATCCGGACCGACGGTCATCAATGTGCTGGCGAACGACTCCGATGTCGATGGCGAGATCGATCCGACCAGCATCGACATCACGCTGCAGCCGGCATTCGGTTCGCTGTCGATCGACAACAACGGCGTGATCACGTTCACGGCCTTCCAGAGTTTCTCGACCGAAGATCAATTCCGATATCGAGTCGCGGACTTTGAAAACGCCTACAGCGAAGAAGTGCTGGTCACCATTTCGGCCAACGCGGCGCCGATCGCTCGCGATGACCAGGCCGGCACGTACCTGAACGAACCGGTCGACATCAACGTTGTCTTGAACGATGAAGATCCCGATGCGGAAGCCGGCGCACCCGACGGTGGGTTGAATCTGCAGTCGATCGAAGTCGTTGGCGGCCCGAACCAAGGCTCCGCCGTGGTGCTCAACGACGGAACGATCCGGTACATTCCGGCGTCGGGCTTCGTGGGCGTGGACTCGTTCCAGTACACGATCACCGATAGCGAAGGTCGGACCAGTAGCCCCGGTACCGTTCGCGTGCAAGTGACGGCCAGCCGGTTGCAAAACCCGAACCTGTTCCCGGACGTCAACGACGACGGCAACATTTCGCCGATCGACGCGTTGTTGGTAATCAACCGTTTGGCTCGGGCCGATGCTCCCAGCGTGCCCGTGACCGAGAACGACATGGGACCGCCGTTCTACGATGTCAACGGCGACCAACGCATCACCCCCAGCGATGCCTTGGGAGTCATCAACGAATTGGCACGGCGCAGTGCCCTCGGCGAAGGCGAATCGGTCTCTTCGGACCGGCTGCAAACTCCGACATCGACCTCGGCGGCCATCGCCAAAGAAGATTCGGACGCACCTGCGATCGTTTCCGACAATGACCAGCCGTTGGCGGTCACCGGGCAGTCCGAAACCGAAGCGGGCGATGACCTGATCGATCTGCTCGCACAGCAGCTTGACGAATCCTCCGACGAAGCGACGGAAGATCGGCTGGCCGCTCTGGATATCGCGTTCGGCGACTTGCTGTAGCCGCGATCGTGTGAGTTGAGATTCCGAAGGGAGACCGCCAGTTCTCGGCGGCTCCCTGGGTCGCACCGGGTCGTTCAGAACCAGCGGCAGGCCATGCTGTTGGGGTCACCGTCAGCAGTCGGCGGTTCATGAAACCCTGGTGTCATGCACAGCATGACCTACGGAAACTACGGAAACTGGCGCTCGACCCTCCTTGAAACGAACGGGGGAAGTAATACGGCACGACCTCCGAGCTGGACGGTGAAGTGATTTGCTTGGACACCTGTCCGGCCGGCGGGCTCGTCCGCTTACAATGGAGAGGTGATCGCTTCTTTCCCGAACACCCCCAGTGTTTCATGTCCAACCAGTTCCCCCGCCGTTCCGCTCTCAAAACTCTGGGCGCCAGCGGTGCCCTGATGGGACTTTCCGAATCAGCTCAGTCGACAAGTTGCCAGGCTGCCGAATCCTCCGACTCCTCGCAATTTGAACCCTCGGTCAATTGGTCGGACACGCACGACCGTGTCTGGTTGGCGGGGAACTGCTGGGCCAATCCGATGGAGGACTGGGTGATTCGCGACGGTGCCGCGGAGTGTTTGACCAGCGGGGGTGATCGCAACGTCCATCTGATCACGCATCAATTGGTCGACCCGACCAAGGGATTCCAAACCAGTGTCGTGGTCACGCAGATCCAGGTTGCGGGCAAGGACGACGGCGTGGGGTTCAAAGTCGGTGTGAAAAGTGACTTGAACGAATACCGCAGCAACGTCTTTGCGAAAAGTGGTGTGAAAGCCGGGCTTCGAAATGGATCGTTGATGATCAATCGCAAAACGCAAGCGATCGAAGGCGCCGATCATCCCGAAAACTTGCGTCTGACCCTGTCCGGCCGCCCGGCGGGGGACGGTTGTGAACTGACACTCACCGCACACGACGCGTCGGGGCAGAAGCTGGGTGAACTGACCGCGCAGGTGGCCGCCGATGGGCTGCTCGGGAACATTGCGATTGTCAACAATTTCGACACGCAGCTGAAGAAAGGCCAAGGAGCTCGCTATCGTTTTCGTGATTGGTCGGTCAGCGGGGATGCGTTTGAGGTCGATCAACGTCGCGAATTCGGACCGATCCTGTGGTCCATGTATTCGCTAAGCGACTCGCGCGGCGAGGAAGGCTTCGTGATGAAGCTCACCGCATTGACCGGCCCGCTGGGAGAATCCGACAACCACGATGTCGAATTGGAGATTGAGCGTGACGGCCAGTGGCAACCGTTGGGCAAGCAAGAACTGGATCCGGACGCCTGGACCGCCACGTTTCGCGTCCCCCAATGGGACGCGACTTCCGACACGCCGTACCGAGTGACCTACCGCGAACAACATCCCAGCGGAAAAGAAACGGTGACGCATTGGCAGGGGACCATTCGGTCCAATCCGACCGGACGCCCGCTGCGTCTGGGCGCGCTGACTTGCCAGAACGACTACGCGTTTCCCTATGAACCCGTGGCCAACAATCTGGTACGGTTGGATCCGGACATGCTTTACTTCTCCGGGGACCAGCTGTACGAGAACCATGGCGGTTACGGTTTGATTCGGCGGCCCGCCGGACCAGCCATCCTGAACTATTTGCGCAAGTACTACCAGTTCGGCTGGGCCTTCCGGGAAGCGATCAAAGACCGCCCCACGCTCTGCTTGCCTGATGACCACGACGTCTTCCAGGGCAACATCTGGGGCGAGGGCGGTGCGCCGATGGACATTGAATCGGGCGGAGCGTCATCCAACGGCGGATACATCGAGCCGGCACGGATGGTGAATGTCGTTCACCGCACCAACTGCGGTCACCACCCGGATCCTTACGATCCGACCCCGGTCAAACAGGACATCAGCGTCTACTACGGCGACATGGTTTACGGCGGGGTCAGTTTCGCCGTCATCGCTGACCGCCAATGGAAAAGCGGCCCCAACCGCGTGGACACCGGCTCCGGGCGGGCGGACCACCTCAGGGACCCCGACATCGACCCGCTCAAACTGGATGAACCCGGACTGGTACTGTTGGGGGAACGCCAGGAGAAGTTCTTGAAAGACTGGGCTTCTGATTGGCGAGGCCACTCGATGAAGGTACTGCTCAGCCAGACCGTGTTCGCCGGTGTCGCCACGCATCACGGAGGATACAACGGTTACCTGGTCGCGGACCTGGATTGCGGTGGATGGCCCCAAACGCCTCGCAATCGGGCAATCGAGATCGCCCGCCCCGGCAAACCGTTGCACATCAACGGTGACCAGCACTTGACTTCCCTGGTTCAGTACGGCGTTGAAAAGCAACGCGATTCGTTCTGGTCGTTCTGCACGCCGGCGATCGCCGCCGGCTATCCCCGTTGGTGGCGACCGGACGAAGTCGGAATGCCTCACCAGCATCGTCCCAAACACGGCCTACCGAACACCGGCGAGTATCGCGACGGCTTGGGCAATCTGGTGTATGTCTACGCCGTTGGGAATCCGGAAGTCGCCTCCAAGAAGAACCGCTACGAGCGGGCACATCAAAAGGCCAGCGGATTCGGTTTGGTCGTGATCGACACCGAAGCAAAAACGTTCACGATCAATTCCTATCGATTCCTGATCGACGCCACCGAGGACCACCCGGACCATCAGTTTCCCGGTTGGCCCGTGGTGATTTACCAGGATGAGAACGCCGGCCAAAACCGGCTGGGATGACGCGTGTTCGAGCGGGTTGCGATTCCGCGTGTTCCCCGATCGGCGAGTCACCGACGAATGCGGACGAAGCAGCTTGGCGGAACCGGCGAGTCGGCAGGCAAAGCCTGCGAGACATCCGGTTCCAAGGCGGGAGCCTTGGAACCAGGAACGGAATCCCGGAACGTTCTAGCGTAGCGATGGAACAGTGCGGTCGAGGCATCTCGGCGGAACCGGCGAGTCGGCAGGCGGAGCCTGCGAGACAGCCGGTTCCAAGGCGGGAGCCTTGGAACCAGGGGATGCCGGCCGCCCCGACTCAAAACGCTCCCGGATCGGCGTCGCTGGGCATCCGCCAGTCTCCCCGCGGCGACAGGCTGACCGAACCCACTTTGGGGCCATCGGGAACGCAGTTTCTTTTGAACTGGTTGTGGAAGAAACGTTTGATGAAGGTATCCAGCGTCTGTTCGATCGTCGCGGGTGAATACGTTTCGTCAAACGCCGCCTGGGAAGCCAAGAACAGAATCTTGTCGCGGGTGAATCCGTTGCGAACGAAGTGGAACAAGAAAAAATCGTGAAGCTCGTAGGCACCGAGCGTGCTTTCGGTGCTTTGACGAATCTCTCCGTCGCTGGATGGCGGCAGCAATTCAGGTGAAATCGGGGTATCGGCAACACGGTGCAGCAGGTCGGTCAACTCGCCGTCAAAGAAATGATCCGCCGCGTAGCGGACAAGGAATCGCACCAAGGTCTTGGGGACGGACGTGTTGACGTTGTACATCGACATGTGATCGGCGTTGTACGTCGACCAACCGAGCGCCTGCTCGCTCATGTCGCCGGTTCCCAGGACGAACCCACGATTCATTAACAACATCGTGCGGATCCGAGCCTGGACGTTCTCAAACGTCAAATCCGCCGCGTCGTCAGGCAGATCATTCAGCTGGCTTTGCAGCGTTTCAACCGTCACGTCATCCGGCAAAGGGATGCCCAGCGGATCATGCTCCAGCGACCGAAACGTGTCCAAACAAAGTTGGCGAATATCGATGCAATCTCCCGTGATCTCCGTCGCTTCGATCAACCGATCGGCACTGGTGCGGGTATGGGCCGTGGTCCCGAAGCCCGGCATCGTGATGCCATGAATGCTGGTCCGCGGCCATCCAGCCGCATCACATGCCCGCACGGCGACCAACAGAGCCAAGGTGCTGTCCAAGCCTCCCGAGACCCCGATCGCTAAAGCTGTTTCCTTGGAAAGACAGCTCAATCGCTTGACCAAACCGGCAGTCTGCAGGGCGAGAATCTCTCCACAACGGGCCGCTAATTCGCCGGACTCCGATGGCACGAACGGGTGCGCATCAACATATCGGGCCAACGGGACGGAAACCGGTCGCGCCGATGCACCCTCGAATAAATCGACCCGGCGGTAGTCCAGCTCCAAATGCTCCGCGACGTCATCAAACGATCCGATGACGCGACGATCATGGGCCAAACGCTGCAAATCGACGTCACAACAGACGGAGGTCTCGGCGACCCACTCGGGTTCCAGACCGTCGCCGATCCGGCGAGACTGGCCCAGCAGCGTTCCGTTTTCGGCGATCAAGCAGTGCCCGCCGAAAACCAGGTCCGAAGTCGATTCGCCCGGGCCTGCCGAAACGTACGCATAAGCGGCAATGCAACGTCCGGATTGAGACCGGACCAGGTCGCGACGCCATTCCGCCTTGCCAATGGTTTCGTTGCTGGCGGACAGATTGATCAGCACGTTCGCACCTGCAACCGCCGCGCTACTACTCGGTGGCAGCGGAGTCCAAAAGTCTTCGCAGATCTCCACGGCAAGGACCGCCTCGCCGTAAGCGAACAACAGATCCGTCCCAAACGGAATCTCGTCGCCAGCGATCGTCACGGTCTCCGGATCCGCGGCGCCAGATCCGCGAAAGTGCCGCCCCTCGTAGAACTCGCGGTAAGTCGGCAGGAACGTCTTGGGGACGATGCCGGCAATCTCACCGTCCGCGACAACGGCCGCCACATTCATCAAAGATCCGTTGACGACCAGGGGCAAACCGATCACCACGGCTGGACGTGCCCCTTCGGATGCCCTCGCAATTCGCAGCAGTCCCTCGACGGCCCCGCGGAGCAAAGCGTCGCTGCCAAACAAGTCGCCGCAGGTGTAACCGGTCAGCCCCAGCTCCGGCAGCACCAGCAGATCCGCCACGCTACGGTTCAAATGTTCGATGACCGCATCGGTATTCGCGACCGGATTGGCGACGACGGTGGGCGGGGCGGACGCCTGAATGCGAAAGATTCCGTGTTCAAACAAGTTGATCGATCCAAGAGTGTTGATGCGTCCATCGGGCATGCGGTCACCACGATCGGCCCCCGTTCGGCCGCGACCGCAGGACAGCAGGGGACGAGATCGGACCACCGCGACACGTCGCTTGGCGGTGACCGCACGCGCATCGCCATTATATCGCCGAAGCAAAGAATCGCACGCTCCACCGCCCGGTGCCGCCGAATCGGCATCACCGTTATAATCGGATTCCTCCGAACGGTGCTCGCGACGCGGATGAAAGTGAACGCGCGTCGCGAAACTCAATCGGACCCTCACCTATGCCAGACGCCCTCAGAAGAAGAAAACAGCCATGAATCGAATGCTAACTGCCACGCTCGCAATGCTCGTGACCGCCTCCATCGCCATGGCACATTGCCAAGTTCCCTGCGGGATTTATGGTGATCAAATGCGGTTTGAAAAGATGCTTGAAGATGAGCACACGATCTCGAAGGCCCAGCTTCAGATCAATGAGCTTTCCGAAGGAAAGGTCACTGCTCAAGCAGTCAATCAGTCGGTCCGCTGGGTGACGACCAAGGAAGATCACGCAACCATGATTCAAGAGACGATCGCGTCGTACTTCATGGCGCAGCGGATCAAACCGGACGCGGACAACTACCAAAAGTCGCTGATGGCAGCGCACAAGGTCATGGTCGCCGCGATGAAGTGCAAACAGTCTGCCGATCCGGCCACCGCGGAAGACTTGGAAAAAGCGATCTTTGATTTCTACCGCGCGTACGAAGGCAAAGAACCGGCCTTCGAACATTCCCACTAGAAGAAGAATCCGGAAAAGGGGACGGGGGTGAATCGTGCGAAGCACCCGATGGGCCGTTCCGGCTATTGACCTCCGTCCCCTTTTCCTCCCTACGAATCCATGATCTGCACGATTGGTGAGCCCTCGCTGCGTTTGAGGGGCCGACCGATCGGCGTTGCCAGCTCTTCGTCATAGGGAACGCCGACCGCAGACAAAATCGTCGCGTGCAAGTCCGCGACGGTGACGGGATTCTGCAGGTCCACCAATGGGTTTTCCGAATCAAGTTTTGGCGTCGGCGAAGTCGCGCCGAACACGCCGCCCCGTCGGATGCCGCATCCGGCCAAGAAGGTCGAAAACCCGTGTGGCCAGTGATCGCGTCCCTCCGCCGGATTGATCTGCGGCGTCCGCCCGAACTCTCCGCCACAAACGACTAACGTGGTCGCCAACAGATCTTCCTCCTCCAGCCGGTCCAACAACGCGGCCAGGGCAGGATCAAGGATCTCACAGCGTGCCGACTGTAAGGAGTGATTGGTGATGTGCGAATCCCATCCGCCCAGGGTGACTTCGACGCACCGCACGCCGGCCTGAATCAAGCGAGTCGCTGCCAGGCAACCTCGGCCGAACGCCGAGTCCCCGAAGCGATCCAGCACCTGCTGCGGTTCATTGGAAACATCGAATGCTTTGACTTGCTCGCTGGTCATCATCCGCAAGGCGGCCTGAGTCGACGTTTCGTGGAGCGTGCGATTTTGATCCAGGTCCCTCAACCTTCCCCGACGAAATCGGCTCTCGATCCATTCCAGATCCTGCAGACGCCGCTGTTGCCGATCCCCCTGAACGGACGCCTTAAGGTCCGGCACGGGCGATTTGGGGTCGTCAATCTTGAACGCATCGTACGTCGGACCGAGGTAGCCGCCGCGACCCGGAGAATTTTGGGGCGAGATCGAGATGTGGCGAGGTATCTCCAGCGACTCCGGGAACTCATGGCAAAGAATGGCTCCGATCGACGGATGCACCAGCGTCGGATCAGGACGGTAACCGGTCTTCACGTTGTAGATGGCCCGCTCATGATCTCCTTCCTTGCCGGTGACACTGCGCACCAGCGACCCCAGGTGCATCCGTTCGGCGACCTGGGGAAGCGTGTCGGCAACTTCCAAGCCGGCAACGCTGGTACCGATGGCGGCGACGTCACCGCCGATCGACGTCCCGGCGTGAGGATCAAACGTTTCCAATTGGCTGGGGCCCCCTTCCAACCACAACAGAATGACACTTTTTGGACGTCCCGATTCGGTCACACCCGATTGCTCGGCCCAGGCCAACCGCTGGGCCAACGCGGACATCAGCCCAGCGCCAGCTCCGGCTCCAAGCAGCGTCCGACGTGAAAGGTGAGCGTGGGAATCGCAGAGGGAAGGGATCTTGTGCATCGTCTTTAGGTTCAAGCAACTTGATCAGGGCAGTCAGTAAGTCCAAGCGAAGCCGTCAATGATTCCAAGCAAACTCGGTGGTATTGGCCAGCGTCCAAAACAAATCCTCGATCGCCTGGCCTCGCTGTTCCGTTCCCTCCCAACGTTCCAGAAAATGCTGCCTCTCGGCATCGCTGGGAAATCGATTCAGCACGCACAGGTACACCGTCTCGATGGCTTGACCGTTCTCGCGGGCGAACAGATTGATGTGGCCGGTGGCATTCAGAACGGGATTCGTTTCCGACGATTCACGCAACATTTTTCCGTTCAGCATGACCAGGCGTTGTGGAATCGTGATCGCATCTTGGCTGAACTCGTTCTCCCCCAGGTCGCCGTAGCGTTTCAAGAAGTCATTGATGGAACCGTATTTCATCAACTGGACCAGGAAAGACGATTCGCGGTCGACGGACTTGACCCGTGCCGCCTGAGCGATCGCCCCGGCCACCTGCTCGGCCCGCAAACGTGTCAGCGGAAACACGGCAAAAGCGTCTTCGTGCTCGCCGGTGACGTCGAAGGGGGCGCGGCTGGAAAGACGAAATGCATCGCTGCGTGCAATGATCTCCAGCGTTCGACGGATGTCTCGGTGAACTTGAAAGTCGTCGACGATTGGGCGCAGCATGGGTGGCAGTGGTTCATCCAACGGCAAGTTGTCCACCGCGTCGGTCGGCGACCGGCCAAACATCAACGCCCAAAACCGGACGACGGCGGCGCGAGCGAATTGCCGGTTTTCCGGATGCGTGATCCAGCCTGCCAGCTGCGATCTCGCATCGCCCTGTTTCGGCAACAATTCCGGAGCGAACGGGACCGCGGGTTCTACCGTGGTCTCTTCGGTCGCATCCAGATACTGATAGTGGTAATCGGCATCGCCGGTGCGAATGCCTTGCAATCCATTTGTCTTGGCGCTGCTGAAAAAGGCAGCCAACTGATGGAAATCGGATTGCAAACCTTCACGCGGCTCCGTCACGTCACCCAAATTGACGTTCCCCAGGAAGTCATTGTGACATTGAAGACAATCGATCCGCATGCCCAGAAATGCCCGACTGGTCCGCGCCGCCAATCGGATCGGATCCGGCTGGCCGTCGTTGCTGTCGAACGTCACGGTCAGGAAATTTACCTCCGGCTGATCCGTCCAAAGCCCTTCCGCGGTTACCAGCTCGCGGACAATCTTGTCGTACGGCTCACCCGCCGCAATCTGCTCCGCCAGCCAATGACGAAACCGTCGCCGGCGGTAGACCACGAACGGCCCCTCGTCGGCACCGACCAAAAACCGTGTCCATCTCTCGGCCCAATAGTGGTGAAATCGCGGGTCCTCAAAGAGTTGCTGCAGATGAACCGACTCGCGCGTCGCTTCCGGCAAACTTTGCAAGTGTCGGATTTCTTCCAAAGACATCCCGCTACCGACCAACGCCAATGACATCCGCCGACAGACCGCCATCCAATCCGCCGTGTCGCTGCTTGGCAGCCCCTGCTGCTCCAACTGGTTCGCCCGGGCTCGATTGACCTGCTGGATCACTGCGGACAGCGAATCTGCAGGCAGTAATTCTGCACCACTCTCCGGCGATGGGTCCGCCGACGATCGGACCGAAGCGGAGATCGAGGTTTCAGACTCCGTCTGCCGCGGAGCGGCACTTCCGGCGGGCTCGCTCGACGCATTGGTCAGGGTGCCCTCGGCGTCCGCTCCGACTGGCTGGGTCTCATCCAACCGGGACAGCCCGGACAGCAGGAACCCCACGCCGATCAATACGACGGCGACAAACCAGATCCATTTCGCGACGAAGATCAACTTGGTTTTCATGAGTTTCGGTTGGGAATCGTCCCAGGATCTTGGCCACACGGTTAGCCGATATTTGCCGGCAGCGGTATGATCATTATGGATCAAACGGCCGCTGGCTGCCCCGGCGATTCCAGATTCATTCGCCAGCAGCAGGGCATTCTTGGGGAAACATCGGGGATTTTCCGTCGGATTCCCGGTCGCCAGCGGGACAGATCTTTCCGGCGCCCGATCCTGACCTCTGTTGCCATCACGACCAACGATGCCATGCCGAATCCCGTCGATCCCTTCTTTGAAGCCTACGACCGAGAGGAATTTGCTTACGGCGATGTGCCTTCGGCGCCGTTGGCCGCCTACTTGGAGCAAGTCGCTCCGCCGGAGGGCGGCCGAGCCATCGATCTGGGTGCGGGCGCCGGCCGCGACACTCTGGCGTTGGCGAAAGCCGGTTACGACGTCGTTGCGGTGGACCTCAGCCCGCGCGGCGCTGAAAGGATCGACCAGCGTGCCCGAGAGGCTGGCGTTGCATCACGCGTCGAAACGGTCGTCGAAAACGTTTGCCAATACCCGCTATCGACCAACGCCTACGACGTCATCTGCGCGACGACGGTGCTGGATCATTTGACCGCCGAAGAAGCTCGGCAACTGTGGCAACGGATGACGGCCGGACTCCGCCAGGGCGGCTTGTTGTACGTCGAAGTGCACACGACCGAAGATCCCGGAAGTGACCAGCCGCCCGGCAACGGGAGTGATGCCCCGGTCAGTGAAACCGCCGCCGAAGTGATCCACTACTTCCAACCCAATCAGCTGGCACGTTGGGCCAGCGAAGAAGATGCACGGCTGAGAATCCTGCGGTACGAAGAAAGACTGGAGTGGGACTACACGCACGGCCCCGAGCATCAGCACGGCAAAGCAATCCTGTTGGCCGTGCGTGCCGGAGCTCATCCTCCCTGGTATGGCCAACCGGCCGCCTTTCCGCGCCGCTAACCACGGCGTGTCGGATGGTGGGACTAGTCCCAGATCAATGGCAACCGTTCATCACCGGGCTGCATCCGACCCGCCGGACGGACTTCGGAACCTTCGGTTTTCGTCAGTCGATCGCCAAGCGCTTGGCGAAATCTTTCCGCCGCAGCTTCCAGCTCTTCGACCACCTCCGGGTGCTGCTGCGAAACATCCGTTGTTTCGCTGACGTCCGCGTCCAAGTCGTACAACGCTTTCTTTGCCATTTCACTCTGATAGGGAATCGGCAGACCGCCGGTGCCACCGGGATGCCCCTTGAGCGTGCGGTATTGGTGCGGAAAAACAAGTTTGAAGCGTTCATTGCGGACCGCGCAGAGCTCGCCGCGATAGTAACAGGGAAATGCATCGTGGGGCGATTTGGCTCCCGGTTCATCAAACATCAACGGCCGGATGTCGTGGCCGTCAATCTTTCGATCCGAAAGTTCGGCGCCGATCATGGCCGCAACGGTCGGTAACAAGTCGATGGTACCGCAGAAAGTGTCGCAGGTGGTTCCGGCGGGGATCTTCCCGGTCCAGCGCATCAACGTGGGCTCACGGTAGCCGCCCTCAAACATCGTCCCTTTGCCCTCTCGCAGGGGCGTCGCCTTGCCGGCGTGGGTGCCGTAGGACAGCCAGGGACCGTTGTCGCTGGTGAACACGACCAACGTGTCTCTCTCGGCACCGATGTCATCGATGGCGTCCAGAATCTGTCCGACGGACCAGTCGACCTCCATCACCACGTCGCCGAACAGTCCCTTGCCACTTTTGCCACGAAACGCATCGGAAACGAACAACGGGACGTGCACCATCGGGTGCGGCAGGTACAGGAAGAACGGCTTGTCAGAATCCCGCTTGATGAAATCCACGGCCCGCTCGGTGAACTGCCGCGTCATTTGCTGCTGGTCTTCGGGCTGAACCCGGTCGATCACCACCCGCGTGTCTTCGATCATCGGCAGTTCCGCCCACGGGATGGCAGCATCAGGATTCTGACGTCGTTTGGCTACCGCGTTGGGGTGCAACGGCCACATGTCGTTGCTGTAAGGGATGCCGTAGTATTCGTCGAAACCCTGGTTGGTCGGCAGAAACTTCGGATTGTGTCCCAGGTGCCATTTGCCGAACGCTGCCGTGCGATATCCCTGCGAGCGACAGATTTCCGCGATCGTGGTCTCGTCGGGATTGAGGCCGATGTCGGCTTTCGGGCCGAGGGCACCCGAGATCCCCACACGCTTGTGGTAACAACCCGTCATCAGGGCCGATCGCGAGGCACTGCAAACCGCCGACGAGACCACAAAATCGGTGAACCGACGTCCTTCGGAGGCCATCCGGTCCAGATTCGGTGTCGGATAATCGGTGGCGCCAAACGGGCCGATGTCGGCGTAGCCCATGTCGTCGATGAAAATGATCACGACATTCGGGGATGCGGCATGCAACACTGGCGAATTCGGAGCCGACCAACCGAATGCGGTGACAAAACAAGACAAGGCGACCAGGCTACGGAAAACCGTTGGCAGCGGGATTGATTTCATGGAGGAGTTTGCAAGGCTTTGCGGGGAGGAAACGGCGGGGAGGGTCCCCAGTATACAAGCACCAGACGGCTGGGCGTCAAACAGCGGGGCACCGAACCTGTGGGCGCCAAACTTCGGGGCGCCAAACATCGGGGCGCCGGACCTCTGGGCGCCCGACAGCGGCCAAGCAGTCCGTCGGGATTTGTCACACCAATCTTTTCGCAGCGGGAGAATCGAAAATGGGGCGGTCCGCAATGCAAGCTGATTCTGCAACGGAGGGGAATTCCGAATCTCGCCGGGATGAACTTGATCCACAAGCCGTGCTGCAACAGCGATTCGGCCTGGAGTCGTTTCGAGACGGCCAGCGAGAGGTGATCGACCGATTGCTGGCCGGAAAAAACGTGGCCGCCGTTTTTCCCACCGGCGGTGGCAAGAGCTTGTGCTACCAGCTGCCCAGCCAGCTCCTGTCCGGCACGACGATTGTCGTGTCGCCGCTAATCGCATTGATGAAAGACCAGTGCGACGCGCTCGCGCGCCGCGGCATCCTTGCGGTTCGACTGGATTCTTCGCTCAGCGACCAAGAGTTCCGCGATGCGATGCGGGGGCTCCGCGACGGCGTGGTGAAGTTGCTCTACGTGGCGCCCGAACGGTTTTTCAACGAACGGTTCCTCGCCTCCATCGGCTCCCTGGACGTCTCGCTGTTCGCGATCGATGAAGCCCATTGCATCAGCCAGTGGGGACACAATTTCCGCCCCGACTATCTGAAGCTTGCCGAGCTCGCCGGCGAGTTGCAGGCCGACCGTGTTCTGGCGCTCACGGCGACCGCCACTCCTGCCGTTTTGGATGACATCCGCGCCGCCTTCTCGATCGAACCGCAAGATGCGATTCGGACGCCATTCCACCGACCCAACCTGAAATTGCGCAGCACCATTGTCTCCGCGGCCGATCACTTTGAAACGCTTCACGGATTGCTCCAAGATCGACCGCCCGGTGCCACGGTGGTTTATGTCTCGCAGCAAAAGACCGCGGAATCGGTGGCACGCCAACTGAGCGAGCGTGGGACCGATGCCCTGGCGTACCATGCCGGCATGGATCCCGATCAACGCGCCGAAATCCAGCAGCGGTTTTTGGACGCGGATGCGGGAATCATCGTCGCCACGATCGCGTTCGGGATGGGAATCGACAAAGCAAACATCCGCTACGTCTACCACTTCAATCCCCCGAAATCGCTGGAAGCCTACGCCCAAGAAATCGGACGCGCCGGGCGAGACGGAAAAGATTCCATTTGCCAAATCTTGTTGAAACCGAACGATCGCGTCGTGCTGGAGAATTTCACTTACGGAGACACTCCCAGCCGACATTCGGTCGGACGCCTGATCGATTTGGTCCATGGACAAAGCGATGAATTTCACCTGTCGCATTACAAGCTCTCTTTCGAAACCGATATCCGAATCCTGGTGGTCCGAACCTTATTGACGTACCTGGAATTAGACGGGCATCTCCGCGCGACGTCTCCCCGCTACGAGACGTACAGGATCCATCCCCTGGTGACATCGCAAGCGATCTTGAAGAACTTTGACGGCGAGCGTCGCCAATTCCTGGCGGGCGTGTTGGGCCAACTGACGAAGGGGCGCAAATGGTTTCTGCTGAACACCGTTGCGGCGGCCAAGACCCTCGGCCAACCCCGTCGACGGATCGTCAAGGCGATCGATTTCATGGCGGCCCAGCGTTGGGTCGAGGTCAAGGTCAGCGATCTGGTGCACGGGTACCGTTGGGTTCGGCGGTTGGACAACCCGAAACTGCAGGCCGATGAGTACTACCAACGAATCGTCTCGCGGGAATCATCCGAGATCAGTCGGCTGGACGACGTGTACCAGGTCGCTCGGGCCGAGAGCTGCCAGGCGCAACAATTGGCCCGTCATTTTGGCGAACCGATGCCCGAGAATTGTGGACACTGCAGCTTCTGCATCGGTGAAGGGCCGCTGGAGATTCCGCCGGTCATCGCGGGCCCGATCGGTGATGGAGTTCGCCGCGCCTTGGAACAGGTCTGCCGCGAGTTTCCGGATCACTTCACCACGGCCCGACAGCGGGCTCGGTTTTTGTGCGGGCTGTCGTCACCTCAAATGTCACGTTCGCGTCTGTCGCGACATCCAAGCTTCGGCGTCTGTGACCAAATCCCGTTCAGTGAAGTGCTCCGCCAAGTTTCTAACTGACAGCGGCGTTTCTAACGGATGCCGTCATCGTTGCGGACCATGGGCCAGCTCAATGCCGGCGAAATCCAACCGACGCCCCAACTGGACAGCGCCACTTTCAATTGAAAACACCGTGATTTGCAGTGCAATGAGCGGCAAGGCGCTAGCCGCCGGTTGAGACCAGAGAACCCGCGGTTAGAGTCACCCGGCTCACCCAAAGTGACGCTGGCCAGCTAGCCAACATCGAATCGAAGTCAGGCGGCGATCGGTCGTAGAGCGGCCAAGGGAAGCCCGTTACACTGATTCGCGATCGGCGTTGGCTGTCCTGGCTGGAAAGGTCAATCCGGCGACCGGTCCCCCCCCTCGACTTCCTTCCCCGCACGCCTGAATGGATCGCCCGTGAAGACCATTGTGACCGCCACACCCAACGAGATGGGGCGCTACGTTGCCGAACATGCGGCCGCCGACTTGAAAGCCGCAATCGCTCAACAGGGAAAGGCATCCTTGATCGTTGCCACCGGAGCCTCGCAATTCGAGGTCCTTTCGCAACTGATTGAGCAACCCGGCGTGGACTGGACGCGGGTGGATGGGTTCCATCTGGACGAATACATCGGCATCGGAAGGGATCATCCGGCATCGTTCTGCCGCTACCTGCAGGAGCGTTTTGTCGATCGTGTCCCGCTGGCTTCCTTCCACTACCTGGACGGGCAAGCGGACGCTGAGCAAACGGTCCAGGACGCATCGGAACAAATCTCAAAAGTCACGGTGGATGTGGCCCTGGTGGGGATCGGAGAGAACGGTCATTTGGCGTTCAACGACCCTCCGGCCGACTTCCAGACGGAAAAGCCCTACTTGATCGTCACCTTGGACGAGCCGTGCCGTCTGCAACAAGTCGGTGAAGGCTGGTTCGATTCCCTGAGCGACGTTCCGACGCACGCGATCAGCATGTCCGTGCGGCAGATCATGAAATCGAAGAAGATCTATTGCAGCGTTCCCGATGAACGTAAGGCAGACGCCGTTCGAGCGACGCTCTGCGATCCGGTCGATCCCAAGATCCCCGCCAGCATCCTCCGCCAACATGACCAGGCCACGTTGATCGTTGATGACGCGGCCGCATCCGCATTGCCGGCCGACGTGCGCGACGCTTTGGAGCATTTTCAGTGAGCGGCTTTGTTGACGTCCAGGTCAACGGCTACGCGGGTGTTGATTTCAACAGTGACGATCTAACGCCGGAATTGCTGCGTTCGGCCTGTCAGCGACTCCGCGCCGACGGCGTCGCATCATTTTTCCCGACGATCATCACCGATGACGCGTCGTCCATGATGCGCCGCATCAGCCGCATCACGTCGGCCGTGGAAAAGGACGCCCAAATCGCTGAACTGGTCGCTGGAATCCACGTCGAAGGTCCGTTTCTCAGTCGCGAGAAAGGCTTCGTTGGCGCCCATCCACCCCAGCACGTCATGGACGCTGGTGTCGATCTGGCGATGCGGCTGGTCGATGCCGGCCGGGGAATGGTGCGTTTGCTGACGCTGGCGCCCGAATCTCCCGGATCGAGCGCCGTCATCCGACGGCTGGCCGAAGAAAAGGTGATCGTTGCCGCCGGGCACACGGATGCCTCCCTGGACCAGCTGGACCAAGCCATCGACGCGGGGTTGACGATGTTCACCCACCTGGGCAATGCCTGCCCGGCGTTGGTGCATCGCCACGACAACATCGTTCAACGGGGACTGGCGTTCGCCGATCGCTTGGACATTTCGTTCATCGCCGACGGTCACCACGTCCCATTTTTTGCTCTGGCCAATTACCTCAGCCGGGTTCCCAGTGAACGCGTCGTGATTGTCACCGACGCAATCAGTGCCGCTGGGCTGGGTCCGGGAACCTATCGCCTGGCCGGCCAAGAAGTCGAAGTCGACCCGGACCTTTCGGCTTGGGCAAAAGGGCGGGAACATTTCGCGGGCTGCGCGACGACGATGCCGCGGATGGCGGAATTGCTAAAACAGAAATTGCACGCCAGCGACGACCAGATCGATGCATGGACCCGGCGAAATCCCGGCCGCCTGCTCGCAGCGGCGGCAGGCTAACGCATTCGCTGTTTCGAGCGCAGCGAGAGGAGGATTGTCGCTCTTCTCGGTGACGCGGCGGTGATGTCGTCGCATCGCGACTGGAGTCAAGCTGCGCTGGCATGCACAGCATGCCCTACCTGAATGACGTTTTGGCCAACCTTCGTGTTGCCGACATGAACCTCAGCCGGCTTGCACCAGCTGCTGCCGCTGCAGACCTTCGATGTAGTCTCCCGAGATGTTCATCACTTCGCGGTTGTAGTACGTGTCGCGATAGATCTCGCTCTCGTCCTCCTGTTCCAACTCCTCTTGCTCTTCTTCCTTCTGAGCATCCAGTTCGGCGCGGCGGGCCATGAAAGCGGACTCTTCCAGCGGAACGGTGTTCTCTTCCTTTTGCTTGACGAACAACTCGACGCGGCGAATCAGATCCACGAACTCCTTGTCCGATTTGACGCGGCTCTCAGAATTCCGACGCAGCTGCGCCAGAAGTTCCGTGGGCACCAGGTTGTAAACGTCGTGCCGGGTCCCGTTGATGCGATCGGTTTCCAACGCGTACTTCAGATCGCTTTCGGACACGTCCATCTTTTGTGTCAAACTGGGCAGCACAACGTCGGCACGGACACCGCTTCGTTGAGTGCTTTCACCATCGGGCAGGTAGAACTGCTGCAGCGTGACCTTCAACGCGCCGTAGTTTTCCCGTTGGACGACGAACAGTTTCTCGCCCAAGTCCATCAGGGTTTGAACCGTTCCTTTGCCGTGGGTGGCAGGATCACCGACGATGATACCGCGGTTGTAGTCCTTGATCGCACCGGCAAAGATTTCGCTGGCACTGGCACTGAACTTACTTGTCAGAACCACCAGCGGCCCGCTCCATACGGTGCCCGATTCTTCATCGTTGTACTGTTGGATCTGACCGCCAGAATCCTTGACCTGAACGACCGGTCCTCGATTGATGAACAATCCGGTCAGGTTGATCGCTTCGGTCAAGCTGCCGCCGCCGTTGCGGCTCAGGTCGATCACGACGCCTTCGACTCCCTTGCCCTTGAACTCTTCCAGGATGCGGCGGACGTCTCGCGTGCTGCTGCGGAAATCGGGACGCTGCTCGCGGGCGGCTTGCATGTCCATGTAGAAGCTGGGCAGATTGATGAAGCCGATCTTCCGCGTCTCGCCGCCGGGCATCTTGTGCTCGATGACCTTGCCGCGTGCGGCGGACTGCTCCAGTTCGACCTTGGCCCGAGTGATCTTGTAGACTTCCATGGCGCCCTTGCCGCCGACCTTCACGCCCAGACGCACCAGGGTCCCCGCGTTACCGCGGATCAAGCTGACCACGTCCTTCAGTGGCATTTCCACGATGTCGACCATTTCGCCGCCGTCTCCCTGGCCGACGCTGACGATCACATCATCCGGCTTCAGCCGTCCATCCTGGTCGGCCGCACCGCCGGGAATGATTTGCATCACCACGGTGTTGCCGTCTTTCTCGCGAAGTGCCGCACCGATGCCTTGCAGCCGCAGCCCCATGCTGATGTTGAAATCCTCCAGCGTCGACGGCGACATGTAGGTGGAGTGCGGATCGAAGGCGCTGGTGACCGACGTCAGGTAGGCCTCCAGCAGATCGTCGTTGCTGTACGTTTTGAAGCGACGTGCGTAGCGCTGGTAGCGGCGACGCAGGATGTCTTTGGCTTCCTCGCCTTCGGTTTCGTCGTCGCGAAGATCCAGCAAGGCGTACTTGATCTGACGGCGCCAGCGATCACGCGCTTCCTGTTCGTTGGCCGCGTAAGACGTCGCTTCGGGATCCACGACGATCGATTCTTCCTTGGTGAAATCCAGGTCCGAATCGAGCAACTCCAACGCCATCGCGACGCGTTCGTCGACCCGCTCGGTGAAGCGGTTGAAGATCACATAAGCCAACTCCAGCCGTCCCTGTTTGACCATGTCATCGATCTGGTCTTTGTACTGGCGAAACTGGTCCACATCCGACTGCAAGAAGTACAGCTTCATCGGGTCGAACCGATCCAGGTACAGGTCGAGTGCCCGTTCGCTGATGGTGTCGTCCAGACCCGTCATCGAAATGTGGTAGCGGGGCATCAGTTGGGCGATCAGCTTGGCAATGCGACGATCCTGGGCGGTCGGCTCCGCGGCCGGTTGATCGGCGACCGCCTCGGCAGCCGGGGGTTCCGCCGTCGCGACTTGGGCCGTTGCCTGGCCACCCGAGAGGGCCGCCACCAGCGTGATGAGTGCCGTCGCGAACGTCGCGGCCAAAACCGCGGTGAGAGTCCACGTACGTGTCGGAAGGGAACGCACTGGGGAACGGCTATCCATTACTGCTTACCCAAAATCTTGGTGTGTGGGACGAGACGCGAAGTTGTTCGGACGTCGATGGTTCGTTGAAACGGATTCGGCGAGGCGCGGAAATTCAGCAAACACTCAGTCAATTCAGCGGACGCACGGTAGAACGTACCGATCAGATTACGCTCCGAACGGGAGGAAAGGTCGCCGGGTCGACGCCGGCATCCAGGATCCGCCGGCGACCGGCCCACCGTCACCATTTTAAAGGCTCTCACAATGGGCCGCGACGGAATGGTAGGGAAGAGGCGAAATCCAGGCAACGTTGTTTTCTCACTCCCCTCCGGTGGGATCTTCCACGGTCGCCAACTCGACCATTAATTCGATCTGCTTTTCACCGCGCTGAATCACGATCGGCTGCTTTGACCCGATCGGCTGGCGTTCGATCGCTTCTTGAAGGCTATTGGAATCCCGAACCCGCTCCCCGGCGAATCCGACGATCACGTCCAATGCTTGGATTCCGGCTTTTTCCGCGACCGATCCCTTGATGACCTGGTAAACGAGGATTCCCGAATAGGGTTCCAAATCAAATTTTTTCGCGATGCGGGGCTTCAATTCAACCAGCGTCGTCCCGATGGCGGCCCGCCGCACTTCTCCGTGGCGATCCAGTTCTTGGGCGATCCACTGTGCCTGGTTGATCGGGATTGCGAACCCGACGCCCTGGTAGAACCCGCTCCGCGTGGCGATCGCGGTGCTGATTCCGACCACTTTACCGTCCAGATCGATCAACGCACCGCCGGAGTTGCCCGGATTGATCGCGGCATCGGTCTGCAACATGCTGCTGCGCGGGATGCGTTCCAAACGCCGATCCTTGCCGCTGATGATCCCCGCACTGACCGTCGCCTCCAATTTGAACGGACTGCCGATCGCCAGCACCCAGTCGCCGATCTCCAACTTGTCCGAATCCCCGACGGCAATCGGGGTCAACGGCTGTTCCGAAGTGACCCGCAACATCGCCACATCGCTCTCCGGGTCGCCGCGAACCACCTGTGCGTCGACGCGCGTTTCGTCGGGCAATTGAACCACCACCCGCTTCGCGTTGTTGATCACGTGGTTGTTGGTGATGACCAATCCATCCTCGGACATGATCACCCCGGACCCCAGCCCAGTCAGTTTTTCGGTTGCCGGGGGAGGCGGCGGGATTTCGGCTCGCTCCAGCAGCGGCAGCGGATCCTCGTTTTCACCGGTTTGCTGTTCTTCCTGCTCGGTTTCGTCGCTGTCCTGGCCGTACGAGTAGATCACGACGACCGACGGCGTGGCCCGCTTTGCGGCCAGTCGAAACGCCAGAGACAATGCCCTTGGACCGGCCTGGAGCGCCGCAACGACCTCCGGGGTCGGGTTGAGATCCTCGGCGGTTGGCGGATCAACCAGTTTGATCTCCGAATCGGTTGCCGAAGGCGAACTCTTATCGTCATCTGCCGACGGTTTAGCAGCCCCGCCGACAACATCCGCTGGCGATTCGCTCTCCTTCGTGGCCTCAGAAGCTTCGGTCGCCTCCGATACCACGTCGTCCGGGCTGGCGGCATCATCGGCAGCCAACCGGTCACCGAGCACCAAGGTGACCAAGACGGAAAACATCAACGCGAGTAGCAATCGAGAAATCAACATCGCTGTTCCTGCAGGTCGACACCAAACATCCAGTTGTGCAAAAATCTTCACCGCGGGCAACCTTGACCGCCGCCGCGGTCGGCTTCGTCCACACGGCCGATAAAATCCTTGGTCGGCAAAACACCGCCGGTCAACGACTGGTTCACTATAGCGTCCGAGCCAACCAGGGTCATCCAAGATGCTTGCCGCCAACCTGCTTGTCAAAAAACGAGAGGGTGAGGAACTTTCCGACCGGGAGATTCGGTTTCTGATCGAAGGCTTCTGCGACAACACCGTCGCCGATTATCAGATGTCCGCCCTGGCGATGGCGATCTGCCTGCGAGGGATGTCGACGCGTGAGACGACGACCTTGACCGACGCCATGCTCCGCAGCGGCGACCGACTGTCGCGGGATGCATCCGGCGACCTGCCGCGTGTCGACAAGCACAGCACCGGAGGTTTGGGTGACAAGGTTTCGCTGGTCCTGGCACCCCTGCTAGCCGCCTGCGGCGTCCACGTGCCGATGATCAGCGGACGAGGATTGGGACTGTCGGGAGGCACGCTGGACAAGTTGGAGTCGATTCCGGGACTGCGGACGAATCTTTCCGGCGAAGCAGCCGATGACGTTCTCAATCGTGCCGGGGCGTTCATCATCGGTGCCAGCGAGTCGATTGCTCCCGCGGACCGTCGGCTGTATGCCCTCCGCGATGTGACCGGTACGGTCGAGTCCGTTCCGTTGATCACAGCCAGCATCCTGAGCAAGAAGCTTGCGGCGAATTTAGATGCGTTGGTGATGGACGTGAAAGTCGGCGGCGGGGCATTCATGAAAACGCAGAAGCAGGCCGCGGAGTTGGCAACGTCGCTGCGGCAGGTGGGCAACGCCGCCGGCCTGCCGACATCCACCCTCCTAAGCGACATGGACCAGCCGCTGGGTCGCGCGATCGGCAATGCGATCGAAGTCAACGAAGCCGTCGCCGTCTTGCAGAATCAGGACACGCTTGATCCGGCATTGACGACGGTCCGCGAGCTCACGCTTGCGTTGAGTGCCCCGCTGCTGCTCCAAGTCGGTTTCGCCGACGACGCATCGGAGGCAAAGCGGATGCTGGAAAAGGCTCTGCAAGACGGATCCGCGATGGAACGGTTCGAACTCATGGTCGCCGGACAGGGCGGCCGCTGGGAAAAACAGCTGCCGGTGGCACCCGGACACGTGATTGAAGCAACGGAGGACGGATTTGTGGCGGGCATCGATTGCCGAGCAATCGGGACCACAATTGTCTCGATCGGCGGCGGACGGCGGCAAACGCAAGATCCGATCGACCCGGCCGTGGGAATCGAATGCCGAGTCAGGATCGGTGAACGGGTGCTTCGCGGCCAACCAATTCTGGTTTTGCATTGCCACCGCAATCAAGAAAGTGAGTATCTTGACGGTTTACGAGATGTCGTCACCGTCACGCCGGAACGGGTTTCGCCGAATCCGGTCGTGATCTGCCTTGATGGCGAGTGATTTCGCCGGCCCTGATCGCTCGATCGGCGGCGCGATGGACACCGCGAGGTTTGGTGACTGGCATGATGGCGGAGCGACGATCGCTCGGCGGGGCAATGATGGGGCGACCCAGGATCAACCTTTCACGATGAAACAACCGATTTCTTTCCTCCTCTTTTCTAGATCCGCACTTCGCGAACATGCCCACCGATGAATGAGCTGAAAGCCAGAGAAGTTGATCGGCTGGTTCGAGCCGCGACCGAATCACGCGACCAGGCGTACGCCCCCCACAGCCACTTCTACGTGGGTGCGGCAATCTGGGTGACCGAAAGCGAAATCGTGACAGGCTGCAACGTGGAGAACGCAAGCTACTCGCTGTCGCTGTGCGCCGAGCGCGTCGCCGCTTCCACCGCAGTAGCCCGCGGCTATCGAAGCTTCCAGGCCATCGCCATCGCCAGCGTCGGCGGGGTCACACCCTGCGGAGCTTGCCGGCAATTCCTTGCCGAATTTGGCACCGACGTGCAGGTGATTCTTGCCGACGTGTTGACCGGCGCCCGACAATCGCGACGTTTGTCCCAATTGCTGCCCGAAGCGTTTGACGCTTCCAGCCTGCCGGTCACGTAACACGGCAGCGCCACTTTGCGTGAGCCGCGTGGCGCCAGCCGCGGGTTTTCTCGCACCAACCGGCGGCTAGTCGCCTTGCCGCTCATTGCACCGCAAATCTCGGTGGTTTGATTACAAGTGGCGCTGTCGAGTGAGACACCCTCCGCAAAAGGCGAGGCACGTCTTTTCCGCACTCGGAAAGCTGCATGACCTCCAGCAACTCAGGCAGCCGCCTTTGCCCCGGCACGGTAGAACGCAGCGATCGCGTCAACGACGGTCTCCTGCTCCGCTTCGGTCAGCGTGGGGAAGATCGGCAAATTCAGGATCTCGCGGCTGGCCCGTTCCGTTTCCGGTAGGGATGCTCCGTCGACGTTCAGGTATTGGAAACACTCCTGACGGTGCATCGGGACGGGATAGTAGATCTCGCTTCCGATGCCGCGTTCGGCCAGATGCGTCCGCAACGCATCGCGTCGCTGCTCGCCCACACGGATGCCGAACTGGTTCCAAACGTGAAACGCGGCGGGATCCTCGGTCGGCAACACAATCTGGTCGGGCCCGACCATTCCCGCATTCTCCAGCAGACGCATGTAGCGCGAGGCGATTTGAGCACGCGCCTCGATCGCTTCGGAAAGATGACGCAGCTTGATGCGCAACACCGCAGCCTGGAACGTGTCCAAACGGCTGTTGATCCCGACCGCCTGATGGTAGTAGCGGGGACGCATGCCGTGGCCGGCGAGCAACCGCATCCGGTCGGCGACCGCCGCGTCGCCACTGGTCAACATGCCGCCGTCGCCCATGCCACCCAGGTTCTTGGTGGGATAAAAACTGAAGCATCCGGTCAGCCCCCAACTGCCGGCCGGACGCGAGTGGTACGCCGCGCCGATCGCCTGGGCCGCGTCTTCGATCACCGGGATGTCGTGCTCACTGGCGATCTGGCAGATCCGATCGATTTGCGCGCACTGCCCGAACAGGTGCACGGGGATGATGGCGCGGGTCTGCGGGGTGATCGCATCGGCGATGCACTCCGGATCCACGTTGAAAGTGTCCGGACAAATGTCGACGAACACCGGCGTGGCGCCCAACCGGGTGATGCAACTGACCGACGCAAAGAACGTGAAACTGGGCACGATGACTTCGTCGCCCGGCTGGATGTCCAATGCCATCAAGGCCAGCAACAGGGCATCACTGCCGGAGGCGCAACCCACTGCATGATCAACCTGGCAGTAGGTCGCAATCTCACTCTCCAGTTCCACCACATCAGGACCGAACAAAAAACGGCCACTGTCGACGACCGCCGCAAGCGCCTCGACGAATTCGTCGCGGTGTGGCTTGTTGTCGCGGTTGATATCCAGCAACGGCACGCGTTGGGTTGGGCCAGCCATATGAAACCTTCCTTGGTCAAAGCTTTCTGGAAAAACGCGACCGCGGAAGACCGTTGGTTCCGGTCCGGTCCAAGCGTCGCGGTAGTTTTTGAGCGGGAAACTCGACCGATGTTGATAGCGGTCCGGGGACCGGCGGGTCAATAGAAATGCTGTCGTCCAGACCGACCCGGAGCGAACTTGCCGGCCAGGAACCTGCTCCGGTGACCGAGTCCCACGGCTGCTTGCCAACGGGCCGGTCTCCCACGGACAGCTTTCAAATCGGCGGAAATCCTAGAATAAGCTGCAGCCACGGCCCCGGACGTCCTGGGCGCCGCACGGGAAGGCCCCTCGGGACCGGCATGCGGTCGCCAGTCGTCGCCTGTCCTCTGCAGACGGCCGAGTGGGAATGCGGCCGAAACCCGCCAATTTTTTTCCGGCACGGACTAAGAATCCGCCGCCGCGTTCGTGTTCTCCCCTGAACCGCGTTCGCTTTTCCACTTTTCGCATCATGACCGATCAAGCCGCTTCCGAATCCACGGTCGACGATTCGACGCCGTCACACCCGATCGGTGGGCCGGCAGCGTGCGCCCACGCGGATCCCCCCGTCGCCGGCTGGACCACCGAAGAGATATCCGACGTGATCTGCCGGCATGAACAAAAACTGCTTGCCTATGCCTGTCGAATGCTCGGCGGCGATTGGCAGGCAGCCCAGGACGCCGTCCAAGAAACGTTTTTGCGGTTGTGTCGCGAGGACCGATCCAAAGTCGCTCCCCGCCTCGCGCCGTGGTTGTTTGCCGTCTGCCGCAGCCGAGTGATCGACATGCAACGAACCCAACATTCCCACCCGGTCGACGCGGCCGAGATCACGGTCGCCGATCCCCACCCGGACGCTTCGTCGGCGGCGATCGCGGCCGAGCAGAGCGATCACCAACGTCACCGCCTGGCGGAGTTGGTGGAGCGACTGTCGCCTCGCCAACAGGAGGTGCTGCGGCTGCGAATCCAGGCCGGACTCAGCTATCGCGAGATTGCCCAGATCACGGGTCTGACTGTCAGCAATGTCGGGTTTCACCTGCACGCCGCCGTCCGCTCGTTGAAGGATTCGGTCGCCGCAACCTGACCGACTGACTTCCCATTCCGCCGTCCATTGTTTTGTCCCAATCGCCAAGCAAGGCGTTTCAGCCGCGAGGCTTTCAGATGTCAAACTTCAACCGCCCCACCGATCCAGCCGATCTGCCCTCCGCTTGGGATGATCCCCGGGTGACCGCGTATGTGCTTGGCGAATTGTCCGATTCCCAGCGTTCGGAATTCGAAGCCGCCATCAGCGGCGACCCGGCACTCCGCCAAGCGGTGCAGGAAGCCCGCGAAGTCACCGATCAATTGAAGTCCCTTTTGAGTGACGAGAAATCACCAGGCTTGGACAAGGAACGGCGCGACAAAATCCTGGCGGCTTCGGCCGCGGGCCCGACGGCAACCGTGGCAAGCGCCGCCGATCGCTCGGGAACCGAACGCTCGGGTCACGTGCAGCTTTCATCGAAGTCCTCCACGCGGCGTTTGGTTCCTTGGTTGTTGGCGGCCGCCGCTTCGTTGTTGCTGTTGCTGGGGCTGTTGCCGACGGTGCTGACCGACCGCACCGCCATGGACACCCCCGATCAAGCCCGGTCCAAGGCCGAGCAGGCGAAGGACAAATCGTATTTCACTCAGCCGCCTGCCGACGAATCCGAACCAGCCATTCCGCCACCCGTTGCCGAGAAGCTCTCGGAACAGATGCTCGAAGAGGACGCAATTCAAAATGCGCAGGTCGAACTGCAACGCTTGGACGCTTTGGCGGGTGAGGGCGGAGATCGATCGATCAGATTCGAGTCGACCGAGGGTGAGTCACTGCGGAAAGAGCTGCTCGCCGGAAAGGCGACCGACGAGATGTTGCGACAGCAGGCGTCGGTCGTTCAAGAACAGGGAGCCACGCTAGAGCAGGAGGAACGGGGCGACGGCCAGCCCACCCCCGCGGCAGCCCAACCGACTCGGTCCTTCGGACGGCCCTCGATCCAGACGCAGGTTCCCGCTCCCGCTTCGAAACCGTTCACGGGACCTCGCAATTTTGCAGAGCCCATGAACGAAGCTGAATCGCTGTCGTTCTCGGTCGACGAATCAATCGCCACACCGATGAGGCGTGGTGCCGCGACCAAGCGTTCCGTCCGATCCGCTCCGGAATCAAACTTGGCGACAGGATCCCAGCCAGCCCCCAATGCCAATGCGCCCAGTGTCAATGCGCCCAGTGTCAATGCGCCCAGTGTCAATGCGCCCAGTGCCGAAGCCCTCAGTGCCGAAGCCCTCAGTGCCGAAGCCCTCAGTGCCGAAGCCAGCGCCAAAGCACCAGCGCCACTGCCGCCCCAACCGCAAAGCGGACTCGGCGGAGCCATGCCGCCTGCGAACCAACCCGGCGAGATCCGAGACCTGGAACGTTCGATGGGGCAACCTCAGGCAGCCGAACTGGCGGAAATCGTGAAGGGATCTGCCGAAGAAAGCATGGAGATGGATCTCGCTGGCAGCGAGCAGATGGACATGATGATGATGGAAGACGACATGGACGTGATGGGAATGGGAGGCATGAAGTTGAAAGTGCCGCCGCAGTCGGAGCCTGATCTCTATTCGCGGAATTCGTTGGAAGACTTCGAGCGTCCGGTGGTGCCTGAACAAGCCGAGGCGAAGGGCGCGTTGCCGGGCCTCAGCGGGGCGAACCAGGTCAGCGGGGCGAAACAGGACGGTGCAGCGCCGGTCGTCGCCGACCCTCAACCGTCTCTCGCACTCGAAGGGGAACTTGCAGCCGGCGGCGAACCGCTGGCCGCGTTGGGCGATGCCACGCGGCACAGTGAATTCTTCGGTGTTGATCCAAACGCCGTGTCCCGCGAGAGCCTTCTGCGCGGCAGGACCGGACCGGCGCAGACGCAATTGGGTGTCAACCGTCAACGATTTGCCCCGATCGTCGAAAACGACTTCAAGCGAGTGAAAGACGAACCGATCAGCACGTTCTCGGTCGATGTCGACACCGCCAGTTACAGCAAGGTCCGCCGAACCCTCCTCGGCGGTCGCTTGCCGGATCCAGATGCGGTGCGAATCGAAGAATTGATCAATTACTTCCACTATGCCTACCAGGCACCCGCAGCGGACGCCAAGGATCCGTTCGCCGTCGATGTGAAGCTGGCCGATTGCCCGTGGAACCGGCAACACCAATTGGCCCGGATCGCGATTCAAGGGAAGACGATGGACACCGAATCTCGTCCCCCGTGCAATCTGGTGTTCTTGCTGGATACCAGCGGTTCGATGAACGCGGAGAACAAGTTTCCGTTGGTCATCGAGGGCATGCGGATGCTGACCAAGCGGCTGACCGAGAAAGATCGGGTGGCAATCGTCGCCTACGCGGGTCGGGCTGGGACGGTCCTGGAGAGCACGCCGGCTAACAAACGCCGCAAGATTCGCCGCGCCCTGGATTCACTCTCCGCCGGCGGCAGCACCAACGGCGCAGAGGGAATTCAGTTGGCCTACGCGGCCGCTCGAGACAACTTCATCACCGACGGGGTCAACCGTGTCATCTTGTGCACCGACGGGGACTTCAATGTCGGCATCAGCGACACCGAGTCTCTTGTTCGGGTGATCGAAGAACAGGCCTCCGACGGCATCTACCTGACCGCGTTGGGATTCGGTATGGACAATCACAACGACGAAATGATGGAAAAGATCAGTGGCAAAGGCAACGGGAACTACGCCTTCATCGATACCGCCGCCGAAGCACGCAAGGTGCTGGTCCGCGAAACTGACGCCACGCTGGTCACGATTGCCAAAGACGTCAAGTTGAAGATCCAGTTCAACGCGCGGTTGTTTTCGCAGTACCGGTTGATCGGATACGAAAACCGCGTGATGCCCAAAGAAGACTTTGACAATGACAAGAAGGATGCCGGCGAGATCGGCGCCGGCCATCAGGTCACCGCCTTGTACGAGTTGATTCCGGTCCAGCGGATGAAGGAGTCGACTGAGGAATCTCCCCAAACCGAACGCCCCAAGTACTTGACCGAGCGGGCATTGACCGAAGCTGCTTCGCAAGACGAAACGGTAACGGTGGACATGCGGTACAAACTGCCAGACCAGAACGAGAGCACTCCGGTCCAGTTCGTCATCCGCGATCAGCCCCAATCCTTCGAAGAAGCCGGAGACGACTTTCGCTTTGCCGCCGCCGTCGCTTCTTTCGGAATGCAGTTGCGTGGCAGCCGGTTTGCCGGCAACTGGACGTTGAACGACGTCGAGACAACTGCCCGACAGGCGTCCGGCCAGGACGAAGACCAGGTGCGGGACGAGTTTGTCCAGCTGGTGCGGCAAGCGAAACGGTTGCGAGGCGAGTGAACGCGATTCACGCTCCTTGACAAGCAGAGTCGAGCGTCAGCGAGGTGAGGATTGCCTCGCTTCTCGCTGAGGCGGTGGTGTTGCCGCGGCTTCACGGCTGCGGTGTTTGGGGCAGCCGTTTCCGCCGGCTCCCGCCAACGGCAGGGGGCTTTCATCGCTTTGCGACTGGAACGCATGCAGTTGTGATGTCGCGAAAGTTATCTCCCGCTTCACGAGCACCGCACGGCCTCCATCGCAGGCCGGGCAGAACACTGCAGGCAAAAACTCGTGCGGATTTCTTTCTCCTAGCGGCCACTCGCAGCCGGCGCCCGACTACAATCGGCCATTGCGCCGCACCGGAACGCGTGCGTGGATCTCGTGTGACCGCCGTTCGTTGCTAAAACAGGCGATCGCGACGCGATCTCATTCTTGGATGCCTCAGGACGGGGTGATCAGGTTTCCGAGAATCGCATTTAACGGCTGCGTATTCAGCGATTCCTGTCACTCCATCCCGTGGCATCTGAGACCGAAATTCTCTCGCGCCCGCACCGCAAGAACGCGGTCGGCGAGCCTGCCGCGACCGTTCGTTCGGTTGCTGCAGACGACACAATCGTGACGCGTCGATGGGGTGGATGCCCTGACGGAATTGCACTGAGAATCCGCGCAGACAAGTCCGTCCGCCAGCCGGCCGCTGCTTAGCGAATCAGAATCAACAAGTGTTCCATCACATCCGGTCCGTCATCGCTTCCCGCCGCCATCCGCACCGCCTTTGACCCGGTTTGTGCATCCATGGGAATGAAGGCGCGACTTCCCAAACGATTGCTCCAAACATCAAAGGCCGGATTCGAGCCTCCGACGATCGGCCAGCTTTTGCCGGCATGACGAATTTCCGTGGGGTCGATTGCTTCGGAACGAACCGCATCGACCGATCGCAGCAAGGGGGCCTCGCTGATCAAAGAGAACTGCACCGACGCGACCCCGTTGCCGTCGGCTATCAATTGTTGGATCAGCCGATCAAGCTTTTTGGCGGGCGCCTGCAACAGCACCACGCGTTCCCCTTCCGACTCCGTTGCATTCTGAGCGGCATCATCCGAAGGGATCACTCCCGCCAGTGCATCCCCGATCGGCTGTTCGGCGCCGGTTTCGATTGCGGCCGACGCCAGGGCATCTTCCAACGGATCGGCGGCCCGCCCCACGTCGGTCAATTGAACACGAATCACCAGCAGACTTTGCAGCGGCTGGATCTGGGCAGCCGAAGCCGCATTCTTGGGCGCGTCATCGTCCGCGGCACGATCTTGCGGGACATTGGTCACCGAGGACTCCGCGACGGCTTCCATCGCGGGGCGGTCGAGGGTGGCCGCTGGCTCGTCGGCGCGCCCCGGTTCCATCGCTGCACCGGACGGCGTCCGATCAACCGACGCCAAACCGGACTCCGCATCCGGAAGCGGCTGCGCCCCGGCTTCTGTCGTGGAGGCTGCCGATCCCGCGTCGGCAACACGATCGCCGCTGGCGTCAATCATCGGTCCCGCCGCATCGCGTTCGGAAACCGAAGTCGGATCCTGATCGGCAAGCAGCGTGCCGGGCCGCGAGTTGGGCTCCTGGCGCTGAGCCCGATCCTGGAGCACAAACGCCGCAAAGACGATCGAGGCGGCCAGCCCCAGCGTGGCAGCGATCACCCAGCCGGTCCGACGCTCGGTGCCACCGTGGAATCGCGGCGTCGCCGCCGGTTCCACGTGCAGGGTTCCAGATTCGGCCCGTCGGAGCGGATGTTCGTCCGGCAATCCTTGATCCCGGGCATGATCGATCGCTGCCTGGACGACCTGATCGGCAAATCCGTCTGACAGTTCTGGCGGTGGCCAAGCGGCCTGTTTGGTTTCGGAAATCTGCTCACGCAGTCGCTGCAACCGCTGACGCAACGAAGGGTCATCGCGGAGCATTTGCTCAACGCGGGCGCGCTCATCGCCGCTGAGCGCATCATCCAGATGCCCCGTCAGCAATTCATCGAGCAATTCGTCAGGTAGTGCCATCGCGTTCGTCCATCCCCCAATCCCGGCGAGTCTTTCCCGGTACGGAGGATCAAATGATACAGTGCCATGCGGACCCAGAAGGCGCTCCGCGGCGTTTGGAAAGCAAACCACCATCGAGATCACGTTGGTGGCAACGAAACATCGGATGACTGTCAAGATGGGAAAGTTCCCAAAAATACCGTCAAACCCGAACGATTTTGGTTCGCCTCGCGAGACCACCCCCTCGCCGGAACCATTAACTCGACGGGCGTTCCCCCGATTTTCCTCTTGAGAACCGTCGCACTGTGACAGATCGAACCACTTTGGAAACGAACCGCAGAATCTATGACTCGATGGCAGCCGCCGGAGATCCCCTGTGCCGGCCCGCCAGCGAAGAAGAGCTGGCCCGCCCCTTGGAGGTCGTGGACCAGGCGGGCTGGTTGGGCGGTTCGATCCGCGGCAAGCGGGTGCTTTGCCTGGCGGCCGGAGGCGGACGCCAGAGTTCGCTGTACGCGGCCGCCGGGGCCCAAGTCACGGTCGTCGATCTCAGCGGCGCGATGTTGGAACTCGATCGCCGCGTTGCCGCCCAACGGGGATACCGGCTGAGGCTGCTGCAGACCACGATGGAGGATCTGGCGGGCCTGGACGACGGCGAATTTGACATCGTGATCCATCCGGTCAGCACGTGTTACGTGGCCTCCGTAGACCCCGTCTTCCGAGAAGTCGCCCGGGTCACCTGTCCCGGAGGCGTGTACATCAGTCAGCACAAGCAGCCGATCAGTCTGCAGGCGGATTACCACCGCTCCGCCGGCGGCTACACGGTGCGGCACCGCTACTATCGCGACACTCCGGTGCCACCGCCCCAGTCGACGGCGGCCAGCGTGCGTCGACTGCGGGAGCAGGGCGCGATCGAGTTCTTGCACCGCTGGGAAGATCTGATCGGCGGGATGTGCCGTGCCGGATTTCAGATCGAGGATTTGATTGAGCCGCTGCACGCGAAAGCGGAGGCCGCGAAAGATTCGTTCGCCGACCGCGCCACCTACATTCCACCCTACGTCCGCATCAAAGCGCGTCGCACGGCTGATGCGTCCGTGGCATCTCCGCGACGGCTCCTGCTGGAACCCTGAAGCTAGAATCTGAAGGCGACCGATTCGCGCTTCGTCGGCTCAGGCGCCCAGACCCATCGTCTTCCGCCACGCCGCAATTTGATCGGAGCGTCCAAGGCGATCGGTGATCGTTTGCCACTCGGTGGCGGCCGCTTGCAACGCCTGGCCCGGCTTCAGTTCACCATTCAAGCATCGGATAATCTGACGATCCAAAGCTTGGTAGTATTCCGCGGCCCCGGGCAGTAGCAGCCCCAGCGCGACCTGCCGCGTTTGAAGTCGTTGGGACAACCACCGCGTGTAGGAGCTGGACGTCGCCAAATCATCGTCGGCGGATTCGCGCGTCAGTGACAAACCATTCACCTGCTCGCGGACCGAGGCGATTCCCTCGCCGCCGATCAACCAGCCGATGAACTGTTTGGACGCATCGGTCTGCCTGCAGCCGATGCTCACGGCTGCCAGCGGCGTCTGTGGATCGAACCACAATTGGTCCGATTGAGTTTCGACCGGACAATCAGCAACCGTGATCGCGAACTCCTCACCGACGGCTTCTTCGGAGCCACTTTCGGCGGTTGTCGCAACTTCGTAGCCGATTCCCCCGCGCAGCCGGCCCCGGCGAAGGTCGTGCCAGATCTCACGGGGCGTTTTTCGTTCTCCTTCGTAGTGGCCGGCCGTTTCAATCATTTGAGTCAGCGACGCGACGTAGTCCTCGGAATCAATCACCGGTTGCAACGTGGTGCGTTTGAACAACCACCCGCGTTCGATCGACGACGCACAGCGGTTCAGAAACGAAGTCGCAGCCCACCCGTCGGCCAATGGCTCCGCGGCACGTCCTTCCAGTGTTTGCACCCAATCGTGATACTCGGACCAGGTTTTCGGACGGAACTCTTGGTCGATGGACAACACACCGAATAGCCGCGCGCCGATTGCGACGCCCCAGGTGTGACCCCCGTAGGAACCCAGCCCGTTCTGGACCGCGGGCAACGGTTTGCCATAGCGATCATGGTACTCCTGCAACGTGTCTTCGTTGAACGACACGACCGCGCCGGTTCTCTCCATCGCGCCGACGGCCATCTGCGGAAACACGGCAACGTCGACCTGGCTGGCCCGCTCCGCAATCTGTTCCATCATTGCCGAATCCCCTTCGCGAATCGGACTGATGACTTCGATCTCCAATGCCTGGGGCACGGCCATCGACCAGGCGACGCGAATCGCTTCGGCATCGGACGGTTCGCCGACCCAGGCCACCTTCAGCGGAACATCCCGTCGAATCGAGGGGGCCGCTTCGGCGGTGTCGTCCGAATCCGCCCCGCTGCGGCCGCAGCCGGCCGCGGTGACAGAGGCCAGCAACGCCAGGGCGCTCCGCCGCGTCCACTGAGCCGATCTGGACTGCGGTGCTCCGGAACCCGCTCCCGAGGATTTGGCTTCGTAGGAGTCATGGGAAACGGCGGTGTCAAAGCGGGCAGCTTGCATGTCCAATCGATCGGGCCGGAGCGGGGGAGAAGGAATCTGAAACGGAGAGCGATGAAAAGTGGCACTTTTTGTGTCAATCGTCCATCGCGATGCCGCGCGGCGAAGAACGGCTGCACGCTCGCGCGATAGGATACGCAGCCATCAGCGATCCGGTTCGACGAATCCCGATGAGGGGATTCCGTTCAGCCGCACGGGTCGCCGGGCATCGGCATTCATCCTCTCTTCAAATTTGCCAACACAACATGAGTCACTATCTGGGAATCGATATCGGCACCAGCGGAACCAAAACCCTGTTAATCGACGCCGCCGGAAAGGTCATCGCCGAAGCCGATGCGTCGTACCCGATGCATCAACCCAAACCCGGCTGGACCGAACAGGATCCGGACGACTGGTGGGCCGCCACCATCAAGACCGTCCGCGAGGTGATGCAATTGTCGAAATGCAAACCGGCAGACGTCAAGGCGATCGGGCTGAGCGGTCAAATGCACGGCAGCGTGTTTCTGGACCGGCAAGACAATGTGATTCGCCCCGCGTTGTTGTGGAACGATCAACGGACCGCGGCGGAGTGCGACGAGATCACGACGGCGGCCGGGGGGCGACGTCGCCTGATCAAGCTGGTGGCAAACCCCGCCTTGACCGGTTTCCAGGCTCCCAAGGTGCTCTGGCTTCGCAACCACGAGAAACGAAACTTCGACCGGTTGGCCAAAGTCCTGCTGCCCAAGGACGACATTCGACGAAGGATGACCGGCGAATACGTGACCGAAGTCAGTGACGCCAGCGGCACCCTGATGCTGGACGTCGTCCGCCGGCGCTGGTCCAAGTCGTTGCTTTCGAAGCTGCAACTTGACGAGTCGCTGCTTCCTGCGGTCGTGGAGAGTGAAGAGGTCACCGGCACGCTCACCGAAGCCGCCGCGGCCGCTTTGGGATTGACCACCGCCTGCAAAGTCGTCGGCGGCGCCGGAGACTGCGCCGCCGGAGCGGTCGGCAACGGTGTGGTCAAGCCGGGCGTGCTGAGCACGTCGATCGGCACCAGCGGAGTGATGTTCGTCCACAGCGATCAACCGCAATACGATGCTTCCGGCCGCCTGCACACGTTCTGCCACGCCGTCAACGGAGCGTGGCACATGATGGGCGTCAACTTGACCAGCGGCGGTTCGCTGCAGTGGTGGGTCGAATCCGTTTTGCAAAACCTGGCCGGCCTGGAAGGCAAGGACTTGTACGCCAAAGCCACCGCGGAGGCGCAACTCTGTCCGGCCGGCAGCAACGGGCTGCTGTTCCTGCCCTACCTGAATGGAGAGCGCACGCCGCACGCCGACCCGAACGCCCGCGGTGCATTCGTGGGGCTGAATCTGACGCACACCCGCGGGTCGATGACGCGCAGCGTGATGGAAGGCATCACCTTTGCCCTGCGGGACAGCCTGGCCATCATTCAATCGCTGGACGTGCCGGTTCGTGAAATCCGCGCCTCCGGTGGCGGCAGTCGCAATCCGTTTTGGCGGCAGATGCAAGCCGACGTGTTTGGCAAAAAGATCACCACGCTGAAGGTTGAACAGGGGCCCGCGTACGGCGTGGCGCTTTTGGCTGCCGTCGGCGACGGGGCCTACAAGAACGTCCAAGCCGCATGCAAAGCCACGATTGAAGTCGCCGATCAAACCCCGGTCGACCGCCGATCTGCCAAAACCTACAACGATCTGTTCCCGGTCTACCAAAAGCTTTATGGCGACCTGGCCGAATCGATGCGTACGCTCGCGGCATTGCAGCAGTAACCAACGGGACAGCGCCAGTTCCCGGTCACGATGATCGCCAGGGTGTGGAAGACCAGGTTGCCACGCCCGCCAGAGCGTGGAAAACGCAGCCCCCATCGCTAACGCTCACCGTCGTCCTTTTCATGCAACATATCGAAGTCAAAATCGTTGAGAACGTTGCGACAATCGCGATGGACCGTGCCCCGGTTTGCAATGCGATCGATTCGCAAATGATCACGGACCTGACGCAGGCGTTTTCCGATGTCCACCAGGAGAAGCGTGTCGGTGCGGTGGTGTTGACCGGAAAGGGAAAGTTTTTTTCCAGCGGTGCCGACTTGAAGTCCCTGGCCTCCATCGCCGACTTGGAACCGCTGGAGGCGCAAACCGAATGGCTGCAGTTCTGGCGTGAACTGACCGAGCTGTGCGAGACCCTGCTTCGCTTTCCCAAACCCGTGGTCGCCGCCGTCGACGGACCGGCGATCGGAGCCGGGCTGGCCCTCGCCCTGGCGGCCGACATGATCGTGCTGGGCACAGCCGGATCACTGGTTGCCAACGCGTCCCACCGCGGATTGATCGGCGGACTGACGGCGCCGCTGCTGACATTCCGATTCGGCGCCGCCGTCGCCGCACGGATGCTGCTGACCGGAATGCCGATGGAAGCTGAAGAGGCCCACCGGCTCGGAATGTGTTGCGAATTGGTCCCGTCAGACCAGATCTGGGTTGCGGCAAACACTTGGGCCAAGCATTGCACGCACGGTCCGCGCGAGGCGATGCAGGCCACCAAACGGATCCTCAACGAAAGCATCGGCGAAGCGTTGATGACGCAGCTGTCGACCGGCGCGGCGACCGCCGCGACGTTGTGCAGTACCGAAGCCGCCTCCGAAGGAATCCGCGCCTTCATCGAGAAACGACCGCCCCAGTGGCCATGAGGTCGAGAACAACTTTCACCCTCCCGCTCGCGGGAGGGTCGGAGGCGAGGAACGAGGCTCCGGGGAGGGCAGAATCGGAAGCGAGATTCCATCACGTGGTGATCACCCTCCCCGCGTCGTCGCAAGCTCCTCCGCGACCCTCCCGCTCGCGGGAGGGTGAAATTAAGCTGCACAACCTCCCTTGCGGGACGGTGAAATGACCTGTGCAAATACCAATGCACGTCAGTGAATCGCGATGTTGAAACGCTGCCCCGGCCAGCAAGACGCCGCGAACGGTGCTTGGCAGAGCTCAGCAATCAAATCGCGCGGCTGGCGATCGGGAGTTCCGCCGGGCGTTTGTCGGCCGGAATGTCTGCGACGCTCATGGGGTACGTCGCGTGTTGCTCGGCGAACTCGATCGAGCACTGCAGCGCCTCGAGAATCTTCTGCGTCTGCTTATCGAAGTGCAGGTAACTGCCCATGATCGTGTGCGCGTACTCGAATTTCGTGGGCCCCATCAGCGCGGCCCGGACGAAATTGCGCAGGTACAACCACCGCGTGCGGCGGTCCGACAACATCCGTCGCGCGATGGTCCAAAACCCCCGTGACATGCGACGCATTTCCCAGCCGTTGGGCACGTGCTTGTTTTGAATCTTGATCCGCGCGGTCGTATCCATCACGCGTGCCATGAATGCTTGCGGAGAATAAACCGAACGGACAATCGTCTGAAGTTCTTTGTAGATCTCCACCCGATTCCGCATCGTGACGAAATTCAGGCCGCTGGCGGTCTGGTCACGGGACTCATTGCTGCGCAGTTCATAGGGCCCGTCCAATTCATCGACCCAGCGATGGTTGGCATCGATCAAACGACGTTCCTTGATCAATCGCCGCGTCAGCTGCGTGTTGGGCAACGCGCTCAGCAAACCGACCATCGCCAAGGAGATGCCGCTCTCCTGGATAAACCTGACCATTGGACCATCGGTTCCCGGCTTGTCGGTATCGAACCCGATGATCAGACCCGCGGCGACGGAAATGCCGTGATCGTAAATCGTGCGGACCCGTTGGATGATGGGGGCGACCGTGTTGATCCGTTTTTGCGTGTGGATCAGCGTCTCTTCGTCCGGCGACTCGATCCCCAGGAACACGTATCGGAACTGTGTCTCCCGCATCAGCTCCAACAACTCCCGGTCATCGGCCAGATTCAAACTGGCTTCGGTGGAGAACACGAACGGGTAGCGGTGTTCGCGATTCCAGTCCTTCAACGCCAGCAACAAGGGTTTGATCAGTTTCCGATTGCCGATGAAGTTGTCATCGGTGAAATCCACCCAGCCGCGATAGCCTTGTTCATACAGCAGGTCCAGTTCGCCCAGGAACTGCTCCGGCGTTTTCACGCGGGGGCGTCGCCCAAACAATTCGATGATGTCGCAAAACTCGCAGTTGTACGGGCAGCCGCGCGAGGTTTGCAGACCGACGTGCAGGTAGTCGTCAAAAGAGATCAAGTCAAACCGCGGCCGTGGCGTCAGCCGTACGTCCGGTTTGTCCGGTGACTCGAACACGCCGCGCGGGTTCCCAGCGCGCCATTGGTCCAGCCACAACGGGACGGATGCTTCACCTTCACCGACGACGACCGCGTCCGCTTCGCGATAGATCTGCGGCTGACTGGACGGATCGGGACCGCCCACCGCGACGAACGTACCGTCCGAATTGGCACGCCTGACCAGGCTTAAGATCCCGGGCTGCTGAGGCAACATCCCGCCGGTGCAAACCAGATCCGCCCATTCCCAGTCCGCATCGGCAAGCGGCCCGACGTTCAAATCGACCAGCCGAAACTCCCAGTGCTGAGGCAACAGTGCCGCGACGGTCAGCAAGCCAAGCGGTGGCGCCGTCGCCTTGGCGCCGATCGCCCGCGCGCTCTCCACAAAGTTCCAATAGTTGGTTTGTTCGAACTCAGGCTGGATCAACAGACAGCGCACCGCTGCGTCCGGGCTGCCGGGCAGACGTGTCGCCGAATCCGTGAAATCATCCTGTCGGATGTTGTTGTGCTGTAGGTCATCGTACATCGAGTGCAACCGAAACGATCGTCACGATAGGAACAGCCTCCTTGCGATCAAACCTCCGTCAAACACGGTTTGTGGTCAGCTGAGTCTAACCACGGGTCACCGCAAGCGAGCACCAAACTTCGAAAAACCGCGTCGGCGGCGGTCGCCGGCAGCACCTGCCGTTCGCGTCGGAGCGGCCCATCAAGAAGAATCCAAAACAATTTGCCGCGGCGGCATGTCGGGCAATCGCGTCCAACGATCCGCTACAGCGAGACAGGGCCGAATTATCAACCGATAGCCGACCTTCATTCAGACGGTTGTCGCCGACGCAAGATTTACTTTCTGTTAACGACGAATAGACTGGCCACGTCGGCGTGCGGGGGGTGATTCGTCCGCCGACCGCGGTGCTCCCTGTCCAGGCTTCCCCATGCCATCCCTTTCCCGCCCTGTAAACCTGCCGGAAAACCTGCTGATCACCGGCGCGACCGGAATGGTGGGAGCGAGCGTTTTGGCGCGGCTCTCCCTTGCGGGCCGTCGATGCGTGGTCGTGGCGCGCGACAAGGGGGCGATCTCGGCACAGGACCGCCTGGACGGGATTCTGCGACGATTTGAATCCGCCTGGGACACCACGCTGCCGCGTCCCATCGTGTTTCGCGGCGACATCAACCAGGTCGACTTGGGGCTGGATGCCGAAGCACGTCGATGGATCGCGCGGCATTGCGACAGCGTGCTTCACAGCGCCGCGAGCCTGAGCTTTCTACCCGCCGCGGAGAACCCCGAGGGCGAACCTTACCGAACCAATCTGGGCGGGACCGAGAACGTCCTGAAATTTGCCGACCGGTGTGGGCTGCGCCATTTCTTTCACGTCTCCACCGCCTACGTGTGCGGAATCCAGTCTGGTCGCGTGCGAGAAGACTCACTGAACCATGGGCAAGCGTTCGCCAACGACTACGAACACAGCAAGGTTCAAGCCGAAAGTTTGGCCCGCGAGTTCTGGTTGGACGCAAACGTCCCCCAGCGATCCCTGACGGTATTTCGCCCCTCGATCGTCATCGATCCGCTCGGGCTGACGCCGGTGTCCGGAGACCGCACGATCTACGCCGCGTTCTCGATGTATCAGATGCTGGCGACGCGATTCGGGTTGCCCGAAGACGGTGAATGGTTTCGAAATCTGGGCTTCGACGGACAAGAACACAAAAACCTGATCGATGTGCACTGGATTGCTCGGGCGATCGAAACCGTTTTGGGCGACCCGCGGCATCGCGGGCGTGTGTATCACCTGACCGCCGACGGTGGCACACCGATTGGCAGTCTGGACGCCGCTTTTCGGACGGCCACCGAACGCTTCTTGAATCAACGCCAACGGACCACGCCGCCGCGCACCGACCGTTCCCAATCATCGGATCAGATCCGCGCGCAGATCGACCAGATGGCGGCTCCCTTTGTGAAGACGTTTCTGCCGCACTTCCGCGACGACCCGTCGTTTGACCGAAGCAATATCGATCGGGTGATTGCGACGAGTGACCTTCCGTCGCCGCCCCACATCGACCGTGATGAACTGCTGCAGATGATCGGGAATTGGACCGCCGGCACGCGTCCTGCGAAACACCGCGACTCGCAAGACGGGCACCGCCCGCGACGAGCAGTGACTCGACGTCGAGTGTATCGTGCAACCGAAACCTCCCAGCATCCCGACGCTGGCAGTCAAACGCCGGTGTGTTCCAAAGATAGCTCTCCCGCGGATCATCCGGGACAGCCGGACGCCGTGGCCGACGATACCGCCGCGGATGACATCGTGTTGTGCGGCTACGAAGTGCGCTTACCCGGCGGGGTCGACAATGCTTTGCAGTTTGAAAAACTGCTTTACCAGGGTCGCTCGGCCATCGACGTGCTTCCCGCTGAACGATTGGATCGATCGCTGTACATGGATCCGCATGTCGGCACACCAGGAAAGACGTACACAGAAATCGGCGGCTGGGTGGATCCCACACCGGTCGATCCCGGCGTGGCATCGGACATCGATCGGATCGGTGAATTTGATCTGACGCACCGCCAATTCGCCCAAGTCGCCGTCGCGGCGATGAAGTCGGCGATCGGTCGTGGACGTGGGCAATCGCTGGACGGGATTTCTCGCGACCGTGCCGGCATCTTTGTCGGACACAGCGGCGGCACCGAGTTGGGCGGCAGCCTGGCGCTTGCCACACTCGCCGACGCGGCAACGCTGCCCATCGTTGAAAGTCGCGAGGGGGCGATTCCCGAAACGCTGGCCCAACAGGTCCGCAAGCGTGTCAGCGAAGCCATCCGCCGCAATCGCCCCCGTCGCGAGGCGGACGGATCTCCCGAACTAAACGCGTACGCCGCCGCATCGCTTGCCGCCCGGTTGCTGGATTTTCGCGGACGTCGTGAGGTCATTGACGCCGCGTGCTCTTCGTCCCTGATCGCCCTCCAGCACGCCGCGAGTGCGATCCGCCGGGGACGCCTGGATGTGGCCGTCGTCGGTGGCGCCACCTACAACAACGTGGACAACCTGGCATTGTTTTCTCAGACCGGTGCCTGCAGCGCGACCGGTTCATTCCCCTTCGACCAGCGGGCCAGTGGGCTGGTCAGCAGCGAAGGCTACGTCGCCGTGGTCGTTGCGAAACGTTCGGCCGCGGTCGCTGCCGGCTTGAACATCCTGGCGACACTTCAGGGCGTGGGCATCTCATCCGACGGCAAGGGCAAGGGGCTGTGGGCACCGCGCAGTGAGGGCCAGCAATTGGCCATGCGTCGCGCTTGCGATCCCAAGGATCCGCTGCGGATCGACTACCTGGAATGTCACGCGACCAGCACTCAGGTCGGCGACGCAACCGAGCTTGAAAGCTTGCAGACTCTGCTGACCGATCGGCCGCGCAAGCCTCTGCCCATCGGCAGCGTGAAGAGCAACCTGGGACACTTGTTGGAAGCCGCCGGACTGGTCGGGCTGGTCAAGTGTGTGATCGCGATGCGTCGCGGTGAGATGCCACCATCGATCAATTTTGAGAATCCGACGACCTCTTTTGACTGGAACGCAAATACGGTGCGTGTCGTTGATGCGGTTGAACCTTGGCCAGAGGTGGATCCGTCGAACCATGGACGTACCGCCGCGGTCAATGCGTTCGGCATCGGCGGCCTGAATGCGCACGCGGTCATCATGCAGTCCGCGGGCAGCGACCGCCCCAACCCCATGCCTGCCGGACGTCCGATGCCGCGACGAACGGTCGATGGGCCGCCAGACAAAAAACCTTCTGAACCGTTGGCGATCGTGGGTCGGGGCTTGGTTCTGCCCGGCGCCCGCTCGGTGGAGCAATTGGGCGAACTTCTAGCCAGCGGACGCTGTGTGCTGCAACCGCCCCCGCCGCAACGCTGGCCAAGCGACGGTGGATCGACTTGCGGATCGGTCCGTCCGATCGGGATTACCGACGACGGTTCGGTGGGGATCCCGCCGGTCCTTTGCGGCTACGTGGAAGGGTTCCAGTTCGACGCGCAATCGTACCGGATCCCGCCCAAACTGGTTGGCAACGCCAATCCGGCGCAGTTGATGCTGATCGATGCCGTCCGCCAAGCGATCGAAGAGTTTGACGGCGGCAAATGGTCGGTTGATCGACAACGGGTCGGTGTCAGCATCGGAACCATGTTCGGCGGTCAGTTCAGCAATGAACTTCAGGTCGGTCTGCGGCTGCCTGAAATCTGCCGGCACCTGGTGCAAGCAGCGGTGCAGCAAGGCGTCGACCTGGAATCGGCGCAGCGATGGGCAGAAGCTTACCGACAGGCTGCGTTGGCGACTTACCCGGCGCTGCTGGACGAAACCGGAGGCTTCACCGCCAGCACGTTGGCTTCGCGGATCGCCCGCACCTTCGACTTGATGGGCGGTGCCTGTGCCGTGGATGCCGATGAGGCGTCCGGCGGGCTGGCATTGTTGACGGCCGCAGAACAGCTGGCCCAGGGAGACGTGGATCTGATGATCTGCGGAACGACCCAGCGATCGCTTGACCTGGTCGCCCTGGAACAATTGTATCGAAACGGCCGGTTGGCAACGGCGGCACCCCAACAACTGGGCTCGGATGATCCGTCGCGGATCTTCCCGGCCGAAGGGGTCGTGATCATGCTGTTGCAACGGCTTTCGGATGCCAAGCGAGCGAACCGCCCGATCTTTGGTGTCATCGATGGTCTGGCCGAATCGTATTGCGAGAATGTTCCGCTGGCGCGACAGACGTTGGCGGATCAAGAAAACGCCGACGCCGGCCATCCGTCCACCCGGATCCGACGTCAGATCGGGCACCTGGGCGGAGGTCACGGTTTCGTTCAAACCGTCGCGATGACGCTGGCCGACGCCGACAACTTGCATCAGAATCGAGACGTCCGGGACAACGCAACGGTCACCGAGATTGCCGCCGACGGATACCAGATTCGCTACACGGTCTCTCCCCCGCATCGCCAACGTCCCGTCATGACCCGGCCCCAGTCCGCTTCCCGCCAAGACACCTTGAACATCAACGCGAACTCACAGCCGGTCCAGGCAGTCTGCCTTCGAGCTTCCAGTCGTGAGGACTTGGCCACACAATTGAAACAGATCGCCGAGCGGCAGGTGACCGACCCGGTTCGCCACTTCGCCGCTGATCCGGCGAATCAGGACGACGTGGCGGCAAATCCAATGATCGCGGGGATCGTCGGTCGCAGCAGCGACGAGCTGGCTGAAGCGGCCGCGGCCTTGCTGAAAGGCCCAATGTCCGTTGGGCAAAGTGGCACCGCGTCTCGACACGCCGCCTTCGTCAAGTTGGATGACATCACCGGCGACCGAATCGCATGGACGTTCCCCGGCCAGGGTTCTCAGTACGCCGGCCAACCTCGTACGTTTGAGCTTGATCCGCAGTGCCTCGAATCCGTCGCCGAATTCGACTCCCAGCTGCAGCAATTCAAATTGCCACCGGTCGGGGATCGCTTGAACGATCCCGAATCTAAATTGGGTCGGGAAATCTGGTGGACCCAAGCCTGGTTGTTGGCCGTCGGCACGGCACTGACCGGCTTCCTGACTCGACGTGGTTTGCGTCCCGACGTCGTCCTGGGCCACAGCTTTGGAGAGTGCACGGCGGCTTGGGCTGCTGGAGTGATGTCGACCGCACAAGCCATCGAATTTGCCAAGGCACGTAGCGAAGCCGTCACGCTGCACGGCGGACCCCATGGTGAACTGCTCTCGGTGCGTGCGGAGCCATCACGTGTTGACGCGATCCTGCGACATCAACACAACGCTTGCACGATCACTCACCACAACGCACCCGAGCAAACGGTGATCGCTGGCGATCCGGAATCGATCGCGATGGCGAAACGTCACCTGTCCGCCGAGGGCGTGGCATCGGTGGTCATTCCCGTTCCGGCGGCCTTTCACACCCCCGCCATGCGCGCCGCTCGCGAGGTGTTGGACGCCCGCCAGAAACACGTCACGATGCGTCCGCCACGGTTCGCATTCCTGTCGGCGACGCAAAACCGTTACTTGGCCGAACCCGACGACATCCGTTCCAACCTGATCGACCAACTGGTCACACCGGTCGGATTCAGCGCCGCGCTGGAACGCCTGGTTGCCGACGGGTGTGGCTTGATCATCGAAGTCGGACCGAGCAACGTACTGACTCGGTTGGCGACGGCAACGGTCACGTCGCGGGCGCTCTGCCTGAGTGCAGACGATCCTCAGATCGATGCCGGCTGTCAGGTGAAACTGATCGAACTGGCCAGCCTTGCGTTCGGCACCAGTCCAATGCAGAACGTCTCGGCACCGCACGCGTCGCCGTCCGCGGACCGCCCATCCGAGACGCCTTCAACCTTCGCGCAGCCGATCCGCGATGCCCAGCCACAACCCCAGGGCGTTGACCGATTCCGCATGGTCGACGTGACCCGGCGCGGCCGCCGAAACGGCCCCCCGTCCACAGCGGCTGCCCCTCCCTCGGGTCATCGCTCGCCGAAAAATCATGCTTCGCGTCCAACTCTGAACGGGACCAGGAACGGGGTCAACAAACGACACAACGGTGCCGCTGCTGCGTTGGCAACGACGTCCACGGTCACGTCCGCCGTAGCCGAAACGGCCACGGCCGATCCGGCGCCGAGCAACGTTAGCCACCGTCGTCCGGAAAGCGCCCGCGCGTTTTTGTTCGATTTGGTTGTCGACTTGACCGGCTACGCTCCGGACATCATCGATTTCGAGGCCGACCTGGAAGCGGAACTGGGAATCGACAGCATCAAGAAGGCCCAGCTGATCGGAGAGTTGGTTCAGTGGGGCGGCCTGCAGGTCACCACCACCGATATCCGATTGTCGGACTACCGATCGATGGCAGATATCCTGGGGTTGTTGCAGCAACATCCGTCAGCCGGGGCCGACACTTTCGACGCCGTCACGACACGCCAACCAGAATCTGCCGTCCAGCCGCCATCGCCGCATGCCGCAACGGCGGACAATGCGGTAGAGTCCAGTGCGGCTCAGTCCACTGCTGCTCAGTCCAATGACGTGGATCCGATCGCGTTGGAACGCCTGATGATCGACCTGCTTGTCGACCAGACCGGCTACGATGAATCCTTGATCGACATGGATGCGGACCTGGAATCCGAACTTGGCATCGACAGCATCAAACGGGCGCAATTGTTGGGCGAGTTGGAACAACAATTTGATCTTCCGCCGATCCAACATGCCAACTTGAAGCTGGCCGACTTCCCCACGCTGGCCTCCATCCATGGTTTCATCCTGGAACAGGTCGCCAACGCGAAAAAAAAAAGTCCTGCCTGCTAGATGATTCGGTCGGACTCCGGCGTCCTGCGAGGGACGCGGCGGAGGCTGAGTCGCCTGTCAAGCCACCCGTTCCGGTTCCTTCCAGCGGCACGCATCGTTTTCTGCTGACCTTGCGTTCGTCGCAGCGACCGGTCGGCATGCCGACCTCTCCCACGTTTCACGGCAAGGCCCTGGTGCTGGGCGACAACGATCTGGCGGATTCGTTGGTCGCCAGGCTGCGGCAGTCCGGAGTTCCGGTTGATCATCTGAAGTCTCCGGCGTTGTCGACCCTTGATGCTCAATTGCAAGAGCTTTGGCAAAGCGGCGTTTCGCTGCACGTCTTCCTGACCACCGCCCATGATGCGGACGCGAATTGGGCAGCTGACGATCCGATCGGATTTCGGCGACGTCGCGAACCCGGTCTGCAAGTCCCGTATCGCTTGTGTCAACTTTGGATGCAGCGCGTCATTGACGCGGAACAAATGGACGATGCGACACTGGTCACGGTGGTGCGTGGCGGAGGAAGACTGGGGATTTCGCCCCTGGATGGTTCCCCCGACCAGGTGTCGCTTGAAACCGGCAGCATGTCCGGTTTGACAAAGGCGATGTCGATCGAAGCCTGGGTTCGCGGTTATCGCGACACGCCGATGCTGGTGATCGACCCCGCCCGCGATCAAAGTCCCAACGAGATCGTGGACGGCGTCTGGCGGGAATTGGCGGTTCCCTCCTATGACGAAGAGGTGGTAGTCTCGCCGGACGGCCGCACGGTCGTCTCCGGTCGTCACACGCCGTTGCCCTCCGGTGCCGGCTCGCAGCATCCCGGCAACACCCGTTATCCGCTGACCCCAGGCGGCGTGTGGGTGGTGGCGGGCGGTGGCCGTGGCATCACCGCAATGACCGCCATGGCGTTGGCCGAACGTCATGATCTTTCCCTGCATTTGTTGGGCATGGCACCAACGCCGAACATCGATGCGGAAACCCGCGACCATGCAATACGCGACCGCGCGGATCTGCGTCGCGTAACCATGCGTCGCGTCCAAGCGGCCGGTGACAATCCGGTCAAGCACTGGCGGCAGATGGAAAAGGCGATCGAAATCGATCTGACATTGCGCGAGTGCGAGCGGCGTGGCATCCAGGCGACTTACCACAGCGTCGACATCTCCGACAGTGACGCTGTCGAAAACGCATTGGAAATCATCCGTCGTACCGACGGACCGATTCGCGGCGTGATCCAAGGTGCCGGCTCGGGCCAAGATGCCCGATTCGATCGAAAGCGTCCCGACAAGGTGGATCAATGTCTAAGCGCGAAGATCGACGGGACCGTCGCGTTGGCTCACGCGACACGCCAGGATCCGCTGGAATGGTTCGTCGGATTCGGTTCCATCAGTGGACGGTTCGGTGCCAACGGCCACACCGACTATTCAGCGGCCAACGACATGTTGGCCAAACTGATCGGAGGCCTCGGTCGTCGTCGACCGACAACCCGTTGCGTCACCTTCCACTGGCACGCCTGGGGTGACATCGGAATGGCGACGAAGCCGGAAGCCAAACTTGCCCTGGACATGATCGGAATGAATTTCATGCCGGCCACCGAGGGCTTGGAACACTTTTTGAACGAGCTGGAGCGGGGCGGCGATGCCAGCGAAGTGTTGATCACCGACCGCCGCTACATCCGCAAGTTCTTTCAGGGCGGTGAGGACGAAGTGCCATTCAGTGCGCCCATGCTGTTGCCGAATCGACGCGGCGATGCGGAGACACCGATTGCACACACTTCCGAATTTACGGTGACGTTGGACCCGACGCATGATCGCTTCCTGAACCAGCATCTGGTTTCCGGAACTCCCACCCTGCCGATGGCCATGGCGGTTGAGCTGATTGCCGAGGCAGCTCAGATCGACAGCGGGCGACCCGTGACGGCACTCACGGAAGTGCGGGCAATCGCGCCGCTGAAAGTCCCGGGCGACGATGCATTTGCGGTGGAACTGTTTCACGCACCGGACCAGCCTTCCCGATGGACTCTGGCCTGCGACCTGCGACGCCGGGATGGACGCTTGGTGCAGTCCCGCCGTCCGCATTTTGAAGCGATCGCGGCGCACCAACAGACGACAGCGGATGACTGGACCCATTCGCCCGAGAACGGTCGCAGGCTGCAGATCGACATGAACTGGGTCGAATATTTGCCGCCCGAGGCTCCGGTCTTCCATGGTCAAGAACTGCGGTGCTTGCGAAAGATCGGATTCACTCATGACCCGGCGGGCTCCGGCGCGCCTTTGGCTGTGGGGACAATTGTCGCTCCCAGCCCGTCACACTTGGCCGGAGACCATCGGCCGCTTAGCGGCTGGATCACATCGCCCGCAACCGTCGACGCGATGCTGTATGCCGCCGGGATGTTGGCCGGGTCTGTCGCGGCACGGCCCAGTCTGCCGATTTCGATCGGTCGCATGGACCTGGGACGGCTGCCCCTGCCGGGAGAACGGGTGCACGTGACTGCCCGCTGGCTGGGCGAGCTTGAGGGCGGACGCGGTGGGCGACTTTCGGTTTTGGCAGTCGGCGACAACGACCAACTGATCGCTCGGCTGGGCGATTACCGAATCGGGTGGCTGGCGTCGTAGACCGTAAATTCAAAACATTCCGCCCGCCAAATGCCCGGCTTCGGCCGCATTTGGCGGAACGGAATCCTGTGCCACCGAAGCCGGTTAAAATGCCAGCTGCCTGTATTCCTTCCCGCCGTCTTAACCTTGCGCACCTCCGTGACACTGAACGATTTGGACGGCCGCCGTGCTCTCGTTACCGGGGCCAGTCGCGGCATCGGCCGCGCCATTGCACTGCAACTCGCGCGACAGGGCGCGTCGGTGGCGATCAACTTTCTCAATTCCGAAGCCGATGCGGTTGCCACGGCCGAACAAATTGACGCGGTCGGACGCGACGTGATGCTGGTGCGCGCGGATGTCTCTTGTCGAGAAGACGTCTCGGCCATGGTCGAACAGGTGGTCGACGCATTTGGCGGACTGGACATTGTCGTCAGCAATGCCGCCGCGGGCGGGTTCCGCGACCTGATGGAATTGACACCGGTCAATCTGGAAGCAACGCTGCGAATCAATTCGGCTTCCCTGCTGTGGCTGGTCCAGGCGGCCGCTGAATCACTTTCGGCGTCATCGCGGCACGGAAAGGTGATCGCCATCAGCAGCCATGGCGCCCACTGGGCCGTTCCACACTACGGCGCCATTGGTGCATCCAAGGCAGCGTTGGAAGCCCTGATTCGCCACCTGGCTTTGGAGCTTGGCGATCGCGGGATCAATTTCAACAGCGTGTTGCCCGGGATCATTGCGACCGATGCGGTGGCGACCATGCCCGGTGTGGAATCCTTGATCGATGCGGCCACCCAGCGGATGATGGTCGGCGAACGCAAACTGTGCGAACAGGATGTCGCGGACCTCGTCGCCTTCCTCGCCGGTCCCCGCAGCGACTTGATCCAGGGTCAAACAATCGTGATCGATGGCGGAGTGAGCATCCGTGTCTGAAGCGACGGTTCAATCGAATCCGGCGACGGCACACCGCGCCGGCGATGACGCGGGAACGTATCCCAGTTCGGTCGTGGAACGCTATCTGTCGCGAAAAGTCCACGGCACCGGCATGGTCTTCGAATCGATCTTCCGCTTGGACTCTGCTCCGGAGATCGAGCCGCTACGTCAGGCTTGGCTCCAAACCGTGCAACGCCATCGTCGATTGCGGTCCACTTTGTCCGGAACCGGCAGGCATCAACACTGGCAGCTCACCGAGATCAGGATCCCGCGTTGCTTCGCGGTGTCGGACGCACCGCTGACCGATCGTTCTGGCGGACTTCCCCTGCCAAACGTTCGCGACGGCGTGGGCGGCGTTCTGACCGTCTCTCGGTGCCAGACGCGGCCGGGAATCCGTTTTCAATTCCACCACGGAGCATGCGACGGGATCGGTGCGGCGCGGATTGTCGGCGACTTTTTTGCCGCGCTGCATGGCCATTCTCGGACACCAACGTCACAGCACGAGCCTCCGACGGCGGACGACGACGACGGCACCACGGCTGCAGCCGCGGAAACAACGTCCGAATCGGATGGCGGCGGATCTTCCGCGGGTGATGCCACCGGTACGGTGACGTTGCCAGATTTCCGCAACACATGGAAGACGATTCGCGGCCGCAACGTTCGATTCGCACCTCACGTCGTTCGCCAGGTCCGCAAAGCATCATCGGAGCCGATTGAATTCGACCATGGCGAATTTGCCCGGGACACCCTCTTGCTGGAGCTGGACACGCTGACGTCCGCCAATCTGCGCCGCTGGCTGCGAACCAAAAAGCTTCCGTTGAATGACTTTGCCGTTGCGGCGGTGTCGTTGGCGTTGGCGGAACACTCCAGCAGCGTGGCCGGTCGCCGGATGCACGTGATGGTCGTCAATCCGGTGCAAATGCGCAGTTGGCAACAACGACGCTGTTCCGCCAATCACTTGGGTTTCGCGTTCATCCGCCGTCGGCATGCCGATTTAGACAGCGCGAACCCGGCATCAGTCGAACAAGCGATCGATTCCATTCACCAGGAATTGCATTCGGTTCGATCGCTGGGGATCGCCGGAGAACTGATGTGGGGCATCGGCCAGGTCGAGCGGATTCCGGGAGTGCTACCGGTGATGGAACGCACCGGCTGGTTCAGCCCTACCGCCAGCGTGACCAGTCTGTCGAGTGTCCGCTACGCACGGCGATATGGATTCGCCGGAGGCCCAAAAGTTGGCGACGCGGACATTTTACGATTTTCGATGGCCGCCCCGCTGCAGCATGACGGACAATTGGCGGTAACCGTCTGGGACGTGGCGGGAACGATCGGGTTGTCGTTCCGTGTCGCTCAAGCCGAAACGGATTGGCTGGCGGCGGCGAACGCGGTCGCTGATTCGATCCGCAAACTTTCCGGCGCCGTTTCCAGTTCCGTGCTTCAACCAGCGACTGTCTGATGGACCAAAACTTTTTGAAACCCGCCACGATTCTGATTCTGATCGTCCTGGTCGTGTACCTGGCCATCCATCGAATCCGAAACACGGCACCGGATGTGAAACAAACATCGCGGTCGTTGTTGGTCAACGAGTTCAGTGATCCGGAGGCGGCGGCGAAAAGAAAAGCGTTGGAAGAGACCACGCTGGGATCGTTCCGAGAATTGGAAGAACGTCGTCAAGCCGAATCCAAGACCAAAAACAAGGCTTCGTTGCAGCGTGACCTGACCCTGCGGATCGGCGCCATTGGCGCCACACCGAGCCGCGATGAAATCACGATCCTGTCCAAGTTCCCCTACGCGAACAGCGAGGTACGCACCGCCTATTCGAACGCCATCGATCGGACTTGCCGGTTGTTGGTGCCGGGGATCGCCGTCGCGCCGCCACTGGTCAAACCGGAATCCGGTCAAGGCGGAACCTTGGGCCGTCTGTCCGTGCTGACCATCGGCTTGGAATACGATGATTCGGGCCCCAGAGAATTGCCGGCCGTCACGCGTGGCCAAGTGATTCAGTACTTTGACGACCACCGATTGGCCGTCCAGCCGATGCTGTATTACGACACGGAGAATCGGCCCTACTTTGGAACCGACTGCCAGGCGGCGTTTTTTGAACTGGACCGTCCGGGGCTGACGGTTCCGGCCGAGCCGATGATCGAAACAGCAATCGGCCGCTTCCGCGCCCTGGGCATCGTCGGTGCGGATCGAGACGACGTCAACGAAGACGAGATCCTGGGACGCACGCTCGCTTTGGCGTTCACCTTCGTCAAGACGGACCCGACGATCAGCGGGGAGGCCGACCGTCCCATCACGACCACGGAACTTCTGCTGCTGCATTTGACGCCGACTTGCACCGCCGACAATCCCGAAGTCCAAGTGTTCGTCACCAGTGATGACCGCGCGAATCTGCATCGCTTGGAAACGGACGGACTGCAACTGAACGCGGGCTTGCCCACCATTTCCGCCGATGTGCAGTTCAACAAGACCGTGCTGATGGGCATGTACCCGGCCGACCCCGTTGTCAGCGGCATCCACTTTCGCTCGGCGGGAATCCTTTCCACGGACACACTAAGACGGCTGAGTCAAACCGAGGAAGACAAGCCGACGGTCAGTCTGACGGAAATCCTGGACCGCTTTGGCAGTCTGGCTGGCGCATCATCGAGCGATTGAGCCACGATGCCCCGTCGCAGCAACCGCGAACTTCCGCCCGCGACCCGTCGCGGGTTGCCGTCGCCGCGAACGCCCGGGCATTGGTAAGCTTGCGGCATGAACGTTGATGAAATCGCGATGGAAGCCCTCTCGCTGGACGATCCCGATCGGCGTGAAGCGTTTCTCACCGAAGCCTGCGACGGGGATCAACGGCTCCGCCAGAAAGTGGAGTCGCTGTTGGCGGCTCTCGAACAAACCGAAGACGGACCGTTCCTGGCGTCCGGATTGTTCGGCAGCAGCGATCAGCCATCCGCCTCAAGCACCGCATCGAATGCGTCAGGCGGTGGCAGCGAACGATTCGAGATCCGATCGCGGCACGCACTTGGTGGCTTGGGTGAGGTTTGGGTCGCATTTGACCGACAGCTCGGCCGCGAAGTCGCCCTCAAACAGATCCGTCCGGAGTGGGCGCGGAACACGGACGCCACGGCCCGGTTCCGCCGCGAAGCGGAGATCACCGGGTTTCTGGAGCACCCGGGCGTGGTGCCGATCTATTCGCTCGGTCAATCAGAAGACGGGCGGCCCTACTATGCGATGCAATTCATCCGAGGGCGCACCCTGGAACAAGTCGTGACCGACCACCTGGTCGGTCACGCATCCAACCCGAACCGCCATGGATGGTACGACAACGCGACGCTGCGGGCGATCCTGGACGACTTCGTCGATGTCTGCCAGACCATCGACTATGCACACAGCCGCGGCGTCGTGCATCGCGACCTGAAGCCCGCCAACATCATGCTCGGACGTTACGGCCAGACCCTGGTTGTCGACTGGGGACTGGCAAAGATCCTGGATCAACCCGAGGACCAATCGGATGCCGCCGAACCGGGAACAATCGCTCCCGCATCGGCACCCGCGGCACGCAAGGATTTCGGACAGACGCCGCCCGACAACGCGACTCGTCACGGCGCCGCGATGGGGACGCCGCGCTTCATGAGCCCCGAACAAGCAGCCGGAAAGACCGACCAGATTCGCCCCGCGACTGACATCTACTGCCTGGGCGCGACGCTGTACTATGCCTTGACCGGACAGCCCCCGCACGTCGGCCAGAACGATCTGTCGTCCACCCTGGAACGCATCACCACCGGTCGATTCCCACCGCCTTCGACGGTGCGTTCGCAAGTGCCGAAGCCGCTGCAAGCGATTGTTTTGAAAGCGATGGCGACCGATCCGCTGCACCGCTACGCGTCGGCCGGTCAGCTTGCCGATGACGTCAAACGTTATCTGGCGGACGAACCGATCTCGGTCTTTCGCGACCGCCTTCCGAAACGCATTTCACGGTGGACTCGAAAACACCCGGCCCTGTCCGCCGCGGCTCTGGTCGGCTTGCTGTTGACGTTCGCCGGCACGGTTGCGGGACTGTCGATCCGCCAGGAGATGGCTCGCAGGGAAGCCATCGCGCTGCATCGCCAACGAGACTCTGAAAACCGATTGCAGATCCAACGGGAAGCAAGGCGGCTGAAGGCGGTCGCCGCCACCGACGCCGCCAGCGTCCGGGCCGACGCCGCGATTGCCGAAAACCGCTACGCCGACGCCGCGGAGTTGATCCGAGTCGCGATCGATCAGTCCGCTGACCAGCCTTCTTTGACAGATCGCCGCGAACGGTGGACCGCACAACACGAACGAATCGCCCGATTGGGAAAATTCAATTCGCTGCGTCAGGCGGGACAGGATCTGGATTTCCTGGGACGCGACACCGAAGCCGCGGTGCTGCTGCAACAATCGCTGGACGAATTGGGTTTCTGGCAGTCCGACACGTGGTGGGACGAACTTCCCGACGACGATCTGTCGCCCCAGCAACGCGACCGGCTGCGTTGGGACGTCTACCGTGTTCTGACCTCTTTGAATTCCTTGTATTTGACCCGGATGGTCAAGGTGATGGGCGGGGAATCCGATTCGGGTGCCCCCAGCCCGCTCCGGCTGATCCGCAGCTATCTGGCCACCGACGCTGGGACGCGTGAGGCCCGCGCGACACTGGAGCTGACCCGCCGGATTCAATCCTTTCGGCCCAGCGAGGCCGCGGACTGGCTGGGAAGCATCGCCGCATTTCGTGTCCGCGAGGGCGAACGAGTTTCCGCCGGCGAATTGGGGCCTCCTCAAAATGCGGCGGACGGGGTGGCTTTGGCGGTTTACAGTCTGATTGCCAGTGTCGATTCAAATTACCGGTCTTGGTTCGACGGCTATGGCAAAACTTTCCTGGCGTTGGACGATGATGATCCGCAACAACGCTGTCTGCGCGTCGCCCGCGAAACGCTGCGAAGGGTTTCCGATGATGCGGCCGATGACTTCTGGCTCCGACTGACCCTGGGGCAGACATACTTTCTGATCGCTCAACACGCCGAACGAAACAACCAGATCGCCAGCGCGATCGAGAACTACGAACTTTCTCGAGCAGAATACGGCCGCTGCATCGCCATTCGCCCCGACGCGCCGTTCGGCTTCGCGGACCGATCGACGGTCGCGCTGCGACAGGCCGTTTTGCTGCGGGACCACGCCGGCGCCACCGAGCACGATCGAGCCCGGGCTGCCGAACTGCTGCGACTCAGTCAGCGAGACGCCAATCAGGCGCAGCGGATTTCGCCGTCGTCTCCCTGGGTTTATTGGCACGTGGGCGCCACCGCCGCGGAACGAGGGATGTCCGCAACCGCCACCGAGGCCTTGTTGACCGCCGCCGAATTGGGATTCGATGTCGGGGCGGATTTGGATGCCCCGATGGTGCGTTTGGATGACGTCCGGGGCCGGGCGGCCGGTCTGCTGTTCGCACGAACTGCAGCCGAAAGCCTTCCCCCATTCAATCCCTCTGCCCCCGACACCGATGCGGATTCCGCGCGGCAAGCTGTACTCGTGGCGGCTTTGGAAATGTCGCGCGGGGAAATCGACCCAGCCCGCCAGTGGTCTCTGCGAGCGATCCAATACGATTCCGACAACTCGCGCGCGCATCGCATCGCCGGCTGGTGTCACTATCGAGCCCAGCAGTGGAATGATGCGGAAGAACACTTCCAACGCGCGATCGCCATCGATCCGGCCGACGCGATCGCTTTGATCGGCGCGGCCCAATTGGCCGACCGCACGGACGCCGGTTCGATGGAGCAGGCCGACCGTTGGTACCAGTCGGCCATTCGTACCGCGAAGTCCGATCGGCAGCGAGCGATCGCCTACCTGGGACTGGCTCAACACGCGTTACGCCGCGGCGACTTGAATCAGGCATTGTCGTTGATCCAAGCGGCTCGACAATTGGACGCTGCCTGTGATCTATCCCACTTCTCGCAACTGGGACGCGACGAAGCAAAACGTTTGCTCCTAAAAAGCAAATCGACTCCCTCGGCCCAGGAGCGCGAGCAGATCATGGAAACCATTCTGGCCTTGCGCGACTTCATGCAGCAGATTGCGTCGCTTCCGATCGCGTCGGTCACTCAAATCTTGGAAACCTCGTCCGAACGACCGCCGCAGCATCTGCCGCTGTTATGCGGGGGATTCGAATTGCCGGTGGAGACGTATTGGCAGATGGAAATCAGCCGCCCGGAAGCTGGCGATGCTGCGATTCCGGCTGGTTTCCAAACTCCGTTTCAACGTACCGGCACCGATAGCCATTCCGGTCAATTCTGTCTGAGCATTCGATCCGGACGCGTTGGGAAAGAGTCCACGAGGTGGCGTTTGGAACAGCGAATCCCGGCCCAGGCCGGTCACACCTACCAACTTTCCGGAGTCGCCAACATCGTCGGCAAGCAAACTCCGGCGGTGACGCTGCGGGTGCTCAACGCGGAAGGAGAATTGGCTTCGGTCATTCCGACCTCATCGACGACTTGGCAACCGTTCACCGTCCACTTCGAAGTCCCTTCGGGCTCGCCGGCGTTCACGGATCTGACGGTGGAAATCCAGGTGTCCGGTGAGGTTGCAGGCAAAATCCTGCTGGATGACCTGCGAATATCCCTGGTCCAGTGAAGCACCATGGATAGGGCGACAGAAGACACGTTCACGCGCCCGGAGGCCGCGTAGGGAGAGTGATTGAGACTGCACAACACTCTATGGGAGCGTGAAACATGGGTTCCAACGCCGAAACTGTCGCCCTCGGACCGGGAAGCAACAATTCACCAAAAACACAAATTCAGTCCCTAAGTTTTCCCATTTTGCTGCGTTAGTTTGAAACCGAGCGAGCTTAGAATCGGTTTTGCTGCAGGTGTGCTACGACGACCCGGCCCATGACGGAGACGCTCCGATGTCCCAATCGCCCGCCAGCCTTCCGAACTTTCCGTACAGGATTCAAATCGCCTCGCCTTGCGCGGTGGATTGGGATTCGATGTCTGGCGACGAGCGCGTCCGTCACTGCAGCGCCTGCTCGCGCCGTGTGTACAACCTGTCGGAAATGAACACAAAACAGGTGGTGTCGCTGATCTCGGAGCGCGACGGGGACGTTTGCGGTCGACTGTATTGTCGGCCCGACGGAACGGTGATTACCAGCGACTGCGTGCGTGGTCGACCAAAACCGAGAACCGGATACCAGTACTCAATCGCAGCCCTGCTTACCTGTGTGACGGCTTCGGCGGGATTCTGTGCGACGCTGCCGTGGATCGGACGCAAGCTCCAACCGATCATTCAGAGCTGGCTCCAGCCGGACCCGCCGCCCACCGCACCCAACACGGCGGTGATGGGGATGATGATCGCGCCGCCGACGGCGATCCCCGCTGACGGTACCGTCGACTTCGTCCTCGACATGGAAGCAATGCAGTGAGCGTTTTTTTTGACGCGTCAGGGTGTCAGGACGGACGGGCTGGATTGTCACCTCATCTCGTGGCAGGCTGCGACAGTCGATCCATCATCGCGTCCGGATCGTCGCCGAGTGCTGCGACCTCTGTGACCCAAGCGGTTTGATCCTCGCTGACAGGCACCGGATCGCCCGGCGGCGGCAGGTCAGCCAACAATCGGCCCAAGATGGCATCGATCAACTCATCAACTCCCTGACCGCTCGTCGCCACCGTCCGCAACGCAACGTCTGCCGAAGGGTTCGCCAGATCGGCCTTGTTAAAAACTGTCAAGATCGGCACGCGATCGAGCAGCGAAGCGAGTGCCTGGGACGCTTGCTGACTCAGCGTTTCGTTGCCAGGCGCCGTCACGATGACAATCAGGTCCGCCTCGCCGGCGGCGAGAACGGCCCGTTCAATTCCTTGACGTTCAATCGACTCGGCGGCGTCATGCAAGCCCGCCGTGTCACGCAACCGCAATGGCCAGCCCTGCACCACCGTGTCGGCATCCAGCACGTCACGGGTGGTCCCCGGCAGGTCCATGATGATGCTGCGGTCATAACCGACGATCGCATTGATCAGGCTGCTCTTGCCGACATTGGGTGGCCCGGCAAGCACCACCGACCAGGGCCGATCCAGCCGCTGGCCGATGCGACCGGCGGCGGCAATCCGCGCCGAATGTTCAGCGACCATCGTGGCATTCGCTGGCGAGGAGCGAAGCAACTGAAGCATCTCTTTTCGCCAATCGGACAGTGCGCCCCGCACCTGGTCCATCGCGATCGCAGCGGTGCGATCGGTCACGCACCGGATCAATAACTCACTGGCCTGCTGGCTCCAGCGATCGTTTCCGACCCAGTTCGAATCCGGTCCTGCCGGAGCGCCTTGCACGCCCAGGGAGGCAAGGTCCGCGATGATTCGATCGGTGGCGGCGTCGCCCCCGTGGCAATGGATTTCGAAGTGGTCGCCCGCAATGGGAACGATGACCACCGATTCGCCGGCCTGATCGCCTCCGTTCCCCGTCCAGACGCCGTAGCGAACCTGGCCCGGTCGATAAGGCCGCTGCCGGGCGGGACGAAACAGAGAATTCAGGCAGCTTGTGGCCTCGGGCCCCCGAAGGTCGATCACCGCCACCGCGGCCCGGCCGTGACCGGTCATCACGGCGCACCGCGTCGGCCGTCCGCCGTCCCCCGACGGAAAGTTGACCGTTGAAAAATCTTTCCCCAATCCGCCCGGCTTGGTTGTGGAGGCTGATGATGCGTCGCGTTCCGGAGCATCGCGCGTCGTCGGGGGGTGTTTCGTTGGGATGGACTGCATCTCGTCTTCAACGCCGCGGGATCGAATTGGTAAGGTATCGTCTTGTTGTGGGGACATTTCTCGAGGACGAAATACACTATGCCGGAGGCCGCCGCTGCGAACCGGCGACCGGCCGGCCCGTTTGTCGATTCAGAGCACGTTTTTTCTCAGCCATGGCAAAGGAACCGCCGAAACTGTCGTCGCTGTCGGATGAGCAGCTGTTGGACATGCGGATCTGCGACCTGAAGCTTTCAATTCGCCAGACCCCATTGGAAGCGCGAATCGACCAATTGAACAGTGAACTTGCCGATCGCGGGTTAAAATTTCGGCCGCATTGCTGGCTCAGCGACGATTGGTTCTCGCCCGACGGCATCCCCGGAATCGCGATTCCCTTTTACCTGGCCCACCCGCGGCTGATGCGTCTGGAACGCAAACAACTGCTGGAAGTCGAAGGCGGCACGAAGCAGTGGTGCATGAAAATCCTGCGACACGAAGCCGGGCACGCGATCGACACGGCGTTTCAAATTCGCCGCAAAAGCCGCTACCGGGAACTGTTCGGCAAGGCTTCGGAACCCTATCCCGAATTCTATCGGCCCAAGTTGCAGACCCGCGATTTCGTTCTGCATTTGAACATGTGGTACGCCCAGGCGCACCCGCTGGAGGATTTCGCCGAGACCTTTGCGGTCTGGCTGCCGCCCAAATCACGATGGAAAACCCGCTATCGCAACTGGCCCGCCCTGGAAAAACTTCACTACGTCGACCAGTTCATGGGCGAAATCGCCGGCAAACAGCCAAAGGTTCAGTCTCGTAAACGCATCGAACCGGTCTCGCAAATCCGTCGAACGCTGCGGACGCACTACCGCCGCAAGCGTGAGCATTACGGAATGGATTATCCGAGTGTCTTCGATAAAGATCTCCGCAAGCTTTTTTCCTGCGACCGCGCTCACCGGCGCAACCCGACCGCCGCGGCGCTGCTCTCCCGTTGGCGGGGTGAGATTCGGAGGGTCGTTGCGAATTGGACGGGCGCATATTCCTACACGATCGACCAAGTGCTGCAGGAAATGATCGAACGGTGCCGAGAGTTAAACCTGAGGCTAGGCACCGCTCCGGAGATTTGTAAGCGTGACGCAATGATCCTGGTGGCCCTTCGTACCAACAACTATCTCAATTCGGGTCACCGGCGGGTAATGATGTGAACAAGCTCCGCGTGCTCGTGCTCGTCCGATCGGGACACGTGCCCCCCAAGACGCTCGAAGGCGTCAGCGAGAAAGAACTGGACGCCTGGAAGGCGGAGTTTGACGTCTGTGACACGCTGCGCGTGCTCGGTCACGAGGTGCTGCCGCTGGGCGTCTATGACGACCTGGCGCCGATCCGCAACGCGTTGTCCGAGTTCCAACCGCACATCACTTTCATGCTGCTGGAAGAGTTCCACGGCGTCGTGACCTATGACTTTGCGGTGATCAGCTATCTGGAACTGATGCAGCAGCCCTACACCGGGTGCAATCCGCGGGGGCTGCTGCTCAGCAAAGACAAGGCGCTCAGCAAAAAGATCCTCACCTATCACCGCATCCAGACGCCCCGATTTGCGGTCTTTCCCCTCGGCCGCATCGTTCATCGGCCGAAGAAACTTGCTTTCCCGTTATTCGTGAAGTCGGTCACCGAAGATGCCTCCTACGGAATCTCCCAGGCGTCGATCGTTCACAACGACCAACAGCTCGCCGAGCGGGTGGCCTTTGTGCACGACAAAGCAAAAGACGACGCGATCGCGGAACAGTACATCGAAGGGAGAGAGATCTACGTCGGCGTGATCGGAAACCAGCGGCTGCAAACGTTTCCGCCCTGGGAAATGGATTTCGGCAAGATGCCCGCGGACGTCGCTCGGATCGCGACCAGCCAGGTCAAATGGAATCGCAAGTACCAGGAGAAGCACGGCATCACCACCCACGAAGCCACGGACCTGCAAGGCGAACTGGCTGATCGGATCAGCAAGATCTGCAAGCGCGTCTATCGCGCCCTGAACATGAGTGGCTATGCCCGCATGGACCTGCGGCTGACCGAGCGTGGCGAAATCTATGTGTTGGAGGCCAACGCAAATCCGAACATCGAGTACGGCGAAGATTTTGCCGAGTCGGCCGAGAAGGGTGGGGTCGACTACGACTCCTTGCTGCAACGCATCCTCAACCTGGGACTGCGTTACAAGGCCGATTGGATGATCAGCTGATCGATCGACCAAGCGCATCGATCTTTCGTCGGGTCGTGCCAAAGACCCTTAGCGGCCGTCGCGATCGCGGCGGAAAGGACATCGCCACGTTCCATCCAAAGCACCGTGATTCGCAGTGCAATGAGCGGCAAGCCGCTCGCCGCCGGTTGGTGCGAAAAGACCCGCGGCTAGCGCCACGCGGCTCACAAAAAGTGGTGCTGTCCAACTAATTCAGCACCGGCAAATCACTTTTTGCCGACGACGGATCCTCGGCTGGCGCCGCATCGGGATCGCGGTAGTTGCCCGCATCAAAGTGCTGGGCATACGTCCCAAAGTCGTTGAACGCGTACTTCTTCGCCCAGCGATAAACAAAGCTCCGCTCGGGAATCTCATCGCCCGGCTGATACTGGCTCCGTCTGGGCGTGACTTGCTTGAGCTCCTCGATCACCGATCGCCGGACCGTCGTGTCCCTGGCCCCGTGCTTTTCCGCTAATTGCACCAACAGGTCCGGTCGCTCCATGATCACGCAACCACGGGTGTGTTGTGCCGTCAGCTGCCGAAACTCCGTCAAGAAGGACGACTCGTTGAACGTTTCTTTCAACGGCCGAGACTCGTGAATGGAATCGGTAGCCAACTGAATCACCGGACAGGGTTCGATGTCGCCCCAGGGTCCAACGTGATGCGTGAAGCCCGTCGCCGCCGGACAGAGTGCGTTGCCGGCATCGTCATGGTAGGCGTCGATCACAATGATCGGTTTGGTTGCCCGCGTATCAACGACAAACTGGCGAACGCGGCGTTGTTGTTCACTGTTGAGAGCCAGCTGCGCATTGGACTCTGGCCCGACGGGACGATAGATGTGGTACCAGCAATACATCACCCCCATCTCGATCAGCCGATCCACCCACGCTTCGTTGACCAAATCATCCAAATTGCTTTGGCAGACGCTGGTGCAAACGCCGACCAGCAGGTTGTGCTTCAAGGCCGTTTCCAGGCCCTGCATCGTTTGATTCAGCACGCCCGCGCGACCGCGTCGCTGGTCGCTGATGATTTCGCTCCCTTCGACGCTGATCAGCGGCGTCACATTCCCCAGCCGCTTCAACTCCGCCGCCACTTCGTCGGTGATGAAATGGCCGTTGGTGAACACTTGAAAGTAAACATCGCGGTTCTGTTCAAAGATCTTCAGCAGATCCTTGTGCATGAACGGCTCTCCGCCCAGGATCCCGAAGAAGCTGTTCCCCATCGCCTTGGCCTGACGAATGGTCTCATTCGCCGCATCCAGCTCGATGCGGTGTTGCTTGGCGGCGACGTCCACCCAGCATCCCTGACAGCGCAGGTTGCAGCTGTTGATCACCGACAGGTACAGGAACGGCGGAAAGAACTCGCCCCGTTTGAGCCGTCGCTTGTGCTTGTGAACACTCCACAGCCCTTTGACGCCCAACGTCCACGCCGCTTTGGCCAGCAATCGTTTGTCGGTTTCAAACAGGAATCGACCGGCAAGTCGCAAATACATGTGGATCCAAACGTTGGCTTTCGGGTTGGGTGCGACGACGACGCGCCGCGGTGAACCCGCCATTATGCCCGCTAGACCGATTCCATGCACCCGATTTCTCGCTCCGCCAAATCTCGCCACAACTGTTCCACTGTGCTCGCGTCGGTCGGGACAGAGGTGAGCGTCCCACGGACCCCCATGCCGGGCGAGATCCGTCCAAATCGATTTCCCCCCGGCCCCAACAGGGCGTCGGCGCCGGAAACGGTCGCCATTTCCAGAACGCGATGTGGATCCAGATCCGGACGTTTTCGGAGCAGAAACTGCACCTCCCGCCAGAGGTTCAGGTCCGGGTTGCTAGCCCGCGAGTCCGTCCCCAGGGCCACCCGCACCCCGGCCCGCAACAGCCGATCCACCGGATGCCGGTCGTAGCCGAAAAAGGCGTGGGTGCGTGGACAGTACACGACGCTGACGTTTAGCAGCCGCGATAGTAGCTCGATTTCGTCCTGGCGAAGGTCATTTCCGTGGACCAGCAGGGCCCGCGGTGACCGCGCTAACAGCTCGATCAAGTCAGCGACCGGCCGCTGCGACGCCGTCGGAAACAGCCCCTCACGCCACAACCCGCCGGCTTTCAACGTGTCGGCGAAAGGACCGTCACCGCTGATCAGCAACCGGCGTTCGTCAGGCGATTCAGCCAGATGCATGGCGACCGGGCCGTCCCAGCGGCGGGCCAGGTCCACACAGCGCCCGACCAGACGCTCGGGCGTCGAATACGGCGCATGCGGGCTGACGGCACGCCAGACCGCAGGCATGCCTTGCAAGCTCCGCCGATGCTCCTCCGCCGCACTCAAACGCTCCTCCCCGCGTTCGGCCGACAACCCCAACACCTCGGCAAAGGAAACGATGCCCGAGTGGCGCCGAACCGGATAGACCGACGGGGTGGTCGCAATGTCGCCGATCAGCCCCACGCCAGCAGCCTCCGATTCGGCGACCCCCGCGGCGATTCGCTCCCGCCGCTGCTGGGCACTGGCTTGGCCCCGAGCGGCGATCACCTGGCCGATCCATTCCGACAGCCGGATCCCGGGGTTGCCGATCGGCAACCGGCAATCCGAGAATTCCAGGTGGGTGTGTGCGTTGACCAGCCGCGGCAACACCGCGACATCGCCCAGGTCGACCGTGCGTCCGGAGGCAACGGCGGAGTGTTGGTCGGATTGGACCTGAACGATGCGGTGATCCACCACCTGGATCACGCCGCTTCGAATCGGCGGCCGATCGATCGGCAACACCCACCGGGCAACGTATCGGATTTCAGTGGACGACATGACGCAATGAAACAGGCCCCTTCGATCCCGATCTCAGGCGAACGGCTGACCACCGACTTTTACCAACAAGCGACCGCCACGGTGGCGAAAGCATTGATTGGCAAAGCAATCCTGCACCGGGTGGGCGCCGTTTGGCTGGGCGGTTGGATTGTGGAAACGGAAGCCTATCTGCACGTCCGCGATCCGGCTAGCCACTCGGCACGCGGGCTGACCGCCAGCAATCGGTCCATGTTCCAGGCACCCGGCACGCTGTACGTCTACCCGATTCACGCCAAACACTGTCTCAACGCGGTGACCGAATCGGCAGGCCAGGGGGCGGCCGTGCTGATCCGCGCGATCGAGCCGGTTTGGGGGACCGAACGGATGCAAAGCCACCGTGGACCGGTCAACATGCGACGCTTGACCGCCGGACCGGCGATGCTGTGCCAGGCTCTGGACATCGATCGTCGCGACGACGGTCGCAGCCTGACCCACGATCCCGACCTGGGAATCTTTGAAGCCTCGGAAGTGCCGCCGCGGGCCGTCGCGACGACCCGCCGGATCGGGATCAGCAAGTCGGCACACCGAATGCTGCGGTTCGTGGACCCCCAATCTCCGTTTCTCAGCCGGCCCTACCGGAAGAAATGATCGGCGGTGTCATCGAGTGGGGCGACGGACGATTGACCGCCACTGTTTGACCACCACGATCATGTTACAACCAAGTGCTTCCCGACACCGTTTTTCCCAGGAAACTGCGATGCGAAGACTGTTCTCCCTCGCGCTAGCGACCCTCACCATGCTGACCATCCCCCTGCAGACCTTCGGCGACGAGGGGATGTACCTGTTCAACGACCTGCCCCTGGAACAACTGGAGACGCGCTACGACTTTTCTCCGACCGACAATTGGGCCGACAACCTTCGCCTGGCATCGGTGCGATTCAACAGCGGAGGTTCCGGATCGTTCATCTCCAGCGACGGGCTGGTCCTGACCAACCACCACGTCGCCAGCGACACGCTGCACAAGCTGAGCACGCCGGAAAAGAATCTGATCGACGAGGGCTATCTGGCGAAAACGCCGGAACAGGAACTGAAAGCACCCGACTTGGAACTCAACCAACTGGTTTCCATCGAAGACGTGACCGACAAAGTGACTGCCGCGGTCGATGAAAATGCGTCGATCGAAGAGGCCACCAAACAGCGTCGCGCGGTGATGGCGAAACTGGAGAAAGAGTCGTTGGACAAGACCGGTTTTCGCAGCGACGTGATCACGCTGTTTGGCGGGGCAACCTACCACCTGTACCGCTACAAGAAATACACCGACGTCCGACTGGTTTGGGCGCCCGAAACGAAGGCCGCGTTCTTCGGCGGCGATGCCGACAATTTCGAATACCCGCGTTATTGCCTGGATGCGACCATCATGCGGGTCTACGAAGACGGCAAACCTGCCAAACTGGAGCACTTTCTGAAATGGGATTCGGCCGGCGTCGCCGAAGGTGATCTGGTGTTTGTCAGCGGCAATCCCGGCCGCACTCAACGGATCTTCACGGTCGATGCCTTGAAATACTTGCGCGACAGCCGACTGCCGTACGTACTGGATTACCTCCGTCGCAAGGAGATCATGCTGCAGCAATTCGGATTGGAAGGGACAGAAGAAACTCGACGCGCCCGCGACGAGCTGTTCGGCGTGCAGAACAGCCGCAAGGCCTACACCGGCATGCTGGCCGGTCTGCAGGACCCCGCCACGATCGCCGCCAAGCAGGAACGCGAAACGGCGCTTCGATCCGCCATCGCGTCCGACCCCAGCTTGTCAGACGCCGAACAGGCCTTCGTGGAGATCTCCGAAGTCCAAGGCGAGAAAAAGAAGATGCTGGGCGAAACCGTCTCCTTGCGTTCACGTTTGTTTGACTTGGCGCTGACCCTGGTCCTACGTGCGGCCGAAGACGAAAAGCCGAACGAGGAACGGTTGCGAGAATTCACCGAAGCCGGCCGGGAATCGCTGGTCCAGGACTTGCTGAGTGAAGCGCCCATCTACAGCGACTTGGAACGCGTCAAACTGGCTGACGAACTGGCACGACTGTTGGAAATCCGCGGAGCCGAAGACGCCCTCGTCCAGGAAGTCCTGGACGGCAAGGGGCCACGCGAACGGGCCGCCGAACTGGTATCCGGGACCCAACTGCAGGAGATCAGCGTTCGCAAAACGTTGTTGGAAGGCGACCAGGAAACCGTTGCCAATTCTGATGACGCGATGATCAAACTGGCGCGGATGATGGAAGACGAGTACCGACGCATCCGTTCGATCAACGAACAGCTCGATGAGCGTGAGCGCCAAGCTTACAGCGAAATCCAATCCGCCATCAGCAAGGTCCAGGGGAATTCGGGCTATCCCGATGCCACGTTCACGTTGCGACTGGCCTTCGGCGCGGTCAAGGGCTACCAGGAAGACGGAAAGTCGATCGCCCCGACCACCAACTTCCAAGGCGCGTTCGAGCACGAGCAATCGCACGCCGGACAAAAGGATTTTGATCTGCCGGAATCTTGGCAGGAGGCCAAGGACAAGCTGAACCTGGACGCACAATTGAACTTTGTCTGCACCGCCGACATCATCGGAGGCAACAGCGGCTCGCCGGTGGTCAACCGCAAGGGCGAATTGGTCGGTCTGATTTTTGACGGCAACATTCAAAGTCTGACCAGCGACTACCTCTACACCGACCAGCAGGCCCGTGCGGTCAGCGTGGCCGGTCCGGGAATCCTGGAAGCGCTCCGGAGCATCTACGGAGCCGAATCGCTGGCGGATTCGATCGGTCGCTAGTGTGACTCGATTCTCGTTCCCGGGCTCTTGCCCGGGAACGCACGGCAAGCGCGGCTCCGCCACACCCGAGCGCCATCACCGGTGGAACCTGCGCCGGAATGGAAAGTCGTCTCCAGTGTGCCGGGCAGGAGCCCTTGAGACAGTGGGTTCCAAGGCCGGAGCCTTGGAACCAGAAGGGACCACCCTCGTTCCCGGGCTCCCGCCCGGGAACGCACTGCAAGCGTGGCTCCGCCACACCCGAGGTCCATTACCGGTCGAATCTCCGCGGAATGGAAATTCGTCCGGAGTGTGCGGGGCAGGAGCCCTTGAGACAGTGGGTTCCAAGGCGGGAGCCTTGGAACCAGAAGGGACCACCCTCGTTCCCGGGCTCCCGCCCGGGAACGCACTGCAAGCGTGGCTCCGCCACACCCGAGCGCCATCACCGGTGGAACCTGCGCCGGAATGGAAAGTCGTCCCGAGTGTGCCGGGCAGGAGCCCTTGAGACAGTGGGTTCCAAGGCGGGAGCCTTGGAACCAGAAGGGACCACCCTCGTCCCGGGCTCCCGCCCGGGAACGCACTGCCCACATAGCTCCGCCACGAACGTTATACCGACGCCTCCAACCGCGTCGGTTGGTCCTCGGCCTCATCCAGGCTCTCCCGGACCTCCTCGCCGGCGGTCCAGTAGAACACGGTTCCCAAAGCTGCAACGATGATCCGGACCACCTCAAACACCAGCGCGACCAACGTCCCGGACGCGTTGGTCGTTTTCGCAGGGATCACTTCATACAACCACTTCATCGCCAACTCCAACACACCGATGCCGGCCGGCGAAATCGGCAAGGCCGATGCGAGCATGCCGATGGGAACGATCACGAAGTGTTCGGCCAGGGTGGGAACCGACGCGTACAGACTGCGAGCGATCAGGTACATGCTGAGCGTCAACAGCGAATGCACCCCCAAGCTCATCGCGATCGCCACCGCGAAAGCGATCGGGTGATCGTGGAACATCCGCAACGGCGGACCGACCTTGGCGACCAGGCCGCCGACCAAGGGCAGCCGACTTGCCCGCTGAACCAGGGCATCCACGAAACGGCCTCCCAGAACCAACAGCAACAGAACCGCGGTGCCCGAAATGACCAGCACCGCGGTCCCCAGCTTGATCTGGTTCATGTCCTGGCCGGCCAGGGAGAACGGATCGTCGGAGCGATGGAACAGCAGGGCCGCCGACGCCAGCAGCAGCAAGCCGTACAGCCCAACCCCGCGATCAACCAGCACCGATGCCACGGCCTCGACACTTTTCCCCGGACGGCGACGCGCCAAGAAAAGGGCTTTGAACAGATCCCCGCCCACACTGCCCACCGAAACGAAGTTCAGCAGGAAGCAGATGGCTCCCAGCCGAAACGCCTCCAGCAGGCTGAGCTGAATGCCCTGGCAGCGGACCAGCAAACACCAGCGGGCGAACGACAACCCGATCGCCGTGATCGCGACCAGCAGTGCTACCGCCAACAGCGGATAGTTTTTGGAGTGGGACGAGAGTTCGTGCCACTGCTCCGGTTCGATGTTCGAAACCAGGTATGCAATGATCCCGACGGGGATCGCAATCTTGAAGAAGGTGACAATCAGTTGACGAGGCGAGATCATCCGGACAACACCATCGCCGGTCGAGTCATGAGTTCATCATCCCCGCAAACGACCTGCGGAACGGTTCGGCATCACCTCAACGTCACCAATCGTCAACGGACGAACCGCCGGGCGTCGCCGCGACGATGACCGGCATCGCAAACAGCAGACGCCACACTCGCGAGTCCCCGTGGTCCGATTCCAGGCCAACGGAAATCCCGCGTGCCCGCGGAGCGGGCACGCATCGAAGTTAAACGTCCGGAACCGAGGACCTACTCGCCGATCACCGCTTCGCTGTCACCGTTGCTGGCCGGCGGAGGCGAATCGGATTCTTCCGAGCTGGCTTCGGGTGCGGCACTTTCGGATGCTCCCATCGCTTCGTCGCCGGCATCCAGCAGGGGAAAGCTTTCTTCCAAGCTTTGCACCGGTGCACTTGCCAATTCCGCCAGCGCCTCGCGTCGGTAATTGACCTCGGCTTCCTGGAACAAGCGGAATCCGGTCCCGGCTGGAATCAGGTGGCCCAGGATGACGTTTTCCTTCAACCCGACCAACTTGTCGACCTTGCCCGCCAGAGCGGCTTCGGTGAGCACCTTGGTGGTCTCTTGGAAGGACGCGGCGGAGATGAACGAGTTGGATTGCACGGCCGCCTTGGTGATTCCCAACAGCTGCGTGCTGGCGGTTGCCTTCTTGGGCTTCTTGCCCTTCATCGGCGTCCCGCCTTCGGCTTCGATTTTCGCGTTGGTCTCTTCGAACAGTTCCTTCGGAATGATCGTGCCTTCGCTGTAATCGCTGTCGCCGGCGTCGGCAACCTTGATGCACTTGGTCAGTTCCTGGTTGGCGTGCCGGAACTGGAACCGGTCAATGACCAGTCCGGGCAACAAGTTCGTGTCGCCGGCCGATTCGACTTTCACTTTTCGCAGCATCCGGGCGATGATGATCTCGCAGTGCTTGTCGTTGATCTCGACCTTCTGCGATTGATACACCTGTTGGATTTCGTGCAACAGGTATTGCTGCACGGCTTCCTCACCGGAAACGCGGAGGATGTCGTGAGGCACCAGAGGGCCTTCGACGATCGACTGGCCGGCTTTGACGAAGTCGCCGGTGTGCACCAGGAAGTGCTTCCCGGTCGGGATCAGGTGTTCCCGCTCGATACCGGATTCGCTGCGAACAATCACGGTCGTCTTGCCGCGTTTCTTTTCCGGCATGATTTCGACTTCACCATCCACTTCGGCGATGATCGCGGGATCCTTCGGCTTTCGAGCTTCGAAGATCTCCGTGACCCGCGGCAGACCACCGGTGATGTCCGAAACACCGCCGGAATCACGGGGCATTTCAGCCAGCACGGTCCCGGGCACGATCTCCTGGCCGTCGACCACGGAAATGGTTGCCTTTTCCGGCAAGAACTGAACGTTCAAGGCCTTGCCGGTGTTGTCTTCGACGACGATCTGCGGGTGCAAGTCACCCTTGTGATCGACGACGATCATCCGCATCTTGCCGCTGGCCTCTTTCTCGCTACGGACGGTTTCGCCTTCGACGATGTCCTCGAAACGCACCTTCCCGGAAACTTCCGAAAGGATCGGCACCGAGTAGGGGTTCCACTCGCAAAGCGTTTCACCGGGTTTGACCTTTTGGCCGTCCTCGACCATCAGCATCGAACCGGTGGGGATCGGATAACTTTCGAACTCACGGCCGCGATCGTCGACCAGGGCGATTTCGCCGTTCCGCGTCAGAACGACTTTGCGTCCTTCGGAGTTCTCAACGGCACGGATCCGGGTCAGACGAACTTCACCGGCCTTCTTGCTCTTGATGTCGGAATCCTGCATGGCTTTGCTGACCGAACCACCGATGTGGAACGTCCGCATGGTCAGCTGCGTGCCGGGTTCACCGATCGATTGGGCAGCAATGATTCCCACTGCCATGCCTTCTTCGACCATCGCACCGGTGGACATATCCATCCCGTAGCAACGGCGGCAGACGCCCAACGGGGCATCGCACGTCATCGGCGACCGGACTTGCAACTTCTCCAAGCCCATCTGTTCGATCCGGCGGGCGATGTCCGGCGTGATCATTTCGCTTTCGCCGACGATCACTTCGTCGGTGATCGGGTTGACGATCGCCTTGCGGCTGACCCGTCCGTTGATCGAATCCGACAGGCGGACTTCCACCTTCTCACCGCGATAGACAACCCCCTTGGTGATGCCCTGCGTGGTGCCGCAATCATCCATCGTGATCACGACGTTCTGCGCCACGTCGGCCAGCTTCCGAGTCAGGTAGCCACTGTCGGCGGTCTTCAACGCCGTATCGGCCAGACCCTTCCGTGCCCCGTGCGTCGAGCTGAAGTATTCCAGCACCGACAGACCTTCCCGGAAGTTTGCCTTGATCGGCGTTTCGATGATCTCACCGGTCGGCTTGGCCATCAAACCACGCATCCCGGCCAATTGTCGGATCTGGGCGATACCGCCCCGAGCACCGGAGTGGCTCATCAAGAACACGGGGTTGATGTACCAGGGACCCTTCCGCGTGTCGTTTTCCATCGCGGACATCATGTCGGCGGTGATCAACTCGCGAGCCTTGGTCCATTCGTCCAGCACCATGTTGTAACGTTCGTCGTCGGCCATCTGACCGCGATCGTAGGCCTTCTTCAACCGCATCACCTCTTTCTCCGCATCGGTGATGAAGTCGACCTTGGAGTCCGGCGTGACCAGGTCGTCGGTTCCGAACGAAAGACCGCTGCGGGTCGATTCGCGGAAGCCCATCTGCATCATGTCGTCCAACAGGTGAATCGTGGCACGACGTCCCAGACGCTGGTAGCAATCACTGATCGCCCCGGCCAAATCGCCGCTGCGCATCGCACGGTTGTAAAAATCCATCCCGTCGGGAAGCATTTCGTTGAACCGCACGCGACCCGGCGTGGTTTCAATGATCGCACCGTACACACCGCTGTCGTCTTCGGTCTTCAGACGCTGGTGACGGGGCAGCCGCATTTTGATCTTGGCGTGCAGATCGACCACGCCCTGGGCGTAGGCGAACTCGACTTCGTCGTAACCGGCGAACGTCATGCCTTCGCCCTTTCGGTCGGGCAGTTCGCAGGTCATGTAATAGCAACCCATCACGATGTCCTGCGACGGGCTCATGATCGGCTTCCCGTTGGACGGGGCGAACACGTTGTTGGTACTCATCATCAACGTGTGGGCTTCGACCTGGGCTTCGATCGAAAGCGGCAGGTGGACGGCCATCTGGTCGCCGTCGAAGTCGGCGTTGAAACCTTTGCAGACCAGCGGGTGCAGGGTGATGGCGTTGCCTTCGACCAACGTCGGCTCGAACGCCTGGATCCCCATGCGGTGCAGCGTCGGGGCGCGGTTGAGCAACACGGGGTGGTTGGTGATGACCTGTTCCAGGATATCCCAAACCTCTTCGTCCTTGCGCTCCAGCATCTTTTTGGCCGACTTGATCGTGTCGGCGTGGCCGAGCTCTTTCAGGCGGCGGATGATGAACGGCTGGTACAGTTCCAAGGCGATCTTCTTGGGGAGCCCGCACTGGTGCAGCTTCAAACGCGGACCGACCACGATCACCGATCGGGCGGAATAGTCGACGCGTTTACCCAACAGGTTTTCACGGAAACGACCCTGCTTTCCTTTGATCATGTCCGTCAGCGACTTCAGCGGACGGTTGGACGATCCCAACACGGGCCGCTTGCAGCGGTTGTTGTCGAACAACGCATCGACCGATTGCTGCAACATCCGTTTTTCGTTCCGGATGATGACCTCGGGCGCGTTCAGGTCGACCAGCTTCCGCAAGCGGTTGTTGCGGTTGATGATCCGCCGATACAAGTCGTTCAAATCGCTGGTCGCGAAGTTTCCGCTGTCCAGCAACACCAGGGGACGCAGGTCCGGGGGGATCACCGGAATCACGTCCAACACCATCCACTCCGGACGGTTGTCGCTGTCACGGATCGCTTCGACGATCTTCAACCGGTTGGTCAGGTCTTTCTTCTTCTGTTTGCTGCCGGTCTCATCCAGCTCGATGCGCAACTGATCGGACAGCTGGACCAGGTCCAACTGATTCAGCAGTTTGCGGACGGCTTCGGCGCCCATGTCCGCGTCGAACGAACCGGCACCGTACTGCTGCCGCGCGGCGCGAAACTCTTCTTCGGTCAGAAGCTGTTGGTGCTCCAGGTCGGTTTGGCCCGGATCGATGACCACATAGTCCTGGAAGTAGATGACCTTCTCCAGCGAGCTGGTCTTCATGTTCAACAGGTTGCCCAGCCGCGAGGGCATGGCCTTGAAGAACCAGATGTGGACGACCGGCGCCGCCAGATCGATGTGGCCCATGCGTTTACGTCGCACGCGGCTGTGGGTGACCTTCACGCCGCAGCGGTCGCAGATCATTCCCTTGTACTTCATCCCGCGGTACTTGCCGCAGGCGCACTCCCAGTCCTTTTCGGGGCCAAAGATCCGTTCGCAGAACAAGCCGTCCTTTTCGGGCCGGTAAGTTCGATAGTTGATCGTTTCCGGTTTTTTGACTTCACCAAACGACCAACTCTTGATGTCTTGCGGTCGGGCCAAGGAGATCCGGACCGACGCGTAGTCATTGATGCGATCGTAGTTGCTGGTTTCACCAATCGACATGTTTTAGCCTTTAGCAGTATGCGGTGAGCTATTCGCTGGGATGTTCGAAAGCAAACGATTCGGCCCGCGCGGGCGGTCGAGGTCGGATCGTTTGGAAGGGGACCGAAGGGAAGGAGCCGTGTCGGATTCGTTTGTGATTTCCGAGGAAGCGGCCGTTCCCCAGGTTCCGGTGTGCAGGTGGACCCGCGGGGGCGGGCCATCACTTCCCGGCCGGGCCGGGAAGTGTGCTCCCCGTCCGGACGAACGGGGAGCAGCGAAACGTGCCGGAAGCTAGATCGGTCGTTTTTCCAATTGCATGTTCAACGCAAGTCCTCGGATCTCGTTGGTCAAAACGTCAAAGCTGGCCGGCGTGCCGGCTTCCAGAGTGTTTTCGCCTTTGACCATCGATTCGTAGATCTTGGTGCGGCCTTCGACATCGTCGCTCTTGACCGTCAACAGTTCTTGCAGGATGTACGCCGCCCCGTAGGCCTCCAACGCCCAAACTTCCATCTCGCCGAAACGCTGACCGCCGAAGCGTGCCTTTCCGCCGAGCGGCTGCTGGGTGATCAAGGAGTACGGTCCGGTGCTTCGTGCGTGCACCTTGTCGTCCACCAGGTGGTGCAGCTTGAGCATGTAGATGTATCCGACGGTTGTTTCCTGCTCCATCGCTTCGCCAGTCCGTCCGTCGATCAGCTGGACTTTGCCGTGCCGTGGCAAACCGGCTTCCTCCAGCGCGTCGTTGATGTCCTCTTCGTCGGCCCCGTTGAAAACCGGCGTGATGGACTGGAAGCCCAATTTGGCTCCGGCCCAGCCCAGGTGGGTTTCCAAAATCTGACCGACGTTCATCCGGCTGGGAACGCCCAGCGGGTTCAGCAGGATCTGCAGCGGAGTGCCGTCTGGCAGGAAGGGCATGTCGGCAATGGGCAGGATCTTGGCGATCACCCCTTTGTTTCCGTGCCGACCGGCCATCTTGTCGCCGACGCTGATCACGCGTTTGGTGGCGATGTAAACCTTCGCCATTTGCAACACGCCGCTCCGCAGCTCGTCACCGCGTTTCATGCTGTTCAACCGGCGATCACGGGCGTCAATCGCTTTTTCGACGTTGGTCCATTGGGCCGCGAAGACCTTCTGGACGGCTTGCTGTTTGTCTTCGTCCTTGACCTGATCCAGGATGTGGTCCAGGCGGAAAGCGACGGCACGCTCGGCGACAAACTTCGGATCCTGGCCGTCGGCCAGCGGCGTTCCGGTGGAATCCTTCAACTTGGCTCCGGCCGCCTCTTCCAGATCGCGAACCAGGGACTCGAACGTGCTGGCAATTTCGCCGTTGCCGCTGGCCTCGACTTCCTTCAGTTCTCGCTCGAACTCCTTTCGCTCATCTTCGGACAAACTCATCCGACGCGAGAACTTGTGGGTATCGATCACGATCCCTTCGATGCCCGAGGGGACTTCCAACGAATCGTTTTTGACGTCTTCGCCGGCACGACCGAAGATTGCGTGCAGCAGCTTTTCTTCCGGCGTCAGTTCGGTCTTGCTCTTCGGGCTGACCTTTCCGACCAGGATGTCGCCCGGCTTGACGTAGGTCCCGACCTGAACGATGCCGCTCTCATCCAGGTTGCGGAGTGCCTTTTCGCTGACGTTGGGGATGTCTCGGGTGAACTCTTCCCGTCCCAGCTTCGTTTCGCGAATCTCGACATCAAAGTCTTCGATGTGGATCGACGTGTAGGTGTCGTTCCGCACCAGCTCTTCGCTGATGATGATCGCGTCCTCGTAGTTGAACCCGTCAAACGACATGAAGCCGACCAGCACGTTGCGGCCCAGTGCCAGTTCGCCGTCACGGGTGGCGGCCCCGTCGGCGATGATCTGGTTGGCTTCGACCTTGTCGCCCAGCCGCACCAGCGGCTTCTGGTTCTGACAGGTCCGTTCGTTCAGCCCCTGGTACTTCTTCAATTCGTAGTGATCGCTGCCGATTTCGATGCGGGACGAATCGACGTAAGTGACTTTCCCGGCGCGGCGGGCGCGAACGACCATGGCGCTGTTGCGTGCCACTTCGCGTTCCATCCCGGTACCTACGATCGGCGGTTCGGCGACCAGCAGCGGCACGGCTTGCCGCTGCATGTTCGACCCCATCAAGGCGCGGTTGGCGTCGTCGTGCTCCAGGAACGGGATCAGACCGGCCGAGACGCCCACCATCTGGCTGGGCGCCACGTCCATGTAGTTGACCTGTCCGGGTTGGACGATCTTAAAGTCGCTGCGGACGCGGGCGATCAAGTTCGGCCCCGGCACCAACGCCCCGTCCTTGACCTCGGTATCGGCCGGCGCGACGTACGCTTCGTTCTCTTCGTCGGCTCGCAGCCACACGACTTCGTCGGTGACCATGCCTTCTTTGACGCAGCGGTAGGGCGTGATCAGGAAACCGTAGTCGTCCACGCCGGCGAAGATCGCCAACGAACTGATCAGACCGATGTTGGTTCCTTCCGGCGTCTCAATCGGGCAAATCCGGCCGTAGTGGGAAATGTGCACGTCGCGGACTTCAAAGCCGGCCCGCTTACGGTTCAAACCGCCCGGGCCCAGTGCCGACAGCCGCCGCTCGTGCGTCAATTGGCTCAGCGGGTTGGTCTGGTCGACCACCTGCGAAAGCTCCCCGCGTCCGAAGAAGTAATCGATCGCCGCGGAAACGCTCTTGGGATTGATCAAAGACCGCGGCGTCATGTCCTGCGCATCTTTGACGCTCATCCGTTCCTGGACGGTCCGACGCAACTTCAAAAACCCCTTGCGAAGTTCTTCACAGGCCAATTCGTCGATCGTCCGCAGACGGCGGTTGCCCAAATGGTCGATGTCGTCGATTTCCGCGTTGCTGTCCGGGTCGAACAGGTCAATCAGGTAGCGGATCGATTCGATGATGTCGTCCGGACGCAGGGTCATCACGGACTCGCTGACACCTAGCCCCAACTTGCGGTTCAAGCGGAACCGGCCGACCTTGCCCAAACGGTAGCGGTTGTCGTCGTAGAACTTTTCCTCGAACAGCACCCGCGCTTTTTCCAACTGGGGCGGGTTCCCCGGACGCAACCGCTGGTAGATCCGCAGCAGGGCTTCTTCGTGGCTGGCGGTGTTGTCTTCCATCAACGTGTTGAAGATCACCGGCACCCGGGGGGCATCCATGCATTCGATGCTCTTCACGCCGGCGGTGCAGATCGTTTCGGCCACTTCCTTGGTGATCCGGTGGGCGGCTTCAATGATGATCTCGCCAGCCCGCTCGCTGCCGCTGGGGTACACGATGTCGTCGACGGCAATCTTGCCTTCGATCTTGGCAGCACTCTTGGCGCTGGACAGTTTTTCCGTCCGCGTCGGGTAGAACGCTTGCAGGATGTCCGCGTCGGTGGAGTACTTGGGATCCATCGCGCGCAGCAGCGTGGTGGCCGCGAACTTTCCGCTCTGGTCAATACGAACCGTCAGCGAATCCTTCTTGGTCACATTGAACTCGACCCAACTCCCCCGTTCCGGGATGACCCGGCAAGATGGCAGCTTGCGGTCGGTGGTCGTGTCGGTGTCCCAGACAAAGTCCACTCCGGGAGAGCGGTGCAACTGGCTGACGACGACCCGCTCGGCACCGTTGATGATGAACTCACCGCCGCCCATCATGATCGGCATGTCGCCCAGATAGACCTCTTCCTCGTGCGGCTCCTCGCGGTTCAGCCGCAACCAAATCCGCAGCGGCAGGCCGTAGGTCAAGCGCAGCTGACGGCATTCCTGGCTGGTGTAACGGGGCTTCCCGAGTTCGTACCGCAGGTACTCCAGCGTGATATTGCCGTCGTAACTGGAAATCGGAAAGATCTCACGCAGGACGCTCTCCAAGCCCTGGTCCTTCCGCGAATTGGGATCGACTTCTTCCTGCAGGAACTCCAAATAAGAAGCCGTCTGCAAGGCGGTCAGATCGGGGAGTTCGAAATAGGCGGCCCCGTCAGAGCCAAAGTGACGAACGGAACTGGGCTGGAGACGACGCTGGGACGTTACTGCCATCGGTAAAGAAAGCTCCTGCTGGACTGACGGTACCGCGCGGACCGAGGCGTCTGCCGTGGCAACCGCCGCAGAACTGCCGGCCGAACTTGACGGCGACAAAAAACTGCGGCGAAACCAAATACGGACGACCCCGTGGGTCAGGAAGCCGGACGTGCGGACGAATCAGTCGCTGGAATGATCTGGGTCGGTTACGGGCGAAACCCAGGAAGAAATCGTCCGTGCTTGCGGGCGATTGCCTGCGGCCGGGCCGAATGCTGACCGCGATTCTCCAGCGGCACCGTCGGCCGACACCTCCTCCGCAAACCTCCAGCCGCTTTCAGACGCGACGCAGGTACGGGTGAGGCGTGGGATGACAAACGGGCTCGCCAAGAAAACGTCAACATCAGGCGTCCGTGTGCGGGATTATCCAGGCCGGCAAACCTGAGAAATCACACGGAGATGGGGGCAATCGACACAAATCGAACGGCTGGATCCTGGGCTCGATCCGGGAGGTTATCACACCGCGGGGCTTTGCGGAAGACCAACCCGAAAAACTGGCCCGAATTGTGCTGTCAAGCCGCTGGAACGCCTAAGTCATTGCGACAGCGACACTTAACCCGCCACACTGGCTCCCGAACGCCGTTACCACACCCACCGCTGGCCGGCGACCGGACAAAAAGGTCAAAAATCCAACCCGCCAACGGCGAGACCCCGACACGGCCCCCGGCACCAGCCGGCGTGCGGGTTTGACCGCCGCTGCCCGCACGAACAGAATACGGCTGATTGAACAAAAGGCGGAGTCAACCGCCCATGTTCACTCCCCCGTTCATCCTCAGCCGCTGATTGACCAGAGCTTGCGGCCCTGAGATCCGTCGCGCGTCTTCACCGCGATGCATTCGCCCAGGTCGTTATGCTGCCCTGGCGAGGCACCAAACTCGTCCCGGCCCGGGTACCACATCCCGGGCACCACAAGATCCTGGGCACCACAAGTCGCCCCGCGGCTCCGCCGGACCAGGCCTGCCTCCTTTTCCACCCACACCCGTTTCCGCCAGCCCCCACTGCCACGCCCATGCTCCCCAGCCATTCTTCCCATCGTCCCGGCCGTCGCCCAATGCGGCTCATCTCCGGCCTGATGCTGCTCGCCGCAGGCTTGCTTGCCGCCTCAATCATGCCGGACGCCGGCGCCGCCGAGTCGCCGAACATCATCGTGATCATGGCCGACGACCTCGGCTACGGCGACCTGAGCTGCTATGGGGCGACCGAGCTGCAAACCCCCAACATCGACCGACTCGCCGACGGAGGGCTGCGATTCACGCAAGGTTATTGCAGCGCGTCCACCTGCACCCCGACCCGCTTCTCTTTTCTGACCGGCAAGTACGCCTTCCGCCAGCCGGGCGCCGGCATCGCCCCACCGAACGCGACCAGCCTGATCGAACCCGGCACCGCGACGATCGCTTCGCTGCTGCACGATGCGGGGTACGCCACGGGAGTTGTCGGCAAATGGCACCTCGGTCTCGGCGGCGGTGACGCGCCGGACTGGAACGGGCTGCTGAAACCGGGCCCGCTGGAGATCGGCTTCGATTACTGCTTCCTGCTGCCGACGACCAATGACCGGGTCCCCAGCGTGTACGTCGAAAACCACCGCGTCGTGAACCTGGATCCCAACGACCCGCTGTGGGTCGGCAACAAGCGGCCCAGCCCGGATCACCCGGTCGGCTCGGACCCCGAGGTCCGCAAGACCTTGAAAATGGACTGGAACCACGGGCACAACCAGACGGTCCACAACGGGATCGGACGAATCGGCTTTTTCACCGGCGGCCACGCGGCCCGGTGGCGAGACGAAGACCTGGCGGACGCCTGGGTGGAAAAATCCAACGCCTGGATCCGCGACCACAAGGACGAGCCTTTCTTCCTGTTCTTTGCGTCCCACGACTTGCATGTGCCGCGCATGCCGCACGAACGCTTTCAGGGGAAAACCAAGCTCGGCTATCGCGGCGATTCGATCGTCCAACTGGACTGGTGCGTTGGCGAACTGACCAAGACGCTGGACCAGTTGGGACTGACCGAAAACACCCTGATCGTGTTCTGCAGCGACAACGGCCCGGTGCTGGATGACGGCTACCAGGACGGCGCGATCACCAAACTCGGCAGCCACCAACCTTCGGGGATTTACCGCGGTGGCAAATACAGCATTTATGAAGGCGGCACCCGCACCCCGTTCATCACCTGCTGGCCCGGACAGATCAAACCCGGGACATCCGACAAGATCGTCTGCACAGTCGACCTGCCGGCCAGCATGGCGGCCCTGGTCGACCAGCCGTTGCCCGAAGGCGCCTGCCCGGACAGTTTCAACGTCCTGCCGGCATTGCTAGGGAAGCCGGAAGCCGAAGGCCGCTCCAGCCTGGTGCAACAGCCCAACAAGGGGCCCACCCTGGCACTGCGCGTCGGCGACTGGAAAGTGTTGTCCTACCCGGATGCCAAACCGCGCAAGCACCTGACCTACGAGAAGGGCCCGGGGAAATACGAACTGTACAATCTGGCGGAAGATCCCCGCGAAGAAAACAACTTGGCGGAATCCCAACCCGAGCGGCTCAAAGAGATGCTGGAACAGCTGGAGCAGATCAAGGACGCCGGGCACTCACGCCCCGGATTCTGACTGCCGGCGTTCTTCCGCCGAAGCGATAAGGAATTGCGCCGCGTCGTAACTGGCGTGGGCGATGATCGGCACCAGCAGGCTGTTGGTGGTGATCAGCAGCACCGCGAAGTAGACGCCCATCAGGGAGGCGACGACCACGTACAGCTTGGTGATCGGATGCAAAGCGCCGAATGCCACCGAGGAGATGAACACCGCGGCCGCCAACACGACCGGCGGAGCCTGGGTGAACGGATCGCCGACGGAATAGGTGTTCACCACGCCGGTCGCCGTTTCCCCCAAGCTGGCGAGCATCGGCAGCATCCAGCCGCGAAACGCCAACTCTTCGCCGACCCCGGCGCACAGACTGATCGTCAACAATTCGGGGCGGCGCAGGGACAACAAGGCGTGCATCATCGGCTGATCCCCCAGACGCTTGATCGCGTCGATGGCTTCGTGGGGCACCTTCATCAGCAGCCACACGGCGATCGTCATCGGCACGGCCGCGGCCACCCCCAAACCCAGATCCCGCAGGACCGCCCCGGCGGTCACCTGCTGGACACGCAACAGGTAGGCCCGCGCGTCGATCCCGGTCAGCCACCCCAGCACCAGACCGACCAAACCGACGGCCAACGAAAATCCACACGCCCAGAGGAAAACCAGGTCCGGCGGATGCTCTTCGGTTGTGTCAAATTCGTCGTTCAAAAAAAGACCGCGGCTTTGGCAGGGAGGCAGTCGGCGGAGCGGGGGCTGGCGTTTCCGCAATCCGCGCGGCATCCAATTCGAACCGTCAGCGGACTCCGGTAGGATACGCGACATGACCGCGCCTGATCACCCACTATCACCGCCCCCTCCAGCCGGCAGTCCTTCGGCGACCGACCGCGACGGCCCGGCAACCTCGCAATGCGTGATCAGCTTCGGCAGCAATCTGGGTGATCGGCACGAGCTTCTGACAGCCGCGGCGCGCGAGATTGCCCGGTCACCCCATGTCCTCCAACCCGGCGGGCTGCAAACCAGCCGACTGTTTGAAACGCCGCCGATCGGAGGCCCCGGCGGCCAGGAGCCGTTCCTGAATGCGATCGGCGCCTTTGAAACCACGGCATCGGCAAAGGAAGTGCTGTCGATGCTGCAGGAACTGGAACTGGCCCTCGGCCGCGAGCGCCGACATCGCTGGGGCGCCCGATCGATCGACCTGGACATCGTGCTTCATGGCCAACTCATCGGGGTGGCAACCGGACTGGTCGTCCCGCATCCCCGCTACACCGCCCGACAGTTCGTGCTGAAACCCGCCTGCGACGTGGCGGGCCATTTCCGCGACCCGCGATTCGGCTGGTCGCTAAGCGAATTGGCGTCGCATCTGTCCGCGGGCGTGCCATCGCTGGCGCTCGTCTCCGGCAGCCAACAATTGCGGCGACTGCTGTGCACGAGGCTCTCCCGAGAGCACGGCATCCTTACCTACGTGGCGGCCCAAGATTCCCGCCAAGTGACGACCGCGGCGACCTTTCCCGGCCGGCCGTCACCGGTCACATCGACCGTCCCGCCCGGCTTTGCGAGCGGTCTGCCCGCCGCCGAAGAGGTTGCCGACACGGCCCATTGCCGACCGGTCACCGACGGACAAATCCCGCCGCCGTCCGGCCCCTGGGTCTCCGACTTTCTGCCCTCGTTGCCGACCGGTTTGCACCCACCCGATTTACCGGCACCGCAACAAGCTCGCGTGCCCCGGCTGATCGCCCGGATCCAGGGCGGCCCCGACCATAGCGGCTGGCCCGCGACGCACCAGATGTGGCCGGGCGGATGGCGATGGCCCGAATACCGTTTGGAGATCGACGACCTGGACTGGGCCGTCAGCGAATTGGCATCGGCGTTGGACTCGATGCGCTGCACCGCCGAACCGATCACCGACGATGGACATTGGTGGTAACCCCGGATCGCCGGAGGCCCAGCATCGCCCGGCCCCTTGTCGCGGGTTGAAGGCCCGACGGTTTGCATCCGATGCGTGTCGCCGGGCGACGTCCGGGGCGTGCGCCGGGACCAATGGCCGGGCCGTTGGCCCTATGGATTCCAATTGCACCCTTTCCCCGGCCCTTCGGACCGGGCTGGGCAAATGCCGGGGCGTTGCCCCGCACACCGGAACCGCGCAAACCGACGCGACGTCCCAATCACCGGGGACAGAGCACGCCGCCGGGGACAGAGCACATCACCGGGGACAGAGCACATCACCGGGGACAGAGCACATCGCCGGGGACAGAGCACATCACCGGGGACAGAGCACACCGCCGGGGACAGAGCACACCGCCGGGGACAGAGCACACCGCCGGGGACAGAGCACACCGCCGGGGACAGGGCACATCGCCGGGGACAGAGCACATCACCGGGGACAGAGCACATCACCGGGGACAGAGCACATCACCGGGGACAGAGCACATCGCCGGGGACAGAGCACATCGCCGGGGACAGAGCACATCGCCAGGGACAGAGCACCGCCCGTCAGCAGAGCACACCGCCGGGGACAGAACACAAACGCCCCCGCCGGGCCCATTCCTCGGCCTGAAGCCCGACGGCTTGTCCCGCCCGGCCCGTCAGGGCTGGGTCACTGCCGTGCCCGTTCGCACGGCGCGCCGCGGCGGCCATCGGGGCGACGGGGGCGAATGGAATGCCATCACCACTCCAACGGGCGACGGTGCGACGATGCGCACCAGGCCCGAAGCCGAAAAACGTCGCGGCACAATGTCGCTCGCTCGCGCGATGGCCTTGCCAATTCGCTACCCCCGAACCGATACTCTGCGGGCGTCTGACTTCTAAGCTTTTCCGTGCTCACGCAGGTCCGGTTTTGGCCGGCCGATGATCATGCAACGTTTTCTGTTCCCCCGTTGGTCCAACCCCTTCCTGCTGGTTCTCGCGGCCGCGCTCGTCGGCGGAGGCCTGTTCGCGGTCGCCGTGGGCGGCCTGGTGACCGACCCGGAGACGTTGAATGTCGGCTACCAACCCGAACAACCGGTTCCGTTCAGCCACGCGATCCACGCGGGACAGCTGAAACTGGACTGCCGCTACTGCCACAACACGGTGTTCGACGCGGCCCACGCCGCGGTGCCACCGACGGCCACCTGCATCAACTGCCACAGCCCCAAAAACGACCAGGGCGTCGCGGCCCTGGCGGCTGTCCAAGCCGACAGCCCCAAACTGCGGCCGATTCATGAAAGCTGGAAGACCGGTAAAAGCATGCAGTGGAAACGCGTCCACAACCTTCCCGAGTTCGTCTATTTCAACCACGCCGCGCACGTGAACTCCGGTGTGAGCTGCAAAACTTGCCACGGACGCATCGACCAGATGGAAGTCGTCTACCAGCAGGAGCAGTTGTCGATGGCTTGGTGCATCGGCTGCCACGAAAACCCCAATCCGCACCTGCGTCCCAAAGAATTCGTCACGAAACTGGATTGGGAACCGCCAGCGGACTGGGATCAAGCGGCATTCGCCGAACAAGTTCGTCAAGAGCAACACATCAACCCGCAACGGCACTGTGCCGTCTGCCACCGATAGATCGAGAATATGACCCAAAACGAATCGACCGCCTCCGGAAAGGCCCCGACGTACTGGCGCAGTATTGCGGAGTTGCACGGCAGCGAAGAATTCCAGAACAACTACCTGCACCGCGAGTTTCCGGTGGCGGCATCGGAGTTCCCCGAGGGAGTCTCACGTCGCCGCTGGATGCAGTTGATGGGGGCATCGCTGGCGATGGCCGGCGTGGCGGGATGTCGCTATCCCGAAGAGATCATCGCGCCGTTCGTGATTCGCCCCGAGGGCCGCGTCCCCGGAGAAACCTACAAGCGGGCCACCAATTTCGAACTGGCCGGACGCGTCCACAACCTGCTGGTCAGCTGCTTTGACGGACGGCCCCAGCACATCGAACCGAACTCCGATCATCCCAGCGGAGCCGGGACGGACCCCTACGTGCAAGCGTCGGTCCTGGCGCTCTACGACCCTGATCGGTCACGCGGTGACGACGGGCCGCTGCTGCTTCGCGAACCTGATGAGCGCAAACAGGAATCGACTTGGGAGCAGTTTCTCCCCGTCGGTCGCGGCGCCATCACGCGAGCCGCCGACAACGGGAACGGTGAAAACTTCGCCCTGCTGATGTCCCCGACGGCTTCCCCGACCTTGCTCCGTCTGGTCGAGCGACTCCGCGAGAAGCTTCCCGCCGCAAAGATCACCCGGTTCGACGGACCGGGTGACGATGTGATGCGGACCGCCACCAAGCAAATGCTCGGGACCGAATCTCGCCAAGTCCTGGACCTGGCCGACGCAAAAGTCATCCTGTCGTTGGGCTCCGATTTCCTGGGTTGCGACAGCGGCGCGCTCGACGCGGCAAAGTCCTTTGCCGAGAGCCGAAATCCGCTTTCCGACGAAGACATGAGTCGGCTGTACGTCGCCGAAGGCGGCTACACGACGACCGGTGCGATGGCCGACACCCGCCTGGCGGTCCGGCCCGGACAGATGAAGGCCTTCCTGGCCACCCTGTCGCGCAAGGTCGACGCGATTCAAGCCGGCGAAGCGGATCCGCCGGCGCAGGACGAACTGCCGTTCAACCACCCCGACATTACCGACGCCGAACGGCTGAGTCGGTTCATGGAGTGTTTGGCCCATGACATCGCCGAAGCCGGCGACAAAGCCGTCGTGATTGTCGGCGACGCGTTGGGACCGGAGTTGGTCTCGGCGGGAATCGCGATGAACCAGAAACTGGGCTCCCTGGGAACGCTGCAGAAGTTCACGCCGCTCCCCGACGCGATGGACGATCTGACTTCGTTGAGTGATCTGGTCGACGCCTGCAAGCAAGGTAATATCGACACGCTGATGATCCTTGGCGACAACCCCGTGGTCAGCGCCCCGGGCGACATCGACGTGCCCGCAGCCATCGAAGGAGCCAAGCTGACGATTTATCTGGGTGAGTACGACGACGAAACGGCAAACCTGTGCAACTGGTCGCTGCCGCTGGCCCACCCGCTGGAATCGTGGAGCGACTGCATCAATGCGGAAGGCTTCTACGGCGTCTGCCAACCGCAGATCTTGCCGCTGATGGGCGGCCGCACGGCGGCGGAAGTGTTGGCGCTGATGCTGGACGAAGACGTCTTTGACCCGATGAAGTTGGTCCGCCGCACCGCCGACCAAATCGCCGGCGGATCGCTCAGCGAACGTGAGTGGCGACAACTCTTGCACGACGGTTACAGCGACGCGATCAAAGTCGACGCGGGAACGACCGAGGTGGTCGGACAAGCTCCCGAACTTCCCGGCGAAGACATCGTCGTCATCGGCCGCGATGACATTAGCGAGAACGACATCGAAGTCATCTTCACGCTCGCCGATGGAGTTTACGACGGTCGATTCGCCAACAACGGCTGGCTGCAAGAATTGCCGCAGGCGATCACCAAGCTGACTTGGGGCAACTGCGCGATCATGAGCCCCGCGACCGCGGCGATCATTCCGACCGACCACGGCAGCTACGTTACGCTCCGCAAAGACGGCAAGAAGATTGAATTGCCGGTGTTTCTCGTCCCCGGCGTTGCCCCGGGCGTCGTCACCGCGTCGATCGGTTATGGACGGACGCGAGCCGGTGTGGTCGGCGGACACGTTGACAAAGAAGTCGACGTGGTCGGATTTGATGTTTCGCCGCTGCGAACCAGCAAATCGATGATGATCGCCTACCAGTGCGAGGGTCGCCCCAATCAAACCCAGTACGAATTTGCCACCACCCAGGACCACTGGGCAATCGACGACCTGGGACGCGCCGAAACGCAACGCCGCAGCTATTCACTGGTTCGCGAAGGAACCAAGAAGCTGCTGGAAAAAGTCCCCTCGTTCGCCAATGAACAGCCCAAAGCGCCGCACGTCCCGAAAGTCGGCAAGTACGGGTCGCTGCAGTACGAACCGATCGCCGAGATTGAACGCGACGAGTCATTGGATTTCATTCCCCAGTGGGGCATGGCAATCGACTTGACCAAGTGCATCGGATGCAGCGCTTGCGTGGTCGCCTGTCAAAGCGAAAACAACATCCCCATCGTCGGTGCCGAACAGGTCAAGAACAGCCGCGAAATGCACTGGCTGCGGATCGACCGCTATTTCCAAGGCGACGAGAACAATGCGGACATCGTCCACCAGCCGGTCGCCTGCGTGCATTGCGAAACCGCTCCCTGCGAACAGGTTTGCCCGGTCGCCGCGACGGTGCACACCGACGAAGGCATCAACGCCATGGCATACAACCGCTGCATCGGGACGCGGTACTGTGCCAACAACTGCCCGCTGAAGGTGCGGCGATTCAATTATTTCAACTACAACGAAGACGTCGGCGTCGGCTACGGCTGGTCGGCTTTTCCCGGTGAGATCGAATCGGCCAACCGGAAGCTGCAACAACTGGTGCTCAATCCGGACGTGACCGTTCGCGGCCGAGGCGTGATGGAAAAGTGCACCTACTGCGTCCAACGGGTCGAAAAAGCCAAGATCAACGCCCGCAAAGACGGCGGACGCCCGATCCGCGACGGAGATGTCATCACGGCGTGCCAAGCCGCCTGTCCGACCAAGGCGATCGACTTCGGCAACATCTCCGATCCCGAATCCGCGGTCGCCAAGAAGCATCAGGATGTGCGAGCCTACGGCATCCTGGAACAGTTGAACATCAAGCCGCGGACGGAGTACCTGGCGCGGGTTCGCAACCCGCACCCGCGGCTGATGACCGAACAACAACTCCATGACCTGGCCGTCATCGAGTCGCATCACGGTGAACACGGTCACGACGAGGCGGGCGAAGCCGGCCATGACGCGCACGGCGAGCACGATTCGGGCTCGGGCGGCGAGGAATCGCATGACAGCCCCGAATCGAAAGCCGCCGGTCACGACGACCACTAGCACCACGGGGCACTTCGCCCCGTCGGTTACCGACCCCGCCGAATCAGATCACTTCCCACAACCAGCCAACTTTCACCATGTCACTTGCCATTCCAAACGGATTGGATAACACCGTCGAACGCCCGGGCGAACGCGCCCCGCTGGTGCTGGGCGAAACGACGTATCACGACATCACCGAAGCGGTCTGCCAAGTCGCCGAACGTCCGCCCAGCAAGGGCTGGATCGCAGGCTTCCTGGTCGCGTTCGCGTTGCTGCAAGTGTTGGGATTGTTGATTCTGTACCTGTTCTACATCGGCGTCGGCGTGTGGGGAAACCGCTCGCCCATCTTCTGGGGTTGGCCCATCGTCAACTTCGTGTTTTGGGTCGGGATCGGCCACGCCGGCACCCTGATCAGCGCGATTCTGTTCCTGTTCCGCCAGGAATGGCGAACCAGCATCAACCGCGCGGCCGAAGCGATGACGATTTTCGCCGTCGCCTGTGCGGGAACCTTCCCCGGGATCCACGTCGGTCGGGCCTGGTTGGCGTTCTGGCTGGCACCCTATCCCAGTTTGAACCTCTGGATGTGGCCACAATTCCGCAGCCCGCTGCTGTGGGACGTTTTCGCGGTGAGCACCTACGGAACGGTGTCACTGCTGTTCTGGTACATGGGCATGGTGCCCGACCTGGCAACGTTCCGCGACCGGTCCAAGAACAAATGGCGGCGGATGGCTTACGGGATTCTGTCGCTTGGCTGGAGCGGATCGTCGCGGCACTGGATGCGGTACGAAAAGGCTTACGCGTTGCTGGCCGCCTTCGCCGCCCCGCTGGTTTTGTCGGTCCATACGATCGTTTCGTTTGACTTCGCGGTCTCGCAGGTCCCCGGGTGGCACACCACCATCTTCCCGCCGTACTTCGTCGCCGGGGCCGTCTTCAGCGGCTTCGCGATGGTGCTGACGCTGATGGTGCCCACGCGAACCCTGTTGGGATTGGAGAAATTGATCACGATCCGGCACCTGGAAAACATGTGCAAGATCATCCTGGCGACCGGATCCATCGTCGGTCTGGCGTACGGGACCGAGTTCTTCATCGCCTGGTACGGCCAGGTTCCGGCCGAGCAGTTCGCGTTCATCAACCGCGCCTTCGGACCGTACTGGTGGGCTTACTGGACGATGGTCACCTGCAACGTGATCAGCCCCCAACTGTTCTGGATCAAGAAGTTCCGCACGACGCCCTGGATCATCGTCGTGATTTCCATTTTCGTGAACATCGGGATGTGGTTCGAGCGTTTCGTGATCGTGGTGAGCAGTCTGTCCCGCGACTACCTGCCGAGTGCGTGGGCCTACTTCACACCGACGTGGGTCGACTGGGGCATGCTGATCGGATCGTTCGGGCTGTTCTTCACGCTGTTCATGCTGTTCGTGCGGACGCTGCCGATCATCAACATGTCGGAAACGAAGGCGACGTTGGCGAAACAGGAACACATGGCCCACATGCATGTTCCGGCCCAAGCACCGCTGGAAGCCCCCTGACCCCCTCCCGAACTGAGACAGCCGATGCTCGGCTGGGACGTCGCGTCCGCCGGGCATTTCAACGAGAACCACTCACGATTCATTTCGATGGATCAAAAGACTATGTCGGAAACGAAAACAGAAAGAATCGTTCACGGAATCATGGCCGAATTCACTTCGGTCGATTCGCTGCTGGACGCCTGCCGACGGGTGCGTGACGCCGGCTACACAAAGACCGATGCCTACACGCCGTTTCCGGTGCACGGCATCGATCGGGCTTTGGGCATCAAGCCGACGGTGCTGCCCTGGATCGCACTGGCCGGAGGGCTCAGCGGGACGCTGATCGCACTGTCGATGCAGATCTGGATGAACGGCATCGACTACAAGTACATCATCTCAGGCAAGCCGTTCATTTCGTTGCCCGCGTTCATGCCGGTGGCCTTCGAGCTGACAATTCTGCTGGCGTCGTTCGGCGCGTTCTTCGGCATGTGGGCGTTGAACGGGTTGCCGAAATTCAGCAACCCGATGTTCACCGACCCGCGTTTCGACCGAGCAACCGATGACCGCTTTTTCCTGTACATCGATGCCAAGGACGAGCGCTACGATGCCGACGGCGTCCGCAATCTGCTGACCGAGACCGGCAGCGGGTACATCAACGAAGTCGTCGAGGACGATTCGCCCAAGGAAGTGCCCAAACCGGTGTTTCTGGTTTGGGGATTGATGGTGGCGTTCTCGATCGTGCCGCTGCTGTGCATCCTGACCATGCGGGTCACCAACAGTTCTCGCCCGCGATTCCACGTCTTCTTTGACATGGACTTTTCGCCCGCCAAAGACGCGCAACAGGTCACCAGTCTGTTTTACGACAACCGGGCCATGCGTCCCGACGTGCCGGGAACGGTGGCCCGCGGGCAACTTTCCGAGTCGTTGGACATGATGACCGGAATCAATGTCGAAGAACTTGCCCAGCAAAATGCGCCCCGGGCGGAACGGCTGGTACGCGCTTACCTGCAAGGCGACGAACAGGCCAAAGCCGAAGAAGTGGCGGAGGTCAGCGAGCAGGACCCGCCGGCTGATGAAGCCGATGCCGACGCGGCCGAGGAAGGTTCGTCAGACGAACAACCGGCCCAGCAGGATTCCGCCGACGACGCTTCGGCAGAGGACAAGCCTGCGGAAGACAAACCCGCCGAGGAAAAGCCCGCCGACGATCAACCCGCTGCAGAGAAGTCTGCCGAGGATGAACCCGGCAAAGAAGAGCCTGCGGAAAACCCACCCGCCGAGGAGAAGCCCGCGGAAGACAAGGCCGCCGAGGAGCCGACCCCATCGGAGTCGTCCCCGCAAGCCACCGGCAACGCATCGCAGCCGAGCGTGATGGAAACCACCCCGTGGCTGAAGCAAAACCCGCTGACGATTGACGCCGACTTGCTGGCCGCCGGCAAAAAGCAGTTCGGGATCTATTGCAGCGTCTGCCACGGCATGGACGGCCGCGGAAACGGGCTGGTCAACCGTCGTGCCCAGGCCAAAGGCTTCGACACCTGGGTCCCGCCCGCTTCGTTGCACCAGGAAACGCTGTACGCCGACCAGTATCCCGACGGCAAGCTGTTTTCAACCATCAGCAACGGGATCCGCAAAATGCCCGGCTACGCCTCGCAAATTCAACTCCGCGATCGTTGGGCCATCGTGTCCTACGTCCGCGCGTTGCAGATGAGCCAGAATGCTTCGATGGAAATGGTTCCCGAATCTCGACGGGAAGAAATCGAACGCGAGGTCACGCAGGTCAAAGCCGAACTGGAACGCCAGGCTGAAGAGGCTGCGAAGGCCGCCGCCGAACGTGAAAAGAAAAGTAGTTGAGTCTGATCATTCATCCGATCGGCGGTGTGTGAGCCGCCGTGAAAACCAAACACCGCGAACTCCCTTGAAACGGCCGTCCGGCTCGCAAACCGGCCAGCCCTGGGAAACCTCGCTCGCCTGAAAGTCATTCCCGCATCAATTCGACCATGTCAGAACACGCCGCTCCCGTTGTCAAACCCGCCGACGACCCGGCCTTTCAGCTCCCCGCTTCGCTGGCCAGTTTACAACTGCCGCTGATGAGCGGAGGCCTGTTCGCCCTGGTGGTCGGCGTCGGCCTGGCGTTTCTCGTCGGTAGCGGCGGGGCTCTCGATCAGGGCAGCAACGTGATGCCGCGATTCGGTTTTTCGGCGTACCTGACCGCGTTCATGTACGTGCTGACGATCGTGCTTGGCTCGCTGTTCTTCGTGCTGATTCAGCACTTGGTCCGCGCCGGATGGAGCGTCGTGGTTCGACGGGTCGCCGAGTTCATGATGATCATGGTCATTCCGATGGCGATCCTGTTCATCCCGATCGTGTTCTCGCTGTTCTTCGAAGGTTCTCTGTACGTGTGGACGATTCCCGATTTTGCGGAACGACTGCACCTGGACGAATCGATGTGGAACACCAAGAAATCGTTTCTCAACGGACCGTTCTTCGTCATCCGCGCTGTGATCTATTTCGGCATCTGGATCGCAATGGCGCTCTTTTACTGGCGGGGAAGCACCGGCCAGGACGAAACCGGCGAGCGGGCGGCGACCGACCGCATGCAGTACTGGGCCGGCCCGTGCGTGATGCTGTTTTCGCTCAGCCTGACCTTTGCCGCCTTTGACTGGGGCATGAGTCTGGCGCCGATGTGGTTTTCCACGATGTTCGGCGTGTACATCTTTGCCGGCGGAATTCTGGCCGCCCACTGCGCGATCACCCTGGCGACCTACCTGCTGCAACGCGCCGGAGCTCTCCGGCAGGAAGTCACGGTGGAGCATTACCATGACCTGGGCAAGTACATCTTCGGGTTCGTGTTTTTCTGGACGTACATTTCGTTCAGCCAGTACCTGCTGATTTGGTACGGCAACATCCCTGAAGAAACGGAATGGTTTTTCAGCCGCCAGCGGGGCATCTTCGGATACCTGTCATTGGCCCTGATCTTCCTGCACTGGATGCTTCCCTTCGTGGGAACGATGAGCCGCCACGTGCGTCGCCGGCCGGGGCTGCTGGCCTGTTGGGCGGCCTACATCCTGGTGATGCACTTCGTCGACATCTACTGGATCATCATGCCGGAAGCGCGGGCCCTGGGTCACGAAGTCGTGCCGACCGCCGGAGGGGTGCTGGGTGTGCTGGCCAGCGTGTTGTGCGTGGTCGGGATGGGATCACTGGTACTGGGCTTGATCCTGCGGGTGGCGGGGGGCAACCGAGTCGCCCCGGTGCGTGATCCGCGACTGATGGAATCCATTGTATTTGAAAACATTTAATCCCTTGCGAAGCGTTCGCGAGCTTCGCCGGGCCGGCCGGATCGGCAGCCGCGGCGGACAGCACGTCGCAGCACTGCGTTTTTCGCCTCCGTAACCAGCCTCGCTCGGTAAAATCAACGAAGTCAAGAACATGGCAAAATACGACGATCTGGACACAAAACAGATTTTTACGATCGGAATCGCCTCGGTCCTCGTGACCGTGGTCACGATTTTGGCGGTTCAGTACGTGTACCACCTGCTGGTCCAAGGGCATCAGGTCCAGCTGCAGGCCGACAGCAGTTACCAGCGGCAAAACAACATCTTGGTGGAACAGTCCGACAGCGTGTCGCAATACGGCGTCGACCCGGCGAACGGCAACGTGACGATTCCGATCGAGAAAGCGATGGAATTGGTCGTCAAGGAGAATCAATCCGATTCAAAAGAAGAGAATGATGTTCCAGCGGAACAAGACGAAACCTGAGAACCGCGTCGCCGAGCGCCGCACAATGACCCGTGACTCGCTGCGCGTTGCCGCGCTGTCGGTGACGGTCCTGGTGCTGGCGGTTGTCGGGGCCGACCCTGCCGCGGCCCAAACCGCGACCGGTGCGGGTGCCGACGTCAGCCTGAATAACGGGCTGCCGCGCGAGGCACAGGGGATCACGGTGGAACAAAATCTGGGCGACTCGATCCCAACCAACCTTCCGTTGACCGACTCCGAGGGTCGGCCGATCAAGACCGGCTACGTGTTCAACGGCAAGCTGCCCACGATCGTCACGTTGAACTACAGCAACTGCCCCATGCTGTGCAGCGTGCAATTGAACAAGCTGACTGAATCGCTGAATGAACTGGATTTGAAACTGGGCGAAGACTTTCAGGTGCTGACCGTCAGCATTGATCCCCAGGAGTCGACGCAACGGGCGGCTGAAACCAAACAGAAATACCTCGCTGACTTGCCGAACCAACCCGGCGCGGCACAGGGTTGGACGTTCGCCACGGCGAAGCAACCGATCATCACCCGGCTGACTGATACGTTGGGCTTTCGCTACCGCTACGACTCAGCCAACAAACAGTACAACCACCCCGCGATGCTGGCATTCGTGTCGCCGACCGGTGTGATCACGCGGTACTCGCTGTCGATCGACTTCCCACCCGACCAGTTGAAACTGGCCATCGTGGAAGCCGGCGAGGGCAACGTGGGATCCACCGTCGATCAGTTCATCCTGTGGTGCTACAGCTACGATCCGGACTCGAATTCCTACACACCGCACGCATGGCGAATCATGCGATTGTGCGGGCTGGGGTTCATCGGAGCGATGCTGGCCGCCTTGGTTCCCTACTGGGCCGGACGCAAAGGCGGGCCGGGAAGCAGCGGGGATCCCGACGCGACCGACACTCCGGTTCCCGCCGGCGACACCCCCACGGATGAACCACCGACCGAACCGCCGGCTTCCTAATTCCACCCAGACATACACGTGTTGGAACGGGCCGGCTGCCGCCGACCGAACCACCGCAAGAATCGCCGACTCGCTCGGCCACCCTTCGCAAACCATGAATCCCGTGACACCAATGGCCCCCGCGACGATGTCTCTGTTAGGCGACTACACAAACGACTTCGCGTTCTTTCCGGAGTCCGCTTCGACGTTCTCTGCGGACATCGATTGGGTTTTCTACTTCATCTCGATCGTTTGCCTGCTGTTCTTCATTCCGATCATCGTGGCCCTGTTTGGCTTCGCGTGGAAATACAAGAAGGACAAAGGCTTGCCGGCCGAGAGCCAGAAAGACCACAACACGACGATCGAACTGGTGTGGTCGATCGGCCCGTCGTTCCTGCTGGTCGTGATGTTCTTTTTCGGCGCCCGCGGCTACCTGTCTCAGCGGTCGATCCCGGAAGGTGCCTACGAGATCGGCGTCAAGTCGATGAAGTGGAGCTGGGCGATGGACTACGGCAACGGGGTGATCCACCCGGAATTGCACGTCGTCGTCGGAGAGCCGACCAAGCTGACAATGACCAGCGATGACGTGATCCACAGCCTGTACATCCCGGCGTTTCGGGTGAAGAAGGACGTCGTCCCGGGCCGCTACAACTACATGTGGTTCAAAGCGACCCGGCCCAGCGAGAAAGTCGCCAAAGAGGAACTTGATCGCGTCACCCAGCGGTACAAAGAAACCGGTGACGCCTGGGATTACGACCGAGAACAGTTCACGCCCGACGGTTACCGTTTCTACGACCTGTATTGCACCGAGTACTGTGGGACCAGCCATTCGGAAATGCAAACCGTTGTCGTGGTCCACGAGACCCGCGAAGAGCTGGAAGCGTGGATCAAGAAATACAGTGCCCGCCCCGAAGGCGAAGAGCCGGCCGTTTACGGTCAAAAACTTTATGAGCGACGCGGTTGCAAAAGCTGCCACTCGCTGGACGGCAGCCGCATGGTCGGACCTTCCTATCAGGGAAGCTTTGGGACGATGCGGCAACTGGCCGACGGCGAATCGGTTCGCTTCGATGAGAACTACGTCCGCGAATCGATCCTGTATCCCAAGGCGAAGGTCGCCGCCGGCTACCAACCCGTGATGCCCAGTTACAAAGGCCAGCTGAGCGACGACGACGTTTACAGCCTGGTCGAATTTATCAAGAGCCTGGGAGATCCCTCGGTGGTTGCCGCCGCCGAAGGCGATTCGGAGGAAGGCGCCGATGAAACGTCGGCCGCCGACGGAGAAGGCTCGGCACCGGCAGAAGAACCGGCAACCCAGGATGACGCGGCCTAGCCCACCGCCGCGACGCGGCGGACCCGCTTCGGACCGCCGCGGACACAAGAATTGCGAAGCACCCCACGCCCCAACCAATCATCAGCAGAAATCACAACGACACTTCGCCAAAGCCGGTCTCAACGGACCAGCCGCCAACGACGTGAAGATCGAGGTAACCGATGTCCGCAGGATCTGTCCCATCCGGATATGAAGTCAGCGATCCTGGCTTCCCGACCAAAGAAGAGAATTACCTGACCAACTCCAAGGGCATCCTCAGCTGGATGTTCACGTTGGATCACAAACGCATCGGCATGATGTACCTGGTGGGTGTTTCGGTCGCTTTCCTGGTCGCCGGCTTGTTGGCGCTGGGCATCCGGCTGCACCTGCTGGCACCGGACGGCTGGCTGTTCAACCAATCCATCTTCCAATGGCTGGCTCCCGAGAAAGCTCCCAACGACATCTACAACCAGGTGTTCACGTTGCACGGGGCGATCATGGTGTTCCTGTTCATCATCCCCAGCGTGCCGGCGGCTCTGGGCAACTTCCTGGTCCCGGTCATGCTCGGTGCCAAGGACGTCGCGTTCCCGCGGTTAAACCTCAGCAGTTTTTATCTGTGGGTGGCCGGTGCGGTCTTCTTCGTGATGGCTCTGCTGGCCAGCGGCTTGGACACCGGATGGACGTTCTACACGCCCTACAGCACCACGACCGATTCGTCGGTGATCCTGGCGACCACCGGCGCATTCATCCTGGGATTCAGTTCGATTTTCACCGGACTCAACTTCATCGTCACGATCAACACGATGCGGCCGCCGGGGATGACCTGGTTCCGCATGCCGCTGTTCCTGTGGGCGACGTACGCGACCAGCATCATCCAGGTCCTGGCGACTCCCGTCTTGGGGATCACGCTGCTGTTGCTGATTGCCGAACGGACCATGCATATCGGGATCTTTGACCCCGAATACAACGGTGACCCGGTCACGTTCCAGCACTTCTTCTGGTTCTACAGCCACCCGGCCGTGTACATCATGATTTTGCCGGCCTTCGGCATCATCAGCGAACTGATCAGTGTTCACTCGCACAAACGGATTTTCGGCTACCGCTTCATCGCGTACTCGTCGATCGCCATCGCGTTGCTGGGCTTTCTGGTGTGGGGACACCACATGTTCACCGCCGGCATGAGCCAGATGACCACCATCATCTTCAGCGCCCTGACGTTCACGGTGTCGGTGCCCTCTGCCATCAAGGTGTTCAACTGGTTGGCCACGATGTGGAAAGGCTCGATCAGCCTGACCACGCCGATGATGTACGCCATCTCGTTCATCTTCCTGTTCACGATCGGCGGTTTGACCGGACTGCACTTGGGAACGCTGGCCACGGACCAGCACTTGCATGACACGTACTTCGTCGTGGCCCACTTCCACTACGTCATGGTCGGCGGAACCCTGGTCGCTTTCCTGGGCGGCGTGTTCCACTGGTGGCCAAAAATGGTCGGCGTGATGTACAGCGAGCTGGGCGGTCGGATCTCGGCCGTGCTGGTGTTCCTGGGATTCAACCTGACCTTCCTGCCCCAGTTCGTGTTGGGCAGCCGCGGGATGCCCCGCCGGTACGCCACATACGATCCCGAGTTCCAAAGCTTGCACGCGATGAGCACCTATGGCGCATTGCTGTTGGGCGTTGGCCTGTTCTTCGCTTTGGGCGTGTTGATCCATTCGCTGCTGCGTGGCAAACGGGCGCCGGCCAACCCGTGGGGCGGTGCGACGCTGGAATGGAACTGCACCTCGCCGCCTCCGTTCTACAACTTTGACCGCGCACCGGTCGTCGGTGACCCCTACGAATTTGGTGACATCGTCTGGGATTCGGTCCAGGAGCGTTACGTCAAGATCGAACCGAAACGCGAAGTCGTCCCGGAAACGCCGGCCGAGCAGCCGGCGCACGCTGGCGGCAAAGACGAATAATTTATTCCTCGCCATCTCGGCCGGGTCGATCGTCAAACGCTTGAGAGCATGACGAGCACCGCCGCGAGATGAAACGATCCTTTCCAATCCACTTTCCTTTCGCTTGCTCGACCCATTCATGGCTACCACCGACGCAGGGCACACATCGGACGTCCACGTGCATGAGGGGCATGATTCCCATGATCATGACCACCCGTCCTACCTGGCCCACCACTTCGACACGCCGGAGCAGCAGTTTGACAGCGGCAAGCTGGGCATGTGGTTGTTTCTGGTGACGGAAATCCTGTTCTTCAGTGGGATGTTCTGTGCCTATGCGATCTTCCGGGCATGGCGCCCCGAGGTGTTCGAAGGCTGCAGCCAATTCCTGAACACGAAGTTGGGTGCGATCAACACCGGCGTGCTGCTGTTCAGCTCGTTCACGATGGCGTGGGCCGTCCGTTGTGCTCAATTGGAGGAGCACAAGAAGTTGGCATCGCTGCTGGCAACGACACTGTGCTGTGCGATGGTCTTCTTGGGCGTCAAAGCGATCGAGTACTCACACAAGTGGCATCTCGGTTTGCTGCCGGCCGGTCTGTTCACCTACGACCCGGCCAATCCGCACCCGGAAGGTGGCCCCAATTACTTGGCTTACATTTGTGCCCCGTTTGCGGTCGCCACGATTGGCGTCGTGATCTGGCTGGTCGTTGCCTTCATCCGGGACGCCAAGTTCCAGGTTGCCGTCGCAAAACCGCTGGTCTTCGTTTGCCTCAGCTTCTTCGGCGGTGTCGGGCTGGGCATGATCTTGGAAAGTGGTGAGACCCCGGAGCATCATGGTTCCGATCATGTCGCCGCCGTCCATGGCGATGCCGAGCATGGTGAACACAGTGGCGCGGAGCATGGTGACGCGGAGCATGGTGATGCCGAGCACGGTGATGCCGAGCACGGCGACGCCGAGCACAGTGACACCGAGGACAGTGAGGCAGAACACGGCGAAGGTCAGCAGGGCGACGCGACGGATCCGGAAGCCGCCGACGTTGCGGAGGTCGAATCGACGGACCCTCAACCGGTCGTCCTTCAGGACCCGGGTTCGATGATGCGAGACGAAAGCGACGATCTGGTCGTACTGGAACGGCTCGCCTCCGACGCGACCAACACCGGTTTGCAGGACGAACTGTCCGCCCGACGGGCGCAGTCACAATTGTCCGAAGGAGCGATCACTTACGACCGCACCGATGACAGCAGTGCCACCATCGCTTCGACCGACGACAACGTGCTCCGCCCCAGTCGTGCCGGCGTGTTCTTTAGCATTTACTACTGCATGACCGGCGTGCACGCGATTCACATTTTGGCCGGCGTGGGCGTGTTGATTTGGTTGCTGGTCCGGGCGATCCGCCAGGATTTCAACCGCAACTATTTTGGCCCCGTCGATTATGTCGGTCTGTACTGGCACTTGGTCGACTTGATTTGGATCTATCTGTTCCCGCTGATGTACCTGATTCGGTAGCCCTCGCTCGCGACTGAACGGACGACGCCCCCCGCGGGCTTTTACTCGAATTCCTGACAAAGAAAGAACTCGCCATGTCGGCACACGAGAATTCACCGGAAGGCTACGACTTCGCCCACCCGCTACCGCTGCCGTTGTTGTTCGGGGTGTTTTTAATCCTGGTCCTTTTGACGATCATCACCGTCGCCCAGGCCAGTTTCGATCTGGGCAGTTTTGACGTCTTGATTGTGATGGCGATCGCGACGATCAAAGGTTTGCTGGTGGCGGCATTCTTCATGCACCTGGCTTTCGACAAACCCTTCAACATCCTGTGCTTCGTGTCCTCCTTCGTGTTCGTCGGGTTGTTCATCATGTTCACCCTGTTCGACAACCGGGCGACCAACCAGGATGACATCCCGGTGATGGACGATGCGGTGGTGACGGCCCCGGCGGAAACCACTTCGGCCGCGATGACCACTGCGGGCACCTGACTGACGGCGGTTTCTCTACAGACGGCTGACGTAGCGGCAAGCTATACTGGTAGATCGGCCGCCTTTTGACGACGGCGGTCCCTCTCCGCGCATCGTCGGCCCGTTGTGACCCGCAAATCCGATTCGACCGTTCCGCACGCGCGTTGGCGTGGCGGCGCCGCCCGAGCTGACGACCCGATCGCTCGGTCGGCCCAGGCATCCGGCGCCGCGGCACCCAACTCGGTTCCACCGGAAGGCCCGCCGCGGGCAACGGCGTCCCCCCTGCCCAGCGATCAAAACGCCGACGCCCCAAGCTCCGGCGACTCCGCTGTCGATTCGCGGCCCTCGGACGCTGGTCCCAAACAACGACGTTCGCTGTTCGCTTCGCTGGATTCCATCCGCGTCTCGTCCTGGCTGGCCAGCTTGATCTTGCACTTGGCGGTTTTAATCGCGCTGGCTTTGCTGACCTACCGCTTGCACGGGAACCAGCAAGGCGTCGCCATCGACGGGGCGCTGACCGACCACTCGGTCGAATCGACGTTTCAAAGCATCGCGGATGATCCGCAGCCCAAACGCGGTGACGGCCAATCGACCGAACAGCCGATCCAAGTCGAAGTCATTCAACAGTCGGCAAACTTGGCCACCGCCAAAGCACCGGTCCCGCAGATGACCGACCCGGTTCCTGCCTCGCTGCTGGCGGAACTGCAGTCGGGCGGCACGACCTCCGATTCCATCCGTCAGTCGTTCTTGGGCGGTGGCGGAATGTCTTCTCGCACACCGGAAGGTCGAAAGAAGTACGGCGATCTGTTCGGCGCGACCGCGGAAAGCGAGACGGCCGTCGAGAATGCGCTGCGTTGGCTGGCCGCCCATCAGCGCGATGACGGGTCGTGGTCGTTTGATTTGGAACTGTCGCCCTGCGACGGCCGTTGCTCGCACGGCAAGCCAAAAAACGAGAACACGCCCACCCCCGCGACCGCAGCGACGGGCTTGGCCATGTTGGCTTTTCTGGGCGCCGGGTACACGACCGAAAGCGGTCCCTATCAGGAAACCGTGCAACGCGGCTGGTACTACCTGAAAAGTGCGGCGATCGAAACCGAGAACGGCTTTGATTGGCAACAGAGTGGCAGCATGTACGGTCACGGGATTGCCATGCTGGCCATGTCCGAACTGTTGGGGATGACGCGTCGCGGTGACGACTACGATTCAGACCTGCTGCATCATGTTGACCGTGGAGCCTATTTCACCAGCATCGCGCAGCATCCCGGCGGCTCATGGGGTTACGCACCGGGCAGCCCCGGTGACACCACGATCACCGGATGGCAGGTGCTTTCGCTGATGACCGCCCGCAAGGCCGGGATCCAAATGCGTAGCGACACGTTTGACAAGGCCAAGGGGTTCTTGATGAGTGTGCGAGAGTCACCCGCCTACGCCTTCGGCTACCGGGAACCGGAAGCCCAACCAACCACGACGGCGATCGCGCTGACGTTGTTGATGTATTTGGGTCAAACGCCCGGAAACACGTCCTTTGACCAGGCGATCGACAAACTCGCGGCGGACGGCCCGACACGGACCAATGTCTACCACGATTACTACGCGACACTGGCACTGCACCACTGGCGACATCGCGATTGGGATCGGTGGAACACAGAACTTCGCGACCACCTGGTGCGTACTCAAGCGACGGAGGGACACGAAGCCGGCAGCTGGCACTTCAAGGACCGCTGGGGGGACGTCGGCGGCCGACTGTACACGACCGCGATGTGCACGCTGACGTTGGAGGTGTATTACCGCTTCCTGCCGCTGTACGCGAAGCCGGATCATTTCCCGCTGTAGCCGATTCGCCGGCCGCGGTCGCGGTCGTCGCCACGAATGCACGACGGCCGACCGAGACGAGAACGCCCGCGCTTTGTCGGCACCGCCGGGGCGCCGCCCCCTTCGCCGCGTCCCATAGACTGCGTCCAACCCTTTGCGTGCGGTACACTTGCCCCACGCCGCGCGACGTTGACAGGCCTCGCGCAACGTTGACAGCCCCGAACGAACCTTTCCAGCGGCATGCACGCAAGCCCGTCCATCACCTTCGCCTCGAACAAGAATCCGATGAAACATCGAATATTCATGGCCGTCGTGGTCTGTTTCGCCCCACTGGGCAATCAGCTTTTGGCACAGACCGATCAAAACAACTCTCGCACGGAGCAAAGCAACATGAACGATTCTGTTTTACTGAAGCCCTGGACGGGTCCCTACCAGGGCGTTCCGCCTTGGAACCAGGTCCGTCCCGATGAATTCGTCGCCGCCTTCGATTCGGCGATCGCGTCCGCCGAAGACGAAATCGATACCATCGCCGAGAACCCGAAACCGCCCACGTTCGAGAACACCGTTGTCGCGATGGAACAAGCCGGCGCGGCGCTGGATCGACTGGATGCCATTTTTGGCGTCTACACCTCCAATTTGAATCTCGGATCAATTCCCGATATCGAACGGGTGGTCGCGCCCAAACTGTCGGCACACTCGGACCGCATCTACCAGAACGACAAACTGTTCGCCCGATTGAAAGCCATCTACGAGAGTGACGAAAAGGATTCCCTGACCACAGCCCAGCAGCGTCTCGTTGATGACCTTTACAAAACGTTTGTCCGCCAAGGAGCCATGCTGGACGACAGCCAGAAAGCTCGCTTGTCACAGATCAATGCCCAACTGGCGCGACTGTTCACGGACTTCAGCCAAAACGTTTTGGAAGACGAAAAGCGGTTCGTCACTTGGATCGAAAACGAATCGGATCTCGCCGGCTTGCCCGACAGCGTGAAGGCCGCCATGAAGCGCGCCGCTGCCGAGCGGGGCAAACCCGATGCGTGGGCGGTCACCAACACGCGTTCCTCGATGGACCCGTTCTTGACCTACTCCGAGAACCGTCCGCTGCGAGAAAAGGTTTGGCGGACCTACTACAACCGCTGTGACAACGGTGACGAACACGACAACAATGAATTGATCACGGAGATCCTGAGCCTGCGCCGTGAGCGTGCAAAGCTGCTCGGTTATCCAACGCATGCGCATTGGCGGCTGGAGTCTTCGATGGCGAAGACGCCCGAAGCAACCATGGAATTGATGCAAAAGGTCTGGCCGAAAGCCGTCCAGCGGGTCCACGAAGAAGTCGCCGACATGCAGAAAATTGCGGACGCGGAATTGTCTGGTGACGACGCGATCACGATTGAGCCTTGGGACTACCGTTACTACGCGGAAAAAGTTCGCAAGGACAAGTACGATCTGGACTTTGGCGAGGTCAAGCCGTACCTGCAACTGGAAAAGCTTCGCGAGGGAATGTTCTTTGTCGCCGGTGAACTGTTCGGGTTGTCGTTCGAACCGGTGACGGACGTGCCGGTGTTCCACCCCGACGTTCGCGTTTGGCGAGTGCTGGATCGTCAGGGCAATGACGTCGGCTTGTGGTACTTTGATCCCTACGCCCGCGACGGCAAGCGCAGCGGTGCCTGGATGACCGCGTACCGTGTCCAAGAGAACATCGATCACCCCATCACCCCCATCGTCTCCAATAACAGCAACTTCATTCCCGGCGGTGACGGCGAAACGGTGCTGATCTCTTGGGACGACGCGGTGACGCTGTTTCATGAATTCGGCCACGCCCTGCACGGGTTGTGTTCCGACGTGACGTATCCGTCCCAAGCCGGAACGTCGGTCCCTCGCGACTACGTCGAATTCCCTTCCCAACTGTTGGAGCACTGGCTGGACACCCCGGAGGTGATGCAACAGTTCTGCGTGCATTACCAAACGGGGAAGCCGCTTCCGCAAGAATTGATCGACAAGATCAAGAACGCTTCCAAGTTCAATCAGGGCTTCGCGACGGTGGAATACCTGGCCAGCGCGATCGTGGACATGAAGCTCCACACCAGTGACCGCGAGCGGATCGATCCGGACCAGTTCGAGAAGGAAACGTTGCAGCAAATCGGGATGCCCAACGAACTGCCGATGCGTCACCGAACGCCCCACTTTTCCCATATCTTCAGCAGCGACAGCTATTCGGCTGGTTACTACAGTTACCTGTGGGCGGACGCATTGACCGCCGACGCAGCCGAAGCGTTTGAGCAGGCCGGATCGTTCTACGACCCCCAGCTTGCCAAGAGCCTGCACGAGAATGTGTTCAGCGTCGGCGACACGATCGATCCGGCGGACGGATTCCGTGCCTTTCGGGGACGCGACGTCGACACCTCGGCGCTGCTGCGAAAACGCGGCTTCCAGTGACAGACCGTTCGCGCGGCGGCGGACCGTTCTCCGCCGTCCGCTTCGCACAATTCGCGGCAAAACATCGAACCAAGATCGGACCGCGAGTGACGCTGTAGCCGGATTGCCGGCGGATTGAAGGTTGGACGAGACAGGTTTCCCACCGGGCGAGGAGGGAAAATTTGACGCCGCAAAAGCCATCGGTGAGAATGACCCGGTTGCGTGGAGTCTTACCGCGCCGCAAGAGCACCGAGGGAGCGGCGAGAACAAACGGGGGTTCCCCCAGCCGACCGAAGGTCCAGAAAGGCAAGTACGCCCTTCCACCCACCGATCACCCTTCGTCTCCGGTGCGCAATAAGTTCTGGCGACGAGCCAGTCTCGTGCTCGTGCTCAGTTGCGCAGCGACGGTGCTCGTACTCGTAATCGGAATCAGCCCTGATGAGCGCGCAATCCTTCGACCATGAGCGTCTTGACGTTTACCGGTTGTCGATCGAATATGTCGCCGCGTCATTTGACGCTTCGCAATCGCTCGCCGGTCGGCATCGCCATGCTCGCGATCAGTGGCTTCGGGCCGCTCAGTCCGTCCCGCTAAACATCGCTGAGGGCAACGGGAAACGAAGCCGCAAGGATCGCGCCCGGTTTCTTGATATCGCTCGAGGTTCTGCGCTCGAATGTGCTGCAGTCCAGGATGTGCTGGTGGCTACCAAAGGCATCAAAGTTCAAGATGATGATGCAATGAAGGCAATGTTGCATCGAATTGTAGCGATGTTGACTCGGATGGCGATGAAATTCGACGGTGTCGCGGAGTCCGGCGTGGGGTACGATGCCGATTTCGATGACGAGCACCGCTTCGCTGAGCACGAGCACGAGCACGAGCACGAGCACGAGCACGAGGTGGGGACTCAAGCAACGCCAGAACCATGGGATACAACGGAGCGGCGGAGTCATGTCTCTTCGTGAGGTGAAGATCGTGCGCCGCCGCCCGCTGATCCCGACCGATAACCCGTCGACCTCGGCGATCTCAGCGCCCAACTATTCAGCATTTCGTGCCTCTGCCATGGAACCCAATCCTCCCTTTCGCGGTACATGGAGATGAACCTGTCAAAAACACAGCAACTTGCGCGTGCGATACTGCCGACGACTTGGTACGAAGCAATCCGCGATTCTTCCGAACGATGGATGATTCAATGCACGAAATGCGCGTCGGAACGGTCAGTCTGGAGTGTCGGAGGAATTCGTTGGGGTGCTGTAGCTTATGGAAAGCGCCTCGCCGTGCACTGCTCGTCATGCGACAAGGTGGTCGCCGCGAAACTACGATACGTGAGCGAGGATTGCTTAAGTAAACAGTCCGACGACTCGTTGGAACAGCTGAGCTCGCAGCGTGCCAATGAGGAAAAGCGATAACCAACACACCAACTGAAGCACGCGATCGGGGTGCTTCGACGACGGCACATCAACGGTTCTTCTGTAGTTCCGCTGGCCCCCGCGACAGCCGTCCATAAATTCTCGATGAGCAAAACGCTTTGATCACTTCGACGTCGTTTCCATTCGAGCAGATCAATCGCTACCGAGACCGGAATAGTTGACGCGTTGTCGCTGAGATTGGGTGACGCTCCTCGAATGCCGTCGTAGGCCCCTGGCAAACTTGACGCATCGCCATGGCCTGCAACCGGACGCGGCACAGCATTCCTATCAATGCCTGCCAGCTAAACACCCAACGTTCGTCGGCTGATCAGTGTTGGCCCCAGTCGGGTGATCAGATACCCTGACCGCTGAATCACTTTCTCAACTTCAAACGAAGGATTGAATCATGAGACTGCCTGCTACTCTCTCGTCGGTCATTCTGGTATTCGGTCTGGCGGTTTTCGCAACTCAGCGAGCCTCCCTTGCTGCGGATAGCGGGACAGAGAAGGCCAAGACGATTTCGACCAGAGTTTACCTGGTGAGTGATTTTCCCGTGTGGACTTCAGATAAGAAGTTCGATCCATCGGTACTGATGCGACTGATCCAGGCGTCCGTGACCCCATCGGACTGGGAAGGTGAGAGCGGCGATTCAACGATGGCCCCCTACCCGAAAAACGCTTCTCTCGTGATATCAACAAGCACTCAGAATCACGACAGGATTGTTGATCTTTTTGAATCGATGCGTTCTAAAAAATAGCGCAATCGGCGATGAACCAAGTTGCAACCGAGGCCGCCAATTGATGCTGTTGAAGTGGCAGGTCTTCAGCGCGGCCCCGGTGACCGCTGTTGCGCTGGCTCCTGCCCTTCCGCCAACGCAGGAAGGCGAACCATGAAAAACCCGAATCGTCGTGCTCTTGTTGCGAATGCGATTGCGGGATCCGTGCTGGCCAGTGGTGTCCTTCACGCTTCGGATGAGGACGCCGGAAAAAATGGCGACAAGATGTGGACGCTCGAAGGAGAGCTGAAGGTCCACCCGAAATTTGTTTACCGCTACTATCTCATGATCTTGGACGGGCAGAAGTGCGCACTCTACGGTGCGGATCACAGCCGCGATCCCAAACCGTTGGCATCGGTACAACTTCCGGCCCGTGTGCGGGTGCGAGGTAAGCTCGGTACAGAACACCATTCTGGCGGCACGAGAGACAACCCTTCGCCATTTCCAGTGGGCTGGTGGGTGTATATGAACGTCCACGAGGTCGAAGTGTTGAAATAGTCGATGGATCGAAATGGTGAATTCCCTACCCGTCGTGGGTGAAGCGGGACGTTGCATCGGGAGGGCATTTTTCGACGATGAGCGACCACGACAGCAAGCAGTCGACAGGCCTGCAGTTTGGAATCAGGCACGCATTCGCTGCAATTGTTTTGTTCGCGGGACTGTTTTTCGTTGCGAAGCCTCGATACCCTTCCGCCCCAACGATTCCGGCTCAACGAGCGTTGAACCAGTTGCAAGCGAACAATATCGAGTCGGCTTTTTATTACTCCGATCACAACTTTGCCTATCTGACCACGAAAGTGTGGATTCCCATCGGAGAGAATCAGCAAGCGAGCCTGGTGAGAGTCAGCGACCCGGAGTTCACTTTGACATCCGAGTTTGAAGCTGCCGGAGTTCCCTGGTCCGTCGCCGACGACTCCCCCACACTCTGGATACTCTGTTTTGGGACCGCACTCATCGTCGCCATGGGGTGCATCGGTCGCGTGATCATCGCACAACGCCGGAACCGCAGAATCTAAGTGGAGATCGCAGAACCAAACGACGGACCGGAGAGTGGCCTGCTCGCTCACTTGCTCGCTGGAAATCAGAAAGTCCTTTTTCCGTCCTCGGTAACGCCGTTCCCCAACCAGGTGCCGATACGATGCGAAGATTTCGGTTTGGCTTGAAGACGATCTTGGCGATGACAGCTGTCGTTGCTGCGTCATGCTTTGCCTATCGAAAGTATCAATCTCACCTTGAACGTGTTCAACTTCGCCGGCTTCGCGACGGCTTCTTGAGGTGGACGGAATCAACCGATCGCAGCGACCGTAAAGTGCGTTCTTACTTCAATCTAAATTCTGCGGCCGATCTGACGATTGTCACGAACTCAAGAACACGCCAACCCTTTGTCGTGGCGAATTCACAATTTGCGGTCCGGGCGGGCTCGACCCCCGGATTGGTTTTCGGACCCATGTTAATAAAACGACCGGATCCAAATCGTTTCTATGTGTATCCAGCGAAGAAGTGGGTCGAGACTCCGGACGAGGTGATCGACGAGTGGAACGCCTGGCACCGCACCAAGTACTGAATTAGGCCCAGGATGAAACGCACGTGAAGGTGACGGTGGGGTTCCTTCGTCTGCTTGTGATTCCTACCCTCGTCCCCCGTGATTCCTCGCTTTACCGCGAAACGGAAATCTTCGTGGAAGTCAACGCAATGAAGCAGTCGTTCTTCGTCCTGGGCATTACTGGCGCATTCGCACTAGCGTCGACGCTGTTTGCCTGGGCAGACGGCGGCAAACAGGAAGATGTTGCCTGTGCGATTGGAGGTGTCGCCGGGTTTGCGGCAGCCAACGGAATGGTGCTTGTTTTCCGCAGATTCCAAGGCGTTGGCGATTCAGACCACGTGGACTCGCCGGAGATTGGGTTTGCCTATGGCGTTTTCGCCATCGCCTTCTTCTCTTTCATCGGATGGCTGACGGGTTATCTTCATGAACATGGCGATTTTGCCGGGACCGTCTGCGGGGGTCTGGGAGGATTTATTTTGGCTGTCATCGTTCCCACGCTTCATCGATCGCAATTCATGGCTTGGCGACGAAAACTCCAACTCGCCCTGTCAGTTCTTGCATTGGGAGCACTACTCAAAATCGTTTGGGCAATGTACGAGCACGAATTCGTCAACAGATAGTCCGGATGCCCTCGGTTGCGAAGATTCTGTGCGGCGGTGATGCAGTATCTGATTTCGACGCCAGCAGAATCACAGCTCGACACCCCGGCTTAGACTTACTTCTCTATCATGACGATACCGGGTGGTGGAAAGCAGTCACGTCGGATGATTCGGTGCCCCCGATTCCGCGAGTCGAGACGATTCAAGAAGGGAAGACCGTTCCGCGATCGGGTGATTGCAGACATTTGCTGGACATACCCATTGAATTTGGAACTCGTTGATGCGAAACATCACAACAATTGCGGCCACACTCGCTTTGGCCTTTGCAATCACAAGCGTGTTTGCACTGCGGCCCTCTCGTGCGAATGACACCGAACGATCGACGCCGCACTTTCGCGTAAAGGTCTTCGATGTCATTGGCAGCGAAGACTCCGTGGTCAAGCAGATTCGGATTGAATTGGAACCAAACTCTCGTGCCAAGATCAAATCCGACAAGAAGGGTGCCGGGGGATTGTCTGCTTCTGCGGGTACCGTCGCTGGCCAACCAGAAATCGGTGTTATCACCGTGACCGTTCTCGTCGATCACATTGAATGGAACGCTGGCAACGTGAACGCTCTAAAATTTCTGATGTCGATCGACGGCAACGGCTCCAAAGCCCTGATGTCTGATTCCGGGCCGATGGTCTCGGGAAAGACAGTGAGCGAATTGCTCACCGTCTTGTTGAAATCTGGAACTTACGAATATGGCACGGGCGTTCCAATGCTCAGATTCAAAGACAAGATTTACTCACTCACGGTAACGGCACCATCCTCCAAACCGTGAGTGCCACCGAGCAATCCAATGCACCCGAGCGGCGAAGTCGGGCGGTTACCTCAATTCGGTCGAGGAGACTCTCGATGCCTGGAATCAAGTGGGTCCTTCCGGTGATCGTCAGTTTCGTACTGTTGACGTCGCTTTCGCAAACAGTGTTTGCCATTGTGGTTCCAATTGAGTCAATCGATGGCATCCACCACAGCCTCTCTCCGGAGCTCCCTGAACCGATTCGCAGGCAAATTGAATCCGCATTCAAGGGCGAGAAATCTAAGTACACTAGGGGCACCTGGACCAACGCAAAGATTACCCTGCGGTTTTCAGGCGACACCCTGGCAGTCAACGCACTACTGGATCAGCTCGCAAAGTGCCCGTCGATTACAACTTCTGTGTCCTTCAAGGCACTGAGCGACGATTGCGACTGGAAAATCATCAATGACACTCGGCGTTCAGGTAAGCGAGTCGACGTGATTTTGAACCTCGATTCCCCACAGATTCGGCTTGAAGAATTGACGATCCCGCCAATCCCTGGCCCCGAATGATTCATCGAAGCCTTCTTGATTGGACAGCGCCATTTTCAATCAATAACACCGTGATTTGCCGTGCAATGGGCGGCGTGGCGTTGGCCGCCGGTTGAGACAAAAAGACCCGCGGCTAGCGCCACGCGGCTCAACCAAAGCGGCGCTGTCCCGTTACTCCCGGATCCTGATTGCTTGCCCCGCAACCTTTTCGTGCGATGAAAATCGAACCAACTTCCAGACGACAAACGAAAGGGGAAGGCTCCATTTTGACAGCCGAAGAAGCGATACCAAAAAGTCATTCGAAGCTGCGGCGTCTCTTTTCCCCGCTCAGGATCATCTGCCTGGCTGCAGGCCTCGCGTTCGCGGCCTGGGCCGTCTCGGACCTTTCCTTCAGCAAAAACCCCACGCTCACCCAGATCTTGATTGGCGGATCGATATTGGCGGTTGCTCTCGGTCTGGTCGCGTCACCCTACCTTGTGATCTATGCCGCCGCTGGCGACGCGTCCAGCGGTGCGTCCAAGAGCATCTTGGCAATCGGGCTTCTCGCCATCATCCTCTATGGAGTCTGGGCATTCAGCAAATCGGATGATCACCCCGAGGCTTCGCTGGGATTCTTCATTGCTCCGATCCTTCAGCTTCTTTTTGGAGCATTGCCCTTGGTGGTTGTTGCGCGCACGCTGGACAGATTCTCCTGATTGCGGTGCCTGCACCCACCGGACGACGCCATTTTGGGTGAGCCGCGTGGCGCGCGCGGCGGGTTCTCTCGCATCGACCGGCGGCAAGCGCCTTGCCGCTCATTGCACTGCAAATCACCGTATTTTTGATTAAAAGTGACGTTGTCCAGCTAACGACGATTGGACTGGCAGCACCATTTGCGTGGCCGGTTCGTCTGCGCACCGGCAACGCTCAGCTTCGTGAATCGCCCCACTTCGAGCACGGACGCCCAACTGTTTGGTCACGGTACTGGAATCGGCAGTCACACCGGCCACTCCCCGAAAGTCATCTCCGCCGCCCGAAAATCGCTGACAATCTTCGATTGGAATGAGATCACCGCTCAAGTACTCACTATCCACGGCTCTGGGGTACCCGACATGCCCAGCTTTTCACTGATGCGTCGAATCCCTCGAGCATCTCTCTTCCACCACTGCAAGAACTGAAGTGTTGCCACACGCTCATCGGAATCTCCAATCGCCAGAATTCGGCGGTTGCGATCGTTCGCACCGGGGAAGTATCCATCCTTGAAAAAATCGGCGCCCAGTATCACGCAACTTTCTGCCAGTGCTGCTGGCGCCCCTAAGTCTTGGGACGGCCAACTTTCAAGCTGAGCAGGAGAATCGCAGATGAGTTTTTGGGCCATTGTTCTAATCACGATCGGAGTGGTCAGCATCGCCGTGTCGTTTCGCCGTTCGAAGTATTCACCGGCGGACAACGATTTGCTCGCAATCACCCAATCCATGTCAGATGAATCGATTTGCGAACAATTAAACACCCGTCGATGGAGAGTGGATGCAAAGCTCGGAGTGCAATTTGGCATGGCCTTCATTGCCATGGGCTGCCTGTGGCAAACAATCCTCTGCCTGTATTGGATCTAGTGCCGACTCGCGGGGTACAACCGGTGCACCGCGCTGCGGAGCCCCAGCGGCTTCTTTCCGTCATCCGACACGGGCTGTGCGAAGCTTGTCGATCCTTCGAATGTTGATCCTGACCGCCTTTGTGGCTTCCGCTCTTGCAGCGCTGAAGCTCTCGCCCGTCTTCGGGCTGGTCCTCTGCGCCATGATCCCTGGATGCGTTGTCACGACTGCGTCCAACCTACCCGCAAGAAGACCATGGCTTGCTGCATTGCTTGCTGGATTGCTTCCGGTCTACATCCTCGCTTCGGGGCCGCTATTAGCTCTGGCAGAGCTCCTGTATCAAAACACCTCGGGGAAATCGACGTGGGGGTTTTGGCTTCACCGAGCGATCTTTCCCGACGTCGTGTTCTGGAATCCTGACTTCTTGGTCGGGCGGCGACTTATCATGTATGTTCATTGGTGGTACGAGCTGGCTGGCGGATAACGGCGAAAGGCCCGAAAACCGGGTTTGCCAGGTTTCTGAATAGGGAACCAAACGTCAATCCTCAGCGAAAGCAGAGACGCTTTTCACATTTTGGATGTCGAATCCCTACGCACCACCAACGACGGAGCTGACTTCGACGGAAGTGACATCGGGGACGACACGCATTCGCCGCGGACCCGCGATGGACATTGTCGGCTGTGGGCTTCTGGGTGGATTTGCAGCCGTCCCATTCCTCGCGCTTCACAACCCGCTTGGGTTTGCCACAGTGCTCGTCGGCTGCATTTTCGGTGGTCTCGTTTATCGGTTTCGATCGCGAGACTGGCCCCATGACCCCTCGATTCCACGGCGGCAATTATGGTATTCGGCGCTTGCAGTTATCCTTCCACCGGGCGTCCTGTTCCTGCTTGCCGGACCACGTGGCCAAGGCCCCGGGTTCATCGTGATCGGATTGGTCATCGGTGTATCAGTCGCTGTTGGGATTCTCATCAGCGGGACGCGGCGACTGAATGCAACGCGAGAGGCAGCCGAGCAATCGGACGGACGCGAATCGCGGACTTGAATGATTTTTTTGGGACGGCCGTTCTCGGCGGTCGCATGCCGCTCATTGCACTGTAGATCACGGCTTTTGATTGGTCGCCGTTTCACGACAGAACCATGATTCCAACCAGTTTGCCGGCCTATCTGGCTGATCTTGTACGATCAGAGCTTGAGTCGGACGAAGCAATCCTTTGGTCGGATACTCCGATCGCAAGATTCTTCACCGTAAAGTCGACGGGCACGTTTGTCTTCGCGATACCCTGGACGCTGTTCAGCCTCTTCTGGATCGCGGGCGCTTCCGGTTTTGCAATGCCAAAGTTTGTTGGCTGGGTAGATCTGTTCCCGCTCTTTGGCGTCCCGTTTCTGCTGATCGGTCTTGCGATGCTTTGCTATCCCATTCAAAACTATCGGAACGCTTTTCGGACCTGCTATGTGTTGACGAACCGCCGCGCCTTGACCTTTGAACGCGAATGGGGCCGAACCGTGATTCGAAGCCTTGCCCCGCGACAGCTAACGGTCGTCTACCGAAAGCAGGCCGTGGACGGATCCGGCGACGTGATTTTCAATGCCAAACGATGGAAGGACAGCGACGGGGCATCGCATTCCGAGGAGATCGGATTCATCTCAATCGCCGATGTTCGAGACGTTGAACGAAAGCTGAAAGCAATGGTTGACACGCATCGTCGCCGGGCGGTCGGGTAGCGAAACGTTGAACGCAGAGCCGCCTCGGGCGCGTTTCTGAAATCATCCACGGGCTCGCGGCGGCCCATTCGTCGAAAACTCCATTGGTGAGAAGAGTGATGCATGCTGCCGCCTGGGAAACCCATCGAATCTGCCTGCGATCGGCTCCGACGAATGCACCCGCAGCCGCGGGCGACGTGTACGATCGCACCTGCCGAACCAACTTCAATGAACCGGGTTTTTGTGTTCTGAACCTGGGGAGCGACATCGACTCGCACACGTTCCGGCGATTCATGGTCGACCTCAAATTGGCGATGGCCAATCTCCACGCATTGGCGACAGGCAACACACTCGCGTTCGTCTGGGCGTCCCGCTTTGACCAGCAGAACTCAACAAAGCCGCACGTCGACGGCGGACCGAGCGAGAACTTTTTGATGCTCGGATACGAACCGAGTTCGGTACGGTCGGAGCTGGAGATCTCTGACTACTCCAAGTGCGCCTTCGATCTCGGCATCACTCCCGACGAGTTCTTGCTGAAACACAATCCGATGTTTCAAGCAGGTTACGACCTCCTTCGTCCCTACACCGTTGCCATTCCATGCTTCGCGGAAGCTGACTACCAGATTGTTTGCATCAACAATTCCACAACCGCGTACTGCGAGCGCAACCCGGCATGGCAAGGCAACCTGCACACGGCAACCGTACCGATTCCCAACGAATCTCAACTGCGTGTCATCAATTCCATGATGATTGCGTCCGTGCCCGCTGGAACCGGAGACTCGATTTCCGCGGCCGACGTCGATCAATTCATTTCAACGACCGAAGTCCGCCGTCGCGGGTACGACAAGCTGCATTTGGATGACAAAAATGAATCACGCGACGAATCTCCGCCGCGGAGTTCCGTGCGGCGGGATGATTGAAATCGGATTCGCCGCGTCCCCTGGATCGCTCCTGTTCGCCGCGTCTGACGGCGAGCCAACACGAGGTTTCCCATGAATTCAAATCCACTTGGCAAGTTTCACGGAAAGGGTTTCGTCGCCGGTGCGTTGACGGCTCTCGCGGTCGCGGGACTGCTGGGCGCCGGCAATTCAGCCAACTCGAAAGTCGATGCTTTGCAACAAAGGTTCCTGATCTTAAAGTCGACTCCGGTACGGGGCGCCGCGAACGGCTATCAATCGCACCAACTCATGGTCTGCCCGCACTACGGAAAAATCAATCAAGACAGCTTGAAGTTCCGAGTCGAACACGAAACGCAAGAATTCACGATGATCATCGTTGTTTCAGAGGGAAACAGCTTCAAGCGCGGCGATATCATTTCTTTTTCCGCGATGCATGTTTTGCGTCTGACACCCGGATCAAGGATCACGAGGCACTTGCCAGACGGCGGGCAAGAACTTGTACCCTAGAGAAGAAGAATTGCTTTCCAAACCTCATATCGCCAGGCCGCAGTCGACCAGGACGCTGTCGACCAGGCCATCTACAATTCTTGATTGTGAGAACGACAGATGAGTGATCCGCTCAAATGCGGGGACTGCGGAGAGAAGCTGGAACTTGGGTTCATCCCGGATGCTTCGTACGCGGTCGTCCTGCAAGCTCAATGGCATCCTGGCACCCCGGAAGACAAAACCTTCCTGGGTTTCCGGCCCCAAACACTGATGGGCAAGGACGTCCCCGCAATCAAACACGACTCGGAACACATGCGGGCGATCACTGCCTACCGATGCACGGTGTGCGGGGTGTTGAAACTTTACGCTCGCGAGAAAGAATCATGAGCGCGACTGCCGGACGTGTAGGGCGGTCGAAACCCGCACCCACAGCAGAGATACTCGATCGTCGCCTTTCACTCCGCGAAAGCTGCGTTCCATCCTGCTGTTTTTGCGGAGCAAAAGGCGACATTCTTGAGGCCGGATGATGCGACCAACGTTTTCCGTTCGATCTCTGCTGCTTGGTACAGCTTTTTCCGCGATCGTCATCGTGGTTGCTCAGTTTTTTGCGGCGACCGGCACGCTGGCACTTCCGGTCATCGCCTTCGCCAGCTTCCTGGCTCTGCTTCCGATTCTGATGGCGCGCAAGCACAGCTTGGCTCGATTGCTGCTACCGTACATTGTCTTCGTACAGGCGTGCTTCGCTCTTCTGTTCCTCAGCCTTGGACCGGCTTGTTCAGCGATGATTCACTTTGACATCAACGAACGCACTTCGCCAAAACTGACGCAAGCATTTCGCTTCGTTTACCATCCGGTTGGTGATGCCTACTGTTTCGCCCCGGAGCCCATTCGGCAGGTGGGGATGGGGTACCTTGCGTTTTGGTTCCCACGTCGCGCGCCGTTGAAAGATGCAGGCTTCCGCATCCAGTGGCCGACTGCATCCGGCTGGCAAGTGGTGCAAACACAGCCGGTGACGGCCAATGGAAGCTGTGGACCAACTGCTCGCGATCACGAGACGTCGTAGCGATGAACCACCTTTCGATGCGACTCGGTTGCGGCCGCCGCACAAAGTTTTCAATTAGAGGATTTGACAGGGCGATTTGACCGTTTGCCGACTGCATGCCAATCCGGCAAAATCACTGAACAATCATCACTTGCGAGGTACACGATGAACTATGCCGCCGTTTCTCAAGACAAGCCTCACGGAAGTTGGGCGGGCACGATTTCGCTTGTCATCGTCCATACCATCGCGTTCGCGATGCTGTATCTTGTCGTCGTTCAGATCAATTGGGCATTCCGCGATTATTTCAACCTCGTGGGAACGAACCCGACGTCAAGATTTCAATCGGCTTCGTTGGTTGCCGACTACACGGCGGCATACACGCCGGTCGTCTTGATGATCCTGGCCATTCATTTGGTGATCGTGTTCCGATTGTCTCGCGGGGCCAATCGCTGGGCATCGGCGTACTCGCACGGAGTGCTCCTTTGCATGGGTTTCGCGGGATTCATCTGCGTTTCGTGTGCCGTCCATACCATGGTCTGGAGCAAGCCGGGAATCGCGAATCCGCAAAATGTTGCGAACGCCAGCATTAATGGCGAACAACTCATTGCTGCTGATGTCGATACGGACAACTGATTGCTCGAGGTTGGACTGCTCACCAGGTCATCCCTGACCAAAGATTCACTAAGATGATCCGACCGCGAACCGCCATCGCGCTTCTCGAGCTGATTGTTGTGGCCGCGATCACGGCCCTTCTGCTCGCGATGGCACTGCCCGCGTTCCAGCATACGCGTGAGGCGATGCGTCGCAGCCAATGCCAGAACCATTTGAAACAGTTGGGACTCGCGATCCACAACTACCACTCCAGCCATCGGCAGATTCCAGATCTGTACAACGGTGCTTTTCGCTCAGTGCCGCCAACGCTGGGCGAAGAGTTTCACTGTCATTCTTGGCGCACGGCAATTCTGCCACAATTGGAGCGCGGTAGCGTCCTGCGCGATTTGAACCTGAATCTGGCAGCGACAAGCCCCGAAAATCAAGCGGCGATCAATGTCGAAATTCCCGTCTTCCACTGCCCATCGACCAGCACGCCAAGTGCGATCGTTCCGGACCTCAACCTTTGGCACGATGCAAGTGGTGTTTACAATCAACCCACGGGCACCGCAGCCCGAACCGACTACGCCGCGATTGTCGGGATGGGGCCGGAGTCTGGAACCTGGCGAGACGCAGATTTCGGAGGATGGGGCGAACCAAAATACTCCGACAGCAACCAGCCGTCGTATGCCACGCGACGGTTTTCCGATATTTCCGACGGGTTGTCCAACACGTTGCTGGTTGGTGAACGCTCGGGGCGTCCTGACCTGCATGTCTCGGGGCAGCCCGCCATTCCGTTTTCGATCTCAGCTAAGATGCCGGACCACCATCAAGCTGCCTGGGCAGTTTCAACGCACTTGCAGCACCTTGTGCTATCCCCGGAGCGAGGCGTCAATGAACGAAATGATCACGGCTTGTACTCGTTCCACCATGCCGGCGTTTATATCCTGATGGCCGATGGTTCCGTCCGGCTGCTCAGCAGTTCCACGAAGAAGACGACACTGAGGGCGCTCGTTTCCCGGGCAGGCCATGACTGACCCGCGACGCGAGCCCAGAACGACGAGTTGCACCGCGGTACTGAAGTCTCGATTGTGCGTCTGCTCGATCATCACACAGCTGCGATCCCGCGGTTTCCGCCACTCTGCAATTCGCTCAATGACTCCTCGATTCGCCATAACCATCAAACGCGACACTCAAGTACCGAGAACGCCGCTGCAAGTATGCATCCTTTTCGCCCTGGTCACGATTTTGATGTCGGAACGGGTGGCGACCTGCCAAGACGACCGCGACACAATTTCGCAAATCGCCAAAGTTTGGAAGAAACGTAGTGACGCCGTCAGGACGATTCGTGTCGCTTGGGTTGAGACTTCCTCCAGGGATCGCTCCAAGACCGCTTCGGTGGGAAGAGTTGTATGGACGCTTGGGCAAGGTGGCAAATCGCGGCTTGAACGCATTGGTCGCGACTCAACAGGCAGCAAAACTGTGAGCGGAAAAACGATCTCCTCTTTTGATGGCCACAAGAACTACAGCTTCACATCAGAGTCTTTGGGTGGTGACTGGCCCCGTGGTATTGTCTGGACCGACAAGCACAACGACCACATACACAACATTCAGATCAGGCCATGGTTGATCCATCTTCGACCATTTGGAGAGCCGGTGCCGGGGATCACTACCGAGGGGCTCCGTTTGCGAGAAGGAAACGCAAATGAAGATGACCGCGAACACCTGATTGTCAGGACCTTGGCTGGTCCAGGCGAGGTCGTCGGTGAATACTGGCTGGACCCCGAGCGCGATTATGTGGTTGAAAAATATGTGGAATTAGCCAACGGCCGCGCGACGATGACTCTCAAAATCGAGTACGAGAAAGACACAACGATCGGATGGATTCCTCACTCCTGGAAAGGGAGTTTCGAAAACGGGAGTTTCTCGATTTCAGGCCGAACCGAAAGATATGAACTGAATCCGGAAATCGCTGATTCAGATTTTGACATCGACTTCAAAGAGGGAACGATGGTTTTCCTCAGGGACGACGGTGTCCGCGCCCTTTATGGGCCCAACGGCCGCCGGCGAATCATCACTCCGGAAGAATCTGCGGCTGGATTCTCGTACGAAGAGCTTCTTTCTGAACTGACCGGCGGTGCGGGTGACTGATTCTCATGCAAAAGTGCCTCGCTTGTCTGTGTCAGAAGGAAGTGAAATTCTCGTTCTTCGCGTCACGGTTGAGACCGCGGCGGATCCGTCAGCTTGCGCCGACGGCAGGGGGCTTTCGTCGCTTTGCGACTTGAGCTCATATCGGTTCCTTTCACCCTCCTTTCCTACGCTTTGAGCCCCAACGATGCGTCAACTGAAATGGCTGTTGCTTGCTGCGAGTTTGACCTCCATGTTCTTACTCGGACGATGGACAGCACCAACGGAAGTGAAGGTATCTCCTCAAGCAACGACAGGGAAAGATGCCCCAAAGATTGCGATCGGCGAGCGACCAAGCAGCGATGGACATCACGACAGCCCGTTTCGCTCACTCTCATCTCCCGATCGGGACGATTCCGTTCGATTGATCAATAGGCAATCACGGCGTCGGATGCCAAATGATTCGATCGAGAGAGGGATGAAGGCTGGCGAGTTTGAGCATACCAATCGAATCCATGAGACACTCAATGACGGTCTAAAGACCCATCCATCGCAAGATTCAACTCCGCGTCCGTATCCGGTACGGCGGGGTCCCTGATGCTTGACGTTGCATAATGAGTTGGATACTGAAGACGAGGACATCGACCTTCGAGACGGCAAGCCGGCGATGTGATATGTTGCCAGCGATTCGATGCGATCGACTGCGACGAGGCTTTGCGATCGGCTATTCACGAAGGTCTGGATCTCGTCTCTACCGGACACCCCGCAACCATGGCTTCCGAACAAACATCCATCAGAACGCGACACGCGTTTTCAAGATTCAGCATCAAAATGCTGCTGGTGGCCGTTTTGATTGCGGCGGGAACATTTGCTGGTTATCGAAGGGGCTTCGACGTGGGACGCCAACAAGGCCCAATCGTCCCCACCGATATCAGCGACTCAAAGATTTATTCACGAGACTACGATGTTTCAGACATCGCCACGACAGACGCGGAGCTCGAAACACTGGTTGACGCCATTTACCGCACCGCGGAACCGGACGACTGGGCGATCAACGGTGGATATGCCGAGCTGAATCACGACGCCGACGAGGGACTGCTGAATGTTTCCCATGTCTGGCCGGGACACATTGCAGTGGTCAAGTTCCTTCAAACATTTCGCGAGTTTGCCCAATACAGCAACAGCTTCGATGAAGCGATTGAAAATGCGTGCGGCAACTACTAGCTGGTGGCTTCAATTTTTCGTCGTGCTCCTGTGACTGCGGTGGTTCGTGGCCCTTTCTATGTTTCTCCAACCTTCTCAACTAGCTATCGGAGCCCGATCTGATGAACCTGACAAAGCGAAACGCAGCGATCCTTTTGCTCTCCGGCATTCTGGCTGCTGGAATTCCGTTGAACTTCGCCATCCGAGCCGGCGCGGCTGACAACCAAACCGACGGAAAAGAAGGCGACCACAAAGAGCTCGCGGCACAACTGATCGGCACCTGGAAACTGCAGGAAGCTTTGAACCCCGGATCGCCGTCGGGTATCGGAACCAGACTCAAACTCTTTACTGGAACTCACTGGTGCATTGTCCAGCCGGGCCCGAACACCGGAATCCTGGTGTTTCAGCATGGTGGCCGCTATCAGGTGGAGGGGAACAAGGTAAAGACAACGAGAGAGTTTGCGGGCGAAAGCACAAAAAGCATGATCGGTGGAAGCAAAACCCTGACCATTGAGATCGAGGGTGACACGATGAAGCAGCTGGATTCCGATGGCGTCTACAATGAAACATGGAAGCGTGTCAAATAGAGCGGCCCGAAATCGCGCGGGCGAGGTTTTTGGCCGCACAACAGCAGTTGCGTCGTACGGCGCGAAGAATATGAGCGCAAGAGTCGTCCGTGAACGACAGATATCAAACCAACCCGTACAAACCTCCAAACGCTCCCAGCCATGAGCCGGCGGCACCTTCCGGCATTTCGTCCAACGGTGGACGGCCCCCGCAACCGGGCCGACTTGTCTTAATGGCTGGAGCGTATGCGGGGTGCATCGCTGGCTGCCTGTTGGTCTTTTTCTCGTCGATCGAGGGCGTCGTGGGCGGCGCGTTGCTGGGGGTCGGAGGTGCGGTCGCCGGGGCATTCCTAGTGAGCCCCATCGCACTTGCCGTCAACCGTCGACGGAATCGGTCGCTGAATGATTTGACGGAGTGAATCCGGAGCGGCGACGTTCCATCAACTTTGGAGGATTTGTCGCGCCCCGTTGCCGAAGCGAATGAGCCATCCAGGCTGGACGGTGCTTCCGCGTGCTCTGGCAATTCCCGTGCTTGAAAAACTCCGTTTGACAGCGATTGATCTGTTGACACACTACTGGATCCAATGCCTCGCATTGATCGCGTTCGGATTCTGCGCGTGGCGTCTCTGGCCGATCCGACCGATCGAGCACGCGATTCCCCCGGCGGTCTTGGCGGTCTATGGCTTGGTCGCGACCGTCGCTCCGGACGAGGTTTCTGACTGGACAGGGAATTACGGATGGACCACGCAGCAGTACCGCAACACGCCACCCGTCGCCATTCAGGCGGCCGGGGTCGTCTCGATGATCGCCGCGGTGATCTATCTTCTTTGAACCGCTGGTCAGCCATTCAGACAACCGATCCGGTAGCGTCGAATTGTTCCGGCTTACCGCGTAACCGATGCCGGCGACGTTGAGGAGTCTTTCTCCCTGATTCGGTAGTGCAGCGTGAGCACGGGGAATCCGAGGAATCGGATCGCATGCTCGCAACGAACGGTCTGCTCGTGATCGACGAACAAATCGAATCGTTCGTGGAGCGTCTGCACCCGCCAAACGCGTAACCGATGGCCCGATCGCTGCATGCGGTAGAAGCCCGTGTCTCCAAAGCTGTGGCCCGCGGATACGAGCCGAAAACCGTCACCATCGTCATGTTGGGGTCGCAGAATGACGGTGGCGTTTCCGTTGGGCATCGGAAACACCACTTTCACGCAGGCCCCCTCCACCCCAGGCACGTCCTGCGTCATGTAGAACCCCGTGTAAATCACTTGACCGCCGCGAGCCAGTTTGCGAAACCACCCCGTGTAGCGAATCTCCCCGTCCGGTTTTCGCAACAGGATGATCTCGCTGGTTATCCCATAGGCGGTGTCGAGACCATCGAGCGGGAAGTTCAATTGATCGACGCGCCGGCTGATCGTCGCAACCAGGAGCCACAGGGCAAGTCTTGCCGGGAAATAGGTGGTTGCCCAAGTATCCAATGCGTAGCGGTGCGTGTTCTCGTAAAAGTCGCGAATTTTCTCGTTCACGCGTTCGGACGCAAACGTTTTGCTCCGCAACACATCGAACCGCGGGATCAATCCTCCTTCGGTGGCCTCACGCACCAGTTCCAAACCTTCGGCCACTGCTGTCTCCTCGTAGGGACGATCACCGATGGAGTTGCCGCCCAGTGGTCCAACCAGCCACGGGATCTCCTCGGGAGCGCACCGCCGGCCGAAGACCCAGATCAGCGAGTAAATGACCCATGCTCCAGCAGTTCCGACGATGTTTCGCAGCATGCACTTTTCCGGAACGTGGAACTCGCTGGGACGCAGCAAGAAATCGGTTCCCCGAGAATCCCGCTTCCCTAGTAAAACAATCTGGCAACGGCCACCAGATCTGTCCTGGCTTATACTGCCAATACACCGTGAAATCATAATGTCGCACAACCAACCTTCGGGATTGCCCTCCGGTTTTTTGATTGATTCTTAGACATCGGCCTCCCCGCGGATCTAAAAGGAAAATGAGCGAATGAGACACATCACCATGTTGTTTTTAGCGTTCCTGATGGCGGCGACACTTTTCGCCGAGGAACAGGGCGCCGAGTTGAAAAAGATTGAGGAGGCGTTGAAAACGTCTCCCGACGACCCCGTGTTGCACTATCGAAAGTGCCAGCTGCTATTCGCTGACGGGAAGGAGCAAGAATCGATTGATCATGCCGCGGTGGCGTTGACCAAGTTCAAAGAGGCGGACCAGGATCTGGCGTGGATGAAGCTTGGGACGTTCAAGACCGATCGTTATCGGATTGACGTTCATTTCAACATGGGCCCCGAAGAGCGTGCTGAAATCCGCGACGGAATTGTGCGGCCCTACAGTTTCCGAGTTTGGACCCTGGGCGACGAACCAGAACTCGTTCGAATCCTGGATTTTGAATTGGGGTATTCCAATGGAAAGGTGGTGACCGCCGCGATCGGAGCGATGACCGGCGGTGGGCACAGTAACTATGGGATTGTCGACCCGAAGAGCGATTTTTCGACCATCAAGAAGAGGGTCGTTGAAATACTCGCCAGATGAGGTGCCGCCCTCGCCACAACCGAAAAGTTGCAAACCCTCGCGAGATCGCGGCCTTCGGAAATCACCAAATAAAGGTTCATCACGTTCGTTGTTTTCTAGAATGTCGGGGTGACGTCCCATTCGAATCGGGTTCTCCACCATGAAAAAAACGGCTGCCGCAATGGTTGCACTGGCATTGCTTGCCGTGGGTTCAACCTCGTTTGCACTTTATTCGGTTTCGGAGACGGGCACATGGCCTGATAGCTGGCCTACGGAACTTGAGCCGCTGCGGAAACAGGCTCGCACATTCATCGGTCCACAGTTGTCATTTCGGCACTACGCCATCCGCTTTTCCGACCGCGATGCCTTTGAAGCAGCGTGGCCGAATCTGATCAAGGTGAAAAGCCGTGGTGCTCCGATCTTTTTGGTCCGAGAACCAAATTTCTTTCTTGGTGAGAACACCGCCGGTGTTGTCATTCACTGTCCACCCGAAGGTCAGTGGGACGACCCCAAGACCCCCGAAGCTCCACGCAAGAACGACAAGAATCCTCGATCGCGTTGGCTGTTCACCAATTACATCGATTTGGTCGTGGACGGTGAGGTTGTGGATCTGAATCGGATTCCCTTGCCCCGCGATACGCCGATTATCGACGAACGATTCAAGTCTTTGGATGGAACAGGCGATGATTCGGAGACTCCCTAGCCGAGCGTTGTGCGGAGACGCGTTATCGCAGAGGCGTTGATGAACCGTGGGGTGGCCGACCGACAGCTAGCGCAACGCCACTCGCCAAGAAGAGCATTGGGATCGTGAGGCTCACACAAGCAGGCGTGTTCCGATGGCCAAACGAATCACTGTCCGGATCCCATGAAGCCACCCATTCCGCCCCCCATGCCACCTCCGCTGGCCCGCTGAAATCTCAAGTCTTCCTTCAGTTGCTGTTGCAAATTCGTGCTGATGATCGACTGCGTGCGATCCATTTCGATGGTGTATTGGTAATCGTGATCGTAGGCCTCACTTCCGAATCGCCGCGGAGGTATTTCGAGATCCCAGCGCAAGATCCCGGTGGGCCTCCTCAGACGCAGGTATTTACCATCTGTCGACAGATTGCCCAGCGATGCGGGATCCACAATCACATTGATCACGCCCGAACTGTTGCTGACCGGCAACCGATCCAACAATCGAACCGCGACCGGTTGATCGTGAAAGTTTGAAACGACCAACCGATAATCCAGCGTCGCCAAGCGATTGCCGCCTTTGATCGACACCGTGCGATCGAGCAACTCACGTCGCGTGCGGACCTGACGATCGGCCCCCAATCCGATCAGCAATTCACCACCGGCGGCCGTGGGGGGCAACGTCGTCCGACCGACGAATTGGCCGTCCAAGAATACCGCCGCTTCCCCGCTGACAAGGTTTTGGCCCGTCAGATTTTCGACCTCGACTTCGCGGTACGCAAAACTGCTGAGCAGCGGGACGACGACGCGATAGATCGAACTGCTGACGGTTGATCGAAGAATCGTGATCGACTGGCCACCGGATTGGCTCGCGACATCGATTGAAGTGCCAACCTCGTAGGTCTCGTCGGAGATCGTCTGCGTCGCGTCGCTCGCCAGGTCCCGCTGGCTTGTCTTGGACTGATTGAATTCGGCAAGCTGTTGGCGAGCCGCTTCGCTGTTCAGCCTAAGCGTCTCTTGCCAGTCCATGGGATCGTCCCATGTCGTCACCATCGCCCCGGACAGTGCGCCGTGATGACCGGTCTCTCCGCGGCCCGAACGCTGAAACGGATCCGACGACTCGGCCTCCGATGCATTCACGGAAACTCTTAGCGGTGCCAACACGGGCCCGTCGGCCTTCAAATCTGGAACACCGGTACACAGCACCAGATCAACGGAATTCCAATCTTCGCCAGTGTTTTGGGTGATTTTCCCCTCGAGTTCGATGACAAAGTGATCGTCGCCTTGCGGATTTGAAGTCGCGTGAATGGTGTAGCTTGGCTCCCAACCCACCGCATCTACCCAATAGCTCAATCGCAACTGCCCCCCTTGCGGTGCATTCACATCCAAGATGACGTCGTAGGTTGGCCGCTTGGCAGCGTCCGAAGATTCAGAATACTCGGCGAGCTTCGATTCAAGTTGCGTCTGCTGAGCATCGACTTTCAATTTCGCATCGAGAAGTTCTTTTGCCAGCGCACGACGACGCTGCATCACGAAATCGGCGATTTCGGTGATCCCCGCGGTATCAAGCTTTGCCGAATTCAGCTCTGCGCTGGCCTTCACCGCAGAAAACTGCACCAGCGCGTCGATCGTTTCCAAGTCCTGCTCGATCACCAGGACCTCCTGCTTTGCCGATGCAACGGCATCGTGAAGCTTCCGCAGTGTGTTGTCCTGTTCTTTCTGTTCGGCATTCACTGTCGGACTTCGGTGCGGGATCAGTCTCAAAGACCGAACCACCAGACCGGAATCAGATTCACAACGGACCGATTGATCACGCAAGGTTTCTGGCAGTCCGGTCACCCGAACCAGTTGACGCTGATCGGAAGCCACAATGTCCGCCGTGCGAATCACGTTGGCTTCGCGACGAAAGACCGTGACCGATGAAACGCGACTGGCAACTTGCACAACGTCAGAGTTCGGCTTCGAAGAATCCTCCGCTGCATTCAATTCAAGGCAGCCCACCAGCAAACAACACCACCCAATGACTTGTCGCATTTCTCATCTCCCGAATTATGTCTGGCCATCGATCTGCGGGAACCCTTTGCGGAGTGTTTGTTGCAAATCGCTACGCCGATGATGCTTCATCTCGATACACCATCCCGCCCGGCATAGTGAATCCGCCGTCGAAATCGCAAGGATGCAGTCGGTATGCCAATTGCTTCACCAACGAGTTCTTTCGGTCGATCGGGCGAGCCGCTCACGTCGCATACGAAGGAAGCTTTCTATGACTTTGCCGTTACTTTCACGGGTCGCCGTGTTCTTTGTTCTAGGTGCGTTTGCCGTCTCGACATGCCCGCCTCGCCTGAATGCTCAGGACCAGACCACGGATCGTGATTGGACCGCGTTGCGTCTGGTGAATCGACATGATGCGAAGGCATCGAAGAGCGGTGAACCCATCGTTTCTCGTCCGTGCGATCCGCTGATGACAGTTGAACAGGAACGGCACTTGTTGGAGATCCTGCGCGCGCCGTCGCCGTTGGAATCGGAGAACGGTATTTCGGTTCAGCGGATCGCGGAGCAGCTGAGCGAACATTTGCCGGTGGTGATCGACAAGGTGGCCCTGGAAGAACTTGGGCTATCCACGGAGACCAAACTGTTGGACCGTGTTCTGATGGAAAGCCCCGCCGTCTCTTCTGCATCCGGCGACGCATCAGAAGACCGATGGTGGGATCGCACATCGGCGCCGCCGTCCGCCGCGCCGCGGCTGACCTTGCTAGGTGACTTGGCCCTTCGATTGGATAGCAGCGACTTGGAAATCGTCCTGTTGCACGGGCGTGTCGTGATCACCACAAGCGAACACGCCGCCGAGATGAACACGGTGCGAATGTATGAGGTCTCGCCCCTGATCGATCCCTCAACGGATCCCGTGCGTCCTGACGGGCATGGCTATCGTGCGAATCGCTATCAAGGAATCGGTGATCCAGGTGCCCTGTCCGAGTACGACCGGCTCATCCAAACCATCCAGGAGACGCTGGACCCCGATTGCTGGGAATTCCTGGGTGGCGAATCGACCATCCGTCCGATCAACATTCGCGATCGACATTGGCTGGTCGTGTCAACGCCGACGATGACCCAATTGAAAGTCCAGGCGTTACTCGATCGCCTGAACCAATGATTCGCCGGGATTTTGACGCGACACCGGATTCGTTCCGCACGTTCTTTTGGTTCTCAGACGCGTGAACTCGACTTGCCGAATCCCCCTCGAAGATGGTAGACGGGATATCAGGTGCGCGTCGACTTAGCGGACCCGCGGGGTGATGAGACACGGCGTGCGGCCGTGTGGGTCAATGGAGGTAGCGGATGCCAACCCATCGTTCAGGCAGTTTTCGTCATCTCGCCTCGGCATGCTGGATCGCCCTGGCCGGATTGATGTCGGGCTGCGCGCTGCCGACCGGTATCTTGAAATCACGCTGGGCGATGGACGACGCCGACTACGCCGTCAAATACGCCGACGGAGCTCCGAAAGGCGATGTTCCAGGAAAGATCAAGCAAGCGATGGATGCCCGCTTTTTGAAAGGCGCCAGCGGCCTGTTTGTTTCTGGCGGCTACACCTATCGACCCGAGTCCGACAATAGCTTGCTATCGGTCGACGTCGGTGCGGAGTCGTACCTGACGAGTTACCTGACCGGCCGAGCGTCATTGATGGGCATGGGCAGCGAAGACGACTGGTTCACCGGTGTGGATGCCGGTTTGCGTTTGCAAACGCCCAGTCGGTTGGCGCCGTTCGTTGGCGGAGGCGTCTATGCCGGCGCGGCACATGAAACGGTCGACGCATCCGGCGACGGAATCGACAACGACGATGACGGCTGGATCGACGAATATCGTGAAGAGAAAGAACGCTTCTCCGGTGCGTTTGCGGCGATCTATCCCGAAGTCGGTGCCCATTTTTGGTGGACACCACAAATTCGACTGACCAGCTATGGCCGTTACATGATCGCGACCGAAGGCCGGGACGCGGACGATTGGATGTTGGGCATCGGCCTGGCCGTGTTTTCCAAACGTTAGCGAACACCGAGAAACACCGGCGGTTGGCGCCACGCCGCTCATTGCATCGGTACTAGTGCTTTGTCTGAAAAGGCGCCAAACCCGTTTGTTGCCGTTGCGTTTGCGATTGCGATTGCGATTGCGATTGCGATTGCGATTGCGGCAGAAACCCACGCTCTGGCGAGCGTAGCTACGTGTTTTCAGACAATGCCTGGCCGGATCAGTTGCTCAGGAATCGGTGGCGGCGGCATGAACGATCAGACGCCGAAGCTGCGGAAGGAATTGTCGCAGTGCGCGGCTGCGGTGGCTGAGCGCTCGCTTGACGGTCAAATCCAACTCCGCGAACGTCCGGTGGTACTCGCGGATCTCAAACAAAGGATCGTAACCGAAGCCTCCGCTGCCGGACGGTTCGGTTCGAATCACTCCGCCGCAGGTGCCACCGGCCGTGATTCGGGGCGTCCCGGAGGGATCCGACAAACAGATTTCGCAATGGTAACGGGCGGTCCGTTTTTCGGGCGGGACCCCGGCAAGTTCCGCCAGCAGCTTCTCATTGTTGGCGGCATCGTCGCCGTGAACGCCACCGTAGCGGGCGGAGTAGACTCCTGGAGCCCCACCGAGCGCGTCGACTGCCAACCCGCTATCTTCTGCCAACACCCACCGCCCGAGGTGCTTCGCCTGCTCGGTCGCCTTGAGCATCGCGTTCTCGGTGAACGTTGCCCCGGTTTCCTCCACTTCGATCGCCGACGGGATCTCGGACAAAGATTGCAGCCGGTAATGCTGCTCCGGCAACATCAACTTCAGCTCGATCAGCTTCTTGCGGTTGTGTGTCCCGAGCACGAGATCAAACATGGATGTCTCGCTGACGAGGAAAACGAGTTCGGGAAGTGGAGACGGGGCCGTCGGGATTCACGCCGCATTCGCGACTTCATTGATCAACCCGACTTCGCATCGACCGATTTTGCCAGCGCGAAGATTTCATCAGCATCCAAAACTTTGTCGTTGGATTCAAACAATGATTGGATTGCGGCTCGGTGGGTTTTCATTTTCAGACCACCGACGCCCACAGCACCGTAGCCGACGGACGCGGAATGCTCTTGAATCTTGGCGGCCTTGTCGGTGACCGACACGCCGTCCAGTCCTGCGGGAGGCACGGCGTTCAAGTCCACCGCCACCGCCAGGTCCGTCGCGGACCGCAGATCATCCGACGACGCCAGTTGCACGCCCGCGGCCCCGCAAGCGATCACGATTTGGGCGTCGGACAGAACTTTGCGAAGGCTGCCAGGCGCGGCCGTCTCCGCCGCCCGCAGAGGACCGGAATCCGATTCCGACAACTGCTGGGCAATCTGATCGCAAACCGTTTGGGCACGCGATTGCGACCGGCTGGTCACGGTCACCGATGCGCCGTCGGTCGCCAGTAGTCGCGCCACGCGTTGACCGACCGGCCCGGTACCTCCCAGCACGACGGCGGACGCTCCCGCCAGCGTGACATGGCGTGCGGCTGCCACGACCGCCGCGGCGGCCGTGGTGTTGCACCCGTTGGCGTCCAACATCACCGAGACACGAACGGGCCCGAAGAACGTTTCGGTGACCCGGCGCAAGAGAGCCTCAGCGCTGGAGACGTCGCTCCCGCCGATGAAGATCGCGGTGTTGCGAAGATCGTCACCGCCGCGGGTGAACATCGCCCCGTGGACCAGCGACTCGATCGCGGTCGCCTGCACGCCCGCGAATGGAATCAAATGCTCAACCCCCGCATCGATTGCGACCACCGCGTCAAACGAACTCGGCTGGGGATCGCAATCGAATTGAAACAGGATGCGTTTGGGCATGCCGAAATCAGAAGTTGCCCTTGAACGGGTGAGCCGCCGAATCCTTCTTGGCGATCATCTCGTCGGCAGTCGGCTTGCCACCCATCGCGTTGACCAACGACTGCTTGACCGCTTCGTAGTTGTACTTGTAGATCTTTTCGTCGTCTTCGGCTTCCGGGTGGATGAAGACGCCGCAAACACAAACCAGGTCTTCCGTCTGATCCTTCGGAATGACTCCCTCGCTGACAGCGTCCGCGACGGCCTTCGCCACGGCGGCCTGAGCCGGACCGAACATCTGCACGACCTGCTTCATGCCCTTCAGGGTGACTTTCGTGATCATCACGGTGGACGGCTTGACCGCCACGTTCGGCTCCAGGACCGCCAGCAGGTTGGTGTGGCCCTCGCTTTGCGTCGACAAGGCGTTGGCGAACGCGACGCCCACCGGGCCATCTTTGCTGCCGATCATCAAATCGATGTGCGCGACCTCATTGCCATCGCCCACCAGGGCTTCACCGATGTAAAACTGCATTTGAGCTACCTGTCAGAAGGAAGGTGTCTTGGCAGACCGATGGGGAAACACATGTCCGTTGCCCCGCAGAACGCTCCGGAATCGCCGCAGGTGCGTTTGGGGTGGGTCTGGAGTGTTCGAAAAGCTAACAAACCGCCGTCGCGATGCAACCACCCGACCCCAAGGAACTGAAAGGCCGGTCACCGGAGGCAGCGGGCGACCGATCAAAACACGAATCCGAGTCCATCGACGGGCGCCAGCCTTCTTCCCGGCCCCGGGCGTCGGTTGCCGCTCCGCCGTCCCCTTCCTCCGGCGATCAGGTGCTGCTGATCGGAGGTTCGGTCCGGGCCGCCGCGGAATCCGCGCGTCGCGCCGGCTACGCTCCCGTCGCAGTGGACGGTTTCGGAGATCGAGAAACGCTCGTCGCGTGCGATGCCTGGCATCCGATCGATGCATTCTGCGGCGGTTCAGGCAACCCACGAGAACGGGAGGATGCCCAGACTCCGGGTGACACCGGCGGCCAGGATTGTTTTGCAAAAGCCGTCTCGCCCGAAACCCCGGTCATCATCGGGGGCGGCCTGGTGTCCGGGTTTCGATGGCTGGAAAGTTGTCCGCGGCGGTTCTTGACCGCCACGCCACGGCAGATCCGCAGCCTGCAATCGCTGCCGATTCTCCGCCGCATCGCCCATGAAGCGGGCGCGCGCTTTCCCCAAACGGTTTCCAGGACCGACGCCTTCGCGCCGTCGTCATCCGGACGCTGGGGGCGTTGGTTGACCAAGAATGCTGTCAGCTGTGGCGGCCTGGGCGTTCGCTGGCACGACCATGCGAACCCGCAACCCGATCGCGACGGTGCTTCTTACATCCAAGCCTACGTGAGCGGGCGACTGGTCGGCGCCAGCTACTTGACCGACGGGGAACGAAGCCTGTGCCTGGGAACCTGCCGCCTGCTGCGCACCCGCATTGGAGATCGCCCGTTTGTGTTTGCGGGAGCCTTCGGTCCGATCGAGTTGCCATCCGATCTGCAGAGCCGGATCGAGGCCCTGGGAAGTGCCGTGGTCCGGCAGTGTCGACAAGACCCAAAGATCGGTCCGATCCGAGGACCATTCAATATCGACCTAATTGTCAACCAAGGACGTGTCACGATGTTGGAGGTCAATGCCCGGTGGAGCGGTTCGATGGAGTTGGTCGAGCGGACGTGGAGCGAGTCGTTGGATCTGCCTTGTTCCCTGTTTGATCCCGTGGATCTTTGGCTTGAGCGGCTCCGCACGTATCCGAAATGCTCCCACGACTACACGCTCAAACGGATCTGCTTCGCCCGTCGCCGGCTGAGATTTGATCCCAGCCGGTTTGAATCCTTGACGGTGCCGAACGCTCATCTAACCGACACGCCAGGCGGGCCGACGTCGTTTGATCCTGGAGAACCCGTTGCCACACTGATCACGAAAGTCCGGCGCAATCGGGTCGGTTGTGATCTAAGGTCGGTGCGTCCCTTGCGGCGACGCATCGCAACCCCAGAGCTCTGTCAGCATTTCGGGAACGTTGGCAGCAGGTGATGCCGCGCGTGCCGCAAGCCGGATCAAGACCGAATCAGGGTGCGTCCACTTCATGCAGTGTGGCACCCCGGTCTTCGCTCAAGACCAGGATCGAATAACGGCTAGCGCTTTTGGCGTCGGCCGCGCTGATGCTGGTGTAGTCGAACCGACCGCGGCCATCGGTGTAGCCGTCCTTGTAGAAACGGATGTCGCCGTTGGGATATTCCGCATAGACCTTGACGTAGGCTTTGACCACCGGGCGATGCGTGCTGGCGTCCGTCGTTTGCAACTGGCCGAACGCCTCGCTGACGTAGGTCGTCAGTTCGCCGCCGTAGTAGAGCGCCGTCCCGCGAGAGGCGCCCACGGTCGCTTCCACCAGCAGGGTCTGGGCACGCAGGTCTTCGGGGATCGGAATCCGAATGGTCCCCGTTTGCGAGGGCGTGTCGACGACATCGCTCTTGGTGGGGCGAACCATGGCGATCCGCTGCAGGTCCTTTCGAGCGAACGGTGCTTTGCTGAACAGCAATTCCAAATCAACGCCGTACAAGTTGATGTCGACACGATCCGTATTGCGGTGATCCAGCCGGATGCTGTCGTCTTCGACTCGCACCATGACCTCCGGTACGGTGGCTGACGCCTGACTGTTTGCCCGGTTGCGATCGGCGATTGCCAAATCCGCCGATTTCGTTGAAACGCTTGATTCGTCAATCGCTTTGTCTTGATCGGGGGCGGAGACCAGTTGTTGGGAATCCATCAACTCGAACCGTTGGCGAATCTGCAAATTCATCTCGTTGAATCGCGTGTTCCAACGGGGCACGGGGTGATCCGCATGCCGGCGTGCGATGGCCAGAGCATTCTCGAAATCGCCTCGGTGCATCGCCAGGTACCCTGCCAGGAAATCATATTGGAGCTGGCTGGGGACGGCTTCACGATTCAACGAGTCGAAGAACTTGATGGCCTCCTCGATCCGGTTCTGCAACAGCAGGTAATAAGTCAGCGGCATTTTCTCCGTGGGTTCGATGGAATCATGGAACCCCAATCGTCGAACGAATTGCTGGTAGTGTCCCAGGAACGTCGGATTCAGGATCTCATCGACGTCTCCCAATCGATGAATTCGGGCCCGCACCAGGGGAGCGTATTCCAAGTGCTCGTAGAATCCTCGCTCGATTGGATCGATTGAAAGTAGCGTCGACTTGATCACCGGCCCCGTGCGGGCGATCAGATCATCTCGAAGCGACAGAAAACGTCGCATCGCTTCGGGATCATTGTGATGGAAGCCGTACGCCCAAACCTGGGCTTCCGGAAGCTTCACTTGATCGAGGGCGTCGGTGACGACATCGAAAACCTGGCGGTCTTTCAAGCGATGCAGCACCAGCGACCAATCCAGATCATGCAGATTAGCATCCTTCAGATAATCCTGGATCTGTTGGGCCGATCCGTCACGCGCGATCGATTGCCAGGTCACCGTGTCATCGGGCCACTGGTCGGCGACACGGAATTCTTTGGCGTCCGCCCAGGCCAGCAAGTCATCACCGCTGGAAACCGTAGCGGGGTAATGCACGAATTCACCTTCGCGGGGAAAGTAGAACTGGTACTGCACCGCGGAGACGGCAAACGGCGCGAGCGTCACGGTTTTGCTGTCGGTGACTTGGCTTCCGGACAACGGCAGGCTGCCGGCCGGGATTTGCCAGAACAGCTCGACGATCTGTTCGGTTGCCGTCGGGTTGGAGACGACCACCCGACCTTCATACGCCTCGCCCGTCAGGAACCGATCCGGCTCCGTCGCCGCCTTGCCAGACTGGTTGTCCTCTCGCAACCGGCGGAACATTTGACCGATCATGACGCTGGATTCTGAGGGGTCCTTTTGCAGGGAACGAAGTCGTTTCGTCACCAGCGCCACGGGATGGGCCGGACGGTAAACGGTTTCCGGCTCCACCGGCAATGAAATCTCGCCGGCGGACAGGGGCAGGCCGGACATCGCCAGCGCCACCAGCGCCGCATGTCGGCTTTCGGTGGGCCGCAGCAAATGCCGCGACACCGCCGGTGCCCCCTCGTTCCCCTGCCATGACGCTTCGGCCAAATCGCTCCAGAACGGATTGATGGGGATCAGATTGATCGGCGAGGGTCCGCCGACGACACGGACGTGGTCCCAATGGCTTTCCGCCCACTGCTTGGTGCTGTCTAGACCCTGATAGAACATCTGTTTTCCGGCCAAACCGCTGGTTCGTCCGAAGTACATGCGGGAACTGAGCTCGCGATTTGAGGACCGGACTTCTTCTTGGAGCCGGATCGCTGCTTTTCGCCGACCATTCTTTGCATCGAGGGCAGCCGCCGCCTCCGGCGAGTTGACCGAAAGAGAGTCCGACAAGCCCATGAAGGCGTCTGCGTCGGCCATCCCCAAGCTGCCGCCCATTCCGCCACGCCCTCTGAAGCGACTTAAGCCATCGGCGTCCTCATCCCCCATTGCCATTTCCTTCTCTTCCAATGCCCCGAACTCAAACATCACCTCCGAGCGCAGCGCGCTTTCGATCTGTTTGCGTTGGCGGTCGAAATCGTCGTCCATCAGGTCCACGGTTTCCAAAAGGTCTCGTCGCACCTTGCTGCGCAATTCGGGAACGCGTATCGCGAGCAAAGCTCTCTCGGCCGCGGACAACGATTGATACTTCCAGACCGACGCGTACTGCGACAGGTCTTCGTCGAGCAACCAGTGATCGACCAGCTGTTTTTCCTTCTTGTTGGCCAAGTAGGGACGGATCACTTCGTTGAAGAATTCGGGATCATGCATGCGGAGAAACAGGTGCAACTCGTGACACGCCAGCTCCGAATAGGAATCCAACTTCTGCTGTTTGGACAGCGCGTTCCAGCGGCCCAGCACCTCAAACTCTTTCAGGCGGGAATCGCTCACCAGGGTCTGATACAGCTGCAGCAGCGACGCCACATCGCCGTACACCTGAAACTGTGCTGAGCCCAGGGTTTTCAGATCGAGCGGTTGCTCGGCGGAAACCACCGACACGGCGCGTTCAAAGGAAAACGGCTTGTCGGCCGGCAGTGCCTTCGCCAGCCGCAGGTCTTCGACCTCCGGTCGATTGAGCTCCCCGGAAACGGTTTTGCAAAGCACCGTAGCCGGATCGGCCACAACCAAGCGGACGATGGGCATGCCGGCAATCACATCGGCGGGAATGGTCACCTTGGCCTGCGCGTCCGGGATCAGGTTGGACACGACGACGCCGGCGTCGGACAGAAAATCAAAGTCGGGGGCCACCACCGCGGCTTCGGACTTGGCTCGATCGGCGCCGCGTTGTTGCCGGGAAAGTTCCGATGCGGGGGCCGCCGATGGCTGTGGTGCATCGCCCGCCTGGGCACTCTGGCTCTCGTTGGATGTCGTCTCTGTCTCCCAGGGGTTCAGCAAAATGCTCGGCTGGGGCAGCATCACACCGGGATACTTTGCAGCGTACTGACGTCGCAGCACGTACTCGTATTCATCCCCCAGACGCAAATCGCTGACGTAGCCGCAGCGCGCCAGCGACAATCCACGCCCTCGCAGAGTTGGCGTTCCGAGATACAGATCGTCCAGCGGAGAAAGACGGTCGAAGTACCGTGACGCGATGACGTGAACACGTGCGAAATCGGTGTTACCCGACAACTGCACCGCCAGACTGCCGTCCGGATTGACCTGAACGTCTTGGATGGAAAGCGGAACGGCGGCGGACTGTTCCTGGTGACGGATCTTGCCGACCAAAACACGATCAATCACGCGCCCATCAATGACCGTCACCTGCGTCGAGTCCCCGGTGACTCGATCCAACAGTTGCAGATTGCCGGCCGGCAGGTCAGAGGCAGTCAAGAAGCCGTTGTCGATCTTCAGTCGATCCGACAGATCGGATCGCATCTTGCCTTCACGGATTTCCAACAGTCGGTAACTGTCAGCGGTTCGCCCATCCACCACCGGCAATCGCAATGCCTGGTCGGTCGACAGGTTGACGGCTTGCGGCCAGATTTGCTGATTGAGTTGCAAGTCAAATTGATGCTGACTGCGTTCGGCGATTCCGTACTTCAAACGCGTGACGTGATCGAGCAGCCCCAATCGGATCTGTCCCTGATCGTCGGACTGCAGGTACTGGCTGGGTTGCGTCGAACCGATGTCCAAATCGAACTCCAATCGCACCGTCGCACCGACGACCGGTTCACCGCTCCGCCCTCGGGTTTCGATCACGAAGCTGTCGCTGTCACGCGTTAAGAAGGCATCGACCGTCTGGTCCGTCCGTCGGACACCGGCAACATCGACCGCGTGCTTGACCTGCAACTCTCGCTTTCGGCGATCCGACAATCCGATCACATGGCCGGAAAGTTCAAACTCAATCGAGGCCAACCGCGGGGGAACACGAAAGGTGAGGGCAAGTTCCTTGCTTTGATTCAGCTCCAGCTGGTCGAATTGCTTGCTCGTCTGAATGCCTTCCAGATCGGTCGCCACCACGCGCACCGTGGCGTCCTTCAAGACCGCCGGATCGATCGGGTTGCCCCCGAGCAACAACCTGGGACGCACCAACAAATCGGCGACGTGCCCTGATTGAAGCAGGGTGTGGTCGACGAAGAATCCAGCCTGCAGCGAGTAGTTCTCCTGCAGGTGTTTGAATTCGATGGGCTTGGCAAGCTTGCCGTCGGAAACGATCGCCTTGCGGTCGACCGCTTCGGACACCATGGGAAGGAACACGCCGCCATCATCACCCGCGGTGAACTCTTGGTTGCCGACATAGATCTTCGCGTTGGGGACCGGATTGCGATCTTCGTCCAGGATGGTGATCTGCATTCCGTCGGCGTCGGCGGCACGCACCGTTTGCAGGTCACCGCGTTGGATCAGCGTGCGGGCCCGGCGCCCCTGACCGACCAGGTCGATGATCCAGACGCCGCGACCACTGCATTCGGGCAGCGCGATCGCTTCCCGATGACGCTCCACCGGCGGGCGGTCGTACTGAAGTGTTCGTTCGTGCGTGGCGATCAGACCGTCCAAATCAACATCCGTATCCAACCGCTGGTCGTTGCCGCGATAGTACGCCAGGGCGTTCATTTCGTAGATCCGGACCACGAGCGTTTCGATGTTCTTCACATCGACCAGCAGTTCGCTGTCCTGGTCATCGGAATAGCGGCGGGGATTCTGCGGCGCGAAACGCAATTCAATTTCGTCTCGCAACTGCTGTCGTTCTGCGGCGGACAGCATCTGGTAATAGGTCTGGGGATTCTCCGCTCCGGCCATCAACTTGGTGCGTGCGAAGACCCGACGCAGATAATCCGCTTGCAGAAACCGTTCGAACTTTTTCGTATCGGCTGCATCCCGCAGGAAGTGCTCCAGGTAGGTCTCCACCAATCCTGTTTCGTCACCGATCGGGGGCAGAATCGCGATTTCGGTGAAATCGTCGGTCGGGTTGGCTCGGACACTGGATCGTTCCAGGACCGGGCTGATGATCGGGCTCCGCCGGGGCAACGACAGGTAGTGAAGGAACAGGGCTTCATCCCAGATCCCGAACTGCAGGTTGGCTTCCAACAGACGGTAAGCCGCGGAGGCTTTCAGCGAGTTGTAAGCGGGCGGCAGAGTGCGCACATACTTTTCGACCTCCACCAGGTATTCGCGGCGTTCGCGTGGTTGCTGGCTGATGTCCACGTCGCCACCGGGACGCAGTCGCCGCAACTTTGCGTTGACCAGCGAGTTATCGTCGGCAATGGCGGGAACCGACTGGGCCACGCGTTCGAGCTCCTCCAGCGTCAGAAAGTCATGCGCCGTCAAATCGCCGAACCTTTGTTCGCGCGGTGGCCGTGACTTCAATTCCTGAATGACCAGTTCGTCAAGTTGCTGAAGATAGGCTCCGTCGACGCGATTGAGAAAGTCGTGCAGCGAAATCGGCGTCTTCGCATCACCCTGCAAGTACATCCCCGCCGCGATCCGCAGCCCGGCCGGCGACAACGAAACGTTGTCACGCAAAGAGGCTTGCACCCAACGTTCGCGATTGAGAAAGTCCGGATCCAGTTGGCTGGGAAAACGCCGGGTTCCCTTTCGGGCCGGCGGCGAGTGATTCAGTTGGATGCCCAAACGTCGAACGAAGTAGTCGACCGTCTGCTGCGGCGACTGGTCGTACGTCAACAACCGCTGGCGATCGGTCATCGAATGGATCAACGCGGTCATCTGGCCTTTGCGGCTGGCAACCCACTCATTCAGAATGGCATCGGCGCGGGCCAGTTGGTTCGTGTTCTGGTAATGCAGGCAGTGATAGAAGTAGTAGTCTTCACTTCCGGGAATGAGCTCGGCCAAGACCGCTTCGCGGTCCTCGGCCAGCGCAAACCGTTCCATCAGTCCGATTGGTGCAGCCATGAGCGTTGTTGGGGTGACAGGGAGAGGTATGGCGCCAATGCCCAACAGTCCCCAAATCAGAGCACAAAACATTCGATTTCGCGACAGCATGACTGTTCACCGCGTTGCGTGAAGAAAAGTGAAAAGTGGGGGGGCGACAGCGCCCGTTCCGGCAAATGTCGACGGTCTCCGCAGGAAGACGGATGGCATCGAGCCACCACCGCGTTGCGACCGCATTGCCGCGTCAACGCCTCCAATCGGAACCCGCCAGAAACGGCGCCTCGCTGGATCGATCGGTCACAACCATCGCTGCCCAACCGCTTTGGGATCCCCCAAGCGTAGGCCGAAAATGGCGTCCATTCGCCCGATTTCGATTGCCCCGTTCGAATCCCGGCAGCAGCACCTCCGCCGTCGATCATCAACCTAGCCGCTAGGAGCAACGAAGAGGGGAACGATTTCTTAGGGGGTCTGGGGAAATTTTTCCGGAAACCCCGACACCCCACGGCAGGGGAGCCAGAGATCCGGACGCGTTGGGGTCGCGGCCCAGTTTGGCGGACAACTTTCAGCAGACCAACTGTTTCTGCTTCCGCCGGCGCCGTCCAGCGAGGCGGACCCGCGATCAGGTTGGTTCGATCGACTCGATTGCCAGTTTCAGCTGGTTGCGGGCTCGGCTGAGTCGGCTGCGGACGGTCCCGATCGAGATCTCCAGGATTTCCGCGATCTCCTCGTAGGCAAATCCGTCCATCTCGCGAAGCACCAAGATTTTCCGGTGCTCGTCGGACAACAGGTCCATTGCCCGCCGAACCAGTGCGACCCGTTCGTCGCGCAACAGCGGTTCGTCGACACGATCCTCATCGCTGACGACTTCCAGACCGGTCTCGGCTCGGACCTGGTCCAGGGAGACTCGGGCGCGTTTCTTGCGCCGTCGCGTCAGGGCGCTATTGAACGCGATCCGGTAGATCCAGGTGAAGAACTGGCTGTTGCGCTGGAACGTGTCCAATTTGATGAAGGCGCGGATGAAGGCGTCCTGGGTCACTTCCTCGGACTCTTCGGCGGACCCGGTCACTTGCAGCATCGAAGCGAACAAGCGGTCCTGGTTCTGGCGGACCAGTTCGGCAAAAGCGGATCGATCCCCGGCAAGCGCCCGATCGATCAATTCGGGCTCGGTCATTTCTCGCTTGCCGCCCAAGTCCGCCGATGCCCAGATGAGAAAAGCGTGTCGTGTAGGAATACGCCACCCGGATGCCGGCGGCCCGCTGCGAATTGTAAACGCCCGCGCCGCCGGTGTGATCCGCTGGACTGGGTAAAACTGGACTGAGTAAAACGAGCCAGGGCAAAACGAGCCAGGGTAAAACTGGACAGCGAATGACGGGACGGGGGCAGCACTGCGATCGACAAAATCCTGCCGGCGGCCGCGTTTACTGGCCGGACGTTTCCACCTCACGTCGTGTCAGGATTCCGTCGGCATCGGCATCAAGCGAGTCGAAGGTTTTATGCAATCGTGGCGGCGTTTGCTCGCGTGACAATTCTCCGTCACCGTCGCGATCCAGCTGGTCGAACGTTGCCAGACGCGCCGCCCGCGCGGCGCGCTCCCGCCGGCTCTCCGGAGACGTTTCCGGCGGCTCCGCCGAGGCATCGTCGCGGGGCACCGACAAATGAAAGTAACCGATCATCATTTCATCCCAAGTCTGCGGCCCCCAACGGACGGTTGCCTGAGGATCGGGGTTGTTCGGGTTGTCATCACTGTTGTCAAACACGGCGCGGCATTCGATGCGATCGCCCGGTACGACTGGCAACGGATCCTCCAGGACGTACGTGGTCTGCCAATTGAAATCGTAGGCCGGAACCGACAACAGGGTCTGGCCGCTGGACCGCAACCGGTACTCGAACGATTTCCCACGCACGTGCATGTGAGGGCTCATGCTGAGAAGTTTTGCTCCCGGGGGCAGTGGGGGGCTGTTCGCGGTGACGACATGGTCGGATTCCTGCGGAGGGATGGTGAAGCGTGTCTGGACCGCACTGGTCGTTTGGATTTCGTGCGTGACCTCCGACGGATCGACCAGGCACAATCCCAACTGGCTTTGATCGGTGACGGGGCGTCCGATCGGCGTGTAGTGGACCTGGAAGATCAAGTCGCTTCCGGCGGGAATTCGCTTGGCGTGTCCCTTAGGCCACGGTTGGACACGGGCACCGGGCACATAGCCGACCAGGAACCCGCGTTCGCCGTCCAACTCGCTGCGTTGTCCCTTCTCCGCCGCGAATGCCAGGATGTGATGAACGACCAATCGGTTCCCCGGCTTGAACTCGGCGGCTTCAATCCACACGTCCTGCTCAAAGCCCGGATCAACACGAAAGTACTGGTATCGAATCGCGCCCTCGGCGGGCACATCGAACGGTTCGGGGCTGACGTTGAAAACCTTGTCCGGCTCTCGCGGCAACTGCCAGCCGGCGACTCGGTCGGGCAGCGGCGGCAGGTGGCTGAGGTCGCCGGCCGGGGCTCCCGCTTCGGCCCAATCGTACAGCGTTTGCTTTTCCTGATCCGTCAACCGGCGCGCATTTGCGAAATGGCCGTGCTCGGGATCCGCGTGCCAAGGCGGCATCCGTTGTTCACGCACCACTTCGGCAATCATTTCCGCCCACCCGGCAACCTCCTCGTACTCGGTCAATGCGAACGGAGCGATCTCACCCTCGCGATGGCATTGCACGCAGTGGCGGTTCAGGATGTCGGCGACCTGACCGCCATAGGTGACGTCGGCATCCGGATCGACCGGATTGGTGCGTCCGATGATGCAGCCCACCGCGTCGGTTTTCTCAACCGACACGGGTTGTCCCGCGACCAACTCTTCGATGGCTTGGCGAAGATCATGGCGGCGAGGTTCATCCCGGACGTATCCAATGCCGTACTGGTCATCCACGCGGCCGCGATAGCGAAGTCGGCGATCGGAATCGAACACAAAGACTTCGGGCGTGCGTTCGGCGGACAATTCATCGGCCAAACGCCCGCCCGCGTCCTTGACGATCGGAAAGGACAACTGCTGACGCTGGGCGAAGGACTGGATCTCTCGCAGAGAATCGTGCCGGTTGCTCATCACCCCGAGCACGCGGACGCCCTGTGCTTGCCATCGGTCTTGCAGCCCCTGCAGCCGGGTCGCGTACAGTTTCGCCAAGGGACATTCGGTCCCCAAAAAAGCGATGACCAGCAAATCGTCGGACTGGAAATCGGACAGCTGCCAGCGACGCCCCCGGTAGTCGTCCAAATCGATCCGACTCAGTTGAGCGGCAAAACTCCCTTCCAATGCCGAGCCATCCCGACCAGGTTCGGCGGCTTGCACGGTTGGCATTCCGCCGAGAAGCGTCGCCAAAACCAAAACGCTTCCTAACAGCGGTCGATTTGCGGCACGGCACTTCGCAGCCCGCTTGCTGACAAAAAACTGCTGCCCACGTTCAACCCACTGTATCCCTGCAACTTGACTCATTTCCACTCACCTGTGCCTGATCCGGTCCTGCCGAGCGCTTTCGCATCCAACCCGGCTCGTTATAGGATACCCGGGCGAGGCCCCCAAAGTTTCGGCAATTCCCCTGGAAAAATGATCGCCAACGCTCTTCATTCGCTGCTCGGCGTTGCCGTCGACGTCACCGCAACGCGGCCGCTGGGTGGAGGCTGCATCAGCGAAGTCATGGTGGCCTCGATCGCACCCGGGGATGCCTCCAGTTGGCAACAGCTGGAACACGTGCACCACGGCCAATCAAAAACGGAGCTGCTGGTCAAACGTCACGAGCGCGCCATGGCATCAAACTTTCGCTGCGAAGCGGATGGGTTGCTGGCACTGGCCGAGGCCGGCGCGATTCGGATTCCCAAGGTTTACGCCACGGGGGTGGTCGACGACAGCGCCTACCTGGTCACGGAGTTCGTACGGTCGGATTCCGCTGCGTCCCGGTCTCGCACGGCGGGGCAATCCGTCTTCGCGACGTTTGGACGCCAACTGGCCGACTTGCACCGCGCGACCGCGGGTGATCGGATCGGCTGGACGGAGGACAACTTTCTCGGTTCTGCTCCTCAACCCAACGGCGGCTGCCAGACCTGGGCGAGTTTTGTCGCGGAACGCCGGATCGGTTTTCAGACGCGGTGGGCGACCGATCAGGGACTGTTGGATCCGGCGTTGCGATCGGCGTGCGATCGCATCGTTGAAAAAATGGACGCCCTGCTGGCAGGTGGCGAGGACCGAACCAGTTTGCTTCACGGCGACTTGTGGAGCGGCAACTACCTGTTCGACGCCGATGGCAATCCGGTGTTGATTGACCCGGCCGTGTATCACGGGTCACGCGAAGCGGAATGGGGCATGCTCCGTTGGATGGGTGGCTGCCCGCCGGAATTCGAACAAGCCTACTTGGATCAATGGCCGCTGCCGGACGGCTGGCGGAGGCGTGTCCTGGTCTACGAGCTGTACCACCAGCTGAACCATCTGAATCTTTTCGGCCGGTCCTATGCATCGGCCTGCCGGCGAACGGTCGGCGAGATCTTGGGCTGACGCCGGTCGCGGACTCTCACTGCGGTGAAACCAGGACGCGCGTCGGCGGCATCTCAGCGATGCGCTTCGACCGCCCGCCGCACCTCCGATTCGTCCACGTCGCCGACCAATTCCACGGCACCGATTCGGCTGGGCAAGATGAAACGCAACTTGCCGTGGGCCACCTTTTTGTCGCGTCCCATCACCGGCAGCATCGCATCGACGTCGGCATCGGGAAAACGGACGGGCAAACCACAGCGGGTCAGCAACGTCGTTTGTCGCTCCAGCAGATCTGCATCGCATTGCCCCAGCTGGATCGCCAATGACGCGGCCATTTGCATTCCGATCGACACCGCCTCGCCATGCAACCACTGGCCGTATCCGGCGGTCGCTTCGATGGCGTGCGCAAACGTGTGCCCGTAGTTCAAGATCGCACGTCGCCCACTGGTTTCACGTTCGTCTTCTTTGACCACCCGCGCTTTGCACAGACAGCTTTGACGGATCGCATGTCGCAATGCCGCCGGATCACGATTCACCAACGCCGAAGCATTGGATTCCAACCAGGAGAAGAACGCGGCATCTTCGATCACGCCGTACTTGACCACTTCGGCCAAACCGCTCAGGTAGCTCCGTTCGGGGAGCGAATCCAATGAGGCGGTGTCCGCCCACACCAGATCCGGTTGCCAGAAGGCGCCGACCATGTTTTTCGCCCCGGCAAGGTTGATTCCCGTTTTTCCACCCACGCTACTGTCGACCATCGCCAACAGGGTGGTGGGTACCTGGACGAAGCGGATCCCGCGAGCGTAGGACGCGGCGACGAAGCCGGCTAAGTCTCCCACCACGCCACCGCCGACCGCCACGACCACGCTCCGCCGATCGGCACCCGACTGCAAGATCCAATCCAGCAACTCCGCGTACTGCTGGATCGATTTGCTGGGTTCACCGGAAGGCACGGCGCGGCGATCGACTCGGACGGCGGAAGCTGAGATTTTTTCGCACAATTCCTGTGCCCAAGATTCGACCGCCTGATCGTAAATCACCAACGCATGAGATAGATCCCCCGTCGCCTCCACCAGCGCAGCGGCAAAACGCCCGGTTGCCAGGGTGGCAACATGAATTGGATAACTTCGGTCACCCAGTTCGACCGTCATCTGACATCCGTCGGCACCGTCGCCGGGAGAGGAATCGCCCGAGGCAGGCATTGATGCAGCAAGTGGGGGCTTCATGGTCAAACGAGGCTGGGTTCTGGAATGTGGATCGAGACGTGGCGGCAACGGAGGCCACGGGGGTCGTGAAACCAGCAGGTTCGTGAAACACGCCCGTCAGCCGGCCCACACAGTATGAAACAATGAATTTCCCTGGCTAGCTGGGCGGAAGCAACCTTCCGCGGCAATCGATTTTGATGAACGCTGAAATCAACGAACATCCGGACAAGTACAACGATCCGCGGGTCCAGATCACGCGACGCGGATTGCTGTTGGCCGCCTTCGTCGTGCTGTTTGGCATCTGCGGCGCCGCGTTCAGCATTTGGGCCCGCCGCACCCACCTGGATCGGACGCGTGCGTTCTGGGGGGATGAAGTGATTGAAGCCCTGCAGCTGGCCGAAGAGATTCACCTGCAGCCGTCTCCGGAGAGTGCCGGACCCTCCGACCTGATTCGCTTGACCGGCATGCCCGGACTGGGACACCTCCGCCACGTGTTGCTCGATGAACGCAGCTACGACTGGGACACCGCCCGAGAGGATTCGATCGACGGACGCATCGGCCAGGAACCCGCCATGGAATTGCAGCTGACCGATCCGACCGCGCGCCGGTTTCCCGACACGCAAATCGTGATTGCCCTGGACTCCGGCTGGGTTGGGCTTCGCGGCGGCAATCGCCAGGTTTGTCTGAACGATCGGTTTCGAACGGCGATGCCCAACTTTCTTCGCCGGATTGCCAATTACGAACCGATTCGCGCGGAGAATCGGAAGCAAGACGCCGCCCAGGAAGCCCCCTGAATTCCGTTCGGACGGCAGACCCGGCGATCCGATGGGTCGTCGGATGCGTAATGAACTTGGCAGAGGCGGCCCCGATCAGGCACGGCCCCAATCGCGAATCAGCATTGCCACCGTCGCCCGCCGGAGGCATTGCTGCCAATTCCACGCTCTGACGCGCGTGGTGGTTGCCAAGGAACGCTGTCCCGCAAAATCAACTCGATGTTGGTCAGTGTTCAGGTGGCCAGTGTTGTCCGTTGTCGATGAACCGACGCCGGGCCTGAGCCGAACGGGTTTCCGAGGTGGCGACGATTACGCCAGCCCGTTCGGAGGGTGGGCAGCCCCGAGATCGGTGGGCACGCGGAAAGTCCACAGAGATCTCAACAGATCACTGGGCCGCATTGCCGATGGGATTGGGTACATATCTAAGCCCTCGTGCGTTTTCATCACACCGAGCGTGGGAAAATTTCATCTTGATTTGCATCGCGTATACTGGGGATTCCCACCGCGCCTCCCCCCCACGCGTCCTTTTCCGATTCTTCTCGCCTCGCACAATCGTTCGATTGCAAGGAACTCGCAAGTGAGCACCAGTGCCGAACCTCGTAAGGCCCACAACGGCTCGACCGAAAGCGAGTCCGCCGGTGATGATTTTCATTCACCGACCATCACCGCGGCGGACCTCATGCCAACGGAGACGGGGGAGGACCCCGTCGCCGATGAAGAAGAGTTGGAGTCCGAGGCGCAGCGACGTTTCCTGTTCTTCCAAGCAATGCCTGCCTGGCTGGTCAGCACGCTGGTCCATGTTCTGATCCTGTTGGTGCTGGGATTGATCACGATTGCCAATCCGGTCGAGATCGTGAACGTGCTGACCGCGTCCACCGGCGCCGATGACGGGCCCGAGATCGAAGAAATCACCATCGAAGATTTCGACCCCGGCGACATTGAGGAATCGGAAGAAGTTGCCGAACAGGTCGAGATCACCGAACCGACGGAAGTCGAACAAATGACGGTGGACGTCCCGATGGTCGACGTGGCGACCGTCCCGTTGGACGCGAGCGATTTCGCCGCCGAGATGGCCCCCGCCGCGGCGACGCTGCAATCGCTGACTTCGATGAGCATGCAACCGATGGGCAGCCGCAGCTCCGAGATGAAAGAAAAACTGCTGCGCGAATATGGCGGGACCGAGAGCAGCGAAGCGGCCGTCACCGAGGCGTTGAAATGGTTTGCTCGGCACCAGATCAAAGCCGGGCCCACCATGGGTGCCTGGACCTTCCAGCACGAATTGGTTTGCCGGGGCGCTTGCGGCAACGGCTGCACGCGGCAGGACCGTAGCAAGCAGCTCAACGCAGCCACCTCCTTGGCGCTGCTGCCCTTCATGGGTGCCGGCCAAACTCACCTCAAAGGCGAATTCCGCAGTGTCGTGATGGCGGGCCTGAAATTCTTGATGCAGAACGGCAAGCCGGGCAAGGAGAACGGTCTGCCTTACATCGACTACACCGGCGGCGGTTCGATGTACGATCACGGATTAGCGGCGATCACCCTGTGCGAGGCCTACGCGATGACGGGAGATCCTGATCTGGCGGGCCCCGCCCAGGCGGCGTTGAATTTCATCGCCATCGCCCAGTGCAGCGACGGTGGTTGGCGGTACAGCAAACGCGACCGAACCGGGGGTGACACATCGGTCGTCGGCTGGCAGGTGATGGCACTCAAGAGCGGGCACATGGGGCACCTGTTGATTCCGCCCAACGTGATCCAGGGTTCAACGGCGTTCCTGGACCGCGTCTCCAGCGACAACGGTTCAATCTACGGCTACAACAAGCCCGCCACTTCACCGCGGCCGGCCACCACCGCGGTCGGTCTGCTGTGTCGCATGTACACGGGATGGGACAAGACGCACCCGGGGATCCAACGTGGGATCGGTCACCTGTCAAAGATCGGCGTCAGAAAGCCTGACCTCTATTACAACTATTACGCGGCCCAAGTTCTGCGGCACTACGGTGGACCGGAGTGGGACAAGTTCAACAACGATCTACGTGACTGGCTGGTCGAGACGCAGGATCAGACCGCCGGCGCCAAGGGCAGCTGGTTCTTCAAGGGTTCCCCCCACCTGTCCGAGTCCGGGCGGCTTTGCCTGACATCGTTTGCAACGATGATCCTGGAAGTTTATTACCGGCACATGCCGTTGTACGCCGACAAGGTCGCCGAGGACGAGTTTCCCCTTTAGGGCAGGTCGGCCCCTTACCGCGTCCATCCAATGACCGCCCCGTTTGCCCCGCCACCCCCGCGAAGTTTTTGGCTGATTCTCGCAGCCATGGTCGCGGTATTCTTGGCAGCCCCCGCCGGACGGCGTGAAGACTGGATCGGCTGGTTGGCGTTTGCCGTGATGGTGGTGGCGGCCGCAGGACTGTGGAGCATGTTGGCGCTCGCGTTGGGCCGCCGCATCGTGACCTGGTGGCGCGAACCATCGCCGGCCGCGGCCGACCTGCGCGGCGGTTCGCTCTTCGCCGACCATCAGGAGTCGCTGGCTTGGGACGAACGACAGTTTTCATTGCGGGGACGAAACGGGAAGCCACTGGTAGCGGTCCCGCTGGGGAATCTGCTGGAGGTGATTGATGGCAACGCACTGTTTACCGAAGGCGACGTGATCTTCGCGGGCCAGTCCAAACGGGTTTCGTTTCCCCGCTCCCGCCCCGAACGTGTTCAGCTGATTGATCTGATTCGACAATTGTCCGCAATTGACCTGGAGGCGCGCACCGCCCTGCAAGCTTTGGGGAGCCAATTGCTGCGAAAGGGTTTGCGAGACGCAGCGATCGGGGTGATCTTGACTGCGATTCTGCTGACACCCATTTTCTGTTTGCCCGAGCCCGCTCGAATCAATCTGGGATGGATCGCGTTCGGGCTGGTCTATGGGCTGGCATGGCACGGCGCATTCGTCTGCGCCGCCAAGAGCATCTGTTCGCTGGCAGCGTCTTTTCACGTCCACCGACTCCTGCGAAGCTCGCCCATGGTTCGCGTCGATGATTCTTACCTGCGAACCACGGATCGGATGTGAAACTGCGCTGGTTGTTGATCGCCCTGACAGGCTTGTCGATCCCGTTGTCATTCATTGATGCGCCGTTCCCGGACGAATTGGTGCTTCAACACATTCCAACCCTCGTCGCCTTGGTCTCACTTGCCGTTGCGATGCGGTTTGGGCTGAGCCCGCTGTCGTTTGGCTGCCTGATCGTTTTTCTCTGGCTGCACGTGTTGGGCGCCCGCTGGATCTACTCGTACGTGCCCTACGACCGCTGGGCGTCGGCACTGACCGGTTCATCGCTGTCGGAACAGTTTGACTGGGATCGAAATCATTACGACCGTTTGGTTCATTTCGCGTCCGGATTGCTGGGCGTTCCACCAGCTTCGGAAGTTCTCCAGCGCAGTTGCGGCATGCGTCCGCTGGGCGGCGCGATCGTCGGGGTCGCCTGCATCCTGGCGGTTGGTGCGATGTACGAGATCCTGGAATGGCAGATTGCGGTCTTTGCTTCGCCGGCACAAGCAGAGGCCTACAATGGTCAGCAGGGTGACATCTGGGACCCGCAGAAAGACATGGCTCTCGCATGGTTTGGCGGCATGATCTCCGCGGGCCTGGTCTTCCGCTGGTCGCCTCTCGGACGGGGTCAGAGGTCTGCCGCGTGGCGCGGTGAATCCTCGGGCGATTGACTCGGCGGCAATGAACCGGCGTCTGTTCCAATCTGAAAGTGCGATGGGCAAACCGTTCCTTCCATTCCGACGTTGGGCCAAACGCGCGTTTCGGTTTCGCGTTGTGACTTTGCTGGCGCTGACGCTGGTCGCAGCGATCTGGTTCGCATTCAAGTTCTATCGCGAACCCATTACATCGCAGAACCTTTCGCTGTTGCGTCCGATTCGCACCATTGAAAAGGACGTTTGGCAGATTCGGTCCAGCCCGGATCGGACGCGACTGGCGTTGGTCAGTTGGGAACAACCCGTGGATATCCGTGAGATGCAAACGCTGCTACCGATCCAGACGCTTTGCCAATCGCGAAAGGTGATTCACTTTGCCTTCAGTTCGGATCCGAATGTGATTGCCTTTTGCGAGAACTCGAAGACGGTCGAAGTGGTCAATCGAGAAATCGATCGGTCCATTCAAATCGCCACGGCCAACCCGCAGCCGAAGATGGAATTCAGTCCCGATGGCCGATTACTTGCCACCGGAGGTTATGGCAACGCGGCGTTTTTGTGGAGCGTTGCGGACGGGTCGCTGGTTCATCAATTGAACATCGGGTCGGCCACCGGCGGATTGACTGCCCGCTTCAGTCCGGACGGAGACACGTTGGCAATCGGGAATCGCAACGGTGCCACACGCCTCTTTGATGTGTCCACGGGGACGGAGCGTCTGGTGTTGCACAAGGAAATGTCACAGGGTCTGGAGTTCCACCCGTCGGGCGATCGGCTCGCGATCGGCTACACGGATGGGTCGATCGTCGTCTGGGAGACGGTTTCGGGGCGACGCGTTGCCCAGAAAGCGACCCCCGCCGACGAAATCTATTGCGTCGCCTGGTCTCCCGATGGCAATCTGCTCGCATCTTGCGGACGAAACGGAGACATCGTGATCTGGGACGGTCCGACGTTGACGCCGCTGCATCGCTTCGCGGCGCCACCGTGGGTGATCTACGTTTGTTTCAGCCCGGACGGGGCGCGTCTGATCTCGGCCGGGGGCGATTTCATCAATACCCAAACCCGCAAAGTCCGTGTCTGGGGAGTGCCGTTAACGCAACGTTTGCTCGGTCGCTGACCCGATGCCCGACACGTCAGAGCCGCGAACCTGGCGCGGCCCTGTCTGAAAACTCGCAATACCCCGTCGCCGCGTGGCGCGACCGCGGCGGAAAGCCACGCTCTGGCGAGCGTAGCTACTCGATTTCTGACAAAGCCTGGCCGGTCAGCGACACTTCGGGTGAACCTCGTGACGCTCAGTGCACCGCAAATCACGCTGCTTTTGATTGATCGTGGCGCTGTCCAGCCGAGCGAAAGAACTTGGCCAAGCGGAAAGGCCCCATGTGCATCACCGGTCGCGAGCAAGGTTGCGTCTGGCGATCTCTTGTGCGGCGTGCCATTGCCGATCGTCGACGAATTGATTCCTGCCCACCAGGCAACAACAAGAATCACCCGGATGCGGATACATCGCGATCACGTTCTCGGTGATTTCGACATGGTCGAAGAAGGCCCACTGCATCCAGGATTGCCCCAGCACGGTCATGGAACAGAAACCCGAGTCGTCCAGCCAGCCTTTGGAATGCCACACGGCAGGTCCTTCGGATCCACGTGCCTTGCGTCGCGCCGCGCGGGTACGGCTCCACGTCAAGACGACAAAGAAGATCAACCAGAAAACGGCCGCCGCGACATACACCTGTTGAAACCCCATCAACGTCACCAGGCTGGCAATGACGCACACAAAGAACACCACCACCGTTGCCCAGGTCCCCCACACCAGCCGTCGAGAAGCGGCTTGAAACCGCGTGCCCTTCACCGATCGCTCCAGCAACGTGCCATCGTAATGCACGGCCGACTCGGCGGCTTCAAACAGCGGCGGATCGGTTGGCGGCTCAAACTTTCTTTCATCCATTGCCTGCGCGACGACCGGCGGATACAGCTGACGCAAATCTTCGGCGACAGTGCGGGCCGACTCCGGTTCGCTGAACAATCGATACGGCAGTGTCGTCCAATGAAACTGCTCGCGGGTGAAGTTCAATACCCAGACGTTGTCACCGGCCGCGGTCGAAATCAGCTGGGACATCTTCACCCGCGTCGTGAAGTGTTCGTACTGGCAATGGAGCGACGTTGCATCCAACCAGCCTTTGACGCGTCCGAATCCGAGCTGGTTCTCCGGAATCAATGTCGCCAAAATCCAACGATTCCTGATGGACATGGTGATCGCACCGACGGCAAAAATCGCCAGCGCCAACAGATACCTGATGCCGCCGGAGGGTGGAAGCCGGGCGACCAGCATCGCCCCGATCAGCGGCAGGCTGTACAGGACCACCAGGCCGTACAAGACTCGCGTCGTTCCCCGATACTCGGTGCGGAGACCAGCCTGCTGCACCGCTTGCTTGATGTCCTCAAGCGTCAGCTCCCCTTCAAATTCCAACCGACTCGGGATGACAGCGCGCGGCGACGGCTTCGCCGTGTTGTCCAGCGAATCTTCCAGTGGAGCCTGATAGGGGTTGATCGATTCGGTCACGAAACCGGTCATCGGTTCACAGGTGACAAGCAGAGAAGTCCATAGCTTAACAACGCGACCGCGGCGAATGTCAGGGATCTGATCAATCGTTACTTCAAGACGATCTCAGGACAGGGGCCCCCGAGAATCTTCCAACGGGGTTCGTCGCAGGGTCTACAATGCATGATCCGGTTCGGCCGCCAATCGTGGTCCGCAACATCGTCGCGCGGACCAACGCGGACCACTTCGCGTCCACCGACAGTGGAAGCCACGGGCGACCGGATGTGCCAGTCCGAACCTCGACAAAACGGCGGTTTCGAAGCACCGGTGCACTACTCGACAGAAAACGACCGGTACCATCGATTGCGACAAGTCGCTTTGTGGAGCGGCATCGTTGTTTCAATCAAAGTCTTCTTGGGGATCCTGTACGAGTACCAGTGGTACTTCCCGGCCGACTTTACTGAATCCGCCTTCTTGGGCGGGCGACGGTATTCTTTCAGCGGACTGTATCGCGTCGCGTTCTATGCCCACGTCGTATCGTGCCCGATCGCGTTGCTGCTTGGCACCGCATTGGTGGTGCTGGGGCGGGGTCGCGTCCACATCGTCCTGCACCGACGGCTGGGGAAAGTCTTTGTCGGGATCGTGATCCTGGCGGTCGTGCCCAGCGGCTTGGTGATGGCCAGCCAAGCCTACGCGGGTCCCTGGGCAGCGGCCGGGTTTGTGGCGTTATCCTTGGCCACCGGTGCGACCGCGTTGGCGGCCGCTGCGACGGCAATCGCGGGTCGTCTGGCTTCCCATCGCGTGTGGGCCATGCGGTGCTTCATTTTGATGTGGTCGCCGCTTTTACTGCGAATGATTTCCGGATTGGCCATCGTTACGGGGTGGGAATCGGAAACCATTTACCAGTGGAACGCCTGGATCAGTTGGCTGGTGCCGCTGGGGGTTCACCAAGTGGTTCTCGTCCGTTCGGCCCGCTGGCCACATCACGAACCGGGCGCCACCGGTGGGCCAATCACCAATCCACTTCCTTCACTCTCAGGGGCCGAATCATGAAGAATCGATTCGAACGAAGCGCATTCACCCTCATCGAATTGCTTGCTGTGATCGCGATTTTAGGCGTCCTTGTCGGCATTCTCTTACCTTCCGTACGCACCTCACGGGGTGCCGCACGCAGGATGGCGTGCTCCAACAATCTGAAGCAGGTCGGGCTGGCCGTGCACAACTACCACGCGGCCTTCGATCAGCTGCCCATGCAAATGGGAGGCACGTTCGATCCGCACTCCAATGAAGGCGGCCAAACGCCGCCGGGAAACAATCGCTATCGGTTGAGCTACGCGGTGGGCTTGCTGCCATTTCTTGAACAACAGGCGCTTTGGGAATTGATTCTGGAAGGGGAAAACTCCGATGTTGACGACGTGGCCTTTGCGTCCATGGGTCCGGCCCCCTGGACCCGCGAGTACGCCCCCTGGCAAACCGATCTTCCGACACTTCGATGCCCCGCCGACCCGGGCCTGGGAGATCCAGGACACGGCAGGTTGAACTATGCCGCGTGTCTGGGTGACGCGACCGATGCTCTGGACACCGGCAGCATCCATTGGGATGCGTCGACGCAGTCCTGGGTCTCCGATCGGAGCGATCGCGTCAGCGTGTCGGGTCGTGGCGTATTCGTACCGCGTCAGGTCGTGCGGTTCCGGGAGATGAAGGACGGACTGTCAAACACGATCATGGCGGCGGAGATCGCGACCGACCTCGGGGATCGTTCAATTGCGACCAGTGCCTCGCTCCGGAACGACCCGAATCAGATCCACCAGATGCCATTGCTCTGTCGCGATCAGATTGATCCGGACCGGCCTAACTTTTGGGCGGAGCCATCTTCCGGTGGACCGGCGAACTTGGGCGCCGACGATCAGAAACGTGGCCTTCGATGGGCCGACGGCGCGGCACTTTATTCCAGTTTCAACACCATCCTGCCGCCCAACCGAGAACTCTGTCTGGCAGGCGATGAAGCCGGTATCGGAATGCTTCCCGCGTCCAGCCGACACCCCGGTGGGGCGCATTGTTTGATGTCCGACGGCCACATCCTGTTCATCACCGATTCGATTGATTCCGGTGACCCGCAAGCGGGCACGGTGATCAAAGGCGGAAGCGGGCCGCGAGCACCGGGAAGTGAGAGTCCCTACGGCGTTTGGGGAGCGTTGGGGACTCGCGCCGCAGCCGAAGCGATCGATGAAATCGTGAACTGATGGTTACCGAGTCGTCCAGTCAACCGCGTCGTCCATGATCGAAGCATTGATCCGCAACAGATCGGCTTTCAAACGTTCCGTCAGTTCGGGCCTGTGCGCCGAGAGATCGGTCGTTTGACCGGGATCCTCGGCAAGATCGTAGAGCTGAAAATCTTTGTAGCCGCCGCTTCGAATCTTCGGTATCCAAGCCTCTTTGAACATGTTGTCCGTCGAAAGCGGATAGTCCGGCATCGCGACCAGCGAGAAACGTCCATCGCGCATCGCAACGATTGGTCGCGACTTCTGCAGATGCCAGAACATCGGTTGATGACGATCAAACCGATCGGGCTGTCCCACCAGCAAAGGTGTCAAATCGCTGCCGTCCAAATGGATGTCCGAATCGCGATCCAACTTCAACAACCCGCAAACCGTTGGCAGCACATCCACCAGCCCCGCCGGTTCCTGGCAGACCGCTCCCTCGGCGATGACGCCTTTCCATTGGAAGATCCCCGGGACGCGAATCCCGCCTTCCCAATTGACACCCTTGCGTCCGCGAAGTCCGCCGGTGCGATCGTTGCGATAGCTGCCGTTGTCCGACGCGTAGATGATCAGCGTGTCTTCGCGGACACCAAGGTCCTGCAGCTTTTTGATCAAACGACCGATCGCACGATCGGTGTTGTCGATGGTGCCCGAGTAGATCGCCGCCTTGTCATCAACCGCCCCGTAGGATTTCGTGATCGCGTCGGGGGCAGCGATCGGGGCATGCGGTTCGTGAAACCAAACATTCAAGAAGAATGGTGACTCATTGCTCTGGGTCTGCCGTTCTTCCAGCCAGCGGATCGCTTCGTCGACAACGATTTGACAGGAGTACCCTTCGATTTCCCCGACCGGTTGCCAGTTGCGAATGAAGTTATTGGGATTTCGGTGGCTGGGGCTGGCGTTGTTCCACGTGGCGAACCAATGGTCGAAACCGTGTTCGTCCGGCGTCGGTTTGTCAAACTTGTCCGTCGGAAGTCCGAGATGCCACTTGCCCACGTGCGCCGTCGAGTAGCCGGCGTCGCGCAGCAATTCGGCCAACGTGGTCTCCGAGAGCAACAGATGCGATTTTTGGCTGTTGTCGTCAATCCAGCTGTAAACTCCGGTGCGAAGATGATGTCGCCCGGTCATCAGGGTCGCGCGCGAAGGAGAACAAACAGCGCACCCGGAGTAGAAATCCGAGAACCGCGTCCCGGCCGCAGCCAACGCGTCGATGTTTGGCGTCTGGACGGGACCGTCGTAGCAACCGACATCGCGATAACCCAAGTCATCGACCAGCAGCATCACCACGTGGGGACGGGAAGCGGCGGTGACACTGCAAGCCGTCCCGGCCGCCGCCAGCAAAAGAAACAAACATCGCGTCAGAAGGCATGACATAAAATGAGACGTGTGCATCGTGAATGAGTTTGAATCGCGGGGAAATTGGGTGGGGAACGCCATCATCGATCCATCGACCGGCCTGGAAATCTCGGTGGCGGAGGAGGACACGATTCAGTCGACGCGTGATTGCTGGATCAAGTGCGACACGATGGCTTGGGGCCGCTGCTCGCGTTCCAGAATCTTTCGCTGGCGATCAGACCACCCTTCGCCGGCGGCGATCTCGCGCACGTACAGCAATTCTGATTCGCATCCCAAGTCTTTCGCGACATCGCGCAAACGGTCGACCAGATTGTTGGCTAGTTGCGGCACGGTGCATTCTGAATAATCGATCGTGTTGATCAGGGTCGCCGCCAATCCATATCGTGCGGCTCGCCATTTGTTCTGCCGCACCATCATCGGGTGACAACCAAACTGGTACGTTCCTTCGTCGATTTCATCACTGAGAACTTTGACCAGCGATTGAACCAGCGCCGCCATGCCACAGACGTGATCCAGGTTCCCGGGCATGTCGCAAACGCGAACCTCGACGGTGCCGAAATTATGGTGTGGTCGCACGTCCCACCAAATTTCACGAATGCTGTTGATGAATCCGGTTTCCTCCATGTGATTGACCAGCCACACGTACTCGCTCCAGTTCCTCATCAGCGTCGGCAGGCCGGCTGTCGGAAGACCTTCCATCACCTTGGAGCGATGCGAGTGCAACCCGGTGTCGCGATTCTCCCAGTAGGGGCTGCTGGCGGACAAGGCGAGCAAGGTCGGCAAATGTTGCATGATTCGATCACAAATCATGACCGCCTTATCGCCCGAATCGACCCCGACGTGAACGTGCAAGCCGAAGGTGATCAGGCGCCGAGCCATTTCCTGAAGCAGATTGACCAGATCCAGATACCGCTGAACCTCCGTGACCCGCTGTTCCTCCCAGGGGCTGAAGGGATGGGTCGCCCCCCACCACAAACCCAGCCCCAGCTGATCGGCGGCCGACTGGACCGCCCGCAGCTTGCCCGCAAGATCCTGGCGAGCGTCGGCAACGTCCCGGCTGACACCGCTGATGACCTCGACACACGATTGCATCAGCTCATGTTTGCAGGATGCCGCGATTGACTCCGGCAACAGCTCAATCAGTTCGTTGCTCCGGCTGGTCAACGCCATCGACTGGCCATCGACGATCCCCAATTCCAGCTCGACACCGATGGTGTGCGAATCGTTGCGGGTGAAGTGAAACTTGCTCATGAGTGGTTCGGATGGAAGTAGGTGATCACCGAAGCGGCAAGCAATCGGGCGGCGTGACCGATCGCGCGCTCGTCAACATCAAACAGGGAAGTGTGCAGGGGGGCTCCGCCAACCTGTTCACCCGCCACCCCCAGCCGGAACATGACCCCTGGAACATGTTCCAAGTAGTACGAGAAGTCTTCGCTTCCCATGCTGGGCACATCAATCCTTTCGACGGCCGCAGGATCCAGGATCTGTGCGGCGGTGGCCCACAGCATGCGTGTCAGGTCGACGTCATTGCGAACCGCCGGGGCGGTCAAACCCAAACTCAAATCGACACGGCAATTCGTCTCTCGCGCGATCGCCTCGCACACATCCTCCAACGTCTCCAACGCTTTCCGCCTGGCTTCGATCGACAGGGACCTCAGGGTACCGGAGAGGCGGGCGGAGTCGGGAATGACATTGGCGCTCTGACCGGCGGCTAACTTCCCGACCGACAGAACGACCGTGGTGTGCGGGTCGACGGCGCGGGGCACCCGACGATAGGCCGATTGCACCCATCGCGTGCAGGCGTCGATCGGGTCGTCTGCGAGGTGAGGCCGGGCGCCGTGGCCGCCGCGGCCATTGAACTCGACTTCGAACAGATCGCAGGCCGCCGTCATCAAGCCTTCGCGCAATCCGATGCAACCGACCTGCCGGGTCGGATCGACGTGCAACGCAATGATCGCGTCGACACCGGCCAACGCGTGGTGGTGAATCATGTGCCGGGCACCCTGAGCCGTTTCTTCGGACGGTTGCAGAATCCCGCGAAGTCCGATCGGCCAAGGTAACGTCGCCCGGGCGCGCATTTCGGAAAGCAATTGCATGGTCGCCACGATGATCGTCGCGTGCACGTCGTGACCACAGGCGTGCATCACACCGGGAACCGTGCTGCGGTAGGCTGCGGCCTTCTCGTCTTGGATCGGCAGCGCGTCGATGTCCCCTCGAATCGCGATTCGTCGGCCGTCGGCGAGGCTGGGATCGGTGATCAGGTCCGCCGTCAGTCCGCGGCCTTCACCCGCCACACGAATCGGCAGCTCCAGCTCGGCCAATCTGGATTTCAAGTACTGCGTCGTCAAACTCTCGTGGCCCGACAATTCCGGGTACTTGTGCAGGTGCCGTCGCATCGCAAGCCATTGCGGATCGAGTTCCTTGGCGATCTGATCGATCGCATCGGCGCATGCCTGCGGCAATTCGAATCGGGCGACGTCGGAGTTGTTCACGGTACAGCTGGAATTGACGGATGGGCACAACACCTTTGCGGTCAACACACTCTAGCGAAACCGCGTGGACGAGGCGGCGATCGAGCGTCTCGGGAAAAGAACTCGACGCAATCGGCGGCCGTCGGCGAGACCGACTATAACAGTGGGACCAGTTGTGAGCGGCAAAGCAGTTGCCGGACCGGCGCCCCGACCGCCCCTCCCGGGGTGCATCCGGCCGAGAGAGACGGATCCCGACGTACGGAATCCGTCATACAGATCCCGACGTACAGCCCCAACCTACCTGTCGCAACTGACAACGCCGGCGCGGCCCCCGAACGCGGCCAGGCATGTGAATCCGAACGACAAGGCAATTGCAGGAGTTTCGTTTGATGAATCCGTCTGAACAACGTTGCATTCCCTTGGGGCAGAATCGCCCGGTCACTCGACGTGACGCGATCGTGGCCGGTTTGGCTGCCACCGGGCTGTCCGCGGCGGCCGCCGCGAAAGCTCAAGCGAACGATGCTACTCCCGTCGGTCCTGCGAAGACCGACGATGATCGCAAAGCATCGCCGAAACGATACGCGGCCAAGAAGTCGATCAATTTGTGGGCATTCCCTTACCCGGATCGGATGTCGTTACGGGAATGCTTGCAGCTTGCCAAGGATGCGGGATTCGACGGAATCGAGTTGAACTACGACCTGGAAAACGACCTGTCGCCGAAAGCGTCGGCCAAGGACCTGGTGGCGATCCGTCACTTGGCTGATGAGATCGGCATCGAGATCAGTGGCTTGTGCTCGTTTCTGTTCTGGCCGTACCCGCTGACCAGCCTGGATCGTTCCAAACGTGAGCGCGGGATTGAATTGGCGGGACTGATGACCGATGCGGCAGCGGCAATGGAGGTCGAGAACCTGTTGGTCGTTCCGGGAGCGGTTCATATCCCCTGGCGGGATGACCACGAACCTGTCCCAAACGATGTCTGTGAAAAACTGGCCAAGGAAGCCATCGGATCCATGGTCAAACGCGCCGAACGGCAAGGCGTTTCGCTGAACATGGAAAACATTTTCTTCAACGGGTTCTTGATGACGCCGATGGAGATGAACGACTTTGTCGATGGATTCGGCAGCGACAACGTGCAAGTCCATTTCGACACCGGAAACATTTCGATGTTCCAACATCCCGAGCACTGGGTGCCCATCCTTGGAGAGCGAACCAAAAACATCCATTTCAAGGAGTTTACCAAGAAGGGCACCGACTACTCGCTGGAGACGTTCCGCCCATTGCTGGACGGAACGACCAATTGGCCGGCCGTGATGGAACAATTGGAACAGGTCGGATACGACGGCTTTGTGACCTTTGAATACTTCCACCCGTACCCCCATTATCCCGAAGCGTTGATCTACCAAACCTCGGACTCACTCGATCGCATCCTGGGCCGCGTGTAACCCACGTCCGCCGCGCACCCGGTGAATCCGAATCGACGGCCCCCACGAATTAAACTCAGTCCACTCGCACGCAGATCTCTCGAACACAAATGTCAATCCGGATCGCCGTCCCTGCACGCCTGGTCGCCGCCACCTGCTTGGCGGTTTTGCCCCTGATGTTGCTGGACGTGAATACCGCCCTGGGCCAGGACCAGCCGCCCGAGTCCTCATCTCCGGAAGGCAGTTGGGCGTTCACGCTCCCCGACGGGAATCCGGCATGGCTGAACCTGCAACAATCCCAGGGTGACTGGCAGGGAGAACTGCTGTGGAGTGTCGGCAGCGCCCGTCCGGTCAACGCCATCGAAGTGCACGACGGGCACGTCCGGTTTCGCCGCAACCTGTCGTGGCGTCCTGGCGGTGGCGAAGTGGTCAAGCGAGTTGCCGGTCCATTTCACGGCCAAATCTTCAACGACAAGCTGCATCTGCAGGTGGACCAATCCGAAGCGGAGAGCGAATCGAGTCGAGAAGAAACTCTGAAGCTGGTCGGCGACCGCATTCCACCGCCTCCGGCCAAACCGGATCTTTCCCAAGTCACCTTTGGCAAGGCGATCGATTTGTTCAACGGCAAGGACCTGGAAGGATGGACGCTCTCCCGGCCCGACAAGATCAATGGATGGCACGTCGAAGACGGATGTCTGGTCAATGAAACGCCGAAGCAGGACTTTTCCGCCTACGGCGCTTACGGGAACTTGATGACCACCCAGCACTTCGACGACTTTTCATTGAGCATCGACTACAACGTTCCGGCCGGTGGAAACAGCGGGATTTACCTGCGTGGTATGTACGAAGCCCAAGTGGTCGACCGCGACAGTCCGATGCAAGGGATTCAGGGTCCGGGAGCAATCTTTGGCCGGCTGGCTCCCTCGGCGAACGCCGGAAAGCCTGGTGGCCAGTGGAACACCTACGTCCTGACGCTGGTCGATCGACACATCACGGTGGTGCTGAACGGCCAAACCGTGATCGACAACCAGTTGCTGGTCGGCTGCACCGGGGGCGGCCTGCAAGCCAATGACGCACTGCCCGGACCGATCTTGCTGCAAGGCGATCACACCTCGGTCCGCTATCGCAACCTTCAACTGCGACCGGTCACCGACCGCGAAGCCCCCGGACAGGATGACGGACCGAACCCACGGTGATTTGATCGTCGAGTCGCGACACGGCCGCCTCAATCCAAGTGCAGGGTGGCGAGCCTTGGTGACAAAGAAACACTTGGTTCTTCACCAACGATATCGGGGTCATTTTCTGCCAGACTGCGGCGTTTCGGCGATCCGCAGGTCACTTCCCTGGACGAAGTTCCCCTGCAACAGATCGACCAGTTTTGAACGTGCCTGACGCTCTCCAGGCTGCTCCATGCCCGGCGGGCTGCCCCAGAAGAGTCGCGTGTTGTTGCCGGTGATCAGCTCAAGCTGCGGCACCAGGTTCATTCGGGGGTCACCGCTGACGGTGATCTTTGCGATGCGAATCTGTTCGCGGACGGCCATCAAGAGTTTTGCGAGCAATGCTGCCGATTCCACACGGCGGTCCCCGAATGGCGTCCCTTCTTCGCCGCTCGGGTAGGCCTCGCGAACTTCGATGTGGATGAAGTCCGGGGTGTCGTCCAACGTCATTTTTTCGGTCGGCAGCAGGACGCCTTCGCCGTCAAGCACGAAGTACAAGTTGCTGTCGACGGGATGTTTGTCGCTGGTCACGTGGAAGACGGCGACCGGGACTCGGTACTCGAGCTGGACATCGACTTTTCCGCCGGGCAATTTTCGCACGCTCTGGACGTGACGCACCCAAGGATGGCTGGCAAACGCCGACGCCAGTTTGGCGGTCGCCTGCCGGTCCAGCGGGGACAGCTTGGCCAAATCGGTCGCGCGGTACACTTCGTCCACGATGTCCGACCGAACGTAGCGGTGCGGCTGGGAAACCGACACCAGCTGGGGATCGATGCTGCGATACTGGTCGGCCAAGTACTCGGCATACCAGCGTGTCATGGCAAAGTAAGATGCCACGATCAACAACAGGGGCCAAATCAGTGACCAAGCGGCAGGCGCCTTGACCAGCCGGCGCAGCAGTCTACGAATCGGTCGGGGGTCGTCCGGTTCTTCGTTCCGCTTCGCCATGGGGGCGGCATCCAGGGGCAGGGAATCTTCATCACAACCTGGGATTTACCAAATCTGAAGATTCAGCTGCAAGTCGATCCCGGTTTGCAGCAATACCTGTTCTCGGACCCGTTCGATCAACCGCAGGCACTGATCGCTGGTGGCCCCTTCGTGTGCGACCAGGTAGTGAGGCTGGGCGGAGTCGAGCGAAACGTCGCCTTCGCGGAGTCCTGCCAGGCCGACGTTCTGGATCAATTCTCGGGCCGGCATGCTGTCCGGATCAACAAACGGCATGGCGATCCGATCGGTGTGGGACGGACGCGTCGAATTGCGAGCAATCCAAAGCTTTTGCAAGCGTTTAGTCAGGGCGGTCGCGTCCCCGGGCTCAAGCTTGAAATCCACCTCCACGATCGTGGTTCCCGCCAACGCCGTTTTGCGGTGAGTGAAGCCCACCTCTTCGGCTCCAACCTCACGAATCGTGCCGTCCGGTTGCATCACACGGACACACTGAACAGCCTGGCCGATATCGCGGCCGCCGCTGGAGACGTTCCCCACCACCGCGGCGCCGACCGTCCCGGGGATGCCGACCAGGTGTTCCAGGCCGCCGAGTCCCGCGCTGACGGCTTTGACCACGGCGTGAGACAATTTAGCACCGGCCCCAGCAGTCAGTCGGTCGTCGCTGACGCTGAAACCGCTGGTTGGTGCGGCGGACAACGAAACAACCAGCCCGTCGAATCCGGATTCGCGGACCAACAGATTGCTGCCACCACCCAAAATGCGGACCGGCAATTCATTCTCGGTCGCCCAGGCGAGCAGCTGCCGGAACTGATCCAGGTCGACCGGTTCGGCAAAAAAGTGGGCCGGACCCCCGATCTTCAGCCAAGTCAGTGGCGCCAGGGGTTCGTCAGATCGGATCAGGTGCTGCAGATGGTCAGGGATCATCAGGGAGAATCGTCTGGCGGGATCGTCATGTCAGTTCACGCGTCAGGAATCGGAATTGGGATCGGAAAATGATCCGCTTCCATTCTGCCCTGACCACCCGACAATCATAACGATCAACGAAACGCGAGCGACAGGGCTACCTGGACGGCCAAGACGGCTCGGCCAGTCCCAGTTCCGCTCTCGAAACGCGGATCCGCCGGAGTCCTGGGGGCCAGCGGGTCGCCGGCCCTTCCGTTTGGGGCTGTCCTGAGTCCAGGGACAACCGCGGACGATCTCCGCGGATCAGCCTCGGCAGATCAGCCTCAGCCCAGATCAGCCTCGGCCCAGATCAGCCTCGGCCCAGATCAGCCTCGGCCCAGGGTGACCGCACTGCGGATCAGATTGCGGACCGGTTGCTTGGGTTGGTATCCCATCAAACGGCGACGCGTCCACTGGCCACTCTCGGTGCGGGTGAACATGATGATTTGCGGCAGCATGTTCTCGCCCTTGGTCAGTTGTTTGACCAATTCCGGATTCGAATCCTTGTTCAACACGGCGACGCTCACGTCATCCAATTCGCCGGTTTGGGCCATTGGCTCGATGGTGGTTTGCTTCAACACATTGCAGGCGGGGCACCAGGGTGCGCTGACGACCACCATCAGAGGCTTGTCCTTCGAAAGCGATTCTTGATAGGCCTCGGCATAATCCGTTTTGATCGGTGCCGAAGTCACACCGCTAAGAAGAACAGCCAATAGCAACGAAACCATTCCTAGCTCCTTATTTCAAGCATGGAGACCGATCGACGGGGGCGACACGATGTCGCCGCAATGAATGAATTGAAAAGTAAAAGGGTCGTCGATTCATTCGGACGAGGAACCGTCGATGGTTCATGAAACTGGTGTTGCCCACAGGGTTCCTTTCCGCGAGCTCTCCCCGTCTTGGGCGCGTCGGCGGGCAACAAAGGCCGCCAAGGGATGAAACGCCTTCATTAGACGCAAACCTTGACGGTCGGCCGACTTGCAGCGACAGGGAGACCTGGGTCATGGCTCCCAACTGTGCCGCTTAAGCAGGCTGGGCGGAGTATATGGATGGCCGCTTGGGCATCAAGCCGTCCCGGCTAGAATTCGAAGAAATACGGCGGTGTCCCCGGACCGAAATTCCCGTAAGTTCACGAGCAGACACCAGGCGGAGTCGCTAAGCTGCTTCTGGACAAGCAGTTGGAGCGTGCCAACGGAACGCCGATCCGGGCGGACAAGTTGTCCCCGCATTCGTGAATCTTTTCCCGCACGCTCCCCGGCGAGGACGGTCGGTGGTCGACGCGACCGCCGCGATCGAGACGACAACTGAATGAAGCTTCGAATTGGTTTGATCGGACACGGCGATTTGTGGTCGACCCGCTATCGCCCCGCGCTGCGGATGCTGCACGACAAATTTGATGTCCGCGCCGTCTACAGCACGATTTCCAAGCTGGCGGAATCGACCGCCGCAGAATTCCAGGCCGATCCGCTGGACGGTTACCGGGCCCTGGTCTGTCGCTGCGACATCGACGCCGTGGTGATCCTGAAACAGTGCTGGCTGGGCTGGTTGCCGGCGCTGGCCGCGTGCGAAGCCGGCAAGGCCGTGTACTGGGCGGCCGGGCTGGATTTCGATCCGGTCGTGCAACGCGGGGTGCGTGAGGCAATCGAAAAAAGCGGTGTTTCGTTCATGGCGGAACTGCCGCGGCGGTTCGCTCCGGCGACCCTGCGTTTGAAAGAACTGATCGCGACTCGGTTGGGCCAGCCGCAGTTGATTCGCGTGTACCGTCAGTCGCTCGGTCGTGGAAAACAGCCCTCGGCCGGCGGCCCGAGCTGCCCGGCCGAAGATTCGGAACTGGTCGAACTGGTCGATTGGTGCCGCTATGTCGTCGGGCACACCGCGTCGGCGGTGACGTCGGTTTGCCATGACGATTCCTATCAAGCCCTGTTGCTCGATTACGACCTGCCGGCCGCCGCTGAATCGGGAGCGGGAAGATCCCCAACAAAAGCGTCGTCACACGACCAGGGAGCGGCGACGCCGACACCGTCGGGTCCCCGCGTGGCGGCGGAGATTGTCACCGACCGCAGCCTTCCCGAACGTTGGAGCGAAGCGGCCAGCTTTCGATCACCGGCATCCATGAAGGTTCATTGCGAAAACGGCGTGGCATTCATCGATCTGCCCAGCACGCTGGTCTGGTTTGACGACGCCGGTCGCCATGTCGAATCCTTGGAAACCGAGTCCCCCGTCGGCGAACGCATGTTGCGGCAGTTTCATCGATCGGTGACCAGTCTGGTCCGCGACCTGGGAGGCCTGGCCGACGCTTACGACGCGGCGGCCGTGGTCAAGGCCGCCCGGGAAAGCCACGAAGCCGGACGTCGGATCGTTCTCGACCCCCACCCCGGCCAATCCTGAACGGAGGTCGGATTGCTAGGCGGCGATGACGCTGGCTGTTCCACGCTCTGGCGAGCGTGGCTACTTCAAAGTGGCGCTGTCTCACGCCAATTCGCGTGAGCTAATACACCAACAGGGCGCGGACGCGGTCCTGGCGTCCGTCGCAGTAAACCGGTTCGCCACGACGCAGTTGACGCACCGGTTTGCACAGGCGTTCGGCCGAACAGATGCGAATCGGACTGTCGCGTCGAACCACGACGATCCGCCCCGACGCCAATGCGATCAGCATGGCATCGCAACTCTCCAGATCGCGCGCGGCAACTGGGGACTTCTTCTCGGGTGGTGTCAACATCATGCCGTCAGGGTTGCGTTCCCCCGGACACCTTTGGTCACGGACCGGCATCCGCCCGCGAAAACGCCTTCGGCGGGCTGCTGAAAACGCCTTCGGCGGGCTGCTGGACACGTGCTCGATCGCCGGCGTTCCCCTCCGCATCGCTGTCCCGTCACGGGCGTGCCAAAGAAAATCAGTGGCCAGCAAGGTCCGGCGTGTTTTGCATCCTATGTTTTCGCATGGTCCACCCGCAGACGGTGGTCCGGACGGCCGCGTGCGTTGCACGCAGGATCGGCACAACCGTCACCAACCAACGCAACTTGACTGGGACGGGGGTGAGTCCACGTCCGCTTGTCCCTTGGGATCGATGTCGCACCAAGCGATCGAGGAATCAATTCAATATGGCTACGCGCAGCATTCCTGGTAAAGCCGAAAGTCACCAGGATCAGTTCGAAGAAATCAAGACTCGGATCCACAGCAAGCTGGTCGACAAGCTGGACTTGTCGCGTGTCGGTGACATGAAGGGCGATGCCCTTCGCCGCGAGATCCGGTTGGTCATCGAACACCTATGCGACGCCGACGAGGCGCTGCTCAATCGCCAGGAACGCGAGCGGATCGTCGACGAAGTTCTGGACGAAACCTTCGGGCTGGGACCGCTGGAACTGATTCTGAAAGATCCCAACGTCAGCGACATCTTGATCAACGGTCCGAAGAACATCTACGTCGAAAAGGGCGGCCAGATGCAGAAGACCGATGTGGAGTTCCGCAACGGCAAGCACCTGCTGCAGATCATCGACCGAATCGTCAGCAAAGTGGGCCGACGTGTTGACGAAACTTGTCCGATGGTCGACGCGCGTCTGGAGGACGGATCGCGGGTCAACGCGATCATCCCGCCGCTGGCCCTGGATGGTGCGGCGGTCAGTATCCGGCGTTTCGGCAGCAACCCGTTGAAGCTGGAAGACCTGCTGAACTACAAGGCATTCACGCCCGAAATGGTGATGCTGCTGGAAGGATGCATCAAAGCCCGGCTGAACTGCATCATCGCCGGTGGTACGGGTTCGGGTAAAACAACCTTGTTGAACACGTTGTCCTCGTTCATCGGTCACTCCGACCGGATCGTGACGATTGAGGACGCGGCCGAATTGCAGTTGCAACAAGATCACGTGGTGCGGCTGGAAACCCGGCCGCCCAACATCGAAGGCAACGGCGCCGTTTCAGCCACGGACCTGGTCAAGAACGCCCTGCGGATGCGTCCCGAGCGGATCATCATCGGGGAATGTCGGGGCGGTGAAACGTTGGACATGCTGCAGGCGATGAACACCGGTCACGACGGATCGTTGACCACGATTCACGCCAACAGTCCCCGCGATGCGATCGCCCGTCTGGAAACGATGGTGATGATGGCCGGTTTCGAATTGCCGGTCAAAGCGATCCGGCAACAGATCTCCGGTGCCGTCGACGTGCTGATTCAAGCCAACCGATTGCAGGGTGGTCCGCGGCGCGTCACCGCGATCACCGAAGTGGTGGGCATGGAGCAGGAAACCATCGTGCTTCAGGACATCTACCGGTTCAACCAGAAAGGGATCGGTGAGGACGGCAAGGCCTACGGGGTGTTCGAGTGCACCGGAGTTCGCCCGAGCTTCATGGACAAACTGGAAGCGGCTGGCGTCCGCCTGCCGGCCAGCGCGTTCCGCGAACGCGTGATCATGCAGGCGTGATCGCGCAGCTTTAATCGGGGCAAGCCTTGATCGGGGCAGCCTTGATTGGGGCATTTCCGCGGTCCTTACTCTCCTTTGTTTCCCCTCGTTCGTAATCACCATGACTTACACCGTCATCATCATCGCCGTCGGAATCTTTGTCGCGTCGCTGGTCGCGTTGGCGGCCACCTTGCTGGTCCCCGGCGGCGACAACACCGCGACCGAAGACCGGTTGGCCCAGATGGCATCCCGCCGACGAAACAGCGGTGCTCGCCAGGAAGACGGTGATGGCAAATCACTGCTGCTGGCCGGCGGTTACGAAGACGCCCCGGGCTTCCTGTCCAGCCTGCTGAAAAACGTCCCCGCGCTCGGTGAGTACCTGGACCAGGCGGACGTGCGAATGCCACCGTCACAGTTCGTGCTGATCTGCTTGGGGGCGTTCACCCTGGGCGTCGCACTGTGCCTGGCTAGTCCGTTCAAACTGCTGGCGATTTTCCTGGGACCGATCTTTGCCATCGTTCCGCTGGGCTGGTTGGCTTTCAAACGCAGCCGACGGCTGTCCAAGTTTGGCTCTCAGATGCCGGAAGCCCTGGAACTGATCGGACGCTCGCTGCGAGCCGGTCACTCGCTGAACGCCGGATTTGGCCTGGTCGCCAAAGAAATGGAAGACCCGTTGGCACGCGAATTTGGCCGCGCCTTTGAAGAACAAAACCTGGGGATTCCACTCGATGAAGCGATCGAGGACATGGCGGACCGTGTCCCCAACATGGACCTTCGCTTCTTCGCCACGGCCGTCATTCTGCAGCGGCAAACCGGTGGTGACTTGGCCGAAATCCTGGACAAGATCGGACACCTGATTCGGGAACGATTGCAGATTCTGGGACAGATCCAAGCATTGACCGGCGAAGGCCGGATGAGTGGTGCCGTGCTGTTGGCCCTCCCGCCGGTGCTGTTCCTGGTCATGCTGAAGATCAACTACGACTACGTGATCATGCTGTTCACCGACGAAATCGGTCGGTACCTGCTGGGCTTCGGCCTGGTGACACAGGTCCTCGGCGCCCTGGTCATCAAAAAGATCATCACGATTAAGGTCTGAACGCTGTTCGCCGCCTCCGTCACTCCGATTCATCCCCGCACACTCCGTCTCTGACCGGATTCCCCGGAATACCACGATGATTCTCCTGCTAGCCCTCTCCATCAGTCCGATTCTCATCACCGCGGCGGCGATCTTCCTGCTCGTGTTCGGCGGCGTCTGGTTCGTCCTGGCGCGTGTTTCCGGCGAGGACAAGCCGCGAGCCGAAGCCCGTTTGGACATGATGCGCAAGCGCCGTCGGCCGACCGGGCGGATGGATGAAGTGCAACAAACCAAGAACGACGCCCTGACCGCCTACCTGGAGAAGGCGGCCACGCCGCTGGCGGACAAGATCAGCGGCAACGAGAAGGAGATGGGCGACCTTCGAGAAAAACTGATGAACGCGGGATTCCGCCGCGAAGCCGCTCCGCTGGTTTTCAAAACCATCCAGTTGGGCACCGCGGCGTTCGGGCTGTTCGTCGGCAGCACCTACGGTTTCTTTGCCAACGGTTTTAGCCAGGACATGATCATCAAGGTCGGTGGCGGCCTGGTCATCGGATTCATGATTCCAAAGTTCGCCTTGGACTTCATGGCAAAGAAACGCAAGGAAAAGATCTTCCTGGGCCTGCCCGATGCGTTGGACTTGATGGTCGTCTGCGTCGAAGCCGGTCTGGGGATGGACCAGGCCCTGCGGAAGGTTGCCGATGAGATGCAGAAAAGTCACAAGGAAATCGGCGAAGAATTCGGGATCGCCAACAAACAACTGCAACTGGGACGGACGCGAAGCGAAGTGCTGCAGGCCCTCGGGTTTCGCAGCGGCGTCGACGATCTGAAACAGTTGGCCAGTATCTTGATCCAGGCAGACAAGTTCGGATCTTCGGTCGCGTCGGCGTTGCGCGTCCAAAGCGATGCGATGCGAACCCGCCGTCGTCAGATCGCCGAAGAGAAAGCGGCCAAGACTGCGGTCAAGATGATCTTCCCGCTGGTTCTGTTCATTTTCCCCGGCATCTTCGTGGTCCTGGTCGGCCCTGCCGGTATCAGCATGTACCGCAACCTGCTGAGCCAGTAATCTGCTAAGCCAATGTCCTGCTGAGACGGCGACTTGCTCAGGCAGTTCATCGGCTCCGTCCGCATCGGTTCGCCGGCCCGGCGTGCCACGCGGCCGCCGCTTGGTGCTTCGATGCCGAAGCCGGGTTTGCTATAAACGAGGCATCTCGTTTGACGCTTTCTCCGACAATGCTTCGCGCCGCATGCCCGCCAAACCGATCGCCGTGATGCCCGATGCCGGCGATCGCATGCCTTGTCGCGTCACGGCTTCGCCACATCCCACCCTGCTTTCTCTGACCCAACTGTTGGACCGCTGCGATCTGCGGACGCAACGCCGCAGCGGGCCGGGCGGCCAGCATCGAAACAAAACCAGTTCCGGTGCTTTCCTGACCGACCGTGAAACCGGTCTGGTGGGCGAGGCCACCGAACGTCGCAGCCAGGCGCAGAATCGGGACGTGGCCCTGCAACGTCTTCGCTACTTGCTGGCCATCGAAATCCGGACCCCTAGCCCGCTGGTTGAGGATGGCGGTGCGGTCGATTCGTTGGAATCGGAATTCCGTCAGCGCTACACCGGCCATCCGTTCCGGCTGAACGAAAGCAATCCGGACAAAGCGGCCCTGCTGGCCTTGCTGCTCAACGACCTCTGGGTCGCCGGCGGACAACCCAGCCTGGTGGCGCCGGCGTGGTCGGTATCCACCAGCAAATTGACGAATCTGCTTCGATCCCATCCGCCGGCCTTGGGGCGGGTCAATCAGTTTCGCGTGCACCATGACCGGCTGCCCCTCCACTGACAGCTCTGCACTGATAGCTCTGCGCTGATGTCCCTTCATCGATTGCTTCGCGAACGAATCCGCCAGAGACGCCGTGGGAAGTCCGCGGATGAATCTTCGGCGTCCCTCTCCGCAAAGTCACCCGCACGTCGCGATCGAACCCTGCCGATCCTCGTGCATTTCTTTCGGGTCGCCTGCGTGGCAGCTCTACTGCTGTTGATACCGGCACCCGGCGACACATCGATCGACGCTTCCGGAGAGACCGACCCGCCAGGGCTGACCCACATCCGCGCGCGGCTTCCCGACGCCGCGTCGGTCGATCCGGCCGTCGATGCGAACGGCTTTTGGACCGTCCGTGACGCCCAGGGTCAGCCGATCGCCTCGGTGGCCCGCTCGCTACCGCTTGCGGCCGATGTGGTGGGCTACCGGGGACCGAGCGAGTCGCTGATTCTGTTGGACGATTCGCTGCAAGTGCTGGGGGTCGACCTGCTGCAAAGCGCCGATACCGCTGAACACGTCGAAACGGTGCGGAATGACGCCGACTTTTTTCGCCAGTTCCGCAACTGGCAATGGGGCGGTCCGCCGCCGGGAACAACGATCGATGCCGTTTCCGGCGCGACGCTGACCTCCCTGGCCTTGGCCGAAGGCGTCTTGAGACGGATGGGCGGTGACCGACCCTCATTGGTATTTCCCAAAGCGGTGACCGCCGACGAACTGCAACCCTGGTTTGAAACCGTCGCGGAAACTCGTCGGGCACAGGACCGCATCCTCGCGATGGACGAACGTGGCAACCTGCTTGGTCGCGTCGTTCGAACCGGTCCGCTTTGCGATGACCTTGCCGGCTACCAGGGTCCCACCGAGTTGCTGATCCGGCTGGATCCGCAAACGACACCCAGCCCGACGAGCCCCACGGAGGTGCCCGGCACGCGACCCGACGAGGCACCCGGCTCCGTGCAAGCCGACCAGTCCGGCACGCAATCGGCACCTCCGGTCGTCGGCAAGATCGTGATTCGATCTTCCTACGACAACGAACCCTACGTGCGGTATTGCCGAACCGAGTACGGATTCTGGAAGCGTTTCCAAGGCAAGACGATCGGCCAGCTCGCCGCGATGGATTTGCAGTCCGCCGGCGTGGAGGGTGTTTCGGGCGCGACGATGACCAGCATGGCGATCGCCAAAACGCTTGTTCGCTCGGCGGCACAACTGCAACAGCGGGACCGGTCCCGGGCTCAATCGACGGCTCGATCACGTTGGGATCACCCGTGGTGGCGATCGCTGCGGCCTCCGAAAATCCGCTGGTCCCCTTCGGACCTGGCGTGCGTGGCATTGTTGCTGGCGATCCCGCCGGTGCGACACTGGGGCGGATTCCGCAACGCACGTTTTCGAAAACTTTGGCTGATGCTGGTGATCGTCATCGTGGGCCTGTGGTCCGGCAACCTGATCTCGTTGGCGTTGGTCGCCGGGTGGAGCGCCGAAGGAATCGCCTGGCAACTTGCGCCAGGTCTGGGAGCCTTGGCAGCCGTTGCGTTGCTGTCACCGCCGCTGGGCAAGTCGAATCCGTATTGCAACCACCTGTGCCCGCACGGCGCCCTGCAGCAGTGGGCCAGACCCTCACGGACGTCGCGCCGCCACGTCCAACTTTCCCGCCAAACTTCGCGTTGGCTGCGGCGACTGCCAGGTCTGTTGCTGGCATCGGCCTACGTCGCACTGCTACTGACTCCGTCGGTCGATCTGTCCGGCTGGGAGCCTTTCCATGCGTACCTGTTCCGCATCGCTCCCTGGACCGCCATCGCCTTCGCGATCGCTACCCTGGTATTCTCGGCATTTGTGCCGATGGGGTTTTGCCGGATGGGGTGCCCGAGCGGCCGGCTGCTGGACTACCTGCGGCGGAGTGCCACGAGCGACCGGCTCCGATCGGCCGATGCCGTCGCGCTCGGCCTACTGATCCTGGCCATCGTGTTCCGCAGTGCCCGTTGAACCTGCCGCGGAAGCCCGATCGCTGAATAGGAAATAAGACATGACCACCTTTCACCAGCGTTGTCCGTCTTGTCAGCGAGAGCTGGAACTGCCCGCCGAAGCGGCCGGCAAGCGAGCCATTTGTCCTGCTTGCGAGACGGAGTTCGTGGCGCAAGATCGGTCGCCCAACGTGCCCGTCCGACCGATCAAGATTCCGAAAACGTTCCGCCGAATTCCGATTGAGACGGTATTGGCCGAAACACGTTTGGTCTTCACGGAGCGTCGCCGTCCGCTGCTGTTGCCGTTCCTGTTGCCGACGGTCATCGTGTTCTTGGGAATCCTGGTACCGCTGGTCTATCTGGACGGCTTGGCCGAACGTGACGGGGCGGCGGCCATCGCCGGCGGCGTGGCGCTGGCACCCGTCGCATTGCTGATCCTGACGTACGCCCTGTGGGTCGGCATCCGGCTAAGCCAGGCTGTCTGCGATGCGGGCCCGGATGACAGGGCGCCACAACCGTTGCGTTGGACGCAATGGGCGATTCCCCAAGGCCGGAGCTTTGTCGCACTGCTGGTTGTGGTGACGCTTGCGTCGGCAATCGCCGCGCTGCTGATCGCCGCGTTGGTGATGGCGATTCGATCGGCCGAGACGATGCCGAACTTGGCCGCACGGATCCCGATCTATGTGCTGGCATCGTCCTTGGTATTTGGAGCCGGCGTGTTCCTGCTGACCCGGTTTTGGCCGCTGTTTCCACTCTCGATGCGACTCGATGCGAGCAAACGCGTGTTTCGAGTGGCCTGGTGGATGACCGGCCCGAACACGATGACCTCTTTCTTGATGACGATCATCACCATGGTCGTGGTCGGTCTTTGTTGCGTCCTCTTTGGCGTCCTGCTGCCGATCGCCCTGCCGATCATCCTGCTGATGTTCGTGGTTGCAGCACGGCTGATCGATGGCAGTCCGATCGCCGCATTGCATTGGGAGCCGACGGCGGATGAAGTCGCGGAGCCGTAGCGGCGGGAAATCTCGCACGGACCGATCAAAAAAAGCTTGACCGCCACGCGATCTGGTGTACCATGACAGCGGTACACCCGAAGACGCTTCTTTCACCGGCGTGGGTCACACATGTATTTTTCGATCGACACTGATGGGGCGGTTCCGATCTACGAACAGATCGTCCGCCAGGTCAAGCTGGCCGTCGCCGACGGGATCCTGGTCGGTGGCCAGCGGGTTCCCAGCGTCCGCCAATTGGCCAGCCAATTGGCAATCAATTCCAACACGATCGCGCGAGCCTACCAGGAACTCCAAGCGGATCACGTTTTGGAACCGCTGCGAGGACGCGGAATGATCGTCCGTCGCGACGCGATCAATCGCTGCACCAAGGCACGCAATGCTCTGGTCGCCGATGGCGTGCGCCGAGCCTTGGCCGACGCGCTTGCCGGCGGGATGACCGCCGATGAACTCCGCGAGGTTTTCGAAATGGAGTTGCAACGACAAAGCAGCCTGATCGGCAACGGCAAATCTCGCGAAGCCTAGGGGCGCTACTCAACTCACTTTCTTTTCAGGACGCGCGACATGAACTCTATCGTTTCCATCGAGAACGTCAGCCATTCGTTTGGACGTCAGCAGGCGTTGATCAACGTGTCTTTGGAGATTCCGAAGGGTCAGGTGTTTGCCTTGCTGGGCGAAAATGGCGCCGGGAAGACCACCCTGATTCGCGTGCTGACGGGATTGATCCGTCCGGATTCGGGTTCCGCCACGGTGCTGGGTCTGTCCTGTTTGCGAGACGGCCAAGCGATTCGCCAACGGACCGGTTACGTTTCCGATTCGCCATCGATGTACGAATGGATGACGGCCGACGAGATCGGCTGGTTCACTTCGGCGTTCTATGACGACCAATTTGCCAACCGCTATTCGGAAGCGTTGATGGGCTTTGAAGTCCCGCCGAACGTCAAACTGAAGCACCTCAGCAAGGGACAGCGCGCGAAGGTGGCTTTGGCGTTGGCAACGGCCCACGATCCCGAACTGCTGATTCTGGATGAGCCGACCAGCGGGCTGGACCCGATGGTTCGCCGGCAGTTCCTCGAGTCGATGGTCGACCGCGCGGCACTGGGACGCAGCGTGTTGCTTTCCAGCCACCAGATCAACGAAGTGGAGCGGGTGGCCGATTGGGTGGGCATCCTCCACCAGGGCCGCCTCAAACTCGTTCAACCGCTGCAGGCCTTGCGAGACAACACGCTGGTGATCACCGCCACGCTGGAACACGGCGACGCGACGGTGGTTCCACCGCGTGGGGACGTCCTTTCGGAATCACGCAACGGACGTCAGATGCGATGGGTCGTTCGGGAGGCGGCCGACGATTGGCGAAGTGACTACGGGGAACAATCCGGCGTTTTATCCGCTGACGCCCGTCCGGCATCGTTGGAGGAGGTTTTCGTTGCCGTCTGCGAGACGCGTCCGGATTCCGCATGGCAAAGTGAGGCGGCGACGCAACCGACCACCGGACCGCTGGCGTCGGCATGATGGTGATAAGAAACGTTCAACATCTGAAAATCGGGTAGGTGCATGATGAACGCAAAGGTGTTTCAACGGTTGGCCTGGAAGGACGCTCGAATCCTCGCACCGCTTCCGATCGCGGTGGCGATCGCGATCGTCGTGTTTAACCTGATGTTGTTGCTGGTCGTCGGATCGTCTCGCATGGATGTCACGGCGCGATGGGGAATTGCCCAGAGCATCTGGATCCTCTTGCCGATGCTGCTGGCCTACGGCGCCCCGGCACTGCTGATCGGTGGCGAAGAAGAAAGTGGTTCCTTGGCTTGGCTGCGTTGCCTGCCGGCGGACTGGCTTTCGGTTTCGATGAGCAAGCTGGTCGTTGCGGCGGCGGCACTCGGAATGACCTGGATCCTGGCATCGATCGGGTTGATGATCCAGTGGCTGGCGCTCTCCGATTCGCAAATCGAGTTGCTCCGCAGGTCGCACAATCTGGCCGAACCGTTCAGCCTTTACGCGTTGATGGTCGTGGCGGTCAGCTTGATGTTCTTGTTCTGCAGTTTCATTTGCGCCTACCTGTTTCGCTCCCCCATCACCGCATTGCTGGCGGTGATGCCGGCCATCGCGATCGTCGTCACCTCATTCGGCTGGGCAACGGACCGGGTGCTCGGACCTGACCGATCATCGCCGATCGGCTTGCTGAGCGACGCCCAGCGATGGGCGATGGTCGGATTAGCGATTATCACCGCCTTGCTGATTTTCGTGATCAACCAACTAGCCGCACGACACCGCTTGACCGGACCGGAGGTGAACCGCATCAGAAAACTCCCAAAGCGACCTCCGGCCAATGCGTATCACCCGCCGCGAGCGGCTTCCTGGTACGGATCTTCACTCAGTTTCGGCCGACCCTCGAAGTTTGCGGCGATGTTGTGGATGGCAGTTCATCCCATCCGCTGGCCCCTAGCCATCTTGCTGCTGCTGGTCGTCGTGGCGGCGGTGAAGATTTTTTCCGCGAACGAGGCAGGCATCGACCGTCCCGGAGTGTTTCTTGCGGTTTCTCTGATATCCACGTCGCTGTTGACGATTGGATCGATCACCTTTTACAGCGATTCGGTACGTCAACGTTGTCAGTACCTTTCCGACCGTGGGATTTCGCCGACCCTGGTCTGGTGGACGCGACTGCTGCCCACACTGACGGCAACGTTGTTGGCGCTGCTGGCGATTATCGTGGTGGTCGCGACGATCGGATCAACGAACGATTCCTTCGGCCGATCGGGCTTGATCGCAGCGGTGTTATTCAGCTTTGCGGTGGGTCAATTGGTATCCCAGTGGTCACCGCGTCCGATCCTGGCTTTCTTTGCGGCCCCGGTGTTCGTCAGCCTGAGTTTCTTCGCGCTGGCGTTGCTGTTTGAGTTCTACCAAAAGAGCGCCTGGGTGCTGTTGTTCTCCGTCCCGGTGCTGTTGGTCGGAAGTTGGCACCTGACACCGCGTTGGATGCGAGGCGACGTGGATCGCGCCTACGTCAACCGCTTCATTGCCTACATGGTTGCCGCGGTGCTCCTTCCGTACGTGCTGATCCTGGGCTTTCGCTGGCTGACGACACCGCCGGAGCGATCCCAGTGGCGCAACGAAATGTTTGCCACGGAGCTTGCCTCCCCGGCGTCAGACAGGGCTCCGATGCAGATCCTTGCGTCGGCGGAACACCATGTCTGGAGAGAATCTGGGACCAGTGACTGGACTCGTTTTGACGACCGCTTGGAGGCCGAACTAGCGGATGAACGAGCGCTGGGCGAGCACGTCATGATATCGGAGTTGGCCGGTTGGCTTCGGCGCACTTGGCGACCTCTGGAGGCTCCCCCGGGTTCCGCTGCACCATCAGCAACGTCCGCAGCAGATTCCAGCCATTCTTCAGAAGAGGGCGACACGCGACGTGACCTGCTGGCCTTGCGTGTGCTGCGCAAATGGGCAAGGGAAACCCGTCAGCAGGCGATTGCGGGCAAAGCAGACTTCAATCGACTGTGGACGATTGCCGAAGCGGCGGACGCGATTGCGGCGCCGGCGATCCAATCTCGGCTGAATTCGGAAGAGCTTGATGCGGAAGAGATTCTTGCGGGCGACCTGCTACCCGATCCGACATTGACTCAACGCGCTCGTCGGGCGGCCCTGATTGGCGAGTGGCGTCGGTACCAAACCGATGACAATTTGCCCAAGCGGTTTGCGTCCATGGTTTCCACGGCGCCGACCGCCTGGTGGCTGGGGGTCGAACGCCGACGCGCCAGTCGCTTCCTGGATCAAGCGGTGGAATTGATCCTCAGTCGCTGGGATTCGGGGCGCGATGTTCGCTCGCCCCAGACGATCGCTGCCTTGGAAAGTTTGTTGGCTCGGGCTTATCTGCGAAACGACCCACGGCGTCCGACGCCGCGACTGACCGAACCGAGCGACGGATTCAGCGCGCAGCTGGTTCAGATGGCGACCACCGACCAGCTTTTCAACCAGATTCGATCCCGTATATCGTCCAAGCAGCCGACCGGTGGTGACGGATCGTGAGCACGAGACTTCCGTGACGGAGCGAATCTCAGCTTCGTCGCCAGAACGTCGGAAAGACCAGCACCAGCACGCTGAAGACTTCCACCCGTCCCAGCATCATCAGCCACACAAACAGGAATTTTGCGCCCTGGCTGAATCCGGCGTAGTTCTGCGTGGCGCCGACGACGCCCAACCCGGGACCAATGTTGTTCAAAGTTGCCGCCACGGCGCTGGCGCAATCGAGCAACTTCTCATCCAACGTATTGGAATCGACGGCCTGCGGTGAATCTGGCAAGAAACCCCAAGTCGAACTGGGCTCGAAGGTCACCAACAGCATCCAGGATCCGATGAAGATGCCCAGGATCAGACAGAAGTAAACCATGATCCCGCGGAGCATCGACGGATCGTCGGCGATGTTGCCGCCGATCCGAATCAATCGCACGACGCGAGGTCGATAGACGAGTTCGATCTCGTGCAGCAAAACCTTGTAGAACAACACGTGCCGGATCACCTTCAAGCCGCCGCCGGTGCTGCCGGCGCATCCGCCGATGAACATCAACACCAGCAAGCTGCCGCGTGCAAAGTTGTTCCATTGGTCAAAGTCGGCGGTGCCGTATCCGGTCGTCGTCATGATCGAAACGACCTGGAACAAGGAATTTCGGAAACCGCTGGCCAGCGAATCAAACCCCACGTTCTCGGCCCGCATGCCGAAAAAAAGAATCCCGCCGGTCATCACCGCGATGATGCCCACGTACGTTTGAAACTCCACGTCGCCGAACAGCTTCTTCGGTCCGCCCACCATGGTCAGGTACAGGAGCGTGAAGTTGGTCCCCGCCAGGATCATGAACAGAATCGTCGTGTACTCGATCAACGGACTGTCAAATCCACCCAACGACCGGTTGTAAGTGCTGAAGCCGCCGGTCGCCATGGTTCCGAACGCGTGGCACAGGGCATCAAAAAACGTCATTCCCTCGAACATGTAGATGGCAGTCAGGATCGCGTTGAGCCCCCCGTAAATTCCCGCAAACACCAATGCGGTGTGCTGCATTCGGGGCATGCTGCCCTCCTTGCTGGGCCCCGGCATTTCGGCGCGGACCATCGCCTTGCCGGCGGATCCCTGCCCCAGGATTGCGACAAACAACACCACGATCCCCAATCCGCCCAGGAAGTGGGTTGAACTTCGCCAGAACAGGATGCAGTGCGGCACCGAGCTGGGGGACTCCAAATCGGTGAGCACCGTGGCACCGGTCGTGCTGAAGCCGGACTGCGATTCAAACATCGCTTCGATAAACGTCATCGATCGACCGTCGGCGATTTCGGTGCCGCTGAGATAGTAGGGCAGGGCGCCCAGCACCGTCGCCAGAACCCAGCTGAGCCCGACAATGGCCATCGCCTCTTTGCGAAACAGATGCGCCGCCCGCCCGCGGCGACCGGCCAACAGCAACAACAAGCCGATCAACAAGCTGATCGCCATGCTGAACAGCAACCCGAAAATGCCCCCGGTTTCAATCTCCGATGCGGCCGGCAAGTGCGTTCGATTGGCCAACAGCGGAAACGCGAACGGCAGGCTGAACGCCATCGATCCGCCGATCAACAGGCAGATGATTCCGAGAACGCGGCTGAGCAATGGGAAGTTCAACGTTTCCTCGTCGCTTGAAATGGCACCAGGGGACTCACGAGCACTCCAAAACCATAAATCGCGGGGTCGGAATCGACCAGACGCCCGGCGCACGAACGTCCGCCGGCGCCGCGCCCGACACGGCATCGGTCTTCCGGGCGGTCGCCATTTCAAGCGGCTCAGCCATGCCGTTGGATGCCTGCGGCGGAGCCGTTGGATGCCTGCCGCGGACGCCCCCGTCAGCCGTTTGGCCCTCGCTTTGCATCGATTTCCGCCGGCCCCGAGCAACCCTTCCCCAGGGGATGACCGACGGCCGGCGGTTGGCGCTGGAGGCGGCGTCAACCGCCAACTTTTTTCGTTTCCAGGCGTTTCATCGGCCGTTGAATTCGCCAGCGAGGGGGAGCACCGATCGTTGCGTCTTGCGTGACGCACTTTGATACACTGTCGCAACTTGACCCCGAATCCTGCTCGGCCGATCCGGCCCGGATCGGAAAGCTTCTTCTTTTTTTGGCAACCCCGCGCCGTGTGTGGCCGATTCACTCTTCGCACCCCCGCGGCCGCCTGGGCCCAAGAGTTTTTGCCGCTCTGGTCGGAGGAGGAAATTGCGGCGGCGGCCACCGAGTATGCAATTGCGGCCCGATACAACATCGCGCCGACGCAATCGATCTCCGTCATTCACACCGAAGCTGGTGCGTCTGCCGGCTCCCGCCGCCAATGGTCGCTGTTCCGCTGGGGACTGGTTCCACCCTGGGCCGACGATCTGGCAATCGGAAACCGAATGATCAATGCACGCAGCGAAACCGTTCACGAAAAGAACTCGTTTCGAAAAGCTTTTGTGCAGCGACGCTGTCTGATTCCGGCCGACGGATATTTCGAATGGATGAAGACACCGGACGGGAAGCAACCCTACCTGATCGAGCGCGCCAGCGGCGGCATGCTGGCGATGGCCGGGCTGTGGGAACAGAACAAACGCGTCTCGTCGAGCGGCCACGCGATCCGCACCTGCACCATTCTGACCACGGCGGCCAACGAGACGACCGCAACAATCCATGACCGGATGCCGGTTCTGTTGGAGGGCGACCAACGGGATGCCTGGTTGGATCCCCAGCAAGACGATCCGACCGCGTTACGGCGTCTGCTTCAACCGGCGTCCAATGATCTTCTGAAGTACGCCCCCGTCTCTCGATTGGTCAATCGTCCCGGCAACGACTCGCCGGAATGTGTCCAAGTGATCGATGCCCCGCAACCGTCGCCCGAAAAGCCCCCGCCGAAAAAACCGTCGAGAAAACCGCCGACAAAGAAAACACCACCGACCGCCGGTGACGGTTCGCAAGCGACTCTGTTTGACTGAATCGCTCTCGTGATCGGCATGGTGCACGCCGAACTTCTATCCGCGGTCCTCCTGCGAATTCCCCATCAAATACTTCAGCAAGTCCGCCATCTGCTGCGGCGTGACCTCCTTTTCGATTCCCTCAGGCATCAACGAAACATCGCTGACCTTCATTTGGTCGATTTCGCCCCTGCCGATGGTCTGCTGTTTTCCGCCCGCCATTTTCAACACGATTGCCTGATCGGTTTCGGCAACAATCAGTCCGTTGTACAGCGAGCCATCGACGGTCAACACGGAATACGACGTGTATCGCGGTTCGACCTTCGCATTGGGATCCAGAATATCCATCAAGATCGCTTCGTGAGAACGGTTTCGCGTGTCGCTCAAGTCCGGTCCCGTGTCTTGTCCCACACCGTGCACACGATGGCAATTGGCGCAGGTCCGCTGAAACACCTGCTGCCCCTGCGAAGCGTCACCGGACAATTCCAATGACACCTGATACTGCTGGGCTACCTGGCGGCGATCGGCGGATACGGCTCCACCAAACAACTGCTCGGCCAGTTCACGCAACGTTTGATCGGAATGTTTCAACAGGCGGGCGCGGTCATCGATCCCCAACATCGACGGCTGGACCTTTCCGGCAGCCATGGCCTGCAGGGTCAACCGAATGGACTCGGCGCGCCGCAGCAACAAGCCGTTGGCGAGCGTGCGCGTCGCTGGCCCAAGTGCTTGCCAGTGGTCCAGCACAATCTCAGCGGCCGCCGTCGATCCGTTCGCAGCCAACGCTTTGATTCCCGCCGTTTGCACCTCCACGGGTTGCTGCGTTGAGATCAGTTCGCCGAAGGTCTCCTTCGTTTGAGTGACGTCTTGAAAGGCCAACAGCTCAATCGCCGCGATCCGGTCGGCGATCGGATGCCCGGGATCCAACGCGGTCGCTTGGTTGTCCTGCAACACCGCACGCAACGCCATCACCGAGCCACTGATCGCCGCCGGCGGGTGTTCGATCAGCTTGGCCAGCGTCAAACGCCCCATCGGACCACGGTACCGTGTCAGCCCCTCGCCCAATCCGGCGACCACGGCGAACTTCCACCAATCGCCAGACGATCCGCGTTCCAATTGGTCCAAGACCATCGACAGTTCATCAACATCGCCGCGAGCCGCCGCAACGGAAGCCAATCTTGACACCAGCGCGATGGCGCCCACCCCGCCGTGGGCGATAAACGTCGGGTCCCCCAACAAGCCCTCCAACACCACGCCCGAGCGGTCGGCCAAGGAAGTCATCAGAGCGTCGGCGAACATCCGGTCGGCCCCATCACCAAGCGCGAGTCGCATGAGGGCCTGGGTCGATGGCTCCGAGTGGCTAGCCGACAGCGTCAGAGCGACCTGCAATCGAATTTGGGGCTCGTCGTCGGCGGCCAATTCAACGACGCGATTGAGCACCGCCGGCTGCTCCAAAAAGTTGCGCGCGAGTTCGATCGCTGCGCGGCGCACCTCCGCGTTCTTGTCCCGCAGGGCCGTGAACACATCGTCCGACGTCAAGGCATCCAACCCATCCAGTGTCCACAGGGCATGCAGACGGGTGGTCGCTCGGCCGTCATCGGGCTGTTTTTCATCCAGCGTGACGCCACTGAGAATCTGTCGCACGGCGTCGGCGGCCTCGGTCGCCTGATGTTCCACCAGCAAGCGTTGGCCGAGGAATTGCCGCCAGCCGTTGGGATCGCTCAACAGTTGCACCCAATCCGCGACATCGCGCGGTGGCTGATACGGTCGCGGTGAAGACGGTTCCGGAAGGATCCGGTAAATCCGCCCGCGGTCGTCGCCCGCCCTCCAATCGATTCGCGCGGCGATCTCCGGAGGCAGAAACTTTGGATGCTCGACCCACAACCGGTACATGTCGGCCAAGTACAACGCACCATCAGGTCCGGTTGCCAGACTGGACGGGCGGAACCAGGTGTCCGTCGAAGCGATGAAGTCCTTCTCGGGTTGGGCTCGTACCGCTTGCAATCGCAGACCATCGCGTCGGATGATCGAACGCGTGACCAAATGCCCGATCGGTTCACAGACAAACACGCTGTCGCGGAAGTCTTCCTCACCCAAGTCGCCGAGGTAGGCCGTGGTCCCGCAAGCAGACGTGTGCGTGCCGGCGTGGGAAAGATAGTTCGACTTCATTTGGACCAGGGGATACACCCGAGTCTCACCACCGGACTTTCCGACGTCGTACGAAGCCTGGGTCACCACGCAAAACGGATTTCGGGCCAATTGTTCCGGCGTCAGAAACGTCGTCATGATGGGATTGCGGTTGGTGCAATAGAATCGCCTGCCCCACCGATCGACCGTATTGCCGAACTGCCCCATGCCGCTATCGGGCTGCAACCGCAACGTCTGAGGGTCGAAGCGAACGTCCTTGCGTGGAAGCTTGATGACTTGGTCCGGATCGGCGGACGAACGGATTTCGCCCGGTCCGTAATTCAAGTAGACCCAATTGTCGATTCCCCACCGCGGATTCCCGATCTGCATCTGGGGATGCGCGGGTTGGAAACCGTCGAACAGCGTCTCGCGGATGTCCGCGACGTGATCGCCGTCGGTATCACGTAAGTAAAGGATCTTCGTTTTCGCGCCGACCAACAGGCCGTCTTTGTAGGCCATCAAGCTGTGGGCAAAGTCCAATTGATCGGCGAAATCGTGGCGACGGTCGGCGACGCCGTCGCCGTCGGTGTCCCGAAGCATCACGACCCTGGACAGGGGCGGCTGTCCCTCCGGCGGACCGACCGGGTAATCACCGTACTCGACCACGTACAGGTCCCCGTGTGCGTCAAACGCCATGGCGACCGGATCGCGGACCAGCGGTTCGGCGGCGAACAGCGAGATTTGATACCCCGGTTCGATTTGGATCGACGCCAGCGAGCGCTCGGGGGAACGCGGAGCCGGCGTTTCCTGGTCGATCCAATGTCGGCCCCCGCGGTTGGCCTCGATCATTTCCAAGGCCGATGGCTGATCCACGTCCGCTGCCTGATCCGCGTCCATTGCCTGATCCGCGTCCATTGCCTGATCCGCGTCCATTGCCTGATCCGCGTCCGAGGGCGGAGCTGGCGCCGACGACACCTCACCGGAGACGTCAGCGGACGGCGGTAGTGGCGAAGGCGGTTCCGTCGCCAGCGCAGGAACGCAACTTCCGAAGAGCACGCCGGCCAACGCCCACCGCAGCCCGACGCGTCGCCAAGCTCTTGGCGGAAAACACTGTTGATCCCGCCCCCTCGGGGCAGGGGAAGTCTGAAAGGCGAAAGAAGTCGACAGCACCTCGGTCGCTCCATGCGGTTAAACTGGCGGTGACGTGAGACAACAAGACTGCTTGTGTCAGAAACCTTGAATTCTAGCCGGACAGCCGTTCGATTGCGCCTCAATGCAACGACCTCCGCCAGACGGTGGCTGTATTTCAATTTCCAAGCTCTGGTATGCAACGCTACCGGCAACCGGCGTCATCCAATCATTTGCACCGTGGATCGTATGTTCGCAATCCGATTCTCCTTGAGCCTTGTGTTTGGCTTCCTGGTCCCCTTCACGGCCCAAACCTTGCCGGCCGTCGCCGCCTCCCCGTCCGCGCCGCCCCTGAAGGCCGGTTTTGCCGAACGCTCGATCACCCCGGAGATCGGCATGGAGCGTCCGGGGGGCTATGGCAAGGCATACCACGACCGTCTGCATGACCCGTGCAAAGTTCGCGCGGCGGTCTTTGATGACGGCGAACAGCGTGTGGCGATCGTTAGTGTTGATGCCCTGCTGGTGCGCCGCCAATTGGTCCAAGCGGCGCGGCAGCGAATTGCCGAAGAATGTGGAATCGAACAAGACGCCGTCCTGATTCACGCCACGCATTCACACTCATCGGGGCCGACGGGGATGATCTATCCCGGCGAGTACGACGAAGCCGCCGAGCCGATCCGAAAGCTCGCTTACGAAAAATCGTCCAACGCGAACTTGGGCTACGTCGCCCACGTCGAAGATCAAATCGTGGAGGCGGTGAGTGAAGCCAACCGGCAGCGAACCGAGCATCAAGTCAGTTTTGGCGTCGGACACGAAGATCAGGTCGCTTTCAATCGACGCTTTCACATGTCCAACGGATTGACTCAGACGCACCCGCGGCCGGGCAATCCGGAGATTGTCAAAGTCGCCGGCCCGACCGATCCCGAGGTCGGTGTGATCGGAGTCTGGGACGAAGCAGGCCAGTTGACCGGCTGCCTCGTGAATTTTTCCTGCCATGCGACCGCCAGCCCGCCCGGGATCTCGGCCAACTACATCTACTATGTCGAACAAGTGATTCGTGGCACTTTCGGTGATCAGTGCATTCTGGTCTTCCTGGCCGGAGCCTCGGGGGACGTCACGCAAGTCGAGAACGTGACCGACTACCAGGCCCGAGCGGCGGAAGAATCATCGCGGTTCGTCGGCGGTTGCGTCGGGGCCGAAGCGGTGAAAGTGCTGCTTCGAGAGCCAAGGACGGGGTCGGTGAAGGTCGCGTCCAAATCGGAAACCTTGAAGATTCCGCGGCGTGCTCCCAGTGCCCGGAGGGTGAAACAATGCAAGGAGCTTGTCGACGCGGGCCCGACGTCCGTCGGTAGCACCGTCTGGACGTTTGCGAAGGAGATCCTGCTGCTGGACGCAAAAATCCAACAGCACCCGATCGCCGACGCGGAGGTCCAGGCAATCCAGATTGGTCCGGCCGTGTTGCTGACCGATCCGGCCGAACTGTTCTGCGCCCTGGGACTTCAGATCAAAGACGGCAGTCCTTTTCCGATCACCTTCCCCGTCTCGCTGGCGAACGGATGCGTCGGCTACGTGCCCACCGAAGAAGCGTTTGGAGCGTCCGGTGGTGGTTATGAAACACGTTTGACCAGCTACAGCAACCTGGACATCAAGGCGGGACGCCAATTGGTGGAGACGGCGATTCGGCTGGCAAACGAAATGCAACCCGCGGCCCTCCCGACCCGCCCCGCCGCCTCACCGTACGGCGACAACGCCTGGCAATACGGCGCGGTGCCGCCAGAATTGGATTGAGCCAAGCCCCGTGCGGTCAGGATTCCGGATCGGCCAACGGTACCTGCGTTGGCTGCATCAGATATCCGATCAAGTCGCGGATCTGCGCGTCCGTCAGGGTGGTCAACAGGCCGTCGGGCATCGGCGAGAGTGTCGTTTCCTTGATCTCCTGGATTTCACCGGCTGGCAACGTTTCCAGTTTCGACTGCGTTTGCAACACCAGCGTTTTATCGTTGCTGGAAACGACCAGACCACTGAGCACGCGGCCGTCGTTTGTCATCACTATCGACATGCGGTGGTCTTTGCCGACCACGGCGCTGGGGTCCAAAATGTTCTCCAACAGATAAGTCAGGCTGGAACGTTGCGAGCCGGTCAGATCGGGACCGATCTGTTCGCCATCGCCGAACAACCGGTGGCATTGCGAGCAAGTCTTCTTGAACAGCGATCGACCGTTGGGCAGATCGGCATCGCTGAGAACCTCGGGCGAAAGCCGTTGTTGCATCTGGACGATCTTCTCGCGACGATCCGACGGGGATTCACGCACCGCACCCCACACCTGTTCCAGACGTTCGCGGAGCTGTGGATCACCAAGGTTCAGGATTTGGCGCGCATGAAATGCAGTCAGGTCTTCTCGCGGGATCGGGTTCTTGGACGCATCGATGCGGCTCAACAGGGCCGCGGCGAAGCTGGGCCGTGAGACAAGGATTTCGATCAAAGCGGGCCGATCGCTGGGCTGGAATCGACGATACATTTCGGCCAACGTCCGCCCGATCTCCGGGTCATCCCAGAGCGCCAAGCCCCGTGCCGCGGTCGCGTTCAATCCGCGTTCGCCCAACAGCGACTGGCAGATCTTGCGGAGATCGGCGGGCCTGGCATCGATCAACGTTTCCAGCGCCGACCGACGGACCTTTAGATCGGTCGATCGTGACCGGACCAATGTCTTCAGTTCCTCGATCGCGCGACCGTCACCGAACACCAGGCTGAGTTCGCGAACCAACTCGGCCCGCTGCTGCGCGCCGTCGGACTTCGAGAACGTTTCCCAGGTAGCCGGCATCGGGACTTTCAGCCAACCGCGAAACGCCTGAGAGACGCCGACCAGAACGCGGTTCTGTTCGGCTGCGGAAAGGCCCGACGCCAATTGAAGCAGTTCGTCCAGGGCTTCCGGCGAGCTTTCCACCTCGGTGGCCACGCCCCGGGCAAGCCACTGCAGCAGCTCCGGCCACCGACAGTTGCGAGCCAGGTCGACCAACGCGTCCGGATCCTCTTTGACCAACGGCATGACGCCGAACCAGACCATCAGCGGCAGATCATGGTCGCCCGCAAACGCCTGTTTGCGACACAGTTCCGCGGCCAGGGCCGATCGTCGCTCGAGAGGCAACCGCTGCAGCGTTGACGCCAGGGTCAATTGCACCAACCCCGAATCATCGGTCCGCGCCATTTCCAACAACGCGGCGTTGATCACCGGAGCCTCCGGATAGGACACCTGCTCCATCGGGCCCTCGCACGTGTCCAACGGCCAAAAATCGGTCAACAGCCGAATCGCCCACACCCGCACATGTTCGTCGGGATCCTTCAACAGCGAAACCAGCTCCGACTCGGACGTCGTCCCCTGTTGATAGTCGCGCCACAGCCGTGGCAGTTTTCCCGGACCGGCCAGACAAGCCGGCTTGGCGAAACTGTCGCCGTTCGGGCGCCCGACGGTCGCTTCCTCGGGATCGGAATAGGCGATTCTGTACACACGACCGCTGGTGCGGTGCACGCCGGTGTGGTCGTGACATTCACCGGTGTCACTCCAATCGATGACGTAAGCATTGCCGTCCGGTCCCGTTCGAATGTCAATGCCACGAAAGAACGGATCTTTGGCAATCAGAAAGTCGTCTTCGTGTTTTCCGACGTATCCCGCGCCGCGCCGTTCCAGGCGTTCGACGTTGGCGCGTAACCCGTGCATGTTCAATGTGAACAGTTTTCCGCGATAGCGATCCGGCCAACGATTTCCCTGGTAGATCATCATGCCGATGTGGGCGTGCCCGCCGCCAAGTTCGTTGGCTTTGCCGTCACGACTTTCCTGCCAGGAACCGGATCGGTCGTAGTGGTAGTGGTCGGCGATCATATCCAGCCGCTCATACACTTCCGCGTTGGAGCTTTCGCCAAAGGATTCGATGAAGTGCGCCCCGGGCATCAGGTGCCAGAGGTGCCCGATGACGGTGTTGATAAAAAACAATTCACCATCGGCATCCCAGTCATGGCCCCACGGATTGACCGTGCCGTGGCACAGCACCTCGACCGTCCGCCGATCGGGATGGTACCGCCAGATTCCGCCTTCGATCGGAACACGTTGATCGTCGGGAGTCCCTGGCAATCCGATTCTGCCAGGACACGAGTGTCCGCATCGTCCGTAGAGCCAGCCGTCGGGGCCCCATCGCAAGCCGTTGGCAAAGTTGTGGTAGTTGCTGTCGGCGACCGTGAACCCGTCCAGCACCACTTGGGGTGGTCCGTCGGCAACGTCATCGCCATCGGCATCCGGCAGGAACAGCAATTGGGGAGGGCACATCAGCCAAACCCCGCCGTGACCGACTTCCACGCTGGTCAACATTTGCACCGCATCGGTAAACACCTTGCGTTTCTCCGCGTGGCCGTCGCCATCGGCATCCTCCAGAATCAGCACTCGGTCGCGCATCGACAGATCGAATCGTTGCGTGCGATCTGAATACGTGTAGTTTTCGGCAATCCACATTCGCCCCCGCTGGTCCCACGCCATCGCGATCGGATTCTGAACCGCCGGTTCGCTGGCGTACACCGTGGCCGAGAAACCCTCGGGCAATTGCATCTCGGCCGCGGCCTGCCGCGCCGCCATCGGCTCCGCCTGCGTGTCCGACTCGTTGTTCACGATCTCGGGAAAGGTGTCGTCGCCGTGCGCCCGATCGCCTGGGAACAGGCCGACCAGCAAGCCCGCCGCCGCTGTCGCGAAGACCAGCCTCGGCACTGGAGGCCAACATCCGAAGACGGCAAACCACAAGCGACGCAAACGGGGTGTGTTCGAATTCGCCGGAGACTCGGGAAGCTGACCGACAAGGTCGTCGTCGGTCGCGAAAGATCGGCCTGGGGACATGACGCGCGGTGGTTGGGGTGGGCGATGGGAGAGATCTGGATCGCTGGCCGGTATCGGGCCGGCCAATCGACTTGGTTGCTTGATCAAAAACCAAACGGGCTGGGGATGTCAGCTATTCGAGGTATTCTAGGCTAGGCCCTGTCTGAAAACTGGCGAAACCCCGTCGCTGCCGTCGCGTTCGCGGCGGAAAGCCACGCTCTGGCGAGCGTAGCTACCGGTTTTTAGAAAAAGCCTAGCTGGATTCCGCAGCGGCATTCCCCCGTGACCAACGTCCGGGCAAATTGCAGCCAAATCCCCGCGGCGGAGGTACGAAGAAACTCACGGGGCGCCCTACAATGGTGGTGATTGCGGTCTCGGACCGCCCCCGCCCCATCCTCCGCGACGCGAAAACGCCCATTTTCATGCCTCGGCTTCGTCCCACCTGCCTGCTTCTGGCCGCGACCCTCCTGTGCGTCCTCTCCGCCCCCTCCGCCGGTGCCTCCGACACGACGATTGATTTCAATCGCGACATCCGACCGCTGCTGTTTGATCACTGCATCACGTGCCACGGCCCTGACGAGGCCGAACGGGCCGCCGGGCTCCGCTTGGACACCGAACAGGCCGCCAAGGAAGATCTGGGCGGCTATGCCGCGGTGGTCCCGGGCGATGCGGATGCCAGCGAGCTGATCCTGCGGATCACCGCCGAAGACGAAGACATGCGAATGCCTCCGCCGGAGCATCAGGACCGTCTGAGTGACGCGGAGATCGAACTTTTCCGCCGGTGGATCGACCAGGGCGCTCCCTATGCCAAGCACTGGTCATACGAAATCCCCACGCGGCCCGAATTGCCCGCCGTCGAATCGTCTGGTTGGCCGCACTCTTCTGATTGGGCACACAATGCGATCGATCACTTCACCTTGGCGAAGATGCAACAGGCGGGGCTGCAGCCGGCGCCGCCTGCCGATCGCTTGGCCCTGGCCCGCCGCGTCGCACTTGACGTGACGGGCTTGCCGCCGACCTGGGAAGAAGCGCAGGCTTTCGCCCGGGACTCTCGTCGCGATGCCTACGAAATCTACGTCGATTCGATGCTTGCCAAACCGGCTTTTGGCGAACGTTGGGCCCGCGTGTGGTTGGACCTGGCCCGGTACGCCGATTCGGCCGGATACGCCGATGATCCCCCGCGCACGATCTGGGCCTACCGCGACTACGTCATCAAGGCGCTCAACGAAAACCGCCCCTTTGACCAATTCACGATCGAACAGATTGCCGGGGATCTGCTGCCGGAACCGACCGAGCAACAACTGATTGCCACCGCGTTTCACCGCAACACTCTGACGAACAACGAGGGTGGAACCAATGACGAGGAATTCCGCAACGTGGCCGTGGTCGATCGGGTCAACACGACCATGGCGGTCTGGATGGGCACGACGATGGCATGCGCCCAGTGCCACACGCACAAGTACGATCCGATCACGCAGGAAGAGTACTTTCGGTTCTTCGCGTTCTTCAACAACACCCGCGATTCAGACAAACGAGACGAACAACCAACACTTTCGCTGTGGAGCGATTCCCAGAAGCGTCGTCAGCGCGAGATCGACGAACGTTTGACCCAATTGCAGACTCAGCTTGCGGCGTCAACCGACGAAGTCCGGCAGCAACAGGCACGTTGGCTGGAGTCCTTCTCCGAGCCCCCGTCCTGGCAGGTATGCCACCCGGAAGTGGAGTCCGACCAATACGAATTCGAAACATCCGATGACGGCTGGATCACGGCGGTCGGCGATGTGCCGGCGAACGACGTGTATCGCGTGACCATCCCGATTGACCAGCTTCATCCGGCCGCGATTCGATTGGAGACGTCGCAACCGTCCGAACGAAACTTTGTCATCACGCAAATCCAAGGCGATTGGAAACCAGAACAAGCCAACCCGGTCAAAGCTCGTTTTGTTCGAGTGCAGTTGCCCGGAAATAAAAAGAACCTGCACTTGGCTGAGATCCAAGTTTTTTCGAACGGCCAGAACGTTGCTCTTGAAGCATCGGCCACGCAAAGCTCGACCTACAGCGACGCGGTCGCCTCCCGAGTCAACGACGGCAACACCGATGGTGATTACGCCAAGGGCTCGGTCCAACACACCCAGAGGCAAGCCGACCCGTGGGTCGAATTGGACCTTGGCCAACCGCGGGCGGTCGATTCACTGGTCCTGTGGAATCGAACCGACGGCGGACCAAAGATCGCCAATCGCCTGGACGGATTCACGGTTTCGCTGTTGGATGGCGAGCGCGAGGTGGTCTGGAAGCAGTCCCCCGAACAACAAGGCAAAGCTCGGTACGCGCTGTCGCCCAACGGTGCTCGCGAAGTGCGTTTTCAATCGGCCGCCGCGGATTTCTCCCAGGACGGCTTTCCGGCGCAAAGCGTCATCGACGACAAGCAGGATCCAAACTCCGGCTGGGCGATCGCCCCGCAGCGGGACCGTCCGCACACGTTGACGCTGACTCTGAACCAACCGCTGCGCACGCCGGGCGTGTTGACGCTGACGGTGCGGCAAGAATCCGTGCACAAGAAACACTTGTTGGAACGGTTCCGACTTTCACTCAGCGATGACCCCGGCGTCGTTCAATGGGCGAAGTTGCCACCCGACCTTCGCCCGCTGGTCACCAGCGATCCCGAACAATGGTCTGACGATCAGGCAGCCGCGGTGGAAACCTATTATCGTTCCATTGCGCCCGCCTACGCTCCGCTCCGCGCCGAAATGAAACGATTGCAGCGAGAACGGGATGAAATGAAGCCGTCAACGACGGTCCCGATCATGCAGCAGTTGGCCGCCGATCAGAGGCGAGAAACTAAGGTTCAGATTCGCGGCAATTACCAGAGCACCGGCGCGACGGTGAGCGAAGGCACGCCGGACGTGTTCCACGCAATCGATCACGCAGACAATCCTTCGCGGCTGGACCTGGCACGCTGGCTGGTATCCCCGGAGAACCCCTTGACCGCGCGGGTCATCGCCAACCGCCACTGGGAGCAGCTGTTCGGAATCGGAATTGTTGAAACCAGCGAAGAATTCGGTTCCCAGGGCGAACCGCCATCGCACCCCAAGCTGCTGGACTGGCTGGCGGTGGAATTGCAGGACAGCGGTTGGGACCTGAAACACCTGTTGAAAACCATCGTGATGTCGTCGACCTACCGTCAAAGCAGCGAGGTCACGCCAGACAAGTTGGCCGAAGATCCGGCGAATCGACTGCTCAGCCGCGGACCAAGATTTCGTCTGAGCGCCGAAATGATTCGCGACCAGGCGTTGTTTGTCAGTGGTCTGCTGAGCCCCAAAAAGTTCGGACCGCCGGTCAAACCACCCCAGCCCGAATTGGGGCTGAAAGCAGCCTTCGGTTCCGCCACCGATTGGCAGACCAGCGACGGGGAAGACCGATACCGACGGGGGATCTACACGACGTGGCGACGCAGCAGTCCGTACCCGTCGATGGCGCAATTCGATGCGCCCAACCGCGAGGTGTGCACCGTGCGACGCATTCGGACCAACACGCCGCTGCAAGCGTTGGTGACATTGAATGATCCGGTGTACGTCGAAGCCGCTCAGGCCCTGGCCAGGAAGATCATCCGTGGCGAAGACTCCCCACAACAGCGCATCACCGCAGCGTTTCGCGCCTGCCTGCTCCGTGATCCGGAACCGCGCGAAATCGAACGCCTCTCGCAACTGGCCCAGCAAGCACGCGTTGCTTTTGATCAGGCAACCGATGAGGCCGTGAAGATGGCGACCGACCCGCTGGGACCGTTGCCCGAAAACAGCGATCCGGCGGAGTTCGCCGCCTGGACGGTGGTCGCCAACGTGATTTTGAATTTGGACGAAACGTTCATGAAACGTTAGGAAAGCCTTGTGGATCCACGTATCGAAAACCTGTCTCTGAATACCCGTCGCCATTTCCTGCAACAGTCGACCGCGGGAATCGGCGCCGCCGCGCTGGCGTCGCTGTTGGCCGATGACGCTCCCGCAGCAGACCCACCGCGATCGGCGACCGACCCGTTGGCGGCCAGACAACCGCATTTCGCCCCGCGGGCCAAACGGGTGATCTACCTGCACATGACCGGGTCGCCTCCCAACCTGGACCTGTTCGACTACAAGCCGGAATTGGTCAAGCGGAGCGACCAGGATTGCCCCGACGCTTTTCTGGCGGGACGCGAGTTTGCATTCACCACCGGGACGCCGAAGTTGATGGGCTCGCCGCGACATTGGAAACGCGTGGGCGAATCCGGGATGTGGATGTCCGATGCCATTCCGCATTTCCACGACATCTCGGACGAACTCTGTCTGGTCCATTCGTTGCACACCGACCAGTTCAACCACGCTCCCGCGGAGCTGTTGGTTTACACCGGATCGCCCCGAAGTGGCCGACCCTCGATGGGCGCATGGGTGACCTACGGGCTCGGTAGCGAGAACCAGAACCTTCCCGGATTCGTCGTGCTGATCTCCAGCGGCGTCCAACCCAACGGCGGCAAAAACTCTTTCGGAAGCGGATTCTTGCCCTCGGTCTACCAGGGCGTTCAGTGTCGCTCCAAAGGTGATCCGGTGCTGTACTCCTCCGACCCGCCAGGGATGAGTCGCGAAATGCGGCGTGCCACGCTGGACGCGTTGTCAGACTTGAATCAGTGGCAGGCGCAATCCCTCGGCCACCCTGAAACCCTGACTCGGATCTCGCAGTACGAATTGGCCTACCGCATGCAAACGGCCGTTCCCGACGTCATGGACATCTCCGCGGAAAGCCAGGAGACGCTTGACGAATACGGCGCCAAGCCCGGTGCATCCAGTTTGGCAAACAATTGCCTGCTGGCCCGCCGGTTGGTCGAATCGGGCGTTCGATTTGTGCAGCTGTTCGATTGGGGATGGGACTTCCACGGCACGCAGGCGGACACCGGACTGACCGATGGATTGACCCGAAAATGCGCCACGATGGATCAACCGATCTCGGCGTTGATTCGTGATCTCAAACGCCGCGGGATGCTGGAAGACACCCTCGTCATCTGGGGCGGCGAGTTTGGACGCACGCCGTTCCGCGAAGGACGCACCGCGAAAAGCGACATCCTGGGCCGAGATCACTATCCCGATGCTTTCACCATGTGGATGGCCGGCGGCGGGGTGAAAGCGGGATTCGAATACGGCGCATCGGACGAACTGGGATTCAGCGTGAGTGAAAACCCGGTTCACGTGCACGATCTGCAAGCGACCATCCTGCACCTGCTGGGTTTCGACCACGAGCGATTGACGTATCGGTTCCAGGGACGCGACTTCCGTCTGACGGACGTCCACGGCCACGTCGTCGATGACCTGCTGGCCTAGCCGGACAGCGTTGCACGGAGGGAGCCACCCTCACCTGAGCAAGGCCTCTCCCGCCGTCGGGCGACGGCAGCTACGAGCCCTCGTGTTTCTTAATCGTCGCATTTCGCTCCATAAAAGCTGCGGTCAATCCCGCTGCTCGTGCGAAGCAGCAGACCACGTTGCCGAACACCCGGACCAAGAATCAACGGATTGCCAACCGTTCCCCCGTCCCTTTTTGCCTGCAGGAACGTGAATGACGCCAATTGCCATGACCATTGCCGGATCGGATCCCTCCGGCGGTGCCGGCGTTCAAGCGGATTTGAAAACCTTTCAGCAACACAACGTCTTCGGGACCAGCGTTTTGACGCTGATCACCGTGCAAAACACGCTTCGTGTCTCGCGGGTCGAACTGCTCGATCGCGAGCTGATTGTCGAACAGTTGCGTGCCGTCACCGAAGACCTGAAACCGGCGGCAGCAAAAACCGGCGCGTTGGGAAGTGCGGAAATCATCGCCGCGGTAGCGGAACAGGTTCGCGACTTCGATTTCCCCTTGGTTGTCGACCCGGTCATGATCAGCAAGCACGGTGACTCGCTGTTGGATGACGGAGCGATTGCGACGATGCAAGCCGAACTGCTGCCACAGGCGTTTCTATTGACGCCCAATGTTCACGAAGCGACCCAACTCTCGGGAGTTGCCATCACGGACGTTGATTCCCAAGAGCGAGCGGCGCGGGAACTGGCATCCCGCGGCCCCGAGAACGTGCTCGTCAAAGGAGGCGCCGGAAGCGGGGACGCCGTGGACGTGCTGGTGATGCCCACCGGTTGCTACAAGTTCTCTTCACCCAGAACGGAGACCGACCAAACGCACGGATCGGGATGCGTCCTGTCGGCAGCCATCACCGCCCGTCTGGCCCGTGGTGAGGCGTTGCTTCCGGCGGTCTCGGGTGCCAAGGCCTTCATTTCCGACGCCATCAGTTCGGCGCCGCATCTGGGCCGCGGCCGTGGCCCGGTGAACCTGAACACCCCCGTCAAGTAGCGCTCGTCGTTGTTTGCCGGCGCTCGTTGCGTCGTCCCGTCGGGTCAATCAAACAGATCCAATTGTCGCGCCGGTGGCGAAAGGGTCGGCAGGGCATCCGGCGACCAGTTCTGAGCCCCGGCGACCTCCGCCGATTCACAGCAGCGATTCCAGAACAGCCGTGCCATTTCCGGCGCAAAGACGTCATCTGGCGTGTGAGTGAAGATCGTCGGTCGCAGACCTTTTTCCACCCAGCCCGTCGCGATGGGAACCCACTGCTGGACGAAGCGTTCGACCAGTTCCAATCGATTGCGACCGACCAGCCGAAGCATGGGAGCCGTCGCGGTGACGGTCTGTCGAACGGGAGTGCGAGGCTTTCGCCGCTGAGAAGCCTGCTCGGCGGCATCCTCCGGTTCTGATTGGAACAGGGCACGCGAATCGAAAATCACTTTGTCGATTCCGCGTTTCCGCAGTGCATGGTTCAATCGATGTTCTTGCTCCGCCTGATCAAACCAGCCGTGGTGACGGACTTCAACCGCCCAGGGAAAGTCCGCAGGCAAGCGGTCCAAGAATGCTTCCAAGGTTCCGTACGCGTCCGGCGCAAAACGAGGGGACAGCTGCAGAAAGGAAGTTCCAAGCTTGCCGGCCTCGCGGAGAACGGACGCGAACTGCAGGAAAGCATCCAGTTCCGGCTGACAGTCTCTCAGTGCACGTTCGTGAGAAATCACCCGAGGAACTTTCAGGGAAAATGAAAACCCGTCGGCTGTTTCCTCCGCCCACCGCTGCGCCGTTTCCAACGAAGGCAATCCGTAAAACGTGCTGTTGGCTTCAACGCTGTTGAACATGCGTGAATACCACGCTAGCCATTTGGCCTTGGGAGTCCCTCGCGGGTAGACACGCCCCAGCCAACCGCCACAGTTCCAGACCGGACAGCCCATTCGCAGCGGCAACTCAGGACTCGACTGACTGGGCAAATTCACTCGCTTGCATCCCGCGGGTTCAAACATTGACCAGGCCGCCCCGAGCGGACAATTCCATCGGCACATGATAGGGTAGGGGGAACCGCTCGCCGCCGGGATCGGCGGCCCTCACCGATGGATCGGAACGTATCATCATCTGCTGGCACTCGGGGCGTGACGACACTCATGATCTTTGTTTGGTTCTCGCTGATTGCTGCCGCGGTGGGCGTGGTCGGTGTGGTCTTAGCCCGGGCGTCTGATCGCCTGGGTGAAGCCTTGCGGCTGGAGCGTTCACTGACCGGCTTTCTGATGCTTGCCGTCGCAACCAGCCTGCCGGAATTGGTTGTCAGCTGCCAGGTTGCCTACCAGGGTTCGGTCGACATGGCGGTGGGCAGCCTGCTGGGAAGTTGCCTGATGAACCTGCTGATCCTGGCGGCGATCGATCTGTCGCGACGTTCAAAGATCCGGATGCTCTCGCGTCAGGCGGCGGCCCACGCTCTGGCCTCCCTTTCTTCGGTGCTGCTAGCAGGAATTGTTGCGGTTGCGATTCTCTTGCCTCTCCGGCCCGCCGGTTTGTGGCGGATCGGCACGGGGAGCCTGGTCTTGGTGCTGGCCTACCTGATGACTTTCCGGATGGTGTTTCTGGATCGCCGCGTGGCCACGGCAGCGGAATTCATCGAATCGGCACCGCCTGCGGTGAACGTTCCGCGGATGCGTCCCCTGATCCTGTACGTTTCCTCCACGATCGGCATCTTCCTGCTGGCGCCGCCGCTGGCGTCCACCTCCGAGCGGATGTCGGTTGCTTTGGGACTGACCGGGACGTTCTTTGGCGCGGTCTTTCTGGCATTGGTCACGTCGCTGCCAGAGGTCGTCACGACCGCGGAAGCGTCGCGGATGGATGCGCACGATTTGGCAATCGGCAACATCTTGGGCAGCAACGCCTTCAACCTGTTGATCCTGGTGGCTGTCGACATCGTTCACCCGCGCCCGCTGTACGCCGAATTGATGCCGGTGCACGCGTTAGCCGCCCTGGGTGTGATCATCACCACCACGATCGCGTTGATGGGAATCCTGTATCGCGTGGAGAAGCGATTGTGGTATTTGGAACCCGACGCGATCGCGGTGATCGGCAGCTCGCTGATGTTCTTTTACTTCCTGTACGCTATCTAACTGGACAGCGTCACTTTGCGTGAGCCGCGTTGCGCCGGCGGGCAGAGCCTTGCCGCTCGTTGCACTGCCAATCTCGGTGTTTGTGATGAAAGTGAAGCTGTCCCGCTGATCACCGCCGCTCTGGAGCCACGCCGTGACGATCAAGCCGACGCGTTGGACGTGGCCGTGGATTCAGCTCCCGCGTCGACCCGTCGATGGTGCCGCGAGATCCACACGCTGCAACGCGCGTGTCGGAGGACGTACTTGGTCGTGCTTCCCAGCAGCAAATCGTCCAGCATGCTGTGCCCGGAATCCCCGACCACGATCAGGTCGCTGTGATTCTTGGCGGCTTCCTCAACAATGGCATCACCGACGCGCTGATCGTGCTTGACGACGGATTTCACATTCGGCAGCGTTTCGATGATTTCGTCGCGCATGTTTTCGCCGGCGGTCTGCATTTCCCGAAACACCTCTTCCTCGTTGACGACCGCCGCGGTGGAAAGCCCATTTCCCAGCAGGTAGTCGTAGATCGGCGCGACGCCAATCAATTTGACCTCGGTATCCGGTTCCCACTGCAAATCCAACATTTCCTGAACGGCCTGACGCGAAGCCTTGGATCGGTCATAGCCGATAGAAATTCGCGTGCCGGTGTGAGATTCTTCCGCGCCCTTTTCACCGGACGTCTCGCCGGGACGCACGATCAACACCGAACACTTTGCGTGTGTCGCCACGTTGTCGGAAACGCTGCCGACCAGCAGTCGTCCGATCAACGAATGACCGATCGCCCCCATGACGATCAGGTCGTGGCCCCCCTTCTGCGCCTCGGCCAAAATGATCTTGACCGGGTGCCCGGCGCGACACACCGTTTCAATGCTCCGGCATCGAGGCGACATCAGCTTGCTCAGGTCGTGCTGGTGTTGTTCCATGCGGGCACGTTCCTGCTTGAGCAGCTCGGGGAACCAATGCTGCGTCGAATCCGGATTGGATCCGTAGGGGTCGCCCAAGGCGGTGACGATGGTCAATTCCATCGGTTCCTTGAAACGCAGCGACATCAAAAACTTCGCGGCGGCAGCTGCTTGATCGGACCGGTCAGTGGCGAGCAAAACTTTCATCGTGATCTCCGGCAGGGGGAAGGCTCCGGCGCGGTCGTATTCCTGGACACGCGAACCTCGGACGCCGATCGTCATCGCGACAGAATCGCACGCTATCGGCCTCTCCGACATCAATAGCAGCGCTTGTGCCAACGCGAACTTGGGGCGGCAACCGGCCAGCCGGAAATCTGCCGCCACATCTTCAGAGCGTCGGGATCAATTGTACGCTATTCTGGTCGACCGCTTGTTGGCAGCTTTCTTTCTCCACTCCCGAGGATCCCCACCGATGTCTCCGATCCGATCGTTCGCCTGCGGCCTGTTGCTGTGTTGCCCGGGTCCACTTGTTTTTGCTCAAGAGGCGGTCGAAGCAGCGCCGCAAACGGTCGAAGTCCCCGAGGGTATCAATGAGAAATTTGTCGATCCGCAACTGGATATTCAAGAGTGGGTCGAACGATTTGAAATCGAAAGCCGGGAAGTGTTTGCCGCCCGCGACGCCGTGCTCAAGGCGTGCGGCGTCGGCCCCGGCGATCGCGTCGCCGATGTGGGGGCCGGGACGGGCTTTTTCAGCCGCCTGTTCTCCGACGCGGCGGGACCGGAAGGCTGGGTCTTTGCCGTCGACATTTCGCCACGGTTCCTGCAACACATCAATGAGCAAGGCGCCAGACAGGACGTGACCAACATCACCTGCGTGCTCGGCTCGGACCGCTCCATCCGCCTGCCGCCCAACTCGGTGGATTTGGTTTTCATCTGCGACACCTACCACCATTTCGAGCATCCGCAAGCCACGCTGGAATCCATCGAAAACGCTTTGAAGCCGGAAGGCACCCTGGTCGTGATCGACTTCGAACGGATTCCCGGCAAGTCCCGAGAATTCATTCTGGGGCATGTGCGCGGCGGAAAGGACGTGTTCCGCGCGGAGATCATGCAGGCCGGATTCCAGTTTGCCGAAGAAGTGAAGATCCCGGGCTTTGAGGAAAACTACTTCCTGCGATTTCGCAAACCAACCTCGTCCGACTGATCGCCGTGCTCCGGGAGGCTTCCGTCATTGATTCCGCTGTGGTTTCTGGTCGTGATGCAGTTTGTGCTATCGGCCGCCATCGTGCTCTCGACGCAGCTGTCGTCCCACTGGATGCTGACGCTGGCAGCCGCCGCGCCGGGCATTGCCTTGGCGGTGTGGTCCTGGCTGACCATGGGCCTTCGCAACATTCGCGTCCACACCGATCTTGACCGGGATGCCCGGCTTGTGACCGCCGGACCGTATCGCTGGGTCCGGCACCCGATGTATGTCGGCTTGCTGTTAAGCACAGCCGCGCTGCTGCCAGCCCCTTGGGCGTGGTGGCGGGTGGCGGCATGGCTGACGCTGGTCGCCGTGCTGTTGCGAAAGGCCGCCGCCGAAGAGAGTCAACTGCGAACCCGTTTCTCCACCTATGCGAACTATCAACGGTACGTCGGCGGGTTTCTGCCGCGAACATTCCGCGGTCTGTCTGCCTCGACGCTTGAGGGCAAACTCGCTGGCAAAGGCGATGATGCTGCTGACTGAGTGGACCACTCGAGCGAGTGGTTTAGCCGCGCTGGCATCGAAAAGACGGACTGAGAACCCGTTAGACCTTGGCGATCAGCCGGACGAAGTCGATGGCGGCCAGCATTCCGACCAACCCCCGTTCGTCCACCACCGCCAGGTGCCGGATGCGGTCTCGGATCATGATCAATGCGGCTTCTCGCATCGATTGATCGGGACGAACGCACGTCACGTTCTCACTCATCACGTTCAACACCGGATCGCTACCGAGCCGCCGTTGAAAGAGATCGACGGCCCAGAAGCAGTCTTCGTAGTGCGGGAAATCGCTGTCGAGCACCTGTTCGGTCGACAACACCACTCGAGCCAAATCCCCCAACGTGACGATCCCGACCACTTCACCCTTCTCACCGACCACGGGCACCGAAGCGATGACTTCCTTCGCCATGATCTCCAGCACATCGCGAACCGATGCATCGCGATGAACGCTGTGCACCTTCCGGTTCATCCAGCTCTCGACGTGGTCGTCGATCGTCACCGTCGCGTTCATCTCTGCGTCTCCAAAGAATTCCCCTCCGTGTCGTTTTGATCGCTCGGCAACCCATCGGTCACACGTAGCGAACGGTGGCATTCCACGCAGCTGACCGTCAATTGGTTGAAGGCCATCGTGACGCCCGAGAGATTCTCCTGCTCCGACTGACGCGCCAATTCGTCACAAACACGCTCGAAGATCTTCAGCTGAACCTGATACTCCGGGTTGCGACTGCGCACAAACCCCTCGACCCGGCTGAGCGTGCGCAATTGTTTGGCGTCTTTGTGGATTGCGTCGTAATCGCCGGTGGCAAGGCTGCGCAAAATCTGCTGCGCGTAGCCCATCTTTTTTTCCATCCAGTAGCTGGTCGTGTCTCCCTCCGCGTCGGCACCGGCCGACTGGGCATCGGACTGGGCATCGGACTGGGCAGCCACCGGCGCCGCAGCGTCCGAACCAGCCTGGCCCGATGCCTCCAGCGGCGGAACGGCAATCAACGATATCGGCGAAAGGACGATGCAGATCAGAACGATGAAAACACGCATGAAACAATCCTTGAATGCGAAAATGCGAGGGTCCGTCAGCCGGCGACCGTTTGCTGCGACTCCGCACCGGACCGGGCATCCCGGACGGTACGGTTGCGAGTGACCCAGACGCTACAGGGAGCATGCCGCAACACGTAACGCGAGGTGCTGCCAAGCAGAAACCGATTGACCGCGTTGCGAGGCGACTCGCCGACCACCAACAGGTCGACGTTGTTGGCTTCAGCAAACGCGACAATGCCTTCGCCCACATGATCGCTGCGGATCAAATGAGTCTTGGCATGCGGCGCGACCTCGGAAAGCTTCTCACTGGCGAGCTTCAAATCCGATTCCAACCGCTGCGTTCGCTCGGCATCGGCTGCCGCGCCGTCCACGCCGATGAAGTCGGACAGGTAGGTGGCGACGGTCAACACGTGAAAATCGGTCCCGGAACGCCAGGGGATTTCGGAGATCTCGCCAAGGGCAGCTTTCGCCGAATCAATCCCCTCGTATGCCATGCAAACCTTGATCGGCTTGTCGGACCCTTTCAAACCGGTCTGACGCACCACCAGCGTGCTGCAGGGGCAGTGGGTCGCGACGTGGTCGCTGACACTGCCCAACAGCATCCGACCGATCTGCGAATGGCCTTTGGCGCCCACGACCACCAGATCGGCGTTGAACCGCTCGGCGGCGTCGACAATCGCCTCGCCGACGGGCCCCTCGGAGATCTCGTGATCCAAGGTGGCGTTGGCACCCTCGAACATTTCGGCCACTTTCGTGTAGGCCTGGGCCGCGTACACGCGATCCTGTTCGTAAGCCTTCTCCAGCAGCTCACCGGTAGCGTAGCTGCTGTGGATGAACGGACGCTGCACCACGCTGAGCACCTTCAGATCCAAGCGATCCGGGTGCGGCAGGTGCGCGAGCAACCAAGCGGCCTCGAGAGACGGTTCGGAACCATCGATTGGAAGCAATACCTTATGCATGTTGTGTCCTCCTCGTGTGTCGGGACGCGGGGCCGTTCTCCTGCCAGCGTAGGAAAGCAAACCGGGTGCCGATGGATTAAATTGACGCCACTAGCGGATTTCAAGCCGGACCACGCGGACAGCCCGTGCACATTCGCTCACGCGCCCTCAGCTGTCACACCTCAAGAGCCGGTGGTGTGCGATTGCCCGATCACTCGCCGAACCGGCGACCGACGGATCACGGCGTTGGTCCGGAGGGCACGGTGGGGGCGGTGGCGGAGGTCACGGTGGACGTAGGCTGCCCCACCGGATGATCGCCAATCGCTTCGCGCAGATCCCGCTTCGAAACCGGCTCGCCGGCCGCCAGTCGATCTGCGAACACTCGAGCCCTCTGGGCCAATTCCGGATGCGAGGATCTGGCAGCCAAGCGGAAACGCTCCAGCAAGACCAACCCGGCCTGCCGGACCGCGGCCAAATGCGTCGACCGAATCGGCGGCGACTCCGCGGCGACCGATCTGGTTGGCGGCTGGTCCAGGTAATCGATGGGCAGCAGGCGGATTGCCCGTTGATAAAAGCGGATCGCCTGGTCGTTGGCACCGACGCGAGCCTGAATGTCGCCCAATTGCATCAAGATCAGGGTGCACCACAGGGCTTCTCCGCCGCTGTTTTTTCCGACCCTCCGCAACCGTTGTTGCCTTTGCATGGCCTGTTGCAGGCGTTCGCGAACACCGTGGGCGGCCTCGCGGGTGGTCGGTTCGCCCGAGTCGAACAGATCCAACTGCAGCGTCGCCTCTTTGACGGCCGCCTCGATCGACAAGCGTTCGTAGGCAGAGACTCCCGGGAATCGATCCACCAGCGATTGCAGATGGGGTTGGGCCGCGTTGATCCGTCGCAGAGCGACCTTTCGGTGAGCCGAATTCATGGGTCGAAGCACATCCACGTTGGTCAGCAGACGCGCCAGTTCATACCGAAACGCCGCGTCCTGCTCGGTGCCGCGCCGCTGCCAAATCTGGTCGGACAGGATGCAGTGCGCCTCTTCGGCCCAGTGCCAGCGCAAGAAATCCTGCTGTGGTCCGGCAACCTGAGGGCCCAACGCTTCTCGCACGGCCGCGGCCAACATCAAGGTGACGGCGTGTGAGTCAGGCACTTCGCGATGCAGACGCTGCAACTCCTGCATGGCTTCGCGGAACAATTCCGGCGACGAGGGACCGTCGGTCGGAAGCGGCGTTGCCGAATTCCGCATCATAAAAATCGCTCGCCCAGGCAGACGGCGACCGCGGACGCCCGAACGTTTCGAAAGCGGCGGGCGAAACGCGCGCGGGGGTGGCCAGACCGTGGGCCCGGTTCGTGGCAGACCGCGGATGGCAAGCAGAAGTTTGCTGCGAGCCAATTCGAACCGGGCCCGCGGCGAAGCCTCCGGTCCGATCAGGGGTTGCAAAGTCGCGATCGCAGATTTGTGACTTTGCCGGGCGGGTTCCAGACGTCCCATGTCTTTCAACGTGATCCCGATCTTGTTCTGGACACGAGCCCGCAACAAAGGATGATCGCTGGGGATCTCCGTCAAAGCCTGTTCGAATGACTGGAGCGCCGCTTCGTGTCGCCCCAACTGATGCTGGATCGTTCCCAAGTGCGCTCTTGCCAGCCCCGCATCCAAATTCCCGTCGGTTTGCGTTTCACCACCACCCGGCTGTGCAGCCAACTCGCTGTAGTACTCGAGCAGGTCTTCGAACAGCACTGCGTCTCTCGGGTCCGTCAGCGGCGCGGAATAGTCGTCGGCATCGAAATCCAGGCTCATTGAATCGGCGGTGGTGGAATACTGCTTGAAGATCTCATGCATCGCGTCGGTCGCCAACCTGGAGGTCTTCATCTCTTGATCCAGCGTCTGTGAGATGCGTGCCTGGCCGGAGATGGCGACCACGGCGGTCAGCGTGACCGCGGCTAGCAGCAGGGCCGTCAGCGTCGAAACCATCCGGTTCTTCCGCAACCAGCGGGCGGACCGTTCGTGCCAGGACAGACGCCGCGCCAGAATCGGCCGCCCCTCGTTGAACCGACTCAGGTCCTCCGCAAGGGCGCGGGCATCGGGGTAACGGTGGGACAGCTCCGGTGCCATTGCCTTCTCAATGATCGTCCTGAGGTCCAACGGCAAAGAGGGCGCGCACTTCGACAGTGGGACTGGTCCGGTGGGCATCTTTTGCAACAGAATCGCTTGCCGCACCGACGCTTCATTGACCGCGGGAACCCCGGTGGCCAGCTCATACAACGTCACACCCAAACTGTACACGTCGCTTTGGGGACAGCTCTCACCGGCCAACTGTTCCGGCGACATGTACCGCAACGTTCCCACGACGTCGCTGGTTCGGGTCACGGCGTCGGCGTCATCGATCCGGGCCACACCGAAGTCGGCGATCTGGACGTTCAAGTCCTGGTCGACCAACAGATTGGCCGGTTTGATGTCGCGGTGAAGGATCCCCTCGGCGTGAGCGTAGGCGAGCCCCGATGCGGCTTGCCTGCCGAAGTGGGCCAGCAACCGGACCCGGGTCCGGTCATCGACCGGAAGGGAAACATCCAGCCCCACCGGCTGCTCAAACCAGCGGTCCAAGCTCTTGCCGTAGATCCGTTGCATGACGAAAAAATAAAACCCGGCATCCTCCCCAAAGCCGTACACCGGGACGATGTTGGAATGGTGCAACCGGGCGGCGGCACGGGCTTCAATATGAAACCGTTGAACGACCTTGCGCTCGGTCGCGTCTTCGGCCACCAGATCGTGCTCCGACCCCGGCAGCACGGACTTGGGCAAAACTTTCAGCGCCACGATGCGATCCAACGAACACTGACGCGCCTCATACACCACGCCCATGCCGCCTCGGCCGATCGGCGAGAGCAACTCGTAATCTCCTAACCGCGGCGGTGGTGGGACGTCGGCGGGCGTCGGCGATGGCTCCAGCGGCGTGACCATCGCTTCGCGGGCCTGGTCCAACAGCTTCATCACGGGCGCGAGTGCACGCAGTTCTTCGTCGTGATCCCCGGCGATTTTCAACACATCCGTCTCGGACGCGCTGGAAGGATCCGCCGTCATGACGCCATCCCCAGGCCGGCACGCTCCAGCACGTCGCGGAGCCGCTGCAGGGCGCGGACGTAGCGGTTGCTGGCGGCGGTGCTGCTGATCATCAACACCTCGGCCACCTGCTGATTGCCCAGGTTTTCAAAGTGTCGCATCGCGATCACTTCCTGGTCTTGCTCGGACAATGTCGCGATCAATCGCTCCAGCAACGCCACGGACTCTTCCCGCATCACCACGCCGCTGGGTGTCGGCTGGTCGGCCGCCAACTTTCCAGCCAGCGAGAGCGATGTCGTTTGCGGGTAACGTACCGAGGAGGAACCCAATTGAACTTCACGACCGGCCGACCGGCGCTCGGCGGTTAAATGTCGGCGGTGAACGTCACAAAGGGTCTGGACGACGATCATCCGCAACCAAGCGAACAGCGTGTGCTTTCGGGCTGCAAGAAAGTGGGGCAGGCGGGACTTGGCCGACAGAAACGCTTCCTGAAGCACGTCGTCCGGATCGATTCGCTTGGACAACCGGCGGTCCATCCGGAACAGGACCAGATACCGAAACGAGGTCCGGTATTCCAGAAATGCGTCGGCCAGCACCTTGTCCGGTTCTGAATTCAAGCGTTGACGCAGCTCGGGCGAAAGAACGGTCTGCTCTCCACCGACAGAATCGTCCCCACCCGCTTTTTCGGGAGCTGGATCCGGTTCAGGGCGGTCGTCGGCAAGCATGGACGAATTCTCGATCTCGGTAGCGCGACGCAAATTGTGAACACTGGTGGCGCGTCAAACCTCAACGCCCAGCATCATTCTAACGGGTTGCCGGGCTCTCGCGAAAATCCCCAATCAACCCGCCACCTGCACCCTGAAGAATCGTCCCTCGATTTCTCAGGTGCCGCCTCACCGCCCAGGCCCCCACAATGCAGAGCCCCAGCAGTGCTGCCCCCCAGCCGTGCCGGCGACCGTCTCGGTCGCAAAGCTTGGGCCAACTGGGTTGCGCGAACAAGTTGACAGACGACTATCCGTTGACAAACACCCGAAGTGGCAAGCAGGGGTTGGTGACTTTGACGTGTCCAGCAGGAACACGACCCGCCCACGGGTGAACCCCAACCCGCTCAAAAAAAACGCCGCGAGATTCGCGACGCACCGCTTGAACACGGACTCAACGAGAAACTGCCGAGACGCAACCGGACACTTCCAAGATTCAACCGGACACAACAGGCACTTCCGCCGGCCCGGCTCCCGGTCCCGGATCCGCCGGTGCCGATTCGCCCGGTCCCCGATCTCGATCTGCGAACGCGATCTCAAGGGTGCGTTCCCATCGATGCCGCAATAATTCCATCTGATCCTGACTCAATCGCTGGCCGACCAGGCTGGCGACGTGCAATGCAAGGATCACCAACAGGCCCACGGGAATCGCTGCCAGTGCCCAAGGCGTGTTACCGAGCATCCACTGCGCAGAACCGAAAACGAATGCACCAAAAAGGCAGCAAGCGGCCACCATGTAGACGGCCGCAACCATCATCCAAATATCCGGACGCGGGGAAAACCGGCAAAATGCTTCCGTCGTCCCTGGCTCCGTCGCTTCGCCGAGTTGCACCGAAAGGTGGGGAGACCAAAATCGCTGCTGTGACGCTTCGATGCGATAGTCGAACACGTAGCCGGCACAGTTCACGTGCTCGGATAGCTCGGGCGATCGGACGGCCGCACGCAATCGACGCTTGACCTGCTCCAATTCGTCGGGCAACTCGACCCGAAACGTCGGCTGCATCTGAAGTTGGTTCGACATCGGCGTTACCAATCCAAGACGGAGCGAGGCGTGGGCCGAACGTCCGCAACCGCAAACAGTGCAGGAAACATACTCATGGCAAGGCGAACGCAGGACAGAGAAGATTTGTTGCGCGACGGGACCCAAATGTTGGTCCGAGGTCGATGGCGGATCGATCGATGCGAAGTCGTGATCGGTTTTCGTGACCGGGGACAGATGAGCGTGTATTGGGACCAGGACCCGGTGTTCCAATTCGACCACCGGGGGCGACTGCGCCGGGCCTTTGTCGACGGAATCCGGTATTCCGCGATCCAAGGCCGACTCCATCGTTTGGAACGCGGACGCGATGACCAAACCGCACCGACATCGCCAGATGCGCCCCGCAGGTTGCGGATGGTCACCGTCCCGCTTTCGGATCAGGACCATCGCTCCATTCTACGTCGAGCCGAGAACCACCTGCAACGCATTGCCGCGGACTTGCCGACGGCCGACATCGCGACCGCCGGCGAACCCGCAACCGCCGGCGAACCCGTGCCCCCGTTTCGCCAACGCGTCCAAGCAGCGCTCGACCGGATTGGGATGCAGATCCGTGTGGCGGATCAACCGTCCGCCTGATGCTTCGGACAAGTGACGTCAGGCTGGCACGTCCAGTGCCAGCGTGGCACCAGCACGGCCAATGCGGCACCGGCTGATCCATCGGGCCATTGGCGTGCGAGACCGGGAATCGATCCCAACGCGAGGCTGGATCAATACGGCAATTCATAGACCGCATACGTGGCATTGGTCTGCGATCCCACCGGGTAGACCTTCACCAAAGGCAATTGCTGGCCGGTGACACGACGATCGACCACCATGAACCGTGCCCCGTAGCGCTGCCGAATCTCTCTCAGGATGGTGTATTGGATGCTCACCCGCGTGGTTCCCAAACGCTCGGGAAAGATCTCTTCGAATCGTCGCCGCCATTCCAGCAGCGCGACGGCATCCTGCGGGACCTCCTTCCAGTTGACGACTTCGGCGCGCTCCGCGTACCACTTGAACGTCTGTTGATGACGCGGCGTCAAGAACACCTCGTCTTCGGGCATCGCCACCCGCACCCAATCACACACGGCCACCCAATCGGCGTGCGAACGGTGCTGCTCGGCAATGCCTGCCTCGGGATGAATGCCCAACAGGCGATGGCTGGTCGATGGCGGCAACCCCAGTCGCACACGCTGCAGGGAGGACCAGCCGAACAGCCCCAACCCAAACAGCAACGTCAACGCGGCGGCACCGACCGCGACCGGCGTGCGACCTCCACCGCCAGTTTTCGCTGCCCTGTCCGGAACGACCGCTTCGGCGCCGACCGGGCTCCCTTTCACACCGGCCAACTTCTGCATCACGATGAATGCCACGACCAGCGGGACCAGCGCGTCGGTCAGCCGGAACCAGTAGTAGCGCAACAGCCGCGCGGTCAGATCCGGATGCGTCGGCTGCAGTGTCCCCACCAGCAGACCACCGCCCGCGATCAAGACGGCGCCCAACGCCATCCATTCGGCCGGGCGTCGCGCCAAAAGTTTTCGGTCCGCCCCCATCCAGACCAGCAGCATTCCGACAAGCACGCCGTGTCGCAAATACCACGACCAGGGAAAGTCACTGGGCAGCAAGTGATGCCGCAAACGCACGTACGTGTAGATTTTGGCCGCCAACACACTCTCCGCCGGGGTGGCCGACATCGTCAGCAAGATCGCCGGCGCCAGCCCCAGCAGCGAGAGCGCACCGCCGACCCACAACCCCCAAGTGAAAAACGGCTTCGGCGGAACCTCCTTCGGTCGCAACCAGCGTTCGCAAACCAAGAACGAAAAGATTGCCGCGACCACCGCCCAGCCGCCCGTCAGCACGTGGAAGGCGGACGCGGCGCCAAACCAGACCCATGCGCGGGACCAATGGCGTCGCATCACCTCGGACATTCCGATCAACACCAGCCCATAGGCGGGCACCTTGGCCTCGATCCCCCCGATCACCCATTCACCCGCCAGATTCCCGTACTCCACCCCCGCTATCCACAGCACGGCCACGCCCAGCGAATAGAACCTTGGCAGCCGCAATGCACGACAACAACGCTGCAGCCCCAACGCGATCAATGCCCATCCGACCAGACGTCCGATCCAGGCGGTCGTCGCCAGCGAGCAGAATCGGGTCAGCCATCCGAACGTCACGTAGTAGGTCACGTGAGCTTTTCCCGACGCCGCCAAGAGGTCGTTGGAACACCACGCGGGATCCCAAAAGTTCTTTGCCTTGACCAAATAGTGGGCTTCGTTGACGGCGGGGACGGGATCACCGGCATACAAAAAGAACACAGCGATCAGGGCACCCCACTCGGCACACGCGCCCCAACTCACGGGGGATGCGACGGATTCGGATGCGGAGGACGGGGCGGGCACGTGGCAACTCAGTGATGCGGAGGCCGCTGACACAGATCCACCGCCATGTCGATGGCCGACAGCATGCTATTGGGACTGGCTTGGCCCTGCCAAGCCAGATCCATCGCCGTCCCGTGATCGACGCTGGTGCGCACCAGCGGCAACCCCAACGTGACGTTGACCGCATCGTCAAAGCACAATGCTTTCAGCGGGATCAGCCCCTGGTCGTGGTACATGCAGATGTGCACATCGGACCGGGCCCGCATCGCAGGCGTGAACGCGGTATCCGGAGGGACCGGGCCGACGATCTGCCATCCGAGTTGCCGCTCGGCTTGCCAGCGCTGGGCCTCAGCGATGGCCGGACAGATCAGATCGCGTTCCTCGCCGTGGCTGAGCAACCCGTTTTCTCCGGCATGTGGGTTCAAACCCAGCACCGTGATCCGCGGCGGTCGGCCATGCTTGCGTTCCATCGCCAGTCCGCCCAACCGGATCGCTCGTGAGATCGATTCCACCGACAATGCCGCGATGGCGTCGACCAGTGGCAGATGAATCGTGCACAGCACCGACGACACGCTGTGGCCGGAAAGCATCATGCAATACTCTTCCGTGTGCGTCCGCTGGGCCAGCAATTCGGTGTGCCCCAAAAATCCCGTGCCGGCCGCATGCCAGGCCTCTTTCTGGATCGGTCCGGTCACCAGCGCGTCGAACTGTCCATCCAAGCACTGTCGAATTGCCAGATCGACCGCATCGAACGACGCCTGGCCAGTTTCCGCGGAAAACTTTCCGGGCCGCAACTCCGGCGTCGCAATCTGGCCACAATCGATCAACAGCGGCACCCCGGCGGTGTGCCCCACCCACTCGCTTTCGGTGATCACCCGCGGCAGCGTCAGCCCCAGCTTCAAGGCAATCTTCTGCATCGCCTCGGCGGGGCCGATTAGAATGGGTTGGCATTTCCCGTTGACCGCCGCCATGGCGGCGCAGTGCAGTGAAATCTCCGGTCCCACGCCCGCCACATCTCCCACGGTGATCGCCACACGCGGCTTCAGGTGGTGCGGTGACCGGACGGGAGACATTGGACTGGCGTTCTGGCGACGAATTGGTTGAGATAGGGGTGGCGAACCGGTAGAGAGCTTACCGGTTTCCCGGTGCCACGTTGAGTGCCAGGAGTGGGAATTTGCATCGCGTCGCGGATCGAAATCACGGAATCAAACGATTGAGCCATCTCGCCGCATTTCACCGAATTTGGTTGTGCCTGACCGTGGTCTGTGGGACGGTCGTCGTGACGCCTGCGTTCGGCCAGGCCCCGTCAGCGGAGAATCCGGCAGCCGAAAAACTTGCGGCAGAAGCACCCGCCGCTGTGGCGATCTGCCCGACGCACTTTCGTGACGCACTGCAGGAATGGATCGACTATCGCCAACAGCAGGGCATTCAGGTCACGGTGGTCGAATCGGCTCGGTCGGCTGAGCAGGTCGTCCAGGCAATTCGACGCGTCCAAACGCCATCGCTTCGGTTCGTCCTGTTGGTGGGGGATGCGCCCGCGATCGGATCGACGGCCAATCCCGACTTCCAGGTTCCGATGCACTACGTGTCGACCACGGTCAGCGCCAAATTTGGTAGCACGCCCACGATGGCAACGGACTTTCCGTACGGCGACTTTGACGCCGACGGACTGGCTGACGCCGCCGTTGGACGCCTGCCGGTCGACACCCCCGACCAACTGAGCAACTTGATCGGGCGGATCAAGGCCTATGAAACCAGCCAGGATTTTTCCTCCTGGCGGAACCGTGTCGAACTGGTCGGAGGCGTGGGTGGCTTTGGCATGTTGGCCGACGCGGCCATCGAATCGGTCACCCGTTTGATCGTCACCGCCTCGCTGCCCACCGCGGTCCGCACCAGCATCGCCTACGGCAGCCCCGGACACCTGTTCTATCCGCGAAAACGTTTTACCGAAACGATCACCGACCGCTTCAATCGCGGTTGTCGGTTTTGGGTATACGCCGGGCACGGTCTGGTCAACCAGCTGGACCGAGTCCCGCCGGGGCCCAGCGGCGTTCCCGTGCTGGACCGACAATCTCTTCAGCATCTGCACTGCGACCCCCAATCGGCTCCCATCGCCGTCTTGCTGTGTTGCTTCACCGGCGCCATCGACGCTCAAAGTGAAAGCCTGGCCGAACAGATGCTGGTGCACGACGGCGGGCCGATCGCGGTGATCGCCGGAAACCGCGTGACCATGCCCTACGGCAACGCATCGCTAACGCTGGGACTGATCGATGCGGTCTATGGTCGCGACGAAATTCCACAGAACGCGGCGCGACACCTTGGACAAGCCTGGATGCAAACGCTGCGACAACTGCATCAAGCTGACTCGGCGGAGAAGAACCAATTGCGAACCATGATCGACGGCGTCGCCACGCTGGTCAGCCCGGCCGGCGTGACATTGGCCGACGAACGACGGGAACACGCCGCGCTGTACAGCTTGCTGGGGGATCCGTTGCTGGAACTGCACCCACCCGCATCGATCCAGATCGAAACGGCCACCGGCCATGATGCCGACAGCCCGGTCCGTGTGCGCGTGACCTGTCCGATCGATGGCGTCTGCTCCGTGACGCTGGACCATCCACTCGGCGAGCGCCGGGCCGACACAACCGACCAGCGGTTGATCGACCCCAACCAAACCACACTGGCGCAGATCAAACGGCCGATCCGCGCCGAGCGGCCGGAAGAGTTTGAACTGCTGCTGCCGGAGACTCGGTCCGGCGTGCTCGCCGTCCGCGTGCATGTCTCCGGTGAGCAGACGTGGGCAACCGGGGGAGCGCAAACGTTCGTTCGTCCTCCCGTGGAAACCAAGCCGTTGGAAGCCACGCCAGTCGCAGCACCCAGCGGGACCCGGCCTGCCGTGACTCCGCTGTCGACCGATTGATCGCGGGATCGCCCTCGGACGGGCAGACCACGCCGGCAGCTGCTAGGATGCTGCGTCCCCGCTTGGCGTTTCCCCGTCCCTGCCTCTGTCGCCCCCAAGATCGATGACGACAACGTCCGCCCATCTCCCGGTCTGGCTCACGTTCTGCGCCCTCGTCGCTCCGTTCACTTTCTCCGCGGCTGAACTTCCAGCCGCCTCACCCAACGTGGTCGTCGTCTTGGCAGACGATCAGGGTTGGGGCGACCTCAGCCTGCACGGCAATCCGAACCTCTCGACGCCCAGCATCGATTCGCTCGCCCGCGACGGTGCCCATGTCCAAAACTTTTACGTGTGCGCGGTCTGCTCGCCGACACGCGCGGAATTCCTGACCGGTCGCTACCACAATCGGATGGGTGTTTACAGCACCTCCACCGGCGGCGAGCGATTCAGTGCCGACGAACAAACCATTGCGGACCTGTTTCGTGCAGCCGGTTACGCGACCGCCGCTTACGGAAAATGGCACAGCGGGATGCAATTCCCCTATCACCCCAACTCGCGTGGTTTTGATGATTTCTACGGGTTCTGCAGCGGGCACTGGGGCAACTACTTTGATCCGATGTTGGAGCACAACGGAAAGATCGTGCGCGGCAAAGGATTCATCATTGATGACCTGACCGATCACGCGATCCAGTTCATCAGCGATCAGCGTGAGAAGCCATTCTTTGTGTACCTCGCGCTCAACACGCCGCATTCGCCCATGCAGGTGCCCCAACCATACTGGGACCGCTTCGCCGACAAATCACTCACTCCGGATCCCGTGCCCGAGAACGCGGCCAAGCAGGACACGCCCCACACGCGTGCCGCGTTGGCGATGTGCGAGAACATCGATGACAACGTGGGGCGACTGCTGGAACACTTGAAACAGACGGGCCACGATCGGGACACCGTCGTCGTTTACTTCAGTGATAACGGACCCAATGGGCATCGTTTCAACGGCGGATTGCGGGGTCGCAAGGGCTCCACCTACGAAGGCGGACTCCGTTCGCCTTGCCTGATCCGCTACCCCGACAAGATTCCGGCCGGCACCACGGTCGAACAGTTCGGCGCCGCCATCGACCTGATGCCCACGTTGGCTGATCTGGCCGGCATCGATTGGCAGGCTGCCGCCAGTCCCGATCGTCCCGTCGATGGCATCTCACTGGCCGCCGCATTGTGCGGCCAGGAAACGGACAACGCTGCTGACCGGATCCTGTTCAGCGAGTGGCGAAATCGGCTCACCGCACGCAACGGGCAGTATCGAATTCACAGCAATGGCCAGTTGTTTGACCTGTTGAAAGACCCGCGCGAACAACATGACCTTGCCGATCAAAAGCCCGAGGTGGTCGAGCGTATGATGACGCAGCTGACCGCTTGGCAAGACAGTTGGAAAAGCGACTATCCGCCAGGCAAACGACCTTTCACCATCGGCCATCCCGACGCCCAATGGACGCAATTGCCGGCACGGGACGCGACCTTCACCGGTACTCTCCAGCGCAGCAACCGGTTTCCAAACTGCACCTACCTGCTGGACTGGACCGACACCGAAAGCGAAATCACGTGGGACGTGGAAGTCCTGGATCATTGCCGCTGCGAAGTCCAGATGTACTACGCCTGTCCGGCGGAAGACGTCGGCGCGTCGATCGAATTGTCGCTCGGATCGGAGTCCCTGACCGCACGCATCGATCGCGCCGCGGAAAGTCCGCTGATCGGAGCCGAGCACGATCGCGTGCCGCGGCAAGAAGGCGACGTCCGTCGCTGGGAGCCCCTGTCGCTGGGCACCATCGAATTGCGACCGGGCCAGAGAACGTTGCGTCTGAAAGCGACGAAGATTCCCGGATCGCAGGTCGCGGAAATGCGTTTGCTGATGCTGCGACGCTTGCCGGCGAACCCCGTGCAGCCCAAGTCGTGAAGCGGTTCACGCCGGCAAGGCTGACGGCGTTCAGCCGTCCGACGGTGCGTCGATCTCGATGAACTCCAACGGCTGTTCTTTGCGGACGTTAGCCACACGAATCGCCACGTCACCGCTGAGAAGCTTGCGAAAGGTCTTGCCGACGATTTCGCCACGCCATCCGGTCAACAAGCTGGGCGTGGCATCATCGTCCTTGCGATCCAGTTCGTATCCCAAGACTTCTTTCACGTCATCGGTGTTACCCACGATGGACGGGGCAAGTTTGTTTTGACGACTGATGCAGGCCATCGAGGTCGACAGGAATTGGCTGAGCATCGGCGAGATCACCGATCGTGAACGCCGGCGTCGTCGGGGCAGTTGGTCGTCGGGGACCGCCAGAGCATCTTCGATCGCAGCGGCGATGTCACCGTAGTGCGCGCTGTAGCCCCGCCAATCCATCCCCCGGATGCTGCGGATTTTTTTCACGTCGGCCGATCCGCGTTTGGCCAATTCGACCATCAAGTCGTCCCGCATCACCCGGCGGACCGGACGATCCAGCGTGCTGGCACGCTTTTCACGCCAACGCCAAAGATGGCGGATGATTTCCAGTTGTCGTGGCGACAGCCCGGCACAACCGCTGACCTTCCGCCAGTTTTCACTGGTCTCGTGATCGATCACCTTCCGCTGCCGCAGCTCGGTTTCCTCCTCCAGCCAGCCGAGACGGCCAAGGGTGTTGATCTTCTCCAGCTGCATCTGATGCATCGCCTGCAGGTCGGTCACATCTTGCAGGGCATATTGGATCTGATCGTCGGACAACGGACGCCGCCGCCAGTTGGTTCTGGATTCGCCTTTGGCAAGTGTCCGACCGGTCAACCGGTGCACCAGGTTGCCGAGCGAAATCGGGTACTCCATCCCGCTAAACCCGGCAGCCAACTGCGTGTCAAACAGACCGGCGATCGGCTTCTGCGTGTGGCGATAGCAAAACCGGGACTCCTCCCGCGCCGCGTGCGCGATGACCGTGCGGTCCGGTTGAACCAGCAGATCCCAAAACGGAGCCGTGGTGTGCATTGCGAGGGGGTCGATGATCGCCAGGCGATCACCGGCGGCAACCTGAATCAGACACAACTGCGGGCGATAGCGGTCCTCCGAAACAAATTCGGTGTCAAAGGCGATGATCGGCGCATCGGCCAATTCCTCGCAGAATTGGCGAAGATCGTCGATCGCGGTGATCGATTCGTATTCCAAGGCTATGCTGGACCGGGTCATTGGATCGAAACAAGGGATCTGTCGGGCCAAAATTTAACCTTCCCCGCCCCAAACGACCATCCGACGTGTCCGATGAACCTTCATGTTGTCCCTGGGAAAACGCGATGGGAATCTCCCCCGGCCTAGTCCCCCCGACCCCAAACGACGACAAGGCGAGAGCCATGCCCCCGTGGCTGATCAGCGTGCGTGACCTGCGAGAAGCCCGGCTCGCAATCCGGTCCGGCGTTCCGATTTTGGACTGGAAAGAGCCGGCCGACGGAGCGTTGGCTCCGGTGTCGAAGGAAACCTGGACCGCGGCTGCGGACTGGTTGCAGCGCCGATCGCACGTTGGCGGCCCACGACCGGCACTTTCGGCCGCCCTGGGAGAACCCGGCCTGGCGACGCGAATCGCCGCTTCGGTGCCCCGATCATTTCGATTCGCCAAAGCGGGTCCCAGCGGGCTGGATCGGCCGGACCAGCTGCGTGAATTCTGGGGCACACTCACCGCGTCCTTGCCCGAATCGGTGGAGCTGGTTGCAGTGGCCTACGCCGACCATGAAGCCGCCGGATCCCTGGACCCGGAAACGATTCTTGCATTGGCCGCCGAATGCGGGATGCATCGCATTCTGATCGACACGTTCCAGAAATCGTCGGGGAGCTCCACGGCTTTGCTCGGCCGGCAACGCTTGCTCTCAATCGGTGCACAGATCCGGCGTCATGCCCAGTGGTGGGCGCTTGCCGGCTCTCTTGGTCTTGCCGATGTTCAAACGCTGCAATCCTGGTTCCGGCAGTCCCGCGACACGTTTCCCGACTGCCTGGCCGTTCGCGGTGCCGTCTGCGACGGCGATCGCAGAGGCCGGTTGTGCCCGGATCGGCTGCGCCGGTGGGCGGCCCAGTTCGACGGCCCCGCGGCAGCAAAGATGCGAAAAGGCGGACTTCAAACCCAATCCAAGCCGGTCATTTTTTGAAGACGTTCTTCGAAGTTTCCGATCAGACCGCCGACCAGCGCCCATTCGGTTTTGCGACGCAATTCGATCTCGCCGAACTTGTTGATGCGCACGATCGAATCGCCCGTCACCCCGGCATCGTGAAGCTGCTTGAAATCGATCTCGCCTTCGTTGACGACGTCAAGCAACGTTTTCCCAGTCAGTTCGATGAATTCCATGAAACCAGGCGGCAGGCAAAGGAGAAAAGGGAGACACGGCCATGCGATTTGACGCTCCGTGACGCAATCCTATTTTGGATCATCATCGTTCCTGTCCGGTCGATTCACAATGGGAGGATGGAGGCTTCCGGCCCCGCGATCGCAGGCCCTTGACCGCGGGGGGCGTCGGAGTGAATCGGCACCGCCGGATTCTTGGAACCAAGATTCGCCGGTCCGCGGCGAATCAATTCTCAGCGACACTCAATCGTCAGTCCTCAGTGCCCCGTTGAACAATCAGAGAGGCGGTGTTCGCCGAGCTTCGTCGTCGGAAACAGGGTCGGGGCAAATCCCCCAAACCAGAACCAAACCGGCGGCGGTGCGTACAGATCTGCGAGGGGGGGGAGACGCCTGTCCACCTCCGGATCCACCGGGCGGGCGATGCGATCAAGTTGCCGAGTGTCTCGGCGGGCGCTATGCTTGCGGTAGTTTCGGTGCGGACACCCCGGTCTGCTCGCCCCTGATGGTGGTCCGCCTTCTTTGCGAGGGGCGCCGCATCGGAAGGGCAGAAACGTTTCGATGAAGACTGAACCCAACCCCACCTCCTGCGAAAGGTGTTTTTCATGCGTGCGATTGTGATCCTGGTGCTGGGAGCACTGGCGGGGCTCGTGTTCGGTTCGGCCGTCTCATTGGCCCAGACCGCGGTGGCCGATTCGGCCGAGAAGACTGCCGTCCAAAAGCCGGGCACGGAGACCGAATCGGACGCCGAAAGCGATGACCCGTCCTACCTGCGCATCGAACGGGATGCGGACGGAAAGAAGCGGGCGTTGCAAACCGCCATCGTGCGGTACACCGGTCAGCCCGGAACCCGCTACGACGGTGCGATCGTGGACCTGGTGGGTGTGGTGCACATCGGCGAAACCGACTATTACGAAGATCTCAACAACCGCCTGTCCAAATACGACACGGTGCTCTACGAATTGGTCGCCCCGGACGGCACCCGGATTCGCCCCGAAGACCTGAAGAACCGACGCTCCATCATTGCGTCGATGCAAACGGGAATGAAGGACATGTTGGGGCTGGAATACCAATTGGAATTGATCGACTACCTGGCCACCAACTTCCGTCACGCCGACATGAGTCCGGAAGAATTCAGCAAGGACCTGGAGCGGCGCGGCGACAGCGTTTGGAAAATGGTCGCGCGGATGATGGGTGCGGGACTGGCAACGCAATCCAAAACCGGCGGCGACGTCGGTGTCTTGATGGCGCTGTTTAGCGACGACCGCCCGACGGCCATGAAGAACGCGATGGCGACCCAGTTGGTCGACATGGAAGCGGTCACGGCGGGGATCAACGATGCCAACGGCGAAAACACCCTGATCAAAGGGCGCAATGCCAAGGCCTTTGAAGTGCTAAAGGAAGAACTGGCCGCGGGCAAGGAAAAGCTGGCGGTGTTCTACGGGGCAGGTCACCTGTCGGACATGGCGCAGCGGCTGGAAAATGAATTCGGCATGCAGCCCGGCAAGACCACGTGGCTGGATGCGTGGGACCTGAACGGTCAGCCCTAACGACCGTCTGCACCGCCTGCACGGGTCGCGATCCACTTCGCGTGCCGAGAGGCTGGAGAGCTGCCCGGTTCCGCGCGGCGACCGCTTGCCGGGCCGGGTCAGGCTGCTCGTGCCGGCGCCGACGTCGGTTCGACCGATTGCTCTGTGACGGCCGCCTCGTCAGGATCGTGTTCGCATTCCAGTTCCGCCAACTTGTCTTGGATTCGAGCGGTGAATTGCTTCACGCTTTCCCCTTCAACCGGAAACATCGGATCGCCGAACGCGCCGACGATGGTGCTGAACGGAAACGGAATCTGCGTGCGATCCCAGGTGCTGGCAAACACCTTGCGCCGATTCGGGACCATCAACAAAGGAATCACCGGGGCGCCAGTCTTTTGCGACAGCATCGCCACGCCCGGGTTGACGGTGCCGCGTGGCCCCTTCGGTCCGTCGACCATCACGCAAACAGGTTTCCCCGACGCGACGTGATTGACCATTGCTCGCAAAGCGGTCGCCCCGCCTTTGCGGGTCCCGCTGCTGCCTCGAATCGGAACAACCCCGGTTTTTTCCAGGCTGCGGGCGATCAGGTCGCCATCCTTGCTGCGTGAAACGATCGCCCCGGTTCCCGGTTCCCCGTACACCACGACCGCCAGCTGCTGCGCGTGCAGAGTGGCGTAAATGTACGGCTGACCGGCAGCACGCAGTGCGGGTCGCTGGTCGTTGATCGCCCGGATCCGGCACGTGACCTTGAGCAACTTGACCATCCAGAACACCAATTGCGGCAACCACTTATTCATGAACCAGTCCGATCGTTCGCTAGCAAAACGTGGCGGGGACACCGTGAAACTCACAATGTCCTAAATAGAAGGCGAACTGGATCGCGGCAAGATGAATCCGGGCGGCAGGCGCTCAACCGCTGCCGGTGGGATCGTCGATCCAAAGCGGGAAGCAGGTGCCGCACAACAGCAGCCGCCGCCTGCACCGGACCTGGTTTTCCGCATCCACCTGAGGCGTTGATTCCAACTGCCGGATCACCTCGCCCCATTGTCGGTCCAGCGAATCCAAATCGGCCGGCGACGAGGAATCCAGGATCGGCGGCGAGGAATCGACTTTGGCGTCGATCTGGATCTCATAGAATTCGCCGCGTCCGCTGATCAGTTCTTTCAAACAGCGATCGCAGAGACCGGCACTCTCGGGTTCGAAAGCGTTCATGGCATCCTCGGACCAACGGCAAGCGGAAACGGCGAACGGACGGACAGCTACCAATGTACCGCATCGTCACCTCAGCCGCCCAAACTCGCCCCGACCCGCTGGCTGCCCCAATGCTCGGGCTGCCCGCCCCCTCGTAGGTCGAGCCGTCTTACGTCACGCTCCTTTCCAAGCAGGGACGAGCGCAGCGAGGAGAGGTTTGCCTCGCGGCTCGCTGAAGCGGATGCTGTCGCCGCGGCGTGGCTGGTGTTGTCTCGCGCAGCCGTTTCCGTCGGCCTGCGCCGACGGCGGGGGGGCTGACGCCGCTTCGCGACGGGAGTCAAGCAAGGTCGTTACTGCCGCTCGATCACCTGCATTTGGTCCACCTCTGGCGGATCGACCTCTTGCCGGTGCCCGTCTGCCCAATGGATGACCATGGAATCAATGCGATCGGACTCGCCGAGCCCGAACGTGATCGGCAATTCGACCTGCGACAGGTAGCTGCGTGTCGGCATGACTTGTTGACGCAAGACTTCGTCACCGACGGTCAACTCCACCCAAGATCCGATCGCATCACGGTTGCACTGTTTTCCGTCGCCGCGCAACTTCAGTCGCAACCAGTGATGTCCCAACTGCTGATCGTTGCGCAGCAGACGGGGCGCGCGACCGGTGGACGTGATCACGATGTCCAGATCACCGTCCCCATCAAAATCCGCGTAGGCGGCCCCGCGACCGGCAATCGGTTTTAGCAGGTCTTCGCCAACCTGCTCCGGGCCGACCGGCAGGAACTCCGTTCCGTACTTCGGCCCCGCGTTCCAAAACATTTGCGGCGGCTGCTCGTAATGCTGGCTCGGCTGCACGCGGTTGATGTCCTCTTCCAGGTGCCCGTTGGCGCAGAACAGGTCCGATCGACCGTCCAGATCGTAGTCCAGATAGAACAGCCCAAACGTCAACAGCAACCGCGTGCTGGGCCCCAAGCCCGTCGACACCGCTTCGTCGTAGAACTGCATGCGGCCGGTCGGCGTCACATACAGCGCGGTCATCTCGTTGCTAAAGTTCCCGATTGCCACCGCCAACGCCTTGCGTCCGCGAAACGATGCGACGTCGATCCCCATCGCTCCGCGGGCGTTTCCGCTACTGTCAAACGCGATCCCGGTTAACGCACCGACTTCGGAGAAATGCCCCTCGCCGTCGTTGCGCAGCAGCAGATTCTGGACGGTGTCGTTGGCAACGATCACGTCCAGGGTCCCGTTGGCGTCAAAATCGCAAAACGCCAGCCCCAACGACTTGGACAGCGGAACGCCCGTCGCTTCGTTGCGGACCTGCACGCCAGCCTCTTCCGAGACATCCACGAACTTGCCATCGCCGTCGTTGCGGTACAGGTAGGGAAACGTCCCTTCGAAGTTCTGCGGACGACCGTAGGCGCGTCCACCCCCGACCAGTTGGAAGTTCTGTGATTGGTCATACTCGCGGCTCCACTGGACGTAGTTGCAAACGAACAGGTCCAAATCGCCATCGTTGTCGTAGTCAAACCAACCGGCACTGGTGCTCCAGCGATTTGCCTCGCCACCCACTCCGGCCGAATCGGTCACCTCCTCGAATCGACCCTCACCCAGGTTGTGGAACAGATGGTTGGCACCCACGCTGGTGATAAAAACGTCGACCCGGCCGTCGTTGTCATAGTCACCCACGGCCACGCCCATCGCGTAGTCGGCCAGCTTCAATCCGGACGCTTCGGTCACGTCGACGAACTCCCCGCCGTCATTGCGATACAGCATCGATGACTTCGACCGGTCGCTGGGCGAATCCCACGGCCAATCCTGGGAATTGACGAACAGCAGGTCCTGGTCGCCGTCGTTGTCAAAGTCCAAAGCCGCCACGCCACCGCCCATGGTTTCGGGCAATAATTTGTCCCCGACGGCACCGTTGTTGTGCACGAAATCGATTCCCGCCTGCTCGGTCACGTCCGTGAATGTCACCGAAGGCACTTTCACGTCGGGCAACTGGCGAGTTTTGACCTCGGCCAATTCGGTTTCCTTCACCGGCGGAGACGGCTTGGGACGAGACAGCAAAAACGCTGCGACCGCACCGATTGCCAGCAGCGCCACCAGGGCAATCAACGACCGGCGGAACGCGCGACCGATTTCCGCGTCGTCCCGCAAGACTTCCTCCTCTTCATACCGGTCCGTCTCAGGAGCCTTTGGTTTCGACATGGGTCGCCTCCTGGCTGTTTTCGATCGCGATGATTTTCGTTTCATTGGTTTCCGATTCATGGGCTTCGCGGTTGAGTGGATAAATCACCACCGCTTCGGCGGCATGGTTGGCCGCCGGGTACTTTTCGCGAGCCAAGCGCACGGCCCGGCCCTTGGCGTTGTCGTCAGGTTTGTACCGCAGGTGCAGTCTCTGATGCTCGGCCGCCTTCTCCTTGTCGCCAAGCTTCTCATACAGCCGCTGCAGGTTGTGATGCGCCGTCACATTCTCCGGATCGATCTCCAACGTCTTCTGGAAACGCGAAATGGCTTCGTCGAAATAGCGTCGGCTTTCTTCCTCGCGCTGCTGGCGTTCGCGCACATTGCCGAGGTCAAACTGGGTCCGTCCCAGCAGATTGATCACTTCGATGTCCAGACTAAAATCGAAGCCGCGCCGCTGCATGTCTTCGGTGCTATCTTCCAACACGCTGCGCAGGTTCCGCTCGGCTTCCTCCAAGCGTCCTTGCTGCGCGTTCACGGCGCCGGATAGCCAGGCCCACGTCCATCGCGGAAACCCTTCCGCGTCACTGAATTGCTCGGCCCGATTGAGTGCCTCGACGGCCTCATCCAATCGGCCTTCTTCATTCAGCACGCGTGCCAGGTTCATCGGGCCGTCCCAGCGATCCAGCTTTTCCACCTCCTTGAACGCCTCTTCCGCCTGACGAAGTTCGGCCTTGCCCTTCAAGAGCAAGCCGATTCCGTAGTCGTTCCAGCGCTGCCAGGTCGGGACTTCACGCGGCTGGTTCTCGACCGGAGCGTCGACGCCGTCGACCGGGAACGTCACGGTGTCCACCGCCAGCGTGGTGATCGGCAGTTCGTTGACATAGTCTTGTCCCGGCTGATGCCCGCGGATGACTTGCCCCAACTGCTCATTCTTCTTCGCGACGAAATCCATGTAACGCTGATCGAATTTCCGATACTGCAGCTTCAATTCGACCGTCACCGGCGCCGTCAGGTCATCGGGGACCTCCAGAGCATAGTGGACGGTCTGACCGGCTCCCGGTGGGATCTGGTGGTTGTACAGCGGCGTGAAGATGTCCTGGGCGTTCCGCCGATCGATTCGATTCCCGTCCTTGTCCAACATGAACACGTTGACGAAGTGGGACCAAGGGTCCACTTCGTTTCCTTTCTCCGAGTCGATCGCCCCGCTGCGGCCGATCACGCGATCACCGCTGGTGACCGTCACATCCAACCAGATCTCGTTGGAGTCGACGGTGCCCTGGGTGAACAGGTGCCCGAGCTTCAAGGTGCGAATCACGGTTTCCAGCAGGTACTTGTTCCCCGGCTGCAAGGTGGGAACCTCGGGACGGAGCGGCGCGATCAATTCGCCGTCAATTTCGCCTTCATTGCGGATCCCGAAAATGTCCACCCGCATCACGTCTTTCAAAAACTCCTGGTGCGCCGCGATGATGCCCTCCCGATCGCGAAGCCAGGCGATGCCCGTGTTGGCCGACGGGAACAGGTGATCGTGCACGCTGAGCTCTTCGGCATCGTCAAACAATTTGGCGCCGAAGTCGTTCGAAGCGACCAACGGCATGTGGCACTTGCTGCAGTTGTCGACAGCTTTGGGCGGGTAGTAAAAGCTTCGCGCGCCGTGACCCGAGACGCCACTGAACAGATACGGATCGTAGTGGTTTTGCCCGCGCAAGAATTCCTTGTAGTGGTTGAGCGCCTGGGGCAAGTGAACCTTGTGGCACGTCGAACAGAACTCCGCCGTTTTGTGAAACGGCTTCAAGAACGTCTTTTTGTGGAACGACGGCTTGGCCTTGACCAATTGATTGTTAATCCACTGCAGCGCGGCGTTGTCGCTGCTGGCAAACGGGTAATGCAAGGGTTCTTCGATCGTGTAGTCGGCGTTCCCGCGGACACTGTTGACATTCGTGATCGCGTGACACACCGTGCAGGTGATGCCCGCCTTGGCGGTCGCGTGCTGCAGCATGTCAAACTTCGGATCATCAAATGCCCCGGAGAAAAACGGGACCGGATCATGGCAGCCGGCACACCAACGCGAAGCCTGGATTGATCCGTCCCGCTCCAACGAAACTTCGCGGGTCTCGCTGACGCTGGCCAGGTACGGAGGATTGTTGAAGGAACTGAAGCGGTGCACGCTGTCACTCCAATCCTTGTGGATATCGGCGTGGCACTTGACGCAATACGCGTCGTTCATCAATGCATCGGCGGGAATGAAATTGCCGCTGGATGTCCGTGCCAGCGACGGCTCGAAATACTTCACTCCCGATTCCGGCCCCACGGCATTCCACTGCCGCGGGTCCTGCATTTGCAACACCACCATCGCCGCGATCGCCACGCCGGCCACTCCGGCAAAGCTCATGCCGATTCGCCATTTGATCCGCGGGCCGGCCAGGCGGTGCAGCCAGTACAGCCAAACCGCCGCAAGCGGACACGCCACGTGCAGCCAATACACCGTGTTGCGCGCCAGCGGCTGCTTCAAATCAAACCCGCCGATTCGCACCAACAGAATCCCGGTGATCAATACCAACAGGCTGATCACGAACAGGGCGTAACCGATCCGAATCGCTCGGCGGTTGCGTCGGTTCTTGGTGTTCCACATGTGAACGAAACCAAAAACCACCAAAGGCACAATCAGAACCAGCCCCAGCACCAAGTGAGCCAGGAACATGTATTGGTAGTAAAAATCCTGATAGGTCTGATCGCGCAACCATTCCAAAAAGGTGATCAGAGCCAGATAGCCGGAATTGGCAAATAAAAGTGCGACAAGGACAAAAATGAAATACAGCAGTTTGCGAAGTCGTGGGCCGACGGCACGCACGTACTTCTTTCGCGGCGTCGCCGGAGCGGCGCCATAGGGGACCGATGACATCGAAGCATTCCTGGTGACAAGACGGGTGGCAGCTGCGACCGGTGCCATCACACCGGGTCGCGGATCCGAACCGCATCGCGATTCGGATCAATCACAGTGTCAGCCATCGCCGATCAGCCCCCGCGTTCGCAGGGGCCTGGGGAAACCGGAATCCGCCTGTTTCATCTAGAACGACGGATTCGAAAAACCTCGCACGCTGGGCGGCGCGGCTCTCCCAGGGTCATCCAAGGCGCACGCCTGACGATGACCATTGACGGCGATGCGTCACCAGGCCCGTGGTGGCCGGTCGATCCGCCCCAGATAACGACGAGCGGACCCAAGAAAATCCTCGCCCGCCAACTCCGTTTCCAGAATGAAACCAGAGAGAGCACCCTCGGGCGGACACACCGCCTCGTGATGGTACTGCTGCGTTGTTGGTGCCGACGGCCCGGGCAGCGGGTTCGCGGGAGCCCGCCGACAGAGCGGACCGTTGCAGGGCGGGTTCGGTATCGACGGCGACTGCCCTGCGGTCCCGTCGGCAGCCCGTTCAGCCGCAGCCAACCCGTTCGGGTGGGCTAGCCAATCACCGCAACTTCCATACGCCGGCCGCGACGACACGAGGCCGATCGTCGACGTCAGAATCACGACAAGTGCTAGAAAACGCAGCATCAGAGGACGCAGAGAGGGTGAAAATCCAACCCTCCAACTTAGGATTGGGTCGCATTCATGTCAATCAAAAGCCGCTAAATCGCGGGGCCCGATGCGATCTGATCGATGCCCCCTGTACGAACCGCAGCGAACACCGGTTCATCACGTGCCAACGCAATTTTTCCGTCCTGGCAAGCAAAACGTGGCAACCTGCAGTTGTCCGAATGCGATTAATCCGGACCGGAGACGGAACCGCCCGTAAAAAAACTCCGGAATTATACTGTATCCCCCCATCATCTAACTCCATTGGGCTACAACCTAGGACATTCGGTTTCGGCCCTTAGCAATATTTTCTTGCGGACTGGGGCGACAGATTCGAAGTTTCTCCTTTTTCTCTTCTCGTATTTTTGAGTGATCCATGCGAAGCACTATTTCGCGGCGAGGGGCATTCACGTTGGTGGAATTGCTCGTTGTCATCGCCATCATTGGAATTCTGGTCGGCCTCTTGTTGCCGGCCGTGCAGGCGGCTCGCGAAGCCGCGCGGCGGATGTCGTGTAGCAACAATTTCAAGCAGATCGGATTGGCCATCCACAATTACCATTCGGCATTCAAGCAATTGCCGACGAACATGACCGGCACCGACCGCTGCTACAACGGTGACATCACCTACAACAGCAATCGGCTCCGCCTGAGCTACCTCGTGTCGTTGTTGCCGTTCTTCGAGCAACAGGGCTTGTGGGAATCAATCTCCAATCCCAGCACCGACTTGGCCCCGGGGATCAACACGATGCCCGGCCAAGTGACCAACGGGATGTGGCCTCCGATGGGCCCCGCCCCCTGGCGCCAGCAGTACCGCCCGTGGGCAACTCGGATTCCGACCCTGCGTTGCCCCAGCGACCCCGGGTTCGGTGTCCAACTCGGCCGCACCAACTACGCGGCGTCCTATGGTGACACCTTCAATTACGTCTGGAATGGCGGAAAGAACGAGCGTGGCTATATCCAAAATGGCAACGGCAACGGCAACGATTTTGACGAAAACTGGATGGTCACCCGAGCACGGGCTGGCCAGCGAGGCTTCTTCCAAGGACGGACCGAGATGAAATTTCGTGATGTTCTGGACGGCCTTTCCAACACCGTCGCCTGTGGAGAAATCGCGACTTCGTTGGGCAAACGAGAAGTGAATGCCGACTACGCCCGGCAGATCACGGACTTGCTTTTCAATTCGGGCTCCGAGCACATCGGCGTCCCGGCGAATTGTGCCACCGGACCCCACATCGACCCCAATCGACCCAAGTTCTTTTCGCAAACGGCGAACGTCAACGGTGGGATCAACAACGGTCGGGGCGCTCGCTGGTGTGACGGTCGAATCGCCTATGCAGGCGTGCAAACCATCCTGCCTCCCAACAGTCCCAGTTGCGTTCGCAACAACAGCGACGGCAACCACGGTTTCTTCAGCGTCGGTAGTCGCCACCAAGGTGGTGCTCACGTCTTGATGGGAGATGGCGCGGTCGTGTTCCTGACGGACAGCATCGAATCCGGCGATCAAAACGCCCCGACGGTTTGTCGCGACGGTAGCCCCAACGGCCCCGGTTTCGCCAGCCCGTACGGACTTTGGGGTGCCCTCGGTACACGCGCCAATAGCGAAACGATCGAGGAACAGCTGAATCAGTAACCCGACTTTGATTCTGACGACCTCGCCCGATCGTTTCGGGCGAGGTCGGTCTTCGCTGGACAGCGCCACGTTCAATCAACAACACCGTGAATTGCGGTGCAATGAGCGGCAAGGCATCTGCCGCCGGTTGATGTGAGAAATCCGCGGCTAGCGTCACGCGGTTCACACAAAGTGACGCTGTCCGTTGGGCTTTGTCCGAAAACTTGTCACGTCGCTCGCCAGCGCGTGAGATTTGAGCGTTGCCGCCGCTTGGCGACGGCAGCTACATCGAAATCGTGATTGACGAGCATTCTGCTGGAATGTGACGCTGCTAGTCAGGCATTGTCTTAACGCGAGTTCCTTTCCGCCGTTTAGATGAATGCCATTCAAACGACCATTTATTTTTCTGGAGTATTATTCAATGAAATTGATTTTCCTGCCCGCGGTTCTCGTGATTCTTTGCCTTGGAAGCTCCGTCGGATGTGATGACTCGCAACCTGCGGCGATCGAACAAACGATGTCCCAAGAAGAAATTGATAAGATGGACGCGGAATACGAAGCCGAAATGGAAGCTGCTGAAAACGATACGGTCGGCGAAGGATAGAATCGTTTACTGTTTGCAAGTGCAAATAGAATCCAATCTGGATGCATGAACGGCCGCTGGTCACGACGACCGGCGGCCGTTTTTCATTTCCAACCTCTTCCAACGACCGGACGCAGTCGCGATCACGATGCATGCCGTGAGGAAGTTGTTCGGAGGTCGCCGTCGATCCCAAACTCTGAAGACCGGACCGCAGCGGCGCGGTGACGGCGGACCCACATCGTGGGAACAGGAAGCCGGACCATATTTGATTCGTGACTTCGCGGCGCGGTATGATCGACCGGACCGGCGTGACCACGGCGCCGACTGCCGGCAACGCGGTTGCCAGACTTCTGCGGCGTTTCCTGCCTGACCCGACGGAGGACGAATCGGTGGCTGAAGAGACGATTGAATTGCAAATCAATGGACAGCGACAATCCGCCGACACCGATCCAGATCGACCGCTGCTGGACGTCCTCCGCGAAGATTTCCACCTGACCGGGACGAAGTTCGGTTGCGGCGAAGGAGAATGCGGCGCCTGCACGGTGCTGGTCGACGGCGTGCCCACTCGCTCTTGCATCACCTCCGTTGGTGAAGTCGGCGGGACCGAGGTCCAAACCATCGAAGGGTTGGCGCAGGCCGGACAATTGCACGGCGTCCAGCAAGCGTTTCTGGACCATCAGGCGATGCAGTGTGGTTACTGTGTCCCCGGCCACATCATGACGGCGGTCGCTCTGGCAAAAGAACGCCCTAACGCTTCTCGCGATGAAATCGTCGCTGAGATGAGTCAGCACATTTGTCGTTGCTGCAATTACGAAAACATTCTCGCCGCGGTCCAGCAGGCAGTGCAACAAAGCTAGCCTGCCTCGCCTGCCGTTCCAGATCCGAATGGAACTCTTTCTCCCAGGAAGTCCGCCATGGCCCGACCGCATCGCCGCCCGATCCCTGATCTAAATCCACCGTCCTCCGATCCCCTCATCGATCGCTCACCCAGCAACGATGACCTGTCGATCGACGACGAACCACTTGAAGTGGAACGTTATGAACTGCGCGAGCCGCCCCGCTATCGATTCGCTGCCAATCGTCGCGAATTCACGCAGGTGGTCGGTGCCGGGCTGCTGATCACGGTCTCGGCGCGAACGGCCCACGCTCAGCGAAGAGGCCGATCCGCACGACGCGAGGAGCTCTTGTCACAAAGGTTCCAGCTGGGTGACGACGGTATCGTGACCGTGCTGACCAGCAAGGTGTCGGTCGGCCAGGGAGCGCGGACGCAGCTGTCCCAGGCCGCGGCGGAAGAACTGGGCCTGCCAATCGACCGCATTCGCCTGGTCATGGCGGATACGCAACGCTGTCCCGATGACGGGGGCACGGCCGGCAGCCGAACGACTCCATCCACCGTTCCGCGGGTTCGCAACGCTGCCGCCGCGTTGCGTGGCCTGCTGCATCAATTCGCCGCCGAGCAATTCGACTTGAACACCGAACAAGTCACCTATTCCGAAGGCGTATTCCGCGGTGGCGACCAACAACAGCTTTCGCTCTCCGAACTCGCCCGCGACGAAGCCTTGCAGGAGAGGTTGAATGCCGCCCCGTCGGAAGACGCGTCGATCGTCCCCATCGATCGCTGGCGCGTGCTGGGCACCAGTGTCGACAAGGTCGATGGCCCAGCCGTGGTCACCGGACAGACCAAGTACCCGTCGGACATCCAACTGCCGGGCATGCTGTATGGCAAGGTGCTGCGTCCGACTTCCTACGGAGCAACCCTTGCCTCGGTCGACTTGACGCCGGCGCAACAGCTTGATGACGTGGTCGTGGTGCGCGACGGAGATTTCATCGGCTGCGCCGCACCAACGAGCTGGCGGGCGGCCAAAGCGCGAGACGCGATCGCGGCAACTTGTCAATGGAAAGCTGGTTCAAGCTTTCCCAGCGACCAGTTGTTCGATCGACTCAAACGCAGCGGCGACTCGCAAGGAGATCGCGGTCGGGACGTGTGGGGGAACCCCGCGGAGGGAACCGCCAAAGCAAAACAGACTGTCCGCGGTGAGTACGAAATCGCTTACGTCCAACACGCGCCGATGGAACCGCGTGCCGCGGTCGCCCAGTGGCAAGACGACCAGCTCACCGTGTGGACCGGCACGCAGCAGCCTGCTCGCGTTCACGGCGAACTGTGCCAGACGTTTCGCCTGTCTCCACAGCAAGCCCGCGTGATCGTGCCGGATACCGGTGGCGGATTCGGCGGAAAGCACACCGGTGAAGCGGCCGTGGAGGCGGCGCGACTGGCCAAAGCTGCCGGGCGTCCCGTCTCATTGCGGTGGACCCGAGACGAAGAATTCACGTGGGCTTACTTTCGTCCCGCCGGCGTGATCACCGTCCACGCCGGACTGGATGCCGCAGGAGACCTTTGTCTCTGGGAATTCACCAACTACAACTCCGGCGGATCCGCGATCGAAACCCCTTACAAAGTTCCGCACGGGAGCACCCGCTTCGTTCGCTGCGACGCCCCCCTGCGCCAAGGGTCGTATCGCGCCCTCGCCTCAACCGCGAACACGTTTGCCAGAGAATCCGCGATGGACGAACTGGCCGCGCGGAGCGATGCGGACCCGTTGGATTTTCGGTTGCGTCACCTGGCCGACGGCCGCCTGAAGGACGTCCTGAAAGCCGCGGCCGACGCGTTCCATTGGCCGCGCCGTGTCGCGGAGACGGGACAAGGCGAAAAACCGAACCAACGCGGTGTCGGATTGGCGTGCGGAACGGAGAAAGGATCGTTCGTGGCGGCCTGCGCCGAAGTAGAAATCCGCGACGGCGAACTGCACGTGGTGGAAGTTTGCCAGGCGTTCGAATGCGGTGCCGTTCACAACCCACGCAACCTGCGGGCCCAGCAGGTCGGCGCCTTGATGATGGGTCTGGGCGGCGCCCTGACCGAATCGATCGAGTTCTCCGAGGGAAAGATCACCAATCCCAGTTTCTCTTCCTACCGCGTTCCCCGATTGAGCGATCTGCCCAAGCTGAACATCGTCCAGTTGAACCGACCGGACCTGCCCTCGGTCGGAGCGGGCGAGACACCGATCATCGCCATCGCGCCGGCGGTCGCCAACGCACTGTTCGCTGCCACCGGAACGCGATGCCGTTCCATGCCACTGCGACTCTCTTGAAGCGGCGGACGAGCGCCGCTTCAAGTTGCACTTCGCGCCCCGCCCCAAAACTGGCAACAAACATTCCGCGACTTCAGCCCCGAAGGGGCGACAGCCGCCTCGCCGTCCAAGCCCCCGAAGGCCACCAAATACTTCCACGCACCAGCCCCAAAAGAGCAACCTTCTCGCAGCCAGCCCCGAAAGGGCGACAGGTCCCTGCCGGCGGCCTCGGCCGCCGGTTCACGAGCCCCCTTCACCACCAGCCCCGAAGGGGCGACAGCCGCCTCACCGCCCAGACCCCTGAAGGCCACCAAGCACTTCCACGCGCCAGCCCCAAAAGAGCAACCTTCTCGCATCCAGCCCCGAAGGGGCGACAGCTCCCTGCCGGCGGCCTCGGCCGCCGGTTCACGAGCCCCCTTCACCACCAGCCCCGGAGGGGCGACAGCCGCGACGAAGTGATGGAAGTTCCAGCCGCGCTTAATCGCACAACCGGCGATAGTCCTCCGGCGTATCGACATCGGTGAGGATCTCGGCGGCCGGCAACTCCAGCACAAACTTTCGCTGCTCGAACACGATACGATTGATCCCCGCATGTTCGGGCAACTCGAACACATCGGCCGCCAGCGTCCAGGGCAGCGAGACCGGATGCCCCAAATGCTCTCCAAAGCAGGGCAAGACGATTTCGTCGCGGCCATTGCTGGCGCGGACCACCTGGTTGATCAAATCCGACGACAATCGAGGCATGTCGGCTGGAGCAATCAGAAACCGATCCCCGGACGTCGGCTGTGCGTCTTCCTGCAGGAATCGCAATCCGTGTTGGATGGATTCCTTCATGTCCCGCGGTCGCGGCGTGGGACACAAGACCTTCACCCCAAGTTCCTGGCACACGCTTCGGACCGGATCATCGTCCGCTCGAACGACCGCCAACACCGCGTCCACATCGCTCGCCCGCCAGGCGCTCAATACGTGGTGCAAGATCGGCCGGCCCTGCCAGGGCAACATCAACTTATTGCGTCCCATCCGGCGACTGTCCCCCGCGGCGGGAACGATGGCGAAGAATGCTTGCGAGGACATGGCAGACGGTGCGACAGTTTCGTTAGACTTGCTGAAACGATTTCGCCAGTGCGAGAAACGTTGATCTCGTATCTTACCAGCCGAGTCTTATCAGCCGAGGTGCGGCAGACATGCCGGTCGACTTCCACAGGCACGCGCGCATCGTCCAGGAACTGTTGGATGACGCCGGACCGTTTGTCGTGGTGACCTTGGCCGATGCCCGTGGCAGCGCGCCGCAGGTCGTGGGCGCCAAGGCGGTCGTCACACCTGACGGCTTGGTCTCGGGGACCATCGGTGGCGGCCGAGTGGAGGCCCGCGCGATTCGGCACGCCCAAGCAATGCTGCAATCGTCATCCCAGCAAGATTGTCAATTGGTCACCTGGAACCTGCAGTCGGAAATCGGCATGACTTGCGGCGGTGAAGTCCGGCTGCTGTTTGAAGCCGTCAATCGCCTGGATTGGAGGATCGTCATCTTCGGGGCCGGCCATGTCGCCCAGAGTCTCATTCCGATGCTGCTTCAACTGCCCTGCACGGTCAAGTGTCTCGACACACGCACGGACTGGCTGTCGAGACTTCCGGCGCATCCGCGGCTGGAAGCAATTTGCGGCGAGACGTTAGCTGACCACGTCCAGCCGTTGGACTCGCGAAGCTTTTTCCTGCTGATGACGCAGGGTCACGCGACCGACCTTCCGATTCTGGCGGAGATCCTGAAAAACAAAACGGCTCCCTACGTGGGTGTGATCGGCAGCCTGCAGAAAGCGAAGGTGCTTCGGCGTGATCTGGAAAAGTTGGACGTCTCCGAACAGTCGCGAGCCTCCTTTCACTGCCCCGTCGGACTGCCGCTGGGAAACAACACGCCACCGGAAATCTCCGTCAGCATTCTTGCCCAATTGATCCAGGAAAGAGACCGTCTGGGTGTGATCCGACACAAGACGAAACAGTTCTAACCGGCGGCGAACCGATCCCGTGTGGCCGATCGAGCCACGGAGGTCACAGAGTTCACCGAGAATGGTGCTCTTCGTGTGCTCTGTGGCATCGATTCAAGCGGATCCCGACAGTGGCGTTTCCAGCTGGGTTGCTTCAGCCGGGTGAAGTCGTCACCATTTTGGTTGCGAATCTTCGCGGCATTTTCCCGACGTCCCATGAGAGCGGCGGTGCGAAATGCGTCGGAGATACAAATACGGCAAGGATCAACAGATCAGCTGGGGCATGGGGCAATGCTTGCGCGACTAAAAACGTTCACGCTGCTAGGCATCGAGGCGATGCCGGTCGATGTGGAGGTGGACATTTCCCCGGCAGCGATGCCCAAGACCATTCTGGTTGGGCTGCCCGACACCGCGGTCAAGGAAAGTACCCACCGGGTCGAGCGGGCAATCGTCAACAGCGGCTTCACGCGGCCGCACGATCGCGTCGTGATCAACCTGGCCCCAGGTGACTTGCCCAAACAAGCGGCTTCGTTCGATTTGCCAGTGGCGCTTGGCGTGCTGGCCGGAAGCGGCCAGCTGGCTCCGGATCGGCTGGAGCACTACGCGATCATCGGCGAACTCGCTCTGGAAGGTCATACGCGGCCGGTCAAAGGCGGCCTTTCGATCGCGATCGAAGCGGCCAAGGACGCGGACCTGCGCGGGATCGTCGTTCCCGCCGAGAACGCCGGGGAAGCCGCGGTGGTGGAAGGCTTGGAGGTGATTCCGGTGGAAAGTCTCGCCCAGGCCGTCGCCTTCTTCGCCGAGGAAATCGAGATCCCTCCCGCCCCGAGCCGGCTGGAGCAACTCTTTGAGGAGTTCAGCGTCTACGAAGTCGACTTCGGAGACGTCCGCGGCCAGGAATCCGCCAAACGCGCCGTCACGCTCGCCGCGGCTGGTCGACACAACCTGATCATGATCGGACCGCCGGGCAGCGGAAAGACGATGCTGGCCAAACGGATCCCGACGGTGTTGCCGCAGTTGGGCTCCGGCGAGTCCATCGAAACGACGCGGATCTACAGCGCTTTGGGACAACTGCCCAGCGGCCAGCCCCTGCTGGCAAAGCGGCCCTTTCGTTCTCCCCATCACACCATCAGCGATGCCGGACTGGTCGGCGGCGGCAGCCCTCCGGCCCCGGGAGAAATCAGCAAAGCCCACCACGGGATTCTGTTCCTGGACGAGTTGCCGGAGTTCAACCGCAAGACCTTGGAAGTCATGCGACAACCGCTGGAAGACGGGGTGGTGACCATTTCAAGAGCAATGCGTTCGACGACCTTTCCCAGCGAGTTCATGTTGGTCGCGGCCGCGAATCCCTGTCCTTGCGGCTATCGAAGCGATCCCCGACGCCACTGCAACTGCACACCCCCGCAAGTGGAAAAGTACATGTCACGGATCTCGGGGCCTTTGATGGACCGCATCGACATTCACATCGAAGTCCCCGCGGTACCGTTTGAGGAACTCTCTTCGTCGCAGGAGCCCGGCACCAGCAGCGCTCAAATGCGCGAGAACGTCGTTCGCGCTCGGGCCGCTCAGGAACAGCGATTTGGCAATGCGTCCGCCGGCGTGCGCTACAACGCACATCTGTCCAGCCGCCAGATCCGAGAGCATTGTCCGCTCAACCCGACCTGTCGCCAAATGCTTCGCCACAGCGTCGAGGAGATGGGCCTGTCTGCCCGCGCCCACGACAAGATCCTGCGCGTCGCCCGCACCATCGCCGACGTCGCCGGCGACGAAGCCATCAACGAAGTCCACCTCGCCGAAGCCATCGGCTACCGCAGCCTCGATCGCGACCTCTGGACCTAAAAGGGGACGCACCTCATTTCAGGAGCTATCGATGCCTCGTCGACCTCGAGCTTGTCCTGCCGGAGTCTGCTTTCACGTTCTCAACCGCGCCGTGGCTCGCCTGCCATTGTTCAACAAGGCGGCGGACTACCGGGCGTTTGAAAGTGTGATGGAAGAGGCATACGACCGGGTGAACCTCCCCATTTTGGCCTACTGCGTGATGCCGAATCACTGGCACTTCGTGGTGCGACCCAAATCGGATCATCAAGTGACGGATTTCTTTCGCTGGCTAACCAACACGCACACTATGCGGTGGCACGCCCACCATGGCACCGGCGGTACCGGGCACCTGTATCAGGGTCGCTTCAAGTCGTTCCCGATCGAGGAAGACGAACACCTGCTCGTGGTGTTGAGGTATGTCGAGCGGAACGCGCTTCGCGCGGGTTTGTGTGACCGCGCCGAGGACTGGCAGTGGGGCAGCCTGTGGGGACGTGACCAGGCAACCAAAACGGACTTTCTTGCGGATTGGCCGCTGCCACGTCCCAAAAACTGGCGGTCGCACGTCAACAAGCCTCAGAGCGAATCCGAGTTGCAAGCTCTTCGAAAGTGTGTTCAGCGCTGCAGGCCTTTCGGCAACGAGGACTGGGTTTGCCAAGCAGCAACTCGAATGAAGTTAACTCATACACTCCGGCCTCCCGGTCGACCCAAGAAGTCGACACCGCGTTAAATAACGAGCTGCGTCCCCTTTTCCCGGGGCTCGCGCTGCAACCTGGGGCTAACTTTTGTCAGACAACCCATACCGACCAACCGACCACACGCAGGACTGCGACTCTGGCGGTAGTCAGCGTGACGCTGACGTTCTGGGTTCCCAGATCACCCTCATCGCAGCCATTTGCGGACTCTATATCAGCTACTTGTTTGCAGTAAACTTGCCGTTGGCGTCGTTAGGTGGGGGATGGTTCGCTATGGCTTTGGCTTGCGGTTTTGCCCTCATTTCCACAGGCAGCCTTGTCGCTGCAATGTTGATTAACGCATGGCGCAGGCGTCGTTGCCGTCAAAGCGTCGTTGCCGCATGCTGCATGAAGGGGCTAACTTTGTCAGACAACCCTTACCGGCCGACCGACCACACGCAGGACCTTGACTCTGACCCTGCTCACGACGGTGACCCCATCCCGCTCACCGGGGTCACGATCGGGGCATTCCTTGTCGCAATCTTCCTATGCGTCTTTACGGGGTTGATAATCGAGCCATCGGGGATTGACGCGGCTAACATCTACGCGGCCTATGGTGGTGCCGTGTTCTTCGCGGTCAGCATGGTCGGTGCATTTTTGTTTAATGCGTGGCACCGGCGGCGCAGCGATTAAATCACGCTGTTGCCGCACACGCTGTCCATTTCTGAGGGTCCTCGACGTCGCCTCCCGGCACTTCACCGCGTCGTAAAGGGGACGCACCTCGTTTCAGACTCCAGGACTAATAACGACCTG
>NZ_VWOX01000019.1 GCF_008629675.1 Roseiconus nitratireducens | reverse complement strand
CACGCTCGCCAGAGCGAGGACTCGATCAAGCTCCGCAGACACGCTCGCCAGAGCGTGGCTTGGATCAACAGATCCTCGCACCGCTTCTCGATCGACACCCTGACCATCGCGCGGAATCATCGACGCCACCTTCTGGCGTGGCAATACGCATCCTGCCCCCGGTCGTCCCTCTAGCGACTTTGCCACTGACAAAGTTCGATCGCATTGGCAGCAAGTTCTCCGCTCAACATCGGTGAGGGCTTGCCGCTGCGAACGGATTCGGCGGCGGCATTGATCTCATCGACGAAATGATCGATCTGGTCGCCCTCGCCCAGATCGGGCCTTTCGACGGTCCCGTCAGCGTGCAGGATCACCAGGGGGATCGATGCGGTGGTTCCGTCGGCGTAGGCCGCGAATTCGAACTGCACCGTCGCTCGCTCAAAGGACACTTCGTATCCGTGCGTGAAGCCACGCGCCGGAGAATCGATCACGCCGCCGCCGGCGGAAACCGGCCGATCATCCGCGTAGCGGAACAGGGTTTCATAGAATTTGGGGACTCCATCGACGCGTGTGCAACTGGTTTCCACGGACTCGGGCATTCCAAACAGCAGGCAGATCAGGTGAGCGTCGTGGACGTGCAGATCGATCAGCGGGCCACCGACCGTGTCCGGGTTGTAGAAATCGGGGATCCAATCCGGCGGCGAGATCGTTCGTTTGAACCTGCCGGCAATGGGCTTTCCCCACCGCCCATCGGTGGCGGCTTGGACCAAGAGCCCGAATTCCGGAATGAACGGCAAGATGTGGGCGACCATCACGTCACTGGGGGCTCCCAGGGTCGCCAACCGACGCGCATCCTCGGCGGTCAGCGCCAGCGGCTTCTCGCACAGCACCTTTTTCCCGGCCGCGAGCGACTTTTCGATCGCTTCAACATGCAAACTTGGCGGCAGACAAATGTCGATCAAGTCGATCGATTCGTCGGTCAACATTTCGTCCAGCGTTTCGTACACGGCCAGATTGGAAACATCGATCTGCTCCCCCGGCGGCCCAAAATTTCCCTGGATTCCTGTCCAGTCGCCGCGTCGCTTCGATTCGTTCCGGCTGCAAAACGCGACCAAGTCGGCTTGATTGCTACGCTGATAGGCTAAATAGTGAATCCAGCCCATGAACCCGACGCCGACGATTCCCGCACGCATACTGTTCTTATCCTTTTGAAAGATCGGATGTCTCGCTGATTTGGATGGCGGGATTGTAGCCAGTTTTGGCGTCGCACAACGCCCCGGCTGATCAGCGCGCGTTTCCTCCTTCGCTACGACAAAGACGAACCGACAATGAAACACGTCGACCTGACAACTGCGGCGTTCGGCATTCTGATCGGATCCGTGCTGACGTTGCCCGGCACAGCGATCGGGCAGGATCGAGGCCCCTGGCCGCAATGGCGCGGTCCCGAAGGAAACAACCACGCCGGAGCGAACGCCCAGGCCCCCGGCCAATGGGACCTGAAGACCGGCGAGAACATCGCCTGGAAAACCAAGCTGCCGGGACGCGGCCACTCGACCCCCATCGTCACTCCGCAGGGGATCTTCCTGACCACGGCGGACGCGGATGCCGAAACCCAATCGGTCTTGAAGATAGATCCGGCCGGCGGGCGTCTGCTGAATGAATGGGTCATCCACCGAGGCACGTTGCCGCAGCGGATTCACCCCAACAACTCCTACGCTTCTCCGTCCATGGCTTTTGACGGCGAAAGACTGTTCGCCGCATTTCACACCGACGACGCCATTGTCTTAACCGCGCTCAGCGTCGACGGCGCTCAACAGTGGCAGCGTCGCGTCGCAGATTTCCGGCCCGCCCGATTCCAATTCGGCTATGGCGCCAGCCCGATCATCGATGGCGACGTGGTGATCGTGGCCGCGGAATACGACGGCCCCGACAGCGGCATCTACGCGCTCGATCGAACGACGGGAAAGCAGGTGTGGAAGATTGAGCGACCGGAAAACCTGAACTTTGCCAGCCCGATCGTGACCACCATCGCGGGCAAACGCCAGCTGTTGATCGCCGGTGCGGACCAGTTTTCTAGCTACGACCCTGAGACAGGAAAGCCGTTGTGGACTGTGCCCACCACCACCGAAGCGATTTGCGGGACCGCCGTTTGGGATGATCGAAGGGTGCTGGTCAGTGGCGGTAATCCGGAAGCGGGGACGTGGTGCGTCACCGCAGACGGTCGCGAGCAGTTGCTGTGGCAGAATCGGGTGATGTGCTACGAGCAGTCCTTGTTGGCCATCCCCAATCACGTCATCGGCGTCGCGGACAATGGCGTCGCCTACTGTTGGCGAACCCAGGACGGAAAGGCCACCTGGCAAGAGCGACTGTTCGGCGGCGGGATCAGCGCTTCACCGCTGTTGGTCGATGACCGAGTGATCGTCGCCAGCGAACGCGGAGAAGTTTTTGTCTTGGCTTCGGCGCCGAGCCGTTTCGAGAAATTTGCACAGATTCAAACAGGCGATTCGATTTTTGCCACACCGATCGTGATCGGGAATCGACTTTACATCCGCACCGGCATCAACGAAAACGGCGGGCGTCAGGAATACCTGGTCGCCATCGGCTCCTGATCGCAGGTCGGTGTTTTGGCAGCTGCTTTTACGCATTCGATTGCTTCGACCGTTTGATCCCTGCCGAAGCGGATTCTGGATGAACTCCAACGCGTTTTGCGAACACCAACGATAGCGACCCTTCGGGCAGAATTGAGATCGCCAATCCCGAGAGAGATGGAGCCGTTGTCAGGCGAGCACGTTTTTCATCGACACCGAATCTTTCCCCAACTCCTTCGACGCGGCATTCAACATGAAGATCCTTTGTTTCAGTGATTTGCACCGTGACCGTGAGGCAGCTGAGCAGTTGGTCGCTGCCGCCGAAGGCGTCGACGCGGTCATCGGCGCGGGTGATTTTGCCAACCGTCACCAGGGACTTTCCGACACGTTGGACATTCTGTCGGCGATCGAGAAGCCGACGGTTTTGGTCCCCGGTAATGGCGAAACCACCGCGGAACTTCGCGAAGCCGCCGCCGGTTGGAAATCTGCGACGGTTTTGCACGGCCAGGGCTGTGACGTTGACGGCGTGCCTTTTTGGGGCGTCGGGGGCGGCATCCCGGTCACACCCTTCGGGGCCTGGTCGTTCGATTTTGACGAAGCCCAGGCAACCGAATTGTTAGCGGGGTGTCCCGAAGGCGGGGTGCTGGTGGTCCATTCGCCGCCGCTGGACACCGTTGATTTGGACACCGGAGGTCAGGTCCGCGGCAGCCAGGCGATTCGTGACTGCGTGTTGGCGAAACAGCCCAAACTGGTGGTGTGCGGCCATATTCACAGCGACTGGGGCAAGCAGGTCCAGCTGGGGCCGACGACGATTCTCAACGCCGGCCCGAGCGGACGAGTGCTGGAAATCGGCTAATCCACGAAAAAGATTTTCGATGGGCTGCAGCAAAGAAAACTCCGGTTGGTCCGGACTGGCTTGCCTGCCGACTCGGCTCGGATACAATTAGCCAACGCTACAGCCGACCATTCGTGGTTGGCGACCAAGGAATCGGGGGCGACTTGGATTCGACCGGATGATTGGAAGCGTATGGTTGCGTGTCGTGGTTGATCAGTTGGCCACGTAAAAAGCTGATCACACTATAATTGCAGATGAAAATCTCGCATTGGCTGCCTAAGAACAGGCTGCCCTGACTGAGGGAGATTGCCAGAGTCGCCCGACTGTCAGAAGCAATTCTGGATCGCCCGCCGTCCTACTCGAGACGCGGCGGGTTAAATTTAGATTCGAGTTAGCGAGTGACGGAGCCTGTCGGGCAGCGCCGTCATGAGCGAATCGGACTTCGGTCCAAAATAGTTCGACTACACACGTAGATGCCGACGCGGACGCATCGCGGGACGAGGGTTCGATACCCTCCGCCTCCATCTCAAAAGGCCACTTGCTATCGAAGCAAGTGGCTTTTTTTTGGTCTTTCGGGCCGATCAGGGCAACAGTGGGGAACTGCTCCACACGTGGCGATAAGGAGCCTGAATTCGTAGCGAGGTTCATCCCTCATTGACCGCCACGCCGACCCCATCGCACGCGCGCCCCTTTCTTTCCGTGCAATTGACTCAAACGGCTACGGACGGCCAGTGTCTTGATCATTGCTCTTCTCTTGCTTCGCGACTTCGGTGCCGAGCACCTACCGCAATTGGTGCCAGGCGCAACTCCTGTAGGTCGGTCCAACTTGCGCGTCGTAGGAAAACTGGCAAATCGCGTCGGTCGAGACACCCACGATTACCGAAATATTCTTTGAAAAACGGAGGTCTTCTGGAAAATCCGGCAACAGATCTCGCGGGCTATCGCTGGGTATTTTGTTGGCCAATGACGGCCATTCAAAATCCACCAAAACACGCCCAATGGAGCGGAATCATGTTCAACCCCAAATTGTCCGTTTTGGTACTCGTGTCAATCGCGACTCTTGGCTTTGCTCCTCAGGCAAATGCTGAGAGGATCACGAATACGTCGCCTTCAATCGCAAATTACACTTCAAGTTACACCTATTGTGTCCGTGTGGAGATGTACCATGTCTTGAGTGCAGACACTCATTGGGAGACCGTTTACACCACATCCAACTTGGGGGAGGCAGCTTATTGCCACGATCTGTTCACTGCACTTATTTCAGGAGGCAACAGTTTTATTTGGTCGCAACTCTCTTACTTTGGGTATTCGTATGAATACTTTGCTTGGCACCAGATTTGGCCGATCGACGCTGTGATCACGGTCAAACGCGGTTCATAGCAGCAAGGTCAAAGGCACGGGAAATGGGCAGCTCTTGACGGTACCGATGCGGTCCCTCGGTCCGGCAAGCCACCTTTAGAATCATATAACGCCTACCCCTTCTGATCGCCATTCTCCACCACCTCGTGCAGTTTCGCTTCGTTTCAATTGCTGAAGCTGCGTCGACTTCGTCGGCGAAGAAAACGGGCGAATTCGCTTCGGTGTCCGGGCGTTTGAGACACCGACGCGGCGAAGAAAGACTGCTAAGCCGCTTCGGCTGGTACAACTTCGGCGGCGAACGAACGCAGCTATCAGTTTGTTCAAGGGCGACCACCCCGACGTGATGAACGAAGTCATCGCACGTCGTACCGGCGGTAGGGGCGAAGCCCCGGTCATTTGCCCAGCCCAGCCCAACGGGCTGGGAAGAAATCAAATGTTAGGGCCAACGGCCCGGCCTTTTGTTTGTCAGTGTGCTTCCGCGTTCATCGAGAGTTGGTTCTCACGGCACCGGGGCAATCGATCCGGTTGGGACTGAGTAGCAAATGGCCGGGCCGTTGGCCCTCATGTTTTCACTGGATTCTGAGACCCAGTCCGTTGGACTGGGCTAGGTAAACGGCTGGGCCTTCAGCCCGGACGATTCTTGCGGCTTTGGTCGCAGGCGTGAAAACAGGATTGCTGATCAACTTCAACGTGACAAAACTCAAAGAGGGAATCAAGCGATTCATACTCTGACTGTCCCGCCTTCGTGCTCTTCGTGTCCTTCGAGGTTCACACTTTCAACCCCGACCCGCCTGTGCGGTGTAAGATGTGGAGCCATGCCCTGCACACGAAGGCCGCAAGTCAGGTCAGTCGGTTTGGTCTGAATCTTGCGCGCGTCCTCGGTGACGGCTGGCGTTCTAACTCTCGTTCCTGGCACGCGTTCTCAATTTAGGGCTGATATTGATCTGCCTCGACACGCCGGTGCAAGAAACGCATGAATGATGTTAATCCGTCTCGGGACGAACAGTTTCTTAGCAAGAATGAGCGCACAGAACTTGCAGCCAGGAGCAGCGAGCGGTGGCTGTCTGAAGCAAAGCTTGGGATGGTACTGCCAGTGGTCGCTTGGATTACTGTCCCGATTGCATTTTTGCTGATCGCACTTTTCGGTGACCGACCAAAGAATACTGGGCCAGTCGACCAGACGCTTTCCTATGTCATCCTGGCTGCCGGATTGCCGCCAAGCGCGGTTGGACTGTGCTTTGCGTCAATGGCCTTCCTGAAGAAACGGCGATGGTTGGGGTCGCTGGGGATTCTTTTGGCCCTTGCCACCGGCTTGATCGTTATGTTTTTGGCCTGGATATTCTCCCAACGTTGGCGAATGGTCTAAGCACGACGCGAAGGTGGACACACCCGTAGGTGGCTGCCACACATTCGGATCCACCGTCATGATGAGCTGCGCATTTCGAGCGACATACGAAGGGGGCATTCATGATGTGTCGTTGTGAGACGTCGCCAACTGATGTTTGGTCGGCACGTCTTGCTTGCGTGCCAATGGTTTCCCCGTTCTACTTTCTGGGTATCCCGTTTGGTATCGCGGCATTGTATCGACTGCGAAAGGATAATTGCTCTTCGGCTTTTCAAACAAGTACCGACGCTCCGTAGCGATAAAGGCTGGCCGAACCATGCGATGAACCGGACTCGCGGAGACATCGCGTTTGACAATGGAAAATCAATCGCCGCGACTCGGTTTTCGCGACCGTTCCACAGTTCGCTTGGTCGTAGCGGGGATTTTGTAACCACGAAGGACACGAAGAACTCTGACTGTCCCGTCTTCGTGCTCTTCGTGTCCTTCGTGGTTCACACTTTCCCCCGGACCTGCCTTTGGCGACGCTGGGAGTTGCGTCCTTGCTTGTTGGATCCACGAACGCGTGCGATGAGTACCCTTTGCGATGAAACTCGGCATCATCACTGACATTCACGAACACGTCGAATGCTTGCGAGCAGCATTGGACGAATTGGCCGGACAGGTGAACCAGATCGTGATGGTGGGCGACGTCGTTGAAACAGGCGACCGAATCGAAGAAACGTGCCAATTGCTGTCCAATGCAGGTGTGATCGGTGTCTGGGGCAATCACGACTTCGGACTCTGCTGCGACGTTAGCGAGGAAACTCGCGAGACGTACAGTCAGGACGTCATTCGGTACATGGGATCGTTAAAGCCTCGACTAGAGCTTGGCGACTGCCTTTTCACACATGTCGAACCTTGGTTGGATCCCCGAGTGCTCGAAGACCTCTGGTTCTTCGGCGGACTGCCCACAGAGGGTGAGCGTTTGGACCGCATTTTCGGCGCAGTCCCCCATCGGCTGATCTTTGCCGGTCACTACCATCGATGGATTCTCGCCTCGCCCACGACACTCTCCAACTGGAGCGGAGAATCGAGCATTCATCTCACCGATGGGCGCTACTTTGTCGTGGTGAACGCGTTGTTTGCCGGTCACTATGCCGTGTTTGATACAGAGACCCAAGAGCTCGTGCCCAGACGGCTGGCGTCGGCGCGAGCCTATACACGCACGATCAATGAGAAGCCATGAGCGGCAGAAGCGCAACGCGGCGATGACGGGGGAAACTTCGGCAGTCGTGCCATTTCGTTACCCGCGTCTTTGAGTCCAGATAGAAAAGGTATGGTCCAAAGCTGAGAAGGCGGAGACCATTGCGTTGTAGACCCCAAGGTGAACTGTTCGCTCACCTGCGTTTATCGGGTGATACGCGAAATCAAATATCTCAACGTCCCAGTCATCGCGGCAAAACAGGTAGTGCCGAAAGAATCTCTCATAGGCTCTCGTTGCAACACTGTGAAGGAATTCAGCTTCCTCACCGAGTGCTTCATGTGAGCGGAAATCGGTCAGTCGAATGACGAGTTCTCCGTAGTCACCTAGTTTTTGAGACACCTTCACGGAAGCTCCGCCATATCTGCTGTGCTCCGCCTCATCACAAACCAAATACGAACTGCCAACAGAATACATGGTAACGGGCACAGTGTAATGAGTGATGGAAATTGATTCTGGATCTCAACTTTGGCGAAAGAATCCATGCAAGTCCCAGGCTTGGTGGGTGAGCCCCCTTCAACTTGGACTTGCGACTCGGAACCACGGTCTAGTCAGCAGTCCGACTTCCTGTCACATTCGCTCCACCCACCGAAACCAAGAACTCGCAGCACAGAAAGATTATCGCGTTCGATCTCGACAGATTCAACTTCGAAGCCTGTTGCTTCTACGCGAGAACCGAAGTTCAACTGATGTTCGCCATCGTATCGACGGTGATGATGGGGAGTCGGCAAGTACAAAAGAGGCTTCACGACTTTGCTGCCGGAACGATCGTGCTGCGCGCCCAACCATGATTTTCGAGGTGATTTCGTTTTGCGCGCATCGAAGTGAAGCGAACAGGCTCCGGTCAATTACCGGAGGTTCAGGAACCCATGAAGTCGATTTTGAAATACTGCTTAGGTTCCGCGATTTCCGCGTTGGTCGGGCTTACCTGTGCGATGCTCACTGGTGGTCTGTGGTGGCCACCCGTGGCCGGGTTGACTCTCATCGGAATCGGGCTGGTCACGGCCGTCTGTTTCGCAATCCTAGCAAGGTTCAGGTTCCATTGGCCTGCCTCGATCGTTGCCAGCGGAATTGGAGCGATGGTCGCCAGCTACTTTGCCGGAGCCACCGCGGAGATATTGCCGCCCGGGAGTGCGGAATGGATCGTGAAAGGCGGCCTGTACGGTGCCGGCTTTGGTTTGCCGGTGACGATCCTACTCGCGCCACTGGGTTTGGTTGAGAACAGGAGGGTGGATCGTGACGCGACGTCTTGACCGTTCAGACGAACAGCAAAACAGCGTTGGACAATCAGATGGCCACGACCACAGTTCCGCTGTCACACCCGTCCGTCGTCACGTTTTCGGACCGAGCGACCGCGAACGTGTTGCGGCGATCACATTCCCGATTGATTCAGGCCCTCACTGAAGGCAGGAGATGAAAAGAATGACTGGCGAGGCACCACCTTATCAGTACAAGGTTCTCCATATGAGCCCGACGGGAACCACACTCTTTCCTTGGGCGAAACAGTGGATGAAAGACCGTTTTGGTCGCAATGCTCTCGAACGGCAGATTAACGGCCTACAACAATACGGTTGGGAAGTCGTAAGCATGGCGGGTGGATCCGCTGGATTTCTGTTTGTGGTTCCCAAGGTAACCGTCTTGCTCCGCCGTCCAAACGACTATCCATGGGACGAAAACAGCCTCGATGAAGTCAAGCGACTCCTCATCGCAGGAGAAAAGATTCCCGCAGTCATGCTGTATCGGGACATTACCGGAGTGGGAGTGACCGAAGCAAAAGAGCGCGTCGCAAGGTTGGAGTCAGATCGGTGACGGTTCCGCCAACCTCTTAAAATGCGAATGCCCCCACTTCTTCGGAGCAACACAAAGCATCTTCAACCGGAGCGGAACGGATGCTCAACTCCCGGTCCCCTCTGATCCGGGGCGTTCGTTCACGGATTCTACGAGCAATCTATCGGCCATCGGGCTTCCAACGAATGTTTCAACCCGATGACTACAAATCCGCAGCGCGAGGGAGGCCATGAGACCGTACAAAGTTTTCAGATCGCCAAATTCCGGTTTGTACCAGGCGGTAAAGATCGGCTTCAATTGGCCTGCATTTTTCTTCACTTATTTTTGGATGGCTCTGACAAAGGTCCCGCGACTCGGGTTTCCTGCTTTCTGGAGTGCATTGATCGGTCCCTTCGCACTTCTTGTTTTTGGTGCGGCAGAAGCACTCTTGGACATGCCGAACGTCACGCATCCTTTGTTTTTGTTTGTATGGTTTGTGTACAGCGTCTTTGTTGGCATGCATGCGAACGAGTGGTTAGCCTGCGACAAAGAACAAGCCGGTTGGGATGACGCTGGAACAATTGAAGCCGATTCGGAATACAACGCCATCCAAGCCGCAAAGCGACAATAGTTTCAGGGCCCTTGCCGCAGCGAAGCCGTGCTGCCGTTTCTCAGCTGCCGCCCGCTTGCAAGAGATTGACCATCGCTTCGCCCATGGCTTCGCCAACGTTCATATAAGTCTCTGCATTTCCGCCGTAGTGGCCAGCGGAGCTGCCCCCTTGCGATAGCGGGTGGCTGTAGACCGTGGCAACGTTGCCCTTGAACTCCGGGTACTTGCCGGATTTGCCATCAACCGCGAGCATGGCATCAAGAATCGTTCCGCCGATGTCAGTTGAGCCCTTTTTGGTCTGGCCGAGCGTGGCACAAACGAACTTCGCGTTGGGCGCATTGAAGTCCTTGCGAAGCTGCTTGATGAGATGAACAAGGTTCTTTTCGTATCTGCCGGAGAGCGCGGCACTGCGGCTGTCCCGGTCGCCCTGCCACCAAAAGAAGCCGGCGACCTCGTATTCCGTCGCACCCGGGTAATACTTGTCGAGATCAGCCAACACCATTTTCGCTCTCGCAATATCGCCGTCGTACTGCATGCCGGCGTACCAGTTGATCTTCTTCGGCTCCGTTCCCTTCTCCCACCGCTCGGGCGTCCCCTTGTATCCCGGATGAATCCAAGTGACGCCCTTGGCATCTGTGAACTCAAAGCTCTCGCTGCCCGGTGGTAGCAAGTCCCAGCCCAGGGCGCGATTGCCGATGCAGCTCTTGAGAATCATCGTCGGTGCTTCATTGAAATTGCCCACATGATGCCCAATGCCGATCTCCGGGCCGATGTTGCCACCGTTGATGGTCATCCATTCGTTGTGAAAGACCTTCATGGCGCCGAGGCCACTTCCCATGACCCGCACATTGCGGACATCTTTGCGCTCGGTCCAGTGACCTTCGGCATCGACGAGGTAACCGTACAACTTCTTCTCCTTCACCGCGTGGGTCAGCGAGCCCTCCGCTTTGCCTTTTGTTGGGCTGATCTTGCCGAAGCCCAGCATGTTCGACTGCCCCAACAGGATGTAGACCTGCACCGGCTTGCTCATGTCCGCCCGCTTTCCTTCTGAACCGGGCAGTGGTTTCACGTCCTCCGCGAAAACGAAGGTCGGTGGAAGCAAAGCCAGCGCGACAGCGAGGGCGAGGTTGGTACCAGTCGCGATTCCCATTTTTATCTTGCGTTTGCGTTTATGGACTAAATCAAAGAGAGATCATACCTGAATCTTTCGATCGTCTCCGGATTCCCGTCCCAAGCGAACGATGCACAAGAGATGGACGCGCGAGAGAGATCGGCGACAGAGCTCGTGCCCATCGCGAAAGCTCTGCCCAAGTCGGATTTGTCGGTCGACGTTATTCGCCGCGGCAGCCGCGTCGCCCGAGGCGTCGAAAGCGGCAGGCAAGCCCGGTCGGCCACCACGACTAAATGGAGGCGGCGGCGGTGTAGTACACACCGAGTGTGCCCACGAATCCTATCGGAAAAGCAATCCACAAGGCCCGCCACGCAGGTAGCCTGCGTGATCCCAAAAAGTAGGCCAACAGCTCCATCGCAAACGGCACCAATCCGACGGCGCCGTACAACCAGTAGCTGAGTCCTTTTCCTCCGAAGGGCAAGTACGCGCCTTCGAGATAGAGGTAAAAGAGGAAGAATCCGATGGGAGCTAGGACCGGGTACAGCAACCACAACGGCGCACCGCCGAGATTCATTTCTGCGGGAGTGAGTGCAATGGAGGAGACAATCCCGAGGAGATAGGCTCCGAGGTACTTGAGAATCTCTCGTAACACCAAGCCCCCCAACATTCCACCTGCCTTCTGCGGCTCGGCATCAACGCCCGTTGGTGAGTATGGATTTTCCGACATGCTGATGCACCTGGATTTATCTTGGAGAGCCCGTCGCATCCGGCATTGTGCGCCTTTTTTTAACTCTCTGGTGTCGGCGGTGATAGCCAAGGGCATGGTCTCTGCCTCTGCAGCGGCAGCATTTTTCGATGGGAGGATTCACCGGGCGGAAGCCGGTTTGCGATTGGCGTTCCATTCATAGACCCAGACGTAAACCGTGTACGTTGCGGGCGGTGGATCGTGAAATACGCGTCCGTCAAGTTTCTCTCCGCAGCGCAGGGTGAGACGCAGTCCGTTTGTGAAAAAGACCGGGTCTTCATCGTGAAAGCGATAGGCGCAGAAACGGTTCTTTTGCACATCGAGATGAGTCAGCCCGGATACCGGTGATTGAAACAGTTTCCGATGGTGGAAATAGCCGGAACTAACGAAGTAGTCCTCCAGCCCTGAGGAGAGAAATGTCGGATCCGGGGCGTCGCCGAAGTAAGCACGCGTGCATCCTTCCTGATACCCTTGATCCCTCCAGTCGCCATGCGGTCGCTCCCCCTCGGCGGCAACGGTTACTTGATAAAGCGCTCCAGCGCCGGCGACTTCACAGAGATCGAATTCTTCCAGCGGTTCCGCGTGGTAGTCTTCAAGTCGATACAGGTGCAGCCGGGCTGTGTCTGGCAGCGAGACGCCGCCGACAGTCACAGGGATTCCTTCGGAACCGCGGATGATCCACCAGATCTTTCGATCAGTGACTCGGTCAAACACCTTTGTCGTCGGTAACACGGCCACCTTAATCTCGCTGCCGAACGGAATCCGAAAGTTGTTGTAAACTCCGCCCTTCCTGCCGAATTGACGCACACCCCAGGGCTCCGGTGGCCCGCCGAAAGCGTAGCCGTGTCCAAGATCCTGCGCCATGTCGATTGACGGGGTCTGTTCGCCGTCAACGTAAATGCGGATTCGGGTGCGTGAATCCATTGCGAACCACATGTGAGTCAGACAGCCCTTGCCCTTGCGGTGAAACAAAACGACTTCGGTATCAGCTTTCAGAATCGCCTTTTCTTTACCGATGGAGCTGAAGGTTCGCGGCGTTACATCAGTCGTTGTGTGAGCCGACTTGGACGGGCGCGGGTCCTCCGCAGAAACGCTTGCGACGAAAAAGACGATTAGCAGAATGTGAATCGATTTCTTCGTGCTCATTGCATCGTTCTCCAGAAAGTCCGCTTCGATAACCAAAAACCGAAAAATAAGATGTCTTGAATCCAACTCAACGCCGCCGCTCCTTCGCTCCAGCTGTCGCCGCCGTATTGTACTGTCGGCGAGTCTTTGGCACTCACCGACGAACTGATCGATAATTCGACCAGCAACGAGAGGCCGTCCATCTGTGACGGCGATTTGGAAAGCGATCTCGTGCAAGTCGCGTTCGGCAGCCTCCGTTCTTCTCGCAATCCGTAATCCGCTTCGAGACTGGGACGGCGTTGGTTTCGTCGGTGACAGTTTGATGAAGTCCCTAGCTCGGAGTAAATCATGCGATGGGTTGAGCGGGTCGATGAGGTTGGAGTCGTCTGCCACGATAGCAATCACGGGAGTGCTCGCCATTTGATAACTTAGGGAGAGTTAAACTTCACCTCTCATCCGGTACGTCCATTTTGAAACGCATCGCTGTGCTGTGGCACTGACGTTTCCCGACAGCACTTCCGGAACAAGTTCCATCATGCGTCTATTCTCTATCTGCCCACGCGTTGGAAAACGTGGTTGTCGTATTGTTGCCAAAACGGCTTGGCGGCTGCGGATCTTGCTATTTGGTCTGGCCGTCCGGGAGGTCGAGATTGACCCTCAAGCAGAGGCAATCCGTCTCAACTCGCGTTACCTTTGGTTCTTTCGTCGCCATCATGTCTTTCCGTATGGCGACGTCGAGGCGATCACCTATGGCTATCACGACAATGTATTGGGCGCTTCGTGGAGCGCTCACGACAGTTCTGATTGGTTCAGCGTAGGCCTGAGGCTGGTTGATGGAAAGGAAATCCACCTGTTTCACTTCATCGGCGAGGGGTCTTTCACCAACAACAGTATGTTCCCCGACTGGATGTATTGGGGTGAACGCGTCTTGGACGTCGAAGGAAGTCAGGAGCGTGAGTCGAAAGCCTTTGTCGAACTGCTCTCGACAATGGTCCGAGTCGAGGTCGTCCCGTCGAGCTGAGCACGCTGGACGAAGAAAACTTAGGCGGGCTCTTCGGCGATTCAGCGGAGTGAGCGCCGAATGATGACAGCCGGTTTTGCTCTGTCGATTCAGGCCACTCATTCCAGTCGGTCGCGTGCAACTCACGATGACTACGTGAGCGAACTGTGGCAGACGTTGAGTCGTGAAGGCATTTAACTTCGTGGATCTTGGCAGAGGACTGGAAACGGTTCGGTCATTTCAAGGGGATGCAGGCGGCCCTAAACTCGCCTGAGATGAAGCTGCAATCGGCGCGGCGGTTGCATCGACCAAAGGCTCGATGCGGATTCCGGCCGGCGCGGAGGTGAATCAACCGATGCGACTTAGCAAAAATACTGCTGTGCGTCGGGCGATTCCTTGTCCGCAATGTCTGGTTTTCTGTTTTCCGAACGACTTGTTTCTGTTTTCAGATGACCAGAGTTTTGCCGGCTGGCAGAAAGCCCGCCGTCAGTGCGTGCGAGGAAATCGCTTGCGCAAATGGTGTCCCAGGCAAATTGGATCCCTCCGCGTCCATCTAAAGTCGACTTGCGATCTGAATCGCTTGCCGGCTTTTTCTTTCTCAGTGAGAACGCTTTTTCGCAAGCACGCCTTGCGTTCACTCCGTGCCTTGGATGAAGTTTTTTCGACGGATCACCACCTGGATCGTCAGCCAAACTGCCAGCACGGCAATTGTGAACACCGAAGTGATCCACAGGGCGTACAGCATCGTGTCCTCCGACGAACCGGGGTGTGGTTCATCTTGGAATAACGATTCGGAGAGGTCGTACCAGGCGTGGAGTGCCACCGGAAAAGCCCACGCGGCCACCAACCAGCCGACGCGGAGGCGTCGGTCGAAGGAAGCGGTCAACAGCCAGGCCATCACTAACTGAAAGCTTGGATGCCCCGCGATCATTGTCAGCAGTCGATCCGTGGCCATCTTCTGGGATGACTCCGCGTGAGCGACGGCCGCCACGTTCTCGACCGTCATGCACCCGACCGCCACGCCCAGCGCCACCGTGAAGATGAGGTCGGTGAGTGTTGACCGGTCGCGGCTGAAAGACCGGAATACCAGGACGATCGCCAAAAACTTGAACGATTCCTCGCAAACGGCTGCGGCAAGAACCTGCTGGACAAAATCAGTCGCAAAGCGGCCGTCCGGGTGCAGGACGCTAACCACCCATGTCTCGGTCACGCCGATCGGTGCCGCGATCAATAAACCAGCCAGGATCGCAATCACCAACGTCCGCACGCCGCCTGCCCGGATCGCAAGTGTCATCGCGACGCAAAGCCATACCAGCGAGGGCACGAGGGCAAGGAAGAATTCTGAAAGGCTCATCACAACAGGAGCTTCCTCGTTTCGTTGACTGGCGATCGGCGTGCCTTCTTCTCGCATCAACCGGCGGCGAATGCCTTCCGCTCATTGCACTGCGAACCACGGTATGCTTGATTGAAAGGCGCGTTGTCGAGTCATCTGGTTCTCTCGTCGCTTTCTGCTGTGGCGGAGCGAGGTGGCTGGTGATCAAAGATCTCGTAGGCAAACAACTTCAGGCGGTCGTTGACTAGAAACCATGCAAGCGCGTAGACCCACACCAGACCGGCAAGTTCCCAACCGATCGGCGCCATGAAGATTCCGTAGACTGCGATCAGCGTTGCGACCAATTGAGTTCCAAGCACCGCGCCAAGCAACATCTTTGCCGGAGCGATCGACCAGAATGGCCCCCGAGTCCGCGTCACGAACACGGTCATGTGGCCGGCAACGGACAGCTTCAAATAGACCAGTGATTGGATCGTGTCGCGATCCAAATGGTAGACGCGCTCGGCGAGATAAAACAGCAGAAAAGAGGCCGCCACACCGGCCAGTCCCAGCACACTGGCAATTCCCAGAACCAACCGCATGTTCCAACGTTCGGGTTGATTCGCGTAGCGCACTTTGTCATAGGCGATCGACAGAATGGCGCCGTCATTCAGCAACGCCAGCAGCACGATCATCACTGCGGTCACCGGATAGAAGTTAAAGATTAGAATCGAAAGCGTCATGAACAGCAGCACGCGAATCGTTTCGGCGATCCGGTAGATGGCGTAGCTGTTCATCCGCTGAAAGATCTTTCGGGCCTCCTTGATTGCGTCGATGACGACGGACAAGCCGGGCGAAAGCAGGACAATGTCGGCAGCCGCCCGCGCCGCATCGGTCGCTCCCGACACCGCGATGCCGCAATCAGCTTTCTTCAACGCCGGGGCGTCGTTCACCCCGTCGCCGGTCATGCCCACGATATGGCCGTGCTTTTGCAACACATCGACGATATGAAATTTGTGCTCCGGATAGACCTGTGCGAACCCGTCGGCGTTCTCGATCAAATGGTCAACGCGAGCCGCCTGGTGGTACGTCGTTTCTTGAAAAACCTTGGCGTCCACGAACTGTCGCCCCATGTCCAGCTGAGCGGCGATCTCACGGCCGATTGCCAATTGATCGCCCGTGACCATCTTCACTTGACATCCCATCTGCCGAGCCGTGGCGATGGTCACCTTCGAATCCTCTCGCGGAGGGTCATACAGCGGCAAGACGCCCAGAAAGCGCCATTTGCCGGTTTCGTCGGTCTGTGCCACGCCAAGCGACCGAAATCCGCGGGCGGCAAAACGGTCGATTGCGTCGTCGACTTGTGGACGAATCGCATTCACATCGTCCACCAGTTCGAGGATCACCTGGGGAGCGCCTTTGCTGGTTTTGAACTCGCCGCCGTCCCGCCCACGAACAGTGGCCTCGGTGCGCTTGTGTACCGGGTCGAATGGTTGGAAGTGGGTGACCTGAAAACCATCCTCCGGACCTTCATCGAATTTCGCATTCAAGACGGCCTGGTCGATGGAGTCCTGGTTCTCGGCACGCGACGCCAGCCTGGCGGCCTGCAGAATCTGGTGTATCGTGACACCGTCAGCCAAGAACGGCTCACCCAAGGTGAGCTTGTTCTGGGTCAGTGTGCCGGTCTTGTCGCTGCACAAGATGTCCATGCCGGCAAGTTCTTCGATCGATGCCAAACGACTCACGATCGCCTGCCCCCGGGCCAGAACGCGTGCTCCCACCGCCATCGTCACCGACAGCACGGTGGGCATCGCGACCGGGATCGCAGCAACCGTCAACACCAACGCGAATTGCAACGTCTCCGCGATCGGATCCCCACGGAACAGGGCGACGAGCAAGATCAAGACAACCAGCGACACGGCAACGATGATTAAGAAATTCCCGATCTTCAGCACCGCCCTTTGAAAATGACTTGCGGTGTGGGCCGTTTCCACCAGATGAGCCGTGCGACCGAAGTAGGTCTGGCTTCCGGTTCCGTAGACCAAAGCGTCGATTTCACCTTGTTTGAGGATGGATCCACTGTAAACCGCGTCCCCGGCATTCCGAGTCACCGGCAGCGATTCGCCCGTCAGAGCGGACTGGTCCACCTCCACCGAGTCGCCATCGAGTAGTCGCGCGTCAGCGGGGACGATGTCGCCCAGCCGGATGCGAATCAAATCGCCGGGCACCAATTCTCGCGCCGGTACCGATTGCCACTGGCCGCCCCGCTTCACGCGAGCCTCCAGCGCGAGCTTTTCTTTCAATGCCGCGATGGCATTTCCGGCCTGGAACTCTTCCCAGAATCCGACAACTGCGTTGACCACCAACAGGGTCATGATGATGGCAAAATCGGCCCAATGCTGCACCAAGGCTGAGAGAACGGCGGCTGCTTCGATCATCCAGGGGATGGGTCCCCAGAAGTAGGAGAGGAATTTGATCAGCGGATGGACCGGCTCCTTGCTCAATTCGTTGAAACCGAATCTTTCCAACCGCTTCTTGGCATCCGCCGTCGCAAGCCCTTCCGTGTCGCACTCCAGACGCTTTTGCAATTCATCAAGCGGCAGTTCACTCAGCTTTTGAACGCCGCTTGGTGCGGCCGTTGAGGGCGTGTTCATCGTTAGCCAATCTCCCTACAGGAATTGAAAAGCGACTCTTGTTCGTCTCCACCTTCGGTCAGGACGTTCGGGCCAGCCAGAGCGCCGGTCCGCCACCGATCACAGCCAAAGTTCCCAGCGAAATCGCCAGACCGACCCTCCGCTGCCAATCTCGCGCAACCTCCAAGGATGGATTGTCTCGTCAATGCACACGGCTGCAGTCCGTCGACCCGTTGGGCTGGAAGCCGGCGGGATCCCTCCGCGCCCGATTCATCCAACGAGTCAGAAATCGCGTAGCGAACGTGGTGGCAAGGCAACTCGTAAAGCGTTGGCCACCGCAAAAACATCAATCACCTCCTGCGTCAGCGCGCCAGCGACCGGCGGCAAGTACCCCGCGGCGGCGATGAACATGGCGACGACGCTGAGGAGCATCCCACCGATAGCGCTTTGCAGGGCAATGCTCCGCATGCGTCGGCCGATGTGCATCAATTCGTCGACCTTCTCCAACGAGGAGTCCATCACGACAGCTCCCGCCGCCTCGGTCGTCACGTCACTGTTTTGCCCGAAGGCAATTCCAACGGTTGCGGCCATCAAGGCCGGCGCATCATTGATCCCGTCACCGACAAACAGCGTATCGGCCTTCGCCGTTTCCGCACGAACGATGGCCAGTTTTTCTTCCGGGCTCTTTTCCGCAAGCACTTCGCGGATGCCAACTTGGTCCGCCAGATACTGGACCTCGGACGCCCGGTCCCCCGAGAGCAGCATCACTCGGTTGACCCCGTGTCGGGGCCGAAGGTGTTGCACAAACGTCGCTCCCTCGGCACGCGGTGCATCTCGGAAACGGAAAGTAGCGGCATATCGATCATCGACTAAAACAACGCACTCAAGACCGGCCGTCCGAGGTGGCAGTTCCGATGCGGCAGCCGGTTGTTCTGCGACCAGCACTTTGCGACTGGTCACACGCACGGACCTTCCCGCCACTTGACCGCGCAGCCCCTGGCCCGGTTTTTCGCTGATCTCCGTCACCTCATGAATCGCCGACTGCTGCTGGCGGCCGGCGGCCACGAACGCTTCAGCCAGGGGATGTTTTGAGTACCTTTCCATGCTTGCCACCAACGACATAACCTCTTCCGGATCGACGCCGTCGGCGCAAACCTGTTCGGTCAATTTCGGTTCGCCATAGGTCAGCGTTCCGGTCTTGTCGAAGATCACCGTGCGACAACCAGTGATCTTTTCTAACACCGTGGGGTTTCGGATCACGATCGCACGGCGGGCCGCCAGCGAAATGGAACCAATGATTGCGACGGGAATGGCAATCAACAGCGGACAAGGCGTGGCCACAACAAGCACCGCAAGGAATCGCACGGGATCTCCGCTAATTATCCACGCCGCGACGGCGAGTGCGACAGCGACCGGAGTGTAGATCGCGCCGAGTTGGTCACCGAGCCGGCGGATGTGCGGGCGATGCTGTTGGGAGCCCTCCATGACTCGCATGATTTGTGCGTATCGCGAGTCGACCGCGAGCTTTTCGGCGCGGATCGTCAGAGCTGATTCACCGTTGATCGCGCCCGATAAGACGCTGGCCCCGGGCGTCTTGGAGATCATGTAGGGCTCGCCCGTCAGATAGGATTCGTCCATCACCCCGTGCCCTTCGATCACTGTGCCGTCGATGGGACAGATTTCGTGAGGGAAAACTAGCAGGGTGTCACCGATATTCAGCTGGTCGAGTGCAACGTCTTCGACCTGTGAGTCGATCTTGCGATGAGCGATCGACGGCATGCGATTGGCCAGGGCCTGCAACACGGAGGAGGCGTTCTGGACCGCGTACGCTTCCAACGCCTCTCCGCCTGAAAGCATGAGGACCACCAGCGTTCCGGCGAGATACTCGTGGAGGACGACTGCAGCAACGATTGAAATGCCGGCCAGCAAGTCCGACCCGAATTCCCGCCGAAAAAGCTTCACCAGCAATTGACCGACCAGTGGGACGCCACCCAGCAACAGAGCTAAATACAACGGCAGATTGACCCAATGTTCCGTCAAGTCGGTCGAAAATCGCAGCGCCAAGTGGGCGGCGATCGACAGAATGGCCAATACCGCAATGATCAGTTGGCTGCGATTGACAAACGAATCTTTATCCATGGACGGCGTGGTGCAAATTCATTGGGTGAAGACCTGAACGAACATCCGGTCCATCATATCAATCCTCTCGTCAGCGTTCTGCTCCACCTGCGTGCCCGGTCGTCGTTCTGACCTGTCGCATTGCCACGCAGGATCAACGCCGCCATTTGACGGGGCGCCATTCCACCGGTAGCCTTGCCAGGTAGGAGGACGGCTTATCCACGTGGTGTCCGATCCCTGGCGGGGACGCTCTTTGGGTTGTGGCAATGAACCGCTTTCGCATCGCTGTCCGTGTCGCCGGAGTCGCGATGGTCATGGTTCCCCTCGGCGTGTTTGCTCTGACGCTCTCCCAAAAAACCTCGTCCTTGCCAGGATCTCTGTTCTCGCCGCACGTTCTTTTCTCTTTGTTGGCGATTCCCTTGTTCGGAATCCCAGGTGCCGTGATCGCGTGCCAAGGTCCGATCTGCGGCGAGGCGGCACACGAAAACCGTCGCGGGGCCATCAAGATTGCATTGTTTTTGGGACTGGCGGCTTTCGCCAACGGAATGATTTGGGTGACAAGCCATGCCTTGTTTGACCTGCTGATTCCTCCGGCCGACGATGTGCCGTGGGATGCGTTTCTGTCTCATTTGTATGCGCATACACTCATCTGCGCCGCATTGTGGATGGCCCTGTTCGCCCTTCTTCTGGCATCGTTGTTGAGTGGACGAAATGTGTTCTGCATTTCATTTGATAAGCATTGCCGTGAGATTACAGAACAAGATTCAGCCGCACCGACGGACTCCTGAGGTCGCCCCGCGTCAGCGGTGCTTCATTCTTTTCGTCGGCGAATCGCCACCGCAGCAGGATGGACGTCCGCCATTCCCAGAGCGGAATCCGTTCACGGGGCCGCGTCGCGGCCACCGATCGCTTGTCGACTGAGCCGGACGTCCCGACCTTGAGCCAATCTGTTTGGTTTCTGCAAATTCGTCGCCGCTCGATCGATTAAAAGGGCTTGCTTTGGCAAACTTGGAGCTCCACCCGGCATTCCGCTTGATACCCCCGCCAGGTATCTCCGATAGCGATAACGAAAGCCGCTTCCCTGCTCCAGCGTGGACCGTCCGATGGCACTGAATCGTACCGGCATTTTAACCGCTGTCGTGTTGATGACCGGAATCTTCGCACCAGCGTCATTGGCCCAAAATGGCTCCGGACGGCAGCGTGCCTTGGTGACAACGTTGGTACAAGCGGCGGATCAAGCGCCCACGGATTCGGACGTGTCAACGCTCGATTCGCTCGACTCCGGCACGGGCGACCTGCCAGCGAGCATCACGCAACCGCGCGGTATCTTGACTCTGGCGCCAGCCGGAATTCAGGCGTTGCCGGCGGCGCGGACCGTCGGGCATGGATGCCATGTCTGCCCGGACGTCTCCTGCACGGGGCCTCTGTATTCGGGATGCTCACCGCGTCTCTACTACGGAACGAATCCTCGCGATGACGATCCGATCCTGCCGCTGTACCCACGAATCAATGACGTGAAGACAAATCATTGGTACAGCGCCGCCAGAAGGATGGTGCACCGAAAGCAGTCGCTCGCGGAAGCGATCAAATAACCCGGTGATGATCCTTCCAGATCAACACTGACCAACCACATCAACATTCGCGTTCGACGGATTGAACCATGTTGCGAAAGACACAGCGCATTGCGATTGGCATCGTGCTGGGGGCTGCTGCCGGAGTCTGTTCGGCACAATCACCCGCAACGGAGTCAATGCGAATCGAGACGAATCAGCTTGCCCCCCCAAACAACGCCTCGGCAAGCAACTCTCTTCGTGGCCGTGTCGGCCAGGATTTCACCGAACCGCCGCCGGTCCCGCCGGTGCCGCAGTCATTAACCGAAGCCATGTTCACCTCCGGTGAGGCACCGCTGACCATTGAAGCGGTTGAGTCGCTCGCGTGCAGCCGCAATCCGACCCTGACCCAGGCCCAGGCGCAGATCCAGGGAGAGCTTGGAAAGGCTATCCAGGCGGGGCTGGTTCCCAACCCGACGCTGCGTTATGTCGGCGAGCAGTGGGGAGTGGAAAATACGGCTGGCGAGTGGCAAGGTGTCGAGTTCTCGCAACGCATTGTGACGGCGAAAAAACTCCAGCTTAGCCGCGCGAAGTTCTTGCAAATGACTCGCGCTTCACAGTGGCACGCCTTGGAGCAGGAGTATCAGGTACTCAACGATGTGCGAATCAGCTTCTGGATGACGCTGGGGCAGCAGCAATTGGTTGCGATCCACAATGAGATACTGAAGAACGCCGAAGACGCGGTGCTTACCGCCCGAGAACTGTACAACGAAGGCCAAGCAACACGGGCTCAGATGCACGAGGCGAATGTGACTCTGCAAAAGGCGCGGTTGGATCTGTTGATGATTCGCAACCAACATCGCGCGAACTGGTACGAGATGGCGTCGCTGGCGGGAATGCGAACGCAACCGACGCCGCTGGATGGGGTACTGGAAGGCGTCCCGTCGTTGATCGATTTTGATCAGGCACTCGACCGATTGACCACCGAGAGTCCCCAGATTCTTGCCGCGCGTGCCAAGCTGCAGGCGGATGAGATCAAGGTGAAACGCGAAACCGTGGAGCCCATACCGGATCTGGTGGTCACCTACGGCTACGGACGCAACTTCGAAGCAGGGCAAAACACCCACAACACCGGTCTTTCGCTGGAAGTTCCGATCTACGACTGGAACCAGGGTACCATTCGCCAGGCGGAAGCAGACGTCATGCGTCAACGTGGCGAAATCGACCGGATCGAATTCTCGTTGCAGCGGCAACTGGCCCAGGCCTATCAACATTACCTCACGGCCCTGCAGAACGTCCGAAGTTACCAGGAAGTGATTCTGCCGGAGTCACGTCGCGCGTATGAGGTCCTGCTGGACGCCTACAAGGAAGACCGTGTGGACTGGCCGACGGTGCTGCAGAGCCAACGTCATCTCTATCAGGAGCAATCCACTTACGTGCAGCACTTGGTTGCGTGGCGTAGCCAGGAGACGTTGATTGGGGGATTTTTGTTGCAGGGTGGCCTGACGCCTCCCACCGGCCCGACACCGCCGGGGCACATTTCTGCAACACCGAAACCGCGTTGATGCGGGCGGGACAGCAGGCTGAGGTGACGTGGTGACCGGGAACGCGTCCGCGCCCGGTGCCGCGAAGAACTTCTCCAGGCCCAGACCGGGTGGCTATCGCCTGGCCGCGTTGGAGGACGCGCAGTTTGAAGTCGCCCACCTTTTCCAGAAGGGTTGAGCCGAGCTCGGGCGAATCACGTTTGAGAGTACTTTTCGATCAAATCGATCAACTCGTCGAGAATTGCTTGACGTTCGGCGTCGCTCTTGGACATCGAGGCCGAAGCCAGGCTGTGCTTCAAGTGGTCCTCGAGGATCAAACGCGCCACCTTTGAAAGAGCTCCCGTTGCCGCACTGACTTGCATCACGACCTCGATGCATTGGACGTCCTCCCCCACCATCCGGTCGATCGCTTCCACCTGGCCGATGATTCGCCGCAGACGATGATGGATACGTTTTTTCTCGTCGTCATTGAGCATTGCTTGCTTTGGCACCTGCAATCGTGGCCGTAAAGAGTTCGTTCAAATCGCGAACGCCACCCGGAGAGGTCGCCGCCGGGGCCTATCCTATCGAACCCCGTCGGATGTGGCGACCGGGAGCGGAGGTCATCATCATCCCATGTCCATCATTTTGGGCGCCGCTTCGTAGCGCTCTGGATCGCCGAACCGGCGGACGATTTCTGCGAATACAGCACCTTTCTCGACGGGTTCTTCGCTTTCCATGACCAAACGGTAGAGGTCGTCCGGTAGCACCCGCATCACGGTCATCAATCCTTTGACGGCCATGGGGTAATTGGCCCGCATTCCGCGGACTTCTTGGCGAGACCAAATCCTTTTCATTTGCGCCTCGTTGCGTTCCATTCCACGCATTTTCTGAGGGTAGCCGGGAACGTCCCATGGATCGCTCTCACGGGACAAGTCAACGGCTGGACGGCCGGAGGTGTCGGCCAGATAACGATCCACCGAGACGTCTTTGCGAACGCGTGGTCCGACTTGACGGACCATGTGATTCATCATGTGGTGAACCATGTGGCAATGAAAAATCCAATCGCCCGGATTGTTGGCGATGAATTCAAAGGTCGACGCCTGTGCCACCGCGACCAGCTCGGTGTTGCGCGGAATCCAGGCACTTCTGGGAATCCTCGCACCTTCGTGCCCCGTCACCCAGAAGGTGTGTCCATGAAGGTGAATCGGGTGATGTTGCATGGGGGAAAAATCCATTAATCGAACGCGAACGCGTTCGCCGTGCTTGCACACCAAAGGCGTCGTGTAGGGGCCACTTCGCCCATTGATGGTGTGCCAATTCCAATCCATGGCCCAGGAATCCGACACGGTGTGGGTTGGGCGGATATGAAAGTTCTGGAAGATCAAACCAAAGTCGCGGTCAACGGGGGGATTGAACACCTTCTTGGGATGCACAATGAACCAGCCAACCTGGCCAAACGCCTCCTGCATGGGGATGTGCGAATGGTAGAAGAAGGTCCCTTCTTCATGGACGTCGAACTCGAACACCATCGTCTTGCCCGGCTTGATCGGGTTTTGAGTCAACGTCGCCGCGCCGTCGTACTGAACGGGCAGTTCAAAGCCGTGCCAATGGACGAAAGTCTCTTCGGGCAACTCGTTGGTGAAGACGATGCGTACGCGGTCGCCTTGGGTGACCTCGATGGTGGGGCCCGGCATGCTGCCGTTGTAGCCGAACACATTCATCTTGTAGCCGGGCAAAAATTCACGTTCGACTGCCATCGAAACCAGGTGAAATTCTTTCGCCCCGTCGACCATCTTCCACGGCAGCTTTTCCAGATCGGGAGCGACGAATGGAGCCGGCCCCGCAGAGGCAGGGCGAAAGCCGGGCATCATCTTGCCAAGGTAGTAATCCGAATCCGGGTCGTTGCCCCGCGAAGGCTTGAAGCGGCTGAATCCGTCGATCTCGGCAGCGACATCGGAATTCACCGGAACATTGGGCGCAGCACCTGCCTTTCCGACCGGTGGTGGTGCATCGGGACCCGACGGGAGTGGCGGCTGCTGGGCGTTGGCCATCTTGCCGAGTAAACCACCGGACAGTCCCGCCGCCGCGATTGAGCTTGTTCTCAGGAAACGTCGACGATCTTCCGGGCGCGACATGGGATGGGTCTCCAGTTGTGAAACGTCATGTTGAGACTGAATCGAGTTTCGATGCCCGGTCGGTCTCACGAATGACTGAGGTCGGTACCGCGTAGACGCAAGGCATTTCCAATGACAGAGACGCTGCTGAAACTCATCGCAGCGGCCGCGATCATTGGGCTGAGCAAGACACCGAAAACCGGGTACAGGAGCCCGGCGGCAATCGGTATCCCCAGGGCATTGTAGACAAAGGCGAAAAACAGATTCTGCCGGATATTTCGCATGGTCTTGCGGCTCAGTGTGGCGGCGGCGGCGATGCCACGCAGGTCGCCCCCGACAAGGGTGACGCCCGCAGATTCGATGGCGACCCCGGTGCCCGTTCCCATCGCCAACCCGACGTCGGCCGCAGCGAGCGCGGGCGCGTCATTGATCCCGTCGCCAGCCATTGCCACCGACTTTCCTTGCTCCTTCAGGCGTTTGACGAAGTCGTGTTTGTCCTGCGGGGAAACTCCCGAATGAAAATCATCCAGCCCAAGTTCCTGGGCGACGGCCCGCGCAGTGGGCTCCGCGTCACCGGTCAGCATGATGACTTTCAAACCCAGTTCATGCAGGGTCTGCAAGGCAGCTGGCGTGCTCTGCTTGATCGGATCGGAGATGCCAACAATTCCGGCCACTTGACCATCAACCGCAATGTAAACAACGGTCGCGCCCGTCGCCTGTTTCTCATTGGCGACTTTGACGAGCCCTTCATTCGCTTCGATCGATCGGTCACGCAGCATCTTGACGCTTCCGATCGACACTTCTTGTCCCTCGACCTTTGCCGACACGCCAATGCCCGACATTGCATCAAAATGCTCCGCTTGGAGAATCTCCACCCCTTCCGCTTTGGCCTTGCGAACGATTGCCCGCGCCAGCGGGTGCTCGCTCTGATTCTCCACCGCCGACGCGATGGAAAGCAGTTTCTCGGAGGAGAACGGGTCCTCCGGCTGGATGAAGGTGACCTCCGGATGTCCTTCTGTCAGCGTTCCAGTCTTGTCGACAACGACGGTGTCGACGTTTTCCATCACCTCCAGGACCTCAGCGTTTTTGATCAGGACGCCCTCTTTGGCACCGCGTCCGACGCCGACCATCACCGACATGGGCGTCGCCAGCCCCAGGGCACACGGACAAGCGATGATCAAGACCGCGACCGCCGCGACGAATGCATGAGCCAACTTGGGTTCGGGACCCCAGATGGCCCATCCGATGAACGCCAACACGGAACAGACAATGACCGTCGGGACAAAGTAGCGAGCAACCACGTCGACCAGTTTCTGAATCGGAGCGCGACTGCGTTGCGCCTCGGCGACCATCTGAACGATCCGGCTGAGCACGGTTTCCCCGCCGACACCCGTTGCTTTGACAATCAACGCACCGCTCTGATTGATCGTTCCTCCGGTGACATTGTCCTCTTCAGCTTTCTTCACGGGGATCGGTTCGCCGGTCAGCATTGATTCATCGACCGTCGAGTGACCGCTGATGACCACCGCGTCCACCGGCACTTTCTCCCCGGGTCGGATGCGAAGCTGGTCACCGTGCTTGACGTCCGAAAGGGAAATGTCTTCCTCGCCGCCGGACGCAGTGATGCGGTGAGCCGTTTCAGGCGCCAGTTGCATCAATTCCCGTATCGCGCCGCCCGTTTGCTGTCTGGCCCGGAGCTCCAGGACCTGCCCGAGAAGAACCAAGGTGATGATCACGGCCGCGGCCTCGAAATAGAGGGGTGGCACTTCATTCTCGTAAAACGCCTCGGGCACCACGCCGGGGGCAACGACGACCACCACGCTGAACAAATAGGCTGCCAGGCTGCCGACGGCGATTAACGAGAACATGTTCAGGTTGAAGCTACGAAACGAGTTCGCTCCTCGCACCAACAGTGGCCACCCGCACCAGAACACGACCGGGGTGGCGAGTGCCAGTTGCAGCCAGCCAAAGTAGGGTGGAGGAACCAGCTTCGTTGTTTCAATGCCGACCATCGGTCCCATCGCGAGGACCAGCAAGGGGACCGACAGCAGCACGCCGACCCAGAATCGGCGCTTCATGTCGGCGTATTGCTCTTGATCTCCTTGGTCGTCGGTCGAGACGAATTTCGGTTCCAGATCCATGCCGCAGATCGGGCAGGATCCCGGCCCCACTTGTTCGACTTCGGGGTGCATCGGGCAGGTATAGATCGCACCTTCGTCCGCCGCGCCGCCACCACTGGCAGATTTCGGACCAGCGTGCTCATGATTTGCACAGCATTCGTGGGTGTCGGCTTGCTGAGCCTTGGCATCTTTCTCCGCTCGCTTTGCAATCACCCCCGATGGATCTTGATCAAACTTCGTCGCGCAGCTCTGCCCGCAAAAAAAATAATCTTCGCCCTCATACCGCCGGCTGATGCTCTCGCTCGGGGTGACATTCATTCCGCAAACCGGATCAACCGCGGTGTCGTCGACGGTGTTCATGGCGTTCATCGCGCAGGGGAAAACGGTCGGTTACAGACCTTGAGTATACCCCAGTACGGTATGCAGTTTGCATGCCCGTTCGGCGCGTTGCAGGCCAAGAATCCGAAGATCCATCCGATCGGAGAACTCGTCGACGGCTCGATGCACGCTTCATCTGCTTTTGACCGAAACCGTATTTGATTAGGAGTTTTCCATGGCAAGTTCTACGATCTCGAAACAAGACTGCCTGACCAACTGCCAAGAGTGCCAGACGACCTTGGCGACGATGCTGACTGGCAATTGTTTGCAGCAAGGTGGTGCACATGTCGAGCAAAACCATGTCAAGCTCATGCTCGACTGCATGGCGGCCTGCGCGGCGTGCATCGATTTCATGAGCCGGAACAGCGACTTCCACAAGAGCTACTGCCAAGCATGTGCTGAGATCTGCAAAGCGTGCGGGGACAGCTGCGAAGAGGTCGGCGGTATGGACGACTGTGTGAAGTGCTGTCGCAAGTGCGAAGAAAGTTGCACCGCAATGGCGTCGTAGGGGACAGCGGTCAGCCGGCCGGCCAAAAACGAATGGCCAGGCCGGTGGCCCTGCAGGAGAAGAACGAGATTCCGTGTCCCAGCCCTGACGGGCTGGGCTGGACAAACGACGGGCCTTCGGCCCGAATCATCGATCGCCAAGCAACCGGTCAACGCCCCGGCGGAATGCCTTGGCTTTGTCTGAAAACGAGTCGCTACGCTCGCCAGAGCGTAGCATTCCGCCGCGATCGCGACCGCACAGCGCTACTTTCGATGAGCCGCGTGGCGCTAGCCGCGGGTCTTCTTGCCTCAACCGGCGGCTACCGGTTACCGCTCATTGCACTGCAAATCACGGTGTTTTTGATTCAAATCTTGCTGGGCTCTGCCTCAGAGCTCTTGTTTTGTCGGGCGGTACAAGATTTCGTTGATGTCGACTTCTTCAGGCTGCTCAATTGCGAACGCGACGGCGCGTGCGAACGAGTCCGCCGGGATCGCGACTTGGTGATAGTATTCGTTGATTCCCTCGTGTGAGTCTTCGTGGGTGATGTGGGTCGGCAATTCCGTGTCCACCGCACCCGGAGAGATCACGGTCGTGCGAAGGTTGTAAGCCTTCACTTCGCTTCGGAGCCCTTCGGAGATGGCGCGGACGGCATGTTTGGTGGCGCAATAGACCGCTCCCGCGGGCGTCACCTTGTGCCCCGCTACCGAAGAGACGTTGATGATGTGACCCGACTTCTGCTCTTGCATGAACGGCAATGCGGCAGCGATCCCGTACAGCACGCCTTTGATGTTGACGTCGATCATGTTGTCCCACTCGTCGATTTTCAGGGCTTCCAGCGGTGATTGCTGCATCAATCCGGCGTTGTTCAGCATCACATCGATGCGGCCGAACTGGTCCACGGCTGCCTTCACCAATTGCTTCACCTGGTCTTGGTCGGTGACATCGGTTGGAACGGCCGATGCGGTACCGCCGTTTCCTTTGAGTTCGTCGGCAAGTTCGCTGATTCGATTCTGCCGGCGTGCCCCCAAAACAAGCGTCGCGCCGGCGCTGGAGAGGTGCCGCGCGGCGGCCGCCCCCAATCCGCTGCTCGCCCCCGTGACGACAATGACCTTGCCCTTGATTTGATCGTTCATGCTGATTCCTGAGAGTCGTGGTTACCTAACAAGCTTCGCCGGCCGTCTTTCTGCCAACGGTGTCCTGGACAGTTGGCATCGCCAGAAAATGACATATCGATGACGTCGTGCAGCTTAACGGCCGCCGGCTGGCTGCGAGTAGAACGATCCTCTCCCGACGTTGCCTAATCCTCTTTGTTACTCGGGATCGGACTCTTGAAGCGGCGACACTTCTTCAATCAGTTCAATCAGTTTGGCATTCTTCGTCTGATTCCGGATTCTGCGAAGGTATTTCAAAGCGATTGCTTCCGCTGCTGTACCACTACGCCACAAGGGGCGCAAATGCCGACGGAAAAACGCATCCTCGTCATCGAAGCACTCTGCCAGGCGCTCATCAATTTGGTCGTTTTCTCCGATGAGTTCGCTGAGAATCGCCAGTGCGAGAACCGGATCCATTTTTGGCTCCTCGGCCCGGTGACGTCCCGAATCTGAAACAAACGTGACCGCCGTCATTGCCGACATGTTCTCGGGCAGAGAGTCTGCGGAGAACGCTTCGCGAATGACCTGAATCGGGTGATCCGACAGCAAGCCGACCAGACCGTCCGAGACAACATAGAATTCCTTCCACTGAGAATACTCGTCGACCTCCCGGAACAGTGCGCGATAGCGGGAAAGGCGAGCGTCCGATTCTGTCTGGGCGAACAACTTCTCCGGGATGGGTTGTCCAGTCAGGACGGTCAGAGTCAGCCAGTTGAGCGTCGACACTTTTGCCGACGTGGCGTCCTCTGATTCCGACTTGATCGGGGCGAGCAACTGCGATGACAGGAACGAACCTAGTTCGGTGACCGGCCAGTTGTCTTCGGGCTTTCGAATGCGAAGCTGCTTGTTGAAGGTTCCCAGGACGGACGAGCTGGATTTTGCGTTCACATTCTGCTGAAGCCATTCCATTGCAGGCGGAATCCAATGATCCCAGATCGGGCCAGCTCTGACGCGGGAAGACTCCACGTTAGAAGCGTACTCGTACGCGGCCTCGTCAATCGGATCGGTGTAAAAGATTCGCCGGCGAGCGTTCGCCGGGTCGCCGATCATCATTTGCAGGGCGACCCGGGCGACCAGCTGACCCTCCAGCGGGAGGTCCGGCTGCCGGACCACCGCATCACCATCATCGTTGGGATCGAACCACTGCGGCAGGGTTCGCTTCAGCCAATCTTCCGCCATCTCAAACTGATGGAAATCGTCAATCGGCCCCGTGGCAAACATTTCCCCGAGACGGAGGTATCGATCTCGAAATGACTTCTGGCTGCCGTCGGAGGCACTGGAGTAGTACCGGCTTTGCGCCAACGTCAAATAGGGCACCAGCGCAGCATCCTCGGGAAGCTTCAGCCCGATTATGCGGTCAACCGCAGTCTGATCGGATCGAATCTCCGAAACAATCGAGTAGTCTTCCAACAGAAGAATCGCATAGGCGGCTCGTGCGACGTCGTCTTGGTGACTCGATTCGATCGTGTCGCACAGGACCGCCGCGATGATTTCGGGTGCGGCGGATTCGCAGAGGACCTCCGTCGCTTCACGGAACGATCTCCATGTCGACTCCAAATCGGGAAAACTGCCGCGGGACCACTGGGCAGGATCGAATCGATAGCCTGTTCCCGACCAACCGTATTTGCTAAACAGATCTTCCAATCGACGGCCCCAACCCGCCTGGTAGAGCGTACCCGCCACGTTCAGCATTTCGGTCAGACGGGATCGGTCTGGTTCGCCCTCGGTCAGAGTGATCAAAGCTTTCGCGGCTTCGATCTTCGCAACTGGATCCGTTTCCGCGTCGAATCGCCTGCGCCAATGAGTCCGTGATTGGCCCTGGTAAAGTGGCGCGACGGACCGGCCGGAATCGTCGGACAGCGCTGCGACGGAGTCGGATCGATGGTCGGGAATCAACCGGTTGATCTCTTCCACCAACCGATCGCTCTTTGAACGCGTCCGCATGAGTTGGAGCAATCGTGTTGCAACATCGCTGACGGCGAACGGCGAAGTGACCGCGTCTTCCAAGTGCCGACGGAACGTGCGTGCCGGGTGCTGTTCGGTGAACAATGTGGACAATCGATCATCCAGCTGACTGTCCTCTCCGGATAATTCCGTTGCGATTGCAAGCAGCAGCAGGGGTTCCATGGGCGGAGGCGAATCATTTCCGTCGCCGCGGGTGGAAAGCCAGGCGAGGCGTTCGCGAAAGCGATTTGGCTGCCAGGGTTCTCCGTCGTCAGGAACCGTGTCGCGAAGCAGCACGGTGACCGTCTGAGCCGGATACTTGGATAGCAGCCCTTCAGAGCGACGAAAGTTCTCCCGCATGATGTTCCAATCCACGTCTTGCCGGGAGATCGCTTCCAATTCTCGGACCTCGTCAGGAAAAGTACCGATCCCGGAATGAATCTGGTCGCGAACCGCCGCGGGCAAGTCGCCTCCCGCCATCACGATCAACGCAAGCAGATGATGTTCCGACTCAAAAGCTTCCCCGTCTAAAGGACGAAGCACTCGCTTGCCGAGAGTCTGAACCAGCCGGTCGATGGGCCAAGCATCGGAAGCTTTCCGAAGTCGTAGTTGGACGTCCAGAGTCGCCAACACGTGGTTGCTTCGCGGCGACGGTTCCGGATGATCGACCAGCCAATCACAGGCGACTGGCATCCAGTGATTCCACAAAACTGGATTGGCGTCGCGGGCGACCTTCATCGACCTGGCAGAATAGGGGTATTCACCGTCATTGATCCATCGACGCTGGAAAACTCCATTGAGTGCTTGAAACGGGTCGGCGAACAGCATGGATTGGGCCAGGCGAGCTTCCAGCGATCCGTCAATTGGGATGTCGCGACGGTTTGCCAGCGTCAACCAGTCCTCCACCCTCTCGTAGGGCGGATGGCCCTGATCCTGTTCGATGATCCAGTTGACGATTGCATCACATTTCTTGGCGAATCGAGCTTTCGCGGAGTCCGAAGCATCCTGGTAATGTTTGATCTGGATAAAGCTGAATGCAAAGCCAAAGTCCGGGTCTTCAAGGTTGGTAGAAATGATTTCGTTCGCAACCTGTTGCTCATTGTCAACACGATGGTCCAAACGATCCAACATGCTCGCGGCGAACGCGGCTTCATGTTTTGGAGCGACCGTGATGATTTGACAAAGTTGTTGAATCAGCCCGTCGGGAGACCCGATGGACGAGAGCTTTGTCGCAGCGGAGGAAACAAATGCGTTCCATGCATCGTCCAGTCGTTTGGCACGGACCCAGTTTCTGGGTCTGATTTCATGCTGCCGCACCATGTCGTCCAAATAGGCCGTGGCATCGCGTCCCCAGCCGGATTCGGCAAGTTGTCCGCCAAGCTGGATCACCGCCGCCACCTGCTGAGCTTCGTTGGTGGATTGCGGCAAATGAATCAGGGCCGCTGCGGCTTCCACTTTTGCCGCGGCGTCGGTTTCGGCGTGGAATCGTTTTTCCCAAACGGAGCGTGGTGCACCCTGAAATAAGGAATGGTTGCCAAGTCTTGTGACGTTCAGTGCCGGATCGCCACTGTCTGTCTGCCGAATCGCGCGCACCACGGTGGTTTCTCCCGATTCGATGGCGATCCGGATCGGTTGCGACGTCGTCTTACCGGATTCGTCCTTGAGCGTGACCTTGTAGAGTCCGACCCGAAGCTTCAACTCGCGGTCGCCGCGCTCGATCTGAACGCCGGTGACTTCTTCGCTCTCGTCAACGAACTGAACTTCGGCGTGGGAAAGGTCCGATTCGATCCTGACGGTCCCCTTACGGGTGTTTAGTAGCAGAACGATTCCCAGGCAGATGGCAGCCAACATGGCCCCACCACCAATCCATGACTTCCAGTTGCCGCGCCTCAGAGAAACCAGTTTCGTTTCGGTGTCGGATGGACCAAGTGATGTGTCCGTTTCCTGCGGACCGAGCAAAGCTGACAAAGATTCTTTGACCGATTGCGTTCCCTCGACGGAGGCTCGATTCGGCGCTTCGTCGACCAGCAATCGCAATTGCTTGTTGGGTTCATTGCCGCAAAACAATTTCAACGTTTCGGCAACCGACGAAGCTGATTTCGGCCTCATCAGAGGATCCACCTGCAGCAAAGTCGCAACCAATCGGTGCAATTCGTCTGGCGCCCCGGGACGCAAGGAATTCAGCGGCGGCGCCGGATCGTTCCCGATGTGTCTCAATTGCTCAAGCAACCCCGCTTCACGGTCGATTGGCCGTGGGGGGCGTCCGGTCAGCATGAAGAATAGCGTCGCACCGAGCCCAAACAGATCAGCGGGAGGACCAGCCGTGTTGCCGACGGCCTGTTCGGGCGACATGTAGTCGAGTGTCCCGAGCAATTGTCCGAATGAAGTCTGAGGCCCTGCGTCAGAAGGAAGCAATGGAATTGCCGTCGCCAGCCCAAAATCGAGCAGGATCACCTGGCCCTGCCGATTGATCATCACGTTGGACGGTTTGATGTCGCGGTGCACCGCGCCGGCTTCGTGAGCAGCGGCCAACGCCGATGCCATCTGTCGGGCGATCTCACAAGCCTCGGGAATGGTCAGCGGCCCGCTGTGTCGCAGCAGACGCGACAAGTCGACTCCGTCAACTTTCTCCATCACCAGGTAGGCGGCGCCGGACAGGCGTCCCGCGTCAATCGCCGTGACAATCCCCGGGTGGTTCAGCTTGCCGAGCAACGCGATCTCACGATCAAACCGTGCCTGCGCTTCTCCACCGGAACAGAGGCGAGGATTGACCACTTTGATGGCCACCTCTCGACCGAGTTGCTCGTGGAACGCGGAGTAAATCACGCCCATTCCGCCTTGACCGAGAATTCCGGTCAATCGATAAGATCCCAGCGCCTGATTGCCGGGGGTGTCGGCAGATGCAATGGACGCGGGAGATTGAGGGCGAAGCGCGTTTGGTCCTGGCATCAACTGCTGCAGCCAGGGTGGGTCGGGTTCGGAATCCGATACCGAAACGGCTGCCAGAGGCAGGTGCCGAATCAACGAATCGCTGGCATCTTCAAGGCTAGCCAGCGATTGCTCACACGTGGCACATTCTGCAAGGTGTTGTTCCAACCGGTCACCTTCTTCATCACAATACTGTCCGAGAACGTACTGCTGCAGCGATTCTCGAGGTGGGCAGGTGCTTTTCGTCAACATGATTGGGGTGACCTATCGATTCGATCGTCTCTCGTCGTCCTACAGGCATCAATGCGCCGGTGTGACACCTCGTCCAGAAACCTCCTGACGAATCGCGTAAACTGTTGGGATGTCCAAAGTTGCCCCCACAAAAAGCGATTCATCCTCCGGGCTCAGTCTCGCTCTGCGGTTGAGAAGCGAAGAGAGCGGCGCTTGGAGAGAACTTTTGGAGCTTTACGGCCCGCTGGTCGAAAACTGGGCAGCCTGCGCCGGTCTCGGCCAAACGGCGTGCCAAGACATTGCGCAAGAAGTCTTCCTTTCCGTCCATCGTTCGATTAGCGAATTCGATGCCACGACGGCTGGAGCAACGTTCCGGGGCTGGCTTTGGCGAATTACCCGCAACGCGGTGTTGCAGCATCTTCGGCGTCAGCGGACGACGCCCCGGGGCGGCAGCACGGCTGCCGCGCAGCTTGCCGCGGTGGCCGATCCTTGGGGCGGCAGCAGTCTTGATGATCCACCGACCGCCCCCGATCAGACCACGGCGCTTGTTCGTCGCGCGATGAAGCAGATCCAATCTCGGGTCGATCCAGTGACCTGGACGGCCTTCACGCGGACGGCCATCGACGGCGAATTGTCCACCGATGTCGCCGCCGAACTGGGACTTTCAGCTGCGGCGGTGCGAAAAGCCAAGAGTCGGACACTGCAGCGGCTAAGAAAGCAACTGGGAGATATCCGCTGAGTGATCGAGTCGGATGACCAGGCTGGGCTGACGAAGACATCAATCGCTTGGACCACGTTCGACGTTCTCAAGTTCGAGCGTGTAACGGGCGAGCGTTTGTCCTGACGCATCAGGTCCTTCGGCTGATCGAATGGCTTGGCCTGCCGGCCTTGGCAACGGATCATCCTTCGCCCACTTCACTGCCGTTTTGCCGTGGACCCCCGCCCCGTTGATTTTCAGGCGGAATGATTCCGCCGTCAGGCGATCGGTGGAATCCGGATCGGAGGGGACCGCAGCCCGAAAATCATTCTCTCCAGGATCCGCGAACACGATCGGACCACTGGCCCAGGAATCATTCCATGGCGGCTGAAGTTGTTCGCGTGGCTTTCGGACGACGAACTGAAACCACTTGTTCGTTGGGATTTGTTGGATTTCAAAACGTCCCTCCGTGTCGGTCAGAACCTGAGCCAAAACGGAAGATCCCGGTGGCAGCTCTTCTCCGGTCAGTGAAACAGAGTAATCGGACAGGGGGGCGTTTTTTTCGTCCACCAGGGTGCCGCGGACGCGCGCCGCCGGCATCATGACAAAGTCGACTTCACGGGGTGCATCGGGCAAACAGACCTGGTCGGCTTCCACTCCCCAGCCCTGTCGTTGCTTCTCCGGAACGGGCAGCAGGCTCGCGATTCCTCGACCTTGTCGGCAAAGGTTCCTTTCAAAATGGTTTTCCAGGCTGGCGTAAATCAACGCGACCTGCGTTTGCGGCGATGGCGTTTCGTCCGTGATGTCACCGAACAGGATCCCGGGCCCGAAGTGGACTTCGTAGCGGCCGTCAGAGTTGGTTTTGGTCGTTCCCCCACCGATCAGGGTACCGAGCCCAGTTGCGACGCGAACGGTCACGTCTTCCAGGGGCTCCCCGTCTGCGTTCGTCACCCGACCAACGGCGGTCCACCACTCTCGTTTCCGATCGACCTTCTCGTCGCCGTCGTTCTGCTTCGGCGACACACTGGCCCGCTGCATTTTCAAGGTGACGCGTTCGTCTGCGGAAACGGGTTTCGGTTTGGACCGAAAATCCTGGAAACCGGGAGCTTTGACGCGAAACGTGTACTCAGTTTCGGCCAAATGCGACAAAGTGATCACGCCGGAATCGTCAACGGAATGCCATTCGAGCGGACCCATCGAGGAGCCGTGGATCATGGGCAGAGCCGCGACGGAGGCGTTGGAGATCGGGGATCCCGATTGGTCGTGAACGGCGATGGAAAACGGGACCCCCGGTTTCAACGTGAGCTCAATGCCGTCGGCAATGCGCCCGGATTGAATGTCCATCGGTTCGGTCCAGGTCGGTGCGTAACCATCCGCAAAAAATGCGAGGAACGCTTTGCCGGCTAGCGATTTGAACTCGAAGGAATCCTGAAACTCGCCAACGGTTCCCAGGTAGCTGCCACGCTCCGATCGCGCGGTGATGTAGAGATACCCTTTCGATCGAGACGGAGATCCGTCGGCCAGCAGGATTCGGCCGCGGTACGTTGCCTGGGAATCCTTTGCCGAGATTTCGGATTGCTGCGTCGATTGCTCCTGGGGCGGATTCTGAGCCTGCACCGAGACATTGGCGGCCATCAAGAGCGACACGCCGAAAAACATCGAGGCGGCGACTGCTCCGAAACCCAGACTCGGTTCTTCGCGTTGGTCTTTATCGATCAATTCGACCTTCATTTCGTTCCCTCCATCTCATCAAGCAGTTTGCGAATCTCGGCGAGTTCCTCAGGGGAGGCCTGCTTGGATGACAGGGCATGGAGCATCATGGTCGCCGCGGAACCGTCGTAGACCTTTTCAATCAACTCACCGAGCATTCGTTTTTGAGTGCGTTGCTGTGGGGCGGCGGGCCGATAGACCTGCGGCCTGACTCCGTCATCGCGTTTCAGCAAACCCTTCTCCAACATGACCGACAACATTTTAACCGTCGTCGAATAGGTGGTGCGTTTGAACTCTTGGAGCGACTCATGGATGTGCCGTGCGATGCTGGGCCCATCGGCCCAGAGAATCCGCAGGATCTGCAACTCGACCTCGGTCGGTTGCGAAGAAGCTTGCCTGGCCATCGAAAAGCCTCCGCGGTGGTGGTGAAATCAACGGAATCACGAAGCAATTCGCCATTCGTACCAGCTTAGCGAATGAATTCGTCATTGCAAAGTGAAGGGGACGTTTCCTGGTGTGACAGCGCGACCTATTGCAGCAACGCTCGTTGATCTCGAATTCGATGCAAACTCCACGCTCTGGCGAGCGTGGCTACGTGGGAGCCATTGTCCCGCGAGGCCTGGGATGTCGCGACGCTCGCCAGTGCGTGGCTTTCCGCGCCGATCGCGACCGCACTCCAGGGGCGAACGACTCAGTTCCCGGTCTCATCAATCGCTCTTGCCGCCGATGCGTTTACAGACGTAAACTGTTTACATCTGTCATCAGTTACGGGAGGCACGCATGCAGCTTTCAGACGCGGAATGGATTGTCATGAATCTCATCTGGGATTCGCAACCGACCGAAGCCAGCGAGGTGATCGCGGCGTTGGGATCCGAGAACGGGTGGTCCGGTGCGACGGTGAAAACCATGCTTCACCGCTTGGTGAAAAAGGGAGCACTTCACACCGAATCGGTGGGCAAGAAGTATCGCTACACCGCCGCGGTCCGCCGCAGCGACTGCGTGCGGCGTGCCAGCCGTTCTTTTTTAGAGCGGGTGTTCGGCGGTGATGCGGCGCCGGCACTTTTGCATTTGGTCAGGACTTCAAAGTTGAGTGACAGCGAGCTCGCCGAACTACGGGAGCTGCTTGACGCAAAATCGTCCAAGAATAAGGAATCGAAGGAATGATGGACCTCATTGAATTGGGTTTTCTGTGTCTGACTTGGGTTGGGCTCGCGGCGTGGAAGTCGATCCCCGTTTTCTTGCTCATCTTCCTGATCTCAGGACTGTTTCGAAAGCGAATTCCCGCGGCTGTCCAATGCCTGTTGTGGATGATCGTCGTTGCACGTTTGTTGATACCGTTTTCGGTGGCGTCGCCCTATTCCGTTTCGTCGGCGGTCGACGGCTTCTTGGGAACAACGTTCGCAAGCGAATCGAGATTGGACGCCGGCCCGGCGGTGTATTATTTTGCGGGTGCTTCCACGAAACCCATCAATTCTTCATCCCCACGGGTTGCTTTGGACTTTCGCGCGAAAGATCAGCCGATCGCCGCTGGTCCGATCGTCGGCAACGGCCGTCACGGTGCTGTCGAAGACGGCGTTCAAGGCCGTGTCTTGTTAGATCAGCGGCCAGCAACGCCGGCACTGATTGGCTGGACGCTTGTCTTGCTGTGGGGCGGGGGTGTTTTGGTGTTGGCGGTTCGTGGTTTCCTCGGCTACATCCGATTTTCACTTCGTTTGCGGCGCGCCGACACGATTGAAGACCCCGAGGTCGTCGATCGTGTCCTCCGAGCCTGTGATCGCGTCGGTGTGGGCCGCCGTCCGAAGCTCAAAGAAGCATCCTGGCTGGAAGTACCGGCGGTGTTTGGTTTCGTGCGTCCGGTGATCTGCCTGCCGTCCCATTGGCGGAAGCGGCTCTCCGGCGAGCGTTTCGACTGGGTCTTGTTGCATGAATTGGCGCACGTCCGGCGTCGAGACTCGTTGGTGTTGTTGATTGCCGGTGCAGCCCGAACACTGCACTGGTTCCATCCGCTTTCCTGGGTCGCATCGTCAAGGCTTCGGCAATCCATCGAGCAAGCCGCCGATCAATTGGCCACGCGACACCTGCACGATAGCCAGGTGCGTGAGTATGGTCGCATGTTGTTGGATTTCGCTGGCCTGCAGACACCCGGGCGACAAGCTGCCGGGGTCGGACTGCTGGCGATGTCAGCGTCGCGCGGTTTGAACGGGCGAATCAAGCGGTTGGCCGGGTCGCGGCGGCCGACAGGCTGGGTCGCCGGCATTGCCATGACGCCGGTCGTGTTGCTGGTCGCGGCGTGCAGTTTGACCGATGCGGAAACGATCCATCCGCCGACGGCGGAGCCGTACTGGATCGCCAACAGCGATACCGCCCTGAGCGAAATGAACCTGCCATCGGTCACGGATCTGTTGACCGACGGCAGCAGCTCGGATGCGGCACGGAGAATCGACGTGAACGTGGAAACCATCCTTGCGAAGGCGTCTGAACTGCAGCCCGGGATCGATGCCGAGCGATTTGTCAAAGCGTACTTCGTTCCTTTTCAAGGGCTATCTGAGAACGAGTCGTCGGCGACGATTATCGATGGCAAAATGTCGGTGTGGGCGACTCCGCAGCAGGAGGTGCAGATGAAACAGATGATGGCAGGCTTTGAAAAATCAGGGCCCTGGCAGATTGTCACCGACCTGCGAATCATGATCACCGACGTCCGAGCGCTCAATCATATCGACTGGTCTCGCGAGGATCGGCAGACTTTCTGCAAGCGTTTGGCCGATACCAGCGGGATGCCGGAATTGGAGCGGTGGGAGACCGCCTTTGCTTCGCAACTTGAGACGGGTCCGAATGACGCCGGCGGCCCGGCATCGATCGAACATTCCGTTGCGATTCCCATCCGCACGGCACGAATCAGTCGACGGGAGAGTGACGAGCTGATCAACCGGATTCAGTCGAACGCGCGCGCCAATTTGATGCAAGCTCCAAAGGTGACGATGTTCAACGGGCAACAGGGGGTAGTCAGCGACGTCGTTCTGCGGCCTTTCGTCACCGACGTTTCGTTGCAACGTGGAGAGCTTGGAGCTGCCTTGCAACCAAAGATCTCCGTCTTCGAATCAGGTTGGAAATTCCATTTGAATCCGACCGTCGCATCCGACGGGGGCGTCGATTTTCGGATGATCATCAGCCAGTCCAGCATCAACGGCGTTCAATTGGCGAGCTTGCCGGGGACCGCGTCAAACGATCCCGACGGCCAGGTGACCATTCAGGTGCCGTCGCTGACCTCGGATTCTATCGCCGTCAAAAGCCATCTCGCGGCCGATCAGGATCTGCTGATTTTCTCACCGCTGCCGTACGATACTGGCAGACCGGAGGGACGAGCGCCACATCGCCAGGGCAAGGGACAAGTTTTCTTGATCCGCACCGAACGGATCTCGGACTTCGATGTCTTGGCGAACTTTGTTCCAACCCGGGAAACGGTTCACGTCGAACGCGAATGATCCGGTGCGTCGTTCCGAGAAAGTCAGGATGTTTGTCGGCTATCGGTTGTTGAACACGAGCATGGTGGCCGCAGAATCGTGAGATGATTCTGACTTGCGATTCGCAGCGCGCGCGGCCACTCTGATCATTTCTATGGCGGCATTCATTCTGACACGATGTCACGCGACGGCCGCGGCACATGCCAATTTACGACGCGTTCTCGGAGCACGCTGTTCAGTAATTTGGGGCTGCGCGGTTCGCCAAACGATGGCCCCCACTGGACAGGACGCCGGCAACGGCCAGAATTCTTTCGGGCCCTGGCGGTGGCCCTCTTGGGCTTTCAAACGTTGTTGTCCGGCGTCGAAGTTCGTAAACCCGAAGTCAATGGAATGAAGAGCGAAGAAATTGTGGCTCGAACGCGTGCCGAAGTGCAGCGCCGGCTCGCCGGTCAAGGGGCGGGCCACGGCTTTGATCACGTTGAACGGGTTCTCGTCTCGGCGCGAAGAATCCAACGGGAAACCGGGGGAGACCCGTTTGTGATCGAATTGGCCGTCCTGCTGCACGACGTCGGTGATGCAAAGTTCCATGACGGCGTGGAGCGGAGCGGCCAATTCGCACGCGAGATTCTGAACGAGTTGGACGTCGACAACGCGGTGATCGAAAAGGTGGTCCATATCGTTGACAACGTCTCCTTTCGCAAGCGGTCCACTGCCGCCGCGTTGTCACTGGAGGGGCAAGTCGTTCAGGACGCCGACCGACTGGATGCCCTGGGTGCGATCGGAATCGTTCGCACCATCGAATATGGTGCATCCGTCGGCCAACCGTTCTACGTGGCCGGCGACCCCACCGCGAAGTCGGGATTCGCGCATTTCGGTGAAAAGCTTTTCAAGTTGCGTGACTTGATGAACACGCAAGCGGGCAGACACATGTCACGACAAAGAGAAGAGTTCATGCGAACGTTCTTAAATCAATTCTTGGCCGAATGTGGCGAGAGCCAAGAATCTCCGGTGGCCGATGCGTGACGAATTGAACATCATGATCAGGCCACTGGCGTTCCCCCGCCCTCTCCGAGATCCCCAAGGTTGCCAACCGTGCGCATCATTTCGTTGCTTCCAAGCGCAACAGAGATCATCTGCGGGCTGGGCCTGCGTGATTCGTTGGTTGCGGTCACACACGAATGCGACTATCCCGCTGACGTCAGTCGCTTGCCCAAAGTCACGCGCAGCCGGATTCCCGCCACCGCGACCAGCGGCCAGATTGACTCGCTGGTACGCGAGCAGATGAAAACGACCCAGGCACTGTACTCATTGGACATGGACGTTCTCCGAGACGTGCGCCCCGATTTGATCGTCACCCAAGCACTTTGCGATGTGTGTGCTGTTGACGCGAGAGAGGTGAGCGATGCGGCGTGCAAGTTGGATCAGACTCCGGCGGTGATCAATCTGGAACCAACGTCTCTTCGCGATCTGTTTGATAACATCTTGCAAGTCGGGCGGGCGGCGGATCAGGAGCGACGCGCCGAAGAGTACGTCGCGATGCTGCGATCTCGCGTCGATGCCGTCGCCGACCGCACTGCGAATCACTTGGATAGGATCCAGCGCCCAACCGACACTTCACAGATCGTGGCGGAAAGCGGTGACGCAAGGCGTACCGCACGACCATCGGTCACGCTGTTGGAGTGGATGGATCCTCCGTTCAGTGCCGGACACTGGAGCCCGGAACTGGTCCGGATTGCGGGTGGGAGCGAATTGATCGGTGTCGCCGGGCAGCGCAGCGTCGCGACCCCTTGGCGGCAAATTGTCGATGCCGACCCGGAGGTGATGGTCGTGGCCTGCTGCGGCTTCGATCTTGCGCGCACGTTGCAAGAATTGCCGGGGTTGGTCGCATTTCCGAGTTGGAAAACGATGCGTTGTGTTCGCGAGCGGCGAGTTTACGTGGTGGATGGTTCGGCGTATTTCAATCGCCCCGGCCCCCGACTTGTCGACAGCTTGGAAATCCTAGCCAATGCGCTGCATCCGAATGTTCACCCGCTGCCGCAGGGTTTGAAGCCTGCGTTCCGATTCGACCAGACACTTGAAACCGGGCCAGCCGGGGGGATTGATTCGGTCCGATAATCCAACGCGACACCGGCGTCTTCTCAATCGGCCCCGGGGTATCCCCCTGCAATGCATCCCCGTCATTTTCGTTCTGCTATCCATGCAATTGTTGCATGCGCGGCATACCAGGAATTCATTGGATGCATCGGCGTGGTTGCCCCATACTGTACCTGAATGAATGGCTGGTTGGCTCCGCAACTGTCAACGAATCCTCCCCACTTTCAGGAAAGATCATGACCCGCTCCAAGCATTTTGCTCGTCGTCTCGCGAGCTTCGCGGTGCTGTGCCTTGCCGGCACCGTGGCCGCCCAGGAGACCCCCTCATCGACATCGCAGGGAAAGCCTTCTGATGGCATTGCGAACTGTCCGGTGATTGGCGGCACCTTCAAGGATCCCTCGCACCGACAGACCGCCGCCGGCGTGATGTCCAACGGTGACTGGTGGCCGAATCAGTTGAATCTACAGATCCTCCATCAGAATTCGATGAAGAGCAATCCGATGGGGCAGGAGTTTGACTACTCCGAGGAGTTCAGCAAACTCGATCTCGAAGCGCTCAAAAAGGATGTCATGGAGTTGATGACCAATTCCCAGGACTGGTGGCCGGCCGATTACGGCCACTATGGTCCGTTCTTCATTCGAATGGCTTGGCACAGCGCCGGGACCTACCGCGTTGCCGACGGGCGCGGGGGCGCCTCGGACGGGACACAGCGATTTGCGCCGCTGAACAGTTGGCCCGACAATGCGAACCTGGACAAGGCACGTCGCCTGCTGTGGCCGATCAAGCAGAAGTACGGCAACAAGATCTCCTGGGCGGATTTGATGGTCTTTACCGGCAACTGCGCACTCGAATCGATGGGATTTGAAACGTTCGGCTTCGCCGGCGGCCGCGAAGACGTTTGGGAACCGCAGCAGGATGTCTACTGGGGGCCGGAATCCGAGTGGTTGGGAGACCAACGCTACCGTGGCGACCGCGAGCTCCAGAACCCGCTGGCCGCCGTCCAGATGGGTCTGATCTACGTCAACCCGGAAGGCCCCAACGGCAATCCGGATCCGTTGGCAGCCGCGAAGGACATTCGGGAAACTTTTGGCCGGATGGCAATGGACGATGAAGAGACGGTCGCCCTGATCGCCGGTGGCCACACCTTTGGTAAAGCCCACGGTGCGGCGGATCCCAGTGAATACGTCGGCCCGGCACCGGAGGGTGCCAGCATTGAACAGCAGGGCTTGGGTTGGAAGAACACCTATAAATCAGGAAACGCCGGGGCGACCATCACCAGCGGCTTGGAAGGCGCGTGGACGACCACCCCGACGCAATGGTCCAACGGCTACTTTGAGAACCTGTTCGGCTACGAATGGGAATTGACGAAAAGCCCTGCCGGCGCGGCGCAGTGGACTCCCAAGGACGACGCGGCGGACGGGACCGTCCCGGACGCCCACGATCCCAACAAGTCGCACGCCCCCATGATGTTCACCACCGATGTGGCACTCAAACGGGATCCAATCTACGGGCCGATTTCGAAGCGATTTCATGAGAACCCCAAAGAGTTCGAGAAGGCCTTTGCCAAGGCGTGGTACAAGCTGACTCACCGAGACATGGGGCCGGTCTCGCGTTGTCTTGGACCCTGGGTTCCCGAACCGCAACTGTGGCAGGATCCGGTTCCCGAAGTGGACCACCCTCTGATCGACGATCAGGACATCACTTCCTTGAAGAGCAAGATCCTGAATTCTGGACTCACCATCCCCCAACTTGTTTCGACCGCGTGGGCATCGGCTTCGACTTTCCGCGGATCGGACAATCGCGGAGGCGCCAACGGAGCTCGCATTCGCCTGGCCCCGCAAAAGGACTGGGAAGTCAATCAACCGGAAAAACTGGCTAAGGTGCTTCAAACCTTGGAAAAGGTGCAGCAAGAGTTCAACGACTCCGCCTCCGGTGGCAAGAAGGTTTCGCTGGCAGACCTGATCGTGTTGGGCGGCTGCGCAGCGGTGGAGCAAGCGGCAAAAATGGGCGGTCACGAGGTCAAGGTTCCCTTCCATCCGGGACGGACGGATGCGTCGCAGGAAATGACGGATGTCGAGGCCTTTGAAGTGTTGGAGCCCAAAGCCGACGGATTTCGCAACTACTTTGGTCACGAGCACGATCGCCCCGCGGAGGAACTGTTGGTTGATCGCGCAAATCTGCTGACGTTGACTGCGCCCGAAATGACGGCACTCGTGGGAGGCATGCGAGTCCTGGATACGAATTCCGGCTTTCCCCAACTGGGTGTCTTCACGAAGCAACCGGGAACCTTGACCAATGACTTCTTCGTGAACTTGCTTGACATGGATACCCAATGGCAGCAGTCACCGGTGTGCGAGCACTTCTACGAAGGACGCGACCGGAACAGCGATGAAGTCAAATGGACGGGTTCTCGCGTCGACTTGATTTTCGGTTCCAACTCCCAACTGCGGGCCATCGCCGAGGTCTACGCCAGCGACGACTCCGAAGAAAAGTTCATCCATGACTTTGTCGCCGCCTGGACCAAGGTGATGAATCTGGATCGCTTCGATCTTGAGCGAGAGACGCAAAACGGAGCGAAGGCTTTGGCCGCGAGCCAACGCTAAGCAACCGGCTTTCCCACCGATCGCTCGACCAAATCGGTCGAGCGATCGGTGCGTCCGTTGCTATTTGTATGTGGGCAACCTTTACCCACCGACCGCCTTCTCTGCGTGTTCCGCGGGACCGGTGGTCACGCCCGCACCAGTGCGTTCAGAATCAAGGAACCCATCAGCGAACCCAGCACCACAAACACGATGTAGGCGATCGTTCGTTTCGCGCCACCGCGGATGAAACAGGTCCCGATGGCGATTTCGGCGGCCGTGAACAGGATCGCCAGCCACGTCGCTTCGTTGGGATTCATGCCGAACAGGCTGGACGTCAGCGCCATGGGAAGAATTCCTGGCGCCCCCACGGCGATTGAGAACAGGACGGGCAGGAACGCGTCGATCTCGCGATCACCGAGCAGCCAAATGAATGGCAAGAACATGCAGCCGAGCAGGGCCGCAACGGCCAGTCGATACGTGGGATGAGCCACGGCCCAACGCAGTGTGGTGGCCAAGACGGTGAGATGCGCGGCAATCGACACCCCTCGCGGATACCGCAAACCGATCGCAAACGCGATGACTGCGGTCAGAAGCATGACCGAACGCAGATTGAACTGCGTCGGCTGTTTGGCGACGTTTTCGCTCCAGCCGCGAATGCGGATCCACGGCAAGATCAGGCACAGCAGCATCGCAGCAACTACCATCCCCAGCGGCACCTGCCACATCAGCGGTGACGGGCGGCTTTGATCGGATCCTGTCCAGTCGTAGAACGCCGGAACGAGCCAACCGCCGATCGCGCTGGCCACAGACAGTGCGACAAGCAGACTTGACGCGGTTGGAGTTTTGCAACAGCTCATGGCCAAAGGGAGCCCGGATGAAGGGCGACGTTGCGCTGATTTCCCTGGAACTGTTCCTGAAGTTCGGGCAGCTCAAATGCAGCAAAATTCCCGCACCAATCGGCCAGCATGCCCATCTGCCAGCTCGGCGTCAACGTTCATCCGATTCTCGGCAACCAACCCAACAACTGATCCAGGGTTCCGGACAGCTGTAACGCGAGGGGGTGGTTTGCGCCCAACGCGACGACGTACAGGACGAACACCAGGTAAAGTCCCAGCAAAACGACGGCCTTTCCCTTACGCATCTCCACGACATGAACGCCGTCGGCATTCACCTGTCGTCGCCCCACATAGTAGACCAGGAATCCGAGAATCGTCAGCGAAAGCAGCAACAACCGCAATTGCCCGCTTTGCGACGTGACGTCCGGAGACATGTTGATGGGTCCGTGAATCAGCGTGTACAGGAACAGCGGAAACCCCAAGGCGAAGCAAATGTCGAAGATATTGCTGCCGAGCGCGTTGGCAACCGCGTCGTCGTAGTCACCGTCGCGCGCATCACGAATGGACATCACCGTATCTGGGACGCTGGTCGCCATGGAGGCGAAGATCACGGCCACAAACATCGGGGGCATCCCCAATCCGACAAACTCTTGACCGAACAGTTCGTAGCTAGGGTGTTCGGCATTTCCCGTTCCCAGCCATTCACATGCCTGGACCAGCAGCCAACATGCGGCACCAATAATCGCCGTCGACGTCAACAACAGAGGCCAACCGTTCCAGTTCTCCGTCTCGATCTGGCGACGGTGTCTTTCGCGAACAAAATAACGCTCAAGATCGACCAGAGGCCCCAGCGAGGCCCAGTAGACCAACCTTCCAATTCTGCTCGTCTCGCCCCCATCTTCTTCATCAAGAAACGATTGCGGAAGGGAAGAGTCATCGTCTGATTTCGGCGACGACATCGAAAACAGCATGTAACTGAAATAAGCAAAGTACAGCCCCATCAGAATCAGACCCTGCCACCAGTGCAAGGCATTGCCATTGATCAGCAGAATCAAAACAAACTCGCAAGCGATCAGTGCCAGGCCATCTCGGAGCAGTACCCGAGTGGAAACGTTCACGCTGGTGACGCGGACGCCTCCGATGACCGTCCCGATCACTGTCAAGATGCAAGCGGCTGGGATGATCATTCCGTTGAACAACGCGCTGCCGGCTGTGGTGCCGATGCCGATTGCGAAACCGTCACGATCGGAGAGCACGAACAATGCGATCAGCGCCGTGAAGAGTTCTGGGATCGAGCTGCTAATTGCGTTGATCGTTCCACCCCGCACGCCCTCGGACAGATTCCGCCCGATGTATTCCGAAGCGATTTCAAACCCGTCGCATGCCCGCCACGTGATCAGGCAGGCAAAGACGATCAGGATCAGCGGAATCAAGATTCCGAGGACGTTTTCAAGGAACAAGACAAAACCAATACGAGCGTGAGGCGATCGCGGCCGCGGCGGACTCGGGTCGCGTGGCCGCGGAAACGTTGCCGCGATTCTGACACGCGGCGTCCAGACAGGCAATGAGAGGCGTCGCGGCGTGACGCGTCGGGATGGGAACGACGACGCACGTCATCGGTCGTCGGCGACGTTGCTCAGACCATCGAGCAATTCCCAAAGGGCATCTGCGTGAACCGGCTTGACGATGTAACTGTCGAATCCCGACTCGATTGCGGCTTGGCGATCTGATTCCTGTCCGTATCCGCTGAGCGCGACCAGGTGCACGGACGGGTGCGTCTCGCGAATCAGGCGAGCCATTTCGTAGCCGTTCATGATCGGCATGGAGATGTCGGAAAAGATGATTTCGGGAGAGAACGCCGCCGCTTTCTCCAGTCCGTCTTTTCCGTCGCACGCGTCCAACACCTGGTGCCCCAGTCGCTGCAACAGTTTGACCAGCAACACGCGATTCGCTCGAGTGTCCTCCACGACGAGGATCCGAAAGGATCGAAGTGATCTCTTGCGTCTCGAAAGTTGATCAGGCTTGGAGGTGGTCGCCGATGAGGTATTCAAACGGGGCAATCGGATGGTGAAGCTGCTACCCTGCCCCAGCCCGTCGCTGATCGCGTCGATTTCGCCGCCATGCAATTCGACAAGGGATTTGACTAGCGAGAGTCCGATGCCGAGACCGCCCTGACCATGACGCTTTTCGTCATGCAGTTGATAAAACATCTCGAACACCGTGTTCAGGTCGGACCGCCCTATGCCAATTCCGTTGTCACGCACCTCCAATCGCACTTCGCCGTCCGTTGTACCAACAGTTAACCAGATGTCCCCGCCTGGAGGCGTGTACTTTGCCGCGTTATTCAGCAGATTCACGATCACTTGAGCCAATCGCGTGCTGTCGGCCTGGACCAGCAGTGGCGAATCCCCCACATCGGCGTGCAACGAATGTCCGAGCTTCCCGATCAAGGGTTCGGTCGATTCCAGGGCGCTGTGAATGATGTCTCGCAGGTCACAGGTTTCCATTCTCAATTCGATCTTTCCGCGACTGATCCGCGAGACGTCCAACAGATCGTCGATCAGTCGCACCATCTGTTCGACCTGGCGGTCGATGACCTGGCTGAGGTCCCGGTATTCATCCGGGTCATCGTCGATCATCTGCATCAACTGCGTGGCGGACTTGATGGGTGAGAGCGGGTTTCGAAGCTCGTGAGCAAGTGTGGCTAGGAATTCGTCTTTGCGTCGATCCGATTCAGAAAGTTCCGCAGCGATTCGCCGAAGTTCTTCCTGCATCTGGTGCTGTTCGCTGATGTCGGTGTTGGTTCCGAACCACCGTGTGATCCGACCTTCGGCGTCACGAAGTGGCATGACCCGAGTCAAGAACTCTCGATAGATTCCGTCGGCGCCGCGAAGCGGAAACGTCATGCTGAAGGGCTCGCCACTTTCGATCGACGCCCGCCAGCGTTGCAGAACGGACGGCAACCGGTCCGGGTCGTGCACGCTTTGCCATTTCCAACCTTGCATGTCCTCGAAGGTTGTCCCGGTGTATTCGTACCACCTATCATTGAACCAGTCGATGTTCCCGTCGGGGCGGGCGCTCCACGCCAATTGCGGAATCGCATCCGCGAGTTGGCGAAAATGAGCCGCGCTCTCGCGCAATGCTTCTTCGGCACGGATTCGATCCGTGATGTCGGCCACCGTCCCGTTGAAGCTGACCAGTGTGCGAATTCCCGCACGGATCTCGAAATTCGAGCGGCCTTTCCCGAACACCCAACGCAGGGTCCCGTCGGGGTGCACCACGCGGTATTCTTCCGCGAACGGTTGGGGATTTGCGGGGCAAGTTGCTGCGGCCACCGCGTCGCGAATTCGCTGCCGGTCACTGGGGTGAATTGCCGCGAACGCCTGCTCGTATGACAGGGGATGGGGCGAACCGGTGAAGATTCTGCGGTATCTTTCATCCGTCGAGAGTGTGGACTTCGCCGGGTCGATGCTCCATGCACCCAACTCCGCGGATTCCAACGCCAATCGCCAACGCTCCTCACTCGCCCGCAGTTCCTTTTCGGCCCGCCGCTGGCCGGTGATGTCGACCACCACGCCGGGAAGTCGCCGCGCATTTCCATCCTCATCCGTTTCGACGCGACCGCGGGCGACCACCCACCGCATGGACCCGTCGTCGGAGAACACTCGGTAGGTGACGTCGTAAGGCACTTTGCCGGCCACCGTCTGGCGGATGGCTTCCGACACCGCATCACGATCATCCGGGTGGACAACTTTGAGGTAGTCGTCCAGAGTTCCCTCTTTGGCGGCGTGGTCAGGAATACCAAACATGCGAGCAAGATTGGGGTCGGCGCTGACTCGGCCGGTCACGAGGTCATATTCCCAAGTGCCAATCTCGCCCGCAACCATCATCGACTCCAGCCGTGATTGCGCCTCACGGACGGCTTCCTCCGATTGACGTCGTTGCGTCGTGTCGTGGAACACCAGTACCGCACCAAGAAGATTGCCTTGCTGGTCACGAATCGGAGCCGCACTGTCGTCGATGGGGTGGCGACTTTGATCCTTGGAGATCAGAACCGTATGTTCGGGCAGGCCCACGATCCTGCCTTCCTGCAAACACCGCGTTGCCGGGTTATCGATCGGTTCACCGGTGTGTTCGTCGACAATCTGAAAAACGGATTCGATGGGGTGATCGATTGCATCCGCGCAGGACCACCCAGTCAGCCTCTCAGCCACCGGATTCAGGAAATCAATTGTTCCATCCGGTTTGGTGGTGATCACTGCATCACCGATACTGCCCAACGTCACTCGCAACAGATCATCGGCTGGGCGGAGCGACGCCTCTTGTTGCGAACTGGCCCGTTTCGAATCTAGATCGGTCAGATCGTCGATCTTGTTCGAGCTCGAACGATTCGCCTTCTCCGCGCGGAGCTCCCTCAATTCCGCCTCCGCCTCAGTCAGCCGCCGTTGCAGCTCTTCGCATCTCGCTCGGAAAAAGTCATCGGGCATCGCTGGCGGGTCGGGGAGCAATCGATGTGCTCAGCTGTGTGAAGCGAGTGAACGGGCGAAATCAGGAATCCCATTGGGCAACGGGCAAGATTGACGGCGGCGTCGTGAAAGACAGAAGTGGCTTGACCGTCCCGTTGTGACAGTCTAGTCGCGCCGAACCGAAAATGTGTCCCTACCAGGTGACGTTCTGCCCGCTGTCGGCCGTCCATCAATTAGACCGGGAGCGTCGACCGATTGCCAAGGGCTAGAAGAGGATTTCCTTTGGCGGAGACGCGACAGTCCCCTGCGGCCGCAATCGACTCGCGAAACGTGTCGGTACACGTTCGTGCGGGAAACGTCGGGCCGGGATCGGCTGGAGATGCCACGAAATCGGTGTTGATTCCAAGAGACAGGTTGCGTGCCCTCCCGGACGGTACAATAGCGACGTTCTGGATTGCACCGCCGTCATTGCATCACCGTCGATTTCGAGATCCAACCATGACCCGTTCCCCTGCCAGAGTGGTTTCTCTCGTCTTTCTCGCGTTGTTCTTGTTGGTTGACCACGACCGTATCATCGGCCAGGACGATCGTCCGCGAGAGCCTCGTGAAGCCCGTTTGGAACAGTTGCGAAAGCGCTTTCCCGACGCCGATGCGAATCAAGACGGACAGCTGACCGCCGAGGAGGCGCAGGCGTTCCGGAAGAGTCGACGGCAGAACGACGCGACGCAGAAGCGGCCGCGGCAACGCCCCGAGCCCACGCATGGCGACGTCGCCTATGGGCCCCACGAGCGCAACGTGCTTGATTTGTATCTGGCCGATTCCAAGATGCCGACTCCGCTGATCGTCTACATCCACGGTGGCGGTTTCGTGGGCGGCGACAAGGACTCGGTCAGTCCTGGAATGATTCAGGCCGCCCATGAAAACAACATCAGCGTCGCCGCCTTGCACTATCGATTTGTCGACGGCGAAGAAATTCTGTTCCCCGTGCCCCAACACGATTGTGCCCGGGCCATCCAATTTTTGCGACAAAACGCCGACCGTTGGAACTTGGACCCACAGGATTTCGCGTGCTACGGAGGTTCTGCTGGCGCTGGGATCAGCATGTGGCTCGGCTTCCACGACGATCTTGCCGATCCAAAGAGTGACGATCCAATGGCACAACAATCCACGCGAATCGATGCGATCGGGACAATGGGCGGCCAAGGAACCTATGACCCGATCGAAATCAAGAATCTGGTCGGCGGAAGGGCCTGGGAGCACCCGTCCATTTTCAAGGTGTATGGGGTGAAATCAGCGGAAGCGGCGTTGCACCCCACACCTGAGATGAAGAAGCTTTACGACGAAGCCTCCGCGATCACGCACTTGTCGAAGGATGATCCACCGCTGTACATGATTTACAGCGAACCAGACATTGTTCCTCCCGCCGATTCACGTCCCGGACAATTCATCCACCACCCGAACTTTGGCAAACAACTCAAGGCCGCGATGGACAAGTTGGGAATTGAAAACGTCTACGTTCACACGGACGATGCAAAAGGCCGGGACCCGCAAATGGAAATGTTCGAATTCTTCCGGAAGCATTTCCAGGAAGATTGATTGCCCGGAAAGCTGATCGTGTTGCAGCGGCGAGGCTGTTGGATGGCGGATCATGATAGAATCCGTCGTGCCTCATGACCGCTGCCGGCGCGATCCCGAATCGTGTCTGCGTTGTTTGGGTATCAGGCTTGTTTGCAGTCTTTATTCGGATTCTCCACGATGTCGTCCGATCAACCATGGCTGAGCCGACTGAACGAAGCGACGGATTATCAGCAACTGCAGGCCGTCTTTCAGGAACTGAGCCGCGCTGCAAGTTCCTCGACGCGTGAAGTTTTCGATATCAACGCGTTGATCGATTCGATCGACGAAGCGATCCGTCGCATCGAAGCGGAACGATCACGAGATGATTCGGAGCTGAAGGATTTCGAATCTCGTTACGACGCGTTTAAAGAGCAGCAGCGTGGCGTGCTGGGTTGGTTTCGGCGGCACCTGCCGATGACCGCGACGCGTCGTCAGGAACGAGAGCACCGCGACGCGATTGCCGACCAACACGCGGAGATTCTGGCCGACAATTTGGTCATCGCCCGCGCCCAAATGCTGAAGCAACGCTTGCTGCCCTCCGACGAGCGTCAACTGGGGCGTGACTTGGAGCACTGGAAGGCTCGCTTGACCGCAGCCGAATCGACCCGTTCGATTGCCGACTACGCGGCGGCGATCGAAGAGCTGCGGTCGGAGATCGCGGTTTCAACTTCTTTCGTGAACGAGATTCGCGGTCAAATCGATGCGTTCGCGGAAGCCGAGTTTAGCCACAGCGACGACCGGCAGCGGCAACAGCAGGATTTGGCCGATGCGCGGAAGGAACTCGCGTCGTTCCAAGCCGAATTGGACGGCGAACTGGCCCTGCAGACAGATGCGCTGCGGCATGCGGGGGACCTGGTTCGCGATGACCTGATGAACAGCGATCATGAATTCTATGCGTTGACACGCCAAATGGAGGAATTGGAGCCGCTTCGAAAGCTTGCCCGCACGACCGCGTCCAAGGCGGATGCGTTCGCCACCTGTCTGGGACGGATCGAACAGTCACACCGACAACAGCAAGATTGCCTGGAGACACGCGAGCGACTTGCCGCCGACCAAGAGCGACTGCGGCCCGAACTCGACAACGCGGAACGCCGCTTGGCCCGCTGCAAGCGAAAACTGGATGAGGCTTCGCGCCCGCACCAAGAGGCGAAGCTCGCCATGGAGAAGGCTCAAGCCGCTCTGGATGCGGCGGATCGGATCGACCAAAAACTGAATCCGGGGGATGCTGCGGATCGGCTGAGTGTGGAGCATCCGGTCAGGGCGGAATGTCAGCGGCTGGCTCAGGACGTCGATCAAGCGAGAAAACAGTACCAGATTGCGACGACGGAATTTGAAGATCTGAAAGCGAAGCACGATCGACGCAATGAAGCCTACCAGGATCTTCGGAAGCGGCTGGCCGAGGTCGAGGTTTCGTTGGAAGCGAATCGCCGCTCGGAGGAGTCCTCGGCAGTCGCACTCAGGAGCGCCCAGGCGGATCTTCCAGAAATCCTGTCCGAGTTGGAACCGAACTTGGACGCGTTTCTGAAAGCGATGGAGCAGACGGAATTGCAATCGCACGTCGCGACACTGGGCCGCAAAGTGTCGTGGCGAGCTTCGTTGCCGCCCAGGCTAGCCGGCCCCGTAAGACCCGATCACAAGTCGGTCGAAGAGTTTGAAAAGCTGGCGGAGGCGTTGCGGAAGGACGAGCGTCAGGTAAAAGAGACGCTTGCCACGGCCCAGCACCAGCGTCAATCACGGTGGCTACGACGCTGCCGTGAAGTGCTCGGAGAAGCTCTCGCCGGGCAGATTGAGCAGCTGTAGCTGGATCGCGATGTTTGGCGCGACTCTCGGAGTCGAATCCGGCCGTCTGGCGACGGCGGATACGAGGATTTTCGAGGAGGTTGCACCGTCCGAGGCAATTAGCTTCGCGAATGCAGACCGATCATGTTGCCCTCGGTATCGGTCACCAGTGCGATGAATCCGTATTGGCCGATCGACATCTTGGGTCGGTCCACCTTGCCACCGGCCGCTTCGACGCGCCCGGCTTCGACTTCACAATCCTCACAGGAAAAATACACGAGCGTGCCGAAGCCTCCGGGGGAAGGACCGTTCGCTTTGACCAAAGCCCCCGGGGCCCCGACGGACTCGGTCGACATCGGAAACGCCAACATCTCCAACTCCGGCGTCGGCGAGTCCAGCTTCTGCAACTGCGTTTCAAACACGGCCTCGTAAAACCGTTTCGCTCGGTCCAGGTCTTTAACGTAAAGTTCAAACCAGCCAACGGGGTTCTCTTTCATCGGTCTATCTGGTGGATTCGAGGTGGAGTGGTGTCAACGAGGTGCCGGCTCCGGCAATCCCGGCAGTGGAAACATGGGACGAATCTCCACAGTTCCCTTGGTCGCCGGTGGCAAACGCGTGGCGATCTCGATCGCTTCATCAAGATCGTCGACGTCAATGATGTAGTAACCTCCCAGCTGCTCGGTGGTTTCTGCGAATGGCCCATCGGTGACTTGCCGTTGACCCTTCCGAACCCGCACGCTGGTTGCTGTCTGCACCGAATGCAACGGGGACGCGGAAATCAGTTTGTTGCTGGATTCCAACTCTTTACAGATCTCCAGCGAATCGCTCATGCAAGCTTCACGTTCCGGTTCGCTCCAGGAGCTCTCGGTTGCGTAAATCAGAAGCATGTACTTCATTCGGAAGTCTCCGTGACCATCACCATCCACTTGACGCCGAATTGGTCGGTGACCATGCCATAGCACGGGGACCAGAACGTCTTGGTCAGGGGCATGTCGACCTTTCCGCCTTCGGAAAGCCCGTCGAATGCCTTGTGGCATGCGGCTTCATCGTTCAGAGAAAGTGCAAGGCGAAAGCCGTCGAAATTTGATTGATCATCACAACCGTCCGATGCCATGATCGTCGTTTTACCGATCTCAACGGAAGCGTGCATGATCTTGTTTTCGAACCCGGCTTGCAGCATTCCTTCCGGAACGGGATCGGGACTTTCGTTGAATCGCAATTTCATTTGGGCGGTCGCCCCGAGCGTCCTCTCGTAGAACGCCAGGGCCTCCTCGCACCGACCAGCGAAGAACAGGTAGGGTTGAACGACTGCGTCACGCAGCGGGATCGTCTCGCGCAGCGAATTCTCGTGGTCTCGCCACGTTCCGTCCGGATCGCTCTCGGCAAAGTCGGCGGTTTCATACACCGGACGGATGTCGATGTCGGATTCTTCCGCCATCGGGTTGGGGCAACGCCGAACCCAGTCGATGGCTTCCTGCATGGATGCAACTTCCCACAGCCAGAACCCGGCGATCAGCTCTTTGGTTTCCGCGAACGGACCATCGGTAACGGTGCGATCTTCACCATGAAAGTGAACTCGAACGGCTTCTGAACTGGGCTTGAGCCCTTCGCCGGCTTTCATCACTCCGGCGCGAACAAGTTCTTCGTTGAACTTTCCCATCGCTTCCATCAGCTCCTGGCTGGGCATCTCACCAGCCTCCGAGCTCTTCGTCGCTTTGACAATCACCATCACTCTCATTTGATTATTCCTTGTTGATTGAATTGATTATGGGATTGATCCCAGGAAGCTTTTCGCGGCAACGACCGCAATACCGACCTCGGCGTTTCGTCAGGCGTCCGCGGACCGACTGGCTTGATCCCGTTGGCGGATCAGATCGTTGATCTGTTCGTCCGCCGGACGGATCTCGAAGGGCCCCATCTGGACTCCCGGATGTTTGGACATCAATGCCACCGCGTGCTCCATGTCGTCCGCTTCCAAGATGAGCAATCCGCCCAACTGCTCCTTGGTTTCTGCAAAGGGACCGTCGGTCGCCTGAACCGCTCCGTCACGCCACCGCAGGGTCACGGCGCTGGTGGACTCCTGCAACGCTTCCCCGCCAACAAAGTGGCCACCCGCCCGGAGCACGTCGTCGTAGTCAAAGCACTTTTCCATCATGTTTTTCAACTCCGATTCGCTCATGGATCCGAATACGGAGGGGTCGGCGTATCCCATGCAAATGAATTTCATCCCGCTGTCCTCGATGGGGCTGGTGACGTCGAATGACCATTCCTGACAGGCATTAGTCGGTCGGCGCGGAGGGGAATCGACAAGCCGGAAAGATTTTTTCGGGATTTTGCATCTGCCCTGGTCGCGAAGCGACGCCAGCCCCCTGCCGTCGGCGCAAGCCGACGGTAAAGGCTGCCAAACACCAACAGCCGCGAAGCGGCGCCTCACGATCTTTCATTGCTCCGTGCCGCCGCGGCCAGGCGGGATCGAGAGCAGGTCCCGATGGGGCACTGTGCAGACAAGGACCGCGTCGGCAAGCAATTGCAGACGTCGTTCTCGCCAACGATTGATGTCCAAATCGCATTTCAGGGATGCCAATCGGTTTGCGATACCGTCGATGAGCAGCCGGATCAAGGTCGCGTCGCGAAAGTCGAGGTTCCAATCCGTTTGCACGGTGGTCACGGAGCAGCCGGCGGCGGAAAGTAATTCGGACAGTCGATCGGCCGCGTCATACCCGACCGACGGTCCAAAACCATGATCGGAGCGGCGATGTGCGGATAAAAACTCGTCGATGGCCGTCGTTTCGAATTCGGTCTCCACCGGATCCCACCGAGGCGTTCCGGAGGCCGTCATCGCGATCAACAACGGCGTCTCCCTGGCAAGCTCCACAAACCGGATCAAGAAATCTTGCGAGGCGAGATCGAGGAACGCGGAAGCTGTGAAGGCTGTCTGGGGACCGCGCGGTAAATGTGACAGATGCCTCGCTAAATCCAATCGGCGGAACTGAACCGATGGGGTGCGCAAGTGTTCGGCGGCGCAGGCGAGAATGTCTGGATCATGGTCAATCCCCAAACAAGGCTGTTCGACGCGAAGAAACCTCGATAAGTACCGCAAATTGGCGGCCCCTCCGCAGCCCAAATCGATGACCGTGGTGTCGGGACGCAAGTGTTGGCAAAACTGTCGCGCGAGCAGCTCATTCCGCGAACGTGTGTCGGCCAACTCTCGGGCCCGCAACCAGGTTTCTGCCGAACGATTCATGATGCGTTTTTGCGAGGTGCTCGCCGGGTGGAAAACTTTCGCAGCGGTGTTGCCTTCACCCAACGATTTGCGTCAAAACCGTTCCATTTATAAACATCTCAATCGGCCTGCCTGCGGTCGTTTGCACTTGGTGGCTTGGAGAGAAACCAAGCTGGGAAAGTATCGTCGCGGATAAATCATCGGGCGAGCAGGCATCGCGGATCGGAGCAAATCCGCGTGGATCCGTTTCACCTAACACAGCACCGGGCGATAGCCCTCCACCGGCCAGCAAGTACGTCATCGCTCTTGACCAGTGGTCTCGGCCGGCACCGGCATTGATCTTTGGGGTGCGTCCAAATTCGCCGCCACAAACCACCAGCGTTTCCTCGAGCATCCCGCGTTCGGCCAGATCCTGGATCAGCGCGTGCAATGCTTGATCCAGTGGAGGCAGCTGCCGCCGCATGATCGGGAAGTGATCGCTGTGCGTATCCCAGCCACCGATGCCTACCGTGACAAAACGTGCTCCCGCTTCGATCAGGCGCCGTGCCGTCAACGTCGAGCGCCCCGCCTCGCTGCGACCGTAACGCTCTCTAACGGCATCGGTTTCCGTGGACAAATCAAAAGCCTGCCCGATCCGATTGGACGAAAGAATTTCAAACGCTTGTTGCTGAAACTCCGTTAACGTTGGCACGACGTCGATCTGTCGACGCGAATCGACGAATGATGCCTCAAAGACGTCGCGAAGCTGACGACGATGGTGTAGCCGTGCTTCAGTCAACGACTCGGGGCGACTGAGACCGTCCAGGGACAGCGGTGCCGGTTGCGAAGGTATCGCAACGCGAAAAGGGTCGTGGGCGGCGCCCAAAAACCCACCGCCGGAGCTGGCGGCATCACCTAAACAAAAGTAGGCGGGCATGCCGGCGGATGCGGGAAGGAGGCTGGCCGACAAAGATCCAATCGACGGATACTCCAGAGCGGGGTTCGGCGGATTGCCCGTCATCACATACTGACTGCCCGGCACGTGATCCGGAATGTTGTGATGTAGCGAGCGCACCAAGGTGCAACGATCCGCAATCTTTGCCGTTTGGGACATCAGTTCGCCAAAATGCACGCCGGGCACCGCGGTTGCGATGCTTTCGAACTCGCCGCGAATCTCTTCGGACGCCTGCGGTTTTGGGTCCCACATGTCCAGGGTGGCCGGTCCGCCGGCAAGCCAGACGAAAATGATGGATTTGGCCGGAGAATCGGCTCGGTCCTGCTCGGCTTCGGCTTGGAGGAGATCCGCCAGACCCAGACCGATCGTTCCGGCGGCGCCAACGGTCACAAACTGTCGGCGAGCAATGGCGTGCTGAATGCGACGGCGAATCGGAAACATCGTGACGATTCCTGGCTGGAGTGGCGGGGGACTGCGGAGAGCGGTTGAGGAGGTTTCTGGTCAGTGAATCGTGATGAACTCGGTCGTATTGACGAGTGCCCAAAGGATGTCTTCGTAGGCTTGACGCCGAGGTCCGCTTTGCAGCATGTCGAGAGCAGCCTGTCGCTCTTTGGCGGTGGGCCAACGCGACAACGTTTGCAAGAACATCTCGTCCAGAATCTGTTCGTCGTCCCAATCGTCGGAAAGCCACCTGGCAACGTGACCGCTGGAGAGATCAGCTAGCCGCTTCGGATCACACATCAAGGTGAGCACCTGTCGAATCGAAGGCCGACGCTTCTGGCCGCAATCGCATGTGACGGACCGCTCGGGCCGACCGAATTGATCCAGGAAGGCGTCCCAGGGGCTGTCTGGCAGTCGGTTTGGTCCGATCTCAATCGCCGTGAAACCGCGAAAGAGTGGATCGCCGAATTGGCGTTCGACCCCGGTGGCGTCGTGCCACATGTCGACAACGACTTCCGCCGGCGGCAAACGGATTTCAGCGCGAGCCAGATTCTGAGGATCCCCGCCTGAAGTTTTGCTTGTCACCGAAGATCGTTGCCAGGCGGCCGAATTCAAAAGTTCGCGTTCCAACCATCGAATGTCACAACCACTGACGACGAATTCACGGGCGAGCTCGTCCAAGAGCTCCGGATACGTCGCATCATCGAGATGGCTGGTCAGCCCATCCAGGGGTTCAACCAGCCCGCGGCCGAAGTAATGTGCCCACGCGCGATTCACCAAGTTTTTCGCAAAGAATGGATTGTCGGTGGCGGCCATCCAATCCATGAGTGAAGCCCGAGCATCCGCGGTCACCTTGAAATCCCTCGCGCCGTCGAGCGGTCGCGGCAATTCGCTTTGATCGATTCTTTCGGCGACATAGACTTCGGTGATCCGCGGTATCGGAGGCCCGGGAGATTCACCGCGGGCCCGAAGCTTGCGTCGGTTCGCCAAACGTTCTGACAAGGCGCGACGCAATTCAGGCGATTGCCCGTGGCGGACCTGATCAAAGAATCGGACGAAAGATTGGTAATCGTCTTGGCTCCACCGATCAAACGGGTGATCGTGACAGCGGGCACAATTGAGACGCACTCCCAAAAAGCTGGACGAAACTCGTTCGGCCAGCTCACGCACCGGGTAGGCATCCTGGATATCCGTTCGCTGATAGAAAAGCTCCAATGACTCTCGGTCGACACCGCTGGGCGGATTGCCTGCTCGTAAAGCCTGGATCCCGGCGATCTCTTTGTCGATCCAATCATCCAATGGAATGTCGTTGCGGCTGTCGGCGGTTACCACGGCACGAACGATTTGGTCGTAGGGCGTGTTGGCGGCAACACGCTCTCGGAACCAACGATGCCAAAGCTGGGCGAGTGCAAGCTTGACGTCATCGCCAGCGGCCAGCGTCTCGAAATCGTTTCCGGTCCATTCGCAAAACCGCGTCGCCCACAGTGCCGAATGCAGGTCGTGTTGCAAGAGTGCGTCGATCATCCGACCGCGTTTATCAACATGCGGATCGGCAACAAATTCACGGATTTGATTCGGGGTCGGCAACTGGCCGATCGTGGTCAAAGACAGCCGTCGCAAAAACTCAGTGTCCGAAGTCAAAGCCGCCGGCTGGACATCCAGTTGGTCCAGGCGGGCCGTGACGTGTCGATCCACGATTGCGCCCCTGGGGACGGCGGCCGGTGATTCGGCGGCCGCGTTGACCAATGGCCAACAGGCGAAGAACAGCAACGTCGCCAGCAAGGACGTTCCGGGATCAATCTTCATCATCGGATTGCGTCTTCGATGGTTGATCCGCGACGGGTTTGATCACGAATTCGGCATCTTGGATCTCACCTTCACCGAGTGTGAATCGCTGAGGCTCGGTCGAGTAACCGTCCTTCTTCACCGTCACTTCGATCGGTTCGTCCGGCAGCATTTGCGAAGAACGGTGCCGACCGTCATTCTGCTTTTCAAAGCTGACTCGGCTGCCGGTCGGGTACATGACCATGCCCTCTCGATCGTCGCCGTCTCGGGTGTACGTCACGATGGGCACAACGTCGGGAATCATCTTCCCGGACTCGTCGACGGCTTTGACCATCAGAATCGGAGCGGTGTAGCGAACGACTTCGAATCCGGTGATGTCATCTTCAACCAGGCCCAGATCGACGTTGCGTCCCCGCTGAAGCGGCTGCTCGCGAGACATTCGCCACTTGAGCGCACTGTGCTCGTTGGTGATCAGATCCATCTTTGTCTGCTTCAAGCCGTGGGGAATGCGGATCTGGAACTTGCCGTCCTTTCCAGGGGAGGAGCTTTGCGTGAAGTAGAATTCTCCATCCAATCGTCCGAAGAGCATGACCTCACTACCGGTGCGGGGCTGGTTGTTGCTGTCCAGGTAGGTTCCGTCGAGGACCACGTGGGGAAGCGCCTGAATGTCAAATTCTTGCGGCTCCTGGTTCTCAATCTTCAGCGACTGCTGCACGAACACGTCTTCCAGAGGCGGAGGATCGTAGTCGCCCTCCTTCGCGTTTGGCTCAATGCGGATGCGATAATCTCCGACGGGCAGCGACGTCAATTCATACTCGCCGGTTTCGCTGGTGACGACTTCTCGGCCAATCTGGTTGGCGACTCGGCTGGAGTTCAAATACTCATCCGCTTCATCTCCATCGCCTTGACGGCGGGCGCTGATCCGCACTCCGGAGACGGGATCGCCGTCGACGTCGAGAACTCTGCCGCGCGTTGTGGAGCCCGATTCCAATTTGAATTCGCCCCAATCGCCACGACGATCCCTGATGCGGTGCGCCTGCGGTGAGAACTGTTCCGGTTGAATCCAAAGAACGCCGTCCCCGGGGGTCGGGGGAACGATCCGGAAACGCCCCTTGGCGTCAGTCACCGTTCGATCGAAGGAACCCGCCGGAAATCCGGATGCCTGATCCGAGGACGCGTACATGGAAACCTTCACGTCTTCCAACGGTTTACCATCGGGTGAAACGATCGTGCCTTCGATCGGCTCGCCCGGCCAAAGTCGGATTTCCGTGTAGAAGGGCAGCTCACCCATCTTCAGGTTCTTTCGAATCATCGTGTGGGAATAGCCGGAGCGGCTCTTGGACGCATAATTCGGATGTGCGGCTTCGACCTCGATGTACAAACTGCTTTGAGCAACCTGCTCCGGCGGGAGCGTGAAATGATAAAGTCCGATGGCGTTGGAGCGATGCTCGGTCACCTCGATCGTGCTCCAGCCGCCCGTCTTCGGATCGCGGCTCAACTTTCGATGAACCTTGACCGTCGCACCGGGGATTGGCAGGTCGTTGGCCGCATTGCGAACGAAACCGACATACAAGATGCTGCCATCAGGCCGTTCCTGGCAGCTAGCCTTCAAGAGTTCCCCGACGGCGGGCTCGGCGGCGTCTGAGATCTGTTGAAACAGTTCCAGCGGACTCATCGCGGGTGGAGAGTTCGGTTGCTCAGTCGCGATCTCGGATTCCGAGTCTTCGACGGACGGCTGCGGCGAATCCTCCTGCGATGGGTCGTCTTGCGACGTGCTTTCCTGCGTTTCGATTTCCTGCGGCGGATCTGCGGCAACGGCTCGTGTTTCAAAACGGATCATCGCGCCGGCCAACCCGATCAGGATTGCCAGGGAAGCGATTGCCAGTTTGCGTCGCCGCGAACAGACGGTTCCCGCAAGCCCTTCGCCGCCAAGCAGGTGTTTGACGCGCTGTTGCAGTTGCGAACGTTTGTCGCTGACCCCCAATGTCAATTGCGGAATCGCGCCGCTGCGTTGACGTGCCAGTTGCACCAGAAACGCCGCGTAGTCGATGGAGGAATCACCCTGACCGGCAGCTTCCGCGTCGGCAATTCGGTCCATCGAAATCAGCAACTCTCGGCGGACGATCCAGTACAGGGGGTGATAGAACAACAGACACTGCGTTGCGATCGCCATCTGCCAGGTCCATGAATCACGACGGCGAACATGCGACCATTCGTGGGCCAGAAAGTATCGCAGCGTTGCACGATCCGGTGCACCGACGACGGAAGCTGGCAGCAGAATCACCGGAGACCAAAGCCCCCAGGTGATTGGAGTGCAAACGTGAGCACTGATCCGCAGTCGCACGTCCGTGGCGGCTTCGCCTGCAATGCCGCGGAATTCGTCGCTGACCGCTGAGGGGACCGGTTGGCTGCAACGCAACAGATGGTTCAAACGGATCTGGGCAGCAAACCAGCGAAGTCCACTGAACGCCACGCCGGAAAGATAGAGCGCGAGAAGCGAGATTCCGACAACGAACCACCATCGAATTGAACCCTCCGTTGCAGCAGCGGATGGGGCTGTCGCGCGAGGACCAGAAAGCGGACCTTCCGCAATGGAATGATTGCTCTCTACCTCAACGGGGCCAGCAATGGCGGAGTCAGCGGGCGGGATATCCCGCTGTGGATTGAGCGCCGTGCCGTCGACGAATCCCTGTTCCGTCGTGAGAGCGCGGGGTGCCGAAGACGGGGTGGACCGGCTTTGGACGAGCGTTCGCTGTGATTGCGTGCTCGCTTGGGCGACGGGGATTTCGATCTTCAAACGCGACGACGAAGCGGTGAACACGAACGCCGCGAGTGTCATCGCCAGAGTCCATTGCAAGATTCGCAATCGATCGGCGGGGTTTCGGCATCGGGTCGCGATCAAGTAGCCCACGGCCAGCAACAGCGTGCTGACCAGGGCCGCTTCCAGAAGCCAAACGGCCAATTCGGACAGGAACATCGAAAAGGATGACACGGCGGCGTTCTCCCGAAGGTGAGATCGGATGGGACGGCAACTCGCTATTTGCGACGTTGCTTTTCGCGTGCTTGCTTGATCATCTCCTCAAGCTGATCAAGAGTCTCGGGCGGGAGCTTTTCCGCCGAGAGCATGTTCAAGACGAGTTCGTCGGCGGATCCGTCGAAGACTTGATGGAGAAACCGCGAGACTTCCTGTTTGCGGGTGTACACCGGCTGGTAGATCAGCGTGCGACCTTCGCGACGGTGACGCACCCAACCTTTGCGGTCCATGATCCGCAATTGAGTCTGCACCGTGTTGAAATGGACGCTGCCGTCGGGCGCCATGTGGTCAAGCACCGCTCGGACGCTTCCTTCGCCAAGCTCCCACAGCACCTTGAGTAGTTCGATTTCTTTTTCCGTCGGACCCGGCATTGGTTCTCCTTCGTTTCACCTAAACTATTAGGTTAGGTGGATGAGGTCAAGCCGTTCCTCAAATTTTCCCGCAGATCGCTCTCCGCTAGCGTCAAAAGTAGTGACACGTCGACCGTCTCCGAAGGGGTCTCGACGTGATTCGTTTTTCCATGGAGAGATGATCTTACGCGGACTCATATCGGAACAGCACCAAGGTGTTTGAAGCGATCGTAGTTCGTCACATGCGTTGCCGGACCGGACGGTCCGGGCGTCGGTAGGCATTGCATTTGCATCGGCACGCCGAAGCGAAAGGTGTTTGCATCCGCGCGTTGATCGCCGATCCAAATTCATCTTCAATCATCATTTGAACAAACCGAATTGGCGAAACAATGAAAGCGGTATGCTGGCACGGCCGAAACGACATTCGCGTGGACAACGTCGACGACCCCAAAATACTGGAGCCCACCGACGCGATCATTCGCGTCACGGCCTCGGGAATCTGCGGATCTGATTTGCATTTGATGGCCGGTGCAGCGCCGGCCATGGAATCAGGAGACATCATCGGACACGAACCGATGGGAGAAGTGGTGGAGGTGGGGGCCGCGGTCAACCGTTTGAAACCTGGAGATCGCGTGGTGGTGCCATTCACCATTTCGTGCGGTTCCTGCTTTTTCTGCCAAAACGATTTGTATTCGTTGTGCGACGAATCCAATCGAAACGCGGACCAGGCAAAATCAGTGATGGGGCACTCGCCGGCCGGCCTGTTCGGCTACACCCACATGCTGGGTGGCTACGCGGGGGGACAAGCTGAGTACCTTCGCGTCCCGTACGCCGACGTCGGGCCCATCAAAGTTCCCGATGGTTTGCCTGATGAACAGGTGGTGTTCCTGTCGGATATCTTCCCGACCGGATATATGGCGGCTGAGAATTGTGACATCAAACCCACCGATACGGTCGCGGTTTGGGGATGTGGCCCGGTTGGGCAGTTCACCATTCAAAGCGCCTGGATGTTGGGCGCAAAACGAGTCATTGCGATCGATACCGTGCCAGAACGATTGGAAATGGCTCGCTCCGTCTCGAAGGCGGAGGTAATTGATTATGAAAAATCGGACGTCTACGAAACGCTTCAAGAAATGACCGACGGTCGCGGACCCGACTGCTGTATCGACGCGGTCGGGGCGGAGAATCATGTAGCGGGCCAGTTGCAGACAGTGGTCGATGAGACGAAGACGGCTCTGCACCTGGGATCGGATCGTCCACACGTGTTGAATGAAATCTTCAAATGCAGCCGAAAGGGCGGCAAAGTGTCCGTTCCCGGCGTGTACTTTAGCAGCGTCAGTTTGCAGTGGGGCACGGCGATGAATAAGGCCCTCCAAATCCGCATGGGGCAAACTCACATGCAACGTTATCTATCGCCCCTGTTGGAGAGAATTCAAAGTGGCGAAATCGATCCTTCGTTCGTGGTCACCCACGTCGAATCGCTCAAGGATGCTCCGGAAGCCTACAAGAAGTTCCGAGACAAGGCAGACGGCTGCATCAAGGTTGTTTTGAAACCGTAGCTTTACCAGGGCTGGACAGGTCCACAATCCAGGCACCTTCGATTTGCTCTTCGATCACCCGCCGGGCCAAATTGAACCACCGCGGGGCGACGTCAAGGATCTGGCTGTCGGCCGAAGCCACCGTCTGATCGGCGGTGGCGAGAATCGGGTCCGGATCGGCGACCAGTTTGACCTCCCAGCAAGCTCCCCACTGCTCTGCGATTCCTTCGATCAGGGTTTTCAGTCGACCACTGTTGGAGACCGGAGCGTCCAAATACCAACAGCATCGAGCCACTTTCCAATCCGAGAGACGTTCGGCCAGCAGTTGCAGAGCGGGAAGGGTCTCGGCAACCTTGCGGTAACTGCCGTGCATGCTTGCCATGTCGCGGAAACATCCGTCGCGCGCACACAGGATGACTCCCCCGGCAAGCGCCGCCTCAATCGACGTCAGCACGTTGTAGCCATCGATCCACAATTCTCCGCCGGCCAGATCGCAGCTCTGAATCTGGTTTCGTCGTCGACGTTTGCGGGCTTCATCGGAACAAGCGCAGCGAGCGACCGCCAGGCGTTGCCGTGCCCGCAACCGGTACCGGTCTCCGACCAGTTTCAAGCAGGAGGTCAGCGCGTAGCCTCGGCTCAGCAACCAACTCAGGTCTTCGGTCGCAGAGCGAAGTGCCTGTCGGTGCTGGTCATCGAACAGTCCGAGATCTTGCGGATGGGGTCCGCGGTGCTGTCTTGAATCTGGCAAGAAAGTCTCTCACGGAGCGAACCGTGTTGCAAACGGAGACACCCGGGTCACCAAGGGTCACTCAGGTATTGTCGTTCAACCGTCTGAGCTCTGACGACCCTTCAGTTCCGCCAGGCTGTGCTTCAGCTTGAAGGCGATTCCCATGCAAATCAAGATGACCAACAAGATGATGGACGAAGCATACCGCGATTGAAGACCGAGCGCGAATTGCCATGCGACTCGACTGTGCCAGGGAAGCGTCGACGGATCGGTGGGGGCTGGTCCGGCGGGCGTGGGGATCAAGAACTCCTGGATCCAGGCATGGGCAAGGCCCCCACAAACATACCCGCCAAACGCGATGCCGCCGACCGCTGACAAACCGACCGTGATTCCACCGACGGCGATGCCACCGATCGCCAATCCGCCCAGCGCCACCGCACCCAGACAAAGTCCACCGAAAGCGAACAAGCCGACGCAGATACCACCGACCGCTAGCCCACCCAGACAGACTCCCCCGCAGGCGACCAAACCAACGGCCGTGCCTCCGCCGGCAAACAGGATTCCCCGGGCGTGGTCGCCGATGGCAATCCATCCGACGGCCGTTTCTCGCTCCATCAATCCGAACTGATCGTCGCGGCGACCGAACCGGATTTCGACCCAGGGAAGGCCCAGGAACGATCGGTCGGAACGGTACGCCCATCCCGACAAATCCTGGCGAGACATGGATGCGGCAAAATCCGCCTCCGGCTCGGTCCCCTTTTCCCGCTCCCGGTGCCCCAGTCGCTTGACGTGCCACATCGCGCCGCCCAGAACGAGAAACAGGGTGGCTTGAAACCCGAGGATCAAAGTCAACAGCAGATTCCGATAGCTCTCTGGCGACAACGCTTGGGCGCCGGCTTGCCGTGCGGCAATGTGCCGAACCAGGAACAGGAACACAATCGACATCAGCACGAGTGCGACAAACGATCCGACCAGTACCCGTCGCTGCGATTTGAACGGCGTCGTTTTGTAACTGGCGTAGGTGCCGATGCCCGCACCGGCGATCCCGCCCAACATCCCGACGACGCCTCCGGTCATGCCTGCTCCCAGGGCGGCCAGCCCGGTCTTCCCGGCAATCCCCTTTGCCCCGGTGGACGTCCCCGCCAGGACGCTGGCGGCTTGAAGGTTCCCCGGCAAACTGCCCAGGATGGCCCCGGCGAACACGGCCTTCGGCACCGTCCCATGAAGGGTCTTGCTGATGACGCGTTCGACTTCGGTGCGGAGCAGCTTTCTGCCGCGTGAGAGACGTTTGCGGATCGTCGCGGGACTTTCCCCCAAAGTCTCCGCCACCTGGGTCACCGATTGTTCGCCACGGTGATACAGCACCAGTGTTTCTCGATAGGCCTCCGGCAGTTTCTCCAACGCCTCCCAGACGAGCTCGCGTTCTTCCTCGCTGTACGATTCCTCGCGGATCTGATCGGAACTTGGTTCTGGATCAAACGTCCCTGCGTTCATGGGATGACGTTTGGATCGCCTGGCAAGGTCCAAGGCACGGTGTCTGGCGATCGCGCAGATCCAGGGCACGAACTTTCCCGGTTCGCGAAGACTGGGAAGTTTCTTCCAGGCTTCCAGGAACGCTTCCTGACCGGCGTCTTCGCTGGATGAAAAATCGCCCAGGACGGCATAGGCGACACCGGTCACCATGCCGGCGTGTCGATCAATCAAACGTGCGAACGCCGATCGGTCCCCCGAAGCGGCGGCAATCACATCGTCCGTACAGAAAGAATCATTCGCGGCAGGCTGGGACGTCATGGCTTAGGGGACTCTCGGGGAGACAACAACCGTTCAATGGTCTGTCGTTGTCGCGACCGCCGGAGTGACCAAGAGGCATCGAAATTGGCAGAATTCGCCAGAAAGTGTTCCGGCGGCTCCTCATCGAAGGTAACCGAATTCGCCGGACAGTGGCTGTCGCCCCTCCGGGGCTGCTTCAGGATTTGTCCCCGCCAACCGGTGGGCAAGCCCGGGCTCGCCCGCCGGAAATCGAACCCACCGCCCAATCCAGTCCCAAAGGCACGACAGCCTGTTGGCCAGCCCTTTGGGCCTGTCGGAACTGGACCAATCACCACGAGTATCAAGATGACATTCTGACCACAAGCTTCCCCGGGTCGCCAGCCTCCTTAGTCCCGAAGGGACGAAAGCGTCCTGCCGGCGGGCTCGCCCGCCGGAACTCGATCCCACCGCCCCATCCAGTCCCGACGGGACGACAGCCTGCTTGTCAGCCCGACTGCGATGAGAGCTACTATTGACAACCTTCGAACACAGTGCTTCGACCGAATGAGCACGTTAAAAACAATGACGAAGTGATTTTCAAATAGCTTAACGGATGAGGTACCTGCCGAGCCGAAAGGCGACCTGAAGCGTTCCCTGACGAAACCTGGCAGGCTGAACCGTGGGAAAGAAAAGGCTTCCGGAAGACCAGGGCGCGACGTCGCCGCTGCCCGAAGGGCTTGCGGAGGACCTGATGGCTAAAGACAGGCCACCGGACGGACGTCCCCTTGCACTTGAGGAAGGGAATGTCGTCCGGCGACCTTGCCAAGTGCACGGCCATTGCCTATTTGATGAACAACATTTCCTGGTAGGTCGGCAGGGGCCAGATGTCATCCGCGACGATCTCTTCCAGCTTGTCCACCGTCTCCCGCAGTTTGAGCATCGAAGGCAGGACCGCGTCGCAGCGATGCCGGCATTCGTCTTCGGGAGTTGACGCAGAATCGTGCGTGACGGCGTCTTCCAGCACCGCGATTCCCTCCTGCAGCGACTTCACCAAAGCGGTCACCGAATCAAGCGTGTCCGTATCGAACTCGTAGCCGACGAGTTTCAGGTTGGCACAGGTGGAAGCCAACTCGTTCTGGTAGCGAACGGCTGCCGGAAAGATCATTGTTTTTGCGATGCTGAGTGCCAAGTTCGCTTCGACATCGACCGTCATGCAGTACTGTTCTTGGTAGGTTTCCAACCGGCTGTGAAGCTCGCGTTCGGAAAGCACACCGTACTTGGAAAACATCGACACGACATCGTCACCGACCAGACTGGACAACGCGTCCGCCGTCGTCGTGAGATTCAGCAAACCACGCTTCTCGGCTTCCTTGTGCCATGCCTCGGAGTATCCGTCGCCGTTGAAAATAATCGGCGAACATTCGCTGAGGATGTCGCTGATCAACGTTTGGATCGCACCATTCAGCGCGTCCGGATCTTTTTCGGTCGCAGCTTCCAACCGCGTCGCACAGTAGTCAACAGACTCGGCGATGATCGTGTTCATTGCGACCAACGGACCGGAGATGGACTGGTTCGACCCGACGGCCCGGAACTCAAACCGGTTTCCAGTGAACGCGAACGGGCTGGTTCGGTTTCGGTCTCCGGCATCTTTCGGGAGTGGCGGCAACACATCGACGCCCACCTCCAACGTTCCCGACGGCAAGGAGCTGTTGGCGCCGCCGGCACGAATCTGCTCGAAGATGTCGGTCAGCTGGTCGCCCAGGAAGATCGAGATGATCGCGGGAGGGGCTTCGTTAGCGCCCAAGCGGTGATCGTTGCCAGCGCTGGCAACCACCGCACGCAGCAGGCCCTGGTGCTTGTAGACCGCTCGAATCACCGCCGCGCAAAACACCAAAAACTGCGCATTTTCGTGCGGCGTTCCGCCGGGATCAAGCATGTTTCCCTGAGACGAACTTCCCAGGGACCAATTGACGTGCTTGCCGGAACCGTTGACGCCAGCAAACGGCTTCTCATGCAGCAGGCACGCCATGCCGTACTTTTCCGCAGTCCTTCGGAGCGTCAGCATCATCAACTGCTGATGATCCGCGGCGACGTTCGCAGATTCAAACACCGGTGCGATCTCGAACTGTCCCGGCGCGACTTCATTGTGTCGCGTCTTCACGGGAATCCCGAGCTTGAATAGTTCACGTTCGGCTTCGCACATGAAGGCCAGCACTCGTTCCGGGATTGCACCGAAATAGTGATCATCAAACTGCTGGCCCTTGGGAGGCTTTGCACCAAACAGCGTGCGGCCGGCATTCAACAAATCCGGTCGCGCGTAATAGAAATTCCGGTCGACCAGGAAATACTCCTGTTCCGGACCAGCCGTGGAAGCGACGAAAGCCCCATCGGTGTGTCCAAAGATCTTGAGGATCCGCTGAGCCTGCTGATTCAGAGCCTGCATCGAACGCAGCACGGGCGTCTTTTTGTCGAGCGCTTCCCCGGTCCACGAGACGAATGCGGTTGGAATACAAAGCGTCGTGCCATTCGGGTTTTCCAGGATATAGGCCGGGCTTGTGACGTCCCAGATCGTGTAGCCGCGCGCCTGAGAGGTCACGCGAATCCCGCCGCTTGGGAAACTGGACCCGTCCGGTTCACCCTGGCACAACTGTTTTCCGCTGAACTCCGAGAGGGTGCCGCCATCTGAAGTCGGCGAAAGGAAGCTGTCGTGCTTCTCAGCCGTCGCGCCGGTCAACGGGTAGAACACGTGGGCGTAGTGCGTCGCCCCCTTTTCCATCGCCCAATCCTTGATCGCCGAGGCGACGATATCGGCGATCGCCGGGTCCAATTTGGCGCCCGAATCAATGGTCTGCAGCAAAGACTTGTACACGGATTTCGGCAAGCGATCTTTCATCACCGATTTCGTGAACACGTTCGTCGAATAGTACTCCTGAACCGGAACGTCAACGAAGTCAATCGTTTTCGGGCTGGTCAATCGGTTGACGACGGCGGACACGGCGGATCGGCGCGGGGTGCCGCCGGCGCTCGACGCGGACGCCCCCGCGGCGCTGCTGCTGGTCGTTTCAGACGGGCTTGCGAATGCAGTGCTCATGTAATCTCCTGTTCCTCAGGCTCGATGCGGTCAGAGGCAATCAGGGACCCGTCACGCTGTGAAAGGTCCTCGCGCTTCCGCCTTAACAAAATAGAAACAAACTCGGACGCTGGCCTTCCGTGAGAATGCACAACCCGGCGTTTTCGAAAGACACCAACCTGGAACAGCCTGAGAGCGTCGGTCGTTCCCGATCGGTGAGCGGGCACGCCGGATAGGCGTGCCCTTGAAGATGCTCGGTATCAAATCAAAGTCGGACGTGAATCCTCTCACGCCGTGCTGCCGTGGAAGCAGTTTTTATTCCGAGACTCGGCAACGACGCGACATTTGAAATCTTTGTCGCGTCGGGGGATGATGCGGACTCTCAGGCCTCCTAGCGGCGCTTTCCAGCGCCGTGCTGAATTGGATGGCCCGTTGACGTGCCGCGGGAAATTTGGGTGTTGCGGATAATGCGGCTTGGGTGCCTGTTTGGCGGGCCGCGGATGAGTTGAATTGAGGCATCACCGGCACGCGGGCACTTTCCGACCGCAAGTGCCGCTACCATCAGCAGTTGGGTAGATCTGGATTCAATTCCAGACGGGTGTTCCCGCGACGAGTTGACCGTCGGAAACGTTGCGGGACTTCAACGTCCCGGAAACAGCTTGCACACAAATAAAGTTCAGGGCCTGCTGTTTGGAAGCACGGAGGCACCGGACGCCCGCGGGCGCGACCCGGACCGCCGTTCCCTCGACCAGGGGCAGGCATTGTTCGTCGATCCAGAACTCGCCCTGTCCCGAGACCACGATGTAAATCTCTTCGTGTTCGGAGTGGCGGTGCAGGAACGGTACTGATTGGCCGGCTTCGATTCGATTGAGCGAGATTTCGGCCCCGTCGGAGTTCAGTCGCTCGCTCAGGAATAGCTTTCCGGATCCTCGAAGCGATCCGAGCTCGAACACGTGGTTCGCCATTTCTGACCAGGGTCCGGCATTGAAAGTTGAGTAGTTGTCCATGTTTGTCTCAAGCATGTGGAATCACTTTCGCGACTTGCACTTTGCAAGTCGCGAAGCTTGCATTATGCAAGTGCTGGAGATAAAGTGTCAAGTGATTGAGATGTTCTTTTCCGAGTCGATCCAGAGATGAAACGCAAGCGACGCTCCCCTTGTCCTCTTTCGTGCACCTTGGATCTCGTTGGGGACCGCTGGACGTTGCTCGTCATTCGCGACATGGCGTTGGGACGCAGCCACTTCAAGGAGTTTTCCGAGTCGCCCGAGAAGATCGCCACGAACATCCTTTCCGACCGATTAGCGAAATTGGTCGATGCAGGATTGGCGGAGCGGTATCCCTCGGTCGAATTTCCAGGCCGCGACGCCTACCGTTTGACCGACAAGGGGCAATCGCTCCTCCCGGTGCTGAAAGCGATTGCCGACTGGGGACTGGAAAACATCGAAGGAACGCGGGTGGGTATCAAGGCACGAAAGAAGTAGACAAGCGTCTCTCGACCGTTTCCGTGCAATCAACTCGATTCCGGAAACGCGTCCGCAAGTTTCCACCGCATCCGAAAGTTTGTGAAGCGTTCGCCGCGGTAAGGGACGCTCTGCTGACGGACGGTCTGAAAGCCCATTGCCGCGAAAAAGGGCTTTGCGGTGATGCTGGCGTCCGTGGTGATCGATCGGATGCCCAGCTTGTGGGCGCGCTCGGCCAAGGCGGACACCAGTTCGCGGGCGATCCCGCGGCGTTGATGCTGGGAAGAAACGAACAATCGGTCCAGATGCCCGTCCCGAGTCATGTCGGTGAACCCGACGATAGTCTCTCCTTCGCACGCCACCAACGCGACACGATCCCGAAATCGCTCCAGCCACGCCACGCGATCAACATCTTCCGGCGCCCACGCTCGCACCTGTTGCGGTGAGTAATCGCGGCGGTTGATTTGATGGACCGTGTCGTGAAATAACCGAAGGCACTCATCTGAATCCTGCGGTCGAAAGTTTCGGATCATTCGTTCGCTATTCATCGCGGTTCGATCCGAAGTTGGGCTTCCAGGACGGTCACCGCCTTTCCGGACAACTTGACGCGTCCGTCGCCGACCTCACAGAGAACAGATCCTCCTCGAGATGATGCCTGGTAGCCGACCAGACTGGTCTTTCCCAGTCTTTCGGACCAGTAGGGTGCCAGGCAGCAATGGGCGGACCCGGTCACGGGGTCTTCATCGATGCCACAGCGGGGCGCGAAGAATCGAGACACAAAATCGATCCCCGCGTTTTCACTGCGAGCCGTCACCATCACACCGCGGGTTTCGATCGCCGAGAGCTGGTGCTGGTCCGGGGCCAGCGATCGAAGCGTTTGTTCATCTTCGATCACAACCATCAAATCATACGCCGTCGTCAGGATGGTTGCCGACCGAAGGCCCAGTGCCGAAAGCAGGGCGGCGGGATCAAAACGGAAGGCGTCGGCGGGCGCTTCCGTGCAATGCTCCTTCGGTGGCGTCGCGGGAAAATCCAAGCTGATCACTTCGCCTTCGCGAAGGCACCGCAAGTTGCCGCTGCGGGTCGCGAAGTTGACGGCCGCATTGTTTTCCGAGAATTGTGCTTGCCAGATCACGTGCGCGGCAGCCAACGTCGCATGTCCGCAGAGGTCGACCTCCACCCGTGGTGTGAACCAACGCAGTTCATAGTGATCAGGCTGATTGGCCGGCACGACAAAGGCCGTTTCGGACAGATTCATCTCCGCGGCGACGCTCTGCATCCAACCGTCACTTGGGAATTTCTCCAACACGCAGACCGCAGCCGGGTTGCCCGTAAACGGTTGATCGGCAAAGGCGTCGATCTGCCAAAGACGAATCGGGTGATTCATGGTCCGTTGCTCGCGAAGTAACCAATCAAGAGGGAGTGAACGCAACTTTCACGGAGTGAAAGGCGACAATCGAAAACCAACCCAGGTTGATTGTCATTTCTTCGGACGCCAGCGGCCCGTCGACGGTTCGCGACGTTGCTTCCAGGACAGGCAAAATTGACAACGAGCACGGGCTTCGCTCTTTTAGAGCTCCAGCGTTTCCCCTTGAATCCCGATCACTCCGTGTGATCGCCGGTGGGAGAGTTCGGAGCGGGACGCGTGGCGAGTCGGAACAGCGCATACTGTCCGGCGGCCATCCAGAGCACAAACGCCGTGAGCGCGACCGCGACCCAGAAAATCCAACCGCTGCTCTTGGCCTCCAGACTCGTCGCCAGCGTGCGGACGTCGCCAAGGCGTTGCTGAAAGTCGCTGAGCCGCGTTTCGACGTCGGAAACCGTTGCGATCAAGGCCGAGGCTGTCTGCAAAGCCGGCTTTGCAGACAGCGTTTCCGAGGAGTCTTCCCGTTCGCCGGACCATCGTTGTGACAGCAGATCCACCTTTTCGCTTGCGTCGGTGAGCTTGGAACGCAGATCCTGGATGTCGGTGCGGAGCCCGTCCAAGCGACCGGGATCGACTGCAAGACCGGCTTCGTGCGCCATCGAAAGGAGCCCGTCCGCATGATCGGCGGTTGTCGACGCCATTTGCATCCAGTGATCCGCTTGTCGCAAGCCAAAGGAAAACCGATCGAGCTTCTGAGACAGCTGCATTCGATCGTCAAGTTCCTCCACCGCCTCCACCTGGGACCACGCCTTCAGCTGGTCGACGACACCCTGCGCCGTCAGCTTCGATGATGCAAGCTGGTCGCGAGTCCGCTCCAATTGTTCGTCCGCGGCGACCAGGGCAGAATCGGCTTTCCGAAAAACCTCGCGATTGACACGGTCCAACCGCGAGCGGATTGTCCACAATCCAAACAGTGCGACCAGGCACAGCGCGATCCCCAGCACGCCAAGAATCATCGGAATTAGACGCAGGGCACGTTTCATCGGTCCGTCTTTAAGCCAGTGTTTTCTGTAAAGGAAGGTCTGATCTGCGATTGGTATCTCTAAAACCGCCGATGCCGAGCGGATCACTTCGTCTCGGATTCCCGCTCGACCGATGGAGTCGGCGTGTGTTCCGATTCTCGCAACAAAAAATCCGAAAGCTCAATCGTCGTATCCAGTAATTCCTGCCAGTCGCTGCCGGCGATTAAATCGTTGGCATGCACCAGGCGGTCGCGCAGGGCTTCGACGCGTTGAAAAAAACGGTAAGCCTTCTTGTTCGATTCAAATCCTAGCCAGGCGGCTCCGTCAACGCATGCGAGCAACAAGTCACGTTTATCCGCGATTTGCAAACAGTCGGCCAGATGGAGTTCTTCGCCCCGATTGCTCCGGTCTTGATGCAGTCGCCGGGCTTTTTCAAGCCGGTTCACATTCAGAACCGAACCAATCTCAGTATCACCGTACCGCTGTTGGACCAATTCCAGAAGTTGCATTTCAAACAACGAAATCAAGCCGAACAACAACATTCGAAAGGGAGGGCGTTGCAAATCACTTCGTGACACGAAACCGCTGGGAAGGTCGCCGCGGCGGACAAGAAACCAGTGGCGCGTCAGCAATCTGGCAATCAGATGCAACATCGGCGCGTGGGCGTCAATCAGATGGTCCGCCGTCAGCGGATGAACCCTTGCCTTGCCGTCCGCGCACCGTTTCTCTCGTAAGTCGACGTATCCGACAACGGAGTTGTGATGCAGGACGCCCGCGATCGAAAATCCTTCTTGGCGGAGACGGTTCTCGATCGCACCCGAGTCACCGTCAAGATCAATCGACTGCAAGGGTCGCGCAAGATGACGCACCTGCAGCCAGTCGCCGAGCACGATTCGCAGCTCTCGGCTGACGCTGGAGTGAGGCATTGAAAAACTCATCGATCCGCTCTCGCTTGCGCGGTCCGTCGGGAGGGCGACCCGATCGCAAAGTCAGTTTACCTCCCCGCGGGATGGTCGTCTTCCTCCGTGCTTCCAAGAAACTGCCGCGGATCGGACCGATGAAAGTCGATCGCGTCAGGATCCATCAGCGCGATCCGTTCCTTGCGGTCCTTGTCGCGACAGATCGTTCAGCTTGGCGTCCAGAAACCGTTGTTGCGATCGTTCGTGAGTCAGTGTCCGAGCCGTGCGAAACGCCTGAGCCGCCTGATCGAGCTGGCCGATCCGACGGAGCAGTTCCCCCCGTGCGGAATGCGCCAGGGCGTATTGCTGCAGTTCCCCACGTGCCAGAATCTGGTCGATGATTTCCAAACCGGCGGCGGGTCCGTCGCGCATCGCGACCGCGACGGCTCGGTTCAGTTCCACGACCGGATTGCGATCAGAGCCCACGAGCAGATCGTACAGCGCGACGATCTGTGGCCAATCGGTTTCCTCGGCGGTGGCAGCGTCGGCATGGACCGCGGAGATTGCGGCTTGAATTGTGTACCCACCGGCCTGTCCCGTCAGCAGTGCCGATTCCACCAGTTGCTTTCCCTCCGCGATCATTTGGCGATCCCAACGCGACCGATCCTGGTTTTCGAGCAACACCAGGTCACCCTTCTCGTCGGTTCGCGCATCGCGTCGCGATTCATGCAGCAACATCAACGCGAGCAGACCCATCGCTTCGGGAACCGAGTGGAGTTCCAGCAGCAGTCGACACAGACGGATCGCTTCGCTGGAGAGTTCGACGCGCGTGAGAGATTTACCGCGAGTCGCGGAATACCCTTCGTTGAAAATCAGATAGATGACCGAGAGAACACCATCGAGCCGTGCGGGGAGTTCGCTTTGGTCGGGCACCCGAATCGGGATGCGGGCGTCGCGAATCTTGTTCTTTCCCCGCACGATCCTTTGTGCCATCGTGGATGGGCTGGACAGGTACGCACTTGCGATCTCCTCGGTGCTCAACCCACAGACTTCGCGCAGCGTCAACGGGATCTGGACTTTGGGGTCGATTGCCGGGTGACAGCAGGTGAAAATCAGCCGCAAACGATCGTCCTGAATCACCTGTTCCGATTTTTGCTGATTGCTCTGTTCCACCCGCTGGATCCTGGCGACGATCTGTTCGGAAGAATCCCTCAGTTTCGCCTCCCGTCGAATCCGGTCGATTGCTTTGAACCTACCGGTGGAGATCAGCCATGCGGCGGGGTTTTCCGGAACCCCTTCGGTCGGCCAGCGTGCCGCGGCCGCTGCAAACGCTTCCTGCAACGCGTCTTCAGCGAGATCAAAATCACCGAGCAGTCGGACGAGCGTTGCGAAGACCTTGCAAGCGTATTGAGCGTGGCATTCGGAGATCTTCGTCGCGAAATTGGGATCGCTGTTCGCCTGGCTTTCAGTCGGCCGCATTCATTCGTTCTCGGGACGTGCGTGGAAGGGGTGGCAGGGTCTGTCGAAACGGCGTTCAGCCGGATAGGCTTCCCGCATCGGAGAGAACGCGACGATCGCCGTGGCTGGAGGGATCACGATTCCGCTAGCAGCGGCCCGGTTCGTCGCAAAACTGCGACGCGTGCGGGCCGGCGGAGCCCTGGCAAAGCGTTTTACATTCTAGAAGTGGTTGCATCGAAGGGGAGTCGCATCTTGTCCGAATCGGAATGGCAAAAGATGATTGCCGGGCAGCTGTATGATCCAAATGACACACAGTTGTCGCAACTGCGTTTGATCGCCCGGCGTCGCTGCCGCGAATTGAACCAGCTGGAGCCGGGCAAGGACACGGAGCAGCGTCGTCTCCTGATCGAATTGTTCGGCGCCGGTGGCGAATCCGTGGGTCTGGAACCGCCGTTTCATTGCGATTACGGCAAGAACATCTTTTTCGGCCGCGGCGTCTACTTGAACTTCGATTGCGTGATCTTGGACGTGTGCCCCGTTCGGCTGGGCGACAACGTTTTGCTGGGTCCGGGGGTGCATCTTTACACCGCCACCCACCCCCTGGATGCCTTGCAACGACGGTCGAAGGAATCTGGCAAACCGGTGACGATCGGTTCAGATGTCTGGCTCGGCGGCCGCGTTGTCGTCTGTCCCGGCGTGACCATTGGTCCGGGAACGGTGATCGGAGCAGGCAGTGTTGTCACGCGTGATCTTCCGGCGGGCGTGTTGGCTGCCGGCAATCCCGCGCGAATCATCCGGGCGTTGAACCCGGCGGACCGCCGGAGTGAAGAGGCCGATGGTGCTTAGGTGGACAGCGCCGCTTTTGGTAAGCCGCGGGTTTTCTCGCCTCAACCGGCGGCTAACGCCTTGCCGCTCATTGCACGGCAATTCCAGGTGTTTTTGATTGAAAGGGGCGCTGGCCGGCTAGGTGTCCGTTGGACTTTGGAAAGTGTGCTCTGCAAGAGCTGCTGAAATGAACGCAGCTTTCACGGAGTGAAAGGCGACAATCGAGAATCAATTGGCGATGAACCACCGTTCAGTGCTGCAGCGAAAGTGCGACCAGCACGCAGCTTCCGTCATCGATCACGGTCAATCCGGCGTCTCGAGCGGAACGGCTCGCCTGGGCATCTTCTGCGCCGGGTTGCATCCAGATGTGTTTGATTCCGGCTTCGATTGCATCGGCAACGAGTCGGCGAGTGACTTCTGGCGGCGTCACGATCGACAGTGATTCAGGTGTCTGGGGAAGATCCGCGATCCGCTGGTACGCAGGATGCCCTTCGATTATTTCGACCGCCGGGTTCAGCGGATAAGTCTCGCGTCCGCTTTCGATCAAGGCGCGAAAGATCTTGTTGCCATATTTGTGTTGCCGCTGGGAGGCTCCGGCCACCGCATAGGTTGATGCGGAGAGGAAGTTTGAAATCGCATTCATGTTTCGTTTCTGACTTCGCCAATCTTGTGTAAGGGTCCGTGGATCTAAACGAGGGGGACGTGACTGGTGAGTCCCCGGGTCGCCCCCTCGCCCAAAGAATTCACAATTTCGCTGGCCAGCGTGAATTCAAGGTAACAACATTCATCCCGTGACTTGCGAGCCTGATCATTGATCCTGAAGTAGCCCCGTGGAGGGAATGAACGCACCTTTCACGGAGTGAAAGGCGAAGATCGAGAAATCAGTTGGCCGTCAGCTCGGCCGCTGGAAACACAGCAAATCCGCTGCCAAAGTCACGTCGACCGGATCTTCGAATCTCATGCGAGATTGCTGCGAGTGCCGTTGGCCGCGATAAGTCATCGCCAGGGCGTCCTGAATCGCATCCGGCACAAGCCGGACGCGATGGTGCCAGTTCTTGTGTTCAATGAATTCCAAGTTCACCTCGGCCATCGATTCCACCACCCGCTGCCAACGGCTGCGTCGATGACCTGCTTGTTGAACTTGTTCACGCAGTTCGATCAGGTCGTTCTCGGCCGGTACGGCCACCACACATCGACCGGCGGGGGCGAGCACACGCGCCATCTCCACGACGGGTCGGCGACCGAACAGGGAGAGCAAACGATCGACACTGCCGTCCGCCGCGGGAAGCGTGCGGTCTGCATTGGCCAGAACCCAAGTTGCCTCCGGCCAGCGGCGGGCGGCCAATTTGATTGCCCGTTTCGACAGGTCGATCCCGCAAAACCCCGACGCCTGCTCAGCAAACAAAGCCTCTCCGAACGAACCTTCGCCACATCCCAGATCCAAGGTGACGGGTGGCGCATCGCCATCGGAATTGGTTCCTGCCGCTACCCAGGGGAGAAGCGATTCCACCAGCCCTTCCATGTGGCCTCGTTGCAGCCACCGATGCCTGGCCATCACGGCTTCCTCGGGGTCACCCGGGTCGCGTGATTTGCGATCCTGTGGTTGAAGCAAATTCCAGTACCCGCCTTTCGCCCGGTCAAAATGGTGTCCGGCTGCGCACACCAGACTGGACTCTTTCAGCTGCAGCAGCTCGCAGCATCGCCGGACGGTACATTGCAGGGGAAACATCGGCGCAGCATACCGATTGGGCTCTGACGGCGACAGAGTGCCCACGAACGGGATGGACATCCATCAGGACACTGGCCCGACGCGGTCGACCGAGCACTCGGTGTACAATCTTGTCCACACCAGCCTCATTCCGGTCGTGTCTTGCCGGGACTCTCAGGCAAACCCCAAGCGTTCACGATGGATGACAACCGATCCGACAGAGACTCACCGGAACCACCGCGAGAATCACGCAAGCACCTGCTGGAATGGTTGCTGCCGGAGATTGATATCTACTACCTGGCCGTCACCCTGGTGGTATCGCTGTTGCTGATTGCTTCGCTGGGCCCGGTGCGTTCACCGACCTCGGAGATCGTCTTCGTCGGAGTGGTTGCCTTGGCAACCAATGTGCTGCTGCTGGCGCTCTGCTTTGTCGGACTGGCCCCGTGGGAATTCTCCCGCTCCGCCGTCGGTCGCTGCACGATCTGGTCGCTCGGTAATTTTCTTTGCGGGACGGTGTTAACGTTCTTGATACTGTCACTCCGTGCCTTGTGGGCACTCGCATTCGCGGGCGGCGGTTAGATCCGTCGTCAGGCACAGCCTGACCTACGGGAACTGACCTACGGGGCCCCAGTCGCGAAGCGACGGCAGCCCCCTGCCGTCGGCGTGAGCCGACGGAAACGGCGGCGCTACAGAATCAAAACACGTGATAGGCTTTTGCATCAAGCTGCTCAGCCAGCGACGGGTCATTTGCGCGACGCATCAAGTCGTAGTAGCCATAGGGATACTTGAAGACGTGTCCGATGCCGAGAGCGTGATCGCCGCGCCGCTTCCAGTAGTCGGCGTCGACGGGACGAAGCGGGCTCGGTCGGTGGTCGGCGATCTTTCGGTCGTCCGGCGAGGGGCCTTGTCGCGTCACCGTCACATACTTTCGGAACGCCGTTCGGCATCCCTCGGCCCATTCGACATCACCCATCGCCGCCATTTCGACCAAGGACTGCCCAAACGTCAGCATGTGCCCTGCGAAACCTTGCCCGAAACCGACAAACCGGTCAATCGCATCGCTCGCTTCATTCAGGATGTAGCGTGACGCTGCTTCGGCGTCCGTAAACGGCGGCGGATCAACGTCCGACGCCGGGTCCACATCGCGCCATGGCTTGAACGAGCCGATCAAACGACAAATCCCCTGGACTCGCTCCGGGGTCGCTGCTTCGGGCAAAATCCGAAACCCTTTGATCGCGAGCATGGCAAAGATTGCGTTATGACCGACTTCACGCAGTACCTGTCCGCCATCCATCAGCGCCGCACCGATTTTGTCGATCGCGTCTGGATCGGGGTCGGCTTCCGGAAATGTCTGACAAAGCTTGGTCGAAGCCCAGTTCAAGTCGAACAGTTCGACAATTCTTGCCGCGGCGGCATCCTCCAACTGGTTGTCAACGCACAGCAAGTGCGCCGAAACCATCGCGGCACCGCGATGGCCGTCCGCAAAGTAGTTCATGTCCGCCGCCCTCGCGAGCGCGTTCAGACCCAGTAGTACCAATCGTTTGTTGGCAATGTCGTGTTCTTCCGCCCAACTGCTGCGGGCGGCCAGCCAGCTGCCTGCACCAAGGAGTGCGGAACTTTGCAGGGCAAATCTTCGGCGATCAAGGGAACGTTTCATGGGGCTGCGGAGATCGGTGGGTTGTTAAGCAGTCTCAAGGCGGGAGGTTCCGGCGGACGACGGGTCTGGAGCTGCTAGCTGATGGCCGCACCAACAAGTCCCGTGATCCGATCTCCCTAGGATACCAATTGCCGGCTGCGACGCTGAAAGTAATTCACGCTGAGGATCTCGGAAATCCGCCAACAACACGGGTCAAAGTTCTCGGCCGATCGCATGGCACATCGTGGCGGGCTGGATCCTGGCAATCGAATCTGTCAGGATTCCGGTCCCACGAACAGGTAGGCGATGACGGTGACCAACGGGCCCGACCGAATGATCTGGCAAGAGATGAATGAAACGTTGCTTTGGTGGCTGGTGGCCGCTTCAGTCGCAACGTTCGTGATCACCCTGCTGGCGATCCCCGCCATCATCGTTCGGTTGCCCGCCGAATATTTCTGTCACAGGCGCCGCCATCCCGATCCGCCGCAAGGGGCTGCGGCCGTGTTGTACTACGGGTGGCTGATTGCAAAGAACGTCGCTGGCGTGGTCATGATTCTGTTGGGAATCGCCATGTTGGTTCTGCCCGGGCAAGGGATCTTGAGCATCCTGATCGGAATGTCGTTGACCAATTTCCCGGGCAAGTATCGCTTGGAACGATTTCTGGTCTCACGCCCACCGGTCTATCGATCCATCAACTGGATTCGGGCACGCGCCGGACGATCCCCCATCAAGGCCCCGGATCTCTCATAGCTGGACGTCACCCCTCTCAAGCGAAAACACCGAGACTTGCAGTGCGATGAGCCGCACGAACTGCATTCTACAACGAGTGGGTTCGGATACGGGGAACGTGGATTCCGCCGTCTGGCGACGGCAGCTACGAAAGCGCACTCCGCCGTCTGGTGACGGCAGGTACGAAAGCGTCGAGTCCGCCGTCTGGTGACGGCAGCTACTGGGAATGTGGGTCCGCCGTTTCGTGACGGCGGCTACGGGGAACGTGTTTCGAAAATACCGACAGCTTCTATCCGATGTCGGTCAGGCGGGCCGTCATTGAGATCTCGGCATTGAGCAATTTGGACACGGGGCAGTTTTCTTTGGCTGTGCTCGCAGCCTGTTCAAAGGCCTCCGGCTGGGCCCCGGGGACGATGGCGTTGACGTCCAGATGCACCCGGGTGATCGCGAAACCACCGTCCTTCTTTTCCAGTGTGACGGTGGCCTCCGTTTCGATCTGTTTCGCCGTCAGCTCGGACTCGCCCAAGATCATGGACAGCGCCATCGAAAAACACCCTGCGTGCGCTGCGGCGATCAGCTCTTCCGGCGTCGTCCCGTCACCACCTTCAAAACGTGATTTGAAGCTGTAGGGCGCGCCGCGAAGAACACTGCTGTCCGTTTTCAACTCTCCCTTGCCGTCTTTCAGGCTTCCATTCCAAACGGCTGCTGCTTTGCTTTCCATGACAGGCTCTCTGATGCGTTGTGTGAGAATCCAGAGCCGCCCGGCGGATGACCGTTGCGTTTGACACCGGTTCTCGGCCGAAGGGTCCGTTTCTTTGAGATCTTAATATCAGGTGCATTTTCAATGCCAATCCGCTCCGCCCACACCCGCAGAGCGTCGAACGATCAACATGATGCTTTCCAAGCTGCACGCTTCCAAATCGCAGCTAGCGGGTGAGCACGATCCGGTACCGGGGAGAGCCGTGGCGAAGCTTGTCCATGGCGTCATTGATCTGTGTCATTGGGAACACTTCCGTCATCGGCTTGATGTGGTGCCGGGCGACAAAGTCCAACATCAGTCGCGTTGTCGCAATGCTGCCGGTCGGTGACGAGGATAAAGATCGTTGCCCCATGATCATCGGGAACACCGTCGCTTCGACCTTGGGCGCCGCCCCGACGGTGTGCAAAACGCCGCGTGGTGCCAGCGTTTGGATGTACGCATCCCATGGCAGATTCGCGTTGGTCGTGTTGAGGATCAGATCGAATCGCCCGGACTGCTGGGCCAGCGCATCGTCTTCGGATGTCGCGACGAAATCATCGGCGCCCAGTTCGCGGGCTTCCGACTCCTTCGAGCGGGTGCGGGAGATCGCGGTCACTTCACATCCCCACGCGTCGAGAAACATGAGTGCCATGTGCCCCAATCCGCCGATTCCCACCACCCCCACACGCGATGTCGGTGACAGGTTCATTTGGACCAGGGGATTGAAGACGGTCAACCCGCCACAAAACAGCGGGCCCGCGGAAAGTGCGTCGACGCCGTCGGGAATCTTTGTTGCCCAACCCCAGTGGCAGCGGACTTTGTTCGCAAATCCACCGTGCTGATGGGTGATCGTTCCTTCCACCGATGGGCACAGATTGTGGTCCCCCGCCAGGCATTGGTCACAGTGCATGCAACTCCGACTGCTCCACCCCAATCCCACCCGGTCTCCCACTTGCAACGCCGGGACATGTTCTCCAATCTGAGCCACCCGTCCCACGACTTCGTGACCGCCAACGAATGGGTACTCGGTCATGCCCCATTCGTTGTCCAACATTGACAGGTCGCTGTGACAGATGCCACACGATTCGACATCGATTTCGACGTCGTCGGGCCCGAGATTCGGTGCTTCATACTCATACGGTTCCAACTCCGCTTCGGCGGCCTTGGCGGCATAGGCTTGAACGGTGGTCATCGTGGGGTCCCTCGATCGAATGTTGGACGAGTGCAGATACCAATGTTGGACCGCGTCGTCGGTCGCTAAATCAAAAGCAGGTATCGACGATTCCGCCATCGCAGCGGACCGCGGCGCCGGTGGTTGTCCCCGCCTGTTCGCCACACAGGTAAGTTGCCATCGCCGCAACCTCCTCCGGCTTTGCAAATCGCTGGATCAGGGACGCCGGGCGGTTCTCCGCAAAGAAGTTCTTCTTCACGGAATCCAGATCCCCGTCTCCGGCAAGGCTTTTGACGAATCGTTCCACGCCTTCGCTCCAGGTCGGTCCGGGCAGCACGCTGTTGACGGTCACGCCGGTGTCCTTCAGGGTTTTGGCCAGGCCGCGCGAAATGGCCAGTTGAGCAGTCTTGGTCATGCCGTAGTGCACCATCTCCACGGGAATGTTGATGGCGGACTCACTGGCAATGAACAAAATCCGTCCCCAACCGCGTTGCCGCATCGACTCCATCACGCCCCGCGACATCCGGACGCCGCTCATCACGTTGACCTCGAAGAACTTTTGCCAGTCCTGGTCCGTGATTTCTTCGAAAGGTTTCGGTTCGAAAATCCCCGCGTTGTTGATCAGGATGTCGATCGGCGCGACGTCCGTCGCCCGATCCAACAAGGTTTGGCAGCCCTCGTCGGTGGAAACGTCCGCCGCGACGCCGATCGCCTGGTCGCCGAGGTCCATCTGCTTCAGCGCGGCGTCAACGGATTCCTGGCTGCGACCATTGACCACCACGCGAGCCCCCTCGGCCGCCAGAGAGTTGGCGATCGCTTGACCAATTCCGGCCGTTGATCCGGTCACCACAGCAAACTTGTCGGTCAGCTTCAAATCCATCGGTCACCCTCGCGCGGTTGAAAATCATTGGTCGGTTTCGTAGCCGTCCCACATCCAGACAAGCGTGTCGGCAAGCGTGTGCTTGAACACGGTTTGGTCACAATGCTTGGTTCCGCGGCTGAACACGTAACGATAATCGTAACCCTTCGCAGCCAAGGCTTCGGCCGTCCGTTCGTTCGCCATCACCCAATTGTGGTAGGTCTCTTCCGGATCATTCGCCCGCAGGTCGTTCTCCGAAACGTGCGTAAAGATTCGCAAGGGCTTCTTCGGGCTGTTCTCGATCAGCTTCATGCCCGAATGATACTCCCAGGCGCCCAACGGAAACTCAGACTCTTCCGGGGCATCATCATCCTGCTGGTCAACGAAGGTTCCCGAGTAGGTGATCAATCGGCGAAACAGGTCTGGCCGAAACCAACCCATCGTCAACGCCGCCGCACCACCGGAGCTGCATCCCATCACGGCTCGTCCCCAGGGATCCGCCGTGAAAGCAATGTGCGGATAGGCTTTCAGAATTTCAGGGTCGGCCAACACCGCGGGCAGCACTTCGTCGTTGATGAACCGCGCGAATCGATCCGACATCGTGTCGTATTCCAACCCTCGTTGACTGCCTTTGCTGTCATCACCACCGTTTTCGACGGCAATGGTGATGAACGCGGGCAATCGGCGGTTTGGATCCTCGGAAATCGTCAGGTTGTCGACCGCGTTGCGAACCAGATCCAATCGGCTGGGGCCGTCCAGCGTGACCAGCACCGGGGCCTCGGTGCCATCTTGGTAAGCGGCTGGCACGTACACAAAAATTCGTCGTTCGCTGCGAACCGTCTTCCTCGGGTCCAGCGTGGCATCATCCCCGCGAAAGATCTTGCTGTCGGCAAGCGGCATTGAAAACTCAAACAGCTTGCCCTTCGGATTGCCACGATCGGTCAGATCCGGATCCACCCGGTACTCCGGGCCGACCACGTGGTTGCCGTTGCCACTTTTGCCGGACGATTCACTGGTCGAGTCGGCGGAGACCGCAAGCTCAACAACCCCGAGAATGACGACGACACATGCGGCAAGACGCAACAGATAAAACCGAGAGGACGTTTTGAAAGGCATGGGGATTCGGCAGCGTGAAGTCAAGGAGCGGGGGAATTGCACGGTGGCGGTTGATTGTAGTGGATCCGGTCGCGTGGCAAGCCTCACCACAGGCAAAACCCCATCTCAATCGTTGCACGCGAGAACTCCCTTTCAATCGTATTCCGTCCACTGAACGCTTTAGATTCTGTGGAGGGGAACGGCGTCGCATTCCGCGCGGCATGACTCTAGAATGCGGCCGATTCAAATCCACCCTTCCTTCGTCGGAAACCGGTGCGTTCGGCGGCCAGCAAGGCTGGCTACGCCAACGGCGCGGCGCTACCGCCGCCGACGAATTCGACGTGCCCCCTTCCCTCTGATCGACAGCATGATCCGTCCCACCCCGTTGTTTCTCGTTTTGGTTTTTCTGATGGCAGCCTGCAAAACTTTGCCGGCCCAGTGGATTGTGGGCCACCGTGGCGCATCCTTCGACGCGCCAGAGAATACCGTGTCGGCGTTTCGGCTCGCGTGGGACCAAGGTGCCGACGCAGTGGAAGCCGACTTTTATCTGACTTCCGACGACAAGATCGTCTGCATCCACGATGCGGACACCGAGCGCACGACCGGCGTCAAGCACGTGGTCGCGCAGACACCCCTGGAAACGTTGCGAACGTTGGACGCGGGAAGCTGGAAAGACGAACGTTGGCGAGGTGAGCCGGTGCCCACCTTCGAGGAAGTACTTGCGGCAATTCCGGACAACAAAGGTTTCGTCATTGAATTAAAGATCGGCCCGGAAATCGTTCCCGTGTTAGAAGCCGAGATCAAACGTCTGAATGCTCCGCGCGATCGATTGATTTTTATCAGCTTCAAAGCCGACACCATCGCCGCGTGCAAACGAGCCTTTCCCAACATGCGAGCGCACTGGTTGACCAGCTTCAAGCAGCACGCCGTGACCGGTGAATGGCAACCGACCGCATCGGAGATCGCTCGCACGGTCAAAGAGTGTCACGCCGACGGCGTCGGGATGAAAGGAAATCGAGAGGTGATCGATCGGGAATTCATCGAGCGTTTGCGACACGAAGGCTGTGGGGAGTTTCACGTCTGGACCGTCGATTCGCCCGACGATGCTCGGTACTTCAAGCAACTGGGTGCGGCCGCGATCACCACGAATCGTCCCCAATACATTCGGGAAACTCTGGACGGTCAGCCGGCGGGCACGGACGACTCCTGACCTTCCGGTCACAACACGACGGCAAAACAGACAATGATCAGGATGACAAATCCGGCCGCGAATTTTCCCAGGGTCCCGAACGTGCGTCCCCAGAACGTTGCCTGACCGATCGTCCAATTCTCTCGCCACGGTCGTCCATCAGACCACTCCCCATACATCGCGCCGGCTGACGCCCCAACACCCCCAAACAGGATTGCGGCCAAGACGGATCCGACGACCGGGATGGGAATGCCCACGATGGCGCCGAGGATCGCGCCAACCATCGAGCCGATGATCGCATACATCGTTGATTTCCGGCTCGCCCCCGCTTTCCTCGCCCCCACCGCTCCAGCTGCGAACTCGATCAGCTCGCCAACCAGAGCCACCACAAACGTTACCAACACCATCGTCAGACCGATCGCAAAGATCCCATCGGTAGGCCCCAGCCACGCGTAAATTGCGATCAGCAACACGGCCAGCCAGTTTCCTGGCAACGCCACCAGGTTGCTCAGCCATGCCACGGTGCAAGCCAGGACCAATGTGAGCGCCAACAGCAGCGCACCGGTGGGTTCCAACCACTCGGAGATCGCGGCAATCAACAGCGGGTCAGGCAAAGCCATCCGTTCGACGAAGGTTAGCAAGTTCAATCTCCCAAAGGGCCATGCAGCGAAAGTCGTCCGCCGTTTCGTGGTCGAAATGAAGCGGATGGAGGAAACAATGGTGGATGCAACCGCCGTGCCAGCCGTTGACTGGTCCTCGAACCGTCTGGGCAGGGCAACGTCCGAGACATCGGCGGGTTTCTTCTTGTTAGATTAGCGGGTTGAGTTGCCGCTTCGAAACCGGGTGTTCGCAGCATCGGCGATCGGGATGTCGCCGTTCGAGAAGCCTTTCCTTGACGGACATCGATCCAAGATGGACGACGCAAATCCGAACCCCTACCAGGCTCCCGCGACCGACACTCCGACGGAGGATCCGGGCTGGGGAGACCTTCCCGGCGAGCGACCGCTACAGAACTCGGACCGGTCGTGGGTCGGTCAAGTCGCTCGCGGAGGCAATTGGATGTTTACCGGGTTGCTGTTGGGGTTTTCGGCGGACATTTTTGCCGGGTGGATCCCGTCACTGGCGCCGGTCATCAAGTTCATTCCTTCGGCGATCTATTTCCTTGGCATCTGGATGCTGACATCCCCGGAGCCGGGGAAACGCGTGGCAGGGTGGGCGATGCGTGCGCCAACGCGTGGTATGAACACCTTGTCGATGTTGTCCAGTTGCGTGCTGGTGTGGTTGGACTACTTCCCGACGATTGATTCCAATTGGCTGCGTGGGCTGGGGATGCTTTTCTCCGGGGCCGCACTCGTCCCGACTGCGTTCTATTTTTCCGCACTGTTTGCACGGGTTCCGAACCTCGCTTTGGCAAAACAGTCGCGGCTCGTGTTCCTGGCTTTGGCGATCGTGTTGCTGGGGGCCGGTCTGCTTTCCATGCTGTTCGCATCCAACCCTTGGTTGATCTCCGAATCAAACAGCAAGTCGCTGTTGTTGCCGCTGTCGGTCGTGTTGATCCTGAGCACCATGGCGTTGGTACTGTGGAGGCTTTGGCTGCTGTCTCAATTTGTCAAAGCATTGCATCGGCTGCGGGAACGAGTCGGCTGAAGACTGGTTGCCGTCAACGCCTTGTGATCGAATCAACAGGGAACCGCTCTCGCCAGAGCCTGGTTGCCCGCCGTCTGGCGACGGCAGCTACGAACCCGTGTGGAGCCACGCTCGCCAGAGCGTGGTGGGCCTGGTTGCCCGCCGTCTGGCGACGGCAGCTACGAACCGCGTGGAGCCACGCTCGCCAGAGCGTGGTGGATCTGGTTGCCCGCTGTCTGGCGACGGCGGCTACGAAACCGCGCGGAGCCACGCTCGCCAGAGCGTGGTGGGCTGGTTGCCCGCTGTCTGGCGTTGGCAACTAAGAGAATTTCGTATGGATATTCAGAGCCCTAGCCGGATGCGGCAAGCACGCCCAACACGGCGACCGCCAGCGCGATCGCTGCCAGGACCACCAAGACCATTTTCGCGTAAGAGTAGGGAGCCGATCCGACCAAATGTTGAGTGTTCTGGCCACAGATCACCACGCGGTGCGTGGAATCCTTGTAGCGATAGGCCAGCACGTACGCCGGCAGCGACAGACGCCGTGTCTTCAGCCCCTGGACGACAACGGACACACGAACGTTGCGGAACTGGGATCCGGGACACTCGTGGTTCTGGACCTGTCGTTCTGCCATGGACGTCAAGGACCATTTGACTTGACGACGTGCTTCCGATCGAGGGACGTCAAATCGTTCGATGGTTGCATTTTGGGCGCCCGTTGGGGAATCGTCGACGACGGATAGGTCCAAGCCGCGACTGACAACCGCGGCTTCGTCCACCGAAAGTCCGCGTGAAGCGGACGCGAGAACGTTTCGAAACTGGACACTTGTTTGACCAGCATGGGGCGCCCAACTGGAGCGGCCTGCGCCCGCATCTGAGTCTGCTGTCCAGCTGATATGACAGTCCGCGTCAAAAACCCATGCGACCCACCACAGCGGTCGCAGTTCCTGCAGTTGGGCAGAGGACCGGAGATCGGAGGGGCGAAACCAACCCAGCGTTCCGAGCCAACGACGCAAGGCCTGGCCGGCCTGGTCGGGGGTGACCGTGAACGGCAGGTAGCCCGAGGTTTGTTCCATCGGATCGACGATGGTTTCGATTGCCACGGTGCTTTTGCAAAACGAACACGTTGGCAGTTGTTGGTCCGGGTCGTACGTGATTGCCGCACCGCAACCTTGGCAGCGCAGGATCGTGATCTTTGTTTCCGCAGCCGGCTGGATGTCGGCCGGTGCCGCTTGCCCGCAGATCGAACAACGGAGGTCGCCCGACTCCAGCGGAGTTCGGCATCGATCACAAACGGACGTGTGGGTCGAGGCGTTCACGCTATTGAGACAGAGCCAGAATGAGGACAAATGCCAGGACCAACATCAGACCGACGCCCACCGCGGCAGCAATCTTCCATTGCGAAATCGGCGTGTCACCGGCCACGCGACCGGTTTGGCCGTTGACGAGGATTCGCACCGGAGGCTTGTCCGGATCATACCGGACCGCGTAGGACCACACGGGAAACAACACCAGGTCGATCACTTCGCGGGACAGCTGGACCTGGTAGCGAAGGTTGCGATGAGAGTCGCCCGGCATGAAGTTTTCAAGTTTGCCGCCGACCTTCGCAACGGTTTCGTCGTGGGCCAGGCGGAAACATTCGTCCTGTGTCCGCGATGGCTCCTCGGCCAGCCAGCCGGCCAAGATGGAAGGAGAAAACCGCCGCGGTCCCCGCAGGTCAAACGGTTCGATCGCCTCCAGCGCGGCGTTGCTCACGCCGCGCGACGCGGTGACCACCACGTCCATCACGTACGACTGGTGATTGCCACGCAGCGTTCTCCATTCCGTTTTGGTCACGGTTCGTGTCCGCACAACTGTCTTGCCGTTGGCATCGGTCGTCGTGTACGTCTCCGTCACCGTGTAGTTCTCGCCGATCTCGGCCGAAAAGGTCGAGTCGGAGACGGCACCGTACAAATACGCAGGCAGGTAAACACCTCGCGTCAATTCCGGCGCCGCTCGCTTGAAGTCGGAACGGGCAAACATGCTGCGGCCTCCGATCCAGCGTTTCACCAGGGCGGTAGCTCGTTCGTGGTCGACCGCAAACCCGATCACGAAGGTTGGCCTGGGAAGATCCTTCGAGGGTGGCCGCTGAATGACCGACGGAGATGCACAATACGGGCAAACCGTCGACACCAGGTGGGGTTGCAGCAGCAGTGTCGCTCCGCAGGATTGGCAAGCGATTTCGACGTAGTCGGACGATGATTGCGATTTGTTCGCGGAGGTCGTCGACATGAACGGCGGGATTAAATCGGAGGAACGTGTGATCTTGGGGGGCTGGCCAGGCCGCAGACACTGGGGATATCTGACGCCGGGAATATCTGACTTCACCCGCGCCGTGACGCGGGACGGTCTCCGTGGAGGCCAAAAAGTGTGGAGAACGGGGCGGAAAAAGTTGTTTCCATGCTTCTTCGGTTCCCCATGATCTTATGCAACGGGGGCTGAATCCAGGCAAGGCGGTGGTTTGGCTGAATCATGAATCAAAGGTTTTTTTTGACAAGCTTGACCACCAATCCGCGAAAAGCAACGTGTCGGAGACGCCCCGGCCTCACGACATTCGGGCCCCCAATCCCGGTAGACTTCCCCCAACCGGCCCGAGCGGGAAGGGGCTGGCTGTTTTCAATCCGGACGGAACCCCAGGGATCGGGGGGCAGATCCTGTCGGTGACCGCGGAATAGCGTCGATCACGACGGACAAGCCGGCGCCCCGCACAGGATCAATCCATGAGTGACCAAGATCAGACACGTCCCGGGACTCCGCAGACGTTGCCAACTGAAACTCGATCAGCCCAGCCCGCGGGTCCCGCATCGGTGGTGCCGCCCTCGCAGATCACCCGTCCAGATGACTCCCTGTTGACCTACTACTTTCTGGTCTCGCTGCTTTCCCTGGTCGCATTTCCAATCGTCTTCGTGCCGTTGCTGATTCGTTTCAAGACGATGCGGTATTCGTTTGACGAATCGGGCGTCTCGATGTGTTGGGGGTTCTTTTTCCGGCGTGAAATCTATTTGACCTATGGCAGATTGCAGGACATTCACGTCACACGAAATCTGCTGGAGAGATGGATGGGTTTGGCCAAGTTGCCGATCCAGACGGCATCGGGGTCTTCCGATGCAACGATGCGATTGGAGGGAATCCGTCACCCGGAAGCGTTGCGAGATTTTCTTTACCAGCGGATGCGTGGTGCGCGCGACGATGCGGAGGCCGATGGTGATCAAAACGGCGATGCGACGACACTGCTGCGCGAGATTCGCGACGAACTCCGCCAATTTCGCCAGACGTCGGGGGTTTCACCGTGACCGGTCCCGGAGAACGATCGGCAGAATGGGTTTATCGGGGCATCTGGAAGGTACTGGTCGACCTGTTCCGGGTCCCGAACGGGCCGCCCTGTCTGCCGAAGGAATTTGGACAATCGCGACGGGAATTTCACCCGTCACGAGCTTATCTTGCCTATCTGAAAGCGTACTTCTGGGTCGCCCTGGTGGCTTTTGATGGCGCTTTGTTGATCGCCTGGGGCTCTCTGTTCTGGTTCAACACGACGCTCGCGTGGTGGCTGGCAGTCCCGGTCTGGCTGCTGGCGATCTTGCCCGATCTGGTGGCCTACATCGTCATTCACCTGCGCTACGACACGATCTGGTACGCGATCTCCGACCGCGGACTGTATGTGCGACGCGGGATTTGGGTGATCACCGAACACTCCATCACGCTTGCCAACGTCCAGAATGTTGTGGTTCATCAAGGCCCCATCGAACAACTGTTTTCGATCGCTACCGTGACGGTGGAAACCGCGGCCGCCGGCCCGGGCGAACATCAGAACGCGCTGTTCGTTGGCAACCAGACGATCATGGTGGGCTTGTCCGATGCTGATCAGATTTGCGAGCTCTTGATGCGACACGTCCGGGCAACCCCCAGCGCCGGATTGGGAGACGATTTGACGGACGGGTCCAACCGCTGGACCGGGGCGGACCTGGCGTTGCTGTGTTCGATCCGCGACGAAGCGCGCTTGTTGAACGCGCCACGCGGTGCCGACAGCGAGACCAGTGATGGTGAACGGGAAAGCGAAGTGTCGCCTTAGTGGAGCGCCGACGGCAGGGGGCTGGCGTTGCTTTGCGACTGGAACTCATCGAGTTTTGTTTCGCTGCTGAATCGAGATGAGATTCTGCGACGGACGCGTCACTTGGCAAATTTGTTCTTCACGTAATCGCTGGTGAGGTGCTTGAGTACATCCAGTGGCTGGCACTGATTGTCGTCACCGTAGTCGATCTGGACCGGACCGATCGCTTTAGCCGCCTTGATGGCGGCCTGGTTCAGTGTCTTGTTGCGTTTCCCCAAACCCATCAGGGCTGTGTTCATTGCTTCGCGGACCCACATCGGTTCGTCGTGAATGTGTTCCCGAATGTCAGCGATCCGCTGCAGGCAGTAATCATCGTCCATCGCTTTGACTTTTCGTTTGGACAGTTCGTACAGCAGACTGTAGCCGCACCGCCGACGCACTTCGTCCTGGCTGTTCATCCACTCTTCAGCCAATTCGAAGGCGATGGGGGATTTTGCAAGCGGGGCGTCACAGGAGGCGAAGACATGCGACAACATCCCCGCATTGATCTGTTCGACCTGTCTTTCGGCCTGTTCTTTCGAGATCGCTTTGGGATCGTCGATCAAAATTGCGATCACTTTGGCGTCGTAGATATCCGATTTCCAAAGCTGTGCTGCGAGTTTGGGCTCACGACCGATTTGCTTTGCCAACTTGCGAAGCTTCGTCAGACCGATTCCGAAGCTTGAGAGGCCGGTTGCCTGCTTGGCGCGCTTTTGCCAGTGCGTCACGCCGCGTTCGTCTTGGTTTTCCCGCAAAAGCGAAATGACTTGAGATTTTGACCAGGACATGGCGTAGCCGGCTGATGTTGGGGCGAAAGAGAAACGACTCAATCAGGGCAATCATCATTCTACTCCGTCAGCCGATGTTGACGGCCACCGGGCCAGGCGATTGCTCACTGCCGAGATCTTTTAAAGCCGGAATCGAACGGGCAGACGTTCGACGGTCGCAACCGGTCGCCCCCAACGTGTCGCCGGCTGTCCCTTCCATCGCAAAACCGCATCGATCGCGGCACGATCCAACGATGCATGTCCGCTGGAACGAAGAACCGTGGCATCCGTGACGTTGCCGGACGCATCGATCGTCAATTCCAACAGAATGGTTCCTTCCAGTCGCCGGCGAACCGCTTCCGCCGGATACTCCGGCGGCGGGTTGGATGACAAATCGGCCGAGGTCGGATCCTGCAGTCCGGCGATCTGCTCCATCGGATTCGTGGGCCGGAACGACGGCGGCGGAGTGCGGACAACCGGTGGGCGGCGGGGAACCACTTCTTCGATGGGCTGATCGGGCAGCTGCTCGGGCAGCTGACGCCGCTTCGGCGGCTCCGACTTCGTGACGGCTGTCGCCACCGGCGGGCTGGTCGGCGCGTCCGGTCGCGTCGTCGGGCGCTTCCCCAACGGTTCTGCCGGAGGTATTTCCCGATCGAACGGTTCGAGCATCTCTTCTCTGGGCGATTCCTGCTCCGGAGCAAAACGCCGCGGCGGCGGTGGCACTTCCACGGAAACTGGCTGGATCTTTGCCGACTCAACCGCCTGGCTCAATTCCAGCGTGATCACCTGGAGCTGGCCCGAGGATTGAAATCGACGCGATTCGGACGCAGGCAGCAGGTACAGAACCGCCAGCAATGCCGCATGCAGGGAAACAGAGAGCGCGGATGACTTAGAAAAAGAACTCAACGATCAAGAAGCTCATCGACGAACAGTCATCGTTTGGTCATTTCAAACAAAGACACGCGGACGCTGCCGCGGAACGGACACTCATTTACTCAAGTATAACTTGCCGGATGCAGTCAACCGAAGACGGTACATTTCGCCGCGGTGTCGGATCCAAACCTCTCGGCCGGAACCGAGGATGTCTCGTGAATCCAAAATCGGCACCGAATGCGACTCGGATGCATCGGCATCTTGCGATCCAAAGGTGCTGCTTGAATCTTGACGTTGATCGTCACCGGAAGGCATGAACCGCGCGAATCCTTCATGGGGAACGGAATGACCGGACTCCACTTCACTGCGGAGCCGCCTCGCTCGATGGGCAAGACTGGGGAAAACGCATTGGAATGCAGTTTCCGTACCGAGATGCCCGATGATGGCGCCCGATTCCGCGTTGCCTTCCAATCAAGGGAATTTGCCGGTTTTCGGCGGTTTGTGCGTTCAAGAATCTGCCGTCGCGGTTCCAGACGGTTCTCGACACTTGCTTTGAAAGCCAGCCGACGATGAAACTTTCGCCAGCGACGGCGGAAATGCCGCCGACGGAGCTGAATTCGAAGCATGCGCCAGATGGACAGAAGCGAACGCTCTCCGCCGCAAGCTGCGCCGGGAAAATGGTTCAGTATTGCACGTGCTCCCGCAAGCATTCGGGATCCGCCGGCGTTGGATCTCCCGTCTGATCAACGGGATGCGAGTAGAGATAACGCCACACAGGTTCGTACAGGAAATTCCCCTGGTCGTCTTTCGGCGATGAGCGTCCGGGAGTCACGGCCGAGTGAGCTCTTCGCGCGTCGCCTCCGACGTCCGCATCCGAAATCAGTCGCCGCGTGTTCTGGTAGGGTGGCTGGGCGGTGTCGACATTCACAATCGGACCGAACTGATTCAGACCCAACATTTCCCACGACCGGCAGTAGTGATCACCAGTCCAACCTCCGTCGAGCACATGGCTGAACCCGAAAATGCGGTTGGCCGGCGTGGCCGATGGCAGACTTTGCCAATCCTGATCCTGGTCGCGCGGCCCACACAGCATCACAACGCGATCCACGCGCTGGTATTTCGCAAATCGCGCCGCGGTCGTGCTGCCGTGCGAACTGCCGGAAACGACAATGCGGTCCCAACGCAAACGTTTTCCGTCGGCTGCCAGAAACTGGTCCCAACGTCCCTGAGGATTTTCCTTCGCCAGCCAGCGAACCAACTGCAACGCCCGTTCGGCGGCCCCATCAGCCGGCTGCAGATCCAATTCGTCGCTGAAATCCTGTCCGGTCGCCGCCTCCAAACGAACCTTTCCGCGGGCGTACGCATCGCTCGGCCGTGGCTGGCACAGGGTTCCAAACCATTTATTGGCATAACTGACTTGAATCGCATGCAGTCCATAGCCGTTCAGACGCTTGAATAATTCGTCGTTGTATCCCATCAACCAAATCACTAGCTTTCCACGTGGCGGGACACGGGTATCGACGGACGCGCGTTCGACGTCTTGGGGCTGTTCGTCGTTACCAAAAACAAACTTGATATTCGGGTACTCCTTCGCCTGCGAGTCCAACCGGCTGGCGCGGGCACTCAGGGTGTATCGTTGCGGTTGGGGATCCTGGAAAGCCGGCACGCCAGAATCACTAACTCCATCAGGGACATCCTCCGCAGCCTGCACGGCCCGATGGGCCACCTGTTGCAGAAACGCGGCTTCGTCGCTGTCCAGACCCTCCGGCACGAAGTCATTGCCTACGGCTGATTCACCAAACAGACATTCGAACCAGACGCAGGCCCCCAGGTATTCCCCGGCCGTATTGGCGTGGTGGCCGTCCATGGAAAGTGTCTTTTGGCCATCGCGTTCTCTCCATCGCCAGCCGACGTGCAACGAGTGGCGTTGCTGCGGCAGCTCCGGATACTCGGCGGCTGCCGGATCGAAGCTCGCGTCTGGTTCGTAGCCTTGGGTCGGATGGGAATCGGCAAGGAAAAAGGCGTCGCCAACTGGAATGCGTTGGGCACCTAGTGCCGAAGCGATCTCGCGGTAAGCCGCTGTCAGACCGCGATACATTTCCTGCTGCGTGGTCGGTTCCCCAGGCCGGGATTGCGAACCCGAATGTGAACCAGAGAATCGCGGGTCGTCTTGACGATAGGCCCACGTCTGGTGAACGAGTAATTCTGCCTGGGGCGCGTAGCGATGGATGATCGATGCCAGTTGTGAGGCGTACGGTTGATAGGTCTTCAAGTCATGACTTTTGATGCTCAATTGTTGGATGGTGACGAAGTCCCAGGCATCCGATTGAAGCGCCTGCTGCAGACTGGAGCCGTTGGCGTAGCGTGCCGATTTGTCTGAACGATCCGCTTCGAACTTGACCGCCATTCCCGCGTGCCTTTCCAACGGCGAACCGCCAATGATCAACCCCTGGTAAGTCAATCGATGCCCCGCGGATTCTGCCAAGTCATCCAGGAAACGCGTGGCATTGTTCGTGAAGCTGTTGCCGACCGACAGCAAACGAACATGTTTGACAGAGGAACGTTCTGCGGCCTGGTCGGGTCGGTCCTCCGCCGACAAGGTGCCGGTATTCGTCCAGTGGATCCCGGCAATCATGAACATTGAAATCAAGATGCGTCGGATTTTGGTTCCACCGACACATGCATCCAGCAGGCGAATCATAGGAAAGACCGAAAGAGGTGGGAGATTGGCAGGGAAGGCGCGGAGAGGATGGATCGTCAGGGTAGGTGACGTTCGGTGGGAAGCCGACCGAAGTGGACGGCTGAGAGTCACCACTTGCTAACCCGGATCACTGCTCGCCAAAAACTGGCGGTTTCCAATCCTTGGGCAGTTTGCCTTGGGGCTTCACGCCGTAGGCATCGGCCGGGATCGGATGGTCCTCGGCCGTTTCCAGTGGCATCGCATCGGGCAGATGCTTGATGCGGAAATCTTTGTACTGGATCTTCATCGCCGGGCCCACGTGGACCTGGACGGCCAAAACGCCTTCGAGCGCGCGGCCACTGGGGTCCAGGTCGATCAGATCCGCCGTCGGATGCCCATCGATCCAATGTTGGTGATGATTGCCTCGCGCCAGGACGCGATAATCATGCCACGTCTCCAGTTCAAAGGTCTTCACCGGAAAGGTGCCGATGACCCACGGTTGGCCGTCGGAATCGACCACCACCTTTTCACCGGTGTGCGAGAGAATTCTGCGACCTTTCTCTTCGTACAACATGCCGTTGTACTCGGGTCGGTTGGCGACAACGTCACACTGATAACCGGTGACCACGTCCAAGCCCAAATCGGGGCGAGGCGTTCCTCGGTATTGGATGCCGCTGTTTCCGCCTTCGCTGACTTTGACTTTCACCCGAAGGTCAAAATTGCGAACCGTCGATCCTTTCCAAGTCAGAAACTGATTCATCTTCAGCGAGCCGTCGGTGACACCGGTGAGGGCACCATCCTGAACCGACCAATACTTGGAATCGCCGACCCAGCCGTTCAAATTCCTGCCGTTGAACAGATTCGCGAAACCGTCTTTGCCTGAACCGGACGCGTTGGCTGCGGAAGCTTCGGGATAAGGTTCCGTCGACGAAGTGAACTTCCCATTCAGCGGATCCAGCGGACCACCCAACTGGTCCACCCGCCGATCCGTCCGTTGACGCATCGCTTGCAACGTTTCCGCGTGTTTCGGGTCGCCGGCCAAGTTGATCAGTTCGTCCGGATCGTTCTTCAAGTCATGCAGGAATTCGTGATTGCCGTGGTCGAAGTAGCGGACGTACTTGAACCGTTCGTTGCGGATCCCCTCGAACGCGGGGATTCGATTGCGGACGGCAAAGTGCTCGTGAAACGATTCCGCTCGCCAGTCGTCGGGAACCCCGTCTTCGACAAGCGGGCTCAGACTTCGGCCTTGATAGCGCTCGGGGATTTCCGCACCACCCCAATCCAGAAAGGTCGCGGGAAGGTCCAGATTCAAGGCGATCGCGTCAACGGTTTTGCCACGCTGGTCGCTGTCGACGCGGGGATCGGCAATGATCATCGGGACCCGCAGCGATTCTTCGAAGTGAGACCACTTGCCCGCCAAGCCTCGATTGCCCATGTGGTAACCGTTGTCTGCCGAATAGACGACGATGGTATTTTCAGCCATTCCGGCTTCCTGCAGCGCTGCTAAGAATCGACCGATCCCGCGATCGATGCCGGTGACCATCCGATAGTAGGCCCGCATGTTGGTTTGGTATTTCTGGTCGGTGTTCCACCGCCAAAAGAATCGCTCCCGGTTGATGGTCGTTCGCAGGAAGTCGGGCAGGTTGTCGAAAATCTCCGAGGCGCTCAGGCGTGGCGGAGGGATTTGCTCGTCTTCGTACATTCCGTCGACTTCGCGCGGCCATGGAAAGTGCCCGATTCCCGGGCGACGGTCACTGTCTTCGGCGTGACAAGCGTTGAACCAAAGATTCAAGGCGAATGGTTTGTCCGCGGGCTGCGACTGGAGAAACTCGATTCCGCGATCGATGATCAGCTCCGTTTCGTGGCGCAGGCTGCCGTCGGGTTGAGGTTTGTAATAGGGGTTGCGCCCGATTGCTTGGAACTCATCAAAGTGTTCTTCCGCACGAAAGCCCTTGGGCATCTTGGCGTGCCATTTGCCAAAAAAGCCGGTCCGGTAACCGTTGCGTCGAAGCAAGTCCGGATAGAGAGTCTGGACGGCGTCGGCGCGGGCCAATTCGGGCTGGCCCGGCGTCCCGTAGCTGCGCCCGGTCAACCCGGTCAGAATGGTGGTGCGGCTGACCCAGCAAATGGAATGGCTGACGAATGCGTTTTCGAATCGCACACCCCGTTCGGCCAGGGAATCAATATTGGGCGTTTGCACGATCGGATTGCCGTAGCATCCCAGCGTACTGATGGTCTGATCATCGGCGAAGAAGAACACGATGTTGGGGCGGTCGGCGGCACCCGCACGCCCGACCGAGAACACCGCGAGGCACACGAGTAAAAGAACGCTTTTCATGGCGGAAGCCGAGGGGGAAAGGAGGATGAACACGCTCGGACTCAGCATAACCCGATCGTCTTGCGGCGTGTCGATCCGGGCACGCCGGAGTGGCAGATTTGTACCAGCTCGGTGACAATCTTCGCAGCAGCGAGGCTTTGTCTGTAACTCCGATGCGGGTCGCACTAGGTCGTCGCGTCGACAGTTCGGAATATCGGGACTCGAGATTTCGACTGCCCTGCTTTTGTGGGTCAATTCCGTGGCGGTCCATCCCGCGATCAATGTCATGCGTTCTGCGCTTCACCCTCCCGCTTGCGGGAGGGTCGCGGAGGAGCTTGCGACGACGCGGGGAGGGTTGTCCCTCTAACTCATGCGCTTGTAACTCGATTCCGATGATGCCCTCCCCGGAGCCTCGTTCCTCGTCTCCGACCCTCCCGCTTGCGGGAGGGTGAAGGTTGCCCACGAATGTTTGCACTTGTGGAGATTCCATCGCCTCGCTGAAAGGTGAACTGCCCACACAGTGGCGAGTCCGAATGAAGATTTGATGCATCGGCAAGGCTTGGCGTCTGCCTTCGATGGCAGGTCGCAAGATCCCCGGTTACAATTTGACGTCAAGTTGTCCTACCCCACAACGTTTCCAGAAACGTCGAACCGCCCCTGGTTTTCCGGGCGGCCACCGCTGAAGGCATCCTCTGCCGAGTCCCGCGGCGACGCGACCGGAACGTGATTTCTACGCCGAATTCCACAAGATCGGATCGTGCGTTCGTTGACGAAGCGCGTTGATCCTCAGGAAGTTGACAATGCTGAACCGAAAAGAGCTGGTGCAGGCGATTCGATCCGAAGGCGGGATGAGTCGCCGGCTTTGGATGGAGTTCACGCTGGCCGCCGCTGCCATTCCCACGCTAGGGCTTCATGAATCGACGGCAAGTGAAGTCGCTTTCGCCGACGATCCATTCTCGCTGGGGGTCGCCTCAGGCGATCCGGACAGTACCAGCGTGGTCCTCTGGACACGGCTAGCACCCGAGCCGTTGACTCCATACGGAGGGATGCCCGCCCATTCCGTACCCGTGCGTTGGCAGGTCGCCGAGGATCAAGGATTCACTCAGGTCGTGAGATCGGGGACCACGCTCGCAACGCCACAACTGGGACACTCCGTCCACCAAGTGGTCCAGGGGCTGAAGCCGGATCACTGGTACTGGTACCGATTCCTGTGCGGCGACGCGGAGAGCCCGATCGGTCGCACGCGTACCATGCCTCGACGTGACGTCCTGCCGGAAAAACTGAGGTTTGCCTTTGCCTCCTGCCAGAACTATGAACAGGGGCTGTACACCGCCTACGAATCCATGGCCCAGGAGCATCCGGACCTGGTCTTCTTCCTGGGAGACTACATCTACGAATACGAAGCCGGGCGAACCGGTAAGATTCGATCTCACTTGGGGGCCGAAATCGAATCGCTGGGAGATTATCGGATCCGCTATTCGCAATACCGGTCCGATCCGTTGCTGAAAGGCATGCACGCCCAGTGCCCCTGGTTCCTGACCTGGGACGATCACGAGTTTGACAACAATTGTGCCTGTGACGTTTCCGAAGAACGGGACGTTGATCCGCTCTCCTACTTACAGCGTCGCGCGAACGCTTATCAAGCTTACTACGAGATGATGCCCTTGCGTCCGGAATCGCTGCCGCGCGGTCCGCACATGCAGTTGTATCGCCAAGCATCGTTCGGCCGCCTGGCAAACTTTGCCATTCTGGACACCCGTCAATACCGCACCGACCAGCCGAACGACGATCGCAAGTCTCCGCTGAACGAAGCCGCCTGTGCCGTCGAGAACTCTTTGTTGGGAAGCGAGCAGCGCGGCTGGTTGCGTTCGGAATTGTTGTCTTCGCAAGGAACGTGGAACGTGCTGGCGCAACAGGTGATGATGGGTGCGGCTGGGTTCCGCGGCAAGGAAGACTCGGAGTTGAACTATTCCATGGACCAATGGCCCGGCGCCTATGCGGAACGCGGTGCATTGTTGGAGTTCATGCGCGACCGGCGGGTTCCCAACCCGATCGTCCTGACCGGTGACATCCATTCGAACTGGGTCAACGACTTGCGGATCGACGACCGCGAGGGAGACCAGCCGGTGGTGGCGACGGAATTTGTCGCCACCTCGATCTCCAGTGGCGGGAACGGGGTCGACAAGATCGCGACGCACGATCAGTTGTTAGCGGACAACCCCGGCGTCCGGTTCCACAATGCGCAGCGCGGTTACGTGCTATGCACGGTCACACCGAAGCAATGGGTCAGTGACTACGTCGTCATGGATCAAGTCACGTCGCCGGGAGGCAAAGCCACACGTCGAGCCAGCTTCACCGTCGAATCCGGGACGCCGGGAGTGCAATGACACGTCGCCGTTTGCATTGAAGTAAAACTCTATCGGCAGCACCGTAGCTGGACAGCGCCATTTTGGGTGAGCCGCGTATCGCTAGGCGCGGGTCTTCTCGCCTCAACCGGCGGCTAGCGTCTTGCCGCTCATGGCACTGCAAATCACGGAGATTTTTATTGAAAGTGGCGCCGTTCAGCTAAGTTCCTGACTGCCCCAGCCCCAAGAACCGAAAGCTCTACAGATCCTCACTTTCCCCAGGCCTGAAGGGCCGACAGCTCCCTGCCGGCGGCCTCGGCCGCCGGTTGTTGGGTGATTCCACCAACCAGCCCCGAAGGGGCGACAGCCTGCCGAAATTTAGCCTAAACTCGCGCGGCCCTTTCCGCCCAATCGGACACGGCTCAAGGCGGGCGAGAGCCGGCAGCACCCATCCAGTCACGCCACTCAGCCAACGGAACCCCATGTCGACACTCCTTTGGTTCCTACTGCTTGGGCCACTGACCGCGCCACTGCTTGGACCATCAACCTGGCAGCCGATACCGTCGCCCTGCAAAGCCAGTCTCCGCGGAGTTGCCGTTTCCCCATTGGAGACCATCTGCGTCGCTGGAAACGGGCCGGAAGTCTGGGTGTCACAAACGAGCGGCCGGACGTGGGATGATCGAACGCCTGACCGCGCCCAAGTGACCGACTATCGCTCTGTTGTCATGTTGGAAGGCGGGACCATCGTGATCGCTTCGGCAGGAACTCCCGCGCTGATCCTGCGTTCCGAAGATCTCGGCCGCAGCTGGCTGACGACCTATCGAAACGAACATGATTCGGCATTCATCGACAGCGTCCGGTTTTGGAACCAGTCTCACGGTTTTGCCTTCGGCGATCCGATGGGTGGCAAGTTTCTGTTGTTGAAGACGGTTGACGGGGGCCGATCTTGGCAGGACGTCCCTTGCCCGATTGCTCCGCTGGCTGGCGAAGCCGGATTTGCGGCCAGCAACGGGTCCATTGCGCTCAGCGGGACATCCTCGATTCTGATTGGACTGGGCGGTCGGGAAGATGGCGGCCCGTCCCGGGTGTTGTCCTCCGAGGATGGGGGCAATCGATGGGAGGTCTCTGAGATTGCCTGTATGCCGGCGGGCGCTTCTTCAGGCGTGTTTGCCTTCGGCCGCCGGGATGCCGGCTTTGCCGTCGCGGTGGGAGGCGATTACAAGCAGACCGAAAACGGGGACGGCAACATGGCCGTCTCGGACGACGGCGGGCAAACCTGGCGACTACCGACTGGAAGGCGGCCGGACGGATTCCGCTCCTCGGTGATCTTCGTTCCGGCGGAGGATGCTGAAGGGCAGGGTCAGGGGTACTGGCTGGCCACCGGGCCGTCGGGAACCGAGATCAGCGACGACGGCGAGGATTGGAGGTCAGTGAGTGAAACCGGGTTTCACGCGCTGCATCGGCTGTCCGGCCAAACCGTTTTGGCTGTCGGCAGCGACGGAAGGATGGCGGTTTTGACGGGTGCCGCCAAAGTCCGACCCTGAGGTCTGTCGCCCCTTCGGGGCTGATTGGTGGAGCGGCGGGGAGTTGCCGTACCTTCGGGCCTGTGGTGGAGCGGCAGCGAGCGGTCGGTCCTTCGGGTCTTTGGTGGACCCGCAGGGAGCTGTCGGACCTTCGGGCCTTCCAACCCTCTCTCCGCGCACTTCAACGCAAGTGCTCTTTGAAGAAAGCGACCGTTCGGCTCCAAGCCAGCTTGGCCGCTGCTTCGTCGTAACGTGGTGTGGTGTCGTTATGAAAGCCGTGGTTGACTCCTGGATAGACGTACGCCTGAAAGGTCTTGCCGTGTTCTCGCAACGCTTGCTCGTAGGCTTCGGCGCCCGCCAGGATGCGGCGGTCCAGCTCGGCATTGTGAATCATCAACGGCGCCTCGATCTTTGCCACCTCTCCCGCGTCTGGCTGACTGCCGTAGAACGGGACGGCGGCGTCGGCGACGTCCGGGATTCGTACCACCAATTGGTTGACCATGCCGCCTCCAAAGCAGAATCCGACCACGCCGAGCTTTCCCGTTGACCGGGCGTGTTGTTTCAACAACTTGGCCGCGGCGATAAAGTCCTCGGTCATTGCCTCCCGATCACGTTTGGCCTGCATCGCTCGGCCTTCGTCATCGTTTCCGGGGTATCCACCCAGCGGAGACAGGGCATCGGGTGCGAACGCCAAGAAGCCGTCCACCGCCAAGCGTCTTGCCACATCTTCGATGTACGGATTCAACCCGCGGTTCTCGTGAATCACTAGCACCGCTGGGAATTGATCGCCTTGGGCGGGAGCAGCCAACAATCCGCTCATCGGTTTCCCGGTCGTTTTCCCTGCGCCCTCGGGAGACTTGTAGGTCAGAGTCTCCGTCTTGATCCGCGGGTCATCGGGGGCGACCTGCTGGGCGAGCGCGTAGTTTGGCGCGAGTGTCTGCATCAAGGATTCGACGGTCAACGAACCGACCGCGAACGCTCCCAGACGCCGGACGTACTCGCGTCGGCTGAGCCGCCCGTGGGCGTAGTCGTCGTACAGATCAAGAACGCCTTGATCCAAATCGGCTGCGGTCGGTCGATGCATGATTCACCCTGCGGGAAGGCGGCGAGGAATACAGAACCGGATCAATATACAACGCTTCAACAGACAACGCTTCATCGGGCCGGGTACGTTCCGCCCCAATTCGCGCGTTGACAGTCCCGGGAAACCCAAGTACAAAAGGTGCATCGCAAATGCATCTTTGCAGTCACGTTGACATGTCAGGCGGTCGTGTCCGGGCTTGCAGGCCATTGTTCGCTTCCCGTTTTCGGCGTTTGCCCACAGCTCGCTGATGGTTGGAGCGTCGGCGGTCCAGCGTGTCCCTCGTCATTCGATCCGTCTGATCTATCGGACATTTTTCCCTTGATCGAGGACGAAAGCGAAATGAAACGAAACCGAGCGATTGCATGGGTTTTGGTGTGCGGCGCCCTGGGAGCCTATCAAATCGGCATCTTTTCGCCGGCTTGGGCCGACGAGAAGCAAGAGACCGCATCAACACCGAAGCAAGTTGACGAGGATGCTTTGGAGCGGACTCGAGCCACCATCAAACTTCTGGACAACATCTTTAAACAGACGGTCGTGATGGTGACCGAAAAGTACGTCCACGACGAAGACGACTTCGCGGCCGGCAGCGCCGCCGTGCTGTTGTTCAAGAACATTTCCGATTCCAGCGATCATCAGGTCCGTCTGATCGACGCCAGCGGTGACCCCTACGACAGCGAAAACGTCGCCAAGGATCGCTTTGAAAAGGAGGGCATCGCGAAATTGAAGGCGGGAGCCAAGGGCTACGAAAAGGTCGTCGTGCGAGAGGACCAACCGTTCCTTCGCGCCCTGACGCCGGTACCGGTGGTCATGCAAAAGTGCGTGATGTGCCATCCCCATTACGCCGATGTGAAAGAAGGCCAGCCGATCGGGGCGATCAGTTACACGGTGCCGATTCGCTAGGCAGAGCGAAAACTTTTGCGGGCAAGCTTCACCCGCACTTGGAGGTCGTGCCGATTTCCGAGTGCGGAGATCACGAGGTCTGGGTAAGCCGCATGGCGCTAGCCGCGGGCTTTCTCACGCTCAACCGGCGGCTAACGCCTTGCCGCTCATTGCACGGCAAAACACCGTGTTTTTGATTGAAAGGAGCGCTGCCGAGCTACCGGACCTTGTCGAGTTGTCGTCGCGTGGGCACGACATCCGCCAGGGTGACCGAATCCAAGTACGCTTTCTGGACTTCCTCGGCCTTGGCCAGCACCTTCTTCAATTTGCAGAACGATTGGATCACGCACGCGTCTTCGGTGTCGATGCAGTCCAGCAAGTGAAGATCGCCTTCGATCTGTTCGATGACTTCCCCCAGGATGATTTCTTCGGGAGGTTGCGCAAGTTCGATACCGCCTCCCACCCCACGGATGCTGCGGATGTATCCCAGCCGGGCCAGCTGATTGACGACCTTGGCAATGTGGTTGACCGAAATGGAGAACAGCGAGGCGACGTCGGCGACGTTGGATCGTGACGACCTTGTCGCCAGAAACATCAACGTGCGGAGGGCGTAATCGGTCTGGGTCGTCAGCTTCATCGGCGGCGGAGGACGCAAGCGCGGAAGGGAGGGAAGTGAAGGCAAGCCTAGGCTGATTGTTGCGACGCGTCAATCAACTCTCATCAGCCTGTCGACCCGATCGGCCTTCACTCTCCGGCAACGTCTTCTCCGGCGTCATCTTCTTCGGCGCGTTCGGCTGGCAGTTTGTAGGCGGCCGCCTGAGCCTGGCGGCTGAAGTCGATCGACTCGCCAAGAATCCGCGCGGCTTCCTGGTCGGCATGGAAGCCCAGCGAGTTCTCACTGCTGATGTAATCCAGACGCCACATCGCCTTGCGTTGCAACTCTCGAATCGGAGCCAACTGTTCTTCGCTGACGCCGCCTTTCTGCGCGGCCAAAATCGCATCGAGCATGTCGGTCATCGCCACCGCTGCGCGGTCGATCAGGCCCCGCGTCCGATTTTGAATCGTTTCCACGCGTCCCTGCAGTTCCTGTTCGGAGACGTTGTGGCAGGTTTGGCAGGCTCGATTGACATTCAGCATCGGACTTCGCACCCAATGGCTGCTGACCTTCGTGGCACCTTGCTTTTCGTAGGGCATGTGGCAATCACTGCAGCTGACGCCCGCCCGCGCATGGATTCCTTGACTCCACAATTCGAACTCCGGGTGCTGCGCCTTGAACACCTTGGTTCCCGTGGTTTTGTGGACGTAGTCGTAGAACTTCTCGCCGTCGGGAAACGTCGTTTCCTCCCATTCCTGTTCCAGGTCTTCCATCGCCAGGCCGTTGCTCCAGGGATACGTCAGCGTCATTTTGTTGGCGCAGTAATATTCCACGTGACACTGGCCGCAGACAAAGGACCGCATCTCCTGTCGGCTGGCGTCGACGTTGGGGTCGTAGGGCTGAGAAGAATTTGATTCTCGCCACCGTTGAATGCTGGGAAGATGCGGCACCGGATCATCGCTTTCGGCAAGTTTGGCGATTCCCAAAATGAAACCGGGACGGGTCACGCGGATCGCCATCGTTTCCGGGTCATGACAATCCAGGCAAGAGACCGGGTGCGCGCCGCCAAGATGGGGATCCCCTTCGCCGGTGGAGATGCGATCGGGGGTCTTTGCCATTTCCTCATGGACCTCCTCGTAGTTTCGCTGGCTGACGGCACGAAACCCGGCCATCACCGCTTCTTGATTGAAGCTTTCTCCCAAAGCTTGCGGAGTCGCCTCCTTGCCCATTTCTTCCAGACCGATGCGGCGGTAGGTCGGAATGATGGAGGCATGGCAGTGGAGGCAGGCGCCGGATTGTTGCACCTCCGTCACGCGTTTGGTGACCTCTTGATCGCTGAGCATGAAAGCGTGGCCACGAGCTTCGCGGTAGTCGATGCTGAAGGCGTAGCCGGCGAACAGCCGTTTCAACCAAGGGTCCTTTTCCAATTTGCTGGGCGAAAGGGCGTGGTTGCCACCGTATTCGGTGCGCTCGGTATCCACCGTGCGCCGATAGCTTTCGTACTCATAGGGGAAATTGACTCCCCACGGTTCCGGGTCGGCGCTGATCTCGTTGACGTCCACCAGCTGGACAAAGGGAACCCGAGCCTCCTGTTTTCGCTCGAAAATACTCACCAACAACGCCACCACCCCGATCGTTCCCAGGGCGACCAGCAGCGTCAGTAGGGCTAGCCAGCCAAATCCGCGTCGTTCATTCGAGCTCATGGGGTTCTCCGTCCGGAGGTTCGACTGGTGAATACGAATTTGTGAGGAAGCTGATGGCAGCAGTTGCCGTCAGCGCAAGGCATGTCCGACGTCCGCGTGGCAATGGACACAGGATTGCATTTCCCGATCGGGCTTCGCCGGAAACATCGCATGAACGACGTCGCGGTGGCAATCGAGGCACGCGTTTTGAGTGACCCTTCGATTGCGGGGCTTGATCTGGATCGGGTCCTTGAAGTCACCGAGCGTGAATGCGAGGGAATGGAAGAACCCGTTGTCCGCCTTGGTCACCCACTTCCCGATCGGGTCATGAGGAAGATGGCAATCATTGCAGACAGCGACGTGATGATGGCTGCTTTGCATCCAAGAATCCATGTGGCCCTGCATCACGTGGCAGTTCACGCAGGTCTGGGGATTGTTGCTCAGATAGCTGGCACCCTTTCCATAGCCAAAAGTGAACGTGCCCACCCCCGCGAGAATGCCCAGCAACACCGCAAACGCGATAGCACCCTTTCCAAAACCCAGGCTTCGCTTCGGTCGCGTGTGCGCGGTTTCAGCATCACGCCCCGCATCCGACTCGCGCGGCTGAATCGAGGCACTGGCCTCCGATTCTCCATCAACAGACTTCGATTCGCCGTCTTTCATCCGAACTTCCCGGATCAGGTACGGTTCGACAAGGCATCACCGGCGCGAAACGAAGATGGACGGATCCATGACCGAAAGGCTCGGCCTACCCCGGAAACACTGTGGCATCATGGGCGACGCTTGGTCATTCAAACGCTGCCAGGACGCCTTTTGTAACTTGCTCCGCATTCACGTCAAGTAAATTCCCTATTCCGCGGGACTGGGCTCCGACTTCGCCAGGGCAGCCCGGCGCTCGACGAGTCGTCGGTTCGCGGCACTCACGATGTCACGTTGCTGCCAAGCAGGGCTGCTGGTCCAGATCGCGATCTCGGCACGCGTGCGTCCGCAACCGAGACAGACGCCGTCGCTGGCCAAGGCGCACAACTGTCGGCAGGGTGAGGCGATTTTCAAATTGCAACGATCGGTCATGGCTTCCGTGGAGGACGCTCTGGCGCACCACCTGTACACAGGGACGTCACCGACGCGAAGGCCGAGCCCCAATCTCTGGGTTCGGTCCGATCGCTGGCGTGGGTACCACGGTCTGGTCGGCGCCGTCCGGCGTTCTTGGGTGACAAAGCACGGGTGGTTGCGTGACAAAGCACGGGGCTCAACGCAGGCGAGAACTGGGGAGGCCGATGCGGCGAGCCGCAAACAGATCCTTCACCTGGACCACCTTCGCTGCAACGATCGCCCCGATCCGAGAGGGCACGAAATCGTCTGGCTTTCGGTAGGTCTTCTGACTCATCGCGTAGTCCGTCGCCGCTCGCCTTCTCGTCCGCCGGTCGCGAACAATGGCAGGAGCAGATTGGACGACGGTTGGTGATCGGCAGATCACCCGCGATACACAGCGGCCGGCCCGTCCCGGAATTTCACCGGAGTTCCCTGTTCACCCGCCACGCAGGAAACGCGACGAGTCACCGAAAGCGGGGGAGACTGTACACGTCTGCCGAATCCTGTCAAGCGAGGGCATGCTCAGCGACTGCCGGAACTTCGGCCCTGACGCATGGCGCGCTTCATTGCCTGCAACGTCTCCTTGCTAACGTGGTGCTCCATCCCTTCGCTGTCGATGGCCGCCGTTTGCTCGCTGACACCCAAGAACTTCAAAAACGATTCAACGATTTCGTGGCGTTGACGTGAACGGGACGCCAGTCGCCGGCCTTCGGCGGTCAATTCGATCGGCTGGTAGGGTTCGGTGCGCACCAATCCGTCGCGTTGCAAACGCTGGATGGTGTTGTTGACCGTCGCATGCGTCACGGCGAATTGGTGAACCAGATCGACGCCGCGGCAGACTCCCTTTTTGGCGATGGCATCGGCAATTGCCTCCACGTAATCCTCCGCCAACTCGCTGGCATGATCGGAACGTGTCCGCTGATGAACTTTGGATGGCAACGAAATATCCTCGGCGATCTTCACGGTGGCGGTCGGCACCCGCCGTGCCGATCCGAATCCTTTGAGAGATCTTAGCAGACCGGTTGAGCAGATCGGGGTCTTGCCGGATCGAAAACCAGCGGATAAAGTTAGCCTCCCCTGAGTTAGCCGACTCTAAGTTTGCCGCGTTCGCGTTGCGGCACGCTCCTGAAGTTAGCGCGCGCTAATTCCTTTCACGACACCTTCCCTGGAGTGACCCGATGAAGTCGCCCCCCCTGACGATTCGCGACGTTTCGCGTTCGCCGCGCCCCGGATTCACGGTCATCGAACTGTTGGTGGTGGTCGCGATCATTGGCGTTCTGGTCGGTTTGCTGTTGCCGGCGGTGCAGTCGGCTCGGGAAGCCGCTCGAAGGATTTCCTGCGCTAACAACCTTCGCCAAATCGGGCTGGCCGTCCTGAATTATCACTCCGCGTACCGCCAGTTTCCGGCGGGATACCAGTCGTTCGTCACAACCGACGGTTCCGCCCCAAAATCGGTCCTGATGGATCCGGTCACGTGGGACGCGGGACCGGGGTGGGCCTGGTCCGCCGCGGTGCTGCCGTTCGCCGAAAGTTCAGCCGCCGTGGACCGTTTGCGACCGGAGCAGCCGATGTGGTCAGACGCCAACCGACAGTCCATCGACACGACGATGCCGCTTTTCTTGTGCCCCAGCACCACGGGAGGCGACGAACCGTTTGCGGTGAAGGATTCTTCGGGAGGCGAGTTGCAGATTGGCGGTGAGTCGCTGCGTGTCGGTCGCAGCCATTACGTTGCCAGCCACGGACAAGAAAGTTGTTGGGGGGAGTGCGGTTCAGCCGCGACGGGAATTGTTTTTTCCAACATCTACCAGGCGACGACGAAAACCGTGGTCATTGACGGCGATGCCGGCCGAGTCGCTGACGGACCTTTTTACCGCAATTCTCGCACCCGCTTCCGCGACGTGCTGGACGGGACCAGCCAGACAATCTTCTTCGGAGAACACTCCTCGGCGCTCAGCGAGAAAACGTGGGTGGGGGTTGTCCCGGGAGCCCAGGTGCATCCGCGTTTCAGCTCGCCAGAAAATGGACCCGACGCCGCGGCCACGCTGGTGCTCGTCCACGCCGGACCGTCGGGTGGGGAGCTTGATATCACGGGAAGCCCGATCATTCACCCGATCAACTTTCCCACTTACCACGTCGGTCAAATGTACTCCCAGCATCCCGGTGGCGGGTACGTTGCGTTCGGGGACGGCTCGACTCGCTTCGTCACGCAATTCATCGACGTGGTATTGTGGGCGGAGCTTTCCAGCATCGCCGAACACGAAGTGATTGATTGGGAGGGGCGGCAATGAAACCGAAATCCCCTCACGCACCAGGGCCCTCTCTTGCACAACGATTACCTCCCCGATGGCTGGTCGTGTGTTTCACCATCCTGATCGCGGGTGTCTTGTGGTGTTTCTCCGATTCCATCGAACCGCTCGACCGATCGCAGTATGACGCTGCGGTCGCTTTGTATGGCGCCTGCAACCAGCGGTCGCCGGAGCGGATCGCAATGATCGAATCGAAGTTGCCTCCCCCAGACGCCAAATCACCGCCCAGCGGGCCAGGTCACGGGGCACTAAAAGAGATCATCGACTTGGCAAAGCGAGGCCATTGGGATCATGCGACCGAGGCGTGTCGGGCACTGCTGGAAGACCAAGTCGTACGGGACTGAACACCGATCAACGCACGCCACGACGTAGCCAGCAGGCGGGCATCGGACGGCAGCGGTGCGGTGCGGGTCGGATTTGGGGTGGAACGTGATGAATCGAGTGCAGTTGTGGGCGATGCCTGCGAGGGCGAAGCAGGTCGCAGACCCTGACGATCATGAGGTTCCAAGGTTTGACACGGAGCGTTCCACTCATGGTTCGGTTCCAGTTGGATCGCGAACCAGCCGTCGCGACTCGGCGATTTGACTTACACGGCTTTACGTTCAAAGTGACCGGCTGCCGAGGCGGCGTTGCGACGGGGATCCGCGACCGCGATCGCGGACGGCTCGGTGACCATCCGAATCGCCCCGGGAATCACGGAAAACTTTGCGTCGATGCTCTCGGTCGACTCGCCGTCCAGGCTGTAGGGCAATTGTGGCGTCGCGATGACTTCGATGGTGCTTGCTTGGAAGGTCATCACACTTTCGGTTTCCCCCAATTGCCCCATCACGGAGTTCATCCCCGCAGCAATGATTTCCGTCATCGGCATCACGGGAACCACGGTCACATCCAGCATCCCGTCATTGACCAATGAGTTCGGGGTGATGGGAAATCCGCCTCCGGCGTACTTGCCCGAAGCGATCGCCAATCCATAGCTCCTCACATCCAGGCGATCTCCATTGAATCGCAGGTGCAATTCGTATTCTTGCAGTGATGCCAGACGCGAGAACGCGGCCATCCAATACGCCATGGCGCCCCAACTCTCTTTTTCTTCCGAACTCAGATCATTCGTCACCAACCCGCCAAACCCCGCGGTTGCCGCATTGACCAACAGCCGCGGTCGGCCGTCGTCGATCTGAATCACATCGACTGGGATCGAAGCGTCATGCACAATCCGCTCCCAAGCCTGGTCCAACGGCAAGTTGCAGAAGCCAATGGAGCGAGAGAAATCATTCCCGGTCCCCATCGGCAGAACGGCGAAATCAAATCGGTCCAGTGACGACCGCTCGTGCAGTTCGTTGACGACGCCGGAAACCGTGCCGTCGCCGCCGCACAGAACCAGTCGGTCGACCTCAAGTTCACAGGCGCGATCGAACCAGTCGGAACCTGGCTCAAGTCGGATGACCGACGCATCGACCTGGCGAGCCAAAGCATGGATCTGTTCTCGCGCCTGCAGCCAGCTGGATGCGGTCGGGTTTGCCAGGCAGGCAATCTTTCGGGGCGAGTGCTTAGCGCGCGAATGGGGAGAAGTTTGATCGTCCATGGATGATGCTTTGTAGACTCCCAATGCTCCTTCGAGTCACGTGACTGAACTGCTCGAGTCCGTATTGCTCGAGTCCTTACTGCTCAGGACCGGCTCCGTCACTCCGGACGGCCATCCGTTCGCTGATGCTGAGGGTGAGACCCACCTCAGTTGGTTGGCTTTGCCCAGGGAAGCAAACGTTGTGCCGTTTCTCCTCGGACGGCGAAAAGGCGAACCGCTACGTCCTGATGGACGATTCCGCCTGCGACCCTGATTCGATTTGCAGGCGAATCTTTCGTCAAAAGTTGGCCGAGCAAACTGCTGAAAGACCGCGTTCGGCCTCGGCCAAACTCGAACGTCTGACCGAAAAGTTGCTGGGTTGATTGATTTTCAAGCAATCCGCCTCGACCCCGGCCGTCACGCCTGGTTCGGAAAGAATCGATCGGTCCTCAGAGGATTGGTGCGGCCGAGCAGCGAGACGCCGATCGCAGCGATGAAAGACGCTGCCAGATCCCACAAGAACGGGTTAAGTCCCAAGAATTCATAGGCGCGAAACTGCCCGGCCGCGATGTAGCCCCAGCAGGTGAGACCGAGATGCATGAGCGTTCCACCCAGCATCCCGGCAATCGTTCCAGAAGATGTCATCCGCGACCAATAGAGCGTCAGCACCATGGGGACCAGAAAGCAGGCCGCCAAACCGCCGCTGGCGAAAACGATCAAGTCTTGCAGGTACGTCGGAGGATTGACGACCATCAACACGGCGATCACGCCGACCACCAGCGTCACCGCGTAGCTCAGTCGTTTCAGGGTTCGTTCGGGCGCCCCCGGGTGGATGTGTTGCTGATAGATGTCGCGAACGACCGAAGAAGAAAGCAGCAGCAAAAAACTGTCGACGCTGGACATCACGGCGGCGAAGGGAGCCGCGACCAACAGACCCGCCATCCAAGGCACTCCGGCATTGGCGGTCAGCCTTGTCGCCAGGTCGGGCATGGTGCGGTCCGGGTCGATCTCCATGCCGGGAAGCAGAACGCGGCCACAGCAAAAGATCACCACCAACGACAGATAGATCACCGCGTAATAGACCGACACGGTAACGATGGAGACGCGGAGTGTTCGACTGCTCTTGAACGCCATCAACCGGACCATGTTCGCCGGTTGGCCCGTCGCGCCGAACGGCCAGAAAATGAAAAAGCTGATGGCCGTTCCGATCGCCAAGAACCCAAACTCACCGGTCACACTCGGACCCGGGTTCGTCAGGTACACTCCCGCCTGGCCGGCTCCCGACGCGTAAGGCGTTCGTTCTTGAATCGAGAGTGAAAGAGCGATTCCGAAGTCGCGTTCCAGCTCGCCGATCACGTCATCCGAACGTAGCTTGTCATTCTCTTCGGGCGTCGTGATGATCAGGACGGGAACGTTTGCGGCCGAGGCGCGACCGCGAGGAATCACCGTCAACTTTGCCAACCGAAACGCGGTTCCGGATTGTTTGATCCAGGTCCCTTTGGGCAACACGATCTCCTCCGCTGCCGGCGGATCCGATCGCACGGTGGCCTGACCATGTTCCGGCGGCGTCATGCGAGCCATCTGACGCGTCGCGCTCTCGAGCCCTCCGATCTGCCGGAGCGCGAGCACCAGCATCAACACCACGCCGACAAACATCACGATGCCCTGCATCACGTCCGTCCACACCACGGCTCGAAATCCGCCATAGACGACGTAAACGATCACCGCGACGGAAAACACGACAAGGCACACCAGGTAGTCGCCGGAGGCCTGATTGATCCAAGGGAGGTTGGTGCTGATTCGCGACACGCCGGCGGACAAGGATTGAAACGCCGGTTCATCAGCCAGCAGGACGCTCAAGATCTTTCCACCGGCTTTGAATTGGGCCAACAAGTAGAAAAACATGAACAGCACCAGCAGGGCCGTCGCGACCAACCCCACCTGCTTGCTTCCGTAGCGTGCACCCAGGATTTCTGGAATGGTGACCGCATCGCAATGACGCGCGACCTGGTTGATTCGTTTGCCGATCAGCCCCATCGAAAGGAGAGGCAGGACCATGAAGCCGGAGATCCAAAACGCCAGCGACCAGCCGTGGGTGTAGATCAAGGCGGGAAACCCCATGAAGCTGCCGCCGGACGCGTTGGTGGCCGCGAAAGTCAGCGCAAATGCCCACACGCCAAATCCGCGACTGCCCAAAAAATATTCCCCGACAAACTCCTTTCCCCGGGCGTAGCGGTTGGAGAGGACCGCTAGGGCAAAGACGGCGATCGTGTAGATCACAAAGGCGATCAAGGCGGAATTGGATGCTTCATGCATCATCGGACTCCCCTTGCCGTAGTGTTTCGGATCGGCGGTCCGTCGCCGCGGCCTCTTCCAACGGATCATCCAGCGGGTCGTCTGCGATCAAGACCAGTGCGTAGATGCACGAGGCGACGGTCGCAAAGCCCCACGGAAGAAATACGCCCCACAACACCCACGCCGGCATGCCCCATCGAATCGCAGTCGCGGCGCCCTCGTTGTGGTAGCCCTGCGTGCCGCAGTATCCCACGACCCACAGGAAACACACGGCCCAGATCACCAGCATTCCGATCCCTTCACGTCGAGCATGCCGGAGCAGGCTGCCCGTCGTCTCCATCGGTGGTCGATCCGCCGGAGATTGATCCGCCGGAGATTGATCCGCCGGAGATTGATCCGCCGGTGGTTTTGATTGGTGGTCTTCGGAGGCTTCCATTGCGGTTTCGTTTTCTCAATCCACCCAGGCACGTTCGAGAGCCTCGACGAAATTGCGGTGACAGATCCGTTCCAGGTCTTCGTCGGTGTACCCGCGATTGCGCAGGATCGAAATGAAGCGTGTGAGATCCGCAATGCTTTTCAAATCGTGAGGCGTCTGCTCGGTTCCATATCCGCCATCCAGATCGGTTCCGATACCCGTGTGCCGAACCGAGCCGAGCAATTGGCAGACGTGGTCGACGTGGTCGGCGAGAGAATTCAGGTCCGCTCCGGGCCGATTTTGGTGATTTGACACACCGCGTTGCCAATTCGGAACAATCATCCAGACGTCACAGGCGACCCCGATCACGGCGTCTCTTGCCGCCAGGGCCTTGATCTGCCGATCGCTCAGTTGCCTGGGATCATCGACCAACGCCCGGCAGTTATGGTGGCTCGCCCACACGGGACCCTCAAATGCGTCCAACGCCTCCCAGAAAGTGGGTTCGCAAAGGTGGGTCACGTCCAGAATCACCCCCAACTGGTCCATCTCCGCGAGCAGCGACCGACCGAGTGATGACAGCGGACCGCTTTGGTCATGTCCGAGTGCGTACCGCCCGACTCCGTAGTGGGCCGGGCCGAGGGCGCGCAGACCATGCTCGTAGGAATCCTGCAGATCGCCGATCGTGCGGAGTGAATCAGCGCCCTCCAAACTGAGCACGTATCCGATTGGCGTAGAATCTGGATCCGCGTCCCACTGGGACAGATGGTTCCGCAGTTGAGCTCGGTTTCGAATCTGACGCAGTTCGCCAGCCTGTTCCATCGCCTGGTACCAAGCCAACTGGCCGCGGGTCATGGCCCAAGCCTGCTCCGGCGAATTCCAACCGCCACCGGCGGCAGCCGGCTTCATGCAACCGGCAAGTTGGGTTGCGACGCAAATGCCGACGCCCGCTTTTCGCATCTCCGGAAAGCATACCGTCGCCCGCTGACGTCCCCCAAGGTCCTCCATCCCCATCTCTTCGCGGCGAAGGTGGTTCAGTGACTGCCTGAGATCCCGGTTGTACGTGATCGCATTGAGGCTGAGGTCCAAATGGGCGTCGAAGACCAGCATGCGGCGGGCGGGAGGTGGCGGGGAGCGGAGTTTCAGGCGAGCGGAAAGTGTAACGCATTCGTCCCGTCGCTACCGAGCCTTCGAAAGCCCCGTCCGTGACCCGTTCGAACTCAAATCAACCCGTCCGGGACGGAAAACCGCACCGGTTCGAAATCAGATCGGTTGGCGAGGCAAGGTTTCTGAAGCAGCGCGAGGTTCCGTCCGCCGCCGCGGACGTTTCAACTCCCTTGGACGCAGCATCTCACGATCGTCTCCATCCACGCGTCGTTCGGTCGTTTCCTGCGGATTCGGACTCAGAAGGCCCGCAGGCTCCACACGCGATGGCTCCACTTGCAGATCGCTTTTGGTCGCGGACGGCCGGACCGCCAGAAAGACCTGACCGAGGGGGCTGAGCAGCATGGCGGGCAGAATCAACAAGTCTCCCACCAGGGCCGCCAACAGCAGCGCGACCATCATCCACGCGAACCGTGCCGTTGGCACAAAGTCACTCAATCCGAAGATCCCCAATCCAGCGCTGCAGATCAATGTTGTTTGAATCATCGCCACGGCGCAGTGACGGTAAGTCGTCAGGATCGCTTGCCGACGATCCGCTCCCCGGTCGACCTCACGCGTGAAGCAGGTCAGGAAATGCAACGTGTCGTCCACGGCGATCCCCATCGCGACGCTGGCCGTCATGATCGACCCGATATCCAGCGGCTGTCCCACCCAGCCCAGCATTCCGAACAGCGTGAGGGCGGGAAAGACGTTCGGAATCATCGCCAGCAGACCACTTAGAATTCCCGCTTGAACCAGTGTCATCACCAAGGCAATCAACAAGAACGCGGTCAGAAAACTGTCAAACAGATCGTCCAACAGTTGAGACTGGATTTCATGGACCAGCGGCATCAATCCGCAGAGTCGCACCTGCACCCCATCTGCGGAAGCGGGCGACAGACGATCGGTTGCCATCGAACGTCGCAGGTCCGATAGCACCGCTCCGTAGTCCAGATCGCCCAGCGCGCTGACGTGTGCGGTCGTTCTCCAGTGCTGGGCCGATTCGGATGCCACCAGGTAATGATTCTTTTGCGCTGAAGGTTGGATCCGATTCCACAGGGCGGTCGCTGTGAAGGGATCCAAATCGGCGGGAAGTTCGGGAACAAAGTCCAGACAAGAGGTGACGGATTGAACGCAGGAGTTGGACCGCATTGCGTGTTGACTGCGACGCAGGACTTCCAGCCGCTCCCCCGCATCCAGCCGGCAATTTTGATCGAATGTGACGACGGCTTCGATAGGAACCAAGGCCCCGACGTGCTGTTCCAGCCAGGCGTAGTCTGCAAGCAATCGGCTTTCTTTTCCAAACAGCGTTTCGATGCGGACCGACGCGTTCAACCGAGTGACACCGACGGCGAGCGTGAGGATCAATAGCCCGGAAAACAGGCAGATGGCGGTCGCGTGTTTCTGTTGCCAGTCAAGCAACCGACTCCAATGCTCGCTGTCGCCGGCAGACTTCGAAACCGGGTTCCCAGCGATCGAGGATCGTTGCAGCAACGCCGGCAACAGGATCAAGACCGCCGCCAGGGTCACGCCCACACCCAACGCCGCGTACAGCCCAAAATCGCGAACGGCCGCCAGCCCGCTGATGGTCAGCGACGCCAGCCCGATGGCCGTGGTTGCCGAGGAAAGCAGGCAGGGTAGCCAACCGAGCTCCACCGCGCGTCGCGCCGCTGACTCCTTTCCGGTTTCCCTTGCCGCTTGAAAAAAGTAGTTGACAAGATGGATCCCTCCGGCGATCGCCAAAACCTGAATCAGCGGAGGCAGGACAATCAGCAGCGCCGTCATTTGTCCGCCCGTGTGATGCACGAGGGCCAGCGCAATGACCTGGCTGATGCAGGCGATTCCATAAACCATCAACGCAGCTTGTAGTGAATCCAGACAAAGCACACAGACGCAAAAGATCAGCAGGGACGACAGCGGCGCGAAGCGGCGCATCGTGGTGTCGCTGGCCTGATCGACCGCGTAACCGTCCATGATCGGGCCGGCCAAATGCTGGCTTCCGTAGTCGGCGCCGCCGTAGCGGACCGCCGCGGCACGAATGCGTGGAACCAAAGCGTCTCGCTGCTGCAGTCCCAGCGCGTTGAACGCGATCACGACGCAGGTTTGACCGTTCGGTCCCAGCAACGACCCCGCAAGCCGCGACTTAGCCTGTTCCGGCGTCAACGAAAGCGGCGGCTGTAGCAATCCGGCGTAGGACTCCTTTCCGGAGACGACCCGATGAAACATGGGCACGCCGTGGTCACAAAAAGCCGGTGACTGTCGCAGAAACTGAACAAAGTGGTCAACCTTTGGTTCGGTCAACGTGCATTCAGGCCAACTGATCACGACGACATCGGCTGCACCAAATTGCTCGCTGAAGCGATCGTAGTCGCGTCGCGGTGCAAAGTCGGCGTCAACCCAATCCAGAGGCGAGTTCGCACCCGTTTGCAAAGCACCGATCGCGCCCATCGCGATCCAGGGACCGAGAAACAACAGGTACGCCAACACCAGCGAGAACCGTTTTCCGGAACGAGCCGTGCCGGCGTGATCGTTCACGCTGCCCGGACGATTCACGCGACCGCCCGTTCAGGTTCCACCTTTCGTTCCGTCGCCGCCGACGGGCGCGCCGCAACGTTGCCGGAAACATCTTTACGGCGTCCCAACGGTCCACGCGTCAGCAGCGGGTACCCCGGAACGCGACGCTGGTAATCGCGATAGGCTTCACCGACAAAGTATTCCAGTCGCCGATCTTTGAGAAAGCTTCCGTAAAAGATGTAGCCGGTCCAGATCGCTGTCAGGACCGCGTGATCAATCGACATTCGCGGCGTGAACCACACCAACCCCAGGAAGCTGAGGTAAACCGGGTGACGGATCAATTGGTAGGCGCCACGCGGTTTGAACTCTCGCCGCGGAGGTTTCTGCTTTTTGAGCCAGTAATAAAACGGTGTCCAACCGTTCTGATAGCCCAAGCCGGTCAGAGCCAGGGAGTAGAACAAGGCAGCCCAGCAACCGTAGAAGCAGACTCGAATCAGCGATTCGGCCCAACCGGTTGCCGACCACAGCAGCGATTCGCTGGACCGCCAGCAGAAAAACAGGACCAGCAGGCTCAGACAGGTGACCACGCAAAACAGGCTGTCGTAGAACGGCTGCGGGATCCACCGGGTCAGATGTTTGCGGGTCTGTGGGACCAGCATCACGCTGTGTGCGAGGGCAAAGATGACCGCCAAGCCGCCGTCGACCAACAGCCAATCGCCGGTACGGGTCCCGATCGAGCCGTCACGCAGAAACCAGAACAGATACCATACCGTGACCAGGAACAGTCCCTGGGTGGCAAAGCCGAAGGTGATGCCGGCGATCCGGCCGGTGACGTCGTGCCAGCGTGAAGAGTTGGTTGCATCCATGCGTCTGGGAATCCTAGTTGAGGGGCTTTTCGGCGACGATCGCACCGTACTCCATCGCGCCGCTGCGGTAGGCCCCCAGCAACGCGTCGAATCCGTCGATGAAATCTACCTGTTCACGGTCCAGGACCTTGGCCAAATGCCGCACCCCGGTCCGTTGCACGCGCCGCTTGCAGATTTCCCAGGTTCGAGTGACACGATCGGTCCAGTCCACGTTGTGCGTGACACGCAAACCACTTTCCGTGATCCATCCGGCGTAGTCTTCCCGCGTCGCCAGTGAGGGACAGACAAATCGCTGGCACACCTCTTCACACTGGGCGCGATGTCCCGTCACGGTCGGATCGCTCCCTTCGAACCACACGCAAATCGCGAGCCGTCCGCCGGGTCGGATCCACGAAGCGGACCGTTCAAAGAAACGAGGCTTGTCAAACAGGTGCTCGGTGCACTCGACACTCCACAGCACGTCGAACTTTTCCGCATCAAAGTCCACCGACTCGGCGTCGGCGGCAAGGAATCGAGTTCGGCCGCCAACACCTTTGATCCTGGCGGCCGCCGTTGCCCAGCGGCGCTGGACCGGGCTGAGCGTGACCCCCGTGACGTCACATCCGCGAAGCTTCGCCAAACGGATGGCCGAACCGCCCATGCCGCAGCCGATGTCGACGATCGAATCCTGGCCGGAAATCCTGGCCATGTCGGCAAGCGTATCGGTTAGATGGCATTGGGCGTCGTAAGCGGATTCATTTCCCTGCCAAAGCCCGTGGTGAATGTGGGGTCCCCATAGCAAACGGTAGAACACCGTTCCCAATTGGTAGTGACTTCGGATGGAAGCCTTTTGGACGTCGGAGATCGCGATCATGGTTTGTTTAGCTGCCGTTGAGATTCATTCGCACACGGTTTGGCGCAACACGGATTCTATGTCGGCCCCATTCATTGCCGGACGGGAATGTCCGCGGATGCCACGTGATGGGTGGGCGCGACATACAGATCACCGTAGATTCGAAGTGCATCGGCAACTCCGATCGCACCGAAAGCCTTGGAGTACGGCGTGATGCCGAAAGCCGTCTGGCGGATGGTGAAATTGCCGCGGACGTGCAACCAGCCGCGGGTCTGTTCAATTTCCGCAGTGATGGTCAAAGGACGCGTCTTGCCGTGCAGCGTGAATTCGCCTTTCAACTGATAGGTCGGCAAGCCGCTGGGGCCTGATTGCCCGGTCGGCAGCGCGGAAGCGACCTCGTAGCGTGCCGTCGGATAGCGAGCGACGTCAAGGACCGCGGCACCGCGCATGTTCTGGTTGACCGAGCGACGGGTCCCTTCGTCAGTGGTGGAGGCAAGACCGACGTAGCGTCGTGCCGCTGCGGTGTCGGCATCGAAGGACGTCATGTCAAACACAAGTCGGCCGGCATCTTTGTCTGCGCCCAACACCAAGGTGCTTTGCAACAGTCTGGCTTCCACACCGTGCTGGTGTCCCAAGCCAGTCTTGTCAACAAACACGTACACACGACTGGCTTCCAACTGCACGTCGGCCGGCTTGTACCGCGATGGCTGGCCCTCCCCGGTACTTGTCGCCACAGCCTCCTGAGAAAGACCCGGCGAGCAAACGAGCAAGCAGATCGCCGTCGCGATTCCAAAACCGCTCACTCTGAGCGGTCGCTGATGACGCGGCTGGCCAGGGACAAAAATCAAGCGTGACAACATGAGAGACTCCGTTCTTGCAGATGATCCGTCGTGGAGATAGCGCGGTGCCCGTGCGGTCGTCGCCTCGGGACGACCGAGCATCGCGATCAATCGGTCGCACACGCAAACGTTGTACCGACCGATCGCTCGCTGTGGCGAAATGCTAAAAAGGTAGTATTTCCTGGCCGGTGCCCAATGTACGCGGAATCCAGCGTCGTTGTGAAGCTGGATGTCTGGATAGAAGCTGTCCACGGTCGGGACAATCTCTTGCGCTTGGCTCAAGCAGCCCACCGGGACTCTGTGCAAGCCGTCGACGCGAACATGCAACGAATTGCAGGGTGATGTGCGGCGCGAGGTCAAGCCTGAGAACGTTTACGGGTCGCATCGGTTGTTCGCCAAAAAACCGATCGAGATGTGGTTCGTCCGCCGTGTTGGGCTCAGGATCGGAGCGGTTGCGCCGACAAACCTCGATAAGGCACTCGCAACGGACGTGACGGTGATTCGAGGGGTGCGGTCGGTGGCCGCTCATCCCCGCCTCACGTGGTAAAGGCCTCACGCCGGGGATGATATGAAACGCGTCGCTTTCTGTTTAACGATTCTGTCACCAATGCTCGCCGTCGGATGTGCCCATTTGGCACACCGCGGTCAAAACCCGCCTGCCGAGTCAGCCGACAAGGTTGCCGCGAACGAGGTGTCGGCTGCGCCGTCTGCCGAACCGCCAACCGCGTCCCCAACGAAATCGCTAGAGCCCAATGACCTGAGCGAACTGGTTCAGACGGTGGCGTTGGAGACCGAGCTGGATGATCCGATCGAGTCCCCCGCGTCCCCCAACGATCGCGGAGACGCCAACCGGCTTTGGTCGGTCGATGTGGAAGCGGCGCCCTTCCCCTCGTTCGAAATCGCCGACGGAAGCGATTTGAATTCCGATCTGCCTTCGACGGAAGTCCCGTTCGACGGTACGACCTACAGCTTGGAGGAGTTGGAGCAACTCGCGCTAGGCAACAATCCGTCCATCGCCGCGGCAAACGCAACCTCCCGCAAGGCTGCCGGGCTACGATACCAAGTCGGGCGAAAGCCCAATCCGATCCTGGGCTATTTCGGTCAGCAGTTGGCCGACGAGAACACCGATCAACACGGTGTGTTTGTCGAACAAGAGTTCGTCCGTGGGAACAAGTTGGAGCTCAACCGCCAGGTTCTGGCGCACACGACCAATGCCCAGAATTGGGAAATCGAAACGCAACGCTACCGCGTGTTGACCGACATTCGCGTGCTGTTTTTCGAGGCCATCGCGGCGCAGCAGAAGCTTGTTGCCACCGAAAACTTCGCCACGATTGCCGAACGGGGTGTCCGAGTCGCCGAGGACCGCCGCAACGCGGAAGAGGGAACGCTGGTCGAGTCACTGCAAGCGAAAACCCAGCTGGCCGAAGTTCGTTTGGCAGCCGAGCAAACCGAAGCGGCCTACCGTGGGGCGTGGAAAGATCTGGCCGCGGTCGCCGGTTTGTCAGTCACCGGACCGGTCCGCCTGACCGGTGACCCGGAAGTTCCCAGCCAGGCGCCGGACTGGCAGCAGGCCTACGCGGAGATCACCGCAACCAGTCCCGAGCTGAACGTTGCGGAGGCGATTGTGTGCGAAAAACGCGCGATGCTGAAACGTCAGCAGGTCCAAATGATTCCCAATGTGACGGGGCAATTCGGTGCCGGATACGACCGCAGCACCGATTCGGGCATGATCAATGTTCAGGTGGGAGCACCAATTCCCGTTCACAACCAGAACCGCGGAAACATCAGCGCCGCGTACGCCGACTACACACGGGCCCTCGAAAACGTCGAGCGGATCGAGTTGGCGATCCAATCACGGTTGGCGGTCGCGGCGCGAGACTTTGAATCAGCACTCGCTGCGGTCAACAAGTACGAACAGGAAATCATCCCCCAGGCTACGCAGGCGTTGGAACTTTCCGACCAGGCGTACCGTGCCGGTGAACTTGAGTTCTTGCAAGTTCTGGTGCTTCGGCGCGCCTACTACGAATCGCGGATCCGGTTGATCGAAGCTCGTAAGAACCTGGCCCAAGCGGCGGCACGCGTCGAGGGATTGGTACTGACCGGCGGACTGGAAATGCCAGGGGACTTTACCGAAAGCGACGGCATTCGGGGCCAGTCGTTCGGCGGGCAATAGGGCAGCTGCCAGCGAACGGGATTGAGAGAGAGGCCCGGGCGGCCCGCGCCGCCCAGTGCCCTACGGCCGCCGAGCCAGCGGGCAACCTTTTCGTGAAACCGAATCGGACGGTCCCACTTGTCCAGCTAGGATGGTGCGAATCGAGCAACGCGACGATCCAAGTTTGAAGAGCTTTCCCGGTGACCGCCCGCACCCTTAGCCAATTGATTCGACACCCGGTGGTGTTCCTGCACGGCTGGTGGGGTGGGCCGTGGGTGTGGGACCCGTGGTTTCAATATTTCCAGTCGCTGGGCGTCACGTGCCAGGCATTGGACCTTCACGGCGGCGAGCGTCCGACCTTTGATCAGCAGTTGGCTCAGGTCTTCGCGACCGTGGATCACCTGCAATCTCCGGTGTTAATCGGACACAGCGCGGGCGGCCTGCTGGCGCAGAAAGTCGCCGAGCAGCGGAACCTGGCCGCCGTCGTGTTGCTCGCCTCCGCTCCACCACGCGGGGTGCTTTCGTTGCGGAGTTGGCCACTGTTCAAGTCAGCGGCCCGGCACACATGGACCATCGTCTCTGGTCGCCCGTTTCTGCCGCCGCGACGAGAGATGTATCGAATGAATTTGAATCAACTGGATCCAGACCAGCAGCAGGCGGATTACGATCGCATGGTACCCACATCCGGTCACGAAGTTTTTCGCGTCGCCGTCTGGGGAGTCCCGGTCGATGCCGCTCGCGTGCACACACCGATGCTGGTCATCAACGGCAGTGAAGATCGACTGACCGTACCGTCGCTGGCCGCTTCCATCGCCCGCCGCTACAACGCTGCCTATCGCCAATACGATGGGAATGCCCACTATTTGATGCGTGAATCAAATTGGCGAGATATCGCCGCCGACACCGCGCTCTGGTTGGATCAACACTGCGTGGCCGAGCAATCAGTGACCGCTGGTCCGAATTGTGACGGGACGGATCACGTCACGGATCCATCCTGATCCGATCGGAGCAGCCTGACAGGATCCTTTGCGAAGTGAGATCGACTCGGCACGGGCGCGAAGATTGTCCATCTCCTTGGACAGATTCTGACCAGACGAACCACCGTGCGTTGCCGTCGCTGGTGCGAATCCGGGCCCGCCCGGATGTCTGGAGAGAGCGGAAAGGGCTTTCCAGGCGTTTCGGACTCCCTTCATTCGCATCGGTGCCGCTGGCACGGCGGTTGCGAACACACTCTCGAGGCATCCTTTGGTCGCTCGGTCCGGGCACCGAAAGCATGTCGGGTAGGTGAGCGTTCGACGGCAGTTCGACGCCCCAAATGTTGATTCCGCCTGGGTGCATGGGTGAGGCGCGAAATGCCGGATCCGGTGTTAAACTACGACTCAAGTCCGATCTTTCGCCGACACAGGTCCGCCGCAGCGCTGCCCGATTCCGGCTCCCCGTTTCTGCACCAATGGGTGGGTATGCCCAGCCGAGTCACCGCCGTCACCACGCTGTTGCGTTCCCCGCTGCGAATCTTGAGCGTGGTGTTATTGTTGGTTTTCGCCGCCGAAGTCGCGGTGATGTTTGTGCTGCCGCATATCATGCCTGAGAGTTACGGGGAGGCTTGGAAAGCGATCCTGGATGCGGTCTTGTTGACCCTGGTTTGTGCTCCAGCACTGTGGTGGGTATTAATTGCGCCGCTGCGGCGGGTCGCGATCCAGGAGCATCAGCGATCGCAAACGATTGTTGCCAATGCCAGTGAGGGGATTGTGACGTTTGATTCCGACGGCACCGTGATTTCCGGGAACCGGGCAGCGTTGGAGCTGTTCCAAATGGATGCCCTGGAATTGATTGGCAAGACCGTTCGTTTGGCGATTCCCAATCTTCCGCTGTCGTTTTCCGAGTTGCCCGGCGAGTTCCGACTGGACGCCGTCCGGCCAAACGGCAGCCGCTTTCCAGTCCAGGTGTCCGTCAGTGAGTATCCCTCGGAGACCCAGGAGTTGCGGATCGCAATCATTCGCGATTTGACCGACACCCAACGGGCGGAAGAGGAGCGATTGCTGATGGCCCGACAAACCGAGGCGTTGCGGGCTCAGCAAATGGCGACGTTGGCCCAACTGGCAACCGGAGTGGCACATGAAATCCGCAATCCGCTGACATCGATCAAGATGCTGATCCAGGTCAACCGATCCAAATTTGCCGAAGAAGGCCTGCCCACGGACGACTTGGAACTGGTCGAACATGAGATCCGGCGAATGGAACAGTCGGTCAACAGCCTGCTTGACTACGCCCGACCGGAGCAGGGTGAGTTCACCAAGTTCGCGTTTCAAGACACGCTTCGAAAAGCGGTGCAACTGATCGAGGGCCGATGCGAGTCTCAAAAGGTCCGGCTCTCGGTCGACGTGCCTTCGACCCCCTTGCTTGTTGAGGGTGACGCGTCGCAAATCCAGCAACTGCTGCTGAATTTGACGCTCAATGCCCTGGACGCCATGCCTGGGGGAGGCGAATTGCGGATCGTGGCTGATCGGGCTGAAGGAAAAGTCCAGATCAAGGTGCTCGATACCGGAGCCGGAATCGATCCAACCGTCCTGGGCAAGCTGTTTTCCCCGTTCGTGACGACCAAGCCGAACGGGGTCGGTCTGGGCTTAGGCATTTGTCGCCGGATTGCCGAATCGCACCGCGGGGAACTGATCGGCGTGAACCGGATTCCGCACGGGGCCGAGTTTCGGCTGACCCTGCCCTGCCAGAACGCCAGCCTTGACCACGCCAACCAATCGCAGGACAGCGAAGATGATGCAAAAGTTGCTAGTCATCGATGACGAAGCCTCCATTTTGAAAGCCTTCGAGCGTGCGTTCACCAGCGAGACGACCACGGTGCTGACGGCCAAGAACGCGGCCGAGGGCGAGCAGGTGTTCGCGACCCAACGTCCCGACGTCGTCGTCATCGATCTCAGCCTGCCTGATGCGTCTGGCTTGGAATGCTTCAAAAGGCTGCGAGAAATCGACTCTCTGGTCCCGGTCATCTTCATCACCGGACACGGGACGGTTGAGTCGGCGATTGAGGCGACCAAGCTGGGCGCGTACGACTACCTGTTCAAGCCACTGGAATTGGACGAGATCCGCCAATTGTTGGACAAGGCGTTCAATCTGAGCCGCATGGTACGTGTCCAGCCGGTTTTGGCCGACGAGGAAGACACCGTCGCCGATGCCATTGTCGGTCGCTGCCGGGCGATGAAGGAAGTGTACAAGGCCATCGGCAGAGTCGCGTCGCAGAATCTGACCGTGTTGTTGTTGGGAGAGAGTGGGACCGGGAAGGAAGTCGTCGCGCAGGCGATTTATCACCACAGCGAACGTTCGGGGAAACCGTTTCAAGCCATCAACTGCGCCGCGATCCCGGACGCCTTGCTGGAAAGTGAAATCTTCGGCCACGAGAAAGGTGCCTTCACCGATGCCCATCGCCAACGCATCGGCAAGCTGGAACAGGCCGACGGAGGGACACTGTTCTTGGACGAAATCGGCGACATGTCGCCGATGACTCAAGCGAAGCTGCTGCGAGTGCTTCAAGATCAGACGTTCGAACGCGTCGGCGGCAACACGCCCATCACCGTGGATGTCCGGATCATTGCGGCGACCAATCACGACCTCCAAAAACTGGTTTCCGAAGGCCTGTTTCGCAGCGACCTGTATTTTCGATTGAGTGTTGTCACGATTCACCTGCCCCCGTTACGGGAGCGAGAGAACGATTTGAAGGTTTTGGCCGAGTACTTTTTGCGCAAGTACAGCAACGAGTTCGGGAAAGACATTCGGACCCTCGCGCCAGAGACGTTGGCCATGCTGGAACAGTATCCTTGGCCGGGAAATGTTCGCGAGCTGGAGAGCGTCATGAAACAGTCGCTGCTGACGGCCCGCGGCAATGTATTATTGCCGGAGTTCGTGCCACCGCTGTCCGACACTCGGGAATCCGCTTCCGGACGGACAGACGACGAGTTGCTTTCGCCTGCATTCATCGCCGAACGCTTGCAGTCCGGAACCGACAACCTGTACGCCGAAGCCATCGCGTCGACCGAACGTCAGCTGTTTCGCCAAGTGTTGCAGCATACACACGGCAACCAGTTGAAGGCGGCTTCGATCCTGGGGATCTCACGCGTGACGCTGCGCAGCAAACTGAAGTCGTTGAAGATCGATCCGACCGTCTTCGCCAGTTGAACGACGGGCCCCGCTCCTTGGGCCGCGAGGCACTGTCTAAAATCCTGTCGCTACGCTCGCCAGAGCGAGATGTTCCGCCGTCTGGCGACGGCA
>NZ_VWOX01000018.1 GCF_008629675.1 Roseiconus nitratireducens | reverse complement strand
GGAGGGAGGGTGAATTAAAACGGCACGACCGAAACCGGCGCGGGTTGCTCAATCGCCGGGGCGGGCGATGCAGAACAGATGTTCCTGGCCGCGAATCACCAGGACATTTCCGACCGGTGCGGGAGTGGCATCGACGGTTTCACCGACCGAGTTTTCGGCAACGATTTCGAGCGTGTCAGCGTCCTTGATGACGACCGTCGTCCCGCTCCTGCCGGTCAGATACACGTGACCGCCGGCAGCCACCGGGGAGGCGTAGGTGTTGCGGATCCCGGGCAAGCGTTCCGTCAAATAGTGCGGTTTGCCGGTGGCGGCGTCCACGCAACTCAACAAGCCGGACTTGCCTTTGTGAAAGTAAATCCGCCCCGATGACAACAGCGGTGAGGCAATGTCCGGCGTGTCTGCTCCGATCGTCCAGACCACGGCATCGGTTCCCGCCAAATCCCCGCTAGCGCCGGGACGGAACGCACCCAAAAAAGCGCCACGGTACCCGCTGCCGACAAACACCAGCCCGTCGGCAGCAACGGCCGATGCGACAGGGCGCTCCGTCTGGCCCCCGCAACGCCACAATTCTTGGCCCGTCTGCAGGTCATAACTTCTGGCGGCATTTTGACCATTCATGATCACCTGCTTGCGTCCGTCGTGCTCGATCACCAAGGGCGTGGCCCAGCACGTCGGTTCATCGCGCTGGACTTTCCAGACGGTTTCGCCGGTCGATCGGTCCAACGCGTAGAGCGCCGATTGTCCTTCGTGATCCCACGGTACCAAGACAAGTTCGCCCTCAATCGTTGGCGAGCTTCCTTCGCCAAATCCGTTTCGGGTGATCATCTTTCCGAAATCCTCCCGCTTCCACACTGGCTTTCCGTCGACGGTGTAGCAGTACAGACCGCGCGATCCGAAATGCGCCAGCACGTATTCGCCGTCGGTGCACGGGGACGCGGAAGCGAATCCGTTGGTGGCGTGTGTTTCCTGGTGAGGCGTTGCGGTCGTCGCAACTTGTTTCCACAGTGGTTGTCCATCCTCCAGCCGATAGCAATGCACCTGGAACTGCAAGCTGGTTTGCGCATTTGCCCGCGCGCTGGGTTGCTCTGGAACGGCGGTGACAACAAACACGCGGTCATCCCAAACGACCGGGGAGCCCGAGCCCAATCCCGGAATTGGGACTTTCCACTTCACGTTCTCGGTCGGCCCCCAGTGCACCGGCGGGTTGGCATCCGGGGCCACGCTGTTACCCGTCGGCCCTCGCCAATGGCCCCAGGGTTCCGCCGCAGCCAGACCGGGAAGACAGGAAAGAAACACGATACTGACAATGCACGTGGACCAAATTCGAATCGACATCTCTGGTTTCACTAAGTGGAAAACGGGGCGGCTGAACCGTCTGAAGCCGGAACAAGTCTATCCGATCCGGTCCAACCCTTCGCCCGTGAATCTCAATCGCGGGGTGCCGACTCACCCGACGGTGTGCCGTCCGGAGTGATCCACAAGACCAGTCCCCGTCCTGGGCCGTCGGGGGCTCGGACGGTGTTCCCGGAGTTGGGAAATGAAAAACGCCGATGAAACAGGATCAGGGGCTGATCGGGCTGCTGCTGACGATTGGCGGAAAACTTGCTCCCGCCGACGCTGCCGCTGGCATCGTCCCACTCGTCTGGTTCACGAGTTTCCAGATGCACTTTCCCGTCCAGCAACACTTCCACACGCACCTCGTCCCCATCCGGTGCCGTTCGCAATTCCAGTTCGTGTTCGCCCGGGGCGATCGGTTTGCTCACCTTGGGTTGCGGCAGATCTCCGGCGATTTCGCGCGTCGCCAAATGGATCTCGTAGTTCCCGTCCGGTGGAAGATAGATCCGCCAGCGAAAGTCATCGTTCCAAAGCTGGTGATGTCTGACAACGGCGTACATCGAGGGATCGCTGACCACCAACTCTCGGGCCAACTCCCGCAACGAAGGCAGCTCGCTCTCCATTCGCTGGGTCTCCGACCAGAGTTGATAGAACGACAACCAACACGCGATCGCAGCGACCAACAGCAGAATCGTCAGCAAATGAAAGCTTGGCCGGACACGCCGTCGCTGGACATCGGGCGGGGACGGAAAGCTTTCAGAATCGGTTTCTTCGCCATGACTCATGATCCGCCCGCCTTGGCAAGCGCGTCGGGGGTTCCCAAGACCACTTTGATCTCGCGGCTGGTGTACCGTTTCAAGCGGTCTCGCACCGAATCATCAAGGTCCTCCAACAAGCGATCGGGAACGGAGATCCGCAACAGCGTGACGGTTTCGTCCAACGGCAGCTCGATTTGCTCGCCCACTTCGGTGACCTGGATATCCAGATCTTCCCAGTGAGACCGAACAAACTTGCCAAGCTCCGCGTTCCCGACGCCCGATGTGGATGATCCGCTACCGTGCTTGAAAAACACGCGCATGCCGAGATCCTCGAAACGAAGTCGGACGCGCAACAGGACTTCCCCCTGCGATCCGCCTGCCGTTGAACTGCTGGCTCCGGAAAAGAATTGGACACGCGTCATCAGATTGGTATCGGCCGGGCGATAAAAACGCCATGCGAAATCGAAGGGGTCTTCGGTTTTCAACCGCCGGATGATGAACCGATCTGGATCCGTGATGTCCAGAGTTCCCATCGCCGCGGACAGTTGCCGGTACTCCGCGGCAATCGGAGCCTGCCGGCGATGGTCCACCACGGTCGCCACCAGTCCGGCGACGGCGATCAGGATCAGTAGAGGATTCAAAGCTCGCTGCATAAAAACCTTGGCTTGCCCTTCCCCGCGATGCTTCGCATCGATCCTGGGCATGCCGCGCCGCCTGAGTTGTAAGTGTTCAAACACTGTCGCGCTGACGCGAAATCCCGGTCAACGGTGAACCGATACCGCAGTCCGTCACCAAGCGGTCCGGCGCCAAACCGTGGCGGTGCCGCAATTTCCAAGCTTCGGCGGCCCCGCGAACCGGGCACCAGCCCTGTCTCGAAAGAACTCCAGTCGATTGCACGTGGTATTGTACGGCATGTCCGATCCCCCCACCTGGCCGCTGAGTTGAATTGGCGTGCCGACATTCCTAGGCTTTGTCGGATCGAGGCTGGATCGATGACTGATCCACCGCTCCGCGTCACAGCCCCCCGTCCTGTTTACCCCACGGATGCAATGATGAAGCGATTGCTTGCGGCGTTGTCGGTTTTGGCCGCTCTTCAGTTGCCCCTGTCGGCTCGGGAGCCATCCGAAGAAGCTCTCAAACAATTCATCGAGCAGGAGTACGAAACGTACCTGGCAGACCTGTTTGACCACTTCCACCGCAACCCGGAACTGTCCTTGGTCGAATTTCAAACGGCCGCGCGGATGGCTCGAGAACTTCGATCGGTCGGATTCGACGTGACCGAGGGCGTCGGCGGAACGGGGATTGTCGCATTGTTGCCCAACGGCGACGGTCCGACCGTGATGATGCGTGCCGACATGGATGGATTGCCGGTCGAGGAGAAATCGGGACTCGACAACGCTTCCAAAGCGACTCAAGTCGACCCGATCACCGGCAATACCGTGCCGGTCATGCACGCCTGTGGTCATGACGTTCACATCACCAGCCTGGTGGGAACGGCACGCTACATGTCGACGCACCGGGATCGGTGGAGCGGGACGCTGATGTTGATCGTGCAACCGGCGGAGGAGCGCATCATGGGTGCCCGCGCCATGCGCCGAGACCGATTGTGGGAACGTTTCGGAACACCCGACTTCGCCTTGGCCTTCCACGTCGCCGCCCGAGATCCGTCGGGAAAGATCAATGTCACCGAGGGCAGCCCCTACGCGGGATCCGATACCGTCGACATTGTCGTGCACGGCATCGGGGCACACGGTGCCAGCCCCCACCGCGGGAAAGATCCGATCGTGCTGGCCAGCCAAATCGTGTTGGCGTTGCAAACGCTGGTTTCGCGCGAACTGCCGCCGCGTGATCCCGGCGTCGTGACGGTCGGATCCTTCCACGCCGGAACCAAGCACAACATCATTTCCGACCGCGCGCACCTGCAGCTGACGGTGCGGAGCACCAGTCCGGAAACGCGAAAAACACTGTTGGACGGAATCGAGCGGATCGCCGTCAATCTGGGGCGGGCCGCGGGCTTGCCCGAAGACAAGCTTCCCGAGGTCACTGTGTCGGAGGAGAGTGTGCCGCCGACGTTGAACACCGCCGACCTGGCACGGCGACTCCGCGACGCCTGGGTCGATGCGATTGGTAAAGAGGCCGTGATTGATGAACCGTCCAAGGGAATGGGTGCCGAAGACTTTCCGGTGTTCACGGTCAACCCCGACATCCCGGCCGTTTATTGGTCCGTCGGCGGAACGCCCGAAGAAGCCTTCGCAGCGGAACAGGAGGGCGGCCCGGCCGTTCCCAGTCACCATTCACCGTTGTTCAAGATTGAGCCAAAGCCGGCCGTCACGCGCGGCGTGCACTCGACCGTGGTCGCCCTGATGGAACTGATGGGCAAAGCTTAATTGGACCAGAGCTTCGCTAGACAGCGCCACTTTGCGTGAGCCGCGTGGCGCTCGCCGCGGGTATGCTCGCCTCAACCGGCGGCCAACGCCTGCCCGCTGATTGCACTGCAAATCACGGTGTTTTGATAGAAAGTGTCGCATGTCTCGCCGGAGTCTCCCATGAACCAACGATTTTCCGCCGCGATGTTCGCCCTCCTGACGGTGACCGCTGTTTCAGGCGACGCGGCGGATCTGGTGCTCCGCAACGCAAGCATCGTGACCGCCGATTCCGATTTTCGGATCGTTGAGGCGATGGCGGTGGAGCAGGGACGCATTGCGGCGGTGGGATCATCCGAGGAGATCGACCGACTGGTCGATGGCCAGACCGAGGTCGTGGACCTGCAGGGTCAGATGGTCCTTCCGGGGCTGATCGATTCCCACGTCCATCCGTCCGGCGCCAGCCGCTATGAGGCCGATCATGAGATCCCGACCATGGATTCGATTGACGACGTGCTGGATTACGTTCGGGCACGGACGCGCGTGGTCCCCAAGGGCCAGTGGATCACGCTTTCGCAAGTCTTCCTGACTCGGCTTCGCGAACAACGCTTCCCCACGCGAGCGGAATTGGATGCCGCTGCGCCTGACCATCCCGTGTGGTTTCGGACCGGCCCCGACGGCAGTGCCAATTCGCTGGCATTGGCTGAAAACGGCATCGACCGCGAATTCGCGGCGGAGCACCCACGGCACGTGATGACCGATCCGAAAACCGGAGAGCCGACCGGGGTCATCCGTCAGTCCTCGGAAGTTTTCAAGACCCGACCCGCCCCCGATACAAATGGCCCCGGCCAAGCGGAGCTGGACCAACGGCTGCTGGACTTGTTGCAGGACTATCGCCGCTGGGGCATCACCGGTGTGATCGACCGCAACTGCGACGATGCCGCGCGAGCGCAGTACGGCAGGCTGTTGCAGGCCGATCAACTTCCAATCCGCGTCCGACTCTCGCGGTCCTTAAACGCTTCCGGCAGCGAGCAACAAATCCGGGAGCAGTTGGACGCGATCTCGGCCGACCCGCTGTTCCAGAATCCTCAACCGCGGCTGGGTGTGATCGGCGTCAAAGTGTTCGAAGACGGGGGCATGCTGACGGGCAGCGCTTATTTCTCGGAGCCCTGGGGCACCAGTCGGATCTACGGCATCGTGGATCCCCGGTATCGCGGCATGCAGTTCATTGACGAACAACGACTGGAAAACCTGGTTCGACCGACCGTTCAACGCGGACTGGCATTTACGGCGCACTGCCAGGGGGACGCCGCCGTCGAAGCCTTGGTCCGCGTCTACCGGCGCGTCAACGAAGACATGCCCATTGCCCCCACCCATTCGACGATCACCCACAGCAGTTTCATGAGCCGCGAAGCGATCGATGGTGCTGCAGCGTTGGGCATCGGTGTCGACCTGCAACCGGCATGGCTGTACCTAGATGCTCGCACGCTGGTCGCGCAGTTCGGTCAGCGGCGGCTAGAATACTTCATCCCACTGCAGTCGCTTTTCCAGGCCGGCGTCATCGCCGGTGGCGGTAGCGACCACATGCAAAAGATTGGATCCATGCGTAGCGTCAATCCGTACAATCCCTTTCTTGGGATGTGGGTGGCGGTCACGCGAAAGGCGCGTTGGCACGATTCGGCGATCCATCGCGAGCAAGCATTGGACCGTCAACAAATGATCCGCTTTTACACGATCAATAACGCCTGGCTGATGCGAGCCGAAGAAGAACTCGGATCGCTGGAAGTCGGCAAACGAGCCGACTTTGTGGTCATCGACCGCGACTTGCTCCGCTGCGACGACGACGCCATCGCGCAGACCCAGGTCCGATCGACTTGGATGGACGGTCGCAAGGTGTTTGACACAGCCGATTGATTCCCGCGACCGGCGACGGCCGCATTCTCTTTCCGATCAAGAATCTTTTTCATGACTTCTGCCGACACGTTCGGGCTGCCCGCAGCCCGGCAACAAACGTTAGAAACTCCCTTCGGTCCGGTCGTAGGCTCCAGCTACGCATGGCGGGGCGGACAGTACTGTGCGATTCACACCTCCAACGGGGTGGTCGGATGCGGCATCTATGACCTGGCCGTCGCCGATGAATTTGACATGGCGTTTGCCATCGCCAAAGGCACCCCGGACCATCCGCTGCGTGAACCCGAAGACCTGTACGAAGCCCGCATCGTGGGCGTCAGTTCCGCCGCGGGCAAGTTGGGCATTGAGCCCGGCATGCGAGGCATCGAAGCGGTGCAAAAGATGATGACCAAAACTTCGGGCACCGCGTCGGACGTCGATGACGTCTGACCGTTGGTTGATCAGTTGGCCGGAGTATTGCAATGTCGCCATTCGCTCCGCGAACGCAGCGGGAATCAAGGCAGCTTTCACGGAGTGAAAGCCGACCGTCGAAGATCAACACGCTGCGCAAGAAGCGGGACCGTCGCAGTCGCCGTGGAACGATGATCCATCAACCATTCAATCCGGCGATTCTGATTCGATCTGCAACTCCGGAACCGATTCCACTTCCGATGTCGATGTCCGGTCGGTCGCTTCTTCCCCCGATGCATTGGACTCCGCTGCTGAGTCATCGGCAGGTTTCATCGCCACGCCGTCGCCGAGCACCGATTCCGACGCGGACGCGGACGCGTCTTCGCGCACGATCTCGACTCCCTCACGCGGCGTTTCCTTGGCTTTGTCATACACATACTTGGCGTGCCGATAAAAAAGCAGTTGGTCACCGTCTTTCTGATAGGCGGTGTAAAGCTTGTGCGGCTTCACCAGCACGCCGCTGGTGAAGTAGTACACTTCGACGGTCTGATTCCCGTCGGTGAAGGTGTGAACCGGCTCTTTTCCCAAAAGATCACTCACATCTTCGTTGGTCAGCGTTTCAGCCGACGTGGCGTCCGCCTCGGCGATCAGATTATAAGCGGCGTCAACGCTGGGCCGTGCCACCAGGTAGTCGTAGCCGAGTGCGATCAGCACCACACCGAGCAATCCAAACAGAAAAAGTCTTCGCGCTTTGCCGTTTGAGACCGGCGTGTCATACGCACGTCCATACGGATCAGACATTGCAAGGGGACCTCGAGGGCGAACAAAAGTTCAGGCGGGAATTGGCAGCGCCCGTATGATAACGCCCCACCGGGGGGTTGCAGCAATTTCGTTCTCAGCGATGACGCGAAAGGACGGGAATGCCGATCCGGTCGAGTTTGCGGACGGCCGCTCAGAATACCGGCAAACCGTGCCGCCAACGGTCCATCGAGAAGCGGCACCGGACGACCAGCCGCTGGACAGACATTAGAGCCGCCCTGGGGCCGACATCTGGACCTTATTTAGACACCCCAAACCGCCGAAATGGCATCCGTCATGATGCCGGACGTCGAACCGTGACTGGGGCCGACCACGTGACGACGCCCCATCAGGCCGACGTCGAACCCTGCCCGCGGATCTTGTCCAGGTAATCACACCCCTTCCAGGTCAGGACCAAAGGTCCGCGGTCGCTGAGTGTTTCCTGGCCGAGTTCGATGAAACCGCCATCGGCCAGTAAGTACAAGTGCGTCACGACCGCGTCTCGTTCGTATCCCTCGATCGGGATCGATCCTCTGTACAAGCGGCTGCCACGTTCTTCGACAAACAACAGCAGCTTGCGAATCAAGACGAAATCTCGCCTCATACCTGGGTCATCTCCGAGCCGATGGTTGGAAACTGGGCAACTGAGCGGAGCGAAGCCAGGGCGCGACTCAATGGCCGCGCGTCGCCGGGGCGGCGTTGGATGCCCGGCTGCACCGTGTCGGTTGTCAGAACGTGTTTTCTGAATATGCATCGGTTCCGGCTACAGAATCACCACCGACAAGCCCGCGAAATCGGGACAAACTTTCCGGTCGCGTATCGGCAAATTGGGTTCTTGACGATCATGCCGGTTGGACGCGCGACGTGGCTGTCGCCCGTTCCTCGCCGACGCGCGTTTGGGACAGGACGCGAGCAGGCTTCTAAGGTAGCCACACTCGCCAGAGCGAGGACGATGCAGCCCTGCCACTGCCCGCGCCCGTGGCCAGAGGGCCGACGCCTTGGACCGAAATTGCCGGCGCGGGATTTCCCGGTCTTCGTGCGCGTTCGCCCACACGATACGCTACGCGTTGGCCGAACAACGCAGGCGTGTTTTCTGCCGGCCGTCTCCCCTGTCGGTTGAGCCCCGTGATGAGTCCCAACCCGGAAGAAGAAATCGACGAATGTCTGCACCTGTTGCGGGCCTTGGTACGAGAACCGTCGGTGGTCGGCGTGGAAGACGCTTTCTTTCGCGTGATCCGTCGCGAACTGGAAGAATGCGACGTGAAGGTACAACGGTACCACGGCCTGTTGGTGGCACAGGGAAGCCAGCCCGACAGTCTGTACCTGTCTGCCCACGTCGATCGACACGGTTTGCTCTGCACCGGCCCCAACGAATTTCAGTACGCAGCTTTCATCGCGGGCAACCGTGGCGAACTGACCGGCGATTCCGTTTCCGAACAGTTCATGGAAATTGTGGCGGGACGATTCGAAGGTCAACGCGTCCAGGCCCACACCCCGTTCGCCGGATCGTACCTGGGCCAGGGCATGATCACGCGGTCGTACGTGTGCCCGCGCCGCCGCAACCTGATTTTTGAACTGGATGGGCTCGAGTTCTTGCAGCCCGGAACCCCCGTTTCCTTCTTGGATCGTCTGCGGGTCGACGGCGGTCTGCTATCGGCTCAACTGGACAACGTCGTCTCGGTTGCCGTGTTGATCGAAATGATCCGAACGGGATTCCAAGGGACCGCGTTGTTCACCGCCGGCGAGGAGGCCGGCCGCAGTTGGCGATTCGTCGTGGAATGGTTCTTGTTGCAAAACATCAGCACCGATCGGTTGATTGTCCTGGACACCAGCCCCTTTCCGACGCTGGATGAAGTCTCCAAACAACAAGTCGTGCTGCGCAACCGAGATTCGATGGCCACGTTTGACGGCCCAACCACCGACCGTCTGGTTTCGCTTTGCAACGAGTTGGGGATCCGCTATCGGTTCAAGGATCGCTACGTCGAGCTTTTGAACCGGGAACGTGAGAAGCCGCTGTCGATCGGCCGAACCGAGCTCGGACGCGTGATCAGTGCCACCGACGGATCGGTGCGTGGGACGACGCTGCAACTGCCGACGTCGTCCTACCACACCGCAACCGAAACGGCGGAGATCGCCAGCATCTCCTCCCTGCTGCAATTGCTGCGACGTCTGGCGGACTGGGGTGTTTCCCATCCCGCTTGAGTCGCCGCCGCGAGCGCATCGCCATCGGCAATCGACTGCCTACTTCGCCGCCTGGGATCCGCGTCGAGTTTCCGACGGCAACGCGTTTGGCTGGCTGCGGAGAGTCTCGACGTCCAGCCCGCACAGCACGAACGACGAATCGGCATCGAAGTCACCGCGGTCGCGATGTGCCAAACGCTGTCGATTGATTTCGCTCAGACGCTCCTTCAACCAGGACGCGGGCTTGCCTGCCGCGGCGTGGGCGGAGCGAATCGCCTGCCACAGCAATGATTCATCGGGACGGCGCAGTTCGCCCAACAGTCCGATCAGCTCGTCCAGCTGTTCCCGGTCTCGTTGTGGCCCCTCGGCGAACAGGCTCCCGATTTCCTGAGTCCGGCGAATCCGGCGCGAACGCTCCGCGGCGCGGCGGGCGACCTCGCGTTGATCCAACGCTTCCAAACTTTGGCTCAGCCCCTCGTAAGCCGCCGCGTCGGTCGGATCACGCAACACCACTTCGCAGAAACATCGCGTCGCGGAGTCGTGATTGCCTCGCCAAGCCAGGTAGGTTGCCCAGGCAAACCAGGTGTCGGCGTTGGTGGCGGCATCGTCGGCATCGTTGTCGATCCAGCCAGCCAGCCGCTGCATGTCGCCGGTGAACGCCAGAAGACGTCCTCGCAACGCCTCCACCTGTCGCGGCGCCGCGATGCGATTGATCGGAGGTCCATCAAGCGTCGCCAGAGCGGCCTGCCAGTTCTGCCGGGATGCCTGCGCGCGAGCCACACCCAACCGGCCGATCGGATCGGCCCGTTCGGTATCGACACTGCCAGCGATCGGCAGGGCCAGCCGCAAAAGCGGCATGAGCATGGATTCTTCGATGTTCCCTTCGCGACACATGGTCCGTAGGTGGACGGCGGCTTCGTACGATCGTCCTTGCCGCAACAGCAGCGATGCGAGTTCCTGATGCACCATCGCCGCCTGGGGAACTTCTTCCAAGACGGTCCGATAACGACTTTCCGCCTCGCTCCATTCGCCCTGCCGGACCAACCATTGCGCGGACTGGCCCAACGCCGGCAACCGGGCGCTGGGATCCAGGAGCACCACCCGATCGAGCAAACGCACCGCTTCGGGATAGCGTTGACGCTGTCCGAGCACACGGGCCATCAAGAACTTCAGCCCGGGATCGTCCGGAGCCAAGCGGGTCGCGCGACGGGCGATCTGGTAGGCCGTCTCCACTTCGCCGGCCGATAACGCCCGGGCTATCTGCGCCTTCAAGTGCTGCGCATCTTCGATCGGCTTCAACACGGCCCTGTCCTCCGGCGTCCCTTCAGGATTGAACAACTCTGTTTTAGCGGGCAACAAAACTGCGCCGTCTGCCCCGCCATCGACGGACCGGTTCCGCCTTCCGGCTTTTACATCAACGGTCCGAACCGTCGGCTTCTCCATGGCTTCCGTCTTCACCATCGTCGCCAACGGATCGATCGGAGCCGCGGATTCGTTTGAATCGCAGCCGACCAACACTGCCGCCAACAGTGCTGGAAAGCGACCGAAGCGGCGGAAGGTCCGCTGCCTGCTTCGTGCGATTCTTCGTATCGATTCAGGGTTCATCTCGGATCCGAATCCAATGGTCGTGAAAAACCAGTCCCTGCTCCACGGTGATCGGCGGCAGATGGCAGTCGATACATCCTTGTTCGGGCGACACCGGACAGGCGACATGTCCTGACGTGTCGGGCAAGTGGCACCGGCGACAATCCTGCGCGTAGTCCTCGCTCGACTTCTGGCTAGAATCCATGTGGGGATTGTGGCACGTCGTGCACGTCATTCGTCCATCGGACTTCAAGTAACATTCGCTGCGGAGCATCCCGATCGGTTGCAACCGTAACATCTCGCTGGAGTAGTCCCGCAGGTCGCGTTCGTTGACGTGACGGGGCAAGCGGTGGCAACTGCCGCAAAGTTGCAGTTCCGATTCCTGGTCCCAGTCGGATCGACCGACCGAATAGGGAGGAGGCGTTTGGGACAGCCGAGCCAGTCGGACGTGTTCGCTGCCCGGCCCGTGACAACGTTCACAATTCACGCCGGCCACCAGACCTTCGATCCGTTGCCCCACGATCTGGCCGGCGGTCGTGTGGCAGTGAATACACTCCTGCATCTTGTTGCCCCGCACGAGTTCCCCGAACAACTGCTGCTCCGACGTCGGATCGTTGGCGTCTTGCGCCGTGTTCCCGTACGCCGCGTTCTCGTGCCCCGCGTTCTGGTACCCCGCCTTGTCGCGTCGGGGGGAGATGTGGCCGGGGGTCAGCCCAAAGCTTTCGTGAGAACCGAACCAGGACACGTGATGTTCCAAGGCGACGGTTTCTCCATCGGGATCCCCTTCCATACCAGGATCCTTGACCAGTGCCAGCAACGTGATCGCATTGCGACCGGAACCCAGGGCATAGGGCAGCTTTTGGACGCCTTCGATGTTGCCGGAGACAAGCGCCCGCTGGTCTTTCACCTTCGCGGCCACCAGTCCGTCCGATTCCAACCGGTAAGCATAAAGTCCGAAGGGGGCTCCCGCGTCGACCGTTTTTCCCGCGAATTCGTTGGACGGTTGCCAATCCCGGGTACGCGCAAACGTTTGGGCGTGGCCGGACTGGCAGTGCAAGTCGAAGTTGCCCCGATGGCATTCCGCACAAACCTGCTTGCCGACCAGCGTCGGCGAAGACGCCGCTTCGACGGCATCTGAAATCATCACGCCGCGGCCGCGAGGTTCATTTTGAGAGCGCAGCGCGCACAGAAGCATCACCAAGACGGCAGCCATCAAAGTCGCGACGGTTAGCCTGGCGCCCATGTCGTTCGATTGGCCCGTCCGTTGGAGTTGGGATACCGGGACGCGTTCGGAGTCGGCCCGCATCGGGATGGATGCGGCCCGGCGGTTGTCCCGAATAAAAGTTGAACGTTCGCGACAGCGCCACTTTTCGTCGGCTGCGTGCTGCTATCCGCGGTTTTTCTCGCCACAACCGGCGGCTAGCGCCTTGCCGCTCATTGCACGGCTGTCCAGCTAATTCACCTCGGCCATTGCTTTGGCGTATTCGTCTTCGCTCATTCCTTCCAGGGGAACCACACTCTCTTGCTGGGCCGGAGGTGCGACGACCTGCGGTCCGCGATCGCGACATCCGGGTGCGACGGTCAACAAGCATGCGATGCCGACAGCTGCCAGAGAGATTCGTTTCATGGTCTTTCCCGATTTGGACAACAGGACGTGGGCGTTGGGTCTCTGTTCTAACCCGGGCGATTCCTGATCAGATCGTTTGTTTTGGGGCAGGCAAAAGGCGGTGGGCCGGAGAACCTGGTGACGGCTAGTGGATGGTTTCGCTGGCGGCCTTGGTTCCCAGCGCCCCCCACAAGCCATAAGGACTCTCCGCCCCGGGTTGATTGGTCCGGCTGATACACGGCGCCGATTGGTCGCCGGCTTCAACCGAATCCGTCATGAACACCACCGCTCCGTCGCCCATCAAGATGTGGCATCCGCCCTGGTGATGGCTGCTGGGAGAAAAATTGCCCACGTTGTCCGCCCACTTGCCGATGCAAAGTTCGCTGTTGGGCGGACGCACCGTGAACACCGTCTGGATGGACATCCGAAACGCGGACGCCCAACTCATTCCGCGGCCGTTGGTTTCGCCGTTGACGACCAACACCGGTGGGGTGCATCCGCCGGCAGGATCACGACACCAGAACGTCGGTCGTTTCGGATCGATCTCACCCGAATTGACGCAGTGCAGCGGGTCATCGGCGTGGTCGTTGTGATTGCCGCCGGGGTCCCAGGAGATCGATCCGTTGGTCGCGTAGTCGCCCAGATTGGAGACCAATTCCCCCATCGCCATCGTGTGAGACAGCCCGTCCAAGATGTCGCGGAACTTGAACTTGTCATAGGGTGCGAAGAAGCCGCGTTGCACAGCCCTGGCATTGAGCACGTTGCCCCAGTTGTCGGCGGGCTTGAGGGAGCCGCCGAGCACATTCTGAGTGATATGGATGTGGGGCGCGTCGCCCAGTGACGGTCCGTAGTTGGTCCGGCCGCGGCCCGGCAACCCGCTGCCTGGGTCACTGGGACAGCGCAGCATCGGGATTTCGGTCTGCCAGGGGATGTATCCCGGATCGGTCGAATAATGCTTGGGACTTGGTCCCATCGCCGGCCAAAACCCGCTGGGGGTCGGCGGCGTGGCCCCAGTCACAGTCTCTCGACTGGGCATTGAGATCTTTTCCCACAGCCCCTGCTGTTCGAAGTAGGGCGTCAGCGGCACGAAGATGCTGAGGTTCTTGCGATTGGCCGTGTTGCTCAGCCGCCACCAAGCCGGCGGTGTTTCCAACCCGATGCCGGTCCCGCCCCCATGCGGTGGAAGTTGCTTGAACGCCGAGTGATAGTTGTGCATCGCCAAGCCGAGCTGCTTGAAATTGTTGCTGCAACTCATTCGGCGGGCCGCTTCTCGGGCCGCTTGCACGGCCGGCAAGAACAGTCCGATCAAGATCCCGATGATGGCGATCACGACCAATAATTCGACCAGCGTGAAGCCGCTCGCACGCTGCCTGCGCTTTTTGGATGCCATTGGACAACTCGATCAGAAGAGGAGAAGACGTCCTAAAACGCCCCTAAAGTGAATCCATCCACCATTTGAGAATAAAACTCAACGTTCTGCCAGCGAAATCTCAACTAGCAAATTTCATCGGGAAATTGCAAAAATAAGTTGAGCCCACTCTCCTACAATTGCCCCGGATTCGCCAAACACCCACCGAGAAACCACCCTTCCTGGGGGACACCCCGCGGAATTCCAACGATTCGGTGAAGTCGCGGACCAAAGCGGGCCTGGTCAGGCGATCCACGGGGTGACGCCCAGAGACAGGGCAAAGATCGCAGGTGAAGCCCGCGGGCGGACGTTACCGGGCGGCCCGCGTCTCCAGCGGCGCGGGGACGTGTTCATGCCCGGAGCGGCGCACCTGCGTGTGCCGGCGGGTTCGTTCTCGGGAGGATTGGTCAGGCGATCCCGGCCGCGGGTCAAGCCACCGGCCCGATGGGAACGCAAGTGAACAGACGCAGCCACCGTCGGGAACGATCGCTGGACAACCGTCACTTTGGCAACGGTCGCTGCACGTGGCGTGTTGCCGGCTTTCCGAGAGCGATCAATCCAAGGGGCGAAGACGAATGCGGCGGTACTCCACTTGTCCGCGATCGCCTTCCAGACCGATCGGTCCCTCCGCGGGAACCTCCATCGAGGTTTCCAGCACCTCGCCATTGCAAGTGCTGTGCGCGTTGGTGCCGCGGACGGTGATCTCCAACTGGTTCCAGTCGCCCGGGCGGTAGTGCTTCAAGTCCTTGTAGGGTCCCGCCAACAGGTAATCGCGACACTGCAGCTGCTGGCCACGAATGAACACGCCGCTGTCGGCATTCGGTGTGGCGCGGAACTCCAACAACAACTGGAAGTCCTGATCAAAATCATCGGCCGTCCAAAGCTGCTGAATGGACCGACCTTGCGGAGGCGTTGTCACCACGAGCCGGCCGTTGATCGCGACGTAGCGACCGTCCGGCGTCGCGCGCATGCCGTCAAACGATTGCTTTTGATCGACCAACGGCCAATGAACGGCGCCGGGACTGCGGGCCAGCCAACGTTGCCGCGCGGCACGCATCGCGTCGGGCGTGCGACGGTATTCCCAACCGGTCAAGTCTTCGCCGTTGAAAAGCCGGATCGCATCCGGCTCGTATTCAAAGTCGTCCGGTTCGGTGTCCGCAAATCCCAGCGTTGCCAGGATCGGTCGCAAGGCGGCTTCCCACTTGGCGTAGCCTTTCGCATTGGGGTGCAACAGATCGGGAAACTCCGCGGCCTTGGCATTGCCGCTGTCGTCGGCAAACAACGTCCAGGTATCCAGAACCGTGATCTGCGGATCACCTTTTGCCAGATCACGATAGAGTTGGTTGATCTGTTTGATCTTGTCGGCGGGCCTGGCCTTTTCAGAACTGCTTGGGAACACCTCGCACAGGACGATGGGCATTTTGGGGTCATGCTGCTTCAGTGCCTGGACAATCCGCTGGACATTGCCCGCAATGGTTTCCGGTTCCGCCCCTTCCTCCAGGTCGTTGGTTCCCATCAACAGGACGACCGCGGCGGGATCCAATTGCAGTACATCCTGGTCCAAACGAGAGAGCATTCCGCGAGTCGTATCGCCGCTGATTCCGCGATTGGCCTTGGACACCGACGGCAGAGCACCGCGAAAATCGTCGCCCCAGCCCTGCGTGATCGAATCTCCCAAGAAGACCACCGCGCCCTGCTTGGCATCACGATTTGCCTGGAAGGTGGTACGCCGGTTCCGCCAAACATTTTGAAACCAATCGTAACGACGCATCGGACCCTCGCCGGGCAACGCCGCGTCGTCCGGAATCACAAAACGTTCTTCAGCGACGGCGGCCGCTTGCTGTGCGTTGCACCTTCCGGCGACAAGTGACAGGGCGGTCAGAATCACGGCCAAACAAACAGGCGGGGAAGACATCAATCGGCTCGATTCAGGCGGAAAACAGGAGAGACATTCAAGGGCAAGAGTGTACCACGCGGACCGAACCGCAGGCTGAACCCCCGAACCGCAGGCTGAACCCCCGAACCGTAAGCACCGAACCGTAAGCACCGAACCGTAAGCACCGAACCGTAAGCACCGACCGGCGGTGTCCGCCGGTCGATTCACTGCCGACCGCCCCGGCAAGGCCATGCCCGACACGGCAGACCACTGGCGATCCGGTCGGTCCTTCCGGACAACCGCCCAACCGTCGGTTAGAATCGCACGGCAACCGTGTCCGCTCTTCACGGTCCGCCAGCTTCCCCACCCTCGCTCCACTTGAGGTTTCCAGTTGTCTGTCCGCCTGCTTCCCGTTGTGATTCTGTTTTTATCCCTGTGGACGGAAGTTTCCCGAGGGCAACCCGCCGACCCAAAGGCTGATTCCAGATCGTCAGGCCAACCGAATCTGATTTTCGTCCTTTCCGATGACACCGCGCAGGGTGATTTGGGTTGCTATGGGCAACAGATCATTCAAACGCCGCACCTGGACCGCATGGCCCGCGAGGGGACTCGATACTTGCAGGCCTACAGCGGAACATCGGTGTGCGCTCCCAGTCGCGCCTCCCTGATGACCGGCTTGCATTGCGGGCATTGTCCGATCCGAGGCAATTATGAAGTGCCGCCGGAAGGCCAACTTCCCTTGCCGGCCGACACGACGACGGTGGCGGAGGTTCTGAAGTCCGCCGGCTACGCGACGGCTTGCGCCGGAAAGTGGGGAATGGGTTATTTCGACACCCCGGGAAGCCCGCTGAAGCAAGGCTTTGACCATTTTTTTGGCTACAACTGCCAGCGCGAAGCCCACTCCTATTTTCCAAAGTACCTTTACGACGACGACCGCCAAATCAAGTTGCAGGGCAATGACGGTCGCGGGATCGGCCAGACGTACGCACAAGACTTGATTCAAAACGACGTCATCAAGTGGATCAAGTCCCACCACCAGGAACCGTTCTTTGTGTTCTATGCGGTCACGCTGCCGCACGGCCGGCACGAAATCGACGACTTGGGAATCTATGCCGACAAACCCTGGTCGCTGAGTCAGAAATCCTATGCCGCGCAGATCACACGGCTGGACCGGGACATGGGCCAGTTGCTTCAGACGCTGGAAGAACTGGGCATCGATCAAGAAACGCTGGTGATCTTTACCGGTGACAATGGATCGTCCTTCGCACCCGAGAGCGAAATGGGTTCGCTGTTCAAACAGGCCGACAATGGGCTGCGTGGATACAAACGCGCGTTGTACGAAGGGGCGCTCCGGCAGGCCGCCATCGCGTGGTGGCCCGGCACCGTTCCGGCTGGACGCGTGACCGACGGCCCCTGGGCCTTCTGGGACTATCTGCCGACCGCCGCGGAACTTGCCGGTGCACCGCTGGACGCGGACGTGCGCACCGACGGAAAGTCCCTGGTCCGTTTCCTGAAAGGCGGCGACGCGCCGACACGCGACTACTTCTACTGGGAATTGCACGAGGGCAGACCGATCCAAGCGTGTCGCTTCGGCGAATGGAAAGCCGTCAAGAACGGCGTCCAGTCGCCGATCGAGTTGTACAACTTGGAAGCCGATCGCGGCGAATCTGAGAACGTCGCAGAGTCGCATCCCGAAGTCGTTCAAAGAGCAGCCTCCATCATGGACCAGGCCCACGAGTCCGATCCGAACTGGCCTCTGACCGGCAAAACAGCCCAGCGGCAGCAATCGGAAAAGGCAGCCTGGCAGGCAACGCGGCAACGCCGCGAACAGAACTAGCGCTGCGCCTATCGATCGATGTCACGCGTTCTCTGGTTAGCCCTCCCGCGAGCCGTGTTTTGCAGTGCAATGAGCGGCAAGGCGCTAGCCGCCGGTTGATGCGGAAAGACCCGCGGCTACCGCCACGCGGCTCACAAAGTGGCGCCGTCCAGCGAGGCTTTGTCTGAAAAAAGTAGCGACGCTCGCCAGAGCATCGCGTCCCGCCGCGATCGCGACGGTAACTACAAGGTTTGCGAGTTTTCAGACAGGTCCTAAGCGGGGCACGTCAACGCTCGTTGTTCGACCCGAACGGAAACACCAAGACGTGACCGTTCCGCGGCACGTCGCCCGCCGCGAAAGACGGTATCATCCAGACGAGGTCCGTGGTCCCAGGGTGCCGCCGCGGGATTTTCAGAGCTTTGCGGTTGATGATCGCGCAACCACATGGCCTCCTCAGGCTCTTTCAAAAACCCGCCAACGTGATCTTCCGATCCATCGCGTTTTCTTTAGCCAGGTCATCTTTTGCTGCGGCATGGTCGCGTGTTCCATGACAAACAACCCGATCGAAGGCCGACGTCCCGTGAAGTCGCGCCGGTGGCCGATCTTTCGCCGCCTGGCCGGTTGGTTGTCCGAAACTCGCATCACTCCCAACACCATCAGTGTATCCAGCGGCGTCTTCGGCTGTCTTGCCGGGATCTTGTTGGCCGGCACATCCTGGACATCCGGCGACCCCCTGCGGCTGACGTGCTACATTGCCGCGGCGGTGATGATTCAGTTCCGACTGATCGCCAACCTGCTGGACGGGATGGTGGCGGTGGAGGGCGGCAAGTCTTCGCCGGTGGGCGGCCTGTTCAATGAAGTCCCGGACCGGATCTCGGATGTTGCGGTGCTGGTCGGAGCCGGTTACTCGCTGTCGGCCATCGCGCCGTTGGGCTATGCAGCCGCCTTGGTCGCGTTGTTCGTCGCGTACGTGCGGGCGGTCGGCGGCAGCGAAGGCGTCGGGCAATGCTTCCAGGGCCCGATGGCCAAACCGCAGCGGATGGCGATCATGACGGCCGCCTGTTTGGCCTGCGGCCTGGCGATCCTCCTGGGGGCGGCCGCCCCCGCGATCGCGATCCTGATGAACGCCTCCCTGAGCTTGATTGTCGCCGGCGGCGCGGTCACCGCTTGGCGGCGCTTGTCATCGATCGCCCAACGGATGCGGGAGCAACATGTTCGGACTGTTTGATCATCTTTCGCATCAGATCCATTTGACATTCATCGGTGTCGCCGTGTTGCTTGGGATCGCGGAGGCCGCGTTGCTGGCCCGACGGCGTCGAGTCCCGGAGCGTGATGACAGCGAATTGGCGCAGCGGATTCGCACCTGGTGGGTGATCGTCATCTCGTTTGCGATTCTGTTTGGTGTTTCCCGAACGACGGCGATCGTCTTCTTCGCCTTGGTCAGTTTCCTGGCCCTGAAAGAGTTCCTTTCCATGGTCCCCACGCGACGCGTTGACCACCGCGTGTTGTTTTGGGCCTACCTCGCGATTCCACTGCAGTACGTCTGGGTCGGTTCGGAATGGTACGGGATGTTCATCATTTTCATCCCCGTCTACATGTTCATCTTGCTGCCGACGCGGATGGTGATGATCGGGGAAACCAGTGGATTCCTGCGCGCGGTCGGATCGTTGCAGTGGGGCCTGATGACCACGGTTTACAGCCTGTCGCATGGCGCGATGCTGTTATCGATCCAGCCGCCGGTGAATCCTCGCGTTGCACCGATCTGGCCGGCCGGATCGTCGCAGGAATCCGGCGGAGCGGCGTTGTTGGTATTCTTGATCTTGTTGACCCAGTTCAACGACGTGGCACAGTACTGCTGGGGGCGTGCATTGGGGGAAACCAAGATCGTGCCCAAAGTTAGCCCCAACAAGACGGTCGTCGGAATGCTCGGCGGCGTCTGTTCGACCACCGTGTTGGCCGCGGCCATTGGCCCCTGGCTGACGTTCATGGATTTGCTGCGGAGCATCACGGCGGGCTTGATCATCGGAGTGTTCGGGTTTGCCGGCGACCTGTCCGTCTCCGCCCTCAAACGCGACCTGGGTGTGAAAGACTGTGGCTACACGCTGCCCGGGCACGGCGGGGTGCTGGACCGGGTCGACAGTCTGACGTTCACGGCGCCGCTGTTCTTCCATTTCGTCTATTACTTCTATGGTTGAACGATGATCACTGCGCTGCGTTACCTGTTCTTTTTGTTCATCGTTCGCCCCGTGATCCTGTTCGTGATCGGGTTGAACGTCCGACGGATCGCGAACCTGCCGACCGAAGGCCCGGCGGTGGTCGTCGCCAACCACAACAGCCACCTGGACACGTTTGTCCTGATGACCCTGTTCGGCATGCAGCGTTTGAAGGACGTGCATCCAGTGGCAGCGGCGGATCACTTCCTGCGGAATCCGGTGATGGCATGGTTTTCCCAGCACATCGTCGGAATCATCCCGTTGGAGCGAGAAGTCAAGGGCATGCGCACCGATCCGTTGGCCGGCATCTGCAACGCCCTGCGCGAAAACCAAATCCTGATCATTTTTCCTGAGGGGACGCGCGGGAAGCCGGAGGTGCGGGAAGAATTCAAAACGGGAATCGCGCACGTGGCCAAGCGTTTTCCTGAAGTGCCGTTCACACCGGTATTTTTGCACGGCCTGGGGAAGTCCCTGCCCAAGGGAGAAGGGATCCTGGTTCCCTTCTTCTGTGACGTCTTCATCGGCCGGTCCGTGCGGTGGACCGGCAAACGAGAGACCTTCATGCACGAGTTGTGCGAGGAAATGTCGGCGTTGGAAAACGAAAAGCCGATCCCGAACTGGACCTGAGCGTGTCGCGAGGCTGACAAGAGTTTGGCGACATCTTCCACGCTCTGGCGAGCGTGGCGGCGTCGCATCCCAACATCTTCCGCGTTCTGGCGAGCGTGGCTACGTCACATCCCAACGTCTTCCACGCTCTGGCGAGCGTGGCGGCGTCAACGTCGCACCCGAGCGATTCGCTGCGGCTAGAAGAAGCCGCCGCCTCCGCCCATGCCGCCGCCCATGCCGCCCATTCCCCCGCCCATGCCGAACGGTTGCGACTGGCCCGTATCGGGCACTTGAACCCGTTCGGGAACGTCGTCGGGGACAAACGAGTTTTCCCGAAACGCCGCGATCACGCGTTCGATTTGGCGATGCACGCCGTAGGTCGTCCGCACCGCGATCGCAGGACGGGCCGCGTCGAAAGGTGAGATGCTGGAGTTGCCCCCCAACGCTTCCCAGGTGCCCGGCACGATGTTCGATTCGATCAGCTGGATGAAGTCCTGATAGTCGGCTGCCGCGTTCAGCCCTTCCAGCCAATAGACGCGGCTGAGCAGATTATCCTCGGCGGCCTCCAGCGTGCTGACCAACAACTGGTTGTGCACCACGTTCAGGGTGCAATCCAGATCGGAGAGCATCAAGGACAAAAAATCGTAGGCCGGCATGGACGGATATTGAGCGGTCACGCCGACGTCCTGATCCAACCCGATCTCTTCCATCGAACGCCGATCGATGCTCAGAGGAAGTCCCAGGTCCTGGGAGATGGTTGCCACCGCTTCCGAAAGCGGCGTTTCCTGAAAGTCGTAATCCACCTGCTTGGCCAACGTTTCTTCCAACTGTTCCATGAAGGTTTCATCGACGTTGATCCAACGCGAGACACCGATGCCTTGATGAACGAGGGCTCCGGGATCGGCGGTAACGACCAGTGCTTCATCTTGCACCGTTGCTTTCAAACCTAGCGGGCGCAGCAGTTTTCTCAGTGCGGTGCGAAGCGGCACGTCGCTGAAGTCCCCGGAAACGGATCGCGACGGCTCCAACTTTGCATAGGAGATCGCGCGGTCGTCGATGATCACCGGCATACTCAGCGATTGTTCCAGTTGCCGCTCCAGATCGCCGACCGCGGCGGAAACGGACAGATTGACCGGCTCATCCAATCGTCGTTGAATGTCTTGAGCCAACTGGCTGGTCGGTTTCGCCGGACGGTATTGCTTTTCCCAGACCATCGGCTTGCCATCGCCGGACGACGGTGGAGCTTCGCCGGCGTAAGGGGAGGGCGCCGGAGCGGGCGGCGACGCCTTCGGTGGCGGTGCCGGTTGCGGCGGTGCCGGTTGCGGCGGTGCCGGTCGCGGTGCTGTCGGTTGGCGTGGCACGGGTTGGATAATGACCGGCCCCGGCTGAGGAACCTGCGCGAGGATCGGAGCCCCATCGACATGGAGGGATGGTTGGTCGTTTCCGGCCGAGTCACCCGGAGAGGGTGAGAGGAAAACGGCGGCCAGGGTGCCGACGGCGGCGAGCGACCCGAGGGTGTTCCAGGGTGTCATGATTCGGGCTCCTTTCGAAACGAGGGGTTGGAGAAGAGGATCGGTGGGAGCCGGCGGCAGCGTCCCAGAAGAGATGTCGGCCAGAAAAGTGCTGCTGGCGGCGGCGGCTTCCGAGGCCGTGCATTGGGAGAGTCCGGCCGCAGCGAACGCCAGCACGGGAACGACGCCACGACACCGCAAACGTCTGGCAAGCAATTGCTTGCCGCGTTGCAAACGGCCGCGCACGGCGCCCAACGTGGTCTGAAACTGCTCGGCCAGGTGTTGCACCGACTGGCCTTCATACAGGTGCATGACGATTGCCGACCGGTAGTGTTCCGGCAGTGCGGCCAGTTCCTCGTCCAGCACGATGGCTTCGTGTCGTCTGGCAATCCCGTCCAGCGGGCTCTCTTCCGCTGCCGGCACATCATTCATGGCGGGAGGATCCGGGTCGAGTGGTGGAGTGCTGCGGTGAAGCGTTGCGTCGGCGGCGCGCTGGGCAACCCGTTGGAGCCACCCCGGCAAACATTCCGGTCGACGAATCTTGTGGGCGTGGTGCGCCAGAATCAGGAAAGCCGTCTGATAAGCATCGTCGGCATCGCTGAGCGTTCGACAGCGTCGGCGACAGACACTCAACACCATCCGGCTGTAACGCTGCACCAGAACCGCGAACGCCTGGGGCTGCTGGTCCTGGATCCAACCGTCCAACAGCTCCGCGTCACTGAGAACTTGCAGACCCTGCGCCTCCTCGCGTGGGTCTTCCGTGATCTCACACGGGATCGTTTCATCGGCTGGAGGCGGCTGTGTACTCATTGGCTTCACCAGGGTAGTGGGACCAACCCGGCCGGTGGCGCGCAAAAAACGCGATTTTTTTCTCGCTTCCGCCTGCAATGTCCCGCCGCTGGCGGCGACGATTCGGCTACCCCTGGCGGTGATTTCTTGCTAGTTTGTACGGAACACGTCGCACACCGGCGGGCGGGTCGAATGAACCACGCAGTTGTGTCTCCCGGCAGGATTGGCCGAGGGGGAAATGGCTGCCAGAGTTGGTACCCGATCGCCGGCGTGTGACATGGACGGTTTCGAAACGCGCTGCGTGATCATCGTGCAGCGTTCGTCGTTGACCGCCTCGTGTCACAACTCCTTCTCTTCGCAGTTGCCCGACGCCGAACCGGCGATTCTTCTTGGGCAACGAAGGTTTGCAGTTGACCGCGAGCGCCAACCCGCATTCCCTTTGACTTGACCCCCACGAACTTGACTTCTGCACCCAACGCGAATGCCACCGGTCCCTCCGGTGGCGACGAAGATCGCTCCGATGCGAGCCCTCCGGGACTGGGCACACCGGTCACCGGCAACGGATCGTCGTCCAAATCCGGCAGCCGCAAATCGGCTGGGGCTGCAACCCATTCCGATCCCGTCACGTCGACCGATGGAACATCCACCGATGCATCGGGCGAATCGTCGATGGAAGACGGTGTCGCCGAGTCGGCATCTCAACCACGGTCGGTTGAAGTCGATCGGTATCAAGACGAAATCCGGCTGGTCGGACCGACGAAGGGGGAGTCCGGCGAGGCGGACCACGCCGAAAAACTGCACCGTTGCCAGGAATTGATCGACTATCAATTCGAAGACCTGGAACTGTTGCGTTTCGCCCTCACGCACGCCTCGGGCGCCTCCCATCGATTGGCCAGCAATGAACGGCTGGAGTTCTTGGGAGATGCGGTGTTGGGATTTGTGGTCTGTGCCTGGTTGTTTGATGAGTATCCCGAGTACAGCGAAGGTGATCTGACCAAGATCAAATCGGCCGTCGTCAGCCGCCGGACCTGTGGAAAGGTCGCCTGCCAAATCGGCTTGGACAGCTGCCTGATCGTCGGCCGCGGCGTGACCCGCAATCGCAGTTACCCACGCAGCCTGGTCAGTGACGTTTTCGAATCGGTCGTCGCGGCCCTGTACCTGGACGGCGGTCACCTGGTTGTGCGGGACCGGCTGAAACGCTGGTTGAAACAAGAAGTCACTCTGGCGGTGGAAAGTCAGGGTGCTGCGAACTACAAGTCAGCGTTACAGCAACGGGCCCAAAGGGACATTGCTTGCACACCGATGTACCGGCTGAAGAAAGAGTCGGGCCCGGATCATCGCAAAGTGTTCCTGATCAGCGCGGTGATCGACCAGCGCGAATACACCGCGGCCTGGGGCACCAACAAGAAAGAAGCGGAGCAGAAAGCGGCGGCCAACGCGCTGGCGGAAATCAAAGGCGAATCATTGCCTTTTCCGCTGGAAGACCCGCCACCGACGGCTTGATCCGGCAGAATTGGCGGTTGCTCCGCAACAGTACCGCCAGCCGTCGCTGCTTTCACGGAATGAAAGCCGACAATGGAAACCAACGATTGACCGGCGCTGTCCCGGCCGCCCTGGCGCCCGATCAGATCCGCAGCAGGGCAGTGCCCCAAGCCAGTCCGCTGCCGAAGCCGCACAACAGCACGTAGTCGCCTGCCGCAATCTTGCCTTGTTTGAAGGCTTCGTCGAGCGCCAGGGGAATGCTAGCCCCGGACGTATTGCCGTAGCGATCCAAATTGACGAACACCTTCTCCGGCGGAACTCCCAAATCGGAAACCGCCGAATCGATGATGCGTTGGTTGGCCTGGTGCAGGATCACCATCGACAGGTCATCGGGTCCGATCCCCGCCGCTTGAAGCACGTCCTTGGCACTTTCGTCAAACACCCGGACGGCCCACTTGAACACGTTTCTTCCGTCCATCCGCAGGTACTGCAGACCGTCGCGTCGCGTTTCCTCGGTCAGGGGCAAACGTGTCCCGCCGGCGGGGATGCACAACATCTCTCCACCGCATCCCTCGCTGCCAAGCTGATAGGAGAGAATGCCGGCGGCTTGGCCGTCGGTGTCGGCTAAATCGTCACCGGAACGCTCCGCGGCCGATTCGTCCGGACCGATCAACACGGCGCCCGCCCCGTCGCCGAACAACGGGTAAGTTTTTTTGTCATCCGGATTCACCGTCCGGCTCATCAAATCGGCGCCGATCACCAACACCCGCTTGGCATTGCCGGTCGCGATGAACTGGGCTCCCGTGGTCAGCGCGTACATGAACCCGGCACATGCGGCCCCCACATCCATCGCCGCAGCGAACGCCCCCAGCCGTCGTTGCAGGTGGCAGGCGGTCGAGGGCGTGAAATGGTCCGGTGTGATGGTTCCCACCAAGATCAGGTCCACCTCATCGGCGGAAACCCCGGCGTCGGCCAAACACCGCACGGCCGCCTCATAGCACAGGTCACTGGTGGCTTGGTCGTCGGTCGCGTGCCGCCGCTGTAGAATGCCGGTGCGGCGAACGATCCATTCGCTGTCACAGCCCAGCGCCGCTAAATCGTCGTTGGTGACAACGTTATCGGGTACGAAGGCCCCGGATCCGAGGATCTTGATGCCAGGCACCCTCCCCATGCGTCCTCGGGTCGCACGTGTTGGAGCTTCGGCAGGTGTCCCGGTGTCTTGGGTGTCGGTCTCGTTCAACGGTCCAGGTACCAAGGGCTGGCGGTCAACGGTCTGGCGGTCAACAGTCTGGCGGTCAACAGCCTGGCGGACAACGGACTGGCTGCCAATTCGCTTGCGGGCGGGCCGTTGACGTGAAGGGACGGTGCTCGGATCGGACATCGATTGACGAATGTTCTGGCAATTCGGAAATGGCTGCGGTCAGCGCCGCGTTGGCAGTATAGCCGTGTGACGCTGATTTCGTCAGGTGAATCTGGAGCCCATGAAGTCCCACCGTCCCGCCCCCACGCGATTTTCTCGGTTCGCTGCAGTAGCGGTGTGCCTGGCGGTTGCTCTGTGCACGGTGCTATGCGTCGCGGCCGGATACCGAATCGGCTTCCGCGTCGGTCACGGGGGGGCTGGCCGGGGTCCGCAGCCGGACCGGATGGTGTTCCAGGTCAAAGGGGCGTCGATGACACCGACACTGGTTGAAGGCGACCTGTGCCTGGTCCAACCTCCGGCGTCCGCTTTGGCGATCGGCGACGTGGTCGCAATCGACTGGGCCGGAAAAGCTCGAATCAAACGCATCGCCGCGTTGGCGGGCGACCGCCTGGAAGTCCGCGAGGGGCACCTGCTGGTCAACCAGCAACGCTTGGAGGACCTGCTGGCCGCTCGCGATGATTCCGCCTTCCCTCTCCGACCCGCGTTGGTGCCCGTGGCATCGGGCCCGACCGATTGGCGCCGGCCGCATCCGACATCGCCGTGGCTGGTGTTCTGCTATGCCAACCCGCACTCTGGCGGACACCCAACGGCGGTGATGGATGACTACCCCAGCAATACCGACGTGCACCGCCGCCTGCGCCCGGTCGACCGCTTGGTTCTGGAAGTCACGCCCGAAGCCGACGGAAGGTGGCCGTCGGCGTCAGATGAAGGACGCGTCGCCTTCTTCCAATCCGGCAATCTTGCCGTCGCCCCGATCCCTATCTCGATCGGATCACGGCGAATCTCCCAGCGAGCCGCCCGCGAATCAACTCGAAACGACGGGTCGGATCTCGAGGCCGGCGCACTGTCGATCTCGCGTCCGATCGCCCTGCGAGTCTCTCCGCAAGTCGCTTCCGAATTGCAATTGCGCGTGTGGCGAGAAATCGAGTACCGCGCCGATACCGCGTCGTCGACGGTTGCCTATCCGTTGACCGTTCCGGAGGGAAAGATGTTTGTCGTGGGCGACAACGTCCCCGTGTCGGTGGATAGCCGACAGTGGGGAAACATCCCGACGAATGCGGTGACGGGGCAGGCCGTTTGCACCATCGATCCTCGCGAATGACCAAGCGTTTGGCGCACGTGGCGGCCGTGACGAGCGTTCTCAAACACAGCCAGTTTCGGAACCTGTCCAACGATCCGCGACAGCTTACCAACCCATGGTGCCGGGACCGCCCTTGAACGGCCCGACGATGTCGGGCGTGATCCATCCGCCGTAAAAGTCGCCGGGCTGGGCTTCGACAGCAATTCCGTCAACGTATCCCGCGTCGATCTTGCTGGGATAAAACGCAACGTACTCCGCCATCGCACTGTACCGGTCAGGCGGATCGGGGTAATACCAGGCGGCTCTCCCGATCACGCGCCGCGGCGTCACGATGGCGAAGTAGTAAGCGGGTCCTTTCCACTCGCAAAAGCTGCCGCCGGGTTCGCGACGCAACCGACGAAGATCCATGTCTTCCGGTGGGATGTAGTAAACCGGCGGATGGCTCGTTTCCAACATCCGCATCGCCCGATTGGTTTCGGCAATCGTCAATCCATCGACCACCACGCGAATAGTCTTGCTGGTCCGTTCCAATCGTGGCGGGCGAGGATAATCCCAAACAGATTCCTGAGGGCCCTGACGTTTGGATGGCTCCATCTCACTCGGCCCCGTCGGATGCCAAACGCACCCCGGTAAATTGCCAGCGCGCCTCTGGAGGAAAGAAGTTGCGATAGGTTCGTCGGGCATGATTCGCCGAAGTGGCGCAGGAAGATCCTCGCAACACAAACTGGTTGCACATGAACTTTCCGTTGTATTCACCCAGCGCACCCTCCGGGGCGGAATAGCCCGGATAGGGACTGTATTGGCTGGACGTCCATTGCCAAAGACAACCAAAGAGTTCTCGCAATGCCGCCGTGTCGGTCGGATCATACTCTGGGTGCACCGGACGCCCCGAATCAACGAAGCGGTTCGCACCTTTCAAGATCTGTTCTGGTGCGGCGGCCTGGGACGCGATTTCCCATTCGGCCTCGGTCGGCAACCGATGCCCCGACCAGCGTGCGTACGCGTCCGCTTCAAAGTAGCTGAGGTGACACGCCGGCGCCGCGGGATCCAACCGCCGCAACCCGCCCAAAGTGAATTCGTGCCATTCAGCTTCCCGCCGGCACCAATACAGCGGATGCTGCCAATCGCCTTCCTGGACCGCCGCCCATCCCGCCGACAACCAATGCTCCGGTCGTCGGTAGCCACCGTCTTGGATGAACGCCAAATATTCCCGGTTGGAAACCGGACGCGACTGAATCCGAAACGGATGGACGTACACCTTGTGACGCGGCGATTCGTTGTCGTAGGCAAACCCATTTCCGTCGTGTCCGATCCGGCGAACGCCACCTTCAAAACCGACCCATTCAACGGAGGCAGGTGAGGCCTGGTCGGCGACCGGATGATCGAACATGGCCGGGAAGATTGGATTGCATGACAGCAGGTGCTTGACGTCGGTCAACATCAGCTCTTGGTGCTGCTGCTCATGATGGAGCCCGACTTCCAATATCTCCCGTTGCTCCGCAGTAAGCTCCTGGCGGGACAACCAATCGATCACCGCAGCATCGACCTGTTGCCGGTACTCGAACACGGACTTCATCGTCGGACGCGACAACAGTCCGCGTCGGTGCCGAGGAAACTGTGCTCCGACGGAGTTGTAGTAAGAATTGAACAGGTACTCGAACGCTTCATTGACCGGTTGATAACCGGCCAGAGGTTTCAGCAAGAACGTCTCAAAAAACCACGTCGTGTGGGCCAGATGCCATCGAATCGGGCTGGCATCCGGCATCGATTGAATGACGCAATCCTCCGCGTGCAACAGCGCCGTGATGCTCATCGAATCTTGACGCACACGATGAAACCGCTGCTTCAGACCCTCACCTTGGCCGTCCACGCCCGATGGATCCGGCGCGCTCGGATCTTGCGTTGCGTTCTCAGTCGTGATGGTGCGCGACATGGTGATAGCGGACGAAAGCGAAAAGAAAGGGGAACGCGGGGCGATGCCACAGGAAAGGAGCCGGCTCTCGCGAGCCGCCTCAGGTGTCATCCGATTCCGCAGCACGAAAAAACAGCACCGAAAACCTTGATTGCGGATCCGTCCACGCCTGACGAACCGACCAACCCGCCGTCTCCGCCAGCTGGGTGAATCCGTCCAGCGTGTATTTGTGCGAATACTCGGTGCGGATAGTCTGACCACAACCGAATTCAAAACTGCGTCCGCAGAGGTGAACGGTTTGGTGCGTCAGGCTGACCAGCCGCATTTCGATCCGGCGAGCGGCTTCATTGTAAATGGCCGTGTGGCCGAATTGATCCAGATCAAAATCAGCTCCCAACTCGCGATTGATTCGCACCAACATGTTCTTATTGAATTCCGCGGTCACGCCCTCGCGGTCATTGTAGGCAGCCTCCAAGACGCCCGTGTCTTTGTGCAGATCGACTCCGATCAAGAGACCAGTTTTTGAAGGTTCGTTTGAAGCGGTTTGCCCCTGGCAACGCATCCGCCTCAGCAGGTCGACCGCTTCATCGGGCGTGAAGTTGCCAATCGTCGATCCGGGAAAGTAGAAGCACACGTTTTCGTGCTCCGCGACCCATCCGGGAAGTTCGAACGGTTGGGTAAAGTCAGCGACCACCGGCGTGATCGGCATGCGCGGATACCGATCGGAAAGCTCCTCCGCCGTCTGTGCCAAGTGCTTTCCGCTGATGTCGACAGGGACATAGCTAGCCCGCGGCCCAACTTGGTCCAGCAGCAACCGCGTCTTGACGCTGCTGCCGCTGCCGTATTCGACGATGCAAACGTCCTCACCGATTTGTGACACCATCGCGCCGGCATCACGCTCCATGATCTCGGTCTCAGTCCGTGTCGGGTAGTATTCCGGCAGCGAGCAAATGGAGTCGAACAGCGACGATCCACGTTTGTCGTAAAAGTACTTGCTGGAGAGCACTCGCGGCATTTCGGAAAGACCGGCCAAGACGTCCTCGCGAAGCTGGGCGTCGTCGGAAAGCGAGCGTGGTTCCGGGATGGTCGTCGTTTGACCGGCGGAGGAAGTACCGACAGGCGAAGTACCGACAGGCATAGCAGATCCAGTTGAGGCGGGTTCCGTTGGAGTCGGGGCAGTCTACCGCAGCGACAAGTTGACCGCGAAATGCTGCGTCCGACGCATCACGACGCAATCGGCGCGGCGAAGAATCCGCGCGGTCGAAATCGATCGTGGTACGGACGGTGGGTTGCAATCCGTGTACCACGCCCGTGACGATTCGCAGTGCGATGGGCGGCATGGCGTCAGCCGCCGGTGGATGCGAAAAAATCCGCGGCGAACGCCGGGCGACTCACGCAAAGAAACGCTGTCCGGTTAGCGCGTCTTGGAAGCATCCTCGGCGGGTGCTTCAGCAACTTCCGTTTCGGCCTGGGAGGCTTTCGATTCATCCGCCGACTGCGAATCCTGACCCTCTTGCTGATCTTCACTGGAAGCCAGCATGTCGGGGCCGTGACCGACGCCGCTGAAATCCGGCCAGCCCTGGTTGAACCGCGTTTCCGCGGTGTAGTCGACGGCGGGCCGCTCGTAAGGTCGGGCCGGCGAGCTGTTGGCGCTGCGGCGTCCAAATTGGAACCGGCTACCGGCCAGCTTCGTTTTTTCCCGAATCGAACCGCCCTGGAACGGGCCGACGCCCAGGACCCAGGTGTTCTTGGCCGTGGCCACCGAATGCCGCACGCCAGATTGCCAGATGGGTCTTCGGGTTTCACGGTCGTAGGCGAAGGCGGCAATCTTCGAGGCGGCCTCGCGCGATTCCCGCCGGGCGAAGGCGATTTCCGGAATCGAGGGCAACGTTGGTGCGTTAGGAATCAAACTGGCCGCATTGCTGACAGCATTGTTCTCCGGCAAACCGAACGTCACCTGATGATCGTCCGAACCCAAGGTGCCGATCCGGCCTTCGATGATGATTTCGGCATCGTTCGAAGAATCCTGGATCAAACAACCGGCCGCAAGAATCTGTTGACGCAATCCACTGATCACGTACTCCGCGTTGACGAACGTGGGGCCCTTCACGTTCCTCATGTAGCTCGTATCCAAGTACACCTTGCGGCCCGACAGCGGCCGAAAATCCAGGTCCTGAATGTTCCGGTCGACCGCTTCACTGACCACCAGCTGCTCGGTGGCCTGGTGCTCACGCGTGGTTCCGCAACCGGTCAACGCGACGACAATCCACCAGGACGTCGCGCAGATGATCGAGATCGGGAAACGTTTGGCGTGAAACATGAATCGCAGAAAGCGCAATCAGGGCGGGTACACAAGCACGACCCGGGCGGGCACGCCCGCGCAGGGCGTGTGGATCGTTGCGGTGTTAACGGTTCAGTGAGCCGATTGGCAACCCCGTTTTGGATGATCACCGGTTCAACGGTGTACCTTGCGGTTCGTGATTGACAGGGTGCTTGATTGCGTTTCCGCTGAAAACCTCGGTTGCACCGGTCAAAACTCGCAGGCGGAGCCTGCAAGGCAGTTTGTTCCAAGGCGGGAGCCTTGGAACAAGGGCACCAGGGGGAATCAATGCAGGGTCCCGCGCGTGTTCCGCTCGTTCCCGGGCTCCCGCCCGGGAACGCACGGTCCCACCGGCTCTGCCGGCCTTTCCCAGCGAAACGCTCGAACCACCGGGGACACTTGCCGCCAATCGCGTTCCGGGCCTGCGGGAGCTGGCAGGCAGAGCCTGCACAGCAGTTTGTTCCAAGGCGGGAGCCTTGGAACAAGGGCCCGTCGCGCGTGGAGCTTTTGCCCAGCCGGATCAGTAGGCTTTGGCAAAGATCGCCTGTTTGGCGGCGGGCTTTCCGGTCGCGAAGCAGGTCCCCGACGCGTCGTTGGCCTCCCGGGGAATGCAACGGATCGTGACCTTCAATTCCTTCAGCAACGGCTGCAGGCTTTCTTCGTCGGCGAAGTGGCACCAGGCAAATCCGCCATGGATTTCCGGCGATTCCGGATCCTGCGGGGTGAAGTAGTCGCGGAAATCCTTTTCATTGGTGATCGTGACGGTGTTGTCGCGACGCAACTGGTCGGCTTTGTCGTACAGGGATTGTTGGATCTCGTCCAACAATTCGACCACATTTGCAATCAACTCTTGCCGCGGCATCGGCACACTCTTGCCTAGATCCCGCCGCGCCAGGAACACGGAATCCTTCTCCATGTCCTTGGGCCCAACCTCCAACCGGATGGGAACGCCACGCTTGACGTGGTGCCATTTCTTTTCACCGCCACGCATGTCACGATCGTCCACTTCGACCCGAATCGGTGCCCCATGGAAGGACTGATCGCGGAGGGCCGTGGCCAGCGAATCGATGTATTCCAATACCGCGGACCGCGATTCCTCTTTGTAGATGGGCAGGATCACGATGTGGATCGGGGCCAACCGGGGCGGGACGACAAAACCGTCGTCGTCGCTGTGCGTCATGATCAGGGCTCCGACCAATCGCGTGGAGACACCCCAGGAGGTGGTCCAAGCGTATTCGCGAGACCCGCTTTCGGACTGGAACACGATCTCCTGAGCCTTGGAAAAATTCTGCCCCAGGAAATGGCTGGTCCCGGCCTGCAGTGCTTTGCGGTCCTGCATCATGGCTTCGATCGAGAGGGTTTCGACGGCTCCGGGGAATCGCTCTCCGGGCGTCTTGGCGCCGATGGTGACCGGCATGGCCATCCAGTTCCGCGCGAAGTCCGCGTAGACATCGATCATCTTTTCCGTTTCTTCGATCGCCTCGGCTTCGGTGGCGTGCACGGTGTGGCCTTCCTGCCACAGGAATTCCGCGGTCCGTAGGAACATCCGCGTCCGCATCTCCCAACGGACCACGTTGGCCCACTGATTGATCAGGATCGGCAAATCCCGATAGCTTTGCACCCACTTGGCATAGGTGGCTCCGATGATCGTTTCACTGGTCGGCCGCACGATCAGCGGTTCTTCCAGTTCACCGGCCGGCCGCAATCCGCCCTCGGGATCGGGTTCCAAACGGTGGTGGGTGACGACAGCGCATTCCTTGGCAAACCCTTCCACGTGCTCCGCTTCCTTCTCCAGAAAGCTCATCGGAATGAACAGCGGAAAGTACGCGTTCTGGTGACCGGTTGCCTTGAACATGTCGTCCAGCGCCCGCTGCATGTTCTCCCACAACTGGTAGCCCCACGGTTTGATCACCATGCAACCCCGGACCGGCGAATTCTCCGCCAGATCCGCGGCACGAATCACTTGCTGGTACCACTCCGGATAATCTTCGGCGCGCGTCGGGGAAATCGCGTTTTTGGGGGCTTTGGCCATGTCGATGCGGGTTGGCGAGACTCGTGGTGGTTGATTGCGGAGCGGGAATATAGCAAGCGACGCCTGGAATGGCACGAGCGGTCCGGCGACAGCGGGCGACCACTGCGGAACACCGCGGAACACCGCCGGGACAATGCGGGAGTTGCGGCGGGGCCTCCGGCCCAGACTCCGCTGCGGCGGGCGCCGCCCGAGCGAGGGCGACGCGGGGACGCTACTGATAAAGCGCCATTTGGACGACGTTGGTGACGATCTTGGCCGCATCTTCGGTGGCATATCCGGGACACTGCACCGAATTCAGACTCTCCAACGCGCAGCTCAAGTCCAACGGCGAAAACACCACGCCGACGATGCCGCCCACTTCGGCATACTCCAGCAACGGCGGACCGGTCTGGCGGCGAATCGACTGACCTTGCCCGCCGCGACTGGGCCGCCGGATGGTGACCGAACGGAGGTTGTATCCAAAGTACTGGTCAGTCAGCATCGGATGGTCGGCGGGCATCGGCCGCATTGCCTCGCCGCCCAACAAGCCGGCGATCTCGCGACGGAATGAGGCGGCGAACGCTTCGTTGCCACAGATCGCGGTCCCCAAGATCACGCCGTCACGGTCCAGAAAATTCTTCAGCACTTCGCGTTGTTCGCTGCTCAGTTCAAACTCACGACGTCCGTGAATCCACAACACCGTGACTTCGGCCAAGTCAGCATCGGTGAAGCCGACGGAATCTTCTGGGACCGAAACGGGAATCTGGGCCTGGTCGCGGATCAACGTCGAAACGTTCGGCAGCGCGCGTCGCGCGTCTTCGCCGCCCGCGCCGACATCCAACCGGGCGATCCGCGTGGTACCGCGCTGGGCGGTGGGGAGTGAATCGGCACGCAACACGATCGGGTTGTCCAATTTGTCTTTCAATTCCCTGCCGGTCGCGTAGGCCACCAGGTTCTGCCCCAAGCGGATCGAATGGTCGATTTGGCGTCGCACCGGATCGTCGGCGGGACCACGCTCATACAGCACGTCGCCCAGTTCCCAACGGCAGGTCAAACTTTGCGGCACATAGAAAACGGCCGTTCGGCAGCAGGCCTGCACGCCGTACACCCAAAATCCGTTTGGCATGGCGTCAATGTCCACTGTCCGTTCGGCGCTCCAAATCGGATGCGAGGTCGGCAACCGTTCCAAAGGTGAACCGGGATACCAACGGGCACACAATTGTTTGACCGTGGCTTGAAATTCCGCCGGGTTCCCACAACCGTTGTCGCCGCTGGAATCAAACAGGATGGTTCCGCCCTGGTCGATGTAGTCTTTCAACAGATCACTCCGCGGCCCATCGATCTGCAACGCCTGCTTGCCGCTGATGACCAGCACTGGTGTTTGCAGCAGATCGGCCACGGAGGCACTTTCGCTTTGCACGGTTTGCCAAGTCAAGTCACGGCCCCAGGCACGTTCAACGTGCCGCACCAGTTGGCGCAACGAATCCGGATGGGGTTGCCATTCCGATCGATCTGGCGTCCGCCGTTCCAATTGGCCGATCACGACTTGGCGTTTTCCCTTCGAGAGGAACAACAAGGCAAACGAGGTGGCGATGGTCGGCCCTTCCCAATCACCGCCGGACCAGTACCCCTGGAAATCGTCCTGCAGCGCGATCAACTTGTCGGCGCCTTCGCGATACCAATCGTAACCGCCGAAGAAGCGTCGCCCGGATAGCCGTCCGGTGCGTTCGATCGCGTACAGATAGTAGAAATAGGTCCCCGAGTGTCCGCCGGGATTGGCATCGACGGAGAATCGGTCGCCCAACCATTCCAGCCCTTTCTGGATCGGGTCCTCGGCGGTGTCATCCGAGCCGCAACACTGGATCTGGCCGTTTTCAATAGAGGAACTGGAATTCCCCAACCGGCCGTTGGCGATGATCAACGACGCGACGCCGGCGCAGGTCATGCTGCCGGTCGGCTGACTGGTCCCGTACCCCCAGCCTCCGCTTTGCGTTTGACGTTTTTCCCAGTACTGAATGGAGCGGGCAAAGACTTGGGGATCCACGTCCACACCGCGATCCTGGGCGGCACCCAACGCCAGCAGGGCGAATTGGGTGTTGGACGGATCACCACCACCGGATCGCTTGCCACCATAGGTCCACGCCCCCGAATTGCCGCCGGAGTCGATTTGCGAGCGGGTCAGCCAGGAAACATTGTTCTTGATCCTGGGCATGTCGGCCGCGGCACCGACCTGGCAGAAAACCAACGTCTGCAGCGACACCGAATAGGTTTCGTCGGCGATGGTCGCGCGCAGATACTTCATCGCCTGGGTGATGGCCGGATCGTCGCGAGAAACTCCTGCGTTGAGCAACGCCAGCGTGCAGAGTGACGACAGCCCGCACGACTGTCCTGCGTACTCGTCCCAACCGCCGCGATCATTTTGCGCTTTGCGAAGATAGGTAATCCCGCGTTCGATCGCACGATTGACCGCCGCGGCATCGACGTCGGCCCGGGCCATCGGGGCGTGGCAGACCGCAAAGGTCAAGAGCAGCAAAAGCGGTGCGGTGAAGCGAAACAATGGGGATCCCCCTTTCCAGAAACGCGCGGCGCGAACGTACACTGTTTGTAACCGCCGTCGGATCGGTCCCAATCAGACCACCGCCGCGCCGGCAATCATTCCATCGTCACCATACCACACTCCTTCAGCAACCGGCGACAATTGACTGTGAGCGAACCGACGCCTCCACCACCACCCGGCGACAAGCGATCCGAAGCGAAACCGCCCGCCCCCAGGACGTCCGCATCGCTGCCGGCGGGGTCGTCCGAGGCCCAGCCGGGCAAGAACTTGGGGGACGTGTTGCGCGAATTCTCCGGACACCAGGCAACGATCCGATCGGAGCTGGGTAAGGTCATCGTCGGACAAGGCGAAACCATCGAGCAACTGCTTGCGGCGATTTACACGCGCGGCCATTGCCTGCTGGAAGGCGTTCCCGGGTTGGCCAAGACGTTGATCGTCAGCACCCTGGCCAGCATCTTGGACGTTTCCTTCAAGCGGATTCAATTCACGCCCGACCTGATGCCGTCGGACATCACCGGCACGCAGGTGCTGGAGGAAGACGAATCGGGACGCCGCAGTTTCCGATTTGTCGAAGGCCCGATTTTCGCAAACGTCTTGCTGGCCGACGAAATCAACCGGACGCCGCCCAAAACTCAGGCCGCGTTGCTGGAAGCCATGCAGGAACGGCAGGTCACGGTGGGCCGCGAAACGTACGCCCTGCCCAAGCCGTTCTTCGCCATCGCCACCCAGAACCCGATCGAGCAGGAGGGCACGTACCCGCTGCCCGAAGCGCAGCTGGACCGGTTCATGTTCAACATCAAGTTGGATTACCCCTCGGTCGATGAGGAAGAACAGATTCTGACGACCACCACGCGCGGCGAGTCGGCAGCGGTCAACAAGGTGCTGTCCAGCCGCGCGATCCTGAACGTGCAACAGTTGGTCGGCAGCGTGGCGGTCAATCCGTTTGTCATCAAATACGTCACCCGCCTGGTCCGCGCGACGCGTCCGGGTGACGAAACCGCTCCGGATTACATTCGCCAGTTGGTGGACTTTGGTGCCGGACCGCGGGCGGGACAAAACCTGATCGCCGGTGCCAAGGCGATCGCCGCCATGCAGGGCCGATTCAGCGTCGATGCCAAAGACGTCCGGCGGATCGCCCTGCCGGTGCTGCGGCACCGGATCGGCACCAACTTTCAGGCCCAAGCCGAAAGCATGGATAGCGACGCGTTGATCAATCGCCTGCTCGAGGACATCAAACCGCCGCAGCCGGAAAAGTTGGCCAAATGACCGCCTCGCTCTCGCCCGAATCGCTGCAACAGATCCAGCGTCTGGACCTGCGTGCCCGCATGGTCGTGCGAGGCTTCCTGCAGGGCTTGCACCACAGCCCCTATCACGGCTTTTCCGTTCAGTTCAGCGAGCACCGACGATACAACCGCGGTGACGACCCGAAACTGATCGATTGGCTGGTGTATGCGAAGACCGACAAGTACTACACCAAACGGTTCGAAGCGGAAACGAATCTGATCGGTTACCTGGTGATCGACCTGTCCTCGTCGATGGGGTTCACCGAAAGCCAGTCGATGACCAAGTTCGAATATGCAACTTGCCTGGCCGCCGCGTTGACGTACCTGATGATCATGCAGCAGGATCCAGTCGGCCTGATCACGTTTGATCAATCCGTTCACGCCGCGTTGCCGGCGCGATCGCGACGCGGGCATGTCGGCGACGTGCTGGCCAAACTGACCAACCTGAAGCCGTCCGGATCGACCGACCTGCCGGCATCGTTGACACAGGTCGCCGCGATGCTCAAGCAGCATTCGCTGGTCATCCTGTTCAGCGACCTTTGGCCCAGCGATGACCCGGAAAAGACCTGGCAGCAACAAGTCGACGAAACGATCTCGGCCCTGGCGCGACTGCGGCATGCCGGCCACGACGTGATCGTCTTTCACGTGCTTGACGCCGCCGAGGTGGAATTCCCTTACGACGGGCCGGTGCAGTTCACCGATGCCGAAAGTGGCGAATCCGTTTCGGTCGACGCCACCGGCTTTCGCGAGGACTACCTGAGAACACTGGCCGAATTTCGAAACGCCTATCGCGACGGGTGCAACCAACTGCAAATCGATTTCGTACCGCTTGACACCAGCATGCCATTCGACGCGGCGTTGACTCAGTACCTGTTGCAACGACAGAGCATGTTTTGAACGCCACGGCAACCGTCTCTCGTTGAAGCGACGACGCCGGACGACTCGACCAGGTGATCCGTGACTTTTCTGAACGCCTCGCTACTTTTTGCCCTGGCCGCGATCGGGATTCCCATCGCGTTGCATTTGATTGCGCGCAAGGAGCCGCGGCAAGTTCTGTTTCCCTCGGTCCGATTGCTGACCCAGCGGTTGGAAACCAACCGCAGCAAGATGCGCGTTCGGCGGTGGTGGTTGTTGGCCCTCCGAATTCTGGCACTGGCGGCCGTCGCCGTGGCCCTGGCCCAGCCCGCCATTGCGGGATCGCTTTCGTTGACCTGGACCACCATCGGGATCCTCGCCGCGGCCGGCGTCGCGCTGTTGGGCCTCGCCTCCGTGGCCGCCAGCCACGCGGCGCAAAAGTCCCTGGTGTGGTCCCTGCTGGCGATGGCCGGCTTGGTGTTGGCCGTCGCACTGACCTGGTCCGGTTACACGTTAGCCAGTGGGACCAAACCGGTCATCGATGAAAGGGGGCCGGTGGCGTTGACGATCGTGATCGACAACGGCCCGTTGTCGGCCTGGCAAACGTCGGAAACAAACCACCTGCAACAACTGCGTAGCGCCGCGACGGAATTGATCGCTTCGGCCGGGGCCGAAAGCCGCATCGCGGTGATCGACCGCTCGACGACTCCGGCGGCGTTTGCGCTTGATCGCAGCGGTGCCATTTCGAAAGTGAACGACTTGCGTCCCCTGGAAATGGCGCAACCGCTGGACGCCCGGATCGAAGCCGCCGCCAGGCTGTTGGAAACCAGCCAAATCGATTCGCGTCAATTGGTGTTGTTAAGTGGGTTGGCCGAGTCGGCGTTTTCGGATTCCTTTGCGGACCAATCGCTGGCGGACTTGATCCAGGACGCCGGCATCGGGGTGACGATTTGGCAAGCGGATGCCTATCGGGGTGCCAACCGTTCGCTCAGCCTGCCGACGCTTTCCGATGATTCGCCCGCGCCGGAAGCCCCGATCAAGGTCGCCGCCACCGTTTCCCTACGGGAAACGACGTCGGAGGATAACGAGAGTGGCGATCAACCCTCGGCGGCGCCCCCGCAATCACGTTCGACGACGGCCGAGTGTGTACTGTACCCGCGTGATGCCTCCCTGCCGGTCGTTCGCAACGGCGACGTGGTGCGTCCCGAGCCTCAGCCGGTGGATCGAGTGAGTGTTCCCTTGGCCCCGGGCCGCGATGTCGAACTGCAGATGACGCTGCCGCCGTTGGAAGTCGGATTGCACCACGGCGCCATCCGCCTGGTGGGCGAGGACCCTTTGGCGATCGACGACGCTTGTTATTTCAGCGTCGAAGTGCTCCCGCCCAATGAAGTGTTGTTGGTCGGCGATCAGTCGGAAGAGGCGGACGAGATTGCGCGGACCATTTCAGCGCCCGCCGAAGTGAACGACCCCACGGCACAGTTTCGGCTGCAACGCATCAGCTATGCCGATCTGGGCGTGTCACGTTTGCAGGATTACGACGGCGTCATTCTGCTGGATCCGCCGTCGGCGGCGCTGGGCGATCCTGCCCTGAAACGGTACCTGCAAAGCGGCGGCTCGGTGCTGGTCACCGTCGGACGTCAGCTCGGAACGACCCGCGTTGATGAACCGGGGTTTCCGATCTTCCAAAGGCCTTGGCGGGTGAATCGACCCGGAACCTTTTTGGAGATCTCCTCCCCGTCCCATCCGGCACTGCAGAACCTGGCTGCGATCCCCGAGGGCGTTCCGTTCCCGGATTTTCGTATCGACCAGTATTGGCAGACGCAACCCCGCGACGGCGATCGCGTCCTGATGCGTTACGCGGGAACCGGTCACCCGGCCTTGATCGAAAGTGCGGCCGAGGGCGGAGAGGGTGGACGCCTGCTGGTGTTGACGACGCCGATCCCGGAACTGGCCGATCCCGCCCAAGCCTGGAACGAATTGTTCAGCGCCGAAGAGTTCTGGCCGGCGTTCTTGCTGGTCCGTGACTTGACCGATTACCTGACGCGTCGCGGGACGGAGACCTGGACCTTTCGCGTTGGAACCCCCGTGTCGATCGTGATCGAACAATCAACGCCCGAGCAGGATCCCCGACGCCTGCAATGGTTTCCACCGGACGTCTCCACCCCGATCCCGGTGGACGTCCCGGCAACCGATTCTGAAGACACATCCTCCGAGCGGCGAATCGTGATCGGCCGGCCCGAACGCAGCGGCGTGCACTGGATCCGTGGTGATCGCGTGGGACTGGGATTCACCGTCAATGTGCCGCGTGACGGCTTGGATCCGGCAGCGATCGACCCGAGTCAGCTGGACGAATGGTTTGGATCGGAACGCGTTCGTCGAATCGAAACGTTGACCGACATGGACTGGACGTCCGGCAGCGAACGACAAAGCGTGTCTCTGTGGTCACCGGTGATGCTATTGGCGTTGATCGTGTTTTTGTTGGAACAGATCCTGGGCAACCGGTTCTATCGGCGGCGGGCGGGACCGCAACGGGCGACAGCCGCGGCGGGGTCGGCGGCATGACGCAGTTCGATTGGGATCCGATTTACGGTTCGGCGTGGGTCGCCGTGTTGGCAGCGATTGCGATCGTGTTGGTCATCGCGCGTGTCACACCACCGACCGACGATCCGGTGCGACGACGCTGGCTGGTGGGCTTGCGATCCTTCGCGGCGTTGGTGCTGTTGTTGGCCGCGATGCGTCCGGCTTTGGTTCGCACCGACAATCGCCCCACCCCCGCCACCTTGGTCGTGGCCATCGACGCGTCGAAAAGCATGACCTTGCCTGACGGAGACGGCGGCGACCGCTGGAGCAGCCAACAACGGGCCACCGAACAGTTGCTGGCCGGGTTGGCCCCGCTGGCTGAATCATTGGACGTGGCACTGATCGCCTACGACGGTCGATCGACCACCGTCGCCCAAGCATCCGATGGAGAAGGGATTGCCGGATTGGCGGCGAAACTGGAAAACGTCCAACCGGTCGGCGATGCGACGGATCTTGGCCAAGCGATTCGCGCCGCAATCGACGCTTCCTCCGGAAACCCGTTGGCCGGGGTGGTGCTGATGGGAGACGGAACGCAGACAGCCAGCGCGGGCGCTGGCGGCGGCGCGACCACCAGTAGCGCGGCGGCGCAGCGAGGTGCCGAAGTGCTGGATTCGCTGGGCGTCCCCATGTGGACGGTCCCCACCGGTCCGCCGGACGGCGGCGACACGGCGCGCGACATCGCGGTCGCCAACCTTCCGGACAGTTTTCAGTTGTTTGCCGGCAATCAATTCGATGTCGCCTTCACCTTGCAGACTCAAGGGATGGCGAACACGCAAATTCCCGTGACGGTGTCGTGGATCTCCGACGACGGAACCGAAACGGAACAGCGGTCCCGTCAGGTCGACACACGCAATTCCAGCGAAACCCTCGCGATGACGATCCCGATGACGGCTCCACCGCCGGGGCTGTATCGATTGAAAGTACAGGCCGAGGAGCAGCCGGGCGAATGGGTGACCGGCAACAATGCTCAAACCGCGTTTGTCGAAGTCCGCGACGGCGGCGGTCGGATCCTGTTGATCGAAGGTACCGCCCGCCCCGAACAGACCTTTCTCCGCCGAGCGCTACGGCGGTTCCCCGATCTGGAACTTGATTACGTCCCGATCCGCGGTGATCGCCAATGGCCGGTCGACCTGCAGGGCGCCTTGCAGCCCGGCCGTTACGACATCTACCTGATCGGTGATGTCGACGCCAATGCGATCGGCGATGCGCAATTGAAGCTGCTGGCCGAACGTGTGGCGGAAGGTTCCGGGTTGGTGATGATCGGCGGATTCGGCACGTTTTCCGTTGGAGGCTACGCCGACGGACCACTCAGCGACGTGCTGCCGATCAAACTGGATGCGGCACTGCGCCGGCAACCGGTTCGCGGCGTGATGTCTCCGGCGGAATTGTCCGCGCGCGCCGAGGGCGCGGGACAGATCAGCGGACCGATCGAAATCGAAGTCGCGCGGAATCATCCCATCGTCGATCTGGGAAGCGGCGATCCGGCCGCCGTTTGGAATTCGTTGCCCGCCATGCCCGGGGCAAACCGGTTCGCCGGGACGAAGGTGGCCGCCGGGACACAGGTGTTGCTGAAAACCGCCAACGATGAACCCCTGCTGGTGATCGGCAGCTACGGGCAGGGTCGAGTCGCAGCGGTCGCGTTTGACGAAACGTATCGTTGGTGGCGGGCGGGGAAAGCCGAAGCCCATCGCCGTTTTTGGCGTCAACTGATGCTGTGGTTGATGTCGCGTGAAGATCAGGGTGGCGACAGCGTCATCATTGAAATGGATTCACGACGATTTGCCGCCGACGCCGCGCCGGAATTCCGAGCGCGATTGCAATCACTTGCCGATGACACCGACGACATCACACTCTCGGCAAGTCTGCTGGACTCCGCCGATCAGCAAACGCCATTGGAAGTCACGGCATCCTCCGATGGGCAGCCACGCATCTCCGGGACGATTCCGGAGTTGGCACCGGGCTTCTATCGATTGGTGGTTCGTGCCGACCAGGACGGTGTCGAACCCGGCGAATTGGCGTTTCAGGTCACCGAGACCAGCCGCGAACTGTCTCGACCGATGGCGGACCCGTTGTACCTGCAACAACTGGCGGAGATGACGTCCGCCCACGGCGGAAAGGCGTTCGATCCGCGTCAAATCGACCAGTTGATCGATCGGATTTCCGAAAAGCGTCGCAGCGCTGAGGCGCCGGTGATCGAGCGCCAACGCTTGGGCGATGGCCCGATCAGCGGCTGGCTGGTGTTTCTTCTATTTGCCGGTGCACTTTCGGCCGAATGGCTGCTTCGACGCCGGTGGGGCATGGCCTGACGGTGCGTTGAGCCTCGCATCCGATGGTCACCGGAGCAATGGAAATCGTTTGTGATGGTGCGGCTGGGTGGCGACTCGAAAGTCCCGGTGCACCGTTGGCTTACAGCCCCAAGCGTTCGCGGGCTTCATCGGCCCATGGGCTTTCCGGTGCCAATTGCAAGAATCGCTGCCAGTGTTCGGTCGCTTGCTGCGCTTGATCGACCTTGTCCAGGATCTTGGCCAAGGTGTAGTGCACGTCGGCGTACCCGTCGTACATCGCCAGCGTGCCGCGCAGCGCCGCGATCGCCAATTCGTATTCGCCAAGCTCCGCAAGCACACCGCCCAAACCGGCACGGGCCTCAATGAATTCCGGGTCCAACTCGATCGCCACGTAATAACGTTCGCGAGCGGCCACCAGGAAATTCATGCGGTACAAGAGTTCCGCGATCTGAAAACAGATTTCGGCGCGAGGACCATCGCGAGCCAACAGTGTGTGATAGATCTCGACGGCGGTTTCCAGGTCGTCTTCGTCTTCGGCGTGGTAGGCGGCCAACAGCAGGTCGTCTTCGTCGTTGGTGCCGACCGCCCGCAGCATCGGCGGCTCGTCTGGCGGATGAAACGCCAGCACGTGACTGGATTCCGTGGACGTGGCGGCCTCGCTCGCATCGCTCGACGAATCCAGCGAATCAAAGTCAAATCGCATTTGCCCGCCGGGTTCGATCAGCCCGTCGCCCTGGCGGAGCAGGATCTGCTTGCCTTCGACCAGAATCGACAACTGGTCCAGCGGACGTCGGATGTTGGGCAACACTTCAATCAGGTCGACCAACCGCCGTTCGATCGCTGCGGGGCTGGCGCCGGCCGCGATCCAACCGGCCAAACGTTTGGCCGTCGCCACCTCGGCGAAGTCAAAGTAGGGCAGCTTGTGCAGCGTGACCACCGGCGTGATCAATCCGCGCCGCTGCCAGCGGCGGATGACTCTCACCGACACACCGACCAGTTCGGCCAACATCGCGGGGGTGTGGAAGCGGCGCACCGACTGTTCGATGTCGACCAGCCCCAGCCGCTGCCACAATTCTGTCTCGTGGATGATCTCCAGGTCACCGCGGGCCGCCGCCTGGATCAGTTCGGGACACAGCAAGTCCGTTTGCGACAGCGGCGGCTGATCCGCACCGATCACGACCAGATCGACCGGAGGCTGCCAGCCCGGTTCCTGGGCACTTGGGACCGAGCGTGGCAGGTCAACCACGATGGCCTGGTAGGATTGCAACACGTTGGCCGCTTCGCGGCGATTCATACTGCCGAATCGGCCGGCCAGCGCGATCCGCTTTCCGTCGATGGTGGGCTGGTCGCCCGTTGGCTCGAACGGCAAGGCCGAGTCCTCGGAATCGTCCAGGTGGTCCTCGGCCTCCAACCAATCGTCCTCCTCGGACTGGAAGGGAATCACCACGTGCGGATCGCCGCCGTGCGGCGGATGCCGGGGCGAATCGTCGTCGGTCGTTGGCGGAGGCTTGGACAACGGTCAGAAAGCGTTGGGGGGGGGAAAGCAAGTTTGGGCACGTGCGACGAGGGGCCAACAGCGATTCAACGCCGGCGAGACGCGATTATCGCAGAATCGCCCCGTCAAGGCAGGTGACGTGGTTTTGTGGTCGGCACAAGACTGCGGCAATCACCCCCAACCCGCGAGGGAGCTATCGCACTCCCTTGCAACTGTTTAACAATAGGAGTCCGCGTCGAAAACCACTCCCGTCCCGGGGCCGGTCAGGGCGTGGCCAATCGATTCTGACCGTGACCCTTGGATCGTTCGCTATTTGCCCGGTGGTGCCGACGCATGCTGCTTGTCCATTCGCTGACGAAGCGATTTCCGATCGACGATGGCGTGCTGACGGCCGTCAACGACGTCACCTTCGAAATCGGTTCGGGCGAAGTGTTCGGACTGCTCGGTCCCAACGGAGCCGGCAAGACGACGACCATGCGGATCATCCTGGGGCTGCTGCAGCCGGATTCGGGCTACACCGAAGTGGATGGGCTGCGGACGTCGGCCGACCCGATGGCGGTCAAAAGCCGCTTGGGGTTTGTCTCGGCCAGCGATGGCGTCTATCCGTGGCTGACGGTCCGAGAAATGTTGCTGTACTTCGCGGACCTGTACTCGGTGAACGTCACCGAAGCGGCCAGCCGCTGCGAAAGTCTGTGCGACATGATGGACATCGGTGACCTGCTGGATCGCCGCGCAGGCGATTTGAGCACCGGGCAGCGGCAACGGGTGACGCTGGTCCGAGGTCTGATCCACGACCCGCCGGTGATGTTGTTGGACGAACCGACGCGGGGCCTGGATGTGGTCGGCGTGCAAACCATTTTCGACTACATCGACATTCTGCGACGGGGCGGCAAAGCGGTGGTCGTCTGCACCCACCGGTTGGACGAGGCCGAACGGCTTTGCGACCGCTTCGGCCTGCTGCATCGCGGACGGCTGAAACACTGCGGGACGCTGTCCGACCTGAAAGAACAAACCGGCCGCGATTCGCTGGTGGACATTTTCGTTGACCTGATCAGGAACTGAGGGAAACCGCGACTTGTCCAACGATACGAACGATCCGCTGTCCAGCCGACGCGCCCCGAAACAACATCGACGCAGCACCCAAGCGAAAAGTCGGCTGGGGCGGTTGTGCCAGAAAGAACTTCGCGAAACGCTGCGCGATCGGCGCACGATCACGACGCTGCTGTTGATGCCGCTGCTGGTGTACCCGCTGCTGAGCATGTCGCTGAATCGGTTCCTGGTCACCGCCACCGCAGGGACCAGCGAGGAGACTCCCTACACGATCGGCGTCGCCAGCGATGCCCAAGGGGAAGTGCTGCTGCGTTGGCTGGACGATCCGATGAGCCAGCCGCCGCCGGCGGTCTTGAAAGCCAGCGGCGGACAGCTTGCCAAGTTTCGCGTCGTCAACACGATGTCCGACAACCTGTCGCCGGTCGAAGCGCTCAAGCAGAACCAGATCGATTTGGCCTGCGAAATCCAAAGTGTGGCTCCGCCGAAGGTGCACCTGACCGCCTACAACGGCGACGCCTCCAGCGGAGCCGCGATGCGAATTCTGACCGAACGGCTGCAATGGTTGCGGATGGCTCGCGCGGAGTTCGTTGCCAAAGCGGTGAGCCCGGACTACGTGCCCCCGGCCGAGGTCACGGTCGAGAAAGTCGGGAAAGTCCAGGAACGATCGATGTTAGGGACCATCGTCCCGCTGGTCCTGGTGCTGATGACCATCACCGGCGCGGTCTATCCCGCAATCGACCTGACCGCGGGGGAACGGGAACGTGGAACGATGGAATCGTTGATGGCGTCGCCGGTGCGTCGGTCGTCCATCCTGTTTTCCAAGTATGTCGCGGTGGTCGTGGTGGCCTTGTTGACGGCCGTGGCGAACCTGTTTGCGATGTTCACCACGCTGTGGGCCGGCGGTTTGCTGCCGCTGTTGACCGGCGGAAGCGAAGCCTTCCCGTGGCTGGCGGTTTTGCAGATTCTGGGCCTGCTGGTGCTCTTCAGCGGTTTCTTCGCGGCGCTGCTGCTTTCACTGACCAGCTTCGCGAGATCCTTCAAAGAAGCCCAGGCCTACCTGATTCCGATCATGCTGCTGTCGCTGACGCCCGGGATGCTGTCGCTGATGCCGGGGGTGTCGTTGAACGGCCCGCTGGCGATCGCGCCCCTGGTCAACATCGTGCTGTTGGCGCGTGAGGTCCTGCAGGGGACCGCGGAAGCCGGACCTGCCGTTGTCACGATTCTCAGCACGGTGGGCTACGCGGCCGCCGCGATCGCCATCGCCTCGCGACTGTTCGGCAGCGACGCGGTCACACGAACCAGCCAGCAATCCTTTGGCACCATCCTGCGACGTCCCGAGCAGGAATCGGCCGCGCCGTCCCCGCAAACGGCGGCCGTCACGTTGGCGTTGCTGGTTCCGATTTACTACCTGGTCAGCAACGTCCTGATCCGGATCGTCCCGGACCTGACAATCGAGTGGGTGCTGGTGCTCAACGCGTTCGCGCTGGCCCTAACTTTCGGGCTGATCCCCTACCTGGCCGCGCGGCTCAGCCGATGTCGGCCGGCGACGACGTACCGCTGGCGAATGCCGCCGCCGCTGGCGTTTGCGGGCGCCCTGCTGATCGGCTTGGGGGCCTGGGGATTGGCGCACGAAGCGTTCGTGATCGCGCAGTCCCTGGGCATCGGGGGGTTGGACGCGGACCGAATTGAAAAGACGAAGCAAACGGTTGGCGCGATCAAGGAGGCGCCGGCTTGGCTGCTGGTGGTCTGCCTGGCGCTGGCCCCGGCCGTCGTCGAAGAACTTTGCTTCCGCGGTTTTTTGTTTTCTTCGCTGGGCAAGGTGCTCTCACCCGGTCGATTGATCCTGGCCACCGCGATCATCTTTGGCCTGTTTCATGTCGTCACGGGCAACATGTTGCTGATCGAACGATTCGTCCCCACCACGCTGCTGGGGCTGATGTTGGGCTGGTTGGCCTATCGCAGCGGCAGCGTGTTGCCGGGCATGCTGATGCATTTGACGCACAACGGCTTGTTGATCCTGGCGACGAAGTACGAAGACAAGGTCCGTTTTCTGGGGGCCGGTTTTGACGACCAGTTGCACCTGCCGCCCAGCTGGATGGCGGTGCTGACTTTGTTGACGGTCGCCGGCTTCGCCCTACTGTGGATCGGCACGCCGAAGCCCGAATCGACGGTGTCCGCGGCGGGGGCCTGGGAAACCTGACCGGCCACCGAGGGAAGTGTGCAAACCCAACCTGGTTCCAAGGCTCCCGCCTTGGAACCCACTGTCTCGCCGGTCCGCCGGCAGAATCGTCTCTAAAGACCCCAAGCCAAGGGCTGGCGGAGCCAGCTTCCAGTGCGTTCCCGGGCGGGAGCCCGGGAACGAGGAGGGAGATCCGGTGTCATGGCTTCCGCCTGGGCTCCGTCGCTCGTTACTCAATGGCAATATTACACGGCGTGGAGGCCCCCGCGGCAGGGTGCGGGACCGATCTTGATGCATCGTGTAGGATGTGCCGGATCCTCCCCTTTCCACGTCACGCGTGAGTGATAAATCCTTCGAATGTCCGACACCGTCTCCACCGAAAAGGGCTCCGATTCCGCGTCGAACCAAGACCCGTCTTACGTCGTCGTTGCCCGCCGCTACCGGCCGCGAACCTTCGAAGAATTGGTGGGGCAGGAACACGTCGGTCGGGCCCTCAAGAATGCGATCGAAACGGGACGAGTCGGGCACGCGTACCTGTTCACCGGCGCCCGCGGGGTCGGAAAGACCAGCACCGCGCGGATTTTTGCCAAGGCTCTCAACAATCCCGGTGGACCCGCCGCGGTCCCGGACAATGACAGCGACATCGCCCAGGCCATCGACTCCGGGGAAGACATCGATGTCATCGAGATCGACGGGGCCAGCAATCGCGGGATCGACGAGATCCGATCGTTGCGGGCCAACGTCGGGGTGCGGCCCAGCCGCTCCCGTTACAAGATCTACATCATCGATGAAGTCCACATGCTGACGCAGGCCGCGTTCAACGCACTGCTGAAGACCCTGGAAGAACCTCCGGAGCACGTGAAGTTCATCTTCTGCACGACCGATCCGGAAAAAATGCCGATCACCGTGCTCAGCCGCTGCCAGCGGTTTGATTTTGCGCCGGTGGAAGTCCCCAAGATCGTCAAGCGGTTACGTGAGATCGTCACCGCGGAAAACGCGGAGGCCGACGAGGACGCATTGGAACTGGTTGCCAGGCGTGCCGCCGGTTCGATGCGTGACAGCCAATCGCTGCTCGAACAGGTGCTCAGTTTTACCGACGGCAAACTGACCGCCGATTCCGTCCATGCGATGTTGGGAACGGCCGACGACGATCGCCTGCATGCGCTCGCCCAGGCGATGTCTGACCGAGACTCCGCCAGCGCCCTGGGCCAGTTGGACCAGGCCATCGACGCGGGAGTCGACGCCGGCCGATTGGCCGAACAATTGCTGGGCTACTTTCGTGACCTGATGGCGGTCACCGTCGGCTGCGACGCATCCTTGCAACGCCACACGGCCGCGTCGATGCACGAGGAACTGAAAAAGCTGGGCGACACCTGGGGATTGCAGACCGTGTTGGCGGTCGTCGCAATGATCGACCAGACGCTGGTTCGCGTTCGTCACAGCGTCTACGGTCGCGTGCTGTTGGAAGCCACCGTGATCCAAATTTGCAACCTGCCCGACCTGCAAGCGATTTCGGACTTGGCCGCAGCCGCCAGCAACGGTTTGCCGCTGGCAGGCCAGGCCGGGGGCGAAAAAAAAAAGCTGACTCGGCCCACGCCAAACCCAGCCGCTGAGTACACCGCCCCTGAGTCGTCCTGGTCGGATTCCTCATCGGTTGGTTCGTCCTCGGCGGTGTCGCCGCCCCGGACTTCCGCCCCACCCGTCGCCGCCCCGCAATCCGATCGACCGCCGGTGAGTCAACCGGCCGATCGTTCACCGGATAGCGACGCCCCGGACCCAAACGAAGTCACGGGCGATGGGGCGTCCAACGTCGCGGCCGGAGCCGAATCGACGGAGGCCGAATCCCCGGTCCGCGCCAATCTCGACACCCCGACGGAAGCCGACACCGCGGCGGTCCGAACGGATTCGGGTGGAGCCGCCGTCGCAGCCCCGAAGATGAAACTGACGGCATCAAACGTTCGTGATGTGTTCTCAACGGCCCTGCAGAACGTTCAGCAAATGACCGCGGCGATCGCCGCGACGGCCGACGTTCAATTGAGCGGCGACGCGGAGATTCGCCTGGTGTTCCCGGCCGAATCGTCCATGTCGATGCGGCGGATGGAACTCGCGGAACACCGCGGCCCGGTCTGTGAAGCACTGGCCGAAGTGGTTGGGCATCCCGTGCAGCTGCAACTGGCCGCCGGGACCGCCTCAGGCGTTCGACCTGCGGCACCACCGGCGGCGGCCCCCAAGCTCTCCGCCAAAGAGCGGATGGAGCGGATGCGAGAGATTGAAGCGCACCCCTGGGTCCAGGCTTGCATCGACACGTTCCAGGCGGAGATCGTCAAGATTGATCCGAAGCGTTAGGGCTTCGGAGCTGGCATCGCCTTTGACGCACCACGACGACGTCAGCTCAGGCGTCAGCACCGAGCGATAAGCCATCCAGCATTTGTGCCGCGGCGCTACTCTTGTTCAGCACGTAGTAGTGGATGCCGGGAACATCGTTCTCGATCAGATCGATCGTCTGGCGGCGTGCGTGGTCGACACCGACGTTGAACTGGAAATCGGCATCGTCGCTCTCGTTCATCGCGGCAGCCATTTCGTCGGGGATGCGTGCCTTGCACATGGCGGCGATTCGGCAAGCCTGTTTGTAGTTCGTCACGGGCAGGATTCCGGGCACGATGGGAACGTTGATCCCGGCCTTCACGCAGTCGTCGCGGAACCGGTAGAAGTCGCTGTTCTCGTAGAACAACTGCGTGACCACCACGTCCGCTCCCGCATCGACCTTGCGTTTCAGGTTGTCCAGATCGGTCTGCGGGTCGGGGGCTTCCTGGTGGACTTCCGGGTAGCCGGCGACCGCGATCCCGAAATGCTGTCCGAAGTCGGCCCGGATCAACTCCACCAATTCGTTGGCGTACCGCAGCCCGCCTTCGACGGCCTGGAAAGTTTCGCTGCCTTTGGGCGGATCGCCTCGCAGAGCGACGATGTGGTCGGCGCCGCGACGCTTGGCTTCCTTCAAGTAATCTCGCAATTGATCGACGGTTGAACCGACGCAAGTCAGGTGCGACGCGACCGGCAGCCCGGTGATCGCTTTGACTTTCTCCACCACGTCCAGCGTCCGCGACTGAGTCGAGCCGCCCGCTCCGTAAGTGCAGGTAAAGAAGTTGGGATGAAACGCCTGCAGTCGCTCCACGTTCTTTTCCAGCAGCGCCATGCCTTCGTCGGTTTTGGGCGGGAACAGCTCGAAGGACATCGCGCAGCGTCCGCCTTTGAAATAATCAGCCAGTTTGGTCGGTAAAGTCATCAGAGACCGAGGAGAGGGTGTGGGAATTGTCCGCGGCGAGTTGATCGCCGGAGGCACACCATTGTAGCGACCGAGCGAAAATCGCAATCGCAGGGCCTCCAGACTGGCAATCTCCCTGGACTCCGCCCACCACGAAGCCATCCGAGGCTGGACCGGTGTCCCGGCCGGTCGGATGAGGTCTCGCGGGGGGGCTCGTGCGGCCGGACATCCGGATTGGACGCGCAAAGCGGAGCCGGCTGGCCGCGACGTGGAATCCAGCCGGACGCCGCAGCGGTTCCCTAAGGGCTGAATCTTGACCCGCGCCGGCCGCCCGCCTAGACTCGCCGCTCGCCCCGCCGGCCAGGGTGCTCGGGCGGGCTTCCAGGGCGGAGTTCCCCCGTCCCAGGCGCTGCCCGCTTCTCACTCCGCCCGCAATCTACCGTTCCTGCCCGATCCCTCCTGCTTCTATCACGGCGGTGCCTCACTTGACCCAGCTCGAATCGCTTTCAGCTTCCGCGCTGTCATTGCCCGGGTTCAGCCCGCTGTCTCTGCTCAACTCGCTGCCCCTGTTCAACTCGCTGTCCCTGGCCGGCTCGCTGTCCCTGGCCGGCTCGGGGGCGGACGGATCCGCTTGGCTGTTCCCGACGCTGCTGGCGCAGCAAACCACGGAAGCGGCCGCACCGCCCGCGGGGCCCCTGATCGCACTGTTGGTTTTTGGGATCGCCCTGCTGCTGGTGTTGATTCTGAAGCTGAAGCTGCAGGCGTTTCTGTCACTGCTGATCGTTTCGGTGCTGGTGGCGGCATCCAGCCGCCTGGTCAACCCGGAGGCCGTGCCGTTGACGCAGGTCGCCGACACGATCGTGGCCAGCATGGGCGGGGCGTTGGGATTCATCGCCACGATCATCGGCATTGGCGCCATCTTCGGAGCCATTCTCGAACACAGCGGCGGCACGCAGGCGTTGGCGAATCACCTGGTGCGGATCTTCGGCGTCGAAAAGGCTCCGTGGGCGATGTTGCTGACGGGCTTCATCATTTCCATCCCGGTCTTCCTGGACGTGGCGCTGGTCATCCTGGCCCCGCTGCTGTACGCGCTGGCTCGAGACACCAAACGCCCGTTCCTGCATTTTGGCTTGCCGCTGGTTGCCGGGATGGCGGTCACGCACGCGTTCGTCCCGCCGACGCCGGGCCCGGTGGCCGTCGCCTACCTGCTGGGTGTCAATCTGGGCTGGGTGATTCTGTTCGGCGTGATGGTGGGTTTGCCGACGGCCATCATTTGCGGCCCCTGGTTGTGCGTTCGCGTGGCCAAGGGCGTTACGCTGCCGGCGATTGAACCGATTGAGACGGTCGAAGGAGAACTGGAAGCGGAAACGAACCTGCCCTCATTCACTTCCGTTTTGCTGCTGATCGGGCTGCCGATCGCCTTGATCCTGGCAAACACGGTGGTTGAGCAATGGGTCGCCTCGGGGCTGCCCGAAGGCCTGACCCGCAACGAACGCTCCGAGCAACTGGCGGCCGCGCTGGCGGAGGGATCCTGGCTGGTGCAGGCGATCACTTTCATCGGACATCCGGTGATCGCCTTGTTGGGATCGACCATTGCCACGCTGTATTTTTTGGGCACGCGGCGGGGCGTCGACCGCGACACGCTGCTGGATATTTCCACCAAGGCCCTGGGGCCGGCCGGCGTGATCATCCTGATCACCGGCGCCGGCGGAGTCTTCAAGGGCGTGTTGAGCGCCACCGGCATCACCGACGCGATGGAAGTCCTGTTCGCCGATTCGGGCATTTCCGTGCTGGTCTTGGCTTGGGTTTTCGCGACGCTGATCCGCGTGGCCCAAGGCTCAGCGACGGTCGCGATGCTGACCGCGGCGGGGCTGATGGGAAACTTCGTGAACGACCTGAACCAGCCTCAATTGGCCCTGGTGACCATCGCGATCGCAGCCGGGGCGACCGGCTTCTCACACGTCAACGATTCTGGCTTCTGGATGATCTCACGATACTTTCGCATGAGCGAAGGCCAGACGCTGCGTACCTGGGGCATCATCTCGGTGATGATCTCCGTGACCGGTTTTGCCTTCACCATGTTGCTGTGGCAATTCGTCGGCTAGTGGGACATCTGCCCTGCATTTGTCTAGCGGGCAATGTCAGGCGTTCTCTAGTTCACCCTCCCGCGCGCGGGAGGGTCGCGGAGGAGCTTGCGACGACGCGGGGAGGGTGATTGCTGGGCCATGCGTTGTTGACATTCGCTTCCCGTTCTGCCCTCCCCGGAGTCTCGTGCCTCGCCTCCGACCCTCCCGCAAGCGGGAGGGTGAAGTGGCGAAAGACGTCGTCGCTGGGCACAAATTCTAGCTGGATGAGCCACTCGTGGGACGGACGCCACTTTTAATCACAAGACGACGTTTGCTACGCGGTCGGCCCGTTCACGCCGTCATCAAAATCGTTCGCGCCGACATCCGGATCCGCCTGATCGTCGGATCCTGATTCCTCGTCCGATCGTATGGAACTCTCGGGCGCGGACCTCGGCTCGGCTTCCTTGGTTGACTCGCGTAGCACGAGCGGGACGGCCAGGACCGCCAGCGCCCAAACAATCTGCGTCCAACGCCCGCTCTGATCGCTGGGCCACCAGGACTGGCTCCACAGCCAACGCCACAAAACCAGGTGCGTGGTCAACGCCAAGGGTAGTGCGAAAGCAAAGTACTCCATCGCTCCACGCTGCCGGATTTGGCCTCGGGGCGTGTCATTGATGGGAATCCGGTCAATCAGCGGCCGGATCACCAGCGACAGGATTGCCGCGGCGATGACCAGCGCGGGCATCGATTGCCATCCGATCAGCACCGACGGGATCGCCAGCATGGAAATCAGATCGACCAGGCGCGACGTGCCGCCGCCCAGCGGGTCCAGCTTCAGGTCGGCGGTCGGACACAAACCTTTGGCCAGCACGCGTCCGAACAATGCCGCGGCGACCAAAGCGGTCATCACCCGCATCACGGCATCGTAGTACAGTCCGTCGGGCGTCCATCCCGGAGGCCGGTCCGCTTGCCAGGGAACGATCATCGACGTCGGGTACAGCAGCATCGGCAGCACGACTGCCAGAAAACCAAACCACCGCAACCGGACCGGCACCGCAGCTCCATCGACACGGATCAACGCCAGTGCCCACAAGGTCGACAGGGCCAAGGCGTGGTACGTCAGCACCGCCATCACGAAAGGCGTCACGTGCGGCGCCCACATCGGACCGCCGTGCCAGTGGACCGCTTGGTCGGGCAGAGCCAGCGAGTACAACTCGGCCATGCCGACCAGGGTCAACGAGATCCCCACGCAGGCCTCGATGATCGGGTAGCGGCGCGAGATCGGCAAACCGCAAAAGCGGCATCGTCCCCGCAACGAAATCCATCCCAGGATGGGAACGTTGTCGCGGCTGCTGAGCGTTTGGTTGCAGCGCGGGCAGCGGGAACGTCCCCCGATCGCTTGGCCCCGCGGCATCCGCCAAGCCACCACGTTCAAAAAGCTTCCGATCGCGCTGCCGAAGTAGATCAGCCAGATGACGATCGTGGCATCGACCAAACGCGGCAGAAACAGATCTTTGGCCTCGTAGTACCGATACAACCGAGCCTGGATCAAGGACGCGCCGACCACGTAAACCACCACCACGCCCAGGATTGCGGCGCAGGTGATCATCAGCGGCAGTTTTCGTTGCAGACGTTTGCGGTTCAAGACAGGTGTTCGCGGTTCGAAACAGGGGTCAGACTGCGTGGACGATCCGACGGCGTGGGCTCAGGCGTCGAGAGCTCGACCGACGAGGGCACGGAAGCGGCTGATCGATCGGAGGAATTGAACGGGGATTCTAGCCGGACCGCAACGGTTGGAAGGGGAAAGCCGGTTCAAGCTCGATTCAATGGGGTGACCGTCGTCAGACGGCGGACGCCCCCAAACTGTGGCGAGCGTAGCGATCGCCCGCCAACGCTGTCCAGCGAGCCGCAACCGCGGCGCTCGGTTGCTACGTCCGGACAATGGCGTGGCTGCAGCGTGCCGGGCAGGATTCCGGCCACTGTCCTTAACGGATGCCGTGCTCACCGGAACGTGTTCTCCCCACTGAAAAGTCCCACGGACCACCATGCCTGTACCTGCGAATCGAGTTTCCCAAGCCAACGACCGTCCGATCCGGAAGGACGGCCAATTCGTCGTGTATTGGATGATCGCGTCGCGTCGGACGCACCACAACTTTGCCCTGCAGCACGCGGTCGATCGCGCCCGCAGCTTGGGAAAGCCGCTGGTTATCTTCGAGCCGCTGCGGGTGCGCTATCGCTGGGCAAGCGACCGGATCCATCGATTCATCATCGAAGGAATGCGTGACAATCGGGCAGCCTTGCTTGAGACGCCGGTCACCTATTACCCGTACGTGGAGCCGGAACCCGGACACGGCACACCGCTGTTGGCCGAACTGAGTCAACGAGCCTGCACGGTGGTGACCGACGAGTACCCGTGCTTTTTCTTGCCACGGATGATTGCGGCGGTGAAGGACAAGTTGCCTTCGTCCTTGGAACTGGTCGACTCCAACGGGATCATCCCACTGCGGCTTCCCGAGAAAACGTTCACGGTCGCCCACAGCTTTCGTCGCTGGATCCAAAAGAACGTCCTGGATTGTTTGTTGGATCAACCGGTGCCGAACCCGTTGGCGGGGATCGACGTGCCCGAACTGAAACGGCTGCCCAGTGAGATCACCAAGCGTTGGCAGCCGGCGGACTTGGAATCGTTGCTCGCCCCCGATGGGCTGGCGGATCTGGCGATCGATCACTCAGTCCCTCCCAGCCCGGTCGTCACCGGCGGCAGCGTGGCGGCTGGAAAGCGGCTTGCCGATTTTCTCAGCAACGGCTTGGCCCGATACGGGACCGATCGAAATCATCCGGACGAACACGCCACGACCGGTTTGAGCCCGCATCTGCATTTCGGCCACATCGCGGCCCATGAAATTGTGCAGCGCATCCTGGACCAGGAACAATGGACGCCGGACCAGATCGGTCCGCCGGCGGGAAAAAACAACGGCTTTTGGAACACCAGTGAAGCCGCCGAGGGATTCCTGGACCAGATCATCACGTGGCGTGAATTGGGCTTCAATCTGGCGTTCCGCCAACCGGACGATTACGACAAATTCGACTCCCTGCCGCAGTGGGCCCGGAAGTCGATGGAGGAAACGCGCGACGATCCGCGACCGGTCGTTTACACGCTGGAGCAGTTTGAACGGGCCGAGACCCACGACCCGCTGTGGAATGCGGCCCAGCGAGAATTGGTCCGGCACGGGGTGATGCACAATTACCTGCGAATGCTGTGGGGAAAGAAGATCCTGCAGTGGACCGAAACGCCGCGTCAGGCGCTTCAGGTGATGATTCACTTGAACAACAAGTACGGGCTGGACGGTCGCGACCCCAATTCCTACAGCGGAATCTTCTGGGTGCTGGGCCGCTACGACCGTGCGTGGGGTCCCAAACGCCCCATTTTCGGAAAGCTGCGGTACATGACCAGCGACAGTGCTCGCAAGAAATTGCGGCTGAAACGCTATCTGGCCCGATTTGGGGCCTGAAAACGCCGAAAAGCCCTTGCCCATCCGGGAGGCGGTCGATACCTTTCCGGATTCTCCGCCGAGACGCCGTTGCTAGGCACATCGGGCGGAAACCGAGCGAACGCAGGGCTATGCGTCGCCGAGCGGCTCCGTGGTTGCCACGGACGCGATGAGATCGAGCACACGTTGCCGGAAAGCTTCCGACGCGTTCGATCGCCGCCGGCCCCTCCCTTCTCGCGTTTGCCAGTGCACCAAATCAATTACCGTTTTCCCCAGAACCATTCTCGTGACCGCTCAACGCACCTACGTGGCCAAGCCCGGCCAAGTCGAAAAGAAGTGGCACCTTGTCGACGCGAGTGACGAGGTGCTGGGACGTTTGGCCACCGACATCGCCGTCGTCTTGATGGGCAAGCACCGGCCCGAATACACCCCGCACGTCGATTGCGGCGATTTCGTGATCGTCACCAATGCGGAGAAGGTCGCCATGACCGGCCGCAAAATGGAAGTGCGTCACTACACGTGGTACACCGGTCACCCGGGCTTGCGTCTGGAAAGCTACGCCGATCGCCAACAACGCAAGCCGGAAGATTTGATCTACCATGCCGTCCGCCGCATGCTTCCCAAGAACAAACTGGCTCGCCAGATGATCAAGAAGCTGAAGATTTACAGCGGACCCGATCATCCCCATGTGGCCCAAAACCCGCAGCCGCTGGCCCGCAAGACCAAGAAAGTCGAATAGGCCGCTGCTGCCGATCCTCAATCCAACACGAATTCAAATTCCCCATTTAATTTGCACTGATGTCCCTGGTCAAAAAAGATAAGATCAATGGCGACGCCCTCGGAACCGGGCGACGTAAAAGCAGCGTCGCACGCGTGCGCGTCCGCAGCGGTGAAGGCAAAATCACCATCAACCGCAAGCCGCTGGAAGAATACTTCGTCAATGATCAAGATCAGGCGGCAGTCAACGCAACGCTTGAAGCCGTTGAATTGACCGGCAAGGTCGACGTGCTGGTTCGCGTCGACGGCGGCGGACTGACCGGCCAGAGCGGTGCCGTCCGAATGGGACTGGCCCGTGCATTGGTCAGTTACGACGAATCACTACACGATCCGCTCCGGGATGGAGGCTTCCTGACCCGGGATTCCAGAATGAAGGAGCGGAAGAAACCTGGTTTGCGTGGCGCCCGTCGCGGTGTCCAGTTCAGCAAACGATAACCACCTGGGAAACACACTTGGGCAAAAAAGAAGAAGCATTTGAAGTCGAAGGCACCGTCACTCAGGCGCTCGCCAACACCCGCTTCCGCGTTCAACTGGAAACCGGAAGCGAAGTCATGGCGCACGTCGCGGGACGGATGCGCAAACACTTTATCCGGATCGTCCCCGGCGACAAAGTTCGCGTCGAACTGTCGCCCTACGATTTGACCAAGGGTCGAATCACCTACCGCGAACGTTAGCCGGCGACTCTCCCGGTCTCCCCTCCGTGACGGACGATCTCTCCGACCTGCTCCGAGTCGCCCTGTCCGCCGCGAACGCCGGTGGACAGGTCCTTCGACGCTATTGGTACGACGGCGTCGAACTCCGCGACAAATCGGCTTTCGGCGGCAAGACCTACGACCTGGTCAGCGACGCCGATCTGGAAAGCCAAGCGGTAATCGCTAATCTGCTGTCTGACGCTTTTCCCAGCCATGAGCTGATGGGCGAAGAAGACTTGGTCGGGGATTTGGATGCGGAACACCTGTGGGTCATCGATCCGCTGGACGGCACGAACAACTTCGCACACCGCATTCCCCATTTCGCGGTTTCGATCGCACACTACCGGTCGGGAATCCCCGTGGTCGGAGTGGTCGTCAATCCGATGACCGGAGACATCTATTCGGCCCGGCTCGGGCAGGGGGCGACACACAACGGCCAGCCCATCGGCGTCTCCCAAGCCGACTCACTTTCGCAGTCCCTGGTCGGATGCGGGTTCTACTACGATCGCGGTGAGATGATGCGACGGACCCTGACGGCGATCGAGGAACTGTTTTCTCACCACATCCACGGACTGCGCAGGATGGGCACCGCCGCCTTGGACTTGTGTGCGGTCGCGAGCGGTCAATTCGGCGCATTCTTCGAGTACAAACTTTCGCCCTGGGACTTCGGGGCGGGGCAGCTGATCGTGACCGAGGCCGGCGGGACCGTGACCGACGGCGCGGGCAAGCCGCTGGGATTGGTCCCATCCAGTCTGGTCGCCAGCAATGGACGGCTGCACGAAGCCCTGCTGGACATCGTCATGCGACACCACCCCGGCGAAACCTGAAGGCATTCCTGGTTCCAAGGCTCCCGCCTTGGAACCCACTGTCTCGCCGGCTCCCCCGGAAACTGGCCGAGAAGGCGGCTGGCAGAGCCAGCCCGCAGTGCATCCCCGGGCAGAGCCCGGGAACGAGTGAAAACCTGAAGGCATTCCTGGTTCCAAGGCTCCCGCCTTGGAACCCACTGTCTTGCCGGCTCCGCCGGAACCTCGCCGAGAAGGCGGCTGGCAGAGCCAGCCCGCAGTGCGTTCCCGGGCAGAGCCCGGGAACGAGTGAAGCGAGTGGAGCAACTCCTACTCCAAATCGAACTTGATTCCCCCGATCAGCGCCGCACAGCCGTTGTAAATCAGCGCCGCGATCAGGCCTCCGATGAAGCCCATCACGCCGTAGATAATCGGCATCATGATGATGGCCCCGACGCCTCCGATGATCCCGCCAAGGGCATTGCCGTTTTGGGCAAACGCGCCGACCAACGCAAACAGCGATGCAAACGCACCGAAGATCAGTCCCAGGATCGCATAGAACACGCCCAGCATCAGCCCGCAGGAAAGCGGGTCGACGCGTTTGAGCGTGAAGGTCCGAAAAGTGCCTGCGTATTGCGGCTGTGATTGCGGTGTTTCGTAAGGGTTTTCAACGGACATCGCGTGCTGCTCGTTCGGGAAACGCGGTGGAGGGCGGGAAAGGATGGAAAAGTCAAGCGTAACAATTATTCCGTCCCCTCGGGTCCACTGAGCCCTCGCGGCAAACTCATTCGCATTTCCGCGCTTGTTCTCGCCGATCAGCTGCTGGATCCGATGGTCCTACCTGCTTCAGGTGAGTGGCGACCCCTGGTTCCAAGGCTCCTGCCTTGGAACCCACTGTCTCGCCGGCTCCGCCGGAATCTTGCCAAGAAGGCGGCTGGCAGAGCCAGCCCGCAGTGCGTTCCCGGGCGGGAGCCCGGGAACGAGAGGCCCCCCTGGTTCCAAGGCTCCCGCCTTGGCACCCACTGTCTTACCGGCTCCGCCGGCGGAACGAAGTTTCGCCCCGCGAACGCTCAGTTTCGCGCAAACGTCTGCAACTTTTCCGCGTCGCGCAGGTAGTCATCGATCGGTTGCAGATCGAACTCCGACAACACGTCGGCAATCCGAACGTCCGGTGAACGGCTTTCCAGAATCGACCATTCTTCATCCGGATGCGTGGTGATCCGCACCTTGGGTCCATACTTCGCGTACACCTCGGGAAATCGCTGCACGAAAGGCCACGTGTGCAGAAACGCTTTCTCCAGGTTGACGGTTGCGACGGCCCAAGGGTGCCAGCGATTGGTTGACCCCAGAGTCGTGCCATCGATGTCGCAAATCTGGCTTCGATCCTTCCGCGTGCTGCTGACAACGACGTACCGATTCAACGCGGCCATCGTGTTGATCATTCGCCCACCGGAGAAGGCGCTGGGCCACACGACGACCTCCGCACCTGCCTTGGCCAGTCGCTGCCACCCGTCCAGCCACTCGATGTCAAAACAGATTTGAAATCCCAGTTTGCCGAAGTCGGTGTCGAACACCGGCGGCTGAACCGGACCAGGCGACAATCCTTTTTCGATCTCCCCGGGTGTCAGCCGGATCTTGTGGTACTCGCCGGCAACCTTTCCCTCGCGATCAAACAGGATCGCCGTGTTGAAGAAATGGCCCCGGTGGGACGTGTAAGTGGGACAGACGACGTAGCACTGATGCTGGCGGGCAAATTCCGCGACAGGTTGCGTCAAAGGACACAACGGCTCCCCGGCAACTTTCTCCAACGGAGGCCGGCCTCCCTCCAGGTTGGCGCAGGGAAAGACTTCGGGCAAACAGACCAGATCCGGTTTCTGCGTGGCCGCCTGCCGACACCGTTTCAACATCGCATCGATCATTCGCTCCGGCGTGTCGCTGCGCAAACCTTCCTGGGCAACCGTCGCGATCACGATCTCACGAGGCAAACGAGCCGGCTGCAATGGCGCGGTAGCTTCGCCGGCGCCGGACTCGGCCGCTGAAGCCATCCCGGCACCGGTTGCCACTGCACCGCCCAGTCCCGTTGCCAAGAATTGACGACGTGCGACCGGATGGGACGACGAAGTGTCCGCTGACTTCTGGGTTGGACGCTCTGATTCCGACATGACCGACTCCAAAAAAACACGTGTCAATGATCTTCGCCAAGGGCTCGATGGTAACGCCTTCCGATCACCCTCGTCCGGCAATCCCTTCGACCGATCAGCGATCGCCCGCAGTTTATCCCAATCCCACTGCCTGATTCCGATCCAATGTGCCGAAGTTCAGCAGCATGCCCATCCAGATCGTGCGGCCCCTTCAGCTTCAACCCAACGCGCCGACAATCCTCCAAACTCCCAACAGGGCGACACCCGCTACCACGATCCACGCCGCGACGTAGCCAGCGAGCGACAGATTCGCCTGGCCGCTCGCTGATGCTTTTCGCACCGCGACCAACAAGAACACCGCGATCATCGGCAGCAACAAGCCGTTGGCAACTTGGGCGAACAGAATCGTAGAAGCCGGGCTGCTGCCCCACCGCAACGCGGACGCCGCGCCGATCAGAACGACCGCAATGGCAATCGTCTGGAACCGTCGCTGAGACGGCCGGGCGTCCCAGCCCAGGCAACCGCAGACTGCATAGGCGGTGGCCAGCGGCGCCGTGATGGAACTGGTCAACCCGGCCGCAAACAGCCCGATCGCAAACGCGGGACCGCTGCCCGCACCCAACGTCGGCCGGAGTTGATCGGCGATCTGGTCGATGCCGGTCCATGGCGTGCCCGTGTCAAAGAACGCGGCGCTGGCGGTCAATAGGATCGACGCCGTTACCAGACCACCCAACCCGATCGAAAGCAGGGTATCCCACCGGCACTGATGCCAGGCCCGTTCAAAATCTTCGCCCCGCCAGGCAGCCGCGGCTCCGCTGGCATGCAAAAACAAGTTGTAGGGAACGATCGTGGTGCCAATCATCCCCAGGACCAACGTCAGGTGATCGGCACCGACGCGCGGAACCACCAGGCCTTGCAACAATCGACCGGCCGACGGCAACGCGTTCGCCGCGGACCACAGGAACGACAGGCTTAACAAGGCGACCAGCCCCACCAGCACGCGGTGCAAGACTCGGTAGCGACCGAGCAAGATCAGCGCGATGGTCAATCCGGCCAGGGCAATCACCCACACGTGCGAGTCGCCACCGGTGACGACGGAGATTCCCTTGACAGCACCGGTCAGATTACCGGTCTGGTACGCGGCGTTTCCGATACCGATTGCACCGATGACCAGTGCGACGGCGGGCCGCAAAAAGACAGAATTGGAAAAAGATCGGCGGATTGCTTCGCCCAATCCCTGCCCGGTCACGATTCCCAAGCGCGCCGCCAACGACTGCAGAATCACGGTCCCCACGCAGGCAAACAAGACGGTCCACAGCAGGCCGCAGCCGAACTCGGCGCCAGCCTTGCTGGCGGTCACCACCGTGCCGGGACCAATGAAGGCGGCGGTGACCAACAGCCCCGGACCGACGCGAAATCGTCGGCGCGCGGGATGTTGCTCACGGTTCCGATTCATCGATCCCCACGTCGGTCATCGCATAGAGCGCGAAGGTTGCCAACCAATGGTCGCCTTCGTAGTGCCCGCTGTTGACGTAGTTCAACCCGGATCGCAGGTGACGTGCGGCGCTTTCCACGAGCGGCTGACGCAGTGGCTGTCCGTCGGGAAGCGACTCGGCAACCGATCGCAGGCACCACGCACGGTGCAGATTCAATCCCGCCAGGTGAACCAACTTTCCGTCGGTCACATCGCTGACCGAAACCGGCTGGATCGTTCCGTCGGTCAGCTGCGTCGCCAGCTCGGGGACGAATTGCTGCAACCAGGATTCAAAGTCCTGGGCGTCCAAGATCCGTCGCATCAAATCAGCCTCGTTCCAACAGGACGAGAAGAAGTCATGTCCGGACGGTTCGTACTGAACGGGATAGCGTTCGTCGCGCGCGTAGAACTCCTTTGCACGGTCGATCACCTGCTGTTCCAGATCATCCAGCTCCATCGCGCGGGCGTAGTCCAGAATCTGCCCGAGTGCGAATGCCGTGTCGGTGTGTTGTCCGGTGCGGATGGGAAACGTTAACAGCGGCAGGTAGGCCTGGATCCGATCCACCAGCAACGTCTCCAACGGCCGCAGATGATTCCGCCAGCTTTTTGCGTCGGCGTCGTCCCAGCGATCCAGCTCCATGACCAGCCGCAGGTACCACGCCCAGCCGTACATGCGTTCGAACGTCTTGTGCTCCTCCCGCGCAAAAAACTGTGCCTCCTGCTTGAGGTTTTCTGCCGACAAATGACGATTCAACTCCCACCGCACTTGCTGGGCAGATTCCATGTCGGGAAACAGACGCAGTGTGCGGACAAGCAACCAGTGCCCATGCACGCTGCTATGCCAATCGAAGCACCCGTAGAACGCCGGAAAGTTCTCGCGCGGTGACTTGAGTTGATCTTCCCCGACGTACACGATCGGCATCTTGTTGGGGAATTCGGTGTTCACTCCATCGAGCACCATTTGTGCCCAGGCGTTTGCTGTGGCAGCGTCTAGAGAAAGGGCGTCCGGTCGATCGTTCACCTGAATCTCCGCATCCGACTTGGCTTGGGCCTGGACGACGGCTGCGGTGTTCATCCAGCCCAGCAACACTGCGCAGATCGACACCGCGCAGATCGACAACATTCCCCGTTGCATCATGGGATCTCCATTTCGGTTCGCTCGAGTACCGCGTGACGGATGGGCGGCTCGGAGCGACGCGGCCCCCGGTCCGAGACCCGGCCGGTACCTCCGTCCGCTCTCCCCACCGCCTGTTGTATCAATGGCAGGCTTGGCGTGCTGGCGTGTTCGTTCAATATCCGCAAAACCTCCGCGACCGTTTCCGGGTGAGATTTGACTTCCGAGTGGGTTGCGCGGATCATCCGCTCGCTGATCGCGTACGGTTCTCGAGCGCTGCTCACCGGCACCACCCCATCCGAACGACCGAAACAGGGCGACCAGCAATGATCACCAATCACCGAATGCGCCCTCACGCCGCAGCCGAACGGCAAGCGCCCGATCGCCAGCAGCAGTGGATCGCTGGGTTCCAGCAGATCAATGCTGGTGGGCACCCGTTGCCGGAGCCGAGACACGAAGACGTCGGGATTGCGACGCATCAATTCGGCGTATTCTTGCTGACGCTGCTGCGGGACATTCACCATCCATGATCCGATCCTGCCGCACAAACGCTGAGCGGTTAGAGAACCCCGGTTCGGGGTGGCCAGGAAAACCACCTCGGAAACGTGCGGCGATGGTTGGAAGAAAAACGACTCCGTCAATCGTTGACGGATCGCGTCGGTCATCACCACTTGCTCGATCGGCAGATTTGCGAACGCGTTCCACAGGGCGTCGCCGCTGGAAGTCACTTGCAATTTGGCAATCAGCCCGCCCATGCTGTGACCGACCAACACCATGTCTCGCAATTGCGGATCTTGATGCCCGGGATCCAATCGCTGCACCCGCTGATCCAGACGCTGACGCAACTCGGCGGCGCTGGTCAGAAAGGGTTGTCCGGTCGGGTATTCAAACACCCAAATCTGGAAGCGATCCACGAACCCCGGTTGGGCGCGAAGATCGTTGACCAACGACACCCACGCGGACGGATCGGATAGCAGACCGTGGATCAGCACCACTGGGATCTTTCCAGGCTGATGTGGTTCCAGACTGTACAGCCGAGTGGCTCCTCGCGAGGAATCCGCGTTGATGAAGTTCCGCAGGTAGATCAGCCCCTCTCCCTGCAAACCGTAGGCGAGTGGAGCGGTTATCTCTTTGGCGATCGGAAGCACGTTCCCGCAGCTGGCCACCGAATCGACCCGCAGCGGGTCCACCAATTCCAAATAAAAGTGGTCGGTGCCGGTGAGCAGATTGGCGTCCTCGATTCCCATTTGATCGGAGACGAGGCACAGCGTGGCAGCAAATTGAGCGCGCATGGGTGCCGCACCGTCGTCGTCCGCTCCGGGTGACGAAACGACCACGGGCAGACCGACGCCGCCGCGGCAATAGGTGTTACGAATCGCTTTCGCCTTGTACGCTCCGATCGGTGTCAGACGACAAAACTGGTCGGAGGACCACACAAACCCTCGGTGTCGGATCGGGACTTGGCGTTCAAAGCCCGGATCGCCCATGGTCAAACCGCAGCGCGGATCCAGGCGTGCAAACTTCTGTCCGGCTTCCACCAGGCGGATGAGCGCCGAGCGGTGCAGCTCTTGACGGCGCGGCGACGCAACCGCGGTGCAGCCCGGGGCCGTCCCTACAGCCACCTCGTAGAACAATTCGACGCAGCTGCTGCGGTCATCGCTTTCCAACGCCAAGGCGTGGGCGTATAGCGTTTCGACGTCAATCGGGTCTCCGCAAAGCGACGGGCCGGTCGACCTGATCGGGCCAGCGACCTCGGCCGCCTTCCAATGAACGGCGCTGAATAGACAGCCGCTGGTGCTGACCAGGCTGGCGCACAGCAGGACCGAAAAGCAGCTGGTTCGAATGGATGGCGATAACCACACGCGACGATTCTCATGACCGATTGTCATGGCGTCCGTGCCGAAGTCTGCTCAGGCGTGCGCAGCATGTACCGCCTGGGCCCTTCGATCGGTATCGGCAGAGATGGAACCAGCGTCGCAGCTTTTCACACAATCGCTGACCTTGACGATTGCACGGACATTGAAAATTGCACCAAACATCCGGCCAGACTGAACATCCGGCCAGACCAAATCGATCGGCGGGCGATCACCAATCCAGCCCGATCCGGTCCAGGCGTGATCGCAATGCGCGCAGGTCCCAAAGGTGCAGATTGGTGTCCGACGCGGCGGCCAGCAGATTCGCGTCTGCACTGACACCACAATCATGGAATCCGACTTTGCTGCCGGCGTCCAGCCGAGCCAGCGGATCGCCGCTGTCCGCCTCCAGCAGCGTCAGCGTGAATCGCGAGTGCGCGGCAACCAAGGTCCGACCGTCGGGAAAGTAGCACAGCGGTCCCGGCCAATCGTCGTGCCTGGGGCGCACGAACCGCTGAACGACTTGACCATCGGCAGCCCGAACCAGCACCCAGTGCCGGGCCGTGCTGATCATCAAATGCGAGCTGTCGGGGCTGAACACCACATTGTTTTTCGTCGCATCGGGTTCGATTGCGGTTTCGTTCAAGCGTTTCCCAGTGTCGACTTCCCACAGATGGACTCCGCGGCCACCCCAACAAGTCGTCGCGGCCAGTTTGCCGTCGGGGCTCAACCGCACGTGGTCCAGCGCCGGGTGCGGACCGAACACCAACCTTCGATCCGGAAAATCCATCTCCACCACTCGAGCCATCATTCGCGAAGCGTCCGCGCGAAAGCCGATCCGTTTCCCGTCACGATCCAAGCTGACCCAGGCGGACGGCTGGTCGTGCAGGACCCGAATCCTCTCGGGAAGGAAGGCTAAAGTGCCATCCGATCGAAGCTCGGTGGGAACCAGTCGGACTCCGTCGCCATTGCTGACCACCACGCCCGTCCCGTCCGGCAAGAATCGGGCATCCTTCGAATCACCCATCGATGTGATTCGGAAAGGCAAAAAATCGACTTGTCGGGCGACGTCCGTCTGCCACAGTTCGACGCCGTCGTCCCGTGCCGAAGCCAACCATCGTCCGGTCGGATCGATGTCAACACTCCAGCGATTCTTCATCGGCCGGTTGCTTCGCAGCACTCGCAACGGCGTGTCCAGGGAAACATCCCAAAGCTGAAAGTCGGCTGTCGTGGTGGTCGCCAAATGCTTTCCGTCAAAGCGGCTCAAACCGCTGCTGGCCAGGTTCGTTCCCTCCACCCGCAATAATTGCCCCCCCGTGCCGACGTTCCAAAGCCGCATCGTTCCGTCCCACGCCTGGGACAACAGATGATCGCCGCTGGGCGTGAAGTGCACTCGGTTGACCCTTCCGCTGTGCCCTTGAAAACGTTGCGTCAGTCGGCCCTGGTCATCGGCGTGCCGCATCACGAGGCGTCCATCGTTGAACCCGACCGCGATTTGATCGCCATCCGGATTCCAGGCGATCGTCGCCACACCGCCCAGCTCGTCCCACTGGAATTGCTTTTCCCAGGGCTGCAAAGAATAAACCTGCAGCCGTTGGTCACGGGTCCAGAGGACCAGACGTTTCCCAGAGGGCTCCAGAGCGATGGCGTCAATCTCCGCTGGCAACGTCTGCTCGGCCAAGACCTCCGCGTCCGAGAGAGCGTGGATCATCAAACGATTTCGATCCGCCAACACGACGCTTTGATCGGACAACTCGAAACGTCCGATCAGATTGGATGAAACCGTTTGCCCCGCGGTGAACTTCCCACGCGACACGTTCCAGGCACCCCATCGAAAGCCGCCGTGTCCCTGGTACACGACAAACAGGTAGTCCGCCCGGGGTGAAAACTGGATCGACGCCACCGCCCCGACGGCGTCCGGGCTCGGAAACCGGTGCAGTTCTCGATCGTTGTGGACCGAGCGGATCACCACGTTTCCGGCGCGGTCTGCCTGGGCGTAGCGATCGTGGGCGGGTGTGAACGTCACGTGGGATGTCCACGGCGACTCCACTTTCCAAGTTTTAGCCGGCGTGATGTCTGGAAGAACCATCGCGGAGATCGCTGCGCCGCGCAACCGTCGACGTTCGTCGCGGACGCGGGCATCATCCCAATCCAAATCGGGAAGGATGGCGGCGGCCCTTGCAATGTCCTGAACGCTGTGAAGACTCTGGCCCGGACGCCCGCTCCACCGAGACGCCTCGGCGCTCCGCTGCAGGGATTCGTACAACCGTTCGGTCGACCGATGTTGGCTGATCTGCAATTCGCTGGCGTGTCGGGCGCTAGCGTACGCAAAGCCCAACGAACCCAACGTCAGCAAGCCGATCAGAAACAGCACGCAACCCGCCAAGGTCGCTTGCTGGGGATTGCGTCGGCACCAACGCCAAAGACGTTCGGCGGACGACACGCGGCGGGCACCGATCGGGCGATCAGCCAAAAACAATCGCAAGTCATCGGCCAATTTCTCCGCATGCTCGTACCGACGCTCCGGCGTTTTCTCCAACAGCTTCAGCACGATCGTTTCCAGATCGATGGGGATCGCGGGATCGATCCGACACGGCTTCTCCGGTTCCTGTTCGCAGATTTGGCGAACCAGTTGCCCCCGGTCGTTGGCGTGGAAGGCGTTCCGCAAGGTGATCAGCTCGTACAACGTCAAACCCAAACCGTACAGATCGCTGCGCGCGTCCGCGTCGCCGGAAAACCGTTCCGGCGCCATGTAACGCATCGTGCCGACCATGTCACCCGATTGCGTCAAATCATCCTCGTCGCGTTTCGCCAACCCAAAGTCCGCCACCCAGGCGACGCCGGCCGCGTCCAGAATGATGTTCGATGGTTTGATGTCGCGATGCAAAATCCCTTGGCCGTGGGCGTACTGCAACGCCTCGGCGATCTGCAAACCGATCGCCGCGACTCGGCGAAAGTAGTCGTCATCGGGGGCCCGATTCGGCTGCGAAGTTTGAGACGCCGGCGTCGAGAGCCGGCCGGGACCGACGCCCTGCGGGTCGGTCTTGACCTCCGAAAGCGCCGGAAGACTTTCCTGCCCCTGCCCGCCGCTGACGACATCGACCTCGCTCCTCCCACCGCCGGTTCGCTCCTCGGCAATCCCGTCCGGGCGCGACCGCGATCGGTCCGCTGTCGACCACGACGCGCCGTTGTCGACTTCCGATTCAGGTTCGGTTAAATCCTGCTCCACCGCGTCGCACGCCGTGTGAAGTTCGCTGGCGGTGTGCAGGCGGTCCGATTGCAGCCGGCACGCCAGGCTGTGCTGCAAGCTTCCCTTGATGGTCGACCGGATCACGTCGCCGGTCGCCTGCGGACGGGTTGACTGCGGGCGGGGTGACTGCAGACCTCGCAGCTGACGCAGTTCCCGGACGACCGAATCCAGACTCTGTCCGGCGATGAACTGCATGGCGTAAAAGTGGTCACCGGCGTCGCTGCCGACCTCGAACACCGGAACAATGTTCGTGTGGTGCAACCGCCCGGCGAGACGCGCTTCCTGGTAGAAGCGACGCAGTTGGCGAGGCTGTTCGGCCAAATGCCCGGCCAACACTTTCAGCGCGACGCGCCGCCGCATGGTCCGGTGCTCCGCCTCGTACACCACGCCCATCCCGCCGCGACCGATTTCGCGCAGGATTCGGTACTCACCCAGAATCTCCGGACGAGCCCGCTGACGAACCGACGCGCCGCTGGCGGCTTGCTCGGCCCCGGCGGCGAACGCTTCCCCACCCTGCTCCAAAAGCAGCAACGTGGAGAACAGCGACCGAATCTCCTCGGCCAATTCCGGAAACTTTGCGCAGTATTCCTCGATCGTGGGTTGCTCGCCACGTCGAATCCTGTCGACGAAGGATTCCGCCAGCGCATCGACCGTCGGACGTCCCGGCGGCGGTGCGGGCATCTGTTTCGCTGCTGTTTCGCTTTCGCTCATGCAAGACTACTCCGCGTCACGCGGCGGCCGCCGGGTATCGCCCCGGTGCTGCGGCACGACTTCGGTTGCGGCATCGGCGGCCTCCACCGCGCCCCGCCCGGGAAAGCCGTGCCATCCTGTTAGCCGCTGGTATCCAGGATGACTTTCAAGCGTTTGACGGCGCGCACGTAACGGTTGCTCGCCGCAGACTCGGTCAGGTGCAGGACTTGGGCAGTTTCCTGATTGGTCAGCCATTCGAAATGCCGCAGCGCGATCACTTCCCGATCGATCGGCTCCATCAAGTTGAGCGCGTCCTCCAATTGCGACTGCGTTTCGGCTCGAATCGCGGCCTGGCTGGGCGTGGTCAATTTGCCAATCAAATGGGCGGCCAACACCGCCGAACTGACTTCCGGCGACGGACCGCTGAACACCGACACGTCTCGGGAGACGTCCCGTGCCAACACGCCCAAGTGCCGGCGATGAAACAGGCACAGTTTCTGGACCGTCAGAAACCGGAGCCACAGAAAAAAAGGCATTTTCGGATCCCGTCGGTAGTCCGCGAACCGAGTCATCGCCTCCAGAAACGTTTCCTGAACGACATCGGCAGGGTCCACCCGGCCGCGGATCCGCGGATCCATGCGAAAACTGACCACGCGGACCAGCCGGTCGTGGTGACGCATCAGCAGGTCGCCCAGCACCTGGTTGTCACCCTGGAGGGCCTGGTCGAGCAGCGGGTCAGCCTGTTCGAGCATCGTCGATCACATGGTTTTGACTTGGGACGCGGATCCACTGTTTTCGGTTCACCTGTTCGCGGATCCACTGTTCATTGAACTGCGCCCGGGCCCCGATCCGGCACCAAAACTTGGAAAAAAAAACGGGAGCAGTCCTCTCGGACCTCGACGGCCCATTTTTTCGGTGCCGGCGCGGGGGTCGCGCGCAGTGAAACTCTTGGGCTCTGTCTGAAAAGCTGCAGTAGGTCAGGCTGTGCCTGACGGCGGATCGGGTCCGCCCAACGCATAGCAATGATCGATCGGCCAAACCGACTTGGTCACAGATTCAAACTGGAAACACCACTAGCAGACTCGCCCACGTCGGTCGGTTCGTTTACTCCCCCGTCTCTCCATCGGAGTCGTTGTCATGAAACGCTGGTTCCTGTTGCTCTACGGCGTGTTTTGTTACGCAACGTTCCTGGCCAGTTTTCTGTACCTGGCCGCCTGGCTGGGGAACTTCGTCGTGCCGCGTTCCATCGATGCGGCTCCGACCGTCCCGCTGGGCATTGCGTTGGTCATCGACACTTTACTGATCGGCCTGTTCGCGGTGCAGCACAGCGTGATGGCGCGGCCGACATTCAAACGAACCTGGAAACGAATCGTCGGGGAGCCAGGCGAACGCAGCACCTACGTGTTGTGCACCAGCGTTACGCTGCTGATCTTGTTCCTGCTGTGGCAACCGCTCGGCGGCGTGATCTGGAACATCCAGAATCCTGCGGGTGTCGTCGCGATGCGTGTCCTGTTCGCGATCGGATGGCTGATGGTGGTCGCGTCGACGTTCTTCCTGAACCATTTTGACCTGTTCGGGCTGCGGCAGGTCTGGCTGCGCTTCCGCGGGCGTCCCTACACGCACCTGCCCTTTCGCACCCCCGGTCCCTATCGGTTCGTGCGGCACCCGCTGTACGTGGGCTGGATGATCGCCTTTTGGGCCACGCCGGTGATGACAGCCTCGCACTTGCTGTTTGCCGCGGGGATGACGGCCTACATGTTGGCAGCGATCCCGTTGGAGGAGCGCAACTTGATGGAACATCTTGGACATCCGTACCGCGAGTATCGCGACCGAGTGGGCAAGCTGCTTCCGCGATGGCCGCGTGCGACCGGGGCCCACCGCCAGCTCGCCCAGAGCCGCGGCTGGCGGAGCCAGCCCGCAGGGCGTTCCCGGGCGGAGCCCGGGAACGAGTGAGCGGCCCCTGGTTCCAAGGCTCCCGCCTTGGAACCCACTGCAACGCCGGCTCCGCCGGCCCACCCACAACTCGCCCAGAGCCGCGGCTGGCAGAGCCAGCCCAGCAGGGCGTTCCCGGGCGGAGCCCGGGAACGAGTGAGTGCCCCCTGGCCCCCTCAAAAACTTTTTTCAAAAAGCGTTCAGGGATTGGACAGCACTTCTCGCAGGTCTCTGGTGAAGGCCGAAGTCATCGGCCGCCCACGACCCCAGAAACAACTGTTCGAGGAACCTGACCATGTCCCGCCTGCACACCCTGCTTGCCGCTGTTGCCGTTTTGACCACCACCGCGATCTGCACCGACGCTCAAGCCCAAGTCTCCGCCTCAAGCTACTCGACCGGCGGCACGGCCATCTCAACGGCTCACGGACGTGGCAACACTCGGCTGAACTCCTCGGCCGTGGCGACCGGCGGCGGCTACGCCCGATCCAACATCACCGGACAGGGGATCAACGGCGGATTCGCCAGCGGCAACAGCCGAGCGGTCTCGCACGGCGGGGTCGCGATCAGCGATGCAAATTCCACCGCCAACGGCTGGGGCGCCCGATCGCGATCGAATTCGTACGCCCGCACCGTCGGTGGCTTCGCCCGCAGCGACAGCAACGCCATCGCCCGCGGAAACTGGGCCGATGCGTCGGCCGACGCGACGACCCGGACCTGGGGCACCTACGGCAGCTCGTCCTCGGAAGCAATCGACAATCGAGTCCCGAGCTACGGCAACCAACCGGTGTACCCGGCCGTCCAACCGACCTACTACAGCAACGGTGCGGGCACCACGTACAACAACGCCCCGAAGTCCAGCGGATTCAGCCGGCGAGTTTTCCGCCGCGGGTGGTAAGGTCCGACCTCGCACGACTGATCCGTTCGCCTCGCACCGAGATTTCGGTGCGAGGTTTTTTTGTTGCTTCGCCCTGGTTCCAAGGCTCCCGCCTTGGAACCCACTGCAACGCCGGCTCTGCCGGCCCACAGCCAACTCGCCGGCCACCGCGGCTGGCGGAGCCAGCCCGCAGGGCGTTCCCGGGCGGAGCCTGGGAACGAGTGATTGACCCTGGTGCCAAGGCTCCCGCCTTGGAACCCACTGCAACGCCGGCTCTGCCGGCCCACGGCCAACTCGCCGGCCACCGCGGCTGGCGGAGCCAGCCCGCAGGGCGTTCCCGGGCGGAGCCCGGGAACGAGTCAATGGTTGCACGACAAGTGCTATAACGGAAGCTTTCGCGATCCGCCGCCAAACCCGCGCCCGCCCCGGAAACCTTTCGTCTTGCCCACCACGAAGCCACCGTATTCGATCGTTGCCCGTGGTCGCGTGATCCGTCGCGTCATGCATCGCGCCGTCGCCTGCTGGACGGTCGCCATGTTGATCTTCGTTACCGCGTGTTCCCCAAACGAAACGGAACCGCCTGCCAACGATTCTCCGCCGCAAGAGATGTCGCACGGACGGCAATCGGATTCACCGGAGCCGACTCCCAAAAGTTCTCCCGCCACCCAGACAGCCTCCCGTCCCACTTGGTTACGCGATGCCGAACCGCCGTTCGTCGGTTCGCAAGCTTGTGGCGAATGCCACCGCGAGCGGGCTGACAACTTCAACAGGACCGCGCACGCGGAATCCTTGCGGCTGGCCAGTACCGCTGATGAAGTCACCGGAAAAGCCTTCTTCCACGAACCCAGCCGACAACAGTTTCAAGTCGCCCGCGAGGGTAAGCAGCTGCGACATCAAGGCTGGCAGTTGCTGCCCCCGGACGGCCAGCCGTTGCCGATCGGCGACGTGGCCATCGAATGTGTGATGGGCAGTGGCAACTTTGCGAAGTCGTATCTGTTCCGCGATCATGAAACCTGGTTGCAGGCGCCCCTGACCTATTACATGGAATCGTCCAACTATGAAATGTCCCCGGGTTACGACCGGCCTTTTCACAAAGGCTTCACCCGTGCCATTTCCGACCAGTGCATGTTCTGCCATGCGGGCCTGGTCAGCCGCGAAGGAGAGAATCAGCAACGATTCCAGATCCATGAATTGGCCATCGGTTGCGAGCGTTGCCACGGCGCCGGCGCGGAACACGTCCGCCAAGCGGAACGGAGCGGGCAGACGACCGGTGACAAACAGCAAGCGGACGAACAGCAACCGTGGCACATCCTCCGTCCTTCGGCCCTGAACCGCAGCCAACTGGAATCGCTGTGTGCCCAATGCCACCTGCAAGGCGACGTCACGCTGTTCACCGACCACAACGACTACTGGTCCTTCCGTCCCGGCGAAGACCTTGGTGAGCGGTTCATCATCTATCGGTTCAAGCCGCAACGTGACGCGAATGCCGGCGAAGACGACGAAGAGATCGCGTTCGTCGGACACTTCGACCAATTGCACCGCAGCGACTGTTACCTGGGAAGTGAAACGCTGACCTGCGTGACGTGTCACAACCCGCACGAGCCCGAACGCGCCGAAAGCGTGGAGCAAACGCGTCGCGACCATTGCCAGGCGTGTCATTCCGAACAGCAACCGCACCAGGAATGCACGCTTGACATTGCCGAACGAATTCAGCGGAACGACAACCAATGTTGGCGGTGTCACATGCCGCAACATTCGACCGAGGTTCCGCACGTGGCGATCACCAATCACCGCATCGCGATCCATCCGGAGCGGTCCACCGTTGCATCCGGGAAGCCATCGAATCAGGACGTGACGGCACCCGCGACGGCAACGAAACTTCCCGAAGCGATCGCCTTGTTGGATCAATCACCCGCCGGAAGTTGGCAACGCAAGCTGAACGCCAGCGCGGCCATGGCCGCTTGGTTGCAGGAGAAGGCTGACGCGTCGTACCGCACTCCAACGCTGTTGAATTCGGCAATCGACAACCTTCGCAACGCGATGAACGCCATTCCGGATGACGCGAACCCAAAGAACGATGCGTCCGATCGCGTGCCGGTGGTCTCAAAGAACCTCGCCGACGCCTACCTGATGGGCCTTTTGGACCTGCGTGTCTACAGCCAGGACATGCTTGCGGATTCCCAACAGGCATCCGAACTTCGATCCGAAATCCAAACCATCGCCACACGACTGCAAGCCAGCGAACCCGGCGCGACACCGGCCTACCAGAGCGCGGTGCAACAACTGGCCGCCGGTGCCAGCCGACGCGGCGACCACGAGGAAGCCTATCGTTGGTACAGCGAACTGGTGCAACTGCGCCGGTTTTCGGCGGACCACTACAACCTGGGCCTGGCCTGCATCCGGCTGAAGAAACTCGGCGAGGCGGAACAGCGGTTCTATGAGGCGATTCGAATTCAAGGCGACTACGCCAAGGCCTACGACTTGTTGGGGCGGATGTACCAGACGGTCGATCCGGCACAAGCGTCGCGATTCGGCCGGTTGGCGGAACAACTTCGCGCGGCACGGTCGCCCTGAAGGTGGACTCAAGTCACGAAGTGACGACAGCTTCCTGCCGTCGGCGTGAGCCGACGGAAACGGCTAGCTAACCAAACGTCCCCAGCCGCGAAGCGGCGACAGCAATTCGCTGCCGCAATACCTGCCGGGACCACACCACCCGACAGAGAGGGGTGGGTGGGGTTTTTTGTCTTCGAATTGTGTTTTTTTACTGCAAAACGATACCAATCCACGGTCCCGCTGGATAGATTCGTAGTGTGCCCAGTGGCGCGCAGCGCTACTCTTCTAGCTTGGTGCGGGGACGATTTGCCCTTTACCACCACCGTTCTTTTTCTAGGAGTTTCTGTATGAGTCTTAGATCATCGCGTAGGCAGGGCTTCACCCTTGTCGAGCTGCTGGTCGTCATTGCAATCATTGGAATTTTGGTTGGCTTGTTGCTTCCCGCCGTTCAGGCAGCTCGCGAAGCTGCTCGCCGGATGAGTTGCAGCAACAATTTCAAACAGCTCGGCTTGGCAATCCACAACTACCATTCGGCCTACAAACAAATCCCCACCCAGGGTACCGGGACAAAGATCTATGCCGCCAGCAACAACTGGTGGAGCCAACGAACCGACGAGAATGGGTGGCGATTGAGCGCCCACGTCGGCATGCTTCCCTTCATGGAGCAGCAGGGACTTTGGGAGGTCATCGCCAACCCGTTTGATGGTGACGGCGATGCAGTCTTCACGTACGCACCGACTGGTGCCGTCGATTACCCGCCGATGGGGCCGACGCCTGATGTGGCTGCCTACACCCCCTGGGCGACCGAACTCCCGATCTTCCGATGCCCCAGCGACCCCGGCCAAGGTCTTCCGGCTCTCGGACGGACCAACTATGCCGTCTGCATGGGTGACACCTACGATTACATGATCGAAGGCACCAAGCAGCAAGAGAATACGGACTCGGCAGGGAAAGGCACCGCGGAAGCTTGGGTGGGCCGTGCTTACGACTGTCAACGAGGGATGTTCATGGGCCGCACCCAAATGCGATTCCGGGACACCATCGACGGCCTGTCCAACACGATCATGATGGGTGAAATCATGACCGCCTTGGGTGACGACGACGTCCGGACCCAAACGATTTCGCCAAGTCAGTGGGGAGACGCCAGCGCCGTACGGAACAATCCCAAGTCTTACTGTGACCAATGGATCAACCCCGAAGAGCCGCGAAAGTGGCTGGAAACTGCGCCGGGTGTCAATTCGCGCACCTCGCGTCGCGGATACCGCTGGGCAGATGCTTATCCGTGGTCCACGGCAATCAATTGCATCTTGCCGCCCAACGGCGAGATGTGTACCGAGCGAAACGCTGGCAACAACTACATTGCCCCGCCGTCCAGCTATCACCAAGGCGGTTGCCACGTCTTGATGGGCGATGGTGCGGTGACCTTCGTGACCGATTCGATTGACGCCGGTGGCGACGTCGGAATGGTTTGGTCCAACTACTGGTCCAAGGGCGCGGGCCCGCAGCGTCCGGGCAAGAAAAGCCCGTTCGGTGTTTGGGGCGCTCTCGGCACCCGGGCAAGCAAAGAAGTGATCGAGGATTTCGATACCAACTAGTTGTCGCATTCCTTTTGCCGACAAATCTGTTGAAGAGCTCGGCCTGGTACACACCGGGCCGGGCTCTTTGCCTTCCGCTCAATCGTCCATCGTGGCTCTGCTGACCGCAGCAACCTATTTCGTCAACACGCACGTTCGCGAAACATGCGGCAAGCGACGAACCTGTCCGGTCCGACACGCTACAATGCGGCACTGAGGCCTTTTACTTTCATATCGCGAAACCGAACTTCGTTCAAATTTGGAGCATTGAAGAAACATGCGAAGCTTTCTACTGACCTGCGTTGCGTTGTTCTGTTGTGGCATTGTTGCCGGGTGTGGTGAACCACAAAACGAAGTGGTTACTGAGGGTGGTGAAATGTCCATCGAGGAATACAACGAACTCGTGAAGCAAGAGGCGGGCGGCATGGCCCCAGCGGAAGAACCGAACGCCAACAAGCAGTAGCCGTACCGGGCGATTCGCCTTACCCATGCATTGGTTTCGGGTAGATTCCGTCGACTCTTCTTCAAAGAAGACAAATCTCCATTGGGCCGCGCCTGTCATCGCAGTCGCGGCCCTTGTCGTGGGTGGCTGCAGCGATCCGAATCGATCGTCCAGCCAAAGCCCGAACGAACCCGAATCAGTTTCCATCGATCCACTCTCCGCGATGCGTGCGGCGCAAGCTCGCGGCGACTGGAATGCGGCTTGGGCTCATAGCTCTTCCGTCCTGTTGGAACACTCCGACGACGCGGAGGTGGTCGCCAGCGTGGCCCGCGTCGCCCATTCGGTGGGCAAGCCTGGGTTGGCGGCCGATCTGCTCGCGGATGCTTGCCGCGCCGAAAACTTTGCCAGTCCGCAACGCGTCGAACAGACCGTCATCGCGATGGTCGCCGTCGGGCGTTTCTACGACGCCCTGGCGTGGATGGAGGAGGTGCTGCAGGCGAAACCGGACCAGCACCACACCCGCCGCCTACTCTACGACTACTACGTCGGATCAGAAAACCGGCAAGCCGCTTTGCCACATGGCCGCTATCTGGTCCGACACCGACAGTTCGACCTGGATCTGCTGACCTCCTTTGGCTACATCGAAACGCGTCGTCTGGACCCCAAACCGCTGGAGCAGATGACGGAACGTTATCCGGCCGATCGCCGGCCCCTGCTGGCACTGGCCCGCAACCGATACGACTCCGGCAAGTTCGACCAGGCGATCGAGGTCCTCCGGTCGATCATCGACCAGCATCCCGAATGGGCCCCGGCCCATGTTTTACTGGGCAGAGCGTTGATCGCCGCCGGAAGCTTCGACGAACTTGCGGACTGGCATGCCCATCTGCCAGCGGACGCCCTCGACGACGCGCGTTACTGGATGACGTTGGGCGACTGGGCGGAATTCAACGGGCAGCCCTCGCAGGCCCTGCGCAGCTACTTTCAAGCTGCTCAACAGGATCCGGATTCCGTCGCCATCTGGTCTCGACTTGCCAGCGTCTTGACGAAGAACCCCTCCAGCGAAATCTCCGACGCGACTCGGCAGGCGGTGCGACGCCGCGTCGACCTGCTCAGCCAGCTGGGGCAGCATCGCAAACGGCTGGAAAAGTTGAAACAACCTTCGCGGGCGGTTGCCGCCGACATCGCCCGGACGCTGATGCAATTGGGCCGACTGTGGGAGGCGGAAGCTTGGGCGGCGGTGGCAATGACGTTTCCACAACAACAGAACGCGGCCCCAAACGTGGACGTCCAGCAGGTGCGGCAAACCATTCTGGCCAAATTGCGGCGCGACCTGCCTTGGCAACAGACCGAGGGTCATCCGGAGCTTGAATCCGGTGACGCAGTGGCTCCAAACGTTGCCGCCATCACCTCCGGCGACCATTCCCCCGCAACGGAAGGCTCACCGTCACGCGCCAGATCCTCCGGGCGGCTGCACCTGGTGGAGGAAGCCCAGCAGCGTGAATTGGACTTCTTCGGCTTCACCGCCGATGACCTGCACGAGCCGGGCATCATGCTGCACGAAACGCTGGGCTGCGGCGGTGCCGCGGTGGACTTTGACTTGGACGGATGGTGCGACCTGTACCTGGTCGCTGCCGGCGGAATGCCCGGACAACGTGATTCTGCCGCCAACGCTTTGCTGCGGAATTTGGACGGAACGTTCCGGCAATCCACCGAGCCATCGGGGACCGGGGATCGGGGGTTTGGCCAGGGCGTCGCTGTCGGCGACATCAACGAAGACGGTTTCCCCGATTTGCTGGTTTTGAACTACGGCCCCAATGCCGTGCTGATCAATCGCGGCGATGGAACCTTTCGTGACGCCAGCCGGGAATTCCTCCCGCAGCCGGATGCCATCCAGTGGTCGACCAGCGCGGCGGTCGCCGATATCGATCGTGATGGAATCAACGATGCCGTGGTGCTGAACTACTGCGCGGGAATGGAGCCGGTGACGGAGAAGTGCTTGATGACCGATTCGACCGTCTACCGATCCTGTTCCCCGATGGTGTTCCCGGCGGAGAACGACGTTTTCTACCAAGGAACGGGTGACGGCAAATTTGTCGATCGAACGCAACAGTGGAACGCGACTCCGGCGATCCCCGGTCGCGGGCTGGGCATCGTGATCGGATCGCTAACCGGAAACGGCGCTGCCGACATCTTTGTCGCCAATGACATGACCAACAATCACCTCTGGTCCGCGCGCGGCGAGGGCAAGGACTTTCAATTGTCCGAAGCCGGCGTTCTGGCGGGGCTTTCCGGTGACGGGCGTTCCATTGCGCAGGGATCGATGGGAATCGCTACCGGGGACCTGGACCGCGACGGCGACATCGACATGTACGTAACCAATTTCGAGAAGGAGTACAACACCCTTCACGAACAAACCGCACCGGGTCTGTGGACCGACGCGACCGCCGCACGCGACTTGCTGAATCCGACGATGCCGATGGTCGGCTTCGGGACCGAAGCCATCGACTTCGATAACAACGGCGACCTGGAACTGATCGTCACCAACGGTCATGTCGATCTGTTCGCCCGTGGCGATGAACGTTCGGTGTACCTGCAACCGCTGCAGATCTTTCGTCGCGATGGTGCCCCGCGGTACACGGTGGTAAATGATTCGGACTCAAAGTATCTGGCGGAACCGCACGTGGGTCGCGCGCTGTGGACCCTGGACGTCAATCGTGACGGATTGACCGATGTCGGCATCACGCATCAAACCGAAGCGGTGGCATTGCTGGTCAATCATTCTCAGTCGATCGGCCGGTGGATCGAGTTGGAATTGCGGGGGACCTCCAGCAGTCGCGATGCGATCGGCGCCGTCGTCTCGGTATCCGCGGGCGACCAGACCTGGACGGCCTCGCTGAATTCCGGAGACGGGTACCTGTGCAGCAATGAACGCGTGCTGCATTTCGGGCTTGGTGAGGTGGATTCGGACGTCGAGGTGTCCGTTCGCTGGCCTACCGGGCAGGTTCAACCATTCCCTGGGTTGGAAACGGGGAAGCGTTGGTTGTTGATCGAAGATCAACCGTCATTCGCGCTGGAACCTTGAACTGGGTCGGGCGGCCTGTGAGTGGAGGCGCTGGTTTGTCGCCCCTCCGGGGCTTGGGGAAGACGGGGCCAGAACCCGGCGGCCAAGGCCGCCGGCAAATGGCTATCGCCGCTTCGCGGCTTGTAGAGAGCCGGCCCCTACCGGAGGCAAATCTGATCGCGCCCAGCCGCAAAGCGGCGGCAGCTACCTAGTCAGTTCCCCAGCCGCGAAGCGGCGACAGCTCCCTGGTCAGTTCCCCAGCCGCGAAGCGGCGACAACTCCCTGGTCAGTTCACGCAGCCGCGAAGCGGCGACAGCTCCCTGCCGGCGGCGTGAGCCGCCGGACCGCGACGCCCCAATCAACCCAGCCCCGGAGGGGCGACAGCGGTCCCAACCGGCGCGCCGCCGCCGACGTTCCCATCCAACCACTCTTGGTTGTTCACCCCAACCGGCAACCAACTTCCATCTCCCTCAAAACGCCGCCGACCGGATGTGCTTCGTTCACCGGTCGTGACGCTATTAGGATGCATTCAAGTCCACAACTCGATCGCTTGGCGGCGGATCCCGCCCGTCGCCGACAAACGAGCTCAATGGATTAACCAGGATCTTCATTGGGGCCCTCTGAACGGCAACCTATTCTTCTCCGACTTCTGCGCCGCATCCGATCTTTAGGCGGTTTGCTTGCGGCGTCATCGTTCATTTTTTGTAAGGTCCTCGAATGAAACTTTCGCAGAGATCAACCAACGGTCGGCCCCGTGCCGGACAACGCGGATTTACGCTGGTCGAGCTGTTGGTTGTCATCGCCATCATTGGCATCCTGGTCGGCCTGCTGTTGCCGGCCGTGCAGGCGGCACGCGAAGCGGCGCGCCGGATGAGTTGCAGCAACAACTTCAAACAGATCGGACTGGCGGTTCATAATTACCACTCTGCCTTCAAACAGTTGCCCATCCAGGGCACCGGCACCGCACCGCCACCCGGCAACGGATCAGGGGTCAGTGTCGGAAGCCCGACGGCTGGCGGCGGAACCAATCACCGGGCCATCAGCTGGCTTGTCGGGTTGATGCCGTTCATGGAACAGCAAGGGCTGTGGGAACAGATCTCCAATCCCAGTGTGAAAGTCACCGCCTCGCCGGACCTCGTACCGCCCAACCGATGGAACCCGATGGGGCCGGTACCGTGGCAAGTGTTTTACCCGCCGTGGATGACCGAAATCCCCACGCTGCGTTGCCCCAGCGATCCGGGCTATGGTCTGCCCTCGCAAGGCCGCACCAACTACGCCGCCTGCATCGGAGACTCGATCCGTCGTCAGGACGTCGGACGCTACGACGGTGACTTTGCTTTCACCGGCAACCAGGAAGTCAACTGGGCGGTCATCGTGAACACCGAACACCGCGGCGTGTTCGTGATGCGTGAGAGCATGAAGTTCCGCGACATTCTGGATGGCTTGGCCAACACTGTGATGGCCGGTGAAATCGCGACCGACTTGGGCGACCGGTCGATCACGACCGGCGGCTCCATTGGCAACCCGTCCGGGCAATTGCACGCCAACCCCAGCTACTGCCAGGACAACAATCAGATCGATCCGGACCGGCCCCAATTCTGGTGCCCGCCCGGTGGAAACTGCACGACGCCCAATTTGCAGGATCCCTCGGTCAATCCGACCTTTGGCGGACGATTCCGAGGCTACCGTTGGAGCGACGCGCGGGCGATGTGGAGCGGTTTCACCACGATCCTTCCGCCGAACCGCGAGATCTGCCAGCAAGGCGGCGCGACGGCCCCGGCAAACGTCCCGGGCGTCTTCCCGCCCAGCAGCCGCCACCAGGGCGGTGTTCACGTGCTGATGTCCGACGGTGCGGTGACCTTCATCACCGACTCCATCGAAGCGGGGAACTCGCACGCACCGATGGTCCGTGGCGGAGCCGCCTACACACCGGTGGGAAGCAAAAGCCCGTACGGACTGTGGGGCGCCCTGGGCACGCGTGCTTCCAGCGAAGTCATCGACCAGTCGCTGTAGTCTGATCTCGAAGGCCCAGCCTGCTGGGAACGCGACTCATTCGGGATAATCTTCCTTGACTGCAGTCACGAAGTGACGACAGCTCCCTGCCGTCGGCGTGAGCCGACGGAAACGGCTGCCAAACACTCCCCAGCCGCGAAGCGGCGACAGCAATCCGCCGCAGCGAGAGGCGAGGCAATCCTCGCCTCGCTGACGCTCGCCCCCTCCTGAATAAGGAGGCTGAAATAGAACTTCACGACCTCCAAAGCGGGAGGGTGAAGCGATTCGTCAACACCCTCTCAATCTTCCATTCCATGAAACCTTTCTTAAAACTTGCTTTGCTGTGCGCTCTGGCAACCCCGTCCTTGCTCGGATGCAGCGATCCGGAACCCACGGTGGTCGAACCGACCGACGAGGAGCAACTGCAGTTGATGCGTGACATGGTCGCCGGCGAAACGCAGGCGGTCGATCAAGCCGACGAGCAGCGTCAACAATAGTCTCACTCGAAGGCGACTTGCGTCGGCGCGCGACTTGACGATCTCTCGACGCAGCTCCCACAGGTCACGGGTTCGCCCGCGACGAAACGGCGGGCTGCGTGGCGGTGAACGGTTCTCGCTTCAGCGGTCGAAGTTTCCCCGCGCGACGTCTCGGTCGGGCCGGTCGTCCGGCCGCGACCGATAGATGGCGATCGCCATGCAGATGACCGCTGCAAAGAGGGCGCTCGAGCGGATCACTTTTCCCGTCCCATCGGGAAACCAATCCGCCAGAAACAGCCCGGTCAGAAAGGTGACGGCACCGGCAGCGAACCAGGCACCGCCAAGCGACGGTTGGTCCGGCGACAATTTGGAAACGGCACCGTCCGGATCGTCGATCCGCGGTGGCTGGTAGGGATTCGGGTCGTTCATCTGACGGAACACATGCGCTCGGGGCCGGTCTGGCAACGCGTCATTGCCAACCGACAGTGGCCACACAAACAAACGCCAAGGCGTCTCGCCCCGGACGTGGCCTTTCCTGACATCATAACAGCGCTGCCGGCTTTGTCTGAGAACGAGTAGCTACGCTCGCCAGAGCGTGGTTTTCCGCCGCAATCGCGACGGCAGCTACCGGGCTTTGCGAGTTTTCGGACAGGGCCCAGGCGCCCCTTATGTTGGGAACTCTCCCCGCTGGTCCGCGCACGCCGGACAGTCCTCGGTGTGCTCCCAAAACCCCGGTGTCAGCGGATTCTGGCTGGGCGCCAGCTTGTGGGGATACCAGGAAAACTTTGCCGGAATGTATTTCACTTCGGACGACTCACAGCTGGGCACCGTTGCGATCGCGACGATCACCCCCACGCACGAGACCGAGGCAACCAGACGATCCAGCCCCCTGGCTCGCCGCCGTCGCCGGTTCGCTGGAGGATCGTCAATCACATCGATCGCCCGACTCTCTCCGCGGAACCACCGGCCCTTCGGTGTCGCCGGGCCCGCTGGAATTGGAGATCCCAACGGCTCCGCCCCGTCGCTTCGTTGCGCAACAACTCCCTTCCGAATCACATGCATCATTCGGCTCCATTGTCGACGGCCCGAATGTGAAAAGAGACAGACACCGCGCCCAGGCCGTGCGACGGGTGACTGAGACCGAACGGAAGGTTGGCCGATCGTTCCGGCGGCCGATTGACCAAGTCCATGGAGGACACTCTCGAACCGCACCGTTCAAGAGCCTCCTTCCCATCCAGACTCAGCAATCTCATTGAAAAGTTTTCCGCGATCCGCTTGTTCGGCGTTGGAGCGCAGAGACCAATCCCCGGGGTAAACGCGATGGCTCAGCCGGGGGTCGGCAACCCGGTTCTAACGGATCCGGTGGGCGGAAAGCAAATTTATCCGGCGGATTTCCCAGATTTCTCCGCCAAAGCTGTCGGGTTTTGGAAGTTGATGTCGCCTTAGGGCAGCTGGCGGAGCCAGCAAGGGCAGGGCGTTCCCAGGCGGGAGCCTGGGAACGAGGGGGCGATCAAAACTCAAAGTAGCCGCCGTCGCCAGACGGTGGACGCGCCCTTGCTCCCACACACTGGCGAGCAAGGCGACGGCCGGGAAAGGGTGTCCCGCCGGCTGCAAAGAAGAGCTGGCGGAGCCAGCAAACAGGGCGTTCCCAGGCGGGAGCCTGGGAACGAGGGAGGGCGATCAAATCTCACTTTCGCCACCGTCGCCAGACGGACACGTCCATTTCCCACGCTCCGTCGCGCAAGGACTCAGCAGAAAAGAAGATGCACCGGCGAGGCGGACCGCATTGGGGCAGAATGCGTATCCGCCACCGCCGGCACGCAGCATGGTAATCCCCCGTCAAGCTTCGCCCCGCGCCCGACTCCAGCCGGTCCCGGCGACGCGTTGATTCCCGCGTCCGAATCCCTTCGCCAACTCCCACCGGACGCGGTGACTGTGGCACAATGAACGGGTGCCGAATCCGCTTCGTTTCCCGCACCGAATGGCGGTTTGCCCGATGGATGACATCCAAGTCGAGACCGAACTTTCACCACTGATGCGACGGCTGGGGATCAACCCGACGATCGCCGGCAAAGCCACCAGCGACGGCAATCCGGAAAACCGGATCGACGTGCTGGAAATCTGTTTCGAGGGGATGGTCGCCAGCGGAAAGACGCAACCGATGCTGAACGTGTTCTCCAACGCTTCCGATCGTGACGAACTGGTACGCATGTTGACGGACCACCCCGAGATCCGTTTTGAACGCGAACGCCGTTCCTAGCCGGTTGATCTTCGATCGTCGCCTTTCACTCCGTGAAAGTTGCGTTCATTTTCGCGGCTGTTACCGAGCAAACCATGCGATCGCGACACAAAAACCGATCGCTGCTTTCGCTTCCCACCTGTGATCCGCCATGCCCACCCCAACTCCGCTGCGTCGATGCACGTTGATGCTCGCCGGATGTCTGATGCTTGCCGGCGACAAGTCCCCCTGCGCCCCGGCGGCTCCGCCACAGGCCGATGCGAGACAAGCCGATGCGAGACAAGCCACGGACGCTGAATCCCCGGCAACCCCCGTGGCCAATATCTACCGGCAAAAGTGCGAACGTTGCCACGGCGCCGACGGCGGAGGCACTCCGGACGGTTATTCCAAACCGTTCCAACCAGACCAATCGCTGGAAGAGCTCACGACGATCATCGTCGAGACGATGCCGGAAGAGGATCCGCAACTTTGTGTCGGGGAGGAAGCGCGCCAGCTGGCCCGGTACATTCGCCGGCAACTGATCTCCCGATCCGAGCCGGCTCCCGAGCCAAGGATCAGCCGGCTGACCGTCTCGCAGTACCGCAATGCGGTGGCGGATGTGATCGGACACTTTGCTCCTTCGGCGCGTCAGCGGAACGAAACATCGAACGGGTCGGCCCGGCGTGGAGGCGGGGCGGGTGGGGACAGCGAGGTCCCGGGACTTCGCGGCGACTACTACCAATCCGCCGGCATGAACAAGGCTCACCGCCTGGGCCATTATCGCAGTGACAACCGGATGGAATTCGACTTCGGCAGCGAGGCTCCGGTGCCAAGTCTGACGGCCGACCAATTCGCGATCATCTGGCAGGGAGCTCTGTCGGCCGATCACACCGGGAATTACGAATTCCGCTTGTCGACCGAAAACGGTGCACGGCTGTACCTGAACTTCGACCCCACGCCCGACCGCCGGGCGCTGCGTGACGACAGTTCGGTGGCCGGGCAGCAGGCCCTGATTGATGCCTGGGTCGGATCGGGTGAACATCGCCAACGGACCGCTCGCGTCTTCCTGCTCGGAGGCCGTTCCTATCCGATTCGCCTGGAGTTTTTCAAGTACTTGGAAGACGACGCATCGATCAAGTTGGAATGGAAGCCGCCCCACGGGACCTGGCAGGTATTGGATTACAACCACACCTCCACGTCACAGCCCGATCGAGTCTTTGTTTCTCAGGCCCCCTTTCCAGCCGACGACCGCAGCTTGGGATTTGAGCGCGGCGTCTCCGCATCGCCGCAGTGGCAAACCGCCACGATGCATGGTGCGGTCCAAGCCGCCTCGGAAGTCGTCGACCGCTTGCCCCTGCTGGCGGAACTGAACGAACTTCAGGGGCAGCAGCGCGTCGCCCGGACGCATCAATTCGTGCGTGACTTTGCAACGGTCGCCTTTCGAAGACCGCTCCGCGAGGACGAACAGCAACTCTTGCCGACCTTGGTGGGTGACGACGTGGCAAGTCTTGAAAGCGGTGTCCGTCGGGCGGTGATTCTGGTCTTGATGTCGCCCTCCTTTCTATACCCCGATCTGACGCCGGACGGCGAAGCTCCCACGCCTTGGACGGTCGCCTCCCGACTATCGTTCGCGCTCTGGGATTCAATCCCCGACGCCCAACTGACCCGTACGGCCGCCGATGGCAAGCTCCAGACACGCGATCAAATTCAATCGCAGGCTTCGCGAATGCTCCGCGACCCGAGGGCCAAAGCGAAGATGCAAGGCTTCTTTCGTCATTGGTTGGAGTTGGAACAACGGGATCTGGCCAAGGACGAAGAACTGTATCCGACATTTGACGAAGCCGTCGTCGCGGACCTGCGACGGTCGTTGGAGTTGTTCATTGATCGCGTCGTTTGGGACCAGGATTCTGACTACCGCGAGCTGTTGCGAGCAGACTATCTGATGCTGAACGACCGGCTGGCCGCGTTGTACGCCCCGGACGCGTCGGCGGACAACGCGAAGTTGGACGGTGAAGAAATCAAACGGCGTGCCCGCCGCCGCCAGTTCGCGTCCGAGTTCCAACCGGTCGATTTCCCGCCGGAGAAACGCTCGGGAATCCTGACCCACCCCTACCTGTTGAGCGCCTTCGCCTATCACAACAACACGTCGCCGATCCACCGCGGCGTGTTTTTGACGCGAAACATTGTCGGCCGCGCCCTGAGCCCACCACCGATGGCAATCGCGTTCAAGGATGACGAGTTTCCCAAAGAATTAACGATGCGGGAAAAGGTGACGCACCTGACACGCGATGCCGCCTGCATGTCGTGTCACAGCATCATCAACCCGCTCGGATTCACGCTGGAAAACTTTGACGCCGTCGGACGTTGGCGTGATTCAGACAACCAGCGCCCGGTTGATCCAACCAGCCAGTACACCACCGCGGCGGGAGCGACCTTGCAACTTGCCAGCGCCCGGGACGTGGCCAACTTCGCCGTCGAAAGTCCGTCGGCACACCGCGCCTTCGTGACGCACTTCTTTGAACATGTTGTCAAACGACGGCCCAGCGAATTCCGGCCCGGACTTGTCGATGAGCTGAGCGATCGGTTCGTCACGGAAGACTTCAACATCCAGAAACTGTGGACGCAGATTGCCGCCCTGGTTGCGGCGCAGGATTTCGATCCGCCCCCCAAACTGCCGAGTGAGAATTGACCATGAGCACTGCATTTGAAAGCCGCCGACGTTTCCTGCGAGACCTGGGCGTGGGCGCCGCCACCATGCCGTTCCTGGCCGGACTGACCAGCCTGCGGGCGGAGGAATCGATCGCCCCGCAACGACGCAAACGGTTGGTGGTCATGTTCTCGCCCAACGGCACCTTGCCCGATGAGTTCTGGCCGGACGAATTTGGCGATCAAACGCCATTAAAACTCAAGCCGATGCTGCAGGCGTTGGAACCGTTTCGCGAGCAAACGTTGATCCTGAAGGGGATCGACAACAAAGTTCGCGGTGACGGGGACAATCACATGCGTGGCATGTCCTGCCTGTTGACCGCAACGGAGCTGAACCCCGGCAACATTCAAGGCGGCGGCCACACGCCGGCGGGCTGGGCCGGCGGCATCTCGATCGATCAGGAAGTGCGGCGATTCTTTCAGTCGGACGATCGAACCAAGACCCGCTTCGGATCGTTGGAATTTGGCGTGGCGGTGCCCAACCGTGCCGACCCCTGGACCCGGATGTGCTACGCCGGCAGCGATCGTCCCATCGCACCGATCGATGACCCCGGTCAAATGTTTGAAAAGTTGTACGGTGGGGCGCAAGACCGACAAACGGTCGCCAGCGTGCTGGACCGGATCGGAGACGACCTGGCGCGCGTCTCCAGCAAGCTGAGTTCGGCCGATCGTTCGTTGCTGCAGGAACATCTGGAAAGCGTCCGCAAATTGGAAATCGATATCGCTGCGGCATCCGGTGAAACACAATTGCTGCATCCCGAACCGGAAATCGATCCCAACATCGAACTGGTCAACGACAACACGCCGGAAATCAGTCGCATGCAGATTGAGCTGCTGGTCAATGCGTTGGCAAATGACATGACACGCGTCGCCAGTCTGCAGTTCATGCGTTCGGTCGGCCAGGCTCGGATGCGCTGGCTGGACATCCAAGACGGCCACCATTCGCTCTCGCACGAACCGGACGGGAACGAACAGGCCCACGCAAAACTGATGCGAATCAACCAGTGGTTCGCCGGCGAACTGGCGTTCCTGGCCAAACGACTGGCGGAAACCCCCGAGCCAGGCCGTCCGGGCGAAAGCTTGCTGGACAACACCCAGATCGTGTGGCTCAATGAACTGGGCAAAGGCAATTCCCACACCTTGGACAACATCCCGTTCCTGTTGGTCGGTGGAGGCGCGGACTTCCGAACCGGCCGGGCGCTCGACTTCGACGGCGCCGCCCACAACCGCTTGTGGTTAGCACTTGCCCACGGATTGGGGCACCGGGACTTGCAAACGTTCGGGTCGGCAGCCTACTGCGAAGGCGGGGCAATTGATCTCGGCTGATCTTGCTCTTCGCGTAGCATCGGTGTGCACCGCGGGACCATCCAGATTCAGTCATGCACAGCATGACCTACCGGAGCTGATGCAATGCGTGTCCGTCAAACGTTGGTCACGTATTATCAAAACTAAGTTCACGCGCAAACAATCTTCACCCTCACGCTCGCGGGAGGGTGAATTGCCAAGCTGACACTCTCCATTTGCCGAACCGATAGATCACCCGCGTGCACCGCCTGCCTTCCCTTCTACTGGCTTCAGAAATGCGATCGATCCTACCCAGCGTTCTGCTTCTCGCCGGCACCTTTTGGATCACGACACCGGTTGTGGGAAAAGACCTCTTCCTGGCGATCGGGGGCGGATACGACCGCAGCGGCAACCAGGCGTCACTGGAAAAAAACACCCTGCTGTTTCAACGTCTGCTCAGTGAACGCGGTGAGTCCTGTGACATTTTTTTTGCCGACGGGCAGGACGAAGCAGCCGACCTGCAGGTGATCGATCGACAGACCGTTCCCCTGGCCAACCGGCTGATGGCGGAGTTCTTCGGAAGCGATGACGAGCTGGGTCTGTTCTATCGCAATCACTTGATCCCGAATGTTCGCGGTTCGGCCAGCCCCAAGAATCTTCAGCAGTGGTTCGACAGTCACGGCAAGACGATGCAGCCGGGTGATCGTTTGCTGATCTACGTCACCGCCCACGGCAACCCCAGTTCCGACCGCCGACGGCCCCATGAAACGTCGATCGCTCTGTGGGACAGAGAGTCCATCAAAATGACCGAGTTCGTCGCGATGCTGGACCAACTGCCCCAGGACATCGATGTGATTGCGGTGATGGTGCAATGTTACACGGGAGGTTTTGCGCGATCGATCTTTACCGGTGGCGATCCCGACAAGGGCTTGTCGCCACAGCGACGAATCGGATTCTTTGCGACCGTTCACGATCGGCCGGCCGCCGGTTGCACGCCCGAGGTCGATGAAACCAATTACGTCGAATACAGCACCTACTTCTGGGCGGCGCTCAGTGGGACCGACCGCTCAGGGCAACCGATCGAGCGTCCGGATTACGACGGCGACGGCAAGACGTCGTTTGCCGAAGCGCACGCCTACACGATTCTTTCGGCCGACACGATCGACCTTCCGCTGCGAAGCTCCGACGAGTTCCTGGCGGTCAACAGCCGATTCGGACGCGGCGAATCGGATTTGCTGACTGATGAAGAACCCTACGAGGTCGTCCTGGAGATCGCGGACCCGATCGCCAAGGCGTTGCTGGAAGGTTTGTCGCGCCAACTGGATTTGGACGGCCCCGACCGGTTGTCCGTCGCCCGCCGCGAAACGCAACGTCGCGGTCGCCGCGGCAGTTGGCGGGGACGTCAGGGCGGCAACGAGTCCGGGCGGCTCCGCCGTCGCATCGCCCGTGACGTGGAGCAGCGCTGGCCGGAACTGGCCAACACGCTCAATCCCACTGCGATCGATCTGTTGACCCACCGGAGCGACGAGTTCATTGACGCGATCGTCAAACATCCCGACTACGGACGCTATCGCCAGCAAGTCGATCAGGCCGACAAGGAACTCACCACCGAGCAGCGAAAGGTCAAGTACGAACGACTGCTGCAAGCGGCCGACGGCGTGGTCTTGCGAGAAAACCTCCGTCGGCTCAACGATCCGACGCTGGCGGAACAACTCGAATCCCTGCTGCGGGCCGAATCTCAATCCCTGTAGCAAGGATTTCCTCGCAAAAGTTGGCCGGGTCCGGGACTCCACGTCGAATCCACCTTGTCTTCGGCTCGACTTGATCCCTAGATCTGGGGACATGCTTACGATCCCCCGATTCCGCGCCCGCCCCCTGGGGTGGCTCACCGCCACACTGCTGCTCGCGGCGGTCGGCTGCGCTGGGGGCGACGTCGCCGGGACCTTTCGGACCACGACCCCGCCGCCGTTCTCCGCCAGTGGCGAAGCCTGGGTCCCGGATCGTTGGTGGATGACGTTTGAGGATCCACGGCTGGATGGCCACATCAACCGGGCGTTGGACGACAGTTTCACGTTGGCGGCCGCCCTGCAGCGGGTCGTCGCGGCTCGGGCGCTGGCGCGTCGCGAGGCGTCGGATTTGTTTCCCGATGTCAACGGCGTCGCCGATATCGCCGGCGACTACGGCCCCGGCCCGGACCTGACTCGCTACACGCTGGGGTTGGATGCGTCCTACCAGGTCGACCTGTGGGGGCAGATCGAATCCCGAGTCGATGCGGAACGTTTGCGTGCGTCCGCCACCGATGCGGACTACCACGTGGTCGCGTTGACATTGGCCGCCGAGATCACCCGCACGTATTTCTCGATGATCGAAGCCAACGCCCAATTGGCACTGTTGTCCGAACAGATCGAAACCAACCGGACCGGGCTGGCAGCCCAGGACGCCAGGTTTCGGGTGGGCCTGATTCGTTACGCCGACGTATTGCGACAGCAGCAGCTGGTCGAATCGACGCTGGAACAAGCCGCGGTGGTTGGATCTCGGATCGACGTCCTGGAGCACCAGATGGCCGTGCTGTTGGGACAGCTGCCGCAAGACGCTGAATACGACCCCGGGGATCAGTTGCCCGCGCTGCCCCCCCTGCCCGACACCGGGGTGCCATCGGAACTGCTGCGACGTCGCCCCGACGTCCGCCGCGACTACCTGGCATTCATGGCCGCCGATCGCGACCTGGCTTCCGCAATCACGGCCCAATACCCGCGGATCAGCCTGACCGGTTCGGTCCTGAACGTCGCCGATCGCCCGGAAAACCTGTTCCGCGACTGGTTCGTCGGAATCGGAGGCCAATTGATCGCTCCGCTGATTGACGGGGGCCAACGTCGCGCCCAGGTGGACCTGACCGCTGCCCTCGTTCGCCAGCGGTTCAACGAGTATGGTCAGACCATGTTGAATGCGTTCCGCGAGGTCGAGGACGCTTTAGCCCGCGAACGCTACCAGCTGGAGCGTCTGGAACACTTGGAGGCGCAATCCGAGCTGGCTCGTCAAGCCTCCGAACAATTGCGTGAACAATACTTGATCGGGGACGCCGACTACCTGGATGTCCTCAGCACGATCACGGCGGAACAGCGTCTGCAGCGCGAGACCCTGGCCGCTCGACTAGAATTACTGTTGATCCGCGTCTCGCTGTACCTGGCGTTGGCCGGTGATTTCGACCCCCGCCCTCAAGAGTTGTTGGAGATTTCAGGGATTTCGGTCCCCGAGCCGCTTCCCGCCGAGGCTGAAAGTGGCCTGCTGGAAATCGAGGAACTTCCGGCCCCCGAAGCGATCCCTGAAGCGGAATCCGACGAACTTCCTGTACCCGATGACGCAGCCACGGAGCTTGAGCAACTGCTCAAATCGGTGGAGCGTCTGCCCACAACCGATATTGATGACTGACGCCCCGCAATCACGATCGAGCCGCCGCTGGTTGCGTGTGATCGGTAATCTCGCTGCTTGCCTGGCCATTCTCGCCGCATCGGCCGGTGCGATCGTGTGGATCAATCGGACGGAACCCACCGCCCAGCAAATCAAAGCGACCCGACAGTCCTCCGCCCTGGTCGAAACGGTGACGGTGCGGCGGGGAACCTACTCGCCCCGTCTGGTGGTTCTGGGAACGGTGCAGGCCGCCCAGGACATCACGCTCAGCCCCCGGGTCAGCGGCCAGGTGATCGAGATGTCTCCCAAGCTGGTCCCCGGTGGCATGGTCAGTAAAGGGGACGTGCTGTTGCGGATCGATCCGGCCGATTTCGAGAACGCCCTTTCAATCAGCGAAAGTGAGTTGGAACAGGCCGAGGCATCGCTGAAGATCGAGCAGGGCCGTCAAAGCCTGGCGAAGAAAGAGTTGGCGCTGCTGGAAGGCGCCATCGATGAAACCAACCGGGCGTTGGTGTTGCGTCAGCCCCAGATCACTTCGATTCGGGCGGAGGTCAGTGCGGCCAAGGCGGCCGTCGAGCGCGCCAAACTGGACCTGGCACGGACCACCGTCGTCGCTCCGTTTGACGCCCAGATCCTGAGCCGATCCGTCAATGTCGGGTCCCAAGTTTCACCCGGCGACGACCTGGCTCAACTGGTCGGGATCGATGAGTATTGGATCTCGGCGGCGATTCCGGTCCGCAACCTGCAATGGCTGCAATTTGGGGAATCGGAAGACCAGCCGGGATCGACCGTGCGGCTGCGAAACCCCGACTCCTGGCCGCCGGGTGCGGTGCGGGAAGGACGCGTTGCCCGGATGATCGGCGCACTGGATCAGCAAACACGTCTGGCCCGCGTGCTGGTCACCGTGCCCGATCCTCTGGGCAGAACGTCCGACGCGCCGCCGCTGATCCTGGATACCCTGATCCAAACGGAAATCGAAGCCCGTCCGCTTAGAGACGTTGCCCGCATCGACCGGGACTTGGTGCGTGACTCCGACACGGTCTGGGTGATGAAAGATGACAAGCTGGAAATCCGTCAAGCCGACATCGTCTTTCGCGATGCCCAGCACGCTTACATCCGCGACGGTTTGCAGGACGGCGATGAGGTCGTGATCACCACCCTGGCAACGGTCACCGAAGGCGTTGGACTGCGGAAGGTCGATCCATCCTCCGACAAGGACTCGGCCGATTCCGGTGAAACGCTTCCGTCGAACACCCCGGCGGTGCCGGCCGGGATGGAGATCGATGATGTCGAGCAAGCCGATACCGGCGACGCGGATGTCGCCGACGCTGGCGAGGAGAACTCCGTTTCTGCTCAGTCCGACGCAGCTCAGTCCGATGGCGATGAACCGTCGGAAGCGGACGCATCGTCGGAGAGTCTGCGGAATGCCGACGACGCCGCGGAGCTGGAGCCGACCGAATGAGCGAAACCTCCGAACCCGAGTCCTTGTCGCAGGGACCCATCGCTTGGATGGCCCGCAACAGCATCGCGGCGAACTTGCTGATGTTCATTCTGCTCGGTGGCGGGCTGTGGTCGGCCGTCGCGATTCAGAAGGAAGTTTTTCCACAATTCGAATTGGACGTGGTGGAAGTCAGCGTCGATTACCCCGGCGCCGCACCGGCGGAAGTCGAACAGGGCATCCTGAGACCGATCGAAGGCGCCGTCCGAGGTGTGGAGGGGATTCGGGAGATCACCAGTGAGGCGCGGGAAGGACGTGGCCAGGTCTTGATCGAACTGGTCGCCGGTCAGCAGCGGATGAAGGCGTTTCAAGACATTGACCAGGCCGTCAGCCGAATCCGCACCTTCCCCGACCAGATCGAACAACCGGAAGTCCGCCTGCAGTCGGAACAACGCGAAGCCATGCAGGTTGCGATCTACGGACCGGTCGATATCTGGTCCCTGCGTCAACTGGCCGAGCAACTGCGGGATCAACTGCAGGCCAACGAGAATATCACTCAGGTCGAACTGCGACGCGTTCCCGGATACGTCACGCACATAGAAATCCCCCGCCAACGCTTGCGGGAATACGGGCTGACGCTGCCCGATGTGGCGGACATCATCCGCACGTCCAGCCAAGACGTCGCCGCGGGATCGGTTCAATCCAGCGCGGGGGAAGTCCTGTTGCGGGTCAAGGCTCGAAAGCAATGGGCCGATGACTTCGCGGCGATGGAAATCGTCAGCGGGCGTGGCGGTCCTTCGGTCACACTGGGCGACATCGCGACCATCCGCGACGGATTCGAAGAAGTCGGCTTCCACTCGCAGTTCAGCCAGACGCCTTCGGTCGAACTGGACATCTTTCGCATCGGATCTCAGTCCCCCACCGACATCGCCGAGGCGGTGGAGCAGACGATGCGGGACTTTGAAACGGCGTTGCCACCCGGGGTGAAGTGGCGCATCGACCGCAACAATGCCGAGGAGTTTCGCCGACGACTGAATCTGGTGTTGGAAAACGCCTTGATGGCGGTCGGGATCGTCCTGTTGATCTTGGCGCTTTTCCTGGAGTTTCGTCTGGCGTTCTGGGTGATGATGGGCATGGCCGTTTCGTTCATCGGCGGCCTTCTGTTGCTACCGATCGCCGGCGTCAGCGTGAACATGATTTCGCTGTTCGGCTTTCTGGTCGTGCTCGGAATCGTGGTCGATGACGCCGTTGTTGTCGGTGAAAACGTGTACGAGAAACGTCAGGAGATCAACGACCACGAGGAGGCCGCGATCGAGGGAACGCGCGAGGTCGCCGGACCGGTCACGTTCAGCGTGCTGACCAACATCGTGGCCTTCGTGCCGTTGATGTTCATTCCCGGCGAGACGGGTAAATTCTGGGGCCCGCTGCCGGTCGTGGTGATCCTGGTGCTCGCCCTCTCACTGGTCGAATCCCTGTTCATCCTGCCGGCCCACCTGGCCCACGCCCGCACCGCCGGCCGGCACCGTCGCGGCCTGGGAGCCACCCTGCACCGGGGACAACAGGCCTTCGGCAGGACGTTCAACCGCCTGGTGGAGATCCTGTTCCGCCCGGTTCTGATCTTGTGCTTGCGTTACCGTTACATCACCGCGTGCACGGCGCTGGCGATCTTTTTGGTCATCGCCGGCTACGCCACCAGTGCCCACATGGGCATGATCTTGATGCCGGAAGTTTCCGCCGACGAAATCGAAGCCGGCGTCCGCATGCCCGTCGGCACCACCCAGGCGCAGGCGGCCGAAATCGCCGAGGCCGTCACCGAAGCCAGCCTGCGGATGTTCGAAGAACACAATCTGTACGAAGTCGCCGAGGGGATCAAAACCAACGTCCGCGGGCAAAGCTTCATCGACGTCGAAATTGTGATGAAGCCGCCGGATGAACGAGACATGACCGCCAACGAGGTCATTGAACTGTGGCGAGACTCGATCGGGGATCTGCCCGGCGTCAATCAGGTGACCTTCGAAGCTGAAAGCGGACCGGGAGGATACCGCCGCGACATCAGCATCGATTTAAGCCACAGCGACATCGACGTCCTGGAGAAGGCTTCGCAAGCTTTGGTCCAACAGTGCGAACAATTTGCAACCGCCCGTGACGTCAGCGACAGCTACAACAAGGGCAAGGTGCAGTACGATTTCAAGCTTCGTCCCGAGGGCCGCGCACTGGGACTGACCGACGAAGAACTGGGCGAACAACTTCGCGGGGCCTTCTTCGGTTCGCTCGCCCTGCGTCTGCTGCGCGGGACCAACGAAATCGAAGTCCGTGTGAAGTTGCCCGAGGACCAGCGGGAAGACATGCACAGTCTGGAAGACCTGATCATTCGCACGCCGTCCGGCACCGAGGTGCCGTTGTTGGATGTTGCCGACGTCGAACAGACATTGGCGTTCCGCTCCATCGATCGGCGGGACGGCCGAAGAGTGATCAACGTCTCCATGGACGTCGAACCCAAGCGTGCGGTGACCCAGGTGATCCAAGCCCTGCGGGGCGAAACGCTTCCGAACTTGCGCAGCGACTACCCGGGCATCACGTGGACCTTTGAAGGAAGTGATGCCGAGATGCGGCAAGCCACCGCGTCCCTGTGGGGATCATTTGGCTTGGCCTTGGCCGTGATCTACTCGCTGTTGGCAATTGCGTTTCGCGGCTACGTCCAGCCCCTGATCGTGTTGGTCGCCATTCCTTTCGGAATCGTCGGTGCCGTGATCGGCCACATGCTGCTGGGCTATGACTTGTCCCTGGTCAGCCTGATGGGCGTGATCGCCCTGTCGGGTGTCGTGATCAACGATTCGCTGATCATGATCGACTACGCAAACCGGCGTCGTCGCGATCACTCCGCCTTCGACGCGATTTCCCAGGCAGGCACCCGACGATTCCGCCCGATCCTGCTGACCACGTTGACGACGTTCGGCGGGCTGATGCCCCTGATTTTCGAGACCTCGCTGCAAGCCCAGTACATCATCCCCATGGCGATCTCGTTGGGCTTCGGGATCTTGTTCGCCACGGCCATCATCCTGGTCCTGGTTCCCTGCCTGTACCTGATCCTGGATGACATCCAAGGCCTACTCTCGGCCCGAAATCACGGATCAGTGAGAATCGGGCAGTCACGAAGTGACGACAGCCCCCTGCCGTCGGCGTGAGCCGACGGAAACGGCTTTGCCAACCACCACCAGACGCGAAGCGGCGACAGCAATCCGCTGCAGCGAGAGACGGGACAATCCTCCCCTCGCTGACGCTCGGCCCTGCTTTGGAAAGGAGGGTAAATTGAAAAGTCATGACCTCTGGCGAGCGTGACGACGGCTCACACGCTCTGGCGAGCGTGGCTACGGCATGGTCGCCCACACGAGACTTGGTGTAGCGATTATCCTATCGGGTCCTCACCTTCTCCGCTCCGCTATCTTGTCTGAGATTCAATGTCCTTCCGATTCCGCCCGCAAGTCGAACGCCTGGAGGCGCGGCGGTTGCTGGCAACCCTGACGGTCACCGGCGCCGAAGATGTGGTCGCCGACGACGGCGTGTTGACCCTCCGCGAGGCCTTGCTGGCCGCGAATTCGAACACCAGCATCGACGACAGTCCCGCAGGCGACCCGGGAACCGACGAAATCCGCTTTGACGCCGCTCTGGCTGGCACCACAATCAAGCTCACTTCCGGGGAACTGCGCGTCAACGAGTCGGTCGAAATCCGAGGCCTGGGCGCCGACAAGCTCGTGATTGATGCGGAGCAAAACTCTCGCGTCTTTCGCTTCGGCGACGCCTTGGCGGCGCAATGGTTCATCGTCGCCGGACTGACGTTGCAAAACGGGGTCGCTCCACAAGAATCTGGTACCGACACCAACACGTTCGGCGGCGCCGTTCATTTCAACTCACTCAATCGTTCCCGGCTGCAGATCATCGACTGCGTGATCCAAGGCAGCCAGGCGACGGTGGGCGGAGGCATGCATTTGCGCAACACCGTCGCGCACATCGACGGCACCACGTTCACGGGGAATTCGGCAAGCTTTGGCGGAGGCATTTCGGTCCAGGAATCGAATCTCGCAATCACCAACTCGACCATCACCAACAATGTCGCCAGCACGGCGGGCGGCGGCATCGACCATTTCAAGCATGAGCCGGTGCAGGACTCGACGGTCGATTTGGTGCACGTGACTTTGATGGATAATGAAGCGCCGATGGGACGCAACGCGCGCAACGGTGCCAAAGCCGGGAAAGCCGTTTTCCGGTTTGCCAATTCCATCATCTTTGGCGGGCCTGGATCGGGGTCAGAAATGCTTCGAGACTCGGTCGGGGGAACCGCAGTGGCGACCTCGTTGGGAGGAAACCTGACCGACCACGGCGTTTCGACCGACGTGCTGACCACCGAAGACCGACGTGTCCTGAGCTTCGAAGGCAACGTGGCAACGCTGCAAGACAATGGCGGCCCCGTTCCCACGCGTGCTTTGCACCCGTTGGACTTTGCGGTGGATCTGGGTCGGCAAGAGGTGTCGATCGGCCCCGGAGAAGACTTGCTGATCGGCACGGCCGATGACCAAATCCTTCCGCATGACCAACGCGGCGCGGGTTTTGATCGACAGATCGACGGCGGTAGCGGCGAATCCACGCCGGATGCGGGGGCGTTTGAGATCCAAGACGGATTGGATATCCCCGAAACACTGGTGGTATCCAACACGGCCGACATTCTTTTCCGCGGCGATGGCCCCGACGTCAATGACTTGACGTTGCGCGAAGCGATCCACCTGAGCAATCTGAAGCTGGGTGCGAACACCATTGAGTTTGACGAATCATTGACCGGCCAGACGATCGTGTTGACCACCGGCCGAACGCTGTTCGTTTACGACGAATTGGATTTGATCGGCCCGGGTGCCGACAAGTTGACCATCGACGGGGACCAACAGAATCGCCAATTTGTTTTCCAAGCGAACGAAGACGTGGGGCTGACCTTCACAATCGATGGCCTGACGTTGACCGGCGGCAAAGCACCCTCCGGTGGCGGTGCCATCTTCGCGTGGCGCAATCATCTGGTCATCAAGAACACGCACTTCGAAAACAACGAATCGACGTTTGCAGGCGGAGCCATCTTCGCCCGCAACATGGTCCTCGATGTGGTGAACTCTTCGTTCGTCGGCAACGCCTCGCCAGGCAACGGTGGCGTCCTCAACAACCTGAATTCGGACGTGACCTTGACCGGCGTCACCGCGATCGGGAATTCGGCCGCCGAGTCGGCGGGCGCTGTGCACATGCGTGTCAGCAATCCCGACGTGGTTCGCACGACCCGGATCCAGAATTCCACGTTCTTCGATAATCAAGCCCCCGTCGGCGCCGACCTTCTGATCCGGCCGGATGCCGGCCTGGAAGGCAAGATCCAGTTTGTCAATTCGATCTTCGCTTCACAAATCAGTGGCGTGCAGACGATCGACAACGTGCTTCCCGATCCGACCATCACGCGTTTGGAATCGCTGGGATCCAATATCATCATCGATGACTCCGCGGCCGGACTTGACCGCTCCGACCTGAACAGCACGGACCCGCGATTCGGCGGAACCATTGTGGGAACCGGGGGCGTCGTGTCGATCGCGACCCTTGCCGACAGCCCCGCGTTGGATGCGGCCGATGAATCGGCCCTGCCGCTGGACACCTTTGACGTCGACGCCGACGGTGACATAGCCGAGAGACTGCCGCTGGACGGAATCGGTGGGCTTCGGAGCGTGGACCTTCCCGAAGTCGACTCATCCGCGGGCCCGTCAGACATCGGCGCATTTGAAATGCAACGGGACATCGTGCTCAGTTCTGCAAACGGCAAGCTGGGATTGCTGCTGGACCAAGACAACGTGGTGATCACCGCGGACAATGAAATCTTGCTGTCCTCCAACTCCGCGGACGTCGATAGCATCACGGTCCTGGGCACGCACGCTGACGAGGATCTGGTTGTCGCGGACTTCTCCGGATTCGATCCCTCGGGGACGCGCGATTCAATTCCCGTCACGGTCGACGGTGGTCCGGGAATCGATTCACTCACCTTTTCCAGCACCTACACGGACTTCCTCAGCTCACGGATTGTCACGGCAAACCTTAACGCCGCCAGCCTGGATACGGAGTTCGCCCATGGCACCCGATTGACGTCGGCGGTCGTGGCCGCTGCCTTAAATGCCCAGCCCCCGGTAATGGATTGGCATGTCGAACATCCGAACGGCCTTTCCGAATCGGATCCCTGGCTTTACGTCGGACACGTCTTGGAAGGCCAAACGCTGTATCGGAAAATCGAAGCCGATGGCGTGGAAGTGCGCATCGACCAGCCCGAATCATGGACCAACCCCCTCAACCCCGTCGACGTGAATCCGGACGGAATCGTAGGCGCGTTGGATGCATTGATCGTGATCAATGCCATCGCCCGGGGCGTCTATTATGATTCAGACACTCTAGAACTCGGCGACCCCGCCAGCTTTGGCTCAATCCCCGATCATTTTTACGACGTGAACCGGGACGGGCGTTTGACCCCGATCGACGCACTCAACGTGATCAATTACTTGGCTCGTCAGCCTTTGGAGAGTGAGGGCGAACCTGGAAACAATCTCGGAGCGATCCTTCACCGGGTCACGCCGGATGACGTGGATCACGTGTTTGCCGAATATGATCCGCCGTTGCTGTTTTAGTTTTGTCCCGGATACCATCCTGATTCAAGCCGATGTATCCCGCCCGCGCCGCTTGCCCGATCACTGCGGATCCGCACCGGTATCGACGCTTGACCGATCACTCCTATGGACCGAACCCCATCCCTTTCCCACGACGAGTTTTTGAGCAATGAATCGATTTGCCAACCCGCTGGCCCCCAGACTGCTGACCTTTGGACTGTTTCTGCTCGGCTTGATCGCTCTGTCCAACTCGTCCACGCGAGCCGAAGAATCTGACTGGACCCCGTTGTTCGACGGCAAGTCATTGGACAATTGGGAAGTACGGCCCAGTGCCTGCCGCGACGACTGGAAAGTGGAGCAAGGAGAAATCATTGCGGAGAATCCGCAGAAAGAAGGCTCGAATCTGTGGACGAAAAAGGAGTATCGCGATTACGAATTGGAACTCGAATACAAGACGACGTCCGAATACTACGACACCGGCGTGATGCTGCGTGGAGACGGACACCAGGTGCAAATCGGCATTTCTGGCAGCCTGCAAAAAGACATGACCGGATGCATCTACGCTCCGAAGGACAAGCGAGGAAGCTATCCGGGAGCGACGGACAAAATCGCCGAGTTCCACAAGGTGGGAGATTGGAACCATCTGCGGATCATCTTGACCGACAAGCGAATCCAAACGTTCCTCAACGGTGAACCCTTTGTGGACTACACCGGCATCGCGATCAATGAAAAGGGCCCGATCGGACTGCAACTTCACGGCGGACACCACATGAAGGTTCAATTTCGCAACGTCCGAATCAAAGCACAGTAGGCTCTTCCCTCACGACGCTCGCCCTTCTTGGAAGGGTGAAACAAAGGTGCACGGCCTTCGCGCTGGAGCTTGAAGGCGAGAACGTATGACATCGATCGATGGTCTACTCACTACCGCGCAAATAACATCTGTCGACCGACGCTCTCGCGAGCGTGTCGACAGAGTCTCGGACCAGGCCACGACGCGCCGCCGGTTTCATTTCAGGTTGCCGATCTTGACCGCGGAGCGTCGCCAATGAACCCTTACCAGCCGCCCCGTCCGCTGCAGTTCCAGAAGCATTCGAAGGGCGCTCTGCTGTTGATTACGGTTCTGTGCCTGATCCTGGCGTTCGCGGCGACGTACGCGTTATTCAAATCCTTTAAGCCCCCATCGCCGTCCGTCAGCGGAATCAGCCGGGCAACCTGACCTGATCCAACATCGCGGCGCCCTGCACCAGTTGGTGCCCCAACTGGCGATCAGACGAACACATCGCGAGCGTTCGCCATTCAAGGTTGTTTCGAAAAGAAATAGTCCGGATAGTTCAATTTCAGTCGGTCCTTGGCGGCGGCACCGTCAACGAAGCAGGCGTCGATTTCCGATTTCAATCGCTCCAGGTTGTTGGCGATCAGCAACGGATCGTTCGTCCGAGTTCGCCACTGAATCAGGTTTGTCTTCAATCTCTCCAGCGTCGCCGCGTGGTCTGCATCCCGGGCCAGGTTTTGAAACTCATGCGGGTCTGACTGCAGGTCATAAAGCTCAAACTCCGGCGGTGCCCTCATCCGCTCGTAGGCGTTCCGAACCGGATCGGGTGCTGAGTCGATCGTCGTTGGCAATCCGGCGAAGAACCGATTGGTCGTGAAGTCGTATCCGGGATTTACTTTCCCTGGCATCAGGTTTTGAATCAATTTGAATCGCTCATCGCGAATCGTGCGTTGCGGGTAGAAATTGTGCGCCGAATGCAGATGGTACTCGGTGAACAGATACTCGCGCCACGGCGTCTCTTCCCCCCGCAACAGCGGCAGCAACGACATTCCCGGCAAATTGACAACGGGTTCCGCGTTGGCCACCGAGAGCAACGTCGGCATCAAATCAAGTGTTGAAACGAGTTCGTTTCGGACTTGGTTCCTCTTGGCAATCTTCGGCCAACGTAGGATGAGCGGAATGCGAACGCCACCTTCGTACGAAGTGCGTTTGCTTCGCAACAGATCGGCCCCGTGATCTCCCAGGTAGACGACCAGCGTGTTGTCGGCTTTTCCCGACCGGCGGAGTGAATCGAGCAAGTCGCCGACCAGCGAGTCCAGTCGGTTGATGCAATTGTAGTAACCCGCCGTTTCCGAACGCAGCTGCGGTGTATCCAGTCCGAAGTAACCCAGCGGCTTGACGTCGTTGCCGGTCAACGGTTTTGGCGGAAGTTCCTGAACTTGCCGGATGAACGGACGATGCGCGTCTGGATAATTGACGCTCAGAAAAAACGGCTTGTCGCCAGCGTCGAAGAATGATTTGGCGTGCTTCGCGTAGGCCTCCAAATTCTTTCGACCAAAATTCGAGGACGAGAGCTCCTTCATGTCAAATGGAAAGGCGGAAGCCGGATTGACATGCAACTTGCCAAGGATGCCGGTGCGGTACCCGCTCTCTTGTAAGCTGCGGACCAGATTCGCGGTGTCTTCGCGGTACATTCGAAACTTCCACGTCGCCAAGCCAATCTGGCCGTTCTGATGCGGCCACAACCCCGTCAACAACGCCGCACGCGATTGGCTGCAACCGGCTTGGGGGACGTAAGCGTTTTGGAACCGAACACCGTCGGCGGCAAGCTGGTCCAGCACCGGAGTGTCAACGAATGGATCGCCGTAACAACCGAGCTCCGGTCCGTTGTCTTCCGAAACGATCAGCAAAATGTTGGGGCGATCGGCGGCGGCGGCGGCGCCGACGCAGATCCAACAAGCGGCCAGGAGTGTGATCATCCGAGATTTCATCGGGGGCTGATTCTCTTGGTTGGAGAAGGTGGGGATCTCGAGGGCTCCGGTCAACTTCCGTGCCCCGCGGCGGGCACGGCGGATCGCCAACCGCCTTCCAATACGCCGGCTAGTTCTTCCATCGCTTTTGAATATGTCGCCTGGCCGGCGACGTTCTTCGATTCGTGTGGATCGGCATCGTGGTCGTAAAGTTCGCGAGCCAGGACATCATCGGTTCCCCACCGACGCCACTCCACATACCGGTACCGGTCCGTTCGAACGGCATATCCCATGATGGCGCCGTGGCCTCGATGCCGGCTGCCGCTAACGGCGCGAGGAAACTGGCTGAACGCGGCACGCTTCCAGCGTCGGTCGGGATCGTTCAACAGAGCTTTGAAGCTGAGCCCTTCGACTCCGGACGGTGCTTCCAAGCCGCACACGTCTGCCAACGTCGGAAAGACATCGACGAACTCGACCAGAGCACCGGTCCGAGTGCCGACCCGAGCCTGCCCCGGAAGGGAGACGATCAACGGAACACGCGTGGAAAGTTCGTAATTATTCGCTTTCGTCCACAGACCCTGTTCCCCAAGATGATACCCATGATCTCCCCACAAGACGATGACCGTATCCTCCTCCAGTTCCAACTCAGTCAATTGGTTCAACAACTTTCCGACCAAGGCATCCACGTAGCTCACGCAGGCGTAGTATCCGTGTCGGAGTTCCCGAATCTTGTCGATTGAAAGCTTGCCGTCATCGGGAACGTCGGTGTAGCCTTCCAACTCCTGCCAGCTGCGTGTAGCCAGTTCGGGGGCATTGCGAGGATGCTTCTCGACAATCGGCAACGGGATGCGTTCGCGGTCGTACAGATCCCAATACTTTTTCGGCGCACAGAAAGGAAGATGCGGCTTCCGAAAACCCACGGCCAAGAAAAACGGCTGGTGTTGCTGTCCCAGCTTTTGCAGCGTTTCAACGGCTTCGTCGCAAACCATTCCGTCCAGATACGTCGCATCGGAAACCTCTGCGGCTTCGACCGCTGACCGTTTCAGTCCTTTCCCTTTCAAATTGCGGGGCAGTGCGTACCTGGTTTCCGGATCGCGAACGCGATCGAATCGGGCGGGGACGGACCATGACGGCGGGTCAAGTGAGGGCTTTCCGCTACCGTGATAGATCTTGCCCAAACTTTGCGTCCAATAGCCTTGGTTTTTGAAGTGCTGGGGCAGGGTCACAACATCGGGCAAAGATTCGCGAAAATGGGTGCTCAAGTCCCAAACGCGAATCGTGTCGGGGCGACGCCCGGTCAGGAGCGACAACCGCGATGGACTACAAACGGCCTGCTGGCAATACGCACGATCGAAGACCGTGCCGCGAGCAGCCAATCGATCGATGTTCGGTGTCACCGCGATGGAATCGCCGTAGCACCCCAGTGCCGGCCGCAAATCATCGAAGGCAATGAACAGCACGTTGGGTCGTTTGGACTCTTCGGCACGAACATTCGCGGCGAAGCCACAAAGGAGCGTCAACAGCGACGTGACGACGAGTACAAACGATTCTTTCATGACCTGCCTCTCCAAGCAATCTGCCGTCCGGATTGGAAATCCTTTTGCGGGAATGAAACCCCTAACCATACCGCGAAAAGCCGTACCTCGCGGCGACGTGAAGTGCGAACCGGCTTGCTGAACCGCACAGCATCCCGGGTGGGCTACAATCAGTAGCCCGGGAGGGATTCTTCTCGTGACCACCAGCAGACCGGCGACAAAGAGCATCGACCTTCGATGAAGACATCCTTCCATTGCGGTCGACGAATCGGTCGACCTTGGCATCGGCCTTTTTCGCTGTTTGCAGAGCGACCCAGCCCACTCGTAGATCGCCCCACCGCGAAGCGTCCCCAACGTCGCGGGCGGAAAGTGCGCATGGAGAAACTCGAAGCCCGACTGGTGCTCGCTCAACTGATCGATCTTGGTGGACTGAGATTCTCGGCGGATTCTTTCTCCACGACTCAAGACGGATACGAGACCAGCGGAGGGCAAGTGCTGATTGGGTTCACGCCATCCAGCCAAGCGGAAGACTTTCGCGGTTTGATGGTGGTCGACTTGGACGCGGTGGGAGGCGACGGTGAGTTGCAGCTTCACACCAGCGACCTGACCTTTTCGATTGACGGTGGCGCGATCGACCTGATTTCACAAAGGAACAACCGGCGGGTCTGGGAAAGCGCACTCTTTGAGAGCTTTCCCATCCTCAGCCTGACGACCACGGACGGCGTGCCGCTCGCCGACGGTGATGCCCAACCGATCAACGTCGCCAGCTTTGACTTTACTGCCAACAACCTGCAACTCATCAACCCGGATGGCGGTGATACGAACGATTCGGAGTCCCACCTCCGCGGCGTATTTGACTTCAACGCCGTGTTGGGAGATCTCACCACGGAACTCCCGAAGGTCACTGTAGCCGGGAAGGATTATGTCTCCATCAGTCCGGATATTTCGCCCACGCTTAGCGGGGCGGAGTTCGATGTGTCTCTTTACAGCGGAAATGTGAAAAGCCTGCCTGTGAACGGATCCCTCATCGTTACCTACGAGACGGATGCACAGCAAAACGACCTTTGGAAGTTCGAGGGCAGTATTAGCGTTTCCAGCCAGCCTCAAGACAACAGCAACCAACGGGGCCTCGCATCAGTAGCCGCCGACGTGGGCATCGCACTGAAGAACACCGACTTTGACGGAATCACGTTCGGCATTTCTGGATCATTCAATCTGTTCGCCGCAACGCTAAAAACGTCGGACACCAATCCCCTGACGTTTGAATACAACTTTTCCGAAGAGAGGTACGAGTTGACCGGTGGGTTAACGCTGTTGGTTGATGGAAACACCGTTGATATGAATTTGGGCTACGAGACCGAGCCCGACTTACCCGGGATCGTGATCGAGCAGGGCGTCGTCCAAACAATCAACGCCATCGTCACGACAGATTTCGAATTTTTTGGAGTGGAATTCACGACAACGCCGGGGGGCATCACCTTTCAATACGACCGCGATTCAGAACAGTATGTGATGTTTGGCGGGATGCAACTGGTCGATCATTCCACCAAGAACCCGGTCTTTGCACTTCAGATGGGTACCAGTTCGTCTGACGCCGGACTGCGGATTCAAGACGGCAGCCTGAAACAAATCGAGGCAGCGATCACCAGCAATGCGTTCAAGGCGGGACCGCTGACCTGGCGAGTCGCCGACGCGGGATTCAAATGGACCAAAGACACGGACAATAGCGATGTCTTCATCGTGTCCGGGTCCTTGTTTCTGCAAGAGATTTGGCAGGTCGCGGTAACGCTTGGCGATGGCGTCACCGGCGACAATTCTGGATTGAAGTACTCGTCCGGGGGCTTCGAACTGGATGGTTTTGAAGTGGTTCTCAAAAATGTCAACGTCGGCTTTCTGACGTTTGAAGAATTGCTGGTCGGCTATCAGAAGGACATCAATACGGGCGATTTTGATGTCGACCTTGCCGGCGACCTGTTCTTTCCGGAAACCGGCAAATCATTTGCTGCGGCGATGGTTTTTGACACCGACAAAGAAGCGATCACGTCCGTTTCCATCGGAATGGACTTTGGAAACCAGCCGGTCGCTTTGGGATCCAGCGGGATGTTTTTGACCGCATTCGATGTCGCCGTACAGAATCCGAATTCGCCCTCTTCGTTTCAGATCACCGGTGATGTCGCCGTCATCTACGGAGAACAGCTGAAACTTGCGGGTCAGGACGTCACGATCATTGCCGGGGTTGGCACCGTCACGGTGACCCGAGACGAATTCGTCCTGGGCGCCGATATCTATTGGGGCGCTCAGCAAGATGGAACGACCTCCGATCAGTTCCCGGAGTACAAGGGCGTGCTCGGCTCAGGCAGCGGCACGCTGACACTTGACTGGGGAAACAAAGACTACGAATTGGACGTCAACGTCAAAATGTACAAGGGGGCGTTCGATGTCTCCGGCTCGTTCCAGTTCGACGGAACCGGTTCGAATTACTTCATCTACTTTCGCGCCGATGCGAAGGTGAGTGTACCGAGCGGGATCCCGTTCATCGGCGGAAAAGAACTCGCGGATTTTCATTTTGTCTTTGACTACCACAGCAAGGATCAGGTCACCGGAGAACCGGTGGGATATGTTGCCGCCTGGACAAAACTGAATTTCCTCGTGACCAAGAAGGATGTCGGATTCCTGTTCGACATCAACGATTCCGGCGCTTCGAATCCCAAGTCGATTGGCAAACACGCCATCAAAGAAATCAAGGATGGCGATTACGGACCGGACACGAAGCTCTACACCTATTCCAAATCATTCCAGGTACCCACGGGCGCCTCGGTCACGGAATTTCAAGTCCAATGGCCAGAAGCCAAAGGAACACAGTATGTCGCCTACGAGTTTGTGGCGACGGGTGACGGGCATGACGACAAGAACATCGTCCAGCAATCCGACTTTGGCAAAGGCAATAACGCAACCTTGGTCACAAACAGCACCGACGCACCAACCTCAACGCTGCTGACACAAATCACTGACCCCCAATTGGAAAGTGCTGGGACCTATTACTACTACCTGTACAGCACTGAAAAGTTCAGCGACCCAGACACTCAGCTCGATTGGCAGTTCACTTATTCCATTCCCAGCCCCGTCGCCAGCCTTGCCAGCGAGCTTCCGTCCGGCTACTTCACCGACCCCAGCATCGGCGTCGACATCTACCATGAAGTTGGTCCGGGATTGGCCAGCCAAACGACCGTGACGCTGTACGCCGACACGGACAACCAGGGCTACGACGGGTTCAAGGTCAACTCGTTTATCCCCAGCAGTGACAAGGCAACCTACGATGGACTGCCGTGGAACCTGACGAATTTGCCGCTTGGAAAATACTACCTGTACGTCAGCATCCATGACGGCGAGAACCCGACAACCTATTCGGACTATTCCACCCAGGCCAGTTTCCAGCCCACGGGGCCGATCAGCGGGTTTGTACAAGATGCGATCAACGGCAACGTCGGCGTCCCGGGTGTCAAGCTGTACTTGGATGTCGACTCTGACGGTTCCTTCGATCCATCCACCGAGGCTTCCTGGACCACCAACGGTGATGGCTATTACCGCTTCGACTACGCCGATGCCGCTCGTTCGGTGGCGTTGCAAAACGGCGACGAATATCCGATCGGACTGGTCACCAGCGAAGGCATTGCACTGAAAGATGCGAGCCAGTCCAACCCCAGATCGATCCTGTCACCCGACTTGTTCGGGGATGACACCACTTTCGGATTGCAAATCAACTCCTCGATCGCCGGAACGGTGTTCAACGACGCGAACCAGAATGGAGTCCTCGATCCGGAAGAAAAAGGAGCTCAAGGCTGGACGGTTTACGTCGACCTGAACCAAAACGGAGAGCTGGACGTCACGGATCCTTCGGCGGTCAGTGCCAGCGATGGCGCCTATCGAATCTTTGACCTCGAACCGAACACAACCTATTCGCTCCGGCTTTTTCAGGATTCCGACAGCCAAGCTGACTTTCTGACAACTTCTCCCACCTCCCAAACTCTGATGACACCGGCGGGGAATTTCAAACTCGTTTCGGATCAAGATTTTGGTGTACTTCAATTCGCCAGCGTCAGTGGGACGGTCGACAACTACGATTTGAAGTCGGACGGAAGCCTGAACACGGATACATCACCGCCGCCAGCCAACTGGGAAGTTCGATTGCTAGCCGCCGACGGGTCCCAAGTGGCGACCACGTACGCCAGTACCGACGACGGCAGTTTTCATTTCGACAATGTCACGCCTGGAACTTACTCCATCAATCAAGCGGGCCAGGCCGATTGGCTTCAGGTCTCGCCCGTCACGGCAAATACCCCCGCATTCACACACACTTTCTACGCCGCCGGCGACTCGCCCACCACAATCGCTCAGGCCGACTTTGACCAGGACGGCGATCTGGATCTCGCGACGGTCGCTCCCGAAAAAGAGGCGGGAACGGTCAGTTTTTTCTTGAATGACGGTGCAGGCAAATTCACCAAGTCAAGCCAAACCGCGAGTGTCAAATTCAATGACGGCCAAGCCTGGAACCTGCAGGTGATCCATGGTCTACCCGGTGCCACCGGGCCGAGTCTGGCGGTCATCAGCGGCAAGGGATGGGTCAGCCTTCTGAAGAACACGACGGCGAAAGGAGGGGGATTGAGCTTTGCCGCGACGAACAGTTACGTGCACTTCATCCATGCCGACACGATGCACGGCGTCACGGCGGGCGACTTTGACGAAGACGGCATCACCGATCTCGCGGGGTCTCATTCGGGAACCAGCGGAAACCCCAATCGTTTCGATGTGTTGCTCCTCAAGGACGGCACCCGCGTGGACGGCAAGCACTACGACGTTCCTGGCCAGCTTGTCGCCGCCGACATGAATGGCGACGGGCATCAGGATTTGGTCCTCAATTCCGATAACAGCGAGCACAATTTCAATGTCGCCTATGGCGACGGAACCGGAGCCTTTTCCAACATCACCACCTGGGCGCTCAACGGCGGGGCCAACAATTTCAGCCTCTCAAGCGATCACGGACCCGTGGCGGTATCCGATTTCAATGCCGACGGACTGCTGGACATTGCCTTCGGCACCGGGGGAGATTTTGGAATGGCCTTCTTCACCCAGACACCCGAAGCCGGCTTCTTCTTTTTGGAAGCGATTGCGATTGAGACTGTCGGCCTATCGGTTGATCGGATCCAGGGCCAACTGTATCCCAATCCGGTGGTGCTGACCGGTGATCCAGATCTGGAAATATTCGAATTCGTGGATGATGCAACCGAGGTCCCGGCACCGATCTCGACGTTCGCGGATGCTGAGTCGCCCGCTGCATTGAACGTGGTTGACGTCAACAACGACGGACTACCCGACTTGCTGGTCGTCGACCAATCGAAGGGAGGCGTTTGGGTCTATCTCAACACGACCCCGCGGACCGAAGCCATCTCCCTGACAGCCGGCGCCGGCCAGAACCTTGGCAATCTGACCTTCACCAATTACCAGACGGCGCAGGTTACCGGTGTCACTTACGACGACACGGACTTCAGTGGTACCCGCCAAGGCTTCGAGTCAGGCTTGAAAGACATCCGGGTCTACGTGGACGACAACGGCAACGGAACATTCGACACTGGCGAACCATTCACCTGGTCAAATGCAACCGGCGCGTATGCGTTCAACAATCTGCCCGATGGTCGACACCAAATCCGCGTCGAACGTCCCGATGGATTCCTGGTCACCTCGCCTTCGAGCAGCAGCCACGAGATTGTGATCGAGAATGGAGTCGTCGTGGATGTTGCCGATGCGACATTCGACTTCGGAATGACCGCCGGCATTCATTTGTCCCGATACACCGATTCGGTTGACGAGGGAAACGAATGGACGTTGCGGCGGAACGGTGCGTACTTGGAATTGATCGACAATCAGACGGGGGGCCTGCTCTCCCAGCACCGACTTGAACGCATGCATCAGGCCACCATCTACACGTCGAATTTCGCCCCTGATTCTCTGACGATTGACTTTCAATTCGGCGGCGAGTTTGCGTTGCCACGGGGAATCCTGGTCGACGGGGGGCGTGACGGTCTGGCCGGCCAGAGCGTCCTGCGATTCCTCGGATCCGACGAAGATGACATCGTTCAGATCTCCGAGACGCAAGCGACGATCAATGATGATTTAGTCATCAGCTGGACGGACAACCTTGGCAGCGTGATCTTCAAAACGGGGGGAGGGAACGACGTCTTCAACGTTTCGGGGACGCCGCTGTCGGTGAATCACATCGAGTTGGACGGCGGCTCAGGGGATGACGTTTACCATCTGGCCGTCGAGAACGTGCTCCTGCGGATCACCGATCAATCCGGTGACAACCTTCTGGACTTTAGCGAAGCGATTGCACCGGTGTCGATCGATCTGGCTTTGCAGACTGGGCAGGTTCAGGCGGTCGGCGCTGGGAACAATCAACTCAGCTTTTATGGCAAAGTTTCCTCGCTGATCGGAACCCCTTTCGCGGACACCCTTCGCGGCAGTGATTTGGACGATTACATCCAGGGCCTGGCGGGCAACGATTTCGTCAATGGTCGTGAAGGAGACGACCTGCTCTTCGGCGGGACCGGTCGCGACATCCTTTTGGGCGGAGAGGGACACGACGGCTTGCAAGGTGACGACGACGCAGACGTGCTGGTCGGCGGCGAGGGGCAAGATTCGCTCAATGGAGGCAGCGACCAGGATGTCTTGATGGGTGGAGACGGCGACGATCAACTTCGCGGCGGCAGCGGCGACGACTGGCTTGACGGCGGCCGGGGTAATGACCAGCTAACGGGCGTCGATCCCGATTCACTTCACCCCGGACGCGGTGAACGCGATTCCTTCCTTGGCGGTCCTGGAATGGACCTGTTCGTGCTTGGCGATGCTCAGGGAGCGTACTACGTCAGCTCCCAGGAAGGCTTTTTGCAAGGCGCGACGGATTTCGCACGATTGCTGGATTTCCATGCCCCCGATGCGATCCAACTTGTTGGTGATCAAAGCCAGTACGACTTGGAACCCCTGCTTCGATTCAGTTGGGAAACCGGACTGTATTTCCAGGCATCGAACGATTGGGAATTGATCGCCACCGTCCTCGGTGTGCGCTGGCAGGATCCCCAGTTGCGATCCAATCGGTTTCGATATGTCCCGTCCGAACTTCCCCCGTTAAGCACGCGTCACCTGGATACCAATGATGACGGAGTGGTATCGACTCGCGATGCGTTGGTAGTCATCAATGCGATCGCCCGCAGCGATGGTTCGTTGGCCGATTTTCCTCAAGGCGACTCAACACGCAACGATGTCAATGGCGACGGCACGACCACCCCGCGAGACGCGTTGATCATTTTGAATCATCTTGCCAAATCTCAGCTCGGCATCGGACTCCTGTCCCTGCCGCTGCTACCGGCAGGTTTGACGCCAATGGCCAGCCAGTCGATGGCGACCAAAGAGGTCCTCCTGGAAAGCGTTGAATTGCTAGAGGAAGTGATCGACGAGTTCGACTTCGCCCCCCAGCCAAATCGTCTGGCAGTGCACGGCGAATTTGCCGATGGCGAACCACCGGGTCACGAATTGGTTTTCCGGTTGTGGGAGTTGGGTCGGCCCGCCCCGCACGCTCCCTTGCTCGCCGATGAATTGCTGGGACTACTCGCTGAAGAGCGAGGCTAACTCCTCGCCGCAAGACACGGCGACAGATCAAAGGACCGGCGAGTTCAACGAGCCGCATGGCCGCACGAGAAACTCATCCATCAAGGCGAAGACGCATGAATCCCTACACGCCGCCAAGCTCCAGCAATCTGGATCGCGAAGACGTCGGCAGCGCTGACCGACGTCATCGTCTGAAGCCGACGCCAATGGAATGGATCGTGGTCCTGGTGATTGCAGGCATGGTTGCGGGAGCGACGAATCAGCTCCTCAGCGGCATCCGATTCTGACGAAACATTCGCCGGTGCGGATGGAGCAGCCGTTGCAAGCTTTCATCGCGATGAATTGTTCGAGCAGCGTGCCAAGAAATCCACCGATCCGGCGACAATCGGGCCGCAGTTCATGGCAGTCGCCTTGGCAACGTATTTCAGCAGCAGCCAACTTGCCGGAACGGTCGCGACCAGTAGCGGATTCAACGTGAGCACCACCGGTATCGGAACGCGAGTGGTGAATGCTGGCTCATGCGGAGCCGCGTTTGATGTGGAGGACGACGCGGAGCTGAGCGTTGTGCAATTGGTGCAAGCCACAAACGCGATGACGGATGAAATGGACGCAACCGATGGCTTCGCCTATATTTATAATTTCGACGGAAATAGTGGCTTGAAAGACATTGCGATTGAGTTGCGTTTCCTGGCCGACAAGTTGTAGAGTCTGATCCATGGAGAAGGGGCGCTCCAGTTCGGGATTGGTCGTTCCGTGGAACCGCAAGGTGAGATGTCAATGGAGAAAGGCCGGGCCTTGGCGGGACACAATCGCGTTCGCCAATGCGATTACAGTTATTGTTTTCGACGCAACAGGGGAGATGCGGCTATGCAGGAAAAACAGAGCGTCGCGTCGTGTTCGTTGGGGATACGTACTCCACATCGCGACGGACGTTGGTTCGCGTACACGGGAGCAAGTTCGATGCCTAGTGCCCGGTCCATCGCCCGGCAGGAATCTTTTGGGAAACGAACGCAGGACTGATTTAGAAGCGATTTGCGCATCCGCCCTCGTTGTGTTGGTGTTTGGGAAAGATCATTGGCAGGATATTGCAGCACACGTTAGATAGAGCCACGCCATGGATATGAAAGCGTCTGATAGTAGCCGAGGATTACCGGTAGACGGTAAGGCTTTGAAGAACCGCAGGATGCGACTGGGGCTTACACAGGAAGCGGCTGCGAAACTTGCCGGATACAGTGACCGGGTGATCCGAAAGCTGGAGCGGGGAGGGCCGGTCCTGATGGAAACGCTTGACAACGTGGTCGAAGCCTATAACGGCAAAGATCCGGTGGTCGCTCTTCCGGCTTCGGCTTACCTGTTCGTTCAACCTGACACCGATCTCGAGGCGTTTTGCCGTCGCTGGTTTGACGGTGTCTACAATCAGCGCGACCTGGCGATCATTGACGAGATGATGGCCGAGGATGTTCAGATCGATTCCGAAGGCGAGGTTCGCCACGGTCGTGACACCATTCGCAACCGCGTGTCCCATGTGCTCTCGGCGTTCAATCCACTGACAATCACGGTGGAGAGCATAATCACTCAGGGGAATACGTTTGCGGTGAATTGGAGTGTCCGCAAAAAGCACGTCGGTGAGTTTTTGGGGCTGGCCGCGACGGGGCGCTGGATAGAGGTCAAGGGAACCTCTCAGGCGACGGTGCAAAACGGTCAAATTGTTTCGGTTCGAGATCACTGGGACATTGATAACTGCCTTCGGCAAATCAGCGGCGACAGTTCGCGGCCCGTCTAGCCAACTGGATCGACGGAAAGCCCCAATCGAGTGAACTCGCATCATCGCGGACCTTCCTTTTCACTCCCGGCCGTCTTTCTCTTTCTACCGTCTGAACGTTTCAGCTAACGACCGGAAGCGCCCCGGGGGAAAGTGCGGCGAGCGTCTTGCGTGTCGTTAGGCATCTGCGGCGATCTCCTGGCGAAAACCAGTGACTTTAGCCATTGCGTCATCGCAGAGTGCCATGCGTTCGGAGGGTTGCCACGCCAATATTTGTGCGGCGGGCACGACTCCAAAATCCGGCGGGAGCGGCAAGGAGCCAAGTGGGTTCGGCCGTGATCTGGAGGACGGAATCAACTCGCTTTTCTCATCTGCGTTCCGGTTGCGTTCCTGGACAACCGAATGCCATCTGGATAGGGTTGCCAGATGTCCCTCTATGGAAGGGTGCCGATTTTGGCATTCACTCAAAGTTGGGGGGCCTGAGGAGTGGAATTCTCCTGCCTGTATCGCAGTTCCCAACATCTAAAGCCGATTCATGTCCAGATTTCGCCGCAAGAAGCGTCCCGCCAAGCCCACCGCCCGCCGCCAAACCCCTAACCGCCGCCGAGCCCTACGAACGGAACTGCTGGAAGATCGACGTTTGTTGGCTGGAAATATCTATGCCTATATGGTGGGCGGTAATGGCGGACCAAAGCCGTTGGGCGATTACGGTGGGGCCGTTACCGACTTTCTATATCAGAAAGCGGTCGAGTTAGGCGTTGGATACAAGCGAGAGATAAGCGACTGGAATGACTTCGACAGAGTGGGAAATAAACCCGGACCTGGTTGGGGTATCGGCAATACCTTTGAGACTGCGCTTGGCGTGCCTGATACAGACTTTTATCTGCGCCATGACCTCCTTGCGGACATGCAAGACAAACGGATCAAAGATGAAGATTTTGTCGTTCTTTTTGGTTATAGCCTCGGCGGCGAAGCCGTCTTGAAGGCTGCCAGGCAGGCACACGGACTCGGTATCGAAATCGACGTGCTTGGAACGATTGATCCGGTGTCGGGAGGGGCGGGATACGATCAAAGCATACGAGCTACGGAAGTTGGACGCCGCTGGCCGATCCGATCGTACAATCCACTCGACAACGTGCTGTACTTCTTCAATCGCTGGCAAACGGTTTATCCCTATCCGTTAGATGTTGCAAATGGGCAGGTCGACGTTGCTGATCCCAGTGCGACGATCAGCGATCAGGGTGAACGCAACCGACTGATGAATGGCGATCTCTCTGGTCGCAAGCGGAGTTGTCAAGGCTTTGATTATTTGGCAAACAACTGCACCACCTACCTGCTCGAGCAAGACACCACTCGGGCGATGACGCATCTCGAGATCCGAACCGATCCCGGGATCAACACAGAAGCGCTGAACGCGGTGCGTGCCATGTTTGAATCGCAAACGGCGGTCCCCGAACTGGACGTGCGCCTGGACGGGCAAAGTGTTTCTGGGCACGTGATACAGTCTGACGGTCAGTCACAGGTGATTTCATGGTCGGCTCAGGGATCTGGACTCAAAAATGTCACGTACTCCTTGCGGAAAGTCGGCGTCGCAACACCCATCGCCAGCAATTCCTCCTCCGGAAGCGGTTCCATATCGTTCGATGATCTGGGCGTGGGAACTTATCAATTCGAAATCACTGGCCATGCATTCAACTCCGTAACGCGGTCGCTGACCGTGCAAGTGCAAGACGATGACGTTGCCAACCCAACCGTAACTCTTGGTGGATCGAGAGGGACGATCGATGACCAAACCGTTCGCGAGTTCACCTGGTCGGTTTCTGATTCATCCGGCGTCATTAACTCGGCAACGACTGTTTCGGGGCCTTCAGGTAACTTATTGAACTCATCTGATCTCGCCGGCGAATTCTCGCTCAATCAATACGGTCCCGGGTATTATCAAATTCGTGTGACGGCTACCGACGCGGATTCGGACTGGAATGGCGACCGGCGCACCACGGCGCTGACGACGCGTTCCGTGCGAGTGATCGATGACGATGTCGTCCCTCCCCGGATTACATTTTTCGATCGCTTGGGCGAGCCACTGCTGGGGACCTCCACCAGCGAAAGCCACGGATTGGACAACACCATTGCCTGGTCCGTCACCGATGCGTCTGGACTTAGTTCCGTTCATGCAACCTTACGGCGAGACGGTGACATCGTGAAGTCACTTGCGGTTGCCGGCGCCGGTTCGATCAGCCTCGACGAGTTCGGCATCGGTCAATTCGAGCTCACCCTCTCAGCCGCCGACGGCGATGCCGATGGCTGGCTGGGAGACACTCTGACGGCAAGTTCTCAAGCGTATCTGTCCGTCACCAACGAAGCTCCCGAGGTCTTTGTTGGTGGACCTTACGCGATTGACGAAGGTGGGTTACTTGGCCTGAACGCCGTCGGGACGGATGCGGATCTGGGCGACACCGAAACGTTAACTTACAGTTGGGACCTGGATAACGACGGCTTATTCGGGGAAGCCGTCGCTGCGGCTCCGGTGTTGACCTGGGAATCACTCAAGCAGTTTGGCATGACGGATGACGGCAGCTATCCGGTCGTCGTTCGAGTGGAGGATACATTCGGCGAACAGGCATACTCATCGACATTGGTGACAGTCAACAACTCGCCGCCGTCGATCGTTAATATCCATGCTCCGCCGACAACGACTGAAAATTCGCTCATAACCTTGACCGGATCTTTCACGGACCCAGGGCCCGACGACACGCACACGGTCACGGTGGATTGGGGCGACGGATCGACCAGCGAAGCCGTCGTGGATTCCACAAGCCGCACCTTCACGGCACAACACTCCTACAGCGATGATCAACCCACCGCGACCGCAGCTGACGACTACATCGTCGAGGTCACCGTCGTCGACGATGACGGGGACGCCAACCGCAAGGAATCTCGCGAATGGACGGTGGAGACCACGGGCAATGGCGGAATCGATCTGCCCTCGTTTCCTCTCAGCCTGCCCGAAGGTGTCAGCGGCCGACTCGAAGCAGCGCGTGTGGTGGCGGATCCTCTTCCGGTGGACACAGATTCGGCTCCAGGCCAAGCATTCAATCATCGGCACCTCATCGACTATCCGGTGAGTGGACCGTTTGATCTGGATTCCGCTTGGACTGACGACGCATCTGCAGCGGGAAACCACAGTCATACCTTCAACCTTCCATCTCAGTCGAAGACATTCAATGGCACCGCGCTGACAACCTATTTCCAGCAGTCGACTGATCAAAGATTTTCCATGTCAAGCCGTTCGACGGAACCGAACACGAGCGGCCTGCCGACGGCGCATAACCATTCGACCGGCGACGTGAACTTCACGACGACGACAGCATTCACCTATCGGCCAACCGCCAGCGCAGCCACTGTGTTGACCAGCAATCTGGTCCGCAATCCAGGCGGTGAGAATCATTTGGCTGACTGGAAGATTTGGAGGGGAAATCCAACTTGGGGGCACTACGGCGACCCCGGAGGATTCCCCACCCAATCGGAAAGTTGCGGCAGTTCCTGTGGAACCCATTTCTTCTACGGAGGCGACTCAGACTTTTCCTGGCTCTATCAGGAGTTTTCAATACCGAGCAGCCTTCATGCGAAAGTAGACCGCGGAGACATCATCATTGACCTGTCGGCATACCTCGGAGGATTTAGCAATCAAGACGATTTTGCCGAAGTTCAACTTGCCTATCGCAAAAGCTCCGGCGGTTTGACACCGTTTACGACCATGCAAGGTCCGATCGCAGCTCAGCGAAGTAATCGAACTCGCCTTCTGTTCCGTCAACGCTACGTAACCGTACCAGCAGGGGCCAGATCCATTGAGGTCAACCTGCGTTTCCATCGCAATGGAGGCACAACAAATGATGGATATGCGGACAACGTGAGTTTGCGATTGCGAGACGCAAGCCCCAGGACAACGATTGTCCAGAGAACCGGAACAAACGAATACATCCTCCCACGATTCAACGGTTCCCTCGGTACATTGCTAGAAGCCGCCGTTACTCTCGACGCCGGCAACGAGACCACGGCATTGGCCGATGGCGGTCAGTTCATGCATGATCACCAGGTATCGTTGACGGCCGGTCCGTTCGACTTTGCGGCGGTCACGACAAGTCTTGGAGCGGCAACGCAAAGTCACACGCACGAGACCGTTTTCTCCCCCGTGGAGGTCGAGTTCATTGAGGAAGCGGATCTCTATGACTTCTTCTTGCAGGAGCAAAACGTTCTCCTTCCTCATGATGCGGTCACCTCCTCCCCAACCTTTAGCCATTCCCACAATCTTGAACTCGGCGCGGTGCCCATCCACGCGTCGACCACCTTTACCTACGACGTCAGCAGCACGATCGTCCGTGTACGCAACAGCAACCCGGAGATCGCGAGCCTGGAAGTTCAGGGATCATCGATCGAGAACCAAATCGTACAGCTGAGCGGTCAATTCACAGACCTGGGGTCGGAGGACACCCATCGCGTTCAGATCGACTGGGGAAATGGTTTGACAGACGAAATCGCGATTGCACCGGGCAACCGCAGCTTCACGGCCAGCCACCGTTACGCAGACGATGATCCGACCGGCACCGATGGCGACACGTACACCATCACTGTTCGCCTGGAGGACGACGATACAGGGGTGGTTGTCACGACGCGTGATTTGCGGGTCGATAATTTGCCGGCAAATGTTTCTCCGCTTGCATCGTTCACGGTAAACGAGGGAGAGATGTTCACTCTGCCCCCGGTACGATTTGAAGACGACGGACACAGAGACACACACGTGGCCACGGTTGATTGGGGTAACGGGACAACCGCGAATGCAACGGTAACGGAACAGGCTGGATCGGGATTGGTTTCCACCAACTATGCCTATCCCGACGACGGTGTTTTTGACGTTACCGTCATCGTGACCGACGATGATGGCGCCAGCAGTCAAACCACCGCCACCGTGACGGTTGAGAATGTCCCACCAATCATTCAGACGCTTCACGGTCAGCTTTCGGGTGCCGAGGGAGCGAGCCTAACGTTCACCGCCGCCGCGATCGATCCGGGCAACGACACGCTGACATATACCTGGGACTTCGGTGATGGTACCGCTCCTGTGAACGGTGTCGACCTGACCTCCGTCGATCACCTCTACGTTGGTGATGGAGTCTACACGGTCAAACTGACTGTGACCGATGGTGATGATGGCGTGGCAGAGGGCGCATTAACCGTCAGCGTCACTGACGTCGCCGCACGCATGCTGGTCTCCGGTTCGGACACCGTCGATGAGGGGGCCGCTTACTCGTTGACTTTGGGAGAAATCGTGGATCCGGGCAATGATCCAATTCAAGGGATCCGGGTCGATTGGGGCGACGGGCAAAGCGACACATATCCCGGCTCCGGTGTCGTCGAGCACCTTTACGGCGACGGAGATCAATCATTTGAAATCGCGGTCACATTGATCGAACTCGACGGCAATGAGCTGGCAATCGCCAGTCTGCCGGTGATCATCACCAACGCAGATCCGGAAATCACGTCACTCGTCGGTCCCGCATCTGCCTCGGAGGGCGATAACATCACGATGTCAGCGGCGGCTACGGATCCGGGCCAGGACCCGCTGACCTATCTTTGGGACTTTGGCGATGGCACTCCCCCCGTGTCGGACGTCGACCTGACCGATCCAATTCACACGTTCGCCGATAACGGAACCTACGTCGTCATGCTGACCGTCACCGACGGAGACGGTGGAAGCTCAACGAGCAGCACGATCATCGCAGTGGACAACGTTGCGCCGTCCGCCTTCATCGCCGGGCCGGCGGATACGAATGAAGGTGCCGTCTATGAACTGCAACTCAACGGAATGTCCGACCCCGGCAATGACACCGTATCGCAAGTGATGATCAACTGGGGAGACGGCACCACGGAGTTGTACGATGCCTCGGTTAACTTGAGCCATCGTTACGCTGAAGGACCAGCGACGCACACGATTAGCGCAACGCTGGTCGATGAAGATGGCCGACACATGCTACAGAGTACCGTCGATGTTGACGTGTTTAATGTAACGCCGGAAATTGTCGAGATCATTGTTGACCCGAACGGTGTCGAATCTGAACCACTGTCGTTTGCTGCCGAGACGGTCGACCCCGCTGGACCGTTCGATGTCGTGACCTACACATGGGATTTTGGTGATGGCAGCGCTCCGATCTCGGGGATCAATCTGAGCAACGTCTCCCACACTTTCACCGATGACGGACTATACACCGGCACCTTGACGGTCATCGACGAGGACGGAGGCCAGTCATCACAGACTTTCAATATCGACGTTGCCAATCAGCAACCACAGGTCGAGATCGCAGGCGTTCCGCAGGTTAGAGAGGGTGATGGATACACCCTCGTGCTTGGGCCCATTACGGACGCCGGAAATGACATGGTCACAGACTTCGTCGTTGACTGGGGAGACGGTTCGGAGAGCACTTATGCCATTGGCGAAGTGCCTGTTCATACCTACGGTGATGGCCCGGCCGATCTGATGGTGAGCGTAAGCCTAATCGATGAGGATGGGTTGCATGCGGCGGTTGCGCAGAGACCGGTCACCGTGACCAATCAGTCGCCTACAGTGAGCAGTCTTTCAGGGGACCAGTCCGGTTACGAAGGAGAGACTTTCAGCTTCATTGCCGCGGCGGCTGATCCTGGTGCGGCAGATGTTCCGCTCATGTTTATCTGGGACTTCGGCGACGGCACTGCCCCGGTATCCGGTTCCGGCCTGACAAGCGTGGAGCATGATTTCACGGATGATGGTAACTTCCTTGTCACGCTTACGGTTGCGGACGATGACGGCGGCAGCGCGACAAGTCAGCTATTGGTGAGCGTGGCCAACGTCGCGCCAGTCGTCAACATTCAAGGTGTGAGCAGGTCCGATGAAGGTGAGCGGGTCGTTCTGGACCTTGGCAACGTTACGGATCAAGGGGCGGATTCCATCACGGAATGGATCGTGGAGTGGGGCGATGGTGAAGTCCGCACGTACGCCGTGAACGATGAAGTCTCGTACATTTACGCCGATGGTGATGCCACCCAATCCATCGTTGTTCACGCCGAGGACGAAGATGGTTTCCACTTTTCTGTCGGTTCGCATTCCATTGACATTCTGAACGCGGCGCCACAAGTGACACTCGTCACCAACGCCCCGCAAATCATCGGGCAGGGCAGTCAGGCCGAGCTGGCTGGATCGTTAACCGATGCGGGCTCGCTCGACACCCATCAAGCAGTCATCAATTGGGGAGATGGACGCACCACACTGCTGCCCAATCTTACCGATCGTGCATTTTCGGCGAGTATCCCCTATGACACTCCAGGAATCTACAACGCCACCGTCACGATAACCGACAATGATGGAGACGGTGCGACCGCTGCCATCGAAATTGACGTTCGCCCCGAGATTCAGCTTTTGCCTATCCGTAGCGGCAGCGAAACCTCCGGTCATGCATCCATCTTTGAAGTATCGATTGCTCGGCCCGTCGAAGAAGATATCGAAGTCTCCTACTTACTCGGCGGCACTGCGACGCCTGGTGAGGACTATGTTTCACCGACTGCATCATCAATCGTGATCCCCGCCGGTGAGACCAAGACATTGTTTGAACTTCCAACTGTCGACGATACAGATGTCGAAGGCTTGGAAAGCATCCTGCTGGAACTCGTTTCAGTCTTGCGAGCACCGGCGGCGGTAAGACTCTCAACAAACCGAACGGAAATTCTGACGTTGCGGGATAATGATCCAGACAATGATTTGGATGGCATCTCTGAGTTAGAGGAGTCGGAAGCGCCGAACAGCGGCGATGGGAACTTCGATGGAGTTCCGGATAGCCAACAAAACCATGTTGCGAGTCTCCGCAATTCGGTCGATGCTCGGTACGTGACCTTGGTCGCCGAACCAGGGACTCAGCTGAGTGGGGTAATCCCCACTGGTGACTTCCCAGCCAACGCACCGAACGAGGCCGAGTTCCCGTTCGGCATGGTGGAGTTTACCGTTACAGGGATTAGTGCCGGGGCGGCTACGACGGTCGAACTCTTGCTCCCGCCCGGGACAAAACCAACGAGTTTCTTCAAGTACGGCCCGACAGCCGATAATCCGACAGCCCACTGGTACGATTTCGCTTACGATTCGGCAACGGAGATCGGGGCAGTCTTCGACAACGATCGCGTGACCTTACACTTTGTCGATGGCCAGCGTGGAGACGCGGACTTGATTGCCAATGGCGCAATCACGGATCCGGGAGCGGTTGCGGTTGCGATCGGTACGAGCCCCGTGATTTCTGCGGGAGGTCCGTACGTCGTCCAACAGGGTGATACGATCCAACTTCGAGCGGAGCAACTCTCGGGCCTGCCCGAGAGTTTTGCCGAGCGTCAGTGGGATTGGGACCTAAGCTACGACGGCCTCGTTTTCCAACCTGAGTTGATCGGCCAGAGCATTTCCTACTCAAGCCAAAATGCAACCAATACGACCGTTGCGGTTCGACTGACCGCCCTTGGTGGAGAGAGCTTCCTGGCGACGGGCTCACTGTCGGTGTTGAATCTGGCTCCCAATGCAGTGAATGACTTTACTTCGACGACCGAAAACGAAATTGTGGACGTCGATTTGCTTGCCAATGATACGGATCCTGGAGACGACCTGGTATCCGTCCAGTCCGATTCCCTAACGTTCATCTCCGCCAGCGTGCGAGACGAACCGATCACGCTGGACAACTCTAGCTGGAATCTAGATGGTGGCACGCTCACATTTGATCCCGGTACTGATTTTGATTTCTTGTCTGCCGCGGAAGTCGCGGAAGTGATTTTCGAGTATCAAATCCAAGACGCGTCGGCCGTGCCGTTGACAGATTCAGGGACGATTCAGATCACCGTCCAAGGTGAAAACGACGCGCCGCTGTTGGTTGAAGGAAACCCGATCATTGTGGGTGACGCGGAAAGTTTTCGGTTCTTTACGGTAAGCGATTTTGTCGGCAGCAAAGCTGCTGTGGGTGAACCTGCCACGATCGTTGACGCGGACGCGAATGCGATTGAAGCAATCATGTTGGCTGGTGCCGTCGGCTTACAGAGCGTTTCGTACTCACTCGATGGCGGAGAGACCTTCGTGCCGGTCGATTTGTCCCTCTTGTCTCTCGAATCCGCTCTCCCGCTGCTGCCTGACACAGTGATTTCGGTGCAGCCCGCTGATGGATCGCACGAACTGGGATCTTTGCAGTACTTACCGTGGGATGCTTCATTCGGATCGCCTGGCCAACCCCTAGATGGGGCCCTTTTACAAGCCGTCGGTTTACTCGGCCCGGAAGTCGGTAAAGTGACGCTGGCCTTTGCTGACGCCTGGACACCTGCGGACGTTCTGGAAGGTCACCCATTCAGTGGAACTATCGTCCTACCAGAAACCGCTTGGTCAAGTGTCGCAGCTCAAATAGGAATTGAATGGACGTCGGACGAACAGTCGATTTCAGTGTCGCCGCAACCGTTGCCGCACACGTATCCCGATGGCCCTCACACCTATCAGGTAAATCCCTTTGTGATCGACTCAACAGGGGTCAGGTGGGACTTGGGCTCGAGGACCATCAGTGTCAGCAACGTCGATCCGACGGCCGATGATAACCTGTTTCGTGTGGTGGAAAATTCTGCGGTGGGTACGTCGGTGGGATTTGTTTCGGCGACGGATCCGGGCGAGGATACGTTGACATTCACGATCACCGGTGGCCGCGGGGCGTCTGCGTTTGCGGTCGATCCGGACTCCGGCGAAATCACGGTGGCGAACACCTCCCAGCTGGACTTCGAAACGACCACCACGTTTGACTTGGAAGTGACGGTCAGCGACGACGATGGCGGCTCGGACACCGCGGACATTCAGATCGACTTGATCAATCTGGCCAGCATCTCCGGCGTGGTCTTCGTGGACGCGGATCAAAGCGGAACGTTTGATGCCAATGAACCTGGCATTGACGGTGTAACGGTTGAACTGCGTGACGCATACGGGAATGCCATCTTGGATCCGCATGGCAATGCAATTAGCGAGCTGACAAGCGATGGCGGTTTGTATCTGTTCGAGGACCTGGAGCCCGGCACCTATCAGTTGCATCAGATTCAGCCCACGGGCGTCGCCGATGGCGCGGAGATGCTTGGTTCGCTTGGCGGCGTAGATTTGGGGAATGACACCCTGCAGCTGACAGTCGCGGATGTTGATGCGTTCGATTACACCTTTTCTGAGATCGGTTCGGAGGTGACATCCGGCGATACCGCGGGAATCGGATTCTGGCAAAGCCGGCACGGCCAGGAGCTGATCGCCAGCGGCGGGGAGCAACTGGCGGTCTGGTTGACAGAGAACTTTGGCAATGTCTTTGGCGATTCGTTGGCCGGTGCGGATGGAGCGGCCGTTGCAAGCTTCTATCGCGATGAATTGTTCAAGCAGCGTGCCAAGAAGTCCACTGGTCCGGCAAAAGTCGAGGCGCAGTTCATGGCGGTCGCCTTGGCAACGTATTTCACCAGCAGCCAACTTGCTGGCACGCTCGCGACCAGCTACGGATTTAACGTGAGCACCACCGGCATCGGAACCCGAGTGGTGAATGTCGGCTCAAGCGGAGCCGCATTTGATGTGGAGAACGACACGGAGCTGACCGTACTGCAATTGCTGCAAGCCACAAACGCAATGACGGATGAAATGGATGCAACCGCTGGATTTGCTTACATCTACGATTCCGATGGCGATGGTGACTTGGAGGACCTTGAGGTGGAATTGCGGCTTCTGGCCAATGAGTTATTCGGTCTGATCAATGGTGCGGATGACAACTAGGAACACGTGGTGCAAAACCAGAGACGTCCCGACGGGCCTGTCCCGTGTGGCCGGTGGGCGATATTTCACGCCACCGCGGGAGTTTTTTTCTCGGCGAGCCTATCTCGAGTTCGAGCAAGCCTTCTGGCGAAATCGCGGAAGCAATGGAATCACCGGTTTTGCCGTGTTCGCGCATCCGTTGGCGAGGTCCTACACATTTGGTCCGGCTACTCTTAGAGTTGCGATGGATCGTCCACTACTAAATCGCTGCACGCTTCAATTTGGTATCCAATGAGTGACCCGGGAAGTGGGAGTTTCGACCAACCAATTCCTGGCAATGGCGTTGGCGGACTAGGTCGCCAGCAGGACGTAATACTTGGCGAAGCTCGGCGGCGAATCATGCTGGCCGAGATAGAAAAAGCGTCCATCGAGCTAGACGCGGGCCTGCCCCGAGACGTGGTACTGATACCAGGGGGACGAAGACTTTTTGCGCGGCATTTGCCACCTCCAAGTTCAATTTCTGGTAGTTAGTACCAGAAACGGTCTGGAAGGGGGCCGCACAGCCTTTGGCTGGCAACGCTCACAAGAGCGATCCGACCGCTAATTTGCGGGACGAAACGAGTTACCGTTTCAATGGGCGATACAGAATTCGAATCTGTGACCTCTACGATGTCAACGCGGAGCGTGCAGGCTGTAGGACATGCGAAGACGCAGGATTCTCAGTCAAAAACGCACTTCACGGCTCCATTCATCACATCTGTTCTACACGCATCTTTGTCAAAAGGGTACAGAAAAAGGGTACGCCACAAACCCTAGCAGATACTGGACAGTTTGCATTTTTAAACTGTCCCACCACAATGCTACCTTTGACTAGTGTGACGAGGCGTCCATTAGTGGCCCCTCTTTTGAGCCACCTCGCGACAACTGGCTATGCTTTAAGGCCGGCGTTTCAGCGAATACATCGAATTCACCGCCCCAGCTCCGTTTCAGCCAAACCCTTACAGCCTGCCATCCGGATAACGCTACAAATCACCGAGTCGCCGCGGACGACCTGACCACAGAAACAAACCCAACTCGGCGACTTCGGTGCATTTGATTGTTACCCCATCAATCTTCTCTGGCGTCGGCGCCGGGCTCCGTCACAGTGACGACAAGGTAGAACTCATCCTCTCCGCTTAACCCAGCAATCAACTTAGGCTTTCCGAGTTCATAGAAGTTCGTAGTCTGAACAACTCTCGATTCTCCGGTGGAGACGCCGGCTGAATTGTTGACGAAGCCCGAAGCGTGATAGTCTAAATCCATCACTGCTCCACTGGATTGTCGCTCCGCTCGAAAATCGACGATTAGCTTGGGCGGCGAAGTGCGCGTATCGGTCTTTCCCCGCTCTCCCGACGTGATTGAATTGGAGTTCACGTCTCCGGTAATGAGCAGGTGCGTTTGAGCGGAATTGCACGTAGACAGTCGGATCGTCCGGCTTGGCTCCCAATCGCCACTGAGCAGTTCCTTCAATACAGAATCTGGCGTCGCCTCTGGTGACGGATCAAGCTCCACGTGGTACTCGGACACTGTCACAGACAGTATCGAGACGGGGCTTTCGGCTGGTGATTCGCCCTGGAGCTTCGATGCCGCGGAACAGAGGATCGCGAGCGAAAACGCAATCGCAGGAAACATAGAGCTTGCGGACATCGCAAACCTCGTTGGGGTAATGACAGGGTTCAGCGGGGCCGCGCAAACGACTCTCCACTTCAAAAACGTCAATTCGCGGCCTCCGTTGCACCCCATGGTTATGGCATTTATCCATCGGCTGCCTACGGGGCGGCATCTAGCAATGTATCTTTAACAGCGGTCAGTCGCTCGATTGAGTCTGGCGAATCAACAAGCGTCAATCCGCTTTGATCCAAATCTCTAATTTGAAATTCGTATTCCGGTACACTCGTTAGCTTTCCAAAGAACCGCTTCACAGTTCCTTGGGATAGGTAGATAAATTTAACTGTTTGGCCGTCCGATTCCCACTCAAAGTAGCGAATGGGCGAATTCTTCTTGCCCGCGTTTCGTGAACGCGCGGTTCCATCACTACGAAACTGAAAGTGCTTACCATCTTCCGTAGCCCAGGTGCCAACCAGCTGGTTCGCCGGAGAAGCTCCGGTTCCTTTCCTACCACTGGAGTTAAAAGCAATTAGTGAGGCAAATCCTGCAACGACCAAGCATATCAAAGCGACTGCTAGCGTTCTGCGTTTTGAGGTAAACATGAACGGGCGAAGAAAGCGGAAAATGTGCCATGACGTTGCCGATCACCCGGTCCGCGCGGTTGATCTTCCATTTTCGAAACGCCCCGACTCGCGGACTCGGGTGCATCGGATGGTTCGTCGACGGTCTCGCTTGGTTTCGGCCAGTGCTGATTTCGGCGGCGGGTGTTCCGTCGACGTCATCGTACCGGCTAGCGACGGTCATGTGGGGCGAACCATTCGTCGGCGTTGGCTACGGTGCTGAATGCCTGCAGTTGCGTTCAACGGTCATCATCGAGCCGGCTAGTGATAGCACCGTGGGACGATACATCCGTCGGCGTTGGTTACGCGAGTCGGAACCTGTCATGGCCAGCAGATGTGACTTCTGGTTTGAGCCGCATCGCGCCAGTCCGCTTCCACTCAATTCCGCGTTGGACGGCAGAACTGATTTGGCGGCTCGCTTTGGTCGTCACCGTCTACAGTTCGAGGCCGCATGCAATACTCTGCTCTGATTATCCGACGAACGCTACGCGTCACCGGGTACGCGGAGTGTGGCTAGTGTTCAAATCGGGCTGGTTCGCGTACTCCGGTGCACGCGATTGTTACCCGCCGATTGGACGCGCAATCAGGAGTTGTAGCGTGGGTCGGCCATCTGCACGCATGATGACGACGGTTTCTGGGTTAAGTGCCGCAGCAAGTTGAGGGTGAATCGAAGCACCTGAGGGCAGAAGCAGGACAACCGGGTTTTTCTTCAGCCGAGATCTCACGGTATCGAGATCAATTGATTCTCCGTCGACAGATTGGAACCGAAGTTGATGTGTACCGAAGCGTACAAGTTTTGACTGAAGCAACGCGACGTCTTGGGTGCGATTGGCTAAGTCTGGTCGTGAGCGTTGTGATTCAACATGATAGCTCGCTTCAACGGTCGTAAAGTAGAGCTTTGCGCCAGTAAGGATTGTCTCGCGACCATTATCAGCTGGTTCGATGGTTACATTCACAATCGTCTCCGGAGATGTGAACGCATCTTCCGCAGATGCTAATCCTGTTGCAATGCTGCACAGCGTGGCCATCGCGACTAGCAGAGTGTTGCGAATCATCTAAGTCTCCATTTCAATGCGGGTAACGGTGGCGATCACGGGGCCGCCGGATTGGACCTGAAGTTATCGAAACACTCAACTCGGCGGCTCCCGTGCATCGCGTGGTTCCCCGCCCTCTATGGCTCCAAGAATTCGGCGATTGAACACTCAAACGATCGAAAGAAATCGTCCGGTTCTTGATCAGCTTTGTAGCGGTACAGTTCGTGCATAAACATGTGGAGACCGTCAGCTAGCTTGCCGTCCACGTCATAAAGGTAACCAATCGAGTCGCCATTGACCAAATCGATAAAGGGAAGAAACCGTTCCGATAGGCTTTTGTGTGTACCGGCGATACCACTGCGTTGTGCGTGGACAAACTCAGGCAGTTCGGATGTCGGCACGATGAACCACGGGGAAAGCAAGCAATCTTCATCCATCTTCAGCCCATACCCATCCACGCTCCGATAAAGATCCTTGAGTTCGGCTGGCAACGGGATTCCAATTTTGTCCTGAACATCATCGAGGCGGTCAATTGTTGCTGAGCCGCCGAAGATCGGTTCGTAACCGGAATCCGCTTGGGCGACGGCGTGATGTCGCGACAATAAACTCAGCCAGTCTGTCATCGTGGGAAAAATGGTACTTATCGGGGAACGTTACGGATCACGTGGTCGCCGCGAACGATCAACCACTTCAATAGACTTAACTCGGCGACTCACGTGCATCCGATGGTTCCCCGAATCGCCGCGGCCCGTTAACCATCAAATGGATCACGATCAGTGGAAAGGCTGGTCAACCGGGCGTCAAACGCGGCAGGGTCGTGAGACCGCAAGTCGTCGGCAAACACCGTCGGTAGAATTGTGACCGCAACCTCACGATCTCCAAGTGTATCAGTCGCGACGTACACTTTCACCTCGTCGCCGATCACCGCGTCGACCGCGAGCAGAGCGTTAAAAACATCTTCCTGGCAAATCATCGTCTTGAACGTGCTACTGCGGCCGGCGCATTCGAAACGCGGTGTCGCCCATTCGTTTGGAGGTGCGGTATCAGTAACTGTGAGGGGGCTGCCGGAAAGAAACTCGTTTAACGCACGAACCAATTCGTCGAACTTTGCCTCGCCAAAGAGATAAAACATCTCTGCGTCGTCGATCGCGTCTTCAGCTTCGTCGTCGTCTGCGGCCACGAATTCGCGAAAAAGCTCGAGGTTCATAGTTGCGGCTTCAATGCTTCAGTCGGGGAACG
>NZ_VWOX01000017.1 GCF_008629675.1 Roseiconus nitratireducens | reverse complement strand
CACCTCGGCCGAGTCCAATCGCTACACCTACACCGGCCGCGAATGGGACGACACCCTCGACCTCTACCACTTCCGGGCAAGAATGTACGATCCAAAAGCAGGAAGGTTCATCGGAAGGGACCCCTTGTTTATGAGACGAGTGGCTTCCCACTATCTGTTCACCCGCTCAGCGCCACTGCGTTTTATCGACTCATTCGGAAAGGCCCCTGAAGAACCGAATCCAGCGCCGCAAGACGATGGATGCACGAACGCAGAGCGTCAGCTGATCGAGAGGGCGAAACAGGAAGCTAAGAATCGGCTTACCAGAAACCCTGATTGTTTTTCGCGTATGCGTAATGCAAGTGCCGACTGTCGATCTCAGCTTCACGACTGCGTTAGCCAAGGTCTAGATCGTACCACCTTCCGATGCGGACATATTGGGCAGGGCGAATGCCATCAAGAACGCCCTCTCCCCAAAGGTGTCACTGCAACTCCCTGCGCAAAGCTGAAGAGTGATGCCGCAAACGGAGATGTTTACCCCGAGCCAGACCGGAAGGGTGATAAAGAAAAATGTGAGCCGTGCGAACACCCTGAGGATTTTGCAAACAACTGCAAGCTCTGCCCTGCAGATGGCGATTACGGAACACTCGAAACCTGGATTTGCCGAAGTGGTCCCGGAAATACTATTGAGAACGATCTCGCGGCATTGACAGCGCTGCTCGTTCACGAAGTGTCCCACAATTGCGTCGGGGGCCATGACACAACCAACATTCAAGCGCCCGGTGGCAAACAGGACGAATGCAAACGTCCGGATGCCGGGAGTGTTGAAGACACATTCAAGAACTGCAGGTAAATAGGATGACTAGGTTAATTACTTCGGCGATCGTTGTTGTCTTGTTTGCATCGTTCCCAATCGGCACGAATGCAGACACATACGAACGCTTCACAGGTATCGTTGATTCGAGTCGATCTGCAGCAACCACTGTCGTGGTCCAACCAACCACCCTTCCCGAGACAGGTCAAGCTGGATCAAGGTTGCTGGTTTTTTCGAGACTCCCAGAATCAACCAAGGCTGGGCAGGCGACGCATGTGTTAGAGTCTTCGCTTCGAAACGGGGCGATTCGATTCGTGTTGGACGAAACTCTGCCCTTCCGTCCAACTGTCTCGAGGGTATCCGATTCGCATGTTGCAGTTTTGAGTTACTGGGGTGCAAACCGATCGTGGTTCAAATCGCATCCCGCAATTGAGATAAGAGCATTGAAGGATGGGGAACGTCGAGAGTTCAGGATTGAGGATATTCTTGAAAGAATTGACGATTGCGTTTTCGTTTCGAGATCGACAATCTCTTGGCTCAAGGATGCATGCTTCTCTGCGTCTGGAAGCAGCCTGTATGTCGCTCTCTGGCTGAAAGCTAGCGATCGGCCAGGCGTTCTCAATCGGTTGATTCGCGTCGACGTCTCAGGTGGTGAAATCCTGCACGTTGGTGAGTCGTCATACCGGGAAGCAATGAGGCAAACTACACCGAACTTTCATGCTTCGCTATTCGACATCGCTCGCGAAGAAAATAGTGAAGTTCTTCGTGATGTGGCGAACGAGGTTCTTGGTCAAGAGTCCACTACGAAGCATTTGCGAGCTCATGCCGCAGCATACCTGTACCGCGTTTTCGACGACCAACCGGCAAAACGAGTCTTGCTTGGCTTGCGAACAGAGCTAATGAACGGTCCACCGGAGAACGAACTGGAATTGAAAACGATTGTGCATCATTTCGATGACGCCCACGCATTTGCCGATAATATCTTGCGCGAATCGGGAAGGCGTCCGCTCAATTGAGCGGACAAGTCGTGCCGGAATCGTGGCAGCCTAGCAGATGCCAAAACCGACCGACCGGCTGATTGTTGCCAACGCAACAAGCGGACTTAGAGAGTCGAGCTACACTTCGAGAGATGACGAATCAGTAATGATCGTACCGTTGAAACATGCAATTACTCTGTTGCGATCTGCCCAGTATGGCCTGGCGAAAAGTGAATGTTCTCGACGACAAATTCGCCAGTTGATCCCAAGAAAACCGAACGGCGGCCAGGAATTTCCCATCCTGGTGGAAGTTCGATTTGTTTTGGATTTCCACTCCATCGAATCGCTTCGACGTCGTCGATCAGGACGAGGATCTCGCCATCGCGGACGCGAAGATGGACCGAACGTGATTCGTTGAGCTTAAAAAAGAAACCTTCGGTCCAAGTTGGCAGCGACTCGTGCCGAGCGATCCCGTCAATGCGTTCGATGAAGCACCCGCCTACGTCGCGATGAGTACCAATAGCCAGCATGCCCTTCGAATCTCCAAATGGAAAGGCAATATTTAATCCGCCGAATCGCTCGTTGGCGTTACTACGACGCGAGACCGTCAACTGTAATTCGTATTCGGCGGGAACATCGAGGGGGAGTTCCAGTACGGCACGAAGTCCCCGCTCGAAATCCGGTGTCAACAGCTGATCAGTCTTGATCCGCCACTGGCCTACAATACTGTCTCGGTCCACGTCGATACTCTCGATCACGTTAGGGCTGATCTGCCCTTGATCAATCGCACGTTCTGCTTCCGTTAAAACACCAACTGGCTGAGCGGAATCGGACGGCGATAGCTCGGCCTTTACCCATTCGAGGAGTAATGGATCAAAGAACAGCAGTGTTCCAATGGCGCAGCAGAGCAGAACCATCGCCCCGAGCAGTTTCTTGCGCCAGGCAGCGTGTCGCCTGGATGAAAGGGTTTGGTAAGTCCCGCTCGTCGGCGACGCTACTGTTTCGTCAGCGACGAAGGGGGAGATTGCTTGAATGACCTCGACGGGCGTTTGGAAGCGATCACTCGGATTGAAAGACGTCATCCGGTTGATTACGTCTTCTAAGCCGCTGGGGAAAGCGTCCGGTTCGATCAGACTATTCGCCAACTCCCCCGCAGGTGGCTCGACTTGGCTTGGCGATAGTCCATGCCGCGCACGTGGAGGCTGGCCATGCAGCAGATAGTGCAGCGTCGCTCCCAGTGAGTAGATATCGCTGCGAATATCTGCCTGGCGTGCGTCCTGAGCTTGTTCGGGTGCCACGTAGTTTGGCGTTCCCATGAAGGTTCCGATCGCGGTGATGCTGTGGACGGCCGATTGCTCACCTTCATCCGAATCGTCGGGCATCGTGAAGGACGCCAACCCGAAGTCGAGGATTTTGACGGTGCCGCTGGACAATCGGGCCGCATCGCCGACTCCGTTGTCACCCGGATCGGATATCAACATCAGGTTCTGTGGTTTGATGTCGCGATGGACCATGCCACTTTCAAAAGCGTGCTGTAGGCCAGCAGCAACCTGAACGATGTAATCGCAGGCAACCGGAACCGAAAGAGGCCCTCGTCGCTTCACATGTTCAGCAAGATCGACGCCATCGACATGCTCCATCACCAACAGATGCAGTTCGCCGAGCTGTTCTGCATCAAAAGCTGTGACGATGTTTGGGTGCGACAGCCGAGCCGCAGCCTTGGCTTCACGGTGGAAACGTTGGATCGCTTTTGCATTGCGAATCAGTTCAGGCTTGATGACCTTGATGGCAACCAAGCGATCCATCAACCGATGTCTCGCCTTGTAGACGGTGCCCATCCCTCCTTGGCCAATGACGCCAAGCAACTCGTACCGTGGGTGAGCGGCGAGTTCAGCCGATACGTCCGACAATCTCGAAGCCTGACCGTCGGCGATGGAAAACTCCGAAGCCTCCATCCCCGCGTCCCTTTCGTCGACCGTTTCCTGCTGGTCGCGGTGATTGGAATCGGGATTCGGAGGCCGTGTGGACATGAAAGAGTCGGAAGCTCCGGCAGGTATATGTGCGAAATACAGCTTGGAAGACTCGATGATAGCCGATCCAAAGCTGCTTCGTGGATGGCAGAGAGGTTCTCGCAGCCCCTCTGACGCGTATTCCCGCGGCGTGAATTCGGCAATAATCTGTCGAGGGTCGTGGCGAACAACTTCGCTAGCCCTTGCTGCCCCAAAGCTGCAAACTAAAGAGCAAGCACGGTAAATCATGTTTCGAATCGATCACCGCACCCTGCAAGCACACCTCTCCGGTGACGGCGGCGGCCCCTTCACGCACTTTGTTGACGAATTGATACAGCTTGAGGCTTTCATGGCTGGTATGCCGATGGATCGATTTCATCGTCAGTTGCGAGTGAACATTGGTGACGGCGGCGTCGACACGAGTCTCGAAATTCCAATTTTGGATTCAAGTGTCGGGTGGTTCGATGCTCCAACGTGTTGGCAGTACAAGGCGGAATCGACCTACGACTTAAAGTCGCTCGTGCCTGAGATCAAGCGTGAGATGCGAAAAAGTCACGCGACAAAACTTATTCAGGAAGGGTATGCCTATCGATTTTGCATGTTGGCGGATATTCCAGACGACAAGACTCAGAAGGTCGAGACCGAGATGCTTTCGGTCGCGACCGAGATTTGGAACAAGACCGGCGGATCACCTAAACGGCCGAGACTGGTGGACGGGGCCGACCTACAGAACTGGATTGAGCTTCGCCCAACAGCCGTGCTTTCTTTGACCGGACAAACTGGTGAGTTTCTCAGTTTACGAAGCTGGGTCGCTAACACGAGGGATCTCACGCCAGACTACGTTTCCAGTCCAGCCGCAGCCGGCATGTTCGAACGCATTCGTGCTCATGTCAACCTCCAACAAACCGTTTCAGGGTCGGACGTGTGCTTAACGATTTCTGGTCTCAGTGGCGTCGGAAAGACACGGTTTGTGGCAGAGGCTCTCGATTCAATCGAAGGCGCTCACGCACTCGTCGTCCAGACGGCCAACGATCAGCAAGCACGAGAGCTTGCGGCACGCGCGGCCGAAGACCCGCGAGCAACGTTGGTTCTCGTCGCAGACGAGTGCAGTCCAGCTTCAGTCCGATCGCTTCAAGGACTCGCGGCGGCCAGTTCGGATCGCATTCGAATCATCGCGATCGAGCACTTTGAGCGACTGACGAGCGGCGGTGCAAGCCAGCAGGAAACATGGCTAGACAAGTTGCCACCGGAAACGACCAATGCCATTCTCCGTACCAACTTCCCGGAGGTGCCGGATGAAACCCGCAAACGTATCGTCGTTCTCTCCGACGGATACATTCGTTTCGCTGCACTGATTTGTCGGAACGCATCGGGCCTCAATCTCACTGACCTCACCCAGACAATTCATTCAGTCAGTCAGTGGGTGGATCACTATTTGGATGACGATGTGGATTGTGACCTTGTCGGTGCGATCGCCTTGTTTTCGCGAGTCGGCTTCCGAGATGAGTTTCGTTGTGAGCTGGAAAGTTTGACTGAGTTGACCTCAATACCCATTCGAGAAATTGAGCGTCGCGTTGAGAGAATTCGTAATCGAACTGGCTTCGTGACTCAACAAGGCCAATTCTGGTACGTCACCCCGGAATTAATCGCCCCCGAGATGTTCCGTCGAGGATGGAAAGCGTTCGCCGAAAATGATCTTGATGGCTTTGTGAAAAGACTCCCTCCGGCCATGCTGGAACAATTCAAACGTCGCGTCGAGTACTACGGTGGCGAGGAGGTGGCGGCACAAGTCGCGGGCTACTTTCGCAGTGTGATGGACAGACTTTCCATTGACGATTTGTTTAACGCTGACATCGTCGAATTCGTCGTGTCGATCGCAAAACTGGATCCTTCTCGACACGTTCGCCGAGTCGCGGATCTGCTTGAAAGTTGCTCGGACGAGGACATCGGCAGAATCGGAACGAGCGTTGGCAGCGGGTCATGGGGGCCACGACGGCATCTTGTTTGGATGTTCGAAAAGATGGCACTCTTTCCGGAGTTCTTTCGCGACGCGGAGCGATCGCTCTTCAAGCTCGCAAGATATGAGACAGAGGAGCACATCGGGAACAATGCGACCAAGGTCTGGGCGACACTTTGGCAGATCCATTTTTCCAATACTCCGCTGCCATTCGATAAAAGGCTGGCGGTGCTTAGAGAACGATTTGAAGATTCCATTTCGGTGGAGTTTTGCGAACTTGCGGTTGACGCCATGATCGGTCGGACTGGTGGTGGTCCGGTTCCTCCTCCTTTCTACGCGGGTCGTTCCGTGCCCGACGTGTGGTCTCCGGAATCCCGAGACAACGAGAGGCAATGTTTGCGAACGGCAATTCATCTGTCGGCCGAATTGATGAAACACAAGCCGCAGTTCAGCGAGACAATTCTTGATGTCTTGCTGCGCAATCTACTGTGGCTCGTTGATCGTGACGTGGTCGCAGTCTTGAAAGATTCGCTGTCCGGATTGGACCTTTCGAGTAGCCAGCGGCTTAGGATCTACAATACCCTGATCGAGAACGACCGAAGGTACTTTTCGCACGCTGACTTCGAAGGTACAGAATCCGTCCGAGTGGCACGAGACTGGATTGACTCGCTCCGACCGACGAACTTCGAAGAGCAACTTCGATCAGTTTGCTCGTCCGACATCTGGGGAGAACGATTCTTACCGGAAAACGAAGGAAAGCCCGGCGAGATTAACGAGTTGGTGCAGTTTGCAGTCGACAACCCCGACAAGTTGAAAGCCAGCTTGGGTTGGCTGTCCACTGATGAAGCGATTGCAGCGCGGCGTTTTGGGGTTAAGCTCGGTCAAGCGGACACAGATCTCGTATTTGCCGATGCGATTGTGAATTCGCTCACTCCTGATAGCAGCCAAGAATTCGTCGCCGGCTATTTGTCATCACTCGTCAAGCACAACTCATCGCTGCCGACGTCGTTGAGGGATTTCGTCGGTAACGAGTTTGCGAGTTCACCACGACATGCGATGGGATTAGTCGAGGTGGTTGGAAACAAAATGGATATGTTTCCAAAGATTCTTGCCGCGATCGAAAATGATGATCTCTCCTCCGTCGACGTCGTGCGATTGGCCTATAACTTCGGGGGCCATCCCCTGCCGTCCGAGCAGAGCTTGCAATTGCTCGAATCAATCGCGAACGACGAGGCGAGATTCGATCGCGAGGCAAACTGGACGGTCCGATTGATTCACCACCTCATCATGGCAAATCGCCACGGAGAAACCGAGCAAAACATTGTCGCTTCGCCCGAGTTTCGGACAGTCTGCCGAGAGACTTTGCGTAGAGCAGTTCCTCAGTTGGATCGTCACTCCGTTGGAGAATGGTGCAAGATCGCAACAAAACTTATCCAAGCGGGCGATTTGGAATGCTTTGAGTTGTTTGAAAAAGCACTCGGTGCAAAATACCTTACTTTGTGCCGGAAATCACTTGACAGTCTTGAGGAGTTGGCAGAGAGCTATCCCGTCGAAGTAATGGACTGCTTTGGAAGTACGCTGATAGGCGAGTCTGGGCTGTACCTTCGCGTCCACGTCTGCGATTCGCTTCTTGACGCACTTCCGAAACGCGTGGTGCTTGACTGGTGTGACGGCAAATCAGCCAAAGAATTGAAGATGATCGCACGGCACATGCCACCTCCGTATCAGGGCGGAACGTCGATGACCGTGCCCGAGCTACTCGACGAGTTCTTGCGAGCGCACGGGACAGACGAAATTCTTGCCGAATTGCACGCAGGAAAGAACAGTTCAGGGGTTTGGAATGGACCTCTGTCGCCGCAACTCAGGGATGAGGCCGAGCGGCTTGTAAGCCTAATGGAACATCCAAACCGATGGATTCAACGGTACGCTGTCCTCGAACGCGAGTATTTGCTGGACTGGGCAGAGCGAGAACAACTTCGGGAAGCGAATGAAGCGATTGAGCACCGAACGAAATAGCATTTTCAATCCACGATCGGCTGCACGGAATGTCTCTAATAACACTCCGTCTGTCACCCACCATTGCATGCAGCAAAAATGCGAGGCGAATTCACTTCCTTACTTTCGCTTTGCAATCACGGACCGTTTGTGGAGGTCGCTTCCGCAATGATCGCGCCACGGACATGTTCCGACAGTCTGCCGACATGGTTGGACATTTCTTGCTTCGTTAGTTCCAAATCGACACCCTGCCGGTGATGACTGATTTCATTGCGTAGGCGTGTATAGACCGTTTCCATCACGCCAGTTTTAAGGTGTGGGCTTTGCGTGAGCGCGACATTCGGTTCATTTTGCTGGATGAACCTATCGACCCGACCCTGATGGTCCCCGAACAGCATCATCATGAGGTTATAGAGATGCATAAACCGTTCAGTGCTACCGCCTGACCGGATTGCCGAGCGGAACATCTGTTTATGGATGTCGCTCGCAGCCGCGGAGTTGCTCAATTGGTCAGCGATGGTTGTCCCGTCGACGCGTGTAAGCGTGGTTGCACTGCAACTCATGTGTAGCGTCACGCCTGCAGAAATGTGGTGCGTTTCGTCCGGCGGATCTGTCTGTTCGAAACTTTGCCCGATGAGTCGTGGCTGACCAATCGGCAGCCTGCGTTCGAAGGCCAGCGTATCAAGCAGCGCGTCCGCCGCATTTCGAGCGATAGCGACACCATCGATCTCGGTCGAAACATCCGAAATCCTGACCGAAACCGTGATGCCGCGAGCGCTGTCCGCGCGGATTAGAAGCAAATCGACCTCGTCACGGTCATCGGTGACCTGGACCTCATCAAACTCGATCGGATTGCTTTCAACAGACGCGACAAACTCTACGCTGCCTTTTAACATCGATATGCCTAATGGAAGACGGCGGAACGCACGTGATCCAACTGACGAACGTTGGCACCGAGGTTTATGGGCATTCGAGGTGCTTGCCAATTTGGGATTTGGCTTGGTGTTGTCCGCTGCGACTTGCATTTCATCGGCAGATCCAATGTACACATTTCTCTGCTTGCGTGGCCAGTAGTGCTCGCCCCAACCCCAAGGTGCATCGTCTGGTTGGCACGGCCAGATTCGTCCGGCGCTGCGTTTCACAACTTAGCGTCTATGTAGCCATAGTCGCTTTTCGTCTACCAGCGTCCTGAGCCTACGGCACGATACCGCCGGAGAGAGAGCATCGATTCCAACCCGAGTAATCGCCCCACCGTGCCTCCGTCAGCTTTGACGTTGGGATCTTATTTTCAGAGCACGACGCATCTTTATGGTCCCATGCCGCGGGAAGGAGACCGAAACATCGCGCCCACTCATAACCCAGCGACCAAATCACGCACATTCCCGCTGGGTTATTCGCTAAACTGACGTTTTTCCCATCACCCGGCACCAGAGACATTTCCGTGCATTCCGCAAACCGTCTTGACCACTCAACTTGAACCCCACGGTAGCGAAATCACGCGACCGTGGGGTTTTGTTTTGCGCTGAGCAAGAGGGCAAGCGAATGATCCTTAGGAATCGCAAGGGTCTGCAACCCTCGTAACCCTAGCCGATTCTCTCTCGCGACGTCGCGCGTGACCCGATCTGTTCAGGCGTTTGACGCTCCGACGCCCCGTTTCCGGCCCCGACAACCGTCCGAAAAACTGGTGCCGGTCGGAACAACGCATGAACCGACATGCTGACGATCATTCGGAGAGTCGACAGGGTTGATCCTTACTACGACAATTGACAGCAGTGTCGATACTCGTCGGAAGGTCTCAAGCTCAATACTCGCGCTGCAAGCAATGAAGAAGCTCCGCGCCAAGACATTTGCGCTCAAGCCCGATATTCCGTTTCGCTCGGGGACGATCTCAGCTCGCTGCCAAAAAGTCTGGCTCGAGCTGTTGACGCACCTTTACGAATCTGGTCGCGGGGCCGAGGTGTTTGATCTCATGCTTTGGGACGTTCGCGACGACGGCACCGTCCGCGTGACGTTTCGATCGAGTGACGTTGTCGAGGAGGCTCAGCTCGGAAACGTACCCGAGGCAATCTTTTTTGTTGAAGGGATCCGTCGAGAGTCTCGTCAAGCCAAGTCGGTCGCCCAACGCAAGAAGTCAATCGCCGAGTTTCACGAGTGGATTGAACTGGCAATCGTTGAGTCGTTCCTAAGCGAACCGATCGAAATCGAATATTCCTATTTCAACGTGGGAGAGCAGCCATTTTCCGTTGTCACGACGGCCCAGGACATCGGGCTGCAATCCAGTCATCTCAAGCGTCTTCTCAGTGACTTTGGCGGACTGAATGACAAGGAGATCAAGAGAAAACAGCAGTGTCTTAAAGACGGGCGGGACTTCAAAGCTGGCACGAGACAACGCACACGCGTCGTGAGCGTCAAACGAAAGTCGTCTTCCCCGCGAATGAAGACGAAGCGGCTGAAGACCTTTGGTCGCGGTTGGAAGCGTTTTTATTTTGACGACGGCCAGACCCGCCGATTCTGGTACCTACACACTCGCGGAGAAGATCAGACCATCGTGCAGGGAACCACCGGCGCTGGCGGGTCGGTACGCCGGAAGAGTTACTCTTCTCCTAAAGAAGCGCGAGATCACGGGGCACGCCTTTGCCAAAGAAAGCTTGACGCCGGGTTCATCGCGTACGGGCCTGAGGAACTCAGATACGGACGCAAGAACCGCAGGGCGATCAAACTGATCCGGCAGTCCCTAGCAAATTACGAACAGGGGAGCGAGCACGGGATTCCTGAGGAATTTCGACGGTATCTGCTGGAAGTCAACGGAGGATCCCCAGAACCCGATTGGATTACGTTGCCCGGTCACCCGGTGTATCAGAAAGTGCAGGTCGGCCGAATTCTCGGATTCAAGCCGGGACAGTGGGTCGACGACATTCACTACTACGTGCGAAGCACATCGTTGCCGGAAGGACATGTGCCCCTGGCAAGCGGCCTTCATCTTTTTACGGTTGATCAATTGGGCGCAGTTCACTTCTGGGACGATCGTCAATTGCAACCCGGAGACGTCGCAGACGATCACCGAGTGCATTACGACCGGATCGAGAGTTTCGTGGTTGCAAGCTCGCTCGACGAGTTTCTGACTCGTATTGCCAAGTTCCCGCGAGACACGCAGCTTGAGGTTCAACACCAGACTCCTGACGAAAAACGTGACGGTTTCTCCAAACGTTTTGAGGACGCGCAAGCCGCCGCGGCGAAAAAGCCGCTTCGCCGATTCTACTTCGATGACGGGAAGTTGCGAAAGTTCTGGTACATCCACATGCAGGAGACGTCACATACCACTCGATATGCCCGCTTCGGAAGTCGCCCTGGTGAAACGAAGAAAAGGTTTGATTCGAAGCAGGCTGCAGCAGCGAGTGCATCAAAACTCATTCGCCAGAAATTGAAGAAAGGATATCTCGAGGTTTTACCCGAGGCCCTTTCCATCACTCGTCCGCCGGGGCTGAAGTTGGCCACCGAGTCGGCGATTCGACGATTGGAGAAGCAACTGGGAACCAAGCTCCCCGACGATTATCGACGTTTTCTCATTGTCCAGAACGGCGGACGCCCCGAGCCTGGTTTCATCAGGATTCCAGGCGTGTCCTACATTGACAACGTTGATGCCGGTTTCCTGTACGGGTTGTATCCCGATGCCCGCCCGGGAGAGAGTCTCTCCTGGGGAATCGAAGTGAACGGCGCTGTGCTGCCCAAGGGCCATCTACCGATCGCGTACGGTTCCGATATTTTCACGCTTGCTCTCGGCAAACACTACGGGTGCATCTATTTCTGGAATCATGAATCGGACGACGTCAATGACAGAACCGGGGCATTCCGCGTTTCGGCAGGTCACCTGCTCGCAAATTCTTTCGATGAGTACCTAACGCGGATTGCGATGTTTCGTGCGGCAGCAAGTTGAGCAGTCCGCCCACAGAGGCGTCCGTATTACCGCTCGCCTTACTGACTTCGCGATGAGTATTCGCGGCAATGGGGGCAACTCTTTTCGTTGTCCCACGCGACGCTTTGTTTGATGTCTTCCCACAGTGTCATGCTCGGAACGTAAATCCGATCGCCCGGCATGAGTTGGTAGTTGGTCGACACATCGCCGAGCTGGAGGATCTGTTGGTAACAGATGGGCATGATCGCCCGGGGCTGTCCATCGGCCTGCGGACGCGTCAGGATGATTTTGTGGTCGTTGCAACGATCCGACAAACCGCCCGCCGCAATGATCGCATCAAGTACCGTTTCGTTGCCGACCAGCGGATACGATCCCGGGGCGTTGACCTCGCCCATCACATAGAACAAGCCACTTTCTTTGTTGACCAGTCGTACGGTGACACCGTAGTCAGGCGTTTCGGTCAGCTCGTCAGGAACCGACATGCCTCCGGTTCGGTGGGCAACCAAAGCCATTTTCTGCTGGTGTTTGATCGACTCCTTTTGGGAGACCACCGATTGAACCTGTTCCTGAATCTGTTCTGCCGACAATCCCGCCACCTGCATTCGGCCATACGATCCCAGTTCGATGGTTCCGTCCTGCTGCACGGTCTGATCTGCCGACAGTCGGACAGGAGAGTTGAAATCATTGGGTTCGATGACCAGCACGTCGCCCGCTTCGACCCGGTGCGAGGGCAGGGGCGCTTTGGCGAGCTCGGTCGGGACGTTTGGCGGATGCCCCGTGGATTGTCTCATTTCACTCGCGTAGGACAACAATTGATGCCCACCGGCGCTGACGGGCAACCCCAGTGACGCCGCGGTGCGACAGCCCGACTGAAGAGGCAGGCACGCCAACAGGAACACGGCGGCAAGATCTTGAAGGTGACGTTTCATGGAGAACTCTCGTTTTATCGTCGTCGCGTTTGCGAGTGTATTTCGGTAAGGCGATTTGCCGCGGAGGGAAGGCTGGAGGACAAGAAGAATCGCACAGCGTCTTGGCTGAGTTGTTTTCCTGGTTGCAGGCGCAGCGTTGGACGATCGGCGGTCCCGCCGACGTGGACACGGACGACCCGATCTTTCAGAAGCTCATTCGCTTTCACGACCAGCGCCACCGGTGCCGGTGCCGCTAACATCACCGGAGAATCCAGAAGGGAAACAAGTTGATCGGTCGGGCTGGTGGATTCGGTGCTGGCGACCACGTCCAGATCCAGTCGGCCGCTCATCGTCGCGTTGCCGGATACCATCAACTGAACATTGCTTTGGTGAATCGCGACTTCGTCCAGGTGCACGAGTCCACCGGCGATGCGTCCGTGGACCGTCCCGCCATCCTGGCCACGTCCGGGGACCGGTGGCGAGAGCGTGATCATCTTGGGCAATTGATCCAGCACCGGTATCTGCATGGCTTGAATGTTCTTCATTTCCATCGCAAACGATCCGACCAGATCTTCGGCCGCGCGAGCGTTCCTCGTGCGGATGTTCGCAGTTCCACTGACCGTTCCTGACCCGACCGATCCGTTTCGCATCAGCTTTGTCAAATCGATGTTTTCAACCCTCACCGATGACGTTGACGTCACACCGCTGGAATAACTTCCTTCGCTCGCGATCAACAGGCTTCCCCCACCAATCGATACGGTCCCGGCACGACATTTCCAACGAGCAAGACCGCCAGCGGGGCGATAAGACCAGTCCACGGGAATCACCGCCTTGCGAACCGCGACACCGGCGGCGGCCAAGTTGTCGATGGTCACGTCGAGTTTTCCGGAGATCTCGGATCCGATTCGACCACGGACCAATACCGATCCGGTGCCAGAGACGCCCTTGACTCCGAAGGGAGAACTCGCGCGTCGCAAATTGATGTGAGTGGCGGACAAGTCGAAGCGGCCAACAGGAGACCGATCGAACATGACCTCGCCGGAGCCGCTGAGTGCCGCCTCGGCAAATCTTCCACGAATTCCGGTGAGTTCCAAACGATCGGGATGCAGCACGGTCTCCGCCGAAATCCTCTGTGATAAACCCTGGCGGTTCCATCCCAGGTTTTCGACACTCGCCGATGCGGTACACACGTACCGGCCGTCCCAGGCCGCCGAATCGCGTGTGCAATGCGCAGACAGAATGGCCGTCAGGGATTGTGCTTCGCGCGGCATGCCAAGTACCCGAACCAAAGTCTCAGCCCGTAGTCCCGTCAATGAGACCTCCGCCGTCAGCGGAACCTTGGCAATGGGAGGTGACTTGGTGGCGAAAAAATCCGCGAGTTGCGGCAATGAGCCGGATGCTTGAGCATCAAAGTCTCCGCTGACAAGCGAACCGTTTGCGTCCACTCGCAACTCGCCGCAATCGACCGCGATCGTGGCGCGATTGATCTGCATCGGAACGCGTTTGACGGAAAGTTGTTTTGATGCTAGCCAGGCTTCACCGGAAAGTGATTCCAGATCTGCGATCGACGTGACGCGAAAGCCGCCGTCCAGAATACCGGTTGTCGGAAGGTCTTGGCCGACCATGCCGACGAAACGCGAGGCTTCGAGACCGGAAAATGTTCCTTGAATCCGGGTGCGAGTCCAGTCCAGGTCCTCGATGCGGGCTTCGACATCGAATCGGCCATTCAGAAAATCCGGCGAACATGTTGAGATCGTCAGTCCATCGAAGTCGGCGGTCCAATCCAGTGTTGCCTCACCAATCTTCGTCAACGCATAGCTTGCCTGACGTAGGGTCGCCGAACCCGATGCGTCGAGCGACTGCTGGCCGTTCGTCATGTCCAGCGTGAACGCGAAGCTCCCGTTGACGCCGGCAAATCCGTCAAGAGGAAACCGTGTCTGGGAATATCGAGTCAGGACTTCGCTGATATCGGCGAGTCGGAGTGCATCAAGGGCGACATCACCTTGCACCTGGACAGTTGATCCGATGCCGGCCGAGGCGTTTGCTACCAGCGTGTGCTCACGCCAGCGAGCCTCGAGCCGATCACACCGGATGTTGCCATTCGATAGACTCGCCTGCCAGTCGATGTCCGACAGACTTTCACCGGCAACAGAAAGAGATTTCGTTTGAATGCGGGTGTCGGCCGTCCAATCGGCCGGGATCGTTATTCGAGTGGTCGGACACGATGCTGTCGCAGTCGCTACCAGGCGCCCGCTTGGATCCAGTTTCTCGAGCCCCAGAATGTTTACCAGTTCGATCGAAGGTTCGACAAAGAACTGCAATCTGGATGCGAGCTGTCCACCCCGTGCGAGTGCAATGGTCGTTTCCGATTGAATCTCCGCGAGGATCGACTTCTGAACGTCTCTGAGGGCGAAGTCATTCAAGTTGATGGTGACAACACCCTCAGCCAATCGCGTGATGATTGAGGCTGGATCCATTTGAACGTCTTGCGTCGCGAGATCTGACGTCGCCAAACGGGCGGTTGCTTCGAAGGTGTCCACATTTTCAATCGTCTCCAGTGGGATCGTAAAGTCGCTGTGAGCGATCACGCTGCCGCTCTTTAGCTGGACTCCGAATGACTTTGCGATTGGCCTCAGATCAAACGGCTCGCTGGCGAGCGCGCCCCGCAGGGATCCATGCAGAGTTTTCAAGTCATCCAGCCTGACGTCTCCGGCGACATCGATATCGGCTCGAACGCCCGGTAAGGCATGGTCGTCCAGCTGGGTGTGTTGGGCATCGGCTGTCAAATCCCCCTGAAAACGCAGCGTGCCATCGTCCAGAACGAAATTCCATTTTGTCCAGCCGGCGGCGTCGGTGCGCAGCTTTTCCAGTGCGGGCAGTGCCTTGGCCATCGCGGCGGGCTGGCAATCCTGCAACGAAGATTCGAAGACTCCTTCCGGCTTGTCCGCGATCAGGTCGACCGACCCGAGCAGTTTCCAGGAGCCACCTAGAGGATTGGCGTTCAAATTCGCTCCAAGCTTCCCTGCTTTGGAAGTGACGACCAGGTCCAGTCTGTCGCACAAGGTGCCAAACAGATCCGCCTGCACATTGGTCGTCCATGCACGCAAACAGAAATCGTGTTTTCGGGGATCGATTTCGTCGGCGGGATGTCGCGCGACCAGCTTCAAACCAAAGTTGGCTGAAGCGGCGTAGGTCGCGATTGCCGATGGCATCAGCGGCAATTTGTTGAGACCGACGGTATCGAGATGCATCAATCCGATGTCGACCGTCGAGATGCCCGCAAACGATTGGGCATCAAGATCACTCTTGATCGTACATTTGCATCCCAGGAAATCGCCGATCGCAACCTTCGCTCGAATGCGCTCTTTGGCGGACAAGCGGATGTCCACGCCACTGACCTTCAGGCTATCGCGGCCAGTTTGGTGGACGATCAAGGTGGCGTCTTGCACCGTCACTCTAGCTACCGGGATTTTGACCGGCCCCGTCGCAGGTGCACTCTCTCCAGCCTCGGGAAAGACGCTCAGCAGGTTTCCGTCAGCATCGAAGCGGACCTCTGCAGTCGGAGCCTGGATCACGACTTCCTCGATCCAGACGCCAGAACGACAGCCTTGCCAAAAACTCGGCACGACCCGGATTCGGTCGATGGTCAATTGCCGCTCATCAGGAATCTTCGGTTCAAAGACCTCCAGCCGGCGGATTTGGATTTCGTGCCACTCGATGGCGATGCTTTCCAGTCCGATCCGCTGCGGGAGGAACCGCGAGCCGATTTGGATGATCGCAACGCGAGCAATCACATTGCGAAACAGAAATCCCGCCAGCAGGACTAGCGCAAGTCCGACGACAACGTTCCGGAGCCATTTTCCCGCAAGGAGGCGCCGTTTTCCCACGATGAGGCGGCGCGAAGGCATCGGTTTGACCGGCGATTGGGCTGGTCGCTTCATGTCCGGAGAGTCTCCGGTACGTCCGGTTTCGTTGCAGGGACGCAGTGATGGCGCGACCAGGCCGGTTCGGGAAACTTGCACAGGCGAAGTCTGGATGCAGCTGACTGTCCCCGGATGAGCACATTATTCCGCGAATATCGGGCAACTGCTTTCGTCGCCGACTCTGTCGACGGAAAAGTCCGCGTGAAACTCGCCAGCCTTGTCACGCGCACTCGCCGGTGGGCATCCAACGAGAATCTGATGGAAAATCGACGGGGAACGGTTGTCGTGTCGAAACGCATCGACCCTCCTTTTCGCAACGAAAGTGTTCTTACTCCTTCGAATACGAAAACTCGGCCGGTGCAAGCTAGTCGAGGTCTGACCGGAAGCGTGAAACTATTGGGATTTGCAAGCCAGCGAAACGCGGCTATTCGCCCAGAAAACGAAAGAGCAATTCACCCCACGCATCGCTTTCGCGGTAACGCAGCAATGCTTCATTCAATGGTTTGCGGAGACTGCTGTCTGCTTGCAGGGCGATCGCGTACTCCTGGACATTGAAAACGACGGGCAGGACATCGATGCGATTTGCAAACTGCTCGGCAGCCATGTATTTCAGCAGCGCCGCGTCGTACACCACGGCGTCAGCTTTTCCATCTTCGATCGCCCGCAGGGCCTCGTCAGGATTTGGGTAGGCCCGAAAGAAAATGCGGCGTTGCCTCAGATAGTCCTCACTGGTACTGGACGAAATGGTCGCGACTCGAACACGGTTTAAATCGGTGGGGCTGGCAATGCCGGTGTCTAATTGCTGAACCGTCAGGACCGACGTGATGATGCCGGTCAGGATCGACAGCAAGATCAAGCTGGCCAGCATCGCAAAGGTCGCCAGGATGCGACCCATCACGCTCACCGGCACCACGCCCTTGTGCCCGAATAGCAGGATGGTGGACCACCAGATGCCCATTCCGATTCCGGAACGGCGTTTTCCGCCAAACATCAACGTATTCGTTTTTCGTTCAAATACCCAGAACAACAATCCACAAACGAGGACGATGCCGATCATCGATCCGATGATCTTGACCAGTCGGCTGGATACGATCCGGTTGACCAAAGACCACGCCGTCGTTCGTTCACGGGCACTGACCGCTATGCCCAGCCCGGTCGAAAAATGAGGATGGCAAAAGCCGACCCGTTCGTGCCGGTCGGATGTGACACTGATGGCGGCAACGGCCGCATCGAGGCGGCCGGCTTCAAGCTCCGTCAGCATCTGATCGAGTGACATTTCAACCAGCTCGTACTCGAGGTCCAACTCGTCGGCCAAGTGATCCCAAAGTTCGATGCTGATCCCCGACCATGATCCGTCCGAATTCTTGATCGCGAAGGGAGGGCTCACCTTCGTCCCGACAAGCAAGACCTCTGGTGGCCGTTCGGCGTTTTCAGAAACCTGCGCAGACAACTCGACGGCGGGCGTGATCGTCAGGAAGACGATCGAGAGCAATCCGGCAAACGCATTCTTGCAGTCTCTTCGATCCATGGTTCAAGCGGCCTTGCGTCGGATTGACGGAAATGATGCACTCGCGTCAACAAGCGATTGGCTAGGATGCTGCGAGTGTTCTACAACGATTGCGTTCGCTGAATCAATTCCACGTTCGTGCAGGCGTTTGATTATGGGCGACGCCCAATCGGCTTTCATTACTGTTTCACCGAAGCGAAAACAGTCATCGGACACTTGTGGCTCGCTTGGATGCTTCTATTCACCGGCGATGCATCGGGGGCTGACAACTGGCGATTTGAAAAGGGTGACGCTTGTTGTGATTTGAACAAGGATCGAACACCATTCCCGGGCATTCTACCATCAAATCTCCCGCCGTCGGACGGGAGCCGGTCTTCGCGGCGGGCACGTGCACAGATTCTCGGCGGGCTGTCTCGCCCAAGTGTGACTGGTTCGGTGACGACTGAGCCAGGGATATGCCGCGGGACCCCTCATCCTTTGCGCCCCGATAGGTAAGACGCAACGATCGGATTGGAGGGCGCATTGAATACCGCCTCCGTCTCACCTTGCTCGACAATTCGTCCGACACCATCTTGCGTCCAAAAGACTGCAACCTGGTCCGACAGACGGCGTGCTTGAGCCAAGTTGTGGGTGACAATCAGAACGGTGTACTGACCTCGCATCGAGTCGATCAATTGTTCGACGCGTTCGGCCGACAAGGGGTCCAGGGAGCTGCACGGTTCGTCCATCAGCAGAACTTGTGGCTTGAGCGCGAGGGCACGGGCAATGCACAGCCTCTGCTGCTGTCCGCCTGACAGTTCTAGGGCCGATTGCTCAAGGCGGTCGCTTACCTCATCCCATAACCCGACATCACGAAGTGCCGACTCGGCTATTCTCCGCAATTCCCCGGAATCGCGAATCCCGTGCTCGCGAAGCGGCAGTTCGAGATTACGACGGATCGACATGGCAAACGGGTTCGGCTGCTGAAAGATCATGCCAACATGACGTCGCAAATCGACCGACGACGGGAACACCGTCTCGAGCTCTCGCCCGTCGAAACGGATCCGCCCACGGACGCTGGCACCGGGGATGATTTCCGTCAAACGATTGATCGCGGCCAGGAAGCTGCTCTTGCCGCACCCAGAGGGGCCTACCAGAGCGAGAATCTCGCCGGGCTTTGCTTCGATCGTTGCATCCCTCAGCACGGTGCGACCGTTGTAGGAAACAGACAAGTTTTCAGTGGCAATCAACACGTACCCCCTGTCGTGCTTCGATGTCGCACTCCTGTCATTCGAAGCAAGAACGCGGTTGCCAGGTTGATCATCAGCAACAGCGCCACCAGCACGCACGCCGTTGCGTACGCCCTCGCCCCTCCGCCCGGAACATTCATCGCGAGATCATAGATGTGTACGCTCAACGAGCGTCCGGAATCAAGAAGCGATTCGGGTGAACGAGCGACGTATCCCGACGTGAACAAGAGGGCCGCGGTTTCCGCCAAGGCGCGTCCGATACTCAGAACGACCCCTGCGGCAAGCGCCGGCATGGCGACCGGCAATACCACGCGAAAAAGGATGGTGGTACGTTTCATTCCCAAAGCGGCAGCCGCGTATTGATACTCGGCTGGGACAGCCCGGAGTGCCTGTTCGGATGTGCGGATCAGTATCGGCAGCACCATGCATGCCAGCGTCAATCCGCCAGAAAGAATCGAATAGCCCAATCCCAGCGTTATCGCAAAGAACGCGTTCCCGAACAGCCCGAACACGATGGACGGAACTCCCGCCAGCACGTCCAGCGATCGGCGCACGTTGCATGCGAACCCTGTTTCCTGCCCGATTCGCTCGGTCAACGCGATTGCCGTGCCGAAGGAAAGTGGGATCGACACGACCAAACAAACCAGCAGGATCAGCCCGGTCGAAAGAATGATGGGACCAATTCCGCCCTCCCGACCTGCGTTCTGCATGTCGCTGATCAAGAATCCAAAATCGATTTCAGCGAGCCCTCGAACGGCAATGTCAGTCAGGATCCAAATCAGCAAACCAATCACGGACATCGCGGCGGTCCAGACCGCAACCGTGACGCAGACTTCGCGCCGGTGGTGCCGAACGCCGATCACCCTGGATGTTGCGGTTCCGCTATCGTTCACGCTTGATGCCCCCTCCGATGCGAGATCAAAAGCACGATGCAACTGACTACAAGCATCAGCATCAAGCCGCTGACAAATAGCACGGACCGATGCCCCGCCGTAGCGTATCCCAACTCCAAGGCGATGTTCGCATTGAGCGTTCGGCCCGGAGAAAGTAGCGACGAAGGCATTTCGACGATATTGCCCGCAAGCATGAGCACCGCCATTGTTTCGCCAAACGCTCGCGTGAGGGCCAACATGATTCCGCTGCCGATGCCGCGGCGGGCGCCGGGCAAAACGACCCATCCAATGATTGCTGATCGCCCCATCCCCAAGGCCGCAGCTCCCTGAATCCACGGGCGCGGCAGCGCAGCGATTGCTGCGTCCGATAAGAGTGCCACCGTTGGCAAAACCATCAGCCCGAGAACGATCGTTGCCGTGAAGAGGTTTTGGCCACTTCCGCCGAACGTGGCGACGATCGGCGCCAATACCATCAATCCCCACAAGCCAAAGACGACCGATGGAATTCCAGCCAAGAGCTCTATGAGCCTGCGATGCCAGACTGCCAACCGGTGTGGAGCGTAAAAATTGACGAAGACTGCCGAGGCAATGCCCAGCGGCGCGGCGATCAGAATCGCTCCCGCGCTGGTCACAAGAGTTGCCACGATCATGGGTGTCAGATTGAATTGGCTCGAAAGCGGATGCCAACTCTCGTCGGTAAAAAAACGAGACAAACCCAATTGCCGCAGTGCCGGTGCTGCCTCTCGCAGCAGAAAACCAATGATCAGCAGGACGATTGCAGCCGAAATCGCCGCCAGGGTGCGAGTGACAATCGTCAGGGATCGATCACTTCGCAATGTCAGACCCTTTCGTTATGGGAACGAAATACTGAGACTTGACCAGGTCATGGACGTCGGCGGATTGGCAAAATTGAATGAATTCCATGGCCAGCTGGGAGGAAGGATCGGCCGTGACCAAGTTCAGCGGGCGGCTCATCGGAAAGGCTCCGCTAGCCACGTTGACCGTCTTTGCCTCCACGCCATCGAGCGGCAATAGGCGAATCGGTACACCGGATTCGATATCTGCTTCGGCGGTGCCAATGGAAACGTAGCCGATGGCACCTTCCGTTCCAGCGACAGTTTTGATGGCGTGTTCGTTTTCGCCAACAATGACATCGCTCTTCACGCTGGGATTGTCGATCCCGAAATGTTTCAGGAAAACTTCGAGCGTTGCACGTCCTTCCGCTTTGTGAACGACAGTGATCTTCTTGTCATCCCCTCCGACGTCCTGCCAGTTGTTGGATTTGTCCGTGTAGATCGCGATGATCTGATCGGGAGACAATTCCGCGATCGAATTGGACTGATGAACAATCAGCCCCACCCCATCGGCGGCAATCTGGTGGGCCGTGAGATCAGTTTCATCGGATGCGAGACGCCGGCTTGCCATGCCGATATCCGCCACGCCCCGGCGTACATCCGCGATCCCCTTTCCGCTACCTCCAGTCTGAACATCGATTCGGACCTTCGAGTGTTGCCGCTCGAACCGCTTGGCAATCTCGGCAGCCAGCGGAGCAACCGTGCTGGACCCAGTGAGTGTGAGTTGTCCGGAGAGTTCGTTGGAGTTGCTATTCGTCGACGGGGATGATGTGCAACCGGCGAGCGTCAGACACAGCAATACGAAGGACATGGACAGAAAGTACTTCATCGGACGGAGGCCTGTTGGTCGGTATCGAAGACCCATACCCGGAGTGCTGCTTGCGTGCCATCGCGTTCGAATTCGTCTCTGCAAAGCATTTCGCGGGTACGCGCGTTCCTTCCAAGTAACAAACGGGGATGCAAATAAAAAAGAGCTTGAGGCTTTGGCGTGGATAGTCTCTGCGAGCGAACCGAGTAGGAGCATCAAGAGAACGAAATCTTGCAACAGCCGAGGTCAACCGAACGGCCTTTGCGACGAGCCAATAACTCCGGCGCAAGTGCATACACCGCATAACGGCCCTGTCTGGTGCGCGTCACCAGCTTTGCTTCACGAAGAGCTTTCAAGTGATGGGATAGCAGCGTCGATTCCACACCGAGTGTCTCGTTGATCTCCGTCACAGTGGAGGGGCCATCGAGCAGACGCTCCACAACCCCCAATCGAGTGTCATCCGCGAGCACTTTGAGAACGCTCGCGCAGCTGAAGTCGTCTTCGCCGCGCTCTCTCAGGACCTGAAAGGGAGATTTCATTTAAAATCGCATCAATAAGTGTTCAATTGAGTTTTTATTCAAATGGCGGCGTCAGCCCGCGTCAAGGGGGCGAGCGTTTCCGACGCAATTGCAGCAGTCTTCAACAAAAATTCTCTTGGCTGTGAAGAAAAGGGAGGCGGACGCATCCAAATCGTTCACGCTTCCTTTTAACGAGAGTCGAGCGTCAATGATGGGAGGATTGTCGCTGTTCCCCATTCGTCTCGCTTTCGTGATGCCATGATTCGCTTTCTTGATGTCGGCGGCGAAGGCCGGTTTCGCCAGGCTGTGAATCTGAACCCGAGTTCGGTTCAGACGCTTGGTCCGGGAAAGGGCCTGCCGATTCCGCGCCGATTGTCCGGTCGTGCTGACGCAATCCCACTGCCAGCGAAGAGCGTCCAAGTCCTGTTGATGGAGCGAACGCCGCTGCTTCGTTCGGCCGTTCTCGAGTTCCGGCGCGTCGTTGTCGACGGAGGGTTCATCATTCTTCGCCACCACTGGGGCCTCGCCGACCCGCATCGCGTTGCGAAACCATTACTGGGACAACCGCTATCGACGGCTCTGACAAAGATTGGCCATCAGAGTGTTACGCAGACCGTGTTTCGCAACGCCCCGGTGGAACACGACGCTGTTGTTCGCGAGCAGACGTGGAGCCACTTCCGGGGCTCAGGCTGACCGCTTGTTCATTCGTTTTGAACAGCTTCATTGGTCGGCTTGAAATGCAGGGTACCTCCAACGACCGGCAGGCTCAGGTGGGTTTGCTGGAGATCGATTGTGAGCTTGGTGCCCGGTGTGGGGTGCAACGTGTAGTCACGGTCGCTCGAAAAGATCATCAAGCCGATCTGCTGCCCTTTGGCAATCACCTGATCATCAGGTTGCAGGTCGAATTCTACGTCGTAGAACTGACCGGGCACCAACGGTTCGCTTTCACGCATCGATTTGGTGTTCTGCGGGTCCGCCCATCCGCGCGTGATGATGTTGTCGGTGATCGTTGCGTTGTTTTTCGTGTTCCAAGGCAGTGAAACCAGCCAAACACTCAAGTTCGCTGCCGGACGATCACAAGCCATTCTCAGCTTCACCCGTGGGGTTCCGGACAGATGAACCGCTTCGCTCAATTCCGGCGTGGTGTAGATCAATCGATGGTCCGTGAACTCCGCTTGGGCGAGCGATTCGCCTGAGAAAGAAAAGTTGTCAACAAGCGTTTCCGTGCTCGGTTCCTCGATCGGAACCATCTGCAGGCGACCTCGCTGGGGAGAGCCTGAAACCGGATAAACCAGGACATCCTTCGCCCAGGGGTGCGGGTAATCCGGATACTCCGTCGGCTTCTCCCGTTCATCGTTCTCCCGAACAATCCACGACTTCGAGTCGTTTTCGACGCCGTTGTCCTCGCCGTACAAGTAATGGGTGAACCATCGATTCATCATGCTGATCGGCGGAGGTCCTCCGTGTCCACCTTGGTGCATGTACAGTTGAGCTTGAACACCGTTGTTCCGGAGAGCTTGGTAGATGCGGATGCTGTGTTCTGGAACCACATTCCAATCGTTGAAGGCGTGCGCCATCAGCACCGCGCAATTCACGCCATCAATTCGGTTGAGGTAGTCGCGGGATTGCCAGAAGTCGTTGTAGTCACCAGTCGCCCGGTCTTGGTTGCCTTGCATCAATTCGTCGCGAACGTTGCAATCACAATAGGCCTGCGTCTGTTCGTCGCCGCCGCTGTGAATGAAGTCGTACAGAACATCGATGTCTTCACCGAGGTATCCGCCAGGATGGCGAACCAAGCCGTTGGATCGGTAATAGTGGTAGTACGAGGTGTTGGGAGCCACGGGAATGATCACTTCCAGCCCAGGCACACCTGTCGTTGCCGCCGCCAGAGGGATCGTTCCGTTGTAGCTGGTCCCGGTCATGCCGACTTTTCCCGATGACCAATAAGCCTCCACGGGTTCTCCTCCCACGGGTTCGGTGAACCCCTTGCCCCGCCCGCACAACCAATCGATCACGGCTTTGGGCGCGAGCGCCTCCGGGTTGCCACCGACCGTTGGGCACCCTTGCGATAAACCGGTTCCAGGGGCACTGGAATGAACGACAATGAAACCACGCGGAAGCCAGTCTTTCACATGGCGTTTCGAGATGATGGGACGCGTTCCCTTTCTTTCAACCGCTGGCGCGGCCGATCGTTGCGGGGGCTCGGCACCCAGCTCTTGCCGCGGGTCCCAGAAATACGATTCGTCACCACCCGCCGTGCCGGCGAAGTAGGGGCTTGAGTTGTAGATCACCGGGAGCTTCAGCGACTGCGTATCGGTCTGGGTCGGCCGTGTGACGCTGACGTGCATCCGATCCAGCATGTCATCGCCATCCGAATCGAACTCGGTCTCCACCCAAAGGTCATGTCGGATCCAGTAGTCGGAGTCCTCCAGTTCCTTGATGATCTGTGCCTCCCCTTCCTCGATGACGGGGATTTTGACTTCAGCCGCCTTGGACGGTGGACTTAAGAAAAGAAAAAGGCCAGAAACGGGAATCCAGAGTCGATTCATTTGTGCAGATGCAGAGGTGGAATCGGGTAAAGAATTGAACAGCTTAGTTGGACAGAACCACTTTCATGCAAAAACACCGTGGTTTGCAGTTTTGGTGGAAGGAAATGTTCATTCGCCCCCTTCAGGTCCCCGCCGAAGCGGGGCCTGGCCGCCCGGGTCACGATTTCACCGGGCGCGTTCTAAGATTCGCGATCATCCATCTTTTCCCGACGGTCCGATGTACTCTTTCGCGATGACGACGTTGTCGAAGTACACCACATTCTCCGACTGTTTCGTCCAGCGATCGGTCACGTAGCTTTCCAACGTCAGTGCGTTCGCAAACAGCGTTGGGCTGGTGCGCCAATTGAATCCTTTCCAATGCCCGCGCAGTTCACCGTCAATCCAGAAAGCTTGCTCCCCATCGTTTTGCCCCGGCGTATTGTGTCGAATCATGAATTCGACGCAGATCCAGCTACCACGCTGAATGTTGGGTTGCGATTCCGGTCGAAATCCGTTGCCCCAGTACTTCCCGTCGGGGCTTTCGTTCATCGTGTGCCAATAGGAATAGAAATTCCAGCGACCCGGTGGGGGCCACCGGCCCCAATTGCCCCACGGTTCGATTGCGGTTGAGAAGCGTTCGTCGCCATCGGGCAGCTCTCCGGCTCCACCAAACCCACTCCAGCGGTCGCCGCCCTGAAGCGATTTGTTCGCTCGCAGGGTGCAGAAGTGATGGACGTAGTCACAGTCCTTGTCGAACTTGGTGTAGAACCGAATGAAAAGTCGATCGGCGGATTCGAACCACTTGGTGAAACCGCCGCCCGTGTTTTCGCCCAGGGTCGCAGTCACTTTCAGCGATCGCTCCCCCAGCAGGCTTGGGTTTTGAGACGTTTGGCTGGCAGACTCGTGAACGTACGCGAGCGAGTCACCACGGTTGCTGGTGTCGTCCCACTTCGCCCCCAGTTCTCCGGACTCGAAGTCGTCGGAAAAGATCACGGCCGAATGGTTGGCGATGTCTTGATCGCGGGAAAACTCTGCGGCGAATCCGTCGCCCGCGGGCAACGGGCTGTCGCTGATCACTTTGATCGGGGAGTCGGTCTGAGCCGTCGCCGGAACCATGGTTCCGAGGGTCAGCGCGATCCAAAACGCAGCCGGGCAGATCGGGGCAAGATCAGAAAGGCATTGCATGAGAGATTCCTTCGAATCGACGCGGAAGGCAAGGGGCCCGTGAATGTAATCCGAGTCGATCGCGCCTTGCAGCCAAACGGCGGGCCGTTGGCCCTCGATTTTCTTTATTTGCGGATGTCCCCAGCTCTGGCGGGCTGGGCTGAGCAAACCGCCGTACCTTCGGCCCGCGATCGCCCGACGAATGCGGTGTTTCGGGTCGGGGCAACGCCCCCGCGATTTATTCAGCCCTGCCCGGCAGGGCTGGGTGATGGTTCACCCATCAACCGGGAGGGCCGAGGGCCCGGCCGTTTGGCATGCTCAATTAGGACCCGGCCCCGAAAACTCGCGTTCAGAAAGCGACAGGGTCGTCTTCTCGCTTGCTGGACCGCCGCGTCGCTCGACTCAATCAACGGACGAGGCTGAGATGGACGATCGGTCATTCAGCGGCATAGTGATGACCAGCCCTGCCGTGCGGTCCCGATTGTCGGTGCGTCGCTTGACATGGCATTTCAAACATTGTGAACCCAGACGGATCGGACCGACGAATCGGTAGAGACCCTCCGTCGTTTGCTCCACAAACGGCTTTCCGGCCGCCAACGCCTTGACCGCGTCTTCCTCGAACTTCGTTTTGGCTTCGTGGTCAACGTTGACGACGTCTGTATTGACGATCAACCACTTCATTTTAACCTGGAACCGGTCGGCCATTTCGTGAAATACATCTTCAAGCGAGGCTGACGGAATTGCGTGCGCGTTGTCTTCATCGAAGAAATCTCGATGCATGATTTGCAAAGTGCCGTGGACGAGCTCGTGCAATAGTCTTGCCCGGGAACGAGCTTCGCTTGAGTTGGTCGGGTAGGTCTCTTCCGTTGCCGGAATGGCGGAGGGATCGTCGTCAGCCGATGTCCATGCGATACCGCACAGAATGGCGGTGAACACCAGCACCGTTCGAACGTTCATCAAAGGGTCTCCTGTTGCTCGTTGGCCGGTGCGTTCTCGGCGCATTTTTTACAGTCAAGCCGGAATCCGATCATGGAACGTCGTCCCCGCTCGGACCGTACCCACTCCCGACGTACCATCGGCGGGTCATGTCGCACGTGTTGGTTGTGCCCACACCGAAGCTGAGCCACCCAGTGACCTTCTTCGTCGAGGTGGTAACCAACGATCGGCTGACAGAAATCACTGCGGGACATTGTCATGTTGCGTTTTCACAAAGCGGAATGATCGGGTTTGTGGAATCGACCAAGTCCTGAATGGTCACGCTGGCAAACGCGCGTTCGGTGGCGGCGTAGGCGCGGTCGAGTTCGGCGTGCAACGGACAAAGTTCGGTATGCGTCTTGAGACCCAGCGGACATTGATCGATGCGCTCGATCGGCGCGACCGTATTGATGATTTCCAGAATCGTCAACTTGTCTGGGGCAATGACAAGCTCATAGCCACCGCCGGGACCGGGCCGAGACCTCACCAGGCCGGCGGCGCACAAGTCTTGCAGGACTCGGGCGAGATATCGGCGCGGCACTTGAGTTTGTTTTGAGAGCGTGTCGGCGGACCGGGGGCGATCAGGCTGTCCGCCCAAGCAGACAACCGAGCGCAGGGCGTATTCAGCGGTTTTGGAGATCATGGCTCGATTCGATGTTGGGAAACTTGCCCAAAAGTGCACCTTGACGTGCAGGTTTGTAAAGGTATACCTGTTGGTGCAGAAAGCAAGTCTCGTCTGTCCGTCTGCCGCCAGATTTCGCGATTCGGGATCGGATCTGGCGGCTGCTTGCTTCTAAAGCACGCCACAATCACTGACCGTCAAAGGGTTACCATGCTCAGCGAACAGACCATTCAAATCATCAAGCAGATCACGCCGGCAGTGGCCGCCAATGCGGAAACCATCACCTGCAAGTTCTACCAGCGGATGTTCTCGGGCAATCCCGAGGTGAAAGCGTATTTCAATCAGGCGCATCAACAGAGCGGACAGCAGCCGGCGGCTCTTGCCGGAGCGGTTTGTGCGTATTTCTCGAACATTGACAACTTGTCGGCGCTCGGTTCCGAAGTGGAATTGATTGCTCAAAAACACTGCTCCCTGGGTGTGAAGCCGGAACATTATCCGATTGTCGGCAAACACCTCCTCGATGCGATCAAGGACGTGATGGGCGACGCGGCGACCGAGGAGATACTGACCGCGGTTAGCGAGGCGTATGGAGTTTTAGCGGACGTCTGCATTGGCCGCGAACGCGAGATTTATGAGCACCTCGAATCGCAGACCGGCGGTTGGAACGGTCGACGGGATTTTGTCGTGGATCGCAAGGTTGTTGAAAGCGAGATCGTCACCTCGTTTTACCTTAAGCCCGACGACGGAGGCGAATTGCCGGCCTTCCTGCCGGGGCAATACATTACCGTTCACATCGATCATCCCACCACTCCGACGTCGCCGCGAAATTACAGCCTTTCCGATCGGCCGGGGATGAACCACTTCCGGCTGAGCATCAAGCGCGAAACCGCCCCAGCTGCGGGGACACCGGATGGTTTGATTTCGAACCACCTGCACGACGACGTCAACGTCGGTGACGTCGTGGCCCTGGGGCCGCCATGTGGAGAGTTTGTGATCGATCCGGCATCGCCGCCGCAACGCCCGGTGGTGTTTCTTGCAGGCGGGATTGGGGTGACGCCGCTTCTGTCGATGGCAAAGTCGTTGGTGGCGACCAATTTGACGACGCCCCTGTTCTTCCTCCAGGCGGCCCGAAACAGTTCGGTGCATGCATTGAAAGACGAGGTCCGTGGTCTTGCCGAGGGCAAAACGCCCGTGGTGACGCGCGTCATCTACGACACTCCGTTGGCCGGCGATCTGACTTCCGGCAAGTGCGAGGATGTCGGTCTGATCAACCGAGACTATCTCGCCAAGCATACGCCGATCGCCGACGCGGAGTACTATTTCTGCGGACCAAAACCGTTCATGCTTGCGATTGAAACCGCGCTCAATGAGTTGGGTGTCGATGTCGCCCGTCAGCACTGCGAATTCTTTGGGCCGAAGCAACCCTTGGTCGCGGTGTGAAGTCGAAAGAGCCTGGGTGCCAATGCCGGTGCCCAGCGCGCTGACGCGTGGGCTGATGTCGCCCATTGTTGATGAACGGACCGATTGAACGTTTCATGCCCAGCGGGCTTTCCCGTTGGTTATGAGCTCGATTTCGCGGCCTTGAGTAGCAGGAGCAGCATCTTTGTCGGTCGAATCGCTGTGATGCTGTGCGGCACGTTTGCCTGCAAATGATAGAAGCTGTTGGCTGACGCTTTCGACGCATGATCGCCAACGGTCACCTCCGCTTCGCCATCGATAAAGTGCATGATCGCGGGAACCGACGCGGTGTGCTCGGACAATTCTTGCCCGGCATCAAATCCGAACAACACGACCTTCAGGCCGCCGTCCTGATGCAGAGTTCTACTGATGGTGCCGCCTTCTTGAATCACGACTTCAGCAGCCAGATCGACGAAGCAATTCGATAACGCGCTCACGGACTCACCTGCAAAATCTGTTCGAATTCTTGACGGTCGTAGCATCGCATCGAAAGCGTCCGCACGTTTCCACCCTTTTCAAGATTGAGAAGCAGGGAGGCTCCGGTCAACTCGTCTGGTGCTTCAAAAACGACACAACCGTCGTACTGCCCCACGGTCCATGTTTGTGAGAGCAGCTTGCCTCCAGCGTTGCGGACGGATTCAGCAAACACCGAGGCGCGTTGGACCGAATCGCCGATGTCGCGAACACCTTGGTCCGTAAGAGTTATCAAGGTCAGATATCGAATCATGGATTCCTCCGCATCGGACGCGATGAGTAAGGTGGCGATCAGATCTGGGACGGATGGGACTTGGTATCGCTAGAGAATCTGTCGCTGCATGAGGGCCTCGAACTACGCAAACCGGATCCGGGATGGCTCGAGGGGGTGGCGGGCAATGCAGTAAAAACTAGCTCGAACCACATTTCCTGCTCCCGAATGTATGTCTCACGCGGCGTGGGCAAGCCAAAAAGCAAGCGAATCTTTCCGTGCCGAGCTGGCCGTGTGGCTCAATCCGGAGAGTCGCCCGTTGGTATTCGGTTGCGAATAATCTTCGTGGTGGGATCACCTGGCATGATCGTGTCGCACCAGGTTTCATTTTCAAAGACATAGCGGATCTGAATCGCGTGGGCTTCACCGGCGAAAAAGGCGCGTTTGGCTCCGGCAAGCTTGACGGCTCCGTCGGTGTTGCTTGATCTCAGTTGGACATGTTCAACGATTGCCCCGTCACGCAAATCGTCGAACAGCTGCAGCACTTGGTCTTTTGACCACTCCGCTTGAAGGATCTCCGGAAGGGATTTGTTGAGATCAAGGTTGTCCAGATTGAGTTTCTCGAGGTTCATGCGTGAGGCAATCCAGGGCGTCGGAACGCGGGCATCAACAAAATGGCGTTTTCGGGAGCCGGGCAGACGTAGCGACAGACACCACAGCCTGTGCAGTGATCCTCATTCACCGTCGGCTTGCCATCCACGACCATGATAGCATCGTCCACGGGGCAGCGCTCACTGCAAACGGTGCACGTGGTGTGGTGATGGGCCAGGCAAAGATGTTCGGTCACCCGAGCGGTTCCCATGATCGGCGCGATGGAATCAATCAACACACCAGGCCCACAGGAAGCGATGCAGGGAAAGTCGTGACACATCCGGCAAGCCGAAGAGTCCGCCACAATGACCGGTGTGCCCGCGATGTTTCCCAGGCGGTCGGGGGCCTTGGTGATCGCATCGTAGGGGCAGGCATTGATGCAGTCGCCACATCGGGTGCAGCCGGCAAGAAACTGAAATTCATCGATAGCGCCGGGCGGGCGATGCACCGGAACGGATCGGGCGACTGGCTTGCTGCCCAGGTCGGTCGGCGGGACCGGTTCGATGCTGATGCCGGCAATGGTCAGTGGTTTTTGCCGCGGCGGTTCTTCACGGTTCGAAAGTGGCAGACGCGTGACAAGCGGTGGATAACGTGACGGAGGGATGAGCTTCCACAGGCGAGCCTGCAACAGATCTCTGCGACTGGCCGAAGTCGGTCGCGCCCGAAATCGACGGGATAGCGCGATGACGACAAGGCGGATAGCCCGGGCAAGGATGTGTCGAGGCGAGGAGGAATTCCACGCTTCCTTTTGCTCTGCAGCGGGGCGGCTTGCGGGAGAGTTTTTCAAATCAACGCCCTTTTTTCGTTGCAACCTCCAGCGGTGGCAGCATTGGCACCGCATCAGTTGTTGGCATCTGGTCGAGGATCGCCGACGGCGCGTGGCACTGGGTGCAGTTGGTCCGCCAAGGGTGAGTCGACTCCAGGCCGGCCCAACCGTAGGGGCCTCCGTGGCATGCGTGGCAGTTCTCGCGCATCCATCGCGAATGGGGGATGGTCGGCGGCGCGCCCGGGTAGGCTCGCTCGCCCTCCTGAGGTGCGGGGATTCCGACGAAATCGGAGTCGACCGAAGCATCGACATTTTGGAACGGCGCGGGCGCCATCGGGGCGTGGCACTGAACGCAATTCCCCAAGAAGGGATGTGACATCACGCTTGCTTTCAGGCCAGCCATCTTGACGCCGTGATGATGACACGCGTAGCAAGCCGCGTCGGTCGTGTTCTCAACCGGGTGGGGAATGATCGGTGGTGCGCCGTTGAAAGCTCGACGCGAGGCTCGCAACTTGCTCGACGCCTCCTTTTCCTTTTCGCTGGGTTCGATCTTAGCGTACAGATCGTAAACGGGCTGCGGTAGCGTTTGCGGTACGGCTTGCCACGTTTTGGTTGGCCCCATCGAAGTGCTGGCAATTTCAGCGTAGGTCACCGCGGGGATCAACTTGGGGTTCGCTTCGATTGCCCGTTTGTCGAACTTTGCAACCAACGCCGTCTGGTCCATGCCGTCCGGTTGCGGCACCCCATCCATGATGCCAACGAAATAACCGATCACCGCGACCGCGATCACGCAGGAAAAGAAGATGGGTGCCCACCGCTGGATCATTGCTGCACCTCCGCCACGCTCTTGGCAGCCATCTTCACCACCCGAGCCGCACACTTCTTGTAATCGGGCTGTTTGCTGAAGGGGTCATGGAGTTCCAGCGTGCAACGGTTGATGAGTTTTGTTTCATCGAAGAACGGAACAAAGATTGTCCCCCGCGGCGGACGTCCGCGGCCGTCGATCCAAACCGGCAATTCGCAGCTTCCGCGGCGTGACTCGATCAAGACCGTTTCACCTTGGCGAATATTGGCGGCTTTGGCGTCGTCCGCATGCATTTCCACGTAGGCCGTCGGCATGGCTCGATTCAGGGGAGCCAGTCGCCGCGTCATTGTGCCGGTGTGCCAATGTTCCAGAACACGTCCGGTGCACAGCCAGTACGGGAATTCGTCGTCAGGCTGTTCCGGCGGCGGGGCGTAATCGTGGAACCAGATTTGCGCGCGTCCGTCTTCGGTTGAGGAATGGTAAAAATCAAAGTCTTGACCTTCGCTGACAAACGGATCGTCGAACGCGGCAAAGCGAAACCGTGTTTCTCGCCAAGAGCCGTCGTCCTGTTCCACCACGGGCCAGCGCAACCCTCGAGCCTTGACGTATTCGTCGTAGGGGGCGAGGTTTTTATGTTTCATCGTGGTGAACTGACGGTACTCCTCAAACAGATGCTTATCAACATTGGTGTCGTAATAGTGCTCGAACTCCCAAATCGGGATTTCGTTTCCCTCGTCATCTTTGACCGCAAAGATAAACTCGCCGTCCTGATCTCTCATTCCCTCGTGGCCCATCTCGAACAACTTGTGGGCAACGGCAATTGTCATCCAGCAATCGTCACGAGCTTCCCCAGGGGGATCGACCATCTTGAACCACTGCTGGGTGCGTCGTTCACTGTTGCCGAACACTCCGTTCTTTTCGACCCACATGGCGGCCGGAAGAATCAAGTCGGCGAGTTGCGTCGTGGCGGTCGGGTAGACTTCGCTGACGATCAGGAACTTGTCTTCCAGGTTCTTCTTGTCATTGAAAAGCGCATTGAGATTCGGAAGGGTTTGGCCGGGATTGGTGACTTGCACGAACAGGGTCGTGATGTCGCCGCCTTCGGAAGTCGGCTTGGTGAATTGTTCAAACATCTTCACCGTGTGGTAGCCGGGCGTCTCATTGATGCTGCCGGGCTTCAGGTTCCAATAGCCTTCACATTGTTGGCGATGCTCTGGCTTGGCGACCAACCGCCCCCCGGGTAGCGCGTGCGCGAGTGTGCCTACCTCGCGAACCGTTCCGCACGCCGAAGGCTGGCCAGTGAGGCTGGTCGGCGCGTCTCCGGGACGGCCAAAATGACCGGACAATAAATGCACCCCGTGGACGAGCGAATTAATCGCCGTGCCCATCGTGTGTTGATTCATTCCCATGCACCACAAGCTCGTGATGCGGATGCCAGGATTGCCAAAAAGGTCAGCCAGCATCCGAATCTTATCGGCCGGGATTCCGGAAAGCTGCTCGACGTGCCCCGGCGTGTACTTGGCAATTCGTTTGCGGAACTCGGTTTCGCTGATCTGTTCGCCCTGCAATGTCGGTTTCACCGCCTCCGCTCCGCGGAAATTGCAGTGCTTTTCGACGAATGACTTGTCGTAATTGTCGTTTTCGATCAGCAAGTGCATGATGCCCAAGGCGATTGCGACGTCGCCGTGCGGCTTCATTTCCAGATACTCGTTGGCGGCGTCGGTCGTGCGGGTACGCCGTGTGCCGATGTCGATGATCGTCACCTGTTCGCCGCGCGAGCGCCGGTCGGTGACGCGCGAGAACAGCACCGGATGCATCTCCGCGGGGTTGTTTCCCCACGTGATCAGAATGTCGCACTCGTCGAGGTCCTGGTAGCAGCCTGCCGGTTCGTCGACGCCGTAGGTGGCGATAAATCCCGTCACGGCCGACGCCATGCACAGGCGGGCGTTGGGATCGATGTGGTTGTTGCCCAGCCCGCCCTTCATGAACTTCTGCGCGGCGTAGCCTTCGGGAATCGTCCATTGCCCGCTGCCGTAGAACGCGAAGGTTTCGGGCGAGTCCAAGATGCGTTGGGCGATGATTTCGATTGCTTCATCCCAGCCGATCTCGGTCAGTTTACCTTGTTTGCGAAGCAGCGGCTTCGTCAGGCGATCTTTGCCGTACAAGATGCCGCCGACGTGATAGCCTTTGACGCACAATAAGCCTTTATTGACATCAGCGGCTTTGTCGCCGGCAATCGCAACGACACGGCCGGCTTCAACGCCGACTTGCACATGGCAGCCCGTGCCGCAGAATCGACAGGGGGCCTTGTTCCAGACCAGGCCGTCGCCGGTGGGTAAATCGTCAACGGCTTGATCGGCGTGAACGATCGGCAAGGACCCGTTGCTCGTGACCAACGATCCCGCCGCAGCCATCGCTGCGGACTTCAAGAAACGGCGACGTTTGGAATCCATCATGTCTGGTTCCTGATTGGATTGTTGTTCTCGAGTTCGTTATCTTCATCAAATGCGACCAGCGCGACGGCCAAGTCAATGACCCCGGTCAACGCGCGGATCGCATTCCAGATCTCTTGATCTCGTCGTTTGGATTTCGACTCGATCACAATCGCCAGCTTATTGCCGGCGGCCTGACCCATCTCAATTTCGGAGACGTGCCGCAGGAATTCAATCGCTTCCGGTTGGTCGTGGACCGCGGAATCAAAGGTGATGACGAGTCCGCTGATGGGCACGGTGGTTGGTATCCGAAAAGGCTGGGAATTCAGGAAGACGAGGTTTCGTGAATCTGTACGCAAATGTATATATTGGGGCGTGTCGGGAAAACCTCGTTTGAGACAGAAAACAATGTCGCGAATCGCCTTTCTGTTTTTCGCCGGATTCGTTTGCGTGATTTTGGTGGTGTCGGTGATCGAGGTACCCCGCTCCGAAAGCCGGAGTCTTCTTCATAGCAGCCCCCGCAATGCATCTCAAGTTTCACCGACGCTCCGCACCGAATTGCGCAGCGAAGGATCAGGCAGCGAAGGATCAGGCAGCGAAGGATCAGGCAGCGAAGGATCAGGCAGCGAAGGATCAGGCAGCGAAGGATCAGGCAGCGAAGGATCAGGCAGCGAAGGATCAGGCAGCGAAGGATCAGGCGGTGGCGGATCACCGGGCGCTTCGGGTGACGAGACGTATCGCGTCGTCGTTCGTCAACCAGACGGTCCACCCCGGATCGAGATGGATGGGGTCGACCCGCAAGGACGCACCGGCAGCGTGGCCTGTTCGACCTGTCACGCTGTTCGCAAGGCGAATCTTCAGAACGTCTCGGCGGATACCTTGGATGAATTTCATCAAGGGATGGTGTTCAGCCACGGCAAGATCGCGTGCTACGCCTGTCACCACCCTGAGGCGTCGGATGAACTTCGCCTGGCGGACGGCACATCGGTCGCCTATGAAGACGTCATGGATCTTTGCTCTCAGTGTCACGGGCCACAGGCGACCGCGTTCGCCCACGGTGCTCATGGGGGCATGAACGGCTACTGGGATTTGACGCGGGGCCCACAGTTGAAGAACAATTGCATCGATTGCCACGATCCGCACTCACCGGCTTTTCCAAAGATGATCGTTGGGTTCAAGCCGAAAGATCGCTTTGCGGGAACCGATCACGGAGCTCCGGAGCGACAAGGAGTTGACATCCATGACCACGACTGAAAGCGGTTCATCCGACCCGGACCAGCGTAACCGGTCGCTACCCGTTATTGAAAACTTTTCGCGTCGCGCCGCGGTGAAGGGGGCCTTTGCGACACTCGGAGCCGGCGCGTTCGTCGCTGCGGTCTCACCCCTGCGACAGGCTTCGAAGAATTCTTCGGCGGCCGAGTTCCTGCAAACACATTACACCGAACTGTCGCCGGAGCAGAAAGAAGGCGTCCTGGCTCGATTGGAAGCCGAAGCGAAAGAAGAATACGACGCAGACGTCACGATCGCGGATGATCGACCCATCCCCGGCACCAAGTTTGTCTACGCGATCAACTTGAGCGTTTGTAACGGCAACGGGAAATGTGTCGAAGCGTGCCACAAAGAGAACAATCACGATCGCGACACGAACCAGTCATACATTCGCGTGCTGGAAATGCCGAAAGGCACCCTGGACATGGAGCAGGGGACGACCTCCTATTCAGGCGTCGTACCGAAAGGGGACAAGTTTTACCTTCCGGTCCAGTGCCAGCAATGTGACGAGCCGCCGTGTGTCGACGTCTGTCCGGTCAAGGCGACCTGGAAAGAAGAAGACGGGATTGTGGTTGTGGACTACAACTGGTGCATTGGCTGCCGGTATTGCGAAGCGGCCTGTCCCTATCACGCCCGCCGTTTCAATTGGAAAAAGCCGGAGGTGCCGGCCGACGAAGTCAATCCCGATCAGAGCTACTTGAGCAATCGGATCCGTCCCACCGGCGTTGTCGAGAAATGCACGTACTGCCTCCACCGAACGCGTCGCGGCAGATTGCCGGCATGCCTGGAAGCGTGTCCCACCGGTGCCCGTGTCTTCGGCAACATTCTTGATCCAAGCTCGAACATCCGTTGGATTCTGGAAAACAAACGCGTCTACATCCTGAAAGAAGAACTCGGCACCAAGCCGGCATTCTTTTACTACTTCGATTGATCGCATGAGCAGCATCACCGCAGCGACGGAGAATCGATCCCACGTCTCGAGCTATCCCAAGTTCATCGGGCGCTCCTTGTGGTTGGCGACGGAGGGATCGTTCGCGTTTTACGCTTGGATGACGATGCTGACGGCCGTGTTTCTGGTGGGCGCTAACGCGTGGGCGAACCAAGTTGCCGGCGGCATGATCGGGACGAATATGACCGATCAGGTCAGCTGGGGGCTCTACATTGCCAACTTCACTTTCATGGTGGGACTGGCGGCCGGAGGTGTGATGATGGTGATTCCGGCGTACTTGTATCACGACCGGAAGATGCACGACGTGGTCATTATCGGCGAATTGCTGGCGATCGCGGCGATCGTGATGTGTCTGATGTTCGTCGTCGCCGACCTGGGCCGCCCCGACCGGTTCTGGCACCTGTTTCCGATTATTGGCAAGTTCAACTTTCCGATTTCAATGCTGACCTGGGATGTCATCGTCTTGAACGGCTACCTGCTGTTGAATCTGCACATCTGCGGCTACTTGCTTTACATGCGGTTCCTCGGCCGCGAGCCAAATCCGGCGTGGTACATCCCCTTCGTGATGGTCTCAATCGTGTGGGCAATCTCGATCCACACCGTCACCGCGTTCCTGTATTGCGGTCTGGGCGGACGGCCGTTCTGGAACACGGCACTGCTGGCCCCGCGTTTTCTCGCCTCGGCCTTCGTCTCCGGGCCCGCCTTCATCATCGTCGCGATGGTTCTGATCAAGAAGCTGGCAGGCGTCGGTGGCCTGGACCAACCAATTGCGACATTGACGAAGATCATTCGCGTCACGATTTTGGTGAACCTGTTGATGGTCGCATCTGAATTGTTCACCGAATTCTACACCGGGGGCAGTCACGTCAGCGCCGCGAAATACCTGTTCTTTGGCCTGCACGGAAAGACCGCGCTCGTCCCCTGGACGTGGACGGCAATCGGTTTGAACGTTACGGCGGCGCTGCTTTTCCTGTGGCCCGGCTTGCTGCAATTTCGCCGGCGTCCGTTGTTGATCGCGGCATGCTGCATGGCGTTTGTGGGGGCGTGGATCGAGAAAGGCATGGGCTTGATCATTCCGGGATTCGTGCCTAGCACGCTGCACGAGATCGTTGAATACATTCCTAGCCAACTTGAATGGAAGGTGACCGTCGGCATCTGGGCCTTCGGGCTGATGATTTTCACGATCGCAATCAAGACGGCTCTGCCCACTCTGAAGCAACCCGCTGATCGCTGACGGGCGCGCACGGTGGCCGAGATGTCAGGGAACGACGGCAGTCGGAACGAGATCGTGTCCTGAAATGCTTTGGTCCATTTTCTATCGGGAGAGCCAGTTGTGAATGTCGCTATCATTGGTGGTGGGGTTGCCGGATTGGCGACCGCGATTTCTCTCGATCAGCTGGGAATGTCGGTTGCTCTCTACGAGCGGCGAAGTTCCGTGCGCCACCTTGGGGCGGGCGTCATCTGCTGGCCCAACGCATCGTTTGTCCTGGAGCAGCTTGGCATGCTGGAAGAGCTGCGATCGGTTGCGGGAAGAGTCTCCGCGATGCGTCGGCGATCGAAGGACGGACAAGAGCTTGGGCTGCTCAACATTGCGAGGATTGACGAAGCGATTGGTTATCCGAGTCTGTCTGTCTTGCGGTCCAACCTGATGCAGACGCTCTTGCGGCGGGTCACGAGCCGCGAGATCCCCGTCCAATATGGGGCCCACGCTGTTTCGATCGAGCGTGGTCCATCCGGTCTGAAAGTTCGATTCGCTGACGGGACCGCGATCACGTGCGAGATCGTTGTCGGAGCGGACGGAAGGATGGAATCGATTGCCCGTCAGTTTGTGGCGCCAGGTACTCGTCCCGTCTTTCAGGGATTCACCAACTGGATTGGAATTCACCGTTTCGAGCGGCCGCGATTCCACCAAATGGAGATCCTCGATTATTGGGGAGTCGGTGCGCGCTTCGGAATCGTCCCCGTCTCCGAGAACACGGCATACTGGGCGGGAGGTGTTGCTTCCACAACCTGCCATTCAGAGTGTGACGGCCAACGCTTGGATCAACTGAGAAACGTTTTCGATGGTTGGCCGTCAGCAATTTCCGAGGTGATCGCTAACGCGTCAGAGTCGAATGTTCGACATTTGCCGCTGTACGATCACGACTCGGTGTCGACCTGGCATCGGGATAACGTGATCATGATCGGTGATGCGGCCCATGCCGCCCTGCCAACATCCGGGCAGGGCGTCGCGCAAGCGTTGGAAGACGCCTGGTGGTTGGCTCGGGAATTTGCTGCTGCTCCGTGCAGCCCCGAGACCGCCATGGCAGCGTTCACGCGGAGGCGGCTGGAAAAAACAACCCGAATCATGCAGGCGGGACGACAGCTCGCAAAGACGTTGTTTTCGAGTGATCCCGACATATGCGAACGACGTGACCGGCAGGCCGAGCAAACCGACTACGCAAACATGGCATCGGGAATGGCCGCGGCGTGGAGTGCCGGACTGCCTCTCGAATCAAATTGATTCGGTTGGTTCCGTTGCCGGAAAGCCCGTGCCGCCCTGGCGACGCTATTGAGAGCGGTCAGCCGACCCGCAGCCCGTCATTTCAACTGGCTGACAAAATGACTCGCGAACGGTTTCTCCGGTTTGGATGCCGATTGGGTAGCATTCTTCACGATCGAGCAAAATTTTTTTCGAGGCAGCTGATTTTCTTGAAGAAACCATCGGCCGGGGCATCAAATTGGATGTAGAAAATTCGTTTCCTCGGAGGCCGATGTTATGGCACCCCACCCATGCCAATCCGTCCAAGACCAGTTGTCCGCTTATCTGGACGGAGAGCTCGGAACCGCGGAACGTCATCAGATCGAGGAACATCTGAGCCAGTGCCCCGCATGCGACGCTGAATGGCAAAGCTTTCGCCAACTGGGCCAGTTGTTTCGAGAATCGGTGCCAGCCGAGACGCCGCCCCCGTGGGAGTCGGTCGAAAGTCGAATGCTGCCCCGCAGGTTACCAGCTGGACCCTGGTGGTGGAGCACGACCACCGCGGCCGCGGCGGCGATTGCCGCTTTGCTGCTGGTCGCGGTTGGCTTCTGGGCGAGCGCCCCGAAGAACCAGCGGGACAGAATTGCCCAACCGTCCGAAGCGGGCCAGGACGAGGAGACGTCGATGGCCGGCATGGCGATGAACGCGGAGCACATGCTGGAGTTTCAGCGGACGATGAACGACTATGTCGCGAAACTCTCCTCCGATCCGGACCAGGCGGAGCGATTCTTGCTGACGAAATATGACGGCCAGGCTGTGTCGCCCGATCAGGCCGAGGCACTCGTCGGATACCAACCCCTGATCTCTCGTGGACTCCCGGGCGGGTACGAACTGGCGTCCTCCAGCGTGGTGGAAATGCCCTGCTGCACCTGTTTCAAGGCCGTGTGCCGGCGCAGCGACGGATCGACGCTGGTGCTTTTCGAGCACGATGACGACGCAGCGGGCTGGTTCGGAGATCGCAATCGCAGCATGGCGACGTGTGGGGACAAAGACTGTTGCTTGATCGAACTTGATTCCAACATTGCTGCGACCTGGAAGGAGGGCAGCCGCAGCATCACCGCGGTGGGGGCGCGCGATCAAGGCGAAGTGACGATGTTGGTCAATGCGTTGAAGCGGTCGTAGGGTTTCCCGGAACCGGAATGCACCGAGGCTCCCAAGGTTCCACTCAAAGAATCAGATAACGGTTGGAAATGATGCGCAACTTTATCCGTGAACATCGAAACAAGCTTTGGGCCGTCCAGTCGTTGCTGCTGGTTCTGCTCGGATTCATCGCGGCCTGGTGGATCAAGCCTTCCGAATCCCACACGGCCGTCAATTCGTCGAAAACGGAAGCTTCTGCGTTGAGCAAACCGACCATCTGGACGTGCTCGATGCACCCGCAGATTCGGCGCAGTGGTCCGGGCGACTGCCCGATCTGCGGAATGGATCTGGTGCCCGTCAAAGAGTCCGCCGGCGGAGTACGGACAATTTCGATCAGCAACGATGTCAAGAAGTTGATGAACGTCGAAGTCACGCCGGTGGTTCGCAAGTACGTACCTGCCAAGGTCCGCATGGTGGGCAAGATCTCCTATGACGAGACGCGGTTGGCGCACATCACCGCATGGGTTCCCGGTCGGTTGGAACGCATGTTCGTTGACTTTACCGGAATCGAAGTCAATGAAGGCGACCACATGGTCGAGATCTACAGCGAGCAACTTTACACCGCCCAGCAAGAACTCCTCGCGGCGCTCGACCGGGACCAGCCGCGTCCGTCGTCGCGATTTATCGAACCACTCAATTTGCTGGAGTCGGCACGGGAAAAGTTGCGGCGGCTGGGTTTGACACCGGAGCAGATTCAAGAAATCGAACAGCGTGGGACCGCCTCGGAAACCGTCACCATCAATTCTCCGGTTGGCGGCGTCGTTGTTCAGAAGCTGCGTCAGGAAGGGGATCGTGTCCAAACGGGTGATCGAATCTACTCGGTCGCGGACTTGACCCACCTGTGGGTGATGCTGGATGCCTACGAATCCGACCTGACCTGGTTGCGATACGGCCAAGACGTTGAGTTCACCACCGAGGCGTATCCTGGCGAAACGTTTCACGGTCGCATCGCGTTCATCGACCCGATCTTGAACGAAACGACACGGACGGTCAAAGTCCGCGTGAACGTCGACAATTCCGACAGCCGCCTCAAGCCGGAGATGTTTGTCCGCGCGGTGGTACGATCACAGGTGGCCGCCGGCGGACGCGTCCTGGACCCGGCCCTCGCCGGTAAGTGGATCAGTCCGATGCACCCGGAGATTGTCAAGGATCAGCCAGGCACCTGCGACATTTGCGGCATGCCGCTCGTTCGTGCGGAGTCGTTGGGGTACGTCACCGCGGAGCCGAAGGAATCCGCCAAGCCGCTGGTCGTTCCAACCTCGGCCGTCTTGCTGACGGGGACCCGCGCGATCGTGTACGTCCAAGTCCCGGGAGCGGAAAAACCAACCTACGAAGGTCGAGAAATCGTCGTCGGCCCGCGGGCAGGGGACTTCTACTTGGTCAAATCGGGACTTTCTGAGGGCGATCTGGTCGTCACCAACGGAAACTTCAAGTTGGACAGCGCCCTGCAGATCGCCGCCAAACCATCCATGATGACTCCGCAGGGCGGTGGGGGCGGCGGACATCATCACGGCGGCATGAAGGAATCCGGCGGTGAAACAATGTCGGCGATGTCTGGCCATGCGGCACATCTGCCCCCGAAAAGCAAACAGGAGATTCAGGCCGTGCTTGACGCCTATGGTTCTATCCGATCGGCCATCGCAGAATCAGAGCTGCCGACCATCCGACAGTCATTCGCCGAGTTCGGCAACCGAGTGACCGATGTTTCGGCGAAACCGATGCAGGGTGACGCGGGGGCGATGTGGCAAGAGATTTCGATGCTGCTTCACAACGATTCCATCGAAGGTGCCGACGTCGCTTCCTTGGAAGAGGCGGATCGCGTCTATCAGTTGACTCGGCAGCATATCGATCAACTGAGCACGCAGTTCGGTTTTCCATCGCCCAGTGCCGAGCCCGAGATCCCTGTGCCGGCGGGCCTGGACGTGCCGGACGACGTAGCCAAGCAGATTGACAGTTTGCTTCCGCTGTATTTCCAACTCGCAGACGCTCTTGCCAGCGATGAAAACAAGGCGGCGACGTCGGTCGCGGCGCAGTTGCACGACCGAGTCGGTGCCTGGGAAATCGTCTCCCAGGAGTCGGAGGCTGGAAAACTCTGGAACGCAGAGAAACGCGATCTGTCCGAGATCATCGCCCGGCTGAACAAGGCAGCCGACATTGATGCGATGCGATCCGCGTTCGCGTTGTTGTCCGAGTCGATGATCTCGATTGAGCGAACTTTTGGATCTTCCGCTCAGCAGAAACTGTATCTGCTGCATTGCCCGATGGCCTTCGACGGTCGGGGGGCTTCCTGGTTGCAAACCGATGATGCTGTTCGCAATCCTTACTATGGCGCTTCGATGCTGAAGTGTGCCGACAAGGTCGAACAACTTCAGCCGAAACCGAAATCGACGCACTGACGCATCATGAGCAACACTTCCGGCGAAGTCATCTCCCCACCCGAAAGCGATCCAACATTCGAGCGACGCGGGGTCCTCGGATCAATCATCTGGTTTTGCCTGAACAACAAACTTGTCGTCTTGCTGCTCGTCTTGGCGACGATCGGTTGGGGAGCAATGGTGGCTCCTTTCGACTGGGAGACCGGTGCGTTTCCCCGTGATCCCGTTCCCGTCGATGCCATTCCAGATATCGGCGAGAACCAGCAAATCGTCTTTACCCAATGGATGGGTCGGAGTCCTCAGGATGTCGAGGATCAAATCGGGTACCCGCTGACGGTCGCGCTGTTGGGGATTCCCGAGGTGAAGACCATTCGCAGCTATTCGATGTTCGGCTTTTCCTCAATCTATGTCATTTTCAATGACGAAGCCGACTTTTACTGGTCACGGACTCGCGTCCTGGAAAAGCTGAACAGCCTGCCGGCGGGGACGTTGCCCGAGGGTGTGCAGCCGACGCTTGGACCGGACGCCACCGCGCTGGGGCAAATCTATCTGTACACGCTTGAAGGACGTGATCCAGACGGCAAGCCGACTGGCGGATGGGATCTCCGCGAATTGCGAACCATCCAGGACTACTACGTCCGTTACTCGCTCGCATCGGCGGAAGGCATTAGCGAAGTCGCGTCGATTGGCGGTTTTGTTCAGGAGTACCAGATCGACGTGGATCCCGATGCGATGCGGGCCTCAGGCGTGACGCTGGATGCCGTCTTCAACGCCGTCCGAATGTCCAACGTTGACGTCGGAGCGCGGACAATTGAACTGAACAAAGTGGAGTATGTGATCCGCGGTCTCGGTTTCATCGAACAGGTCGCAGACATTGAGAAGACGGTCGTTAAGGTTTCTGACAACGTTCCAATCACGATCGATGACGTTGCGGATGTGACGTTGGGACCCGCGCTACGGCGGGGCGCTCTGGATAAGGAGGGCGCGGAATCGGTCGGCGGAATCGCCGTGGTTCGCTACGGTTTCAACCCTCTTGCGGCCATCAAGAATGTGAAACAGAGGATTGAGGAAGTCGCCCCCGGATTGCCCACCAAGGTGGTGATCGATTGGACTTCGGTGACCGAACGGGAAGTGCTCCAATGGGCGGCTCGGTATGGTCAGCGCTACGCAGAGGTCTCGCCGGTTGAACAACCTGACGAATACCTGGGATTGCTGCGTGGGGTCCCCCGTGAGAGGTGGCCTGAGTGGATCACCACCAGTCAGGTGACGATCGTTCCGTTCTACGACCGCACCGGTTTGATTTATGAAACGCTGGGGACACTGAATACCGCGTTGTACGAGGAAATCCTTGTCACGATCATCGTCATCCTGGTGATGGTCGTTCACCTGCGAAGTTCGTTTCTGATCAGTGCACTGTTGCCGTTAGCCGTTTTGATGTGCTTCATCGCCATGAAAACGTTTGGGGTGGACGCGAACATCGTTGCGCTTTCCGGCATCGCGATCGCCATCGGAACGATGGTGGATATGGGCATCATCTTGACGGAAAACATCTTAAAATACCTGGACGAAGCTCCCGAAACGGAGGATCGCTTGGTGACGGTGTTCAAGGCGTCCAATGAGGTCGCCGGGGCCGTCGTCACCGCGGTGACCACGACGGTCGTCAGTTTCTTGCCCGTGTTCACGATGATCGGGGCGGAAGGAAAGCTGTTTCGCCCGTTGGCGTTTACAAAAACGTTTGCGTTGTTGTCATCGGTCGTGGTTGCATTGACCATCATTCCGCCTGCCGCACACGTTCTGATGGGATGGCGAAGCAAGAAACAGCCAGTGAATCTCCGGTATCGAGTGGTGGCCAAGTGGATCCTGTTGGGTGCGTTGATCCTGGCCGGATTGCTGGCGGCTTTCTTGTTGACCTGGTGGATCGGGGCGATCGTGGTTGGCATCGCGGTGCACAAGGGCGTGGAAGACAGGATCCCTTCGGCGTGGAATCGATTCGTCACGGTGGCGGCCAGTGGCCTGGCCGTGTTCATCGTCGCAGTGTTGCTGGCATCCGAATGGCTGCCCTTGGGGCCGCAGCAGGGATTGATGCTGAATCTGCTGTTCGTCGCTCTGCTGATCGGCGGGCTGCTTGGTTTCTTCAGTCTGTTTCAGCGGTACCTGTATGAGCCGCTGCTTCGTTGGAGCTTGCGGAACAAGATGTTGTTCCTCTGCATCCCCGCTTTGTTTTTGCTGTTAGGGGGCTGCTCGTGGCTGGGATTCAGCACGCTGTTCGGGTTCGTCCCCAGAGCCGTCGGCGTGGTGGGGATCTCGCCGTCGTCCGTTCGCGAATCTGGGCCCTGGAAATCTGCGTCGTCGATATTTCCGGGATTGGGCAAGGAGTTCATGCCTCCCCTTGATGAAGGCTCGTTTCTTTACATGCCCACGACCATGCCGCACGCCTCGATTGGGGAAGCGATGGACGTTTTGCAGTTGCAAAACCAATTGCTGGCGTCCATTCCTGAAGTCGAGTCCGTCGTCGGGAAGATTGGTCGTGCCGACACGCCGCTTGATCCGGCACCCGTGTCGATGATCGAAACTTATATCACCTACAAATCGGAATACAGAACGGACAAGGACGGCAACCGACTGTACTTTCGCTACGACGAACAGGCGGGCGATTTTGTCCGTGACGAACGGGGGGAATTGATCGAAGACCAAGACGGTCGGCCCTACCGGCAGTGGCGCGATACGATTCGGTCCGCCGACGACATCTGGCAAGAGATCACGCGTGCCGCGGAGATCCCCGGAACCACGTCGGCACCGAAGTTGCAGCCAATTGCCGCACGCATCGTGATGCTGCAAAGCGGAATGCGGGCACCGATGGGGATGAAGATCAAAGGACCGGATCTGGCAACGATTGAGTCGGTGGCGCTGCAGATGGAAGCCTTGCTCAAGCAGGTGCCCACCGTGCAATCATCCGCCGTGATCGCCGATCGAATTGTTGGAAAGCCCTATTTGGAGATCGACATTGATCGTGATGCGATCATGCGTTACGGGCTCCATATCCGGGACGTTCAGGATGTGATTGAGGTCGCGATCGGCGGTCGGCAAATCACGACGACCGTCGAAGGCCGGGAGCGGTTTCCGGTGCGGGTGCGGTACGCCCGAGAGCTGCGTGACGACATCGAGTCGATCGAGAAAATCATTGTTCCGACGCCGACAGGTCAGCAGATCCCTCTGGGCCAACTATCGAAGATCCGTTACGTGCGCGGCCCCCAGGTCATCAAAAGTGAAGACACGTTCCTGCTCGGTTATGTCTTGTTTGACAAAGTCACCGGCGCAGCAGAAGTGGATGTGGTTGAGGACGCGCAAGCGTTCCTGCAAGAAAAGATTGCCAGCGGTGAGCTGATGTTGCCGGCCGGAGTCAGCTACACCTTTGCAGGGAACTATGAGAATCAGATTCGATCGCAGAAGACACTGGCGGTCGTGCTGCCGCTTTCGCTCGGAATCATTTTTTTGATTCTGTATCTTCAGTTTCGCTCCGCGATTACCACCAGCCTTGTCTTCAGCGGGATTTTGATCGCGTGGGCCGGCGGCTTCATCATGCTGTGGCTTTACGGTACCGATTGGTTTCTAAACTTCGATCTGTTCGGAACAAGCATGCGGGAGCTGTTTCAAGTCGGGACGATCAACCTGAGTGTTGCCGTCTGGGTCGGATTCCTGGCACTCTTTGGAATCGCCAGCGACGATGGGGTCGTCATCGCGTCGTACTTGGACGAAAGTTTCCGCAAAGAACGCATCACCGATGCCAGTCATGCCAGAGAAGCCACCGTCGCGGCGGGCTTGCGACGGGTACGGCCCTGCCTGATGACGACGGCAACGACGCTGCTGGCGTTGATTCCGGTGCTGACGTCGCAGGGGCGTGGGAGTGATATCATGGTGCCAATGGCCATTCCCAGTTTCGGCGGGATGGCCATCGAGATCATCACCATGCTGGTCGTACCGGTGCTGTATTGCTCCGTCATGGAATGGAAATTGAAGCTGGGGATCGAGGATGAGAAGTTCGCCCCACGCGCATCGGAGGTCGGTGGTGAGATGCTGTAGGAACGTTCGGCAAAGCAGGCGGGATGGTGCAGGTTGATCTCGAGTGTTCGCACTTGCGCTGATGCCATCTACTTTGGCGGGGAGGGGCGGTTTTCACTTTGCCTTTCGTCACAGCAAGCATTGAGCGTCAAGTTGGCGAGCGTCAAGTTGGCGACCGCCAGCAAGGATTGGTTGGCTTCTCCGTGCAGTTCGACCAATGACCAACGTGCAACGCACGCGTTTCATGGTGGGCTGTCAGTATCCGTCGCCCGCTATTTACCCCCGGAGGGTATCGATAGAATGGCGTGAATGGATCCCAACCGTCAGCAGCCTGCCGACTCATTCGTCTCACCTGCGCTGGTTCAGTCCGCGGCCGGTGGTGATCGCTCGGCCCAACGCGAAATCTACGAAAGGACTTGCGATCTCGTTTTCCGGTTGCTGGTCCGCATGGTCGGAAGACAAGAGGGAGAGGACCTGACCCAGCAAGTCTACGTCCAGGCGTTCACGAAACTGGAGCAATTCCAGGGGACGGCAAAGTTCGAAACTTGGCTGTATCGCATTGCCAGGAACGAAGCCTTGCAGCATCTCCGGCGACAACGCGTCCGCAAGACCGTTCCGATCGAGATTGAACCCACGACGCGAAGTGAACCGACGATCGAGCAGAAAGAAATCGCGGAACGTTTGCAGGCGGCGCTCCGGCAACTCGACCCCGAGCTGAGCACAATCATCAGCTTGAAGGAAGACGGCGGACTGTCCTACAAAGAAATCGCCGAAGCGGCCGGCATCCCCGAGGGCACCGTCGGATCGCGGCTCAATCGGGCAAGGCGGGAGCTAGCAAAACTGCTCAAAGCCGAAGACCGTTGATTCGGTTGCGATCGCCCTCACTCGCTGAATGGACAGCCCACGGTACGGTCAATCTGGGCGACGGAACCGGCCAGGCTGGCTTCGATTCGAGCCAATTGAGTTTCGAACATCAACAGTTCACGGTAGGTTTCGATCAGCGTGAAGAAGTCCGTGCGTTCGCCGCGATAGTCGGCGATGGCCAGCTTGAGCGTGTCTTCGGTTCGGGGAACGATTCGCTCCCGATAGATGTCTCGCTGCTCGATCAAGGCATCGGCCTGGGCCATCAACCGACGAAGTTTCCCATAGATCTCGTCGCGTGTAGCTTCCAGACGACGTGTGGTGCTGGCGGTTCGATGCCCTGCTTCGCGGATGCCGGCGTTGATTTTTTCTCGCCAGATCGGAAGTGTGGTGCCAAAGGTGAAGCTGAGGTTGTCGTGGCCGTTGGCGACGGGGCTAATCACATCGTTGTTGTCATTGACCAGCCCCCAATGCACGCCAACGTTGAAGTCGGGGTACTGCTGCAGGCAGGCGAGTTGCTGCTTTTCTCGATCGCGTTGAATCTCCCAGCTCAGTCCTCGCAGAGATGGATTGCACTGTTCGGCCAGCGCGATCAGCGATTGGATATCCGTCGGGCTTGCTGAGGCGTCCAACTCCGCGGTCGTTTCGGGAATCAGACCCACGGGCTGCTGCAGTAACGCGGCCAGGTCAGCTTGCGCGACCGCCTTCTGTTTTCGCAGGTTGACCAGCTGGTCATCCAGGCGATCGTTCTCAAGTTGGGCGCGAAGCACATCTTGTTGGGAACCGCCTGCTTTGTAGCGAGCCTCGGCAACCTCAGTCAGATCGTCAACCAGCAACTTGGTTTCTTCCAGGATTTCGATGGCTCGCGTGTTGAACCAAACTTCGTAGTAGGCCAGACGAACCGATTCCGTGATCTCCCGCTCAATCGCCTCCACTTCGGCCTGAGCGATTTGGACTTCGCGACTGGCGACCCTGGCTTTGGATCGCAGTTTCTCCGGATACGGAATCTGCTGATTCAGCGACATTTGATTTCCGATCCGGCCGGCAGCGGTTTGCAACGCCTGGTCGTGCAGGGGCCAAAAGGTGTTGCTGAAGCTCGGGTCAGGCAGCGCTCTGGCTTGAGGGATCACATTGGTGGCGGCGGCGACGCGCTGTCGGGCCGCTTGGATCCGAGGATGGCTTGCAAGGGCTTGGCTGACCAAGGCTTCGATCGGCTGTCCTTCGGCACGGACCATGTTGGATGGCTCGTTTTGACCGGCGGCTGAGATCGGCTGTTCATCGCCGGGGGCATCAAGAGTCGGGATCGGCGCTTCCTGGCTGACCAATGTTCCGAACTCGGTTGCCTTGGTCTGGGGATCTGATTCGGGGAGGTCAGCGGTGGGGGGCGTCAGGAATCCATCTTCGTAAGTCGCCGGCGCCACTTCAGTCATGAACGGTGCGGCGTTTTCCTCTGGCACGGCGACCTCGCCGTCCGGGCTGCTGGCTCCAACGCGACTGAGCCCCGGATGATTTGCGACCAAATCGCTGTCGGCCGTCAAATCGGTGTTGGCCGCGGAAATGCTTTGAAATTCGTTCCCGCCACCCGGAGCGGTACAGCCGGTGGTGCCACAGGCAAAAGGAGGCACCAGCAGGCCGAGCAGGAGCCAGCTGTGACGGCCAGCTCTCGAAATTCGCGTTTTGGGTGGCCGATCCATGGCAAATCCAGGTTGGCTTGTACAGAATGTTTGTGCTACATCTTGCCCAATCCGCACATTCCTGCTGAACTCGGTGGGCGCATTGTCGATACAGTTCGTATACCGGGTACGGGTATCGTTTTCGGAACAACGACGTGGCCAACTCTCGCTTAATTCGCATTCTCGTCAGCCTTTGCCTGATCGCGGCGACCATCATCCAGCCGTTTTCGGTTGGTGCTGCGCTGGCGGGGTGCCAGGCGGCACCAGTGGCTGCCGATGCGGATCATCAATGCGAGGGTTGTGGCCACTGCGAGGTTTCATCGCCCGGCGAACTCTGTGGATGTTGCAGCGGCGGTCAAAAAGAAGACGAGCCCGCCTGCTGTCGAGGCGATTCGCCTAGTGCGGAGCCGGCGGCGGAAGTCGATCCAATTTTCGGAGAGCTTTCGGAGCTCGTTCCTGAGGCGGACGAGCCTGAGTCGGACGACATCCATTCCACTTGGGTCGCTGGCGCGAATGCCCCTGCCCTGGCTGGCGTCTGTTTGTGTTCTCTGCGATCTCAGCCATGCGGGCCAGTTTCGCCTCGCACTCCATTGAGCAGAGAAGCGGACGTTCAGGAATGGGCGTGTTGCCACAGCCCACCAGTGCCTCATCACCGGGGCGCAAGCAACGCCCTGGGATCTGGCGTCTTTGATTTCTGGGAACACCTGCCGCTGGATTCACAGCGCTATCTTTGTGTTTGGCGGTTGTAGCGTTACTTAGCCGACCGGTCCGAAAGGGACACTGTCTGGCTCTCTATCGCATGCGCTGGGCGCCGGTTGCAAATCCGCGCTTTAGGTCGCTGCCGTCATCAGACGGCGAAGAATTCGCGCTCTGACGAGCGTCGCGACGCGCCTCCGGATTGAATCGAGCGGCGACCAGGTTTGGCGTTGAACCGCGCAATGCAATGTCCTTTCACCTGATCGCGTTGCTTTCCTGGTGAAGTCTTCCCGCATTTTTTGGGATCCCCTGTTAGACGAAGTGAATGGAATCAGCACATTTGGCAATTAGAAACCATGACTGAGAAATCGAATTCGAATCCCGAGAGTCTCAGCGCCGGCGTCGACCCGCGAAAGCAGTCGTCCGTCGAAGGATTCTCGAAGCAGGAAGGGGAACCTGCCGAACCGTCGAGCGAAGCGCGGGGTTCAGCGAGCGAAGCGCAGGGTTCATCGAGCGAAGCGAGCGTGTCTGAAACCGTGCCGGGCGAATCAGCTCATTCAAGTGGAGCCGACCGGTTGGCTTCACCGCCCGATTCCAAAGTTCGCGAGTCGCTGCACGGCCGTCGATGGCTGGTTCGAACCGCGATCCAGTCTGTTGCGGTGATCGCTGTCGTCGCGATCAGCCTGTTTCTTTTGGGGCTTGCTCAGAAAACCGGCTGGCTGAGTCCCGGTGACGGTGGAAGCGGCACCGCATCAAAGAAGTCGGGCGATTCATCGGAGACACGTTACATCTGTCCAATGATGTGCACGCCACCGTCGACCGAATCGGGGCGGTGCCCGGTGTGTGCGATGGAACTGGTTGAGGCCACCGCTGACTCGGGTGGAGACGGAATCTCCGTTTCGATTGAGCCGGCGGCGCGCCGCCTGGTTGGGATTCAGACCGGCGTATCGAAGCTGGGGGAATTGAACCGAACGATTCGCACCATCGGGATGATTGAGTTCGATGAAAGTCGGTTGTCAACGATCTCCGCGTACATCGACGGTCGGCTGGAGAAGATGTTTGCGAACTACGTTGGGGTCAAGGTCAACGAGGGTGACGACTTGGCACTGATCTACAGCCCCCAACTGTTTACGGCGCAGACAGAATTCATCACCAGCCTTCAGAACAAAGGAAAGGTCGGAAGGTTTCAAATCGACAGCAGCGATCTTTCGGCTGTGGCGAGGGACAACCTTTCCGAATTGGGAATGACCGATCAACAGATCGACGAGCTCGTCGAGACCGGGAAGCCTCAATCGCGGATTCACATCAAGTCAACGCAGAGCGGAACGGTCATCGAGAAAGCTGCCGTCGAGGGAGATTACGTCAAAACCGGACAGAAGATTTTTCGTGTTGCCGATTTGAGTACCGTCTGGCTGATGCTCGACTTGTTTCCGGACGACGCGGCCGCAATCCGCTTCGGTCAACAGATCGAAGCGGAAATCGAATCAAAGCCGGGCGAAGTCTTCACCGGACGGGTGGCGTTCATTGATCCGACGGTCGACCCGAAAACACGAACCGTCAGTGTCCGCGTCGAAATCCTGAACTTCGACGGTCAATTGCGGCCCGGGGACTACGCAACCGCCACGGTGACCGTGCCAGCGCTGCCGACGACTCGAATTTACGATCCGGCGTTGGCCGGCAAGTACATCAGCCCGATGCACCCTCAGGTCATCCGGGACCAGCCGGGCGATTGCCCGCTTTGCGGAATGCCGTTGGTGCCCACGTCGCAGTTGGGCTATTCCACGGAACCTCTTCCTGAGCAACGCGTGGTCACGGTGCCGCGAGATGCCGTGCTGATGGCCGGCCAACACGCGGTGATCTATGTCGAGACGGAGCCTGGGCGGTTCGAGATTCGGCGAGTCACCGTGGGGCCGATGAGCAAACGCGAAGCCGTCATCGTGGAAGGGCTCAGTGCCGGCGAAACCGTGGCAACCGGTGGGAACTTCTTGATCGATTCGCAAATGCAGCTCGCGGGCAATCCGTCCCTTCTGGATCCGAGCAAGGCAACCGAATTTCCGCCGGGTCCGCTGGAACTGCCGGCGACCAGCCCGCAGCTGCTGGCCGGTGAAATCGGTGCGAGGTTTGATGAAACGTACAACGCCTACTTTGAGATTCAATCCGCGATGGCTTCCGACCAGACGCCGCCGCCGGTCGCGCTGAACCACATGATCGAAGGCATGCGTGAATTGGAGATGTCGTCGGCAGTGCCCGATGAGGCACAACGTCGATTCGCCGCGGCGCGACGGGCGGCGGGGCGAATGGATGGCTCTTTGGAGACGGCCCGCGCCGCTTATCGCACCGTCAGCCGTGCCCTGCTGCTGGCGGCAATGGTTGCGCGAGGTCCCCAGACCGCGGAAAGACTGGTTCACTTCTATTGCCCGATGGTCCCCGGCGGTGGCGGGGACTGGATGCAGCCCGAAGGGGAGCTGGCCAATCCGTATTGGGGAAGCGAAATGCTGCGGTGCGGTGAGCTCGTGGCGGAGTTGGGAGTGCCGGAATTGGGAGAACTGAGATGAATGCACGAATTCGATTCGCGTCTTCCCTTCAGCGGTCGCGTTGCTCCATTTGCCTTTCCAGAGGGCGCTGGTATCTACCCAAGTCACTTCATGCTCCCGCTTGGACGCCGTGCAGCTTTCCGAGCCAGGAAATGACGTGCTTTTCTGGAATTTACCCTCCCTCCGGGAGGGTCAAAGGCGAGGTACGAGCCTTTGGGGAGGGTGTCTTCAAGAACCCGCTGAAATCAATCGCGCCGGACATGCCCTCCCCGCGTCGTCGCAAGCTCCTCCGCGACCCTCCCGGAGGGAGGGTGAAGCAAAGCTGCACACGCGACCTTTGTACTGGGAGGAAACGATGCTTAGCCTCCTGATCCGTTTTTGCACCAAAGAACCTTGGCTGGTTGTGCTGCTGACCATCGCGATCAGTGTTGCCGGTTGGTTCAGTTTCAAGTCGGTTCCGATCGACGCGATTCCGAACGTGGGCGAAAACCAGGTGATCGTTCTGACACCTTGGCCGGGACGCTCACCCAAGGACATTGAAGATCAAGTCACGTATCCGCTGAGTGTTTCTCTGCTTGCCGTGCCCGGGGCCGAATCGGTTCGCGGGAAAAGCATGTTCGGCTACAGTTTCGTTCAGGTGACGTTCAAGGACGAGATTGATTTCTACTGGGCCAGGAGTCGCGTTTCGGAACAGTTGGGAACGGCGGCTTCCCAGCTTCCCGACGGTGTTGTCCCGCAACTTGGGCCGGACGCGACGGGACTCGGGCAGATCTACTATTACACGCTGGTCCCGCCTCAGACGCGTGAGGGTCAGCCCGCGGAATCCGGCATGACGCTGGCCGAGCTTCGTAGTCTTCAAGACTTTGTCGTCAAATACGAACTGCAAGCCGTTGAGGGCGTGAGCGAAGTCGCGTCGATTGGAGGCTATGTTCGCCAATATCAAGTCGAAGTCGACCCGGACAAGCTGCGGTTCCACGCCGTGACACTGGATCAGCTGGCGATGGCGATCCGGGGATCCAATCTGGATGTGGGCGCCAAAACGGTGGAAACGACCGGGATGGAGTTCATCGTCCGCAGCAAAGGCTTTCTGGGGTCGGACGGCGGCGTCGAGAAGGCCATTGAGGACATCGAGGAGACGGTGATCCTGCAACGTGATGGGGTCCCCGTCCACGTCAAAGACGTCGCGGCGGTCCAGATCGGGCCTGATTTTCGTCGGGGAGCTTTGGACTACAACGGCGCGGAAGCTGTTGGTGGAGTCGTCGTGATGCGCTACGGGGAGAATCCGCGTGTGGTGATCGACCGGGTCAAAGACAAGATCGCGGCGATCACCCCTTCGTTGGGCGGAGTGACGATCAACGGCGTCTATGATCGCAGCGGTTTGATCGATGAAACGATGGCCACGCTGACACACGCGCTTCGCGACGAGATCATCATCACGGCGATCATCATCCTGCTTTTCCTGTTGCACATTCGCAGCAGTTTTGTCGTTGCGATTTGTCTTCCCGCAGCCGTGTTGATGTCGTTTATCGCTATGCGTTTTGTTGGCGTCGATGCCAACATCATGTCACTGGCGGGGATCGCGATCGCCATCGGGACCATGGTCGACATGGGGATCATCGTCAGCGAAAACATCTACCAACACCTTTCGGATTGGGAAACGGAATCAGACGCAAGGTCCGGGGATCAGCCCAGCCGGACCGAGGTGGTTCACAATGCGGCGATCGAAGTGGCACCAGCGGTCGTCACAGCGGTCGCGACGACCATCGTCAGCTTCCTGCCCGTGTTCTTTTTGACGGGCCGGGATTACAAGCTGTTCTCGCCTTTGGCTTACACGAAGACGTTTGCAATTGCCGCGGCGATGATCACCGCGGTCACAATCGTCCCGGCATTGTGTCGCCTGATGTTGAAGAGCGCCCGCGGCACCCGTCTGGTCGCAGCGATTGCCGCTGTTGCGCTGGCGACACTGTTCGCCGGCTTGTCGCATTTTATGTGGGGGCCGCGTTTGGCGGGCTACCTGGCGATTCCGCCGTGGGCCGTGACGACCTTGGCAGCTGCCCTGGGCAGCATTGCGGGTTGGCAGCTGATGCGCGAACGGATCAAGCCGATCGAAGAAATTCCGTCCAGCCGACTTGTCCGGTGGGTCTACGCAGCACGACTTCGGCACGCGTTGAATCACAAAGTCGTTGCACTCTCCTTTCCGACGTTGCTGTTGCTGCTTGGCTTGGGAGCGTGGATCGGACTTCCCACGGTGCTCAAGCCTGTTGAACGCGTGGCCGCCGTATTCGGCGCGGACCTGAACGAATTCCCCGGTTACGTCGATGCGAAGCACACTTTCACCGGGCTGCAAAGCGACGACTGGATTGCGCTGGACGAAGGAAGCTGGTTCTACATGCCGACACTCTATCCCGCGGCGAGTTTCTCGCAGGCGATGCAGGTGTTGCAGACTCAGGATGTCCTGATCGGCCAAATCCCGGAAGTCAAAGACGTTCTTGGCAAGATAGGACGCGTCGAATCCGCATTGGATCCTGCTCCAGCGGCAATGGTTGAAACGTACGTGATGCTGAAGCCGGAAAGCGAGTGGCGCCCCGGCGTGACCGCTCGTGACGTCTGGGACGAGATCAATCGTGTTGCCACGCTTCCGGGGGTGACGCCGGCGTCGGCTTTGCAACCGATCGAGGGCCGCGTGGTGATGCTGCAATCGGGGATCAAGGCTCCGATGGCGATTCGAGTCTATGGGAACGATCTGGATGAGTTGTCGAGGGCGGCGATGGATGTCGCCGGTGAACTAAAGAAATCACCTTACATCAATGCCGGTACGGTCAACCCCGACATCGTCTTGGGGAAGCCTTACGTGGAGTTCACGGTCGATCGCAAGGCGGCGTCGCGCTACGGGATGAGTGCGGCGATGGTCAACCAGGTGATCGAGACGGCTCTGGGTGGAATGAATCTGATCAAAACCGTCGAAGGACGGGAGCGGTATCCCGTCCGGTTGCGCTACCATCGGGATCTCCGTGAACAAATTGACGGTCTGAAACGACTTCCGGTCGTCACCCACAGCGGGGCGGTGGTACCGCTGGAAAAGCTGGCATCGCTTGAAACCACTTGGGGGCCGGGAGCCATCAATAGCGAGAACGGACGACTTGTCGCGCACGTTTCGTTCATGACCAACGGCGCTGCCGGCGACCTTGAAAGCGTCGAAGCGATCGAGGAGCAATTGCGAGTTGCACAGAGCTCTTCACCGGGGAATCCGGATCGCCTTTCTTTGCCGCCAGGGTACTCGCTGGAAGCAGTGGGAAGTTTTCGAAATCAAATCGAAGCCAATCGGCGGCTGATGTGGATCATTCCCTTGGTCATCTTCATCAACTTGTTGCTGATCTATTTCGAATTTCGCAACCTTCCGATCTCCCTGGCCGTCTTCACCGGCATTCCCGTGGCTTTTGCCGGCGGGATGATTGCCGTGGCTTGGATGGAGGTGGAATTGAACACGGCGGTCTGGGTCGGATTCATTGCGCTGTTCGGACTGGCCGTTGACGACGGTGTGGTGATGGCGACCTACATTCATCAGCGATTGAGCCGGACGAAGATCGACTCGGTGCAGGATCTTCGGGAAACCATCTATCAAGCGGGATTGAAGCGAATCCGCCCCTGCATGATGACGACGGTCACCACCCTGGCGGCACTGGTTCCAGTTCTGCTTGCGTCCGGACGCGGGGCCGATGTCGCCAGAGCCATGGCGCTTCCGGTGTTCGGGGGCATGCTTGCCGAACCATTCACATCATTCATTGTTCCGACGCTGTACGCGGCTTACCTGGAAACCAAGTTGCGTTTGGGATTCAAGGATCCACTTTGGAACGAAGGCGAACTCCAATCAGAGGAGGAACTCTCGATCGCCGCATAAAAGTTTTTTGAAGGTCGTGAAGAACGGCTTTCCCAAGGCATCCAATCTGACACACATCAACGACGGGCATAACGGAGTGCCCGGCTTGTTTACCGAAGGAGAAAGTATGCGTTACTCCCCAATCCTCACCGTATGGATCGCGATTGTGACCGCAAGCGTTCTGCCCGCGCAAGGGCAGCACGCCGGCCACAACCACACCATGTCCTCCGCCCACGCGGAACCTTCGTCGGCTCGAGTGGGCCCCCACGGTGGCAGCATTAAAGTTGCCGGCGATTTACAAATCGAGACGGTCGTTGACCAAAGCGGCATTCAAATGTTTGCATTTGACCGGCAGGGAGCACCTGTTTCAGTGGATCGCGGCCGCGGTGCAGCAATCCTGCGGGTCGAAGGAAACGCGAAACGATACCGCTACGACTTGTTGCCCGACGGGAAGGGCGGACTTCTCGCTCCCGTAAATCTGTCTCAAATTGCCGGTCGACAGATTGAGGTCGACGCCCAGCTTGTCGGCATCGGTGCAGCAGGCGTTCGATTCAACGAAGTCGCAACCGTGCCGGCCAGTGACGCCCAATTGGCAGCCGGGGCAATCGCGAGGCAGAAAATTTGCCCGGTGAGCGGCAAACCGTTGGGAAGTATGGGGGAACCGGTCGGCGTTGAGGTCCAAGGTCGGACAATCTTCGTGTGCTGTGCCGGCTGCGTCGATGCCGTCAAAGCCGATCCCGCGAGGTACACCTCGGGACGACCCGAAATCCACGTCGCGGTGGCGACGGCTGCCGATGCTCCGGCAATCGCCAAACAAAAGGTATGCCCCGTCATGGATGAGCCGCTCGGTGGAATGGGGACTCCGATCAAGGTGACAGTAGGCGACAAGCCGATCTACTTGTGTTGCAAAGGCTGCATCAAAAAGGTGCAGGCAGAGCCGGCCAAGTACCTGGCGATGGTTTACGGCGACAGTTCGTCGGGATCGGATTCCAAAGCGGAGAAACATTCCGGGCAGATGACCGTGTCGGTCGTGCGCACCACGCCAGCAGACGCGCCTTTGATCGCAGCGCAGAAAACCTGTCCGGTGATGGATGAACCATTGGGCAGCATGGGTGGTCCGGTCAAATTGATGGTGGGTGGCAAGCCGATCTTTCTCTGTTGCCGCGGCTGTATCAAGAAAGTCGAAGCGGAACCCGCAAAGTACATGGCAATGGTTGATGGAAACCGATCCGGCGGCAGTGTGCCTTCGGGAACCGAACAGGTCCGCGAAGGCATTTACAAAGTTTCCGCGGCGGACGCGCCGTACATTGCGGCCCAGAAGAAATGCCCGGTGATGGACGAGCCGCTGAATGCCATGGGTGGCCCCTACAAGGTGAATGCCAATGGCAAAGCGATTTACATCTGCTGTCCCGGTTGTGCCAAGCGGATTGCAGCCGACCCCGACAAGTACCTGGCCATTCTGAACGGCCAAGGTGTCTCCGCACCGATGATCCGGTAGTGGACGATCAAAAGCCAAGGCGAAGGTCGCTTCGCCTTCCGACCCGCGGGGGCGGTGTCTGGGCGGATTCGCTCCGGCGATGAAGTCAACACGCCGCCCCTGCCCTTTTTCTGAAGAAGCTCCTTACGGAACTCAGGGCGGCTTGCCGGTGATTCCTGTTCAATTGAATCCGGGAATGCGGGGGGATATCATTTGGCGATTTGAGGTGCCGGCGGTGCCCAGTTTCCTTCGATGATTTGCCAACCCGGCAAGTAGCAACGGACGACGTAGTTCCAGCCGTCGGTGATGGGCAGGTGATTGCTCGCTTTCGAGTCACCGCCAAAATGAATGACCACCGTGCCGTCATCCTCACGTTTCGCAGTGACGCTGTTGTAGGAGTACGCGTTCTGGTCATTCGGCGTGAAGAAACCGTCTTTGTTGTACACCGTGACTGACCAAAACGCTTCCACCGGAACGTCTTTGGGCATGGTCAACGTGTAAGCGGTGTTGCCGTCATTCTTTTCGGGGGCGACGTTGAAGTACATTGCCCCACGTTGCGGATTCCCGCCCCAGCCCGCGGCGGACCCGATCAAATGCTCAATCGGATCCACTTCGCCACGGCGTCCGAAAGCGTCGGAAAAGTCTGTCAAAGTCGCAGCCATTTGGTTCAATTGCTGGCGGGTCGCGAGCAGTGATTGCTTGTCCCAGTCAGGAAGCTGCAGGGTACCCGCCGACGCTTGCTTGACCTGGATCGCATCCTGGAGTGCGTGGGCCTTCATCATGTCGTCCGGGTTGTTCGGGTCTGCGAACGTGCGGAACAACAGCATTGCGTACCGCGTGCCGACGGAATCGAGCGTCAATGTCAGTTCCCCGGAGCCGTTTTTAAGAACCGGGTTGTATTCGTCCTCATCGATCACGAGCAGCGACTGAAACCGACCCTTGGAATCTGGCATGACAATCGTCACCGGAGAAACCAGGTCGTACACGCCGAACGAGTAGAGCGTGTCTCGATTGCCGCGAATGGTCGTCTGGTCTTTGACGGAATACGGCTCGCGCATGTGCGCCAGTTTTCCGACACCGCCCATCTTGGCTGCGTAGCTTTGAAATTGCAGGTCCGTCTCGGCACGCGTGTAGTTCAGCACATTGACCGGCTTGCCGGCGAACGCGGGAATGCACACAAGGCAGACAAAGAAAGCAGTTGTCAATCGTAGAACAATCATGACACTCTCCGGGAAAACGATTGGTTAAAGCGGCAAATCAATCATCCACATCCCCAAATTCTATCTTCTGGCGGATCGCTTCTGCAGCAAAACGCGTGACGCGGTCAGGGACGGATGGTGATGTTCCTCGTCAAGGTAGCTCCGGAGCGACGAACTGATCCGTGGTTTCACACGCCGCGTTCAACGAAAGGAGTTTTGCCGGACCGAATTCTACCGAGAAAGGTTGACCCGTTTTGGTCGCAAGAATCGCTGCGTGCCCTGACACGCTGGCGCAGATTAGCGGGGCGGGTTGCCATCGATGCACTTCCCGAGCGACGCTCATGTACAATGTTGCCCGCTACGTTACCGGCCGAAGCGAATTGCTCGGCATTCGCGTTTTGAATGTTCGATCGAGAGGGTCACGATGCTCCGAAACGCCATCTTCTGTTCAGGAATCTTGGCAAGCCTTGCGATCGGCATCGCGGAGGCTCAGGAGACGGCGTCCGCAGGATCGACCCTGAAGGCCGAGGCGACGGAGGCGATGAAGCGGGCCGCCGCCTATTACTACAACAATGTTGCCACCCACGGCGGATACGTTTATCACTATTCGTTGGATCTGAAGGAGCGATGGGGCGAGGGAAGAGCGACGCCAGATCAGATCTGGGTCCAGCCTCCGGGAACTCCGACCGTGGGAATGGCCTATCTGAAAGCCTACCAGGCGACCGACGATGCCTTCTTCCTGCAAGCGGCGGTCGATGCAGCACGGGCGCTGGCCTATGGGCAACTTGAAAGCGGCGGTTGGACCAATTGCATCGATTTCAATCCGCGGGGCGAGCGCTCCGCGAAGTATCGAAACGGTCGAGGGAATGGAAAGAATTACTCGTCTTTGGACGATGGCCAAACGCAGGCGGCACTTCAGTTCATGATTGCCACCGACAAGGCGTTGGGCTTAAAAGCCGATGACATTCACCAGTCGGCAATCATCGGGCTGGATGCACTTCTGGCAGCTCAGTTCCCCAACGGCGGATTCCCGCAAGTCTGGGACGGACCGGTCGAAGCACGTCCGGTCAAACCCGCTCGCTACCCCGATCATGATTGGCGCACCGAAGGTCGGGTCAAAGCGTACTGGGAAATGTACACGCTGAACGACAACGTGACGGGCTACGTTGCGAGGACATTGATCGAGGCGGATCGAGCCTACGATGATCCTCGCCCCAAGAAGGCGCTTCGGAAGCTGGGTGACTTTCTGTTGTTGGCTCAAATGCCGGAGCCTCAGCCGGGATGGGCACAGCAATACAATCAAGAAATGCAGCCCATTTGGGCTCGAAAGTTTGAGCCCCCGGGGGTCTCCGGGGACGAAACCCAAGAAGTCATCGAAACGTTGCTGACGATTCACACGGTGACGGGCGACCGCAAGTACCTCCAGCCGATTCCAAGTGCTTTGGATTGGCTGGAGCGGTCGCAGCTTCCCGACGGTCGCCTGGCACGCTACTACGAATTGAAAACGAATCGACCCCTTTACATGACGCGTCGCGGAGACACTTACTCTCTGACACATGATGATTCAAATCTGCCGAGTCATTACGGGTGGAAGACGGCAAGCCGGATCGATTTGCTTCGCGACCAGTACAAACGACACAGCGCGGCAGGGGCCTCCGTCGCGATGACCAAGGAAGGTATTCCTACTCGGGAAGAGCTGGAATCCATTCTGGATCAACTGGACGATCAGGGTCGCTGGGTCAGCGTGTACGGTGGAGAGCGGCTGATTGGGCAAGCCAAAATGACGCCCGGATCACCGTATCTGGCCAGTGCCGTTTTCAGTCAAAACCTGTCGCGTTTAGCCAATTACGTGTTGAATGTTGAACGCGCTGATTCGACGTCCCAGTCGCGGACATGGCACGACCGGACCGGAAAGTTTTCGATCGAAGCCGAACTGATCCAGGTTCAGGACGCAATCGCGAAACTGAGGCGCGCCGACGGGAAAATCGTGACCGTGCCAATCGATCAATTGAGTGACGCTGACCAGCAGATCCTGAAGTCGACATCGGCCGACGCCCACCGCTAGTTCGCTCAGGAAGCGAAGTCGTCGATCAATCGAATCCCCAGCTTCCAGAAGTTTTATGCCAGGTAGCAAGGAGCGTGGTGAATATGAATCGGCTTTGGAGATCAGCTGTCACGCGATCCGGGCACGTTTCGGCGACAACGCTGATGGTGTGCTTGACATCGGCGGTTGCAATCGGTGTACCCCGTGACGGGCATGCCCAGGGATATCGGGTGGTCAAAGGGTTGTCATTTTCGCAGGCCGACCCGTCGTTGACTCTGGATTTGTACCTTCCGAAAGCGACGTCGGCCCAACCTTGTGTCATCGTGATTCAAGGCGGCGGGTTTCGGCCGCAGAACGGACAGCGATTTCGACCAATCGCCGAGCATTTGGCGTCGCGAGGTTTTTGTTCTGCGCTCATCTCCTACCGGGGGCGACCGCAGCATCACTTTCGCGAGACGCTAGCCGATGTGAAAGACTCCGTTCGATTCGTGCGCCGAAATGGGGCGAAGTATGGGATCGATCCGGATCGAATCGGTGCCGTTGGCCGTTCCGCCGGTGGAACGCTCGCTGCTTTGCTGGCGGTAACGAGCGATGCGGAGGACGACGAGAGCAGAATCCAGGCGGCGGTCGGTCTTGCGGGCGTTTACGACTTCGTCAGCCGGTTCAGCGACGCGGACCAGTTGGAACTGCAACCCGATTACCGGAAAAAGATTGAGAGCAACGGAGAATGGATTGGCGCGGCGTTCTCGCCCTCGCAGGCGGATTGGCGGGAAGCCTCGCCGATCGCTCATGTCGATTCGGAAGACCCGCCGATTCTGTTCTGTCATTCCAAGAATGATTCGACCGTGCCCTGGATTCAATCGGCTGAAATGCATCGCGCCATGCGTCAGGCCGGGGTTTCGTCCGAGCTCAAGATCTTCGAGACGGGAGGACACCGCGTCGCACCCGAGGGGAAGCTTCCGTTGGAGACAATGACGGATTTCTTCAAGCGTCGGCTGTAGAAATGGGGCGATCCTCCCCTCACCGGCGCTTGCCTTTCTTGAAAAGGAGAGCGAAACCAATCGGCACGAACTGCAGTTGCGAAGCAACGCGGCCCCCCTGCCGTCGGCGCAAGTCGACGGAAACAGCGCTGGCATGCACAGCATGCCCTACCGGTCAGTACGAAATCCAACGACTCAAACGCATTCCCGTCACAATGAACGACGACCCGTTTCTTGCTGTTGCCATTGAAGAGGCCGAAATTTCGCTCCGGGACGGCGGAATCCCGATCGGATCGGTTCTGGTGATTGATGACCAGATTGTCGCTCGCGGTCACAATCGCAGGGTGCAACAAGGCAGTGCGATCCTTCATGCCGAAATGGATTGTTTAGAAAAAGCGGGGCGACTGCATGCGAAAGACTATGCGAGGGCAACCCTGTATTCAACGCTTTCGCCTTGTGACATGTGTAGCGGTGCGGCGTTGCTTTATAAAATTCCCAGAATCGTGGTCGGCGAGAATCAGACCTTTCAAGGACCGGAGGAGTACCTGGGAGAACGTGGTGTGAAGCTGACGATTCTGGATGACTCTCGGTGCATTGCTTTGATGAGACAATTCATCCAAGAACGACCGGCTCTCTGGAACGAGGACATCGGAGTCGACTGAGGGCGGCGCTTCGGGGCCTCCGGTTTCCATTGTGGAGCACGGTCCGCGAGCCGACATCGTTCTGGTAAAACGGTGCCGCCGCACCGAGCAGTCGATTCTCGGTGGCTTCCTCCTACGAGAATTCAATGATGCAATGGATCGACAAGCAACGCCTGAAAACGGAAATGTTGGCCGGCACCTTTCTGAATCTCGGGTCGGCCATGACGGCCGAAATCGCTGCTGACTGTGATTTTGACTGGTTGCTGATCGATCTGGAGCATGGCTCCGGATCCTGGTCAGACCTGCGGAATCTGCTGCAAGCCTGCCGGGGCTCACGGTCGGCACCCATCGTCCGGATTCGCTCGGTTGATCCTGACGCGGTGAAGTTCGTGATGGATAGTGGAGCCGCCGGAGTGATGTTCCCTTACGTCAGTTCGGCCGAGCAAGCATCGCAAGCGGTCGCGAGCATGAAGTATCCGCCGGCCGGGCGACGCGGGGTGGCCGGGGTCATTCGGGCGACCGACTATGGCCGCACCTGGAAGGAGTACTTTCAGGAATCGAACGAATGCAGTTTGGTCGTGGTTCAGATAGAGACTCCGGAGGCGGTGGCCGAGGCGGAATCGATCGCGGCGGTGGACGGCGTCGACGTTTTATTCGTTGGACCGTTGGATTTATCGGTCAACCTGGGGTATCCCGGACAGTTTGATCATCCCGAGATGGTCGCTGCCTTGCAGAGAGTCGTGGCGGCCTGTCAAAAGCATGGCAAGGCGGCGGGGATTTTGACCAAAGCCGGATTGGTGCAACAGCATAAGGATCTCGGATTTCGGCTGATGGCCTACGGATCAGACTCCGGCGCGGTCATTGCGGGGATGCAACAGTTTTTGAACTCACTACGCGGCGGAACCGGCACCGACGGCAGCAAAAGTTGAAGCGATCCGGCGCGGGGCATCGTCTCGCATCGCTCCGGGGACACTACCGAGGCCCTTCTTTTCGTAGCAGTTCGCCGATCTCCTCGAACTCCTCGCACAACAGGTCAAGGACGTCGTCCAGGGTGATCAAGCCCAACAGGTGTTCCTGGTCGTCAACGACCGGTAGTCGACGGTAGGGGCCCGACCGCATGATTCGGATCGCAGTCTCGATGGGGGTGTCTTCGCGGACACTTTCCGGCAACTCCGTCATGATTGCGGCGACTTCCGTCATCGCCGGGTCCAGGCCGCGACCCGCCACTCGAATCGCGATATCGCGGTCGGTCACGATCCCGACGGGTGAGCGATCATCGTCGATGACGACCAGCGATCCGACCCTCCGCTCACCCATTCGATTTGCGGCGTCCTGAACCGATTCGCCAGTCTCAGCAAGATCCACTTCGCGCGTGCAGATTCGACCGACAGACATTTCAATTCCCTCGCTTGATCGGGGCAACAACAGCCGGTCGAAAAACTGCAAACGCGATGCCACAGTCGGAACGTGAGTTGAACTCGCAAACGATCCGCCTGGGTGCGCTCCATGGGCGACTACCGTGCGAAATTGGCCACGGTTGAGACGAGGTCGCACCGTCAAGGCTCGTTGGACATTTGGAACCGGTTTTGCATCCAGAGACAGCGTTGCACCAGAGACAGGCGATGCTGCATCGGGTTGCAGCGTGCCTGTCGCACAAGACCGGTTCGATCGACGTCACTGCCGGAGCATTCTATGAATCGTTTCATTGCTTTGACCGTTCTCGCGATGGTCGCCGGATGCGCTCCGGACCCGAAGTCTGGTAAGGGATTCACTTTGCCTGATGGAGACGCCCAGGCCGGAAAGGCGACTTTCGTTCGCCTGCAGTGCAATGCCTGTCATCGTGTTGAAGGAGTCACTTTTGATGCGGAATCCGCGGAAAGCGATCAAGCGGCTGGAGAGGAATCGGCAAAACGGCGAGAAGAGGCCGTGGTCCTCGGGGGTGAAAAGGCATATGTCGAGACCTACGGGGACTTGGTCACGTCCATCATCAACCCTTCGCACCGGTTCGCCGCCGGGTATCCGGATGACACCGTAAAAACTGATGAGGGAGAATCGCAAATGCGGCTGTACAACGATGTGATGACGGTGACCGAGTTGATTGACCTGGTCACGTTCCTGCAGCAGCATTATCGGGTCCGGATTCCGGACCAGACGCCCTACGTCCCGTACTATTGAAGGTCACATCGGTTTTCGCACGCGATCCACGCTCTGGCGAACGTGGCCACGTATCGTGCCATTCGTAGCTACCGTCGCCAGACGGTGGCGATGAACGTTCCACGCTCTGGCGGGTGTCACGGCGGTTTTCGCACGCGATCCACGTTCTGGCGAACGTGGCCACGTATCGAGCCATTTGTATCTACCGTCGCCAGACGGTGGCGATGAACGTTCCACGCTCTGGCGAGTGTCACGGCGGTTTTCCCACACGATCCACGTTCTGGCGAACGTGGCGACGTATCGAGCAAGTCGTAGCCACCGTCGCCAGACGGTGGCAGTCGCACGTGCGAGCACTTTCCAACCGGATCGTGGAAACAGGCGTTTTTCTCGCGCCCCGCCAGCCTGAATGGCGGAAATCTGACGCGTGTTTGCCGGCGTTTCGCCTCGGTCTCTTTTGTTTCCCCCCAGTTTGAACCAAGATAGGTCTCTGCGCTAGGCTGTTGGATCTCGCAACGACGGGGTACAACCGGATTGCGCTCCGTTGTGCCGGCGTTTTGCTCCCTCCCCCAGATGATCGTTTGAACGATGAAGGTCCGTCATTCTTTGCATCCACACAGGCAATCGGAGCGCCGCGGTCGCCGACGTCGGTTGACCGTCCAGTCTCTGGAAAGTCGGAATCTGTTGGCGTCCTGGATTGCAGAGTTGCCCTCGGAGGTTCAGTTCGCTGCGGTCGCGCAGGGGACCAATGGGTCCGATGTCTGTCTTGCCTATGTTGGCGGCCAACAAGCCGGAACGGCAAAAGTCAACTCGCAAACCACCGATCCGTCGTCAGTGGCACTGACCGACTTTCCGGCATCCATGTTGTTGGAAGCTCCTTTTGTGGTGACCGACGCGGCGGTGACGGAGCTGGGCGATTTGCACGTGGTCGGTTCGGCATTGCCCAGCGCTGAGACGCCGGTCGGACCCATCGCGCCGGCGCGTTGGATCGACCAACAGGCTGCCTTGCTTCCGATCGCTTCCGACGGGGCAGATTCGGCCGGGGTGATTCACGCCGTCGATTCGTCAGGACGCGCCGTGGGCGAAGACGATTTCCTCCCGATCGTGATTGACGGCGAACAGGTCTCGGCGCTGTCGTTGCCGGCCGAGGCCAACGGAGGAGCCGCACTGGACATCAATGGGGAACGAATCGCGGGGGTCGCCGGCAATCTGCCAATGGCCTGGACGTTGGTGGCCGGCGATTGGGTCGCGATGCCGTTGACGCTTTCGGCCGGCGATCTCTCCGGCAAGGCGATGACGGTCTCAAAATACGGGATCGTCGGCGGAGCGGTTGCCCGCGGCGAAGGCGGTGCCGACAAGGTGGGTGTCCTGTGGGGGCGTGACGGAACGATCCTGAAAGAATTCGATCTGCCTGAAGCGGCTGAAGTCACGCACGTCGTCGATTTTTATGCGGCCGTTTCGACGCCGTCGGGCACCCAATTGTTTGACGCACGTACGGGCCAATTGGCGGACCTGGATGACTACCTGCGATTGGTCGGGCAACTGGGGGTCGACGAAACGGCGTTGGATTTGATCGACATGGAATTGAGCGAGGATGGGAAGCAGGTGCTGCTGCTGGTGCGATCGGTCGGCGAACCAACCGGTACGCAGTACGCGGTCAGCCTGGACATCGAAGCGCTGCCGGCGGATTGGCAACATCCCTGGAACCGCTATGACGTCAGTGGGGACGGCAACGTGTCCCCCGTCGATGCGTTGCAAATCATCAATCGCCTGGCTCAGGTGACCGATCCCCGGTTGCCCCCGACCGGAACTCGGATGGCGCCTTACTACGATGTCAGCGGCGACACACGGATTTCGCCAATCGATGCGTTGCAGGTCATCAACCAGATCGCCCGTGAAATCAATTCGTAGGTGATGCAGGCAGCGAAGCCGGGTGAGCGTGGCTAGTTCGTGGGATTCGTAGCTACCGTCGCCAGACGGTGGCGGTCCCGCACGCTCTGCGATCCACGCTCTGGCGAGCGTGGTGACAGGGCTTGCTGAAGCGTCAGGTAACTTCCAGCTCATTTTTGACGGCGCACACGCCGGGTATCCGCCAGGCTGCCTTGGAAGCTGCGGTGCGCTCCCAGGCCGAGTGAACGTGGCCTCGCAAGGTCACCGTGCCGCCGTCGGCATCGACATTGATCTGATTCGCCTCCAACTCGGCGTCCCGAACCAAGGATTGCTCGATCGCATCCTTGATGTCCTGAACTTCGACCCGTTGCTTGATCGTGATCGCATTGGTCACGCCGCGAACTCCCGTCAGGTAGCGTACCGATTCGACGGCGGAATTCCGTTGGTAATAGAAGTCGACTTCGCCCGACAGCGTGACCCAGCCGTCTTCGACCTTGACCTGCAGGTGATCGGGAGCCCAAATGTGCCAGCGAAGAGCCCGCACAGCGGCCTCGGCAATTTCCACATCGCCGCGTTTCTCGGACGATTCCAGGTGGACGTCGATTTCTTCCGCCACGCCGCGGACACCGCGGACCCGCAAAGCCGCCTTCTCCGCCGCGCTCTTTTGGGCGTAATTTGAAACCTGCCCGCTGAGCGTCACCACGCCTTCGTGAACCGCGACGCCGATCCGTTCTGGCGACAATCGGGGTTCCGCCTTCAAGGCTTCCATGACGTCTCTTTGGATCTCAGAGTCGGTTTTTCTGAACATCGATGGGTACTCCCGCAGCCACTGATTCCGGGAACGGACTGAAGCAACGCCGGCTCCCTTGCAAGGCAAATGGCGTACCCGAATGCCCCGGCTTTTGGTTTGGCCGGCCAGACGATCGAAATCGGCCGCGAAACTCCTGGATCGAAAGCATTGCCGCATCCATGCGATGAAAGGCTGAGCGAGGATCGATGTCGGCAGCCACAGCGAGCTGTCAGGCTGTGCTGATGAGACACTCCAATCAGCGAACGTGTGCGTCCACGCGCGACTGAGGGCGGACAAGGTTCCTACGGTGCTTGTGGCTGCTCGGCACTCGCCGGCTGGGCGGACGATTCCGGCAGCTGGACAATCTCCGGATCGTCGCGGAACAGATACTGGGCGAACGTATGCAGGTACTCGCGCCAGTTCGTCCAGGTGTGACCGCCGTCGGTTTCTTCGAAGTCCACGTCAAAACCGTTTTCCTTCAACATGTCGACGGTGGCACGAGACGTTTCCAACAGGAAGTCGTCACGGCCGGTTGCGAACCAGACTTTCTTCAATCCCTGTTTGAGTTCCGAATCCTCCAGGCTGGTCTGGTGCTGCTCTCGCCAACTGGGGCGGTCCCCGTTGGGGCTGCCCGGGCCGCGGCCCGTGATTCCAAACACGCCCGAACTGAACACACCAACAAAGGCGTAGTCTGCGAGGTTTTCGAAAGCGATGTTCAACGTTTGGGCGCCGCCCATCGACAATCCGGCGATGGCTCGATTGGCGCGGCCGGATCGAACCCGATAGTTCGCTTCAATGTAAGGCCGAATCGCCTGGGTGAAGTCTTCGGAAAACTCATCGATCGGAATGGAATTGCGTCCGAATCGGAATGGACCGGTATGCCCGGCGGGCATCACCACGATCATCGGTTCCGCCTCTCCGCGGGCGATCAGCTGGTCCAGAATGTAGCCGGCACGGCCCACTGTCGACCAGGAATCGTCACAATCCATGGCCCCGTGCAGCAAATACAGCACCGGATAATCTTGCTGCGGGTCCATCGCGTAGCCGGGCGGAGTGTAGACGTGCATGCGGCGCATTCGATCCAGCGGCGTCGAGAAGTAGTGCACTTCCGCAACCGCCCCGTGGCGTTCTTTCCCGGCATCCATCCAGGTTGCCCCGGGGATGTGCAACAAGCTCCAGACGCCGGCATTGACCTCGCTGGTCGAGTTGTTCGCCGGATCAATCACGGATACGCCGTCGATATCAAAACGATAGCGATAGGCTCCCGCGGGTGTCTCTTTCAACGTGGTTTCCCAAATGCCCGCGTCATTGGTTTTCAGTTCGGCGGATTGTCCGAAGGCAAACAAGTCGCTGCTGGCCAATTGCACCGTTTCAGCCTTGTCGGCGCGGATTCGAAAGACGACGGATCCGTCGTCTTGGACCTCCGGTGATTCGACCGGCGGTTGAAAGGGTGCGCCCCCGTCCGGTTGCGCCGTCGCCGGGCGCATCCCTGTCGCCAAAGAACCGAACAGCGCGACGACCACGATCAGGCGAATGCTTTGTGGATGCACGATCCACCTCCGGCGGAAAACGAGAAAAGTAGAAAAGCAGGCTGACGCGGGGCTTCACTGTCTGTGGAACAGTGACACCATCCGGAGATGGTGCTTGCCAGGGGATCGCAAATGTGGAAGCTGCGTCGGGGAGGTTGGCAACGGCGGGGCCGCCAACAGCAGGCGTCCGTTCCGGCTGGGCTTCAAGCGAGGCGTCGCGAGCGCTCGGCGCGACGCCCCGCTATTGCCCGATCGCCTCAAGAGCCTCAGCGATTGCCTGTTTGACAACCATTGCGGACTCTTCCGAGGCGAGCCGTTTCTTCAAAGCCGGGACCGCCGGCTTGGCTTCAGCCCCCAACTTGCCGAGGGCATCGGCGGCCTGAAAGCGGATGATCTCGCGGTCGGCGCCCAGACTGCGAATCAACGCCGGAACCACCAGCTTGGCCACTTCCGGATCGTCGGGGTGAATGTAGGCCAGCGCCCAGGCGGCAGAAGTTGAATCGAACGCGTCACTGGACGAAACCAGCTTCTGCAATGCTCCGGTCGCATCGGACGCTTTGGGACCGAGTCGGCCGAGGGCGTAGATCGCGCTATTGCGAACGGATTCCTGATCAGAACTCAGCGACTGCGTCAGTCGACGGATGACTTCAGGCGTCGCTGCGCCGATTTCCGCTAAAGCCAACTGCAATTCGGCATTGAATTCGGGCGTGTCGTCGTTGAAGGCGCTGACCAGATCATTTGCCACCGGCGCGGCTTCGGGACCGAGTTTGGTCAACACGGCGATGGCAACCTCGCGGTATTCCGGCTTTTGCAACGCGGGGACGGCGTGATCCAAAACCTCAGGCCCCAGACTGGCAAGGGCGTCAATCACGTTCGCGAACACGGAGGGATCGGGATCGTTCGATGCGGCGATCAATGCCGGCCCCACCAACTCGGGCGGTGCTTCCAGCTTATGCAATCCCCTGGCCGCAGCCGATCGGATGATGGCTTTGTCACTTTTCAGCCCGGCGATCAGCTTTTCGACAGCCGTCTGCATCGCCTGAGGATTGTCGGGTGACTGTTTTGCCAGGGCCCAAGCAGCGACCATTGATAGTAATTCGTCGTCATCGCCCGCGGCGGTTCGCAGCGAGTCCGTCGCGCCGGTGCACCCAGTGGTACCGATGGCGTACGCGGCGGCGGCGCGGGTCACGTCTTGTGATCCGGAGTCGTTCAGAACCGTCGTCAGTGCCTGGCACGCCGGTTCGTCGGCTTCACCTAACGAGGCAACCGCCAGCATCGCCTGGATCCGGAGTTGGGGATCGGAGTCTGACCGAATCAGTTTGACCAGGCTGGGAAGCGTCTCCTTCGCGGGCGGTCCGATCTGCTCTACAGCGATTGCGGCCCAATAGGCGGCTCGGTCGTTGGCGAGTGCTTCCTGCAAGAACGGAACGGCCTGCTCGCCCATCTCGACCATGGTGTCGACCCCATGCATGGCAACCGACTGGTCTTCGTGGTCCAAGACGTCGACCAGCGCTTCGACGACCAGTTTGCGGTCAACCTGCAGCTGCCGAATCGACGCGACGGCGACACGAGCCACTCGAGCGTCCGAATCGGTCGCCAGCTTGACCAGGCCTCGGATCGTTTCCTCTGAGGGGTTCCCCAAGCGGGCCAACGTGCGTGCCGCTTGAGCTTTCACCACGGCGTTCTCATCGGCCAGCAAAGCAGTCAGTTGGCGTCGGATCGCGGCGTCATCCAGCCCCAAGGTTCCGATCGTACGGGCGCAGTGCCAGCGGACCTCGGGGTCCTTGTCCGACAATCCAGCCAACAGGGCGTCGGCGAACAATGAGGACGGGGCTTCACAGGTGGTGACGCCGTCGGCGGCAATGCATTTTTCGGTCGCGGTACCCTGCTTCAGGTCTTGCAACAGTTGCTGCGGGTTCAGCTGGTCAGCATGGACGGGTGCGGCGCAGAAAAGGGCCAACAACGGGGCGGCGATCCAGCGACGGCGGACGATCATTTGAGGCGACATGCCGGGAGTATCTCTTAGTGCGCATCGGGAAGGGCGGGGCGAATCCGTTCGGAAGCGAAACAGAGCAGGCCGTCCGACGGCTTGCCACTCACGTTCCGATCAGAGGCTCAGATCGTTCTCGAGTCGGCGGATGAACAGGATCGAGTCACGCAACGTGTTGAACACGTACTCGTCGCGTTTCTCGGTCAACACCTGTCGCCATTCCTTGGAGGTATTCACCGCGATCACGTAGTCATTGTTGGTGGCGATTCCGTCGGCGGCACGCTGGGCAAAGATTTTGTCAAAGACTTCGCGGTACTGGTCGTACTGCGGATCCTGCAGCAATTCAGGCCAAGTGATCTTTCCGCTGGAAGGATCCAGTTCCTCGGCGGTCAACGGCGTCAGCTCCGACGTTCTCCGAGCGCGATAATACGCTCGCTCTTCCTTTTCCGCTGCCTTGTATTGGTCGCGAAGCTTGCGACGCTCGTAATATGCAGCCGTCGCCTTGTTGCGGTTGTCGATGTACTTGGCCCGGGCGTCTTCGTAGCCGCTGAGCGCTTGGGCGTTCGCCAGGTTCGCTTCGCCCTGCGAGCGGATCACATCGGCCATGCCGCGGGCATAGCCCTCGGCCGCCGTCGACGCATGGTGATACCCGCCGCCGGCATAGCCACCTCCGTAGTACCCACCACCGTACCACTGACAGAATGCCTGATCCGCCAACGGCAAGATCCAAAGCGACGCTAGTAACAGAGAGCGAATCATACCCACAGAACCCGTTGTAGAGAGAAGGGCAGCGATCAGGGGCCGCTGTACCGGCGCGCTGGCGACCGGTCAGCATTCTAGAAACGATAAATGCCTGCAACAAGCCTGTCAAATCGGCCCGGTCCGTCGACCTCGCGGCCGCCCGGTTCGCGTCCAGCATCCGATCTCAACCGATCGTGATCGGTGCTTCTCTCGAAGACGTTCGACTTTCTCTGGAATAGGAGCGTGAAATCACAGCGGCACGATAACCGCACGGTGTGTGCGGCGGCGGCTCAGATGATCAGCCGAGCACCGCACAGATCAGCGACCCGGTAGTTCAGATGGCCGGTGGGCGAACCGATGAACATCAAGTTCGTCGGAATGTCCCACTGCTCCGAAAGTTGTTCAATCAATTCCGGAGTGAACTCGCCTTCGATCGCCACGAACTCGATATCGATGTCGGGGTACACTTCGTCCAGAAAACGGATGTGTTCTGACAACCGCGGGGGTAATTCCGATTGGGGCTGGTGGACGTGCACGAATTTGACGCGGTTGGTGTGTTCATTTTCCTTGATGTACAGCATCACACGGTTCAGGTTCTCCACGTTGTCGCCGCGGGTGAAGAAGACGAACTGTTGCGCCCGGATCCGGTCCAGCAGCTTGTGCACTTTCTCGTCCAATTGATTGACGCGTCTGGCGATCCGGGTCCACCAAGCCGCGGTCGGGCGATCGTTCTGCTTGATCGCTTCATGCTTCTGGCGACGCACTTTGTTGCGCACCTCGTCGACGAAGAACACAATCAGTTCCAAGATCGGATCACGCATCAACATGATTGTCACGATCACCACGGCCGGCACCAGGTATTCCAGGAATACGATCAGGTAGGCTTTGTTCAGCCGCGCGTTGCCCAGCAGCGCAATGACGACGGCGGTCAGGGCGACCAGCACCGTGAGGTAGCTGGCGCGGATCGGCCGCGGAAGCCGAGCGCGTTTGACCTTCAACAGCAAGTTGCCGATGGCGAACAACGCCATCACCGACAAAAAGGACAGCGTGTAAACGGCCGCCAAGGACTGCAGGTCGCCGCCGGTGATCAATAGCACCGAAACCGACAGGATGAAGAATAGGATGATGATCCGGTGGGGCGTGCCGAATCGACTCTCCGCCAACAGAAAACTGGGCAGACAGCGGTCCAGCGTCATCCGTTTGACCAAACCGGTGACCCCGACGTAACTGGTCAAGGTGGCACCGCTGAGCACCAAGACCGCATCGACGCTGATCAACCAGGAAAACCAATTTCCCGCTGCGACGTCGCCCATGTGTGACAACAAGGTGGTCTGGTAGACCTGCTGGACCTCCGCGACGGGCACCAGCGCCAGTGCCAGAATGGCCATCCCCGGGTTCAACACCGTGACCGCCAGCCACATGTTTCGGAGCGTCTTCGGGAAGACGCCGTCTTGCTGTTCTTCGACGAAGTTGGCGGATGATTCAAATCCGGAAATGCCCAACATCGCGGCACTGAATCCGAAAAACAATGCTTGCGCCACGCCGCCCGGAACTGGCGACGCAAGGTTCTGCATCAGGACGTCGGTCCCGACGGTAAAGATCGCGAAGGCGCCCAGGATCAACAGCAGGCCCATCGACGTCATGTGAAACAGGAAGATCCCGATCGCCACGACAGCCGATTCGGTGATCCCGATCGCCGTCAGCACCATGAAGAACGCCAGCAGGCAGATGGTTGCCGGAATGATCGGCAGCGCTTCCCACATCGATTCCAAATAGTGCATCGCCTCGTTGGACGAGATGACGGCGGTCGCCATGTAGGAAAGCACGGTCAGGCAAGCGGCAATCGACGCCCGATACTTGCTGGTCGTGTTCAGCAATGCGTTGTAGGCCCCGCCGTTAAGCGGCATTGCCCCAACCACCTCGGCGTAGATCGACCGAAAGAGATACAGCGTCGCCGCCACCAGCAACAAGCAAACCGGAGCCCACCGTCCGGCATAGCTGATCGCAAGCGCGGACACGTACAGACAGGACGACGTGATGTCATTTCCGCAGATTGCGGTGGAGGCAAGCTGACCGAGCCGATGCGGTTTGGTTTCCGTTGGCGCGTCGCTGTCTGACAAAGTTAAACTCCTCAATTCACACCAAGGTCTGATCCCAGGGGCCGGTGATCGCAAACGTGATTCCGGGCGTCTGGATGTTCACAAACAGCCATTTTCCGTCCGGGCTGAATGTTGCCCCGGCCCATTCCTTGGTGCGAAAGTCGCCTTCCATTCCGTTGCGTTCGCCTCTCAGCCGGACGTTGTTCTCCGCCAGCAAAGAGAGTTGCCCGTCCTGTGATAACGCAAACATCCGTTGCGGATACTCGTTGGCCCCGTAGTCATTGTCTTCGCACAGCACCAGCCCGCCTCTCGGGCTGACGCACAGGTTGTCGGGCATGTTCAGTTCCGGCTTACTGGGCGATTCAAAGAGCAGCGTCAACGTTTCGTGGGCGGGATCGTACTGCCAGATTTGGCCGGCCGATGCGGCGCCTCCGCTGGTCGCATCGAAGTACACCAGTCCGTTGCCATACCAGCAACCTTCCAAACGTGAGAACATCGACCCACCTTTGGCTTGGCCCTGTTTGAAAACACCCAGCTCATCACCGAGCACGGGGTTGTCTTTGGAGACTTGCGATTCGCTGCCCGGCGAGTGAGCTCGGGTCGGGTCATCAATCGTGTGCCAGCGAACGTCAAAGGTTGTCCCGCTAGCGAAGCCGCCGCGCAGATCCGGTTGCCCGACCACCTCGGCCATTTCCAACCGGCCGCCGGCGGCAAGTTTTCCCGGAACGTCAGGAACATAGCGATAAAACCCCGCCGTGCCGCGGTCTTCGGTCTCGTAGACAATCCCGGTCTTGCGATCGATGGCCACCGCTTCATGGACAAAGCGTCCCATTTCCGGGATGGGTTGCGGTGTGCCCGTATTCGCCGACCGCTCCGGAGAAACTTCAAAGACCCAACCGTGCTCCTTTTGAAAGCGTCGTTTCTGCTGCAGCTTGTAGGGATCGCGGTCATTGGGACCCAGCACCGTTTCTTCGCACGTCAGCCAGGTGCCCCAGGGGGTGATTCCCCCGGCACAGTTGCGGCTGGTCCCCGACAGACTGACCCAGCTGTCCAGCCATTCTCCTTTGGCCAGATCGAATCGCAGGTTGGTGCAACCACCGCGGGCATAGGCGTCAAACGGTTTGCCCCCGGGATGTGACAGGCAGGGCCCGTCGTCGCTGATCTCATGGTTGCGGCACAGCGTCACGACGTCCCCTTCCACCGACACCACGCCCATGCCGTCGTGGGCGGCCGGCGTCGGGGCCGAATCGCTCATCCGATCCCCGGTCCAACCGAACGTGCGATAGCGAAAGCCTTCCGGGACTCGCAACAGCGGCAGACCCGTCGTTTCGTCGGCAACCTCAACCAGCGCCGTTGACCGGCTGACAGATTCGCCATGCGCGAACCGACCACCCAGCTGGGCCCATGCGGCCGCGATCCCAAACGAAGTGGCTGCGGCAAAGTTGTCACTCAGAAACTGACGTCGGTTTGAAGATCTCAACGGTCAACCTGGGGATGGAAGGGAAAGAACCTGGGCCGGAGATTCGAGCAGATTTCCCGCCAGAATCAATCTGTAATCGATTGACTTTCACCGGCTGTTCCTTTCCGTTTTGCCCGACCGAAATCGGTCCCATCACGGTCTGCAAAGAATTGCAGTGGCGGCGTGTCACTCGGGGTCACGGCTGCGGCGTCAGAAAAGCCAGCAGGTCGCGTAGCTCGTTGATGCTGATCGTTTTTTCCAGTCCCTCGGGCATAATCGACTGATCGCTCATCGAGTGGAATTGGATGTCTTCCAAGGCGATTTCAAACCGTTTGCCGTCGGTGCCTTGGAAGGCCAGTTTACCGCCGACGCCTGGGGTGGGCGTTTTCAGCCCGTTCAAGACGTCGCCGTCGACGGTCAAGATCTTCCATGGCGTGTACAGCGGTCCGATTTCTCGGCTGGGTTTCAGAATCGATTCCAAGACGCGCTGCCGATTTTGGCCCGCCAGCGACGTCAGCTCGGGACCGGTCGCTGCACCGCGTCCGGAGTGGGTGTGGCAACTCTGGCAGCCTGCTCGCATGAAGACCCGCCTGCCCGCGTCCGCATTGCCTCCGCTGCCAACCAATTGCATCCAGGCCTGGATGTCTTCAGCCGCCGGGCGCGTTTCTCCCGTGACGGATTCAGCGGATGCGTTGACCCGTTCCAATTCGGTTTGGACTTCGGCGGGCATGCGGTCTTGATCGATTCCCGCGGGCAGCAGGATCTCCGTGCGCCCGCCGGCCGCGAGCGCGGCGACGGCGTCGGCACGCCGATCGGACGGCACGTCCGAATCCGTCATCACCGATTGCAAAACTTCCACCGCGCTCTGGCTGGATCGATCGGCCAACAAACGAATCGACTCTCGGGCGAGCTTGCCCTCGCTGTCAGATCGAATCCAAGATCCAAGTTCGTCGTCGGTCGGTTCCTTGCTCTCGGCCGGTAGCATCTGCACCGCCAGCGCGCGGATCGCGGCGGATCGCGATGCATCGGACGCGATCTCGTCAAGCAGTTTCTCGCGTGCCGGGTCACGGACGCCGCGTGGGGCCGTTTCATCGCGCACATGCGTGATCCCAGCCACGCACGCGGAAAACAACCGGGGCGTCAGATCGTCGTCTTGAAGCAGCGTCTCGAAGGCCTCCAGCCATTGCGGTTGCTGAAGTTCGGCTGCCCAGCGGACGGCCACCAAACGTGTCTGCTCCCCGTGCGTCGAAAGCGCCGCATGAATCAACGCGTCACGACGTGACGGCTGCACCGACTGCGGATCACACATCGATCGCCACCGCCAGGCGGCAAGCAGTCGTGATCGCCCCAAATCGCTGGGCACGTTTTGCAGCGTCAGGGAACCCAAACGGTCGGAGTCGGCGAGGGCAGCAATTGCTGCTTGAGCGATGAACGGATCCGGGTGATCCAGCGCGGCAATCAGCTGGGAGACAGACTCCGACGACCGCAAGGCGTCCGCACGATGTTCCCGGTGCGTTTTCGCAGCGATCGATGATTCAAACGCTTGTGATCGATCCGGTGGCACCAACCGCCACAGTCGGCCGGTTTGATGGACCGCATAGTCGCGGCGGACCCAGTCGGTGAAGTAGATCGAACCGTCCGCCGCCTGCGCCATCCCAACGGGACGAAAGTTGGTGTCGCCCTGCACCACCACTTCGGTCCGGCTACTCCAACTGGCTCCGCGAGGCGATAGCTGGTAGGACTCGATTCGGTTGTCACCCCAACTGGTCACCCACAAGCGGTCGCCGACCGGTAGCACGGCGCAGGGAGCTTCCCCCGTGCCCGCGGCATACGGCAAGGTCCCCGGCAGTTCGCCGTTCCAGGCTTGCAGCGGATGTGTGCCGGCACGGCCAAACCGGAATTGGAATCCGTAATCTCCGGACGGGACGACGTGCAGCAGGCGACACGGCGGCATCGCATCGGGGTCGTTTCCGACGGTCCACAATCGGCCTCTGGAATCGAAGCACATCCCGAACGGATTCCAAAAACCGGTGGCAACGCGTTGCAGATCGGATCCGTCCGGTCGCAATCGAAAGATGTTGCCTCCTTCGCCACCGCCAACTTGCTGCGACCCGTCGGCTGCCGTCAGCTCATACGGCTCACCAAAGTTTTCTCCTTGTCCGACATACAGGTAGCCGTCCGGACCGACGGCGACTCCCGCCAGCCCGTTGTGTGGGTACTCGGCCTTTGTTTCCAACCGCAGCAACACCTCCCGCCGATCCGCAACGCCGTCACCGTCCTCATCGCGCAACCGGGCGACGTCACTGCGTGTGGCCACGACAATCCAATCGTCGGCAAGCAACACCAACCCCATCGTCGCTCTCCCGCCCTCGTAGAACAGGGACTGTTGATCCAACGTGCCGTCGGAATCCGTGTCGGCGAAGGCATGGATTCGATCCGTCTTTGGCCCCGGATAGTCTTCCGGGGGAAAGTGCGTGTGCGACTCGATCACCAACAGCCTTCCCCGAGAATCCAAACAGCAAGCGACCGGTGTCACCAGATCCGGTTCGGCGGCCACCAATTCAATCGACCAACCGTCCCGCAAGACCTTGGGAGGTTGCGGCGATTCCGCGATGGTGACATTCGTGCCGAAAACGGACGGTACCCCGATCCAGAGCAATAGAAACAAGCGCGCGGGGAAGGATCTCATTGATAGCGACTCCAGGTTCGTGGACAGCGCTGACAGAAACGTGCCGCGTTGAGTGTAGCAGGATGCTCCGCATCATTACGGTCCCGGTCCGACTCGGCGAAATGGAATACAAACACGCAAGAGATTTGCCGCTGGAACGCGCCAGCTAGATTTCAAACGTGCTCTGCCGGCACTTCGTCTGGCGATCCCGCCTGCTCCGCCGTCGCGTCATTGGATGCCGCGTCGTTGGAAGTCGAAGGCTTGCGACGCTTGCCACGAAACAAGGCCAGCAGCGGCGGCAGGAACAGCAGGTCGCCGACCAGTGCCGATCCGATGGTCAGGCAGGCCATGGTGGCAAAGATCCGTTGCTCCCGCAGACCGCTGAACACGACCGTGGAAATCCCGACGACCAAAATGATCGTGGTCATGATCAACGCCACCCCGGTGCCGACGAAGGCTGATCGGATGGCATCCAATTGATCGTGATCCTGCAAATCCTCTTGGTATCGCGTCAGGAAGTGAATCGTATCGTCGACCGCGATGCCCAAGCAAACGGTGAAGGCGCAAACGCTGGCGATCTCCAGTGGCTCATGGGTCAGCCACAAGTAGGTTCCCGTAAACGCCAGCGGAAACAAGTTTGGGATCAGCGAGATGAGACCGATTCGCAGCGATCCAAACGCCAGCGTTAAGACCACGAAGATGACCACCGCCGCACTTCCCAGGCTGTAGATCAGATCCAGCACGACCTGATACAGGTTTTGCCAGCGTCGGACGGCACCGCCTTCCATCCAGATCTGATAATGCGGGTGTTCCCGCTGCAGCCGACGCAAATCCTGTTGCACGCTTTCGAACACCGGCGCGTAGGCGGCGATGCCGACGTCGCGGATGCGAAAGTTGATCACCGCTTCACTGATGGCGGGATCATAGAAGGCCGTCTTCAGCGGCGTCGGCAATAATTCGCTTAGCGACATGCGGTCGGACGCGGTCGGGTCACCCGGCAGCACATCCAAAAAACTTTTTAACGAGATCGGGTGCCCGATCAGTTCATGTCGATCCAGCGCCGCCTGGGCCCCAGAGATCACTTGGAGTGTCTCGTCGGGATCCTCATTGCCGGTCCAGCGAATCTGAACCTGCGAAACGGAGGTCCCGCCCATCGTGTCCTCCATCACTTGAAACGCCCGCGAGGCCTCCGAATCGTCCGGCAGGTAGCTGAGCACGCGTTCGTCAGGACGTAGCTGCAGCGAAATGCCCAACAACAGCAATGTCCCCACGATCGCCACGCAGCTCATCAGCTTCGGACGTCCCAAGGTCCAATCAACGATCAGCCCGATCCGAGCCAGGCTGCGGTCGACGACGCCGTGACCGTGGCCGAAATGCAAGTTTTGCATCGGCCGCGTCGAACACACCAGCGGGATCACCAACACGACCGCCAGGAAGGAAAGCAACACGCCAATCACGCAGCTTTGTCCGAACTCGCGGACCGCCTCGTGGTTGGCCAGGGTGAGCGCCCCCAAACCGATTGCGGTCGTCAACGACGTCAGAAAACAAGCCACACCGACTTTGCCGATCGCGCCGGAGGATGCCTCACGCGGCGAATCTCCAGCGGCGCGACGGCGACGAATCTCGATCATCAGGTGGACGCTGTCGGTAAACGCGACCAGGCTGATCAAAACCGGCAGCACGACGTCATTGAACGGGTTGTTCTGCAGGTCAAAGTAGCGGAGGCAGCCGAGCGTCCAGAAAACTCCCAGGGCGGGAACCGCCGCGACCACTAACACGGCTTTCAATCCGCGAAACAAGATCAAGCCCATCACCAGAACCATCGAGTACCCGATCAACTGGAACCGTGTTTGGTTCCGATTGCGGGTTTCATCGATTGCCAACAACGTCGGCACGCGGCCACCGACCAGAAAGGACAGACCGACGTCCGGATACGTCGAGGCGGCTTGGGCGGCCGTCTCGCGCAACAGTTCGGTGCACTGACGGTCGTCCTGCACGAACAACCAGTCCAGATCGATCAACATCAGCATCGTCCGCCCGTCCGACGAAAGGAGTTGGCCGCCGATCAACGGGTTGGCAAGGGCCTGGGCCTCCGCTCGCTGGAACTTTCGGGGCGACGCGGAGCTTTTGGGAAATGCTGATTGCCGCAAGCTGAACAGATTGATCGGCGGCGCGTCGTCAAGCCAGAACAAGTCCTCCACGACGGGTAAGTCGCGGAGCGATGCGACGACATCTCGAACCGCCTCGCTGGCGCGTGGCGTGAAGAACGAGCCTCCCTGGACGATCAGCACCACGTCGGAGTTCGTCAGGCTGATCTTATTCGGCGGAGACGGCTCCGCAGCTTCTGTCGAGTCAGGCTTCGCGACCTCCGCCGGCGGATTCTTCTCTTTTGCCTTGTCGGACCGAGACACGACCTGGGTCACCGATGTCCGGGCGTGCGGACGCGCATAACCGACGATTGCCACCGCCGTCATCGCCAGAACGAACAGGGTGACCCAGACCGGATGGTCGCTGGTCCGGCGCAGGAAATTCGCAAGTCTGCGCGTCATCGAGCCAGTCGTACCGATGCTGCCCTTGCGATTTCCGCGCGCGTCAGCGTTCCATTGCCGTCCAGGTCCAGGTCCTTGAACCCGAAAGAATCAACGCTGGTGGGAAGCTCCATGCGATCGACGTGGCCGTCCCGATTCTGATCGAACCTTTCAAAGTAGTCGTCGACAAACGCCTTCACCTGTTTCGACTGCTGATTCAGGTTTGCGGGGGCGGATTCCCCCGTGGATGCCGGTCGCTTTCCGCCGCGTTGGGCATCGCGAGGGATCGCAACTTCAAAAAATGCGATCGCCATTTCTTCATCCGTCTGGTCTCCCCAAAACACGTGTGCCGACGGATCCGGATTCGCAAAATTGTCCGACGAATTGTCAAAGCTGGCTTGAAACGACAGCCGGTCGACCGCTGACAATTGGACCGGCTCTTCGAACGCGTACACGTGCTGCCAGTTAAAATCGTAGGCCGGCACCGATAACAGCTTTTCCTTGGTCGCACCACGCTGCGAGAACAATTCGAAACTCTTGCCGCGAAGGTGCATGTGGGGTGCCACCGCCAGCAAGATCCCGTCATCCGGCAAACCGTCCCGCGAGGCGGTCACGACATGATCGGCCGTGTGGGGCGGGATCTCGAAATCGTGATTGATCGCCGTCAACGTCACGACTTCGTGTGACACGGTTTCCGGTTCGGCAAACCACAGGCCGACGCGCGTGAGGTCTTCCTGGGGACGGCCGGTCGGCGTGTAGTGCATTTGAAACACCAACTTTGAGCCGGCGGGAATGCGGCGGGCGTAGCCGTCAGGAAATGCCGCCCCCCGTTGCCCTGGAACATACGCCGTCAGCCAGCCGATTCCGCGTGCATTGAATCCGTCGGGCGGGCGGATGAAGACGATGCAGTGGTGGACCACCTGGCGGTTACCCGGAATCACTTGGGCTCCGGCAATCCAGACGTCGTGGTCCAGTTGAGGATCGACGACGTAGTACTGGTATTCAACCGTCTGGTCCGCGGGAACTTGAAAGGGTCGATCGGACATTTCCAGAATGCGGTCCGGCGGACTGTCAAGCTGCCACGGCGTGTTGCGCTGGGTCGCCACGGGCGTCGGTGAACTCGGATCCGGCAAATCGGCTGCGTCCCCGAACGGCATGCCGCCTTCGACCCATTCCCGCAAGATTTCTTTGTCTCGCCGCGGCATCTGTCGCGCGTTGCGAAAACTCCCGACTTCGGGATCGGCATTCCATGGCGGCATCCGTTTCTGGTCGATGACCTCCATCATCATTGGCCCCCAACCGACCACTTCGTCGTAGTCGGTCAGCTCGAAGGGGCCAATCTCGCCACGCCGATGACATTCGACACAGTGTTGATTCAGGATCCGCGAAACCTCCTTGGCGAACGTGACATCGGTGGTGGCTTCGCCTCGCTGACTGCGGCCGATCAAGCATCCCACCGGCGTCGTCTTTGCAACCGAGACTTCCTTCCCGGCCAGGGCTTCGTCGATTGCCTGCTTCAAATCGTGTCGCGTCTCACCGGCGCGGTTGACGCCGGGTTGAAAATCGTTGTCGATCCGCCCGCGGTACCGGACCTGCAATTGATCGTCCAACAAGACGACTTCGGCGGTTCGCTCGGCCTGGAATTGATCGGCCACTTCGTTGCCGTAATCTTTGGCGATCGGATAGCGAATCTCGTGCTCGTCAGCAAACGCGCGGAGGTCTTCGACGGAATCCTGGGCGCTACTGGCGACGCCGACGACGGCCAGGCCCGAATCGGCGTACTCATCGGCCAACCGTTGCAACCGGGGGGCATACAGCTTGGCCAGCGGGCACTCGGTGCTTAGGAAGAAAACCACCGTCAATTCGGCGTCGTCATCGGAATCCACGTCCACCGTCGCCCCGCCAACGGTGGGCAGGGAGAAGGCGTGTGAGACCGGATCGGCGCTGGGAGTCGCCGCCTGCACGTCGCAAGACAGCCCGATGATGTGCACCACCGTGATGGCGAACAGCCAAGCGAAACCCGTCGTTCGGAAAACCATTCGAAACCTCATTTCCGTCGGCAAAACCCAATCATACCAAAGTGCTCCCTGATCGCGATGCGGTGCATTTCGGTCGCGATCCCCATTTCATCGCAGCGGGCCCTTCGTCGCCACCGTCGCCACCGTCGCCAGACGGTGGTGGCTGAGCGGCTTTCGGACCGAACGGTCAGGAGACCAAACGATTCAGGGTGACCGAGGCGAAGCCGAGCACCAGAAAGAATCCACACATGTCAGTGATGGTGGTCAACAGGGGACCGCTGGCGACCGCCGGATCAAACCCCAATCGCTTCAACAGCAGGGGGACCAGGCCGCCGATGGAAACCGCCAGCACCGTGTTCAGGAACAAGGCGGCACCGACGACCAAACCTAAAAACGGATTGCCATCAAAAATGGTGGCGACGATCCCGATCAACAACCCGAGTGCCGCGCCGTTGACCAGGCCGACGGTGACTTCCTTGCTCCACACCCGAAACAGCTCGTTCGGACGGACCAGTCCCATGGCCAGTTCACGCATGCTGACCGCGACAGCCTGGTTCCCACTGCAGCCGCTCATGTCACTGATGATCGGCAGAAACACGGCCAGGGCGATGACCGCCTGCAACGTGTCTTGGTACATCGCAATCACCGACGCGGCGCCCAAGTTCAAAAAAATATTGATGCTCAACCAACTCAGCCGTCGCCGGGCGCGCAGCCACAGCGGCATGTTCCGCAGTTCTTCACCGCCGACGATCCCCTGGCTTTTCAAATAATCGCTTTCGCTGGCCAGCGTCACCGCGTGCTCGACCGCCTCGCGGTGAACGACGCCCCGCAGCAGCCCCTCTGCATCCACCACCGGAACTCCCAGAAAGCGATGCCGATCGAAGACATCCATCAATTCGAACAGGTCCATGGTGACGGGAACGGACAACGGGTTGCCGATCATCACGTCAACGATCGGAGTCGACCGTTTGACGAACAACAACTGCTGCATGGGCAACACGCCGACCAGCCGGCCGCCTTCGTCGATGACGTACCCATAGCGAATGTTGCGATCCCCCAGGCGTTCGGAGTCGACCGCCAGCTGATCCACGACATCGCGAATCGTCGCCGTCACGGGAAACTTGAAAAGCTCGGAGACCATCAAACCGCCCGCCACGTCGTCCGCGTAGCGGGTCAGATTGCGGACGTCGTTAGCCGCGTCGGACGGGAGCTCACCCAGAATCGCTTCGGCGTCCTCCGGGCTGAGGTCACCGATCAGGTCCGCCTGTTCATCGCTGGTCAGTTCGCGGACGATGGCCGCCGCCGCGTCGGCTTCCAGCGTGGCGATCGCGTGGGCGGCCTGAGCCTCCGGCAAGCCGGCGATCAAATCCGCGGCATCATCGGGAGACAACGTCCCCAGCACCTGCTCGGTCTGCTCGTCCGTCATGTGGGCGAACGCAAAAGCCTGGTCGCTGGGCGACAACGACTCGATCTTTTCGGCCAGCGCAATCGGGTCCTGCTGCTGCGCCGTATCGACCAATTCCTCCCAAGTGTTCGGCGAAGATTCGTCAAGTTCCTGTGACATGTCGCATCCTGCAGTGGGAGCTTGGTGGATCGTCAGTTGTCGGTCGTGCTGCCCGGCGATCGCTCGATGCCGGCAAGTGCGTCCAGGGCGTCCCGAAAGCGTCGAGAGTGGGCCGTGCTCGCCCCCCGGCTCCTCGCCTTCGCGTGGTCGCAGACGCACGGTAAGATAAAGACTGGTGGGCCAGCACCCCAGTGTCGCAATTCCCAATTTTTTGCAGAATCTCAGCCCATGGAAGCGAACGCCCAGCGTCACGAATGGTTCGGCGCGGAAGTCGCTGCGGGTGGTTCGGTCAACACGGAACTTGAGATTTCGGAAAGTTACAGCAGCCGGAACGTGTCGATCCCGATCCGCGTCGTTCGGGGCCTGCAGGACGGTCCGACGGTCTTCGTGACCGGCGCGCTCCACGGCGATGAGCTCAACGGCACCGGTGCCATTCGGTCCCTGATTGCGGACCAGAATTGGCAGATGCTGGCCGGTACCCTGGTGATGGTTCCCGTGCTGAACGTGTTGGGGTTTGAGCGGCATTCGCGCTACTTACCCGACCGACGTGACCTCAACCGTTGCTTTCCGGGTAACGCCTCCGGCAGCATGTCGATGCGGATGGCACGCGTGATTTTTGACGCAATCGTGACCCGCTGCGATTACGGAATCGACCTTCACACCGCGGCGGTTCGCCGTACGAACTATCCCAACGTTCGCACGGACTTCAAAAACGCCGAATGCATGCGACTGGCCGAGGCGTTCGGCGCCGGCGTCATCTTGGACGGCCGCGGCCCCAAGGGATCCTTTCGCCGCGAAGCCACCAATGCCGGGTGTCCGACGATCGTGGTCGAAGGCGGCGAGGTCTGGAAGGTGGAACCGTCCGTTGTCGAATGCATGACGCGGGGTGTGAACAATATCTTGAAAGAGTTGAACATGATGGAGGGCGACCTGGAAAAGCCCGAGCAGCAGGTCAAAATCCGAACCACCAAGTGGATTCGTGCCGAGCGTGGCGGGTTTCTCGACATGCACGTCTCGCCCGGTTCCATCGTCGCCTCCGGACAACCGCTGGCCACCAACAGCACGCTCGTTTACGAAGACCACAGCGTTCTGCGCTCTCCGTTTGCCGGCATCGTCATTGGGATGACCACACTGCCGGCCGCCCAGCCCGGTGAACCGGTCGTGCACTTGGGACGGCTGACCAATCGCAAGTCGGCCCGCCGCGTCGAGAAACACGCTTTGCGAGACGACGTCCAACGGACCGCCCAAGAACACCTTTCCACCAGCGTGCAGGTGGTTGAACCGTTTGTGATCCCGGAAGAATCTCCGTAACGTCGGTCCAACGAAGCCTGACGCCCCTTCGCCGTCGCCCGATCGTGCCTTTTTCCTCTGCGGCCAATCATCCGATTTCATGAGCACGACGCCCGATCCCGACCCGGAAGCGTTTCCGGCGCTGCAGCCGTTGGATCCGCACAACCGGGAACTGGCGGACCAGGTTCATCCGGCGGATTGGGTCAATCCGATTCCCGAGGGTCGATACAACCTGGTGGTGATTGGTGCCGGGACTGCGGGCCTGGTCGCCGCTGCCGGCGCGGCGGGGATGGGGGCCAAGGTCGCGTTGATTGAGCGTGGCTTGATGGGCGGCGATTGTTTGACCGTCGGTTGTGTCCCGTCCAAGGCTCTGCTGGCCGCGGCCCGCATCGCAGCGACCGTTCGGGGTGCTCACGAGTTTGGGGTTCGCGTTGATGGATCCACCCAAGTGGACTTTCCCGCGATCATGCGACGCATGCGAAAACTGCGAGCCGACATCAGCCCGAATGATTCCGCCGCCCGCTTTCGCGATCTGGGCGTGGACGTCTTTTTGGGCAGTGCCGCTTTCGTCGGAAACGACCGCGTGCGTGTCGCCGGCCAGACTCTCGTCTTTCAACGCGCTCTGATCGCGACCGGCGCGCGAGCCGCACGGTTGCCGATTCCGGGGTGGGACGAGGTTCAGCCGTTGACCAACGAAACGGTCTTCTCGCTGACCGAGCTTCCGCGACGATTGACGGTCATCGGGGGAGGCCCGATCGGAGTGGAACTTGCCCAGGCGATGGCCCGGTTCGGCAGCGCCGTGACCTTGATCGAAAAGGGCGACCGGTTGCTGCACCGTGACGATCCCCAAGCGGCCGAGCTGGTCCACGATCAGTTACGTCGCGACGGCGTGCAATTCCGAATGCGAGCGACCGTGAAACGCTTTGAGCGTCGGGGGAATGAAGACATCACCTGGATCGAATGCGAGGGATCCGAACAGCAATTGGCAAGCGACGCGATCCTGGTCAGTGCCGGTCGCACCCCGAACGTTCAGGGAATGGGATTGGAGCAGGCGGGTGTCCAGTTCGATCCACAAAGCGGTGTGAAAGTTGACGATCGGCTCAGAACCACGAATCCCAGAATCTACGCCGCCGGAGATGTGATCGGTGCAATGCAGTTCACCCACGCGGCGGATTTCATGGCCCGCACCGTCATCGGCAACTCATTGTTCAATGGTCGTTCCAAGCTCAGCTCCTTGCTCGTTCCCTGGTGCACCTATTCTTCGCCCGAAGTGGCTCACGTGGGAATCACCGCCGAACAAGCCACGCAGCAGCGGATCAAGATCGACACCTTCACCCAGCCTCTGTCGGACGTGGATCGAGCGGTCCTGGAGGGACAGTCCATCGGCTTCGTCCGCGTGCACGTCAGACAGGGAACCGACAAGATCCTGGGGGCAACCGTCGTCGCTGAGAATGCCGGAGATTTGATCAGCCAGCTCACGACCGCCATCCAACACGGACTGGGCTTGAAGAAGATCGCGTCGGTCATTCACCCTTACCCGACCCAAGCCGATGCGATCCGCAAATTGGGTGACCAGTACAACCGCACACGTCTGACCCCGTGGGTCCGGCACCTGATCGATCGGTGGCTTCGTTTCAGCCGCTGAACGGAACGGGCTCAGACGTCGCCAGACGAATCAAGGACCATCGCCAGCACGGCCTCCAGCGACCGTTGAAACTCCGGCGTGTTTTCGATGTCCGCTTCGATCACCAGTGCGCGAAGCGGCTTGCCGCCCAACCGATCGGTCTGCAACTTGACCAGGTCTTTCTGCGTGCAAATCACTTCATCGATGCCGTCCAACTCGCGGACCCACCGATCCAAGTCTTGAACCGTTTCTCGGTCATATTCCGCGTGGTCCGGAAGCGACCTCGTGGCCACCAACTGCGCACCACAATCCAGCAGCGTCTGGTGGAAAGCACTTGGGTTGCCGATCCCACACACCGCGGCGACCCGCCGCCGGCGCAGGGCGTCGATCGGTCCTGTCGTGTCGGGATGCGTCAGCAGCTGACTGGGTTGGTGCGTTGAGGCGACGATCGGCGCCGACGATGGCAGGTGTTCGCGGACGGTCGCCGTCACCGTCCGAACTGCCTGGGCATCCACCTGGTCGCAGCGTGTGAGTATCACGGCGCCGGCGCGGCGAAGTCCGTCAACGGGTTCGCGCAACAGGCCGCGCGGCAACAGGTGCCCGTAACCGAAGGGGCAGGTCATGTCGATCAGGACAATGTCCAGGTCGCGATGCAGGCGTCGATGTTGGAAGCCGTCATCCATCAGGATCAGTTGCGATTCCAACTCTTCCACTGCAATCTGCGCCGATCGGACGCGATCGGGATCCTGCAGGTGCGGGACATCGGGTAATCGTTGGTGCAATTCGGCCGCTTCATCATTGTGGTCGGCGTCGCCACGGCCGTACCCGCGGCTGACAATGGCGACGCGGACCTCGCGATCACGGAACCAACGGGCCAGGTAGGCGACGACCGGAGTTTTACCGGTTCCGCCGGTGGTCAGATTGCCGACGCTGACGACGGGCACGCCACAGTGCTGCACGGCGTCTGCGTCACGATCAAAGCGACGATTGCGTGTCCGGACGCCGATGCGATAGGGAACGCTGGCCAGCGACAACCCGCAACGGATCGCGGCGGCGACAGGTCCGTGCTTTTGGCCGCTCATGATTGATCGATAATCAAACGTCATGCGGCGGCGGGGGATGGGGACGGCGTGCTTCCGTGGCGTGACGAAACCGCTTCGACACCACTTTGCTGTGGGGAGCGGAACAGCGCGGATAAGGCAGCCGCTCTCGCCGAATGGCGGACAGCCACGCGCTCGCGAGCGTAGCGACCGTCGCGTCCTGCTGTCCAGCCAACATCCGGGCGGCGTCGCATCGATGGAACCCTGCTGGGGTCTGTCGGAAATGCGAAAATAGGGACAGCGCCATTTCGGGTGAGCCGCGCGGCGCTAGCCGCGGGTTTTCTCGCCTCAACCGGCGGCTAGCGCCTTGCCGCTCAATGCACGGCAAATCACGGTATTTTTGACTGAAAGTGGTGCTGTCCAGTCAGTCGTCTCAGTCCGGTTGGACGATCCATTGCCGCGGACGTTCGCCCGCCGTCGCGTCGACCGACAAGTCGGCAGCGGGCAGTGGATCCAGGATCGATCGCTCGCGGGTCGGTTCCCCGCCGGTGCGGGACGCCTCGGGACGGGCAGGCAAGCCCGGCCCACCGGTCTCAGGTTGACTTGGGAACGCAGATCCTGATGGGACGGATTCCGATCGGGTCCGAGCCAAGGTCGCTCGGGGCGTTCGCGGTGGATCCGACGATGGAGCGGGTTGGGCGCCTTCGGGACCTGGGGGCTGCTGATCGTTCGCCACGGTTGCGCCGAACATCGAGCCAAACGTCTGACCGTCGGACGCGCCGGAGTCGGGCGTGCTGGAAGGGAAAGCGTCGGGCGGAGCGTGGGAACCGGTTTGTTGTGAACCGCTGGTTGCGACGCTGAAGGTGGATTCCGCCATCGGACGGCCCGCGGGAGCGAAACGGGCATCTTGGAAACGCGTTGCCGCAAACGCCCGTTCCAGCTCGGCGATTCGCTGGGACTTTTGTTGTTCCCGCTGCCGCTGAGCCACATCGGCCGCCGCATTGAATCGCTGGGCGTAGTACGGATCGTCCTCCAGCGGGACCGCCAGGTCTTCGTAAGTCAGCGGGGAGCGAATCGTCGAGAACGGGTCGGACGGCTCGGCATCCGCCTGGCGGTGGTAGACCACCGGCGTCTGCACATCCTTGGTGATTTCCTGCACCAACATTTCGATCGAGCGTTCGTCCAAACCGTCGGAAGCCGCTTGGGAATCGGGCCCGTCGTCCGGTTGGATGTCCCGTCGGAACGGAAGGGACAACAGGGTGCCGCCTCCGAGAATCAGGGCAGCGAGAGTTGAGCGTCGCACGCGAACATGCCTTGGGAGCAAAGGGGCGGGAAGCGAGTGGCCTCGGACAACCGGCCCCGATCGGCAGCACCTTTCAGGGGCGGACGTCTCTCAGCCGTCCATTCTTCCCTGAAACTCATACCGCATCGTGCGAGTGGTTGGGATCGTCCATCGTGGGGCCACGTCGTGACCGATTCTGGAGCGATTTGGGGGGCAACCGGCCGATTCAAGTCGGGTGATTCGGACTGCGTCAACCTTGCGGAGGTGCCCTTCGAAAGAGAGTCCGCGGATGATAGGCTTTTGCCCCTTCGGACGCCCGCAGCCGGCACACCGGCCGGCAGCGTTCGACGGGTTCAGCGTTAAAAATCCGCGCAACTGCGTTCAGTCACCCAATCACACTCCGTTCAATACAAACCATGGAAGCCGGGATCGTCGGACTGCCCAATGTCGGCAAAAGCACGCTGTTCAACGCGCTGACCTGTTCGCAGGCTGCCCAAAGCGAGAATTATCCCTTTTGCACGATCGAGCCCAACGAAGGGATTGTCAACGTTCCCGACGACCGCTTGCAGCGAATCACCAAGTACATCGTGCCTCAAAAGGTGATTCCCGCTGCCCTCAAGCTGGTGGACATTGCGGGAATCGTCAAAGGCGCCAGCGATGGTGAAGGCTTGGGCAACAAATTTCTCAGCCACATCCGCCAGGTGGATGCCATCGTCCAGGTCGTGCGCTGCTTTGAAGATCCGGATGTGATCCACGTGTCGGGCAATGTGGATCCGCTTGCCGACATCGATACGATCGAGACCGAGCTGGTGTTGGCGGACCTGCAAACGCTGGAGAACGCGATGACGAAGGCCCAGCGTTCGGCCCGCAGCGGCGACAAAGAAGCGAAATTGCGTCTGGCCGCGATCGAGAAATGCAACGCGCACCTGGAATCCGAGCAGCCGCTCCGCACGCTCCAGCTGAGCGACGCCGAGGCTAAATCGATCCACAGTTTCGGGCTGATGACCGCCAAACCGATCCTCTACGTCGCCAACGTCGACGAGGATGATCTGGAGGGGAAGAACCCGTTGGTCACGAAGGTTCGCGAGCACGCCGAGAAGGTCGGTGCAAACGTCGTTTGCGTCAGCGCCAAGCTGGAAGCCGAGTTGGCGGAACTGGACGAAGAAGATCGCCAGGAAATGCTCGATGACGTCGGTTTGGAAGCGCCGGCCCTGAGTACAATCGCGCGGGCCGCCTACGACACGCTGGGCTTGCAGAGTTACTTCACCGCGGGCGAGAAAGAGGTCCGGGCTTGGACGATTCCCGTCGGCGCGACAGCCCCGCAAGCAGCCGGCGTCATCCACAGCGACTTTGAAAAAGGGTTCATCCGCTGTGAGGTGTACACGCTGGCGGACCTGGAAACCCACGGCAACGAAAAAGAGATTCGACAGGCCGGTAAACTACGGGTGGAGGGAAAGGACTACGTCGTCCAAGATGGAGACATCTGCCACTTCCTTCACAAGATTTGAACCAACCACGCTCCTAAAGCCGGAATTCTGACTATGAAACTGTTCGCTGTTGCCTGCGCCCTGATCGTCGCCATGTGTTGGGGCACGTACGGCTTGACGTTGACCAACGCCAGGGCCCCAGCTGACGGAGCCGTGAAATGGGGGCCGTTTAAACCTTACCTGTTTATCGGGATGGCGTACGTCGTGGTGGCTTTGATCGGCGGGTCGATCATGATGCGGACCGCGTTCAACGACAATTTTGACTACAGCGGTCCCTACTTCCCGGCCATGAAGTGGGGATTCCTGGCAGGTTTGTTGGGCGCCTTCGGGGCTTTGGGGCTGACCTTTGCGCTGACCAAAGCGGGCGGTAAGCCGTCGTACGTGATGCCGATCGTGTTTGGAGGTGCGGTCACCGTCAACGCGATCGCGTCGTACATAAAATTCCACGAGGGGAATTTCATGATGTTCCTTGGCATGGGATTGGTCGTCGTCGGGATCTGCCTGACCGCCTACAACACGCCCCACGGTCATCCGCCCAGCAAGCCGTCCCCGGCGACCGCCGATGCTGCCGACAACCTGGGTCCCGCGCCGGAATCGCCTGGGGGTCCGTCGCCCGCCGAAACGTCTTGACCGGCATGACGGATTCTGAATCCACCGCCCGTCCGGCTCCCAGAGCCGCATCCGTCCTGGCGATCAACGACCAGGTCACGCACCTTTGGATGGTCCGCACGTTTTTAAAACATGCCGACGAATCCGAAGACGACGAAGAGCTTCGCGGGGTGGTTCGTGACATCTACGATTTCATTCTGGCGGTCGGTCCGCTGGAGGAGTCGGATGATTCGCAATACCTGAAGATGGCCAAAAAGAAGTTGTCACGACTTCGCAAAGCGACGGAGCTGTACGAAGAAATCCAACCGGAAGTCAGCGGGCACACCAACTTTGTGATGGCCGCCCGCTCGCTGCGGCTGGCGCTGAATGCGATCACTCACGCACTTCAATCGGGTCAGTCGGGCGCTTCCGGTCATCCCGCCTCACCACCGCCCCCGTCCGCCGAGCGCCCCGCAACCGGACCGTAAGGGAGATCGTCCGCTGGCTGAATCCAAGTCCAAAACGAAAGACTTCATCGATCCGACGTTGTTGTTCCGGTTCGAGCTGGAACTGCGTCGGGCGTCCTTGGATTGGGGAGCGCGTGGTTTGCAGCTGCCGGAAAGCTGTCGCTTGCCTTCGTTCGGCGCTCTTGCGGGCCGATCGGTTTTTTCCGACGTCCGCATCGCTTGGTCCGATGCCGGCATCGGCATCCACGTGATGGTCAACGGCAAACGCCAAGTGCCGTGGTGTCGCGAGACCCGATTGGATGAAAGTGACGGGTTCCATTTCTGGATCGACACACGTTGCAGTCCCGGCATTCACCGGGCGACGCAGTACTGTCACCGGTTCTTGTTCATGCCCGCCGGTGGCGGACCCAAGCGTGAAAAGCCGGTCGCTTCGATGATTGAAATTCATCGTGCTCGGGCGAATCCCAAGCCGATCGGACCGGAGACGCTTTTGATCAAAGCGTTTCCACGGCATGACGGTTACGAGTTGTCGGGGCTGATCCCCACGTCGGCTCTGACGGGTTTTGATCCCGACGACGGGATGCGAATCTCCCTGTACTACGCCGTGATCGACCGGGAACTGGGTTGGCAGACGTTGGCGGCGGGACCCGAGTACCCGGTGACCGAAGATCCCAGTCTGTGGGCCGAGGCGGTGTTGCGGAAAGGTTAGGCGTCAGCGGCGATGCGAAAGGCCGGGCGATTGGCGATCCGGGTGACGTCTGGCGCGAGGCGTTGGCTGACCCCGTGCTGCGGAAAGCTGGCGGAGCCAGCGTGCAGTGGCGTTCCCAGGCGGGAGCCTGGGAACGAGAGCTGAGATGGCTGGCGGAAAGCTGGCGGAGCCAGCGTGCAGTGCGTTCCCAGGCGGGAGCCTGGGAACGAGTGGGACCCTGGTTCCAAGGCTCCTGCCTTGGAACCCGATGCATGGCAGGCTCCCGCCTGCCGGCAAACCCGAGAAACCGACCGCGCCAACGCTCCGCTCAGGCCGCCTCGCTGGCGGGAATGCCAACGGTCATCTGCAGCGAGTGGCACAGCGCGTTGATCGCTTCGTCACGCAGCCGCCCTCGACGCGCAGCCCAGGCGCGATTGAGCCAAAGTTCGATTCCCAAGTAGCAATCGGCGGGGAACCGAGCGCGCATCGCCTTGGTCAAACTGTCCACCGTCCCGCGACGCGGATAATTGCGCCGGACTTTCAGATACGGCGAGATTTCGTAGAGCTCGTCGATCCAGTCCAAACAAAAGTCGACTTCATTGGGGCGGGCCGGATCGTACAGCAGCCCGACATCGGTGCGGCGAGGTTTTCCGCCGACGCTGGCCGCAAAGGTCCTCACCGAGATGTGGACCGCAAACGTGAACTGCTGGGTGATTCGTTTGATCGCCGACTGGACTTGGCGGCGGTACGGCCGGTGAATGGTTTCGATCAGCCACTGCTTTTGCTGCGGCGATAGATTCTTCGTCGAGGGGCCGAACAGGCGTGGATGTCGCAACGATCGACTGACATCGATCACGTCGTGACGAAATGGGTTTCGAATCAGTGGCGCATGCAACGCCTCCGCCAGGGTCTGGGAAATTTCGCCGCCGTAGCGATCGGCCACGGAGCCGAATTCGGAACTGCATGCTGGGCCGAGGGGCGACGCGGTTCCGACCATCAAATGTGGAAGCGACTCGCCCGCCGCTTCACAGGTGATCAGGACAGCCACCGGTCGAATGCTCTCGCAGGGATGGGAGACGCTCAGGTTGCCTGAGCGGGGGGAAACGTCTCGGCAGCATGCACCAAACCCTCGTGGTGAATCAATCCCAGATTGCGGCCGGTCATTTCTCGATGGCAGACTGGGTTGCCCTGGATCCTTGGGTAGTCTGGTTAAAAGCGTCGTTTGGATGCGGATGAACCACTAGAATTGCGGACATGAGTTCTGAAGCCGAATCCCGTCCACGCGAATTGCCCTGGCTGTTCAGCGGACCGGTCGACTTGCTGGCATTCGGCGGCAGCGCAGCCCTGGCCGGGTGCCTGCTGTTGATCGGTGGGCTGTTTGGCTGGCTGCATCAGGACACGCCCAGCTGGGCCTGGGTGGTGGCGATCCTGCTGATCGACGTGGCTCACGTCTACGCGACTGGTTTCCGAGTCTATTTCGATCGCAAAGAACTTTCCCGACGACCCTGGTTGTACGGTTTGACGCCGGCGCTCGCCTGGGCGATCAGCTGGGCCCTGTACTCCGAAAGCATCGATCTGTTCTGGCGCTGTCTTGCCTACTTGGCCGTGTTTCATTTCGTTCGCCAGCAATTCGGATGGGTCGCGCTGTACCGCAGCAAAGCCGGTGAGACGGATCGGTGGGGCCGGCGAATCGACACCGCAGCGATCTACCTGGCCACGCTGTACCCGCTGGCGTACTGGCACTGCCATCTGCCGCGTGAGTTCTGGTGGTTTCGGCCGGACGACTTTGCCAGGTTCTCATTCGATTGGTCGCGCTGGCTGGCTCCGATCTATTGGGTGACGCTCTCAGCCTACGTCGCCAAGTCGCTTGTGCTCGCAGTCCGGAAGCACCATTTGAATCCTGGCAAAGATCTGGTCGTCGCCACGACGGCCGTCTGCTGGTACGTGGGAATCATCACTTTCAATTCGGACTACGCATTCACGGTCACCAACGTGATCATCCACGGGATCCCGTACATGGTCCTGGTGTATTGGTACCACCGCAGCGTGCAAGCGGGCGATCGTAGTGGTTCGTCGGTCTCAACGCGCCGCCGCAGCCTTCAAGCAATCGTTCGATTCATCGGACTGATTTGGATCCTGGCATACATCGAGGAATTGGTTTGGGATCGCGGCCTGTGGCACGAACGTTCGTGGCTGTTCGGCAGCCCTTGGGACCTGCAATCGGTCGAAGCGGTGCTGGTGCCGCTGCTGGCGGTCCCACAGATCACGCACTACGTGCTGGACGGCTTCATCTGGCGTCGCCGCTCCAGCCGGCGTGTCGCGCAATTGGCAACTGCGAACTGAATCGACCGCTTCGTCGCACGGACGGTGGGCTGGCTGGGTCGACCGTGGATCACGTGACCAAAATCCGCCCCTGATTTTTTGTCGCCACGACATCTGGTATTTTGGCTGCCTTTCCCGCTCCCCCCTTCCTCCAGGATTTGTCATGTCAGATACCGTTCGCGTCGCGATGGTAGGGCTCGGTTTTGGCGCCGAGTTCTTGCCGATCTACAACGCTCATCCCAACGCCGAAGTCATTGCGATCTGTCGGCGAAACGAGACGGAACTGGCCAAGACCGGCGACCAGTTCGGGATCGAGCGTCGTTACACCGAATACGATCAGGTTCTGGCAGACCCGGACATTGATTTCGTTCATATCAACAGTCCCATTCCGGATCACGCCTGGATGTCGCTCAAGGCGCTCGATGCCGGAAAGCACGTGATGTGCACCGTCCCGATGGCGACCACGATCGACGAGTGTCGGCAGATTGTTGAAAAGGTCAAACAGACCGGATTGAAGTACATGATGGCGGAGACCGTGGTGTACAGCCGCGAGTTCCTGTTCATCAAGGATCTGTATGAGAAAGGAGAGCTGGGAAAGATCCAGCACTTAGCCGCCTCGCATCCGCAAGACATGGACGGCTGGCCAAGCTACTGGGAAGCCATGATCCCGATGCACTACGCCACGCACGTCGTCAGTCCCTGTCTGGGATTGACCGACGCACTGGCCGAATACGTCAGCTGCTTCGGCTCGGGGACGGTGCGCGACGACATCGCCAAGAAGTCCGGCAATTCGTTCGCGGTCGAAACCTGTCACATCAAGCTAAAGGACAGCGACGTGTCCGCCCACATCTGGCGGTTCCTGTACGACGTCGCCCGCCAATATCGTGAAAGCTTTGACGTTTACGGCACGAAGAAGAGCTTTGAATGGACGCTGATCGAGAACGAGCCGCACGTGATGCACACGGCCAAGAAGCCGGAACCGGAGATCGCCCAGAAGGTCGAAGTTCCGGATTTTGCCCACCTGTTGCCGAAGGAGATTCAGAAGTTCACGTTGCCTTCGGAAATCCATGACACCGAACACCTTTCCTTCGTGCAAGGTGGCGGACATGGTGGCTCGCACCCGCACCTGGTCCACGAGATGGTTTCGGCGTTGGTGGAAGATCGTGATCCCTGGCCGAACGCCGTGACCAGCGCTAACTGGACCTGCGTCGGATTGTGTGCCCATGAATCGGCCAAGCAGGGCGGTCAAATCGTCAACCTGCCCGAGTTCACATTGCAGCGTTGATCTCTCTCCAGAGCCAACGTTGCCCGAAGCGGGCGCCGACACGAAAACCATTGTAGCCACCGTCGCCAGACGGTGGTCAAAAACCAACGTAGCCACCGTCGCCAGACGGTGGTTCAAAACCAACGTAGCCACCGTCGCCAGACGGTGGTCCAAAGCCAATGTAGCCACCGTCGCCAGACGGTGGTCGGGTTGCGACAGCCAAGCCGTGACGATCGCGTCGCAACTACACTGGGTTGTCCCCGCGGCGATCGGGTTTTTCTCGCGGTCACTGGATTGACCCCGCATCGGGGCCAAACGCCGAACGAACTCGCATCGACGTCAGTTCCGCCAAACGGACGCCGTCCGTTGCGTGCTTCGGCGGCTTTGGCGAAGTCGCTTTGGATCAGCCGAGACCCCACCGCTCTCCCCTCCCCCAATCGGAAACCGCTCATGCCCCGGTTTGTCTTTCGTTTCCGCTCGCTCCTGCTGCTGGCTTTCATCTCCGTCACCGTGGCCGCTGCGCCACGAGACGCGTTCGCTGAGAAGACGGAAGACGTTCCGGCAAGCGGCACGCCGGAAGCCGACTCGCACGGTTGGGACAGCCGGCGGATTCATCGAACCTTCCATGCCGAGGGTGCATCTGTCGGTGATCTGAACGGTGATGGCCATGCCGACGTGGTGGAGGGAACCCTTTGGTACCCCGGGCCCCAATTTGACCAACCCCGTGAAATCGCTCCGGCCAAGTCCTTTGCCGTGCGACAGTACAGCGACCAATTTTTCAGCCACGTCATCGACGTCAACAAGGACGGTGCCAATGACGTGATCTCGATCGGATTCCCCGGCACCCCGGCGCGGTTGTACGTCAATCCCGGACACGAATCGCTGGATCAAGCTTGGGACATCCATGAAATCACTGCCGCCGTCGACAACGAATCGCCGGCGATCATCGATCTGGTGCCGGGTGGCTTGCCGGAAATCGTATGCGGGAACGAGACGCAGTACGGCTATTATTCTGCGGGGGCCGATGCCACCGAGCTCTGGACCTGGCATCCGGTCAGTCGCCCGGGAACCTGCGCAGGACGCTTCGAGCACGCATTGGGAGTTGGGGACGTCAACGGTGATGGGCGTCTGGATGTCATCAATCAAGCGTTCTGGTGGCAGCAACCGTCGACCGCCGATGAAGGCCAGCTTTGGCAACGACATCGGTGGGCGCCGCCGGAACAAGTCGGTGGCGGTGCCCAGATCTGTGTCGAGGACATCGACGGCGATGGCGACAACGATCTGGTCACATCGTTGGACGCCCACGGTTACGGGCTGGCCTGGTTCGAGCAATCCGACGACGGATCATTCCGCAAGCACACGATCATGTCCGATTCGTCAACGGACAATCCGTACGGCGTCGCGTTCAGCCAACTGCACGCGGTCGCATTGCGCGATGTGGATGGCGACGGGCTAAAAGACATCGTGACGGGGAAACGCTGGATGGCTCACGGAGGCCACGATCCCGGCGGGTTGCAATCCCCGGTGCTGTACTGGTTCCGGTGCACTCGGTCGGGCCAGGGCGTGGAGTTCGTGCCGTACAAGGTTCACGACGATTCGGGTGTCGGTGTCGACATCACCCTGGCGGATCTGAACGGTGACGCCAAATTGGACGTGGTTTCCTGCAGCAAGAACGGATTGACCCTGCACTTTCAACGCGACGCGGCCGCCGGAGAGCGTCCGGAGCGTTGGCAGGAAACCGAAGGACGGGATCAGTCCACGTATGCCGAGGGCCTGGCGCCGGATCAGGCGGCCGCGCAGATGATGGTTCCCGATGGCTTTTCAGTGGATTTGATCGCCAGTGAGCCGGAGCTGACGCAGCCGATCGCCATGTGCTTTGATGCCCGCGGCCGCATTTGGGTGGTCGAAGGCCACACGTATCCGACGAAAGCCCCCGATGGCGAAGGGCAGGATCGGGTGCTGATTCTGGAAGACACTGACGGCGACGGGACGTTCGACAGCCGCAAGGTCTTCACGGAGGGATTGAATCTGGCAAGCGGGATCGAGGTCGGATTCGGCGGTGTGTTCATCGGTGCCGCGCCGCAACTGTTATTCATCCCCGATGCCGACCGCGATGACGTGCCCGATGGTCCGCCAGAAGTCTTGTTGGACGGCTGGGGATACGAAGACACGCACGAAACGTTGAACAGTTTCACCTGGGGCCCGGACGGTTGGTTGTATGGTTGCCACGGTGTCTTCACGCACTCCCGCGTTGGCAAGCCGGGGACGGCCGACGAACAGCGGGTGCCGCTGAACGCAGGAGTCTGGCGGTATCACCCGACCGATCATCGATTTGAGGTGTTCGCGCACGGAACCAGCAATCCTTGGGGCGTTGATTTCGATCAGCACGGCGAATGCTTCATTTCCGCCTGCGTGATCCCGCACCTGTATCACATGATTCAAGGGGGACGTTACCAGCGGCAGGGCGGTCGCCACTTCAACTCGTCCACGTACGAAGACATCAAGACCATCGCGGACCACTCCCATTACACCGGAAACATTCGCGAACACGCTTTTTGGGGCGAGAATCGAGAATTGCGTCCGGCGTCCGGCCTGGATACTTCCATTCTTGGAGGCGGCCACGCCCACTGCGGTTTGGCCATTTACAACGCGGACGTGTTTCCCAAGAAATACCGCGGCGAATTGTTCTTCCACAATTTGCACGGCCACCGCGTCGTACGTGAGAGCGTCGCCAAGGACGGATCGGGTTTCGTGGGTCTTCACCGGCCGGACTTTGCGCTGGCCCGTGACCACCACGAGATCGGTGTGGGCATCATGGTCGGTCCCGACGGTGCCCTGTACACGTCCGACTGGCAAGACCCGCAAACCTGCCACCACCGCGATCACGACATTTGGAATCGCACCGATGGACGCTTGTTCCGAATTCGCTATGGCGACGTCCGTTCGCCGCGGATGGACCTGTGGGCGGAGTCCGACGGCGAGTTGGTCGATCGCCTGGCAAGTGACAACGGCATGATCGCGCGGCAGGCCAGCCGCATTCTCCAAGAACGATCGGCCGCCGGTCAGCTGGACAAAGCTCACGTTTCCGAGACCTTGTCTCAGTGGTTTGAAGATTCCGACAACACGCGCGATCGACTCCGGGCGGTTTGGGCGATGCACGTCATCGGCGGTCTCGACTCAGCCGACGTGATTTCGTCGCTCGGCCACGAAGATCCGCACGTCCGAGGTTGGGCGGTTCGCTTGATCGGCCAGCGCGCCGGCGGACTGGAGGCCGGCGAACTGACTGCGCTGCAGCGACTGTCCGAACACGAGGACGACCTGGTCGTCCAGCGGCACCTGGCCTCGATTCTTCAGAGTTTGCCGGTGGGGGATCGGTTGATCCTTGCCGGGCGGTTGCTGTCCAAACCGTTTGCGGCATCCGACCGGAACCTTCCCTACCTGCTTTGGTACGGCATCGAACCCACGATGGACGCCACGCCCGATCGTGCGCTGGAATTGCTTTCCCAATCAGGCTGGAACCGACTGTTGCGGTTGGCGTTTCGCCGGTTGACCGAGACTCCCGAGGGCCGATCGTTGTTGATTGCGCGATTGGCGGACAACCAGGACGCCGCCCAGCGTGTGCCCGTTTTGGAAGAACTGGATGCGGCCGTCCGATCCCGCGCCGGGCTCGCGAAGCCAGAATCCTGGCCCGCCGCGTACCAATTGCTTGCCCGGTCGGAATCGCCGCGTGTTTTAGAACTGGCGCGGTCGTTGGCCGTGCAATTTGGTGACGAAGCGGTGATGCCGCATTTTCGGCGTGTATTGTCCGATTCTGAGCAGCCGGCTGAAAAGCGACTGCAAGCACTCGCGTCGCTGCGGACGGCCAAGGATCCGACGCTTGCCGAGCAGTTGCGTCCGTTGTTGTCCGATCCAGCAATCGCGTCGACGGCGGCCTCGGCTTTGGCCGCCTTTGACGATCCGAAAACCGCACCGGCCTTGATCGCGGGATTTGAGAACTTTGATTCCGCGACCAAAACCGCCGCGCTCGGAACCCTGGTCTCCCGTCCCGCGTTCGCAGAAAGTCTGGTTGCGGCCATGGAATCGGGAAAGATCCCGCCGGCGGACGTGCCGGCGTTCATTGTGCGCCAAATCACCCAGTTCGACGATGCAGCGTTGAACGACCGGCTGCAAACGGTGTGGGGAAGAATCGGGTCCAGTTCCGAAGACATGCAGGCGCAATACAAGAAGTACCGCGATCTGTTGACCCGCCAGTCGATCGCCGACGCCGACGCGTCGCGGGGTCGGGCCTTGTACCAGGCCAACTGTGGCAACTGCCACCAGCTGTTCGGAACCGGAGGTGAGATCGGCCCGGCGATCACCGGAGCCAATCGGACCGACATCAACTACTGGTTGGAGAACATTCTGGAACCCCAAGCGCTGATCGGGCGCGCCTACCAGATGACGTCGATCCTGACCGTCGACGGTCGCGTTGTCGCGGGCATCGTGACCGAGGAGAACGAGGACGCGGTAACGATCCAAACTGCGACGGAGAAAGTGATCTTGCCTCGCGATGAGATCGAACAGTCGGTTGCCTCCGACGCCTCGTTGATGCCTCAGGGGCAATTGGAGCCGATGACTGAGCAGCAGGTGCGAGACTTGTTCAAGTACCTGATGAGTCCCAAGCAGGTTCCGTTGCCGGAGTGATTTCCAGGTTGGGCGGTTTGGTGGATTGGGGGGGGAGTACCTAGTGAGAGTTGCTGTCGCCCCTTCGGGCTTGTCTCTTATTGCGTCCGCATCCGGTGGGCAAGCCCGGGCTTGCCCGCCGGAGATCGAAGCCCCCTCACCCAAGTCCCCAAGGGACGACAGATCTTTGCAGCCGGGCTGGCCCAGCGGATGCCCCGACCAACCAACAAAACTTCCGTTCACAAATTGAACGCGATTCGCAATTCCTCAATCACTTCTTCCGGCATCGACCGAACGTCGCCGATGGCTCGCGCGTTGATGACGGCTTCGGCGGTGGATTCCAAAACCTCTAATCGGTCAAACGTGTCCAGCACACTTCGGCCCGTCACAATCACTCCATCGTTCTGCAACAACGCCGCCGGTGAGCGTTCCGAAACATAGTTGGCGATCGCCCCGTCTTCGCGGTATTGGACGCCGACGGGCACCCGCCCCAGGTCCCTCAGGAACACAAAACTTTCGGGAATGGTCCGCACGTCCAAGGTTGCGTCGGTCACGCTGAATGCGGTGGCGTTGACCGGATGGGCGAACACGATGGCCTGGACCGCGGGATGTCGCTGATAGATCGCTTGGTGCGCCTTCGCGGCTCGACTGGCCAGCTTGCCAGACTCACGCTCCGTCCCACGCACCATCACCAGGTCTTCCAACAAAAGCGATTCCCGATCTTTGCGCGTTGGCGTCACCAAAAAGGATTGTTCGTCCAGCCGGGCGGAGAAGCTGCCCTCGGTGCTGATCAACAGGCGTTGCCGGCAGCCGCGTCGGACAAAGTTGCACAATTCCCGCCGCAGCTCTCGTTCTCGATCGGAAGCGGCCCCGGGGGTGAAGGATTCAAAGTCGACGCTCCGCTGTGCGGCTTCCGCCAATTGGGTGTCAGACAGGAATCGCACCGGGCCCAAATGAGCGGCTTTGATCAAGGTCTTCCCGGCGAATTCAAACGCTTCGAACCGTTCGAATGCGGCAGCGAGTGTCTCGCCGCCGACGACCACACCGTGGTTCTCCAGAATCACGCTGTCGCAACCGTCGGCGAACGTCCCGGCGATGTTGCGGCCCAACTGTTCGCTGCCGGGACAGGCATAGGCGGCAAAGCCGACGCGTCCGCAGACCGAAAAGGCCTGATGGAATAGACGGGTGTTTGGCTTCTCGCGACAGATGCTAAAGGCCACCAGGGCGACCGGGTGCGCGTGAACGATCGCGCGGATGTCGGGGCGGGCCTGATAAATCGCTTTGTGAAATGGGAACTCCGAGGACGGGGGGTGAATTCCGTCGACCGTTCCATCGGCACGCACGCGGACGATGTCGCGGCGGGTCAAATTGCCTTTGTCGACCCGCGCCGGAGAAATCCAAATGTCACCGGAATCGTCGCGAATCGAAAGGTTCCCTCCGGATGTGGTCGTCATCCGGTATCCGTAGATGCGGTCCATCGTCCGCATGATTAGGTCACGCGGGTGAACCAGGTCTCTGGAATCGCTCATCATTCAACGGACACCTTCGGGACGACGGAGCGGGCAACCGACATGGCCGCGGGCGGCCCGCCACCGCGACGCGTGTCCTCATTCGCCGGCAATCGGTGGTCGGCTACAACGGTCGCACCACCGAAGTGTTGCGGTAGTAGTCCAGCAAGGTTTCCAACGACAGCACCCCGCCCCCCATTCCGCTCTTGTTGACGCCGCCGTAGGGCACGCCCTGGGCGAAGACGTTGTGGGCATTGATCCAACTGTTTCCGGCGACCATGGCTTCGGCGACGCGCGCGGCGCGGCCCAGGTCCTGCGTCCACACGCTGTTGGCCAAACCGTAGTCGGTGTGGTTGGCCATCTCAATCGCTTGCTGCTCCGTCTTAAAGGGAGCCAGGTAAGCGACCGGACCAAAGATCTCGTCACGGGCGGCGATGTTGTCCAGCGATCCGGCCAGGAGCGCGGGTTTGACGTAGTAACCGGTGTACCCTTCGACTTGGGCAGGTCCGCCGGGCAAAACGCATTCGGCTCCTTCGGCCTGGCCTTTTTCCAAGTAGCCCAGCACGCGTTCCCGTTGCTTGGCGTTGACGACCGGTCCCATTTGAGACGACGCATCCAGTTGATAGCCAACTTTCACCTGGCGCAACCGGTCCACACATTCGTTGACAAAGTCATCGTAGATCGACTCATGGATCAACCAGCGGGTGGCATCGCAGCAGACCTGGCCGGTGTGAAAGGTGATCGCGCCGGTAAGCTTCTCCGCCGTCGACGAGACATCGACGTCATCGAAGACGACCGCGGCGCCTTTACCGCCAAGCTCCAATTTGACCGGAACCAGGTTTCGCCCGCAGGATTCCGCAACCAGACGTCCGACTTCCGGCGAACCGGTGAACGACATCCGTTTAATCTTTGGGTTCGACGAGAGCGCCGCCCCGGTCGTCCCCCCGCCGCCGGTTACAACGTTGATCACACCATCGGGAATTCCGACCGACTGGGCCAGCCGCGCCAGGTACAGCGCTGACAGCGGTGTGTCTTCGGCCGGTTTGATCACCACGGTGTTTCCGGCGGCAAGCGCCGGCGTGATGCCCCAGCCGATCAACAGAAAAGGAAAGTTCCAGGGGAAAATAAAACCGCAGGGTCCCCATGGTTGCCGCACGGTCCAGGCTTCGTGCCCCTTGACCGCCAGCGTCGTCCGACGCTGCAGGTGTTGAGCCATGTCGGTGAAATAGCGGAGCGTGTCGACAAAGTTTTGGACATCGCCGCAGGCCTGGGCCTCGATCTTTCCCGCGTCGAGGGATTCCAGTTGGCCGATCAGGTGTTTTTGCTTTTCGACTTCGTCGGCCAACCGGTGCAGCAGCGCGGCGCGTTCATTGACCGGCATCGTTCCCCAACCGGACTCGCGAAATGCCTTGGCCGCGACGTCGATGGCGGAATCCACTTCTTCGGCGGACAGTTCCGTGACGGCGGCGATCGGATCGCCACTGCCGGGATCCAGCGTCTGGATGGTTTTTCCTGATTCCGCAAAGACCTCGCCTCCGCCGATAAAACTTCCCAAAGATTCCGATTGAATGAACGCTTCGACTTCGGGAAACAATTTGCGTGCCGTGGCAGTACTCATGGAGATTCCTGTGAGGCGGAGGGGAGGATAGGAAGTGTCGACGAAGCGCGGCATGCGTTCCGTCCGGGTTCGCTGACCAAGCACGCTTGCTGACCAAGCGGATCGGACACGCCAAAGGGATGGCGGACACACATCCGCCCGGATTGCGATCCCGGGAAGCTGCGGTGGGGCTTTTCCGGCGCACCCGGACGCGGCTTCGAAGTCCTGATCATTGTACCGCCCAACCGAACCGGTGCGGGCCGGAACGTCCCCGCTGCTTTCAGGTTCCTGTTGACTCGGCGATCAGGCTTGGGCACGCCTTCGGTCCGGGGTGGCAGATTCCTGCACGTGATCACGAACCTGCTGCAAGAAGGCTTTCTGCAGGCGGCTTTCAAAGCGATAGGGGTTCCAAATCATCGCGATTTCCCGCTTGGGAGGCGTCCCGCTTAAAGAACGATAGACGCGGCGCTTGCTGCGATCGAGCTTGCGGGCCATTTCGGGGACCATCGAGATGCCGTGGGAGAGGGACACCAGCTCCTGCACCATCGCCAATTGGCTGGTTCGTTCCATCATCACCGGTTGGAACGATCGTTGCCGGCAGAACGAGATGATCCCGTCGCTCAAACAGTGGGCTTCGCTGAGCAGCACAAACGGGTAGGGTTGCAAATGTGACAGCCGGATCTGTTTCCGCGAAAGCAATTCATGGTCCGGTGGCAGGACCAGCAACAACTCCTCCTCGAACAGCGGCTCGATCTGCAGGTAACGGGCGGATACCGGAAGCACGAGAAAGCCGACGTCGATCTCCCCTTGGCTGCACGATCGCAGCAAGTCGTCGGTCGTCTGTTCCTGGACGATCAAATTCGCTTCGGGATACTTGGTCGAGAAGGCTTTCAGCAGTCCCGGCAAAAAGTAGGGCGCGATGGTCGGGATTGCTGCAACCCGCAACCGCCCCGTCCGGCCGTCGTCACTGATCTCCGCGGCGGTGTCTTCGACCAAATCCAGAATCTGTTGCGCCCGCGAACGAAGCAGCGTGCCGGCCGCCGTCAGATCCAAGGACCGATTCTTGCGTTCCAGCACCGGCTGGCCCAATTCGGCCTCCAACTTCTGGATGGATCGGCTGAGGGCGGGTTGAGAAATGCCGAGCGCTTCGGCCGCCCGCGTGAAGCTGCGATGCTGGCAGACTTGGAGAAAATAGCGGAGCTGATCGAATTCCACCCGCGCGTCTCCTTGGGGATGCCTTGTGTGCATGCATGATGGTACCGCAATGCACGCCAAGCATCTATCGGGCAGATCGCTGCGTGACCTGCTTGGAAAGCAAGGTGAATCCAATTGCACGTATCGACTCCAGTCACTTCCGCCCCCGCTTCCAGTCGTCCACCTTTCCGAGCCACGCAAAGCCATGCTTTTCTGAAATGCACCCTCCCTCCGGGAGGGTCAAAGGCGAGGCACGAGCCTTTGGGGAGGGTGCCTTCAAGGACCAGCTGAAATCAATGCCGCCAGACCTGCCCTCCCCGCGTCGTCGCAAGCTCCTCCGCGACCCTCCCGGAGGGAGGGTGAAGCAATGCTGCACGACGTCAAGGCAAGAGCGTGCAGGTGAACGCACGCGTGCGCAAGGGTAACGGCGGTGGCGTTTTGAATGGGAGTTCCGTCGCAGCGATAAATGGATAGCATATACGCCACGTCGACCGTCCTTTCGATCGTCGGCTTCCGGCTTCCAGATTCCGACTTGCAGATTCGGACCTACCGCAGCGATAACGTGCCCCAGGGATAACGGGATGTTTTCTGAGCTCTTCGTACACACCCATGTCATCTCCATCGTCGGTGACATTCTGACCATCCAAGCCAACGACGTGGGATTGGGCGACCTGGCGATGGTGGAGAACAGCACCGGCGAGCGGTCGCTGGCGCAGGTCACGGAGATCCGAAAGGATCAGGTGGCGTTGCAGGTCTTCTCGGGCGGTAAGGGCCTGAGCACCGATTGTCAGGTGCGGTTCCTGGGGCACCCGGCCCAGGTCAAATTCTCGCAGAACATCCTGGGACGCATTTTCAACGGCGTCGGCGAGCCGATCGACGGCGGTCCGGCGTTGTCGTCGGAGCCGGAAATCGAAATCGGCGGGCCCTCGGTCAATCCGGTCTTGCGGATCGTTCCCAAGAAAATGATCGAGACCAAGGTGCCGATGATCGACGTCTTCAATTGTCTGGTGGAAAGCCAAAAGATCCCGATCTTTTCGATCGCCGGTGAGCCCTACAACAAATTGTTGGCTCGGGTCGGAATTCAGGCTGACGCCGACATCGTGGTTTTCTGCGGTTTGGGTTTGATCTTTGACGAATTCCACTTCTTCCGCAGCGTGTTTGAAAATGCCGGCGTCTTCCCGCGGACGGTGATGTTTGCCAACTTGGCGTCCGACCCGATCGTGGAGCGGTTGATGGCGCCGGACTTCGCGCTGAAGGTCGCCGAGCGGTTTGCCGTCGAACAGAACAAACGGGTTCTGGTTTTGATGTCGGACATGACCGCCTTTGCGGACGGATTGAAAGAGATCGGTGTGGCGATGGAACGGATCCCGTCCAACCGTGGGTACATGGGGGACCTGTACAGTCAGTTGGCCGTCCGTTACGAACGTGCGTGCGACTACAAGGGTGCCGGTTCGGTCACGTTGTTGGCCGTCACGACCATGCCCGGCAACGACGTCACGCACCCGGTTCCGGACAATACCGGCTACATCACCGAAGGCCAGTTCTACCTGCACGACGGCATGATCGATCCGTTCGGTTCGCTTTCACGACTGAAACAGCAGGTGATCGGATCGGTGACCCGCGAGGACCACTCGGCGGTCATGAACACGATGATCCGATTGTTCTCCGGTGCCCGAGACGCCCAAAAGAAGCAGCAGATGGCGTTCGACCTGTCGCCCTTCGATCACAAATTGCTACGTTTCGGCGAGCTGTTTACCGAACGCTTCATGGACATCGACGTCTCCTTGCCGCTAAACGATGCATTGGATTTGGGTTGGAAGACGATGGCCGAATGTTTCGAGCCGCAGGAACTGCTGATGCGGGATCACCTGATCGAAAAGTATTTCCCGAACAAGCCGGAATCCGCGACCGCGTGAAGTAACCATGGCGCTGGCACTGAACAAGACGACGCTGAAGCAACAGCGTGACCAGGCAAAAACCTATCGCCAATACCTGCCCTCACTGGACTTGAAGCGGCAGCAGTTGCAGGCCGCGCTCAAGACGGCGGTCGCCGAGCAGGAAGCGATTGAGTCAAGCATTGCTCGCTACAACGAGCGAATCGAGCCGCTGTATCCCCTGCTGGGAAGCACCACCATTGCCACCCGCAAGATCACGTCCTTGGTTCGCGTGGGCGAGGTCGTCGTCGAAGAAGAAAACGTTGTCGGGACGCGTTTGCCGGTCGTGCGAAAACTGGAATGCGAAGTCGCCGATTACTCCAAGTGGGTCACGCCGTTTTGGGTCGACACCTTGGTCGATGCGCTGCAACACATGGCCGGATTACGGGTTCGTCACCAGGTCTCCGAGCAGCGTGTCAGCCGACTGGAGCACGCGGTGCGGCGGATCACGCAGCGGGTGAACCTGTTCGAGAAGGTGCTGATTCCCCAGGCCGAAGATAACATCCGCCGAATTGTCATCTTTTTGTCCGACCAAGAACGTGCCGCGGTGGTTCGTTCGAAGATCGCCAAAGGCAAACAACAGTCGACGGACCAGCCGGAGGATGACTCCCTTGCCGTCTCCTGATTGGTCCGGTGACGTCGATCCCCGTCGGCAACCAAATCGGCTTGCCCGGTCCGTCGCAATTGGCCGCTGGGCCCGGCAACCGGGTCGTCCATCCCGCTGTGTTCCCACTTCGTTGAACTGAAACCACCTCCTGCCCCTGTCTGTTTGATCGATGGCCATCGTTCCACTTAGCCGAGTGACCTTTGTCGGATCGGAAGCCCAGCGTGAATCCATGCTGGAGGGCCTGCAGCAATTGGGCTGCCTGCATGTGCTCGATATCTCCGGGGAAGAAGATTCGCAGCCCTGGGAGCACCCCAAACGCAATGACATGCACGCGGCGTTGCGGTACCTGCAGCAGTGCCCGGTTCAGCGTCCCGAAGTCACGCACCCGACGGACTATCACGCCCACCAGATCACCGACCAGGCCTTGGCCAACCGCGACCGATTGCGGGAACTGCACAAGCAGCGGGAAGATCTGGGCGAGGCGATTGAGCGAACTCGGCCGTGGGGCGAGTTTCGGTTGCCCTCCGGGAATGCTTTGAAGGGCCAGTCGCTGTGGTTTTACCGGCTGCGGCATCGACAGCTGTCGGAACTGCCACCGGACACCGTGCACACGGTCATCAATCGGGACCGCGAGTTCTGCTATGTGGTCGTCGTCGCTCCGGAGTTGCCCTCGGAGATGCCGGTTCCGCCGATCGAATTGGATCGGCGCCCGCTGAGCGAATTGCGGGCGGAGCTGGCTCGAGTGGAAGAGGAGATTGAAGCAGCGAACTTGGAACGAATGTCGCTGACACGCTGGGTGAGCCTGTTGCATCGTGACTTGGCCACGGCCGACCTGGAGGTCGAACGCGGCAACGTCAAAGAACTGTTGCGTCGGGACGGTCCGTTGGTCGCCATCCAGGCCTGGGCTCCGAAGAAGCGGTTGCCGGAACTGCAAGAGTTTGCACGCGAGCACGAGCTGGCGTTGTTGGCCAGCCCGCCTTCGGAGACCGACCAGCCGCCAACGCTGCTGCACAATCCGGCGCCGGTCAGCGGAGCGGAGGGAGCGGTGACGTTCTTCATGACGCCTGGTTACGGCAGTTGGGATCCGACCTGGATCATGTACTTGTCGTTTTCCCTGTTCTTCGCGATGATCATGGCCGACGCCGGCTATGGCGTGGTCCTGGGGGCGATCCTGGCGTTCGTTTGGAAGCGTCTGGGTAGCACCGAAAGCGGACGACAGTTCCGCTATTTGGCCGTGTTCATGGTCGCGGTGACGATCGGATATGGGGTGTTGATCGGCAGCTACTTTGGAATCTCACCGCCCGAGGGCTCGCTGCCGGATCGGCTGGTGATCAAATCCGGAGGTGAGCCGGTCATCAACAATCGCGAAGCGATGATGTTGTTTGCGGCGACGATTGGTGTGTTCCACCTGGCGCTGGCCAACGTGATCGTCGCTTGGCAGCTGATCGGCAAGTCGCGGGCGCTCAGCCACGTGGGCTGGGTTTCCGCGTTGATCGGCGGTTGGATGATGGCCTTGGGCAAGATTCCCAAACCGGCCGTCGCCCAGTGGCTGTCGACGCAAGTGGGTGGCAGCGAAGCGGGTTGGGTGAACGGTTTGTGGAACGGCGGCATGGTGCTGCTGGGCGCCGGGTTGGCATTGGTCTTGTTTTTCACCAGCGAGCGACCGTTGTTTTCCAAACGCCCCATCGATTGGTTGATGCGCCCCGTTGACGGTTTGATGGGACTGACGAACATAACCAAAGCCTTCGGCGACGCGCTCAGCTACTTGCGTTTGTTCGCCTTGGGTCTGGCCAGCGCGCAGTTGGCCATCATTTTCAATCAATTGGCTTCGGATGCGTCGCAGATTCGCGGCGTTGGGTTGCTGTTGGGCTTGCTGATCTTCCTGGTCGGTCACACGCTGAATTTGGTCTTGGCCATCGTCGGCGGGGTGGTCCACGGGCTCCGATTGAATTGCATCGAATTTTTTAGTTGGTCGCTCACCGAAGAGGGACAACCATTTCACGCTTTTGGAAAAAAAGGCTGAGTGCCGATGTCTGAACCGTTTTGGAACATGATGGGCATGCTGGGGATCTACGCGCCGTTGGCGCTGGGAGCGATCGGCAGCATTATGGGTTGCAGCGCTGCCGGCCAGGCCGCGTGCGGCGCAATGTTGGATGTGGAAAGTGGATACGGCCGGCTGGTCGGTTTGTCCGCGTTGCCGTCCTCGCAAACGATCTATGGCATCGTCGTGATGCTGTCGTTGAATCGGACCATTGCGATCGACTCGGCGCCGGGATTGTTTGCGATCGGCGTATTGTGCGGAGCCGCGTTGCTCTTTAGCGGGTGGTACCAGGGCCTGTGTTGTGCCTCGGCGATCCACGCCACCAAGAGCAAACCGGAAGTCTTTGGTTTGTCGGCCGCGCCGGCCGCCATCGTCGAAGGCTTTGCCGTGTTCGCCTTCATTTTCGCCTTGATTCTTGCCGGCAGCTTGCCGGCTGCCCCGGTAGCGAGCTGATTGAGATGAGCAACGAAGTGCAAACGTCTTCCCCGCAAAGTGGTTCGGCGGAGGAATCCGCCGGCGTGCAAGGATTGATCGACCGGCTGAAGACCGACGGCGTCAGCCGTGGACAGGAAGAAGCCGAGCGGTTGATCGCCGAAGCCCGTGAGGAAGCGATGAAGCTGGTCGACGAGGCGAAACGTCAAGCCGATCAAATCGTGAGCGATGCCCGCGAGGAAGCTCAGCAACTGAACGAAAACGGCAAGCAGGCATTGCGTCTGGCCAGCCGTGACGTCTCGTTGCAACTGAAGGAAGAGCTGCAGCGCGAGTTTCAGAACCGATTGGGGAAACTGGTCGGCGATTCGTTGCAGAATCCTGACCTGATCCGGCAATTGATTCTGGAGATTGCGGGCGTCGCCGTCCCCAGTGATGCCAAGTCCGGTGATGGCAAGTCCAGCGGCGAAGGCGGACAGACGAAGATCCTGTTGTCCGCGGGGAACGATCCCGCGGCCAACGCGCGGCTGGACGAACTCATTCGAGGCATCGGCGGGGACTTGCTCCGCGAAGGCGTGGAAATCGGTGTCCAGCCGGGCCACGACAGCGGTCTGAGGGTGCAACAGCGCGACCAGGTCGTCGAGGTCGATTTGACCGATCAGGCGATCACCGCGGTCCTGATGCGTTTCCTGGCGCCGCGGTTCCAATCGATTATCGAAGCATCGAACTGACCCGGATTCAATCCGCCCGGACATGACCTCCTACTACACGCTCGTCGCCAGCCTGCCGCCGTTGCCGCAGCCGTTCGATTCCGGACCGTTGCCGATCACCCGATCGACGTTGCGCTCCCGGTTGGATCTGCTCGATGACGACGACCGGATGGTGGTCGACCAGATTTCGAGGTTTTTCGTCTGGGACCGACAGCCACTCGATCGAACCGACGAAGAGGTGTGGCAAACTCACCAACGGTTGATGGAGCAGATTGACAATCCGCTGGTTCGCCAGGTGGTCAATCATCGGTTTGACATGCGGACGATCGTCGCGGCGATTCGACGCAAACGCGACCAGGAAGGACCGCCGATCGGGGTGCCGCCATTGGCGGGCATGATCCGTCGCAACTGGGACGCGCCCGACTTTAACCTTTCCACCCGCTATCGCTGGATCGGCCCCTTCGCCGAAGCCGCCGCGGCGGGGAAAGTGGTCCAGGCCCAACACATTCTGTTTACCGATTTGTGGAACACGTGGACCCGGATCGCACAGCAATACCATTTTACCTTTGAATCGATCCTGCTTTATCTGGCCCGCTGGGAAATCGTGGAACGGTGGACCAGCCGGGACGCCGATGCGGGGCGCGAGCGATTCAACGATTTGATCAGGGAGACCTTGGGTGAATACGCCGAGCTTGACTGAGGACCAGACCCAAACCGCCGAGGCGACCGTCCTGGGGGTCAACGGGAACATCGTCCGCGTCAAAACGATCTCCGGCCACTTGGTCAAGAACGAGGTCGCCTTCGTGTGCGTTGGAGAAGAACGCCTTAAGAGCGAGGTGCTTCGGATCTATGGCGACATCGCCGACTTGCAGGTGTTCGAAGAAACCCACGGGATCCGCTACGGCGATCGGGTGGAACTTTCCGGCGAATTGCTGTCGGTCCAGCTGGGACCCGGGATGCTGGGCGTGATTTATGACGGCCTGCAAAACCCGCTTTCCGACCTGGCCGAGCAGGACGGATTCTTTCTCCGCCGCGGTCGCGATGTTACTTCGCTGAATCCGGAACAGACTTGGCAGTTCACGCCGGTGGTGACGGCCGGCGACCGCGTCGTCGCAGGTCAACCGCTGGGAACGGTGGTCGAAAAGAACATCACGCACAAGATCATGGCACCGTTCGATTTGCAGGGGACCCTGCAAGTTCAATCGGTCGCCGACGGGGAACTCCGTACCGACGCGACCGTAGCCACGCTGACCGATTCGGTCGGCCGCACGATCGACGTCCCGATGGTGCAAACCTGGCCGGTCCGCCGGGCGGTTTCGTCGTCCATGCAGCGCCAGCGGTTGGTGACCCGCGAGTTTCCTTCCGAACCGCTGATCACGACCACCCGCGCGATCGACACCTTCTTTCCCGTCGCCCGCGGCGGAACCGCATGCGTTCCCGGACCATTTGGTGCCGGCAAAACCGTGCTGCAAGGCTTGATCGCACGCTACTGTACCGTCGACATCGTGATCGTCGTCGCCTGTGGCGAGCGTGCCGGTGAAGTGGTGGAAACCATTCACGACTTTGCCGAGATGCAGGATCCGCGCACCGGCGGTCGCCTGATGGATCGGACGATCATCATCTGCAACACGTCGTCGATGCCCGTCGCCGCGCGGGAGGCGTCGATCTACACCGGGATCACGCTCGGTGAGTACTACCGTCAAATGGGCTTGGACGTCCTGCTGTTGGCGGATTCAACGTCCCGTTGGGCCCAGGCGATGCGTGAAACGTCGGGACGGCTGGAAGAAATTCCCGGTGAAGAAGCATTTCCCGCCTATTTGGATTCGGCGATCAAAGGACTTTACGAACGGGCCGGCGTGCTGCAGATGCCCGACGGTTCAACCGGCAGCTTGACGCTGATCGGTTCCGTGTCGCCCGCCGGTGGCAACTTTGAAGAACCGGTGACGCAGTCGACACTCAGCACCGTGAAGTGTTTCCTGGGGTTGTCCTACGCCCGCGCCTACAAGCGGTTCTATCCCGCCATCGACCCGTTGATCTCCTGGTCGCGGTATCGGGAACAATTGCAGGACTATTTCGACAAGGAAGTTCATCCCGATTGGACAGCTAGCGTTTCGCGGATGCATCAAATGCTGCGTGACGGCGAAAACGTCTATCAAATGATGCAGGTCACCGGTGAAGAAGGTGTGACGGTGGAGGACTATGTCATCTACCAGAAATCCCTGTTCTTCGACATGGTGTACCTGCAACAGGACGCATTCGACAAAGTCGACGTGACGGTGCCTTTGGACCGCCAGCGGGAGTGCTTCCTGCTGTGCAAGCGGCTGATTGATCGGGAGTATCGATTTGTCGACAACAACCAGGTCCGTGACTTTTTCACGCGTCTGACCGGCTTGTTCAAAAACCTGAACTACAGCGAATACGAATCGGACCAGTATCGACAGTACCTGGACCAGATCACGGAACTGGAACGTGAGTACGTCTCGGGCGACCATCGCCAGGAATCCGCCTGAGCGCGGCGGTCGTTCGCGGGGAGCGCCGCTGGTGACTCGTGAAGTCGTCGGCAACGCGGCCCGACGCGCCGGTACCGCTGCGAGATTCCTTCGGAATCCGGCGCTTTCACGTAGGTGATGAATGTCCCATGAACCGACCCGATCGTGACGACGATGCCCGCTGTGCCGCCTACCTGAAAGCCGCGGCCGATCCGCTGCGGATGCGGGTGATCCGGGCTTTGCAGGCCGGACCGATGAGCGTTTCGGACTTGGCGTTGTTGGTCGAACAAGACATCGGCGTGGTCTCGCACCACTTGCGAGTGCTGTATCACGCCGAAGTCGTTCAAACCCGCCGCGAAGGCAAGTTCATCTATTATTCGCTGTGTGAACATCTACGGCCTTCACGCAAACGCAGCGATTCCGGCGTGTTGGATTTCGGTTGTTGCCGGTTGGACGTCGGGCAGGGCGAGGAAGGTTGCCGGTAACACGCGCTTACTTCAAGTACCTTCCTTGACTTCAGTCGCGAAGCGGCAAAAGCCCCCTGCCGTGGGCGCAAACCGACGGAAACAATTGCCCGAGACACCACGTTCTCTGGTTCACCCTCCCGCGAGGAGGTCGTGCAGCTTTGAATCACCCTCCCTCCGGGAGGGTCGCGGAGGAGCTTGCGACGACGCGGGGAGGGTTGTCCGGCCCGATTGATTTCAGTGGGTTCACGAACACACCCTCCCCAAAGGCTCGTGCCTCGCCTTTGACCCTCCCAGAGGGAGGGTAAATTTCAGAAAAGCACGCTTTTCCCTCGATCGGAAAGCTGCACGACCTCCGAGGGTCGCGGAGGAGCGTGCGACGACGCGGGGAGGGTTGTTGCTGAGCCATGCGTTTTTGACATTTGCTACGGGTTCTGCCCTCCCCGGCAGCCATCGGATTGACGAACAATCTGACGATGCTAAGAATATTGCATTGTTTCGGCCGTGGCCGAATCTCCGTCCGCTTCTCGCAGCGCCCCCCCCTCTGGAACTTTCGATGCCATCTCCGATTCGGTTCATCATGATCGGCGGCTTTCTGGGCGCCGGAAAAACCACCCTGATCAGCCAATTGGCCCGCAGGTTTCAGGCCGAAGGCAAACACGTGTGCGTGGTCACCAACGACCAGGCAGCCGGTTTGGTCGATACCGAATTGCTCCGCAGCCAGGGTCTGGAGGTCAACGAAGTGGCGGGGTCATGTTTCTGCTGCAATTTTCACGGCCTGACCGGTGCGATGGAAGAATTCGAATCGCGGCAACGGCCGGACGTGATCCTGGCCGAACCGGTCGGCAGTTGCACGGATTTGATCGCGACCATTTCGCTGCCGATGATGGAGCAAATGGGGGAGCGGTTCTTGCACAGCCCCTACGCCGTGGTGCTCAAACCCAGTCACGGTCTGAAGATTCTGTCTGGAGAAGGCAAAGGCGGCTTCTCTCAAAAGGCGGAATACATCTTTCGCAAGCAGTTGGAAGAGTCCGAGATCATTCTGATCAACCGGATCGACGAGTTGACCGCTGAACAGGTCGCCACGCTGCGGGAACAGTTGTCCGAGCAGTATCCCGGTCGGCAAATCATTTGTTTGTCGGCGAAGACCGGGGAGAATCTGGACGCGCTGTGGGAAACGCTCGCGGCGGAGGCTTCTTCGCGTGAGGCGACGATGGAGGTTGATTACGACGTCTATGCGGATGGCGAAGCGGAACTGGGTTGGTTGAACGCAACCGTTTCGGTCACGGCGGCGAAGGCAATCTCGATCGACCAATTGGCTCAGCAGTTGGTCGACCGGCTTCGTCAAGCGATGCTTCGGGTGCAAGCCGAGCCCGCCCACCTGAAGATTCTGTGTTCATCCGGTTCCCACGTAGCGGTCGCCAACCTGGTCAGCAGCGACACACCGACGATGCTTTCGATTGCATCGGACGCGGAGGCGGAGTCGTTGTCGGTCATCATCAACGCTCGCGTCTGCTTGGACCCCGAGGCGCTGACGGGGATGGTCCGGGACACACTGGATGCGATGGCGAGCGATTCCGGATTGACGATCCAAGTCGACTCGATCGAAAGTTTTCGTCCCGGGCGGCCCGAGCCAACCTTCCGCGTCCAGCAGTAGCGACACCTCGGCTACGTTTCTTACGCCTGGATTCCTCGCATTCCGCTTGGCTTTCGCAACGAGCACGCGCATTTCCAGGCTCCCGCGGCTCGTCGACTCCGACCGGGGCGATGTCTCGGTTTGCCTTGTTGCGTGAAACCTTCCGGAACAGCCTCCCACGGTCCGTCGCTTTTCCGTTGGTGATTTCGCTTGAAGTCACGACGCCTCGCGGCGCGGGCGCTGCATCGCTTTGGGCGCGGAGCGGGAATGCCTAAATCCTGGGCAATCGCCGGGTGGGCTGCACCAACTTCTCCAGACGGCGACGGCCGGTAGTGGGGCTGCGATTCTCCTCACGTCGCTGCGGCGGGATTCACGGTCCCGTAATCAGACTCACGGGTGAAAAACGGAGGCACGGCACCAATCTTGCACCCCTGAGTATAGATCTGCCGGCAGCACGGTTGTTGCCTCCAAAACATGCACCAACGACGCAGGTTTTCACGTGATCTTTAGAACATTGAAGTGGGTCCGCAACGGTTTCGAACGGCGTCGCGCGACCGAACTGGTCCCGCCGCGAACCTTTGGCCGCCCCAGCTCAACGCGGGGGAATGCCGCGGGAGCCTTTCGCCGGACGACCGGGTGGGCCGCGGTCCTTGGCCTGGTCGTTTTCGCCTGCAGCGGATGCTCTTCGAACGAAATCACGCTGGCCGATTTGGAGGCCGCGGCCAGCAACGTCGACGTGTCGGATCTGGACGCCGACTCATTGATGAAGGAATCGGAGTCGCAGTTGGATCTGGAGAAAAGCGACTTGAAGTTCGGCTTCATCAAGCTGACCGACTGTGCCCCGTTGGTGATCGCCAAGGAGAAGGGCTACTTCGCCGATGAGGGGCTGAACGTCGAAATCGAAGCCCAATCCAACTGGAAAGTACTGTTGGATCGCGTGATCGACGGGCAACTTGACGGCGCTCACATGTTGGCCGGTCAGCCGATCGGAGCCACGATCGGATTCGGGACGAAGGCGGACATCATCACCGCCTACAGCCTGGACTACAACGGCAACGGGATCACGGTCAGCAACGAGATCTGGAAGCAGATGCAGGAGAACGATCCTGATTTGCAGTCCGAGAAACCCGAACACCCGATCACGGCCGATTCGCTCAAGCCGATCGTTGAGAAGTTCAAGCAGGAGGGAAAAGACTTTTCGATGGGAATGGTGTTTCCCGTCAGCACGCACAACTACGAGATCCGCTACTGGTTGGCCGCGGCCGGAATCCACCCGGGCATGTACACGGCCCAGGACATCACCGGCGTCCAGGATGCCGACGTGTTGCTCTCGGTGACCCCCCCGCCTCAGATGCCCGCGACCCTGGAAGCCGGAACGATCTACGGGTACTGCGTCGGGGAACCCTGGAATCAGCAAGCGGTGGTCAAAGAGATTGGAGTGCCCGTCACCACCAATTACGACATCTGGAAGAACAATCCGGAGAAGGTCTTTGGAGTGACCAAGGAGTGGAACGACACACATCCCAACACGCACGTGGCCGTGGTCAAAGCATTGATGCGCGCAGGGAAATGGCTGGACGCGGTGGATGAAGACGGCAATTTCCTGAACCGACAGGAAGCCTGCAAGATTCTCAGCGGGTCCGAGTACGTGGGGGCCGACGAGGACGTGATCGATAACAGCATGACCGGCACGTTCGTGTTCCAGAAAACGGATGTCCGCCCAATGCCGGACTTCAACGTGTTCTTCAAATACAACGCCACCTACCCGCACTACAGCGACTGTGTCTGGTTTCTGACACAGATGCGACGTTGGGGCCAGATCACCGAAGCCAAGCCGGCGGAATGGTACGAACAGACCGCCAAGCAAATTTACCGGCCCGACATTTACCGCAAGGCGGCGGAGATGTTGATCAGCGAAGGCAAATTGGACGCGACCGAAGTTCCGCCGCCGGACTACGACGGCTATCGCGAACCAACGGACGAGTTCATCGACGGGAAAAAGTACGACGGGAAGGATCCGTTGGGGTACCTGTCCAACTTTGAAATCGGGCACACCGAATGAAAGAGCAGCTCGCGCTCACATGAATCGGGGGTGGTCGGCAGCGGGTTCCGCCTGCCACGTCTGCCGGCCGCCTTCGGTTTTCGGTTCGTCAATCATCTCGCATCTCGACAATCATCCTTTCCACTCCCACTCCAAAAGTTTCTGTTCATGAACGTCCGTGGCAACGCTCTCAAGTTTTGCAAGGTCGCCGGCCTTCCGGTGCTGGAGCCTTTCGTCCGTTTGTTGGCCGGAGAGGACCCCAAAGAGCAGTTGGCAGGAATCACAAAATTCGTGGTGCTGCCCGTATTCACGGTGTTGATCTTTTTGGGGCTGTGGTCGCTGGCGGCCAAAACGATCGTCACCGGCAGCGCTCGGTTACCGGGGCCGAAGGCGACGTGGGACGCGGGCGTTGAACTGTTTGAGATGCATCGCCAGCAGAAGGCAGCTGACTCCGCGATGCGTCAGGAAAAGCTGACGCAAGCGGTTCAATCGATGGCCAAGGCGAAGGTGCTCGAACAGGCGGCTGCCGAAAAAACGGGATCGGCGAAGGAAGAAATGCTCGCATCGGCGCTGACCTACAAGCAGGACGCCGTTCGGGCGGCCAACTTTGTACCTTCCAGTGCCCCGACCTTTGTCGACCAAATCATCACCAGCTTGAAAACCGTCTTCTTCGGATTTGCAATCGCCACGTTGATCGCGGTACCGCTAGGCGTGCTGTGCGGGATGAGTCCCTGGTTCAATGCGGCGCTGACCCCTTTCATCCAGGTGTTCAAACCGGTCAGCCCGCTTGCATGGCTGCCGTTGGCCGGTCTGGTCATCATCTGGGCTTACTCGGGCGTCAACCAGGAAGACACCTATTTCCAAAAGGCGTTCCTGATTTCCGCGGTGACGGTTTCACTCTGCTCGCTGTGGCCGACGCTGGTCAACACCACGCTGGGAGTGGCCAGCGTGGACAAGGACTACATGAATGTTGCCAAGGTGCTGAAGCTTTCCTGGCCGCAACAGCTGTTCAAAATCATTTTGCCGGCCAGTCTGCCGCTGATGTTTGCCGGACTGCGGATCAGCCTGGGCGTGGGTTGGATGGTGTTGATTGCTGCCGACATGCTGGCCCAGAACCCTGGGTTGGGAAAGTTCGTTTGGGACGAGTTTCAAAATGGCAGCAGCCAAACGTATGCCAGGATCGCCTTCAGCGTGATCGTGATTGGCGTGATCGGATTGATGTTGGACCGCATCATGATCTTTCTTCGGAACCTGGTCAGTTTCGGTAACCCGCACGCGGCCTGATCGGTTCGGTCCGCCGCCATTCGATGCGTCGGCACGCACCACGGAATCAATCACAGGAAACACGACATGAATGCCATCGCCAGTGCCGAAGCCGCTCCGTCGTTGATAGCGTCTGAGGCCAGTCAGCACGCACCGGCTCGGACCTCCGCGCCGCAGCCGATCATCACGCTTCGCAACGTCAGCAAAGGGTACGGCAGTGGCGTCACCCGCAACGAAGTGTTGACCGGAATCAACCTGAATCTGCGTGAGGGTGAGTTCCTTGCCGTCGTGGGTTTTTCAGGAAGCGGCAAGACGACACTGACGCAACTGCTGGCGGGACTGATTCGCCCCGACGAAGGCGAAATCATGATGGACGGAAAGCCGATCACTGGCCCGAGTCCTCAGCGTGGCCTGGTCTTTCAAAACTATTCCCTGCTGCCATGGCTGACCGTGCGGGGCAACATCGCTTTGTCGGTGGACCGCGTTTTTCGCAGCTGGAGCCGGGCGGCGCGTCGCGAACATGTCGACAAGTTCGTGGAAATGGTGGGGCTTTCGCACGCCGTCCATCGCCGGCCGCACGAACTTTCCGGGGGCATGCGGCAGCGGGTTTCACTGGCGAGAACTTTGGCGATGAAACCGAAGGTTCTGCTGCTTGACGAACCGTTGTCGGCACTCGATGCGTTGACCCGCAGCGTGATGCAGGACGAGATCCTGAAGATTTGGGAGGAGGAGCGGCAAACCTGCCTGATGATCACCAACGACGTCGACGAGGCAATCTTGGTGGCCGACCGAATCGCTCCGCTGAATCCTGGGCCGCGTGCGAGTCTCGGTCCGGCGTTCACGGTCGGCCTGGATCGTCCGCGTGACAAGACGGAATTGAATCACAACGAACGGTTCAAGCAACTACGCAACGCCGTGACCAACTACTTGGTGGCCGTTCGTCAGAAGTCACGTCGCGATCAATCCGGGGGACAAACGGCAAGCATCAAGCGTCCGGATATTCGCCCCGCCGACCTGGGAGGCCCCCGCCGCGCGATCCTGAATTCGCCGGTTTGATTCAAAAAACGATGATTCGCACGAACGACAACACACAACTTCGACGGGAACGGTGACGGCATGGCTGGCTACATCGAAATGTTCAATTTGGGAAAGACGTATGACACGCCCAACGGGCCGGCGATCATCGTTGAAGAGTTCAATTTGAACATGGAGCAGGGGGAATACGTTTGCCTGCTGGGCCACAGCGGATGTGGAAAGAGCACCGTGTTGACGATGGTTGCTGGTTTGAATCCGATCACCACCGGCGGTGTGGTGGTTGCCAACAAAGAGATTGACGGTCCGGGGCCAGATCGCGGCGTCGTCTTCCAGTCGCCCTGTCTGATGCCCTGGATGACCGCCATGGACAACGTCCTGTTGGGCGTGGATCAGGTCTACCCGCATGCCCGCAAGAGCGATCGACGCGACATGGCGGCGTACTACCTGACGCTGGTCGGATTGGGCAACAGCTTGAATACGCGAGCCGCGGATCTCAGCCAGGGAATGCAGCAGCGTGTAGGAATCGCCAGGGCGTTTGCCTTGCGGCCGAAGATGTTGCTGCTGGATGAGCCGTTCGGGATGCTCGATTCACTGACGCGGATGGAGTTGCAGGAGGTGCTGCTGGAGATCTTGGTGCAGGATCAGGTGACCACGTTGATGATCACTCACGACGTGGACGAAGCGCTGTTCATGAGCGATCGCGTCGTGATGATGACCAACGGTCCACGGGCGCGGGTCGGGAAGATCTTTGAGATCCCGTTTGATCGGCCACGTCATCGCACCGAGGTGTTGGAACATCCGTCCTACTACGACCTCCGCGGTGACATGATCGGTTTCCTGGAAGAACAGGATCACAAGAAATTGCTTGCCGACGCGGCCAAGCACGAGGCCAAGAAGGCTTCCGGAGACCCTCCGGCGCCCGCGGCATCTGATCAACAGCCGGTCGACGCACTTTCCCCCACCGCCTAGCCGTTTCCCACGAACCGAACACGATGACTTCTGTTGCCAAATTGCGACTGCCCGACCACAGCTTTCTTTCCGACGCGCAAGTGTTGGAAATTCATGATGGCGGCGCCGGAATGACTGATGACAGCCGGCTGGACGCCCTGGTCTACCGGACCATCGAAAGTGGAAATGCGGGGGTCGAGAAACATCCGGACCTGCTGCCCGGCGGGACGGCGGCGGTCTTGACGATCCCGGTCTACCGTGAACAAGAACTACGTTCGCTCGTGCTTTTGGCAGCCAAACATGATCCGCCGCCTGCCGTCGTTCACCCAGAACCCGTCGGTGTTTTCGAGGTCTGGGAACCGGTCGGTCCCTATGAAGAGGTCGCGTTGGCGTCGGGCTATTACGGGAGGATGGAACGGTTTCAGAACGTCAGCACGTTTGTCCGCTTCGAGCGTGGGAACGGATTGCCCGGCCAGGTTTGGGAACAACAGACCGCTGTGATCCACGACGACCTGGGCAATCACCCTGGGTTCCTGCGAGCCGCCGGCGCGTCGGCAGACCTTCTGCAGACCGCGGTGGGCATTCCGGTGATCGCCGATCAGTTCCGATCCAGTGTGTTGCTGCTGAGCGCGCACCGCACGCCGATCGCTCGCGGGTTCGAAGTATGGCGTCGCTCCGATGACGAATTCGTGCTCCAACAGGCAAGTTACTTCGAACTGGGTTCAGCCTGCCAGGTTTCGCCCGGAACGACGATGAAACGTGATGCCGGCTGGGCTGAACTGCTGCTCCAGGCGGGCGGCGCCGTTTTGAGCGTGGAACCCACGATTTTGACGCACGCGATTGAATTCCCGGAGGATCAAGTCGTGCCAGATTGTGGGATCGCGATTCCGCGTTTTGATGGCCAGTCGCTGGTCAGTTTCATGACGATGCTGTTCTAACGAGTCAAACGGATGTCCGTCACCACGCACGACCGAACTGATCAAACCGCTGACTCCGGTTCGTCCGCGCTCCATGCATTCAACCTGGTCGAGGAATTGCTGAAACAGCAGCAACAGTTGACCGCGGTGGAAGCCTTCAGCCTGTACCACGACGAAGGATCGGCCGATGAGGCATCGTCGGAACCGGCACAGGCAAAATTCTACCGATCGCTGCTGCCGACCACGGCTCCGGGCCCCGGGCAACAACTTGCATTTGAAGTCGACCTGGACGCCTGTAGCGGATGCAAAGCCTGTGTCGTGGCCTGCCACACGCTGAACGGGCTGGAGGACAGCGAGAGCTGGCGAAAGGTCGGCTCGGTTTCACTCGGTCACTCGCCGTCTTCCTCAGCTGCGCCGCTTCCGGTTGTCCCCCTACCGAAATCTCCGCCCACAGAGAAATCCTCGCCGACCGTTACCAACGACTTCGGCGTCCAGCACGTCACCACGGCATGCCATCACTGCGAGGATCCCGGTTGTCTGAACGGTTGCCCGGTCAAAGCCTATGACAAGGACCCCGTCACCGGGATCGTTCGTCACTTGGACGACCAGTGTATCGGTTGCAAGTACTGCACGATGATGTGTCCGTACGAAGTACCCAAGTACAGTAAACGGCTGGGCATCGTCCGCAAATGCGACATGTGTCACAATCGATTGGCCGTGGGAGAGGCACCCGCCTGCGTGCAGTCCTGTCCCAACGAAGCGATCCGAATCCGCATTGTGGATCACTCCGATCCCGCGGAGTGGCCATCCGGCCTTGATCATTCATCGGTGGCTCCCGAGCCATCGCTTGCTCCGGGCGCTCCGCCGTCCTCGATCACCCGACCGACCACGGTTTACCGCAGCGACCGGATGGAATCCCTGGGGTTGCCCCAGGATCACGAGCTCGACGAGGTCGCCGAAAGCCACTGGCCGCTCGGCGCCCTGTTGATCGCGACGCAGATCAGCGTCGGCATGTTGATCATCGAGAGGGCGGTCAGTGCCATCTTGAGGCTCGCGGGGGATCCAATGCCAACGTCGGTCACCGCGGCCGTGGCGACGCTTTCATTGCTGATCGGCGCGATCGGTCTGAACCTGGCCCCGTTGCACCTGGGGCAGCCGCTTCGAAGTTGGCGAGTCTTCCTGGGTTTGAAGACCAGTTGGCTCAGCCGCGAAGCGGTCGTTTTAGGTCAATACGTGGGAATCTTGTCGTTGGCCGTGGGACTGTTTTGGTTGCCGGTCGCCGAACCGTATTTGCCCGAAGCGATCACCAATCTGACGGATCGATTTGTCCCTTCCTGGGCGGCAAAATTGATGCTCTTCGCCAGCATCCCCGTCGGTCTGGCGGGCTTGTACTGCAGCGCGATGATTTACATCGCCACCAAACGTCCGCTGTGGCGGCACGCGAGAACCTTACCGCGGTTCTTTGGAACCACGCTGATCGGCGGGCTGTCCGTCGTGCTCGCAGTGACCTTGGTCGCGGCTTTCTGGTTGAACATCAGCACGATTCCTGTGGCCGTGACGACAACTTTCATGGCGCTGGCGGCATTCGCTGCGGTGGTCGGGAAGCTGCTTTGGGAATACGCGATTCACCTGGGACCGAGTCAGACCGCCGAGCATCAGCACGATCGACGTTGCAAACGTTTGACCACCGATCAGCTGTCATCACTCCGCCGCATCCGACTGACGTCGGGATTTTTGTCCGCACTGGGGTTCGCTGCGGTGGCGGTCAGTGTCGTCGCCAGCGGGCCGGATTCCATGTTGACGGTTGGGTTGAGCATGATCGCGGCCGTGCTGGCAATCCTGGGCGAAGTTGGCGAGCGTCTGCTGTACTTCATGTCGGTCGTGTACGACCGGATGCCAGGGACACTGCATTGAATCTTCACACGGAAACGAGTCCATGAGCATCGCCGAAAACTCCGATCCCAGCAAAGGCTTGACCAGCCGCAAGGATGCTGCGACATCGTTCCAGCTGCCGCAGATCCTGCAGCGGCGCGAGGGAAAGATGACGCGGGAACTGCTGCTTCACCCGGGAGAACACGGGCTGGGCATGACCCACGGTTCGATGCAGGCGGACGCGACCACCACCGCAACCTGTGGATTTTGCGCGACCGGTTGCGGGCTGCGTCTGCACATCCGTGACGGCAAAGCGGTCGGTTTGACGCCGGAAACCGCTTACCCGGTCAATCTTGGAATGGCCTGCCCCAAGGGCTGGGAAGCGTTGCGAATCCTGGACAGCGACCAGCGGGCAACGCAGCCATTGTTGCGGCAACGTGACGGCGCCCTCCAACCGGTTTCCTGGGATGAAGCCTTTCGGACGTTCTGCCACGAATTCCAGGATATCCAAGCGAAACACGGCGCGGACTCGGTTGCCTTCGTTTCCACCGGCCAGATCCCTTGCGAAGAAATGACGTTTTTGGGGGCTTTGGCGAAATTCGGAATGGGCATCGTCCACGGTGACGGCAACACACGTCAGTGCATGGCGACGGCCGTCACGGCCTACAAGGAATCCTTCGGATTCGATGCGCCGCCGTACACCTACGACGATTTTGAACAAAGTGACTGCCTGGTGTTCATCGGTGCCAACCCTTGCGTGGGACATCCGATCATGTGGGAGCGCGTGCTCCGCAACCGGAACCAACCGGAAATCATCGTGGTCGATCCGCGGCGGACCGAAACGGCGATGTCCGCCACCGAACACTTGCAGATCCGCCCCAAGCATGATTTGCAATTGTTGTACGCGATCACCAACGAATTGATCGAAAACGACTGGATCGACGAAAACTTTATCGCCGAGCACACCACCGGGTTCGATCCGCTTCGCGAGCATGTCCGGCGGTATCCCGTCGATCAGGTCGCCGCACGGGCGGGTTTGGACGCCGATCAGATTCGCCGTGTCGCGCGCAAGATCGCGGACGGAAAAGCGGTCTCGCTGTGGTGGACCATGGGGGTCAACCAAAGCTACGAAGGCGTCCGGACGGCTCAAGCGATCATCAACATCGCGCTGATCACCGGAAACATCGGCCGTCCGGGAACGGGAGCCAACAGCATCACCGGCCAGTGCAATGCGATGGGATCCCGGTTGTGGAGCAACACGACCAATCTGCTGGGGCATCGCAAGTTCCAGAGCGAATCCGATCGTCAGGATGTCGCCGACATTCTGGGAATCGACGTCGATCGTATTCCGACGCTAGACAGCTGGTCCTATGACCAGATTTTTGAGGGGATTCGGCGGGGGGAGATTCGTGGGCTGTGGGTCATCGCCACCAACCCGGCGCACAGTTGGATCGACCAGGAAGATGCGCGAGAGCTGCTGGATCGGTTGGACTTTCTTGTCGTTCAAGACATGTATCACACGGCACACACGGCCCGGCACGCGGATTTGGTTTTGCCGGCGGCCGGGTGGGGTGAGAAAGAGGGCACGTTCATCAACAGCGAACGTCGATACGGGCTGTTGAAAAAGGTGAGTCACGCACCGGGCGAAGCACTGGCTGATTTTCAGATCTTTCGTGGCATCGCCAAATACTGGGGCGTCGGCGACCTGTTTTCCGACTGGACACATCCCGAGGCTGTGTTCCAGATCATGCAGCGTTTGAGCGCGGGACGCCCCTGCGACATTTCCGGAATCGGCGGCTATCGCCAGATCGACGCGTGCGGCGGCATCCAGTGGCCTTGGACGGAGGCCGACGCCAACGCAGGTGCAAACCGAGGACAGCCGGAACAGCAAAGGCGACTGTTTGGCGACGGCCACTTTTTTCATTCCGACCGCCGTGCCCGATTGGTCTTTGACGAAATCACACCGATCCCGGAGCCGGTGTGTGATCGATTCCCGTTCTGGTTGATGACGGGACGCGGCACGGTTAGCCAATGGCACACGCAAACACGAACGGAGAAGAGCCCCGTGTTGCGCCAACTGTATCCCAACCGTCCCTACGTGGAAATCAATCCCGCCGATGCTCGGGAGATGGGCGTCAGCAATGGCGAACTGCTGGCTCTGCGTTCGCGCCGCGGATCGGCGACCGCGTCTGCTTGCCTGGTGCCGTCGATTCCGCGCGGGCACGCGTTTCTTCCGATGCACTACGAAGAAACCAACCGTCTGACCCTTTCACATTTCGATCCGCACAGCAGGCAGCCCAGCTACAAGGACTGCGCCGTGTCAATCCGCCCGGCGATTGACGACTCCCAACTTTGATCTTTTTCGGATTCAGCCTGATGTCCAATTCCGACCCTTTCACCGAAGCACAGAAGCAATACCTGGCCGGTTTCACCATGGGCTCCGACGTCGCCCGGGCGGTTAGCAAACTGCCGGTCCTGTCCAATAGCGTCTCCAACGGCGCGACGATCTCGCTGGACGCCAACGGCGTCAGCCTGGATGGCAATGCGGTCGCCGCGGGTCCCGACCGGTTTGCTCGGATCGCGCAGCAGAAGGTCAAGCAGAACGGCGGAAAGCTCTCCAAGGAAGAGCAGGCCAAAGCGGACAAGAACCCGCTGGACATGTGGGACGAGATCATCGCCCGCAGCGACGCCGGCGAATTCCCGAAAGGGACCGATGTGTTTCTGCACAAGTTCCACGGGATGTTCTACGTCGCGCCCAATCAAAACGCCTACATGATGCGGCTGCGGATCCCCGGAGGCATGCTGCGGAGCTGGCAATTACGCGGCCTGGCGGACCTGTCGGAAACCGGGGCGGGCGGTTACATCGACGTGACCACGCGGGCCAACCTCCAACTGCGGGAGATTCCGGACGACGGCGCACGACGGGTGTTGTACGGGATCCGCGACTTGGACCTGATCAGCCTGGGCAGCGGCGGCGACAACATTCGCAATTGTACCGCCAGCTGTTTGTCCGGGATCGACCCGGACGAACTGGTGGAAACCATCCCGCTGGCCAAACGCATGCACCACTACATCTTGAACCACCGCGAAATGTACGGGCTGCCGCGAAAGTTCAACATCGCGTTCGATGGTGGCGGCCAGATCGCTGCTTTGGAAGACACCAACGACATCGGATTCCGAGCGGTGGAGGTCAGCGATGAACATGCCGACGAATCCCTGCCTGCGGGCGTGTATTTTCAGCTGACGCTGGGAGGCATCACCGGACACAAAGATTTTGCCCGAGATACCGGGGTGCTGTTGACCGGAGACGAATGTGTTGAAGTCGCCGGCGCCATCGTTCGTGTTTTTATCCAGCATGGTGATCGGACCGATCGAAACAAGGCGCGTCTGAAGTACGTGTTGGACGATTGGGGATTCGACAAATTCCTGACTGCCGTGGAAGAAGAATGGGGCCGTCCGTTGCGACGCATCGACGCCTCAAGAGTGACTTTGCCGCACCACGAAAACCGCCTGGCGCATGTTGATTTTCACCGGCAACGCCAGGCGGATCGACACTATGTCGGAATCGTCTTGCCCGTTGGCCGGATGACCGCCAGCCAGGCCCGCGAAATTGCAGCTCTTGCGGATGAATACGGCCAGGGTGAAGTCCGATTGACCGTGTGGCAGAACCTGATCCTGCCGCATCTCCGCACCGACGATTTGGAGGCGATCAAGTCCAGGATCGAAGGTTGCGGATTGCACTGGAGGGCAACCAATTTTCGGGCCGGATTGGTTGCCTGCACCGGCAGCGCCGGATGCAAGTATGCGGGCGCCGACACGAAAGCCAATGCGATGACGCTGGCGAAACACTTGGAAGACCAGTTCGATTTGGATCTTCCCATCAACATCCATTTCACGGGCTGCCACCACAGTTGCGCCCAGCACTACATCGGCGATATCGGATTGATCGCCTGCAAAGTGGAACAGGGCGAAGATACCGTCGATGGGTATCACATCGTGTTGGGCGGCGGCTGGGGAGATCGCCAGGGAATTGGCCGGGAAATCTTTCAATCGGTCGCCTTCGACGCGGTTCCGCCGCTGGTGGCAGCGCTGATCGGCGGGTACCTGGAAACGCGCTCCCCGGATGAACCCTTTGTCGATTTCGTTCGGCGGTCCAGCGACGAAAGCCTTCGAGAAATGGCGACCACCACGGCGTGAGGTTTTCGCCCTCCGCGGGGATCGACTGTCGTCAAAATCGCGAATCGGTAAACCAAACCTTCCTTCTTTCTGTCTCTCGATTGAGAACGCGTCCTATGTCCAGTTTCATTCCGGATTCGGCTCCATTCAACGAAGAACAACGCGCCTGGTTGAACGGTTTCTTCGCCGGCTTGACCGGTCTGCAGCCCGGAGCGTCTGGCTCGGAGGCTGCCGCGGCCATCAGACTCTCCCAGACGGCCGTCGCCGAGCCGGAAGAAGAGGAGGATTTCCCGTGGCACGACCCCGCCTTGCCGATCGTCGACCGCATGGACTTGGCGAAGGACAAACCGGTTGAACGAAAACTGATGGCTGCGATGGCCCAGTTGGATTGTGGATCCTGCGGCTATCTCTGTCAGACCTACAGCGAAGCGATCGCCTCAGGGGAGGAAGGCAATCTGACGCTCTGCAGTCCGGGTGGCAAGGAAACCAAACAGATGCTGAAAAAGGTGCTGGCCGAACACGACGGGCCGGCAGCAGGAGAGTCCAAGAACGGCTCCGCGGAATCGACCAAAAATGGCCAATCCGGCTATTCACGGCAGAACCCGTTCCAGGCAAAGTTGCTGGAATCTCGGTGCCTGAATCTGGAAGGCTCCGCGAAGGACACACGACACGTCGCGATTGATCTGTCCGGATCGGGGCTTCGGTACGAGGTCGGTGACGCCCTGGGTGTTTACCCGAACAATTGCCCCGATTTGGTCTCCCGCATCATCAAGTCGCTGTCTGCGGATCCCAACACGACGGTGACGTCACCATTGGGCCACGAAAAATCTCTCGCCGACGCATTGCGCGAAGACTGTTGCCTGAAGGACCCCAGTGATGAACTGTTGGAACTCTTGATCGATCGAATCAATGACCAGGCGGCGCAGTCGACGCTGGCGCTGATGACCCAGGACGGAGTCCCAGACGGATTTGATGTGTTGGATGTGTTGGAGTTGGCTAAAGGCGCGACCGTTTCCGTCACGGAAATCATCGAGACCTTTGAACCGTTGAATCCACGGCTGTATTCCATTGCCAGCAGCATGAAGCGTGTCGGTGATCAGGTGCACCTGACTGTCGGAAAGGTCGCTTACGAGCGCGAAGGTCGTTTGCGCAAGGGCGTTGCAAGCACCATGTTGGCCGAGCGTGTGGCTGAAGGCGAGTCCGTCCGTGTCTTCGTCCAACCGAACCACGCCGGATTCACCGTTCCCGCGAATCCGGAAACCCCCATGATCATGGTCGGACCTGGAACGGGAATCGCGCCTTTCATCGCGTTCCTGCAAGAGCGCCACGAAAGCAAAGCACCCGGCAAGAACTGGCTGTTCTTTGGCGACCAACACGAGGCCTTTGACTTTCTGTACGAGCAGGAACTACTTGATCATGTCAAATCTGGGGTGCTTGATCGGCTGGACACGGCGTTCAGTCGTGACGGTGAGACAAAGGTTTATGTGCAGGATCGGATGCGTGAACACGGCGCCGAACTGTTTCGCTGGCTTCAGGACGGTGCCTGCTTCTATGTCTGCGGTGACGCTTCGCGAATGGCTCGCGACGTCGACCGCGCCTTGCGCGACGTCGTCGCCGAGCACGGCGGGCTGTCGGACGAACAGGCGGAAGCGTTTGTTAAGCAACTTACCGCCGAGGGTCGCTATCATCGGGATGTGTACTGAGCCGGCTCCCCCCGAACGCGGAGTTGTTGACGGAGGACCGGTCGACCAAATGGAACGGTTGGACGGGTTGTCCCCATTTTCACTTCAAATATTGGTGGCGAAATTGCGATGCCGCGGAGATGTGCACCTCCGCGCGCCGAATTGAAAGGGTGTCGTGGAGCTCGCGCGTGCGAATGGCTTGGTCGGGCAGGTGGACAAGCATTCGGCGAACTCCTCGGACTTTGAAACGGATTTTCGAAAACACCTAGCAAGGATTGGCTTTACCATGCACCGTCTCTCGCCACGCCGCTGGCGTTTGGCTGCCACCCTGATCGCGCCCTCACTGGCAACTTTGATCGCGGGAACAGCCGTACATGCCGCTGAACCCGGCCGCCCGACCCAGTTGTACCCCGTCGTTGTTCAAACTGCCGCCCTGCAAGAGAGCGACCAACCTGCCGAATCAGCGATTCCGGACAGCCAGGAATTGGAAGGATCGGTCAGCGATGCCATGCAGGATGTCACCCAGGGTGGTGATGCCGATACCTTCGCTCCGCCCATCGTCGGCGATGCGACAGCGGCGGCGCCTTCTTACGCTCTCGCGCCGTGCGGTTGCTGCACGAAGAAGGACAAAGAAGCCGCGATGGCAAAGATGAAGGAAGCCTTCGCCGGCGTGTTCTATGCCAACAATTTCTCGTACCTGAAGGATCCCTGCTACGACGGTCCGGAATTCTGCGGTGACTGCCTGAAGGATATCGACACCGCGTGCGGCAATCTCAGTTTCGGCGGTGAAACCCGTTTCCGATTTCACAATGAACGGAATTTTCGTGGCCTTGGGATCACCGGTCGCGACGACAACTTCTGGCTTTTCCGCCAGCGGTTGTATGCCGACTGGAAGATGAATGACCTGTTTCGAGTCTACGGCGAAGTCCTGGACGCGAATTCCAGCGGCGAAACGTTCGCGCCGCGGCCGATCGAAGAGAACGATCTGGACATCCAGAACTTGTTTGTCGACGTGAACTTGCTGAATCAGGGGGCGCAAAAGCTGACGGCACGGATCGGGCGGCAGGAACTGTTGTACGGTGCCCAGCGCACCGTGTCTCCGCTGGACTGGGCAAACGTGCGACGAACGTTCGAAGGCGTCCGGATGCTGTACCAAAATGGCGACACTTCCGTGGACGGATTTTGGACGGAGTTCGTCCCGATCGATCCCAAAGATGCTGACGAAGCCAGCAGTGATCAGCAGTTCTATGGTGTCTATGCGACGCGAAAAGGGACCGCTCTGGGACAGTTGGAAGCCTACTATTTGGGATATGAAAACGACATCGTCGGCTTCAACTACCAAACCATTGGCAGCCGGGCCAGCGGCAAGACTGACGGCGGGTGGCTGTACGACTTTGAAGGTGCTTACCAATTTGGTGACAACACGACGCCGGACGACCAGAATGCCGGGTTCTTTACCGGTGGCTTGGGACGCAACTTAGGCTGTGCCGCTTGGAGTCCCACGGTTTGGTTCTATTATGACTACGCATCTGGAGAGGAAGATTTCGATGAGGTCGGGCGCGGTGACGGCGGCTACGATCACCTGTTCCCGCTGGCACACAAGTACAATGGGTTCATGGATTTGTTCGGACGGAGGAACCTTCACGACATCAACGTGTTCTCCGTCACACCGCTGTCCGAAAAGATCTCGGTCGTGCTCTGGTACCATTACTTCCGGTTGGACCAGCAAACGACGCCCTACAGTGTGGTGATGACACCCTACAACACGGTCACCCAGGCCCAGTCCAAGGATTTGGGGCATGAGATCGACCTGTTGTTCAACATCAATTTGAACCCCCGCAACAACGTCTTGTTGGGGTACTCCCACTTCAGCGGCGGGGACTACTACGACACGCCAGGGATCCTGCCGCCGGCGGCGGGGACCGATTCAGACGGCGACTTCTTCTACGCTCAATTCCAGACGCGTTATTGAAGTCCAACGCGGTTCGGGGACGTCGCGACGAGGCGTCTCCGGACGGACACCATTTGATGCCCTGCGCCCCGAGGGCTTGCGCGTGAACGAGCGGCATCGCCAACCGCGGCGATCGCCGCTCGTTCACCCTTCTTCCATTGCCAGCCGGCTGCCCATGCGTGCGCATCATCCAGGCAAATCCCATCGGAGCTTGCCCACCGAAGCGGCATTTCGCCTCGGCAATCTTTGTCGAAATTCTGTACCGATCAACGCTACGGGGGAAAACTGGACCTTCAGGTATACAAAAGGTTGAATCACCATCCAGTTGCCACTCCGGCGGGAAAAAGGGGGATCGCTGGCGCATTGTTTGCCATTGAGGTGACGCAGTCATCGCACGGAATTGCCGACCGAAGGATGAGCCTTCGCGCAGAGGAGCACTCGCGCAATCGCTCGGCATGTTGCTACCCGCTCGCCGCGCCGCCATGTCCATCGCCCCAGCCACCTCCGCCGCCACCCCCGGGTCTCGCGCCGCTGCGCCCGGTGAGACGTCTGTGCGGACACGGCTGATCATCGTCGGCGGAGGCATGGCGGGATTCGGATTGTGCGATCGTTTGGTGCGGGCAAACGCGTTGGATCGTTACGAGACGACGATCATTGGGGAGGAGCCGCAACCGGCTTACGATCGGGTCAACCTGTCGCGTTACTTTGCCGATCCGTCGCCAGACCGCCTGCTGTTGGCACCGCGCGAGTGGTACGCCGCGCACGGCGTGCAATTGCGCACCGGGCGTCGGGTGGTCCAAATTCATCGGGACCATGCCGTCATTGTTGACGATCACGGCCAGATCGACCCTTACGATCAGTTGGTGCTCGCCACCGGATCTCATGCGTTTGTCCCTCCCATCCCGGGAGCCGATTTGGAAGGCGTGTTCGTCTATCGGACGCTTTCGGACTTGCAGTCGATTGCTCGTGCGTGCCGGCAGCGACAGGCGAAGGTCGGTGCGGTGATTGGTGGCGGACTGTTGGGCCTGGAAGCGGCCAAAGTTTTGCAAGATCTTGGCCTTTCGGTCAGCGTCATTGAGATGGCGCCGGGGCTGATGCCCAAACAGCTGGACTCCGAAGCAGCAGGCTTTCTGCGTGAGCGAATCGAGTCGATCGGAATCAAGATCCATTTGGTTCGACGCACCCAATCGATCCGTCATCGTGATGGCGGCGGGTTGACGATTGACTTCTTCAATGCGGAGCCGTTGGACGTCGACCTCCTGATCATTGCCGCGGGCGTTCGGCCCAATGACGAATTGGCGGAAAGTGCGGGCCTGGAAATCGGCCCGCGGCGAGGCATCGCGGTCGATGAGTGTTTGCAGACCACCGATCCGAACATTTATGCGATCGGTGAATGCGCTTCGTTTCGTGACCATGTCTACGGTTTGGCCGCACCCTGTTACCGAATGGCCGATGTGCTGGCCCAAAGACTATGCGGCCAGGCGTCGACCTTCACCGGTGCAGACGAATCCGCCGAGTTGAAATTGTTGGGCGTTCAGGTCGCGTCGCTCGGACGCATCATCGGAGAATCGCCTGGCGGCAACGTGATCACGCATCACGATGATCGTGGCTATCGAAAACTACTGGTCGAACGTGGCCGGATCGCGGGCGCATCGTGCGTCGGAGATTGGGATGAAGTCCCGCAAATCCGGCAAGCCATCCAGAAGGGGCAACGTCTCTGGTCTTGGCAGCGGAAGCGATTCTTGAAAACCGGTTCGCCTTGGGCTCCCGGCGGCGCGTTGCCGGTGACTCAATGGCCTCCCGACGCCACGGTCTGTTCGTGCCTTTCCATTCCCAAGCGGACGATCAGCGAACTGGTCGCGCAGGGGATCACGGATCCGTTGCAAATCGCGGAATCCTGCGGCGCCTCGACGGCCTGCGGAAGCTGCAAATCGCTGGTGTCGGAGCTCGCCGGAGCAACGCCGGGGCACACCGTTTTGCCGGGGGCGAACGTGATGCTGGTCGCGTCGCTCGTCGCACTGCTGATGGGAGCAATTTGGATGGTTGCTCCCCCAGTGGACATGGCTGACAGCGTGCAGTCGGCGTGGCGCAACGTGGACGTCCTGTGGCGGAGTGATCTGGCTCGCAAGGTGACCGGATACACCCTGCTGACGCTCACGCTGCTGGGCCTGGTGATTTCGCTCCGCAAACGATGGAACTGGTTCCGATTCGGATCCTACGGCTTCTGGCGCGCCGTGCACGGGGTACTCGGCACCAGCGTCATCGTGGGCGTCGCGATCCACACCGGGCTGCGATTGGGAAGCAATCTGAATTTCCTTCTCGCGGTGTGCTTTCTGTCGGCCGGCGTGCTTGGCGGGATCACCGGCCTGGCGAGCAGCCTGGAGAACCGTCTGATCGGCACGACGGGGATGCTGGTCCGAAAGTACCGGCCTCGACTGACGCGTTTGCACTTGTGGCTGACATGGCCACTGCCGGTCTTGATCGCACTGCACATCCTTAGCTTTTACTGGTTCAGCGATTGAGGATGTCCGTGACGGAACCCGCTGCAAAACGTTTCACGAAGGCTGCTTGGACTTCCAAGTGGCTGTGGTGGGCCTCGCTGAACGCCTGCATCGCCGCCTATTTCACCTACGGTTTGGTTGCGCCGGCGTCCAACATCAAAACTGCCTGGCTACCTGGCAAAACCACACATGGTCACCACCAGATCGAAATGGATTGCGATGCCTGCCACGCGCCATCGCAGGGTAACGCGCCGCCTTCCGCATCCGATGTCATGCAGGATGCCTGCATCCGTTGTCACGGTGATCAATTGAAAGCCGCCAACGACACCCATCCGGCCAGCAAGTTCAACGATCCAACCAATGCGGATCGCCTGGCCGCGTTGGACGCGCAAAACTGTTTGACTTGCCACCAGGAACACGTTCCGGACCGGACGCTGAACATGGGGCTGACCCTGCCAGCCGATTACTGTTGGCACTGTCACCAGGAGGTTGCCGAAAACCGTCCCAGCCATGCCGGAATGGCGTACGACAGTTGCGCCACGGCGGGCTGCCACAACTACCACGACAATCGCGCCTTGTACGAAAAGTTCTTGGACGACCACTTTGGCGAACCGGACTTGCTGCCCGACGCAAAGCTGCCGCTTCGCGACACGGTCGCTGCACTGTCCGTCGCCAAATGGCAGGCTGAGCCGCTGCAGGTCGGGGACGCCGACGCGCCCGAAGACATCGTTGTCTCTCCAGAGTTGGTCGGTGACTGGGCGGAAACGGCTCATGCCGCGGCCGGCGTGAACTGCACGGGCTGTCATGGTGGGCAGGCCGAAGCGGCCGCCTGGTCCGACAAGCTTTCCGTCGCCGACTGTGAAACTTGCCACGAACAACAGGTGGACAGTTTTCAGACCGGAAAGCATGGCATGCGGATCGCGGCGGGCCTGCCGCCGATGACGCCTTCACTGGCGTTGCTTCCCATGCATGCCGGGACGGCACATGAATCGTTGGATTGCAACGCCTGTCATCCGGGTCACCGCTTCGACACGGAGTTCGCAGCAGTCGATGCCTGCTTGCGATGTCACGCCGATTCGCATTCGCTGGCCTACCGCGACACGACGCACGCATCGCTGTGGGAAGAGGAAGTTTCCGGATCGGGCGAGCGTGGCACCGGCGTCAGTTGTGCGACCTGCCACCTGCCACGCTTGGAAGGAAACCGCGGTGTGTGGGTGAACCACGATCAAAACGCATCGCTGCGTCCGAGTGAGACCATGGCTCGCGAAGTCTGCATGAATTGCCACGGACTGGATTTCGCATTGAACGCGCTGGCCGATCCTCTCGGGAAGACGACGTGTTACGGAAATACACCCGAGCGACGCGTTGAGAGCGTGCAAATGGCACACGATTGGTTTACGCAGCGGCAGTCCAAACGGCGGACCAAAGCAGATCAATGATTTGTCCGCAGCACCTTGACGCGGAGATTTCGCAATTCACCAATTCGATGTGGCGGCCGTCGCCAAGCGACGGCTCAACCGATGTTTCTACACCTTGGCAAGCGTCTACATGAAAGTGTCGCTGCCCAGCAAATCCCTTGATTGATTCTTGAAGTTTGTCCCCTTTTGTCCGCCATCTGAGGAATGATTGACATGTCTATTTTCCGCCGTCTCACGGGCGTGGTCGCACCGTGCTGCCTGCTGGTCGGGCTGACCGCCATCTGCCTGTCCGGGTGCAGCAAATCCGAAGCGAGTTCGACGCCGACCGGTGGCATCACGCCCCAACAGTTCGCCGATGGAGTTCACGCGGTGATGATGGCCGACCGGACCGTCTACGCGACCCACGTGGTGACCAATCTGAAGAAACAGGATTCGCCGGTCACCGCGGACGAGTACTGGAAGGACTCCGAAAATGCGATCCCGCTTCCGGCGCAGATGTTTCGCATGGGGGCCGAACTTGTTGCGGAAAACCCCGAGGCGGGTTTTTCCTATTCGCTGCGAAGCCAATGGCCACTGAACGAACAGCACCAACCGAAAAGCGATTTTGAGCAGAAGGCGTTGGAGTTCATCAGCGAGCATCCCGGCGACAACTTTTATGGCGAGGAAGAACTTGGCGGTAAGAAGTACTTCGTCGCGGTTTACCCGGACCGCGCGGTCGCGGAAGCCTGTTGGTCGTGCCACAACGAGCACCCGAACCGCGGAGACGGCTATCCCGAATTCGGGCAGGACGACGTGATGGGCGGCGTCCTGGTCCGCGTGCCTCTTTAACAGGACGGCCACCCGCAGCGCCGTTCTCGATCCTCCGTCTTCCAACCTGTGTTGCCCGTAACTCTCCCGGCCATCGGTCGGTCATTCCGAAACCTATCGAACCCCGTTGAAACAATGACACCAGAGCAAATCAATCTCGTTCAGTCGTCCTGGAACCAAGTCAAACCCATCTCTGAACAAGCTGCCGAACTTTTTTACGGCCGCCTGTTCGAATTGGATCCCTCGCTGCGTCCGCTATTCAAGGGCGACATGAAAGAGCAGGGAAAGAAGTTGATGGCCACGTTGAATCTGGCGGTGATGTCGCTGACGAAGCTGGACGAAATACTTCCGGCCGTGCAGGAATTGGGACGACGTCACGTCAAGTACGGTGTCCCAGATGAGAGCTACAAGACCGTCGGAGAGGCGTTGTTGTGGACGCTGCAGCAGGGGCTGGGCGAAGGATTCACCGACGAGGTCAAAGAGGCCTGGACGATCACCTACGTGACGCTCAGCAACGTGATGCTGGATGCGGCTCACGAGGACCAGCCCGCCCCGACAACCTCGTGATCTTCACCGCGACTTGATAAAATCGTTGGTGCACGATATCACGGAAGTGTTCGCGCGCCCCGATTTCCGTCTCCTCCGTTTTCCGCCCATGCTTCAAGATCGGTTTGGTCGATTGCATACGAGTCTGCGCGTCAGCGTGACAGATCGATGCAATCTGCGCTGCACGTACTGCATGCCGGCCGAAACGCCGATCTACCAGCATCGGCGAGACATACTGAGCTTCGAGGAGATCACGCGTTTCGTTCAGATTTCCGCGTCATTGGGCGTCGATGACGTCCGGTTGACCGGCGGCGAGCCGCTTGTCCGTTCCGAGATCGAAAAGTTGGTCGCGGTCCTGGTAAGAATTGATGGGATCAAGAAGGTCTCTCTGACCAGCAACGGAATCCTGCTTGGCGATCAAGCAGCGGGGTTGGCCGACGCCGGATTGCGTAGCGTCAACGTCAGCCTGGATGCGATGGATGAATCCGCTTTTCGTCAGGTCACTCGGCGGCCGGGGTTGGATCGCGTCCTGGATGGAATCCAGCGAGCGATCCAGGTGGGGTTGAGCGTCAAGATCAATGCGATCGCAATGCGAGGCTTCACGGAACACCAGTTGGAGCGTTTTGCCAATTACACAAGTGTCACCGGCATTCCGATCCGATTCATCGAGTTCATGCCATTGGACTCCGATGGTGCCTGGGACCCGGATGCGGTTCTCTCAGGTGACCAGATCCTGCAACGGTTCCGATCGCTGGTCGGGCCGCTGACGGCAGTCCCACACGATGGCAGTTCACCTGCGACCGACTATGTTTTTCCCGATGGGATCGGCCGGATTGGCGTCATTCCCTCCGTCACGCGACCGTTCTGCGACACATGCAATCGTTTTCGTTTGACGGCGGACGGCCAAATCCGCAATTGTCTGTTCGGCGAAGACTCGGCGGACGTGCGGGCAATGCTGCGCTCCGGGGCGACTGATGAACAGGTCGCGGATTTGATTCGCACCGCCGTGGCGGCGAAAAAAGCCGGGCACGGAACGGACGATTTGACCTTCCGCCGTCCCTCACGTCCCATGTACGCCATCGGCGGGTAGGTGGGCAACGCCGCTTTCAATCAAAAACGCCGTGATTTGCGGTGCAAAGAGCGGCAAGGCGCTAGCCGCCGGTTGAGGCGACAAAAACCGCGGCTAGCGCCACGCGGCTCACCCAAAGTAACGCTGTCGAGCTAGTCAGCTACGACTCCGCTTTCGCACAGGGGAATGATGGGACTGGTCGATTCGATCAACTCCTTGATCGTCACGCCCCGAAACGCATTCTCGGTGGCCGCGTAAGCATCGTCCAACGCGGCGTGCAGCGGGCACAGCGCCGTGTGGGATTTCAACCCGAGCGGACATGACCGAATTCGTTCGATCGGACCGACCTTCTCCACCACGTCCAAAATGGTCAGTTTGTCGATCGAGACACACAACTCGTAGCCGCCGCCCGGGCCAGGCCGAGAACGGACCAAACCCGCCGATGCCAGATCCTGAAGGACCCGGGTCAGGTACCGACGGGGAACCTTCGTCCGTTCGGCCATCATGTCAGCCGAAGCGGGGCTTCCAGGACGGCTACCCATGTAAGCAACAGCACGCAATGCGTACTCGGCCGTTTTAGAAAGCATGAATGAACACTCGGGCGGGACACGGACGCAACTCGCGATGATCGCACGGTGCCATTATACCCGAACGTCGACCGGCGACCGAGCCCGATCGGGGGAGACCCAGGCCCGCGTGACGGTCGGCGTCGTTTCCATCGAATTCGACTGAACGAGTCCGCCTGCATTGCCCAAAGCATGGCAAGATCCGATCGGCCAATCGCTCCATCATTGGTCACAGAACCAGACCGGAAGAAGCACTAAGGTTCCAGCTTCGCCAGGTATTTCTGCGGATCCGCCAACAGCTTCTCTTCGCAGGAATCACAACAGATCCAAACGCTTTGCCCGTCGACGTCAATCTTCTTGGGCGCGCCCATGGAGCCCAGCGATTGGCCGCTGACGGGACAGACCTTCTGTTGCATGGCAGCGGTACGGTCGTCCGCATCCAACTCTTTCAGCCCCGCCGGCATCGAATCGGCAGCCGCCGTCGGTTCGGATTCAACGGAGGTCTCGACGTCTCCGCTCGCCGCCGTCGAGTTCTGGGTTTCGCTTTGCGGCGGAATGTCGCTATCGGGCGACTGGTTGCATCCGGCCACGACCAACAAGAAAGCCGCGAAAAGAGTCACTGAAGTCGCTAAGTTCGTGCGCATCAATTATTCCCGTGTTTACAAAGTGCTTGGATCACCATGGATCTTAGAGGCGGAGTGCGGCCCCGGTCTGGCGGCACTCAGAAGTTTTGGATGCGGCAATCGTTCCGATCTTCAGCAATCGTGCTGAATTGGAGCAGATTTCTCTGATTCGTCGTCCCGCCGAGAGCTCGGAGCGGAGAACCGCGGTCGGTCCGCTGATGGCTGGTTCGGCGAGCTCACCGGTCTGTTCTGGGGGTGGACAGTTTCTTTCCAGCGGGTTGGTGAATCTCTTTGCTTGCTGCCGGGTCGCAACCGTGAAAGTGGGGTGAAATGCCGTAAATTACGGGTCCAATCGCGTGTGGCACGGGCGATGCTTCGGTGGGCGATCGACTGAATTCCCTCCACCGACCTCACCAAGCCCGATCCGATGTCCGACGACTCGCATCCGGCGGCCCCGACGCGGCCGCTGCAGTCCCTTGCCAAGATGGCGCCCACGATTCTGGTCCTCGCCGTACTCGGTGTGGGATGGCTGGCCATTCATCACTTGATTCAGTCAACCGGTGAGTCGGAGGTCAGCAGCGAAGGCGATGGTGCGGACGCCGCCCTGACGGATGCGCTGGCGTTGCCTCAGGGAAAACTGGATGCGGCAAAATTGCAGAGCGTGGCGGCTGAAAACCAATCGCTGCAGCACGTGCACACCGTTCCGGGGCGAATCCGATACGACGAATCGAAGCACATTGACGTCAGGGCACCGATGGATGGAATTCTGGCGGAAGTGCTCGTGACGCCTGGAGAGCAGGTCAAAGAAGGGCAGTTGCTGGCGGTGCTCCGCAGCCCGGAAATCGGACGCGCACGCGCCGCGATTCTCAAGTGCAAACAACAACGGGAAATCGCTCAGCAAATCCTGGAACGCGAAACACGCGTCGAACAAAATCTTCAGACCTTGCTCTCGATGGTCAAGCAGCGAAGTTCTCCGGACGAAATCGAGGCGACGTTCTCGGACCGTTCATTGGGCAGCTATCGGCAGGACATCTTGTCGGCCTACTCAAAACTGCGGTTGTCCAACCAAGTGTTGGAAAAGATATCGCCCCTTGCCGATTCGGGCGCCGTCTCGGGAAGGGCCGTCCGCGAGCGTGAAGCGGAACGACAGATCGCGGAAACGGAATTCAGGACGGCCTGTGATCAGGCAACCTTTGCCGCCAGCAAATCGCGGATGCAGGCTGAAGCGGACCTGGCGGAGGCCGATCGCCAACTCAACCTCGCCTGGCAGGCGGTCGAGACTCTGCTGGGATATCAGGAAGACCGTTCGACGGTCAGCCTGAGCGACCAGGAGGCCCTGTCGCGTTTGGAAGTTCGGGCACCGTTTGCCGCAACGGTTGAATCACGGCAGTACGCCAACAACGAACGGGTTTCCAGCGGAGACTCGTTGTTTGTTTTGGCGGACACGCGGTCCCTGTATGTCGCCGCGAGCATTCGCGAAAACGACTGGTCCGCGGTTGTTTTGCAACCCGGGGCGAAGGTGACGGTGCGGGTGCCTGCGTTGGACGACCAGGAATTCGACGCCACCATCAAATACGTGGGGCGGGAAGTGGAATCGGGCACCAATTCTGTCCCGCTGATCGCGACGATCGATAACCGTGACGGGCTGCTGCGTCCGGGAATGTTCGTTCGTGTGACCGTCCCCATCGGCCAGGCCCGTACCGCGTTGGCGATCAAGCCGGAGTCGGTGATCCAGCATGAGAATCAGAAGTTCGTTTTCGTGGACACCAGCAATGGCACCTACAAACGCGTTGATGTCACGACGGGACAATCGTCAGAGGACTGGGTGGAGGTCGTTGACGGACTTTCTCCCGGACAGCTGGTCGTGACCGACGGTGCCTTTCTGCTGAAGTCCGAGTTGTTGTTGCAGGGCGAGGCGGAATAGTGAACGCCGTTTTGCGACGCCTTGAATATGTTGGCGACCCGACTTGCCACGGACCTTTCCCGGCGTTCCAAGGTGTCTGAGATCCTGGCAATCCGCCGTCGCTGAATTCCGAGGCAGCAGCGTGAACGCTCGCCGACTCCGGCTCGCATGGAGACGCGGGCCACACCCACCGCCCCCCTCCGAGATTGACCCCCCGCCTACGTCCCCACCATGCTCACCAAGATCATCGAACTGTCCCTGGTCAATCGCGGCCTGGTCATCATTTTGACGTTGCTGATGGCTGGCGCCGGCGTCTACTCCGCGCTGCACCTGCCCATCGACGCGGTTCCCGACATGACCAACGTTCAGGTCCAGGTCGTGACGGACGCGGGATCATTGTCGCCGGTGGAAGTCGAACGTTACGTGACGTATCCGGTCGAAACGACGATGGGTGGCCTACCGGACGTTGAAGAATTGCGCAGCGTGTCCAAATTCGGCATCTCCGTGGTAACCATCGTCTTCCAGGAAGGAACCGACATCTACCGCGCCCGGCAGTTGGTGTCCGAACGCCTTTCCGATGCCGCCAGCAAGATTCCCAACGGTTACGGCACGCCCACCGTCGGTCCTCTGACGACGGCCTTGGGCGAGATCCTGCAATTCGAGGTTCGCAGCGAACGTCACACGCCGATGGAACTCCGCACCATGTTGGAATGGGACATCTCGCCGCGGCTGCGGGAAGTCAAGGGCGTGACCGAGGTGAACACTCACGGTGGGTACTACAAAACCTACGAAGTCCAACCCGACCCGGATCGGATGGCCAGCTACGGTGTTTCCATGGAGCAGCTGTTTTCGCGGTTGGAACAAAACAACAGCACCGCCGGCGGCGGCTACGTGATCCATCATGGCGAACAAAGATTCATCCGTGGCGTGTCCTTGTTGCACTGCGAAGACGACATCGAATCGGTGGTGATCCGGCGCGATGCGGATGGAAACCCGATTTTGGTTCGGGACGTGGCCACCGTGAGCATTCAACCGATGACGCGGCAGGGCGCGGTGACGCGAGACGGCCGCGGCGAGATCGTGACCGGATTGGTCATGATGCTGATCGGTGAAAACTCCCGAGAGGTGGTTCAAGCCGCCAAGCAGCGGCTGGACGAGATCGAAAAAACGCTCCCTGAGGGTGTCCGACTGGAAGTGACCTACGATCGATCCGCGTTGATCGGCCGAACGCTGAAAACCGTGCTGACCAACCTGACCGAAGGCGGCCTGCTGGTGATCGTGGTGCTGCTGCTGATGCTCGGAAATCTGCGGGCGGGAATCATCGTCGCCCTGGCCATTCCCCTCTCGATGTTGTTCGCGACCAACGTGATGCGGGCGACCGGAGTGACCGCCAGCTTGATGAGCCTGGGCGCGATCGACTTCGGACTGATCGTCGATAGTTCGGTGATCATGGTCGAGAACTGTATCCGCAAGTTGTCGCACGACAACGGCGACGCCAAACACGAAGACGTGATTTGTGACGCCGCGGTCGAAGTTCGCAAACCCACCATGTTTGGCGAATTGATCATCGCCGTCGTGTTCCTGCCGATCCTGATGCTGGAAGGCACCGAAGGAAAACTGTTCCGTCCGATGGCATTGACCGTCTTGTTCGCACTGGGCGGTTCGCTGCTGTTGTCGCTCAGTTTCATGCCCGCGATGGCGTCCATCTTTCTGCCGAAGAAAATGGACGAAAAGGAAGTCTTCCTGGTTCGAGTGGTCAAATGGTTTTACGAACCGATCGTCACGCGAGCCATCCGGCATCCAATCGTGACCGTTGCCACCGCTTTAATGGTGTTTGCCGTCAGCCTGCCCGTCGCTCGCAATCTGGGTGCCGAGTTCATGCCCCGCTTGGAAGAGGGCGATCTGCTGGTCGAAGCCCTGCGTTTGCCAAGTGCCACGTTGGAAGGTTCGATCGAAATGTCGACGCAGATCGAGGACATCCTGATGAAGTATCCGGAGGTGAAGACGGTTTTCTGCAAAACAGGCCGTCCGGAGATTGCCAACGACGTGATGGGCGTGCACCAGACCGACGTTTGGGTGCTGCTCAAGCCGATCCACCAGTGGCCCGAACACAAGACGCGCAATGAGTTGATCGAACAAATGTCGGACGACCTCAATGCGAACGTCCCCGGCGTCGCTTTCGGCTTCACGCAGCCGATCGAAATGCGGGTGGACGAATTGGTTGCCGGCGTCAAAGCGGACGTCGCCGTCCTCCTGTACGGAGACGATCTCGAAATCCTGGGCGAGAAGGGGAAGCAAATCGAATCGGTCCTGCGGACAATCCCCGGCGCGGTCGATGTCAAAGCGGACTACCAGGCCAACCTCTCGACGCTGACGATCAATACCAAGGCAGAGGCTTTGGCGCAGTACGGAATCGACGCTCAAAATGTCCTGGACGTCGTGGCTTCTCTGGGCGGGCACGAGGTCGGCCAGATTTTCGAGGGACGGGCCCGCTACCCGATCATGGTCCGCATTCCCCAAGTGTGGCGAGAAAACCTGGCACTGCTGGAACAGGTTCCCGTCGCCGACTCGCAGGGGCAAGCGATTCCGCTCAAGGAGCTGGCGGACATTGAACTGGAAGAGACGCCGCCCTCGATTGAACATGAGGGCAACCGGCGTCGAACGTTCATTTCGGCAAATGTCCGCGGACGCGACGTTGCAAGCTTTGTCGCTGAAGCGAAACGTTCGATCGACGACAAGGTCGACCTGCCGCCGGGCTATGAAATCCGGTGGGGCGGTGATTTTGAGAACTTGCAATCGGCCAGTCGCCGGCTGGCCATCATCACGCCGATCGTGTTGGTGGTGATCATGCTGCTGCTGCACACCAGTCTGGGGTCGCTGCGTCTGGCGTTCCTGATTTTCCTGGCCGTTCCGATGGCGGCGTCGGGAGGCGTGTACGCATTGTATCTCCGCGACATGCCGTTCAGCATCTCGGCCGGCGTCGGATTCATCGCTTTGTTCGGCGTCGCCGTGCTGAACGGATTGGTGTGGGTCAGCGCGGCGGAGAACCTGCGTCATACGGGGCTACCGCTCCGCGAGGTGAGCCATGAAACGGCTTTGGTTCGGCTGCGACCGGTTCTGATGACCGCATTGGTTGCCAGTTTGGGCTTCCTGCCGATGGCGCTCTCCACCGGTGACGGGGCAGAGATGCAACGACCGTTGGCAACCGTGGTGATCGGCGGATTGATCACCTCCACGCTGCTGACTTCCTTGGTGGTTCCCTGCATCTACCCGTGGTTCGCTCGCGGACTGCACGTGATGAAACTGAGCCATGAACACCACTGATGGACCAGCGGAGCGAAGGTTTGTTCCGGGTTCGTAACAAGCGGTGCATCGACTTCGGAACGAGGGCTTGTAGCGGAATAGGTCATGAGTTCCGTGAAAGACCGTAGCTGCCGTCGCCAGACGGCGGAACACCACGCTCTGGCGAGCGTGTCTACTGATGGACCAGTGGGGCGAAGGTTTGTTCCGGGTTCGTAACAAGTGGCGCATCGACTTCGGAACGACGGCTTGCAGCGGAATAGGTCATGAGTTCCGTGAAAGACCGTAGCTGCCGTCGCCAGACGGCGGAACACCACGCTCTGGCGAGCGTGGCGACTGATGGACCAGCGGGGCGAAGGTTTGTTCCGGGTTCGTAACAGGTGGTACACCGACTTCGGAACGAGGGCTTGCAGCGGAAGATGTCATGAACTCCGTGAAAGTCC
>NZ_VWOX01000016.1 GCF_008629675.1 Roseiconus nitratireducens | reverse complement strand
GAGCGGGAGGGTGAAGCAGAGAACGCAAGACATTGATCGATGGACGCCGCACTGCAGGATTGCCCCACAGGAGCAGAGCGGGACGATTGTTAGAGGATGGCATCCCGCCGTCTGGCGACGGCAGCGACGCAGCACTGGCAGCGACCGCGTGACGGCAGCTACGGAGCGATGGCGGCGACGCACGTTTTCTCTGAACTCAACTGAACTCGCCGCTGATGTATTGCTTCGTGTGCAGTTCTTGCGGGTCTTCGAATAGCCGATCCGTATCCTCGTATTCAACAAGATAACCGGTGCGTGCTCCGCCATCCGTGTCGACGTACATGAACGCGGTTTTGTCAGCAACCCGCTGTGCTTGCTGCAGGTTGTGCGTGACGACCGCGATCGTGTACTTCTTCTTGAGCTCCACCATCAGCTCCTCGATCCGTCGGGTCGCGATCGGATCCAGGGCCGAACACGGTTCGTCCATCAACAGCACGGACGGTTCGGTCGCGATCGCACGGGCGATGCAGAGACGTTGTTGCTGACCGCCGGAAAGCGAGAGTCCGCTCGCTTTCAGCTTGTCTTTCACTTCATCCCATAATGCGGCACCACGCAACGCGTTCTCGACACGCTCCGGAACATCATCCTTGACGCGATTGAGACGCAGCCCAAAGGCGACGTTGTTGTAGATGCTCATCGCGAATGGATTCGGTTGCTGGAAAACCATGCCGATGTAGCGTCGAACCGCGACTGGATCGACATTGGGGTGATAGATGTCCTTTCCGCGAAAATGAACATGCCCGTTGAAGCGAAACCCTCGCACCAGGTCGTTCATGCGGTTCAGACATCGAAGCGCCGTGCTCTTTCCGCACCCCGACGGTCCGATAAAAGCGGTGATCTTGCCTTTCAAGATCGGAATGTGCGTGTCGCGGACCGCGCGAAAGCTTCCATAGAACAGTTCATTGATCATGCAATCAATGACGACGCCGGTGCCGCCCGCGGTTGCGGCTGGGTTTGCAGTGAGACTGCTTGCTGTTTCAATCATTCGTATTACCTTTCCACCCGACTTCGGGACAACCACTGGCCACACAGATTGATGACGAGAACAAGCATCACCAACACCAGAGCGGCTGCCCAAGCCAGTTCGATTTGGTTCTCGAAGGGAACCCCGGAAAAATTAAAAATCAGAACCGCCAACGAAGCGGTAGGCTCCATGAGCGCAACCTCGCCGTTTTGGACGATCCAGTAATTGCTGTTCAGTGCCGTGAAAAGTAGCGGTGCGGTTTCGCCCGACGCCCGAGCCACCGCCAGCATCACTCCGGTCAGCATTCCTGGAAACGCGGTTGGCACCACCACCTTCCAAACGACTTGCGTTTGCGTCGCTCCCATCCCAACGGCCGCTTCTTTCATTTTGTGCGGCACCATCTTCAAAGCTTCTTCGGCCGTCAGCAGCACGATTGGCAACATCAAGATGGACAGGGCGACGCCGCCGGCCGGAGCCGAATAGGTTCCGGTGACCAAAACCACGGCCGCGTACGCAAACACTCCCGCCAATATTGATGGGAAACCGGTCAAAAGCTTTGCACAGAACCGCACGGCCGAAGCGGTTTTGCTCTCCGGACCGAACTCGGCCAAAAAGACCGCCGCCAGGATGCCGACCGGAACGCTGATCAAAGCGGCAATCCCGACCATCACCAATGTGCCGACGACCGCATTTCCGAATCCGCCTCCGCTGGCAAATGCCGGAGGCGGCGTTTCCGTGAACAGGCTGATGCTCAAACGCTTCCCGCCCCGGTACGCCAACATGAACAGCACCGAGAACAGTGGAATGCATGCCAACACGGTGACCAACGCGGTCATGCAACTCAGGATCGCACTGAGCAGCGTTCGCGGATGCCGCAAGGACCGGTCCAGTTCCGGAAAATCGATGTCGACGAACGCTTCGGTGATCTCGACCTCTTGTTCGGTCATTTCGCCACCCCCGACAATCGCTTCGTCGCTCGATTCATGATGGCGGTCCCCAACAGATTCACCATCAAGGTGATCGCCATCAGAATCAACGCGGCATACATCAACACCTGCTCTTCCGCCTGACCGGCTTCGGGAAAGTTGTTCGCCAACAGCGCCGCAAGCGTGTTGGCGGGCGAGAACAACGAAAGACTGATGCGATTGGCGTTGCCGACCAGCATGGCCAAGGCCATCGTCTCGCCCAATGCCCGGCCGAACCCCAGCACCAAGGCTCCGAAGATCCCCGTGGCGGAAGTGGGAAGAATCACCCCCAGAATCGCCTCCCACCGTGTCGCCCCAAGGCCAAATGCGGCTTCCTTGATTTTGCGTGGCACCGCGCTGATGGCGTCCCGCGAGACGGCCGAAATGGTCGGAAGAATCATGATCGACAGCACCAGCGCCGCCGGAAGCATTCCAGGACCGCTGAGCGATGTTCCAAAGATCGGGATCCACCCCAAATGTTCGTGCACCCAGTTCGCCCACGGTCGAATCGCGGGGATGACCACGTAGATCCCCCACAGCCCGTACACCACGCTCGGAATCGCCGCCAAAAGCTCGACGATGTTTTTGAACACGATCTCCAGCTTCGTGGGCAGGAAATCCTGCGTCAAAAAGATTGCGATCGACACGCCGAAGAAGCCGCCGACCAACAGGGCCAGCAGAGAACTGTAAAGTGTGCCCCAGATCTCCGGCAATACGCCAAACTGTTCTTCGTTTGCGTCCCAAGTCGTGCCGGTGATGAAGTCAACACCATAGGTCTGAACCGCAGGCATCGCTTTTCCGCCGATCTCGTACAAGATGTACAGGACCAACAAAATCGTCAGCCAGGAGAACAGATAGGTCAGCGCACGAAAGGACCGGTCCCAGGCGACATCGACCGTGGACGGCGGAGACGCAACGGAAGCGTCGGATTCTTCCCAGCCCGTCCCGTCCAACGTCGTCGCCATCTACGATCCCTCAAAGGACGTCGCCCGCCATCGCAGACAGGCACCGTCCGATTTGCCTTTACTGAATGTTGTCCAACGCTTTGGTCACTCGCTCCACGACGTTCTCAGGCAACGGAACGTAACCCATTTCGTCGCTGACCTTTTGACCTTCCGTCAGGCAATACCTGACCAGTTCCTTGAGCGCTTCCGCCTTCGTCGGATCGTCATACTTCTTGTAGCAAAGCAGCCACGTGTAGGTGACAATCGGGTAGGCCTGCTCACCTTCCGGATCCGGCAACCAGGCACGCAAGTCTTCCGGCATTTCGACCTTGGCGAGCGCTGCTTGCCCGCTTTCCAACGACGGTTTGATGAAGCTTCCGGATTTGTTCTCCAAGCTCGCCATCGACAGATTGGTCAGTTTTGCGTAGCCGTACTCGATGTACCCGATCGCTCCCGGGGTTTGCTTGATGGTCGCGGTAACACCATCGTTTTTCGGCGATGCAATGAACTTGTCGCTCTCGGGCCAAACGACCGTCTTGCCGGTCCCGGGTCCGTCCGCCCACTCTTTGCTGATCTCGCTCAAGTGCTTGGTAAAGACGAAGGTCGTTCCGCTGCTGTCGGCGCGGCGCACCACGGTGATGTCCAAGTTGGGAAGATCGACACCCGAGTTCGACTTTGCGATGACCGGATCATTCCACTTGGAGACTTTCCCGAGCAAGATGCCCACGTACGCGTCGCGGGTCAGCTTCAGGTCGTCCACGCCATCCAAGTTGTAGGCCAGGACCACTTCGCCCGCGGTCATCGGAAGCAGTTGAACGCCCTTCGCGACCTGTGCGATCTCCTCGTCCTTCATCGCCGCATCGCTGGCGCCAAAATCCGTGGTCCCGTTGATGAAGTCTTTGATGCCGGCCCCGCTTCCCTTGGCCTGGTAATCCACCATCACATCGTCATGGGCGGCGCTGAATTCTTTGAACCAGCGGTCATACAGCGGGAACGGGAAACTGGCGCCCGATCCGGTCAGTTTGACCGTCCCGCCCGAACTTCCAGACGATCCAGTTGATGTCGTCGGAGATGTCGATTCCGACTTGCATCCCGCCAAGCACAGCGTCGTGCAAGTGAGTGCAACACAAATCATCCGAGGCATTGAGAACTCCAAATCCAAGAGTGCACGACAAGAAACTGTCTCGGATTATTCCCGCTGCCCAACTCCGCACAATTACATAAGGCATTGAAACGCAATGATTTGCGCAAGCTTCATGGTTTCTTCATTCGGTGCGACGGGCGACCGCCAAGCGGGCACGCCGCAATGATTTCCTGTCGTGATTCGCCGTCTGGCGACGGCAGCTACGAGACGCGTCAATGCAAACCTTCCGCCGTCTGGCGACGGCAGCTACGGGAGGTGTCGATGTAGCCACGTTCGCCAGAACGTGGAGACCCCGCCGAACTGAATGCTCTCATGGCGGCGCAAGATGTCCAGCCAACATTGCCATCGTTCAAAGAAGCATCAAACCACGCCTGAAGAAACGACGCAATCACTCATCAAACCATCACAATTGACGCGTCAATTCATCATTGTTTACGCGCTTCACATCATGGATTTTTCAGAACTTCACAGGCCATAAAACCTCTGGGCACAAACTTTGGATTTTAACGTTTCGAACATTTCGAGTTCGGTGTCGATCCATACAATCCGCCGCCTTACACGATGTTGAAAGTCAACGTCTCCAAGCAAGGCAAGTAGGAAAGGAATTGATCGTGCGCAAACGATTTGACCTGCGTTCCAAGAAACGACGAACACAAATTAGAAACCCCCGAGTTGAGAAACTAGATTCGCGTCAACTTCTTGCGGCCGAATTGACAGCGATCGGCACCTTTGAGACAGGCGTTTTTGACGAAGGTGCCGCCGAGATTGTGGCTTACGACGCTCAATCGCAACGAGCCTTCTTTACCAACGCGAACCAAAACAGTCTTGGTGTTCTTGATCTCAGCGATCCGACCCAGCCGGTCCAAGTCGACTCGATCGACTTGTCCAGTTACGGAAACGGCCCGAATAGCGTGGCCGTCTCGAACGGCCTGGTCGCCGTTGCCGTTGAAAGCGATCCGGTCACCGACCCAGGAGTGGTGGTCTTCTTTGGTACCGATGGTTCCTATTTGAACTCGGTCACCGTCGGCGCGTTGCCCGACATGGTGACGTTCACACCAGACGGCAACAAAGTTCTGGTTGCCAACGAAGGTGAACCTGACGACGGCGTCGATCCGGAAGGATCCGTCAGCATCATTGACGTCAGCGGCGGAGTATTGTCCGCGACGGTCCAGACCGCGACGTTCGATGGACTGGCATTGGCAGATCTGCTGGACCAGTCGGCCAGCGTTCCCACTGATGAAAACAATGAGCCGTTCTTGCTTCCAGCGGGCTTCTCCCAACACGAGATCGTCGACCGCGAAACGGCGAACCTGGATCCGGACTTTGCGGCCACCTTTGGCAACTGGGACATGGTCGCGCTGGATCCCAGCAACCAATTCGTCTTCATCCCCCACGAAGTCGGCCAGGGAGCCGGACTGACTCGCTACGACACGCTGACCGGTGACTTCGTCGCCGCGATGACCGGCGACAACACGGGGACTTTCGTGACCGACCGCGACGCGTGGAATACGGCCGCTGCCAGCGGCGATCCGGCCGTCGCCAATGCCACGCTCGGGGACTACGGCGGCTTCGATCCCGCCGAGTGGACTCCCAACGGGACCGTCCTGGTGGCAGAAGAATGGTCTGGATCCGGACGCATCTTCGAATGGCTCAACCCGCTGATGGAACCCGGCGAGACGCCGCAAGTCCGCTGGCTGCCCCTGCCCGGCGTGGCCCACGAAGGCCTGAAGTTTGATGACGATGGAAACCTGTACTTCATCGACGAACGCAACAGCGGATCGATCTACAAGTACGTCCCCGAAACGCCGGGAGACCTGGGAACCGGCCAAACCTTCGTGCTCAGCATCGACGACTTCGCCGCCAGCGGCGGAGTCGCCGCGGAGAACTGGGACTCGGCGGCCAACCAGACAGCCACCCGTACCGGAACGGCCACTTGGATTCCGATCACCGACGCGGTCGGAAACAAACTCGCTTCCACCACCGCCGATCCGGCCACTTACGGTCCCAGCGATGACACCTCACGCGGCGGCCAGGCGGTTGCCAACGAGGTCGGAGCCACGCCGTACGGACGCCCTGAGGACCTAGGCATCATCGGCAACACGCTGTACTTGACAACGACCAGCGAGAACACCGTCTACTCGATCGAGCTGACCTCGCCGACGACCGCGATGGTGCAACCGTTTGCCAACCGGGACACGCTGGATTCTGAGACCGGTTCGCCGGTCGGCAGCGCGCTTCGCAACCCCGACAACATTGCCACCGACGCGGCCGGCAATGTTTACGTGATCGAAGACAACAGCCCGGGCGACGTCTGGAGAGTCGTCGACGCTGACAAGGACGGGGTCGCCGAATCGATGGCCCGCTTCGCCAGCCTGGGCGTGGCCGGTGCCGAACCGACCGGATTCATTGCCACCAACGATCCGAACAAATTCCTGGTTGCAATCCAACACCCCAGCTCCGGCAATGACGCCCTCTGGGAGATCAGTGTCGACACCTCCGAAGCCGCCCGTGAGGCCGGGATCCGTGTCTTCCCCGGGGTTGAATTGGCGAACGATTTGGAACCGGAATACATCTCCGTCTCGCCCGACGGCTTGACAGCCCGCGTGACGCTGCAGGAGGCGAACGCATTCGCGGTCTTGGACATTGCCAGCGGAGTGATCACCGACATCCAACCGCTGGGCGTGAAGGACCACAGCATTCCCGGTTTCGGCCTGGACGCTAGCGACCGGGATGACGCCATCAACATTGCCAACTGGCCCGTGTTTGGGATGTACATGCCCGATGCCGTGACGTCGTTCGAAATTGCGGGCGTCACCTATTTTGCGACGGCGAATGAAGGAGACGATCGCGGTGAAGATGAACGCATCAAGGACCTGACGCTGGACCCGACGGCGTTCCCCAATGCAGCGGAGTTGCAGGAAGACGAGAACCTGGGTCGGCTGGGAGTGTCCACCATCGACGGCGACATTGACGGCGACGGTGACTACGACCAGCTGTTTGCTTACGGTGCCCGCAGCTTCAGCATCTGGGATGCCGACGGCAACCTGGTTTTTGATTCCGGCGACCAGTTTGAACAAATCACGGCGGCGGCCTACCCGGACAATTTCAACGCCAGCAACGACGACAACGAACCCGAAACCCGCAGTGACGCGAAGGGACCCGAACCCGAAGCGATCACGACCGGCGTGGTGAACGGACGCACGTTGGCCTTTGTCGGATTGGAGCGGATCGGCGGGATCATGGTCTACGACGTGACCGACCCGACCGCGCCGGTGTTCCAGCAGTACATCAACAACCGCGATTTCAGCGGCGACCCGGAATCCGGCACCGCCGGTGACCTGGGCGTCGAAGACCTGAAATTCATTCCGGCTGCTGACAGTCCCAACGGCGCACCGCTGCTGCTGTCCTCCAACGAAGTCAGCGGCACCGTCAGCGTGTTCCAGATTGGAGGGACGTTCTTCAACGACGGCGTGCTGGAAGTGTTCGGCACGGCGGACGATGATGAGATCACGGTCAAGGATCGGAAGGGTGGCGAGATCGAGTTGATCATTGCCAGCGACGACGGCGACGAATTGGCTGAGATGTATTCCGGCGTCAGCCTGATTGTCATCCACGGTGAAGGCGGAGACGACCAGATCAAGGTCGACCAGAAGGTGAAGATCGACACGATGCTGTTCGGTGGAGCCGGGAACGACCAGTTGCATGGCGGCGGAGGCAAGAACTTGCTGGACGGCGGTGCCGACGACGACATGCTCAAGGGTGGCCGGCTCAGTGACATCCTGATCGGGGGAACCGGCCGGGACAAACTGGACGGCAAGCAGGACAACGATGTGCTGATCGGCGGACTGCTCGAAGATGACGTCAACCAGGTCTTCGCGGATTGGCAATCCGATTCGCTGGACGTGTTCGGCTTGACGGCCGTCGACGACGAGGAGAAAGATGACCTGAAGGGCGAGCAGGACGCCGACGTCTACTTCAGCGGCTTAGGTGATCGCCTGAAAAAGGTGAAGGCGTCCGAAGGCGACCTGGTCGTCTAAACGCCAATCGAAGACGGCCAGAATCCGTCGCTGCCGTCGCCAGACGTCGGTAAGCCAATCCCTGGCGAGCATCGGTCCACGTTTCGGGCAACGCTCGAAACGCTCGATCCTCGCCAGCGTCGCTGCAGAGCACGTGGCGCCCTTCAAGTCGACGCGCAACGTCGGGACCTTAGAAGGCATGACCAGTTTGCCACAATCACTACGTAGAACGAACGTAGCGAGACCTTTGTAGACTTCACAAAGAGCAGTCTCTTCCTCCGCCAAGTGAAGGAAAAGGCGTCGACAGCAGAATCTATTGGGGACGCTGCGCTTTATCGGGGGTTGACCGAGGTCTTTGCTCCCGATGATTTTGCGATTGCGCACCTTATTGGTGCATCAGTCTCTTCCGGTCAGCCAGCACGTCCAAGTCGGCTAAAGCCTCCACACCAGCACTCCCGGCGCTGGTGTGGAGGCTTTAGCCGACCCGAGCGTCAACCAACACGCGATTCAACGCCATCAGCGCACGAAAAAACCCGCTCTGGCTGGCGACAGTCGGGAGCGGGCCTTCGTGATGACTTGGTGGCGAAATGGAATCGACTGGCGATTCACCTGCAGAGCTTCAAGGGCGAGACCAACGCAAGCTGTTGATTCGGCTGAGTTTAGAGAAGCGACGCGGACGGGACTCGAACCCGCAACCTCCGGATCGACAGTCCGGGGCTCTAACCAATTGAGCTACCGCGCCTGATTTGGAAACGTTTTTCGACGTCTCCTCGTCATTGGTGAGCGGGATTATATCGATGACGATTCCCGCCGCAAGAGCATGGTTCGGTTCAAAGCACCACGAATCTTTAGCACGCCGCTAACGATTTTTTCGCTTGCTCCGTTTGACCGATGGATCACGGCGGCGCGGCTGCCAAGATTTTCCCTGAAATGCCGAAAATACTTCTCGGTCGTCCAACTCAGACGTAGCGTTCAAGCGATGGGAGAATCGTCGCTCTGCAGCGTTGCCTGCGGCCTTCGACCGCCTGCCATCAGGGTGCGACGGTTCGCCCGACCCATGATCTCCGGCCCCCCTGCCGGGAAGCCGGGTCGCACGCGAACACGATGGCTGGCCGATTGACGGCCGCCGGAGTCGGGCCCCCCGTTCGCGCGGACAAGGTTTTTTGGACAATTTCTCAAGCATGCCTCGCAGCTGGCCATGAATATTCCACTCCCTTCCACGATCGGCCTGATTGGCGGCTTGATCAGTGATGTCATCAACGAGCTGATCCAATACACGAACCGGTTCAATGAAATGCACTGGGGAATTGTGGCGGGTTGCTGCGTCGCATTCGGTTTTTTGTGCTTGAAGGGCGGCAATCTGAACCGATAACTGTTACCACTGCGTAGAACATCCCACACGCTCGATCGCATCCGACCGCTACGGTCGGCACTTTAGAAACCACCGCCCAAAAGCTCCTGAACGCATTTCGGGGGACCCGTGACATGCCTCTGTTCGAAATCGAAACCGATTCCCACATCATCATCACCTGGGCAGATGACGAACAGGCCGCGCGGGAAGTCGTCCACGATGCCTACCCGCACGACGACGTCGTTCGCCTGACAAAACGCCCCCGGGACACCTGGGTGATCAGCAAAGGCGCCCTGGGGCTGACCAACACGAAGATGGACCCCTGCGCCGTCGCACGCGAATGCCTGAACCGGTCCGCCGGAGACAAGGTCAACGCCATTCGCCTGTACCGGATGGAAACAGGAAGCGACCTCGATCAGGCCCGGAAAATGATCGAATCCAACATGGTGATGGGCTGGTGAAGCGGATTCGCCGATCTCGGCGATCGCTCCGCATCTGTGTTCAGCATCTGTGTTCAGCGGCTTCGCTCGGCAGCGCCACTTTCAGTCAGAAACACCGTGATTTGAAGTGCGATGAGCGGCAAGGCGCTTGCCGCCGGTGGATGCGAGAAAACCCGCGGCTAGCTAGCGCCGCGCGGCTCAACCAAAGGACGCTGTCCGGTTAGCCTCCGGAGGACGACTCGGGGTTCGCAGCGTTCTGTCCAAGCTGGAATGCCAGCGCCCCCAAATGCTGAGCGTTGGCGCCGGAAACTTCTGCGGCCGTGCGCGCCGCCGGTGACAAGTCACCGGTCCGCAGGTAGCCATGCAAGAAGGCTCCGTGGTAAGTATCCCCGCAGCCCGTCGTATCGACGGCCCGCTCGACCCCAATGGCGGGCTGGTGGATCGGGTGGCCACCTTTTCGAATCAGGGCACTGCCTTCGGGCCCGCTGGTGACACCGACAATTTCGCAGTTCAGATCCGCAAGCAAGAAACTGGCCAAATCGGCCGCCGAAAGATTCTCGGCCGAAAGGTTGCGTCGATAACGAAAGTGCTGCTGCGCGAACTGGCGGGCGACGATCACCCAGTCGGATGCGGCCAACAGCGGCAGGATTTCCGGTCGATGCCGATAAGCCCCGCCGTCGAACGAAACCGGCACCGAACAGGAACGTGCCGTCGCCGCCGCCTGGATGCAGGCCGGCAGATGCCGCCCGTTTAGATGCAAGACTTTGGCATGGCGCACCCGCTGTTGGATTGATTCGTTCCACTCGAGTCGGTCCGCGGCAGTACCGGGAGAAAACACAATGGTCCGTTCGCCGGTGGCACGTTCGGACCAGATCGACGCCACCGAACTGCTGGCCCCCGGAATTCGTTGGACGTCTTGCGTCTCGACGCCCTCTCGATGCAGCTGGCCCAGGATGTGGTCCCCGGCGGTATCGGTACCGAGTGAATCAATCATCGCAGCCGTGGTGCCTAGTCGAGCGGCCGTGGCAACAGCCACCGCCACACCGCCGCCAAATGATTCCATGCGTTCCGAAGCACGAACGACCTCGCCGCACTCGGGACGACGGTCGATCAGGAACAAACTGTCCCAGACCGTCACTCCGATCCCGACGACGTCACACGGCTGCTGCATGGGAATGGCTACGTCCGGACATTTTCATCAGGGATGGCTGGGGGCGACCGGATCCCGATAACCGACCAGCCGCAAGAAATCCGCCTCGCTCAAGATTTGCATCTCGGCCGACCGCGTTACGGCTTCGGTGGAAGCGGTCATTTCGCATCCGATCACCAGACAATTGGTGCGATCATCTATCCGCTGCTGGAACTGCCCGCCGCCACGCCGCGTCAACTCGATCAGCTGTTCGGACGTCATCGAATTGAATCGGCCCTGGAACACGATGCATTTTCCGCGGAGCGGCTGGATGAATTCGGCACGCACGACCAGCCGTTGCCATTGGCCCTGTTCAAACGAGCTCGTGCCAGGGCCCTGGCCGCCGGACTCCGTCGGTCCCGCTGCCGCCCGATACACCCCGGCACCCTCTCGGATCATGGCCTGTTCATCGAACGGGTTGATCGGCAGGGGAAGCGGCAGTCCGCCACCGCGACGAAGCGTTCGGCGGGGAACGCCCGGACGTGTTTTCTCGGCCGGTCGCTTGGCACGGCGTTTGGATCGCCGTCCCGCCTGGCTGACTCCCCACGGACCGGCTTTCCCGCGGACGATGCGCAGCTTTTCCTCCAAGTCTTCGATCGATTCGGCCGAACGGGCAATGCCGGCGGCCAGCAAAACTTTCGCGCAGGCGATCGAATCCTCCAGCGCATCGTGATGCCTGAAATCCACTCCCAGCCATTGCGCCAGCGGTTTCAGACCGAAACGACGTCGGTCGGGCCAGGTCTCCCGCGCGATCAGCCGCGTGCAGGAAAAATGCAACTCGGGGATCTCGCACTCGTGCCGCTGCAGGCAACCCATCAGCACACCGACGTCGAACGGCGCGTTGTGAGCGATCAGACAGTCGCCGGCGACAAAATCGGCGATCTCCGACCAAAGGTCGCCAAAGGTCGCTTCGCGCTGAACATCCGCGGGCTTGATCCCGTGAATCCGGATGTTGCCGGGAGAAAAGAAAAACGGATCGGGACGAATCATCCACATCCGTTTGTCGGCGATTTTGCCGTCACGAACCACGACCGCCGCCAGCTGGCAGGCACTGTCACGCCGATGGTTCGCGGTTTCGAAATCAATCGCAGTGAAGTTTGCCAAGAATTCCATGTGCGAATTCTAAGCATTCTTGGGGCGACTGCGTAGCGTCGAATCGCGTCTTGCGGGTGAGGCCCGGCCCGAGATCAAGCGCTTCCGGGCTCCCCCGCCATCCGATTCAGCCCGCCATCCGCGTGATGCGATTATTCGGCTGCGAGATTTCAGCGATGCTGGGTTGATAGCGAAACTGCATCAGATACGCGTCTTCCACCGTGTCGTCGTAGAAATCTCGCAACACGCTGATCGCACGGAATCCGAGCGACTTGAAGAACAGCTGGGCTTCCAGATTCGTTTCGCGAACTTCCAGCATGATTCGGTTGCGACGCTCGTGCGACAGCTTGCCGAACAGCTTGCTGCACATCGCCTGGCCGACGCCGCTGCGACGGTGATCACCGTGCACGGCGAAATTCAGAATGTGCAACCGGTTCTTGTGCAATTCGTAGATCATGAAGCCGACAATCTCGTCGTCTTTCTCGGCGACCATTCCGATGCAATTCCGCTGCCGCAAACACCGGATAAAGTCCTCTTCGGTCCAAGCGAATTCGAAGCAATTCTGCTCAATTCCGAGCACCGAGGGCATGTCGCGGCGAATCATCCAGCGAATGTGCACGCACGCGGGGGATTCTTTGGCCTGTTCCACTTCCGGACTCCTTTCCAGCGAGACGAAACCCGACCCCGTCAACGCAGAGACGGTCTGGTCCAATTAATGATCAATTCAACAGGCAAAACACCGCCGTTGACTCAGCCGTGTGCCGTGTCGGGCGAAAATAGCAGACGTCGCCGGCTGGACCAAGACAGATTGTGAAGCTTCGGGGCAGGATGGAGGCTTTGACCAGCGAGATCGGCGCTCGTGGCAGGGCCGGCAGGCGGAGCCTGCGTTGCAGCCGGTTCCAAGGCGGGAGCCTTGGTACCAGGGGAGGCGCTGCAAGGTCCACCCGCCTCGTTCCCGGGCTCCCGCCCGGGAACGCAATGTCTTCGCGGCTCTGCCGCGCCTCTCACCACAAAATCTACGCTCATGGCAGGGACGGCAGGCGGAGCCTGCATTGCAGCCGGTTCCAAGGCGGGAGCCTTGGTACCAGGGGAGACGCTGCAAGGTCCGACATCCTCGTTCCCGGGCTCCCGCCCGGGAACGCAATGTCTCCGCGGCTCTGCCGCGCCTCTCACCACAAAATCTACGTTCATGGCAGGGACGGCAGGCGGAGCCTGCGTTGCAGTGGGTTCCAAGGCGGGAGCCTTGGAACCAGGTGGGTGGCAATCGCTGGCTATTGGTTGCCGAGATCCGCTTGCCAAAGGCCCAACGCGGGATTCCGGATGAAATAGAACTCCGATCCGTCCGCGTCGGTGTGCCAGCCGTCATGCAACGTTTCGATCGGATACCGTTTCATCAACGCGTCCAAATCGCCATACGAATAGCCCACCGAGGTGATCTCCTCGGCCGACAATTTGCCAGCCGCGTAGACCACCTCAAACCGATTTTCATGAGAACCATGGACCAGGTGCGCCGCCGCGGAATAATTGGCAGACAGGTCTTCATTCTCGGCAACCAACTGAACGATCTCGCGTTTGGTCCGGTAGCCATACTTTCGAATCAGGCGATCGATCTCAGCATCCTCCCCAAACTCTTCCACCGCCGGGGCGAGGATCGTCAGCCTGCCGCCGTCGGCGATCGCCAGACGCGTGCGATAGATCGCTTTGTTGCCCAACCACGTGCTCTTGAACTCGGACGGATCCAAGTACGCCACGACGTGTTGCGGGGGCTTTTCCAGTTGGGTGATGTTCACGCGCCGCGCCAGATCGGCCGCCTTGTAAAACGTTTCGTGGTCATCGCCGATGTACAGCCCACGCGTGTGGAGAGCTCCGTCGGGCATCTGCTGGATGACGGTCAACGCGTAGACGATGGGCATCCCGTCACAAAAGCTGTCTTGGGCGTGATTGAGGATCTGACGCAACGGCGTATCCGCGCGCCCCAAAGTTTGCTCGATCCCGTACACGGCACTCAAGTAGTGGCTCTCGTTGATGCCTTCCGAACCGCCCGTGCCCACGAACACGTTCTTGTTGTAGTTGGCCATCCCGATCACCTCGTGCGGCACCACTTGGCCGATCGAGAAAATCAAATCGTGGCCGCCGTCGCGCAGCATGCGGTTGACCTGCGCCTGCCACGGTCGATCGTAGACCCCACCGGTGACCTCCGCGACGTACTCACGTGACACCGTCCCCAGCGTCACCACGTCGTCCCGCCAGCGGTGCGGACGAAACAAGTCCAACGGCACACCGGGAAACATGTGGGCCAGTTGCTCCGGCTTCATCGGGCTGTGCGTCCCCAGCGCCGGCATGATGTCGGTGACGCGATCGCCAAGCAGTTGATAACACAGGGACGTGATTTCGCCGGCACGGCTAAAAATCCGAGTGTGATCCGGCGGCAACAGCAGTGCCTTTTCCGGTGTTCCCAGCTTTTGGAACGTCGTTTCCAGGGCTCCCTTGAGATCCTCCGCAGTCAGGGAGGTGGTTTCGCTTCCGGTTTCGAAATACGTGGTCATCGGGTCAAACGCAGTCTGTGTGATGAGGAATCAAGGAGGAACGTGCCTGACGTTCTTCACCCGCAGGGAGGAGATGGGCGGATACACAAGTGCAAACACTCGAGCACCGGATTCACCCTTCCGCGAGCGGGAGGATCGGAGGCGAGGAACGAGGCTCCGGGGAGGGTGTCTTCCACGACCAATCAAAACCAGTCGCATGCAATATGCCCTCCCCGCGTCGTCGCAAGCTCCTCCGCGACCGGGAGGGTGAAGTGAATCATCCTTCTTCCTGGCTGCCGTGACAATCACGGGGAATCATTCGACCGGGACGGTCCACGCTGTAGTGTTCCTGCAGCACGCGTTCAAAATCCTCTCGAGAACGCATTCTCGCAAATCCCAACCGTGCCGTCTCGTGTTCCGGGTGCGACTGGCTGTACTTGATCGCGAATTTCCGCATCAGCAGCGGCGCTCGCTGCGCGGTGTAGGTCGCTTCGCACAAAGAAAAGTGCTCGCGCATCACGTCCGCCTGCTCGAAAAGTCCGGGCGGCGCCGGCAAGGGCTGACCGGCGGCCAGGGCGCGTGCTTGAGAGAAGATCCAAGGATTCCCGATCGCCCCGCGGGCGACGGTGACCCCGTCGACTCCCGTTTGACGCATCATCGCGAAGCAGTCTTCGGCCGAAAAAAGATCTCCGCTGCCAAGAATGCGCAGCGCGTCGCCGACATGCCGCTTGACCTCCGCCAGGAACTGCCAGCGACTGGGGCCAACGTACCGCTGCTGCACGGTGCGTCCGTGGACGGTCGCGGCGGCCAGCCCCGCGTCGATCGCCCCGTCCAGGATTTGAAAGAAGGCATCGCGAGATTGCTCGGAATCATCGATCCCGCGGCGCATCTTGACGGTCACCGGCAAATGGTCCGGAACGACGTCGCGCGTCCGCCGCAGGATCTCGATTGCCACGTCGGGTTGCGACAGATGAAATCCGCCGCGGCAACGGCCGAGCACCTTCTTGACCGGGCACCCGAAGTTCACGTCGATGACGTCAAATCCGGCCTCCACCAGCTTCAATGCTCCGAGCGAGAACTGTTCCGGTTCGGCCCCCATCAGTTGGCCGCCCACCGGATGTTCGTCGGGGTGAATGTCCAGAAAGTGTTTGGTTTTTTTCCGTTCGTTCAGAGCGAGCAAAAATTGATCCAACATCACTTCGCAAACGGTATAACTGGCACCATGCCGCCGTGCGATCACCCGCATCGGCAGGTCGCTGTAACCGCTCAGCGCCGCCTGGACCACCGGAAACCCGATCGGCACATTCCCGATCGAAAGCTGCTCCCCGGCAAGCGTCTCAGCTCCTGGGTTCTGCGAATCGGCCACGTCGGCCGGTGCTGTATCAAACGGCAATTGATTTCCTCGCGTTTTCAATCCCCCCTCCCGATCCACAAACCGACTTGTCATGATCGTGCGCTGTCTTCTGATCTCGTTTGTCGCACTGTATTGCGTCACACCAATCTGTCTCGCGAACCCGCCAGAGCCATCCTCCATGAAGATCGAAACCGCTCCGTTCGGCACCGTCGCCGACCAGCCGATCACGCGATACACCCTCGTCAACTCGCACGGTCATCGCGTCAGCGTGATGAATTTTGGCGCCACGCTGCTGGAGGTCGAAGTTCCCGACCGTGACGGAAAGCTTGCCAACGTCAATCTGTGTTTCGACTCGTTGCAACCGTACGTCGACGGGCACCCGTATTTTGGCAGCACCGTCGGTCGCTTCTGCAACCGCATCGGAAACGCCAAGTTCACGATCGATGGTGTTGAGTATCCCTTGGTGGTCAACCACGGAAAACACCAACTGCACGGGGGCAAGCAGAATTTTTCCTACCAGATCTGGTCCGCCGAACCGTACGAGGGCCCCGATAAGGTGGGTGTCCGATTCTCGCACGTCAGCCCCGACGGTGACAACGGGTTCCCAGGCACCGTCAGCGTGATCACCGATTACAGCTGGAACGACGCCGACGAACTGACCATTCGCTACACCGCGACCACCGATCAGCCGACCCACATCAACCTGACCAATCACAGCTATTGGAACCTGGGCGGCGCCGGCTCGGGCACGGCGATGGACCACGTCGCGACGATCCATGCCGACCAGTATTTGGACGTCGACGGCGACCTGATTCCGACCGGAAAGCTGAACGATGTCGAGGGCACCCCGCTGGATTTCCGGACTCCGACCACACTGGGAAAACGCTTGGAGGAACTGCCGGCCACCAAAGGCTACGACCATTGCTACGTCGTCCGCGGCGAGCCGGGGGACCTGCGAACCGCCGCCACCGTCATCGACCCAGACTCCGGACGAATCCTGGACATCGAAACGACTCAGCCCGGCATTCAGCTGTACACGGCCAATCACCTTGGCGGCGGACCGGAAACGGGAGGGTTTGGATCCCACGAGGCTTTTTGCCTGGAGACCCAACACTACCCCGACGCGCCGAACAAGCCGGACTTCCCCAGCACCCTGTTGAAACCCGGACAGACGCTGGAAGAAACGACCGTCCACCGCTTTGACGTTCAGTAGTGGCTTTCGAGCGAACCACCTGATGATCCGTGGGTGCTAGGCCATGGTCTGAAAACTGGCCGTGATCGCGGCGGAAAGCCACGCTCTGGTGAGCGTAGCGACTCGTTTTCAGACAATGTGTTGCTGGACAGCGCTATGTTGGGTCAGCCGCGTGGCGCTCGCCGAGGGTTTTCTCGACTCAACCGGCGGCTAGCGCCTTGCCGCTTATGGCACTGCAAATCACGGTGTTTTGATTGAAAGTGGCGCTGTCCAGCTAGCAGCGCGTTGATCGTCAATCGTCGCCTTTCACTCCGTGAAAGTTGCGCCCATTCGCGCTGCCGTTGCCTGGTCGACATTGCAGGTCCAATCGCCGATGTGCAGGTGGCGACCGTCGCCAGGCTGCATTGTCCACGCTACCGGATAGCTGCCCCGTCCACGCTCTGGCGAGCGTGGCTACTGGTTGGCACTGTCCACGCTCTGGCGAGCGTGGCTACCGGTTGGCGGCGCTCTCCAACCCAGCGAAGGGGTGAAGCAGGCGTCGGTGCGGAGTCAATCGCGAACGATGATCACTTGCAGCTTGCGGCAACCGTGGGCACCTAGCACCAACGATTGTTCGATATCCGCCGTCTTGCTCGGCCCGGAAACAAATACCCCGTAGCGTCCGTCGTAATTCTCGATCCGGTCGTAGGCCTGGTGCATGTTGGAGACGATTTGCGACTGCGACACGATGATGGCCAGGTACTGCGCAATGAATAGCAGCACGCGATGCGGCAGCGTGTTTCCGTCAATCCAAATTGCTCCATTCTCCGCAACCATGAATTCGCCGCGGGCGATCATCCAGTCAATCGTCGCGAATGCATGCGGATCGTCGATCCCATCGGTGGACATCGTGCCCGGTACCGCTTCGGGGAAAACCGAGACAACTCGCTTGGCCTCGCGGAACACCGGAATCTGGCGCAAGACTTCCTCAGCCTGCGGGGCCGCATCGACGAACGTCGCTTCACCGCCCACCAAAGACAGCTTGTCCAGGAACTCTTGGACCGGATCGTCGTACGTGATCACCTGCGACGGATCCACGTCCGGAAGGGGTGGCGCAGAAATGGTTCGAGTGTTCAAACGATCCAGGATCGCTCGCCGCGCGGTCGTGTCAGCTTCGAGGGGTTGGTTCATGCAATCAGGTTCTAAGAACAACATCCAGGCGGCAACATTTCCCGCCGCGGGAAAACAGGACTACTTCGATCGGTGACGTCGATACCAATCGTGAAAAGTCTCTTTGGGCGGTTCTGGCAGGTCACGTGCGACCGTCCATTTGTTGAACCGATTGTGCGTCATCCACCGCGGCAACACTCGCAGCGCGGTCCTGCCGACCGACCCGGTGAAATTGAACAAGCGCGGCGACTGAAAAATCCGCGAAGCCATCGTCATTGACATTCGTTTCGACCAGGGCAACAGTTTCTTGCCCACCAACTCGCCCCTCCAGGCGAGCAGTTGATGATGCAGCGGAATCTTGACCGGGCAAACATCCGTGCAAGAGCCGCACAAACTGCACGCGTACGGCAAACTCTTGTAGGACTCCGCGTCGCGGGTTGGCGACAGGACACTGCCGATCGGTCCCGGCACGGTCGCGCGGTAGCTGTGTCCTCCACTCCGGCGATAGACCGGGCAGGTGTTCATGCACGATCCACAGCGGATGCAATGCATCGACGCGCGAAACTGTTCGCTCTCACGCAGACGCGTCCGGCCATTGTCGACCAACACGATGTGCAGTTCGCTGTCAGCGTCGCGTGGACCGTAGAAGTGAGACGTGTAACTGGTGATCGGTTGGCCGGTCGCAGCACGAGCCAGCAGTCGCGTGAACACGCCCAGGTCACGTTGCCGCGGAATCAGTTTCTCAATCCCCATGCAGGCGATGTGCACCTTGGGCAGTGAAATACCAAGATCGGCGTTTCCTTCGTTGGTGCAAACCACGATGCCGCCGGTTTCAGCGATCGCAAAGTTCACTCCGGTGATGCCGACTTCGCCGGCCAAGAATTTATCGCGCAGGTGACTGCGGGCCGCTTCGGTCAGGTAGCTGGGATCGGAAGCCCCGTCGTCGGTCCCCAGGTGCTGGTGGAACGTGTCACCGACCTCTTCCTTCTTGATGTGAATCGCGGGCAACACAATGTGGCTGGGCGTCTCGCCACGTAGCTGAACGATGCGTTCCCCCAAGTCGGTGTCCACGACTTCGACGTCGTTGGCTTCCAGGTAGTGGTTCAGACCACACTCCTCGGTCAACATCGACTTGCTTTTGACAATCCGATGCGTGTGGTGCTGACGAAGGATGTTTAGAACGATCTCATTGTGGTGTTCGGCATCGCGTGCCCAGTGCACCGTCGCCCCCCGAGCGGTGGCATTTTTTTCAAATTCTTCCAGGTAGCCGGCCAGATTTGCGATCGTGTGCGTTTTGATCCGCGAGGCACAATCACGGAGATATTCCCATTCGGGGATCGAATGCGCTTGCTTGTCGCGTTTGCTGCGGACAAACCACAACGCTTGATCATGCCATCGGGAACGGTTCGGATCGTTGACAAACGGTTTGGCGGCGTCGGGGTGATCAACAATCGGAAGCATCGTGGCGGACATCGGGATAGCTGGTTCGGATCAGTGGAATCTATTGTAGCTGACCGTCACCAAACGCACGTCGCAACAGGGCGCAAAAACCGCGCCGGCGAGATCAACCTTCGCAACAGAGGGGCAGTTCTCGTTCCCAGACTCCCGCCGAGGAACGCACTGTTTTGTTGGCTCCGCCAACTCATTCGAACATGAGGGGCAGGCAGAGCCTGCGATGCAGCCGGTTCCAAGGCTGGAGCCTTGGAACCAGGGACGAATCTCGTTCCCAGGCCCCCGCCTGGGAACGCACTGTCTTGTTGGCGCCGCCAACTCATTCGAACATGAGGGGGCGTAGGCAGAGCCTGCGATGCAGCCGGTTCCAAGGCCGGAGCCTTGGAACCAGGGACGGATCTCGTTCCCAGGCTCCCGCCTGGGAACGTACTGTCTTGTTGGCTCCGCCAACTCATTCGAGCGTGAGGGGCAGGCAGAGCCTGCGATGCAGCCGGTGCCAAGGCCGGAGCCTTGGAACCAGGGACGAATCTCGTTCCCAGGCTCCCACCTGGGAACGCACTGTTTTGTTGGCTCCGCCAACTCATTCGAGGGTGTGGGGCAGGCCGAGCCTGCCGTGCAGCCGGTTCCAAGGCCGGAGCCTTGGAACCAGGGGCCCGATGACGGAAACGCTACACCGACGCGGTGTCCAAAAGGCCGTAGTCCTGGAGCGTTTGCATCAGCTTTTGTTCCGACTCGGAATCCAGCGGCGTCATCGGCAACCTCAATTCTCCCGTATCGCGTCCCACCATCCGCATGGCCGCTTTGACCGGGATCGGGTTGGTCGCCAAGCCGAGCATGTTGGCGCACAACGAGAACAACTTGTGGTGCCACCGCCGCGCTTCTTCGTAGTCGCCCGCGGCCGCAGCCTGAACCAGCGCGATCAAATCGCCCGGAACCAGGTTTCCCGCCACCGAGACCACTCCCTCGGCTCCCACACTCATCATCGGTAGCGTCAGCGAATCATCGCCGCTGAGCACGGTCAGGTCGGTGGTGCCGACGATCGCCGAACATTGATCCAGCTTTCCGGTCGCTTCCTTGACCATCGTGATCCCCGGCAAATCCGCCAGACGCTGGATCGTCGACACGTCGATTTCCTTCGCGGTCCGACCGGGAATGTTGTAAATGCAAACGGGGATGTCGACGGCCTCGGCGATCGCCTTGAAGTGCTGATAAAAGCCTTCTTGAGTCGGTTTGTTGTAATAGGGAGCGACCTGCAACGTCGCATCGGCCCCTTCGTCAGCGGCGCGCTTGGTTAGGCGAAGCGCCTCCGCGGTGCTATTGCTGCCGGTCCCGGCCATTACTTTGGCCCGTCCCGCAACACATTGAATCGTTTCCGCGATCACCCGTTCGTGTTCGTCGTGCGTCAGCGTCGGGGATTCACCGGTCGTGCCAACGGGCACCAGACAACGAGTGCCGGCTTCGATCTGGAACTCGATCTGTTCCTTCAGCCGGCCATAGTCGACTTTTCCGTCCGCCAGCGGGGTCACGATGGCGACGGACAGCCCGGCAAAATCGGATCCACGGCGGTCAGGCATGCTGAATTCCTATTCTCAAAAGCGCGAAAAAACGGCCAGGTGGACGGAGCCCCCCGGAAATGGACAACCATCGCAAGACCGATGGGCGGTCGTCACGAAGGCCCACAAGCGTACCGACAATGGCGAAAAACACAATCACGTGACAGCGCTGCCCTTGCTCCGGTTCGCCCGCCGACGCCCCAACGGAAACCTCCGAAACAGCCCTGCCGGGACGACCAGCACCAGGATGGAGAGGACCGTCAACGCGATCGCCGGCCATCGCCACCACGGGGAATAGTGAAACGAGACGCGCCAGACACCGGCGGGAACCAGCACCGCCTGGTGCATGACGTCGCAGCGAAGGACGGGAACGTTCTCTGCCGGACCTCCACGGTCCGAGACGAGCAGCGCCTTCCAGTTCCCGTCCTGATACTGCAATCGCTCCAGCAGGCACGGTTGGTCACAGCGAATCCGGACGGTGTGGTCATCCTCGATCGTCAAATCCGCTGGGACCTTGGCCCTGGGGTTGAGCTCATCGTCCTGCGCCAACGCCCGCTCCGAAACGTCGGGCGTCCCGGAAAGCCCACCGACGCTGGGAATCGGAACCCTTCCCGTCCGACTCATCTCGTCCAGAATCGATTTCAGTGATCGCGCGGCCCCCCATCGGCGATGAACGCGAAAGGGTCGGCCATCCGCCGAGGACGCGGTGGTCACGCGGACCAACGTGCGTCCTTCCAGTTCAACCGCCGCCTTCCCTTCCGTATGCACCACGCCATCGGCGCCCAGCCAAGTTCGCGCCGTGTTCCAGAATTGCGTCCGCTGCTTCGGACTCTGGTCGCGCGTCACCGAACGAATCTCGCGCCAGAATCGCGCCATCGCGCGGCTGCGGATACTGGTCATGCTGTTAAACACGGCATGGCCGTCCGCCAGATGCCAACGTCCAAACAGTGCCATTCGCTCGCTGACCGCAACTTCCAGCGGCCGGTGAATCGAACCGTTTGTCCGCCAGTGATCCGGCCAGACGCCGGACTGGGTCCGCAGAAACCGGTACGCTGCGGGAATCGGCTGGGCGGCTTCTCGAACCAGCCGATGCTCTGCGTCGACGTCGATTCTTGGCAGCAACGACCAAGCGCTGGTCCCCGCATCGACGGCGATCAATGCCACCAACCCCATCGCCGCCCACTCGGCCGACTTTCGTGCTGGTCGGCGCGCCGCGCGGGCGGCTGCCCATTGCCACCATCGCATCCCCGCGACAGCAAGGGCCAATACAAAGCAACGGGTCCAAGAAACTTGCGCCAATCGCACTCCGCCTGCTACGTCCAACGGCCCCCAGTATTCGTCGGACAGGTGCTCCGCCGCTGCCGCGGCGCCGTCGAAGCAGCCAGGGGTCACCACGACGCTCGCCAAGGCAACCAGCGATAGCGTGATGAGCACAACGATGTCGGCATCCCGAGGACGCGATCCCAGCCACCGTCCCGTGACCATCGCGCACCCGAAAGCGAACATCGGCAGCCATTTGATTGGATAGCGGAACGAGTCGTATCCGGGGACGATCTTGCAGAGCAACCAATAGGGGCCGCCGACCGCACTATTGGCCCGCGGCAAAATTCCGGGGATTTGCTGCAGCAACCAGACGATCCCGAAATGCCCCAAACAAAGTAGCGCGCTCAGAATCGCGACCATCAACCAGGGGCGACTGCGGCGGTCGGAACGCAGCAGCAACTGCAAAACAACCGCAAGTCCGACGGCGAACGAGGCATAAATGGACGGCGTCCACATCCTCCCGTCACCGGGGATCAATTTCGAAAGGCGACGATTCAGCGGAAACGGCTCTCCGAACGGTCGAGACGAAATCGTCTCCACGAGATGCCACGGTGCGAGCGAGAATCCATATTGATTGATGGAAACTCCCGCAGCATCGGTCCGGTCACTTTGCAAACTCCAGTCGACCGAGGCGGCGATTTGAATCGCAGCGAGTCCGACGGCCAACGCGGCACCGACGACACCCACCCGAAGGGGTTCCCAGGCGGCCGCGTCGCCCCAGCGCCGGCGGCGACCAAACAACCACCGTGCGACGCTCCAGCAGCCGATCACCAACACGCAATGCAATGCCGATTGCGGATCGCCGCCCAAGACCATCATCGCCAACGCGACTGCCACGCAGCGCACACGCCAGCGAATCGATCCCGAATCGCGAATCACAGCCGCACCGACCGCCAGTGGCAGCCACGCCGCACCGACCAGGAACGGCGGATTGCAACACAGCGAAAACACACTTCCCGAAAGTGCGTACACGATTCCCGCGGCAGCCGCACCCGACGGACGGCATCCAATTTTCGCGGCGGCCCACCAGGCCGTTGCGCCGGCCAGCAGCACGTGCAGCAACAAGTACGCGTTCATTGCCGTTGTCGTCGCCAGCGGCAACGAAAACAGGACGTACCGAACCGGGTACAGCACCGCCGTCGACGACTCACCGACCAACGGCAACCCGCTGTGGTCCAGCGGGTTCCAAAGCGGCAGCCACTGTTCCGCCGTGCGTTGTCCGACGTACCCGTACAACGGCAGGTAAAAGTGATTGACGTCGCGAAAGGCGTAACGCTGGCCCAACAGGGTCGGCGACATCACCGCTATCAGTACCGCCATGACGAACAGGCATGACGGAAGCCAACGTCTCACGTGACCAGGCCTTTGGTGACGGTCATGAACACGTCTTCCAAGGTTGGATCCCGATCATTGAACGACCGCATCCGAACGCCTTCGGCGATCAGGGTTTCCATCAAAGTCGCCAAACCTTCGTCGTCCGTTTCCAACTCCGCGACCACGCGCGTCGTCTCGTGATCAAGTGACCGAAGGTGCGGGCTGCTGCGCAGGATCGACAGACCGATGTCGGCATTCTTCACGAATTGGATCTCGACCATTCGGTTCCGGCGGATTTGGCGGTACACCTGATTGATCGGCCCGCTCATCAATAACTGGCCGCGCTCGATGATCCCGATCGAGGTACAGCAATCGGCAAGCTCCGTCAGAATGTGGCTGCTGATCAGAATCGTCTTTCCCATCCGCCGCAGTTCCTTCAGCAGCTCTTTGACTTCGACGCGGGCCCGGGGATCCAACCCGCTCGCGGGCTCGTCCAGAATCAATACCGGGGGATCGTGAACCAGCGTCTTGGCCAGACACAGTCGCTGCTTCATCCCCCGCGAGAGACCGTTGACGAAGTCGTCCCGCTTGTGCGTCAGATCCAACAGTTCCAGCACGTTGTCGATGATCTGCTTGCGTTCGCTGCGGCCGATCCGATAGGCCACGGCGAAAAAGTCCAGAAACTCCCAAACCCGCATCCCGTCATAGACGCCAAAGTTGTCGGGCATGTAACCGACGGCCTGTCGAACGCCGACAGGATCCTGCATCACATCACATCCGGCGACTTCACCGTGTCCGCGGCTGGCCCGCAGCAGGGTCGCTAAAAACCGAATGGTGGTGCTTTTGCCGGCGCCGTTGGGGCCGATGAAGCCAAACGTCTCACCGGCTTCGATATGCAGATCCAGCTCCTGGACCGCGGTGAAGTCGCCATAATCCTTTCCGAACCCCGTCAATGTGATCATATCTGTCTCGTCGTCGTCATCCGTTTCACGCTCACTCGGATCCCAGTTCCGTTTTCAACACCCGTCGAAAATCAGAGATCAAATTGTCATCGATACTCGGCTCGGCAGGCGCCGGATGCTGCAAATGCACGATCGCAATCGTCTGCGACATCCGTTGCCGAGCCTCCGGATAAATCTTCAGCCCCGAGGGCGATCCGTCGATGCGGGCGACCATTCGCGTCTCCCCATCACGCAACAACTCGGGCAGGGCGAAACTGCGTACCAGCCGGTCGGCCTGCATCGGCATGGCCCCCGGCACCACCAGTTGCTCCACCGGTTGGAAGCGGGCGGGCAAGGATTCACCGGCCGCCAGACCTCCCACCCAAGCAACTTCCGCATCGCCCTGATCGGACTTGCGAACGATCACGACATCAAACAGTTCATATTGCGAACCGTTGGAGAGCGCGTCGGACGAATCCATCGCGATCGCTCCGCCCAGCTCGATGATCTCCTCGGTGTGGACGTAACGCATGCGATTGCTGGGGACCGCGAAATCTTCTAGCGACGGGCCTTCCTCAAAGGACGTCTTGAACACCGGCTGGACCGTGGTGCCCGGGTCCGGTTCGCGATCGAGCGGTGACGCGGCTCCATCGACGGTCGGAAACTGCAACCGGTACCTGCTGGAGAGCGAATTGTAGATCCCGACCAGCCGGGTGACGTGCGCCCGCTCGTAACCGGCATGGGTCTCCAAGATCGCCAGTTCGGTGTTGCTGCGAGCAAAGCCGATGTCCAAACGCGCCTGCCGGGCGGCCCAGGCCGCACCAATGACCGCGATCACCGGCACCGCGAACCACGCGTATTCCAACCGATTGATCAAGCGAAAGACCACGTAGTTGATCGGCACCAACAAAATCAGGTACATCGCCAGAGCGCGGATGACCATCGATGAGCCAGGAATCTCGATGCCCGCTTCGTCGGCGAGCGTGGTCCGCATCAATTCGATTGCGTCGCTGTCGTCGTTCCACGCGGTCAACCCGGTCACCGCGTCGACCCGCGAGTAACGATCGAACCGGCTGCCCGGCTTGGATTGACGGCGGCCACTGTCGTCCTGTTCTTCGGGGAGGTTCAGCAGCGAGTCCCGGGTCGCAATTCTCAGCTGGGAGTTGATCGCCGCATCGCTGCGAACATTCGTTCCGGAGAACAGCAGCGTCAAATCGGACGCCACGGGATCCCCCAGACCCTGCGGCTCCACGTACCGCCGTGGCGGCCGGCCGAGGATCACGCCGTTGATGAAACTGTCGTAGGATTGCCACGCCTCGAGCCAACTGCTGGTCAAATCAAAACGCGGCTGAATCACGTTTCCACGACCGAGGGTGCGCCGCAGCACCAGCGACGCCGTCTGCGGAATCGCCTCCGCCCCCGCGTTCAATCGCCCATCGACAGCAATTTGACTGCTTTCCGATCGCACCAATTCCAGCTGTTTGGGCAACGAACGATCCGATTCGACAGACAAATTCTGCATCAGTTGGCTGGACGCCTGACTGTCCAGTTCGATGTTGCTGGTCGGCGTCAACGGCAGCAGGTCGGCGATGGCGGTGTTGGCCACCGCGTCACTAGCCGCGGGACCATTGACGATCAGTCGTCCCCCGAAATGAATCCAATCGGCAAGTGCCGTCTGCTGCAGCGGTGTCAATGCGTCTTCGCTGACATCATCCCACAGAATCACCGCAATGCTGGTCATGTCCAACATCGTTTCCGGCAACGGCAGCAAGCTGCCCGCTTTCGGAACAACGATCCGATAATTGCGGGCGGTGATCGGCCGGTCCAAATCGCGTTCAATCGATCCGGTCCAATCGGCCACCTGGAAACGCGTGAACCGCTCCGGACGCGTCGTCAACACCACAAAAAAGTACTCCGACCCCTGCAAGATGTTGGCCTTGTCTCGCATTTCGAAGGGCGGTCCGCTGCGAGGCAGCAACCGGTTGGACACCGTCAGTTGCCTTGTCTCGATGGAGTTGGGGACCGGACAGCGGAATCGGAAATCGAACCCACGCATCTGACCTTTGGGCAACACCACCGGACGGATCGTCTCACAACTCTCCAACGTCCCGGTCATTTCCATGTCCACGTTCCGCATCGGAACGGACACTCGAGAGAGCAACTCCCCCCGCGTGTCGCCCAGATTGCTGCGGACGCCGCGTTCAGCCGACATCCAGTGCCCCGGTTTGGCGGCCGACAGCATGGCGTTCTGGTCCGCCGGGTACACCACCAACGGATCCGCCGTGAAAGAATCTTCCGGCCGCTCGGCGGTCCCGTTCGGGTTTTGCTCGTCCGTCGGGGTTTCGCGGCACCCTTCGCAACCGACGATCAACGGCGTTGCCAGGAGCGCGAGAAGAAAAAAGAGATGGCGCGGCATGCAGAACGGTTGATCGTGTCGGGATGATGTCGGCGGGCTGAGCCGGGATTCGTACCAAGTGTACGCGATTGCCGGCGACCGCGGGGCGGGATCACGGACGAAGGTCGGACAGCGGCAAGACCACGCTCGGTGACGTTGCTGATGAGCGTCTGAAGCCAGACGGCGGCGATGGTTGGGGGGAGCTGGCAGAGCCAGCGATGCAGCGCGTTCCCAGGCGGGAGCCTGGGAACGAGGGGCTTCGCCCGACGTAGCCACCGTCGCCCGACGGTGGTGAGTGCTCACTGCCAACACTCGGGCCAACTCAGTGCGCGACGGAAATGGTTCTGATGGTTGGGGAGAGCTGGCAGAGCCAGCGATGCAGCGCGTTCCCAGGCGGGAGCCTGGGAACGAGGGGCTTCGCCCGACGTAGCCACCGTCGCCCGACGGAGGTGAGTGCTCACTGCCAACACTCGGGCCAACTCAGTGCGCGACGGAATTGGTTGTGATGGTTGGGGAGAGCTGGCAGAGCCAGCGATGCAGTGCGTTCCCAGGCGGGAGCCTGGGAACGAGGGGCTTCGCGCCGCCCGCCTTCTTCCTTCCCGACGCGGCTACGGCGACGCGACGGTCTGCGGAACCGGTGCCCGTTGCATCAAACCCCACAACCGCTCCGCCGCTTCCAAATCCTTCTGACGCGCCATCGTCCGTCCGTAAACGACGCGATCGTACGCGGCCCCCATCCGCCCCACTTCCGCTTCGACTGACTGAAGCACCGAGGCTGGATGTGTCGGTTGCTTGGACCAACGGCGTAAGCGATCGACAAACTCGGCCGGCGTCTCCTGCGGTTGCCGTGGCCACCCCTGCTCGCGGCTCCAGGCTTCGAATGCTTGAAACGTGATGACCACGACTCGGCGAGGATCCGACTCGCGTCCGATTGGATTGACGTACGCGGAGAACGGTTTCAAGACGCGTTGCGGCAGTCCCGCGTGAACGTCGAGCTCTTCGCTGGGTTTCTCCGCACCTCTGCCCGCCATCAACGAGCGCCACCAGGCAAGGATCGCATCGCGCATCCGATACAGGTACACGGCGACGATGGTGATCAACACGGCAAAGATGAGCAGTCGCAGCAGTCCGCCCAGGGCCGGTAGCACACTTTGCAGCGGATTGAACCCGCCACCGGACGGCGATGAAGATTCCGAGGGAGCTTCGCTGTTTGCCTGTTCGTTTGATTGAGCGGGCCGTGGGTCGGCGGTCCGTGCATCCCGTCCTCCGTCTTCATCACCCTCGTTCCGATTCGTCTCGTTGCCATTGCTATTCGAATCACGTGACTCGTCCGCATCAGGCTTGCCTTGATTTCTCGGGTCTCCCGAATCCGACTCCCGGTCGCCAGACTTGGAACCGGACGAAGAGGAGTCCGAATCGGATTGATCGGTCGGGGACTGAGACTCTCCCGACTGAGACTCTCCCGACTGGGACTGCCCCGACTGGGACTGCCCCGACTGAGACTGCCCCGACTGAGACTGCCCCGACTGAGACTGCCCCGACTGAGACTGCCCCGACTGAGACTGCCCCGACTGAGACTGTCCTGATTGAGACTGTCCCGACTGAGACTGTCCTGATTGAGACTGTCCTGATTGAGACTGTCCTGATTGAGACTGTCCTGATTGAGACTGTCCTGATTGAGACTTTCCCGATTGGGATTGCGACGGCTGGCCCGACGACGAATCCTGGCCGCCCATGTCACTCTGACCGGAAGGATTCGACGCCGCTTTGTCTCCCTGACCTGACGGTGATTCTCCGCCGTCTTTCCCGGAACCGGATTGGCCTCCGGACGGGTTCTGGTTTTGCCCCGACCCGCGGGTGTCTTGCGATTTGGATCGAAGCTCACCGCCGGATTGCGCGTCCGCGGAGTCCTCCGATTTCTCGGCACCTTCGTTCCCCCACCCGTAATTGCTGGCGGTCTGCGGATCGGTCTTCAAGAATTTCGGCACGTCGATGCCGGCGATGGTGCTGCCGGGAAGCGGCGCCAAATAGGCCAGCAACAAAAGCGCGGCGACCAGCCCGATTCCTCCGGCCAACCAAGCCACCGTGACGTTCTGTGGCATCTCCACGTGGCGCTGCCGCAAATACCGGCGAAGGTTCAGGAAGCTTGTCGTGACCAGCAGGGACAGGCTGGAAAACAGGTACAGGGCGAGCATCAGCTGCGCCCGCGCCCACATCGTGGGATGGTTGCGCAGCATGAATTGTCCGATCCCGAACAACGGCAATGCGGCCAACGCCAGCAGGAACACGGTCCGTCCCGGCTGATGAGATCGCCGCCGTCGCCGTCGTGTATCTTCACTCACCGCGTCCTCGGTGACCGCCGTGACCGCCGTGGCCTCCGGTTGGCCTCCCCTCGCGCTCCGGTGCTGTCCCATCCACACCCCCGCCTCGTCCAGTCCGCGGTCGATCAACCCTTCTCCGCTGGCATCCACCGTTTCATCGATCAACGTGCAGTCATGGACGATGCGGTCGGCGAGGTAGCCGATCAACAGCACCAGGCCGAGGACGAAGATCGGCGATCCCAGGAAACGCGACATCACAAACAGTGCCGCGGCCCCCAGACCGATCGCGTATCCCGCGGTGTAGGCGCGGTCCTGTTCGATGACCAATCGCGCCAACGACACCGCGCCCATCGTGTAGCACAAGATCAGGTAGAAGACCCGATCCCCGTAGCTTCCCTGATAGAAGATCATCACGAAGAAATTCGCCAGGCTGCTGATCATCAAGAAGATCAGGACCGGCGCGACACCGATTGCGGCGTAGTCAGCAGCTTGAGGACGATTGGCCAAGCGGAAGCCTGCGAGACGAGTCAAACCACAGAAACGCCACCCTGAAGGACCGGCACCGGAATCACACCGGGTCCATCGTAGCAGGCGACGATCGATCCGGCACAAGTCGACGCGAGAAGCTCGCCGCGGGATCACTGAGGCGACAACAGCGACGAAGCGAGTTCGGCAACCGGCTGGCAAGTGCTCCCCAGCCGCTCCGTCAGTCGGCGGTCTGATCGGCGGCTTCGGGATGGGACCGTTTCCAGGCGGCCATCGCGGGACCGACCTTGTTCATCGGTATCCATTTGTTCCGCGTCTTGCTGCTCTGAACGAGCGTCTCGGGCGCAATCTGGCCCTTTTCAATTCGTTCCAGCAGATCTGCCTCGGAGATCGGGCCGACGCGGTGAGACTTTCTCAACCAACCGCTGGTCATGTAGAACCATTGTGCCGACATATTTGCCAGACCTCGAATCTTTGGCGGGACGTTTCCTTCGATTCAACCAAATCCAGCCGACATCCCCGTGTCGGCGGCCCCATTTCTCGAGCGATGATTCGCACCCGACGGTCTCCCCGCTGCCGAATTCCTGTTCCAGCATCCGATGGATTCTTGATCCGCGATGGCCAGCATTTGCAGGCATTCAGAATCGCTCCCGACCGGGCCACGCTCCGACACCCTTGCTGCAATGTCCACCGCCGAATGGACCGGGCAGATCGCCGACGGTGCTCACCGGGTTTCCCCGGAATCGCCAGCTCCAGTCTAACGAACGTTTGAACCCCAGTGCGCCCTTGATAGGGCGGGTTTAGTTGACAAAAAGCAGAAAATCGCAGGTTTTTGCAGGCCACGCACTAGGGGCACGCCAACCACCTGCCCGCTCGCCGGCTGACCCGCTTGGTGAATCGGGCAAGAATTGTCATGCTACGGGAATTGCAGCCCACCGCTGTTTGCGGCCGTGGAAACATGCGCCTCAACCGGTAACGGTTTCGCTATCTGGATTCGCCGGTCTGGCGAGCGCAGCTTTGCTGCGTTTAACGCCGGCGGCTGAAATCGGGTCCCGCACTTCGCGTCGATCCAGTGCGTCGCATAGCGCCCCCTTCGTCTAGTGGCCCAGGACGCCAGGCTTTCCGCCTGGAAACGCTCGTTCGAATCGGGCAGGGGGTATCGAGGCACCTGGTGGCCGACGTCCGTATGCTCATCCCGGGCGCGATGTAGTAGCTGCCGTCGCCAGACGGCGGAGAGCAAAGCGACGCTTCGGTGAGCTCCAACTGGCCATCTGGTGTTTTCCGTCAAATCCTCGCGATCCTTCAGCCAATCTGCACCACCGATTGAGTCGATCAAGCGCAACAACGCGTAGGATCCGGCGGTCGCGTCGTCCCAATGACGGGCATCAAGCTTCTGCACAGGTTTCCAGTCTTCGGTCCGCGATCACCCAAAAGCCGGAGAATCGGTCCAGCATTAGGGAAAAGTCACCTTTTCGTGGGATCCCAGCGGTTTTGCTCGCTAATTTTATTTGACGCGATTGTGCAAATCGTAGGATAATACGCACGGCGGTGATCTGATCGATCAAATCATGGGCGGCGGTGTGGGCAATAGCGGATGCCCTGCTGTACCAGCGACCCTGTGCTTTCCCAGCGACGCCGCCTCTCCTCTCTGCAATCAATTGCAAACCTGCAACAACGGATTCGTTATGACACGACAGCCTAGCGACAATTCTTCTCACAGTCGGACCGTCACGACGGCGGTCGCCCACGTTGACGAATTTGAAACCCGTCGTCTGACTTGGCTGCGTTTGCTTGCCGCGTTTTTCGCTGTGGCCTTTGCCGTGCTGACGGCGGTCCACGCGTCCGGACAGAATGCCACATATGACACGCTGCCTGTCGAGCAACGGCTGGATGACAATCTGAAATTGATGCAGCGGGAAGCCGCCGCCTACGCAACGACCCGAGACCTGAGTGCCTTTGAAGGCCGTCGCGAGAATACCGCCAGGTTCTACTTCGAGCGTTACGTGCCTGCCAAAATCACGCAGCCCGACGCGGTCCCCATGATCACCGAATTGATGACGGACGTGCGGACGTTGCTGGAACGTTCGGTCCGATCGCGGGCTCCGGGCTCCCGAAACTTGCTGACCTGGTCCTACAAGGGACTGAAGCCGATCGCCCAAGGCAACTACCAGCCGCCGGCGCGGATCAACGCCATTCTGTTCATCGCCAACCTGGCACCGCAGTCTCAGCGCGGCACCGTCCCACGACCCTATGGTTTCGTGCTTTCGGACTTGCTGCCGATCTACCTGGACGAAAGTGCTCCCGACGGCGTGCGTGGTGCCGCCCTGTACGGCATCGAGAAATTCGTGCGGTACACGCCGGCCAGCGAGATCGACGCCAATTTGAAGACGCAGTTAACGGACGCAATGACTCAGTTGTTGGAGTCGCCGGCCCCGACCGGACGCGATGATCTGGCCCACGCCTACCTGCAGCGTTACGCCGTCAGCATCCTGACGAACCTGAAGCCCGATGAGACGCTGGGCAAACAGTTGGTCAGCATCAGCACCGACGAAAACAGCCTGGATCTGATTGCCCTGCACTCCGCGGCAGCGATCGGCAACTTGGCCAAGAACATCAACGCCGACGAGGTGGAAACGGACAAAGTTCTGCAGAACTGGTCCGCCCGAATCCTGAAAGCCTATGAAGAGGAACTCGCACGGCTGAAGGGAATGGACAAGCAACAAGTCGCTCGCAAGCAGCCGCCAGAACCTGAAAAGTTCTTGCGGGTCAACCAGGAGGAAGACACGACCAAACGCGTCATGCCGGGCATGGGAATGGAAGACTCGTACGGAAGCGAAATGGAAATGATGAGCGAAATGGACATGATGAGCGAAATGGACATGGGCGGCGAGTCCGACATGATGAGTGAGATGATGATGATGGGCATGGGTATGGGCATGGCTCGACCGAAGCCCAAACAGCCGCCGGAAATCCTGGCCACCCGCAAGCGTCTCAACTTCATCATGGAACAGGTTCTGCGCGGCGTGACCGGTCAGGGCAGTTTGGGCGAAGATCCGACCGCGATCGAACCCAAGGGCGGCCTGTACGCGGCGACGCCTCCGGAATCGGCCGATGTTGTCCAAGAGTGGTTGGATTCGATCAACACCGTTTTCACGGGATTGAACGATGACACGATCGGAACCCGACCGGCATTCATTCGCGCTTTGGAAACCGAAGTCGAAACGCTGAAGGCGCTTGCTCGCGGCCAAATTGCCGTCAACGCAGGCATGCCTGGCGACGACTTCAATCCGCTGCTGCAACCCGCGGCACCCGAAGCGGACCTGGCTCCTCCCGCAGCGGGCAATCAGCCGCCGGCTGCCGGAGCTCAACCGCCTGCGGCGGCACGACAGCCCAACGCGGCCGCGGATGTCATCGAAATTGATCCCACCGGCGGTGCGATCGACAACTGAACGCCTGACCGCAGCCGCGTCGGATCAGGTTTCCCTGGCGCCCCTGGCACTGCTACGCGTGGTGCTGGGCGTCACCTTCTTCGTCTGGGCCAGCAGCTTTCTGGCCGAAGATCGCTGGCGTATCCTGTTCGTCGATCCGGCAATGCTTTTCAAGTATGCCGGATTCGAATGGGTTCGATTGTGGCCCGGAGACGGCATCTGGTGGCACTTCCAAGTCACGCGGCTGGCGGCATCTTTCTTCGTTCTCGGGTTTCTGACCCGGCTGAGCGCGCTGACGCTGGCCACCTCCATGGCTTACGTGCTGCTCGTTGAGCGCCAGCTGTACAACAATCACGAGTATTTGCTGGGCTGCACGGCAATGCTATGCGTCTTCCTGCCCTGCGGACGTGCCTATTCGATCGACCGCTTACGATGGGGTGGTCGATCCGCAGCCGCGTCAACGACCATGCCGCGCTGGCAGTGGTGGTTGGTTCGATTTCAACTGGGCCTGCCCTATGTGTTTGGGGCAATCGCCAAGTTGGATTCCGATTGGCTAGCCGGTCAGCCGGCCGGATTGTTCGTGGATTCGCGGATCGACACGCCGATCATTGGTCCGCTGTTCTCGCTTCCTATTTCGGCCATCGTGATGGCGTGGGGTGGGTTCCTGTTCGATCTGCTGGTCGTTCCGGGGCTGTACTTCAGACGAACCCGTCCGGTCGCGATCGCCGCAGCGCTGCTTTTTCATTTGACCAACGCAACGATCTTTCAGATCGGAGTTTTTCCATGGTTCATGATCGCCACGCTGTTCGTCTTTTTCCCCATCGAGTCAGTCGTCGAATGGATGGCACGTCTGCGTCTGGTCTCCGCCGACCAGCCTGATCTGGACCAGACGACCGACACGGAGAGTGCCGCGGCATTGGCAACCGATCGATCGGATTTGGGGCGGAATAACGCCAACAAGATTCGGCACACCGGGGTGGTCTCCCGTGCCGGTCAATGGTTGGCGATCGGTTATGTGGCGATCCAATTGTTGCTGCCCTTGCGTCCCTGGTTGCTGCCGGGCAATCCCAGCTGGAATGAACGCGGACAGCGTTTTGCGTGGCGGATGATGTTGCGTCACAAGCAGACACTGCTGTGGTTCAAAATCGAAACCGAAGCCGACTACCTGTTTGTCCCGGGTGGTTTGGTGATGTCCCCCAATCAACTCCAACGGGCGCCGCGTGATCCAGAGCTGATTCGCCAGGCTGCAAACGAAATCCGACGACTTGCTGCATCATTCGCGACCGAACGGCCACGCATTTACGCGCTGGCCCTGGTCTCGCTCAATGGCCGACCCGCCCGGCTGATGATTGACCCCGACACCGACCTGGCCGAAGCACGTCGCGGGTGGTTCAGCGACGATTGGGTCAGCCAGGATCCCGGTCCACTTCCGCCGTCTGCCTGGCGCGTCCCGACCGATCAATGGTGGCAGTCGGTTTCGATGCCAGATCGATTTCGACCACTCGCATCGCTCCGTCCGAGCGAGGCGCAAGCGATGTTCAACCGTCTTGGCCAGTCGCATCGGTCCGACGGCTCGGCAGCGTCGACTCCGAACCGCCAGAAGTGATCTGGTCGATCGCCCAACGACAAGCTTCGGCCACGACGGGGTCTGGATCGGCACTGGCCTTCCGCAGCAGCGGCAAGGCGGAGGCATCACGCTGGTTCCCAAAAACAATCGCCGCGTTTCGCATCATTCCGCGGCGACGCGTACGCCACAACGGCGTCTTCCGAAAACGATCCCGGAAGTCCTGATCATCCATTTCAAAAAACTGACGAAGGTCCAACTGTCGCAGCGGATGCATTGACCGCGGGGAAGTCATTGACCCCGGGGACATGGCACGTCGAGCCGGCTTTCGATTCCAGGGACAAACCTCCTGGCAAACATCGCATCCAAATACCCACTCCCCCATCCCCGATCGCAATTCGGGATCGATTGGCCCGCGATGTTCGATCGTGAGGTAGCTGATGCATCGCGAGGCATCCAACACGCCGGGACGCGGAAATGCATCGGTGGGACACGCGTCCAAACAGGCCGTGCAAGTCCCGCAGTGTGTGCTGTCGTGGGGCGCGTCGCAGGGCAAATCGACATCAAGCAACAGGCAAGCCAGAAAGAAGTAGCTGCCAATTTCTCGATTCAACAGCAAGGTGTTTTTCCCACGCCAACCGATTCCCGCCAACATCGCCAATTCGCGTTCCATCAGCGGGGCCGTGTCAACGCATCCTCGCACCCGAGTTTCGGGCGCGGCATCCAACACCAGCCGCCGCAATTTCTTCAATTTGCCGTGAATCGTGTCATGGTAGTCATCCCCGGGCCAGGCGTATCGGGCTACCTGACCGTGACCGACTAGCAAATCGCCAGCCAACTCCGTGGGATAGGGGAACGCCAGAACCATGATGCTCTTGGTTCCCGGCATCACGCCATCGGGATGCCGGTACGCCGGCAGCCGGTTTTCGAAATAGTCCATGTCCGCGGCATACCCCTGATCGATCCAGCGGACCAAATCGGAGTAGCCCTGTGAATCAACCGCCGGTGCGACGCCAATTCTGACGAACCCCAACTGATGGGCCAGATCGCGGAGGGGCTGCAACCACGACGGCACTTCGTTCGGGACGGATGGATCGGACAAAACGGTTCGTCGGATTGACGGCGGACGGGTGCGTGATGCCAAAGGCCGCAACGAGAGATTCAAGCGTAGACGGAGACCTTGATGCGGACCGTCCACCTTAGATCGTCCGCCGTGGTCGATTCGAACGCAAGGCCCGCGAGCGAGCCAAAGCGTTCCGCAGCGTGACCAGCAAGATTCCGCCTCGGGCGTGGCGAGGCTGATAAGATGGTGCTTCTGCACTCCAAATGTTCGTTTCGACGGTTCGTGCCGCGTCCCAGACAATGTCATCCGAAATCAATCCCTACGCCGCCCCCACGACGACCGGACCAGCGGCACTCCCGCAGCCCACCCCCTCCATGCCGGGGCGACTCCGGACGTCACTGTCGTTCCTCTGCGCTTCGCTGATCGTGCTCGGCTGTCCCATCGCGGCTTGGTTTGCCAACGAAGACATCGAGACCATCGTTGGTAGTGGCCCCGCTTTGGGGATCCTTTCCCTGATTCTGTTGTGGGGTTCACGTCGAGCGGACCTGCGCGGCCTGATGCCGATCAGCATTGCCATGTTGCTGATCATTTTTGCGATCTTCTTGACCATTTTTCTGCTGTCCTGGAGACCGGCGGACGCGCAACGACCGATCGGAACCGCGACGATCTTTTGCGCCGGATTCATGCAGATTGGAATCTTGGTGATTGCTTTTACAGCGGCGGCGCGAAAACGAATGGCAGAGGAATCAGACATCGAGATCCCCGATTCCGGCAGCGAGCCGCTTCGAGAACCGGCGAACGCATGACACCGTTCAGCCGCGAAGCGGCGACAGCAGTACCGCCTCAACGAGTAGAGCGGCAATCTTCCCTTGCTGCGTCGACTGGATGCATCACCGGCCGCCTCTGGGCTAAACTAGGCTCTGTCTGAAAGTCGGACGAGCGAAATGGGGCCATCGCCGCTGGTTCTCAGACAAGACCTAGCTGGACAGCACCACTTTGCGTGAGCCGCGTGGCGCTAACCGCGGGTTTTCCCGCCTCAACCGGCGGCTAGCCCCTCGCCGCTCCTAGCACTGCAAATCAAGGTGTTTTTGGATTGATAGTGGCGCTGCCCAGCGAGCAGCGTTCCGAATCAGATCGCGGCACCCGCCCTCCCTTCCGAAACCGATATTCTTCGAATGCAACCTCCGTCCCCCAGGCTTCTGCCGCATTTGATCGGCACCCTCTGCTTTGCCGCGACAGTCGGGATCAACGCGTCCTGCTTCGCGGTTGACTCTTCCGAATCAATCGAGTTGGTCTTGCAAGCGGTTCAAAACGCCGATCAGGACTCGACGCGTGAAGCATTGCTTCGCGGCATGTTACGAGGTCTGGAAGGGCGACGCCGCATTGCCGAGCCGGCGACGTGGCGTTCGTTAAGCCAAGAACTGAGCACCAGCGAGAATTCGGCAGTCCGTGATGCGGCCGCTCAGCTGTCACAGATTTTTGGGAACGAAAAAGCGCTACAGAACGCGTTGGTGACGGTAAGGAATGAAGGAGCGTTCCCCGCGGATCGTCAGTCTGCCCTGGCGTCGCTGGTGTCCCAGCGTTACCCCGAGCTATCGAAATACCTCGAACCCCTGCTTGACGTTCCAGAATTACGGGTCGACGCGATCCGCGCCTTGGCGGTGATTCCTCGTCAAGACGCCCCTTCGATCCTGTTGGAACGCTATCGGGATTTCCCCAGCGAAGCACAGCGTGCCACTGTGGAAACGTTGGCGACACGCGAACGTTACGCTCAAGCCCTGGTCGCCGCTCTCAAGCGTGGCACCGTCAAGCGTGAAGAAATCCCCTCCTACGTCGCAAGGTCGTTGGATGAGCTGATGGGTGAGTCCTTTCGGAACGTCTACGGAACCATCCCGGCGCTGCAGCAGGACACGGCCGAACGCATCGCCAAATTCAAATCGATCATCACGCCCGACTTGCTGGCCAAAGCCGATCCGTCCAACGGCCGCGCGGTCTTCAACAAAACGTGCGGGGCATGCCACCAGATGTACGGATCCGGTGGGAACATTGGCCCCGACTTGACCGGGTCGAACCGCGCCAACCTGGATTACCTGTTGCTCAATAGCGTGGCCCCCAGTGCCGACGTTCCGGCAAGCTATCGCACCGTCGTGATCCAAACGGTCGACGGGCGCATTCTGACGGGCGTCTTGGCCGAGGAAGACCGTCAGCGGGTGGTGCTCAAAATGGTGGACCAGCCTCGCGTGGTCATTGCTCAAGATGACATCGAAGCCAGGAAGGTTTCCGAAAAGTCGATGATGCCCGAAGGCCAGTTGGAACAGCTTCAAAAGCGGGACTTGATCGATTTGGTCAAGTACATGCAAACCAAACAACAAGTGGAGGCGGCACAGTGAGTCCGATGCATCGCACGTTGATGATTCGAGTCTTGTCATTCGCACTGATCGTGATCGCCGCGTGGTCACAACCGGCGGCGTTGTTCGCGCAGCAGTTGTTGGAAAAGAAGCAACACCGAACCAGCGACGCCCCGTTTTTGTCGCCGCCGGATGCGGTCAAAAAGATGTCGATTCCTAAAGGATTTCAGGTGTCAATCTTTGCCGCCGAACCAGACATCGCCGAACCGATTGCGTTTTGCTTTGACGATCGAGGTCGTTTGTGGGTTGTCGAAAACTTCAATTACCGGACGCGGCGGGAACACACCGATGATCGTGTCAGCCGGATCCAGATTTTGACGGACCGCGACGGTGACGGCGTCTTCGACCACAAGAAAACCTTTGTGGACGACCTGACCTTCACGTCCGGAATCGCGGTCGGGCTTGGTGGCGTCTACCTCGGATCCCCGCCGCATTTGAAATTCATCCCCGATGCCGACGGCGACGACCGACCGGACGGCCCCGCGGAAATCCTGCTGGATGGATGGGGAATCAACGACCGCCACGAAACGCTGAACAGTTTTATCTGGGGCCCCGACGGCTGGCTGTACGGTTGCCACGGCGTCTTCACCGAATCGTTTGTCGGCAAGCCCGGGCAGGACGAATCGCAGCGCCAGTTCATCGACGGCGGAATCTGGCGGTTTCACCCGGTCAGTAAAAAGTTTGAAGTCTTTGCCCGCGGCCTATCCAACCCGTGGGGATTTGATTTCGATGATCACGGCCAGTCCTTTGCGACCTGCTGTGTGATCCCCCACCTGTTCCACGTCGTTCAGGGAGGGGTGTATCACAAGCAAAGTCGTCCGCACGTGAATCCACACATCTACGACGACATCAAGACGATCCGCGACCACACGCACCTTTCGGCTCATGGCGGTGCCAGGTTTTATCTGGCCGACGCCTTTCCGGCCGAGTACCGAGATCGCCTGTTCATGTGCAATATTCATGAGCACTGCGTGTTGACCGATGTCATGGTGCCCAACGGTTCGAGTTTCATCGGCAAACACGGGGACGATTTTCTGCCGGCGAACGATCTGGCTTGGGTCGGTTTCAGTTTGGAGATCGGTCCCGAAGGCGGCGTGTACGTGTTGGACTGGCACGACACGGACATCTGTGGCAATGCGATCAATTTTCCGCAGAGCGGGCGGGTGTATCGAATCATGCCCGAAAACGCTTCTCCAATCGAACAACCGCGATTGCGTGAACTGGCCGACGCCGACCTGGTCAAGATGCAATGGCACACCAACGACTGGTACGTGCGGCAAGCGCGGGTGCAGCTGCAGCACCGGGCCATTTCCGGAACGCTGGATCGCGGTCTGGTGAAAACCGAATTGCAAGACATGTTTGAATCGGCCGAATCGTCACCGCATCGTCTACGCGCGTTGTGGGCAATGCACGTGACCGGAACGCTGGAGGGCGACCGATTGCGCGAGTTGCTCAAGCACGACGACCCTTATGTTCGCGGATGGTCCATCCAATTGTTAACCGACCCGTCCGCGATCGACGCCTTTCGCCCCGAGCGTGCCCAGGGAGAAACCGTGTCGGAGTACGAGCCGTCAACGTTGCAAGCGTTCGCCGATCTGGCCCGGCACGATCCGTCGCCGATCGTCCGCCTGTACCTGGCGTCGGCCACCCAGCGGATGCGGTTCGAGGATCGATGGCCGATTTTGGAAGGCCTGCTGACACATGAGGAAGACGCTCAGGATCCCAACTTGCCGCGGATATATTGGTTCACCATCGAACCGATGGTGATGCGATTCCCACAAAAGTCGCTGCAACTGGTTCTGGGGGGCGTGCTGCCGAAGCTTCAAGAGTTCGTCGCGCGGCGGCTGGTCGTCGGTGATGACGATCCGTCGTCCCAGAATTCCGCCTGGAAGCCAGTCGCCGACCAATTGCTTCCGGGTTTTGCGGTCCGCGACGTCGGGGAAGGCGGTATCGTGGGTCACGACGTGTTCAAGAATCGCCCCGCGCTGCAAACACACCCCAAAAACCAGAGTCAACCAAGTCGCCTGACACGCAGCGTTCAGATCCCCGCGGAACGGAACACGTTGCTGCGGATCCGAGTCAGCCATCATCCGCACGGCGATTGGCAGCTACGAGTGCTGGCCAACGGCGAGGTCCTTGCGGACGAAATCATCGGACCTGAAACGGTTTCCAACGAATGGCGTGAAATCGAAGTTGACCTCAGTCGATTTGCCGGACGCCCGATCGAATTAACCCTGGAGAATCGTGCCAACGACTGGCATAACGAATGGGCTTACTGGAACGAAGTCAAGTTGGAGAGCCGTTGAAGGATCAAAACCGCCAGAAGCGACGCTTCGTCACGTCCTTCCGTCCGACATCGATGACTTCGTTGTAACCCGCCTGGTCGAAGCGTTCGAGCAACTTGGCCGTCCCTTTGTGCAACTTGTAATCCATTTCATTTTGGAACAAGGGCACGATGGCCAGGAAATAGATCGACTTGTCGTCCGACAATTTCAGCTCGATGAATTCTTGTGGCACCGTGCTGGGGAACGTCAGCAGCCAGCCGATGAAGTCGTTGGAGGGGTCCAGCGGTTCGGCGGGATCCCCGTTGGGGACGGTGTGACCGTCAAACAGCCAGGTTTCGTACTCGTGAGGAAACCGTGCCAAATACTTCAGCCATTGTATCGGCCAGTAGTTTTTGGACTCCTCCAACGAATTCTCATCCAACTTCCAGTCCGAAGGCAGACAAACCATCAGCTCGGTGTATGCGAGTTCCTCCGCACCTTCGGGTGGGGACATCGCCCGGTCGCTCATTCCCGAGGTCACCAGGGTGTGAAACGGTCGTTCCTCGGTGGGCCGCACCCAATGAACGTCAATGTGCACAAGATCCGAAACCAGTTCGTGCCAGACGCTGTTGACTTCGCCGATGTATTTTTCGATGTGCGCGTCGATGCGGCGGATCGACTGTTCATCGCCGATCGCGACTTCGAATTCGCGTGATCTCGCTTCGTGTCGGTACACCGTGCTGCCGCCGCTGGTCACCTCGTCCGGGATTTCCAGCGGCGGGTAGGGGACCTCGATGGTTTCGCCGCATCGGCTGCAAGCCGTCGTCCTGCCCGAATTGGAGTCACTCGTTTTGAATCGCTTTGCACATTTCGGGCATCGAAATTCGACTTGCACTGCACTTCTCCCCGTCACCGTCCGGTTCTGCTCATGATGACAAGTTTAGCTGGAAATGTCGCCATCGTGCCGCAGGCTTGCCGGGCGTGATGTTCTTCGAACACGATGCAACCCGCCAGACGCAGGCGTTGCCCGACCGGTCAGGGTTCCTGAACGGGCGCCGCATCGTCGGACCGCTTCTTGCTGCGGGCGGTTCTGCCGGCCGAAGCGATTTCTTCGGGGTGGTCGATCACCAGGTAATGCCCATGGTCGGCGGTCAGAATGACGGCCGTGTGGTCCCAGGCGTTGTTGCGATCGACCCAGTCCATCACGACGCGAAAAGCCTGTTCGCCGCTGAGCACCGCGCCGATGCTGTTGTCCAGGTTGTTGGAGTGGTTGGCCCAATCCACATCCCCGGCTTCAACCATCAACCAAAATCCGTCGATGGATTGCTCCAGCACCAACAGAGCAGCTTCGGTCATATCAGCCAGCGTCGGGTTCTCACGCACGTCTTCCGGCGAATACCTCTCGGCGTTTTTGACGTCGATGGTCGGCTGGAAGTCTCCGTCGGCCGTCGCAAACGGCAGGTGACCGCCCTTGGTTCCAAAGAATCCTAACAAACGTTCGCCGTGATCGGCCGCCTGTTGGGCGGTTTCCAATAACAGGTCTCGCCCCGATTTTCCCTTGGTCCTTTGGGCGACACGGTAGCGGCCTCCATGCTTCAAATCGCTGGCACGCAGGTCGTCCTGATGGAAATAGGGATTGCCTTGGGCAAAGTTGCGCCCCTGCACTTTGTCGGCCTGTTTGCCTTCACCCCAGCCACCGCCGATCAGCACATCCACACCGGGAAGCGGAGGTTCACGGTGAGCCGCAGAAGGCAGACCGACCAAGTCGCGGGAAATATCCTGGTAATCCTTGCGGGAAACATTGTTCGCGTACGCGGCGGCCGGAGTGGCATGGCTGACGGGCACGCTGGTCACCACGCCGATCATGAAGTCCTGCTCGGCCTGCAATTGCCGTGCAATCGGTTGGACCTGGTTGCCCTCGACGTCCACATTGATCGCCCCGTTGTAGGTCTTGATGCCGCTGAACAGGCTTGTCGCCGATGAAGCGGAGTCCGTCACGGTGTGGGCGCGGCTTCGATCCTTCCCCAACAGGTAGGGGCTGCCTGTTCGTTCGTGCCACGGAGCCGTTCCTCCCAACCGCACGTCAAATCCGCTGTGAGTCCCCTCGTTGACGCTCAGCACCGTCTGGGCATCGACGTCGGTTCGGGCTCCTCCGGCCGCAGCACTGGTGCACACAAATCCAAAGTCGGTGATCGCGCGACGATCGTCTTGAAACGCCAAGCCCGAGCCCCGACCGGAAGGCTGGTCGGCGTTGCCGGTCTTGTAGATCGAAGCGGCCCGCGTGGTGTTCCAATCCATGCCGTCAAAGACCATCACGATGATGTTGCTGTACCCCGCATCAACGGCGGCCTGTTGCAGATCGTAGACCGCCGTTTGGTCGAAGTACAAAGCGATCGGATTGAAGGCATCGTTGTTCGACTGTCCGGTCAGTTTGTCCAGTCGCTGTTGGTCCGCATAGGCACTCCCACGCTCTCGCAAACGGTCCAGCGTGATGCCGTAGGTGTAAACAGGAATCAGACGATTGCTGTGGCTGGTCCAACTGCTGTACTTGCCCTGCTCGAGTCCCCAGTGACCGTAGACCGGTTTCTGCGTCGTGACCGACCGCTTCTGCAAATCTCGCATCACGTCGGGTTCGGTTACCTCCGTCTCTTCCGAGGCATTGGACTGGGTGTCGGTCGGTTCGGCGGCCGAAACGCTGGCATGGCGAGATGGATTGTCAGCCGGCACGCCGGAAACGTGGGCCCAAGTGAAAGCCAACAGCAGCAGAAACAAGTGGGGATTGCAACGCGTCATTGTCAAAGTAGCAGACCGTAGCGGTGGGATTCAGGAGGGAAGGCGACGTCCCGTCCGGGACGTGCGGGGCACTAAAAGATAGTTGTTTCGCGGCCAAAACGAGAGAGGCAAGGGGCCGAATTTGGGATCTTCGAACTCCCTTTTTCGTCGCGCCCAGCGTCGACGTCGCGCAGTCTTGTTTCACCCTCCGTCCTGTAGCGTCGCGGAGGAGCTTGCGACGACGGGGGGAGGGGACGTCCGGCGTCTTTGATTTCAGCTGGCTCTATTAGCTGGGCAGCGTTACTTCGCGTGAGCCGCGTGGCGCTAGCCGCGGGTCTTCTCGCATCAACCGGCGGCTAGCGCCTTGCCGCTCATTTAACTGCAAATCACGGTGTTTTTGATTGAAAGTGTTCACCCTCCGGCCCCGTTCAAGCGGTCTCGCGGATGCTGACCGATCCTTCTGATGCGACCACGATATGGTCCAGCACGGTGATCCCGATCAGCCGTCCCACCTCGGTCAAACGATCGGTCACCTGGTAGTCCTCTCGGCTGGGCGTCGCATCGCCGGAGGGATGATTGTGAACCAAAATGACCGCCGAGGCGGAATCGCGGATGGCGGGCCGGAACACCTCGCGGGGATGCACCAGGCTGGCATCCAAAGTGCCCCGGGTGATGAAATGCGTGTTGATCGGCAGATGCTTGGTGCTCAGCGTGACGATGTGGAACTCTTCCTGCACGCCACTGATGGCCAATCCGCCGAAACGCTCGTCGCAGTACTTGACCGCCGCGCTGGTACTGGTAATCGGCGAACTTGAAACCCGATGCAGTTTTTCATGGCGGCTGACGCGACGGCCCAATTCGATTCCGGCCATGATGGCCGCATAGCTTGTCACCGTCACCGCGGGACTGATGCGACGCAGTTCGTCTTTGCTCGCCCGACGGAGGTCGGAAAGCTTACCGGAGTACGTTTTTGCCAACCGTTTGCCCGCATCGATCGCCGATTCGCCTTTGACCCCCACGCGGATCAGAATCGCCAACAGATCCGCATCGGAAAGCGGCTCGGCACCGCCGGCGAGCAAACGTTCTCGTGGTCGTTCGCCTTCCGGCTGCGCCGTGACCTGGGACCCGTTGATCTGTCTTGAAATCCAAGGATCCGGATCGCTGCGGACGCGGGCGTCGCGCCAGGAGAACGTTTCTTCCTGAGATGTCTCGTATCGGTCCAGGATGCCCTCCCGGACCAGGTCGCGCAACGTGGCCGCCAGGAACTGCGGCGTCAAATCCGGACACCGCTGACGTGCTTGCTGTTTGGAAAACGCCGCGACCGGCGCCAATGTCTCAAAGAGTCGACGGAGCTTGCGCTCTCGCTTTTCCGATTCACCCATTTCGTTGCCCCAAGTCGAACGTGGCTGTCCACGGCATCGGACCACGGAGCGCACTTGGTCATTCAAGATGCATTCGCCGACCCAACACCCAACCTGAACCGAGAGCGTAACGGATTGGAGCAGCCCCGTGGTGGCTCAGCGATGTCGCCCCGCGACAGACGACGGATCAGACGCTGTCCGAAGGAAATCGATCGCGCGTTGCAGATCGGCGGGCAAAGGAGCTTCGAAGGTCATCATTTCGCCGGACTGGGGATGCTGCAGCGTCAACCGACGGGCGTGCAGCGCCTGCCGCGAGAGGACCTCGGGACTTCCGTCGATGGCTCCCTGCCCTCGCAACCACGACTCCGTGGCGACTGCGTGACCGGCGTACAAGCGATCGCACAGGATGGGACAACCGATGTGCGCCAGGTGCACGCGGATCTGGTGGGTGCGGCCCGTTTTGGGACGCACGTTGACCAGACTGAATCGCCCGACCCGTTCGGCGACTTCGTAAAACGTGCTGGCCGGTCGGGTCGTCGGATGATCGTGGCGAATCGCCATTTTGTCGCGCTGATACGGATGTCGGCCGATGGGCGCATCGATCACGTCTCGGTCACGATCGATCCGTCCCACCGAGATCGCGAAGTATTCCTTTTCCACCTCGCGATCATGCCATTGCTGGGCCAGCGCGATGTGCGTCGCATTGGTCTTGGCGACAACGATCACACCGCTGGTATCCCGATCCAAGCGGTGCACGATCCCGGGCCGCGTCGGCCCGCCCACGTCCGACAGCGACTGAAACCGATAGGCCAACGCGCTCGTCAGCGTCCCGGTCCAATTGCCGCGCGCCGGATGCACCACCATGCCGGCCGGTTTGTTGACGACGACAAACCCGTCGTCCTCGTACAGGACGTCCAGATCGATCTTCTCCGGCACGACCTCATCGGAGAATTCCGGCGGCAAGCGGAACCGAATGGTCTGGCCGCCACGAACTTTGAAACTGGGACGGACCGTGCGACCGTCCACGTCCGCCTGGTCGTCTTGAACGGCCTGGCGGATTTGCGTTCGACTGTACCCGTCGCAAGCGGCGGTCAGGAACAAATCGATTCGCTGGCCCGCTGCCGAATCCGGAACGACGAACTCGCGTGACGCTCCGTCATCCGAGTCCGAATCATCCAATTCGTCAAAGGATTCGCCTTCTGCCGGGTCGGTCGGCTCCGACACCGCTCGTTGCGCGGACACCGCAGGCTGCTCGGGCGCCGCCGGGTCACGTGGATCGAAATTGCTCACACGCGACTACTGGCTGTCGTCGGAATCGGAGTCAGCCGGCGCGTCCGAAGGCTCGGATTCTGCTGCGGGGGATTCATCCGAATCACCGCTCTCGGTCGTCCCCGTTGCTTCGGGCGCCGGTGCCGGATCGGTCGCCGCATCACTGGTGGGTTCTGCAGCCGGGGAATCCGCCCCGGCATCGCTGGACGCACCGTCGGCTTTGGGCTGCTCAGGTGCATCCTCCGCGGGTGATTCGTCTGCGGGCAATTCCAAGCCACCTTCGAGCGATTTCGCCGGAGTGTCCTCCGCTTCACCGGATTCAGAACTCGACATCTCGTCACCCAAATCCAACTCCGGCAAATCCAGATCCGGAAGCTCGGGAAGCGACGATGCGCCCGGCAATTCGGGGGGCAAAGACGGGTCGGCGGGCGAGAAATCTTGCTCGGAGAACCAGGCGATGAAATCTTTGGTGCTGGGGTCCGACAACCGGTCGATCCGTTCCTGAGCCACTTCGACCATTTGCTCGGATTCATTCGCGTCGATCGTCCGTTTGTAGGCCTCGATCGCTTCGTCGATCTCTCCCAACGACTCCGACGCCATCCCCAGACCGAAATTGGCTCGCGAATCCAGGATCGTGTCGTTGGACGCACCCCGGGCATCGATGAACTGCGTTTTGGCTTCGGCCAACAGCGTCTCCGCCTCATCCCGATCGGTGTACAGGGCGCTGATGCCGCGTGCCAGGTTGTCGTTGCCCTGGTACAGCAGCGACCAGGCTGCAGCGACGGTTCCGGGATATTGCTGGGCCACTTCGGGGTTATCCATCAGCAATTGCAGCGTCGCATCACTCCGCTTGGCGGTTTGCCCGCTGGTGTACAAACCGATCGCAATCAAGCCCACGACGATGGCGACGATGCCCGCCAGAATCAACTTGGAATAGGGTTCAATTTTCTTGTAAGCGTTGGCCAAGCCGTCGGCGACCAGGTTGTGTTCAAGTTGATGCTGACGCTCATTCATGGGTCGTGCCGGGGCGGGCGTGTTTCAAACGGGGGATCAGAAGGGTTCGACTGGCGATTTCAGGGTGAATTCGGCCTTTCCGCGACGTCCTCCAGCAGGCCGGGCGCGGACTCCGCGGGTCGCTCGCGGGGGCGGAAGTATAGAAATCGTCGAAACTTATCGTCAATAGAACCGCCGTCATTCTGAGGCATGCTGACGCAGTTCTTCCAGCGATGCGAACTCCAAGGCCGACACGTGGGTCGCCGCCAACACGACTTGCGGCGCCCTGCCGGCGTCGAAAGCCTCCTTCCAGCGAGCCGCACACAGACACCACCGATCCCCGGGTTTCAATCCTGGAAACCGGTACAGCGGATTGGGGGTGCTCAGATCGTTGCCTTTCGCTTTGCTGAACTCCAGGAACTCCGCAGTCATGATCGCGCAGATCACGTGAATGCCGGCGTCGGACGATCCGGTGTTGCAGCAACCGTCCCGATAAAACCCGGTCATCGGATCCGTGCTGCAGGTTTCCAGGTCGGTTCCCAGGACGTTTTTTGCCATGACTTGGTGGGGTGGAAGGACGGCGTGGGGAATTGGGCGCCTCGATTGGACGGCGCCGCTGTGCGGCAGGCTGGCCCGCCAGAGCGTGGGAATTACCGCACGGAGACCGTCCGGCGACGGTCGCCACACGGAGTCGTAATATACCCGCTTTCCAAGTCACACCGGCGTTGTCCAACTTGGTCCATCCATGGTGGGGCGCGCCCCGTCCATGGTGGCGCACGCGCTCTTTCGATCCATCGGGCGTTGATTGAAGTGTAACGGGATGGCGGCCGCGGGGGCAGTCGGCGGAATCGGCGCGGCGTGTTTTGTCGTCGGCGACACCGCGTTTTGTCTTCGGCAACACCGTGTTTTGTCGTCGGCGAGACTGGGCGGACGCAGACCCGATGCCGTTGCGGCGGTATGATGCGATGGATCCTGTTTCACGGGATCCTGTTTCACGACCGATCGGGTCGATTCCGCTACCAACGTCACGGATTCCACGGTGTCATGGATGCCCTGTTGAATGAATTAACGCCTCCGCAACGAGATGCCGTCTGCCATGTGGACGGGCCGATGCTGATCCTGGCCGGACCGGGCAGCGGAAAAACGCGCGTCGTCACGCATCGGATTGCGTACCTGCTGCAACACGGGATCCCAGAATGGCAGATCGCGGCATTGACGTTCACCAACAAGGCTGCCGACGAGATGCGGTTGCGGGTCGACGCGCTGGCCCCCGGACGACAGGTCTGGATGGGGACCTTTCACCGGTTCTGCGCCCAGCTGTTGCGGCGGTACGCGTCGATGGTCGGGCTCCAGGAAAACTACTCGATTTACGACACGTCCGATTCCAAGCAGGCCATGAAGCGGGCGATCGAAGCGGCCGGCGTCTCCACCAGCCACGCTTCGCCGGAGCAAATCGCGCAGTCCATCAGCAAGGCGAAGAATCAGTTGATGACGCCCGAGACGATGCAAATGCACGGGCTTTCGCCAAAGGAAACGGTGGCCGCCAAGGTGTATCCGGTTTATCAGCAACAACTGTTGACCGCCAACGCCGTCGATTTCGACGATTTGCTGCTGCACGTCGCCAATCTTCTGCGCCATCAGCCCGAGTTGCGATCCGATTTGGATGCCCGATTCCGCTACATCCTGGTTGACGAATACCAGGACACCAACCTGGCGCAGTACGCGATCGTTCGCGCGTTGTCGATCGACCACCCCAACCTGTCGGTCACGGGGGATCCCGATCAATCGATCTACGGGTGGCGAGGCGCCGATTTGAACAACATCCTGGACTTTGAGAAGGACTACCCGTCGGTCAAAACGGTCCGGTTGGAGCAAAACTATCGCAGCACACCCAACGTGCTGAGGGTGGCCGACCAATTGATTCGGCACAATCGCCGCCGCAAACAAAAGGAATTGTTCACGGACAATCCGGATGGCCAGCCGGTCATCTTGCGGATGTTCGAAAACGGGTACGAAGAGGCTGACGCGATCGCCGACGAAATCGTCTCCGCCGTCTCGACGGACGTCGCACGTCCCAGCGACTTTGCAATCTTCTGTCGGATGAATTCCCTGACGCGATCGCTGGAACACGCCCTGCGCGGACGCGGGGTTCCCTACCAGATCGTCAACGGTGTGGAATTCTATCAACGAAAAGAGATCAAGGATGTGCTGGCGTATCTGCATCTGATCAACAATCCCGGCCACGATGTTGCACTGCAACGCGTGATCAACACGCCCACCCGCGGCATTGGCGCCAAGACGGTGCAGCGGCTTCAACGCTTCGCCGACGATCACCACGTGCCGATGTTGGAAGCGGCGCGTCGCGCCGACGAGATCGATTCGCTGGCCAAACGCAGTGCGACGATGGTCAAGAAATTCGTCACGCTCTACGACCGGCTGGCCACCAAAGCAACGGCCCCCTTGGAGGACTTGCTGCGTTTCGTCGTCCAAGAGAGCGGCTACGACAAACACCTGGAAAAACACTCGATCGAAAGCGATGACACCAGTCCGCTGGCAAACGTGGATGAACTGATTAGCGCTGCCGTCGACTTTGACCGCCGTCACCCCGATGATGGTTCACTGGAAGCGTTCCTGGAACAGGTGGCTTTGGTCAGCGATACCGACGCCTTCGAGGACAACGATCAGCGCGTCACCCTGATGACCCTGCACGCATCCAAGGGATTGGAGTTCCCCCGCGTGTTCATCGTGGGCGTCGAGGACGACCTGCTGCCGCACAAGCGTTCCAAAGAAGATGATTCACAGTTCGAAGAAGAACGGCGTCTGTTGTTTGTTGGCATCACGCGTGCCAAGCAATGGCTGCAATTGAGCTGCTGCAAGCGCCGGATGATTCGCGGTGACACGCGTCCCGTGATCCCCAGCCCGTTTTTAAATGAATTGCCGCTGGAGGAAATGGAGCGGATCGAATCCACGGCCCGAAGAGACTGGTTCGATCACGATATCGACCAAAGTCACCCGGACGCCTGGGAACTGCCGGAGATCCAAATCGATTCCGATTCAGCTGATCCCGAATCGATCGATACGTCCTTTGATTTTGGTGCCAATCAGGATCCAGGTCGGGACGACCATGCCCAGGAAACGTTGGCCCGCTTCGACGAAGCCGATGCGAAACCGGCACCGGCCGCCAACGCACACGACCAACCGATCCCCGAAATCGGATCGTTGCGCACCGCGGCCGACCTGCTTTCGAACAAGCGACCGCCGCTGACCGCATTCCGCGAAGGGATTCAGGTTCGACACTACGAATACGGCGAAGGCACCATCATCGCGGTTTCGGGACGCGGCCCCAAGCGAATGGCGCGCATCCAATTCGCCGACGGCGAACACAACTTTCGGCTGGCATTTGCGAAGCTGGAAGTTGTCGGTTAAGCGGGGCACGGCAATTGGAAGCGGAGAGTCTTCGTTCGCGCGCTTGACGCAATTGCCACCGCCAGAAGGTGCCGCTGCCGTGATCTCGACGCTCTGGCGAGCGTCGCTCCATTTGTGAGCCGGACGGTGGAGGTGCCGCATTTCCAACGTCTCGGTGGGCCACGGTCGCCGCGTCAGAGATTCAGGTCCAGCGAATCTTTCATTGACGCCTGCAACTCCTTGAGCTCCGCGACCAGCTTGCGAAGCGTTCCCTGATGCTCGGCAGACTGTGCCAAGTCGTGCTGTTCGTGCGGATCCGCAACCACGTCATACAACCTGGCGACCCCTGCCCTGGGATACACAATCAACTTGTGAGTGTCGGTTCGAATGCTGCGTTGACGATCCAGGTAGGCACCGTAGATGGATTCGTACCGGCTCGGTTCTCCGTCCAACAACGGCAACAGACTTTGAAAGTCGACGTGCTCCGGTTTCTCCACTTCGGCCAGTTCCAATGTGGTTGGCATGATGTCCTGCAGGTACACGGGCTGGTCGATCTTTTCTCCGGCCGGCACATCCGGACCGATGACCATCAACGGAACACGGACGCTGTGATCGTAAAGGTTCTGCTTGCCCATCAGCCCGTGCTGTCCACACGCCAAGCCATGATCGGCGCTAAAGAAAATCCAGGTGTTGTCCGCGCGGCCGGTGTTCTCGAGTGCATCCAGAATGCGACCGATCATGGCGTCCATGTGCGTGATGATGGCATAGTATTCCTGACGGTGTGTCTTGACGGCCAACGGGGTCCGCGGAAACGGTGCCAGCCGTTCGTCTCTCAATCCGTGCCCGGCGCCCATGGCGTCGGCATACGGATACTCCGGCAAAAAATTGCTCGGCAGTTGGATTTGGTCTCGGGGATACTTGGCGACGTACTCGGCCGGGGACTGTCGCGGGTCATGGGGAGCGTTGAAGGCCAGGTACATGAAGAAAGGCGCCGACTCCTCAGACGCCTGTCGAAGAAAGTCCTCGCTGTGATTGGCGACCACTTCGCTCCAGTGGGTACCGCCTTGCCAGAAACCTCCAAACTTCGGATCGCTGGGTGACCAAGGATCCGTCACTTCCCCGGTCTGCGGATCGACCTGCGGTCGGTCATAGCCCGCATCGGTCTGCTGCGGCATCCCGCCCCGCACGTCGCGGACGACGTCGAATGCCTTCTCCGCATTGGCGCGGCAGTGCCACTTGCCAGTCATGTAGGTCCGGTACCCGGCGTCCTTCAGGTACTCGCTCCACCACCGTCCCGCTTTGCGCTCCTGTTCGGAATTCCGGTACAGCGGTTCAGCGTTCCAAATGAAGCGCCCGGAGTTAAGCATCATGCGACTGGCGACGCACACCGCTCCCGACCAGGAGCCCATGTTGTAGGCGTGCGTGAATGTGGTTCCCCTCTGTGCCAAACGGTCCAGGTTAGGTGTTTCGACTTCGGAATTGCCCAGCGCCGCGATGGTATCGAAACACTGATCGTCAGCAAAAATGAACACGATGTTCGGTCGTTTCTGGTCGTCTGAGTCGGCGGCCGTGGCTTGAGTCCCGATCAATGCCAAGGCGGCCAGGGCTGCAACGGTCAAGCGAGCCTGTAAACGGGGAGCGCCGGTCAGAAGTCGGAGGGTCATAGAAAACGTCGTCGCGTGTGGGGAATGAGGTCGTCGGTCACCAGGATAAACGAATTGCTGCCGGCTTGGGGCTTCGCCGGGCAAACCGACTTCGCGTCAAACCGCGTCACGGTCGTCGTCGTTCGGTGGCCGTTCGGTGGCCGGGCTGCAACTTCCACGCTCTGGCGAGCGTGGCTACGATCGCCCAGGCTCGGGCGAGCGTGGATATCCAAAGCCGGCCCTGTGAGACGGCGCACCTTCCGTCGGCTGCCCGCCAGCGATGCAAATCACTTCGCTATCCCCAACGGTGCGGACGCCCAATCAGGGTTTCCAGATCCGCAAAAAACTCCGGGTACGTCTTGCCGGTACAAGAGGGATCCAACACACGAACGCCCTCGGCAACCAATCCCGCCAACGAAAGACTCATCGCCATGCGATGATCGTGATACGTTGCCAGCACAGCCGGTTGCACGCCGCCCACCGGCGGAACGATCGTCAACCCGTCGTCGTGCTCCTGCACGGTTGCTCCCAGTTTGCGGAGTTCACACGCCAGATCGCCGATCCGATCGGTTTCTTTGAACCGATTGTGCGCGACGCCGCGCACCCGAGTCGGGCCGTCCGCGAACAAAGCGACCACCGCCAGGGTCTGAACCGTGTCACTGATTTGATTCATGTCGACGTCGATGCCACGCTTGGCGCGACCGGAGATCGTCATGCCGTGGGGACCGGATTCGTAGCGGCAACCCATTTGCTCCATCACCTGGCAGAACCCCACATCACCCTGCATGGCCTGTGGGGTCAGCCCCAGGACCGTGACTTCGCCCCCGGTGATTGCGGCAGCCGCCCAAAAATAGCTGGCCGCCGACGCATCCGGTTCGATCTCGTAGGTAATTCCCCGGTACCCGTCTCCATCGACGATCACGCGAGTCGAAACGCCCTCGGTGGTCGCAGATTTCGTGCCTTCAGCGCCGACGTCTTCAATCCGGATCCGCCCGCCGAAGGATCGGATCACCGCAGCGGTCATTTCGACATACGGTCGCGAGACCAGTTCTCCGACGACATCGATTTGAACTTGGCCAGGCCGCGATTCTGCCGCCTCAGCAACGTCCGCCAGCGCGATCGGGGCCGCCATCATCAAACCGCTCAGATACTGGCTGCTGACATTTCCGGCGACGCGAATCGGGTTCGCGTTCCAGCCGCGTGAATCGATTTCCACCGGAGGGCAACCGCCAGGCGAAAGACATTCGATGGTCCCTTTCTGGACCGAGGAAAGGGCGTCCACCAGATCGGAAATTGGACGCTCGTGCATCCGCTGGACGCCCCGCAGGTGATAGCGTCCGCCCGCGGCGGACAACGCGGCGGCCAAAAAACGGATCGTCGTTCCACTGTTGGCGACATACAAATCCCGACGGGCACCATCCCGATTCCATCCCGTTCGCCCTTCGACCCGCAACGATCGCCCGCCCTCGGAGACATCGATGCCGACGCCACATTGACGCAAGCTGTCGATCATCACGGACGTGTCTTCGCTGCGCAGCGCGCCGGACAATTCGGACACACCTTCGGCCATCGCGGCGCAAATCAACGCCCGGTTGGTCAGACTCTTGCTACCGGGAGGCCGAATCTGCCCGCGCACCGGGCCTCCGGGAAGAACAGTCACGGCCGCGGAAACGGCGGTTTCGGGGGCGGACGAGGGAGATTTCATACGGGCGGCGGTGGGGCGAGACGACGGCGATGGAACCGGGCAAGTCGTGACGCGTCACCATAAGGAATCTTGCCGCGTTGAGGGAGCCGGCTCGATCCGGCGGGTCTCCCAGCGAAACACCTTCTCCCGGTTGCTTCCGTCGCCAAATGCCGGAATGCCACGCCCTGGCAAGCGTCGCTCCACGTTGTCAGGCCCAGCCTGGCACTGCCTTGCCAACGCAGGTTGGACAACGCAAGCGAACCTTGACTCACCTTTCTAACGACGACCGACGGCCAAACGGGTGCACCTGTGCGGATGCGAACACCAAACCGCGGTCATCAATCAGAGAATGACGGATCCGTCACGCGCAGGAACCAAAAACGCACCCATTACCATCGCGGCCAGTGTCACCATGTGAACCAGCCAGACTTCGTCCAAGCGAGCGACGGTTTTCAACGTCACCAGGCTGATGATTACCAGCGCGATGAAGAACCTTCTTTCGGCGCGTCGCAGTGCTTCGCCGATCGTCAATTTAATTGCGAGCAAAGCCCAAAGGCCAAGCAGCGGCAACGCGGTAGCATCGACAACCGCGAGCAGTTGGAAGAGGTCTGGCATCGGATCCGTCCGCCGGTTTGAGAGAAGAGACATCGATCCGCGGTTGATCGACAGCACGTCCTGGCCGTCATCGTTGCGACCGCAGTTGCGATGAACTTTAGAAAAAAATCCGATCAAACGCTAGAAAGATTTCCCGCATCTCGCTGGACGCCGCGCGTGAAACACGACAAGAATACGCTCAGTGAATCAATGCAAAGGATCTTCGACATCACGAGTAGCACCACGGCATCCAGGCAAGTGTCGTCTTTGTCTTCTCTAAGACTGTGCGGTAGGAGGTTTTTACCCGATGTCAATCAATTCGAAAGTGGCCGTCAGAACGGTGGAACGGCCACCGGAGCGGTCTCGCAAGAAACAGGCGGTTGCGGCGGCGGTGATCGATCTGGGTGACTACACCGAGTCACCCCTGGGCGGCACCGAATCGTCATCGTCGTGGGCGGCCGACGCAACGGACCCTTCCACATCATCCGCGTGGGACTCTTCCCATTGCAAACACTTCAGTGAACGACGCATCGACGGCCAGCCGTTGTCGGTTCGGATGGCGCGGCGGTTGAGCGAATGCGAATGGGTCGACGGCATTTACGCCGTGGGCTGCAACGTTCCGACGTCGGTGATGCGAAATCACCAGATGGTTCTGGAGCCGATCAGTCTGCCGCCCTGCCACTTGGTCGAACGCCTGAGTGCGGTGGTGGATCGCACGGACGCCGAATGGATCGTCTACGTGCCAGCCAACCGTCCCTTTGTGGACGCCGGGCTGATCGACGGACTGATCGCGAAGGCCGCGCGAACAAGCAATTGCGACTACGTGGGCTACAACTCGGACAAGGCTGGCCCGAGCCGGATGCTGCACCTGGGGTTGGCCGGTGAAGTCGTGCACGCCGATGCCCTGCGACGCTTGCGGCGAAATGCCGACCGCCTGGCCCCGTGTTGCTCGATCGCCGAATGCATGCAGCACGCCCCGGGAGACTACCGGCTGAAATTCGTTCCAGTTCCGCGCGAACTGGATCGCGCGGATCTGCGTTTCGCGGTTGAAGACGAATCCGATTGGGACGATTTGCAGCTGCTATGCGAATCGGTTTCGGATGTCGACGCGAGCTGGATGCAGGTCAAGCAACTGGTCGAAGCAAACGAACCGCTGCGATCGTCGATGAAGTCGCGAAACGGCTGACCAGGTTTTCTGAGCCCGGATTTTGGGGTTCGGGCCACGTTCACGCGAGTGTTTCCAGGGCGAACGGCATTCAAGCAGCGACGGACAGGGCGATGCCCCGTCCGTCATGGTGTTGCCATGTCTGCCTGGCTACAGGCCCGGCTGGCTACATGTCCGCCCGACCTCACGTGCGAGTTGCTAGTTACGAATCATCACGCCGATGGCGTCCAGGTATTTCTGAACGGTTTCGACGCTGACGTCACGCCATTGCGTTGCTTTGTGTCGCAGCAGTGCCAGCTTCATCGATTCGACGGCATCGCTCAGGTCGTCCGGCAAAGCCGGCAGACCGATGAACGGTTGGACCGGCGCGTCATCCGAGGCATCGCTGCGATCGTCGGCACCGGTCGCGGACGAACCGCCTTCCGCTGACTGTCCGCCCAAGGATTGCAATTCTTCTTCGTCACCAAAGTCGGGTCCTTCGAAGGTCGGTCCCGAGGCGACGCTGCCCGAATCGTTGTCATATTCGCGATCTCGGCCTCCGCCTTGTGCCGGCAGCGTCACGTCCTCGTCCAATTCCACGTCGACGATCTGGCTGCGGCTGGGCCGCTGGCTATCCACCGCGCCTTCGGCTTGCCAGCGTTTCTCTCGCATCGCGGAGATGCTCCAGTTCTCTTTGCTGGCTCCCTCCAGCCACAGCGGCGCGTCCTCCCAGTCCAAGGCGGCCAGGAAATGGCTCCAGTACAGCCCGTCGTAACTTTCAAAGCTGTTGGCGAATCGATCGTAAACCCGTCTCAAACGCCCGACGTGCGGCGCCGTGACGCCGCCGACGCGTCGCGCCCAGGCTTCGTCGGAGTACTGGGTCGCGTCAACACCGGATTCGATCAAAGCCTGGCGCCATTCGCTGACGATCCGACCTTTCTCCCAGTTGGTGGTACTGATGAGCGTGTTCCAACGGCCGACAAATGGTTCGGCCAGCTCGCCCGCCTTGCGAAGTTCCTCTTCGCTCAGTTCGGCCGGGGCGTCGGAGCTAGCCGGGGCATCAGAGCTGGCCAGACCGGCGGGACTGGAAACACCATCCCAAGCCGCCTTGGCCTCGTCCAAATCTTCATCGCTGATCGCCGACGGGTCGTCGCCCGTCATGGAAACATCGTCGTCCTGCGGTCGCTCGTCCACCGACTCCAGGGGGGCAGTCTCAGGGTCGGAGGCGGTTTGATAATCGTCCTGGGGCATCAGTGTCCGTTGGGTTGAAATCCGTGCAGAAACATCCTCGCGGCAACACGCCGCTGGAACTCGCGTGTCGCACACGCTATCCGACAGGCCCGGAGAGAAGAAATAGGCCCACCCCGGAGACCTCCGAAGTCCGGGAATTTCCGGATCGCACGGACGTTCTGGGCAAGTTTTAGCGTGTGGAAAGACTGTCGGCCCCCAAGGTTTGGTTTGGCCAAAACTCAGAATTGCGGTTATCTTTAAAGTCCCGCCATTTTATCCCACCTTGCGAAATCCCACCGTGCGAGAACACGCTACCCCCTCTGGGCTGCGGCCCTGTTGCCTGTCGATGCTGTGCTTGTTGGTGGGGCTGTTCACCTTCCCGGCCGACCATTGCGTCGCGGCCGACGTGGGATCCGCCCCAACCGAAACGCATGATCCGTCGGCACAGATCTCGGCCGACCATCTGGAATTCTTTGAAGCCAAAGTGCGACCGCTGCTGGTCGAACACTGCTACGACTGTCATTCCGAAGAAGCGGGCGAATCGTCCGGCGATTTGATGGTTGATAGTGCCGACGGGTTGCGTCGAGGCGGGTCGATGGGGCCGGCCGTGGTCGCTGGCAAGCCTGCCGAGAGCCTGCTGATCCGCGCGATCCGTTACGAGCACAGCGACCTGGAAATGCCACCGACCGGGAAACTGGACGATGCCGCGATCGCTACCCTGGAACGCTGGATCGAGCTCGGGGCACCGGACCCACGCCGCGCTCAGGGAGCACCGACCGAATCCGTCTCACCGATGGATATCGACCCGAAGTCGCACTGGGCCTTCAACGTGCCCCGCAACACGTCGCGGAAGATCCAGCCCGGTGCTGACGATCGCGACGTGATCGATTCGATCGCCCGCCAGGTTGCCGACCAGGCGGGGGTGCAAGTTTCGCGGCGTTGTGACGACGCAACTTTGGTGCGGCGTCTTTACCATGACCTGACCGGCTTGCCCCCGACGGTCGACCAGATTGCCCGGTTCTGCGAATCGGATCGCCCCGACAAAGTTGAACGTCTGGCCGATGAATTGTTGGCCTCTCCGGCTTTCGCCGAGCGATTCGCACGACACTGGATGGACGTCGCTCGCTACGCCGACACCATCGGCTATGCCACCGCCGGCAAAGAACGTCGTCTGACCGGCAGCGAGCGATACCGCGACTGGCTGATCCGTGCTTTTGCAACGGACCTTCCCTACGACGAAATGATTCGTTTGCAATTGGCGGCCGACCGGCTGGATCCAGAAAACGAACGGGGGCACCTGGACGCGATGGGATTCTTAACCATCGGGCGGCGGTTTCTGAACCGGTACGACACCATTGACGACCGTATCGACGTGATCACCCGCGGATTGATGGGGATGACCGTGACGTGCGCCCGCTGCCACGATCACAAGTTCGACCCGATCCCGACGACCGACTACTACTCGCTGTTGGGCGTGCTGGAAAGCAGCACGATTCCGGAAGAGGGTGCCAGCCCGCTGATGATGGTCGACAAAGACAACCCGCACGACAGCAAGGTCTTCCTCCGCGGCCAACCTCACAACCGTGGCGAGGTCGCCCCGCGACAGTATTTGACCGCACTTCGCCAGCCGGACGAACCCCGCTTCACCGACGGCAGCGGTCGCCTGGAACTGGCTGAAAAGGTTGCTTCGCCGGACAACCCGCTCACGTCTCGGGTGTTCGTCAATCGGATCTGGTCGCACCTGATCGGTCGCCCCTTCGTTGATTCGACGAGCGACTTTGGGGTTCGCACCGAGACCCCGGCGTTGGTCGAAGTCCTGGATGAGTTGGCCGCCGACTTCAGCACGGACTGGAGTATCCAGCGTCTGATCCGGCGCATCGTGACGTCAAGGATTTACGCGCAATCGGATCAAGCGGCAACGCCCGCATGCCGCACTGCCGATCCGGAGAACCGTCTGGCGGCCAGGGGAAACCGGAAACGCCGTGACTTCGAATCCATGCGAGACTCAATGTTGGCCGTGTGCGGGATGCTGGATCGTCGCGTCGGAGGCGACCCCGTGGAGATTCACCTGAACACGCCCAATCCCAGGCGAACCTTGTACGCCATGATTGACCGGCAAAACCTGCCATCGCTGTTCAGAACGTTTGATGTCGCCAGCCCCGACGCGCACACGCCCAAACGCTACTTCACCACAGTTCCCCAACAAGCCCTGTTCCTGATGAACCACCCGCAGACGGGTGTCCTGGTCAGCGAGTTGGCAGATCAAGTCCGGGCAGAGACGCCAGACCCTGAAGCTCAGATCCGGCAAATGTTTCGACGCGTGGTCGGACGCCTTCCCGATCCGAATGAAATCGAAACCTGCCGAACGTTCTTGCAACAAGACGCGTTGCAACCGCCGGACGAATTCGACCCTCGCTCGGCATGGCGTTATGGAACCACAACGGTCAACGAGGAAAGTGCCGTGACCGACTTCCAACCGCTAAAAACTTTCAGCGGGTCTCAGTGGCAGGACACCGACGAGTTCCCGTCCAAAGGCGAACTGAGTTACGCGTCGCTGGGTCTGGAAAACGGGCACCCCGGCGGACAACACGCCGTCGTGCGACGCTGGATCGCTCCGGCCGACGGTCGCGTCACGATCAGCGGCATGGTGGGACACCGCAACAAACAGGGCGACGGCGTCGAGCTGGCAATTTGGATCGGAGGCGAGCGAGTCTGGCGCGAAAACCAAAAAAGCAACAACCGCCCCTTCAGCAGGATTCGCGGAAAGGTTGCGGCCGGACAAACGGTCGACTTTGTCGTTTCCCCACGCCAAACCCCAAGCTTTGACAGTTTCTTCCTCCGTTGCCAAGTTTCACTGCGTTCCAACGACGGCGAATACTTCGAAGGCGACTCCAAACGCGACTTCGCCGGGCCGCTGAACGAAGCCTCCCAGGAGCCACTCGATCGCCTGGCCCAGCTTGCCCAGGTGTTGATCCTGTCCAACGAGTTCCTGTTTGTTGATTGACCGTTGCCCCGACGGCCGCCGCCGGCCCAGGACTTGAAACACGGTACTTTGAACACAGCTCCCCAATGACGCCCCTTTGATGATGCTCAACCGACGACAACTTCTCAGCCAATGTGGACTCGGAATTGGCTCCCTGGCGCTTTCCGATCTGTTGATGCGTGACGCTTCCGCCACGGAGTTGCATTTCCCGGCGAAGGCCAAACACGTCATCCACCTGTTCATGAATGGGGGCCCCAGCCACGTCGACACCTTCGACTACAAACCCAAGTTGAATGAACTTGCCGGAAAGACCGCGCCGACCGGAAACCTGAAAACCGAACGCCCCACGGGACATGTCCTGGGGACTCCGTTCAAGTTCAAACCGTACGGTCAGGCTGGCATCCCGGTGAGCGAACTGTTCGCCAAAACCGCCGAACACATCGACGACATCTGCTTGATCCATTCGATGCACGCCGACGTGCCCAATCATGAACCCTCGTTGATGTTGATGAACACGGGCGAATCGCGGCTGGTGCGTCCCAGCGTGGGGTCCTGGTTGACCTATGGTCTGGGCAGCGAGAACGCCAACCTTCCGGCCTTCGTCACGATGTGTCCTGGCGGGTACCCGATCAAGGAATCACAGAATTGGCAGAATGCTTTCCTGCCGGGGAAATACCAGGCCACGTACGTCGATAGCAGCCACCGGCAAGTCGACCGCTTGTTGGAAAACATCGAAAGTGACCTGGTGGCATCGTCCGACCAGCGAGACCAATTGGATCTACTGGCCCAATTGAATCAGCGCCATGCGAAACAACGGGCGGAAGACGAACGCTTGCGGTCCCGCATTGAATCGTTTGAGTTGGCTTATCGGATGCAAAGCGAGGCGGCCGAAGCGTTCGACGTGACGCGAGAAACCAAGGCGGTGCGTGAAGCTTACGGTGACAGCGATTTCGGACGTCAAACACTGATCGCACGGCGGTTGGTTGAACGGGGTGTCCGCTACGTGCAGCTGTACACCGGAGCCGGGCAACCGTGGGACAATCACGACGATATCGAACCGCGACACCGTGAGTTGGCGCAAAAGGTCGACCAGCCGATCGCGGCGTTGCTGGCGGACTTGAAACGGACCGGGCTGCTGGATGAAACGCTGGTGTTGTGGGGCGGCGAGTTTGGCCGCACGCCGGTCGTCGAGATGCCCCGTGAAGGTGCCAACCAAGGCAAGATGAATGGACGCGATCACAACCACTATGGATTCACCATGTGGATGGCCGGAGGCGGCGTGCGCGGCGGCTCGGTGGTCGGGGCTACCGACGAAATCGGCTTCCAGGCCGTCGAAAACCGCGTTCACGTGCATGACCTGCACGCAACGCTCTTGCGGCTGATGGGCCTGGACCACAAACGTCTGACTTACCGCTACGCCGGACGCGATTTCCGTTTGACCGATGTCCATGGCCGCGTGGTCGATGAAATTTTGGCCTGAGACAAGCTGAGCCGATCGATTTCCCGCGAGTTTGTCCTGGCCGCTGGCTGGCCGTCGGCCAGACCTTAGGCCACTAGCTGCCGTCGCGATCGGAGAGGAAAGCCACGCTCTGGCGAGCGTAGCTACTCGGTTTCAGACAAAGTTTAGTGCCGAAGTTTGCGGAATCTGGCCGAAATCGGGCCCGATCCAAGAGGCGTGGGCTCCCGCGCCCCGAGCGACAAACCCTGCCGATGGCGCAGACGGGATGCCTTGTAACGGCACCCCCCGGACGAACCGGGCTATTTGACGCGCTGTCTCGATCGCATTACAGTGCAACGATCCAGGCGGTATCTTTGTTCAGGTATTCGTTTGACGGAAATGGAGAAAGATCTCCGAAACCCTGGGTCCAAACCATGACAGCGGTCGTTGGAATGGTGAGGATGACGCGGCCGTCGCGAGACCGTATCATGTTCACCGCCCCAGCGGTCCCACCTCCCCACCTCAGCAGTTTCACGACGATCCGTATCGGCGATGACACTGTTCCCACCACCACCCCGGCATGGGCCTGTTCGAATTCCGAACGCTCCGGCCGGTTCCGTTAATTGAGACATCCCAGCGGCTCAAACCGGGCCGTCCCGACGCACGGGTCCCGACGCACGTTCGGCGGGATGGAACAGCTTGATTCTTCCAACCCCATCATTGATTCACGGAGTCGTTAGATGCGTTGCTACGGAAATTCACTGAGCCGTCGCGGATTTCTGACAGCGGGAGCCTTCGGAGGCATCGGTCTGTCACTTCCTGAATTGCTGATGCGAGAGGCGTTCGCCGAGCAAAAGCATTATGACTTTGTTGAAGCGAAGGCGAAAAGCGTCATTCACGTCTACCTGCCCGGCGGAATGGCCCAGCAAGAATCGTTCGATCCGAAACCGTACAGCCCGATGGAATACCGGGGCGAGATGCGGACGATCAAGACCAACACGGGCGAAGTGTTTAGCGAAGCCGTTCCCCAACTTGCCAAGCGGGCTGACAAGTTCAGCATCATCCGCTCGATGACGCACGGCGAAGCGGCACACGAGCGTGGCACGCACAACATGTTCACCGGCTACAAGCCCAGCCCCGCCTTGAAGTATCCTTCTTTCGGCGCTGTCGTCAGCCACGAGTATGGGCCTCGCAACAACCTGCCACCTTACATCTGCATCCCGAACGTGCCGAACGAGTATGCCGGGACCGGATACCTGCCCAGCAGCTACGGCGGGTTTGCCTTGGGGGCCGATCCGGCCCAAAGCAATTTCCGCGTCCGAGACTTGGACTTGGCAGGCGGCGTTGACGCGGAACGGTTCATGCGTCGGAAAGAAGCGCTCAAGACCGTCAATAGCCAATTCGCTTCCGTGACGGCCGCCGACAACGTCGCGGCGATGAACACGTTCTACGAACGAGCCTACAGCTTGCTGGACACCCCGGCCGCCAAGGCCGCGTTCGATTTGGAAAAGGAAGACGGCAAAACGCGTGACCGCTACGGCCGCAACCAGGCCGGTCAGCGGTTGCTGATGGCACGTCGGCTGGTCGAAGCCGGCACGCGGTTGGTCACCCTGACCTACGGCGGCTGGGACATGCACCAGAACATCACCAGCGGTTTCAAGAACACGATGCCCGCACTGGACGTTGCCCTGGCGGCATTGCTGGATGACCTGGGCGAACGCGGCATGTTGGACGAAACCCTGGTCATGGTCAGCAGCGAATTCGGCCGAACCCCGAAGATCAACGCGGATGCCGGACGCGACCACTGGCCCAAGGTGTTCAGTGTGATGTTGGCCGGTGGCGGAATCAAAGGTGGCATGATCCACGGAGCTTCCGACTCCACGGCCGCCGAACCGGAAGACAGTCCGGTTTCGCCCGCCGACCTGGCAACCACGATGTATCGTTTGCTGGGCATCGTCGCGGACAAGGAATTGATGGCGCCGGGCGACCGCCCCATCGAGATTGTCGACGGCGGCAAGCTGATCCAGCCGCTGATGGCGTAAGCCACACGCGAACCTCCCGCTCACGGCGACGCACGAACTTCGCCGCAATGTGCATGAACCTTTCGCGTCCGCCTGACCGGGCGTTCCCCCCTCCACGATCGTTAGCGAATAGACGATGAGCCCCCTGACTCAAAAACTCTGTCGATCGGTCGTAGTCATCGCTGCGACCCTGTTGGCGTTTCCGACCTGCCAGGATGCCCTTGCCACGTTGCCGGAGGTTCGCAGCATGGAACCTCGCGGGGTCGTGCGAGGCGAAGAAACGGTGGTGCAGCTGAAGGGCGCTCGGCTGGGCGACGCAACGGAAGTGTTGTGTGACTTGCCTGGAATCGAGATTCTGGAGGTCAAGCCGGTCAACGGAAACACCGTCGACGTGAAATTACGAGCCGCCGCTGACCTGACGCCCGGCCTGTATCCGATCCGGTTGGTGACCAAATCCGGAATCGCCAACCTCCGACTGCTGGGCGTCGGCGCGATGCCGCGGATCCAGGAGGTCGAACCGAACAACGACTTTGCCGAGCCGCAACAGGTCGATTTGAATCAAACCATTGAAGGCGTGGTCACGCGTGAAGATGTCGATCACTTCCGTGTCGAGCTGAAAAAGGGACAAACGTTGAACGTCGAAGTGGAAGGCATCCGGATTGCCAATTCGCTTCGCAATCGCAACATCCTGGACCCGTACTTGGCGATCCTGGATGACGGTCGGTTCGAAGTCGCCTCCAGCGACGACTCCGCCTTGCTTCAGCAAGACGGCTTTTGCACGTTCACCGCCCCGGCCGACGGCGTCTACACGGTTCTGGTGCGTGACAGTTCGTTCCAGGGCAGTGACGAAGGCGCCTATCGATTGCACTTGGGCACGTACCCGCGTCCGGTGGCCGTGCTGCCCGGCGGTGGCCAGCCCTCCACCACCTTGGACGCACAATTGATCCTCTCTGACGGTTCCACCCGCCAGGCATCGATTCCGCTTCCCAGTGAAACGTACGAACAGTGGGGCGTCGTCACCGAAGGCGACGGCGGAGTGACTCCCTCGCCCAACTGGATTCGCGTCAATGAACTGCCGGTGGCATTGGAGCAAGAGCCGAACGACGACCGCCGCAAAGCGCCGACGGTTCCGGTTCCCGGTGCTTATTGCGGCGTCGTGGAAAAGCCCGACGACTACGATTGTTTCACGTTCGAAGCCAAGAAAGGCACCAAGTATCGCGTGGAAGTGTTCGCCCGGAACGTCTTGCGTTCTCCGTTGGACGCCGTGCTGAATGTGTTTGACCCCAAGCACAGCACAATCACCTCCAGCGACGACAGCCGCGGGATGATCGACCCGTTTCTGGAATTTGACGCGAAGGAAGACGGGCCACACACCGTCCGGATTTACGACCATTTGAAAGGTGGAAGTCCCCTGCACACTTACCGGATCGAGGTCACGACGCCGACCCCGGCCGTGAACTTGACCCTGAAGGAACTTCGCCGCGACGAGGCCCAAGTTGTCGCGGTTCCGATCGGCGGCGACGCGGCCATGGTCGTTTCGGCCCGACGTGATCGCTACAACGGTGAAGTCAATTTATCTTTGGACGGTCTGCCCGACGGCGTGACGGCGACGACGTTCCCGATGCCACCCGGAAGGCCGGAGGTTCCTGTGCTGCTGACGGCCGCGCCGGACGCGAAGCACAACGCGTCGCTGTACACGATCTTCGCCAAAGGCGATGACAAGAACCCGCTGGTGGGCGGCAAGTTGTCCCAGCACCACAACCTGGTATTGGGTCAGAACCGTCGTTCGATGTGGGGCTACGACACCGAGCGGGCGGCGATGGCCGTCACCGATGCGGTTCCGTTCAGCGTGGAAGTCATCCAGCCCAAGACGCCCATCGTTCGCAACGGCAGCAAGAATCTGGTCGTCAAACTGACTCGCCCGGAAGGATTCACCGAAAAGGTTTCGTTCCGAACGCTTTACAACCCGCCTGGCATCGGGATCAACAATAGCCGCTCGATCGACGGTGACAAGACGGAGGTCGAGATACCGATCACTGCCAACGGTGGTGCAGGAATCGGCGAGTGGCCGATCATTTTCCTGGCCTATTACAACACGCCCAGCGGGCAGGCCGTGACCGCGACCAAACCGATCATGCTGCAGGTCGAGGATTCGCTCTTCCGTTACCAGTTCCCCAAGACCGCCGGCGAATTGGGCTCCGAAGTGACTCTGACCATGCCGGTCGAAATCCTCCGCGAATACAAGGGCGACGCCGAAGTGCAACTGGTTGGCATTCCGGCCGGTGTTACCAGTCCCGCCGCAACGCAGAAGATCACTCCGGATTCGGAATCCGTCAGCTTTCCGCTGGTGATTGCCGCCGACGCCAAGGTCGGCACTCACAAGACGCTGGTGTGTCAGTCGCGGGTGAACGTCGATGGAGAAACGATCATCCAGACCGACGGCACCGGTGAATTGCGAATCGACAAACCGCTGCCGCCGAAAGTCGACGCCCCGAAGACCGAAGCAAAGAAAGAAGAACCCAAAAAGCCGGCCGCGCCGAAGCCGCTCAGCCGACTGGAACAGCTCCGTCAAAAGAAGTAGTTCGACCCGAATTCACAGCCGTTACGACAACGACTTCCGTGTTGCTGCGGTCTTCCCGCAGTGCCATCCCCGAAAAGTGCTAACCCTATGATATCTCGCACCGTCGCATCGCTGCTGCCGCTGGCCTTGTTCGCGCTGTCGGCCTTTGCCGCCACACCGGCAGACGAGAGTTCGGCACCGCCGTCGGACCCGCCCAAGAAACCCGATTTGGCCGTTTACCCGCCGGAAATCAATCTGGGATCGGCCCGTGACTTCCAATCGTTTGTCGCGGTGCTGATGCGTGATGATGGGATCACCGAAGATGCCAGCGATCGCGTGATTTGGCGGATCGCGGATCCGGCCAAGGTCAAACGCGAAGGATTCAAATTGCTTCCGGTTGCCGACGGCAAGACCGAATTGGTCGCCGAGTATTTGGGCACGGAAGTTCGCATCCCGGTCACCGTCAGCAACGCCACGGCCAAACCGCCGATCAGCTTCACCAACGACGTGATGCCCGTGCTGACGCGTTCGGGTTGCAACACCGGTTCCTGCCACGGAGCCGCCCGGGGGAAGGACGGCTTTCGTCTGAGCCTGTTCGGATTCGATCCGCAGGGCGACTACCAACGCATCACGCGTGAGATCGGCGTCCGCCGTGTGAACTTGGCGCGTCCGGAAGAAAGCCTGTTTCTGAAGAAGGCGATCGGGTCCGTCCCTCACACCGGCGGCAAACTGTTCGAAACCGATTCGGATTACTACGCCACCATCCTGGAATGGCTTTCCAACGGCGCGGTTGCCGACGCAACCGATCCCAAGCCACCCACGGTGGACTCGGTCTCCATCTACCCGCCGCAAGCGGTGATTGAAGGGGAAGGCGCCACGCAACGGTTCGTTGCGGTAGCTCGATACAGCGACGGGACGACGCGCGACGTGACCCGTCTTGCCGCCTTCACCTCGAACAACTCGGGCACCGCAGACATCGACGATGTGGGCGTGGTGACGGCCGGTCGACGGGGCGAAGCGTTCGTGATGGCCCGTTTCGACACCCACACGGTCGGGAGCCAGGTGCTGGCGCTGCCCGCCGATCTGCAGTACACCCCACCGGAGATTTCCGGCAACTACATCGACCAGTTGGTCGGGAAGAAACTGCAACAGCTGCGCATCCTTCCCAGCGGATTGTGCAGTGACGAAGAGTTCATCCGCCGGGCGACCATCGACATCACCGGTTTGCTTCCAACGGAAAAAGAGTACGCGGACTTTGTCGCCGATCCCGCCCCGGACAAGCGTGCGGCCTTGATCGATCGACTGCTGGAACGCAAAGAATTCAGCGAGATTTGGGCGATGAAGTTCGCTCAACTGCTGATGATCAAAAGTACCAATCAGGTCAGCTACAAATCGGCGTTCTTGTACGCCAACTGGTTGACGGACAAGTTCGCCCGAAACGTTCCGATGGACCAAATGGTCCGCGACCTGTTGACCAGCACCGGCGGCACCTTCAATTCGCCGGCAACTAATTTTTACGAGATTGAACGAGACACCCTGAAGACGGCGGAGAACGTCGCCCAAGTCTTCATGGGAATCCGGACGCAGTGTGCCCAGTGCCACAACCACCCGTTCGATCGCTGGACGATGAACGACTACTACGGCTTCGCCTCGTTCTTTTCGCAGATCGGACGCAAAGGTGCCGAGGACTATCGCGAACGGGTTATCTACAACCGCGGCGGCGGCGAGATCAATCACCTGGTCACCGGAAAGCCCGTGCCGCCTACCTTCCTGGGCGGTGAATCGCCCGACACCCGAGGCAAGGATCGTCGAGAAGTCGTTGCGAAATGGTTGACCAGTCCGGAAAACCCGTACTTTGCCACGTCCATCGCCAACCGGGTCTGGGCCCATTACATGGGTGTCGGACTGGTCGACGAGGTCGATGACATTCGGGTCAGCAATCCGCCCAGCAACCCGGAGTTGTTCGACAAGCTGGGTGAAAAGCTGATCGAGTACAACTTCGATTTCCGACGCCTTGTTCGTGACATCTGCACCAGCCAAGCGTACCAGCGGAGCAGCGAAACGAACGAAACCAATGCTCACGACCACCGCAATTACGCTCACGCGGTGATTCGTCGGATCCCCGCCGAAAGCCTGTTGGATTGCATCTGTCAGGTGACCGAAGCGCCCGACAAGTTCAACGGTTTGCCGGTGGGTGCCCGGGCGGTCCAGATCGCCGATGGCCGCACCTCCAACTATTTCCTGACCACCTTTGGACGGGCTCCCCGAGACACGGTTTGTGAATGCGAAGCGTCGACCGACCCCTCGCTCTCCCAGGCCCTGCACCTGCTCAATGGCAGCAGCGTCAGCCAGAAGGTCGCCAACGGCAACAAGGTCAAGAACTGGATGGAGAAAGAAGGACTGAGTGAGCAGCAGGTGCTCGATCGCATCTACATCCGATGTCTCGCTCGTCGTCCCAGCCGTGAAGAATTGGACCAGTTGATGCCGCAGATCACCGCCGCCGAGAACAAAGCGGCGGCACTGGAAGACATTTTCTGGGCCGTCTTGAACAGCCGCGAATTCGTTTTCAATCACTGACCCCCGGGTCGCTTCCGGCCCAATCCCTGCCTTCCCACCGACGACGATCGATTGCCCCTTTCGATCGCCATCCGTTTTCGAATTCCACCGAGTCGATCCATGAGTGTTCGTTCAGCTTTCTTCGCATGTTTCGCGGCCGCCGGAGCAATTGCCCAGGGCGCCGACCTGCCTCAGAAGGTGACCTTCGAAGAGCACGTCAAGCCGATCCTTCGCCAGCACTGCTTGAACTGCCACAACCAAGGCGAAAAGAAGGGCGGCCTGGCGCTGGATACCTACGGATCGCTGGTCGAGGGCGGTGGCAGCGGCGAAGTGGTGTTCGACGACGGCGATGCCGAAGGCAGCCGGCTGTGGCAGTTGGTCAATCACGATGACACGCCGGTGATGCCGCCCAACCAGGACAAGCTTCCCGACGAACAGCTCGCTCTGATTCGCGCCTGGATCGAAGGCGGGATCCTGGAGAATTCCGGCTCGAAAGCCAAAAAGAAAAAGACCAATGCGTTGGCCTTCGTGGCATCCACCGGAGGTAAGCCGGAAGGCCCGGTCGCGATGCCCGAGTCGATCCCGCAAAGCACACCGGTCGTCACCGAGCGGGCGGCCGCAATCACCGCTCTGGCGGCCAGCCCCTGGGCGCCCCTGGTCGCCATCGCCGGGCAGGAGCAAATTGTCCTGTATCACACCGAGACGTCCGAGCTGCTGGGCATCCTTCCCTTTCCCGAGGGCATCGCCCAGGAAATCCGCTTCAGCCGCGACGGAGCCTACCTGATCGTGGGCGGGGGCGCCCACTCGGTCCGCGGCTTGGTCGCAATCTATGACGTCAAAACCGGCGAACGAATGGCGACCATCGGGGACGAACTGGACACTGTCTTTGGTGCCGATGCCAACGACTCTCTGTCGCGGGTCGCTTTGGGCGGCCCCAAAAAGATGCTGCGAATCTATGACGCCGGATCCGGCGAGCAATTGTTTGACCTGAAGAAACACACCGACTGGATTTACTCGGTCGCCTACAGCCCGGACGGCGTGTTGATTGCGTCCGGTGACCGCTCCGGTGGTCTTTGCGTTTGGGAAGCGGATACCGGACGCCTGTACCTGGATCTGACCGGGCACAAGGGTGCGATCAATCAAGTCGCCTGGCGCGACGATTCGAACGTTCTGGCCAGCGCAAGCGCCGACGGCACGGTCAAGCTGTGGGACATGCACAACGGAAACACCATCAAAAGCATCAACGCGCACGGGTCCGGCGTGACCGCCGTGACGTTCGACCACCAGGGTCGACTGGCGACCGCCGGACGTGACAGCCGGGCGAAGCTTTGGGATGCCTCCGGCAAAGAGATCAAGGCATTTCAAGAAGGCAACGAAGCCATGCTGGAAGTCGCCATCTCGCATGACGGTAAACGCGTCATCTACGGAAACTGGGATGGCAAAGTGTTCAACACGCCGGTTGAGAATCCTGACGCCAAAGTTGCATTGGCTGCCAATCCGGAGCCCATCAAGAACCGTATCGACGCAGTGAAAACCACATTGGTTTCGATGCAGAAGCAACTGGCCCCCGCCAAGGCGGCACTCGACCAGGCGGTTTCCGCCGTCGCCGCGGCCAAGAAGCCAATTGACGAATTGGATGCCAAAGTGGCGCAGCTGCGTGAACTGGCCAGCCAAAGCGAAAACGCGGCGAAACAGGCCGAACAGCAGGTCGCCCAGTTGGACCAGTCGCTGCCTGGATTGACCGACGCGTTGCGGGATCTGCAAGACCAGGTCACCGCCGTCCGCGTCGCGTTCAAGCAGGACGCGTCCAAAATGCAGCAATTGGCCGAAGCGGAAGAGAAGCTTGCGGAACAACTGACCACGACCGCGGCGAAACGGCGTCAGCGAATCGCCGCCCACGCCTCGATCGCGACGCACCGAACGGCAGCGGCCAAGCACACGGCGGCCGCGGAGGCATTGGTCGCAACCCGCGGCGAGATGGAAAAGAAACTTGCCCAGGCGCAAGCGGCCGCCGATCAAGCCAAGGCGGCCCACGACGAAATCGCGGCGGTCACGGCAAAGGTCCAGTCGAAAGTCGACCGGATGCTCGCCGAGCTGAACTGATCCTGCCCGCCCCGGGCGGCAGCCCTCCGTCGCTGCCGTTGCGATCGCGGCAGAATGCAACCCCCGAACGCGGGTGGCGATCCTTAGCTGGCAATCCCCGGCTGGCCCGCGTTGCCTCTAAGGGAGCCACGCTCGCCAGAGCGTGGCGTAGGCATTTACGGTAGCCATTTTCGTCAGAGCTTCGGGGCAGCCCTACTCGCTGATCATCGCTCCTTCTCCGACACCCCGCCCGCCATCGCTTGACAGCGATTCCGCGGGTCGAAGCGGTTGTGGCGGCCGCGTCGACGGTGAATCGTGGGTCGATCGGTCCGCAGAATTCTGTCCCCTGGGGATTCCGCCGCCACTGTTCTAAACTCATGGCGTGACCGGTCTTCCGGGGCCGGGAGGATGTCACTGAAGTGGCCCGCCCCGCTCGGCTTGACCGTCGCGTGGACGAATTTGACCTCATCGGTGGGGTTCGAACGTGCGCTTTCGGGGCAGCGACCAGCATCCAGCACATTCCTGCCGCCGCCTCGCCGATGACCCATTATCAAAACGCTGACGAAGAAGTCCGATGGAACTGATCATCCTCCGCTGCATCTTCCTGCTCTGTGCCGGCGGTGTATCGGCCATCATCAATACGGCGTTGCCCAGCGATGCTGAAATCAATCCCTACCTGGTCTTCGCGGGGGTGATGGGAACAGCGGTCGCGACCATCCTGGCCGATATCTTCATCCCCAGAAAACGCATCGACTCGATTTCTGCGGTGTACTTCGGCGTCCTGATTGGCATGCTGCTCAGCTACATCCTCTGGATCGCGATCGCGCCACTGTTCGCGCAATCCTTGCTGGTGGGAAACGCCGTCAAGCTGATCATGGGCATGTTGCTGTGTTACGTCTGCGTCAGCGTGTTGATCCAGACCAAGGACGACTTTCGGTTCCTGATTCCGTACGTTGAATTCGTTCGCGAAGTGAAAGGTTTCAAACCCCTGGTATTGGACACCAGCGTGGTGATCGACGGTCGAATCGCGGATCTGGTGAATACGGGTGTCTTTGACAACCAATTGATCATGCCCCGTTTTGCCCTCAGCGAACTGCAAGCAATCGCCGATAGCAGCGACAAACTGCGGCGCGTCCGGGGACGACGTGGGCTGGATGTGTTGAACCGGATGCGTGCCGACGACAAGGTCGACCTGATGATTTTTGATCGGGATCTGCCGGAACTGGCGGGGCAAACTGTGGACCTGAAATTGGTCCTGCTGGCCAAGCATCTCGAGGGCAAGGTCGTCACGGGGGACTACAACCTGAACAAGGTGGCCAAGCTGCACAATGTCCCGGTCATCAATCTGAACGAGATCAGCAACTCGCTGCGTCCGGTCTACCTTCCGGACGAAACGTTCCGGGTGAAGATCATCAAACCCGGGGAAGGTCCCGAGCAGGGCGTGGGCTACCTGGACGACGGGACGATGGTCGTCGTCGAAGGGGCTCGCAATCGCATCGGACAGGATCTCGACGTGCGGGTGACCAGCACGCTGCAAACCAATGCCGGGAAAATGATTTTCGCCAAGTACGAAGGCTAAACCGATCGTTCCGCTAAAGCGACTGTCCCGGACCGCGGCTACAACCCGACTCCTTTGCTCCGGCGATCACGGCTGCCGCCATGGATTCGCTCGCTCCCGTTCTTAACGGCGGCGAAAACGGTTGCCCCAGCGGTCTTCCGGTGCGACGCGGCGAAGAATCTCGTCGGGCGGAAGCAGATCAACTTCATCGCGGTTGTTTAGCTCCAGATACCGATCCAGATCCGATCGTTGGTCGGCATCGAACATCGGTGCTTCGCGTCGGATCGCCTCTTGCGCCCAGGCTCGCATCGTCATGACGACCGCCGCGTCTCGGGCAAAGGGAGTTTGCAGGTTGGTCAGGGCATTTAACTTTTCCATTGCTTCGTCGCTCAGCAACAGCGTCAGTTCATGCAATTCCTGTTCGGTGATCTCAGCGGGATACCACGATCGCTCATCGGACGAATCCGACGACGACGATCCCGGACCCGAGGGTGGGGGGCGAAAAAATCCGGGGCGTCCACGGGAATCGCGGCCATCGACCATCATTCGCAAGTAGATCCCCTCGGTCCGGTCGCCAAAGACGCCGCGCCGCGAGCGTTCCATGGATTCGGCAAGTTCGGGGTTGGATTCCACACGCAGCTCCAACAATTGGCGAAGCCGAAAGAACAACCGTTCGGCCGTCTCTTCGCTGATGGACGTTCCGGATCGACGCGCCAAATCTTCCATGGTTTCCGAAATCGCCTGCTGAGCAGCGCTGCGTGCGACCTTTGGATCGTCGCTATCCAGCTGGTCCTTCACGTCGTCATCCAGATTTTCGCGCCACACGGAAAATGCTTTCATGGTTTTCAGCAATTGGTCGTGATCCGGCTGGTCGGCAACCTGTTTGGCCACATCACGGACCGCCTGCTGCTTTTCCTCACTCAAGCGCTGAAAGGTGTACCAGCGCGATTCCAACCGATCGCGTTGCTCGGACGAAAGCGAAACGATGAACTCGTCTCGACGGCTGACCGGGATCGGCTGCATGGAACTCTCCGGCGAGATCGATTGTCCGTAAACATCCTCCATCGCCTCCAGCATCGCGATCCATTGCGGATTGGCGGCCAATTCTCGTAAGAAGTCGAAATCTGCACCGACCAGATAGGCGTCCAGATCCTCCGCCACCTCCAGATCGCTCAGCTCGCTGCGCAGCATTGCGTGCCGACTCATCGCCATCCCGGCCGCGCCCACCAGCAGACTTAACAGCGACAGCAGCGTGAGGGCGATGCCACGGTGATGACGTGCCCACCAACTGGTCGTTTGCGGTGCTGCGGGAGCAATGTCGGAAACGACCAATTCGATCGTTGATTCGACCAGCTTTTCGTTTGGTGTTTCGCCGGGCAACTCGTCCAGCCATTCCCACCCGGTCTGCAGCGACTGCAATCGTCGCCGCAGCGATTCCTCGTTGATCAAACGCTGTTCAACGGTCACACGCTCGCTCTCTTTCAGCTCGTCATCCAGGTAGGCGACAAGCAATTCGTCATCCGGATCGACCGGATTGTCGTCGGTAAGCAGGACGCTATCTTTCATTTTTTGATCGTCTCAATCACCAGAGACGCCAGCCAGAACATACAAGATTCTTCCGACCTTTCACGGATCCACCTCATTGGGAATGACGCCGGCATCGATGTAGGGTTGCAGGATTTCGCGCAAGTTCACACGCGCGCGACTCAGCAACGACTTCACCGCTTTGGTTGACAATCCCATCGCTTCGGAGATCTCGGCATAACTCAGGTTTTCAAACCTGGACAGCATCAATGCCGTCCGCTGCCGCTCTCCGAGCACACTGACCGCCTGCCGAACGATTTCCGCCCGCTCGACACCTTCGACCAACCGCGTCGGCATCAAGCCACTCGCTTCCAAGGCGGTCGCTGCCAGCACGCCGACCGCCTGCGAACCGTCCGGAGCCGCCGGGGCGTCCACCTCACTAACTTCCTGTCGTCGGCCCATGCTGCGCGCCGCGTTGCGGGCGACATTGGCCGCAATGGTGAACAACCATGTCGAAAACTTTGCCCCCGGTTCGTACCGATGGCGCGCACGGAAGACCCGCATGAACGTTTCCTGTGCCAGGTCCTCCGCCAAATCGGGCCGAGGCCCGATGGTCCGCATCAATCGCACCAGGCGGGGATGGTACTTTCGAAGCAATTCCTCAAAGGCGGCGGCGTCATCGTCGCGGACGCGCAGCATCAGCCGGACATCGGGGTCCGATTGCTGATAACGCAACGCCGTGGATTCACTGACAGACAAACGCTTTTGAGACTTCAAACGAGGAACGCGGATGGTGACACGGTCAGTTTATCATGTTGAAACCCGCCCACGCGGAACAAGTTTCGCGGGGGAATGCTGCCGAAATCAGGTCGCCGGATCGAGGCGTTCGCCCCCCTTCCAGCGTTGAGCCGAAGTGACCACGCCCGCGGCGACTAACTCCACCACGATGAACAGCAGCCGTGCGGCAATCGCGGCCAACAGGGCTCGTGATTCGCCCACCACCGGCCCCAGAACGACAATCAACGTCAGCTCCCGAATTCCGGCACCGCCGGGCAACAACGACGCGAAACCGACGACCATCGCCAGGCAAATGGCGGCGATCGAGGCCGCCGTTGCCACCACGCCAAACGTCTCGCCGTCGCGGCCAGGAATGGACGCGACCAGCAAGGCAAACGAACCTCCGATCAATGCCCAAGCGATCGTTTGCCAAAACCACGCCGCGCGAAAGTATCGCCACCCGCCAGTCGGATTGGCGGGAACCTCCGCAATGGATTCCGCCACCGGATCCGGCGTCCCCAGGTCGCTGTCCGCCTGGGTCGCCAGCTTTGACACACCGATCCGCGCCACCAAACGGCGCAGCAGCGGCGGGACCGTCGGCACCGAGGCGGAAATGCCGCCCACCAATGCCAACACTGCCATCCAACGGGGCACCGGAAGCAGACAAATCAGTGCACCGCCCCACGCCGCACCGACTGCCATCATCAGCAAGGTTTCCAAGAACACGGCCGTCGTACCGATTGACACCGGAACCCCACTGGCCGACAGCCGAGCCGCCCGGATGACCACCACCATGGCCTTGCCAGGCACGTACTTCCCTAAGTGTCCCATGACTTGGGCGATGACCGCCTCTCGCAGCGGCACCCGACAACCGAACGTTCGCACGCCCTCCGACAGCACCACTCCGCCCGGCACCAGACCGACGAAGTACAACAATGCGGCGGCGGAGATGCAGGACCAACGCAGATTCGTCAAACTGGGGATGGCCGCCGAAGCCGCCCGCCGATCAGCGCTCAGATGCTCTCGTTCGGCCAAAGACGAGGACGCAGCAATCCTCCGCTCGATTTCCTCCACACGCTCTTCGGCCCGGCGAGACTGCTCCTGCCACTGCTGAATTGCCCGGTGCGTCGCCACCGTCAATCCGACCACCACAATCAAGGCGATCAGGACTTTGGCGACTCGCTTCAATTCACGCATCCGACTGCCGAGATTCGAACCATCTGGGTATTAACCGGCCCGACGGCTTGAGAGAAGTTTCCGATTCATGCAACGATTGAGGAACCGCGGCCCCCATCGATCCGCAATCTGCAACGGATCATAGCAATCGGGATCACGAGGAACCACCGGGCCGCTCGATACGGCTTCAACTCCTATTGACCACTACTACCCGCTCCATGGTATCCGTCCATTGGTGTCTGCCAGAAAACGTGCTCTGCTACTTTCAATTGCGACCGTCGTCTACAACCTTGGCGAGGGTGCGGTAGCGATGATCGGGAACCAGCTATCCGGAAGCCAGGCGCTGTTCGGCTTTGGCCTGGACAGCTTTGTCGAATCATTGTCCGGCGCCGTGATGATCTGGCGGTTTTGGGCGTTCGGCATGCAAGAGGATGATGAATCCTTTGAACGAATCGAACGACGCGCCGCAACCTGCGTCGCTTATTCCTTGTTGGCCCTGGCTGCATACGTGGGTGTGGACGCCACCAAGTCGCTGATCCAAGGAGATTCACCCGAAGCCAGTTGGATTGCGATCGCTCTGGCGATCACTTCGATCATCGTGATGCCGTTTCTGTTTCTGGCGAAGTACCGACTGGGTAAATCCATCGACAGCCCCAGTCTGGTTGCCGATTCCAAAGAAACCCTGGCATGCCTGATGCTCTCGGTTGCGCTGCTGGTCGGAAGCGGGGCGTTCTTTCTTTGGCGGTGGTGGTGGTTGGACTCGGTCACCGCCTTGGTGATTAGCCTGTTGATTGTTCGCGAAGCACTCGAAACCCTGAAGGAAGCCAAGGAGGACTAAAACGTCACCGCCGGCCGATCATTCTTCATCCGGCGGAGCAACGGCCGGATCCGGCCAACGGATGCTCTCCTTGTTCAATCGCACCTTCCACTTCTTGACGACTTCGTCGCGCCGACTGCTGACAGCTTCCTCGGGGCGGAAAAACAAGGTCGTCCCGCTAATATCACGCAAGTTCTCGGACGCCAAGACTCGCACGGGCATGGACGCGGACTCCAAATCGGCGACCAACTCGGCATCACCGCCGGTCTTCAGCTGGTCCTGCGAATATCCCATCAGCAGCCGGAACAGGGTGTCGCCGTCGGCGTTGTCCATCGCTTCGTTCTCACCGGCGATCGCACGTCGCACTGCCAACGCATCGTCGGCACTTCGACCGATGGTCTTGCGAAGCGCATCCAAATGCGAGGACCAATACAACCGCTGTTTCGGATTGCTCAACAATCCGTCCACGCCGAAATACGCGGACGCGTCACCCAACGCCAACATGGTCTTCCCGGCCAACGCGGCGACTTCGTTGCGTCGAAAATCCAAAGCGACCCGCAGCGAGAGCAACAGCGACTTGGCATCGTCCTGGCGAACCAGGGATAACAAATCCGTTGCCGCTTCCGACTCCAGGGTTCCCGTGTCGGTTTCCGGATCCACCCACGACGGCATCTGGTCCAACATCACGGGCTCCGAAGCGGTCAACTCGTCCGCCCGGACCTGAAAAGCCAGTTGTTCTCGCGTCTTCAAATCGGTCGTCCCATCGGACGTCTCAATCTGGACGTCGCCGGTGGTTGCGATGAATCGCATTTCGTTGCGATGGTTCTCCGGAACCCGCGGATCGGTCCCCAACTCTCGCGTTTGGACCAGATGGAACGCGACCGTCGCATTGTCCGACGCCGATCGGATCAACCAGGTCTGGTCCGCGAAGCCGATTGACACGGTTTGTCCCGCCTCGACCATCGCCACCAAACCTTTGCCGAACACCACGTCGAACGCAGCGGTCTCGGGCATGGGTGCCCAACCAATCCTGGTGGGTCCGACCAGCGTCACCATCACCGGCTTGGTGCTGGAAGCAGATAGACGGGCTCGATATTCGGGCGCACAAACCAAAACGTCACCGGGCTGGATGGCATCTTCGTTTGCCAACAATTGCCAAGTATCTTCATCGACCTGTTTGGCAACCAGGGCATCCTCGGAGGCCAAAACGGCGCCGACCACCGAAAGCGGCTGCTCTTCCGTCGGCGGTTCGGCAAGCCCTTCGGCCGGCTCCGTTTCAGCCTTCGGTGTCATCGCAACCTCCGCGTCCGGCGTCCCCGCTCCTGGCGGAACCGGCGGCGCTTCGTAAGTCACTTCCTGATCGCCCGGAGCGGCGGATTCTGATCGCTCGTTGCCGGAATCTTCCATCGCAACATCGGAGTCTGGTTCCGGGATGCTGTCGGTAGCGGTCGGCTGGGACGCATCTGCGGTGTCGGGTTGCTCCTTCTCAGGCTGGCCAGGGTCCGCGCCGGTTTCCCGCGATGGTTCGGCCGTCCCATCTGATTCAGGTTCTTCGCCTGTCGCTTGATCCGCTTCGCTTGCTTGCGAACCGGTCTCAGCTTCTTCGGCGACCATGTCCGCGTCGGACAAATCCTGCCCGCCATCGACGTCCGTGGAAGCCTTGCCCCCCGAATCATTCTCCGGCAGATCTGTTTGCGTTTCGACGTCAGGATACGTCTGCGACACTTTCGAGTCGTCTTTCTGAGCGACACGATCGTCGTTCATCAGCGGCGCGAAGATCTGGCTGATTGCAAACAACAGGGCGCCGACCAATGCCAACGAGACGAGCCAGGGAGTGATCCGAGACGGTCTCACGTCGCCTTCGTAGAAATCGGAGCGCCGCAACTCCGACATCGGGCGGCTGCCGGCCAACGGCGCCGCGTCTTCCAACCCGGCCGAAGGCTCGGCGAACGGATCCGACTGACCGCGCAATTTCGTCGCCGCCTGAAAGACCCCACTGTCGTCCACCCCGACCGGTTGCACCGGCGGAGCCGGCGGGCCCATGCGACGTCGGCCCGAATCCAGTGTTTCGGCTTGTGAATCACGTGGCGGGTAAGTCGGTTCCGCGTCGGAAACGCCGTCACCGAAATCCGCCTCCGGCGGTTCCGGCAACGGCGGCGACGGTCCAGCCGCGTCTTGGTCCATCTGGATATCGGAATACCGAGGACCGATCTCGCCAGCGATGGCCCCGACCGCTTCTTCGCCGCCCGCGGCAAAACGAGTCCCACCGATCCCCGGAGCCACCTTGCCGTCCGGACCCACCATCGCGCAGATTCGATCCCGCAACTGGTCAGAAACTTTTGCCGGTTGTCCCAACACCATCGTCAAGATCTGGTGGCAAGCGGCCGCTTCGGCCAAATGCGGCTCGGATTCCAGACAAGCCTTTTCGATCTCGGTGATTTGCTCCGGTGACAACGGGCTGTCCAAATACGTGCTGTCCAAATACTCGCTCATCATGTTCGGCTCCTCGATCGGATGAACCGAATCGGGGGCCGGCGCCGAAAGGTTATTCGCCGCCAGAACCGCACGAATCCGCTGGACGACCTGGGTCGCGTACCCACTTTGCTCCAGCTTCGCACGCAATGCCTGCGCGTCCTGTTCATCCAGCGTGTTGTCCAGGTAAGCCAGCAAGGTGCGTAGAGTGAGTCGCATCGGAACCGCGCGGATTGGGGGTGTATTGCGGGACGAAAACCGAGTCCCGGCCGCCTACCCTGTTAGTGCACTTCCGCGGCTGCATCCGTGCAGAAAAATGCGATTCCTTTTGGGAAATCTTCCCACTTGAGACTTTGCCGAGGCGAAGGCAGGCGGAGCCTGGATTGCAGCCGGTTCCAAGGCCGGAGCCTTGGAACCAGGGGGGCGTTGGCCTCATCCCTCGTTCCCGGGCTCCCGCCCGGGAACGCACTGCACGCTGGCTCCGCCAGCCCCGATGCGAAGGTGCGCAGGCGGAGCCTGCCGGACAGCCGGTTCCAAGGCCGGAGCCTTGGAACCAGGGGAGGCCAGTTGGTCAGACGAGCACGTCCAACAGGGCCACGTTGGTTGCCAGGGCAATCACCAGCACCACCACCAGGATCACCAGGTAGACCATCAATCCCACGCCGGCGTACAGCCAGAACTGACTGGCAGTTTTCACCGTCATCAGCGCTGCTGCCGGCGATGCATATTCTCGTAGCGATTGGATTTTTGCCGCGACCTGCAAAGCCAGCACACCTGCCATTCCCAGCACAAGCCCCAACGCGACCCGCACCGCCGTGGCCAGGTAATCCGCATTGGTGGGGCCGGTCCCCTGACTGAGCGCGAACAGTTGAGCAATCACCAGAACGCCGCCGGTGGCGAGTAACGCGATTCCCAACATCAACGTCCCCGCGTATTGAGACGAAAGCTCACCAGTGATCGGTGTCATGCCGCCGGCTTCGGCTTCGTCGCCCGCACTGGAGGAAACCATTCCCTCCTTGCCGGTTTTCCCGAACAGTTCTCCCAACACTTCGACAGCCGGCTTCCACGCATCCATGCCGTTCTTCCAGACCAACGAGTCCTTTTTCAGGATCTTCGCTTCGGCGTACAGACGCATTTGATCCATCGACACGGGCCCCTGCTTTTCGCCGTTGACATGAGCGTACCACTGGGCACTCGCGTTTTCATTGGCGGTCGCTGCGGCGCCTCCGCCCTGCCCTCCCGGTGGGACATTGGAAGCTTCCGCCGCCAGATCGCCCGATTGCACGGAGCTGACCCTGGGAAAGAAACTCCCAAACTGGTCCGCCTTCATCCAGCTTAAACCGTCGCCGGAAAGTTCATGCATGCGAGTGACCTGCCCTCGGCGCACCATCTCCTGAATCTTTTCCGGACTGAACGGACCGATCGTGCGGCCACGAAATCGGACAAAGACACGTTCAAGCTGAGTCATACCGTTTAATTCGGGAACAGGAAGATGGGGCGTCCGGGCACTTGATGGACCGGATTGGGCGACAGGCGGATATGGCCCTGATTCAATTCGCCGACCGAAACGATCGACGTATTGGCCGCCGATTCGGCCGGCGCGGCGACATACAGTTTGCCATCCGTCTCAGGCAAAGGACCTCGCAAATGATACTCGATCTGGCCCGAAGCGGATTTGGCGAGAAAGCCGATCCATTCCAAACGTTCGGAGGCGACCGCTTGATAGTGGCTTAGCGGCTCGCTCAAGCGACGCAGTGCGATCGGCATCTCCGCGCGCAACATCGCGTCCAATTGATCGTTCAGCGACGTATCGAAGGGGCGGGGCTCGTACCATCGTTGACGCGCGGCGGTCCGCCGACGCAGTATCTGCATCGTTTGCGGGATCAACGATTTCAGCTGCTCACTGCCCTGGACGCCCGCCGCGAGCAGTTGGTCGATCAGCCATTCCTTGAACAAACCGTCGACGTCGTCGCGTTTGCGAACGTCTGCGACCAACAGGATCAATGTCCGTTCCCAGTACTGATCGAAATTGATTCGCTGCTTTGTCTTCTGGCTGACGATGTCGGCGATGGTGTCCATGGGTTCGGTCAACACTTTGGGAAGGGGACCGTTGAAGGGACGATTGCGAACGCCACCCAATTCGTCCGAGATCACTTCCAACCCCAAACTGCCGCTCTGCGAAAACCGATCGGCGTTGGCTTCGGCATCGTCGGCGTACAGAAAGTAAGCCGTCTTGCCGTTCGGACTGGAGGAATCGTCCACCGCCAGGGTGACCACCTTGGCCAACGGATGCCGTGAAATCCGGGCCATCGTATCCTCCAGGATCTGCCTTCTGCCGGTGATCTCTTTCATCGTTTCGGTGAAATCGGGCATCGCCCGGAACACCGGATTGGGCTCCGTGGCCCGTTTCAGTTCCTGGGCCGATTCGATCAATTGGTTGGCTTCGCCCGACGACACGCCGCTTTTCAATCGCTGCTCCAATTCCTTCAACCAGGCATTGGTGCGATCGACATCTCGCCACTGTGATTCTTCGTCCAACACCGTTCCGAACTCCATGAATCCGGTCCGCGAGACCGATCGCGTGGAGTAGTCGCGAAGCAGGTCGGCATACACGTCCAACGTCCGGGCCGACACCAAAGCGCCGATGGCTTCACCCCGTTGTTCGGCGATCATGCCGGTTTCTTTCAAACGATTCAGCGTCGACGACACCTGATCGCGAAGCACGCTCTGCTTGGCCACCGCGTCCTGGCCACGCAGCGGGAATTGATTGGGAAGTCGTACCACCGACGTCAACAGGTTTTGTAGTGCCTGCAGATTGGCGGGGGTTCCGCCGCGCGATTGCAGCTGGTTGAAGGTGTTTCGCAGTTCGGCCAACTTACCCAACATTTGATCGGTCTGGCGTTCCGATTCAAGCTTCAGGTACTGCTCTTTGCGACGTTTCAAATCCTCAACCCGAGCCCGCTCTCCGTCACTTTCCGCCAGTTCTTCCAACTGGGGCAGTAATGATTCATCGATCAGGGCTGGATCGTCGCTGCTGGCCTGGCGCATCAACTTCTCGAACCGCTCCAGACGGTAATCTTGCTTCTCGATCGCTTTTTGTGCCGTCGCGTGCAATGCCACCATGGTCGAGTCCGCAGCCAACTCCGGATCGGCAGATTGCAGCGAAGCGAAAAAGGACAGGGCAGCATCGTATTGCTGTTTGTCGACGAAGTCTTGCATCTGCGCGACTTTGTCTTTGCGGTCACGCTCCTTGCTGGACTTGAGAAACATCATCGTCCCGCTGACGATTCCGATGACCGCCAGCAGCCCCAGCGCGCCCGCGACCAACTGCATCTTCCGCCGGCGATGTTTGGCCGGCGCATGCGTTCGGTCGTGCACGCGTTGAGCCAGATCCTCCGGGACACCGGGCGTGAATCGGGATGCTTCCTCGAACGCCTGCTTGACGTCCAAGATGGAGTGATTCTCGTCCAATGCGGTTTCCAGCCGCTGGATCGCCATCTGTCGCTCACTTTCCATGACCGACTGGCGATCCAGATCTTCCAGCCAACTCATCGCCGGGGCGATGCTCTGTTCCAAGTGACTTGGTACCGGCACGCTGTACTTGGATCGAATCGATTGCCACTGGGAACGCAGCGATCGCCCCGCGGTCTCGTCGCGATTCTGGAATGCTTGATTCAGCTGCGGCGCCAACTTGCCCAGCTCCGCTTCCTGGTTCTGACGCACGTGGGCTTCGGCGGCAAACGCACTCTGCTCGATCAACCGAGGTGCCGGTGTGATCTGCCAGGAATCTCCCGTCAGTTCGCGATGCAAGTCGTACAGGCGGCGTGCGTCTTCATCCTCCAGCGCGTTGCGTAGTTCTGCATCGATCTGCTGCAGCCGCACCTTCTCCCAGGACTCCACATCTTCATTCCAGACCCGATTACTGGAATCGACGCGTGCGATCTGTCGCAGCGTTCGAAGACGGGCTGACAGCGGCGCCTTGGCGATGGCCAGCCGGCGATGGCGCCGCAACAGGGCATCCAGCGGCAGACTTTCGATGATCGCTTCATTGATTTGCGCGACGTACTCGTGGTTCAACCGCGGCGGCAGTGGGATCCCCATGAATTGCAGGATCTCATTCCAATCATCCCATTCGGGGAAATCCAGATCGGCGGCGGCATCCAAGGCGTTGGGCGTCATCTCCACGCGTTGGATCGCTTCGCTCCGAAGCCCCTTTCGCAGCAACATCACGGCATCATCGAGTCGCTGATTGACCGCCTGGACCTCCGACCGGTAGGACTCCGCCAGCGGACGCATTTCCTCTTCCGCGATCCCGTCACGTTTCTCCAAAGCGCTTCGAATTTTGTCTACGGTTGTCGGCATCGTGAACGTTACCAGGAAAAATGAAATCGAAGCGGGAGACGGCGTATCAGGTCGCCGTCTGAGTCTTGAAAGCGCAAATCGGCTACGTCGACAGTCCAGCCCTGTTGCAGCACATGAAAACTTTCTTCCAATTCTTGTGCGGATCGAACAATCCGCTCGCAGTCCGACACGGCGCGCAACAACGCGTCTTGCTGAGACTTATTCAGCGGTCCGGCTTGGCCCGCTACCTCGGCCTGCATCTGATCGGTCACCGCCATCGCTTCGTCGATAATCTCGTCCATGTCGTCTGCCGAACGCAACAGAGACCGAACCAACGATTCCCGACCGCGATTGCCTCGCAGTACCAAAGGGGCGACGATGCTGCGAAACGATGACGGCAATTCTGCACTTTGTTGCTGCAGCGATGCAAATAACGCTGACAGGTTCGCCAGCGACTGACCGACCGTCCGGTAAGCGGCCGCTTGGCCGCCACTCGCGGCGTCCCCGCTGGAATTGCCGTCGGCATGCCAATCGAATCCGGAAATGGCAATCAAATCGTCACCTTCCGGACGCCAATACACACGCGTGCTGGCACTCAGTGCCGGATCAACGTCTGGGATCGGATGCACCTGGAACGTGCCGACAATGTTGGCGAGGGAAGTCGATTCGATCCGCACGGACTCCGCCGGCGGCAGGCGCACCGCTTTGCCTCCCCAGGCGATCAGGGTTGCCTTGAAAGCCGACTCGGTTGTCGCGGCCGAATCCCGTCGCGCATTCTCTCGGTCCGAGCTGGCTTGACCGCCGTCCGAGGCCGTCGCGGAGTTCAGTGCGCCGGGGGCGTTCGACACAGGAGACGGATCGGCCACCGATGCTTGAACGGTCTCGCCGGACTCTCGCGGCCCCAACGTGGAGGGGAGATTCAAACGACCACGCAAGGAGATCGGGCTGGGCAACGGCGTCTCGGCGTCCGGATTGCCCAGCACCCAGCCGAGCATCTGCTTTTGATCGTAACGGACAGGAAACTCAAGCCGCTGAGTCGGAACCGTCGGTTGTTCCTCGGTTTCCGACACCACCGGCTCGGTAACACTGGCATCCGGCGGAGCGACGGCGAGCGGGGCCGCCGGCTTTGACGCACCTCCAGGCAACAGGGGCAAACCGGCCCAGTAACGCGACAGGCACCAAATGCCGGAGAGCATCAGGAGGGCGACAATCACCGCCAAGGAAGACCACCACAAACGCCCGCCGGAATGCTTTCGCAGCTGGTCGGGCAATGCCGGTGGCTGAGGAGTCGGCGGTGGCCCCGAAGCCGATTCCTCCGACGACGACCACACCGACGCTCCTTCACTGTCGACCGGATCCTGGACCGCGGAAAACCCGGTCGACGTTCCCACCGACACGCCATCGCCGCGCAGCTTTCCACGAGCCCGCTCGACCCATTGCGAGGCAGTCGTGATGGACTGGGTTCGGGTCAAGTCGACGCACTTGCCGGCGGAGGTTGCAAACCGCGCCTCTTCGGTTCCGGCCGGTACCATCCGAACACGACAATCGACGTCGGGTGGCACATTGACCGCAAACGTGTTGAACGTCGCTCGCCAACGTTGCGACGGTGGCAACAGCGAGATCGATTCGTCCATCATCTCCAACAAGCGGTCCTGGTGGTCCAACGAATAGACGATCCAAAACGGCTGGCCCGCGTCGGCGGCAAACGCTTCGGCAACCACGCCGCCCCAGCCGGCATCACCGGTCACGGACTTCCAGGACGAACAGATGCGTGGTGGTTGGTCGCCGCGAGGAATTGAAGGTCCGGTCGGCGGCGTTTCGCATTGACCGTACCACTGCGAACGCATCACGGTCGGCTGTTGCAACAACCAGGCGGGTCCCGCCTGGGGCAGTTCCGACGCATCCAACGCCACGTGATGAGCCAGCTTGTTGGTCCGTCCGGAGTAGTCGGTGCCATAGGCGGCGATGCGTGAAATCACCGAAACGAGTTGCCCGCCCAAGCTGACCCGCTGGTGGGCCTGGGTGACGGGATTCTCACCGGCGCGCGGACTGTCCGGCGGAAACAGATGCCGATAACCGGAGATCGACTCCAGTTTTCCGATCACGTTGATCGGCATCCCCGACGTGGTCAGCACGGTGCAAAACCCACGACTGCCGTGGCGAAGCCCCTTGGGAGCAGACGTGTAAAGTAATTCGGTACTCATCAAACGCGTTTCACGCCGTCCGCCGGAATTACAGCTTTTCCACCATCCAGCGACCGTCTTCCAGCAGTGCCCCGCCGTCAGTCGCCCCGATCAATCCACTTGCCCAATTGCGCAACGCCAACAGCATCGGGATTTCAACCCAATAGGGCTGGAGGTCACGAGGCCGAATTCCCAACGCACCGGTTGCCGGATCGACGGTCGGGCTGGTGCCGCTGGCACTGACCGGGATGAACGTCAAACTGGTCGAGAAACCTTCGGCGGCGGCAACGATCTCAGGACAGATCTCCGCCATCAACTCACCCACCTTGTCCGAAACGTTCTTGATTCGGGCGCTGTCCAAGCGGCACAGCTTCGATCCTTCCACCGGCAGGTAGGGTTCCTCGTTGGAAATGTCCGGCAACAGATTCTTCCAGGCGTCCCACTTCGTCACGATGATCACCAATGGTCGCTGATGAAGTTCATCGTCACGCAATCCCGCGTGCCGCCGCACCCGCTGGATCGCTTCCAACAAAATCGTGTCCTGACGGACGGTGGTTTCACGCGCCATCCTGGACGTCCGCGACGCCATCTGGGGATCATCCGACTTGCCCTCGCAGGCCCTCCGGAATCGCGTGTCCTGGGTCGGATCGAAGCAGAAGAACAGACACTTCGAACACGCCAAGTGACGCGTGACCGGATTGACGGTCTTATCCGCCCCGGGAAAAAAGCTTTCCCCCGCGTTGTCGTACAAACAAACCAGCTTGGAAATCTCTCGGTTGCGACTGTACCGGGGATGGCTGGATAGCGGCTGCAAATTGAACATGAACGGACGCGGCAGCGACACGCTGTGATCGCCCATGTCCACGGTGTCGTACATGTCGCCCTGTTCTTCGGTCTTCGCCAAAGCGACGGGCGTGTCCAGATCCGGGTTCATGAATTGCAATTCTTCGTATTCATGAATCCGCGAGTTGGTCGCCGCGTCGACGTCGCTTAACGAGACCGCGAAACGCTTCGGAAGCGTCTGCCGCAACTTCCAGGACATCGACGTCAGAAAATAACTCTTACCGCACGCGGGGGCGCCAAAGATGCTGAAAAATAAACTGGGCACCTGGTACATCGACCGGGGGACGTGCAAATGGCAGCGCGGACATGCCATCCGAGTCGCATACTGTCCCAGTTCGTCGATCGCATCGCCCTGGGGGCTGAATCGGCTGGGGAGAAAACGCTTGGCGTGCTGGAAGCCCAGCTTCGCATCACCCAACAGATCCGGGTGCTCCGAAATCCACAACGACTCCTCGGGCGCGTAGGCGTGCCAACAGTGCGGACACGTCACCTTGTTGAGCAGGGTGAGCGATTGAGACTTTGCCGTGCTGAGCATTCCAGAGGCTATTCAGTCGCGGTGGGAAGCGAGGGGAGTTCAGGGGATCACTATACATGGCGGCCATCGCACATTCCACCGAACGGGTGGTGTGCGAATCCCGTTCAGGGTCAAACGTTGTGCGTTCCGCCCGGCCAGGGATTCAGCTGACCAGAAGTTTCGTAACCTTTCCGACCCGAACCTAGGGGTTTTTATCCGCTGCTAGCCTTTTGGACGCCGCTGATCCTTCGTGAGTTCTTAGAAACGGACGAGGATTGCGGTAATCTGCCGGACCGTATCGATTACGCCGCCAACCAGACGACCATGCCGCTGCGCCAATTCGGCGCCCCGACCCCCAGTCGCAAAGCGCCGACAGCCCCCTGCCGTCGACTTTAGCCGACGGAAACGGCTACACGGACACCACCAGCCGCGAAGCGGCGACAGCCACACTGCCTCAGCAAGATGAGCGGCCGTCTTTCACAGGCTGAAAGAATCCTGAACCCGCGGTGGCAGAACCGGGAGCCACCGGATAGCGGTCCGCAATCAATTCGTAGACGGCCAAACGCTCGGTGCCGCCGGCGATTGCGTTGCGTTCGACTAGCTCCGCTTGAAGCTGACCGTCCGTCATGCCGCTCTGACGCAGAATCTCACGGCACTGTTCCCACGTGGGCAACCACACCAACCGGCGGCGAAATGCGTCCTCACCGCCGGCCAATCGCATGAAATGGTCGTAGTTGAGCACGAAGTAGACACCTGGCTGAAAGGGCGATCCACGATCGACGATGCCCTCCCGGTCGAGAACGTAATCACCGGCCGCGGGAGTCCATGGAACGCCACCGGCTTTGAAACGCACCGCCAACTCGATCATCTGCTCGGAGAACTTCACGAATCGGTTGTCCTACGGTAGGCATTCTGCCTGGTGGGAGTGACGACCGCGAGTGATTCCTCGTCAGGGAGATAACGCTCTGCCGCAGCACTTTCACGGACCGCGGCGAAGGCCGGATGCCTGGCCAGCAACAGAGGAAACATCGGCGCGCCCGATTCGTCCAGCCGACCGGGAAGCTCTTCCACGACCACGTCGCCCGCCCGCAGATCAAAGATGGCGCGATTCAAGGTCGGCCCGAACGGTCCATAGGGAATGTCGACCAACGTTTCCTCCCTGCGTCGAAAGTATTCCTCGGGATGATTGACCGACTGCTCCCATCCGAACAGTTCCGCGGCCAACCCAAATTGTCGTTGCTCCTCGTAGATGTCGATCAACAACCCGGTCATCAGATGGTTGGCCGGATCACGCTCGGTGGCCCCGGACAAATACGACTTGGCGTCGCGGATGGCGCGTTCCGGGTAGTGAAAGAACCAGTCGGCACGACAGCGATCCGCCCGGACCAACACCGACATCGGATTCATTTTGCTGGCGGCCCGCAACATGTCGATCGCCGCCGATTCAACTCCAAGGGCGGTCAATAGCAATCCGAATTGGTGCTGGATCTGCCACTTGTATTCATGCGTCATGGCCAGTGAGCCGAAAAGGTCGCGCGCATCCTGGTAGTGTTGCAGCGTCTGCCATTCGTACATCGCCTGAGCCAACTGGGCATCCATCGAATCGGGATCGACCTGAAGCGCGTCGACGAACGACTGATTCGCCTCGCCCAACAAAGCTTTCGCGGTGTCGTCTTCACTGCGTGCGGCAAGCAGCAAGGCGGTCACCGCAACCGCTGCCAGCGGCTCCACCAACCGACTGTCGACCTGATAGGAATGCCGGAAACAGTCCAAGGCACGCTGCAATCCGACCACACTGTCGATGTCCGCCTGAGCCCAACCCTTGACCATGCATCCGTAGGCTTCGGGTTTTGGAAACCGACCGCTCTGGGCGGTGCTGACCAAGACACGATCGATCCGTCTGGCAATTTTCGATGCCACGCCCGTCTGCGTCAGCAACCGCTCTCCCAATTGGTCGCCGCTAAGTTCACTGACGAATTGTTCGCCGTACAACACATTGCCGCGTTGTGCGCTGACCAGCTGCCAATTGAAGACCCAATATTGGAGTGCCCCGTGTTGCTGAAATTCGAACGCGCCGGTGAGCAACGCATCGACATTCAAGTTCTCACCGATCCTGCGGAAGTCGTCAGGAGAGTCTGCCATCTGCGGACGAAACGGACGGACGGCCAAGCCCTCCACACCGGACAGCTCATTGACCAACGCCACCGCGATTGCTTCGCCATCGGACATTCGCCGCCCCGCCAAGGGCAATCCGCTGCGATCTTGCGTCGCGTTCTCGTTCAAGTTGCGGGGCGTCAGCACCGCCAGCGTGCGAATGTCTCCCAACCGACCGGCGGCGTTGTCACGAGGCCACAGACCCCACAGCATTCCAGCGACGCCACCTGACAAAGCGACCATGGCGTGTCGACGCGACCAGTTCCCGTCGTTGACAAGCAGCGACTCCTGCGCCGGAACCGCGGAGAGTTGACGGAGCCTGCGATAAACCTCCGTCGCACTGGGACGTTTCCCAGCTTGCTTTTCCAGGCAATGCGAGATCAGGTCACCCAGCTCCGGGGCCTCGCGATAGCGATTGAGGTCGGACTGGACGTCGCCCGCCAACGTGACCGCCAACCGGTCGGCCGGGGTTTGACCGGGCAACGCAGCCGTGCCGTAGAACGCTTCGTGCAGGATGCAGCCGAGCCCGAAAATATCCGCCGCGTCTTTGGCCGATTCTCCGCGCACCTGTTCGGGTGCCATGTAGCCCGGAGTGCCAAGAATCGTCCCCGATCGTGTTTCGCCGGCCGGGACTTCCGCGTCCGGCAACACGGCATCACTGACGCGCGACAGTCCAAAGTCCACCAGCTTGACCCGGATCGCGTCGCGGTCGTCAGAGTCCCCCGGATCGACGACCATGATGTTTTGCGGTTTCAGGTCACGGTGAATCACGCCGGCGGCATGGGCGGTCGCCAAAGCACCGGCAATTTGCATCCCAACCTGGCGAGTCTGTTCGGCGGACAAAGGCCCATGCGCGAATCGCTTTGCCAACGTCGTCCCGTTGAGAAGCTCCATGACCGCGTAGGGCATCGCGTGCTGCACGCCGACGTCAAACAGCTCCACGATGTTGGGATGCGACAAGGCGGCCACCGCCCGAGCCTCGCGTTCGAAACGGTCGATCAACTCCGTCCGCTTCGGATCGCTGCCCGCCAGGTGAGGGAACCCCAACATTTTGATCGCGACCGGTCGATCCAATCGCGTGTCGGTCGCGCGGTACACCACGCCCATGCCGCCACGTGCCAGCACATCGACGATCAGGTAGGGGCCGACCGAATCAGGAATGGTGTCGCCGGCCGTTTGCATGCCCCCGATTCCCGGCAGCGTGCCCCCGCCGACCGTCTCAGGTCCCGCTTGCGGGTCCGTCCCCGGCGCCGGGCTTGGTCGCCCCGGGTTTGATGCGGAATCTCCCTGGGAAGCTTGGCGATTCTCAGTCGTACCGTTCTCCGCCGTACCGTTCTCCGCAGGACCACTCGACGCCGGACGACCGGACGGCCGATCGCCCTGGGCTGCCGACACGGACGCCGCAGCGGGTGCCTCGCTATAAGTTTCCGGGCCGACTCGCGCCGTCGGAACCGGCTTGCCGGATTCGTCGCCGCCGGGCGGACGTGTTCGTGGCTGGAATGGCGTCCGCACCGGTTGGGACTGAAATTCGGTTTGGATTTCTGCGCTGTCCAGTTCCCGCTCGACGGCAATCAATTCTTGCCTCAACGGTTCTGCCAACGTGCCACGATCCGTCGCCGAAGAAGATTCCAGAAAGGATGTGATCACCGATTCGACCGAAACCCTGCGGCCGCTGCGAAGTCGCTGCTCAAAATCCAAGCAAACAGCATCGATCACGGCCAGTTCGGCGGCGGACAGCTGGTCAAGATTCATCTCGCGTTACCTGACTGGCCCAGAATGGCAGATGGGTTCAGGATGATTCATGGCTGGGTGGCTTTGAAGGTAGGCCGATCAGGAATGGGTGCCATCTTCATGATGAACAGCTTCCGACCACGTCCGCCGGATCAATTGCAGCCGGCGTTCGGTAGCCCGTTTGCTGATCTGCAGGCGGTCGGCGATTTCGTCCACCAGGAAACCGTCCATCCTCATGACCGCGATTTGCCGAAGTTGGTCGTCCGGCAACTGATCCAACAACCGTTCACATTCCTCCTGCAATTCCGCATTCAAATCCGGCGTCGTCGGCTGTCCGGAAACACCACCGATCCCGGCAGACTTTTGCAGGTCAGCGGCGTCCATGAACACCGATTCACCACGCACGGCTCCGCCCCCGCGTTTTTGGCGGGTCTGGTGACGCAAATGGGCGCTGACCTTGCGGCCGGTCAATGTGATTAACAGCCCCCACAGGTTGTCCGGACCGCTCAAATCGGGAAATTGGTCGCGTCGGATGCCGGCAATGAAGCTGTTGAATGCCGACAGGGCAATGTCTTCTTCGTCGGCCGACCGCCTGAGGTTCGTCGGCAGCCGCTTGGCGGCCAGGTGGACCAGCCGCTGAAAGTAGTTGTTCCAAAGCTCCGCGATCGCCTCGTCATCGCCGTCGCGCACCCGCTGCAGGGCGACCGAGAAGTTTTCGGCTTCGACGAACTTTTCCAGGTGATCCATGATTTCATGATGACCGAAAGGCGGAAATCGGCCAAGAGCTGGGGCCCCGGGCAGGCCCCCGGGATCACCGGGGGTAGGCCTGACGCCGCTGGGACAGAATCGGATCAGCCTGCAAAGTCATTTGACGGTGCTTGTCGAGTTCTTGTTCAAGCTTTGCATGGATTTCCCGCAGCGAACCCGAGACGGGTTCCGCCGCAAGGTCGTGTTTTTCACCCCAATCGTTTTGGACGTCATAGAAACGTCCATCTGCATACAGTTTGTGGGTCGCGGTGCGGACGTGTTCACTGGCCTGGTCTCGGACGCCGTTTCGTTCATACCAGCAATAGATAACGGGCTTTTTCCTCGCCTGCCCCGTGAACGCGGGCAGCAAACTGACGCCGCTGAGCTTGCCCGGTGTGGGCCGCTTCACGCCGGTCACCTCCAACAACGTCGGAAAAACATCCGAAAAGTCGACCAACGTGTCGGAGACGCTGCCCGGTTCGATCACGCCGGGCCAGCGCGCCAAAAAACCCACGTGGGTCCCGTTGTCGGTCGTCCTGCCTTTGCCTCCCACGTAATCGCGTCCCCGCCACTGCGAAGTGACACTCTGGTACGTTCCGTTGTCGCCGGTCCACATCACCAGCGTGTTGTCCGCCAAGCCACAGGCGTCGAGATGGTCGACGACTTTCCCGACCACCTTGTCCGTGTAACGCACCATCGCGTCCCAGTACTTGTCGTCTTTGTAGCCGCCCGGTTCGGATTTCTTGTCGCGCCACATCGTCGGATCCCAATCCGGATGGTCGGGTGTGGGAACGAACGGCCAGTGCGGCGCGATCATCGGGTAATACACAAAGAACGGCCGGTCGGCATGCTCGCTGATGAATGAATTGATGTAGTCCGATGCGACGTCCGGACCGAACTGGCCTTCCTTGAAATCCACCTCCCGACCGTCGATTTCGAATCCCGGATTCGGATAGCGGCTTGGCCGACGCGTCAGTTGCCACAAGCAATAACGGTCAAACCCGAAACGTCTTGGACCGTCGAACCCGCCGCCAAGCTGCCACTTGCCGGCGATGCAAGTCGCGTAGCCTGCCCCCCGCAGCGCATTACCAAAGGTGTAGGCGGCCGGATCCAATACGCCGAAACGCAAATAATTCCGGTTGTTGTAGATGCCCGTCATCAGCTGGACACGGCTGGGCGTACAAATGGGCTGTGCATGGGCGTTTTCAAACCGCATCCCCTGCTGGGCCAACCCGTCCAAGTGCGGGGTGGCGTACTGCTCGCTTCCGTAGCACCCCAGACATTCGACGCCGATGTCATCCGCCATGATCATCACGACGTTGGGCGGACGATCGCTCTTGTCAGCCGCTGCCCCCAGCGATGGGACCGCGACGAAGATCGTCCACAACAAACACAGAAAGAGCTCATTTCGATTTTTCATGGTGTCCCAGTCTAGCCGGAACTCGAATGCGAGCGGGACGCGTCGCGGGACTTTCGTCGTGGCGACCCACCCAAAATGAGGCCTCTTGGCAAGGTGGAAAACCTGTTGAAGATATGCGGATTGGCTTGTCGATTCCGGGGGATTCGGCCATCATGGCGCCGGCCGGCGAAACCGATCATTTGAACTCGCTTTCGCCAGCCCTTTGGCCGCTATCGACGACGGATTTCGCGGTGAACGACGGAAAATCGGCTGCTTGGGAGATTGCTCCCGCCAGCCCGACTTCTACCCGCCACCCGATCGACCGGCCGAATTTTACGGCTCCCTCAGGGGAGTTTGATGCCACCGCTGTCAGGATGACCTAGTGTCCCTCCAGTGGGACTCTTACGCCGATATCCCGCGCATTCCGAATTTGTCAAAAGACCCTTAGCAACACCCGGGGGGGACGACCAACATGCTGAGCGCAAGATCCGTCACTGCGTTTGCCTATGCCGTTTTGATTTCAAGCTGGTTCGCGGTACACGACAGCGCGTCAGCGGCTGCTCCGAAATGGCCCGACAACGCATTCGCGGTCCAAAAGCACAATTTCGGAACGGTCGCGGTGGCCGCAAAAACCGAATTCCGGTTCCCGGTCTTCAACCCCTACAACCAGCCGTTGCACATCCAGACGGTCCGGCGCAGCTGCGGCTGCACGACGCCGATCGTCGAAACGGAATACGTTCAACCCGGTCAGACGGGGTCGATTCTTGCGCGGTTCAATACCGACACGTTCCGCGGGACCAAGGGGGCCGACCTGACGGTCGTGATCGACCAACCGTTTTACAGCGAGGTCCGGCTTCGCGTGGACGGCTACATTCGCAGCGACATGGTGTTTCATCCCGGTTCGATCAAGTTCGGCAGCGTCAATCAAGGCGAGGCGGTTCGAAAGTCCACGCGCGTGATGTACGCGGGACGGGACGATTGGGAAATCGCCGACGTCCGCAGCAACGTTCCATGGTTGGTGCCGAGCAGAAAGCTGACCAGCCGCGGTGCCGGAAGCTGTGAATACGAATTGACCGTCGCGATCCGCGAGGACGCACCCACCGGTGTCTTCCAGAATGAAATCGTGGTGATCACGAACGATTCCAAACGGCCCGAGGTTCCCCTGCCGGTGTCTGGAAAAGTGAGCAGCCCGCTCAGCATCGCGCCTCAGGCGATTGCCTTGGGCAGTCTGAAACCCGGTCAGGAAGTCCGAAAGACTTTGGTCATCAAAGGCGATCAGCCCTTCACGATCAAGACGATCACTTGCGCCGGATGGGACGTCGAATTCCCCGAGGTACCGGTGGCCAAGACGATGCACATCGTTCCGACCCGGTTCATGCCGACCGATGCGTCCGGTCCCCAAAAGGTTGCCGTCGAGATCACCACGGCCGGTGAGGCGTCGGTGACCGCCAAAGCGATTCTGACGGCGGACGTCCGCAAAGAGTGAACGCGGAAGAAACGTGAAGGGGCAGATCGGCGGCGTGGTGTGTGCCGCGGCGCTGAAGTATGGTGGTGCGTTTATCCGACCACCGCCATGAGTTCGCTCCGATGCCCGTTGACTTCCCACCGGGCCGCCACCTTGGCGGCCACTTGATCGTTTGGCTTGCCGGCATGATCGGCGTGACGCTGAACCTGCCCGCGGGTGCCGCTGAGACGCCGCTGAACATCGTGTTCGTCCTGTGTGACGATCACCGCTTCGATTGCCTCGGTGTCGCCGGCCACCCCTTCTTGGAAACGCCGCACCTGGATGCCTTGGCGGCGTCCGGAGCACGTCTGACGAACGCCTACGTCACGACTTCGCTGTGCTCACCCAGCCGGGCTTCGATCCTGACGGGCCAGTACGCGCACAACCACCGCGTCGTCGACAATTATCACCCGGTCGATCCACGCCTGGTCTTTTTCCCTCAACACCTGCAACAAGCCGGCTACCAAACCGCTTTCATCGGCAAGTGGCACATGGGCGGTGACATCGATGATCCGCAGCGAGGCTTCGACCACTGGGTTGCGTTCAAGGGCCAGGGTACTTACTGGCCGGACGGACACGGGACGACGCGTGAAGTTCCGCAGACGACCTACGATGGATTGAATGTCAACGGTCAACGTGTTCCACAACGAGGCTACATTACCGATGAATTGACCGACTACGCCCTGGAGTGGTTACAGCGTCGCGATCGTGATCGGCCGTTCTTTCTGTACGTCAGCCACAAAGGCGTGCACGCCGATTTCGTCCCCGCGGATCGGCACCGGGGGCGCTATGACAACCAACCCCTTCCGATCACCATTCCCACACCGGACCAAATGCGTGAAGGCAAACTGCCGATGTGGGTTCGCAATCAGCGCAACAGCCGGCACGGCGTCGAGTTTGGCTACAACCTCGCGGACTTTTCACCGACGGTCTACTACCGCCGCTACTGCGAATCCATCCTGGCCGTGGACGACAGCGTTGGTCGGTTGAATCGCTACCTGAACGAAACCGGCTTGGATGACAACACGCTGGTGGTCTACATGGGCGACAACGGTTTTCAGTTTGGCGACCACGGGTTGATCGACAAGCGCACGGCCTACGAGGCGAGTGCCAAAGTGCCGCTGCTGATGAAGGCTCCCGGCCGAGTTCCGGCGGGCGAAGTGTTCGACCAACTGGTCGGCAACCTTGACATCGCACCGACGATTCTGGAGGCCGCCGGCGCTCCGCCCTTGCCGAACGCCGATGGCAGGAGTTTTTGGAAAGCCCTGTGCCGACAACCGACCGATCAGGCGCCCCGCCAACACCTGCTGTACGAATACTACTGGGAACGGAACTACCCGCACACGCCGACGTTGCATGCCGTGATCGGGGGCCGCTGGAAGTACATTCGGTGTCACGGCCTGTGGGACCGTGACGAACTGTACGATCTGGAAAACGATCCCGCCGAAATGCACAACCTGATCCATTCGGCGGAGCATCAGGAACGAGTCCAACAGATGAACACCTTGCTGTGGGATCTGCTTCAATCCAGCGACGGTGACGAGGTGCCGCTGCTGGAGGACCGAGGCCCGGTGTTTCCCTGGCGACACCCGGACCACAGTGGTCAGGCGCCGTTCCCGCAGGAGTTCTTTCGGACCAGCGAACACGCCGACGGCTGAGCCGCCGACGACCAAGATCAACCACCTCACGCCTCAGCAAAGAGCTCGTGCAGCTTTGAATCACCCTCCCTCCGGGAGGGTCGCGGAGGAGCTTGCGACGACGCGGGGAGGGTTGTCCGGCCCGATTGATTTCAGTGGGTTCACGAACACACCCTCCCCAAAGGCTCGTGCCTCGCCTTTGACCCTCCCGGAGGGAGGGTGAATTTCAGAAAAGCACGCTTTTTCCTGGATCGGAAAGCTGCACGACCTTCAAACCCCCGGGGATCAGGCTCAGGCGTCGAATCGAGGCGGTTGCCAGCCTTCGCTGGCGAACCCGCTGTCGGCGACGAAGATTCTTCCCGCGCCGGTGCAAACCGCCTGGTCGGCCGGCGTCATGTGCTCGACGGCGGTGGTGATCACCAGTTTCAACGTTCCCTGGTGCTGAACCAGCGCCGGGCAGGTGTTCTGGGGCGACAACGGAGTTCGCCAAACCTTTTGACATTGCCCGCTGGACAACTCATACAGCCGTGTCTGGCCATAGGCGGCTGATTCGGGCAAGAACATCGAAACGATCAATCCGGATGCGTCCGGCGTCAAAATCGCTCCATCGGGAACCGCCGCGTCATCGCTCAAATCCAACACGACTTCCGGCTCGCCCAACGTTCCGGCGTCGATGTCCAACCGATAGCGAACGACTTTGCGTGTGGGGGAATCGATGTCCAGCAGCCACAAAGATCCGTCTTCACCCAGCGTGGCCTTCCCGTTGCTGCAGATCTGGTCGTCTCGCAATCGGATCAACTTTTCGTCGCGTCCTCGGTAGAGATACAGACCGGCCTTCTTTGTTTTGAATTCCAAGTCCTTGGTTCCGAACACCAAATTATCTTCGTACGCCAGGCCGTCATTGATGATCGTGTTGCTGACGTCCGCATCGACCCCTTCGCAGAACGGCTGCCAGTCGCCGGTCGAAACGTCAAAGAAGCCCAGCGATCGCTCGCACCCCACGACAAATCGATTCTCGGTGTTGCATGGAAACGCGAACCCGGGACGCCCGGGCAGGTCCAGCGATACATTCTCCCCGGCGTTCAGGTCGTATCGATTCAGACTGCCGTGCTGGACGTCAGCGCCGTGCTGAATGGCCACCCAGGAAAACTGTCCCTCGCCGATCTGGTAGGGCCCCTCGGGCAAGTAACGCAGGGCGTCGGCATCAGATACATCCAACGGAACGGCTTCAACAACTTCGACCACGATGGGACCTCGGTGAATTTCAGTCAGAGTCAACGAATGGGCAAAGGTTGAAGCTAGCGCGTCAGCCGGACTCTGACAACCTCCCAGCCGCCAGTTGCGGGCCGCCCGAGCGACGCCTACCGGTCACGTGCGCCCGCCGCCCGCGTTCCGTCCCAGTGAGCCCCCGAGACATGCCGCGTGAAACGGGCCGGCGCAAAAGTCCGGCACGCGTCGCCCGTCTAAACCACGCCGAACCGCCGCAGCAACACCCGGGGAACGCCGATGCCCACGGTTTCAACGTGGCCCAGAAATGGAGCCGCGTCCGGGTTCTGGAACCCATCCTTCGCCGCCACAAACGTGATCGTCAAATCGGCGCGGAACGTCATCTCGCTGGGCTGCCCCGTGTCACAATCCAGCCCGGTGGGAAGATCGATTGCAACCCGTTTGCGATCGGTTGCGTTGGCCAGCCGGACCGCGTCGTGATACAGCCCCCGCGGGGCCCCCTTCGCTCCGGTCCCCAACAAACAATCGACCAACACGTGGTTCCCATCGATGGATTGTTCCAACTCCGAAACGGATTCCGCCGTGACAATCGGAATACCGGACCTTTGGGCGATCATCGCGTTGGCCGACGCATCGCCGGAAAGTTTTTCCGGTGGCACCAGTGCGACCAGATCGACCGCGAATCCCAACAGTTCCAGATGCCGCGCGATCACGTAACCGTCGCCGCCGTTATTGCCCGGGCCGCACAGAATTCGCACGGCATCAGAGCGATCACACCAGGCCGCGATCCGCTCGGCGGCTCCCCGTCCGGCATTTTCCATCAGCACCAGTCCGGAGATCCCGTACTCGTTGATGGCGATCGAATCGACCTGCCGGACTTCGTCACGTTTCATCCCAATTCCCCCCGGGCCGCAGTTGCCAGCCGGCGCGTTCAAGCTAAGAATAATCTGGTCTTCAAGGGTTCATCCTAGCACTGCCGGAGCGTCGCCGTTGGGGCGAGAGAGTCGAGTGGCTTCCACAGGCGGCTTCCGCGGACACGGTCCAACGGGATGCCTCAGCCAACCGACGTGATGGTGGCGTGGAACGTCCGGCGATGACGTTTGGTCCAGCCCTTTCCCCTTTGCGTCTGTCAGATCAGGTGTGCTGATGCCACTGTACGAATACGAATGCCCGCGTTGTGAACGCACCGTCGAACTGTTGGTCCGCTCCGGCGATGAGAAGGTTGCCTGTCCGGAGTGTGGCGAGGTCAAGCTGGAACGGTTGATGAGTGCCCCTGCCGCTCCGAACATGAACGGATCATCGCGTTCACTGCCGACGGCCGGCCCCGGTGAGGGTTGCGGTGCTCCGCGCTGCTGTGGCGGGATCTGCCAGTAGCTTCCCGAGCGGCCAGCGGGTTCAGACGCTCGTGCCCGGAGACGCACTGCGGCTGACTCGGCTTGCTCACGGAGCCGCGTGTCAGATCAGGCAGAGCCTGATACGCAGCGGGTTCCAAGGCGGGAGCCTTGGAACCAGGTGTTCGTTCCGTACTTCAGTGCTTGGTCAGCACCGGGCAGACGTCGAACCACTCTCTTCGTTGCGCCGCCATCCAATCGTTGGACTCTGGTGGTCCCCACAACCCGACTTCGTACGGAAACAGCGGCGGGGCAGCGGGGCTGCGCCAAGCGGCATCGATCGGGTCGACAATCCCCCACGCCAGTTCCACTTCGTCGCTGCGGGCGAACAGACTCGCATCTCCCAGCAACGCGTCCAGCAGCAATCGCTGGTAGGCGTCGGGCATGCCACCGGAGGCGGCCTGGTTGAAATCAAAGTCCAAGGTGCTCGTGCGGGTCTTCATTTCGCTTTCGGGGACCTTGGCTTCGAAATGCAGCTGGATCCCTTCGGCGGGCTGCACCTGGATGACCAATCGGTTCCCAACCGGCGTCCTCGTCTTGTGGCCGAACAGAATGTGGGGCGCCTGGCGGAACTGGATCACGATTTGAGTGGTGCGGCAGGACATGCCCTTGCCGCTGCGAAGGTAGAACGGCACGCCTTTCCACCGCCAGTTGTCACAGTACAGCTTTAACGCTGCATAGGTCTCGGTCTGGCTTCCCGGCGGGACGCCTTCTTCCTGCAGGTAGCCTTTGTACTGCCCGCGGACGGTATTGGAAGCGAAATCCCCACCGGACATTTTTCGGACGCTGTGCAAGACCTTGACCTTTTCGTCACGGACCAGTGATGCGTCGTACCGCGCTGGCGGCTCCATGGCAGTGATCATCATCAACTGCAACAAGTGGTTCTGGAACATGTCCCGCAGGATACCAGCCTTGTCGTAATACCCGGCCCGCCGCCCAATCACGACTTCTTCCGCGACCGTGATTTGCACGTGGTCGACGTAGTTGCGGTTCCAAATCGGTTCAAAAATCGAATTGGCGAACCGCAGGGCAAAAATGTTCTGCACCGTTTCCTTGCCCAGGTAGTGATCGATGCGATAGATCTGGTCCTCGCGAAAAACGCGGTGGATCGACGCATTGAGCGCCTCGGCGGTTGCCAGATCCGTGCCGAACGGTTTCTCGATGATGACTCGACGAAACCCGTCACTGTCGTCCGCAAGACCGGCATTGCCGAGCTGTTCGATCGCCTTCTCGTACAACTGCGGCATGGTCGAGAGATAGTACAGCCGACCGGCCTTGTCACCGTTCTCGATCTTCTTCAGAAACGTAGCCAGCTCCGTGAAATCCTTGGCTTCGTTGATGTCACCCGGCTCGTAGTACAGGTTCTCCGCGAACGCGTTCCAGCTCTCCGAATCGAACAACGATCCGGTGAATTTTTCCGTCGTTTCGCGCAACGAATCCCGGTACTCCTCGTGTTCAAACGGTGACCGCGACACGCCGACAATCCGCAGCGTCTCGGTCAACTTGTCTTTCTTGAACAGGCTGTAGAGGGCCGGGATCAACTTGCGACTGGTCAGGTCACCGGACGCGCCGAAGATGACAATGGTTTGAGCCATGAGCAGGGCGAAGGGCTGGCGAGAATGGATGGGATCGACAAATCCGCCTGGAATAGCCGCAGCCTATCCCGCTGCCCTGGGCCGTGCTAGGGGATGACGGGCGAGCCGTGCCGGGCAGGCGGTGCCGGGGGTCCGCCGGTTGGCGCACGGCCCAGCGGTGCAAGGTTGCGACCCGGTCGCCGCCCCCAGCACCCCGCGTTTGAGTCCGACGGATTCAGGGAGCAAGAATCTGATCGCGTGGCTAAAGTTCCTTCAGGGCGTCGATCACTTGCTGGTCGTGGCCGTCGACCTTGACGCGTTTCCAGACCTTGGCAACCTTGCCGTCGGCGTCGATCAGATACGTGCTCCGCTGGATCCCCATCGACTTTTTGCCGTACATGTTTTTCTCCCGCCAGGCACCATATTTTTCCAACATGGTGTGCTTGCCGTCGACCAGCAACGGAAAGGGCAACGAGTACTTTTCTCGGAACTTGGTGTGGCTTTCCGCCGTGTCGGCACTGACACCGTAAAGTTGCGCCCCCAGCTTTTTCAGTTCGTCGTATCGATCGCGAAAAGCACAAGCTTCTTTCGTGCAACCGGGCGTGTCGTCGCGAGGGTAGAAGTACAGGACGACCGGCTTGCCCTTCAATTCGCTCAATTTGACCTGATTGCCCTGATCGTCGCTGAGCGTGAAGGCGGGTGCTTTGCTACCGGGTTCCAACCAATCAGCCATCGATGGTGCTCCTTGAATCGTGTGGAATGTGAAGGCGTGCGGCCGACCGAAGTCCGGCCACATCGGTCGCCATGAGGTTCATCGAGGTGAGTGTATCAACGCGGCGATGGAACCGACAAGAATCGGGCGACATCCGGCGATCTAAGCATCAAAAAAAGCCCCGACGGCCGTCTGGCCATCGGGGCTCTTTTTCAGATTGCTTTTATCGGATTCGAAGGGGAGCGTTGCACCACTCGGCGGTGAGTTCCGGTGAGGGAGACGAGACCCGGAGGATCACGACCGAGTTGCTAGAACGTTGTGCTTGGCAGGGGCTCCGCTGAGGTTTCGAATCCGCGTCGCAGCATCCAGGGCGTCAATCAGTGACCGCAACCGCAGCTCGGTGCAGCAACTTCGCATCCGCATGCGGGCTCGATCACTTCGCAGCCGCAAGCCGGTTCAGCGTAGGTAGCGCATCCGCTGTCGCAGCAGTCGCTTTTGCAGCAGTTGAACAGCTTGTGCAGCAGTCCGAACTTCTTCTTGCCGCAGCATCCGCTGTCGCAAACCGGAGCAGCAACTTCGCAACCGCAAGCCGGTGCAGCAACTTCGCAGCCACATGCGGGCTCAACAGCGCAACCGGTGTCGCATCCGCAACCGCGATGCTTTCCGAACAGCTTGGCCAACAGGCCGTGCTTGTGTCCACATCCGGTGTCGCATCCGTAGGGCTCGCAACCACAAGCGGGCTCGACGATGCCACAGCCGCAAGTCGGCTCGGCAACTTCGCATCCGCATGCCGGTTCGATCACTTCACAGCCGCAAGCCGGTTCAGCGGCGCAGCCGGTGTCACAACCCTTGTGACACAACTTGTCAAACAGGCCGAACGCCGAAGCGTTGGCCGAAGAGCCTGCGACCATGACAACGGCCAGCAGGGCAGGAACGATTACACGACGCATCGTGATTCTCCATGAACGTACTTGGGAAGGGTCTTGCCAGCGCTCTCACTGTGCCCGACGGTGGGGTGGCCCGTTCGTCGACGAATCCGTTTCAGATCGTGTCTTGCAATTGCGATCTCGATTCGCCAGCACGATCGGCTGGGACACAGCGTTAGCAACACGGCGCTCGCAGACACCTAGGCCTGCATCATCCGTGCACAGACAGCTATCGGCCCGGCCGCAATCGATTCCCCGACTTTCCTTCAGAATTTCGCTATCAAGCCGCCCGCGGCGGTGCAGTCACCGCAGTTCTCTTGGACGTGACGGCTGTAGCGCCTGTTCCGCCCCACGATCGGCCAGCGGAAGCCCCCACAACTGGCGTGACCCGTCGGATTGGCACCGTCGTTGACCCAAGTTCAAGCCCGATCAACCACCGGCCGGCGCAATCACCACTGCAACTTCCAAGTCTCCGGCGGCTGCCGGAGATCGTACCAGCCGTCGAAATCCTCGCGGGCATCGCCAGGAGCCAGCTCGACGGCCCCCTGTTGGGCCAGGTCATAGATCAGGTCACCGACTTCAGAGCTGGAACCGAATCCCCAAGCGATCAGTTCATCCTTGCCGCGTTCGGCAAAGTGATCCACGGCCAATTCCAACAAGACGCGACACACGCCGCCCGCGTCCACGTGGCCGCGACGCGTCAGTTGGCGGTCCCGGAGCGCCACGCGCACGGCGTGCCGCACGAACTCGATGCGTTCGGGTTGGCCCGATTCGAATCTGGGATCGTGATTCAGTTTGATGACGCCTTCTCCTTCAGACGCTCGATGTCGCCCTGAACCGATTCGCGTTGAACCACCAAATCGCTTAACGATTCGCGTTCCTTTTCAACCACGTCGGTTGGAGCCCGAGAAACAAAGTTCTCGTTGGACAACTTCGATTCCTTGCCTTGAATCTGTTTGACCAATTGCCCCAACAGCTTTTCCAGACGCGTCAGTTCGGCTTCCACGTCGATGAACTTCTCCAAGTCCACGTGAACTTCCATGTCGATCGACGGCAAGGCCAGCGGGGCATCGGTGGCAAACGGCTTTGCGTCCGGCCCGAGCGCAACGACCTCGGCCCCGGCCAATGAGCCGAAATACGACTTCATGGGATCCAGCAACGCCTGGCTTGCCGCGTCGCAACGAATCGCAACCGGAACCGTCTCACGCGGAGCAATGTTCTGGCTGGCTCGAATCTTGCGCACCGCGCCGATGACTTCTTGGAACTGCGAAAACTGTCGCTCGATCGTTTCGTCAAAATGCTCCGCGTGACTGGTGGGCCAACTTGCCGTCATCGCGAATTCGGACACCTTGGCGGGCTGCAAGCCACGCTCGGGAGCCAACTGGCCCAGGTACTCCCAGATCGATTCGGTCACGAACGGCATGATCGGGTGCAGCAACCGCAGCAGTGTATCCAGTCCGTGCGCCATCACGTTTTGCGTTGCGGCCCGCAGCGAATCGTCGGCCAAGCGAGGCTTGGCGATTTCCACGTAAAAGCTGCAGAACTCGTCCCAGGCAAAGTCGTAGAGGATTCTTGCGTTCTCGGAAAACTTGAACTGATCGATCCCCTCGGTCACCTGCCGGGTCACCGTCGCCAATCGGCTCAGCAACCAACGGTCCTCCAACGGCAGGGTTTCGACATCGATCGGTCGCGGCTGGTAGTCGTCCAGATTCATCAGCACGAATCGGGCGGCATTCCAAAGTTTGTTGACGAAGTTGCGGCTGGTTTCAAACTTCTCGCTGACCACCGCGGCTTTAGGGAACGCACGATGCCCTTCCGTTTCCGCCCACTGCGTCGAAAACCGTTCCTTGCATGAGGGACAATCGACGACCGGAGCCGTGCGATTCTTCTTGGTTTGATCCACCAGCTTTTCGCAGTGCGGGCACTCGTATTGCACCGGCAGCCGAACGTCTTGCGTCTCGGTGGCCAAACGTGCCAGCCCGAAGCGAAGCGCATCAGGACCGAACTTGTCGATCACGTCGATCGGATCCACCCCGTTGCCTTTGCTCTTGCTCATCCGCTCCCCGTTTCCGTCCAGGATCGTGGGGTGGATGTAGACGTCATGGAACGGGACTTCGCCCAGGTTGTTCAACCCCATCAGCACCATTCGAGCAACCCACAGGGTGATGATGTCGCGCGACGTGCACAGGGTCGAAGTCGGATAGAAGTACGCCAGTTCCTCGGTCTGTTCCGGCCATCCCAACGTGCTGTGGGGCCAGAGGGCCGAGGAGAACCAGGTATCGAGCACGTCGGGATCGCGTTCCAAGCCCAACGCTTCAACCTTGGGTTCCAGCGGCGAATCTTCTTGCCGAAGACAGACGAACACGCTGAATTGGCCGGTCTCCTCGTCCGCCTGCACCTTGGCGTCGACTTCCCCGGAAGCACCCATCTCACTCGCCGCGGCGACCACCTGCTTCGCCTCACTCTCCCGGTCGTAGGTCGCCGACCAGATCGGAATTCGGTGGCCCCACCACAATTGGCGGCTGACGGGCCAGTCACGTTTTTCCCCCAACCAGTCCAGGTATCCCTTTTCGTACCGTTCAGGAATGATGTCGACCTGTCCGGAAGACACCGCGTCCATCGCGGACTGGGCCAGCTGGTCCATTGCGACAAACCATTGATCCGCCAGGTAAGGTTCGATCGCCGTCTTGCTGCGGTCGGATAACGGCATTTCGATGTCACGATCCTCGATGTCGCCCAGCAGACCGGCCGCTTCCAAGTCGGCAACCACCTGCTTTCTGGCCTGGGCAATGGTCAGCCCCTCGTAGGCGGGCGCGGCGGAGTTGATCGTGCCGTCGGGGTTCAGGATGTTGATCATCGGCAACGAACGCCGCATCCCGACCTCGTAATCGTTCGGGTCGTGGGCCGGTGTAATTTTCACGCAGCCCGACCCCAGCTCAGGCTTGGCCCACTCGTCCGCCACCAGCGGGATTTCGCGCTCGACCAGCGGCAGCATCAGCTTGCGTCCATCGGCCGCCATCTCGCGCAACATCTCCAGATCCGCCAGCATCGCATCCTGCCGTCGCTGAATCGCCTCCAACTGCTGCTCCAGTTCAGACTTTTCCTTGGCACTCGCCTGGGCGATCTTGCCTCGCAACTCTCGCTCGATCTTGGCGAAGGCCTGGGAAGGGTCCGGATGGACGGCAACTGCGGTGTCGCCGAGCATCGTTTCCGGACGCGTGGTCGCGATTTCCACGTGCGAGGGTTCACCCGGCTTAGGATCGATCACGGGATAGCGGAAATGATAGAAGTGACCTTTCCGCGTCACGTTCTCCACTTCGTCGTTGCTGACGGCCGTCTGCAGGAAGGTGTCCCAATTGACCAGCCGCTTGCCGCGATAGATCAAGCCTTTTTGGAACAGATCAAAGAAGGTGGCGCGGACCGCTGCGGCGCAGCGTTCGTCCAGCGTGAATCGCAGCCGTCGCCAGTCGCAGCTGCACCCCATCCGCTTGAGTTGTCCGATGATGCGTTTTTCGTACTGGTCCTTCCAAGACCAGATCCGCTGGACCAATGCTTCACGTCCGATGTCGTGACGCGTCAGGTTCTCCTGCTCCTTCAAGCGGCGCTCGACCACCGCTTGTGTCGCAATTCCGGCGTGGTCCGTCCCGGGCAACCACAACGCTTCAAACCCTTGCATGCGTTTCGCCCGGATCAAGATGTCCTGCAAGGTGTTGTTCAACCCGTGGCCGAGGTGCAACGCGCCGGTCACATTCGGCGGCGGGATCACGATCGTGTACGGTTCTTTGTCCGGCGAAACTTCGGCGTGGCTGCACCCGGCGTCATCCCACTTTGCCGCAATCGGCCCGGCGGCCGTCGTATGGTCGAATCGGTTGGGAATCATGTTGAACTGGCGAAACGCAAAAACGAGTTGAGTTGACGGAACAGGGAAAGTCGATCAAACGCAGGCGGCGGTAGCGGGACCTGCCCAGCTAAGTCGCTGGCGTCACGTTGTCCTTGTGCAATTTGTACTCGACCGAATCGATCAACGCTTGAAAACTGGCCTCGATGATGTTGTCACTCACACCGATCGTGCCCCAGGTTTCCTTGTGGTCACCGCTTTCGATGTTCACCCGGGTTCCGGCGGCCGTCCCGGCTCCGTTGTCGACGACGCGCACCTTGTAGTCGATCAGGTACATGTCGCGCAGCTGGGGATAAAACGGCAACAACGTTTCCCGCAGCGCGGTGTCGAGCGCGTTGACCGGCCCGTGTCCTTCGGCGGCGTTGAAACAATCCTGGTCACCGACACGGATCTTCAGAATCGCCTCCGCGTAAACATCTTTCTCGTCGGCCGAGGTTTCCCCGGCAACGACGCGGTATTTGATCGGACTGAAGTGCGGCGAGAAGGAACCGACGATTCGCTTGACCAGCAGATCAAAAGAACCGCCGGCGTTCTCGAATTGGAAGCCCTGGTTTTCCAACCGCACGACCTCCGCCAGGATCTTGTCCTGCAACTCGCGGTCGTCTTCGATGCTATGCCGCGTGGCGACGGCAACGATGTTGCTGCGACCGGACAACTCGCTGACCAGAATCCTGCGCTCGTTGCCGACCAAGGAAGGGTCGATGTGTTCGTACGTGGACGCGGCTTTGTTGATCGCGTGAACGTGCATCCCGCCCTTGTGCGCGAAGGCGCTTTGCCCGACGAACGCCTGGCCGCCACGCCATTGCAGGTTGGCCGTTTCGTAAACAAAGCGACTCAGTTCCGTCAGAGACTGCAGGCCCCGACCACCCAGTACGGAATAGCCCTTTTTCTTCAGGGCCAGGTTGGCCATGACCGAAATCAAATCGACATTGCCGCAACGTTCTCCGATCCCGTTGATCGTTCCCTGCACCTGAGTCGCCCCCGCGTCGACGGCGGCCAGCGAATTGGCCACGGCAAGTTCACTATCGTTGTGACAGTGGATCCCGAATGTCACCTGCGGAAAGTCTTTCAACGAATCGATGGCAACCGCAGTCACCTCGGCGATCTGTTCGGGCAGCGATCCGCCGTTGGTGTCGCACAATGCCATCACCGTCGCGCCGGCAACGGCCGCGGCCCGCAACGTTTTCAAGGCGTATTCCGGGTTGGCACGGTAGCCGTCAAAGAAATGCTCGGCGTCGTAGATCACCTCGGCATGGCCCGCCAGGAATTCGACGCTTTCGCCGATCATGTCCAGGTTCTCCTCCAACGAGACACGCAAGACCTCCGTCGCGTGGTAATCCCAGGTTTTGCCAACGACCGTGATCACGGGTGTCGCCGCCTGGACCAGCGCCTGCATCCCCGGATCGTCCTCCGGCTTCAGCCCGCGTCGCCGCGTCATTCCGAAGGCGCACACCTTGGCGTCGCCGAGATCCATTTCGCGGACCTGCTCGAAAAAAGCCACGTCCTTTTCATTGCTCAACGGATAACCGCCCTCGATGAAGTCGATCCCGGTCTCCGCCAGTCGCTTCGCGATTTGCAGCTTGTCGTTGAGTGAAAAGCTGACTCCTTCGCCTTGGGAACCGTCGCGAAGGGTCGTGTCGTAGATCTGAATTGGTTTTACGTTCATGGCAGTTTCAATACGAAAAAACCCCCGGAGCTTCTTCAAAGCCACGGGGGTCAAGCTGTGTCAGTCAGAGCTGTTGCAGACTGTGCCGGAACCGACCAGCGGCCACGGTCAACGACCGGCCGACAGGTGGTTCAGTCCCCCGCGTCATGACCGGCGAATGATGCCGGTGACGCGGCTGATAATGACTCGGCGGAAGGGCACAGTGTTCATGAAAGGTTTGGGGGGCTGGCAATTCAGGCCAGAGGATACGACCTGCAGGATCGTCCGTCAATCGCCGTCGCTGGTTGGCACTGCGGCGAAGGGATGCGCCCAGCCAAATCTCGAATGGTCGCTGTTGGGGACGCGAAAGTGGCTTCGATTTCGCGGCTCGCAGAGCGAAACGATCCTTGCCGTTAACCGCCGCTGCGGTTGAGGAACATCATGCGGAATTTACGCCGCGCCGACCAATTCCAGGCGTATGTCGCCAGGTACGCGATGCAAACGCCGACCATCAACAGGACGATCCGCGTGTAGTGCAGGTTCACCGCTCCGACGTTGCGCCACAGCGAAAACAGATGAATCAACTGGCCGAACCCGATCAGACACCCAAGCCCCCCCAGAAGTGCCGCGGTCGCCAGGGCCTGCTTGCGTCGGTGCGGGTTCAGTGCCACGACGCCGAAAAACAGGATCGGGATGCCCAGCATCATCGGGATGAACAACAGTGGTGCCTTGTCCAACGACCCGAACAGCGCCACGGTCGTGTCGATGCAGAGCAACAACCCGGAAAAAATGCCAAATCGAGCCATGGAAGTCCGTTGGAACAATTCGAAGAAACCGCCTCACGCGCCGGCGGAACCGCCCTGGGGAACCATTCCTGAGAGCCCAACCGCGCCAGTTTTCGTCCAAGTTTAACTTTCGGCATCCGGAAACGTCAGCCCAAACCGAATCAAGGAAATCCTAGCGGGGCAGGAAGGGCCATTTGGGTTATTCCGAGGGACCGGAAGATGACTTTGTCCGGCCGGGCATTTCGTCGCACTCGGGAGGCCGCCAAGCAGGACACGTGGTCTCGCCCCATCCGCTGCCGATCACCTGCGGGCGGACCGCCGGATCACGAATCGCCGGCCGCGGCGCGGTGCGATTCAGCCAACTCCTCGTCGCCTTCCTGCTGGTAACAATCGGCCAGCATTTGATGTGCTTTTTTGGACAGAGAAGGCTCGGCCAAGGCCCGTTCCAAATCCGGAATGGCCTGCCGAAACCGGCCCATCCGAAACAGGATCTGGCCACGGGTTTCATAGAAGTGCGGCGTCGGCTGTTCCACGAATTCGATCGCCGAGTTGGCGACCTTCAGCGCCCGCGGATAATCCGGTTCTTCCTTCATCGCCAACGCGACGGCCAAGTTGTTCAGGATCGCGCCGCTGCGAGGCATCATTTCGGCGGCCAGTCCCAGATGAAAGGAAGCCTGCTGGGCGTCTTCGGCCATCAGCGCCGAGGTGCCCTTGATGAAATGCGCGATCCCGGGCGAAGACCCGCTGACCAACGCCTGGCGAACGCTCTCCAATTCCGCCCGCCGCTCTCCGGCCGATTCGGAATCGCCCGAGTCATCGGTGCTGCGCAGCACGTGGTCGGCGACCAAGGTGACCACGCGTGGGTTGTTGGGGGCATACCGCAGAGCGGCTTGCAACATTTTCAACACACGCAGCCGTCCCTGGATGGTGTCCACCGGAGACTCTTCAATGAATTTGACCCAGGCGACGATGGCATCGCCGAGCGCCTGTGAAAGGACTTGGCGCTCCTCGGGCGTTTTGGCCACCTTGACGCTCCGGTCCAACGTCTTGACCGCATCGGCGTGTCGCTGCAGAAAGACCTGGTTGCGAGCCACCGCCATCGCCAACGCGGTATTGGTCGGGTCGTCCTTGGACATCTCGGTTACCCGCGAAAGCGCCCGCTCGGCAAATCGTTCCGCGGCAACCTTGTCGCCGATTTGCCGGGAAAGCGCCGCAGCCTGCAAGCCACGCATCGGTTCAACTTCGGAGAGTTCATCCAGCAGCGGAATCGCCGAGGCATATCGTTGCGAGACGATCAGGTACTCGGCGTACATCTTTGTCACCGCCGTGTCTTTCGGGGCGCTACGATGGATCATTGCCAGCACCTCGCCAAACTGATCCCGTTTCTCCGCGTCCAAACTGCCCCACTGTTTTCCGACAAATTCGTTCTTCAGCAACCATCGGGCCGCGGGCAGATGCCGGCGGTGCAATAACTTTTCCATCAATACGCGGGTCTCATCGGAAAAGCCTTGGGCTTCGCGGATCAGCGCAAAGCGATGCACCAGGTCGATATCGTCCGGGTCCGCGTCCAGTTGACGACGCACGACGATTTCGGCGGTGGCGAAGTCATCGCGGTCCAGCGAAACTTGCAGCTGTCGGTTCAACAATCGGTTGCGCCAACCTGTCCCGCCGCTGAACGCGATGAAGCCGGTCGTGAACAAGACGATCGTCAAGATGATCGCCGGAATCGCCTTGGGAGCGTCATTCCAGGGGATCGCCACGAACCATTCGTGCACAAACTGGCCGATCCAGCGGAACCAACGAAGCGGATTGAGGTAATGCATCTTATCGCTCCGTGCCGCTGGGGATGACAACCGAGCCAGGCACGAAACGCCCGCCCTTGCGATCGGCGTCTCCCGACGGCGGTGCGATCGAGCGCGTCGCCTGTTTGGGAAGCTCCCGCCCGGCATTCACCCGGATGGCGTCGGCGACCTGTGCCCGCACGGCGATGAACTCCCTTTCCAATTCCTTCAGCTTTCGCGGCGTCAACTTGGTCGGTGATGTCAGCCACATTTGCAACATGATGACTTCGGTCTGGTCCCACACACCCGTGGTATCGATTCGGTTCCAGACGCGGTGCGTGAAGGCCGAAAAGCTGTCCGGGGCGTCGAGCAAGGTTCCGTCGCTGCCGATGCCGGCAAAGATCAAGTAACCGATGTGAACGGGTTCGCGTTTGAAACGTGCCATCACGTAGGAGGATCGCAGGGCGTCGGGGTGACGGGTCTCCATGGCCAGCGGCGCCACCTGCTCCAACGACTCGGGAGTGCGCACGTCCCGGTCCAACAGGTTCCATTCCAAACGCTGGTAGCAATCGCACAACTCGTGCCAACCCTGATGGGGCTGGCTGATGACGAACTGCGCCACCACGTCGCCCCACTGACATTCCCAAATGTCGGAGTTGGCACCCAAGCGTGGATTCTCGTAGCCGCGGTTGGCGACGTGATCGACCACGGTCAAAACGTTCAACGACGGTTCCAACAGGTCTTCCGGCGGATCAAAGACCAACGCCTTCTCACTGCGAATCAGCTCCGGCGGCTTGCGTGAGACCAAGACCTGGAACAGCGAGAGCGCGCAAACGATCCCCACGACACCGGCGAATCCGTACCGGACCGTTCCGTTTGCCAAGGCCCGTTGCGACCAGGCGTAGGTCGGGCTGCTGCGGTCCCACCGCTGAACCTCGTTCAAGTCCCGCTGCTGAACACCTCGACCGCCGTGCTGCCCTTCATGGGAAGACAATGACAGCGTGTTCCAAAGCGCAATGATCGGGTTCAGTTCGTCGTCTTGTGGAACCCGATGGAACACCGTGACGATGAGATGGTCAAACGAAATCAGGAACGCACCGGCACACGCGAGCGCGATGTAACCGAGCAAGTCGTGTGGCCATCCCGAAGCCAGGTCGGCGTCGTACCACGTCGAGGCCAGTGCGACGATCGTCACCCGGATCACGTTGGCGAACACGGCCAACAGGCAGGCGATCACCAGATAAATCGGAGTCATCCACAGCCGGCGACGCCGCCAAACAATCAACAGGCAGGCCAAGAAACCCAAGGTGAACACCGATTGGATGCCGCTGCAGGCCTCCGCGACGAAGAGCTCGCGATCGGACAGTTGGATCACGTTGTTGGCCACCGCGTGTGGAACCGCCATCGCATCCAACAAAACACTGGACATCCAGGTCGTGATCCCTTGCAGATACTGCACCAGCAAGACATCGGCCCGGATCGGCTGCACCACGGTCATCAACGGCAGGACCAAAGCAACCAAGGTCCGATCTTCAGGACCCCGCATCGCGTACAACATCGCCCCGGCGATCAAAACCAGTGCGACGGCGGCAAACCAGGTGAACTGCAAAACCGCGCCGGCGACGACCAGGAACAATCCGATCGCGATGGCCGCCCAGCTGATCCAGCCTCGGGGCGGATAGAATTCGCCGTCACTGCGATTCCACGCTAGCGCCACGACCGCGGCGATGGCGAACGGAAAGTAGCGGTACCGCTCCAGCGCCCACATGCCAGTGAAGTAAGGGATCAACAGCGGCAGAATCGCCAGCAACAATCCCAAGTAGAACCATCGCCATTGCTCGGCCGGATGACCGGATCGCCCGGCTCCAGACGCGGCGTCGCCCCGCGCGGGTCGCTCGATCGTGGTCTGAGCGGAGTCAGTGGTGGACATCAGTCTGGAATTCGTTGAGGGTGAAAGGTTGATTCGCCCAGTGACCGGTCGGTAACTGCCGGCCTCCGAAGAGGCGGACGAAACGACGAATTCCGCGGCAGGCCGTCCGATGCGATTGAAATTCACTCATGGGAGCTCCCAGCGAACACCGAATGGTTGCGCAACCAGGAACGTTCGCCGTCCCGATCAGCCCGGTGAATGTGCTCGTCCCACGCCGGCTTCATTTTCCGAGGCGGATTGATCTGCGGTCGGGCTGTCAATGTCCGCCCTTTTGGTCTCCGGCTCGACGGAGTCGGATAAATCGACGGGCTCGGGCGAAGCTGACTCCGGGACCTCTCCTTCGGAGGAAATCTGTTCGGAAAGCGACCTGTCGGAACGGGAACGCCACTCCGCAACCGCCGGCGAATCCGGTGGCACAAAGACCTGCGCCTTGGATGTTCCGTTGGATCCGTTCGCCGCGGGCTGCCCACCGGCTGCAGCCTGCCCACCAGCCGCAGGCTCCGATGCCGAACGGGCCGAATGATTCGCTCCGTTGACCGGTGTTTGAATTTGCGATTCCAGACGCCGGAGCGGTTTGGAGTGGGACACCGCCACGCTGGTCGCGTTCCCCTGACCGTTGCGGCGGCGGTACTGACCGCCGTACCGCCCATGCTTGTAATACCCGTAGCCACGGTACCCGTCGCTGGAACCGGCTTCGTCTGAATTGTTGATGACCACGCCCAACACGTTGGCCCCGACGCCCTGCAGGATGTTCATCGCTTCCCGGGCATTGGGTTTACTCTTGCGACGAATCCTTAACGTCAAAACCAGCGCATCGGCCATGCTGGCGACAATGCTCGGATCGGTCACCACCAACAACGGCGGGGTGTCCAGCACGATGTAGTCAAAATGTTCCCGCAAATGATCCAACAGCTCATTCATCAGCGGCAGCGAGAGCGCTTCGGCCGGGTTGGACGGAATCGGTCCACAGGGCATGATCGACAGCGTCGGCAGTGGCGTCTGATGCGTCGCCTCCAACGGATCACAGTCTCCGTTAAGCACGCTGGTCAGCCCCTGCTTGTCATCCAAATCAAAATTGTCCGTCAGCTGCGGGCGCCGCAGGTCACAATCGATCGCCAGAACACGTTTGCCGCTTTGGGCAATGGAGCAGGCCAGGTTGCACGCGATCGTGCTCTTGCCGTCACCGGGCAGCGGGCTGGTCACCTGCAGAACTCGGCCACCTCGGGCCCCCGCCGCATCGAAGAACACGGCGGTCCGCAGCGACCGGATCGCCTCGGCGACCGTCGATGACGGCTGGTGCACCACCGCCAAATCGGTCGACAGGGTTCCATACGGATCCACATCTCCCTTCTTGACCTTGCGTTTCTTGCCGCGGAAGAATGGGACATGCGTCAGGATCGGAACGCCAAGCAGCGAACTGATTTCATCGGGATCGCGGAAGGTGTTGGCGTTTTTCTCCAGCAGAATCGCCAGACCGCCTCCCAGCAACAAGCCCAGAACGGTTCCGACCCCGGCCATCTTCAGCAAACTGGGACCAACCAGGTACGCCTTGGTCGGGGCCCAAAGTTCGACGACCTGGGTCAAACCCTCGTCATCTTCGGATAATTCGATGCGGCCCATGTTTTCTTTCAACTGGCCCATCAGCTCTCGATACTGCTCGATCTCGCGAAGCAACTGCTCATTGGTCTGTTCGGCATCCGCCAGCTCAACCGCCTTCAACTTTTCCGACATGATCTGCTCGTCCAGCTCCTTGATGTGAGCCTGCAGCATTTTCACTTCGGCGCGCTTGGAAAACAGCACGGCTTCGACCGTCTTTTCCGCCTGTTCGATGGGGTCCCCGAGATCTTGGAACCACTCCTTGCGGAGCTTGGTGACTCGTTCGGCCTGATCGCGGACCAGACGCAACAGCTCCGTCCGCGTCGTCTCCAGTTCGTTGTCCAACGCCTTGACGGTCGGGTGCGAAGCACCGAACTCGCGTTCATTCCGGTTTCGCTCCACAATCAGTGGCAGCAACTTCTTTTCCAAGTCGATCTCGGCCAACAAGCTGTCGCCGACGATCGGATCGGGATCGCGCTGGGCACCGATCGTGCTGACTTTGACTCCCAGCAGCTGACTCATCACGTTCAAAGCAATCCGGGGATCGGTTGCCTGCTCGGCAACCGATTCCATCGACGCCAAGATGGTTTGGGCACGCCGCAACTCTTCGTACTGCGTCGCTCGACGTTGAGTCAGGTACTGCTGTTGCTCGCGGTGCGGGTTGATCGCCTTGCCGTCGTTGTCCCAGGACAAGCCCGCGTCACGGCGGAAGTCGGCATACCGTTGCTCGGCATCTTTTAGGTCCGGTGCCAATTCGCCGATGGCGGCATCAATCAATTTCTTCAGATCGCCCTGCGAACTCTTGTGGCGATCATTGAAGTACTGCTGCAGCGCGCGGCTGTAAGACTTGATGGCGGCTTCACAAAGCTCGGTGTCCGGGCTCTCGAAATGCAGCAGGGTGACCAGCGACTGGGCCGTTTTGACGTCGGTCACCTCCGGCTCCAGTTCCAGTTGCTCCTGGACCTTTTTGATGAAGACCTGAACGTCGCTTTCGTACCGCCCACGAAACGGCTGCATTTCGACGCTGCTGTAGGCCATGGTGGCGACCTTGTCGCTGTACAACTGCGCCTCCAGGACTTCGATGTCCGGCACGCCGCCGACGACCTCACCGGTCATCGCGTCAAAAATGGGCGGCCGGTTGGACTCGACCATCAGCCGAGTCGTGCAGCGATAGGTCTCTTCCGTCCGCAGATACACCAGAAACCCGATCACACCCAGCAGCAACGCCGGCAACACCACGGCCCAGCGGTAACGCCATAGCGCGCCGACGACATCCACCGATTGCGGAAACGGCGACGTCGGGGTGACCGAAGAAGGACGGGACGCCCGTGTCGGGCCGGGTTGTTGTGCGATCATCGTCGTTGGGCAATAGGATTCGGCTTAAAAGCTTGGGCGCCATTGCGGGGCCAACGGCAAGCGGAGCATTCGCCCCGTGCGGGCTCGCGCTCGGACTGGAAAGGTCGACGTTCAGAGCAAAGGCGTCGAGGCCCCTTCCACAGATCGTCGCTGTTTGCGGTTCCAACGGACTCGTCCGTTCGGCGGCATCAAATCATCGGGAAAACAGTGTCGGGACTGAAGCAATGGCAAATGCGCAGCGACCGGGATAGATTTCAAGCTCTACCGGGCATCGGGTCTGTCACAGTCTAACCCCCGGTTAGATTGCTCCATAGCGATTTTGCGTCCCGGAAGCGGCAAAAACTCTTCCTGGTCAGCAGAATCCCCTTGATCGACAGAATCTTTTAGGTCCAGCAAAAACTGGATCACGCAGACTCTGCGGCCGACAACACCGTACTTTCGACGACCATTTCGCGGATTTGATCCGCCCAATCTAAGTTTTCATCAAAGCTTCGATATTCGGGCATCTCGCCCGACCCGAAGTGATCGGCCGCCAACGACCAACTACTCATTTGTTCACCTCCATGACGAATCCTCATTCCCTTCCCGCCGGAACGCAGTCGCTGCGGGACAGCACCTGTCTGGTCACCGGCGGGGCCGGCTTCATCGGATCCCATCTGGTCGACGCGTTGTTGGAGCAGGGGGCACGGGTCCGCGTTCTGGATAACTTCAGCACGGGTTTCGAATCCAATCTGGACCATCTCGGCGATCAGGCCGCGATGGAACTCTTACGCGGCGATGCCTCGGATCCCTCGGTTGCCGCCCGAGCGGTTGCGGATTGCGATTGCGTGTTCCACCTGGCGGCGATGGCCAGTGTCCCCCGCAGCGTCCGAGAACCGGAACTGTGCCATGCCTGGTGTGCCACGAGTACGGTCAATCTGCTGGCCGCCGCCAGCGAAGCCAAGGTGCGACGGATGGTGCTGGCAAGCACCAGCGCCGCTTACGGGGATTCCAAATTCGTCAGCAAACGCGAATCCGACCCGCCGGCTCCGCTGTCCCCCTATGCGGCGGCGAAACTAGCCGCGGAAGCCTACATGCAGGCGTTCGCCAAAACGACCGATCTGGAAACGGTCATCCTGCGTTTCTTCAACGTGTTCGGCCCCCGACAGGATCCCCAAAGCGAATACAGCGCGGTGATCCCCCGGTTCGTATCGATGATTCTTAGCGGCGAGCGTCCGGTCATCTACGGCGACGGCACACAATCCCGAGATTTCGTCTTCGTGCGGGATGTCGCGAAAGCGAATTTGCTCGCCGCGACCGTGCCGGACGTCAGTGGCAGCGTGTTCAACGTCGCTCGCGGGCAGCGCACCACCCTCTTAGAACTTTTGGATGCCCTGCGAGACATCTTGGGCAAAGACATCCAGCCGATCCACGAGCCGCCCCGACTGGGCGACGTCAAAGATTCGTTGGCCGACGTCACCGAAGCGCGACAGCGACTGCACTTTGAACCAGAAGTCGACATCCCGGACGGTCTGCGTCGCAGTGTGGATTACTACCGCAGCCTGTTTTAACTGAAGGGCGCCAGGGCCTGGCGGACCGTCTGGCACACCGATGCAGCGAATGTCGTCAGACGGTGGCGAGGCTGCATCGTCCACGCTCTGGTGAGCGCGGCCACATCAAGTGCATCGTCCACGCTCTGGCGAGCGTGGCTACTGCAAGTGGACCGTCCACGCTCTGGCGAGCGTGGCTACGGGACTACCAACCGCATCACGCCGTTAGGGTTGCGACGCTTCCTGCACGACCAGCTGATTGTCGACGCGGCTGATTCCCGGCTCCAGTCGCAACAACAGTTCGCTCATCCGCCGGTCCTTGGCGGTTCCCACCACACCAGTCAGGACTGCGGTGCGACCGTCCATCGACACATTCACGTTCTCCAGTCCGGCGCGTCCCGGCACCGCGACCAATCTGCGAACAGCCGTCCGCCGAACGGTGGTCGGAACCAGGGGCTGAACTTCGACGGCCGACCGCAGCCGCACACGGATCGCGGGCGGCTGCGTGGATGTTCCTTGACCGGCACCGCCCAGAGCTCCGAACAATCCTCCCAAGCCCCCAAGCCCGCCGCCAAATCCGCCTCGACCCAAACCGCCGCCGCCCAAAGCACCGCCTCCAAACGCGCCGCCAAGGCCACCGCCGGTCCGCGCGTTTCCGGTCGTCTCGCCGCCCAAGCCAAATCCCTGGGTGTCGGTGCTGCCGACGGTGTCGCCGCGCTGAATCCCTTCGAAGGCACTCATGTCCGGACCGTCGGGAGAAAACTGGCTCCCCGCGCCCACGCCGGTCGTACCGGAGCCGGCCTGACCGCCAGTTTGCCCCGTATCGATTTGTTGTCCCTGAACGTTCGTCGCGTGGATTAGAATCGCCACCATCGGGACGATCGCTGCAACACGGAACAGTTGGGTTGGTCTTCGCATTTCAACTCCTCGATTCGACCCCACCACGACGCGTCGCGGCCGGGCCCGATCGTTTGGTCGCTTCCCTGGTTTGTTTCGTTTTTTTTTCGTCCGTCACCCCGAGACCGACTCAGTCCGGCGGCGTCGGAATGGGCACCATCGGCCAGCTGGGAAAACCGAACGCGGCAATCGGCCCGCTTTCCCCATGACATTCCTATTCTAACCGAGCGAGTGAAGGTTCGTTTCGGAGATACTTTTCCTCACCGCAACAAGATTCGACTGCGACGTACGAATGATGACGCGTGGCTCCAGGCCGGGTGGACAGGCACTCACCCGGGACGGAAAACAGCCAACCCACAGATGGCGTCGCCGCCCATGCCGGCGGATCGGTCGTCAAATTGAGCACTCCCGGCCGGCTCGGGTCGCCCCGCCGGTCTTTCCCCATCTTTTCGCTAGCTGATCAGGCATCCCATGAACGCTGGTTCTTCACCCGGTACACCATCACGTCCATCGGCATCGCGCCCGTTGCACGTCGCTGCCCTTTCGGTTTTGCTGGCAGGATTCGGATGGACGGGCTCCGCATTTGCCATCGAGAACGAATCTTCGGATTCCACCACGTTGCCCGGCGCCCCGCGCCTGTTGCCCAGCGACACGCTCGCCTATGTCCGCTTGGACGACGCCGACGACCTTCGTGAGGATTTGCGCAACTCTTCGATGGGCAGGATGCTCAACGACCCCAAAATGCGTCCCTTCGCCGACGAGTTCTACGTCACCGCGAGGGAACTGTTTGACCGCATCAGTGACGAGGTCGGCGTTTCGCTGGACGAATTGTTGGCCATCCCCCATGGACAGGTCGCCATTGCGGTGCATCCGGCCAAGCCGCTGGACGAAGATGACAAGCCGGAGTTGGACTTTGACGACGAGGATGATGACACCCGCCAACGCCGGATGGAGACTCTGCGTCGACGCGAGGCCTACTCGTTCGGCGGCACGTTGATCATTGACGCCGGCGAGCACATCGATTCGTTGATGTCGATCGTCGATCGCTTGCAACAGCGGGCAACCGAAGGACCGTTTCGCTTGCGAACGAAGAAAGTTGACGGCACCGAGGTGACCCGCCTCCTTCCCAGCCGACCAGGACGGATGCCGATCGAGTTCTTTGAGAAGGAGAATACGCTGGTCATCGGTGTCGGCCACCGCAGTGCCCAAGACGTGCTTGATCACTGGAACGGTGAAAGCGACGAGCCGACGTTGGCAGAAAACGCCACGTTCGGAACCATGATCTCCCGGTGCGTGGGTGCGGAAGAGACTCGGCCGCAGTTGACGTTTTTTGTCGATCCCCATTCGATCATCGACCGCGTCGTCAAACGCAGCGGTTCGCTCACCGCCGGATTGTTCTGGCCGGTCTTTCAGGAACTGGGTGCATCGCGGATCGGTGGGATCGCGGGCAGCTCCTTTCGCGGCGGCGATGTGTTTGAGGGCATCGCCCACTACCACATCAACATCCAGCCGCCGCGGGATGGCGTCCTGGGGGTCCTGCGGCCCGAAACCGGTGACACCTCGCCGCCCAATTGGGTCCCCGCGTCCGTCAGCGGTTACACCTCGATCCACTGGGACATTGCCCAAACGTACACGAACCTGAGCAAAATCTTTGAACGTTTCCAGGGTCAAGAAGCGCTCAAGAACGCCGTGGAGACGCCCCTGAAAACCCGCCTGGGTGTCGAATTGCAGGAAGACGTGATCGACAACCTGACCGGACGGGTCATCCGGGCCGCTTGGATGGAAATGCCAATTCGGTTCAACAGCGGTGTCAATGTTTTCGCTTTCGAGTTGAGCGACACCATCAAAGCCAAATCGGTGATCGCCAAAGTTCGCGACCGGATGCCGAACGCCCTCACCGTGGAAACCGTTGGCGGGCACGTCGTCTATCGGCTGCGCGGGCCCGGCCCCAACTTCCCCGAGAACATGCGCCGGCCCGAGCCTTCCCTGGTGATCCTGGGCGACTGGCTGGTGTACGCCGACAGCACCAAGTTCATCGAAAAAGCCTCTTTGGCCGCCGGCGGCAACCTGCCACGCCTGGTGGATCTGCCAGAGTACGGATTGGTGTCCGGGGAACTGGGCGGCCAGTTGAAAGGTGAGTCGCCGTTCCTGCTGTCGTTCCTGAAAGGCAGCGACAGCATTCGAGTCATTTACGACCTGGCTAAAGACGAGAACTCACGAAACGCCCTCCGCCACGCGGGCGAAGGGAACGTGGTCGCGCGCAAGTTTTCTGAACTGCTTGATCGCAACGAGTTGCCGCCGTTCTCCGAATTCGAAAAATACTTTGCCCCGACTGGCGTATTCGGTTATGACGAACCCGATGGAATCCATTTCGGTTTCTACACGCTTCGCGCCGACCCGATTGAGGATGAGGACAAGGAATGAGACCGGGACTGCTTGGTGGGCTGGTGTTGTTGGCGGTCGTTTCGGCGACCACCAGTTTTGCCGCTTCGCCGACCCACGCCGATGTCCGATACGGTCGCTTTCATCGCAACACGCTGGATGTCTACCTGCCGCCCGATCCCTCCGGCCCGACCCCCGTGTTGATCTACCTGCACGGGGGAGGCTGGATGATGGGTGACAAGGGCGGCATTGCCCCGTCCTGGTACCTGCAGCAGGACATCGCTGTCGTCAGCGCCAACTATCGGTTCACCGTCGGCAGCCCGGACGCCGCACCCTACCCGGCGCCCATGGAAGACGCTGCCCGGGTGGTGCAATTTGTCCGTAGTCGCGCCAACCAATGGAATCTCGATGCGGAGCGCGTGGCCCTTTCCGGAAGCTCCGCCGGAGCCGTGATGGCGATGTGGGTCGCCTACCGCGACGACATGGCCGATCCGGAATCCGACGACCCGGTGCTGCATCAAAGCACCCGCGTCCGCTGCGTGCTTCCGCTTGATGCCCCGACCACCTTGGATCCCGATTGGATTCTGAAACACGTCGGTGGTCCCGAACGGATTCACATCGCGGCCTATCCCCTGTTCCGGATTCAGGCGTTGTCGGAATTGCAGGACCCGGAGAAACGCGTGTTGGTCCGCCAGGCCAGCCCGGCGACCTACGTGACGGCTGATGACCCGCCGACGTACCTCCGGTACCACATGCCACTGACGCCGACTCCGCTGCCACCGACGGCCAACCCGAACGAGTCGATTCATCACCCGCGGTTCGGTCAGTACCTGAAGGAATGCCTGGACCAGGCCGGGGTGCCCTGCGTTTTTCGGTACCCCAATCTCCAGCCGTCCGAAATTGAAACGATTTTGTCGCCGGAAGAATTCTTGAAGCAACACCTGTAGGCGGTCACAGCATTCGGCGGGATTGGTGCAACTTTCACGCTCTGGCGAGCGTGCCTACTGCATACGCTGGCGAGTGTGTTTACTGCACACGCTGGCGAGCATGGCGACTGCATCGCGCCGCTGTCCAGCTGTTTTAGCGACGGTTTGCAAGCCGCGATCAAAAGCCGCCCGGCGCCGTGAACTCGGCGTAATCGCTGAACTCGTCGTGCCGCTCGGGCGCACGGTTGCTGAACCGGGTGAAATCAGATTCCCATGTCAGTTGCACGTCACCGACCGGCCCGTTCCGCTGCTTGGCGATAATGATCTCCGCCTGACCCGCATACTGCGCCCGCTCTTCGCCGCGATGGTAGTACTCCTCGCGGTGCACGAACATCACGACGTCGGCATCCTGCTCGATGGCGCCGGATTCACGCAGGTGGCTCAGTTTGGGACGGTGATCCTTGCTGTCTTCCGCTTGGCGGTTCAGCTGCGACAGGCACAGCATGGGGACCTCCAGTTCCCGCGCCAGGCCTTTCAGCCGACGCGCGATCTTGGCGACCTGCTCCTGACGAGGGTCGCGAGAGTTGTCCGGTTCGATCAGCTGCAGGTAGTCGATCACGATCAGCCCCAGATTTCCCTCGCCGCCGTTCTTTCCATGCCTCCGCTTGATCCGCCGTGCCGCCGCGGCGATTTCGCTGACCGTTCGGCTGGGGGAGTCATCGACAAAGAACGGAGCGGCGCTGATTTCGTTGGCCTTGTTGATCAAACGGGATTGATCGTCGGCGCTGATCGTTCCGTTGCGGAGCCGGTGTCCGTTAACGCGGGCCAGCGAGCACAGCATCCGGTCGGCCAATTCGATCCCGGACATTTCCAAGCTGACAAACAGCACCGGTTGCCGCATCTCGATCGCGGCGTGCTCGGCAATGTTCATCGCCAACGCCGTTTTGCCCATCGACGGCCGCGCCGCCAAGATGATCAGTTCGCCGTTGTGCAGCCCACCGGTCATGGTGTCGTAGTCCGTCAATCCCGTTTCCACCGTGCCATCGGTGACCTCGCCACGCAATCTCGCCTCCATGCGATCCATGGCGGCATGCAGCACATCGCTCATCGAATGCAAGGAGTTGGTCGAGCGTCCGTCCATGATGGAAAAGACTTTCTGCTCGGCCTGGGCGCACAACTCCCGGGCATCGCTGCTTTGGTCGTAGGCGTCGCGCAGGATCTCCGTGCTGGCCTCGATCAGATTGCGATACACCGCCTTTTCGGACACGATCCCCGCGTAGTAAACCGCGTGGGCCGCGTTGGGTACGGAATTGGCCAGGCGGGCCAGGTAAGCCCCGCCTCCGATCGTTTCGTACTCGGACGACGTCTTCAAACGCGAAACCAGCAACGTGACATCGATCTTGTCACCGCTGTCGTACATCTCGCGCAAATGACCGTACAGGATTCGATTGGCATCGTCGTAAAAGTCTTCGGCTTTCAGCGATGCGATGTCGTCGCAAACTTCCGGCAACAGCAGGACGCTGCCCAACACCCCCATCTCCGCTTCCAAATCGTAGGGCGGCTGGCGCTGCAGTATTTCCGCGGCACTTTGCGGGCGCTTCTTGTTCTTTCTTCGCGAGTTGTCGAAATCGTCGGCGATCAAAGTTCCGGTCCTTGGATGGCGAAAGAATCAGATGACGGTGGCGGTAAATAGACGACGGCCCGAATCGTATTAGACTCCAACCGGAGACGACCTGTAAAACGCTGATGGAAAGTCATTTCCATCCGGCACGCCGTGCATCGGTATTTAGCCGTGCATCGGTATCGACAGCAGTGCAAACACTCAAAAACAACCTTCACCCTTCCGCTAGCAGGTTGTGCAGCATTGCTTCACCCTCCCTCCGGGAGGGTCGCGGAGGAGCTTGCGACGACGCGGGGAGGGCCCGTCCGTCGCAACTGATTTCAGCTGGTTCATTAAGGCACCCTCCCCAAAGTCTCGTGCCTCGCCTTTGACCCTCCCGGAGGGAGGGTGAATTTCAGAAAACGCGTCATCTGCTGGCCCGAAAAGCGGCACGACGTCCTAGGAGACCGTGGCTGTTGCAACGTCGACGCCGTTTAGCCGGTTTTCAGCATGGATTCGATCCGTCGGATGGCCTCGTCGGTCGACAGGGCCGCCCGCCCGCGGCCGATGGCTTTACCGCCGTCGATCCATTGCCGCACCCGCTGGGTCGCCAGGATTGCCGTACTGTGGCTGCGTCCCCCAAAGTGACCGCCGATTTCCGAAAATGCGCTGCTGGTCATCTCGCGCGACAGAAACATTGCCAACATCCGCGGCTCGGTGATCGCCTTGGTCTGCGATTTGGACTGCAACGACTTGGAGTCCAATTCGAATACCTTTTCGACCGCCCGCTCGATCGCCGACAACGTGATCGGGACGCCCGAGGAACGCAGCAGGTGGCTGCCGTGTTGTCGGATCTGCTGCATCGTTGGCATTTCCCCCAGCATCCGCTGGAGCAACGCGACCAGATTCACGATCCCGCTGAGCACCCGCCCCTCGCCATCGGCCAATTCGGCAATTTCCTTCAGCGTCTCACGCGGCCACGCAAAAGAACACCGCTGGTCGGCGTACCGCTGCAACAGTTCCATCCGAGTGGCAACGTCCAACGATTGCACCTGACAGACCAGCCCGGAAGCCAGGCGGCCAGACAACTCGCTGCCCAAACCCTGGATTTCCGTGGGCGCCTTGGTGCCGGCGAAGACCAACGGCTTTCCAAACTCAGCCAGTGATTCGATCGTGTGGTGCAACTCCCGAATCGTTGCCTTCTTATCGACGAAAAACTGAATGTCATCGATCAGCAAGGCATCGACATCGCGAAACCGCAGCCGGAATGCCGGCAAACAATTCGTGTTCAACGCCTTGATGAAATCGTTCGTAAACTCCTCGGCCGACATCAACACGACGCGACGCAGTCGGTGCAATCCGCGAAGCTTGCCCGCTACCGCGCTGAGCAGATGTGTTTTGCCGCAACCGGGCGGCCCCCACAACACCAGCGGAGACGCGACGGACGGATTCTGAATTGCCATCTGACAGGCGGTTCGCGCCAATTCGTTGCAGCTGCCGGCGACGAAGTTCTCCCAGGTGTGCCCCGATTTGCAAGGTTGGCCCGACGGAGATGGCTGCGTCGCCTGGGGCGCCGACTGTGCCGGACGGCCAGCGGGGCCCGTCGCGGACGCCGCGCTCAGCCCGGCTTCCAGTTCCGGCAACGATAACTGTCGGGCGTGCTCCGCCGCGGTCGAAGGTCGACCGGTGCCCTGCCGCGGTGCTCCCGGCCGCCGAGAATTCGTGCCGTCGCTCAGAATCGAACGCAGCGATTTGGCTCCGGATCCACCGTGGCCTTTTGTGGCGCGGCGCGAAATGGAAGCCGGTCGGGAAGGCACAACCGCCGGGCCGTCGACGCGCTGCACCCCGGTGGACTGCAAATCGGTGGACTGCGCCGCGGTGGAATCCGCACCCCCGGCACCCTCCGTCGGAGCGTCACAAAACGGCAACGGAACCTGTTGGGCCGGCGTGTCGTCGACTTCGATCACCACCGCGGTATCGCCGCCAAAAACGGTGGCAGCCGCACCACGCATGGCCGACAGAAAATGTTTGCTTAGCCGATCGGCCGCGAACTGACCCTGCGCAATCGCGGCCAGTTTTCCCCGCGCCCTTCCCCGGGTCGTTTCTCCGCGACTGGGTTTTCCGCTATCCGGTTCTCCGCTATCCGGTTCTCCGCTATCCGACGGGTCCGATGCTTCGGTCCTGCATGGATTGGCAACGGGACCTTGGTTGGCAACCGCAGCGTGCTCTGGCGGATCAGAGCCGGGGGACTGAGGGTCGCGGTATTCGAATCGGATTCTGGCGAACCAAATGTCGAACCGCTCGGGCCCCACACGCTGCTCCAATGCCTCCTTGAATCGATCGACGACGTCCCTGTCATCGTTGCAGCCTTGCGTTGTTGACATACCGGGAGCGCAATCCTCCATCATGGACGTTCGCGAGATCGGTGTGGGGAGTGGGCGCCCAATGCAAGCGGACCCGATTCGAGACACGTGAACCGAGTGAGCTGATTGGGCGGGGACGACAACCGAACTGACTCGGAAAAGCAGCCAAAGCGTTGGCAAGACAAGCAGCCAACCTAGCTCCGCTGGGTGGCATCTCAGCCTCCCTCGTCAATTCAAACTCGATCCGCCTCCTGAACAGCCAGGCTCGGGACTGACCCTTGCCGCGTTCTTCATCTGACGTTCATCGAGTGGGCGAGATTCTAGGTTTGCTAGCACGCAAGTCAAACCGATTGATAGCATCTTGATCGGCCTTTGATCAGATTGCTTCCCGATGTGTCGGTTCGGGCAATAAATCCCGGTCAGGATGGGCTGTCAGCCGGGGGCAATCTGCCGGGGGAAGTGTCCCCCGGCGAGTTTTCCGGGAGGTGGAAAAAATGTCGGATTTCGTCCCCGAATTCTCTCAAGCGACCCACCCCCTCGGCTTTAACTCCTTTTACAGCAACCGCTTGCAGCATCCACTCCGAATCTTCACCGGACCCGATTCGCAACCGATTCCCGGCGTCCTGACGGGAAAAAATGGCCCATTTCGGCACGGCGTGTGAATTCCCCGATTGGCTTGCGTCGGGAACTTTGCGAGGCTTCCGATTATCTCAGTGACATTGGACAAATGTCATCCGGTGCGGCGTCACGCCGACGGGTGGCTTCATGGACTGAAATGCATCCATGAGCTAAAGTTACGATTGTTGTCACTGCGACGACACCTCTTCTCTTCTTTGTTAGGGCCAGCGAATGTCGACCAGACCGCTCACCGATCGCCAGCGGCGCGTGTACGAACTCATCCGGGAATTGATCCTCAACCGAGGCTATGGACCGACCGTCCGTGAGATCGGAGAAGCCTTCGGTATCAAGAGCCCGAATGGAGTGATGTGCCACCTGAGGGCATTGGAACGCAAAGGGCTGATCCGACGAAGCCCGAATAAATCGCGAGCGATCGAGCTGACCGAAAGCATCGATCGCCGCGGCCACAGCCTGCCGATGGCCGGTCAGGTAGCCGCCGGCGCAGGCACCCTGGCATTCGAGAAGAACGATCAAGTCGATTTCAGCGGCATGTTTTGCCAGAACGATCGTTTCATCCTGCAGGTTTCCGGGGACTCGATGATCGACGCCAACATCCAAGATGGCGATTTCGTCGTGGTCCAAAAGCAGGACGTCGCCGAGCCCGGGCAAATGGTCGTCGCCGAACTTCCCTCCGGCGACTCGACGCTGAAATTCTGGTTTCCCGAGCCCGAAGACAATCGGATCCGCTTGCAACCGGCCAATTCAGAGATGTCGCCGATCTTTGTCGATGAAGCTAAGATCATTGGCGTTGCTGTCGGGGTCGTCCGCAACGGGCTGTAAAACCCTCACCCCATGCCTGGTTCCAAGGCGTTCCCGCCTTGGAACCCACTGCAACGCAGGCTCGCCTGCCGATCGCCAAGACATCGCGGTCAGCCAAACGAGGCCAGCGAACCGTGTGTCACTGATTCCCTGGTTCCAAGGCTCCCGCCTTGGAACCCACTGCAACGCAGGCTCCGCCTGCCGATCGCCAAGACATCGCGGCCAGCCAAACGAGGCCAGCGGCCTGTGTGTCTCTTATTCACTGGTTCCAAGGCTCCCGCCTTGGAACCCGCTGAAACGCAGGCTCCGCCTGGCGATCTTCGTGACCGACCGTTTCTTCGCGGCCGGTCCCAGGGCAATCTCTACTCGTCGTCCGCCCGCAGAAACGGCGTCAAAACCGACGTGTGATCGCAGAACTCGTCGGCCGTGAAGTACAAGTCCAGCTCGCGCTTCGCCGCTTCGGGACCATCGCTGGCGTGAACCAGGTTCATCTGTCGGCTGCTGCTGAAATCGCCACGGATGGTGCCGGCGGCGGCTTTCAGACCACTGGTCGCTCCCAGCATCTCACGGACGACCGAAATGGCTTCCAGCCCGTCGATCGCCATCGCGACGATCGGCGCGGAGGTGATGAAGGACTCCAAGCTGGGATAGAAGGGCTTTTCGACGTGCTCAGCATAGTGTTGCTTTGCCAGATCGGGCGTCACACGCAACATCTTCATGGCCACGATGCTCAGCCCTTTGGCTTCGAAACGCGAGATCAATTGTCCGATCAGGCGGCGTTCGACCGCATCGGGTTTCAGCAAGACAAGGGTGCGCTGCATCGAATCGCTCATCAAACAAGCTCCGGCAAGTTTCATCTGGGAAGGGACCCGGCGACCTGCGAGAAAGCACATCAGGCCGCGGAAATCGGGATCAGCGCCGGATTATCGACTCCGCCCCTGACGGCGCGAAGCGGGCGTGTCGGGGATTAAGCGGGACCATCGGACGTGCTAGAGTCAAGCGTTTGACGAGGTGTCAAAGCGGCGATGCGGCGCGCCCCAAAGCAGCCCTTTCGGGGCCCAACCAAAAAGCCCCGTCCGACAAGCAGCACCAGTCCGCGACGGATCATTCCCACAAGGCGAAATGAATGAGCACAACCGAATCTGAATCCAGCGCGACGGCAAGTCGTTCCGAAGCTGCGTCGACGCACAAGAAACGCAAACGGATTTACCTGATCCCGTATCCGAAGTTCATCTTCATGTATCCCACGTTGATCATGTCGTTGATCGCGACGGTGGTCCTGTGGGCCGGCGAATACAGCAGCGTTTCCCCGGAGCAAACGACGCCGGTCGTGGTGACCGGTTTGTTCCTGGGCGTCATGATGGCCAACCTGTTTGTGATCGTGTTCGACTTTCCCAGGGCCACCTCCCTGACGTTGGTATTCGTCATCACCACCTTCGCCCTCGGCGCCTGGATGCTGTTTCTAGTCTATCCCGACTGGTTGCCGACCTTGGGAGACTATGCCGTTCGCATCCGACCGGTCGCGAACACGATGTTCTTCTTGTGCATGAGTGTCGCGATGACTCTGATGTACATCGCCATGTTCATCAGCGCACGATTCAACTACTGGGAACTGTCCAACAACGAATTGCTGCACCACCACGGATTGCTCAGTGACCTGAAACGCTACCCGGCACCCAACCTGCGTGTGGATAAAGAGATCAATGACGTGTTTGAGTACCTGCTGCTGGGAGCCGGACGTTTGATCCTGCACCCCAGCACCGAGAAACGATCGATCGTCCTGGACAACATCCTGTTCGTCGGTCGCAAGGAAGCCGACATGACCAAGATGCTGGGGTCGATCAAGGTCAAGATCGGTGACGACAGCGGCGAACGATGATCGGCGTCGAGAGTCTTCAGCGTCGAGGATGCTCAGTGGTGTTGGCCGATCCGCGCCGCGCGGCGCCGCCCGCGGCCTCGCCGGCCCGACGCAGCGGTTCCAACATCCGGTCCAGTGCTTTGAGTGCCACCGGTGTCGGCGCCTTGGAATCGCCCCACTGTTGCCACCACTGATCGACGACCTGGCCGACGGCGGGGTCGCCCAAGCGCCACAGCCGAATTGCGTCGGCGATCGGCAGCTTGTCGGTCCGCAGAATTTCCAACTCGTGTCCGGCAGCCAGCACAACCGGGACACACCCCAGGTCCCAGGGAAGTGACGAGACGCGATGGGTGCCCGACCCAAAGTCCTCCGGCGCCGACGGTTCGCTCGGAACGCCCAGCGTGGCACTCAAATGCCGCCCGACGGCCACCCGCGTGATCCAATAGGCCAACCGAAACAATTCGCTCACCTGCGGATCGGCATCGGTCAACATCGCCTCCATCCAAACCCGGCCTTCGCTGGAATCGAATCCGCCGTCGCCACCCCGCATCGGTTGCACCAACAACACATCGATCCGCGGCGGCCACCAGTCATCCGGCGGCGCGGCCGCCCAGATTTGACCGGCCGTCTGAATCAACAAGCCCGGGCCATAGGTCTGCCAACGATCCTTCAACGGCCCCGAACGCAGTTGCAATTGTTCGCGCAGTTTCGGGAACCGTTTGGCAAACGCGATACGACATTCATCCAGTCGGCTGGCGATCGCCGGCGCGGTCTGGTCCACCTGAAGTTCACTGCACCCGGCAGCCAACAAGGCCGGTTCACAGGCGTCGCGGGCTGCCTGCTTGGCCGCCACCGCGGCGAACAGTGCCGACCAGAATCCCCGCACATCGACCGAGGCGGAAATCAAGCGGGTGTTGATCTCGGTAGTCGGCCCGACCAGCGCCGCTTCCGTTTTGGCATCCCCACACGGTCCCCCCGTCGCGACGACAAAAGCAGCATGGATGACGCTCAAGTCCACCGCCGCGTGAAATCGGACCTCGGTTTTTCGACGTGCCATTGCTCAGTTCTTGGGACTCACCTGGGTCTGAATCCACTCCTCCAACTCCTCGAAATCCACCGCCGGCAGTTCGGAGAGATCGGGGCGCAACTTCACCGCATCGTGAAGGTAGATGTGTTGGATTTCCGATTGGGCTTTGGTCGTGTTCCAGTGCAGCAGCACGCGGATGCAGCGCGGCAGCGACCTTTCGACGGTGATCTCGTAACCGCACATCAGCGGCACTTCCAGCCATCCCAACTGTCGCGCCGCCAGAGCGGGAAATTCTGCCGAAAGATCGCTGGTGACCGTGAACAAGGCGCTGGCCAGATCGGCCGTGTCGATCTCGTTTCGCCGAATCATCAATGCCAGCAACTGGCGTGTTGCCAGCAATATTTCGTCGCGATCATCGACCGGAACCGTCGTCGCACCGCGGACTCCTCGGCAAACCATCATTCGCGCTGAACCCTCATCAATCGGTACAATCTTGTTGCTTTGCTGGTGGCATTTTTGCTGCGCTGGCGGCATTGTTGCTTCGCTGGCTGCCGTTTCGGCCCGGATTCAACGGGCCGGCCGTGTGCCCGGCCGTTTCGGGATCGGGTCTTCCGCCAGGTCCGGTTTCGCCCGACTGCTCCGTGCAGCCCGTGTCGCATTCCGTTGGCGGCCGGCCGGATCGCTCCCCAAATGGCCGCGCGTCGGGTTTCCGACGACTGCCCGAACAACCGGTCCCTGGACCCGCTTGGTCTTCCGCCCTTTCAAATGCCTACTATAGGCGGTCGGCGGCCAATCCGATAACCGTGGAGGCCTGCCGATTTTGTCTGCACCGTTTTCTCCGCCGATTGCCTGCACGGTGAACAGCCGGCAGCGATTTCGCCCACGAATCGACGGTCCAATTCCAAGCCGGGCGTCGAAAGTCGCCCCTGGGCCCACGCAATCCTTCACTCACCGACGCCGGGAAATCAGCTGAATGAGCGCTAATCGATCGCGATACCAAGAACGGATCATCAAGAATTACTACCAGAACCGTGACGCCATCGGGCTGCAAAAGGCCCAGGAGGCGGTGACCGAGTTGTATCTCAGCGAAGGCAAGAAACGCGAGACGGTCTGGAAACGGCTGTGCAGCCATCTGGAGAAGGCCGGGATGTCCCCGGAACAGATCCAGCACCTGCGTCAGAGTGACGACCCGGCACTGGTCGCCGAAGCGATCGGAAAGCTTTCCTGATCGGTCAGGTTCCCGATCGGTCCGTTTTCCGAGCTATCGGCGCATCCGGCCGCGGGCTACCGACGATCCAGCTTCTCTTGGGCCCGGGCCGCTTTCAACGCCGCGGCTTCACGCGACAGTTTGAACTCGGGACCGCTGGGGAAGTACTGCACGTCATCCTGCAGGTAATACGGACTGGGCAGCGTCTGGCCGTTCATCGTGACCTGGCAACCGGTCGCGCCAACAAGGCAGGTGCCAGTCAGAAGGGCAAGTGCGGTAGCTCGTGTGATGCGTCCAGAAGTCGATTTGCGGCTCATGGCTTCATGCCTTTGGTGGATCTTCACGTATCGGGACCATCGAGGAAACAAGGGCCCGTCACAACCGGTATCGGACAGATAACCGGCAAAGATTAACTGCACCGTCCGAAAAATCGAAATCCGCCCTTCGGGACACCGTCGCAGGGAACGTTCCGCGACTTCCCGCGGGCTGACTTGGCACGCGTCAAACCGTTCCGTTCCGAGCCTGGAAAAGACGTGATTCCAAAGTTCACCCTCCCTCCGGGAGGGTCAAAGGCGAGGCTCGAGCCTTTGGGGAGGGTGGCTTAGACAACCAGCTGAAATCAATACCGCCCGACGTGCCCTCCCCGCGTCGTCGCAAGCTCCTCCGCGACCCTCCCGGAGGGAGGGTGAAGTACAGCGACACGACCTCATCTTCTGAATGCACCTCACTGTTTCACGACAACGACGTTCCACGGCTCAACTGGTGTCCACGAACGAATTCCTGGCCCGTCATTTCCCGTTTCCCCGCGGGCCGCAGACGATCGATCCGCAGCGAACCGTCTTGCGTCGCCACGGTGAATTCCTGGGGGTCGACGATTTGGCCCGGCGACAGGTCGGTCGGTTCGCAGTCGGCCGGTGAAACTTGCAAGATCGCAAGCCGCAACGGCGGTTTGTCCGGACGCACGGCCAACTGCGCGAAGGCGACCGGCCAGGGCTGCATCCCACGGACGTGGCAATCGATCTCTCGCGAAGTGCGATTCCAATCGATCGCGGCCTCCGACTTACTCAACCGAGGTGCCTTGCTGACCTTTGCCGCCTCCTGCGCCGTGCCGATGGCGGTTTGCCCATCCCATTGGCTCAGCTGGTCGATGCACTCGAGCGTCAATGCGACCCCCAAATCCGCCAGCCGCTCCTCCAACTCGCCCGCCGTCTCGTCCGACCGAATCTCGGTCACCTGCTGACCCAGCACCGGGCCCGCGTCCAGCCGCGGCGTGATGTGAATCACGCTCACGCCCGTTTCACGATCTCCGCTGAGCAATGCCCGCTGCACCGGCGCGGCGCCGCGGTAGGCAGGCAGCAGCGAGCCGTGCAAATTGATGCCGCCAAGCGTTGAGCTCTCCAACACCTCCGGTTTCAAGATGCGTCCATAGTCACACACCACCAGCAAGTCGGCGGCTTGCCGATTCAATGTCTCGACGGCGTCGACATCATTGACGTTTTCCGGATCAAAGACGGGCAACTCGCGGCCGACCGCCCACTGACGGACCGGCGCCGGGGGCGGCCCCTTGCGGCTCTTGACCGGAGGTTCGGGTTTGGTGACGACCAGGGCGACTTCGTGCCCGGCGGAACAAATGGCATCGAAGGTCGGCACCGCGAACGGGCCGGTTCCCATCAAGATGACTCGCAAAATATTCTTCCTGGACGGTGAAGGAGACGTTGGGATACGCGGATCCCGCTGCGTCGCGTCAACAGTAGCGGTCGGTCCAATCCGAAAGCCGCCGAATCAATTCTTCATCCGACGGCACCGAACCGGTCTTCTGACGGGAGCGGAAATCGATCTCCAACTCTTCCAGCCCCGGTTGCAGCTCTGACGCAGCTTCCTTGCTCATCCGATCGAAGAACAGCGTCCCATCCAGGTGGTCGTTCTCGTGCATGAAGATCCGGGCGAGAAACCCTTCCAACGTGGCTTCAAATGGGTTGCCCTGAATGTCAAAGGCACTGACGCGGACCGATTTCGGACGGATCACGTCTCCCTGCAGCCCCGGCAAGCTCAGACACCCCTCCTCGGCAGTCTCGCTGCCTTTGGGGCGTTGGATTTCGGGATTGATGATGACGAATTCTTCGCCACTGCCTTTTTCGCCGGTCGGATTGACGACGAACATCCGGATCGGCAGATCCACCTGGTTGGCCGCCAAACCGACGCCCTTGGATTCGTACATCAAGTCCAGCATCTCGTCGGCGATGCGGCGCAAATCGGCGTCCACGCGACGCACCGGCTTGCTGACGAAACGAAGCGTCGGATGCGGGTAATAAATGACTTCAAGCGGCATGGCGGAATGCAAAACGGAAGTAACTCGGACCAACCGAATAGGATGACCGATTGCGACGATCCTGTCATTCGGGGTAGCACGAATTCTGGCGTTTTGATGCCCCGCGGCGAACCTGGCAGACCGGTCAACGGACGCCCGGTCGGCGACGCGGGGGCAACCAGGGTCGTCCGCCCCCTCTCGACAGGCGGACCCGCTTGCGGCACGATCGGACGCATGAATGCACGCTCCGAATCACGGTCGAACTCCTCCCCGAAGACTCCCCCCGCAGCGGACGCATCGCCGGGGCCAAACGCAGCTGCGGGACGGCGTTTGACGGAACTGGCCGATCGCGATCCCCGCGGCGGAAAGGTCGCTCACGTGGCGGGAGCGGAGGTTTGGGATTTTGGCGTCGACACCACCGGAACACTCGCCGGCGGACTGGAATTGGCGCGGCTTTGTTTGGCCGATCTGGCCGACGTCGTGCTGGTACCGTGTGATCCCGACCGGTTGGTTTCCAACAACGCCGTGTACGTCCGCACCGACGCGCCGTTGCTGGGTTGTTTGGGATGCCAGTACGCCGGATGGCCCGTCAAAAGCGATGATTTCTTTGCGATGGGGAGCGGTCCGATGCGATTGCTCCGCGGACGCGAAGACGTGCTGCGAGAGTATGCGCTCGCGGACGCAGACGCCCGCCTCGCCTGTGGCGTCCTGGAATCGGACCAGCTGCCGACGCCCTCGGCAATCGCGGTGATGGCCGAAGAATGTGGCCTTCCGCCAGAGTCGATCCGCTTGGCCGTTGCCCCCAGCAGTTCGATCGCGGGATCCGTACAGGTCGTTTCGCGAAGCGTGGAAACCGCGATGCACAAGTTGCATTCGCTTCACTTCGACGTTGGTCGCGTGGTTTCGGCAACCGGTTGCGCTCCCTTGCCGCCGCCGGCAAAGAAAGCGGACACCGTTGGCGGGATCGGACGCACCAACGACGCGATGCTGTACGGTGCCACGGTGACGTTGTGGGTCGATTGCGAGGACCAGGACGTGGAATCGGTTTACGATCGTGTTCCCAGCAGCCAATCGCGGGACCACGGACGACCGTTCGCCCAGATTTTTGCGGACTACGACCACGACTTTTACGCGGTCGATCCCGCGTTGTTCAGTCCGGCGGTGGTCACGATGCACAACCTGCGATCCGGAAAGACGTTTTCAGCGGGCCAGGTGATGACCGACGTGTTGCGTGAGTCCTTCGGTGTATGAACGGAGCCGGCTTGAATCGACACCGGTTTCTGATGATCGGTCCGTCCGCAGGATGGCACGCCGAAGAGCTTCGCGCCGCGGCGCGACGCATGAATTGCCGGCTTCAGATCGTGCCCTACGAAGCTCTGGCCGCCAGCGTCGCGACCGGCAAGCTGCGCCTGAATGCGTCCGGATCCGGGCTTCCTGGATGTGAAGATGGCATCCGGTTGCAGGACCACGACGCGATCCTGACACGAACCATGCCGATGGCGTCGCTGGACCGTCTGACGTTTCGCCTGGCGATTCTTCACGCGCTTTCGGATCGGATCGGGGACCAACCGATCCCGGTCGTCAATCCGCCGCGAGCGTTGGAACTGGCGATCGACAAGTTTGCCACGCTGGCGCGACTGGCGGCGGCAGGCTACCCGATCCCCGAAACGCGGTTTGTGCAATCACGTTCCGCGGCGATGGCCGCATTCGACGACTTGGGCGGGGACTGCGTCGTCAAACCGGTACTTGGCGGTGAAGGGCGGGGCGTGATGCGGATCCGCGACCCACAGCTTGCCTGGACGTGTTTCTCGACCCTGGACAAACTGGAATCGGTTTTGCAGGTGCAGCGTTTCATCCCGCCAGGCGGACGTGACACGCGATTGCTGGTCATCGGCCACCGGGTGTTCGCGGTCCGGCGCGAAAACGACGAAGGATTTCGCAGCAACGTGTCGGCCGGAGCGGTCTGCCGCGCGGCTTCGGTTTCCGAGACAATGGCCGAATCCGGACGTCGAATTGCCGCCATGCTGGGGCTGGTCTATGCATCGGTCGATCTGATCGACAACGACAATGGGCCTCCCCTTTTTCTGGAGGTCAACGCGATCCCAGGCTGGAAAGGCGCCCAGAGTGTCATCGAGCCGTCGTTGGCCGAATGCATCGTCGAAACGCTGCAACGACAAACCTCCCTCATCCAGGCTTGAAGCGCCCCGCCCATGACCAGCCACGTCCGAGACGGAAACGTCGCCTCACGGCTACGCGTCGTCAGCTCGCTTGCGCCCGGAGCGATCGCGATCGCGCAACCGAGCGGGCCGCCGACCGCTGACGGCAATCGAAGTTACGCGCTGACGACCTTTCAAAGCCTGGACGACCGCAGCGAAGCCATTGCTTGCGGGCTGGTGCGTTGGGGCATCCAGCCCGGAATGCGGATCGCGATGCTGGTTCCGTTTGGCGCCCCGTTCATTGAACTGGTGTTCGCCCTGTTGAAGGCCGGCGTGGTGGTCGTCCTGATCGATCCCGGAATGGGACGAAAACATTTGTTGCGGTGCCTGGCCGAAGCCAAACCGGACGGTTTCGTCGGCATCCCCAAAGCCCAGGCGGTGCGTTCGCTGCTGCGGAACCGGTTTCCCGACGCCCGCTGGAACGTGACGGTGGGACGGCGGTACTTCTGGGGCGGCAAGACGCTGGACCAGATCCTGCAAATCGGCGAAGACGTTCCGCAAGCCAAGCGCGAAGCGTTGCTTCCGCAGATCAACCGCCCCGACCCGGCCGCGGTGATCTTCACCACCGGCAGCACCGGTCCACCCAAAGGCGTGCTGTACACCCACGCAACCTTCCACGCGCAAATTGATCGCATCCGCGAACGCTACGACATCCACCGTGGTTCTCGCGACCTGGCCTGCTTTCCGCTGTTCGGATTGTTTGATGCCGTGATGGGCGTGACCACCATCATCCCCGACATGGATCCGACGCGGCCGGCCGATGTGCACCCGGAACGGTTGATCGAAGCGGCGCGTCAGTGGGAGATCGATCAGGCGTTCGGTTCGCCGGCGCTCTGGAACACCGTCGTCCGCTGGTGCGAAGCCCAAAACATCGACCGTCCTTTCCCGACACTGCGTCGGGTCCTTTCGGCCGGGGCGCCGGTTCCCGCGGCGACTCTGGCGAAGCTTCGCCAATTGGTCGCGGAGGATGCGGAGATTTTTACTCCGTACGGTGCCACCGAAGCGCTCCCGATCGCATCGATCGAATCCCGCGAAGTGATCTCGCAAACCGGACCGGCCGCGGCCAAGGGCAAGGGCGTGTGCGTGGGAACGCGATTCGACGGCGTCCAGTGGAAAGTGATCCAAATTGATGACGGTCCAATCGAATCGATCGATCGGATCCAGGAGATGCCACGGGGAAAAATCGGCGAGCTGATCGTGACCGGCCCCATGGTCACGCGACGGTACGTCGTCCGGACAGATCAAAACCCGATGCACAAGGTCTCCGACGGAGACATCGTGTGGCATCGTATGGGTGACGTCGGATACCTGGATGCGGAGGACCGTTTCTGGTTCTGCGGGCGCAAGGCACATCGCGTCACGCGCGGTAAACGGAGCTGGTACACCGTTCCCTGCGAAGCGATCTTTAATGCGCATCCTCGCGTTTACCGATCCGCCCTGGTCGGCCGCGGCATCCCCGGTGACCAAACGCCGGTGATTCTGATCGAGCCCGTCAAGGAACATCGCCCGCAGAACAAGGCCCAGTCCGATCAACTAGCTGCAGAACTCCTGGAATTGGCATCTCGTAATCCGCTGACGCGGACGATCGAAGACATCATCATCCGCGACACGCCGTTGCCGGTCGACATCCGGCACAACAGCAAGATCTTTCGCGAACAGTTGGCCGCCGAACTGTGACGACCCCACGACGGCAGGTGAGAAACGATGAGGATTTCATTCACAGCCACCGTCTGGCGACGGTAGCTACCGGGCGAGACCGGCTAGATCACACGCCGTAGTCACGCTCGCCAGAGCGTGGTTCGCAACCAAAGCGTGAGAAACACGCGACAGCCACCGTCGGGCGACGGTAGCTACCTGGCTCGAACACGCGTCGTAACCACGCTCGCCAGAGCGTGGACGATTCGCAACGCCGCTACCCCGCTCCGCCAGCTCTTTCAGGCTGATCCGCACCACAAAAACGCTCGCCAGCGCCCGGGGTTCCCCAAACAGCCGGCAAATCGGTGTACAGTAGACGGCCGCACCGTCCCCGCCCGCGCCCGCCGATGTGACCTTTCCGCGGTTCAAAGCGGGCAGCTTGTCTCACGAACCTCCCTTCTCCCTCGTGGCATCCACCGGCACCGGATCTCCATGATCATCCCCTACAGCACCGACGCGCCGCTGTACCACTGGCCGATCGCGACGGCCAGCATCATCGTGGCAAACATCGCAATCTTTTGTGCCACGACCGTGCAGCTGATGCTGGGAAATGTCGAAGTCGAAAGCATCGAATGGCTGTTTCTGCAGTTCAACCAGATCAACCCGCTGCAATGGTTGACCTGCGCCTTCATGCATGCCGACATTTTTCACCTGTTGGGAAACATGTTCTTTCTGTTCGCCTTCGGATTGATCGTCGAGGGCAAGATCGGAACGGCCAGATTCACTGCCGTCTACTTTGCCATTTGCATGGCGATCGGGGCGATCGCGCAGATCCCGATGTTTTTCCTGGCCGGTGAAGGCAGCGTGCTGGGGGCATCGGGTGTGGTGTTTGGACTGATGGCGATCGCCATCATCTGGGCGCCGGAGAACGAATTGGAATGTTTCTATTTATTCTTCGTCGCGTTTGGAACGTTCGAGGCGAGGATCATCTCCTTCGGTGCTTTTTTCATCTTCTTGCAACTTGTCGATCTGATCCTGGGTGGATTCAGCATGTCCGGCGCGATGGGACACATGATCGGCGCCCTGGTCGGTGCTCCGATCGCATTTCACATGCTGCGCGCCGACACCGTCGATTGTGAAGGCTGGGATGTGGTGTCACGCAACGACTGGATGAAGGCGTACCCGTTTTTCTACGGCGCAAAGCAACGCCAGCGGGATTCCGAGCAGCACGAAGAGATCCATGACCCCGTGGGCACGGCACTCGCCTTGGGCGGTGGTGACGCGTCGGCAACGCGTCGCTTGGGAGTGGCGATGCCCGTCCCTGCGGCCGCCCCCGCGCCCCCGCCGGCGCGCAAATCCTCCCCCACGGTAAAGCCCGGCCGATTGAAACGCGGCTTGCGTCACAAGAAGAAATCGCAGCAAACAACGCCCGAGGAGATCTCGGCCCGCTGCCAGGCGCACCCGGAGTTCAATCGGTTGGCCTACATCCTTCGAAACAGCCTGCAGACACGGAACTTGCCGGCGGCCCAGCAAGCGTTCCTGAAAATCGACGAACTGAAAATTGCCGCGGGACTGTCCGAGAAGACACTGCTGCACTACTCCCAATCGCTGGGTGCGGCGAAGCAATGGGTCAACGCGATCCGTCCGCTGGCCGTGGTCATCGACCAGCAAGGCCCCGCCAGCGACGATGCCTGTCTGCGTCTGGCCCAAATCCAACTTCGCGTGCTTCGGCGGCCCGACCAGGCGATCCTGACGCTGGGCAAGATCCAACCGCCCGTCGATCAAGCGGCCGACGCGGCGAAACGCCAACGCCTGCAGAAGCGTGACCAACTTTTGGCGCTGGCCCAGTCGTCGTCATGAAGCCATCGGTCACGCCGCGGCGCTAAAGTCTGCTCACGCGGTCTGGCCACGTTTGGCGGTGAACCCGACCACGATGGCAATCCCGTAAACGACCAACAATCCCATGATCACGGGGAACGCCTTGGGGTCGTTGGCCTTTCCATGAATGGCGGAAACGGCTGCCGCGATCGCGCCAATCACGGCGAACAGCATCAGCACGTTCCAGACGATCATCCTGCCCCCGGTCGGCTTCTCGTCGCCCAAGATCCGCTTGCTGTTCATCATCAGGAAGAACGTCACGTAAGCGATCGGCAGCAACATCGCACCAAAGCTGCTGGCAAAGATGGCCAGCCAGAATTTGGCTTCGCTGTCCCAGACGTAGAACCAGCTGGCCCCACTGAGTCCCGCCACCAGACAGCCAATCACGAACGGCGTGGTCCCGTCAGGCTGCCCGGCCATTTCTCGGAACGCGTACCCGTTGATCAACATCAGGATCACGATCGTGGAGAACCCCATTCCGAACACGCCCAAGCCGAAGACCAGGTTGGCCAGCTTTGCACCGAGCAACGGTTGCAACGTGGTCGAAAGTTGAAACGCATCACGTTTGACCAATGACAGGGCCACTCGTTTTTCGTTCTCGTCCAATTCCGCCGCCAGCTGCAGTTTCTCATCGACGGGCATCGACTCTGCTTCCGATTCGGTCAGCTCGCTGTCAATACGCGACAACAGAATCGGCTCCACACTGGCGTAGTAGGGACTTTTCTGCATGGTCGCCAAATCGTCGCTCGCAAGTGAGGCGTCGATCTTGTTGTGCATCGATGCGGCCGCTGCGATCACCACGCAGCTGGTGACCAACACGTAGGGAATTGCCATCCCGGTGGACAAGTCGAACCTTGCCAGCCCGCGGAACGGCTTGTCCCAACCGCGTGCCAGCATCGAGTACGGCAGCAGGAACGTCATGTTGATCCCGACGGCGGTGGCGGCCGCGGCGATCATGACAGAGCGTTGCGTGCTGACCAATTGATCGGTCCAAAACGCCTGACGCGGCTCGCTCATCCCAGCCACCGCCGCGGCCATGTCCCCGGCCGGCTGATTCCATTGCGAAAAGTCGGGGATGAACCCGGCCAGGATGGCGGCAAAATCAAGTTGCCCCTTGGCAGCCAACAGGATGACCACGCCAAAGAAACAGATCACCACCATTCCGACAAGCGACTTGAGCACAACGTCGAACAGCTTCGCCGCGCGCCCCTGGCGCGTGTTCAGCAAGACGACGAAACCGGCCGCCAAAAAGAGAACCACCGTCACGGCGATCTTAGGACCCAAACCGTCGCCCAAACCGCCGCCGGTTCCGGACAGGTCCGCAAGGTTCTTGTCCAACGCGTCGTAACACAGACTGAATTGGGGCATGCACCAGATGATGTTGGCCATGGCCGTCGCAATGATCCAACCCCAGCCAAGCGCGGGATTGATCTCGCGGTTGATCGCTTCAAACGGTCGGCGTCCGGTCGACAGCGTGACGTAGCTGATCGCCGACAGCATGATGACTCCCATCGTGATCGCCATCAGTTGCAACCACAGCAGGCTGGTGCCGCCCAGCACGCCTAAAAACAGAGACCCGGCGAGTGACCCGCCACCGAGTGTGATCGCCGATTGCAACCAACCGGGGCCGGATAGCCGAACGTAGGCACCGAGTGTTTTTCCGCTGGCCTGCGCCTCGCGAAGCAACTCCCGATCCGCCTGAACTTTCTCGTTCCCCATGGAGGCGGGAACCGGCGACGAATCATTCTCGAGGGTCGACTCAGGGTGATCAGACATCGAAAGGGTGGCGGGGAAGAGAGGTGGAAGGAGGGGCAGAATCTTAGGGGCGGAATATAGTCGATCGTCCCCCGAGGATGTTACCTCCGGTGGCGTTCCTGCCTGCTTCCCCGGCCAAAAATCCTCTCGGGGTCGAGCCAATTCTTCCGGCCGGGCAAGTCGTGGCGGTCGTGTCGGAGACGACCCCCGGCAGCAGGTGGACCCTCCACCGGGGGCGGCAGCGCCGTTTTCGTCGGCCACGCCGTCGGCAGGAGGCGGTCGTCACTTCGGGAATGGGTGATCGCCCCTGTTCCCACCGTCGCGTCGATGCGGTCAGCCTTCCAGTTCGGCCAGGTAGCGTTCGGCGTCGAGGGCTGCCATGCAACCGGTTCCCGCCGAGGTGATCGCCTGGCGGTAATAATCGTCGGCCACGTCTCCGGCGGCGAACACGCCGGGGACCGACGTGATCGTGCGGAAGGCTTTCTTCCAGCGAATGTAACCCGAGTCATTCATCTCCAACGCTCCTTGCAGGAAAGCCGTGTTGGGTGTGTGGCCGATCGCCACAAACATTCCGCCGACCTGCAACTCCTTTTCCGTGTCGTCGACCGTGCTCTTGGTTTTCAGCCCCGTCACGACGTTGCCGTCACCCAGCACTTCATCAACAACGGTGTTCCAAAGCACTTCGATGTTGGGGTGGTTCAAGGCACGTTGCTGCATGACTTTGGAAGCCCGCATTTCGTCGCGTCGGATCAACATGTGGATCGTCGCGGCGCCCTTCAAGTTGGCCAGGTAAACGGCTTCCTCGACGGCCGAATCCCCACCGCCGACGACTGCCAGCGGCTTGCCGCGGTACAGCGGCAAGGCTCCGTCACAGACGGCACAGGCGCTGACGCCCTTGTTCTTGTACTCCTCTTCGCTGGGCAATCCCAGGTAGTTCGCACGCGCCCCCGTGGCGACGATGACCGTTTTCGCCCGCGCGACGTCGCCTTCGCTGGTGGTCAACTCGTACGGGCGGTTACTGAAGTCGACGCTGACGATGTCCTGGCCGATCACGCGGGTTCCAAAGTTGATCGCCTGCTGCTTCATCAGTTCCATCAGCTCCACCCCCTGGACGGCGTAATGCGGTTGGCCGTCCTTTTCGTGGCCCTGGGGCGCCGGGGGGAGGTTCCAATGACGGTCCTTGTCGACCGCCGATTCGACAAAGGCGCGAACGTTCCCCGCCGGAAAACCGGCGTAGTTTTCGACTTCGGTGGTGAACGCCAATTGGCCCAGCGGAATCATCTCCGGTTTGACCGTTCCCTCGTAGACGACCGGATTCAGGTTGGCGCGTGCCGCGTAGATGGCGGCTGACCAGCCGGCCGGACCACTGCCAATGATGACGGTCTTTTCGATCTCGTTGCTCACGGTGCCAGGACTCCTTGCTGGTCGCAGATCCTCAGGAAGACTGCAAAATCTCGGATAAATTGGATTAGAACGGCGGGATTATAGGAGCCGGACAGCGGGTGTTCCAAGCGGTCGAGCCGACGGCACCCCCGATCCGCCGGACCGCCCGTTTGACGGAGATGTCCAAAGGCCCCAGGGATGGAGTAAGATTCGGATTCACCCCGCGCTTCCCGTCGCGTCAAATCCGACGCCCCTCTCCATCGCCCCACATCGCACATGAGCACTCTGGCTGTCGCCGTCCTGTCCATGGTCGGATTCCTTGTTGCCTATCACACCTACGGTCGTTGGCTGGCAAAGAAACTGTTCGGCTTGACGGACGATTACCTGATGCCAAGCGAGGAATGCCACGACGGCGTCGATTTCGTCCCCACGCGAAAATCAATCGTCTTTGGGCATCATTTCACCAGCATTGCCGGGACCGGTCCCATTGTCGGGCCGGCTCTGGCCGTCTTTTGGGGTTGGCTTCCGGCGCTGCTGTGGGTGGTCTTCGGTTCGATCTTGATCGGCGGGGTGCACGACCTGTCCGCCCTGGTGATTTCGATCCGCAACAAGGGCCAGACGGTGGGGCAGGCGGCCGGGCGTTTGATCTCGCCGCGGGCCAAGCTGCTGTTTCTGCTGGTCTTGTTTTTGGCATTGTCGGTGGTGTTGGCCGTCTTTGGACTGGTCATCGCCAGCATCTTTGCGATCTATCCGGAATCGGTGCTCAGCGTCTGGATTGCGATGCCGATCGCCGTCGTGATCGGCTATCGGGTGTATCACGGCGGCGGCAGCATCCTGGTGCCCAGCATGCTGGGGCTCGCCGCGTTGTACTTGGCGGTCTACGTGGGCGCTTATTACTTGCCGGTCGATTTGAAGCCCTGGTTGCCCGCCGAGAGCGAATTCTGGACTCCCACGGTGGTCTGGACGATCGTCCTGTTGATCTACGCCTTCGTGGCGTCGGTGCTGCCGGTCTGGCTGCTGCTTCAACCGCGTGACTACATCAACAGCCTGCAACTGTTTGTCGCGCTGGCGCTGCTGGTGGTCGGACTGGGAATCGCATCAGTGTCGGGTCGCGCCGACCTGGGCAACTCGGCTCCCGCGATTGCCAGCGAAGTGCCGGCCGATGCCCCCAGCATGTTCCCGTTTTTGTTCATCACCATTGCCTGTGGCGCCTGCAGTGGTTTCCATTGTCTGGTCAGTAGCGGAACGACCAGCAAACAACTGCAAAAAGCCAGCGATGCGCAGGCGGTCGGCTACGGCAGCATGTTGCTCGAAGGCATGCTGGCAGTGCTGGTCATCCTGGCCTGTTCGGCCGGAGTCGGGATGGGGCCCCTGAATCGCAGCGTGGTCAGTGTCGGTGAAGGAGCCGCCGCGACGAGTGTGGTGGACATCCAGCGCGGCCAGGAAACGGGCCGCACCGCGTGGCGGCAGTACTATCGGACCGGTGCCGATGGGTCGCCCGACGCCGGTTGGAAGAAACAGAACCTGGCGAAAAAGTTGCGGGCGTTCGTCGACGGCGGAGCCAACTTTCTGAGCACCTTGGGTATTTCCATCCGACTGTCGATCGCAATCATGGCGGTGCTGGTCGCTTGCTTTGCGGCCACGACGTTGGACACCGCAACCCGTTTGCAGCGTTACGTGATCAGCGAGCTGGCGCTGTCGATGAACGCCAAACCCGTGGCCAACAAGTACGTTGCCACAACGATCGCCGTGGGTGTGGGGCTGGCCATCGCGATCTTCGCCGGGGACAGTCCCGGAACGGGCGGCTTGGTGCTCTGGCCCCTGTTCGGGGCGACCAATCAACTGCTGGCCGGACTGGCGTTGATGGTGGCGTTGGTCTTTTTGGCCCGCCGCAGTAAACCGTTGGCCGCCGTGATGTTGCCGATGTTTGTGATGTTGTTGATGCCAGCCTGGGCGATCACGTACGACCTGATCTACAACTGGATCCCGGACGGCAACCTGGTCCTCAGCGCGTTCGGAATGACCATCCTGGGCTTGCAAGCCTGGATGGTGGTCGAAGGCATCCTGGTTTGGAAGGGCTGTCAGGGCGTGTTGGAAAAGCCGGCGGAATTGGACGCTCAACCGCCGACCTTCCAGGATCAGGCGGCGGTCAACGTTTAACGTGGACCGGTCCCGATCGAGAGAAGAGTCAATTCGCCGACTTGCAGTCGCCACGTTCGCCAGAGCGTGGAATGAATTCGGGTTAGCTGCAGTAGCCACGTTCGCCAGAGCGTGGATTGAACCGTCGCCAGCCACCGTCTGGCGACGGTAGCTACGTCAATCCTCCAGCTGCAGTCGCCACGCTCGCCAGAGCGTGGACCGAACCCGGAGCCAGCCACCGTCGGGCGACGGTAGCTACGCCAATGCGCCAGCTGCAGTAGCCACGCTCGCCAGAGCGTGGATTGAACCCGGATCCAGCCACCGTCGGGCGACGGTAGCTACGTTGATTCGCCAACTGCAAGCCTGGGCCCGACCGAGCAGGGGCGATCGGCCCACCCCCTCTCCCTTTGGCAATCTGGGATAAAACGGGGCCGACGCCGGAATTCTGCCGAAATCCGGAGCGACCGAACGGAGTCGCCGACGCATCCGGAGAGAACCTAGTCTAAAATTGAGACGCTGCGTAGACTTGAACATCGGTCTGCGATGGTTGGAGTTCGCGGCGGGGCACTCCCGGCGGACGCATCCCGCTTTTCCAAAGTTCCCCCCGACAAACTCACTCGCCAAACTCAGGCGCATCGTGGAGCGTGGAGTCGGCGATTTCGATTGATCACGAAATCGACCGACGCTTTCGACGACGGAATTCGAAAGTCGCTTCGCTCGCGGATCTTGCAGACCGATTCGCCTCCATTCCTTACGCTGTGAACGAATCATGGTCGCGTACCTCGCGGTCCAATCGGGCCCTGAAAAAGGTCGTCATTTTCCGCTGGACCCTGACCGTCCGATGCACATCGGTCGTGGTTCGACGTGCGAGATCATGCTCTCCGATCCGGTTTGCAGCCGGTTTCACGCGGTGATTTTTTTCGACGAAGACGCCTGGCAGATTCGCGACACCGACAGCCGCAACGGGACGCTCGTCAACGGACAAAAGATTGACACGGCTCAGCTTCATGACCAAGCCTTGCTGACCGTCGGAGCCACGGAACTGCGATTCGTCAGCGCCTCGGCCGACAGCATCGAATTGGACGACGCGTTTCAAACGATCGTCCAGGACATTGCAATGCGGGTCGACGGCAAGGCCTATGACTCGGTGCACGGGGTCGCCAAGGTCGGCTACCTGTTTGACCTCTATTCGCTCAGCCTGTCGTTGCTTCGACTGGAAAACCCGGACGAAGTCATCGACACCGTCCTGGCTTTGTTGCGACAGCGCACGGCCGCCGACGTGGTGGGAGTTTCCTTTGATCCCGGCGACGGCCGCCAGCGGCCCCATCGCGTCGACCCGCCAGAGCAGGGCGAAAAGATTCGTCTGAGCCGTCCGCTGTTGCGACGGGTGATGAGCGACGACGAAGCGATCTGGGTGAACGACACCCGTCCGCGGGAGCAAGACGATTCGGACAAGCTGCCCGACGCCTCAAAGTGGTCCGACGCCATCTACGTCCCCTTGGATACACGCGAAACCACCCTGGGCGTGTTGCACCTGTATCGCAATCAGCCTTCGTTCAACGAAAACGACTTTGAGTTTGCCGTCGCGGCGGCGCAACTGCTGGCGGTCGGTCTGGACCGGGCGATGAAGCATGACTCGTTGCGCGTCCAGGCCAAACAGCTTGCCACGCGAAATGCCGACACGGAAGAGCTGATCGGAGAGAGCCCGGTGATGCTGCGTTTGAAGGAGAAGATCGCCCGGATCGCCAACGCCAATGGCAGCGTCTTGATCCGCGGTGAGAGCGGTTGCGGCAAGGAACTGGTGGCCCGCGCGGTGCACCGGAGCAGCAAGCGGAAGATGCGGCCAATGTTGACGGTCAACTGTGCGGCAATCCCATCGGAATTGATTGAGAGTCAGCTGTTCGGGCATAAGAAAGGCTCGTTCACCGGAGCCGACGCGGATCACGAAGGCTGGTTCCAACAAGCCCATACGGGCACGTTGTTTCTGGACGAAATTGGCGAATTGACGCTGGAAGGCCAGGCGAAGTTGTTGCGGATTCTGGAAGGCCACCCGTTCTTGCCGGTCGGAGGCAGCCGTGAAGTCAGTGTCGACGTGCGCGTGATCGCCGCAACCAACCGCGATCTAGCGGAATTTGTGCGTGAGAAACGCTTTCGCGAAGACTTGTTCTACCGGCTCAGTGTGTTCGAATTGGTCCTCCCACCGCTGCGAGATCGCGGTGACGACCTGGACCTGCTGATCGACCATTTTCTGGATCACTTTCGCCGACAGCACGGTCGCAACCAGCTGACACTGTCCTCGGCGGCTCGCAACCGGTTGCAGGACTACATGTGGCCGGGCAACGTGCGTCAATTGCGCAACGTGATCGACAGCGCCGTCGTGATGGCCGACGACGAAGAGATTCAACCCGATGACCTGGGCCTGCGCGACGCGGGGCTCAGCCGGCTGGACACGCTGCGGATCGATGAATGGGAGAAACGCCTGATCAAAAAGGCAATCCGCCGCACCGGTGGGAATGTTCCCGAAGCGGCAACGCTGCTGGGAATCAGCCGAGCGACCGCGTATCGCAAGATCACCGAGTATGAGATCGAACGTTAAATGAGTTCGCCGCCCCTGGCCATTCTTTCCGCGCCGGGCTCGCGTGGGGACGTCAACCCGATGATCGCGATCGGCGTCCAGCTGCGGGAACTGGGATATGACGTGGCGATCTCGCTGGCCGAACCCTACGCGGCGTTGGCGCGAGACGCCGGCCTGGACCCTCATCCGCTGATCGATCGGGAAACCTTTGACGAACTCTTGTCCGATCCGGCGTTCTGGAAACTGGCCCGAGGAATGTACCGGGTCATTCGGGGCATCGTGGCCGACTACCTGCCGCTGCATTTCCAGAAGATCCAAGAACTGCATCGACCGGGAAACACGGTCCTGGTTTCCCATCCGCTGGACTTTGCCTCACGGATTTTTCGCGACTTGGATCCGACCACGCCGCTGGTGGATGTCCACCTGGCACCGTTGATGCTGAGGGTTCCTGAACAGCCGGCGCACCTGACGCCGTGGCGATTGGAGCCCACGCGTCTTCGCAGCACGTTCAAACTGGCGTATTGGCTGGGTGACGCGTTGTTCCTGGATCCGTTGATGACCGGACCGATCAACCGGATCCGAAGAGCAAACCGATTGCCGCCGGTGCGACGGATCATGCATGACTGGTGGCTTTCACCCGACCGGATTCTGGCAATGTATCCAGGCTGGTTCGCACCCCAGACCGAAGGGGCGCTGAAACAACTACGGCACGTGGGATTTCCGTTGGACGATGGTGCCGGCGAAGCATTCACGCCGCCGACCGATCGGCCCGTCGTTTTTACAACCGGAACGGCCAACCGACACAGCCGCGAATTCTTCCAGCGGGCCGCCTCGCAGTGTTCGCGACAGAACATTCCGGGATTGCTGTTGAGCAGTCACTCGGAATGTTTTCCGGCGGAGTTGCCACCCGGCGTCCGCGGGCTCGGCTACGTCCCGCTTTCCCAACTGTTGCCCCACTGTCGAGCGATCCTGCACCACGGAGGCATCGGCACGACGTCCCAATCGCTCCGGGCCGGGATCCCACAGATCATTCGCCCGATGGCGTTTGATCAATTCGACAATGCCGTTCGGGTCGAGCGTCTCGGATGCGGCCGGACGTTGCGGCGCGACCGTGATCTAGGCGAGTTGCTGCAGCAAGTGCTCGCCGATTCGCAGATCGCAGTCTCCGCCCGCGAAGTCGCCGGGCGTTTCGCTGGCCCCTCCGGAGCCACCCGAGCCGCGCAGGAGATCCACGCCGTCATGAACGGCAGAACCGTCAAAGTTTGACTCCGTTTGGTTGACTTTGCCGGATACACGGATGATCGGGGTGCGAAACGGATGCCAGCAGGTCCAGTTTTGTCGGTCGCGACGACGATAGGTGATCCAGCGAATTCACCTTTCGGCGGGATCACGCGGCATTTGACACGGCCACGGGGTCTTTGCATCCATCCGCGGCAAAACTGATGACGATCCAGAACGAGTCCCCCAAGCAATTGAAGCGTCGACGGCTCCGCGAACTCGTGACGGCACTGGCCGTGGCAATCACCGTTCCGGCGACGACAGGATGCCGCGTCTGGGATCACCTGGGCCCGGGGCCGCACGATACGACCGAGTCGTATCACCGCAACGTTGACATGGCGATCGAGTACCCCGAAGTGGCCCAATGCGCCACGCCGGTGACGGCGGCGGCCGAAACGGCGGCGGAGCCTCGCGCGTTGGTCGATCCGGCGACGTTGCCGACGCTGGAATTGACGCTGAACGACGCGGTGGCGATGGCCATGCAAAACAGTCCGGTCATTCGCCGGATTTCCGGCACTGTCAATTCGGTAGGAGGAGCCGCGACGGTCTACGATCCGTCCCTGATCGCTACCAGCCAACAGGGAACTGAAGCCGCGCTAGCCGCTTACGACGCGCAGTTCAACCAGTCGCTGAATTGGTTCACGACGGACCGTCCCAACAACATCCAAACCGGCGGTCTGGGCGGGGCCTTCACGCCGCGGGTGACCGTCGGAACCGCCGCAGCATTTCAGGCCGAGTTGCGAAAGCGGACGGCCACTGGAGCGAGCTTCGCGCTACGCCACGTCGTGGACTACGATCGAAACAACCGTCCATTCCGCCAATTCAGCAGCGATTTCAATGGTTGGGTCGAAGCCGAATGGCGACAACCGATCTTGCGTGGAGCGGGCCTGCAGTACAACCGCATTGTCGGCAACGCGACCGCTCCGGGACAATACAACGGCGTCATGGTCGCCCGGATCAATGAAGACACGGCGTTGGCGGATTTTGAATCCGACGTGATCGCTCTGGTCTCGGACGTCGAACAAGCTTACTGGGACCTGTGGACCGCATATCGGCTGCTGGAAGCGAATGTCAAAGGCCGCGAATCGGCATTGAAGACGTTTCAGTACCAGCGGGCACGTCTGGAGGTCGGGGCGGGTCGCCAGGATGAAGAAGCCCAAGCCCAGTCGCAGTTCTATCAGTTCCAAGCCAGTGTGCAGGCGCGGCTGGCCAGCGAAGACGGCTTGTATGCGCGCGAACAGCGTCTGCGGTACTTGCTGGGACTGCCGGCAACCGACGACAAGCTGATCAAACCGACGACCGACCCGATCGACACCAAAGTTGTCTACGATTGGAACTCGGCGCTGGCCCAGGCACTTGACCGTCGGGTCGAAATCCGCCGACAGCGTTTTCAAGTCAAGCGCCGCGAGTTGGAACTATACGCTGCTCGGCTGAACAAACGCCCGCAATTGGATCTGGTCAGCCTGTATCGCTATCGCGGGCTCGGTAACAACTTGTTTGGGGACACCGACGACGGACCGTTGAACGGTTTGTACTCCTCGATCACCGATGGAGACTATCAGGAATGGCAGGCCGGATTCGAGTTCTCCTTGCCGGTGGGGCTTCGCCGTGCCAGCGCGGCCGTCGCCAACGCGCGGCTTCAGGTCAACCGTGAACGCGCCGTCCTTGCTGAAACCGAATTGGCCATCAGCCACGACCTGTCCGACGCCGTGCGGAGTCTGGAATTGACGTTCCAACTGGTAGAAACGAACTACAACCGCTACCAATCGGACCTGCGACAGTCCTCGGTACTTGAACGCCGCTACCTGGACGGACTGGATAACATCAACTTCCTGTTGCAAGCCCAACGGCAGGTCGTCGTCAGCGAAAGCGACTTTTACCGCTCGCTGGCAAACTACAACCTGGCGATTCGCGAATTGCATCGCGAAAAGGGTTCGTTGCTGGCGTACAACCAGGTCCAATTGGCCGAAGGCGCCTGGGCTCCAGGAGCCCAAATGGACGCCTACGAGAAAGGCCTGTTCCTGGCACCGCGACTGCATCCCGAGGACGTCACGATCCCGGCCCCGATCACGCGTCAAAGCTTCGACCCGTCGGCGATCCAATCCACCGGTGGTGTGCCCGCGGACGGAGCGTCCATGCAATCGGGTCCGATCGAAACGCTGCCGGCAGATTCGGGACTCCTGGAATCATCGCCGGTGGAGATCCTGCCCGGTGCCAAGCAGCTTTCCGACGAGGTGCCTGCCGAACCGGGCCGGCGCGTGGGTGGACCGTTCGAAATGCCCGCCGATGGCGGCCGCATCAACCAGGACGGAATCCTGGAACCTCCGACAACCGCCGAATGAGGTCGGGGATGGCTCCGGCGACCGTGGTGACGTCAACGTGGTGTTGTTCAGCTCGTGGTTCAGCGGCTCTGCATTTGTGGGTCAGTTCCGCAGAAGTCCATCGAGCGATCCATGTCAGGCGTTCTCTGGTTCACCCTCCCGCTAGGAGGTCGTACAGCTTTCCGAGCCGGGAAGAGACGTGCTTTTCTT
>NZ_VWOX01000015.1 GCF_008629675.1 Roseiconus nitratireducens | reverse complement strand
ACCCCCGTCCCCTTTTCCGCTCGCGTTAGTCTTCCTGGAAGAACCGGATCGCCAAGGGGTAGGACCACAGCTTGCCGTCATTGGCTTTGACGGCGGCCACGATCGGAAAGATGAAGTCCAGGATCGCGACCAGAATCAGCAACGGGATTCCGATCAGGACCATACTCAGCAGGGCTCCGGCCGCGGCGTAAATCAAACTGCTGAGCAGCCAGTTCATCATCCTCGCGCCGTGGCGACGGGAGGCATCGGATTGATCCTTGCTGACCAGCCACATCGCGATGGGCACAATGATTCCCAGCCCGGAGTAGACCAGCAGTTGGGACAGGTGCATTAGCGCGCACCAGGTCTCTTCCTTCAATCCGTAAACCTGCCCGGGAACCGACGTGCCGCCAAACGGCGTTGCCCCGGGGGACTGATGTTCGTCAATGACGCGACGCTTCGCCTGCTCAAACTCGATCTCGCTGAGCGATCCCGAACGTCGCAATTCTTCCAGGCGTGCCAGTTCGTCGGACAGGTTCATGTTTTGCTCTGGAAATGAGGGAGGACCGGGGAATGCGCACCATGTTTCCCAGAACGGGTCGTTTCCGAGCATGTGGTCTGGGAAACATCGTCTTCGGGACCTGATGCAATTGCCGCGCCGATCGACCAATCACGTCTCGTCGCGCGGCGGCGTCGTTCCTTTGGACAGGAGGGGCCTGTCGTACGGGAGCTCGTGCAGGTTTGCATCCCGCACGAATTCCTAGGCCGAAATCCACGCCGGTCAGGGCGCTCCCCCCCTCGTTTCCAGCCAAGCGTCAGCGTTCAGGCGGTGTGAATGGCACGCTTGTCGACGGCCAAGGCCGCCTCATGCACGGCCTCCGACAGGGTCGGGTGAGCGTGGCAGGTCCTGGCGATGTCCTCGCTGCTGGCCCCGAATTCCATCGCTGCGGCGGCTTCGGCAATCATGTCACCCGCGCGGGCGCCGATGATGTGCACGCCCAGCACGCGGTCGGTTTTTGCGTCGGCCAAGATTTTCACGCGGCCTTCCGGTTCGGCAAGCGTTCGGGCGCGACCGTTGGCGCCGTAGGGGCACACGCCCTTGTTGTACTCGATGCCGGCTTCCTTCAGTTCGTCTTCCATCTTTCCGACGCTGGCAATCTCCGGGTGCGTGTAGACGATCGCCGGGATCACATCGTAGTTGACGTGGGTGTGCATCCCGGCCATCCGTTCGACACAGACCACGCCTTCTTCCATCGCTTTGTGGGCCAGCATGGCTCCGCCGATGCAGTCCCCCGTGGCGAACACGTTCTCCACCGACGTTTCGTAGTTCTCGTTGACCGGGATGAAGCCGCGGTTGTCGGTCTCCAGTCCAATCGATTCCAATCCGACGTCGTCGGTGCGGGGGCGGCGACCGGTTGCCAGCAAGACCCGATCGCACTCGATCGGATCTCCATCTTGGATTTCCACAACGCAGCGTTTCCCGTCCACCCGGGCGGATTTGACAAACGTCTCGGTGTGAATTTCCAGGCCCTGACGTTTGAGCACGCGGTGGGCAAGGTTGGCCAGTTCCGAATCGATGCCCGGAAAGATGCGATTCATGGCTTCGAGCACGACGACTTCGCTGCCCAGGCGATTCCAGACGCTGCCAAGTTCCATGCCGATGTAACCGCCGCCAATCACGACCAGCTTCTTGGGGACCTCCGTGTAGGACAGCGCGGCGGTGCTGTTTCCGATCCGGTCACCGTCTTCCTCGACCCCGCGCAGCGAGGCCGCGACGCTCCCGGTGCACAGCAGGATCCGATCGGCTTCGATGATCACCGGTTCGTCGCCTTCGACCACGACCGAATTGACGTCCCGGAGCTTTCCACGACCGCAATACGCGGTGACTTTTTGTTTCTTGAACAACATGTCGATGCCGCCGGTCAGCGTTTCGACCACCTTGTCTTTGCGGGCCATCATCGTTTCCAGGTCCAATTGGACGCCATCGACCTGCACGCCGTGTTGGCCCAGCCGGTGATTGGCTTCCTCAAACAGGTGGCTGGATTCCAGCAGGGCCTTGCTGGGGATGCAGCCCACGCGGACGCAGGTTCCACCGAAACGAGGGTTTTCGTCGATGCACGCGGTGTCGAATCCCAACTGTGCGGCGCGGATTGCCGCGACATAACCTGCCGGGCCGCCGCCCAGAACCACCAACTCGTGTCGAACCGTCTTCATGGGCCTGTTTCGTTTGAAAAGGAAGGTCTTGGAGCCTTGTCGGTGGTGATTTCAATCGTTCCGGCCCGGCGTTGGAAGAGGGGGCACGGGAGGAAGTTCGGCCGGCAGGCAGGAATTCGCGATCGTCTGCCAGGATGCCGGAGTGGAAGCCCGACAGGAAGTCGACCGGCCAGGAAAAGCCGGGTTCCGAGGCGGTCCCGGGAGAAGTCGCTCGGCGATTCGGCCCAGCGGTCGGGTGCCCGTTGGCACCGTCGGGGATCGCCGCTGAGGGAGCAGGCAGGAGAATGGCCGCCCGCTTGGGGCTTGTCAGCGGGGTGTGTCGCAGGACAATTCCCGACGAGCGACCGGACGCTTCGGCGGACACCGTTCGCCGCCTTCCCCGCCTTCCTACCGACCGGAAATCGTTTTTTCCTTGGCCAAATCACGCATCCGCAAGTACGCCGGTCCGGCCCTGGCAATCGCCCTGTTCCTGCTGGCGGTGCGTTTGCTCTATCACGAAGCCAAGCAAATCACGTGGGAAGAATTTGTCAGTGGCCTGACAGGCGTGCCCTTGAGCCAGTTGTTCATCGCCGCCTTTTTGATCGCGCTCAATTACGGGCTGCTGATCGCCTACGACATACTGGCGCTACGGTATGTCGCACGCTCGCTGCCCCTGCGGCGGATCGCCCTGGTGTCCTTCTCAGGTTTTTCGCTGGGCAACAATTTGGGCACGTTGCTGGCTGCGGCTCCGATTCGTTTCCGCTTTTATTCGATGTGGGGGCTGACCGCGGGACAGATCGTAGCCCTGATCTCGATCGTGGGGCTGACGTTTTGGAGCGGCTGGTGGTTCTTGGGCGGAATGGTGCTGATTTGGGTCCCGATCCAGCTGCCGGCCGACGTGGCGTTGCCTTTCGGGACGCGGACGATGGGGTTCGTGTTGATGTCCTTGGCCGTGACTTATTCGCTGATCTGCCTGTTGTGGCGCAAGCCCTGGCCGATCGGGGAGCTTCACTTGAGGCCTCCGGCGCCGGGGCTGATGTTTGTCCAGGCGTCGATCGCGGCGGTGGATCTGTTGATATCGGCGACCGCGTTGTACCTGGTCCTGCCCGCCGATTCCGCGGCCCCGTTCGCTCAGGTGTTGGCCGCCTATCTGGTCGCCATCGGCGTGGCGATGATGACTCAAGTTCCCGGGGGGTTGGGTGTGCTGGAGGTGATTCTGTTGACCCTCCTGAAGGGCAGCGTCGGCGACGCGGTGCTGGCGTCCGTTTTGATCTTTCGTGTGCTTTACTACTGGCTGCCCTTGCTGGGCGGCATGATTGCGTTGGTCGGCTACGAGATCTACGGCGGTGCGGTCACGGCTCGATCGGCGGTCGAGGGCGGCGTGCCGGAGGTCCCGGACACGAGCGAACCGGTGGTGTTGGAAACTGATTCGGGGGTGACCGAGGAAGACACCGGTGGGGTCAGCTGAGTCGCCATGGTGCCGGATCATTTGGCTGGGGTTCGCAACGCAGATATATTGGATCACTGACTGAGAAACGTTTGGGTCCGGTTTTGAACGATGCCGAAGTCGTCCGGATCCGCCCGGTTGCCGGGTTTGCGACAAGGCCTGGTCCGCAAACGTCTCCCGGTTGCCGTCCCCTTCGGTCCCGCCTCCTTCGCCTTTCCCCCCGCCTGTCATGTCGTTCCGCGATCTTGGTCCGTTTCCACGGCGCCGGCTTCCTGCCGTCTTTCGGCGCGGCATGTTTGTTTGCCGAATCGGACTTGCTTGTTTGGTCGGACAGTTGTTTCTGGCCGATCCCAGCTCGGTCCGGGCGGGGGAATCCGACGTCGACTATGGACGTCACGTGCGTCCGATTCTGGCCAAGCACTGCTTCACGTGTCACGGTCCTGACGAGGACGCTCGCCAGGCCGGTTTGCGATTGGACCAGCAAGAGGACGCGCACGCCGACCTGGGCGGCTATGCGGCGGTCACGCCGGGAGATCCGGAACACAGCGAGCTGATGGTGCGGGTGACTAGCGAGGATGAAGATCTGCGGATGCCACCGGCCGACGCGGACAACGCCCTTTCGCCCTCGCAGATTGAAACGCTTCGGCAATGGATCCAATCGGGCGGCCAGTACACACGTCACTGGGCGTTCGTTCCCGCACAGAAGCCGGCGCTGCCGAGCACGCGGCAGGCCGGATGGTGCCGGGGGCCGATCGACCGGTTTGTGCTCAAGCGGATGGAGCAGGCCGGTTTGGCGCCGGCCCCGGAGGCCGATCCGGAGACGCTGATCCGTCGCGTCTACCTGGATCTGTTGGGGCTGACCCCGACGCCGGAGGAAGTTCAGAGGTTCCTGGACGATTCCCATCCCGACGCCTACGAACGATTGGTCGATCGTCTGCTTGCGTCGCCCGCCTACGGAGAAAGGTTCGCGCGGTCGTGGTTGGACTTGGCCCGCTACAGCGATACCAACGGTTACGAGAAGGATCGTCCCCGAACCATTTGGCCCTATCGCGATTGGGTGATCGACGCGTTGAATCGCGACCTCCCGTACGACCAGTTTTCGATCGAACAGCTGGCCGGTGACATGCTCGCGAACGCCACGCGTGAGCAAAAGATTGCGACCGGATTTCACCGCAACACCATGTTGAACGAGGAAGGCGGGATCGATCCGTTGGAATACCGCTTTTACGCGCTGGTCGATCGCGTCGCGACGACCGGAACCGTTTGGATGGGGCTGACGACCGGCTGCGCGCAATGCCACACGCACAAGTACGACCCGATCACGCACAGCGACTATTACGCGCTGATGGCGTTGATGGACAATGCCGATGAACCGGAGCTGAATGCGGATCCGCCCGACGTGCTGGAACGTCGCCAGTCGTTGCTGGAACAAGTCCGTCAGGCGGAACAGGATCTGGTCGACCGGACGCTCTTTTCGCCGCAAGGTTCGGCGGACATCAAAGACGCTTTCGGTGAGTACTGCCGGCGGCAGCGGCAGCAGGTTTCCCGTTGGCGCACCGTCCCTCCCGATCGGCTGGAATCGACCAAGCCGCTGTTGACGCTGCAGCCGGACGGCTCGGTGTTGGCGTCGGGCGACGCGACCAAGCGGGATGTCTACACGCTGACGATGCCGCCACTTGATGGTTCCGATCCGGTGACCGCAATTCGCATCGAGGCGATGCCGCATCGGTCGTTGCCGGATACCGGACCGGGGTTGGCGTTCTACGAAGGACGCCGTGGGGACTTCTTTCTGAGCGAGTTGAAACTGGCGGCCGGTGAGGCTCCGATTGATTTGGGAATCGGTTCCACGACCGTTGCGGGCGGCGGAAAAAAGAACGGGACGACTTTTCCCGGAAACGTTTTGGACGGTGACGGTTCGACCGGTTGGTCCATCCCCCAGAATCAGGACAAGACCCAGCGGTTGGTGATTCCGTTGAAACAACCACGGCGGTTGGATCAGCCCTGGACGATCGAAATGCTGTTCGAGCGGCACTACGTCGCGGGACTGGGCCACTTCCGCATCGATGTCACGACGGACGACGCGCCCACCGCCAATGCTCTCTCCAGTGATCTTCAGCAACAGTTGGTGCGACATCAGGATGACGAAGCCCTGCCCGATTCGACCCGCCGCGGTCTGGCGATTGCCTTCGCGCGAACCTCCGAGATGCTTGCCGGCGATCGCAAGCCGATCGAACAGCTGCGGAAACAGATCCCCGATCCGGTGCGCACGCTGGTGATGCGCGAGCGACCGGCGTCCAATCAACGAGTCACCCGACGACACCACCGCGGCGAATACTTGCAACCGAAAGAAGTCGTGGAAGGTGGCATCCCCAGCGTCTTCGGTAGCGCAGCATCTGAACCCGCAGCATCTGAGGCCGCGGAATCGGGCCGATCCGACGTCGATCAACCGACCAATCGGCTGGAGCTGGCGCGGTGGTTGGTCAGCCGGAACAATCCGTTGGTGGGCAGGGTCACCGCGAATCGTGCTTGGCGAGAATTTTTCGGTGCCGGCATCGTGCGCACCTCCGGCGACTTCGGGACGCAGAGTGAACCACCAACGCATCCCGAATTGATCGATTGGCTGGATCGCTGGCTGCGAGATTCCTCTCCCTCGGGCGGCCGGTGGTCGATGAAACGACTGCATCGTCAAATCGTTCTATCGGCAACTTACCGCCAAGCCACGGGAGCGCCGCCGAGCGAGGATCCGGACAACCGTCTGTTGTCGGTCTTTCCGTATCGGCGGCTGGACGCGGAGCAGATTCGTGACGCGTTCTTGTCGGCAGCGGGACTGTTATCGCGCCCGATCGGAGGACCGAGTGTTTACCCGCCCCAACCTGAATCCGTGATGCAAATGGCGTACGGCAAGCCGGGCTGGCCGACGTCCGCAGGGGCCGATCGGTTTCGTCGCTCGTTGTACACGTTCAGCAAGCGGACGGCACCGTTTGCGGCATTCACGACCTTTGATGCTCCCTCGGGCGAGCTTTGCATTGCCCGCCGCGACCGCAGCACGACTCCGTTGCAGGCCCTGACCCTGCTGAATGATGCCATGTATTTGGAGATGGCCGAAGGAGTGGCCGACGATGCCGTGCGGCAAGTTCGCAGCCAGAACCCTGAAGCGGGCGATCGAGAGATCGCGACGTTCCTGTTCCGGAAGCTGCTGGTCCGCACTCCCGACCCTGCGGAGTTGGAATCGATCATGGCTTTCTACCACAGCCAATCCGATCATCCCGAGGCGTGGATGTTGGTCGCCCGCGCGCTGATGAATACCGATGAAGCGATCACGGCCCCGTGATCCGCGATCCCCATTTGAGATAACCGTGATGAGTTTTCGAAGTCGCAGCAGCAAGGATCCTGCGGAGACCTGCCACCAGGTCTCCGCCGCCAAGCAGGTGACGCGTCGCCAATTGTTTCAGTCCTGCGGCGTCGGGCTGGGGAAGATTTCCCTGGCATCAATGTTGGCGTCGGATTTCGCAATGGCCTCGGGCGATTCCGGTCCGTCGGCGAGTGCCGGGGACGCACCCGGATTGCACTTTCCTGCCAAGATCAAGCGGGTCATCTACCTGTTCATGGCGGGAGCACCCAGCCAGTTGGATCTGTTCGATCACAAACCCGAACTGACGCGATTGGAAGGCAAGCCGATCCCGCCGTCAGTTATCGCCGGCCAACGCTACGCCTTCATCCAGCCCGACGCGGCGGTGCTATCACCACGTTTTTCGTTCCAGCGTTACGGACAGTGCGGTGCGGAACTGGCCGAAACACTGCCGCACCTGTCGAAGGTGGTGGATGACCTGGCGATCATCCGCAGCGTGCACACCGACCAGTTCAATCATGCCCCGGCGCAGATCTTCGTCAATACCGGCAGCCCCATTCCCGGACGTCCCGCCATGGGCTCATGGCTCAGCTACGGAATCGGCAGCGACGCCGATGACTTGCCCGGGTTCGTGGTGCTCAAAAGCGGTGGGAACCTGTCCGGTGGCGCGGCGATGTGGAGCAACGGATTCTTGCCGGGACAGCACCAGGGCGTTCCGTTTCGTTCGGCCGGCGATCCGATCTTGCACGTCGCGACGCCTCAGGGGATCAGCCGCCAGACCCAGCGGGAAACGTTGGACCTGGTCGCTGATTTGAATCGTCACCGGTTGAACGATTTGGATGTCGACGGCATCCGGGCCCGCATCGATTCCTACGAGATGGCCTACCGAATGCAGTCGCGGGCTCCCGAGTTGATGGATTTTTCATCCGAGTCCGACGAGACGCTGGCCTTGTACGGGACGTCGCGGGAGGACGCCGGATCGTTCGCCAAGAACTGTCTTTTGGCGCGCCGTCTGGCCGAACGCGGTGTGCGGTTCATTCAGCTGTACCACGCCGGCTGGGATCATCACAGCAATGTCGAAGGCGGTCTGAGGACCCAGTGCAAACAAACCGATCAGGGTTGCGCCGCGCTGGTTCAAGACTTAAAACGTCGCGGGATGCTGGAAGACACCTTGGTGGTGTGGGGAGGCGAATTCGGACGCACTCCGATGGTGGAAGCGAGCGCCGCACTGGGCCGATCTCTCGGACGCGATCACCATCCGCAGGCATTCACGATGTGGATGGCCGGTGGCGGGATTCGCGCCGGACAGACGCTGGGAAAGACCGACGACCTTGGATTTCATCCCGTTGAAGATCCCGTGCACGTGCATGACATCCAGGCGACGATTTTGTACCTGTTGGGCATCGATCACGAGCGGCTCACTTTCACGTTTGCCGGACGCCCCTTCCGATTGACCGACGTCCATGGTCACGTCGTCGAGAAACTTGTCACCTGAAGCACAACCGGCGGTGCGATCAGAACTCCATCAACGCCACGGCGAAATGGACAACCAACACGAACAGCGTCGTCCACAACACGGTGGAAGTGATCGCGGCGCTGACGTCGCTGGCCGAGTGCTTCGGTCGCAGCCCCTGGTGATAGGCAATCGCGGCGGTTCCCAGGCCGCACGTGAGGTTCTTTAACAGGACCCAGGCCCATCCTTTGAACCACCAGGCCGAACCATCGATCAGATTGCGTTCAAAGTGCTGATCCCAGAAGTAGGGGCCGATTTGAGGATAAGAACCGGAGAAAGCAAGCATGCTGATGAACCGCGCGGCCTCAAACGCGACCCATTCCAGAATCGGCGTTCCGACCAGAAAGGCGATCGCGATCGGCAACATCAGGTAGGCACGCGGCGTGACATCCAACGTCCGCATCGCGTCGATCTGGCCGCCATATTGCTTGACACCCACGTCGGCGGCGACGGCCGCACCGCAGCGGGCCGCGATCAAAATCGTCGCCAAGATTGGGACCAGGATCCGGTACAACGCGAATCCGATCGAAGCCAACAGCTCGTCGATCAACAACGGTTGAGTGTACAAGCGGAACGGTAAGAATCGGAACGTGAAGTACGTCGATGTGAATCCGATGATCAGCCCGGCCAGGATCAGATAGATCCACGCCGACGGGCCGGCGACCAACCGGAGATAGTGCAACGTGAAGCGCGCCGCCCAGCGGACCCGCGGTACCACCGGAAGCAAATCACGCGGAAGTTGCAACGCGGCCGAGATCGCTCCGCCGGTGCCCTCAAAGAAATGCTGAACCAGTGCACCGGCGCGTTGACGCAGTGTTGTTGGGGGCGGTGCCGAATCGTCGTGACGTAACGCCGCGACAGGTACCATGCGGTCGGGTAACGCCTGCCACTGGTCCTCCGGGATTTCGACCAGTTTCTGCTGGGAGGGATCCAGCAAGTAAACTTTGTCAGCGATCGGCAGCAGCGTTTCGTAGTCGTGCGTGACGACGATGCTGGTGCGGTGATGGACCGACTGCGTTCTGCGGATCAGGTCGGCCACCATGCGACCGGTCGCGGAGTCCAAGCCGCTGGTGGGTTCGTCGTAAAGAAGCACATCGGGTGAAGACGCCAGGGTGCGGGCGATAGCCAGTCGCTGTTTCTGGCCACCGCTGAGCGCCGTGATGGGCGTGTTCTGCGGAACTCCCAAGTGTTCCAGCCATTGTCGGGCATTCCATTCTTCCGGTGGTTCTGCCGCGGCCCGTGGGTCGGCATCTTCATCGGGCCGAACTTCGGATCGATCCGCTGGCCGCCGCCGATGGTCGATCGCGAATTGAACGTTGCCGGCAGCTGACAATTCGTCGAACAACGCGAATTGTTGAAAGACGATGCCGACGCTTGGGCGATCGGTCGCGGCGCCGGTTTCTGCGACGGTGCCGGTCCAGTGCACCGCGTCACCCTGCGGCGGAAGCAACCCGGCCAGGATCCGCAGCAACACGCTCTTCCCCGCGCCGCTGCCGCCGACAATGACCGTAATCTTTGATCCGGGAAATGTCGCATCGACGCCGTCGAGTAGGCATCGATCACCGGCCCGGATCGTCAAATCGGAAAGGACCAGCGACTTGTCGGTCGCAGCCGTCGAATCGGAATCACGCTCACGCACCGTCTAGTCCTGATCGGCGAGGTAAACCAGCGGGTAGGCCATCGGACCGGTGGCAAGATGGATCCAGTCGTCGGCTGCGGCGTTGGCGTCGGCAATGATCCAACGTCGATCTTTCTTCAGGATTTGGCTTCGCAGGACGCGAGCAAAGTCGGGATCGATTCCGGTTTGCTCGCTGCCGAAGATCTCATCACCGATTTCGCGGATCACCGGTTCCAATCGTTCACTGGCCACCGCCAGAGCCTGCCTGGCGCGTTCACTGGACCAGACTTCGGCCCAGACCTGTTGCAAGCGTTGGTTTTGCACGAACGTGTCTTTCAGGATTGCTTTGATCAATTCGCGGCTGGCGGGATCATTGGCGATCTCTTGGGCGACCGCTCCCAACTCATCCCGGACAGCCTGGTTCGCCGCGACGTCGCGCATGCTGCGCTGGATCGCCACGACGACTTCATCCATGTGTTCGTTCAGAACCGGAAGTGCTTCGTCCTGGACGAACCGCTGCCATTCCTCCTGGAGCAAGTCTCGCCGCGGCAACGGAGTCTGGTCATAGATTGCCCGCCAGCCAAACCGGAACAGGGAAGCCCGATCCCAGATCTCTCGACCGATCGTTTCCACGGGTTCCTGTCCGTGTTGGCGGACGATGGGCAGGATCTCACGACGCGCCAACGGGATCAGGCGCTGGTCGACCACCTCGCGATTCCAGCGTTCCATGGCGACATCGATTTCATCGCGATGCTTGGCAACCGATCGACGGAATTCCTGTTCGATCACCGGCAACGACCGTTTCAAACTCTCCTCGACCAACGGAACGAACACGCGGGAAAGTTCCTCCCCGTGCCGCGTCATCACGTCCGCCAAGCGTTGGCGAATTCGCTCGCGTTTCTCCGGTGGCATCAACGTCGCCACCACCTCGCTCAAGCTTCCCGTGCTGTGATGCTGGGTCAGCTGGTAGTTGGCCGGAGCCTCCCCGCCGTACCACTGAAGCATCAATTCACGCGGATCGCCGCCAGCAACTTCCAGGACGGTACCGACCTGACGGAATTGGCCCGAAGCGTCTGCTTGAAACACCGGGTCACCCGGCCGGAGAAGCTGAGCCGGGTCCTTGCGCCGAATGGTGGTCTGGTCGCCCCACAGAAAGCTTCCAACGGACGATGCCGTCTGTTTCCACGTCACGGTTTCGCCGGAGGCCCCGGACAAACGGAAGCCCCAGAAGCATGCGACGGCCAACGCGAGGATCCAAAAGCTCTGGCCGAGCAGTCGTTTTTGGGAGCGGTTCAAAATGTGTGCGTCCTTCCCGAAAGATGTCGATTCGATCGTCAGCTTAACCGGTTTTTCCATGCTTTGGCGATGCATGGCTTGGTCCTGGTGTGTAGGGCTCCGTTGGAATCATTCTGAGGCGCAACGTTCGGCCTGACGGGTGTCCGAGAGCTGGCGGAGCCAGCTTGCCAGTGCGTTCCCGGGCGGGAGCCCGGGAACGAGGTGTGCGTCTTTCTGGTTCCAAGGCTCCGCCTTGGAACCCGCTGAAGGGCAGGCTCCGCCTGCCGGTTGAGATGCCGAGAGCTGGCGGAACCAGCGTGCCATTGCGTACCCGGGCGGGAGCCCGGGAACGAGGAGCGTGTCGTTCTGGTTCCAAAGCTCCGCCTTGGAACCCGCTGAAAAGCAGGCTCCGCCTGCGGATCTCTCAGTTGGCAGTTGGCGGCCCCGGCGTGCCGGTTTCGATCCATTCCCCCGACGGGCCTGCGATTCGACGCCGAGGCGGTTGATGAATTAAACTGGAGATCGCCGCGGCAGCCGCGGCAGATTCGTTCCCGAAAGGACCGCCGTGCGGGGGGCGTAGCCGAGACGTCGCCGCCTTGCGAAGGCTTTCCAACTGAGCAGGCGTTCCAGCCACCGAATCCATTTCCCACCCGCCTTCCCCACCCACCTTAGATGCTTTCGATGCAACGATTTCGACGGTTCTCCCACGTTCGCTTCATCCTCCTGTCAGCCATGTTGACGGGACTTCCGTCCGCAGTTGTCTGGGCCGACGAAAAGCCTGCCGCTGGTTCGCCGCAAGCAGCCGAACCGTCCCCTGCCGAGCAACCGTCCGACGAGAGTGGCAAGGCCGAGGGCAAACCGGCGGCGGACGAAAAAGCCGCCAAAGATGCCGATTCAAAGTCCCAGGAAAAAAAGAACGACGAAGCCAAACCGGAGGACAAGGCGGCTGATCCGGCGAAGGACAAGCCAAAAGCTGAGGACGACAAAAAGAAGCCGGCCAAGCCGAAGGAGATGAAGAAGAAGCCGGCCGACGAAAAGCCGAAAGAAGAGCCGGTCGCAGCGAAATCGGTCTTTCCCGACAAAGCGCTTGAAGAAGCGGTGCGCCAGGAAGTGTTTGCCAAACGCTACAACGATGAACCGATCACCGCCGATGATGTGGCAAAGATCTCTCGAGTGGTCGGAGTCGGAAAGCAGATCAAGGATCTGTCCGGGTTGGAGCATTGTCACGCTCTGATGCTGATCGATCTGCAAGACAACCAGATTGCAGATCTGAAACCGATTGCCGATCTGAAGCGTTTGCAGTCGGTCACGTTGTCGGGCAACAGGATCAAGGATTTGACGCCGCTGAGTGAGCTGACCGCCATGCAATTGCTGGATGTCTCACGCAACGAAGTTTCGGATCTGAAACCGTTGGAAAAGATGTCCAACCTGCGCACCCTGTACGTGGCGGAAAACAACATTGAAACGTTGCAGCCGATCGCCGAGTTGTCAAAGATCTGGTCGCTCGACGCCTCGGGCAACGAATTGAAAGCGGTCGACCCGGTCGCAAATCTGAAGTGGTTGACTTCGCTGGACCTGAGGAACAACGCCATCAGTGACGTCAGCCCGATTAGCCAACTTCCGGACATCAAAACGTTGTTGTTGGAGAACAACCAGATCAAAGATCTGACGCCGCTGGTCAACGCGGTTCAACAGGACAGCAATGGTGAGAATCGTTTCGCACCCTACCTGCGTTTGTATCTGGGCGGAAACCCGATTCCCGACGATCAAAAGCAAAAGTGGGTCGAGACGCTGAAAAGCTGCGGCGTCCGGATCAATTGACAGCGGGTTTTGCCACTTGAGTTCACCTTCCGTTCCAGGGAGGGTCGGGCGCAGGGAGGGGATAAGTCGCTCTTCTCGCTGACGGGTTGCTGTCGCCGCTTCGCGGCAGGTGGGACTGGCGATGTCCGTCGGCTGATTCCGACGGCAGGAAGCTTTCGTCGCAACGTGAGTTCCCGTCGTTTGGGACGGGACTTCAGCCGACGTGAAGCATGGATCGAAAGGTGTCCTGCAACCCCGCAAGCGGGTAGATGCAAAACGGATGTTCGCGGCTGTTCCAAATGGACGCCGCGCGGCTGCGGCGCTCCAACTGTTGGAACTGTTGATCCAATTCGGCCTCGATGTGTCGCAGACGCGAGGACATTTGCCGGTTCAATTCCGTCAGTTGATGATGCCACTGCGAGCGGTGACCCCGGGCCGGGATAGATGCCAACAGAGATCGTTTTTCTTCAATCAACTGGTCGGGGAGCTCTCCCGAGTCGGCAAAGCGTTCCGGCTGGTAGACCAGATCGCGTCGTCGTCGCTTCAGAGCGGCCAGGGCTTGTTCGATGTCCCTCGGGGAGTGGCTTTCAGCTTGCGGCAGCAGCGCGGTGGCGGAGATGACCATCATCTCCGGGGGCTGCAGGTTCCAAAACGCCGCGCTGATCAGGTCGCCCAGTTGATCGTACTTGCCGCCACCGATGCCGTGCAGAAACAAGTCGCTCAGCACCAGGCGGGCGTACATGGTGGTCACGAGTGCCCGGCTGCGGAGCTTGAACTCGGGGCTGCTCAGTGAGGCGAATGCGGCGTCCGCTGAGGGATCGTCGGCGTTTTCGATGGTGCGAAGTCGTTTGTCACGGTCGCTGATTTCCATCGTTTTTCCGCCGCGCGACAGCCGAACCCAGACGCTTCGGCGACGCGGTGATTGGTTTCCGTACAGCCAGAACGGGGCCTCCCACCAGTCGCCTTCGGTGCGAAGGTTCGGTACCGGGTGGGCATTGCTTCGAATCCCGTGGGCCAAACGGTAGCGATCCGCCGATCCGTTGTAACACCGGTGGTACCTGGGAAGATCCCGCAGGATGTGCATCGCAAACGACGCGAAGGCGTCGCTGCGACAAACAACACTTTGAGGAATCTCCAGAGTGTTCAGCCCCAATTCTGCTTCCAGACCATGGCGGGCCTGTGCAAGAGCGCAGCCGGCGAAACCGCAACGCTGAATCGCTTCGCGGGCGTGCCGCCATAACGGAACAACGGAAGGTCGTGAAACGATTCCGGCAAGCGCTTCCGCCACGCGTTGATCGAAGGTGTCAAAAAGTTGGCGATCTTGGACGAGCGATTGCTCGTAGGGAACCCCGGCGGTGCCGCGATCATAGCGGACCGTGGTGTAGCCGATTGAACCGTCGTGCGCCGAAAGGGATGGGACACGGATCGAATTGACACCCGAAACATCACTGTCCACCACCAAATTGATCGCCACGCTTGCGGTGGCTGACGCGACGTGATCCAAGGCAAAATTCTTGAACCAGACGCCTGGATGGAAGAGTTCCGGCTGGTGACCCGCCATCACGATGCGAGCATCGGCGGTGGGAACGGGGCCGACGTTCCGGTACGCGGACGTGTATCGGCCGGCGTCCCGAAGCAATTGCGCGCGAGCATCGGCCCGCAGAGAACTCAACTCGGGCGGATACGCTTCCGCCCGCTCCCGATTTTCAGAAATGGATTGGCCGGCCCGGCTGAGCTCAGGCTGAATCAATCGCTCCCCGTGTCCGCGCGGCGCGCGGAATTCCCGGAACTGTGGCAGCGGCTCAGCAAGCGAATCGGTTGACCCAATGTTCAACTTCAAACGTCTCTCAGTCCGTGGGGTGCGAGCAGACCAGATCGCCGCTGGAAGCGTGGGTGACGTGTCGGCCGGAAGCGCAAAGCCGAGCGATCTCGGTGTCGATGACGGCATTGTAATGAGCCAAACGCGTCTCGGCGTGATCGAGCGCGCCACCGAACGAACGTTCCAGATCCAGGTAGATCAATGGAACGGCCATCTCGACGATTCGCAGCCCGGCCTCGGCCGCCTGCACCCACAACTGCAGCGGCATGGCGTAGCCGGTGTCGGTGATCTCGAATTGACGCAGCGCCTCGCTGCGATAAGCCTTGAACCCGCAGAAGGAGTCTGTCAGCTTCAGCCCCAACCGGCGGTTCAAATCCGCCGTGATCCGGCGATTGATAAACATTCGCTCTTCGGGCGGAGCATCGTCACCATCGAAGTGGTGTAGGTAGCGGCTGCCGGAAACGATGTCAGCCGATTGGGCCGAATCGATGAACGCGGGGATCCGCTTGGGCTGGTGCTGGCCGTCACAGTCCAACGTGACCACGCCGTCGTAGCCTTGGTCCAACGTGTATTCGAACGCCGTTTTCAACGCGGCACCGTAGCCACGGTTTTGTTCGTGACGGATCACCGAAACGTCGCTTCGTTTCGCTAGCCGCTCGGAAGTTCCGTCGGTCGAGCCGTCATCGACAACCAGGACGTGATCGGCGTACTGGACCACCTGATCCAGAATTCCGTCCACGAAGTCGACTTCGTTGTAGACCGGCAATGCAGCCAGCCACGTTTCGGTTCCAGTTCGTCTCGTCATCTCGTTTCCTGGGGATCAAATCTCAGCCGTGCAACGGCTCTCGCAATCAGCGGCGTCGGCCATCGGAGGCGTCTCCGCCACAACCGTTAACGATGCCTTCCGCCTTGGAATACCCGTTCAACGGGCAGCCCCTTACATTTCAACGCGGGATCGCAGGCATTTTGGCGCCGGTACGGGGTTCAAATCCGGCGCCATCGGCAGGGCAAACGCCTGCCTTGGCAATGCTGGAAAGTTCTGCAATCTTTGCGCCGGATCGCGACCAGGTGCCGGATCCGCTGATAAAACGATAGGGGACCAGCAACCGCGCGGCGTTTCGTGGGCGATGCCCCCAGTGAGAACCCGCGGAGGTCCCCGGTGCGGGCCGTCCACGCTGCGTTAAACGCCCATTCTAGGGGTTGCGCCCCGTCGCACAGGCTCACAGTTGAACAATCGGATCCGATTCCCGACGGCTTGGCCAAATTGACAGTTGCGGCCAGTTGGCCGCCATTTTTTCTGCCAGGATTTCCATTGCGAAGCGTTCGCTCTGGTAGTGACCCAGCAAACCCAGCCCCATGCCCAATGCTTCCGCTTCCAGGCACTGGTGAAACGTTGCTTCACCGGTGATCAGCAACTGACAACCGGCGCGGTGGGCGGCGCTGACAAAGGAACCACCGCTGCCACAAGCGAAACCGACGCGTGTGACCGCCGAATCGGGGGTGCCGACCATCCGGACGGGGCCGGGCGAGGCAGCTTGCCGGGCGCAGCGTCGAACAATTTCCCCCACGGGCTGGGGTGCTGGCAGGTCACCGTAGCGGCCGCTACCAAGCGTGGCGGCGCCCTCGGGGGGCAAGATCGACTGGACGTTTCGCAGCTCCAACGACTCCGCCCACGTCTGGTTGATGCCTTCGGACGCCGAATCGAACGCGGTGTGGGCGCTGTAAACGGCGGTTTGCGAACCGCACAGGCTCCACAGCCATCGGCCCGTGAGCGTGTCGCTAGTAATTTGCGACAGGGGGCGGAACGGGATCGGGTGATGCGAGACGATCAGGTCGACACGTTCCTGGACGGCTTCGTCGACGACCGAATCGGTCACCGTCAGGCACGTCATCACGCGTTCGACCGACCGATTCGGGTCTCCGAGCAACAATCCGACGTTGTCCCAGGATTCGGCGAGTCCGAGTGGGGCGATTTCGGCCAGCCAACCGCAGACCGATTCGAGGGAAACCGACATCGCTACTTCGGAGCGATCATGCAGATCATCCGGCGGCCGTGCTGCTGCGGAGCGGTTTCGACCTTGCCGAATTCGCTGAGCAACTCGATGACCTGTTCCATCACCTTGCGGCCTTCTTCGATGTGAGCCATTTCGCGTCCTCGGAACAGCACGCTGACTTGGACCTTGTCCTTGTGCTTCAAAAACTTCTCGGCGCGGCGAATCTTCGTGCGAATGTCTTCGTCGCCGGTTTTGGGACGCAACCGAATTTCTTTGGTCTTGGTATGGCTCTGATTTCGGTTGGTTTTCTTGTTCTTGTCATACTTATATTTGCCGTAATCCATGATCCGGCAAACCGGTGGCCGCTCGTTTGGGGCGACCTCAACAAGGTCCAAACCGACATCCCGAGCACGTTCCAGCGCGTCTTCGGTGGGGATCACTCCTAACTGTTCGCCCGTTTCGCTTACCACACGGATGGGGCTGATTCGGATGCTGGAATTGATGCGGACGGTGTCGCGATTGTCTTGTTGGTTTCTTCGTGCCAATGCCACTAAAGAGTACTTCTCCTGCCGGTTGGCATTCCGGACATGATTGAAAGGGCCCGAACGGGAAACGTCCGGACCCCAATGGTCCGGCTCTTGTTCGGGGAAACAACGATCCGCAACGTGCGGGCGTTGCCATTAAACATAGCGTAGTCGAGCGTCCCGCGGGGAATAGGGGGCAAAAAACCGCCTCCGCCGGTGCACTCGCGGCATTAAGTATCGAGCGGTCGATCGGCGAGCGTCAACACTGAATTCAGCGGATCGCCGGACTTTTCGGCTAACATTCGAAAAACGATTCGTCCAAAACGACCCGTTGGCCCATGGTTTCCACGATGTCGCCGAGGAAAAGTTGTTTTCGACGCCGAGTCTCCACTTCTCCGTTGACCCGCACCTGACCATCCTGGATCCAGATCTTGGCTTGGCCGCCGGTCCCCACCAGCCCGCAACGTTTGAGAACGTCGTCCAGACGCATCATCGGCCGATCCTCCCCCGGCCGATCCCGCAGCCGTCCGGAAGCATCGTCGCCCTCGGGGCCGCTGGCGTTTTCTGCGACTGAGTCTTGTCGCGGGAGCGAATCCCCCGCTTGGGATGAGGCATCGTGCGGCGGCGGTGTGGTCATCGGATCCTAAAACTCGCCAGGACAGGGTAGTGATCGCTCAGGTCTCGTTCCTCGTCGGGGATCTCCCAGAAGTGTTCCCAGTGCCGCAGGGGATCGTCCCGTTCAGCCCGGATCGCCAGCGCCGGCAAAACAGAGACCGATTCGAAAACCAGATCCGGTGCCGCAGGATCGTCGTCCAGCAGCGACTGGCTGACCAGAATCCTGTCAAAGTGCTTGCCCAGCAGGTGCGTGCTACGCTCCGCCGCGGGCAGTTGCCGGGTCAAATCAACCAGGTCGTCATCGATGGCATCGGTTTCCATGCCGCACAGGATACCCAGGTCGGTCCCTGGCCGTGGCTCGTCGCCCGTTTCTTCGGTGTTGAAATCGCCCAGCACGATGACGTTGCCGCCTGCGGCGATCGCGTCGGCAATCCAATGATGCGCCAGGCGGGCCTGGCGTTGACGAATCGAGGCCGCTTCCGGACGGGAACGCATGTGAACGTTCAAGATCGTGACCCTTTCCTGACGGTCGCCGGCCGGGACCGAAAAAACGCCGAACAGATGTTTGCTGAGGTCAAAGAATGTTTGACTGCGTCGCATCGCCCGCGTCTGCTTTTGATGGGAAATCGAGAGTAGATCCGCGGGGTCGCGCACCAAAAATCCGACGTCCTGTTCGGTGTAATGGTCTTCGCTTTCCATCGCAAATTCTCGATACGCCTGCCGATGGTGTCGCGCAATCGCCCGGGTCAGGTACCACAGCACCCGTCGGCTTTCAACTTCTTGCACCGCGACCACCGTTGGCGACCGGGAGGCGATCGCCGATGCGACCGCGTCGCGACGCCCGTTCCAATCGTCTCGCGACGGGGAGGATTTCTCTTTCGCCAAAGCGCTGTGGTTATCGCCTTGGTACTCGTCAAAAAACCACTCCAGGTTCCAAGACATGACCGAAAACTCAGTCGGCGGTTCCTGAGCTTGGATGCGAATCCAGCGATCCGGCAGGCAGGCCGTCAAAACCAGCGAGATCAAAAGAACGGAACAACGCACGGCGGAAACATCGGGCGAGAGAGGATCGGAGTCGTGTCCCAGGCGGACCCGGCACTTCCGAAATCCTAACGCGTCGCACACGATTTGTCCCGTGTCCAGCAGGACCCCGCGGCGTTGAAACGGAAAGCTCGCCAAGCACGGGATCGGGTGGCCTGCTCCGCGAAAAGCGGCGTTGAGCGACGCGGCCTTCACGGATTGAAAGCCATCTCTAGAAAACCGGCCCGGCTGCTAAGCCGCCTGCTGTCGATCGCCGTCATCCAAGCCGTCAACCGCCGCACGCTCGCGTCGCAGCGATCGGATGGTGGCGGTTTGCTGATGAAGTTCTTCCTGCAGATTGCGAATCGTGGCGTGGGCCTGTTCGTTTGCGATCAGGCTTTGCTCGTGTTCGTCGCTGACACGTTTGAGATGCGTCATCAGGTCGGTGTTCTTCGCGCTCAGCAGGTCGTTGTCGGCTTGAAGCTGGTGCGCTTTGGCCAGCTCCTTTTCCAACTGGCTGACCACGGCCGATTGTGACTTTAGGTCGTCGGCTGTTTGCTGGTACTGCGAAACCAAAGTTTCACACTGCGTCGATTTGGCGGCCAGTTGGCGCTGCAGCTCTTCGATCGCCACGGCCTGGCTCTGGATCTCGGTCCCCAGATTCTCCAACTGCTGTTTCATCTGGACGTTCTCGGCACCCAAAGATTCGGCCAACTCGGTTGCGGCGGTCAAACGCTGCTGAGCGGTCTGCAGCTGTTTTTCGGTGACCTCCAGGCCGGCGAGTTGTTCGCGAAGTCGAACCACCTCGTCACGCTGCTCGGCAAAGGCCCTGGTTTGCAAGCCGCTTTGCTGTTTTAGCTGCACGACGTCTCGTTCGCTTTGGTGCAGCCGCTTTTCAAGTTCCACGACCGAATCGATCCGCGTTCGCAAGGCGTCGGCTTCCTGGCAGCGCCGGTCCAATTCTTCGGCAAGCTGTTCACCGTGTTGTTGGGATCGCAGCAGGCGATCCTGTTCGCTGGCAAGCTGTTGCTCCAGTTCATCCATCACCTGAAGCTGCTGCTCCAGTTGCTCAACAAGGGATTGCTGATCGGTCAATTGGGCAAGCAGGCGTCGGGTCTCGTTCTCGCTGTCCTGAATCGTCCGGTCACGATCGACCAGATCCTGTTGCAGCATCGCGTATTGCCGTTCGATTTCTCGCAGCGATTCGATTTCGCGATCTTGATCGTCAAGGCTTTCCCGCAGTCCGGCTGCATCCTTTTCCAAGGTGACAATGCGTGCCTCCAGCGTTTCCTTGCGTTGCAGCAGTTCCTGGTGGTTGGCATGCAGGGTTTCAAAGTCCCGCTGACTTGCCTCCAAGTCTTCCACGGTTTGTTCTCGCTCCGTCAACTGGCGTGTCAGTTGCTCGATGGTTTCCAGATGGGATTCCAGCTTTTCAGCGAGCGATTGGGATTCCAGTTCCAGCGGGGCGATCCGTTCGCAGCGTTTTGCCAGCTCGGCAATCTGCGTGGTTTTTTCGCTGACGTTCTGTTCCAGAGAAACCTTCGCGGCTGTTTCCTGTTCCAGTGATTCGGCCAAGGTCTCGGCGGCCGCAAGGTGTTGCTTCAGGTCGTCGCGCAGGGTCGCGATCAGGCGATCGCGATCGGTGACTTCGGCGGATCGGCTTTCGAGCTGTTCCTGCAGTTCGGCGAGTTCTGATTCGGCAACCGACAACGTTTGCGATTGCTGCTCCAGGCGTTCGATTTGCGCCTGTTTGTCCTCCACCAGGTCCGCCAACCGCTCGTTCTGGTCCGCCGTCCGTTCGGCCTGGTCCAGAGCGGCCACCAGTTGTTGCTGCATCGTTTCGATGTTACCGACGGTGGCGGTGTATTTTTCGGTCGCCCGATCGCGCTGCTGCCGGAGCGTCTCGATTTCATGACGCTGCCAATCCAGGGTTTCGTTGTGGTCGGTCGATTGTTCGGCTGCGTCGCGCGAAGATTGTTCGGCCGCCTCGCGCATGGCGTCCAGTTGCGAATTGAGTTGATCGATCACCTCGCCGCGGCGATGAATGACGGTTTCGCTTTGACCGATCTTCTCGTTCAGTGAGGCGACTTCCTGGCGCAAGGCGTCGGCGGTTTCCTGCGTCTGTTCAAGCTCCGCTTTGTACTGGCTGATCAGCGCTTCACGTTCCTGGACATCGGTCTGCGTGTGCGACCCCATGAACTCGATCCGTTCCTGCAACGCTTGGATGTCGTCCTGGCGAGCGAGGAGTTGTGCGCTCAGTGTTTCCATTTGCTCGCCCTGGAGGCGCAGCTGTTCTTCCGCGGACTGAGCCGACCGCTGATGCTCGGCAGCCTGATCCTGAGCGGTTTGTTTCTCGGACGTGGCGGCGTCCAGCTTTTCGACGAGTTGATTCTGCTCCCGCTGGGCTGCTTGAAGTTGCTCGGTCAGTTGCTGCAGTTGCTCGTTGGCGTCGTCATCGTCGTGGGAGGGTGCTTCAAATGCCGCTTGTTCCAGTTTTGAGTTCTCGCGGCGAAGTTCCGCAAGCGATTCGCGGGCACGTTTCAGGTCCTCGTGACTCTCCTGCAGCGATTTGGTCAGGGTCAGCTGTTCCTCGCGATTCGCTGCGGCATCGTGGTCGGCGACGGCCAGACGCTCTTCGTGCTCTTGAAGTTGCTGCTTGAGGGCCCCGGTGTCCTGGTACCAGATCAAATGGCCCAGCAGCAGACCGGCCGCAATGAAGATCAAGATCGAAACGATCGGGAGACCAAAGATAACGCCCATCTGATGATTCCGTTCTGCGTCAAATTGCACTCGCGGACCAGGGCCACCGCCGTCCGGCCATGGGGGAACACGAGAAAATGCGTGATTGGAGGTCTTTCAACCCGCGAAACCGGGGCTACACCCTCGGCACCGCCTGGGCGTATAGCAAACACCGTCGGTCAGCGTCGAGCCAGATTCGTGGCCCGCGGGCAGGGATGCGGAAGGTTGGCAGGCGGAGCCTGGGGGGCCGTGGGTTCCAAGGCGGGAGCCTTGGAACCAGAGGCGTGTCGGGTTCCGCCAGGGATCGTGTCGGGCTCCGCCTGGGACTTGGCGTAGCGACGCTCGCCAGAGCGTGGCGGTTGCCGCTCAGTCAGGCCCTTCATCGCCATCGGGTTTTCCGATTCTGTCGATCGGGCTGGCTGAACGGGATTCGTTGCGACGGGTGCTCGGGTTGGTCGATTCAGATGGCAACGGCTCTTGCCGCCCCCCCGGCTCACGCTCGACTCCGAATGGGATGCTCCATGGCCAAGTTTCAACTCTCCTGCCTGCTTTCGCTCGGCCTGTTCGTTGGGGCGACGACGGCCTGGGGCGACGATTCCGGACGCAAAGGGTTGGCGGACAAACACGGACCGGCGGGCATCATGGGGGACCACCTTCACGAGCAGGGTGAATGGATGGTGGAGTACCGGTACATGAACATGTACATGGACGACAACCGAGTCGGTGAAACGACGCTGAGCGATAGCCAGGCGATCGCATACGGTGCCACCAGCAACCCGATCACCAATCGCGGCGCGACGCCGACCCAGATGACGATGGAGATGCACATGGTGCACGTCATGTATGGTGCCAGCGATGACGTCACGCTTTACACCATGTTGATGTTGCCCAGCTTGACGATGGATCACCTGCGTGGCCCGGCGAACCCCGCGGGGCCCGGGACCGATTTCACGACACACAACAGCGGTTTCGGCGACACGACATTGGGGGCGTTGATCCGTCTGTACAGCACCGAACGCTGCGATTGGATCCTGAATCTGGGCGCATCGGTTCCCACCGGCGACATTTATCGCACCAGTTCGGCGCCGACCGGGGGCCTGGTCTCCCAGCCCTTGCCCTACCCGATGCGTTTGGGCAGCGGGACGTTCAACGCCCGTCCCGGGATGACGGTCAAGTACTTTGCGGATTGGTGGAGCTGGGGGGGACAGATCCAAACGGATCTGCCGATCGGAAAGAATTACCGCGACTACCAAGTCGGGTCGGAGGTGCGTCTGAACACCTGGACGCAGTACCTGTTGACCGATCAGGTGGCGTTGTCCTGGCGGGGTGAGCACGTGTGGCGTGACAACTACGACGGGGCCGATCCCGACACGCCCGATGCTTTGATCAGCACCAATGTCGAAAGTTTTCGTGGCGGCTATTGGTACAACATGGGATTCGGTGCCCAGGCGATGTGGCGGGGAAACTATTTCAACGCCGAAATCGTCCCCACGCTGGGTCAGGATTTGAACGGGATCCAGTTGGAGACGGACTACTCGATCATTGCCAGTTGGTCGCGGGCGTTTTAGAGTGACGGTGTTTCCACACCCCGCTCTGACTGTCCCATGTCGCGTCCCTTCCCGCCCCCGCCGTTTCGCATCGGCGACCTGGTCGTTGATCCGCCCTTGTTGCAGGCCCCGATGGCCGGATTCACGAACGCCGCTTTCCGCCAGATGGTGCGGGAGTACGGCGGCGTCGGTTTGATCGCCACGGAAATGGTCAACGCCCGCGGCTTCGCCTGGATGGACGAGCACGTGGCCGAGCACCCCGAACGTCTGTGGGGGGTCGCCGACGAAGCCCGTCCGCTGGCCGTGCAAATCTGGGACAACGATCCGGCGACGATGAGCAAGGTCGGACGGCGGCTGGTCGAGGAGTATCAGGTCAGCGTGGTCGACATCAATTTCGGCTGCCCGGTGCGTCAAGTCACCGAAAAGGCCCACAGCGGCAGCTACCTGCTGCGAACACCCGGGCGGATGTTTGAAATCATTTCCCGCCTGGTCAAGGCCTGTGCCCCGACGCCGGTCACGGCCAAGATCCGCTTGGGCTGCAGCCCCGAGACGATCAATTGCAATGAGGTCGCCCGGGTGGTCGAAGAAGCGGGCGCGGCGGCGTTGACGGTCCACGGCCGCACCGCCAAGGACATGTTCCGCGGGCATGCCGACTGGGATCGAATCAGCGAAATCAAGTCGCATCTGAAGCAGATCCCATTGATCGGCAACGGCGACTTGGACTCGGCCCAGAAAGTGGTCGATGCATTCAAGCGGTACGACGTCGACGGCGTGATGATCGCACGGGCCTGCCTGGGGCGACCTTGGTTGTTTGCCCAGGCCGCCGCGGCGCTTCGTGGGGAACCGGTGCCTGCGGATCCCTCACTGGCTCAACAGCGTGACTGCATGCTGCATCATTACGAGCTGGTCAAGCAGCGGTTCGGGGAAGAGAAGGGAACCGTGCTGATGCGGAAGTACGCCTGCTGCTATGCCCAGGGAAAGTACGGCGCCCGGCACTTCCGATCCCATGTCGCCAACGTCTCCTCGGCGGACGAGTTCTACCGGGTGGTCGAAGAGCATTTCCCGATGAAGTCCAAGGAAGAAATGAAGGCCGAAATGGCCTGAGGCGGCAGCGGCTGCTGTCGCCCCTCCGGGGCTCGGAAGCGGGAGAGGTCGGAAACCGGGGCCTGGCGGCCCCGGCAGGTGTCTGTCGGGCCGCCGGCCCTGAGTGTTGCCGGCCCTGAGTGTTGCCGGGCAGGTTGCCGGCTACACGTCCAGGTTGCGGACGTCCAAGGCGTGCTTCTCGATGAATTCGCGTCGCGGTTCGACTTTGTCACCCATCAGCAGGCGGAACATTTCGTCGGCCGCACCGGCATCCTTCATGTTGACTTTGATCAGCGTCCGGTTTTCCGGATCGAGGGTGGTCTCGCGAAGTTCTTCCGCGTTCATTTCACCCAGCCCTTTAAAGCGGGTGACCTGCAATCCTTTTTCACCGGCGGCGCGGATTTCGGGAAGCAGTTCCCGCAGGTCTTCCATCGGCCGGCGGATGTCTTCCCCGCGAACCAGTTCAAAGCGGGGCGTGGTCAATCCGGTTCGATCCGCCGGGATCAGGTCTTCCAGGTTGAAACCCAGCACCGCCAATTCTTTCAGCCCGCTGTTGATCGTGTTGACCTCGTGCAGTTCGGTCAGGTGGGCGATCAGCCGCGGCGGTTCCTCGGATTCCGCCTCGGAGGTGGCTTCGGACTCGCTACCCCCAGCGGCTTCTTCGCCAGCGGCTTCATCCTCAACGCCTTCTTCCTCGGGGGCTTCATCTCCCAGGGTTTCGTCGTCGAGCACCAAATGGTTTTCGTTCAGGAAATCTTCCACGCCGTCGGGGCTTTGAAACCACCGTTCTTCGTTGCCAAACGTGAGGTGCCAGGCGGGCAGCCTGTTGGAGACCGGATCGAGCCGCTGGGAATGGATTCGCAGATTCACCCCGCGGCGTTCCAGTGCCAGGATGGCGTCCTCCATCGAAGCCAACGCGGTGCACAGCTTCCGCATCAGTTCGCCTTCGATGCGGCGACCATCCTCGGCTTCAAACTGCGTGTCGCTCAAACCGCGGTCAAGCAGCTGGCTTTTCATCTCCTCTTCGGTCTGGACGTAGTACTTGGACCGCCCGTGGGTGACCCGGAACAGCGGCGGCTGGGCGACGTAGACGTGCCCGTCGGCAACCAACTGATACATTTGCCGATAGAAGAAGCACAGCAGCAGCGTGCGGATGTGGCTGCCGTCGACGTCGGCATCGGTCATGATCACGATTTTGTTGTACCGACGTTTGGAAATGTCCTGGTCGGCACCGATCCCGGTGCCGATGGCCTGGATCATGGACCGCACCTCCTCGTTGGCCAGGACCTTGTCTTCGCGGCTCTTGTAGGCGTTGATGATTTTTCCGCGGAGCGGCAGGATGGCTTGGTAGTCGCGCATCCGACCCCCTTCGGCCGATCCACCGGCCGAGTCACCTTCCACCAGGTACAGTTCGCAGCGATCCATTTCCTTGCTGATGCAATCGCGAAGCTTGCCGGGCAAGCCGCCGCCGCCCAGCGCGTCTTTCCGTTTCCGCAACAGATCCTTGGCTTTCCGAGCCGCCTCGCGAGCCTCGCTGGCCAGCAAGGCTTTGCGGACAATCGTTTTGGCGGTGCGCGGATTCTCTTCCAAGTACTTGGCCAGGCTTTCGCCGACCACGGTGTTAAGCGTGCTTTCAACTTCGGCGTTGGAAAGCTTGTTCTTGGTCTGACTTTGGAACCGCGGTTCGGGCACGCGAACGCTGATGATGGCCGTCAAGCCTTCGCGGAAATCATCGCCCGTGGGCGGATTGCCTTTGAACAGGTTTTCCTTCCTGCCGTAGTTGTTCAGCGTCCTCGTCAGGGCGCTGCGGAATCCGCTGACGTGGGTTCCGCCGTCTTCGGTGTGAATGTTGTTGACGTACGATTGCACACTCTCGGAGTATTCCGTGGTGTACTGCATCGCGATTTCGTATTCGATGTCATCGCGGGTCCCGCTGAATTCGATCACATCGGAATGGATGGGATCGCTGGTGCGGTTGAGGTGTTCGATGAATTCCGCGACGCCGCGTTCGTACTTGTAATCGCCGCCTTCGCCGTTGCGCTCGTCCAGGAACTTGATCCGCACGCCGGAGTTCAGGAACGCCAACTCCTGCAGCCGGCGATTGAGGACGTCGAAGACGAATTTGGTGGTGGAGAAGATCTCCGGGTCGGGTTTGAACGTCGTCTTGGTGCCGGTCTTTTTGGTCGCGTGACCGCGTTTGACCGGTTCGACCGCGACGCCGCGTTCGTATTGTTGGTGCCAGGTGTACCCGTCGCGGCTGACTTCGACCTCGGCCCACTGCGACAGGAAGTTGACGACGGTCACGCCGACGCCGTGCAGCCCGCCGGAGGTTTGGTACGCGCCTTTTTGAAACTTGCCACCGAATTTCAGCACCGTCATCACGCCTTCCAGGGTGCTGACTTCGCGCTCGGCTTCGGCGGAGAGCTGTTCGTGTTTGGCGACCGGAATGCCGCGCCCGTCGTCCTCGACCGTGACGCTGCCGTCGTTGTGCACGGTGACCGAGACGGTCGTCGCGAACCCCGCCATGGCTTCATCGATCGAGTTGTCCACGACCTCGCTGACCAGGTGGTGCAGCCCGTTGCGGTCGGTGTCACCGACGTACATCCCGGGCCGTTCGCGGACGTGTTCCAAGTCCGACAAGTGTTGCAGGTCGTCGCTGTCGTAGGCGTCGTTGGCCGTCCTGGCGATCGATTCCGCGACCGAGCGGGGCGTGGGTTCGACCGGGGGGGTGTGTTCGGGTTCGGGGGCGGACGAGTCGGAAGAGGGAGCGTCGCTCATTGAGACCTGAAAAGGAGGCGTGAATGGGGGCCGCGTGGGTGGATCACTACGATGCGAAAATCCGCCGAAAACCGGGCAAATCGCCGAAACCGCGGAGGCCGGAGCTGGGTCCCGACGCGAGCCGCATTTGGCAGCCGAATTGTAGCGTTTTTAGGTGACTTCCGCGACGTGGGGTGGCCGCCGACCGGGCACGCCAACGAGAGCCGAAAACGGCCCGCCGAGCCGTCTCAGGCCGGCTCGGAATCGTCCAGGGTGTCCAACAGCGGCAACTCCCCGGCGGCCGGCCGGCTCAGTCCCTCCTTGAAATGTCGCCGGCACACCGAAATGTACCGCTCGTTGCCGCCGATCTGGATTTGACGGCCGTCCTTGATCGGCCGCCCCCGGTCGTCGATTCGCAACACCATCGTGGCTTTGCGTCCACAATGGCAAATCGTTTTGATTTCGCTGATCGTGTCGGCCCAGGCGAGCAACATTTCGCTTCCGGCGAACAAATTGCCCTGGAAATCGGTCCTCAGCCCATAGGCCATCACCGGAACGTCCAGCCCGTCGCAAACGTCGCTCAGCTGGCGGACCTGCGGACGTGTCAGGAATTGGGCTTCATCGACCAGGACACAGTGCAGGGCGGACTCCTCGTGGGCGCGGTCAACGATTCCGTGCAGGTTATCGGCGGTGGTGAACGTTCGCGCGGGCGCCTGCAACCCGATCCGGCTGGCCACCGTCCCCGCCTTCACGCGGGTATCGATCTCCGGCAGCAGGATCATCGTCCGCATGCCACGTTCGCGGTAGTTGTGACTGCACTGCAACAGGATCGTTGATTTTCCCGCGTTCATCGCGGAGTAATAAAAGTACAGCTTTGCCACGCTTGACCCGCTACTTACGCCAAAATCGCCAATCCTTAGAATCTGCTACCACCGACGCCCAAACCAGGCCGGCGCGACCGGCAACGGCGGTCGGCCGTCTCCCGCTATCCCAACCATCCCCATTCGACCGACATGCCGCGTTACAACCCTGCCGATATCGAACCGCGTTGGCAAGCCTACTGGGAAGAGAATAAGACCTTTGCGACGCCCGAAAACCCGGGCGGCAAGAAGCGCTACGTGTTGGACATGTTCCCCTATCCCAGCGGCGACGGCCTGCATGTCGGCCATCCGGAGGGCTACACCGCCACCGACATCGTTTCCCGCTTTGCCCGGATGCGTGGGGAAAGCGTGTTGCACCCGATGGGCTTCGATGCCTTCGGGTTGCCCGCCGAGGAACACGCGATCAAGACCGGGGAGCATCCCCGGATTCAGACTCAACGCAACATCGATAACTTCACCCGCCAGTTGAAGATGTTGGGTTTCAGCTACGACTGGGACCGTGTCCTTGCCACCACCGACGAAGCCTATTTTCGTTGGACCCAGTGGATCTTCCTGGTGCTCTTTGACACCTGGTTTGATGCGGAACAGCAAGTCGGCCGCCCGATCGCCGAATTGCCGATCCCCGATTCGGTTCGCGCCGAAGGCCCCCGTGCGGTGGACGCGTACGTGGATTCCCGCCGCCTGGCCTACCAAGACGACGCCCTGGTCAACTGGTGCCCGGAACTGGGGACGGTGCTGGCCAACGAGGAAGTCGTCGACGGCAAGAGCGAGGTCGGCGGGCACCCGGTGAAGCGGATCCCGTTGCGGCAGTGGATGTTGCGGATCACCGACTACGCCGAACGGTTGTTGGAGGGGCTGGACGATTTGGAGTGGCCCGAAGGAATCAAAAAACTGCAGTCCGACTGGATCGGACGAAGCACGGGAGCGGAGGTCGATTTTTTCGTCGGCCAGGAGGAGCAGTTCGAAACATGGAAATCGGCCCGCGGTGAATCGGGATTTCCCCAACGCCCCGGCGGCGACGCGCTGCGCGTTTACACGACCCGGCCGGACACGTTGTTCGGGGCGACCTACATGGTGGTGTCGCCGGAACATCCGATGTTGCCGCAGTTGACCGCGTCCGATCAGGCCGATGCGGTCACGGCTTACTGCGAGAAAGCTTCGTTCAAGTCGGATCGCGAACGGACCGAAGGTGACCGGGAAAAAACCGGGGTGTTCACCGGCAGCCACGCCATCAATCCGGTGAACGGAAAACCCATTCCGATCTGGGTGGCCGACTACGTCCTGGCCGGCTACGGAACCGGGGCGATCATGGCCGTCCCGGCGCACGATGAACGTGACTTCGAGTTTGCCGTGAAATACGACCTGCCGGTGATTGCCGTCGTTGAGCCGCCGGCCGACGCGGAGAACCGAGCTGAAATCCTGGCCGGCAAGGCTTGCTTCGCCGCCGTCGGAAACGCCATCAACAGCGGATCGCTGGATGGACTGGACACCGCGGAAGTCAAAACGAAGATCACCGCCCGACTGTCCGGCGAAGGCTTGGGAAAACAAGCGGTCAACTACAAATTACGGGACTGGTTGTTCAGCCGACAACGGTTCTGGGGGGAACCGTTCCCGATCCTGCACGAAGTCGATCAGGACGGACGCGAAACCGGCCGGATGCGCGGCGTTGATCCGTCCGAGCTGCCCGTGCGGCTGCCGGAACTGGAGGACTTCAAACCCCATGGACGTCCGGAGCCGCCGTTGGCCAAAGCCGGTGAGGATTGGCTGTACGTGACCATCGACGGCCAACGCTACCGAAGAGAGACCAACACGATGCCGCAGTGGGCCGGATCCTGCTGGTACTACCTGCGGTACATCGATCCGCACAACGATGCCCGGTTGGTGGATCCGGAGAAGGAATCCGCCTGGATGCCAGTCGACCTGTATGTCGGAGGTGCGGAGCACGCCGTGCTGCACCTGCTGTATTCGCGGTTCTGGCACAAGGTGTTGTACGATCGCGGTCACGTGTCCACGCCCGAGCCGTTCCGGCGATTGGTCAACCAGGGCATGATCCTGGGCGAGGTGGAGTTCACCGCTTACTTCGATCCCGACGACCAGCCCGTGAGCAGCCAACACGTTCGCAAGAGTCCGGAAGGGGGACGTCAAAGCAAGGACGGTCGCCCCGTCGTCGCCAAGCCCGTCGCCGAAGACCAGGTCGAGAAGAAAGGTGAAGGCTTCGTGTTGAAATCCGATCCGTCGATCCGCATCGACAGTCGGGCTCACAAGATGTCCAAAAGTCGCGGCAACGTGGTCAATCCCGATGTGGTGGTCAAAGAATACGGCGCCGACGCCTTGCGGCTGTATGAGATGTTCATGGGGCCGCTGGAAGCCACCAAGCCTTGGTCCATGGCAGGCGTCGGCGGGGTCCGCAGTTTTCTCGATCGTGTTTGGCGGATGATCGTGGATGATCAGTGCGACGATCTGGTGCTGCAACCCGGATTGAGCGACGCCGACGGCGACGAAGACCAGAATCGGATGTTGCACGCGACGATCAAGAAGGTCACCGAAGACACCGAGTCGATGAGCTTCAACACGGCGATCGCCCGGATGATGGAGTTCACCAATTTCTTCACTCGCTGCGAAACTCGCCCCGTCGCCGCGATGAAAAACTTCCTGATTCTGCTGTCGCCCTATGCCCCGCACCTGTGCGAAGAATTATGGAAGATCCTTGGTCAGCAGGGATCCATCGCACACCAACCCTGGCCGAGTTGGGACGAAGCCGCTTTGGTCCAAAGCTCGATCGAAGTTCCCGTCCAGTTCAACGGCAAGGTCAAGACGAAGATTCACGTGTCGCCCGATTCGAAGCCCGATCAGATGATCGAAGCGGCGTTGGCCGATGACCGCGTGCAGGAAATGTTGGCCGGGAAAAACGTCGTGAAAAAAATCGCCGTCCCCGGCCGTCTGGTCAACCTGGTCGTGAAGCCTTAAAGGCAACCGGCCTGAGAATGAGGTGAAGCAAAAAAAGCAAAGCCTCCGGTCGCAAGACGACGAAAGCTCCCTGACATCGGCGCAAGCCGACGGAAACGGCGGGGCAGGAAAAGACGCGATTATCTGAAATTCACCCTCCCTCCGGGAGGGTCAAAGGTGAGGCACGAGCCTTTGGGGAGGGTGCCTTAAGGAACCAGCTGAAATCAATGCGTCGGCCGTGCCCTCCCCGCGTCGTCGCAAGCTCCTCCGCGACCCTCCCGGAGGGAGGGTGAAGCAAAGCTGCACGACCGAAAGGCGCGAGGATACAAAGCTTCAACCGCTGCGGAAATCAGCTCAGCAGCGACGTCAACGCGTGGGCCTTGACCAGTTCGCGGGGCTGGTTCAAGTGGTTGTAGACGATTGTTTCGGGATCGATCCCGAAACTGTGATAGATCGTCGCCAGCAATTCTGACGGATGGACGGGGTCTTCCAGCGGGGCCGAAGCCGTTTTGTCGCTCTTGCCGTGCACGTAGCCGCGACGTGTTCCCGCGCCGGCCATGACCGCCGTGTAGCAATAGGGCCAGTGATCGCGGCCGTCGTCGGAATTGTTGTTGCCGCTGGTGCTGACACCGCGTTGCGGGCTGCGTCCGAATTCGCCGACGGCGACGACCAGCGTGTCTTCCAGCATGCCCCGCTGGTCCAGGTCTTCGATCAAAGACGACAGGCCGTTGTCCAGCATCGGCGCCGATTGGTCTTTCATCCGTTTGCTCAACCCGCTGTGGTGGTCCCAGGAGTGGTTGTCGCTGTTGGCGACCTTGGGCCAGATCACCTCCACCACGCGCGTGCCGGCTTCGACCAGGCGTCGGGCCAACAGGCAGCTCTGGCCGAAGGTGTTGCGCCCGTACTGGTCGCGCAAGGCATCCGGTTCGCTGTTCAGGTCGAACGCTTCGCGGGCCCGGCCGGAGACGATCAGCGACAGAGCGCGGTCGTAGTACTCGTCCAGTTCGAAGTTCTCCACGGCCTTGTTGATTTCCGGCATTTGCGCGTTCAGCAGATCCCTCAACTGGGCTCGGCGTTGCAACCGCACGCTGAACACCTCGGGACGCAACCGCAGATCTTCGACCTTGATGCGATTCATCTTGCTCATGTCCATGTCGTCGCCATCCGGATACAGCGTGTACGGATCGAACGACTTGCCCAGGAATCCCGCGGTGCCGCCTTTGCCGACGACATTGGATTCCTGCAGCGGACGTGGCAACATGACGAACGGCAGCATCGGTTCGTCGATCGGGCGCATCTTGATGATGTTGCTGCCGAAGTTTGGGAAGTCCTTGGGGCTGGGCGGTTCCAACTGTCCCGACGGGCTGACCTTGTCGGTCGTGTAGCCGGTCATCATCTGGTAGATCGCCGCGGTGTGGTTGAACAGACCGTTGGGCGTGTAAGACATCGACCGGATCATGGTGAAGCGATCGTTCAGCTGACTCAGCCGCGGCAGGTTTTCCGTGAACTTGATGCCCGGCAGCTTCGTGCTGATCGGATTGAACTGGCTTTTGACGTTGTCGGGAACGTTTTCCTTGGGGTCCCAGAGGTCCAAGTGGCTGGGGCCTCCCTGCAGGTAGACCATGATGATGCTTTTGGCCTTGCCCCAGCCGGCACCGCCGACGGAGGCTTCGCCGGCCGAGGCGCTTTGCAGTTGCAGCAATGAGGGGAGCGACAAGCCCAACATCCCACAGCCACCGACGCGCAGAAACGTCCGGCGGGTCGGTGCGAGATGAGGATCGCACAGATCTTTCGCGGGAAAGCCTTTGAAAGAAAGCATGGCGGAATCTCCGGGTCGGGGTGGAGTGGGATCAGTGATTGAACAGGAATGCGGGGCTGTTGATCAGCGCCCAGGTCAAGTCTTCGGCGGCCGTCAAACGCAGGTGTCCGACTTGCTCGGTGCTTTGCTGGACGTCTTCGCGCAACTGCACCAACGAAGGATCATCCGGGGTGGGTTGGCGGAGTGCATCACGGCGTTGTTCCAGGCGGACCACGTCGGGGTGCGGCGGCACCGCTCGTTTCGCTTCGGCGACCGCGGCTTGCGCTTTGGCAAGTTCGGCGTCGGTCTTGGCGAAGTAGTCGCGGAGCAGCTTCTTGTCTTCGTCGCTACGGGCATCGGCCGAGTTGGAGACGACGGCCCGCAGCGTTTCGGGAAGGTCCAGCGGGATCTCACCGGTCGCGGTGGTCACACTGATGCGGAAACGCCCCAAGCGGTGCTCGGCGGCGTTGTGGAACTGGTGCAGTTTGAACGTCAGCACGCAGCCGTCCGGATTCTCGATCGGTTCCTTCAGCGTGAAGGTTGCCCAGTGGTCGACGCCGGTCGCGCCGGACACGGCCCATCCGCCCTGGTCACGCGTTTTTCCGTCGAAAGTCGCCTCTGCCGAGAAGTTCGATTGCAGAAAGTCCGCTTTGCCGCTGGCGATCGCGACCGACTGCGGTTTCGACTTTTCGCCCTTTGGCGACTGGCTCAGTTCCACCTCGGTCAGCACAAAGTTTCCGTTCGCTGGCAGTCCGGGGCCGGAGGAGGGCAACCGCGAATCCGAAAGCGCCTCGATCCGAAAGCCGGTGATCCGCGGCAGCGAGGTGGGGTATTGAATCGTGTAGACGCCTTTGTCCTTGGGCCCGGATGCCAGGATCGATCGATCGTCCAGCGTCGTCAGCACCGCCTTGTTCGTGGCGGTCGCTCGCGAGGGCAGCAGCGGATGCCATTCGACGGCCTGCTGGTGGTCTTTTTCCCACTGGACGATCCGCTGCGTCAGGCTTTCGTCGGCAGCTTGCCGTTGCTTCTCCGCTTCGGCGATTCTGGCTTCACGCTCCTTTGCCAGGCGTTCCTGTTCCGGCCGGACCGCTTCGATCTTGGCCTGCAACTCCGCTTCGACCTTGGCCAGGGCATCCTGACGCTGTTGTTCCAGTTCGGCTTTGCGAACCTTCCACTGCTCCTCCTTGGTTTGCAGTTGCTGCAGCAGACGTTCGTGGTCCCGCTGGATCTGTTGCTTGATTTGATCAAAGGCGGCAAATTCGGCTTCGGTCGGCAGGCGACCCAGCGAACGCAAAAAGATCTCTTCGGCCAAAGCTCGGTCGTCGGGGCACTCCGCGACGATCTGCTCCAATTCGTTCTTCGGATCGGAAATCGCCGATGCGATGGTGGGGCCGCTGATCAGCGCCATGATCGGACCGAGCTGCAATTCACTGGAGCGTTCGCATTCACAGGCGCTCTCGCGTGCCGGTCGGCCCAGATTCTGCAGGAATCCGTCCGCTAATTTGACTCCCGAATCGGTCAGCTCGGCGGCGCGAGTCCCTTTGGGCATGCCGGGGATTTCCGTGACGGCGCCGGTCAGTCGATGGACGGCGTCGTAGATCACCTCCGCCGGCAATCGCCGCGGCAGGGCGTGCGAGTAATTCAACGCGTCGTCTTCATTCAGCGGGTTCGTCTGGACGCCCAACTGGTAGGTGCGGCTGTTGCAAATCTCCCTCAGCACCGACTTCACGTCGAAGTTGGACGCGATGAATTCTCGGGTCAGGTGGTCCAGCAATTCCGGATTGGTCGGTGGGTTGCCCGCCCGGATGTCGTCGATCGGTTCGATCAGCCCCTTGCCCAGCAGGTAGCCCCACAAGCGGTTGGCAAAGCTGCGTGCGAAGTACGGGTTGTCCGGGTCCGTCATCCACTCGGCCAACTGTTCGCGCCGGGTCGCGTCGGGATCGATCTGGCAGGGAACCTCGTAGGGGAACAGCGGCGGGGCGACTTCACCGGTGCGGGCGTGTTCCATTTCGCCTTCGCCCCTGTCGACGACTTTTTCGTACAGCGGTTTGGCGCCTTCGACCGCGGTGCCTCCGATCCGCTTGTTGCCCGAGGCCGGATCGGTTTCCAGCCCGACCCGGCTGAAGAACGCCGCCAATTCGTAATACTGGTCCTGGGTCCAGCGTTCAAACGGATGGTCGTGGCACTTGTTGCAATTGAATCGGATGCCCAAGAACAGGTGAGTGGTGTTCTCCATCGTGTCCTCGGGATTCCGCAAGACCTTGAAATAGCTGGCCGCGGGGTTGTCCTTATTGGACCCGGACGCCGTCAGAATCTGGCGGACGAATTCGTCGTACGGACGGTTCTCGGCAATCGCACTGCGAATCCACTCGCGGTACTTCTGGCTGCCCTCAACTCCCAGGAACTTTCGATTGACCTGCAACAGGTCCGCCCATTTGTTCGTCCAGTATTCGACGTAGGCCTCGCTGGAAAGCAATTCGTCGACGACACGTGAGCGCTTAACACGGGTCGGAGCGGGGTCCTGCAGGAACGCTCGCACCGCTTCGCTGGTCGGCGGCAGCCCGGTCAGGTCCAGGGTGACGCGTCGCAGGAACGTGGCGTCATCGGCCAGGTCACTGGGGACGACCTTGACGCGATCCCACTTCTTGGCGACCAATTCGTCGATCTTCGACCACGTTTCGTACTCTCGCGTCTGGTAGCCCGGGCGTTCCCCCATCACCGTCAACGTGGTCGCGACATAGTTCCCTTCGTAGCGTGCCAGGATCGGCGCTTCCCCACGGCGGACCGCCGTCACCAGGCCGGTGCGATCGGTGGTGGCGACCTCGGAATTGCCGCTCTCGACAAACGCCTCGCGTGTCACATCGCGTCGGCTGCCGTCGGTGTAATGAGCCACCAGGCGAACCTGCTGCTGCGTGCCGATGGACTGGACGACCGGATTGCTGGGGAAGATCTCCAAGCGGTTGACGCGCGGGGCGTCCAGGTTCAGCTGGCTACCGTCGGCAATCCAACGCCGCAGGATGGCGTGGTACGGATCGCACTGGCTCATCAACGCGCCGCCCTGGTGCGGCGCCAGACCCAGCGGTTTTCGCAGCATCAACGATTCCTGAGGCGCCGCCGGGTTGATTCGTCGCGCGGCCAGGTCGTCGGTCAACGCTCGCAGGTCAAAGATCGGGTCGTAGCCACGCAGGGAAAGTTTGAAGCCCGCCTTGCCCTTCTGAGCACCGTGGCAGGTTCCCTGGTTGCAGCCCAATCGGCTGAGCACCGGATTGACGTCACGGATGAAGTCGACCTTGCCTGGATCAGCCAGTTCATCCGACCCCGAGACCGCGGTCGCGGCGATCGGAACGGAGGCCTGCAGTTGTCCGAAGTGGACCAGCAGTTCGCCGCTGCCGTCGCCGATCGGACGCACCATTCCGGTGCCCGTGTGGGTCAGCCAATCCGGCGCCACGATGTCGCATTGACGCGTGACATCCACCTTCGTTCCATCCGCGGTGGTCGCGGTGACGAGCAGCTGGCAGTAGGCGTAAGGAGAATTCAGTTCGATGGAGGACGGTTGGATTTCGATCGCAGAGACCGATGCGTCGTCCACCGGATCTTCGGAACGCGTTTCAATTTGCTCGGTCCAATTCGCTGCGTCGAACGTGTTCGCGATGGAAACTTCGCTGTCCGAATCCGGGACGACGTTGAACGTCTCCGCGAGCTGGCCGTCGGGCGTCAAGCGTCGCAGTTGTCCATCGGAGGACGTGATCACCAGAGACTGGTCCGGCGCGAAACTGATCGCGTACACGGCCGCATCGTCCAACGACCAGGCGGCCAGTTGTTGCGTCGACTTACCGCGGTATTCGTCAATCTTCTGTTTCTCTTCGGCCGAGCGATCGGCAATCCGCTTGGCCATCATTTTCTTTAGCTCGTCGGTCAGCGTCCCATCGAAGTCGTAGCTCCAGACGCGGACTTCGCTCTTCCCGTTCAAGGTCGCCGCCGCAGCAATCCGGGATCCGTCGTCACTGATGTCGACGCTGAAGATGCGGCCGCGTAGTTCCGGAAGTTCCCGGATCAAGTTGGCGTCGTCGCCGATCTTGCGCGCCGTTTCCCGGAAGATGCGGTAGACCTTGGCGACGCCGTCGGCACCCCCGACCACGATCTCGTTCCGCGAGGGGTGCACCGCGACGCTGGACAGTCCGCCGGACAGGGCTCCCGGAGTGATCGACGTGACGTTGTCGACAAACCGCTCGGTGGCCACCTCGGTCAATTTGCAGGACATGTCTCTGGCCACCGAAACCAGGTGGGTCCCGTCGGGTGTGAATCCGACGTCCTGGATCCAGTCTTCGTGGGCACCCTGAAACAGGACCTGTTCTCCGGTTTCCGCATCGATCGCGCGGACGACGTTGTCGGTTGCGCCGAACGCCAGTTTCGTGGCATCGGGTGACCAACCCAATCCGGCGAGTGCGTCATAGGTCAGGGTTTTCGAGAGTAACAAGTCTCCTGAAGCGGGGTCCCAGATCTGGACTTCGCCCTGGACCGAAGGCGTGCCACCGACCGCTGCCAACTTCTTTCCGTCCGGCGAGAAACCGACGGCATTGATTCGAGGACTCATGCCAACCAGCCGGGCAACCAGGCTTCCGTCCTGGGCGTCCAGCAACAAGACCTCGTGATACGCGGCCAGGGCGATCCGCTTGCCGTCCGGCGAGACATCGACCGAAGGAATCGACGGAGCCGCACTGTATTGTGGCGGGTTGGTCCGGCTATAGATCGGCCCGGTATCGCCGAGGTCGTTCTCGGCGCCCTGGGCGATCCAGCGGCGGATCAATTCAACTTCGACGTCGCTGAGCGGTTTGGCGGGCGGGAGCGGCATCGCCGCCTGGCCGTCGTCGACGGTGATTTGCGAGACCAGATAACTTTGATCGGGTTTGCCGGGAACGATCGCCGGTTCTCCGGTTTCCCCGCCGGCGACCAGCGACTGGAAGTTGGTCATCAGGTAATCGCCGCGCTGCTTGGCACCTTGGTGGCACCCGTAGCAGTTCTTCCGCAGAATCGGTTCGATCTGCTCCTTGAAGCTGATGGGCGATTCTGTCGCCGATTCGGCCGGACGCGGTTCGTCAGCGGTAACGGTCGTGACGACGAGCAGGGCAAGCGCAGCGGAGATCCCGCTGCCAAGATCGATCAATGATTTCACGGTAGATACCTGCGAGCAAATCGAGCGTGCCCGTGAGAGTCGATCGCCTTTGCGTGTGACTGGGTGTCGATTCGAACCAGCGAATCACGTCACAAGGGGGACGATTCTCGGCGAGGACGCGTCTTTCTGACAAACGCCGGTCCGACACCGAGAACGCCCGTTAGAGTGACCAGGACGTTCCGTGCAGGTAGCCCAGGAAGGGGCAGGCGGGGTCGCCAAATCCGACGCAAGGGAAAGATTCGGCACCCCTAAACGATACTGCGGGAAGATTGATTCGTCAACATTCTTCCTGCCGCCACGCAAGCTGCCCCGGCGGTGATGCGCAGGGCGAAATCCAGTTTCCCGGGCCTGGAAAAGACCTGCCTTCTGAGATTCATCCTCCCCGCGTCGTCGCGTGCCCCGCCGCGACCTCCCGGCGGCTGGTTGAAATCTGTCGTCACCGATCTTCGCCGCGGATCTGCCACGTTTCACGCCAAGCTGGGCCAGCAGATTGCGTGCGGTGGGAGGTCGTCATTGGACCGGGCGGAGGCGTCATTGGATCGGGCGGTTCGGCCGGTCAGTCTCTCTTGAATGCCCCGGCGGGGCCGTGGTGGGCTCAATTGCCCACATCTTGAGCGTTGCCGGTTGGATCGTCTTGCCAGGATCGCCCAACCCGATCGGCGGCCGGCCGACAGCTGTTTGGGGTGGCGTGCGACCGATGACCACACCCGATCCGGATCGCGGCTGCCCGTTTGGGTAGCAGATTGCCCGAGACGCGCGCGACTCGCCTCGGGTAACCCGATCGGGTGCGGTGTCGGCCCGGCGCCAATCGCCGCGGCGAGGAAAAAAACTTCAGATTTGGTCCCGCTTGAATGGGACTCTGTTCAGTTTCACGCGGGGTTGAGGGGATTCATCTCACCGCAATTTGATTTCGTCACCCCGGTGGGCGGTGCGACGTGGATCGATGGGCGACCGCTTTGGCACCCCTGCTGCTTACGAGCGGGACCGAGCGACGTCCCTCACCGGGCGTCTGGAAATTACACAGCATGTGAATGGTTCACATGCAAACGATTCTTCGATACAGGCAGATGATTTGCCTCCAATGAACATGACCCACCCTTCCATCCAATCTTTCGTTACCCGTTCGTCCCTGGACCGTCGTCGTTGCAAACGTGCCCGCCACGCCTTCACGTTGGTGGAGCTGTTGGTGGTGATCGCGATCATCGGTGTGATGGTTGGTTTGCTGCTGCCGGCCGTCCAGTCGGCGCGGGAAGCCGCCCGCCGCATGTCCTGCTCCAACAATCTCAAGCAGGTCGGCTTGGCGCTGCACATGTACCACAACACTTACAAGCAGATGCCGACGGCATCGACCACGGCGGAGATCACCGAGCAGCGACCGCCATCCTGGCTGGTCAAGATCCTGCCGTTCATGGAGCAGTCCGCGGCCTGGGACCGGACGACCTTCAATGGAACCGACTTTGCCTCGCGCAACGACGGCATCAACCGCAACTGGGAAACTTACAACGGATTGATCGTGCCGTCGTTCAATTGCCCGTCCAGTCCGTTGCCCCAGTCGCGATTTGATGATGCCAGTCCCGAAACCGTGGCGCTGGGGGCGCCGGAGACGTTGGAGATTCAAATTCCCAACTACGTCGGGGTGGCCGGTGATTACAACGAACGAAAGTCGCAGTGGAACGGCTATGCCGGGATGAGCGACTACAACGGCGTGATCGTCGCGTTGGACAACGGCAACCACGAACCGGTGAAGTTTGCATCGATCCTGGACGGAACTTCTCACACGCTGGCCGTGGGCGAGCAAAGTGACTTTGTTCGCGTCCGACCGCCGGGACAGACCGAGCCCGAATTCTACGACCAGCGGGCCGGCAACTGGTTCGGTGGTGCCTGGTCCGGAGGCGGCGGCGGTCCCAACAACGGTCCGGAGGGTTACCGGATGAATGTCGCCTCGACGCGCGTCGGGATCAACTACTCGCCGACCAACCGCTTCCTGGATCCCTACGGCATCGGGCCTTACTGGTACGGCCGTCCGGGCAACCACACCATCTTCAACTCCACGCACGGCGGCGGGGCGCAGTTCCTCAAGAGCGACGGATCGGTTGAGTTCATCAGCGAGAACATCCGCTTTGAAATCTTCTCGCTGCTCTCCAACCGCGAAGACCGCAAGGTCATCGAGCAGTTCTGAACTGGCCCCACAGGCTCCATCGGGCAGACGAGGTCCTGTCTGAAAACGGGCCCTGTCTGAGAACTGGCAAAACCCGGTAGCTGCTGTCGCCAGATGGCAGAAAGCCATGCTCTGGCGAGTGTAGCTACTTGTTTCAAGCAAAGCCTATCGCCGGCGGCGGATGCCCGTCGTTCGGCGAGGTCGGCACACGACGGGCTCGGACGACCGGCCGTGGTTCTCCGGGCCCGTTTTTCGATTCACATCCAACCACAAACATTCCGAAAGATTTCACGAGATGATTTTGAAAGAGAAAGCTTTTTATGCTTTGTCCCTGGCCACGGGCCTGTGCTTGGCGACCGTTGCCGGCTGCGGCAGCAGCGATCGACCTGAACTGGCGTCGGTCACCGGCAAGCTGACCAAGGACGGTATTCCGTACGTGAATGCCCGCGTGGAGTTCCATCCGACGACCAGCGGCGGAACGTCTTATGGCACCACGGACGACAACGGCGAGTTTGAATTGCGGTATTCCACCGGCGAACCCGGTGCCGCCATCGATACGCACAGCGTGACTGTCATCGGTGGCCAACCGAAGGGCGGGCGTCAGCCGGCTGTCACGTTGCCGGACACCGAAACGATTGAGAACGCGGCGGAAGGGGCCTTGGCTCCCATGGGCGACCCCACCGCGATGGCCCGACGCCGTGGCGGCGGGGGGCCGAAAGAGGTCAGCGGTCTGAAGGCTGTGATCAGCGAGGGTGGCGACAACCACGTGGAGCTGACGCTGCCCTGAACCCTTTCCGGTTCTGGATCCCGTGACGTGGAACCCGCCGCCGACGGGAAGCGTTTCCGAATCGGGTGAAAGCATTCACCGCCCATCCGCCCGCCAAACTTTCTTTGCGAAAACACCGACGAGCCGGCCGCCGTTCTTAGCGTCGGCCGCTTGTCGGTGTTTTTTTTTGAGGCCGTCGCTGGATAACGCCGGCGGGGGCTGCGCCGCGCCGATGCGATGGGGGGGCCATCGGGTCGAGATCAGGCGTCCGCCGGTCGTGGTTGATTGCTCCAGTGGCCACTGGGATCGGCGCCGCGAACGAAGACGCCTTTCTCGTTCCAGCCCAGCGCGGCGTGAACGTCCGCGCTGCAGTAACGGAGCGTCAGACCGCAGCGTCGCCGCGCGGAGTGATTGGCTTCGCTGCCGTGCAACAGCAGGTCGGCGTGAATGGAAGCCTGGCCGGCCCGCAGCGGGTCATACACCAGTTCGCCATACTGCTCCGGGTCATCGATCGTTTGGTTCAACACGTTGTGCTCGGTGGAGTCGCTGGGACGGTAGGTCATGTGTCCCTTGGTGTGCGAGCCGGCAATGAACTTCATGCACCCGTTCTCCTGATCGGCGTCGTCGATTGCCAACCACACGGTGACTGCTTTGCTGGGTGACAGCGGCCAGTAGCTGGCGTCCTGGTGCCAGGCGACACTTTTGCCGTCGCGGGGCATCTTGCAGAAAAAGTGGGATCCCCATCCGATCACGTTCTCGCCCAGCAGGTCGCTAACCGGTGAGACAATCCTGGCATCGGTCAACAGGTCATGGACCGGCCCGTACTTCAGATGGGCGGAGCTGATCGAGTAGCTGTCTCCGCCGCCGGCCGTGACCCGCCGCAACAGGTCGTCGAAGTATTCCCGAATCTTTCCGATTTCATCCGCCGTGAAGATCTCCAGCGGGGCGATGTAGCCTCGATCGTTGAAGTGGCGAATCTGGTCGGCCGACAGGGTTTCGGGGTGCTCGACTCCCGCCGGATGAAACGTCAGGTCACGCTGCAGCGATTCGAGTTCATCGTCGGTCGGGATGATTTGAAAGTCTTTCATCGGATGCTCATGGGGGAGGGGCGTTGTGTGAATGAGTGACGACGCCAAGGGCCAGATGAATCTCAAACGCCAGGTCAATAGCAAAGGCCTGGCCAATGGCAAATGCCTAATCGGCGCCCAAGGGCCGGTCAATGCGTCACGCTTGTTCAGCCGACGTGGTCCGGTTGGCTGTTCCCGGCGGGGAGGGTGTCAAACAACGGGATGGCAATTCCCGCGTCGTCCACTTGCCACGGTGTCCACAACACGGCGATGTCGTCGGTTTTTAAATCACTTTTGCGAGGGGCGATGTCCGTCGATTCCAATTCAATGTGGTCGATGTCACAGGACTCGGCCAGTTCCCGGATTTCATTTTGCAGATCGTGTTCCAATTCGCGGAGATCGTCTCGCAACAGTTCGACGGCCTGCTCGGCGCGCAGGACGTCGTCCCGCTGTTGCGATGCGCGACCGACGCCGCGGGCTGCCGTGGCGACGCCGCCGCGGCGACCGCCGACGAACGCACCCAGGATGGACGAACCGACCGAGACCAGGGTGGACCAGCGGGCCTGGTCGTATTGTGATTCTTCACGCCGCACCCGGTCCTCGGCCGTGCGGATCTTCTTTTCCAGCGACTCCATCTTGCTCTGGTATTTCGCCCGCAGCTTTTCCGTTTCCAGGTCGCGTTTTTCACGCAGGAGCTGTTGGAAATGGAGTCGCGCTTCGGCACGCGTGCTGCCGCCGGGCGCGTAGCCGGACAGCCCCGGGCACTTGTACAGCGTCATCGTGCAGTGGCGGTACAGGAAGTCTTTGAATTGCGATTTGTAACTTCGGAACTTGGATTTGCCGCCGACCGTCGCGGGCAGTTCGCTGAACGCGATTCCCGGTTCGGGATCGGTAAGCAACTCATTCTCCGGCGGGAGAGCTTGACTGATTTCCCACAGCGTGTCAGGGAAGCCTTCGGCGGTGCAGGGAAGGATGCGGCGGGTGTCGTGCCAGCGGTCCAAGTCGGCGCTGGCCCGGATGAAGTGCAGCGAGCCTTCGCCCAGCAGCGCCGGGCGGTACACCCGTTTCGCGTCCGCCTGCGGCGATTGCCAGCTCTCCAGGAAAAGCTCATCGATTCCGGCCGGCACGACGGGTCGGGCGACCGTCGCCGCTTCCGATTCGACCAACTCCCCGGCCTGTTCCAGCCGGTTCCGTCGGGTCTGCTTTTGTTCGGCCATCAGATCGGCGATCTGCCGCCGCGCCAGGGGGCCGGCCAGGAAGGACATTGCCCAGCGTGTTTGGAAGGTGACCGGGGCGTCGTCGTGGACGTTGTTCATCAAAAACACCCCCTTGCCCAGTGAAGCCAGGATCCGTTCCATCGCTCCACGATCGAATGTCGTTCCCGACTCGCCGGCCGCGCCTTCCAGGCCCTCCAGGACGCGCGCCTTGTCTCGTTCGGTTTGCAGACGTCCCAGGAACCAGGTGCCGATGTTAGAAAGTCCCTTGTAATCCAGGTCGACCGGGTTTTGCGTGGCCAGGACGATGCCCAGGCCGAACGCCCTGGCCTGTTTCAACAACGTCAGCATCGGCGGTTTGCTGGGCGGTTTGGCGACCGGCGGGAAGTAGCCGGCGACCTCGTCCATGTAAAACAACGCTCGCAACGAACTGGTCCCGGTCTGGGTTCGCATCCAGGTGACCAACTCATTGAGCAGGATGGTGACGAAGAACATCCGTTCGCTTTCGCTCAGGTGCGAGATCGACAGGATCGACAACCGGGGTTTTCCGTCGGCGGTGTGCAGCAACCGCTGGATCGACAGCGATTCGCCTTCCAGCCACGATGCGAATGCGGGGGAGGCCAGCAGGTTGTTCAATTTCATCGCCAACGCTGCCCGGTCGGCGACGGGCATAAACGTGTCCAGGTCCACAACGCCGACGCGGTCCAGTGGAGGAGATTGGATCAGACGAATCAGGCCGCCGATGGTGACGTTCTTGCCCGAGAGCCACTGATGACGCAGGATCGATGCGATCAAAATATGTTCGGGGGACGTCAGGGGATCGACGTTCATGCCCAGCAGCGACAGCAACCCGGACACGGCCGCGGTGATCCGCTCGCCCAGGGCTTCGGTGTCCGCCCGGACTTCGGGCGTTGGTGCGTCAAAGCTCTTCAACACGGTCAGGGGCAACCCGATCGAACTGCCCGGTGTGTAGATGGAGACTTCGGCGGCGTCCTTGAGGGCTCGAATTCGATCCGGCGACTGCCCCCAGGATGCCAAGCCTTCGGCCCACGACGTCGCCGTCTGTTGAGCGAACTCCTGGAGCGTGATCCCCCGCCGCGTCGCTTCACTTTGCTGCAACCAGGGCTGAAAGTCCTCCGGTTTCAGGTCGGGGAACGTCAGCATCAAATTCGCCAGATCGCCTTTGGGGTCCACGCAAATGGCGGGGATGCCGTCCAGGGCGGCTTCCTCCAATAGCGACAGGCACAGCCCGGTTTTGCCGCTGCCGGTCATCCCCACGCACATGGCGTGCGTGCACAGATCCTTGGCGTCGTACATCAGCAGGTGATCCAGCAATTGACGATTGCTCAAATCGTATTGACGTCCCAAATAGAACGATGCCAGTTTTTCGAAATCCGCTGGATCGGGGCAAGTCATGTGTCAGTGACCGTCCGTGTTTGGAAACGTTGGATGGTGGGGGCGATGCGGCGCGGGTCCAAAGTCTAACAATTCACCCACGCCGTGGCAGTGATCCGGCGGTGCGTTATCATCGGGCCGGCCGAAACGGATCGGTCTGCCCGGCGGCCCGAGAGGGTTCCCGGCAGCCGAAATCCACTTCCTTTATTCCGCCCGCTTTCCACTCTGATCCGATGCTTGATCTGTACGAAAAAATTGAAGACGCCGTCGCCGTGATTCGCAAGGAGTTCGACGAAACACCACGCGTGGCCATCGTGCTGGGGACGGGACTGGGCGGGCTGGTTGAAAAGATCGACGTCAAAGCCAGCATCGACTACGGGGACATTCCGCACTTTCCGACGTCCACCGCGACGGGGCACCGTGGCAGGCTGGTTTGCGGCCATTACCGTGGGGTCCCCGTGATGGCGATGGAAGGCCGCTTTCATCTGTACGAAGGCTACTCGTTGAAACAGATCACCTTGCCGATCCGTGTCTTCAAGCGGTTGGGCGCGGAATTGTTGATCGTCAGCAACGCCTGCGGAGGTCTGAATCCGTATTACCAAGGCGGCGACATCATGATGATCGAAGACCAGATCAACTTGATGGGTGACAATCCGTTGATCGGAATCAACGACGATCGCTTGGGGCCCCGTTTCCCCGACATGTGTGAGCCGTATGACCAGCAATGGATTGATCGGGCGATGGCGCTGGCGCGGCGGGAAGACATGGTGCTGCACAAGGGCGTGTTTGTCGCGGTCGCCGGCCCGAATCTGGAAACACGCGCCGAATATCGGTTTCTGCGCACCATTGGTGCCGACGTGGTCGGGATGAGCACGGTTCCCGAAACGATCGTTGCCGTCCACTGTGGACTTAAGGTGGTCGGAGTCAGTGTGATCACCGACATGTGTCTGCCCGATTCGCTGAAACCGGCCAACGTGGAGGAGATCATCGCCACGGCCCAGAGCGCGGCGCCCAAGTTGGAAACCCTGGTCGGCGGATTGGTTGTCCAGGCAGGTCAGACGCGCGTCGCATGACTTGCCAATCGACTCCCCCCGGTTCCCCGTCCCCCGACGTCCGGCAGGCCGTTGACGACATCTGTCGGCGGATCGGTCGCCCAAGTCCTGCCCACCCAAATGCTGCCGATTCAGATCTTGCTCGGCCGCACGTCGATCCGGCCGAACTGCCAACCACCGGGATCGTTCTGGGAAGCGGGTTGGGAGCTCTCGCCGATCGCATCGCCCCGGTGCGATCGATTCCGTTTGGGGAGATTCATGGCTTTGCCCGATCGACCGCGGCCGGACACCGGGGGCAATTGATCGTCGGGGATCTGATGGGGACGCGGGTGATCGCGATGGCCGGGCGGCTGCACCGCTATGAGGGTTGGACAGAGGCCCAGGTGCGTTTTCCGGTCCGGGTGATGGCGGCGCTGGGAGTGCGGACCTTGATCACCAGCAACGCCGCGGGCGGGGTCAACCCGCGATTACGCGTCGGTGACATCGTCGTCATCCGCGATCACATCAATTGGTTGCATTGCCGGCGGCAACCGGAGCAGGCGGAGAACCCGCCGCGGTCCGGCACTGAAATTCCCGGCCGCGACGGCGACGTCTATGACCGGCCGTTGGCTCGGACCGCGCTTGCCGCGGCCCGCCGCGAGGGATTTTGTGCCCAGGAAGGGACGTACCTGGCGACCTTGGGGCCGAATTATGAGACCCGTGCCGAATACCGCATGATGCGACGATTGGGAGCCGACGTGGTTGGGATGAGCACGGTTTCGGAAGTCCTGGCAGCGGCCCAGTGCCGGCTGGCGGTGTTGGCCCTGTCGATTGTTAGCAACGTAGCAGACCCCGATCGGCCGATCGTCGCCGATCACGCCGATGTATTGCAGGCAGGCGATGCCGCAGCCGTTAAGATGGAATGCATCGTCCGAGAAATCCTCACCCGTCCACCGGAATCCGAGGTGCCGTCTGACCCCGATTGATTTTCGCAGTCACGAAACGTCTTTTCTTTCCGCACATCACACCCGAGCGCACGTGATCGATCGACACCGCGGCTGTCGACCACGATCACGAATTGATGATGGCAAAAAAACAGGCTTCCGCCAAATCAACGCCAGCGGCCCGTCGGGGCCAGCTGCCGCTTGAACCCAAAACCATGACGGATTCGTCGGTCGGCTTTGACCGCGATTCGGGCATGTTGTTGGGCGGCGGTGCGACGCGACACGAGTTTTTGATGAACGAACTGTCGGCAAGCGAACTGGTGCAGGCCATCGCCACGGTGCCGCCGGCGTTGGACGAGGAGGAAATGACGCGCGTCGAGATCGTCGGCGCGGAGGGCCAGCACGGGGCGATGATGCGTTTGGACCACCCGGTCAAGCTCCGGGTTCGCGGGACGTTGGGGGACTACGCTTTTGCCTTCAATGCCCAAGCCATCGCCAAGGTGTTTGGCGACGTCGGCCACGGTGTCGGCGACGGCATGCTCAGCGGTTCGGTGCGTGTTCGGGGCAATGCGGGGCATGCGGCCGGAGTGGGCATGATTGGCGGGACGTTGGGCGTCTATGGTTCGGCGGGCGATCGCGTCGGTGCGATGTTGCGGGGCGGAGGCATTTTCGTCCGGCGGAATGTGGGTAACGATGCGGGCTCCGGGGCGATCTCCGGAACGATCGTGATTGGCGGTGACGCCGGCGAGAACCTGGGGGACGCCCGCAGCGATGTTTCGGTGTTCATCCGGGGACAGGCCGCCAGCCTCTCCGCCGGTGTGACGGAAGCTCCTTTGCGGAAGAAGCAGGAGGTTCAGTTGGGCTTGCTATTGATCAGCGCGGGGATCCGCGGCGACGCATCGGAGTTTCGACGCGTGGTCCCGATTGCCAAACTGGAAGCGGAAAAGGCGGCGCGCGGAGAAGTCGTCCCGAACTGGCGATGAGCGAATTTTGACTTGGGCCCTCAAAACTGGATCGAACCCCATCGCATGAATCATCGACTTGCTCCGCTGCAATTGTTGCCGCCCCGCGCCTTTACCAGCTGGTCGCCCGGGCAGCTGAATCCGGTCGCGTCGGCCATCAAACGGCCCGATGGGGCGGAGGTCCCTGTGCAAATGCCGCTGTTTTGGTACCAGCCGGCGTGGATTCGGCTGCAGCCCGCCCTCGCCGACCGTTTGGCCGCCGCGGTGGCTGGCCAGGACGTGATGGTTTCCGCGTTGCGCCGTGACCTGCAAACCGAGGATGATCCGATCGAACTGATGCGTGTGGTCGAACCGGCGGGCGAGGATGACGCGAGTGAAACCGACGCGCAGACAGATGTTCAGCGTCCCATTCACTTGCCTCGGATGACGCCTTATCGGATTGAGCGCTATGGTTTGTTGGTCGAAGATTTCGATGGGGCGCAAGTCATCGACGTCAGGTTGTCGCCGTCGCGGGACGGTTCCGGACGGTTGGCCTATTCGCCGGATCAGATGAGCCGTTGGGAACGACCGGCAGAGAACGAACCCGTCAGCGGCGGCGGCTATGTGGCCGTGTCCAGTTTTCCGCCCGATGTCGTTTCATTGAAACAGTTGGCCGTCAAATTGGACCAGCTGCGAATGCTCGCACCGACAGCGGCGGTGTTGGTGTCCATCGGTCCGTTTCACTTGGAGGAGGAGATCAGTTCGGCGCTGGTGTCCCAGCCCGACGGTTTGATCATCCGCTTTGATGAAGCCCGACTGTCGGGGCTTGAACTGGCGGGGCAGGTTCGGCGGGTCCGACAGTTGATGGACGAGCACCAGGCGGGCGACTTGCCGCTGTGGGTGGTTCCCGGACCGATTTCGGCCGACGACGTGGTCAAGTTGATCGCCCTGGGGGCCAATGCGGTCGCCGTGGACAGCTGGTGTAACGCGCTGGTGGATCAAGTGGTGGAATCGATGTCGGCGTCGGCTTACGACCGATTGCCCGTGGTCGATATTGCGGCGATGACGTCCGCGGCGCTGTGGTACGAGATTGACCGAGTCGTCGGCTTGTTGTCGACGTTGCCGGCCGGCGATGTTGCGACGCGACTGGGAACGTTCCAGCCCGATTGGGCCAATGCATGTGGAGCGAGCCTGCTGCGTTGAAGCCGTGCTGCCCGCGATTCACCCTCCTGCAAGCCAGAGGATCGCGGAGGAGCTCGCGACGACGCAGGAACGGATCGGAAAAGAAACCGATCAGCCCAATTCGGTTTCGATCATCGACCAGCTTGCCGAATCGGTTTCGCTGTCCCACACGCTCTTCAGTTCGTCACCGCTGAGAATGCTTTCGACGACCGTGGCCATCGGATCGGGGATGACCATGGCGATGACGCCTTCGCGGGCCCGCTTGACGCATTTTCGCAGGGCCTTGCCGACACGCGCCTTGGCATCGCCAACGGGTTCACCACCGGGCGGACAGAACGCTTCGGGAAAGTCCTCGCCCTGACGATAGAATCGCGGGTGATTGCGTCGCACTTCGTCGATCAGCTTGCCGTGCCACAAGCCGTGATCAATGTTCCGTAAAGCGTCGATCACCTTCACCTTCACGTCGCGGCCGGCGAGGTGTTGCTGTCGGGCCAAACGTCGAGCGGTCTCCCGCGCGGATTCACAGGGTGACGAAAAGATCGCCTTGACTTCCACGCCCGACAATTCTTTGGCGAGGTGTTCGGCTTGTGCCTCTCCCCGATCGCTCAGGGGCATGTCCAGGCTGCCTTTCATTCGGCCCTGTTCATCGAACTCGGTGGCGCCGGGACGGACGAGTAGCACGTTGGTCAAAGTTGCAGTACGCATCAGACGTTGGCTCCTTCGATCGCGGCTTCGAGGGCCGAGATAGCGGCGGAGTAATCATGTTGTTTGAAGATCGCGGATCCGACGACGAACAAGTCACATCCGGCGGCACGCGCCGGTCCGATCGTTTCCGAATTGATCCCACCGTCAATCTCGAGCAACAGGTGCGGGTGGGATTCCCGCAGCGTTGCCAGTTTTTCCAGCGCCACGGGATTGAACGCTTGGCCGCCAAACCCCGCGTCAACGCTCATCACCAACACCAGGTCCACCAGCGGCAGACAGGCGTCCAAATCCGACAACGGGGTTTCCGGATTGAGCGCCACGCCCACACCGACGCCCAGTTCGCGGATTTCTCCCGCGACCTGCTCGGCGTCTTGAACGGCTTCGACGTGAAACGTCAGCGAGCTGGCGCCCGCTTCGGCCATCGGTCGGGCGTAGTGAAGCGGATCGGAAATCATCAGGTGCACGTCAAGCGGCAGATCCGTGTGGCGACGCAATCCTTCGACGATTGGCATGCCGTACGTCAGATTGGGAACGAAGTGTCCGTCCATGACGTCCAAGTGCAAGACCTGGGTCCCGGCATCGCGCAGTCGATCCAGTTCACCTTTCAGGTCGCCGAAATCGCATAGCAGCAGGCTGGGCAGAACACTCGGTCCTGCGTCACGCATCATTTGAAGCTTGTCTTGCGACATGCAGTTCTCTCATCAAACACGGTTCAGTGGCCGGCCCGACGCCGCGGTGCCCGGAGGCAGGGCGACGGGATTGGAAAGGGGTCAGATCTGTCAGGCGGGGCCGTCCGGATCCAGGGCCACTGCAATTACGCGGCCGACAGGGTGGTCAACGAAGTGGGCGGTTGTCAATTCATCAACTTTTCGACGAGACTCTGGGTCCTGTCGACCTGGCGTTCATTTTCCCGAAAAATCGATCTTCACGCGGTCTTCGCTCGCGTTTAAGGCGCCTTTCGGCCCCCTTAAAAAAGGGCCGTTTCCGTCCGAATATCGATTCCCGGGGATGTCCGGTTTGCAGCGTCCGCGGAGAATTGCCGCGACGGCCCTGCGAACAACCTGATCGCTGTCCGGGCATCGCTGTCCGGGAATCACTGTCCGGGCATTACCGCCCGGGCATTACCGCCCGGGCATCACAGCCCGCCGTCCGAATCACCCGCTCCCACCACCAGCGAGCCAACTCAAAACATGCGTGTCCTTGTCACCGGCGGTACCGGACTGTTGGGAAACAACATCATCCGGCAGTTGTTGGCCGATGGTGACCAGGTGGTGGCGTTGGTCCGGGGGGAACCGGAGCCGGAGGTGTTTGCGGATCTGGATGTCGAACTGCTACGCGCGGAACTCGCACCAACCCCGCCGGGAAATCCGGAATCAACCCAAAAACCTGGCGACGCAGATGCTGCCGACGTTTCGGAGCAGGGCAAACCAGCCTTCCGTGACCAAACCAACCCGCCCATCGCCGGCAACCCGGGTACCGGGAACCGAGTCGATGGCGACTCGGACGTGGACGTTTTGGAAGCGGCGATCGCGGGGTGCGACGCGGTGATCCATGCCGCGGCGATGATCCACTTGGGATGGAAGCACTTGGAAGAGTCGATGTGGATCAATCGCGAGGGGACACGCCGCATTGCCCAGGCCTGTTTGCGGCACCGCAGCAAGCTGGTGCATGTGGGAACGGTCAACACACTGGCCGTCGGGTCCCGTCGCACCGTCGCCGACGAAACCACGCCGCTGGAGCATGCCGGCGGACAGATCCCGTGCAGTTACGTGCAAAGTAAGCGGGCTTCCGTCGAAGTCGTTCTGGAAGCGGTCAGTCAGGGCTTGAACGCGGTCATCGTGCATCCCGGGTTCATGCTCGGTCCGTTCGACTGGAAGCCCAGCAGCGGACGGATGATGTTGGAATTGTCACGCGGTTGGAAACCCGTTTCGCCTTCGGGCGGGTGCAGTCTGTGCGACGTTCGCGATGTGGCGGCGGCGACCATCGCGGCGATGCGGACCGATGTCGACTCGGGTCGCCAATACATCCTGGCCGGGCATAACCTGACCTACCAGCAATTGTGGACAGAGATGGCGCGGCGTGTGGGCCGTCGACCACCGATTCGCGCGGCCGGACCTGGCATGCAGTACCTGGCCGGGCTGGCCGGCGACGGTTGGACCTGGTTGACCGGAAGCGAGAAGGACGTCAACAGTGCCGGAGTGGCGATGAGCGCCCAGTACCATTGGTATGACAGCAAACGGGCGATGCAGGAAATCGGATATCAGATTCGCAGTGCCGAAACGACACTGGACGATGCCGGTCAGTGGATTCGGGAACGATTCGTCTTGCCCGAGGACGGTTCGGATCGCTAGGGTGGCGCGTCGGCTTACGCTCCACCCTCCGCCAATGCCCATGAATGCGTCATGCTCGGACACGGATGTCCACATGTTGCCGGTCTCACGCGTCTTGTCGGATCGGTCTTTCTGACGGGCGTCTTGCTGTTGGGACACGACCGCCCATCTTGTCCGGCGGCCGAGGACCTGGCGGCGACCCCTGTTGTCGAATCATCGGCCAGTGATTCAACGGCCAGTGATTCAACGGTCGCCTCGGCCTCGCCTTTCAACGTTCGCTATCCGGGTGCCGACGGCCCGCTGAGCCTTGCCGGGCTGAGCCTTGCCGGTCAGAGCGAGCCCCTGACGGTCGATGTGGTGGGGATGGCCGGCCACGCCGATCAGGAATTGATCCTGGTCTACGAAGTGCTGCGGGTCGATGATCGGGCTGTGGTGCGAAGCGAACGCAGCACGTTGACGTTGGACCAGGACGGTAATTGCAGACCGCTGACTTTGCTGCAAACGGTCCCGGAGCGCGAAGGCGTCTACGAGATTCGTTGCAGCCTGTTCACGCCGTCGGACAAGCTGTGGTCAAAGATCACGCGCGACAACGACAAGCTGGCTTCGGCCAGGTTTCCCTGGCTGATCTATCAACGTCAGGGCGAAGCCGAGGCGGACGAAGGGGCTGGCGAAACCGCCACTCCCGGAGCAACCGAAAACGCACGTTCCGCGGGTTGGAAAGAGTTTGTCACCGTCACACCGGTGAACGCCGATCAGTGGCCCGCTTCCAATTGGATCCCGCCGATCCCCGAAAGCGCGTCGCGGCTGGTGCCCGACGTCCGGCGGGTCACCAAGTCGTGGACCGGTTCGGCATCCGATGCGGAACACGCCAGCACCCTGCAACTGGGATCCGGAGAATCGATTGTCGCCAAGTTGCCCGACCAGACCGCTCACCAACCCTACCGGCTGACAATCCGGTACGGAGCGCCCACCGTCAATCGCCAGCAGCAGGATGCGTTGATCGAGTTTTCCGACGCACCGGACTTTCGCGTCATCACCCGTACCCTGCCGTTGGCCGGTGAAGTCGCTGTCGACTTGTCGACGGCACGATTCGCGTGGGGAAGCGAAGAACATCTGCTGTGTTTTTCGAGCGGGCGGTCGGAATACATCCGAATCACGAATCGGGCCACGGAACAACCGTTGTCAATCGAATCAATCCGCTTGGCCCATCCGGACGCGAAGGAACCGGCGTCCGCCGCGCAACCGTCGCAGCGGCGTGCGTATTTCCAAGTTCGTTCGTCCGATTGGTCCGCTCAACTGACGTCAGATTATGAAGCGTCGCTCCAAGCATCCGATTTTGCCGCACCCACGATCGAATTGTTTCGACTTTGGAAGGCGACCACGCGAATTCCGATCGTCGCCGACTGGTTCGGCTTTGACACCCTGGTCGTCCCCGTCACGGGGCCGGATCCGTCGGGCGTCGTCGAACACGGTGGACTGATCGAGAGCAGGTCTTCGGCGGGAGCGACGCGATATGACAAAGACAACGGACTGAAGTTGCGGGCGATGCTTCGTTGGCTGGACGGCCGAGGTGTTCGCCTTGTCGCCGATGTCGACGCCATCGCTCCACCGGCTTCCCTGACGGAATCACCGGGCACGCGGCCTGACTCGGACGCCTGGCCGGCAAGCCAACTGCCTGCCAGGCTGCAAGCGATCCAACAACTCGGGACCGTTGCGAGCTGTTGGGACGGTGTGGCGATCGACTTGCGCGATGACTTCAGCACCAGGGACCGACAGCAGCCGCCGACGCGCGACGACATCCGATCGTTGCTGGAATCGATTTCCGGCCCGTTGGTGGTGATCGCCGACGATGCCGTCGCCGATCAGATCGCCCGGGTCGTTGCGGAGGATGCCGACTCGATCGGATTCGTTCCGCGGATCCTCAGACGCTCCGGAAGCGGTCCCACGCCGCCCACGTCTCGGGAGAACGCCAGCTCGGTACCTGCAGAACTGGAGATCCGACCGCCGAACGACAACACGATCCTGGCGTTGGTGTCGTCCGCTGAGTCGTCCGCTGCGGCACCCGCGGGAACGATGCCGGAGTCGTCATCCACGGTCGCGGCACAGTTCGCTCAACTGCACCATCTGATGCTGGGGGAAAATCCCCGAGCCGTCTGGATCGAATCCGAATCGATTGCGCCGCCCGTTTCCAGTCAGCATCACGCCAGCTGGCTGAGCTTTCTGCGCACGCGTCCCGATCAGGTGCGGCGGTTGCCACCGTCCGATGCTGCGTCGGCCTTCTTGGCGGTCATCGAGCCGATCGCGATCAGTCGCGGCACTTCGTCAAGTTTGGATCACTCCTCGGTGACGTTCATCAATCACGCGCCGTGGTCGGCCGATGTCAAAGTAAGGTTCGCCAGCGGCGGCCCGTTCCGATGCGAGATCGACCCCGAACTGCAACCGGTCTGTCGCATTCGCGAAGGCGTGTCAGATGACCTGAGGCTGCTGACGCTGCATCCCAATTCGATCGTGAACGTCCGCCTGCAATCCACGGTGGGCTCGGTACGCATCGCGTCATGGCAAGCATCCATGGTCGGCGGCACCGGAACATTGGAAACGCTGAAGTCGCAGATCGGTGAAGTTGTCAAGAAGATTGGGACCCTGGCGCAGCCGGCCGACTACCCGGAACTTCGCAACGGCGGGTTCGAATTAGACGGCCAGATGGGGATCGTCGGATGGATGCACACCCAATTCCCAGAATCGGCCGTGGTGGTTGACCGCCAAGAGGCGATCGAGGGACAACATTCGATTCGGATGACGACGGATCAACGATCTTCTGGGAGGACGTGGTTGGTCAGTGAACCGATTCCCGTCCCCAGTTCAGGCAGGTTGGCGGTTTCGTTGGCGTTGCGTGCGGCCATCAAACCCGCCGGCACCGACGGTCCGGAATCGTCAGACCGGGCCGGATGGTCGGTCTCGGAGATCAACGTCCCGGGGTCGGGCCAGGCGGTAGCCCCGAGCAAGCCAACCCACCGTGTGCGGGTGTCCTTGGAAGGAACGTTGCGCGGCGCTCCGGTTCGCTTTCTCTCGGAGTTGGACGTCCCCTGCGATGGGAGTTGGCAGCCCCGCCACCTTGTGTTGGAAACCGATCAACTGCTGCCGGAAGAAATGGACACGGTGCGGCTGACCATCGACAGCCTTTCTTCGGGACGGTTGTGGGTCGACGACGTTCACCTGCACGACCAGTTTCCGATAAAGTCCGAACGTGTCGCGCTGCAGGGAAAAGCGTTTTTGGCGATTCAAGGTCTGCAACGCGGACAACTGGAGCCCGCCGCGCGGTTGATCGAAAATCATTGGGCGCAACATTTGCTTGACCACTCCGGTGAAACCTGGCCGACCACGCGACCCGGGTCGCGGGCTGTTGTATCGGATACATTGTTAGCTCCGCTGCCGGCCGGGTCGGCGGGCCGCACCGACGCAGCGCGTTCAGACGTCGCCGCGTCGGACACGGCGGCCGATCCGGAAGCACCGGTCGGTAACGTTGACCAGGCACCTCCGATGTCTTCACGACAGCCGTGGGACATGCGAGGCAGTCGGAATGGTGATCGACCCAGCGTCGCCGAACGAATCCGCCAGTGGTTGCCCCGACCGCTCCGCTTTTAAAAAGGAATCTGTCTTATGTGGCTGCGTTGGATCAAGCGAGTCTTGCTGGTCGGCGCTGTCGCATGTGTCCTGATGGGACTGGCGGCGGGTTGGGCCTTCCGCCAGTCACGCAAGGTCCCAGAGTTTTACGAGCGTGCGGTGGAGCTGCCGTCGCGAGAGCGGTTGGTCGCGTCGAGCGAACGGATGCAAGCCGAAGTCCAACAGCTGCAGGAGGACGTCGGGCAACTCGGACATTGGCAGGCGTCCTTCACGGCCGATCAATTGAACGCCTGGTTGGTCGAACAATTGCCGCAGAAGTTTCCTGAGTTTCGAGCGCGTGGGTTGCAGGATCCTCGCATCGTCATTGATGGAAACACGTTGCGGATTGCGGCCCGATTCAAGGACAAACGGTTCGATGCCGTGCTGTCCTGCGAATTGGAAGTCCAACTGACCGACCAGCCCAATTGCTTGGCGATCCGTGTCCAAAGGATCCGCGCCGGGGCTTTGCCGCTGCCGCTTTCTCAATTTCAAGAAAAGATCAAACAGTTTTCCGAACGAACGAATTTGAATCTGCAGTGGGAAACCGGTGACGAGGAAACCGTCGCGTTGGTGGATATCCCGTTGCGGTATCACGGCCAAGAGTCCGAGGACGTCGTGTTGGAGTCGATCGAACTGACCGACGATCGCGTGAGTGTTGCCGGACGGACCGGTAGCGAAGTCCACCAGGCCTACGCGCCCCAGGGACCTGTCTACACGGTCGCCCAAAATCTGTCGGAGGACCCGAGCTTGCTCGATCCGCCCGCCGAACCTGACGGAGCCGCATCGGAATCGCGGCCGCGAAAGCCGCCCGAGACCGACGCCTTCATGCAAAGCGAGTGAGCCCCCTCGGGCTGCCACTTAACTCGCGCGGCGACTCAACTTTCGCGGTGACTCAACTTTCGCGGTGACTCAACTGCGCGGCGACTCAACTGCGCGGCGACTCAACTGCGCGGCGACTTACCTGCGCGGCGACTCCGTTTCGGTTCCTGGCGTCTCGATCCGCAGCTGCCAGGATTGTCCGGCGGTGGTGGTCGGTCCCGAGTTCTGTCGCGAGAATTTCAAACGGTAGCCCACCGTCGGCGGTTGGGATCGATCGTTGACCGCGACGATCAGTTCGGCTTCAAACGGGTCGGAGGAAAGTCCCACGGGCCGGTAATGCCCGGTCGCGATTTGGGAAACGAAGCCGCGGTCGGCACCCAGGTCACCTTGGAAATCCAGGTAACGAAATCGGTGGTCGGCCAGCCGTGTCGCGGGCACTGACGTGAACGTCTCTGCTGTCCAGCGTCCCCAGCCCGATTCAGAAAGTGGCTCGGTCGCCCAGGTCCACAACGACCGCCGGTCCCGCATGGGGTTCGCGGCATCGGAGGGATTCTCCCGCGGCGTGATCAAACCCGTTCCCGGAACTGGCGGTGGTGCAAACAGCCAGTCCCAGTGGACTCCATGCGCCGGCACCGTGTCGGAGTCGCTTGCGGCCGATCGTCCCGCCCGGTCGCTGAGACGTTCCAGACCTTCGCCGATCGCGTGTCGAAGCACGGTGAAACGGGGCAGATCTTCAAGGCACACGATGTCAATTGCTCTCTCGTTGTCAGCCGCAACGGAATTGTCGGCCGCAGGGCATTCTTCGCCCCGCGGCGGAGGCCGGATTGTATCCGTTTGTCGCCGTCCCGCTCCACCGGTAGGCTGTCCGGCCGATTTGAACCTTTTCCGTGTGCCTGATGACGCCCGTCGGATTTGCCTGTGACGACGACCCACCAAGTGAAGCAAACGATCCCGCCCTGGCAGGCCGCGGGTCTGGACCACGTCTGGATGCCGTACTGCCAAATGAAAACGGCACCGACGCCGATCGCGGTGACGCACACCGAGGGCGTGTACCTGCACTTGGCTGATGGTCGCCGTCTGATCGACGGTTTGGCGTCCTGGTGGTCCGCCTGTCACGGCTACAACCATCCCCACATCCGGGCGGCGATGCATCGGCAGATCGACGCGATGTCGCACGTCATGTTCGGCGGGGTCAATCACGAGCCCGCGTCCAACTTGGCAAGGCGTCTGGCGGCGATTCTGCCCGGGGACCTCGATCGCGTCTTTTTTTCCGACTCCGGTTCGGTGGCGGTGGAAGTTGCCATGAAGATGGCGCTGCAATATTACCGCAACCGTGGGGACCGCGGCCGCACTCGGTTCGTTTCGTTTGCCAACGCCTATCACGGTGACACGACCGGTGCGATGTCCCTGTGCGATCCGGACCGCAGCATGCACGCGGCGTTCGGAGCGGCGCTGTTGCAGCAAACGAGTTTGCCGTTGCCCAACGACGCAGCGGCGCTCGAGCGTTTTGACGACCACTTGTCGCGTCACCGCAGTGAGCTGGCTGGGGTTTTCGTCGAACCGCTGGTCCAAGGTGCCGGCGGGATGCGGTTCCATTCGCCGCAAACGCTGGCCGCGATTTCCGAAGCCTGCGCCCGACACGGCGTGCTGCTAATTGCCGATGAACTGGCAACCGGTTTTGGCCGCACCGGAACGATGTTCGCTGTCGAGCAGGCGCAGATCGTTCCCGACATTTTGTGCTTGGGCAAGGCGTTGACGGCCGGTGCGGTTGGCCTGGCGGCGACGGTAGCGACCGAGCGGGTCTTTCGAGCGTTTTGGAGTGATGATCCCGGATCGGCCCTGATGCACGGTCCGACCTTCATGGCCAATCCGCTGGCGTGCGCCGCCGCGGGAGCTTCGTTGGATCTGTTCGAACGCGAGCCTCGGCTGGAACAGGTCGCGAAAATCGAACGCGAACTCCGTCGCGGATTGGAGCCGTGTCGGCATCTGCCGCGCGTGGTGGACGTGAGGGTCAAAGGCGCGATCGGGGTGGTCCAAGTCGACTCGCTGGACCACGTCGACCGGCTGCGTCAGGCATTTGTCGACCGTGGCGTTTGGATCCGCCCGTTCGGCGACTGCATTTACCTGACCCCTCCCCTGGTGGTCGCTCCGGATCAATTGCGCCAGTTGACCGAAGCAATTGTTGCCGTGACCGAACAATGGGCCGCGTGGTCGGTTTAAACTGTCGCGTTGCCAGGAACCGGTTTCCAGAAAACAATGGTCATCCGGACGTCCCAAAGCGGCGTTCGGTTTCCGTGCCTTCCCCATTTCCTCATGAACTCAAACGAATGATGCCTTCCAAATTAATCGGTCGTCTGACGGCGACGCTCACCTGTTTGACGCTGTCGCTGGTCGCCGGCGTGGTCCGTGCGGATTCGCCGGTCAACCAGCTTTCCGAAGCGGAACAGCGCAGCGGGTGGAAACTGTTGTTTGACGGGAAAACCGCGGACCAATGGCGAAACTACAAGAAGGATTCTCTGAGCGACGGCTGGAAAATCATCGACGGCGCGCTGGTGCGCGATTCCAAGGGAGCCGGCGACATCGTCACCAAGGAAACCTTTGACGCCTTCGAATTGCTGCTGGATTACAGAATCAGTCCGGAGGGGAACAGCGGGCTGATGTTCCACGTGACCGAAGATAATCCGGTGCCCTGGCACAGTGGCCCCGAAGTGCAAATCCAGGACAACATCAAGGGACACGATCCGCAGTTGAGCGGTTGGCTGTACCAACTGTATCGCCCCGGAAAAGAACGCGACTCGGACGACTACATCGATGCCACGCGTCCGGCCGGCCAGTGGAACCAAATCTATCTGCGGATCGCTCCGGGCGGCTGCGAAGTCTGCGTCAACGGTGTGCGGTATTACCAGTTCGACATCGGCAGCGACGATTGGCAGCGGCGTGTCGCCGAGAGCAAGTTCGCCAAGTTCGAAGGGTTCGGAAAAGCCGATTCGGGACACATCTGTCTGCAGGACCACGGCAATCGCGTTTCGTTCCGAAACATCAAGGTTCGCCACTTGGGCAAGGACGGGTCGGTACCGCAGCCCATCGATGGAAAACTGGGGCTGTCATCGGAACTCGCGTTTCCAAACCTGAAGTGGGACCAATGGGATCCGGTCGGAGCGAACGGACAACTTCGTCCGTTGCGGTTGATCGAATTGCGGCACGCACCCGATGGGAGCGGCCGACTGTTTGCCATTTCCCAGAACGGAGCCATCTGGACGTTCAAGAACGATCCGGAAGTCAGCCAGTCGCACTTGTTCCTGGATCTGCGGGACAAGGTGTTCGACTGGAAGAATCGGGGGGCCAACGAACAGGGGTTGTTGGGATTGGCGTTGCATCCGGAATTCAAATCCAACGGAAAGTTTTACATTTACTACACCCACGCCGACGGCCAGAAGTCGATCCTGTCGCAATTCAATGTCTCCGAGGATGATCCGAACAAGGCTGATCCGGATTCCGAAGTGGTGTTGATGGAGATCGAGCAACCGTTCCAAAACCACAACGGCGGCAGCATCGAATTTGGGCCCGACAACTACCTGTACATCGGGCTCGGCGACGGCGGCTTTCGCAACGATCCTTTGGCCGCCGGACAAGATCTTTCCAAGTTGCTCGGATCGATTCTGCGCATCGACGTCGACAACCAGTCGGGCGATTCCAAGTACGGCATCCCCTCGGACAACCCGTTTGTCAGCACGCCCGGCGCACGCGGTGAGATCTACGCTTACGGCGTTCGCAATCCTTGGCGGCTGGCGTTCGATTCCAAGACCGGTGATCTGTGGATCGGCGATGTCGGTCAGGAGTTGTGGGAAGAAGTGGACCTGATTGTCAAAGGTGGCAACTACGGTTGGAGCGTGCGTGAAGGAACCAATCCCTTCGGCAACGGCGTGGCCGGCACCGGCGATCCGATCGAGCCGGTGTGGCAGTACGACCATCGAATCGGTCGTTCGATCACTGGAGGACGGGTCTATCGAGGATCCCGCGTTCCCGAGCTGGCCGGCAAGTACTTGTATGCCGACTACGTGACCGGTGTCGTTTGGGCCCTGACGTACGATCAGGACAAAGGGGCGGCGGTCAAGAACCAGCAAGTCATCCCGGAGAGTGTTCCGGTGCTGGCATTTGGCGAAGACGAAAACGGCGAAGTCTATTACTTGACCGAAAGCGCCCGCGGTGACTGCATTTACCGCTTCGCGAACTAGAATTCGGGTTGCGATGCGGCCGCAAATGCCGTGTGTTCCGCCAGTTTTGAAAACGCGTCGAGCCTCCTCGACGCGTTTTTTTTGTTGGACGAAGCACAAGGAAAGGGGCGACGCCGCGAGACCGTGCTTGGAAACATGTCAGACGCCCGCAGCTGCCGTCTCGATCGCGGCGGAAAGCCACGCTCTGACGAGCGTCGCTATTGACTCGGGCATCCGCACCTCGCTCACACGTCGAAGACGACCACCAGTTCCACGGCTTGGTGGCCACCGAGCGACAGACTGACCACGCCGTCGGAACAACGGACGTCCTCCGGCAATTCTTCCAGCGAACGGTTGAGCCCCGCGTCGTCGAGTAAAAACGCGGCCACGGCAAAGTTGCAAAACTGCAAGCTGACGTTGGCGTGCTTGGGACGTGTTTGAACGACCTGCAGTTGCGCGGCCAGTTTGCCGTCGTCGCGACGCCGGGTCCGGATGTCGGTGATGATGACGTCTTTGGAAGATAGGTGGACCAACCAGGCCTGGTCATTCTTCGGCGGTCCGCTTTCCTTACCAACCGCCAGTCGGATCGGCGGGGCGATGCAAGATCGGGCCAGGGCGACCGGGTTGGGAGCATCGAAGGCGTAGGTCATCCGGAATGTCAACGTTTCGGAAGCCTGCTTCGCGGAGCCACCGGCCTGGTCCGGCGAATCGGTGCTCGCCGCACGGTGGGCCAACCGGCCAACCAGCGTGTCAACGAAACGGTCTCCGACGCGTCGGTGCAGTGGCAGGCCGTGGCCGGCCACCAGCGTTTGTTTTTCCGCTTCATCGATCAGCACCCCCAACGGTGCGACCAGACGCCTTGCCGATGACCGGTGCACCTTGTCACGCACCAGGGAGCGCACGATGCTTCCCTCTTCGGCGACGGCCGTGCGGACGGCAACGTAGTTTTTCCATAAACCTCCACTGCCGGCTGCTTTGGCGGCGTCGGCCGTGGTGCGGATTTCGCCTTCGACGTCCAACAACCGGCTGCCGCGGGCCAGCCGAAATGTCAAACGGTAGCTGGCGAGTGTCGTGTTTTTGTGGCGCAACGTTCCGGTGGTTTCGATGGATCCGGACAACGCATCGGAGTGCGTGATGCGAACCTTTTCACAAACCATTTCCAAGTCGTCGGTCCCGTCCACCACGGCCACCAACTTCATGGAAAGCCGATTGCCGCGCGAGGCGCTGTACACGCCCGCGATGCCGCCGGCGGTATCACTGATTGAAACCGCCATGAACTCGTTCTTCAACACCGCGTCTTCGGCGAGCTGTTTGTTGCCCGAACGCAACCGCTGCAGCAGCCCGGGACGGCGGACCGGTTCGCTGGCCCCGACGCGCGTGAATCCCATCGCCGGCAAGTCGTACGTCACGCCGCAGCGAGTACCGTCCAGTCCGGTGACGTGGTAGACGTAATCGCTGTTGGCCGGGGCGCCGCCGGACAGAACGGTTTGTTCGCGGAGCGGAACGCTGTGGGGATTGAACGAAAGGACGTCGTCCACCGCGTCAGTCGCGGAAGCACCGGAGGGGCGGATTCCCAAGGCGCTGCGGAGGGCATCGGCGACCTGCTCAGGCGTGGACTCCGGATCGGAATCGACGTCCTCCAGCAGTGCGGGTTTGGCCAGCGTCGCGATCGATCGGCTTGTCCTCCGAACCTCCTGCCGCAGCCCCTCTCGGAACTGGTCGGCCAACTCCGTCAGGCCCGGCCCGTCCGGTGCATCGATCTGATCGGCCAGGGCCATCGCCGCTTGCTTGGAGATCGCTTCCAGGGTGCCGGTGTGGTAGGGGCGTTCACCTTCGCGGAAATAACGATCCAGCTTCCAAAGCTTTCCCAGAGCCAGGCACCAGGTGGCGGCGCGACACAGGTCCAGGAAGCTGTCGCACACCCGGTCGGGCCAGTGGACCAGCAGGCCGGTGGCAATTTCGCCGCTGTCGATGGATTCTCCCAAGACCGCGCCCAAGGAAAGGAATGCGCGATCGCTGGCGGCGTCGATCGGCTTGGCCGTCAGCGCTTCGATCTCCGAGTTGCCGGCGGGGACGAGCACCTTGGCTTCTTCCCCGTGGCCGGTTCCGGCCACGAAGTCCATGGGGATCACGCCGCGGTAGCCAAGCGATGCCAGTTTGGGCAGCAGGTCGGCGGGGGTGATTCCGGACAGGCGGCCGTAGACGGTTGGACGCGCACCAACCGCTGCTTCGACCAATTCCATTTCCCTTTCGAGCTGCCGGGTCGCCTGACGGATGGTCAACGCATCGACGGTCGGCTCCGCCGTGGCCTCTGGTTTCACTGGGCCCGCCGTCACTGGGGTGCCCGAAGGTCCACCGCCGGCCCAGCCCACCGTGCCCTGCTGCAGCAGGCTGCGAAACGGTTCGTACAGATCGCTGCCTTCACGATCCGCTTCGGACATCGCCGCGGCCACCGCTCCGTCGATCAGCACATTTCGCGGGGTGGGCAGCACGCCGGAACTTTCATCGCTGGAACCCGAATCCGATTTCAAACGCTGGCACCATCCCGATCGGATCGCTTCTTCCAGGACCTGCGGCGTCAACAGTGTCAGGTCGATCAGGTGGGGATCGGTTGAAAAATAGTGGTCGCGCTCTTCGGACAGGCAGTCAAAAACGTCGTGCAGCGCTTCGGCGGTGGCTTGTCCCTGCCGATTCAGAAACGCCTGCGCCGCCGCGACGATCCGGCTTTGCAAATAGATCTCGTCCAGATTGCTCGTGTACCGCAGCCGTCGCGTCATGATTTGGATCTGCAGCGACAGGTACCCTGCGGCGAAGAAGTCTTCCACCGCGAGCGTCCGACCGTCATGCGTGATCGGGGCGGTTGCCGGATCGTCGTCGGAAAGCTCCAGGGCCGCGAGCATTGCGGTGCGGTCCGCTCCGGTGACCCAACGGCAGGCCGGGTTGGCATCGCACTTGCGCCGGTAGTCGCTCGGAACCTGCTCCAACGATGCGTCCGGCACGACGATGATTCGCGGGCCGTCCGGCGTGGGCGGTGCATCGGCTCGGTACCAAGACGGAACCTGTTCGGCCCGAGCCAGAAGCAGCGGATGCCAAAGCACGGTCCAGCCGGCCAACAGGCTGCGGGCGTCCGAGTCGTTTCCGCCGACCGGGAAGTCCTCCAACGTCGCCGAGGGAATCAGAACGGAACATTCGTCAAACGGTTGAACAGACATCCAAGTGATTGGCGGAGGGGCAAACGGTCAGGAGAATCACGATTGAAGAAGTTGCGTGCGGACGTCGGGGCGGATGCGATCGCGATTGGGGCTGGCGATCAGCCTTCGTGACGATGGGTCGGCTGAAGCGATTCACGAGGACGGAACGTTAGGGGGGAGGATGATCGGGATCGGCTTGGCCAGCAACGCCCCGTAGGCCGGCTCGCCACTCTCGGGCGAACGTCGCTACCTTGCGATCCCCCCAGCCGGTGGCGGTTGTGTTGGGGTGTTGGATCGGCGGGCGGCACGCAGGTGAAGACGGGCTGGCGGGCACCCGACGTGCGAGTTCACCACTGCGAAACAATTTGACGCCGGGGTGGTCGGAGGGATAGACTACTGCAAGGCGATTTTTAAGAGGTTGCCACATCAGTCAGGGTTACAAATGCCAGGCTGGTTGGAAATCGGCGTCTTCATTTCGCTTATCTTTTCGTGACTTATCTGTTCGCCGACTGCCCACGCGGTGGTGATTCTGAGACCTGCCGGGTGAACGCCCGGAACGAGTCGTGGAGCTCACCGTGAAGCCGCGCCCGTCCGTCGGCCGGTTCGTGGAGTTGATTTTGAACCGTTCGATCCCGCTCGCGGGACCTGAAACGGAGCTGCCGTCTTGCCAAGGAAGACTTGAGACTACCGAGGCGATCGTGTCGACCGCGTCCCGGTTCACCACGATCGGAACCACCACGGTCGGAACCGATTGCAAGGCCGGTTTTGCGTGTTGCACCTGGGGCGGGGGCCACAATGAAACAAAAAGAGGGAGTCGCTGCGTAGAAACGTGGAGCCGGCGGCTTGCCTGGAGTACCCTGATAATCTGGAATTTGCGGCAAAACTGGCGATGCGAACCCAATGGGACGCTAGAAATCTGCCACAATTTATCTCGGACCAATTGGGCGTTGTTCCGCGTAGGGACTGATCACAGCGGGACCGATGGCGACGATGGTTCCGATCGTTCCGAATGATGCGGCGTTTCCGCCGCGTTTTCATCGGCGGTTATCCTCGTCGATTCCGACCTTTCTAACTTGTCTAACGTTCAACCATGGCAAAAAGCTCATCCGTCTGGGGAATTGAAATCGGACAAGCGGCCCTGAAGGCGCTGCGATGTTCTTTGATTGACGGCGAGGTCGTCGCGGACGCGTTCGATTACGTCGAATACCCCAAGATCCTCAGTCAGCCCGAGGCGGACGCCGAGGAACTGATTGCCGAAGCGCTCGGCCAGTTGCTCGAACGCAACGAGGGCATGACGGACAAGATTTGCATCAGCGTGCCCGGGCAGAGCGGTCTGTCGAAGTTCTTCAAGCCGCCGCCGGTGGAAGTCAAAAAGATCGCCGACCTGGTGCGATACGAAGCCCGCCAGCAGATCCCGTTCGAACTGTCCGACGTGGTTTGGGACTACCAGATGATGCCGGGCAGCATGATCGAGGACGGTTACGCCTTGGAAAGCGAGGTCGGACTGTTCGCGATGAAACGTGAGCAAGCGTTCCGGCAACTTGCCCCGTTTGACAAAGCCAGCCTGGAGGTCGACGTCGTTCAGCTGGCGCCGATCGCCCTGTACAACATGGTCGCCTACGACCGCTTTGGTGAGCGGTTGGATGAGGAGGTGTTCAATCCGGACGAGCCGCCGCAGTCCAGCGTGGTCCTGTCGATCGGCACCGACTCTTCCGACCTGATTGTCACCAACGGTTTCCGCATCTGGCAGCGCAGCATGCCGATCGGAGGGAACCACTTCACCCGTCAGTTGACCAAGGACCTGAAACTGACGTTCGCCAAAGCCGAGCATCTCAAACGCAACGCCCGCGAAGCGACCGACCCCAAGTTGGTCTTCCAAACCATGCGTCCGGTGTTCAACGACCTGGTCACCGAGGTGCAGCGTTCGATCGGATTCTTCCGCAGCATCGATCGCAAGGCGGAGATTTCCGAACTGCTGATCACCGGGAACACGGTGAAGATGCCGGGGCTGGCAGCCTACCTGGGCAAGAACCTGGGCTTTGATGTGCATGTCCTGGATCGTTTCAACCGCTTGGGCGGCGACGACGTCCTGGCGATCCCGACCTTCCGCGATAACGCCACGACCTTTGCGGTCTGCTACGGGTTGTGCCTGCAGGGGCTGGGCGTTTCCCAGGTGCACGCCAGCCTGGTCCCCCAGGAGATCATCACCGAGCGGATGATCCGGGCCAAAAAGCCCTGGACGTTGTGCGGGCTGGCGGCACTGCTGTTCGGACTGACCGCAAACTTCTACTTCACCCAGGACAGTTGGCAGAAGAGCCACGAAAAGATTTGGAACAAGGCCAACACCGAAGTCAGCAGCATGGCCAGCTACGCGGACCAGCATCGCGAGCAGGACAGCACGCTGGAAAAGAAGTTGACGTACCTGAACGCGGTCGGCGAAGAAATCACCGGTGACGCCGAAGAACGCCTGGTGTGGCTGGAGTTGATCCGCGGCATCAACCAGATCATTCCCCGCGGTGTCTACGAGGGCGTCGAAGAGGGGAAGATGCCCACGCCCAAGCAAGTGCCGTACGAAGATCGCATCGATTTCCACATCACGTCTTTCGAAACCAAGCACTACGAGGACATCGCCCCGTGGTACGAAAAACGCCAGAAGCGGTTCACCGAGGAAAACGCTGACTGGAAGAAGTTGATGGGCATCAAGAAGCCCGAAGGCGACGCCCCCGCTGAGGTCGATACCGGGCCCACCGGCGAAGCCTGGGTGATCGAATTGCAGGGCTACCACTACTACAACAACCCCGAGCGGGTCGGTTTGGACGGCAACAACCACATCCGTCGTTACCTGACGACCGCATTCCGAGACCCGTCGCTGCTGCCCGACGACGTGCAGAGCAAGTCCATCAAGCTGCCCAATCCCAACAACCCTTCGGAGATCGTCGAATACACTCCCAAGGAATTGGGGATCACCTATCCGCTGCTGCTGGACATCGCGGAAACCGTGAAGGATTCGATCCCCAACCCGGACTACGAAGAACCGACGATCGGTGCCACGGGCAGCGCCGCGGCGCCGATGCCCGCCGGGGGAACCGGCGGTGTGATCACCGACGCAAACGGTGAGCCCAAATTCCTGACGCCTCGACGAATGGATTTTATCTTCCAGTTCGTGTGGAACGAGACGACTTACTCCCAACGCGAAGAAGCGCGGCGATTGAAAGCCGAGGAGGAGGCGCAGCAAGCACCGGAGGAAGGAACCGAGGGTGAAGAACTGGATAACTCCGTTGCCGCGAATCCCTAAAGCCATGATTGAGACGATGTGCGCATCGTCAATTCCAAGCGTCGGCCGCACCGCTCAGTCGTTCGGATGCCGGCCACACGACAAGCCTCCTTCTCACCTTTCAATACGCGAACCATCGTCATGGACCAGGTAAAAGAATATTTGGCCGTCGCCATCAAGCACGGATTCTGGATCGGCAGCACCGTCGTCCTGATCGGGGCGTTGGCGGTTTGGTTTCTGTCCACCAGCGATCTGAACAACCAAACGGAAACTCAGATCGGCAAGATCAAGAGTGACGTTTCGAAGGTTTCGCAGTATCGCAGCGAAATGCCCGATCAGCCCAACGATCTGACGCACGAAAAGATGCAGGAGATGATCGACGAGCGCAAGGTCGAGGTGTTGAATGCCTGGCAGAAAGTGTTCGATGCCCAACGCGACATCCTGACGTGGCCGAACAAGCTGCAAGACGAGTTTCTGCGTGAGTTCAAGTACGCCAGGGATCCGGAAACGGGCATCGTGGACACCAACACGCTGAAGCTGCCATTCGAAAAGTACGAGCAGTTTCCGCCCAGCGAGACCGACGACAACGTCAACCCCGCTTTGTTGCGTCGCTACGAGCAGTACATCGGCGAAACGTTGCCCGACTACGCCAAAATCGCGAAGGCCAAATGGACGGCGGATTTTGACGCGGCGAGAAGGCGTGGCGGCATGATGGGCATGGGGATGGAGTCGGGGATGGAGAGCATGGACATGATGAGGAGCGGGGCGCGATCGCGCGCAACGGTCGACATCACCGGTTCCACCGGCGAACCCGTGGTCAAGTGGAGCACCTCCAGCCAAGAAGCCGTGTTGAAGGATCTGTTTCCCTGGCGAGGCACCAAAGAGTATCCCTCCGAATTGGACGTCTATTACTCGCAGGAAAACCTGTGGATCTTGCGTCAACTGCTGCAGATTGTCGCCGCGGTTAACGGTGACGCCCAACAGCATTTCGAAGCGGAGATCCGCGAGATCAAAAAGCTCGCCATCGGCAAAAGTGTCACCTTCGACAACGGATCGATCAGCGATCCCGGATCTCGCGTCCGCGCCGGTTTTGGGATGGGCGGGGGATACGGAGACATGATGGACATGGAGGACATGGGCATGATGATGGACGAATCCATGGGCACCGGAATGGGGACCGACACGGTGATCGAAGTCGATCCCGGGGACGATCGTTACGTCAACACCGCTCTGGAACCGATCACCGCTTCGACCCTCCGCAGCGCCTTCACCAGCAACGATCCCAACCAGGTCGCCATCGCCGTCGCCAAACGCGTGCCCGTGATGATGCACCTGCAAATGGATCAACGAAGCGTTCCGAAATTGCTCGCCGCGTGCGGCAGCGCCCCGTTGATGGTGGACATTCACCAGGTGCGCGAGATGCCCAAAGGCAGTGCCACCTCCTCCGATGCCGGTGGCGGTGGAGGGTATGAAGAGATGATGATGGGCGGCGGCATGGAAGAGGAAATGGGTGGCATGGGAGGCATGGGCGGAATGGGCGGCATGTCAGCCAAGGAGCCGGAGAAGTATCCGTTGGACATGGAAGTCGAGATCTATGGCCTGATTTACTTCTACAACCCGCCCAGCGAAGAGTCGTTGGGAATCGAAAAGGTCACCGACGACGTGTCCATTGACGAGTCGGCGGAAGTTGTCGATCCGCTGCCAAGTCCGACCCCCACTCCGACTCCGGCTCCTCCGGCGACCGACGACGGTTCGACGCCGGCCCCCGAGGCCACTGGCACTCCGCCAGCCGGCACCCCGACCCCGGACGCCACCGGGACTCCGCAGCCCGGTCCGGAGCAGCCCACTCCGGACCAACCAGGCCCAGCTCAGCCTGGCCCCGGCCAGCCCGCTCCGCCGGCCGCGCAACCACCGGCCGCGGCCACGCCACCGGCCACCAATCCGACCGGCGCCGCGCCGACCGGACCTCCGACCGCCATCGCCACACCGGCTGGCGGCAATTGATTGATCCGATCCGACGGTCCGCACCAGGCGAACCGTTCCCCGTCACCTCATCGCGACCCGAATTCAAACTTCTCATCAGCCGGACGTAACCATGGACTCTGACAAGATCAAAGACTTCATCGTCTACAACTTTGAAAAGTTGATCGTGGCGATCGTGATTCTGCTGTCGGCCTACCTCGTTTACGAAGGCATGAACAAAGAGGACATCACGGCCCAGCACGATCCCGATCGACTGGCTGCCGATGCGACGGAAGTTCGACGGCAGGTCGACGAAGACCACAACGAGAACATCATCCCGGACCGTGTTCCGCAATTCGACATCGCACGAAAGCTGGATGATTTTAGCCAAGCAGTCGATCCCAAGTCTTACGCCTTGGATCCCTGGGACCCGGCGTTGTCCGAAGCCAGCCAGGTGCGTCGCGAAGATCCGACCCTCTCCCCGCCGGCTGGCATCCAAACCTTCGGAGTGATCGCATCACTGGCCTATCGGTCGCGCGACGGTGAGTACCCGTTAAGCGAGCTTGAGCCGGCCGAACCGGTTGAAAAGGTGGAGCAAGAGGTCAAGCCGCGCAGCCGCCGTCGCGGCCGTGGGGGCGACGCCATGGAAATGGAAATGATGATGATGATGGAGGGGATGGGCGACGAGGGCATGGGGTATGGCGACATGGAAATGATGATGGGCGGAACACCGACCGGATCCACCGAATCCTCCGGCCCGGTGCGAAAGTTGAATTCGACTGAGCGTCGCGGCGTCACGCCCAAGCAGACCAAAGATTTCATCAACGGTGCTGATCAGGAACCCGTCCCGGGCTTCGGCTATTTCATTACCGGATCCGCGGCGATCCCGCACAAGGACATCATCAAGGCCTACCAGGAAGCCCTTTCCAATGCCGCTGACTACGACCCGATGCGGCGCGACTTCCCCAATTACCTGGACTACGAAGTTCAGCGAGCCGACGTCACCAACAAGACCGTTGACGAATTGCAGGACTCGGATTGGGTGACTCGGGACAACCGCCGTACGACGACGCTGAACGCTGCCCGGTACTGGTCCGGATTTGCTCCGGAGCTGGTGCCTGCGGATTATCGGGTCGACGGGCTGACCATGTGGATCCCGCCGGTGCTATTGGACGACTACTCCGATTTCAGCCTGAATCCGCTGATCCCGATGAAGTCCCAAAGAGAACTGGAAATGGAACAGGCTCAACGGGAGGTGGAGCAGAAGAGACAAGGCCCAGCGATCTTCGATGAAGAAAAGGTCGAGATCGACATGACCGGTCGTGCCTCTCGCAGCTACGGGATGGGCATGGAGATGGAGATGATGGACAGCATGGGCATGGAGTCCGGAATGGAGATGGACATGATGATGATGGGCGGCACCGGCAACGCGATGGCAGGAAAGGCTGCCGAGGAAAACCCCGTCGATTACAAGTTGCTTCGCTTCTACGACTTCTTTTACCTGCGGGGTGCCCAGAGAGACCCCGACGCACCCAAGCGGGGGCACCAGTACGTGTACCGGATTCGGTTCTGCGTCGATGATCCGAACTTCCCCAAGAATCCGGAACTGCAACCCAAGGGCAGCGTATTGGCTCCGGAAGCGTATCAGCGAGTCAGCGAGCTTTCCGCCCAGGCCGCTCAAAACAACGTGCGAGATTTCAAACGTTGGAGCCCCTGGAGTGAGATCAGCGAACCGACCTCGTTGCCGCCGCTGGATCGCGCCGTGGTCGGACCGGTCAAGGCGGACAAAGTGCGCCGTGTGACGGAAAACAACCGGACGGTGGTCGTCGAAGGCGAATCGCCCACGGCTGAGATCATTGCTTCCAGCTTCGACCCGCGACTGGGTGTCTTTATTCCGGTGATCGTCGAGGCTTCCGAGGGAACCGTCTTGGGCCGAGAAGCCGAGAAGGCGGATGTGGTCGATCCGATCACGTTGGAAGTCAAGAAAGTCGAGAATCCGAAGATCGACTCGTCAGCGACGGTGATCGATATCGAAGGGGGAGTCCCGTTGCAGATCATCGAAGATGAGCAGATGCAAGAGCCGGGATTGTTTCTGATGACCGACTCCAACGGCAAGTTGATTGTCCGCGAGTCCGTTCAGGATCAGCAGCGATACCGCAGACAGTCGTTCGCCGAGGATCGTGGGCTGTAACAGTCGCGTCAGCAGAAAGGAATCAGCAGGCCGCTGAATATGTACGAATTCTCTCGCGGATCTTTTCCGCGCACTCGATTGAGGCGACTGAGACGTCACGATTGGTCGCGCCGTCTGGTCGCCGAGTCATCGTTGAGCGTCAACGATTTGATTTGGCCGATCTTTGTGCACGCGTCGACCGGCGCGCAATCCGTCGAAAGTTTGCCGGGCGTCGATCGGCTGGGAACCGACTTGGTGGTGACGGCCGCGAAGCGGGCTTGCGACCTGGGCATTCCAGCGATCGCCGTGTTCCCCGTGACGCCGCCGGAATTAAAGACCGAGGATGGTGCCGAAGCGATCAACCCGGACAACCTTGTCTGTCGCACCGTCCGCCAAATCAAGCAGGCGGTCGGAGACGCTTTGGGCGTGATCTGTGACGTTGCCTTGGACCCCTACAGCATCCATGGCCACGACGGTCTGGTTCGTGACGGCGACGTCGACAATGACGCGACGATCCAGGTGCTTGCCCGCCAAGCCGTCGTCCAGGCCGATGCCGGTTGTGACGTGATCGCTCCCAGCGACATGATGGACGGCCGCGTGGGGGTGATTCGCGATGCGCTGGAGACCGCGGGTCATCGTAATGTCCAAATCATGTCCTACGCGGCCAAATACGCCAGCGCCTTCTACGGACCCTTTCGCGACGCCGTCGGGTCCAAAGGCAATCTGGGCGGCGCCAGCAAGAAGACCTACCAGCAATCACCCGCTCAGTCGCGAGAAGCCCTGCACGAAGTCGCCTTGGATCTCGCCGAGGGTGCCGATTCGGTCATGGTCAAACCCGGAATGCCCTATCTGGATCTGATTGCCGGCGTCAAGCAAACCTTCGCGGTTCCGACGTTTGCCTACCAGGTTAGTGGCGAATACGCGATGCTCGCGGCGGCAGCCGAACGCGGTTGGCTGGACCGCCAGGATGTCGTGCTGGAAAGCCTGGCGGGATTCAAACGGGCGGGAGCCGATGGCGTGCTGACTTACTTCGCACCCGAGGTCGCCCAGTGGATCGGTTAGGCGTCCGAGCTTCCTAGGAATAGGCATGCCAGGCCCGCTGGGCCGACAGCATTCTGCCGGAGGCCTCGGCCGCCGGTGTGAACACCACGCAGTCACCAGCCCCGGAGGGCCGCCGTCTCGGCCTGAAAAAAATCGACCGGGCGCATCGGAAACATTCCGTCCCGCCGCACGCCTTTAAACGGCGTTCGGTTCCAGCCCGGTCATGGTGGACTTGCCACTGGAGAATTCGGCCGACGGGAGTCCGCACTGTTGCAACACCGAGACGAACAGGTTGGCCAAAGGATAATTGTTGTCTCGATCGAAGGCGAGGTGCTGCCCGTGGGCGAAACCGCCGCCGCCGAAGATCACCGGCATGTTGCGGTTGTCATGGCTGGAGGCGTTTCCAAGGTTGCTGGTCATCAATACCGCGGTGTTGTCCAACAGGGTGCCGTCGGTTTCCTCGATGCCGGCCAGGGATCGCAGGAAATCACCCCACGCCCCGACGATCTGTTCTTCGATCAGTGCCAGTTGGGCCAGTTTTTCTTCGTCGCGACCATGGTGGCTAAGTGAGTGATATCCCTGCTCGACCCCTTGGATCGGGACCTTGATGTTGTTGCCCGGCAAGTGCAGCGAAATGAATCGCGTGGAATCGGTCCGCAATGCCAACTTCATGATGTCCAGCATCAAGGCTTGGGATCCGACCATGTCGTTGGCATCCAACGGCTTGGGCGGTTCACGATCGATCTTGGGCTTGGGCAACTTGGCCCAGCGTTCGTTTGCGGCCATCCGCTGCTCCAATTCGCGGACGCTGGTGAAATAGGCATCCAGTCGGTTCCGGTCATCGGCCCCCAGTTCGCGTTGCAGACGCTGCGCATCGTCGTGGACGATGTCCATGATGCTGCGGCCGTTGCGAATCCGCTCCGCCTGCCGCAACCGTTCTTGCTGCGTATCGTCGATGAACAGTTGGGCAAACAGGCGACTGGGCGAGCTCTCAGCCGGGATCATCGCCCCCGTGTCGGTGTACGACGGGCTTTGCGTCCCACTGGTACTGAGCACCAACGACGGAAACCGAGTTTCATCGCCCAGGTGTTTCGCCAGGTACTGGTCGACGGAGATGGTATTCCGCGCACTGCCGCTGTTTCCGATCGGGGTCGCGGTCAGGATGCTCGCCTCGGCCCGGTGTCCGTTGGAAACGTCCGGGTGGCTGCTTCCGGAGACGACCGTGAACTGATCACGCAAATCTTGCAACGATTGCAGGTAGCGCGACGCTTCGTACGATTTGCCGGGTTGCTTAGGAAACAGGTTGTCACCGAGCAAGCCGAGTCCCAGGGAGACGGAGACGAAACGCCGCGGAGTCGAGGGGCCCGAAGCGGCACCGGCTGCCTGCATGGCCGACAGCCAAGGCAGTGACATGGCGACACCGCTGCCCCGCAGGACTCCGCGTCGCGAAAGTCGCGGGCGGGTCGTGTGGAAGCGTCCGAAGCGGAATCGATTTCGTTTGCGCATCACAGATCTTATTGGTTGAGGAATGGTTGGCTGGTGACGACGGCTTCGATCAGCGAACGAACGCCGTGTTGCTGTTCTTCGGTTTCAGCAACGATTTCATCCAACGCTTTTCGGTCGGCAAAAGTCGGTTCGCGACCGGTCGCGTAGGTGAGCACCTTGGCGGCGAAGTTTCGGGCCACGCGATCGTGATCGGTCGCGGCCAGGTCGCGAAACTCCATGAACGAGTCAAACTCACGTCCATCGGCAAGTTGGTAAGCAGAATCCACCTCGGGACCTTCCTTCGACGAGCGTTTGTTTCCAATGCGGTATCGATCGCGCCATTGGCCCGCGGCGTTAAAGTGCTCCAAGGCGAAGCCCGGCGGATCGATCCGGGAATGGCACGCGGCGCACTCCACTTGCGAGCGGTGCTTCTCCAGCATCTCCCGCACGGTGGTGGTGCCGCGGGTGTCCGGTTCAATCGCGGGGACGTTCTCTGGCGGGTCTGGAATGGGCACACCCAGCAATCGATCGCAAACCCAGACGCCGCGCACGACCGGTGAGGTGTTTGTCCCATTGGCCGTGACTTTCAAGATGGCTCCCTGCGTCATCAGCCCTCCGCGTCGCGGATGATCGGCCAATGAAACGAGGGTCCACTGAGACGGTTCCAGCGAACAGTCAATGTCGTAGTATTCCGCCAGTCGATTGTTCAGCCACGTGAAGTCGGCGTCGACCAGGTCGCGGGCCGGTCGGTTCTCAACCAGCATGGTATTCAGGAACCGACGCGTCTCCTCCAGCATCGCGTGCTGCACGACCTGATCGAATTCACGGAAGCGTCGGCGGTCGGGTTCGGTAAAGTCGATGTCAGCCAGATCCAACCATTGGTCGGCAAAGTCGGTGACGAAGTGCTCCAGGCCATCGCCTTGCAGCAACCGACGGGTGTGCTCCATGATCGTCTGCGGGTCGCGAAGCTCACCGCGATCGGCAGCCTTGCGGAGTGCCGCGTCGGGCATCGAACCGGTCAGCAGGTAGCTCAGACGGGTCGCGACGGCGTGGTCGTCCAAGCGGCCGGGGTGTTCCTGGAAGTAAACGAATCTGGGGGAGCAGAGCAGGGCGCGGTAGGCCTGACGCAAGGCCTGGGCGGAAGCGACGCCGTTCTCCAGCGCCACGTGCAACGCCTGCTCGTAAGGCCGCAACTGCTCGGCGGACACCGGCTGGCGAAAGGCCCGATCGGCGAAACGTTTCAGCTGGCGATTCAGATCGGCTTGCGGCGCTTCGCTCTCGAGTTCCCACCGCTTCGATTTCTTGTCGAATCGCACCTTCAGATCGCCGAACAAACTCTGTCGCACATCACTGACTTCTCCGCCCGGGAAGACGCGGCGGATCGAAAGCGAGTGCATTGCCAACCCGGGAACGTCTTGCGGTTCACCTTCACCAAACCCGACCTGCCCGCCCTGGAATCTCGCCTTCTCCACCATGCTGTCGGTCACCGTGATTTCCAGCATGTGATCGGCTTCGATCCAGGCGGTGAAGTGATACTCGGCCGGCGTCTCGGTCGCTTCAAAACTTCCGATCCAACTCATCAGCGGTGCGCGCGAAACGCACTCGCCGCTGCGGACCGTGCACCACAAACCGCGATCTTTGGGCAGCTTGATGGCGGAAGCGTTCAAGGTGATGTCGTACCAACCCGCATCGCGCAAACGGCTGTTGGAGATGCGTCCGTAAAAGGACATGTCGCAGGCCCAAACGACGGCTGCATCTTGACGCATTTCCGGATCACGATTGCGTTGCCCCTTGCGTTTGTTTGCGATGCGTTCGGGCGGCATCTCCAGTTCCAGTCCTGCGGTTCGGTCCTCGGCCCGCTCAAAGGCCGCATCCAACGCCGCATCAACGACCGTCAGGTGATCCTGCAGGTAGTAGTGCGACATTGCCTGCGCTTCAGCGATGTTTCGGAACCCTTCGGTTCGTTGTTCCTGTGGCATCAACCGGCGAAGCGGAATGTCGACGGACAACAGATCGCAGAGCGTGTTTTCCAATTGCAGATTGGTCAACCTTCGTGAGGGTACCCTGCCCTCCCGGGCGATCTGCTGCGATTGCGTTTGGTCCAACCACTGGAAGGTTCGTTTCAAGAATTTTGCTTTCTGTTTTGCGTCGACCTCGCCGTAGTCATCCGGTGGCATTTCTCCGTCGTTGACACGATCAAAGACGCGCACCCAGTGATGCATCGCCTTGGGATCCGGTAGGCCGTGGGCGCTTTCGCCCAGAATAACGTCCAGTCCGAATCCACCCTCGCCGGAGTCGCCGTCATGGCAATCCAAGCAGTGTGTTTGAAGAAAGTCGGCGGTCACCTTCGGCGGCATGACTCCCGATGGAAGCGAGTTCGGCGCAGAAGTGCTGTCAGTTTGAGACTCGGGCTCTACGGCGACCAGCTGGGTGGACCAGGCCACCAGCATGACAAAGATCAGCCAAGCGATGCCGATGCGAGTCGCTTCGACATCAGCACGAAGGCCGATCGATTTTGTTCGGGGCAACGGCTGAAGCGTGAAGTGGCGGTGCCGGGGCATCTCGGAAACCGGTCGCCTAGGGTCGTCGCTGGGCGCATGGACGAAGTGGCACTTCATTGATGGAACAACGATTCTTCAAGGTGGGATAGGGTGCGCCATGTTTCGGCGTGACGTTGCGGTTCAGGCGGCGACGGATCACGCATGACAGGTCAAGACTTCTGCAGTCGCGACCTGGCGGCGGAGAACCGTGTCAGCACAGAACTGTGTCAGCACAGAGCCATGTCAGCACAGAGCCACGCAGCACTAAGCCGTCTCAGCACTAAGCCGCATCAACGCAAGGCAGGGCACCGGCGGGACGTTTTGCGGCATTTCAGGTGGGAACCGCATCATAAAACGCTGCAAACATTGTACCCGATACGCCTTCAGGTCACGATCAGAAATCGTGCGATTGGCATGGATGGCTTCGCCCGGACGCGTCACTACGCTATTTTGGACCCCGGATTGGTGAATTTCGGATCAATTTGAGCGGCCGGGGGACGCCCCGGCCTTCAGCATCCGACAAGCAACCGACGACCGGGCGGTTTGGCGTGGAACTGCGTGCGTGACGTTGACCAGGGACCCGTGAGGACGCTTGCGAGCGGGCGGCGGGGCGAGTGAAAGACAGACCGATTGAAACAGGGCGATTGAAATGTTGTTGAGCGAGCCACCGGAAAGCGAATACGATCTGCGATTCATGTTGATGGGGTTTCCGGTCCGCATCACATGGACATTTTGGTTGGCGGCGGTCGTGATCGGACACGGTCTGTGCCAAGCCTTTGCCTTCTTAGCGGGCAGCCCTGTTCAGGCCTTTGGCACCTCAACGTTGGGAATCGCCCCATTGTTGTTGGTTTGGACGTTGTGCTTGTTGCTGTCCATCTTGATTCATGAATTGGGCCACACGTTTGCCTTTCGGCATTATGGAATCCAATCCTCGATCGTTTTGTACCACTTCGGGGGTCTGGCGATTCCGACCAGCAGCTCGATGCCGGGGCGGTCGCTGATCCGGATGGGTGAACGGGAGCAATTGATCATCAGTGCGGCCGGTCCGGCGGCGCAGTTGCTGTCCGCGCTGGCGGTGATCCTGGTGGTGAAGTTGGCCGGCTATGAAGTCGCGATTTTCCAGAACATGCCGGCCTACTTGGACCGGATTCCCTGGGTCAGCGACGGCAAGATGATCGACAGCGAAGGCCTGTATGCGTTGGTGTCGTTCTACGTTTTTCCGAGTGTCGTTTGGGCCCTGTTGAATCTGGTTCCGGTATGGCCTTTGGATGGCGGCCAAATCATGCGCAGCGTGATCCTGATGACCGGAGGAACGATCGCCCAGTCGCTGTGGATCAGTGTGATTTGCAGTGGTGCCCTCGCTTTCTACGCGTTTCGCAACGGCCAACCGATGATGGCCATCTTCTTTGCGTTCTTTGGGTTCAGCAGTTACCAGATGTTGCAGCCGATGAACAACAGTTGGCGATGACGAAATGATGCGCAAAGGTAGGTCACACGAGGTCGCAAGCGATGCTTGAAGGTGACTTGCGCACGTGATCGTTTCGGGTCGTTAAGACGCGCAACGCGATGAAAACGTCGCCAGATGACATCGAACCGGCGTGTTTTTTTGCAAAAACTTTTGCAGTAAACCGAAGCCATTTCGACACGTGAAAATCGGTGATGCGCCGTGGCCTTTGCTGGGCAGCGTTGCGCGAGAACGATGTGCTTTGAAAGTGGAGATGTTGATGCAACCGTACCGCAGTCCCATCAACATGATTTGCACAACGCATTGCTGTATCAATATTTGCGTCAACAGTTCGGATTGCACCCCGGGGCCGTTGTTGTGCGGCCCGTTGTTTGATGGGTTGCGTTTCTTGACGTTGCGATGCCACTTCCGGATCGCTTGCAATGGCATGCGGAGCAAAGACCCGTTAGCAAAAACGGCCTTTCATGCAAGCACAAATTTTGCAAAAAGATGTTGCGGAATTTGACGCAGCGCGTACAAATACCGCAGGTTTACGTCAGGTGATGTTGACTGGAAGGTTGGATGACCTATTTCAACGTCGTTTGACACTTGCTGACGAATGGCGGGCCGTGGCCGGTGGCTTGCAAGGGAACGTTCCCTGACAAGTCACAATGACTCGCCATCGTATTCCAATTCCGCGGAGGAAGAACGTGGCCAAAAAGAAAAAAGCGACCAAGAAGAAAGCTGCCAAGAAACGCGCAGCTAAGAAAAAGGTGAGCCGCAAGGGAGCCAAGAAGAAGGCGACCAAGAAGAAGGCAACCAAGAAAAAGGCAACTAAGAAACGGGCCGCCAAGAAGAAGGCGACCAAGAAGAAAGCCACCAAGAAACGGGCTGCCAAGAAGAAAGCCACCAAGAAGAAGGCTACCAAGCGAGCCGCTAAGAAGCGTCGCTAGTCTTCTCTTACCGGCCGATGTTCCTGTCGGCTTCAGTCAACCAATTCAAACCGCTCGGGCGATTGCTCGGGCGGTTTTTTTTGCGCTCCCAGACGAAGGTCGCGGAGAGTTTCGAGTGCGGAAAACACGTGTTTTCTTGACTTTCTCTCTGTTTCACCGTCCCGCAAGCGGGACGGTGAAGTGGCCAAACACGTCGTCGTTGGTCACAAATCCAGAATGGAAGAACCGCTTGCACCACCAGCCTACAGCGTTGGCAGCGAGGGTTTGGTGGGGGCTGAAACGCTGCGGGCAGCCAGTTGGCGGACGATCGCCTGGGTGATCGCGTCCAGCGGTGCCCGCGCGGCATCGTCTTGATTGAGCAGGCTGGAGAGTCGCCCTTCGTCTCCGGCGACGCGAAGCTTCATATCGATGGGAAGACCGCCCAGGTACGGCAGGTCCAGCTCCTCCGCTTTCGCGCGGGCGCCGCCCTTGCCGAAGATGTCGTAGGTCTTGCCGCAATCCGGGCAAAGAAACCCGCTCATGTTCTCGACCATGCCCAGGATCGGAATGTTGACTTTGCGGAACATGGCGGCCGCCTTGACCGCATCCAGGAGGGCCACTTCCTGGGGCGTGCACACGACCACGCTGCCGGCCAACGGAATTGCCTGGGAAAGCGTCAGTGCAACGTCACCGGTTCCTGGCGGCATGTCGATCAGCAGGTAATCCAGTTCGCCCCAATCGGTCATTCCCAGGAACTGGTTGATCGAACCGTGCAGCATCGGTCCCCGCCAGATCACGGCTTCGCTCGGGTCGACCAGGAACCCCATCGACATCACGGGCATCGGAAACAAGTTGGGATCGTCATCCAGCAGGATGGGGTCGATCCGCTTGGACTCACTGATCCCCGGTCGGCCTTGCAGGCCCAACAGGTGCGGGATGCTCGGGCCGTACACATCGGCGTCCATCAAGCCGACCTTGCTGCCCAGGCGTCGCAACGTCAGCGCGATGGAGGCTGCCACGGTGCTTTTGCCGACGCCCCCTTTTCCGCTGCCGACGGCGATCACGCTCTTGGCGCGCAGCGCGGTCTGGCCGACGCGTGCCGGCGGACGGGGGTGGTCTTGGAAGGTCAGTTCGACGGAGGAGCCAGGGAAGGCGGCGACCAATTTCGATTCGATGGCGTCCCGCACGTCGTCCGCGATCGGTCGTGAGTGCGTGGAAAGACCGATTTGCGCGCGGATCGATTGTCCGCTGACCTGGGACGAAACGATTTGGCCCATTGTTCCCATGGGACGCCCCGTTTCAGGATCGGGGTACTGGTCCAGCAATTCGCGAACGGCAGATTCAGAAAGCTCAGGCATGTGAGTGCATCAGGGGGCGGTGGAGTGCGGGCAAAGTCCGTTGACAGCTGAACCCGTTGACAGCCGAACCCGTAGACGGTGGGCCGTGGACGGTGGGCCGTAGGCAGCGGGATCGAAAGTGCAGCGGGATCGAAGTGACGGGCCGACCTGGTGAACGGGCCGACCGGAGAGGCTCACGGGGAAATCGGCGGAGGTCGATCAGGAAACGGCTGTGCCGACGCGAGGTCGCGATCCAATCGGGCGTCGGCGATCGTTGGGAATGCCGTCACCGCGATTGTAAGGCCTGGCCACCGATGGCCAAACACCCGGTACGAAACACCCGTTACGGCGGGATCCCGTCCAGGCGAGCATATCAGTGACGGACGAACAGTAACCGACGATTGGCGGTTGAGAAGTCTGGCAGGGGGGCGGTGGGGCCCGTTGGATGAACGAAAAAAAGCGGCTCGGCAGCGAACTGCCGAGCCGCTTTCGCGGTTCGCGTCTGAAGACTCAGCGATCGAGCAACAAGTTGCTCAATAGCCACGTGTCGCTTTTTCAGCGGACGTAGCGGGCGCTGGCTTGAATGACGCGACGCTTGTGTGAGATGCTGGCACTGGGATCAACGATCGGTGCCGGGGGCATCGGGGCAGCAGCCGGCGCGGGAGCCGGGGCTACGGCCGGAGCCGGAACGACGGTGGCGCCGCATCCGCATCCGCTGTCGCACATCGGAGCTGCATCGCAGCAGGAATCACATCCGTGCTTGCCGTGCAGGTTGCCGAACAGCTTCTTCAGCAGTCCGCCGCACGACTTCTTCGAGCCGCAGCATCCGCTGTCGCAGCCCATGTCGCATCCGCAAGGATCGGCGGCACAGGTCGGTTCAGCAGCGCATCCGCAGGGGCCAGCGGTTTCGCAGCCGCAAGCCGGCTCTTCGCAGCAGCCAGCGACGGGTGCTTCGCAACCGCAAGCCGGTTCGCAGCAAGAGCTCTTCTTGTGCTTGCCGAACAGGCCAGCCAGCAATCCGCAGTGCTTCTTGCTGCCGCAAGCGGGTTCGCATCCGCAAGCGGGCTCAGCGGCACAACCGCATGCCGGTGCTTCGCAACCGCAGGCGGGTTCAGCAGCGCAGCAAGCAGCCGGTTCAGCGGCACAACCGCAAGCCGGGGCTTCGCAACCGCAAGCCGGTTCGGCGGCACAACCGCAAGCGGGTGCTTCGCATCCGCATGCCGGTTCGGCGGCACAACCGCACGGATCAGCAGCGCAACCGGTGTCGCAGCAAGAAGAGCCACCGCAGCCCTTCATCATTTTGTGAAGCAAATCCATTCCCTGAGTTTGGCAGCACACGCTGGTGCCAATCACGAGGGTCAAAGTCAATAGTGTCCGGATCATCGGAACCACGTCTCCCTTCTTTGTTACGCGGGTCGATTTGGAAGTCGGGACAGGCCGTTGCGTCGAATCGCCATCCAGGCGCGGTCGCTGGACGAAGTTGCCGGCGATCGCACCTGAAAACACCCGTCGAGCACGGACGGACTGCGGTGTGGGACTCACAATCCGCCGACTTCGTTCAGCTCGATGGCGATTGGTTGTGGTGGAACAACGAATCGCCGAATTGGACGAATCGATTCAACCAAGCGCAGTCTCGTCTTCCAACTCCCCGACGCGTCCTGTGCGTCGGGGTATTCTGGGTCGATCCGCCGCCGACCGTTCAACGGGTTCGCATCAAGTTGGCGGGCTGGATCAGTAAACGTATCGGACCTGTTCTTGGCGAAGATTACTGTTAGGCCCCATTTTCACTACGTTGTGAAGGTTTGCTGGCTGGGCCGCGTGCTCCACATTTCCGGGCTGTCGCTGATACTCCGATTAGTCGCGTGGAATACGCGGACGAATCGGTATAGACTAAGCATGCGTGATCTCTGTTCGCCGGTTTCCCACCTGCGGCGGGGTGTCGGTCCCGTCCGGTCCGGAAAGCTGCCCGCCCGGGCATCCCACGGCGGTGGACTCGCAAACTGGGCTCCGAATGAGGAAAATGAGCGAAAGCGGTCCTGAGATCATCGATTTGGCGTCTCTGCCGGGTGTCGCCTGCCCCTGCGGGACGGCCCGGCGTGGGTTTGCCGATCGCGCCGACTTTGCGGGCACCATTCACCTGACGGAGATCGATCGCGCCGCCAAAACCCACTACCACCAGCAGCACACGGAGGTCTACGTCGTGTTGGAGTGCGATGCGGAGGCAGCCATCGAGCTCGATGGCAAGCGACATCCGGTCTCCCCCAAGACGTCCATTTTGATTCCTCCCGGAACCCGGCATCGTGCAGTGGGACGCATGCAGGTGCTGATCGTTTGTTTGCCCAAATTTGATCCCGATGACGAGCACTTCGACTGAATGGGGCCTTGATCCATCGCGACCTTCCGCGGTCGGGGCCGGTTCACGCGGTGATCCTGCCGGCCGGCTTGACGGTCGACGCGCGGACGCAGGTGTCGCGCGGTTCGTGGTCCCGCACCCCCTCGGGATCTGGCGAGTGCCTGACGGAACTCGCCAAATCACCCCGCCGAATCACCCCGCCTGCCGAATCCCCCCACCACCAACTGTCTAGCCCGCACTCGAATCTCTTTGCACTCTCCCGATTCCCTCCCGCCAAGATTCTTCATGATGCCACTGAAATCGATACTTCATCGCTCGATCGTCGCCGGCCCGCTGGCGATGGTGACGAGCGTCGCGTTTGTCTTCCTTGCCGCAACGGACGTGGGGGCCCAGTCGGCCGACTGGCCGTACTGGCGCGGCCCTGGCATGGATGGGACCGCCCAGGCCTCCGGGTTGCCGGATGATTGGGATCCGGACGGCGGCGAGGGTAGCAACGTGCTCTGGAAACGCGAAGACATCGGTGGTCCTTGCACCCCGGTGGCGATGAACGGACGACTGTACACAATCCAGCGACACTTGGCCGGCACGGCGCGCGAAGGCGAACGCGTGGTCTGTCTGGATGCCAAGACCGGGGAAACGATTTGGGAGAACAGTTACAACGTCTGGCTGTCGGACGTGCCGGCCGAACGCATCGGTTGGTCCAGTGTCGTTTGCGATCCGGATACCGGGTACGTCTACGCCCTGGGAGCCTGTGACATCTTCCACTGCATCGACGGCACCACCGGCGAAACGGTTTGGAAAGTGCCGTTGCACGAACAGTTCGGAATGCTCAGCACTTATGGCGGACGGACCAACTTTCCGATCGTCCATGAAGACCTGGTCATCATCAGCGGGATCATCATCAACTGGGGCGAATACGCCAAACCAAACCACCGTTTGATCGCGATGGACAAACGCACCGGCGAGTTCGTCTGGTTCAGCGGCACCCGCGACCTTCCCTACGACACCACGTATTCGGCACCCAGCCTGGTCACCATCGACGGTCAGCGGCAGCTGATTCTGGGGGCCGGTGACGGTTCGGTGTGGGGATTCCAGCCACGAACCGGCAAGCCGTTGTGGAGTTATGAATTGTCCCGCCGGGGGCTGTTCGCCACGCCGCTGGTTATCGGAGACCAGGTGTTTTGCAGCCACAGCGAAGAAAACGCGGGGGCAGCCAACGTGATGGGGGCCGTCGCCGCACTGCGGGTTTCCGGGACAGGCGATCAGACTCAGGCCACGGAAATGTGGAAGCAGTTGGAGGTCGTTGCCGGCTACAGCGAACCGGTCCTGGTCGACGGGCGACTGTACCTGGTCGACGACCGCTGCAAGATGTGGGTGTTCGACGCGGAAACCGGCGAAGCGATCGTCGAACGAAAGGCGTTTGTCGGCAGCCGGCAACGCTCCGCCCTGCTGTACGCCGATGGCAAGATTTACGTGACGACCGAAAACGGCCGTTGGGCGATCATCGAGCCGACCGAAGACGGTTTCGAAGTCCTCAACAAGGGCCGCGTCCGCGACACCGGCTTTGCGGCTTCGCCAATCCTGGCCGACGGTCGTTTGTATTTCCAAAGTACGACCGCGATGTACTGCATCGGAAACGATTCGGCGACTCAAACGCCCCAGACGCTTCAAGAAGCTCTGGGCGAAGAGACACCGGTCAGTGAGAACACGGAGATCGCCCAGGTCCAAATCATTCCCTGCGAGGCGTTGCTCAAGCCGGGCGAGTCGATCGAGTACGACGTCAAGGTTTACAACGCTCTGGGGCAGCTGTTGGACAAACCGGCGGACGTTTCATTCAGCGTCAGCGGACCGGCAACGGTCGACGGAAATAAGATCACGGCCAACCAGGATGCCGCCCACACGGGCTTTGTCGTCACCGCGGAGGTGGCCGGTGCCAGCGGAGAGGCTCGGGCCAGGATTGTTCCGGACCTGCCCTGGAAGTTCACCTTTGATGGCTTGGACGACCCGCCGTTGTCCTGGGTCGGTGCCCGCTATCGGCACGTGATCCGAGAAATCGACGGATCGCCCGTGCTGACCAAAGTCAATACGATTCCCAAGGGAGCGCGGAGCCGCTTGTGGATGGGCCCCAGTGACCTGTCGGAGTACACCATTTCGGCAGACGTCCGCGGAACCCGAATGCTGGACCAGCTTCCGGACATCGGCTTGACCGCTCACGGATATGTGCTCGACTTGATGGGCCAAAGCCAGCAGTTGCAAATCCGGACCTGGTCGGCGCAGCTGCGGATGGCCGAGTCAGTGGATTTCCCCTGGCAGGAAGACAAATGGTACCGGATGAAGTTTCGGGTCGATTTGGAAAGCGAGCCCCCCGCGACGGTCGCCGTGCTCCGCGGCAAGGTCTGGCCTCGTGATGAGGAAGAGCCCAAGGAATGGACCGTCACGGCACGTGACGAATCTCCGAATCTCAATAGCAGCCCCGGTCTGTACGGCAATGCGAAAGTCGCCGAACTGTACCTGGACAATATCGAAGTCGTTCCAAACAGTGAGGAATGAACGGCCAAGGTTTGGCGGCTGGCCAATCGGGGTCGGTCGCCTTTGCGGTTCTGTCTCGGCGACTTGATTGAACAAGTCGCGGCGCAGATCGCTAGTAGAAGAAGATGGTCAAGGATTCGATCGACGAAAGATCGACAGCCAGACGGTGAAAACGCGTTTTCGGAACTTTTCGAGCTGAAGCCCATTTCATCGTCGTCGCTACCGGGCATGTCGCGTCATGCGACGTGTCCGCCTGCCAACAATCACCCCCCATCAAACGCTTTTTGATCCAATCGCAATGCGAAAACAAGAACTCTCGGCCTTTTCCATGATTGTCGTGGCCAGCTTGCTGGGCTCGGCCGCAACGGTCGTCTTCAGCGGTTGCAACCCTCCCACGGCGGTCCCGCGTGCCGAATCGAACACCAGCGGTGACAACACGACCGGCCTGAATGCGAATCTGACCAGCGCGAACGTGACGGTGGCCGCTGAGACACCCGTGGAGACTCCGGCGGCAGCACAGGCTGATGCGAAAATTGCCGCGGCTCCGGCCGATTCCAAAAAGGCGGCCCCCGCCGATTCGGCGACCACGCTGGTGAACGAATACGCCGATCCGAAGAAGGTGCTTTCCGGTGGCGGCGATTGGCCACAGTGGGGCGGGACGCGACTGCGGAACAACGTTCCCAACGTGACCGGATTGCCGACCACTTGGGACATCGGCGACTTCGATCGTCGCACCGGCGAGTGGGACAAATCGGACGCCGAGAACATCGCCTGGTACTCCAATCTGGGTAGCCAGACGTACGGCAACCCGGTCGTGGCCAGTGGGCATGTCTTTGTCGGCACCAACAACGGTGGCGGACACCTGAAACGTTACCCGGCCAGCGTCGACTTGGGATGCCTGTTGGCGTTTGACGAAAAAACGGGTGATTTCCGCTGGCAACACAGCAGCGAAAAACTGATCACCGGCCGCGTTCACGACTGGCCGTTGCAGGGAATCTGTGACGCGCCGCTGGTGGAAGGCGAACGGTTGTGGTTTGTCACCAGCCGCGGCGAAGTCCGGTGTCTGGACGTCGACGGATTCTACGACGGCGAAGATGACGGCCCGGTGACCGACGAGGTGGCTCGGGTGGCCGACATCGCCCTTTCCGGTGATGCGGGCAAATCCACGATGGCATCGCTTCCGGAAGGCCAGGTGTCAGACGGATTTTTGGCGGCGATGAAGGAAGCCGGTGAAGAAGTCAGCGGCGATCTGAAAGTCGAAACGGTGACCGAAGGTTCTGCGTGGAAAGCGAGCGGAAACTTTGCTGGCGTCGATCGAACGATGCAAATCAAAAAGGCTGGGCCGAACCTGAGCGTTTTCAAAACGCTTGGCGTCGAGGACAAACGAGATGCCGATGTGATCTGGATCTTCAACATGATGGAAGAACTGGGGACCAGCCAACACAACATGTGTTCGTGCAGCGTGACCAGCTACGGCGACTTGCTGTTCGTCAACACCAGCAACGGACTGGATGAATCACACATCAACCTGCCGGCGCCAACGGCGCCCGCCTTCATCTGCCTGGACAAGAACACCGGCGAACTGATTTGGAGCGACGCGTCGCCGGGGACCAACATCCTGCACGGTCAATGGTCTTCGCCGACCGTCGGCGAGCTGGGCGGCGTTCCGCAAGTGCTGTTCGCCGGTGGCGACGGCTGGCTGTACAGCTTCCAGGCTGATCGTGGGACCGACGGGAAAGGTAACCTGCTGTGGAAATTCGACTGCAACCCGAAAGAATCCAAATGGATCCTGGGCGGTGAAGGCACCCGAAACAATTTGATCGCGACGCCGGTCATTTACAACGATCTGGTTTACATCGCCGTCGGCCAAGACCCCGAGCACGGCGAAGGTGAAGGACACTTCTGGTGCATCGATCCCACCAAACGCGGCAACGTGTCACCCCAATTGGCGATGAAAGTCGAAGGCGACTCGCGGAGCGAGATCGCGCACAAGCGGATCCAAGCCGTCGAACCGGAAAAGGGTGAAATCGCGGTCGACAACCCGAACTCGGCCGTCGTCTGGCATTATTCGCTGGCCGACACCAACGAGGATGGCGAAATCGATTTCGAGGAAGAGATGCACCGCACCATCGGCACCTGCGCGATCAAGGATGATGTGATTTACGTCACCGACTTTTCGGGACTGTTGCACTGTCTGGACGCCCAGGGTGCTGACGGCAAAGCCAAAGTCCATTTCACCTACGACATGCTGGCCCAAAGCTGGGGCAGCCCCCTGATCACGGACGGCAAAGTCTACGTCGGTGATGAAGACGGAGACGTGGCGATCTTCCAGTTCGGACCGCAGTACACCGAGCCGATGGAAGAAATCAACATGGGCAGCAGCGTGTACAGCACGCCGGTGGCCGCCAACGGTCGGATCTACATCAGCACCAAAGACAAGTTGTTCGCAATCGAGAAAGAAACGCCATGACGAAAACCGTTGTCGATTGCGGCAATTGTGGTCCTGACTTTCACTCGATTCGACAGTTCGTCACCGCCAACTTTGATGCCGTCGTCGTGCAGACGCACGACGCGGAGGAAACGTTGAAGCTGCTGCGGCAACGCAGCGACGTGGCACTGGTCACGGTCAATCGCAAACTGGACCGTGACTATTCCGACGGAATCGAGGTCGTCCGCCAGATCAAGTCCGCAGAGGATGTGGGTGATGTCCCGGTGATGTTGGTCACGAATTACGAAGAACACCAGCAATCCGCCATGCAGGCGGGTTGCGTGCGAGGTTTCGGCAAACTCGCTTTGCGGGACAACGCGACCGCCGAATTACTTCAACCCTACCTGGGAACATGACCGGACCATTGCGCAAAGTGCTGTCCGCCAAGATCCACCGTGCCACGATCTCCGAGGCCAATGTGGACTACGAGGGCAGCATCACGATTCCGCCCGAACTGCTCCAGGCCGCCGATATCGCTCCGTACGAGTCGGTTTGTGTCTGGAACGTGACTCGCGGCACACGGTTGGAAACCTACGCGATCAGCGGGCTTCCCGGATCCAACGACGTGTGCGCCAACGGGGCCGCGGCCCACCTGATCCAGCCCGGGGATCGCGTGATCATTGCCGCCTACGCGTTCATGACGACCGAACAGCTCAAGCAGCATCGGCCGCGTCTGATTTTCGTGGACGAACAAAACCGCATCACCCACAGCGGACCGGAAGTGCCTGGGCCGCAGCGGCGGTCGGATCCCGGCAGCATCTCTGGCAGCGATGGGGATCGGTCGACGAGCCCTCCGCCGTCCGGCGCCGGAACTTCGCCCAAACTTCCCCCCGCCAGCGACCTGACCGACGACTCCAGCCGCCGACAGTTCACTTGAGCCAGGCGACGACGTTGCTGCTGGTCGCTGTGGGTGTCGGATTGCTGGCCGGTGGGCTGCTCGGTGCCCAACCGAGTGTCAACGGAACCTTGGGCCGCAACGTCGCTCATCCGTTGCAGGCTTCACTGATCTCCTTTGCCAGCGGAACTGCGTTGTTGTTGGTGCTGACGGTGACGGTCGGCGGAGGCTTTCCGCCTCGATTCCTGCAGCCGCCGGCGTCATTGCCGTGGTGGGTTTGGGGCGGCGGCGCGATCGGGGTGGTGATGGTCAGCACGTCATTGTTTTGGGTGCCCAAAGTCGGCTCGCTGCCCTGGTTCGCTGCGGTGATGACCGGCCAGACCGTGGCGGCACTGTTCCTGGATCACTACGGGCTGCTGGGCAATCCCCGGGCCCCGGTGTCACCGCTGCGGTTGCTGGGGACGCTATTATTGATCGTGGGCGTGGTCGTCATCGTGGGGGCCAAGCAATGGGAACATTCGCACGCGCGGTTGTCCGACCCTTCGGCGATCGAATCCTCCTCCGCCAAAGTGAATGGGGCCGAAGTGAATCGGTCCGAAGTCGATGGGCGCGGGGATTGACCCTGCCAGGGCAGCGGTTGATCCTTGGTGAGCACTTCGGTTTGCCGCCTCGCTGCCACCACACCAGTCATTTCTCTCGTCGAACGTGGTGCGTTTGATGCGTCCGTCTTCTCAATCCGATTCCCCATCATCCCAGCCGACACCCCGCGAGACCGGAGACGGGGCGGCCTCGGGGAATCAACCGGGGAAGCAAGCCAACCAGGCCTCGTTGGAAGCGATCTGGCAGAATTTCGGCAGCCAGTTGCGGAGGCGCGCCAGGACGCGTTTGCGGCAATACGGGCTGTCCGGTCAGACGGAATCGATGGACATTTGCAATGAAGTCATGGTCGATTTGGCCAAGCGGGAGGAGGCGGCATCGTTCACGGCGGATGACGTTTTGTCCTACATCCTGAGGGCGATCGACAACGAAGTCGTCGACACCTTCCGAACCCTGGCTCGGCACTGTCGCGATTTCCGTCGCAACGAGGGCACCCCGGTGGACGAGATCCGATTGCGTGGTCAGGAATCGTCGCCCAGTCAGATCGCGTTGCGACGCGAGGTGGCCGATCGCGTGCGTTCGATTCTGGGGGATTCCGATGCGTTGGCGATCGACATGATGTTAAAGAATCATGACTGGAACGAAATCGGAAGACGCTTGGGCGTCAAACCGGACACCGCTCGGATGCGAGTCCGTCGGGCGTTGGATCGCGCCCGCGAAGAAATCGGTCTGCGAGACTTCCATGATGAATGATCGTTCGCCACCGCCGGTGGTCGCCCCGCCACCGAACGCCTCGGTCGAAGACTTGATCGGCTGGCTGGAACGAACGCGACAAGTCCAGCAGGCGACCGCACTGCGCGACTTGATCGGTGACCGTTCCCTGTCACGGGACCAGTGGATCGAACTGGCCTGCGTGGACCTGATCGCGCTTCGCCGGCGAGGGTGCGATGTACGCGTGGAAGACTACTTGCAGCAATTCCCGGAGCTGGCGGTCCGCGATGATTACCGGCTGGATCTGATTGATGCTGAATTGTGTGTGCGCCGTGAAACCGCACGGGAACTGCCGCGGGACCGCTGGCAGGACCGTTTTCCGGACTTGATCGAACCCATTGGCCAACTGATGCAGTTGGGGCAACACCTGTCCGGCGGCAAGCTCTTACCCGACGAATCGCTTTCGCCGGCAGCATCATCACTTTCGCCTGGGCCAGTCTCGCTTGGCGCGGGTCCGAATCCAGATCCACACGCGGTCCTGGGCATCGATGATTTGAGCGGGGATTTCAGCGTGCATCGGGACCTGACGGTTGCCGATGCAAAGTCGGTCACCGTGCGAAACGACGAAACGGAAGACGACTCGATCGATGTCCCGATTCCGATCAAACCGCCCGCCTGGATGGTCGGGGCCCGTTGCGTCGCAACCGGCCAGGTCGAAGGGCGACGGTACTGGTTGGTCAAAGGGCGGGACGCCGATCGCGGAGACGCGGTCGCGATGAAAATCTTGCCGTTGCCGCCGACGGTCGACAAGGCTCAACGGACACAAATCCTGGATCTGTGCGAAGCGACCAGCCGAGTGCTCCATCCGGCCTGGATCGCACCTCGGATTGCGGCGATCAACAACGGTCATTTGGCCGTTGTCCGACCCTGGATCTTCGGCGGTGCGTACGTCACGCCGGAGTCGTGCGATCCAACCGATGCAGCAGCCGCCTTCGAAGATTTGTCTCGAATTGCTTTTGCCTTGGCCGCGGCGCATCGTGGCGGAGCCACGCACGGAAATGTGATCGCGGCGAATCTGATTCGCGATCATGATGGCCGCCTGAATTTGGTGGATGCGGCGTCCAGCGTGGGCGGCTGGTCTCATGATCTTGCTTGCTGGAAGCAAGACCCCTCGACATTTCTGACAACCCGGATTCGGCATGACACCGTGGGGATGTTGCGTCTTGTCGTTGCCGTTTGTATGGGTGTTTGGGAGCCGCGAACGCGCGACCAATTGCTGGAGATTGTCGGTGGGGTCGATCCGTCGGCACCGGACGGATGCGCGATCATCGGGGAGAAGTTACAGGCTTGGTCCGACGGCGTCAGCACGCAAACCAAGCGGCGCTGGTGGCAAAGCGGTTGAGCGCCGGCGAAAGACGGTCGAACGTGCCAGCGGGCATTGCTCGCTGGACAGAGTGCCACTGGACAGAGTGCCATGGGCGGCAAGGCGCCAGCCGCCGGTCGATGCGAGAAAATCCGCGGCTAGCGCCACGTGGCTCCCGCAACGTGGCGCTGTCCAGCTAGTGCGGACGACGTTCTTCCAACCACGGTTGCTGGGGAACTTTCTCTGGATGCTCCTTGGCCCATTGGGGTTCGGGGAACCATCGCAATCCGCTCACGCGCGGGTAGGTTTCCCACACGTCAGCTTCCGCCGGGCGGGTCACCCGGACGTCGCCCGTGCGTTGCAGGTAGTCCGTCAATTGTTGCGACAATTCACTTTGCACGCTGGCGGATTGCGGCTGACCGGCAAGGTTGTTCATGCAGGCCGGATCACGGGTGATGTCATAAAGTTCTTCCGCGGGACGCAATCCGGTGGCAGCATCCAACAAGCGTCCAACGTCCGGCTGGTCCTTGTGCTCGATCATCCAGCTGAGCGTGGGGCAGGCATCGATGTCGTGGTAGCCGCCGTCTTGCGGTCCCAGTCGCGATTCGACCAGTTTCCCGGCATCGTCAAAACGGGCTTGGGCGTACTTTTGCGGCGCACCGGCCGGATACCGCTCCGGGGCAAAGTTGCGAATGTACAGGTAACGTTCGCTGCGGAGGCAACGGCAGGGGTAGCCCAACGTTCGAAATCGCGATGAGGAATGACGTTCGCGTCCGCTGAAGACTGCGCGACGAAGTGGTTCGCGTTGGGCGGCCTGGGCGGTCAACGTCGTCAACAACTTCACACCGGGCATCTGCTCCGCCTGTTCCGGTGACACCTCGGCGGCTTCGAATATCAACTGCGTCACGTCGATCAGGCTGACCAGGTCGTCGACGGTTTGTTCGGCCGGAATCTTCGTTGGCCAGGCAATCGCCAGCGGCATGTGAATTCCGTACTCGTACAGGTTGGCCTTGGCGCGCGGAAACGACATTCCATTGTCGCTGGTCACGATGACCAGCGTGTTCTCCAACTCGCCCGCTTCTTGCAACGCATCCAGCATCCGCCCCAAGTGTGTGTCGAACCATTCGATTTCGTACAGGTAATCCGCCAGGTCATTCCGGACGACGGAATTGTCGGGAAGGAATCCCGGCACCGTGACTTGATCGGGGGCGATCCCATTCTCCTGACCCAACCCGGCGCCAAAGCCGCGGTGTGGCTCCGTGGCCCCGTACCAAAAACAAAAGGGCTGGTCCGCATCACGGGCTTGCAAGAAGTCTTGGAAGTTCGCGGCGTAATCGTTGGACGAAATCCCTGCAGGCGACTTCATCTTTCGTTTCGAATATGCCTCGCCGGCCGGATTGTGGGGCCAGCCGACCGCTTTCCCCGGTCCCCAACCTTTACCGGTCATGCCGACGTGGTAGCCGGCCGCTTTCAGCTGGGCGGGGTAGACCGGAAGGTCGGCGGGAAAATAGCTGGCGTGGGTACCGGCTTCACGGTTTTGCCAGATCTCGCGACCGGTCAAGAAGGCCGCCCGCATGGGACTGCATCCGGGAGCCGGGGTGAAGGCGTTGGTGAACAGGACGCCGGACTTCGCCACGCGGTCGAAGTTGGGTGTCCGAGCCGCCGGATCACCGTAGGCGGAGGCGTGTGGGTAGGACTGGTCGTCGGAAACCGCCACCAGGATGTTGGGGCGTTTCGCGTGGGCATCAGGGCTGTGCCAGAAAGTCGAGACCAGAACAGCGAGGCCCCACACAAGTAGTCCGGGACGCGGACCGTTAGGGACGTCGGTGCCAAGCTTGATGATGCCGATCACGGTGATTCTCGAATGAGCAAGGATGCCGGGGCATGGGAGGCCGCCGGTCGGCCGCCGATGCGACCGGTTGAAAGGAAGGATGTGATTATCGTGAGCGGCCGTGACGGCCGACGCAAGGGTTTCGGAGCGACAAAGTCATATCCAGGGTGAGTCCGCTGCGATGGCCGGACATGAAATCGCAGGCAATTCGCCCGCGCGGGGCACGCAACACCGACCGGATTTCGCTAAACTCTCGTTCCCTCCGAATTGGTCCCACATCCCACCTCCCTCATGAATCAAGGGTTCATCCCCATGCGTGTCTTCGCTGTCGCCGTCGTTCTGCTCGCGCTCACCGCGATCGGATTGAAAGTTTCCGACCAGCCTGGTGAACGTGCCGTGACGTTTGCCAATTCGTTTCTGGAACAGTTGGACGAGAAACAAAAGTCGGTCGCGGTGATGCCCTACGACAGCGACAAACGTGTCGATTGGCATTTCATCCCCAAGAAGACTCGCAAGGGGCTGGTGCTGCGGGAGATGAATTCTGCCCAACGCGTCGCGGCCCTGCGTTTGGTCCGGGCGGCGCTCAGCGAAGCCGGCTATGACAAGGCCAGCAACATCATGTTGCTGGAAGGCGTCTTGCGGGAACTGGAAGGCGAAGGTCGAACGTGGGAACGCGACCCGCACAAGTACTACGTGACCATTTTTGGAACTCCGGGCGACCAGGATCCCTGGGCGTTCAGTTTCGAAGGGCACCACCTGTCGTTGAATTTCAGTTTTCGCGATGGGAAGGTCGCTGACAGCACGCCCCAATTCTTTGCCGCGAACCCGGCGACCATCATGAGCGAAGTCTCCGGTCCTTTGGGCAAGGGAACCCGTGTGCTGAAGGATGAAGAGCAACTGGCTTTCGACTTGGTCCAATCTTTAGACGACCAACAACGTGAGGTGGCCGTGATCGCCGAAGAGGCTCCCGCGGAGATCCGGTTTGCCGGCGAGCCGCAGGTCCAACCCGATGAACTGGTGGGCATCGCCTACGCGGACCTGGATGAAACCGGTCAAGCGACGTTGCGAAAGCTGGTCAACGTCTACATCAATGCCGTCGCTGACAAGGTCGCCCAAGCCCGCAGGGATGCGGTCAGCGAGGACGGCTGGGACGACATCCATTTTGCCTGGGCCGGAGCCACCGAACCGGGGATCGGTCACTACTACCGAATTCGCGGCAAACGTTTCCTGATCGAATTCGTCAACACGCAGGCAGATGCGGCCGGCAATCCCGCCAACCACATCCACAGCGTTTGGCGGGATGTCAGTGGCGATTTTGATTTGCAGCCCTGATCGCGGTCGCGGCCAAGGAACTGATCGCGGTCACGTCAGGCGGCATCAATCCGACGTGTCGGAAGCGGCATCGGATGGCGGTGGGGTCGGCGACATGATGCGATACAGCAGGGCACCGGCGATGGCGCCGAAGATGGGGCCGGCGAGATAAAGCGTGAAATGATCCCACACGCCGCTGACCAGCGCGGGGCCCAGACTGCGGGCGGGATTCATCGACGCTTTGGTCAACGGTCCGGCCACCATCGCTTCCATTGCGATCGTCGCGCCGACGGCAATCGCCGCGGTGATGGATTCTTCCTTCGCGCCCGTGGAAACTCCCATCACGACCATCATCAGCGCGGCCGACATCATGAATTCGACGCCCAACCCGGCGGCATAGTGGAGATCGGTGGTCGTGGCTCCCAAGTCCGCCTGATTGATTCCGACCACTGCCCTGATGCTGGCGGCTGCCGCGATGGCACCGATGCATTGGGCGATTACGTAGGCGAAGCAATCCTTTCCCGGCAATCGACCATGGACCGTGAAGGCGATCGAAACGGCCGGGTTCATGTGGGCGCCGCTCAACTTGCCGATCGAAAAAATCATGACCATCACGACCAGCCCCCATGTCAGCGCGACGCCGACGTGAGTCAGGACGCCGGTGTCGGCATCGACCGCCATGGCTCCACAGCCGAACAGCACCAATGCATAGGTCCCGACGACTTCCGCGATGAACCTCTTGGAAAGCGATAGAGCCACCGGTTAACCCTTTTGACGGAGGTAAGCGTACAGTCCCACCAGAGTCTTTGCGTCTCGAATTTTTGCTTCGTCGATCCAGCGTGAAACCTCTGCGGGCGTCGCGATGCGGTTCACGATCGATTCGGTGGCTTCACGGTGCGGGTCGCCTTCGACCAACTCCGTTGCCAGATACAGGTGCATCAACTCGTCGCAGATCCCGGGGGCGGAATAGAATTCGTGAAGCAGTTCCAACTTGCCAGCCGAATAGCCCGTTTCTTCCACCAGTTCCCTGGCCGCGGTGGATTCCGCCGGTTCGCCGGGTTCACGAGTCCCGGCCGGCAACTCCAAGAGCGTTTCGCGGACCGTGGGCCGCACGTTTTCGATCATCACGATGCGTCCGTCCGGAAGGACCGGTAACAGGACAACGGCGCCGGGATGACGGACCACCTCCCGCTGGTAGGTTTTGCCGTCCTTGCCGATCAGCGATAGACGATGCACATTGAAGCGGGCACCACGTAGCAGCAACGGTTCGTCCGGTTCGGTTGATTCGTCCATCATGTGATTTCTTTCTCGCGTGGTGTTTGCTGTTTCGCGGCGAAGACCGTGCGTTCCCCGTGGCGCGGGTAGCTTACCATGACCGTCACGAATGAGGCGATTGCACGGAGTTCAACGTGCTGCGGCTGGACGATCAATGTGCTGCGGTTGGGCGACCACCAATCGACATTTTCCGGCTCCGCTCGGAAACCCGTTCTTCACACCGTGGTGTAAATTCCGAGGAAAAGATTCCTGTCGGCATGTTTGGATTCATCAACTGTGATAAACCGGTCGGATTCACATCACGTGATCTGGTGAATGTCGTTCAGGGGCGCCTGCGCGGGGTCGTTCAGGGGCACCCGCGCGGGCGGAAAACCAAAGTCGGCCATTGCGGAACGCTGGATCCCCTCGCCGACGGCGTCTTGCTGATTGGCGTCGGGCCAGCGGCACGACTGGTTCCGTATGTGCACCAAGTCAGCAAACAGTACATCGGGTCTTTCCGGCTGGCCGCCGAAAGTCCGACCGGCGACATGGAGGTCGAGCCGACGCTTCACCGGGATCATCCGCGGCCGAATGAACAGGCGTTGCGAGATGCCTGCGTGTCATTGACCGGTTCGATCGAGCAGACGCCTCCGGCGTATTCCGCCATCAAAATCGGCGGCCAACGTGCCTACGATTTGGCCCGTCGTGGCAAGTCGGTTCAGGTACCCACGCGGACGGTCCAGATCGATTCGTTGAACGTCGTCCGGTACGACTATCCGGAACTGACACTCGAGATCGTTTGTGGCACCGGCACCTACATCCGCACCCTGGGCATGGATCTGGCGCGAGCGGTTGGGACGACCGCAGTGATGACATCCCTGCGTCGCACCCGAATCGGTGATTTCCAATTGGAGGATTCCGTCGCCGTGGACCGTTTGCGCAACGAAGACATGGAATCGCTGCTCGTGCCGGCGATTCGAGGCGTGTCACATTTGCCGTCCATCCAGGTCGATCAGGACAACTGTCGGCGTCTCAGCCATGGTCTGTGTTTGTCGCCCGAGCATGTTCCGGGGGCGGGAGAGTTGGCTGACCCGAGTGAAGAATGCGTTGCCGTCTCGCCCAGCGGTGCGTTGAAAGCGATTCTGGTTCGCAAGTCTGGCCGGTGGTGCCCCAAAAGGGTTTTTCCGGATTGACCGAGTCGTCAGTGCGCGGCCGGTTCGAACGGGTCGGCATACATCGGGTCGGTCAACAATTGCTCGTCCGTCAGCGTGCGCAGGAACTTTGCCAACGCGACCTTGGGAACTTCCGGCAACGCCAACCCGTTGGCGGCGAAGTCCCGCAAACGTTCGTCCAAGTTCTCGTGGGGGCGCACACTCCAGTTGTAGTGTTCGATGACCTGGTCAAGAGTGTGAAACCGACCGTCATGCATGTACGGACCGGTCACGGCGATGTTGCGCAAGGTGGACGGTTTGAACTTGCCCAAATCTTGTCTGCGACCGGTTGATCGTCCGAGTCCCGGGTCACCGCCCTCGGAATCGACGCCATTGTTCCCAGGACGTTCCAACTGAAAAATGGACCACTGTTCGGTGGACGCTTCGCGATCCAAACCTCGGTAGGTGGGCAGGTGACATTCGGCACAGCGACCACGCCCGAAGAATTGTTTCTTGCCAAGGTTCTCTTCGTCCGTGAAATTCGGAAAAGGCGTTTGCGGCGAATCGACCTGGGCCAAGCCGACATCGAAGCGAGATCGAAACGACACGATCGAACGCACGAATTGAGCAAGGGCCTTGGCAATGCGATCGCGACTGACTCGATCGTCCCCGAACGCTTTGGCGAACAGCGGCGGGTAGATCGGATCTTGTTGAAGCTGATTCACCAATTTCGACAGGTTGTGTCCCATTTCGATCGGGTTCTCGATCGGCATCAAGACCTGCTGTTCAAGCGTTGCGGCACGTTCGTCCCAGAAAAACTTCCCACGCTGGTAGTACCGCAAGTTGACCAGACTCATTGAATTTCGGTCGACCTGCTGACCGTCGAATCCGATGCTTTTGTCCCGCGGTTCACTGAACGCGTTTTCCTGTCGATGGCAGGACGCGCAAGCGGTCGTTCCGTTGACGGATAGGGTCGTGTCGTAGAACAAAACTCGACCGAGCGTGGCCCCGTCGTCGGTGATCGGGTTTTCAGGCGGCGTGTTGTCCAGGTGTGCGGCGTGCGGCCGGAAGTGATCGGGTATTTCCAACCGGCTGTAGGCATACGGCCGATCCGGCAGCGACAACTGACGAGCCTGGGCGGGGGCAACATCCGCGGGGCGCGGCGATTGGGGCGCCAGATTGTCCCGGATGGCCGGCGGTACGGCTCCACAGGGCTCCGTGGGAACAACCACGCCGAGCCAGGCCAGGATCGCGGCGGCCAGCAGGGTTCGGCGAACGAACGCCGGTGGGGCGACGTTTTCGGTCGGGAATCTGGTGAACTGGGGCTGAGGCATCTGTCTCCCCCTACGACGGGGATTGCACGTGATTCTTCACAAAAACGCCACTTTTGGCTAAAAACCGACGGCCGAGAAGGCGTTTTCCTGCGGGGTCATCGACGTGGCGACGCGTCGTCTAGTGGAGCGGTTTGGTCTCCCCACACCGGCTGCTCTCTGAGGGTTGGAGAAGCTGATGTCGGAACTTGCTGTGATCGCTTCTGCGACCAGCTTGCTCATCACAATTACCTTTGATATTCGGAGACCTTGCCGTGAACCGCGAATCAACGTTGGATTTGCCCCGGGCAACCGACTTTGTCGAGCCCTACTTTTTCTTTAGCAATCGGAACGTGACGGAAGTGACGTTTGTCAGCCCGTCGGTCCGTGGCGTGCTGGGGTACGACCCCAGTGCCATCCCAGGTCTATCCTACACGCACTTTCTGTACGAAGGGGATCCACTCAACCAAGACATTCCCGAATGTCAGCGAGTCGATCTTAGCGATGGTCAGACGTTGCACGCCCTCCGCGGCGTCCGCAACAGCGACGGCGAACGAAGGATCCTGTCCGTGCACACGGTCGGTGTGGCAGAGAATCCGGGTGGACCGGTGGTGCGTCGACACAACATTGCTCGCGACGTGACCGAGAGCGTTCAAACACACATGGACCTGATGTCCCGGTTGGAAAAGCTGGAACATGAGGCCCGGCAGATGTCACGTCAGGAACGGGATGTCGCCGAACGGATTCTTCAGGGAAAGATGAACCGGGACATCGCTCGCGAATTGGACGTCTCCGATCGAACCGTGGAACGCAGACGGGCTGCCATCATGAAACATCTCAACGCCGCAACGACGTCGGAGATGGTTTCCAAACTGGTAGAACGCGAGATGTTACGGACCTGGACCTACACGGCCGGCGACGTGCAATGGCAGCAAGCCCGTAACTCCCACTTGGCCCTGCAGCCGGCCGCGATTTGAACGGCCGCCAGTAGTCCGGTCGCAAATTTCTCGGCCGCAAATTGACCGGATCGGCCGTTCCGCGCGGTTCACCACACGCGGTCCGAAATGTCTTGCGTCGACGACGCACTCAAGTTCGGATCCAGGCCCCACCTTTTCATCGCCCGCTGATCATCCTTTGCTTTCTTTCGCACCAGGGCTTTGAGAGTCTGCGCATCGCCTTTGGACGAAGCGAGTTGACCCACGGTTGAGCGTTGACAATCTTGCACTTGTCTTCGCATCCGCCACCGATCGACCACCTACCATCGCCAGAGGTTGGTCGAATCCGTCGTCCGGCCCGACAACGATGGCGGAGAGAGTGATGACGTCAACTTGTGAGATTTTGACGTTACAATGGCCGGCGTCCGCCGCGTTGTTTTCTCTCCTTCCCCACCTCGGGTTCTGCGATGCGATCTCCTCGCCTGATTCTGTTTTCCCTGCTGTCACTCACTCTGACACTTCAGCAATTACCCGCTGCGGAATCGCAGGACGCAAACTTCGATCTGGTGATCTACGGCGCCACTTCCTCCGGCGTCGCTGCGGCGGTGCAGGCGAAACGCATGGGCTTGGCCGTGGTTTTGATTGAGCCGACCGATCGTGTGGGAGGTTTGACGACCGGCGGATTGGGGCAAACGGACATCGGCAACAAATCGGCCATCGGAGGCATTTCTAGAGAGTTCTACCGGGACATCGCACGACACTACGCGCAACCGGACGCTTGGAAGTGGCAGCAGAAGGATGCCTATCGAAGCGGGGGACAGTCTCGGACCACGGCTGGTGAAGACACCATGTGGACGTTCGAGCCAAGTGCCGCTTTAGCGGTGTATCAGCGGTGGATCCTCCAGAACGATATTCGCGTGGACTACCACGAACGGCTGGACCGAAAATCCGGCGTGATGTTGACTCGCAGCCGCCCGGCGAGGATCGTTTCCATCCGGATGGAGTCGGGGAAAACGTACCGCGGAAAGATGTTCATCGACGCCACTTACGAGGGTGACCTGCTGGCCGCTGCGGGCGTCAGCTACACGGTGGGGCGTGAGGCAAATTCACAGTACGGCGAGACGCTCAACGGCGTGCAAACCGAAAGGTCGGTGCACCATCAGTTGAAACCCGGAATCGACCCCTATGTGACCCCGGGGGATCCCAGCAGCGGATTGTTGCCACACATTGATCCGCAAGGTCCCGGCGCCGAGGGCGAAGCCGATCGCCGTGTCCAGGCGTACTGCTTCCGAATGTGCCTGACCGACCACCCCGAGAATCAGATACCGTTTGCAAAGCCGGAAGGATATCAAGCCGAATGGTACGAGTTGCTGTTTCGAAATTTCGAAGCCGGAGAAACAAAGACTCCCTGGGCGAATTCGGCGATGCCCAATCGCAAGACCGACGTGAACAATAACACCGGTTTCTCGACCGACTTCATCGGCCAAAATTACGACTATCCCGAAGCAAGTTACGCCCGGCGGGAACAGATCGTTGCGAAACACCTGCAGTATCAGCGGGGGTTGATGTGGACCCTTGCCAATCATCCCCGCGTTCCCGAATCGGTTCGCAAGGAAGTTTCGCGCTGGGGATTGTGCAAGGACGAATTCACCGCCGGCGACGGTTGGCAACAGCAGTTGTACATTCGCGAAGCGCGACGCATGGTGGGGCAGTACGTGATGACCCAACACAACTGCCAGGGACGCGCCGTGGAAGATCCGATCGGTCTGGCCGCCTACACGATGGATTCGCACAACCAGCAACGATACGTCAACTCCGATGGAATGGTCCGGAATGAAGGCGATGTCCAGGTGGGCGGTTTTCCTCCCTACGGAATCAGCTATCGGTCGATCTTGCCGAAAAAAGAAGAAGTGTCCAACCTGCTGGTTCCGGTCTGCCTTTCGGCTTCCCACATCGCCTTCGGTTCGATCCGCATGGAGCCCGTGTTCATGGTGTTGGGCCAATCCGCCGCGACCGCAGCGGCGATGGCCGCGGACGCTTCCACGTCCGTCCACGAAGTCGACTACGAAAAACTGGCCGAACGACTGAGACAGGACGGTCAGGTGCTGGAACACGTGGGGCCAAAGCCCGAGCCGGGATTGGATCCCAAAGCGTTGGGCGGCGTGGTGATCGACAACGAACAGGCGACGGTCGAAGGCCCCTGGGTATCCAGCACGTCATCCCACCCGCGTGTTGGAGCGGACTATCTGCACGACAACGATGGCGGGAAAGGAGAATGCCGGGTGACGTACCGCGGGAATCTGCCCGCCGCAGGCAACTACCGGGTCTTTGTCTACTGGCCGCCGCACCCCAACCGTGCCACCAACACAACCGTCACCGTGGTCGACGGCGAAGGGAAGCGAACATCCGTTTCATTGGACCAACGGGATGCGACATCGAAGGGGCGGAAGTTGATCGGTGAGTTCCGATTCGGAACATCCGCCGTTGCGGAGATCAGCAACGGGGATTCCGACGGCTACGTGATCGCGGACGCGATTCAATTTTTGCCCGTCGACTGACGCAGACTTTCAGTCTTTGCTTGCGTTTTTGAATGGCCGTTCGGCGTGATCGGTACGACCAGTCGCTTGCGGATGTCCAGTACCGCTCCCAGCGCCCTCTGGCATGCCAGGTGGTCTTTGGCTCTGGCGGAATGCATCAGTTCGATCGCCGGTTTGGTCAGAGCTTCGTAGCCCACCGTCCCGCCGCAACCTTTCAGCCAATGGGCCTCCTGTTCCAGCGGTTCGAAGGCGCCTTGTTCGACATGGGAGAGCATCAGCATCAGCCGCCGGTCAAATTGCTCAATGAATTCGTTGACGATTTCTCGGTAGTCGTCGTCATCCAGTGGGAGCGAGCACGCAATCGGCCCGGACGTTTGGGAATCGAATTCCAATGCGGCGGCGGTACTGATTTGCTCGATCAAGTCATCGATTTGACGCAACATTTCGGTGGCGCCCCGTGTGTCCGCTCGCAGAGCCGCCCGCTCCAACGCTTCCGCCGGTGCGAACAGCGCGTCCACTCCGCTGGCTTGTCCGAGTCCGCGGAGCGAACGGGCTTCCGTCCTCAGCGATTTGAAATCCGCGTTGTCAACCGCCAGGCGAATGTCTTTCAATCGAGTGTCCAGGCTGACCATCAAATCCAACAGCAAGTGTCGGTTGGGGAGGTCGGGGGCGGCTTCGGACGTCGGTGACGCGACGCTCGGACGGTCGGCCGCGGCGTCGCCCGTGGTACGACCTTGATTGCCCGCGGAAACCGTCGCCGTCGAAGTGTCCTGCCGGCCCGCAACGGGCTCCAGGTTGTCGCGGCGGTCGCGACGCAGCAAGCCGGGAATCAGGAAAGCGAACATCAGAAAGCAGGTCGGGCACACAAACAACAGCAGCCGGTTCAAGTCGGACCACGCCGGCGGTAGCGGCGCAAACGCCAGTTGCAGCGTTCCATACGACTTTCCGTCGGCGGACAGTGTTGTCGTCAGAGCCGAACCAGGCACGTTGCGACTACGTTCCCAAACGGCCGAGTGGTTGCTCGTTTCAAAGATCTTTGCACCGTCGGGAGAGACCAGCCCGACCGATTTCAGATCCGGATGACGAGCGACCCATTCCCTGGACGCCGCGGCGAAAGCGTCGGGACGTTCCGACACCAACATCGCAGCGCCGCCGATCGCGATCGTCTTGCTAAGCTCATGTCGGTATTCATGACTTGCTCGGCGGCTTTGAGGCACCAATCCTGCCTGATGGGACACCACCAAGGTGCCGGCGACGACGACCACGAGCGGAATCGCCACGCGTATTCGAACGGGAAGTCGCTGATAAGCTCGCATGGGGGTGTGGTTTGAAGGGGCGCTTCAGACGACAAAAAAGTGATGCGGTCGGAGTGCCCCCTACGTGTTGCAGGTCGTGCGTGATTCCGGTTGCGGAATTCCGCAGGTGTTCCACTCTTCCTCCGCCGAAAGGAGCTTGAAGTGACACCACATGACCTCAATGTGTCGGTGCGAGTCGGCAAGGTGATTTGTCCAACCGCGAATAGGTTTCTTCGGTCGATACCGACGCCACCAGGACTCAGGATCGATCGAAATGCCTGAACCCCCCGCGATCGCCTGCAAACGATCGACGGATGTTGCAGTCGACCCGGTGCGGCGGATGACGTTGAATGAACGGGTTGTGCCGGATGCGCCGAACAGTCAACCGGCGCTTGCGTTGTGATCGATCGGTACCTCCAATCGGATTGCCAGAACCGTGGTGGAATCCCGGGCCGGGTGCGGTTCGGCAGGAACTCGATCGAACGGATTTTGCAAACGCGAAAGGCCAGCAAGTTGCAGCCGGATCTGGCTATACTTGGTGGATTGGGAATTGCTGGAGCACCAGCCGACGAAACCGGAGCAGACGTATGCCCGTACTGTTGGAAGGCACCGCGGTCGTGATTCGAAACGACGCCTTGGATCGGTGTTTGGAAGGTGGTGCCGCAGAGTTCTCTTCGATCGCTCCCAACGCGATGTCTTTCGGCGATGATTGTCTGTCGCAAGCCAGTTTCATGTCATCGCGTGACGCGGAGCTGTTTCTGGAGAAGCTGGTGTTGATGGGGCTCAGCCATGATGATGGCGATCCCGAAGTGGTGATCGTGGATGCTCACACGCAGTCGGTGACTCCGGAATGCGATTGGTTGCAGCTGGCCGAGTACAACGGCAACTTGATCGCCAATCTGGTCGGCAATCCTTCGGAGATGGTGGTTGCGCCCAAGTCCTGGGACCCGGAGTCGGGCCCGGAGTTGCAGCACATGTCGGCCGAGGAGGTGCAGGCGCGTTTGGAGTTCGTTCGTCGCGATGAACGCGTGGACGTTTATCGGGACAAGGAGACCGGGCAATTGCTTTACACCGCCCGGTTGCACGAAACGCCGGACGAGCTATTCAAGAACGCCGCAGAAACGATTTTGGATCACCTGCGCCACCCGGGACAGCCACCGCCCCAGCCCGAGGTGCAAGAACAAATTCGCGAGGCCATCGGGGCATTGCAGCAGCTTTCGGCGACCAACCCCGACGCCTGGCGAATCTGGTTCTTGCTTGGGAAGGGGTGGCACGCGGTCGACCGTCCCGAGCGGGCGATTGAGTCGCTACGCCGAGCCCAGGAGTTGGCGGATCCGCCGGAAACGTCGATCTTGAAAGAGCTGGCCGGTCTGTACCTGGAGGTCGGCCAAACCGACGAAGCGTGCCGCGTGGGAGAATCCTCGGTTGCGGTGCGACCGGACGACGTTGAACTGCTGGGAAACCTGGCGGTTGCCTACCTGTTGGACGGCCGCGCCGACCTTGCGGAAAAGACGATTCGGCATGCCTTGAAGATCGCCCCGGAGGATCGGACCAACGGCTTCATTGCTGCCACCATCGATGCCGTGATTGCGGGACGTCGGCCGGTTCCCACGACGCTTGCCGAGTTGGAACGGGGAGGCGTCGCAGCGTCAACCTCGACCCTCAGCTGGCGCGATCGGTGGAAGCGACTGGTGCGGCGGTTGTTGCGCCGCCGATGAGCAGTTCGGCTGGCCGAGGAGCAGACCGGCTTGTCAGCGCTTCGCCAAGCTGATCGGCACGCCAGCGGCCTCGCTTGCTTCGGTGCGGATGAACTCCCGGCGGATGAACCCGTGCGTCGGTTCAAATTCTCTCGATCAAGTCCGCGGTTGCGAGTGCTCCGCCGAACTGAGAAGTTGACGCTGTTGTTCGAACAGCACGATGCCGACCGTGGTGGCGAGGTTCAGGCTGCGGACGTGCCCGCTGGTCGGCAGGCGTAATGCGTGCGGGTTGCCGGGTCGGACGATTTCCGGCGGCAGACCGGCCGTTTCCTGACCGAAGACGAAGGTGTCGCCGGGCAAGAACGTTTGCTCCCAGATCAGCTTTTCCGCGAAACGCGAGAAGAAAAACGTCCGCTGGGGCGATAGCCGTCGTGGGATCTCGTCCCAGGAGTCGACCGCTTCCAGATTCAGGTGCTTCCAGTAGTCCAGCCCCGCCCTGCGGACGCGTTTATCGCTGAAGTCAAAGCTGGCCGGGCGGACGATCCACAATTTGGCTCCCACGGCGACGCAAGAGCGGCCGATGTTGCCCGTGTTTTGCGGGATCTCGGGCCGGTACAGCACGACGTTGGCGACGGCGGGAACGGGGACCGGGGTTCCGCCGTCGCTCGCCCCGGCTGGCTGCGGGTTTTGGAAGTGTGGGGAATCGTTCACGGCGGTTTCGTGATGGGCCTGAGAAAGCGGATGCAACGCGGGGGCGGAAGGGTTGCAATGGGGGTCCGTAGCGTGACAATCTGACCCGACATCATGACAGATTGCGGTGATTTTTTGCAGCTCGCCTCCCTTCTTGTCTTCTTCCGTCCCCATCGTCGCTGGGAAAGACCGTCAACCTATGCCGATCCAAGTTACCTGTCGCCACTGCTTGAAACGATTTCAGGTGAGCGACAAATTCGCGGGCAAGACCGGGCCCTGTCCGAATTGCAAGAAGCCGATCGAAATTCCCAAGGAGGGGGAAGAAGTTGTCATCCACGCGCCCCGCGACGACTCGCCCAAGGACAGCACCGGCCAAAGCGTGCTGAAGCCGATCCGGCGAAAGGAAACCGATGTGACTCGGCGGGGATTGATCATCACGTTGGGCGCCATCCTGGCCGTCTTCGTTTGTGCGTTGGTGTTTCGCTTCACCGGCCCGGCCGGTGCTCCGCTATGGGCTCAATTGTTGGGCATCGTCCTGCTGGCGCCCCCGTTGGTCTGGGCGGGCTACCAGTTCCTGTACGACCAGGAACGCGAACCGTACGTCGGCCCGGAGCTTCGTAACCGGGTGCTGATCTGTTCGGCAATCTTTGCGGTGCTCTGGTGCGTTTACGCGTGCGTGCCCACCTACATCTTTGAGCTCAATCAAGCGGCGGAGATGTCTTACACGGTGTTCGGAATCACCCTGTGCATCATGATCGCTCTGGGGGCGCTGGCTTCGGCCGGAGCGTTTGAGCTGGAGTATTTCAGCGGGGTCATCCATGCCGGCTTGTATTTCATCACGATCGTGTTGCTGGCGTTGACCAGCGGGGTGGTGCTCGCCGGCTTGCCACATGAATTGTTGCCTTGACAGGCAGTCGTTTCCCTGACGCCCGCACCACTTGATTCCCGATTGAATGCTTCCCGTGCTAGACATCCCCGAAATCGATTTGCTGCATCGCGCCGGATCCGTCTCGGGGTCGCTGGTCCGGATTCCTCCCGCCGATTCCGTCCCGCTTTCCCAGCGAGTGCGGCGGGTGTTGGATACGGCGCCGCTGCGACGTCTGGCCGGTCTGAGTCAATTGGGGATGGTGTCCCTGGTGTATCCGGGGGCCATGCACACTCGGCTGGAACACACGTTGGGTGTGTATCGCAACGCACTGCAATTCCTGGCACGCTTCAAAGACGACCCGGTCACGTCGAAGTGGTTGGACAACACTTCCTGCGACGCGTTTGTGTTGGCGGCACTGCTGCATGATGTCGGTCATTGGCCGTTTTGCCATCCGATCGAGGACATGCAATTGGAAGACTTGCCGCGACATGAGTCGCGAGTCGCCGATCTTCTTCATTCGGGAGAACTGGCCGATTGCATCCGGGAAGATTGGCGCTGCACATCGGACGACATTCAATGTTTGTTGGATCCGGACGCTGCGGACAAGTTGCCTGATCAAAGCGACGCCGCCGGTGAACCGAATGCGGCGACCCGGTTCCTGCGAAGTTGCTTAAGCGGCCCCATCGACATCGACAAACTGGACTACCTGCAACGCGACAGTTTGCACTGTGGCGTGCCGTACGGTCGCAACTTCGATGCCGAACGGTTGGTGTCGTCTTTGGTGGCCGATCCGGAGTCGAATCGATTGGCCATCGGCGAAAAGGGGCGAACCGCCGGCGAGATGATGGTGTTCGCGCGGTACGTGATGTTCAGCGAGGTCTACTGGCACCATGCGGTTCGGGCCGCGACGGCCATGTTGCAACGCAGTGTGTTTCTGCTGCGGCATCGGATCGATTTGAACGCCGCCCTGAAACTCGCGGACGCCGAATGGATCGCATTGATTCGTCGGACCGCCGAAGGCAGCCTTGCCGAGCCGCTGGTCGAGGGATTGTTCGGGCCACGTCGCCAATTGTTCAAACGGGTCGCGGAATTCAGCGTGCTCAATGGGCCGGCGATTCACAGCCGATTGGCTCGCCGTCCCTACTGGTGGTTGGTCGCGCTTTGTGAAACGCTGGCGACGCGTATCAGCCGCCAGACGGGGATCGCCGTGGCGCCGGCCGATCTCTTGATCGATGCGCCACCGGTGAAGCTTGAGGTCGACATCAACACGGCGGTCCGCTTTGCGGACGGACGTTCGGTGACTTTGGGAGACGTTTCGCCGGTTGCCGCGGTGCTGGCACAACAACAATTCGACAATCACGTGAAACGGGTCCGTGTTTTTGTCAGGCCCGATTTGCGGGCGTGCCTTCGGAAAGAGTTTCCAGCGGCGTGTGATTGGTCCGCGCTGCTGGTCGACGCGATTGAAGCAGCAGACGAGGAAGTTGCGTGACGGTAGAAACAGAATCGAATTCGATCAACGTGGCGATTTTTTCGACCGCGGAAGAAGCATCCAGGGAAGTAGCGCGTCGCATCGCCGGCGCCGTCAACCGCCGGCCCGACGGGGTGTTGGGGCTGGCAACCGGTGGGACGCCGGTGAAGGCCTATCAGGCGCTGATCGGGATGTACCGGGACGGGAAGGTGGACTTCTCCAAGATCCGAACGTTCAACCTGGATGAATACATTGGATTGCCGGCCGACCATCCGCAGAGTTTTCGGCATTTCATGGATCAACAGCTTTTTCAATCGATCAACGTCGATCCCGAACGCACTTTCGTACCGGACGGGCTGGCATCGGATGTCGCGCAAGCCTGTTCCCAGTATGAAGCGATGATCCGGGACGCAGGCGGCATCGATCTGCAACTGTTGGGCATCGGCCACAACGGACACATCGCGTTCAATGAACCCGGATCGGCGGCGGACAGCCGAACACGTCAAGTCGCATTGACTGACGAAACGATTGAAAACAATGCTCGTTTCTTCGAATCCATCGATCAGGTCCCGCGTCACGCGATCACCATGGGGATCGGAACCATCTTGGAAGCGAGGGAAATCGTGTTGTTGGCACTCGGTGAGGGCAAGGCCGAAGCGGTCAAAAAAATGGTTCACGGTCCGATCACCGAGCAGCATCCTGCATCGTTGCTGCGGCGGCACCGGAACGTGACTGCCGTCCTGGACGCGGCTGCCGCACGTCGGTTGGCGTGATGCCCCGGCCACGGGGCGGGGGCGGTCAGCGGTTGCCAAGATTTTCCGTTCGGTACAATAGAACGCTGACCCCTCGATGCCCGCCCCTGGAATGCCGATGTCTTCCGCCGCCAACCGATCCACTCCTTCGCCTGCCACCGATCGATCCACCCGCGTGGTGATCGTCGGTGCCGGACCGATCGGGATCGAGCTTGCCGTCGCCTTGCAGCGTGCCGGGATCGCGTTCGAAATGTTTGATGCGGGGTCGATCGGTCAGACGATTTCTTGGTGGGCGCCCCAGACGCGATGGTTCAGCAGCAATGAAAGGATTGCGATTGCCGGCGTGCCGTTGCAAACCGTTGACCAAACCAAGGCCACGCGGGAGCAGTATTTGAACTACCTGCGGAGCGTCGTCACCCAATTTGGACTCCGCATCCACACACACACGCCCGTCCTGGATATTCAACGCGGCGAAGACACGATGACGGTCATCACCGGGGGCCAGCAGGTCCGACAACGGTGGCGGTGCCGCGAAGTGGTGCTGGCAATCGGCGGAACCGATTTTCCCCGGAAATTGGAGATTCCCGGCGAGGACCTTCCTCACGTGGACGGGTACCTCCGCGAAACCCACCGGTACTTCGGCCGACGGGTGCTGATCATTGGCGGTCGCAACAGCGCCATCGAAGCGGCCCTGAGGTTGCATCATGCCGGTGCGCAGGTCTCCATCAGCTATCGTGGCGAAGAACTGCCCGTTGATGGAATCAAGTACTGGTTGCTACCCGAGATGTTGGGGTTGCTAAAAGCCGGTCGCATCGGCAACCACTTGGGCACCGTTCCCGTCGAGATCACTCCCCAGTCGGTCAAGCTGCGTTCGATCAACGATGACTCCGCACCCCTGCGAGACGTTCCGGCAGATGACGTGCTCAGCCTGATCGGGTACGAACAGGAGAAATCACTTTTTCGTGCCGCCGGTGTGGAACTGGTCGACACGTCGCAGCGACCGACGCACGATCCGGTGACCATGCAAACAAACATTCCCGGGATTTATGTCGCCGGGACGGCTGTCGCGGGGACGCAAAATAGCAAGTACAAGACGTTTCTGGAAAACTGTCATGATCACGTCGACCGGATCGTCGCCCATCTTTCCGGAACAGCGCCTGAGTCGGTTGATCCGGAGTACATGAAACAGGTGGCGGCCCAGCCGGAGAGTTAGGCTTGCAGGTGTCCGATCACTCGGTCGACCAGTGACTGAAGCGTCGGCCGGCCGATCACGCCGTTGTCAGAGTTCATGTCGATCGGTGTCACTTCACTGAATGACCGAAACCAGGTTTCCTGCCGCCGTGCCAGTTGGCGTGTGTGAGCCGCCACCAATTCTTTCAGCTCGTCCTGGTCTGACGACTCCGATGACAACCATTGCAAAACTTCGCGGTAGCCGACCGCCTGGCATGCCGTCCTGGAAAGCTGGCCATAGTCTTCCAGCAACCCTTTGACTTCGTCGATCAAGCCAGCTTCAAACATGTGGTCGACCCGCTGGTTGATTCTTTGGTGCAGGGTGGGACGAGGCCAACGAAGCGCAAACACACTGCAGGAGTCCGCCGGACGCGATTGATCGAATTGGATTTGGCGGTGGCTCAGCGGTACCCCCGTGTGCTTGGCGACCTCCAAAGCGCGGATCATCCGACGGGTGTCTCCGGGAGCGATCCGATGGGCGGATAACGGATCGACCCGTGAAAGTCTTTCGCGCAGTGCGTCGACCCCGTGGACTTCCAGGTCGCGTTCGACCGACTTCCGGAATTCCCAGTCGGGCGGAGGCCCGGGATCAAATCCACGCAGGATTGCCTTCAGGTACATCGGCGTCCCACCAGCAAAGATCGGTCGGCGCCCACGCCGCAGCACCTCCTGGACGCAACGGTGCGCCGCCTGCAGGTAGCACGCGACGCTGAAATCCTGGTCGGGGGACGCCAGATCCAGCAGGTGGTGCGGCACGCGTCCACGCTGCTCCGGGGTCGGTTTTGCGGTGCCGATGTCCATGCCGCGGTAGACCGCGATCGAATCCAGTGACAGGATTTCCCCGTCGATCCGCTCTGCCAGTTCGATCGCCAGGGCACTTTTTCCCGACGCCGTCGGGCCGGTCACGACCACAGCCTGATCGACCAGGCTGGCAAACGTGGGAAACGAAGAATCGGTCATGCGGCGAAATGCAGCGGGTCGGTTGGTTTTGCGGGCTCGCCATCAGGATAGAAACTTGGAAAGTCGTCGGCGAGCGGGTGCAAAACCCGGGGCCGTGGTAGAATTCCGGTATGGGCATGACCTACTTCAAACGGTACCGGATGGAGTTCGATCTCCGCACCTGGTCCGGTGGCGCAAACGCACCTCCGGCAGGATACGAATTGGTGCCCTATCAGCCCGGTTTGCTTCACGAGCACGCGACCGCCAAGTACCACAGTTTTCGCGAGGAATTGGACGCCGACGTGTTTCCCTGCCTGTCGCGTCGCGAAGGCTGCTTGCGTCTGATGCGAGAGATCACCTCGCGGAAAGACTTCGTGCCGGAGGCCACGTGGCTGATCCGCTATCTCGCCGTGCACCCGCAAACCGGAGAACGTTTTTCGTTGGCCGTGGGCACCATTCAGGGGCTGGCCCAGGAGGGATGGGGAGCGATCCAGAACTTGGGCATCGCCCCCGAACATCGGGGCCGCGGCTTGGGGTCGATTTTACTGGCCCACGCCGCTGCCGGCTTCCGCCAGGCCGGCCTGCGGCAGATGCATTTGGAAGTGACCACCGAGAACACGGGGGCAATCCGGTTGTATGAACGTTTGGGCTTCAAACGTTCGACCGTCGTTTACAAGGCTTCCGAAGTGGCGGGAGCGCGGGGGGCGTGAAAAAGTTTTCCCGCGTCTCGGCTGGATCCTGATTGGTCCGTGCCGAGTGGCGAAAGTCGCCACGCGGCCCGACCGCCGCTACTTTCGCAAGATCCACCACAGCCGGCTGAGTGCCGATTCTCGTGATCCGGATTCTCTGAGTTGCTTGGCGATCGATGCGATGTCATCGGTCACTTTCTCGCCACCGCTGAGATACACCAGGTGCTGCACCTGATCATCGTAATCGTTGATCGATCGCAGCCACGAAACAGGCAACTCGGCGTCGTTGCCCGGGAAATCGGTGCTCAACAGTTGTTGAAAACTGGGGGCCGCATCCGAGGACAGTGATCCCGGAGTTCCGCTGGCGGAATCCTTCAACATGGGCTGCGCCAAAAGCGATCCCGTCCCGTCGTCCTGGAGCTTGCCACCGGTGCGACGCAGCGCCAATTCGATTCGCTGACGGCGCGACGAGTCCGGTGTGTCGACGGCGGCGGCGAACGCGTTGACACGCTCCAATGCCTCGGCCCTTTGTTGGTCCGTCGTGGTCAGCAAGTTCTCCGCGAGCAGCGCCTCGGGAACCGTGCGACGCACGGTCGGCGATGAAAGAATCAAAGCCAGCGTGCGAGTCACGTCGAAACGACTTGCCCGCAGGTCGTCGGACAATTGGTCGTGCAGTTCCTGCAAGCTTGCATTCATTGGTGGAGCAAACGCGTCCACCGGATTCGGGCTCAAAGGTCGCCCATGCACCAGTTCCCAAAGCGAATCGACGATGCTGTCGGCCAATTGGTCGCTGTTGCCCAAAGCGGCTGCCCAGGACTTCAGGTCGGTTTGGCCGGCCGAAGGTCCCGGCAGAAAACGTTCGCTGACGCCGGCGTGTGCCATTCTTTGACGGCCGTCCGGCAACTCAAAAAAGGTCGACGCTTGGCTCGGTTCGTCTTTGACCGTCCATCCGTTCTCACCGCGCTCGATCGAATTTCGGACCAACGCGACAAACGACCAATAATCGTCCTGCGTTCCGGCTCGCCCGATCATCGAATCGTGGCACCGCACGCATCGCATGTCGGCGTTCATCGAGACGCGGGCCAATCGCCGGGCAATCCGTTCTGGACCGCCCCGACCCACCGCTCGATACCAATCGTTCGAATGGGGATTCGAACCGTCGATCAGCGAAACAAGTTTGGTCTGCAGGGTTTCGCTTCCGGAAAACCCTTCGGCAACCTCGCCGACCAGACCACCGTACTGCTCCCCTTCAAAGACGGTCAGCGGAGTCTCGGTGACGGTGGCAAGCCAGCGTTTGGCGATTTCGGCCGCTTGATCCGACTTCGCCAGTTGCGATTGGATGTGTGTGGGGTCGTTCAGCCGGTCTTCGCTGAGGGACACACCGAGCCGGTCGGAGATTCGCTCAGCCACCTGGCTGGGCGGAGCTTCCGCGGTCGGTTCAATGCCCAACGTCGTCCAGTAGCGATTCGTCGCCGCTTGCAGCCGGGCGACCGATGCGTCCAACGGCACCAGTTCAAGCATGTTCGGATGATCGTTCGGATCGACTGCGATCAGATCCAGCCCGCTACGCTGGGGCGACACGGCCACGTTCGGATCATTCAGGGGAATTCCCTTGATCCGCTTGCGGGGCTGTTCCGGGGCCGGTTCTTCGTCGGCTCCGACTTCTCCGGAATCGGCGATCAAATCGTTGGTCGGGATCTCGGGCTCTGGCTGCGGTGCGACAGCTGGATCGGAGGGACCACCGGCCAAAAGCGGCTCGGAATCGTCCGAAGGTGTTGCGGAATCATTGCCCGCCAGCCAAACCGCCACCGCAAGGCAGGCGGCAATCGACACAATCAGCGTCGCAATGCGCGCGACCGCCGGACGCGAACCGGCCGAAATCGATGCGGGCGCGGGCTTCTCTGCCGGAGCGGGACGCGGGGCCGACGTGCGGGTCGACTTGCCCGCCGAAGCCGACCGCGTGGAGGCGGTGCGATGGGATTCTGAAATCGCCTCCAACTGCGTCATGATTTGCCGGGAGAGATCGGGCGGTGGTCTCCGCTGGTTGGGATCACTCGGCAGGAATTCGGCCAACAAAGCATCGATCATCGGATCGGCATCGCCGGGTTGGTTGGACGTTTCGCGTTTCGGGAAGCTAGTCATGATTCGTTTGCGATCTGCATCTTTTCGTCGACGCAACTGCGAAGCTGTTGCTTGGCGCGTTGCATCAGGTTGCGAGCTCCGTGGTCGGTGATCCCCAAGGCTTCACCGATTTCGACGCGGCTGGCATTCGAATCAAATCGCATTCGAAGCGCCAGTTGCGCCCGCTCGGTCAGTTTGCTAAAGCATTGCCGGAGGGCTTCGACCGCGGCGTCGCCGGTCAGGTCTTTGCCGGCCCAGCGGTCCCAAGTTTCATCCAGCAGGGTTGGTTCGGCGATGGTCTGGATTCGGCCCAGTTTTCGGTGGCGGGAAACCAGCAAGTTGTACGCGGTGCGGCGGAGGTACCCGGCCGTCGCGCTGTCGTTGTGTTGAACGAAATCGTCTCGCCGCAACACGCGCAAGAACGTCTCCTGCGTCAGGTCGTCGGCGGTGGCATCGTCACAGCCGAGCATCCGCAAGTAACGCCAAACGCCACGTTGATGGCGAAGCACCAGTCCTTCCGCGTCGCGCGCTTCCGCTTGGCAGTCCTTGGCCTGCGTCTCGCACCGCTGCCGGTCCGTTTGATTCTTCTCAGGCCGATCGCCAGCGGGCTCGTCACCGGCTGGTGACGAAGCGTCGTTGCGATGAGGTGACCGGGGCTGCGGACCGTCGTCCGGCCCGGCCGAGCTTGGCGATCGATCGCCGATTTTGTCTACCAAACTCAAGCCAAAAGTTCTTCTATCAGTTTTCCACCGTTTGCAATCTTCATCGGTCGTCGGTTCTTGCTCATGAACGTGGTCTCCGTGGAGATCCCCAGGCCTTTGCAGACCGTCGCCATCAGGTCCTCGCTGCTGAAGGGCTCCGATTCGACTGCGGTGCCGTCGCTGCTGGTTTCTCCGACGGCCAAGCCGCCTTTGATACCGGCCCCGCCGACCACGCAGGACCAGGCGCGAGCCCAGTGGTCGCGGCCGGCGTTTTGGTTGATCCGCGGTGTCCGACCAAACTCGCCCATCCAGATCACGGCGGTGTCCTGCAACAATCCCCGCTGCTGCAGGTCTTCGACCAGGGCGCTCATCGCCTGGTCCAGTTGCGGCAGCTTGGTGTCGGCAAGCGTTTGGTGGACGTTCTGGTGCAAATCCCAACCACCCAAATCGACTTCGATGAACGGAACGCCGGCTTCGACCAGGCGTCGCGCGAGCAGGCAACCCTGCCCGAATCCGTTGGTGCCGTAACGTTCCTTGGTCTTTTCGTCTTCGGTCTCGACCCGAAACGCTTCCATTTGCGAGCTGGTCATCAGGTCAAAGGTTTTCTTCAGGACCTTGCCGTGTTCCTCCGCCGGCAGCCCTCGCGTGCGCTTGGCGAACCCGGACTCGATCTCCCGCAGGGCGGCCATCCGCTGCATCAGTCGTGCATCGTCCAGCTGCATGTTCAAGTTGCGGATTCGCCCGCTGCTGGTGACCGCGAACGGTGACCAAGCCATGCCCAGGAAACCGGGTCCTTCACTGGCACCGCCGATGGTGACGAACGGAGGAATCTCCAGTTCGGGCCGTTGTCCGATCAATTCGTGGGCGATCACCGCGCCGTAGCTCGGGTGTTCGATATTCGGGTTCGGGACAAATCCCGTGTGCATGTAATAGCGTCCGCGGTCGTGATCGGCTTCCCGCGTGGACATGCTCCGCACGACCGACAGGTGCTGCATCTGCTCCGCGACCTTCGGCAGGTGCTCGCAGATTTGCATGTCGCCCGTGGTGGAAATCGGTCGGAAGGGGCCGCCCGTCGGCGCTCCCGGTTTCAAATCCCAAAGGTCAATGGTCGGCGGTCCACCACCCATCCACAGCATGATCGCCGACTTTCGGTTGCGGCGCATTTCTTCGGCATTGGCTTGGATCGCGCCACCGAGCGTCATCGCGGCCGAGACGGCAGCGGATGAACCGACCAGGTGATTCATGAAGTGCCGCCGCGTCATCCCGCGAGGCGTTTTCCAAGTTGAAATCATTGTGTTTGCCTTCCGAAGATAAGTCAGGACCGGTCAAAGTGTAGGACGCGATCCAGGGTTAGAACGCAGATGCAGACCGAATGAACCCATGGCCCGCCGGGGGGGGTCAGTGCTGCATGATGAATTCGTTGCTGTTGAGGATGGCCCACCACATGTCCTGCAACATCTCTTTTTCGTTTCCTTTTCGGGCACGATACAGTTCTCCCGCCAGACCAACTTCGCGTTTGCTGGGCTGCCGGGCCAAGCCGGCCAGGTACAGTCGCGTCAATCGTTCCCGCGTCGACTTTCCTGATTGCGAAAGCCGATCCAGGAAGCTGCCCGGCTTCAAACTGATCGCCCGCTGAGTCAATTCGCCGTTGAACAGCATCAACGCCTGCGGAATCGATCCGTCAAAGGTGGTTGCTTCGTCGCCCTCGTCGGTTCCGAACGTGACCACGAACTGCCGCAACCATTCCCGACGCTTTTGTTCTTGTTGCTCGTACGTGCCCTGGGCCGACGCACCGGACGCCGAAACCAATGATTGATACAACTGTTCGGCACTCATTTGACGCAAGTAAAACCGCGAGAACTTGGGAGTCTCCCCGATCGACGGGTCGTCGATCTCGTTCTGGCTGGTCATCACCGAAGCCAACGAGTAAGGCCGACTGAGGGTGATCCAGAAAATCAGTTCCTTCAGGTCATAGCTGGAACCGCGGAACGAGGACGCCAGGCTGTCCAGCAGTTGCGGGTGCGTGGGCAGGTTGTGAGGCCCCATGTCGTCGAGCGGTTTGGTAAATCCGTAACCCAGGAACATCGACCAATATCGGTTGACCGCCATGCGATCCAGTTGCGGACTGTCCAGCATCAAACGCCCCAACTCGTTTCGGCGATTGACTTCGTCGACGTACCCGCTTCGCGAGATTTCCGTTCCGTCGGTGAAGACGGGATACGCCACTCGCGTCAGCCCGTTTCTCATTTCGTAGAACACCAACGCGTCGTTGGGGTCACCCGCTTCGCCCGCGTAATCTTCGTTCACCAATTCGGCGTGGCTGATGTCGCGAGTTCCGTCAACGAAACGTCGCAGGGAGCGCGTTTGACGGAAGAAGGAATTGAATTCCCAAAACTTCTGTTGTTTCCAGTCGTTGAACGGGTGGTTGTGGCACTGCGTGCATTGGACTTGCTGGCCCAGAAAGATTCGCGACACGCTGCTTGCCGCCAGGACCGCTTTGTCGTCGTTGACTTTGCCGACCAAAAAGTTGACTGCGCCGTTGAAGCCCGGGGTGCCCGGCTTGGTCGATCCTTCGGCGGTGACCAACTCATACACCATCCGGTCGTAGGGGCGATTCTCCGCGAACGCGTCGCGCAGGTATTTCATCATGCCGTCGCGATCGGTCAGGTCGCGTCGGTCCATCCCGCCGCTACGCCCGATCAACAGGTTTGCCCAAACGGTTGCCCAGTGGTTGGCGTATTCTTCGGTGTATCGGTCGTCGTGCAGCAAACGGTCGACCAGCTTCGCCCGACGGTCGTTATCGCGATCCGCCAGAAACGTTTCCAACTCATCCAGGGTGGGGATGCGGCCGATCACGTCCAGGAAGACACGGCGACACCAAATGGCATCGTCGGCTTCCGGGGCCGGGCTGATTTCGTAGTCATGCCAACCCTGCTCAATCGCGTCATCGATCATCCGGATCTGAGGCGGCATGACCGGCTCGGATCTGGCAACGTCGCCAATGCCGAGGGCGAGCCACAACAGTGCCGCCAGGGGGGCGATCCGGCGCGTGGCGAGGAGTTGAATCGTTAGCATTTGGCGAACCATTTGCACGGAACACTTGCAGAAGAAGAGGGAGTGACGACGAGCGGTTTCCCGCGCCGTCTGTATCAGAAACGGAATCAATTCTCGATGGTACCTGACCGAATCCCGTGTTTGTGAATTCGCAGGCGGATTCCGTCACGGGCGTCGTTTCCGCCGCCCTTCGCCGAGCAGATTGATCACTTGAAGCGGTTAAAACCACCCTCATGGCGGAAAAATCGTTCCAATCGGGCTGCGTTGTCTGGCGGTTTCACGACGGGCCTGCAAATTCCGGCGGATCCATCGCTCGCGACGGGAACCGGTCGGAACAGTCGCGGCGCTCGCCAGAGCATGGCTTTCCGCCGCCAACGCCACCGCAGCTGCCGGGTTTTGCCAACGTTCAGACAGGGACTCGCGTGTCAGGCGTCTCTCAACCAACACCGGCCTCAGGATCGATCGCCCGGTCAACCGATCGCCCAGCCGGATGGTTTGACCAAACGTGTCCACGGGATCCAGCACGCTGAATGCTTCGTCAATCGAACTTTCAATGGCCTTTTCTACCAACGCGTAAAATGAACGAGCTATCCCGCACCGACGTGGCTGAGCGTTTGACGTGGACCGCGGCCCGCGCACACGGCACCACCCTGGATTCCCTCGGCCTGAATCCCCTCGGCCTGAATTCCCTCAGCCAGAATGCTCTCGGCCAACATCCACCGGTTCGTCACGATGCGAGCGGAAACCGACGAAGTCGCCGAGTTCCGTTGGCCCGGTCGCAGGGTGCTGCGGCCTCCCCGCCAGAGACCACGCCCGGATTGAAATTCGGCTGGTTGATCGCTCGGCCGATCCGTCCTCGCGATGTCCGCGTCGCTGTGGGCGTTTCTCCGTCAGGCCCTCGAATTGAATGTTTGCAGATCGCCACCGGTCAGTGGTGCCCGCCCGAGTACGCAACCTGGTTTCCGGTGCGAAGCGCCGCCGTGATGTACGCCCATGACATGGGCTATCAGCTGCGGCAAGACGTCCAGATCCTGTATCGAATCCGCGAACGCTAAAACCGGTTCAGTTCTCGCACCAACCCGGCTAGCGCGCGTTGGCTGGATCGGCTAGTGGCTCATCCAGCTCCCGCTTGGAGGTCGTGCAGCTTTCCGAGCCAGGAAAAAGCGTGCTTTTCTGAAACTCACCCTCCCTCCGGGAGGGTCAAAGGCGAGGCACGAACCTTTGGGGAGGGTGTGTTCGTGAACCCACTGAAATCAATCGGGCCGGACAACCCTCCCCGCGTCGTCGCGGGGCTCCTTCGCGACCCTCCCGCTCGCGGGAGGGTGAACCAGACGACGCCTGACATTGATCGCTAGATGGATCTCTGCGGAATTGACCCACAAATGCAGAGCAGTTGATCCGCTATTTGTCCTTGGTCATTTTGTCCAACAAGCGACCGACGTATTTGCCGACTCGTGCGGGCGGCTTGGGCAGCTGACGCGGCAATTCGCTCAGACGTTGACGCAACGCATCGTCCATCGGTGCCCGCATGTCCAACACGTTCAGCGCGGCGACGGCAACGAAGTGGCCGGCCGTTTCCACATTGGCCAATTGGATCAGGCGGTCGATCGCGTGCGGCTGCTGATCGTTTTGATCCGCCATCAGGATTCCGTCGCAGGCGGCAATCGCGACACTGGGGTTTTCATCCTCCATCAGATCCACCAGCGGCTGGGTTTCACCTCTCAATGCCAGCCCCCGTGCGGCCCAAAATCGGACGCGACTGTCATCGTCACCGGAAAGCTTTGCCAGCGAGTCGGTGGTCATCTTCCCGTTGACATCAGTCGCCGCAAAAGCCAACCGGACGAGCTTCGGGGCCGGATAGTCTTCGCTGGTCGCATAGGCTCGCGGTGCAATGTCTTGTGTGCGGGCATGCATCTCCGCTTCGGTCATCAGTCCGGTGTCGGCGGTATCGATCATCCACTGGGCCAGCACGGAACGCATTTTTGCCACTCGATCGGCCTGGGCCGGATCGTTCGCCAAGTTGTTGACTTCGTCGGGGTCCTGACTCAGGTCAAACAATTCTTCGGCCGGCTTGTTGTTCCAAAACTTTGCCTGAGCTTCGTTCAGCTTCCCGTCGTCGAACAGTTGTTTCCAGACGCGCGTCGTCGGCGTGATGAACATGTAGTCGACATGTTTCAGGTAGGGGCGATCCGGATAGAAGTGCCGCATGTAAATGAAGCGGCCGTCGGTGCAACTGCGGACCATGTCGATGCGTTCATCCATGCGGCCACGGAAACCGAACAGGTAGTCTTTCTTCGGACCCTCGTAGCGGCCCGCAAAGGCAACTCCCTGCATTTCAGCCGGGGGTTCGATCCCGGCCAGGCTGAGCGCCGTCGGCGCCAGATCCACGAACGAAACCAGACGGTCGGTCACTCCGCCGTCCTGATAATCTTCCGGAGCCAAGCTCTGGAACTTTTCGGGGATGGAAACCAGCAGCGGCACTCGCAGCCCCGAATCGAACGGTTGCCGTTTGCTCCGCGGCATTCCGCTGCCGTGATCACCGTAGTAGAAAACGATGGTGGAATCACGCAGTCCGGCGTCGTCAAGTTCCTTGAGAACCTTCCCGACCTCGCGGTCCATCTCCGTCACCTTGTCGTAGTACTGTGCCCAGTCGTGCCGCACTTCCGGCGTGTCCGGGTGGTACGCCGGCAATGGAGCCTCACTGGGATCGTGAACCAACGTGTGTGGACGCGTTCGGATTTTGCTCTCGTGACTGACGGTGATGTTGAACACCGCAAAGAACGGCGTGTCCTCCGTTGGGCGGTTCTTGTAGCTGGCTTTCCGGCTGGAGTCGTGCCAGCCGACATCGTTCCGCGTGAAGTTGTAGTCGGTCTTGGTGTGATTGGTGCAGTAGTAGCCGGCATCCCTCAGGATCTTGGGATACAGCTGCACGTCATCCGGCAATGCCACACCGCTTCGCATGTGTTGGCCACCGGTGCTGGTGGCGTACATCCCGGCGATGATCGTGGTCCGCGCCGGAGCGCACACCGGCGCATTGGACCAACAGGTGCGGTAACGCAGCGAGGTTTCGGCCAGTTTGTCCAGGTTCGGCGTGTCCGCGTAGGAGTCTCCGTAGCATCCCAGTTGCTGCCCGTTGTCTTCACTGGTGATCCACAAGATGTTCGGTCGCGTCGATTCAGCAGCGATCGACGTCACGCAAAACAGACTCAGCAACGCGATCACAAGGCCCGGTCGGAGGGTCACGGCCAATGGGGAAAACTTCATGGCGAGCAAGGGGAAAGCGGGGAGGGAAAAGATGGAGACGGTGCGTCATTCAATCGTTTCCCAGTCTACTCGCTCGCGTCGTCGCCCGCGCGGACGTCTCTTTCCCTCGCGGACAACCGTTGCCTGTCCAGACGCGCAAGGCGATCCAGCGATCAGGGGACCAGCCAACGCGACAGCGGGGACTTTCCGGCGTACACGGTCGCCATCCGCAGATGCCCCTGCGGCCGCAGGTACAACCAGTCACTGCGGTCGATCACCGTCCGGACGATTCGAAAGGACGCTCGTCCGCGTTCCGACGCTTCGTCGGACACGATCCGATCGTCGGTGCTGGGAGGAAGGACCGATGGAACCTCCGTGCCCGGGGTGGCGATCGACAGGTAGGAAGACCGGCTGGCCAACGGCGTGTCCTTCCAGGCGACGTCGGCGGAGGCGTCGTTGATCACCTGCGCCCTTCCCTGCAGTCGCAGCTGAATCTTTGCCGCCGGGTCGTAGAACAGCCAGGCAATTCTGGAGGGGAGATCCGACGGAGTTGGCGAGTGGCGGCAATCCTGGATCTGGTGGACCTTGCCGCTACGAACGTCCGTGTGGCACTCCAGGGTGCGGCGGGCGGTCACGACGTTGCGCAGCACGACCATGCGTCCATCAGGAACCGGCTGCCCCGTCGGTGATCCCGCGTCGGTCGTGATCAGCGTTCCGACGCTCCACGGGTGTTCGGGATCGGTCACGGCCAGCGTCAACTGCTGCCAGAGCACCGCATCCAGCCGGGAAATCGCGTGCGGCGTTTCCAGAACCGATTCGAATGCACGTTGCAGGCTCACGACCGTCCGCCTTCGATTGCCATCAGGTGACCGGCGAAGCGACTTGTCGAACAATTCTTTCGTCAACCTCGTTCCGCAACCGGGCGATCGCTTCGGCGACCGGCATCGATCCCAGGTCCCCGTCGATGCGATCACGGAGCGCGATCTGTCCGGTCTCGGCTTCCTTGGGACCGACCACGGCCATGTAGTTGACCAGGTCCAATTGCGCGTTGCGAATCTTGGCTTGGACTTTGCCACCGCTGGAATCGACAGTGACTTTCAAGCCAGCCTCGTCCAATTGCTTGGCAACCGCGACGGCATATTCCAGTGATTTGTCGCTGAGCGGTAGCACGCGGATTTGTTCCGGCGACAGCCACATCGGAAACGCGCCCGCGAAGTGTTCGATCAGCATCCCGGTGAACCGCTCCAGCGAGCCGAACGGTGCGCGGTGAATCATCACCGGGCGGTGGGCCGCATTGTCGCGACCGTTGTATTCCAACTGAAAACGCTCCGGCAGGTTGTAGTCCAACTGGACGGTTCCCAGTTGCCAGGATCGACCGATGCAATCGCGGACCATGAAGTCTGCCTTTGGACCGTAGAACGCCGCTTCGCCGGGTTCCTCGTTGAAATCCAGACCGCTCTGTTCCAGCACGCCACGCAACGCCGATTCGGCCGCATCCCATTGGCTTTCGCTGCCGACATACTTGCTGCTGTCGGGATCCCTCAGTGACAGCTGAATGCGGTAGTCATCCAGCCCGACGGACTTGAGCACAAATTTGGTCAGCTCGATGGTCGCGCGGAATTCCGCTTCGACCTGATCTTCGGTGCAGAAGATGTGGGCGTCATCCTGGGTCAGCCCGCGGACCCGCAACATGCCGTTCAGCTCGCCGGTTTGTTCGTGCCGATACACGGTTCCGAATTCGAACAGCCGCAACGGCAGCTGGCGATAAGATCGCGATTGGGCTTTGAAAATGTGGCAATGGTGGGGGCAGTTCATCGGCTTGAGCAGATAACGCTCGTGGGCCAATTGCCATTGATGGAGGACGTCGCGTTTGCGTTCGGCAGACATCGACGGCTTGTAGTCGGGCAGTTCGACACCGAGCACCTCGACGGCGGCCATCAGCTTGTCTTCGCCATCTTTGTCGATGGTGCCTTCTTCCAGTCGGCGGCTCCAGGAATCGAGCAGCCCGCCCACTTCGCTGCCGAACAGCGGGGGAAACTGGCTGTCGCGGTAGTACGGGAAGTGTCCGCTGGTCTCGTACAGTTCCACGCGTCCGATGTGGGGGCTGAAAACCGGATCGTAGCCTCGGCTGAGGAGTTCCCTGCGAAGGAAGTCTTCCAGGGTCACTCGGACGCGGGCGCCCTTCGGAAGCCACAGGCAAAGCCCCTGGCCGACTTCGGGATTGATCGCGAACAGTCCGTGTTGTTTCCCCAGCACGCGATGGTCCCTGCGCTTCGCCTCTTCGATCTGCGCCAGGAATGCCTTGAGTTCTTTTTTGTCGAAGAACGCGGTCCCGTACAAGCGTTGCAGCGGTCGGTTGGAGACGTCGCCTTTCCAGTGCGATCCGGCAACGCTCATCAGCTTGATCGCTTTGATCTTGCCTGCATCGGGGATGTGGGGGCCACGACACAAGTCGACGAATTCACCTTGGCGATAGAAGCTGACGGTCGACTGATCAGCCAACCCGGTGTCGATGTGTTCGACCTTCAGGTCCTGGTCCAGGTCGTCGCACAGTTTTCGGGCTTCCTGTCGGTCCAGGATGAACCGCTCGAACGGTTCCTTCTTCTTGATGATCTCCTTGATCTCGGCTTCGATCTTGGGGAAATCGTCTTCGCTGATCGGGACGTCCAAATCAAAGTCGTAGTAGAAGCCGCCCTCGGTGGTGGGGCCGAATGCCAGGGACACGCCGTCGTAGAGTCGCATCACGGCGCGGGCCATCACGTGCGCGGCGCTGTGCCGGAGGACGTCCAGGGCTTCGGTGTCGCGGCTGGTCAACAGGCGTAAGTCCAGCGGCTCGCCTTCGGCTTTGTCGGCAACCAACTCGCCCAACGGGCGACTGGAATCAACGATTCGTCCGTCCACTTCCGCGGCCACCACGCTGCGGGCCAAGCCCTCGCTGATCCCCGCGGCAATGTCCATCGCGGTGGTGTGTCCGGGATGACGGTGTTCGCTGCCGTCGGGCAGGCGGACCAGGACGGGGCTGAGCGGAGCGGCGTCGGACGCGGCGGCATCGGACGGGGCGGCCGAAGACGGGCCGGAGGCGGATTGGCTCATTTTGGTGCGATTGGATTCCAGGTAGGGGGGGCTGCCTCGAAACGAATGAGGGTGGCCTACTGCAAAGGATGATGGGGCCGGCGTCGAACCGTCAATCCCGTTTGAATCATCGATCCGTGATATACTGCCGATGGTGTCCGCGACACCCGTTTCGCGCTTCTCGTTCACTCCCGGCCACAGTTTTTCTTTGATGGCGCCGTCGAATCCCGAATACGAATTCCTGGATCCGCCGAAATCGGCATCCGAGGGCGGACAGGCTCTGGGCACCCTGGGCCATTACCGGGTCATCCGGGAACTCGGCAAGGGCGGCATGGGCTACGTCTTTTTGGCGATCGATTCGCGGCTCAAACGGGAAGTCGCGCTGAAGGTCATGAACCAGAAGATCGCGTCCACCCCCGGCAGCCGAAAACGTTTCATCAGCGAAGCTCGTGCGATGGCCGCGGTCCACCACGACAACGTGGCCACCATTTTTGAAGTGGGCGAACAGAAAGGGACGCCCTACATGGCCATGGAGCTGCTGCAGGGCGAGACGCTGGAATCTTTCAAGGACCAAGCCCAGCGGCCGGACTACCAAACGCTGATTCGATTCGCCCAACAGATGGCTCGCGGTTTGGCCGCTGCCCACGCCCAGGGCATCGTGCACCGCGACATCAAACCGGCCAACATCTGGCTGGACGCCAAGACCGGGCGGATCAAGATCTTGGACTTCGGGCTGGCCCTGGCGCAAACTCCGGTGGACCAGCTTTCCGGTCGCGGCGCCGTGATCGGTACGCCCGGCTACCTGTCGCCCGAGCAAGCTCGTAGCGAACCCCTGGATGATCGCAGCGATCTGTATTCGACCGGTGTCGTGTTGTACGAACTGGCGACCGGAAGATTGCCTTTGAAAGCCAAGACGGTCGCCGAGCAACTGATCGCGATTCTGGCCCATGATCCCAAGCCGATCGTCCAGCTTAACGACCAGATTCCCAAGCCGCTGGCAAATCTGATTCACCGCTTGTTGGCCAAAGAGCCGCGTGACCGAGTTGCCAGCGCCGCGGAATTGGATCGAATTCTGGATGACGTCGCGGTCGAATGTGAGTCGACGTCGGAGGTTGCTCAAGCGATCAACCAATTGCAAGCAGGTTTGCAGGAAGTCGTCGCCAAGAAGGAAACCGGCGCGGACTTCGATGAAGCACCGATGGGCGATTCTGGACCCAGCGTTTTTGATACGTTGCCCGACGCAATGCCGGTCTACGATCCGTTGTCCAGTTCGAATGCTTCCCTGCCAGCGATCCAAGTGCCCAACGCCGGCGGAAACGCCGTCCTGCAGAACTCCGCTCTGGGCGTCAGTAAACCGGGCGTCGGTAAACCGGGCATCGGAACACCCGCCGCCCAACCCGGTCCGAAGAAACCGGAGGCTGGCTCGTCCAGCCGGATCTGGATTTGGGGAGCCATCGGCGCCGTCGCGCTCATCATTCTGCTGTGGGTGCCACTGTACGTGTTTTGGAGCACTTCCAGCGAGTTGGGGCGGCAAGAGTCGATTTCCATCGAAGGTTCCGACATGAACCCCGGCAGTGGCTCTGAGGCTGGCGGCCCTGCCAGTCGTGATGACGGTTCGGCGGTGATGGCCAACCAGGGCCGTCCCGCCGTTTCGCCCGCTGCCCCGGAAGTGAATTCACGCAGGCCCGATCGAGAGACTTCGAATCAAGCGAACCAGACTCCCCCGTCGCAGACGGACGACACACCGGTTGAATCAGAACTGGTCAGCGGTCCGTTGGTGACCGCGGTCAACGCCAAGGCGGTGGAAAACCCCAACGTGAATGGAGCGACATGGCTTCTGAACGCCAATCAGGGCAATGGGTCGTTTGATGCCACCGAACCGGCCAAGTCCGAGGACCGCATTCCGGGATGGACCGTTCGCCGTTCGGGCAACCAGGCCGGATGGCAGCAGGCCAAGAATGCGAGCACGGGAAAGACGTCCACGTTTGCGTTCGCCGGCCCCAACAGCGAATTGGTTCTGACCGGTGATCCGCTCGATCACGTCACGCGGAAAGGCGATGTCTTTCGCGTCGGGATGGTCGTGGGCGGTGAAGGTCCCGGTCAAACCGACTATCGCGTCGTTCTCGGTTTTCGCTCCGATTCGGGACTGCCGGTTCGATACCAGTTGGACCAGTTCGCCGACGGGTCCGCCTGGAAGGGGCGAAACCGAAGCCGGCACGTGTATCAGTACACGGCCGACGAGAGCGTCGCCGGAAAACGACCCTTCGTGGAGTTGCTGGTTTCCAACGTCAACCGAAAACGGAAGCGGGGGATGTTGGATCAGGTCGTGATGACCGTGCAGGCGCCCGAGGCACCTCGCGTGGCCCAAGACAACACGGACACGCCGCCCAAGCCAGATGAGTCCATGGTGTCCGCCAATACGCCCGACCGGTCTCCGCAACCGGACCCGGAATCCGGCACCGATCAACCCGATCCAAAGACTCCCCCGGTTTCCTTGCGACAGGTCGTCTTGAGCACGGCCGACGAAGGGGGCGCCGATGCGACCGTCAAACGTGGGTTGGGGAGCAATGATCCGCTTGGCGAAAAACCGATCCTGGCGGTACAAACGCGTGGCGGAAAGCAAATCCAACACGTGTACTTGCGATTCATGCTGGATCCCCTGCGGCCCGCGGGAGCCAGGTCCAGCCAGCCGCGTCCATCCGGCGGCAACGCCCCGAAATCGCCTCCGCTGCCGATTGAAGAAGCCGCCTTGCAACTGGAACTGGCCATGCCAGAGCGACCGGCGGCCGGGGCCCTGCGTCTGTATGGTTTCAACGATCCAATCAGCGATGTTTGGTCGGAAGATCGGCTTTACTGGAGCAGATCCCTTTCAGAGAACGGCTTGGACGACTTGCCACTGCTGGCGGAGACTCGGTTGGGAAGTGGAGGACAGACCGTGACGATCTCCACCCCGCAGCTGGCCAAATTCCTCGCCGGCGTCGATCAAAAGTCGGTCACTTTTGTGCTTGTCGGTGTGAACGGTAACGAGCCCATCATTTTCTCCGCTAAGGAAGACAGTGATGGGGCACCGCCCAAGCTCAAAGTCGGATTGGCGGAATAGGTACCCGCACCTGTGACGTCCGACCTTCCTTGACTTCAATCGCGAAGCGACGGCCGCCGCCTGCCGTCGGCGCAAGCCGATAAAATCGGCGTCAGGAGTCCGTCTTGCGAGCAGAAAGCTGACGTCCCGCTTTAGCGCGGCCGTTGACCGCCTTGCCGTTTCGCGACGACTTGCGGGTGTAGTCGCTTTCGTAGTAGCCGCTGTATCCGCCGGCGCTGTCGAATTTGGTTCCGGCGCCCAACGAGTTCAGCATCCAGCCGACGAAGTTGCCTCCGGATTCGCGGATGCGACGCATCGTGTTGAGCACTTCGTCGCGTCGGGCCCGCGAGACGCGGATCACCAGCACGCTTCCATCAATTCGCGGCAGAACGACGACGGGATCGGAAACGGCCAGCACCGGCGGCAGGTCCAGCAGGATGACGTCGAACTCTTGTTTCAGCTCATCCAGGATCTCGTCCAGTCGCGAGGTCTGAAGCAGTTCCGCCGGCGTCTTGGTGCTGGACCCCGCCGTCATCACGGAAACGTTGTCGATCGCGGTGCTGCGAATCGTCTCTTCGATGCTGGTCTCATTCTCCAGCAGGTCCGACAGACCGAGTTCGTTTTCGACACTGAAGTATCGGTGCACGGTCGGTCGACGAAGATCGGCGTCGATCACAAGCACTTTCAGATTTACCTGCGCGAACGAGACGGCGAAGTTGGACATGATGGTCGATTTGCCATCGCCCTGCAGCGGACTGGTGAAGCCGATCGTCTTCAGCTTGCCGGCTTTGATGTCCATCAGCATCATGGTTCGGCCCAGGCGGAACGCTTCAGCGTCCGGCGAAAGCTCGGCCGAGATCAGACCGTTGACCCCTTGATTGATCGACATCATTTTGCCAACGCGGCCGAGGTTCGGCAGCCCGATCATCTCGTCCAGTTCCGCGGCGGAGCGGAATCGGCGGTCGCGGACATCGGTCCCAAACGCGAGGGCCAGGCCGCCACACAGGCCCAACGCCAATCCGCCGACGGCGCACAACGGCAACTTCGGCCACACCGGTTCGCCGACGCGTGGCACTTCCAGAAATTCGTACAGGTAGCCGCTGAGACTGCTGGCGGTGTCCAGTTCACGCAACTGCGTCACGATGCCGTCAAACAGGGCCTCCTGACGTTCGATGTTCTTTTGCAGGACCAAGTCGCGCAATTCATACTCGATCAATTCTTTGGCCTTCTTTTCGGCATCGGCGGTCAAGAAGCCCAGCTCTTTGCGGCGTTCGGCCAACGCCGCCAGATCGTTTTGCAGGAACCCGGTGTACGCATTCAGCAGGCCCTCGGGGGTCAGCATCGTGTCGGCCATCAGGCCATCGGGGTTGGTCAACTCTTCATTGTCTTGCAGGAATTGCTTGACCAGTTCGATCTCGCCCTCGATCTCCTGGACCTTGGGGTGCCCGGGGCCAAAGACGGCATTGAGGCGTTGTTTTTCACTGTTCAGCTGCAACAGGTGCGTGAATTGCGTGCGGGCTTCTTCGATTTTGGCCGGCATCGCTGCCTTGAATTCCGCCGTGTTCGACGAGTTCATCTGCAGCCCCGTGAACAGTCCCAGTCGTTCCAGCGACTCGCTGTCGATCAACGACAGCTTGTCCAGGTTGTCGACCGGGTCGTTGGACTCTTCCAGTTCCGCCAAGACGGCCTGAACGCGGTCCAATCGGGTGCGCAGGGTGGATTCCTGGATGTCCAGGTCCAGCATCTCGTCCTGCAGGCGACGAAAGCGGTCTTGATAGACGTTGCTGCTGCCCTCGCCTTGAAAGAACAGCGGTGCTTCCTGTCTCGCTTTCAACTGTTCCTGCTCGGCGGTGGCCAGTGACTCTTCGACGTCGCTCTTGGCCTTTTGGACCAGTTCGTTGGCGCGACCCATGACTTGTTCGACCTGGGCCACGATGAACTTTTCGTATTGCTTCATCACCGCGGTCAGAATCAGACGTGCGTCCTCCGGATCCGGGTGGGAAAAGGAAATGTTCAGCGTGCGGGCGGTCTTGGCACCGCCGCTGCCGCCTTTGACGATTTCCAAGTGTTCGATGACGTATTCGGCAGCGTCTGTTTCCGGCGACACTTGCGACTGCAAGGATTCGATTTCGGTCAAGCCGTTGGTCTTCAACGCCTCGTCGACGATCATCCGGCTGGAAATCAGTTCGATGTGGTTGGCGAGCGTGTCTTCCTCCACCATCCCCGTCCCGGTGCCGGTGCCTCCCAAGCCGGCTGTTCGTTCGGAAATCAGCAGCTTCGCACGCGATTCAAACCAGACGGTCGCGTTCAGGGCATACAGGATTCCCGCGGCCAGTCCCAGGACCGCCAGGAAGATGATCATCCAACGTTGCCGCCGGAAGATATCCAGCAGGTCCAACGAATCAGGTTCGGGAGCCACGGGGCGACGGGGGCGCGTCGAACTGGACTTGGCCGCTGGCATGGGAAGTTGTCTCATCACTGAGGTCGGTCTGGCGTACGATGGTCGGTGGGAACGCTGCAGGTAGGGAAAGCGCCGGGGATGGCCGTCGAAAGTCCTGCGAAAAAGGTTAGCCCGCCAACACTGCAACGCGGAAAAACAATTCGATTCCAGGACAGTTGACGCTGACGGTTGACGCTCGGGCTGGGACGCGGGCGGCCCAATCGGAGGGTCAGGGCTACCATATTAGTTGTCCGAACCGAGGCGTTCGTCAAGCGATTCCGCATTGGGGCTGCATTTCGTCCCGTCCAGGTCGGTTGGTGATGAATACGCCGACACCAGCGAACGGCGACGCCGCGGATTGCCACAAATCGGGCTCCCTGAGGCCGTTTTGTTTGGCCGTGTCGGATCAGGCTTGTCGGCCGTGTCAGAAATCTTCTATAGCCAACGCGGATTTCGGGAGTTGGTCCCGGACAACTCTCCCGCGGCCCGAGGCGATGCCGACGGTCGGTCAGCAGCCACGGAGATCGAGTTGGGCATCTTCTCCAAACGTCGTCGAAAAAGTGCGCTCGCCCCGAACCGTTCGGTGCTGCGCTGGCTGGGACCTGCGGCGACCCTGTTGGGCTTGCTCTACATCGTTTTTTTGATGCTGACCGGAGGCCTGGATTTTGCCGCACTGGATACGCTCCGCACGTCGGACGACCCGTCCGGGGGACGGCCGGTGTCTTTGGCGGCCGATCCGACTCGGCCCGCCGAGAGCCTCCGCATCGCTTCGTTTCGAATTCGCGAGTTTTCTGAAGAGGGCGTGGCGGCGCGGTCCCGCCAGTCCGGTGTCGACGTGATGGACGCCATCGCGGCGGCGGTCACCCGGTTTGACGTGATTGCGATTCAAGACGTCCGCGGGCCTTCCGGCGCCGCCGTGAAGCAATTGATCCAGCGCATCAACCAGGCAGGCGGCCAGTACGCCGCGACACTCAGCGATCCCATCGGCGAACAAGACCGTCCGGAGTCTTACGCCCTGCTGTGGGACCAGTCCCGCGTGGAACTGCTGCCGGGCAGCTCCTATGTTGTCCGTGACGACGCCGATCGGATGTACCGCGAGCCGATGGTTGCTTCGTTTCGGGCACGACTACCCAATGGTCATCCCGGACGCCCGTTTCGATTCACGATCATCAACGTGCGCACCGATCCACAACGTGTTGATCCGGACTCGGCGGATAATGAGATTCGCGTCTTGGCGGACGTCTTTCAACGCGTCCGGCAATACGAATCCGAGCAACACGGTGAGGATGACTTTCTGCTCGTCGGCAACTTGAACTCCGGCGCGGCCGCCATCGCGGACCTGCTGCAGATCCCCGGAGTGGTTTCACTGGTTGGGGTGACGGACTTGGACGCGTCTGGAGGCGAAGATTCACCGGACCACATCCTGATCGACCGCGGGGTGACCGCCGAGTACACCGAACGGACCGGTCAAATGGATCCGCAACGTGACTTGGGTCTGACGCCCGAACAGGCGACCGCGGTCAGCGATCGCTTTCCGGTTTGGGCGGAGTTTGGACGATATGAGATCCCGCCGATTCTGCACGCGCAATCGGCAGGCAAAATCCAGACGCGTCTGATTCGCTAAGCCCTGACTGGATACTCGCAAAACTCCGTGGCTGCCGTCACGTGGCTAAGCTCGCCAGAGCGTGGCTTTCCGTCGCGATACTCGTTTCCAGACAAAGCCTGTCAGTCAATGCCTTCCCGAGTGGCGACGGAGTGGATTCTGGTGCTCTCCGTGATCTCCATGACCTCGGTGGCTTTCTTTTCATCCTCCGAACTTGCCACGCCCACGACGCACTGAACTGACGCGGCCCGGGAACCTCCCGTGCGGCGTGTTCGGTAGGCCGCATAAGACTCGTTTCGTGAATCGAATCCCTTCCCTAGCTCGGAAATTGGTCGGTCCGGGCCGGTTCGATCCGCCTGTGCCGGATTTTCGGTCGCATCAATTCCGGGGGCCATCGCTACAGGCAGCACAATCGCTACAGGGCGTCGACTCGGTGGCCAGGTTGTTGAACCAATTGGATGGTTTTTGACCGTTCCCGGTCGGAATCGGACATAGGTTTGCAAAGTCCAATCCCAGTGCGAAGGGTTCCCCTCGAACCCTCGACAAAGGCAAACCGCGTGTGAGCGTGGGACGCAAAGTCATGGGTCCGGTCACTCTTGGGGGAGAGTGGCGACGCCGGATCGCCAGACTGCCGAAGGGGCCTAATCGTACCGATTGGCGTCGCATCAACTTTTGCATCACAGCTAGGGAACCGAAATGTTAAAAACCCAACTGCCGAGCGTTTTCACCCGCTCCAAGATTCTCTTCGGCGGAATCTGCTTCGCCGCAATGCTTTGTTCGTCCGCAACGGCTCAAGAAACATCACCCGTCTTCATGGTGGAAGAGAACTGGGAAATGGTCATCAATGAGCCTGACGTGGCGATCAACTCGCCCCAAGTCGCCTTCTTCCTTTACCCGGACGCGGACTGTTCGACCTGCTATTTCCAATTGCAGATGAACTATGCGGCCGAAGCCGGCTACTCCAGCGGCGGATTCCGCGTCGGTGCTTTCGTCGATGAACAACCCGTTGACGACGAACGCAGCCAAATTCAACAGTGCCTGGCGTGGGATGGCGACACGATCCGCTGGACCAGTGCTGTGGCCGTCTTTGACGGCAAGGTCATGATGGCTGTGAAGGACGGATTCGGATGGCAGTGGGGCGCATTCGGAGGCCCGGAATACCTGGTCGAAATGTCTGGACAAGACATTCACGACCTGAACCACTACACACCCGAGACGAGCGCCGCATCGGTGGACATCGGATTCGGAAAGAATCGTGTCGCATCGATTCATCTGAAGTCGGTGCGGATCACGCTGGCTGACGGAACCGTGCGAACGATCAACGTTGATCAGCAAGTGCACTGATCCGACGGACCGTTGAGAACAGACAATGAACATTTATGGGTGTGAATATGATTACCAATGAAACTTTCCGCCGCTCCGTCGGCAAATCGGGTCGCCGTCGTGCGACCACCTTGAATCAGAAGCGTCGGGGATCGGCTCTCGTGCTGAGCGTGTTCCTAATCGCGACTTTGTTGATGGTTGCCGCCGTGGCAATTGACTTCGGTCACATCAATGTTTCCCGATCGGAAGTCAAGCGAACGGCGGACGCCGCCGCGATGGCTGCCTGCTGGGAACTTTTTGACGGAGTGGTCGCCGGGACGCCAGCGTTGGAGCAACGACCGTTGATCGCCACCGCCGCTGATGACATCGCCGGTTTGAACCTGGTTTCGTCTCGGTCGCCGTCACTCAACAAGGACGACGACATCGAAATCGGTTACTACACGACCCGGGAACCCGGTGTGTTGAGCCCCGCCGGAAGCTTGGAACCCAACGCGGTTCGCGTGCACCTGCGTCAAACCGATGCCGTGAACTCCGCGATCCCACTGTTCTTCGGTGCAGTGACCGGACGGCACCAACAATCGCTGGAAACGCACTCGACCGCCGCCATGTTCAAGGCCGTTGCCGGGTTCCATGTTCCCGATGAAGAAGGGGAATGCCTGGACATCCTTCCCATCACCCTGGATCTAGCGACCTGGGAAAAGGTTTGTGCCAAGCAAACCGAAGATAAGTTGTCCTGGGATCCCCAGGCGAACGAAGGTCGAGGCGGTGTCGTCAATAAGGGCGATGGCTTCTGTGAATGCTCATTGTATCCCGAACCGACCGACGATGCCGCGGGCAACCGCGGGACCGTCGACATCGGCGGTGGGGCAAACTCCACCACCGATATTTCGAGACAGATCATGACTGGGATTTCCGCCGCCGACATGGCAGCGTTTCAAGCCGAAGGTGGCACGCTGGAGTTCGATAGCAATGGAGAATGTGTTCTCAATGGCGATACAGGGATCAGCGCGGCCATTAAGGATGAGCTACATAGTATCGTCGGCCAGACGCGAATCATTCCCATCTTTAAAGAGGTCGGTGGCAACGGGGATAACGCCCAATTCACCATCGTCGCGTGGGAAGGGGTGCGCATCCTGGGTGTCAAGCTGACCGGTCCGATGCATAAAAAGCACTTGACGATTCAGCCCGCCAGGATGGTTGCCAAGCATGCGATCTATAGCGAAGACGAGTTCGCCGAGACCGACTTTTTGTATACGCCGGTCATGCTGGTTGACTGAGCGACCATTTAACGCATTACCAATAGTATCAAGAACATGAGAAAGCATCGAAAAAGGCAACGGCAGCGTCGCGGAGCGGCGGTCGTCGAGTTTGCCTTGATCGTTCCCGTCATGCTGACGTTTACCTTTGGCATGATCGAACTCAGTCGCATGAGCATGGTCAAGGAATCCTTGACTCAGGCGACACGGGAAGGAGCCCGGGTCGGGGTTCGTCCCACCGCCGATTCCGCCGATGTGGTTGCCCGTGTCAACGAGGAACTGGACATCATGGGATTGAGCGGCGCGACGTTGACCATCACGCCGCAAGTGCTCGAACAAGCGGAACCAGGCGACTACATCCATGTCAAGCTGACCATTCCGATCAGCGAGACCAGTTGGATTCCTGACGTGTTCAGCTTTGAAGTCTTGGACATCGAAGCGGAAACCGTCATGCGACGCGAAAGTACTGGGTGATTGCACGAGGCAATCGATGCGATAAAGCTGACGATGAAAACGGGCTGCTCTTCCGGGAGCGGCCCGTTTTTTGTTTGAGACGCGCGTCTTTCAACGCACTTCCGTAGGTCAGGCCGTGCCTGACGACCGACCGTTCAGGTAGCCACGCTCGCCAGAGCATCGCTGTCCGCCACGCTTGCGGTGGCAGCGACGGGGGCTTGCGAGTTTTGAGATAGGGCGTCGCTGGACAGCGTCACTTTCAATCAAGAATACGGTGATCTGCAATGCAATGAGCGGCAAGACGCTAGCCGCCGGTTGAGGCGAGAAGACCCGCGGCTAACGCCATGCGGCTCACCCAAAGTGGCGTTAACCAGCCGCATCCATGAAGTACTGGTTCAGGAATTCCTTGCGGTCACCCGTTTCGGCAGCTAGCTGGACCATCGCGTACAGCCGCTGTTGGTCCCGCAGCTTTTTTGTCGACAGGATTGCCTCGTCCTGGAGTGCCACCGGCAAGTCATCGATGACGTGGAAACAATCCGGAGGACGCGGTCCGGCAACCACGCCATAGCGATCCAGCATTCCCAGTGCCGTTGCCAGACGATGGTCGTGCTTGCTGCGTCGTTGGAGTTGCCCGTTGACCCACTCCAGCCCATACGCTTCGCATTGCTCCCGACGTTCGACCAGCAGCCGGTACAGCCGCGTATAAAACGCCGCGTCGGGGTTGGACCATTCGATGAACTGCATTTGCGTCATCAAATCTTCCTGGGCGTACAGCCACAGACAGCGGCTGGGCAATCCGTCGCGTCCGGCCCGGCCGATCTCCTGGTAGTACGATTCGATCGAACCGGGGGTTTCGGCGTGCACGACAAGCCGGATGTCTTCTTTGTCGATCCCCATGCCGAACGCGCCGGTCGCCAACACCAGATCTGCCCGGCCGGACATGAAGGCGTCCTGCAATTCCCGCCGCCTCGTCCGTCCAAGGTCTCCGTGGTAGCAGACGTGATCGATCCCCCAACCCGTCAGCTGCTCACTGAAGCGTTCCAGCGTTTTGATCAGCGCGAAGTAGACGATCGCACTGCCGTGCTCCCAGGCGGGATCGCTCAACACCTCGCGGAGCCCTTCCAGCTTTTCTTCTTCGTCGTAGACCTGAAGTACGTCCAGCGTCAGATTGGGACGCTGGATTCCCCAGTGAAAGAGCCGGATGTCTGCTTCATCGATGCCAATCTGTTGGTAGATGTCTCGTCGACACTCTGCCGTGGCCGTCGCCGTCAAAGCGATCGTGGTGGGACGGTCCAGTTGTTCTCGGATCTCTGCGATGCGGGTGTAGTCGGGGCGGAAGTCGTGTCCCCATTGGCTGACGCAGTGGGCCTCGTCGATGGCCAGCAGTTGGACCTTTCGACGGGCGATGACCTGGCAGAATTCCTGCTTTCGAAATCGTTCCGGCGTGACAAACAGCAACTGGAACTTGCCGTCGGCGATTTGTTGATAGCGTTCGTTGCGGCTGGATCGGTCTAGCGAAGAATTGATGTAGGTCGCATCAATGCCCCGGCTTTGCAGGGCGTCAACTTGATCTTTCATCAGCGCAATCAGTGGCGAAAGCACCAGCACCAGCGCCCCGGTATCCGGCGGTTGCAGCAGGGCCGGAAGTTGGTAACAGAGTGATTTTCCCATCCCGGTGGGCATCACGACCATGCAGTGCCCCCCGTCCATCACCCGGGAAATGATCTCCGCCTGTCCGGGACGAAAATCGGCGAATCCGAAGTACTGGCGAAGCAAATTGCGGGCGCGATCGAGTCTCATGGGCACAATGTTTGCACGGCCCCCGGCCCATGGGAACCCGCTGATTTTTGCGTTGTTCCCTCCGATCGGCCATATTGGGGCTCGCCAAGATCCATCCCACCAAGCTTCACTCCCACTGGTTCCCACGTGAATAACGAGTCGACCATCGATTTCAAACAGCTCGAAACCGAGTCCGGCGAGACCGAATTGTCTCCCCCTGAAATGTTCGCGGCCCACCTGATTGAGTGGGCGCTCGAACGCCACGCCAGTGACCTGTTTGTGTCCGATGTCGACAACGCGGTGATGGTCTCCCTCCGCCGTCTGGGAAAAATCGAACCGGTTCGAAAGCTGGCCCGGGCCTACGGCCACCGCCTGCAAGGTCACCTCCGAGTGCTGGCCGGAGCCGACGCGGGAGAAACGGTGCGGCCGATCGAGGGCCGCGGCGTGATCACGACGCCCAGCGGATCGCAAGCACAGCTCCGGCTCAGCAGTGTGCCCACGCTGTTCGGACAGGACGTCGCGCTACGGCTTTTTGATCCCGCCCGCGGGGCCATGCGGTTGGACGAACTGGGCATCGATGAAGAAGACGTGCAAACGCTGCAGATGCTGCTGGAGCGACCGAGCGGGCTGATCCTGGTCACCGGGCCGGTGGTCAGCGGAAAAAGCTGCACGCTGTACGCCATGCTGGCGGCGCTCAATGACGGGACGCGAAAGATTCACACGATCGAGGATCCGATCGAATACTCCCTCTCGGGCGTCATGCAGTCTCAGATCAATAGCAGATTGAGTATCGACTTTCCCGATCTGCTATCCGCTGTTTTGCGACACAGTCCCGATGTGGTCATGATCGGCGAGGTTCGCGACCAGGAGACGGCGCGGACCGCCATTCGCGCGGGCGCCAGCGGCCAGTTGGTGCTGGCTACCGTGCATTCCAAGACCGCGGCCGAAGGCGTCGAAATGATGCTGCAGTACGAGGACAAGCACAAATTCCTTTCTACCGCCCTGATCGGAGTGATCAGCCAGCGGCTCGTCAAGCGGCTCTGTCCGGAATGCCGCCAGGAGGTCTCGCTCGGACAGCCGGTCGCCGTGCCCGATCGAGTCGCCCCGCGATTGCACGGTGCCGAGCCAAAGCTCTATCGTCCTGGCGGTTGTGAAGTCTGTCACGGCGACGGGTTCGATTCGTTGAAATGCATCCCCGAAATCATGGTGGTCGACCAGGCAATCCAGGACGCAATCACCAACCGCGCCGAGACCTCGCAGCTGGAAGCATTGGCCGTCCAAAACGGCATGCTCCGGCTGCCCGAAGTCGCACTTAGTTACGTGCTTCGCGGCTACACGACAGCCGAAGAGGCATTTCGGGTGGTCAACGATCCGGAGCTTGCCACGCTGGCGGGCCGGATTGCCGCAGCGGAATCACCTGCCGATGAATCGGTCAACTAGGCCCCGGGCACGCGACACTTCGTCGGTTCCGTGAACGATCACCCGCCCATCACGGAACAGCGTCAGCTGGATCCCATCGTCCAAATTCAGCCGAATGAAAAAACGGGTGCGTTGCGTCGGGCCAACCGGTTCCCAACGACGCTCCATCTCGCGGAGATCTACGTCGGCCCGTCCATCGGGCGGATTCACCTGGACGGCATCGCGACCACACAATGCGGCATCCGCCGATTGCATCGCTTCGCCATTCAGGTAGCGGAAATCGCGTCGCCCGCAAGCTCCGCAATCGAAGCGCGGTGTCAACCGGATTTGTCGAACCCGATTGTTCCAAAAGTCGATCGAAAGCACCGCGGGGTTGACGCTTTCCCGGTTCCCCGAAATCCACTTGATCGCTTCGGTCACTTGCCAGCTGGCGATCGCCGATGTGGCCGATCCCAAAACGCCGGCGGTGTCACAGGTCTCCACCAGCCCGGACGGCGGCGGCTCGGGAACCAGGCAACGAAAGCACGGTGACGACGCGCCATCGAACAAGCGGACCTGCCCACCGGCGCCGACGCACCCGCCGTGAACCCAGACGGATCGGGTCGCCAGTGCCCAATCGTTCAGAAGGAAACGAATGGGAAAGTTGTCGGTGGCGTCAATGACGAGATCAGTTCCCTCCAGCAGGCTCCGGATGTTGCCGGGGGACACGTCCACCACGTGGGGAATCAGTTCGACACCATCGTTGATCTCCGCCAGCCGTTTGACGGCTGCTTCGGCCTTGCTGTTGCCCCGCGCTGCGTCGTCGCCGTCGAACAGTGATTGCCGTTGCAGATTGGTCCACTCGACAATGTCCCGGTCGATGACTCGAATGCGTCCGACCCCCGCGCGGCACAGCAATTCAGCCGCAACCGTGCCGAGTGCGCCGCATCCCAGCACGCTCACATCCGACCGTTCGATGCTCGCCTGGCCGTCCGGTCCGATCGGGGTGAATTGGCGTTGACGGGCGTATCGGTCCGGGGCGGGTGCGGTCACAGATTCACGGCTGGTTGAGGGAACTCGGGGGTCGGCATCGACCGGGGCCCCAACGGAGAACCCGATGGAAAAGCGAACCATGATCAATTTAGACCATCTTTCCCAACGTGCCGAGTTGCTGCGAATGACGCGGCGGTACTTTGATCAGCAAGGCTTCTTGGAAGTCCAGCCACCTTGCCTGGCACGGGATTGCGTGGTGGATGCCTATTTGGATCCGGTGACGGTGGATGCCGAACGATTGGGCCTGTCGGTCCCGGATCTGCCGAAGCGATTCTATCTGCAAACCTCGCCCGAATCGGCCATGAAGCGGATGCTGGCCCAAGGTGCACCGTCGATCTACAGCATCGGTCCCGTCTTTCGAGCCGGTGAAGCAGGGACGCTGCACAACGTTGAGTTCACAATGTTGGAGTGGTATGAAGTTGGCGGCGACGCGGAGTCCGCGATCCGGCTGTTGGGAAACTATGTTGCCGACGTGTTGAAGGCACCGGGTTACGATCGCATGACCTACCGTGACGCCTTTTTGCAAGTCGTTCAGGTCGACCCCATCGACGCGCCGCTTTCGATCTTGCGAGAGCGGGTAAAAGACGTCGATTCATCGTTGGCGAAATCGTTGAAGGATGATCGCGACGGCTTGCTGGATGTAATGATGTCGGCGCGTGTCTCACCGGAATTGGGACGGGACTGTCCAGTGATCCTGACCGACTATCCCCTTTCACAAGCCGCGTTGGCGAAACCTTCGGCCAACGATCCCGCCTGCGCCGCACGATTTGAACTGTTCGCCCGTGGCATCGAAATCGCCAACGGTTATGACGAGTTGACTGATCCCGATGTGTTGACCGGCCGCGCCGCGGAGAACAATCGCAAACGCGAAGCCCGAGGCCTCGCGGCTTTGGAGGTGGACACCACGCTCGTGCGGGCGATGCGTCGCGGTTTACCCGAATGCAGCGGGGTGGCATTGGGGTTGGATCGATTGCTGATGGTCGCCACCGGTGCGGAGCGAATTGACCAGGTCATTCCGCTGCCGATCACCGTCGCCTGATCGGCATTTCTTTCCTAGCAAAGCCGACGAAAAAATATCGCTTCCAATGCGTCGCGGAGTCGCCAGCGAGGGTAAAATAGGGGCTCGCTCGCAACGGAGAACCACGCCGATGCCAAACTCGCTTCTCGCGGCTCACTCCCGGTCCCCTGCCATGTCTGGTAACACCGCCTCTGGCAACAGCACTCCCGTCAAATCGGTGACCGGCCGGCTGACAGTCAACGCGGCCTTTCTCAAAGAGATCAAGGACGACAATCGCCACCTCAAAGAGCTTTGGGATCGATTGATTCCGATGCTCTCCCATGGTGAGACGGCGAAGAACCACTGGTCGGAATTGATCGACGGCTTGGCATGTTTGCGTGACCAGTTGGCCCTGCATTTTTCCTTGGAAGAGGCCTACGGTTATTTCGAGGAAGCGATCGATGCCGCGCCACATTTAAGTCTCAAAGCGGAAGCGTTGCGGGGAGAACACGCGGATCTGTTTTCGCAGGTGCGTGACCTGGCCGACGCGATCGTCGATGTGGATTCCGAACGGATGGAAAAGCTGGAAAAGTTTCTCGCCCGTTTCGATCGATTCCGGCGTGGTTTCGAACGCCATGAAGAAGAAGAACTTCGGCTAATTCTGCAGTCCTTCGATGACGACATCGGAGTCGGCGACTGAACATCAGCGTGGGGCCACCGGCAGATCAACTCGAGGGTGCTGCCACGCAACGGTCAGCCGTTCCCGTCAATCTTCGATCTCGGGGTCATCCCCTTTGATTTTGACCATCGTGATCTGATTGCCGACGTCGTTGTAGGCGACTTCGCTCATGATCTCGTGGATCAGCAACACCCCGCGTCCGCCAGGGGTTTCCAACCGGTCTTCGTCCCGCGGGTCCGGCACCGACGCAGGGTCGAAGCCGTCGCCCTGGTCGGTGATGCGAATGAGCAGACGTTCCGCTTCGCAGGTCATCTCCACCAGGACCGTCTTGTCCGGATCGCACTGATTGCCGTGACGAATGGCGTTGACGATCGCTTCCTCGTAAGCCAATTGGGTACGAAACAGGTCCGCCGGCGGCCAATCGCGATCGGTCATCGCGTCGAGCAATCCGGCCACCAATTCGCTTCCGATCGAAGTATCGCTGGGGATTTCACGGCGAAATGTCCAGGGTGTACCAGTGGAAGACATGCAAACGACCATGACCGCGAGAACAGGAGAGAGCCGTGACGATCCGCCCAAGGTCGTACCGACCCGATCTTTCGGTACTCATCGTCGCCAGTAGTCTATCGGAAAAAGGTGCCGGGCGAACCAGTGCTTCAACCGCCCGGTTTGTGGCCCCATCACGTAGGTCAGGCTGTGCCTGACGGCGGCTTGGTGCTCCGAGAGATCTGCGACGTTCGAACCATCGCCATCCAGGCAAGGCCCGGCTCAGCGCGAACGCGACTCGACGACGTCAGCACTGCCTTCGTCCAACAGAAAGATGCGTTCCAGACGCGTGATTCGGAACACGTCGCGAACGGTCTCGTTGATGGAACTCAGATGCATCGAGACCCCCGACGCGGTCGAACAGCGTCGGATCCGAATCAGCGCGTTCAGCCCGGCGCTACTGATCCAGGAGACATTGGTCAAATCGACCACCAGATCCGTCAGAGGGCTAGAGTGTCGCCCCTCGATCGCCTTGTCGATTCGCGCAGTCAATTTTCGCGCTTCCTTGCTTCGATTGATGGTCCCAGAGGTGGGAAGAATGATCAGTTTGCGACCGTCGTGTCGAATATCGATCTGTTCAGCCTTCGTCATGGAATTGCCGAAGCCTCGCACGTAAGGGCGGATACACTCGCCATCCGGGCCGGCAGGGGTGGAGAGGGGGCAGTTCACCCGTCGCGCCGCGCGGACATCAAGATTTGAGTGGTGAAAACTCCGCCTCTTCGAACGTTTTCTCAATCAAAGCATAACATCGTGGCAACCCGGCCGCAACATTCTGACGTTCGATGGTTTCGCTGACGAAGGCGTTGGGCGTCGCGACGCTCGCGCACACCGGTCCGGCAAGCGCGATCGTCCACAACGCCGAAACGGCCGAGCGGCGCATCAGCGGCGAGAAGTTCGTGGGACTCTTTGCCCAGAACAGCAGCAAGGGAATCAAAAGCATAACGCAGGTTCAACTCGTTCAATCGCCACGGTGCTTGGGAATCGAGAACGCGTGAAAAGAGATCACACATCCGACGGCAATCATGGAAAGACCGAGCCATCGGGGTGGCGTCACTTTCTTGCGCGGCTTCGGAGTCACCGGCTCGAAGAACGATCCGACCGCCGTCGAGTTATCGACGATCGGCGTTTTGGTTACTTTCGCCATCAGTCGCGTCGTCGGCTCGTTGAGCACGAACGATTCGACGCGGCGGAACTGGAACCCAAGCAAGATCAGCAGGATCCCGCTCAGGAAATATCGGTTTCGGTAGAACGACATGGGACTCAACCCCTCGGAAACGCCCTGGGAGGAAGGCAACGCCGAATCCGTTATCGGCGCGAGAGACACCTGGATCACATCGGTCGGTCCGGCTGACGTCACGGACCCGGAAGTGATGTGATCGCACAGATGGGGATCGACCATCCGGAGCGGGTTGCTTGAAATCGCGAGAAGAAAAACCGCTCAGGAGAACTGGCCGGGTGACGCCGATCATGCCGGTGGCATCGAAGGCAAAGCCGGGTGACACGCTGCTTAGGAACCTTGTTTAGGAACCTTCGCCCAGAAATCCGTCGACAGCTTCCCGGACGGACTGACCAAAACTGCGTTGCGCCGAACCCTGGATCAAATCCGACTGGCTGCTCCGCATGATCGCGGCGGCCAGCGTTTTGTGCCGCTTCCAGTCGTCCAGTTCGAACGCGCGAATGTCGGTGTAGACGTCGCCCAGGTTGTTCGAGATCTTCGGCACCAGGACGACCCCGTTGTTTCCCCGGACGACGTGGTAGTGCATCGCCAGAAACAACAGCAGCGCTCCGCAAAACATTCCGGCAATGAAACGGCTCATGGGGAGGATGCGGTCGAGAGGGGAAAAGAAAAGCGTGCCGGCCGCCTGTGAACTGGACGAGGTTCCCGTGGCGCTGAGCAGATTCAAACGCGGCCCGGGAATATTTTTAGGCATCCGCCGTCAGCCGGGCAAGAGAGATCCGTCGGCGGGGACGTCATGCTCTGGCTTCGGGGGGGCACCGCACGAGATCTCGGGCACGCCCAGAAAAGCTTTGCCGGCAAACTCAAACCCGCTTGACGATTCGCCCTGACCACTACAGACTACGCGGTGCTGGGGGCAAGCCAATCAGATTGAAGTCGGGGCCATGAAGTCGCAGGCTCCGCCAGCCGATTGCAATGCATACCCAGCGGTCGTTCGAGCGGCACTCACGCCCACCGACCCACCCAAGGGCGATTAGCTCAGTTGGTTAGAGCGCTACGTTGACATCGTAGAGGTCACAGATTCGAATTCTGTATCGCCCACTTGGTTTTTCTCTTTTCTATTCGAATGATTTCCTGTTCGTACCCTTTTGTGTACCCTAAACAGGAACTGTTCGATGGCACGTCAGCCAAAGCCGTATTTCCGAAAGGCCCAAAAACGATGGGTCTGCACGATCGACGGAAAACGCATCACTCTCGGTGAAAACCGCGAGCAGGCGATGGATGAATTCCATCGCCTGATGCTTAACCGCAATCAAGTTGCTGCTGCCGTCACGACGGTTTACGAGCTCTCCCAGTGCTACTTATCTTGGGTCGAAGTCCACAGGAAGCCAGGGACGTACGAGAACCACAAGCGATACCTGGAGAGTTTCATCAACGCCGTTGGCCGAACGGTCAAAGTTTCCAGGTTGAAGCGACGACATGTCACCGACTGGTCAGAGAAATACGCTGCGACGACGACGCAAAACGACGCAATCTCCATCGTCAACCGAATGTTCAACTGGGCGATCGAGAAAGAGTATTTCGACTACAACCCGATTGCCAACATCAAGAAGCCGAGAAGACGACGGCGCGAAATTGTTTACACACCGGGGCAGTGGCAGGAAATCCGAAAACACGCGACCGGCCCATTGGTTCCGCTCCTGGACTTTCTTTGGCTTACTGGTTGCCGGCCACTTGAAGCAAGGGCCCTTGAACGTCGGCACGTCCATGACCACCTAATCATCTTCCCGCCAGACGAATCAAAAGGTGAAACTGACTCCAGGGTCATTTTCATCACGGATACTGTGCGCCGTATCTTGTTACCGCTACTGGAAAACGGCAAATCGGGCCCGCTGTTTCGAAACTCAAAGGGGCGTCCGTGGACAAAGGACGCTATCAAGTGTCGGCTCAATCGGATCAGCCAGAAAGTTGGGTTCAGAGTCATTGCATACGGCGCTCGTCATAGCTACGCGACGAACGCTCTAATTCGATCGGTGGATGCAGTTTCGCTCTCCCATCTGATGGGCCACAGAGACACCAGAATGATCAACAACTACGCCCACCTTGCACAGAACGTTGAGTTCCTGCGGAAACAAGCGAATCGAGCCTCCGGAGCAATCGGCGGCGTCACTTGACGCTCCGGCGTCGGCCACCGGAGCGCGCTTGCGGCATACCAAAACTCGCGTCGGTCTCCGCGACTGACGCGTCGAACGGCGACAGCTCCGAGCCGGCGGTGGGTCCAACCGAGTGGACTTAGCGGCGTCGAAAGAGATTTGGCCAGTGGCGTGGCAATTGCCGTTGGCCGAAAGAATGAGCTGCAGCACGCCGCTACATTCTCGGGAGCACCATGGGCGTTTTGGACACGACCGTTGGCGTTTGAAGGCGTCACGATTGAACGGCGATTTAACGACTTGCGAGATCTTCTGCTCATGCTCTAACGCGATACACGACAAAAAAATTTGCTGCCCGTTTCCCCCTCGCTGTCTAGTTCATCGGCGTGCTGACAGGAACCATTCCTGCGTAGCCCAAGGGTGAATAACATCATACGATTGCCACACTGAGGGAGGCGACATTTGCACGGATGTCCGATTGTAGTAGCCGCCTTAATAGCGATATCGGCCTAAGTGAAACGCAATGAAGTATCGCTAAGCAACTGCACGCCGACTGCCTTGTCCACAACTCCCGCTCAGAAGATGGGGCGCGGGGCCAACAACAAACTCTGGGACGGGACGATAATAAGCACCTATGTCCCGAGACCGGCATATTCTTAGTTGCAAGTCTGGTCCGGGACATTGGGTGCGGCCAACAATTCACCTACAGGAGAAATGAAAATACAATGCCTGACTTCACCACCAACGATGGAACTCGTATTTTTTTCAAGGATTGGGGCGTCGGTCAGCCCATCCTGTTTTCTCACGGATGGCCCTTGAATGGAGACGCATGGGACCCTCAGATGCTTTTCTTCGGTGAACACGACTTTCGAGTGATAGCCCACGACCGAAGAAGCCACGGGCGCTCTAGCCAGACATGGCACGGCAATGACATGAATACGTACGCCGATGATCTCGCCGGGCTCATTGATTCGCTGGATCTTCAAGACTTAATTCTGATCGGGCACTCGACCGGCGGCGGAGAGATCACGCGCTATCTCGGACGGCATGGCACGTCACGCGTGGCCAAGGCGGTGCTCGTTGGCGCTGTGCCGCCGCTGATGTTGAAAACGAGGGACAACCCGGGCGGCTTGCCGCTGAGCGTCTTCGACGAGATTCGTCAGGGCACTCGGAAGAATCGCTCCCAGTTCTTCCGGGAGATCACAGCCCCATTCTACGGTTACAACCGTGAAGGAAGTTCTCCATCCGAAGGAGTGTGCGAGGCCTTCTGGCTCCAGGGAATGCAGGGAGGTATCAAAGGGCAGTACGACTGTATTGCCCAGTTCTCCGAAACCGACTTCACACAGGATCTGAAACAGATCGATATTCCGGTATTGATCGTGCACGGTGACGACGACCAGATCGTCCCCATCGGGGCATCCGCACACCGAGCCGACGAACTGCTTCGAAATTCAACTCTGAAAGTCTATCCCGGCAGCGGGCACGGCCTCACCCAAACCGATCAGGACCGTTTCAACCAGGATATTCTGGAATTCGTCCAAGGTTGAACGGAGTTGCTTGCGTTCGCGGGACGTGTACCTGGCGAACCTACCTACTCATGATATCGAGCGAGTGTGGCGTCGAGTTCACGGCGCAGAGTCAGCGCTTCGAGCCAATTGTGCAAATGAATCTCCTCTGGCTTAGTTTTGCTCTGATCCAGCCATTTAGTGACTTTTCCGAGCCACTCACGCGAGGCATCTTCTTCTCCAAGGCTCAGGTGCGCCCGAGACAGCCAACCCCAGGTGATGATGCAGTCTTTTGGACGCGAGTTGGAGCGGAGGCTCTGCTCAAGAACAGTAATTGCCTCCCGGTGCTTTTTCTGTCGACAGAGCAATGCGCCCCGCTGTGTCAACGACCAGTAGGTATGGGCGTGCAGATCCAATTCCGGCATTGCCAATTCGGCAGCGCGTGCCAGTTCCTGATCTGACCCTCTGACGAGCGTGCTTGCCCGCGCGACCAGGAATCTGCGCAAGTTGTCTTTCTCGAACCGCTCAAGTATCGACGTGCAGACCTCACGATAGCCCGGGGCGTCACCTGCCAGAATACGAACCGCAGCGTACTCAAACCACACGTGGCCATTGTCCGAGTAGTCTCCATCGATGGCCTTGGCATAGGACTCCGCTGCAATTCGCCACTCACGCTTGGAAGCCGAAGACCTGGCGCGGCACAGGTGAAGCACGGCAACCGTTCCCTTGGGCATCGTGATTGTGGGGATTGCTGTCACGGCATCACGCTCTGTGGCAAGGGCCTCGTCCCAGCGCTCCGATGCAGCGAGTGTGACAATGAGAATTTGCCAACTTGTCGGATACTCGGGTCGGAGCGATATCGCCTTGCGTAGTGACACAATCGCAGCCTCCGCGTTCCCGTTTGCGAGCTGCGCGCGTCCCATCGCGGTCCAGACGACATAATGCGTTGGCTTAAGGGCAACAGCCGCCCGAATATACTGGATCGCTTCGGCGCTTCGATTCTGACGTGCGAGAACAAGACCAAGCTCAAGATTCACCCAGAAGTCTGCGGGCTCACGCAGATGGGCCTCACGCAAAATCTCGATCGCTGTTTGGTTGTGATCCAGCGAACTGATCAGAGATCCAACCATGACCATCTGGTGGCTCGGCGGAGGCGGTTCGGCGTTTGAAGCATCACTCGCAAGTCGCTTAAGCCCGGCGACATCTCCCCAGGTGGCGGGATCCCGAAAGCGATCCTGCCAGGAGCTCGGCGCTGCCGTGCGAGCCACGGCCAAATGCCTCCTAAGTTTCGAGGCATCAACATTATGTTTATCGGTGAAGGCAGCATAGTCCAAAGCCATCAGGAGCTCTTCGCGAAGCGGCGACTCTCTGACGCGTTTTGCAGCTGTCTCTACCCCAGTATCATTTCCAATTCCAATGCGTTGGAAGACTCTTGCATAAGCGTCGCTGGCGGGTTCATAGGTGTAGCCCGCCTCGTCGGGCTCGGGGAAGCTCTGACGGATGCGATCGAGTTCCTCGGCAACTTCAAGTTGCTCTCTCGCTCTCGCCAGTCGAACCTTGAGTTCGGACGACCGAGCATCGTCCAACCGCACTTGAGCGGTGCGTAGCACGCCATCTGCATCCGACCATTGTTTGCGTTGCACGAACTCTGAAAGCAACGGTAACGCGGTTTCGATTGATGTACGCGCACGTTCACGCCGAACAACCTCTTCGAGATGCCGCGAGTGTTCCACCCGATTCAGCCGCATGACACCGCTAACGGCTCCTATACTCGCCACCACGGAAACAACGATGGCCAAGGTCAAAGCGGGATGGCGCCGGCACCACTTGAATGTTCGTTCTCCAACACCGACAGGTCGCGCGTGAATCGGTTCGCCGTGAATGAATCGTTCGAGGTCGTCCCCGAGATCAGCCGCACTTCCGTAGCGTCGCGTCGGGTCCTTTTGAAGGCATTTGAGACAGATGGTTTGCAGATCATGCGGCACGCGGGAGTTCAGCCGTGAGGGCGGAACGGGCTCCTCATCGATGACCTGCCGTCGAGTTTCGGCTGATGACTCAGCCGTGAATGGAGGACGTCCCGTGAGTAATTCATATAGGACGGCACCCAGTGAATAGATGTCGACCGCTGGTTGGATTGCATTGACCTTACCCGCTGCCTGTTCGGGCGCCATGTAGCTCGGGGTGCCACACTGTCGCGCATTCGTCCTGATCGTGGTGTCGCTCTCGAGCCTACTCGCAAGGCTGAAGTCTCCGATCTTCGGAGTTGCGTCAGAGCTGAGCAGGACATTCCCCGGCTTCAGGTCGCGATGAACAATCCCACCAAGATGTGCGGCATGAACCGCGAATGCCAAAACTCGGATCAGTTCCGCCGCCTCACGTGCTGCGCGTGGTTTCCCCTCAAGTTTCTGCGCGAGATCGCCGCCTTCGAGAAATTCCATCGCGTAGTAAGGGAAACCTTCGTGCTCGGCGACATCATACACCTGCACGATGTTCGGATGACGAAGGGTCGCAACATCCTGAGCCTCGCGTAGCAAACTTTCCAGTTCCTCACGTGACGCGTACGCTCCGAGCAGCACCATCTTGATCGCAACCCAACGATCGAGCTTGATGTGCCTCGCTCGATAGACGACGCCCATGCCGCCCGTTCCGATGACACTTTGGACCTCATACCCAGGAATTTGGGGAAGCCGCTCGTCCGTTCGCCGACGTTCGAGCAGCGCGCGACGTGTCGAGTCTGCGCCCGCGTCCGGGGTGGGAAACATCGCTTCCATCTGCGCTTCGACGTCTCGGGCTCGGCGGAGTCGCTTTCGGAGCACTCGTTCGAGATTCTGATCTCCTCCGCTGACTTGTTCGGGCGACTTGCCGGTCTCGAGCATTTCTTCAAGTAAGGCGAGGATCCGCGCCTCGTCGTCAGAGGATGAAATGTCGGGGATTTCGTTCGGATGCTGCGCCTTCTCATTCATTGAGGCTTCTGCTCATCGTCGGGAGGACAAAGATCGCTGAGCTGCTCGCTCAGGATCAGCAGACCACGGTTCAGCCGTCGCTGCACAGTCTTCTGCGACACATCAAGAAGCTCGGACGCCTCTCGCTGCGTGATGCCCTGGATACGAATCAACTCAAATACCTCGCGTTCCTCTTCCGGGAGATTCTCGATCGCTTCGAGTATCCGGATCGCGTCGGGGCCAAGCACAGATCCGGAGGTTTCGGCGGACGGAATGACATCCTCGCATAGCTGCGGCTCGTGATTCTGTTGATCTAAGCGTCGGGCCAGGTCATTGAGTTCCCAGCGTATGTGGCGATTCGCCAGGGCGAAGAACTGCCTAGGGGTTTCCGGATGCACACTCCGCATCGCCTTCAGCAACCTCTCCACGATCGCGCCGAGAATCTCCTCGGACTGAAGATTCATGGGGGGACGCATGAGGCGAGGATACTGACGAACCAGCATCGATGAGCACAACACGTGCAGTCGAGCTGCCGACCGCTCGAGCAGGGCCCGCACAACGGGTTCGGATGGAGAATCTCCACCAAGTTCCTGAAGATACCTCTCAACCTCGATCGTAGTGTGTTCGATGCCCATCCCTCAATTATATGCCCCGCAATGTCCGGAACTGAAGTCATTAATCGAGCCCTGTCCATACCCCACGCTCAGTACAGGTAGGCGGGGTTTCGCGACAGCACAAAACTCCGTGATCAACGGGCAATTGGACCACTCGTGGGTCAAATTGGCCGTCACTCAGCTCATCGAATCAACTTCAACACCGAACACAGAGTACAAAATTATGGCAAATATCCTTTCTCACACCGACGGTGGCCTGCTTACGAAAGACAACTGCGCGCTCGCATTCATCGATTTGCAGCCTCAAATGTCATTTGGTGTCGCCAGCGGTATCGACCGTCAGTTGTTAGTCAACAACGTTCTGATGCTGGCTAAGGGAGCAAAGGAGTTTGGTGTTCCGACGATCATTACCACCGTCGAAACGGAGTCGTTTAGCGGTCCAACTTGGCCGCAACTATTGGACGTCTTTCCGGACCATGCGCCGATTGAGCGAACCGGCATGAACTCTTGGGACACGCAAGCGTTTCGCGATGCGGTCAAGGCCACCGGAAAGAAGAATATCATCCTTTCCGGGCTCTGGACGGAGGTCTGCATCACTTGGCCAACCCTCAATATGCTGGCAGAAGGGTACAACATCTATGTCGTGGACGATGCTTGTGCCGGTACGTCCACGGCCTCACATGAGGCTGCATTATCGCGAATGGTCCAGGCGGGAGCAGTGCGGATGACTACGGTCGCGACCGTACTTGAGTTCCAGCGCGACTGGGTCGACAAAACACATTACAGCGCGCTGATGGACATCTTCCGCGAGCATGGCGGTGGGTACGGCGTCGGAATCGAGTACGCCTACACGATGGTCCACAAAGCTCCTCCGGCCCGCAGGGTTCTAACGTAACTGCTGCGTTCAGTCAGTTCTCGGAGAAAAGAATGAGCGTGGTCCACGTTGCTGTCACCCGAAAAGTTCAACCGGGGCGTGAAGCGAAATTCGAACAGGCTTTACGCGAGTTTGCTCGTGAGCCGCTGCGCGAACCAGGAACCACAGGCGTGCATCTGATCGCGCCGGTTGCGGGGACCAATGGGTGCGAATACGGCATCCTGCGGTCGTTCGAAAGCGAGGAAGCAAGTCGCCGATTCTATGATTCGGAGGTCTTTCATCAGTGGCAGCGGCAGTCCTCGCATCTCGTGACCGGGGATTCCGTCGTTCGCCGACTGCATGGATTAGAAGCCTTCTTCCGCGACTCGAAACACGAACCTCCCCGCTGGAAGATGGCGGTCGTCACCTGGCTAGGCGTCTATCCATCGGTATTGCTCTGGTCGTCAACGCTGCCGCAGTACCTTGATGGCGCTCCCCAGCTGTTTGTCGTGGCCTTCGTCAACGTTTTTGTCGTCGTCACACTCGCCTGGGCTGTAATGCCCCTGCTTACCACGCTCTTCGCCGGATGGCTTCAAGCGTCGAACAAGAAATAGAAAAGCCCAAAGAGGATAGAACCATGGCTACAGAACTCATTTTACATCACGGGAAAATCACAACTCAGGTCGCCGAAAACCCCGAGGTGGAAGCGATTGCGATTGAAAACGGAAATGTGTCGGCGATTGGCACAAACGAACAGATTCTCGCTCTCGCCGGCAAGTCGACACGGACGATCGATCTCAAACATCGTCGAGTCATTCCCGGTCTGAACGATTCTCACCTACACGTGATTCGAGCAGGGCTCTTTTTTAACCTGGAACTTCGTTGGGACGGCGTGCCGAGTCTCTCACTTGCACTGGAACAGCTGAAGCAGCAGGCCGACAGGACGCCGCCGCCGCAGTGGGTGCGTGTCATAGGAGGCTGGAACGAGTTTCAGTTTAAAGAGGGTCGGATGCCATCGCTTGATGAGATTAACAAGGCCGCCCCAAATACTCCTGTATTCCTATTGCACTTATACGACTCTGCGCTGCTGAATCGAACGGCGCTTCATGTGCTCGGTTTTGATCGCAATACGCCAAACCCTCCCGGTGGACTGATTGCCCGCGATTCCAAAGGCAATCCCACGGGTATGTTGATCGCCGAACCGAGCGCTCTGATTCTCTACTCGACAATCGCAAATGCCCCAAAACTCTCGACCGAAGATCAGCTCAACTCCACGCGGCACTACATGCGAGAGTTGAATCGCTTTGGCGTGACAAGCGTTTCGGATGCCGGGGGCGGCGGGCAAAATTATCCCGAAGACTACTCGGTCGTGAAGAAGCTCGATGAAGACGGGCATCTTACAGTCCGAATGGCATACAGCTTGTTCGCGCAGAAGCCTGGTGAAGAGTTGGCCGATTACACGCGCTGGCTGGGCATGACCCACCCCGGAGACGGAAATGATTTGCTCCGCGTCAATGGCGCCGGCGAAAACTTGGTCTGGAGTGCTGCCGACTTCGAGAACTTCCTGCAGCCCCGTCCGGATTTGCGGCCCGTGATGGAGCAAGAACTTGAGGCAGTCATTAGCAAGCTCGCTGAGGCCCGTTGGCCATGGCGCATCCATGCGACCTATGATGAGTCGATTGGTCGTTTCCTCGATATCTTCGAACGAGTCCATCGCGAAAACCCGATCGACCAGCTCGGCTGGTTCATTGACCACGCTGAAACCGTTTCGGAGAGGAACCTGGAACGTATTCGGGCGATGGGGGGTGGCATTGCCACGCAACACCGCATGGCCTATCAGGGCGAATACTACATTCGTCGATACGGAGTAGACGCCGCCAAGCGTCGCCCTCCACTGCGGAAGATGTTGAAGATGGGCTTGCCGGTAGGAGCCGGTACCGATGGTACTCGCGTGGCCAGTTATCACCCATGGACTTGTTTGTGGTGGATGGTTACGTCAAAGACGGTCGGGGGAACTGTGTTGCACGATGAAGCAGACAGGCTCTCGCGCGAAGAAGCACTTCGGCTTTATACGTACGGCAGCGCCTGGTTCAGCCATGAAGACGACAGAAAAGGAACGCTCAATGTCGGCTGTTTCGCGGATTTGGCCGTACTGAGTGATGACTACTTTGCCGTTGAAGCCGACGCTATTCGCGGAATCGAAAGCGTCCTAACCATCGTTGGCGGACGCGTGGTGCACGGAAAAGACGAGTATTCAAATCTCGCCCCTGAACTGCCGCCAGTCAGCCCCAGGTGGTCTCCCGTTGCCACCGTCGGTGGCTACGACAACACGGAGCCGAAGCCGCCAGCTACTCAAGGTCACTCGCACGTAATGGCTGCTGATGGCCGCGTCTGGGAAGCCGGTTGTGGCTGTGGAATCTAACGGTCAGAGTAATCGGTAATCTAAGTATTTGGGTGTCCAAGCTCTATTCAATTCCGACTTGCAGATCGAGGTGGAAATGAGCGATCGAGTTCCTGCATGACCAAACGAGCGACACGAGGTTGGCCAACAGAAGCCGTGTGTCTTCATTGCACGACAAACCTACACAAGAAGGCAATTCATGAGAGCAATGGTAATAAAGACCTTTGGAGGCACGGAAGTCTTCGAGCAAAGAGACGTTCCCAAACCGGTTCCTGAACCGAAACAGGTCTTAATCAGAGTCTTCGCAACCTCCGTTAATCCTCTCGACTATCAAACTCGCCGAGGTGATTACGCGGCATCTGTTCGATTGCCAGCGATCCTCGGCTCTGACGTATCAGGGGTTGTCGAGGATGTTGGCGGAGCCGTCACAGATTTCAAGGTCGGAGATGAGGTCTATTACACGCCACAGATTTTTGGCGGTGATGGGAGCTATGCCGAATATCATGTCGCAGACGAATCGATCATTGCGCGCAAACCTCGAAATATCTCGCATTCGGAAGCGGCAAGTCTCAGCCTGACCGGAGGCACGGCTTGGGAGGCGTTAGTGACACGCGGCAGACTGCAAGTTGGCGAATCCATACTTATCCATGCTGGAGCCGGCGGTGTCGGCTCAATCGCCATCCAGCTTGCGAAAGCGATCGGAGCCAACGTGTTTGCCACTTGCAGCGGGCAGAACGCCGATTTCGTCAGGAGCTTGGGAGCGGACTACGTTATTGATTACCAGTCGGAAGATTACGTTGAAGTGGTTCGACGAGAAACGAGCCGCAAAGGAGTTGATTTTATTTTCGACACCATTGGGGGCGACACAATTGAGCGAAGCCCTCTAGCAATGAGCGAGTCTGGTCGGTTGGCAACGATAGTGGACATCCCGAAGCCGCAATCTCTGCTCGAACACTGGGGGAAGAACACAACAATTCACTTTGTATTCACGCAACAGAACCGGGCAAAGTTAGATGCTCTCCGAGCGTTAATCGAAAGAGGACAGATTAGACCACTCGTTGATTCGATAATCCCGATTGGCCAAGTGGCCAAAGCACACGCGCGAGTTGAGCAGGGCGGCGTGCGAGGCAAAGTCGTTCTCGATGTGAACACATTCTCTTGACGGTGAGTGTTGCTCTCAGAACTTCCCACGACACTCCATGACTCCTGTTCCAATGTCGCCTAATCATGGCCTGCAGCGAACCCGGCATAAGCGTCGCTGATGCAATCCGTGCGACCCGTGGGTCAGGTCGCTGAACTTGGATCGTTCCGGGCAAAGTGGGCTCAGCAACTGGACAGACCTTTGACAAGCCTATGGCGTGGTGCCGGTCCTTGATGCGTTAACGCAAGTGCGGATTTCAGCGCCGAGGTTGCATCGACCGAACGCTCGAAGCTCACGGCTGAACTAGCATCGGTGTCGCGAGGATCCGGACACCGACGCGCCGTAGCGATCATCCCCAGCCTGCTCCGGTTTCATCGACCGGATGATCTAACGAAGAGCAACCCGGAGTCGGCCACCGGAGCGTCGTCGGTGTTCGGGACCGAAGGCAATTTGCCCGTCTTCCACGAGATCTCAGCTTATCCAACTTCGGCGTGGGAAGATCATTCGGATCGGTCTGATAGGAAGTGGCTGAGGGATCGAAGCAGCGAGAAAAGACAGCTCGCCAAAGAGCATCTCCTCGTCAGCAGCGATCGCGTCAGCTGTTTCGGTTACGATAAAAACGGTCCCAACTGCCATCGGCCATTCGCTCCACCCAACAATGTGTCAGTACCTTGCTAGACGACTCTGATTTCTTTGGCGATGTAAGTGGTCCCAACAATTCTATTGGCTGTGGAGGACTAATGATCATGTTCGCCATCGCTGCGCTCCTCTTCTTTCTCTTTATGGCGTTGACGTCGTGAGAGCGATTTCGCCTTGCTGAGGTTTCATGTTCCGAGGCGGATTCAAGTCTGCCGGTAGTCGGGTCGGTCATTCAGACCTCGTCGGAGAAAGACGTCCCTATTTGGATGCTCCGTCTTCATCGACCGGGAACGGTGCATTATTCCAATCCAGTGACATGGTGATCGGTTACGAATCCACATCGTCCGGGTTCGTTTCCGTCGATGGAAAGGTCAGTCGGTTGAGCGTCGACGGCGGAGTCACCGTTGGAGAAGACAACGTCTTGGGAATCAATGGAGACGGCGAGATTCGCGTGAGTAATGGAGGTAACGTGAATGCACGCAACATTCGGGTCAATCGACGTCTCGCCGGAGACGGCACCATTGCGACCATAACTGCTGGGCCGGGTTTAAAGGTTTCGTCATCCGGGGAGATTGCGTCATCATCAGGAGAGAACCTCTCGTTCACTGGCGGAATCGTAACCAACCTGGGACGAATCGAATCCATTGGCACAACTTCGTCCCATTCCGAACTGACGTTCGGTTCTCAGGTCTCCAGCAACGGGCAGATCATTTCACGCAACGCAGTGATGCGATTCGACGGGGGATTGACCAATGAAGGCGATCTGCTGACCAGCTTCGGAACTTCCGACTTCCTTGGTGACATCGATAACACGGGACGAATGATCGTCACGGGCGGCGCTCAAGCAACGTTCTACGACGACATCATCCAAAACGGGACACTGCGAGTCAGCGCGACGGATAGCACGTCTAGTGTCGCCGTCTTCGCCGGAGACTTCAGCGGAAGTGGCGGCGCGACCGGTGGCGGTGACATCTTTTTCGAGGGTGGATTCAGTCCCGGGAACAGCCCGGCGTTGGTCGAATGGGATACCGACCTTTTCTTCGCGCCCTCGTCCATGCTGGAGTTCGAACTCGCCGGTCTCGAACCGGGACTGGAGTATGACCGGATACTGGTCAACGGAGACGTCGTGCTCGATGGAACTTTAGATGTCGTCTTACTCGACGGATACGACCCGTCAGCCGGGTCGGTTTTCGACATCATCATTGCCGATTCCATCCAAGACAATGGGACCAATTTCCTGTTTCCCACCTTGGACAGCGGTCGATTCTTCACTTCATCGATTTTCAGCAGCGGAACCAGCAGCACGCTGCGATGAACCGTAACCGCCATTCCTGAACCCAGTACTGTTGGCGTCCTGTTCATACTCAGCGGAGTTGTTTTTGTCACCCGACGGCAGAGGAACGGCCGCTGAGTTCCACACTGAGTGATCGCCGCCATGCGCGAGGAAGAGTCAAATACTGTTGAAGATCGAGGCCAAAATATCATTTCCAAGCACAGTCCATGGCAAAGGTGTCACCGACCTTCTTGATGTTGCACTTGTGATCGAAGTGAGACCGTCGGGATGTTTGATCGTACTGAGAGGGAGGAGGCCGAATCTTTGTGAATTCTGGAGAACACGGGCGACAACAGGCGTTCGGGCGATGCGCGATGTGTCTTCGATCGCCAAATTGTGATCGAACCTTCGGTCCATACTCTGGTCCTCTTGATTAGGTAAGCTGCTGCCGATCGAGCCTTCGATCCTTTTGGCCGGTTCGACTCCACGACGCTCGAAAGGCTCTTTGCTCAAGATTTAGTTCGTGTTTCTTTATCTCGCGTTCCGCAATCCCGTGTACTGACGTCGATCGTTTTCCCTGCCAGGAAGCCACGATCAGCTTTTCTGCGGCGAATTGACCTTTTGTGTCCGTAGAATCCGGATCTTTGGGACAGAGATGGCCCTTCAGCGTCAGAATGTCGATCCCCGATGATGGCAGTCCGTTTCAACTGGGTGACTGCCTCACCAGCCGGTTGGTCAGTCAGGATAAACTGTAGGGGGTTGGTTCTTTTCGTCGTGTTTCCGTGTTGTCGTGGCTACTGCACAGCAAATCAAATCGTTGGTACGAAGTTTCACTGCCGGTGATGATGAGCATTTCATCACGGTGGCCCTGCAAATTGCTGCGCACTCGGCAAAAAAAGGAAACGGGAAGCTCGCTCAGGAACTACGAGACCTCGTTGATGAAACCAAACGTCGGCGAAATCAGGATGCTCATCGGGGCACAGTCCCGATCGCTCGCACGACCGGCGAGTTGGCGGGACTTGTTGCGACCAGCTATCCCAAAACTCGTTTCTCTGAAATGGTGTTGTCGCAAGAGGCACAATCGCCACTGACCCGAGTGATCCACGAGTATCGACACCAGGATAAACTTCGAAGCCACGGATTATCCGCCCGTCGAAAACTGCTGCTGGTTGGTCCACCAGGCTGTGGGAAAACCATGACCGCTTCGGCATTGGCGGGTGAGCTGCATTTGCCGCTTTTCTCCGTGCAGTTGCACGGCCTGATTTCAAAGTTCATGGGGGAAACGTCTGCCAAACTACACACGCTTTTTGAGTCGATGAACGTTACGCGTGGCGTCTATTTTTTCGATGAGTTTGATGCCATCGGGGCCGACCGTGGCGTTGGGAATGATGTCGGGGAAGTTCGGCGGGTTCTCAATTCGTTTTTGCAGTTTTTGGAGCAAGACAACTCAGATAGCCTGATCTTGGCTGCCACCAATTTTGTTGGAATGCTGGACAATGCTCTGTTTCGACGCTTTGACGATGTCGTCCGCTACACGCTTCCCTCAGCACAGGAAGCTGAGATGCTCATTCGCAATCGCCTTCATGCGTTTCTCCCCTCTCGTGTAGGGTGGAAAAAGGTACAATCAGCGGCAAAGGGGCTGAGTCATGCCGAGATTGCTCGGGCATGTGACGACGCCGCGAAGCAATGTGTGATTGAGGACTGCGAAAAGGTTTCGTCGGCACAGCTCGCTGATTTTTTGAGCGAACGCCAAGCTGCCAGATCACACGAAGACTGACATTCACCGTGATCAATCGACAGCATCAAAATGGCAGACCTACCGCACCTGTTCCCTCGGGGGACGGCTCAAAGGGAAGACTATAAATTCCCGTACAAGCCTCGGTTTGGAACTTTCCCTACCCCACCTCGTGATCGCAGACCACATGCGACACAACTGGCTGATGATATCGGAGAGGTAGTAAAAGCCGAGGAGGCGGTGCTCGCGCTCCCCGACGACCAGAAGCCGAAAGGACGCGTAATTGAATTCCTGAGTGAACCAGATTTCCCGCTGAAACTGGAAAGCCTGGACTACCGGCCAAGTGGAATAGAAATTCGGGCGGTGAAAGTCGACAATGACAAAAGAATGAGAGCGGCTGTGTTTGTTCCCGATGGCAAACTTACACACTTCATTGGCCGACTAGAAAAATACGCGACGCAGAATACCAAATCGGGAAGCCCTAAGAACCAAGCCCTCATCGAAAGCATTAGTCGTATCCGGATTGCAACGCTTGAAACTTTCTGGAATGACGCCGGTGTTCTCCCAACGGATTTGGAAAGCGAGCTTTGGTGGGAGATTTGGCTTTCGCAGACTGGGCCAGAAGATGTCGTATCGGATTTTCGCCAACGCGCAAGTCAATCTGGAGTCGTCGTAGCCGATGCTGAAATCCGATTTCCGGAGCGATGTGTCGTACTTGTGCGTGCTTCCTTTCGTCAGCTTTCTAGCATCAAGAATCTCTTCGATGTTTTGGCTGAGCTGCGCTTAGGAAAACTGCTTGCTGGGGAGGTGCTTGCTTTGCCCCCAAGCGATCAAGCCGACATCGTCGATGACGCTCTATCACAAATCGAGTTCGCGACCCCGTCAGCACCAACGGTATGCCACCTCGACACTGGTGTGAATCGATCCCATCCATTGCTACGCGACGCACTCGCTGAATCGAACACGATTTCAGTCGACCCATCATGGAATTCTGCAGACCGTCACGGCCATGGCACCGAGATGGCAGGCATTGCTTTGTACGGTTGTCTAACGAGCATTCTCAAACATTCTGGAATTCTCACTCTGGAGCACAATTTGGAATCGGTCAAAATGTTCCGACACTCCTACTCAACGGAAGAAGAACTTTGGGGAGCATTGACAGCCCAAGCCGTCTCGCGAATTGAGATTGCAAATCCAGATCAAATTCAAAGGGTCTATTGCTTAACTCTCGCCGCGTCGGCGCGAGACGAAGGATTTCCATCATCGTGGTCCGCGTCAATTGACCAACTAGCGGCTGGCGTTTTCTACGATGACGATGGTAGCTTCCACGGTGATGACTCAAGACGCTTGATTGTAGCTTCAGCTGGCAATCTTCCGCTTGCGGGTCGTTCGCAATATCCCGATCGAAATCTAGTGTCCGGAATAGAAGATCCTGGACAGAGCTGGAACGCACTGACTATTGGCGGCATGACCGATCTTCACTCGATCATCACCGATGACATTGCAGGCTGGCAACCGCTTGCTAGGCCAGGCGGCTTATCGCCTGCAAGTCGAACCTCCGTCAGTTGGGATGACAAATCATGGCCGGTGAAGCCGGATGTTGTCTTCGAAGCTGGCAATATGGCTAGGCACCCAGAATCGGGCGATGTCGACTTCGTGGACGATTTGTCACTTCTTACCACCAGGATCAGCCCAGACGGTGCGTTGTTCACCACAACAGGTGATACAAGCGGGGCTACCGCAATGGCAGCCCGTTTCATGGCACGTCTGTGGTCCAGGTATCCAAATTTGAGACCCGAGACAATTCGGGCACTCACCGTCCATTCGGCACGTCATAGTCCCGAAATGCTCCGAATGACATGTGAAGGAAACCGTGAAGCAATACTTCGTTGTTTCGGGTGGGGGGCACCGAATTTTGCCAAAGCATCGGCTAGCACTCTCAATGCGGCCACCATGGTGATTGAGTCTCAACTGCAACCATTCCAGATTAGGGAGGATAAGACGGATGCGACCAAGGATATGCATCTCCATCATCTTCCTTGGCCGAAAGATGTTCTGCTTTCGCTTGGAGATACTCAGGTGGCGATGAGGATTACCCTATCGTATTTCGTTGAACCAAGCCCCGGACGCGTTGGATGGAAACGCAAACATCGATATCAGTCGCATGGACTTCGATTTGACGTCAAAAGACCAACCGACAACGACGCTGAGTTCCTCAGGCGGATCACAGCAGCAAGTGACAACGATGAAGAGTATCCTTCCGAATCGGACGATCGAGACTGGCGGTGGGGCCGGCAACTTCGCTGCAAGGGATCAATTCATTGTGATGTCTGGTCTGGAATCGCTGCTGATCTCGCAGCCTCCGGAGTGATTGCTGTCTACCCTGTCACTGGCTGGTGGCGCGAAAGAAAGCATCTCGGCCAAACAAATCGAATCGCAAAGTACTCGATGGTAGTCTCGATTGAAACCGAACGAACAGATGTCGATCTTTATACGCCAATTGAGCAGGCGATAGCGATTACCAATCCGTCTACGTGATGCTGCGGTTGAACCATCGGTTGTGGATGGATTTCGAATGTCGCGTTTGGCTCGTTGATTGACCGGCGCGAATCTGGCTCACTGAACTTGCCTATGCAGTGCATAGGAGACAAGCCTATCTAAAATCTGACCCTCCGTTTGCTTCTTCTCTGGGTCGTTTATATGGTTCAGTATGCTCATCGCGACACAGGGAAAAAGCGTCTCAGGGACGCAGCAATACTTTGAACAGGTTCTGACCCAGGGCGACTACTACCTCGGTCAGGAAGTCAGCGGTCAATGGCGAGGTCAGGGTGCCGAACTGCTTGGCCTGGGGCATGGAAGCGATGTTACGAAACAGCAGTTCAATGATCTTCTTCAAGGCAATCATCCACTTACCGGCGAAAGACTGACGCAGCGGGACCGGAAGGACCGCCGGCCCGGGATGGACTTGACCTTTTCGGTGCCGAAAAGCGTCTCGCTCGCCTGGGCCATCAACCATGACGATAGGATTTCGCAGGCACTTTGCGATGCCGTCCACGAAACAATGAGCCGAGATGTCGAACCGCTCATGCAGCGACGGGTCAGAAACGGAGAAAACGCGAACTCGAAACAGAAAACGGCAACGGGAAAACTGGTCTACGCCGACTTTCTCCACAAGACGTCGCGGCCGGTCGATGGCAAGCCGGATCCCCATTTGCACGTTCATGCGTTTGTCATCAATTGGACCGAACACAACGGAAAGCACTACGCTGGCGAATTTGAAGAAATCGTGCGACAGCGTCCGAGTCTGCAGGCGAAGTTCGAGGCTAGGCTGGCCAACAAGCTGAAAAATGAACTCGGTTATGACGTGAAGCATACCCGCTACTTGCAGTCCGGCAGGATCAAAGCCGGTTGGGAGATCGATGGCGTCGATCGCAAAACGATCGAGAAATTCAGCCGACGCACCGAACAGGTCGAAGAGTACGCACTCAAGAACGGAGTCTCGGCGGCTTCCGAAAAGGCGAAGCTCGGTCAGAAGACCCGTGAGAAGAAGGACAAAGGCACTTCAGTTGAAACGCTGCGTGAGGAATGGAGGTCACGCCTGTCGCCCGAGGAGAGTGAAGCGTTTAAGAAGCTGGAAAGTCGAGAGCGGTCCGAAGATGCGGGTCGCGAGGATGCCGCCGCCTCCGTCAAATATGCCCTGGATCATCACCTGTATCGTGAATCGACGGTGGAGCGTCACCAGGTCGTTGCGACCGCCCTGGAGCATGGGCTGACGATGACACCGGAACGCATCGAGAAAGCCCTTAGCGCGACCGAGGTGATTGAGCGATCGATAAATGCTGATGGAACGCAGAGGCATCTGATCACGACACGCGAAGTCCTGGCAGCCGAAAAACGGATGATCGACTTCGCACGCGAAGGTCGTGGTACTCGAAAATCGATCGGTGAGGATCACTATGAGTGTTCCCGTGATTGGCTCAACGCCGAGCAGAAGGCCGCCGTGAACTTCGTTCTAGAATGCCGAGACACGGTCATGGCAGTCACCGGCGGGGCGGGTACCGGAAAATCGTCACTCATGCAGGAAGCTGCCGAGGCGATCAAAAAGTCCGGCAAGGAGCTGTTTACGTTTGCTCCGAGCACCGGCGCGGTCGAAGTGCTGAGGGAGAAGGGATTTGGCCAGACGGAAACCGTGGAGCACTTGATACGAAACGATCGCTTGCACCCACAACTTGACGGTCAGGTGATCTGGATCGATGAGGCAGGGCTGCTCGACGTCCGCTCGATGAATGCGGTCTTTGGCATCGCCAAGTCGCAGAATGCACGCGTGGTCCTTTCTGGTGACACACGCCAGCATGCTTCGCCGCGTCGCGGGGAAGCGATGCGATTGCTTGAGCAGGAAGCGGGATTGAACATTGCCCGCGTCGACGCTATTCAGCGACAGCGAGGATTGTACAGGGATGCCGTCGAAATGATCAGCAAGGGCCATGAAGTCCAGGAATCGGGGAAGACGGGTTTGCTGGAAGGTTTCGATCGGCTCGATGCGATGGGCAAAGTTAGGGAGATCGGCGACGGCGATCGTGAAGCCATCCTGGCCGATACCTATCTCTCTCACGCAAAGAACGGGAATTCCACGCTTGTGGTGGCACCGACCCACGCGGAAGCAAAATCCGTGACGGATCGAATCCGATCATCGCTCAGGGAAATGGGATCGCTGTCCGCTGAAGAGCATCCGATCGTGCAGCTCAAGTCGCTCAACCTGTCCGAAGCACAAAAGCGTGAAGCGGCGAATTACTCCGACCAGGAAGGGGCGGTCATCCAGTTTCACCAAAACGCAAAAGGTGGTTTCAAAAAAAGCGAACGCTACCGCGTCGCGGGGGCAGTAGGAAACGAAGTCGAAGTCATCTCGATCGTCGGAGGTCAGAAAAAGTCGCTTCCACTAGATGCTGCGGATCGTTTCGAAGTCTACACGGAACAGGCATTGCAGTTGTCGGCCGGGGACAAAGTCCGGTTTAGCCTCGGTGGAAAGGCGATCGACGGCAAGAAACGCATTAGCAACGGCCGGCTCGATGCGGTGAAGGGATTTGACCGATTAGGCAACATCGTGTTGGAGCGTGGCACGGTGATCGACAAGGACTATGGCCATCTGGATCTCGGCTACGTCGTGACGAGCCATGCGAGCCAAGGAAAGGATCGTCAAGTCGCATTGGCGGCGATGAGCTCCGAATCGTTGCCGGCGGTCAATGCAAAGCAATTCTACGTCACGGTCTCGCGAGGCAGCGAAGACGTGACGCTGTTTGTCGATGACAAGGCTCGTATGCGGCGGGCGATCCAGAAGTCCGGGGAGCAGTTGTCAGCGACGGAGTTGGTGCGATCCGGAGCCGAACGGTCTGAACAAAACAAATCTCACGAGGATCAAGGCTATCTGCGGCACGGTCAGCATCTGGTGCGATCGTTTCGTGATCGCGTATTGCATTGGTGGAATCGCGAGGCGGCTACAAGAGATGCGTCCGAGCCGGTCGGACGTCATCGACAGGCTGATACGGGGCGATCGATGGGCGATGATTTTGGTCGGTCCATAGGATTGGCCTGACGCAAGAAAGGAGAATTCTCAAATGGCAGATGCATCCCGAGCATTTCGTGAAAACCATGGCGGCCCGCTGTTTCGGAGCATCGATGGCGACTCGATTGAGATTGACCGCACGCAGCTTCCCTGGCGAATTGTCGGTGAGGGGCAGCTGCCCCCGATGATGTTTCAGCTGCGACTGCATGACGGAACCCAGGAGAGTTTTCCCTATGGCGATATTCGCCGCATCCGCTGTCGCGATGCGGGATCGATCCAGCTGGAGACTTTTTCCAGCCCGAGAACCGTGGTAACGATCGAAGGTCGTCACCTCCAAGAATTGGCCGCTCATCTCGGTAATGCCCTGATCCTGTGGATCGAGGAAACGGACCCTCGCACGGTCGATCGGCCGGAACAGATGCCGACCGTGACACGGATCCGCGTTGAATTGCTGCCGAAGGACTAAGGGGCGTTGCCTTTTTCCCAAACTTGGGAAAGCGGTTGCCGCCCCATCTTAAAGCCGCCGGCATCTCGCGATTTGCGTTTTCCCAAATTTGGGAAAACTGATTCTCGTCGGCTCGATGCCAAATGGCTCCAATCATGACCGCATCAGAGTTTCCCAGATTTGGGAAAAACGGCGACGCTTGTTTCCCAATGCCCCGCGATCGGTGCACCGCAGCTTCATTACGATCCATCGTAGCGACGACGATGCGCCGCTGCCGGATTCAATCGATCAGTTGCGATGGACCGGCACGCTCGGATATCAGCTGAGGCCCTCGGCGTCCGTAATGGGTATTTGTGACGTGTGCCGGATACGAAGGATCTGAACGTTCTTGGGGGCGACGCCGAAGTAGATGCAATGGGTCACCTTTCGGCCACCGACGCCGAACAGCAGCGTCCGCACCTCGCGGCCGAAGTCGGCTCCCTCGACGAGTGGGCAACGGTACGGGAACACCGCCAGACTATCGATCGCTTGGGAAATCTCGTCGAACCATTTCTCGGCTTGCTTGGGCGAGCGATGCGTCGTCCACCAATCGACGATGGCAAACAGGTCGGTCCTGGCGGATGGGGTGATGACAACGTCAAACCTGTCCATCAAGACTTCGGGCCAAATCCGAAGTGGCTTCGGATTTCTAGGTCGACTTCTTCGAACGGCTGCACCTTTCCGGCATCCGCCTCCTCGATACCCCGCCGGACGGCCGCGATGTCTTCCGCGGGAATACCATCGCCGGTGAGCGCAATTAGAAGCCCCCGGTCCCTGGAGACGCGTTCGAAAATGCGATTGATCGTCTCCGGATCGGCCGTGCCGATGGCGGCTTCGATCCGTTTTGTTGCTTCGTTTGAGAGTTCAATGTGCATGGCGTTCTCCTTCGTCTCTGGATCTTAGCATGGAACAGCCCGAAGCTTCAAAACAAATCTGCTTCGGGCCGTTGGGGTGGGGCCTACTGGCCCCACCCCTCCGCTTCGTCATCCTCGTCATCGCGGGCGGCCTGGCGATCGGCAGCTTTGAGTTCGGCGATGCGGGTGGCCACTTTCACCCGGACGATCTCCAACTTCAGATTGTCAATCTCCGAAAGTGAAGACGTGTCGTGGTAGTTGCCATCTTCGTCGCGGTAGGTGCGACCATACTGAACCGAGTAGCGATCCGGCTTGCCGTCCTTTCCGTCGTTTCTCCAGATAACGCCTTTCACGCCCAGGTAGCGAATTGTATCGGCAGATTTGTTGGATTGTGTTTGTGTCATGGCTCTGTTCCTTTCGTTGTTGGTTGACCATGGTCCGCGATCACGCCGCCACTGGACTGCACGCCAAAGCTGAAAATTGGGGGAGACCTTTAGGGGGAACCGATTTTCTGCTTGGCAAGCGGGCAGGACAGTCGTGGCAGCGTGTCCATTCGGTCATCCAATGACGAAATGGGTCGGCGCCCTGCCTCACGTGCATCCATGCCATAGCCGTCAAAACAAATCAAGTTGCGATGGCGGCAAAGTGTCATCCGAAACGATTGCAGCGTCGTGAGCCGTATCGGATTCGGTCTCTGATTGCTTCGCAGCGGAAGGCGAATGCTTGGCAGCACCACGGACGGATTCTCCCGCCGAGTGATAGTCAAATGGAGATAGGTCGACGGGCACTTCGGTGATCACACCGCCGGTCGACCAATTCATGCCGATTCGATAGACGCGATGACACTCCAGTGTGAGCGTATTTTGCCAAACGGCCCAGCCCCGAAGCCCGTGAAGCCCAAGATTGATGGCCGTCATCTGAGCCGCCCGGTGATCGACATCCTGCCCCGTGAACTCCCAATGGGGTTGATGCTTCGCCACGCCCAGCAGCATGCGTCCCGATCCGCACGCCGGATCACACACAGTCTTGCGATCAGGGGTTCGTTCCCTGGGAACGCTCATCGAAGCCATGACATCGCAAACGCTGCCCGGCGTGAAGAACTGGCCACGCTCGCCGTAGGTGATCGCACCGGTGAAAATATCGCCCAGGATGTCCTGGCCGGTGCCGGTCATCCCATCGACCAGTGCATGGAAGGCAGTCTTGAGCGTATCGGCACCGCGGTTCGGCATCTTGCCCTTATTGTAGCCCTTGGCGATCACGGTCAAGTATTCCTCTTCAGCGGTTTGACCGGACAATGAACACCGCGTCAAAGTCAGAAAGTCCTCAAAGACCTGACCGCGGCTGAGACCGGTTTGATTGCTGGCTTTGTCGAACAGTTCGACAATACCCCTGCTCGCGGCAATGACGAATTGTTCTTTCGCCATGCCGCCTCAATTTCCGGCGGCGGATATCGCTTCACTTCGAAGCTGTACATGCCAATGACCATTTTTTCTCCGCATAACGTGGATGAAAGCACGGTAGACGTCGGGGCGTCAACAAAATTCGTCGACGCCCCACCCTAGATGTCAAACAGGAACATATTCGGCTCTAACCTTCTTCGAAGATCATGCACGTATCGTGCACACCCGGAATAAAGCTGCGGTTGTACGACCGCCGGGATGAGGTGTTGCCGTGCTGGAATCGAATGATTTCGGTGGTTGCTGGCCACAGCCCCTGCTCGATTGCCCGGGTCATGACTAGCTGCGCTAGCGGCTGGTATCGCCCGCGAATACTGAAGCCGCCGATCAGTACGGCGATTTTGCCGTTCGGAGTAAGCACAGACCGGCAGTTATGAAAAACCGCGTCCATGCGTCCCAAGAAGTCTTCCAGCGTGGGTGCGTTGGATAGACAGTCGGGGTCTTCGTTGTAGCGGATCATCGACCAGTACGGCGGGTGCATCCAGACGAAGTCAACTTTGCCGAATCCGGTGTAGCAATGCGGATCAGCAGCGTCATCGCCCTCTTTGATGTCCATGCTGGTGCAGGTGATGTGCAATTCGCGGCAGACGTCCTGGCAGGTCCCACTGCCCCGCATCGGGTCGAGGACATGCTTCGGCTTGTAGTACTGAATGAGATCGCGGATTAGGTAGCCGCCGCAGTTTCCGCGATAGCGGTTCGATCCGTACGGACCACGCTTGGGGTTGGCGTGGATGCTCGTCAGATGCGGGACTGGACTGGTTGTCGCAGGGGCGATGGGAAGTGGAACAAGTGTTTGCTGTGGCATGGTTCTGTCCTTTCTTTGCTGATTGACCATGCAAGCGAACAGGCCGACTGGATCACCGGCGGGGTTGCAAGGGTTTTCGCAAAGCGACCGGCCGAAGGCTAGCGAACGCGACGCGCTGCAGGCCGGCCCTTGCCAACCTGGGCGGTAAGGCGGCAAGCTGCAGGAAGAGTCAATCAGATGTCAAAGAAAGGGCGAGAAACGTTTCGCCAAACAACATCAGACAACACTTCTTGCGCGCCTTCGATGAAGCATTGTCCCCAGCAGCACCACGACCGGCTCGACCGGGGAACCATGAGACGCCGGTCACGTGATTTCCCGAATGCTGACGCAGTCCTCCCGCGCCAGGATGATGTGATCCAGGACGTTGATGCCCACGATGTTGCCTGCTTCGGTCAACTTCTTGGTGACCTGATGATCTTCCCGGCTGGGAGTTGGGTCACCCGAGGGATGATTGTGGGCCAGCAGAATGCAGCTTGACGCGTCCTTGATCGCCGGGCGGAAGACCTCGCGAGGGTGTACTAATGATGCGTCGAGCGTTCCGACGGTGATCCGATGCGAGTTAATCATCCGATGTTTGGTGTCGAGTGTGACGATATGAAATTCCTCCGGAAGGCCTTCAGCGATCAATCGCGCAAAGTGCGATTTGCAGAACGCGACCGACGCAGCCGTCGAGGTGAGACGCTCGGCGTAGTTGGCTTTGACCTCCGCGACGCGTTTGCCGAGCTCGATGCCTGCCATCAGGCGGTCATAGGCGATGTCAGTCAGCCGTAGTTCCCTTTTCGCTGCCTGCACGATCTCTTTGATGTCTTTGCCGGCGACTCGCGCAAACTGCGATCGAAGCACGAGAGCTAGTAATTCCGTGTCACTTTTCTCCTTCACAGATCAAAATTGCCACGAGTCGCGATGGCAGATCAAGCGCCCGCGAGCCGGATTGTGAATGAATCCACATGGGCATGTTTTCGTCTGCTTGATTGAAGAGATCAGCCAAAGCAAATATTTAGAGCGTCAGCAAATCTGTTGGCGCTTCGAAACGATCTTGCGCTGAAGATCAGGAGTGGTGCAAATTCAACGCACGGGCGATCCGTCAGGCCTGCAAAAGTTTTCGCTTTAGCGACCCACCGAAGCGGGGCAAAGCCTGTAGCTTCAGGCCGGCCCTTGTCACGACTGGCGGAAAGGTTGCCCTTGCAGAGACAATCAATCGGGGGAAAAAGCACCCAAGCGATTGCAACTCGTTGAAGATCATGCTCCTGGCATGCCGCATTGTGCAGAAGCGATTAGTGAGGCTCCACGGCGGCGTGAATACAGACGGATTGTGCCCCAATCGCCGTGCGGAGCCAAACGTTTATCGGACGTTTCAGAAATGATTCTCGCGATCCTCTTGGCCTGACACCGGGTCTATTATCTTAGGAACCTGTTAGAGATCGCACTCATTGGTTGTTGGAATTGTCACAGCGTGTCCAAGACGGCCGCTACACCGAAAATGGTAGCCAGAGGATCTTCAGTGAATGATCAATCGATTTCGGGATACACAGTACGAATCAGATTCCGAATCCCAACGCGAGATGGAGTAGGAAGCGAACGCACGGAGTTGGATCTGTCTCAAGAGAGCGGCCCGGCAATCGTTCTGAAATCTGCAGAATCCGACAATAATACGGGCTCGACGCCAATTAAAAATTCGGGGTGGCTCTTACTTGAGAGCCATGGCTGGGAGACTGCCACTGAAGCCGAAAAGGCATCTGGGCGAATCATCGACGCGTTAAGACGTAGCTTGGCGTATCATCACATGGGTGCCGATTTGGGTGATCGTGGTCCAAAATCTGGGTTCTCACAAGTGTTTCTTAGCGATTGCTCCAATGCCACCGGAGAATCGATTGCAAACGACATCCCGGGTTGGATGATCTTTCCAACGTCCAGTCGACCGAAGATCGTGCGAATAGGAGATATAGGCGCATACAGGACGGTGACCGAAGAGCGATTTAAAACGACTTTTGCGGCTGCGTTTGATTGTGAGAAACCGATGAGCGCTACCGAACGCACTGCCTTTGAACTCTACACATGTGCGCACTCTGTGGGCACCGTCCAAGAAGCTCGATTCGCGTTACTCTTTGCAACGCTCGAAGTATTAATTGAAACGCTTCCCCGGTCCGAATCGGCTCGTAATCATGTTGATCAATTAATCAAGTTAACAGAGGACAATGTGGATATCGAACCCAGCGATAGACGCTCACTCGTCGGAACTCTGGAATGGATGCGCAATCACTCTATTCGACAAAGTGGTCGGCGGCTTGTTGAAGCAAGGCTACCCGGATGGATGCACAATGGAAAAACT
>NZ_VWOX01000014.1 GCF_008629675.1 Roseiconus nitratireducens | reverse complement strand
TCATGATTCCGAACGTCCGCGCCAGGCGATCTTTCGCCCCATCAAGTGATTCGCCAGGGCGACCCACTGCAACGCCACAAAGGTCATCATTGCCGGCACGTGGCAAATCGCACCGAACCAGGACTGCCGAAATCGAGCCGCCGCGATCAAGCGCGGCAGGTGAGAGAGCAGCACGGCCACGATCGACACGTAGAGAGCCGGCCGATTGCCTTGCGCGATCGCTCCGATCAATGCGACAACCGGCAGCAGGCTGGCCCCCAGCAGCAACACGGTGAACAAGACGATCAAACGCGGATTGGCAATGCCTTCGATGGCATTCTTCAGCACGCCATGGATCACCTCCGCAGCCCCCCGATACATCCGACAATCGGCCAGATCCGTGCCGTCAATGACGTCGGTCATGATCCCGGCGCGACGGTAGCCCCGAGGCAATTTCAGGCCGTCATGCCGTGACGCCTTGATCGCTTCGTGCGTCCCGGCCTGCCTATACGCTTGCCGCGTCGACAAAAACAACTGCCCACACCCGGCCGCAAGATTCGGATCCACGTCGGCCCGCATTCGGCCGAACGGCAGGAACCCCAACAGAACGTAGTGCATGATTGGAATCAGCCAGGCTTCCAACCAAGTTCCTGTCCGCTGGTGCGGGAAAGCGCTCAGCAATCCGACTCCGCGAACGTCTTGATGGTCGACTAGGCGTCGCAACGCCATCGGCGCCAGATGGACATCGGCGTCCAGGAAAGCGAATCGGTCGTAGGCTGCCGCGTCGGCCAGTTGGCGGCAGGCATGCTGCTTTCCGTTCCAACCCTCGGGCAACGGACGACCATGGAGCAGCCGGACACGATCGTCGCTTTTCGCCGCCCCGCTGACGATCTCCGCGGTGGCATCGGTCGATTGATCGTCCAACACGATCACCTCGACCCGCACCCGCTCGCTAGCCAGCGCGTGTCGCAAACAATCCGCAATGCCCGCCTGTTCGTCTCGAGCAGGAATCAGCACCGAAACGGACGCATCGTCCGGAGATTCAATTTCGGCCGACTCCCTGTCGACCAGGTCCATGTCGACCAAGTCACAGAACCGCGGCAAATTGGCCAGAAACATCAGCGCCGGGATGGCAGACAGAATGGCGGCGAGAATCGCCAACGACAACATCATTCAAATTGGTCCCCGTGGCCGGCTTTGTATGATTGACCCGTCAGCCACGCCTTGGCCCGCCTGAAGGTGTCGTAGGCCATGCCGCTGCCACGGGTTCCCCGCAGCAAATTGTCGAACGGATCGGCCGACCGCGCGATCGCCAGATCCGCCAGCCTCGTTTGCGTGTCGCGAAGCCGCACGGTTAACCGAACGGACCAGTCCGTTTTGCTGTCGCCACGATGTTGATCGACGCGGATTGGCAGGCCCAGCGAGACCAGGCACACCGGCAATCGTTCTTCCCAAAAAACGTACTCCAGCGCCAGCGGCAACACGATCGCCGAATCGATCCGGGTGCACAGGTGCGCTAGCCCGGGCATCAGTTCAGCCTGGTGATCACGGGCATCGGCAAACCTTCCCTCCGGAGTCAGCCACAACGCCGTGTTGCCTTGATCGATTACCTCCACGCTGCGACGCAAGAACGCCGCAGCACCCGACTTGCTGGAAAGCCGCACGCCGTAAAACCCCAGCTTTTCAAACACACGGTACTGCTCCAACGCCTCGGCATCGATCGGCGCATGAAACTGACGGCCGGGAAACAGACTGCGGTTGAGAAAATGGGCGATCAGCGGGTCCCACCATGAGGGATGGTTGGCGTAAATGATCATGGGAACCGCGGGGTCAATGTCCGCAAGATGCGGCCTGCGTCCGGATTCAATGGCGATGGCGTGAAAATGCCGACGCAGGTAAGGCCGCAGGAATCGGTGGAAACCGTCCAGAAACCAGGGAGCGGTTGGACGCATGCCACCGCCTGGATGACTCGCTGTGCGAGGTTGGTCCCCTGGGGTTGAACGACCACTCATTTCCGTTTCGGATGCTCCGCTGACCACCGATGTTCCTCTGCCCGCCTCGACGCGGATTTCCATGATCCGCGGTTCAGGTCGCGACAGCGGCCCGCTCCGCCAGCTTACCGGCTCGGGCATCCTGGTCCAACGCGTCGGCGGCAATCCACCCGCTCATCATCACCATCGGCATCCCGGGTCCCGGGTGCGCGGCACCGCCCGCCAAGTACAATCCGTTGAAATCCTTGCGGCGGTTCCCCGGCTTGAACGCCCCCAAGTACTTTCCGTGGCTGGCCAAACCATAGATCGCTCCGTTGAGCACTCGATAGCGGTTGTGGATGCCCTCCGGTGTCAGCGACGCTTCGTACACAATCGAATCGCGAATGCCTTGCATCGAGGCGCACGACTCCAATTTATCCAGGATCACTTCGCGGTATTTCGGCAACATGCTTTTCCAGTCATGGTGCTCTCGCAAGTAGGGTGTGTGCACCAGCACGTACAGCGCCTCGCAGCCTTCCGGTGCCACCGCCGGTTCGGTCACCGCCGGGGCGCACACGTACGCGGTCGGATCCGGTGCCGGTTCACCCCGGTGGTAGATCCAGTCGAATTCCTGTTCCGGATCTTTGGAGAACACGAAGTTGTGGTGCAGGAGCTGTTCGTAGCGTCGATTCAGCCCCAGGTACAGAACGACACCGCTGCAAGCCGGGGCATGATGGTTGGACTTTTCAAAGTCTTTGGACTGCGGCGTATCGCGGAGCAATTCGCGGTAGGTGCGGACGGCATCGCAGTTGCTGACCACGGCATCGCACGGCAAGGTTTCGCCCGCGGCGGTCACCACGCCGGTGACTTTGCGTCTGTTGGCCTGGATTCTCATCACATCGACGCCGGTTCGCACCTCCACGCCCAACTCGACCGCCAGCCGGCCCAACGCCTCGGGAACCGCCCGCGTGCCTCCCATCGGATACCAGATGCCTTCATCGGTCTGCATGTGGGCGATGCCGCAAAGCACCGCCGGCGACGCATACGGGCTGGAACCGACGTACTGGGTGAAGTGATCCATCATCTGTGCGACGCGCGCATCGGGGACGTGAGACCGGACGACCGATGCAACGCTTTTGCCCATCCGCAAAGAAAGCACATCCTTGAGCACTTTGATCGAAAAAGATCCCCCGACGTCCATCGTGTCGCCCAATCCGCCGATCGATCGCCAAAAGAAGAACCGGTCCGAGACTCCGTGCAGCTGTTCGCTCAGCTTCAGGAAACGTTCGTACCCGTCGCCCGATGCGGATCCACCCGTGAAGCGATTCAGGTTGGCCTTCATCGCTTCGGTATCGGCGACCAGATCCAGAACGGTTTGATCCTGTGTTGCTCCCTTGCCGTCGCTTTCAAAGAAGCAACGCCATTGCGGATCCAGGGGAACAATGTCCAGGTAGTCTTCCATCCGGCGATCGGCTTCATCGAAGACCCGCTTGAGCACACTCGGGAGCGTCAAGATGGTTGGCCCCATGTCGAAACGATAGCCTTCGGCGGTGTGTTGGGCCGCCTTTCCGCCGATCCAATCGTTCTTCTCCAGCAAAGTCACGCGATGGCCGCGGGCCGCCAGGACACAGGCACTCGAAAGGCCAGCCAGCCCACTCCCGACAACGACAACGTTCTGGTGATTGGTCTCGGTGGCAATCATGGGTTTCCCAATCAGCGGGGCACTGGAATCTACAGGTCAAAGCGTCTGTTACCGGTATTGTCCGGGACGGCAAGCCGTGCTGACGCATGGTCACAGCTTACCGCTTTTTGACGCTCGCCATCATCCGCCGCAACCCCGCCATTTTTTTTCGAACGCCTCCGGCATGCCAAAGGTGCAGTGCCCCGTGCAAAACCTCTTGATCGATCTCCCCGCGGGGTCGCAGGTGGGGGGCAAAGCGACTGCGACGCGTGCTGATCACCCGCGGCACCGTCATCGCCAACAAGCCTTCCGCACCGCGGGTGACTCCAAAACCGCTGTCGCCGCGACCGCCAAACGGCAAACGGGGATCCGCGGTGGTGGCAATCAGATCGTTGATCGACACGCTACCCACGTTCAGCTGCTCGGCGAGCGCACGCGCCGCTCCTTCCGCTCCGAACACGCTTGCCGCCAAGCGGTACGGACACTCATTGATCAACCGCACCGCGTCCTCGCTGTCGCGAATACGCATCAGCGACAGCACCGGTGCAAACACATCCGCCGATGCGATCGGATTCGTGGGGCTGACGTCATCCAACAGCACCGGATGCAGCACGCCGTCGCTGCGCAGTGCCGCCGACGCGTATCTCCCCAACCGGTCCTTGGCACCCGCATCCATCGCCGACTCGATGACGGTCGCCACCTGCTGGCGTGCCGACGCGTGCACTTTGACCGGCGGCTGATTCCGAAACAGGGTCTCCAATCGGCCAATGACTGCTTCACGTTCGGCATCGCGAAGCAGCATCCGGCGCGGTGCGATGCAGGTGGCGCTGCCATTGAATCGCATCCCAAATTCAATAGCAGCGATCAATCGGTCGAGATCAAATCCGGGCAGGACCACGACCGCATCACAACCACTCAGCTCCATCACCGAGGCGGCCAACTGGTCCGCGGCCGCGTGCAACACCTTCCGCCCGGTCGCCGCGGCGCCGGTCAACACGACCAGATCGACGCCCGCCTGCAACGCCTGGACGGCCGCCTCCGTGGACGATTCCAGCAAAACCAGTTGCGGCTCGGGAACACCGGCCGCATGAAAACACTCGATCAATGTTTTGGACGCCGGTTCCGTCCCAGGCGCCGGCTTGAACAGCACCCGATTACCCGCGGCCAAGCCTTGAGCAATCTGCGATCCGGGCAACAACAGCGGGTAATTCCACGTCCCCAGCACCAACACGTCGCCGTGCGGAACGCGTTGGACGACCGAGCGTACCCCGAACATCCAGACGGGACGTCCCGAGGCACCGACCGGACGCGGCGCGAGTATCCGCTTTCCCTTTTGCCGCAAATACTTCAGGGCCGCACACAGCGGGATCAATTCGCTGCCAATTGTCTCCAGCGGATCGATCCGTTGCTCCGAAACACACTGACGGATCAATGTCTCCGAGTTTTCAGTGATCTGGGCCGCGGCCGAAGCCACCACGCGACAGCGATCGGCAACACTTCGTCGCGCCCACGGATCGCGGTCCTGGTTTGGGACAGAGTCGACCGTTTCGGACATGCGTCATCGCCGGGGATGAGAAAGCCGCATCGATGCGGAAAGCCAGGGACTGGCCCATCAATGTAGCGATCGTCGCAGGGCGGTGAAGATGGCACCGGGGCTGGCACCGGCCAACGTGGCGATGGTCAAACGGATCGTCGACGATCCCCACAGCCAATAGCGCAAGCCCTGTCGATGCTGTCGCGATCGCGGCGGCAAGCCACGCTCTGGCGAGCGTGGCTGCCCGAGCTCCGGCAATCCCTAGCGGACCTGCTTGCCGGTCGATGCGATCTCTTTGGCTGCCTCGTAGAAGTTGTCGATCTGTGCCGATTCCTTCAAGCGATCGAACTCGGCGGCCATTTCGACGGCGAACTTCTTTTCGGTCAGGTCGCGGACCAGTTCCGCTTTGACGGCGGACAGGTCGCTGACCACCGGTTCGGTCCGGCCCTGGCATTTCAGGATGATGTACTTGTCGCCGGTGGCGATGATGCCGCTAAGCTGACCGCGTTGCAGAGCAAAGGCCTCCCGTTCGATCGTCGGCTGGCCGCTGAACTTGCGGATCGGAGGCACCTTGCCGCTGTTGCTCGCGGAAACCGGTTCGATGCTGTACTGCTCGGCCAACCGTCCGAAGAACTCTTCCGACGGATTGTCGCGGGCCATTTTCCAGACTTTCTGCGCCGTGCGCTGATCGCTCAACACGCATGCGAGCACTTCGACGCGGGAGCCGAACGCGGATTCAAACCCACGCTGCAGATCCTCGTCGGTGACCGTGATCCGCTGTTCAACCAGTTTCTTCAAAGCGACGCTGGGCCAAACCGCGTCCTTGACGTAAATCTCTTCGGTCGTTTCGCCGTCGCTGGTCACCGATTCGGTCCAGGCTTGCAGGTCCGCCGTTCCGTCCGAACGGATGAAACCGTAGCTCTTCGCGGCCCTTTCAATCTCCTGCTGCAAATCCGCCTGGGTGACCGATTTGTCGGCTTTCTTCAAGGCTTGCGTCAGCAGCTTTCGATTGATTTCACCGTCCAGCACATCCGCGCCGTGCCGCTTGACACATTCGGCCGCCAGCTGAGCCAGTGTGATGCTCTGCTCGTTCACGATCGCAGCAACGCCGGGATACTTTTGGGACAGTTCCGCATCGCCAAAGACTTTGACGACGTTCGCTTTCCGTTGCAGGTCGGCGAACAATGCCGCGGCGGCACCTCGCATCTTCTGATCGCGGATGCGGTCGTTGATCTGCTCACGAATCGCCGGCATGGCCGCCGGAGCCGGGGTGGTTGCCGGAATCCGCCGCACGGCTTGCAAGAAGATCCATTGATCGGCCAGTTGCATGACCGGGGAGATTTCGTTGTCTTTCAAGCTGAACGCTGCTTCCTCCAGCCGTGAATCGCCCGTGTAGCGGCGAATCGGCGGAATCAAACCACCGACGCTGGCGCTGGACTCGTCTTCACTGTGCATTTTGGCCAGGTTGCCAAACGCCTGAGGATCGGCGAGGGCTTCCCGATGCAGCGATCGCGCCGTTTGCTCTTTGGCAACCATGATCATGCGGCACTTGACGGCTTCCCCGTACTGCGCCAAGAACGCCTGATTGAATTCTTCTTCGGTCGGCTGCACCTGGTCGGCGACCAGCTTTCGCAGCGCCAACATCGGCCACACGATCTCGCGACCATACTGGCCGGGATCGATGTCGCGTTCTTCTTGCAGCAACTTCAAATAATCCTGGACGGAAAAACCGAACTTGGTCGCCAGACGAGTGATCTCTTGCCCGACTTCGGCTTGGGTCACTTCGATCCCGCCGTCCTTGCAAGCCTGCAGGATCAGCTGCCGGTTGATGATCACGTTGTCCAGAACACTCTCGCCATAGCGAGCGAGCGTTGCGTCGGACAGCATTTGACGGGTGATCGGATCGGCATTGACGACCGCCACGACGGAGTTGCTTTCTTGGGCGGGGGCGGAAACGGCAGCGAGAGCCGCCACGACCCCAACCAACCCTAGAAATACTCGGTTGCAAATCGCACGGACGGTTGCGGTCGCAGCGACGCGAGTTTGCAACGCGTGGTGATGCCGAATCGGATGCCAACTGGTGGAAACCATGACGATCACTCCTTTGAATCGTTCTGACGGTCTATTTTTAGGCGGGAACCAACGCTTCGGGTGACCTACCTGTAAGTCGATGGATTGGGCACGTTAGAAAAATTCCGATTTTGACTCAAGTCGAATGTTGCCGCGGCCGACATGCCGCAGGCAGAGCCTGCCAGGCAGCCGGTTCCAAGGCCGGAGCCTTGGAACCAGAGAGCAACCTGGGGCAGTCGCAAACGCCAAGCCCCTCGTGCCCGGGCTCCCGCCCGGGAACGCACTGCTGGCTGGCTCCGCCAGCTCCCCCAACGGATCACGTAGAGCCTGTTAGGCAGCCGGTTCCAAGGCCGGAGCCTTGGAACCAGAAAGCAACCAGGGGGCAGCCGCAAACGCCAAGAACCTCGTTCCCGGGCTCCCGCCCGGGAACGCACTGCAGGCTGGCTCCGCCAGCTCCCCCAACCCCTCACGTAGAACCTGCCAGGCAAACGGCTCCAAGGTCGGAGCCTTGGAACCAGGGGCGACCGGACCGTATCCTGTGTCGATCCACCAGAAATGCTCACTCGATTGTCAGTGAAACGCCGCCGTGCAACGCCCCAACATCATCTTCATCATCACCGACCAGCAGCGCTACGACACGATTGCCGGTTTGGGACACCCCCACGTCGACACCCCTCACTTGGACCGATTGGTCCGCGAAGGCGTTTCCTTCGATCAATGCCACGTGACGGCGGCATCCTGCGCCGCCGCCCGAGCCAGTTTGTTCAAGGGCTACTTCCCGCATACGACCGGGATCCTGAAAAACGCCGACCGCTGGCGTCGCAGTTGGATCGAGCGACTGAACGACGCCGGGTATTACTGCACCAACATTGGCAAGATGCATACCTGGCCCTACCTGACCGAGCTGGGGTTTCACGAACGGTTCGTGGTGGAGAACAAGGACCGCTACCTGGAAGGTCGCTATTTCTTTGACGAATGGGACAAAGCGCTGCGATTCCGCGGCCTGGTCAAGCAGCAGCGGGAGCAGTACCGAAAGCGAGATGATTACCGCTCCGCGTTGGGAGCCTTTGAGTGGCTGCTGCCGGAAGACACGCATCCGGACATGTTTGTCGGCGACATGGCCAAATGGTGGATCGAGACGACCCCCAGAAAGGACCCGCTGTTCCTGCAAATCGGCTTTCCCGGGCCGCACCCCCCCTACGACCCCATCGGGCGTTACGCGCAGGCCTACCTGGAGAAAGACCTGCCGCTGCTGCCGGTGACGGAAGAAGAACTGGATTCGCTGCCTCCCGCGCTGAAGGAGTTGCGGGTGCACAATTCCGAAATCGATCACGATTCGGTCGTGATGCCGCTGGAAGTGTCCCAACAGCAACGTCACCGACAGCGTGCGTTCTATCTGGCGAACGTCACCATGATCGATGAGAAGGTCGGTCAAATCATGAAAGCATTGGAAACGAGCGGCTACGCGGACAACTCGATTGTGATTTTCACCAGCGACCACGGCGACTGTTTGACCGACCACGGACAAAGCCAGAAGTGGACGATGTACGAGCAAATCACACGCGTCCCAATGATCATCTGGGCGCCGTCCCGGTTCCCGGGCGGCCGCAGCGTCGCCGGACTGGTCCAACAAATGGACCTGGGCCCGACCATTTTGGAATGGGCGGGTGTGGAGGTTCCGTCGGAACTGGAAGCCGTGTCGCTCGCACCCGCATTGCAGGATCCGGCAGGGTACACCGGCCGCGACTTTGTCTATTGCGAGCAAGTGAAAGATGCGATCCTGACCGGATGCGAATTCATGACCATGGTCCGTGACAAGACTCACAAACTGGTCCACTTCCTGGACGAACCCCACGGACAGCTGTTCGACCTGGTGGCCGATCCGGACGAGCTGGTCAATCGCTGGGATCACCCCGAAGCGGCCGGCGATCGAGAACGCTTGTTGACCGAACTGAGAGAATGGCGGATCCGTAGCGGTGTTCAGACAAAGGACTGGTGCCAGGAGCACCGCTAACAGGAAAGTGCCATTCAGAAGCGTAGACTCGTTCCTTCCGAGATCAACGTAGCCGCCGTCGCCAGACGATGGCACGGCTGGAATTCCCACGCTCTCGCCAAGGGCTGCGGCAACCTGTTGCAGAAACACGCAGTCCGGCGGCGGATTGCGCCGGCTTCGGTTGCCAGTCGACCGTCCATCGGCAACCATACGGCGCGTGAGGCTGCCGCGGCGGCCCGCCATTTTGTCGTCCGCCGCTGGCACACCATTCACTTCACCATCTCGCCCCGAAAACGGAGTTCCCGATGCGTCTGTCTTCCGTGTTGACTGTGTGCCTGCTGTCGATGGCCCCGGCGATCAGCCCCGAGAACTCATCGGCCGCGGAGCCCTCCCCAGAAGCCTCCGCCGGGAAAAAGGTCTCCGGAATCGATCAGTCGCTGTTCAGCGATTCGATCACTCCCGGCGACAATTTCTACCTGTACGCCAATGAGAAATGGCTGTCAGAAACCGAGATCCCGGGCGACAAATCGAATTATGGGATTTTCACGGTCCTGGATGACACCACGCGCGAGCAAGTTCGGTCATTGATTGAACAGGCGGCCGAGTCCGACGCGAAGCAGGGCACCCCGGCCCAAAAGGTCGGCGACCTGTACAACAGCGTGTTGAATCTGGACGCGAGAAACCGGGCCGGGCTGCAACCGATCGAACCCTTGCTGGAACAAATCGCCTCCGTCGATTCGCAAACGTCACTGGCACAGACGATGGGATCGCTACGCCGAGCGGGCATCGGATCACCGGTCGTTCCGTACGTCTCGGTCGACGCCCGCGACAGCGACAATTACACCGTCTACCTGACCCAGTCCGGATTGACACTCCCCGACCGCGACTACTACCTGGAAGACAAAGATCGCTACGTCGCATTGAGGGACAAGCTGCGTGAATATGCGGCCGACCTGCTCCGCACGGTCGAGCATCCGTCTCCGGAAGAAGCCGCCAAGAGCATCGTGGACATCGAAACCGCGATCGCCAAATTGCACTGGACCAAGTCGGAAAACCGTGATCCGGTCGCGACCTACAACGAACGCACTCCCGCCGAACTCGACCAGATGCTGGGGACGCTGAAGTGGTTTGAGTTCGCCGACACCGCCGGAATCGGCTCGATCGACGAGATCGTGGTTCGTCAACCTTCGTTTGTTGACGGCATGTCGGATCTATTCGAAGAGGTTTCGATCGACCGCTGGAAGGATTACCTGACGTTTCACACCATCGACGGGTTTGCCTCTGGGCTAACGGAAAAGCTGGAAAAGCGTCATTTTGATTTTCACGAGACAGAAATCAGCGGCATCACCGAGCAGCAACCGTTGTGGAAGCGGGGCGTGAACGTCACGGGAGAAGTCCTGGGCGAACTGGTCGGGCAACTGTACGTGGAAAAGCACTTCGCCCCGAAAGCCAAAAAGCGGATGAACGAACTGGTCGAGAACCTGAAGCGGGCGTTCGCGCAGCGGATCGAAACGCTGGACTGGATGGGCGAGGGCACCAAGAAACAGGCGCTCGAGAAACTGTCCATGTTCACGACCAAGATCGGCTATCCCGACGAATGGAAAGACTATGAAAAGCTGACCATCGGCGACGGGGTTTTGGCCGACCACCTACTGGCCTCGGCCGAATTCGAATACCAGCGGGACCTGGATAAGCTCGGTGGCCCCATCGATCGCAACGAATGGCACATGACGCCCCAAACGATCAATGCTTACTACAACCCGACGATGAACGAAATCGTCTTTCCCGCAGCCATTCTGCAACCGCCGTTCTTCAACCTGGACGCCGACGATGCCGTCAACTATGGCGGGATCGGATCCGTCATCGGCCACGAACTCAGTCACGGGTTCGACGACAAAGGCAGCAAGTACGACGGCAAAGGCAATCTGCGAATGTGGTGGACCGAATCGGATCGCCAAGAATTCGAACGACGGGCCGGCGGATTGGTCGAGCAATACAGCAAGTTCGAGCCGGTTGAAGGCAACTTCGTCAACGGCGAATTGACGCTCGGCGAAAACATCGGCGACCTGGGCGGATTGAATGTCGCCTATGCCGCGTATCAGTTGTCCTTGGGCGACCAGCCGGCCCCGGTAATCGACGGCCTGACCGGCGACCAGCGATTCTTCCTGGGATGGGCCCAGATCTGGCGGCGGCTGTACCGGGAGCCCGAGTTGCTGCGGCGGCTGATCGTCGACCCGCACAGCCCCAGCGAGTACCGTGTCAACGGAATCGTGCGGAACATGGACGCCTGGTATCGGGCGTTTGACGTCAAGCCGGACGACGAACTGTACCTGTCCCCCGAAGACCGGGTTCGAATCTGGTAGACCGCTCAAGTAAGCGGCGACTTACATGAGCTCCAGTCGCGAAGCGCCGACAGCCCCCGGCGGTCGGCGCAACCCGACGGATACGGCGATCATTCCGTCGCTTCGGCCGGCGGGCGTTTGACGGCCCACTGATGCACCAGCGCTAAACGCTCCTCTTCCGGACCGTAAACCATCTGCAGGGCCTCTTCTCCGCCGACGATGTCAAAGGCCATCAGCACATCGGGCTCGCTGAGCAGGTTCAGCGACTGATACAGCCGCACCTCGGCCAGCGTCCGCAGGTTCTTCCCGCCGCCACTGGCCAACAGCGTTCCGATCCTGCGTTTGGCAACTTCCGGCGTCAACGCGGGCAGATCGATCGTCTTGACTTCGCGATCGATGATGCCCATCAAGTTGGACAGCTGCTCGCTGACATATTCCCGTCCGGACATCCCGCGCAGCCGCGTCTTCTGCGCGAATTCCAACGAGTCGATCGACTTGGACACCCCGAGCGATTTGCCGGTCGGGACGTGAATCAGCCGGCAGCGACAGATGTTCTGGACAAAGTCACCACGGATGGGTTTCAGGAGCACGTCAAAGTGGAGCATCAAATCGATGCCAGCCTTGCGGGCCACCAGGGTGTTTTGATCAGAGGCGTCCTTACCCACGAACTGGATGCCGGGTCGCCAGAGCGGCAACGGTTCGGGGCTGGACTCGACGGCGTCGACGAATGCCGCCGAGATCGTTTCTTTGACGCCGGATTCGGCCGTGATATCCGTCATGGCCCGGCCAAAATCGCCCTGGGCATAGCGAGAACTGAGTTCCTCACCGAGCACGGCAATCACCAGCCCGAGCGTCTCGTCCAGTTCCGTTTCCACGGCTTCACTGAGCATCGTTCGCTCGCCGGAAGCAAGTCGTTCGGCAGGTGTTGGAGGTGCCAATGGGGCATTGTTATTTCGGCGTCCGCCCATCCCGCTGCCGAATGAGTTTTCCATCATCATCTGCTCTTGCATCATCTGCTCCTGCATCATCTGCTCTTCCTGCATCATCTGCTGCTGCATCATTTGCTCTTCCTGCATCATCTGCTGTTGCATCATTTGCTCCTGCATCGCCATGTCGCCTTCCTCGCCGGCGAAACCGCTGGAGTCAAAGCCTCCGCCGCGGGTAGCAGATTCACGGATCGGCTGGGGGTCGGTCGCCTCGCCGCGAACCGTGTAGGAGATCCCCCATCGCAATTGCCAAACGGGTCGCTTCATCAGGCGGCTGAATTTGGCCAGATTCAATTCGTTGCTGGCGTTCTCGTACTCGGCGACCATGTGGCCGAAGTACAGCTCCATCGCCAGCGGGTAATTCCCGATCGAATAGGCCACCAGGGATTCGTTGCTAAGCACCGGCCCGGACTGGACCGGCGGTGCCGCGTCGGGCGAAAGCATTTGAGACAGTTCGCCGGAACTGGACACCGAGCCGAGCGTGCTGGTCAACAGGTTGGCGACGACATCACTTGTCGAGCCGCCCCGCCGGCGTGAACCGCCGTAGCCCGAGTCGTAAGAGCCCAGCATGTCTTCCTCGCTGTAACCCAACATGTCTTCCTCGCTGTAGCCCGGATCGTATCCCGATCCTCCGGGGTCCGACTGGGGACTGGGCGGCTGGGCGACAAGCGGGTTCGACCAAAGTCCGGCGACCAGGACGACCATCGAGAATGTCAGAATCATGGCACTCGTTTTCGAAATTGCCGAGGCGAACCTGGGCAAATACCGCTCCGTAGCAGGGGCATTCGGCCGGCGGGAAACAGCGGGGGGGGATGAGAGCATCATTTTTTGGTGACCACGAAGGTTGATGCGAAAGAGAACAGCCAGAAAATTGGGCACCCGAGATGCGGGCTGGGCGTTTGGATTACGCAGGTGAGTTTGACGAATATCCGCGCCCTAACGCGTGCATTTGCGGGCAGAATCAGCTCATTTAGCGTATCATAAACGGCCCCCAGGACGAAAAGTTGGCCTGCAATCAGCTCCGGAAGGCAAAATTTTCCGACAGATTGCCAAACCGGCACCCCCGCGAGGGGAACTTATCTGATGCTGCGGTGATCAAAGATGCAGTCGACCTGACCGGGTGACGCTTCCACGGCGGTTTTTACGGCGAACCCGAACGAGATGCGATCGCGCAAACGCTCCACGACCATCGATCCAACTGGATCTGATCGCCCCAGCCCCCCCGGCCAAGAAGCCCCGGGAGAGGCGTCGGATGGCTGCTGCCCGCGACCAACCTCGCGAAATCCCGTCTCACTTCCGCGCCGTCGACGGCTGCTGATCGAACAGTTGGCCCAACGGCGGGTGTTGGCCGTGATCACCGGAGCCGTTTTTCACGATCTGGACGGGTCGCTGCGTCAGGAAGCCGGCGAAGTCCGCTTGCCGTCGCGGCTGGCCTACATCGATGCCAACCAGAACGGCACACCGGATTCTGACGAACCGTTTTCGCTGACCGATGCGGACGGGCAATTCCATTTCGACGGCTTGTCCGAAGGCATTTATCCGATTCGCCTGTTCGACGGGATGGCGGAGCAATCGCAGTCGTTCCCTGCGGAGGCCAGCGAGCATGTTCTGCCGGTAAGTTTTTCGTCAGATCCGATCTCGATGCGGCTCTCCGGGTCAACGCTGCAGGTGCTGACCGAGCAGACGCTGATCCGTGCAGAAACGTCTGGCACCCGCGCCACCGAGATACCCCTAGAATTCGCGCCCCACCAATTCGTCGCCGATCACTTGCCGGGTATCGAGGGTGCCGGTGCCGGTCCACATGCCATCATCAGCGGCGCGGATTTAAGCGACCCGAGCGACCCGACGGCGCACCTGTGGGCGATTCCGCGCGTCAGCGATCTGGTCGGTCGACTGGATCCACCACTGAACGTTTCCCTGGCTTCCGGGACGCTGACGGCCGAAACGGTCAGCGTCGGCCCGGATGGCAGCGGTGTGCTGTTGGTGGCTCCGAGTGACCCAACCCAGGGATCGCTGAACACACTCTATTCGGTTCGCCTGTCGGTCGCCGAAACAGACAGTTCGCCGGAAGCTTCGACGTCGAACATCGAAGCCGATTTGCAACCTACGCCGTGGACCGTTCCCCACAACACCCAAGTCTTGACCGCCACTTCGGCCGGCGATTCGATCGGCAGTCGCACGATCATCGCCTGGCCAACCTCCACGACCGATTCGGAATCTGGCGTGGACAACTCGGCAAACGAATCGTCTTCGCTTCAGATGGCTCTGTGGAGCAATGCCGAAGCGACCTGGATTTCGCCATCGCCCCAACAGATCGACAAGGCCACCGAGCTGATCAGTTTTGATGACGCGTCCGGTCTGCTGGCGGTGCGATACTTCGATGGCGGAATCGGCGTGCTGGACGTCGACGCCGGGTTCTCGGTCTTGCACGAGTTCTCCGATCTGCACGGTCCGGCAACGCTGATCAATGGTGGCGATGCCTTGGCGGCCGTCACCTCAGGAGAATCCGGTTCGCGGCTGACCGTTCACGACCTGCGCGGCGGTCAATTGCTGGTCGAACACCCGCTGCGGTTGGCGGACATCGGCACCCCGATTCAGATCATTTCTGGCGACTCGGTTCAATCGTTCTACGTTTTGGGCCAGAACGGAGTTGCCAGCGTTCAATTCAATCTCCCGACCGCCCACCGCGTCGAGATCGAAAACGCCTCGCAAGTCGTCAACGTGGATTTTGGGATCCAAACGCTGGGTCTGAACCATTCGCCCGAGGTGCCCGATCGATTGGAGCTGGATGGTTTGGAGGACAAGGGAGTCGTGCTGAGCGCCGCGGACCTGGCGGCGGCCGTCACCGATGCGGACCAGGATCGTTTGATTTCCTTGATCGCCAGCGGCCCGAGCAACGGCACAGCCAGCATCAACTCCGATGGGGACATCACCTACCAGCCCGACGCCAATTTCTTCGGCGCGGATTCGTTTTCGATTCAGCTACATGACGGTCAAAGTGTCTCGTCACCGATCACCGTCTCCGTTTCGCTTAAATCGGTCCCCGACGTGCCCGGCGGCGTGACGTTGATCGACGGCGAGATACCCGAACATGCCGCGGATCTCACCACGGTGGGCTCGCTGCAGATCAACGATCCGGATCCCTCCAACGATTACGACCTTTCGGTATCCGATCCGCGGTTCAAAATTGAGAACGGATCGCTGGTCCTGGTGCACGGCCCGCTGAACCACGAATTCGAACCTGAGATTTCGATGACGATCTCGGGATACGATTTCGGGGCGGAACAGTATTTCTACGCCGAAGTGACGATTGCCGTCTTGGACGAGAATGATCCGATCGTCTACTTGGGCGCCTACGAACCGGATGTGATGGAAAACCAGCCGGGGATATTTGTGGCACAGTTTCAGGCGTTCGACGAAGACGACGACACGCTGACGTACAGCGTCGATGACGACCGCTTCCTGATGGACGAAGAGAAACTGTACCTGAAGCCGGACCAGGCGTTGGATTTCGAGGCGGAGCCTTTTGTCACCGTGACGGTCTCCGCGGACGACGGCCACGGCAGCTCTCTGTCGACCGATTTGAAGATCAACGTCTACGACATGCCGGAGGCTTTGGGCGCGATCACTTTGTCCAATCAGACGGTGATGGAATTGAAGCCGGGCGCCACCGTGGGGACGGTCCAAATCGCGGGCGGAGCGATTGCCAACAACCACCTGGTCAGCGTCGATGATCAGCGGTTCGAGATCGACGGTTCGACGCTGAAGCTACGCGACGGTGAATGGGTGCAACGCAGCGTCGCGGAGCAGATCGAGCTGACGATCTCGGCCGAGGATACGGCGCACTTGTCGCCATCGGTGTCTGAAAGTTTCGTGATCGAAGTGCTGCAGAACCAGTCCGCGTTTCACAACGTCGATGTCCCACAGGACGTCGACGGCAACGGCGTCGTCAGTCCCATCGACGCGCTGACCATCATCAATTACTTGAACATTTACGGCCCCGGAGAAATTGGTCCGGGAGACCCCAGTTTCGGATACGACGTCAACGGCGACAACGATATCACGCCGCTGGACGCACTGTTGGTGATCAATTTCCTGAACACCGCCCAAAACTCCACCGGTTCCGTCTCAGGGCCGCCGTCAGGCGAGAACGTCCCGGCCACCCCGGCCGAGGGCGAACCAGACACCCCCGACGGGCTGCGAATCGCGGGCCCGGACGGCGAAGGAGAAGCAGCTCCGGCCGATTCCCAGCCGCTGCAGCGACAGGCCGGCGCGGGCAGCGTGGCCGGGATCAACGATGCTCCGGTAACGGACCCCGAGTCCGGAACGCCGACGGCCGATGATCCGAATCTCGCGGAATCGAATCGCGCCGATGCTCCCACGACGCCTCGTCTTCGCCGGATTGTCGTGGCCCGGGATGCTGCCCTGCAATCGAGTGATTGGCTGGACAGCCGCAAGCGGGACGAAACGGACCCGCAGGTCGCGCGGGCGGTGAACGATCTGCTGAAGCTCCTGCATAGACGCGTCTGATCGCGAGCGTCTGAGAACCGGGGCGGTGCGGGAATTGGGGCGGTCGCGGAATCCGGATTTCGATATGATTTCCGCGCTCTGTGCTTCATCCCCAAATCAGGCGCCCCGCTATGCATTGCGAACATCGTTCCGTCCGGCGCGCAATTCGTCTTCGATCCAAGATTCGATCACTCGGACTCCTCGCCGGACTGCTACTGTTTTTCGGTTGCTCCCCGAACCAGTCCGAACCGGATGCGAATGCCCAAACGGTTGCCGAGAACGGTTCGCCGAAGAATCGCGTCGCGGCGTTGCCACCGGGCCAACAGGTCGACAGCCCGCAATCACCGGCCGCCGGCGAATCCGACGCGCAAGGTTCGTCGACGGCAGCGGACGACGCCGAAGAGCTGGTGCCGCCGCCACCAGGTGCGGCGGACGACACAACCGCCGAAGACGGACAATCGAAAACCGGATTCCCGCTTGCCGACCCGTCCCAAAACCGTGTTCGAATCAATGACGGGACAGCCCCGGGCCAGCAAACTCTGCCGGCGAAGCTGAACGATCGCGCCCTGCGTGACGACCTGACGCCTGCCGAGCTGTCCCAATTCTTGCAGGATGCCGACCGCGACATGCAGTTGCTTTCTTCCGGCAAAACGGGAATCAAGGACGAAGTCGAAATCGCGGAGATGATGCAGGCGATCGCGCGTAAAAAACTGGAAGCATCTCTGATGCTGAAAAAACATTCTGATGCCAGCGACACTCAACGGGTCGAAGGCATTCGCGGGCAGTTGCAAGCCCTCTCGCATCTGGCCGCGATGGGCGACCTGCCGTCGGCCAATGCCTTGGAAGCGTTGGCCAAGGAAAACCTTTCGGCGGAGGACCCCAGCGTGGTCATGGACAGCCGAATCGTCTTGATCGGATTCGCCATCGATTCCCTGCAGGCGGGCCAGGAAGGGGCTGCCGACGAGATTGTCTCGCTCGTCAGCGACTTGACCCAGAATCCGTCCTCGGACATTCCGGCGGTGATGATCATGGGCCAGGCGCGGCAAATGTTGTCGCGCTACGGCCAGATCGATCAGGCCGTGGCAGTGCGTGAAAAGCTACTTTCACTCTACGGCAACTCGTCCAACACCCTGGTGGCAAGAATCGCCGCGGAAGCGGCAGGTGTTGCAACCTTCGACTCCACCGACCGACTGCTGGCCGCCATCCTGAAAAACGAAAACGTGGCGTTGGCCAGATGGACGGACGCTGTCTTGGAACTGATCGACGAATCCCCCGACATGAGCGCGGTCCAGTACCTGGCCGGTGCAGCGCTGCGTCTTGAAGCGGCCGGGCGGGACAAGTTCGTCGACGAAACCTATTCGATTCTGGACGAGCAATTCACGGATCCGGACGCCGCAACGACACGCGAAATTCAACTGGCCCAGGACGCCCGGCAGGCGCGGCAAAAGGTGATCGGGCGGATCTTTGATCCCGAAGGGTTGCCAAGCGTGGAAGGCACCGACATCAAGATGAAGGACTACCGAGGAAAAGTCGTGCTGATGCCATTTTGGGCAGTCAGCTTTCCGACTTCATTGCAGATCATTCCGATGTTGAAGCAAATCCGCGACCAGCATCCCGAGAAGGTCGCGATCGTCGGGATGAACTTGGATGCCGAAGGCGCTCCGTTGAAAGAGTTTCTGGCCGAAGCCGAAATGGATTTCCCCAGCTATCGCAGCGTCTCATCGGCGACCGAGAACGTGGCCAATCCGGTCGCTCTGCAGTTCGGGCTTGTGTCCATGCCCTTCGTCGCGGTGTTGGACCAGGAATCCCGTGTGGTCGCCTTGGATTTTACGGGCGAAACGGTCCAGAAGACCGTCCGGGCGTTGCTGGGATCGAATCCGTAGCATCCGCGGTCGCCTTCCGTCGCATTCCCAATCGGCGCTCGCGATCCGCGGCAGCCAACCGCCCGCGGAACTCTGTCGGCATCCTCTCCAACGTCTTACCCGAGCATGAAAACTGACCTGTCGAAGAATCCTCATACCGACCCGGCGCTGTTGCTGCGATATCGTGATCGCCAGTACGCCGCCGACATGCTGGCCGTCGCGATCGGCAAGCTAAACCTGTTCACTTGGATTGATCGACAGGGGCAGGTGGACACGTCGGCCATCGCAGCCGAGTTTGGACTCGCGGCGCGTCCACTGGATGTCCTGCTGACGCTGTGCCGGGCGAGCGGGTTGGTCCGCACCGATCCCGAAACGCAGCAACATCGTTTGACGCCCCTGGCTAGCGAGTATCTGGTCGAGGGTTCGCCGTGGTTTTTGAGACCTTACTACGCGCCGATCGTTGATTCCGCGATCGCCCAAGGTTGTCTGCAGGTTCTGCAACACGACCGCCCCGCGAACTGGCAAGCCAAGGACGATGGCAGCGACTGGCACGAATCGATGATGGACGAAGGGTTTGCCAAGAGCTTTACGGATCTGATGAATTGTCGCGGTACCGCGATGGGGCAGGTGTTGGCCGACACGGTCGCTCCATTGATCGCTGATGTGAGTCACCTGTTGGATGTCGGAGGTGGCTCCGGCATTTACTCGTCGACGATGGTCGCCAAACACCCGCATCTGCGCGCCACCGTCCTGGAGCAACAACCCGTCGATCGTCTGGCACGGCAAGAAGTTGCTCGCCACGGATTGGAAGAACAGATCGACGTCATCACCGCGGACATGTTCCGCGACGCCTGGCCGTCGCCGACCGATTGCGTGTTGCTATCCAACGTGCTGCACGACTGGGACTTTCCCGAGATTCGCCAATTGATCCAGCGAGCCTCGGACGTGCTTCCGGCCGGCGGGCACCTCCTGATTCACGAAACCTTTCTGGAGGACGACAAGTCAGGTCCGTTGCCGGTCGCGGAGTACTCCGTCCTGCTGGTGAACATCACGCGGGGGAAATGCTACAGCGCGGCGGAGTACCGAGAGATTCTGGAGCAATTCGGATTTGCGGTCGGTCCGTGTCGGCCGACCCTCAGCGACCGCGGCGTGCTGACGGCAAAGAAACGCTAGCTCGGCAAAGCATCCCCGCCGCTAGACGCCTGAATCACTGCAAACAGGCAGACTGGACCGGCGCGGGCGGGTACTGAAATCGTCCGTAGGGCTTGGCTTGGACGTCAATCTCACTTCCATCATTGGGAGGTGTGATGGCGGCCAGATGCCGTCGTGCCAGGTGAACCACGTCCGTCATTTCAGCTGGATCGACTTCGACCACGCCGGAGTCTCGCTTTTCGGCTTCGCCGACCACGGCGGCCAGGTGCATCGATAACATCTGTTTCGGATCGTCCGACTTGGCGGATTGAACCAGGCAGGCTGCGGTGGGGCGTCGCTGCTCGCTAGCGGCGTTGGCTGAAAGCGTGATCACCGGCAGTCCGTTCTCAAGCACGCTGACCAGCATCACCGTGAGGCGATCCCGTTCGCCGTCCAGTTCCATCTCGCTGACGACCATCGACTGACATCCAAGCTGAACCGTTGCGGGCATCAACGCCGTCTCCAATTGCCATTGGAGCGATTCAGGCGGCGTGAACCCGGCCGCCTCCAGCACGTCTGCGCGTTCTTTCAACTCGCCGATCAGCGGGATCGATCCGGCCGAGACCAACACGTCATCTTCGTACAAGATGATTTGCGCGACGGGCTCCATGGAACACGCCTGCTCCCAAGTCATCCTTCTGCCGTCGCGTGACTGCTTCGACTTGCGTTCCGGTTTCGATCCGCCCATCGAAGCGAACGAACGTGTCGTGATTTGGATCGGAACTGCCAGCACGGCGGCCAGCCCCGTGAACAGCGACGCGAACCCGAAGGCGTGGTACACCGGGTCGCCAATGGCCGTTCCGAAATGCCCTTTCAAAACCAGTTGATTGTAGCCGTCGGCCATCAGCACCAGTCCGATGGCAATGTACAGCAGGCGAGTCTGTTTGGAGCCTCGCCCGTTTCGAAGCGGGTAACCGACCAGGCTGACCAGGGCCGGGACCGGTGCCACCAACCACGTCCAGATCCCGGGACGACCGCTGCCGCACAAGATCAATCCGACCGAGAGGGCAAACCCGGCCAACAAGAATCGCTTGTGCGCTCGATCGACGTCCAAGATCGCGTCGACCGGTGTGAACTGATAGACAACGTCCGGTTTCTGACTCAGGGGTTGAGCGGACCGGCCCGAAATCGTTGCGATCACTTGTCGAATCAGACCGTGGTGCGTTTCATTGCTGACCACGCCGGTCAACGATCGGGAATCGCCGATTTGCTGGAATGCCCGATCAATCAGGTAGCGTTGCCGCGGGATTGAAACGGTCGCTGGAGGCGACTGTCGATCGGTTCCTGCGGGGACCACGCGGGCGTCGACCAGTTCGTCATCGAACAACCGCTCGTCAATCAAATCGACAAGCTGCGCCGTGCGTGGGTCAAACGACTGCAGGGTCGGCTCGGCCTGTTCCGCTTCCTTGGGATCGACACTCAGGTCGACAACATCCACATCGACCAGACGGATGTAGGGGTGATCCCCGTACCCCTGGTCGACCAACGTCTCCCAGCTGATCTCCAGCGGCTCACCCTGCGTCAACAATGCCAGGTGGTACTCGTGCGACATGCACACCATTCCCAGCAACAGCCCGCAGGTGGCCAACGTCCCACCGACAATCACTCGAAACGGTCGCGAAGGTTGGCAGACGTGATTCGACTTGTGACTCATCAAGAACTCAGCTCACGTTCGATCGTTAGATTTGCACGGAGATTCCCCCGCTGCTCCGCCTAGAACCTAGCTTGAAAAGAGCGACCGCAGCCGCCGCCTGAGCTCAGTTCATCAACCTTCATTTGGAACAACCGATACAATCGGCCAAGGAGCCGTCCGGGCGGGGGAATTGGACCGAGCGTGCCGTTTGCCGGTCGCGATTCGCTCACCGCGGTGCCATGGTTCGACGGTGCATTCTCCGTCCCGGCTTTCATGCGTGTGCCGTGCCATCATCTTCCGACCACGACGACTTTGATCGCGGCAGCTTTGCCGCCGATTCGCTTGCCACCGGATTCCTGGTCATGTTGGCGATGACCGTGGTGCAGCGTTCGTTCGGCTTTTTTCGCGGGATCTGGTTTTGCCGGTTGTTGGAAGATGCCTCCGTCGGCCAATGGGCGATGGCCTTTGGGTTCATCACCATGATCAGCCCGATCATGCTGTTGGGGATGCCGGGATCACTGCCGCGTTATGTCGAACATTATCGGGTCCGTGGCCACCTGCGTGCCTTTGTGCGTCGCCTGGGCATCTCGACGGCGGTCTGCGCGGTCCTGTTCTCGGTCGCGGTTGCCGCCCGACCGGCGTGGTTCGGATGGCTGATCTTTCTGCAGCCGGACAATTTGGATCTGGTTCGTGCGGTCGGGATCGCCGTGATCGCGATCATCGCCTTCTACTTCGTTGGCGAACTGGTTTCCGCGTTGCGGCAAGTCCGCGTTGTCTCGCTGATGCAATTCACGCAAAGCGTTACGTTCACCTTCCTGGGGATCGGCTGGCTGGTGTCCGGTGGCGGCATCGTGGGGCTGGTGCTGGTGTTCGCCCTCGCAACCCTGCTGGCGATCGCGCCCGGGATGCGGACGCTGGTGCGTGGCTGGAAAGGATTACCGCAAAGTGAAGATCCGTTCGATGCCAGCGTCATGTGGCGTCGCATCGTTCCCTACGCGTCGGCCATCTGGGCGATGGACGTGCTGGCCAACCTGTTTGAAATGTCCGATCGCTACATGATTTTGCATCTGTCGCCGGGCGGGGACCTGGCCGGGCAGGCTGCGGTGGGTCAGTATCACAGCGGACGCATGATCCCAGTCCTGTTGATCAGCCTGGCATCGATGCTCAGCGGCGTGTTGTTGCCGTACCTGTCGGCCGATTGGGAGGCGGGACGTCAGACGCAGATTCCGCGTCGGCTGAGATGGATTCTGACCGCCGTCAGCGCCTCGTTCACACTCGGAGCTGCGCTGGCGTTGCTTGCGGCTCCGACGATGTTCGAAACGCTGTTGGAAAACCGCTACCAAGCCGGGCTGACCGTGCTGCCGATGGCATTCACGTTCTGCATCTGGTCCGCCCTGGTCACGATCGCACAAAACTACCTGTGGGTCGTCGAACGCGGGCACTGGGTGGCGGCGGCGCTGGGCGTGGGTCTGATCGCCAATCTGGGATTCAACGCAGCCCTGCTTCCGGTGTGGGGACTGCAGGGCGCCGTGGTCGCAACACTGGCGTCACACGGCATCGTCTTGGTCGGGATTTGGTTCGCCCTACGGCGTTGGGGCTATGACTTGGACCGGACAACGCTGTATGCCAGCCTGTGGCCGGCGGCGCTGCTGGCCGGCCCCTGGGTCGCAATCGCTTGCGTCCTCGCCACGCTGACGGTTAGCGGCGAACTCCGATCGATCTTTGCCGAAGCCGGCATCGCCCAATGGTGCAACCGTTGGGCAGGTCGCTGGCGTCAGCAGCCGGACCCGTCGGGCTAGCAATCTCGCCCAAGAAAGCCGACCGACTTTTGGGACCGACGGCAGCAGCGGATGGGGTGGGATTCGAACCCACGGTAGAGTTTCCCCTACGCTAGTTTTCAAGACTAGAGCCTTCGACCACTCGGCCACCCATCCGGTTGCGTTTTCTCTATAAGAGAAACGACTTCTCGGCGGCTAATTGACAGCAAAGCCAAGCCACCTTACCCTTTCTTCTACCCTTTTGGGGTCAAAAAAGGTGGTTTTGCCCGCTGGTAACGAGCAAAACCGCACACCACCTACCCGTTACAGCAAGAAGGTGATGCGATGGCTCAGTCTACATCCAGACGCAAAAAGCGGAAAGTACCGCTCTCTATTCACAAGGCGTCCGGTCTCTGGTGCAAGGTACGAAAGGGTAAACGCCACTACTTCGAGAAGGTTGCCGACGACCCCGAAGGCACCGAATCGCTTGCCCAGTGGTACGAACTGCTCGCCGGCAAGGAACCCAAGCGAAACGGCATCACCACCATCAAGGACGTGGCGGAAGCTTGGATGCAAGACAAGCGGGACTTGCTGGATGCGAAGGAGCCCGAGCTAGTTCAGGACACGTTCGACTTCTACAAGAAATCCTGCGAGCTGGTTTTCGAATCGCTCGGCAAGGACACTGACGCCGAATCGCTGACCCCCAAAGACTTCGCCCAACTGCGGCGAGACCTCGCTAAGCGATACGGTCCGACCGCCCTGAAGAATCGCATCGGCAACGTCCGGTCGATGTTTAATTTTGCGGTCGATGAGGGGCTACTTAAGAAGCCCGCTCATTTTGGAAAGCGATTCAAGCCGCCGGCGGCAAAGGTGATGCGGCGGGTGCGGCTCAAAAAGGGTGACCAAGACTTCACCGCTGGGGAAATCCATACCTTTCTCGATAAGGTGGAACCCAAGTGGCGGGCGATGATTCTGCTCGGCGTTCAGGCTGGATTCGGAAATGAAGACGTGGCGTTTCTCAAGTCCGAGTTCATCGACCTGGAATCCGGGTGGCTGAACTGGCCACGGGAGAAAACTGCCACGAAGCGGCGGGTGCCGTTGTGGGCGGAGACGATTCAGGCAATCCGGGACACCATCGAAAGCCACCCTGGAGGCTCTGACTACCTTTTCGTTGGCAACCGGGGGCGTGATTACATCGACTACAACCGAACGGGCAACAACCGCATCTCTGGAGCGTTCAAGCCCGTCCTGAAGTCCGTGGGGCTGCCTGAGACGGGCAGGGGCTTCTATTGCTTCCGTCGAACGTTCGAGACGCAAGCCGAAGCGTGCGGCGACATCATCGCAGTTAAACACGTCATGGGGCACATCCCGGGCGAGAATGACATGTCAGCCCGCTATCGCCAGCGGGTAGTTGATAAGCGATTGCGGCGGGTGGTCGAGACGGTTCACGGCTGGCTCTATGGCGAGGAGGTGGACCAATGAGACTTGATAGAGAACTGATTGAATTGGCGACCGAGCTCCGAAGGGAACACATTCTGGGGATGGACATCCTCGCCGGCTGGCGGGAATCACTCGGTACCGAAACCCAAGGACGCTATTCCGCACTAGTTGCCCGATACAACGGCCAGAAAAGGCAGCGGGCGACCGAACTTCGAGCCCTTGCTGAGCACGCTGACAAGTCTTCAGCAGCGGAGATTTACAAACTGGCGTTGAAACTCCAAACAACTCGAGAGGATGTCTCGGACGCAATAATCGAAATTGCTTCAGCCATTCCAAAGCAAAACGGGGGCTATCCGTGGCCCAAGGATTACCCCGCTGACCGTTGGATTTTCGAAAACATCGGCTCTATGAAGTTCAACGAGGTGAAAGCCGAACTAGAAAAGCGAAAAAAATCTGACGGCTGGAAAGTTCCGATGACTCGACCAGCCATCAAGGAGCGTGCTCGGCGTTATGCGGAACACCACGAATTGACCACGCCAGACTTCAACGAAAACAACCGTTGAATCCGGGGTGAAAGCGGGTGAAAGTCTCGCTCGCTTTCAGTTTTCAAACGCAAAACATGCGGCAGAATCCCAGCGTCTCATGCAAAGGGAGTCTATCGCATGTTGTCGCAACAATTCTTCACACCACCCCAGGCGGCCGAGCTACTTGGGGTGAAGCCCGACAAAATCCTGGGCTGGATTCATTCGGGCGAGCTGCCCGCATCAAACGTTGCCAAAGTTCCGAACGGCGAGCGTCCCCGGTGGCGAATCGCTGAGAACGACTTGGGGCGTTTTCTTCTCCATCGCCGCAACCCGGCGTCTGTTGAGCCGAAGCCATCACGCAAACGTCGCACGACGACCAAGCGTGAGCCCATCTTCGATTGAACGAAAAAGCCCGCTCGGCTGGAAGCAACAGCCGGCGGGCAAATGGTCAACACACGGAAGATTTGGAGGACCGTTCACAGTGTACCGAATGCCCTTTGGACAATACAAGGGAAAGCCGTTTGATGAAGTTCCTGACGACTACATCCAATGGCTATTCAAGAACGTCGATTTGCGTCCGCCTCTGAGCATTTACGTGCTGCGTCGATTGTCGCAGCAACGGTCGCCAGAGACCGAAATCCATCGACGACACCAGCCCGACCTCCGGGCACTTCGACGCCGCTTCTCGGCGAAATACCACCCCGACCGGAAAGGCGGTTGCAGGAATGCAATGACAGCCGTCAACGAATTAATTGATGAATTGGAGTCTAATCAATGAGCACAGCAACGGATTTGATAGTTCCCGATGAGCTACGGGAGCGGAAGCAATGGTGTACGTGGTACATCAACCAAGACGGCAACAAGGTGCCGACGACGCCCAGCGGGATGACGTTTCGGTCGAATGACCCCGCAACCTTTGCGACGTTCACCGAGGCGACATCAAAGGGGGCTCACGTTGGCTTCGTCATAACACCCGATGACCCCTATACCGGCATCGACCTTGATAACTGCCTGGATGCGAAAGGCGAGCTCAGGGAATGGGCGGTGCCGATTGTCACCAGACTCGATGGCGTTGGCTTCGCCGAAGTATCGCCGAGCAAAAGGGGCATCAAGTTTGTTGTTCGTGGTGCGAAGCCCGAGGGGGCACGATGTACCAAAAAGTTTGGCGGCAATAAACAACAGATGGAGGTTTATGACTTCAATCGGTTCTGGACCATCACTGGCGACACCTACGCCGGCAATGCGACGATTGCCGAGAACGGGCAACACGCTGTTGATTGGATTTGCAGCGAGTTTCTGATGCCCGAGGTGGAGAAGCCACCAGAGCGGAAGCAACGTCCCAAGTCCGCCCCAGACACGACGACGCCGATTCTCGAAATCCTCCAAGCGTACGCAAGCGGAGCCGACGCCCCCGCAAAAGGCGATCGGAACAATTCAGCGTTCCGATTGGCGGGAAACCTGTTTGCACTTCGTGACGAAAGCGGAGCTGGACCAAGCCACGATGACGTTTTGGACGTGGTTAATCAGTGGAACGACAGTCTGCCGGACCCATTGCCGGAAAGGGAGATTGCCCAGGTGGTCAGAAGTGCGGCGACCAATGGCACGCCACGACCAGAGAAGCATCGAAAGCCCAGCGGCCGGAAACGCCAACCTAAAGCCGATGGCGACACCAAGCCCGAATGCTATTCGTGGATTGAAGACGACGAGCAACGCAACGACAGCGAGCTTGCAACGCTCTTCGTGAACCGATTCGAAGACCGATTCCGATACGTTCCGCAGTGGGGCAAGTTCATCGTCTGGGATGGCAAGCGGTTCAAGGTGGACCCTGACCAAAGCTACGTGCTGAACATCGTTCGGGAGTTTGCTCGCTCGTTGTGGGATGACCTGGCGGCATTCGTGAAAGAGCGACACCCCGACGAAAAAGACATCAAGGCGGGGTACAGTGAGATTCGCCGAATCAACAACGTCCGCGGCTTGGAAGCGGTTCTGAAGTGTGCAAGGTCTGACAGCCGAGTCGTTGTCGATGTTGCCGACATCAACGCAGACCCATTTCTAATCAATCTGCAAAACGGCACGTTTGAATTGCTGACCGGGAGATTCCGGGAGCACCGGCAATCAGACCTCATCACGCAGATTGCTTCGGTCGACTATGACGAGAACGCAACCTGCCCCGAGTGGAAGAAAACCATCGGGCTGGTCACTGGCGGCGATGAAGACCTCGCCATCTACTTGCAACAGCTGTTCGGCTACTCGATGACCGGCGACACCGGAGAAGCGATTCTGCCGATTGCTTACGGCGACGGATGCAACGGGAAATCGACAATCTGGAATGCGTTGGTTGAACTGCTCGGCGATTACGCAACGGTCGCCGGCGAGTCATTGCTGCTTGGACGTTCCAGCGAACACGCCAGCAACATCGCTTCGCTTTACGGTCAACGCTTGGTTGTCATTGCCGAGCCCGACCAGGAACAGCCATTGCGTGAAGCACGGATGAAGGAACTGACCGGCGAGAAGTTCATCACCGCTCGAAGGATGCGAGAGGATTGGTGGACGTTCCAGCGGACCCACACTTTCTTTGTCGCCTGCAACCACCTACCGAAGATTCGGGGCACCGACCAAGGCGTCTGGCGTCGAATCAAACAGATTCCATTTACGCAAGACCTGAGCAAGGTCGAAGGGCTGACGATTCGCAAGGCGTTCAATGAGTGGCTGGTCGCCAACGAGGGTCCCGGAATCCTCAACTGGATGATTGACGGGCTGGCTCTGTATCTCGGGGCTGGTCGGAAGTTTCTGCAAGCGAAAGCCGTCACCGATGCGACGATTCAGTATCAGCAGAGCGAAGACCCGTTGCAGGAATTCATCGACGAATGCTGCGAGATTGGACCGGGGCTGGAGGTCACTGCGAGACGGCTCCACCAACACTACAAGGACAACGGCGGCACGATGACATCCACCATGTTCGGTCGGGAGATGTCACGTCATCACAGCAAGAGCAAGGCATCTAATGGTCCAAATCGCGGCCGTTGGGTGTACGCCGGAATCTCAATTCGGAGCTAAGTGTTCCGAGTTGTTCCGAGTTACATGTTCCGTCCCTAAGAAAACACTCCTCCTAGGCGACTAACGAACTAACCCGGAACAACCTGGAACATCCACCCCCATGGATGAACCTAAACCCTTGGCACGTATGGTGTTAGTCGAAATTGACGACAAAAGACGCATCCTGGCTGGTCACGATGAAACCACGGGCGATTCCGTCTACGTCCTGCGGAAAGATTCGGGCGGTCATTACGCCCTTTTTTCCATCACTATCAGCGATGACATCCAAGCCCTTCGGTCATTCGTTGACGGCAGCGAGAGCGAGGCGTGGGAGCTTCGCCGGGCAATCCAAGAGACGATCACGAAGCCACCACGGAAGCGGAGGGCGAAGCGATGAGAACCGGACGGACTGTATTATCAACCGCGCGGGCTCGCCAACCGCAGACACCTAATGGTCGGCTTCGGAAGGACCCAAGGTGCAGCCGCCCCCAGGCCCCCATGATTCTACTGCTGGTTGAAGAGGTGTCTAACTTGCGGGACTCGCTGCCGCGAAAGCATGGCAGGCGACCACGGAAGGACCCGGTGCCCCGCTTGGGTCCTTCTGGCAGGGTCAACCGTCCTCTCGCGGCAAGCGAGCCCGCGCCTTTGAAACACAGAAAGCAAGCCAACAACTTGGTAAACTCTCAGGGGGCTGGGGGCATTCTGCCATGAACGGTCAACGGATTGATTGGACAACAGCCAAGGAAGCGTGGGGTGTCCGTACACAGTGCCCTCACTGCTTCACCTTCCGACGCCCAATCACCGTCCGCTCCGAAGTGGGCGATGAGGATGTTCTGATGCGTCGATGCGTCTGCCAGGAATGCGGCAGACACTTCAAAGAAATTCTTGAACCCGATTCCGCAGTGCGGAGATCGGCGGATACCGGGATGTAGATTCTGGTCACCATGAACAAAGGTGACGGAATCATGAATCGAATCATCAAGGCGGGTCGGCAGTTGCTCGGCATCCCGCCTGAAGCATCGCAAGCCAATGCAGGGCAATCGCATCCGAAGGTAATCCGTGGCGTGACGGACGCTCCGACGAAAGCGAAAGACCACCGACCGCTGTACATCTCCGGCCATGACCTGTTGATTGAAGCCGAAGCCGGCAATCTCAATGAGGCAAGTTACACCTACTGGCGAGAAGGACCGGGCGGCGTTTCTTGGTATCGCTTGAAGGAGGGCACCGACCAGTGAGCAGCAGGGAAGCCATCGTCGCACAACTGGAACGCATCGACGAAATCAGGGGCGAGATTCGAGAGCTCCGAGAGGCTGTTACAGCCGTCAACTCCCAATGCGAGGAAGAAGCCGCAAAGTGTGTCCAACGCTGTGAGCGTCCCCGTGCGGAGCTTGAAGACCCGACCACGGAATCAGGGCGGCGGATTGAAGCCCGGCGGGAGATTGCCCAAGCCAATGCCGACCTCGAGCGGCGGATTGAAGAACTCCACGCCCAGCGGAAACACCTGACCGGTGAGATTGGGCGGCTGGAAAAGCAGACCAGCAACAGCCAGTCGCTCAAGAACCAATTGATGCAGGCCGCACCGGACGAACAGAAAGATCGTCAGTGGGTTCTGCAGCGGTCGGTTGAATCAGCCCAGGGACGATTCCAAGCCGCCCAGGGACGCATTCGGGAATACGAAAGCCTTCTGGAAACCGGGAAGGACCGGGAGAGCGAATCGACCCTGGACACCTATCGCACACGTCTTCGCCGATGGAAAGCCGAGGCGAAAGAAGCGAGCCACCTGGCGGGCTTAGCTCAGACTGAACTTTCGAAACTTACCGCGGCGATGACCGCCCTTTGAACGGAGTGACCAATGGTCAGACTAGCAGACGGACTAAACAACCAAATTCTGGAAGCGGCGATTTGCCAAGCCGGTCGGCTCGATACGGTCGAGCAGTATTTCGACGAAGCGACACTTGAAGCGGCACACCGAGCGTTCCCGTATGGCATCGGCTTGAATGAATTGCTGATGATTGGGGCGACCGAGAACGGCTACGACAAGAGCCCTCACGGCAAGATTGACGCCGAGGGGTTCCGCTATGCGTTCGGTCAGATTCATGCGGCGGGTGGTTATTCCACGTTGAGCGTTTCGACCATCCTGAACAACACCGCCAACAAGTTTGTTCGCCGTGGTTGGGATGCGACCGACCTGACTTGTATGCGGATTGCGGCGATTCGCAGCGTGCCGAACTTCAAAACGGCAACGAGCGTTTCGCTGACGGGCAACCTGCAGTTTGAACAACTCGGACCCGGTGGCGAGCTCAAACACGGGACACTCGGCGAAGAAACGTACAGCAACAAGGCGGACACGTATGCCAAGATGCTCGGCATCACTCGCCAGGACATCGTCAACGACAATCTCGGAGCCCTGACGGATGCGAGCCGTCTGTTGGGACGTGGGGCGGCGTTGAAGTTGAATGACATCTTCTGGACGGAGTTCTTGGACAACTCGTCGTTCTTCGCTTCCGGCAACAGCAACGTGTCAACCGATACGGGGGCACTTGGGCTGGTCGGCTTGGACCAAGCAACCGCCGTCTTTGAATCTCAGGTCGACCCCGACGGCAATCCGCTGATGATTGAGCCGTCAATCTTGCTGGTCCCGACCGGGTTGAAGACCACGGCGTTGCAATTGATGAACAGCGAACGGGTGAAGGGCACCACCGATGAACCCGAGGCTAACCCGTGGCGTGGTCGATTCCGTGTTGAGTCTTCGCCTTACATGGCAAACGCCAACTACACCGGCAACAGTTCGTCGGCTTGGTATCTGCTGGCTGACCCACAAGTGATGCCGGTAATCGAAATCGCAGCCCTCAACGGACGGGTTGAACCGGTGGTCGAAAGTGCCGATGCGGACTTCAACACGCTGGGGATTCAATTGCGGGGCTACTCGGATGTTGGCGTTGCCCTTCAGGAATACCGTGGCGGTGTCCGTGCCGATGGTTCGGCGGCTGACTGATTGATTGCGTGGAGCTGGACTTTGGGTAGGGGTGGTGCTCCTCGCCTCTCTACCCGCACCGTGAGTCGGGCTCCGGCGTTGGGCTGGGGCGGTGGTGTGTTATCAGGCCACCGTCCCGGTCTTTTTTACAGGACGACTCGATGCGAACGGACAGCGGACTGAATCGACGTGGCGAGCTGCGGATGGTTGAGCGAGCCATCAATCAAGGCTGGAAGACTCCACCGGAGCAAGCCGACCGGGCGTTGCGTCTCGCCTTTGAAGTGCTCGCTGACGACGACGCCAGCGAACGGGAAGTGTTAAGTGCCGTCAGGGTGGTGATGGCTGCCGTACGAACAACCAAGGACTGACAAGTGGCAAATGACATCACAATTGACATCGGGGCGAAGAACAAAGCGTCCCGCGTCATGGACAAGGTAAGCCGGGACGTGAAGGGACTCGGCGGAAAGATCGGTGGCTTTGCTCGCAGTGCGAAGGGTGCACTTGCTGAAGTTGCTGCGGGGTTCGGTGGTGTCCGTGTGGCGGCTGTTGCTGCTGCTGCTGGGGTCGGTCTGTCGATTCGGACGTTCGCCCAATTCGACGGTGCGATGGCCCAAGTGGCGGCTATTTCGGGTGCCACGGGGAACCAGTTGGATAGCCTGCGGGACAAGGCGAAGGAACTAGGGTCAACCACCCAATTCTCGGCTAGCCAAGCGGCGGAAGGCATGAAGTTCCTGGGGCAGGCTGGCTACTCGACCAATGAGATCCTAGAGGGCATCGGTCCAACGCTATCCCTTGCGGCTGCTGGTGCCCTGGAACTGGGGCAGGCTGCCGACATCGCTTCCGACGTATCGTCAGCGTTCGGATTGGCTGCCACGGACATCGGGAGAGTGGCGGACGTTCTGGCGGTCACTGCGACCAGTGCGAACACCAACGTCGAGATGATGGGGGAAACATTCAAGTATGCCGCCCCACTTGCGAAGGCTGCGGGTCAGTCGTTGGAGGAAATGAGTGCCGCGGCTGGATTGCTCGGTAACTCGGGCATCAAGGCGACCGTGGCGGGGACCGACCTGAAAAACATCTTGGAGGAACTGGCGAGCTCCAAGGTAAGCAAAGCGTTCAAAGCCATGGACGTTACCGTGACCGACGCCACCGGCAACATCCGACCGATGTTGGACTTGCTCAATGAGTTCGGCAATCGAACGTCCAACTTGCCAGGGGCGGAGCGGTTGGAATTGTTCGCTGATTTGTTCGGACGGTCCGCCAAGAGTGCGATTGTCCTAGCTGATGCTGGCGGCGGTGCGATTGATGAGCTGCGGAGCAAGATGCAAAGCGCAACCGGGACGGCAGACCGCATGGCGGGCATCATGCAGAACAGCCTGGCCGGTGTCGGTACACGCATCAAGTCGGCTCTCGAAGGGCTATCAATCTCGATGATTGATGGCGTTTCAAAGTCGCTGTCAAAAGTCGGTGGGATGATTACCGACAAGCTCGGCGAATCGACGCGGTTCTTCGATGAACACAGTGTGATGATGGCTGAGTTCGGCGAGACGATTGTTGACTCCTTCCGAGTGGCTTTGCCCATCTTCGACCTTTTCACAAAAGACCTTCTGGGCATTGCCGAAACAATCAACGCAATCCTTGGACCGGCTCTTTCCTGGCTGGCGGACGTGCTGGAAGACCGTCTGATTCCCCTTTTCCGTGATGCCCAAAAGGGGTGGGCGTTGATGGGGGCACAGTTTGCCGACTGGGCTCTTGTCTGGGACCTTGCCCCGACCATCGGAGCCGACGGCAAATCACAAGCCTGGCTCATCATGGAAGGGATGACCGAGCGAACGAACCAACGAGCCGAAGCTGAAAAGCGCGTGACCGAGGAACTAGAGAAGCAGATGGAGTTGCAGTCTGGCAACCTTCGAATCGGTCCCCAGAAACTTGGCAAAGTTGGATTCACAGACCGGTATGGTGGCGACGACCCGTTTGGCCCTTGGATGTTCAAGAAAGACCGCACGTTCACCAAAGCCGGTTTCAGCGAGAAGCCGGACGTTGTTGCACGTGAATCCCGATTGATGGGGCGGAGTTCGCAAGCCGACCTAACGTTGAACCAGCAGAAGCGACAAGCCGCCCTACTGGATAAGCAAGCCAAGCTGACCGAGGCGATGATGAAGAAACAGGAGAAACACTTCGCCAAGGTGGAGCGGTCGCTGCAGGAACACCGGGACCAGCTCGAAGTTCAGTTTGTACGCCGATGAAGCTAGCCAGCAGCGTGATCGGCGAGATGCTGTCGGAAACAAAAACCTTCGTTCATCAGGGCTTGGACCTGGACGAAGCAGCGGAGATTGTGGGGCTCCCTGAACGCTACAAAAAGGCGGTCGATGGGGCGGACCGGCTGAGCTATTTGCCGACCCCGGCGGAAATCTCGGCGATGACCGAGGTATTCAGGAAGGAACAGCAGCGGCGACCGAGGCGGGACCGGATGGCGGGGTGAGGAAGGCGGTTGCCGAGGCGAGGGAGAATCCGGCGGCGAAGCATGGACGCCCCTCCAAAGACGAACCCGAAAAAGATGGAAACTCCACCTTTTCCGAGAAGGGCACCACGACCACCAACATCCTCCGCACCAAGCTTGACCCCGAATGACGGGCGGGTGATACTACATCTGCTCGTCGAATCGGACTGCAAACCGACTCGACTCGGCTACGCCCTGTAAGTGGCGATGGCGACGAGAGCAAAGAACTACCACTCTTGTATAAATGAAGAATGAAGACGGCGTCGTATTCGTGGGATTCAACGGAAGCTGTGACCCGGCATCGGCTGGAGAGCAACCGTCCCGACTGGGAGTAGTTCCCCAGTTTGCAACGGGTACGACGCCGTCTTCGTAGGTGGAGAACTCACCTATGCTCATTTCCCCAGCCCGAACCGGGCGAACCAGGGTTTACAACCCGAGCCAGAAAACGATTCGGTCACAGTGCCGGATTCTGCGAATGATTCGCCGGCATGCCTACAACATCGAAGGGCACGAAGCTGTCCAGCGGTTGAAGGTTATCCGAGCCCTCACCCACCACCAGTGCAGTCGTGCGGAGAAGATTGCCAGCCGGACCCGAATTGCCATCGGCGAAGTGGAGCGGCTTCTGGATGCGATGGTCAGCGAGGGATTGCTGGAGCGGTCGCTATGGCGTGAAACGGACTGCTACCGTGTTGTTGAAGACGTGGAGGTGGCAGTATGAGCATTGCATCACCACCATTGGCGAAGTTCAACCGACGGCGAGGGGCAAACCTTTCACGTGTGAAAGATTTGGAAAGTGCCCCGACAAACCGTGATGATGTTCGTCACAGTTGCCCCTTCACCCTGACCGACCTGCAAGCCCTGGACGACATCCTGCGGGCGGCAACGCTTCTCGCCCATACAAGCCCCGTTGATGCACGGCGGATTCTGAAACCGCTCCTGGCGTCCCTCTTGCGGCTCTGTTGGGCAATGCTGAAGCAATCGCCCCGGGTTGACCCGGAGCCCGCTACGCTGCCGTTGAAGCTGTATCAGCGGCAACTGTTGAGCAAGGCAGGGATGAAGCGATACCAGAAGGCAATCAAGGGTGACACGCCCGTCGGCTCGATGCTGCAACAGTGTCGCGACTTGCTGGTCTGGTTGTCAGGCGACCGGACGGCGGTGATTGACTGAGATAGAGCCCAGCGGTTCTAATCGCCATGCCGGCGGCTACCGGTTTCGCGTCAAATTGCCCCCGACGCTTCTGGTGGTCGCCGGCTTTTTTGTTGAAAGGGTATACCCTTTTTTGCAGTGACTAAGGGCGGCAAGCGGGGCTTTCTGAAATCAGCCCGAGCGGTTTGCTTTATAGAAAAAGCCGCTATTCGTTGGTCGATTAAGACGCCCCGGCATTTTTCAAGACTAGAGCCTTCGACCACTCGGCCACCCATCCGGAAATTCGCTTTGAAACAGCCGGTCGCGGGCTGAAGACGATAGCTTACCAGGACTGGTTTGTCCGGCAAACCGGGCCGGCCGACACGTTCACCATCAGGCGTTCCCTGCAACTGGCCGCCACCGCAAGGCCCCCGAATACGTTTGCCGATCGACACAACGAACTGCCGCCGGCCCCGCCGTCGGCGGTGAGATCAAGCAGCCTTGGGCAGTTGGTCCTGGTCGTCCGCCGCATCGTCGGCACCATCGCGATCGTCCGCCGCTCGCATGGGGATGCTGATCGGGGCGTCCACGGGCGGTGGCGTTCCGTCCTCAACGACGACCACTTGCGACTCCGACAGATCCTCCGCCGCAACAATCTCGTCGCCACGGAACACCGCCACGACGGCTCCGTCGGAGCCATGGATCTTCAATTCGTCGGGTTCCATGAACCAGGTGGCACGGTGATTCTGCCCGACAAACGTCCGTCCGGCGTAAAAACCGTCGCGAATCAGGATGGATTCTGAAACAATGCCGGCAGCGTCAGCACCTGGCGAATCGGGATCTACCGCCCCACCATTTTCGCTCAGCCAACGCTGCAAGTGGGCTCGGACGTTTGCCAACCGTTGGGAATTCGTCATGCGTCAGTCGATCGGTCAAAGAATCGCCAGGGATTGCAGCCGCCCGTGGGCATTTTGCGGCGGCCGGTGTATCGTTCATCGGCGATCGGGATGCCCAGATTGCGTCTGCGTGTCACGATTGGCACCGAGCCCCCAAATCACCCAGCTTGCCACCGTTTTGATTTTCAGTTCAGGAGATGCGTCCACGGGGACGCGAATTGCATGCGAATTTTGTTGAATGAGGACCAATTGAAGGCCGGGGTGGAAGGCCTGGCTGCGTCGATCGACCGGTACTACGGGGAAGACCGGCCGCTGACAGTGATCGCGGTCATGACCGGCAGCATCGTGTTGTTTGCCGACCTGATTCGGCGGCTCTCCATGCCACAACGGGTGGGCGTGGTGCAGGCCAGCAGCTACCGCGGCGGGACCCAATCGGGCGAACTGGACGTCGATTCGAATATGATGATCGACGTCAAGGATCGCGACGTCCTGCTGGTCGATGATATTTTCGACACCGGCCGCACGTTGGATCACCTGACCCAATTGATCCGGAAACGGGGAGCGAAATCACTGAAGACGGCGGTTCTGCTGCACAAGCATCGGCAGCACGAGGTAGCGTTGCGACCAGACTTTGTCGCGTTTGAAATCCCCGATGAGTTCGTCGTCGGCTACGGACTGGACTACATGGACATGTACCGCAACCTGCCTTACCTGGCCGTCCTGGAACCGGACGAGATTGAGGCGACCGCATCTGAAGCGAAACGTTGAACACCGTGAAGCGTCCCGAACGTGTGCTGCTGGTCGGCCGCCATTTCTGGCCCCACGGTGCGATCGATTCGGCCGGACATTTGATGGAGCTGGCCACCGGCTTGCATAGCATCGGCCTGCACGTCGAAGTGGTGACGCCGAAGCATGCCACGGCGTGGCCCGAACGATTCTATTTCCGCGAGTTCCTGATCCATCGGCCGGTCCGAATGTTCAAGCAGGGGTGGACGGCACGCGGCGACCGGACGCCGTCGCGTTACATCCGACTGTTGCGCGACTGGATCGTCGATTACCCCGCATCGATTGATGCCATCGTGTGCGACGGCACACGGGAAGAATCCATCGCCGCCGTTGAAGCGGCCCGCGGCCGCAACGTGCCGGTCGTGCTGCGACTGGCCGGACATGGGGAGAGCAGTGATCTGGATTTCTTCCAACAGACCCGTATGGGCCAGCGTTGCCGAGTCAACGCCGCCGCGGCCGACGCCGTGGTCGTCGACCAGGCGTCATCGCATCGCCGCTGGTTGGCTCTGGGCGGTGATCCGCAAAAGACGCATCGCATTGCCAATGGGTTCGGCGCCACGATCGAGAGTGGTCCCAAGCTGCGTCAACGGTTGCGGCGATCGATGGCTCGAATCAACGGGGACCTGTTCGTCCCGGACACGTCGACCGTCGTTCTGTCGGTCGAACGGATGCGTCGTGATTCCGGCGTGATGCACCTGGTCCAATCGGCGTATGCTTTGTCGCAACACATTCGTGGCCTGCAGTTCTGGTTGGTCGGTGATGGTCCGGCCCGAGACACGATTTTTTCTCGAATGCGGGGCGACGGTTTGCGACAGATGACGTCGATGCCGGGGTCGTTCGCGCTGATGGACGACGTGTTTGTCGCCGCCGACCTGCTGGTACATGCGGGCGGTGAGGGCTTCGAACATCAAATCCCAACTGCCATCGTCACTTCGTTGCCAATCGTCGTGGCCAACACCCCGGCGGCGCGGGAGTACTTTTCCGCCACGGTGCAGCAAGTCAATTCACGTTTAATGACCCGCAGACCGACAGCCGTGGCATCGCAACAACGCCCCGACGACCACCAAACCATGCGGACAACAGCCGAGAGCGCCGAGCCGTGTGATTTGGTGTGGTGGTTCGATCCCGAACGCCCCAAGACGTTGCGATTCGCGCTGGAGCAAATCGTCGCTGACCCGCCGGCCGCCCGTCAGCGGGCCGAACAGCTGCGTCGCCTCCTGCAGCGGCGTTCGCCACGCTCTGCCGCGTTGCAAAAGTATCGTGACCTGATTCGACAGTTAGCCGATGCCCGCACGACGGACTCCCGGACCAAGCGAGCGGGGACGGCTGGATGAGCATCAAGGTCGCTCTGGTCATTCCCACCATGGATCGGGGTGGTGCGGAAAAGCAGTTGGCGTTGCTGGCACTGAACCTCCCCCGCGATGCCTTCGACGTTCGCGTGTTCCTGTTGACCCGCGACGGTCCCCGGAGCGAGGCGTTACGTGCTGCCGGAATCAACGTCACCGTGATCGGAAAACGGTTCAAGCTGGATCCGACCGCTCTGTGGCGACTGCGACGCGAACTGCAGGCTTTCGGGCCTGACATCGTTCACACCTGGTTGTTCGCGGCCAACAGTTTTGGGCGTGCGGCAGCTTTGATGGCGAAGGTCCCCGTGGTCATCGGCAGCGAACGTTGTGTCGATCCATGGAAACGTTGGTGGCACTTCAAGATTGATCGGTTCCTGGCAGACCGCAGTGATGCGATCACCACCAACAGCTCCGGTGTCCGGGACTTTTATCAGCGCCACGGGATTGCCCCGGAACGCTTCCGCATCATTCCCAACGGGGTCCCGCCGTGGTCCGCCAACACCGTGACGCGGGAACATGCATTCGAGCAACTGGGCGTCAGCACCAACCGCAAACTGATCCTGGCCGTCGGTCGGTTGTGGCCGCAAAAGCGTTATCGCGACTTGATTTGGGCCGGCGAGTTGCTGGCCGCGACGCGCGACGACACCACGTTGATCGTGATCGGCGACGGACCGCAAAAAGCCGAACTGTTGCGATTTCGCGATGCCGTCACGACGCCCAAGCACGTGGCGTTTGTGGGGCCACGGGAGGATGTGGCCCAATTGCTTCCGCATGCCGACCTGTTCTGGATCGGCAGCGAGTATGAGGGGCAGAGCAATGCCGTGATCGAAGCGATGCAGGCGGGCGTTCCCGTGATCGCCAGCGATATTCCCGGCAACCGGGACCTGGTCCAGCCGGACCGCACCGGAGTGCTGGTGCCGCTGGGCGACCGGGCCGAATTTGCGCGTCGCTCGATCGCGTTGTTGGACGACCCAGACCAGGCTCGGCTGCTGGCGACCCAAGCGCGCCAGCGAATCGCGACGGAATTCTCGCTTGACCAGATGGTCCAATCCCATGCTGCTTTGTATCGGGAACGGGTCGAGAAACGGTCGCCGCAACGCGAAACCGCCGACGACCGGTCGGAGAGGTCGTGAGGGCCAAAGCTGATAAGCCATTCCGTTCGTAACGATCAAGCTAAGGCGGGGCCGCCGAAATTATTTCGAAACGCCGGATTTACTTCAGATCCACGTTGAGCGGCGGAGTTCGACAGATACCATCGGAACGGTCGTCGATTTGTCGTGGACGCCGACCGGACGTCAGGAGCCGCCTGCCGGGGACTCCGCGGATCAGGTTCCGCCGCCCAAATCACGTACGAATCATCCCCCCGCTACTGGTCCAGATGGATATGCGAGAAACCCGCCGCCAAGCGATCGACGAAGTCGAGCTGATGATGGCCAATGCCAGGCTTCGGGACGAGCTGGAACCCTATCGTGACGAGTCCATCGAATCGTCCGTCAACCGAATGTCGCTGCAGGCCGAGAACGAGTACCTGGCGTCGATGCTCGCCTGGGAACGCGCCCCGGCGTTACCGATCTCCGACTGGTTCTCCCCGCCGCTGCAATTGCTGCCGCCGGACGCCCTGGGAGATGCCCAACTGTCGCACCGATTGAAGAAGACCATCCAGCGGCTGCACAGCAAGAACATCCTTCTCCGCTGCACCGATCACCTGTCCGATCGCGAACTGTACACCATCATTTACCGTGACATCTTGCCGTGTTGCGAGAAAAAAGTCGATGTGCCGGGCAAGGCGATCGAGTGGATGTGCGTCGAAGACACCGACACGTGGTTGAAATACTACGCCACTCCGGTGGAAAGACGACGCCATCAGGAGGAGTACCACGTCGACCTGCCGCCGGCGGAAAATCCGAGATTCAAGCGTCAGTTGCCCGGAACCTGATCACTGAGACGTCGGCTCGTCGGTGCCTTGTTCGGCATCCACGGATCGTCCACGAATCCGGTCCCGTCCCCAACGGCAACTTCTGAACACAACCCGCACGGCACCTGCCGCAGCTCGCCGCGGCCATCCGCCGGTTCGATAACGCCACATGCAGACAAACGCGGCCAGCCCGTCTTGCCAGGTGATTTTCTTGCCCTCGGAGTAATCGCGAGATCGATAACCCGTCGGGACTTCGATGATCGCTTCCTGCCGAGAGGCAAGCTTGCCAGTGATCTCCGGCTCGAATCCGAACCGGCACTCTCGCAGCGGAATGGAGCGGATCAAGTCCCCCGCGAACGCTTTGTGGCAGGTTTCCATGTCGGTCAATCGTTGGCCGGTCATGCAATTGCTGGTCGCGGTCAGCAGCCAGTTTCCAAATCGATGCAAACGCGATGTGTCATCGCTTTCCGCCAGGTAGCGTGAACCGTAGACGACGTTGGCCTGGTTCCTCTGGATCGGAGTGATCACGTCCAGCAGATCCTCCGGGTCATACTCCATGTCGGCGTCCTGGATCGCGACAATCTCGCCTCGACTGTGCCGAATCCCCAACCGGACCGCGGAACCCTTCCCATGGTTGCGTCCGCGACGAATGATCACGCGATCGGGACGCGAGGGCAGTTGGTCCAGCCACTGAGCCGTGCCGTCGGTGCTGGCATCGTCGACGACGATCGTTTCGGTTCCCGACGGCATCACCTGGTCGATGCGATCGAGGACCTGCGGCAGCGTCCGGCGCTCGTTGAAAACGGGCACGATCACCGTCAGCCGAAACGCGGTCATGGTTTCGCGGTCCAGTTCCCGGCAGGCCGACTCGAGCGTTTCCAGTGACCGCTCCACCCGTTGTCGGACGCCGTCACAAGCTTCTGCCCCGCAAGCTTGCTTCGCGTCGCCGGGAAGATCCTGCCCCGGTTCGGCGGAAGGATCGGCGGTCAGTCCGTGCATCGGAGTCATCGTGCTGGGAGAAACGTTTTGAATCGGGAGCGGAAATCGGCGAACGACAAGCCATCGCGAACACGCCACGCTCGGTCACGCCGTTGGGGAGTCTGCGGTCGGCACGTGAGAAGCCTGCGACACAAACGCGGGGCGGGGCGGAAATCGGGCTTAATCCTTTCCGACAACTTGGCCTCGATGTGCCGACTGTGACGGTCGTAGGGATCATTCCGGCCGCGCCGTGATCGTCCGAAACCGGAGCCGTCAGCAGTATTCCTGAAGCAGCGTCCCGATATCTCCTCTAGGGTTGTCCAGGGGAAAGCGGTTTCCATGAGAATCGGGGCCGGGTGGCGACTACTCTGCTGGCAAGATCATTGGTAGGTTTGATGCCAGGCCCGATGAACGGCCGGGAAACCCGTTGACGACAAAAGCATGCACATCGAATCGATCTACCTGCTGATCGGACTGCTTCCCCTGATTGGTTACCTGATGCTGTTGGGCTTGATCCGGCTTTCGGGACGTTCGTTGATCACCACCGGGGGGCGGGACATCGCCACGCTGGGACTGGCGATCGCGGGACTGGTGGCGGTCGGTCCAGGCGAATTGTTTTTTCCCAAGGCAGCGGCCGGGCTGTTCGGGGCCTGGGTGTGGCTGGCGCTCGCCGTGTTTTATGGATTGATCGTTTGTCTGGTTGCGCTCGTGTCGCGGCCAAGGCTGGTCATTTATGGTCGCACGCCCAGTCAGATGATCGACCCGCTGCTGGCGGCCGCCCAGGAGTTGGACGGCCAGAGCACTTGCGACCGAGAGCGGCTGGAGGTCACGTTGCCCACGCTGAAGGTCCGCTTGCGGATCGGCGGACAACCCGGCTTGGATTCGGCGACGGTCGAATCGTTTGCCCCAATTTCATCCAGCGAGTTCTGGGACAAATTGCTGGGGCATCTGCGTGTCCAGTCCCAGACGACGACTCCGCCCACGCCTCGGCGTGGGGCGATGATGCTGGCCGCCTCGATCTTGCTGGCCACCTTCGCGTTGTACCGATCCATGGGCGACCGCCAACAGATCGTCGAACAGTTTGGCCAATGGCTGTGGCGTTGATGGGCGAGGCAACCGGTCGTCCGCTCGCCAGAATGGGAGGGTTGCATGACGCCGCAGCGATGTTGCCGACCGCCGAGATCGCATCAGAGCACCACAGCGGTGTTCACATCCGCACACCAACGGACAGTAAAATGTTGGCGTACCGCTGTTGATCAGCCGTCTGAATCGTCAGCACATGGTCGTTAGTGCTGACCGCTTCGTAAAAGTCCCACTTTTCAATCGGTTGCAATTCCAGATTCAGTCCCTCCGCCTGAATCGTCTTGCGGTAATCTTCCCAGACCGGGGGATCACCGTCGAGCGCGTAGGGGCCTTCGGTTTCCGTTTTCATCGTTTGAATGGTCTCGACCGGTATCGCCGACAGCACGGCTTGCAGCACCTGATCGCACGTCGGCACACCGGGCATCAGGTTCAAACTGACCAATTCCGCCCGGGGCCCACGCTTGCTTGAGGCGGGATAATTCCCGTCGGCAATCAGAATGGTGCTGTGGTGTCCGGACGCGGCCAGGATCGATGAGATCTGGGGATGAATCAATTTGTGTCGTAACATGGGGCCTGACGGTGTTAAAAATCGGGTCGCTATCCAATCAGAGTGGACGGAAATCCTAGCGAGAAATCAAGCACGTGTGGCAACGACGACTGAACCTGGGAACTTACTTTCGCATCAGCGTTTACGTCCATTGGACGTTTTCCCTGCTGGTGGCCTATGTCGCCTACGCGGGATACCAGGACGGCGTGACCGGAATGTTCTACAGCGTCCTGCTGCTGCTGGCGATGTTTCTGTGCGTGACCCTGCATGAATACGGTCATGCGTTGACGGCGCGTCGTTTTGGCATTGAGACGCTGGACATCACGCTGTTCCCCATCGGCGGCGTCGCCCGACTGATGAAGATCCCGCGGGTCCCGTGGCAGGAACTGCTGGTCGCCGTGGCCGGACCGGCGGTCAACGTCGTGATCATCCTGTTGATCGCGACGCTGCTGATCGCCACGGCGGGTTTCGGATTGCCGGGCTTTGCCGACGTGTTGGAAAACGACCAGGCCGCACAACGCCTGGAGGATGCACTCAATGCACCCTCACTGCTGGGATTCACCGTCTCGATTGCGTTGGTGAATTTGGCCTTGGTGCTATTCAACATGATTCCGGCGTTTCCGATGGACGGCGGACGCGTGTTACGAAGTCTGCTGGCGATGGTGGTCGAATACCGGTTGGCGACCCGTGTCGCATCAACGATCGGAATCGCGTGTGCTTTGGTGATGGCCGCCCTGGCACTGTATTTCGGACATCCCACCGCCGGACTGGTCGCCGCGTTCATCTGCTATGCCGGGTTGGCCGAGGCGAAGCAGGTGGACGTGATCGAGCCGCTGCGTGATCTGTCGGTCAGCGACGCGATGATCCACCATCCGCCACGGATTTCGATCGACGTGATGCTGGGCGAACTGGTCGAGCACTTGCGATCCTGTCCGGCCCCGGCCATCCCCGTGGTGGCTCCGGGCGAGGTGGTGACCGGAATGATCCGAATGGAAGATGTGGCAGTGGCGGTCCGCAGCGGCGCCCCGGCGTCGCTCACGGTCGGCCAGCTTGCCGACCACGATGTCCCGATTCTGTCGCCGGAGGATCCTCTGGAAGTGGTGCTGACACAGTCGTTGGCCGGACGCCGCCAGTTGCCAGTCGCTGACGCGGCCGGTCGGCTGGTGGGACTGCTGGATCTGGATTCGGTCCGCGCCCGATCGGGCCTGGTGATCTGAGTCGGCCGGTCGCCGGCCGCGGGCCAACTCGGGCGGCCGGCACGGGCGGTGTCTTCGCGGGAACTGGAAAAAAACGCGAATCCGTCCCACCACGCGCCCGATCCGATGCGCAACAATGCCCTACGCTAACGAGCCGCTTGGGGGCTCGCATGACTCTCGCGCAGGCAAAGTGCAGTGGAACAAGCCCTTACGGAATTCGTCGGACGGATGTTTGTCGGCCCGGTGTGGCCGGCTTCGCTGTTGGTTTGCTTGATGGTCTTCTACACGTTGATCGCCGTCCTGGGGCTGATCGATCTGGACTTGGACGTCCCCGACATGGATGCCGGGATTCCGTCCGACCTGGGCGTTCCCGACTTGGATGCGCCCGACCTGGGTGGTCCGGATCTGGACGGTGTGCAATTGGAAACCGGCGGTGGCGACTTTGACGTGGGCGAAGCCGGCACCCTGGATTTTATTTCCGGGATCGCGGCGACGACGGTCCGCTGGACGAACTTCGGACGCGTCCCGCTGGTGATCTGGGTGGGCGCCTTCACCGTCATCTTCTGGGCCATTTCCTACGGTCTGTGGCACTACCTGGATGCCTCTCGCTACGCACCGACGTGGCTGGTGTCGATTCTGCTGGCGGCACGGAACTTCGTGTTGGCAACGATCGTGACGAAGTTCGTCACGCAGCCGGCCGTGGGCAAGTTCACCCCGCCTCCGGGATACGACACCGAACGACTGCTGGGGGCGACTTGCGAAATTTCGTCGATCGCGGCAAGCCCCTCGTTTGGGCAAGCTAAGTTTCGGACGAATGCCGCTCCGCTATTGCTGAACGTCCGCACCAAGGAATCGGAAATACCGAAAGGGACGGAAGTGCGGATCATTGACTACGACTCGTCGAAACGGATCTACACCGTCATCGAAATTCAACCGGAGAACAAATCGTGATTACTTTGTCGAACGTCCTCCCCCTGCTGTTGGCTGAAGGGTGGACTGACGTGTTGATCGGCCTGGCCATCGCCGCCGTGGTGATCCTGGGTATCGCGGCCATGTTCAAGAAGTGCTACATGGTCGTGGGGCCGGATACGGCCATCGTCAAAACGGGTGCCGGACCGATGAAGGTGGTCACCGGCGGAGGCATGTTGGTCGTGCCGGTCATCAACCGCTACGAGTTGATGGATCTGTCGCTGAAGAGCTTTGAAATCAGCCGTCAGGGAAGCGAAGGGCTGATCTGTCGAGACAATATCCGGGCGGACATCAAGGTCGCATTCTTCATCCGCGTCGACAGCAGCATCGAAGAGATGAAGGTCGTCGCCGCATCGATCGGCGCCCGCCGCTGCTCGGAAATCGACACGTTGCGTGAGCTGTTTGACGCGAAGTTCTCCGAGGCGTTGAAAACGGTCGGCAAACAATTCGATTTCGTCGAACTGTACGAGGAACGTGACAAGTTCAAGGACGAAATCCTGAAGGTGATCGGTTCCGATCTGAACGGCTACCGGTTGGACGATGCCGCCATCGACTACCTGGAACAAACGCCGCTGGAGATGCTCTCTCCCCAAAACATTCTGGACGCCGAGGGGATCAAAAAGATCACCGAATTGACGTCCGCAGAAAAGGTCAAGGAAAACCAATTCACCCGCGACAAGGAAAAGACGCTGAAGAAGCAGGACGTCGAAGCCGAGGAGACGATCCTGGCGCTCGAACGGCAACGCGTCGAAGCGGTCGAGAAACAGAAACGGGAAATCGCGGAAATCTCCGCCCGAGAGCAGGCCGCGGCGAAGAAAGTGGGCGAAGAACAGCGGCTGGAATCTGAGCGAGCCAGAATCATCACCGAGGAAGAGATCGGCGTCGCAACCGAAAACAAGGACCGCCAGATCCTGGTCGCGCGACGCAACAAGGAAAAGACCGACGCCGTCGAACTGGAACGCGTCAACCGGGACCGCGACCTGGAAGCGACCGAACGCCTGCGGGTGGTCGGCGTCGCCGAAGTCGAGAAGGAAAAGGCGATCGAAACCGAAAAGCGGAACATCCAGGAGGTGATCCGCGAACGTGTCGCCGTCGAACGCGCGGTTGTCGAAGAGCAGGAACGCATCAAGGACACCGAAGAAATCGCCAGGGCGGAACGATTGAAGAAGGTTCAAGTCACCGCCGCGGAGATGAAAGCCGAAGAGGAACTGATCCGCCAGACCAAACTGGCCCAGGCCGAAAAGGAAGCGAGTGAGTTGCTGGCTGAGAAAATCCGCATCGAAGCGGAAGCCAAACGCGATGCCGCCGAGAAAGAAACGGCCGCCGCGAAAATGCTTGCCGAAGCCGATGCGGCTCAGTCGGCCGCTAGCGGCATGGCCGAAGCCCAGGTCCAGGAAGCCAAGGCCGTCAGCCTGGAAAAAGAAGGCCTGGCCCAAGCGAGCGTGATGGAAAAGAAGGCCATCGCCGAAGCCAAGGGCATCGAGGCCAAAGCGGCCGCGATCGAGAAGCAGGGCATGGCCGAAGCCAGCGTGGACCTGGAGAAGTACCGCAGCGAGGCGGTCGGCATCACCGAGAAGGCCGAAGCCATGAAGCTGTACGACAGCGTCGGCAAGGAACACGAAGAGTTCAAGCTGAAGCTGGCGAAAGAAAAGGACGTCGAGATCGCCGCGATCGACGCCCAACGCGGCATCGCCGAAAGCCAGGCCGGCGTTGTCGGCGAGGCGTTGAGGGCTGCTCGCATCGACATTGTCGGTGGCGACGGAGAATTCTTCGACCAGATCACCTCCGCCGTCAAAGGCGGCAAGGCCATCGACCGGTTCGTCTACAACAGCCGTGTCGCGACGGACATCAAGGACACGTTCTTCGACGGGAACGCCGAATATTTCCGCGAGCAATTGCAGAAGATGATCTCCCAGTTCAACCTGGATACCGACGGCGTGAAAGACCTGTCGATTGCGGCCTTGATCGCCAAAATGATGGGCCTGGCCGAAACCGAAGACGTGCGGTCGCAATTGACGACGTTGCTTGGCATGGCCGGCACCGCGAACATTGCCGACCAAAAAACCAGCCGCCTGCTGGAGGCGGGTGCGGCCAGCAACGGAAAAAAGGCTTAGGTCGATCATGGCAACCGTGACCGGCGTCCCGAAGGTCAATCTTTGGGCGCCGTTCCGAATCCGACCGTCGCACCGCGAATCCGTGGGCGAACCAGCGTCGCCGGTCGGCCACGGCGGGCCGGCGATTGCCTCACGCCGACCGTACCGTCGCCGGAAAGTGGAAATTTCGGCGGCGGGTGTTCCTGACCACGCAACGCTGGCCCTCTCCGTCGCGCTCCGCAGCCCCCAGCATTCCATGCCCCCTTCGATCCTTCCTCCGGGAGCCACGCGATGACCGACTCCCAACTCGCCGCCGGAACCTATGAGGTTCTGCGGAATCGACTTCGCGACGCATCGACCGACCTCCGCGCGCGGTTGAAAAAGCTGAACGAATTCCGGGCCGATGTCTTCGGGAACATCGAAACGAAACTCGTTTCCACCGAACGGGTCACCACGGAACACAATTGCGTGCCTCGCGACCTGGTCTCGGTCGGAGACAAGTTTCTGTTCGGATACAACGTCCAATTCGGATTAAAAACCGACATCGGACTCGGGGACGTGTTCTCCGTCTACCGCTTCGCCGACCACCAGTTCCACAACGCGACGCTGGACCTGTTAAGCGACGAACGCTTTCACAACGACTTCACCGACCTGTACCGGTTTTACAAGAACACGACGTTCTTGAGATTCTTCCGCACCGGTCCGATGATTCACATGGTGTTTCAGGTCGGAAAGACGCCGCGTGACATCAAGTCGTTCAAGTGGCGCGTCGGCGGCGATGCGATGGAATACATCGACAATCGCAGCGAACACGAAGTGCGAGATCCGCCGCAACACGAATTCCGCTGGGTTCGCACCACGCGCGACCAGCACCGTTACGGCGACCACCCGCACATCTCCATCGATGATCAGGTGTTCGTGGAAGCCGTCGGCGGCGACCTGACGATCAAGATCGAAAACAACACCGGCAGCGGGGAAGGCATCTATGCCGAACCGGTGGACAACCCCGACCAAAAACTTGATGACGCCGAAATCCACTACGTCGTCCTGGGAAACTTGATTCTGCTGAAGGTCAAGCCCTATCAGGAGAACGAGACGCGTCACTTGATTTACAACCGCAAGATCCAGCAAGCCATGCGGTTGGACGAGATCGCCGATGCTTGCGTGATGCTTCCCGGCGATCAAGGGTTGATCTTTCCCGGCGGGTACTACTTGCAGACCGGCGAGTTCAAACGGTTCGACACCGGGCTGAGCGACATGCGTTACCAACGCACGATCGCCGCGCCCAACGGCGAAGACTACCTGTACCTGTTTTATTCTCAGGAAACGGGCACCTACGTCCAGCTTCGTTACAACTTGATCAAGCAGGCCGTCGACACGCCGTTGGTCTGTCACGGTCAGACGTTCTTTGAACGCGGCGAGATGGTTTGCTTCCGCACCCAGGAGCAGCCGCAGAAACACCACGCCGTCCAGATCTGGCAAACGCCGTTCACGGGTCCGGATTACGTGCCGGAGAACCAGACCGATTCGATCCTGTTCAAGATCGGCAACAAGGAAATTGTGCAGGGCATGGCCGAGTGCAGCGAACTGCTGCAATTGATCGACAAAGATGACAGCTACGACGGGCTGTACGTCGACCTGGGGAAGAAAGCTTCCGACATCCTGGACAGCTACTTTTGGATCGACAACGAACAGACCGCAAAGCTGTCCGAGCCGTTGCAGAAGATCCGCGAAGCCGCCAACGCAGCCGTCGAAGAATTCGATAAGGTCGTCCGGGTCCGTCGCGAGACGCAGGCCCGGAGCGAAGAGGTCAAGTCATCGATCGACGCGCTGGTCAAAAAGATTGAGCGCAGCCGGTTTGAATCGATCGACGATTTCGTCGAAGCCCTGGCCGAGTTGCGAACCCAGCGCGGACACGCGTTGGGCTTGAAGGAATTGCGTTACGTCGACGAAGCCATGGTGGAGAACCTGGAATCGACGACCGCCGAACGCGGCGAACGCCTGAGCCGACGTTGCGTCGACTTTCTGCTGACCCCCGGGGCCCTGGACCCGTACGTGCAGCGAGTCGAGCAGGCCGGCGAGCAGGTCCAGCAGGTCCAAACGGTCGCCGAATCGAAGCAACTGGACGAAGAAATCGATGCAGCCGCCAAGCAGCTGGAACTGCTGACCGAAACCGTCAGCAACCTGCGGATTGACGACGCCACCAAGCGAACCCAGATGATCGATTCGATCAGCCAGGTCTTCGCCTCGGTCAACCGCGTCCGCAGTGCGCTCAAAGCAAAGACTTCCGAATTGATTGGCGTGGAAGGACGCGCCGAATTTGCGTCACAGCTCAAACTGCTGGAACAAACAACCAGCGGCTACCTGGACGTCAGTGACAGCCCGGACAAGTGCGATGAATACCTGACCAAGGTGATGGTCCAGCTGGAGGAACTGGAGGGTCGGTTCGCCGAGTTCGACGACTTTGTCGAACAGCTTGCCGCTCGTCGCGAAGAGGTTTACGCGGCCTTCGAATCTCGAAAAGTCCAGTTGATCGAGAAACGCAATCGCCGCGCCGAATCACTCGCTTCCGCCGCCGACCGAATCCTCAAGGGCGTCGACAACCGCGTCCGATCGATGGAATCGGCCGACGAGATTGCCGCGTACTTCGCCGGCGATCTGATGGTCGAAAAGGTGCGCGACCTGATCGATCAGCTTCAGGAATTGGACGATGCCGTCCGCGTCCAGGACTTGCAAAGTCGGATGAAGACGATCCGTGAAGATGCGGTTCGCCAGTTGAAAGATCGCCAGGACCTGTACGAAGACGGCGGCGACACGATTCGGCTGGGTCAACGCCGATTCGCCGTCAACACGCAACCGTTGGATTTGACCACGGTGCTCCGTGACGACCAAATGTGCCTGCACCTGACGGGAACCCAGTTCTTCCAACCGCTGAAAGACGATGCCCTGGAAGCGGCCCGCGACCTGTGGAATCAGGAACTGGTCAGCGAGAATCGGAACGTGTATCGCGGTGAGTACCTGGCGTTCAAGCTGTTCACTTCGGCGACCGACGGGGAGGACCTGCCCGCGCCCCAGAACATCGATGCGGCCTGGATCCAATCCCGCATCGGGGGCCGGTTCGATGAAGGCTACGCCAAGGGCGTGCATGATCATGACGCGGCCACAATCCTGAGCGCGCTGGTCGGAATCGATTCCGAAATCGGATTGCTCTCTTACTCCCCCAGCGTTCGTGCGGCGGCGTTGCTGTGGTTTCACCGGCTTTTGACGCCCAAAACCCGCAAAGCCATGACCGACTGGATCGGTGGGTTCGCCAAATTGGCGAAAGCCTATCCCAAGGCGGAGCCCGCCGTTGAATTCCGACAGCGGCTGAAAGACCTCGCCGCCGAAGACGCAGCGATCTGGTCGCCACTGTTTGATCGCAGCGTCACCGACCAGGCAATCGCCGACTACCTGTTTGACCAACTGGTGCAGCCCGGTCGCAAAAGCGTGGTCAGTGCACGCGCGACCGAATTGTTTCAAAGCTTCACGGACGCGGTCCCCGAAAGCGATCGCCAAAAGTGGCTCGCCGCGGCACTCAAGACCAACGAAACCGACCCCATCGCCTCGTTTGTTCTGGCACGCAATTGGGCCGCCGCTTTTCTGAAATCGCGGACAACCGACGAAGACGCTGATCCGGCGCAAAATTATTTGGACGAATTGGCCTGGATCATCCTCAATGGGGACACGTCGTCGATGCAGGGATCCGACGCATCGATCACCCGAGACGTGACCTCCCTGGCGGGCAGCCATGACCGAATCCGGTCCGGCGCGATGTCGTTGCACTACCACGAATTCCTGCGTCGGCTGCGCCAATACCAGGCCGACGTCGTGCCCCGATTCCGCCAGTTGCATGAAACCAAGTCTCGCCTGGTCGCCGAAGCTCGCGACGAAATGCGATTGAGCGAGTTCAAACCTCGCGTGCTGACCAGCTTCGTCCGTAACCGGCTGTTGGACGAAGTGTACTTGCCGATGATCGGAGACAACCTGGCGAAGCAAATGGGATCGGCGGGCGAAGACAAACGCACCGACCGGATGGGCTTGTTGCTGTTGATTTCACCGCCAGGTTACGGCAAGACGACGTTGATGGAATACATCGCCAATCGGCTGGGGCTGGTGTTCATGAAGATCAACGGTCCCGCCATCGGTCACCAAGTCACTTCGCTGGACCCCGCCGAAGCCCCCAATGCGGCGGCCAAGGAGGAGGTCGAGCGGTTGAACCTGGCCTTGGAAATGGGCGACAACGTGATGCTGTACCTGGACGATATACAGCACACGCATCCCGAATTCCTGCAGAAGTTCATCTCGCTGTGCGACGCCACGCGAAAAATCGAAGGCGTCCGCAACGGCCGCACCCGCACCTATGACCTCCGCGGCCGGCGCGTTGCGGTGGTGATGGCCGGCAACCCCTACACCGAAAGCGGAGAACGGTTCCAGATCCCGGACATGCTTTCCAACCGGGCCGACGTTTACAACTTGGGCGAGATCATCGGTGATTCGGCCGACGCCTTTGAAATGAGCTATCTGGAGAACTGCTTGACCAGCAATGCCACGCTGGCACCGCTGTCGACGGCAGCACCGGAAGACGCCCGCGCGATCATCGCCGCGGCCGAGCGGGACACGATGGAAGGCATCGAACTGCAGAGCAACCTGTCGCTCGATCAGGTTCGAGAAATGTACGAGGTGATCCGGAAACTGCTGGTCGTCCGCGATGCCGTGCTGAAAGTCAACCGGGCCTACATTCGCAGCGCCGCCCAAGCGGACAGCTACCGAACCGAACCGCCGTTCAAATTGCAGGGCAGCTACCGCAACATGAACCGGATCGCCGAGAAAGTCGCCAGCGTGATGAACGCTCGCGAATTGCAAACGCTGATCATCTCCAGCTACGAGCAAGACGCGCAAACGCTGACGACCGACAACGAAGCCAACGTCCTGAAGTTCAAAGAACTGATGGGGACGCTCACCCCCGAGGAGAAAGAGCGCTGGGAAAGCATCAAGTACGCTTACGTCGAAAGTGTGCGAATGGCGGGGCTGGACAGCGAAGACCAGATCGGCCAGTTGATGCGACAGCTGACGTCCATGCGCGACGGACTGGAGTCCATCCGGCAGGTCATTTCCAAAGCCATTGCCGTCGGCAAGGAGGGTGCCGAACAACGGATGGACGAACGTGTCGATTTGCTGCGACACTCATTGACCGCGTCGGCCGAACAGCTAGCGGGGACTCTCAAAAGTACCAGCGAACAACTGCAACGCATCAGCGAACACCAGGCGACCGCCGCGCCGCCGGACCAGCGGGTGTTTGTGCAGCACAAAGTGCCCCGCGTCCTGGCGGATTTGGTCAAAGGCCAGTTCCACCTGATGCAGGAATGGCTGCGGCCAATTCTGAACGAGTCGATCGAGAACGGGCGCGACCTGGAACGTCTCCGCGAACAGTTGGATCGCTTGACGCAGAACTACCGCACCATCGAAGCCACCTTCGAAGCAGCGGCCGAAGACGAAAACCAGCAGTGACCGCCACCGAGTGCAATCTGCAAGCAATTCAACTAGACCACTGGAGGGTTCAAGCGGATCAACTGCCGAGGAACGACCGAAATCGGCACAACCGCTACAACGCGCACTGTCCACCAACTGTCGCATGGTGCGAGCCGAGAGCTGGGAGATGCTGGGCAAACAATCAGGGAAGCTAGTAAAGCTGGCGCGGCGGACTTGAGTCAAAACGGTCGTTTTTCCGGTCTTTTTTTGGCAATTTGTTTATCATTTGCGTACCCTTCAATGGTGCACCCAGGGGTACTGCGCGATCGATCGTGCGCAGCATCAGTGTGACGGTTCGTTCCCTGGGATTCCGTCCGGTTTTGCAAAAGGTTTAATCGAGCAATGACTCGTCGGTTCATTTGTCAGTTCACCCAGTTGCCCGTCGCCGCCTTGGCCGTCGCCGCTTTCGCCGTGGCCGTCTGTGGGATCGTCGGTCCCGCGACCGCGCAGGATTGCTGCTACCAGCAGTCGTACCGCTTACAGCCGGAAACGATCTATGAACAGCGGACGGTAGAACGGCTACGCCCGGCTTATCGGACCGAGTACGTCGAAGAGCAGGTGACGACCTACCGTCCGGTGGTGAAGACTCGTACCGAAATGCGCGAGATCAAGGTCGCCAAACCGGTCGTCGAAACCAACTATCGGGAAGAGCGGTACACCGTTTGGAAACCGATCACGGAAACGAGTTACCGCGACGAGACCTACACGGAAACGCAGTACGTGACGGAAACCGCCGAACGGGAAGAAGAGTACACGACTTACCGACCGGTGACCGAAACGTCGTTCTACGAAAAGCAGTACGCCGTTCAGCGTCCCGTCACCGAAACGCAGTATTACGATCAACAACGCGTCGTCCAGCGACCCGTCGTCGAAACTCAAATGCAGACGCAGCAGTACACCACGATGCGTCCGCAAACGACTCTTTACAACCAAACCGTTGACGCCGGCGGGTACGTCCCCCAAACCACGGTCACGCCGGGTGGCGTCGGCTACGGCGTGCAGTACAAGCCGGCCTATGCCACGCCCGGCCCCTTCGGTCTGTTCGCGCGGGTCCACCGTGCTCCCGTCGTGACGCCTTATTACACGCCGCCGGTGTCCCAGACACAGTATGTGTACCGGCCCAACTACGTCCAGCAGCAGGTCGCCCAGACCTCTTACCAGCCGGTCACCGAGCAGGTTCAGGTGCCCGTGCAGGTGCAACGGATGCAGACCGAATACGTGACCGAGAAAGTACCGGTCCAAACGACGCGGATGGAAACCGACTATGTGACCGAAAAGGTTCCGGTCCAGACGACCCGAATGGTCCCCACGACCATGGTTCGCAAAGTCCCCTACGTCGTTCAGCGACCGGTCACGGAAACCAAGACGCGTAAGGTTCCGGTCACCCAACAGCGCTGGATCACCGAAGAGAAAGTGCGCAAGGTGCCGGTGCAATCCACCCGGATGACCTACGTCACCCGCCGTGAGCCGGTCACCGTGGAGTACACCGAATACGAACCCGTCACGCGAACCGTGCGGCGACCGGTCACCCGCCAGGTCTGTGAACCGTACACCGAAACGGTCACCGTCCCGCGTCAAGTCGTGCAACGCGTGCCGATGTCGTACTACGACGCGTTCAGTCCCGCCATCGTCAACGGGTACTCTTCATTCGAGGCACCTCAGAGCGACGACACCGGGGCCATCTCCGAGCCAGAAGACAGCGGCGTCCAGGAGAGTCAAAAGCCCTCCACCGAATTTGACGACGAGCCCAAAACCGGACTCAAGAGCGTGGAGATCTCGGAACCCGAATCATCCTCCGACAACGGGTCCACCTCGGACTCCGGTGAGGTGGAATTGAACCCGGCCGAGAACGGTGATGAAGAGGAAGAGTCCTTGCCCGCTCCGGGTAACGGAGGCGTGGATGCCATCGATGCCGGCTGGAAGCTGCAGTGGGCCCCGCGATTCGCCCGCAGCATCTGATTGCCGCCGGCCCTGAATTCATTCAACACGCCGCCGTGATTGCCTCGCATCACGGCGGCTTTTTCATGCGCTTCGGCCGTCCTGACAGCTGTCCGAGTCAAGAAACGTGGTTTTCTGACATTCACCCTCTTTCCGGGAGCGTGAAATCAAACGGCACGACCTCCTTGCGTGAAACGAAAGGTCGTTCGCAATCGCACGGGCAGTCTGGAAAACCTGGAAAAACTTTGCCGACTTTGCTGAACAGATGCCCATGCCACGGCCAGAATCGCCGATGGACCTGATGGAGCCCTCTTCACCGCATCTCCTCGGCAAGGTTGAACGCTGCACCATGGAATCGAAGCTGCCGGTACGGCTTGGCATTTGGCGACTCGGAACACGGATTCACCGCGGACGCGACTACTCGGTCGCCCGTGCCCAGCCGATCGATGCCAGCCGAAGTCCCCGCTGGGATTACGTGCTGAAATTCGGTTCTTCCGAAAACGCCCGGTTGGGGATCGCGCAGTCGATTGCAGCCGGAGCCTCGCTTTCCCATCCGAACCTGGTCCCGGTGCTCGATGGTGACGCCCTGGCAGAAACGCCTTTCCTGGTGATGCCGCTGCTGGAAGGCCAGACCATGGGTTGGCATTTGACACACGGGCCTGGGAAACCACTTCCGGTGGCGCTCTGGCTGATCCGCCAGCTCTGCCAGGCCCTCAACTCGATGCACTCGGCCGGCTGGACCCATGGGGACGTCAAACCCGACAACCTGATCGTGGGCAGCAACGGGCACGTCACCCTGGTGGACTTCGCATTCGCCCACGAAGGCCTGGAACCACGGGGCTCGGCATTTCGTGGCACCCCGACCTACGCGGCTCCGGAACTGCTCCGCGAGGACGCGGTCAAAACAGCCGCCTGTGACATCTTTTCGGCCGGCCGAATACTCTGGGAATGGCTGTCGCGAGTGGAAACCGCCAACGATCTGTTGCTCCGTCCGGTCTGCGAGTTGGTCGAGCGAATGGTCGACGATTCCCCCGGCCGCCGTCCCAGTGCATTCGATGTTTCGCAAAGACTGCTGCGGATGGAAATTGACAGTCTTGGCGAGCACATCGGCCCCCAACCAGTTCGTCGCGCCGCCTGAGTCTCAGGACGCAGCGGGAACAGCGATCAGGACCTCGCGTTTACCGTCGGGCGGTCCGGCCACACGCTGGACACGCCAACCGGCCTGCGTCAGTGCGTCGCGCACGCGTCGGCTGCAACTGTACGTTGCCAGCCGACCGTTCGGCGCGACGCGGGGAAGGAGCCCGGAAAAGCATTCGGGCGTCCAAAGTTGGGGCGCGCTGTCCGGACAGAACGGATCGAAGTAGACGGCGTCGAACTTTTCATCTCGAGTCTCCGGCTGCCACCGCCGAAAGTCGCCAACGGAAACGGTCACGCTTCGCTCGGGATCGACATTCCACCGGTACAAACCATCGGTGGGTCGCTCGGGAAAGCCGTTGCGGAAATCCAGGTAGCGTTGCAGCAGCCCCGGCGTTTCGACCCACCCTTGGGGATTCAAAGCCGTCATCGTGGTGGCCGAAATCCAATCGGTTTCAACGGCGACGTAGTGCAGTGAGGCTTGGTGAACCAGGGCCCGGTCCAGTGTCATCAGCATGGCCATTGCGGTCCCGAGGCCGACTTCCAGCACCCGGATGGACTCCGCTGCGGCCAACCGATCGGCGACACCGCTGTTTTGTAAGTAAACATGCCGCGATTCCGCGACCGCCCCGCACCCGCTGTGGTAGGAGTCCTCGGTCCCGGCCCGGATCAAGGTACGGCTCCCATCATCGGTGATCTGAACCAACAAGTCGTCTCGATCCGTCGCAAGCGTCGTTCGAATCGGGATCGGCATGGTCATTCGTGTCCGTCAAGTCCTGTGGGAACGCTACGGGGCGGCGAGCCGCTTTTTGTCCTGCGGCGAGCCGATTATCGGCGGGCACGTCGCATTCGATCAAGTCGCCGGAATCCCACCCTTCGCCCACTTATCCGCTATTCCAATCCCTCATCAACAAGCCGCTCACACCAGGCAGGCGCCCGCCACGTCGCCCGCCAATCCGCCCAACGCGGGGATCGCCGCACGATTGTCTTCTTGCCCTTCAACGGCCTCGGCGGGCCCCAAGACCTGCATCGGCACGGGCATCATGACCTCGGCGGCAGGGATCAGCCGCACGTCCTGGCAGCGTGACAGGTGAAACTGACGCGGTTCCTCACGGCACAGACACAATCCCAGGAATCGGTCCTGCCCGACAAACCGGATCGGACTGACCACGCGACGGGTACGGTTCCCCTGGGAATCCACATAGACCATTTCGACAACAAATGTTTCCGTATCGATCATGGCGCGTCGAAGCATCGCTTTCATCACTCAATCCCCGTGACAGGAGTTCTTGTCTTGTTTGGTTGCCAAGGCCGACTGGGGCCCTGCAAGCATTTCATTGACAAGTATTCCGTGGCCCCGGACACATCAGGTCACGTATTGCGAACAAGGGCCAAACCACGCAGAAACTGCTCTTGCCTCGCAGACAAGTCGCCGTCGCACGAGGAATGAATCGAAACGACACCCCCTCCCCAGATCCCCCAAGCGGCAACCCGAAGGGCCTTAGCTCAGGAGGTCGGGGCGCGATCCAGCAACAACTTGTGCTCGTCCCGCAACAATTCCTCCAGCGGCGTGAAGTGGGCCTCGTCCACTTCACGCTGCGTTAACCCCAGGTGCTCGCGATAGAAGTCGCGTGTGATCTTTCGACACAGCGGATCCCAGTGGTCCACCAGGTCGATGGCGGGGCGCTGAATGGAAATCACACCGACCTGGTTCAAATCTCGTGCCGCCTGCACGCGGTCACGTGTCGGCGGGTGCGAATCCAACAGATCCAGACGCTCTCGTTCCGTCTCTTCGGCGACTCGTCGAATGACCGATGCGGGCATGGTTTTGCCGATGTGTCTCATCAGCCGTGGAATGTTGTCGACCAACACGCCCACCTGCAGCAACTTCGCCAGATTGTCCAGGGTCACCGCGTAGGCCACGCCGTATCGCTGGACCAGCGCACTGGACTCACAGAAGGCCTGCGATCCGGCCACATACACGGCGTGACGATCGGCGTCCCATTCCATGTCGCGTGACAGGGATCCGGAGAGCAAATGGGTCAGGTACCCGAACAGAGAAAAATAGCGGGCTCCCGATGCTGCCACCTGCATGAACCAATTGGTCAACGTCGCGATCACGTAGTACGTTTTCATCGCGCTGCCCTGACGAAAATGTCCGAACTCGTGAGCGATCACCGAAGCGAATTGTTCGGTGTTGTGAATCGCGATCAGGGGGACACCGATCGTCAGCACCAGATCATCTCGGCCGCTGCCCAGCCAACCACGTCGCAAGGACGCGGTGGCATTGAAGTCGCAATTCAAATCGATCCTGCAAGGCGTTGGCGCGCCCAACTTGGCGCACACCTGGTCCACGAATTCATACAGCGCAGGCTGCGATTGACGGGTCAGGTGAGATGCCCCTTCGTCGTCTTCCGGCCGGCCAATGAACAAGTGATAGATGGCAAACATCAGGTGCAGCGCCGGCAACCAACAGAGCGCGACCACCAAACAGGCAAGCAGGAACGAAAACCCGATGACCGGATTCGGCAGCCCTTCCGAATCCCCGAAGATCCAGGCACGGTAAATCAGAATCAGAGCCAACGTGGCGATCGGGACGAACAGCATGAAACCGATGGGCACCAGGAACACGGCCAACGCCGATCTCAGCTGCTTGCTTCGCAATCCAGACAACCGGGGAACTTCACCGATCGGCTTGTTGAAGGCGTCGCGAATCTGTTCGGGAGTGAACTTCGCTCGGACCGCCGCATCGGACTTTCGACGCTGCGTTTCGACCGCCTGCTGAATGGATTGATCCAGACTCCCCAGCACACCGACCAAATCGACATCATCGGGCGAAGTCGCGGCCGGTGTCGTCGACGAAACCGGTCGATCGGCCGGTGGCGATAGCGGCGGCGATGGCGATGGACTGGCAACGGAAAACGAATCCGGATCGGTATCGGCCATCATCATCCGGTGAAAGTCGGCTCCGCTGCCGGCACGTCCGGGGACCGGAGCCTCCACGCCCTGAAACTCAGGCAGGTCGGCAAACGGATCGTCGGAAACCGCCTCCGGCGGATTTGCCTCTGGCGGACTCGCCGCATGCGAATCGTCGTCGCGGGATGCGAAGGCATCGGCATTGGCCGTTTGCGTTGCCGCCCTGTGATCGCTCCGCAGCGGATCGTCGATTTGCGTTCGATCAACCGGTTTCGGAGGCGAGGCCACCGCGGCGGCGGTGGGAATCGTCACCGCATGACGACATTGCTTGCAGCGGGCCCGTGCCCCGGATTTTGAAGAAGGGGCCTTCAGCGACACGCCACAATGCGGGCAAAGAAATTGAATCGGCATCCCGGACTCTCTCGACTGCGAAGAGGTGCCCAGAGTGTATTCGAAATGCGCCGCCGCGGGGGAGAATGGCTCTCCTCAAGCGGCGGCCGCCCCGCAGAGGCCTTTCGCCCAGACATAAAAAAAGGCGAGGCCGATTCCGAAGAACCGACCACGCCTCGCACGGGGGGACGCTTTAAATCTTGGTGAAGTCATCATGCAGCTCGCGTCCCGCCTGATACCAAGACACTAGTCCGATTCCTGCCTCGACGCCGAGTGGACGTGAGGAAAAGTTGCGAATAGCCGTTTCGGGGTGGGGAAAGAACGCCGCTTGCAACGATTGAAACGCCATTGGCGATTAGGCGCCCTGACGGCCGGTCAATGACGCGTCGACGTGGCACCTCGCGGATCAATCGAGCCACCGCCGCGGACGTTGGTCGTACGGCAAGCCGACCCTTGGCAGCTTTTACGTTCCGCACCTTCCACGCTCTGGCGAGCGTGGCTACCTCGACGCACTGGCCGAGTTCCGCATCTTCCACGCTCTGGCGAGCGTGGCTACCTCGACGCGCTGGCCGAGCGGTTCCGACCGGAACGCCGAACCCCAGCGGCAGAACATCAGACTTGCAGCGCATCCCGCAGACGATCGGCGACCTTCGGAATGTTCTCGTACGGGTCTTCGTCCTCGTATTCCAAGATCACGAATCCCTGATAGCCGCCGTCGCGGAGGATCTTAGCGATCCGGTCAAAGTCGGCCGGGTAGGCTCCCCGATCCGGTCCCTTCATGTTGACTTTCAGCTGCACGTTGACCGCGTAGGGGACACATTTCTCCAAATCCGCATAGGGATCGTCGCTGAAGAAATTGCCCGTATCCAGGTTGATCCCCACCCAGGGATGATCGATCGCATGGATGATCTCCAGCAGCTGATCGGCACGCAGGTTCCCGTGATTCTCCACGCCCAGAAAAATACCTTTCTCCGCCGCATGGTCGGCGCAGCGTTTCATCACGTCGACCGCTTCCTGCATGCGTTCGGGATGTTCGTCCAACTCCTTCCCGGTCCCGGCGAAAAAACGAATGTGGGGAGCTCCCAGCGTGGCAGCGTTGTCGATCCACTGCAGAGCCGACTCGATCTGCCGATCCATCTTCTCGCCAGCACCCTGCGTGAAGTTGTTGCCGATGGCTGTCCCAGAAATCGTCATTCCCTTCAGGAAAGCCTGACGTTTGATGTCCAGGAAGTAATCCCGGTCCGCATCCGGCGGAAAGAAGTAGCTGGTCAGCTCGGCCGCTTCGAAGCCCTTCAATCCGCAGTAGTCCAGGAACCCGGACATGTCGATGGCTTTGGCGGGGTCGGCCGGCTTCTTGGCCTTGCCCTTCATGAACGAAAAGTAATTGCGAAGCGAGTACGCGGCCAACCCGATTCGGAAACGCGGTGGGCCGGTGCGAGCAAAGGGTTCCGCGGCAATCACGGCAGGACCGCGGCCAAGCGTGCCTCCAGCGACGGTTGCGGCACCGGCGACGGCGATGAATTGGCGACGACTGGGACCGCCATTCGGGGTCCGTCGGGAGTTCTCGGTCCGTTTGGAGTTCTGCAAGTGAGACAAAGGAGTCAACCTCGGGAGGGTGGAATCGAAGTGGAGGAATTTGCCGGGGCCGAATCAGACACGTGGGGCTCGAGCCCAAAGGGAAACGTCGCGGTGAAGCGGACAGCCGGTGAAAACGCCCATCAATGTAGCTGCCTCGGCAGATGGCGGCTCACCCGACGGTGGCTACGCAACGTTTCTCACACTCTGGAAGCCACCGGCCAGCGTTCGACCGGGAGGTGATTTGCACCGAATTCGTGGTGGTGCCGATCCGCACAGTTTAGCGTCCGGCTTCGATCAACGTTCTGGCGCCCTGGGAGATCAGGTCCGCGGCGACCCGGCGTCCGAGTTCCGCGGCGGCCTGCTCGCATTGATCACCTTGTAGATCCACCGGCAACTGATCCGCCGCCTGCAGGCACTCCTGCCCATCGAGCGACAACACTCGGGCCTGGAGCTGGAGTTGTGCCTGATCGATGGTTCCTAACGCGGCGATGGGCGCCAGGCAGCCGCCGTGCAGCGCCGCCAATAGCGTCCGCTCGGCAACCGTGCAGGCGGCGGTGGCGGGCACGTTGACAGATCGAACTCGATCGATCGCCGAGTCGTCTCCCGAGCGAACCTCCAGCGCCAACGCTCCCTGCCCCGGCGCCGGAAGCATGATGTCCAGGGACAACGTCACGCGGGGCAGTGCGTGCATTTCCAGCCTTTCCAGCCCCGCGGCGGCCAAGACGATGGCATCGTATTCGCCCGCTTCCAGTTTCTGAAGACGCGTTTGTACGTTTCCCCGGATCGGCAAAATTTGCAAATCGGGCCGGACTCGCAGCAACTGGGCCCCACGGCGGCGGCTGCCCGTTCCGATCCGCGCCCCGTCCGACAAACTGTCCAAATCGATTCCCTCGGACGTCACCAGACAATCATGGACGGTTTCCCGGTCGGGCGTTGCGATCATCCGCAGGCTGGGATGCCGCTCGGTCGGCAGGTCCTTCATCGAATGCACGGCCAGATCGCCCTCGCCATCGAGCAGGGCTTGCTGAATCCGCTTGGTGAACACGCCCACCGAACGCTTGCCGTCGATCGGACGCAGGTCCACATCGCCGCTGCTGACCATCGGCACGATTTCGGTTTCTGCGCCCTTTTGCCGCAGCAAATCGGCCACATGAAGCGCCTGCCACATGGCCAGCGGGCTCTCGCGGGTCGCGATCCGCAGGACGCCCGTCCCGGGATGGCCCGCCGCTGCGCCGGATTCTGAATCGGATCGTGACGATTGGTCGGGTGTTGGCAACTTGACGGTGGGGTTTGGGGCAAGGAGTTCAGCCGACAGCGGTGATCGTGATTTGATGCCGCCGATCGAGTCCTAGATTAGCGTGACAAAACGACATCGGACACCTCCGCCGCTATACTTACGCCTGGGGCGTTGGTGAACCGGCGGTGCCGCTTACTGACGTCCTAGCATCCAGGGCATCCTGCCGGTCTGTCCTCCGCAACCCGCCCCAAAAGTGAATCAAAGACCAAGAGAACGTGCTGCCAAGCCACAGCGAACCACTGCTGCGCGCCGATTTGTCAAACGTCTCGAATTTTTGCCCCTGGTAACGCCTTGTCCGAGTCCGCACCACGTCCAAGATTGCCGCACGACGAATCGAGCAGCGAATCGCTGGTCAGCGATCTCGGTCTAAGCTCGTCGGACTCCTGCGTTCCCGACTTGCCGCCGGATCCGCCCACCTGCGAAGTGGGATCCAGCGACTCCCAAGTCGACTCCCTCGACCTGAACAGTCCTTCGTTGCAGGAACCCGGTGACGGACCGGGATCCGGAATTCCCACGCGAATTGGGGAGTACCGCGTCAAAAACCTGATCGGCAGCGGCGGGATGGGTCAGGTTTATTTGGCCGAACACATTCGGATGCAACGGCAGGTCGCGTTGAAGGTGCTGCGCAGCGACCGCATGTCGGACGACGCCTCGGTGGAGCGGTTTTACGACGAAGTCCGAGCCGCGTCGCGAGTGTTGCATCCCAACGTCGTGACCGCCTTCGACGCGGGGGAATTCGAAGGAATTCATTTCCTGGTGATGGAGTATGTCGACGGCGTGACGTTAACTCGGCTGGTCGCCAAGAACGGCCCGCTGTCACCCGGAATGGCTGCCTCGATCATTCGCCAGGCCGCTCTGGGGCTGCTGCATGCCCACCGTGCCGGAATCGTGCACCGGGACGTCAAACCCGGCAACATCATTCAGGCCAAAGACGGAACGATCAAAGTCCTGGACCTGGGTCTGGCACAGATCAGCAACGTGCTGTGGTCGGACGATGGTCGCGAATTGGGCCGAATTCAAGACCCGGATTCGCGGCACAAGCGGAAGGGCAAATTGATCGGCACGCTGTCTTACATGTCGCCCGAACAGTTGGAATCTCCCGACGACGCGGACCCCCGCAGCGACATCTATGCGTTGGGTGCGGTCCTGTTTTTCCTGCTGACCGGGCGCCCGCCGTTCCAAGGCGAATACCTGGACCAGGTGTACGGCCACCGCCACGGCGAAATCCCCGACCTGATGCAGTTCCGCGGCGACGTCGATTGGGGAATGGCCAACATCCTGCGACGGATGATGGCCAAGCGACTCAGTGAGCGTTATGCGTCGCTGGACGAGGTGATCGACGACTTGCGGCCGTACGTCGAAGACGCCCAGGCGCCGACGTGGCTTTCCGAGTACGTTTCTCGCCAGGCCCCGGTGGATGTCTCCACGATGTCCGGCGGGTCCACCGCCATCACCAACCTGCCGCTGGTGGGGATCGATCTGGGCATGACCTACGCGGCGGTGGCGGAATCCATCTCCGGGGTCGGCATCCGCAACATGCCCGCCGGAGAAGACGGCCAGCCGCTGTTCCGAATGGCGATCGCCACTGATGAAGGACACCTGCAGTTTGACACCGCGGCCAACCAGATGCGGTTGACGCGCCCCCGCCAGGTCGCCCACTGCCTGCCCATGTACATCGGCAAGGATTTCGTGCAGCGGGAAGTCGGCGGGCGGAAATGCCCGCCGGAAGTCCTGCTGGCGATTGCGATCCGCAAGGTCGTGGCCAACGCATGGCCGGACCGCCCGATCCCCAAACTGGCCGCCATCGCGGTCCCCTCCAGCTACGACCAGTTCCATCGCCGAAGCATCAAGCAGGCCGCCCGGATCGCCGGGATCGACTCGATGCGTTTGGTCGATCGCAGCGTGGCTGCGGTTCAATCGCTGCTGTTGGAAAACGACAGCGCGTCTCTGGACGACCACGACGCCGTCGATCTGGCGGATTCCGATACCGTGCTTTTTTTGGGGCTGACCGGACAGGCGTCCGAGGTGGCGCTGATCCGCCGCGAGTCGATGCAATTGACGCAACTTGCGACCGACGGCCACTGGCATACGGGGATGTTGGCTTGGCAGCAACGGTTGGTCGAACTGGCCGCCAGCGGTTTCCGAAGCGCTTATCGGTTTGACCCGTCAAAGTCGTCGCTGGTCGCGTCCCGTTTACAGGTCTCTTGCGAACGGGCCTTGAAGTCGCTGTTGCTGCTGCCCCAAGTCACCATCACCATCGACCGCGACGGACAACCGCTGTCCATCGTCGTCTGTCGTGAAGAGTGGCTGGAACGTTGCCATGACTTGATCCAAGGGTTGCAGCGATCGATGCAACTGGTCTGCAAGCTCGCGAACGTTCGGCCGACGCAAATTGACGAATGCGTGACACTGGGTCCGCTGCTGGGGATCCCGGCGGTGCGACACAAACTGCTCAAACACCTGCGCCGAAACCTGCATGTCCGGCAGGTCGACCGCAGTGAAGTCGCCCGCGGGGCCGCCGCTTGCCTGACCGCCGAACTGCCACAGCGAAGCGACATGCTGACCCCGCCCCGGTGCGTCTCCAGCCAGACGATCGGCATTGTGGTCGAAGGCACCGGCGGACGCCGAAAGATTCTGCCCATCATTCCGCGGGGCACGATCTTGCCGGCCCGCACCAACCGAAAACTGACGATCGCCCGAAATCGCGACTCCATGACGTTGTCGGTCGTCGAATCGTCGGGCGTTCGTGGTGACAATTGGCACTCGCTGGGACGCTACGAATTCGAAGTCGACAAGGGTTCCAGCAATCAACTGAAGCGAACCCGATTGATCGGATTCGAATTGAACGTCGACGGCCTGCTTAGCGTTCGGGCGCAGACCCCTGGCACTCCCGAAAGCAAACGCTTGCCGATCATCCCGGCCTCGCTGTTGCAGGCCGAAGGCGAAGCGGAATGGATCCGCTGGATGTCCAATCTCACTTTCTGAACGATCCGCCGCGAGTTTTTCCCAAGCCGCGTGGACGATGGCTTCAATCGGTCGGACGTCGCCGCAGCATGCCCCGAGACAGCAAGTGGTCACGCAGATGATCACGGCATTGCGTGGCAAATGCGGCCACAGCCTCCGTCCGGTAATCCGGATAGGTCCAGCGGTGATGCACCCAGCGTTTCGCCGTGTAGGTCAACGTGATCTCTCCGAAAATCCCGTCGCGCAGATAGACACGGTGGTCGCGGTTCTTCGTTGTCGCCAGAACCAGTTTGGCCTGCGTCACGTAACCCGGATCCAGATTCAGCGGTCGAATCGACGGGTAATCGGGGCCGGCAAAATCACGTTCGACGGCGTTGGTCCACAACTTCCAGTCGGCCAGCGTCCCGCCGTCAATCGGGTCGCCAAAAGCGACCAGTTGCTTTTTCAACGGGTGCCCCATCGACTCGGCGTAATAGCCTCCCGCTTCAAATGGCAAACAGGGCGACTGCACCATGATTTCACCCCAATTCTCGGACAACCTGTTGATTGCCTGGTTGCGGATGCGATCATCCGCTGAAATCACGGCACAGATTCGCACCACCGGTTCGACGTTGAACACCTCGGCCATCAGCCACCTCTCGTCTAGAATCTCGCGGTGTCACCGAAAACGACCGCATCCTCCCCACGCATTCATCGATCTATTATGCACCCCTGGATCGCCGATCGAACCACCACCTTTGACGCCAGCGGGATTCGAAAGGTTTTCGACCTGGCCGCAAAGCTTAAGGATCCCATCAACTTGTCGATCGGGCAGCCCGATTTTGACGTCCCCGAGTCGATTCAGGATGCCGCGATCGATGCGATCCGAAGTGGAAAGAACGCCTACTCACCAACGCAGGGCATCGCTCCGTTGCGGGAGTCGTTGATGCAATCGATCAACGCCCGCTATCCGAGCCAGGATCGCGACGTGTTCATCAGCAGCGGCACCAGCGGTGGGTTGATGTTGGCGATGATGTCGATGGTCAATCCGGGCGACGAAGTGATCTACCTGGATCCGTACTTTGTGATGTACCCGGCGCTGTTGAAAATGTCGGGTGGCGTCGCGGTTCCGGTGGATTCTTATCCGGATTTTGAATTGGATCCGGACAAAATCGCCGCCGCCGTGACTCCACGCACCAAGATGATCCTGTTGAACAGTCCGGCAAACCCGACCGGCGTCACGGCCAGCCGGGAGCAATTGGAGGCCGTCGCCCAGTTGGCGGCGAGCAAGAACATCGCGTTGGTCTCCGACGAGATTTACAGCCGCTTCTACTACGATAAATCCTTCGTGTCGCCCGCCGAGTTCAATCCCGACACGATCGTGATCGACGGATTCAGCAAGAGCCACGCGATGACCGGCTGGCGTGTCGGCTACGTGCACGGGCCGCCGGAGATCATCGCGACGATGCTCAAGATCCAACAGTACTCCTTTGTTTGCGCGCCACAACCTTTTCAATGGGGCGCGGTGCAGGCGATGCAGGTCGACCTCCAAGACCAGATCGAAGCCTACCGTCGTAAACGAGATTTGATCTGCGACGGCTTGGCGGACCGCTTTGAATTCACACGCCCCGGGGGCGCCTTCTACTTGTTCCCCAAGGCCCCCGGCGACGCGGGCGGTGAAGCGTTCGTGCGGACCGCCATCGACCGAGGCCTGCTGATCATCCCGGGAAACATCTTCAGCGACCGAGACACCCATTTTCGCATCAGCTTTGCGGCCTCCGACGAAACCATTCGCAAAGGTGTGGCCCTGCTGAATGAGCTGGCCGGGTGACGTGAAAAAGCCCACGTAGCCACGCTCGCCAGAGTGTGGCTATCTGGAACTGCCTCTGGCCAACTACTGCAGCGACCCTGCTACGCGCTGGAATCCCTCGACCAACGCTGCGATTGCCAGTTCGATCTCGTCGCGTGTGTTGAACTTGCCGACGCCGAATCGGACACTCCGCCGCGCTTCACTTTCGCTCAACCCAATGCCCGTCAAAACATGACTGGGTTTCGCGTCTACGCTGCTGCAAGCCGAGCCGCTGCTGAACGCCACGCCCGGGGTCGCCGACATCCACGCTTCACCTTCAATTCCGGGAAGCATCACGTTCAAGTTGCCGACCAGGCGGCCCGACGGCTCCAGCGATGATCCGTTCAACCGCAATTCGTCGATGGACCGGTTCAGGCCGCTCCACAACCGATCTCGCAATGACAGAGCTTCCCGGGCGGTCGACTCGATTTCGGCACAGGCCAGTTCCATGGCGGCGGCGCAGCCGACCACGTTGGCCGGAGCCATCGTCCCGCTTCGAAGATTGCGTTGCTGGCCGCCTCCGACGATCAGAGGTTTCAAACGGACGCGACGGGGATGACAGCCGCTGGCGATCGTTAAAAACCCGACGCCCTTGGGCCCATAAAACTTGTGCGCCGAAGCACTCAGCAGGTCCACATCGACCTCAGCCAACGACACCGGGATTCTTCCCACCGCCTGTGTCGCATCGCTATGCAGCAGGGCTCCGGCTTCGTGGACCATCGCCGCAATCTGGTCAAGCGGCTGGATCACGCCGATTTCGTTATTGGCCCAATGCACCGAGACAAGTGCCGTGTCCTCATTCAATGCATCGCGCAGCGCGGCCAGGTCAACTTGTCCAGCCGATTCATGCCCCTGCTGATGAACCGGGACGCGGGTCACGCGAAAGCCATCCTTTTCCAATCGATCCACCACGTCCAATACCGCCGGATGCTCGATGGTCGTGGTGATCACATTCCGCCGTTTCTGTCGCGGATGCCGACAAACGCCGTCGATTGCCAGATTATTGCTCTCGGTCGCACCGCTGGTCATCAAGATCGAGTCGGCGGCGACCCCCAGAATCGCCCCCATGACGTTTAACGACGAATCAATGGCCTGTGCAGCTTCACGTCCGATTTCGTGCGAGGTGCTGTGGGGGTTTCCAAACTTCTCGGTCAACCACGGCAGCATGCGATCCAGCACGCGGCGGTCACAAGGGGTGGTTGCGTGGTTGTCCAGATAGATCACGTTCGATCCCCACCCACCTCAAGGTGACCCGTAAAGGGCGTTCAACGTGATCTGGCTCCAGGTCTCCAACCCCTCACGCTGCTCGAACAGGTCGCTGACGGGCACGAAGCCGCCATCGGCGAGGTCCGCTTCGTTGCTGGAGACATCGGGTGAATCGAGCACAAATCGGTGAACGACGCCCAGGTGAACCTGGCCCACTTCATTGGACGGATCGTAAATCAACCCCTCGCGTGATTCGGTGTACTCCGAACCCAAACGAATCTCTTCCTCCAGTTCCCGCTGCATGCCGGTGGAGTACGCGTCCGCACCGTCGCCGGCGTCTTCGCGACTGATGTGCCCGCCGATTCCGATGCTTCGCTTGGCATGCAACCGAGCCTCGCCGCCTCCGCCGCCGCGTGTGTAGGCAAACACATGCACCTGCCCCTCCGCATCGGTCCATTGCAGCACGACGTAGGGAATCAGCTGTTTGAAGCTGGGATCAACTTCCATCTGACTCCGCGGCCGGTAGGCCAACTGATCACTGGCAAGGATCGGGCCCAAAAACCGTTCGACTCCGGACTCAAATCCTTCAATCGCGCCGATCGAATCGATCACGCTTGCGGGAATGACCAGTACATGTTCTTCGGAAACAGTCATCGACCAGATTTGCTCTCGAGGCAGACGTATTGTGAGACGTCCCAAAGCTACCAACCACAGCCCGGTACGTTAAGCCGTCCACACCGCCGCCAGCCGTCCGCAGGGCCCACGGTCGTGCCGCGCCCCCAACCGAACGAAGACTCGCGGTCGGCGTGTCACGCAATTTCCACGACCCGTGGCCCCAGAACCTCCCATTTCGGGGTAACTCCCAGCCCCGGTTCCGAGCTCGCGGCCATCATCCCGTCCTGCCGTTTCGGCGCCCCCTCGGCAGTGCTGACGGTAACGTAGCTGTTGAAATCCGTGCTCGTGAACCGAAACGGTTCGGGGGTGCTGTGGGCCAAGTGAGCGATTGCAGCGGTGGTGACATCACCACCCCAGCTGTCTTCCAGCGTCATCGCGATTCCCATCGAGACGCACAGGTCACGTGCTTGCTTGGCTTTGGTCAATCCACCCAACTTGCTGATTTTCAAGTTGACGACATCCATCGCCAAATCGGACTTGGCCTGTAACAGCATGTCCAGTGAATCGATGTTTTCGTCCAGCACGAATGGATGGCTGGTGTTTCGACGCACGGCAAGGCATTCCTGATAGCTCAAACACGGTTGCTCGATGTAGACATCCAAATCGTGCACCGCGCGGACGACGCGCATCGCTTCGTGCTGTGTCCAGCCCGTGTTGGCATCGGCGACCAGGCGGTCGGTCGGTTGCAGGACGGCACGGGCGGCCCGAATCCGCTGGATGTCCGTATCCGGATCGCCGCCAACTTTCAGTTGAAAACGCGTGTAGCCTTGATCGCGATAGCCGGCGACGTTTTCGGCCATCCGATCCGGTTCGATCTGGGAGATGGCCCGATACAGCCGGACGCTCTCCCCAAACCGTCCGCCCATCAACACGCAGACCGGAAGCTCCGCCGCTTTGCCCAGAAGGTCCCAGCAAGCGATGTCGATGCCGGATTTGACATACGGGTGTCCCTTCAGCGCCGCGTCCATCCGCACATTCAACTTGCCAAGTTCTCTCGGATCCATGCCCAACAGGTGCGGCCCCAACTCCCGCAGCCCCGCCCGGACACCCTCCGCGTAAGCCGGCAAGTAAAACGGTCCCAGAGGACAAACCTCGCCGTATCCGGTCAGCCCGCATTCGGTCTCGACTCCCACAAGGGTGCTGTCGAACACCGAAACGGATTTGCCGCCGGACCACTTGTAGGACCCTTCGATCAGCGGCAGTTCGACGCGATGAGCAAAGAGACGAGCGATTTTCATCACGAGCACCAGCGAAACGGCAAGGGGAACGGCGGCAATCAGTCAGCAGGTCGACCGGGGCAGGGCGACCAGGGCAGGGCGACGGGCCAAATCATAACGGAATTGAACGCGTCAGAGCGGCGACCCACCGACGTCAATCTTTTTCTCCCAGAACATCGCCCGGCCGTCTTCCTCCCGAAGCTGGTAGGGGACAAACCCGAATCTGCGGTAGGCGCGTTGGGCCGGTTCATTGCCCTCCAAAACCTCCATCGTCATTTTGCAGCAACCTCGTTCGGCGGCAACCTCCTCAACGGCCTGCAGCAACTCCCCCGCAATCCCCCGTCCGCGAAACTCACGTTCCACCACTACGTCGTGAATGTTGACAATCCCCTGGCAGGCAAACGTGGAAAAGGATTCGAAACAATTGATCAATCCCACGGCCCGATCGTCGACGAAAGCAAGCAAGCTGAAGGCGTAAGGGCGACGCGCCAGCTCGCCGACCAGCCGGCTCAACCGGTCGGCCGGGATCGGCTGGCCACCCCCGGCCGGATCCCGGGCGTAGCCGTCAAGCAATCGCACGATCGACTGCGCGTGACGTTCGCACGAATAATCCGCCAATCGGACCGTTGGACTCATCGACATCATCTCTCCGATCAAAACGCAGGACGAACCTGCTTGACACACTTCTGCTCCGCCCAGAGTGCGATCCGTCAGTGCCGCCACACCACTTTCGCGGAGCGAAAGGCGACAATGACACTCCGTCGCCTTTCGCTCCGCGAAAGTAGCGTTCGACTACCCGAGTCCTCCAACACAAACGCGACGCTCGAAAGGAGGCAATGCTATCCAATGGATGACAAACCGCTGGGGGAATTGTATGACCCACAGGCTTCCCTTGCGATCAGTCGGCACAATCGCCCCCACTGGTCGCAAGCCGGCGCGATCGTCTTCATCACATTCCGTACGGCAGACTCGGTTCCCAGAGACGTCTTGCAGCGATGGGACCGCCAGAAGAATCATTGGATTCACCGACACACGGGAATCGAACTGCCCTGGCGAGACGCTTTGCAGAAGCTTGGTCGTTCAGATCTTAACCGATTCCATCGAGAGTTTAATCGGTGCCGCGAAACCTACCTGGACTGCTGTCACGGACGGTGCGTTCTGCGGCAACCGGAATTGGCGAAGATCGTGGCGAATTCGCTGCTTCACTTTGACGGCGATCGCTATTGCATGGGCGACTTTATCGTGATGCCCAATCACGTCCACTTGCTGGCGAGCTTCGCGTCGGAAGATTCGCTGGTGGCGCAGCTTGATTCCTGGTTGCACTTTACGGCACGGCAAATCAATCGTGCCCTGAACCAAACCGGGAAATTCTGGCAACAAGAACCTTTCGACCACTTGGTTCGCAGCCCCGAACAATATGAGTATCTGCGGAAATACATTCGGGACAACGGTAAAAAAGCCGGGTTAAAGAGAGGCGAGTATCTCTATCGGCGTTACGGAAAACAACGCGATTAAGCTGACCAAGATTTGTTCGGTCCAACCGGCGCCTTCCCGCCGCTTTCGCGGAGCGAAAGGCGACAATGCTGGCCGGCAGTCATCCAGAGGGTAGCGTTACCGTATCAAACCAGTACGTGCACAGACGGTCCACCACCGATTGAAATTCGAAGACGTCCATGGGCTTGACGATGTAGGAGCGACAGCCCAGTTGATAACAAATGCGAAGGTCGGTTTCGGCGCGCGAGGTCGTCAACACGACCACGGCCAATTGGTCCAGACAGGGATCCTCCCGCAGTTCCGCCAACACGTCACGACCATCCATGACCGGCATGTTCAAGTCCAGCAGCACCAAATCGGGCGTGCGAGCTTCCGCAAACTCGTTCTCTTTTCGCAGGTATCTCAGGCACATCCTGCCGTCGGGAACGTGGTAAAGATCAACCGAATCACGGCTGCGTCGAAATCCTTCACGAGTCAGCTGCACATCGTCGGCATCGTCCTCAACCAGTAAGACAAGGTTCGTGCGCTCCATGGTAGTGATTTCCTCTGCTGCAGATCATGGGGTCGCCAAGGATTCGGCCGAATGACTCCGGCGGCTCAGGGTGATAAAGATCATTCTTTCCAAAACGTTCGCATTCAGATCGTTCTTACTTGCAAAATCATCCGCGCCACCCGCGATACAGGCTTCACCCACCGAGACGTCTTGTTGACCGGTCAGCACCAGAATCGGCAAGTCTTCGAACAGGCCTCGCATCTTCTGCACGGTCCCGCAGCCAAAACTGTCCGGCAATTGCAGATCCAACAGGACGACATCGATTGTCGGATGTGCACGCAGTTGCTCAACCGCTTCGGCGACGGAGTGCGCCGCGTGGGTGGTGATCGAACTGTTCGCCCGGCGCAGCATTTCCACGGTCAACACCAAGTCGTCCTGATTGTCTTCGACGATCAACACTTCCACACTCCGCTTCCCGCAAGGCTCGATGTTGACGGGGCGGATGGATTCAAGTGTTTCCAGAACTTCCGTCATCGATTGGTAGCGGTTCTCCGGTTGGTGGGCGACCATCTTCTCCCAGACCGCTCGGACGTGACTGGGCGCGACGTCATGACAGAGTCGCCCCAACGACCGATTGTGCCGCAGTGCTCGCAGCTTGTCGCACAGCGAGTCGCCGGGAATCCGAGAGCGGCCCGTCAACAAGTAGAACCAGGTTGCTCCAAGCGAGTAAACATCGGACAGCGCGGTCGCCGAGGAAAGTGAAATCGCCTGCTCGGGAGCCATGAAATCGGGAGTCCCCGCCGAAACACCATCCAGCGTATTGAAAACTGCCAGCGACGCCTGTTCCTCCTGATCCGACAACGCCGCCAACCCCAAATCCGTGACCTTGACGATTTCGTCGCCGTCAAACATCAGATTGCCTGGCTTCACATCCCGGTGGATCAGTCCGCGGCGGTGGGCGTGTTCCAATCCGCGCGCCGCATCAATCATCACATCCAAGGAGCGTTTCCAATCCAAGGGGCCGTGATGCAGCACGTACTTTTGAAGGTCCGGCCCCAGCAATTGCTCCATCGCGATGTACAAAATCTGATCCTGCTGGCCGACTTCGTAGGAGATCACGACGTTGGGGTGCGCGAGCCGCTGCACCAAGTCCATTTCACGCTTGAACCGGTCGGTTGAGTGGATCGACCGCAACACCTTCAGGGCCACCCGCTCACTGCCGTCCTCCGTCAACGCGCTGAAGACCTGGCCGGATCCACCGCAGCCCAACAGCTCCTGGATCACGTAACGACCAATCTTCTTGCGCTCTAAGGACTCTTCGAACGAGAGAGACGACTGGTGATTCAGCCACCGCCTCAGTTCCTCCCGGACCAATCCCAACTGTTCGCTCGAAAATTGCCCACTCGCGTTCAATCGTTCGATCATCGATTCCGCGACGAACTGCGTCGCTGGTCCTTGCGGCACACGGCACAGAACCGACGTATTGAAACTACTCATGACGTTTGCAACCCAAAGCGACGCGAATCATGTGACGCGAACTGGCTTGCCCCTAGTCTGTACGGAATTCTAACGCACCACAGGGGGGCTTCGGGCGGCTTTTTCTCGCGTCTGGCAATGTTTTTCCTCAGCCGTTTTGGAGCCGCTCCCCATCGAGCGGTGCCCCAGAATGCCGCCCGGAATGCTGCGGCACCTCAGGCGGGCGGGCCGGCGGGCTGATCGCCTGGCCCGTCGTTCCGCCGTCCGATGCGTTTCTCGAGGCCCGCCCCGCCGGCTCCGTGGTTTCCGGGTTTTGGTCCCCAAATGACGCTTCGACGGCCGGTGCGTGCAACGGATTGATCGGCAACTCCACGAAAAAGGTGCTGCCTTGCCCGTCCACGGATTCGGCCCAAATCTTGCCTCCATGACGGCGGACGATCCGACGGCAAACGGCCAGCCCGATCCCCGTTCCCGGGTAAGCTTCGCGCGTGTGCAGCCGACGAAAGATTTCGAAGATCCTCTCCAAATGCTCTTCGCCGATGCCGATCCCGTTGTCGCGAATCGAGATCAGGCACCGCTCCGGCCCGACATCCGCATCGATCTGCACCCTCGGTTTGTCGCGGCAGTACTTGATCGCGTTTCCAATCAGGTTCAGCAGCAACTGCAGGATCTGGGAGCGGTCGCAATCGATCGACGGCAAAGTCGCGCACTGGATCTCGGCCCCACGCTCTTCAATCGATGCGTCCAGCAAAGCGAGCGCGTCGTTGACAATGTCGTTCAAGTCGGTTCGCTCGAATGGTGCCGCACGAGATTCGACGCGACAATAGATCAACAAATCGTCGATCATCCGTTGCATCCGCTTGGCAGCTTCGACGATCCGACGCATGTAGTCATCCGCCTTTTCATCGAACTGGCCCTCATAGTCCGTCCTCAGGAATTGCGCGAATCCGGTGATGCCGCGGAGCGGCGTTTGCAAGTCGTGGGAGGCGACGTAGGCGAACTGCTGCAATTGAACGTTGCTCTCCTGCAACGCTTCGTTGGCCCGCTCCAATTCATGGTTCAATCGTTTCAGTTCTCGCTCATTTTCAATTCTCTCGGTAATGTCAACGTGCACGCCGATCATTCGCATCGGCAGTCCCTGTTCGTCAAACGTGGCGTCGCCCTGAGCGAGAATCCAGCGGTAGGAGCCGTCTTTGCAGCGTAGCCGAAAGATCGACTTGTATTCGTTGGTTCGATGCTCGAAGTATTCATTCACTCGCTCGTGGGCGACATCGAAATCGTCGGGATGAAGCTGAGATTCCCAGTGGCTGAAGTGGTTCCACTGGACATCGTGCGGATACCCCAGCTGCTTCTTGTAGGTGGCCGAGTAGTAGACTTTGTTGGTGCGCGCGTTCCAGTCCCAAAGGCCCACGTTCCCCGCCGTGAGCGCCAGCTCCAAGCGGTCGCGTGCCATCGCCAGATCGCTGTTGCGAACCGAAACGACACGCTCCAATTCTTCGTTGTCGCGTTTGAGCGCTTCTTGCAATCGCTTCCGCTCGGTGACATCGGTGAAGGTGACCACCGCCCCGATCAGCTGGTCATTTTCGTAAATGGGATGCGACCAACATTCCGCCGGAAATGACGACCCGTCGCGGCGCCAGAAAGTTTCCTCCTCCAAATGCGCCGACGTCCCCCGTAGGAATGCATGCGAAATTTGACATTCACCGATCGGGTACACCTCCCCTCCGTCTCGGGTGTGATGCGTCAACGCATGCATGTTTTTCCCCAGCAACAGATCGGCCGATTGATACCCCAACATCTCGGCACAGGCCGTGTTGGCGAACGTGCAATTGCCTTCGTTGTCCAGCCCGTAGATGCCCTCGGCCGCCGAATTCAACAGCAGTCGCGTGCGCTCTTCGCTGAGCGCCAATTTTTGTCGTTCGGCATTCAACTGTTCGACAAGCGAAGTCAATTCACGGCTCTTGGAATCCCGCTCTCGATGAGTCTCCTCGATATCGCTTGCCCAGCGTTGATCAATCGCGACGCGTCTCAGTTGGCTGGACCTTAAACGCAACCACTGAAGACTCAGCAGCGTGACCGCACCGATCGTCAAAGCAATCAACAGACGGGCAACGAACTGCTCGGCGACCGGATTGAGAGCACCGACCAGCAGAAGCAGGACCACACACGCAGCGGCGGAGACGAGGACGACCGCAGCGTTCCTCGACTGCGAAGCGACGATCACCACTCCCACGTACAAGACCGCGATGGCACCTGCACCTTGCCAATACCAGTCAGCGATCGCGACCAAGCTCGCCAGGATCGCTGCCAGAACGGCGTAGCCCCCACGCAAAAATTGGGTGGTATTCGCATCCACGGGATCACTCCGCATTCAACCACTGGCGTCCGAGCGACGACATTTTCCGTCGTGCCAGTCCCTCTATCCTAACCGCATCGGCAGTGCGGCGCAGTCTTTTTCGTGACATCCGGCCTCCCCAGCCCTGACGGCCAACGCCAAGCCGCCTGCACGTCTTGCCCCAAAACGGCCGGCAACGCCACCGAGACCTCAGGCGGACGAGATCTCACGCGACCGTCAGCCCGATCAATCCGGCTACCAGGATGTAGTAGAAGAACACCAGCGCGGTCACGCGAATCACGTCGCCTTCGCGTCCGACCAGCCCCACGACCGCGCAGGCGGCGACCACATTGTGAACGCAGATCACGTTCCCGGCCGCACCGCCCACTGCCTGCAACGAAACACCCCACAGGGGATCCGCGCCGATTTGCTGGGCAGCCTGGAACTGAAACAGCGAGAACATCATGTTGCTGATCGTGTTGCTGCCGGCGACGAATGCTCCCAGACCGCCGACCAACGGCGAAAACAACGGCCACGCCCCACCGGCAACCGAAGCCACTCCTTCGGCCAGAACAATCGGCATCGCCTCCAACCCCGAACTCCCGCCGCCGGAATGAATGAAAACCTGGACCATGGGGACGGCAAACAACAAGGCCGCCGAGGCGGAAAAGATCATTCGTCCCGACCGCGCCCAAGCGCGTCCGATCGCGGGCCGGCTCATCCGATGCAACGCGGCGGTCCCCAGGGACACCAACACGAACACGCTGCCCGGGACATACAACCATTGGATCGGTTTGATTTCGATTCCTGAGCCAAACACCGAATGCAGCATCGGGCTGTCGCTCGGGATCGTCCAGGCCTTCAACGAATCGCCAATGCCCAGTTGGGGCAGTCGAGTGATGACCAACAGAATGGCGATCACCAGGTAAGGCAACCAGGCTTCCCACAGTGGAATCCGTCGAGGTGCGTCGTCCAAGTCGATGGCGACGGATCCGTTCCAGTTGGAGGGCCAATCGGTTCGCGGCGGAAAATCCCACCCCGTGTCCTCGGGCAACAGAAACCCTACCTTCGCCGCGGGGATAATGATCGCTAGCCCCACCAAAGCGCCCAACAGCGACGGAAACTCGGGCCCCAGCAGGCGGGCGATGATTGCGTACGGGACTGTCATGCACAGTGACGCCAGCAACGCAAACTTCCACACTTGCAGCCCTTCGGCGACGCTGCGTTTCGCACCAAACAAACGAGTCATCACGCACACGACCACCAGCGGAATCACCGTTCCGCAAACGGCGTGAATCAGCGCCACGCGGGCGCCGACGATCGGAAGCAATTCCGTCCACGACAGCATTCCCTGTTGGGCTGCGTAATCGCTCACGCCCGGACTGTTGTCCAATCCGTTCTTTACACCCACCAAGATCGGTGTCCCGACCGCCCCGAAAGACACCGGGGTGCATTGGATCAGCATCCCGGAAATCACCGCTGACTTCGCCGGAAACCCCAGCCCCACCAGCAACGGGACACACACCGCCGCGGGCGTTCCGAATCCGGCTGAGCCTTCGATGAAGGATCCGAACAACCATGCGACGATGATCACTTGAACGCGGCGATCGTCGCTGATTTGAGTGAAGCCGCGACGGATCACGGCCAGAGCACCACTTTCACTCAAGGTGTTGAGCAGCAGAATCGCGCCAAACACGATGTACAGCAGCGTGATCGCGACCACCACACCGTTCAACGACGCGGCGGCAATTTGCACGGGTGCGATTCCCCAGTACAGCCACGCAACCGAGATCGCCCCCAAGTACGCCAACGGCATCGCCCTGGATGCCGGCCAGCGACGTCCCACAAGGAAGACAGCCACCACCACGATCGGCAGCAGAGACATCACGGGCGGCAGCCATTGGTTCATCGCCGGCAAATCACCTCAATCGGGGAGAGACAGGTGGGCACTGACTGATCGGGACTGACTGATCGGGACTGACTGATCGGGACTGACTGATCGGGACTGCCAGATGGGGTTCTGACAGGGATTCGCCGGGGACCGCAACCGCGTCGCTCAGCACAGCCCGGCGAACGTGCGATCCAGGTAGCGTTTGGTGTGATCGAGCAGTTGCTCGTAACCGATCGTTTCCACATCCTCACCGATCAGCTCGACTTCCCAGGCCCCACGATACCCTTGCTCGTGCAGCATTTCCATCAATCGGCCCAACGGAACGCAACCGTCACCGAGCAAACAGCGGTTCATCTCGCCATGCGGACAATGGCGTCCATCGCCTAATTGGACCAGGTGAATGTGTGGTGCCACATCAGGCAGCCAATGCATTGCTCCCTCGTCCATCCCGACATGATAGGTGTCCAAGACCAGGCCGAGTGCCGGATTGCCGACCCGCTCGATGATGTCCAGCGTCGATTGCAGGTCGTTGACAAAAGACCATTCGTCGCCGCAGCCAGGATGGTACGGTTCCAGAGCCAATTGGATTCCGTGTTCGCAGGCGACGGCCGCCAGGCGGCAGAGGGCCTGGCAAAGCGTCCGTCGCAGATGCGTTTGGATGTGATTGTTTTTTCCGCCGGCCAGGACGATCAACGTGTCGGCGTTCAATTCCGCCGCTTGGATGACAGCCTTGATCGCATCTTGCACCGCATCCTCATACGTTCGTCCGTCGCTTCCGGTGAAGCCGCCGACCCAGGAAAGCGATGTGACCGCCATGGAATGTTCGGCCAACAGTTCGATGGCCCGATCGACGCCGTAGTCCTCCAGCTTGGGACGGTACAGACCGATCCCGCTGAAACCGTGTTTGGCGTAGGCGATCACCTCCGACTCCAGGTCCCAACGGAGCGTCGAAAGCTGGCTTACAGAAAGCGTTGTCATCCGTGCGTCGGCTGATGGTAATGGGAGGGGAAAAGGGTCCGCACGAGCGCAGTCATCGGCAGTGACGACCGCCCTCGATTCCGTTGGTTGCGGATCGCGGTTCCGCGTTTAGCGGTCCGCGAGGTGGTGCCCGCGCCGGCCGAACAACCCGGACCCGCCTGCGATTGAATCGCTTACCTTGTGGCGGGCCGGCAACCGTCCTGGCCGGTCGCCGGCGATTGTAACCAATCGAACGAAGGAATCATCGGCGAAGCGTTTGATGGCAAAAGAGATTTTGAAAACTCTTTTCGCCAGACTTTGTGGCGAGCCGGACCGCACTACTGTCTCGCCGAATACGCGTCGATCACGAATTCGATCTAGGGACCTTCCCCAGGCGGTGGCAACGCTGGAAACTTCACGCTCTGGCGAGCGTGGCTACGGATCTCACAGGCCTTCGAAGGCCGCTTCGATCAGCTCTTTTTGCTCTAGCAAGTGGGCCGCCATGCTGCCCGTGCTGGGACTGGCCGATTCCGCTCGCGTGACCGGAACCAGTTCCCAACCGGTCGATGCGATTTCGTCACCAAACTTCAGTTTGATGTACGGCCAGGCGCCCATGTTCAGCGGTTCGTCCTGGACGAAGTACACGTCGCGGCCGCGTGGCAAACCGGAGAGCGCCGAAATCAACTGTTCGGCCTCCAGCGGATACAGCTGCTCGACCCGGATCAATGCGACGTCTTCCAGCTCCCGTTCACGACGCGACTTTTTCAAGTCGTAATAAATCTTGCCGGTGCACAACATCACGCGGCGGGCGGTGGCCAGATCGACCTCGGGATCACCCAGGATGCGATGGAAGCCGCCGTCGGACAATTCACTTCGATCGCTAATCACCTCGGGGTGCCGCAGCAAGCTCTTGGGCGTCAGGACGACCAGCGGCTTGCGCCAATTGCGGAGCACTTGGCGCCGCAGCAGGTGGAAATATTGCGCCGGAGTCGTCGGCTGGCAAACCTGGATGTTGTGTTCGGCTGACATTGCCAGAAAACGTTCCACGCGAGCGCTACAGTGTTCCGGTCCCTGGCCTTCGAAACCGTGTGGCAACAACATCACCAAGCCGCTCAACCGATTCCACTTGTCCTCGGCGCTGGCGATGAACTGATCGACAATCACTTGGGCACAGTTCCAGAAATCGCCGAACTGGGCCTCCCACATGACCAGATCATCGGGGGCGTCCAGCGAATATCCGTATTCGAAACCCAGCACGCCGGCTTCGCTCAGCGGGCTGTTGTGCATTTCCACCCGGCCCTGCTTGAACCCCAAATGCTCGCCGATGTGTTCCAAGGGCATGTAGGTCGCGCCGGTTTTGACGTCATGCTGGACGGCATGCCGCTGACTAAACGTGCCCCGCTGACAATCCTGTCCCGTCAATCGGATGGAGGTGCCGTCGGCCAGCAGCGTGGCAAACGCGGCCAGTTCGGCGGTGGCCCAATCGAACGGTTTTTCACCGCTGGCCATTTTGCGACGATTGGCCAACAAACGCTTGAGCTTCTTGTGCTGGGAAAACTCGCCGGGCAACCGCGTCGCCGCGTCGACCAGCTCGCCCAGCCGCGTTTCATCGAACGTCGTGTCGGTCGGATCAACGGGCTCGCGTCCGCCGAAGTAAGCCGCCCATCCGGCAGCCAGGGTCTGAGTGTCGGGGACGAATTTTTCCGCCTGACTGGCGGCGAATTCCGATTCCAGCTTTTCCGTTCGTTTCTGCTGAATCTTTTCCGCTTCGGCGTCGGTGATCTTCCCGAGGGTCTTCAGCCGATTGAGGTACTGCTCGCGGACACTGGCGCGGCTGTCGATCTCGACGTACATCCGCGGCTGTGTGAATCGCGGCTCGTCGCCCTCGTTGTGCCCCCAACGGCGATAGGCATACATGTCGATCACGACGTCGCGTTGGAATTCGTTGCGGAAATCCATCGCCAGCGAAACCACTTGCGCAACGGCCTCCGGGTCTTCCCCGTTGACGTGAAAAATGGGCACCTGCAACATTTTTGCGACGTCGGTCGCGTAGGTGGTGCTGCGTCCCTGGGACGGCTCGGTGGTGAACCCCACCTGGTTGTTGATGATCACATGCAACGTGCCGCCGACGCGATAACCCGGCAACTGGCTCAGGTTCAGCGTTTCCTGCACAACGCCCTCACCGGCGAAAGCGGCGTCGCCATGGATCAGGATGGTCATGACTTCGCGGCGTTTCGAATCGCCACGCCGGTCCTGTTTGCAACGCGTCCGTCCCAGCGCCACCGTGTTGACGTATTCCAGGTGGCTGGGATTGAAGCACAGGGAAATGTGCAGTTTGTCGCCGCGGGCCGTCTTCCAATCGCTGCTGTAGCCCAGGTGGTAGCGGACGTCGCCGCCGCCGCGATTCATCTCGGGATTGGGGTCGTCAAAGGACCAGAAAATGTTCATGGCCCGCTTCTTCAAGATGTTCGCCATCACGTTCAGACGGCCGCGGTGGGCCATCCCCATGACAACTTCCTTCACCCCGTGTTCGCCGGCTTTTTCCAGAGCCAGGTCCAACATCGGGATCAAGGTTTCGGCGCCTTCGAGCGAAAACGTTTTGGCGCCCACAAATTTCCGCCGCACGAACTCTTCGAAAATCGAGGCGTCGGCCAACCGTGCGTAAATCCGCCGTTGCTTTTCGTGGGAAAGCTCCAGCCGATTCTCGGTGCTTTCCATCCGTTGCTGGAGCCAATCGCGGATATTGCGATTGTCGATGTGCATGAACTGCGCGCCGATCGAACGGCAGTACGTGTTTTGCAGCTTCTGCAAAATCACGTCCAACGTGTCGCCCTCGACGTGTTCCAACGCCGCGGAATCCAGCCGCCGCTGAAGATCCTGGTCGCTGACGCCGTACCGTTGGGGACTCAGCTCGGGCGCGTCCCCACGGTCAAACCCCAGCGGGTCCAACTGGGCACGCAGGTGCCCCCGGACCCGATACTCACGCACCAGCTGATTGACGCGGTCCTGCATCCGCGACATCCACAACGCCTGATCGGTCGATTCATCTCCGGTCGATCCCTTGCGGGTCAGCGGCGGGGCGGCCACGGACACTGCGCCACCGGACGCCACCGCGCCTCCAGCAGCCTGTGCGGATGCGCCTCCCCGGCGACGTCCGTCACGCTCAACCGCGGCCTCCTCCCGACGCGCCGGTGCGGTTCGCGAACCGAGCATGAACTGCTCAAAATACTGTCGCCACGTGTCGGGCACACTTTCGGGGTCGCGAACATACTGGACATACAAATCATCGATGTAGTCCAAGCTGAAACTATTCATGTCAGCCGAAACCAGTCACATGCGTGAATGCGGGGGGGCAAGCGGAGGTGATCGCGTGGCGGGTCGATCGGTCGGTCGATTCGGTCTTGACCCGACGGCACCGCGGTCGGCACAGTCTAGAATTCCGTCCCAGGACCGTCACCAGCACTCGCGCCGCGGCGCGAATGATTTTCGGAAAAACGTTCCAGCCTGCTCGCGAAGCGCCCCAACATCTGTCGCCGCACCGAGACGGCACCGGCATGGCCCCGCCGCAAGCAACGTGTTCGACTTCGTGACCGTTTCCGTTCAACGGTTCCTCTCCACAAGCGCACAGCCCGTTCATGTCCCGATCGTTCAGGCCCAGGGTCACCCGAATTCCGGCGGTCGCCCGGATTCCGTTCTCGCAGCCGCGTCCCTCGCCGGTGCCCCGTTCACACACGCTTTCGACCCCTTCCGGCGACCGTGGCAAACCCAGCGGGAAACATGCAACGAATTGCGTGCTTCCGCAAACGCCAGACCGGCAAATGGCAGCCCACCGGGGGATGCGATTCGTCGTGACCCTGACCTCCTTCATCATCGCATGCTCGATCGCAAAGTCGAGTCCGTCCCAGGAGATTTCCGCCGGTCAGTCGATCACCTTGCCCGACGTCGACCTGCCCCAGACGCCCCCCCAGGCGGTATCGCCGCGGACCCAGGAGCTGATCCGCCAGGCGATCGAAGGAAAACCGGTGCCGGCCACTGCGGATCCGATGCTGCAGGATGTGCTCGATCACATTCGCGGCAGCCGCTTGCTGGAAGGTTTCCCCGACGCCGAAGATGTGATTCCCCCACCCAAACAGCCCGGCGACCGAGCGAAATCGCTCGCCGAACACGACAATCCCGACTCCACTCATCGCTACCCCAGGCTGATTCCCGAGGCTGCCCCCTGGAAAAACCGCGTGAAAGAACTGCGAACGGCCGAGCTTTTGCTGCGTACAGCACGGTTGCTTGCCAAACAGAGGCCGGTCGACGAAAAAAGGGAGCAACTGGTGAACGAGATGTGCCGGCAAGCGGTTCTTCTGGCGTCACCTGAACCGTCCCACAAACAGCCTTCCCAGACTCGACCACCCCGACGCCGGCCCCACCCGGATCTCCCCCTGGATCCGCATTCCACCACGCCGCAGGGCGGCGAACCGTTATCGCCCCAGTCCCCCTAACATCCTCCAGGCGGATCCCGCCTTCCAACGTCTTGCCATCCGCCGAATCGCTTTCCCCGTCTTCACCATCGAACGCTTCGGCCGATCATTCGCCTCGGCCGAGGAGGCGCTTGATGATGTTTGTCGGCCTGGTCGCCGTCGTCGCCGCCGGCGGGGTGCTTGCCGATTACTGGAGCGCCCACCCGGCCGGGATCACGCCCGAGTTTGTCGGACGCGACACCTGTGCCCAATGCCACCAGCAGGAATTGGCCGCCTTCACCGGTTCCGACCATGACAAGGCGATGGACGTTGCAACCGAGACGACCGTCCTGGGCGATTTCAACGACGTGACGTTCGAGCACGACGGTTTGACGAACCGCCTGTACCGTGACGGCGACCGCTTCATGGTGCACACCGAAGGCGAAGACGGCACCATGCAGGAATTCGAGGTCAAGTACGTGTTCGGCGTTTATCCGCTGCAACAATTCATGGTGGAATTTGACCGGGACCAGGACACGGATGACTGCGAGATCGCCCGGCTGCAGGTCTTGCGAATCTCCTGGGACAGCCGCGACAACCGCTGGTTCTATCTGCGGCCCCCGGATGTCGATGACAAATTGGCCGCCGACGACCCGCTGCACTGGACCGGGATCGCTCAGCGTTGGCAGACGATGTGCGCCGACTGCCACTCCACCAATCTGAAACGGAATTTTGACCCGGTCACGGCCACGTACCATACAACGTTCTCGGAGATCGACGTCAGCTGCGAAGCCTGCCACGGCCCGGGGTCGTTGCACGTCGAACTGGCCAACGAGTCCTCACTGTTCTGGGATCGCCGCTACGGGTATGGGCTGGCAAAGTTGAAAGGCGACGATGCCGAACCCCAATTGCAGACCTGCGCCCCCTGCCATAGCCGACGAAGTGTCATCGAAGGCGATTTTCAGCCCGGGCCGAACTATTGCGACCACTACCGGTTGGAGACGCTGGGCGAATCGACGTATTTCCCCGACGGACAAATCAAGGACGAAGTCTACGTCTACGGCTCGTTCATCCAGAGCAAGATGTATCACAAGGGGATTCGCTGCACGGATTGTCACGACCCGCACTCGTTAAAACTGAAACACCCCGGAAACGAGACCTGCACCTCCTGCCATCAACACGCCGCCGGCAAGTACGACGTGCCCTCGCACCACCACCACGCGCCGGGCAGCGAGGGGGCCAAGTGCGTGAATTGCCACATGCCGCACACCACGTACATGGAGATCGACCCCCGTCGCGACCACAGCCTGCGTATCCCGCGTCCGGACCTGTCTGTTCAGCTGGGCACTCCCAACGCCTGCAGCCATTGCCATGTCAAAGACCAGCTGGCCAAGATCCAACCGGAACGGCGCGACGACTTTGCGGCCATGGAATACTCCCAATGGTTGCAAGCAGCCGATCAGGACGGGTCAGAGGAATTGGGCCAGGACGGACAAACACTCGACGAGTTGATCGAACAGACGGACCGTTGGTGCGACGAAGCCTGCGACCGTTGGTACGGAGCCGACCGGCAACGCCCGGAGCATTTTGCCGAAATCCTGGTTCCGCTCCGACGCGGCGAACCGGGCGCGGCCACCGACGCGTTGGAAAAACTGTCCATCCAGGACGAGCGATTTCCCGCGATCGCCCGAGCAACCACGCTGGAAGAACTGGCCCGCCGGCCCGTTCCGGGGTTGACCACCGTGGCCGCGCAGCTTGCTAAAGATCCGTTGGAAGAACCGCTGGTGCGGGCTGCCGCCGCCGGCGCACTGGCCACCGCGACTCCGGGCACCGCGAAATCAAAGCTGTTGCCGATGCTGCAGGATGAATCGCGTCTGGTGCGCACCTCAGCGGCTCGCGCGCTGCTGTCCTCAGGGGCCTTCAATGAGCTCTCGTCCTCCGAACGGACACGTCTGGAGGGTGCGCTGCGCGAAGTCCATGAAGAACTGATGCAAGCCTCGGACCGCAGCGGGGCTCACATGAGTTGGGCGATGATGTTGGAGCAGCTCGGGCGTTTTGGTGAAGCGATCGAAAGCTACCAGACCGCCATCCGCGTCGAACCGAAAACGACCGGTCCCCGTTCCAATTTGGCAAACCTGTTGGAACAGTTGGCACCGCGGGTCTCGCCGCAGGAACGCGAGGCCCTGCAGAATCGCGCCAGCAAACTCCGCCAACAAGAGCTTCCGCTGATGGCGCGTGACGCGAAACTGGCGCCCAATCTGGCGGAAATCCAGTACCGTTACGGGCTAGCGCTTTACTTGGACGGCCAAAATGACGAGGCCCTTGCCCAGCTTGAGAAGGCCCAGGAGTTGGAACCGGAGAACCCGCAATTCGCCACCGCGGTGAAGTTGCTGCGGGAAAAGATGGACGAAGCGCCATAATTCCGATGGTCCCGCGTGCGACCGCGCCGCCGATCGCTTCCCCGGACTCCATCGTTTCGTTCTCACCGACATCGGGATTCAAGCTCACCCCCCGCCGCCGCATGATTGCCTTTCTTAAATCACTTCGAGAAAAATGGAACAATTGGTGCGGTGACCACGAAATGGAACTGGAGATCCGCAAACACCTGACCCGCAACGGGTACTACGGCGGCACCGTCAAGTTGCAAAACGTGCGACTGGTCGCGGTCCAGCGCCCAGGTTGGTTGCAGATCTATCGCTTTGAAGCCGTCGCCCGCCTGAAAGTGGAAGAATCCGATGGTCCCGACCCGGAACCGCAGTACGACCAGCTTTACGGGTTGGTCCGCGACGACATCCGCCACAAACTGACGCGTGTCCGCGTCTTCCACGATCCCGCCGAACGACGCGAATTGTTCCTGCGTTGGAGCGAAGACCTGATCCAACTGAGAGGCAGTCACGGACTGGTATAATCAGCCGCCGCCACCGCCTCGCCAGACCACCGTCTCGCCAGACCAACGACACGAATCCGATTCGCTGTTTCCCACCTTGCTTTGTGCGCCCATGCGATATTTTCTTGCTTCCCTTTGCCTTGTTGCCACCTGGTCCTTGTCGCCCCCGTTCGGTCATGCCTTGCGTGCCGAAGAGCCACCCGCCGAGCAATCCCCGAGCGACACCGATGATTCTGCCGAAAAGGATTCCGCCGAAAAAGAACAGGAACTGATTTCGAATCCCCGGCAAATCACATTCGAAGGCCTGCGCGCCGGTGAGGGGTATTTCAACCAGGACGCCACGCAGATGGTGTTTCAAAGCGAACGGGATCCGGCCAACCCGTTCTATCAAATCTATTTGATGGACCTACAAACCGGCGACATCGAAAAGGTTTCACCGGGGACCGGCAAAACCACGTGCGCCTGGATTCACCCGTCGGGCGACCGGATCCTGTTTTCCAGCACGCACCACGATCCCCAGTCGGTCCAAAAGCAGGAAGAATTGTTACAGCTGCGGCGTGAAGGAAAGCAACCCCGCTACGCCTGGGACTACGATCCGGAATTCGAGATCTACGAACGAACCGAAGACGGGGCGTATCACCGGCTGACCGATGCCCGTGGCTACGATGCCGAAGCGAGCTACAGCCCCGACGGCAAGCAAATCGTCTTCGCTTCCAATCGCGCCGCGTACTCGCGTGACCTCTCGGAGAAAGAGGCGGAGTTGCTGAAGACGGACAAGTCTTACTTCATCGACTTGTACATCATGGACGCCGACGGCACCAACGTCCGCCGATTGACCGACGTCCGCGGCTACGACGGTGGCCCGTTCTTTTCCCCCGACGGATCCCGCATTTGTTGGCGTCGGTTTTCGGAGGATGCGACCACCGCCGAGATCTACACGATGAAGACCGACGGCACCGATGTGCGGCGTCTGACCGACATCCATGCGATGAGTTGGGCTCCCTTTTTTCATCCCAGCGGCGACTACCTGATCTTCACCACCAACCGTCACGGGTTTTCCAACTTTGAACTGTATTGTGTCCGCGCCGACGGCAAAGGTTCCCCGGTTCGCGTCACCTACACCGACGGCTTTGACGGCCTGCCGGTGTTCCTGCCCGGAGGCGACCGCCTGGCCTGGACCAGCACCCGCACGCCCGAGAAACGATCCCAAATCTTCCTGGCCGAATGGGATGACGCCAAGATCCGTGAATTGTTGCAACTGAATCAGGAAGACGATTCCGATCTACAAGCAGCGCGACAGGCGGCCGAGGAATCGGCGCCCGAGTTCATCCCGGCGGACATCGCCCGGCACGTTGATTTTCTGACCCGACCGGAACTGGAAGGTCGCTTGACCGGGACCGAAGGGGAACGGCGGGCAACGGCGTACGTCGCCGCGTATCTGGAAAGTCTGGGTTTTGTCCCAGCGGGGGAATCAGACAGCTTTTTTCAAACCTTTGAGTTTCCCGCCGGATCGTCGCTGACCGACAACAACGTTCTGACCGTGGGCGACAAGCGGGCGACGTTGGATGTCGACTGGCGGCCGCTCGCTTTTTCAGCCGACGGAACCACCAAACCGACCGAGGTCGTCTTTGCCGGCTACGGAATGCAGGTTCCCGGCAATGACGAAGTCGAAGAGTACGACAGCTATGTGCACTTGAACGTTGCCGACCGCTGGGTCCTGGTGTTTCGCGATCTGCCGCAAGACATTTCACCGGAGCGGCGACAGCAACTGGCACGTTTCAGCTCGCCACGTCGCAAGGCCACCGTTGCTCGCGATCTGGGCGCGAAAGGAATCATCTTTGTCGCCGGCCCGACCAGCAAAGTGCGTGACGAACTGATCCGCTTCGATTCAAACGCCTCGTCAGCCGGAATCAGCATCCCGGCGATCTCCGTCACGAACAAATTGGCGTCCGAGTTGTTCTCCGCTGATGCCAAGCTGGTCGAAATCCAGAAAGAATTGGATGACGGGTCATTGGCAATGGGATACGTGCTGGAGGGAAAAAAGGTCGGAACCGAGGTCGAGATCGAACGCAAGACCGGTACCGGACGCAACGTGATCGCACGACTGCCGGCCGCGGAGTCGGACACTACCGAGTACCCCATGGTGATGGTGGGCGCCCACATCGATCACCTGGGACGAGGCGGCGGCAGCAACAGCTTGGCAACCGGCGATGAACAGGACATGATCCACCAGGGCGCCGACGACAACGCCTCCGGTGTCGCCGCCATGCTGGAGATTGCCCAGTATCTGGCCAACGAGAAAGCCGCCGGACGCTTGGACGCCCGTCGTGATTTTGTGGTTGCTGCGTGGAGCGGAGAAGAGCTGGGGTTATTCGGATCTCAGGCCTTCATCGAATCCTTCTACCAGCTGTATCCCGAGGCGCCCCGGGCGGAGGTTGATGAGCAGGCCCAAAGGGTCGCCCGCGCCCATGGGATGAGCCCCGGTGCGGCCCCGCTTTCGCCGGCCATCGCCGCGTACCTGAACCTGGACATGGTGGGACGATTGCGCGACAAGCTGGTCGTTCAGGGGGTTGGATCTTCGCCGCAGTTTGGATCTCTGGTTCGACGCCGCAATGTGCCCGTCGGATTGCCGCTGACTCTGGACAAAACCAGCACACGGCTGCCAACCGATGCCTCGGCGTTCGTCGCCCGCGATGTCCCGATCCTGTCGGGATTCACCGGAGCGCACGAAGACTATCACACGCCACGCGACACGAAGGAAAAACTGAACTACGAAGGGGCGTCGGACACCGCCAAGTTGTTTGCACTGCTCGCACGCGGCCTGCTGACCGACGCCGAACCGCCGGTGTTCGAATTAGACGAAGGGGAAAAGAAGGACCAGGAAGTGCCCCGCGCTCGCCTGACCGCCTACCTCGGGACCGTGCCCGATTACGCCGCCGGCGACATCAAAGGACTGAAGCTCAGTGGCGTTGCCGCCGACGGTCCCGCTGCCAAAGCCGGAGTCCGCGGGGGCGACGTGATCGTGAAACTGGCCGGCCGTGACATCGAGGATATCTACGACTACACCTACGCGATCGAAGCATTGAAGGTCGGCGAGCCCACGGATATCTCGGTCCGTCGGGGCGAGAAAACGGTGGAGCTGAAGATCACGCCAAGCTCGCGCGAGTAGCAGCCGCACGGATGCCGCCCGCAGGCGCAATCATTTGGCCCGCGGGTGCGCCCGTTCATACACCTGGCGCAAGCTTGCGGCGCTGACGTGCGTGTAGATCTGCGTGGTCGCCAGGCTCTTGTGCCCCAACAACTCTTGCACGCTGCGAATGTCTGCCCCGCGATCCAACAGGTGCGTGGCAAAGGAGTGACGCAACGTGTGGGGACTGGTGCGAGTATCCAGGCCGGCGGAAGCCAGATGTTTTTCCAGCAACCGTCCCACGCTGCGGGTGGTCAGACCGTTGCCGAATCGGTTCACAAAGACGGGAGCCTTGCGGCCCAGCGCCGCCGTTTTCTCGCTCCGCTGTCGGCGGGCCGCATAGCGATCGATTGCTTTCAGGGCGAAAGATCCGAGCGGACAAATGCGTTCTTTACGTCCCTTTCCGCGAATTCGCATGATCTGCTCGTCGGCGTCCAGATCCTCGTCGCGCAGCCCCACGAGTTCGCTGACGCGCAGGCCGCCGGAATAGATCGTTTCCAGGATGGCGCGATCCCGCAGACCGTCTACCTTGTCGGCCGGAGGGGCCAGCAGCAAACGTCCGATCTCTTTGTCCGACAAGACGTGAGGAAGCTTTCGCTCTCGGCGCGGGTTCCGAAGCGGTTTGGCCGGATTGCTGTCAGCCAGTCCGGCCCGCATCGCAAACTTGTAAAAACTTCGCAGCGCGGCAAGCTTGCGGGCGATGCTGGTGCGGGCATAGTCCGCCTTCTGAAGCGCCGCCTGGAACGCGCGCAGGTCTTGCGGCGTCAGCCGATCGGGCTCGGGAACCTTGCCCCGCGTGCTTTGCAACCAATCAACGAAGCTGAACAGGTCCTCGCGATACGATTTGATCGTCAGCTCGGACGCGTTCCGCTCATTGACCAGGTACCGAAGGAATTGCGCGATCGCCGAGTGCATGCTCACCTACCGAAAGTCTTCCGCCGAAAGACTGTCCATCTCGCTGTCGATCAACAGATCATCCTCAACGGGAACCGCATCCCGAATCTTGCGGCTGAGCATGGCAGCGTCATACCAAGAGAAATCCAGCTCAGGGTCGGCCGCGTAACGGGCCAATTGCCGGAGCGTTTGATCGCGATTGGCATCGTCAAACAGGAAGATGAATTTTTCCTCGCCCTTGACCAACGCCAACACGTTAATCTCTTTGTCCATTTTGGTTGACTGCCTGCGCTTCCGCGAAATACCTGTGCGAGACGGATCGTTCCAATCAAACGTGGTGGTCCACTTTGATTCGATCCTGTAAGCAGCTATCGGCTGTTGGGAAAGGAATCGATGAGAACCGTTGCAAGGGATCCAGCAGCGACGGCGATGGTTCTCCATTCGGTCGCTACCAGTGCCAACCGTTCCCGGACTCGGACAGCTGTCACAATCGTTCAGGTCCCCAGCAAGATCGTCGCTAGAGGGCGTCCCAATTGACGCCAAATTGATGTAGCTACCGTCGCCAGAAGGTGGCTGCTTTCAACGTGATAGAAAGCCGACGCAAGCCGGCGTCCGAATTGACGCCAAATGAATGGAGCCACCGTCGCCAGACGGTGGCTGAATTCAACGCGATGCCCGTCAACCGGCTTCGCTCCGTTCGGCACCAACGGATGCGTTTCAGCCGGGCATCCCAGGCGAACACCGGATCAGCGCGGGGATCGCATCAGTACGGATAAACGTACACTGGAACCCAGACGGTACGCTGAGCGGGATAGCGACTGCTCATCATCGGAATGCTGTTCCAATTGGGGCGCAGCGGTTCATAACCAGCCCAACGATTGCGTTCCAAGCGTTCCATTCTCTGGCGTGCGTGGTATTGCGCCCGAGCGGTTCGCAGTCGTCGCGCATTGGCCTTTTGGTCGCGATAATCCGCATCGCTGGGGACCGCATCGACCAGCCGCGGAGCGGCCGGATCGAGGGTTCGCTCGACCGGCATCTGGTCGACGGGCGTGCGGTTCGCCGGGGCTTGCACCAACGTCCCGGGAAACAGGCCGTCCTGATCGCCAAACGGATCCTCTTGCGGTGCGAACGGGTCGTCCGCCTGGAACGGATCACTCACATCGGCCGACTGCTTGAATGCACCGGCCGCTTCCGAGAACGGGTCCTTCGCGCTAGCGACCTCGTATTCCCAGGGTTCGTCCGCCAACGCCGTGTTGGCCCCCGGAGCGAGGCAGGCGGTGGTCATGGAGAGACCGATCAGGAGTGATTTCAACTTGGCTTGCATGGGAATTCCCGCTTCTAGAATGACGCGTCGTCCAGCAACGGGATTCGGCAAGATTTGCCGGGGTGCCTCAACTCACCCGAATCGGAACGGTCGAATAACAGTCGAAACGGTCGGTTCATGCCGATTATCTGGCTGTCGATGGTTGTATTGTTGCCATTGGGGTGATGAACGGCAAAAGTGACCACACGGGGATAGCCTTCTCGCCTGGCAGAGCAAAGAATGCTGGCTTACCCACGAATGGGACTGCGGGCCGACTTCGCAGCGTTGCCGGCCGACGCTCCCGGGCCAAAGCTGTTTGGGTTTTTCCCGGCCGACAGCCCCACTCGTTCGCGCGACTTGCTCGTTCGGAATGAAAGCTCCGTCAGCAGAGCGTTTTTCCTAACCTGACTTTGGAGAAAAGCACGATGAAATCAGTTTCTCGATTCTTGCTCGGCACGATGGCTGCCGGATTGTTGAGCTTCTCGCTGGGATGTGAGCCGCCGAAACCGCCGGCACCGGTCGAAGAACCCACCGCCGAAGTGAGCGACAACACGACCGCAAACACCACCGCCGGCACGGAAACCCCCGTTGCCGAAACTCCGGCCGAAGAAGAAGCTCCGGCCGAAGAAGCCCCGGCCGAAGAAACAGCCGAGTGATCCAAATCGGACCGGCGGAGGGGGCGACGCCACCGATGTCTCCCCCTCGCCAGATAAAAACACTGAATTGCCGTCGGGGCTTCTCGACGGCAATTTTTTTTGCAGCTCGGCTGGATTGACGCCGAACCGCCAGCGACCCTGCCTGGCGTTTTATTTCTCTGCCAAGCGGAGGTGATTCGACCGGCAGGACGTTGTGATAAACTGTGCATCTTGCGGCCCCTTCCCCCGTCGATTGGACCTTCGATGCTGTTGATCACTTTGTGGCTTTCCACCCTGGCGCCCGGTTGGCTGGCCGGTGTGTCGGTCGGAACGTTGGCCCTGGCAATTCCCGTCCAGCTGGAAACCGCTTCCGGCGAACAAGTCGAAGGCGATTGGGCCGGAACGACGGAGTCCGCCGTGCGAATCCAAAGCGGTTCGGAAACACGGGAAATCCCCTTCGATCAGATGGTTGCCATGCGACCGAAGTCGGCGCCGGATGGTCGCATCGGTCCGACCATCCACGTCGACTTGGTGACCGGCACCACCATTGCCGCCGATGATGTTTCACTGACCGACACCAAGTTGCAAATCGAACCCCGGGACCAAGCCGCATTGGAAGTGCCGCTGGACCAGGCCGGTTCGATTCGGTTTCGGGCCGCATCACCAGCCACCGACCCGCAGTGGTTGGGTCTGACCGAGGGAGAGAACCGTCAGGATTTGATGGTGATTCGGCGTGGGGGCGACCAACTGGACCCGATCCAAGGTGTGGTGCTGGGACTGAATTCCAAAACCCTGCAATTTGAATTGGACGGGGATGAACTCGAGGCACCGCTGGAACGTCTCGAGGGCGTCGTCTTTCGCACCGCACCGCGTGAACCGAATGCGACGCCGGTGAAGGTATCAGACATTTTTGGCTCGACGTGGATGGCCAGCCAATTGGAACCGTCCGGCGACGAAGATTCTGTGTTGGTGCGTCTGCCCGGCAATGTGAAACATTCCATCCCGCTGCAGCAGATCCGGTCAATCGCGTGGACCAGTGGTCGGATTTTGCTTGCAGATCAGCCGCCCGCGCAGCGCGGCATCGAATTGTTCATCCGGACAAGCATCCCGGCCAACCTGGTTTCCGAATGGTTCGGACCGCACGCTGAAGGCCAGGACCTGATCGGATCGGCCGGAGGATCGATCGAGTTTCGTGTTGAAAGCGGGTTTGAAACGTTCGCGGGAAGCGTTCAGCGGGATTCCGCGGTGGCGCGTGGCGGCTCGGTCGCGGTTCGAATTCTGGTTGACGGGGATGTCCGCTGGGAACAAACGATCAAGGACGATGCCCCGATGGGCTTTCGTGTCGACATCGCCGGAGCCCGCCGCGTGGGCCTGAAAGTGCTGCCCGCCGGCGACGGAGACGTGGGAGATCAGATCCGATTCTTGAAACCAAGGTTTTTGAAGTGAGACGGAACACTGTTTCCTGGGGCATCGCGGCAGGTCGACACCCTGCTGTGCACGCGTGCCTCAAGACGGGAAGGTCCGCGGTCGGTTGGCTGCTGGTGACCGTCGCGGCACTCACGCTGCCGACACGTCCCGGCGCATCCGGAGACGTTCGGGCCGCCGAGCCGATTCAACTGGATCCGATCATCCAGCAAGTCGAGCAGGCCAGGATCGACGCGATCGACCGCGCCCGACCGAGCGCCGTCAGCGTCTACGTTCCCGGCGGTGGAGGCGGCGGCAGCGGAGTCCTGATCTCCAAAGAAGGCTACGCGCTGACCAACTTTCACGTCACCAGCCCGGCGGGCAGCTTCATGCGATGCAGCCTGAGCGACGGAAGGGTCTACGATGCCGTCCTGGTCGGCTTGGACCCGGTCGGCGACCTGGCGATGATCCGGCTGCTTGGCCGCGATGACTTCCCCGCCGCGACCATGGCAAACAGCCTCGCCGCCCAACCGGGCGACTGGTGCATGGTCATCGGCAATCCGTTTCTGCTGGCAAGCAACCTGCAGCCGACCGTCACGTGGGGAATTCTTAGTGGTGTGGGGCGCTACCAGTATCCGTCGGGAACCCTTTTGGAGTACGCCGATTGCTTGCAGACGGACGCTTCAATCAATCCGGGCAACTCCGGCGGTCCGATTTACAATGCCGATGGGGAACTGCTCGGGATCGTCGGCCGGTGTTCGTTCGAAAAGCGTGGACGGGTCAACGTCGGCGTCGGCTACGCAATCTCAATCAACCAGGCAAAGAACTTCCTGGGCTACCTGCACAGCGGCAGGATCGTCGACCACGCCACGCTGGGAGCCACCGTGACGACCGATCCCGACGGCGGTGTGGTTGTCAGCAACATCCTGGAATCAAGCGATGCCTACCGTCGGGGCCTGCGCTACAACGCGGAAATTCTGGAAATCGACGGCCGTCCGGTCAGCACGGCAAACGACGTCCAGAACGTCCTGGGGACGTTTCCCAACGCGTGGCGTATCGAAGTCGTGTTCCGCGTCGACGGGGAAACCAAGCGGGCTCCGATCCGTTTGATGAGCGTGCACCAGAAGGACGAACTGTTGGCGAAGATGTCTGCCGCGTTGCCTCCTCCGCCGCCGGTCCCGGACGCTCCGGAAGAAACTCCCGACGGCTCCCCATCACCGGAGGATTCGCCCAATGAAGGCGAGGACGGGGAAGGCGATGACTCGCAGCAGCCCCAAGATCAACCGCCCTCGGAAGGCGAACCGAAGCCGCAGGAAGAATCGCCCGACAATCCGCACACCGGCGGGAAGAAATCCATTCCCCCACAGGTTGCCCAGCGGATTATCGATCGTCGCGGATACGCCAACTACTACTTCAACCAGTTGGAACAAGATCGGTTCATTGAATCGCTGCGTGCACAGTTTCCCGGCGGGAAGGCCGACGAACGCGTGTCCTGGGTGATCAACGGGAAAACCTCCGAGGGCGCCGAGGTGAAGCTGAACGTGGCGCAGGACCTGTATGCGATGGTCGTCGGCGACAACGCCCTCCAGGCCGGTTCCCAAAGTGAACTGTTTGACGCCGTGGAGGCACAAACCATTGGTGGAATCCTGCCCGCCCTGGATGCCTGGCGGATGATGTTGCAAACCGGACCGAAGAAGTTTGGCGAGACCTACTATCTGGGCACGATGCCGCTTGGCGGCCAACGACCGTTGCGTGACTGCACCGTCGGACTGTACGGCGGAATGGAGATCCGCTGGCTGTTGCATCCCGAAACCGGCAACGTCGAATGCATCGAAGTCTTTGCCGACCAGGATTCCGACCCGGCAGAATTGTGGCTCTACCGTGACGGCGACAATGTCAATCGGATGGAGTTGCGATACGGCACCGAACCGGTGTTGAACATCGATGTTTCGGAATGGAAGCAAGTGGAGCCGAGTCAACCATGACCCCGTCAAACCCAAACCCGGTTCGCGCCTCCGGCCTGCGGCCCGATCGCCGGCAGGACACCTCTGTCCGGTTCGGACGAATCCATCTCCATCGGCGTTCCTCGACCCACCGGACGGCAACACGCCGCTTTTCGCTGATTGCCGCGGCGCTGTTGTGGATCTGCGGACAATCGGTTTACGCACAACCACCGGTCGCCACCGACGCCCGCGACATCCAGCAGCGTGTCGTCAAGATTTACGGCGCTGGAGGCATGCAGGGACTGGAAGCCTACCAAAGCGGCTTCCTGGTTTCTCCCGAAGGTCATATCGCGACGACCTGGAGCTACGTCCTGGACGTGGAACCGATCGTGGTTCTGGACGACGGTCGACGGTTTGAGTCAACAATTGTCGGCATCCAACCGGCGCTTGAATTGGCGGTGCTGAAGATCGACGCGACCGACACGCCTTACTTCGAGGTCGGCAAAGAGCTGGAAGCCCAGTGGGGTGATCCGGTGCTGGCGGTCAGCAATCTGTTCGGCATCGCGGCGGGAGATGAACCTGCCAGTGTGATGCAGGGAACCATCGCGGCGGTCACGAATCTGGACGCACGCCGGGGTACGTTCAAAACACCGTATCGAGGCAAGGTGTTGATTCTGGATCTGATCGCCAACAATCCCGGTGCGGCCGGCGGTGCCGTGGTGGACCAGAACGGCCAACTGGTCGGCATGATCGGCAAGGAACTCCGCGACGCGAGAACCGGAGTCTGGCTCAACTATGCATTGCCGATCACGGCCTTGCGAACAGCCATCGGCGACATCCTGGCCGGACGGGCGACCACCGCCCCGAAGGAGGAAACGCCGATGCTGAGCCGTGAACAGTCGCACAATCTGGAGACGCTCGGCTTGGTCTTGGTTCCCGACGTGCTTGAATCCACTCCCACCTACGTCGATGCGGTGACATCGGGCAGTCCGGCCGACAAAGCGGATTTGCGGCCCGACGATTTGATCATTCTGCTCAACGGTCAACGTGTCGCCGATCAGCGCTCGCTGGTCGATCTGCTTCGGCGGATCGACCGTCGTGACGCCGTGTCCATGACGATCCAGCGCGACACCGAAGTGCTGCCGATCCGGTTGCAGCCTTAGGAGAGTCTCCCCGTGAAATTTGTTGAGTTCAGTTTCCTTTCGGATCTCCGTCCCGGTCGCGTGGCCGCTTCGTTGCTGCTCCTGCTTTCGGTAACACTGTCCGCGTCCCACGCACAGGAAGCCGGCGGAGAGCCCAGGGAGAATCGCGCCAAATATCGCGCCGCGCTGGCCGCAGCGGTGCGTCAGGCGGCGCAGGCGGTGTTGCCCTCGACCGTGTCGATCGAAGTGATCGGCGTGTCGGAAAGCGGCGGTGGCAACAATCAGAGCGAAGTCGCACAGGATGCGCCGACCTGCGGCGTCGTCCTGGATGCCCAAGGCTACATCATCGCCGCGGACATCATTGTTCGCAGACCTTCGGCGAGCATCCTGGTCGTTCTGCCCGATGAAACGCGGCTGGCGGCACGGGTCGTCGCACGCGACCATCACCGCGGTTTGGTGATGCTGAAGGTCGACCCCGATTCGCCGCTTCAACCGGTCGAACTTCCCGACCAGATTCAGACTCCCGTCGGGTCGACGGTCGTTACCGTGGGGCGTTTGGGGGGTGATCTGTCACCGATCGTCAGCACCGGAATCTTGAGCGCCGTCGATCGCTTGGAAGGAACGATGCTGCAAACCGATGCCCGTGTTTCGCCGTCCTTTTACGGCGGTCCTTTGGTGGACCTTCATGGGAACGTGATCGGCATCTCCGTCCCCGCGGTCGCCCCCGGCGGAGCGCCGGATGAGACCAGTTGGTACGACTCCGGAATCGCCTTCGCGGTGCCGACTCCAGTCCTGGCCGCAAAACTTGCTCGACTGAAAGAAGGTAACGACATCAAAAAAGGGCTGATCGGCATTGTCCCCAAGTCACAGGATCCGCTTGCCGAAGGTACCGAATTGGCAGCCGTGCGATCTCGGTCCCCCGCGGAACAGGCGGGGATCAAGCCCGGGGACACGATCGAAGCGATCGCGGGAAAGCCGGTGCGAATGTTCCAAGAAATCAAGCAAGCTTTGGGACCCTTTGATGCCGGAGAAACCATTCAGATTCGGCTGGCCAGGGACGGAGCCTCACAGGACGTTCAGGTCACACTGGCCGATTCGATTCCGCCGCTGCAACCGCAACGTCTGGGTGTTTGGGTGGCGGACGGTGAATCGGACGATCAAGACGGTCCCGGCGGTGTGATGGTCCGCGGCGTGGTGCCCGCCACCGCGGCCGACGGTGTCCTTCAAGCGGACGACCGCATCTTGCAAGTCGGTCAAACCACCATCGAAGACGTCTCCACCCTGCGTCGCCTGATGATCACGGCGGTCCCGGACCAGGCGTTGACGGTCAAGCTGTCTCGGCAAGGCAAAACGCAAGACGTGCAGATCACGCCGCAATCGATTGCCGGCGACGCTCTGCAAGAAACCCTCCCGGACTGGGAACCCGAAGATCCTGAAGCCGAGTGGAAGGTCCAGTCGCTACGATTGCCGGATGTCGCAAACCTGGCATCCTATGTGGCCCCGTCCGCGGAGGACGTCAGCGACAACGACGCAATCGGCCTTTTGGTCTTGCTGCTGCCACCGGATCAACGGGACCCCGCCGAAACGTTGAAGTCTTGGACGGCGGTTGCTGGTCGACACGGAGTCGTGGTGTGTGCGATTTGCAGCGAAGATGAAAAACGCTGGCAACCGACCGAGATCGACATTGTGTCGCGAATGGTGACGATGCTTTCGCAGCGATTGCCGATCGGCGGACCGGCGACGGCGATCGCGGCACCGGGTGCCATCAAAGGCGTTGATGCCTCGGCTGCCGACTCCATGGTGATCGCGATCGCACTTTCGGACCGTGGAAACTTTTCGGGGATCGCCGTCTCGGCAGAGACGCGACCGCCCGCCGTTCGTCTCCGTGAAAACGAACCCGACCGCTCGCTGGAAATCCTGATGCCGATCAAATCACTGGACGACGGACCGACCTGGTTGGCCCCATTGGTCGGCGCCGGCTATCCGGTCGCACTGGGAGGCGACAACGAATTGTCCGACCTGCTTCGTTGGACGCGGTTGCTGCAAACGATTTGAGATATAGTTTTCGCCCAGACCTCCTCCACTTTGCCTTCCCCCAAGAACGAGTCCTGCGAAATGCCGATGCGTCGCTCCTTCCTGTTTTCGACTTTCCTGGTATTGATCGCTCTGATCGGTGGCCAATCCGTTGACGCTTCCGCGGACGACGCTCGGGGCACTCTCCAATTCAAAGCGCCGGAAGCTTCCCGCGGTCACATCGTTCTGGTCGCCGGCGACGAAGAGTATCGCAGTGAAGAAGTGATGCCGATGCTGGCCAAAATCCTCAGCCAGCGTCACGGCTTCGATTGCACCGTACTGTTTGCGATGTCCGCCGATGGAAGCTACATCGACCCGAACAACTCATCGGGAGTGCTGGGCTGGGAAGCCCTGGACGATGCCGACCTGATGATCATCGGGACCCGATTTCGCACCCCCGACGACGAACAGGCCGGACACATCACCGAATTCATCAACGCCGGCAAGCCGGTGATCGGCGTCCGCACGGCAACCCACGCTTTTACCGGCGGCGGAAAGTTCGGAAGCGACCTGCCGTACGGCAAGTTCGGCCGCATGATTTTGGGCGAAGAGTGGGTCAACCATCATGGCCAACACAAGCGACAGGGAGCCCGAGGTGTGATTGCCGAAGGCCAATCGGAACATCCCGTCTTGAATTCGGTCTCCGACATCTTCGTTCCCTCGGATGTTTACGGCGTCACGCACTTGAGCGACGACGACACGATCCTGCTGCGTGCCGCGGTGACCGAAAGCCTGGATCCCAAGTCGAAGAACGTCGAAGGTGCGAAGAACGACCCGATGCAACCGTTCGCCTGGCTCCACACGTATGTTTCGCCAGACGGCACCGAGGGCAAAGCGTTCTGCACCACGGCCGGCGCTTCGGTCGACTTTGTCAACGAAGACTTGCGACGACTGGTCGTCAATGCGGCGTACTACCTGACCGGACACGACGTGCCGCAAAAGGCGGACGTGCGGGTGGTCGATCCTTTCTACCCGACCTTCTTCGGGTTCATCCGAGAAGACGGTTACTACAAGGATTTGGATTTGCAGCCATCGGATTTCGCGCTCGGCAAGTCACCTTCGCGGGAAGACCCCAAGGGCAGCCCGGAATGGAACTTCCGCGATCGCCCGTGATTTCGATTCGGGGCAAAGTCGCATCAGCTCCAGTCGTGAAGCGACGACAGCCCCCTGCCGTCGGCGCAAGCGGACGGAAACGGCCCCCAAAAAATCACTAGCCGCGAAGCGGCGACAGCAAGACTTTCAGCGAGGACCGTCACTGACGCGGCGGACCACCACGCTGGCAAGCATGCGACGCGGTTCGAACTCAGGACTCTTCCGCTTGCCCAGCCTGTTTCGCCAGCAAGCGCGCGCGGACTCGATTGCCGTGTTCCTGCGGCTCACCGACGCGTTTGTACAACTCGATCGCCCGATCCGTTTCCCCCAACGCCTCGGCAACCCGCGCCAAGTTGTAACGGGCTGATGGTTCCCAGTACGACTGCTGTTCTTCGTCCAGGGCACGTTTGCTGAACCAGTTTTCCGCCGTCTCCAAGCGGCCGTCGTCCGCTTGCAGCAGACTCAACCAATACGTCGCGGTGCGTTTCCCCATCCGCATCAGGAACTGGATCTGGGTGAGCTGTTGGTCCCACTGTTCCGAACCGGTGCCCAAATCACGCCGCAGACCGTAGGACTGCTGCAAGTCCACATCGATCCGCAAGTCGTCGATTTCGAATTCGGGAGCACGCTGCTGCATGTACAAGGTCCGCGCGCCCTCGATGCTTTCCTGCTCATCGTCGCTGAATTGCCCGGTCAAGTGCTGCCAGCGACCTCGAGCCAACTTGTCCGCCATGTCAAAATCGCCATCCAGCATCGCCCATCGCGCCTTGTACCAAAACGCAAACTGCGGATCCCGCTCGGCATACGCTTCGCACGTGGCCCGATAGACCTCCGCCAGATAGGGAACATCCCAGATTCGAACGCTGCTGATCCCGGTGACGGCATCGAAATCGGCCGCCAACTGATCGACGTCCACGTAAACGTTCATGCGTCGGTTTCCGGTCAGCCCGGACTGCAACTGCTGCATCCGCGGGCTGATGGCTTCGGGCAGCACGTTGAACAGCGCCGCACACTGTTGGGCATTTTCCTTTGCGATCGGATAGGTGAACTGGTCAAAACCCGCAATCGACAACCGTCGCAGAACCAGCGGGTCGCGACGAGCTTGTGCCAAGGTGGCGATCCCTTCTTGCCCCGGTCCTGGGACGAAAATGCCCAACCGAGGTTCGAACAGGTAGATTTGGTCGCCCAGCAGGACGCCAACGCAAAACGGCGTCAGATCCCCGGTGCTGTCATCAATCGACGCCAGCACGGCGGCCGGAATTCCCGCTTGCCGGCACAGCTGTGTGAATACGCCGGCCCGCTGCAAGCCGTCGCCGGTGCCACGGATCAATGTTTGGTAGTCGGTTTGGCGGTATCCCGGTCCGCGGAACTCCATGCCCAACGGAAACGATGGGCCCGGCGGCGCGGGGGTCTGGTCGAAGTCCGCTTCCAGAGCGATGTTGCGGACCGTCCAATCGAACAGCCGGGTGGCGGTCTTCAATTGAGCCACCGTTTCACCGCCCAATTCCTTTTCTTGGGCCTTGAACCAATCGGTCAACAAGGACTCATCGTGCTGATCCGTATCCACCCAGTTGTACAGAGTGTTGAACAGATAGCAGTCGCGGAGGTGGTCCGCGTCTCCAGGCAGGAATGTCAGGCTGCCCGAACGTCGTGTTAATTGGTCCGGCGGCATCACTCCCTTGACCGTGTCCAACAGCTCGGGGACCTTGGCATCCGGCTCCGGCTTCGATTCGCTCCATCGGTTCAAGTGATAGGCGATCTGCCGTTCCGCCTTTTCCGGCTCCAAGTCGATGTACTGCCGCAGCAGCACAAAGATTTCTGCAAGGTGGTCCTGCTGGGTGACCATTTGCTGCTTGGCCTGCCGCTGGTTCTGGATCTTGCGGACCAGCGCCGTGTCATCGCCGCAACCGACCAGTGCGACCATCGCGAACAGGGCCCCCAAGGCCAACCAACGACCCGCTCGATGTTCAATCCGGATCCGATGACGATCGGCGACCGCACCAGCGCTGACGGCGGGCAGTCGAGCGGCGGAAACGCGTCGGTGTGGGGGGGCTAACGTGTCACGTTTGCCGGAGCGAATCGGGACGGCCCGGGACAAACTGGGATCAAGATGCGTGGGAAACGCCATTCAATTGGCCAATCGATTGAATCGTGTGTCGGATCTGCAGCAGTCGGTCAACCAGGGCCGCGAACTGCGCCAGCGGAACCATGTTCGCGCCGTCGCTGGGGGAGGTTTCCGGACGGGGATGTGTCTCGAAGAAGACCGCGTCGATACCGATTGCTACGGCGGCTCGGGCCAATGGTTCGACCATTTGGCGGTTTCCCCCGGTCGACCCTTGGCCGGATCCGGGACGCTGCACGCTATGGGTCGCATCGAACACGACGGGGACCCCCAAGGAACGCATGATCGGCAACGCCTGCATGTCGTTGACCAACCGCCCGTAGCCGAAAAAAGTCCCGCGTTCGCACAACAGCACGCCACCCTCGCCGGCCGCGCGCGCCTTCTGCACGACATACTGCATGTCCTCGGGCGCCATGAACTGGCCTTTCTTGACATTCAAAGGCTTGCCAGTCTCCGCCGACGCCGTGATCAGATCCGTTTGCCGAGCCAGAAATGCGGGGATTTGCAACAAGTCGCAAACCTCGGCGACCGTCGACGCCTGCTGCGGCAAGTGGACATCCGTGGTCGTTGGCAGCCCGCTGGAACGGCCAATCTTATCCAACATCGCCAATCCCTCGTCCAGTCCCGGTCCGCGATCGGCTCCGACACTGGTTCGATTTGCTTTGTCGAACGACGCCTTGAAAACCACGTTGACGTCGGGCCGCTGATTCAGCTGCACCAACACCTCCGCGATCTGGTCGGAAATCGCTTCGTTTTGCAAGACACAGGGCCCGGCAATCAGCAGCAGCGGTTGATCGGGCCCGCACCAATAGGGGCCGACGGCGACGGGCGAGACGGCTCCGGAAGCCATCCCTTCGTTTTCTGAGGAGGTGTTCATGCGGTGAAGTTTCGACGATTCGCGGCCCGATCGCAATCGCAGTCCCGCCGGCGGCGCGTGCCGCGCGAATCCGATCTTCAGGTCGGGACCGGGGCGACCAACGGCCCCTCGAATGCGGAGACGGCGTTCGTCTGCGGTTCGGAGATCACCCGGGTGTAGCCCGGCGGTAACAGCAACCGAATGCGTTTGGGCAACACCTTGATCTCTAACGGCAGCCGGCCGGCGTAATCGCCATCCAGCTGGAACGCCACGCGGCGTTCCGCTTCGATACGGACGCGGGCGACTCGTCTGCGTTTGACATCCGCGAAGCCGCGGTGCCGCCCACCCGCGATCCCGGCAATGTATCGCAGCCCGCTCAAGACCGAACGGCCGCCAAACGTGATCAGATCCATCTGGCCGTCATCACTGCGCGCGTCAGGCTCAATTCTTAAACTGGCCGCATAGCAGGGCAGGTTGAACGCCATCGCCCACCCGACCGAAACGTCATCGATCAATTCGTCGGATTCATCCCAGCAACGAACCCGAACCGGCGGGAATCGATATCGGCCGATCGTGCGCAAGATCGGCGCCAGGTAACTCAGCCTCGAAATATGGCCTCGACGCCGCAGATGCAGCCGCCGAACCACCTCCGCGTCAAAGCCTGCCGAAGCCATGATCAAGAACAGACGACCGTTGGCCATCCCGGCATCCATCTGAAACGATCGCGAGGCCAACAGGGTCCGCAGGACCGCTTCCGCATCGTTGGACTGGCCGAAATACCGGGCCAACAGGTTCTCCGTGCCCATCGGCATTGGAATCAACGGCGTGTCACTGCGAGTCAATGAGGCCACCAGACTGAGTGTCCCGTCGCCACCGGCCGCCACCACCACCGGCTGCGGCAAACCGCTGCGGCGTCGATCCGCGGTCAAATCGACCAATTGCTGGCTGTCGGCGACGACCTGGCATCGCAGGTTCCGTCCCGAATTCCCAATCAATTCGATCAACCGGGGGATCTGCTCCCTGGCCGCACCGTTTCCGGCATTGGGGCTGGTAAAAACGATCACTTCGCGTTGCATTGACATCAATTCCGGTGGTTGAGCTCAACGCCTGGGTGGACGAATCGAACCTTCCGCATTTTAAGCTTAAGCCGGCATTGTACCTTCGCCAAATGATCGGCCGCCCCGACTCGTTCCCGGGCTCCCGCCCGGGAACGCAATGCCCCGCTGGCTCCGCCAGCTCCACAGGGAAGGTTGGCCGGCAGAGCCGGCAACACATCCGGTTCCAAGGCGGGAGCCTTGGAACCAGGCGCCGTTTCGCGCTCTCGTTCCCGGGCTCCCGCCCGGGAACGCAATGCCCGCTGGCTCCGCCAGCTCCACAGGGAAGGTTGGCCGGCAGAGCCGGCAACACATCCGGTTCCAGGGCGGGAGCCTTGGAACCAGGCGCCGTTTCGCGCTCTCGTTCCCGGGCTCCCGCCCGGGAACGCGATGCCCGCTGGCTCCGCCAGCTCCACAGGGAAGGTTGGCCGGCAGAGCCGGCAACACATCCGGTTCCAGGGCGGGAGCCTTGGAACCAGGGGCCGTTTCGTGCTCTCGTTCCCGGGCTCCCGCCCGGGAACGCAATGCCCGCTGGCTCCGCCAGCTCCCCGGTCACGCGGCATGTCGTCGGTTTTCGATCTGCTGATATTCCGGGGGGCCACACCCGCCGGAAATCCAACCGTCAATCGGTCCCGCTGCCCGGGGCTAAGGCGGTCAGAGCCTACCGAGGGATGATTTATCGCGGTTTTCCAGATTCGGACCTCGCGTCGGCGATGAATCTGCCTTGTCTTCGCCCTCCCCTCATTGGTAACACCGCAAAAGCTCCCCCGGAGCACGGCTCAAGACGCGAAACGGATTTCGCGTCGCCTTCGTCGAACCGAATCGCGCCACCTCATGAATCAGCGGCACCACGAGCCCAATCAACGGCCCTTGCGGTCCGGACACTGCGTCTGGCTAAGAGATTGCAGCGGTCCCAGAGATCACCTCGGTCCCCACGTCCGCAGCGTCCTGGCACGCGTCGGAGGCGCACTGGTCGTCTTCGCGGTCCTGTTCGGGAATACAGCGACGACCCGGGCCCAATTCGGCGGACCGGGAATGGGCGGTCCTGCGGGGCAGAGCGGCGGAATCACCGGACCGGCTGAACGGCCGCGATTTCGGGACCACATTCATAACCAGGATCTGTTGCCGATCGGGCGTGAAACAGGTGGCAAAGTCATCGCCAGCGTGGACGTCTCGGGCAACCGCTCCTTGGCTGAGAATACGATTCTGCAGGAGATGCAGACCAAGAAAGGACGGTTCTTCAGCCGCGAAGTGCTGCTCGGTGACATCCACCGGTTGAACAAGATGAACTCGTTCGACCATGTCAGCTTCAAGACACGCGAGACCCCCGACGGGATCGCCGTGACCTTCATTGTGCACGAACGGCCGTTGATCACGCGGATCGAATACCACGGCAACCAACGTCTGAACGACCGTGAATTGGTGGGCCGGTCGGGTCTGGCGGTGAAGGACCCGCTGAGCGAATTCTCGGTGGAATCGGCGCGTCGACGCCTGATCGACTACTACAAGGAAGAAGGCTTCAATCAGGTCGCGATCACTTCAACCATCGGATTCGAAGACCAACCCGGATTCGTCGTCTTTCGAATCAACGAGGGACCGAAGGAACGCATTGCGGACATCAAGATCGTCGGCAACAGCGTGCTGAGTGCGGCCCGCCTGAAATCGCTGATCAAAAGCAACGGTCCGCTGCTGGGCGTGTATGGCTACGCGTTCAACACCGCTGACATCAAAAAGATCGATCAAGACGTCGACATCCTGGCCGCCACCTACCACAACCTGGGATATTTGACCGCCACGGTGGGACGACGGCTGGCGTACGACGAAACGGGCAAGTGGCTGACCGTCACCTTCGTGATCAACGAAGGACAGCGTTTCAAAATCAACAGCGTGCAGATCGTCGGCAATCAGTTCATCACGGAGGAATCGCTTCGAGCCCGCCTGGAGCTACAAGCCGGTGACATGTTCGACGGCACGATCATGAAACGTGACGTCGGCGAACTGGTCTACGGTTACGGCGAGCTGGGCTTCATCTACGCCGACATCCAACCGCAGACGGTGATGCTGGATGAAGAGAACACCGTGGACCTGGTTTACAAGATCAACGAAGGCGACCGATGGAAGATCGGACAGATCCGCGTCAACATCGAAGGCGAACCCCACCTGATGCGTGAGACCGTGATGCTGAACATGCTTGATATGCGGGAAGGCGATTTCATCGACCGGCGACTGCTCGAGATCGGACAACGACGCTTGTTGAACAGTCAGCTGTTGGAAACCAATCCGCAGATCGCTGATCCGCCGGACATCATCGTCGAACCGGTGGAGGACGCGTACTGATGACACCACGCCCCCAAGTCTTCCACAACCGCGACGCCGCACCCGCCACGGCAATGCCCTCTCGCAACGACGCACGCGACAACAGCCGCATGGACTCCTTTGACCTCAGATTGCCGACTGCCGACCGGTTGCACCGCAACCGTCGCCGCACCCCGCGGTGGACCTCGGTCCTGTTAGCGGTCGGTGCTGTGTTGGCTACTTCCTCGGTGGGAAGCGGCCAAACCGGCCAACCTTACACGCAGCCCTACGGCCAACCATCCAACCAACAAACTTACGGACAACCCGCACCGTCCTACAGCCAACCCGGCCAACCCTACAGCCCTTCCGGTCAATCTTACACCCAGCCCTACACGCCCCCGCAAAGCTACTCACAGCCCGGGCAACCCTACGTCCCGTCGGCTCCGCCGGCGTATCCTCCGCCGCAAACGGCGCCCCCGGCTTCACCACCGAGCACACAAACATTCCCGCCAACGCAATTCGGACCTCGCACGCCTCCAATGGCCCCTCCGGGTGCGATGATGCCCGGGACCGGCGAAGTGTTTCCGCCGGTCGGTACCGCTCCGGTCTACACCCCGAACGTTCGTGTGGCCGACTTGGTCGTCAACGGTTTTCCCGCACGCACCGGACGCATCATGTTCGGCGGTGCCGTCAACAGTGACGCCGGCGTGACCGGACAAGTCACGATCGATGAACGCAACTTCGACATCATGCGGTGGCCGCGGTCCTTCCGTGACTTCTTCAGCGGGACCGCCTTTCGCGGCGCCGGACAAACGTTTCGGCTGGAAGCCGCACCTGGCAGTCAATTCGATCGCTACTCCCTCCAATTCGCCGACCCGAACCTGTTCGGATACCTTCCCATCAGCTTCTCGTCCAGCGGATTCCTGTACGACCGACGCTTCCGCGATTGGGACGAAAACCGGCTGGGGGCTCGATTCTCCTTGGGCTACCGGATCACGCCCGACCTTTCGATCGCCGTCGGCATTGGCGGTCAAAACGTCGAAGTCGACAACATTCGAAAACCCTACGGCGGCGTGCCGGAGCTGAACGAACTGGAAGGCAACAACGAACTGTACAGTGGCACCATCAGCCTGACACATAACACGCGCGACAGTCCCATCCAACCGAGCCAGGGGCACTACTTCGAGCTGAAATTCGAGGAAACGTTCGGCGATTTTGAGTATTCCCGACTCGAGGTCGAACATCGAAAATACTGGCTGCTTGCTTCCCGAGCCGACGGAAGTGGTAAGCAGACGTTGTCCTACAGCACCCAATTGGGTTTCAGCGGCAACGACACGCCCGTGTTCGAGCACTTCTTCGCCGGCGGTTACGCCACGCTTCGCGGATTCGATTTCCGCGGAGCCAGCCCCGTCGTCAATGACATCGAAATTGGCGGTCAGTTTCAGTGGCTCAATTCCGTCGAATACATGTTCCCGATCACGGCGGACGACGCTTTTCGCGGCGTCGCATTTTGTGACTTCGGGACCGTGGAACAGAGCGTTAAACTGGATGCCGATACTTTTCGTGTGGCACCCGGCGTCGGGTTGCGCGTCGCCATTCCAGCCTTGGGTCCGGCTCCCCTGGCGTTCGATTTTGCCTTCCCCGTGGCCAAAGCGGACTATGATGACGAGCGGATGTTCAGTTTTTACATGAGCCTGATTCGTTAGCCTTGCACCAGTCGCAAAAACCATCCGGCACGCCTCGCCCGTGGTCGCGGCAAATTCAGGCACGATACGAATGCCAGCTTTCCGACGACCTGATTGCCTGGTTTGACGATGCCGCGTGGCAACTGGCCGACGGCCAATCGTCGGGCGAGTTTTGCTTCGCCGTGCCGCCGGAACAATTGCTCTGTGACGCTCCGCCCGCCATTTGGCCGGCCTTGATGCCCTGCGATTTTTTGCCGGTCCTTGGCAACGACATGGGCGACTGGCTGTGCATCCGCGTGGGCGACGACGGGTCCACCGACCAGATCATCCATTGGTACCACGGCGGCGGCGACTGGATCCCCTGGGGCAATTCGCTGTCCCAGGCCATCCTGTTCGATCAGGTCCGCGGACGTTTGCCCGGCAGCCGAGGACACGCCGTCGCACCGCTGAAGACGGAATCAACATCGGATCCTGCTGGCGGCGATCGACGATTGGCCGAGTGGGCGATCGGGCGTTTGTCGGCGACGACCCGAACTGCGGCGAAGGCAGTTGCAACGCTGCAAGAACTTTCCGGGTATGAGTTGGCCAACGCATTGCTGGAACAGCACTGGTGTGAACCCGCCGTCCGCTGCCAAATGATCATCGACGCGTTGGCAAATCGCTGGTTGACCCCCGAACAGATCCAAAGCTGGCAGCTGGACGACGCCGATCAGGTGCAGCAATGGCTATTTGACAACCGGCGAATCGCCCCGGAGCGGCTGTCACAAATCGCTTCCCAGCACGGAATCTCCGTCGATCAATTGCTTGCCGATCAGTCCTGGGCCGACGTCGCGATGCACTGCCGGCACGTGGTGCAGTCCGCACCGGAACTTTCCTGGGGATATGAGCTGTTGGGATACAGCCACGAACGGGAAGGAGAAATCGAACAGGCGATCGAGCTTTACCGAAGGGGCCTGAATTGTTCCGTCTTCACCGACCAGACCGTCCGCGTTCGGACGCATGGATTCGACGCCGGCGGACAAAAGTTCTCCGCCACCCGACTGCAAGCAATCGGCTATCGCCCCGCCGGGGAATTCGAGCGCGAGTACCTGCAACGGTTGGGGTTTGACGACACCGATCGTCGCCGAGAAGCCGTTCAGAGTTTCTTTTCCGACCTGGCAGCCGAGGCAGAGCGGCAGGGCGACCCCGGTCGCGCCCATCGACTTTGGTGCCGCGCCGGCTGGGACCTGGGAGCCGAACCGATGACCGCCTTCGCGGAACTGCTCAGCCGGACCACCGCGGCAGCCAAGGACGCCGGACGCCCCGCCATGGGCGCCGTCGCGGCAACCCACCGCGAATGCTTCCGCCAACGTTACGGACTGTAAAACCTGCCACAACCGGTGCGGTCCACATAAGCGGCTAGGCGCTAGCCGCCGGTCGGTACGCGAGGCACAACGTCTCCCTGCGGTCCATCGAGGTCCCACGGACGACGGCACGGCCCCAGCCGCGAAGCGGCGACAGCTTTCTGCCGTCGGCGTAAGCCGACGGAAACCGCTGCCCAGAACACCCCAGCCGCGAAGCGGCGACAGCAAAACCGTCAGCGAGAACAGCGGCAATCTTCCCCTCGCCCCTCCTTGAAAAGCAGGGCGAAGAAAGCGGCACGAACTTCATCGCCGCCCGCAGAAGCATCCTGCCACGGCGGCCCAACGATCTCCCCTAAACGCTCGCCAACCGATCGGCCAGGACGGGATCGTCCGCTGCAACCCGCATCGGATCGGCGCCGAGCGTCCCGACCAGACTTTTGACGTAGTCCGGCTTCTCGGCCTCGGCCAGCTTCTCCCGCGCATAATCCAACCGCTCTTGCAGGTTCATCTCGGTCGCCACTTCGACATGGTCGGGATCCAAGTAGACGTTCAATCGCTCGATGCAGTCGCGCCAGTGTTGGATGTCGCGATCCTGCTGTTCGACCAGACGACGCTTGTACCAGTCGCTTTCCAGCAAGTGTTCGCGGGTAAACATTTCGCGGATGCTGGGATCGTCGATCGTTTTGCCTTCGTGGGTGCCCTTGTCCAAAATGTCCAGGATGGCCCGCAGGGGAGGACAAGCCAGGTCGTAGCCGCCGTCCTCCATGTATCGCCGGGCAACTTTCTGTTGGGCTTCGGCGATGTGCAGAATCCCATCGGCGAATGAATCCAGATCCTGCTTTTCCGGTTGCAGGATTTCATCGCTGAAGACCTTGCCGGGATTGTCGAACACGCGGGCCATGTAGGTTCGCACGAACCGTCGGGTGATTCGATAGCCCAGGCGGCTGGCGGGAATCGAGTTGCCGTCATGCTCAAAGTCTTCGATCTTTTCCAGCATGCCCGCGCGAATCATGTGAGCCGGGTCGCGTTCTTCCGGTCCCAGCCGACACCAGACTTCGGGGATCAGCAGGGAGATGTCGTGGCCGACTTCGAAACGCGGGCCGATATGTCCGGCCGCCGTGCTGAACCCGCCCAACTCCGTCAGGATCATCGACACGATCATGTTGTTCATGTCGGTCGAGGGCATCAGCGCGTTGAAGGGCCCTTTGGTGAGAGCGCCCTCGCTGCCCGCACCGGTCGTGCTGGGACTCTTGCCGGTCAAAGAACACAAGTAATCCATGACCAGTTCTGGAAGCTCCTGGTAGTGCAGGGGCGAATACACGGCCAGGGATCGGATGCCGGTTTCGGGATCCGGAGGATTGTTTCGTCGTCCTCCCAACACCGCGCCGACCGGGATGTGGATCGGATCATCGGCTTTCAGTCCGCGATGAAACTGGATGCCGCGGCGGGCGACATAAGTATCTCGAGCATTGACCATGTCCGGGCGGTCCTGCAGATACCGCGGATTCTTGGTCGGCTTTCCGTCGACGATCCGCGGATGGGAGGTGCTGACCACGTAGCTGTCTCCGTGTTCCAACGCGTCGGCCAGCAACTCCTTCATCGGCGTGGTGTACCGGTCGAACTCGATCGCGTCTTGGACCACTTCGGCCACGTCTTCGGTCGAGAGCGGCTCGAAGTTGCTGATGAAGTTGGCTGGTTGGGAAAGGTCCCATTCGGTTTGCTTGTCCAGACCACGGTGAACGGCGTCGTCGGGTCGCTGGAACAATCGGTACTCACAGTTCTCGACGAACTTGTAACTCCCGGCGGGCTGAATCGCCTTGCCAAGATTCGAAATGGCTTCGGCCGGAGCGACTGCACTGGCGCTGATGTCATCTTCGCGCTGCACCTTGGCGGCGGCGATGAAGTCCTGTCGCAACTTGAACGTGCGCCACCGGTTTTCGTCCAGCCCGACGCGGAGGTAGGTCCCAACCAACGTCCGGTCGCCAATCTTCAATTCATGGCCGGGCGTCCCGTTGACGATGTCCACGCCGAAACGTTCCTTCCAATTCGTCGTGCCTTCATCCCCGGTGAAACGTTTGATGATCAGCGCCATCGAGTAGACGTGTGGCGGAATCTTTTCCAGCCAGCGGTTGTAGTCATCGTTGTAATCCGGTGACGGCGTCAGCAACTTGATCACGCTGCCCAAACTCCGCGCCGGATCCAAGACCGCTCGGCTGGGCCCATCGGTGTAATCGGTGCGGCCTTGGTAGGACTCCGACCAACGGTGCGAATAATTTTTCTCGAAGATCTCATCCAACATCGCAAAGTCCGTCTCGCGATCGTTGATGAAGATCGGGCCGTACAGCATGTAGTCCCGCAGACTCTTGCTGATTTCGCTTTTCCCGCCGCCGCTGACCGTGCAGGGCTTGTGGCAAAAGATGCCTTCACCGACCGTTCCGACCAACCGCCACGACGGAGCGGCCGGGTGTTTTTCCAGTCGAATCTGGTAGCCGCTGGGGGCGATGTAAACCTGGTCGGGCGACAACCCGATTCGGTATTCTTCGCCATCCCGCTCCCACTTGATGCAACGTTCCGCCATCGTTGCTTTGGCATTCTCGGGGATGTAGACGATCGATCGATCAAAAATGTCGATCCCGTAACCCTCGGGCTTGACGTCAATGAACTCGCCATAGTCGCGAGCGACGTCCTTGAAGGTCCGACCGTTGTACCGCCGGCTGTCGACTTGAAACTCTTCGCCCAACGAGTACGAAGCGAACGCCAACGCGCCGCCGGCGTGTTCCTCTTCGGCCCGCCCCATCAGATTGCAGGCGTAGCTGATCTGCGTTTTGACTTCTTTCTTGCAATACCCGTAGTAGTTGTCCGCAATCAGCGTGACCACGACGCCGGACCGATCGCGGCAGGTCAGCTTGAACGCACCGCCACCGTTGTACCGCTCCGCTTCGTCGCTCCAACACATTCCGTCCCGCCGTTGACGGGCCGTGGCATCTTTCTCGTGCGGCAGCCCCAATTCCTTTTTCGTCAGCCGGGTCAGGTGCGGAGCCAAAATCACGCACCCCGTGTGCCCGGTCCAGCCGCGGGTGTCCAGACCCGCATCGTTCTCCGGAACCAACGGATCGCCGGCGTTGCCAAAGATCGACTCGACAAAGTCCAGATTGCTGACCAGGCATCCGGGAACGAAGAATCGTGTTTCCATCGACTTCGCTTCACAAAACCCCGGGATCGCAGGGCACACCAACGGACGCAGCAGCAACGACACCCAAGTCCGCGACGGCCGCTCCGCATGACTGGTGTACGGCAACAGCATGATGTCATCGGGCGGATTCATTGCGGCGCGAAAGATGTTGACGAACACCTCTTTGGGCACGGCCAACTTGTCGCCGGGGATCGGCAAACCGCCTTCGACGACGTGGAACGTTCCCGCCGTCGTGCGGCGGTCGGCTCGAGGGTTGTTCAGCACGCCGTTGCGGCAGCGATACGAGCTGACCAGATCGTTGCGGAATTCGTCTCCGTCGATCGGCAAACTCAATTCACGGGCCATCCCATGACGGTCAAGGGTCAACGTGTGCGACGGCAGACTCAATTCGTCCCCGTCCAGTTCGTCACGGAAGTACTTCGAAAGGAAGGTTTCGATTCGGGAATCCACCGGGACTCGGTGCGAGGACAGCAGCCGCGTCTTTTCCCGCATGCTGTCCAGAATGCCGGCGGAAAACTTGGTCATCGAGTGGGCGACCGAGTCGTCCGGCGGCAGCAAACCGGCAGCAGCCAGCTGGAGCGCCAAGTAGTTGCGGAGATTCGTTCGCTCGGCCGGATCGGTCGAGATCGACCTGTACCACCCGACTGCCCGTTGAAGTTCGCCAGCATCCCGGTAGAGGGAAAGATTTTCACGGAGTAGCGACATAAGATTCGTTGCGGTTATGAGGCTGAGTGGTTTCCCGGATCGCTCCAGAATATCAAACCTCCGCCGGTTGGTATTCAGGTGCGGCGACGGCGGACGGATTGTCACCCACCACGCAGCAATTACCGCTGCGCGGTAGCGTTGCCGTCGCGTCCTTTATCCGCCCATGATGGAGCCATAACCGCCGGGCTGTGCCTTCGGGCGATTTGTCGAACGGCAAAAATTGCCACCAAAAAAATCTCGGGCGATGCAATTTGTTCCCCGCAGGACGCCGAATCTCACTTGGCCGGCTCGGAGGCTTTCGTTCATTCCCGAACGCACGGTGTCGACTCCACACCAGCGAGCCAGTGCTTGATCGGATCGCACGTCAAACCCACGAACGTTGCCCCCGCCCACCCTCGCAAACGGGGACACAGCACTCGCAAAAGCAACCAAAGTCGCAAACGGGGACACAGCACTCGCAAAGAGTCGCAAACGGGGACAGAGCAACCAAAGAGGGACAGAGCACTACCGCCGACGAAACGTTGACATGGACCGGCTTGGCGTGTCTATTTTCTTGCAGTGGACATGGGCGGCACGTTGCCGACTCGATCAGCTGCGTTCGGGAGATCGGACTCCTTTGGTAGCTGGCATCGTTAGTCGAGTTACGCCCATCCGGAGGTGCCGCCATGGCCCGCCTGTGCCGTGCCGAATTGATCGATCCCGATCAAATCACACTCGTTCACGTCGTCAACCGCACCGTCCGTCGGTGTTTCTTGTTCGGTGACGATCCCGTCAGCGGTAAAAACTTCGATCACCGCAAGGTCTGGATCGAAGAGCGATTGGAGCGGTTCGCCGGGTGCTTCGGGATCGACTTGCTGTGCTTCGCCATTCTGTCGAATCACTACCATTTGATCCTCCGCTCTCGGCCAGACGTCGTCGCAACGTGGGACGACACGGAAGTGGCTCGTCGGTGGCTGATGATCTGCCCACCGACGCGTAAGAAAGGTCAATCAGCCGCGCCGACCGAAGCGGAACTCGATTCGATCCGCCGTTGCCCCGTACGGTTGGCCGAAGTGCGTCGCCGATTGAGAAGTATTTCCTGGTGGATGCGTTTGTTGAACCAGAACATCGCCCAACGCGCCAATCGCGAAGACGAGCAATCGGGACGATTCTGGCAAGATCGCTATCGGGCAACACGGCTGGACGACGAAGAGTCCTTGTTGGCGTGCGCCGCCTACGTGGACCTCAACCCGATCCGTGCCGGGCTTGCCGAAACCGTTGAGGCCAGCGACCACACTTCGGTCCAACGTCGACTTGAGTCCCGTTTTGACGTTCGCCCAACGAGCGTTGCGGGTTGCCGTGGCCCTCGAGCTTCGTCAGCGACCCGCCGGGATGCGTTTCTGGCAAAGCTGACGATCGAAAAGAGTGATGCGGTGGGTGCAGTCCCCGCGGAAAACGGACGCCGATGCAGCGACAAGGGATTTCTCTCGCTCAGTGATGACGCTTATCTGGAGCTGTTGGATTGGACCGCCCGCCAGATCGCTCCAGGGAAACGAGGGTCGACACCCATGCGGCTGCCATCGATCTTGAAGCGTTTGGGACTTGAGCAATCGTCTTGGTGCGAATTGGTCGCCGACTTCGATCGCTGTTTTTACCTGGTGGCCGGTCGTTGCGATCGCGTGCAGTCGGTACGTAGCCATCACACAGGCAGGCGATTCCGAGTCCGCCCCCTGGCCCGACGTCTTCTTCCGGCAGCTGCCTGAAACTCGCAATACGGCTCCCTCTGGCCGAGCGATGCGTCATCACGCTCGCAATAAGCTCTTGGACGGCTGCGGTCGACTCGTCGAACATTGTGTGAGCAATCGCTTGTGAGCCAGTGGCGGGGCCGTCTCAAGATTCGAAGACGCCCGTGAAAAAGTGATCAGCAACCACAACGATGGTCACAAGGGATGCGTTTGTCCCCAGATCAAACGCCAGTCGTGGTTTCCAGGACCAACATTTTTCCGTAGGGGGTGAAGGTGAAGAGCTGGGCAATCGATGCGAAGGTGAACTTCGACGCCAATGCTCGGTCCGCATCGATGCAGCTGAGGCGTTGGCAGTGCTCTGTCCCCAATGACCGCGCTCTTTCCTGAAACAGATCCCGGACACACTGATTCGAGGCGAGCACATAACTCTCCAGGTGTCGGAAACCGATAGCGGAAGTCGTCAGACTTTCGGATTCGGCTGTTTGGATATCGCAACCTTCAAAATACAGGCGCATTCCGCTAAGGCCTGTTCGCGCCGCGGTGCCGTGGTGGTTGGCATTGTCGCGACATCGTTTTTTGCAACGCCGCGCACTCCCGTGCTTGCGCCGCAAAAAATGCCTCCGACGGTTCGAGCCGTCGCCCGCCCATAGGTGCACGGGCGATCAAGCGCAACCCCCCAGAAAAGAATAAGTTTCGCTTTTTTTCTCAAAAAATTTGCGATCGCTCACCAGAAACCTTAGGGTGGGGGTTTCACTTTCTTCTCCTCTTGACAACTCGCACCGGCTAATGTCCAGCCCTTCTTCGTTCGTTTTGGTCGCTCTGTGGTCCCCGTCGGTTCGGCGACAGCGACATTTTGCCGGTGTTGAAACCTGACGCGACACTACGTCGCGTTTCGGGTCGGCACGGTGACCTCGAAGCTCGAGAAAGCCTGGAAGACGGCGACAAAAACCAGGCATTGGTTGGGTGTTGATTTTCGGGGGGAGCGGAACGCACGGGTCCTGTCCTCCGAGTTGGATTCGAGCGCCACCTGCTTCTTTTCTATTTGACTGGGAGACACCCATGTCGCACCGATTCCCCAGGCGGGGCTTTACGCTCGTTGAGCTCCTTGTTGTCATTGCAATCATTGGAATTCTTGTCGGTCTGTTGTTGCCGGCCGTCCAATCCGCTCGCGAGGCAGCTCGCAGGATGAGCTGCAGTAACAACTTCAAGCAGATCGGCTTGGCCATTCACAATTACCACTCCGCTTACAAGCAGCTCCCAACGCAGAACGGAGGGACGACGCGAGGACCGGGATTGCCAAATGGAGGTGCTGAACGCTTCATGCCGCCGGCGGCGAACGACCACTTGTTTCTGAGCGCGTTTGTCGGCTTGATGCCGTTTATGGAACAACAAGGTCTCTGGGAACAGATTTCCAACCCTCTGAGAGACCAAAATGGCGACATTTACCAATCGATGGGCCCATCCCCGCAGAAACCACTCGGTGGAAACCTGGGCCACTCGAGTTCCCGTTACGAACCCTGGCTGACAGAGATTCCAACGCTGCGCTGTCCCAGCGATCCAGGGTTCGGCTTGCCAGCCCAGGGCCGAAACAACTACGCGTTCTCCGTCGGTGACGCCAGTCACCTCGGTCACCGTGGCGAACGGCGAGACGACGGGACCTACGGGACCTGGCGATCACGTGCTGTGCAGGCCGCCCAACGTGGATTTTTCATTCCTCGAAGGGACACTCGGTTCCGCGACGTCCTGGACGGGCTTTCCAACACGATCGCTGCCGGGGAAATCGCTACCGATTTGGGAGACCGTGACATTCGCACCACGGCTGCTCGATCGGAAGTCGCTATCTGGTTGCCCGGCAACTCCAACGCCTGTCAAGATTTTTCCGACCCCAATCGTCCGCAGTTCTACGCCCCGGGGACGAACATCGCTAGCGGTGGGCAACGTGGCCGCGGGTATTGCTGGGCGTTCGGGATTCCCTATTACACCGGAATCACGACCATCACCCCGCCCAACAAAGCTCAATGCTTGCACCAGACCAACTGGATCATGGGCCAAGGGGTCTTCCCGCCGAGCAGCCGGCACCAAGGCGGGTGCCACATCCTGATGGGCGACGGCGCCGTGGTGTTCATCACCGATTCGATTGAATCCGGGAACCAGGAGGCTGCCCAAGTACGGATCGGAAACTGCTGCACTCCAGCCGGCTCGCCAAGCCCGTTTGGTCTCTGGGGCGCCCTCGGGACCCGAGCCAGCAAAGAGACGATCAAGGAACAGCTGAACCAGTAACTCTGGAATCCTTCTGTTGATCGCGTCAGCGAAGCCCCGCAGCTCGTCCTGCTGCGGGGCTTCGTTTTGATGATCTTTTCCCACTCACCACGTCACTCATTCGTTTTTTTACTGGAGTAGTTGATATGCAGTTACGTAAGCTCACGCTCTTCTCTTGTCTCCTTGTTTCGCCGCTTCTTCTCGGTTGCGGAGGTTCATCAGAACCCACGTCGGTTGCCGAAGGCGACGAAATCGAACAGTTCCTCGCGGAAAACCCCGACATGGCCGTTGATCTCGAAGAGGAAGCGCGGCTCGCCGAAGCCGACTCCGCGGTTGAGGGTGAGTAGCGGGATCGGTAACGAAACGCGTTTGGCCCGCCGATGGCCCACCGAGTCGTCGCAACGGGCCGACGCGTTCCGCCCCAGTCCCCCTGTCCCCGCCGACTGATCCGGTTGAAGGCTCTCGCGGTCCTTTGTCCCCATGAAGCCGCCACATTGAGATCTCCACGGTCCCACCATCCGATCTGAAAGATAAGTTGTCTTCTGCTCCGCGGGTCACTGGACAAGGTGCCGCGTCAGTCTGACAGACTGGCTCCCAATGCTACATCGCGAGCCCCAGCAATCCGGCTGCATGTGCTCTGTCCCCCGAGGGACTTCTGTGCTCAGGGACTTCTGTGCTCTGTCCCCGAGTGGACTTCCCAAGTCCACTCGAGTGCTCTGTCCCCCGACTGCTCTCGGGTGCTCTGTCCCCCGAGTGCTCTGTCCCCCGAGTGCTCCGAGGGACTTCTGTTCCAGAGTGGACTTCCCCCGAGGGACCCCGAGTGGACTTCCCAAGTCGACTCGAGTGCTCTGTCCCCCGACCGCTCCGAGCGGAATGCTCTGTCCCCCGAGCGGAATGCGAGTACTCGGAAGCAAGTGCTCTGTCCCCGGGTGGCCCCGCTGTCCCCGGGTGGCCCCGGAGGTAAGTGCTCTGTCCCCCGGGTGGAATGGGGCGTGGGCTATTGGTCGGGGTTGGGTGGCGAGCCGAATTCGAAGTTCAACGCTTCGCCTTCAATTCGCACCAACACTCGATTCTGCCTGGGCTGCACGATCAATGCGGTGGTCAGGCCGGCCGCTCTGCCGGCGAGCGATTTCTGCAGCTCTTCATAGATCGTTTCACCATCGGTAAGTCGCAGCATCTGCACGTCCATCTCCGTGCGGCTGGAACGATTGGTGGAAAAAATCGTCTTGGCTCGCACCAGCACCAACACGGGCGATCCGTGGGGTTGCGAAAGCGTGCAGCCCCATGGTTCGTCGAAATCTCGCTGCCAATTGATGTCGCCCGATTCAGTCGACACAGCGATGATTTTGTGGACGGTACGGTGAACATCTCCTTGCTGCGTTGTCATGTCCGAGGCGTTTTGCCGCTGAACTTCGTTGGCCGGCATCACCAGCAACTGGCCGTCCATCCACATCGCGTGCATGTACTGCAATTCCGGCATCTCTCCGACTTCATGTCGACAAAGTTCGGTGCCGCGCAACAAATCCCACACGACCAGACGCCCCGTCGTGTCGAACAGAACCAAGTATCGGTCTTGCAGGACCCGGCCGAAACCACGTCCCGTCCCCGCAACCTGCGGTGATTTGACCAAAGCTTCCGTTTCCAGCAGCACGCGTTCCTCCGGAGCCGCCAACGGATTGACCAACCGCACCGTCGCGGTGGCCGACTTTGAAGAGGTTTCGTAAGCCAAGACGCAGGAACCGATCGAACTCCACAGCGTCCCATACTTCCACGGCTGGCTGTCCAGCTTGCGTCCGTCCAGCAGATCAAATGTCGTCACGGTCGCCGGTTGATTGATCGGATTGGAAACCACCGCCACACGATCCGCGTCGGCAACCAAATGCCCCGTCGTGGGCGCCCCGGAGTGACGCCACAGCGTGTTCTTGTCGGTCAAACGGATTGCCACCAAGTCGCCGGCCTGCAACACAACCACGCGATCGCCCAATACCGGGCCGACTCGGAACTCTCCGATCATGTTGGCCGATGCGGAGTTGGTGGGATAGGACGAAATCGTGTCTCCGAATTCGGTCACGCGCGACTTTCGCGCCGTCGACGCGTCACCCTCGGAACCGAAATCCCGCGTCCAAATCACCGCCTCACTCGGTTGATTCGTGCGAATTGCAAACAGGTCCACCGCCGAGAGCTGGCCGGGACGTTCCATGATCATGATCCCGCCACTGATCGCGGCGTCGCGGTCGGAAACGTTGCGTCGAGGAAACGCTTCCAACGCGACACGTCGGCTTTCGCCCAACGGGTTCTGCAACATGACCGCGCCGGAGTTGTTGATCAGCGACCAGCCTTGAAAACTCTGTCCCGCCATCATCTCCGGTTCCACCGAATGCTGCAGCGCCTGCGCGCGCGCCCCTCCGGGCATGGCTTGCGTCTGCCAGGTCAATGACACCGGCGCCGTCACGTCCAACGCCTCACCGTCCAGTTCGACCGCCGCTTTGGCTTTTTCGCGAATCTCGTCCAACGAGCTCGGGGTCACCACCCGCTCCCCGTCACCCTCAGAATCATCCTGTGGCTGACGAGCCTGAACAACGTCCAAGATCTCCAGCGAGTCTTCGGCAAGTTGTCCCTCGGCATAGACACGTGCCAGTTCGACGGCCCGCTCCTGACTGAACGGCAATTGCCCCAGGTTCAGCAATCGAGCCGGCCGGATCGGGCCGAGCAGCAAACGCTCAGCGGCCGCCGGCAGCCCCTCGGCCATGCGGCGGGCCGCCAACGAGACGATCAACGAGTCGACGCCCAACGGTCGGAAATGTTCGACCATGCTTTCCAGCAATCGCGAAGAACCCCGACGCTTCTCCTGAATATGCTCCGCCAGCAGTTCCTGGACCAGCTCACTTTGCCCTTCTTCCGCGGCGATCCTGGCGAGCTCCGCACTGCGGGCGGAAGTCCAGCTGTCCAGATTGCAATCACGCATCGGATCTCGCAGGATTGACTCGTCTTCATTCCCCAACAGGTTCACGTTGCCGATCACGGACGAAAACTCCAGCAACAGTTCAGTCGCCTGCCGCACCGATCGTTCGCGAAGCGCCGACTGAATCCGCAACGCGAGAAATTCCATTCGTTGGGCCGGCGTATCGATCAGCGCATCAAGTTCCTTCACCAAAGCCGGCGAGGGCGACTCTTCTTCACGCAGCACGCCGAGCATCGCTGCGATCGACAGGATCAACACTTCGTCGCTGTCCGGCTCGATCTCCCGAGCTTTCTGCAAAACGGTCAGAGCTTCCTGCCGGTTTCCCTGCTCGGTCAACAGCAACGCCTTCTGAATCAGGGCATCCAGATTGTTTGGATTTTCCTCCAGCATCCGATCGACCTTTGGCCCCAAGGTTCGCGCTCCGAACGCGACCGCCAACGTGGTCGGACCTTGCGATATCAATTCGCCATCGACGGCAACCAAGTTGCCAAGCGGGTAGCGTGTCGTCCGACGCTGCAGCTCGGACCCGTCTTCGATCGACACGCTGATCAACTCGTTGCCGCTGGTAGGCACGATATAGCGGTCCGGCCCAAAGACGCCTCTTCCCACAATTTGCTGCCCCGGCGCAATCAGCTTCGCGTCGGTCGTCCATTGCAGCCGCCCGTTTTGAAGGTCATAGCATCGCAGTTCGCGGGCCCCGATCACGAACAACTTGCCGTCGCGAATCCCGGCAACATAGAAGGCTCCCAGCCGCGGCTTGTTGAATCGGCGTTTGCCGTCCACCAAATCAAAACAATACAGGACATCGGTGACGACCGGTGTAACCAAAACGCTGTTGCCGCTGGCGACCGCCAGTGAATGGTGCCACCGTTCCAGCAGCTCATCGGGTGAGTCGCCGGCACGTTGGAATCGCCCCAACGCGTTGCTCTCGGCACGTCGCTCGTACGTGTTGCCCCACCGCAACGTTCGATCCCCCAGGTCCACGGCGACGGTCGCCCCGGCGCCGGTGGGACAGATCAACACACCTTCGTGATAGGTCGGCGCCGCACCGGCGGTCCGACGCGACGCGTCGTATTGAATGCCCAGCCCTTCGATCGCCACCAGTTGCTGTCGCCAACGCATGTTTCCCGTCGCCGGATCCAGACAAACCAGGGAGATGTCACCAGCCATTTCCACGATGGCGTACAGTGAACCGTCCACGGGCAGCGGTGGCCCCAGGAAAAAAGCCTCATTCAGTTCACTGGCGATCGTCGGGTCCTGCCCCAATCGCCACAACGTTTTGCCCTCGGTCTTCAGTTCCAATGCGACCAACGTGTTGCGATCGCTGTCGGCGGACTCAATGTTCTGAATTCCCATCAACGGATTGATTTGCACCGTCTGTACCGGCGACAGATCATCCAACAGATAGACCCGCTCTCCGTCACTGCTGAGCTGGCCGTAGGGCAAATCGTTCCAGACGCGACGTTCAAGCAAATCGTCCCCTTCATCCTGGCCACCACCGCGAGACGTCAATGATTGCTCTTGCTCGAACGAGTCATCGCTCTGGAACCAGGGGTACTGCCAAACGCGTTTGCCGGTGCGAAAGTCCACGCCCATCAAACGCTCGGTGGTTCGCATCAATAGCTGATCACCGACGCGAATCGGTGTCCAACTGGGTGGAATGAGCCGACCGCTGGAAGCCAATTCCTCACCCCGCAGACGCAACGCTTGTTCTTCGCGCGGCGTCGCCGTTGTTTCCAACATCCAGCGGGGCGTCGACAACGGCAACTGTCCGTCCGCGCCGTCATTGCGAGATGCCCCGCCGCCCAAGTACGGATAGTCGGCAGAGCGGCTGATCGCATCGGACGAAGGCAGTTGATAGTTCTTTTCAATCCAGCTTCGCCAATCCGAGACCGATGGGTTCCCATCCGACTCGCCCACACGAAGCTCCGCGGGCAACTCGGAAAGCCCGGTGGCCGGCGATCGTGCGGAAACCTGGCAGGCAACGGCATGCAGCAAAACGACTTCACGTCCCAACTGTTCGACGGCGGCTTTGCTGGCGACCACGTCATCAAGCAGCAACGAGGCGGCCAGGGGATGCCCCAAAAACATCTCGTGCTGCGCGAGCAGCAGCGAGGCGTTGTAACCGGCTTCGGTGTGAAAGTAACGGCGGCGGACTTCACGCAACTTGTTCCAATCTCGCGTGGTCGTTGCATCGCCGAGCAGTTGCTCGGCGAGCGCCCCATATCGCAACTCGTACGTTTCCCGTCCTTTGGCGGGCAGAGATCCGATCAGGTTGCGACAATGCTTTAGAAAACTTTGGTCGCGACGCGGTTGGTTTTCCTCCTCCGCCTCCAGGAAAAAGTCCTGACCTGCCAGACTCTGCTCGTCCCCCGGGTCCGGAACGCGTTCCAAGACGTCGCCCAAGACGACCACCGCGTCGCTGTATCGCTCCTCGGCAATCGCCCTTTCTGCTTCTTTCAACTGCTGGGTGATCGCCCGCGGCGGCGGGATGAACCGGGACATGTTTTGTTGAAACGCGATCCCGAAACGCCCCTGCTGGGCGATCGTCAAGCTGGCACCGAGAAGCGATATCGCAATCGCAATCAGGCACCGGTGGGTGAAAACTCGCATATTCAGTCGTTTCGAGAGGGGGTCGGGCGTTTATCGCGATAGCGGCACCGCGGACGATCTGGCCGGTAGGACGCTCGTCGCGATTCTTCCGCACAGGATTCTGCAGCATCTACTGCCGTCTCAACCAGCTTCGATTGTATCGGCCCAGGCGACCATACGACGAGGGAGTGTTTGCGATTCGAAGTCGCCGTCGGATTGATGGCCCGTGTCGACGTCCCCTGTCTCCATCCCGCAGATCCGCGGCGGGTCCCGGTTTCATCCGCCGCAACGACCGCGATCCAGAGCCCAGACGTGCCCGTGCTGGCCACCCGGATGTCCCCGACCCGGACATCCCCGACCCAGCTGGCCGACAAGAAAAAGTCTGCCGGCGCGTGCCACGAACCGGACACTGCGACGCAGATTGTGCTCACCGCGGAAACGCACGGCCCGGACGCAGCCCGTGATTGACGGTTGTTGCCGGACCGCCGAAACCGAGTCGCCGTGAGCTTCCGTGATTTCAACCTTCAATCGCGTCAAGCGTTTGTCGGATTTCCGCGTACACTTCGTCGGGCGGCTGCATGCCATCAATCGGGCGGACGATTCCCTGCTGACGATAGTGCTCCAGCACGGGGGCGGTCTGATTGAAGAACACCCGCAGCCGCGCGGCAATCGTCTGGTCGGTGTCATCGACACGATGCTCAATCTGGGCGCGTTTGAGCAACCGCTCGATCAACGTCTCCTGCTGAACCTGCAGATTCAAGACCGCACTCAGCCGCAGCGATTGCTCCGCTAAATAATCGTCCAACATCTGGGCCTGATTGACCGTCCTGGGAAAGCCGTCCAACAGACAGCCTCGGTCACAATCTTCTTCCTGCAGACGCTTGATGACGATCCGCATGACCAGATAGTCCGGCGCCAAGCGTCCGGAGTCGATGTATCCGGCGACCAGCCGACCCAAAGCCGAACCGTCACGCGTGGCGCGCAGCATGTCTCCGGTGGAGATGTGGGGAATCTCCAAGTCTTCGGACAGGCGGCGGCACTGTGTTCCTTTGCCGGCGCCGGGCGGCCCGATGAAGACGATTCGCACTGGTGCTTCCCGGCAGAAATTGATGTGGAGCGTCTCGCGACGTGGGAGCAGGGTCCTGGAGGTCACGTCGAAAATGGTTCGCTAGACGAACCAGCGGTGGGACATCTGACGTCCCCTGTCATGCATCGCGATCCGTCGTCCGATTCTCCGGTTCGGACGGAAAGTTCAACAACCCGGAGCGCCATGCCGCTCCGCGAAATGCATCGCGTGCCCCACCTGCTGGGAGCGAACGTCGTCCGCTTTACACCACCGGCGAAGTTCCGCCGCCGGCACCTTCCAGCAGCCCGCGGTAGTTCCGCATCACCAGGTGGCTGTCGATCTTCTGGACCAAGTCGAATGCGACACTGACGGCGATCAGAAGGCCGGTGCCTCCGTAAAAGCCGGCAATCGAGTAGGGCACACCCAACGACCCGTAAACGATCGTCGGAACGATCGCCACGATCGACAAGAAGGCGGCGCCCACGTACGTGATTCGCACCATGACCTTTTCCAGGTAGTCGGTGGTGCGTTTCCCAGGCCGATATCCGGGGATGAACGTTCCGCTGTCACGCAGGTTGTCCGAGATCTCTTTCGGGTTGAAGGTGATCGCCGTCCAGAAGTAACAGAAGAAAAAGATCAGCGCGACGTACAACAGGTTGAACAGGTACGACGCCTGATCGCTCATGGTCAAGCTGATCAAGTTCAACGACTTGAAGACGAACCCGCCGGTTTCGAACAGGCCGGCCATCAGTCCGAAAAACACACTGGGGATCATCAGCAGACTGCTGGCAAAAATGATCGGCATCACACCGGCCTGGTTGATCCGCAACGGCAGGTGCTGGCGGGTTCCGCCGTAAACTTTGCGACCGCGAGTGAACTTAGCGGATTGCGTGGGAATCTTGCGTTGTCCCAGGGTGATAAAGACGACGCCGACCACGACCCCAATGAACAGCACAAACAGCAAGATCAGCGTTTCGATGCCGACCTGACCGCGGCTCAACCCGGTCAGCTGCGTTTCCATGTTGCGGACCAGCTCGTAAAGTGCCTTGGGCATCTGGGCCAGGATCCCGGCCATGATCAACAAACTGATCCCGTTTCCGATGCCGTGCTCGTCGATCTGTTCCCCCAACCACATCAGGAACACACTGCCGCAGGTCATCACCGCGACCGCGACCAGTTGCCAGGGCAGGTACAACCCCGTGCCGGTGGAATTCAAGAAGTTCGGGTTGATGTTTCCGCCGCCGGGGCCGCTGGCCGTCAACATCACCGACAGATAGATCCAGCTCTGCACCAGGCAGATGAAGACTGTCAGGTAACGGGTGTACTCGTTGATCTTTTTCTGTCCCGCCTGGCCTTCCTTCTTCAGCTCGGCCAGTGCCGGGACGGTGGTCCCCAATAACTGCAGAATGATCGAGGCGGAGATGTACGGCATGATTCCCAAGCCGAAAATCGTCAGCTGGCGGAGGTCGCTGGCCGCAAACAAGCTGACCTTTTCCAGGAAGTCTCCGGCGCCGCCGCCGGCCGAATCCATCGGCGTGTTGGAGACCATGGGCAGGGGGATGTGGAATCCGATTCGATAGATCGCCAGCAACCCGAGCGTGAGAAAAATCTTTCTCCGCAGCTCGGGAATGGTCATCATGATTCGCAGTTTTTCAAGCATTCGCTCGATCCGTCTTTCGTTGATGGTGATGCGGATGCCGGCAGATCACATTCGCCGGAGGGGCCGCCTGCGCAACTTTAGTGTTTTTTCTCGACACTGGCGAGAGCAACGATTCTCAATGCAAAACGCCAGTCCGCGGGTACGAACTGACGTTTTCGTCTGATCCGGGTTGAATTCCGGAAGGGGCCCTACTTGGCCTCTTTGAGCGCCTCGACACGCTCGGCCGGGGTCCGCTTGGGGGCCAGCTTGGTGACGGTGCCGCCGGCGGCGGTGATCTTCTCTTCGGCCGACTTGCTGAAACGGTGTGCAGATACGTTCAGCTTCTTGTTCAGTTCGCCGTCGCCAAGGATCTTGACCTCGTCAAAGGTGCCTTTGGCGACGTCCTTGGCCGACATCGCTTCGAGCGTCACGTCGGCGCCGTCATCGAAGCAATCGTTCAGCTTGCCGACGTTGACGGCAAACACGGTCGACGCCCAACGGTTGTTGAATCCGCGTTTGGGGACGCGACGGAACATCGGCATCGCCCCGCCTTGGAAGCTGGGCTTGCGGCTGTAACCGCTGCGGCTCTTGTGGCCCTTGTGGCCACGGCCGGACGTCTTGCCGGTCCCGCTGCCGGGGCCGCGGCCGATCCGTTTTCGTTTGCGGTTTTTCTGAATCCCGCGATGGACATCATTCAGATTCATAGCGATACCGAATTCACCAGTGGTGCTAATTTCACGGGGCGGCGCGATTCCTCGCGGGACTCACCCCAAGGGGCGACCGAGCTGCCGGACGGCGGCGCGGTCATTCATCTTGTTTCAAATCAAGCCGACAGTTCTTCGACGCTCAGTCCACGCAGGGCGGCCGCTTCTTCGCGGGTCCGCAGCTTGGACAGAGCTTCAACGGTGGCCTTGACCAGCGTGACCGGATTGTTGGTTCCGTAGGACTTGGTCAGGATGTCGTGAATCCCGCAAGCTTCACAGACCGCACGGACTGCCTGGCCAGCGATGATCCCGGTACCAGCCCCGGCCGGGATGAGGGTCACACTGGCGGCGCCGAATCGGCCCCAGACCTGGTGGGGGATGCTGCCCTCGACCAGCGGCACATTGATCATGGCGCGGGTGGCCTGCTTGGTCGCCTTCTGGACGCTCGGCGGCACTTCGTTGGCTTTGCCGTAACCCCAGCCGACCTTCCCCTGTCCGTCACCGACGACGACCATGGCGGCGAAGCTGAAGCGGCGACCGCCTTTGACCACGGCGGCACAGCGTTTGATCTTTACGACGCGGTCGAGCAGGCCGTCATCTTTCGATTCCTCGGCTTGCTTTCCGCCACGACGACGTTGTTGGTTTCCAGTACTAATGGTTCCGACCCTCGGTGAGCCGACCGCTGGGGCCGGCAATTTAAAATCGCGGTTGTAAGCTGCTGTTTTCCGTCAGGACGCCGACTCGACTCGGTCGGCTGTTGGGGATCTGGTTCGGTCTACAACGACAACCCACCCTCGCGGGCGGCATCGGCGAAGGCCTTGACCCGGCCGTGGTACTTGTTGTGCCCACGGTCCAGTTTGACTTCCTTGATCCCGGCGGCGGTGGCCTTCTCGGCGATCGCTTTTCCGACTTCCGCGGCTGCGTCGCAGTTGCCCCCGCCTTCGACGGATTCGCGGAGCGTCTTGTCTTTGGTGCTGGCACTGACCAGCGTCTTGCCGCTGTCGTCATCGATCAGCTGGCAAGAGAAATGTTTCAGCGAACGATGCACGCACAAACGCGGGCGGTCCGCCGATCCCCGCAACACGTTGCGGACGTGATTGCGGCGGCGGTATCGTTTCTTTGCGAGTTTCTTGTTCTTGTCCATGTTCTTGCCGTTTCTCAGACCGCCTACTTGGTGGCCGCCTTACCGGGTTTGATCTTAACGTATTCGCCTTGGTAACGAATCCCTTTGCCTTTGTACGGTTCGGGTTTTCGCAGTGCCCGAACTTCCGCGGCAAACTGCGTGACGCGTTGCTTGTCGCACCCCTGAACGACCACGTGGGTCTGGTCGGGACAGGTGACCGTCAGGTCCGACGGGATCTTGCGATACAATTCGTTGGCGTATCCGACCCGCAACTGCAGGGTGTCGCCGGAGATGCTGGCCAGGTAACCAACCCCGACGATCTCGAGCCGCTTTTCGTAACCTTGCGTGACGCCTTCGATCATGTTGGCGACCAATGCCCGGGTCAGGCCGTGCAGTTCGCGACACGTCCGATCTTCGCTGTCACGGCTGACGGTCACGGTGGAGTCTTCCACACTGACGCCGACCTCGGGCCGGTGCTTCATGGTCAACTTTCCCTTGGGGCCTTCGACCGTGATCACACGGTCGGCGACACCGACGGTGACACCGCTGGGAATGTCGACAGGTTTTTTTCCGATACGGCTCATTTCAGATCACTTGCTGAAAACGTTCGATTGAATGGTGTTACGCGACTTCGCACAGGACTTCGCCGCCGACTTTTTCCCGCCGAGCTTCGCGATCGCTGATCACACCCTTGCTGGTGCTGATGATGGTGATTCCCATCCCGCCGAGCACCGGCTTGAGGTCCTTGCAATGGGCGTACAAACGGCGTCCGGGCTTGCTCATCCGTCGAATCGTCTGGATCACGCGTTCACCGTTGGAGCCGTATTTCAGTTCCAAACGCAGGGTGTTGACGGGTGATTCTTCGACTTCCTGCCAATCCCAAATGAACCCCTCGCGTTTGAGCACATCAGCGATGCCTCGCTTGACGCGGCTGGCGGGGATATCCACGAACGCTCGTTCCACACGAACGGCGTTGCGGATGCGGGTCAACATGTCTGCAATCGGGTCTGTCATCATGGGTTTTCGTCGCTCCGTTGTCTTACCAACTGGCCTTACGAACACCGGGGATCAAACCCAAGTTCGCATTTTCGCGGAAACAGATTCGGCACAATCCGAACTTGCGATACACCGAACGCGGGCGACCGCAGAACTTGCACCGGTTCTCGCGCCGGGTGCTGAACTTCGGCTTCCGATTTGCCTTGGCGATTTTCGATTTACTTGCCACGGGCTGTCTTTGGGTTGCAGCTGTGAAACGGTTCGCAAAATAAAATGGTTTTCAAGACGCCACTCAGGCGGCGTCGTTCTTCTTGGCAGGCTGCTTGAACGGCATGCCGAAGAATTCCAACAACGTGCGGGCTTCTTCGTCGCTCTGGGCCGTCGTGACGAACGTGATGTTCATCCCCTGCGGTCGAGTGAATTTGTCGGGGTTCAACTCCGGGAAGACCAATTGTTCGGTCAAGCCCATCGTGTAATTGCCGTTGCCGTCGAAGGCCTTGCGGCTGATCCCGCGAAAGTCACGCACACGCGGCAGGACGATCGCGACCAGTCGGTCAAAGAACTCGTACATGTGCTGGCGTCGCAGCGTGACCATGCAGCCGATCGGCATGCCTTCACGCAGCCGGAAACCGGCGATCGATTTGCGGGCCAGGGTGGTCACGGGCTTTTGGCCCGCGATCTGAGTCATCGCGTCGATCGCCAGGTCCAGGATCTTCTTGTCGCCGATCGCCTGGCCGACGCCCATGTTCAAGGTGATCTTTTCCAGGCGGGGCACCTGGTGCGGGTTTCCGTAGCCGTACTTCTCCACCATCTTTTCACGGATGGTGTCCTCGTAGGCCTGTTGGAGTCGTGGTTTGTTTGCCATCGTCGGTTCTGCGTTTGGCGGCTGTGGGTCGGTGCGCGGCGGGGACGCGACTTTGCTGCAAGTCGTTGACGACCGTGCGAGTCGTCAGCGACGGGGGAATTTCTTCGGGAACTACTTCTGGTAGGAGGGTCGGGCCGGGGCAACTCGCCCCAGGCTGGCACCACTCTTTTTGGCGTAACGTTCCTTGGATCCGTCGTCCAAGTAACGGACACCGATCCGGGTCGGCTTTCCGGTGGACGGATCGATGACCATCACGTTGCTGGCGTGGATCGGCATCTCTTTGCTCAAGCGGCCCCCTTGCGGGTTCTTCTGGCTACGCTTGACGTGTTTGCGGACCAGGCCGGCGCCTTCGACGACGACCTTGTTCTTCTTGCGATCGACGACCAGGACTTTGCCGCGATGACCTTTGTCACCGCCGGCGATCACCAGGACTTCGTCTTCTACTCGGAGCAACATGACTGGAAAACTCTGTATGGATGCGAGGTGGATGTGGGGGGCTTCCGATCAAACCACTTCGTTGGCCAGGCTGACGATCTTCATGAAGTTGTGCTCACGAAGCTCGCGAGCGACCGCACCGAAGATCCGCGTGCCTCGCGGGGACTTGTCTTTGTCGATCAGCACGACAGCGTTGCTGTCGAACTTGATGTAGCTGCCGTCGGGCCGTCGGACGGGCGTCTTGGTCCGCACGATGACCGCTCGAACGATCGCCTTTTTCTTCACGTCGCTGCCGGGAATCACGCTTTTGACGCTGCACACGATGACGTCGCCGACGCGGGCAAACCGCCGACGGCTGCCGCCGAGCACCTTGATGCACATGACTTGACGCGCACCGGTGTTATCTGCGACGTCCAGACGGGTTTCTTGTTGGATCATGATTGACTGTTCGGCTTGCGAACGCGGTGGACCGGAGGACGGTTCCGCCGGGGCGGCCGCTCCGCTGACTCGCGGCGAAGGATCAAAACGGTGGACGGTGAGTATCGGAACAACACGCGGACGGGCCGCGACTACGCCTCGGACGATTCCCCGGACGCCGCTTCGGCCTGCTCGGCTTCTTTGCGAGCGGCCCGCAGGGCAACCAGGTCGACCTCGGTGCTCTTTTCCAGCACGCGGACCAACCGCCAACGCTTCAGCTTGCTCAACGGTTCCGATTCGATGATCTCCACGCGGTCACCGATGTGCGACTCGTTGTCTTCATCGTGAACGTGGCAAACCGTTCGCCGGCTGATGTATTTCTTGTACTTGGGATGCTTCACCAGGCGATTGATCTCGACGCGGCGCGTCTTGTCCATTTTGTCGCTGGTGACAATGCCCGAAACAACGCGTTTTGGCATGTTGTTACGCTTCGGCTGGGGTGGAATTGGCTGGTTTGGCTCGCTCGGTCTGGATCGTTTTGATCCGAGCGATCAAACGTCGGTTCTTGCGAATATCGCTGGGCGTGTTCAAACGCTCCGACTGAGACTGGAAACGCAGTCGGAACAGCGTCTGCGCCGCTTCGGCCGCGGTCGCCTCGAGCTGTTCGTCGCTCATCTCTCTCAGTTCGCTATTGCTGGTCATGACCAGGCCTGTCTCTGAAAACAAAAACGGTTGGAGGGGAAACGCCGGCCGCCGTTGTCGAACGCCCACCGCGATGGCAGGGCGATCAGGGCACCGGCGGCATCGCCGATTCAGAACGTCCGTCGTTCGACAAAACGGACTTTCACCGGCAACTTGCTGGCAAGTCGTGCGAAACAGACTTTGGCTTGTTGTTCGGTCACACCGCCGAGTTCGTACAGGACGGTCCCCGGCTTGACGACCGCGGCCCAGAAGTCTGGTTCACCCTTACCTTTCCCCATCCGCGTTTCCAGCGGGGTGCTGGTGACGGACTTGTCGGGGAAAATTCGGATGTACAGCTTTCCTTCACCGCGGACGTACTGCTGAGCCGCAATCCGTCCGGCCTCGATGGTCGTCGCCTTGATCCAACCGGGTTCCATCGACTGGATCCCGTATTCGCCAAAGACGACCGTGTTACCACGAGTCGCACTACCTTTTATGCGCCCTCTTTGGCTTTTTCGATGCTTGACCCGTTTGGGCATCAACGCCATCGGTGTCGTCTCCGTAAGTACCTTGGTTAATCCAGACCTGAATACCGATGTGCCCCTGTGGCGTCATCGCTTCGGTCGTTCCGTAATCGATCTTTGCCTGCAGGGTGCTCAACGGAATCGAGCCCAGGCTTTGTTTTTCGCGGCGTGCCATTTCGGCTCCGCCCAATCGGCCGGCCAACTGGATCTTGATCCCCTTGGCGCCGGCGTCCATGGTTTGCTCCAGCGACCGCTTCATCGTCCGACGAAAGCTCGATCGCTTCTGCAACTGCTGGGCGATGTCTTCGGCGACCAGCTGTGCCTGCAGTTCGGGACGCCCGACCTCTTCCACCTTCAGGTTGATTCGGCGGCCGATCAGGTTCTGCAGTTCCGCCTGCAGGATCTCGATCTCCTGTCCCTTCTTGCCGATGATCAAACCGGGCCGGGCGACGTACAGCATCACGCGAACTTCGTCGCGAGTCCGCTCGATTTCGATCCGGTCGATCCCGGCGTTCTTGTACTGGGTCTTCTTGGGATGGTTGGTGATGAAGTTTCGCAACTTGCGATCTTCCACCAATAGATCCGCAAAATCCTGTTTCGACGCGTACCAGCGGCTCGACCACCCTCGGGTGACTCCGGTGCGAAACGCGATCGGGTTGACTTTTTGTCCCATCGTTTACGACTCGTTGGGTTGCTGTTTCCGAGGGGCCTTAAATTTCGTCGATCGGCGTCACTTTGACGCTGATGTGGCTGCTGCGTTTCTTGATGATGTGAGCACTTCCGCGGGCACGCGGACGCATGCGGCGAAACATCGCCCCACCATCGACCCGCACATCGGTCAACACCAGATCTTCGATCCGGTGCGGGGCACCCTCGGTCTGATCCGGATCCAGAGCGTTGGCAACGGCACTGCGGATTACTTTCTCAAGCATCCGGGCGCCACGCTGGGGCTGGAACTTCAACGTGTCCAACGCCTCATCGGCGTACTGGCCACGCACCAGGTCGGCAACCAGACGCACCTTGCGGGCGCTGATCCGTGCATTTCGGTGACTTGCGGTGAATGTTGGCATGGTTTCGACCTACTTCTTGCTCCTGCCGCCGTGGCCCTTGAATGTCCGGGTCGGAGCGAACTCGCCCAGCTTGTGACCGACCATGTCCTCAGTGACCTGAACCTGAACGTGCTTGCGTCCGTCATGCACCATGAAAGTCATGTTGATGAATTCCGGAACGATCGTGCACGAACGCGCCCAAGTCTTGATCGGGGTCCGTTTTCCTTCGTCGGCCTGCTTCTGCACTTTGAAGAACAGCTTCGGGTCGACAAAGGGGCCTTTCTTGCTACTGCGGCTCATCGTTTCTCAGCTACCTACGGGGGTGGCTTCCGGTCTCCCGAAAGCGTCTTGTTTCCTAGCGATGCATCTTCAGTTGGCCGTACCGCTTGCTCTTGCGGCGGCGGACGATCGCCGTGTTGCTGGGCTTGCGTTTCTGACGGGTTGCTCCGCCCTTGGCGCTCTTGCCCTGCGGGCTGACCGGGTGACGACCACCCTTGGTCCGACCTTCACCACCACCGTGCGGGTGATCGATCGGGTTCATCGCGGTTCCGCGGACATGCGGACGACGGCCCAACCAACGGGCCCGCCCGGCCTTGCCCAACACCACGTTCATGTGTTCGCTGTTTCCGACCCGCCCGATGACCGCCCGGCAACGACTGGGAACCCGACGCACTTCCCCGCTGGGCAGTTGCAACTGAGCCCAATCGGCCTCGCGTGCCATCAGGACCGCACCGGTGCCGGCCGAACGGCACAACACCGCTCCGCCACCGATCCGCATCTCAATGCAGCAGACCGTCGTACTCAGCGGGATGTTCTTCAGCGGCAGGCAGTTGCCCAACGTCGGCGGGGCATCGGCTCCGTTGACGACCGTGTCGCCGGCCTTCAACCCGGCCGGTGCAACCACGTACGTCTTGTCGCCGTCGCTGTATTTCAGCAGTGCAATTCTCGCGGATCGGTTCGGATCGTACTGCACCGAGTCAACCGTCGCCGGCATGTCGTCTTTGACGCGCCGGAAGTCGATCACGCGGTACATCTGCTTGTGACCGCCGCCACGATGCCGCGCGGTGATCTTGCCTTGGTTGTTCCGTCCACCGGTCTTACGCTTCGGCTTCAGCAACGACTTTTCGACCTGGTAACCCGGCGTCAGTTCAGCAAAGTCGCTGACCGTCGCATTCCGGCGACCAGGGCTGGTCGGTTTGTAGGTGCGAATTCCCATCGCTGATTTCTATCTGGCTACTTGGTAAAACGTTTTGTGTGCGAAGCCGTGTGGCTTACCCTTCGGCGACGAAGGCTCCCCGGAGGCGGGAAGCCGGCCGCTTAGAAGAAGTCAATCTTGTGATCCGGGTGCAGGTGGACGATGGCCCGCCGCCAGTCGGAGGTGCGCCCCAACCCGTTCCGCGTCCGGCGAAACTTCCCCTTGCGGTTCTGCGTGCAAACCTTGTCGACCTTGACGTCGAACAACTTCTCGACCGCGGCCTTGATTTCCGGCTTGGTCGCAAACTGGTGCACTTCAAACGCATACTCGTTGTGGCGAGTCGCACGGTGCACGCCTTTCTCGGTCACGAGCGGACGCAACAACACCTGGTGCGGCTCGAGCTTGATTTTGGTTTCCGGCTTGGCCGGGGGCTGAATTCTTGCCATCGCACAAATTCTTTTGATGTCTTGGTGAGGGATGCCGCGAGACGCTAGACGGCCGAACTGTCAGCAAACGTCCCGTCCTTGATCCGATCCAAAGCCGCCTTGGTGACCAGCATCCGCTTGGGCTTGAGCACCGTGAGCGCGTTGAGCTGCCGCACCGGCTGCACGTCGACACCAGGGATGTTCCGGCCACTCTTGTAAAGCGCCGCATCGGACTCTGCGGTCGCAACCAGTGTCGTCGTGGCCCCCAGGCCCAACGCCTTCAGCACCGCCGCCATCCGCGAAGTCTTGGGCGCGTCAAACGACAACGAATCGATCACGATCATTTCGCCGTCGTCGATCTTGCTGCGGATCGCCATCCGCGTCGCACGCTGCAGAGCCTTTTTCGGCAGCCGATAGCTGTAGTCACGCGGCTTGATCGTCCGAGCCACGCCACCGCCACGGCGAACGTTGGTTCGCTTGGAACCAGCACGAGCATGGCCGGTCCCTTTCTGACGGTACATTTTCTTGTTGGTACCGCTGACCTGGCCGCGGGTCCGGGCACTGTGAGACCCCTGACGACCGTTCGCCTGGTACATCACCACGGCGTCGTGCAGCAACTGCTTGCTGACGCGGTCGGCAACCGCCTCGGAATCGATCTCGTATTTGCCGACTTCATCGCCGGACTCGTTAAATACTGGAAGTGTTGCCATTGGACTTAGCCCACCTTGTTCGTTTGACGAATGGACAGCATCCCGCCATTGGGGCCGGGAACCGCTCCGCGGATCAGCAACAGATTGTCATCGGCCAGGACGCGAACCAACTCCAGGTTCCGCATGGTGATCTTCGCATTGCCGTACTGACCGGCCATCCGCCGGCCCTTGAACAACCGACTGGGCGAAGCACTGCAACCGGTACCGCCGGCGTGCCGGTGCACCTTCTTGACGCCGTGCGAGGCCCGCTGGCCCGAGAAATTGTGCCGCTTCATGACACCCGAGAAACCACGCCCCTTGCTGGTCCCGGTCACATCGACACGCTTGACCTCGCCGAAACTCTCGACGGTTACCGTGCCACCGACCTGCAAGTCGGTTTCCCCGCGGAACTCGCGGATAAAACGCTGAGGCTCACACCCCGCCTTCTCAACCAGCTCAACGCCGGCCGCAGCACGCGACTTGCTACGCTTGCTCTCAAGCTTCGCAACATGCCCACGCTCGGCACGCGAAGCGAGACGTCGCGGCTTATCTTCAAAACCCAACTGCACGGCGGCGTAACCGTCGCGATCGACCGAGCGAATCTGGAGCACAGGGCAAGGACCGGCCTGGACCACCGTCACGGGAACGACCGTGCCGTCCTCCAGGTAGATCTGGGTCATGCCAATCTTGCGACCGAGTATTGATGGTGACATAGCTCTAGCGCCGCGGCTTTCGCCACGGAATTCATCGCTCGTACGTGGGTTTTGAACTCACCGACCCGAACCGTGAATCGACGACGCGACTCAGGTTATCGAGACCGGTATCCGTCCATACGGAATTACCGAACCTAAAACTTGGGGGGACAGCCGCTCGCACCGGACAACTCAATCCGACTTGCCACACGCCGCCAATCAAGACGACACGGGCGGGCGAGCCAATTACTATCTAGCCGAAGCCTTGATCTTGATATCCACCCCTGCGGGCAGACTCAACTTGTTCAACGCCTCAATCGTCTTCGCCGTCGCTTGAACAATGTCGATCAGCCGCTTGTGCGTCCGAATCTCGTACTGCTGACGAGCTTTCTTGTTCACGAACGGGCTGGACAGAACAGTGTACCGCTCCACACGCGTCGGCAACGGGATCGGCCCGTGAACCTCGCTGTGAGTTCGCTTGACGGTATCCACAATCTCTTGGGCGCTCTGATCCAGCACGGAGTGATCGTACGCTTCCATACGAATCCGAATGACCTCGTTAGCTCCGGCAGACACAGTCGCGTTCCAAGTAAGATGTGAGGGTGGTTGAAACAGCGGGATGCGGATGAACCGCCCCCGTTTCCCGCGAGACAGGATTCCCGTGGGAGGGCGAGAATTTAGGCGTGCGGCACCGGAGCGTCAACGGCTCTTCGCCGATTCCTCAAAAAAGTTTCGCCGAATCGAAACTGCCGTTCAGCCGGCCCGCAGATCGGCACTTCCCCCAGCCCCCAAGTCTCCCAAGTTCCGCCGCCGGCACCACATGACCGCACGGCGAGTCCACCTGCTGGGGCTCAGTAAATCGGGGCTCGACATCCGCCCCCCGACACATTCATCCGCCTGGTTGAAAAGCGCCTCCCTCAATCCAAAAGCACCGTGATTTGCCGAGCAACGAGCGGCAAGACGCTGGCCGCCGGTGGAGGCAAGAAAACCCGCGGCCAGCGCCACGCGGCTCACGCAAAGCGGTGCTGTCCGGTTCTTGCCTGCCTGATCGTTCGCAAAATCCGTACCTGCCGTCGCAATCGCAGTGGAAAGCCAAGCCCTGGCGAGCGTAGCCACCCGTTTTCAGACAAAGCCGGGCTGGACAGCGTGCCATCGGGGTCGTCGCGTCGGCCAGAGCATGGAATTGGCAGCATCGCCATGGCAAGAGACTCGAAGAGGCCGCGGACTACAAATCGGCCTTTTCGTTGCCGTGCTCGTCGTAGCGATTGAAGGCGAAGTAGGCAAACGGGACCGGCAGACACAGGATCAGCAGATAAAAGAACCAACCGATCGTCAGCCCCAACACGACCGTCAGCGCCACGAACAGCACCCAGACCCACCACGTGTCACGCCACAAACCGCCCAGCTGATTCACCGCAAAACCCTCCCAATCAGGAACACCTGTTGCGCCCAGCCGGCGCGCTTCGTCACCCTGGCGACCGACGCTCTCACGACGCAGCCCCGCAAAAGGAAATGACACGCGAAGCGGAGGCCGACAGAGCAGAGACGCATCAGGCAGGCCCCGCCCGAGCACGAGCAATCCCCGCATAGTGCCACGCTACAGAGAGCCGCGCCGCACACATCGGGACACTCCGGCACACCGCCGCACGAATCTCGTGAGTCTCGTGAGCCCACCCCGCGCCGCATCGGCGAACGGGCGAATGCGAACAAGATACGGGCTGGAAACACAAAAGGCACGCCCGACGATCCCGGACGTGCCTTCTGCGAAGAGCGGCTGATGGGATTCGAACCCACGACAATCACGTTGGCAACGTGATGCTCTGCCAACTGAGCTACAGCCGCATACTGAGAGAGTCTCGCCGAAGCGAGGCAGCGAATTATCAACAGAAGTCTGATTTCGGCAAGCCCTGACGCAAACTTGAGCGGGATTGTTTTTCAAAACAACGCGGAGCGGCACATGAGCCTTCGCCCGGCACCAGCCAGGCCATACCGCCGGACGTTGCTACCAGCCGTGCTACCAGCCGTGCTACCAGCCATGCCGTCGAGCGTGTCGAGCGATTCGACCGCCCCGGCGGTGCCGCGATTCCGGGTGCAGGCGGTTCCGCGATTCCGGGTGCAGGGACCAGGCCGGCCCGCGCTGGCGGGCAAACTTCGCGGGCAAACTTCGCGGGCAAAATCCCCGGTGTGGCTTGCCGATTTTAGCCGGTGCGGGATAAATTGTGGGCTTCCCCGCAGCGGACTCCGCCGCGGTGCACCGTTTGCTCTCTCGCGAGGCCAGCGCACTGACCAGGCCTCCGTGGTGTCACCGACCGCCTTCTTGAACCAAAGAAACGCCGTCGGCAGACGCGTCGACGCGGCGCCCAATTTCAACGTCCATTTCCAATTCACCTCTGTCCCCGCTTAAGGTACGTCACAGGATGTCCACGTCCATCGATTCGCCCAACGCCGCCGAAGAAACGACCCCGATTCAGGTCGAAGTCGAAGTCAAGTCGCCGCAACCCTGTGTCCGTGATGTCGTCGTCACCGTGCCGGAATCCGAGGTCAAACGGTACCTGAAAAAGGAATATGACGAACTGGTTCCGGAAGCTCAGGTTCCCGGATTCCGCAGCGGCCGTGCGCCCCGCCAGCTTGTGGAAAAGCAGTTCAAGGAACGCGTCACCGAAGCGGTCAAGGGCAAGCTGCTGATGGACGCTCTGTCCCAAGTCACCGAGTCGCAGGACTTTTCCGCGATCAGCGAACCCGACTTCGATTACAACTCGATCCCCGATCCGGGCGAAGGCCCGTTCACCTTCCAGTTCTCGATCGAAGTCCGGCCCGAATTCAAAACGCCCGAATGGAAGGGATTGGAACTGACGAAGAGCGTCGAAAAGATTGACGACGAAGCCGTCAGCAACGCGCTCGACCGCGTCCTCAAGGAACGCGCCACGTTCGAAGCCACCGACGAACCCGCCGAGATGGGTGACCGCCTGTTGGTGACGATCAAGTTCCGCGAAGGCGACAAAGTATTGTCGACGATGGAAGAAAAGCGAGTGAACTTGGCCGAGCAACTTTCGCTGGCCGACGGAATCTGTGAACAGTTCGGCAAAGACGTGGCCGGCAAGAAAGAAGGCGATGTCGTCACGACCCCCGTGACGCTGGCCGGGCAGGACGACGCCGAAGGCGACTCGCGCGAAATCGTCGCGGAAGTTCAATTGGTCGAGGTGATGAAGCAGGAGAAGGTCGAACTGACCGACGAGATCCTGGAAGACCTGGGCGATTTCGAATCCGAAGACGAACTGCGTGAGTTCATCAAGGATTCGCTAACGCGTCAGTCCGAATACCGAGCCCAACAGGAAGTCCGCAAAACGGTCACCGACTTGCTGGCCGATTCGGTCGAGTTCGAGTTGCCCGAAGACCTGGTGCGACGGCAAACCAACCGCGAATTGCAGCGTCGCATCCTGGAGATGCGTCGCAACGGATTCGACGACACCACGATCCGCGGCATCGTCAACGCCCTGCAGCAAAACGCCCGCGTGTCGACCGAGTCGGCGCTGCGTGAACACTTCGTCTTGGAACAGATCGCCGAAGAAGAATCGCTGGATGCCGAACCGAGCGAATTCGATGCGGAAATCGCCTTGATCGCGCAACAATCGGGCCAGAGTCTGCGTCGGACCCGAGCCCGGTTGGAGAAAACCGGCCAAATGGACGCGCTTCGCAATCAGATCGTTGAGCGCAAGGTGATCGAACGGATCGTCGAGAACGCCAAGGTCACGGAAAAGGAAGTCACGCAGGACGCCGGCGAAGAAGCCGAAAAGTCTTTCCCGGTCGGGCACAGCGTGCTGGGGACCAAGGACGCCTCGGCCATCCCCGACGCCAAGTACGAAGACAACTCTGTGCCGACACCGGGCGAGAAAGAATCCGAGTAGCCGGTCGCACCCGCCCTCCGGGGCACGCAACCAAGAAGTCCGCAGTTGAAACAGCCGAGCGTTCCCATGGCGTTTTTGTCTACCCGACCGAGTGAAAGTTCGAACGACGAATTGGGAGACACCGGCTCGATCAGCAGCGCCCCCAAACGTTATGAACTGACCGACGGGGAAACGTCCATCGGACGCCATCCCGACTGCCAGATCCATATCGATGCCGGGGCGGTCAGCCGCTATCACGCCAAGGTGGTTCGGCAACGGGACCATTTCTCGGTTTTCGATCTGGGCAGCCGCAACGGGACGTTCCTCAACGGCCAACGTCTCAACAGCGGCCAGATCCTGCGGGAAGGCGACCGGATTCGCATCAGCGACATCGAACTGGTTTTTCACGGCGATTCCGTTCCGGAATTCGCCGCCGAGTCAAAGATGACGTTCAGCGGCACCAATTTTGGTGTCGTGATGGTCGACGACGACTCCTCCAGCCTGGTCGCGCCCCAGGTCGAATTCGAAAAGTCCGGAAACGGGCTGAAGCTGCGTGCGACACCGGAAGCGAAGCTGGAAGCATTGCTGAAGATCAACCGCAACCTCAGCAAGACCCTGGCGCTCGACGAAGTGCTGCCGAAGATTCTGGACAGCCTGTTCGACATCTTCCCCTCGGCCGACCGGGGGTTCGTCGTGATGGAATCGGCCAACGGCGATTTGCAGACCAAGTGGGTCAAAACGCGACAGTCGCGTGATGAAACCGAAACCGTTCGCATCAGCCGGACCATCATCCGCCGCGTGATGTCGACCGGTGAAGCGATTCTGTCGTTCGACGCGATGGAAGACAGCCGGTTTGACAGCAGCGAATCGATCGCCGACTTTTCCATCAAGAGCATGATTTGCGCGCCGCTGTCCGACGGGGAAGGCCATCGCTTCGGGGCCATCCAGATCGACTCCACGCGGGGACGCGGGCAGTTTGTCGAGGAAGACATTGATCTGCTGGCCGGCGTCGCCACGCAAGCCGGCATCCTGATCAACAACGCGTTGATGCACCAACGGGCCTTGCAGCAGCGTGAAGTCGAGCAGGACTTGAAGTTGGCCACCGATGTCCAAAAGGCGTTTCTGCCCCAGGCGCCTTTCCACGCCCCCGGCTATCAGGTCGAAAGCTTTTACAAAGCTGCCAATCACATCGGGGGCGACTATTTCGACTACATCCAACTGGCGGACGGGCGGATTGGGCTGGTCGTCGCCGATGTCGTCGGGCACGGCGTGGCCGCAGCCATGTTCATGGCCAAGTTGTCCGCTGAAACGCGATTCTGCCTGGCCGGCGAACCGGACGTTGCCCGCGCCGTGGCGCGGCTCAATGACCGGATGAGCCGTTTGGCGGTGGAACGTTTCGTCACGTTCCTGCTGGTCGTGATCGACCCAAGCAGCGATGAAATCACCATCGTCAACGCCGGCCACATGGCTCCGATCGTTCGGATCGCCAAGACGGGCGAGATCACCGAACCGGGGGCGGAAGAATCCGGATTGCCGATCGCGATTGACACGGGGATGGAATACGAAGCGGTGACCTTGCCGCTGCATCCCGGCGACGTGATGTTGATGTACACCGACGGGATCAACGAAGCGATGGACCCCTCGGACAACGAATTCGGCATCGAGCGGATCCGCAAACTGGCCGCGGAAGGGGGCGGCAGCGTGCAAATCAAGGATCGCATCGTGGACGCCGTCCTCAAGCATGTCGGAGCCGCACCGCCGTTTGACGACATGTGCCTGGTCGTTGCCCAGCGCACCGATCGCGACGCCGAAGAACCGCCCGCGACCGAGCCCCGCCCCCAGTCGATGGACTCATGACTGCCGCTTCCGCGAATCCCCAACGGCTGATCGCACGATTTTGCGGACGGGTCCAAGGTGTCGGTTTCCGCGCCACCGTGATGCATCATGCCCGTGATCTGGACGTGCATGGTTTCGTCCGCAACGAACCCGACGGCTCGGTGCTCTTGGACGTCGACGGTGCTCGTGGCCAGTTGAAAACGCTACTGTCCCGGATTCAGGATCAGCCGGCAGGAGAACTGGACTCTTGTGACGTGACCTGGACCGATTCGCTTTCCAGGACGCGCGGACTGGGGATCGGCTGATTCTCGCGCATTCTCTGCGGTAGGTCATCCGTCCGTCATCCGGCACGGCTCGCCCCTTTTTGCCGCTCACGTTGTCTCCCATCCACGCACAATCGAACGACGGTCGATTTCCGCTCCCATGGAACAGTCCTTTCTCGCCTACCTCCGCGGCCGCACCCGCCATCTTCCTCAAGTCGATGTGGGCATCGGCGACGACGCCGCGGTGATCCAAACCGACGGCAATTCGATCATCGCCTGCACCGACCAGATCATTGAAGGCGTGGATTTCGATTTGAACGAGTGTGAATTGGCCGACGTGGGCTACAAGGCGATGGCGATCAACCTGAGCGATATCGCGGCGATGGGTGCCGCCCCGCAAAGCGCGCTCGTCACGCTGGCGCTGCCCCGCGAGAACGCCACCAGGATTGCCGGTGAAGTGTACGAAGGGATCCTGGAAGCCGCTGAACCGTTCGGCGTCGCGATCGCCGGCGGTGATCTGTCCACCTACGAAGGCCCCTTGTCGATCAGCATCACGATCCTTGGCAAAGTGGATTCGGGCAAGCCGTGGCTGCGAAGCGGAGCCCGCGAAGGCGACGTCGTGCTGGCCAGCGGCAGTTTCGGCGGCAGCATTCGCGGACGCCATTTGCGTCCCACGCCGCGGGTGGAACTGGCCACGCAGGTGCGTCGGTTGGCCGACGTGCACGCGGCGATCGACGTCAGTGACGGGCTGTCGCTGGACTTGGATCGAATGTGCGCCAAAAGCGGCGTCGGGATCGAATTGGACACCGATGCAATTCCGATCCATCCGGACGCGATCGCCTTGGCCGACGAGACCGGTCGCACCGCGTTTCAGCACGCCTGGAGCGATGGAGAAGATTTCGAACTGCTGTTGGCGGTTTCCCCCGACGACGCCGATCGATTGCGAACCGAGACGCTCGCCGCCCCGCTGACCGCCATCGGCAAGATCGTTGGACGCACCGGACTGTGGCAGAAACAGGATGGCAAATACGTGCGTCTCTCGCCGCAAGGCTACATGCACTGATCCCGACCGCCCTGACCCCGTCCGCACTGACCCCGACCGCCAGCGAATCGGCTGATTGGCACGACGGTGCGTGGCTTGATGCGAGTGCTTATCCCAACCAGGCGGCACCGATTGCCAGCCAGATGGGGATCAATACCAACGCCGCGATCGAAGTCCACAAGACCACGCGAAGCGCCGTTTCGGTATCGCGGTGGTACAGCTTGGTCAGGACGATCGGGAACACCGCCGCCGGCATGGCGGCCTGCAACATCACGACCGTGCGAAGGTCGTTTTGGGTGACCAGCATCGCCCCGGCGGCGAGCATCAGCAACGGCAGCAAGCCTTGCCGGATCAGGATCGCCGCCAACGCGACTCGGGGAGCGCCCAGCCAGGAGCGGTCACGCAAAAAGTCAACGATGATCGCGCCGCTTAGCAATAAGCCCAGCGGAATGGCACAGCCGCCGAGCGCTCCGATGGCGGATAACACCGGGTCCGGGATGTAGCGGACCAGTGACAATTGGCTGAGCGTGATGGAGATGATGACGGCCCACAGAGGCGGGCTAGTCAACGGCTTCTTCCATCCACTGCCCGCGGTCCCGCCGATGATCGCGATGCCAATACTCCATAACGCGACATCGACACCGACGTTGTGCAAAATCAGCTCGATGACCGCCGAAGGATAGAACTCTTCAGCCAAAGGCAGGGGAATGTAGCCGTAGTTGCAAATGCCCGCACACAGAGCGAACGCACGCTGCGAGGCATCCGTGGTCAGCCCCAGCCAGGGTCCGCACGTGCGGGCAAACAACAGGGCGACGCCAAACCCGACCGCCGTCGCAACGAACCCGAACACCGGCGGTTGCCAAGCCGTTGCGATCGATTCGATCTCCTCGCTCCGGGAAAACTGGTGGATGAAGTAAGCCGGCAACATGACGTTGGCTGTCAGATTCGCCAGCGTGCGATCCGCCTCGGCGGTCAACCATCCCAAGTGACGGCATGCCGCCCCGATCCCCATCACCAGGAAGACGCCCAGGACCGAAGCGATAATTGGCCACAAATCTTGCATGGCGGCAAGAATAAACGTCGGCTTTCGGTTCGATAAGGTGCTAGGGTGCAGAGGAAGGTTTTCAAACCGGTGCCGACGTTCAGGGGCAGTTTGCTTTGCCCAAGGCAATCCGCCGCGGCGATCCGGCTGAACGACGTCTGAGCGCGGCGACAGCGTTCATTTCTGTGATGGGGCCAGGACTCCCCATAAAAAGCGGTTTAAGGGGTCTCGACAAAATCGGTGGGTTGCCCGAAAACCCGGGATCGATTTTGATGATCGCCCGTCTTCAAGGAGTTACCGATCAAAATGTCGACAGCAACGTCCGCCACTGAGATGCGGTCCAACGACACATCCGACGATGAGTCGCAGATCCACCAATCACAGCTTCCCGTGGCCTGTTGCAGCGACTCGCCGGACGACGGATCGTCGTTGACGAAGAATCGTCCGCACGCCGATGTCCATGCCGGTGCTCCGGTCCGCCCTGACGAAGAATGGGCCAACGCGGCCACCCACTCGATCGCATGTGCCGGGACCGTGCTGCTGGGCGCGACCCTGTTGTCCGCCGCATCAGCGGAAGGTCTGGGGCTGACGATCGCCTGCGGCTTGTACCTGGTTTCCGTCTTCGGGACGTTTGCCTTCTCGACGCTGTCGCACTCGATTCTGCGTCAACCGATGCTGAACACGTTGCGCGCGTGGGACCAGGCGATGATCTACGCGATGATCTCTGGCACCTACACCCCGATCATTTACCGGTTCGCACCCGACGCGGTTCGAATGCCGCTGCTGATCGCCATTTGGGTCGCGGCTCTGACGGGCATCGCGGGCAAGCTGCTGATGCGTCACCGCGTCAACAACATCACGACGGTCGGTTATCTGCTGCTGGGATGGCTGCCGGCGATCCCGATGTACGGCCACGTTCCCTCGGCAATCGCCTGGGGGACCTTGCTGGGCGGCGTGCTGTACAGCCTGGGCGTGCTGGTCCTGATGAACGACGGCAAAGCCAAATACCTGCACGCCCTTTGGCACTTGATGGTGATGAGCGCAGCTTTGTGCCACTTTCTGGTAATTCGCTGGTACGTGGTCGGGTAGCCACGGCGTCGCGTGGGTCAGAGTGCTGTTTGACTCCAGCCGCGGAAGCGGCGGCAGCCCCCTGCCGTCGCCGCGAGCCGACGATTATCAGGAGGATTCGGAGAGTTCGGGAAACACGTCTTCGTCCAACTCCGAACGTTTGATGATGGACTTCAAACGGATTTGAAAGTCGCTCTTATAGTTCGCGACCTGCTGTTCAGTCAGCGTGAGCGCTTCGGCCACCTGTTTGTTCCCCCAGCCACGAACGATCATCAATTCGATCGCCTTCAACTTGCTCCAGTTCCCGGATTCTTTCCAGCGGAGAATCTGCTCTTCCATCGCTTCGCGCACCGCAGCTTCTTCGATCTGTTTGCGTTCCACACTCCGGGCGATGGAGCTTGCCACGCGTTGGGATCCGGGCAGATCGATCGCACCGCCGGAGCTACCGCGGGCATGCATTTGCAGCGACGGTCGGCGTCCCTCGCGGCGCAGGTGATCGGTCAACTTGTACGCGCAAATTGAAAACAGATAACTCTCCAACGGACGTGTCCCGTCGTAGTTGGGCAGGCTGACCAGGAATCCGACGAACGCCTCCTGGACGATATCTTCGGCGGCGGCGGCATCCCGAATGCGATTCCGCGTGTAGGCCAGCAAGCGGCCTTCGTAGCGGTTGATCAAGGATTGCCAGGCCTGGGAATCACCACTGCGAATCTCACGGACGAGAGCCTCGTCGCCTGACGATTCCGAGCGGTCGTTGGGTGATGGGGTCACGAATCAGAGCTCATGCGATGTCGGTGGTCGGTTTCAAATTGGCGATCACGCGTTTGACGTCTTCCACCGCCTGCTCGCCAGCAAGCCGGCCGGCCTCGATCAGCGGATCGACCGCGTGAAAATCTTCGATCCGGAAGTCGGACGTCTGGGGGATAATGATCAGGTCGCTATCCTCGCGATGCAGGGCGCTGGAATGTCGCCGGCTGATGTCCATCGTCCGTAAAAGCGTCGACAAATAACTGGGCCGACGCAACTTTCCGTACCGATCTTTGGCGTAATTGGTGGAAATCGTCGATCCGACATCGATCGAGATCACGTGATCGCAGCCTTCACGCCGGAGCACCGACGCCGGCACATTCATCAGCACGCCGCCGTCGACCAACAACTGCCCGTCGTGGACGATGGGTCGCCCAAAGACCGGATGGTTGATGCTTTGCAGGACCGACTGCACCAGGTCGCCGGAGCGTCGGATTTGCTGCTCGCCGCTGATCAGATCCAATGTGGTGATGGCCAGCGGCAGATCCGCTTGCTCGAACGACATGGCCCCCAGGTAGCGGCGCAGCTTGCTTTCGAACCGGCCGCCACGAAAGCTGTGCAACAGGAACATTCGTCGCATTGCCGGCCGAGACCGCATCATCGGTGGAGGGATCATCTCGCGCCGAAAGAATTCTCCCACCTGCGCCGGCTGGAACCCCGCACCGTAGGCCGCCGCCACGATTGCCCCGGCGCTCGTTCCGGCGATCGAATCGAATACCACATCGTTGCGCCCCAGGACTTCCAACACGCCGATGTGGGCGATCCCACGTGCTCCGCCACCGCCCAACGCCAGGCCAATCCGTTTCCCGACCAGTGATCGGTGCAATCGCGTCACGCAGGCGTGATCGAACCGGGCCTGGACGTCGCTGCCTTCGTACCGGCAACGGACGGTCAGGTGTTCATCCATCTGCATCGCGGGGCGGGGCGAGGTCTCTCCGTGGAACATCAACGCCACCAGCGGACGTCGGTGCGAGGCGATCGAGTCCAATTGCTGGGCGGCGTGTGGAGAAAGCCCCAACACGGCTTCCGCCGCGAAGATGACTCGGTTGGACTCCTTGATCGCCGCCGCCGAAGCCGCTGGCCCGCTGGCGATTGCCACGGTCAAAGCACGCTGTGACCTTTCGGCGACGGTGTAGGCTAGATCCGCGGCGGAAACACTGAGCGCGTCGCGATCGAATTCGCGGGGCGGAATCATCAGGTCCGAATCGGCCACCAGAATCGGCTGGACCAATTCTCGCTCCAGGCGCAATTCGGCGACCAACTGTTCGGCCAGTGGCCAGCCGCAGGGGTGATCGACGATGATCGCCAGCGAATGGACGCCGCGCTTACGCTCGGGTGCCAACGCCGCCGAGACGTTCATGTTCGACAGCCGCTTGGTCAGGGAACGGCTGAGGTTTTGCAGCAGCTGCGGGTAGGCGTGAACCAACCGCCGATAGTCCTCCCCCGAAAGCACCAACGTTTCGACGTAGGTCACCGCGGTGACCGTCGCCGTCCGCGGCCCCCCCGAAATCACGGACGCTTCACCGAAGTGTTCTCCCGGCCCCATCACACTTAACGTTCGCTCAGCAACCGCCGGCCCTTCGCCGGACCACACGCGGACCTTGCCGGCCGCCAGCAGGAACAATTCATCACCGGGATCGCCGGCCTGGATAATCGTCGATCCGGCTTCGTAGCTGCGGGGAACGAACGCGGAGAGGATTTCTTGCAGCCCTTCATCGCTCAGCCCCATCAACAGTGAGCGCGTGACTGATTCGTCTCGATCCATCCCTACTTTCCTGGCGAGTTTGCATCCGGCACAAAGCTACGGTTCAGTTTAGCAGGATTGCGATTCGGATATACTTTCCGCATGACGACACGCACCCAGATTGACTCCCGCCAGCAGGTTCGACAGCGAGCACGCCAGACCTTGGATCAGGTGCGGCAGGAATTGCTGCAAGCGCGTCACGACTCGGGCCACTGGACCGGCCAATTGGCATCTTCAGCGCTCAGCACCGCCACCGCGGTCAGCGCCTTCGCCGCGGTCGTGTTGAATCGCGCCCCCGGTGTTGGGCCGAACGACGATGCCGAATTGCGCGCGATGGTCGGCCGGGGCATCGCCCACCTGCGTACCCAGCAAAACGGCGACGGCGGTTTTGGCGACACCGACCGCAGCCACTCCAACGTCGCCACCAGTTATCTGGTCCTGGCCGCTTCGACGCTGGCCGGAAAAATCGGCCAGGCCACGCTTGACGATGCGCAAATCGATCAGCTGAACGCCTACCTGGACCGTGCCGGTCGCTTGGACGGGCTCAAACGGCGGTACGGCAAAGACAAGACGTTCGTGGTTCCGATCATGAACAATTTGGCCATCGCCGGCTTGATCTCCTGGGACGACGTGGCGGCGCTGCCGTTTGAAGCAGCGGTCTTTCCGCAGTCGATGTATCGCTTTCTGCGGATGCCGGTGGTCAGCTACGCGATCCCCGCCTTGGTGGCGATCGGCCAGGCCCGACATTTTCTCGGACGACGGGCGTTGTTGCCGCTGCGGCTGATCCGAACCTTGTCCGTGGATCGCACGCTCCGCGTGTTGCGGAACATGCAACCGGAAAGTGGCGGCTACCTGGAGGCGACTCCTTTGACGGCGTTCGTGGTCATGAGCCTGGCGGCGACGGGCCGCTGCGATCTGGAAGTCGTGCAACAGGCCTTGAGGTTTTTGCGGACGTCCATGCTGCCCGATGGCAGTTGGCCGATCGACACGAATCTGGCGACCTGGGTGACCTCGTTGGCCATCGGTGCGTTGACCAGCGATCCCGAAGACGACGGGGCGTGGTACAGCGACGCGTTGGCACGTTGGCATCTGGATTGTCAGCACCGGCAGCGGCATCCCTTCACCGGCGCCGAACCGGGCGGGTGGGGATGGACCGACTTGTCGGGCGCCGTCCCCGACAGCGACGACACGCCGGCGGCCCTGCTGGCGATCGATCGGATGAAACGGTTCGCCGGCCCCTCAACTCGGAATGCGATGTCCGACGCGACGCGGGCGGGCGTGCGATGGTTGTTGCGATTGCAGAACCGCAACGGCGGCTGGCCCACCTTTTGCCGCGGTTGGGGCAAGCTTCCGTTTGACCGCAGCAGCACCGACTTGACGGCGCATGCGCTGCGGGCGATCGAGGTCGCTACCCGGGGCGGGGCAGAGACCGCTCTAGGCCGCGCCGGCGGACGGGCGTCCCGCAAAGGCATTCACTTTTTGGTGCACCAGCAACACGCCGACGGCAGTTTTCTCCCGTTGTGGTTTGGCAACCAGGATCATCCGGAAGAATCCAACCCGATTTACGGAACCGCCAAAGTGCTGATTTCCGGCAAACTTCCCCCGCGTGACCAGCGGGCGGCGAAAGAATTTTTGCTCGGCTGCCAAAACCCGGACGGCGGCTGGGGGGGCGGACCATCCGTCGGCGAAAAAATCCGGCAGCTGACAGAAACCGACCAGGCGATTGCCGACCTGCAGCCTCGCATCCCCTCCGGACTGGTCAGCAGTGTGGAAGAATCGGCGTTGGCGGTCGAAGCGCTGGCGACGGTCGTTTTGCTGGAGCGTGGCGCAGGAGAACGCGACGCGGTAAATTGCGGTCCGGATCGAAACACGCCGGAGCGATCCCTGGGTGACGATTCACGCTCGGCCTCGGCCCCGTCCGATCCGACCGGTCGCGTTGCAGGGACGACTGCTGGGAACGCCGCCGTCGACGCCGCTATACTGCGGGGGGTCGATTTTCTCTCGCTCAGCGTCGCTGACCGCCGCCATCATGTCGCTTGGCCGATCGGCTTTTACTTTGCAAAGCTCTGGTACCACGAACAACTTTATCCCCTGATTTTCACCGCTGCCGCCCTCGGAAAATTTCTTCGTGCGACCGACCCCGTGTACGATGCCGATTGGCCAAAATGACCGGTTCGATGGCTCCCGCCCAAATTCGGTCTCTTGATCGCAACGGCCACCATCGACTCGAATGCACATCGTGATTCACCCGCCCCGCCCCCAGCGTCCCGCCCAGAGGTAATCGGTTTGTCGACCGGATTCAGCCGCACCGCTTCCAGCAACGCCAATCCCGAATCGTCCCCGGCATCGGCCACCGCGTCGAAACCCTCCGATGGTGATTCGTCGGCGCCTTCACGCAGCAAACGCCGCAAGACCAGCCATTTGAAGGAAGTCCCTGAAACGCTGGAGATGCGTGAGAGCTTGAAGGCACGCTGCGAGGAGGTCGCCGATCGGCTCGATCGCAGCGTTCCGATGACCAAGGACGAATTGGAACAGGTGGCCCGACGCACCCTGGAAGAAGCGGATCTTCCGGAGTCCTACGTGGGTTGGATGATGGTCATGATCAGTTCGGCCTTCTGGCGTCATGCACTTCGCGGCGTGCCGCCACACCGCCGATTGTTCTTGTTGCCCCACTGCCTGAAACACGCCGAAGGCTGTCCAGCGGATTACGACGAATTCGGCATGAACTGCAAAGAGTGCGGGGCCTGCAGCATTGCCGATTTTCGCGGCCTGGCTGAGGAAATGGGATACCGCGTGCTGGTCGCCGAAGGGTCCCCGGTGGTCATGAAGATCATCGTTGGCGGCTACGTCGATGCGGTCGTCGGCGTTGCCTGTCTGAACGTGCTGGAAAAAGCCATCGACAAGGTACTGCTGGCCGGCATCCCCTGCATGGCCGTGCCGCTTTTGAGCAGCGATTGCCGTAACACCAAAGTCGACGAACCCTGGGTCGACGAAATGATCCGCACCCCGTACGAACCGGCGCGCCAACAAACTCGCAGCTACGTGCACCTGATGCGGGCCGCAAGCGACCTGTTCGCACCCGAATCGATTCAAGCAGTCATTCCCCGATCACGCGGCAAGGCGGACTTTGGAACCGGCGAGCTAAGCGCCCAATCGGTTGCAGCCATGGACGCGATCGAGGCCACCGAGCACATCGCCTACGATTTCTTGACCCGCGGCGGTAAACATTCGCGACCGTTCATCACCATGGCGGCCTACGATGCGATGACCGGTGGAGATTGCACCGGTGGCGACGCCGATCAGGCGATCGATCGCATGCCCGACGCGGTGCGCCGCGCTGCGATGAGCATTGAAACGTTCCACAAGGCCAGCTTGGTCCACGATGACATCGAAGACGACGACGCGTACCGCTACGGTCAACCGTCGTTGCACAAAACGTTCGGCGTTCCCACCGCGATCAACGTCGGCGACTACCTGGTGGGACTGGGGTATCGCTTGTTAAGCGACCGCAGTGCGATGAACTCGGTCCCGGCCGAGGCTCAGATTGAAGTGCTGGATTGCCTGGCCGCAGCCCACACGCGGCTCGGCGAAGGTCAGGGAGCCGAATTGTTGTGGCGAGACGGGAAGAATCGCGAATTGACGCCACTGGACGCGCTCAAAATCTACGCGTTGAAAACGTCGCCGGCTTTTGAAGCGGCACTATTCAGCGGTGTCCGACTGGGTTGCGGCGACGACCAGGCCGAACAAGCGGCGAGCTACCGTGATGCGATTCGGACGTTCAGCCGCAACCTGGGAGTCGCCTTCCAGATCCTGAACGATCTGGGTGATTTTGCCGGGGACGACCACAACAAACTCATCGCCGGCGGCGACGTGTTCGGAGGGCGGCCGACCTTGCTGTGGGCTCTGGCGTTGGAATCACTTGAGGGAGCAGATCGCGAGGAATTGTTGAGTCTGGCCGGCAGTGATTGCGGGATGTCGGATTTCGACCGGCTGGCCGCGGTTCGCCGCCTGTACGATCGGGCCGGTGTGTTTGACACCGCGTTCCGACTGGTCGACAAGCACCAACAACGGGCCGAGCAGGTGGCCGACGACTTGGAGCCGGAACCTCTCCGCCGTCTGCTTTACTTCCTCGTGGACACCGTGCTGGAACGGCCCGAAATCGCCTCGCCCAGCGTCGTCTCTCTGGGCATCGTCGCTCCGGCCGTCTGACTTTCGCATCCCAGCTTTCCAACCCTTTTTCAACGATCGCGTCGCGAGTGACTTGATGGCTACCGGGCTTTCCAAAGACGATTCCAAAGTCAAGATCGAAGATTTGCTGGGGGAGTTCTATGACGCGGACTCGGATTTCCAGTCGTGGGGCTCCTGCGTGTCCGTTCGGACCCTGGACCCGCCCTACGACGCGTTGCTGAATCATCACGAACACATGACCGTCACCGTGGAATCGCACCATGGTGAAAAGGTCGATGTCGTCGTCCACCGCCATCATCGCCGGCGCGACGACGCGGGTGATTGGTACGCGAGAGAGATCACGCTGAAGACGCAACAGACCGGTCGCGTCGTGCAGTATGGAATCGTGCGACTGAACGTCGATTCCTTGGACAAGGAAGTCTGGCAGGAAATTGAATCGCAGCGAACCCCGCTGGGACGCGTGCTGATCGAACACAACGTCCTCCGGGAGGTTCAACTTTGCGAGCTGTGGGCCATCCGGGCCGGCGCCTCACTGGCAGAGCTGCTCGGTTGTGACGTCGGCGAAACCGTTTTCGGCCGGACCGCGCTGATTTACTGCAACGGGGTCCCGGCCATCGAATTGCTGGAAGTCGTGGCGAAGTAACTCCACCTGATTCGCACCGGACCGATGAAATCAATCCCCCGCCTGATGTGCGTGCTGCTGGCGATCGCCTGGTTGGGCGCGCAGGACATCGCCGCCCAATCTGCCGACAGCGACGCCACGACAGACGCGTCGCCGCCGGCGCCCATCGAGTTGCTGAAGTCGGCAACGGCGGAACTCCGCCGCGGGCATCGGACCGAGGCGTTGCAATTGGCCCGCCAGCTTGCCGATCAACCGGTCCCTCGAAACCTGCGGTCCGCCACCGCCGATCTGCTGCTTCGTGCTGGCGATCCGGACCGGGCGGTCAAGCTCTTCGACCAATTCCTTGACGATAGCCCCAACGACAAACCCTACCTCTGGCAGCGCGGCATCTCGCTGTACTTTGCGGGAAAGTACGCCGAAGGCGCCGAGCAGTTCGAAGTCCACCGAAAGGTGAACCCCAACGACGTCGAAAATGCCGCCTGGCACTATCTCTGCGTCGCTAAAAAGGAGTCCCCGGAAAAAGCTCAACAACTGCTCTTGCCGGCGCCGGGGGACCTTCGTGAACCAATGGACGAGGTGCTGGAAATGCTGCGCACCGGCGATCCCGACGGAGTCTCCCGGCGGATGGACGCGATCGCAGCATCCGATGCGGCACACCGTTCCGCTCGGTTCTACGGGCACCTGTACCTGGGACTGTTCGCCGACGCCCAAGGCCGAAAGGCGGAGGCGCGAAAGCAGATGGAGTCGGCCGTTCGCTTTGCCGACCGAGGCTACATGGGCGATGTCGCTCGAGTGTACGCGGATCACCTGCAGTGACGCAGAGCCTGCGCGGGGCTCTGCGATGGAGTGATCGTCGCCAAACGGTGCCGCTGCTAAGTTTTCCGCGCACTGGCGAGCGTGGCTACTTCACGGCGACCCTGTTCCGATAACTGGTTCAACCGCCCTGCATGTTTGGGTCAATTCCGCAAAGGTCCAGCTAGCAATCAATGCCAGGCAATCTCTGGTTCACCCTCCCGCGAGGAGGTCGTGCAGCTTTACTACTTCACCCTCCCTCCGGGAGGGTCGCGGAGGAGCTTGCGACGACGCGGGGAGGGGCATTGCGGCCATGCTTGATTTCATCTGGTTGTCGTAGACACCCTCCCCAAAGGCTCGTGCCTCACCTTTGACCCTCCCGGAGGGAGGGTGATCTCAAAAAACACGTCATTTGCCGACTCAGAAAGCTGCACGACTTCCGAGCGGGAGGGTGAAGTGGCGAAACGCGTCGTCGCTGGTCACAAACATCCAGAATGAAAAAACCAAATAGCCGACCGATCAGACGGAAACCTGATCGGGTTTGCAGGTGGCCTGCATGATGGTGAAGAAGGAGAACGGGCTGGGCTTATAACGGGCGTCCACTCGGATCGGCAACTCATGAACGATCTCTTGCAATTCCAGATCGGTCCGCCAGCCCAGGCGTCGCGTCACGTTGCCTGCTGAATCGACCACGCGGGCGATCAACGGGTTCTCGCTGCGGAAATGATTGACGATCAAGATCCTGCCTCCGGGTCGGCAGACACGCACGATTTCGCGCATCATCTTTTCCGGGTCCGAAACCACACTGACGGTGTGAAACGAGGTCACCACGTCAAACTGGTTGTCGTCAAATTCCAGGTGCTCCGCGTTCATCGGCCGGACCGACATGTGATCCCAGCCGCGGCGCTGAATCAGCGTCTCCGCCTCCGCCAACATCGCCTCGGACAGGTCGATTCCCGTCAAGCGAATGTTCTTGGGATAAAACGGCAGCGCCAGACCGGTTCCCACGCCAACTTCCAACACCGAGGCGCCGTCCGGCATGTCCACCGAAGCGATCGCCGAGCGGATGTTCCTGCCGGCAACCGCGGGCCACAACGCCTGGTAGGCAGGTACCAGGTTGTGATACAGCTTGGCGGCATGAGGCACCCGGTCGGAACCGTGGCGGGTCTTGGGACGACGATTCTGTTTTGGCGGCGTTGCGGTAGTCATCAAAGAAGACTCGTGTGCAGAAAACGCGGGACGTCGATCGTCAGCGGCTCGAGCGTCTGGACGTCGCCGCGCGGAGATCGTTCGCGGAATGGCCCAAACCAGCGGCTATCCCTGATTGTTCCACCAGAGCCCCCGCGGACAAGATAGCTTCGCAGAATTCGGGTTACGGCTCAAACTGTGACCTGCAGCGGGGGAATCGCCCGAACTATAGAGAGCACAAAGACTTATCGCCCGAAAACGGGGCGCAAGGCGGCGGTTGGTGACGTGATTATTACACCCACCATACAATCGCGGTGGCGGAGCGAGAGGCGGAATGATCGTGCGGGAGCGATGGAGACGGACCGCACCCCGTGCAGTCGCGACACTCGCACCGACTCTCATGCTCGGCCCCGCCCCGTGGTCGCTCACCCGGCCGCGCCTTCAGCGGATCTCGGTCGCACGCCGTTCACCCCGGGCCATTGCGGTCGGACGGCTTGCCGCCCGGCCGGTCTGCCGGTGAGTCCTGCGAGGCGTCCGAGGACGGTGGGGCAGGGTTCGACTTGGGTGCCGCCGCGTCGCGGCCAACGGTCAGCGTGAACTTCACGCCATGCACGGACTCAATCGTCAGGCTGGGCAACGTACTCATCGTTCCAACTTCTGCTTCGAGCGGTTCGGGATCGGCCGCTCGTTCGTCGGCCGCCTCAATGCTATTTTCGCCCGCAATGCCAGCGACCGATTGCGCCATTCCGACATTCCGGTGTTGAAGCATGCCGGTTCGGGTCGGGTTGCACCGGTTGGGCGAAGACCGAAGGGCTTTGGATCACCACTGGGCTTTGGAGCAACACTGGGCTTTGGATCAACACTGAGCTTTGGTTCCCAACCGGTTCCGATCCCGTATGCTTGCGGCATGCGAATCGATTTTGTCATCACCGAGCTGAACATGGGCGGCGCCGAAAAGGCGTTGACCGAGATCGCTTTGACGATGCAGCGGCAAGGCCATCAAGTGCGTGTGCTTTCGATCGGATCGCCGCCCGTGGGAGACCGCGGTGTTCTGGCGGACCGGCTGGCAGACGAAGATCTTGCCGTTCACTTCGGCGGCTTCGATCATTGGATCCGCTTGCCATCAGCAATGCGTTGGCTCAAACGGCTGCTGCGTCAAGATCCGCCAGAACTGTGCCAGACGTTTCTATTCCACGCCAATTGCCTGGGCACGTTTGCTGCCGCGGAATCCAACGTCCCGTTCCGGATCGGCGGCGTCCGCGTGGCGGAGTCGATTGCGTGGCGCTGCCACATCGAGCGTCGTGCGGCGGCGAAAATGGATCGAGTGACTTGCGTCAGCGAGCGTGTGCGTCGGTTCGTGATCCATCGGTTGAACGTCGATCCGCAAAAGTGCGTGACCATTCCCAACGGAGTCGATGTGACAAGATTCGCCTCGGCCGAACCCTTCGATTGGCGACAACTTGGTTGGGACCCCGCGTCCAAAGTCGCGTTGTTCGTCGGTCGTTTCCATCCTCAGAAGGGGCTGGAACTGATTCGCAAGCAGACCCAACGACTGTTCGCGACCGCCGATCACAAATTGCTGCTGGTCGGCGATGGTCCGCTTCGATCGTCCTTACAAGACTGGGCAGATTCCGTCGGCTCGGACCAGATTCAGCTGATACCCTGGCAGCGTGAAGTGGCGCCGCTGATGAAGGCGGCGCAAATGGTCCTGTTGCCCAGCCACTACGAAGGGATGCCCAACGTGATGCTGGAAGCCATGGCTGCGGGGCGGCCCGTGGTCTGTTCCCTGGTGGAAGGAAGCGACGAGCTGCTGCCCCAGAAGGTGCCAGCACAGGATCCGGTCACGGCCAAATTGGACCGTCGGTCGTTGCAGGGCTTCCCGCCGGGCGATTCGGCCGCCATGGCCGAACGGGCTGAGCGGTTCTTCGCCGACGAAGTTTTGTGCCAAAGGGTGGGCGCGGCGAACCAGAAAGACGTCCAGGATCGGTTTTCAATCGCCTCCATGACGGACGCCTACGCCGCCCTCTACCAGCGGTTGCAAACCGCTCAACCCGACCCCTAAGAAGGCAATTTCTACCCAGTCGCTAAATTTTACCCCGTTGACTTGATCGTGCCATCTTGACCGTTATCCTAGCGAATGGTCGCCGGGGTTTCCGGCGCAAAGCGCGAAGGAAAGTCGGAGGAAAATGACAACATGACGCGATCTCGATTTTCGGTTTTTGCGGCAGTTTTCGTTGCGGCGGCAGGATTGTCCGACCTCGCAACGGCTGGCGGTTCGTCAGGGGGCTATCTATCCGGATATGCCAGCTCCGGCGGAAGTAGTGGCGGGTATGCGGCCTACAGTGTCGGCTACGGTTCATCGGGCGGTTACGGCTCGTCTGGCGGCTACGCGTCATCAGGCGGTGGCTACGCCAGTAGCGGCGGTTCGTCCGGCGGTCACGTCGGTCCGTTGCGTCGGTTGGCCGCGCGGATCCACGCCCATCATGCCGCAAAGGTCGCCCGCCGCGCCGCGCGTCGCGCCTCGGCCAGCAGCGGCGGCGTCTACTACAGCGCTTTCTACGGCGGCAGCAGCGGAGGATCTTCCGGCGGCAGCAGTGGTGGTTCCTCGGGCGGTTACGTCAGCTCCTATGGTGGCAGCAGCGGCGGCTCCTCGGGTGGAAGCAGCGGCGGCGTTTCGTACTCGGCGCCGGCCACGCGCTATTCCGTTCCGATGACCGAATACATGGTTTCCGGATCGCGTCCCTCCAACCGCTCGGTGGCCTCGTCCGCGTCCGGCCTGGCGGGATATGAATCCTCCCGTGTCCAGTCTTCCTACCAGCAGTACCAAACTCCGTCGCGTTCCGTTGCGGCTTCCGCGGCAAGTGCGTCGTCGGCTGAACGCTACACGTCGGCCAAGCCTGCCATCGACGATGATGCAGCACTGTTGACGGTCACCCTTCCCAGTGAAGAGGCCACCGTCACGGTCAATGGGCATGAAACCACCAGCGAAGGCGCTGTCCGCAAATTCATGTCGCGAGGTTTGAAGGAAGGTTACCTTTACACCTACGTGGTCGACGTGACGTACGAGCAAGACGGTCAACAGAAGACGGTCTCTCGCGAAGTCAAACTGCGACCGGGCGACAGCGAAAACCTTGTTTTCGAAGCGACGGACGAACCGGCCGAGCCCGTGGTCGCAGAAACGACCGCCAATGATTTGACATCGGCGCCGGTCCAAAAGAATCCCGTGACCGTTGTTCGCCTGCAGGTTCCGGCCGACGCCAAAGTCAACTTGGCTGGAAACCAGACCAAGGGTACCGGCGGTCTGCGGACTTTCCGCACCACGCAACTTGGGCCTGGTGAGCGTTGGCAGGACTACACCGTCCGCGTCACCGCAACCGTGAACGGGCAGCTGGTCAGCCGCGAACAAGTCATCGACGTCCTCGCCGGAAGCACCAACGAGCTGTCGTTCGATTTTGACAAGTCGACTGTCGCCAAACGCTAGTCACTGCGAAGCCTGCATCGCGATTCGTCGCGTGAATTCACCAACCGCTCTGCCGGGTTTGCCGGCAGGGCGGTTTTTTTATGGCATAATCGCAAACAGGCTTTCATCGAGCCGACTTTCATTCACCCGGCCCCGGGTTAACCTGTCGATGATTGCCCGCATGCGAACCGGATCTCAAGTCCGCTGCCCCCCTTGCTGTCACTGGTTCTGATGTCGAAACGAGCTTCGGAGAATCAAAAGCCCTCCCGACGGACGCGCAAGCGCCAACCTGACGCCCCGAATTCCGCAACCCCGACGGATTCGCAACCACAAGGGCCGGCATCTTCGACCGGGGTCCCCAAATGGAAGTGGGTTGTCAGCGTCCTGATTCTGTTTCACCTGTGCGCCGTCATCCTTCCCCCGTTGGCGTTCCAGACGATTAGCGCCACCGGCCCGTCCCCATTGATCGGGACGGTGATTCGCCCCTTCCAGGGATACGGCCAGTTCCTTCATCTCGATCGGGGGTACGCCTTCTTCGCGCCGGACCCGGGTCCGAGTCGATTGATCCAGGCGGCGATTGTGCAACCGGATGGGAGTGTGCAAGAAGAACTGTATCCCGATCTCAGCTCCCAATGGCCTCGGTTGCTGTACCACCGCCACTTTATGTTGACCGAATACCTGAGCGAGATTTACCAACCGCCAGGACCTCCCAACGAGATGTTTGAAATCGATCCGCTCGAGGCCCAGCTTTGGCAGCGTGCACGCGGGCGGTATGAGTACGTGCGGCAATCGATGATCGACCACTTGAGAACCGTCAACGATGACAAACAGGTCGCCATCCGACGCATCGAACATGCCTTGCCGACGTTGGCACAATTCAACGAATCTCCACTAGCGCTTGATGATCCCCGGTCCTACAACGTCCTGTTGGACCAGCCGGTCGTTTCCGACACGATCGCGCCGACCGGCCCCACCGAAGTGATCCCACCGCCAACGACGCCGGGACAGGCGACGGATGCGGGTCCGCTGTCACCACCGGCCGCGACAGCGCAGCCCCAACCGTCCGATCCCTCCCGCGGGCTCGAGTCCGCGACGGATAGCGAGGGGCGACCATGACCGGCGAAGCGACCACCCGACCCGCCGTTGCGACACGTCCGGCCGGCTCCAACCAACCAAGCGAACAAGCGGCAGCCGAAACGCCCTCTTTTCGACGCTCGGCTGAATACTGGTTGGAAGCTTGGAACCGGTTTTGGTTCACCCCCAGGTTGCCCGACACCTTATGCGTGTTGCGGTTGCTGACCGGTGCCATGCTGCTCTACTGCCACCTGGTCCTGGCCAGCGACCTGCTTTCGTTCGTCGGCCCGACCGCCTGGATCAACAACGACATGGCCCGGCAGTTGCATGACGGCGCGTTTGCGCCCAGCGACTGGGCGCGGAGCTATCTGTGGAACATCGACAACCCGACGCTGCTGTGGATTCACCACGCCGCGACTCTGCTGGTCACCCTTTGCTTTTTTATCGGTCTTGGCACTCGAATCGCGGCCCCGTTGGCACTTTTCTTCCAACTGATGTACCTGCACCGTTTGACGGGCGCCCTGTTCGGTCTGGACCAGATCGTCACCTACGCGACGATGTACCTGGCACTGTCACCCTGCGGTGCCCGTTTTTCCGTCGATGCCTGGCTTGCGAGACGAATGGGGCACCGCCGCGACGCTTCTCGCACGTGGCGGTTTCTGTTGCCGAACGATTCTCCGAGCGTCGCCGCCAATGTGGCGACGCGGCTGTTGCAACTGCATCTGTGCGTCATTTATTTGTTTGGCGGACTTTCGAAAGCGCGCGGCACGACGTGGTGGGATGGAACGGCAGTCTGGTACGCGATGGCCAATTACGAATACCAGTCGTGGGACATGACGTGGCTGTCCCGCTACCCGGCGATCATCTCGGCTTTGTCGAATGCCACTCTCTTCTGGGAAGTCTTCTATTGCGCCCTGATCTGGCCACGCGTCACGCGCCCGATCATGTTGGCGATCGCCGTCGCGGTGCACGGTTCGATCGCGATGTTCCTGGGCATGATCACGTTCGGCCTGATGATGATCTTCGCCAACGGGATCTTTGTCTCGCCCGAAGTGTTCCGCCGGCGCCGCTCCGAGCAGGTCGCGGAAACGGATCCGCCGACGACCGTGGAAACGTCGACCGGGGAACTGCCCGATTACGCTTTGAAGCAAAGTACGCTGGATCCCGACGTAGAAAAGCTGCGTGCGAAAAAGGTCAAAATTCGCGACGCAGCCTCGAAAGTCAAGCGGCGCTATCGGGCATTGAAGCAACGCGAAGAGAAGTACGAAGCACGCGTCAAGAAGCTGCGAGAACGTGAGGACAAGATCAAGCAGTATGTCAAGAAGCGGCGCGAGCGGCAAAACCGCGGCGAGGGGTCCGACGGGGACGAGCCGGGCCAGGACGGACTTCTCTGAATCGTTTTCACACGCCGTCGCCGCGGTCGCCAGACGGTGGATGCTGAAGATTCCGCACTCTGGCGAGCATGCTACCTATCGGCGGCGCTGCGCAGCTTGTCCATCCACGCTTCCGGCCGTGCGAGCGTTCTTAACGGACGAACAGATTTCGGAGTGCTTCGGCGGCGGCGTCCTGGGAATCTTTCGGTCCTTTCGGACGAAGGTGTGCAGGCAGCTTCGCGGGTTCCTTCTTGGATTTGATTTCCGAAGTATCATCGCCCACATCGCGATCGGATGGATCGGCATCCGAACAGTGGTTGCCAGTGTCGGTTGACCCCGGCTGGGATTCTGGCCGGTTCAAGACTACCGAACCGGTCTCGGACCCCGGTTCGTCATCCGAGTCCGACAGGGGGTCATCGAGATCAGTGCGGTTGGAAAGCCGATGTTTCGGCGATCCCGTCGGGGACGTCGTACTGGTCGCAGAAGCTGAATCGACCGGCAATTCCATGCGCGTGGCAAGTTGATCCAGCTCATTCAACAACTGTGCCGTTCCCTTCTCCTGTTCGCCGGTCAAATCAACGCGGGGCCCGGACAAGGTCGACACGTCAATCAAGTCGGGCCGATGCGGTTGATTGGTCTGGGCATCGCGCACGGACACCCGGAACGTGAACTTGCCCATTCGAATCACGCTATGGTGCGTCAGATTCTGGGGGACGTTGGGTGCCAGCAACTCTCCATCGAGCCAAGTTCCATTCCGGCTGCCCAAATCTCGTATCAGGACATGGCGTTGGTCAAAGACGATCGCGCAGTGACGGCGGCTGATGGTGCGGGTGGCAAATTGAAGATCACAATCGGCGTGCCGTCCGATCACGCAGGGCGAAGCTTCGACCCGATGCCGCTTGCCCCGTCCCGATCCGTCGGTTTGCAACAGGCTGACTTTGAACAATGGAGCGATTCACGAAGCGGACGAGACGGAGCGGGCACCAAGGCGTCCATCGGCTTGCGGATCGGCGGGCTTTGTCTGAAACGCCTCTTGGACCCCAAGCCGCCGTCGTCAGACGGCGGAAAACCAGGCTTGAACGCCCCATGGTTTCAGGCAAGAGCGTAAAGGGACCAGATGAAGACTTCATAAAGCCACTGTTTCCATCGTGGTTATGCCGGGAATTGGCACCCGGCGAACCTATCTGGCCCCCCCACGGGCTTTCGGCTCACCGTCGATCATTAGCGTTATCGATCATCAGCGTTGCGGCGCCGGGGCCGGATCGGTCGGTTGCAGCTTGGCCGTGGGTGTTGCGTCAGCCTCCAGGTCACCGAGGGCATATTGGATCCCGTCCAGCAGATGCTTGACGATCGGCGGCTGCTGATAGGTTTCTTCTCGGTGACCGAAGTTCGTGTAAAAGACACGTCCGTCTCCGGCCGTTCGGATCCACGACACGGGGACTTCCCGGGGGCCGTCGTCGATTCGTTCCGACACTGCCGCTTGGCTCATGTCCAAACTGACCAGAACGCGAAGCACCTCGGGACCGACATACGAATCGGGGGCGTATTGGTAGATTTCGTCTTGATGCCAGAATCCCTTGCCCCCAAAGGCCTGATTGAGCACGTGATTGGGGTCATCCAATTTGAACGCCCAGGTCCCACCGGCACCCCAGGGGTGGCCGGCGAAGGTCCCGCCGACCATCGCCAGGCATTCCGGGTAGCGATTGAAATTGTCGCTGGCCGCGTGGATTCCGATCAGCCCGTTTCCTTCGGCAATGAAATCCATCATGGCATTCTGCTGCGCGGGATCTTGGAACTGCATCTTGGTGGTGTTGTTCAGCAAGATGGCGTCGTACTTGGCAAGATTTTCGTCGCTAAAGACGTCGTAAGTATCGGCGAAGTCGACTTCAAAAGCCCCCGTTTTCTCGGCCAAGGCGCGAACACATTCGTTGGCATGCGGGATCGAGGAGTGGATGAAGCCTTCGCAACGATAGAACACCAGGATGCGACGGTCCTGGGACGGTTTGGCAGCCGGGGACTCGGGGACGGCCGCCGCGATCCTTTCTTTCGTCTGGTCGTCCAGAGGTTGAAAACGCTCCGCCTTTTGTTGTTCCCAGGACGTTGGCTCCTGCGCCGGAGCGACGGACAGAAGAAACGTGGAAGACAACAGCAGCGGGGCAAGCAATCGCGCGGAGTTCGGCATGGGATCATTCATGGAAGAGAGGCAGGATGGATCGCTCCAGCGATCCGAAATCGGCGGAATCGCCTGGCGAGGAGGGACATCGGTCGTTGACCATTCTAGCCACGTCCGCAAAGCGATGGCAGAATGCAAGCCGGCGGGATCCCCGATCGCCGTTCCAACGATTCGGATCCCCCGTCCGTTCCGTCTTGGCTCTCCAAACGCCCGATCCACGCTTGTCCGAAAACCGATACCAACTGATCGACTTCGGTGACGGCAGAAAGCTGGAGTCCTTCGACGGACGTTTGATCGATCGCCCGTCGCCGGCGGCCGACGGCATCGTGAAAGCCCGGCCGAGTCTCTGGCGTCGGGCGGAATCGGTGTTTGACGCTCCAACCAAGCGGTGGCACCACCGAACGCGATGGGCCGACGACAGCCGGATTAATTGTGGCGGGTTTTGGATGCCGGTCGCCGCGACTCCGTTTGGGCACGTGGGCGTGTTCCCGGAACAGGCACCCAATTGGGACTGGCTGCGTGACACGTCATTGGCGGGGACCAGCCCGACGCGAGGCGAACCTGCGTGGGGGCTGAACCTGTTCGGCTACACCGGTGCCAGTACGATGGCGATGGCGATCTCGGGCCTGGCCGTCTCCCACGTCGATGCCGCCAAGCCCAACGTGACCGCCACACGGCTGGCCGCGACGATCAATCGGTTGCAAAACCACCCGATCCGCTACCTGGTCGACGACGCCGCGAAATTTGCCGCCCGCGAAGTTCGTCGGGGCCGGAGGTACGACACGATCGTCTTGGATCCGCCGGCGTACGGCCATTCCCCCAAAGGCAAAGCGTGGCGGTTGCAACGCGACCTTTGGCCATTGCTTGATGACTGTGTTTCGCTGCTGTCGCCCGACCGGTATCGTTTGCTGGTCACCGGCCACTCCGCTGAAATCGGCCCCGACGACGTGCTAAACTACCTGCTAGCACGACTGCCCGGTGCCGCAGGACGCAACGTCCGCAGCTCCGACTTCCATCTGGAGTCCGGCCGGCTGGTTTTGACCGACCTGAACGAACGGCACTTGGATGCAGGTTTTTATGTCCGTTGCCGTCGCACCGCCGACAACGATTGATGCGGTCGGCCGACAAGCCCGCTGACAGATCCCGTCCGGGCGTCTGTCTGAAGAGGAGATTCGTATTTGCCATGGTTCCGATTCCCGCCAGCTACGCACGTCCGTCGTGACGGCGACCAGGAGACCTCATGAGTGAAGGGCAAAATGGATCCCCCGGTCAGCCTTCGCCCGACCAATCCGTTGGCAGTCCCCCCCCTGCCAGTCAATCCGCTGCCAGCCAGTCCGCTGCCAGTTTGATCGGAACTCGGTTGGCCGGCTATCTGATTCTCAGCCGACTCGGTCGCGGCGGGATGGCCGACGTTTATTCGGCCCGCGACGTGGCTTTGGATCGCGATGTGGCCATCAAGGTGCTGCGTCAAAACCTGGCCAACGACCGCGACTACATCGCGCGGTTCCGCCGGGAAGCCAAGGCGGCGGCCAAATTGAACCACCCCAACATCGTGCAGATCTACGAGGTCGGCGAAGACGCTTCGCGGTACTACATCGCCCAGGAGTTGATCAGCGGTGTCAACCTGCATGAATGGTTGGACCGCAACGGCGTGCTCTCGCCCGACCAGGCGATCGAAATCCTGTACGGCGTCACGTCGGCTTTGGATGCCGCGGCGAGCGAGGGGATCACGCACCGAGACATCAAACCGGAAAACGTGATGTGGTCGAAAACCGGCAGCGTCAAGGTTGCCGATTTCGGTTTGGCCCGGCTCGGGAACGAAAGGGACACGACGCATGCGGACCTGACGCAAGCCGGACTGACGTTGGGCACACCGCGGTACATGAGTCCTGAACAGGTCCAGGGACGCCCCGTCGACCCGCGCAGCGATCTCTACTCGCTGGGCGTCATGATGTATCACCTGTTGACCGGGCGTCCGCCGTTCGAAGCGGATGATCCGCTGGCCTTGGCATTCGCCCATGTCAATGAAACGCCGGTTCCGCTGGATCGCGCCCGTGGCAACAAGGACGTTCCGGAATGGTTGATCGCGATCATCGCCAAATTGATGCGCAAGGATCCGAAAGATCGCTTTCAGTCGCCGGCCGAACTGCTGGAGGCGTTAACCGGTGACGCGATGGACCAGCGGACGCACGCCAAACAGTTCGCCGGGGCCGCATCGGCGACCGCTCATCTGCAGCGGATCGCCGACACCCAACGGCGTCTGCGTTCCAGGAAACGCATGCAGGCGGTCGCGATCATGTTGGTCCCCCTGCTGTTCGTCGTCTTGGGGGCTGCGGTGGTCGCCCAAGTGCAGCGTCCGACGGTTGCCAAAATGTTGCGACCGGACGTCGTCCCCCAAGCCGATTCCGTCGAGGCACAGTTCTTGGACGCAGTCCATCGCAACGATGTTGCCGGTTGGAACGCCGTCGCCAAATACTTTCCTCCGGCCGAGAACGCCGCGAATCGATCCTATGCCACCAAAGCCGCCTTCCAACTGGCGCGATACTATGAATCCGAAGGCGGCTTGAAGGACGCCGACACGACCCTGGAGCAGCTGCTCAACGATCCCGGCTTGGGCCGAAAGTATCGCCTTCTGGCCTGGGCCTGGCGGGTAAGAATCCTGCAGGCGATCGGGCGGCCGGAAGCCGTCAATGAGGCCAAGAGGCAGCTGGAGGCGGTGTATGCGGACCTGAAAACCACCAATCCCAACGCGGTTCGATGGTTTGATCGGATGATTCCGCCCAGCGAGCAAAGCGCGTTGGGTTTGACGCGTGAGACAGGAAACACCTAGCCGGGGGACAGCTGAAGAATGCAAACCGCGGAGCGAAACCTCGCCGCCGCATTCGCTGTCGGTTTGGTATCGTCTCCAGCGTGAACTAAACTATCGGGTCAAGAAAAGACCTGCGTCCCCTTTTTCGCCCCTCCTGCACCCTCCTTCCCCGACATGATTTATTTCATCCCCTGGGCCCTGCTGATGTTGGCCGTGATCCTTGCCGTTCCGATTGCGGCAAAGATGTCACCGAAACCGGCCGGAGCCAAACGTGCCGCGGAAGAACCGGACGGTGAGGAAGTGTTCGAAGAGGGCGTGCCTGGCGAAGACGACTTTGCTTCGGCGGAAGATGACTTCGGCGCCGAACCGCTGGGAGATGATGATTTCGCGGATTTCAAATAACGCGGACTTTCAATTAACGGTGGTTGGCGACAACACCGCTGCTCAGCCAGCTTGAGGCCCGAACCCTCACTCTCACCCTCAGGACAGGGCGTCTTTCTCTCAGGGCAGGGCGTCTTCGACGCGACGGCGTGTCGGATCGGCAACACGATTGACCGCGGCCAGCAGCTCCGCGTCCATCGGACGGGCGCCAGCGAGTTCTCGGATCTGCTCCGGACGTCTCGCTCCCACCAGAGCTCCGGTGACGCCGGGTTGAGAGATCACCCAACCGACGGCCAACTGCGCCACACTCTGTCCGAATTGTCGGGCGATCAGCGAAAGCTGGTCCAGCATGTCATGGATCGCCTGACGCGGTTGCCCCTGATAGATGGCGTATCCAGGTCGGCTGTCTCCCTCGGCAAAGACATGGTCGCGTGAAATTTTGCCGGCCAACAATCCCTTCATCAGAGCCCAATAGGTGTACACGGATCGCCCGACCGACCGACAGGGATCGATCAGGGTGGCAATCGAGTCCGTTTGCACCAGGTTCAACGGACACTGAATCGCGTGCAGGTCCATCCGGCTGGCAAGCTGGTCCAACTGCGGCGGGCTGACATTGCAAACGCCCAATTGGCGGCACAGCCCCCGCGCTCGCAAAGATTCCATCGCAGCGGCGGACTCTTCCAACGGCACATTCGGGTCGGGGGAATGCAAATACAGCAGATCGAATTGGTCCAACTTCATTCGCGCCAACGACTCTTCGGCGTCGGCGATCAACTGTCGGCTTGAACCGTCGACGACACGTCGGCGATCCGGCGTCCAGCGTTGGCCGACCTTGCCCATGACGGTGAACCGGTCACGTTCGGCACGCACAAATTCGCCCAACAAGCGATCACTTTCGCCGTCGTACCCATAGCTGTACGCGGTATCGAAAGTTGTCACGCCGGCTTCAACGGCGGCGCGAATCGTCTCGCGCGCGGCGTCCTTGGTGACGCCGACGGTGGTGATGCCCGCGATCGGCCACAGCCCCATGACGATGCCAGATTTGGTCACAACTGGATCCTCCGGAATGAAAAAAAAACGCGTGGCCACGTGGCCACGCGTTTGATCGATTCACATCTGCTAGGAACGGCGAAGTATCAATTCCCGGACTCAACGAAACGCTTCGAATCGTTCCAGACCGATGTTTTGCCTTCAACCCCGTTGGCGGCAGGGGATACCTTCCCGCCTAGTAGTCGATGGAAGCACCCAGGCTGATGCCCTGGACCCACAAGCTGCCGTCGACGATATCGAAGCCTTGCGGCACCACGGCGGCACCCAAGTTGTCGGTATCGAGGTTGCGATTGATTTGTTCCCCGGCAAGGGCGACCGAATCAAAGTACAGGAAATTGTACCCGACGGTGAACGAAACGTGATCGCGGAAACGGTATCCCAGGGTGAAGTTCATCTCGGGGATGAACGTGAAGACGTCTTGCGACTCTTCACCTTGGTTTTCCATCACCAGCAGGCTGCTGTTGGTTCGGGCCAACGGCGGAGTTCCCGGCGTCACTTCATCGGTGTAGCCGCGGATGTTGACCGACTGTTGCATGTTGCCCAAGTGCACCTTGGTCAACGCGCGGGCACTCCAGCGTCCGCGCCGAATCAGCGATTCAAAACCGATTTGTCCGCCGTGGAAACGGTTTTCGGTATCGAACGAACTGGCGAACGTCGTCGCGGTCGCCGTCTGCAGGTCGACCGACCGACTGCGGATTCGCACTTCATCGTCCAAGGCAAAGAAGCTGTAACCACCGATCATTTCCAATCGGCACTGCTTCTGGTTGCAATAGGTCAAGCGTGCGTAAGCTTCTGCGCCGATCAAGTCGGTCGAGAAACTTGCTTGCACGTCACCGGCGAACAGTCCAGCCTGGTTGACCAGCAGCGCGTCTTCTTGGGCAATCCCCGGGTTGACCGTGGGGACGAAGAAGTAGGGGCGACCGATCGAACGCCCGGTGCCGTCTCCGCTAGCGGAATAGTCGTCACCGTTTTCGCTCAACCACAACACGCGGCCGCCGATGCCAAAGCTGTCGGTGAAGTAACGTCCGACGTCACCGCGGAAACCGCCGGAGACGCCTCCATCAAGTTCCTCACCGAATTCGACCATCGCATCGGGCAGAATCGGAAACTCGCCCTCCGCAGCCGAACTGACCAAGGCCGGGGCACGCCGCTCGGACATGAACATGATCAGTCCCTCGGCACGGATCCAGCCGTCCTTCTTGCACAGATTCAGGAACCCGCTGTCGCACCCCATACCGTCGCAGCCGCCATCGCAACCGAAGGCGTCGCAAGTCTCAGCAGGGTAGCCCTCAAAGACCATCGATTCGTGCGGGATGCTTTCCATCGGATAAGGGACCGATTGCATGTCCCCCACGTTGATGGGTGCGTAATTGGATACCGGGGCGATGGTGTCACCGACGTGGTAAGATCGTCGGGTGTCCATGTCGCCAACAAACGTGTTCGACTCCGCGCCGGCTCCGGTGTGGGCCAGCGAATGGTTGCCGGCGTGAACCGACGGTGAGGCGCACAGCAGCAACGCTGCCAGGGTCATGCCTCGAAAATTTCTCTTCATCTTTGTAGTCTCGCGCAGTCCGGGAATACTGGAATGACTGGTATAAGTCGATCGACGGAATCGGCCGTCAGATCAAGAACGTCCGTCACGAGTCGCAAAGTTTTTCCAGAATTCCCAACCACCCACCCAAAGCCCCCTGGAACTCCCAGATCCCCAGTTTTGGATCATTTGGACCGCCGCCGCCGCCCCGACCGGTCCGACGACCAGGGTGTTTCGGCAAAACTTTTCACGGTCGATGCCCGTACGAGACCCCGATGAGCGTTCGAGAAAGCAGCACCGATCCCAGCCAGTCGCCCGACGCACCGGCCACACCGACCGGTCGGGCGGCGGATGACGCTGCCGGTGAAACGCACCAGGAGGCCTCCGCGGTGACCTCGCCGGCGGACAATAGGCTGAACAATGGGCTGGTCGACGGGTCAGACGGTGGGTCAGACAATGGGCCAGACGATGCAGCGGCAGCCGACGGGCCCGGCGACGCGGGCCCACCGGCAGCGGCGCCGACCATTGCGCCGGAACGGTTCCAGACCCTCGGGACAAAGTCGATGTCCGCCTTCTCCCGGCGCGGCTTCCATCCCAAAATGTTGCGTTGGAAGCGGATGCTGGGCGAGATCAACGCCTTCGAACCGCAATTCCAGTCCGAGTCGGATGAAGCCCTGCGGAAGCGGTCGCTGGCACTGCGGTACCGCGCGATGGCCGGCGAAAAGCTGGCCAAATTGCTGCCCGAAGGCTACGCGCTGGTGCGGGAGGCGGGACGCCGCACGCTGGGGATGCGGCATTACGACGTGCAAATGATCGGTGGCATTTCGCTGTTTGAAGGCCACATCGCCGAGATGCAGACCGGCGAGGGCAAAACGCTGACGGCGACGCTGCCGCTGTACCTGCATTCGTTGGTCGGAAAGGGTGCCCACCTGGCAACGGTCAACGACTACCTGGCCAAGCGGGACGCCGAATGGATGCAGCCGATCTACAACAAGCTGGGCGTTTCGGTCGGCATCATTCAGACCCCGGACGACCAAGGGTCGCGTCGCAAGGCCTACGGATCGGCGGTCACGTACGGCACCGCGAAAGAGTTCGGGTTCGATTTCTTGCGGGACCGTTTGCTGCTCCGCGCCCAGAATCGCATTCAGACCGAAATGCTGGGCGACGGTGGAGCCGGCTTTTCGCAATCGGGCGACAAACCGGTGATGCGGGGGATGCACTTTTGCCTGGTCGACGAAGCGGACAGCATCCTGATCGACGAAGCCAGAACGCCGCTGATCATCGGCAGCATTGAGGACACGGTGCGAGACCAGATCGTCGAAACCTACCGCTGGGCCGCCGAGCATGCCGAAGAGTACGAATTGGAAGATCACTACACGATCGATGACGAAACGAAGCAGTACGAATTAACCGCTCGCGGACGACAAAAAGTACGTTCCCTGCCCAAAAGCGACCTGGTGCGGACGATGGGCCTGGTGGATTTGTACGAGTACACCGAACGGGCCATCAAAGTGGCGAGGGAATTCCTGCTGGATCGCCAATACGTGGTTCGTCCCGGAGATCAGGGGACCGACGAAATCGTGATTGTCGACGAGTTCACCGGACGGCTGGCCGAAGGACGCAAATGGCGCGACGGGATCCACCAGGCGATCGAAGCGAAAGAACAAATCGAAATCAGTGTGCCGACCGGCCAAGCGGCGCGGATCACGGTCCAAGACCTGTTCCTGCGGTACAACTTCCTGGCCGGGATGACGGGAACCGCGGCCACCAGTGCCGGAGAGCTCAAACGGATCTACCGCACCCCGGTGCTGCGCGTTCCGACCAACCGGCCGCCCCAGCGAAAACGGCTTCCCGACCGCGTGTTCGGCTCGATGATGGCCAAATTCCAGGCGATCGTTGACGAGGTCAAACAGATTCATGCCAGCGGCCGACCGGTGCTGATCGGCACGCGGTCGATCGACAAGAGTGAAATCCTGTCGCGGATGCTGACCGAGTTGGAAATCTCGCACCAGGTGCTCAACGCAAACAACGTCGAAAAGGAAGCCGACATCGTCGCCGACGCGGGACAGCGTGACCGGGTCACGGTGGCCACCAATATGGCCGGCCGCGGGACGGACATCAAGTTGACGGACGAAATCGTTGACCTGGGCGGGATGCACGTGATTTGCACGGAACTTCACGACGCGGCCCGCATCGACCGCCAGTTGATCGGGCGCTGTGGACGGCAGGGCGACCCGGGTTCCTACCGGCAATACCTGTCCCTGGACGATGACATCCTCCGCGGCGGCTTGGGGCCGGACAAGGCCGAGCGTTTGAAGACGCGGGGCGAATCGCTGACGACCGCCGTCGATTCCTACGCGAAGCTGTTCCGTCGCGCCCAACGCAAAGTGGAAAAGAAGCATTTCCGCGACCGGATGGTCCTGTTGCACCACGAAAAAGAACGCAAGAAGATGCAACGCGAGATCGGCCAGGATCCTTATCTGGACACCCCAGATTGACATGAATCGCGCCGGTTTTCTTCAACTCTTCCTCAAGTCGCTGGCGTTCCCGACCGACACGGGTTTCATTTCGAAAAAAAGCGGGAAAGCGGCCTCTGCCGAGCTTGACAGCCGGCTCGCAAACCTCGTATCCCCGCTTCCGTGTCCCTTAGCTCCCGGCATGTCTGCCCCTATCGGTAGACGGAAGTCGGCCCCCGATCGCGCCTGAACCGTTTGGACGTGGGGTGGGAATTGCGGACGTCGGTCCAACTCGTTGGACAAACGTGCCGTGGGGCTAAACCAACGGATCGGTTTTCGTGAACGTAGGCGAAAACGAAACAAACGTTCCGATTGAAGTCTCACCGCGAAGAAGGAGTGTCGCGTTGAAACGCCGCGAAAAACTATTCGGCCCCAATCCGTGGGGCATCGCCGTTATGGCGTGGGCTGTGGGGGCGTCCAGCGTCTCCGCACAGCTTTCGATGCCGGGGTCCAACCCGCCATCCAATGACAAATCGGGCGCGGCATCGGTTGCCGCTCCTTCGTACGCCGGCCCCACGGCCGGTGCCGCCGCGACTCCGATGACCTTGGCCCAGGCCGAGCAATTGGTCCGGCAAACGCAAACCGCGATCTCGAATCGTCAATTCGAGTCGGCGGTTCAATCGTTCCGCACCGCGGCAGCCGCGGCCGGACGACACCCGTCGCTGGCTTCGCAAGTGGCCCGACTGCGGGTCGACCTGCAAGTCGCCGGCATCGATTCCGAACTGCTGGACTTGCCCGCCGGTGGAACGCCCCTGCCCAATCCGATCGACGCTCAGGCGTTGCCCGGAAACGAAGCCGTGGCAACCGCCGGATCGGCCGACATGTCCGCCCGCAAGCGCGAAGCCTTGCGGCTGGTCGCCGTGGGCCGGGCAACTTTGGACCGAGGTGACACCGCCACCGCATTGCGTCTGGCTCGCCAGGCCCAAGCGTTGGGCGTTCCCGAATCGGCCTACGCCGCCGGCGAACCTCGCGTGTGGGACTTCGTTCTGGATGCCGAGTCCGCCGCACGACGCGCCGGCACTCTGGACTCCGGAATCGTCCAAGCGGGCGGCCAACAGGAATTAGACGGCAACGAAGCCGAATTCATCAAACAGATGTTGTTCAACGCCGGTCCGAACGCCGAAGGGTCCGTTGCTCAAGTGCAAGCCTTGGGTGCCCCGATCCAAGGCCCGGCGAACAACGCACCGCAAAGTGCTGCCGCCGGCAACGCCACCGACTTGTACGAATCCGGATTGCAGGCGTTGCAAGCCGGCGACAAAGAGCAAGCGCGCAAGTTGTTCCTGGAAGCCTGGAAGTATGAGTCGGAATTGGACCTGGCGACACGCAGCCAATTGAAAGACAAGCTGACCTTGCTTCAACCGGCTCGCTTGCCGACCCCCGGCGAAGACACCGAAATGTCGCCGATCGACAAGGTCGATGCGGAGACCAAAGAGAAGACCCGACGGCTGTATCGCGAGATCACTTCGGAATTGGCCAAGGCAGCCGAAATGCGGGAAGAGAAACCGCTGGACGCCTTGGACAGCCTGAACCGCTTGCGTCGCCGCGTCGACGGAGCGACGATCGACGAAACCAGTCAGCGAACGCTGGCCCGAATGGTTGATCGGGAATTGGAAAAGCAGAAACAATTCGTCGAAGCCAACCGCGCGGAGATCGAACTTGAGCTGCAAAACGATGCCGTTCGCACCGAACTGGCAACCGTTTCCGCCCGCGATGCGAGAATCGACGAAGAGATCTCGACGCTGGTCGACACCTTCAATGACCTGATCGAAGAGCGTCGGTTCTCCGAGGCCGAAGTGGTCGCCAAGCAGGTCGCCGAACTCAAACCGGGTTCGACGATCGCCACGAACATGTTCCACGTCAGCCGCTTCGGAACGCGCGACTTGATGCTCAAGGAGATTCAAGCCGGCAAGGAAGAAGTGTTCGCGATGGGCTTGATGGAAGTGGAAAAGTCCGCGTCCAGCTTTGACGGCATGGACCTGAACCAACCGCTGGCCATGCCCGATCCCAAAACGTGGCACGAATTGTCCATGCGACGTTCGCAAGATTCTCGGTCCCTGTTCGGAAGCGTTCAGGAACAGAAGATCAAGCAACAGCTGACCACGCCGGTCAACGTCCAGTACCGCAATCGGCCGCTGGGCGAAGTGATCGAGGATTTGGCCAACGTGACCAACATGCCGATCGTGCTGAACGAACGAGCCATGGAGGCCGTCCGGGTCACCCGCGATACGCCGGTCACGTTGAACCTGCCGGGTGCGATTGAACTCAAGAGCGCCCTGAACTTGATTCTCGAGCCGCTGGATCTGGGCTACGAGATCAAGTACGACGTGTTGAACATCACCAGCGCCGAAGCCAAGCGTCTGAACGTGGAAACTCGCGTGTACAAGGTTGCGGACTTGGTCACCCCGATCCCCAACTTCACGTCCAGCTACGAGGACGGTCTGGCCGGGGCACTTCGTGCGGCCTACCAGATGACCAACCCGCAGGTGAACGTGCAAATGACGCCGGTCTCGATGACCGACCTTGCGACGCGGCAAGCCAACGCGCTGCAGCCCAGCAAGATGTCTCCGAACGTGCTGGGTCAGTACTCGCCGATGGGAGCTCAAGGCGGCTTCGGGCCGCAGAGCCCGACCGGAGGGATGTCCGGCGGCAGTTCGTTTGCCGACTTTAGCTCCCTGATGAATCTGATCGAGACCACGGTCGCGCCGGACACCTGGGAAGCCTTGGGCGGCAACAGCACCATGGCTCCGTATCCCCAAAACCTGAGCTTGATCATCAGCACGACCAGCGACGTGCACGACCAGATCGTCGACCTGATCGAATCGCTTCGTTCGCTGCAGAACCTGCAGATCACGATCGAAGTTCGATTCATCACGCTCTCCGATACGTTCTTTGAACAAATCGGTGTCGATTTCAACGTGCAGTTCGATGACAACGTCCAAGAGCTGCCTTCCGATGACGCCGGTCCGACCGTGACCATCGGCTGGGATGGGATTTCGCAGATTCCGACCGCGGACCTGGACATCCAGTTCAACAATGGCTCCTTCGGCGTGACACCGGCCTTCGGTGCTCCCGACCCTGGGGCCCTGTCATCGATCGGCTTTGCCATCCTGAGCGACATCGAAGCGTTCTTCTTCTTGCAAGCCGCCCAAGGCGACGAGCGGACGAACGTCATGCAGGCTCCCAAGGTCACGCTGTTTGACGGCCAGATCGCAACGATCTCCGATCAATCGCAGCAACCGTTCGTGACCAGCATCACCCCGGTGGTCGGTGACTTTGCCGTCGCCCAACAGCCGGTCATCGTCGTGCTCAACGAAGGCACACAGCTGAACGTCCAAGGCATCGTCAGCGATGACAAACGCTTTGTCCGGCTGACGCTGGTTCCGTTCTTCAGCCAAATCGGAGACGTCGACACGTTCACCTTCGAAGGCTCGCGACGGTCACGCCGCAGCAGCCAAGACCAGGAAGACACCAACGGTGACGGAGTGGTCAATGGTGACGACGCGGTCGATACCGACGAAGAAGAGGAAATCATCTCCGGTTCGACGGTGCAATTGCCGACGTTCGCCTTCACACAGGTCAGCACCACCGTCAGTGTTCCAGACGGCGGGACGATCCTGCTGGGCGGCATCAAGCGACTTAGCGAAGGGCGAGCCGAACGCGGCGTCCCGATGCTCAGCAAGATTCCGTACGTCAGCCGACTGTTCCGCAACGTGGCGGTCGGACGCGACGCCTCCAGCTTGATGTTGATGGTCACACCGCGAATCATCATCCAGGAGGAAGAGGAGTTCGCTCAGACCGGTTTCGATCCGAACCGCTAGCGGTCCGAATCACGAGGGCGGTGCCTACGACCGCCCCCGACGAATCTCATGACGCGACGCAGCCAACCGGCTGCGTCGCGTTTTTTTGTTGACGGGCGTCCGACATGAATCAACGCTCTGCCGACACCCGCTCAGGAGTCCCGGAGGCCAATCCGGATCGCGTTGTGAGCGTCTTGGATCGCGGTCAGCGTTGAGTCGCGACACGCCCAGCCGGTCGGAATCGGGTCCGGCGAAACTCGAATTTCCTTCCCTGCGTGGCCCCAGTCTCTTGCCCAGCGACGTGGCCATGAGGGGCCGCGGGAGCGAATCCGGGCAATCTCCGCCACACGGACCGCACGCGGCGGCAGCCCCCCCGAAAGTGGAGATTTGCGGATTAGGTGTTCCAGTGGGGGCCCGGAATGGTCAAAATCCGGTGTTTGTCAAGCCAGAATTCCTTGACCGGCACTATTTTTGTTCTAGAGTTGGACAGTAGGAGTGGAAGCCCGTATCTCCCATGCTGGGCCTCCGCATTGAACCGGCCTACAGCGATCTTGCCGAATGACCCTCCCAGTCGGACGCTGGTTCGCCTCGTAGGCATCCAATCCATGAAATCAGGCCGGTCAACGAAAGGACTGAAACAATGTTGGTTTTATCGAGAAAGAAGAACGAGAGTATCGTCATCAACAACGACATCAAGATTGTCGTCGTTGAGATCCGTGGTGATAAGGTGCGTCTGGGTGTTGAAGCCCCACGCGAAGTGCCGGTGCACCGCCGCGAAGTCTATGAGGCGATCAAGAAAAGCCTGGAGTCTGGCGACGCTCCGGTCGATGCCTGATAAGCCGTCGCGGCCAGGCTCGTTCCGCCGCAACTCTGACGGTCTGGGGAATTCCGTTCAACCGTGCTCGCCGCGCCGCTGCTCCCGGCAGCATGACTCGTGGTGTTTGATTCGCGGGACATCGATTGACGGGGTGGTTGGTTCGATTTGCTGCATCGCAAAAATGCGTGGCGATTTGACGCTGACTCCGTCCTGAACCCTTGACGGTCAATCGCGGTCTTCGGTACAACTCCGCCCAGCGACGGCTGGTTCTGCCAGAGTGTCGCGCCCGGCCCCTTCGTCTAGCGGTCTAGGACATCGCCCTTTCACGGCGGTAACACGGGTTCGAGTCCCGTAGGGGTCACTCCACAAAGAGTTCATTGAAGCCCGGCGTTCCGATTGGAACGTCGGGCTTTCTTCGTTTCCGCCTACGCTTTGTCTCCGATTTTCGTTTCAGCTCAAAGCGATTGGCTTCTTCACACCCTGCTGCCGCGATTCGCTACGGTGGGCAACGATCCCTTGCCGGATCTCCCTCAATCGCTGAAGTCAAAGCGGGGACCAACCAGAAGAACGCTGCAGCTTTCAATGCCCTGCCAACAAGAGGGGGCCGATCCAGGCCCCGCAGGTGGGTTGATGGATTGGGAAAATCGAGGAACCTAGGGTGGTCCCATTCCCGTTAACTCATTCTATCAATTGTAAGGAGATTGCAGTATGCGAAGCAATCTGCGACGTCGGGGCTTCACGCTGGTGGAGCTGCTGGTCGTCATCGCCATCATTGGCATTCTTGTGGGGCTGCTGCTTCCGGCAGTCCAGGCGGCTCGCGAAGCGGCCCGCCGCATGAGCTGTAGCAACAATTTCAAACAGCTCGGGCTGGCGTTGCACAATTATCACAGCGCCTACAAGCAGCTGCCGATGCACGGCGGCGGCACGACCGGAACCGGTCCGAACAACTGGTGGACCAGCCGCGACGATTCAAACGTATGGCGGCTGAGCGCCTTGGTCGGAATGACGCCTTTCCTGGAGCAACAGGGTTTGTGGGAGCAAATCTCCAACCCCAGCACGTTTGACGCCGTCGACCCCGACATTCCAAGAACCCCCCCCTGGCCCCCCATGGGCCCGACTCCCACGCAGGCCCGATACCTGCCCTGGGTGACCGAGCTGCCGACGCTGCGGTGTCCGAGTGACCCTGGTGTGGGATTGCCCGCACTCGGACGAACCAACTACGGCGTTTGTCTGGGCGATTCGATGTGGTGGTCGATCCGCGGAACGCAACGTGTCAACGACCCGCCGAACTCTGGCTGGCGGCAGGACTCTCGCGCCGCCGAGCGGGGATTCTTTGTCGTTCATGGCGAATCGAAATTTCGCGACGTCCTGGACGGGCTATCCAACACCGTCGCGATGGGCGAATTCGCGACGGACCTGGGCGATCGCGACACCCGCACGATCCAGACCAACAACGGCAGCCAGAACCCGCCGGCCAGCATCCGCGACAACCCCAAGTGGTGCTTCAATCAAGGCCAGATTGATCCGGAGCGGCCCCGGTTTTGGGCCCAAGGCGTCACCCTGCCAGGGGCGACCAATGGACGTGGCTATCGGTGGGCGGACTTCTGGTGCGTGTTTTCAACCTGCCACACGATCTTGCCGCCCAACAGCGAGATCTGTGGCGGCAACAACCCGGGACAAACCGGGATCCATCCGCCATCCAGTCGACACCAGGGCGGAGCCCACGTGCTGATGGGCGACGGCGCGGTTGTGTTCCTGACCGATTCGATCGAAGCAGGCAATTCGAATGCCGGCATGGTCTATCGACAGGGCACCGACGGGCAATCGCCGGGCTCCGTCAGCCCCTACGGGCTGTGGGGCGCTCTCGGCACCCGGGCATCGCGTGAGACGATTCAGGAGCAATTGAATCAGTAGTCGCTCGGCCGCGTGCCTGAGAAACCCCTTGTGCCCCGCTTCGGATAACCGAGGCGGGGCTTTTTTGTTGGTTCACACCGAAACAGAGGTTCTTCGAGAGGGTTTGTAACCGGAAGGGTTGGCAGTCCGGAGGGTTAGCAACACCGTGCGTCGGCAACAATCCGGTTCTCCAATGCCACTGCTTGTGTTTGCGGCTTCGCCGCTTGCCCGCGAGCCTTTATTCGCTGACCGCAGCCTGCGCCCCACAGCCCCCCTCCTTGGCCAAGCGGAACAGCCCCGCCGAAAAATATTTCTGAGATTCTTGAGTTCTTCCCGACTTTGCGCGATCCGTTTTGTCTACCGGAAAGCTTTAATCGATCGAGGTTGCGAGTCAATTTGTCGGTCGCCATCTCTGGCGAATGTATGTGCCGGCATCGTTCGAATCATTCCGCGGCTAATGCGAAACACGCGTGCTCCGCTTGACGCGTTCCACCAGTGCCCCAGCGGGACATCCAACCACATCACTCCGGTTGTCGTTTAAAAGAGATTTCGAGAGGAAATTGGGAATGAGAGAAAGATCTGCGCGGCAGGGTTTCACCTTGGTGGAACTGCTGGTCGTGATCGCCATCATTGGCATTCTTGTGGGGCTGCTATTGCCGGCAGTCCAGGCTGCGCGCGAAGCCGCGCGCCGGATGAGTTGCAGCAATAATTTCAAGCAGCTTGGTTTGGCCCTGCACAACTATCACAGCGCCTACAAAGAACTTCCGATGCACGGCGGCGGCACAACCGGCACCGGACCGAACAACTGGTGGACGGCGCGCGACGACTCCAACGTGTGGCGTTTGAGCGCTCTTGTTGGAATGACTCCGTTCTTGGAACAGCAGGGCCTTTGGGAACAGATCGCCAACCCGAGCGTTTACGACGCGGTCGATCCGGCAACGCCCCGCACCCCGCCGTGGCCCGCCATGGGCCCGACCCCCACGCAAGCTCGCTACCTGCCGTGGGTCACGGAGTTGCCAACCATGCGATGCCCCAGCGACCCCGGCGTCGGCCTGCCCGCGTTGGGCCGGACCAACTACGGTGTGTGCTTGGGGGATTCGATGTGGTGGTCGATCCGCGGAACGCAGCGCGTCAACGATCCGCCGAACTCCGGTTGGGCTGAAGATTCGCGTGTCGCCGAACGTGGATTCTTTGTCGTCCACGGACGTTCCAAGTTCCGTGACGTATTGGACGGTCTGTCCAACACAATCGCGATGGGCGAGTTCGCCACCGACTTGGGTGACCGAGACAACCGAACGATTCAGACGAACAACTCCAGCGAGAACCCGCCGGCGAACGTTCGCGACAACCCGAAGTGGTGCGAGGACCAAGGGCAAATTGACCCGGCACGCCCGCAGTTCTGGGCCCCGACGGGCGTGACCCTGCCGGGCTCCACCAACGGTCGCGGCTTCCGCTGGGCAGACTTTTGGTGTGTGTTCTCAACCTGCCACACGATTCTGCCTCCCAACAGTGAAATCTGCGGCGGCAACAACCCCGGACAAACGGGGATTCACCCGCCGTCCAGTCGCCACCAAGGTGGGGTGCACGTGCTGATGGGCGACGGTGCTGTCATCTTCCTGACCGATTCGATCGAAGCCGGCAATGCTCGCGCCGGGATGGTCTATCGGCAAGGCACGGGCGTTCAAGCACCCGGGATGCAAAGCCCCTACGGTCTGTGGGGTGCCTTGGGAACACGCGCTTCGAAAGAAACGATTCAAGAACAGCTGAATCAGTAGCCTCCGTTATTTCGAAAGCACTTCGGCTTTCGATCGACGTCACGAAAAACGCCCCGCAGTCATCTGATTGCGGGGCGTTCTTTTTTTGATCCAGGTCGCCGACGCTGGTGAAGCACGGCGTTGATTTGTGATCGCGTCGCGACACATCGCGCATGCCTGATGCGCGTGTGCACGCGATCGCTGGGAACCGAACTTACTGCTGGCCTTCCATTGCCGCGTTGGCTGCCGCTTCTTCTTCAGCGATCATCTGTTCGTAACTTTGGATATCTTCCACACTCGCGTTTTCCACGGTGTTGGTCGGGCCACTGCTACCGCAACCGGCCAACGGAACAACAGCGACGGCAAGGGAAAAGATGCACAGGAAACGTTTCATGAATTAACCTTCGTTGATGGAGTGAACCAAAGCGTAATTATGAATTGCAAAGTCGATCAAGGCAACGGGCTGTTTTGACGCGCGTGATCATTGCGAATACTCAACGGTGCAGTCGCTTGCAACGCGCCGCGACCGAAGAACGGGACCCGAACCACTCTTGGCCCACTGAGTCCAACAGGGCCCATTGAGTCAACAGGCTCGGAGTGTCGCTCCGATCGCGCACCGCGCGTTAACTGACGGACACGTAATCACCCGGCACGGTAAAGACACGGTGGTAAACGTGAACGCGTTTGGTCGGCTGTCCCGTCGCGTCGACCAAGGGCTCGCCGGCCTGGCACCAGCCAACCACGCTTTCCGTATAGTTGCGGGCATCGATGCCCTGCGCGATCAATCGTCGCGTGTACAGATGACTGCGTCCACCGATCGTGCAATAGGGGACGACAACCCGATGACGAAAGTCGTCCTTCCTCGCGCAGTATTCCGGTTCGGTAATGGATCCGGGGATCTTTGAAACGGACCATTCGGCTTCCGTTCGGACGTCCACCAGAACCACCGGTGCGGTGCCGCCGCGATCGTTCGAAACGGACACCCCATTGGCGTTGGCATCCTCGTTCGCGTGTTGCATTCGAGCAACAAGCTCGGCGGTGCTGATCGATCGCACCGACGGCCTGCCGCAAAGCCGATCCCACAAATCAAGGATCGAGAAGCACGCCCGTGAAAGCCAAATCGCGCAGCGCCCGCTGCGTGAAAGATCCTTGCCGGTATTCACTAACGTTTGTTTTCAGGATGGGGCGGCGTCTCCGTTTCGGGCATCCACTTGGCAAGCTCTTTGATGACGTCTTTGTAATCCGGATTGGTCGCAAGATTCTTCCACTCATACGGGTCGCGCTGCTCGTCATAAAGCTCTTCGCTGCCGTCGTCATAGCGAATGTATCGGTACTGCTCCGAACGCACCGCGTGCCGTTGGTAACCGTGGGTCGTCAGGGCAGGCCGGTCCCAAGTGGCCTTCGGGTCACGAAGCAACTTCTTGATGCTGACACCGTCACAGTGCTCGGGGATCTCCAGTCCGGCCAGTTCGCAAAGCGTCGGATAAACACTCGTGAAATCGACGGTTCGTTCGCAGATGGCCCCCTCGGGGGTGACACCGGGCGCGACCCAAATCAATGGGGCCCGCGTCGCTTCCTCCCACAACGCAAATTTTCGCCAGTGCTGTTTCTCGCCCAGGTGCCAGCCGTGATCTCCCCACAGGACGATCACCGTGTTGTCGGCGATGGCGGATTGGTCGAAGGCGTCCAAGAGTCGCCCCAGTTGAGCATCCGCGTACGTGATGGAAGCCAGGTAGGCTTGTACGGCTTCTTTCCACACGCCGTTCTTGGTGATTGCGGCGTGATCCCCATCGGGCTTCGCGGTGCGCACGCCGGCCGACGGGATGTCTTCCAAGTCACCTTTGATATGAGGCGGCAATTGGATGTCTTTTAGCGGGTGCATGTCGTAATACTTTTTGGGAACCGCCCAGGGCATGTGGGGACGGAAGATTCCGCAGGCCAAAAAGAGGGGTTGATCGTGTTCGGCCTTCAGCTGTTCGATGCAATAAGAAACGGTGTGATAGTCTCGGATCGAATCATCCTCGCCGCCGAGCTGTGCCCAGCGGATGCCGTTGAAGTTCTTCTTCACCAGCGGCTTTTCTGGCGACGTCTTGGCACGCTTCTGGTAATCGTTCCATTCTTCCAATCGGCCGCCGCCGCCGTGATAGATTTTGCCTGCCCCCAATGCCAGGTACCCCTGATCGCGAAAGTACGAATTCAAGGTTTGATCCGGACGGATGTGGGGACGGTAGTCGTCAGGGTTGTGATAGACGCCGGTGGTCGACGGCCTCATTCCGCTCATCAACGCCGCGCGAGACGGGTTGCAGGCCGGCGCCGCGCAGTAGGCATGGGAAAAACTGACTCCCCGCGATGCCAGCCGATCGACGTTGGGGGTAATCGTCTGGGGATTGCGGTTGAGATGGCCGATCCAATGATTCAAATCGTCGATCGCAATGAACAGCACGTTCGGACGGGTCGAAGCAGATGGTTGCGCGGCGGCCGTCGGTGCCACGGCACAAACAGTGCCGACCAACAGCAGCAATGACCAAAATCGTCGTGACATTGTGGGCTCCATGATGCGGGGTCAAAAAGGAAGCTGGCCACATTGGCTCCGAGAAATCTTATCAGACGGAACTCGCGGCCGAGGTGAACGGCGGGGGCCACACGATGCCGGCTTGGCGGAGTCCGAGCAAGGGCTCGCGCCCCGCGAAGGTCCGGCACCGCCACGGTGATCCGGCTGCGGCATTGCCCCCCAAATCCCTTTGCTCCCTTGCCAGGGGCTTGCGGGCCCCGG
>NZ_VWOX01000013.1 GCF_008629675.1 Roseiconus nitratireducens | reverse complement strand
GCTAGCCGCGGGTTTTCTCGCCTCGACCGGCGGCTAGCGCCTTGCCGCTCATTGCACTGCAAATCACGGTGTTTTTGATTGAAAGTGGCGCTGTCCAGCTAGGCTTTGTCTGAAAACAAGTGGCTACGCTCGCCAGAGCGTGGGTTTGCGCCGCAAACGCAACGGCAGCAACTGGGTTTGACGCCTTTTCAGACAAAGCCTAGCACCGACCGAAGAGTGCAAACCGGTTCGCCGACTTTCAGATTCGTCGCTCTAGCTTCCTTCCCCACGCTATTTGCCTGCTGACTGAACTTCCGGCGGCACGTCCCAAGCCTCACGGCAGGTACGTGTTGCTCATGATCTTCAGCAGGGTATCCAGCAGCTCAGACGCTTCCATCTTGCCGGTGTGCCGAAACACGATGTCGCCGCCGGGTGCCACCAGGACCGTGTGCGGCTCCGGACCTTCCCATTCCGGATCCAACGCCGCAATCAACGCGTCGATATCCGGATCGGTGAACAGGTAGTTGTTCCCCTCACGGCCTTCGGCTTCCAGGGACGGTTTTAAACGCGGAGGCAAGACGGCTCGCTGGGCGCTGAGAAACGCACGCACGCGATCTTGATTCTTAGGAAGATCGGTGCTGATCGTGATCAATTCAAAATTCCGCAGGCCCATGCGTCGTGAAATCTGCATCAGACCGGGAAACTCTTCGATACAAGGCTGGCAGGTGGTCGACCAGACGTTGAACAACCGGTACTTGTCCGTGGGATTCTTGACCAGTTTGCTCAAACCGTCCGCGTCGATCTGGGCTAAAGAAACGTCGGCCGTTTCCCATCGCTGCTGATCCTCTTCGACGCTGGCGATCTTTTCACGCCACTTCGTCGAACAGCCGAACGGCTTGGTCACCGCGACGGGGACTGGCTGTCCCTCCAGCAGCGCCAACACGGCGTCGCGTGCTTCACGGGATTCGACGGTGGCCGGATCCGGATAACGCGAGTTGTCCAACCGGCCCTTGTAGCGAAGTTTTCTTTGCTGGTCGAAAACGAAAACGTGGGGAGTCGCCAAACAACCGTAACGTTTTGCAGTTACCTGCGTTTCCCCATCGTACAGATAGGGGAAAGTGAAACCATGCTCCTCGGCATAGGGCTTCATGTCTTCGAAGCTGTCATCGTATTTTGAGTACCCCAGTTCATCGGGTCGCAACCCGTCGCCAGAATTCGGATTGATCGCGACGACGGCCACGCCGCGCCCTTCGACTTCACGCACCAGCTTCATGAATCGCGGATCGTGGGCGTGACACACGGGGCAGTGATTGGAAGTGAAGTAGACAACCAGAATCTTTCCATCGGAAAAGTCGTCCAAACTCCAGTCACGCCCGTCGATTCCAGGAAGCGTGAAATCGGGCGCTGCATCCCCGATTTCCAATGTTTGAAATCCAGGTGGCTGATCCGCCGAACAGACGGCAACGGCCATCAACATCGCGAACAAAGCTGAGTAGCCAATCTTGATCATGGCAGGGACTCCGGGGATGAATCTGTGCGGACGATCGGGGACGGACCTCCAATATACCGCCATTCCCCCAGCATCAGGGAAATCCGCACCCCTGCCCGCCAGCTCTCAGATGGCAAGCACCGCTCCACTTTCTGGTCGGCCGAACCTCCTTCACTTCAGTTGTGGCAAATCAAATAATCGTCGGGGCTTTCAAAGGCCTACCGGCGATCGCCCAGCAACTGGGAACAGATCAGCTGCATCCGCGGAAGATGGAAGGGGCCTTTCCAAAGATTGCCTTTCAGCTGGCTGCTGACGGTTCCGTCGTGGTGCAAGTACCCGAACCACTCTCCCCGCTCGGGGTCGGCGAAATGATCGTGTGCCCAATCATGCACCTGTCGATACCAGCGGGCGTACCTTGCGTCGCCGGTCAATTGGTACGCCATCAAGGTCGCGATCACGGCTTCGCAATGCGGCCACCAGAATTTCATGTCGTGCCAATACTCGCTGACCGGCTTTCCGCTCAAATCAACGAACGAGAACAAGCCCCCGTGGTCGTCGTCCCAGCCGCGTTGCCACATCCAATCGAGCATTCTGCAGCCCAACTGCTGCAGATCGCGGTCACCGCGATGTTGCCCCTCCTGCATCAGAAACCAGGAACACTCGATCGCGTGCCCCGGATTGAGTAACCGTCCATCAAAATGATCCAGTACCTGCCCGTCGACACCAACGTTCTCCAAGACGACTTCCAGATCTTCCCGAATGTGAAATCGCCGGATCAGGTCAATCAAGCGGTCGATGCAATCGTCCGCACCGGGATAGTTGATGGAATCACGCAACTGCTGGGCGGTCGCGATGCCAATCATCGGAAACCCCAACGAACGCATCGGCCTGGTTTCGGTGAACTTTGATTTCGCCTCGGGAGAAAACAGGTGATGGTTCAGAAATCGGCGAAAAAGCCGTTCGGCTTTCTGCGCCGCGAGATCGTCTCCGGTTGCCTGCGCCAACTCACCGTAGGCGATCGCGGCAAAGCTCTCCGAAAACGCGTAGCGTCTTTTGCGAAGCGGTTCGCCCGTGCGAGTCACTTGAAACCATAGCCGTCCATCCAGCGGATCAAAACAATTCCGATCGACGAAATCCATGCACCGCTGTGCCACGCGCAACCAGGTTTCATCGGCTTTCAGGTTGTTGTGCAGTTCACCGAGCAACCAGGCGAATCGGCACTGTTGCCAAACTCCTTTGTCGGTGTCGATCACGTTTCCCGCCGCATCCAACGAAGTGATCACTCCGCCAAACTTGTGATCCACCCCATGCTGGAGCCAGAACGGCAGCGTGTCTTCCAACAGGGCGTCACGGTAAGCATCTGCCAGCTGACGTTGGGTCGCATCATTCATCGGGTTTTCCCTCCCGAAACTTCGCGGACGGCCGAAGCGAATAGATCGTCAAACCGCTCAAATCATTGGCGGGTTGGGGAAACAGATGGCTGGATAGGTACCCGGCGACAAAACAGCTGGCGATCCCCGCTGCGGTATACAAATACCCGACCACCGGCGTGAAGTACCACAAGTAAAACATCACTGCGGCGCCCACCACTGCTCCGATCAATGCCCCCGGCGCGTTGGCGCGGCGGGTCAAGGCTCCCAGGATGAACAGCCCTCCCAGCACTCCCATGAACAGTCCGATGACCTTGATGAACGCATCGAACAGGGACCGGATTTCCGGATCAACAAAGACCAGCCCGAACAGCGTCCCCAGCACGCCCACCGTGAACGTCGCCACCCGAGCCGATTTGAAATAGCCGTTTTCGGTGCGACACCAATCAAAGGGACGCATGAAGTCCGTCACAATCGCGGTCGCCGTGGAATTCATACTGGTGGAGACGGTCGACTGCGCCGCCGCGAACACGCCCGCCACAATCAGTCCCGCGATGCCGACCGGCATCTCGCGCGAGATGAAAAGCGGAAAGACCTGGTCGGTCGTGATCGTCGGATCCAACTTCTCGGGGTGCGAACGATAAAAGACGAACAGCGCGGTCCCGATCCCGAAGAACAGCAGCGTTGCGGGAATCGTCAGGACCGCATTGGTCCAAATCGACCGGGCCGCGAGACGTTCCGATTTGGTCGTCATGTAGCGCTGCACCACCGCCTGGTCCGCGGTGTAGGACGACAGATTTTGAGCAATTGCCCCCACAATGATGACCCACAGCGCGATCTGCGTGTTGGTCACATCCCAGTGGAGATTCGCGATCGTGAACTTGTCGGCATTTCGGGCCGCGGCAAAGAAACCATCCAACCCTCCGTCGGCTCCGGCGATCAATAACACCAGACTGAGCACCGCGCCGCCCATCAAAACGAAGGTTTGAATGGTATCGGTCCAGATCACCGCTTCGATCCCGCCGGCCGTGCAGTAGACAATGCTCAGGACGCCCATCAACAACACCGACTGGGAGGGAGTCAACGGGGTCGCCACGGCGAGGGCCAATCCGGTCAGCGACATCACCACCGCCATGCGAAACACATGAAAGAAAACGAAACTGGCGCTTCCAAAAAGCCGAACCGGACGACTGAATCGTTTCTCCAGGTACTCATAGGCGCTGGTCGCATCGATCCTTCGATAAAAGGGCATGGCAACGTACACGGCGATCACAGCCACCACCGGGATCATGAAATTGCCGATGGCGTAAACCCAGTCCTGCGCGAACGCTTTCGAGGGAATGCCGGTAAACGTCAGCGAGCTGAGCATGGTGGCGAAGATGCTGCAGCCGGCAGCCCACCAAGGAATTTGCTTGCCGCCGCGAAAGTAGTCGTCGGTGTTTTTATTCCGCCGCGTGAAGTAAACGCCGATTCCGACCATCGCCAGCAGGTACCCGAACAAAACCAAATAATTCAGCGTCCCGAATTCGCGTGGCGGAACGTCCGGTGTCACCTCCCAGACGATGGGAGCGCGGACGCGGGGTCGAATTTCTCCGCTGGGGATCACGATGGATCCGTGCCAATCGACCGCCGACGTGGTGACATGGTTTTGCGGAATGGGCCCGGCATCGACCCATGTATCGGTAATCGTGTGGTAGGCCAGCGCACGGCGCGGGAACCCCGGGTGTTGGTCCCGTAGATCGTCCGCTTGAAAGAACAAAGACCCATCGGCACCGCCCAATACCAGAATGTGGCTCTGCTTGATTCCGATACCAGTCCCCGCCATCACGCACCGCGGGACATCGCTCCGCTGACGCCAACTCGCTTCGACGGGGGAGTATTCCCAAACATCCTTCAGAAATTCAACCTTGTTGCCGTCGCCGTCATTGTTGCCGTCGCCGTCCGAGGTGCGCCGGCCGCTGATCACGTACAGACAATCGTGGTATCCGTTGTGCTGCCGCACCATCAAATGGAACGCCCGCGGCTTGCCGGGAAAATCTTCCAGCCGTCGCCAGCGAAACTGTTGCGGGCGGTCTTTCATCGACAGGTCCAGTGACCACACGCCCGCGGTCGCCGTGTCGAGTGAGGCGTCGCGTTGACCACCGGTCAAATAGACGGTCGACCCCAGCATCGCCGCGGCGGAATAGACACACGGTTGCGGCAGCGAAGGATAGGGAATCATTTCCACCTTTTCGGTCGCGGAATCCCAACGCAACAGAAACACATCGCTGAAGGTCGTGTCCTGGTCGTTGCCGCCGATGCACAACACCCCATCCGCGGTGGAGACGGACGCGCCATAGGCGATGGGGTGTTTCAGTCGCCCGCCGTCTTTCCAAACCGGTCCCTGATCGGTTTGGATCAACACATGGATGCGGTCGTGCCACTGCTTGGTTGATTCCCACACCGGGGTCGGGAAATTGGCACCGCCCGCAACCATCAAGGCTCCGTGGTGAACACCGACGAAGGGGCCGGCGACACCCAGAGAATCCGGCAATTCGGGCAACTGATTCCACCGCAGCTGCATCCCACCTAACGACTCTTCCTGATCCGATTGAGCCGTCGCAGTGGTGGTCCAGCAAACACAAATTGCCGCCGCGATCATTCGGGTCAGCGTGATCAAATCGGGCCGGGGACCGACAGCAAATTGTGACATTCGTCGTTCCGCCGAGTTGGGCCCTTCAAGGCTCGGTGCGTTCAAGACTCCGTCCTCCGCGATCTCCACCCGGTTGAGACGACCATTGGAAAAACCCGATCGCTTCCAAGTCCTCCGCCAAGCGTTGCGTCTGTCGGGAATCCATCTCGGTCAAAGGAAGGCGACATCCGCCCATTGAAAACCCGTTTCGCTCCAGCACGGATTTCATCGCCGCGTGAAAAGGATACTTTCCCATGGTGCGCACCATCTGCACGGACAAACGCTGCAGCCCGCGCGCCCGGCCCATGTCGCCCGCATCGAACGCGTCGATGATGCCGCGATACAGCGGGGCGGCAACGTTGTACGTGCTTCCAATCGCCGCAACGGCGCCCGTCGCCAGGGCCCCCAACAGCATCTCATCACAACCCCAGACGACGTCGAATCGGCGCTCGTCCAGTTCCAGGCACTCTTGGAATTCGAACAATCGCGTGTCGGTGTACTTCAATCCGTGCAGATTGGCGATCCGTTCGGATCCACGCCGCAAGAAATCGACCGTGTCCAACGTCGATCCGGTCAACGAAGGGATGTGATAGTAATAGAAAGGAAGCTCCGGTGCCCCCGAAGCAACCTCGGCCATGCAATCGATCAACGTCGCCACGTCGTTGACCTTGAAGTAGGAGGGGCAGGTGGCCGATACCGCGTCGACACCGATTTCCTGCGCACGCGCGGCCAAGGCCCTTGCTTCTGACAAACTGTTGTGGCCAACTTGCGCCACGACGGGAACGCGACCACCGGACGCTTTGACAAACGCCGCGGTCACCGCGTCGCGTTCATCGCTTCGCAGGGACATCCCCTCCCCCGTGCTGCCACACACGTACAGCCCGCTGACTCCCTGCTCGAGCAGGTGATCAACCATTGCCGGGACTTCGTCCAGCCGGAGTCGTCCGTCGTCATCCAACGGAGTGAAGGTGGCTGCGATCAGGCCACGAAGCTTGAATGTTTGCATGTTGTCCAGTGGCAAAACGCCAGGTGGGATAGAGGCGGGAATGGCGAGAGGCGTAGGGCTAGGGGCGATCCTTGGATGGAGCAAGCATCTGATGGAGTGGGATTCGTTGAAAGATCAGGTCGGCCCGGCTGCCTTCATACAGAACCCCAAGTGTCTCGGAATCGATCTGGGTCATGCAGGAATACCCAAACGATCGGCCTTCGTCCAGGAGGACACGGTTTGATTGCGGCCAATGCTGACCGAGATCGGGCGATGCCTTGACCATCATCCTGGACCGTTCCGAACGACTGTCAGGGTTGGAAAACAGCAGCCATTCTGCTCCGCTATCGAATCTGTTCTCGACCGACGACAGTTTGATCAAACTTGCCATGCAGGCTCCCGGTTCGGAGAGTGTCGTTTCGGAAGTCGGATGTCGTTTCCAGGTCCGCCCCAGGTCATCGGTGGTCATCACCACGCGGAACGGTTTGCGGTTGTACCGGCAATTGAGCATCAACACACCCGGATGCGTTTCGACGATCTGTGCCTCGGTCGTGTCGGGAAAGGCTCCGTGACCACAATGCCAGGTCTTCCCGTGATCCTGGGAATACACGATCGTGGAATGGGGGAGACGTCCGTTGGATTCGGCATCTTGAAACTGGGCGGCGAACACCAGCGTCCCGTCGCTCATCGAGATTCCTTTGCCCGGGCCCTGCAGCAACAGACACCACTCGGGACGCTTGACTTGCGAAGTGATATTGATCGGTTCCGACCAGGTTTGCCCATCGTCATCACTGCGGACAAGCATCATTTGTCCTGTTTGTTCCGGGGCGATTCCGGGCCCCGATCCATGCCAACCGCGGGGCCCGTGACTCCACAGCCCCGCCACCCAGATCGTCCCCCGCTCGCGGTCGACCAACACGGCCGGGTCTCCGATTCCGTCGTGGCTCCACGCCGGATCATCGCCCATGTCCATGATGATTTGCATCGGTTCCCAATTGCGTCCCCCATCGAGCGAGCGAGACATGCCGACGTCGATGTCGGCGGGCAGATCGCGGCTGTTGGCTCGACGCACGTCGTAGACTGCGATCAGCGTGCCCTGATTCGTGGTCGCCAACCCGGGAATTCGATACGTGTCGACGTCGTCCTGGCCACCGCTCCGGAGTGCGATGCCGAACCGTTGCGGAACCGGATCGTCGCCGACGTGAATCCGTTGGCCGTTGGACACAAGCACACGGTCGCAGCCGACCGAAATTCGATGATCCAAGTTTGCCGTCGGACGCAATCGCACGGCCAAGCCAAATCGATTCTCACCCAACCGCAAGGCACCCGTTTTCGCGTTCAGGTCCAACCGCAACAGCCGCTCGGGCATCGGCTCGGCGGGCAGGCTTGCCAGTGGCGGCCACTGCAGTGACCCGTCGGAAGCAAGACGATGAATTGAAATCGATTCCAAGTCGGTCGCTTGATCGGTGCCCGCTAGCGACACGTCCAGTTCGCGAAGGTGCGGCAACCGTTGTGCGTCGCTTTCATCGGTCAGCGTTTCGGTCGAATCCTTTGATGAGACGGTGACGGAAATGGTTTGGACCGGTGTCGATCGATCGCCCAACAGAATCGGCAGCGTCACCCGTTGCGTGACGCAATGCACGTCCGCCGAGTGGCCTTGCGCATGGAGCAGGCCGCTTGAACCCAGCAGGCACACCGAGCCGATCATGGCAGCCACTGTCCGCAATAGATTGATACTGGCCTGGGGCACCGAATTGACTCCGTCGGGTGTTCGTTCTGTTGACGTTGCTGCCCGCGGTGGCACACGGACGGCAACAGCATAACAGCCGGTGTGGCGAGGATGAGTCCCGGGGATCTCAATTTCGGCTGGTCGAAAAGTTTCTGGACACTGCGATGTTTCATGCGGGGGACGAAACGCCTGCGTGCCCCCGAGCGCGTTATCCTGTAAAAGTCATTCAGTCTCCGATGGACGCCGAACCAAGTCAGAACGTTCCGTGGGTGGCCGAAGGTTCGGCATCAAAATGCTGCTGGTGGTTCTCAACTTTTTCACTCCCAAGCCTGACCGGAATGTTGTTTCAACGCTCTGCCCGATCGTTTTTTCTGTGGTCCTGTTTGCTGTTGCTGTTCTTTGTTTCAGGGGCACGCGTGACGACGGCCGAGCAACCCAACGTGCTGTTCATCGCGGTGGATGACCTGGCCGCCACCTTGGGGTGTTACGGGGATCCGTTTGCCAAAACACCAAATCTGGATCGCCTGGCCGCCTCCGGCGTTTGCTTCTTGAACGCTTACAACCAGTTGCCGTTGTGCAACCCGACCCGCGCGTCGGTCATGACCGGCCGTCGCCCGGATGAGCTTGGGGTCTACGACTTGGATCGCCATTTCCGCGACCAACTTCCCGACGTGATCACGTTGCCACAAGTTTTCCAAGCTGCCGGCAGTGAAGTGGTTCGAATCGGGAAGATCTATCACTACAACGTTCCGGCATCGATCGGCACCGACGGTTTCGATGACCCTCCGTCTTGGGACCAAACGATCAATCCCAAGGGGCGGGACAAAACGGATGAGCCGCTGATCAGCAACGCGGAACCGCACCGAAAGATCAGTGCCGCACTCTCCTGGCTTGCGGCCGACGGGGCCGATGAAGAGCAAACCGACGGCATGATCGCGACCGAAGCGATCAAGGTGATGGAACGGACGCGAGATCGTCCCTTCTTTTTGGGCGTCGGTTTCTTCCGCCCCCATACCCCGTACGTCGCACCGCGGAAGTACTTCGACCTGTACCCGCTGGAAACCGTCTCGCTTCCGTATGCGCCGCCGGGGGACCGCGATGATATCCCCACCGCCGCATTTGCACACAATTGCCCGGTCCCCGATTACGGCCTGCCCGACGACAAACTTCGTAAAGCAACCCAGGCCTACTACGCGTGCGTTTCGTTCGTGGATGCGCAGGTCGGACGGCTGCTGGACGCTTTGGAGCGATTGAAGTTGGCACAGAACACGATCGTCGTGTTGTGGAGCGACCACGGCTATCACTTGGGCGAACACCATGGCGTTTGGCAAAAGCGAACCCTGTTCGAACAATCCGCTAAAGCGCCGCTGATCATCCGAGTGCCCGGGGCCAACGGTAATGGCACCCCGTGTCGAAGGATCGTTGAGTTTGTCGACATCTATCCGACGGTCGCCGCCGCAGCTGGCTTGCAAGCGCCGGCGGGGCTGGCCGGCAACAACCTGGGACCGTTGCTGGACGATCCGCTCGCGGAATGGGATGAGCAAGCCGTCACCCAGATCCTACGTCCGGCCGATGACCGGCTGCCGCACCCGGTGATGGGATGCAGCATTCGCACGCCCCGCTATCGCTATACCGAATGGAGTGAGGGGGCCTACGGCGTCGAACTGTATGACCACCGAGCCGACCCCTTGGAGTTTGATAACCTGGCGATCAACCCTGATTCGCGCGCCCGTGCCGTGATCAAACAGCTGCAACAACGGCTGCGTGCAAAGGCCAGCGGCAAAGTGCCTGACGTCCCCGTCAATCCGGCACGGCTGTAACTTTCGACACCGCTTCGCCCCAGCTACCTCTCCTTTGAATCGCAGGATGTCATGAAAGAATTTCGAACGGTCGTGGTGGGCACCGGCTTCATCGGCCCGGTCCACGTTGAAGCACTTCGCCGTGCGGGTGTGACGGTGGCGGGTATTGTCGGATCGTCACCGGAAAAGTCGACCGAAGCCTCGAAGGCACTGGGACTGCCGGCGACCTACCCGACGCTGGAATCCGTCCTGAACGACCCAACGATTGACGCGGTCCATCTGGCAACACCCAACCGTTTGCACTTTGAACAAGCCGCCGCGGTGTTGCGGTCGGGCAAACACGTGGTGTGTGAAAAACCGTTGGCGATGACTTCCCGCCAATCCGCGGAGCTGGTCGAAATTGCCGCTGCCAGTGGGCGAGCCGCGGCGGTCGCTTACAACATCCGCTTCTACCCGCTGTGCCACGAGGCCGCGGCGCGGGTCGCAGGCGGGTCGGTGGGCGAATTCCTGCACGTCTCGGGATCCTATGTCCAAGACTGGTTGCTGTGCAAAACGGATTTCAATTGGCGTGTGTTGGCCGAAGATGGTGGTGAATTGCGCGCCGTGGCGGACATCGGCACGCACTGGCTGGACTTGATCCAGTTCATTACCGGACAGCGGGTCGTCGCCGTCTGTGCGGATCTTCGTACTGTTTACCCGCAACGGGAGCGACCGATCGGCAACGTGGAAACGTTTTCCGGAAGCGGCTCGTCGGACATTCCACGTGAGAGCGTGCAGGTCACCACCGAGGATTGCGGCAGCGTGATGCTGAAATTCTCCGGCGGCGCAAATGGGTGCATGTGGGTGTCTCAGACGACGGCGGGACGCAAGAACTGCCTGCGGTTTGAAATCGGTGGAACCGAGCAATGCCTGGCGTGGAACAGCCAGTCACCCAACGAGTTGTTCATCGGTCAACGCGATTGTGCCAACGAATCTTTGATCCGTGATCCTGCTCTGCTGCAGCCCCAATCGGCCGCACTGTGCAACTACCCCGGCGGGCACAACGAAGGCTTTCCGGACACGTTCAAGCAGTTGTTTCGATGCTTCTATGGCAGCATCGCTGACCAAAGCTTCGCAACCGATCCTCCCTTTCCCACCTTTGCCGACGGACACCACGAAGTCCTCCTCTGCGAAGCCATCCTGACAAGTCACCGCAAGCGGACTTGGGTGGACGTTGCCAAGGATCAAGGCGATCACCAATGACACGGATCTATTGCGGAATCGACTTGGGCGGAACGTCGGCCAAGCTGGCGTTGGGCGATTCGACGGGAAAGATCATTGCATCGGATTCGTTTTCCACGCAGTCCGATGGTAGACCGGACGCCGTGATCGCTTCGATCGAACAACACGTCCAGAAGCTCTTGCGGAAAGCCGGCGCGGACTCGTTAGCGGGACTTGGAATGGGCGTACCCGGTCTGGTGGATGTTCAAGAAGGCGAAACCCGGTTCCTGCCGAATCTGCCGACACAGTGGCGAGACATCCCGGTCGCGAGGAACTTAAGCCGAGTGTTGGATTGTCCCGTCCGATTGATGAACGACGTGCGCACCGCGACGCTGGGAGAACTTCGATTCGGTTCCGGGAAAGATTCGCCACGGGATTCGTTCGCGTTCTTCTCCATCGGCACCGGCATCGGTGGTGGAATTGTGATCGATGGAAAACTGCGACTGGGACCGCTCGGCGCCGCGGGCGAACTTGGGCACCAGACAATGCTTCCCGACGGACCACGTTGCGGTTGCGGCAACCGCGGATGCCTGGAAACCCTATCCAGCGGACCAGCCATCGCCGCAGAAGGCATGCGGCTGATGCGAATGGGCTTGGCGCCGCGGCTGCACGCTTTGACCGGCGGAGCCACCGATCGCGTCACGGCCAAAGAAATGGCGCTGGCCGCGGCAGAGGATCCGCTCATCGACGGAGCGATCGAACGGGCGTTCGAGTTTCTGGGAATCGCCGCCGCCAACGTGGTGACCGTGCTGCATCCGGACCGGATTGTCCTGGGAGGAGGCGTTTCGGAGATCGGCGACCGGCTGCACCGGACGGTCAAACGGGTGATCAGCGAACGGGTGGGAATGTTTCCGACCGCGCGGATTCGCGTGATCTGTTCGCCGCTGGGTGAACGGGCAGGGCTGCAGGGTGCTCTGGCCCTCGCCATCGCATCCGCCGACGATTGATCCTCCAGCGGTCCGGCCGTCTCCAGCGGCGGGAGATGCGGATGGCCCCAAGATGAGGATCGCCGGATTCTTGATCACCGAATTCTTGATCACCGGCACTGCGCAAACAAAAACGCGATCACACTGACGTGACCGCGTTTGCTTGTTTCAATCGGTCGGGCCGGCGGCCCGCCTGGTGGTCGCCTCAGGCGGAAACCACGTTGATGCGTCGGCCGTTCTGGTCGAATGCGACCTTGCCGTCGACCAAAGCAAACAGCGTGTAATCGCTGCCTTGGCCCACGCCGCGTCCGGGGCGCCATTTGGTGCCGCACTGGCGAATCAGAATGTTGCCGGCCGTCACGGCCTCACCACCGAACTTTTTGACTCCTCGGCGCTGCGCGTTGGAGTCGCGTCCGTTGCGGCTGGAGCCCTGACCTTTCTTATGTGCCATTTCTTCACCTGAAACGTGTATTTTCGAAGTGCAAGAGGATATCGGCGTTTGGCGGGAACATCAAGCGGTTTCTGTCCCGGCAAAATGCGACTTTCACGCGATTTTTCCTGCCCGGGGGGAACCTCGTCCGTCAATACAGTGTTTTGACCTCCAGGGCCCGCCGCTTGCCGCGCTGGCCAAGCTTTCCGCTGCCGCAAACCCGCCCGTCGATTTCGATCAGCACGGGTTCCTCGGCTCGGGCCGACAGCGACAACAAATCCCCGCGCCGTAGTTCTCTCAGCTGTTTTGCCGATCGGGTTCCCGCCGAAAAAAATGCGGTCAGCCTGGCCGCCTTGGAGCAGGCATCGCCGACAGGGCGATTCCCCAGCCGACGCAGTAAGTCCGAACGGCGGACCAGCACCCGCCACCGCCCCCGGACTCCGCCGACTCGGATGTCGAATCGAGCCCCGACGGCCGGATCTGGGCTGCGTCGAGATTCCGGCTCCGACTCTCCGGCATCCACCTCCCGTGCGCGTGCCGGAACGGCCTGCTGCCAAAGCGAATCGAATTGGGTTTTCAACCGCCCCAGCAAACCGGCTTCGATCTCGCTGAGCGGCCGCTCAGCGGCCATCCCGTCGATTGTTTCGCTGCCGAGCATCGACTCAACCAGGGCCAGGGCGAGCAGCGGATCGGGTTGGATTCGGTGTTCCGGTTCCCAGTCTTTCCTTGGAGGCCCGTCTGTCGCTGGAGGCCAGTCTGTCCCGGGAGGCCAGTCTGTCCCGGGAGGCCAGTCTGTCCCTGGAGGCCCGTCTCTCCTCGGAAATTCGTGCAACGGTTCCAGATCGGCAAACCGCACCTCCGATTCGGTGCACAGCAGATCCGCCAGCAAGCGGCCGAAACCATCCTGGACCTGGGCGAAGCAGTCCCGCAGTTCGACGGCGATCTCGTCAAGCAACCATTGCTCTCGCTGGTCCCCCGGGTCGCTGTGGGGCGACGCCACGCGAATCTGGTCGACCAGTGGCTGCATCTGAGTGGCAGCAACGGGACCGGACGTTCGCTGGGGCTCTCCCGTCGGTTCGGTTGAGACCGATCGAGGGAGGTTGCCCGCTGCCGGCGACGGGTGCAGGTGATCGGATTGGTTGGCCTGGTGCATCCCTGCCTCGGCGAATCTTTCTCAGGTGCGAATGTGACCGTTGCCCTTCACGATGTACTTGTAAGTGGTCAGTTCTCGCAAGCCACACGGGCCCCGGGCATGGAATTTATCGGTTGAAATCCCGATTTCGGCGCCCAGCCCGAACACGCTGCCGTCGTTGAACCGCGTGCTGGCGTTGACCATCACGGCCGAACTGTCGACGCCGGCGGTGAACGCGTCAGCGGCAGCCAATTGCGAAGTCACGATCGCGTCGGAATGGTGCGAGCCATACCGATTGATGTGGTCGATCGCCTGCCCCACGGAATCGACGACCGCGACGCTGATGATCGGCCCCAAGTATTCGGTCGACCAGTCTTCGCTGGTTGCCGGGGTTGCCCCGTCGATCCATTCTGCCGCGCGCTCGTCCGCCCGAATTTCAACTCCGGCCGCCTGCAAACGCTTGGTGATCGTCGGCAAAGCGGAGGCGGCGATCGCTTGGTGGACCAACAACGATTCACAGGCATTGCAGACGCCCATCCGCTGGCACTTGGCGTTGTGGACGATCTCGGCCGCCATGGCGACGTCGGCAGATTCGTCGACGTAAACATGGCAATTCCCGTCGTAGTGCTTGATCACGGGCATGGTGGCTTCGGCGGTCACGCGTCGGATCAACCCCTCGCCGCCGCGGGGGATCGCCACGTCAATCAGCTCGCCCATCGACAAGAACTCGCCGACGGCAGCCCGGTCGGTGGTCGCGACCAGCTGAACGGCGTGATCGGGCAACCCACAGCGGGCTGCGGCATCCGCCAGCACATCGACAATCGCCTGGCTGCTGTGAATCGCTTCTTTACCGCCCCGAAGGATCACCGCATTGCCACTCTTGACGCAGATTGCCGCGGCATCGGCGGTGACATTGGGTCGACTTTCGTAGATGAAAAACACCACCCCCAGCGGCACCCGCTTCTTCAGGATCTCCAATCCGCCGGGACGTGTGAATCCGTCCAACACTTCCCCGACGGGATCGGTCAGTGCACAGATCTCGCGGAGTGCCGTCGCGATGGATGCAATTCTTTGCGGTGTCAGCCGCAATCGATCGATCGCGGCATCGGTCAATCCGTACCCCGGTGCGGCCGCCAAATCCCGTTCGTTGGCTTCCAGAATCGTTTCGGTCGCATCGATCAATGCCGATGCGGATTCGGTCAGCCAATGGTTCTTGATCGCGGTATCAAGCGTCGCCAGTTCCGCGGATGCTCGTTTGGCATGGATGGCGGTTTCGCGGCAGTACGTCGGTAGATCAATCGTGGAAACGGTTGCGGACATGGCAGAGGTCGATCGGGTCAGCTAAAGATCGGAGAAAGAGAAACTTGGGCTGCGTTCAATGTTTGGGATCCGTGGAGGCCGGCGAAGGTTCCATCCGACCGCCAAGGCAGCCGACGGGACACCGCAGCCGACGGGACACCGCAGCCGACGGGACACCGCAGCCGACGGGACACCGCAGCCGACGGGACACCGCAGCCGACGGGACACCACAGCCGACGGGGTACCGCGGCCGACGGGGTACCGCGGCGGGGGAAGACCGACACCAGGCGATCCGCCAAGCAGCGATCGCGGCCGTCCCGCTTCGGCCCACCGGCGGCCATCATACCCCCGCCGACGGAATAACCGAAGTGCTTTCAGCCCAACGCTTTGGCGGCCTGCCGACGCCCAGCGCACGTTGACGAGGCCACGCCGCACCGATACGGTTTTGAAGTTGGCAACGATGGGATTCGGCCGACGTCGACGGACCGTCCCGTCGCCGCTGTCTGCCGGTTCCGACACGCACAAAGGTCGTTATGAAATTCCTTTTTCTCGGAGACATCGTCGGAAAACCCGGCTTCAACGCCGTTCTGCAGAACACGCAACACATCCGAGAAGAATTGGATCTGGATTACGTCGTCGCGAACGCCGAAAATGCGTCGGACGGCTCCGGCTTGATGCCGCGGCAGTTTGATCGGTTGATCAATGGGGGCATCGACGGCGTCACCCTGGGCGATCACATCTTTCGCCGCAAAGAGATCATTCCGACGTTGGAGAAAAGTGACCGGATCGTCAAACCGGCCAACTATCCCGGATCGGCCGCGGGCCGCCGCTGGACCATGATCACCCGCAGCGGCCGACCGCCGCTGGCGATCATTTCAATCATGGGACGCGTCTACATGCGCCCGGTCGACTGCCCCTTTGACGCTCTGGATGCGGTGCTGGAAGAGATCGGCACGCAGACCGACCACATCCTGGTCGATGTGCATGCCGAAGCGACCAGCGATAAACAATGCCTGGCACGCTACCTGGACGGAAAGGTCACCGCGGTCCTGGGAACCCACACCCACGTTCCCACCGCCGACGCCCGTGTCCTGCCGAACCGCACGGCGTTTCAATGTGACGTCGGGATGTGCGGTCCTTACGAAAGCATCATCGGGCGCGACATCGATCGGGTCACCCACACCACGCGAACCGCCGAGCCCTGTCACTTTCACGTCGCCACCGGTGACGTGCGACTGTGCGGCGCGATCGTCGAATCAGACAAACACGGGCGAGCGACCAGCATCGAGCGCTTCGAACGCCAAGTCGTCACGGTCTAACGGGACGGCACTCTCCAGCAAAAATCGCTTGAACGTCGCGGTCATGTCGCCACCGCCGCCAGACGGTGGATGTGTCCGGGGGTGTCCCACGCTCTGGCGAGCGTGGCGACGACGTTTACTACTTTCCTGTCGCTACCTTCGTCAGACGGTGGAGGTGCCCAGGGGTTTCCCACGCTCTGGCGAGCGTGGCGACGACGTTTACTACTTTCCTGTCGCTACCGTCGCCAGACGGTGGAGGTGCCTGGGGCGTCCCACGCTCTGGCGAGCGCGGCTACGTGTATCGCGTTGACGCGGATCAGTTTTGCACGCTGACGTGATTGACCACGCGGAGCCCACCGGCCAACGGCAGCACGGCTTCTTGAGCAAGCTGTTTGTGATAGAAGCTGCGAACCCGACCGTGCAGTTGCAACTCGTTCGATTTCTCATCGACACGCAACTTGCGAAGTTCCGCGATGGAGCTTTTGGCCAACACCGCCGAGGCGGCCGTTTCGATCGGTTTCTTTGCGTTGCTCGCCATTTGCTTTGGTTCCCGTATTTCCCATCCGCACGATTCGCCACTGACGTTTAACTATCACACATTGGCCGTAGGCTGCCTACAGAAAACCAGCAAAAAATCTGTGACCGACGGGTGACCACGGCGCCGTCGGCACCGAATCGTGCGGTTTCGTTTCGTTGCGCGACGCAACATCCGAAACGAACTTCGAAGTCGAGCCATTCCGCACAGCTTTCCTGACCGGAGGACGGCTCGGGATGCATCTAATTTGATAGCAAGTGCAGTTCCAAAACTATTTCGGAACCGCCGGTGATCTGCCTTGACCGCGTCAAAGGCGTGCGCGTATCTTCCCGCCATCGCTGATTCGTTCTACCCGATGGGACGTGTCAGCGAGGCGAAACGATTCGCCGGCGTGATCCTGCACAGGCGTTCGAAGTTATCTTCTGGTGCAACGAATCGCTGCGGACAAATCGCATCGTGCGTGACCGATGGATCGGTTGGACGCACCGCGGTGAAGTCGACGAATTGTGAGCAAAAGTGTTCGGCAGGTCGCGGCATGGATGCGACGACCGTGCCGGACCAACCTAACCATCCACCGGCTCCCGGTTCGATAGCGCGTTATCCTCCGCCCCCCTAGGATCTCGTACTGAACCGGGGGCTTTTTTTATACCCGTCGCGGACTTGTTGCTCAGACCATGGAGCCAACGCTCCGATGACGTCGTTGGGTCAGGCTGAAAAGCCGGACGAGCGAAAAGGGTTCATCGCCGCTGGCCTTCAGACAGTGCCTCGCTGGACAGCGCCACTCTCAATCAAAAACGCCGAGATTTGCAGTGCAATGAGCGGCAACGCGGTTGAGGCGGAAAAACCCGCGGCTCACGCCACGCGGCGCACCCGAGTGCCGCTACCCAGCTAGGACGGGTCCAGGATGAATCGATACCCGGCGTCGCGGATCGTCAGTAGATGAATCGGAGCGGTGCTGTCCGGCTCGATGATCTTTCTCAATTGGGCGATGAACTGATCGACGGCGCGCGTTTGCAGATTGCCGTTGATTTCCCAAACCTCGCTCAACAACTCCGAACGGCTGATCACGCGGTCGGGATTCTCAACAAAGTAACGCAACAACTTCAGTTGTTTGGGCGTCATCCGAACGGGCTTTCCGTCGACGTGTACTTCGTGGTTCAAGAAATGCACCATGACGTTGCCGAACTTGACCTGATCGATCGATTCGCGGACGCGTTTGGGCATCGCTGCCGCATGGACGGGTGCGGCGTGTTGCAACAGATTCTTGACGCGGCTGATCAGTTCGTCCAACTCGAAAGGTTTGTTCAGATACTGATTGGCGCCGACGTCGAAACCTCTTGCCCGATCTTCCGGGAGGGTTCGGGCCGACAGCATCAACACGGGAATGGTCACGCCGGCGTCACGAATCGTCTCGCACACCGTGTACCCGCTCATCCCCGGCAGCATCAGGTCCAGCACGATCAAGTCGATCGTTTCGGGCCCGGAGTCGATCAATCGCAACGCGGTCGGTCCGTCTTCGACCAAACTGACCCGCAAGTTCTCCGCTTCCAGGTTGTATTTGATGCCAACGCCGAGATGCTTTTCGTCTTCTACGACAAGGATGTGGGGACGCATGGGTGAAAGCCGACGAAGGGAACAGGGACAAAACGGTGGAGCAAAACGCGATGTTCGTGATCAACCCACGTCACACCGTATGAACTTCCGGAACAACGTTCTTTAACGTGACCTCAAACACCGTTCCCGAGATCCCGTCAATTTCCGTGCGACCCCGGATACGGACCGAGGCCCCCAAAGCTTTGCTGATCGTCCGCACCAGGTGCAGCCCCAATCCTGTGCCCGGCGTGCTCCGCTCCAGTTCATTTCCCAGGCGGACGAAACGGCCGAAGATCTTGCGCCGCATGTCGTAGGGAATCCCCGCACCGTTGTCGATGATCGAGACGACGACCTGAGGATCCCGTCCATCATTTTCCACCGAACGCACCTTGGCAATGACGTCCGGCGGCGACCCACCATACTTGATCGCATTGTCGATCAAATTGCGAAACAGGATCTCCACCTGAACCAATTGGCTGGTGATGCTGACCGGTGGAGAGTCCACCGTGACGGTGTCGCGGGGCAACCGGTAACGCATGCAGGACGCGGCCGCGCATTGATGGAGCAACTCGTCCAGTCGGAAGGTTTGCTCACGCTCGGAATCATTGCCTCGATCGATGCGGGCGGCATCCAACAAGTGATTGATCAACGCGTCCAGCCGTTCGACGTCCTCCAACATGATGCGGTGAAAGTCACGTTGCTGCGTTTGATCGACCTCGCGCCGCGACATCGTTTGCAGGTACAGCTTCAGCGACGCAATGGGGCTCTTCAATTCATGGGTGACCGAATCGATGAAGTTTGATTGACGTTGGTTCAGCTGAAACGCTTTGAGCGTCAACGTCATGTAGACGATCACGCCGACCAGAATGCTTAGCAACAGAAAGCTGCCGATGATGAACAGCGTCCAAAACACGCCCCCCCGCTGCACGTTGTCCGTGATGCCCAGCACGCTGCCGAAGGCCCAGATGGCCCCCAAAATGACCACCAGAACGATCAGGACCACGCCCAGAACCAGCGGGGCGCGCAGCGAGCGGCGTTCAAGCATGGAATCGTTTGCGGTTAAACAGGTCGGACAGGTTGACGGCCACTACGGCGGAGCCCGCTTTCGGGGGGAACAACCACACCAGCTGCACGGCGCCGTGGCACCCGAGCCCACAGAATTTGATGTTTTGTCGCCTGAAATTAGCCGATGCGGAAGGTGGCGGGGAAAGTTCCTGGACGACGCGTCTGTTTGTGACGCCTTCGTGACCTTCGACGGTCGGTCGGATTGCTTCCGAAACGCAGTCCGGGTAAGGCAGGTGGACGTGGCAAGCTGTCGCGATCCCATCATCCGGAATGCCAAAAAATTTTGCTTGTCAAACATTTTTTGGCGATTCTGGGCATGACGGAAAACTGTTTCCCGGCAATAATGTTTTAAGTGAGATTGTTTCCCACTAGGCGGATTTTTTGGAGAAGGATCGTGAGCACCCGCACACAGCCACAACGGTTTTCCGAAGCGACCATCCGCCAGGTCCGCTCGGATTGCAACCGAGCCATGATACGCGCCCGATTTTGCCCTCAGCAAAGCGAAATCGTTCAAATCCGCTGCGTCGACCACCGACTGGAAACCGAGACCGACTTCGGCAACCAACTGTGGTACTTCGAAGGCGTCGGCGTCGACGAGCTGGATCGCCGCCACCCGGTCTACGGCGTGGTGGAGTATTCGACACAATACGGTCTGAACGAGTTGGTCGAAGACGGCGTCTTTCCGTCTGACCACCAACGGGAGCGTTTCCGCAGCCTCTACGAGCGAGAAGTGCAGAAGCCCGATTGGCGGCATCCGGCACACCGCTGGCTGGCCGGTGGCATGGTGGCCGTATCGGCCGTCTGGCTGGCTTACCTGGTGATCCGTTCGCTGATCGCCTAGCAGCCGGTTGCCGTGTTCTTTCACCCTTCCTCCGGAAGGGTCGCCTTCTCTGGCTCGGAAAGCTGTACGACCTCCAAAGCTGGAGGGCGCAGGTTGTTTTCGCGCCACTCAACTCTGCACGTGACTCCGACCGTCGGACGGGGCTACCGCGTCGTTCCCCTCCGATCCGCCTCGGCGAGACTCGTGCTGCCTGCGGATTTCTTTGGGCGTCACGCCTGATGCCCGGTCAATCTGCCGCGCGGCGGAAGGGCGCCTTGGGGACCGACTGCGCGGGCGCCACTTGCTATGCTGAGCGTGCCCGTCCCCTCCCAATTCATTGCGGACTTCGCCACACGCCGTGCCGTCTCCCATCGTCGATGTCGATCAGCTGCGCAAAACCTACCGTAGCCTTTCCTTATCCGGACGGCGAACGGTCGAAGCGGTCCGGGGCGTGTCGCTGCAAGCCCGCGCCGGGGAAGTCTTCGGGCTGCTGGGCCCCAACGGAGCGGGGAAAACGACGCTGATCAAAATGCTGCTGGGCGTCGTCAAACCGTCCGGGGGCTCTGCGTCCTTGTTCGGCCAGCCGATCGGCAGCGTGGCGGCACGCACGCGCGTCGGGTACCTGCCCGAATCGTTGCGTGTGGATCGACACCACACGGCGCGTTCGGCCCTGCGTTACTACGGCCGCATGAGCCGCATGAATGGCTCCCAGATTCGGGCGCGCAGCGAAGAATTGCTGCGGTTGGTTGGCCTGCTGGGCCGAGACCGTGAATCGGTGCGGCGGTTCAGCAAAGGCATGTACCAACGACTGGGATTGGCTCAAGCACTGATGCACGACCCGGACCTGCTGGTCTTGGACGAACCGACCGACGGCTTGGATCCGGTCGGACGCAACGAAGTGCGGAAGGTGATTGAACAGTTGCGTGATGCCGGCAAAACGATTTTCCTGAACAGTCACATCCTGCAGGAAGTCGAAATGGTTTGCACGCGGGTGGCGATCCTGGCCGAAGGTCAGATCCGCGCGATCGGACCGATCGGCGAATTGGCGCACGGCGAGGACCCTCGCGTGGTGGTCGAAATCCCCATCGCCAAAACGGTCGATGACCGCGACTCCGCCCCCGGCAGCCCCGCCTCGGAACCCTCCTGGTCCGAAGTCTTCGGCGCGGAAAAGTCGGACACGATTCACAGCAAACGGCTCGGCGCGGCGTTCCAACTGACGATCCCCGCCGCCGACCAGAACGAAATCAATTGGATTGTCGATCAACTGCGGCAAGCCAATCATTCGATCTCGCGGCTGCAGGTTCATCGCGAAACGTTGGAAGAGACGTTCATTCGGCTGGTCGGCGACAGCAAGGGGCTTGTTTCATGAGACCGTATCTGGCGGTGATCGCCGATTCCTTTCACTCCGCATTGGCTTCGCGAATTCTATGGATCGCCTTTTTGGCGATCTGGCTCTTTTTGGCCGCCCTGGCCCCGATCGGTTACCACGAGGATTACACGACGACGTTTCGTTGGTTCGACCTGGACAACGGGACGCAGCTCAAGGCGATGCTGGCCCGCGGATTGGTCGACCCCAAAGAGGCCGACACGGCCTTGGGCCGGATCGCGAGAACCTTCCCCGCGGAGATCAAACGACAACTGCGTCAAGTCGCCGAAGGTGACGACGTCCGAATCGACAAGAGTGCGTTGGCCGATTCGCTCAACGAAGCGATGGACGACGAATCCTGGTACGACCCGGATGCCTGGAGGTCGACGGTCCGCTTGAGAGAGCTGCGGGAATTGGATGAGCTGCCCGAAGACCAGATCTCAACGTCGCAGCGTCGACGTCGTGCGCGGCTGCGAATTGAAGCGGCGTTGCCGGGCGTCTTTGCAGCCCAAGCGGCACGATCGATCACGCTCTCCTACGCCGGGTTTGACTTTCCCGCTGTGTTCTCGATCGGCAAGGACCAGTTCGTGGCGCTGGTCAACCAGATCGTCGTTCCCGTGTTGATGAACTGGTTGTTGGGTTTCGCGTTAATCTTTCTGGGCATCCTGGTGACCGCGTCGATTGTTCCCGAAATGCTTCAGCCCGGATCACTGCACCTGCTGCTCAGCAAACCGATATCGCGGACGTTGTTGCTGCTGTCGAAGTTCTTGGGGGGATGCGCGTTTGTGTTTTTGTGCGTGTGCCAACTAGTGATCGGTCTGTGGCTGATCGCCGGCTTTCGATTGGACATATGGAACGCGCGCATTCTGTGGTGCATTCCGGTCGCGGTGTTTCTGTTCGCCGTGTTTTTCAGTGTTTCGATGTTTGCCGGGTTGCGGTGGCGTTCGGCGATCCTGTCGATCGGCATCACGTGCATGTTCGGCGCCTTTGTGATGGTGATCGGATTCATCGGAGGCTACTTTGACACCCTGGTGCGGGGACCCGATCGCGTCAGCCAGTTGGCTTTCAGTGATGACCAAGTCGTGATCTCGACCCAGGGCGGCGGATTGAAACGCTACGACCCCGCGACCAACAGGTGGCGGGAGCTGCTTGAAACGGAAGGCCATCGTCGCGACTTGATTGTTCCGCCGATTCAAATCGCCGACGGGGCGATCGCATCGGCACGCATCCGCAACGGTCGATTCAATCTTTACGGCAGCGGATCGTTGGACTTGCTGGTTTTGGACGTTGCCAATGATTGGGAGCCGAAGCCCAGCTTGCGGCTTCCGATCGGAACACGACGCCTGTTCAAAATCGATGATCGCTTGGTGGCCCTGAACAACACCGGATTGATGGCCACTCCGATCAAAGCCGCACGGGACGCGATCGATTTCGCCAGTGACTCTGAAGACAGTGACTCTGAAGACAGTGATTCCGAAGACAAAGAATCGCAGGACAGTGATTCCAGCGTCGATGCTTCGACCGATGCCGATCGCGCGTCCGCCGGGGAAGAACAGCCGGCGGGTGACGCTGCTTCTTCGTCGATCGGCGTGACCGCTTGGATTTCCGACCTGCTCCGGATGCAGGGCGGTCCGACCGAAGATTTTCAACCGATCCTTCCCAAGCAAGTCACCCTGACCGAACCGGTGCGGGTCACCACGGTTCCCGGAAGAAGTTCCTTGGTCATTTACACACGCGGACGACTGGCTCACATCAGCTTTGGTCAAGCCGCCGCCGGCGATGGCGATCTGGACTCGGCAACGGTTGTCCGTTCAAGCTTTGCGGACGGGGGTCGCGTCGTCGCCGATGTGATGTTGCCGGGCGACGATTCGCGTCAAGCGGTTTTGGCGGCGTCGGACCAGGTCGTGTTGGTCGCTCGCGAAGACCAACCGGTTCGATGGATCGAGCTGTCAGGATTGGAGACCGTCGCTGAGGCGGAACCGCCCGAATCACAACAGGTGTTGTCGATGACCGCCCTCGGATCAACCGGTCAATTTGCCATGCTGACGATCGACGGTCGCTGCCACGTCGGCTGGTGTGACGGTGACACGTTGAAGTACCAGACGCTGCCGTGGAGTGACGTCGCGGCAATCGACTTCCAGGAACAAACCGGTCAGCTGGTCATCGCCCATCACATCGACCAGGTCGACTTTGTCACAGTCGACTCGGGCAACTCGGGCGGAACGGTTGCGACCAAGGTGGTACGTACCATTCGCCCGACCTTGACCAGTTGGCGAAGCGTCGATCGCTACCTGATCACGCCGCTGCGGATGTTGACGCCCCAAACGGGGGAACTCAGCGACACGGTTTCCGCGTTGGTCAGCGGAAAGTCGTCTTTCGTCCTGGGCCAAGCGGACGCCGATCAACAGGAGGTGATTCGACTAAAAATCGCCCGGCCGGTGCTCAGCTGCAGCGTGTTTCTGGTGGTCATGCTGACGCTGTCCTGCATGTATTTTTCCAGCCGTGACTTCTAGTTGGCCAGCGCCACCTTCAATCAAAGAGCGGCAGCCGCTAGCCGCCGGTTGAGGCGAGAAGACCCGCGGCTGGCGCTTCGCGGCTCACTTTTCAGACTGAGCCTAATCGGCGGATCAATCTAGGCTATCATGTTCGCACGGTCCTCCCCGACGTGGACGTCAGTCCGTCCCGACGCGGGCGGCCGATGATTGCCCCACCACTCTCCCACCTCGACGACAACATTGCCGCGATGAACAAAACCTTTCCCGCCTTCGCTCTCGCTCTCGCCACGCTGCTGCCATGCGGCGCATCGGCAGACTCACCGTCCACCTTTCAGCCGATCTTCAACGGCAAGAACCTGGAGGGCTGGCACGGTCGCCCGCACTTCAGTCCGATCAAACTGGCAGAAATGTCAGCGGAAGAGCGCAAGGAAAAAATGGCCCAGTGGCAATCCGATGCCGAGCAGCATTGGAGCGTTGAAAACGGCGAACTGGTCAACGACGGCAAGGGCGCTTACCTGGTCACCGACAATGATTACCGGGATTACGAACTGAAGCTCCAGTACAAGACGGTTGCCCGTGCCGACAGCGGGATCTACCTGAAAGGAAACCCGCAGGTTCAGATCTGGGATTCGACCGACCCCAATAAGTTTGACATCGGTGCCGACAAGGGCAGCGGCGGACTGTGGAACAACAGTGCGGGAGCGCCGGGCAAGGATCCGCTGGTGCTTGCCGACAAGCCCTTTGGCGAGTGGAACGACGTTCGAATTCAGCAAGTCGGTGCCCGAACCTCCGTTTGGCTGAACGGCAAGCAGGTCGTCGACCACGCGATCATGGAGAACTACTGGGACCGTGACACGCCGCTGTTCGTCGAAGGCCCGATCGAATTGCAGACCCATGGCGGAGAGATCCGCTGGCGGAACATCGAACTGCGTGAACTGACTGTCGACGAAGCAAATGACATCCTGGCATCGCACCAGGCCGACGGGTTCGAGTCCATTTTTGACGGCAAGAGCCTGGCCGGCTGGACCGGAGCCACCGACAGCTATGAAGTCGTCGACGGAGCCATCCGCTGCAAGAAAGGCACCGGCGGCAACCTGTTGACCGAGAAGGAATATGGCAACTTCGTCGTCCGCTTGGAATTCCGTCTGCCGCCCGGCGGCAACAACGGCTTGGCAATCCGGTCGCCGCTGAAAGGCAACCCCGCCTACGCCGCGATGTGCGAACTGCAGGTGCTGGACAACACGGCCGAAAAGTACCAGAACCTGGATCCTCGACAGTTCCACGGTTCCGCGTACGGAATGGCCGCGGCGACGCGCGGGTACCTGCGTGATGTCGGACAGTGGAACTTTCAACAAGTGACCGTCGACGGCAGCCGAATCACGGTGGAGTTGAACGGCACCGTGATCCTGGAAACCGACTTGTCGGAGGTCACCGACTTCATGGCCGACAGCCCGCACCCGGGCAAGGACCGCGCCGAAGGCCATTTCGGATTCGCCGGACACGGCGACCCCGTGCAGTTTCGCGGATTGTCAATCCGCAGCCTGTAGGCCACACCGTCAGGAGCCGGCCTGGCGTTGGGCTCTGTCTGGAAACTTGTCGCCACGCTCACCAGAGCGTGGTTTTCCGCCATCGGTCGGAGGCCGGCGACGCGGATCTCCAGAGTGATCCGTTAGCCCCCGATGTCCCCGTTCTTTGCCCTTCCGGGGTGCCCGGACGCGGGCGGGGGCTCGTTGTGGATTGGGCGTGAAACTGGTATCCTTTGCGGCTGCCGAATGCCGCAAAAAACCGGCTTTTTTCCGCCTTTTCCCCTCCACGCTAGGACACCACGTTGGCAGACGAGAACAACGAAAACGGCCAGGACGAAGACAACTCGCCGGGCGACCTCCCGGAACCGCAAGGCGAGGGTGAGGGCGGCGGCAATGGCGGGGGTGAAGGGGCACTCCGGATGATCGATCTGCCGATCGAAGACGAGCTCCGGGAAAGCTACCTGACCTACGCGATGAGCGTGATTGTCAGCCGCGCCCTGCCGGATGTCCGCGACGGCTTGAAGCCCAGCCAGCGGCGGATCCTGGTCGCGATGAATGACCTGAACCTGGGCCCGGCCAGCAAGCGTGTCAAATGCGCCAAAATCTCCGGTGACACCTCCGGTAACTACCACCCGCACGGCGAGTCGGTGATCTACCCGACGCTGGTCCGCATGGCCCAAGAATGGAACATGCGGTGCCTGTTGATCGACAAGCAGGGGAACTTCGGTTCCATCGCCGGCCTTCCCCCGGCGGCCATGCGGTACACCGAAGCCCGATTGTCGGCCGTCGCTTCGGCGATGCTGGACGATCTGAAGCTGGACACCGTCGACTTCATCCCGACCTATGATGAAGCGCGGAATGAACCGACCGTGTTGCCGAGCCGTTTTCCGAACCTGTTGATCAACGGGTCGGGCGGCATTGCCGTGGGGATGGCAACAAGCATCCCACCGCACAACCCGACGGAAATCTGCGATGCGGTGATCCGGTTGATCGATCACCCGGAAACCTCCATCGACGAACTGTGCGAAATCGTTCCGGGGCCCGACTTCCCGACCGGCGGCATCATCTGCGGTCGGGCCGGCATCCGACGCGGCTACAAGACCGGTCGCAGCACCATCGTGGTGCGGGCAAAGGTCCGCGTCGAAGAGATGAAGGGGAATCGCCACCGCATCATCGTCTCGGAAATTCCCTACCAGCAGTACCGCGATCGCGTGGTTGAGAAAATCGCGGCCTTGGTCAATTCCGATCGGATCAAAGGGATCTCGGGCATTCGCGACGAATCGGACTTGAAAGAGCCCGTGCGTTTGGTGATCGAACTCAAACGCAACGAAGACCCCGACGTCATCCTGAACCAGCTGTACCAGTTTTCGCCGCTGCAGGACACCTTCTCGCTGATCTTCCTGGCGCTGGTGGACGGCAAACCGCGCGAATTGACGCTGAAGGAGATGCTGACGGAGTTCATCCGGCACCGCGTCACGGTGATCCGCCGACGGACTCAGTTTTTGCTGGCCAAAGCCCGCCGCCGAAAACACACGGTCGAAGGCCTGCTGTTGGCGTTGGCCAATATCGACGAAATCATCCAAACGATTCGCACCAGCCGCACGCAGCCCGAAGCCAAGGAGCGGTTGATGGGCATTCAATGCCCCGCATCGATGATGCAGCGTGCCCTGGGAGACGAAGGCTTTCGACAGTTCCAGATCGAACGTGGCGAGAGTGACACCTACACACTGACCAGTGTCCAGACCGACGAAATCCTGAAGATGCGTTTGGGCCAGCTGGTCAATCTGGAACAGGAAAAGCTGAGCGAAGAGCACAAACAGTTGCTCGAAGAGATCACCGACTACCTGGACATCCTGGGCAGCCAGGCCCGGGTCTATGGGATCATCAAAGACGACCTCGAGGAGATGAAGCGTCGATTCGGCGACGCGCGACGCACCCAGATCAGCAATGAAGAACTCGGCAACATCGATCTGGAAGATCTGATCACCGAAGAAACCATGGTGGTCTCGATCAGCCACGAAGGCTACATCAAACGAACCCCCGCCAGCGTCTACAATTTGCAGCGTCGCGGCGGCAAGGGGCTCAAGGGCGCCAAGACCGACGGTGAAGACCCGATCGAGCACCTGTTTGTTGCCAGCACGCATGCCTACCTGTTGTTCTTGACCACCACCGGCAAGGTGCGTTGGCAAAAGGTGTACGACCTGCCGCAGCTGCCGCGTGACGCGCGGGGCCGAGCGATCGTCAACCTGCTGGCACTGGAACCGGATGAAAAGATTGCCTCCTGTCTGGCCGTCCGGGATTTCAACCAGGAGGGTTACTACGTGGTGATGGCCACACGCAGCGGCCTGGTTAAGAAAACTCCCTTGGAGCAATACAGCCGCCCCAAACGCGGCGGAATCATTGCGATCAAGCTGCGTGATGAAGACGAACTGGTTTCGGCCAGCGTCATCGGCCCGGGCGACGAAGTGGTCCTGGTCACCGCCGGCGGAATGGCGATCCGGTTCCAAGAATCCGACGCCCGACCGATGGGTCGAAACACCTCCGGCGTCAAAGGTATCAGCCTGGTGGACGATGACACGGTCGTCGGCATGGTCGTCGCCGAACCCGACGCCACCCTGCTGACCGTTTGTGAAAAAGGCTACGGGAAACGCACGTACTTTGGTCCCAGCGCCGGCGATGGCGAGAACGGCGACGACGACAGCGAGGGCGGATCTTCTTCGGCCCGTTACCGGACACAACGACGCGGCGGAAAGGGATTGCGCGACATCAAAACCAGTGCCCGCAACGGCAAGGTGATCGCCATCGCGCGGGTCGATGACCAGGACGAAGTCTTCCTGATGACGGCCAAAGGAAAGCTGCAACGGATTTCGGCCAAAGACATCAGTGTCATCGGCCGCAACACGCAGGGGGTGCGGATCATGAACATTGATTCGGACGACACCCTGATTGCCGCCGTCCGAATTCCACCCGAAGAGAATGCTGAGGCCGAAGCGGAGGCGGCGGCCGACGCAGCCGATGCGGCCGAGGCCGCGGCCAGAATCAATGAAGCGGCAGCGTCCGAATCGGAGAACCCCGATTCCGGCGAACCGAGTGACGGCGATAGCGACGACGTCTGAAACCGTTTCCCGACGGAACCGAGTCGCTGACCGACGTATCGGCCCAGCTTGCGAACCGAGTCGCTACGCTCGCCAGAGCGTGGTATTCCACCGCGAACGCGACGGCAGCGACGGGCTTTCGCCCCGTCCGCCCGCGTCGGTCGCATCAACGATCACACGGCGGACGCCAGCGGAGACCGTTAGAATGAAGGCAGTCCCGAGGACCGTTTGTCACGGTCTTCGGATTCCCCACGACGGTCCATGGAGGCACGGTGATGAACGAGCTGACTTCGGCCGCAGGCAAATCCGGTGATCAACCCCGCGCCCGTCGCGTCACCGCGAATGTGTCGATCGGACAGTACCTGATCCAACGGCTGCAGGACTACGGGATCGACCACATGTTCGGGATCCCCGGGGACTATGTGCTGTCCCTCTACAGCGAACTGGAAAAGAGCCCGATCAACATGATCGGTTGCACCCGAGAAGACTGTGCCGGTTTCGCGGCAGATTCGTACGCGCGGCTGAACGGGATGGGTGCTCTGTGTGTGACGTACTGCGTTGGCGGGCTGAGCGTCTGCAATTCAATCGCGGGGGCTTACGCCGAAAAATCACCCGTCGTCGTCGTGACGGGATCGCCGGGGCTGAAAGAACGCACCCGCGGTGCCCTCCTACACCACATGGTTCGCGACTTCCGCACCCAGTACGAAGTCTTCGAAAAGTTCACCATCGCCGGTTCCGAACTGTCCGATCCATTGACCGCGTTTTCCGAAATCGATCGGGTCCTGGATGCTTGTGACCGATTCAAGCGCCCCGTGTACTTGGAAATTCCCAGAGACATGGTGCACGTGGTGCCTCCGGTCGCGCATGGTTATCGCGGAGTCGTGTACGAGAACGACCAGGAAGCCACCGCCGAAGCGGTGCGTGAGACCCGGCAATTGCTCGAGTCAGCCCAAAAGCCGGTGATCCTGGCCGGCGTGGAGGTGCACCGATTCGGTTTGCAAGACGAATTGCTCCGACTGGCCGACACCGCCGGGATCGCGATCGCAACCACGATGCTGGGTAAGAGCGTGATCAGTGAGCGACACCCGATGTTCATCGGTCTGTACGAGGGAGCATTGGGAGACCAGGCGGTGACCCAATTTGTCGAAGAAAGCGACCTGGTGCTGTTGCTCGGGGCATTCTTGAGTGACATCAATTTGGGGATTTACACCGCCAACCTGGATCCCACCCGTTGCGTCAATGCGACCAGCGAAGAACTGCGGATCTCTCACCACCACTATCACAACGTCAGCCTGCGAGATTTTCTGCGGGGACTTTGTGAAGCTCAATTGAAACCGGCCAACCGCCCCATTCCCGAATCGCTCTCGAAGATCCATACCGCCGCGATCGATAGCGAACCCGGCGACGGAGGCTTGCGAACCAGCTGGATGATCGGCCGGCTGAACCGAACGATTGACGGCGACACCATCGTGATCGCCGATGTCGGCGATTCACTGTTCGCCGCAACAGAACTGGTCATTCATGAACGCGGCGAATTCTTGAGCCCGGCGTACTACACGTCCATGGGCTTCAGTGTTCCCGCGGCACTCGGCGCCGCCACGGCGCGTCCCGACCACCGTGTCGTCGTGCTGGTCGGTGACGGAGCTTTCCAGATGACCGGACAGGAGTTGAGTACCTTGATTCGCTACCAGCACAACCCGATCGTGATCGTGCTGGACAACCACGGCTACGGCACCGAACGTTATCTTCACGCCGGCCAGTGGGAATACAATGAGATTCAGCCTTGGGATTACGGCAAGGTACTGGGGGTCTACGGCGGCGGACGGAGCCATCGCGTGGCAACGGAACTGGAATTTGAAACTGCCCTCCAGGAAGCCTGGCAGCAATCGGACCGGCCCCACCTGATTCATGCGGAATTGATCGAGGGTGACGCCAGCAACACGCTCCGTAATCTTGCGGAGCGGATGGGAGAAAACGTGGCTCGGCGTCCGGTGACGTGATCGCGTCCAGCAATCGGACGATGGATTTGGATGGAGCTCCGGAAGCCCGCCGCCCAGCCACAAGCTTGCGCCGTTTTCCGAGCGAGGAAAACGACATGGGTCCGGTCGCGATGCGACGACAGCCCACTCCTTTTCGGTGCAAGCCGACGAAGCAGCTGCAAAACTGCAAGACCTGCCACAAAAGGATCGTTCCGTGACTGAACCGTTAAGCTCCCCACAGCTGGATGAATTACGTGCCGACCTGCGAGACGGCCAGAAGTTGGCCGCGATCAAACGCTACCGCGAATGGACCGGTTGCTCGCTGATCGACGCCAAGCACTTCGTCGACGCTCTGCAATCGCAGGGCGCTACCGGCGAAGTTTCTCCAACGTCCAGCGACGCGATGGAGGAACTTTCGGACGACCAAATGGATCAGGTCCTGGACGCGATTGAACGCGGTGAAAAACTTCGCGCCGTTAAGCTCTACCTGACCTTCACCGGCAAGTCCCTCCGGGAATCAAAGGACCTGGTCGAATCAATCATCGACGAGTTAGGCGTCGGTGGGAAAGGACCAGACAATCGGACCGGCTGCGCGCCCGCCGTGCTGCTGTTGTTGGTCCTGGGAAGCTTGCTGTTCTGGTGACGACGGAAGATGTTGGCCACCGAGGTTATCGAGATCACCGAGGGCGAAACTCACCACCGAACGACGCGGACGCTCGACGCCTTCCTCGGTGCGTCGCCTCCTGGGAGGAAGGAAGCGTTTACAATGTCAACGCTCGGTCGACCTGCGGGTGACCGCTGGCCCTCCTTCTCATCTGGTCTTCGATCGTTGGATGCCGCCCATGTCACCGTCTCAGCACGCACCCACCGATACATCCGCATTGATTGCGTTCAGCAAACGATTTGCCCCGTTGCCGGGCGCGTGCCTGGCGCTGATCGTGGTGCTGGGGTTGGTGGGCTTGGCGTGGGAGCCGGCGGCGATTGCGGCCACGGTCTTGGGCATTGTGGCGACGATCGCCTTGGTGTTTGCCGGACGAATTGGCATCGTGATCGCAGCCTGGCGCGACAAAACGGCCCAAGGCCTGCTGTCGCTGTTTGTCCCGATCTATGCCTACTACTACGCATTCACCCGCAAGGGCGCGGCGCTCAACAGCGTCGTCGTTCTAGTATCCGCATTGATTCCGGCTTTGGCGACGATGTTGGTTTTACAGATGACGTATTCACTCTATTCTCCCGCGGGACGCTCCGCAGCGCGACAACAAGCTTCACAGCAACGTGCCGACCGCATGCGTGACATGATCCTGCAACGGGAATCCGATTTCGCCGACGACGCGGAATTGGTCACGGCAACCTATCGGATCGCCGGCAACGTTTCGCGGGCGCCCAACGCCGACACCGTCGAACAACTGCTCAGCGAGTTCAAAAGTTACGTTCCCAAGTCCGTGACGCTGGATCCGGTGGCCAGATCGCTGTCCTTTCAATATCGCGGTCCCGACAATCTGCAGTCCCAATACGGTCTTTACTTAGCGTCACGAACGGGAATCGTTCTGCTGCCGGCGGGTCCCTAGCCAGACAGCGCCACGATGGGTAAGCCGCGCAGCATTCGCCACGGAATTTCTCGCCTAAACCGGCGGCTAACGCCTTGCCGCTCAATGCACTGTGAAACACGGTGTTTTTGATTGAAAGTGGCCCTGCCCAGCTAAGCATTGTCTGAAAACGAGTAGCTACGCTCGCCAGAGCGTGGCTTGGCAGTCTTGCCACCGTCTTGCGAGCGTCGCTGGACGTTTGGGGACACAGCCTGGCGGGTGAAACGGTCCCCGCGTCAGAGTCACGCACGCCGTGATTTGATCGATGCCAACGTCATCATCCGTACGGCAGACGTAGAATTCCCTGCAATCAGACTCTCCGCAGTTCGCCCCGTCGCTAAACGTGGTCCATCTTTCCAAAGTTTCTTTTGGAATGAAATGACTGGCACAGTCATGGCACGCACGGTGGGACGAGGTGGTGATGATCGTGAAAACGATGGAGAGCACGATCGGGGATTCAGCCATCCTTGCTCCAGAAACGTCCCTGGATCCCACGGATTGGCAGGACTTTCAATCGCTGTGTGAAAGCGAATTATCTGCGTTGATCAGTCACCTGTCGGGCGCGACCGACCGCGTGGCTTGGCGGGCGGTGCCCGAAGACGTCAAACGATCTCTGGCTGAACCGCTGCCGATGGAACCTCAGGGTCCTCGTCAGGCGTGCGAGTCGATCCGCAAAAACATTCTTCCCTGGACGCTGGGCAACACCCACCCCCGGTTCTTTGGGTGGGTCCACGGATCCGGGACGCCGGGCGGCATGCTTGCCGAGATGTACGCCGCAGCAATCAATGCCAACCTTGGCGGTCGTGAACACGCGCCGGTTTACGTCGAACGGACAGTCATCGATTGGTGCCGTCAAATCTTCTCCTTTCCGGATTCCGCATCCGGATTGTTGCTTAGCGGAACCTCGATGGCGAACCTGGTCGCCTTGGCAGTCGCTCGCCAACATCACGCCCCCATCGACATCCGCGAGGAAGGCGTCGCGGCGCTCCCGCAACCGATGATTGCCTACACGTCGGCCGAAGCACATTGCTCTGTGGCCAAAGCGATGGAAACACTGGGCCTGGGGCGACGCAACCTCAGGCGGATCGCTACCAACCAGAATCTGCAGATCGATCTCGATTCGCTTCGGCAGACCATCAAGACCGACCGCGCTCGAGGGCTGTTACCGTTCTGCGTCATCGGATCCGCCGGCACCGTCAACAGCGCAGCCATTGACGACCTTGCCGCGCTGGCAAACCTCTGCGAACAGGAACAACTTTGGTTCCACGTGGACGGCGCTTTTGGCGCCCTGGCGATGTTGAGTGAAATCGAACAACCAAAGCTGCGGGGAATCGAGCGTGCCGACTCGCTGGCTTTCGACTTTCACAAATGGATGCACGTGCCTTACGACGCCGGGTGTCTGCTGGTCCGCGATGGTGAAAAACATCGTCAAGCGTTCAACACCCAGGCGAACTACCTGGCAGAAGGACTCGCCGCCTCCGCCGGTGCCCCCTGGTACTGCGAGTTCGGGCCGGAGCTTTCCCGAGGTTTCCGCGCGCTGAAGGTCTGGTTCACGATCAAAGAACACGGCTTGCGGCGGTTGGGCCGGAAGATCGGCGACAATTGCCGCCAGGCACGCTATTTGGCACAGCAGATTGAATCAAGTCCATCGCTGGAGCTGCTTGCTCCGGTTCAACTGAACATCGTCTGCTTTCGATACAAGCCGCCGGGCTTTCCAACGTCCCAGTTGGATCGACTGAACATCGAGTTGGTCGCGGCGATCCAATCCAGTGGCGTCGCGGTTCCTTCATCGACGCGGATCAACGAACGCGTCGCGGTTCGAGTCAATCTGACCAACCATCGCACGCGGAAGGAAGATCTGCTGGAATTCCTGAATGCCGCACTTCGGCTGGGTCCGTCCGTCGCCGAACGGGTCTTAGCGTCCGATTCGGGAGCGCCAATGTGAATGCGAATCCTGAAGAATTCGGCACCGATCCGATTGAACTGCAGCGACGCCTGAACGACGTTTGCAACCGGACGGAGCTCCGCCCGTTGCTGCCCCAGCGATCGGTTGGCTACGTCCCCAGCTTGGATCTGCCTTTCCTGGTTGACGACCAGGGAAGCATCTTGATGAGCAGTGACGCGCTGGCGAATCCGGTGTCAGCGGCCGTCGTGCTTCGTCAGGCGATTGAACTGTCGATTCTGTTGCCGTTCATTTCCTCGTCCTCGCCTTGCGATGCAGTCACGGCGGCCTGGTTCGCGCTGACGACGGCCAAGAAATACGCCAACTTTCACTTTTCGCATCAACAACTGCGTGCGGCCACACTGCCGGCCTATTTCAAACAGGATGCGCCCGCCGCAATCGACCCGCTCGGGACTGCAGCACCGGAAGTGAAACAACATCTAAAATCTTTGCTGCCTTTGCAGGGGATGGACGGTTCGTTGATCGATCGAATGTCGTCCAGTGATTGGAACGCTTTGAGTGCCCGCGCCACGTCCTTTGGCGCGATTGCCGGACCGACGGAATACCTGATCACGACCGGTGGTGACACGCGATTGAGCATCAGCCCGGACAGCGAGTTCTCACGCTATGGATGCCGGCGAACGCCGAACGTCGATTTGGTGTCCTTCGGATCTTCCACCGCAACCGCGATCACCGCGCAGGATCTGGAGGTTTGCGAAAGGCACCGACAATCCTTCGTCCATTCCGCCTTCGAAACACGTCTTCCCCAAGCAGCCGCCAAGCTGGCCGGGCGAATCAAACGAGAAATCCTGACGTTCTGCGTCGGCTCGGATCCACGGAACACCTCGGTGTTGCTATGCAGTTCCGGAACGGATGCGGAGTTGTTTGCCAGCTGTCTGGTTGCCGAGGCACTGCCCGGTCCGGTCACCAATCTGGTGATCGCACCGGCGGAGACGGGCAGCGGCGTCACGCTTGCCGCGGCGGGATGCCACTACGACAACCGAACGCCGCTTGGCACCAAGGTCCGCAAAGGCGAATCGATTTTGCCACCGCAACACGCGGCGATTGAAGTTTGCACAATCCCCTGCCGGGACCGACGCGGCACCCTGCTGCCACGTGGCGAATTTGAAGCCCGGATCGTACAGGCGGTCGACCGCGCTGTCGCATCGGGAAGTTGCCTGCTGCACGTTCTGGATGCGGCCAAAACCGGTTGGAGTGGTCCCGACATCTCACTGGTTCGGCAGCTGCGAAACCGCCATGGCGATAAGTTGGCCATCATCGTCGACGCTTGCCAGATGCGGAGCCCCAAACGCTCGCTGGCGGAGTACTTGCAACTGGGTTGCCTGTTGCAGGTCACGGGTTCCAAAAGTTTTGGCGGTCCACCGTTCTCTGGCGCCCTGCTGGTCCCGGAACCTTTGCGGCAGAAGTTCGCGAAGTTGACGCAATGTCCGCCCGGCCTGGGCGACTATGCGACGCGTGTCGACTGGCCACGCGATTGGGGCGTCACCGATCAGACACTGAACGTGGATTACAACATCGGGCTGTTGCTGCGCTGGTCGGCGGCCACACGACAGATGCGGCGTTTCGCCGAAGTGCCGGCATCGATGCGGGTTGAAATCTTGTCGACGCTGGCGAAGACAATTCGCTCCTGCATCGCCGATTCGCCCGCCGTGGTTCCGGTGTCATCCGTTCCGGCTTCTCTGCCCGCTCGGCCGCAACGAACATCGCCGGGTCCGACGTCCTGGGATCAGGTGCCGACCATCTTTTCGTTCCGACTGCGTGGCACCTCCGCGGGATCCAGCACTTTTCTCTCCCATGCTGAGATGAAAAGTGTTCACCGTTGGCTGAATCAAGACCTCTCCCAAATCGCCGAAAAGCTTGGCGATGCGGACGAAAGGGAAATCGCCGGTTCGATTTTTCACATCGGACAACCGGTCGAATTGTGTGCCGATCAACGAGATACGTTCAGCGTGCTGCGCGTCAGCACGGGCGCCCGAATTGTCTCGCGTATCTATCACGACCTGTCGCGCGGCCACAACGTCGCGGCCCGTCTGCAACGTGAGTGCGATCAGATTCCAAAGTTGTTCGCCAAGCTCGATTGGATCCTCCGCCGCTGGGAACAACTCGAAGCAGCCGATTCGGCCACTTCGACAACAACGACCGACACCGCGGCGCCTTCCCAGCCCACCCGTTCAAATCCCGTCTTCAAAGCCTGAATCAGGAACCCTCCATGACCCTGCCAAGTTCGGTCTTACAGGCCCCGAAATTTGTCGAAGATCTGACCCGATCGAAGAAAACCGTCGACCACGCCGTCTGCATGCAGAACGCGATGAAAAGCGGTAAGAACATCGCGAGCCAGATGTGGGAGTTTCTCCGCCTATCACGTTGTCCGGGACAGCTGAACCTGAAGGACTACTTCATGTACCAGCTGTACGACGACGACCGTTTCACGTTCAATCAGAAACGCGAATTCGTTAGCGAAAGCTTCTACTTCCAAATCATCGAGAAGTGTTGCGATCGACGCTGGTGGATCTTGGCCGATGACAAGTTCTGGAGTTACAAGGTCTTCGAATCCAACGGCTTTCCCGTGCCGGAAACTCAAGCCGTGGTGTGCGTCGGGAAGCGCGCTTTCGGGGGCGTCAAAAAGATCGCCGATGTCGAACAACTGCGGCGGTTCTTTGAATCCGAAGCCCGCTTTCCGATCTACAGCAAACCCATCGACGGGATCGGAAGCTTTGGGAATTTCCTGATCCAAGGCTATGACGACGGTGCGCTGCGTTTGCATGACGATACCGCCATGAGCGTTGAAGATTTCATGGGGCAGATCGATTCAAAAAGCGGGCAACTGCTGCAGACGATGCTGACGCCTCACCGAGATCTGGAGGACATCAGCCGACGTGTTTCGACGATCCGCGTCATCCTGATCATCCGCGATGGCGAAGCGAAGATCCTAAGCACGGTTTGGAAAATTCCCGCCAACGAAAACATTGCCGACAATTTCTGGCGAGACGGCAACCAGTTGGGCGCGGTGGAGGTGGCCACCGGAAAAGTGACGCGTGTGGTCGGCTACCAAGACGGGACGCCACAGGAAATCCCCAGCGATGCGGAAGCGTCGCGTCAACTGGTCGGACGCCAACTGCCCGATTGGGACGCCGCCATGGACCTGTGCCGCCGTGGAGCCGAACACTTCTTGCCGCTGAAATTCCAGTCGTGGGACATCGCCCTGACTGACGACGGCCCCGTGGTCGTGGAACTCAATCCAGGATCGGCCTTCCTGCTGCCTCAACTGGCCGAGGGCAAGGGCTTCTTGACCGACGAGTTCTATGACTTCCTGCAAGAGTGCGGCTGCAAGCTGAAAGCCCGTTCCTAGTGCTTCAACGGCTCTGCATTTGTGGGCCAATTCCGCCTAGTGTTTTCGCGGTAGGTCAGGCTGTGCCTGACGAGGGAAAATCCAAGCCCCCACCGGCGGCTAACGCATCCAATCAATCGTACAGTGCCGATCGCTGGTCATCGCGACGGCGTCGGCCGGAATGCCCACCGACTGCGCCGCCTGACGCATTTCCTGCAGTGTCAGTGCGGCATGCAGCGATTGACGCAGCAGTTGCTGGGCGTACTCGCTTTCCTGTCCGGCGTGCAGATTCACCAGGCGTTCGACGTCCTCCGCCGTTTCCGGACGCACCAGATCTCGGATGAACAACCGGCCCTGATCGTTCATCAATCGGACCGCCTGCCGGAGCGCGTCGACGGGCTCCGCCAAATGGTGCAACAAGGTGTTGGAGATCACCGAGTCGGCGGACCCCGACTGGAATTCCGTCAATTGTTTGCAGTCGGCATGTTCCAGTTGGATGCGTCCGGTCGCCCCACCCAGTTCGATCTCGATCTTGGCGGCCTCCAGCATCTCGATCGACATGTCCACGCCCATCACCTCGACGTCGCTGAGTCGCTGGCAAAGCAGGATCGGGATTTGCGCCGTGCCGCACCCCAAATCCAAGACGCGCGGCCCAACCTTACCGCCCCGGACCAGATCATCGACAAAGGCCGTGTTGACCTCCAAATGGTCCATTTCCATGTACTCCTGAACTTCCTGTTCGGAATCCATCACTTCGGTTTCAAGGGTTCGCGGTAGCGAAACGTTGCCTTCGGTCATTGTTTAATTGCAGCTGGGGGACTGGATGAGCGATGTGATCGGACAGACGGACAGCGCCGTATCCGTTTGCGTGGGATCTTCAGCTCCGCCACCGTTTGACGACGGGGCTCCCTCGAGCCTTGCCAATCAGTGGACTTCAAGCCGGACCTGTTCTTGCGGCGTGGGACGATCCGATAAAGCCGATTTCAACAACGCCGGCGACGGGGATCCTGGTTGACCACGAGCGGATCAACGGTAGCGTATCGACTGGTCCCCCGGCGTTCAAACCGGCGTGGACGCGTTTCCGATCGCCAGAAACACGCAGCGCCGCTCCATAGCCGTGCCGTGGCCCCTTGAATCCAGGATGCTTCCGATTGATGAATGCTCCCTTTGAACCCTTTCCCGATGTGCCCACCCTGCAACAGGCGGTGACCGATGCATTCTGTGACCTGGTGAACGAAACCGTGGCTCAGCGAGGCACGTTCAACGTCTCGCTTTCCGGTGGCTCGACTCCCAAACGTGTTTACGAATTGCTGTCCCAACGTAACCTGCCCTGGGACGCGATCCACTGGTTTTGGGGCGACGAACGCAACGTACCGCCGGATCATCCCGACAGCAATTTTCGGATGGTCAAGACGGCGCTTTTGGATCAGGTCCCGATCCCCCAAGCCAATCAGCATCCCGTCCCGGTCAACGTCGATGATCCCGATGACGCCGCCCGGCAGTACGAGCAGACGCTTCGCGAACACTTCCAGACCGGATCCCCGGAGTGGGATTTGGTGCTGCTGGGAATGGGCGACGACGCCCACACGGCCTCCCTTTTTCCGGGCACCGACGCGTTATCCGTCCGGGACCGGTGGTTCGTTCAGAATTGGGTGCCGAAGTTCGATGCGTTTCGCTACACGCTGACCTACCCCGCCATCGAGAGCGGACGCAACATCTGGTTCCTGATCACGGGCCAGGCTAAGCGGGACGCGTTGCAACAGGTCCTGCAGGGGCCGGCCGATGCGGACCGCTACCCGTCCCAAAAAATCAAGCCGACACGATGGTTCGTATCGGCTGATGCGTGTCAGTAGAGAGGACGCTCGCCCACCAAGCGTCACACCGTCGATGAGATCGACGCTCGATCCCGGATCCTGGCCGCTCCTTGAAGGTCCTTGATTGAAGGTCGCAGTGCGACGGCCGGATCCGTTGCGAAACCGGTCAGGATTCCTTGGTTTCGGAATCGTCCGATTCGGCCGCTTCTGGTTTTGATTCCGCGGCGGCGCCGGCTGCCACCGGCTCCCGATCTTCCGATTCGGGTTGCTCGTCAAACGACGGGCGTTCGGCTTTGCGGGTGACGCGATCGTTCTTTCCGACCAATTCCAAAATGGCCCGGGTTCCGGCGTCGCCCAATCGTGGCATTGCCAGTCGCAGGACGCGGGTGTAACCACCGGGTCGATCGACATAGCGTTCGGCAATCGTGCCGAACAGGATCGCGGTCGCTTCCTTGTCACCGATCAATTGCACGACGCGACGTTGGGCGGCAACGACGGGCGCCCGAGCGGCGACCCACTTTTGCCAGTCGTCGCTTTCGCGCCACTGCTTGTACTTGTCGCTTCCACGATCGGCATCGCAGGCGTACTTGGCAGCTTCCTCAGCGTGCGGCAGCGACTTTTTCGCGATCGTGATGCACTTCTCGACCAGCGGACGAACTTCCTTGGCCTTGTGCAAGGTGGTGGTGATTCGGCCTTGCACTTTGGGCGCGTTGTCGTCCAATTCCGCGTCGCGTTCGGTCAGGAACAGGGCGCTGGCAAGGTTTTTCAGCATGGCCTTTCGGTGGCTGGGACTTCGTCCCAGTGTGCGGCCGCGTCGTCGGTGTCGCATGACGTTATCGGGTAAGGTGAGGTGACTTGATTGGGACGGGTCGGACCGGGCGGGTCCAACCGGTGACTAAAACATCGGTTGCGCGGGGACACGCATCCCGAGGTGCAGGCCGTACTGGGCCAGTTTTTCGCGAACTTCGTTCAGCGTGGTATCACCGAAGTTGCGAACTTCCAACAGTTGATCTTCGTTGCGTTGAACCAAATCGCGAACGGTTTGGATGTTTTCGCTTTCCAGACAGTTGTTGGCCCGCACCGACAGGCGGAGATCGGCCAGCGACATGTTCAACTTTGCTTCCAGCTGGGCCTCGGGCGATCCGGCACCACCGCGAGCTGCCGAGAAGATGCTCGGCCCCAGTTCGCGGTACTGCACGAACGGGTTGAGGTGCTTGCGGAGGATCTTGGCGGATTCGACCAGCGCCAATTCCGGATTGACGCTTCCGTCGGTCCAGATTTCCAGAACCAACTTGTCGTAGTTGGTCTTTTGTCCGACGCGGGTCTCTTCCACTTCGTACCGCACGCGGGTGATCGGGCTGTACACGGCATCGATCGGGATGATGCCGATCTCGTGATCGACGCTGCTGTGTTCGCTGGAGGGCACATAGCCGCGACCGTTCTCGACGACCATTTCCATCATGAACGGAACGTCTTCGGTCAACGTTGCCAGGACCAGGTCCTTGTTGATGATTTCGACGTCGGAGTCGGTCTGAATGTCAGCGGCACGCAATTCGCCCGCCTTGTCGGACTCCAGCGTGATCACGCGGGTCGCTTCGCTGTGGTTGCGAACGACCAGGCTCTTGACGTTCAAAACGATGTCGGTGACGTCTTCCAGGACGCCCGGGATGTTCGTGAATTCGTGCTGGGCGCCGCGGATTTTGATCTGCGTCACCGCGCTGCCCATCAGGCTGCTCAGCAGGACACGTCGCAGGCTGTTGCCGACGCTGGTACCGAAACCGCGTTCAAACGGTTCGGCGAAGAACTTGCCGTAGGTCGGGGAGAGTGATTCGCGGTCAACTTCCAGGGTGCTGGGAAGTTCCATGCCACGCCAACGGATATGCATCGTTGTGAACCTGTCGATCGGGAGAGCTGTGACGAAGGAGCAATACCTTCGCTGGAAACCACCGGAAAATGGGATAGACGATCACTCCGGCAGGTGACCGTCTTGCTGGGCGACGCTGTTCGACGCGGCTGCGAGTCATCGGGGACATCGCTGCCTGGCGTCCGGTCGCATCCGCGGGGCGTTAGACGCGGCGTTTCTTGCGTGGGCGACAACCGTTGTGCGGGATCGGCGTCACGTCCTCGATCTGCTTGACCTTCAGCCCAGCCGCCTGCAGAGCAGTGATGGCGCTTTCGCGTCCAGAGCCCGGGCCTTTGACACGAACTTCGACGTCACGCATCCCAAACTTGCTGGCCTTTTCGGCTGCTTGCTGGGCGGCACACTGGCCGGCGAACGGGGTGCTCTTACGGCTGCCCTTGAAACCACTGGTCCCGGCGCTCGCCCAGCACAACGTGTCGCCTTTGACGTCGGTGATCGTGACCGTCGTGTTATTGAACGTTGCATGAATGTGCGCGATCCCGTTGGTCACGTTGCGCCGCACGCGTTTCTTTTTATTACTCTTAGCCACACCAAAGCCCTAAAAGACTAAATGAATCGGTATCGGTTGTTGTGCCGCCCGCGGGAAAACGCTTCCGATCTTCAAATCGGCGCGCCGGCCCGGCGTTAAAACATCTTGACTGGTGGATCGGTCTCCGCGCCGCCGATGCGTTGCACCGACGGGCGTCCGATCGCGCGGGAACATCCGTTTCCCGAACAGCTGACCGTCTCCGCGACTTAGCGGAGATCCTTCACGCCTTTCTTTCCGGCGACGGTCTTCTTGGGGCCCTTGCGGGTCCGTGAATTGGTCTTGGTCCGTTGCCCACGCACCGGCAGGCCGACACGGTGACGCATTCCGCGGTAGGATTTGATTTCACGCAGACGGCTGATGTTCTGCGTGACCTGGCGACGTAGCGGACCTTCGACCGTGTAATCACGTTCGAGAAGTGCCGCGATCTGACCGAGTTCGTCTTCACCCAGGTCGCTGGCCGCGCGAGTCGGATCGACACCCAGCTTTTCACACGTTTCACGTGCCGTGTACAGTCCGACGCCGTACAAATACGTCAACGAATACTGGATTTGCTTGTCGTTTGGGATGTCGACGCCCAACAAACGGGGCATGGCGAGACTCCTGCAATAATCTTCTTCAAGGGAATGCAACTACACACAATGCTTTTCGCCGGCGTTCTGGGAACGCGACCGTGCCGCCAGGGAGGATCTGCGGAAGGGTCGCCCTAAAATGCCCAAAAAGTGCTGGCCAAGAATCCCGGACTATAGCGAACGGTCCCCTTTTTGCTCAATGGCCACTGTCCGCTCTTTTTCAGGATTTTTGCGGGAAGCTTTTTCCCGCCTTGCGGACGTACCTTCGGAACTCCGTGGGGACGTCGTCGCGAAGCCCCGCCGGGACGCGTTCCCGCTCCATCACGCGGAATTCGCTCAAATCCAGCTCCACCCGGGTCTCTCCGTTCACCCCCGACCAGACCCGGGTCAGCCAGATTTCGTCACATCGCGGCAGCAACGCCGCGTAGATCTGCGCCCCGCCGACAACGAATCCCCGCTCGCCACCGATCTGGCCGATCGCCGCCTCCGGGCTCGCGGCGGTCTGCACGCCGGGGGCACTCCAGGCCGCGTCCCGGGTGATCACAACGGTGCGACGCCCCGGCAACGGGCGGCCAATGGATTCGAACGTCTTCCGTCCCATCAGCAACACGCCCCCCATCGTCATCCGCTTGAACCGCTGCAGGTCCTGCCGCAGCCTCCAAGGCATGTCGCCGTCGCGGCCGATCACCCCCGACGGGGTCGCGGCCACCACGGCGATCAACGGGTGCGTCGTCGTCTCCATCCGCCCTAAACCGCCACCGGCGCTTTGATGTGCGGATGTGGGTCGTAATCGACAACCTTGAAGTCTTCGAACCGGAATCCGTCAACCGACTCCGGTGACGAATGGATCACCATCTGCGGAAGCGGCTTGGGCTCGCGAGAAAGCTGTTCGCGGGCCTGTTCGAAGTGGTTCTGGTACAAGTGCACATCCCCAAAGGTGTGCACGAAATGCCCCGGCTCCAGATCGGTGACCCGGGCCATCATCATGGTCAACAGGGCGTAGCTGGCGATATTGAACGGCACCCCCAGAAACACATCGGCGCTGCGTTGATACAGCTGGCAGGACAACCGACCGTCGGCGACATAGAACTGGAACATCGTGTGGCAGGGGGGCAGAGCCATCGACGCCACGTCGGCAACGTTCCAGGCCGAAACGATCAACCGACGCGACTGCGGGTTGACCCGAATCTCGTTTTCCACCCACGCGATCTGATCGATGGTATGCCCGTCCGGCGTCGGCCAGGACCGCCATTGGTGCCCGTAGACCGGACCCAGTTCGCCATCCTCGTCGGCCCATTCGTCCCAAATTTTGACGCCCTTGTCATTGAGCCAACCGATGTTGGTGTCACCGCGCAAGAACCAGAGCAATTCATAGATGATCGAGCGGATGTGAAGCTTTTTGGTCGTCACCAGGGGAAACCCCTCGGACAGATCAAATCGCATCTGCCGACCGAAGAGCCCACGGGTGCCCACCCCGGTGCGATCACCGCGGTCGGAACCCGATTCAAGGATCTCTTCCAACAGTCGAAGGTATTGCAACATGGGAAGCCGGTGTCCGGATCAAACGGAAGCGTTGATCGCGTCCTGCAATGCGGACTTGGTGGTGTTCCCACCGCGGAAGCTGTGCTCGACCTCGCCGTTTTTGAACAGCAACAAGGTGGGGATCCCGGTGATGCCGAAACGTTGAGCCACGTCCGGGGCATCATCGATATTCAGCTTGCCGATCTTCGCGGATTGGTTTTCCGCGGCCAATTGGTCGATCATCGGCGCGATTGCACGGCAAGGTCCGCACCACGGCGCCCAGAAGTCGACCAACACGGGGCCGTCGGCATTGAGCACTTCCGACTCAAAATTGTCTTGGGTGAATTCGATCACTGCGTCAGAAGCCATCGCTGATGTCCTCGAAAGAATGAGAATGGGAGTGGTGGTAGGGGAATTCGCCAGCCGACCTTTCGCGAATTGTAGGTGTCCGACGACGGTCGGCCAACCAGCGGTCACGACGGTGACATTCCGACGCGGTCCCCCGACAAACGGAATTCGGCAAACTGAATTTGGCAACCGGCGGGCAACCCGCCCGCGAAAAGCGTGACTTGGGCGGCAAACCGTCCGAGAAACGTGTGCCGCCAAGGCAGTCCAGAAATCAAGTCTGGCAGTTCGGCCCTGCGCTCACTGCTGAACGCAAAACTCGGGCCAACTCGTCGATCAGGATCGCGGTCGCCCCCCAGATTTCGTGGCGACGACCTTCCAGATCGGCAACTTCCAGCGACTGATAGCCGAATTCAAAGTGGAATACTCCGTCACCGCTGGCGCGCTTACCGGTTCGAGACCGTTTTTTACAACAAACTCGCCAACGCTCCGGCTGAACCAGTTCCGTCAGCGGAATCTCGATCACCTCGTCCACTTCCACCGGATCGGGATCCCAGCGGTTCCACGGCCCCTGGGAGAGTAACACGATCGTTTCGACACGATTGTCGCTGGCGAACACATAGATCGGTGACAACCGTCCGATCGTTTCCACCCCACCCGGGTCGACGCCCAACTCCTCGCGGAACTCTCGCAACGCCGCCTGGTCGGCCGACTCACCGTCTTCGATCTTGCCGCCGGGGAGACAGATTTGGCCGCCGTGATGGCTGAGCGTGGTCGGGCGACGCGTCAGCGTCAGACACAACTCACCCCGATCGCCGTGGGGATAGAGCATCGCCACCACCGCCGCGGCGCGTGAGTGGATCCGCGCCGGTCCACGATGGCGTCCATACGCCAATCGGGGTCCGAACCGCGAGTGGGGACGCAGCTTTGGCCAACAGTCGGACAACGTCTGCAGCGCCTGGCGAGTCGCCGCGGCGAACGCGCTGAGCGATTCAAAGCCCAAGGAGTCTTGTTGCTCGGCCACGCGAATCCCCGCGTCGATTACACCAGGGTTTCAAGCAATCGACGCAATTTGCGCAGTTCGACACGATGATCCAGGCCCTCCAGCGGTGCCATGTGGACGGTCAACGCTCGATCGTATTTCTCGCGTTCCAACTGCGTGATCAATTTGCCGTAATCGACTTCCCCCTGCCCGACGCTGACCTGAAAGGCGTCCGGGCGCGTGTCACGCAGGTGGACGTTGCACACAAATTTCAAAATGTTGTCCAGGTTTTTCCCTTTCGCCGAACCGGTGATGTAAACGCTCGGATCCAAGGCGATCCCCAACCCGTCCACATTGTTGCACAACACCATCAGCGTATCCGGATCCTCGCTCAGACACCCCAATTGGCTCTTGACCGCCACGCGAACGCCTTCGGTTTCACCGATTTCCACCAGCTTCTGCAGGTGTTCGACCTCTTCGTTGAACGGTGTCCCCTGCTCCGCTGACGGGACCGTGATGGTGACCACCTTGGTGGTCTTGGCCAGCCAACTAAGCTTGGCGAACTGGTCGTAGTGCTCCGGCCCGGTGGTTCCCAATTGGACACTGTATCCGGAAATATCCAAGCGATGCGTGTGCCGCAGCAGCTGGATCGACCGGTCCATGTCCTCCAGCAACTCGCTCGGTTTGACATTCCCCGTTTCATGCAGCGCAATCTCGATCGCGGCAAATTCCAGATCGGAGAGCAGCTCGATCGATTCTCGCAGGTCAAGTTCCGGCCAACATTCGGTGGAAGCAGCGATGAACACAGGGGCGTCCTTTCAAATTCAACGACAATGAAGTGCGATCCGCGTCGACCGATGCGTCCATCTCGGATCGAGACCGGATCCGAGAAGCAACGACGGCAAGCCGACGCAAGGCGTGGCTTCGGCCGGTACGGCAATCGAGATGTTTTGGGAAAGCGTACCGACTGGGGCGAAGAGGGCAAAAGACCGGTTTCGCGTAAAAATTGCCACACCGCAGGGCTCGGATCAATTCGCCGGGTCGTCCCCGGATTGCCAGCAGTGAATGATCTCTTCCGCCACCGCCTGCGGCGTTTTCCCGTCGGTGCTGATCAAGACGTCCGCGGCCTCCCGATACAGCGGGTCTCGCTCGGAAAGCAGATGAGCCACCTCTTGTTCCGGCGACAAATCCGTCAACGCGGGACGTTTGTCCGAAGTGGTCCGGTCCTGTGAAATTCGATCGACCAATGTCTTGGCAGCCGCCGTCAGGCAAACACACCAGCCGGTTTCCTCGATCACCACCCGATTCTGCGGACGCAAAATCACCCCACCGCCCAACGAGACCACCTGGGGTGCGTCCGCCGTCCCCACCTGATCGGCGGCCACGGTGGTCAAACATTCGGTTTCTCGGTCACGGAATACCGCTTCTCCGCTATCTCGGAAGATCTCCTGGATGGTCTGATTGGAGATCCGCTCGATCTCGGCGTCCAGATCCACGAAAGTTCCCCCCGTTTGCTCCGCGATCATCTTTCCGACGGTCGTTTTGCCGGTTCCGCGATACCCGATCAAGTAAATTCGATGTGACGTCATTGAAGGTTGTTGTTCGCGATTGCGTTTTCCTGAGGAGTGTTTCGGCCGTGAGACGAACGACACCGCCGCCAAAGCGGACCCGATGGTTTCGACTGGCCGCCGTGTTGCTGGCCATCTCTCCGTTCGTCGCCGGTGAACTGTACCTCCGTGCGACACAGACCGTCGACTCCTCGGATTTGGCCGACGATCCGATTCTGGATAGCAGCCGTCTGACGCCATTGTTTGAACCTTCCGCGGACGGAAAACGCTGGGAAATCCCCGATTCCAGGCGAAATTTTTTTCAACCGGCTTCATTCCCCATCCAAAAGCCGGCCGACACACGACGGGTTTTCGTCCTGGGAGGCTCGACGGTCCAAGGCCGACCCTACGCGACCGAAACGGCGTTTGCCAAGTGGATGGAACTCCGCTTGCAAACCGCCGATCTCGATCATCACTATGAAGTCGTCAATTGCGGGGGCGTGTCGTACGCCAGTTACCGCGTCGCCCGCATCCTTGGCGAAGTGCTGCAGCATGCACCCGATGCGATTGTGATCTACACCGGACACAACGAGTTCTTGGAGGAGCGTAGTTACGCCACGCTTTCAAAGCCCCCCTCATGGTTCAGCCGGATGGGAAATCAGCTGCGTCTGGTTGCGGCGATCCGCCAGACGCTGCGTGGGCGACCGGACACCGAAGACCTTCCCCAGGAAGTATCCACTCGCTTGGACCAGCCCGGGGGTTTAGAACTTTATGTCCGAGACGAAGCTTGGCGGCGGGCCGTCGTGGAACACTTTGCGATCAATCTGCGCCGCATGGTTCAAGCCTGTCAGGCTGCGGGCGTGCCGTTGTACCTGTGCGTTCCGACCAGCGACTGCGTCAACACGCCGCCGATCAAAATCCAATCCTTGCCGCCGGGCGAAATCGACCGGCAACGCTTCGACCAGGCCTGGAGCCGCGCTTGTGACGGCGAATCGACCGACGCTGCACGACTGGCCGCCTGCAAAGAATGCTTGGCGATTGATCCTCACCACGCCGGGGCCCACTACATCGCCGGGAAGCTGCACTGGGACCGTGGCAATTCCAGCCTGGCCGCCGAACACCTGATCGCCGCTCGTGACGATGACGTTTGTCCCCTGCGTGCGACGACACCGATTTTGCAGCAGGTCGAGCAACTCGGCGACCAGCCGGGCCTGACGCTGATTCGCTGCGATCATCTGTTTGACCGCAGTGATGCGGCCGGCCGCCCGTTACCCGACGGTTTGGCCGATCCGTCTCAATTCGTCGATCACGTGCATCCGACGGTGAACGGTCACCAGGAAATCGGAGAACAATTGGCCACTGCGTTTGCCCGAGACTTCGGCATCGCGATGACCGAGAAGGCAATGGCCCGCTACCGCGAACAAGCCGAGCGACACCTCGCCACGCTGGACGAGACGTACTACGCACGCGGAAAACAGCGATTGGAAGGACTGCGGCAGTGGGCGTCCGGCCGGGCGGGCGAGCTGTCACTGGACTGATTCCCGCTGGACCGCCTTGCAGGGACAGACTCGCAACGCGGGAACAGACTCGCACGGTGGGGTTTCGTTTGTAGCGACACGTCCCGCGGAGACGGTTCAGGATCCGAGTTGCTCCAATTGTTCCCGCGCACGCTGCAGTGCGTCCTCGGCCCAGGGCTGGTCTTCGTACAGCGTGATGATGCTTTCGAGCAGTTTGCGTTGTTTCGGTTCCGGCAAACTTTGGGCGTCGTCGATGCGTTGCATCAATTCCGCCACGCGAGCATCTCGGCCACCACCCGGTGCGGTCGCCGCAAGTTGATCCAAACGCTCCGCTTCGAATTGCGCCAACTCGGTCAATTCGGTGCGTTCATCGTCGGCGGCAATGGAGGGGTCATGAAAGACGTTGATCCAATGCCGAAGTTTCTCGACGGACTGCTGTGGGTCGCTTTGCCGTAAAGACATCGCCTCCAGGAACGCCTGCTCATACAGCGGGCTCTCGTCCATCCGAAGTTTGTCTTTCAATTTCAATCGACGAATGACACTTTCGACCCGCTGTTCGGTTTGCAACCGCCGCATTTCTTCGGCCCGAGGGTGATCGGGGAACAGTTTCAAAAAGGATTCCAGGTCATTCTCGAACTCGTAGGACTCGCTCTGCCGGTCGCGTTGGTCGATGCGGGCCAGCAATTCGTCGGCATCGGGGCCGCGCAGCGAAACGGCCAAAAAGATGATGCCCGCAAGCAACGCGACCGTGATCGCGACGATCGACAAGGCACGCATCGTGTCGCTTTCACTCTGCTCGGACGACGAGGCAAAATGGCCTTCGCGAACGTCGCCCTCCGTGACCGTCTGAAAGTGAGTCTGTCCGATCGGCTCCGCCATTCTCGGTCCCGTCTCACGGGGCCTGCGATGCTCGGTGGCGGCCGTCCCAACTGCGGTGACCCGATCGCCGCCGCGCCCTTCGGTCTTGATCGTTCCCGCGGACGGATTGATCTGGGAGATGTCGGTGGCTTCGTGTCCCGGCTGCGGCATGCTCTCCAGGGTGTCGCCATAGGGCTGCCGGCCGCCGCGGGATTCATCGTCTGCCTGTTCCGCCGGTGACACGAATGCCGTGTCGTGACTGGCCCCGCCCGCGCCACCGGATCCCTCCTGCAACGTCTGCATTCGGTCCAGTCCGCCACGCATCGCTTTGAGCCGGTTCATCACGGCCAGCGCCGTTGGCGGCCGCTGGTCCGGTGATTTGGCCAACAACTCGTCCACAATCTGAACGATGTCTTCCGGCAAATCCGGATCCACCATGTCCAGCGGAACCGCCTCCTTGAACTTCAGCGCCGAAATGACTTCCGTGACGCTCTTGCCGCGGAAGGGCGGACGTCCGGCGAGCATCGCGTAGAGGACACAACCGAGCGCGTACAAATCCGTCCGCGGCGTGATTCCCCCGTCCCCGGCCTGCTCCGGCGCCATGTAGTCGGCCGTGCCCATCACCGATCCCAGGGCGGTCTGGTCATGGCCGAAAATCTTGGAGATTCCAAAGTCGACCAGCTTCACCGTCCCGTCCTTTTGGACGATCAGGTTGGCCGGTTTCAAATCTCGATGAATCACGCCAAAGTCGTGCGCGTGCTTCAGCGCCCCACAGACCTGGATCGCGATATCCAACGACTGCTTCCAAGGGATCCGTTTGTCTCTCCGGATCATGTCCTGAACGGTTTCACCGTCGACGAATTCCATCGAGTAGAACAGCATCCCCTGCTCTTCGCCGTAGCCGATCAGCCGCACAATGTTGGGATGCTTGAGCCGTTTGAGTGTTTCGATCTCCGCGTGAAAACGGCGTCGGAACCGCATTTCGTCGGAGACCTGGGTGGCGATCAGCTTGACGGCCACCTGTTCGCCCGATTTTTCATGTCGGGCCTGGTACACGGTCCCCATGCCGCCACGACCGAGGGTTTCGCCGATCCGGTACGGGCCGAGGAATTCAGGAGGCTTCATGTGGCAACGGCAAAAAGGAAGAGGAGGCTGCGGGAGCGTTCATTCTAGCGAGCCGGCGTCCAACTCTGCACCCACTCGTTCCCGGGCTCCCGCCCGGGAACGCACGGCAGGCTGGCTCCGCCAGCCCCCTCCAGGTCTCGACGACTCGCGTCTCAAACGCGGCAGGCGGAGCCTGCAAGACAGCCGGTTCCAAGGCGGGAGCCTTGGAACCAGGGGGGGGCGCGTTGCTCAACACATCTCTCGTTCCCGGGCTCCCGCCCGGCAACGCACTGCACGCTGGCTCCGCCAGCCCAACAGGCGGAGCCTGCAAGACAGCCGGTTCCAAGGCGGGAGTCTTGGAACCAGGAGGGGGCGAGTTGCTCAACACATCTCTCGTTCCCGGGCTCCCGCCCGGGAACGCACTGAAAGCTGGCTCCGCCAGCCCCCGGCACCGCACCCGTCAACGCTCCAAAACTCCGATACCGCTGCAACGAGCCGATTCGCTAGGATTGGGCCCATGGCCAGCACAGCCCCCCAACCCGAACCTCCGCAACAAGCGTCCCGCATCGTGGGACGACGCTGGTGGTGCATCGCGATTTTGGCGGCACTGCTTCCCTGGCTGAGCCAACCGCCGTTGGGTTGGTGGCCGATCGCGTTCATCGCCGCGATTCCCATCTTGCTCGCCTCGACCGAACCGGCGCCTCACCGGAAACAGATGCTGGTGCTGTACGCCACGGTGGCCGCCTACTGGGCGCTCACCCTTCAAGGTTTGCGTCACGCGCACCCGGCGATGTACTTGTGCTGGCTGGCTTTGGCCGGCTACCTGGCAGTCTACCCCGTGCTGTTCGTGGTCGCCCTGGGCCGGATATTGCGTCAGGGCATTCCGATGATTGTTGCCGCACCGATCCTGTGGGTTGGCATGGAGTGCCTGCGGAACTACCTGTTGACGGGAATCTCGGCCGTGATGCTGGGGCACACGATGGCAGATGTCCCGATCATGATTCAGATTGCCGACCTAGGCGGAAGCTACGCGGTTTCCTTTGTGTTGGTCGCGTGCAACGTCGCCTTGTTGACGGCTTGGCAAGCGGTGATGTCCCGCCGGAGGAGTTCATCGGCGGAACCTCTGCCGCATCCGATGCCTCATCCGGTCCTTTCGGTGACCGTCGCCGCGATCCTGTTATCGGCAACCCTGCTTTATGGTCGCTTCCGGCTGCAGCAGCCGACGGATCCGTCCACCACCACCTTGGCTTTGATTGGTCGCAATGAACGGGTCGAATACGGCCAGGATCCGTCCCGGGAGCTTGAGCTTTTTGACGCCTACACACGGCAATCCATTGAAGCCGTCCGCAACAGTGACGTATCGATCGACGCGGTGGTCTGGCCCGAATCGATGTTTACCGGCACGCTGCCGTGGATGATCGGCGGCAAAAACGCGGAACTCGCAAGGCAGCAGGGGCTGCGACCACAAGAGTTTGAAGCGCTGGTGCAGGAACGACGTGACGCCTTTCGACAACGTGCCGCGGCGGTGCAGGCGATGTTGCAACCATCCCGTCCCGCCGACCCGCCACTTCCGGCGCCCGATTTGGTGGTCGGCTGTGGCGTCGTCGACTATTCCGATGCACCCCGCGTTTACAGCGGGATCGTGCACATCGGCAAGCGGGGCGAGGTGCAACAGTGGTACGGGAAGACGCACTTGGTGATGTTCGGCGAGTATGTCCCGTTGATTCCCCATCTGCCTTTGGTTCGCAACTGGGTGCCAGACGGACTGGGAGTGACCCCCGGCCCCGGCCCGCAAGCATTCGACATCGGCAACTTGAAGGTGTCGCCCAACATCTGCATCGAAACGGCCGTGGAGCGAGTTGCAATCAATCACCTCCGCCGCCTGGGCGCGACGACTTCGATCCCCGATGCGATCGTGACGGTCACCAACGACGGCTGGTTCGATGACTCCAGCATCATCACGCACCATCAACGTTGCGCGCAGTTGGTGGCGGTTGCTTGCCGCCGCCCCATCTTGTCGGCTGCCAACAACGGCCCCACGGCTTGGATCGACAGTTGCGGCAGGGTGATCGAGGCGTTACCCCAAGGCGCCGCGGGGTCGGTGATCGCATCGCCCCGTCTGGACCGTCGGACCAGCCTGGTGATGGTTCTTGGCGACTGGCCCGCCAGATTTTGCGCGGTGCTGTTTGTCGGCCCGTTGCTTTACCGGCGGAGGAAGTCGGCCAGGACCTGACGGGTTGTGATTGTTCTCGGACGCGGCAGGCGGAGCCTACCAGACAGCCGGTTCCAAGGCCGGAGCCTTGGAACCAGGGGGGCGGTTGCTCCGTGACTCTCGTTCCCGAGCTACCGCCCGGGAACGCACGGCATAGCTGGCTCTCAAACGCGGCAGGCGGAGCCTGCCAGACAGCCGGTTCCAAGGCGGGAGCCTTGGAACCAGGGGGGCGCGTTGCTCAACACAACTCTCGTTCCCGGGCTCCCGCCCGGGAACGCACGGCAAGCTGGCTCCGCCAGCCGCCCAACGATTCTGCAGCCCGGAGCCTTGGCACAGGGGCTCAGGCGGTCACGAACCTGGCTTCACTCAGACGCTTCTTCGTTTCCGCCATCAACGCGTCTTCGTCCGCCTCGGTTTCCGCGACGTAGGTGACGCTGAAGCGAAGATACGAGCCGGCGTCATCCCACGGGACGGTCACCACACCCAGTTCTTCGATCAAAAAACGAGTCGCGTCCTCGGCTTTGTCAAACTTCTCGCCCGATTCGGTCCCGGTCGGCGCGGGCGTGTACAGAAAATACGTTCCGCCCGGCATCTGGCAATCAAAGCCACATTCGGTCAACACACCAACCAGCTTCTCCATCCGACGCTTGTACTTGGCATTGATGCGCTCGGGGATCGAGTCGTCATCGAGTGCCGCGGCCGCCGCCTTTTGCGTCGCGATGAATTGTCCACTGTCGCTGTTGTCCTTGACGTCAGCGAACGCCGAGACGATTCGCTCATGACCGGCAACGAATCCCATCCGCCAACCGATCATGTCGTAACCTTTGCTCATCGAATGGACTTCCACGCCGACGTCCATCGCTCCGGGCACTTGCAGGAAGCTGGTGGGCGGACCGTCAAAGGTCAGCAGGATGTGCGCGGCGTCGTGCACGATGATGAACTCTTTCTCCTTCGCCAGCGCGATCGCCTTGGCAAAGAACTCCGGCGTTGCCAAACGTCCGGTCGGCGAGTTCGGATAGTTCAGTACCAGCATCTTTGTACGCCGGTAAATGTCATCGGGCACGCTGTCCAAATCGGGCAGAAAATCATTCTCTGCCAGCAACGGCAAGCGAAACACTTCACCGCCGTAGTAACGGGTGTGCGTGCCGGCAACCGGATACCCGGGGACCGTCATCATCGTCACGTCACCCGGGTTGATGAAACATGCCGGCAGCATCGCGTAGGCCGGCTTGCTGCCGATGCAGTGATTGATTTGCGTATCCGGATCCAGGGACACACCGAAGCGTCGCTTCATGAACCTGGCGGCGGCGTCCTTGTATTCCTTCACGCCGTTGTCGGCGTAGCCACGGTTCTCCGGCTGGTTGATCTCTTGCTGCATGACGCGGCGTACCGATTCGTCCGCCATCGAATCGTTTTCACCGATGCCGAAATCCAGCAATTGACGATCGGGATGCGACTGCAATGCCCGACGCTTGGCCCGCTTGATCTTTTCAAACTTGTAGATCTCGGTGCTTTTTCCGTAGTTCGCGCCACCGATCCGCTCGGCGAACAGCGTCTGGAAGTACGGGTCTTTGGTTTGAGCTTCGGTCACGGTAGACATGTCAGGTACAACGAAAGGGAAACGAACAAGAGGCGCCATGCGGGTCTTGCCCCCCGGCCAATCAGTCGATCGGTCAATCGGTCACCGGGTCCGCTCCGACCAGGGGCGAACACCGCGTTGGGGGCGCAACATGGGCCGCAAATCATAAACGCGGAACGGAGTTTTCGCGAGTGAGGCAAGCGGTTGGAACAGGCTCAGGCCCGCCCCCGCCACCGCTCCCGCCGTTGGGCGACGCTCAGGACGACTCGGCCATGGCGGGGGAAAATGCCCGGCGGCGAACCGCTTCGGCAACTTCCTCGGTCGCTCCCAAGTAGCCGCCCATTCCGAACCGGACGTCCGGATGCCGATCGGCCGCCTCCCTCACTTGGCCGGCGATGGCATCGTACAACCGGCCGTGAAAAAGCAAATGAGGCTGCACGAGCACGGTTTGCGTCCGACTGTCGCTGGCCACTTGATCAAGCACCTTCGGCAAACGCGGTTCCGCCATGGCGTAGAACGCGACCGCATGGTTGGAGAAACCCGCGCGACGGGCAGTGACTTCGCCAAGCACGCGCATGTCGGAACCGGCACAGGGATCGTGGCTGCCGCGTCCCACCATCACCAATGTCACCGATTCGCGCCGGTCGACCGACAGGTCGGATGCGGTGTGCGTGATTCTCTCCACCAACAGGTCCACGATTGACGGGGCACGCGAAAGCGGCTCCGACTGGCTGTGGATCACGCCCGGCGTTCGCTCCGCACACGCCGAAATCTCGGCCGGGATGTCTTGGCGGGCGTGACCGGCGGCAAACAGCAGCAAGGGTGCAACACGGATGTGCGTCGCCCCGCATTGAACCAGTGAATCCCAAGCTTCCCGGATCGTCGGCTTCTGAAACTCCAGCAACGCCGGCGCGACGGGCAGCGGCGCAACGCGCCGCGCCAGCACATCGGCCAGGGCGAGAAACTCCTCCGTTCCCGTTTCGTCCCGTGTCCCGTGTCCGATCAACAACAGGGCGTCAGGTTCTGTCGACACGCGAAGGTCCGGTTCAGGTCTTACTGTCGCCGCTTTCTGGCCGGCTCACTGGACGACCGTGGAACCACCGAATCCGGCCGATTCCAACGTCGCGATGGCGGCATCGGTACTGAAGCCCTGTTTGTAGGTCACGATGACCTGCGGGTTATCAATCACCCCTTCTTCTTTTTGCGGGGCCAACGCCACTTCGATGACATCGTCCCGCTTTTCCAAGTTCTCTTTGACGCTCGGGTAGCACGCGAACGGACAGTGCATTTCGGGCACGTTCAGCGTGACCGACGCCGACTGCGTTTCGGCATCCGACGGCACCTGCTTCTCAATCGTCGCAACGGACGCCGGCGATGTCTCGGGACCGGACGCGTCGGCCGGTGGCTCAGCGGGGTTCATGGCAATGAAGAACATGATTCCTGCGGCCGCCAAAATGGCGATTCCGTAAGCGATTGATCGCATGGCAAAGGATCCCAAGGAAAGGAGTGGAGGCAGGTTTGTGGGCGGGCAACACGGCAAGCCGTCTGAAAAATCTTCGCCGCAACTTTGACGAAGGTTCACCGGGCGACTGGCTGCCGTCAACGGGCTGCAGAAACACGACCGGCTGCATGAATAGTGTGACCGATCGACCGGCAGCGAGGCAATCCAACTAATGATTGGTGGTTTGGGGCGTCGGGGAAACCCTCCCCGACGGATTTTTCGCTCCGACGGTGCCAGCTTGCAGGCCCCCGGCCGGGATCCCGGAGACGAGATCAACGTCGTCACCGTCACCAGACGGTGGCCGGGCCTGAACCGTTGGGGGCCTGAACCGTTTGACATTCGGCACCCTGGGGCATTTGGGAAACTCACCGGGCCCGCAATCCGATTCGACCGAATCGTTTCATCTTGACGTGCAGCGGTCAATTTTCGCAGTTTCCGGCGGGTTCGGTCGGAGTGACGGAATTCTTGACCGGAATTTCGAGACTCGGACCATTTTCTGCTGTTTCTTGCTCGGAGATCGCTTCGTTGCACCACGTCTGGAAAACATTGACGCAGGCCGGACGCGCCCACCGGCCCGCACTGCGCTGCAGAAACGGCTCCCGCCGGGCAAGGTTTGCGTGGATCTGCGTGGCGGCGATTGGGACGTTCTGGGCTTCCGGTGGGCTCGCCCCGGCAACTTTGTGGGGCCAAGTCGTGGCCCCGCCGGTCGTCGTGACGTCGCCGACCGATCCGGCCGCCGCCTCCTCGTGGGGCGATCCCTACCAGATCCCGACCACGCCACCGCTGGCTCCCGCAGGCGGACTGTTCAATGGTCCGATTTTCGGGGCCCCCGCTGCGACGACAAGCACCGGCCCGACGGCGCTCAACGCGCCCATGATGGCGGCGCCAATTCAAGGCGACGGCCGTCTGCTGCCGATTTTTGACGGCGGCCCCCTGTCGAACACCTTCACCAGCTACCCGCCCCTGTTGCCGCGCGTCAGCGAACACATTGATTCTCGGCTGTACTTCCGTGGCGAATACCTGTTGTGGGACGTTTCCGGAATGGACAGTCCTTCACTGGTCACCACCAGCCCCGGAGGAACTCCACAGGCGACCGCGGGCGTCTTGGGCGAGACGGGAACTTCGACGCGGTTTGGCAACACCGAGCTGAACGACGGTTCGGCCAGCGGCTTTCTGCTCGGCAGCGGTTTCTGGATTTCCCCCGAGCGCCGGTTCGGCGTCGAAACGGAGTACTTCTGGCTGGAAGATATGAACGATGGCTTCAGCGCATCGAGTGACGGATCTCCCATCCTGGCGCGACCCTTTTTCGACATCGTCGCCGGTCAACAGACGGCTCAACTGCTGGCCTACCCCGGGCTGGTCAGCGGCAACGTCCGGGTCGGAACCGAATCGTCCTTGCGTTCGTTCCTGATCAACGGGCGGTTCGCCCTGTGCCAGTCTCCGGTCGTGCCCTGCCAACCCTGCGAAATGCAGGATCGCACGGATTGGATTCTCGGCTACCGCAACTTGCGACTGCGTGACTCGTTGGCGGTCAGCGAGAACCTGCAATCAGAATTGGAAACGGCCCCCGGCAGTGTTTCGCTATCCGACTCCTTCGAAACGACCAACCAGTTCCAAGGCTTGCAGTTGGGGGTGGTCCGCCGAACCGTTCGCAATCAGATCTGGCTGGAATCGTCGATTCGCGTGGCCTTGGGGAACAACGAACAAACGCTCCGCACCGATGGCAGCACAAGCTACACCGAATCGGGCGTCACCGACGTGCTGCCGGGCGGGTTGTTGGTTCAACGCACCAACAGCGGCACGTTCCGAAAAGATGAATTCGTGATGATCCCAGAGCTCGGGCTGCGACTCGGGCTCCGATTGACCACCCGCTTGCATGCCAGCATCGGCTACACCGTGCTGTACTTTCCCAACGTGATTCGGGCTTCCGAGCAGATCGACACCGACGTCAATCCGGGCCTGATTCCCGACGAATTGGATCCGCTGGAGGGTGCTCTGCGTCCGCGAACCCTGTGGGTGCAATCGGACTACCTGGCCCACGGTCTGACGATCGGCGGCGAGTTTCGCTTTTGAGTTCAGCGGTAAGCTGGCCGGAGCAGACGGAAACTCAGCCCGAACAGATGGTTGAATCTCTCGTCCGGGCGTTTTGCGGGAGTGAACGCAACTTTCACGGAGTGAAAGGCGACTATCGAAAATCAAAGTGCTGATCGGCCTCAGGCCAAGATCTTTCGGTAGACGTGCCCTTCGTTCATGTCGATTCGTTCGGGTCGGCCTTTGTTGATGTAGACCAGCTTCTTGTGGTCGATTCCCATCAGGTACAGGATCGTCGAGTGCAGGTCGCGGACATGCAGGCGATCCTCAACCGCGTGCAATCCGACTTCGTCGGTACTCCCGAAGGTCTGACCGGCTTTGACACCTCCACCGGCCATCACCATGGTGAACCCGGTCGGGTTGTGATCGCGACCGTCCCCTTTCTCGCTCATCGGCGTCCGCCCGAATTCGCCGCCCCAGACGACCAGGGTTTCTTCCAATAGCCCGCGTCGAGCCAAGTCGGTCAACAGTCCCGCAACGGGCTTGTCCATGCCGCGGCACATCTTGGTGTGATTGGATTCGATCTTGCTGTGGGCATCCCATTGGCTGCCGGCCCCGTGGTAGCACTGGACGAAACGGACGCCGCGTTCGACCATTCGCCGGGCGAGTAAGCAATTCCGCCCAAACTCCGCCGTTTCTTTCTGGTCCAAACCGTACAGGGCTTTGGTTTCGGCCGTTTCCTGGGCCAGGTCGACGGCTTCGGGGGCGTGGCTTTGCATCTGAAACGCCAGTTCGTAGCTGCGGATGCGGGCCTCCAGTTCGCTGTTCTCGGCGCGGGAATCGCGATGCCGATGATTGACCGACGCCAGATAGTCCAGGGCCAGCCGTTGCTGCTTCCGCGTCACATGCTCCGGCGGCGACAGGTTTTTGAAGGGTTCTCCTTCGACCTGCATGGCGGTTCCTTGATACACCGCCGGCATGAATCCGGTTCCCCAGTTGCGAGGGCCGTTCACAACGGTGCCCTTGTCCTGCATGACGACGAACGCCGGCAGATTCTGGTTTTCGGTTCCCAGCCCGTACGTCACCCAACTGCCCAGGGACGGACGCCCGGCGAACTGCGTGCCGGTGTTCATCTGGCAAACGCCGCCGGAGTGATTGATGCCGTTGGTCCAGCAGGAACGGATCACCGCCAGGTCGTCGGCACGGGTGGCCATGTGAGGCAGCCAATCGGAAATCCACAGCCCGCTTTCTCCGTGTTGCTTCCATTTTCGTTTGGACGCCAACACCGGAGAGTCGAATTCGCCCATCGCGGTGATCACCCGTCCAAAACTTTCCGGCAACGGTTTACCGGCCAATTCCTGCAAAGCGGGTTTGGGATCGAACGTGTCGATGTGACTCGGACCGCCTTCCATGAACAGGAAGATGACGTTTTTTGCCCGCGGCCGATGATGGGTCAAGCGGGCCGCCAGCGGCGACGCCTGCGCACCGGATGCGTCGCTCTGCTCGCTGAGCAAGGCCGCCAGCGCGAGCGCACCGAATCCGGTGCCCGAGTTGACGAGCATGTCTCGCCGCGACAAAAAAGGTTCGGACCGCATTGAATGTCCTGGGGAACGTTCAGTCGACATAAATCAGCTCGTTTGAGTTCAACAGCGCGTGCACCAGTGCCACCAAAGCCTGCTCGCGCGGGGTCTCCACTTCGGGCCGTTCCACCTTGGCCCAAGCGTGATTGCCGTTGCCGGATGAATCCAACCCCAGACGCTGGGGATCTTCGAATTGCCAGTCGATGACGTATCGCGGCAAGCCCTCTGGCGAGTCCGCCTGGGCGACTTGCGACAGATCCCGTGATCGATCCTCCACGCGCAGGCTGTCAATCAGGCCGTCCCATTGATGGTGACCAAACCGGTCTCCGATGGTGACATCGTTGGAGGGACGGATCCCAGAGACCACGGTGTGTTTGGCGGACGCCGTCCGCAGCTTGGCATCCTTGTCGGTCAAGTCCTTCAGGTAGAAAGTGATGCCACTTTCGGACGGATCCTGCAAGTCGACCCTGACGGCGACGTAGTAGGGCTTGTTCAATTCCGGTCGCAATCCCGAGGGCACCACTTCGTAGTGCAGGTCGTCTCCCTGGGCGTTCTTTCCGATCAGTTGCAGGATCAAATTGCGCGGCTCGTAACGACTCTTCTTTGACGTGACGCCCAACGACCAGCCCGGCTGCTTTTTACTCCCTTTCCACTGCGCCACAATCGTGCGGACGGACGCATCGTCGTAAATCGAGCGCAACAACACGACCGCTTCGATGGTGAAGTCGCCTTCAGGAAGCGAATCCGAAGCCTTCAAACTCATCCGAAGCGGCCCGCCGGGTTGCAGGTTCACCGCCTGCTGACCGGTCGACGGCATGGTGACCAACGATTGGTACTCGGGAACCGTTTGCTCCGGCGTCGCTTGGACGTAACGCTCCACGAAATCTTCGGCCATCAAGACCTCATCCAGACTGGCTTGGCGGCCGAACAGCGCGGGATACAGCGACTGCAAAAACGCATCGGTGTCGTCTTGCTCCGATTCAAATCGATCGGCGATGGCCCGGGCGCGCTGGTGCGACCACGACCCGTTGGCCAACAACAGGGCCTGGGTGGAAGTGGTCGTCCGGTGACGCTTTCCAACGCTGCGGATTCGGTCGGGAGCATCGAACGCGGCCAGCAGCGGATCGGGGCTGTTGCGGCGGACCGGCTTGTAAATCGCCCGCTTCAGTTTTTCCAACTCTCCGCTCGCCGCCAACACGGCATCGGTGATCTCTTCCCCGGACAAGCGTCGCGTGCGCATCCGCCACAAAAGGTCGTTGTTCGGATCGGATTCCTTGGCAAGCTGGTCGATCGGCCGTTGGGACGATTGTCGGTACGTTGCCGAAGTCAGAATCCGACGATGCAGCTTTTTCAGACTCCACCCGTCTTCGATCAAGCGGCTTGCCAGGTAATCCAACAGCAAGGGATGAGTCGGCGGGGCGCCCAACCGACCGAAGTCACTAGAGTTGTCCACCAGGCCCCGCCCGAAGTGCTGCTGCCAAATCCGATTGACGATCACGCGAGCCGTCAACGGGTTCTGTGGGTTGGCGATCCAGTTCGCCAGAGCGGTCCGCCGCCCCGTGGTTTCCAGCGGTTCGGGGAGGTCGGGAATCGTCGCCGGGTCGGGATTCAACAACGTCAGATATCCCGGCGAAACCGGTTTCTTTTCCTTGTCGTCGGGCACGTAAGTCACCGGTGCGACGGGACCGACGTCGCTGGCGACGAACTTCATCCGCTCCAGCGGTTCAGGCTTCAACGAATCGAACTTGGCAAGTTCCTGCTTCAAAGACTGGCGTTCAGCCTGTTCTTCCACACTGAGCCATTGGTCAAGTTTGTCGTAGGGCAAATCGAACTGACGCGACGCGAGGGAAGCGATCTGGTGTTCGTAGGGAGTCCGCTGATCGACAGGTTTGCGGATCATCGCCTGAATCTCCGGGATGAACTTGTCGAACCCTTCGCGGGTCGCATGTTTCAACGCCACCGGCAATTCGATTTTACGCAGTCGCTTGCGAATCTCGGCCGTCGCCTGCTCCCATTCGGCTAGCTGTTGTTGATACGCACGACGCGCCTGGACGTCAGCGATCGGTTGATCTTCCGTGGGCTGGAACGCTGCAAAGAATGCCTTGAACCGGAAATAGTCCTGCTGCAGCAGCGGGTCAAATTTGTGGTCGTGACAGCGGGCGCACTTCAGCCCCTGGGCCAGGAACACGTCGCTGGTCGTCTCGGTGATGTCGCTGAGGATCTCGTGCCACTGCGTTTCCACGTCGCGCTGATTGTGCTCATAGATCCAGTGCCGCAGGTACATCGTTGCGGTCAGGGCTTCCCGGCTTCCCGGCGCGATCTCGTCGCCGGCGATCTGTTCGCGGACAAATTGGTCGTAGGATTTGTCTTCGTTGAACGATGCGATCACGTAGTCCCGATAGTGGTGTGCCTCGGGGCGTTCAAAGTCGGCGCGATAGCCATCGGATTCGGCGTACCGAACCAAGTCCAACCAGAACCGCGCTTGATTCTCTCCATACGCCGGACTGTCCAGCAGACGCTGCACCCAAGCGTCGTAGTCGAAATCCGGCGACGACGCCTCCTCGATCGCCCGCGCATCCGGCGGCAGTCCGGTCAGCGTGAAATGCAATCGCCGAATCAGCGTCAACTGGTCTGCGGGCTCGGCGGGATGGAGCCCCGCCTGGGAAAGCTTGGAAAGCACGAAGTGATCGATTCCGTTGCGACACCACGTGTCCCCGTCGATCGCGGGCGGTTCCGGGTCTGCAATCGGTTGATAACACCACCACTGCCGGTCTTCGTCGGCAATCTTGGGCGGCATTTTTAAAGCCACGTCGTTGGGCCAGGGTGCGCCCGCGGCAATCCACTGGACCATCCCGCTGATGCGGTCCTGTTCCAGCTGGCCGTCCGGCGGCATCTCGTAGGATTCGTACCGCAACGCCTCTACGAGCAGGCTTTCCTCCGGCTTGCCGATCACGATCGCGGGCCCGGAGTCTCCACCGGCCAACAAGTCTTCCAGCGACGTGAGTTTCAATCCGCCTTCCTGCTTGTCCGGGCCGTGGCAGCGGATGCAATGAGCCACCAGCGTCGGGCGAACGTGGATTTCGAACAGATCTTCGTCGGCTCGTGAATTGGACTGGCCAAACGAGTCCGTCGCCAACGACAGCACGACGAAACAGCAGAGTGCGAAGCGATACACAGTCGGCGGGGTGGCTGGAGGTGGGATCGTAGCGGCGTGAGCGAGACCGTCGCGCCGGTTCAGATGGCATCCCAGTATAGATGATTGACAGGCGAAATGTCTGCTCCCAAATCTCGCTGCGTGGTTCTGACATTCCCCGAAACACACCCCGGGCGAGCCTGCCAGGCGTCAGGATTTCGCGGATCGGGATAACACGAACCGCGAAAATGCCCCTGCGAAGAGCACCTCGGGACATCCATCGTCGGTGGCCGTTCCCGAGCGACCCGGTCGACTGCGTTCATCCGAATCACCACTACCGGTCGCTCCCTTTCCCCGCTCCGCGGAACGAATTTGGTCCACGGCCGGCCCCCGAGTGCCGATGCCGAATGCGATGTGTTCTGCCCTGCGCCGACAAGCCGTCTGGTTGCGTCGACGGTTGCGGCACCGGCTTTGTCGGACTGGGCACCGACCAATCGCACCCGAAACACCGATCCTCCCGATGAAATCTCGTTTCGACAATCGTCCTGCCCAGGCAGGTCGACCCGGAAAACGTCTCTCCCGTCCCAAGCGTCGACGCGGCACCGCGTTCCAGCCTCGCCTGGAGACGCTGGAAAACCGCCGCGTCCTGGCCGTCGCCGTCGACCTGGCCTCAATCTCCGGCACCTTGTTTGATGACGTCAACGGCAACGACCAGGTCGACGTCGGTGAACCCCGGATCAGCGGGGCGCAGGTGCGTTTGGAAAACGTGTCTGGCGGGGTGGTGGACACCGCGACCACCAACAGCGACGGCCTGTATTCCTTCCCCCGCGTCACCGCGGGAAACTACGTCGTCCGACAGTTGTCTCAAACGACCTCGGGTGGACGGCAGTTGGAGGAAAAACTTTCCCCGACGATCACCGTCACGACCGAGGACGTCGCTGGACGCCTGGTCGAACCGATCGACACCTTCAATGATTCGTTCCAGAAAGTCACCGACACCACCAATGACGGCGTCCCGGTCACCGACCAACTGCTGACCGAAGACGCGATCGGTGGACAACGCGACCTGATTGTCAGCCTGTCCTCGCCGCAGGGCACGGTTCAACTGGCCGTCGACGACCCGACGCTGGTTCCCAACGCGATCACCTTCGATTCGCTGGGCGGCGGCGACGGGGAACGCCGAATCGTCTGGGACGGAATCGACTCGGATCCGGTCGATGTCGACGACACGGGTTTGAACGAAGACTTGACCGGCGGCGGCCAGGCCGTCGGATTCAACCTGGTGATGGGAACCGACACCGACGAAGCCGAAGCGATTCTGAGGGTGTACTCCAACGACGACAACTCATCGGCCGCGGGACGCTATTCGGAAGCCATCATCACGATCCCGCACTTCCCGGCCGGAACGGTTGACCGCCAAGTCGAATTCGTTCCGTTCTCGGTTTTCTCCGCGATCGGCGGCGGAGCCGATTTCACGAACGTCACCGCGGTGGAGTTGGAAATCACCGGCGGCCTGACGACCAACGGCATCGCGGAATTGATCGGCGCGTTCGGACAGACGCCGTTTGTCGCCAACTTCGACAATTTTGACGAAGCTGACCTGGCAGTGACCAAGTCCGTTGACAACCTGCTGCCCGATGTCGGCCAGACGGTCACCTACACGATCGGGATCACCAACAACGGTCCCGCGGCGGCCACGGGGGTGCAAGTCACCGACCTGTTGCCCAGCGGGGTTCGTTTCCTGTCCTCTTCGGCTGGTGACAACTACAACGCCTCGACTGGCATTTGGAACGTCGGTTCGCTGCCCGTTGGCGCAGGCAGCCAGGCCACGCTGTCGATCGTCGGCAGGGTGGAATCGCTGGGAACCAAAACCAACACCGCCACGGTCACCCGCAGCGACCAGACCGATGCGGTCACCAGCAACAACGTTGCCAGCGTCGACCTGACGCCGCGCCAGATCGACTTGAACGTCACCAAGACCGTCGACGACCTGTCACCCAACTTGGGTGACACGATCACCTTCACGATCACGGTCGGCAACAGCGGTCCGCAACAGGCGACCGGTGTGCAGGTTCGCGATTTGCTTCCCAGCGGCATCCGGATCAACTCGCCGAGCGACGTGACCACCACCGCCGGCACCTACAACGCGGCCACGGGACTGTGGGACGTCGGCTCGATCAATGCCAACGCATCCCAGACCCTGACCATTCGCGCCGTGGTCGACTCGGCCGGTCCACGAAACAACTCCGCCGAAGTGATTGCCGCCAACGAGACCGACTTTGACAGCACGCCCGGCGACGGGATGGGCGACGACTTCGCCACGGTGGCATTCGCCACAGCTTCGGCCAACTTGGCGCTCAGCAAGACGGTCAATGACACCACGCCGAATCTGAACGATGACGTGGACTTTGTGATCACCGTGACGAACAGCGGCCCCGACGCGGCCACCGGTGTGACGGTGCGTGACCTGTTGCCACCGGGCATGACCTTCTTGTCCTCTTCTGTCGGCCAGGACTACAACGCCGCGACGGGCATCTGGACACTCGGCAGCGTGGCCGCCGGGGGCAGCGCGTCGCTGACCATCAACGCTCGGGTGGACACGATCGGCGCGAAAACCAACGTGGCCCAGATCCAGACGTCTAACGTCGACGACCCCAACAGCACCCCGGGGAACAACGCCCCGGCCGAAGACGACCAGGCCGACGTGACGATCACGCCCACGGCCGCCGACCTGTCGCTGACCAAAAGCGTCAACAGCCTGGCCCCGGACGTCGGGGACACCATCACCTTTCAAATCACGGTCGCCAACAGCGGCCCCGATGCGGCGACCGGCGTCCAGGTGCGTGACCAATTGCCGGCCGGCACCCAATTCGTTTCGGCGGCGCTGTCCTCCGGCGGAGGTTCGCCCGAATATGCCCCCAACACGGGGATCTGGAATGTTGGCAACGTGGCGGTCGGTTCCCCGGTCACCTTGAACCTGACCGCCCTGGTCACAGACGCGGGCTTGGCCACCAACTTCGCCCAGATCATCGCCTCGGACCAGGCCGACCCGGACAGCACGCCCGGTAACAACGACCCCAACGAAGACGACCAGGACGAAGCGTCCATCCGACCCCGGGAAATCGATCTGTCCTTGACCAAGGTCGTGAACAACTTTTCGCCGTCGGTCGGCGACGAAATCGAATTCGTGATCACGGTCAACAATGCCGGTCCCGATGTCGCCACCGGGGTCCTGGTCGAAGAAACACTTCCCGAGGGCGTCACTCCATTGTCGGAAACCCCGTCGCGTGGAAGCTACAACCGCTCGACCGGTGTCTGGAACATCGGCACGGTCGGCCTGAACGATCCGGTCACCCTGACCATCCGCACGCGCGTCGATTCGATCGGGATGGGGACCAATCGTGCCGAAGTCATCGCGGCCGACCAACGTGACACCGACAGCACGCCCGACAACAACGTCCCCACCGAAGATGACCAGGCTTCCGTCGGCTTCACCACCGAATCGGCCGACCTGTCGCTGCAAAAATTGGTGGTCGGCGACCCTCGGCCCAATGCCGGTGATCAGGTGTCTTTCGACTTGATCGTCACCAACTCGGGTCCCGACAATGCGACTGGTGTGCAGATCACCGACCTGCTGCCGACCGGACTGACGTACGTTTCCAACACCGTCTCGGCCGGAATCTACAACCCCGCCAGCGGTGTCTGGACCGTCGGCGAACTGCCGGCCCCGACCGAACGTCAAACGCTGGTGATCGGTCCCGGGATCTATGACGCCACGTCCGGAAACGTGAGTTTCGTCCAGGCCAATAGCCCGGCCACCTACCAAAGTCCGATCGCGGCGTTTCAAAGCGATCCCCTGGGTCAAACCGCCGACGCGCTGGTCGCCTTGGGTTTTGTTCCGTCGCAATTTCAATTGCGTCAGGTCTCGCGGAATGACAATCCAAACGGTTTGAACATCGAGATCCGTTTCCTGGGCGAAGCGTTGGCCGGAGTCGACATCCCGCGCATCGATCTGGTTCCCAACCTGAACGCGGCCGTCAACACCCAGACGATCGAAGATGACGCGGTCAACACCAACAGCAGCGCCACGCTTCGCATCAACGCGATCGTGGACACCACCGAAGACATCACCAACATCGCCGAAGTCACCGCCGCCGGACAGACCGACCCGGACAGCACCCCCGGCGACGGCGAAGCGGATCAGGACGATCGCGCTACGGCCACCTTGATGCCCCAGTCGATCGACCTTTCGTTGACCAAGACCGCCAACACCGACAAACCCAATCCGGGCGATGAAGTGGTCTTCACGCTGCAGGTCACCAACGACGGACCGGATCCCGCCACCGGGGTCGAAGTCACCGACCTGCTGCCTGACGGATTGACCTTCGTCCGCAGCGAACCGTCCGGCGTGTACGATCCGAACACCGGAATCTGGAGCGTCGGACAGTTGGGAATCGATGCCTCGAAATCCTTGAACCTGATTGCGATCGCGAACTCCAACGTCGCCGAAACCAACAACGCCGAGATCACCGCCGCGGACCAGCGCGATGTCGACAGCACACCGGGCAACGGCGATCCGGACGAAGATGACATCGCCGGTGCCACGGTCACCCCCGCGACGGCCGACCTGTCGGTCGAAAAGACCGCCGACGACATGACACCGAACGTGGGAGACGACGTGGTGTTCACCATCCGCGTCCGCAACGATGGTCCCGACGACGCGACCAACGTGGCGCTGCGTGACCAGATCCCCACCGGAATGACGCTCGCCGAATCGACGGTGACCGACGGCGACTACGACGCGTCCAACGGCGTTTGGACGATCCCCTCCCTGCCCGCCGGGCAAGACGCCACGCTGACGCTGCAAGCCAGCGTCGATTCGGTCGAGGACAAAACCAACGTCGCGCAGATCATCGCCAGTGACCAGTTCGATCCCGACAGTACGCCCGCCAACGACGACCCCACCGAAGACGACCAGGCCAGTGCGTCCCTGTCACCCGAACTGGTCGATTTGGCGCTGACCAAAGAGGTGGACCAGGACATGCCCAACATTGGCGACGTGGTGCTGTTTGAAATCGCGTTGAGCAACGACGGTCCGTCCGACGCCACCGGCGTGACCGTCTTGGACCAGTTGCCCGAGGGCCTGACCTTCCAGTCCTCCCAGCCCAGCAGTGGGAGCTACGATCCGTTGAGCGGGATTTGGAATGTCGGCACGGTTCCCGCCGGCGAAACGCCAACCCTGCAAATCGAAGCCGTCGTGGAAACGATCAGCAGCGCCGTCAACACGGCCCAGGTTCAAACCATCGACCAACCGGATTCCGACAGCGTTCCCGGGAACGACGATCCGGAGGAAGATGATCAGGCGTCGGTGACGCTGATGACCCAGGTGGCGGATCTGTCGATCGAAAAAACCGCCAGCACCGAGACGCCCGGCCGCACCGAAGAATTCGAGTTCACGATCCGGGTCTCCAATGCCGGCCCCAACACGGCCACCGGCGTGATCGTGAACGATCCCCTGCCGCCCGGCCTGCGGTTCATCTCGGCGGATCCCTCGACCGGAACCTACGATCCGGAGACCGGGCAGTGGATGATCCCCAGCATCCCGATGGGATCGCCCCAAACCCTGCGGATCGTCACCGCCGTGACGAGTGCCGAACCGTCGACCAATGTGGCCGAGATCATCCAGACCCGCCAGATCGATCCGGATAGCACACCGGGCAACGGCGCGATGGACGAAGACGACATCGCCTCGATCACGGTCACACCCCGCGTGGTGGATGTGTCCGTTACCGGATCGGTCAGTGACGACGCGCCGCTGGAAGGCGACACCATCCAGTTGAGCTTCACGGCGTCCAACGAAGGCCCCTCCGACGCCACCGGCGTGGAGTTCTCCGTGCTATTGCCGGACGGATTGACGCTGGTCAGCAGCCAGCCTCAAAGCGGAACCTACAACAGCAACACCGGACGCTGGATCGTCGGCGACGTGCCGGCCGGATCGGCGACCCGGTTGGTCCTGAATGTCCGCATCGACCAACGCGGCATCAAAAACGTGCCCATCGAATTGGTCGCTGCCAACGAGTTCGACGTGGACAGTACACCCGACAACGGAATCGAACAGGAAGACGACCAGACCAGCGTGATCATCCGGGCACCCCGTCTGCTGAACAAGCGGTTGTTCCTGTCCCGCTGACCGGGCTGGCCAACGACTCACTCAGTTGGCCAACGACTGACCGGGCTGGCCACTGACCGACTGGGCCGGCCACTGACTGGGCTGGCGACATCCGGTCGCCCGACCTGCGGTCGGACAGGGAGGGCCACAACCACCCCCGGCCGGCGCGGCCCAAAAGCGGCCGACCGCCGCTTGCAGGCCCAAAAAAACTCGCCCACAACCTTGCGGATTTTGCCCCCAACCATTAATCTTCGCGGCCCTGAACAACCCCTTCGCCAACATTCCCTCCCCCCGAGGAAGCTATCATGACGCTCGATCGCAGCCTGAAAGTGCGTGCCGGGGCGATCAAAACGCGGAACGTGCTGACCCGAGCCGAGCGGATCGCCCAATTGCAACGATTGGACAAGTTCAACGAAGACGATAATATCCTGGGCATGCCCAAGGTTCGCGTGATGAAGGTCTCGTTGAAGAAGAAGAAGAAGGTCAAGAAGGAAGAAGACAAGAAATAGTCTTCGATTCCACGCTCCTTGGTCCCGACCGACGACTTCGGGATTGGTGAGAACTGTATGGGCCGCCGGCGAGATCCCCTCGCAGGCGGTTTTTTTGTGGCATTTGGCCTCCCGCACCTGTTTCCAGTTAACCTAGGCTGTGCGGGCGACTTAGGCTCGCTCCACCGAGGGTCCTCGGCCACTCACTCGCTCCCTGTTCGCCACCCACTCCAGACGCGATGTCCACCGCAGATGCCCCCACCACGCCCGACCAAGGGCGTCCTCAACCGGTCGACACTCCGACGGTGGAGATCCCGGCCGCCGGCGAGACGACGATCGACCAGGTCCCGGCGATCGACCCCCAGCGTTTGCCCCATCCCGAACAGACGCAACCGGTCCGGATCCTGTGGGAGTACCTGGCGGTCCTGGGTTTTGTGCATCTGGTCGCGCTGTTGGCCTTCGTGCCCTGGCTGTTCACCTGGTCGGGTTTCGTGCTGGCGGTGGCCGGCCACTTCGTGTTCGGGATGATGGGAATCACCATCGGCTACCATCGCTTGCTGACACATCGCGGATTCACCTGTCCCAAATGGCTGGAACACGGGTTGGCAATTCTGGGGATGTGCAACCTGCAAGATTCGCCGGCTCGTTGGGTCGCAATTCACCGCATGCACCATCAGCACAGCGATCACCAACCCGACCCCCATTCGCCGCTGGTCAGTTTTCTGTGGGGCCACGTCGGCTGGGTCGTCGTTCGCAACCGCGATCTGGATCGGACCAGCCACTACGAACGCTACGTCCGCGACCTGCTGCGTGATCCGTTCTACCTGCGACTGGAGCGACGCGGCGGATGGTTCGTCGTTTTTCTCGCTCACGCTTTGTTGATCACGTTGCTCGGCGCGATCGTCGGCTTCTTCGTCGATGGACCCGCCGGAGCCGCCAAGTACGCGGCCAGCTACTACGTGTGGGCCGTCGCGGTGCGAACGGTGTTCGTCTTGCACGGCACCTGGGCGGTCAACTCCCTGGCCCACTTCTTTGGCTATCGCAACTACGAAACCCGCGACGGTAGCCGCAACAACTGGCTGGTGGCTCTGATTAGCCACGGAGAAGGTTGGCATAACAATCACCACGCCGAACCGCGTGCTGCCGCTCACGGACACCGCTGGTGGGAATTCGACATGTCCTGGCGAGTCATCCAACTGATGGAAAAGGTCGGGCTCGTCAAAGACGTCGTTCGCCCCAAATCGATGGCACGCTAGCTTCCCGGGCGACGCTGCAACGCGCCGCTAGCTTCAAACAACCGCAGCGCCTCCACCGTGGGGCGGACATCGTGCACCCGCACGACGTCGGCGCCGGCCGCCGCCACCGCCAACGTCACCCCCAGCGTCGCGGCCGTGCGATCGGCCTCCTTGTCGCCCAAAACTTTCCCGATGAAGCCTTTGCGTGAATGGCCGATCAGGATCGGTGCCGGCAACGCGGCGAAGCGGCCGACCGATCGGATCAGATCCAAGTTGTGCTGATGCGTTTTTCCGAAACCGATGCCCGGGTCCAGACAGATTCGTTGCGCTGCGATCCCCGCTTCCACGCAAGATTCAAACCGAAGCTGTAGATAACGCAGGATCTCCTCAACCACGTCTCGGTAAGTCGGCGCATCCTGCATCGTTTGCGGCGTTCCCTGCATGTGCATCACGCAGACGCCGACACCGGTGGACCGAGCCACCTCAAGCATTTCCGGATCGCCTTGCAGCCCCGACACGTCGTTGACGATTTCCGCTCCCGCGGCGATCGCGGCTCGGGCAACCGCCGCTTTGCGGGTGTCGATGCTGATCGGAATCGACAACGATGACCGCAGTCCTTCCATCACCGGCAAGACTCGATCGCATTCCTCCTGCACGCCAACGATGTCGCTGTACGGCCGCGTGCTCTCCCCGCCGATGTCGATGATGTCGGCCCCATCCGACTGCATCTGCAGCGCGACCTGGATGGCGTGCCGGGCTTGCAGGTGCTGGCCGCCGTCAGAGAAGCTGTCCGGCGTGACATTCAGAATCCCCATCACCAATGGCCGGCCCTCGATGACCAGCGACCGCCGAGCCAATTGCCAGGTCTTGCCCTTGGTCGGCCCCGCGGACAGATTCGTGGACGGATTCGGCGGCACCGCTTGGGATCGGTCCGGATCGTTCACCAGCGGTTTTCCATCTGGGAAACGATCCGTCGGGCCAACTGATCGATCGCGTCCTGGGTCGCCGTGCTGATCGACTGTCCCGCCTCCGGGACGAAGCGAACACTCTGGCTGAAACCGGTCGCGTCGTCTTGGCCCGTTGCCAGGCTGTTCATCATCAACCGACGTCCGTCCCGAGCCGTCCAATTCGCAGCCACGGAAACGGTCGCGTCGAGCGCCCGCGGATCGTCGTTCTCCGTTTCGGTCAACACGCTTTTGGATTCATAAACAATTGTGCAACGCAGCACCGAATCCGCATTCGGATTGCTGACGACTTTGTACGGGGTTCTCTGTTCGATCTCTTTGACCAACGCCTCGGTCAGACGGATTCCCAGGTCCGGCCGAAAGGTTTCGTTTCGAACCACCGGCACGTGGACCGTCGCGATCCCCGGCGGATACAGGGCGGACGCCCCGAACTGGTAAGCGGCACACCCGCAGACGCTTGCGAACCAGCACACGGTCAGAAACGACACGACCGCACGCCACGCGGCTGGCCGGGTGCAAGACGCCGTTGCCCGAAGAAGGGATCCGGCGCGAGCAGGGAGTGTCGGTGCGAAGCGTGTCGCGGGGATCATCGCAGGATGGTGCCGTTGTTCGACTCGGTATCGGGTTCGGAGGCATCGTCGCCCGACTGCGATTGGACCGTTTCCAACGGCGTGCTCTGCTTGCTGTCGGGGAACAGCTTGGTCAGAAACGCCAGCTTTTGGGTGGGACTGTCCGGAAGCCCGTCGATCTCCGCCAGAGCTTCTCGGGCCTCTTCCGCCTGGGGCGTGTTGGGGAAGTCGCGAAGCAATTTTCGATAGATCTCACGCGATGCCCCGAACTCCCGTTGCTTTCCACGCAACCGGGCCCGGAACGCCAATTTCTCTGCTTGGTGGAACTCGATTTCGGCCGCCGCGCGGGCCAGGATGTCGGCGTATTTCTGCTCCCTCAACTCGGCCGGGAAACGCTGGCGGGTTTGATCGACCAGATCCGCGGCTTCCTCCAAGACCCGTTCGCCGTATTGGGGCCCGGCATAGATTTCCAGCTTGCAACGAATCCCCAACATGTGCGCCAGGAACTGGTGATTGCTGTCGGTGAAGGTCTCGCGGAGGTCGGTCAGGAATTCATCGGCCTGCTCGTAGCGTTCGTTGCGAATGTGCTCGGCCGCGGCAGCCATGGTGGCATCATCGGCCAGCTTGCCGGTCGGATCGTCGTAGCGGATCTGGTCCAGCACTTTGACGGCGTGGCCGTCGTGGTCCATCAGCGGTCGCGTCTTGTCGAACAGATTGACTTTGTACCAGGCGTCGGCACCGGCCTTGGAAGTTTCGATCCAGTACTGGCTGATCGTGAATAGGCGGGCCGCGACACGATCGCTGTGGCGGTTCCGCGGGAACTCTTTCTGCAACGTTTCAAACGCGTCTCGGGCCCCGTTCAAATCGTTGGCGAAGAACAGCGATTCGCCTTGCATGTACAGCGCATCCTGTTGCAAAGCGGACCCCGGCGCCGCATCGCCCGCATCGGCGAAGTGATCGGCCGCCTTCCCAAACAAGGCGATACGTTCTTTCTCGGACGCGTTTTGGGCCTGGCGGAAGATTGCATCGCCCTTGCGATACAGTTCCTTCGCCTTGGTCGTGTTTTCAGCTTTTCCGGTCACGTACCCGACCAACCGAGTTGGCGTCGGAATCCGCTGGACCAAGGGGCGATCATCGACCGGTTCGCTCGTCTCGGCAACATCGGCTGCGGAACCTTGGGGACCCTGACTGTTTGCCGAGGGCCAACCGGGCCACCAACGGCCCATTCCGCCAGGGCCCGCGCCGCCAGGAGCAGTGACCGACGTGCAGCCGAGAGACAGCAGCAGCAAACTGGTACTGGTCCATCCCAAGACGTTACCGGTTGATGAACGAGCTTTGTTTCGATTTGATTTCATTCGACCGGTTCCATCCGGGCGGGCAAAAATGACTGCATCCTGGGCTTCAAGCCGAGGATTGCTTGGATGTATCGGCTGACCAAACCGCGCATCTCCCGATAAACCGCCGAGGGAACCTGAACCGGGATCCGCGTGTGCGGGGCCAGCAACCGTTCCAGGTGTTCGATCGTCGCCGCGTGGACATTCAAGATGCTGTGTTGCCTTGAACGGCATGTCTCACACACCACGCCGCCGGCGATCGGTGCGAACGCCACGCGACGGGCGCCGCGGACCACCTGGCCGCAATCGACGCACTGACGCGTCGAGGGCGCATGCCCCAGCAATCGCAGGGCTGCCGTGTCAAACCCCAACAGTGCCAGCGCGGTGTTCCCCGATCCGTCGATTTGCCCGAGCGCATCGAGGGTCAGATCGTAGAGCCCCGGGTGGGGATCGTGATTGTCGGTCAGCAGTCGCAACATCTCGGCGATGTAGTACCCCGCGTACAGGCGTTCGAGAGACTTTTCGGCGCCGCGAAAACGGCGTTGCAGCTTTGCCTCGGTCAAAAGATCGAGCGCATCACTGGATTTCCGAATCAGCACTACACGACAAACCGCCAGCAGGTCAAGCGCGCCTTCGAAGGAACTCTTCGGCCGCCGGGCCCCCTTGGCCAACGCCGCAACTTGCCCAAACTCCCGAGTCAATAGGGTCACCACCAGGCTGGTCTCGCTGAATTCGATTGCCCGGATCACGATCGCCGTGGTTTGCTCAGCCGCCATTTACAGCTGGTCGTCCTCTTCGCCCAGTTCGCCCAGCGACATCAGCAATTCGCTCATCTCCGCCGCCGCATGCGCGTCGCCTTGCAATCGGGCCTGGTCGATGCCGTCACGAAGGACGCTCCGAGCCTGATCAACTCGCCCCAATTCGACCATTTGCTGAGCGGACATGAAGAAGGCGGGGACGTAGGGGGGCGTCTGTCGGATCAATTCGTCCAGCCGTTTCAAGCTGGCTTCGTGGTCGCCCTCGCCACGCAATTCCATCGCCAGGCTGTATCGCAAAAAAGTGTCGGTGGGATCGTCCGCCAACATCGCTTCGATTTTTTCTTTTCGATTCATCTCAACTCAACGTCTTCTTCCAGCGTTGGCCGCGCTGGGCGCTTTGAAAATGCAACGCTTGCAATTGCTCGCGCAACTGCCCGTGTTCCGCGTTGATTGCCGTTTCAACGCGGAACACGCAGCGGTTCGCCATGGTTTGGATCATGGCGGCAACCAGAAAGGTTTCCGGCATGGTCAGTTGCCCGGGGGTCGTGATCGGCGACAAGTCCAGGATGGCCTCGGAACAGCTCATCACTTGGGCCTCGGGATCGCTCAACCACAGCCGGACGTTGGCAAGGTTCTGGCCGGTGCGGTGGTTGATCAGTCGGTGGTGCTCGATGTCCAGGTGAGACATCGCCGAAGCGTAGCGGCCCTGCTGAGGGATCACCGCGTCGCGTTCGGTGCGGGTAGTGCGACGAAACTGCATCATCTCGCGACTGACCGGCGGCCGGTACGGCGTGGTGGTCACCACCATTCGGTCGTAACTCCCGGCCGGCGAGAATCCGTGACGCGTCAGCAGCGACGACGCCCGGACGTCGACGTCGGGGACACCGATCCCGTGGCCGATGGGTGCCAGACCGACGTAACCGCAACTTTGGTCCCGCAACGGGCCGACCACCATCGTTTCACACCCCATCTGCCGGGCCCGCTCCTGGGCGGCCGACAACAATTCGTCGCAACAGGCCAAACCGGCGTGCGTAAAACAGATTGCCGACAGCACTGCCGGGGCGGGGACGTCCGTCGAGGCAAGATCGTCGCGGAGACAACTCAGGTGGCACCACCCCTCGACCTGGCCCTCCACCGAAGCCACCAAGAGCTCGTTTTTGGAAAAAAACGTCCGCGACAAAACGGCACGCTCGATGATCGTGGAGCTGATCGGGGGAGGCGATCCGGCGGCCGTCCAATGTTCGCTCCATACCCGCGTCAAATCGGGAAGATCGGAATTGCAGAAGTCTCGAATTTCGCTCATCGATTTTGATCGGGCAATCATTATCTTGAGGGGACAAAGCCAGGGTCGGTGGCGGTCGTCGGTGCCGACGGTTCACCGTTCGCATCCGAACAACGTTCGTATCCGGATGCGGTACCGACGGACGAATGTGCGGGGTGCGGCCGGCCGCGACCAGCCATCCTGGGCCGCGTGTGGCTGCCGATCGGCAATTCAGGCGGATGTGTGGCAGCAGTTTGACGCCGCTCGATGATTTCACCGACAGCCGATGTCGACTCGTGAACCTCCCTGCCGCGACGGTCCGGCGGATCGGAACGTTGACGGAACCGGTTCACACAAGACCGCACGTGCATCACGTTGGGCGACTCAGCATAGCGTTTGGCGGGCCTGTTCGTCAGCCGCGGTCAGGTGCGGCCCGCAGGCCCACAGAAGCGGATTCAATCGACACTTTGTTTTCTCCGATTCAGAATTGATGGTCTCCCAGGTCAACCCTTCATCTTCGCCGGCGGAACCCTCCGAAGTGGGGCGGAGTCGTTTGCCCAGCGACCGCCGAGTGCAGCAGGGGGGGTGGCTATTCTTGCTGTCCTTGCTGATCTTTTTTTTCACCAGCATCCTGCTCTACGCGCTGTACGCCTATTCGCGGCGGGACGACCCGCAGAACTCGGTTCCGCTGCCGGCCGCCTTTTTGGTCAGCACGGGTTGCTTGCTGGGAATCAGCGGCCTGGTTCACTCGGCAACCCGCACGGTCCGACGCGACCGTTTTGCGTTGACCGGTTGGCTGCTGGCCATCAGCACGGTGGCGGCGATCGCATTTACCGTCGTGCAGTGCTTGTCGATGACGGAGCTGCTGTTGGGTCCCGCGTTGTTCTCCGGAACCGGCCGCGGGGTTGCCGGGATGATCGTGGTCTTGGCGATCCTGCACGCATTGCACGTGCTCGGTGGGATCGTGGCGTTGGGAATCGTTGCGACGCGTTCCAGCCTGGGGCTGTACGACCACGAACGGCATTGGCCGGTCGATTTTGCCGCCCACTACTGGCACTTCCTGGATTTGGTTTGGATCAGCATGCTGGCCGCGTTTTGGCTGACCACGGGGGGCTTCGCCTGGTAACGGCGGGCGGGAGTCGAGGCGGGCGATGTCCAGTTCCTCGTTCCCAGGCTCCCGCCTGGGAACGCACTGCCTGCCGGCTCCGCCGGCGTACTCCGGCTGCACACCATCTCGGCTGCACACCATCTCGCGCCGGGACACAAGCCTGCCTGGTGCGACGGGCCAGCCCCAGATATCTGTTTACGCCGACACGTCTTCTGGCCTAGACTCCGCTCGGTTTCCCAAGGAGGGGCACCGGTGCCGGCGGATTTCCCACGCCCGGACGTTGCGTGACGTCTGGCCCCGCCCCGAAAGCGCACCAGATCTTAAGCGCACGAGCCAAAGGACGGGCCGAATGTACCGCTGGTTACTCTGCTTTCGTTACCTCAAAACACGCTACATCGCGCTCGCGTCGATCATCAGCGTGACGTTGGGCGTCGCCACGTTGATCGTGGTCAACAGCGTGATGAGCGGATTTGCCGCTGAGATGCACGAGCGGCTGCACGGGCTGGCGTCGGACATCATGATCGAGTGCCACGCCACCGGCGGGATGCCGGATCCGGAAGCGCACCTCCGCGAGATCGAACGCATCTGTGGCGCCGACATCGTCGGCGCCAGCGTCAGCGTCAACGTCCCGGGAATGCTGGGCATTGAATACAACGGGCAACAGCTTGGTCGTCACGTCAGCCTGATCGGACTGGATCCCAAGACCTACGACCGCGTCAGCGATTTCGGCAAGTACCTGCTGCACCCGGAAAACCAAAAGAACGCCAGCTTCCAACTGCGTGACGACGGCTACGCGCCCGGCCGCCAAGAACTGGAGCAATCCGGATGGGAACATCGCCGTCGCCGCGTGGCCCATGACCGGGCGATGGCGAAAGAGCGTGAGATGATGGAAGAACTTCGCCGCAAGGCCAGCGGTCAATCCGCCAAGCCGGCCGCCGAAGCCATCGCTGATCAGTCGAACGATGCCGCCGCGGCACCTTCGATGGGCGGCGTGTTCTCCGAAGAATTGCTGGAAGGATCCGAAGGCGAATTGCCCGCCGAAGTGGACCCGATGACCGAACAGTTCCCGGGCATCATCCTGGGCATCTCCACCTGCAGCGTCCGCAGCCGCAACGCCGATGGCGAGGTCGTTGATTTCTACTACGCCCAACCCGGCGACGACGTGCGGATGATCTTCCCCAACGCTTCCACCGACACCAAGGTGATCAACCAAAAGTTCACGGTCGTGGATCTGTACGAATCCGGCATGAGCGAATACGACAGCACGTTTGCATTTGTCCGCTTGGACCAGTTGCAGGAATTCCGCGGCATGGTCGATCCGGCCACCGGCGTCCGCAGCGTGACGACGATCCAATTGAAACTGGCCGAGGGAGCCGACCTGAACGCGGTTCGTGACGCGCTCCGCCGCCGGTTCCCGCCCGACATGTACGCCTACAACATTCAGACCTGGCGCGACCTGCAAGGACCGCTGCTGTCGGCCGTCCGGCTGGAAACGACGATCTTGAACATCTTGCTGTTCCTGATCATTGCCGTCGCCGGTTTCGGCATCCTGGCGACATTCTTCATGATCGTCGTCGAAAAGACCCGTGACATCGGAACGTTGAAGGCCCTCGGGGCTTCGGGTCGCGGGGTGATGAGCATCTTCCTGTCCTATGGCTTGCTGTTGGGATTTGTCGGCAGTGGTGCCGGGCTGATCGGCGGACTGCTATTCGTTGACAACATCAATTCGATTGCCGGGCTGGTCGAATCCGCAACGGGCCAGGAAGTATTCGATCCGACCGTCTACTACTTCACCGAAATCCCGACGATCGTTCATCCGTTCACACTGGTCTGGGTCATGTTGGGCGCGGTCGGCATCGCGGTCCTGGCAAGCGTTCTTCCCGCCATGCGTGCCGCACGCATGCATCCCGTCCAAGCCTTGCGATTTGAGTAGGTCCAAATGAATCGTCCGATTGTCCTGGCCGCCCGCGGGCTGAAGAAGAGCTACCACAAAGACCGGATCGACGTGCCCGTGCTGCGTGGCGTCGACGTCAAAGTCCAACAGGGACTGGTCACGGCATTGGTCGGCCGCAGCGGAAGCGGCAAGAGTACGCTGATGCACTTGCTGGCCACACTGGACCGACCTGACGAAGGCGAGGTACGGTTCCAAGGCCGACGCATCGACAACGCATCGCGTGCCACTCGCGACCGTTATCGCAATCGCGATCTGGGAATCATCTTCCAGTTCTATCACCTGCTGCCCGAGTTGACGGCGATCGAAAACGTCCTCGCCCCGGCGATGATCGGACAAAGCGTGTGGAGCTACTTCGCGTCGCGTCGAGAAAATCGGTGTCGCGCCGAAGCGATGCTCGATCGCGTCGGCTTGCTGCACCGGAGCAGTCACCGCCCCTGTGAAATGAGCGGCGGCGAAATGCAACGCGTCGCCATCGCCCGCGCGCTGATGACCGATCCGAAACTGTTGCTGGCCGACGAACCGACCGGCAACCTGGATACCGAAACCGGTCAAGAAATCCTTCGCCTGCTGAACGAACTGAACGAGAACGATGGGTTGACCATCTTGATGATCACCCACGACGACGAGATTGCCGCGTCGGCCGATGTCTGCTGGCGGATGCAAGACGGACTGATCCAATCGCAAGACGCCGAAGAGCGTCGACGTCCGGTGCGCGCCCGCCGAAGCTCCCCCGAAACCGATCCGGCTTCCCCCATCGGCACCAACGCGGCCTGAACAAACCGATTCGGCACGCGAGCACCGACGTGATGCCCGCGCCGTCGCAGTTGGCGGAGCCACCTCCGCAGTGCGTTCCCAGGCCGGAGCCTGGGAACGAGAGAATCGCCGAACCCGCTGACCGCCCGCCGCACAAACCGAACCCCAATCGCCGCCTGTGCCGGTTGTTCCGGTCGCGTCCGTTGCTCCATTTGCGTTGCTCAATCGGGCTCCTTGGGTTGGTACCGTTGCGCGTTTCCGTGTCCGCGAATCCGATCAGCCTGCGCCACTTCCACTCGCAGATCGGATCTCCCGTCGCCGATCTCTGATCGTGGACGAACGAACCACGAGGAAGCGTTCGCCAACCTCCACGCAAGGAAGCGTTCGATGCACCACCCATCTCGTCTCAACGTCGCCTCGAAGGTTGCTGCCGCCGCAACGCTGTCGCTGATTGCCGGACAACTGCCCTCGGTGCTCGGCCAAACCGTGCACCGGGCCGATCAGAGCACCACCGTCTCCACGACCCACCGGGCACCGCGAAGCACGGCCGGATCCGGATCCACCCGCGGCATGGCGCAAAACCCGTTTGTTGAGCAGCTGGAACGCAAAATCTCCGCGAGCTCCGATCCTTCGTCGCGGTCAAGCGGCCCCCAGGTCAATCCGTTCACCGTCACCGGTCCGACACGTGTGAACCAATTTGCCGTTCCCAACGTTCCGTCGCCAGAGCCGGTGGAAACCACGCCGATCAAAAAGCAACCGCCGATCACTCCGCCCGCAGACAAGCCGGCGATCAAACCCGGCGCGGTCCAGTCCAATCCGCTCGCCGATTCCACCTCGGCAAGACAAGGGACGTCCGTCCAGCTGCCTCCCTCGGCGGCCGAACAGTACAACCTGTTGGCCCTCGGTGAGATTGGGCAGCACCTGGATCAAACGTGCCCAGCCTCCCAGCGTTCCGGGTCCGGCGCCGTTGGATCGGCGGTCCGGTCGATCGACAGCCCCCAGCCGGGCACGGCAACCGCGCGAGTCGCGGAGCATGCGGCACCGGGCAGCGCGGTTTCTGCCATCACCTTGCCGCCCGCCTCCGCGGCTCCCATGGTGCGTCGTGGCACCAGCGCTATCGAATTGTTGCCCGAATTGCCGCCTCCCAGCGACACGGCGTCCGAGTCGGAGGACGCGAATCTGCCCAGCCCCTTCAAGCCGGACCCGTTGGGCCGAAAAGCAATGGAGGTGGAGGAATTGCTGGCCCTGCAGGCGGCACAACAAGCCGTCGAATCGCCGGCCAAGTCCGTCTCTCCGTCCACCGGACAACCCTCGTTTGCGGAACGCTTTGTGGGTTGGGCGAAACAACTCGGCGGCAGCACGTCGGACCCCGCGCAGCCGCCCCAGCACTTTCAACCGCCGGCGGCGGTTGGACCGACAACGAACGCATCGCAAGACGGCAACCAACCACGTACCGCACGCCGGGTGGAACAAACGAGTCGATCGGGAGGCATGCTGGATCGGTGGTTCAGCGATTACCACTGACCTGGTGCGCCGGCACGCACAGCGTGCCCTATTTTTAGGCCGGCAGCGTCCCACGTTCCATTAGGCCCGGAGGGCCAGCAGCGCCCGACTTTTCTTTAGGCACGGAGGGCCGCCAGCGCCCTGCCGGCGGCCTTGGCCGCCGGTAACCCGACACTCCCAGCGCCAGCCCCGAAGGGGCGACAGCGTTTTACCGGTGTGACAAAGCCGAAGCGGCGGACCGGCCGGCTTCCAAACGCTCGGCGACGCGACGTGCGGCCCGCAGCCCACTGTTCATCGCCCCCTGAATGCTGGGCGTTTCGCAATGGTCACCGCAGATCGAAAGATGCTCCGGAATCTGATTCGCCGAACCATCCGTGAGCAGTTCGCGCGGATCCACCGATCGCATCACCGGATCCAAGGCAACCTTCGGTACCCCGTAGGGCACACGATAGGTTTGCACCAATTCCCAGCGCCCCACGGTCTCGCCAAACCAACCTTGCAATTGATTTCGCGCTTTGGCCGCCAACGTTTCGGTGGCTTCCTCCCGAACCGAGTCGGAGACGCTGACGGATATCAGCGAGCGACCGCGCGACGCGTACTCCGGCGCCACATCACTCAACACCACCGCGGTTTGAACCGTCCCCGTTTCATCCCCGCGCAACATCAAACGTCGACTGCGTTGCCGGTCGTCAGCAAACGGCGAGGCTTCGGCGGTGAAATACAAGGTGGTGGTGGCATTCCATTCGGTTTGCAGCGACGCTTGCCCCAACAATCGAGCTGCCGAATCACTTTCGGTGGCGATCACCAATTCGGGCGCACGCAGCACGGATCCGTCCGTCAGGTGCACTTCGCTGGCGTCGGCCGTCGATTCAATGTTGGCGACGGTGCGGTTCAGTCGCAGAGTCCCGCGCGGCAGACCGTCAGCCAATTGCCGCGGGATCGCCGCCATCCCATCGGCCGGCACAGCGATTTCGCCGCTTGAAAACATACGGAACACGAATTCGAACATGCGGCTGGAAGTCTGCAACGATTCATCCAAAAAGACGCCGCCCAAGAACGGTCGAAAGAACTGGTCGACCATCGCTTGGCTGAAACCGAGCTTCCGCAGACGCAGTTCCGTGCTTTCTTCTCCGCGATGATAAAGATCGTCCAGTGACCCTCGGTTGGCTTGCCAGCGAGCTTTGGCCACCCGCCACTTGTCGCCCAGCGAACCGACGGGGCTGGTGGCAGTCGCCCACGCCCGTGAGGGTTGCCGCCAGGGATCGGCCAATTCGACGAACCGCCCCTGGTGTCGCAGCAAAGCGCCAGGCTGAAAGGGCCGCAGACGCAGCGCGGAATAATCCAACAACTCTCGGCAAGCCGGATAGGCGGTCAGCAGAACCTGGAATCCGTGGTCCAGCGTTAGCCCATCGACGACATCGCTTCGTACGCGACCGCCGACACGATCCGTCGCCTCCAGCAGAACCACGCGGCGGCCGAGTTCACAAAGCCGTTTGGCGCACGAGAGTCCGGCCAATCCGGCGCCGATGATCACGACCTCGCAATCCGGATTGGCATCCTGGCCGGCGGACGGATGGTCGGTTTGGCTCGGCGATTTCATGGATTCATTCGGTTGAGGGAGAATCGACTGCTATCGCAAATGTGTCGTTCCGGCGGAGTGCCCGCAAGGGTCAGTTGCGACGATCAACCGGCTTTGTAATCATCACGGTGGTGGTGTCCAACCAGCCAGCGTGAACCGCTCCCAGGAGATTCCGCGTGTTCCCAATACGCGACAACATTCCCAGCCGCACCACGCCGCTGGTCAGCTACGCGATCATCGCCGCCTGCAGTTTGGTTTTTCTGCTGCAACTTGGGCAAGGCAACGGCGGGCTGGAACTGATCCAGCAATACGGAATGGTGCCGCTGCGAATCTCGCACCCGGATCAAACCCCCACGCTGGAAACGCCGGTGTTGCGACAATCGGGCGGTCGTCCCGTGGTGGTCATGGAACGTCGCCCCATGTTGCCCGCCAAGGTGACACCCCTGCTGACCATGGTCACATGCATCTTCCTTCACGGCGGCTGGATGCACATTTTGGGGAACATGTGGTTCCTGTACATCTTTGGCGATAACGTGGAAGACCGGCTCGGTCACCTGGGCTTTGCCTTGCTGTATCTGGTCACCGGCGTCCTGGCGTCGGCAGCGCATTTCCTGGCCTCCCCGGAAAGTTCGGTGCCGACCATCGGGGCCAGCGGGGCGATCGCCGGTGTGATGGGCGCGTACGCATGGTTGTACCCGCACGCCAAGGTTCAAGCGGTGCTGCCAATTTTCATCATCCTGCAGGTGTTCATCGTTCCCGCGCCGGTCTTTCTGGGGATCTGGTTCATCTTCCAAACGGTCAGCGGTTTGGCCGATGCGGGCGGCGGCGCTGGCGTGGCCTGGTGGGCTCACATCGGTGGCTTCGTCGCGGGAATCGTGATTGCGGTGATCGTCGGCCGCTCTCCTCTGGGCCATGCCGCCGTTCACGAACGGCGATTTTGAAACGCGGTTGCGTGTCGTCCACCCGCTGGATGCCCCAGCCCGTGGCCGCACCGCGCGGCCTGGAAGCGAGTACAATCTGGCGGTCCGGCCCGCACGACACTGGCGGGGCCCTCTTCACGGCATCGGCGACCCTCGGCATCGCAATTCGGTCGCCGGCGGAGTCGGCCCCCGCCGTGGCGAAGTTTGCCGGCCCGGTTTCCCTTCCTCCCTTCCATTTTGAAGTCCAATGGTTCGATTCAATCTTGCCGCCCTGCTGTTTGCCCTCCTGGTTCCCTGCGTGATTTCCCAGGACGTGATCGCTCAAGACAACGACACCGCCGAGAAGGCGGCTCCGCTGACCGAATCCGTCTCTCTGTTCAACGGAAAAGACTTGACCGGGTGGACCGGACGCGAGGATCTGTGGTCGGTCGAAGACGGTCAAATCGTGGGACGAACCACCGCCGAAGCCCCGATTCGGAAAAACACGTTTCTGATCTACACCGACAGCGAACCCTCCGACTTTGAATTGACATTGCAGTTCAAAATCGAAAACACGAACTCCGGCATCCAGTACCGCAGCAAGGTGATCGACGAGAAAGAGTTCGTCGTCGGCGGGTACCAGGCGGACATCGATTTCTCCAACCGCTTCGCCGGCATTCTCTACGAGGAAAAAGGTCGCGGCATCCTGGCCGAACGAGGGCAATCAGTGACCATCGACGGAAACGGCGACAAGATGGTCAAGAAGTTTGCCGACGGCAAGGAACTCGGCAACGGGATTCACCCCGGCAAGTGGAACGACTATCGGATCGTTGCCGACGGCAACCACCTGCAACACTTTATCAACGGGGCATTGGTCTCCGAAGTCTTTGATCACCAATCCGACAAATCGTCTTCATCTGGAGTGCTGGCATTCCAGTTGCACGTGGGTGATCCGATGGTGGTCCGATTCAAAAACATCGTGCTGCACCCGGTCGACTGATCCCCCGGCGACGATCGATCAGCCCTTGTTCGCTTCAGCCCTTGTTCGCTTCAGCCGGCCGTCCTTTCCGTCACGCTAACATGACGCCGGGAGAAGACTTTATGGCAAAATCGATTTGGGCGAATGAAGAAACCGACGTGCTGCTGGACGCGGCCCGCGCGGGCGACCGCGATGCCGTCAATCGGCTGCTGGATAAGCACCGTGGCCCGGTCCGACGGTTGATCGAGCTGCGACTGGATCGCAAGGTCCAGCGGCGGGTCGACGTCAGTGACGTCGTGCAGGACGTGATGGTGGAAGCCAGTGGGCGTTTGGACAAGTACTTGTCCGATCCCTCGATGGCGTTTCACCTGTGGCTGCGACAGATTGCCTGGGACCGCATCATTGACACCTACCGGCGTCACCGTGTCAGCGCAAAGCGCAACATGGATCGGGAGCAGCCGATCGCCGCGGGGAAAGGGCCGGACCAGTCGACGATGGAGCTTGCCCAACAACTCTGCGATCCGGCGCTCACACCCGCTGCGGCGGCAACGCAACGCGAGATCGCCCGGAAGGTCGAGTCGGCGGTCGAGCGGATGGACGACCAGGACCGCGAGGTCATCCTGATGCGACACTACGAACATCTTTCGAATCTGGAAATCGCGGAGGTCTTGGGACTGAACCCGCCCGCAGCCAGCATGCGATACCTGCGAGCCGTTCGGCGGCTGCGTGAGATGCTGCAACAGGAAGAGGGCGGCCTGACGTCCGGTGACGGAATGGTGTCGTGAATCGGCTGTCCGAATCGGACGAACAGCGTCTGGCCGATTTGCTTGCCGAGATGACCGACGGGATCTGCCGGGGGGAACCGATCGATTTCGATTCGGTTTGCCAGGCCCACCCGGATTTGGCCGACGAATTGCGCGCTCTTTGGGGGGCCGTGCTGGTCACCGACACCGCCGGCGCGGTCCGCGAGGAGCGCCCCTCGACATCTTCCCACGGCGGCTCCCGCTGGGAAACCTTGAAACTGCCGACGGTCATCGGCGACTACGAATTGTTAGAAGAGGTTGGCCGGGGCGGCATGGGCGTGGTCTTTCGGGCACACCAGATCAGCTTGGGTCGCGAGGTCGCGGTCAAAATGATTCTCCGCGGTCGACTGGCCAGCGAAGCCGACCTGCAAAGATTCCTGGCCGAAGCCGCCGCAACGGCGCGACTGGAACATCCGGGCATCGTTCCGGTGTACGAAGTTGGCGACATCGAAGGTCGCCCCTTTTTCAGCATGCAGTACATCGAAGGCGAGACGCTTGCCGATCGGGCCTCGCGGGGCCCACTGCCACAACGCGAAGCCGCCCAAATCATCGCCCAGGTGGCGCGAGCCGTCGACTTCGCGCACCATTCTGGTCTGCTGCATCGCGACCTCAAACCCAGCAACATTCTGTTGACATCCGACGGTCAGGCGCTGGTCACGGATTTCGGATTGGCCAAACAGGCCGGCGGGGACGTGGACCTGACTCGCAGCGGCATGCTGGTCGGCACGCCGGCGTACATGTCACCGGAACAGGCCGGCGGCCGCCGTGACCTGCTCGGTCCGGCAACCGACATCTACAGCCTTGGTTCGATGCTGTACTTCACGCTCACCGGACGTCCCCCGTTTGTTGCCGAATCGCCCGTCGAGTTGGTGATGCTGGTGATCGAACAAGATCCCAGCCCGCCGCGCGCCCTGCGGCCCAGCTTGGATCGTGATCTGGAAATGATCGTCATCCGGTGCCTGCAAAAACCGATCGACCTCCGCTACGGTTCCGCCGGCGATCTGGCCAAAGACCTGGAGGCGTTTTTGTCCGACGAAGTGGTCGCGGCTCGGAGCGGCCGGTTTGCCCAGGTCATCGCCAGGATTTTTCGAGAGACGCATCACGCCGGGATCCTGGAGAACTGGGGAAAGCTGTGGATGTGGCATTCCCTGGTGCTGCTGGTCGCGTGCGTCCTGACCTGGGCCCTGGAGTTCGCCGGGTACCGCAACCGATTCATCTACATGGGTCTGTGGACGCTGGGGTTGGGGGCGTGGGCGGCCGTGTTTTGGAAGATCCGACAACGGATGGGACCGGTCACCTTCATCGAACGACAAATCGCCCACGTCTGGGGCGCCAGCATGGTCGCGGTCGGAATGCTGTTTCCGCTGGAATGGCTGCTGGGCCTGCCACCGCTGCGGTTGTCTCCCTTGCTGGGCGTGATCAGCGCGATGGTGTTCGTGGTCAAAGCCGGCATGTTGACCGGCGCGTTTTATTTCCAAGCCATCGCGCTGTTTGCCGTTTCCATCCCGATGGCGATCGCCCCTCGCTGGGGACATTTGATCTTCGGCGTCGTCGCGGCCGCCTGCTTTTTCATCCCCGGCTACCAGTACGAACGCCGCAAGCGATTGTGGAAGGCCTCGCGCGGCAAAGGCGAATCCTCGCCCGACAGTTACTGATGCGGCGAAGGTCCTTTGAGCTAGCCAGGCTCGCCAGAAGGGCAAAGATGCAGCATTGCCACGATTTGGCAACGATCGATGGATCGACTTTTCAGCCGCGCTGTTCTTCCCGCTTTCCGGCGGACGCGCTACCATCCACGCGACACTGTCTAGCCGACCAGCCGTCTAGTCGACCAGCCGTCCAGGGAGCATGATGACGATCGACGACGATGAGACCTACACCGCCTACCACGAGGCCGGACACGCAGTCATCGGATACGCCCTGGGCGGACACATCGAATCGGTGGGCATGTACGCCGAAGCCGACGAGTGGCTGCCGGAGCGGTTTGGGGACTGTCATGTGAACTGGGGCCCAATGGATCCACACGTCGATTGGCAACGGCAACGTGAGATCTTGACGATCCTGGCCGGACCGGTAGCCGAAATGATCTACCGCAGTGAAAAACTGCATCCGGCCGGTTTTCCGCCATGGCAACACGATTGGCATTGGGCCTGGCAAAGGAGTGCGACGTGGGCCCCCCAACCAGGTCCTCGTCGCGTTTTGCTGGAGTCGTTGATTGTTTGGCTGCACGCTCATCTCAGCCGCGATGACTGCTGGGCCGCCGTCGCGGCCGTTGCCGATGAGTTGCTCGCTCACGAATACCTGGACTCCGATCAACTTGCCGACACGCTGGCATTCTGGATTCGAGATCGCGTCTGAAGGCGAGCGGACGTGCGATTCCGCGACGAATCGTTTGGCAGTCAGACCTCAAATCGCTTATAAATCGGTTCGAGGAAACACTCTGGCCGCCGCTGCGACACGCACCCGGTCGGCCGACCGACTTCTCCCTCCGCGGGCTGTCCGGGGACATCGCGCATGGCGCCGAATCATCGCCCAACCAAACATTCCCGTGCCGCTGTCGGTCCATTCCGTGCGGCGTTCACGCTGGTGGAATTGCTGGTCGTGATTTCCATCATCGGCATTCTGATCGCGCTGCTGCTGCCCGCGGTCCAGGCCGCGCGCGAAGCGGCTCGGATGATCCAGTGCAAGAACCGGCTGAAGCAGATCGCCCTGGCCTGCCACAACTACGAATCCACCTTCAAGTCGCTTCCCGGATACGGAGGCGAGAGCCCGCCGTTCCTGGTTCGCCAACGTCTCGGCAACCAACCGAGTTCGGTCGGCGGCGGCACCTGGATTTCCCAAACGCTGTCGTACCTGGAACAGGCAGCACTGGGGTCGTCGATTCAGCCGCTGGCCGGGTCCACGACGGTGACTCCGACCCCGCGGATTGAAAAACTGGTACGGGCAACCGTCCAAACGCTGCATTGCCCTTCGCGACGCGACGCAAAGCCCTACCCGTTGCTGCAACCATTTCGATCCCGCTACGGCGCCAGCGGTGCCCGCACCGACTATGCCATGAACGGTGGTTCCGCGGAGATCGATACCACCGTCTCGCCCAACGCGAATGAAGCTCCCGCAATCCGGTTGACCGGCGACGGGGTGTGGGTGTTGGGAAAACGGATCAAGTTCAATCGCATTTTCGACGGACTGAGCAACACCTATTTGTTGGGCGAGAAAGCGATGGACCTCAACAAACTGGAAACCGGAAACGGATTCGGCGACCTGTCGCCGATCAGCGGGTACCACGGGACCAGCATCTCATCTCACTCCTACGTGCGTTATGCCGCCCGATCACCACAAATCGACTCGCGGGACAACTGTTTGGAGTGCCACGATTTCGGTTCCATTCATCCGGCCGGTTGGAATGCCGCATTCGCCGACGGACGTGTCACCACCATCGACTACCACATGAAATTGAGCATCCACCGCGCCAACGCATCCGTCGGTGGCCGCGAGGTGGTTCCTTACCACCACTGACGGCGCCATGGGCTGGGTCGATTGGGTCTTCGAGATCGGGACTCGAATCTTGGTGCGTCCGTTGCTAGCCGGCAGGTTGACAATTCACTTTTGCTCCAGGCGTTGGTCCCACTTCCCTCCGACCATCGCCCTTTCAGCGTGTGATTGATGTAAGCTATCGCGTCGTCAAAGGAGTGGATCAGGTCGTGCAGGCCAGTCTTTGGCAAGCACGCAGAGACCCTTTCGTTTCCAAGGCAAGCAGCACGAGTCGGCTGGCCGCGCGAACCGGGTGCCCACAAGGGATGATCCACCACGACCCGTCCAATCTGACATTCCTCCCCTCCTGTCTTCAGCCCATCGTATGCGTTTCGCATTGCTAATCTGCGTTGCCTCCTTTTGGCTGCTCTCACCACAACCGTCGCTCGCACAAGAAGCGCCACCTACGGATCCCGATTTTCGAATCCAGGGCGAATATGTCGGTGACGACCAAAGCATGCAGGTCATCGCCCGCGGCGATGGTCTGTTTGACATCCTGGTCGATGAAAGGGGACCGACCAACACGAACAAGTCCGCGGAGAACACGCGGCGGTTGGAAGGCGATCAGGACCTGGTCGCGGAGCTGGCTGAGGCGATGGGCGCCGAACGTGTCGAGCGGCAGTCGCCCACTCTGGGCGTCGCACCGCCGGAAAGGGCCGTCGTCTTGTTCGATGGGACCGAACAATCCTTGGACCGTTGGGTCGATGGCGAGATCACTGCCGACGGCTTGCTCAAACAGGGCACCCAAACCAGACAGCGTTTTCGTGACTACAGCTTGCACCTTGAATTTCGCACGCCGTGGATGCCGGACGCCAAGGGCCAGCAGCGCGGCAACAGTGGCGTCTATCACCAGGGTCGATACGAAACCCAGATCTTGGATTCCTTCGGCCTGCGGGGGGCAATCAATGAAACCGGAGCCATCTACGGGGTGAAGGCGCCCGATGTGAATGCCTGCCTGCCACCGATGCAATGGCAGACCTACGACATCGACTTCACGGCGGCCCGCTATGACGGTCCCACCAAGACGGAACCCGCTCGTATGACGGTACGATTGAACGGAATCATCGTCCAGAATGACGTTGCCGTTCCCAACACGACGACGGCGGCGCCGGTCGCAGAGGGCGCCGACGATGGACCGCTGTACTTGCAGGATCACGGCAATCCCGTTCGTTTTCGCAACATCTGGTTGATTCCTCGCGATGCCACGATGGAGGCGGCACGGCCGATCGTTCCCGGCTTTGAACGTTTCTTCGCCCGCAGCGCCGATCCGGAGGCCCTCGGCGGTGAGCTGCTGATCAGCACGCTGGCTTGCACCGCGTGTCACCCAGGCGCCGACGGCGTGTTGCCCGTCAAACGCGGACCCAACCTCAGCAACGTCCGCTCACGCATCCGTCCCGACGCGTTGGTCGACATGATTGCCGACGCGCACCAGACCAAACGCGGCACCAAAATGCCTGACGTTTGGGCCGACCTCGATGAAGAATCACGAACGCAAGCGGCCGAGGCAATCGCCAGCTACCTGATGCTAGACGGGGCCGGCGAAGGGCTGCTGGATCGTCCCACCAATCGGGACAGCGTCGCCCGCGGCGAAGAGCTGTACCACAGCGTCGGCTGCGTCGCCTGCCACACGACCTTTGCAGGTCCCACCACGCCGTCTTCCACGACGGTTCCGCTGGGCGATTTGCCGCAGAAATACACCGTCGATTCCCTGGCAACGTTTCTGATTCATCCGCACCAGGTCCGACCGGGGGCTCGGATGCCGGCTCTCGTCGGCTCCAGAGCAGACGCCTACGCGATCGCGAGTTATTTGACATCGCGAGTGACGTTGCGTGAAAACACCGCACAATTCCGCCGCACCATTTATCGTGGCGAGTGGGAAAAGCTGCCCGACCTTCAAAAGCTTGCACCTGTCGCGAATGATCGGGTCAGCCAACTGGAAATCAACGACCTGAAGGATCCGAACAACTTTGCGATGGTGTTCGAGTCCCAGATTTCGGTGCCCAGCGATGCCAGGTACACGTTCAGCTTGGCCAGCGACGACGGCAGCCGGTTGTTCATTGGTCCCCACGTCATCGACAACGACGGTGTCCACCCCCACGTCGAAAAACGGAAAACCTTTCAACTGAAAGCCGGGATTCACCCCGTCCGCGTGGAGTACTTCAACGCGCAGGGGGAACGTTCCCTGGAAGTCTTCCTGCGTGATCCGCTACGCGGCAGAGTTCACTTGCGAGAAGTGATCGTTGACGAGGATGCCAAGGTGGAACCGGAGCTGCTGGTCAGACGGTTTTCTCCCGACCCGTCGCTCAAGCAACAGGGGCAGACGCTGTTTCGATCCCGTGGCTGCGCGTCTTGTCACCAATTCCAGGAATCCCAGTACCTTCCGCTACAGGCGCCTCCGCTTGCGAAAGTGCGTTCCGACCGAGGCTGTTTGGCGGAATCGGTTCGCAGCCCGGCCGTCGATTTCCACCTGACTCCCAGCCAGCGGGCCGCCATCACGCGTTCAATCGACCAGCGTCGCTCCGGTGATTCACCCGCCGTCTCGATCACCGACCAACAGCTCGTTCACCTGACGATGGCGGGATTGAACTGTTACGCCTGTCACCGACGCGATGCGGTCGGGGGTCCAGAAACCGCTCGCGACGTGCTGTTCAAAACGACCACGGCCGAAATGGGCTGGGAGGGCCGATTGCCTCCGCCATTGAACGGGATCGGAGACAAGCTGAAGGATACCTACCTGCAAGAGCTGCTCGCCAACGGTGCCAACGCGCGCCCCTACATGTTGACGCGGATGCCCGGCTACGGCCCGGGTCACTTGGATCTGTTCGTCAAAAGTGTTCAACGACTTGATCGACAGAACGGCGGCGACGAAATCGCGTCCGCCGCCCCCGCGACGGACACTGACGGCCTGGTCTCTGAGGGCTTGGTCTCCGATGGCCGAAAGTTGGTGGGCGGAAATGGCTTGGCTTGCATCAAATGTCACGCCTACGGTGACCAGAAGGGAGGAGGCATCGGCGCCATCGACCTGCTGACGATGCCCACGCGACTTCGTCAGGACTGGTTCAATCGCTACCTGCAGGACCCCACCAAATACCGCCCGGGAACCCGGATGCCCAACAGCTTCACCGACGGCCGCAGCTCCTACACCAAACTGTATGACGGTGATCCCGACCAGCAGATTCATGCGATGTGGACGTACCTCAACGCGGGGAAGTCGGCGAAAGAGCCCGCCGGCTTGCGAGCGGATTCCATCCTGTTGCGAGCAGCGGACCGTCCGAGGATCTACCGTAATTTCTTTGAAGGCGTTTCCGGTCGCGGCATCGCCGTCGGGTATCCCGCCGAAATCAATCTGATCTGGGATGCGGAGCAGATGTCCCTAGCCAAAATCTGGAAGAATGCGTTCATCGATGCGTCACGGCATTGGAACGGGCGCGGCGCCGGACGGACGTCACCCGTCGGCGATCAGGTGGTCACCCTGGAAAGCTGGCCCTCGCTGGCCAAAGGCCAAAGCATCCAAATGGACTGGCCATCCTCCGAACCGAGAAGCTTGGGCTATCGCTTCGGGGGTTATTCGCTGGACGCCGCCGGAAATCCCACGTTTTTGTATTCAATCGGTGATGCGTCGATTGAAGACGCGATCGAACCGGTCAATCGGGACACGTTTTCGCGCACGCTGACCATCCGTCGCGAGGGGAACGATTCCGGCACGCCGTTGATCTGGCGGATCGCAGTCGGCAAGATCACCGCCGATGGAGACGGTTATCGCGTCGATGATTTGCGACTCCAAATCAACGGGGCGGATTGCCAAATCGTCGACATCGACGGCCGTTCCGAACTTCGTGCCATGCTACCCGCCGCCGCGACCGTCACTTTGACCGAACAGATCGCTTGGTGACCTGCACCAGCGATTCGCTTGCCCCCTTCAGAAACCGTGCTTCCAATCCTCGGCCCCCCTGCTCGCTTCGTTCCGTCCTGATGATCAATCTGCTACGCCTCCGCGCATTCGCAAACGCCACGCTCTTCACGGCGGTGCTGCCGCTGATCCTGTTCCAAGATCGTGTCGCCGCGCAGCCGCCAAAGGAATCCGATTACTATCGGCTGGTGACTTTTCAGACGCCGCCGGACGAAGTCATTGAAGCCAGCGGGTTTCAAATGATGCCCGACGGATCGATGGCGGTCTGCTCGCGTCGTGGTGATATCTTTCTGATCGCCAACCCGCACGCCGAGGAAGTCACTGCGGACCAATTCTCACTGTTCGCCCGCGGCCTGCACGAGCCACTCAGCCTGGCATTCCGCGACGGCTGGCTGTACGCGACGCAACGTGGTGAGGTGACGCGGATGCGAGATACCGACGGCGACGGCCGCGCGGACCGATTTGAAACCGTTGCCGATGGATGGGGAATCTCCACGGATTACCACGAGTACGCGTTCGGATCCAAATTTGATGACCAAGGCAACATGGCAGTCGCACTGTGCCTGACCGGATCATTCACCAGCGACGTACCCTTTCGCGGGTGGGCCATGAAGATCACGCCCGACGGTCGCACCCTCCCGATGACCAGTGGAATTCGCTCGCCGGGCGGGATCGGCACTGCCGCCGATGGCACGTGGTACTACACCGACAATCAAGGCCCATGGAACGGAACCTGTTCACTCAAACCACTGCTTCCGAAAACGTTTGTCGGTCACCCGGGCGGATTCGAATGGTACTCACTTGCCGAATCGTCGATGGGCAGCCGTCCGCTGGAACCCACCAGCGGATCGCGTCTGCACGTCGAAGCCGACCGCATCGAACAGCTGGAGTTGCCCGCCGTTCTGTTCCCCTACGACAAAATGGGAAAAAGTGCTTCCGGAATCGCCTGTGATACGACCGGCGGCAAGTTCGGTCCCTTCGAAGGCCAATTGTTCGTCGGGGACCAATCGCACAGCACGATCATGCGGGTCTTTCTTGAACACGTTGCCGGTCACGCGCAGGGAGCCTGCTTCCCCTTCCGATCCGGATTCGCCTCGGGCAACGTCGGTGTGGAGATGTCACCCCAAGGATCCCTGTTCGTCGGCGGCACCAACCGCGGTTGGGGATCCGTCGGCAGCGCCCCCTTCGCGATCGAACGATTGGATTGGACCGGAAAGGTCCCCTTCGAGATGCTGGCCATGCGGTTGCAAAAAGTCGGCTTCGAGTTGGAGTTCACCCAGCCGGTCGATCCCGCCACTGCCGAGAATCTGGACGGCTACAAGCTGCACACCTACACCTACGAGTACCGCTCGCAATACGGCAGCCCGGAAGTCGATCACACGTCCCCGACGATCACGGCCGCCAAGGTTTCCGACGACGGCCGAAAGGTGCACCTTGTCATCGACGGACTGCAACGGGGTCATGTTCATGAGTTGCACTGCGAAGCCATGAAAAACGCCTCGGGACAGTCGCTGCTGCATCCCGAGGCGTATTACACGCTGAATTATTTCGTCGAATGACACCCGGTTTATCCGGGCGCCGGTCGGCGAACATCAAGCCGGCGACGATCAGGCCGTCTTGCTGTCGATGCTGGAACTTGACGTGGCTTGACTGTTGCGCAGCAACTTCGTGAATTCATCGACCCCTTCTTGTTCCTCTTCCAGAATGTTTTCCAGGAACACGACCAGAGCCCGATTCCCCTCGGCCAACTCCAACGCCTTGTTGTACATTTCAACGGCTTTGGATTCGAATTCCAAACTGTTCTGCAGGATCTCCTGGAGATCACGAGTTTGCTTGATTTCGTTGCGCGTCGCCGCCGGCACACCGCCCAGGGCCACGATCTTGTTGCCCACCAGCTTGGCGTGATTGAAAGATTCCTCGGCATTCTCCAGGAACGTGTCCGCGTAAACCTCGCGCCACACGCCTTCCACGATGAAACTGGCTTGGGAATATTGCGCCACACCGGTCCATTCGTGTTTCAGACATTCATTCAGGTGGGCGATGATTTCTTCGTTATTGCTCATGGGGATTCTCCTGGAACCGGATCGTTTGAAAGTTTGCTGGCACCCAATTCTGGACGCCGATTGACACCTTCACCATAGCGCCAGCACCCGTTGTTGGGCAACCGATATTCGTCCGAAGCGTGCGTGGAATTACGAAACAGTTCGCCGGCAGGGGCCTTGTTGAGAACCGTTCCAGTTGCCACACAATGAAGTCAGCCATTTGCTGAAACCGCTTCTCAATTGTGGACCTTTCCCATGTGCCCCTCCGCCCCCTCCCGCGGCGACCAGGTGTTGATCTGTTTCACGACGGTCGGCCAGCAAACGCAGGCGCAACGATTGGCGCGAGCCTTGCTGGACAACCAGCTTGCCGCGTGCGTTCAGATCGATGGTCCGATCGAGAGTTTGTACACGTGGAAAGGCGACGTGTGTTGCGAGCAGGAGTATCGGTTGATCATCAAGACCGCCGAAGGCATGGAACAACGGCTTCGCGAATCGTTGATTGAGCTGCATCCCTATGACACGCCCCAAATCGTGACACTTCGTTCGGTCGACGTTGAACCCAACTATCGCCAGTGGGTTCAGTCGCAATGCGCGGAAACCGACCAGGGCGAGTAGCGCCGCCGGCTACGCTGGTTCCAAGGCTCCCGCCTTGGAACCGGCTGTCTCGCAGGCTCCTGTTTGCCGCGTCAACAAGACCGCTGGCAGAGCCAGCAACCAGTGCGTTCCCAGGCAGAGCCAGGGAACGAGGCTTTCTCCCTGGTTCCAAGGCTCCCGCCTTGGAACCGGCTGTCTCGCAGGCTCCTGCCTGCCGCATCAACAAGACCGCTGGCAGAGCCAGCAACCAGTGCGTTCCCAGGCAGAGCCAGGGGGAACGAGGCTTACTCGCTGGTTCCAAGGCTCCCGCCTTGGAACCGGCTGTCTTGCAGGCTCCTGTTTGCCGCGTCAACAAGACCGCTGGCAGAGCCAGCAACCAGTGCGTTCCCAGGCAGAGCCTGGGAACGAGGAAATGCGTCCCCGGCGAGGCCTGAACACAAACCCCCGGGCCCGTGCTCACTCCAAGCCCTCGATACCGGGCGGCGGGATCAATCCGCCGCCGATGGAACCGAGGTTGCGGGCGAAGAACCTCGGTTCGACCAGGAATCCGAAACTGACGTTGTCACGTCCGGGATCGACGTTCACGCCAAAACGGACCAGCAACGATTCGCCGATGCGCGTCAGGCCCGCGGACTGGCCCACGTTCCCGGTCTCGCCAAAATCGTACGTCGTCCCGCCAGAAAAGATCCACTTTTCATTCAGCCGATAGTCGATCGTGGTACGAAACACCGTGCTGCTGATGGGGCCTTCCAGCGAAAGCAATCCGACGTAGACGTCTCCGACGCCCGGACGACTGGTCCGCAGCCCCGCGCTGATGGAACTAAGTCCTTCGTCAAAAAAGTCGATGTAGCCGTCACTGAGAATCGAGAACCGATCGCCGATGTGATAGCGGAAGTCATAGGTCGACGGACCAATCGTTTCACCAAAGTTGTCGCGATCGGCGTTAGGGAACAGAATCGTGTCCACGTCAAACTGCACCAGGTCGACGATCCGCTCGCGGCCCGGCAAGCCACGTTTTGTTTGGAAGCGCTGGTTCAGCCCCAGCCGCACTTGTTGGAGATCATCGACCAGGGTGTCGTTGGGACTGGTCACGTTGCGTTGGATTCCCTGGCGATACGCATAGTTTCGCGGATCAAACCGGGTGGGCAGGGTTCCGCCAAACGTGTCATCGATGAATCGCCGGCGAAACTGTTCCTGCGAGTTGTCGTCCAGGGTGCCATAAAGCGGCAACTCTTCATAACTGGCATCGCTGTCGGCATACCAATACTCCGCGGTCCAATCGATTTTGTGTGCCAAGCCACGCATGTTCAACAAACTGCTCTGCACCGTGGGATCGACGCGCACCATCGGCAGATTCATCGCCACGCCGGCCTGCCCCAGCAAGCGGGTCAGAGGCTGCCCATCGGCGGCTTCCCCGTAATGGGATGCTTCCACCGAAGCGACCGGCCGGACGTTGATCGGCCCGACGGGCAGATTCATCGCGAGTTCTTGGCGGGTCGAGGCGATGACCCCCTGACTTTGCACTTCACCCGGCAAGGTCGAATACTCGGCCGCTTCGGTCGGATCCGTCGGCTCGTCGGCGACATTCAGTCGTGAATAGGAGGCGTGGTTGTGCATCGACCACGTCAACTTGTTACCCAAGAAACTGCCACCAATCAGGTAGTGGTCCAGGGCCGGCAAACGCTCGGTCTGCATGAAAAAGTCGTTGACCTGGACCTTCGCCGAAAGGTCAAACAACTGGTTGTAGTAGTAGTGTCGGAACCTCAAGCCCGTCGTGTGATCGACGTCCTGGTCCCATTCGTTTTCGAGGTACTGTTCCAAAAAGTTCCGATCACTCAGGTACCCCAATTCCGCGATCAACTCGTAGTCGCGGTAGATCTGTTGGCGGTGACGGAGCAATGCCCGGCCGCGGTTCGTCGTCTCCGGCGTCAGGTCCAGACGGTCACGGCCCAACCGGTCCTTGCCATGATCCTTGATGCCCCAAACGTCCAGGAATCCGTTGACGTGCCCCGGATAGCCAAACAAGCCCGGCAGATCGTAGTCGACGTGTGTCCCCAGGGCTGGCCCCCGGTCGCTTAGATAGTCCGTCGACAATTCCCAATCCACTCCGTCCGGTGGATTCTCGATGCCAAGCAATTGGAACAGGTCCCAATCCAGCAAGATTTGGGTTCCGAACGCGGCATCATTCCTGACCTTGATGTCCGTCACATAGAACACCGGTCGTTCCAGGCTGGTAGAGAATCGCGGCCAGTACAGAACGGGGATGCCGCCCAGAAAAACAAAGTTGTTGCTGCTGGTCGCAAATGGTTCCCGGTCAACCGTCATCATCCCGGTGCGGGCGTCGATCACGTTGCGATTCTTTTCGGTGAACTCCAGCTTCTCGCTTTGCAGCCAGTATCGAGGAACGCCCATGCGGCTGCTGGTCACCGCGGCGTCAAAGGCGCGATAGTTGCCGCGTGCGATCTGCTGCAGCACTTCCGCTTTCAACCGCACGACACCCTGATACTCCGGAATCGTGGAGATGGCTTCGGCGTCCAGCACCATCCCGGTTTCGCGGGTGACGTTGTAGTACATGGAGTCCGCGTAGATCACGCGGTCACCCTGCCGGAACACGATGTCGCCTTCCAGGTACAGTTCGCCATCGGCGGCGGCAATGTCGGTGGTGCCGTCGAACACGTTCGGCAAAAAGGGAAGCCAGGCGACGATCCGATCGGCCGACAGCGTGACGGTCCCCAGATTCATCAAGCTGCCATCGGGCATCGTGGCCGCGACGTCGCGAATCACGGCTGTGACTCCGCCCCGCGCGACCAGAATGGATTCATTGGTCTCCGGACGGGAAGTGATTTGGAACGCCGGCGGCATGGAAGCCCCGCGGGCAACCAATTGGAAACTTTTGGTGCCGCCGCCGAAGAAGAATTGCTGGCCGCCGGTGGTGGCGCCGTCGTCAAAGACGGTCGGCGGAGGTAACTCTCCGGCCTGGGGCAACCCGGCCGACGAAGGCAACGGAAGGGCGCCGGCCGGTCGTCCCGCCATGCCGGACTGGCCCGCCATGCCCTCGGGACGCGCGACACTGGGGGACCCCGGAGCTATCAGTTCGACGCTTCCGGCCGGCGGGGCGGTCACACGCGGTGTTGCCCCGCCAGGATTTTGGCCTGCCGAATCGGGGATCGGCTGACTGAATTGGGCGGCCGCGACGCCATTGTTGCTCGGACGTGCGTTCCCGGAAGATCCGATGGCTTCGATGAATTCCGCCGGCAGAAACTCCATCAGGAACGGACGCTGCTCCGGTTCCCCGCGGAATTGCGGCGCCTGCACGATCGGATCGCGCTGGGTCGTCCACACGACGGTCCGCGGCGTCGGGTCGGTCTGCCCATCGGCCGTCTGGAATCCTTCGATCACCAGCCGATTGCGGACGCGTCCCCGAGGACCGTCGGCAACGATCAAAATCGTTTCGGCTTTGATTTCCCGACCCTTGAAAATCAACACACAATCGCCCTGAAGCATCGATGCCTGGGCGTCATTGATTTGCCAGCGATAAACGACGTCGCCGCTGGCGCGGATGGCCGAGGTCTGTTCGGCGTCTGCGACCTTAGGCTTGCCCAATTCGGCAGCCCGTCCCAAGGCCGGTGGCCAACAGAGCAAGATCGCGGCGGCCGTGATCGCCGATATCCACGCAAAACGCCGATGACGGCGCGCACTGCCGCTGGATCTCGTTGCACCCGGTGGGTGAACGATCAAGCAGTGGTGTTCGGCGATGGCGTCCGTGCCGGCCAATAGAGTCTTCGAGGGGTAACCAAGAGGATTCGACGATCACCGGCGCGTACGTTCACCGGAGACGTTGTGGCGGATCCTACGAAGTCAGAACGATCGGTCACAAGCGGAAACCCCACCGCTTTAGGGCGATTCGGACCGTGAAACGAAGGACTTGCCGTCGTGAAACTCCGCGCCCGGTGGCATCCGAGCGATGGCGGAACACAAACGAGCCACCCGCGCATCTCGCAGATAAAAGAATCAACCGGGCCAGAGATCTCAGACCGGTTCGTCTTCGCCTTCTGGCAACTCCGGGACCGGCTCCCCCCAGTCGGCCAGAAATTTCTCGCCGCAGGTTTCGCAGGTGACCTCCGTGCCCAGCAACTGGTCATCGATCACCATCGAAATGCCCTTGCATTCCACGCGAACCTTCCCGGGCACCGCAGCCATCGCCTTGAGATGGACGGGATCGACACCCGCCACTTCGATGTCATCGGGTTCCAACGTCGTCAGCAATTCCCGCGTGACGTTGTCAACCTTGGACAGCCGATTCGCTAAACGCCGGACGCTGCGTTCAAAACTGTTCCGAGACGTCCGTCCGTTGCCGAAGTGACGGTCGCGGCGCGCGTACAAATACGTGAATCCACGCAGCAAGCGACGCCGGGACTCAGTCGGAAGTGTGTACTTGGACTTTGAGGCGATCAAATCAAAGATCCGGCACAGCGCTTCGGGCGGGTAGTCGTCAAACTGCATCGTCGTCCCGATTCGACTGCTCAGCCCCGGATTGCTGCGGATCATTTGTCGCATCTCGACCGGGTAGCCCGCCAGAATGACGACCAACCGATCCCGTTGATCCTCCATTCGCTTTAGCAGCGTCTGCACGGCTTCGCGTCCGTATTGGTCTTGCCCGTCGCTATCGATCAGGGTGTAGGCTTCGTCCACGAACAGCAAACCGTCGAGCGCTTCGTCGATTTTGGCATTGGTTTTGGGGCCGGTTTGGCCGGCATATTCGGCCACCAGCCCGCTTCGATCGGTTTCGACCAGATGCCCTTTGGTCAGCAGTCCCAGCGCCCCGTAGATTTCGGCGATGATTCGCGCCACGGTTGTCTTGCCGGTGCCCGGATTGCCCACGAACGCCATGTGCAAACTGGGGCGCGAACTCGGCAACCCCATCTCTTCGCGTTTGCGCTCCATCGCCAAAAAGTTCGTCAAGGTACTGATTTGGTCCTTGATGTTCTCCAATCCCACCAATTGATCTAGTTTTGACTTGGCGTCGGCCAAACGCTGCTCGGGCGTACGATCGTCGGGCGGAGCCGCTGGCTTGGCAACGGATTCGGGTGACGCGGCCGGTTGGGTTGCCGTGGGGCGGTGCGGGGTCGGAGTCGGCTTTTCGGCGGCCGACGGATCGACGCCTTCACGAAGACGTTTTGCCTCGCTGCGCAACCACTGCAGCGCGTCGCGAGCGTTGTTGGTATCCACTTCGCTGACAAGCGTTTCGGGGGCGCCGCCGTGGACCCGATCGAACTGGCGTTTCATCGCATCAATGTTTTCATTGTCAGCCACGCTGACCCTGCCATCGACCGCCGTTAACAGATGCGCCATCCGCATCGCGACCGTTTCCAATTCTCCCCAGCGATCCCGAATCTCAGGCAACTCGACGAACGGCCGCACCAGGTCCGACCATTCGAAATCCGCGGCCGCACCGATCAACCAATCAACAGCCTCGTGCAGCTCGCCTCCCAAAACCGATTTGCCCCAAATGTGCTCCAGCAATGCCCGCCCCATTTGCCGTTGTTCCATGTTCTTGGCGCTCGCATCGGGAACCACCGAAGCAAACACCTTCATCAGGAATCCTTGATGAAGATCGTCCATCTGCTCGGCAACCGACGCGGCGTCGGGATCGTCACCGCCACCCAACCAGGCGTACGAACCTCGCACGAGTTCACCGGATTCGACGTACAAATCCCGTGTCTCGTCCATGGCTTCCCGGTACAACCGCACCGTTTCGATGATTTTGTCGTCGGGCAATCTTGGCATAGGATGCGATCCAGAAAGAGGAAGGACGCACGAGTTTAAGGCAACGACCGGGTCGCGTTCCATATGCCGCCGCAAAAGATCCCGCAGCGGCATCCCAACGACGCGCGACGAACCTACGCCAGCGACGCTTTCCACTGCTGCGAGAGCCGGGACAGGTTCATCAGCTCATGGACCGCAAGCCGGTCCACCTCGCGTCCGAACAAGACATCGTTGACGCGGGCGACGGACCAGTCCGGGTGGGGACGCTCACCGAGGTCGAGTTCTTTCCCGGCGGACAACTCGCCCTCGCGAATCACGCGACAATACCAACCGGTTCTGCCCGTTTGTGCGACCTCCTTGGTCAAGGTCTTTGTCGACCAGCGACGTGAGATCTTCCAGCACGGCTGCCGCGGCTGACTGATCTCCAATTCGCAATCCTCACCAATCCAACGATCGCCGATGCAAACGTCGGCCTCGGTCCAACCGTCGGCAATGACCAGGTTTTCGCCAAAACCTCCCGGCCCCCAGTTCAGTTCCGGATGTTCCTGGGCCCAGGCCAGATAGTGCACGCCCGGGTAGCACAGCAACGCTTTCTCCGGGCCTCCGTGGTTCTTTGTGTCCGCGACTTGATCGCCGGCGATCCCCGTCGCCTGAACGTGCACCGCACCCTGCACCGGCGTTTTGCGAAACGCGCTGGTCCAGCGCCGCGACAGCGGGTCACGATCCTCGGTGTCTCCCTCCGTCACGACCGTGCCGATTTGGATCGATTCAATCTTCAATCGCATCGAACTTCCATCCCGTTGGATGACGCAAGACAAACCTTCACCCGCGAGCGAAAGGGTGCAATAGACGGCACGCCCCCAAACTATCGAGGGCGAACCAGTTGATCCAGGTAGTCGTCCGTTTCTTTCTGCACCCAGGCGTCAGAGTCCAAGGGATCGTCCGGAGAATTATCTTCGTCGCTTCCCCTAAACAACTCGATTCCGCTGGCCTGCCAGGCCAAGTTCCAGCGACCGAACATCGCCACCAGGGCGGGCAATGTGGAAGCGAATGCACCAAACTGCAGCGGAATCAGGTTCATCGACAGCAAGAATCCTGAATCTCGCAATGAGTCGTCCTCGGCGTTCAGTTGAACATCAATCGAGTCCAACGAATCGAATAGCGAGTATCCGACAGCGACCATCAGCGGCAGCAAGCACAAAGGAAGAAAGGCCCGCAACAGGTCCTCGCGTCGCACCCGAACGCTCAACAGCACCGCGGCAAGCGTCAAGCCTAAAGAGACGGTGGCTAGGATCGCGACCAGCGGGAACCCGCAGATTTGAAACAGAAGTTGGACGTTCATCGCCGGGGCACATTTTCCTTAAGAACAGCGTTGTCGATCAGGGGCGGACCACGGCGCCCCGAAGTTTCCCCGATGGGGTTGGTCGGCTGCCATCTGAAATCGCGATCGGCCGGGTGTAAAGACGGCTTCATGACAATCCACCGCACCCAAACATAAACTTCATCGTTGCGGCCCCTCAAAGTCCCCGCGATCCTGCCGGGCGGTCCGCCTCCGCTTCATTCTGGTTGCCGCAGTTCGTGCACCGTGTTGTGGATCACCCGTTGATGCACTCGACCATCGCGGCCCTTCACGTTCGCGACGATCTCCATGCACCACGTCGGCTCAAGGTCGGGGATTTTTAGAATCAACGCGCGCCCCTGCGGATCGACTTTGACGTGTCGGACCGCCAACTCATGCTCGTTGTAATGCTCAGACCCGTAATTCGCGGTTCGTTTCAACGACCAAACTTTCACCCGGTAGTGTTCCGGATCGGTCGCAAACTCCCGATCGATCGGGTCGCTCCAATCGATCTGGATTTCGCCCGGACGTGCGTTCAAACCGATCGGCAACAACGCCTCGTCCCCGGTGTAGCGAACTCGGTACAGCCCGCCTTCCTGCATCTGCTGGTTGCTACCCCAGGCGAACATGCCACACAGGTACAACTGGCCGTCATGGGGCGAAAACCGCCCCCGCATCACGCCGGTTGGAAACGAATCGATCGGCAATTGGCACATTCCACCCTGCGGTTGCCCGTCAACAAACTCATGCGGAACGACGAACACCTTGCCGTAGCCGTACGACAGGTTCAAAAGTTTTCCGTTCAATGCCCCCCAACGATCGCTGTCCACCCACAACAACTCTGCCGGTGAACGATCAAACGCATTGGTGATCCAGCACAACGGCTGCTGCATCGCCGAATCGCTTTCGTCGGTCACATCGTGGTAGCCGTACATGTTGCCGTAGAACCCACCCTCGGTCACCCAGTTGATGCGGTTCTTCGGATTCCAGTGCCCCTCCTGGTCGGTCACGATGAAGGACCCGTCCGGATTCAGACAGACCCCGTTTGCCGCTCGAAATCCCACGGCCAGAATGTCGGTTTTGCTCCCATCGGGCGAAACCCGCAACAGGGTGCCGTGGTGAGGCACCAATGCCGTTTTGGCGTGCCGCGCACTTTTGGCGTAGTAGAAATTGCCTTCCGCGTCGCGTTGCAGGCCCATCGCAAATTCGTGGAAGTGCTCGGTCACCTGATGGTCGTCATTGAAGCATTCGTAGTCATCCGTTTCCCCGTCGCCGTTTCGGTCGTTCAAGATCACGATCTGGTCGCGGCAGCCGACGAACACGCGGCCGTCGACGATCTTCAATCCCAGCGGCTGAAACAAACCGGAAGCGATCCGCCGCCATTGCAATTCCGCCTCGCCGGAGGCGTCCAGTTGCCGGAGACCCGATACTCGCCAAACGTCGCCATCCCACGAACACACGGCCAACGAATCTCCGTCGGCAAAGAAGTCCAAACCGGTCAGTCGCGTCCGGGCCAGCCAAGGGTTCTTGGTCGGCGCTGTCAAGGTATCCACTTCGAACGCGTTGCCGGACCGGCCACGTTGCACGCGGGTCACCACCGGCTGCTTCCACAATCGAGAATCACCGGGCGGGCGTTCGAAAAGATCGACATCGGTCGGAAGCTGCGATTGCAGCGACGCAACGTCCAGGGACGCCCGTTCCTCCGCGTTCGATGTTCCACACCACAACACAAACTTCAACGGTTGTTCCCCGGCGGGCAGGCGAAGACACAGCCGGCCTTGATCCTGGTACCACTGGGATCCGGCGATCGGTGTCGACAGGCCGGCAACCACCGTGCCGACAACGTCGCTCCGCCCCGAATCGTGGATCCTCAAGTCGTGCCCGTTGCCGGACGTGTCCTCCAAGAGCGGCTCGCCACCATCCGGCTTCCGCAACGCATCACCGGACCAGTGTGCCTTCAACGCTTTCGGATCGGATTGCTCCAACCGCTTCAACTCTTTCGGATCGAGTGCGCGCTGGTAGAAACGAACGTCACTCAGTTGGCCTTCGAACGCGTTGTCGGCGGAGGGAAAATTGGGCGCGGTGTAGCCAAGCTGAATCTCAGCACCGCCGGGCGGCTGTTTTCCGGCCAGCCGTTTGGTGCCGGACGCTTTGCCGCCGATGTACAGCGTCGCGGTTTGCTGGGCCGCATTCCAAACCACAGCCACCTGCCACGGCTTCCCATTGGCGACGACGCGATTGGATTCAACGTATCCGACCCAACCGATGTCGAAACACAGCCGGCCGTCACGCAGGAACAAGGTTCTGCCGCCCGGTGCCCAATCTTTGCCGGGAACGGTGTAGCTGAAAATCGACCCATCGGATTGCGTGTTGATCTTGGCGACCACCGTGTAATCCTGATCCGACAGATTGAAACTCTCGCTGTTGTCCAAACGCCCGTAAGTGTTCCTGTCCCACGACACGCGATTCCTTTCCCGCGATCGTTCGCCGGGCGTCCCGAGCGAGACGAATTGGGGCTGCGTCGTCAGTTCCGCTTGCGAATCCGGATGCGTCGCAACGACTAGCGACAGGTCCGTCGTTCGCGGCCCCAGATTGATCGTGCGGGTGATCCATGGCAGCGAATCGGAATCGCTCTGCTGCGGGCTGATCATGCCGAAACGCTCTCGCACCTTCGTTGCCCCCACGCGATAACGCACCACGGTTTGCCCACCGGACCGCTCGAGCCCCTCATACTGGGCCCAAGTGTCGGGCAACGGGCCAAAGCGTCGACCGTCGCGACCGATGACCCGCTGATCGTCGTCCAACGAATCCGTCTGCGGATCGGCCCATCCAGGACCGTCCGGGTTGCTCAGGATTTTGGTCCCGACAATGTGCGGGTGGACTCCGTGATTGCCGTTGAAATGAATCCCGCGCCAATCGATGAACCCCTGCCCGGTCCAAGCACCGGCCAGCCGCATGGTGTCGTGGTCGAACACGGCCCAGACTCTGCCGCGAGCGATTCCGCCAAGACCTTCGTCAAGCCGCACCGCAATCCCTTTCTGGGCGATATTCTCCATGCCCGTTCCGATCTCGTAGGTATTGATCAGGAAGGGGCCGTAGTCCATCGTCGCCCAGGGTTCCACTTTGCGCGGCGCGGGACCTCGCGTGTCGCCCTTGGGCAAGTCCGCCAGATACGCGTCGGTGACGCGCACATAGTCTTCTCCACCGGCGGGTTTCAGAAAGGTTTCCCGGATGTAGTGAATCACGTCATATTTTTGCGTGGGCACCATCCAGGGTTGTGGCAACATCAGCCCAAACCCGTGCGTCAGCGTGTTGTACATCGCCAGCGGATCACTGCCGTGTTTGAACTTCCCCTCCCCGAACCGCAGCGCGGTCGGCAGTGAACCGGGCTGCTGTCGCGTCCCGTGACAATTGACGCACAACCCCTCGTAAACGGCTTTGCCGCGGGCAAACGCTTTGCGGTCCCAGGCGGAAATGATTCCGGCATGATCCACCCGAGACTCGTATTCAGGAAGCTTCAGTGCCAACTGAGCCGCGTCGGGCTGAAGCTGTTCGGCACGCTGCGTCCCGCCGTCGCGAATCTCGATCAGGTAACGCAGCAGGTGCAGAAACTCGTCGCGATCTCGCAGCTGGCCGACCTGTCCCTCCGGCATGAGCGACACGTCCGCGGAGATCAGTTCTTCGATCTGATCACCTTCAATGCGGATTTCCGAGGCGTCGGCATCGACCGAGCGCAACACGACTTCCTGATCGGTGCGACGGACGACAATCCCGGTGTGGGTACGACCGGATGCCGTCAACAGGATGACGGCTTCGTAGCCTTTCCGGATGGTCTTTGACGGCGACAAAACCGACTCAATCAGGTCCGCATCGGAAACCGGTGAATCGTAAGCGGCGAGATTGGGTCCCAGAGACGTCGCAGGCCCCTGGCCGGTCGCGTGACACTTGCCGCACCCAAGCCGGGCACCGTGAAACAGAATGGCTCCCTGAACGGGATCGCCTTGAAGCCGCGCGTCCTCCGCCAGCCTGGTCGGCGACTCGGAGAGCAGGCGACGTTCCAATTCGGAGCGTTCCGCCGCGATCGTCGCCGCGACGGACCCGATCACCACCAGCAGCAAAACCAAGCAACGCGTCAGCATTCCGATGACCTTTCACAGATTAAGCATTCTCGAATTCAATCGTCCGGCGGTGCGGCCTCCCGGGCGCCAGGCAGGAGCCTGGCCGACATCCGGTTCCCAGGCGGGAGCCTGGGAACCAGGAAGGTCACGCCCACTCGTCTCACTCGTTCCCAGGCTCCCGCCTGGGAACGCACTGCGCCCCGAGGCTCCCGCCTCGCCACCGGACAACACCTCACTCGTTCGCAGGCTCCCGCCTGGGAACGCACTGCCTCGCGAGGCTCCCGCCTCGCTCTTCCTACAGCAGCCCAACCCACACGCCTCACCGCTTCCCATACACCCGCTCGTTATCCGCCTCACCGCCGCTCATCAGGTAGGCCAGCAGATCGCGAAGCTCCGACGCGTTGAGCCGATCGATCAACCCCTTGGGCATCTGGGAAACATCCGACGGCTTGATCTCCAACACCTCCTCCGCATCGATCTCAATCGGATCGGGCTTGGCGTCGGCGGGAAAGACGATCACTTTGCCATCGGCTTGCGAGACCAACCCCGTCAACACGCGCCCATCTTCGGTCAGAACCACGGACGACTGGTACTGGTCTGAGATCACCTTGCTGGGATCGATGATGTGTTCGACCACATAGTTCACATCGAACTTCCGTGGGATCGTTGTCAGATCGGGACCGATGTTCCCACCCAGGCCGGCAAAGCGATGGCATTTGCCGCAATCGGCCGCAAAGTACAGGCTGCGGCCCCGCTGGAAATCAGCGGCCGCCGAACGCGTCACGCCTTCCGCTCGGGCATCGGCCAGAGTCCAGGTGCGTCCCGGACCTTCGATGGGCTGAATTTCAAAGTCAGGAACCGGATCGTATTGCTCACCGGTAATGTCTTGCAGGGCAAGCCGTTCGGCGTCGCTGCAATTGCCCAAAGCTTCGTCGCGGATGTTCCGCATGAATCCCGGAAAGCTGGCTCCTCCGGATCCCTTCGCCGCCTCGTTCAGGAACTCAAAGTATTCCCGACGCTGCTCGATCGTCCAGCCGTCACGAAGATTCCGCAGCATCAAGGCGTACATGATTTCACGGCTGGGAGGATGATTCTCCAGCACACGGTTGACGGTGCCGCCGTAACGCGCGTTGCGGGTGGCCAGTTCGGACCAATCGGGAATCTCGGGCGGCTTCCGATTTCGGATCAACCGCATGGTCTTGGCGATGACGGTCGGCGCATCGAGGTAAGTCAACACGCGCACCAGTTCCGTGTTGACGTCGTCGTTGTCGTGGGGCAACAGGGGATCTAGCTGAGCGATCATCGCCTGCCGCTGCTCAGCATCGGGACGTCCCAACCGGATACAAGTCAGTGCCTCGGCGCGCAACAGCCCCAACAGTTGACCGGGCGACAATCCGGCCGGGTCCATCGACACCAACCGATCGGTCAACGCCGAACGGTAAGATGCGTCACCGGCGCGGGCCAACGCCACCGCAGCGGTGATCGCCGCCTGTGGATTCGACTCGCTCAGTGCTCGATCTGCCCACAATTCCACCGGCACTGACTCGATGGCGACGCGGGCGGCCGCGCGCAAGAATCGATCGTTGCTGGACAGGAACGGCCACGCGGTATCGACTGCGTGTTCGGCGGCTTTGCCGGTCAACTTCGCACCGTGGAACGATTCCAACCGCTTTCGTTGCTCGCGGGCACGAGCCGCTTCGGCCGGCAGCGAGGCATCCGGTGCGGCGGTGCTTTCATCTCCGGTGTACCGAACACGGTACAGCGCCGATTGGGCGCCCCGACCGCCCACGGCAAAGTACAACGCCCCATCGTCACCCACGACCGCGTCGGTCACCGGCAACGGCGATCCGGTCACAAATGGTTCGCTGCTTCCGGTGTATCCGGCGCCCTGGGGCTGCAGGTGAATCGCGTAGATCGTCCCGAAGGTCCAGTCCAGCGCGAACAGCGCATCCTGATACTTCGTCGGAAACTTCGCCCCGATACCGGCGACGACGCCGGTGGGAGAGCCCGGCCCGATTTCGACGACGGGCGGCAAACTGTCTTCGTAATACGTCGGCCATTTCCCGGTCCCACTCCGCCACCCATAGTCCGCCCCGCTGGCGACAAAGCAGATCCGCGTCGGACGATACCACGGCGCCCCTAAATCCCATTCCATGTCCGCGTCGTACGTGAACATGTCGCCAAAGCGGTTCAGCGCAATGTCGTACTCATTTCGAAAGCCGATGCAAATCAGTTCCTGCTGCAGCGTCTCGGGATTCAATCGCGTCACCCAGCCGCCTGGTGCCATCTTTCCGCGGGCGTGTCCGTTGGCGTCCCACATTCGTGGCAACAACAAGTCTTCATCCCACGATTGAACCCGTGATCCCGACAAATCACCCAGCGGAGCGTGGTTGCCGCCGGCCATGTAAATTCCTTCGCCGTCTTCGGTCTTGATCAGCGCGTGGTTGCCGTGCTCTCCGCCCCCGGTCGCGCTGGGAATTTCTTCCGCTGCGTCCAGACTGCCATCGCCGTCGGTGTCCTTGATGCGATACAGGTGGCCTCCGTTCTTGTGAAACCACAAGGAGTCGAACGCCCACAGCAAACCCTGGGCGCCGCTCAGTCGCCGCGAACGTCCCGGTTCGTCAACCGCGATCGGTTCCACGTCCACCGTGGGCCCATCGGACGACTCTCGAACGCGGACCAGAAACGCGCCCTTGTCACCCTGATCACATGCCACCAGCCGACCATCGGGCAACGTCGTCAAAGCGACCCACGATCCCTCTTGATCCCGCGGAACTTGATAGACCTGTTCCACGACGAACCCTGCCGGCGCCGAAATGTCCTCAGCCGCGATGACGTTCGCTGGCTCCTGACGTGTGGCGCCGTCCGGGATGCCCCACGGCTGCGCCCCAAGTTTTTTCAATGCAGCCAGCTTGCCCGACCAGCCCGACGCGTCAAACCCCTTCGCGTTCCAACCCTTGGGCGGACTCCCGCTGGTCATCTGCCAACTCGGGTCGGACACAATCACGGTCGCCGGACCCTCGGCAGGTTCGATCACCAGTTTGAACACCAGCGCCGCGACACCGCCCTGGTTCTTCGCTTGCACCGCGACGGAATTGCTGCCGGTCGACAGTTGCTTGACAATGTCCTGCGTGATGGGGTACGGCCAATCCCGACTCTTGCCGATCTCCTTGCCGTTGACCCACAACGTCATGCTGTTGTCGCAGGTGGTGTACAGTCGAGCCGACTTCGGATTCGACGGAAGATCAAACGTCTTCCGAAGAAAGATCTGCTGGTTGTCGCGGGCACCTTCGGCATCCCAGATCCAGTCAGGGACCGGCTCGTCACGGACCCATTTCAAGCCCTTCGGCTGAGCCTTCACGGTGGAACCGAGGGCGGCAACGAGCAGCCAGGTAAAAACGCAGCAGCGGGTGGGGAAACCAGGACGCATCACGGGGGGCTCCGTCAGGTCAGGCGGGAGAGGGAGGTGGGAATCGGAACGGAGTTTCTCCAACCGTTCCGTCTTGCCCATGGTACTCGATCGACGCCGGAGTCGCGCGGCCTGACTCAGGCGATCGGCGAGGAGCAAATGAACAGCCCTCCGCCACCCCAGCCAAGGGATGTGTGGCGTCACTCCGCACGTCAATCCAGGCCTTGAACTACGCGATGGGAGACGCGTTCTGCGGTAACGCCTTTGAGAGTTGGCCGACGCCGCTGCATGCATTCGCCGTCAAATGATAACTCGCTAATTCTCCCGCAAAGGAAACCAGGCATCGTCGCTCTAAGTCTTGCACGACCTCGTCAACTTCGTCGTCCGTAAGAGTCTTTCGGAAAAGGTGTGCAATCGAGTTTGCGAGTGTCGTCCGATTCCTCGGTAGCCCACTTGAGCGTCCCCGGAGCGACTCCGCAACAAAGTCGGAACGTTCCTTTGTCGTTCGATAGCATGCCCGACGCAACAGCGGAATCTCATTCAGCCCCTCGACTCGATTGATTGAAACTCCTCTCAGACGCATGTTTTTAACAAGCGATTCAAACGCTTTGTCGCTCGACAAGATGTAATAATTTTGCCCGGAATCCGTCGCATTCAATCGACCCAGCTCGTAGACCAAGCAGAAGTCCAAAGCATTCTTGCCACCGAAAGAAACTTCGATGAATTCGGCGCGGGCACCGAGCGGTTGCAAAGACAAAATCAGCGAAACCGGAATCTTCTTCTGAGTTTTCCCCAGGAAAACGATCACCTTGACCGGCAAGGACGGGTCCACGGGCACGTCTTCGACAGGAAGATTCTCGTAGTCGATCAGGATGTAATTGGTTTTCACTGGCTAACCCCTGGTTGCATCATTTTCAACCGAAAAGGCTAGCTCACGAATTTCAACCACGCAAAACACATGTTGAGTCGTGAATTGCGATGGCCAGGAGATGAGTGCAGCCGCATTCTTAATTGGTGACCAGTCCCCGATCATTCGACGCCGTCGGGCGTCCGTGTGTTCTTTTCGATCGCCAGAAGAACCCAGAACAGATCGACGAAGGCCATGCTGACGATGTACTGCACCGCCGCCACCAGCAGGAAAAAGGACACCAGGAACACCGCCACGACCACGGCAATGACCATGCTGTCTGATGCCGTCGCCGCGGTCTGCATCGACGAATACACGACCGGCAGCGAAAACAAAAACTGAATCACCACGAACACGATCACCAACACCTTCGCGACCTCCAACAAGGTGATCAGGTGTGGGAAATCGGAATCCGCTTTGATTTGGTCCAGCCGGGTACTGTTCCGTTTCCCTCGACGCCCGAAGCGTTTCATCCGTTTGGAGCGGGAGGGAGACGGGGCGCCGACAACCGGCGCATTGGAACCGCTGGCGACCGGTGAGGCCGACTGAGATTCTTCGGCCCACTGATTGACCAACAGCTCGGGATCGAATTCCTTCGTGGACTTGGACACCGGCGCCGGTTGTCCGGCGGGCGCCGTCGTGTCCACCTTCGGTACGGCCTGCGGTGTCTGCGGCTGTGGCGTCGGTGGAGTCACCGGTTGCGGTTCCGAGTGCTCCGCCTGTGGGGGTTCGGCCTTGGACGGTTCCGCCTTGGACTCCGGGCGTGATTGCGGTGGGGTCGGCTGGACGGACTTGACCGGTGCGGAGGACTCTGCCGCGGCGGTGGTGTCACGCTCGGCCGGTCCCGCTGGCTGAGCCTCAGCCTGCGCCGCGGATTCCGGCAGTGTAGGAATGGTCAGCGGGGTTTTGCACTTCGGACAGGCGACCCGCTTGCCGGCCAATTCCGCCGGTGCTTTCAAGGTGGTGGAGCAACCGCTGCAATACACATCAATCATGGCGCTGAATTCCCTGCGAGTTCGCGAGATCGCGTTTCCGCTCAGAACGTTCTTCCCTTTGTGCCGTTCCTCCGTGACTCCATTCGGCTGATCGCATTTAAATCCGGGACGTGATGCCAGGCGTTGATTCCGGATGCACCCGCGGAACGTACCTTCCGACTTTTTGCACCACGAGCAATCATCAACCGCTCCGTGCCTTTCAGTGTACTCCGATGCGACAAAGCCTGCGCATCGACCGGTTCCGAACCCTCGTTGATCGTGACCGCCGACTGAATCAGGTCATCGAATCCCCGAGAATGCTTGGCTCGGCGCCCGCACCGTGCGGATCAAAAAAACCGGTCAGTCGTTGGCCCAACCAACGTCGGAATTCTGGCGTGGTCGGTGGGCAGTGTTTGCAGTTGGTCAGAATCTGGACGTCCAAATCAGAAACGAATGGCTTCAAACGCTTCGCCACTCGGTCACCCGGGAAAGACAGATCCTGATCGGCCGCCAACACGAGCGTCGGCATCGACAACCGCTTGAGTTGCTCATCGGAGGCAAGCGGCGGGATTCGCGGGTCCATTCGCATGTCGTCCATCGCACACGCGATGAATCCGCACCAGTCTTCATCCCAGGTCGTCACGATGGGCTCCAACAACCGACGCAGTCCACTTTCGGTCGGCCACAATCGGTAGCGAATCATCGGCAACAACATCGTTGACAGATTTTTCAGGTGGTCGCCGTTGGCGATTCCCGCCGGCACGAGCAGCCCCAACCGCTGGACACGCTGCGGCTGACTGGAAGCCGCCAACAGAGCGACAAAACCGCCCCAACTGACGCCGAACAAGCTGACCGTTGACAATTGCAATGCGTCCAACACTTCATACAACCAATCGGAATAGGAGAGGTCATCAACCGGCAGACGGAGATCAAGACCTTGGACAGACTGGCCGGGTAGATCCGGCGCGTACACACGAAACCGGGTCAGCAGCGGTTGAAGTTCCGACAACAGGAAGGACGCACCCGTTCGCATGGCGTGCAAGCAAACTAATGGTGTTCCATCATCCGGCCCTGAAACCAACACATGACTGGGGCCCCAGCTTGTTGGCAGCGTCACACGTTCCACCGGTGATTCGATCTTCGCCTGGAAACGCTCGTACCACCCGACCAACCGCTCACGTCCCTGTTCACTTCTCCAGATAACAGACTTCATCGATTCCTCTTTGTTGCAGGCTCGAGGTGCCTGCAAGAACCTAGGTCCACGAGATTTCCAACACATTTGCCCGGGAACAACCTACCGCCGGGCCAGCCCGCTGGCATCGGGATCGTCGTCCCTTCAGAAGCAGGTGAAGATCATTGATTAGCGGGACTGCGCCACTTTGGGTGAGCCGCGTGGCGCTTGCCGCGGGTTTTCTCACCGGCGGCGAGCGTCTTGCCGCTCATTGCACGGCTGACCTGACGAGATGAGAACCGGTCGGCTAAAGCCTCCACACCAGCGGCGCGAGCGCGAGGCACCGCAGTGTGCTCCGAGGTTGGCCGACCGTTGCCCTGTAAAAGATGCCGATCGAATGGCGGCTGGGGCGTCGTCTTTGAAGCGTTCAAGTACCGAAGGAGGGACTCGAACCCTCACTCCCTTGCGGGAACTGGATTTTGAATCCAGCGCGTCTGCCAATTCCGCCACTTCGGCTTGAATGGACGCGTCAAGCTTTCACAGCGGCGTCCAGCAGGCGGAGATTATTCAGCAGATTCCGGAATCGTGCAAGCCGCGTCCGGCTGGGAAAATCTCCCCGGATCGGACGCTGCCGCATCACGGCAAGGTGTGACGCTTTTCAACGTGTGCCCCCCAGTTGACTACAACGCCACGATCGAAGACATCCCGCCGTCGACGCCGATCACCTGGCCGGTGATCCAACTGTTCTGCGGTGACAGCAGGAAGGCGGCCGCCGAGGCCATGTCCACCGGACTGCCGAGCCGCCCCAGCGGGTATTTTTTGGCCAACGTCTTGCGGCTGCCTTCATCGCTCAACAGGCCCGACGCCAACGGCGTATCGGTCAAGGCCGGTGCGACGCAGTTCACTCGAACACGCGGCGCCAACTCGGCTGCCCAAGTCTTCGCCATCGCCTGCAACGCCCCTTTCGCGGCCGCGACGTAGCTGTGCATCGCGATCCCATGGTCCACCGCGACCGTGGAGAAGAACACAGCGCTTCCCGCGCCCGACGCTTTCAACGGGCGCAACACCGCTTGAAAAGTCTGCAAGGCTCCCACGGCATTGAGTTCCAAATCCGCCCGCAATGCATCGGCCTTGACGCTGCGGACCGCTCCCAGATTGATCGTCCCTGGGCAATAAACAAATCCTGTCAAAGAATCAGGAATCTGATCGGCCGGCCATTCGTCCTGCAAGACGTCATAACGCAGATGCTGCAACGACTCGTCTCCCAACAGCCCTTCCTCGCTCAACTGCCCCTCGGTGCGGCTCAGCGCCGTGACACGGCCGCCTGCCGCGAGCAACGCTTTGACAAGTTCAAAACTGATGCCGTGGCTGCCGCCGACAATCAGCGTGTGCGGAGTGATGGATTGATTCATCGATAACCAGCGAAATGAGACAAAGAAATCGGCCGTCCTCCACCAATGACGTCGCGGCGAAACAATTGCCGACGCGGAACCTTCTGGCTAAGCACATCGAACAAACCGATGTCTCGCGAAGGACCGGCAAGTCATGGGGGCGCCCGTTCACGTCACAGTCGCTTACACGGGCGACTTGCTGAGCTTCAACGGGCAACACGCGGCAACGACGAGACGGATGCAAAGCGATTCGCCACGTCGGCCAGGGTATGCTACCCAGCTAGACAACCGTGTTCGTTGAAGAAGCATCACGGACGGGTGTGGAGTTCGGCTGTCCCGCCGATTGGCGATCCCGAACCTGGTCTCGGTGATTTGCCGCAGCCGATCGAATCATCACGAGTTCGTTGATGTTCTCCTGCGACACCAATCCGACGACCCGATCCCCCTGAAGGACCGGAACCGATCCGACACCAGTGCTTTGCATTTTGCTGACAAGATGCTCCAAGGATCCGTCGGGCGTGGCCGTCAAGCAGTCTCGGTCGATCAGGTTGGCGATCGTGGATTCATGCCCGTGCGTCTCAATCGCACCGGGCAAATCGGACCGACGAAACATCCCGACGAAATGGCCCTCCTGGCAAACCGGAAAATCCACTTGGGATCCCGAAATCAATTCGTCAACCACCGAAGCCAACGGTTCGTCCGGTGAGAACGTGCGAAACTGCGTCATCATCGCTTTGTCGACGGTCAGATTGCCGATCCACTCGCCCATCTTCGCCATCCGAACTTCGCCGCTGGCACCTAGAAACACGAACAAGGCGATGAACAGCAGCAACGGATTGGCATAGATTCCGATCACGGCAAACAGCACGGCCATCAACTTGCCCACCAACGCCGCCGTTTCGGTGGCACTGACGTAGTTCATCTTCATGGCCAGCAGCGCCCGCAGGACGCGCCCGCCGTCCATCGGAAACGCCGGCAACATGTTGAAGATCACCAGGACCAGATTGATCGTGAACAGGTTGGCCAAAATCGAGTTCCCTGTCAGAGCGTCCGCACTGGCGAAATTCGACCGCCCCAGCAGCACCATCACCACCAACAGCACCGCGGCGATGGCGACATTGACCGCGGGCCCCGCGATCGCGACCCAGAATTCCTGCACCGGATTCTTCGGCATCCGCTCCAAACGTGCGACGCCACCGATCGGAAGGAGCGTGATGTCCGTGGTGCCGATGCCGAAACGTCGCGCCGTCAAGGCGTGTCCGAGTTCATGCAACACCACGCAGCCAAACAGAGCCAGCACGGTCGCCAGCCCCACCAGAACTTGCGCCGCGTCCCCGCCGCTGCGTGACGTGCTCCAGCCGATCCACAGCAATAGCAGAAAGAACGACCAGTGAACGAAGACGTCGATGCCGAAAAGCTTCGCGATTTTGAAAGAGCCGGACATGGTTTGCTCAGTTTTTCGATGACGGAATCTGGCCCACAAAGCTTCGCGGACCAGGTTTTGCGGACCAACTTTGCACTGGCCCCTTCCCCCACCCGCACCTGTCCTGCCGCGCGATGATTGTAACGCCGTCAGCCGACACGTCCGGGTTGGCAGGGGAATCCTGTTTGTTGGCGGTGCTGCAAATACCGTACGCATCGGGTCAACGATGGTTTCGAGCGATGGCCACGCAGCCTCCATTTGACCACCAAATTCGCTTGATTCCACGCGAGATTGGCTCAAAACCCCATCAGCGACGCAAGGAAAACTGTTTTGCCCCCCAGACTTTCGCCTCGCGAAACCGCTTGCCGTGAGCTCTTCGGTGAGCCTACCACCGCTGTCGGCGCAAAGATTTCGTGAATCCGACGATTTCGGGGCCACACCCCGATTCCCGCCAGCCAAGCGATCGCTACAACTCGCCTTACATCAAGTTAACCACTCGCGTTGCCGGGAAAGGCCGCCGAGAAAGGCCATCGACCCGATTCACGAATTCGGTCGGAGGCACGTCGATGTCCGCCGAACAATGATCGGTCGGCATGACGCGAGGACTCATCAACCTGGACGGATCATCTGTGTGAAGCGCGGGCCCGCGTTCCGGTCGGGGCCCGCGTTTTTTCTTTTCGCGGCTTTCCGATTCCACGGACCTCCAGAGAATTCGCCCGTGGCCACGGTCCGTCAGCGGGTCCCGCCAGTCAGTAGGCCCCGTCCGTCAGCGGCCCCGCCAGTCAGTGGGCCCCATTCGATTCGACGCCTCCCAGAAATCAAAAGCTTCTGGCCTTGCTCGCCGACCGCTGGGCGGATGTTCCGCGCGCCTACGGCTTGATTCGCTAGGATGAGACGCCACCGGCGGCCGATCCTCGCGGCTGCCCATTGCCCAAACTTCGCCGGCCTGCACCCTTACCGAAGGCAACCATGAATCACTTTCACCGCCGAATCTTCTGCACGCTGGGTCTGCTGACACTCGCTTCCGCGTCGGCGGTCGCCGAGGACTGGCCGCAATGGCGGGGCGTCGGTCGCGATGCAACCATTCAGGATGACGATCTGCCCCGATCGCTTCCCGAAGGCCCCTTGCCGCGAAAGTGGTCCACTCCGGTCGGTCCCGGATACAGCGGCCCCACGATCGCCAACGGTCGGGTTTATTTGACCGATCGCAGCGGCCAGGGTTCGGAGGTGCAAGAACGCGTCTTGTGTTTTTCCGCCGACACCGGCGAATTGCTTTGGCAACATGCCTACCCGGTGGAGTATTCGATTGGCTACCAGGCGTCCGGTCCCCGCGCGGCGGTCACGGTCGATCGCGGTCAAGCCATCGCCGTCGGCGGCATGGGCATGATGTGCTGCTTGGACGCCGAAACCGGTGAACTGAAGTGGAGCCGCGATCTGCAGCAGGATTACGATGCGCGGATGCCAATCTGGGGAATCACCGCGGCTCCCCTGGTCTATCAAGACCTGGTGATTCAAGTCGCAGCCGGGGAGGGCGAGGCGTGCCTGGTCGCGTTGGACCGGGAGACCGGAAAGCAGCGTTGGCAAGCGCTCGACGAGCCAGCCGGTTACAGCGCACCGATCTTGATCCGCCAGGGGCAACAAGACGTGGTGGTGTGCTGGACCGGCGCCAGCGTCAGCGGGCTGGACCCCGCAACCGGCAAAGTGTTCTGGTCGATCGAAATGAAACCCCGCAATATGCCGATCGGCGTGCCGACACCAGCGGTCCGCGGTGACAAGCTTTTTGTGTCCTCGTTTTACGACGGTTCCCTGTTGATCGAATTGGACCAGACGCGGCCGGCGGCAAAGCAACTGTGGCGGCGAATCGGCATCGACGAACGCAACACGGATGCGCTGCACGCGATGATCTCCGGACCGATCATCAAAGGCGACTACATCTACGGGGCCGACAGCTACGGAGAATTTCGATGCTTGGACCTGAAAACGGGTGATCGCATCTGGGAAGATCTCTCCGTCGTTCCCAAAGCGCGTTGGGCGACCGTGCACATCATCCGAAACGGCAACGACGAGATCATGCTGAACGACCGCGGCGAACTGTTGATGACCACGTTGTCACCGGAAGGAATCGAAATTCGCTCGAGGTCACAGCTGATTCAACCGACGACGCAACAACTGAAACGGCGCGACGGGGTCGTCTGGGCTCATCCGGCCATCGCGGACGGCAAGGTTTTTGCCCGCAACGACGAAGAATTGGTGTGCGCGGAACTGACCTCGGGCGAGTGAATCGCCTGCGAGTCGGCGCTCGTCAGACGGAGATGATGGCCGACTACAGAGAAGCCGCCGCCTGATCGACATCGGGAAACAGGTGGAACAGTTTGTCGAAGTGAACGATCTTCAACACTTCGGCCACGATGCCGGTGGCACCGGCGACCGCCAGCGCGCCGCCCTTCTTTTTCAGGCGGCTGTTCGCACGCACCATGACTCCCAGGCCCACACTGGTGATCGACTCCAGATCACTGCAGTCGAGTACGATCTTGTGTTCGCCGCGGGCGATCATGCCGTGCATGCAATCGAGCAGAAAATCGGCGGTCGTCAGGTCCAGCTTTCCCAACGCCTCGATCACCAGGACGTCGGGATAGGTTTCGTGGTGGTAAGTGTGGTAGTCGATCATGGTCACACGCCGGCGGAAGCTTGCCCCTGAAATCGCTCGCTCGTCTCAGAATCACGGTGCGGGCCGCCAACCGACAGCCAGGCAGCCTGCCACAAATGCTTCCAACCCGGCGCAGCCCCGTGGCGACCGCAACAACAGACCGGGAGCCAAACCGCGAGCCAGGCCGGGAACCCATCGGAAAGCACGGTGAAGACAAAATGGAGTGTAATCCGACCGGGAGCAGAATGCTCAAAAAACGTCCTTGATCGTTTGCCGGTTCAGGGCGATAACTTGACTGGATCGAGCCCCCCACGATTCCCGCCCACTGCGGTAGGAAGCGATTCTCCGGTGGCAGACCGAACCCGACGCGACGGACGTCGGACGGCACGACCAATTCGATCCTTGCGTTGTGGCGAAGATGCCCGAGTGCGGAAGCGCAAGCCCCTTTGTTTTCCCGAACGGCCAACGGCCTCCCCTTCGGGCATTTTCCCTGGCCCACTCGACCAATCACGTTGCAACATGCCTCAACTTTCAGAATCCGGCCAACAACTGGTTCAATCACTATCCAACCGCTACGGACTGTCCACCGATGCGGTCACCCATATGTTGATTGCCGTCTACAACGGCAACGGCTCCATGGCCCAATTCAATCACCCCGAATTCATGGGTTCCGGCCAATGGATGCGCGGCGGGATGACGATGGTCAGCGACCTGTTCAACAATCATTTGAAGAACTTGGTCAACAAGCTCTGTAGTGACTTGGCCAACGAACTGGCCAACCACCAACAGACTCCGTTCTCCGGCAGCTTCCAGTCTCAAAGCCAAAGCGGTTCTGGATCTCAGTCGCAGGCAGCAGGCAATCCGGGATCCGCCAATGACCTGTTTGTCCCCGATCCGAGTACGAATTGGTGGCCGCAGGAATTGGGCGTGCCCAGCGCGACGGGCGCGCAGAACAACACGCGGTACGCTTACTTCGCCAATTCACATCGTCTGGCGGTGAACACCGGCGGCCGGCCCTGGGTGTACGACACGCTGGACCACCAGATCGGCGGTTTCGGACAGCAGCAAGGCGGTAGCCCGTCGATCACTTTCACCAGCCAGTACGGCACCGTCGATTTGTCGACCTTGCCGGTGGTAATGCGCGACGGAGTGCCGCAGTCAGCGCCCCAAGCGTCGACATCAAGCCCCACGCCGGCCGACCCGCCCAACGCAGCGGACACCGCCAACGCAACTGAAGCATCGCCGGTGTCTTCTCAGGGACCCGCCGGGGAAGCGAACCGTTCGTCGGCAGTCGCGTCACCGCCTGAAACGGCAGCCGGCAACGGCGAGGACGTGATTGCCACGCTGGAACGCCTGGGCGGACTGCGTGACAAGGGATACATCAGCGAAGAAGAATTCGCGGCCAAGAAGAGCGAATTGCTCAGCCGACTCTGACCGGCGAACCGAACCCGCAAGCGGGTTGGTGAAGAGGGTGCTCAGGGTCCAGACCCGCCGTCGGCCCGTCCGATGCCGGCTGGACCGGCACGACGGCTAAAGGACGATTCGCCTCCGCTGCAGGCCGGTTTGTCCCGGGATGCGCGCAATTTGACACCGTGGCGCGCTCCGGTTACCGTCAGGCCGCCAGCGTGCCGCAGATTCAGCGTCCCACCGGCGTATTCGGTTCATCTGCCACGGCTCTTCTTCTTCTCCCGAGACCCACTCTGATGTCGCTGCGCCGTTCGTCCTCCATTGGTCGCCTCCGTCAGCGGCGGCGTCGCGGTCCACGCTGTCGACGGATCGGATTGGAGGCCTTGGAAACCAGGCGGTTGTTGGCCGGCGATGTTTTGACGTCGTCGTCCGATGATACGGCCGACCCGCCGGGCATCGTCGTGCTGACCAGCGAAGGACGCCAAGCCTGCCCCGCCTTGCGCGCCAGCTCCGGCGGCGAAGGTGAATCGGGTTCCCTGCTCGATAGCCCCGCTGCGCTCGATGGCCCCGCTGCGGCCGCGGGAATTGATTTGTCCGCATCCATCGTCCAACCGGCCGGTCCGCTGTCCCCCGGCGCATCCTTTTCGTCCACGATTCAGTTTGCCAACCAGGGCACCGACACGGGTCCGGACAGTGAGTTGTCAGTCGATTTTGACAGCGGACTGGCAAACGTGACTTGGCAGCGCAGCTACATCCCATCGCAGCCCGCCACGGTGACAGCGGCGGAACTGGACGGCGGAAACGGATTCGTCGTCACGGGAACTCAGGTTCAAGGCTTTTCCGGCATCAGCGTCAGCGGGATCGGAGATGTCAATTCCGACGGCCTGTCTGACTTCGCGGTGGGAATGTTAGATCCCGACCTTGCTGGCGGCGGCGCCATGCCGACCGGAGAAGTGTACGTGGTGTTCGGAACCGAATCGGGATTCAATGCCCAGTTGCCTTTGTCCAGCGTGGACGGCAGCAACGGCTTTGTCGTCACGGGGCTGGACGCGGCCGCCGGGTTCGGACTGACCGTCGACGCGGTCGGCGATGTCAACGACGACAACTTGCAAGACTTCATCATCGGCTCCCCCGGCTCCAGCCCCGGCGGCCGCGATTCGGCGGGATCGGCGGTCGTGATCTTCGGGTCCTCGACCGGCTTTGCCGCCCAACTGGACGCCACCTCACTGGACGGCAGTGACGGCTTTCGCATCGACGGCTTGGCCGCCGGCGACACGTTGGGTTTCAGTGTCAGCGGCGCCGGCGACCTGAACGACGACGGGATACAGGACGTGGTGGTCGGGGCAAAGAACGCCGACGCCACCGCTCCGGTGCGTCCCGGTGCGGGCCAAGCCTACGTGATCTTTGGAAAATCGATGCCGTTCGACGCGACCTTTGACCTGTCGACGCTGGACGGCAGCAACGGATTCGTGGTGCAACCGGCGTCGGAAGGCGACGAACTGGGTGCCGTGGTGGACAACGTCGGTGACGTCAACGGCGACGACATTGACGACGTGTTGGTCACCGCACCGCAAGGCAACAGCGGCGGCGGCGAACTGGGGGCGGCATACGTGATCTATGGTCGGGACACCGCGTTTTCCTCCGCGTTCGACGTGACCGGCATCGACGGGAACAACGGAATGGAAATCATCGGGATCCGAGCTGGGCAAAGACTCGGGTTCGAAGCCAGCGGACTGGGGGACATCAATGCAGACGGGATCGACGACATCATGGTCGCGGAGGGACCTGACGCCGACGGATCCCTCGGTGGCAGCCGCGGCTACATCGTGTTTGGGCAACAGGGAACGGCCGCCAGTGTCGACCTGGCGGCGCTTGACGGCGCCAACGGATTGGCGGTGACGACATCGGCCCAGGCCAACCCGAATCCGATGCGTGTCAGCGAAGCCGGAGATGTCAACGGAGACGGAATCGCGGATGCATTGATCTCCATGGCCGCGACGACGGTCGACAACGTCAGCATTCCCGGCGGCAGCTTCGTCCTGTTCGGCCGCGACACCGGCTTTCCCGCCGCGTTGGTCCTCGCCGATCTGGACGGCAGCGACGGTTTTGTGATCGAAGGCATGAACGACGCGGAACAGTCGGGCGAGGCGGTGGGCGCCGCGGGAGACATCAACGGCGATGGCTTTGCGGACGTGTTGGTCGGCGCCCCTTTCGCATCGCCGGGAGGCATCTTGCTGGCGGGCCAGACCTACGTGGTGTTCGGACGTGGAACGGTCATCACGCAGGGGTCCGGAGCGATCAACGAGACGCTGGACCTGTACCCTGGTGACCAAGTCGTTTACGACGTCGATGCCGAGATCGCCGCGGGAGCAAGCGGGTCGACGACCGTCAATGCGACCGCGACCGTTGGCGGCGGGATGATGGACAGCGACCCGGCCAACAACACCGATAGTGCGGTCACCCAAATCGCAACCCCGCCACAAGTCCTGGCCGTCATCGCCGGCTCCACCGCCTGGGACCCGGTCTTCATCGACGCGGTGGACGGAGGCGGGGTCGGTGCCGGAAACGGATTGGGGATCCAGCTCAGCGACCAACTGGCCGTGCCACATTCCCAGATGGATCGGTTGTACGTGCAGTTCGACCAGGACATGGCCCCCGTCACGGCGAATGACTTCGAAGTCCTGGGAACCGTCCAAGGCGGCATCCCCGTGGTCAATGTTCTCTACTCCGCAGCGACGCAGACCGCCGAATTGCAACTGGGAGCCGTGATCGGGTTCGACAAAATCCGGCTGGCGGTCAGCGATGCCCTGCAGAACCAGGCGGGTCAGTCGCTTGATGGCGACGGCAACGGCAGCCCGGGCGGCGTCTTGGATTTGCGATTCAATGTCTCCCCGGGCGACATCAACGGCGACGGCCAGGTCTTCACCACCGATCTGGCGATTTGGCAATCCGCCTTCAATGCGTTGCCGCAAGACGCCAACTATGACGCGGCGGCCGATATCAACGGAGACGGGCAAATCTTCACCACCGACTTGCCAATTTGGCAGTCGAATTTCAACGAAGACCTGGCCTTGATCGCGGAGCCGCCGCAATCCTCGTTCAGTTCCGCCGCCGCTGCGGGATCCTCGCTGTCGGAGTCGGGCGTCGATCAGGCGCTGAACGACTCGAATTTCATCGGATGACCGGAAATTCCCGCATCGGACCGCATCTGACTCCGGAGGCGGAGGAAAAATTGATTGCCTCATCGCCAGATCTGACGCATAGTTCCTAGCTTCTCCGTTAGATTATGCACCCACCGAACGACTTGCCTCTTCTCTGTAATCCGATCCGATGATGTCTTTTCGCATCTTGGCTGTTCTCCTCACCGGGCTGCTTTGCGGCCAAGCGGGTGCTGGATTTGTGATCTCCGTCGACCCCGCCGATTTGGTTTTTACCGGGCCGGGACTGCACGAGGTGGACCTGACGATGTCCTACGACGGCTCGGGTGAAGACACGTTCAACGGGATCCAGATCGACATCACCGATGCAGCCAACGCGCCCGTCGTGCAAGGTGATGTCCCCACCGGTTTCACGGGCGTCGTGGTGGCGTCCAACGTCAATTCCGGTGATCGTTTTGCCCTGGGAGACCTGTTGAACTTCACCGTCCCCACGGCACCGGGCGAATTGTTGACGACGTTGACCTTCGACGTGCAAGACAACCAGGCGTTCACGATCGGCTTGGAACTGCAATCGCTGACGCGTGATTCGGTGATGGTGGATGATCCCGTGACGTTGCCGTCGTCGTTCACCGTGTCTCCGGTGACCGCTGTCCCGGAACCGTCCTGCGCCTTCTTGCTGGCCGCCGCCGTGGGCATCGGAGCGCATCGTCGACGACGCTCCTAGGCGACGACCGTCCTGAGGTCATTCGCGCCCCCTTCTATTCCGGTATCCCCTCGCACAGAATGCTGGTGAGGGGATTCTTTTTTGTACCGCACGGCCGTCGCCGGGATGCCAATGACCCTGCTGATCATTTACCTGTGCGTCGCCATCGGATTCTCGTTCTATTGCAGCGTCGCCGAAGCGGTCCTGCTGTCGATCACGCCCTCATTCACGGCGACGCTGCAGAAAACCAAGCCCGCCGATGCCGTACGGTTGAAGGTGTTGAAGGAGAACATCGATCGCCCACTGGCCGCGATCTTGAGTCTGAACACGATCGCGCACACCATCGGTGCGGCCGGCGTGGGGGCTCAGGCCGCCGTGGTTTGGGGCAGCGGGTCGGTCGCCATCGCCAGCGCGGTGATGACGTTGCTGATCCTGATCTTCAGTGAAATCATCCCCAAGACGATCGGCGCCTTGTATTGGCGTTCGCTGGCTCCGCTAGTCGGCAAGAGCGTGATGCTGCTGATCTGGATGCTGTACCCGCTGGTCTGGATCAGTGAGAAGCTGACCAAATTGCTTTCCGGTGGCAAAGTCCATCATTCGGTCACGCGGGAAGAATTGCACGCGATGGCCGAGATCGGCGCCCAACAGGGGGTGCTGGCCGAAGACGAGTCGCGGATCTTTCGGGCGCTGATGCGTTTTCCCCAGATCACGGTGGCCGACATCATGACGCCTCGGGTGGTCGTGATCGCCTTTCCGCAATCGTCGACGGTCGGTCAGACACTGGACTCGACGCCCGAGCTGCGCGTCACGCGAATCCCGATCTACGATCAACGGCTGGACGACGCGACCAATTTTGTGCTCGCCAGTGACCTGCTGCTGGCACGCTCGCGAGGCGAAAACGATCGGCCGCTGTCAGAACTTGGCCGCGAACTGGCCACGATCGCCGACGATACCTCCGCCAAAGCCGCCCTGGACGCGTTGCTGAAGAACCGCCAGCACATCGCCCTGGTGCTGGACCAATTCGGCAGCGCCGTGGGAATCGTCACCCTCGAAGACGTGATCGAGACGCTGCTGGGACTGGAGATCGTCGACGAACAGGATACCGAAGTCGACATGCAGACGTTCGCCCGCGAAAGGTGGCGTGAACGCGCCAAGCGGCACGGCATCGAGTTGCCGGAACCACCGACCGAAGAGTGAATTTGGAGCGTGTCCGAGACTCTTCGGATCGCCCCGAACAAACTGCTCACACCAGCGGCACCGCCAACCGGTGTCTCCGGCGACCAGGTTCAACGTCTTTGTTCAGCGAACTTGTTCAGCCGAGTTCTTTCGTTTCTTCCACGCGGAACATGTCACGCCACGGCAATTGGATGCCGCCATCGATGGTCAGCGTGCTGCCGGTGATGTACTCGCTTTCTTCCCGGCACAGGAACACCACGCCGCGGCCGATTTCCTCGGGGCGGCCGAGACGTTTCCAGGGCAGCTTCGCCGACTCTCGCTGCAACGTTTCTTCGGCGAAAAACTTGCGTTCTCCCGGCGTGTCGATCCAGCCGGGGTGAATGATGTTGCAGCGGATGCGGTGTTGGGCCAGTTCGCACGCGGCCGTGCGAGCCATCTGGTCATTGGCCGCCTTGGCCATGTTGTAGGCCATCGCCCCGGGCATGGCCATGTGCGCGTGGGGGCTGCTGATAACCACGATGTTGCCGCCCTTGCCCGCGTCGACAAGCTTCTGCGCTCCGGCCCGGACCAGGTAAAACGCTCCCCACATGCTGACGTCGATCGTCCGTCGGAATTCGTCCAGATCCGATTCCAGCATCAAGTGTCGATCGCTGTAGGCGGCGTTGCTGACGATGATGTCCAACCCGCCCATCTGCTCGGCCGCCGCGTCGACCATCGCCTCGACGTCCTCGCGTGAGGCGATGTCGGCCTGATAGACGTGACCGTCACCGCCGACCGACTTGCACTCGGCGACGACTTCCTCCGCTTCGCCCGGATGCGACCGGTAATTGATTGCGACGGTGGCCCCGGCGCGGGCAAGTTCGACCGCAATGCCGCGTCCAATCCCACGTGATGCTCCACTGACGATCGCTCTTTTGCCACGTAGTTCTGTCATTTCAATGAAGCCGATTCTCGGGGGAGAGGAAGGTGAGCTGAAAATCGCATTGACCTCGGTTCGACGGACGGCACCGGTCGAATCGCGAAACGGCAAGCGTATCCGGTGAACACGGCCCGGAAAACCGCCGGTCGCGCGTCCCGCAAGCCGCCGGCGCAGCTGCCCACCAGCGGCATCTCGGGCTCGCGTTCGGCAATCCCCAGGGTTTTCGTTTCCGGCAATCGCCCGCGGTGCCGGGCAGCTGGCGAAACTTCTCATCACATTGACCGAAAATCGCAACGCGGGCCGGCGCCGCCGAGGTTCAGTCCACAGGAAAGCATCCCGGCTGACGGCCTGCCCGGGACGCCAACGATCTTTGGAAGAGACGGTAAGTTTTTTGCAAATCTGCGATGAAATCGCCAGAAGATGGTTGAAATCTTTCACCGGTGACAGAAAACTATCAAACCTCCCTTCAGCTGCGTAATCTAGGCAATTTCGGTGGCTCGTTCCGGCAACCTCCCATCCCACAACGGATCCGACGCCCGTCCCGGCACGGACGGTCGCCGCAACCATTTGCGCGCGTTGATCCGCGAGTCCGGCTTTGCCTCATTGGGCGAACTCGCCGCGACGCTTTCGGTCAGCGAGTCGACCGTGCGTCGGGACCTGGAGCAGTTGGAACACAGCGGCGACGTCCGGCGGACGCACGGCGGCGTGTTTTGGACCGGCGAGAGCGCCACGATCCGAGCCTTTGAGGACCGCCAGGGAACGACCTGGTCGGTGAAAGCGGCGATCGGGGCGGCAGCCGCGGCGCTGGTCAGCGACGGCGATACGGTTCTGCTGGACGGCGGCAGCACGACCTATGAATTGGCGCGTCGGCTGGTCGGCCGGCAGTTGCAAGTGGTCACGAACAGTCTGCCGGTGGCGCACCTGCTCTCCAGCGGTGACTCCATCGATCTGGTCACGATCGGCGGCTGCGTCCGTGGACGGACCGCCGTGGCGATCGGCCCGCTGGCCGAAGCGCAGCTGCGGCAGATCAACGTCTCAACGGCGTTCCTGTCGGTCGCAGGCATCAACGAACGCGGCTACTTCAACAACAACATGATGCTGGTCGAAAGCGAAAAGGCGATGTTGGCTGCCGCCGACCGGGCGTACGTGGTGGCCGATCACACCAAGTTCGGCAAAGTCAGCCTGTCCCATCTGTGCCGATTGCAGGACGTCCACGGCGTGGTGACCGATTCCGGGTTGGATCCACGCTGGAAAAAACAAATCGAGGACGCTGGCACGGAACTAGTGTTGGCGGAGGTTTGATTCCAAGTTCCAAGTTCCAAGTTCCAAGTTCCAAGTTCCAAGTTCCAAGTTCCAAGTTCCAAGTTCCAAGTTCCAAGTTCCAAGTTCCAAGTTCACCGGAACCTGCAACTTGACACTTGCAACCCTTCCCCACTCCCCCCACACGCATGAACGCGACGCAAATTGACCGGACTCAGATCGAGTCGCTGGTTCGCCAAGCGATCCAACAGTCGCTCGGCGGCGGACCTTCCGTGGCCGCCGACGGCTCCGCCAGCCCGCCCGGCTGGGTCAACGGCAAACCGAACTTGCGGGTCAGCATTTCTGCCCGACACGTCCATTTGACCGACGAGCACGTCGAAACCCTGTTCGGCCCCGGCGCGGTGCTGGAGCCGGAGAAGCCGCTGTACCAAGACGGGTTCTACGCGGCCAAGCAGACCGTGATGGTGGTCGGTCCCCGGCGACGGATGCTGCCCAGCGTGCGGGTGTTGGGTCCGACGCGATCGGCCAGCCAGGTCGAACTCGCTTTCACCGATTCCATCTCGTTGGGCATCGACGCGCCGGTCCGCCACAGCGGCAAGATCGACGACACGCCGGGTTGCGTGTTGGTCGGCCCCGCCGGCACGGTGCAACTGGACCGGGGCGTGATTCGCGCCGCCCGACACGTGCACATGAACTTCGCCGACGCCGATTTCTACGGCGTCGCGGACGGCGACATGATGCAGTTGAAGATCACCAGCAATGATTGCAGCACGGTGTTCGAGAACCTGCTGGTTCGCGCCGACAAGGCGGCGAAGCTGGAAGTGCACATCGATACCGACGAAGGCAATGCCTGTCATTTGGACCGCGCTTCGAAAGTGGAGCTGACCAAGAGCGGCTGCAGCTGCAAAGCCTAATTCACCTCGACGGCGAATCTCCCCGCCGCACCCACCGTCCCGTTCACGGACGTGGCACGTGCGGGCGGGCGGCCGGTATCTGAGGACCCACCAAACTGAGAACTAACCAAACCAAGGGTCGAAACGTCCCCACGTCCGATCCCCACCCCTTTCTTCCGTTTCTCCTTCAAAGGCAGATTTCCCATGGCAAAGATTAACGAAGCGCTCGGCATGATCGAGACCAAAGGGTTTGTATCCCTGGTCGAGGCAGCCGACGCAATGATGAAAGCGGCCAACGTCCAGTTCCTCGGCTGGGACAAGGTCGGCAGCGGACTGGTCAGCGCGTTCGTCAGCGGCGACGTGGCGGCGGTCAAAGCCGCAACCGACGCCGGTGCCGCAGCCGCGGGTCGTGTCGGCGAGGTCGTCAGCGTCCAAGTCATCCCGCGTCCGCACGACGACCTTGGCAAAGTGCTCAAGACGACCGCCCCGGCAAAGGCCAAGTGATCGCGTCCCCGGCACCCTCCCCCACTTTTTGAAACAACGTCAAGACGAAATAGAAACACCATGAACGATGCAATTGGTTTGATCGAAACGAAAGGCCTGTTGGCACTGGTCGAAGCCACCGATGCGATGGCCAAAGCGGCGAATGTCGAAATCGTGAAACGCGTCGACATCGGCGGCGGACTGGTCACGACCGTCGTCAGCGGCGACGTGGGCAGCGTCCGCGCCGCGGTCGAAGCCGGCGCCAATGCCGCTTCGCAAGTCGGCGAGCTGTTGTCCAGCCACATCATCCCGCGACCGGCCGAAGGCGTGGTCAAGGCCTTCCTGTCGTAGCACGGTCGGGCTTCATCACGACGGCACGGGAGTTCAGCGCCGCACGCGTTCGCGCGTCGACGGTGCGCCGGTTCTGTGTGCCGCCACCGATGACGCATCGGCTGGGCCGTCTCGAACGGAATTTCCACGGAGGATTTCGCACGTGCTTGTCTTAGTTGCCAACCTCGGATCGACCAGCTTCAAGTATCGGTTGTTTGAAATGACCGATGACGGAGCCATCGATGACATCCAGAACGTCCGCTGCCTCGCCCGAGGTGCGGTCGAACGGATCGGTGACGCGCAGAGCAAATGCACGGTCGCAATCGGCGACTGGTCCGACGAGAAGTCGCTTGCCGTTCCCGATCACGGCGTCGCCGTGCAGGCCTGCCTGGACCAGCTGACCGATCCGCAGCACGGGGTGATCCGTGAGGCGACCGAAGTGGCCGCGATCGGATTCAAAGCCGTCCACGGGGGTCGCCTCTCCGGTGTGTTCGTTGTCGACGACGCGTTGCTCGACGCGATGGCCGAAATGAACGCCGCCGCGCCGGCACACAACCCGCCCTACATCGCCGCGATGAACACCTTGCGGACTCGGTTCCCTGATCTGCCGCTGGTGGCCGCGTTGGAAACGGACTTTCACCGCACGATCCCCGCAGCCCGGCGAGAATACGCGATCCCCCGATCCTGGGCCGACCAGTTCCACGTTCGCAAGTGGGGCTTTCACGGCGCCAGTCATCGCTACATCGCCTACCGCAGTGCGGAGATCCTGGGCCGCCAGGATGCCCGCGTGATCTCCTGCCATTTGGGTGGCAGCAGTTCAATCACCGCGATCCGTTCACGCGAAAGCGTGTTGACGACGATGGGGATGACCCCGCAAACCGGATTGCCGCAGAACAACCGGGTCGGGGACTTCGATCCGTTCGCCCTGCCTTTGATCCTGCAGCGAACCGGACTGTCACTGGACCAGGCCCTGCAAACGCTGGCTTCCGAAGGCGGACTGCTGGGGCTGAGTGGCGGACACAGCGGTGACGTCCGCGACCTGGAAGAAGCGTCCGACAACGGCGACGCCCAAGCCCAACTCGCGTTGGACGTGTTCGTCGAAGAGATCCGCCGTCATCTGGGCGGCGCCCTGGTGGCCCTGGGTGGCGCCGATGCGATCGTTTTCACCGGCGGCATCGGAGAAAACGGCGTGCAGATTCGCGATCGCGTCTGCGCAGGACTGGCCGACCTGGGGATCGTCGCGGATTCGGCAAGCAACGCTTCGATCAAGCAACGTGTCAACGATCTGGGCGAGGCGTCCTTCCACGCCGGCAACTCCCGGACACAGTTGTGGGTGATCCCCACCAACGAAGAAGTGATCGTCGCCCGGCAGACCGCTGCGGCGCTGAAGCATTCGTGATTTCCCCGACCCTTTCCTCCTTCCACAAGACCTGACACGAATGTTTATCGCCCGCGTCACCGGATCGGTCGTCAGCACGCAGAAGGTTGCGTCGATGACCGGCCACAAGCTGTTGGTCGTCGAACCGTACCGGTTGGAGGAAAAGAAACGCAACAAGCTGGTCACCACCGGCCGCACGTTCATCGCCGTCGACACCTTGGGCGCCGGCGAGAACGATTTTGTGTTGATCACCCAGGGCAGCAGCGCCCGCCTGACACCCGAAACGAAATCGCTTCCGATCGATGCGGTCATCATTGGCATCGTTGACCGAGTCCACATCGATAAAGCCAGTGTCTACTCGAGAGACTGACCCGTCCCCCGTGAATGACGCCCTTCGGCCTGGCCGAAGAATCCCCCTTCGGCTTGGCCGAACAATCCCAACGAACCCTCCCCACCGAACAACCACAGTCACACATCGCAACGGCAGCCGGCGGCGGCCGCGAGGTAATTCACGATGCAATACGACGAAAACCTGATTCGAAACGTTGTCGCCCAGGTCCTGGCCGAAGTCGGTCCGATGCCGTCGGGCAACTCGGCTTCGGCGTCTCAGGCGGGCGGCAGCAACGGCGTGTTCTCCGACGCCGATTCCGCGGTGGTCGCCGCCCGCGCGGCGTTCGAGCAGTTGCGTCAGCGGACTCTGGCCGACCGCAAGCGGATCATCGACATCATTCGTCGCATCTCCATCGAGCAGTGCGAAGAACTGGGCACGATGGAGATGGAAGAAACGCAAATCGGGCGACTGGAACACAAGATCGAAAAGCTGAAAACGCTGGGTGAGCAAACGCCGGGCGTCGAATTCCTGGAGACCAAGGCCTACAGCGGCGACCACGGGCTGGCGGTGATTGAACGCGCCCCCTTTGGTGTCATCGGCGCCATCACACCGGTCACGCACAGCCTGCCGACCATCACCGGCAACGCCGTCAGCATGATCGCCGGTGGAAACACCGTGGTCGTCAATCCGCACCCGTCGGGCAAGCGGGTCGCAGCCGAAGGCGTTCGCCGCTTCAATCGCGCGATCGCCGCGGAGGTGGGAATCGACAACCTGATCTGCGTGATCGCCGAACCGACACTGGAAAGCGCCGACGCTCTGTTCAAGCACCGCAACGTCGCCCTGATCTGCGTGACCGGCGGCCCGGCCGTCGCCCGGGCAGCGCTCAATAGCGGCAAACGCGCGATCGTGGCCGGCCCCGGCAACCCGCCGGTCGTCGTCGACGAAACCGCCGATCTGGACTTGGCGGCACGATCGATCATCGCCGGTGCCGCTTATGACAACAACTTGTTGTGCATCGCGGAGAAGGAAGTGTTTGTCGTCGAATCGGTTTTCGACGCGATGCTCGACGCCATGCGCCGCGCCGGGGCGGCACAACTGAACCACGATCAAATCAACGCGTTGACCGCCAAAGCGATCGTCCAGGTCGGCGACGACCATCACGACGCGGCAGCCAAAGAGTACATCGGGAAAGACGCCGCCTTCCTGGCCGAAGCCGCCGGCGTTCGTGTTCCCGCGGGAACCGAATTGGTGTTTGGCGAAACCGACGAACACCATCCGTTCGTCAGCGTCGAACAGATGATGCCCTTCCTGCCGTTCGTGCGAGCCCGCGACGTCGACCACGCCATCGCGATGGCCAAGCACTACGAGCACGGGTTCCGCCACACGGCGATCATCCACTCGCGCAACGTCCGCAACATGACCAAGATGGGCCGCGAACTGGACACCACGTTGTACGTCAAGAACGGCCCCTGCATGGCCTCGCTGGGTCTGGGCGGCGAAGGCTACCTGTCGTTCTCGATCGCCGGACCGACCGGTGAAGGCGTGACCACCCCGACGACGTTCACCCGCGAGCGACGCTGCAGCATGATCGACGAACTGCGCGTCGTGTGACCCAGCTCCAGCTCACACGCCTCCGAACGCCGTGTCACGGCATTTGGTTCGAACACTTTCCCTTCATCCTCCACCCCGCTTCCCACGCCCACATGCAGCCCGCCGTTGTCCTCGGATCGACCCGCGCCACCGTCAAGCACGAAAGCTTTGTCGGCCGCCGGCTGGTCATCATTCAACCGTTGGCGTTGGATGATTCCGCCGACGGACCGCCGTTGGCGGCTTTGGATGCCGTCGGATCGCGGCGTGGGGACCGCGTGATGATCACCAGCGACGGCAGTTACGCGCGAGAAGTCAGCGGCCATGAAAACACACCGGCCCGCTGGACCGTGATCGGAATCATTGACGACAACTGAAGCCTTCCCCATGTCCACCGTTTCCCACCACCGCGAACCCGATCCTGCGATGATCGCTCGGATTGCGCGCGAAGTGATCCGGCGGCTACGGAACGATCCGAACGCCGCAGCGGATCTCGCCGCAGGTTCTTCCGCGGTGGCCCCGGAAAACAAGCCGGCCGCGACAACCATCGTGGGAAAACGTCTGATCACGGTCGAAACCCTGCGAGCACATGCCGACACGTCCGAATTGGTCGCGGCGCCGGGCGCCGTGATCACTCCGGCCGCCCGCGACGAAGCGAAACGCCGCGGCATTGCGATCGTTTCCGCGTCCACCTCCCGGCAGGCATCGCCCCACAATGCAACGGGCGATCGAGCCAACGGGCCGGTCGGCCAACACGACTGCGAACTGGCCGGGCAGCTGCAACGACGCGGCGTCCGTTTGCCCGGCGGCGTGAAGGTGATTTGGACCGATCGCCCGGCTGCGGAGGTCTGCCGCCGTTGTCAGTCCGGGGACCGGGCCACGATGGTCGGCACCTTCACAGACGTCGATCGCTTCGCCGCCGAACTGGCGCCAACCGTGTGGGTGCTGGATCGAACCAAACTGAACCTCACCGCTGCCGTCAACGCCGCGGTCCGGATCGCCCAAGTTGCATCCACTCGTCGGGAGACCACCGCATGAAACTGGCGCGAACCGTTGGCACCGTCACCCTCTCGAAGGCACATCCTTCCTTCGCAACGGCCAAGCTGCGTTGCGTTGAAGTCGTTGACTCGATCGACCAGATCGACAAACAGCCACTGGGCGGCGACACCATGGTCGCCTGGGACCTGTGCAGCACCGGTCTGGGCGATCTGGTGGCTTTGGCCGAAGGCCCGGAAGCCGCTCAGCCGTTCCGCCCGGACGTCAAATGCATTGACGCTTCGATCGTCGCTTTGCTGGACGAGATTGATCTGGAATAGGCATCCTCCGCTATCAACCATTCACCTCCAAACCATTTTTCTCTGGACCCCCACGGCAATATGCAAAACACGCATAAGATCAAGCAGGACATGTGCGACATCGGTCGCCGCATTTACAACCGGCAGTTCGCCGCGGCCAACGACGGGAACATCACCGTCCGCGTCAGCGAAAATGAAGTCCTGTGCACGCCGACGCTGCACTGCAAAGGCTTCCTGAAGCCCGAGGACATCGCCACCGTCGACATGACCGGCAAACAAATCGCCGGACGCAAGAAGCGTTCCAGCGAGGCGCTGTTGCACCTGGAGATCTACAAACAGCGGTCGGACATCCGCAGCGTGGTTCACTGCCACCCGCCGCACGCCACCGCTTTCGCGATCGCTCGCGAACCCATCCCGCAATGCATCCTGCCGGAAGTCGAAGTGTTTTTGGGGGACGTTCCGATCACCAAGTACGAGACGCCCGGCGGCCAGGCGTTTGCCGACACGATCATCCCGTTTGTCGACAAGACGAACGTCATGATTCTGGCCAACCACGGCACCGTCAGCTATGGCGAAACGGTCGAACAGGCCTACTGGTGGACGGAGATCCTGGATTCGTATTGCCGGATGCTGATGTTGGCCAAGCAACTGGGCAACGTCGCTTTCCTGGACCAGCAAAAATCGCAGGAGTTGCTGGATCTGAAAAGCCAATGGGGCTACAGCGATCCCCGTAACACCAAGGAATTCGAGAACTGCGACATTTGTGCCAACGACATCTTCCGTGACTCCTGGAAGTCTTCGGGCGTGCAGCGGCGTGCGTTCAACGCCCCCCCGGCGATGCCCGCAAAAACGACGCCGGCCGCAGCGGCTGCCCCCGCCGCCGGATTGCCGGCGGGCGTCGACCAGGACCAGCTGGTCAAGCTGATCACCGACGAAGTGATCCGGCAGATGCAGGCCTGAGCCCGATCGCGGCTCAGGGTTTGACTTCGGAACCCCAGATCCCACTCCCCATCGCTGGGCGCACCGAGCGCGTAGCTTTCTCCCGACAACGTTTGTAATTCATCATGAAAATCTCCATCATCGGCGGCGGCGGCCTGGTCGGATCGTGTGCGGCGTACGCCCTGCAGTGCGGCGGACTCGCACGCGAAATCGCGCTCCTGGATGTCAACCAAGAGCTGGCCGTCGGCCAGGCACTGGACCTCCAACACGGCGGCCCCAGCGTCGCCGATCAAAGCATCGTCGGGGGCGGCTACGAGCACATTCCCAGCAGCGACATCATTTGTATCACTGCCGGCCTACGGCGTAAGCCGGACGAATCACGGTTGGACCTGATCAACCGCAACACCGACCTGTTCGTGCAGATCCTGCGCGACGTCAAAGCGGCTGGTCCGAAACCGTCGGCGATCGTACTGGTGGTCAGCAACCCGGTCGATATTCTGACGTACGTCGCGGCGCGGATGTTGGACCTTCCCGTCGCACAGGTCATCGGCTTGGGCACCCAACTGGACACGATCCGCTTCTGTTCGCTGATCGCCGAACAAATGAACGCTCCGCCGACACAGACCAAGGCGTTGATCCTGGGCGAGCACGGAGAGTCGATGGTACCGATCTGGAGCAGCGCGACCATCGCCGGTCTGCCGCTGGACAAGTATCCGGGCTGGTCACCGAACCTGGTCTCGCAACTGTTCACCCGCACCCGTGGCAGTGGTGCCGAGGTGATCAAACGCAAAGGTGGTGCGGGCTTCGCTGTCGGCATCGCGATTCGCGACGTGATCGATTCGATCCTGTTGGATAGCCGACGCGTGTTGCCGGTCAGCAGCGTACAAGACGGTTGCTTCGGCGTGCGAGACGTCGCCTTGTCCGTGCCGACGGTGGTCGGCCGAACCGGTGTGGTCGACCGCATGGAAATCGACCTGTGGCCAAAAGAGGTGCAGGGCATGCGTGCCAGCGGTGCGGCACTCCGCAAGACGCTCGACGTGGTACTGCAACGGATCGGTTAGACCCTCCGGCCACGGCGGTCTCCCCTTGCTCTAAAGACCAGTCGCGAAGCGCCGACAACCCCCTGCCGTCGGCGTCAGCCGACGGACACCGCCTCCGAATCCTCCCATCCGCGAAGCGGCGACAGCAACACCGCCTCAGCGAAAAGAGCGGCAATCTTTCCTCCGTGTGCTCGCCCCCCAAAACGCACACCAGAGACGCCGCGGCGCTCCTACTGTCGCCCGTTGAAAAGGCGGAGCCGGACGCGCCGCAACCTTTCAGAAACAGCGGGCAGGCATTAGGCTACTCGGCTTTCTCGATTTTGAACAAGAATTCCGGAGAGCCTTTTTGATGGCTTCGTACGACGTTTTTGGGGTAGGCAACGCATTGGTGGACATCCAGACCCAAGTGGAAGATCGGGTGCTGGAGCAGTTGGCGGTCGAAAAGGGAATCATGACCCTGGTCGACATCGAACAACAATCCCAGGTGCTGAGCCACCTGGACGGCCGGCCCGTGAATCGTTGCGCGGGTGGATCGGCCGCCAACACCATCGTCGCCCTCGCGGACTTCGGCGGAACCGCCGGATTCATCGGCAAAGTCGGTGACGACCCGATTGGCAACTTCTTTCTGAAAGACATGCGTGAATTGGGGGTGGCAATCCAAGTCAATCCGGCCACCCTCCCCACCGGGACCTGTGCCGTCCTGATCACCGAAGACGCCCAGCGGACCATGCTGACCACCCTGGCCGCGTCCACGACATTGGGACCGGACGACATCGAAGAATCGATGATTGCCGATTCGAAGTATGTGTACATCGAAGGCTACCTGTTGACCGGCGACACCTCCAAAGCAGCGGCCTACAAAGCGATGGACCTGGCCAAGAAGCATGGCGTGAAAATCGCCTTCTCGGCGTCGGACCCGTTCCTGGTCAACATGATCCGCGACGAGATCTGGGACCTGATCACCGGGCCGGTCGATTTGTTTTTCTGCAACGAAGAAGAAGCGAAGTCGTTGACCGAGGAATCGGATCCGTTGCGGTGCGCCGTCAAGATCCACGATCACTGCGAGAACGTGGCGCTGACGCTGGGCGGCAAAGGATCGATCGTGATGCACGGCGGCGAAGAATTCCCGATCGAGGGTGTGCAGGTGAAGGCGATCGACACCACCGGTGCCGGGGACATGTACGCCGGGGCACTCCTTTACGGCGTCACCAACGGAATGGATTGGCGCACCGCCGGACACTTGGCGTCGCACGCGGCCGCCCGCATCGTTTCTCAACTGGGCGCTCGGCTGGAACGCAAGTTCACCGTCGATGAAATCGCCGAGTTCAGCAAGATGAGTTGAGTCCCACGGTCCCCCACCGCCTGGCCTCCGGTCGTCGAGTGATGAAACCTCCCCGCCGCCGGCGCAAGCCGACGGGGAGGGCCGGCACACACGCTCTCCGGCCACTCGGTCGACGTTCAATCATTGAACAGTTGCATCAACTCCGCCGCCCAGTCTTCCCATCCTTCGGCGGCGGCTTCGAAGTCGACTTTCATCCATCGCACCGGCGAATCGGGTAGCACCCGGGGCTTGTACTCACTGTCCCGGCTGATCGGCAACTGGCTGCTGCTTCCCATCGCCAGACGGTCTTCGGTTTGCGCTGAAACCAGGTAGTCGGCAAGTTGTCCGGCGGCCGTTGGGTGCGGCGCGTTTTTCAACACCGCGATCGTGTTTGGGATTCGCAGCGTCCCGGGTTGGTCCGGTTCCTGATCCGGAAACACGATCGCAACCTTGCCGCCGCGATCCTTTTCGACGATCGCGTCATCGGTGTCGGTCAGCCCCCAAGCCAACTCGCCCGACGCGACCGCCAGGGCGACCTGCTTGTTGCCGGACAGGATCACCGCGTTGTCGTGAATCTGTTGCAGGAATTGCAGCGTTGATTCTCGCCCGTTGCGTGCGCGAAGCACGGCAAAATGCGTGGCCGTGGTGCCGAACAGCGGTCGTGCCATCGCACAGCGATCCTTCCACTTGGGATCCGCCAATTCCCGAACGCTGCGAGGATACTCCTCGGCCGGGACCAAGTCGGTATTGATCATCAACACCCGTGCCCGGGCGGCAAACCCGCACCACGACCCGTCGCTGGCGATCATGTCGCTGGGCCAGCCGGATTGGACCGCCCACTTCCGGGGCTGCAACAATCCCAATTTCTGCAACCGCACGGTGTGCATGATTTCGTTGTTCCAAAACACGTCGCAGACCGGCGCCGGCTGTTCGGCGATGATTTGGTTGACCAGCCCCACGGTCTTGGTCGATTCCACGTCGAATTTCGCCACCACCCCGGTTTCGTGATCGGTGCGGCGTTCGAAAGCATCCAGAATTGGCGTCGCGAACTCCTCGTCCAAGGCGGAATAGACCACGACGTCGCTTTCGGCACGTGGCACGCAACCGGCAAAGCTGGTCAGGAACAGCAGACCCGACACGGCAGACAGCAATCGCGTTGCGAACCTCTGTCGTCGTCGAATGGGGCGCCGGTTAAACTTGGCGTATGAATGGAGCATCGACCTTCCAAGATTCGTATCGCTTGATGGACCGACGCCGGCGGATGATTCCGGCCGGGTCGGATGAATCGGCGGCGCAGGTGCCGGCCGGTCAGCCCACAGCGGTTCAAACGCCTGCCGGTCAACCCTCGCCACCCTTGCGGTCCGCAAACGACCAATCCTACCGGAGAACGGTGACGTGGTCATTGCGACACCCCCAACGGGCCGGGCGGCGGGTCCTGGGCGCCGGTCTCCGGGCGGTGAGCGCCTGGGGAATTCTGGCAGTGGTGATGTTCGTTGTCCCCGCGACGGCAGAGACACCGTTTCAAACCATTCGCGGCAAACACATCACCCTAAAAGCGGATGAGGGCTCCGAAGCGTCCTTGCAAGAGTTGGTGGAAACGTTCGATGCGGCCGTGCCGCAGTGGGAGCGATTCTTTGAATTGCCCGCCGGAACGCTGGATTCCTGGTCGGTCGACGCGTTCGTGATCCGCGAGAGCGAATTGTTTCGACAATCGGGCGACCTGCCCGCGGAACTCAATTTCCCCTTCGGTTTTGCCAGCGCCGGGAACCTGTGGGTCAACCGCCAACCGAGCGACTACTACACACGCCACCTGCTGCTGCACGAAGGCGTCCACGCGTTGGCGATTGATCAGTTCGGCGGGGCAGGCCCGTCCTGGTTCGCCGAAGGCATGGCCGAAATGCTTTCGGTGCATCGCGGCGTCGGCCGGGACGTTCAGATCGGAATCGTCCCCCAGTCGCGCGACGCCGTTCCTTACTGGGGACGCTTCAAACGGATGTCGCAGCGACGCGAGGAAAACCGAGTCCCGACGCTGGAATCAGTTTTGGCGTACCCGCGAGAATTGAACAGCGACGTGGAAGCGTACGGTTGGAGCTGGGCGGCGGTGATGTTGCTGGCGGAGTATCCCGAGTATCGTCCGACACTGCTGCGGGCGGCGCGACGGGGTGACGATCCCAGCGAGGCGTTCTCAGCGATTCTGCGACGCCAGATCGGTTCGGCATGGCCGATCGTCCAGGCCCGCTGGCGATTGCTGACCGCGACACTCGACTACGGATTTGATTGGCAGGAAGAACGGGTGCCGCTGTCGATCAAGGACGGCGTCTGGAACGGGTCGCCGATCCACAAAACGATCCAAGCCGACACCGGATGGCAATCGCTGGGCGGCCGGTTCGCCCCCGGGACGCGTCTTTCGATCACTCCCGAAGGACGCTGCACCCTGGCGGAAGAGCCTCGGCCCTGGGTCAGCGAGCCGCCGGGGGTGACCATCCACTACGCGATGGATCGCCCGCTGGGCCAATTGCTGCTTTGCGTCCTGCCCAATGCGACCGAAGAGAGCGACTTTCTGGAACCACTGCGGGTCCAGCCGGTCACGTCGCGTTTGGATTTGGTGATCGATTGCCACTGTTGGCTGCTGTTTCGGATCAACGACCACTTGGGAGACCGCGGGAACAACCGGGGGGGCTACCAGGTCACCGTCACGGCCGAGTGATTGCCCACGTCGTGATCCCGTCGATCGGCTAGAATCCTCGCATTCATGTCTCGGTGAGAATCAGGATGTCGAAACCCAAGCACACGAAAGCTCAGCACACGAAAGCCAAGCACACCGTGCCCCGCCGGACGCTGCCTGCGACTTCGGTCGCGGCCCGTCGCGGGCACGACTCCGCCGGTACCACTGCCGCAGCGATTCGGCCCCGAGATCCGCAGCGGCTAAGCCAGCTGGCCGGTGAAGTCGCTCTGCGAGAATTCTCGGCACACCAGCGGGAGCAATGGCGGCGCGAAATACACGAACAGATGCTGATGACCAGCCGCTCGATTGACGGGCCGAATTTTCGCAAGATCGGCCGCGACGACGTCGCGCGGATGATCCGGATGTACGACGATCGTTACTTCGGCGGCAAGATTCTGCCGACCGCGACCGCCGAAGGTGTTTCCTTTGGCATTTCCTCCCGCATGACCAGCGTTGCGGGCAAACTGGTGACGCAGTACCCCGAAGGCAAGTACGACGGAATCCGCAGTTTCGAATTGGTGCTCTCCAGCACGCTGCTGTTTCAAACCTTTGAAGATGTCTCTCGTCCGGTGGAAGTCGCTGGCTGTTTGTGCCGGGATCGGTTGGAAGCGATGCAGCGGATCGCCGAGCACGAATTGGTGCACCTGGTCGAAATGCTGATCTGGAACGACGGCAATTGCAGCGAGGCGAGATTCCAGTCGATTGCCAAGCGTTATTTCGGGCACACCGACTACCAACACAACCTGATCACGCAGCGTGAGCGGGCGGCGGTGCGGTTCAACATTCGCGTCGGAGACCACGTCGCCTTTCACCACGACGGGCACCGGCTGCAGGGGCGGGTCAATCGGATCACCCGACGGGCCACCGTCTTGGTACCCAATTCCGCCGGCGAACGGTTCAGCGATGGCCACCGGTATGTCCGGTTCTACGTCCCGCTGGACCGATTGCAGCGAGTCGTTCCGTAGCGCGGACGCACGGCGTCGTCCCCGCCAGCAGTACTCGCCAGCAGTACTCGCCAGCACCGGCCTGCGCCGCCCACCGCCCGGCGGCGTGTCGTCTGAGCCCCCGCGCCGATTCAGCTGTGCCGATTCAGGGAGCCGAGGGGATGAAATCGTCGTCCCCGCGAAGGGCCAACGCGAATTCGGCCAGCAGCTCGGCGACATGATCGATATCGTCCAGCGAGATCGCTTCGACGGCGGAATGCATGTAGCGGTTGGGGATGGCGATCAGCCCCGTGGCCACGCCACCGCCGTGCAGCTGCAGGACGTTGGCATCGTTGGGCGTCGCGCGCCCGATCGCGGCAAGCTGGTAGGGGATGCTGTTGGCTTCGGCCAGTTCGATCAGCCGCGCTGCGACCTTGGGGTTGATGTTGGGGCCGCGGAAAATCACCGGGCCGCCGCCCAACTTGATGTCACCTTGCCGGTTCTTATCGATCGTCGGGCAATCCGACGCGTGGGTCACGTCGACAGCGATGGCGACATCGGGGTTGATGCCCCCGGCGGCGGTCTTGGCGCCGCGAAGCCCGATTTCCTCCTGAACCGTCGAAACGCTGTGCAGGTGGCAATGCAGTCCGCCATCCCCCTCGCCACCAGACGACCTGTCCGTCGCACGTCGCAGGGCTTCGATCACGGTCCACATTCCGGATTTGTTGTCCATCCCGGGTCCGGAAACGATGTGGTTCATCAATGGGCGCAACCGCAGATCCAGGGTGACCGGGTCACCGATGCGGATGGCGGCCGCGGCCTGGTCGGCCGATGCCGCGCCGATATCCAACCACAGCTCTTCCAGTTGAACGACTTCGCCGCGTTCCTTCTGCGTCAACAGGTGGATCGGCTTGCGGCTGATCACGGCGGGCACTTCACCCCCGGCGGTCCAAATCGACATGGCCTGGCCGACCAGTTGTTGGGGGTCCCAGCCGCCGATGGTCTGCGCGTAGACATACCCCAGTTCGTCGATGTAAGAGACCAGCATGCCGATCTGATCGCAGTGCCCGGCGTACAGCAGTCTGGGGCCGTCCTGGGGACCGGATTCAGCGATCAGATTGCCGTGCACGTCGACGCGTACCACGTCGGCATGTCCGGTGATGTAATCGCGAACCAATCGCTGGATCGGCTCCTCGTAGCCGGAAGGACTCGGGGTGGCGATGGCTTGTTCAAAAAAGCGACGTGCGGAATCGTGCATGAGGCAGCTTTCTCTTGGAGTTTCCAGGGGCGGGTCGAGGCGTTTCAAGACGCGGCGGGACGTGTCTCGTCTGGGGGCAGCTGAAGGTGAAAACAGGTGGTTGTCCAGACCGCCGCAGCGGCCAGATCGACTTTATGAAAAGATTTTTTTTTGCGAAATTTCTTCCCGCGAGGGCAACGAAACCCCGGCTTTGTGCGTCTAAACATGATGAAACGCGGGGTTTTCACGTTGGCCCAGTCTTGCGTAACCGGGCGGTCGATGGGGTCGCGGAGTGTCGATCCGACAATGCCGCTTGTTCCCTTGTAAACGCCCTAAAGAATTAGGGCGGTTTTGCTCGACACTATCTCTCGGATCGAGGAATTTCGACTGAGTTCACTCGCCGCCGCGGTAACAACCGACCGGGGGCTGGTGAGCTGGTGGCAGCCGAATCGCGATTCACCCAGGGGGGATTCTGGGAAAGCATCCGTTGACGGTTTCGCTCAACTTGAGCGGTCCGCCGTGACGGAGGCCGACGGCGACTATAGCCGAACGTTCCTGTGATTGCAGGTCGAGCGACAACACCCATCGTTCGATCACTACCAATCACATCGGGAACGTTGGGCGTTGGTCGCCGGACGTCTCGGCATCTACCCCAGCAAGCGAGCAACCGCTTCGTTTGCGTCCGTTTGAAACCTAGCAAGTGATCCCGTTCGGCAAGCGTCACAGGATGTGAGCCGGGTGGCCTGACCCAGCGTTTGGTTTGCGGCACACTGAATCCACCGAAACGTCAGCCAATCCGGCCATCCGTTCAGGACCGGTTGGTTGGAGCCGGCGGTGCGGTGAGTGCGGCAAGTCGAATGACCAAGGCCATGAGAACATTGGGTACCGACGCACCATTGTTCGAGGGAATAATCAACGAGGCGTTATGGAGAGCCTGATATGAAGGTCTTTACGACTGGACAGGTCGCCAAGATTTGCAAAGTCGCACCGCGAACCGTTTCCAAGTGGTTCGATTCGGGACGACTGAAGGGCTACCGTATCCCGGGATCGCAAGATCGTCGTATTCCGCGTGAATACCTGATCAAGTTCCTGAAGGAGCACGGTATGCCGTTGGGTGACCTGGAAGACGAAGCGATGGCCAAGTGCCTGATCGTCGCCCAGGACCAAGTATTGATCGAAAACTTGAAGCGTGAATTGCCGCCGGAGAAATCGTTCAAAGTCGCAGTTGCGGCCAGCGGTTTTGAAGCCGGAATTCAAGCCGAGAGCTTCACACCCGATTGCATCATTGTCGACTTTTCGATCGGTAAGATCGAAGCAGTTCAGATTTGTCAGAACTTGCGTAAGAATGCCGACTTCACCGATGTGATTCTGATCGCGTTGCTGCCCGATGACGGCCAGCCGATGAGTTTCGATCGCAGCAGCATCAACGAAACGTTCAAAAAGCCGTTCGACGCCCACTTGTTGGCTGAACGACTTCGAACGCTCGTTGGGACGAAGAAGGAATTGGTGTGATTGATGTCTGCCCGGCTTCCGCCAGGCAGCAACTGATCGCCGCCAAGACCATTAAAAAGGCGCCACACATTTCCCGCAGATGTGTGGCGTTTTTTTATGCGCCGACGGTAACCCGCCAAACCGTCAGGCAGAGCCTGAAAGTCAGCGGGTTCCAAGGCGGGAGCCTTGGAACCAGGAGAACCACCGCTCCCTCGTTCCCGGACTCCCGCCCGGGAACGCACTGTACCGCTGGCTCCGCCAGCCCCTCAGCGCAATGCTCCTCGTTCCCGGGCTCCCGCCCGGGAACGCACTGTACCGCTGGCTCCGCCAGCCACTTAGCGCAATGCTCCCTCGTTCCCGGGCTCCCGCCCGGGAACGCACTGTACCGCCGGCTCCGCCAGCCGGGGATGAACTCGTGAGCGACGCGCATTCACCGTCGGTCACCGGCCGGCTAAACTGCCGAACGCCGTTATCCCACTCGACTTCCAGCCGCCTGCATCAGCCCGATGGCATCCAACCACTTCGATGACCAAGGGAACGTCCACATGGTGGATGTCTCCGGTAAACCCGACACCCACCGGGTGGCCACCGCGGCGTCGGAGATCGTGATGAACGCCGCCGCGGCTGCAACGGTTCGGCAAGGTTCCGGACGCAAAGGCGATGTCCTGGCGGTCGCCCGGATCGCGGCGATCGGCGCCACGAAATGGACCGCCCACCTGATCCCCCTGTGCCATGCGATCCCCATCGAGTCGGTCAAGGTGGACTTCCAATGGCTGCCTTCTGACCCGCAAACCGCGGACGGGCCGGAATCGGATCCCATCGAGCACCGGCTGCAATGCCGCGTCACCTGTCGCACGACCGGCAAGACCGGAATCGAAATGGAAGCCATGACCGGAGCCAGCCTCGGCACGCTGGCAATCTACGACATGCTCAAGTCGGTTGATCGCCAAATGCGAATCGGACCGACGCGGTTGCTGGAAAAACGCGGCGGCGCCTCGGGCGACTTCCTCGCCTCACCGTCGTGACCGTCTCGATTCGGCGGGCCGAGTGCCAACACCGGCGACGGCATTCGGCGGCGCTTCGACTGCGGGGAATCCGCGACGATCGACCGCGTTTTGCAAAATTGACCGGTTGCCGGGTTGCCCCCCTCGCTGACGTGCGGTTGATTTCGCATTAGAGTTTCGGCTTCCTTGCTATCCTTTGCCGCCACGCAGCGCGATCCAATGGACTCATCCGCCACGTTTCACAATCAGTCTGTCACTCAGCCGGATGGTTCGGCTGAACGGCGTGCAAGCTCAGGCACGGAAACAGGAGCTCGGTCGTCCGAACCGACCCTGCCGCGTCGAGATGCCGCGGGGGCGACAGGCCATCAACAAGCTGCGGGCGAGTCCGGTGAGGGTCGTCGTCAGCGCGGCGGTTCCGTCTCGGTGGAAAGCAGTGCGTTGTTGACGTCGCTTTATCGCCCCATCCTGCGACCGTTGGCCGACGTCGAAACAACCCTCCGCAACGAATTGCAAAGCGGCTACGAAGCGGTGGCGTCCTTACTGCGTCACGGTGTGCAACTCGGAGGTAAACGACTGCGTCCGGCGATGCATTTGCTGATCGCGCGCGCATTCGGCCCGATCACCCCGGCCAACGTCGTGATCGCCACCGTGTTGGAGATGGTGCATACGGCAACGCTAGTGCACGATGACGTTTTGGACGACGCTTGCGAGCGGCGGCATCTGCCGACCATCAATTCGCTGTGGAACAATCACACCAGCATTTTGTTGGGTGATTATTTGTTCGCACAAAGTTTTCGGCTGGCTGCGACGTTGGACAACACCCGCACCTGCCTGTGGGTGGGCGAGGCCGCGCGACGCGTCTGCGAGGGCGAATTGCGACAAGTGCTCGGCCGCGACGATCTGGAATTGGACCAGGCGACGTACTTTGAGATGATCAACGGGAAGACCGCGGAACTTTGCCGCGTCGCCTGCTCATTGGCGGCCGCCGAAGCCGGTTGCGACGACGCAACGGTGTCGCGGTTGGCCGGCTTTGGATCGAATTTGGGGATCGCATTTCAAATCGCCGACGACTATTTGGATCTGTGGGGAGACGACTCCACCGTCGGAAAGACGCTGGGGACCGATTTGGAGCAGGGGAAACTGACGCTACCCGTGATCCGGGTACTGGAAACATCGTCGCCTGAGGACCGCCAGCGGATCGGTCAGATCCTGCAGGGCCCCGCGGATCAGCGATTCAGTCGCCTTCGGCCGTGGCTGGAACGGAGTGATGCTCGAACCTACACGGCGGAGACCGCCGAACGTTTCCGGCGGGACGCATTGGCATCGTTGGACGTGCTGCCGGATGGTGAATCGAAAACGTCGCTGGAACGGATCGCGGAATTCTCGATCAAACGCTCATTCTGAGCGACGCTTCGGTGCAATTGAGTCGACGGGGCGTCGGTCGCGCACGCGACGTGAATGACTGTCCGTCGCACGAAGGTAGGCGGCTGCACCGGCATCGATCCGCTTGAGCAAGCGTTCCCACCGTCGGGACCAGCTCAACGGACGTTCTGAACCGTCACGGTGCGTTTGGTTTCGCCTTCCAACCGCAATCGATTGCCTTTCGGCCCGGCCAAACGCTGCAGATGCGGTCGCCGAATCATCTGCAGCGAACGGTTTTGGGTGTCGTCGCTGCGCAGCCGCACCTGTTGATCGGCATTGGTACCGAACGCGCGCAAGCGTCGCAACAACGACGGAGCCAGCGGCTCCGACCGACTTTCCGCTCGCGCGGCAACGATCGAAGGGTCGTCGCTCATCCGCAACAGCCGCTGCAGATCGTCCAAGCGGACTTCGGCGTCGGACTCTTGGATGAAGATCAGGTCGCCGGTGCTGCGTTCCAGACCGGTTTGCCCGGCGGCTTCGATCCCGCGTGGGCGTGAATGCCGAACGACGCGGACCTGCGGGTAAATTGCCCGCAATTCATCCAGAACTTCAGGTGTGGCGTCGCGGCTTCCGTCGTCGACAACGACCACTTCGGCGGCTTCGCGCGTCAGTCCGGTCAGGGCTTCCAGGACACGTTCGACGCGGCCAGTGATTTCGCGTTCGCGATCGCGCACTGGCAGGATCACGGAGAGTTTCGTGGAGCTCATGGTCGCTTGGAGATTCGCGTGGGAGGGCCGGGGACATGCCGGGACGCAGCCCCGACGCCCGGAAACAGTCAACCCGCGGGAGATGGTGGGTCGGCGTGATCGTTTCATCGACGCGAGCCGACATCGGACTTCAACTCCAGCGGACGAACGGACTTTGTGCCGGTCGTTCCGTTTAACCGAAATCTGCCTATAATCTCGTCCCGCCTTCCTGCGGTGGCTGAAAACCTGCCCGCGGGAGCCCGCCGTCGCTTCCCCTGCTGTGCCACGCCGTGACCGAACCCGAACCGACCGATGATCCTTGTGATGTCGCGGATTTTTCCCGCGGGGTCGATGGTCTGTTGCCCGTGATCGCCCAGGATGCGACGTCCCAACGCGTGTTGATGATGGCTTGGATGAACCGTGAAGCGCTCCGCGAAACGCTCGAGAGCGGGCAGGCGGTGTACTACAGCCGCAGCCGCCAAGCCCTGTGGCGCAAAGGGGAAACCAGCGGTCACCGCCAGCGTGTGCGGGAGGTGCGTCTGGATTGTGATCGCGACACGATCCTGCTGTTGGTCGACCAGGTCGGGGCCGCTTGCCACGAAGGCTACCAAAGTTGCTTCTTTCGTCGCGTCGACGAGGGTCGGCTTCAAATCGTCGAGGAGCGTCTGGTGGATCCCGCCGCGGTGTACGCCCGGGCGACGCCGGAGCCACATCGCTCAAAGTCCTGACGCCAAAACGTCCGCCGGCGGCTGGCGCGACGAGTTTCCGATTCCCCTTTCCCGATGGCAGTCCCACAATGTCGAATACATCCCGTTTAAAAGAGCTCGGTCTTGAACTCCCCCCGGCGCCCGCTCCCGCAGGTGTTTACAAACCAGTCGTCGTCGTTGGCGACATGGCCTACGTCTCTGGCCATGGCCCGTTGGGCTACGACAAGAAATTGACGACCGGTCGGCTGGGAGCCGACATGGATGTCGAGGCCGGTTACGCGGCGGCCCGATTGACCGGGCTGGGCATCCTGGCGACGCTCGAGAAACAACTCGGATCGTTGGACCGAATTGAGCGAGTCGTGAAGCTGCTGGGGCTGGTCCGCTGCACCGACGACTTCGAAGCTCCTCCGGCCGTGATCAACGGTTGCAGCGAACTGTTCCGAGAGGTGTTTGGAGAAGAAAAAGGCGTCGGAGCCCGCAGCGCGCTGGGCACCAACGCCCTGCCCGGCGGAATCGCCGTGGAAATCGAAGCCATCTTCCAGCTGAACGCCTGATCCCACCGGGACCAGGCCCGCTCACCCGCCCAACCCTCGGGCCGGGAATCTGCCCAGTCCCCACACGGTGCTCTGTCCCCGATCTTGCGGCGGTGCTCTGTCCCCGATCTTGAACGGGTCCGCGGTGGTCAGGGGCCGCGAAAGCAGCGGACCACGCCGTTGTCATCGGCAACGAATAGCTCATCGTCGGTCACGGCCACGCCGGCGATGAACCCGCCGCGGATTTCGTACACCCATTTCTCCGTGCCGTCTTTCAATGACAGCCGAACCAGCCGGCCATCGGTCGCCGGGACCCACACGTCGTCGCCCGCAATCACCGGCGATGCGTCGGCGCGGCGGCGGAGCGTGTGACGCCAAATCCGCTTGCCGGTCTTCAAATCGATCGCATCGATCTGCTTGCGTTGGCTGCTGACCACCGCCAGATCGCCACGGATCGCCGCACTGCTGCGGTACTCCTGGGCTCGCTCCAAATCCTCATACCGCCAAACCTGCTGTTTGTTCTTCCAATTGAACGCAAACACGGAACCGTCCATCACGGGAACGACCGCCACGTCGCCCTGGATTGCGGGGGTGCTGCCGGTCGGTCCGGCCAGCGGCAACGTGTCCCCAACGGCTTTCCCGGTGTTCAGATCGATCACGTGCAGTTTCGCATCGCAGCCTCCCAAAAACGTCCGATCGCCCGCGACCGTCGGAGCGCAGCGGATCTGGTCGTCGGCCTGATATGTCCAGACCGGCTCTCCCGAGTCCGCCCGAAAGCAATACAGTTTGCCGTCCTGGCTGGCCACCAGCACATTCTCACCATAGATGGCTGCCGCACCGCTGATTTCGCCCTCGGTGGCCTGCTTCCAACGCTCGCTGCCATCCTCGGCGGCCAGGGCGTACACGTTGCCATCGATATCGCCGATGACCAGTTGATCGTTGGCCACGACCGGTGCCGCCAGAAAACCGGTGTCGTAGGACTTGCGCCACAGCTCTTTGCCGTCCTGCCGGGCAAGTGCGTAAACCGTTCCCATCACATCGGCCACGAACACACGTTGGCCGCTGACCACCGGCGTCGTCTCGATCGCTTCATCGGCTTCGAATTCCCAGGCGACGGCCAGGTTTTCCGGCAAGCTTGTCTCCGTGGCTCCCGACGCCGCGGCATCGCCGCGGGGAAAGTTCCAATCTTTGGCCCGGACCGGTGCGAACCCCAGAACGACCAGGGCCATCCCCAATCCCAGCCGACACCGTGTCGACCGAGCCATCGACCGGAGGTGGATCGACGGACCGTGATGGCGGGAGCGCAAAAGTGTTTTCAGAAGCAACATGATGAAGTTCATTTGAATGGAAATTCGATCGAAAGATTCCCGGGTCGGCCGCGATGCGGCGTCACGTCCGCAACGGGCGCAGCCAGCTGGGTCGACTGCATCTCGGAAGAACTGCACCTCGGAAGAAACAATTGTCCGAGCAAGGTCTGACCGGTCGATGGTCGGACCATTCATCGAAGTTTTCAGCGGGAGGGAGGGATCAGGCGGGCGGAACGGACGGCGTGGCGGGAAAGCGTGACGGATTCGTAAAAACTCTGCTCGCGGAGCCTCCAGATTCCGAAAAGACCCCCGCTCGATCAATGGGACCCGTCTATTATACGCTGTTCGCAAAGGCGGCAACCAATGCCGGCCGCCGGCGGGGTCGGAACCGACTCCGTGCCGACTTCCGACATTTCATCATATCCGACCCTCATAAAACATGATTTGTGTCAGCCTCGGTCGCAGCCGCCACACGCGGATGATTGCCGAACACAAGCACCTCGTCGAACAAGGAGCCGAACTCGTCGAGTTGCGGCTGGACTACATCGGCCGCGCGGTCAACCTGGGCCGATTGCTGAACGATCGCCCCGGCCCGGTCGTGCTGACCGTCCGCCGCCGCGAAGACGGTGGCCGCTGGACCAAGAGCGAACAGGACCGCTTGATGCTGCTGCGTTCAGCGATCGTTGCCGGTGCCGAGTACGTCGACATCGAAGCCGACGTTGCGTCCCAAATCCCCCGCTACGGCAACACCAAACGGATCATCAGCTACCACGATTTCTCCGGGACCCCGGACAACCTGGAGGAATTGCACGCGGCAATGGCCGAGGAGGACGCCGACATCGTCAAGATCGCGACGATGGCGAATTCGTTCGCCGACAACGTCCGCATGTTCGAACTGATCCGCAACGCCAAGCTGCCCACCATCGGGATTTGCATGGGGGAGATCGGCACGCTGACCAGAATCCTGGCCAACCGATTCGGAGCCCCCTTCACTTACGCCACGTTCAGCGCCGACAAGAAGATGGCCCCCGGCCAGCTGAACTGGAAAGAAATGCAAACCCTGTACGATGTCAAAAACATCAACGACCAAACGGAATTGTTTGGAGTGATCGCAGACCCGGTCGCCCACAGCTACAGCCCGTTGATCCACAACACGGCGTTCAAAGCTGAAGAGTTGAACGCCCGCTACCTGCCACTGCGCGTCCCCTACGACGATCTGCACAATTTCATGGAAGCGGCGGAAGTCATCGGGCTGCAGGGGATCAGCATCACCATCCCGCACAAGGAGCGCGCCCTGGATTACTGCTCCCAAGCCGAATCCAGCGCGACCGGCATCGGTGCGATCAATACCATGGTGTTTCACGACGGAAACCGACTGGGATACAACACCGATTATCGCGCGGCGATGGACTGCATCACCGAGGTCTTGCAGCGTCAGGACGCCGACAAGGAAACGGCCATGCAGGGCGTGACCGCGTTGATCCTGGGCGCCGGCGGCGTCTCACGTGCCATCGCTTGGGGATTGAAACAACGGCACGCCGATGTCGTCATCGCGTCGCGGACGGAGGCCCGCGCCAACCAGTTGGCGTCGGAGATCGGTTGCCGCGTGGTGCCCTGGGAAGAGCGCCACAACCAAAAGGTCCAATTGCTAATCAACGGAACGCCCGTTGGCATGCACCCCAACGTCGACGTCTCTCCCTACAACGCGTCGGCGCTCAACCAGTTCATGGTCGTGTTTGATACCGTGTACAACCCTGAAAACACGATGTTGATCAAGTACGCCAAGCAGGCCCAGTGCCGAATCATCACCGGGATCGATATGTTCGTCCGCCAGGCCGCATACCAGTTCAAACTGTTCACCGGCAAGGAGGCGCCGGTGATGCTGTTGCGAAAAACGATCAAACAAGCGACCAACCCCGTTCAGCTTCACTGATGGATCGACCGCTGATGAGTGAAGGAAACATTCCGCCTGCCGACGCATTTCCGGAAGGATTGAAACTCCGCCAGGCCTTGCCCTCCGACGCTGCGGCCATCCACGCTTTGATGCGTCCCTTCGTTGCTCAGCGAAAACTGCTCTCCCGCACCGAGGCGGAGATCATCGAATTGTCACGGCACGGATTCGTGGCAGTCGTCGGGGAACAAGAATCGGCGATGCGTTGCGTGGGTTTCTCGGCGGTGGAGGTCTACAGCACCAAGCTGGCCGAACTGATGTGCCTGGCCGTTCATCCGGATTATCAACGCTTCGGCGTGGGACGAAGACTGGTCAAGCTGTGTACCGACCGGGCCCGTGACCTGGGCGTCATGGAAGTGATGGCGATCAGTGCCTCGGAAACTTTCCTGCAAAGTTGCGGATTCGATTTTTCGCTGCCGGATCAGAAAAAGGCGCTCTTCATGCAACTGCGGCCCCGCCCCTACGAGCAGTGGTGAACCGCCAGCAAGAAGCGGCATCCGGCGATCACCCCGCGGTGAAGTGACGGGCGTCGATGCCCATGGCGTGTGGGAGGGTGAAGCAACCAGGCCACCAGGTCGGACGCTGGACCCACCGCTACCGCGCGGGCGAATCCTGCCCGTTGCCGTCGTCTGACGTTTCCGTCCCAGAAGAATCCGGTTCGACGTCCGGCGGTTCGGCCGACACGCCTTCGCTCCGCCCCGCCAGTTGCCGCAACAACTCCAAATCCGTCTGGGCGGAAAAGAAGTTGAACTCGCCCGCCGCCGTCATCAGGTAGGCGCCGCCGGCGTGATTGCTGGAGAAACCGCCGACGAACAGTGGGTCAATCTCGGCATCCGGCGGAGGCGCATTGATCCGATGCCCCGCGGTACGCAGCGAGGCCCGCGTCCCGCTGTTCCACGACAGCGCCCCAGGCGTCACCGCGGCGGCCGCCCGACTTGGCAATGACGCACGTCCGCCAAAATCTTGAGCCTTTTCGGCAACGATCAACACGTACGACAAACCGTCCGCAGCGTCGCGAGGTCCCAGGGGACGATTCAAGATCATCATCCCGTTGCCGTCCACGTCGATCGGTCGCTCCGTCGATGAACTCACACCGGCATACGTCGAGGCGTTGGCGGCCAAGGTGGTGATCGATGCCGGGCATTGGAACCCAGGCACGCCGGTCATCGTGACCGCGCGATTCTCGGGCGCGTACACGCCGTAGTCGAAATCGATCTGCTCATAGAGCGCCTGCTGCTCCAACCCGGGCAGAATCGCCGAAGCCCAGTTCTGGTGGTAACCCTGCGGCTCGCTGCGGATCGGCCCGGTGGCATTGATCGTTCCCGCGGGAAAATGCCCGTATCGCAACGAGTAACTTTCCAACGCGACAAACAGGGCTCTCAAGTTGCTTTCACAATCGATCCGACGAGACGCTTCGCGGCTGGTACCGACGCGCATCATGACCAAGGCCAGAACCACGACCAGGATCAGCAGCAGAACAATCAGTTCGATGAATGAGAAACCAGCCCGCGCGACGATGCAGGGTCTGGCCGGCTTTTGAGTCATGTCGATCCCCAGCGCACGCGCGTCCGGCAACAGCAGCGTTTGTTATGTCACAACGGTCATGTTATCGCGATGCACCACCGATTCGTATGGCCGATGCCCCAGAATCTCGGCGATCGCGTCGCTGGCGTGTCCCCGGATCTGACGCACCTCGTCGGCCGGATAGTTGCACAGCCCGCGTCCCACTTCGCGGCCGTCGGCATCCACCAGCAACACCACGTCGCCGGCATCGAAGTCCCCCTTCACGTCGATGATTCCGATGGCCAGCAGGCTTCGCCCGTCGTGCCGCAGGGCGCGGGCGGCACCGGCGTCCAGCACCAGCTTGCCGGCAATCTCCGCGGATCCACTGATCCAACGTCGACGGCCGCGGAGCCCGCGATGCGGCGGCAAAAACAACGTCCCGATGTTTTCTCCGCGGAGCACCTTGCCCAGCACCTGATCGTCGCGGCCGGGGCCGATGATCACCGGGTGCCCATAGGAATTGGCAAGTTGGGCCGCGGCCAGCTTGCTGGCCATGCCACCTTTGCTGAGCGGGTTGCGATGGTCCTGTGCCAAGGAGAACACCGAATCATCCAGCGATTCGACCAATTCGATGCGTTTGCTCGAATCCAATTCCGGCGGTCCGTCATACAGGCCGTCGATGTCCGACAGAATCACCAACAGCGCGTCGCCCAGCAGTCCCGCGACCTGGGCCGCCAGACGGTCGTTGTCGCCGAAGGTCGTCATCAATTCCGAAACCGCAACCGAATCGTTCTCGTTGACGATCGCCACGGCGCCGAACTGGTGGATCTGGCCGAGCGCGTTGCGGACGTGCAAGTAAGCATCGCGCCGTTTCAAGTCCGATCGCGTCAACAACACCTGTGCCGCGTGACGCCCACGCTTGGCCAATGCCCGTTCGTAGGCCTGTATCAAGTCCGCCTGACCAACCGCCGCGATCGCCTGCAACTGGCTCAACCCGGTCGGGCGTTCCTCCAACCCCAGCTTTCCCATACCGGCACCGACGGCGCCGCTGCTGACCATGATCGTTTGGCGACCGCTTTCGGCGATTTCACACAAACCTGCCGACAGCGTTTCGATCCGCTGACGGTCCAACTTGCCGTTGGAGTCGGTCAACACGCGCGTCCCGACTTTGACGACCACGCTCTGTGCGCCTTCGATCGCTTCGCTGCGAAAGTCGGACGGTTGTGCGGAAGAGGAAGATTCGGACACGGAGGCAATTCGGTCGCGGAATGACAATCAGGACAAAAGAAATTCAACCGACCGCGGCGGCATCACGGCGCATTGGAACCCGGCGAATTGGAACCCGTCGAATTGGAACCCGGCGTTTGAATCCAGCGTATTGAAACGCGTGGTCCTTGCCGGGAACGTCCTCGCCGGGAAATCGACGAAGCCCGACACGCTGGCACCCAGCCGCCAGAGTCAACTGACGAGCTTTCCGCTTGCCAAGTGCCGCGGTCCGGCAAAAGGCCCGGCGGCCCGAACGTGTCCAATGCCACGTAATTAAACTGGTGGGGTCGGCTAACCGAGCGGCAAAATACCGCCATTCGGCATTCGAAGCCATCGGGCTGGGCCGCCTGCGACATCGGCGTGGGGACAATTTCAGGAATTCGGGAGTCTCCCACGATCGAGCGGTTCGACAAATCTGGCTGCATTTGGACAATAGCGACAGTCGCATCACCGATCGCAGCGACGGCGGTCGGCCCCCGTTGTGTCATCCCCCAAACGATTGACGAGCAAAATTCGGTATGAGCGAGTTGCATCACGAGTGTGGCGTCGCGGCCATCTACCACTTGTCCGGCCGCGGACGCAGCCCGGTGTGCACCGATGAGGGGCCGCGGCAAATCTCACGCCTGTTGCCCCGAATGTTGCTGGACATCCAGAACCGCGGCCAACTGGCGGCCGGGATGACCACTTACAACCCGGATCGACCGCAGCTGTTGCACACGCTCAAGGATGTCGGCACGGTCACCGAGGTTTTCCGTCTGAACCATCGTGCCAAGTGCGAATCGCTGATGAAGCACCTGGCGGGCCGGGCCGCCATCGGGCACGTCCGCTACGCCACCTGCGGACAGGACGACCGCAGCTACGCGCAACCGTTTGAACGCGCGCACATCCACAAACGCAAGTGGTTCAGCTTCTGTTTCAACGGCCAGCTAGCCAACTACGGGGTGCTGAAGGAACGGCTGCTGGCCGACGGGGACCATCACCTGGCGTTGGACACCGACACCGAGATCATCCTGCATGAGATGGGGCGCGTGCTCAGCCATTCGACCGAACGAATCGAATGGATCGATGTGCTGCGACAAGTCGCGGCAAATTTTGACGGCGCCTACTCCATCGCCTTGCTGACCGCCGAAGGCGAAATGATCGTTGCCCGCGACCCGCTGGGCATCAAGCCGATGTGCTACGTGCACGAAGGTCCCCTGTTCGCCGCCGCCAGCGAAAGCGTGGCGCTGCTGAACCTCGGATTTGACAACGACCAGATCAAATCGCTGCCGCCCGGTCACGCGATCGTGATCAACCCGGAAGACGGACTGCGGATCGAGCAGTTTGCCGAAACCGCCAAACCCAAACACTGCTTCTTCGAATGGATTTACTTTGCCAACGTCGCCAGCACGCTGGATGACCGCGGCGTGTACCTGAGCCGGACGCGGCTGGGGGAAGAGCTGGCCGAGGTCGAACGCCGGCTGGGACGCGTTCCGTTGGACGACCCGGACACCATCATCGTCCCCGTCCCGGACACCAGCAAAGCCGCCGCAGACGCCATGGCCTACGAGTTGTCGATCCCTTGTCGTGAGGGCCTGATCCGGAACCGCTACGCGGGACGCACCTTCATCGAAGGCGGACGGGCACGCAAAGCCAAGGCGGCCACCAAGTACACTCCGCTGCGCGAGGTGATGAAAGACAAACGCGTGATCCTGGTCGAAGACTCGATCGTTCGCAGCACCACCATGAACGTGTTGCTCGACCGCATCCGCCAGGTCGGCGGTGCGCGCGAAATCCACGTTCGAGTGGCTTGTCCCCCGATCGTCGCTCCCTGCTTCTACGGGATCGACATGAGCACCATCGATCAGTTGATCGGTCCGAAGTACTTCGGTGTCGAAGGCGAATTGAGCGACGACGCCCAGCAACGGCTCGCGGACGATCTGGGAGCCGACTCGCTACGCTACCTTCCCGTCGAAGCGATCGCGCGGGCGATCGATTTGCCCGCGGAAAGTCTGTGCCAGGCCTGCGTGACGGGTAAGTACCCGACCAGCTGCGGCCAGCATCTGTACCAGATCGCCTTGGACAACCGCGGACGGGATACCGATTCCAGCCGCACCTACGAGCAACTGGCGGCATCTCTGGGACCGCAAAGCGTTTCCTGACGCCCATGTGCTCGGCCGACTTTTCGGACAGAGCCTCGCTGGATCATCCAGCCAGAATTTGTGACCAGCGACGACGTGTTCCACCACTTCACCCTCCCGCTTGCGGGAGGGTCGGAGGCGAGGCACGAGACTCCGGGGAGGGCAGAACCGGAAGCAAATGGCAACGACGCATGGCCCCTGCAATCACCCTCACCGCGTCGTCGCGGGGCTCCTCCGCGACCCTCCCGCAAGCGGGAGGGTGATGCACAGCTGCGCGACCTCCTTGCGGCAGGGGAAAGCGAAGAACGCAGGACATCGATCGATGGATCGATTGACCAACGTCCCTATCGCTCGCGAAACAGTTCGCTGATCGACTGATCGTGGTGGATCCGTTTGATCGCTTCGGCCAACAACGGTGCGACGGACAACTGGACCATCTTGGGCAACATCTTGTCGCCGGGCACGGGGATCGTGTCGGTGACCACGATGCTGTCGACCGGAGCGTCACGCAAGCGATCGATCGCCGGGCCGCACAGCACGCCGTGGGTGCATGCGATGTGAATTTCCGCCGCACCGGCCTCGTGAACCAATTTGGCGGCTCCGCAAATGGATCCGGCTGTGCTGATCATGTCGTCGAACATCAATGCAACCTTGCCCTCGACTGGCCCGCCGATGATCGTGCTCTGCCGGACTTCGGTGGCGCTGGTGCGACGCTTGTCGACGATCGCCAAACGACCGCCCAACCGCTTGCCGTGTCCCAGGGCCCGTTTGATGCTGCCTTCGTCGGGGCTCACGACCACGATCTTGTCATCGATCAGTCCGCGGTTGCTGAAGTACTCGTTCAGCACCGGCGCGGCATACAGGTGATCGACCGGGACGTCGAAGAACCCCTGGATCTGGGCAGCGTGCAAATCCATCGTCAACACGCGATCGGCTCCCGCACGCACAATCAGGTTGGAAACCATCTTGGCGGTGATCGGAACGCGACCCTCGTCCTTGCGATCCTGACGGGCATACCCGTAGTAGGGAATCACCGCGGTGACCCGTTCGGCGCTGGCTCGTTTGCAACAATCGATCATCACCAACAACTCGAACAAGTTGTCGTTGACCGGTGGGCAGGTCGGCTGCACCAGGAAGACGTCGCGTCCTCGGACGTCTTCGTCCAGCTTGCAGTAGTTTTCACCGTCGGGGAACTTGCCCAGCGAAATCGCGGCGGGCTCCAGGTGCAAATGGCGGCAAATCTTGGTCGCCAATTCCGGGTTTGCTCGGCCGCTAAAGATCTTCAGTTCACGCATAACCCATCGCCCGCATCTTTTGGTCGACCAGTTCCAACTCTTGCGGATTGTTGATCGACAAGGCTTCACACGCTTGCAGCGCCGGCACCGCTTCGACGGGACGACCACTTTCACGTAACAAACGGGCACAGTCGGTCAGGTAGTATTCCGACTGGGCGTTGTCGTTGTTCAACATGGCGAGCGCATTCAACAGGTCCCGGGTGCGGAACAGGTAGGTGCTCATATTGACCTCCTTGATCTGCAATTGTTCGGGCGTGGCGTCCTTTTGTTCCACGATCCCCATGAACGCGCCCTCGGAGTCTCGCACGACCCGCCCCAAGCCGGACGGATCGTCTTTCTTCAGTGTTCCCAGCAACAAGGACGGCTGGTGGCTGGCAAAATGCTCCAACAATGTCGTCAGGCTGGACGGCTGGATCAGCGGCGAATCACCGGCGACGACCACCGTCGGACCGGTCTGCGTCGCAAGCTGATCGCGACAGCACTGCACGGCGTGCCCGGTCCCAAGCTGTTCGTGCTGCACCACAAATTCGATCCCATGATTCGGCCGGGTCTCCAATTCCGCCCGCACGTCGTCGGCCCGGTAGCCCACCACGACAATCTGCCGCTTGATCCCAGCCTTTTCCAAAGCGTCGATCACAAAGTGGATCATCGGTCTGTCGACCACCGGGCACAGTACTTTGGGCAGGTCGCTTTTCATCCGGGTGCCTTTGCCGGCGGCCAACACCACCGCGCAGGGCCCCGCCTGGGAGGGAGCGGTGCCATGGGGATCCGCGTCGGCCGGTCCCGTTTGGGAAGAGGAGCTCATGGGCGATCTAAAAACAGCGTCAAAAGGTCCGAAATAACGGAAAACGGCCAGCCGACGAGCTGGACCGGACGAGGCTCGGGGAGGTTTCTCGTGTGGATCCGGGTCGAGTCGCGGCGTCGGAATCAGGCTCGTTTCAAAACGCGAGGGCGGCATGTTCGCAATCGCCCGACGATCCAACAACCGCCGGTGCGCAGATTCCAGCCGGCGTTTGCCAAAAAACCGCCCATCGGATCCCCAAATTGTGATTGCCAGGGTCCTGCCCTGAAACCCGCAGCAACGCAGCCCGCTTCCCACGTCGCCCCTCCGCACGTCGTCCCTGCCCAAGTCGCCCTTCCCCAGGCCGCCTGATCCCTCTCATCCCACTGACGCGAAACGGAACCGGGCGGTCGGACGACCGGAAAATCTCCCTGGAACCGGACCCGCCCCTTCTGAAATACTCCGCGCTCCGATTCCAACCGTGCCCCGCCGATTCTCGTCCCGACGATCTCCGACCGTGTCCACGCCCCGGATTCAAAGATTTCCCCGCCCAAGTTGGACCGCCCAGGCGTCCCAGCGAGTCGCATCGCTGCGCCGCACGGGATCCGATTTCGCCAGCTACCTGGTGGTCAGGATGGGCGTGGCCGTGATTCAAACGATGCCCCTGGACATGGGTGACACGCTGTGCCGCATGCTGGCCAACCTGGTGGTCGGGCGTTTGAAGATTCGGCAACAGACGACCGAGCAGAACCTGAAGCTGGTTTTTCCGCTGGCGACGGACCGGGACCGGCGGCGGATTGAATTGGCCATGTGGCACCACCTGATGCTGATGGTTTGCGAGATTGCCTGGGCACAACGCCGGCTGCACCTGACGAACTGGAGCCAGTACCTTCGATTCAAGAACAATCGTGAGATCTTGCGGCGGTGTTTGGACGACCGACCCGCCGTGCTGGTCACCGGACACTTCGGCAATTTCGAAATCAGCAACTACGCTTTCGGACTGATGGGTTGTGAAACGACCACCATCGCTCGGCGATTGGACAACCCGTTCTTGAATGACTGGGTCCAGCGGTTCCGAGGGGCCAAGGGGCAGCGGATGCTTGACAAAGAGGGCTGCGCGATGGAGGTCGATCGGCACCTTGCGAGCGGCGGTTCGCTGGCGATCCTCGCGGACCAACACGCCGGACCGAAAGGATGCTGGACCCATTTTCTGGGCGCTCCGGCCTCCTGCCACAAGGCGTTGGCATTGTTTTCCCTGAGCAGCAACGCCCCCATGATCGTTGGATGCAATCGGCGGATCGACGGTCAACCGATGCGATTCCAGGCGGAATGCGTGGCCGTGGCCGACCCGCTGGACGATCCGGCCGGGGATTGCGATTCGGTCACCAGCCTGACGCAGTGGTACAACCGAAACCTGGCGGTCGCCGTGGGACGATCGGTCGAGCAGTACTGGTGGCTGCACCGCCGCTGGCGCGAACCTCCCGCCCGAGTCGCGAAGCGATTGGCCAAAGCAGCCTGAATTCTGGAAAAACCTTCGGCAGCCGTGCGATGGTTTGGCACCGCTGGGAGCGAGTGCGGTGTGAGATGCCAACGGCGTCTGGCGTCCCCGCTTCGCAAATCCGGGATAGCCAGGTTTGCCGCCCTGGATAAGATTGAATGACCTCCGACCGCATTCTCTCCAGGTGACCACGCACCGGTGCCCCGTTCCCGCCCAGGCAATGTTATCCGCATCCGCGGCTCGCGGGTCCACAATCTGAAATCGGTCGACGTGGACATTCCGCGCGATGCGTTGACGGTGATCACGGGGGTTTCCGGCAGCGGCAAAAGCTCGCTGGCCTTCGACACGTTGTTTGCCGAAGGCCAACGGCAATACATCGACAGCCTGTCAGCCTACGCGCGTCAATTTCTGGATTCGTTGCCGCGTCCCGATGTGGATCTGATCGACGGCCTGGCGCCGACCATGGCCATCGACCAAAAGCCAGGCTCGGCCAGCGCACGAAGCACCGTCGCGACGGTGACCGAGATTTACGATTACTTGCGGCTGCTGTACGCCCGTGTCGGAACGCCGCACTGCGGCGAATGCGGGGCGGCGATTTCGCGCCAATCGGTGGACGCCATTCGCGACTCGCTGTGTCGACTGGATGAAGGCGCCAAACTGATCCTGATGGCTCCGATGGTTCGTGGGCGCAAGGGCGCCCACCGGGAAGTATTCCAGACGATCCGACAGGCGGGATTGGTACGGGTCCGCGTCGACGGACAACTGCACCTGCTGGATGAAGTTCCCGAGTTGGCCGTGCGCAAGAACCACACCATCGAAGCGGTCGTTGACCGGCTGGTGGTTCGCGAGGGCTTTGAAAGTCGACTGTCCGACTCGTTGACGCTGGCGCTTCGGCTGGGCGACGGTTTGGTCAGCGCGTCCATTCAATCGGACGACGACCAGTGGCGGGACACGATCTACAGCACCGCGATGGCGTGCATCGAGTGCGGCGCCAGCATCGAAGAAATCGAACCGAGAACGTTCTCTTTCAACAGCCCCTACGGTGCCTGCCCGGAATGTGACGGCCTGGGCGTCATCGACGCCGGGGAAACAACGCGGGTCTGTCCCACGTGCGAGGGCGGGCGACTGCGACGGCAGGCGATGAGCGTCACCATCGACGGCCGATCGATTGTTGACCTGGTCGCGATGCCTTTGAACGACGTGGATCGCTGGATCGGCAGCCTGCCTCCCAAACTTTCGACCCTGCATCGCCGCGTTGCCGAACCAATTTCCGCGGAGGTTTCCAAGCGATTGCAGTTTCTCGATCGCGTCGGCGTCTCCTACCTGACCCTGGATCGGGGCGCGCAGTCGCTGTCCGGCGGAGAGTTGCAACGCGTGCGGTTGGCCACCAGCATCGGCAGCGGGCTGGTCGGCGTTTGCTATGTACTGGATGAACCGTCGATCGGGTTGCACCCGGCCGACCACGATCGTTTGATCCAGTGTCTGCGAACGCTTCAACGTCAAGGCAATACCGTGGTGGTCGTGGAACACGACGAAGCGACGATGCGCGCCGCCGACCGCGTGATCGACGTCGGCCCGGGCGCCGGCAACCAGGGCGGCCAGATCATTGCCAGCGGCACGCCCAAACAAATCCAATCCAACGCGCGCAGTCTGACCGGCAGGTACCTGGCCGGCAAAGACGAAGTCCCGGTCCCCGATCAACGCCGACCGACCGAGGGCCCGGCATTGACCCTGCACGGTGTCGCGACACACAACCTGAAAACGATCACCGTCCAATTCCCGCTCGGGTGTTTCATCGGAATCAGCGGCGTCTCTGGCAGCGGGAAGAGTTCACTGGCGGTCGACACGCTGCTGCCCGCCCTGGCCCACTACCTGGAACACGGGCGGAAACTGCCAACCGGGGTGACCACCGAAGCCCAGTTTGAAAAACTGACCGGCGCTGATTCGATCGACAAACTGATCCCGATCGACCAGACCCCGATCGGCCGCAGCCCACGGTCTTGCCCGGCAACCTACAGCGGCGTTCTGGACGAAATCCGCAAGGTCTTTGCGTCGACACGAGAATCCAAGACACGCGGATTCTCTGCCAGCCGATTCAGCTTCAACTCTCCCGCGGGACGCTGTGAACTTTGCAAGGGGCACGGAGTCGAACGAATTCCGATGAACTTTTTGAGCGACCTGTTCGTCACCTGTTCGCGTTGCGGTGGCAAACGTTTCAACCGCCAAACGCTGCAGGTCCGGTTCAAGGGCGCCAACGTTGCCGACGTGTTGGCGATGACGGTGGATGAAGCCGCGGAGTTCTTTCAGAACGTCCCCTCGGCACTTCGCCAATTGGAATCCCTGCAAGCCGTCGGCCTCGGTTATCTGCATCTGGGACAAAGCAGCACCACCCTCAGCGGCGGGGAAGCCCAACGAATCAAGTTGGGAACCGAACTGGCCCGCAAGTCCACCGGAAACACGCTGTACTTGTTGGACGAACCGACCACCGGACTGCACTTCAGTGACGTCAAACGGTTGGTGGGTGTGCTGCAGCAGTTGACCGAACTGGGCAACACCGTGGTCGTGATCGAGCACGATTTTGATCTGCTGGCGGCCTGTGACTGGATCATCGACTTGGGACCGACCGGTGGCGCCGAAGGCGGATACCTGCTGGGACAGGGACCTCCCGAAGCGATCGCGGCCTTGGACGACAACGCCACGGCGCGCTACCTGGCCGACAAACTGAAAGCAGCGAGGATGGTAAAAGGCGGCGTCTAATTCAAACCGTCATGCGCAAGATGTATCGGCACGCACAGCGTGTCCTGCCTGCCAGGCCCTGTCGGAAAACTCGAGAAACCCCTTCGATGCCGTCGCGCTCGCGGCGGAAAGCCACGCTCTGGCGAGCGTAGCTACTTGTTTCGTTCGAATCCGATTCGGAGAAAGGCGACAGAAGATGGGCGCTCTCATTCGGATTCGTCCCAGGGCAGCGGCGGCGTCGCGCAAACCACCAACTCACGCTTGGCCTCCGGCGGGATCTCCAGGGCACGGTGGTCGTTCAAGTCGACGAACACCCAACGCGTTTCCACCCGCGCCAAGACGGTGCGGTCCGACGGCCGGCACACCAGGTACTTTCTCCGCGACGCGAATCGTTGCAAATCGTGCACCCAAGTCCGAACGATCACTTCGTCTCCGGCAACGGCGGCCGCCCGGTATTGAATGCGATGCTCGCGAACCACCCAGCCAACCCCACGTTGCAAGCCGGCCTTGGCATCCCACCCCAGGGCTTCCGTGTGGCGGGCCGCGGCCCAAAGTGACCATTGCAGATAGCGGAGGTTGTGGACGTGTTGCTGTGCGTCGATCTCGTCTTGGGAAACCGTGTGATTCAGATCAAAGTAGCCGGCAGTCATCAACGTCATCCGTCAAACAGTCCTTACGGTCGGGGGTCATCGCATCGTGGCCACTCCGGTTACAGAGCCTCGCCGTTTGCAGATCGTGCAGCGAGTCACCACGCTGCGTCGAAACAACGCCTCGGTGATCCGGAGAGGAAAACCGCCCCGCCGTTCGCTGTCACCGGACGGCATCCGTGGAACAGCGAGGTCATTGGCGTGTTTTCTGCATTCGGAAATGCACGGCCACAAGGGGGGGCATTGCCCGCAAGTCTCGCTGCCGCGAGTTCCGTTGCCCGGCGGGTCGGCTGTGCGGTAGGGTATAATTGAGTCCACGGTAGTGAAACAGATCTTCGACTTTCGCCTGGTTTCTTTCCGATGATTGCAAATAAATCGCTTTCCCGCGGCCTGGCCCCGATGACCCGGCTGTCTGCACTCGCCGCAGCCGTTTGTTGTCTGGCGGTGCTGTTCGGCTGCGACGTCAACGCCCAGACCCAAGCTTCAGGAGACTCCACCGTGGCTGCATCCGAACCGGAATCGTCCACCAGCAGTGATTCCGCAGACAGTGAATCCGCGAACAAGGAACAGGTGGCCACGCTGGCCGGCGGGTGCTTTTGGTGCACCGAAGCCGTGTTCGAACGGATGGAAGGTGTCAACGATGTCGTCAGCGGGTACATCGGCGGAACCGTCCCCAATCCGACCTACGAACAGGTTTGCAGCAAGCAGACCGGCCACGCCGAGGCGGTCGAGATCTACTACGACCCCGCCAAAGTCAAATACGAGGAGCTTCTCGAGGTCTTTTTCAAGACCCACGACCCGACCACGTTGAATAAGCAAGGTGCGGACGAAGGACCGCAGTATCGCAGCAGCATCTTTGTTCATGATGACAAGCAACGTGAAATCGCCGAGCAGTACATCAAGCAACTGGATGCGTCGGACGCATTCAACCGAAAGATCGTGACGAAGATCGAAAAGGCGACGACCTTCTATCCGGCCGAGGAATACCATCAGGATTTCTACCGGCGGAATCCGAATTACGGATACTGTCAGGCCGTCGTGGCCAGCAAGGTTCGTAAGTTCAATCGTAATTTCGGCGACAAGATCAAGCAGGACGCGAAGTAACAGGACCCAAGTTGGTTCGGCCTCGGGACGGTGGGATGCGGCAAGTAATCGCTCGGCTGCTATTGACGACGTTGTTCTTGGCGGTGCTCGCCCCGGCGACACCGGCCCAGGTAGTGCAGCTGCCGTCCTTTTCTCGATTCAGTTACTCAGGCAGCGTCCTGGTCCCCGATCGCGGCTCGGCCTCGCTCGGAAGCGTTTCGCGATCATCTTCTTTTCGCAGTCGGCGCGGACTGGGTCGTGCCGCGGGATCGTCGCTCGGCGTCGCGGGAGCCTCCGTCCACGCAACCATCATCGACCACGACGCGATCGATCGGCAGCTTCGTGGGCTGCCACCCGCCGGCGCAGCACCACCCTCTCAAGCTGGCCATCGGCGTGCCGCTCCGGTTGCTGGACCCGGTGGTGTCGATCGCGGGGATCGGACTGCCACCGATGCGGATCCGGACGCCGAAGGCAAGGCGTTGGTACGATACGCCCGCAGGCAGTATCGCGCCGGCCGTCAGGCCTCGGCCTACCAGGCGTACCAAATGGCGATCGAAAACCTTTCTCCACCGCTGGCTGAATTGGCTCTTCAAGAGCGGCAGCGGGTTTTTGGGTCTCGTGTTCCGATCCGCGATTTCTGACGACCGATGGGTGTCCCGGCTCCGTCTTCTTGCTCGTCCGACCGGCCCCCGCGTCAAAAATTCATGCGTTTGGGTGCCTGACCGCGGCGATTCTGGGCTACGATCTGCACCAAGGTCCGGCGACAGCCGCGACGACGTTGCTCCTTCGTCCCCCACCGATTTTCGCCCCGTTTCCAGCATGACGACCCGACGCGATTTCTTGACCACAGCGGCCGCCGCTTCTGCAATGACGACTTTCTCGGCAACCCGACCCTGCGCGGCGGAAGACGCATCGGTTGAATCCGATTCTGGCACTTCGATTCGATATTCCTTGAACACGAGCACGATCCGCGGCCAAAAGCTTTCGATCGATCAACAGGTCGACGTCGCCGCGGCGGCCGGCTACGACGGGATCGAGCCTTGGATTCGCGACATCCAGCAGTACGTCCAGGAGGGAGGTCAGCTTTCGGACCTGCGATCGAAAATCGAAGACGCCGGATTGTTCGTTGCCAGCGCGATCGGATTCGCCAATTGGATCTCCGATGATCAAGCGACCCGCCAGGAAGGACTGAAGCAGGCTCGGGCGGACATGCAACTCGTTTTCGACCTGGGCGGTCAGTTGATTGCGGCGCCGCCAATTGGTGCCCACCGCGGCGAAGATCGCTCTCCACCGTTGGAGCAGGTGGCCCAGCGGTACCGCGCGCTCTGCGACGTGGGGCAGCAAGTGGGTGTCAAACCGCAACTGGAACTGTGGGGGTTTTCGCCCACGCTGAGCCGCTTGGGCGAATTGGCCTACGTCGCCACCGAAGCCGCGCACCCGTTCGCCTGTGTCTTGCCGGACTTTTACCACATCTACAAGGGCGGCAGTGACTTTGCCGGGTTGGGGATGATCGAAGCATCCAAGATGCACTGCTTCCACATCAACGACTATCCCGATTCGCCTCCCCGCGATCAGATCGGAGACAAGGACCGGGTGTTTCCCGGTGACGGGGTCTGCCCGCTGCCACAAGTGATTCGACAGTTGATGGACAACGGTTTTTGCGGCACGTTCTCGCTGGAACTGTTCAACCCGGAATACTGGAATCGTGATGCGACCGAAGTCGCAAAAGAAGGCTTGCAAAAGTCCAAAGCGGTGGTCGACGCGGCGCGGCGGTTGGGATGAACACGGAGGGTCCCCCCGGCGACCGCCCGATCATGCCCGGCGAAGACCGCCTGACGCCCGGCGAAGGCCTGATGATGCCCGGCGCAGGCCCGATGATGCCCGGCGAAGCCCGGCGTGCCGAAGTCGACACGGACACGCATCCGGAAGACGATGCCGGACGAATCGCGGATGCCGCGCTGAAACCCGCGACGGCGAATCGCGGTTCGCATCCTGCCAAGCGTCCTCCTTACCGATTCTCGCTGGCCGGGCTGTTGATGCTGTTGTCTCTGATTGCACTGGGATCCGGCTACATCGTAACCCTGGTGCGACTCCGCAACGTGCAAGCGGAACTGGCCGTGCTGCGGCAGGAGACCGGCTACCTGGAACCGACTCCGGACGGCACGATCGCGGCGGTCCGACTGACCAGCGACCAGCCGATGACCTACCGGCTTCGAGTTCGCGTGCCCCAATCGCCTCCTTACCGAATCGCGTACAGTTCGGTCTGGCCGACCGATGCATCGGCCCCCCGGTGGTTCGCAGCGGTTCCGGTCCCCCCCGGCGAATCGGTGGTCGTGGTCCGCGTGCTGAATGATCCACGAGACGGCCGTTGGAAAATCACCACCCTGCGTCGCGCCCCTTCCGGGACCCGTCGCGTCGCAACGGTACTGCCAGCGGAGCACATCGCAAAGTTTCGCGGATCCCACGATTGGCTCAGCACGGGGGTGACTCGATCCACGGCGTCCTTCCCAGGCGGCGAATCATTGCGGATATTGGATGAACGCATCCTGGCCGGCGAAGGCGCCACCATGCTCTATGGCGACAAACCCCCAGATCAGGACATGGTGGGTGTTTACGCCGAACTGCAACCGGATGTGGGACCGCTGTGACCAACGCGACGGACGCCTCCGATGGTCTGCGACGCCGGGGATGATCCAGATCGGCGCCGCCGGCCGGTCCGCGGGGCGAATGGACCGAGCCAGGTTGCTATCCCGGCTGCTTGAACCGATCGGTGCCGAGCCAACATCGCACCAACCGGAATTCCTAATTTTTCTTCGAACCGACTGATTCCCATGCCGCGTGATTTTCTGAAAGGTGCCAAAAGCGAGTACGACGTCGTGGTGATCGGCAGCGGGCTTGCCGGAATGACCAGCGCCAACATTCTGGGCCGCGCCGGCCACCGAGTGTTGTTGTTGGAGCAGCATTACAAACTGGGCGGTCTGGCCACCTGGTTCCTGCGGCCCGGCAGTCACACCTTCGATATTTCACTGCACGGGTTTCCGCACGGCATGATCAAGTCCTGCCGACGGTATTGGAACCGCGACATCGCCGACCGGATCGTGCAGCTGAAGAACATTCGCTTTGACAATCCACAGTTCTCGCTCACGACCACCTTTGACCGTCAGGACTTTTCCCGTTTGTTGGTGGAACGGTTCGGACAAGATCCGGCCACGGTGACATCGTTCTTCGACACCGCCCGCGGAATGAACTTTTACGATGACCAAAGCACGACCACCGGCGAACTGTTCCAGCGTTTCTTCCCCGGTCGCAACGACATCGTGCGTCTGCTGATGGAGCCGATCACCTACGCCAACGGGTCCACGCTGGAAGATCCGGCGATCACCTATGGCATCGTGTTCAGCAACTTCATGAGCAAAGGCGTGTTCATTTACGAGGGTGGAACGGATGACCTGGTCAAGCGAATGCGGCGGGAATTGGAATCCAACGGGGTCGACATCCGCATCAACTGCCCGGTCGACCAGATCGAACTTTCCGGCGGCCGGGTCAGCGCCGTGCGCGTCGACGGACGCAAGATTCGTTGCCGGGCGGTGGTCAGCAACGCCAATCTTCGCACCACGATTTTGAAGATGATCGGCAAGGAAAAGTTGGACGCCGATTACGTCCGCCAAACCAACGCCGTGCGGTTGAACAACAGCAGCACGCAGGTCTACATGGCCCTGAAGGAAGGCGAACAGATTGATGAAAGCAGCGGCGACCTGTTTTTCACCAGCACGGCCGAAGAGTTCAACACCCAGTCGTTGCTCAGCCGCGACATCACCAGTCGAACGTTCAGCTTTTACTACCCGCGCACCCGGCCTTGGAAAAAGAAAGAACGCTACGCGATCGTCAGCAGCACCAATGCGAACTGGAGCGATTGGGCCGACCTGAACGAACAGGATTACGAAGCCAGCAAGGCAGATCTGGTGGAAACCACCATCGACGCTTTGGAACGCTACATCCCCGGGATCCGCGATAAGATCGACCACGCCGAAGCCGCCACGCCGCGGACCTTTCAGCACTACACCCGCCACGAGCGCGGAGCCAGTTTTGGAACCAAATTCGAAGGCCTGGCGGTCAGCCGTGAACTGCCCCACCAGGTCGGCGGCATGTACCACGCCGGCAGCGTGGGCATCATCATGAGCGGCTGGCTGGGGGCGATCAATTACGGTGTGATCGTCAGCAACGAAGTCGACCAGATGCTGACCAGCGAAGCCGCGCCCGTTTGACTTTGGCCACGCCAGGGTCCCAGGCCCGGAGGGCCGACAGCTCCCTGCCGGCGGCCTTGGCCGCCGGTACACGAACACCTTCTTCACCAGCCCCGAAGGGGCGACAGCAGTCGATCGGCTACGCCAGCAAACACGGCGTGCATCTCCAGGCCCGAAGGGCCGATAGCGCTCTGCCGGCCACCCTGCCGAACGCTCGGCCTGCTAAAACCGCTGGTCAATGGTTTCTCTTCCGGCCCGCGTCAGCAAGGCTTTGAACAATCCCGGGTCGATGGATTTGGTCAGAAAAATCACCGCCCCATCGCCCAGCCCGACGTGGAACCCGGGTTTACCTTCCTGGATAAAGTGCTCCAGCGGCTTCTCCAAATCGATCGCGACGTCGTCCGGCTTACTCCAGGGAACCGCCGAATCGGTGTTGGTCTGGACGATCAACAAGGAATTGCTGAGCCCGTCCAGGAAGTCTCGAAAAGCAGTTCTCTCCAGCGGCTTCATCCCCATTTCCTTACCGACCACGGCCTGAATGCAAGTGTGCCCCGGCGGCAGCCTGACCCCGCCGACACGATACACCGCGGGAAGTTTCTTGGAGAGCGGAAGATTGTGCTCGCTGTCCCAGGGTTCATCCAAATGGAACTGCTCGTACAGCGCCTGCTCTTCCACAAACGGCAGGATCGCCACTCGCCAGCTGAGCAGCGGCTTTCCTTCGTCATCGGTGATCGCTGAAGGCGGCAAGCGTTTGTAGGCGGAATGATAGTTGTGCATTCCCAACATCACCTGCTTCATATTGTTGGAGACGTTCATGCGTCCAACGGAAAAATCAAGCCCTCGCATCATCGGCAGCAGATCGATCGCGGCCAGTCCGCTGGCCAACGCGACCGCGGGCGATTCGACGCGCAGCGCGACCTGGTTTTGATCGCGGTCCGGCGAAAGCCGTTCGATGACTCGATCGGCGATTCGATTCGCATCTTGCTGCACCGCCTCGCGCATTGCCGGTGATTGGTTGGACGTTGCCATGCTGCGTTGCAGTTCCGCGACCAACAGGTCGCGGGCGGCGACCAACGTCTCGCCGAGGATCCTCTCGATCCGTTGGGCATCGCGTTCATTGCCGCCCACCAGCGTGAGTTCAAACTTGCCGCGGTCGCCTTCCCAATTGGCCCGCGCCAAAATCGTTTCGGTCAGTTCGGGCAACCGCGTGACCGGCTGCAACGGTGGTGCAAGTTCGGGAGACAGTTGCCCGGCCGCGGCCGTCAGCATCGGGCGGATCGGTTCCAACGTCAGGGCGGCGGTGACCCCTGGGCTTCGTTGCAATTGATTCACGAACGTGGGCAACGGCCCTGTGCCCTTCGGGCCGGCCTCAACGATCGCAGGCAGACAAGTCGACAGTCCGACAAACACGGTTTGATCATCGATCAAGGACAGAACCGTTTCCTCCGGGCCGTCGATCAAATGCGCCTCGTAGTCACCCACCTGAGTCGGTTCCTCATAGGCGTTCAGCGCGGACAACAGCTTCGGAAAATCCACGTCCGAGTCCGAACGAATGACGACGCCGACCTGGGGCGTTCCCATGACCGGATCCAGCAGGATCACGGCTCGGATCTCCCGGAGGGCCCACAGGTCAATTCCGAATTGTTCGATCATCTGCACGCGAAACGTCGCGGTGGGAAACAATTCAAGCAAAGGGCTCTCCAGCCACTGGCCAGGCGAGACGACAACAACCGCCAGGGCATCGTCAGGGATGTAATGCGCCTGCATCAGGCCGCGGTCAGGCTGAACGTCCTTCGCGCGCCCGGCATCTTCAGCCGAAGGATCTTGAGCTTGGGCGATTTGCGTCGGAGCGGGGAACACGCCGGCGGGAAACCCTGTGAGCAGGGCCATCAACAGCAAGAGGGTGCAGGAAGTTCGCATCAGGCAGATTCTTGTTGGCCGAGGAGGAAAAGGAAGCAGCAGGGTCTTTCAGCGGGGGAACAACCCTCAAAAGTGTCAAACCGACAGCGGTTGATTCTAAAGGGTTGAAAAACGCTCCGTGCGGGGCGAAAAAAGGCGGTTTGACTTTTTTTGCGCCCCGGTTTCTTCACAACGCCGCCCCGCATTCGGTTATTATCGACCCGTCCATTCATCAACGCTCGCGTCTATCGCCGGCGGCAAACAAGGGGAATCAACACATGTCGCAGACGGAGCTTCCGGACACGCAGGCACCGCCCGAAACTCGACTGACCGACGATGACGTGCAGGCGGTTGATCGCCTGGGTGACATCCATTTGAAGTTGCGCGAAGAACTTCGACGGGTCATTGTCGGACAGCGTGACACGATTGATCTGCTGCTGGTGTGCCTCTTTGCGCGTCGTCACGCGCTGCTGATGGGCGTTCCCGGATTGGCCAAGACGTTGCTGGTCAGCAAGCTGGCCGAGACCATGTCGTTGAAATTCAACCGGATCCAGTTCACCCCGGACTTGATGCCGATGGACATCACCGGAACCGACATCCTGCAGGATCGCGGTGATGGACGTCGAGAGTTCCAGTTCGCTCACGGCCCCGTGTTCGCGAATGTGATTTTGGCGGACGAAATCAACCGCGCTCCGCCAAAGACCCAAGCCGCAATGCTCGAAGCGATGCAGGAGCAGCGGATCACGGTGGTCGGAAAGGGATTCGACTTGCCGTCCCCCTTCATGGTCCTGGCCACGCAGAACCCGGTGGAGCAAGAGGGAACGTATCCGCTTCCCGAGGCTCAGTTGGATCGTTTCATGGCATTGATCGAACTGGATTATCCCTCCGAGGACGAAGAGATTTCGATCGCCCGAACCACGACCGGCGCGGCGCTTCCGGAATTGAATCACTTGATGACCGCCGAAGACATCCTGGCGCATCAGGATCTTGTCCGACGCATTCCGGTTCCGGATCACATCTACGTTGAAGCTGCCCGCCTGGTGCGACGGACGCGTCCCGGTGGCGGCACCGCGCCGGACTGGTTGCCGCCGCTGGTGTCTTGGGGCGCCGGTCCGCGGGCCGTCCAGGATTTGATCCTGGGTGCCAAATCACGTGCCGCATTGGAGGGGTCCTACATGGTTCGCAGCGAGGACGTGCGTTACGTCGCGGTGCCGGTGCTGACGCACCGTTTGATCACGACGTTCGCGGCCCAGGCCGAAGGGCTGTCCGCGCGTGACATCGTCAAACGGCTTTTGGACGAATCATGAAAGGGGTCGGGCGATGTGGAACCAACAGCAACCACGTGATTTTCTAGATCCCAAGGTCCTGGCGTCGCTGGGCGGTTTGCCTTTGATGTCGCGTCGGCCGATGCGGGGCAACGTGTCGGGAAAACACACCAGCCCCACGCGCGGCTCCAGCGTCGAATTCGCCCAGTACCGAAAGTACGTCCCGGGCGACGACCTGCGTCGGCTCGATTGGCGTGCCCACGGTCGCAGCGACCGTTATTACGTGAAGGAATTCGAAGCGGATACCAACCTCCGCTGCTGCCTGGTGCTGGACACCAGCGGTTCGATGGAGTTCGGGACGGTCCAGGAGAAGACCGGCGAATTGATCTCCAAGAAACCGCTCACGAAGATCCAATACGCGCGGCGAATCGCTGCCACGATCGCCTACCTGGCCGTTCAGCAAGGCGATGCGGTCGGATTGTCCTGCGTCGCCGAAGGGATCACCAAGCACTTGCCGGCGCGGCGCAATCCCTCTCACCTGCGGGCCATCTTTGACGCCCTGGAAGAGGTGCACGGCAAAGGGGAAACGCAATTGGTCGAGGTGCTTCACGAGCTGGCCGAAACGATCCCCCAAGCGGCGATGGTGATCGTGCTTTCGGACTGCTTTGTCGATCCGGAATTGCTGCGTGGGTGTTTCGAACACCTCCGATTTCGAAAACACGATCTGTCCCTGTTCCATCTGCTTGACCCGATGGAGTTGGATTTCACCTTCGGCCGCCCGACACGTTTTCTGGACATGGAAGGGGGCACCTCGATCTTCGCCGAGCCCAGTGAGATCGTTGACCGCTACCATCAAACGCTCCGCGAGTACCTCGATAACATGCAAGAAGTGGTGACACGCACCGGCGTGGACTACCACCGGGTCCGACTGGACGAACCCTATCGGGAGGTGTTGACCAACTTCCTGACGCGTCGAGCAACCGCGCGGGGCGTTCGATGAGCTTTCTACAGCCCTGGATGCTGGCCGCCCTGCCGCTGGCGTTGATCCCCGTCATCATCCACCTGATCAACCAGCGTCGTTATCAAACGACGCCCTGGGCGGCGATGATGTTCCTGCTGGCGGCCAACCGATTGAATCGCGGCTACGCGCGAATTCGGCAATGGGCGATCTTGGCCCTGCGGATGTTGGTGATCGCCGCCTTGGTGATCGCCATCGGCCGCCCCTTGGCCAGCGGGCTGCTGGGGAGCGGGTTGGCCGGATCGATCACCGGCCGCGGGTCCGGCGAGATCCTGGTGCTGTTGGATCGTTCGCCCTCGATGCAAGCCCGTGGTTCGGGAAGCTCCGCGTCCAAACTGGAAACGGCGGTCACCCAGATCGCTCAAACGTTGGACACCATGGGCGTGCAACGTCTGGTATTGATCGAGAGCAATTCGAACCAGCCGCGCGAACTGGAATCGCCTGCGGCGCTGCTGGATCTGCCGCAAACCGCTCCGTCGGACGCCTCGGCCGATCTGCCGGCCATGTTGCTGGCCGCCCAGGATTACATCACCACCAATCAGCTTGGCAAAACGGAGATCTGGATCGGATCGGACCTCCGCCGGCACGACTGGCGCAGCGAGGACGGTCGCTGGGCCACGCTCCGCGACGCGTTCGTGGACCTGGGACGGCGGGTGCGATTCCGCTTGCTGGCCTTTCCCGACCCCGCACCGGAAAACCTTTCGGTGCGCGTCGGCGAAGCCCGACTGGAATCCGACGACCAGGACGCCACCGTCGTCCTGTCGTTGACGGTCCGTTCGGCGGCGGACGCCTCGGAATCCGATGCTAGCGCCGATTCCAGCCGCTCCGTCCCCGTGACGATCGACCTGGCCGGCGCCCGCTCGACCGTCGATGTGGAACTGAATCAGGGCATCGGCGAATTGACCGGATACCGTGTCCCGGCTCCCGAAGGGCAATCGCGCGGCTACGGCAGCGTTTCGATTCCCGCCGACGTCGACCCGGCCGACAACACGTTTTTCTTTACCTTTGACGACGCCCCGCTGCGACGCTCGGTGATCGTCTCCGATGACGCCGAAGTCAGCAACGTGCTCAAGCTGGCCTCCGAGATCGTTCCACAAGAGAACGTGCAAAGCGAGGTCGAAGTGATTTCGCCCCGCGCGGTCGATGCGATCCCCTGGGACGATCTGGCCCTGGTGCTGTGGCACGCACCGCTGCCGGCCGAAGACGAATCGCCAACCAGCACCTACCGCTTGATGCAGTCCTTTGTGGACCGCGGCGGTCAAGTGATCTTCTTTCCGCCGCTGGACATGCCGGGCCCTTCCCAATCCACGTCGATGTTTTCCATGCGATGGGGATCTTGGCAAACGTTGCCCGAGGAAGACAACGCGGTCAACTCCTGGCGTGGCGATGCGGACCTGCTGGCCGCCACGCTCGCCGGCGCCGCCTTGCCGGTGGGGCAACTGCGGGTCAGCCGGTACGCCGCGCTGGAAGGTGATGCCACCGAATTGGCAAAATTGGGTAACGGCGCACCCTTGCTTGCTCGCGTGCCAACTCCGACCGGCGGAGCCTATTTCTGTTGCACGACTCCCCGCGCGGCGGATTCTTCGCTGGCCGCCGATGGCGTGGTTCTGTACGTCATGATCCAGCGGGCCTTGGCCGCCGGCGCCGCGTCGCTGCAGAACACGCGTCAACTGGACGCCGGTCAAGCCTCCGCGGATGCTGCGGCCCAGTGGAAGCGAATCCTTGGTGAATCGTCGGGCCTGTCGACCGAACAGGCATTCCTGGCTGGCGTCTACGAACAGCCGACCGAACGCCGCTGGGTTGCGGTCAATCGCAGCGATGAAGAAGACGACGGCGCCGTGCTTTCTGACGCCAACACGGAGGAACTGTTTCGCGGGCTGATCCTGGACCGGGTCGACCAGCAAGCCGGCGGCCTGCAATCACTGGTCGAGGAAATCTGGCGAGCGTTTTTGATCGTGATGCTGTTGGCAATGATCGGTGAAGCGTTGCTGTGCCTGCCGCGAGCCCGCACGGCTCAACCCGCCATGCCGTTCGGCAATACACTTCCGCGAGATTCCGTCGGTGGAGGAGCAGCCGCGTGATACGAACCTCCAGTTTGACGTTTTCCTGGACGCCCTGGACCATCGCGATCGCGGTGCTGGCCATCGCGGTCACCGCCGTGCTCGGCTGGATCGCGTGCCGACGAAGCGGATGGCGGACCGGCACGATGGTCCTGGAGTCAGTGCGACTGACGCTTGTCGTGATCGCCGCGCTGCTGTTGGGCGGCCCGGAATGGGTCGAACAGTATCGCCCTGAAGAAAAACCGGTCGTCGCGGTGCTGTGGGATGATTCCGGCAGCATGCAAACCCGTGACGTGCTGTCGCGGACGGCCGAGGCGTCAACGTCGACGGCCGAAGACGCCCCGCCGCCGGCGACGCCCGCCGCATCGGGGTCGGCGTCCTCGCGGCGTCAGGCGATCGAAGCGTTGACGCGCAACGACGCTTGGAAGTCACTGCAAGAGCGGGCCGACGTCGTGATCGAATCGTTCAGTGAAAGTGATCGATCGGCCGCCGGTTCATCGGAACGCGTCAACAACATCTCCAACCCCGCCGGATCGTCCGAGAACGCGGCACCGGAAAACGGCACCGATCTGGCCGGGCCGCTGCTGGACGCCGCACGGAAATATCCAAATTTATTGGGCGTGGTTCTGGCATCCGACGGCGACTGGAATCAAGGCACCACGCCGGTCCGCGCCGCCGGACGTTTGCGTTCCTTGGGCGTGCCGGTGTTCGCCTTCCCGGTCGGCAGTGACAGTCGGTTGCCGGACATCGAATTGGTCAGTTTTGACGTGCCCACCTTCGCGGTTGCCGACAAACGCGTCCGAATTCCGCTGACGCTGGAAAGTTCATTGCCGCGAGACCACGTGGCCACGGTGACCATGAAAACGTCTGGCGGCGAAGAAATCACCAAGCAAATTCGCGTGGCCGCGATGGGACGCACCAACGAGTCGATCGACTGGCAGCCCAATGATCTGGGCGACGTCACGCTGACGCTCAGTCTTCCGCCGCATCCCAGCGAGATTCGCAAGGACAACAACGAATTGGCCGCACCGATTTCCATTCGCGAAGAAAAGCTGCGGGTGCTGGTCATCGAATCGGTACCGCGTTGGGAATACCGTTATTTGCGGAACGCCCTGTCGCGAGACCCAGGTGTCGAGATCTCCTGCCTGCTGTTTCATCCCGGATTGGACAAGCGCGGAGGCGGTAACGCGGATTACATCAAAGAGTTCCCGCAAACCAAGGAAGAACTGGCGCGCTACGATGTGGTTTTCCTGGGGGACGTCGGGGTCGGTGAAGACCAATTGACCCTTGAGCAATGTGAATGGCTTAAAGGATTGGTCGGCCAGCAGGCCAGCGGCCTGGTGTTCCTGCCGGGATGGGAAGGGCGGCAATTCAGTCTGCTTGAGACGGACTTGGGTGACCTGATGCCGGTCAATTTGGACGACTCCCAACCGCAAGGCTGGGGGTCGCGAACACCGCAGCACTTCGAACTGACCGAATTGGGACGCCGCAGCCTGCTGACCAAACTGGCTGACACCGCTGACGAAAACTTGGAAGTGTGGAGCAACCTGCCCGGATTCCAGTGGCACGCCCCGGTCTTGTCGGCCAAACCGGGGACGGAAACTTTGTCCGTGCACCAGGAGGTCAGCAACCGATTCGGACGGCTGCCGCTGCTGGTCACACGGACGTTTGGTGCCGGAAAAGTGCTGTTCATGGGCACCGACGGAGCTTGGCGCTGGCGAAAAGGGGTCGAAGACCTTTATCATTATCGGTTCTGGGGCCAGGTCGTTCGGTGGATGGCGTACCGGCGGAACATGGCCCAAGGCGAGTCGATGCGATTGTATTACTCGCCCGAGCGCCCCCAAGTTCGCCAGACGATTACGGTCAACGCCAACGTCATGGAAGCCAGCGGCGAGCCGTTGAGTGACGGCAACGTCAACTTGCGAATCGTTTCTCCGTCGGGACGGGTGGAGACGATTCAGTTTGAATCCACCGGCCAGGCCTGGGGCGCGTTTTCCGGGCGGTTCACCCCGCAGGAACCGGGCGACCACCACCTGACCCTGTTTTGCAAAGAAACCGGCGACTCCCTGGAGACCGGGATCTACGTGCAGGGAGTCGCGCTGGAACAGATCGGCAAGCCGGCACGTCCGGACGTCATGGAGGAAATCGCGCGCGTCACGCGCGGCCAAGTGTTGTCACTGGACCGAGTCGACGATGTGATCGGCTGGCTCGCGGCGATGCCGGACCCACCTCCGGCAGTACGACGGATCTCTTTGTGGAGTCATCCGTTGATGGCAAGTTTGTTCATCGGGCTGCTCGCCCTGTTTTGGATCGGACGAAAAGGATCGGGATTGATATGAGCCAGACAATCGAGTCACGAACCAAAATCGACACACCCCACGAAGCGTTGCGAATCCCCGACTCGCTGGAGCAACAGCTGCTCGCGTATCGGCGGCGCGTGTGGACAATCAAATTGCTCGAACCGATCGCCATGGCTTTGGCCGGGGCGGCGGCCGCCTTCCTGATCGTTTACTTTTGGGATCGACTGGTCGGCACCCCGACGGCGATGCGGTGGGCGTTGCTGTTGGGCGCCGCGGGATTGATCGCCATGATTCCCTGGTTCGCCTACCGTTGGGTCTGGCGGCACCGGGCCCTGGAACCGTTGGCACGTTTGCTGAGCAAAGGCTTGCCCTCGGTCGGCGATCGTTTGCTGGGCGTCATCGAACTGACGCGAAGCGATTCGGAGCAGGCGCGTTCTCCGGCTCTCTGCCAGGCGGCGATGAAGCAAGTCGCCGAGGACTCCCGCCATGAAGATTTCACTCGCGCAGCACCGGCATCGGCCTACCGCGGGTGGTCGATCGCGGCGGCCATCCTGGTGCTGACCGCCCTCGCTCTAGCGGCGATGTACCCGGCCGCCTCGGCCAACGCCACGGCCCGCTTGCTGGCGCCCTGGCGAGACACACCGCGGTACACCTTCACCCGAATCGAAACGCTACCGCCGGAAGTAGTGGTTCCGCACGGCGAACCGGCGCAATTGGCGGTCAAGTTAAGCGATGCCTCACGCTGGCAGCCCGCCGACGCGAAATTGACGTTGGGTGGGGGCAAGGTGGTTTCCGCCAAGCTCCGTGACGGAGGCTACGTGTTCAACTTGCCTCCGCAATTGAATCAACAGCCGATCGAATTGCGGGTCGGCGATGTGATTCAAGCCGGACAACTCAATCCGACGCTGCGTCCGGAGTTGTCTTCGGTACTCGCGGACGTGCGGTTGCCGGAGTACCTCCAACATCCGGAAGCACAACAGTTGGATTCCCGCGGTGGAAGCATCACGGCGGTCAAGGGCAGCGAAGCCGTCTTCACGGCCATCGCCAATCGCGAGTTGGCTCGCGGTGAAATCAACACCGAAACACGCAAGCCGGATGGCGACCGATTCATCAGCCGACCGGTCAAAGTGGACCAGGTCGGCGCCTTACAATTCCAATGGCAGGATCGGTTCGGATTGACCGGCCAGAAACCATTCGACCTGACCGTTAATGCCGTCGACGATGAAGCGCCGACGTTGATTTGCGACGGACTGCCTCGCCAGGCGGTGGTCCTGGATTCGGAAACGCTGAAGTTCAATGTCCGCGCCAGCGACGATTTTGGTGTGCGACGCGTCGGATTGATGTGGCGCGGGCTCGATCGTCGGATGCAAAAAAACCGAGCCGAAGGGGAGCGTCCCCTGGCAGCCGGCGATCCCAAGGCCAGAGACCTGGAAGCGCTCGCCACTTTCTCCGCCAAATCGCTGGGCATCGAGCCGCAGCCGGTGGAGGTGTTCGTGTGGGCGGAGGACTACCTGCCAGATCGCGAACGCGTGTACTCCCCGCCGCACATCCTGTACGTCTTGAACCCCACCCAGCACGCCATCTGGATGACCGAAGAACTGAGCAAGTGGCACCGCCGGGCGCTCGACGTGCGGGATCGCGAACGACAACTGTACGAAAAGAACAAAGAGCTGCGTGATCTGCCACCGGAAGAGTTGAACCTGACCGACAATCGCCGGGCGATCGAACGCCAGGCGGCTGCGGAAAAATCCAACGGGCGCCGACTGGCACGGCTTGGTCAGCTCGGTGACGAACTGGTCGCCACGGCGTCCAAGAACCCGGAGATCGGTGTCGGACACCTGGAACGCTGGGCCGAAATGTTGCAGGTCCTGCAAGACCTGTCCGAGAACCGGATGCCCTCGGTCGCGGACTTGCTGGATCAGGCGGCCGACCAACCGGCCCAACTGGCCAGCAACGACGCCAAGCCGCAGAGTGTCAAATCGCCCGGAGGCCCGAAAGCGGGCAATGCCCGCGCCGGCGGTCCGGGAACACCCAATGAGCCCTTCGAGGGCGAAACCCCCAAGCTCCGCTCGGCCCCCACGCTGGTCGACATGGAATCCTCGGCGAATTCGCCGGACGACGAACCGGGCACGCCCGGTCCGCCGAAAAAGCCCAGCAGCCCCTCCCTGCGGCTGCCGGTCACCACAGTCATGGGGAAAAACCAGCCCAAGCCGGACGCACCCCCGGAGACGCAACAGGAAAGCGTGCAAGAAGCCGTCGAAGAACAAGAGGGCTTGCTGGCCGAATTCGACAAACTGGCCGACGAACTCAATGCCGTCCTGGCCAATCTGGAAGGCAGCACGCTGGTCAAACGGCTGAAAGCGGAATCGCGCCAGCAGAACAAGATCGCCGGGCAGCTGACCGATCAGTTGCAACCCGCCTTCGGCGTCCGGACCAACAGCGTTCCCATCAAGGTCCGAGAAGATTTGCGCGACCTGCAGGGGCAGGAACAGTCCAGTGTCCTGACGGTGTCGTACATCATGGACGACATGTCGGCTTACTTTGAGCGGCGGCGATTCATGCGGTTCAAGTCGACACTGGATGAAATGAAGGAAACCGATGTCGTGGGCAGCCTGCGGCAGTTGTCCGACGAAATCATGAAACAACAGGGGATGTCGGTCGCGCAGTGCGAGTTCTGGGCCGACACGCTGGACCGCTGGGCGGAAAACCTGGTTGATCCCGCGTGCAGCGGAAGTTGCCCCGGAGGCAAATCGCCCGAAAGCTTGCCTCCGTCCATCGTGCTCGAGGTGCTGCAGATTCTGGAAGCCGAAGTCAACCTTCGCGACGAAACCCGTGTCGCCGACCAGGCCAAAGAGGCGGTGGAGGAAACTGAGCACGCCGATCAGGCCACCAAATTGTCGCAAACCCAAGGCGAGATTCGGGACCGGGTGGCCAACGTGATTGACCGCATCGGCGAGCTTCCTGATGCCAACAAGCATTTCGCCAAAGAGCTGGCGATGCTGGCGGAGGTCAACGGCGTGATGAACGACGCGACGGATATTCTGAAACGTCCGGAGACCGGCAGTCCCGCCATCGCGGCGGAAACCGAAGCCATCGAACTGCTGCTGCGGTCCAAGCGGATCAACCCCAAGGGCGGCGGAGGAGGCGGGGCTTCGCCTGGCGGTGGCGGTGGCGGAAACACCGTCGATTCGGCCCTCGCGTTGATCGGCAAGGGACGCAATGAGAAGGAGGTTCGGGAGGACCGAGGTGTGACTCAGACGACCGGCGAGACCGGCGCCGTGTTGCCGGAGGAATTCCGCCGCGGACTCGATCAGTACTTCAGTCGCTTGGGAGGTTCGTGATGAACCCCGCCACATCGGCGCTTTCCCGGATTTCCTTCGTCGCAATCTTGCTGTTGCTTTGCGGGCCCGCGACCGCTCTGGCGCAGCAGGTCCAGGTGCAGGAAGTTGTCCAATTCCAGGCGCTCGTCGCCCCGCAAGCCGCTCAGAAAAAGGTCGTCCCGGAGTTCCTGAAGTCTTTCATCAACATCGAACTTTCCTTCATCCACCGTGTCTGTGACCCCACCGACAAGCAGATGGAGAAAATCATCGATGCCGCGGGGAAGGCGTTCGATCAAATGGGGGATCTGGTGCAAGATCCCAATCAGCAGTTCTTTGTCGCCGGACAGATCCATGTGTTCGGTCCCGGCAACGAGCGGCTGAGTCAAAACCCGATCTTGCGGGTCCGTCGCGACGCGGCGGAATACTTGAAGCCGGTCGTCAGCAAGGAACAGTACGAACGTTACCAGGCAGAGTATCAAGCACGCGAAGAGTTTGAACGCGGTGTCGCAATCCAGATCGTCATCGACCTGATCGACCGGCGCGTCATGCTGACCGAGAAACAGCGGACCGAGCTGTTCAAGCAACTGATGGATTCCTGGACCAACGTCGATCTGCTGTGGGTGCAGAACTACGCTCACAATCCGCAATACGCTCCCACGGTCCCCGGAGGTCCCATCGCCAAGGTTCTGACTCCCAAACAACAGAAGGTCTGGAAGTCTTTCAACCAGGTCCAAATGTCCGCCAGCGTCGGCACCAGCGAGCAACAACTGCAAGAGGAGTGGTTGAAATGAGTCGCCGCAGCCTGCTGACAATCGCCTGGTGCGTCGTCTGGATGGCGATTCCCGCGCAAGCCCAAAACCTGCAAATCGGGATGGACCAGTTCGACCGCTGGATCTTCCAGGGGCTCAACGGCAATCAGAAACCGGAAGACATGCTTGAATCTCGCATGTACATGGAGATCGAGCGGCTGGAACTCTCCACCTCGCTGACCGAACAGCAACGGGCAAAGATGCGGTTGGCGGGACAGGGCGACATCAAGCGGTTCATGGACGACGTCCAACAGGCCCGACGTGATTTTCTGGATCTGGCCGACAACTTGAACCAGAACAATTTGAACGAAGCGTACCAGTTAGCGCTGCCGCTGCAGAAACGATTGAATCAAGGACTCTTTAGCGACGAATCACTGTTGAAGAAGGTCGCTCGGGGCACGATCAACAAGGCTCAGGCAGACGAGCTTCGCAAACGCGAAGCCCAACTGAATGCCCGCCGGACCCAAATCGCAATCGCCAACTTTGTCGCCATGATGGGCAGACAACTGGCTTTGACCGCCGCGCAGCGTCAACAGTTGCAAGATCTGCTCGACGGGACCATCGAGTTGAAGGATCCCAGCAGCCCCTACGCCATGTACGCGGTCATGTATCGGTTGACCGAGATGCCAGCGGAACGTTACGAGAAGCTTCTTGATGCGCCGCAGCTAAAAGCGTTCGAAACAGTGCTGCAACAGGGCAAGAACATGCGAGCCACCCTGGTTCGACAGGGGGTGTTGGAAGATGAGTGACCAAAGTCGAAGCAGGACCCGGGCTTTCATGATCCAGCGTCTTTGCACACTGGGACTGCTGGCGTGTCTTCCGTTCTCTGCAGCTCAGGCACAATACCCGACCGCGCAGATGGGCGACGTGGTCCCCCGCGACGTTCGGGAACTGTATGAGAAAGGACTCAAGTATCTCGCCTCCTCCCAAACCGAAGGCGGCGACTGGTCAGGCGGAAGCTACGCCGGCCCCGGTGTCACGGGGATGGCGGTGATGGCATTTCTGGCATCCGGCGAAGACCCGAATTTTGGGATCTACAGCGGCAACGTGCGACGCGGATTGCGCAACATCGTTCAAAGCCAAGACCCCAACACCGGAATCCTGGGCGGACAGACCGGCCATACCAGCATGTACAACCACGGGTTCGCAATGCTCGCTTTGGCGGAAGCCTATGGATCCGTGCATGAAGCGTCACTGTGGACGTCGGCGGACGCCAACGCACAGCGTTCGCTGGGCAGGTCCTTGGAACTGGCCGTCCGCGGCGCGGTGACCTCCCAGAAAAAGAACCGCTTCGGCGGCTGGCGATACGGACCGGACGCCACCGACGCCGACACCTCCGTCAGCGGCGCCGTGATGGTGGGCTTGCTGGCCGCGCGGAACGCCGGCATCGAAGTCCCCGACGAAGCGATCGATCGTGGGGTCGCGTACTTCAAGTCGATGACTAGTCCCTCAGGCCAGGTGGCCTATTCGGGCGTGGGCGGATTCGATGATTCGGTCGCGCGGATTTCGATCGGCACGCTGGTCTACGCCGTGGCCCGGCGAAAGGACATGCCCGAGTTCAAAGCCACACTCAGTTCCCTGACCACGCGTTTGGAACAACCCGCCGGAGCCTATCAGCGCTACGCGCAGTACTACCAGGCGCAGGCATTGTTCCAGGGGGATGTCGAAGCGTGGGAAAAGTGGAACCGCCAGCTGATCACTGAATTGAAAGCGGACCAGCAAGATGATGGCAGCTTCTCGGGTCAGTTCGGCAAACCGGCCGACACGTCGCTGTCATTGCTGGCGATGGCCTTGAATTTTCGTTTTCTGCCGATTTACGAGCGGTGACCATGAGATTGATGCGTCGTCTCCAATCAATCGCAACCGCCGGACGACTCGGCTTCGCGTGCCTGGCGGTACTCTCGCTTGTCGCACCGGCGCCGGCCGATGATCGGTCGTCCGCCGACGCCCCGGTGGGCCTGTTGCGGACCGTCAACGGAGACCAGATTGCGGGAAAGCTTTCCGCGTCGGTCGACGAACCAGATTTGTCGGTTGCTTGGCAACACCCCCAATTCGCTGAACCCTTTCGGTTCGATCTGGCAAAGGTGTACGACTTTGCTTTTCCCACCGATGAATCTGACCCACCGGCTCGTGGAGCCTTTCTGGTCGAACTGGCACAGGGAGACCGACTCTTCGGGTCGATCGTGGATGTTGATTCCTCCACCGTGACGCTGGACACCCCGGCCTTTGGCAAACGGTCCATCGCCCGCAAGACGATTCGCCGGATCTCGAACTGGGACGACGGGAAAGCCGTTGTTTTTACCGGCCCAGGAGAAATCGGTGACTGGGGAGAGAACGATTCGGAGCAGGTTTGGCAACAACTTGAAGGACGCTGGCAAATGCGTGGCGGTCGGCTGACGACCGATCAAGAAGGTGCCGCATTGTTTCGGCAGATCGGATTGCCCGCGCACGCGCGAATCGAATTGGAACTCTCCTGGGCCGACGATCCCAACTTCGTGCTGGCGATTGGCGTTGATCGCGGCAATTCCAAGTCCTCTTACGAGAACGCGTTTCGCATCGAAGTTTGGCAGGACCAATTGGTGCTGGTGCGAGAGTGGGAAGACATGGCCGATGTCGCCTCGCTGGGGCCGACCTCCCATTGGAACGGTCAGGCGAAATTGACCATCGACCTGGACCAGAAATCCAGCCGAATGGTTGTCTCGTCGTTTCAGGGCGAGGAGCTCGGAGTGATCCAATTGCAAACAACCGCTCCCTGCCCCGTGCATCCATCGATTCGCCTGACCAACATCAAGGGGAATACCAGCCTGGACTTTCTCAGAGTCCTGGAGTTGGCCGCCCCAGCCGATGCAGAGCCATCGGCCGGAATCGACGTCTTTTATTTGACCGACGGCTCGACTCGACAAGGGACGTGGACCGGAATCGACGGTGATCAATGGACGCTGAAAGATTCCCAGCAGCAGGAATCGTCCATCGCCGCCGATCAATTGATTTCGGTCAACTTGTCATCAACGGAGACCGGTGAATCTTCCGACGCGGACGATACCGACCCGCCACAGGGATCTGCCGACGAAAAGCCCACCGACGAAAAGCCCTCCGACGAGAAGCCCACCGAAAAAGGACCCGAAGTTCAAATCGCGACGCACGGCGGCCACCGGTTGACGGGAGTGCTCATTCAGACCGGCAAGGATCAGGTCACCCTGGAACCGACTTCGCTGCAGAATCGCTTGTCGATCCCGGTGGCCGATCTCCGCAGCGTGTCGATCACGGGAGCGGCGCGTCAGAACGACTCCAAGCCAAGTTCGGGGCTACCACGCTTGGAAACCGACAACGGACAGTTCTACGGTCGGCTGATCGACACCGATCCGGCATCGGACAGCGGGCCGATTCGGTTCGAACCCCGTGACGCGACCGCCGCCGCCGCGTTCCTGCCGTCGTTCAGCGGTCGTCTGGTTTATCGCGACCCGCCGCCGCCGGAGACGCCGGCCATGCGACAGCAGCGTCTGCAACGTGAAGCCGCAGAGAAGCGTGCTCGCCAGGCCCGCCAGCGGCGTGGCGGACTGATGAACGTGATCGTCAACGCATTCAGCAACCAACCGGAGAACCGGGTCGCTGCTCCCACGCCCCGGTCGGTGCACCTACGGACCGGTGAGGTCATTCCGGCAAAAGTCCAATCCATCGATGAAAACGTGGTGACGTTTGAATCCGAATCAACGACTCAGACCACCTTGCCCACCGAGAAGGTTCGTGTCGTTCAATTGGCCGTCGGTTCCGATCCGCAAGTCGATCCCGTCGATCGGGAACGGCTATTGACGGTCCCGCGAATTCGCAAAAAGAACCCTCCCACCCACTTGATCGTTGCCACCAATGGCGACCTGCTTCGTTGCCGATTGATCCGACTGTCCGACGAAACCCTGGAAGTCCAGACACGATTGGAAACGATCGAGATTCCCCGTTCGGTGGTCTCCAAGATCATCTGGCTGTGGGAAAAGGCTCCGGAATCCGACGACGACGCGGAGGAAACGGATCCCAAGGAAACAGAGGTTGACGAAGCCCCGCAGAATCTTGCGGACGACGATGCTTCTAAAGAACCCGAAGCCGCCGGGGAGGGGCTGGAAGTCCGCGCGGTGTTACGAGGCGGGAATCGAATGTCCCTGGTCGCCGAAAAACTGTCTGACGGCGTGCTGATCGGGCACCATCCGCTGCTGGGCGAAGCCAAGATCACCTTGGCGGACGTTGACGAGTTGATGTTCGGCGACGCCCCCAGCAAGACCGCGGACCCGCCGGCCTACAGTGACTGGAAACTGCTCGATGCGCCCGAGCCGATGTTGGCGGAGGACGGCGAGGGCGGTGACAACGGAACCGGATCGGCCCTGGTCGGTACCCAGGCGGAAGACTTCACGCTGGATCTTCTTGACGGCGGACGGTTCCGCGTTTCCGAGCAGCAGGGCAAGGTTCTGGTGCTGGATTTCTGGGCCACCTGGTGCGGCCCCTGTTTGCAGGCAATGCCCGTCATCGAAGAAACGGTTGGTGAGTTCGATTCCGACGAAGTGCGTTTGGTCGCGGTCAACCTGCAAGAAACCGCGGAACCGATTCGCAAGACACTCGAGCGTCTGAACATTTCGCCCGACGTGGCGCTGGATATCGACGGAGTCGCCGCCGCCCGCTACCAGGCCAATGCGATCCCACAAACCGTCGTCATTGATCGCACCGGAAAGATCGTCCGCCTGTTTGTCGGAGGAGGGCCCAAATTGGGTGACAACCTCCGCCAGGCGATCGAAGAAACCTTGTCGGACAAGCCGCCAACATAGTGTTTCCCACGCTCTGGCGAACGTGGCTACCTCGACGTGGCGTTTTCCACGCTCTGGCGAGCGTGGCTACCTCACGGGGTAGCTACCGTCGCCAGACGGTGGCGGCGCTGCGTTTTCCACGCTCTGGCGAGCGTGGCTACCACACTTCACCCGGCCTGCGATGAAACGTCGGAGCGGTAGTCAAAGTAGTTCTTTCGTTTGATGACTTCGGCAACGGAATCGGGAACCATCGATTCCCAATGGGAATCTCCCGACTTGATCTTCGCCAACACCTCGCGAGAGAAAACCTTCAAACATTCCGGATCGAAATTATCCAGGTGATTGATGCCCCCGCGATCCTGCAGGTACCCGTACAGTTGCCGCAATTCCGGTTTGATTTCCAGGCTGTCGCTGGTCATCAGCTCGCCCGTCTCCTGGTTTTGCAACGGGTAGACGTAGATCTTCAGGTCGTTCTTAAACAGCCTGCCGAACGATTCCAGGATCCCGCCTTCCAGCGTCGTGTAGTACTTCTCGTCAAACAACTCCATCAAACTGCCCGCCCCCATCGTGATCGCGATGGTCTCCTTGGTGTACCGCGACAGGTAGGCGGCGAGACGAAAGTAGCGTGAGTAGTCAGAGATCAACACCGGCATCCCGCAGGTCGCCATCACATCGGCGCGAGCCAGAAAATCCAAGAGGTCGATCTGCCCTTCGGATTTCAGATTATTCATCGTGATCTCCATCACCTGAACAATCTCCTTCCCCGCAACCGACGGAAGCTGTGAAAACTTTTCGTGAGCGCAGCGGAGCATGTCCAGATTGACGTTGCAAACCGGCCGAAAGCTTCCTCGTTCCACCAGAATCGCTTTGCGGTAAAAGATCTCCGATGGCTGCAGCACTTCGCCGTTGGACGCAAACATGGCGGCGCCGCTGAGCCCCAGTTCCACCAGTTTCAGGCTCATCAATCGGTTATCGACGTGGCGAAACGCGATGCCCGAGAACTCGATCATGTCGATCTCGATTCGCGATGTATTCAGCCCGTCCAAAAGCGAATCGACCAACAACTCCGGTTCGTGATGCAGCGCGAAGGCGCCGTGAATCAGATTCACGCCGACGATCCCGAGTGCCTCTTGTTGCAAGGCCGCTTCGCCATCAAGCATCCGGACGTGAATGATGATCTGGCTGTCGTCATCACGGGGGTGGGCCTGGAACTTGATCCCCATCCATCCGTGACATTCATTGGTGCCTTTGTAATTGCGGGCCGACACGGTGTCGGCAAACGTGAAGAAGGCCGTGGTGTCCCCGCGAACTTCGCGGAGTCGATCCAGATTCAGCGTGTGCTCGTAATCGAGCATGGCCTGCAGCCGTTCCCGACACACGTAGCGTGAAGCGCGCCCGTAGATGGCGTCGCTGACCTTCATGTCGTAGGCCGAGATACTCTTGGCGATCGTTCCCGCACCGCCTCCGACCCGAAAGAACCATCGAACGACCTCCTGCCCGGCACCGATTTCGGCGAAGGTGCCGTATCGGCGAGGATCCAAATTGACCCCCAATGCTTTCTGATGCGTGTCGATCGATTCGTTGGCTTGGTTTTTCAGGTGCGAGCGGAGCATCGGTGTGACGTTTCCCATCATTTGGATCCGGCGAAGTGGAGGCCAGCACCTTCCGCGTGCGGGCCGGCGGCATCGGGGTACGCCGCCGCCAAAAAACGCTGCACAAACTGTACCGCCACCACTGGACCGGAGCGCCGTCCCAGAAACAGCAAAAAACACGGCAAAAACATGCGGCAGCGAGGACTGGCTGGAGCCCCGCCTGGGTCGCTCATGCAACCGCCTCGGGCAGGCTGCCCAAGATAGTGGCACCGCTGCATGTCACTGATTCAGCTGCGGTAGGTCAGGCTGTGCCTGACGGCGGATCTAGCGAACCCGGCATTTGAACTCGATCAACGCGGTCTCACCCACCGGCAACGGCTCGGTCAGTTTCCAATTCAGCCACAGCGAACCGGCCTGATTGATCGTCGTCGAGAATTCTGCGTCACGATCGCAGGATTGCGATCCCTCGACGTACTCCAGCCTTGGGATCAGGCTGTCAGCCAATTCCACGGAGGTGACTTCCGAATCGCCGACGTTGCGGACGTGAATCGCGAAGGTGACTTCTTCGCCCAGTTGCGCGTGCGACTTGTCGGCGACCTTGATCACCTCCAATCGCCCGGCGTCCGGGAAATCGTATTTGACCAGTGCTTCGACCTTGGTGTCCCGAATCAGGACGGGCGGCTGCAAGCTTTCGATCATCACTTCCACGGCGTCGCGGATGGTCCAGACTTGGGCGGCGACGGCTCCCTGTTCCAGGATGGCGATCTGCGATTCGTCCAGTCGGTTCAGCGCGGTGAAATCCAAAGTGGCCAGAATCTGCAGCACGTCCTCGGCGACTTCCAGTTGCACGATACCGTCGACCGGAACACCGCGATTGCGGTCACGCATCGCATCGACTCGCATCGCGACGTCGGCACGACCAAGTTCGTCGATGTCGTTCACCGCCAAGCTCGGCAGATTCAGGTTGATTCCGGTGGGTCCAACAGGTTGCGAGGCGCCCGACAATCCGATCGCCTTTTCGCCGGCAACGGCCGAACTGACTTGCCGGACGGATCCGAAACGCGGCGAGTACAGACAGACTCGCGAGCTGGGTTGGACATGAATGTCACCGGCCTGGGTCGTGTACTGCACCACCGCGTCTTGCGGTTCCACGCCGGCCAGTTGATCGTCCCGGAGCACCCGGGCTTCCGGCGGCACGTCACCACCATTGCAAATGAACTCTTGAGGATCCAGCATCTGTCGTTCGGGCAACGGGACGGTTCCGACACTGGGCTGGCACGCATTCGCTCCGGATTGACAGGCGCGGCAACCGCCGCAGCCGGCGCCACAGGAAAGTAAACCACGGTCGGTGAAGCGAACCTGTTGGACGGTATCGGATGGCGGAGCGGAATTGGAATCGAACGCCGTGCGGACTGCCACGGAGGTCTGGCCCGAAGCGGTTGTGACCGAGGGCTGCGTCACCGGGACGTCGACGGTCATCGCTTGACGTTGTGTCGGTGCCGGATCGGTAATGCCAGCGTGCGTCCTTGTCGCGGCGTTTGGAGACGGCGAGGTGGACGCTGGTTGGGCTGCGGGCGACACGGCGGTCGGTCGGGCCCACGGTGTCGCCGATTGACAACCGGCAACGACCAAGACTCCCGAGGCGCCGATCGCGAGGGCAAAGCGTTTGAACATGAGCGATGACTTGTCCATGAGAGAATCTGACGGGCGTTCCGGTTGGCGGGCTCGGCTGCTCAGGCGTGGCTGCTCAGGCGTGGCGGCTCAGGCTTGGCGGCTCAGGCTTGGCGGCTCAGGGCGTTTCGGGCTGGAAAATGGGCGCCCAAGTCGGATGCCCAAAAAAGAACTGCGGAGCCAATTCCGGACTTCGCGGTGGCGACACCGAACCAATCCGCACGATGGCGATCGGCCGACCGTAGGAGTCGGCGGTCGCCAGGGCGTCCTGGTCTGCCGGGATGTCGATCGGTCGAGAATCGGTGACTTCTTGCGCCAGCGGCGTCGCGGTCTGAGGATCCTCCAGATAGATCACCCGAGTCACGAGGTTGCCGTCCAACGCTTCAGCCAAATCGGATGCGCTGAAATTGATCGGGATCGGATACAGCGTCTCCAACCCCGGCGGCGGGTACGTGCGTCCGATCAGTTCAACCGTGGGGAACAGTTCCGCTCCCGCCGCACCGGGAATGTTCGTGACCTGAAAGCGATACACCGCTCCGACCATCAAACCCGCCATCAAACGCGGTTCCGACTGACCGAAGACGCCGAACTCCGGCATCGCAAAGGTCGTCGACCCCGGTCCGGAAAAGGCCACCGGCTGAAACGTGCTTTGGGGCGCCGCGGCGGAGGCGTGGGGACTTTGCCAAATCGCCCCCGGGGGAAGCGATCGGTGATACAGCGGATGTCCGGAACGCTGCGGCAGCGGTCGCCCCGGTTCGACGGCGCCGGCCTGACTGGCGATCATGACGGTGACCAGGGCCAAGGAGCACCACCACCAGAGCATCAAACCGCCGCCGATGCGGACGGAATCACCGGCCAAGGCCAGTTCGGTGGCGTTCGAGTTCCCAATTCTGCTTCGCATGGTTGCGTTCATCCGGTCTGCGAATTCAAACATGACGTGTGTCAGGGACAACGTCTGGCAGGTGACGCAGCAGGCGTCGGACATCCGTGTTGACGGATGCCGACGCCGCTCGCTTTCCTCAACTTTCAACTCTTCAGCCCAAGAGTTGGTCCGCCGTTGCTACGGCTGACAGTTGGGATCAACCGACTGACTCTGGTGCTGGTAGAGTCCTCGTCCAAGCGGCACACCGGGATGGATGTTCTGCTCGGTGATGTGGACGCGGCTGACCGGATTCGGATAGCTGTATCCGGGCTGGTGTCGCACCGACATCTTGAGTTTCTCGACCGGCTGCGGGATGTGCATCGGCGTGTGATTCTTCATCACGTGCTTCTTCAAGCCCGCGGGAGTTCCCAACGGAATGTGCGGCGGTCCGGGCAATCCGATTGGCGTGCCGCTCATCGGCATGCCGTACTGCGGTGCCGTCACGCCGGCGACCATGCCGGGCAACTGGGGCGGAAGCGGTGAGCAGTTGCCACCGTAATTACCGGCTCCGGCCGGTCCGCAGCCTTCGGTCGAGGCCATGGCGAACGGAGTGGGCAAGCCGGCGATCGGCGGAGCGATCGCACCGACGCCATCGAATCCCGAACCGGGCATCTCGATGTCTTTGTCACCCAACCGAATGATCGCCAAGATCGATCCGCGACGGTCGGCTTCAACAATCGGGTCGATGCCCGGATCCAAACGGGTGCTGACCAGCGTGTCGATCCCGGCCAGGGCGGGCCCCTGAAAATCGGGATCGGGCAGGTACAAAACCTTGGTGACAAAGTTACCGGTGACCACCTGGTCAAAGTCTTCGTCGTCGAATTGAATCGGAATGGAATTGTGTGCCAGGTAGGCCCCGGTGCGCGGATTGGCAAACGCCAATTCGATCGTCGGGTACAGTTCCAATCCCTGGCGGTCGGGAATGTTCGTCAATTTGACACGATACAGCCCGCCTTGGGGAAAGTTCTGCCGCGCCGGCACGATCAGCGGGTCGCTATCAAAGTACCCGCCTCCGGCCTGGTCGTAACGAACCTGCATGCCTTCGGGACGCGCGAACGTCACCTGAACGGCTTGCGGGACGGGCGCCATCATGCCGCCTGCGCCACCGCCACCGGCCCCCAGGACTCCACCACCGGGCGGAATCGGGATTCCGGGACCGCCGCCGAAGCAACCCGCGGTGCGGCCACCGCTGGTGCTGCAGGAGCCGTCGTTGCAGCCGCTTCCACAACTGCACGCCGCGTCCCCGTCAAACCCTTCGACGTAGCCGACTTGTTTGATCTCGCTGCCGACCTCGGCAAGTTCCGACGGCACGTCGGCCGGCGATTCCACCTTGGCCAGTCCACCGACCGGTCCGCCAGCGGTGCCAGTTGCGCCGTAATACGGTTGAGGCCCCAGTACGCCGGGGCCAGGACCGCCCACGCCGGGACCGGGTTCCATTAGGTGCTGTTCCGGCGGCAGATTGTGGCGAGTCGGTACGCATCCGGTCGCGACCATCGCACCAGCCGCAAGCAGCGACAAGTGAGTGACGAATCGTTTCATCTTTTCCCCCATTCCTTGGGTAGTACCGCGCTCGAATGCGGTTCGCGGGGCAATCCCGCCTGGGCTGAAGTTTCAAAGCTGTCTTTCGTGTCAGCGATCTGGCTGGACGTGCGGAGGGAATCGCAACTACGATCCGCTCCGCAACACCGATAGACCGGCCACGTGGAATCAGCATCGGCACTTCGCGTCCCGATTCTTTGGAAAAATCGCCATAACCCGACCATGAAGATCGTTCGGCACAACCCCAACGTCCTGCACGACGGTGTGAAACATTGTTTCACGCGATCATTGTCGCGGCCCTGGCTGGCCGTCGGGTTGCTGATCGTCTGTGGGTCGTCGGCGGTGGCCCAGTCCGACCTGCCGATCCCGCCCCGGACTGACCTGGCCACTGAATTGGCGACGGATCTCACCTCCCCAGCCGCCTTTCAGCAGCCGTCCGATCCTGCCAACGAACTCCCGGCATTGTCTCTGATCGAACAGGTGATCGACCGGTTGGCGAACGGACCGGCTTTCGACGGAAAAGTCCGGCAACGCGTCCGCGCGGCAGGACGTGAAATCGTGGGCGTGGGAACGTACACCCAGGTCGGCGGCGGCACCGGTCGGTTCGCGATGCAAATGACAATGATGGACGGTGAAGGCAAACACACGTTGCACCAGGTCAGTGACGGACGGCTGGCTTGGACGCGGACCGAAATCGGTGACGAAGTTTCGTTGACGCGCGTGGATGTCGGCTGGCTGGACGAAGGCGCGCGAACCCTCCGCCGCCAAGACCGCATCAAGCCCAGCATGAAGGTCGGGGGGCTGACCGAAATGCTGGATACGATCCGCCGCGACTACGACCTCCACCTCGGACTCAGCCAACTTGATGGACGTCGCTTGTACGTGATCGTCGGAAACCTCAAATCCTCACGACGCGAAACCATTGAACAGGACCTTCGCGGTGACAAGTGGCCCGCCCTGTATCCGACCCGCGTGCACGTTGCCGTCACCGCGGACAATGAACCGGATTCCGACTTTGGAAAAGGACTTCCCGTGCGGATCGAACACTGGGGAGATCCAAGCGAGGAATCGGAAATCGACGATCCCAGGACCATTGCGGAGCGTCAGCGAGCTCCCGAGGCGAAGCCCACTCGGCAACTGATTTCGTTGTTCGAGTTCTACTCGATCCAGCCGATCACTCCGCCGCCGATCGACAAGTTCCAGTTGGAAAACCAGGACGCTTCGATCACGTTCGTCAACGAGACCAGCCGTTACGAAGATCGATTCGATATTCGCGTGAGCGCCAAAGAACGCGCCAAGTATCGCTAGCGTCTCGTTCCTGGGCTCCCGCCCGGGAACGCACTGCACGCTGGCTCCGCCAGCACGTCTCCGCGGCTCACGGACATCGGGAGCGATCGGGCAGTTCTCCCCGCCCCCGGGGACCCTGGCCCCATCACGACATCGGCGTTAACTTGTCGGCACCGGTCATTCCCCCACGCTACCGTGTGACACACTACGCCATGGCACGCACGCTCTTCCGAAACGCCTCGGTCGTCTTTCCGGACCAGATCCGCATCGCATCGGTGCTTGTCGAAGACGGTCGCATCCTGGATCCGGATGCCGGACACGTCAACGCGGACGAAACCGTTGCCTGCGACGGGTTGCACCTGATGCCCGGCGTGATCGACGACCAAGTCCATTTCCGCGAACCCGGCCTGGAACATAAAGAAGATTTGGCCGCGGCCAGTCGGGCTTGCGCCGCCGGCGGCGTCACCTCATTCTTGGAGATGCCCAACACCAAACCGCCCGCGGTGACTTTGGAGGGTGTTCGAGCCAAAGAAAGTCTGGCCGCGCAAAAGTCGCTGGTGAACTACGGCTTTTATATCGGTGCGACACCCGACAACGCCGCCGAATTGGCCGCCGCAACCGACGTCCCCGGGATCAAGATCTTTATTGGCAGCAGCACGGGGAACCTGTTGGTGGACGTCCAGGCGGCGCTCGAGCGCATCTTCGCCGAAACGACGCTGCCGATCTGTGCCCACTGCGAAGACGAAACGACCGTGCGTGCCAATGCGGAACGACTCCAGGGAACCACCGACATCGCGGACCATTCGCGGATTCGCGATCGACAGGCAGCCGTGATCTCCACACGGCGGGCCATCGACCTGGCAACGCGGCATCAACATCGGTTCCACGTCCTGCACGTTTCCACGGCCGATGAACTTCCGCTGATCCGCGACGCCCGTCCTTGGGTGACCGCGGAAGTCTGCCCCCATCACTTGTTCTTCAATGTCGACGATTATCCGCGGCTGGGTTCTCGGGTCCAAATGAATCCGTCGATCAAAACGGCGGAGGACAACGCGGCACTGTTTGACGCGTTACTCGATGGAACGGTCCAGGTGATTGCGACCGACCACGCCCCGCACACGCTGGAAGAGAAATCGCAGCCGTATCCGGCCAGCCCGTCCGGTTTGCCTGCCGTCGAGAACAGCCTGGCTTTGATGCTGGATCAGGTGACCCAAGACCGCTGCACGCTGCAACAAGTCGCATCCTGGATGTGTGACGCGCCCGCTCGGGTGTGGGGAATCGTCGGCAAAGGTCGGATCCAGACCGGATACGATGCCGACCTGGTCCTGGTCGATTTGCAGCGTGAGAAAACGATTCATGACGCCGAGCAGTGGACCAAATCGAAATGGAGTCCGTGGGACGGCGTCACGCTTCGTGGATGGCCCGTCGCGACCTACCTCGCCGGACGCAAAGTCTTTGATGCGGACCAGGGCATGGATGAATCGGTCCGCGGTGGCAAATTGAAGTTCGACCATTCGCGGGGCGGCTTCTGGAACACGCCCGACGGAATCGGGGTGGGCTGAACACCGATCGCAAGCTCGCTAGAATGAGAGCCCGACGCCGAGACGGCTTTCGGCTTCCCTTCCTCACAGCGAATTCGTTCATGTCAGATCCCAGCGGCGAAGACAAGCAACAGCCCCAACCCATTTCGGCTAACGCCCGACGCGTTCTGGGCGTGCTGGTCGAAAAGGCCAAGACGACCCCGGACAACTACCCGATGACCGCGTCGGCATTGATTAGCGGTTGCAACCAAAAGTCGAACCGCGCGCCGCAAATGAAACTGGATGAAACGGACGTCCTGAATGCCCTGGACGAACTGCGGGGCGTGGGAGCCGCCCGAGAAATCCAGGGCAACGGACGGGTGACCAAGTTCCGTCATGCCGCTTACGACTGGCTGGAACTGGACAACCCGCAGGCGGCGATCATCACGGAACTGCTGCTTCGAGGACCCCAAACCCTGGGCGAATTGCGGACGCGGGCATCGCGCATGCACAGCATCGATGACCTGGACGCGACCAAGCAAGTCATCGACTCATTGATCGCCAAAGGCCTGGTTGAAGCACTGTCTCCTCCCGGCCGGGGACAAACCTTCGCCCACACGCTGTACCCGCCTGAAGAACGACAACACCTGCAGGCGCGCGTCGAAAAGCAGGCCGCTCAGGCACCCCAGGAAAACCGCAATGCCGTCGACGCCTTGATCGCTCGACTGGACGCGGTCACCGATCGGATCGATGATCTGGAAGCCCGGCTGAAACGGTTGGAGTCCTGACGCCGTCCGTCGAGTCGTGCAGTTCTGCGAGCGCTCGAGCCGCGAAGCGGCGAAAGCCCCCTGCCGTCGGCGTCAGCCGACGGAAACGGCTGCCCAAAACACCAGCCGCGAAGCGGCGACAGCAACACCGCTTCAGCGAGTAGACGGGCCATCCTTGCGCCCGAGCCTCATTGAAAAGGAGGGTGAAGGTTACCGACGAGTCGGTCGCACCGTCCGATTCAGCGGCCGCCGACAATCAAGAACGTCGGGTTCATGGCTTCGAATCGCACCCGGTCCATCTGGTGCTGGCCGCGCGCGATGTTGATCATTCGCACCTCCACCTGAAACCCTGCCTGGTCCAAGGTCGCCTGCACGGCAACCAGGTTGTCGGGGCTGGACACGTTGATCACGATCCGACCGGACGCCATCCGCTCGGCGGCCGCCGCGACCAGGGCGGGGACGATCCGTCCCGTCCCGCCAACAAATACCGCCGACGGACTGGGCAAGTCCTTCCACGCCTCCGGTGCCCGACCATGGACGGGCACCAGCGACGGCACCTCGAATCGGCTGGCATTCTCCAGCATCAAACTGTAGTCCTCGGCATCCATCTCAATGGCGTATACCTTTCCGGCGTGGGCGATGCCCGCCGCCTCGATCGCCAGAGCTCCGCTTCCCGCCCCCACATCCCACATCACCGTTTCCGGTTGCAACTCCAATTCGGCCAGCGCGATGCACCGCACTTCCGACGGCGTCATCAGCCCACGTTTGGGCCGAGATTGAAGGAACACCTCGTCGGGGTTGCCAAACAAACGGCGACGCCACTGCCCCTTGGGCAAATCGGCGGCACCGGTCCGGCGGATCAGCACCATCACGTTCAACGGAGAAAACGTTTGGCCGCGGATCGACTGCAGGTCGCCCTGCGTGACGGTCTCGTTGGGGGTGCCCAGATTCTCGCAGACGTAGGCGTGAAAGTAATCGATGCGACGGTCCAACAGGGCTTCGGCAACGGCCGCCGGCGGAATCGCTTCGGTGGTGAACAACCCGACGCGTTCGGCGGAACGGATCTGTTCCACCACGCGGTCCAGCGGCTGAACGGCCAGATTGGTCAGGTAGGCATCATCCCAACTTTCTTTGACCCGGGCGAACGCCAACTGCATGCTGCTGACGTGGGGAACAATCTCGACATGTTCCTTGCCGATGACTTCGGTCAAGAACCTTGCGATGCCATAGAACAGTGGATCACCGTCGGCCAAGATCACCGTCGGCCGATCGGGAAGGTCGCGCAAACAGTCCTGGATCTCCTGCAGCCCGCCGTCACAGGCCAACTTTTGCGCCGGATGATCTTCCGGAATTCGCTGCAGCAGCGTCGCCGCTCCGACCAGAACCTCCGCCGACGCGATCAACGACTTGGCATGTCCGGTCAATCCTTCCAGTCCGTCATCTCCGATGCCGACAATATGAATCCGTGCTGTCACGCTACCAAGACTCCGCAAATTTCCTGAGGAATGCAAAACTTCATTCGGTGATTCGCCGGCGGCCGAAGTCGCAAGCTTTTCGCTTCGGGGAACAACGTCGACGCGGGCGGTGGTGATGCGACGCTGGCTTACCGACGTCGAATCGCCTGCAGCACCTCTTCGACAGTCGACCGCCCGGCATGCGACTCGCTCACTTTCGCCCACTGGACGCGGCGTCCCGGCCCGATCACGTAAGTTGCCGGATAGGCGGTTTCTCGCGGCTCGTCCCATCGCAAACCCCATTCGGTCACCGTCTGCAACCCCGGATCGCGGACCATCACCAGTGGTTCCGGCAACCGCCGCGAACCGAGGAACTGGTCGGCGTGACGTTCCAGACGATCTTCCTCGCCCGGATAGATCAGCACGACGCGGCGTGGTTGATTCCCCGTTGCCTTGCCCAACGCTGCGGCCCGATTGATCAGCGACCCCACCTGACGGTTGCAGATGCCGCACTGATACCCGGGGTACCCCCGCAAAAAGATCACCACCACAGGGCCATCGGCCAACATGTCGGACAGACGCAGGTAGGTCTCCTCACCCTGAACGGGCAATTCGAAATCGGGCGCCTTGGCACCGACTTCCAGCGGCTGTTCCGGTCCGGCCGCCCGCACCGATCCCATCCCCGCCAGCAGCAACAGCACGGCCACAGACAGCGTCCCTGTTGAGACCCGTTGGCGACCTTGGAATATCCGTTGGCGGCGTTGAAAACGGACGGTAAGACGTTGGGGGTCCGCGAGTGGGCTCATCGGTCATCCTCCTGAATCAAGGCGATTGTTGGGATGGGACGGATCGCTTGGACCATGCGTCCCGGGCACGGATTGTAGCGCAATGCCGGCGTCACGTTCAGCCGTCGTTCCCGCGGTCAGGGACGATTTCCGCGATTGCGGTTCTCTCGCTGGCGGCGACTGTGTCGCTCCAAGGTCTTCCGTTCGGAACGAGTCAGACTCCCCTCACCGGATTCGTGGATCTTGGCCAAAATCCGATCCACATCGTCTTCCTCACGACGCAACTTGGCGTCCGGATCGTGAATCTTCAATTTGGTCCGCCGCATCGACCGCTTCAGTTCATCCCCTCGACCGCTGAAGTCCAACCACTTCAAGTTCCAGCCCTGGAAAAAGTACAGCAAGGCGAACGCCGCACCGGCTACGTGCACGGTGAACGCGGTCCCGCCCCCCGCCGCGTTTCCGCTCAACATGGTCAGCGATCCCAACAGGTTGCTGACCACGAAGATGACCGCCACGATCCAGGCTTTGACGGGAAAGACCATCATCAGCAGGATGTTCACATGCGGATAAAAGCAAGCAAACAAGATCGTCACCGCGATCACGGACCCGCTGGCACCAATCACCACCCCGTTGGGAACGCCCATCACCCAGTAGGTCAGACAGCCCACGATCCCACCGGCCAACATGGAAACCAGATAAAACCGCAGAAACTCCCACCGCCCCAGCCGATCTTCCACCGGTCGGCCGAACACGAACAGGCCGAACATGTTGAACGCGATGTGAAAAATGTTGTTCTGGTCGTGCAAAAACCCGTAGCTGATGAACTGGTACCACTTCCACGGGCTGATCAAAGTGTCTTTCCAGCACCCGAACCACTCGACGAATCGACTGGCCCGAACACCGGGGGCGACCTGCTGCATCGACAGCATATCGGCGAAAAAAATCACCACCGTCACGACGACCAGAATGATCGTCATGCTCTTGGGCACCTGAGTCCGCCGCTGCTGGTCCCAGGGGGTTGTTTCATCGTCCCGGCCGTAGTCGCGGTCGTACAGGCCCATGTGAGTTTTGCTTTAACCGAATGAACGTTTTCGAATCGACGACGATTGCCTTGGGGGAAGCCGACGCATTCTAGGGACACGGTCCAGTCGCGGGAATGAACCCATCGACCCAATAAAAAAACGACCGCAGTTGGGCCCGCGGCCGTTTTCGTACCTGTGTGATCGACGCCAAGGGCGACGCTGGGCCCCCGCAGTAACCAACCAGCGGGAATTCGCGAACCGCCGATTCGTAGACGACCATTGTCGCCAGTCGGTGGTGCCCAGCTCCCAGACTTTGGCGGGACCTGGCTCCGGCGGGACCTGGCTTCCGCGGAGCGCCCAATTCTGGTCGCTTCCACGGCGCCGCCGCCGCGTCGATCACTTCTTGCGGTGGCGGATCTTGCTGCGCATGCGTCGTTTTTTACGGCCTACCTTTCTTCGTCCTTTCCCAGTCTTCTTGGTACCCACCTAGTTCATTCTCCACAGGTTTTTGCCGATCGTTCGGCCTCGGATAAAAATTGTATTTTCGCTCTTTGGCGATGCGGCGCGGAACCCGCGCGGACCCAAAAGCCTAGCAAAATCGGCGGCGGGAACAAGCCGAAATGCGAGTTCCCCGTTCGACCCGCAGTTCGCCCCGCAGTTCACTCAGCCCAGCAGCGTCGCTTCGGCGACCAGGCCCGGTCCGAATGCCAAGACCACTCGGGGCCCGCTACGCCCCGCTTTTAGTGAACGCTGCAGAACGAACAGGACGGTGGGCGACGACATGTTGCCCAATTCCGACAACACGTCCCGACTCCGCTGCAAATCACAAGGCTTCAATCCCAATGCCGCCTCGGTGGCGTCCAGAATCCGCGGACCGCCCGGGTGAACGATCCAATCGCCAATGTCCGACGGCGACAATCCGTGCGGTCGCAACCAGTCGCTCAACCAGGCCTGCAAATGCCCTTCGATGCTGACGGGAACCTGTCCCGTCAAGGTCATGTCAAAACCGTGATCACCGATCCGCCACGACATTTGATCGTCGCTGTCCGGGATACGAATCGACGCGCTGTCGATGATCGGGATCGCTTCCGGGAAATCGGCCACCCGATTAGCGCCGACCACCACCGCGGCCGCCGAACCGTCGGCGAACAGGGCGTTGCCGACCATCGCCTCGTTCTCCCAGCTCATCCGATAGTGCAAACTGCACAACTCCACCGCGCACAGCAGCACCACGGCGTCGGGGTCCGCCGCCGCCAGACCGCGGGCGGTACGCATCCCGTTGATCGCCCCATGACACCCCATGAATCCGACCTGCACCCGCTGGACGGAAGGGGACAACCCCAACGCGTCGAACAGATGCCAATCCAGACCAGGCGCCGCAAATCCGGTGCACGAAACCGTGACCAGATGGGTAACACTGCTGGGATCGACCGGCACCGGTTGGGATAGCGGTCCGAATCCGTCAGATTCGACGTCGTTGTCGGAGCCCAGCGGATCGTACTGCTCCAAACGTTCCTTCATCACCGTGTGCCTGACCGCGCTGGGATCCATCGCCATCGCCTGGCGGCAAGCCTCGGTCGCCAGCTGCGGTGCATAACGTTCGTACAGGGACATCCGATCCCCGGTGCCCGGTCCGCGCCCCTGGGGAGAACGCTGGCGGTTCCAGAAATAGGCGGTCTTCCAGGGAATCACTGTCCGCCGACTGGAGACACCGGATTTGCGGAACAGCATCCGCATCAAACGTCTCTGACGTTCGTCTTCGCAGATGATGTCGCTGGACATGGCTAACGCATCGTCCTGGTCAACCGATTGACCTGGCACCGAAGTTCCCAGACCGATGATCGATCCGAGCGAACGATTGCTCCCTATGGATTGGTTCAACAGCAAGTCCGCCCAGTACGGTGAATCAAAAAGGAAATTCGGAAGAGTCGGGCGATGCTCACGGCCAAATCGACCGCTGGCGATCCCGCCGCGGAAACCCGGTTCGCCCCCACAAACCTCATCCCAACCGGTCTCCGGATCACGAATTCTCGCCCTCGCGACCAGGAACTCAATGGCAAATGGGCCCCCACGACGCCGGCAACGAACCAGCTAACGTAAACGTCCCATGCAATGCCGAACAGACCACAGGACGCCGCCCCCCAATCGGCGAGCGGTTTTCGCGGGATTCACGGCACCAATCCCTTCCATCCGACACCCGAGTTTCCCGCCAATCAGACCCCCGACGCGCACATCCGCCGACTCACCACAACCACCATCGCTCGAAGAGGCAGACGTAGACCCCCAGCAGCAGATTCGTGATTGCGTGGGCGAGGACACAATTCCAAAAGCGGCCGGTCCGCAGCATCAGCCAGCTGACCAGCGAAAACCAAAGCGTCGCCGCAATCGCCTCTCCCGGATGCGACGCGATCGCGTACACCGTTCCGACCACCAGGCCGGTCCTGCCGATCTGCGACAACGGCAACCGCGTCCAGTCTTCGACCTCCACGGCGCGCATCAAAAAACCTCGCATGAACAACTCTTCCGCGATCGGCACGCAGATCACCAACAAGACAAAACGAAGGATCAAAAAAACGCCCCGCTCGCCTGCGCCCGGAAAAGCCATCCAGGGATTGACGCCTTCGCGCTCCGGCAACCAGTCCGGGGACAACCCCAGCCAGGCGATTCCGCCGCGCTCGATCTGCATTTCGCAGATGCCGATCCACAACAGCGCGCCGACGATGCCCACGATCACGCCCAGGCGATCGACCGACCATTGAAACTGCGTCGCGATCTGACGCGTGAAGAAAATCAGCGAGCCCGTCATCAACAACACGCGAGCCGCGACCAAGGTCAAATAAGCTGACGCGTCGATCACGTCGCCGTCGACTTTGGGACTCGTATCAATGACCGCGCCCAAGGCAAAGAAGATCGCCAGCGGGACAATCATCGCAGCCTTGGATCGCCATGACGATTGGTCGCCGGAATCGACGCTGGCCCCAGCCGCAGCCGGGTCGTCCTTCTGCGGATCGCTCACAGCCCGTTCGAATCGATTTCGCGGCTGTAGACGGCCAAGACAGTTTCAAACGTCTCCGCCTTGATCTTGAACTCCGGGTTGGCATCGGTGTAGCGATTGCAATGATCGACCAACACCCGATACAGAAACCGAAATAAGTGACGCGGCACTCGCAGCGACTGGAAAGCGGAAATCATTCGCTGGTACTCCAGGTCCGCAAACAGGTCCTTGGGTTCCGGCGATGCGCCCTCGGTGGCGCATGCCATCATCCGCGCCCGCGCCAAGTCGTACAGCGATTCCCCGCTCCACTGAAACGAAGGAATCACATTCTGTTTGTCCAGCCGGGCCCGTTCGTGAAAGTCACGCGACTCCCGTTCCATGTCGCGATACAGCTCCTGCGGCAACATCATCTTGAAGCCGATCCCGGGATGCTTCAGCAACTTGTTGTCCAGCAACGGCCAGACGAACAACCGCATCAATTCCAGCTTGCCACCGGTCATGTGCGGTTCGTCCACTCGATCCATCAGCACGATCGTTCCGCTGTATCCCAACCGGTCGATGACGGATTGGAACTTGTTCAGCGACTCGTATCGGTCGTCCGTCCGGTCATACCGCGGCAATGGCTGGCTGGACAACTCTTTGGCCGGAATCGAATGCAACACCTTTCGGATTGATCCCAGCTCCCGCTTGCCGACGCGCATGTGGCGCCGGATCTGAAACGCGGCCCACCAGGTTTTGCCCAGTCGAACCAGGTAGGGCAGCGCGCCGATCAGCATCAGCACCGGGGCCAACCACAGGTAGTCCCAAACCGATTTGGTCACGGCTCCCTCGCCGTCGACGTTTCCACCGCCGGGCGATTGGAACATCCAGTACAGAAATGCCGCGGCGACCAGCACGCACCACACAATGGCAAACCAACAACTGATCTTGGAGCGAAAATTGTGGTACCCCAGATGGTGCCGCAAGTCGTTCCAGCGGGAAACGAAGTCGCCATCGCTTGACTGGTCATAACAACTCGCCAGCAACAACAAATCTCGCGACGCGGTGCGATCCAACTTGCTCAGGGATTCGCGGGCGACGCCGTCTTCTACCAAATCCGGCTTCAAGATCTGGTCGACCAGCTTCGTGACCGCCAGACACAGGATCGCGTCCATGTGGTCCCAAAGCTTCCATTCCTTCAACACGCGTTCCGGCTTGCGGGTCGCGCGGCGACTCATCCGTTCGCTGAAATGGTCCAGGAACGGATTGAAGTCGTCGTAGGCGACCGTGAAGATCCGCTCGGTCGGATTCTCGCGGTTGAACTTCTTCAGGTGACGAAGGATCTGCAACCGCATCGCGGTCTTGCCGGATCCCTTGGGTCCAAACACGATTGCGGTGGCGGGTTCCGTCGGATCGCCGTAGACCTTGTCCCAGACCGGGTGGTAGGCATTGGCGATGCAATGTTCCTTGAACACCGGATCGGTCTGGGCATCTTCCTCGGCGAACGGATTGCGGATGATTCCGTGGTGCTCAAGCAAACTCTGAATGTTCATCTTCGAATCCGTTGCTTCATGCGGAAATGCGGCGGCCGAAGCCTGGCGCCGTCGGATCACGCCGTCGATGTAGCTACCGTCGCCAGACGGTGGCGCTACCTCTCCCACGCTCTGGCGAGCGTGGCGACGTCAAAGAGGCAGCCTTAACGGCTACTCGGCGATTGATTTCACCATCTTGACGAAGGCGTCGCGGTTCTTCTTCACCACGTCGGCCGGGCCGATCATTTTGGCGAAGTATAGCCGGCCCTCGGGTTCGGCCAGAATGGCACCGGCCATCGCGTAGTCTTCGCGTTGCACGGTCTTGCCCCCGAAGAAAGGTCCGCCGCCCATGCGTTCGGCGTAGGAGCCCGAGGCATCGACCAGGTGAATCGTCCACTTGCCGGCTTCAATCTTCTCTGTCTTTTGGTCTGCGGCATCCCCGCCGGAAAACTGTCCCTGCCAACGCTTGATATTCGCTTCGACGCCACCGCCAGCTCCCATCATCGTCAACCGAGCGGTCGAATCGCCTTCGCCAACCTTGAACTCGTGCTCAATGATTCGAGACTGCGGCTCGGTCCGTTCAAACGACTCCGGCACCGTCATTTGGCCCTTGTCAAACACGTTGACCTTTTCCGCCTTGGTTTCGGTATCGGCGGCCGAGACGGACGGGACGAAACAAGTCGACAGCGCCGCCAGGACGGCTGTCGCGAGAACGCGATGGTGTCGAGACATCAGGAAAACTCCGTGGGAGATTGGACGAATTTCAATGGACGCTTCACGACGCATTACTGTACCGCATCGGTCGTGGATTCCGAATCGGGCAACCACCCATGGCGGAAAAACTCACCCGCCCAGGTTGGCCACCAGAATCAGCGTCACCATCAACAGCAAAGCGAGTGCCGCCAGGACCGCCATTGTCGCGATCCGTTTGCTCGTGCGGCCGCGCCGGACCGTCCCCACGCCCGCGTCGCCGCTGAAGCCGCCCTGGGAGCCGATTCCGCCCGCGGAGTTTGGCCCGCCCGCAGAAACGTCGATGCCCCCTGACGGTTCGGCGGTTGCCGATGCGTTTGGACGCGATGGCGACTCGGGGCGTTGGGCGAACACATCGCCACCGGCGGGACTGGACGCGTCCGGCAACGAATCGGCAATCTCCGGTAAAGCATCGCAGGCCTCGCGCCACTGCGGCCATCCGTCTCGCCACAGCAGCGCCGTGCGGGCCACGCGGCCTTCGGCGATCCAGGTCTTCAACACCGACCCGGTCGCGGGACCGTATTGGCCACCGCTGGGTGGACGCACGTACCAAGTCGCACCGTCGGCCGCCGACAACACGTCTAGCTCGGCCGCCGTCACGCGCCCCGACTCGGCCGTCTGATTTCCCGCGGTATCTTGCCAAGGCTGCTCGCCGGAGCGCTGCACCTCCGCGGCGGCGTTCGGCCTCCGACGGTCGCTGGTCACGCGTTGAGCCCGCGGCGCTTCCTGCCGTGCCTGACCGCCGTTGGTGGTTGCACCATTCGCGGCCAGTCCGTTCGCTGTGGAGCCATTCCCTGAAGAACCGTTTGGTGCGGCCCCGCTTGCCGTGGCTTCGCGGGCCGCGCCATGGTTCGCAGCCGCGCCATGGTGTGCAGACGCGCCACTGGCGGTTGCGACGCCCGTCTGTTCTCGACTTCCCGACGCTCGGGATGCCCGTCCGGGAACGGTCCGCTCACCAGGGTTCGCGTCCTCGCCGCGGCGCGTTTGACCCTCCAGGGGAATCGAATGAGCCGTGTCGTGCTTGGGGATCCGGAACCGGGTCCGACATTCCGGACAGATTCCCCGCCGACCGGCCAATTCGTTTTTGATGTTCAGCGGCTTTCCGCAACCGTGACACGAAAAGCGAATGCCCATGAATACAATCTGTAACGACTAGATAAGTTTTGCCCCGCGGCGCCTCCGACGGCGGAGTTCAGAGACGGCCCTGGCATGCGTGCCGGCCACGGCAACAGTGTACAGGATCGCTGCCCACGTGCAGCACGAAAGCGACGCGATTGCCAACGGTTTCGATTCCCTCCGGAGGGACGCCCCTGGGGCTCACACTCCGGAAACTTCGCGGCGCATCGTCAACGACCGTTGGATCACGCGGCCACCGGTGAACTGTGGCGGGACGACAAAGGCGTTGGGATCCAGCAAGACATCGATCGAAACGGTCACCTCGGGCGTCTGTGTCTCGATCGTCGACGGAGTCACCGTGATGTTGGTTCCGTTCAATCCCAATGTTCCCAACACTTCTTCGGCACGTCGTCTGGCATTAACTTCGCTGGAGCCCGGCACGACGGCCTCGCGACAAGCTTCGTAAACGGCATTGTCGACGGTGTGCCGGATCATGGCGACGCGGCAGAATTCGAACGCGGTGAAAAAGAAGAAAAACGCCAGCGGAACGACCAGCGCGAATTCGACCATCGTCGCTCCACGCCGTCGGCGTGCCGATCGCGCTGCAATCCGGATTGCCTGGACTCTCCCGCGCTCGGGTCGGGTCACCATCGCAGCGACGCTGACCGTCCCGTCGGCCCGGTCAGCCAACCGTTTGCAAGACGAGTCTGATTGGACATCCCTTTTCATCTGAATCATTCCGTCAAAATGGTGCCGAGGGACAAGGCGATTTCCCGATACGCGTTTCGCAACTCGGTTGCCGTCAAAGCGTGATAATGTCTCCCGCGTCCGATGCGTGCGATCTCTCGCATCCGCTCCTGATCCGCTCCGGATCCAAAAGTGATCGTGTGCAACTGGACTCCTCCAGCGGCCAACGTGGTGGCCACGGTGCTCGGTTCGGGGCCTTCGTTGTGCAGACCGTCCGTCATCACGATCATCGTCCGCTCCACGAAACTCGCATCGCGACCGTTCTCCATCAGCGAGGCTCCGGCCGACATGCCGCGGCTGATGCTGGTCCGCCCACCGACGCGCAGCGCCGCCAGGCCGTCAACGATTTCGTTCAAATCCAGTGTCAGCGGAACATCCTCCGAGGCGGTGTCGTTGTAAGAAGCCAGCCCAACGGCCTCCTCCACCGGTGTGTCTCCCAGCGTGTTGACGAAGACGCTGATTGCCGATTGCAAATCGGCGAATTTGTCGCCCTCCATCGAGCCGCTGCGATCGACCACCAACACCACGTCCCGTTCGACGTAGGTCGCGGAGCTACGCAATACCGGTTCGAAGATCTCGACCCCCAGCACGTTGCCGAACATCAACCGAATCGGTCCGGACGCGGATCCCACCGTCCGGCGGCCGGTCACGCGCACACTGTTCATCGGCAATCCGTCGGGGGTGAACACGTAGCGACCGGAGAGGTCGATTTCGCTGCGACCGAATTCGAAATCGGTGTCACTCAGAATCAATGGGTCGCCGTGGACCGTGTTGGCCAAGGCGACCTCTTGTCCCTTTTCCGTTGCCGCGGTGGTGCTCAGTGAACGCGAAAGCTCCAGGGACGCGGCCTTGGAAGCGGCGTCGGTGGCGGTCCGCAGCTCCGCACGGCCCAGATGCATCAGTGCGATGTCCACGGAGAACGCGGCGGTCGCGATCAAACCGACCAGCATGATCACGATCAGAACCATCATCGCACCGCGGCGCGAACGTCGACGTGAGCGCGAGGCGGTCCGAACGATTGCCGCTCGGCCATTCAAGAGTGATTTCATCGCTTATTCCTTCAACATGACGACGCGCGCCGTCAGCGTTCGATTCTTGACGAATTGGCCGGCCAACGGGCTGTTGCTCTGGGTCGGTGCGGACACTTCGCAGACGACCGGTTCGCCGCGGGGAATCATGGTGATGTCGCCTGCCGGAAACCGAACGTCATAGTCGGCAACTCGCCGGGACCCCAGGATGGCTTCGGCACGGGCCATGGCCTCGGTGCTCGTGCCTCCGCTCTTGCAGGCCTCGCGGACCGCTTCGTAACCGGCGACGTTCAAGGTCTGCTTCAAAAAGATAAAGGCGGATGCTTCGATCGATCCAAAGATCAGCAACACGATCACGGGCAGACAGACCGCGAACTCGACGGCCGCGCTGCCACGCCGCGATTGCGATCGCCGCGCGGACGGCACGCCCCGCCGTGATGACACTTCGGCGCCGGGTTCAAACGCTCGCATGGCTTTCCGCTTCTTCGCTTCTGGAGGTCGCTTCGGCAATCTCCGCATCTTTCAAACGCATCACGTCGTTGAAATCCGATGCCAATTCCTGCCAGAAGTCACTGTCACGAAATTTCAACGGCGGAACCGACCGGCCCGACTTCAGATCCTTCAGCGTGCGACGCAGGCGGAGGATCGGCCCCACAAAGCGATGGCTCAGCTTCAAGGTGTCCCAGGCGAATGCCGGGATCAGCGACGCGGTGACCACAAAGAACGGCAGAAACTCACGGAATGTCGTCACCAACGTTTCGCCCCAACTGGCGCTCGGATCGGTGAACAGTCGCGTCCAAGCGGTCAGGGCGATGGTGTTGCACAAAAAGAAAACGACCCAGTGCGCCGCGACCTTGCGCAGCAGATTTCCCTGAACTTCGGTATCGATCAGCGTCTTGCTGCGTTTCGTCGGAATTGTCGCCATGTCAGTTTGTGTGGGAGAGAGATGATCACGCGCGGCGGCCGGATCGGTTTCGCAATTCCGGATCGGACAAACGGCTGCCGGAGGCGCACAGCGGACGCCGGGCGCCCATCACACAGAAACCTAGGACACAATCCGCTCAGCCACGCAATTTTTGTCGCCCTTTGCCCCCCAGAATCGACACAACCCCCACCAGGGTCCTCGATCGCAGCGACCCGCGGCTCGCCCGAGTCGGACCGCGATGCACAACGGCCCTAAAGACGCACCGCCGCAACGGCGGAATCGGCATCGCCAAACATGCCCCAGGGGGCGACCATTCCGCGTCCAGCCATCGGCCGCTTCACCCGATCAACCTTCCTCGGGGATCGGACTGCCGTGGGGATCCAACTCGGGCCGGTCGGTCTGCGTGGCAAGTTTTTCTCGCAATTCACGATCGGTGAAGTGTTCGAACCGTTCGGCCTGCTGGTGGATTTCCTCCATCCCGCGACCTGCCTGGTCCACCAGGTATTGCTCCCACAACCGGTGCGATCGCACCAACCGTTGACCGCGTTCTATTCCGGCTTCCGTCAGCACCAACCCGCCGTCCGCCAATCGAATTTCCCCCCGGCGTCGCAACAGCCAGGTCGCCAGCCGCAGGGAAACCCCCGAAGCGAACAGAGCATCGGTCAACTGCGCCGCCGTAACGCCCCGGAGCTGCTCTGACCCGGCTCTCGTTTCCTGGGCGCGAAACAGGAAGGCGACGATGTCATCGCACAAAATCCGCAGCGACAACACGATTCGTCGCACCCGTTTGACGACCACGCCGTGTCGAGGCCCAAAGGCAGCCGCAACCAAAAAGAAGATCCCCGCGGCAACCGCAATCATGCCCGCCGTCGTCGTGCTGCGGTAACCGAACCAGCTGGGAACTTGCAACGCCATCAGATGCCCCACGGCGGAGGACAGCGCCGCCAGCACGACACTGATCAAAATCATCACGCCCAATCGATCGGTCAGCATGTAAGCGCTAGCCGCCGGGACGACGAACATTGCGACCACCAGAATGCTACCGACGCTTTCGAAACAGGCCACCGCGGTCACGGACACCAGAACCATCAATCCATAGTGCACCCACTTCGCGGAAAACCCCATCGTCGTCGCCAGCGCGGGATCGAACGACGTCAGTTTCAATTCTTTGAAAAACAATCCGACGAACGCCGCATTAATCAGCGTCACCGCCCCCAGGATGGCCGCCGCCCGCGGCACCTCCCAGCCGAACAGGGATACCATCTCCAAAGGAGTCAATTCGATCGCGCCGTAAAGCACGCAATCGGGATCCAGATCCACGGCGTCCGCTCCGCGCACCAGGATCACCAATCCCAGTGCAAACAACGACGTGAAGACCACGCCCATCGACGCCCCCTCATCCACACCGCCCACACCCCGAATCCATTCCGTGAACACTGCGGTCAACACGCCGACAATGACCGCCCCCAAGAACATCGCGACACTGCTGCGGCTTTCGCTGACCAGAAACGCCACCGCGATTCCGGGCAACACGGCGTGCGTGATCGCATCGCCCAACATGCTCATCTTGCGCAGCACCAGAAAATTGCCCAGCAAGGTTGCCGAAACGGCTGCCAGGGCCCCGACGACCACAATCCAACCGTCCAGCATCCAACTCCACCCGATCTGCGCGGTGAACATGCCCGGCGAATCGCACCGGGCAAGCCAGTCGCCCGCATCGGGGATCACCACGGACAAGTCGGCCAACCACTGGTTTCCTCCCATCACGCGCCTCCCTGGGCTGGCGGAGACTGGACTGGTGGCGGCTGGACAGGCGGGACGTCGGCGATCACCCCGTGAGGATCATCGGGCACGGGGATCGTCATCCCCTGCTCGTCCAACAAATCTTCCAGCTGGTCGATGATCTCCGGTGCCAACACGTGCTCGATGCGGTCGGCATCCCGGTCCACGTTTGCGGTGGCGACTTCTGCGTAGGTGATCAGGTAGATCTCCCACATCCGATGCTGGCGGGTCAATCGAGCCGCCTCGGCAAAGCCCGCCTGAGTCAGCGTGCAGGCACCGTCGCGGCACCGCAACAATTCGTTTTCTTCGCCGCGCACGATCGCCGCCATCAATCGCCGGCGTGACCAGCTGCGCATGGCCAGCAAGTCGCCGACGGCCACCGGATTCTTGCGACCAGCTTCGGGCATGGCGGCCGACTCAGCCGCGTCGTTGTCTGTCCGCTCATCACGAAACTGGGATTCAATCTGCTCGTACATCGCACGCAATAAGTGTTGGCGATCGATCCGACGGTTGAACCGGATCCGCCGCAAATGGCGGATCAACAATCCCCGTCGCCGGCCCAGAATCATGCTGATGAAAAAGAACAGCGAACAGACCAGCACGATCATGGCGCCCGATGGCAATCCGGGGAACATCGCGCTGGCCATCCCGCCGGCGATGCTGCCCAGCATTCCCAGCAACGCGGCCCACAACATCATTCGCGACATCGTTTCGGTCCAAAAACGTGCCGACGCCGCTGGAATCACCATCAAGGCGATCATCAAAACCAGTCCGACGGCTTGCAACCCGACGATCGTGACCAGCACCACCATCGCCATCAACACGATGTCCAAGACCACCACAGGAAATCCGCGTGCCCCGGCAAAGCCTTCGTCGAAACACAGCAGCTTCAACTCCTTGAACAACGCCAGACACACAACGATTGCGATCGACGAAGCCGCCGCGATCAATCCCGCATCGGCCGCGCGCATCGAAGCCGTCTTGCCGTAAATGAAACTTTCCAGCCCGGCCGCATGCCCGGTCTCCATCTGTTGAATCACGCCCAACAATGCCACGCCGGCTCCAAAGAAGACGCTCAACACAATTCCCAGCGCGGCGTCTTCTTTCAGCCGCGTCTGGTTTCGGATCACCAGGATGGCCGCGACGCCGATCAACCCGCTCAGCGTTGCCCCCAGCAACAGCCACGGCAACGACTTTCCGCTGGCGCCAAATAGTCCCGCCGTGATGAACGCGAGCGCAATCCCCGGCAGACTGGCATGGCTGAGCGCGTCGCCCATCAGGGCACGTTTGCGCAGCAAGGTAAAGCTTCCCACCAGACCCGACGCGCCGCCCAGAATCGCCACGCCGAAAATCACCACCCGCGTGTTGTAATCTTCCAACAACACCACACGTCGCCACGACGCGGACCGGATCGGACCGGGGCCCTGCGCGGCGACCATTGCCACGTCGCTTCCCGCCCACAGCAGGACGGTCCACAGCAGCATCCATCCAGCGCCCGCGAAGCGTCGCGCCGGCATCTTGCGAAATCGCTGCGGTGGTTCAACGTGCATCATCAACAATCGAAACTACGTGCAATAAATAACAACTTGATCGTCTTCCGTACTCCGTCATGGTCTATCTAGCAATCAAGGTCATGCGTTCTCTGTTTCACCCTCCCTCCGGGAGGGTCGTGGAGGAGCTTGCGACGACGCGGGGAGGGCTGTCCGGCGCCATTGATTTCAGCTGGTTCTTAAGACACCCTCCCCGGAGCCTCGTTCCTCGTCTCCGACCCTCCCGCCAAGCGGGAGGGTGAAGGTTCACCAGTCTGTCATCCTGCGCATGACACGTGCCCTTCCACAAACGATCCTCGCACGATCAACCACCACCACCGCGCTTCGCGTTACCAACCCAACCATCTATCCGACGACGGAAACGTTTATCCCTAAATCCCGCCCTCTCGGCGTCGCATCGCCTCGGTCACTTCATCCAACAGCGTCAATCGTCCACCATACGTCTTTTGCAGATTCTCGGTCGTGAACGTGGTTTGCACCGGACCATGAGCGACAACGCGCATATTCAACAACACCACGTAGTCAAAGTATTCGGGCACCGTCTGCAAATCGTGATGAATGACTGCCGCCGTCTTGCCGCGCGATTTCAACTCGCGCAGGATGTCCACGATCGCCCGCTCGGTCGACGCATCCACCGCCGCGAAGGGCTCATCCATCAGGTACAAGTCCGCGTCTTGGACCAGCGCCCGAGACAGGAAGGTGCGTTGCTGCTGGCCGCCCGATAACTGGCTGATCTGACGGTCCGCCAGATCACCGATGCCGACGCGGTGAAGCGCCTCTCGGGCGCGCTCACGATGCTGCTTCCGCACCGGCCGGCACCAGCCGATTTCGTCGTACAAGCCCATCGTGACGACGTCCAAAGCACTCACCGGAAATTGCCAGTCGACCGATTCGCGCTGCGGAACATATCCGACGCGATGCCGATTCTTGCGATACGGTTGGCCGAACACCTGGACGCGCCCGGAAGCTCGCGGGATCAAGTCCATCGCGGCCTTCAACAGCGTGCTCTTGCCCGCCCCGTTGGGTCCGACCACGCCAATCAATTGCCCCGGTGGCAAATCAAAACTGACGTCCCAGATCACCGGCTTGCGGTGGTACGCCACCGTCAGGTCATACACCGACAACGGAATCGCTGCGGCGTCGGCGCCGCGCGCGTCGACCGGGACGCCACCGGCAGGCGGCGAGGGTGCCGCGGAAGGAGTTCCGGAACCGGGCGGGTCGTCGGATGTCGATTGCGGGTGGGACATGGGCAGACCTCCGTTGAGCGGACCTTAGTGGGGAGCGTCAGCCGACCGGGATCGCAGCTTGCCCTGAAAGCCACCGGCAGGCACGTCTCCGCCCAAAGCGCGCGCTGCCGTCGTCAGATTGTGGTCCAGCATGCCGATGTACGTTCCCTCGTAGCTGCCCGCTTCCCCCATTGCGTCACTGTACAGTTCGCCGCCGATCTCCACCGTGTGCCCCTTGCTCTGCGCCCCCTCGATCAACGCTTCGATGTTCTTCGCCGACACACTGCTTTCGATGAACACGGCGCTGACGTTGCGATCGATCAGCGTGTCGACCAGGGCGTTGATCCGCTGCAACCCGGCTTCGGACTCGGTCGAGATCCCCTGGACTCCCATCACCTCCAATCCGTAGGCGCGGCCGAAGTAGCTGAACGCGTCGTGCGAGGTGACCAGCAACCGGCTCTGCTCGGGAACGCGGCCCATCGACTCAACGCCCCAGCGGTGCAACTCCTCCAGCTGCCGGCGATAATCCTGGGCACGGCTTTGAAAATCTTCGGCGTGCTGCGGTGCGTACTCGGACAGAGACTCACAGATCACGTCAACACATTGGCTCCACAGCGCGACGTCGTTCCAAACGTGGGGATCGGGGTGCCGACTGCTGCCGGCCGCCGTCGGCTCGTCGCCGGTCGCACCGTCATCTTCCGGCGCGAGCAACTCCGCCGGCGGAATCGCCTCGGCCACCGCGATCACCGGCTTCCGCTCACCGACCCGGGCGAGCGTGTCGGTCATCTTTCCTTCCAGGAACAGTCCGCAATAGAAAACCACGTCGGCCTGCATGATCGATTGCACGTCGTCCCGGGTGGGTTTGTACAGGTGCGGATCGACACCGGGGCCGCAGATCTGGGTGACACGGACATGCGGACCTCCAACGTTGCGCACCAGATCGGCGACCATCCCCACGGTTGCCACCACGTGCACCGTCGAGGGTTCGCGGGCGTCTTGCGAGCCGCCGCGGCAACCCAGCGTTGCACCGCTGATCAACGCGGCCACCGCCAGGAAAGCGGTCGCTGTGATCCGGCGAGACGGCCGGTTGACCTGATGATTTGGCACCAATGCCATGGGAGGTTCCTGGTCGAGAGAAGGAAGCAGCGAGACGTGACCGAGACGGCTGAGAGGCGTCGCCGGGCGGCGGATCGCTGCTTGAAAGGCTGGAATTTACGCGTTTTCCTGCCCATCTCCCACCCGTCCCGGACAGCGGGGACGACGGTTCCGGGCAAATCCTCCCACGCAACCTGGCCCGAAATCGTGTCGCCACACTCTCCAGAGCGTGGATATCCGCCGCCTTGCAACAGCACCTTCGGAGTTTGGCGACTTTTCCGAAAGGCCCAGGACTACGGCGGCCCAGGGCTTCGGCGGAGCCCTTGCCGGCAGGTTTTGGCGCCGCTCGCCCCCGCGGCCGCCGTCCGTAGCCGCCGTCCGGAGCCGGCGAGCGACCGGTGGGCAGGAGCCAGTGGGCTGGAACCGGCGAGCTGGGAACCGGAGTCGTGGCGGCCGCGATGGCGGGCAGCTGTGTCGGGGCGTCACGTCGGGCCGACGGGGTGCCGCCGGAGGATGAAAATTTAACGAAAGGACGCCAAAACCGACGGAGAATTATTCGCAACCCACCAGGGAATAGTGTTAAACTGCCGCCCATTGGAGGTTGACGATTGTCGTCGACCGATTGGATTGAAGACCGAAAACTCTCAGATTGATATGGACGCTATGGGTGCGTCGTGGAAAGCTCCGAGTGATGAGGCCTTCTGGTATTTGGAGCTGTTTAAGCGATGAAGATGTATGTGGGAAATCTGGCTTGGGCCGTGACGACGGAGAAGCTGGAGGAATTGTTTGGCCAGTACGGACAGGTCGATGACGCCATCGTCCTGACCGACCGCGAAACGGGTCGAAGCCGCGGCTTTGGCTTTGTGACAATGGGCGACGATGCGGCCAAAGAGGCCATTGAGGCGCTCGATGGTCAAGACTTCGAAGGTCGTCCGTTGCGAGTCAACGAGGCCCAAGAGCGCGCCCCGCGTGGCGGCGGCGGTGGCGGCGGCGGATACCGTGGCGGTGGCGGTGGCAACCGCGGCGGTGGTGGTGGATACGGCGGCGGCGGAGGTGGAGGACGCGGCGGCTGGTAGTGATCCAAGCTTAGACACGAACGATGCCTGACAGGCGGCCGCGTGACGGGCACCAGGACGAATCGAAGTCCTGAAACGTCGAAACGCGGTGGCGCACCAAGCGAAAATCAACGCGAGGGACCTTCTCCACAGGAAAGTCCTTCGCGTTTTTTCATGCGCCGCCCTCACAACTCGTTCCCGGCCTCCCGCCCGGCAGCGCACTGCATGCTGGCCCTACCCTCAGACTCGTTCCCGGGCTCCCGCCCGGGAAACGCACTGCGGGCTGGCTCCGCCAGCCAGGATTCCCCCGCGACACCGCACCACCGAGCCTCGGCCCCACGATCAAAACCTTGGCCGTCCAGGTCAGGAAAGACGGCGAACCGGCGTCGCGATTCTCATGCGGGGCAAGTGGCCACAGGAACCGCCAGGAAGGGATTGACTTCCGGAGAAAAACCAACAAGGATACGCGAACCTCAGGGAGGACACTGGCAGCGAACCGGCAACGGGCGCGGGTGTCATTCCCCATCCTTCGGGGCGTGGCTCAGCCTGGTAGAGCGCTACGTTCGGGACGTAGAGGTCGCTAGTTCGAATCTAGTCGCCCCGACTATCTTTCTGAAGAAGCCCTTTGGCCAGCAGGTCGAAGGGCTTTCTCATTGATACGCAAAGGTTTACGTCAACGAGAGTGCAGTTCAAACAGAGGATTTCGAGGATTCGACGTTTGGCGGCGTAATCAGCCGTAACCCACTGCTGCCGCAGTGTTTGCGAAAGTTCAAACGCTTTCACTGCAATGTCGATGATTTCGTCCCGGCCACGGTCACAACGCTCCATTTCGAGCCTCAATGTGGCAGCCTCATCCCTCAACTCACGGGACTTGGCGGCGAAGGTGTCAGCGTCGATCTCTTCGAGCAGTCGAAGATTGAGCAATTGCTGTTGAAGTCGCCCGACTTCGGTGTGTCGTTTCTTTAAGTTCCCGTCTTCCTGATTCGCCTGAGCGAATTCCCAATTCGTCGCCTGACGCAACTGTTCACGGAAGAGATCTCGGAATTCGTCATCCTTGACTCGCAGCGAATCGAAGATCGAGAGCATCTGTTGGTCCAGTTCGTTCTCGGTCAACCGGATGCGGGGATGGTCGCCTTTGTGGTACTTCGTGCATCGATAGTAGACGTACTCCCGCACACCGCTCTTGGTCTGCTTGAACTTTCGCTCGCCGGTAATCGGAGAGCCACAATGGGCACACTCGATTAAGTCGCTGGCATAGGTCAACTGATGCGACTTGTAGACCTTCTGCCCGAGCAGCGACTGGACCCGATCCCAGAGCTTCCTTTCGATCAGCGGTTCATGCGTGCCGGGATACCATTGGTCCCGAAACTTGATTTCACCAATGTACGACCGGTCGGTCAGAATGGCGTACAGCTTGCTGCGTCCAACCTTTGGTGTTGAGGGCAGATAAACGAAGCCCTCCTCGGCCAAAGCGTTCGGGAGTGTGTCTAGTGTGTGGCTGTGATAGGCATACAAATCGAAGATGCGGCGAATGAGACGGGCATTCTCCGGGTGAACTTCGACGATGCTGCGACCATCGATGCGGACGTTCCGGTAGCCGTATGGAGGCTTGCTGGGGAAAAGGCCACTTTCCACTCGGCGTTCAATGCCCTCTTTAACGTCAATCGACTGCTGCTCCGTGTAGAAACTGGCCATGCTCGCCAACATTCGCCGCTGCATTCGACCAGCGGGCGTATTTTCCGTGGGTTGGGCCACCGAGATGAACTGAACCCCGAATTCGGATTCGAGGCGTTCCAGTTCGACGTAGTCGAACAGGTTTCTTGCGGCTCGGTCTACCTTGTAGAACAGGAGGCCGTCGAGCTTGTGAGCGTTCTTCTTGGCGAACGCCATCAGTTCCTTGAAGGCAGATCGCTCATCCTGTTTGGAGGCGGTTTCGGCAATTCGGAAGAGTCGAACGATTTCGCCGTTGTGACGTTCAGCATATTGGCGCAGAGCATCCACCTGAACGTCGAGGGAGAATCCCTCACGTTCCTGTTCTCTGCTGCTGACTCTAGCCAATGCGACGTATCGTCTTTCCGGTTTCACCAGGCTGCCATCCATGAAAGAAAACGGGCCTCACCTTTCGATGAAGCCCATTTTTCCTCTTGAATCTGTGGTTGGCAATGGAGAACGCTCAACTGGCTCGAAATAGTTCTAACCGTGCCCCGTTCTCTGGGATCAAGGTTCTACCTTCGAGACGAAACCCGCCAAAAAGTGACGAAAGGGCAAGCTGACGTGCTCGCCGCTCCATCTGAAGCCAGTCCGTTGAGATCATAGAAAGCACGTCCGAAGACTGCTCAACGAGCGTATCGATCATGGCTTGTGTCTTTTCGTAGCGGACAAGTGACTTCCGCAACTTCGACTCTTGATCTGCAAACTCAGTCATTTGCCGGTCGTACAATTCGTCGGGAATCGCATCGGCCAAGTTCTTCTTGAGCAATTTGGCCCGCTGACTATCAAGCAGGGACAGGAGCCGTCTGGATTCAGAAATCTGCAAATCGCCCTCGTTCAACGTCACGTTCAGAAAGGAACGGGAGAGTGCTTCGATAACTTCACGAGTCCCGCTGCAAACCTGCTCCAATGGCTTCAATGCCTCAACAATCTGTTGGTCAAGCTCCGCTTCCGTCATACGAATCCGAGGATGACCAGCAGAACCGTACTTCGAGCAACGGTAGTAGACGTAAGACTTCATCCCCGCTTTCGTTTGTTTGAACTTCTCCTCGCCCGTCACGACATGGCCACAGTGACCGCAACGGATCAAACGACTCGCATAAACTAAATCGTGAGATCGGTAATTCTGCTCATTGAAGGAAACTCGAATCTTGTCCCACGTCACCTGATCCAAGAGCACTTCGTGCCTACCCGGATGCCAAGCTCCACGAAACCAAATGAACCCGAGATACGACCTGTCGTGGAGGATATAGTTGATCTTGGACTCGGAAAACTTCGGTTTTGAGTCGGAGTAAAACAAACCCTCATCGAACATCTGGTTCATGATCTCAGTCACAGTGAGCCCGTGATTCACACGAAGGTCAGCGATTCGACGTACCTTGGCACTGTTCTGCGGATGCGTTTCGACGATGCTTCGCTTTTCGATCCGTCGAGTGCGGTAGCCGAACGGAGGACGTGACGGAAACCACCCTTCTGCAACTCGGCGACTGATGCCATCCAACACGTCCAACGCCTGCTGTTCCGTCGTGAAGGCAGCAATCGTAGCAAGCGTCCTCCTAACCATTCGCCCAGTTGGTGTATTCTGGACCGGTTGGGTAATGGAGATGAACGGCAGGTTGTATTTGGATTCCAACTCTTCCAAATCAACGAAGTCTCGCAAGTTTCTCGTCGCTCGGTCGATCTTGTAGAACAAAATCCCCGCATACTTTGCAGCGTTCTTCTTTGCGTACTTAATCATTGCCTTGAACTCACGTCTCGCTTCCGCCTTGGTGGCGGTTTCCGAAACCCTGAAGATCTTTGCCATGACGCCGCCTTCACGTTTCGCCCACTCGTGGAAAGCGTCAATCTGCACATCAAGCGAGAACCCCTCTTGCTCCTGCTCACGACTGCTGACCCTCGCCCAGCCGATGAAGAGCTTCATCCGCTTCATAATCATCCTCCAGCTTCAAAATCCCTGTAACTTCAAGAAGCTGGCTCAGCGAGACCAAAACATCGACGGCTTCGGGCTCGCCAAACGGTGCTGAACTTTTGGGCTGAAAGACTCGGATGGCGTGCTCAAGCAACTCATCCGTGAGCCATCGAGGCCGATCCGTTGTCTCCTGCTCGTCCATTCTCAATCGTCCAGCTAAAATACCGCTTGTGCCAGCGAGGACCACTTGCCCTCTACAAGCACTTGGGCGAATTGGGAATTCGCATGAAGAATCGGGAGTTCTTTTTTCAGAGAACTCCCAATTCGCTGGATCTTTGCAGGACTGAACTGAACGATGTTCTCACTTTCAGAAGCCGGAAAATACAACTTGGAGGCGATTGCCGAGGCATTTCACCGGGCATCGCTGTGGCATGGGCCTCTCTACCACGAAAGGCTCGTACCCTGGGGTGGAATTGGTCCTGCCACGGTCAGCGACGACGAGTGGGAACGATTCATCGAATTCGAATCTGACAAGCTGCCCGATGATGAATGGTGGGAATGGGAAGGTCCAGCATCGAGAAGTCCGGGTTGGGATGCATCGTTTCTTGGCCGCTGGTTCGGTGAGCCAGAGGGAAAGGAATT
>NZ_VWOX01000012.1 GCF_008629675.1 Roseiconus nitratireducens | reverse complement strand
CGCCAGACCTTGTCAAATAATTGGTGGCTGGCACCAATTTGAACATTTGTGGCTGGCACAATATCAATTCAGTTGGTGGGTGGCACCAAATTAGATTTTGGTTTGTGTTGGGGGTTTTGGGGTGGGGGCGAGGCCGATGGCGTTTTTGATGGCGTCCAGTTCGGTTCGCAGGTGCTTTTGAAAGAGCGAGATGTCGCCGCTGTGGATCAAGAGGTTGGCGCCCAATTCGACCAGCCGGACTTGTTGAGCAACGTCGCCCCAAAAGTGGATGCCGGCACCAACGCCCGCCGCCCGTGCCTTGCTAAAGATGGATTCGCAAGCGGTCAGGAAATCCGGGTGATCGTATTGCTCGGGGATTTCGAGGCTGCAGGAAAGGTCGTGCGGGCCGATCAACACCGCATCCAACCCCGGGACCGCCAGGATCTCATCCAGGGCCTCGATCGCGGGAACACTTTCGATGTTGACGATCAATGCCCGCTGAGTGGCTCCCTGCCTGAGGTAATTGCCAAGGCCCGGCGCGGACGCTTCCCCGCGAAGCAGCCCCTGCAGCTTGGCTCCCTTGATCGGCCGGAATTTCACCGCGCCCCGCAAGGCCTGAACCTGCTCGGCCGATTCGACATAAGGAGCAATCACCCCAGCCGCTCCCCCATCGAGCACCATCGTTGCGGCGTAGGGGTCCGGTGAAGGAATGCGAACCAGCGGGGGCAATCCCATCGACGCGTAGGTCTGACACATCCAACTGAGCTCGGATCGCCCAAGAGCGACATGCTCGGTATCGATGAACACAAAATCCAACCCGCAAGTCCGGACCGCCTCGGGCCACCGGGGCGATGGCGAGACGACCAGCGTTCCAAAGACGTGACGTGATTCATGTAGGGCTTGAAGAAATTCAACGATCGTCATGGTGATTCAATTTCCATCGGATGGAATCGCACAGCGGTGGGGGTCAAAGGATTCACTGCGAGAGCAGCCGGATTGGGATGATTGCCAACTCGGCCGAATTCCGGTTGGCGCCGCGACCGCCGTTGTTGGAAAACGCAACGTACAGCTTTCCTTCGTGCTCGACCGCAGACGGGTAGGATAGAGCCGCTGTCGGATCAGATTCGCCCGGCCCGGCATGCACTGCGTCTCGGATGCGGTAAACGCGGGAAAGCTGCTTGCTCGTCGAATCGCTGACCGCGATGGTCAGTGGCCGACGGCGATTGCGATTGTCACGTGTCGTGTTTCCGATCAGATACCTTTGTCCCGTGGACAGCACGCCAGCGTCAGGCTTCGATGCGGCCATCGGCAAATTCGTTTCTCGCATCGTCGTCCATGTCCGTCCGAAGTTGTGACTCTTGGACATCAATGCGACGGGGTCGCGATAGCGGGAAATGTTGACGACGTCGGATCCGTCCACGACAACACAAGATTCTCCCCAAAGATTCAGGTCTTCTGGTTTGGGGATCGTCACGAGGTCCCATTTCAGAAAGTCGTCGCCGTGGCTGATCGCGACGGCGGCCGGATTGTTGGGCATTCCGATCCCGTCAATCACGCGCAGTCCCGCCATGATCCAGTTGCCATCGTCCATCTGACGCGGAGCTTGCATGGGCCAGAACCCGTCTTCCACAACCGTGCCGAGTTTCTTCCAGACCCCGGACGGACCGTCCCAGCGATAGGCTCGCGTGTGGACCTGTTGCATTCGCCCGCGAAATGCTCCGTGGAATGCCCAGAGCTCACCGCCTGCGCTCAGCAGGATGCCATGGCTGACGGCAAGGTCCGGCCCATCGCCGTCATCGATCAGCCGCGGCTTGGTCCACGTTTTCCCGCCGTCGCTGCTGACGGAGAAGCTCGCAATCTCAGAGGCGGTGTTTTCCTTTCCTGGATTTCGACCGTAGCTGGCGAATAGCTGGCCGCCGTGCCACGCCAGTGCAACTCCATGCATCCAGTCAAATTGGTCGACCTCGGGTTCATGCTTCTTGATCACGTGAAAGTCAACGCCATCAAGGTCACGGAGTGCTTCCGCAGATGGAACGGGAACCTCTGGGGCCCAGAGTTCTTCGACCGGTAGCAGTTGGAGGCCGTCGACGGACACGTATCCGTCTGCGAATTCATTGGACACGATGATCCGAGCCGAGTCTCCGCGTTCAAAGCGGAAAACGCCCAGCGATCGCGGCATGCCGTCTATAATCGCCGACCGTCGTTGATTGAGATCGATCGTTCGCTCTCCATCGGCGGCCCGCACGATTACCTTTGTTTTCGTCGATCGGTTCTCGTGCGACGTGTACAACAGGCGTACTTCGTAGCGTCCGGCCGAATCGATCTGCGGAGCAAACGTGGCGGTTTTACGGCCACGTTCCAGGTTGCCATCGTGGCGATAGGTCGAACCGACCCACGGCGGTTGTGCGGAACTTTTGATCCACTCGCCCTCAAATTGCGCCTGATCATCATCGAGGACCAAGCCCTGCAGTTTGAGGGCCGATCGCTTCCGCCGCGAATGGGCTTGGGGATCGAAAGTCCAGTTCAAGACCTGCCCGTCATCAACCAAACGCATGCGAAGTTGGTCGTAGTCGATCTGTTGGACGGAGACCCCGGAATCAATCGCCTGGCAAGCCGCGGTGCCGGCGGACTGGCTGAGCACCATCAACACCGGTTCCATGCGGATACTGGCAAAAGCGGTGTGGCTGGCGGAAAGGGCAAAGGTGACGAACAGGTTATCGCATTCAGACTGCTTCGGCACCACGGCCCCGTAACCGATCTGGTACGGACCGAATCCACCGCGACCACTGGCGACTTTGCCCTCGCGGGTAACCACGCCGTCCTTCACGATTCGACGAATCTCATGAACGTCGGTTCCGTAGGAGCCCAAGCCAATGCTGTTGGGGGCGATCGTTCGTCCGAAGGTGTGGTGTTCGGTCATCACAAGATCGCTGACCATTCGGCGACCCTCTCGAATGTACAACTGGTGCGGCCAGCCGCCATTGTCGGTGAACTCATCTTTGGGTAGCCCAAAGCCCTGCATTTGGCGACGGACCTTCTCCGGCACCCTTGGGTCGGTTGCAAGGAAGTGCAGCAGGCCGCGATGGTAGTCCTCGATCTCTTGGGCGATCTTCGCCCGTTGCTCGTAGCTCGCTTCAGGCCACGCCCAACTCGCACCGGGCAAATTGCCGCCGAAGGTTGCGGTATTGAAGTCCCATTTGGAATGAGGCAACGGATCGTGTTTGCTGAACCATCGCAGGTCCATGTCGTCCCCGTTGGCGATACAGGCCTGGATAAAACGGGCGACCAGTTCATATCGCGCACGGTCATAACGCTCCGGTCGGCGGAGCGGAATCCGATTTGCGGGGTCAGTGGTCAGGCAAAGTCGGAAGCAGTATGCCATCAGTCCTGGAGCCGGTTCACCGGGCGTTCCGGGAGAACCTGCGTTGACTAGCGGAAGCAGGCCACTGGCGGAGTCACCCGGGATCACATACGGATCGAGCGGAAAATCACGATCCCACACACCTTGGCCTCCGGGAACCCGGCCATTATCTCCCGGTTGCTGATGCTCGGCGCGGGGGCGGTACTTGTCGGCGTAGTGAATCCCATTGTAATGCTCCCCGTATTTTGCATTTCCTTCGCGTTGCAAAGTAAAGGTCACACCGGCGGCGGCCATCAAGTCGCCTTCGTACGTGGAGTCGATGAAGATCTTTGCGCGGATGGTTCGGCCATCCTCGGTCGTCAACTCCGCAATGCGTGCACCGACTTTGTGGACGGATTTCAAACGCGTCTCGCGCAGGACCTCCACACCGGCTTCACGGGCCATCGTGTCGAAAAGTTCTTCCGCGACGTGAGGTTCGATTGAATAAGCTCCGCCAGTCGCGGGCCCCCCTTTTCTTTCGAACGCGGCGGTCCAGTCGAGTTGCTTCCCGTAGTTCGCGACCAGACGTGTGAAGTATTCACGAGCGATTCCCCCGACACTCCGCGGGTCGCCGATGTCCACCGCGCTAAGTCCGCCGGAGGTCATCCCGCCCAGATGGCTTCCCGGTTCGACCAGCACGACTCGCTTGCCCATCCGAGCGACCTGCACGGCAGCGACGACGCCCCCGGAGGTTCCGCCGAAGACGCACACGTCCGTCTGGATCTCATCCGCCGCGGTTGGCGATCCGAGAATGCAAGGGAGAAGAACAACAATGACCGCGAACGGAGACTTCAATGGCATGGACCGAAACATCGCTTGGGTGCCGGAATGGTGCTTGATCAAGGTGTCAGTCAAAGCATCTCCGACTGATTCTCACGTTTGTTGCGCCATCGTCTTAACCGCAACAATGGACGCGCGGATTCTCAACACGACAGATGGCATTGACCGCCCTGCCAGGATGCGTCCGCTGCGCAGGGCCGCTGGCCGCTAGCGACGCTCTGTTTGGATCGGCTGCGCAGGGACCTGCGGTGAGTCGACGCCCCAGTGACCGATGGGGCGACCCGACGGCAGTCGCATCACGCCGTTCTCATCGACCCACCAACCGAAGCCATTGCGTTGTTGCGTTTGGATCGCCAGCAATTGCCGCTCGATTCGGTCTAGCCGTTTTAAGATTTCGTCCAGCCGATCGGCAATGTTCGCCGCCGCGGGAACGCCTTCGGTCGACTGCACAGCGTGGACCGGACCGAGCGTTCCGAACGCCAAAAGCAAGAGCAGAGCGAAGCGGCTTGTCATCGGGGCGTCCTACAAATTCCGAGTGGTGAATGCGGCGGAGCGAAACGACGGCATCAAATGGAACTCGGGCGGGATGATGGATCTCAATCCGTCGAGCACGAGTCGTCGCTTCGGTCACTGTATCGTAACCCAATCGTTGGCTCAACGTTTCATCGTTTCCGGTGCGCTAATGCTCGGTCACGAATCTTCTGGCTTTCACGTATTCATAGAGCAGTTCGGTCTACCACGATTCCGTCACCGCACCCCAGAGGTGAACCGACAATCCGAAGCTGACCAACCCGATCAACAGCACCAATAGCCAGATCACATCCGTTGAGTCGGATTCCTGGCCGGAAGGCGCAGTGTCAGCGGGCGCATCGCTGGAGTCGGACGGACGTTCTCGGTGATCGCCGATGGGGCGATAGGGATTCGGTGAATCGGTCATGGAAGTTTCAGGCGGAGTGTCGCCCGTTTTCTTGCTCGATGAAGAAGAGGCGTCGCTGTGGCGTTCGACGTCGCGACCGTCGGAAGGATTTGATGACGCCGCTCGGCGGCTGTCTTGCCGTCAGGCATTCAACGTTCCTCATCATACAAAGAATGGATCCGTCGACCGATTGTGGCATCCCCCACTGGATCGGGTTATCATGCGGGCCACTTCTCGCATCTTGATCGACGCTTCCCAAGCGTCCAGTTCTCCGGGGGCACTCGTTTTGCTTGATCGCACCGAACATTCGCAGGCGTCGGATGCAGAGCGTGGCGACGATGTCTCGCGTGTGGAGAATCGAGATTCCGGTGGAACGGATGAATCGAACCTGGGGCGCGATCCGACAACGAAAAGTTTCAAGAAACCTGGCAGGTTCAAGCTGCGGATGCCATCGTCGCGTACCGCCGTGTGTGCCTTGCTCGCTGTGTTTTTCGTTGTCTTGAATTGGCCGTTTCAATATCAGCCGACCAGGGGCATCGTCAGTTCACAAGAACCGGCTTACGACCTGCCAGTCGAAATCGGGGATCACGTCCTTGCCTATCCGCTGCAAGCCGGTTGGCCGCAGCGGTATCTGATTCGGCATTCGTTTGACGATGCTCCGACGCACACTCGGTGGTCGGTCCGAGCGCTTTTGGTGGACGTTTTGATCGCCGTGGGATTGTTCGCGGCTGCGTTTTGGCACCTGACACCGAAACGGGCGGGCGTATCAGACCCACCGGCCAAAAGAAACTTGTCCCTGGCAGATCTCTTGGTGTTGGTCACGATGATCGGAGCCGGCTTCGGATACTACGAATTGCAGACGCGTCGGCAGGCCGAGGATGAGGCGATCGCCGAGCAGTTACGCAGTGGCGGCGATGTTGTCCGTCAGACGATCTTGCCCGTCGCATTCAAAGACTATTTGCCAGTCGCGCTGCAGCGTCAGTGGGTGCGAATCACCGGCGTGACATTGGACAACCCGACCGAAGAACAGGTCGAAATGGCGTGCCGCTTACCCTATTTGCGGTCGCTGCGAATCGGCGGTTCCGGCTACGACCCTGAAAACCTTCGTCGCTTGCCGTCGATGCGTTATCTGCAAGACCTGCGAATCTCCGGGTGCGAACTGGATTCTCCGACCGTGTTGGCGATCTCGGCATGCCCTTTGGTGCGTCAGTTGAACTTGGCGCATACGAACAGCAACGAAAGCACGGTCGCTCAATTGGCCAAGATGCCAAGGCTGCGCCGGTTGGTGGTGTTTGGGTCGACGATCCCCGATGCGGTTTGGAATGATTGCGGTTTGAAACCGCAATTGCGTCAACTGGTGCTCTCGCGGCCGGAAACCGGTCACTCGGGAAGCGTCGCGATTTCCGGTTGGCCTGAACTGGAAAAGCTCAGCTTTCGTTCGCTCGACGGCATGGCGAATCCAAAAGCGTATTCGATTGACGTGAGCGACATGCCAAAGTTGACGGAACTGTCGGTCGACGCGTTCCAGTTAATTGACTTGAAGCTGAAGAGTTTGCCCCAGTTGGCAAGCTTGCAGCAAGAAAAGTATCACCGGCTATCTCGAAGGGCCAAAGGAGAGAAATTGCCGAGTTTGCTGTGGCTTCGAAATGTCGTGTTGGAAGACCTGCCGATCAGCAACTTCGCGTTCTACTTGGGCGGTTTCGAATCAATTCGCGTCCGCGATTGCGATCAGCTGGCGCAGATCGTTGTGTCGACGCACGAACTGTCCGAGATCGGAAAGGGCGTGCCAAACCCTGGCTTGGACCCGGATCGTCAGCAAGAGTTGTTGGATGATCTCGCTGAAGTGAAGGGGAACCTGCGAGTCTCGCTGGCCGGCATGCGTTTGACCGATCTGGACTGGACACAGTTCGCGGCCAACACGTCGGTCAGCCAGCTTGATCTGACGGATTCGGTCGTCGGGAGCAGCTTCATGCGCCAGGCGAGAACGCTGCCGTTGAAGCATTTGCAAGCGGGATCAGCCACGATGCCTGGATCCTTCATCAACGACCTGAAAGGTGCGTTTCCGGATTTGGAGTTCCTGCGCATCAACTCGGGAATCAATGCGGTGCGGATCGAGGACAAGGCTCACCTGAAATTGCTGGAATTTGACCAGCATCGAAAGTCGAACCTGACCGCATTGCGGCTCGTCAATGTGCCGGAGCTGACGTCCCCGATGGTGGTTAATCCGATGGGCAATTACGTCTTTGTTGACAACGCACCTTCGTTGGGTGGATTGGCGATCTTGTCGAGTGAGGCGCAAGTCAAGCTTGCCGGGATCACGGGAATGCGATGGTTCGTCGGCGGTGGCAAGTCGATGACCGGTGAGAACGTTCGCGAGGTTTTGCGGTCGACAGGATTGCGGAATCTGACGATCGCTTACCCCGATCCTGAGGTGGGCGCCGAATGCTTGGCTGGCCTCGCCGATTTGAATTCCCTGTCGGCGTTGCGGATTCCCGGGTCTCGATTGGACGACGACTGGGTGACGGCGTGGACCCTTCCAGACACTCTTGACCGAATCGATGTTCGTTCATGCGGGCTTTCGAGCGAATCGACAACCCATTTGATTCGTCACGGCCAGTGGAGGGAACTGATGCTCAGCGGGAACGAAATCGACCCGGCGTCACTGCATTCGCTCGGTGACCGATGTCGGCTGACACGTCTGGGATTGGGCGGCATGTCGCTCGATCTGAAAACCATTCATGCCATGGGCTCCATGGATGAGCTTTTTGGTTTGGATCTTTCCGGGGCCACGATTGCTGCGGGAGGTTTGGCGGCGCTAATCAAGCTGGCGCCGAATTTGCGAGAGCTGAATCTGCGAGGCGCGACGGTCGATTGGTCCGACGTCGGACAAGTGTTCAACAGCAATAGCAATTTGCGAATGAACATCGATCCCGCCGCGGCGCCGGTCCAACTGATGTCCATGGTACTGAATAGCGATCGGCTGCTTCGCCAGCCGGATGCGATGGAGAAATGGTTCCAACCGCAGAGCCGTCGTCTGATGGGATACTTGCCGACGGGACAACCCGTGTACGCCGACGAGGACGAGGGGCCGGACCAATTCGAGCTTCCCGACTGGTCTCCGGATTATTTCCAGGTAGCTGCGACAAGCAATCTCCTGTTTCCCATGATGTTCTCCAGCGGCCCGAATCGCCTGAACGGCGTCAACGTCTCCAGCGACCAAGCGGAGGATTCCGATGAGTAGACCATGCTGCGTTCTCGGGACCGCTGTTGTGTTGATGTTGACGGTCGGGTGCGAGCCGCAACCGGAGCTGGCGGATCTTCCCGCGATTGCATCTGGGACCGCCCTGGTTGCAGCGGATGTGAACCCACAACAACTGCGTTGGCCAGTGGAAGCCGATGAGTGGCAGGTCTCTCCACCGAGCGACTACGCGTTCTTGCGGCGGATGGAAAAAGGCGAAATCGGGAAAGTCGCGGAGCAGATCGTTCGTGAGCGTGAAGAACGGATCGCACAAGCCGATCAGTCCGACGATCCGCCTCCGTGGAGCGTCGCTCACTACGACTTTCCCGTCGAAGAGGTCATCTCGGTCAAAGCCGCCGTGGATGAATACTCGGGAGAGTTGATGAAACGGCTCCGCGTCGACATTCCGGACCACATCCGCGAGCCTCACGTGACCTTCGACCCGTCGGAGAAATACTTGGTGCTCGCGGACGAGAATCTGTGGTTCTGTCAACTTCCTTACCGCGAGCACTGGGCGACACCGGACACGCCACCCCAGCCCTCCGACATCGCTGGTTCGCCGGACAAATTCGTCCAGATCCCTTTACCCGCGGCGGAAACGGATGCCCCAGTGCACGTCGAGTTTTTTCTTGACGACGCGCGGGCGGTGGTCGCGAAAGGGGCCACGGTGTGTGTGGTGGACTTTGGGACGCAAAAGATCCTCACCAAGGCTGAGCTCGAAGGAGCCGTTCAGCACCTGAGCGTTGCGATCAACACCGGCGACGCGATTCTGGTCGACCAGCAGGGAAACCTGTATTGGTCCGACAAGTCGCTGCAGCGTTTCGTCCGTGTTGGGAAAGTGCCGACGGACTTACCTATGCCAACACTTTCTCCGGACGGCGACCGAATCGTTTCCTATCGAAACCCGGAGGTCGGTCGGGTGCAGATGATTGGACCTGGTGGGCCGGCGCACGCTTTCGACGTCGAATTAGCTAATGCCGATCAACCCTTGGCAATCTGGTGCAGTCGCGATGTTGATCTTTGGATCGAACCGAATCGCATCTACCGAAGACAGAATGATCGTGACGGCAATGAAAACCGCCGCCGGGCGGATCCGATCACGTTGTACTGGGAGTTGGAGCAGGTGTTCGCTTCGCATTGGTTCCCCAGTCGCCGGTGGCAAACATGCATTGCCAGCCGACCGTCGGCCGACGGAAAGCGTCAGCGAGTCCTCTTCGATGCCAATTTAGATAGTCGATGGCCTTATCGGCCCGTCGAGTTGCCTGATCTCGAGGGAAAAACGGTTGTCAGTGCCACGTCGGGCACCACCGTTGCGATTCACGATCACCGTCACATCGACCTGTACTACCGCGTCTCCGGACTGACGGATGACGTCCGTAACCTAACCTCACTGGCTTCAAAGTGGGTTATGGCACGCCAATTTGATGACATGGAACGACTGCATCGACTGTTGCGTGCTTTACCGGAGGACCGATTTGATCGCACGCCGGAACAACTTTACACCTCGCTGATCGACGGAGTCTCCAATGGGTGGTGGAGGACGTTGAAGCAGAGTGAATACGAGGACGGGGAAGCGGAGCAGCGCGAGGCAGCACGGGAGACGCTGGCGGCAATCGAAGCGTGGTCCGCCAAGGAGTCCACGTTGGGACTCTGCTGCCGGATTCGCCTTCATCTCAATACCGCTTGGGACGCTCGGGGAACGGGCTGGGCCAACAGCGTCTCCGCTCAAGATTGGCAAGTATTTGAAGACGAAAACATGAAAGCGGCCGCCCTGCTGCGGACCTTGTTGCAGCGGGACGATGTGCCGGTGTATTCGTATGAGGCCGCGATTCCGGTCGCGCGTGACACCGGGAAAACCTATGAGTCGGTCGCAGCGCTACTGGAATCGGGGCTGCGACGCCATCCTCGGGAATTCGCCTGGCATCAAGGCATGATGTCTTGGAAGTTGGAAAAGTGGGGCGGATCAAGAGACGGCAGCGCGATCTATGCGGCGTCCATCGCTGATGCACTCGGGGCCCCCGAAGGCGATTTCTTATACGCGCAGTGCATTCAGTCCATTCAGTTCCATTTTGGATTCCCTTTCTTTGACTACTGTGGCGTCCAGGAGAACCGAATTCTGTCGGGAGTTCGACACGGGCTCGAGACGGGGTACTACAGGTATTCGTCGGCGGCACACAGCATGTACCTGTTGCATTCTTCCCACGGGCAGCGGCCGGCTCCTCCGTCCACCGGAGCCTATGGGATCAAGGCCATCGAACTGACGCGGCGGCTGGCAGACTACTACAAGCAACGCTACCCGCTGTTGACCTACGACGAGCTACGCAATCAACGTTTTCAAGAATTGAGTTCGTATCTTCCGAATTGAACTTCTTGCAAATGGCCCCTGATTTTCGGTGCTCAAGCGACCAAATCGGTAACGGCTTATCGGGTGCCATCGGATCTGCCCGAGTCGGCGACGCGTTCGACGGGGCCGTTCGGGCCCCCGGACTTTTTCCGGAGGCCCGCCGATCGTGCACATCAGTTTCGGAACAGTTCGCTGACGCCGAAGGTGAAGAACGTTCCCAACCCGAAGTTCAGCAGTTCTTCGTGCGGCTTGAATCGCAGGATCAGCGTGTCGCCTGGCTGCACCAGAATGTTGTGATTCGAATCGTTCATTGCCTGTTGGACGTCCACCGCGATGTTGAAGGTTCGACCACAGGGCAGTTTTCGAATGATGTACAGCATGGTCGGGCTGGTTCCACCCAGGCCGCGAGCCAAGCCGCCCATTCCGCCACCACCACCGCCGCCGCGGCCGCCGGATTGCGAGTTCAGCAGGCCTTGTCCGGCGAGCGCCATGGCGCCCAGGACATCCAGGTCATAATCGCGCGGCAGCGGGAATTGGCCACCGGGCAGCAGGCCGCCGGTGTAGAAGAACTCCGTTTCACGCGACTGGACCATCACGATGTCGCCGTCATCCAGTTCGACATCGGAGGGCCGGATGTGGGGGACCTGTCCGGGTGGCAATCGCAACGGGATCCGGATCAGGAATCGCTCTTCGATCAGCCCGTCGTCCATGACGTAGGAGCCTTCTTCCAGAGGGATGTCCGATGCCGGTAGCAAGTTGTAGGGCATCTCGCCGGCGCAAGGGATCTCCCCGGCCATCAGCTGGTTCATGACTTCGTTGCGTCGCTGATAGGGGATCCGCGACGTTTTGAAGATCAGGACTTCATTCTTTTCGTTGAATCCAGGCAGACCCCCGGTCAATGTCAAAGCGTTGAGCACGTCGGACTGGTAGGTCGGCAACTTCAGGGAATAGCCTGCGGCGGTGCCGTCGGCGCCGACTGCGGCGCCCGCGTTGTAGCGGATGACGGTCACGTTGTTCTCACGCTCCTTCATCAGCGAAACGATCGGGTAGGTGTCTTCCGACCGGAGGATGTCGCGCGATTGGTATTCGTCCGCGATACGGGTGCGGGCCTCTTCGACCGTCATGCCTTCCACGCTGAACGGTTTCAACAGCGGCAGGTTGACGATGCCGTGTTCCTGAACCGCGACCGGGTAACCAAGTGACGGGGGCAGGTCACTGTTGCCATCGGGAAAGTTAACTGGGGGCGGCGTCGGAACCGAAGCGGGACTTGAGAATGGCATCACCCCTTCGATGTAAACGCCAAGAATGTCGCCTTCGGCCAGGATGTAGTCGTCGCCGGAGTGACGGGCCAGCATCACGACCGGAACCGGGACATATTCGCTGCGCCGAACGCCCAGCAATTCAGGTGGCAACCGTGAGGCCGGTGTTCCGTCGATCGGCGTCAAGATGCTGGAACAGCCGGACATCGCGGTGATCAGCATTGCCGTCGCCATCAGTGTGACTGAACGGCGCAGTCGCGGTTTTGAATTTCTGTTGAACATCCTGGCATCCCTGCCTTCGGTGAAAGTCGGCTTGCGCCGGGGGAATCGGTTGGTCCGCAACATGGGCCGATGATTTGTCAGCCTGGACGGGCGAATTCATCCGTTGAATTCGCGTCGGAACTTGGTCCGGAGACCGTTCAAGTTCCTGCCGTAAGCGGAAGTATTTTATTCAAAGGGGTTGGTCGTGATATAGGAAGGAAGCGAATCGGTGGCTTTGGTGGTATCCAGATCGCTCGGTGCTTGTGGAGCATCGATGGTTTCGGGCGCTGGCACGGGAGCGGGCACTCCTTCCGCCGGGACCGCCTCGGCCGGAATGGCTTCGATCGGGACGCCGTCACCCGGAATCGTTTCGACTTCGATCTCCGAGTAGGCGGGCAGCACGGGGTGGCCGGCCATCGGGCGGCAAGCGCACGCGGCGGCAATCAGATCGGGATCGATGGGGGCCAGACGCCATTTGTCGACTCCGTGGGCAACCGCCGATGCGTGCCCAAGGTGGTAGCCCTCGTACCACGGAACCGCGGCCGGATAGGTGTGAGTCAAGGTGTGCCGGCTGAGCAATGGGCTGGTCGGCATCGGCGGCGGGCAGCCGTTTCCTCCCAGTGCCGTTTCCGCGTAGGCAGTCACGAAGCCTTGCTTGACCTCGTCGCGACATGCGTTGTTGGCATACTGCGATGCGTAGCGAGTTGCCCACACGCGTCGCCCTTCGCGCCGGCCCTGACGTTCCAGCTTGTCCTGTTCTTTTAGCTGTTCGTAGGGCTCACAGGTGGAACGGATCATCTCTGGAATGCAGCTGCAACCTGCCGCGTGGGCCGTCAACAGGGCCAGCAGCGCGAAAGATTGAACGGATCGGAGCGATCCGGCTTTTACCGGTCGCGACGCACTACCGAGATTCGATCGATCATTGTGGGGCATGTTACCGCTCCTTCCTTGATGCTGCGGCCGGTCGAGTTGGCGTGGCGATTTGCCGGCGACACGCATCCGTTTTCGCCTAATGAACGGATGACCCCGGGAGTCCCGTCCATTCGGGTGTGTTCCGCGCCATTCCGTGACGACGGACTTGATTTACAAGACCTTCATTCGGACGACCGGGGGGCCGGGGCGCCCATTTTCGGCCGCGTCAGATTAACCCGTAGGACCAGACCGACTGCGACAACCGTTATGTCCGGTACGTCCGTTGTGACACGATCGGCGGGGCCGCGGTGCGACGACTCTCGTTGCCGGGCTCTGCCCGGGTACCCACTGTGGTCTGGCTTTGCCAGCCGGTTGGAATGGAAGCCTGGTTGGCAACGCGACGGGCAGAGCCCGTGGGGCATCGGGTTCCAAGGCGGGAGCCTTGGAACCAGGGAGGAATCTCATTTTCAGAATCTGCCAGCCGCACACGATGGAAGTTTGGGCTAGCAACGCGACGGGCAGAGCCCGTGGGGCATTGGGTTCCAAGGCGGGAGCCTTGGAACCAGAGATTGGGCCGGAAGGCTAAGGCTGTAGCGTGCGGGCGACGCGGAAGCCGTCGGCATTGGTGTGATGGCCTGCCGGATTCCAGTTCTCCGCCGACGACCCCAGGAAAACCGGGTCGGTCAGGTAGGTGCCGCCCCGCAACGCAAAATGATGGTGATTCTGGATTTCCTGCTCTTCCCACGCCCCCACCGGCTGACCGTCTTCGCTTCGGCGGTCGTGGCACCATTCCCAAACGTTTCCGTGCATGTCGAACAGTCCCCACAGGTTGGGGCGGAGCCGAGCGACGCTGCGGGAGTGGATCCCGGAGTTACGAAGCGACCACGCGTACCGATCGAGAAGTTGCTCGCTGTTGCCCAGTGCCCAGGTGGTCGTGGTGCCCGCTCGGCAGGCGAATTCCCATTCCTCCACCGTCGGCAAACGGTAACCGGACAGTTGCAGAGCGTTGCGACGAATCTTCATGCCCTGGCCGTAGTCACCGTCGGCGTTGGGCAGGTAACACCACTGATCTTGGGGCACCTTGTCCCGTTCACTCAGCCAATTGCAGAAGGCCGCCGCGTCGTACCAGGTGACCTCATGGACGGGACACTCAGCGGTTGGCGCCGCACGGCGATCACACGCCTGGTCCTTTCGGTAGTGTCGGAATTGTGTGAACGTGACCTCGGTGGCACTGATTTCGAATGGTTGGGCGATGACCAGAGATCGCGTTGCGCCGTCGGCAGCCGGGACGTCCAATTGTCCGGATGGGACAGCGACCATTTGTGGCCAGTCTGGCTTCGCGTCGGTCGCCACGTCGGCATCCCATCGACGCAGGGTCCAGGCGATTGCCTGGCGGGCTCCCTCGCTCGGTTCGCCCCGGTGGAATTGCTGCAGTCGAGGAGTCAGACGTGATTTCAAAGTCTTCGACCTCCGGTCATCGGGCAGATCACCCAACACCAGAGCGATGGCTTGGCGAACCGAGGCGTCCGGTTCCAATCCGGGATCGAGATGATCGGCCAGGCTGGAGGGAGCCACCGCATTGGCACCCAGGTTGGCAATCAGGTGCGACCGCAGCGTGGGATCGGGGCCGCCGCTCAATAGGGGCCAGATATCCGACCATTCTCCGGCAATCGCCAGGGCAGCGGCGACATTTGCGGTTTGTCGCGGATCGAGCGAAGGCGCTCCCTGCTCCTCGCCAGGCTGGTCGCTGACGGTCGAGTCGGCGTTGGGCGGTTGGAGCCGTGATTCTAATGAAGCAAAACCGTCGGGCGTTTCACCCACAAACTCCGCGTAGACTTCCGCGAGCGTCTTCAGTTCGGCCGGTTGGACGTTTTCGGCGATCAAGCCGGCGACCGCGGGCAGCAGATTTGCCCCCGCCGGGCGAAGCAGAGCGACCCATTCTTTGATCTCCAACGGATTCTCGGCTGTCATCTCCGTCAGGACGTCCTCGGCGACGGCTTTCCAGCGTTCATCTTGTGGTGCGAAGGCTGCCAACAGGCATGCGGCGCGGAGTCGTCGATCGAAGCTGGTATCCCGCTGCAGCACCTCCCACATCTGCGGCAACAATCGATCACGGTGTTGATCCAAGCGGGATCGAATCACCCGCAGTTCTTCGGGCTTGGAACGCAGCGCCCGTTCGAACAGCCAGTCGGCCTGCCCCGGTTCGGTCGGAAGCAACGCCAATCGGACGTGGAGTTCGCGCCGGTCGTCACCGGTGACTGCAAGGTCAGAGAGTTGATTGTGAAGGGCCGGTGAAACCCATCGTTGGTAGTCGGACATCTGATCGACCAGCGAGGGGACTTCACTGGTTGGAGCGTGCGCCAGGCTGTTGACCAACCGTGCTGACTGACGGTGACCATTCCACTGCCATCCGGCCCACAACAGTGCCGCCACGCCGGCGGCCAACATCAAACCGCGGGAGCTAAAGTATCGATCGGTGCGACGCATCATCAGCGTTTGCGCGTCGTTCCAGTCGCCGGGTCGCGTCAGCAGACGAAATCGGAGCCACTCCCACCAAGCCGGCAGCAAGCGGTTTTCCTGCCTGGATTTCCACAATGCCGTTCGCTCGGCAAGTCGAATTTCGGTCCGGCCGCGAAAGGTTGCTTGCTGTTTGCGCGTCAACCACTTCCTCAGTGACGGCACCAGGTAATCATGGGTCAGCTGGTAATAGGCCTGCGAGGATTCGTGCCGGGAAGCAAGGTTCTCGGCGGGCGTTTCAGCCGTGGCGGGATCGATCGAACTTGCGGGGTCGGTGGGAGCGATCAAGCGGACCTCACCGTCCAGCATTCGGATCAGTCGCTCAAAATCTTGCGGGCGGTCCTGGTAACCAGACCGCTGTTTCAGTTCCGAATAGGATTTCATTTCGCCTTTGATGTCCACCCCGGCTTCGGGAAGTAGAGCCTTCAGCAGGGCGCATGCGGCGGGCTGGTGGAAACGGTATTCGGGAGGCGCGTTGGACGATTCAAACGTTTGTTCCAGGAACGCAGCTCCCAGCCCGGTCGTCCCGCCCAGGGTTTCCAGTGAAGCGGGTGTCCAGGAACGGCTTTTCATCATTTCGGCAAAGAGCGCCAGACGCACACTGATCACCTTGCCTTCGTCGATCAATTCCGCGATTGCCAGTTCCAGGAATCGGTCCTGTTCGCTGCTGATCTCGGCGGGCTCGGGCAGTTTGCCATACGCTCTGCCGAACGCCGCCAGCACCCGCTTAGCATGATCGTGATCGAACAGGTCGACCATGCCGCTGTTGTGCCCTTCGGCCAACGGGATTTCCAACGCTCGGAAAAAGCGACTGATCGGCAGCCAGAAATCGTCCCGCACCAACAGCAGGCATTGCACGTGATTGCCATCACACTGACGCAACGCCGCAGTCAATTCGGAATGTTCCAACCGCTTGGCGGCATGCAGCCATTGCTCGAATTGGTCCAGGACGATCAGCACTTTGGGAACTCCTCCGGCAAGTTCTCCCCGCCGGATCGCCGCGACCGTTTCGGGCAATCGACGCGGATGCCCATCATCCCCGACGCGTTGGAGCAGCGCCGAAAGTAGATCGGATTCGGTTTGTCCGGGGGTCGCTTCAACAACCACCGACACGACGTTCGGCGACAGCCGGGGAAGAATGCCGGCTTTGACCAGCGACGACTTTCCGCATCCGGAAGGCCCATAAATCAAGCCCACCGGGAAACTCGGTTCATCGCCGGACACGTCCAGTCGATGTTTCCAAAATCGCACCGTCTCGGGCAGCCCCTGGCGGTCGCGGGGGCCCGGCAGCAGTCGCAGGAAAAAATCCGCGTCATGCGACTCAAACGATCGCAGGCCTTTGGGAATCACGTTGCCGCATTGGCTATCCGACCGCTCGCTGGGCGAGGTTTCTACCGTGATGGCATTGCGACTGGTATCGCTGGCGTGCGGCCCGGAGGTCACGGCCGAGTCGGCTGCCCAGGTTGCCTCGCTGGCGGAACCGCCTGTACTCAATCTGCCGGAACCCGGTTCGCCCGCGATAGAACCGCTGGGCGTTGACGCCTCGGACACGAAGTGCCGCAGATCCTGGGCCATGTCCATAGCGGTCGTGTAACGCTCCGAAGCCCGCTTTGCCAAAGCCCTCAAACAGATGCGCTCCAACTCGCGTGGAACGGCGTCGTTGATTTGTCGTGGCGGCTTGACCTCCTGCAATTTCACCTGCTCCAGGATTTCGGCTTTGGAGGTCGCCGAGACCGTCTTGCGGCCCGTCAGCAGCTCGTAGAGCACACCGCCCAGGTTGTAGATGTCGCTGCGTCCGTCGACGCGGTGACCTTCGCCGCGCGCCTGCTCCGGACTCATGTAGGCGTAGGTTCCGGCATAACAGGGGCCTTTGACGGCGTCTTGCTCCGAAAGCGCCAGGCCGAAGTCGACGACGCACGGTTCATCGCGGCCATCGATCAAGATGTTGCCCGGTTTCAGGTCACGATGGACCACGCCCTGTTTGTGCGCCGTGTGCAGGGCTTCTGCCACTTTCGCGATCAAGGTCGCCGATTGGTGAAAACCCAGGGGCGTGCGACTGATCCGGGTCCGCAAATCCATCCCCTCGATGTACTTCATGACGATGAAGCAGGGGTAATCTTCGGTCGTGCCAAAGTCGTAGACCGGGACGATGTTGGGGTGTTCCAGGTTGGCGACCGTTCTGGCCTCCCTCAGATAAACTTCCGCTGCGTGTGGCCGGGCGACCAGGTCGGCATGGGGCACCTTCAGCGCGACCCGGCGATTCAGTCGTTCGTCAAAGGCCAGGTAGACCACACCGAATCCGCCCTCGCCAAGTTGTCGCTCGATGCGGTAGCGGCCGATCGTCTCGGGGGCTTCGCCCAAGCCACGCATCCCGTAGGGTTGGGATCCGTCGCTAGATCGCGTCACGGAACCGTCGAGATAACCGGCGGAGTTGAAGCGAGTTTCGTCATTGTCATCCATCGACATTGCACTTCCGGTCGTCGGGTGATGATTAATGAATTCGGCTTCAGAAAACGCTAAATTCGGAGTCGTTCCAAAAGTCGAACTCAGAGGCTGATCCGAGCGACCGGGGCGGGCGGGGGCCCGAACTCCGAATCACGCGGTCCGGTTGATCAGCATCCGAGTTTGCAATTCAAGGGTGGTGCGTGCAGGGGGGAAATGGTTGATGCAGTCCAAGATTCTACTCAACGAGGAAGTGCGGCGCGGGTACCACAGCGGGTTATCCGGCAAAGCAAACCGGGCCGATCGAATCATCCCGCCGGCGGATCGGGGGACGCAGGACAAGCGGATCTCGTTCGAAACCTCCAAGTATCTCGGCGGTCCGTACAAGGTCACCCTGCGATCGAGCGCCAACGGCTGGACCGATCTGGAGGGCGAATTCGTCGACAACACACGCTGGGAATTCCTGCTGCCGGCCGCCACCTATTCGGACACTTTTTGGATGAAATTTGTGCTCCGCGATGTCGGTGCAGAGGTTGAGCCCGGTGATTTCTGGATGGCCGGGGACAACGTCGAAGTCCGGGCGGACGAACGGGAACGCCACTTCACCGACGCCAATGTCTTCTTCGGGTACGAAGTCAAATTTCGAACGTCCCGGTGGGTCCCCAATTTCCTGGTGACCCTGCGGAACAACGTCGACGGTTGGGGACGGGACCTGTTTGGCGTGTTCGCCGGCGACGCCTGGACGTTCTTGCTGGATCGCGATCTTTATCCCGAACAGGTGCAGACACGTTTCGCACTGGAAATGGGCAGGGAGATTTCGGACGAAACTTTTCCCCTGCAGGCCTCCCAGCAGTTCTACGAAGTCGACGACGGAGCCGTTTCATTTCCGGACCTGCCCAATAAATATCGCCACGGATACGACAATTTCGTCAGCCTGGAAAGTCGGCTGGAGCAAATGACGGTCCAGGCCATCGGACGGCCGGAGGATGAATTCGACGTGATCGTGATCGGTTCGGGGATGGGCGGAGGCTCGTTGGCCGACGCGCTGTCCGATCAAGGCGTCAAGGTGTTGGTCCTGGAGGCTGGGGGCCTGCATTTTCCCGTCCACATGAACGAATTGCCCCGCAGCGAAACCAGTTTCGTCGGCCGGGATCAACTGGGACATTTCAACAATCGCGGCGAAGCCCATTTCAATCCCGGCGTTCATTTCAACTTGGGCGGCCGGTCGGTGTACTGGTCGGGATTGATTCCTAGGATGCAGCCGTGGGAGTTCCGCGAATGCTGGCCCGTAGTGGTTCGCGACTACCTGCTGGACGGCGGCGGCAGCGAATCGGGCTACGAGAAAGCGGAAAAGTTGATGCGGAAACGCAAGACACTCGGGCGCTACCAGAACAAAGTGGTCGATCATCTCAACACCGTGTTGGGCGATTCAATGCACGCAATTGATCTGCCTCGCTCGCTGCACCAGCCCAACCTGAACGAGAACCTGTTGCTGGAGAACGTGATCGAACGCAGCACCGGAGGATTTTCCACGGCCGACTTGCTGTTGGATTCGCTGGGATTCAGTGACAAGGCCGGCAAGAACTTCTTGCGAGTCAATCTGCACCACCTGGTCACACATTTGGAAACCGAGGGCGATCGCGTGACCGGTGTGGTGTGCCAGGATTTGGTCGGAAACGTCCAGCGACGATACCGAGCTTCCTATGTCGTTCTGGCCTGCGGATCCATCGAGAGCCCCAAGCTGGCGCTGCAAAGCGAACTATCCGATCCGAATGAGAAGATCGGCCGCGGACTGACGGACCACCCAGCCTACTTCTACACGCGTCTGCACGAACTGCCGCGTTGCGGAGACCTCTGCTGGCTTGGTGATCCTCATGGCCATGCCAAAGTGATGTTGCGACACAATCACGCTTCGTCGGTGATGCACCCCTACAACATCGAACTGTTGATCAATGCCGAGTTTTGGGACACGCGTCACGCGGATGACGACCTGTGGCGACGTCTGGTGGACCGGGGCGAGACGGCGCAGGTTGAGATCAAATTCATCTTTGACAGCCCGTTGAACGAGTGCAATCAATTGACTTTCAACGGCGAAGGGAACAAGCCGGATGTATCCGTCGCATTGAACCTGCACGCGGAAGGCTACAAACAGGAAATCGTGGACATGCGGAATCAGGTGCTCGGCGCGCTCGGGGTCACCGGGCTGACGACGACCTACCAGTCGGAAGAATGGAGCGAGGGGATCCATGGCAGCGTGCATCACGCCGGAGGAACGCTGCGGATGAGCGACAACGGGACCGGTGTCGTGGACCAGAACCTGAAGTTCGAGGCCTATGACAACCTGTATTGCTGCGACGTGTCGGTCAATCCCAGCATCCCGGCGGCGAATCCGTCATTGACGCTGGTCGCGTTGTCACTGCGTTTGGCGGATAAACTTGTCGAACGTCTGGGCATCGCCAGTTAAACTGGCCCCCGCTCGAAGACTCGTCATCGGGCGACGCGACGACACGCTGCTCGATCGGGTTCTCAACGGAGCTGAACATGTCTGAACCGTCTTTGCGACCCGGTCTGGGAGCGATTCCCTACACCGGTGGAACCACGTTCCGCGTCTGGGCGCCCCACGCACCTTGGGTTCGCGTTGCGGGAACCTTCAACGGATGGGACCCCACTGCGACACCGCTTGCGCCCGAAGGCGGCGGGCATTGGTCCGCCGATGTCCCCGGTGTGGTCGTCGGAGATGAATACCGGTACGTGATCGGAGACCTGAATCACTGGCGGGTCGATCCCCGCGCGCTGGATGTGACCCACTCCGCCGGCAACGGTGTGGTCTGGAAATCGTCGTACCAATGGCAAGTCAACGACTTTGACATGCCACCCTGGAATGAACTGGTCGTGTACGAATTGCACGCCAAATCATTTCCGCCCCAACCGGTGCCGTCGGAGCAGGTTTTCCGCGCGTTGGCCCAGTCGTTGAACTATCTGCGGGAACTAGGCATCAATGCGATCGAGCTGATGCCCTCAAAGGAGTTTCCCGGGGATGATTCCTGGGGATACAACCCGACGCACGTGTTTGCCCTGGAGGACAGCTACGGCGGGCCGGATGCGTTGAAAGCTTTGATCGATGAAGCGCATCGCTTGGGCATCGCGGTGTTCTTGGACGTCGTGTACCAGCATTTTGGTGGGGATAGTTCCGGCGGCGGCGATTTAAAACATTCCCTATGGCAGTTCGACGGCTGGTTCCAACACGACAACGGCCACGAAATGGGCGGTATCTACTTTTACAACGATTGGCGGGCCCAAACGGAAGTCGGCAGTCGGCCCGACTACGGCCGCCAGGAAGTGCGCCGCTTCATCCGCGACAACGCCCTGATGTGGTTGGAAGAATACCGCATCGATGGCCTGCGGTTGGACAAGGTTTCCGGCATTCGCAACGCGCGGTGTTACGACGACGTTCCGGCAGATGATCCGACCAACTTGGGCGGGTGGGGCTGGAACCTGTTGCGGTGGATTAACGACGAAGTCGACCATCGGCAGTCCTGGAAGCCGATAATCGCCGAAGACATGCAAGATAATTCTCGGATCACCCAATCGACCTCGGAGGGTGGTGCCGGATTTGATTGCCAGTGGGACGCGAAGTTTCATCACACGTTGCGCGCTGCGCTGGTGACCGTCAATGACCAGGACCGGGACGTCGGTGCCGTCGCTGCCATGATCGGTCGTCGATTCAACGAAAACGCCCTTCATCGTGTGATTTACACCGAAAGTCATGACGAGGCCGGTGACCTGGAAGGGGATGCCGATGGCAAGCAGCGGCTTCCGGAACATATCTGGCCGGGAAACGCCGACAGTTGGCATTCAAAGAAACGGTCGACGCTGGGGGCCGCCGTCGTGTTCACAAGCCCCGGGATTCCGATGATTTTCCAAGGCCAGGAAATGCTGGAATGGATCCAGTTCTCAGGGTTCAGCCGGATGGATTGGACCAAGCGAGACCGTTTCTCGGGAATTGTCAATCTGTACCAGGACCTGATGCATCTGCGTCGCAACTGGTTTAACAACACCCGCGGACTTCGTGGGCACCATACCGACGTCTTCCACGTCAACCCGACCGACAAGGTGATTGCCTTTCGACGTCACGAATCGGATCAGGGTGGCCCGGGGGATGATGTCGTGGTCGTGTTGAACTTTGCCAATCGCGCCTACGCGGATTACCGCATCGGGTTTCCGCGCGAAGGCACCTGGCACGTCCGCTTCAACAGCGATTGGCAAGGTTACAGTCCCGATTTTGGCAATCATCACAGCGGCGCCGCCTACGCACATCCGGGTTGGCGCGACAAGCAGTCCTTCGAAGGGGGCGTCGGCATCGGGCCCTACACCGCGATCATCTTGTCTCAGTAGCCGCAAACAACCTTCACCCTCTCGCCAGGAACGTCGCGCAACTTCGTTTCACCCTTCTTTCCAAGCAGAGGCCAGCGCAGCGAGGGAGAGTTGTCCCACCTCTCGTTGAAGCGGATTGCTGTCGCCGCTTCGCGGCTGGTGTTTTAGGCAGCCGTTTCCGTCCGCTTGCGCCGACGGCAGGGAGCTGTCGTCGCTTTGCAACTGGAGTCAAAGAAAACTCCGTACTCGGAAAGCTGCACGACCTCCAAGTGGGAGGGTGAAGTTCGTTTCTGAGCGATCGCATTGGTCTCGATATCAAGGGGTTCCCGCAGACCGACGGCGAGTGCCGCGCCGCTGACGAGAGCACGCGGGCGACGACGGCATCCGACCTGTCCGACATCCTACGGTTTCCAGGACTCATCAAAGAATCCTGCACTTCGGACCTGGCCGGCGTCCCTGGCAGTCGCGCCCCGGGTGATGTCCAGGATCGCCCAATCGGGAAGCTTGGGCGTCTGTCGAGCGTTGTTCAGGTAATCGTACTCACGAAACGTGAATCCGCTGTTCAGGACGATGTAGCGATCCGGGTTCAGCGGGTTGGGATAGATCAGGACGACCGCGTGTCCCGCTTTGGGAACCTGTTGATCGCCCAAGCGAATCGCATCGTCGCTCCAACGGACCGGGAGCCGATCGGCGATCGACGCCAGCACGGTGTTGCTCTCGGCATCGCCAAACAGAATCAGGTGATTCTCCGCGATCTGCTGGGGCGAAAGATCGACATCCCGGACTTGGCGGACGTCGCCGCGGAAATGTTTTCGCCAATGGGTTTGTGCGTGCTTCAATTCGGATTGGCACCATGTTTCGAAGGCGCGGTCGCTGCTGGTCCCCGTGGGCGTGACGAACAGAAACGAATCCATGAAGGCGTCGTCGATCGGTCCCTGCAGCCCCGGGCGTTTTCGCAACGAAGTGTCTTTCGAGTCGGCAACCGCCCAGTGGCCACTGTCCAACTGCAGTCGGACTTTCCAGGAGCGATCCGAACCGACCGCGCCACCGGAAATCGTGTCGCCGTCGATCGTGATCTCCGGTCGTCCCGGAAACGCACCGCTCCATTGCCCGGCGGGGAAATTCAACGTCAGGTGGGTCACGTTGTTGGTTTGCACCGCGATTCGGCTGCCGGCGGCGTCCGAGGAAAGCGTCGCCCGCACCGTTGCCGGTTTCCAGTGTTGTTGCAAACCACGAACGTCCACCCAGTGCATCTTGTGGTACCGCAACATCGTCGTGGTGAAGTCCACGGTGGTGGGAAAGCGGGCATCGGCCGTTTGCGCCAATTGGTTCATCCGGCGTTCGATTTCAACTTTGGAATCGGGGTGGATTTTGTGCGCCGTTTGCGGACCGATGATGTGCATCAGATCGATGCCTTCATCGGCCAGCGTCGCTTCCATCACGTCAGCGGCCTGCTTCTGGCGGTCGATCTCTCCGCTGTAGGCGACCGTGGGGCACTGGATCAGGTTGCGTGCCCAGGGCGGGCAGTCATACCACTGCCACAGGGTGCGTTGGTAAGCCGGGGTTTGCGACAGGTCTTCGCCCTGAAACGATTTCAAGAACTCGGGGGTCTCCGAAAATCCCGCGCCGGGATTGGCCGCGAAGAATCGATCGGCATAGTGCGTGGCGAACTGCCAGCAGGCCGCGCCCCCCATCGAGAATCCGCGCGCACTGATTCGCGACGCATCCACCGGAAGGTGGCTGGCGACATGGTCCAACGCCTCCAGCACATCGATTTCCCCGGCGAACTTGAATGCGTTGCTGTAGCGTCCGTAGGGATGCAGGACAAAGGTGTCTTCGGGCGTGTATTGGCCGGCAGAGTTGCGGCCGCCCTGCAGGAAATTGACCTCGCTCAACGTCTCCCCGCGACCGTGAAACCACAGGTCCAATCGCCGCGGACGAACATCGGATGCGCCAAAACCGGCTGGAACGACCAGGGCGTAGGGTTGAAACGAATCGTCGATCTTGGAACGGTAGCCGCCGACGATCAATTGCCGCTGGTCACCCAATTGCTGCTGGTCCCCAGCGTCCAGGCCGACGACGTGTCGCCAATTTGCCTGCTGTGAAGCCTTCGTGATGCGCTCTTCGGCCAAGTCCAACAGCAAGTCGGCGGACGCGATGTCACGTTCGTGATGGAACTGGTCGAACTCCAGAGCCAGTTCGACCGCCCGCGGGAACACCAGGATTTCCGCGGCTAGATCGGTCAACGCTGCCAGCCGTCGCTCGTTTTCCGCTTTTTCGAATCGATTCCCCCGGCCCGCCCGGTCGTGCACTTGTTGCACTTGAGTGGACCAGGCTTCGCGAACCGACAGGCAACGTTGACGCAGATGTTCGGCTTGTTGCTTGGGAAGTTCGATGCCCGGTGGCGGGATCGGGCGGACGGAAGTCGCGTCGTTGTCCGCTGGACCATCGCCTCGGCAAACACCAACGAAGCACAAACAAATCAAGACAAAAAGGAAGCGGGTCATGGCGTGGGGGAAGGTGGGGGAAGGTGGGGGAGGAAGTGGAGAATGGACGCGGTGTTGAATGCGTCAAGGGACGTTTGGCCGGCCTGCGGGATGATCGTTTTGCCACCGTCACTGGGATGTGAACGTGCGGAGCCCACGCCACGGAATGCCGGTTGCGTTAGGGTTGTTGGCATTCAGCCAAGATGGAACGATACAGGTCCGTCGCCTGGTCGTAGGCGGCTTTGGCGGCGTCGCGTTCGCTCTCGCGGATCATCCCCTGTTTGGACTCCCAACACGTTTGCACCGCATCGATGCACCATTGGGCGCTCTTGGCGTTGGCCCGGATGGGCTGGTCAGCGACGTGCACGAAGATCGGATTGGTGTGGACCGATGGCAGGATGCGAACCGCGATCCAAGAGGATTGATCGATCTGCACGGGGATCGACAACTGGTTGATGTTGCCGTCCGCCTCGATCTCGCGCGTCGCGACGACTTCGCCGTTGACAATGACTTCCACGGGGACTGTCCGAGTGTTACCGATGCGGCACCGTTCCAAGTGCCAATAGGGTTTTTCATCCAGCCGCAGATTGCGAATCCGTTCGGTTTCATCGGTCGGTTCCGGCTTCAGCAGGGCGGCGACATCGAACGAGACGTCGATCGTTTCGGGTTGATCCAGGTCCAGGCGGCTGGGCGGCGAATCGGGCGATTGACGCTGGCCAACTTCCACACCACCGGCGGTGAAATCCAACACGTGACTCAAGCCGTCGCCACAGTAGCTGCGGCCGTCTTTCAGCCCCGCGATCCAGTTCTCGTAGTTCAGCGGAACGTCTTCGTCCAGCTTCACGTAGATCCGCCCCAATCCCACTCGATCGCCGTAGATGCAGGGGAAATCAGTTTCGCCGCTGATTCGGGAAGTCATCCCACAGTTCAACGTGTGGTACCAGATATTCAATTCCCAAATCGCCGGTGTGTCGACCGCGGAGATGAAATCACAAACGCCCGCGGCGGTGGCAACGATGTATTCGTTGGCGCCGATCCCATCAAACTTGGGCATCGCATAATCCGGCAAACTCTTCACGGCCTGGCCTTTCCATTCCGATCCGGCGCCACCCCATTTTCTTCCCGGGAATTGTCGGGATCCGTCCGGCATCCGATCCGGCAGGGCCAGCCCCCATCCGCTGTGGCTGTACCCGACCACGCCCCCTTGTTCCTGACCCCATTGCAGGACCGGAAGCGTCCAACTGGGCCAATCTTCCAGTGTTTCGGTGCCGGGATAATCGTCTTCGGACAGATTCAACAGACACAGGTGGCCGGCGTGGGAGCTCGGAAAGCCGCTGACTTCGACGTCATAACGCATCAAGTGCTGTGGGGTTGAGAGCGCCGACGTCTGGCCGTTGAAGAATTGCTTTTGCGTGTACCAGCACGGCCCCCAGCTGAGCACACAGCCGACGTTCAAGTCCTCGCCCAGCAGGTGCCGCATCATGTCTTCGGGGCCGACGCCTTCGGTGGGGCTGTCGTAGTGCGCACACCCGGCTGCGTGCACGTGGTGATCCCCGGAAAACCATCGTTGATCGGCGACGTGGATCCATCGCTCCAGTTGAAACTCGACTTCGTCTTCGCCGGCGTCGGAGACACTGATCCAAGTTTGAATGGGACGATACTCCGGACCCCGCGTGACCGTGACCTGGTATTCTCCCGGCGGCAGATAAACCGACTCACCGTCGGCGCGATACACCTGTTCGTGAAAGAAGAAGTCGGGCGCCAACCGCTTGGCCGGGTTGGGGTACACGCGACCAAAATCGTCCTTGATGATCAGCGACGCCATGGTGCCGCTGCCGTCGACGTCTTTGATTCGCAAACGCACGTCGACGGCGGGCTGACAATCGAACAGGATGGAGACGCTGTTTCGGAATCCGATGTCCTGGGTGCCTTGCCCGACGTTGAATGCCAGTTCGGCTTCACGCTTGCCAGCGTCGCGGCTGTACAGCAGGACGATCCGGTATTCCAGACTCAGCCCGCTCAGCCGCGGTTTTAGTGGACGCCGATTCAGCATGGAAACATCCAGCCAACGCTCGGCGGATTCGTCCGCATCGACCAGGTCTTGCTCGGTCCGCGGCCGCTGACGGGCGCCGCGTCCTTGCTGGTAGACCGGAGCGGCGTGTGGACTGCTGACGACCAGCTCCGGCGTGATGCCCGCTTCATTGTGAACCTTGACCAGGAAAGCTCGCCAACCCGATTGAACAAGCTGTTTCTTGACCGGTCCCTCTGCGACTTTGACGCGGCTTTCCGCATTGATGTTGATTTCGGCCAGACACAGCGGATCCAGGATTCGCTGGATTTCCAGCGAGGTTTCCTTGGGATCGGACTTCCGCCGCGCTTCGGCCAGGTCACGCAGCGTTTGTTCTTCCAACGGCGCGCCGGCAAACTCCATCGCTTCGATCAATCGGTCCGTTGCCGCGATCAGCGGCTGCTTGGGAACCCCGAAGACCGTGGTCAATTCGTCAGCTGCGTTGGAAGGCGACGGACCCGACAGGCCGATCAGACAACAGGACAGGCACACGGCGAAGATCATGCGCCGATGCGCATTCCGGACGACATTCATCACTGGCTCCGTGAGACGGCGGTGGGTTGGCGGAAGGGCGGGAATTGGGAACGCGGAGAACGAGAGCGGGCGGCCAAGCCGGCCGGTGGGATGGCTTGATTATGGTCGTTCCGATGGTCGTTGTGCGCCGGCGGCGGATGCTTCCGCCGATTTTTTCGTGCCAGCAAGCTGGCGTCTGTTGCGGAGGATCGTGCCGCGATCCTGGAACGCCGTGACGCGAAATCGGGTAGCCTAATAGTAGGACTGTGCTGCTTCTGTGGGTCAGTTGCTTGGCTGTCATGCATTCTCGGCTTCACCCTCCCGCGAGCGGGAGGGTCGCGAAGGAGCGTGCGACGACGCGGGGAGGGTTGTTGTTAAGTCATGCGTTCTAAACATTCGCTTCCGATTCTGACCCTCCCCGGAGCCTCGTTCCTCGCCTCCGACCCTTGTGAGCGGGAGGGTGAAGGTTGCGAGTGGTCACAAACGCAGAATGGAAGAACCGCTAGCTGAAGGTGGTGGGCGCGCCCGACGAGCGCACGGCGGATCGAGTTTCAATGAACGGGGAGCACGAGGGCAAATGTCTTGGGACCTGAATCAACCGACCGTTTGCCCAGTCGGGTTGCTTGCCGCGGTCGGTGGACCGAACCCGATAAAGTGGGGCTTGATCCTGTTCGGGATCTGTCTGCTGCTGGTTCTTTTGGGGATGTTCCTGTTCTTCGTGCGGCTGTTCCGTCTCTGGTTGCAAGCCTTTTTAGCGAACGCCCAGATTTCGGCACCCGAACTGGTCGGGATGATGTTTCGCCGAGCGCCCCTGGAGCAGGTGGTCCGTTGCAAGATCATGGCGGCGCAAGCCGGGCTGCCCTTGACCACGGCGCAAATTGAATCGGCCGCCCTGCAAGGTGTCGATATCGAGCGTGCAGTGTTGGCGATGATTCGCGCCAAACAAGACGACCTCGCATTGAATTGGGAAGACGTGATCGCCGAAGACACCGAGCGGCGTTATCGGTCCCGGTCGGATGGATCCTGATCCAACCAACGGCGCGCTCGCTGTGGCATCACCTGGTCTGCACCTTCGCTTGGCCGCTCATGCCGGCAGCGATTCCTCCGGGAGCGGTCCGGTGATCTCGGAGCGCATCCGCTGAAGTTCGGTGATTCGTCCCTGCAGCCGCGCGATTTCGCGATCAATCGAATCGACGTTCCGGGCATCGACGGGCATCAGCAAATCGCCTCGATTGGGATCCATCTTTCCGATGCGGTGCAGGATGGGGATCACGAATGAGATGGCTGCGACGACGATCGAATGGGCCGCGACGAATTGCCAGACGCCTTGGGAGTCAAATTCAAACACGATGATGGCCGACAGCAAGGCAGCCAATCCGTAAATGATCTGCCAGCTGATGAAGTACACCCAGCGAAACCGGCTGGGCAATTTGGCAATCGACAGCAGGCAAACATGGACCGTTGCAACGGTGAAGATGGAAACGATCCAGGTGCACTTCCAAAACTCGATCGCGTGGATCTCGACCCACATTCCCACCAGGATCAAGATTGCCGCGAGCAGTGTCAGCAACAATCCGGAACGGGGCAGCCAGTTTCGACCGCCGGGTGTTCGAGACAGGTCACACGCCAAGCCGCAAAGGCTGGCCACCGCCACGACCAGGGTGGTCAAAATCACTCGGACTTCGAACCAACCCCAATTGTTGCGCAGCACGACAATGATTCCCAGCAGCGCCGCCAGAATCACCGAGCCGATCAGGGCGTAAAGCAGGGGACGTTTCAGACGGCTGCTCGATTCCATCACAATCTCCGTGCGGCTTCTGATCCGCGAGGGTGGGCGCGGCGGGCGGAGAAAACGTCCGCGGGCGGGGTTACGACCGACGTTGGTGGCGGGCGCATTGCAAAAGAGCCTTCGTGGGGCGAAAACTTCGCCGAAACCTTCCACATTGTCGTCGATGCGTTCCAAGATTCGCAAGTTTTCTCAGAACCGTGCCTGACCGTTTCATCGCCTCCGGTCTCCAACCGCCGTCCGTCCTGGTGCCCGTCGAGTTGTTGATCGAGCGGTCTCGTTTTTTTAAGTCCCGAGCGTTTCGCGTTTTCACGCCCAAGGTCGTCGGCCTGGGAAATCATGATGTATGAACCGTCCGCGGGATCGGCTGTTGTATTTGGCACGCCTCGCCGCCAGGCTTGTCAGGAATCACGTTTGGTACTCAGTTCCGTCGGGATCCCCTCCGAGATCGTCCATCACGATGCGACGTGGTGGCTGGTTGTGGCGGCCGAGGACCGGGCCGCGGCGACGGACGAGCTGGCTGCCTACCGAAAAGAGAACGCGGCCGAAGCGGCGGAAGTGACGCCCCGGGTTCCGCAGTACGGAGGTTCCGTGATCGGTGTGGTGTTGTACGTGGCGACCGTCACGGCGATCGCGTTCCAAACGGCCCAGTGGGCATTCGGATGGGATTGGTTTCTGGCCGGTCAGATGCACGCCGGACTGACGCGAAACGGTCAATGGTGGCGGGCGGTGACGGCGTTGACGCTGCATTTGGATGCCCGGCACCTGATGTCGAACTTGGTATTCGGTGCCATTTTCGGATTCCTGGCCGGCCGGAATCTGGGCGGCGGAGTCGCTTGGCTCGCCATCCTGGTCGCGGGGGCCATCGGCAATGGGCTCAACGCGTTGGCCCAGCCTGCCGAGCACGTGTCGATCGGGGCGTCGACGGCGGTCTTTGCGGCGCTCGGATTGTTGGTGTCGCACGCAATGCGGTACTGGAGTTTGGCGCCCAAGCACCGGTGGCGGCGGTGGAGCCCGTTGATCGGAGGGACGGTGCTGTTTGCGATGACGGGCGTCGGCGGCGAACGCACCGACGTGTTGGCGCACGTGATGGGGTTCCTGGCAGGGTTGTTGATCGGCGCCGCGGTCAGCCGGCTTCCCGCCCGATGGTTGGGCAGTTCCCGCTTGCAGAGCCTTGCCGGGGGTCTGGCATTTGCGCTGCTCGCCGTCGCTTGGGCATGCGCGCTCGCTCGGGGACAGAAAGTCCGCACCCCTCGTTCCCAGGCTCCCGCCTGGGAACGCACTGTCTTGCCGGCTCTTCCGGTCGTTGTTTGCTGGTGGGCAGGCGGAGCCTGTGTTGCAGCCGGTTCCAAGGCGGGAGCCTTGGAACCAGGAAGGTTTGTTGCACCCCTCGTTCCCAGGCTCCCGCCTGGGAACGCACTGTCTTGCCGGCTCTGCCGGCCATTGTTTGCTGGTGGACAGGCAGAGCCTGTGTTGCAGTCAGTTCCAAGGCGGGAGCCTTGGAACCAGGAAGGTTTGTTGTACCCCTCGTTCCCAGGCTCCCGCCTGGGAACGCAATGTCTTGCCGGCTCTGCCGGCCCGCCAAGCACCAGCCCGATCACGGCCAGAAGATCAACACCAGCACGCCGCCGAGAAATGAGAGGCCGAACAGCACGGCAATCCGCCGGAGCAACTGACGGCTGCCCAGGAATGCCACGGCAAAGCCTTTGAAGACCAGGTTGGACATGCCGCCGACCAAGATCATTCGCCAACCCGTGTCGACGTCCAGCCGATCGGCCTTGATCATTCGCGCCGTCGATAGCGTGATGGCGTCCATGTCGGTCAATCCCGACAACGCGGCGACGCCGTACAGGGTGCGGTCACCAAAGTGCTCCTTGACGATTGCGACCGCGAACAGCACGGCGGCGTACAAGATGCCGAACAAGATCGCGGCTTTCAGGTCCGCCGGGTCTTCGGGTAACGGGATCTCACGATTCTTGTTCCGCGTGATGAAGTACAACACACCGCAGATCACGACCATGATCAACATCAGGGTTGCGATCGGCGGTACCAGCAGGCGCAACGTCTCCGGGGCCACGACGGCGATTTCTAAAATCACGCGGGCGAACACGATGGTCGAAGCGATCATGATCACCAAACTGGCCAGATTCGATGCCTCCGGTGACCGCTTCGCGTGGCGGCTGTTGCTGACGGTGGTTGCCGTGCTGGAAATCATTCCGCCGAAGATCCCGCTCAGCACGGTGCCGGCTTTGGCCCCCAAAAACTTTTGGGCCAGGTAACTGCCCACGCTGATGCCGCAGATCAGCACGACCATCAACCAGATTTCGTACGGGTTCAAGACGCCGTAGGGGCCGAACGCACGGTTGGGCAAGACCGGCAGCACGATCAGCCCGATCAGGACCAATTGAAAGATCGCCCGGATGTCCTTGTCACCGATCCGCTGGACGAACACGTGCAGCGGTTGTTTCCAGTGCAACAGCATCGCCACGCCGGCGCCCACCAGAACCGCCAGCGCGAACTGGTCGATGGCGACGGTCACACCGACGGCGTACATCACCAAGGCGGCCACCTGGGTCGTCAGCCCGTGAACCTCGTGACGTCCGGCGGATTTCATGACATTGACGACGACGATCATCGACGTCAGAGCAAGCACGCCTGCGATCACGATCCACTCTCCCAGCGAGGAGAGCAGCAGCCCCATCACGGTGCCGAACAGCGTGACCAGTGCGAAGGTGCGGATACCTGCGACGTGCGGCGCGCTCCATTCACGCTGGAAGCCGACCAGCAGGCCCAGCGCCAAGGAGATCACAAGTTTTTGAACGACCGACCATTCCACGGTCCGTCTCCGGCATGACGAAACAAAGGCAGGGGAGCAATCCAAGTTACTCGCACCGCCTATGCCGTGTGGCTCAGGCGGCGACGCGCGGAGCAATTTCCGCCGATTCTTCCTGGGCGATCACCTCTTCGGCCAGGGCTTGATAGTCGATCGATCCGTTGCTGTCGGCCGAGTAGTCGAAAATCGGTTGCCCGAAGCTGGGGGCTTCCGCCAGGCGGATGTTGCGGCGAATCCGCGTGTCGAAAAACTTCGCCTTCTGAAAGAAGTCTCGACCGCCCTGCGCCGCCTGGAAGAATTCGTCGATGTCGGTGCTGACTTCCGCGGCCAGACGCGTGTTGGAGTCGTACATGCAAAGCACGACGCCCGACAGACGCAGTCCTTCGTTCAGCCGCCGCGAGACGATTTCGATCGTCCGCAACAGCTTGCTCAATCCGTGCAACGCCAGGAAATGCGGCTGCAGCGGCAAGAAGACTTCGTTGACGGCAACCAACGCGTTGATCGTCAACACACCCAGACTGGGTGGACAGTCCAGGATCAAGTAGTCGAACGACTCCGGATCGTCGGCCAGTTTGTCGCGCAGGATCATTTCGCGTCCGACTTCACCGGCCAACTCCAGTTCGGCAGCGGCCAGGTCCAGATTGGACGGCACCACCGAAAGCTGGTCGTTGTAGTGGTGACGGGCTTCGGCGATGGTGGCGTCGCCGCACAGCACTTCGTACATGCTGGGCTGGTCCCCGACGGCGGTGATGCCCAGGTGCAGCGAGGCGTGCGCTTGGGGATCCAAGTCCATCAGGCACACGCGGCGGCCGCTACGGGCCAACGCCGCGGACAGGTTGACCGAACTGGTCGTCTTGCCGACGCCGCCTTTCTGATTGATCACTGCAATCGAACGCATGGTTTCGCTTCCTTTTCGATACGGGGGAGGCCGTGTTTCTGGATCGCCGCGGGCTGGTACGGTGTCTTTCGCGGCGGCCTGGCGCGGTGTCGCGGCGCGCTGGCGCGCGAAGCGTGCATCGCCCGCCGGCGACGTCACGCGGCTTTGCGTTGACCGTCACCGTGGCGGCGGACGCTTCGGTAGGCCAGCAAAACTTCGTGCAGGTCCGCGTCGATGACGACGGTGTCCTCCGCAAAGTCCTCCAGCCAGGTGCTGTTTCTCTCTTGGGCGTCGATCAGGAGCGGTACGATCGTCTTCAGCGGCACCGTGCGGGTCCGCCGTGGCCCCGTCCCGGCGATCAAGTCCAGTTCGCGGATCCAACGCGGATCCGGGTCGGAGCCTTGATCGGCGTGCGGAGGAAGCTCCGCTTCGGTTGCCGGGTCGGACCAAACGTTCCAGCCCGCGGGCAAAGAAGGATCGAAGTCGCTCATCCAAATCTCAGTCGAACGCATATTGATGGAGTTTCTGACGGACGCATTCAATCGCGCCCTGTGACCGTATCGACTTTGACGACTGGGGAAGTAAAGCCGAAATGGAGGATTTTGACGGTTCGTTCAGTTTCACGGGGGGCCGGCCGTTTTCCTGGCTCGGTTGACAGCCTGACATTGCGGCGCTATTCTCGCGCGGCGATTTTCGGCGTCAAACAAGCGTGAAACGACGAAACCATCGCGCGGGTGGGACTTTCCTGCCGCGGACGCCGCCACCCGGATTGGCGGGGCGCTCCACGCGGCACACGAACAATTCCTGGATCGCCGAACCAATGCCTCCGGAAGAGCGAGGCGAAGCCGGCGTCCGGACCAACATCGAGACCGACTGATCATGGCTGTCGATCTAGAAGCCATCGCTCGACGCGGGCGGTGCGACGCATCCAGTTTGAAACTCGCGATGCCTCTGCTGGAACAGGGTTACACGGCGCCTTTCTTGGCCCGCTACCGCCGCGACGAATTGGGCGGATTGGATGAGGCGACGTTGTGGAGTCTGAAAGCGGCGATGGACGCCGAGACGAGCCTCGCCGAGTTTCGCGACGAACTGTACGAAACCTGGCAGTCCACTCCGCTGGCGGATCCCTCCATCGGCGATGCGATCAAGAAAAGCGGGTCCAAGCGGACTCTGCAGCGGTTGCACAAACGATTGCGGGGTGAAACCGGGACGTCCGTGGAAAACGATGCCAGCCGCTTGGCGGTCCGTTTGTTGAATCCCGAAAAGGGAGACCCGGCGGACCCCAAGGAACTGGCCGAATCGATGCCGTCGATCTCCGACGCCGATGCCGCGGTGGAAGGCCTGCAGGAAGCACTGCCGGCACGCTTGGCCGGAGACCCGCGGGTGATCAACGCCGCTGTTCGCTGGCTCAGTCGCAATGCCAAGATCCACGTTTCCAACGTGCACGACCCCCACATCGAGGCGGGCGACGCGCAAAGCGGCGGCAAGTCCAAATCGAAGTCGGGCGGGAAGAAGAAAAAGAAATCCGCCAAGACCGACGCGACCGCTGAACCGGCGGGAGCAACCGCCGAGCAGTCGAGTGGCGAGCAGTCGACTGCCGAGCCAACGACTGCCGAGCCAACTGCCGAGCAGTCGGCGGGCCAATCACCGCCGTCGGCAGGCGAAACTGCCCAAGCCGTCGGCGAATCCTCATCGTCGTCCTCAGCGGCGCCCGGAACCGCCGACGCGGCGCCCGGTCAGCAAGCCGACTCCCAATCGGAGTCTTCGAGCGGCCCCGCGGCGGAGTCTTCGAGCGGCCCCGCGGCGGAGTCTTCGAGCAGTTCCGCGTCCGAAAGCGAACCGACCAAACCCGCATCGGATGCGTCCGGTCAGGAAACTGCGGCGCAAGATTCGGACTCGGATCGCCATCCCGGTGGCCGTCAGGAATCGGCTAATCAGGAGCCGAACGAACGACAACCGGCCGATGACGGTTCGACGTCGTCGAACACGGAGTCGTCCGATGCAGCGGCATCCGATGCGGCGGTGTCGGAATCGAGCGACACGCCCCCCGAAGCGGCTCCGACGGCAGCGTCAGCGGATCCACCGGCCAACGCTGAAGCTACTCCCGCCGAGTCGGATTCATCGGACACGGCGACTTCAACCGACGCGACTTCAACCGACGCGCGGGCCGGATCCGACAGCGAAGCCCAGTCGGAGCCAGCGTCGGAAGCCAACGCCGATCAAAAGTCCGGCGAAGACTTGCCCGGCTTCCAGCCCGATCCGGATAGCAAGCCGGCGGACAAGAAGCCCGCAGAGAAGGAAGCCGCGGGGAAGAAATCGAGTTCCAAGAAGCCGAAGAAGATTTCGCCACGTCAACGGCGGCGTCGTTGGCTGGTCAGCGTGCTCAAGCCGCTGGAGGGCAAACGTCTGCAGGCGACCAAGCTGAGTGCATTCCAGATCGTGATGCTCGGGCGCGCCCTCCGCAGCCAGGTCGCCGTCTGCGCCTTCGAATACGATGCGGCAAAGCTGGTCGCCGAGATCAAACGTTCGGTCGTCGGTCTGAACAAGAGCATCGAACCGCTGTTGGACGACATCGTGATGCGGCACGAGGCCGACATTCGCGAAGCCGCCGAAGCGGCGTGGTGGGATGAATTGCACGAACGTGCCAGCGCGCGGCTGGTTGGCATCGCGGCCGATCACCTGCGACGTCACGTTAATCGCGGGCCGGTGGACGCCAAGGTGGTGATGAGCATCGACGCGATCGGTCCCAAAACCGCCGCCACCGCGATCGTTTCGGCCGACGGACGCGTGCTGGAGGGCGAGGACTTGCCGTGCCAATTGTCCGGTGCGGTGCGTGGCCAAACCGTGGCCAAGATGGGTGAGCTGATTCACCAGCACGGGGTTGATTTGGTCGTCGTCAGCAACGGGCCGGCCCGACGCGCCTGCCTGATCGCACTGGGCGATTTGATCGCGCAATCCCCCGAAGGTTCAATTCGGTGGACGGTCGCCGATCGGACCGGCGCCGATGCCTACGCCAGCAGTGACGTGGCGAATTCCGAAATGCGTTCCACGCCGCGCCGGTTTCGTGCCGCCGCCTGGATCGCTTTCTCGATCTTGCACCCGGCCCAGGCATACGCCAAGGTCGATCCGCTGCGTCTACGTCTGGCGTCCTTCCAAAGCGAGTTGTCCGACGAGGCACTCGAGATCACGTTGGGCGACATCATGGCCAGCGGTGCCTCTCGCGGAGGTGTCGATGCGAACGCCGCTCCGCTGGGTTGGCTCCGTCAATTGCCCGGGATGAGCGACGCAACCGCGCAAGCCTTGGTGTCACGCCGTGAGCAAACGCTGCTGAAATCGCGGCAGGAACTGTTGGCACTCGAAGGCTGGGCCGGCGCCGTGGAAACCCGTCAAGCGTTGCCATTCTTGCGAATCTTTGAGAGTGATGAACCGTTGGATGCGACGCTGATTCATCCCGACGACTATTCGCTGGCCAAAAAGCTGGCGACGGCGTTGGAGATTGAACTGCCACCGGCGGCGCCTCCCGGCTATCAGGCACCCGACTACCAGCAAGCTTCGGAAGAAGCGAAAGCGGCGGAACTGAAGTTGGTCGACGCGACCACGCCCAAACCGCAACCGGCCGTCGAAGATTTTGACAAAGCCGGCGAGAAAGCCGGTGAGTTCACGTTGCCGGATGATGCCGATTCGTCCGCATCGGATTCCCAGGCCGACGCGGCGACCAGCGAGGCGTCGGCGATGGCCGCATCCGATGCCGACTCCGATGCATCGCCGCAGACGGAACCCGTCCAGCCCGCCGGCTCTGCTGACGAATCGCCAGAAGGCGAGCCGCAAGCGGCATCGGATTCGTCGGAAACATCGGACGCGGAAACGGAGGCTCCGGAAGCGGACGCCACGTCGGAGCAAGCATCCGATCAATCCGCGGGCACGCCGGAAGCGCCTGCGGAGGAAACGCCCGCCGCCGTGCAGGTGGTCAAACGGCCCCGTCCGGAACAGGCCAAGATTGATAAGTGCATCAAGGAATGGCAGGTCGGAAAACACCGCGTGCACCAGCTGGTGGGCTGGCTGTGCGATCCGTTCGGCGAGACCGCCGTCAGTGACGATCCGCCGGGCGTGTTGACCACGATGCCGACCCTGAAAACGTTGAAGACCGGCGACCAGGTGGTCGGCGTGGTCGTCGGCGTGATGGCCTTCGGCGTGTTCGTCGAATTGGCACCGGACTGCAGCGGTCTGATCCACGTCAGCCGACTGAGTGACGGGTACGTCGAAGATCTGAACGAAGCCATCCAAGTCGGTGATGTCGTGACGGCGTGGGTGACCGGGATCGATGAGAAGCGACGCCGCGTGGGACTCAGCGCACTCTCGCCGCAGCAGGAAGCCGCCGCCGAGCAGGCTCGGCAGGACCGCGGCGATTCGCGACGCGATTCTCGCCGGGGAGGAAAACCCGCTGGCGGGCGTGGTCGCGGTGGAGCCGGACGCAGCGATGACTCGGGGCGAGGCCGTGGCCGAGGTGCCGGCGCCTCCTCCGGCGGATCGGGACGTGGCGGCCGAGGCAAGGCGTCCGGCGGACCGCCGCGCGGTGGCCGGTCTCGCGATCAACGCGGCGGACGAAAGTCTCGTCAACCGGAATCCTACCGAGTGGTCGCCAAGCCCGAAGCCAAACCGATCAGCGACGCCATGCAGAAGGGCGACGAGCCGCTTCGCTCCTTCGGCGATCTGCTGCAGTTCTACTCCGGCAGCGAAAAGAAGTCCGCTGAGAAGCAGAGCGACGGGAAGCCGCAGCAAAAATCCAAGCCCAAGGCGGAAGAGTCCCAGGCAGCCGGTGATCCCCCAGCATCGGACGCGACTCCGGCCGCCAAGGAGTCACCGGCCGAATCGGCACCGTCGGCTGAAAGCAAAACGGGCGACGCAAACAGCTCGGGGGCCTCCGAATGAGTGATGATTTCAAGTCGCGTTTGGAATCGGCGATCCAACGTGGCCATCAGCGACGGGAGCAGCACGCTTCAGAGGAGAAGCGAAAGGAGCTGACCGAAGAAGAGTTGAAGCGGATGCACACCTCGTATCGGTTGGCCTTGTCCGACCGCATCGAAAAAAAGGTGCACAGCATCGTCGATGCATTTCCCGGGTTTCGTCAGGAATCGCTGTTCGGGGAAGTCGGTTGGGGAACCGCGTGTTATCGCGACGATCTGCAAATTGAAAGCGGGCGGCGGTCCAATGCTTATAGCCGGTTCGAGATGGTGATTCGCCCCTACAGTGATCTGCGGGTGCTGGATTTGAAGGGCAAGGCGACGGTCAAAAATCGCGAATTATTCAACCGCGCGTTCTTCCGCAGCATCGACGAAGTGGACGTTGCCGAGTTCGAGAGCATCATCGATGCCTGGACCATCGAATACGCCGAACAGTACGCGTCTCGATCGGCCTGATCGCTCGGGGCCAGGATCATGCAAGTACGCCAACTCAATCATGTCGCTCTGCACGTCGCCGACGTCGATCAAAGCGTCGATTTCTATCGGCGGGTCCTGTGCCTGCCTGCCTTGGATCGACCCGACTTTGATTTTCCTGGGGCTTGGTTCCGATTGGGCGTCGATCAGGAATTGCATTTGATCGGCGACCGTGACCAGGCCGTGCATTCCGGGCACCGCGGCAATCACCTGGCACTGATCGTTGATGATTTGGATCAGTGGGAAGAACATTTGGATTCCCAAAATGCCACGCGTCTGCCGCGTCGCGTGCGGCCCGATGGCGCGCATCAAGTGTTCGTCCAAGACCCGGACGGCCATTGGATCGAACTCTGCGTCCCGCCGTCGTAGGCACCACGCATTGTCCAGAATTGAGTAGCTACGCTCGCCAGAGCGTGGCTTTCAGCCGCAAACACGACGGCAGCGTCCAGGGGGATGCGAGTTTTCAGATAGGGCCTAGCTGGACAGCGCCCCTTCAATCAAAAACACCGTGATTTGCAGTGCCATGAGCGGCGAGGCGTTAGCCGCCGCTGGAGGCGCGAAAACACGCGGCGCACACAAAGAGTCGCTGTCCGGCTAGTGCGTCAACTGTCCTGCTTTATTGGTGGGCGATTCCGACGTCGCTTCGCGGCTGGAGTCGAGCAAAGTCCAGCATCCGCGTGCCGCTTCACGGGCATCAAGAATTCATCTTCATCACCACGGCGGTGATCAGACCGCCTAGCACGCCTCCCAGCAGGATGCCCCAGGCGAACCCGAACCCCCAGCGGTTTTTGCGGGCCGCGGCCATGGCCGGGTCGACCGGTTGGTCCAATAGCGGTGGCAGACGCGAATCCGACGGTGTGGTTCCGCTACCGCTGCCGATCGGCTGGGGCTGAATCACCGGCGGCGGCTCGGCGGGATTCAACGAAGCCCAACTGGTTTCTTCGCTTTCCACGCCGATCGGCGGTGCCGTCCACGCCTGGCGATTGATCGGGCGATCGACGTCGAACGAGGTCGTGCACCAGGCTTCCAGCCGTTCGGCGACTTCCGACGCGGATCCGATTCGCCGCGCCGGGTCTTTTTCCATCATGTCGGCAATCAGGTCGACAAAGTCTTCGGTCAGGTCCGGTGCAAACTTGCGGGGGTGCCACGGAGTTTGTTCGCAATGGCGCTTGCATTTGCTGCGTGAATCGCCACCCGGGAAAGGAACCTTGCCGGTCACGGTGTAATACAGCGTGCACCCGAGCGAATACAAGTCGCTGGCCGGGCCGACCGAGCGCGGGTTGCGGATCTGTTCCGGAGACAGGTAGTCGGCCGTGCCAACGATCTTTCCCGCCCGCGGATCGTCTTCCAATCCCATGGTCCAGGCCGCGAGCCCGATGTCGGAGACTTTCGCGTGTCCATCCGGAGTGACCAGGATGTTCCCCGGTTTGACGTCTCGATGGACCAGCCCCAGGTCGTGGGCGTACTGAAGTCCGCGGGCCGCTTGGGAAATCACCATCGCGGCATGATGCATCCCCAGCGGGCCGCCCCGCCGGATCAGTTTTCTCAGGTCGGTGCCGGGGACGTATTCGGTGACCAGGTAGTGCACGTTGCCGTCCTGGCCGGCGTCGAAGGCGCGGACCACGTAAGGACAGTCCATTCCGGCCTGCAGCCGGATCTCGCGGGTGAAAGACTCACGCGAAATTTCCGTCGCCTTTTCCCGCGGCAAGACCTTGATGGCGCACTGTCGACCCATGACGCTGTGAACCGCCTTGAAGACCTGGCCCATCCCACCCTGGCCGATCCAGTCGGTGATCAGGTACGGACCCAGCGTCAGCTTGGTGCGGCCGGCGTGCAGTTGCTGCGCCTGGTACTCGGTCAGGATGCCACTCTTAACCAGGGTCGCGGCGATCAACGCGTCGTCGGTGTCCGATTGGACGTTATCGATCACGGTCTTCATTTGCCGCTGGGTGACCAGCCCGCTGCGGATCGCCGATTCTTGAAACACGCTGGCCATCGTCATTTCTCGAAAGTCATCGTCTCCGTGAAGGTCGTTTTCCGGTCGCGTCTTTGTTTGTTCGCGATGTCTTGAAAGAACCGGGCCCGGCCGATCAATCGCCCCGAAACCTCGCGGCTGGCCGAAACCTCGCGGTTGGCCGGAACCCTCGCGGCTGGCCGGTGGCGGGTTCAGCTCTCGAGCGTCATTTCGCCGGCGCTGTGCACCAGTGCCACCCGCGGCAAGTCACCGACCAGTTGTTCCAACCGTTCCAGGAACTGTTCTTCTTCGCCCTCATCCGGCGTTGTCAGTCCCAAAAACACGAATGCGGCGTTGCGGCTGGTGGATTGAATGGCATCGACCGCATTGGATGATACCACCACCTTGGTCTTTCCGGTGATTCGAGCCCCTTTGAGCAACCGTTCCAGGTGCGATTTAACTTCGTCGATCCCGGATTCCTTTTGAACGACTCGCAACAACCGCAGCTGACGGCCGCGCCAGGTGGGATGCGACAGCATCAGGTGAGCGAGCAAGACCATCAATTCGCCGTTGGCTCGGCCGCGCCACCAGACATCGATCGTGCCTTCGGGAGCGGTTTGTTCGTTCCCCGCATCATCGACTTGGCGCAACACGACCACGCTTCGATCCAAGCCTTCCAGGTCGCGAAGCAGTTTTCCGAAAATCACCATCCGCTCGGCCGACAGCGGACAGCCCATCAGCACCACGTTGGGACGCAGACGGCCCAGCCCCTGGCACTGGACCAGGGCGTGAACACCGGCGACGTAATCGCTGGCGACGACCACGGCGGGAAAAGCGTCCAGCCCACGTTCCTGGATCATCGAGTGCAGAATTGCTTCCTGGTTGGCAAGCCGCTCACTCTGGTTGTCCAGACCGCCGGGGATCACCTGTCCCAGACTCAGCACGCCGGTTTCGCGCGTCAGCCAGCTTCCAAAGACGACCAGGTGCGGGCGGGAGAATCCGCTGCCGCTAAACGCCAGCACGAACGGACGCCAGTTCTTGGGGTGGTACAGGCTGTCTTCCAACTTCAGCAGATTGCGGCGCGTCCGCTCGAACAGCAGTCCGCTGTTCAGGTCGCCCCAGTCGGCGTCCAGGTTGGCGCGGGACAGATAGTAGTGCAGCGCGCCGACCAGGCCGCTGGCCACCACCGCCCATCGCCAATCGATCAGCAGCATCACAATGCCACAGCCGATCGCACCGGCCAGGGACGTCATCCAATTGCAGTAGCGGAACTGAGGCCGGTAGCTGGGGTTCTTGGTGATCGATTCGTAGAACGTCGCCAGGTTTAGCAGACCGTAGGTCAGTAGGAACGCCATCGTGATCAACGGGGCGATCGTGTTCAGATCGGCTGCCACGATCCCGGCCTGGGCGATCAACGCGGTGGCCAGGATGGCCCGTCGTGGTTCGCCGCGACCGCTGCTGGCGCCAAACGGTACCAATCGAAGAAAGACTCGGTCGCGTGCCAGCGACTGCAAGATGCGCGGCGCACCCATCATGCTGCCCAAGGCCGACGACAGGGTTGCGGCGAACACGCCCAAGCTGATCAATGCGGCCAGGGACGCCACGTCCGCGATGATCAGGTTGTTTTCGACCAACTGCCGATGGTTCGCCGCGCCGCCCAGCAAGACCGCCTGCGATGCATAAACAAAGCACGTGACGGCGATGGCCGCCAGGGTGCCGCGGGGAATCGAACGGGCCGGGTCCTGCAAGTCGCCGGACATGTTGGCACCGGCCATGATGCCCGTGACCGCCGGAAAGAACAGGGCGAACACCGTCCAGAAACTCTGGTTGCCTTCGAATTGCGGGTTCCAGTTGGCGGCGAACGTCGCCGTGCTGAAGTGCTCGATCGCTCCGGTGTAAAACGACAACAGCGACACAAAGACGGCGGCCAGGATCAGGAACTGCACCTTCAGCGTCCATCCGGCTCCGATCCATACGCAAACGCAAACGACCAGGTTGGTCAACGAGGCGACCAGGATCGGCGAACTGTCCGCCGGCAGATAAGCCATCAGAGCTTCGGTGAATCCGATCACGTACATGGCGACCGAAAGTGCCTGGGCGACAAAAAACACCAAGCCGATTGCGCCGCCAAATTCGGGCCCCAAACTGCGGCTGATCAAAAAGTAGGCCCCGCCGCCCTCGACGCGGGTGTTGGTGGCGATGGCCGACAGGGAAAGCGTTGTCAGAGTGGTGATCGTCTTGCTGGCAAGCACAATCAGCAGGGTCGCCCACACCCCGGCGTTGCCGACCACGAACCCGAATCGCAGGAACATGATCACGCCCAGGATGGTCAGCACGCACGGCGTGAAGACACCCCCAAATGTCGAAAACGAATTCCCTTTCTCGCCCTTCACGCGATTCTCCGAAAAAGCCGTCTCGTACGGCCGGTGGTTCTTACATCCGCGGTCGGCGCACTTGGCAGATCGGCGGTCACCGATTCACCTGGGCACCGACTCACCTGGGTTGCTGCCCACCTGGGCACCTGCCGGCCGGTGCGGGTGAGGGATTGGTTTTCGCGTGGGGATTGACGTTGGCCGGGACCCGCACAAATATAGGCAATCGGCCGCTAGAGCGGGACAGAGGTTGTCAACGTCCAACCGCGAAGTCGGCGTCGCGGGTTCAGTTGCCAACAGGTCCGCTTGTGGCGGGCCAGGACGCCCCTGTGGGGGTCCGGATGCATTGGATGGTCGGCATGACACTCGCACAGCGACCCGATCGCCCCCCCGAAATCGCGGCCCGACGTCAAGCGTCGATCGGTTGCGGTCGACGGCCGGGCGGCGAGACAAAAAATTCCGCGACGAACCTGTCCAGAACGGCCGGAGTCCTATTCATCAGTCGCAAGTGAATTGCTAAACTGACGCGTCCAACGACCACTACCCCGTGGTGTAATTGGCAACACTACTGATTTTGGTTCAGTCATTCTAGGTTCAAGTCCTAGCGGGGTAGCTGAAAGCCTGTTTTTGTATAAGCAAAAACAGGCTTTTCTCTTTGGGTGACCCAATCGGTTCCCCTGTGAAAACGCTTGTTCTGCATCCCACGCGGTCCCCCGATGGACAGCACGGGACAGATCGAGAAGCAACCGTCCAGGAACAGACCAGCCTTCACACAACCGGACAAGAAAACCCGGCGTCTTTTCAGCCCCAGCGAAGGGCGGCAGATCTCACGAGGGCATCAGGGCAGAGGATCCTCCCAGCTGGCTGTTTCCAAGGAATCGGCGGCACAACGTCAGTCGGTTTCAGCGAACACGATCGTCTGGTCTATTCTGAGTGAAAGGCTCGCAGTAGCTGGACGGCCAGACGGGACAGATTTTGATCCGTGTAAAATTTCTCACCGCCGTGTTTGCCCCCAGCGATTACGGTGAATTCGACCGACAGATTGTGTTTTCTGTAGACGGATTCTAGTTCAACCGATTGCTCGATTGGCATTTGTGGATCGGCGTCGCCATGGATCAACCAGAGCGGCGGGTCCGAGGGATCCACATGAATTACGGGACTGGCCAACTGAGCGAGGTCCGGAACGTCATCCGGCTGTCCCCCCAACAACAGTTGCAAGGCGGGAACGCGAACACTCAGGCCATGTTGGGTGGATTGGGAAAGAATCGACTGCAGATTAGAGGCACCGTAGAATGAAACGGTCGCGCCGACATCCGAACGGAAATCCTGGCATTGTCCTACGGTACCTTCAAGGTCCGTGACGCCATTCGACACGCCTACCAATGCGGCCAGGTGACCGCCGGCCGAAGAGCCGGCAACAGCGACGCGTTCTGAATCAATTCCGAAATCGTCTGCGCGAGAACGCAAGAAACGAATCGCTGCTTTGATGTCGTGAATCTGGGCAGGGAATTTCGCTTCACCGCTCAACCGATAATCGACACTGGCGATTGTGAAATCATGCTCAAGCCAATGCTTGACCGGAACGCTCTTTTTGGAACCGGACCTCCAGGCACCGCCATGCACCCAAACGATGAGCGGAGTTTTGTCCTGACCCGAGCGAGGCCGATAGAGATCCAGGCGCAAGGATCGATCACCGATCTTGGCATATTCGATATCTGGATGAGTCGGAGATTGCGCCAGGGACGTTTGAGTAAACGCAAAGGTGCCCAATAACGCAATCAGGCTTAAGAATCTCATGCGATCACCTCATGGACCACATTGCCATAGACGTCGGTGAGTCGGAAGTCTCGTCCAGCGTAGCGGTAGGTGAGTCGCTCGTGATCCAGGCCCAGCAGATGCAGGATGGTTGCGTGCAAGTCATGCATGTGGACCTTTTTTTCAACAGCTAGGTAGCCGAAGTCATTGGTTTCCCCGTGGCTGTAACCTGGCCTCACGCCGCCGCCCGCCATCCAGATCGTGAATCCATGGGGATTGTGATCGCGCCCGGGAGCACCACGATCAATCTGCGAGACGGGAGTGCGTCCGAATTCTCCGGCCCAAACCACCAGCGTGTCGTCCAACAGGCCGCGCCGGTCTAAATCGTTGATCAGCGCCGCGACGGGCTTATCGGTCTTAGCCGCACTTTGTGGAAGGTCTTTCTCGATATTGCCGTGGTGATCCCAGTGATAGTCGGTGGCCACTTGAATGAACCGCACGCCGGCTTCTGCCATTCGGCGAGCCAATAAACACTGACGGGCATAGCCATCACACGGCTGGTCACCAACGCCATACATTGCCAACGTTGCTTTTGATTCTTGGCCGAGATCCAAGATTTCCGGGGCGATCGATTGCATCCGGTAGGCTAGCTCGAACGATCGAATGACACCTTCGATGTTCGGGTCATGGACAGCATGTTGGCGGCTCAGTTCGACGATTGCGTCGACCTGCTCGCGCTGACGCGATTCGGAGAGCAAGTCGCTGTGAAGGTTTCTTATTTCCGCAACTTTGTCAGGCGTCGTTCTCAGCTTGATTTGCATCGCCTGGTGTTCGGCGGGTAAGAAAGAACTGCCGTAAAGCCGTACTCCACCGTGCATCGGTGGGTAGTCGAGAGCGACAAAGGCTGGCAAATTCTCGTTTTCGTTGCCAAGGCCATAGCTGACCCAAGAGCCCACGCTGGGCCGGTCGAAGGCTGCTTCACCGGTATGTAAACGCAAGACCGCCTGGCCGTGTGCTTCGCCTTCGGTGTGCATGCTTTTGATGAAGCAAAGCTTGTCAACAATTTTGGCGGTGTGCGGAAAAAGTTCCGTGACCCACTGGCCACAGTCGCCGTGCCTTTTCCACTTCCAATCGGTCCCAAAGACTTTCCCTAGTCGATCCGGCCGAATCAGCCCAGGCAATGCGTAAGGCAGCGGGTTGCCGTGTTGTTCGTTCAAGGTGGGCTTTCGGTCAAACGAATCCATTTGGCTGACGCCACCGTGCATGAACAGAAAGATCACCCGTTTTGCTTTGGGGGTGAAATGCGTTGCCCCAGCGTTCGCAACTTGGTTCGCCAAGCCCGCGGCGGCGAGCCCTCCGAATCCGCATGCCGCTGACTTCAGCATCGAGCGACGATCGCAGGGCTGATAATCATTCCTGTGTTGCTGCTTCATCTCATCAATCCAAAAACTGAAATTGCGTGCTGGCAACGATTGTTTGACACAGCTTCATCACGTCATGGTGAGAAAGGCCCCTTCGGCCGTCGGCTTGATTGACCAAGTACCTGGCCAAGATTTCTCGCTCTTCAGCATTCGGCTGCCGGCCGACGATACGATGAAACGCATCCGCAGCGATCATTCCGATCTGGACGTCATCCTGAGTTCCGACATGCGCCTGCCGGAGGAATCGCTGGGCCATGTGGTGACAAGCATCCTGAACCGCTTGACTATTCATCAGGTACAACGCTTGAGGTGCGACGATCGTCTGGGCCCGTTGCCCCGTCGCCATCGTGTTGACCGGCGCATCGAATACCTGTAGCACCGTCGGTTCGAGTGTGCGGATCACGGGCTGGTAAACCGTGCGCCGATTGTCCTCCACTGCAATTGCATCCCCGAGATTACTGACGTCACCAATCGGCAGATGATCGATCATCCCGGTGCCTTGCGACCGATCGAGTTGTCCGCTGAGACTTAACAACGTGTCTCGAAGCTCTTCCGGTTCGAGCCGCCGCCGATTTTGGTGTGAGAGCAGTCGATTCTCTGGATCCGTTTCCGAGGATATTGCTACGGAGCGTCGATACGCACGCGACAGCACAATTTCCCGGATCAGTGGTTTCAGCTTCCAGCCGCTCTCGATGAACCTTGCCGTCAGGTGTTCGAGCAACTCTGGGTGCGTCGGCACTTCGCCCATCACGCCGAAGTTGTCCACACTTCGCACGATGCCTTCGCGAAACAGGTGCTTCCACACGCGATTGACGAATACGCGAGCGGTGAGGGGATTGTCATCCGCTGCAATCCAGTCGGCGAGTTCCAATCGGCCGCTGCCGCCCGATTGGATTTTTGCTGCAGCGTCGCCGCTGCAGGTGACTTGCAGAAACCCGCGTGGAACGACATTGCCACGACTGGCGGCAACGCCACGAATCCGTATTGCTTCGTCACCTATCGAATCAGCGTCGCGGACGGCCATCACGTAATCGGGCATCTGCCGGTTGAAATCTTCAAGTTTGGAAGTCCATTCCTCCAATGACTCGCGTTCTTCTGCAATCTTCTTTTCAAGCTCGTTGACCTTCATCGCATCGTCCGCGTTCGCCAACTGCTCCTCCAAGCGACCAAGGCTCCGACGGCCGTGAAAAGTCTTTTGCGTCGCTTTGACCCACGCGTAGTTGTTCTCTTGCAAAAACTGTCGGAGCCTTTCATCTCCATCCTTTCCAAGGCCACGTCGACTCCAGTCTGACTCGTCTTCTTTGGGTCCCCCCATTCGGTCATCCAGTGTTGTCGTGCTGGTGAAGAAGCCGGCTAGTGCGTAGTAGTCACGCTGCGGAATGGGGTCAAATTTATGGTCGTGACATCGCGCGCAGGCGACCGTCAGGCCGAGCAGTGATTTGCTGATCGTGTCAATCTGCTCGTCTACGACGTCCATGAGCAACTGCTCTTTGTCAAACGTTCCCAAGACCTTTGAGCCCAGCATCAGGAATCCCGTCGCTGTCAGATTGCTGTCACGTTCTTGCTGCGTTTGATAAGGAAGCAAGTCGCCGGCGATCTGCTTGCGAATGAATTGGTTGATCGGCATGCCATCGTTGAACGCGTCGATCACCCAGTTTCTATACTTCCATGCACGGCGGAATGGAGGGTTGAACGACGATCCGTTACTGTCGGCGTAGCGTGCTAAGTCCAGCCAGTGCCGTCCCCACTTTTCGCCAAACTGCGACGAATCAAGGAGCCGATCAACAATCAGTTCGTAATCGGACTCGGTGAGCTCAGAATCTGCGACTTCAGCGACGTCGGCGTCCGGCGGCAACCCAGTCAGATCGTAGCGAAGCCGTCGTCTCAGAACGGACGCCTCCGCAAGCAGCGCGGGTTCCAATCCTTCAGCTTTCATTCTTGCTTCGATGAACGAGTCGATCGACGACGCCGGCTGGTCGACCCTTCTCTTAACAGGTTGAAATGCCCACCACTTTCGCCCCGCTTCGATATTGATTGCCAATCGAGTCGCCGCCTTTCCGTCGCGAGGGTCGTGTGCTCCATCGGAGATCCACTTTTCGATCAATTGCAACTCGTCTTCGGAAAGCTTCCCGTCAGGCGGCATCTTCAAGCCTTCTACTTCATGGTTCACGACCTGGAAAAGCAAGCTCTTTGCTGCTTCACCAGGCAGAACTGCCGGCCCCGAGTCACCACCGACGGACCAGCCGGCTTTTGAATCGAGCACGAGCCCGCCGTTGGCTTCTCCAGCATCATGACTGTGGCAGTCGAAACAATGCTGCTCAAAAATTGGCTGCACGTACTCACTGAAGAACGTGGTGTGCTGCGTGTCGTCAGAGAAGGCGGTTGAACCAAACGTGAAAAAGATCGCACAAGCGATCGCCGTACGGCGTAGAATCTCAAAGCCCATCGTAGTTCCTCGATCGAGTCAGAGTCGGAGCAACGACGAGATTCGGGTTGGCCGCCTTCAATTGATTTATCGCAGTTCGGTTTGTCGAGGCGGGATGTGATTCAATCTCAAGACGCTCGAGATGCGGCAGTTTCGTGAGTGCATCCCACCCACCCTCGAAAGGCAATTCATTGCGGAAATGCTGAGGACTGTAGATACGCAGCCGTTGGAAGTTGGACAAAGCGGCGAGATGCTCGGGCATCAGGTTTCCGCCACGGGGCTTGAACCACAACACTTCCAGTTTGGGCAACAGCTCCCCGATCTCAGCGACCTGGTCCGCTGTGATACTCGTTCGGTGCAACTGCAGATCCCTGACACACGGGCAGAGGCGTATCAGGTGCATTGTTTGCTCGGCGGTAATTGGAGTGTCGATGACCAATCGCCATGCCTTGGGGAACGGGCCCGTGAGTTTGTCGACGGCGATCTCATCCACTCGGAAGTTGTGCTTGATCTCTAAGATCTCCAACTCCTTCATGCCGTCGATCACCGTGATGAAGGCCGGTGAGACGGCAGGGGTACCACGATCGGCAGCGAACGTTGCCCGAGCCTTGCCCATGTAGTGAAACCCCATTTGCTTCATGTTCGGAAAGCGTCGCAACACCTCCAATCCTCCGTCGGTCACTGGCTGCGACTCCAGGTTCAACGCAGATAGCTTGGGGAAACTTGTCAGCTTCAAGAGATCGTCGTCATCGATCCCTGGTTTTGCACCTGCGGACTTCGTGAGGGCTTGGTGATTGATGAAGAACAGCCCGGTGACATTTCCGTCGTCGTCCGTCCACATTTCGAATCGCTGCACCTTTTCGCCAAGCTGCTCGGCAAGCCTCTGCTGGGCGAGCGGGGGATTCTTAGCCCCCAATCGCAGCGACGGCGACAGAAAAATGAGGAAGAGGAGAGTAAATCTCACGTGAGCACCTCGGCAATTCGTCCGGTGCTATCGGCAAAAGTATCCGCTTCGGCACCAACGCCTTGCAGGAGCGTCAGCCAGAGGTTTGCAAGCGGAACCTTCCCGTCGAACTTGTAGTGTGCCCCGGGGCTGATTCGCCCGCCCAATCTTCCCGCCGTGATGACAGGCAGGTTGTTGTAGTCGTGCACTCGGCCGTCCCCCATACCTGACCCGAGCGAAATGAGGCAATGGTCCAGCAAGGTGCCGTCAGCTTCTTTGATCTCGGCGAGCCGTTTCACCAGGTAGGCGTATTGTTCGACGTGAAAACGATCGATTTTGCGAAGCTTCTCTTTGGCCTCGTCGCCTTTGGTGTGGGTCAGAACATGGTGGTTTTCCGGACGGTCGAAAACACCGTGATACATACGGGGAGTGTCCCAACGTTCGGGATCGATCAGCAACGTCGCGACACGGGTTAAATCTTGCTGAAATGCGAGAGCAATTAGATCACCCATCAGCCGAATGTACTGGCCACGATCGTCGGGGATGCCTTTGCTGCTCGTCTCTTTGACCGGGAAAAACTGCGGACCGGGGTCCGAAATCCCAGAACCGGTACGTTGTTCGGCTCGCTGAATCCGCTTTTCGAGTCCTCGCACACTGTCGAGATATTCGCCCAGTTTTTCTCGATCTCCCGCGCCGAGCGTCTTACTCAGACGACTCGCATCCTCGCGGACGATGTCCAAAACACTCTTGGTTGATTGTCTCGGCTTACCGAACAGTAACTCAAAAACTTCCTTCGGATCTTTTTGTGGCCCAACCGCATATCCGGGCCCCCGCCACGAAAGGGTCTCAAAGTATCGCGTTTCTTTTTGGTTGGCGTGATCATTGCAACTCAAACCGAGCGTCGGCAGAACAGTGTCCCCGCTGATTTGCTCGGAAATCAACCAGTCGAGCGTCTTGTTCGTGGGGAACCCACCGTCGAGCGCTTCGGTCGGTGGCGAGCTTGTCAGCCAGCAGCAACCGGCTTGAGCATGGACGCCGGTGCCGCCGCGGAATTCGCGATCCAGCCCGGTAAAAAGATTCAATGAGTCGCGGACATCTTCCAATGGTTGTAACGACTCCGTCAGCTCCCAAGAGCGGCCTTCGCGGGTCGGGTGCCAGGAATCTTGAACCACGCCATTGGGAATGTACACCCACGCCAGACGCATCGGCGGACCGGCACTAGACGAAGCCAGGGCGGGTGTCATCGCATCGAGCCACGGCAAGGCAAGCGACGCACCAGCACCTCGCAACAGAGTGCGTCGCGAAAGTCGGCAACGCTTGAGGATTTCGAACCTGTTATTCAACCTTCTGTTCCTCTCGAATCATATTCCGAAATGGATGACTGGTTGCAACCTCGACGATGATCCTGCTGAGACGATAGTCGTCATCAGCCGCAGCCCGGACGATCTTGTCGATCGCGGCTTGATCGTAGTACTCCAACTCACGAGCCAACGCGTAGCTCAGGATCTGTTCAACGAAACCACGGACAAAGCGATCCTTCTCGGCAGACAACTGCCGCTTGAATTCGGTCGAAGACGCAAACGCCCCAAGACCCCGCAATGAACCAGAGGAATCAATGGGGGCGTCGCCATCTTTCTCACGCCAACGGCCGATAGCGTCAAAGTTCTCCAACGCGAATCCCGGCGGGTCGATGCGATCGTGGCAGACCGCGCAAGCGGGATTCGCGCGATGCAGTTCGACCTTCTCGCGGAGTGTCAAGTGCTCGACGTTCTCTTGATCGTCGATGTCAGCTACGGCAATCTTGGGTGGCGGCGGAGGACGATTGAAGACGGTCTCCAGCACCCAAGCACCTCGTCGGATAGGACTGGTTCGGTGCGGAAAGGATGTCAGCGTCATCACAGCACCGGTGGTCAACACGCCACCCCGGATCGCCTCCGCGTGATTCTGCCCACGAAGCTCAATCCTTTGCCAATCGCGGTCGCTACCGGCATTTGTCTCGATTCCATAGTGTTTCGCCAGCCGGTCATTAATGTAGGTGTAGTTCGAATCGATCAGATCGAGTATCGATCGATCTTCAGTGAGAATCGTTTCAAAAAACAACAGCGGCTCACAGAACATGTCGCGCGCAAGCGTGCGTTTTCCTTTCGGACCCTCGTAAAACGAGCGGAACTTTCGCTCATCCGGTTGAGCCGACCAAAGCTCGCGGAGATGTAGCCACTCAACGAAGAAATTTTCTGAAAGCTCGCTGACGCGTGGATTTCGAATCATGCGGTCAACTTGCTTCTCGATCTCTGTCGGATCGCCCAGCTGACCCCGGTCGGCAAGGCTGAGCAATTCATCGTCGGGCATGCTGCTCCACAGAAAGTAGCTCAACCGGGAGGCAAGCTCATGATCGGTCAAGCCGCAAATTGACGAGTCGCTATCCGAATCGCCGTGCTCCAGCAAATAAAGAAAGCTGGGAGACGACAAGACGCCATGAATTGCAGATCGCATCGCCAGCTCATCGTCAACGCCGCTAGAGCGAGCCTGCTCATAGAGTCTCAGGTAAAGGTCCGTCTCCGAATCTTCAACGGGCCGGCGGAAGGCACGCTGCATGAAATGGCGCAAACGCTCGCGTGGCGTCCCGTCAACGACGGTGAGATCGATCTTTTTGGCGTAAGTTTCTCGCTTGCGGTTTGTCGGATCGGGATTCGCAAGCTGGAAGAATTCGCCACGGGGCGTTTCGCGCCCGACGATATCGGCTTGCTTTGACGGGGAGTCGCGGGTGATGAAAGCCAAGTCATCAAGCAGTACATAATCGCCCGAAAAGTCACTTCCATCGACACGCAAACGCCGGATGGACCTCCCGCTGGGTGCCGCGAATGAAACGAAAACGTTGTCCGTTCCAGCTCCTTCGTTGAGCCGCACTTCGACCGTTTTTGATTCATCAGCGTCAAACTCGACGCTAACTCGAACGGTACCCGATTGACCGCGTCGACTCAGAACCACCACGCCGATCTCGGCGATTCCGCTAAACTCCTGGCCGCCGCTGCGCTGAAAGCCAAAGAAGAACTCTTTTTGATTCTTCACTTTGTTCGTGAACAACACATCACCAGAGCTTGCTTCCGCAGTCGCAAACGCGGCGTTCCAAATATCCTCGCTAGGATTCACACCGAACGAGCGATTGGCATTCTTTCCGTATGCCAGATGCAACACGCCTCCCTTGCCGGCGATCGTGGTATTCGCGTTTTCCGACACGTCATAGACACCGCCACGGTCTTCATCGAAGGCGACGGCCAGTCGTTTGCGAAAAACATCGAGTGTGAAGTCACTTCCATCACCCGTGCGTGAAACATTGTCATTGGGGGCCAGCTTTCCCGGTGAGGTCGCGACCTGGTTGACTTTCGGACTTGGCTGTGACGGCTCTGGCAGCGATCGAAACGTCGCCCCAGGAAAAATCTCCTGCAACCTTTCGGCTCGGCTCAACAACTCCGGGTGAAACGAAATCTGCTCCGCGAGGGCAACGTACACATCAAGGCTGACGGCAGTCAGATTCTGCGCATCGCCGCGGTTGGTGAAGCCGTGTTCGGCGCGGGTATCCCCGGGCAGTCCGGCGTCGGGCAGCAGCACGGGATACTTTGCACCGTACTCGCGAGCATCGATGTGCAGCTGATCCGGCATTTTTCCGCCGGCCGGGTCGAAATAGTCCTTATTGAATGGAAGCCGCTCCGAAAACATGAACACATCGGTTTCCAGGCCGAGCAGGTCACGTACCGTGTTGTTGTATTCAAGTCGAGTCAATCGCCTTGGCACCGGTTTTCCTGGATTGACTTGGCCGTCGATCTCAGGCTCAGCCAACGCGCCACGAATCCATTCCAGTAGCCGACGACGATCAATGTCGCTCAAGTCTTCGGCATCTTCCGGCGGCATCTCGTGACCCTCGACCACATCGAGGATCTTTTTCCAGTCGCGACGTGCCCCGAGAACGGACTCTCGCTTCGTGTACTTTGCGATGCTGAAGTCACCTTCAGGGAACTCGTCAGGCATGCCGTGGCAGTCTGTGCAGTGGTTCTCGATGATCGGCAGGACAAGGTCGTCAAAGTCGGCAGCGAGGACGTCAGACGAGGCAAATCCAGATACCAGCCAGAAAAACAGCATCGCTAGCTTGGCCGCCGCCACGGCAACACCGTTCGGAATTTGCGGCGAGCCTTCGGAGGCTTGTGATTGACCACAAGGCCGTTGGATGCGGGGCCAAGCATAGCTGCCCGGCTTCACGATCAGCTCCATCGATTCTCCCCCGCCGGTTTTCAACCCAACCACGCCGTCAGCAAACCAGTGGGAAACGGTAAGACGTTTCCACCCACATCGTCTTGCAAGGGTCGAGGCTGAGCGGCCGCCCTCCACCAAGAGATGGTCAATCTCCTTTTTCAGCACGAGTTCCCGGGCGATTCCGGCCATCACTGACACAACGTCATCTTGTGTGGACCGATTGTGTGAGCAATAGATTCCGACTCGATCGCCCTCCGACAGCGCAGCCCGAATCGTGTTTGCGGTGCATCTCGAATCTGCGAGATCAATCGTTTTGCTGACAAGTCTGGCATTGCCTTCATGAAGAGAGCCCGCCATCGACCCGCACACTAAAAGCGTTTTTCCAGGCTGCGTGAAATCGGCCTCGGATCGTACGGGTTGCAGCCCGAACTGGATCCGCAGCAACGAAGCAAAAAAATCGGCGCCGCCGCACAGCAATGTGCCGTTATTGAATTGGGCCGATAGCGAATCAAGATCCATCTGTTCTCGTGCATCCGCGACTTTTATCGGCACGCCCGTGTGTCCTTGCACTCCCAGCAAATCCGCTGCATCGCAAGAGAACCGCGGATGTTCTGGGTCCGCCGAAAAATGGGTTTGGTCGATCGGCACCCCATCGATCCGCAAACAACCGTTTTCAACCGTTCGCCCACGGCTCGGATTCGCGTTCGCGATCAGTACACGCTGTCGATCCAAAACTCTAGCCGTCGACTCCGCCTCAGCCAAAATGGGGCCTCGCAACACCGAGTCGACCTTCTTGAAAATGAAAGCGGGTTGGGAGTCGCGGACGTGTCGCGCAATGTCCGCTGAGTGCGATGCGGCGTCGCTTGCGGTAAGCGATCGCGTATTGCCGTCGACGACCACACAATCAACACCGACAGGTGCGAACTCAGTCTGCACCTCTGCCGACAGACCATAGCGGTGGGCGATCCCGGCAATCTCTGAAGCGCCAGAAAAGTCGTCAGCCAAAACAACGATCATCCACTTACCTCCTGCACCTGCTGTATTCGCCCCGATGCCAGTTTCGTCGCCAATCGAATCGCTTCGACCATGCTTTGCGAATCAGCAACTCCCTGCCAGGCGATGTCGAGTGCCGTGCCGTGGTCGACCGACGTACGGATGATGGGTAAGCCAAGTGTTGTATTGACGGCGACGTCAAATGCCAGCGTCTTCAGCGGAATGTGTCCCTGGTCATGGTACATGCAGACCACACAATCCGTCTCTCGGCGGCGGGCCGGCAGGAATGCTGTGTCAGGGGGCAAAGGCCCGGTAATTTCGATTCCACGACGCTGAGCAGTCTCAATCGCGGGAAGAATGAACTCTTCCTCTTCGCCCCCGCCAAACAATCCGTTCTCGCCCGCATGTGGATTCAGACCACAGATTGCGAGTCGCGGTTGTTGACCACGCACTCGTAACATCGCTTCATGACTCAACTCGATCACATCAACGATTCGATCGACGCTCAGCAACGACGGCACATCGCGATATCCAACATGTGTCGTGACAAACGAGCAAGTCAGTTCACCGCTCGTCAGCATCATGCACGCTCGGTCCGATTTGGTCCGGGCTGCAAAGATCTCCGTGTGCCCCGGGAAATCGACACCGGCTAGCCTTAACGCTTCCTTGTGAATCGGTCCCGTTGCGACGGCATCAACTTTGCCATCTAAAGCAGCATCGATCGACGCCGTGATGTAGCTGTGAGATGCTTTTCCTGTGAGAGCCGAGACCTTCCCCGGAGATACAAGCTCAGGACTTACCGCTTGCAGGTCGTAGACCACGGCAGTTTCGGGTCGACGAGAAACGTGGCCGATCGCTTGTTCCAGCGAGACCGCGACTGGCGGCATCGGCAAATCCAGCTGACGAGCAACTCGCTCAAAGATCCCCGCGTCACCGAACAGAATGAGCCGCGCATTGCCACGCAGCCCGTTCTGCGCTGCCTTCAGGCAGACTTCGGGTCCGATTCCTCCGGGGTCTCCGGCGGTCACGGCGATGAGGGGGGAGGTATTCATGAGGCTAGACTGCATGCCATCGAGCAAAACTGCATGCAGTGTAGCCGGTCGGTGTTCCACTGTCAATTTCGGCAGCTTTCATCTACGCTGACGTCTTCCATTCCGCTCCGAGGACCTCAACCGCGTGCCAACAGCTCAGCCAGCGATCAACGAAAAGCGTTTGAGTGAGTCGGTTTACGAACAGCTGATTCAGATGATCGTCAGCGGAGAGCTAGAATCGGGCCAAGCCGTGAGCGAATCGGAGCTGTCTCGCCGGCTCGATGTGAGCCGAACGCCGATCCACGAAGCAGTCGGGCAACTGGTCAAAGATGGATTGGTCATCCAAGAGCGAAATCGCAGACCGGTCGTCGCCGCTTTCAGTACCGACGACATCTTCGACGTGTACGAAATGAGACGAATTCTTGAGAGCGAAGCAGCGGCGAAGGCGGCGTCTCGAATCGACAAGTTGACTCTGGCCCAACTTGATGATGCAGCGAAGAAGTTTAAGTCCGCGAAGGGAAAACCGGCGATTCTTCGTCGGTGGGTCGAATTCGACGATCAATTTCATACGGCCATCGCCGCCGCCTGCGGCAGCTCGCGTTTAGAATCCGACATTCAGCGTTACCGTTTGCTCCACCGTGTTTTCAACCGAACCCACGATGACCCGAGTGTTTTGGAACAGGCTTACGACGAGCACGCGTTAATCTTAAAGGCGTTAAAGAAACGTGACGAATTGGCGGCGCGCAAAGCGATGAATGATCACATCGCCGAATGGCAACGATTCTTCGTCAAACATCTGGCGTAATGGCCAACATCGCGGCGTGCCACTTTTCCTGTCGCTTACTCCAACGCACCGCGACGGCGAGAACGCCAAATCAATTCGTCGAGAGGACCGACGCTGTCGCCGAAGCTGGGTAAGCTGACTCCCATCAGCTGAGCAATCGAAAGATACAGATTGCAAGCCCGCTGCTGCTCTTCCGGCTTGCTGCTGAAGTCAATCGCGCGTCCCCCGGGCAACCCGACGCCCCCGTGTCCGGCCAGCACCAACGGCAAGTTGCGTCCATCGTGGCTATCGCCATTGAACATGTTGCTACCGAAAAGAAGTATTACATTGTCCAGCATCGTCGTTCCGTTCCCTTCGTCTATTTGACTCATTTTTGACAGCAAGTAAGCGAACTGTTCGACATGGAACTGGTTGATTCGCTGGTACGAAGCGAGCTTCTCTTTGTCGTCCTTGTGATGCGAGATGCCGTGCAATTGGTCGTTGAGCACACCGTCAAGGAAGCCAAATTTCATGTGGGAAACGTCTCGATTGAAGATCAAGGTTGCCACCCGCGTCTTGTCCATCTGCCAAGCGAGAAGTAACAGGTCGAGCATCATCTTCATGTGTTCACGGACATCCTGAGGAAGCGTTTCAGGTGGACGATCCATGTTGGGCTCCGACAATGAAGGTCGCCACCCCTCGAGGCGATTCTCCGACGTCGCCCGTTCGATCCGGAGTTCGAGCTCCCGAACGCTGTTCTGAAACTCTTCCAGCTTGCGATGGTCGCGGGCACTGAGATTTCGATCGACCGTCTTCGTCTGCTCGAGCACGGCATCAAGGACGCTGTGCTGACGCAGCAAGCCGCTGGTATCAAACAGCCGGTCGAACACCGCTCGCGGGTAGACTTCCGGCGGGATCGGGGTGTTCGGCGAACTCCATGACATCGTACCGTAATAGACACTTGGCACTCCGCCACGCAGACCGCTTTCGGCCGGCTCGACCGCCAGCACCAAACTGGGCACAGGTGTCAGCTTTCCAGTATGCCGAGCGATCACCTGGTCGATCGACTCGGCTCCCCGGGGCAGCAGCGTCGGTTTGAACTGAGCGCCGCTGAGCATATTGCTGAACAGCGGCCAGTGCGGACCGCTGGTGTTGTTGAACACGTGCAATTCATTCAGCACCGTGATGTCGCGTCTAAACGGCTGCAGTGGTCGGAGCGTTCGGGAAAGCTGCAACTGATCGCCCTCGCCCTTCGCCCACCATTCGTACGGGTTCACGCCATTGGCAAAGACCAAGGTTCCAAACCGCACAGGAGCTGCCGTTGCCTCGGTGGCTCCGGCAGGCCTGCCTAGCGATTCCATCCAAGGTAGAGTCAACGATGCCCCGATCCCGGCCAGGACGGTTCGTCGTTTGAATTTTCGACGACTGGATTGTGGCATTAGTATTCTCGTTTCGTGCGAAATTGAGGGCTGAGAACGATCGTTTCCACCAGAGAACTGAATCGGTAATGCTGCTCGATAAGGTTTTGCTTCATTTGGTTCAACAAAAAGTGGTCACCGATCGATACCGCCCGGCCAAGCGCGTAGCCAAGCAGTTTGCGGTTGAAGTGATCGACAAATTCGTCAGTGTTCTGAATGAGGTATTCCTTGAGACCGGCAGCGCCGCGCAGTTCAAATCCGTCGTGAGTCGTCGCAACGGTCGAAAGCGGGCGACCCTCTCGCTCAATCTGACGCGTTCGGCCGATGGCATCGAAACCTTCCAGGCTGATTCCCAGTGGATCGATCTTGTCGTGGCAACTCGCACAGGAACGATCGGCTCGGTGACGCTCCAGCTGCAGTAAGATGCTCTCGCCAGCCGTGTTGGTGTCGTCCTCTGAGAGCGGCGGAACGTTTGCGGGAGGATTTGGCAAATGGCGACCAAGCAGACTTTCCATCACCCAAACACCACGCTGCACCGGACTGGTGCGCAGCGGCAAAGATGTCTTCGTCAAGAACAGTCCCATCGTGGCCAATCCGCCACGTTCGGCCGTTAGCTTCACGACGCGATGCGAAGATGGCTCGGAAGACAATCCGCGACGTTCGACTGCCCCAGCTGACTCGTCCGCGGATTCATATTGCGCTTCCAAGTTGTAATGCTTGGCCAATCGCTCATCAAGAATCGAATCATCCGACACCAATAGATTGGTGAGCGGTCGATTGCCTTGAAAAACATCTGCCAGAAAAAGCTCAACTTCCGCTTGCATCGATGCCCGTAAATGCTCGTCAAACTCTTTGAATCGCTCCGCATCCGGATTCACGAAGGTCACGAAGTCCGAAAAGCCCCAGAGTTGTCCGGCAAAATCGGTTGCGAGAGATTTTGCTCGCGGATCCTTCAGCATGCGACGTGCTTGCTGGACTAGGACGTCGGGATCACGCAGTCGGTCCGTTGCGGCCAGTTCCCGCAGCTCTTGATCAGGAATGCTGGCCCACAGGAAAAAAGACAACCGAGTGGCCAAGGCTTCGGTGGACAGTGGGCGACACGGATGGCCGTTTGAATCCGCAACACTGGAGAGTTCGTTGCCTTTCGTATCGCCACCAGAACGGGACAGTCCGCGAAGCAGAAAATCGGGCGAGATCATCACGGCCATCAGGGATGATTTGATGCTGCTATCAAAACTGAATCCGTTCGCACGGCTCTCCCGATACAGCTTGATCAAACGTTCGGTATCCTGGTCGCCGATCTGACGACGCCATAACGATTCGGCGAATTGTTTGATCGTGCGACGAACGAGCTGCTCTTCCGCGTTGCTCACCGCGGGGCCAGTCGACGGGTGTGACCTTGCCAGCGCTTCGAGTCGATTTTGAAAATGATTCAGTTCGGCCAGGTCGTCCCGCGTCGCATTACGCACGACTTCGTGAACAGTGAAATGATAGGGGAAGTCGGCTTCGAACTTGTCCGCTTCCTGCTCGGGCCAAGGGCCGCCAATTGCTTCCAGCGAAGTTCGCTGCCAAGCGGCGAACACGTTGCGTTCGGCGTTCAGACCGATCTTGGTCTTGTTCGCTTCCGCGATGTTGCGTTTTCGTAGCGCCCGCTCCTGCTCTTTCTTGAGCCTGGCCGCTGCGGTGACGGGACGTTTCTTACCGCCAAAAACGAAACGCCCCGGAACATAGCTTTGCGACTTCGGCTTCTGCTTCAATACCAAGGCCTGGATGCTGGCGGTTTCGGTTCTTGCTCGATCGAGGGTCAGGTCGACTTCAAAAACAATCGCGTCTTCCGGGACTTGAAACTTGAGAGCTCCCGGCGGCTTCGCCCCCAATTCATCGTCGCGGAGCGACTTAGTCTTCTCGCCATCAAAGCCAAACGGGTATTCCCTGCCGCTGTTCGCTCCCACGATCGTCACGACATCCTGCCACTGTCTGGAAGTTCCGTCGCGGAAGATAAATCGTCCCCGTCGCCAAACCGCGTATTCTCCTCGGCCTCCATCACCGGCATCCGTCACGATCAGGAACAACTCTTCCGCGTCGCCAATATCGATTCGGAATGGCCAATGTCCTTTCTCCTCCGCCGCCTGCAGAACCTCATTTTTGGCTTCGTGAAAGCTGATTTCGTAAGCCGGTGCGTAGTCTTCGGTTTCGACGACCACGTTGTCATTGCCGGAAACTATCTCGACACAGCGAGTGCGAACGTCGGCCAGGGGGACGGCCGGATCTTGGGGGAGTTGTTGCCAGGCGCTTGCCCAGTCACGGTGGACGGAATTGGAGACATCGCCGATGAGAATCTTGAACCACTTTTCTAGCGCCACCGGCGACAGTTCTATTCGCTCTCCGTCCACGTCTGTTGCATCAACCGGCACCCACGCGAATTCCGATAGTATCTGCTCTCTGCTTTCCCGAACTTGGTATCGCCATGACGATTCAAGATAGGCGGGATGGGCAAAACCTAGTTGCCGTTCGAGATCTCGACGATGTTCTTCATTCCACTTTTGTTGTTGAGCAACGTGCCACTGGATGATCTCGTCAGCGACTTCTTGACGCGCGTCGACTGGCTCGTCAGAGGCGGAACGCGGATAGGTCGTCCAAGCCGAATCAGCGGCTTCGTTGTTGTTGGCGAGCGGATAAAAGCGGACGTGCGCAAGTGTGTTCCGCGCCGCATCGACATACTTCTCGTACTGTGCCAGCGTCATCGATTGAGCAGCGCCGACGTTGGCGAATCCTTCACCGGCACCGCCTTCGTTGGGCAGGAATCGCCCAGCACCGACGAACACTCCACCACTGATGTCACGCATGATGTTGCGATACTCGTAGGGAGTCAGTCGGGTCAACTCGACACGTCCCGGATCGTCGCGCAATGCATCGGCCAAATCACTGAGTCGCTTGTCGACGTGACGAAGGATCGAACGGCGCTCTTCGTCTGAGAGGCTACTCGCATCGTCGGGGGGCATTTCGCCGGCGGCAACTCGCTCGGCAACACGTTGGTAAATTCTTGCTTGCGATTCGCCATCCACCTCAACCATTGACGCAAGGTTCAACTCCCCTTCAGTTGTACTGCCGTCATGGCAATCGAAGCAGTGATGCGACAATAACGAGACGAGCTGATCTTCGGCCATCACTTGCGGTGCCGAGAGGGTGGTGAGCAGGTAAACGATCACCCCAGTTGGAAACGGGCAACGTTGCACGCGCTTTCCAAAACTCATTCTTCGATCCTCCCGGCGACAACGCGATTGATTCCCATTTCCGTCTGCTCGTTACCAACTTGCCACGTTGCCCAGGATGGCGCGGGGTATCCTGCGAGAAATTGGGTGCGGTGCCCTGCGCGAGACTGGTAGGTATCCTTTGCAATGTTGGCTCCGCCTGGATCTACGGCTGTCGGATTTGCTGAAGTCATGTTCAATACTGATGTCCATGGGATGGGCCAGCAAGCCACTGTTCGATCTTGAAGTCTCATCGCGTGACCCAAATCCGATCGACGGTTAAACCGATTTCCTGGTTCATCGAAGTGAACTGCACCGTGAAAGCCGCCAGACCTTCGAGCTTCTGTTTGCCATTTTCAAAGTTGCCTCGCTTACCGAAGTAAGAAGTCTCTGAGAGCGGAACGGAGATCGTGTGCCACGTTTTCGAAGCAAGGTGAGCATTCCAGGAAGAATCCTCGTAGTACAAATTCACTCCCCGTCGACCGTTTCCCGGCGGATAGGCTCGCGTAACCAGCATCAGTCGCAGTGGGGCAACGCGTTGTTGCCGAAAACGAACGTGGAGTACCGAGTCATCGGACAAGTTGAACAGACCATGCTGGCCTTCCCGCCATGCGTTTTGCGTTGTCACGGCGATATTGTTCTCCCTACCGTGTCCGTCACCCGCAGCCAGCACGGCCCATCCCGTTTCGGTTTCAATCCGCTGTCCTGCCCACCACCCGGACGGCAACCCCTCTTCGAAGTCCACCGACCATGCATACGGCAACGAAGGAAACGTTTTTGAATTGAAGGGAATCCCCGAGGCTTCCGTGACGGTTGCCAGTTGGCCGGCTGCGACCTCGATCCGCTCGCCATCCGACCGACGCGTCATCGACACTAATCCGCTGGCGACTTCCAACTGCGTTGAAGAATCGTCGACGTCCACACCCAGTGACGTGCCAAGCACTTCCAACGTCGCGGTTGAGGTTCGGATCAGCAATGGCAAATCTGGTGGCTGTGGTGATACGTCTGCCTGAATGAGTCCGGATACAACGTAGATTCCTTTGGCCCCGTGTTTCGTTCGCGCGAGAGTTACAGTGGTGTCGCCCGACAATTCGACTTTCGTTCCATCTTCATAAACAATTTCAGCCGAGTCGATTGTCCGTGGAGTCTGGATCGTTTGGCCCGAAATCAGATCGGCCGTTTGCCCCGGGATTGGGAACGACAACAAGTCGCCGCCGACTCCAAAAAGCTGGACTCCGGCACCATGAACGAGAAGGCGCGCCTCGGCGCCTTGTTTGGCAGGTGGGCGCCGCCAGAGAGACATTCCCAGCACTAGGCTTGCGGCCATCACGCCGGTCACCGCGAGCCACTTCAGGTTGCTCCGGCCTTGTACCAACGGTGTCCCGGGCAACGACGGACTGGTACCTCTGGACGCGTCCTGTTGTAAACGCAGCAGCAAACGCTCAATCCGGCGATTATTTGCTTCCTCACTGTCGACCGCCAGGCTGAGCAACAAGCCGTGAACGACTCTTTCATCTGCCACTTCGCTGGCTTGATCGTAATCATCGTTCATTGGAAATCCCCCGAGGCTGAAAACACCTTTTTTCTTGTTAAGCATTCGGCAAGCAACTTTCGTGCTCGAACCAAACGCTTTTTGCAAGCGTCGACCGATGTCTCGAGCAGATCTGCTAGCTCTTCAACGCTCAGCCCTCGAAAATAGCGACCGCGAATCGCCTGCCGATGAGCTGTCGAAAGTGCTTCAACGCATTCATGAAGCGCTATGATTTTTTCTTCCCAAGTATCGCCAGCCCGGATCGAAATCGCCCGAAACTGCCCTTCGATATGAGCCAGTACTTCTTCACTCCAGAAACTGGGGAGTGCTTTTTGCTTTCGGTAATGAGCGAGGACCAGTTTTCCGGCAACTCCTCTCAACCATGGACCAAACGGCTTCGAAAGATCCACTTCCTCAAGCCGCCGCCAGGCAACGAGCATCGTTTCCTGGTACAGGTCGTCGATGGTCGCAGGATCATCGACGATCGTGCGCAAAAACGCTAACAGCATCCGCGAGTTCTCGCGTGCCAATATCTCGAATACAAATTCCGCCTTTCTTCTTGTCAAACAGACTTCTCCCAACGAGGTTTCCTAACAACGAACTGTCAGCAATCCGGCATTGGAGGACAACAATCTCGAAGATTTTTCTCGAATGTGCCGGCGCACAGGAAGCGATTTCTTCGGGCGAGCCGCTTCTAGGGAGCGGTGTGGGACCGCAAACGTTTTGAAGCCCGAGGCGATTGGCGTGGGATCTGAGGAAAACTGTGTGCCCATCGAGGTCGGATCCGAGATCGCACGTTTTCGTGAAACCATCGCTGAATTGTGGTCCAATTTCGCTTGCACGATGAGCCGGCAACCCGCAGAATTCTGCGTGCCTTCAAACCCTCCACGTGGAAATCAAGGCTGAAGCATGAGTGAGTGCCCACGCACCGACGACTTGAGTCTTCTGGCGTCAGGGAGCCTTGCGGGCGACTCGCAGCAGGAGTTGATTGCTCACGTTGAGAATTGCTCCTTGTGTGCCAGTGCGTGGACCCAGATTGGAAGCATCGCAGAGGCGGACGCCGAATCGCAGCCAGCGACGGTTTTGGAACCCGAGCGGGCGCCTGCTTCGGCTCCGCCCGGATTCCCGCTCAAGGCCGGGACAAAGATTTCCTCCTATCAAATCGTTCGTCCGGTCGGGCGGGGTGGGATGGGGGAGGTCTATGTGGCCAAACATTTGCATCTCAAGCGGACCGTCGCTCTCAAGGTTCTACCAAGAACGGCAAGTGTCTCCCCGGAGGCGGTTGCGAGATTCACACGCGAAATCGAAGCCGCCGCTCGGGTGATTCATCGCAACGTGGTCACGGCGTACGACGGAGGGGTGTCCGACGGACAGTTCTTCCTTGTGATGGAACTCATTGAAGGGCGCAACCTGGCGACCGTGTGTAAGGAAGATGGACCTCTGCGACCGGCCAAAGCAATCGAGATCGTGCGACAAGCCGCTCTGGGCCTGAAGGAACTGCACCAGCACGGGTTGGTGCACCGTGACATCAAACCGTCCAATCTGTTGATGAGCTCCGACGGAACCGTGAAGGTCGCCGACATGGGGTTGGCGAGAATTGAAGCTTTGCAGGGACTCGAGCCGGGGTTGACGGAAACAAGTCAGACGCTGGGCACCGTTGACTTCATGGCGCCCGAACAGGCGGCGGACTCGAAACGGGCCGACGTGCGTTCGGATGTGTATTCGCTCGGGGCGACCCTCTGGTTCCTGCTGTGCGGGCGGCCGATGTACCAGGCAGATTCGCTTGTCTCCAAGTTGCTGGCTCACCGCGAGGCTCCCGTTCCGGAATTGCGACACGCCAACTCCCAATGTTCGTCCGCCCTGGAACATGTTTACCAAAAGATGGTGGCAAAAGCGGCCGACGAGCGATACCAGAGTATGGAAGAGCTATTGCTGGACCTGGATCGGGTGGACGAGGAGCAATTCACCGAGCCGTCGATTCGAGAAATGCCCAAGCCGAAACGCAGACTGCTGACGCAACCCATCCCCCGATTCCTGCTCGTCTTGCTTACTGGAACCTTCTGTTTCCTCATCATGCGAAGTTTCCGTGGGGGCGGTAACGATGAATCTGCCGCTGACGACGGACGCGTAGCAACCGGAGCATCGGCGGTCATTTCGGAGACGTCAGGCGATCTGCTCTCGAATGCCCCAGAGCGCCCGATCGAAGCCGCGGCCGAACCACCGGTGCCGAGCGTCCCAAGTGGCTCTTCCATGGGCGAAACTGCCCAGTGGATTCTTTCTCGCGGGGGAAAGATTACCGGGCAAGCCGATGGCGTCTACTACTACAACGTCGACGGAGTGCCCCCGGGGCGATTCTTGCTTTGGGGGGCGCGTTGGGAAGGACAGCCAATCTTGGCGAAGGAGATCGCTTGGCTGCATCAGCACCGGGACCACGTGTCGATGGCCTACTTCCATTTCGATGCGCTGACACCCGAGCATCTTTCGGAGACCGGGAAGTTATCGAATATCGATATTCTGCATCTCCAGTCCAACCGCGAACCGACGTTCTCACCCTTTCAGCTGAAGGTCTTGCTGCACTCGTTGCCGAACCTGTGGGGGCTGCGGCTGTTTGATGTTCCCGTCTCAGGAGACGACTTGGCCGACCTTCCCAGCCTCGGGGGGCTGATTCATTTTGGATTGGGGAGCCGTCGGCAGGCGGAAACGAATCGCTGGTTGGAAATCGATGAGGGGGGCATCAACGTGATCGCAAAAATGACTTCGCTGAAGAGTCTCGATTTGAGCTTCTGTCAAATCACGGCAAAGAACCTGTTGCCGATCGTCCATAGCCCGTCGCTCAAGGAACTTGTGCTCACGGGCGCGGAAGTCGCTGACGAGTCATTCGAACTGCTCGCACAGAACGTGCAGTTTCTCGAGATCGATGAGATTCAACTTTCCAGCCAGCGGTTGGAGACGCTTTCCAGGTTGGTGAATTTGCGGAGGCTCACGATCCGCTCTTCGGGAGTCTCTCGCCAACAGGTTTCCTCGTTGGCAATGTCACTTCCCAATTGCCGCATTGTGAGCGATTTCGGAGAAACTGGACCGGATCCGCCTGAGCATCCAATCCGGGGTTCTTGGTGGAAGGGCGGCACCCTGATCAGCCGTAAGTGAATTCCGCCCGTCGGGCTCCCACCAAGCTTCTTTCGGGTTATCTGCGTTTGTGGATATTTTACGTGTCGGAATGCCGTCAAGCGTTGCCGAATAAGGACCGCCGTTGCATCGGCGATTTGAATTTGGCAATGAGGTAGTAAGGTGCATCGGCGGGCTACGTGGTGGGCCGTCGATGGTGTACACTGATTCTGGGCATAGGAATTTTACGTGGCCCTGCCAGGTGGACTGTGATGACACGTCGCTCCGTTGCTTTGCTGATCGAAACCTCCAACGGGTATTGCCGCGGGCTGCTCGAAGGCATCTGCCGATTCGCCCAGACGCGGGGAGATTGGTCGATTCAGCTCAATGAGCAGGAACGCGGCGCGTCACCGCCGGGTTGGTTGAAGGACTGGCGGGGCGACGGCATCATTGCCCGGATTGAAACCGACCAGATCGGGTTGCAGCTTCAGGAGCTGCGGCTGCCGATCGTCGATCTGAGTGCGGCCAGGCTGTTGCCCGGAATCCCCTGGGCCGATACCGAGGACCGCGCGATCAGCCGTCTGGCGGTCGAACATTTTCTGGACCGCGGCTTCGTCAATCTGAGCTTCTGCGGCGATCCCGGATTCGCCTGGTCGAATTCCCGCAGGGACTGGTTCCGGCAGTTCGCCGAGGAGGCGGGGTGTCGATATTTCGAATACCAGACCACTCACCGTTACGACGCGGAGTACCAATGGGACAAGGTGCGATCCTCACTGAGTCGCTGGTTGAAACAGCTTCCCAAACCGGTCGCGATCATGGGCTGCAACGATTACCAGGGGCAACTGCTGCTGGACGTCTGTCGTACCGCCAGCATCGAAGTCCCCGAAAAGGTCGCGGTCTTGGGAGTGGATAACGATTCGCTGATCTGCAACCTGTGCCAACCGCAATTGTCCAGCGTCATCCCGAATACCTTTTCAACCGGGTTCGAAGCGGCGGAGCTTCTGGAGCGGATGATGAACGGTGAACCAGTGGATGCCAACAAGCCCCTGGTGACGCAGCCGCGCGGTATCGAACTGCGCGCCTCGACCGATACGATCGCGATCGAAGATCCAGATGTCGCCAAGGCATTGATCTACATCCGACGACACGCTTTCGAGAATATCCGCGTTGCCGATGTGCTGCGCGAAAGTTCCATCTCGCGACGCGCGTTGGAGCATCGGTTCACGAAAGTCCTCGGACACACCCCTCACGAAGAGCTCAGTCGGATCCGCCTGCAACGAATCAAGCAACTGTTGAGCGATACCAACTATCGTGTGACCGACATCGCCAAACGGACCGGTTACGAGTATCCGGAATACATGACCGCCGCCTTTAAGCGCGCCGTCGGAGTGACGCCCAGCGAGTACCGAAATCAATCGCAGGGACAAGTTCTGATGGAGTGATGCCGCGATCGGAGGGGCGTTCGCAGAGGAGGCGTGTAGGGCATGCTGTGCATGCCGGCGTCCTTGGGTCAAACGTGAAAGCGAACCGCCGGCGAGGGGAGGGGTGCCAATCTTCTCGTTGAGGCGATGTTGCTGTCGCCGCTTCGCGGCTGGGATGTTTGAGACGCCGGTTCCGTCGGCTTACGCCGACGGCAGGGGGCTATCGCCGCTTCGCGGCTGGAGGTCTCGCCGATTCATTTGGATTTAACGGTCGACGCGCCGACGCAAGGTTGCCGTCGCCGCTTCGCGGCTGGGATGTTTGAGATGGCTGGTTCCGTCGGCTCACGCCGACGGCAGGGGGCTGTCGCCGCTTCGCGGCTGGAGGTCACTCCGATCCATTTGGAGATGCCGGTCGATGCGCTGACGCGGTGCTGCTGACGTCGCTTGACGCGTCAGGCTTTGAGCTCCCGTCGCATGATCTTTCCCGTCGGGTTGCGTGGGAGTTCTTCGATGGCACGAATTTCCTTGGGGACCTTGAACGGTGCGAGGTGTTCGCGCAAGAACGTCTTGAGTGCTTGCTCGTCCAGTTCGTACCCGTCGTTCAACTCCACAAATGCCAACGGAAGTTCGCCCCGCAGCTCGCTCTTGATACCGATGATCGCGGAGGCTTTGACCGATTCGTGTTGGTCCAACACCTCTTCGATTTCACGCGGAAACACATTCTCGCCGGACACGATCAGCATTTCCTTCTTGCGACCGGTGATGCTCAGGAAACCGTCTCGGTCCAGGTGGCCGATGTCGCCGGTTTTGAAAGCCCGCACGGGCTTTCCGTCCAGGTTGATCTGCGTGATCACGTCGTGCGTTTGCTGGTCCAGCTTGTAATAGCCTTTCATGATGTTCTTGCCAACGATCAAGATTTCGCCGTCTTGGTCGGGGCCCAGTTGATTGCCTTCGTCATCGACGATGACGTTCCGCACGCCCAGCAGCGCTTTGCCAACGGTCCCCTCCTTGATTTTTCCCGGCACGTTGCAATTGGTGACCGGGGCGGTTTCGGTCAATCCGTAGCCTTCGTAAACCTGCAGATGGAATCGCTCCTTCAAGCTGGCGGTCACCGAGCGAGGAAGGGGTTCGCCCCCGGCGACGGAAAACTTCAGGCTTTCAAAATCGGCCGGCTCGGCTTGTTTGAGCGACAGCATGGCGTTGAACATTGCCGGTACACCGAAGAACACGTTGGGGCGGTGCTGGCAGATCAGCTTGTGGAGCTTTCGCGGCACGAAGCGGGCCGAGTACACGATCTTGTTGCCCCGGCTGAGCGGCCAAAGGGTCAGTGCCGTCAGGCCGAAACTGTGGAACTGGGGAAGCACTCCCAGGAAGGTTTTGATTTCCAATCCGTGGGCGGCATCGTCGATGGCCTTGATCTCGGTCAAGAAGTTTTCCTCGGTCAACATCACCCCCTTGGGTTTTCCGCTCGTCCCCGAGGTGTACAAGATCACGCTGCCGTCCTGGGCGTCGACGGCGCGGGGAAAACGTGGCCGCGGGAGGCCCTTGAAATCCAATTCGTCGACGCAAACGACTTTGACGTGATCGGGAATCACGCCTTCGGTACCCACCACCTCCAAAAGCTTGCCGACGGTGAACAGGGTGTCGATGCCGCTGTCTTCGATCACATACCGCAATTCGTTTTTTCGCAGCAGGTAGTTCAGCGGGACGGCGGTCCGGTTGAGCAACCAGGTGCCCAGCAGCGTCATGGGAAAACTTCCGCTGGGCGGCAGCATGATGCCGACGTGCGGATTGTCGGTATGTTTCTCGATGTGGCTGGCAAGGTGCCATGTTCCCAGCAACAACTTCCCATAACTGTACTCGGCGCGATCATCCACAACCGCAGTCTGGCGTGGTCGGAACAGGCCGTGACGCAAGATGGATCCGACCAAGGTGGGCATGAACAGGCTCCGGAAAAGGGAAGAAGATCTGGTCGACGGGGGTGAGCAGCGCCTGCGAACGCAGCATCGGTGGTGGCCGATTCAGTTTAACGCTTTGGCGCAGGTCGTTGATCCCCGGCAGTACTTCGCGTCTTGGAGGCCCTGGTATCGACACCAGTTGCTTCATCTTCCCGCGAGGAGGTCGTGCCCGTCTAGTTCAGGCTCCTTGGCAAGGAGGCTCGAACACAGAGAGGGATCGCCGCTGTTCTCGCTGGCGGTGTTGCTGTCGCCGCTCCGCGGCTGGTGGCGGTTTGGGGCAGCCGTGTCCGTCGGCTGACGCCGACGGCAGGGGGCTGTCGTCGCTTGGCGACTGGAATCTCCGCGGTGTGGGCGGCTTACGCCGACGGCAGGGGGCCGTTGTCACTTCGCGACTGGAGTTCGTGCCTCGCCTTTGATCCTCGCGGAGTGCAGGTGAATTCCTGATGCACGACGGTCAGGTCACAGGGGGACTTCTCTCATGCAGCCCGCCGGGCCGCATGATCCGCGTACAGATGTTCGCGTGTCGGCGGCATCCCGGAGTGTCCTTTTTCAACGCGGTTGGAGGCCACGGTTTGAAAGATTCTGGCGGTGCCATCGGTCAACGCCATGCAGACGCCGGCCAAATACAGAATCCACATCCGGTACTTTTCTTCGCCCACCATCGCAATCGCCTGATCACGATTGGCTTGCAGACGCTCTGCCCAATGGCGGCAGGTCAGTCCATAGTGGTCACGCCAGCCCTCGACGTCATGCACTTCGAATCCGGTGGACTCCATGCAATCCAAAACGTGCCCCTGGTGGTCCAGTTCGCCGCCCGGAAAAACGTACTTAGTCAGCAAGCGGCGCTCGGCCGAATTGCGTCGAAACGCTTTTTGCGTCCGCTTCGCGGGCCGAGTGATGGCGTGGTTCAGAAACAGGCCGCCGGGGACCAGCAGCGAACGAATCTTGTTCATGTAGGCCGGCAGGTTGTCGATGCCCACGTGTTCGGCCATCCCGATCGACGAGACCTTGTCAAACTTGCCGCCGAGGTCGATGTAGTCGCGAAGCTCGGCCGTGACGCGCCCGCTGAGACCCCGTTCGGCGATTTTTTTCCGGGTGATCTCCAGTTGCGCGTCGGAGAGGGTCACGCCGTGGGCCGTCACACCGTAGTGTTCCGCCGCGTGACACAGCAGAGCGCCCCAACCACAGCCGATGTCCAACAGACGATCGCCGGGTTGCAGCCGGAGTTTGCGGCAAATCATGTCCAGCTTGTTTTGCTGGGCCTGCTCCAGGCTCTCGTTCCAGTCGCGGAAGTAAGCGCAGCTGTAGACCATCTCGTTGTCGAGAAACAACTTGTAAAAGTCGTTGCTGACGTCGTAATGAAACTGGATGAAGGCGCGATTGTCGGCCGGCTTGTTCGGGAGTCGGCGGTCCTCGCTTCCGAACCGGAGCTCGTTTGATGCTTCCGTTTTTTTCGCGAAGGCGAACCCCAGTGCGACACGGGCGATCAGGGACTTGGAAATGGAGCGTGATCGCCGCCGCGATCCCTTGACCCGGGCCAGCTCCATGAACGAGACGAGGTCCGTTCCATGAAAGTCCAGGTGGCCTTGTGCGTAATGGGCTATCAGGTTGTCAGGGGTTGGTCGACGAACCAGCGATCCGATCACGCCCGGATCGGCGATGGAGAGTTCCACGCCTGGTTGTGGGTCGTGGCCGAGCGGAACCACCGATCCGTCCCACAACCGGATCGAAATCCGACTGTCCAGCTTTTCTGCGAGTGCCGCAAACAGTTCCCGCGCCAACGCGAGTTGATTCGCTTGAGCTTTGGTTTTTCGGGACACGTCGTTTCCTGTTTGTTTGAGGACACCTGGGGCCAGCCGACAGGGTGCTTGGAGCAAAATCCGGGGGGAGGCGTCAAGTCGGATCGGTCTGGAGCCGGCAGCTGGGTGGGTGACGGAAAGACGTTTGCTGGGTTGCCGGTGTTGCTGGGGTGGCCGTGCTCCGGATTGCTGTCGCCGCTTCGCGGCTGGCGGAATTGGCAGGCGGTAACCGTCGGCTTGCGCCGACGGCAGGGAGGCTGTCGTCACTTCGTGACTGGGGGCGAAGATCGGCGATGCTGTTGCTGTGGCTGCTTCGCGGCAAGCGGGACAACGCCACTTAGATTCAAAAACACCGTGATTGGCAGTGCAAGGAGCGGCAAGGCGCTAGCCGCCGATTGAGGCGAGAAAACCCACGGCTAACGCCGAGTGGCTAACGCAGAATTGCGCAGCCAAGGTAGGAGAGACTCGTCGCTTTCTGGCCGGAGGGGAAATGTCGCTTTGCGAGACCTGATCAGACGCCAGATCCCTGCGCCGCCGGTCCGGCTGCCAGGACGGCCTTGGTGACGCCGTCGGCAAAGTTCTTGAAGTTGTCGTGGAAGAGAGTGGCCAGCTTTCGCGCCGTGGCGTCGTAGGCCGCGGGGTCCTTCCAGGTGTTCCGCGGGACCAAGATTTTGTCAGGGACCCCGGGACAGGCGGTGACCACCGACAAACCGAACCAGGCTTCCTGCTCCAGCGGGGCGTCGGCGAGTGTCCCGGAGTGGATCGCATCCAGGATGGTGCGGGTGTGTTTCAGTTCGATCCGGTGACCTTCACCGTAGGCTCCGCCGATCCATCCGGTGTTGATCAGCCACACGTTGGCGTGATGGTCGGTGATGCGTTTGGAAAGCAATTGAGCGTACTTGCCCGGATGCCAGACCAGAAAGGGACCGCCAAAGCACGGCGAAAACGTGGCTTCCGGTTCGGTGACGCCCACCTCGGTTCCGGCGACCTTCGCGGTGTAGCCGCTGATGAAGTGGTATTCGGCCTGTTCCCGCGTCAACCGACTGACCGGTGGCAGCACGCCGAACGCGTCGCAAGTCAGAAAAATGACATCGCTGGGGTGCCCCGCCGTGCAGGGAATGCGTGCGTTGGGAATGTAATTGATCGGATAGGCACCGCGCGTGTTCTCCGTGATGCTGCTGTCGTCAAAGTCGACATGGTGATCGGCTTTGTCGTACACCACGTTTTCCAAAACCGCACCGTACCGCAGGGCGTCAAAGATTTGGGGTTCCGCTTCGGCGGTCAGGTAAATCGCTTTCGCGTAGCAGCCGCCTTCGATGTTGAAGATCCCCTGGTCGGTCCAACAATGTTCGTCGTCGCCGATCAGTTCTCGTTGGGGGTCGGCCGAGAGGGTCGTCTTGCCGGTGCCGGAAAGCCCAAACAGAATCGACGATCGCTCGCTGTCGCGGGCGGCCGTGGCCGAACAGTGCATCGGCAGGACTTCCTGACGGGGCATCAGGTAGTTCATCAGCGTGAACACCGCCTTCTTCATTTCGCCGGCGTACTGCGTGCCCAGAATGACTACTTCGCGGCGTTCTAGGCTCAGGTCGACGCTGGTTTTTGACGTCATCCCGGTGGTGTATCGGTTGGCCGGAAAGGCTCCGGCATTCAGAATCACACAGTCCGGTTCACCAAAATCCTGCAGCTCTTCGTTCGTCGGTCGGATCAACATGTTGTGCATGAACAACGCGTGATAGGGCCGAGCGCAAATCACCCGGACCTTCAATCGGTAATCCGGATCCCAACCGGCGAACGCATCGACCACGTACAACCGCTCGCGGGTGTTCAGGTAATCGATGGCGCGTTCGCGATTGACAAAGAATGCCGTTTCGTCCAAACCGATGTTGATCGGACCCCACCAGACGTCGTCGGCCGAATCGGCGTGTCGGACCACGCGTTTGTCCTTGGGTGACCGCCCGGTCTTGTCGCCCGAGTAGGCGATCAAGGCGCCCGTGTCGGCCAGTGTGGCCCCTTTCTCGTAGCGGAGCGATTCTTCTACCAGCGTTGCCGGCGAGGCGTTGCGGAAGACGTTGGTCACATCGATTTTGTAATCGGCCAAATCGAACATCGTCGGCTCCATCGGGATGTCTGGCAACAGAACGCCGGCGCGCGGATCGCGCGATCGGAGAACAAGAGGGCGACCAGTTTACGCTCTCTGACGGCGTCGCCTAGCGAGGCGTCGTCGAAAAAACGTCCCGGGAGCGAAAGTCCAGATCGAGTCGGCGCGTCACAGCGTCGGCCTGGTCAGACGTCGAAACTTTCGCGGACGAAGGTCGGTTCCGGCGTCCCGCTGCCGCGCCGATCGCACTGGAAGAATTCGGAGACGTAGCGGACGGTTTGACGTTTCTCCGGGATCTTGAACCGATCGCCCTTTTGCAACACCGGACGCGTTTCGTCCATTCGTCCGAATTGTCGCGTGCCGGCGGCCTGGCAGGGAAACCAGGTGCCGTTTCCTTCGCCGTCTTCCAGATAGAACTCCGGGTAACAGTGGTCCGGGATCCAGACCACACGAGCCGGAATGTCCAGGTTGCGGCACAACGCGACGAACAAACTGGTCATTTCTTCGCAGTCCCCTTTGCCATCCTCCAACGCCTGGGACGCGTTTTTTAAATCGCCTTCGACGTATTCGACTTTGTCTCGGACGAAATCGTAGATTTGTTCGACACGCTCCCAGGCGGTGGCCGCCGGGCGTTCCTGGATCTCGGCGGCCGCCGTGCGGATCGCTCGGTGCGACGCATCGATGAAGGGGCTATTGCCGGTGTACAGCCGCAGGTCGCGCGAGATCCGGGGCGGGATCACGAACTGATCGGTGGATTCGGGGGGCAAAATCCGGGCGCGTTCGATGTCGACCTCGAACAGCATTTCGGTTTCCGATCCGGCTGGGATGCGTTGGGCTTGCAGCACGACCTGCTTGGTCCCGCCGCCCAGATCGCGGACCTGCCAGCGACTGATTTTCGGATCCACCGTCTGGTTTCGCACCGTGACCTTCTGCTCCGGCCAATCCGTCGGCACCGGAAACGTGGCCAAGACGTTGGTGCAAGTCACCGGAGTTTTCAGGACCAGCCCGATTCGCCAATGGGTCACCGGTTGCGGTTCGTACGTCAGCACCTCTGCCGACGCCGCGCGGGTCGTCAGCGCCGCGGTGGCGCTCAGGCTGGCCGCCAGGCCCTGTTTCAGGAATCCACGGCGTCGCATCGACACCGCCGGCACAGGAGACGAAGCGGGAGAGATTTGGCGAGGTTTTTGGCTAGCTGGGGCGGAGATTGGCAAGGCGACCGAGAGGGGAATTGGGGTTCGAAACAGCGATCGATGGCATGGCGGCCGGAAGCAGGTGCCGACGCGAACCGGGAGCTGCGAATAGGCCACTGACCAACTCACATTATAGATGACGACGGTGTCGATTCACCCTCCTAGACGCTCGCGCTTCGCGCGTTACGTGTTTCGAGGGCATTCGCGTCTAATTCCGCGGTACCGCAAGGAGGCCGTACATTTTGATTTCATGCACTTTTTCAAGCACGGTCGAGCGTCGGCGAGGGGAGGGGGGCCCTCTTTTCGGTGGCGGCGTTGCTGTCGCCGCTTCGCGGCTGGGGATGTTTGGATGGGCGTTTCCGTCGGCTCACGCCGACGGCACGGAGTTGTCGTCACTTCGTGACTGCAGTCAAGCAAGATTACCGCGATTCTCACTGACATGCGATTCTGCCGGCGCGTCAGGGAAGAAAACGCGTGCTTGGGGGCAGTGTCGGGAAACCGAGGATGGCTGCCAGACGAAGCGCATCCGGTGCGCGTCGTCTGGCAGCCAGTGTGCTGACCGAATTCGTGGAAGGTTGCGGTCCCGCGGACCGAGGGTCCCGGCCGCTTGGTCGCTCAGTTGACGTTCATGGCGCCCGGCGGCAGCGGTTCTTCGTGCAGAATGCGTGCGCCGTCGGAATCCACTTTGTATCCGGTATCATAGGGGTCGCCGTAATTGGCCCGATAACCTTCCGGCGTCGTCGGAGCCGGTTGCCAATTCTCGCCGTAGATCGGTTGGCCTTCCATGACCGTGCCTGATCCGCACACGCCGCCTTGATAGGGATCGTTGCGGTAACAGTTGTTCGTCGGTGCGGGGCCGTATCCGGATCCGGTGTTGCAGGAGTTATTGCAGGGAGCCGGGCTGCACCCGCAACCGGTTTGCGGCCCGCCGTAATTCGGTTGGACGTAGGTCGGCGTGTTGCAGGTCGGCGGGGCGGGGGCGGCCCGCGGCAAGAAAGGCGCCGTCGGCAGGGAGACTCGGTTGCACAGTCCGCAACGGGCACCCCGTCCGAACAGGAAGTTCTTCATCGATGTGCAGCCGGTGCTCGCTGATACGAGCAGAGCAGCCATCAGGACCGTCATCATACGATTGTTCATTGGAGATTCCACGACTTGCAAAGTGAGCGTATTCGGTGGTCTCGGCTTGAGAACCAAACAAAACTAGGACGCAGTGAATGATGTGCAAACGCAACATCGTTTTTTTTCAGCAACAATTCGTTGCCGGTCCTCAACACTGACTTTGAATTCTTGCGAGCTTCCTTGGGCTGCCGTATGACGCGGATGTTTCCATCGCTGCGAATCCTGCTAACGATCCTGTTCGCCACGGGTTTCTGTGTGCCGCTGGTCGATGATGCCGGGATGCGCTTCGCAAACGCCGTGGAATCCGCGGCGGTCGGGGCGGTGGAGAAGGAATCGAATTCCCGAGCCGCATCCGCGGAGGATGTACCGGAAGAGAATTCTGCGGCCACCGAACAGGTGGCTTTGCTGGAACGTCCGCAGAGTTCGGTCCTGGCCGCCAGCGAACCCGTGATCTCGGGGGCCGACATTGCGGTCCTGCCGACCGATACCATGGACATTGAGGCCATGGACACCGGCAGCGTGGACACCGCGACCGTGGACACCGCGACCGGCGAGTTGGCGTGTCTACCCGATCGCGTCTTTCTCATCTCCACACATCATCTGGCTCACGACGCGTGTTGTGCCTCGCTGGAGAATCCCGCGTTTCGAATTTGGAAGATGGAATGCAACCGCTTCCAAGCGATCGATCTGGCGACCTACGAATCGATGCTGACCCCCGAGCGGACGGTCGTCATCTACGTTCACGGCAACCGAATTGAGTTTGACGAATCGATCGAGCGCGGCAACAGCGTCCGCCGTCGCGTGCGGGCCTGTCGTCAGGGCGGCCCGGTGGACTGGGTGATTTTCAGCTGGCCGAGCGCGCGAGAAGGCTTGGGGCTGCGAGACTTTCGTGAGAAAGCGGATCGCTGCGACGCCCAAGGGCTGTACCTGGCGTGGTTTTTGCGCCGTCACATCACGGCTTCCTTGCCGGTGGCGATGATCGGCTACAGCTTTGGCGGACGCGTCGCGACCGGCGCGCTGCATGCGCTCGCTGGCGGTCATCTGGGCGGACGCAAGCTTCCCCAGCCCACGATCACCGGTGCCGAAGTCCGGTTGGGACTGGTCGCCCCGGCGCTTGGATCGGGCTGGTTGTCGCAGTGCGGAAAGCATCGGCTGGCCACCCAGAACATGGCCAAAATGGTGCTGATGTACAATCGACGGGATGCGGTTCTGAAGCGGTATTGGCTGGTGGAAAAAATCCGCCACGAGACCGCCTTGGGTTTTTCCGGACCGACCACGTTTGCCCCGCGGTTCGATGGCAGTCGGTTGCCGGTCAAATCCCGCGATTGTTCCCCCAGCGTTCGGATCCGTCACGTCGAATTGGATTACTACAACAGCCGATGTCGCGCCGGGCTGGATTTCGCCCAGATGATTCAAGCGACCGAACCGATGGAGTTCTGAATTGAATTCCGACGACACCGGTGCCGACGGTTCGTCGCGTTGGGCCTGGCATAGCGGATCCTGGCGGCCTTCAGATCAGTTGTCGCTGTCGATTCAGGATGCGGCCGTCACCCAGTCGGCCACGGCCGTCGAACGCATCCGCGCCTATGGTGCAACCCTGTTCCAGCGCGACCGGCATCTGCAGCGCTGGCAGCGCACGATCACGGCATTGAACATTCAGGGATTGCCGAGTAAGGATCGCTTGTGCGAGTTGCTGGATGAATTGATTCGACGTAATCGTGGCTGGGTTGATCAGAACCCGTCCTTCGGGGCACTCCTGCTGGCTTCGCCGGGCATCACTGGGGGTGACCAGCCGACACTGATTGCCGATCTGTACCCGATCAACGCCGCCGCGATGCGGGATCGAATGGAACACGGCAGCCCGGTCGTCGTGACGTCCGTCCAACAACCGTCGCCGCAATGTTGGCCCCGCGACATCAAGGTGCGATGCCGATTGCACTACTACCTGGCCGATAGCGCCGCCGCGGCGGCGGTGCCAGGAGCGTTGGGGATTCTGGTCGATCAGGACGGCAGCGTCACCGAGACGGGGATCTGCAACGTGCTGGTCGTCGATCGCGGCGCATTGATTTCCCCGCCGGCGGACCAGATTCTGCCTGGCGTTTCGTTGCAGGTGGTGCGGGAATTGGCCGCGCAACTGGACGTTCCGTTTCGCGAGTCGCGGATCACGCCGGACCAGCTGAAACAAGCCGCCGAAGTGTTGCTGACCGGGACCAGTTGCGGCGTGTGGTTCGCCAATTCGGTGGACGCCGGACCCACGCGCACGGCCGGGCCGATCTACCGCCGCCTGCGAACCGCATTCGATCAGCTGATCGGACGGCGTCCCGATTGAGACCCGCGATCGAGAATGCGGCACCTGACATTTTCCGGCGCAACGGTCCGGTGGGATCTGGGTTAAACTGAACCGTCCTTCCCGCCGCTCCCCCCACCCGCCTTTCCGGTCTGTCCATGGCTGTTCGTCTGCTGCTGTTCTCCCTGCTGGCAACGCTTTCATCGGTCGCTGGTTTCGCTGCCGACCGAGTCGACTATGCCCGCGACGTTTATCCGATCCTGGAGATGTACTGCGTCGGCTGCCACAACACCGATGACGCCCAAGGCGGATTGGTGATGGACGCGTTTGACGGTTTGATCCGGGGAGGCGATTCGGGTTCTGCCATCACGCCGGGCACCCCGGGTAGCAGTCGCTTGCTGTTGATGGCCAGCGGGAAGCTGGATCCGGTGATGCCACCCGACGATGCCGAAGGACCGGATGAGCAGGAATTGGCAACGCTGGCCGCTTGGATTGAGCAGGGGGCAAATGGGCCGGAGGGTGATCTGCCGGTCAAACGCCAGCTTCGGACTCCCAAAATCAAGCCGACCTTTGAGGGCAGTTCGCCGATCACCGCGATCGCGATCTCGCCGGACGGACGGTGGACCGCGCGGGGACGTTTTGGAGAGATCGAAGTTTCGGGTTCGGGCCAAGAGGTGACAACGATCACCGACACGGATCTGGGAAAAATCAATTCACTCGTGTTCTCGCCCGATTCGAAGCAGTTGCTGGCGGCATCTGGATTGACCGGAGCCTACGGCCGGGCGGCGATCTATGAAGTCGGCGATGGAAAGCTGGTGCGCGAATTGGTCGGACACCGGGACACGCTTTACGCGGCCACGTTCTCTCACGATCGGTCCTTGATCGCGACGGCGGGATACGACCGGGTCATCGTTCTTTGGGACGCGGCAACGGGCGAACCGCTGCGAGAGCTGAAAGGGCACAACGGTGCGATCTTTGACTTGGCGTTTTCACCGGACGACAAGATCCTGGTCAGCGCGTGCGCCGATGAAACGGCGAAGGTTTGGCGGGTCGCCGACGGGCAGCGACTGGACACGCTCAGCCAACCCGAAGGCGAGGTGTTGTCGATTGCGGTGACCGCGGACGGTCGCTTTGTGGTTGCCGGCAGCGGGGACAACCGGCTGCGAGTTTGGAGACTGGTTTCCGTGGACCGGGCAAGGATCAACCCGCTGGTCGCGACACGCTTTGTCGATGAAACGCCGATCGTCAATTTCGCCATTTCTCCAAACGGCGATGCGTTGGTCACGATTGCGCAAAGTGGCAATCTGAAAGTTATCCGCACAGCGGACTGGCAGCCGGTGGCTTCGTTGGAACCACTGGGCGAATCGGCGACCGACCTCGTGTTTTCTCCGGATGGGAAAACCGTCACGGTGTCGCTGATGAGCGGTGAAGTCGTCCGGCGGGACGTCCCGACGTTGGAAAACACGGGGACGACGGCTCCGGAGTCGGACCTGCGGACCGTGTACATGGATCTCGGCGATCCCGCGTCGCTGACCGAAACGAAGCTGCGGCAATCCATGGCCACGAACTTGCCACAGAGTTTGGATCAGGATGCCGGGGCGACAACGTCAGAGAACGCTTCTTCGCTGGTGTTGGACGTGGAGCGCCACGTGGTGATCGAGGGTGTGATCTCGGAACCCGGCGAAGTCGACGTCTATCGCTGGCCGGCCAACCGTGGCGAAGTGTGGGCCATCGACGCCGATCACGTCGATTCCGGTCGTCTGGATCCGATCGTGACGGTGACCGATGCCGCCGGCGTTCCGGTGACACGCGTCCGCTTGCAGGCGGTCCGTGATTCGTATTTCACGTTCCGCGGCAAAGACAGCACGCAAGTGGGAGACTTTCGGATCTTCAATTGGCAGGAGATGAAACTAAGCGAATACCTGTACGCCGGCGGCGAAGTCAGTCGGTTGTGGATGCATCCCCGCGGACCCGATTCGGGGTTCAACGTCTATCCGGGTGAAGGGACTCGTTGGACCTATTTCGGGACCAGCGGGACAACGCACGCGTTGGGCGAACCGGCCTACATCGTGCGTCCGTTGCCTCGCGGGGCGACGCCGCTTGCCAACGGGTTGCCGGTGTTTGACATCACCTATGAGAACGACGACGATCCGTTCCGGAAGCATGGCAAGGACAGTCGGTTGCTCTTCACCGCTCCGGAGGACGGCTTGTATCGCGTGCGAGTGACCGACACCCGTGGGGAAGGCGGTGCGGAGTATGGGTACCGGCTGGCGATTCGTCCCGCCGAACCCGGTTTCGAGCCGCGCGTTGAAAAGATCGGCAAGCCGCTGCGTCCGGCAACCGGACGTGAATGCAAGGTCACCGTCGATCGCGTCGACGGCTACCAGGGGCCGGTGACGTTTGAACTGGAAGGGTTGCCCGATCGCTTGTCCAGCAATTTTCCCGTGACCGTCCAGGAAGGCCAAGCGTACGCGGTGGGAATGATTTGGGCCGGTCCGAACGAGACCGGTTGGGATGACACGATCGAGCCACGCGTCAAAGCCTGGGCCATGATCAACGGAAAACGAGTTGAACGCAATGTCGGTACCGTCGGCGAGTTGGCCTTCGATCCTGCGACCCCATCGGTGGTCCCCAGGATCGTTCCGCTCGGAAGCGAGGTCGGGACTTATGAAAACTGGACGCTGCAGGTCCCGCGTGGTCAGACGGTTTCGGCGCGCGTCGCGATCGACCGCAAGGAAGGATTCAACAACGAGGTGTCGTTCGGCAAAGAGTTCTCCGGACGGAATGCCAGCCAGGGCGTGTACGTGGACAACATCGGGTTGAACGGATTGCTGATTCTGGCCGATGCAACCGAGCGAGAATTCTTTTTGACCGCGGACGAGACCGCCGTGCCGGGAAAACGATCCTTCTTCCTGACCGCGGGCGTCGAGGGCGGTTTGACCTCGCATCCGATCACGGTGGAAGTCTTGCCCTGAGGGACGCTACTCGCTGCCGAAGAAGCTTTCGTCGACCATCGGCAGGTCTTCGATCGATTCCAGTCCGAAGAGCGTCAGGAATCGTTCGGCGGGATAGTAGTGCGGGACTTTGCGTCCGCCATCGGCGGGCGTTTCACGTTTCATCTCCAGCAGCCGGCGGCGAACCAACTGGTTCAACAGGGTGCCGCTTTCGCGTCCCCGCTGGTCTTGAACGGTTTGAGCGGTGACGCCGGGTTGATAGGCAACCAACGCCAGGACTTCCACGGCGGCTTGGCTGAGCCGCGCCTCGCGGACCCGGCCCAGAAAGGATTGCCGAACGTTTTCAACGGCGGGGGCAATCGTCAATCGGTAGCCTTGTTCGTCTTCGACGATCCGAAACGCTTGCCGGGTCTGCTTGTAGGACGCGTTCAGGGAATCGATCATTTCGACCACTTCCTCCGCAGAGACGTTCCGCATCAGCGACGCCAAGCGGTCGGCGGTAAACGGTTCGTTCTCCGGGTGCCCCACAAAGAGCGCCGCCTCGATGATGCCTTCGGGATGGACGGCATCCGGTGCATCGTCCGGCAGGGTCTCCGATTCCGCATCCTCATCCTGTTCGGGTTGCGCCGAATCGGACTCGGGCCCTTCCTGCTGCGGCGCGGCGAAGGATTCCGGGTCGTGTGCCGCAGCGGCGCGAGCGTAGGCGGTTCCGAGATCCTCCAGCGAGAATTCGCCAAACGATTCGTCGTCCCCGGGATCGTCCTCGCGGCCTGCGGTCTGGTCTTCGTTGCGGTCCATCGATTGGCCTGTCGGGCTGCTGTCTACTTTCGATCCCGCACCCAGGCGACGAACCGACCGATCTGCTCGTGTTCCATCAGGGTCGCCACGGTGTTGTGGTAGCGTCCCAGGTCCTTCTCCCTGGGCACGAACCGATGAATCGCCTGGTGGCAATCGTGGCACAATGAAATGGTGCGCTGCATTTGAGCACGGGTGAACCGTTTTTTAAACCATTTGTTGCGGTGGCAGCGACGGGGGATCAGGTGATGTTCGGTGGTTCCCCGGCGGGTCAGGCGTCCGCACAACTCGCACGGTTTCGGTTGTTTGGGGGATCCGGGCATGTTGTTGAAAAGGTTCTGTCGGCGGGACGTCATCCGGTCGCGGAGCATCCGAGGGCGATGGGGGACCGGCGAATGCCTTGATGCCGACACGCGGAAGCTGACATCAAGTGATTGTCGGGTTAACCGTCCAGACGGGCAATGCTTCACCGCGGTCGGCGTCACGGGGCGAAACGCATGTGTGCGAAAGCTGATGCGGGCCACAACTCAGTTCACTCTCCCGCGAGCGGAGGGGACAGGTTGATTTCGAGAGTTTGAACTTGTGTCGATCCCAAGGCTTTCCAAGGGAGCGGAAGATGAGGCGACGGAGAGTGATGTCGGTGTCCAAACGACCCGCATCACACGCTATCATGTCGCCTGCCGGATCATTTCCGAATTGTCCCCGAACGCTGATTGTCGCCGATGTCCACGAAATTACGTCTGAATGTGATGATGTTCCTGGAGTTCTTCGTCTGGGGGGCATTTTTCGTCCCGATGACGAGTTACTTGCAGCAGATCTTCGCTGACGAAGAAAACCTGAACACCATCATCGGCGACGTGTATTCGACGCAAACGTGGGCCGCCATCTTCGCTCCGATCATCGTCGGCTTCGTGGCCGACCGGCTGATCAACAAGGAATACATCAACGGGGTGCTGCAGATTGTCGGTGCGGCGATGCTGTGGTGGTGCAGCACGATCACGGAATCACCGACTCAGTTCTACTGGGTCATGATGGCCTTCTTCTTGTGCTACATGCCCACGCTGGCGTTGGTCAACGCGATCACGTTCCAGAACGTGTCGAGCATTGAAGACGAATTCCCCAAGATCCGGTTGTGGGGAACGATCGGCTGGATCGTCTCCGGCCTGGTGATTTCGGAATCGCTGTTTGGGCTGCTGCCGATCCCGGTGTTGCCCGGTGTGGAGAACGCGGGAAGCACGAATTGGCCGCTCCGAATCTCAGCGGTGGTCGGATTCGTCTACGGGCTGTACAGCTTCACGCTGCCCAAATCGCCGCCGCAGGGTCGGGACGCGCCGTTCAGCCTTTCCAACATGATGGGGTTGGATGCGATCCGCCTGTTCCGCAACCCCAGCTACCTGGTGTTCGCGATCTGTTCGTTCCTGATTTGCATTCCGTTGGCGTTCTACTACGCCCGCACGTATGACTTCGTGGAGAAAATGGCCTTCGGCAGTTCCAGCGCGGGGGTGATGGCGTTGGGCCAGGTCAGCGAAATCTTTTTCATGGCCCTGGTCCCGTTCTTTCTGGTGCGATTGGGCGTGAAATGGATGTTGCTGGTCGGCATGCTGGCGTGGGCGTTGCGGTACGCACTGTTCGGCTTGATGCCGGGAACGCCGTCGATGTTGGTGCTTGGAATTTTGTTGCACGGCATCTGCTACGACTTTTTCTTTGTCACCGGCCAGCTGTATACCGACCGCAGTTCGCCACCGGAGATTCGCACCAGTGCTCAAGCCCTGTTGGGATTGTTGACCTACGGAGCGGGGATGCTGGTTGGCAACCTGTTGCACGGACCTTGGGGCGACTATATCGGGCTTAACCCGACCACAAAGGCGGGTTGGGCAGCGAGCGCGGCTGAATTCTGGTTGATGCCGGCGGGGCTGGCCTTGGCGGTCGCCGTGTTGTTCTTCGCGACGTTCTGGGATCGATCCAAGGCGGCCACTGGTGTGGCGGGAAAGACGACACCGACCGAAGATGTGACGGTAGTCGAGCCGGTTTGACCGGCGATCTGCTCGGCAATCTCCTCGGCGGCTCGATTCGCGATTTGAGTCCGCCGCGGCCGCGGTTTTCCCTCGCGAGATCGATGTCGAATGGACGTTGCGGTGGCACCGGAGGGAAAAATCTGGCGCCCCCCGTCCTACGCAACCCGGTGGTCGATCTGATATTCTTCCTGAAATTTGGAAGGTATTCCCGTTTCTAACCGGTAGTAGACGTGCCAAGACGCGACGACATCAAAAAAATTCTTCTGATTGGCAGCGGGCCGATCGTCATCGGCCAAGCGTGTGAGTTCGATTATTCGGGGACTCAGGCGTGCAAAGCGCTCCGCGAAGAGGGCTACGAGGTCGTTTTGGTCAACAGCAACCCCGCGACGATCATGACGGATCCGGCGACCGCGGATTCGACCTACATCGAGCCGCTGACGTGGCAGATGGTCGAAAAAGTGATCGAGCAGGAGAAGCCCGACGCGCTGCTGCCGACCCTGGGCGGCCAGACCGGGCTGAACGTCGCGATGGATTTGGCGTCCAACGGCGTGTTGAAAAAGCACGGCGTGGAGATGATCGCTGCCAACGAGGATGTGATCGCCAAAGCCGAGGAGCGAGACCGGTTCAAATCCGCGATGGAAAAAATCGGTCTGGACGTTTGCAAGGGGCACATCGTTCATTCGCTGGAAGAGGCCCGCGAAGCCATGGCGGACGTCGGACTTCCGACGGTCGTGCGACCGAGTTTTACGATGGGCGGAAGCGGCAGCGCGATCGCTTACAACAAGGGCGACTTTGACGCCCTGGTCAAAAGCGGATTGGACCAGTCACCGGTCCGGGAAGTGCTGATCGAAGAATCCATCATCGGTTGGAAAGAATACGAGATGGAGGTGATGCGCGATCGGGACGACAACGTCGTGATCATCTGCGCGATCGAAAATTTGGATCCGATGGGCGTGCACACGGGAGATTCGATCACCGTCGCGCCGGCGCAAACCCTAACCGACAAAGAATACCAGCGGATGCGTGATGCTTCGCTGGCGGTGATCCGCGAGATCGGCGTTGAGACCGGTGGCAGCAACATTCAGTTTGCCATCGAGCCGAAGACCGGTCGGATGATCGTGATCGAGATGAATCCGCGGGTCAGCCGCTCCAGTGCGCTGGCCAGCAAGGCAACCGGATTTCCGATCGCCAAGATTGCCGCCAAGTTGGCGGTCGGCTACCGGCTTTGGGAACTGCCCAACGATATCACCAAAGAAACCAAAGCATGCTTCGAGCCGACCATCGATTACGTGGTCACCAAGATGCCACGGTTCGCCTTCGAAAAGTTCCCCGAAGCCGACGCGACGTTGACGACGCAAATGAAGAGCGTCGGGGAGACGATGGCGATCGGTCGGTCCTTCCGGGAATCCTTGCAAAAGGCGCTGCGGGGGCTGGAAGTCGGCGCGTTCGGACTGGGCAGCGACGGCCGGGATCTTTGGGGCACCGAAGACCAGCCCGATCAAGACACGATCCTGGCAAAATTGAACACGCCTAATGCCGAACGCATTTTCTACGTCCGGTACGCGCTCAAGTCGGGCATGTCGATCGAGCAACTGCACGCCATCACGCACATCGATCCCTGGTTCCTGGATCACATTTCGCAAATCATCGAACAGGAAGACGAGATTCGGGCGCTTTCGACGGTCGACCAACTCGGCCCCGAACAGATGTTGGAAGCCAAACGAAGCGGTTTTTCCGATCGACAGCTGGCTCAGATGCTCGGGTCCACCGAATTGAAGGTCCGCAAGCACCGGCTGGATCAGGGCATTCGCCCCGTGTTCAAGAGTGTCGATACTTGTGCGGCGGAATTTGAAGCCTACACGCCGTATTACTACAGCACTTACGAAACCGAGGACGAACTGCCGCCGCGGACCGAAAAGAAGCGGGTGGTCATTTTGGGCGGCGGTCCGAACCGCATCGGTCAGGGAATCGAGTTCGATTACTGCTGCTGCCACGCCAGTTTCGCACTCCGCGAAATGGGCTATGAATCGATCATGGTCAACAGCAACCCGGAAACGGTCAGCACCGACTACGACACGTCGGACATCTTGTTCTTCGAGCCGTTGACGATCGAAGACGTTCTGAACATTTGCGATGCAACCCAGCCCGACGGCGTGATCGTGCAGTTCGGCGGCCAGACGCCGTTGAACCTGGCTCGCGGATTGAAAGACGCCGGCGTGCCGATCATCGGGACCGCGGTCGAAACGATCGAGGCGGCCGAAGACCGGGAACGGTTCCAAGCGTTGATCAATGAATTGGGTTTGCGGCAACCGCCCAGCGGCATCGCCCGCAACATGGAAGAGGCCCGCAAGGAAGTCGAGCGGATCGGGTTTCCCGCCCTGGTCCGCCCCAGTTTCGTGCTGGGCGGACGCGCGATGGAGATTTGTTACGACAAGGCACAATTCGAACGCTACGTCGCCGAGGCGTTCATCGTCGCCGACGGTCAGCCGGTGTTGATCGATCATTTCCTGGAAGATGCGATTGAGGTGGACGTCGATGCGGTGGCCGACGGCGAGCAAGCGGTCGTCATGGGCATCATGGAACACATCGAAGAGGCCGGCGTGCACAGCGGTGACTCGGCCTGTGCGATCCCGCCGTTTTCAATTTCCGAAGGCACACTGGATGAACTCCGCGAAGCCACGCTGAAACTGGCCAAAGCGCTCAACGTGGTCGGACTGATGAACATCCAATTCGCCATCAAGACCGAGAACGGGACGCCGACCGTCTACATTCTGGAGGTCAACCCGCGGGCCAGCCGGACGGTGCCGTTCGTTGCCAAGGCGACCGGGATTCCCGTCGCCAACGTGGCCACCAAAGTCATGGCCGGGATGAAGTTGTCGGAACTGGGAGTGACAGCCGAACCGCTGCCCAAACACGTCTCGATCAAGGAAAGCGTGTTCCCGTTCCGCAAGTTTGCTGGAGTCGACATCGTGCTGGGGCCGGAAATGCGTAGCACCGGTGAGGTGATGGGCATCAGCAAGAGCTTTGAGTTGGCGTTCGCTAAAAGCCAGCTCGCCGCCGGTGTCACCTTGCCGACCGAAGGCAAGATCTTTGTCAGTTTGAGCAAGCGTCACAAAAGCGCCGCGGTCAAGCTGGGCAAGGAGTTGCGTGAACTCGGGTTTGAAATCCTGGCCACCAGCGGGACCGCGCAAACGCTCGAGGACGGCGGCGTGCCAGTCACGCGGGTCAAGAAATTGGCCGAAGGACAGCCGAACTTGATCGACTATCTGAAAAATGAAGACGTCGCGCTGATCCTGAACACGCCCAACGGAAAGGGCGCCCGCACCGACGAAGGAAAGATTCGGGCCGCAGCCGTCCAGCACGGCGTGCCCTGTATCACGACCGTCGCGGCGGCCGAAGCCGCGGTGCGTGCCATGCGGGCCGAACGACAAGGCGCGATGACGGTCCAGTCGCTGCAAACCCGATATGCGGAATGATTCGGTCCGATGAATGAGGCTCCCTCCAGCAGCAAGGGTTCCGGGAAACCGGAGTACGACCCTTCGTCATTTCGGTTGTTGGTCGTCGATAACGAGGCGGCCCACGCGAGGGCGATGACCGAAAGTCTGGAAAAAGTCGGCTACAAGTGCACCGTCGCCACCAGCGGTCCCGAAGCGGCGACCCTGATCGAACGCGACACCTTCGACATCATCATCACCGACATGGTGATGAACGACGTCGACGGGATGAAGATCTTGAAGCTGGCGGGCGAGCGGCTGCCGGATTCGGAAGTCGTGATGGTGACCGGTCACGCGACGGTGCCGATCGCCGTGGAGGCGATGCAGCAGGGCGCCTTCAATTTCTTGGAAAAGCCGATCACGCCCAGCCGCTTGCGGGCGATCGTTGAAAAGGCTGTCGGTGCGGTCAGCCTGCGGCGTCAGAACACCGAGCTGATGTCGCGGCTGGACGAACGCTTCGGTTTCGAAGGCATCGTCTACGCCAGCAAGAAGATGCAGCAGGTGATCGATCGGCTGCGCCGCATCGCGCCCACCGACGCGACCGTGCTGATCACCGGCGAAAACGGGACCGGCAAGGAAGTGATCGCCCAGGCGATCCACCAGAACAGTCCGCGCCGGAACAAGAGCATCGTCGCGATCAACACCGGAGCCATCGCCGAAAACCTGGTGGAAAGTGAGCTGTTTGGGCACGTCAAAGGCGCGTTCACCGGTGCCGATGCGGATCGCGTGGGCGCCTTTGAATATGCCAACGGCGGCACCCTGTTTTTGGACGAAGTCGGCGACATGCCGGCGAGCACGCAAATCAAGTTGCTGCGCGTGTTGGAGGAGAGCCGAATCACGCGAGTCGGCGACAACAAGCCGATCAAGGTCAACGTGCGTCTGGTTTCCGCCACCAACCGTCCCTTGGAGGAAATGATCGAAGCCGGGACGTTCCGCAGCGACCTGTACTTCCGATTGAAGGTGGTGACGGTCGAAATACCGCCGGTTCGCGAGCGTCGAGAAGACGTGATTCCGCTGATGGACCACTTTCGCAAGATGTTCTTGCGGCGGCATGGAAAACCCACCGCCCATTTCACGCCCGCCGTCACCAAGCGGTTTTTTGCTTACGATTGGCCCGGCAACGTTCGCGAACTGCGAAACTTTGTCGAAATGATGGTCGTGCTGGATACCGATGGCAAGCTGGATCTGGACGATCTGCCGCCGGAACTGGTCGACGACGATCTGGATGTGGCTCCCACGGTGGAAGATCCGCCGCCGGCGATGACAGGCGGCGGAGATTCGGGGCTGATCGGGCAACCGTTGAGCGTGATCGAGCGGTGGGCGATTGAAGAGACGTTGAAGCTGACCAACGACAATCGCGAAGAAGCTGCCAAGATTCTGGGGATCGGTGCGAGGACCTTGTATCGGCGTCTGGATCAGTACAAGAACGAAGAAAAGTCGGAAGAGGCGTGACGGCGTCGCCACGCTCGCCAAAGCGTGGAAGATGCAGGCACCAGGACGTAGCCACGCTCGCCAGAGCGTGGAAAAGGTCCGAACGCTTTGACTTAGCCACGCTGACCAGAGCGTGGAAATCGCCTGGCGCCGACATCGACGCGTCTGAAATCCGGGTCAACAGAGATGGATCAGCCAAAGACTTTTTGGACCGAGCGAGTAAACTGTCTGCCTCGCCCGACAAGTCCCCCTCCCCACGCCCTCCCCGGCGACTGATCGGACCGCCTTGATGTTACGTGCCGAAGCCTATCAACCGTTCTTCCGAAAGTTTCTTTGGATCTTTCTCGGTTGCGTTGCCTACTCCCTGTGGTGCTTGTACGACGGCCTGATCGCCTATCCGCACCAGTTGACCATCGCGGAAGCCTATGAAGCGTTGCCCGAGGAAGGGCGTCGAGAGGCCTGGCAGGTATTGGCCGCGGAGAAGGGCTGGCCGACTTTGACGCCCCAGAAATCTGCCAAGGAGATCAGCAACAATATCGGCAGCCAGTTCTTCATGATTGTGCTGTGCATGTTGATCGGGGTTCCGGCGCTGCTGAAATGGATGTCCGGTCGCGGCGCCTGGGTCGAAGGCGATGCGACGCTGATTCGCAATCACAAGGGCCAGGAAGTGCCGATCGATGCGATCGAAAAAATTGACAAGCGGCGATGGGAAAGCAAAGGAATTGCCAAGTTGCAATACAAGGTCGATGGCAAGTCCAAGACGTTTGTGATGGATGACTTCAAATTCGATCGGGAAGCGATGGGCACGCTGATGCGATACGCCGAAGCCAATCTTTCCGCCGATCAAGTCGTCGGAGACGAGTTGGAGCGAGAGAAAGAGCCGGAAGACGTCCAGCTGGAATCGCAGCCGTAGCGCCCCGAGAAGAACCCATGACTCAGGGCCCTCCCCGCGTCGTCGTAAACTCCTCCGCGACCCTCCCGGACGCAGGGTGAAGTCAAATCGCGCTTGCCGGCAGGCCCGGAGGGCCGATAGCGGTCTGCCGGCGGCCTTGGCCGCCGGTTCTTCCGCCTCCGGGTGCGTCAGCCCCGAAGGGGCGACAGCGTCCGGGTGCCCGCGGCTGTTGATCGAATGCTACTGCGCCGGAAGTTCCCAATGTTCGTCAAAGAACCCCTGGGCGGCGATTCGACCGGCGAAGATCGAATCGTCTTCTTCGGTGACGTCCATCACCGCCCAATCGGGCAACATCGCGATCTGCCGCGAATTGCTAACGTTGGAAAAATCACGAAACGTCATCCCACTGTTGACCACCACGTAGCGATCCGGATTCAAAGGATTCGGATAGCACAGCACGGGCGCGTGCTTGACGGGGTCAAACGTTTGTGTGCCAACGGTGAGCGTGTCACGCGTCCATCGCACCGGCAGCGATGCCGCAATGTTGAACAGGTAGCGATTGCTGGAAAAATCGCCAAAGCAGATCAGGTGGCAGGTTTCGATTTGATCGTCGGTGAGATCGCGATCCAGGACCACGGGCGCATCACCCCGCATCAGTCTCGACCAACGATCCATCGCGTATCGGGTTTCGCGATCGATCCAGCGTTGCACACGGCCGTGCCGGGCGGGGCGGCTCGGCAGGACAAAAACGAATCGGTCGCAAAACGCGTCGTCGATTGGGCCTTGCAGCCCGGGCCGTTTGCGCAGCCGCGTCGCGTCTTCCTGATGTTGCGACCAGTGGCCGTCGGAATCGCGGGCCAGACTGCACTGGAACCCGCCAACGTTTCCGGTGTCGTCGAATTCCGACGTCACGCCGTCGATCGTGATCTGAACGGCCCCGCGACGATGGGGCCAACCCGATTCGGAGAAATCGATCTCCAGATGCGTGACGCCGTCGGTCTCCAGGGTCACCGACTCCGCAGCGTCGTCCAGCACCGCATCCACCGAAGCGGCTGTCCATTGTTCGCGCATGCCGGTGACACGCACCCAATCGGCGGAGTCGTAGTGCAACGTGTAGGTCACGAAATGAATCTCTTTCCGCGGCAGCGGCGGCAGATCCTCGGCCCAGCGAGCGATCTGAGCATCAATCTTCTGGCGTGAAGCGTCGTCGATCTTGTGCCCCATATCGGCGCCGATGATGTAGGGGAAACTCAGCCCCAATTGCGAGGCTTTTTCGACCACCCGATCCGCAGCTTGACGTTGTTTGTCGACTTCGCCGCTGTACGCGATCGTCCGTGTTTCGCCCAGGTTCGCGGTCCAGGGAAGCACGTCGTACCAGTTCAGCAATTTCCGCGCGACGGGAGTCAAAGGGAACGGGGGCTGATCATTCCAGCCTTGGTAGACCAGGGTGTCGACGAATCCGGCGCCGGGATTGGCAGCCATCCAGCGTGTCGGATCATGGACGGCGAAGTGCCAGCAGCCGGCGCCACCCATCGAAAAACCACGAATGCAAACCCGGCGGGGATCAACACGAAAAAGTCGACTGGCTGCGGCCATCGCTTCGTACACATCTGTTTCACCAGCAAATTTGAATGCGTTGCAATGGCGGCCGAAGGGATGCAGCACGAAGGTGTCGCGGGGGGCGTAGGTGCCAACTTTCGACATCCGCTCGGTCAAGAAAGGGATCTCCGTCTTGTTGTCCCCACGGCCGTGCAGCCAGACGTCCATCCGGTGTTCTGCGGGCGCATCGTCGGCACGCCAACCGGCCGGAACGACGATTCCGAACGGTTGGACCGAGTCGTCGATGCGTGAGACAAATCCGCCGACCAGTGGTTGGGGGCGACCGACCGCCGATGGGTCCCAGCCCAGCAATTCGAGACCTCGTTGGCCGTCCACGGCGGAATCGATCCGTCGCTCGGCTTCATCAAGCAACTTTTTCGCGTCATCGACCTGGCCGGGTTTGAAGAACAGGTTTTGCTGCAAAGCCAAGTCCACCGAACGGATCAAAACCTGCACATGGCTGGCCCAGTCCGCACCGACGGTCGATTTCTCCAGCGCGGCGGCAAGTCGATCGCGGATCGATTCCACGCGGTCTTGCAGCGTCTTGCGGACCGCTGCGTCCAGTTCGATTCCGGCAGGCGGCAGTGCTTTGTAGCGTGCTGCGGCGGGGGTGGTGTTGTCCTGGGACACCGCGGGAAGGGAGTGGACGATCGCCAACGCCCAGGCAAGGCACACGGTGAAAGCGATTCGGTACCCCGGTCGCTCCATCCGTGAATTCCCGGGCGATGGCGTCGGCATGTCAGTTGTCTCCAGCGATGTCGATGACTTTGTCCAGTTGCATCACCCCATCATAAATCGAGCGTCCGACGATTGCTGCCGGCATCTCCATTTGCACCAGTTTCGCGACATCCTGGTAGGTCGTCACACCGCCGCTGGCGACCAGCGGGATGTCGGTGGCTGCGGCCATCGCCGACAGAGCATCAAAATTCGGACCGCTCATCATGCCGTCGCGGGCGATGTCGGTGTAGATGATCGCGGCGATGTTGGCGGTGCGATCGCGCAGATCGCGGGCCAGATCGATCGCCGGCGTCGAACTGGTTTCCAGCCACCCGTCAGTGGCCACCATCCCGTCTCGGGCGTCGATGCCGGCGGCCAACTGGTTGGGGTACTGGTCGCACATGGATGCGAACCACTTTGGCTGCTTGAGGGCCGCCGATCCCACGACCAGACGAGTCAGCCCGATGCCCAGCAGGGTCTCGATCGCGTCCGTGCTGCGGACGCCGCCACCCATTTGGCACGGCAGCCCCGTTTCGCTCACGATGCGGGCGACGGCTTCGCGATTGGCCGCGCCGTCGTCACCTTTGGCGGAATCCAGGTCGACCAGGTGCAATCGCTTCGCGCCGGCCTGCTTCCATCGGATGGCAAACTCCACCGGATCATCACCAAAGACGGTTTGGCGATCGTAGTCACCCTGGCGCAGGCGGACGGGTTTTCCATGTCGGAGGTCAATGGCGGGCCAGATTTCCATGGGGCTGTTTTGCAAGGGGGATCGAGAGGAAGGAAACGGAGGGTCAAGCGTGTTGAGACGCCCCGTCGGCGGGCCACCCGGCGTTAGGACGGCGGTTGGCATGCCCGGATCGCCAGAATATCCTTTGAACCGCCCGGACCCAATCGGTCGTCATCGCTCCTCGATCACCTGAAGTCTTCATGCAACGCTCGGCAACGATCACGGTGCTCGGGTCGATCAACCTGGATCTGCTGGTCCGCTGCCAAGCCCTGCCGGCTCCGGGGCAAACGGTGGCCGGGGAGTCGTTGACCGAAGTCTCCGGTGGGAAAGGTGCCAATCAGGCGGTGGCGGCGGCCCGCTGCGGTGCGGCGGTGCGGATGATCGGTTGCGTCGGTGACGACGGATTCGGTGATCAACTTCGACAGAACCTGAGTTCGGAGGGGATCGATTGTGGCGCGGTCACGACCGTCCCGCATTGCGAGTCGGGCGTTGCCATCGTGCAATTGGAAGCGAGTGGCGAAAACGCCATCATCGTGGTGCCCGGAGCCAACGGGCGTTTGACTCCCGATCACGCGGAGCAGGCGGCGGAGTTGATTCGCGGCAGCGACGCTTTGATGTTGCAACTGGAATCGCCACTGCCGACCGTGGCGGCGGCTGCCCGGTTGGCTCGTCAAGCGGGCGTCAAAGTCATCTTGGACCCGGCGCCGGTTCCCCGACAATTGCCGGTCGAACTGCATCAGGTGGATTTGTTGTGCCCCAACGAAACGGAAGCGTCAGCGCTGACCGGATTGAAGTTGTCATCGATCGAAGATGCCGAGCGGATCGCTCGAAAGCTTCACGAGCAGGGTGCGGCCAACGTGTGCATCACCCTGGGGCCGCGGGGAACGTTGCTGTTTGACGGGCAGCAAGCCCAACTGTTGCCGTCAATCCGCGTGGACGCGTTGGATACGACCGCAGCGGGCGATGCGTTCGCGGGCGCGTTGGCGGTCCGATGGGCGGAATCCGGTTGCTTGGAAGACAGTGTTCGGTTCGCGAATGTGGCCGGCGCGCTGGCGGCATCACGATTGGGCGCCCAGCCCAGTCTGGCGCGTCGAGAGGAAATCGACGCGGCGCTGGTCGGCGACTGAATTCAACTTGTGCCAGCCTGGGCAGCCGACGGTGATCGTCCCGGTCGTCCATCTTGGTACAATACGCATCGCTTCTCGCGATCATCGCGTCTCCCACCTCTTTAACGCCCACCTCGATCGATCATGCGTTCGTTCTTCTGTCTGCTTGCCCTGCCTTTGTTGTTGACAGGCTGCGCTTCAAAATCGGAAACACCGACGGGAGGTCAGGCCGCGTTGGAGTCGGATCGCCCCAAAGTGGCGTTGATCATGAAGTCGCTGGCCAACGAGTTCTTTTCGACGATGGCGGATGGGGCCAACTCGCATCATCAAGAACATGCCGAGCAGTACGACCTGATCGTCAACGGCATCAAGGACGAACGAGATCTCAGCCGCCAGGTAGGACTGGTCGACGACATGGTCGCTGCCGGTGTGGACGCCATTGTGATTGCCCCGGCGGATTCCAAGGCGCTGGTGCCGTCGTTGCGGAAAGCAAAGGAAAAGGGGATCGTTGTCGTGAACATCGACAACCGTCTGGACCGCGACGTGTTGCAGGAAGAAAACGTCTCCATTCCGTTTGTCGGTCCGGACAACCAAGCCGGCGCAAAGAAAGTCGGCGATTTCCTGGCGACGCGACTGAAAGAAGGCGACAAAGTGGCGATCCTGGAAGGCATCCGGACGTCGTTCAACGGCCAGCAGCGACTGGCCGGATTCAATCAGGCGATGGAACAGGCGGGCGTGGATGTGGTGAGCAGCCAGAGTGCCGAGTGGGAAATGAGCAAGGCGAACACCATTGCCGCTTCCATGTTGAGCGAGCACCCAGACATCAAGGCGATCCTGGCGGCCAATGACTCGATGGCGCTCGGGGCAATCGCGGCGGTCAAGGCTGCCGGACGATCCGACGACATCTTGATCGTGGGATTTGACAACATTTCCGCCGTCCAGGCTGCCATTCGCGAGGGCAAGGTGCTAGCCACCGCCGACCAGTACGGGGACCAGCTGGCGGTGTTCGGCATTGAAACCGCGTTGCAACTGATCGAGGATCCGTCGGCGACGGCGGATGACGTGGAGACACCGGTGGATCTTGTCACCGCCGAATCGTTGGCCGAATCAGGCACCCAGGAATGATGACGGTCATGCTCCGGACACCGACGGCGACCGGCGGCAAGGCAGCCTGATGGCCGAATTGTTGCGTGCTTCGGGAATGACGAAACGTTACGGCAACGTGACGGTGCTGCGTGATGTTTCGATGGAAGTCGATTCGGGCGAGATCCATGCGTTGCTGGGCGCCAACGGCGCCGGCAAGAGCACGTTGTGCAAGATCATCTCCGGCTTGACCCCGGCGAGCGGGGGGACGATGACTTTGCAAGGCCAGGATTTCTCGCCGAGCAGCAAGCACGAGGCGGAATCGCGTGGGGTGCAGGTCATTCCCCAGGAGCTGAATCTGATTCCGACCCTGAGCGTGGCAGAGAATCTGTTGCTGACACGCTTGCCCTCGACCGCCGGCGTGATTCATCACCGTCAGCTGCATAACCGGGCCCGCGTGGCGTTGGACCGATTCGGGTTGACCGAGGTGCCGAGCGACGTGCCGGTCGGTTCGCTGGGGGTGGGGCGGCAGCAGATGGTGGAGATTGCCGCCGCGCTCGACCGTGATGCCACGCTGTTGTTGTTGGATGAACCGACCGCCGCTCTCAGCGGCAGTGAAACGCGGCGGTTGTTTGAGTCCCTGGACCGATTGCGGAATCGTGGCGTGGGGATGATTTACATCTCACACCGCTTGGAAGAGATCAAGCAAATCGCTGACCGGGTGACCGTCTTGCGGGACGGCCGTTACGTCTGCACCAGCCCCGTATCTGCACTGAGCGTTGACGCGATGGTCGACCTGATGAGCGGAGCGGCGACGGTCGTCGACGTTCAAAAAAACATGTCGCGGACAGAAACGGAGGTTGACCGACCGACGACGGATCGACCGAAGGCGGATCGACCGAAGGCGGATCGACCAGAACGGCCGCGGGACGACCTTGACGCCTCCGCCGACGCATTTGCTTCGCAGGTGTCTGACGGCGACGTGTTGACGGTGCAGGGGATTCGCCGTGGGATGCTGCGCGACATCTCGTTTCGCGTGCGCGCGGGCGAGCGGTTCGGAATCACCGGATTGGTCGGGTCGGGACGAACCGAGTTGCTGCGGGCCATTTTTGGTGCCGACGTGGCCGATGACGGCACCGTTGCTGTCGGTCAACGGGAACCGCGTCGGTTCACGCATCCCGCCGAAGCCAGTGCCGGCGGATTGGCAATGGTTACCGAAGACCGAAAGCAGAACGGCTTGCTGCTGCAGCAATCGGTGCGTTGCAACACCACGTTGGGGGCGTTGCGGAGTCGCTTCTCTCGCTGGGGGCTGATTCGTGGCGCATCTGAGGTGCAGCAAACAGAAGCGATGTGCGCCGCGATGGACACCAGGTGTGCCGGGATCGAGCAATCGGTCGGAACCCTTAGCGGTGGCAATCAGCAAAAGGTCGTGATCGCGAAATGGCTGACCAGTGGCGCCGACGTGTTTCTGTTCGATGAGCCAACCCGAGGCATCGATGTGTCGGCGCGTCGCATGATCTATCGCTTGATCGCCAAGCTGGCATCGGACGGCAAGGGCATCGTGATTGTCAGTAGCGACCTGGAGGAGTTATTGGAAAACTGTGACCGGATTGCGGTCATGGCCGCCGGACGGATGGTCAAAACATTCGACCGTGGCGCGTGGAGCGAAGATGCGATCCTGCAGGCAAGTTTCGACGCGTTGGACAAGATCGACGGTGCACAGAGAGAGACGGCTTTGAAATGAACCCATTTGAGAATTGCCGCGATTGCGGCGCGCCCGACGAGGTTCGGTTTCGGTCATGACCCGACGCAAAATATTTCAATCGGTGTTGCAGTACGCGGGATTGATCGGGGTGCTGGCGTTCCTGGTGCTCACGTTTTCGCTCTCGACCGAGAACTTCTTTCAGACGCAAACGTTGGTGACGATTGCCAACTCCAATCCGGACCTGATCTTTATCTCCGTCGGAATGACGCTGGTGCTGATCGTTGGCGGCATCGATCTGTCGGTCGGATCGTTGCTGGCGTTGGGTTCAGCGGTGATCGGCGTTTTGATGGTGCGGCATCAGTGGCCCGTCTACGCGGCGGTGCCGGTGTGTTGCCTGGTGACAGCCGCTTGTGGCCTGCTGAACGGATTCCTTTCCGTCTGGTTTGCGATCCCGTCCTTCATCGTCACGTTGGGGATGTTGGAAATGGCCCGTGGCGCAACCAAGGTCGTGACCGATTCGCAAACGATGTACATCGGCAGCCGGGTCGAAGGATTTGGCGAGCCGATTTCGGTGGTGTCACTCTCGCCGGCGTTCTTGGTTGCTTTGGGCGTGGTCATCTTGGGCCAGTTCCTACTGACCCAAACGGTTTTCGGTCGCTACTGCGTCGCGATCGGCACCAACCGGGAAGCGGTGCGGATGAGCGGGATTCGGACGAAACCGGTCATCATCACGGCATTCGCGATCAGCGGATTTCTGTGCGGACTGGCGTCACTTTCACAGACCAGCCGCCTGTCCAGCGCCGATCCCAACGCGGCGATCGGGCTGGAGTTGTCCGCGATTGCTGCCTGCGTGATCGGGGGAACCAGTTTGATGGGGGGCCGTGGCAGCGTGGTCGCTTCGTTTTTCGGGGTGCTGATCATCGCCGTGCTGCAATCGGGCTTGGCTCAACTGGGGGTCGAAGACGCAATCAAACAGATCGTGACCGGCGGGGTGATTATCTTGGCCGTTTTGTTCGATGCCGTTCGTCAAAAGTTTGGGAAAGTGAATTGATGGAAATTCTTCACAAGATGCGTTGGAAACCGGCACACCCGGCGAGCCTTCCGATTACGAATTGGATTTGGCTTCTGGTCCTGGGTGTGGCGGCGGTCACGTCTCGGACCGTTCCGGCTCAAGAGGCGGCGGATTCGGCGGAACCGATTCCGATCATTTTTGACACCGACATCACCGGAGATTGTGACGATGTGCTGGCGCTGGCGATGCTGCACGCGTTGGCCGATCGCGGAGAGTGTGTGATTGAGGCGGTCACGGTTTCGAAGATCAATCCCTTGGCGGCTCCCTTCGTCGATGCGGTCAACACGTTCTATCATCGCGGCGACATTCCGATCGGAGTGACCCGGGACGCTCAGCGCCGCGAAAGCAAGTATGTGAAGCTGTGTGAAGTGAAGGACGGCGCGACCGAACGCTATCCGCACGATTTGCGAAGTGGCGACGACGCCGAGGATGCGGTGACGGTGCTGCGTCGTACGCTGGCGGATGCGCGCGACGGCAGTGTGGTGATCGTGCAGGTCGGGCTGGCCGCGAATCTTGCCGACTTGCTGGATTCGCAGCCCGACGCGATCAGCGAATTGACGGGAGCAGAGCTGGCGCGTCAGAAATGCCGCAGCGTGTCCGTGATGGCGGGCAGTTTTGGTCCGGTGCAGGGAAAACAGCGACACGGTGAAGCGAACGTGATCAACGGTATTGATGCCATGCAGCGGTTTGCCGACAAGTGGCCGGATTCGGTTCCGGTGTACTGGAGTGACTATCGGATCGGATTGTCCGTTCCCTACCCCCGAGAAAGCATTGCCCGCGACTTTGGCTACGTTCCCCATCACATCGTGCGAGAAGCGTACCTGCTGCACAGCGGCCCCAATCACGATCGTCCGACGTGGGATTTGACCAGCGTGTTGTTCGCCGTGCGGCCGGAGGAGAACTACTTTGGACTGTCGGCACCGGGACGCGTCAGCGTGGATGCGAAAGGATTCACGGAATTTCAAGAAGGGGGCGGAGGACGCGACCGACTGTTGACGTTGGATGCCAACCAACGCATCCGCGTCACGGAGGTTCAACGGACGCTCGCCAGCCAGCCTCCGGCGCGGTGACGATTGCCGTTCGTCTTTGTTGATGGTGTTGGGGTCGCCGCTTCGCGGCCTCGGCATTTGCGGAACAGTGCCTAGCTGGACAGATCCGCGTTGGGTGAGCCGCGTAACGCTAGCCGCGGGTTTTCTCGCCTCGACCGGCGGCTAGCGTCTTGCCGCTCATTGCACGCAAATCTCGTGAAAGCAACCTGGGCGGCTACTCTCCACGGGCCATTTCGCGAGCCAAGATCTTGCCGGTTTTGCTTTCGGCCTGGTTGATCAGATCCGCGACGGTTCCCTCGGCCACGATTCGGCCCCCCTGGTTTCCGCCTCCCGGTCCCAGATCGATCAGGTGATCGGCCGACAGCATCAACAGCGGATTGTGTTCGACGGCCAGCAACGAATGCCCGTCGGCGATTAGGGCGTCAAAGCAATCCACCAGACGAACCAGGTCGTCGAAGTGCAATCCCGTGCTGGGCTCGTCCATCACGAACAGCGTCCGCTTCCGACGCGCCGATGCCAGGAACGCGGCGAGCTTCAACCGCTGGCCTTCGCCGCTGGAGAGCGTCGTCGCGGGTTGGCCGAGCGCGATGTATCCCAGACCGACATCGATCATCCGTTTCAGCCGGGCCTGAACTTTGACCGAGCCGCGGAAGAATTCGTACGCTTGCTTGGCGCTCATGGCCAAAACGTCCGCGATGTTGCGGTCCCGGTAACGAACCTTCAAGATGTCATCGCGGTACCGGCTGCCGCGGCAAACCGGGCATTGCATTGAGACGTCCGCCAGAAATTGCATGTCGATTTCCAGAACCCCGGCGCCCTCGCATTCGGGGCAACGTCCTTTGGCGTTGTTGAAGGTAAAGTGGCTGGCCGACAATCCGTGAGCCCGGGCATCCGGACTTTCCGCGAACACCTTTCGGATCGGATCGAAGGCTTTGACGTAGGTCACCGGGCAACTGCGTGGCGAGCGGCTGATCGGGGACTGGTCCACCAGGGCGCAGTCCTCGATTTGTCCCAATCCCGAGATGGAACGGTACGGCAGTGGCTTGCCGCCCTGGTGCAACTTTTCCACACGAATGGCTTCGACCAGGGTGTCTTGAATCAGCGAGCTTTTGCCGCTGCCGGATACACCCGAGACGACGCACAGCACACCCAGCGGGATATCCACGGTCACGTCTTGCAGGTTGTGGCCGGAGGCGCCGCGCAGCGTGATTCGGCCTCGTGACGTTCTGGGTTCATGGTGCCGCAGTGTCTGGCCACGCCGCCCACTGAGGAATTGTCCGGTCAGGCTGTGGCGATCCTTCTGCAACTGTTTGGGCGTCCCTTCAAACACGACCTCACCGCCATTGGCACCGGCGCCCGGCCCGATCTCGACCACGCGATCGGAGGATTCGATCATGGTTTCGTTGTGTTCGACCACAACCACCGTGTTGCCGCGGTCGCGAAGGGATGCGATGGCCTTGGAAAGTTGTTGAACATCGCTGGGATGCAGGCCGGCGGTCGGCTCGTCCAACACATACAGCATGTTGACCAGGCTGCCGCCGAGGGCTCCGGTCAAGGAGACACGTTGCGTTTCTCCGCCCGACAGGGTTCGCAACGGTCGATCCAGTTGCAGGTAACGCAATCCGACGGCATCCAGGTAGCCCAGGCGATCCACGATCTGCCGTAGCGGCTCGGCGGCGATTTGACGTTCACGTTTCTCCAGCGGCGCATCGGCAAAGAATTCAGCCGCCTGGCCGGCCGGCATTGCGAACACGTCCGCGATGTGGTTGTCACCGATTCGATAGGCCAGCACGGTCGGCTTGTACCGCAATCCGCCACAGGCGTCGCAGGTTCGATAGCTGCGATACCGGGATGCGAACACGCGGATGTGCATCTTGTACTTCTTGCGATCCAACCAGGCGAAGAAACCGTCCAGCCCACCAAAGTTGCGTTCCGGGACGCCGTGGTGGATCAGGTCCAGGTGTTTCTTTTTCAGATCCTGGAAGGGAACGTCGACCGGCAGGCCGTAATCCGGCGCGAGCTCCAGCAGTTCTTCCAATTCGTGTGCGTAGGAGGGCGTGTTCCAGGGGGCGATCGCGCCCTCGGCCAAGGACAGCGTCTTGTCCGGCACGACCAGATCCATGTCGATGTCGACCAGTTCGCCAAAGCCCTCACACGTTTCACAGGCTCCCAGCGGGTTGTTGAAATTGAACAACCGCGGGACGGGGTCCGGGTAATCCAGATCACAATCGTCACAGCGTCGGTCCACACTGATGACGCGTCGTCGCCAACGCTTCTGGTCAATGATTTCGATTGCGTCGGTCTTCGGTATCCCGCCGTCCGCAGACGAGTTTCGGGATCCCGTTCTCTTGGACGCCGCTTTGCTGTGCGACGTGTCGTCTGGATCGGTCGCCGTGGCATCGGTCAGCACGACGGCGCGGCCGTGGCCCTCGGCCATCGCGGTTTCCAGCGATTCGGTCAGCCGCGCCACCTCGGTTCCGGCCGAGAACCGGTCCACGATCACCAGGCAGGGTGTTCCCTTGCGGCCAATCTTTTTAGCCAGCGGCGATCGGTCCTCGTCGGACAGATGAAAGGTTTGGTCGCCGACCACGATTCGGACGTAACCTTCTTGTTGCAGCCCGTGCAGGATCTCGCCGCCGGACTTGCGATCGGGAAGCCACACCGAGAAGGCGATCATGCCGCGCGAGCGGTCCTTCGCCAGCGACTCCGCCACGGTGCCGGGATCGTCGGCGGTGACCGGCCGCGAACAGCCGATGCAGTACAGGGTCGCGCATTTGGCGAACAGCAATCGCAGGTGATCGGCGATTTCGGTGGCGGTGGCGACGGTGCTGCGATTGGTTTTTGATCCGCCGGCCCGGGTCACTGCGACCGCGGGCGGGATCCCGGTGATGCCGTCGCAATCGGGCTTGTCCAGCCGCTGGAGGAACTGGCGGGTGTAGGCCGAGAAGCTTTCGATGTACTTCCGCTGGCCTTCGGCATACAGGGTGTCCAAGGCCAAAGAGGTCTTGCCGCTGCCGGACAGGCCGCAAAAGGTGATCCATTTTCCGCGTGGCAGATCCAGATCGATGCCACGAAGGTTGTGGACGCGACAGCCTCGGACGGAGATAGGGATTGCAGTCAACGAAACGACTCGATCGGTGGAAATGTCGATTGTCCGGGACCGGATTCGGCTCCGGGATGGTATCCTTAAGGCACCGCTGGAAAACACCACCCGCAGTGAAAACGGCTGGACCATCGTTGTGGTCGACCGCTTGGCGGACAGCGACGGCAATCCGGTGGACGTCGGTTGGAGAAAAAACGTCCGTCGGGAAGGCGAATTCGGCATCCCCGAAGTTCGGCTCGACCGATGTCTGGGAGCAGGTGCGACCTCGGACGCCCGCCGCCGTCCCCGATAGGGCGACCGGAGTCAGCGACGTCGCCCGCCGAAGGCTCCGCCGTCCCCGGTCCCGGGTTGAACGACCCAAATTGAACCACCCGGGTTGAACGCCCCCAGGTTCAATGGCCCGGGGCGACCAAGGTGTTGGCGTTTTTTCGTGGTCTTTTCAAACGTCTGTCTTCCCCGCCGTCGAAAGCCTGAACATGAGTCAAGCCATCCAAGATTTCACCGACCTGCTGCTTCGCAAGGGCGTCATCAGCTTGGACCAATTGTCCGAAGCCGAACAGGTCTCCAAGGACACCAGCAAGCCGGTCGGCGAGATTCTGATCCAGATGGAGTACGCCACGCCGGAAGAAGTGGCGATGGCGGTCGCGGAGTTTCACAAGATTCCGTTCGTCGACCTGAGGGAGGAGCGAATTCCGGACGAGGTGATCGAATTGGTCCCCGAATCGGTCGCGCGGGAAAACATGGTGTTGCCGTTCAGCGAGGAGGACGGGGCGCTGCGGATTTTGATCGCCGACCCGTTCGACCTGGAGACCATCGAAAAGCTCCGCTTCATTCTGAACCGCAAGATCGAAACGGCGTTGGCACCCAAGGAGGCCATTCAGGGGGCAATCAACCAGTACTACGGTCAGGTGGAAGGGGAATCCGCTGACTCGATGCTGCAGGAGTTCACCGACACGGCGATCGACTTTACCGAGACCGAGAGCGGGGGTGGTAGTGAGCCCGAAGGTGGGGATTCCGACGAGAGCAGTGCGCCGGTCATCCGGCTGGTCAACTTGATGATCCAGGAAGCCGTCCAGTTGCGGGCCAGCGACATCCACGTCGAGCCCTTCGAAGAGCGGGTCCGGATCCGGTACCGGATCGACGGCGTGTGCGTGGAGCGGGAAAGTGCCCCCCGACGGATGTTGTCGGCCCTGATCGCCCGGATCAAGATTCTGTCCAAGATCGACATCTCCGAGAAGCGGCGGCCGACCGACGGCCGGATCAAAATCACCGTCGGCGACAAGCAGCTGGACCTGCGGGTCAGCATCATCCCGACCAACCACGGCCAGTCCTGCGTGATGCGGCTGCTGGACAAGGACAACATCAAAGTCGGCGTCCGGCAATTGGGGCTCAGCCAGCGGGACTACCGCACATTCAACTCGCTGATCCGTCGTCCCAACGGGATCATCCTGGTGACCGGGCCGACGGGGTCGGGAAAGACCACCACCCTGTACGCGGCGCTCAACGCGCTGAACCGTCCCGACCGCAAGGTGATCACCGCCGAAGACCCGGTGGAGTACTACCTGCCGGGGATCAACCAGGTGGAAGTCCGGCACTCGATCGGGCTCGACTTCGCCCGCATCATCCGTTCGATGCTGCGGCAGGCACCCAACATCATCCTGGTCGGCGAGATGCGTGACCACGAGACGGCATCGATGGGAATCCAGGCTTCTCTTACTGGACACCTGGTTTTTAGTACCCTGCATACGAACGATGCGCCCAGTTCTATTAGTCGAATGGTGGACATTGGTGTACCATCCTACATGGTGGCAAGTTCGGTCATCGCGGTCCTGGCCCAGCGCTTGGTGCGGACGATTTGCCCCCGCTGCAAGGTGCGGTACCAGCCACCGGAAAGCGTGATCGCCGATGCCAAGCTTCCGCCGGAGATGGTGGCCCAGGCGGAGTTCTCGCGTGGCAAGGGCTGTCCCTACTGTGGCCGCTCCGGTTACCGCGGCCGGATCGGCATCTACGAGCTGATGGTAATCAACGGCAAGCTGCGCGAGATGATGTTCCGCAGCGCGAACACCAACGAGATCCGTACGGAAGCGATAAATAGTGGCATGTCAACGCTTTACGCCGACGGGATGCTGAAGGTGATCCGCGGAATCACGACCTTCGAGGAGGTCTATCGGGTGGCCAAGCAGACCGAGCAGGAGGAATTGGCGTTGGACCACCTGGTCAAGGATTTGGACTCGCTGTAACCGCCTTGGCGGCCCCCACCGCCGGCGTCGTTTTCATCCCGGCCGCCCGTCCTGGCGGCCGATTCTGGCGCCTCGCCGGCCGGCCGCTCGGTCGGCCCGAATGGGCGGGGCTGGTGTGACCCGTCGATCCCGGCGTCTGGCTGTAGGGGAAGATCGGTTTCCGTTGCCGGCCCGGAGCGGAAACTGACCGAAAGTTACGTCCAAAGCCGGCGTTTTTTGGCGTTTGGGCAATCCCCGGTCATAATGCCTGCAATCCGGGAGCAATCTTTTCCACTTTTCGCCTTCGCCATCGTCTCCCCGGCCGGCGGACAATCGATCTGCAAGGTGGCAAGGATGCACTTGGCGGCTCCGCCAGCAGCGGCATCGCAAATCCGCAGCGCAGCAAATCCGCGACACAGCGAAACAACGACCGACGCATTCGAGTCCCAGGGTGACTTCAGATGGCAAACGTACTGATCGACAAACTGCTGCAAGCGGCGGTCAAGCAGGGGGTGAGCGACATCCACATCGTCGTCGGCCAGCCGCCGGTGTTCCGGTTGCACGGGCGGATGCGGAAGTTGGAGACGAAGACGTTGGAGGCCGAGGATGCCGTCGGCCTGATGAAATCGATCACCCCCGAGCGGTGCCAGCGCGAATTGCAGGAATCGGGGAGTACCGACTTCGGGTTTGCGTTTGGCGAACTGGCCCGGTTCCGGGTTTCGGTGTTCAAGCAGCGCGGTTTCATTTCGATGGTGCTGCGTCAGATCCCCAACGACAAGTTGACGCCGGAGCAGCTGGGGCTGCCCGAATCGGTGGTCAAGATGGTCCACCGGCCCCGGGGATTGTTCCTGGTGACCGGGCCGACCGGGTCGGGGAAGTCAACGACGCTGGCCAGCTTGATCAACCTGATCAACGAGACCGTCGACCACCACATCATCACCATCGAAGACCCGATCGAGTTCTACCACGATCACAAGATGAGCACGATCAACCAGCGGGAAGTGGGGGTCGACGTGCCCAGCTTCTCCGAGGCGATTCGGCGGGCCCTGCGGCAGGACCCCGACGTGATTCTGGTGGGCGAGCTCCGCGACTTGGAAACCATCGAAGCGGCGATCAGCGCGGCCGAAACCGGTCACGTCGTGTTCGGCACCCTGCACACCAACAGTGCCCAGGGGACGGTCAACCGGATCATCGACGCCTTCCCCGGCAACCTGCAGGACCAGATCCGGACTCAGCTGGCCAGCACGCTGATCGGAGTCGTCGCCCAGACGCTGTTGCCCAAGATCGGCGGCGGGCGCTGCGCGGCGTACGAGGTGTTGGTGGTCACGCCAGGGGTTTCCAACCTGATCCGCGAAAACAAGACCTTCCGAATCAACAGTGCGATGCAGACCGGTGCCAAGTTCGGGATGCAGCTGATGGACGACGCCCTGTTCAACCACTGGAAGGCGGAGACCGTGACCGTGGAAGACGCTTTGGGCAAGGCGCACCGGCCGGACGACCTGGCCAAACGCATCGTTCAGGCCCGCCGCGGCTTGGACGATTCACCGGCGCCCTACGAAGACCAGGAACGACAAACCAACAAGTAGCGTCGCCGCCGAATCACGCGGCAGGCAACCTGTCGACCAACCGCGATTCACACGGCTCCGATTCACACGTCCCCGATTGTCACACCGCAAACGCACGATCAACTTTTGATTTGAATTCCGTTTGACCCGTTTCCCCCAACGACAAAGTTTCCCATGGCCCCACGTCGCATAGGACAGATCCTTGTTGACCTCGGTTTTTTGACCGATGAGCAACGCGACATCGTTCTTGAAGAACAAGAGCAGCAGCCCGGCGCCCTGTTCGGCAAAATCGCCGAGGACATGCAGCTGATCACCGACGAGCAGCTGATCCAGGCGCTCGCCGAGCAGATGTCGATGCAGACCGTGTCGCTGGAAGAAGTGACCTTACAGCCCGAGCTGGTGGAGCGGATTTCGGAGACGATGGCGCAGCTGTACCGGGTGGTTCCGATCCGGTTCGAAGACAACCGTTTGACGGTGGCCACCTGTGATCCCCAGAACCTGAGCGTTCAAGACGAGCTGCGGACGTTCCTGGGTTACGACATCGACGTGGTCGTCGCCACCGAACGCGACATCAACCAGACGATCGGCCGCTACTACGACAGTGAGGCCGAGAGCGTCGAGAAGCTGGTTGCCGAGTTGGAGGAGGATGAGGAGCTGAAGGCGGCCGCTTCGGCGCTGGACAGCGAGAAGTTCAACATTACCGACGCCGAGGCGTTGGCCGATTCGGCGCCCGTCCGCAAGCTGTTGAACATGGTGTTGCTGTTGGCGATCAAGGATCACGCCAGCGACATCCACCTGGAACCGTTTGAAGACGAATTCCGGATTCGGATCAAGGCTGAAGGGGTGCTGTACGAAATGGTTCCCCCGCCGCGTCACTTGGCGTTCGCGATCACCACGCGGATCAAGGTGATGGCGGACCTGGACATCGCCGAACGGCGGCTGCCCCAGGACGGTCGGATCGAATTGATGGTTGGCGGACACCCGGTCGACTTGCGTGTCAGTGTGTTGCCGACAATTTTTGGCGAAAGCGTCGTGATGCGGGTATTGGACCGATCGGTCGTGAACCTGTCGTTGGAAAACGTGGGGATGGACGAAAACACGATGGCCACCTTCCGCAAGGCCATCGACCGCCCCAACGGGATCATCCTGGTCACCGGCCCGACCGGCAGCGGAAAAACGACGACGCTGTATTCGGCGTTGTCGGAGATGAACGACATCAAAGACAAATTGATCACCACCGAGGACCCGGTCGAGTACGACATCGATGGGATCATCCAGATCCCGATCGACCACGACGCGGGGGTGACGTTCGCCAGCTGCCTGCGCGCGATCCTGCGACAGGACCCGGACATCATCCTGGTCGGCGAAATCCGTGACTTGGAAACGGCCGAGATCGCCATCCAGGCGGCGCTGACCGGTCACCTGGTCTTCAGCACCCTGCACACCAACAGCGCCCCGGCGACGGTCACCCGTTTGAAGGACATGGGGATTCCCGCGTTCATGACGTGCGCGACCGTGGAGGCGGTGCTGGCCCAGCGTCTGGTTCGGCGGATTTGTACGAAGTGCCGCGAGGAAACGAAGATCAACATGGACCTGCTGTTCGAACTGGGCATGACCCAGGAAGAAGTGGCCGGCAAGAAGTTCTTCAAGGGCGCCGGATGCGACCAGTGCAACAACACCGGTTACAAGGGACGGATCGCGTTGTTCGAGCTGATGATTCTGAACGACAAGATCCGCGACATGGTCATGGGCAATGCATCGACCGACGAGCTGCGTGACGAGGCCGAGCGCCACGGCATGATCACGCTGCGGGAGGCCGGCATGAACATGGCCTTTGACGGAATCACCACGCTGGACGAAGTGGTCCGCGAGACGGTCTCGGAGTGATCGTCAGTCATTTTTGTTTTTGTTTGTTTTCGATTTCCACTGATTTTCCAACGGCTTTACCTGAGCCTGCACGTCGCAGCCGACCGCTCCACTAAAGCCAAACGCAACGAGCCAGAAACCAGGGCGAAGTAAAAATGCCTACTTATCAATTCGAAGCGATGGACGCGGCCGGTCAGGAGATCCGCGACGAGATCGATGCGGCGACCGAAGAGGAGGCGCAAACCACCATTCGCCAGATGGGGTACTTCGTCACGAAGATCTCCGTCAAGAAACAAGCCGCTGCCAAGAAGGGCGGCAAGGGCGGCAAGAAGCGTGGCTTCGCCATCGGGGGTGCGAAAACCAAACACCTGTGCGCCTTCACCCGCCAGCTGTCGATTCTTCAGGACGCCGGCCTGCCGATTTTGCGGTCGTTGAAGATCCTGGAAAACAACCAGAAGCCCGGCAAGTTGAAGTACGCGTTGATGGACGTGTGCGAGGAGATTGAAAGCGGGTCCACGCTGAGCGAAGCGATGGCCAAGTCGCCGAAGATCTTCAGCCGGCTGTACGTGAACATGATCAAGGCCGGCGAGGCCGGTGGGGCGTTGGAAACCATTTTGCAACGTCTGGCGGAGTTTCTCGAACGCGCCGAATCGCTCAAACGAAAAGTCAAAGGTGCGTTGATCTACCCGATCGTGGTGGCTCTGGTCGCGATCCTGATTCTGACCGGGATCATGATCTTCATCGTGCCGACGTTCGAGGAGATGTTCGAAGAGTTCGAGCTGAAACTGCCCGCGCCGACGCTGCTGTTGATCGCGATGAGCAACTACCTGGCGAACTATTGGTGGCTGTTGATTGTGATCCCGATCATGTTCCTGCTATTCGTCAAGCTGGTCCGCAAGTTCCGGCACGGGCGGACCGGGTTTGACATGTTCATCATCAAGGTGCCGATTTTCGGCGGCCTGCTGGAAAAGAATATCCTGGCTAGAACGACCCGGACGTTGGGAACGCTGGTCAGCAGCGGGGTGCCGATTTTGGAGGCGTTGAACATCACCCGCGAGACCGCCGGAAACGCGGTGTTCGAGAAACTGTTCATGCGAGTCAGCGAGGCGGTCCGCGAGGGGGAAGTGATCAGCAAACCGCTGAAGGACCACAGCCGGCTGGGCTTCCACCCGATGGCGTTGTTCTTCTTCGCGCTCTTCGGGGCGTTCCCGGGGATGTTGCTGCTGTCGGTCGCGATCACCAGCCGTGGGACCAAATTGGATGACGGCGTGATGGTCCAGACGTTGACGTTCATGGGAGCCTACGCGATCGGCATCGGGGCGGTCGTCGCCGGACTGTTTTACGCCATGAAGATCAAGGGCCGCGTCGTCAACGACTTGGTCGTCAACATGGTCGACGTCGGTGAAGAAACCGGTGAGTTGGACACGATGTTGTACAAGGTCGCCGACACGTACGACGAAGAAGTGCGAACCATGACCGACGGTCTGACCGCCCTGATCGAACCGTTGATGATCGTCTTTCTGGGGGTCACCGTCGGTTTCATCGTGATCAGTTTGTTCATGCCGCTGATTTCGTTGATCACCAGTTTGTCCAACTGACGCGGGCCCAGGCCGAGAGCCCAGCCCGAAAGCTCGGCCCGAAAAGGCAAGCACAGCCGTGCGGGATGACCCCGTCGGCAGCGGAAAACCGCCGGGGAGTGTCCCGGCGGCCGGCCGGTCGCGCGACGACGCGTGATTCGGCTCCGCAGAGGGTCCCTACGTGGGGCTTTTCACACCCGTTCCGTCTCGACCACCACCACCCTCGACCGAGCAAGATCGGTAGCCAAGCGAAGTCAAATCCACGACCGACAGGCCCAATACCCACAGGGAAGTATTCCAGCGGGGAACTGAATCATGAATCGCAAACAATCAACTTACCGACCGTCCGCCGATCGTCGCGGTTTCACGCTGGTTGAACTGCTGGTGGTGATCACGATCATCGGCGCCATCGCTGCGCTATCCATCCCGGCCATCGGTCGCGTGATGCGGACCGTGCGTCAGGCGTCGATGAAAGCGGAGATGACCAACCTGGCCAGCGGGATCGAGAACTACAAGACCAAGTACGGCGACTATCCGCCGGACTTTTCCGACTGGAACCTGGTCAAGAGACACTACCTGAAGATCTTTCCCGACATCGCGACGACCGAATTGAACTTGCTGTATCGGTTGTGCGATGACGTGGCCGACAACGATCCCACGCAGCTGACGGCCACAACGAATTACAACCCGGCCGCAATGGACCGGGCCGAAGCCGTGGTGTGGTCGTTGGGAGGATTCAGTTCCGATCCGCAGTATCCGTTCACCGGTGCGGGCGGTCCGTTGGTCGCGATGCCGGCGCCGAACGCTCCCACCGCACCGGACGATCCGGCCGGCTACGAGTACAACCCGACCCGCAATTCGCCCGAGATCGAATTCGACCCGGCTCGATTGTCCCTGGTGACGTTCGATCCAAGCGCGACCAAGTCGTTCACCAATCGCAATCAGAGCGACGACGACACCTATTCGCCCATCGATGTGTTTCCGACGTACAACCTGCGTGAAGAGGCCAGCCCGGTCGTGTACTTCGACGCACGGACGTACGCGTGGAACGATGGGACCACCGTGTTCAACGGGTACGTGCGTCAAACCAACGATTCATTGACCGGCTACGACGGCGTCCGTCCCGTCTATTCCACCGTTGCCAACAATCCGCCTTCGGGCAGTTATGGCACGTTGGCCGCGGCGGCAACGGGGTGGCAGTTTGCCCAGCCGAATTCGTTCCAACTGCTCGCGCCGGGCCTGGACGGTTTTTACGGCGAGGTCACCGACGCCGACGGCGGAACCAACCCTCAAAATGTCGCGCCGGTTTATTTCCAGGTCGATGGCGGCCTGATCGTGCTGAACGATGCGGCCAGCACGCCGCAGGCTTTGAAGAGTCCCAACGTCAGCCGTTTCGACATCACGTCGATCGTCAACAAGTCGGACAACCCGTTCAAGGACAACATGTGCAACTTCATCGAGTCCACCTTTGAGAATCAACTGCCTTAGCAAGTATCCAGAAGACGTGTAGCCACGCTGGCCAGAGCGTGGTTTTCCACCGCCCGGCGACGGCAGGGCTTTATCGACACCGCCTGGCAGCTGGCGCGGAAGGTGATTTCGGACAACGAGTGAAACCAGAGATGCAAACGCAACGCAAAGCGAAACGAACTCCGCAACGGACGACCCCGCGTCGCGCCGGCGGCTTCACGCTGGTCGAATTGCTGGTCGTGCTGACCGTGATGGTCTCACTGGCCGGCATGCTGACCTACGCGCTCGCATCCGCCACCACCGACGCGCGGATCAAACGCACGCAAGCCGACGTGCTGACGATCGGCCAGCTGTTGCAATCGCGGATGAACGAGGTGTCGTTGTCCAAGGTGGAATTGGTTTACGCGCCGATCAACCCCGCCGCGACGGCCGGGTCGGTCGGCGGACTGGGCAGCGCGGGGGCCGCCAGCCCGGCCGCCTTCGAAGCCCAGGAGCGGAGCCGTTTGGTGCTGGCCGCCCGCCGCGATTTGATCCGCATGGTCATCCCGGAGTGCCGCGCCGATTTGTTGTACCCTCCGGCATCGTTGCAATTTCGGACTCGGATTCCATCGGGATGGCAGGCCAACCTGGCGCAGGTCAAACCGCCGTCGCAGTGGAACCGGATGCGAACGCTGGCCGGTCTGGATTCGGCTGCCACGCTGGATTCTCAGGTCGCCGCGAATAATCCCTGCACCGATCCTTCGGTCGACGCGATTGCCGCCGCTTACAACGGTGGAGCATTCCAGCCGCCGTTCAACCGCTTTACCAGCGGTGATCCTATCGACGATGGCGCCGGACGGGAGTGGACGCGGACGAATGAATCGGCCGAGTGCCTGTACTTGATCCTGGCGACGACTCAATTGTTTGGCCAGAAGGCGATCGACAAGCTGCCTTCCACCAGCATCGGTGATACGGACGGCGACGGATTTCCGGAGATTCTGGATGCGTGGGGAGTTCCGTATGAAATGATCCGCAATCCCGCGGGAATCAGTGCGGCGGCGATCAAAAACTTTCGGCCCGCGGCCGGAACGCCGGCTGATCAGTACCCGTCCGATCCCGATCCGTTTGATTTTCTGCTCGCGGACTGGCGGTTCGATTCGGCGAACTTCTCAACGCCCCCGACTCCGCCGCAGGCCTATCACCCGTTTTACCTTCCGCCGGTCGTGATCAGTGCCGGACGTGATGGAGAGTTTGGCATTCGGCGGACGTACGACCCGGAGACGTCACAAGACGTCGGCGATTATTACAGCGCCTCAGCCATACAGATCACCAACAACACCCCAACTCCACGCGATCCCCGAGTGGTTTATCGGTATCCAGATCCATTCCATGATGTGTCTATTTCGCCGGTGCCACTTGGGTTCAATCTGATCGAAGTGCCGCCTAACAACATCAGTATCAGGACGGCACGTGAAGGCGGTGGTCTGGGCGGAACGTTGGACCGCGGCGCCGCGGGCGACAACATCACGTCGCTTGATGGAGACCTTTAGATGAGAGCCATGACACTGCACCGCCGAAGTTGCCGAGACGCTTTCACCCTGGTGGAATTGCTGATCGCGCTGACGATTGCGTCGGCGTTGACGGCGATCGCCCTGCCAACGCTGAAAGACAGCATGCGTCAGAACACGCTCAGCCGCAGCGCGTCTCTGGTCAAGGGTGCGTTCATCAACGCTCGGGCGCAAGCGATCCGCACAGGGCGACCCTACGGGATTGTGATCGAACGTCAACGCCATGACATCGGGTCGGGCAACCCCTCGGCGCTGAACTATTTGGGCGGCAACTACGCGACCCGGCTTTACTATGTGCAGTCGCCACTGGAGTACCGTGGCGACGTCGCTGCGTCAGCCGTTTATCCGGTGTTTGACCCGCCAACCGGGTCCACACCCGTGCCGAAGTTTTTCTTTCCGCAAACCTCTGCGGGATTGCTGTACGCGGTGGCAAATTCCAGCGGGACCAGTCCGGCCGCCAGACTGATCAATGTTGGGACCCAGTTTTCCGTCGGCAAGTCGGACTACATTTTCAAAGTCGAGTCAGCGGTCACGTACACCGTGACGGGAGGGAGTCCGTTGAATGCGCAGGGCGTCCCCGCGGGGCCGGGCACGTTGGTGGAGTTCAACTATCCACATTTCTCGCCGCAGAACACCGGCTTTCCTGGGACTTTGACGACAACGGGCGTGAGCTCGACCTTTCCCGCCGGATTGGCTGTCTATCAGCCGCATGACTTCAAGTTTCGGGTCAATCCGGTCCGAGCTCCGCTGGCGCCGGTCAGCTTGATTGGACGCACGGTGGTGGATCTGTCCGTCTCAGGGCCTTCCTCCAATCCGTTGGCGTTCAATGTTCAGCAGATTGTGGATCCGATCCCCACGACGCAGATCCCCAACCTGGCCGCGAATCGGTTGCTGAACGACGTCTACGTGATGTTTGCTCCCGACGGACGGCTGGACGGGATCTATTCCGATCAACGCATTGTCAACGGCGGGGTGATTGACGGATTCAACCTGGTGCGTCTGGATCCGTCGACGACGGTGTCGTTCAACGTCGGGTATGTCGATGGCATCTTGGACAACATCGATGACGGTGCCCGCTATCCGGACGTCGTCGGTACCACCGATTACAACATCACGACGGACGACCCGCCGCTGGCCACTCCCGCCCCGCCGGCGGCGCTGACGCCGACCAAAGTACCAAATTTTGCCAACACCGATTGTGCCTGGGTCAGCGTGCAACCGCTCAGCGGTGCGATCCGATTGGACACGGTGGCATCGCAGCCTCCGGCGACCGTGTTGACCAACTACTACGGGCTCGGGACGACCCCGCCCGCTCGAAGCGTGATGAACGCGCGTGTCCATCAGTCACGACGACTCGCTTCAGGAGGTGCGGTCCAATGAGCAGTAAGCAACGAATTCGAATCGGCAGCGGAACCTTCGGTCGTGCCACCGCAATCGCCGCGGGGCCCAAACGTTCGGGGCTGTCGATCATGGAGGTCCTGTTCGCGATCGCCGTGTTGACGATCGGTCTGCTGGGCGTGGCTTCGATCCTGCCGGTGGCGACCAACAATGCGGCCAACGCCATTCAGATCGACCGATCGATTGAAGAGATCAATAACCGCGTCGCGACCGATATGGCCAACCTGGAGAGCGCGTTCACGGAAGTGATCGTTGCCAACAACTCCCTGCAAGCCTTCAACGCCTCGTCGCTGCGTTTCAACCAGCTCAGCACTCAGGAATTTGGCAATCACCTCACGCAATACGAAAACAATCTGGCTGCGGGCGCACCGGCGCAGCCGCAGATGCCAGATGCGTTTTGCATCGACCCCTGGTTTTTGAGTGCTTCGAACACGTTGCGGAATGACCTTGCTGCGGCGCCCTATGACAACCGCAACAATTACGACCGCACGGTGTTCCCGTGTTACGACCCTCGCTATCAACCGATCGATGTTTCCCCGTCGGCGGCGCTGAGCGCATCGATGACTTTGGATTGGGACACGCCGCGGTTCACTCGAATTGCGATTCCGTTTGAAGGTTCCACGGGTGTGTTGTCGGCGGCCAGCGCCCAGTCGACCACGCGTCGCAGCGATGACTTTTCGGTCGTGATCCCCGATGACACGACGCGGGGGCCTGGCTTGTTCGTCCAACGCGGCGGCAACGCGGCGGGTTCGCTGGCAAAGAACACGGTCAGTTCACGCTACAGTTCGATCGTGCTGATGTCGCGTTCGGCACCCGGCAGCAACTTGTTTGATGGCGCCGTGGTCACGATGCGGGATCGCCAGGTGGTGACCGTCCCGGGAGGCGGTGCCGGACTGGCGCACAACCTGGCACCATACACCGCGACCGATCCGAGCGTGGTCAACGGCCCACCGCCAGCGGACAGCGAATTGCTGTATCCCGGCGAACAACTGGGCTACGTCACGCTTTCGGACCGTCCGATCGTCGGTGGCGGAGGCGGTGAGTTTGTGTTCCGGACCAGCCGCTATGTCAAACCGGAACTTAACGACGGTGACTGGCTGATGTTGATGCGTCGCGAATACGTCCGTGACCCCGCATCGGGAGCGACACCGACGATCATCCCCGGGGCGCTGAAATTTGCCTGGTATCAGGTCTCCGACGTGATCGTCGCGCCGACCCTGGTGACGGTCGGTGGTGTGACTTCTTATCAGACTCAAATCGCCGTTCGCGGCCGGGATTGGGTGTTTCACCCGATTCAGCAGCAACCGTTCGCATCGTCCTATGCCGCGCCTTACTACGGAAATCCGACACAGCCCAGCTGGGGTAACGCGCCGGCATTCGACTACGACGTGATGCCACGCACCGGCAACCCCGCCGGCTACGAACACCAAGATTATGGAACCCTGGTGGTGATCGTCCCCAAAGTGGTCAGCGTGAAGCGGTTCCAGACCCAACTGTGATAGCAAGCAAGGCGTGCCGGACGTTTCCCACGGTCGGCACCCAAAAGATGAACCCAAGCAGAACAATCACCGACGAGAGCCGGATACGAACGCTACGGACCACTCGGTGACTTTGCAGCAACGGAGGTGCGACGCACGAACCGCGTCGTACGGACAACGCACGAATGCCAGCACTTTTGGCGCTGAGTCGCCAGAACCTTTCTTTTCTAGGAACTGAACCGAAACGAGCAGCCGATGGCCCCGCCACGGCATTGAACGCGAGTGACGGTCAATGGATCAACTTGTGATGAAAACTCAAATCCCCCACCACCGAATGATCGACGGATCGCGCAGAAGCCGGCCCCGACCGAACTCGGGGATTGTCTTGCTGATTGTGCTCGGCATGTTGTCGCTGTTCACCGTGTTGGTGGTCAGCTTCGTCGTTTTCAGTTCCCAGATGGCCGACTCGTCCTACGCCAGCCAACAGCGGCGGCAAGACGAAGTGCTGCCCAAGCCGCCGCTGGACAGCGCGATCATGCAATTGGTCATCGGCACCAATGACTCTCGCAGCGCCGCCTTCGGAGCCAGTCTGCTGGAAGACTTCTACGGTGTTGACGGAATGCAGATGCGCGTCGGTCACCGTCGTGGTCGGGTCATCCCGCCACCGAACAACACCAAATTGATTCCGGCAATCCCCGGTGGACAGCTGTTGTTGCCAATGGTCGGTGTCCGTGCTCCGCAACCGCAAAGTACGCTCTTCAAGTTTCCGACCAACCTGGTGTGGTGGCACTTTGACGGAGATCCGTCGGTTGTGACACCGCCGCCCGGGGCTGTTGATCCCGTCAATCAGCCGTTGCGTGACCGTCTGCGAACGTACCTGGATGATGCACTGGCCGGTCGGATCGTGACCTTTGATGAGGGACCGCTGAAAGATCAATCGTTCCGAATCGTGCGTTCGCTGGGAACCGACAACGGGACACCCGACCAGGGCAACTCGATCACCGACCCGCCGGAATTCAATATGGCCGGAAATCTGGTGATTGATCTGTCCGAACTGGGTGACGAGATCGTCACGATCAATGGCGTCCCGGAACAGCTCTACCTGGTTGCGGCCAATTTCCCCAACCGACTGCTGTACAGTCCCGGACCGGATGATGCGCCCGGTCAGGCCGGGGTGGACGATGATGGTGCCAACGGGGTCGATGACGCTGGCGAGTTGGGCGCTCCCGGCTCGGATGACGTCGGGTTCCGTTTTGTCGTCAACGGGGCCGTGTTCAATGGCCGCGGCATCAACCCCGCCGGTGTGACCGGTCTGGTTCGTAACGGCACCGTTCTGGACCAAGGAAGCGATATCGAATTCACCTTGAACTCGCGGTTGACCGGAACGGTTTATCAAGGCGGTGACGGCACGGTGGGTGCGTTTCCCGAGCCCGATGAAGGCTGGGACGTGGCCGACATGGAGAACATCTTTTTGGCTTGGCAGCCCAGTGACCACCGCCGGTCCGCGCTGCAAGCGATCTACAGTGGCGTGGATGCCGCGGAGTTGAATCGACAGTTGGGTCAATACGTGATCCCGTCGTTTCACCGTCCTGCGATCATCAACTACCTGATGAATGCGCCGATCCGGATTCCTGGGGACATTCTTGACCCGTCCGACGCGCGGTACATCGAGCGACGCTTCGCCGACATCAAAGCGGCTCCCGACAACAATTCTCCCAATTTTGACGGGACCCGTCTGCAGTACCTCGTGACGCGGTTGCGTCGCGCCACGCTGCGGCCGTTGAACTTTCCGCACCAGTACGTCAATGCAGCCAACAGCGATTTGAACGGTGACGGGGATCCTTTCGATGGATCTCCATTGTTTACGGGGTCCAATCAGGCCGCGATCCTGAATCGTCCGCTGGATCTGACCGGTTCGCTGGCACAGATCGTCTCGCAGGTGGAACAACTGGCGGTCTGGTTGGTCAACGGACCTTGGGACGTCGACAACGACTTCGACGGTTTGCCCGACAGTGTGTGGGTTGACCTAAACCTGCCGACGGTGGTCGCATCGGACGGTCAGATCTTGAGGCCGATGGTGGCCCCGCTAATCGAAGACTGGGACGGACGCATCAACGTCAACCACACCGGCAGCTACAACCAGCTGACGAGCGCCCGCTTCTCAACGGGACCGCTGCAGTACCGCAACGACACCGACTACTTCAACGTCAACACGGCGCTCGATTCGTTCGGACGCGGTGGTGGGCTGGGCCCGGCCGAGATCGACTTCTCCCATTTGTTCGCATTCGAACCGGCGTTGCCGCCGCGCTTCATCGGGCCCGTGTCGACCAATCAGGTGGGCGCCCCGTTGTCGATCGACCAGGTCCTGACCACGCGTTACGGGAACCTGCTGAACACGCGATACGGCGGTCAGGTTTACAACTACGCGTTCCCGTATCCCTATCCGGCACCGGCCGACATCCGATCCAGATTCCTGCGGCTTCCTGGTGCGGGAACCCGATTTGATCCCGAAGTCGGCTCGGACCTGTTGGCGCGCATCCCGTTTCCCGGGCGTGCGGTCAATCACCGTGCCGACTCCATCTCCGGTCGACCGGTGGACATGGCCGGTGTGATGAAGACGCGAAAAGATCGCAACGGGTCGCACCGATTCACGCAACTTCCCGCGGGCGACGACATTGTCAATCAACCTTACGAATTCGGAGCGTCGGAAGTCCGCGGAGACGACGAACCATTTTCCGCCGCCGAACAGATCGACTTCATCAACGGCGGGGCGCTCGATGGTCGCTTGACCCAATTGTTGGGAGATGCGGCCAACCGAAACGAGGCGTTACGTCGATTGCTGGTCACCGACAGCCGCAGCGTCGATTCACCGGAACTCCCCGGCGGCATCAGCTTTGTGCACTTGTTCGCCGACAAGTTCGGTCCCGCCGCCAGTCCGACGCTTCCGTTGAATCAACAACCGACGCATTTGCAACGGATGTTGGCCGTGGAGCTGCGGAAAGGTTCGAAGCTGAATCTGAACCGCCAGATCGGCAACGAACAGGACGATACGATGCCCGCCGGCACGTTGTCCGTCGGGTTCGCCGGAATCGGTGACGAAACCGCAGAAACCCAAACGGTGCTGGCAAATCGGACGACGACCCCGACTGTCGTCAAGGAAGCGAACGAAGCGAACAACCGCGCGTCAACCGAACCGGCTTTCCCACAGATTGCAGCCGCTTTCCCGAATAAGGCGACGGTGACGGCTCACTACGCATCCAATTCCATGACGCCATCACCGGCGGGTCCGGTCGATTTCGATGGTCTGGATACCGATGGCGATGGGGTGCTGGATCAGGGCACGCCACTGGTTGACTTGGACGGTGACGGAACCAACGATCGGGTCAAGATGGCCGACGGATCGGAATTGCTGGCCCGCAACCTGTACTGTTTGATGTTTGCGTTGATCGAAGACGAAACCGGTGGCGAGTTGGTCCCCAACTTCCCCTACCCGGTCGGCTTTGTCGATGCCGGCACGCCCGCAAACGTTGACATTCGCAATCGGTACGTCGCCAAACGGCTGGCCCAGTGGGCCGCGAACGCCGTCGATTACCGAGACGTCGACGCCAAGTGCACCCGGCTGCGGTACGATCCCAACCCGTTCGACGCTAACGGATTCAATCTCGCCACCGCCGCGCAGAACACGGTGTGGGGAATGGAACGTCCGGAGTTGCAGCTGACCGAAGCAATGGCGATGCACGACAAGCGGCTGCGTCGCAATTTGGACAAACAGCCCAGCGCGGCGGACCCCTCGGTCACACCCGATGGTGAATTGTTTGACGACGACGACACCAGCGATCCGGATACCGCATCCGATAGCGACATGGACCAGTTCCGCATTCCGCAGGCGAGTGCGTTCGTGGAATTGCAGGCGTTGGCTCCGCAGATCGTCGGCAATGGTGAATCGCAGCCCAGTCTGCCCGGTGAACTCTATACGTCGAACGCGTTGGATCTGGGACGCACGATCGGTTCTGGCAACCGGATTAGCCCGGTGTGGCGGATGGCGGTCGGCGAGCGGACTCAGGGTGATCCCAACAAGAGTACCCGGTGGTTGTTCGATGCCGACCGGATGGTGGAACTGGCAACCAATCCGGCGGCGCGCCAAGACGTGCCGAACTACCTGGACGACGGCACCATCGATTGGACAATGCCCGCCGACATGACGGCCGCGGTGGATAACTGGAATCTGTTGCCCCGGCACGCCGCCGACATTCGTCCGCGGTTGCGACTCTCGACTGATCCGTTGCAGACTGAGTACGTGACGCTCTCTGACGATGATTTGAACCCGGCCAACGATGCTGCGTCGCCGAATCCGACGCGGATCCGTCTGGAACGGTTCGTGTGGTTCGCCAACCTGGTGCCCAATCCGGGGCTGACGGTTGTCAGCGATCCCAACAGTGGGATGCGTCCGGACAACGTGTTCTTCAATAAACCAAACAGGGGTGCGCCCGGTGATCTGACGTTGCCGGAAAATGCCACTCCGCTGTTGCAGCCGGGGCAGTATGCCATGGTCGCCCCGCGGGCGGTGACACGCTTCGGTCAGAAGTCCACCTCGATTGCTCCCAATTATGAATACTTCCCGTCGGACCAGCGACTGGAGTTCGTCACGCAGACGCTGACGCCCGCACCGGCCCAACCGGTATTCCGGCTGGACTATTACCGAAACGGCAATGCAAATCCGCAAACGCCCAACTACCTGGAGGATGCCACGGCGACCGTTGGCCACGACGTGGGACATGTCCTGCCTTTGGTTTGCGAATCGTTGTATCCCCACGAGGTCGATCCGGCCGCGATGGATTGGGCGACCTACGCGTCGACCTTTGCGGTTGGCGAGCAGGTCGATATGGGATTCAACATCAGTGCGCCGCTTCCGAACGTGAACTACTACACCGCGCCGACGCACCGGATCACGACCATGGATGCCGGCGGCGGAGTTTATCCGTACGTCGATGGCTATCGTGATTACGAGAACGCGGTCGGGTATCACCCCGATACGCCCTTGGACCACGTCGCGGGGACGCCGTTGGAGCAGAACAACTTCGAATGGGCGGCCGTGGGGACGCACCAGGAAGCTGCCACGATCTTCCTGCAGCGTCTGGCGGATCCGTCGATCCCGTGGCACCCGGTCGATAACCCTTACGTCACGGTCGACTTCCTGCCGATGGACCTGACCACGTTCAACGGTGAACACGATGTGCGGGAAAAGATTGACCGCATGGTGATCGATCCCGCCGCGGGACCTCCGGGAGCCGTCAGCAACCAGCCGGTCGACAACGTCACCGATTGGGACACAACGGTTGCTGGTGACTTCGTCCCGGCGATCCGTTTGGACACCCGTCGGAAGATCCCCGACGCGGAAGAAGACCGCGGCATTTCTGTGTTGCTGCCGACGGTGGCTTCGCCCTCGACGCTTGCCCAGCGTGAACGCGTGGTGATCGCCAAACGGTCTCCACTGTCGATGACGACGAACCTGCTTCGTCCCAGCAATCCGCCGGCCATCGCTGCGCCCGGTGCCGACTATTTTGGCTACGAACTGGGATCCATGTGGGACAACGGCAGCTTGACTGCTGCGGCGAGTGCCAACTTGGATACACGTTACGGAAAGGACACGTCGGGCAACTGGTTGACCTTTGACCGGGTGAACGATCCCTTCACGCAATCGCTCGGTTTTGTCAATCGCGAATACGGGGTTCCCGTCCGATCGACTTCGCCGCGGGCCAACACGTTCGGCGTCAGCGCGCCCGATGAGGTGTTGTTCATGACGGTGCCGTGGATGAACCGTGAGTTCCAGTCGGTCTACGACTTGATGAACGTGCCCGCCGTCTCCCGCACCAGCCTGCTGGCGACCTATGGGCCCGGCACCCGGTTGGAAGACGACTATCGCCGCGAGGTGCCGATCCCGTTCGACCACTTGCTGGGATTTGACCAGGGATACGCAACATTCCGGCCCGAAGACCTGAATCTGACGGACGGTTCGCGACCGCGGCGCCCCCTGGGCGTGGTGGAAGATGCCGACGGAAACTTGGACACCTTCACAGGTGAACGGGCCGGCTTCGAACAGATCTTTGACTACGTGGATGTCGGTCCGGTCTGGTTCGACAGCCAACGCTGGTTTGATCCGGAGAAGGTGCAGTTCCGCCGCGATATTACCTACGACTCGGGAACGACACGCAGCGTGCAGGTGCACGAGATGTTCAACCGTGCCGTGGAAACGTTGCAACCGCCGTACAACTACATTGGACGGCACCGCACCCCCGGCAAGATCAACCTGAACACGACGCCGGATTACATTCGCAAGGGCCCGCGTTACACCGGACCGAACAACCAGATGTTGGACGGATACGAGGATCCGGCGGACACCAGCCCCAACCCTCGGTTGTTGCTGGAAGATCCGACGAATGTCGATTCGCTGCCGAACGCCGCCAACTTGATTTCCGCCAATCCGTCCAACTTCCCGGTCAACGGAAATGGCTTCACCAACGAGTTTGGGACTTCCGAGTTGTTCGGTAACGGCTCGGTCTACCGTTCGTTGGCCTGGGGCATTTCGACGCCGTATGAGTTGGACAGCAGCTACGGTGCGCCGGCGACGATGGGCGAAAACAATCGCTACGAAGAATCGGTCGACACCAGTTTCGGCCGTTCGTTCAAGGCCTACGTGGAAGCCCGTCGCGGGTACAGCACGACGCTGCGTGGGTCGACCTACCTGGGGAACCCGGATCTAGATGCGCGTTACCCGACGCGGTTTGCCGGCGTCTTCGGACCGGCACAGGCCAGTTCGACTCCGTCGTTGCAGCGATTCATGCGTCAGGGAGATCGAAGCGGTGTCGGAATGCCGCGGAGAACCCATGACATGACGGTGCTGCGTCCGCACCCGGACTTCGACATTCGAACGATGTCCAACGCTCAGCGGACTGCGGTCAACCAACCGACCGACACTCGGTTCTCTCTGGAAGTGGAATTCGATGCCGCGACCTCACCGCTGAACGACGCCACGCAGAATTCGACCGATTCGGTCGTCGTTCCCGGTCTGACGCCGAACAAGCAGGAAGTACGGGAATTGCGGATGCCGCTGGTCAATACCGGGCTGTTTGAGCGACCCGAGGCCGAGTTGCACATGAACCTTCGTAACCTGGATCGCGATTCGTACTATCGATTCCAGAACGCGGCCAGGATGTCGGGGGTCACGACGCACCACAGCAACGTGTTCCACATCCGCTTGACCTTGGGGTACTTCGTGGTCGATCCGACCACCGGAGCGGTGGGACGCGAATACATCAACGAGACCGGCGAGCCGATCCGTAGCCGTGCCAGCTACGTCGTCGACCGGACAATCCCCGTCGGGTTCTTGCGCGGCAAGAACATGGATGCCGAACGAACCATCTTGTACAGCGAAGTGGAAGAATGATGTTCGCTGGGAAGTTTCACAACCGCAAGACGCTACGCTCGATGGCCACCCTGCCGCTTGGAGGTCGAGTCATTTTACAGCGTGTTAATTCACCCTCCCTCCGGGAGGGTCAAAGGCGAGGCACGAGCCTTTGGGGAGGGTGTCTTCGACAACAAAATGATTTTATCTCGTCCGCAGTGTCCCCTCCCCGCGTCGTCGCAAGCTCCTCCGCGACCCTCCCGGAGGGAGGGTGAAGTGAGGCGATCGCCAGCTACCAAAAGTATCGAAAACGTCGAAGTGTTATGAGTATTGATTTCACGCGTCCGCACCCCGCAGCTTCTCTCTCGGATCTTTCGAGAAGGGAGGCGGTCGTGCACAGGAATCGGATGGGGCGTCGATTGCGACGGCCTGCGTTGGCGTTCACGATCTTGGAGGTGCTCATCGCGCTGACCGCATCGCTGCTGCTGATGTTGGGACTGGCCCGCGCCTACAAACTGCTTGGTGACAAGATCACGGAGCAGCAGTCGGAGCTGGACTTGAGCAGCAAGCTGCGTGACATCGCGTTGCGGTTGCGGGACGAGCTGCTACGGGCAACGTGCGAGATGACTCCGCCGGCGAAGGATGCAGCGGCCGAAGGCTACCTGGTGTACCACGAGGGCCCGTTCACCGATTCCACCACGATCCTGGGCAGCGTGCCTCACCCAACGCCCCGGACGGTGACCTATTTCCCCGACAGCCGTTTCGGAGACATCGATGATTTCTTGGCGTTCACCTCGCAGGCCAAGGACGGAGCTCCCTTCGTGGGATTCATCCCCCGCGGGGTGCTGGACGCGAAGCGGTTTGCCAACGGGCAGATGACGGGTATCGAGATCACCAATTACACGAACATCCAGGCGACCCAACTGGTGCCTTTTTATTCGGACGTTGCCGAGATTGCGTACTGGTTGTCGCCGCAGTGGGAGCGAAACGGTGATGGCTCGCTGCTATACGAGAATCAGACGGCTGACGGCAGCGGGGCTTTCTCACTCTATCCCGTCTACCGTGATCGCAACGACGACTTGTTGCCCGATCGATTGCGGCTTCACCGCCGAGTGCTGCTGATTCGGCCCGATCTGAACATGACGCAGGCGGAGATGAATTCGGCCAACGGGGCCACGGCGCCTACGCCGACCCCGTTGATGTGGAACGTTCCGACCGTCCCCTTCCTCCGTCGTAACGGCTCCGGGGCATTGGAGGTCGTGCCGATTTCGGACACCACCGGTTCCAACCGATCGATCTTTCCCGATGCCGGCTTCGTGGCCGCTCCCGGCTTGTGGCTGAACGGCAGCAATGCGGGGGCGCAGAACACCGCCGCGCCGCACTGGTTGGCCGGTGTAGGGCGGATCCAGCAGGTGATGGACCTTTCGATCAGCCGTGTGACGGATTATTGGAGCCCACCGGTCACCGGCACCGTCACGCCGCCCCCAACCTTTGGCATGCCAACGGCCCTGCTGAAAGCGAATTCATTGGCACAACTCTCGCGGCCGGAGAATCGGTTTGCCCATGTCCGCATCCCGCATCAGTTGATCTCCGGTTCCCAGGGGTCCTCGATGCCGCAGATCGCGCTCTGCCCACCCCACCCTTATCTGTCGGCCCGATCCTCGACGCCACCCGTTTTGGTCGACCCGAGCGATCCGCTGATGAACGCCGGCTCAACACCCACCACCTTCCCCTCCCAGGCCGACCACGTCGTGGGAACGCCGCCGGGGGGCACTCCCTATCTGAATGAGTTCGGTCGGTTCACGATGACGACCTTCTTGCGGCCGGAATTCAACCTGGCCGACCGTGTCAGCGATTTCGGAGCCGGGGGCACGTCGGTCGCACTGGTCAATCGTGGTGGTTCGGATGTCATCGCCGACGATGTGGTCGGGTTTGACGTTCAAGTGTTTGATCCGGCGGCGCCGCGATTTATTTGGGTCGGTGGCGACGGAGTGCCGGGCGCTGCCGGCGACGATGATGGCGACGGTGTGATCGACAACGAAACGGAATTGGGTTGGCCGGGAACGGACGATGAAGTGGTGACCGTCAATGACCCACGCATCGACGAAGCGCTGGTGAACAATGGCAACAAGACTCAAGGAGATTGGTACGCGACACCGACGACGCCGTTCTTTGTCGTTGACCAGGGCGATTTCGTGGACGTCGGCTATCCGCGTCTGGCCGGTGGTCCGATGCGTGGGCTGGCCCAGTTCGATGAATCCGGGACGCTTCTGACAACGCCTAACTTGGGTCTGTTCTGTAGCGGGTTCAGTGGCTTGCTGCCGTCTGGCGTCGCCACGGTGAATTATGGAACCACGCCAACTCCGCTAGCATCGCAGTTTCAATCTTCCTGGGAACAAAGCGGTCGGATGATCGTTTCCAGTTCCGGCGGGTTGTCGACGGTTTCGTCGTTCTATCAACCGGTCTACGACACTTGGACCGACACGTACACGAAAGACGTCTTTGACCAGGAGGGATCCTACTACGGCAGCTTCGCGGGGAACCCGTTTGCATTCGAGGTTGGTGGTTACTCTTCTGGCGTGCCCGGGTACACCGAACGTCGCGTTGCCCAAAATAACTCTGGTACCGTTTCCTCCGTGCCTCGTCCGGTCAGCATTCGCCGGTGGAGTTCGTTTGATGGCGCGATTTCCAACGAAGGCGAGTTCGTGGATCAGAATGCGGGCAGCGAGCAGACTCCGAACAACCTGTCCACCGTGCCAATCGGCTTGACTCCGCCGATTCGCGATCCGTTGCGGGCAATCAAGATCTCCATTCGGGTCAATGATGTCGATGCCGATACGATCCGCCAGCAGACGGTCATTCAGGACTTCTAATCTTTGCGGGTTTCGATGCGACGTTCGACGTTGATCGCGGTTTGGACGGTGTTGGGGATCGGGGTGATCGCCCGCGTTGTTTCGTTGGCTTCGTTGTCGGATCAGCCTCCGACGGAGTCTTTCGATCGGGCTCCGGTGTTGACGCAGATCGAACGGTTGGAATCGCAACGTGGCGATGCCGCCGGACCGCTGCGTGTCGGCGAGGCCTCCTACCTGGGCCAACGGGGCGTGGAGCAGGTTGAGCGGTTTGTGTTTGCTGCCGACGCGGCCATCGTGCTGGGGCCCGGCCAGGATGGGGAGCCCGGCCAAGCGGGCATCGATGACAACCTCAACGAGGTGGTCGACGATCCCGGTGAGATGGGAGCCGTCGGGAGTGACGACACGTGCCTGGCCCCGGCCGATCCCGGGTACGACGCGGCTTCCGAAAACCAGGGGGCGCTGGTGATTTCGCGCGGCGGATTCGTCCCGGCCGAACAGTTTGCCGCGGATCGCTACCGCATGGACCGACTCGGTTGGTTTGTGCCCTAGCGGGGAAAGTCAACCGCATCGGTGGGTGGCGCTGGTGTGGAGCCTTCAGGCGACCTGGGTGCGAAGCCATTTGAGAGTTTGGGATCTGAGTTTGAGCCCGGCGAGTCGTGTGGAGGAGTGGTGACTTGTCGCCTAAAGGCTCCACACCAGCGCAGACCACTCACAGCTCGGGTGGATCCCAACCGTCCCCGTATTCGTGCAATGGGTAGGCGTTCCATTGACGTCGTGCTTGCTCCCGTCCCACTGCTGCCAGGTACTGCTGGACGTTGCTGTGAGGCCATTCCGTCCATCTTCGGCAGTATCCGTGGCGCACCGGATTGTGAAAGATGTAGTTCACCGTCGCGAAAAAGTGGCCTTCAGATTTCATCGCCGTTTCTGCGGCCTTGCACCAAACTCGTCGGCCACGTCGTCGATCCTTCAAGTTCCATTGATAGGAACTTCTTCCATGCAGTTTTCCCAGTGCGGCCAGCATGCAAGCGATGGACGGGCATTCGACGAGGGCGTGATAATGGTTCGCCAACACGACCCAAGCGGTGACGGACCGGGAGTTCTCGGTTAGCACTTGGCAAAGATGCTGTGCGAAGTCGCTCAACCGCTCGGTCGACTGGCCAATGATGCGTCGATGCTCGTAGCACGCGGCGGTGATCAGAAACCAATCCGTCCGCGCGTCTCGGTTGGAAAGGTGAAACGGTGAATGAAGCGGATGGTTGCGTGCCGCCCTGTCCGCGAGAATGGCTTGGCGATCCTTCTCGGAGGCCCTTCTCCACCGGTACATCGCATCCCGATGACTCATCAAGCATGCCCCATGCCGTAAGAGTTGAATTGGTAAGCGTTTCGTTCAAGCGTATCGGTTGATTTCGCTGGTGTGGAGCCTTTAGGCGACAGGAGAGGCAAAAAAGGGTGTTTTGAATCCCATGTTGGAGGTTTTGAGGGACCGTGAGGTGGTGGTGGCATGTCGGCTAAAGCCTCCACACCAGCGCGTCGTTGGTGTGGAGGCTTTAGCCGACGGGTGTTGAAATGACTTTGGTTCCGGCTTGGGGCGGTGGCAATTCTGATAGGCTCTTGGGGTGTTTGGGTGTGGTTTCGGCTTGTCGCTGAATGCTCCACACCAGCGGAAGACTCGTGCCGGATTGGGTTCATGATGTTTCGATTCTTTGTTTTGCTTGTTCTCAATGGGCTGCTCGCCTGCGTGGTGCATGCCGAGCGTCCCAACTTTCTGTTCCTGCTGGTCGACGATCTGGGATGGGCCGATGTGGGGTGCAACGGAAGTGACTTTTATGAAACGCCACACATCGACGCCCTGGCTCGGTCCGGAATGCGATTCACTCAGGGGTACGCGGCCTGTCCGGTTTGCTCGCCCACGCGCGCGAGCATCATGACCGGACGGCACCCGGTGCGAGTCGACATCACCGACTGGATCCCGGGGATGGATGCCAGCCGCGTCAAGGATCGAAAATTCGAACACGTGGAGGATCGCGACAACCTGGCGCTCTCCGAAGTGACGCTTGCCGAACAACTGAGGCAAGCCGGGTACCAGACCTTCTTCGCCGGCAAGTGGCATCTGGGAGACGTCGGGCATCTGCCGACCGATCAGGGGTTCGATTTCAATCGGGGCGGTCACGATCGGGGAAGTCCGCCGGGCGGATACTACGCACCCTTCAAGAACCCGTTCTTGCCGGATCACGAAAAGGGCGAGTACCTGACCGAGCGTTTGACGGAGGAGTCCGTGCAGTTTCTGGACACGCGAAACACCGAGCAGCCCTTCCTGCTGTTTCTGGCGTATTACAACGTTCACACGCCGATCCAGGCCTACGACAAGCGGATCGAACATTTCCGGACGAAACGCGACGAGAGGTTTGGGGATTCGCCGACGCCGACGATTGCCGAACGCAGTGGCCAATCCCGCGCCCGGCAAGACTTTCCCGATTACGCGTCGATGGTGGCTGCCGTTGATGACAGCGTCGGAGAACTGCTGCAGACGCTCGAGCGATTGGGGCTGTCCGAGAACACGTGCGTGTTTTTCTTTTCCGACAATGGCGGCTTGTGCACGAAAAAGACGGCCGGCCCGACCAGCAATTTACCGCTCCGTAGCGGCAAGGGCTGGTGCTACGAGGGCGGCGTTCGTGAACCGATGATCGTGCGCGCCCCGGGAGTCACTCAGGCTGGAAGCACGTGCGAGTTTCCGGTTGTCAGCATGGACTTCTTTCCCACGATGTTGGATCTGGCGGGGCTGCCGCTCGCGCCGGAGTTGCACGCCGATGGAACCAGCCTGGTGCCGCTGTTGAAGGGGCAGGCGCAGATCGAACATGAGCCGATCGTGTGGCACTATCCGCATTATCACGGATCAACCTGGACGCCCGGTGCGGCGATCCGCGACGGGAATTGGAAGTTGATTGAGTTCTACGAGGAAGGACGAGCGGAGCTGTACGACCTGTCGCAGGACGTGGGGGAATCAAACGACTTGTCCGAGCAATTGCCCGAGCAGACGGCGGAGCTGCGACGCAAATTGAAAGATTGGCAACAGAAGATGGGAGCCAAGATGCCACAGCCGCGGCAGCTGGATTGAGATGGCGGCGGTTGCCCGGGATCGTGCCTTGCTGAGCTGTCAGGTTTGTCGCTGCGGAAAGCTACGCTCTGGCGAGCGTAGCTACTCGTGGACGATCAGAGCCCTGTCGCCTAAAGGCTCCACACCAGCGGGTTGTTGGTGTGGAGCCTTTAGGCGACCGGTGTTGTGAAGCGGCTTGATCACGCTCCCAGTTCGGGGGTGGACAGTGCGACCGGTTCGGCGCGGGGACGGCTTTGCGCCGGGGCGGTTTGCAGATCGGCCAGCAGCAGTTTGGTGGTGATGCGGCTGGATTCGTAGATCACCGGCAGCCCGCTGCCGGGATGCGTCCCACCGCCAACCAGGTAGACGCCCTGCAGGTCTTCGAACCGATTGCGCGGGCGGTTGTGAAGCATCTGGCCCAGGTTGTGCGCCAGGTTGAAGGTGGCGCCTTTGTGGATCGCGTAGTCTTCGCTCCAGGATTGCGGCGTCAACACGTGCTCGACTCGGATCCGGTCGCGAAGGTCGTGCAGACCGATGGCGCTCAATCGGTCCAGCGTCAGCTCACGAAAACGCGGCGCTTCGACAGCCCAGTCGATCGACCCGGTCTGGTGCGTGACCGGGACCAGGACATACAGCGTGCTGTGACCGTCCGGAGCCAATGAGGGGTCCGTCACGCAGGCATTCTGAACGTAGAACGAAGGGTCTTCGCTGAGCTGGTGGGTCTGTTCGATCTCGCGAAGGTTCTGGTCGTAGTCTTTGCTGATGTGGATGTTGTGGTGCGGAAGATCCTCGTAGACGCCTTCGATTCCCAGGTACAGCATGAAGGTGCTGCAGGAAAACTTTTTCTTGGCGATGGCTTCGTCGGTCCACCGTCGGCGTTTTGCGTTGGGGACCGTCCGCGTGATCCAGTCGGCAAAGTCCGCGTTGACGACGAACGCGTCGGCATCGTAATGGGCTTGAGCCGTTTCCAGCGACGTGACGCGTCGGCCGCGCATTTGGACCGATTGGACCGGTTCGTTGTACCGAAAGGTGACACCGAGTTCGGTAGCAATCTCGGCCATCCGTTCACTGACGCGGCTGCAGCCTCCGATCGGGTGCCAGACACCGTGTTCGTATTCCAGGAACGAAAGAATGCTGAACAGGCTGGGGCAGTTGAAAGGAGACATCCCCAGGTACTTGGATTGAAACGCAAACGCGATCACCAGTCGTGGGTCAGCGAAGTAGCGACCCAATTCCTGCCCCAGCGACCGCATCGGGTGCACGTGCCGGGCGGCTCCCAGCAGGGACGGACGCATCAGATCTTTGAAGGATGAAAACGGCGACTCCAGGATCGGCCGGAATTTCTCCAGCTTGATTCGGTTGTCGTCCATGTATCGCCGCAGGGCACCCACGTCTGCCGGCGAGATCGCGGCGATTTGGCGATCCATTTCATCCATGTCGGCGGTGCAATCCAGCTGTCCGCCGCCGCCGAAAGTCAACCGATATTGCGGATCCAAACGCCGCATCGGGACTTCTTCCATCAGGTCGTAGCCGACGCTCTGAAAGATCTCCGTCAGCACCCGGGGGTACAAAAAGAAGGTTGGCCCGCAGTCAAAGCGGAAGCCTTGGCGTTCGATCGCCGACGTCCGTCCGCCAGGACGATCCCGCCGTTCCAGGACCGTGACGTCACAGCCGGCGTGGGCCAGCTGCATTGCGGCGGCCAGCCCACCCGGACCGGCTCCGACCACCACCACCTTTTCTTTCGCCACGTTTGATTGTTCCTGCCGATGCTAAAAACTGCCTTGCTCCATTCCGGCTTCAATTTGTCGCCGCACGAGCGTGTCGATGGTGACGTCCCCCTTGGGATTGTCCGCGACGCCGCCGCGATCGGCCGCCTGGCGGGCCAGCTGAACCACTTCCTGGACGGCGCTCGTTTCCAGAGGCTCGATCAGGATCGTTCCGTCGCTTGTGTCGTCGGCACGTGTCACCGGGGATAGGATATGACGGAAGTCAATGGCGGTCAGTTGGCCGCGTTCGACGCCGTGGCGGAGTCGGTCAAATTGCTGGGACGCGTCGTCCGCAAAGTCTGCGGGATCGGTATCGACGAAGGCTTCGACCGCGCGGATCTGGCCCCATTCCAAGATCGGCAGACGTGTCAATCGCTGCATGACGCCGGCGGCCTGCCAATCTTCGACCTGGCGATTCTGTAGCTTGTCGCCGAACTCCGCCAGCAGCTGCGCCGTGGGCTGTTTCTCATCCGGCGGTAGCCGGCTCTGTTCGATCAACGGCAGGTAGGTGCCGCGGACGGTGCGCAAGGCCAGTTCGCTTCGCTTCTGATACAGCACCCAGGTGCCGAAGGCACAGGCAATGAACGCGAGGATGCCCGACAGGACCGCGGCCGCCATGCAGCCGGGAAGACATCCGGGACCCTCGTCGGTGACGCGTTCGATCGGCTGGCGGCCGGTGGGATCGGCGACGCGGGATTCGGCCGAGACCCCGGCGGACGGTTCTCCGGGTGCGGTCGGGTCGGAGGTCGAATCGTCGTGATCGTGATCGTGATCGTGATCGGGGGACATGCGGCGTTCAGGGGCGATGGACGCGTGGGCGATCGAGCGGGGCGGAAAGGATTCGATCGTCGATCGAGCGCGGGGAGCGGACGGCGAACGGCCCGCGTGGCGGGCATCAGGCGTCGGGGAATTCGATCTTCATCACTTTCAGCTTCATCATGCCAGCCGGCACCTCGATCTCGGCGACTTCGTCGACCTTCTTGCCCAACAAGCCTTTGCCGATCGGGCTGGTCACCAGGATCTTTCCCGACTTGTAGTCGTCTTCGCCGGCGCCGACGAACGTGAACTGTTCCTCCATGCCGTCTTCCATGTCTTGGACGGTCACGGTGCAACCAAAGACGACTTCGTCGCGGGGCAGCTCGGACATGTCGACGATCGAAGCCCGCGCCAATTTGTCTTTCAGCAGGTTGATTCGGGCCTGGGTCTTACCTTGGCTTTCGCGCTGCGCGTGGTATTCGGCGTTCTCTTTCAAGTCGCCTTCTTCGCGGGCGGCCGCGATCTTCTCGGCGATCTCGGGCATCACCTCGCCTTCCAGGTGTTCGATTTCGGCTTTGATCTTGTTGTAGCCCTCACGGGTCATCGGTACCGATTCAACCATGACAGGTCTCCGCTATTCGTTCAAAAAAAGAAACCTTCCCCGCACCGTCTCGGGAAAGGCTTCGCTGGTAAGCCCAATAGCATCGCCGCTTTGCCGGGGCCTGTAAAGGTCGCACGGTCCGGTGCGTTCCCGGGCGGGAGCCCGGGAACGAGGTTCTGGTTCCAAGGCTCCCGCCTTGGAACCCGCTGTGCTTCCAGGCTCCGCCTGTCACTTCGAACGCAGCTGGCGGAGCCAGCAGTCAGGATTCTCCCCGTCAGTGCGTTCCCGGGCGGGAGCCCGGGAACGAAGGAGGTCCGGCGGGGCAGCCGTCGCTCAGGACCCGTCGCCGTCGACCAGGTTGCGATCGATCGTCTTGGGCGATTCGTCCTCGCAATGCGGCAGGCCGATGTCTTCATCCAGCCAGCGGCCCAGATCGATCAGTTGGCAACGTTGGCTGCAAAACGGAGGTGCCTGGGTTTCGTCCATGCGAAATCGATTTCCACAGGTGGGGCAGGGGATCTTGTCGTCGGAGCGTTGATCGCGGCTGGACATCAGAGCAATGGAGAGTCGGGAGTGGGGCAGGGCGGCAGGCGAACCCTTCCATTTTGCGGCCACGTTGCCAATCGGCAACCACGTTCCTGTTTTCCGGCCGGCCGTCTTTCCGGATGCCAGCCTGGCAGAGCGTGGGTGTCCGCGGCCGCTGAAGGCGTGCCAGACTGTCGAAAAATGTGAAGATAGACAAGCTGGGTCGGCCATTGAGGCATTGGTATTCGATTTGCTAAACCTGCGGTCGTTCGCCAGCGGACGGTCGGCGAATCCGCCCGTGTGTGACCTGTTTCGCCCGCGCGTGCCCCGTCTTGTCAGATTCCTCTTTGCAGCGAACACTGTCCTGCTTCCCCGATGCGCCGGTCGCTCTCACGCCGGTTCTCGTCGCGAACCATGCTTCCAACTCCGAAAGACACTCTATGGATTCACCGCTCACGCACCCGATTTCCGGCCGTCAACTGACGAACGCCTCCGAGATCGTCGGCAGCCACGCGTACCAAAGCTATCAGCGGCAGCGCCAGTTGACGCTCGGTGATTTGCTGCTGGAGAACCGGATCGTTTTCCTGCAAGGCGAGATTCACTACGGCAACGCCAACGAATTGGTGATGAAGCTGTTGTACCTGCAAAGTGAAAACCGTCGCAAAGACATTCACTTTTACATCAACTCGCCGGGCGGAAGTGTGACCGCGACACTGGCCATCTACGACACGATGCAGATCCTGTCGTGCCCGGTCGCCACGTACTGCGTCGGTGAAGCGTGCAGCGGCGCCGCGGTCCTGCTGGTCGGCGGCAGCAAGGGCAAGCGTTACTGCCTGCCCAACAGCCGCGTGATGATGCACCAGCCGATGGGCGGAGTCGGAGGGCAGATCAGTGACATCGAGATCCAGGCGGCGGAAATGTTCCGCTATCGCGATGTGCTTAACGAAATCATTGCCAAGCACAGCGGCCAGTCGGTCGATCAGATTGCCAAAGACACCGATCGCGACTTCTTCCTGGGCGCCAAAGAGGCCATGGAATACGGGTTGGTCGACAACATCTTGACCCGTCCTCCGGAGGAGGACGAGGACGAGGACTGATCCGCCAAGCGGCGCTCGTGCAGTCCGACCTGCAGGCCAGCGTTATTGCGGCCGCGGTGATCCCGTTTCCCCCGTCAACTGAAAGAACCTCGATATGCCACTGATCCCCTACGTCGTCGAAAAGAGCGGACGCGAAGAACGCACCTACGACATCTACAGCCGTCTGCTGAAAGATCGCATCATCTTTCTGGGACAACAGGTCGATGACCAGATTTCCAATTCACTGGTCGCCCAGATGTTGTTCTTGATGAGCGATGATCCCAAGGCGGACATCCACCTATACATCAACAGCCCCGGCGGAAGCATCACCGCGGGCATGGCAATCTATGACACGATGCAGTTCGTCTCGTGCGACGTCGCAACGTATTGCATCGGCCAGGCGGCTTCGATGGGCGCCGTGCTGCTGACCGCCGGTGCCCCCGGGAAGCGGTTCGCGCTGCCCAACGCGCGGATCATGATCCACCAGCCGTTGGCTGGGATGCAGGGAACGGCGCGTGAAGTCGAAATTCACGTCGAGGAGCTGCGTCGGATCAAGAAGCGGATGAACGAAATCATGATCGATCACACCGGCCATTCGCTGGAGAAGATCGAAGAAGACACCGATCGCGACCGCTTCATGAGTGCCGAAGAGGCGCGAGATTACAACTTGATCGACAAAGTCTTGAAGAACGCCGAAGACGCATGATCTCGGTGCCATGACCCGCAGACGGCCGTCGAAGAACCTCTTCGGCGGCCGTTGTTTGTTTTGGGGCGATCTCTCCTGCGTCGCTGCACAGCGGCATCCTGGGTGAGCCGCGTGGCGCTAGCCGCGGGTTTTCTCGCCTCAACCGGCGGCTAGCGCCCTGCCGCTCATTGCACGGCAAATCACCGTGTCTTTGCTTGAAAGTGGCGCTGTCCAGCTTGTCGCCTAAAGGCTCCACACCAGCGGGTTGTTGGTGTGGAGCCTTTAGGCGACGGCCGGTGCGAAGCGGCTATTCTCGGCACCACAGTCTTTGCCGCGCGGCCCGGGCCTCCAGTTGCAGCGCCCGCTCGCGCTCTTCCAAGCTGGCTTCGCGGCGATCCAACGCCATCGACCAGGCGGCCAGCCGTTCGATCAGATCCTCGGCGTGGGCGGCCAGCCAGGGCGTTTGGGGCTTGGGAGCGTCCGGGGGCGGTTCGGCAGGTCGCTGCCCTGGTTGCCGTTGCCGACGCGATGCGACGGGTTCGTGGGGCGGCTCGTGGGCGGAGTCGATCCGCAGCTGCAGGTCGCGCAGGCGAAACAGCGTCGGCGGTGCCCGACCGGGGACACCGGTCTTCCTGGCATTGGCGGAGGAAACGGGCATGGGATCGACGGGTTCGGGCGATCGAAATGGGAGGCGATCGACGGGGCCAGGTCCGGCCAAAAAGGCGACTCACAGCGACCTGCACGTCGACGACCTTCACGGCGGTGAATATTTGGCCGCCGGTGGCGAATATTCCACAGGGCTTTGATCGGACCGGCCTGGGCGACGACTGCAAATCGAGGATGGCGGAACAGCGACTTGGCCGTCTACAGGCTCGTGTTAGGATGATGATGACGCTCGCGAGACGTGGATTTGCCGGCCGGCCGCAGTCGGCCGGGGACGACACGGCAACATCGATGCCAGCCCGGTCCGGTTTAGGGGCCGCTCCATGGCACGACGTGTGCATTGCTCAGCAAGCTTCCTCGGGGACCGCAGCCGCCGCCGTCCCTTTCCAACTCTTTCCCACTTGAGAAGCAGATGTCTTTGGAATCCTTGTTTGCTCGTGTTGTCTCTCCCCTGGCCCTGGGGTCGGCCGTCGTGGTCGCGGCGTGCAGCGCTCCGGGCGCGCTTGCGCAGGAGAAAGCATCGATCGAATTGAATTCGCCCGAACAGACCAACGCCGCGATTGATCGCAGCGTTGCGGAGGGGATCTCGTTTTTGAAGAACCGGGGGCAGGGCGACGACGGTGCATTCAGCCCCGAGACCGGCGTCGCGGTGACGGGGATCGCGGTCCGTGCAATCCTGCAGAATCGCCCCGAAGAGTTGAAGTCACCGCCCGTGCAGAAGGCGATCGAGTACATCTTGGAACACGTCCAGCCCGATGGCGGAATCTATGCCCGCGGGTCGACCCACCGAAATTACGAAACCTCGGTGGCCGTCGGTGCGCTGGTTGCGGCACAGCAAGACAACGAGTACGAGAGCCAGTTGACTCGCGCGGAAGCCTTCTTGAAGGGCTTGCAGTGGGATGAGGGCGAAGGCGTCGAATCGTCGGACCCGGCCTACGGCGGTGCCGGATATGGCAGTCACTCTCGCCCGGACCTGTCCAACACCTCCTTCATGCTCGATGCGCTGCGTGATTTGGGCAACGGATCCGATGACGAAGCCGTCCAGAAGGCGTTGCGATTCATTTCTCGCACCCAGAACCTTTCCGGCCATGGCAATGACACGCCGCACGCCGACAAGATCAATGACGGCGGCTTTTACTACACGCCGGCCGCTGGCGGTGAAACCAAGGTTGTCAGCGATTCGGACGACGACGGCGGCGGTCTGCGAAGCTACGGTTCGATGACTTATGCCGGGCTGAAGAGCATGATTTACGCCGGCTTGACGCAAGACGACCCGCGGGTGCGGGCGGCCATGGAGTTCATCGAAAAGACCTATTCGTTGAGTGAGAACCCGGGCATGGGGCAAGCGGGGCTGTATTACTACTACCACACCTTCGCCAAGGCGCTCGATGCCGCCGAAGTTCAGGCTGTCACCGACGGACAGGGCAACGTCCATGATTGGAACCGCGAACTGGCTCGAACGTTGATCGCTGCACAGCAATCCGACGGCTCGTGGGTCAACGACGGCAATGAGCGATGGATGGAAGGCAATCGAAACCTGGTCACCGCCTACGCACTTCTGGCGTTGGATTACTGCCGCGAGTGATCGGCCGTGCCGGGGGGGCTGGCAGAGCCAGCGTGCAGTGCGTTCCAAGGCGGGAGCCTTGGAACGAGTGAGAGTATTTCCCCCCCTGGTTCCAAGGCTCCCGCCTTGGAACCGGCTGAGTTGCCGGCTCCGCCGGCCGCTGTCGGTTTTTTGCCGAATGTCCGGAGGTGAGCGGCGATGCCGAGGGCTGGCAGAGCCAGCGGAGCAGTGCGTTCCAAGGCGGAGCCTTGGAACGAGTGAGAGGGTGTTGGCGGCACGGTGCACGGCGTTTCCGTTTGCCCGATGGGGCGGTTTCGGGTTCAATACCACGCGTGTTTTGATCTCCAGCCGTTCCCGCGGTCCTTCGCACCCTTCCCCCGCATCCCGATGCAACTGCCCGTCGTCAACCAATCTCAATCCGCAGCCGCTCCCTCCCCGACTGAACTGGAGGGGACCGCCCGAGGCAGCTACGCCGTGGTCTCGCTGGGATGCCCCAAAAACCTGGTCGATACCGAGCAGATGCTCGGCCGGCTGAATCACGACGGGTACCGGATGGTCGACTCGGTCGATTCGGCGGACTTCGTCGTGGTCAACACGTGCGGGTTCATCGATTCGGCGCGTGAAGAGTCGATGGGGGCGATTGACGAGATGCTGTCGCTGAAGCGTCAGGGCAAGATTCGGGGCGTGGTCGTGACCGGCTGTCTGGCTGAGCGTCAGCAAGGCAAACTGTTGGAAGCCCGCCCGGAAATCGACGCGATGGTCGGTGTGTTCGGGCGGAACGACATTGTCGAAGTCGCGGATCGGCTGCAAAGCGGCGTTCAGGAGCAACAGCGGGTCTTTCGCCCGGCGCCGATTCGGCCGCTTTCTGATGCCGTGCGGGCGCCGGTGACGCCCCGGCACTTCGCCTACCTGAAGATCAGCGAAGGTTGCGATCGATTGTGCACGTTCTGTGCGATCCCCCGGATGCGTGGCAAGCATTACAGCAAGCCGATCGAGCAGGTGGTCGACGAAGCCAAGCGGTTGGGGGACAGCGGGGTTCGCGAGGTGGTGGTCGTGGCCCAAGACACGACGTATTACGGCAAAGATCTGTACGGGCAACCGCGGCTGCGAGACCTGTTGGTCGAACTGGACAAGATCGATTCGATCGACTGGATCCGGTTGATGTATTTCTACCCGATGTACATCGATGACGCCCTGATCGACACGCTGGCCGGAGCGCAGCGGATTCTGCCGTACATCGACATGCCGCTGCAGCACGCCAGCGATTCGATGTTGAAACGCATGGCCAGGAAGACCACCCGGGCGATCCAGGAAGATATCGTCGGGCGGTTGCGTGAGCGGATCGATTCGCTGGTGATGCGGACCACGATGATCACCGGTTTTCCCGGGGAGACCGAAGACGATTTTCAGCAGTTGGTGGAGTTCGTCACCGAGCAGCACTTCGAACACCTGGGCGTGTTCACCTACTCGGTTGAAGAAGACACGCCTGCCGCGAAGTTACCCAATCGGGTTCCCGCGAAGGTCGCCCAGCGGCGGATGGGGGAATTGATGTCCGTGCAGCAGTCCATCGCGTTTGATTGGAACCAGAGCCGCGTCGGTCAGACCGAAGGCGTGTTGATCGACTCGCCATTGGCCGACCAGGAAGGCGTCTGGATCGGTCGGACGCGCTCGCAGGCCCCCGAGATCGATGGCGTTGTGTACGTCAGCGGAGTCGAAGAAGGCGGCTCGGTGGAGGTGGGCGACATCGTCGACTGTGAAATCGTCGCTTCACAGGGATATGATTTGATCGCAGCGCCGGTCGGCTGACGGCGGCGGGTTTGCGGGAGGCGACCCAGCTAGACTTCTTGAGGATCCAGGTTGTTGCGGATCACGTCGACCAGGTGACGGGGGCTGAACGGCTTGTGCAGAATGGCCGTCAAGTCGAAGGTTCGCTGCAACATGTCCGAATCAAGTTCCAGACCTTTGGCGGTGCACAGGATCGTGGGTGGACGTTGATAATCGGGCAGGCGGTCCAGTCGCTGTAGCAGTTCCAAGGCGCCGCACACCGGCATTTGGTAATCCGTCACGATCAGATCAAAATCGCCGCGCATCAAGCGGTCATAGCCTGACTGTCCGTCGTCGGCCGTTTCGACGCGCATGCCGTTCTTCTCGAGCGTGAATCCGATGACGCGACGAAAGACGGGATCGTCTTCGATGATCAGGATCGTTGGAGAATCGTGCATCGCGTGAGGCTAAGCAGGTTGGCGGGAGAGGCGTTCGGCGGTTCATCCAATCGCGGGGCGGGCCCGTTCGAAGTTGATTGCCGACAACAGAGTGTACGACGGGTTTTCGTCCATCCGACGATTCCGCCGGTCGAAAACCGACCTCGATGGCCACCCCGGCGGGTGACTCGGCCGGCAACGATCGCGTTAATCGGTACGATCGGCACGGCGGGATCGCCGCGAGTGTGGCCTTGGGGCAACGTTTCGCTTCGTGCGGGCAACGGTGCTCGGTGATTTCGATCAACGCCCTGGCATCGGCGAGCCACGGTGTGCCGAGATGCCCGTCCGCCGAACCGCGGGTTTTCCGCCGTTTGACGGGATCGCCGCAAAGCTTTTTGTCGCGCACCCGGCCCACGGGTCTGGGATTTGCGACTAGTCTGACTCAGCGAGCTTGCGCCGTCCTGACTTCGATTCCATTGAGGCCCGTGTTGAACCGTCACCAACGTCCATTGTGGATCATCATTTTTGCCATCTTGCTGGCCAGCATCGCGATCCGGACGGGAGGTTGATGTCGCTGTCGTCGTCAGACGGCGGTACGGCTTCTTCCACACTCTGGCGAGCGTGGCTACGGCCGTGGCGATGTCCAGTCGCGCGGCATCCCGTAGCTGCCGTCGCCAGACGGCGGCACGGCTTCTTCCACACTCTGGCGAGCGTGGCTACGGCCGTGGCAATGTCCAGTCGCGCAGCATCACGCAGCTGCCGTCGCCAGACGGCGGCACGGCCACGCTCCAGCGAGCGTCGCGACCGGTCAACCCAGCTGGCGGTCTTGGTTGACACTTCAAAGCGGGATCAGTAACTTAAACCGCTACAGCACTGGTACACGCAATTGCCCGGTCCTGCCGAAAGGTCCGGGCAATTTTTTGTAGCACAGACAGCGCTGTCGGCAAGAGACCTCGTCATTCTCCGCGTTTCACGGCGCTTCCCGCGACGCCCGTTATGAATCCACAAGACATTCTGCGATACGTTGATTCGCTGCACCGCGAAAAAAACATTGATACCGAATTGGTCTTTTCGGCGATCGAGGCGGCGTTGCAGACCGCTGCCAAGCGTCAATATGGGGAAGATGCGGACATCAGTGTTCAGCTGAATCGTGAGAACGGCCGCATCATGGCGACCTTGGACGGAGTCGCTCTGGGAGACGACCAAATCGGCCGGATCGGTGCCCAGACCGCCAAGCAGGTGATCATCCAGAAGGTCCGCGAGGCCGAGCGTGATTCGCTGATGGCCGAGTACCGCGAGCAAATCGGCGACATCGTCGCGGGCATCATTGGTCGAGCCGATGGTGGGGTGGCGACCGTCAATTTGGGTAACGTTGAAGCGATTTTGCCGCGAAGCGAACAGATTCCCGGCGAGACCCTGCATGCGGGCGAACGGGTGCGCGCGGTGGTTTTCGAAGTCAAAGCGACCGGGAACCGGGTCCGTGTCGTGCTCAGCCGGACCCGGCCGCAGTTGGTGCAGCGGCTGTTTGAACAGGAAATTCCTGAGCTCAGTGAGGGTGTGATCGCCATCAACTCGATCAGCCGCGAACCCGGGTATCGCAGCAAGGTTGCCGTCAGCAGCGAGGACAGCCAGGTCGACCCGATCGCCGTTTGCGTCGGATATCGGGGCAGCCGAATCAAGGCCGTCCGCGAGGAGCTGGCTGGTGAGCACATCGACGTGGTGCGTTACAGCGACGACCCGGAGGTGTTGATCCCCAACGCTTTGCAGCCGGCCGAGGTCGAGCAGGTGTTGTTGTGCGACATGATCGGTCGCGCGATCGTTCTGGTCCAGGAAGATCAGCTTTCACTGGCGATCGGACGCCGAGGTCAGAACGTTCGCCTGGCCAGCAAGCTGTGCGGCTGGGATATCGAGATCATGACCGGCGGTGAGCTGGAAGAGCAGATCGAACGGGCGGTCGAAGCGTTCAGCATGCTGGACGGGATGACACCCGAAATTGCCCAAATGTTGGTCGAGCAGGGCTACCTGTCCTACGACGACCTGTCGGTCATCGAGCCCGACGCGTTTATGGAATTGGGCGGGTTGAGCGAAGAGCAAGTCGATTTGATTGTCGAGCAGGCTGAGGCGAAGGCGGAAGAAGCCGAAGAGGCGGCGGCGGCCGAACGCCAGGCCCGGCGCGAACGCGAACGGCTGCAGCGCGAAGCGGAAGCGGCCGGAATTGCCGAGCCCGAACCGGTCGCCGTCGAAGCGTCACCCGCCGGCACGGACGCAACCGCTGCCGGGACAGAGGGGGGCGACAGCGAAGGGACCGAGACCGAAGGAAGCGAGGCAGAGGGAGCCGGGCAGTCCGAAGCCGATGCGGAGGAGGCGAACTCCGAAGACGCAGCCGAGGCTGAGGAAGCGGTCGAGGTCGAGGAAGCGGCCGAGGCGAGTGCCGAAGTGGCTTCGCAGGACGAGCCGCAGGCCGCCGCAGAGGCCGAGGAGCCGGAAAACGAGTCCCCCGAATCACCGGGGTTGGCAGGCACCTCACCCGATGCCGCCGATCCGCTGCGATCGGAGAGCAAGCCGGCCGAATGAGTTAAAAAACGGGAAAAAGTCGCCTGAAATGTGACTTTGCCCCCTCGTCGGACCTCTGCGACCGCGTTTTTTTTCGCTATCCTTTGCGACGACGAACATGTCTGCCGGACCGTCCACCGCGGCCAAATGTGTGGCGGCGGTGACCCCTCCGGGTTTCCGGCAAAAAAATGATCCTCAGTCCACCGTAACTGTTGATGTCGGTGCAACCCAAGCACCGGACCATTTGGCTGCCGCCGATCGCCAGTCCTGATCAAAGGACCGGCTGCGGGCGAGCCGATGGAGGACTCTTTATGTGATTTAGACGAAGCGAACTGGAATGTGGCCTCAAGTGAACGCATGAAAACCGGGCCCCCTTCCAAACAATTTGACAGGATTTCGACCCAGTGGCACGCATTTACGCGCTCGCAAAAGAACTTAAATTAGACAGTAGAGAACTGGTTGATCTCGTAAAAAAGGTTGGCATTCCCGGAAAGGGATCGGCCCTGGCCAGTTTATCTGACGACGAGGTGCAGCGGGTACGCGATCACCTGAGCGGAGGTAGCGGCAGCAAGTCGTCCGCCGCTCCGGCTCCCGAGGAGAAAGCACCTTCGACGCCCGTGGCTGTTCGTGAACAGGTCCAGCCGGAGCGGCGTCCGATCCAATTGGAACGCCGCGGACGGACCGGCGACGAAAAGCCGGCTGCCGAGTCCAAGCCAGCCGCCAAACCAGCCCCCCGGGTGCGTGCTCCCGCCCCGTTGCCGCCCGCTCAAGAGCCGGAAGAGGCTGCAGCCGAAGAGGCGGGGCAGACTCCCGATGTGCGGCTGCCCAACACTCGGCGGTCCGCCGGTGGGCTGTCCGACCGGTTGCGGCGCAAGCCCGGTGATGCCAGCAAGCCTGATTCGTCTGCCCCCGAGCCGTCGCCGAGCAAACGCGATGATTCCGGTGGAGCTTCTGAAGCCGCTGCCAGCCGTGATTCCGGCGGACGTGATTCCGCCGGATCAGGACGGTCGGGAGCGGTTGAGCCCCCGTCGCGGCCCGCAGGTCCCCTGTCCGTTCGCGGCGGTGCCGGTGGTGCCGGACGCGTTCGCTCGCTTGATAAACGCGGGACGCCCGGTCGAGGCGATTCCGGTAAGAAGTCCGATGGGAAGCCCAAACGCGCCGAGCCCCGGATCGGGATCAATCTGGCTCCGCTTCCGGAGACGCCGCAAAACCAGCCCGCCGCGAAGAATGAGCCCAAGGCCCAGAAGCCTGAGATTAAGCTCAGCCGGGACGTCATTGCCGGTCACAAACAGGGCATGAAGGCGCCGCTGGAAGAGCTGGCTGCCGAATCGGTCGAAAAGAAACGCCCTTCGGGCAAACGTGGCGGCCTGTCTGGATTTACCGAGAAAGGGAAACGCGGGACCGAGGAAGAAGATCGTCCACGCCGCAAGAGTGGGCTGGCCGGAATGTCCAGTGCCCGGGTCGATCGCGGGAACCGTCGGAAACGCCCCGGTGATCTCTCACGCAGCTATGGACGTGATGACCGCGGACAGCGCCGGACCTTGCAACACAAGGGCACGAACACCGCCGCGCCGCGAAAAGAGCCGGTTCAGATCGAGTTGCCTTGTACGGTGCGAAGCTTCTCCGAAGCCGCAAGTATCCCGGTCGCTCAGGTCCTGAAGGCGCTGATGGGCATGGGCATCATGGCCAACATCAATGCCGAGCTGGAATTCGAGACGGCGGAGATCGTCGCGGCCGAGCTGGATTTGGAACTGCAGCTGAAAGAAACCGAGACGCTTGAAGACGAGTTGATCACGGAACTGGATGAGCAGGCCGACGATCCCGATTCGCTTAAACCGCGTCCCCCGATCGTGACCTTCCTGGGACACGTCGACCACGGGAAAACCAGCTTGCTGGATCACCTGATCGGTATCAACGTGGTCAGCGGTGAAGCCGGTGGAATCACGCAGCACATTCGTGCGTATGAGATCGACAAGGACGGCAACAGCATCACGTTTGTCGACACCCCGGGTCACGAAGCCTTCACCGAAATGCGGGCCCGCGGGGCAAACGTCACCGACATTGCCGTGCTGGTCATCGCCGCCGACGACGGCATCATGCCGCAAACCGAGGAAGCGATCAGCCACGCAAAGGCCGCGGAGGTTCCGATCGTCGTGGCGCTCAACAAGATCGATTTGGAAGGCGTTGATGCCAACCGCGTGCTGACGCAATTGACCGAACATCAACTGACTCCCAGCGAATGGGGCGGCGACGTGGAAGTCGTCCGGACCAGTGCGATCAAAGGCACCGGGATGGATGAACTGCTCGAGACGCTGCTGACGATTGCGGAGCTGAACGAATACAAAGCGAACCCCGATCGCGCGGCGATGGGGGTCTGTCTGGAGGCCGAACAGCAGGGCGACCGCGGTGTGGTCGCCAAGCTGGTTGTCCGCAACGGCACCTTGCGTGTCGGCGACGTGATGGTCTGCGGTCCCACCTACGGCCGCGTGCGTGCCATGAGCGACACCCTGACCGGTGAGCCGATCAGCGAAGCCGGCCCCAGCACGCCGGTCAGCGTGATGGGCTTGGAATCGCCTCCGGGGGCCGGTGACCGGTTCCACGTGTTGGACGACATCGCCGATGCCCGAGCGATCGCCGGCAGCCGAGCCGACGAGTCCAGCCGCCAGTCGCTCTCCGGCGTCACCACCAAGGTCTCCTTCGAAAACTTCCAGGAGATGCTGCAGGAAGGGCGTTTGGGGCAGACCGAAGAAAAGGTCAAGCTGAACGTCATCATCCGGGCCGACGTCAAAGGATCCCTGGAAGCGATCGACAAAGAGCTCAGCAAGTTCGATCATCCGGAGGTGGAGATCCGTGTCTTGCAGCGGAGTGTGGGTGGAATCACCCTGGCCGACGTGACCTTGGCAAGTGCCTCCGACGCGGTGATTCTCGGATTCAACGTGATCCCCGACGAACAGGCGCGATCCCTGGCCGACGAACGCAACGTGGAGATCCGACGATACGACGTGATCTACAAGTTGACCGACGACATCAAGGCGATGGTCGAAGGTCGATTGAAGCCCGAAGAACGCGTCGTGGAACTTGGCCGTGCCCTGGTCAAACAGGTCTTTTCGATCAGCCGCGTCGGTACGATCGCCGGCTGTTACGTGGCTCAAGGTTCGATCCAACGGGGCTGTCGCATCCGCGTCAACCGTGAGGGGCGAACGATCGGAGATTACGCCTTGGACTCGCTCAAACGGATCAAGGAAGACGTCAAAGAAGTCCCACGCGGGATGGAATGCGGTATCCGTTTGCAAGGGTTCAACGACGTCAAACAAGACGACGTCTTGGAAGCTTATCGGATCGAAGAAGTGGCACGAACCTTGGATTGATCCGTCCGTGCCCCGATGCCCCCGATTCCGTTTGATGCGGTCGGGGGACAACCGGATTGCGGTGTCCCATCGGGAACTCTCCCGCCCCGCGGCGATGTAGCGAATCCGGCGGGGCGTTTGAGCGGCCGGAATGAATCATGAAGCACCACCCCGAATTGTCCTTGCCAGCCTCGCGAAGTTACGCCGGCCGGCTGCATCCGCCGAACCAGGTCGGGCTGCGTCCGCCGGACACCCAAAGCGGCCCCGCTGCCGGCTCCTTTTCGTCTCCCCTGGTTGAACCCCTCCCCCTCAGGTCGTCTGTGTCTAGTCGTCGTTTACTGAAAGCCGCCGAAGCAATCCGCGAAGTCGTTGCATCGGCGATCCTGACCGAGATTCGCGATCCCCGCGTCAAAGATGTGACGGTGATCAGCGTTGAAGTGACACCGGACATGCGCGAAGCGACCGTTTCGGTCAGCGTGATGGGCGACGAAGCTCAGAAGACGCTGTCCCTCCGTGGGCTGCAGAACGCGGCCGGCTTCTTACAATCCAAGATCGCCAAGCGAATCGATACGCGGTACACGCCGCGATTGCAGTTCGAACTCAACCGGGGTGCCGAGAACGCGTTGGTGGTTGGAGAACTGCTGGGAAAAATCCGCCGGGAACGCGAAGCGGACGGGCGCAACGAAGATGGCTTGGCGGCCGATGCCGATTCTGAGCCGGAGGAGATTCTGGAACAATCCGCTCCGTCGGCCAACGAGGATGCGGCCGTGGACGAAGACCCGGATTCGCCGCGCCCTTGATACCGTCCCTGAAGAGTAGCGTCACTTAAGAATAGCGTCACTTAAGAATAGCGTTCCGAAATACCGTGTCCCCGAGGACGCGCGGTGCCAACGAATACGAATCTGGCCCTACCAATTTCAAGCCAACCAATAACACTGCGGCCGGCGGAACGAATCGACACGTCCGTTCATCAGCCCCACCACTTCCCCTGAATCACCAAAAAGATGGCTGCAAGCAACCGCGCTAAGCTGATCACGAAACTGCACTCCGAGCTGAAGAAGAAATACACGCTTCCCCCATCCCAGCCGTCGCGTCCCTTACTGGAGCACTTGCTCTACGCGTGCCTGCTTCAGGACGCCCCCTACGATTTGGCGGACGAGGCGTTGGCCAAGTGCGAGCAGGAATTCTTTGATTGGAACGAGATCCGTGTCACCACGGTCACGGAATTGACTCAGGTGCTTTCGGCCATGCCGGAGCCGGCGAAAACCGCGCGACGTTTGAAGGAAATTCTGCAGGCGGTATTCGAAGAGTTCTATGCGTTTGATTTGGATCACCTGAAGAAGGAGAACCTGGGCAAGGCGGTGGCCAAATTTGAAGCCATGTCGCCCATGACCCCGTTCGTCCTCAGCTACACCATCCAGCATGGCTTGGGCGGACATTCGATTCCGGTGGATTACGCCGCGATGGTCATCATGCTGTCGACCGGGATCGCGACGCAGGGGGAAGCGGCCGATGGGAAAGTCCCCGGCCTGGAACGCGCGGTTCCCAAAAGCAAAGCGATCGAGTTCTCCGGCTTGCTGCACGAAGCCGGCGTCGCACTGATGCTCGATCACAAAGATAAAAAGGCCCGGGCCCTGATGGACGCCGTCGCCAAAGGATCGTCGGAACGCTACGACGAATGGGAGGCGAGCAAGAAGGCCGCCATCCGTCGGGTGAAGAAGCGGATCCGCGAGGAAAAGGCGGAGGCCGAAGAGGCCGAGGCGGTTGAAGCGGAGGCACCGAAGAAAGCGTCAACCAAGTCGGCGAAGTCGTCGTCGAAAACCGCTCCATCGAAGGCTGCCGCCAAGGGCAAGTCGGCCACAAAAGAATCTGACAAGCCAGCGGCAAAAGCCGAATCGTCCGAATCGGAACAAAAGTCGCCGGCCAAAAAAGCGGCCCCCAAGAAGGCGACTAAGTCTTCCGGCAGCAAGTCGTCCACCAAGAAGGCCAGCTCAAAATCGGCGGACAAGAAAACGACCAAAAAGACAACCAAGAAATCCGCCGGATCGACGTCCAAATCGAAATCGGCGAAAACGACCAAGAAATCCACCAACCGCAAACTCTCCAAACGAAAACCAAGATAGGTCATGGCAGGTCATTCGAAATGGGCCAACATCCAGCACCGTAAAGGACGCGTGGATGCCGCCCGTGGAAAGCTGTGGAGCAAACTGAGCAAAGCCATCATCCTGGCCGCACAATCCGGCGGAGGTGATCCGGCGGCGAACTTTCGGCTGCGAAAGGCGATCGATGATGCCAAAGCGGTCAGCATGCCCAAGGACAATATCACCCGCGCCATCAAACGTGGCACCGGTGAGTTGGACGGCGGACGTGTCGAAGAGGTGCTGTACGAAGGCTATGGTCCCGGCGGGGTCGCCATCATGTGCGAAATCCTGACCGACAACCGCAATCGCACGGCTCCCGAATTGCGTTCGCTGTTTTCCAAGTTGGGCGGCGAACTGGGCAAGACCGGCTGTGTCTCCTACCTTTTCGATCGCAAAGGTCTGTTCGTCTTCGAAGGTGAGGACGTGGACGAAGAACGGATCACCTTGGTCGCGTTGGAAAACGGCGGTGAAGATGTGGAGCGAACTGACGACGGAAAGCTGCAGGTGACATCGTCGCCGGACGACTACCAGCAGCTGGCCGAAGCGTTCGAAGCGGCGGAGCTGAAGCCGGACTACAAGGAAGTCACGATGATCCCGCAAACCACCGTGGATGTGGACGCCGATACGGGACGCAAAACGCTCAGTTTACTGGAACAGTTGGACGATCACGATGACGTCCAAAACGTCAGCACCAACCTGAACATCACCGACGACCTGCTGTCGGAAGAATCGGCGTCTTAGGCCGTCGGCACGCCACCGGTCACTTCACCTTCCCATTTGCCGGTCGTGTTGCTTTGCTTCGCCCTTCATTCCAAGGCGAGGCGAGCGCAGCAAGCGAGGATTGCTTCGTCTCTCGCTGAAGCAGATTGCTTTCGCCGCTACGCGGCTGGTGGTGTTTTGGGCAGCCGTTTCCGCCGGCTTGGGCCGACGGCAGAGGGCTGTCGTTGTTTCGCGACTGGAGTTCGTCCAGTTTTGTTTCGCCCTCCTTTCCAACAGCGCAAGAAAAAAGGGCGATGCGGAAACTGAATCCGCACCGCCCATCGATCGTGAACCAGGATTCGCAGGTCCGGTGGGTCGTCACCGGACGTTGCGAGACCCGCGGGTCAGTCAGCTGCAGCCCATGCTGGCGCCGCAGTTGTGGCAGAGGTAACAATTGCCGTTTCGGACGGTGATGCTGCCGCAGTTGTCGCAGCTGGGGGCGTCCATCTGGAAGCGGGCAAACTGATCCTGGCGGCCGGCATCCTTCTTGGCCAAACCGTTGCCGTTGCTGCCGATGCTGGCCAGCAGGGCGGCACGCTCGGAGGCCGCGACGGCCGACTCCGGCGAAGCGACTTCGGGACCGTTGGCGTCATTGACCGTATCCTTGCTGCCGTTGGCCGTCTCGGTCGGAGCGGCGGGGCCACCGGTCGGGACGACCGAGTTGTCCTTGCTCATGAAGGTCAGCCCCAACCAACGGGCGATGTAGTCGACCACGCTCTTGGCGATCCGGATGTCCTTATTGCTGGTGTGTCCCATGGGCTCAAACCGGGTGTGGCTGAACTTGTTGACGAGCACTTCCAGCGGCACACCGTACTGCAGAGCGATCGACAGGGCGGTCCCGAAGCTGTCCATGATGCCACCGACGGTGGAGCCTTCTTTGGCCATCGTGATGAATACTTCACCGGGACGGCCGTCCGGGTACTGACCAACGCACAGGTAGCCTTCATGGCCGGCGATCGTGAACTTGTGGGTGACGCTGGAACGGGTATCGGGCAGCCGTTCGCGGCGTGGCTTGTAGACGATCTTTTCGACGGTCTTGGTCACGACTTCTTTCTTGCCCGCATCTTCGCCTTCCTCCGAACGAGTGTTCAGCGGTTGTGACTGCTTGCTACCGTCGCGGTAGATGGCAATGGCTTTCAAGCCCAATTCCCAACCCCAGAAGTACGCGTCGGCAATGTCCGACGGCGTGACGTCGTTGGGCATGTTGACGGTCTTGCTGATCGCGCCGGAAAGGAACGGTTGCGCGGCCGCCATCATGGTCACGTGGGCTCGCCAGGAGATGCTGCGGACGCCGTTGGCGGGCGTGAAAGCGCAGTCAAAGATCGGCAGATGCTCGGTTTTCAGTTCCGGGGCGCCCTCGATGGTGTCGTTGACGTCGATGAATGCCAGGATGGCTTCGATCTGTTCCTTGCTGTAATCAAGCTTTTCCAAGGCCGATGCGACCGTCTGGTTGACGATCTTCAGCATGCCGCCACCGGCAAGCTGTTTGTACTTGACCAGTGCGATGTCGGGTTCGATCCCGGTCGTGTCGCAGTCCATCATGAAGCTGATCGTGCCGGTCGGGGCCAGCACGGTCGCCTGGGCATTGCGGAAGCCGTACCGGGAACCGATTTCCAGGACATCGTCCCACAACTTTTGGGCAGCCTGTTTCAGCTCCGGCGGGCCGGCGTCGTCGATCTTGTCGGCCGCTTCGCGGTGCATCTGCATGACACCCAGCATCGGCTTTTCGTTTTCCCCGTAGGCTTCAAAGGGGCCGACCACGCCGGCCAGTTCGGCACTGGTGCGGTTCGCTTCGCCGTGCATCAGGGCCGTCAGGGATCCGCACAATCCGCGTGCGGCGTTGGAATCGTACGCCATGCCGCGTGACATGATCAGCGATCCCAGGTTGCTGTAGCCCAATCCCAGCGGACGGAATTTGTGGCTGTTGCGGGCGATCGGCTCGGTGGGGTAACTGGCGTGATCGACCAGGATCTCCTGGGCGATGAAGAAGGTGCGGGCTGCGGCGCGGAATCGCTTGACGTCAAACGACCCGTCGCGCTGGGCGAACTTCATCAGGTTGATCGACGCCAGGTTGCACGCGGTGTTGTCCAGGAACATGTATTCCGAACAAGGGTTGGATGCATTGATCGCGCCACTGTTGGGGCAGGTGTGCCAGTTATTGATGGTGGTGTCGTACTGGACCCCGGGGTCGCCGCAATGCCATGCGCACTCCGACATCTTGTTCAGCAATTCCTTGGCATCGTAGGACGGCGGATCGCCGGCGGCTTTGTCGGTGATCCATCGCGTTTGCCAGCGTTTTCCGTCGCGCACCGCCTGCATGTAATCGTCGGTCACGCGGACCGACAGGTTGGCGTTCTGGAAGCAGACGCTGCTGTAAGCTTCGCCGTTAAAGTTCGAGTCGTATCCTTCGCGGATCAGCGCGTGCGCCTTTTTCTCTTCGGCCCACTTGCACTCGATGAACTCCATGATGTCCGGGTGCGAGACCTTCAGGGATTGCATCTTGGCGGCACGGCGCGTTTTGCCACCGCTCTTGATGACGCCGGCGATCGAATCATAAACCCGCATGAAGGACAGCGGTCCCGAGGGCGTGCCGCCGCCGGAGAGTTTTTCGCGTGACGAGCGAATCGTCGACAGGTCGGTCCCGGTGCCGGATCCGAATTTGAACAACATCGCCTCGGCACACGCCAGACGCATGATGTCCTCCATGTTGTCCTCGACGGCTTGGATGAAGCAGGCACTTCCTTGCGGGAACTCGTACGGGTTCTCCGGCTGGAACGTCTGCTCGGTGGTGCGGTCCCAGGCCCAATTGCACTTCGCTCCGGTGACGTTGTATTGCTGATGCAGTCCGACGTTGAACCAGACCGGGCTGTTGAACGCCCCGTGCTGGTGCAGGCACAACCAGGTCAGGTCCCGGTAGAAGTTTTCGCCGTCCTCGGGGGTGTCAAAGTAACCGTCGGCCAAACCCCAGTCGGCGATCGTGCGGGTGACGCGATGGATCAATTGGCGGACCGAACGCTCACGTTCCTCGGGCCGCTTCGGGTCCCCGTAGAAATACTTGCTGACCACGACGTTGGTCGCCAGTTGGCTCCACTTGGCCGGAATTTCACAATTGTTCTGCTCGAACAGAGCCTTTCCGGTTTCGTCTTTGATGGCCGCCGACCGCAGTTCCCACTGCGTCGTTTCGAAAGGGCTTTTTTCGTCAGCCGGGCAAAACGTCGGGTCGACCTTCAACCCGGGTCGGTCACCACGGAGCGTGGTGCCGAAGACGCGCGTGGCGTACTCCAACCCGTGCTGCTCGTTGACTCGGTCAAGGTCTCGATCGCTGGTCGTCGAGGACTGCGCATTGTTTGGGAGAACAGTAGCCATCGCTTGAAAAGACTCCTTGAATCGTCCGTGGGACCCTCACTTCCCGACCCGTCGTCTCAGCGAACACGTCTGGCATCACCTCCTGGGGTGGCTCCAACATCGCATCCGGTGACACCGGTCCAACCAAGCCGCGATCAGTCGCAGCCGGGCAAAACCACGTCCGAGAATCAGTTTGGATCGTCCATTAATGAAAGGGAACAATAAGACAGCAGGGCGTCTGACCCACCGAGAGCGCCATGGACAGCGGCAGAGATATCCCCCGGGGATCCATCCCAACCGTGCTAGCTTCCCTTCACGCGCCAATCGCGAAAAACTCACCAAACCTTCTATTGGTAGCACTACCGGTAGTGAGTTTTGTCGCGAAAGGCACTAAATGTGGGCGACGCGGGAATCTTAGAGATTGCCGGCGGGGTGTCAATGAAAATCTCTTGGATGCCTTAAGTTGTTTCCTGCAAACGGGTTCCGACGCGAATCCGGTCGTCCCTCGCGGCGTCGCGAGACCGCGGAGATCGTCGTAAGCCGTGTCGCGATGAAGGGTTAGTGAAGATTCCGCGGATGCGTCGGGCGGCCGTGGAAAAGTTGTTGATGAAGGAAAACTTTTCGGGGTAACGGGGCGTCTGGTGGAAACTTGGGTCGACTGCGGGAGAGGGGGCAACATGAAGGGGTGTGCCGGTTGCGAAACGAGGCCGATGGAGCTTGGCAGGATCGTTCTCTGAGCCAGTAAAAGGTCTACCGTCCTGAACTCACCCGTCCTCCGGGAGGGTCAAAGGCGAGGCACGAGTCTTTGGGGAGGGTGTCTTCAAAAACCAGCTGAAATCCATGGCGGCGGACGTCCCCTCCCCGCGTCGTCGCAGGCTCCTCCGCGACCCTCCCGGAGGGAGGGTGAATTGAAAACTGCCTGATCTCTTCGCGGGAGTTCGCTGGCGAGCCGACGGCCGGTTGTCCCGCTCTGGCGGCAGGAGGATGATGTCACGACCTGAGATGGAGAGACCTGAGATGAATGAGCCGGACGCGAAACACGACCTTCGGCCCGAGCCGCCTTTGCCAGACCTCGCTCTGGTTCGAACCGACTTGGCCAACGAGCGAACGCTGCTGGCCTATGGCCGGACCGCCCTGATGCTTGCCGGGACCGGCGTCTCGCTGATCAAGTTCCTCAAACCGTCGCCGGAGATGCTTCTGCTGGGGTGGTTCCTGGTGGCGGCCGGCTTGGTGGTCGGAGTCATTGGAGTGATCCGGTTTACCGGCTTGAAACGCCGTTTGAAACGATCGCACGAGATGCTGGGCGGATGAGCGTTTCGGGACAGCCACGTTGGTCGACCAGCGCGGTCGTTTGACGCTGCCACAGGCGGTCGGCTGAGTCCGCTATGGCTCGGGCAACCGATACATCACCCCGCGGCTCGGACGCTCCGGAGCATGACGGGGTGGACCGGCGCCTGATGAGGCGGACCAGTGCATCGGGAGACCAGTGCATCGGGAGACCAGTGCATCGGGAGACCAGTGCATCGGGAGACCCGCGCATCGGAAGACCAGCGCATCGGAAGTTTGGGTGGTCGAGGGATCGGCAGGCGGTGCGTTATACTTAACGCATCGACGTGCCTTTCCCTGACCGACAACGAGCGACGAAATGACGGCTGGCGAATCTCATCCGCAGCGCACCGCCGATGCGGTGCTTGAGGAATCCTTTCTGCAGCTACGCGCCAAATTGCTGGAAATCGGAGCGACGCTCGATCGCTTGGATCGCTGCGGTGGGGCCGGCGAGCTGAGCGGGGCCAATTCGCAGAAGCGGGCGCTGTTGGATCAAGCCTTGGAGATCGTTGGCTCCGAGCAACCGGACCGTGCCGAAAGGTTGCAGCAACTGTTTTCGCGAGAGTACCAGCAGGATTGGCGTCAGAAGTTTGGCATCGGATCCGATTGAAGATCGATCGAATCGTCCCCTTTCCTTCCTCCCTGTTTCACCGCACATGGACTACATCGATCCCCACATCCACATGGTGTCTCGGACGACCGATGACTACGCCACGCTGTCCCGCATGGGGTGCGTCGCGATGAGCGAGCCGGCGTTTTGGGCGGGGTATGATCGCGGAAGTGTGGACGGTTTTCGCGACTACTTTCGGCAATTGACCGAAACCGAACCGGCGCGGGCCGCGCAATTCGGAATTCAGCACTTCACGTGGCTGTGCATCAATGCCAAGGAGGCGGAAAACGTTTCGCTCTCCCGCGAGGTGATCGCGATGATCCCCGAATTCCTGGATCGTCCGAATGTGCTGGGAATCGGAGAAATCGGCTTGAACAAGAACACCAAGAATGAAGCCACGGTGTTTCTGGAGCATGTCGATTTAGCCGTCCAGCATGACCAATCGATTTTGATCCACACACCGCACCTGGAGGACAAGTTTCAGGGGACCAAGATGATCCTGGACATGCTGTGTGACGATCAACGGATCGATCGCGGGCGGGTGTTGGTCGATCACGTCGAAGAGCACACGATCAGCGAAGTGCTGGACCGCGGTTTTTGGGCGGGCATGACGTTGTACCCCGTCACGAAGTGCACGCCCGAGCGAGCGGCCGACATGGTCGAGCGGACCGGCGGAGAACGACTGCTTGTCAATTCCGCCGGCGATTGGGGTCCCAGCAAGCCAACCGCCGTCCCCGACTTCATTTTCGAAATGCGCCGGCGGGGGCACTCCGAGGCATTGATTCGCAAGGTGGTTTATGAGAACCCGGTGGCGTTCTTCTCGCAGAGCAAGCATTTTCAGTTTGCCCCGCGAAGCTAAAGGGTGACGGCAGGCCAAGCTCCCTATCGCGGAGGGGCGAGCGCCGGTGAGCGGAGGAATGTCCGACTTCTCACTAAGGCGTTGTTGCTGTCGCCGCTTCGCGACTAGCTGGACATCGCCCCTTTGCGTGAGCCGCGTGGCGCTAGCCGCGGGTTTTTCTTCGCATCGACCGGTGGCTGGCGCTTTGTCGCACGAGCTTAGATCGGCTGCCCGTCGGTGGTCGCCGTGGCACCAAGCCGTTCTGATTCGGGCTCGTGGGTGATCTTCAGCGTGTGCAAGGTCTGGACGCCGAAGGCGTGGGCCTTCAAGTACAGGGCGTAAAAAACCGGTACCAGAAACAGCACCAGGACGGTTGCCAGGGCCAGACCGAAGGCCAGGGACGCCGCCATCGGAATCAACAGCTGAGCTTGGAAGGACCTTTCCAACATCAGGGGAATCAACCCGGCGACCGTCGTCATGCTGGTCAGCAGGATGGGGCGGAACCGTCGTTGTCCGGCTTCGGTCAGGGCGTCCATCGGGGCCTGGCCGCCGCGAATCCGCGCGTTGATGAAATCGATCAAGACGATCGAATCGTTGATCACGACGCCGGAGAGCGCCACCAGCCCAAACATGCTGAACAGCGTCAGCGGGAGCCCTAGAATCGCGTGGCCCCAAACCGCACCGATCATTCCGAACGGGACAATCATCAGAATCAGGATCGGCTGGACGTAGGAGCGGAATTGCAACACCAGCAGCACGTACATGGCGACGATCGCGATGGCAAACCCCTGCATCAGGCTGCCCACCGACTCGCGGCTCTGTTCGGCCTGGCCTTCCCAACGCACGTCCACGCCCGGGTACTTCTTTTGCAATTGCGGCATGAAATCCGATTGCAGGTCCGCGATGATCAAAGAAGAGTTGGCAGTTTTCCAATCCAGGTCGGCGCTGATCGTCACGGACCGCCGTTGGTCGACGCGGTTGATTTCTGAAAACCCACGCTTCAATGTGACTTCGGCCAATTCGCCGATCGGATGCTCGTTGCCCTGCGGATCGGCGACGCGAATCTCGCGAAAGTTCACCAGCGAACGCCGTTCGTCTTCGGGATACCGGACCATCAGCTTGACTTCGTGGCGTCCCCGCTGCAGTCGCATCGCCTCGGCTCCGAAGTAAGTGTTGCGGACGGTGGTTCCCAGGTCGGTGGGGGTGACTCCGGTGGCCAGGGCGCTGTCTTTGACGCGAAACTGAAACTCCCACTTTCCTGGAGTGTTGTCATCGGCGATGTCAAAGACGCCGTCGTAGGTGGCCAGTTTTTCTTTGACCGCTTCGGTCGCGGCCAACAGTTGCTCTTCATCCTTTCCGGCGGCAAGCAGTTTGAACTCAATCGCTTTACCTCCCGGGCCCACGCCGACGCTGCCGTACGTCACACGCTCGGCCCCGGAGAAGTCTCCCGCCGCGGCACGCCACCTGGCCAGCAATTCCTTGCTGTGAATGTTTCGGATCTCGGTGTCGTGAAGTTCCGCGAAGATCTGCCCGACGTGGCTTCCGGACGATCCGCCGCCGGTCGGGTTCTGCGCGTTGGTCGCGTCGCCCACTTCTCGGTAGGTCAACCGGACCGGACCGGAGATCACGTCGTTGCTACCCGGGTAAATCTTGTCAACGCTCAACCCTTCCTGTTTGGAACGCTGGAGCGCGATGTCACGGCTGACATCCCGCAAGGCTTGTTCCATCCGACGCGTGGCCATGTCGGATTCGATGGCGGGCGTGCCATCGGGGAACACGATGACGGCCTGCAAAAAGTTGTTGTCCGATTCGGGAAACAGCACCGAGGGGACGACCCCGCCACGAATCATTCCCGCGGTCCCCAGCCCCATCATCACGGCCGCAGCGACGGGGATCAGCGGATAACGCAGACTGAACGCCAGGGCCGGCGCGTACACGCGATCGCAAACCACTTGCAGCCATTCGGCAAAGTGTCGGCTGAGCCAGCCGAGCAACAAGCCGAGTGGACGCAACGGGTAGCCCACGATGCCCAGGAACCGAAAGAAGCCGGTGTGGCTGTGGGCCAGGTGACTGGGCAACACGAAGATGCTTTCCCACAACGAAATCACCAGCATGGCGATCACGGCAAACGGGATCACGGCCATGAATTTGCCCATCACGCCGGAGACGAAGAACATCGGGGCAAACGCGATGATGGTCGTCGTGACCGACGCTGCCACGGAAGGAAAGACTTCGATCGTTCCATCCAACGCCGCTTGGCGTCTCGGTTTTCCCATCTGGCGATGGGCGTGAATGTTTTCACCGATCACGATCGCGTCGTCGACCACGATCCCCAATGCCATCAGAAAACTGAACAGCGACAGCATGTTCAACGTTTGGTCGCCCAGTGCCAGAACGGCTCCGGCACCCAGGATGGAGATCGGAATGCCCAGCGCCACCCAGAATGCCAGTCTCATTTCCAAGAACAAGGTCAGCACCAGAAAGACCAACAGCAGGCCCTGCAGACCGTTGCGGCGGAGCAGGTTCAACCGCCCCCGCACTTCGGTACTGGTGTCATTCCAGACTTCGAACCGATAGCCCGTGGGAAGATCCTTCTGGTCGACGTACGCACGCACATCGTTGACCATCGCCAGCAGGTCCTCGGTCTTGGTGCGTTCGACGTTCACCACCATCGCGGGTTCGCCGTTGATCTCGCCGACTTTCGTGACGTCTTCGAACTCGTCTTTGACGGTGCCCAGGTCATCGACCGTTAGGACGACGCCATCGCTGCGAGTGACCAGCGGCAGTTTCCTGATCTCATCACCCACGCGTCCCTTGTTCTTGGCTCGCAGCAGGATCTCCTGGCCTTCGCCCTTGAGCTGTCCGCCGGGCAATTCCACGTTGTGTTGGCGGATGATCTGGGCGACGCCATCGAGCGTCAAGTTGTGGCTACGCAGCGTGGCTTCGGAAATCTCCACGTCGATCTGGTACGGTCGCGTTCCCATGATCGAGGACGACGAAACGCTGGGAAGCATCAGGATGTCGTCACGAACGTCCTCGGCAATCTCACGAAGCTGCAGCTCCGCTTCCTGGGACCGGTCGTTCGGGCCGATGATGCCGACTCGGATCGCGGCATCACGAAACGTGATCTGTTGGATGATGGGATCCTCGGCCAGCTCCGGGAAGCTGGGGATCCGATTGACTTCGCGATCGATCTCCGCCATCACCTTCTGGACGTCTTCGACGTCGCTGCGGAGTTCGGCCAGCACGTACCCGCCGCCTTCGCGCGCGATCGACGTGACCTTCTTGATGCCGGTGATCGAACGAATCGCCTCCTCGACCTTTTGGCAAATCGCTTCTTCGGCGTCTTTCGGTGTCGCGCCCGGATAGGGGACGTCGACCATGACGACTTCCAATTCGAACTCCGGGAACACCTCGCGACGCATTTGCATCAGCGAGACTCCTCCGATCGCCATCAGGGCGATCATCAAGACGTTCATCCCGGGCGCATTGGAAATCGCCCACGCGATGGCTCTTTTCATAGGTCGCTAAGGTTGGATTTCGATGCGGGCGGGCAGCCCGCTGGGCGGGATCGAGTTCAATGGCGAAGTGACGACCAGCGATCCGCTGGTCAGATCAGTCTCGCCCGCTTCGCAGACCCAATCGCGTCCGGCGACCTGGACCGCGGCGGAAACCTCCTCGGTCGAAACTTCGTCCGAAGCAAGACGCAACGATTCAATCGGATAGACCGATTCGGTTCGCCGAACCAGTCCCGACCGCCAGCGGCTGGGATCCAGTGGCGGTGCGTCCGACGAGGCCGAGGAATCCGATTCGCCGGGTTCCGGCTGGTCCGCGTCCGACGGCGACGTTTCCAAAGCGGCTTCGCGTTTGGCTTGCAGTTCGACAAGCCGCTGGTCAAGCACGGATTCGTCAGGAACGAAGGTCCAGACGCGGTTTCCCGGACGCAACGCACGCGCCGGAACGACGACCAGTTCACTGGTGGGACTCAGTTGCAGCCGCACCCGAACAAACATGCCCCGCACCAACGCGCTGGTTCGGTCGGAATGTTGTTCGTTGCCTTTCGAATCTTGGTAATGGCTGGGGTCCTCCACGATCACGCGCACGGGAACGGTTCGCGTGTTCGGGTCAATTCCGATGCCGTCGTAAGAAACAAGCGTCCCCGACCAACGTCGGACCGAATTTGGCCGACCGGCAATTGCATATTCGATTTTTGCCGGCGTGTCAGGTAAATCGTACCCATTACTCGACACGGCACGATCCTGGTCCAGCACCCACTGCAACTGGTCCACCCGCATGCTGGCCGCGACTTCGACCCGAGACGTGTCCTCGATGATGACCAGCGGCGTTCCGCGGCTGACAAAGGTGTTCAGGTCGGCTTCTTCGCTGACAATCACCCCGCTGATCGGAGCCGCGATCTCACAGCGTCGAAGATTCAATTCGGCGACCCGCAACTGTGTCGCGGCCAACTGTTCGCTGGCTTCCAACCGGGACCGCCGCGTCTTGAGCAATTCCAATTGGTTTTCCAGGCTGATCAGTTGTTGGCGGGCTTGAAGCAACGCACCCCGCGCCCGGTCCAATTCCGTTTGGCTGGTGAATTGTTTCAATCGCTTTTGGCGTTCGACTTCCTGCTCTTGCAAGTCGACGTCTTGCTCAGCGACCTGGATTGAGCGTCGGGTGTTGGCCATTTCCTGGTCGACTTCTCCCAGGGCCCGATATTCCTGGTCGCGTTGTCGCGAAAGACGCTGGACTTCCAATTCGTAGTCGGTCGGATCGATCCGCATCAACACGTCGCCCTCGCTGACGATCGAACCCGCCTCACAGTCATCCGATTTGTAGATCACTTGCCCGGCGACTTCCGAGGAGACCCGGGCTTCTCGGTACGGAACGACGGTTCCGTCGATGACCAGTTCCAACTGCTTTCCGGTCTCCTTCAAAGATTGAATCCGTTCGACGCGCACCGAAGGCAGGGACTGCAGGGCTGCCGCAGCGGTCGCTTCAGGAACCGGCACGGGCTTGGCTCCGGCTTTCCCCATCACCTGAATGACGACGAACCCGACCAGCAGCAGCAGGATTGGAATTGCGACATTGAACAGCAGGTACTGGTCCCAGCGTTTGGGCTTGCGACCGGTGTGGGTGGAGGCCGACAGGTTGCGACCCGCGTCTGAAGCGTCACCGGCCTGCGTCGCGGACTCGCCATTCGGACTGCCCGAACTGGCAGTCTCGTGCGGCGCGGCGGAATCGAGTTCGGTCAGCGACATCGTGCGTTTTGGGGGCGATCAGGAGTTGGAAAAGTGGTCAATCAGCTGAATTCTGTGAACAGATTACGGTGCGGACGCAAATTCCGGCAGGTCGGTTCGCCAGCAGCACGCCGCCGACGCAGTCAGCCTGCTGTGATTATAGGATAGAGGCGAAAAACGACCTCACCGGCCCGCACACTCCGCCTCCCGGCGAACGATGTCGGCGGTCGTCTGGTGCTCCGCCGCCAGCCGTCGCGCGTCGTCGTCTTCGATTTTGATCCGTTGGTCTCCGCCGGGCAACGTCGACACTTTCGCTCGCACCGGGCCAAACTTGGTCTGCACGGTGGTGAAATGCCGCGGCAGAATGTCGCGCAGGGCGGTCGACCGCCGGATTCCAATGGTGGAGGTGTGGGTGAACATGATTTGCTCCATCGCCGCCACGTCGGCGGGCTGGCAGATCACCGACAGAATCACGCCGCTGCGTCCCTTTTTCATCATGCAGGGGGTCTGGGTGACGTCGAGGGCTCCCCGCTGGACCAGCCGCGACACGCAATCGGCCAACTGTTCACCGCTGGTGTCGTCCAGATTGGTTTGCAACACGGACACGGTGTCTTGCTCGGCAATCTGGTGGGCGCTGCCCGCGGATGCCGGACTTCGTTGTCCCAACAGGACGCGGAGCAAGTTGGCTTGTTCGGGCAGGTCCATCGTTCCGGCTCCGTAGCCGATCCGATCGACCGTCATCGCCGGAAGCGGACCGAATTCACCACACAGTTCCTTCAGGATGGCGGCCCCGGTTGGCGTGGTCAGCTCAGCCCGGATGTCGGTCGACACGACCGGGATCCCGGTCAAAATCTCCGCCGTCGCCGGTGCGGGGACGGACACGGTGCCGTGGGCGATGCGGATCGATCCGGTCCCGGTGGGAACGGGGAGGGCCATGGCGGATGAGATGTTCAGGGCGGTCACGGCGACCGCAACGCCGACAATGTCGCCGATCGAGTCGATGGCGCCGACTTCGTGGAAATGGACTTTTTCCAGCGTCGTCCCGTGAACTTTTGCTTCGGCAACGGCGACGTGGCCAAAGATTCGCTTGGCCAATGCTTTGGCGTCCGGATCAATCTGGTCCGCCCGGTCGATCATCTCGGTGATGTGGTGCAGATGTCGGTGGGCGTGCTCCGGGGGGTGTTCGATTTGCACACCCAGGGCCCGAAAACCACATTTCTTCGTCTCCGCGACGCGGATGTTCAGGTCTGGCAGACCCATCGATCTGACCGCCGCCTGGATCTGGGCTGGGTCGGCGCCCAAATCGATCAACGCCGCCAGTGACATGTCACCGCTGATTCCACTGAAGCAATCGAAAAACGCGAATCGAGTCATGACGTGAGGGCCGCTGAGAAACGGAGCGGATCGCTGATCAGGAAATAAAGCTCGGACGCGACGTCGGCGTCACGGTTTGCAGTTGAAGGGTAGCGGTGGGCCGGTATACTCTGCGACCCGAAATTAGCGTTTCCGGGGAGTGTCTCCGAAACCTGTGACAAAGTACCGCGTTCCGCAGGAACGCCCTCCGGTAAGAGTTTGCGATGAAAGTTGTCAGTAGCATTGGCGCATTGAAGTACCGACACCCCGATTGCCAGGTCGTTAAGCGTCGCGGCCGAGTCTATGTGATCTGCAAGAGCAATCCGAAGTTCAAGGTCCGTCAGGGCGGCGCGAAGGTCAAGAAGACCCGCCGCTAAGCTTCGGCGGCGATGCCGCCGTCTTGGTAGGCGAGGCCGCGCGGGGGGCTCGCCGATCGCTGCAGAGGATTGCTGTCGCCGCTTCGCGGCGAGGGTGTTTTAGCACCCGGATCCGTCGGCTTGCGCCGACGGCAGGGGGCTGTCGCCGCTTCGCGGCTGGAGTCAACGACTCGCTATTGAACTTCGACGGCTTCGAAGATGGCGATCTGGCCGTCGTTGCGTTTACCGGCTTTGTTCTCGCCGCCGTTGGGCCAGGAGAGCGCCACGCCGAACAGCGTGTCACCGACTTGCACCGGGCAGAAGCCGTGCATGTGGTGCATGAACTGCAGGCCCTCGTGGTTGGCGGGGATCAGACGTCCCACGGGCTTACCGTCCTTCATCACCAGCACGGGAGCGACGCCGTCGGTATCGGCCAGGGGGTTCAGTAGCGGCAGAAACATCTGCCCGCCCAGGTGCGAAATGTTGCACGGCGTGGATCGATCCGGCAGCTGGATAAAGTATTCCTTGGCGGTGCCCGGCAGACGCACTTCGGCGCCGTCGGGCGTGAAGCCGTAGACGCGGCCATGAGAGCGCGAAGCGATCTCGACGATTTCCTGGTCGTCCATCTGCTGAACCTGCACGCCGTGGGCGGTGTTGAAGGGGCCACCGACGTTCACCTTGCCGCCCCAGGCGGCGCCGCCCCAGGACCACTCGCCATCACTGATCTTGGCGGACATTGCAAAATCGCCGGGGGCGTAACCGATGACGCACACCAGCGATTGCGTCTTGGGCAGGAAGACCACATCGCAGGGCGTGAAACGCCCACCCTTGGCGAAGTAGGCGTTGACCGTCGGGTTGTCGAATTCATCTCCCTTGGGCTGACGCAATCGGGCGACGATCTTGCCGCGCTGCGAGACAACGATCTCGCCCGTGTTCGTTGACGCGAATGCCCAATACGACTGGCCGTTCAGGAGGAAGCAATCGGCGCCGTGGGCATTCATCCCCTGGGCAAAGAGTTCGTCCTGGTCCTCCACCAATTTCCACTGACCTAGCTCGGGGTCCAGCGAGACCAAGCCGTAATCCTTGACGACCGTCACCACCTCGCCAGATTGCAAATCTCGATCGGCGTTGTTGTGCAAACCACCTTTGGCCGCGGCGACCATCGCCTCGGGTTGTTTGCCAAGGTCGGCCCGGTGTTTCCAGCGGTAGGTTTTTCCATCCTTGGTGAAGGTTTCCCCGATGTCGGAATCGGCGGCCAACGTGGTGGCGGTTTGAGCCGCGGAGTGCTCGCCGTGTTTGTGGTGGGTGTGTCCCTCGTGGGCGGACGCCGCTGCCGACAGCAGGGGCGCCGTCAGGCAGGCGATCAAGATGCGGAAGGTTCGAATTCCAGGCACGTTGCAGACTCCGGGTGGGGGAAATGAGAAAACGGGGCGTGGCCGCTCCTGATTTTGGTCGCCAGCGCTCAAGTCGGCAACTCCAGGGACTGTCAGGCCCCGTCGATGCCGTTGCCCGACGGCGGCCTGCAGAAAACAAACGCTACAGGTTTCTGGTCGCGACCGCATGTCGCTGGCGGCGACTGCCGTGGCGGGATCAGGGGATGTACTCGACGTAGGCGTAGTAGGCTCCGTAAACCTGGCCATCGTCGGTCTGGAACGTCGCCGACAGCGTGGTCGTCTGCGGCTGCAGGTCCAGGTCAAAGACGACCTCTTTGGCGCCGTCGGGGACCGATTGTGTTCGCGTCGCCTCACCGATCTGCAACGTCGCTTTGACGGGGGTGATGGCTTTGCCCGGTGTTTCCCGAAAGGCCCGTTGGCCAGGGACGGGGTCCCCGGGGGGAAGTGCGGTGGCAATCGGCTGATCGGTTTCCTTGGGCCATCTTCGCAGCCGCACCTGGTAATGCCCGGGGCGTGTGACCTTGACGTTCCAGAAGCCCGTGTTCGCCGGGCCGTTCATCGCGGCCCGCACCTGGCTTTGGTTCCACGGCGTCATCCGCGTGGTGATCCAATCATGGCTGGTCAGCCGGCTGGGATTCTCGGCGGGATTCCCCAAATGGATCGCGGTGGATTGCGCAAATGTCGGTTCCAGTTCCTTCCACCAAGCTTCGTAAAACGCCCGCAGTCGCTGAACGACCTCGGGGTGTTTTGCGGCAACATCGGTCCGCTGCCCCGGGTCCAGTTCGATCTCGTACAGCTCCTTCCCGTTGCACAACCGCCAGCGGTCCGTCATCACGGCGGAACTTTTCCATTTGATCGGATCCTTGACCCGCTGGGAGTCGGTGACCAGGATCCGATCGGGCCACGCGTCGGCGTTCTCAAACAGTAGTGGTGACAGGTCGACGCCGTCGAACACCACGTCCTCCGGCGGCGCGATGCGACACAGCGAGATCAAAGTGGGCAGAACGTCGGTGTAACCGGTCAACGTGTTGATGTCGCGTCCGCCTTGCAGCTCCGCGGCCGGCCAGCGGATGAAGAACGGGACGCGGTGTCCGCCGTCATAAAAGCTGCCTTTCTTGCCACGCATCCCCGCGTTGAAGACCTGGTCGCCGCTGGACGTTCCGTTATCCGTTGTGAAGATCAAGATCGTGTTTTCGCGGATCCCCAATTCCGTCAACAAATCTTCCAACTGTCCGACGTTCTGATCGATGTTCGCGATCATGCCGTAGAAGTTGGCCAGCTTGTCCCCCAGGTCCGCATAGGGTTTGCTGAATTCCGGAGGACAATGCATCGGGCCGTGCGGTGCGTTGGTGGCGATGTACGCCAGAAACGGTTGTTGCGCGGCGGCTTGTTTGCGAATGAACCGTTTGGCGTAATCGAAAAAGACGTCGGTGCAAAACCCTTCGACCGGCGTCACTTTGCTGTTGTGCCAGTAGGCGCCGTCAAAATAGGCGTTGTCCCAGTGGTCCGGCGTCTGTCCGACGCCACCGCCGCCATGCCGCATCACTTCGCCAAACCCGCGATCTTCAGGCCGGTAAGGATAGTTGTCACCGAGATGCCACTTGCCGAACATCGCTGTTAGGTAGCCACCGGCGGTGAACACATCTCCCATGGTGACTTCATTCTCGCGCAACATCGATCGTCCCATGATCGTGTGCCACACCCCGGTGCGATTGGTCCAGTGGCCGGTTAGAAACGCGGAGCGGGTCGGCGAGCAGGTCGGAGCGACGTGGTAGTCCGTCAAGCGAACGGACTGGTCATGTACCGCGTCGATATTGGGGGTTTTCAGCCGCGGGTTTCCCAGGCAGCTCAGGTCCCCGTACCCCTGGTCATCGGTGATGACGATCACCACGTTGGGCCGCTCGGGACGGTCCCCGTTGTCGGCGGCCAAGAGTCCCGTCGCGGCAACCATGGACAACATCAGTAAGAACCATCGGAAACGGTTCTGCACGTTGGCACGCATGGCACGAGTCGCGAGGCAGGGAAGCTTGGAAACGTTTGGCCGTATCGGGGAACCGGTTCGGATCAACGTGGACGGGCGCAGGAAGCGAATCATGGCGACTTGGAATGAGGCGGTGCTGGGGAAGAGTCGGGCGGCAGATCTTGCCAGGTCGCGCAGGCAGAATTAGCCAGGTGGACCTGACCGGGCCGGTTCGACCAGGCAGCCCTGAACAGGCAGAGCAGGGGGGAGGCTCCAGCGGAACCGCGTGTCCGCGGTCGCCCGCCTGCGACGTGATCGCCCATGATAACCCGTCCGGCCAAGCGTGCGGCGCCCGCCGCCCTGACGCGGGCGACGACGGTTAAGAATTCTGGCTTTGCGCGAACAGCGCTCCCGAGATGCCGCCCAGGATCAACATGACCAGGAAGGCGCCGATGCGGCCTTTGGGTTTTTGAAAGACGAACACGAGCAAGTACACCACCGTCAAGCTGAGAAAGCCTTTGGTGCGGTCTTCGCGAAAAGCCTGGACAACCAGTTTCATGAAGGCGCCAAAGGCGACCAGGCCACAGGCGGTGCCAGACAATTGCAAGAACGTCCGCATCGCATTGAAATTGCTTTCGCCGGTGACGCGGTTGGCCGACATCACGGCCATCACCGCCAATGCGGTGGCGCTTCCCAACACAAACAAGATCAGCCCCAGCATCCACCACGGCATGCCCGCCCGCTCGGTCATGTCACGCTGCATCTTGTCGGCGGCGCGCATGTCGTCGGCGGCCTTTTGCAGGGCCAAGGTTCCCGAGGAGATATCAACACCGGGGGTCAAGTGCCCGGTCATTTTCTGGCCCGTGGCTTTGTTGAATCCACATTTGGTGCACAGGACGGCGTCGGCGGGCATTTCCGCGCGACACGACGGGCAAACGGCCGCGATGTTGCTGCCGAATCCTTCTTCGTCGAACAGGTCATTCAGCGGGTCCCCGGCGTTCGGTTGCCCGACCGGCTGGGCCGCCGGGGCCGGACGCCCGGCGCCCGCGGAACCGGACGCCGCTGCGCCCCCACCGACGGGCACACGAATCGGTTTCCCGCAGGCCGGGCATTTGACCGCCTTCCCCGCGAATTGGTCTTTGACGGCCAGCGCCTTGCCGCATTGGCATTTGATTTGGATCGGCATGTGCGTGCGAAAAGATCTCAGGTGAGCGAGGGGAGGGCGGAGCGGAATGTCCGTCGACAGATCGTCCGAATCCGAACGATGGGGCCGTCCGGATCCAGGGGAAGCAACCAATCTATTTTCCCCGCCAAATCCCGGTTGTCCAATCGATTTGGATGACCGTGGAGGCGAAACAAGAATCCATCAGGTCGAATCCCGCAGCCGATCGGCAAAATCGGGAAAGGCGGCGCGAACCCGTGTCCAATTGGGAATCGCCTCGGCACCGTTGGGATCGGCGCGAAACATCTCGGCCGAAGTCGTGACGCAACTGGCGAAGGCGTCGATCATGGTTTCTTCGCCGTGCCGATCGTAGTTTAGTCCGTTCACTCGGGCGTCGGCGGCGTACTGGCGGATGCAGTTCTGGGCCGTTCTGAGGTACAGGCTGCGAAGGGTGATGAAAGCGTCCTGGCTGAGCACCACTCCCTGGCTGGCCAGTGTTCGGTAGATCGTCGTCAGGATATCGATCGCCATCTTCATCAACCCGCCCTGCTTGTTGTCCAGAGAAGCGGATTGGTGTTTGTGTTCGTACAAGCGACAGAGGTCCGCCTGGCAAACTCGTTTGTGCGATGTGTTGCGAAAGACCTCGGCCAGCGTGCCCACTTCCAATCCCCAGTCGCTGGGGATCCGATTGGTTCGGGCCAGGTTCCGCGTCAATGAGAATTCGCCCGAAAGCGGGTAGCGGAAATTGGCCAAGAACTGGACGAAGCGGCTGTCGGGGTACAGCTGCTGTAGCGCCCGCAGCAACGGAAACACCAACAGCCGGACGACGCGGCCGTGCATCCGGTCCGTCACCCGGGCGTAATAGGCTTTGCAGAATTCAAAGTCCAACGCCGGGTGGACCATGGGCAGGCAGAGCCGGGCCAACAGGAACCGGTCGTAGTCCACGATGTCACAGTCGTGCAACACGAACACATCGATCGTCGGGTCGGCCAGCAGGTAACCAAAGGCGGTCCACACGCTGCGTCCCTTCCCGGCCGTGGAAACCGGGATCCCGGCATGGATCAGCTCGTTGTACAGCGACTGGATTTGGGGGCCGTCGGTCCACAGGACACGACAGCGGTCACCCAGCATCGCGGTCTTGGACTTTGTTTCCTGGTAGTCCGCTTCACTGGGGGCCACGCCCAGGGTCACGACGATCGTGTCGATGTAGTCGGCGTGTTGAAGTTCGTGAAGGATCCTGACGAACGGATCGGCACGCATGTCCGCGGCCGTGACCGGCAACACCAGCCCAATCTTGCTTTGCTGGGTGGCGGTCCGCAGCATGTCCTCCAGCTGTTCCAGCTTTCCGGTCTGCAGGTCATGGATCGTCGTGATCAATTCATGCTGGTAGAAATCTGGCATACGAAGGATCCGCTGAAACGCCTGCTAGGATGACATCGCAAGAGTTTCAGCGTATTGGGCTCCCTTAGCAAGCCCAGGACCGGCGTCGTCGGCGGTCCTCCGCACGAGATTGACCGGCGTCGTCGGCGGTCCTCCGCACGAGATTGACCGGCGTCGTCGGCGGTCCTCCGCACGAGATTGACCGGCGTCGTCGGCGGTCCTCCGCACCAGATTGACCGGCGTCGTCGGCGGTTCTCCATCAAAGATTGACGGGCGAAAGCATCATTCGACGAACGGGTTGGCCTTCGGTCCCGGCGGAGGCGCCGGTTCGGCGGCCAGCATTTCATCGGTCGTGTTTTCGCCGACCCAGGCCGTCAGCTGCTCGGCCGACATGAACCCGACTTCGTCTCCGATGACGCGGCCGTGATGCATCAGGATCAATCGCGGGATGCTATTGACCTGGTAGCGGGCTGCCAAATCCGGACGCTGGTCGACATTGATTTTCTCGATCCGGGCTGGAAAGTTGGAGTGTGCGAGTTCCTTCAATTCTTCGTCGATCATCCGACAGGGAGGGCACCAGGGGGCGCCAAATTTCATCAACACCAGTCCGTCGACGGGACCCGATCCGGAAAACGTCGTTTCGCTGCCCGCACCCTGTGATCCGGGTTCGGTGAAGGATGTCAGGTCGGAGGAGACGATCAGAAGACCGATGCATCCGAACGCGATCAGTGTGATGGGGACGAGGTATTTCATTTCAGACGATGCGGGTAGAACGAGTGGCCGGAATCGAGCCTGGTCGTCAGTTTGGCAGTGTGTCGCTAGTGCGGATTTTCTCAGATGCAACAGTTGCGCCGATATTCAATCGACGCGTCGCGCGTCCGCCCCCTCGCGCTTCCGTGTCGTTGTGAATCCGCGTTCTCGCGGATCCATCCGCCGCACATCGGAACCGTAGCACACCGAAGACCCTTCAACGGATAAATGTCGGATTGCCGGTGGGGACCGACACGTCGGTGAAAAGGTGCCATCAATTTTGCCCGATTTGCTCCTCCGGAGGCGTTTGCAGCAAGCGGGGTAATTGTCGCAGCAGGAAGCGAGGTATCACCGCGATGCAGCGGCCGCTGGCCGGATCGATCGTCACGCCGCCGACCGGCCCCTGTTCGGTCCCCGCCTGTTGCAGGATCGCTCCGATTTGGCCCGCCATGCGTGCGGGGTCCGCGGCTTGCGGGAACCAGACCACGACGGGAAACCGGTCGAAAGAGGCATCCGATCCGACCCACCAGTGTCCGTCGTCGACCGTACGGACCCGCAAAGACGTGTGCTCGAATGCCTGGTCGAACGCGTCGGCCGCCGACACCGTGTCGCCGGTGCGTGGCATCACCTTGTCGGTTGGCCCCCGCTGCTGAAATGCCAGGTCCTGCCAATTCACAAAACAGGTGGCCGAATTCAGCCGCGCCGTCTGTCGGATCAGGGAAGCCAACGTGACCGGTTGCAAACGCTGCGGCCCGGAAACGCCCCCGGCCAGCAGCGGCCACGCATCAACCTGTTGTTCGTAAGTGCCCGCCCAGCGAAAGAAAATCGGGTCGGGCAGTTTCCCAGGGGCTCGGCGTGCACGGCGGATCGCGTCACACACCAGCACCGCCAACTGTTGCGGTCCCGTCTCCGCCGGCACATTCACCGCGGACGGATCACCTTCGTCGCCTTGTCCCAACAAGGTTCGCGCAACGGTCACCGCAGATTCCGCCTGATCGCCAAGGTCGGAGAAATCCAGGATCTCGCCGACCGCTTGGGACAACGCCGCGTCACTTGGCCGCAGCACGATCGACCCGGCTCGCTTTTCGAACGTTGCGCCGATGGAATCGCACAGCGCCGTCAAGATCTCTTCCACGCTGAGCCAACCGCGGGGCAACTGGACCGGTTTGGAAATTGGAAAACCGACGATGTCAAAAGAGACCCATTGCAGTTCGATGGGCGCCCCGGAAACCTGGCCCAGTACCAGCGTCAAATCATTCAGCGGGTAACCGGCTTCGTTGCCGGCATCGAACGCCACGCTGATGCCGAGGGCTTGCCGCATATTGATCGGATCGATCCCTTGGACCGCCACCTCGGGTGTGACGTCGCTGGTCGCGGCACGCTCCAAATCCATTTGGTCGATCGAGGGCGGTGCTTGTTCGGTCGGCGCAACTTGGGGCTGGCCGAGATCCAGTGTGGAGAAGATCTGGCGCAGGTCGTCGGGCAATTCCTTCATCGTTGCGGAATCATCGTCCGGCTGCTCGCCGGCATCCAGCGGTGAGCCTTCCAAGCCGGGGATACCGGCCAGCGGATTATCGCCCAGCAACCCTTCGGGCAGTCGCGGACCACTTTCCGCGGGAGCCTGCTCCGGATCTTTTCCGGGTGCGGTCGGCGACTCATTTGTTTCGGCGGCGTTGTCATCGGATTCGGACGACGCCACCGGTTGGGCATCCGCATCCTGGCTTGCTCCGGTTTCGTCGGCAGTTTCCTGGGAAGGCGACTCGGATGCCGGCACCGCAGCATCATCGTCGCCTGAATCGCTGGCGTCGGAAACATTCGATTCAGACGGGTCGACATCCGCTTCCGCCGGGTCAACGTCGCCGGCTCCTGGGACCGATTCGGCGACGTCAGGAGCGGCTTGGGTGATCGGTGCCGGGGTGCGGTCTCGGGTCAGCACGCCGAACAGGATCGTCGCCGACAGAATGCTGGCCAGCGTGACCGCGACGACAGCCGCCCAGCGTCGTGACTTGGCCGCCTTTTCACTGTGCCAGTCGCGGGGCACGCCGGCGTCCTGATTCGCGTCGCCAGGAAGCCCTGCGGCGGAAGGCTCCTTGTCGGTTGATTCGTGGTCGGTCGATTCGTGATCGGTTGATTCGTGGGGGGCAGCGGTCGCGACCGGTGGCGGTGCGACCACGGGGGCTTCCGGCCGGCCCGGCGATGTCCCGCCGGTGAGGTGCTCACCGGATGGCAGTTGTCCGATCGAATCCTCGGTGACCGCCGCGCTATCAACGCGGTCCCGGCCGAGAGCGACATTCTGGTGAACCGGCGGCTGCTGTGGATCCGCCGGTGCGTTTTTGGGGGCCGGTTCCGTCGGACGCGTCAGTTGGACCATCGAATGGCACTTGGGGCATGCCACGATGTTGTCGACCAACTCGGGACGCCCAACGCGAAGGCGGCTGCCGCAGGTGACGCAGGAAACGGAAAACGGTTGAAACTTCAAACGAAAAGGCCCAAGGCGCGTGGGAATGCGGTTCCGGGATGTTGTCAGTTTACCACTGGTTCAACGATTCCGCATGAAAGTCTGGTGCGCGTCAGCGACCGGCGGCCACATTGGTGTGGGCGATTCGCGTCCGGACCATTAGGATTGGTTTAGTGGATTGTCGATCCGCCGACCCGATCGACTTGGAACGTTTGCGGGCGGTGCCGCTTACGCCGGTTGCCGGGACTGATTTGCGTCTTCGTTTTGGTTTGCCGTGACGTAGGCTGTTTTGACCCAAGTGCCCTGGTGGGGCCTTCCGTTCCTGCACCGACGGCTTGACTCCATCATGACGGGCTCCGGCGGCTGGACCTTGAGATTCCGTTCCTGTTTCCCGATTTTCCGTGGCTCCGCAGTTGACCCCCATGCTGGACACCCGGCGATACGATGACCGCGAACACCTGCTGCTGGCCCAGTACGCGATGCACAGCCGGGACACGGAGGGACGGAAGTACGCCGAACCAGAACACCCCTACCGCGGGCCGTTTGCCCGCGACCGTGATCGCGTCTTGCACAGCAGCGCCTTTCGCCGGCTTTCCGGCAAGATGCAAGTGTTCACTGGCGAAATGGGGATCTATCATCGGACACGGCTGACGCACACGTTTGAGGTCGCCTCGCTGGCGCGCACCATGTCACGCGTGTTGCGTTTAAACGAAGACCTGACCGAGGCGTTGGCGCTGGTTCACGACATCGGGCATCCGCCGTTTGGACATTGCGGTGAAGACGCGCTCAGCGAATGCATGCAGCGTGTGGGTGGATTTTCCCACAACGGGTTTGCGCTCGTCATCGTGGAGCAGTTGGAGCAACGTTATTCGGCGTTTCCCGGATTGAACCTGTCGCTGGAGATCCTGGGCGGCCAAGACGTTCGGGCCCACAAGGCCGAAGCCGCGATCGGCCGCAGCCCCTTGCTGGAGGTGCAACTGGTCGATGCGGCCGATTCGATGGCTTATGACGCCCATGATGTCGACGACGCCTTGCAGATGGGTTTGCTGTCGATGGAGGAACTGTTGGAGCTGGCGATCGTCCGTCGGGCGATGCGAGGCGTCCGCGAAAAACTGGGGGATGGTCCGGTCCGACGCGAGCGTCAACTGCTGGTTCACGAATTGATCGATCTGCAGGTGACCGATTTCCTGAACGAAGCGCTGGAGCAATTGGTCGAATATCAGGGACACACCGCCGACGAAGTCCGTGACGCTGGCGTGCGTCTGGAACACAGCGAAGCGATCCGTCGCGAACGCGGTGAGCTGGAAGCGTTCTTATTCGAAGCGGTTTATCGGCATCCCCGTTTGATTCCGGTTCGACGGGCCGCTTACCACCGTTTGCAGGACATGTTCGAAGTGCTCAGCCGCGATCCGTCGCGACTGCCGCTGCGGTTTCGGCGGCGGGCCGAAACTCGACCGGTCGAAATGGTGGTCGGTGAATACCTGGCGGGGATGACCGACACCTTTTGTGATACCCAGTACAAATACGCGACCGATGGCAGCACCGGACCTCTGTCCGACTGGTAGCATCCGTCGGTCGACTTCGGGATCGGCTCAGGAACGCGATTCTTCGATCTCGTAAAGCAGGAACACAATCACGTCTCCGCCCGAGAATGTGTTCAGCGGTCCGCCGCCCGCGGTCGGCGAGCTGGACAGATTGCCGTTGATCGAAAGCACACGGATCCCGTTCTTGCGAATGAAGCGGTTGATCCGTTTTTCCATCTCGTCGGTTTCCGTGTCGACGCTTTTGAAGATTTTGACCTGCTGCACAACCTGGCTCGGGGCGAAGAGGGAGGGTGAAGGGGGAAACGTGTTCCCACTATACCGGTTGTCGCACCGAAGCGTTGAGCGTGGCAAACGCGTTGACGCAGTCCGCTGCCTTCTCGGGCGATCGCTTCATCAATGCAAGTGCACTATCGGGGGAAACACGTTCATCGAGGCAAGCGCGTTCATCGGGGCAAGCGGGGCGGGGTGAACGCTTGGCTGATCGCATGGGCACCGGCCAAGACCGCGATGCTGCGACGGATCCCGGCCTGGGCAAACAGTCGACGCATGCCGATCATCAGCGCATGCCACTGTTGAATCGTTTCCGGGACGGAGACTTGGCTGGCGTCGCTGCGATCAAACCCTCGTTGGCTGATTTGCATTTCCGTCGGCAGATGCAGCAGGGCTTCCAGCATCAGGTGCCGGCGGCAATCCAATTCATTCAAGTCAGGGTCGTCGTAGATCCACAGATGGGGGGACAAGACGCGGTCGATCATGCTGAGCGCCGCGGATTCAGCCGAGTCGCTGGTTTGGATCAGTCGAAGTTGACCACACTGGACGTAAAACTTTGCCATTGAAGCGTTCTTCCGTGATGAAATGTGAGATACTGCCAAGACGTGCGACGTTGCGTGTCTCCGGCGTTGACATCATCGCGGGGAACGTGACACAGTCGGTCACACCCGTCCCATTCCTGCATTGCCACAAAGATTGATGCTTATTCGTCCTTTTTCGTATTCGGGCTGGAGATGCCTGACGCTCGCCTTGTTTTCCTTGGCTGTGATCGCCGGTTGTCAGAACGAGGCACCGGACGTGGAGAACACCGAAGCGGGGGACGCGGTTGCCGACAGCGATTCGGTGGAGGCAAGCGGCGAAGACACGCGGGTGATGTACAGCCCGGAAGCGTTTCGCAAAGCCGCCTTCGACGGCAAGCTCCGCGTGGTCGAGGTCTGTTTGGACGAGGGGTTGGACGTCAACGAGCCGGACGAGAATGGCTTCACCGCGTTGGCGATGGCGTCGTACAACGGCCACACTCAAATCGCCAAGCTGTTACTTGAGAACGGAGCCGACGTCGATTCGCGCGACGTGGAAGGCAAAACACCACTGATCCATGCCAGCAGCGGGCCGTTTCCGGAAACAGTGAAGGTCCTGTTGGATGCCGATGCAAAGATCGATGCCGTCGACTCCGGCGAGCATTTCACACCGTTGATGACGGCCGCCGCGTTGGGGAACGTGGAAGTCGTCAAAGTCTTGTTGGACGCCGGAGCGGACAAAACCCTGGTGGACGCCGACGGAGAATCGGCGGCGGACTTTGCTCGCTCGGGGGGTCACGAAACGATCGTCCAGCTGTTGGAAAAGTAATCAGCCTGTCCGGGAATTGCGGTCGGCCGCGTTCACCAGCGGGCCTCCGGGCGGTCCAGAATCTCTCGCAGCAGGAAGGCTTGCCGAACGCCGCCGGGGCTGCGGAGCATTTGCAGCAGTTGATCAGCCGGTGTGCCTTCCAGGGTCACCGGTTTGGCCGACGGCTGCGGCTGTGGAGACGAGCGTAGCTTCTTTTTCTGTTCCGCCAACTTCCGCTTGGCTGCTTCCGCTTTTCGTTTTGCTTCTTCCACCCGCCGTTGTTGTTCGGCAAGCGGGTTCACTTCTTCGACAATCTCGGCGACCGGAATGGACTCGTCGTCGTAGTGACGGATCTGCCGCTCACGTCGCGAATCGGTGTACTCCGACCGGCGTTTGGGCTCGGGTCTGGCACCGGCCTGCTGTTGCTGTTTTTGGGCGCGACGCTCGGCGGCACGTTTTAGAAACTCTTCCAGGTCGCCTGCCATTTGAAATCAGTCTGCCAGAGCGTGGGGGAAAGCGGCACGGCCACCGTCTGGCGACGGTGTCGATTCGCGGTTATTGGTGATCGAAGTCTCGATTTTAGCTGGACGACGCGACTTTGCCTGAGCCGCGTGGCGCTAGCCGCGGGTTCTTTCGCTTCAACCGGCGGCCCGCGCCTTGCCGCTCACTGTACCGCAAATCACGCTGTTTTGGATTGAGCGTCGCGCTGTCCGGCTAGTGATTCATCCGCGGGTTCACGCTGTCGTTTGTATCAATCGAGCGATTTTGTCCTGCCGAGGCAATTGATTTTCGCATTTCGGTGTCAGCGCTGACATTCTGCAGTTTGTAGTAATCCAGAATGTGCAGCTTGCCGGTGCGGAACGCTTCGCTCATTGCTTCCGGCACGGCCGCTTGCGCTTCGACCAATCGCGCGCGGCTCTCCTCGATCTTCGCTTCCATTTCCTTTTCTTCGGCCACGGCGGCGGCACGTTTTCCTTCGGCGCGGGCCCGGGCAACCTGGGTATCGGCCTCGGCCTGGTCGGCCATCAGGCGGGCGCCGATGTTTGCGCCGACGTCGATGTCCGCAATGTCGATCGATACGATTTCAAACGCCGTTTGAGAATCCAACCGTTTTGCCAACACGGCTTTACTGATCACGTCGGGATTCTCTAACACCGCTTTGTGATTGGCCGCGCTGCCGATCGCGCTGACAATCCCTTCGCCGACGCGTGCGATGATCGTCTCCTCGGTCGCCCCACCAATCAATTGTTGCAGGTTGGCTCGGACGGTGACGCGGGCACGGACCTTCAACTGGATGCCATCTTTGGCGACCGCATCAAGCGACGACTTGACGCTGCCGCGTGGGGGACAGTCGATGACTTTGGGATAAACGCTGGTCTTCACGGACTCCAGCACATCGCGACCCGCCAGATCAATGGCTGCTGCCTCGCGGAATGTCAGGGAAATTGTTTTGGCTTTTTTGGCCGCGATCACCGCGCGGACAACTTGCTGGACGTTGCCGCCGGCCAGGTAATGGGCTTCCAACGCTTCGCTGGTCATGGCCGGATCGTCCAGGCCGGCTTGAACCGCCATGATCTTGCTGCGAACGATCGAACGGGCGTTGACCTTTCGAAAGGTCATCCCGATCAAATCTCCAATTCCCACGCCCGCCCCGGTCAACCAAGATTGGACCCAGACGCCGAAGTAGCTGGCGAAGATAAAGAAAAAGACCAGGAGGATCCCGATCAGGATCAACGCGCCGATCAATGCCGGAATGGTTAAGTCACTTGCGTCGGCCGCGAGCAGGGCAAGCGGTGATGAGGCGACGACCGATGCGATTGGCCTTCCGAAAATCATTGTGTCCTTCCGTCCTATCGGTGCATTGGGAGCTCAGCCAGACTCCATACTTTCGTGCCCCCCGCGGACGGTGTCAACTCACCAACGCCGTTTGAAACCGCGATCGGACGAAACCGTCAGTCGTCCAACGGACCAAGGTCCAAAGACTCCAGCGACGATTCAATGGCTTCGGTGCTTTCTCGTGCAGCCGCCTGCTGCGGATTCAAATCGGCTTCGCTGGCGGCACGGACCCGAATTTTGCCGGCCGAGGTGTTCACGACGATAACTTGAGTCCCGGCATCGATGGGCGATCCATCCGTCACGGCGTCCAGGCGTTGATCATCAATGATGACCAGTCCACCGGGCAACAGGTGGGTCTTGGCGACGCCGATTCGACCGATCAAGTCTTTTCGTTTGCCGCCCGAGCGGAGCAGGCTTTCGGTCGGTTCATCCAACTGCCCCGGCCGGCGATTGAGAATCCGACGCCCGATCGCCGTGTGCGGCCAGAACAAGACCATCGCGTACAAGACCGCCGGTGTGCACAAGGCGATTGTTCCGCCAAACGCCAGTCCGGCGGGAACGCTGTGCGTGAACGCGATCGCGATCGACGAAAAAGCGGCGATCGCTGCGGCCAAGCCCAGCAATCCCCCGCTTGGCACCAGGAATTCTGCGACCAACAGCAGGAAGAACACGGCCAGCAGGCCAAACGAATAGGTCAGCGGCATGGCGGTTACTGTTGTTCCACGACAATCTTCGCGCCCTGAACGTCGATCACCCGCACCTGCACCCCTTTGTCGATCATCGATCCGTCGCTAACGATCTGAACAATCTCGTCTCCGAACCTTGCTTTTCCGCTGGGTCGCAGAGACGTGGTCGTGATCCCCGTCTGATGCAAAAACCTTGTGTAGTCGACCAGCTTTTCCGCCACGTCGATGGCCTGGGAATCGGGCATTTCCATGACCAGGTGACGGAACAACGGAACATGCGGAAACAATTGCCGCATCAACACGAACCCGCCGAACAGGCCCAACAGACTTCCCAAGGCCGCCCACAGGCCGCGGGTGATCACGGACAACTGGTAAGAGTTCTGGGGAAGCACGAACGTTTGGCTCATCAAAACGATGGCCGCGATCGTCATGATCAATCCTCCAATGCCGAACACGCCAAAACCGGGGATCACAAAGACCTCCAGCGCGATGCAACTGAGCCCCAGTACCAGCAAGACCAATTCCAACCATTCCGCGGTGCCGGCCAAATAGTTCATCCAGAAAAACAATCCGAAGCACACCATCGCCAGGAATCCCGGCACCCCCATCCCGGGCGCGTTCATCTCCGCCGAGAGAGCGACGAAACCGACCATCAACAGAATCATCATCAGCCCTTGGCTGCGACCGAGGCGTTCGACGAACCGCACCAGTCCGCGGTCGGAGACGGGTTTGGGAACTTCGTCCAGCCCGGATCGAATGGCGACGTCTTCGATCGATTCGCTGCTGGCATCGGCCAACCCCAATCCGATCGCCTGTTCCGTCGTCAGCCCATCGGCCAGCTCGATCCGGTCGCCGCGTTCCCATCGCTGTCGCTCCAACGCCGGGTCATCGACTCCGGAAACCAGGTCGTCCGCGGTGGCATAGCGGATCTGGCCGGTCTTCTTGTTGGTGAATCGGTAGACTTCCAAATCACGACAAAGCAGTCCGCGAATCAGCCCCACGGGACGCTTGGTGTTCTCGGCGATCGACTCAATCAGTTCGGCGTGGTTGTCCAAGTCCTGCAGCGAGATCGCATCGGAGCCGGGACCGCCCAACGTCGCATCGGGATGCATGTACAACGGCTTGCAGGACAACGCCATCAACGCGCCGTCGGCCCGCGCCTCACCACGGACGAAACCCACGACGGATCGCAACGGTGGTTGAGGCATTGCGAACAAGCTGCTCAAGCTGGCGCTCTGATCGATGTCGCCCCCCATCGAGTCGAAGGTGACCAACCAGGTATTGATCTGGTCGTCCGTCAAGCTGCCGCTCAGATTGCTGATCCAGCGGCGAACACGATTGCGGGCGATGGAACCGGAGATATCCAGCAGGATGGCTTTGGCTTTTCCGGAAACTTGTTCGGAGGCGACCGGGGAGATCGATGCCAGGTCCAACACCTGTGCCGCGTCGTCCAGATCGCCCACGATGCCGGCTGCCACCCGAGCCGATCGCAGCCGGTCCGCGTCAATTTTCGCGGGTGCGCCGGCGGCGCTCCAAACCTGTTCGCCCAGCACGGCTCCGGTTTCACGGAGTTTCACGAGTTGGTCTCCGGCGGCCAACGCTTGCCCACCGTCGACCTTGCTGACCCACGCCAGTTCGGTGTCCGGATCGACCAACGCTTGAACCAGCGCCGGAGGAAAGAGGCCGCGGCGTTTGGCAATGCTTTGGTAGGCCAAGCTGATCGTTTCGTCAGCCGCCGATTCGCCCGCGGTGGCGTCGGCAAGTACGCCGGCCGGCGAGAGCAGCAGGGCATCGGAGGCCAGGATGGGCAACACGCTGTGGCCGGACACTTCGCCCTGGACCAGCGAAATGATTCGAACGGATCGAAACCGATCCCCGGTGATCGCGCGGGCCAGCTTCAACGCATCCTCAAATGCCGTTGCTTGCCCCCCGGAGGCGTCCTCGGGGTAGCGCAACACGACATCCAGGCGCGCGCCCTCGGGGGCCGACTCGGCGAGCCGTCCCAACTGGCCCAGCAGGGTATCGGCCGATCGGGCGGTCAGCGGAACCGGGACGTCCAGCACGTATCCGGATTTCGCCTCCTGGGCCCGAGCCGACACGGCCGTCAGGGAGGTCAGGCAGCTCAGCAATAACAACGCTCGAAAGCTCACTCAGTCGACTCCCAATCCGACGGTAAATGGACTTGCCGTCATTATAGGGCACTGGAAGAGTTCGGGCATGGCGCCGAAGTTGCAGAAGACCGTCGCAAACACGCGAATGCAGCGGCAGCGTCCTGCGTGGAGGTCGCGCAGTTCTCCGAGCTTAGAAGGAGAAAGGATGCGTTTTTTTGAAGTCGACCCTCCCTCCGGCAGGGTCAGTGGACAAGGCACGAGCCTTTGGGGAGGGTGTCTTCATCAAACAGCTGAAATCAATCGCGCCGGACGTGTCCCTCCCCGCGTCGTCGCAAGCTCCTCCGCGACCCTCCCGGAGGGAGGGTGAAGCGAAACGGCAGGACCTCCAAGCGGGAGGGTGAAGTGCCTGGATTATCCGGCGACGCGAAGCTTCGGAGCGGACTCCTGGTTGAGCATCGCTCGCAAACGTTCGAATTCGTTCGCATCGCTGAAATGAATCGTGATTTTTCCGCGACCACGAGCGCTGCTTTTGATCTCGACCTTGGTGCCAAACACCATCCGCAATTCCTGCTGCATGGCTTCAATCTGCGGTGAGGGCTGGCGACGCTTTTGCCGGGTCGCATTGACGACCTTGCGGCCGGTCTCCTGGTCCTCTTCCGCCTTCAACATTTCGGCCACCAGCGTTTCGGTCGCTCGCACGCTGAGCTTGTCGTCCATGACGCGCTGCGCGGTCCGGGCCTGGATCTCCTCGTCGCCGATCGGCAACAGGGCCCGGGCGTGGCCGGCGGTGATTTCGCCGGATTGCAGCAGATCCAGAACGGCTTCGGGAAGTTCCAGCAAACGCATCAGGTTGGCGATCGTGCTGCGATCGATGCTCAATCGCCTGGCCAAATCTTCCTGCTTGCACTGGTGCTCTTCGATGTAGCGTTTGAACGACAGCGCCTTTTCGATCGGATTGAGATCTTTCCGCTGCAGGTTTTCGATGATCGCCAATTCGGCGACCAGCCGGTCGTCCGCTTCTCGGACCTCGGCGCGAATCGTTTTCAGCCCGGCATGGATGGTCGCCCGCAGCCGCCGTTCGCCACTGATCAGCTGGTAGCGGCCGTCGACGATCCGAACCAGAACCGGTTGCAGTTGCTGGTGGTTCTTCAGGCTTTCCGCCAGCGAGGCGATTTCGTCGGGATTGAATTCGCGACGTGGCTGAAACGGGTTGTTCTCGATCTGGTCGACCGGCAGTTCCAGCGTCTGGACGCCGGAGGCGTTGGCGGGGCCGTTTTCCCCGTTGCCACCTGCGGGCGATTGCAGCGGATTGCCGTCCTCGTCCAACGGACTTCCGAGCAACGCTGCCAAGCCTTTTCCCAACCGACGATCCTTCGCCGAAGCAGATGAACTAGTCACGCTGTAGCACCTCCATGCACAACTGCGTATATGCGAAAGCACCGCGCGATCGCGGAGCATATTGGAAAACATTTTCGCCGTGGCTGGGCGCCTCGCTGAGCGAGACGTCGCGGGGCACGACGGATTCGAACACGATGTCGCCGAAGAACTCGCGGACTTCCGCGTCGACCTCACGGGTCAGTTCAAGCGTGGGATCGTACATGGTCAGCAGGATCCCGCCAAAGGTCAGTCGGCCATCGGTGGCAACGATGACTTTCTTGATCGTTTTGATCAGCTGGGTCAGCCCTTCCATCGCGAAGTACTCGCACTGAATGGGCATCAACACTTCCGTGCTGGCGGTCAAGGCCGTTTGCGTCAGCTCGCCGACGCTGGGCGGACAATCGATCAGCACGTAATCGTAGCGGTCAAAGACGCTGTCCAAATGCTTCCGCACGCGGTTGGCCTGCTGGTCGTCCGAGGTCGCCAGCAGGTCGATGTCCTGGAAGGTTCGGCTGCCCGGCAGCAGCGCCAGCTTGGGCTGTTTGGTGTCGACAATGGCTTCGCTGAGCGCGGCATCGCTGACCAGCGCGTGCCCGACGGTCGGTTCATGGCCCATCGAACTGGTCGCGTTGCACTGGGGATCCATGTCGACAAGCAGGCAGGACTGGTCGGCAATCGCCAGGGCTGCCGCCAGGTTGACCGCCGTCGTCGTCTTCCCGACTCCGCCTTTCTGGTTGACCACGCACAGGATCCGTCCCACCGCCTTGCTTCTCCGCGAACGAGTGTTGTTTGTTTCGCGGGAAACTAGGCAAAGTACGTCTGGTGAAACAAGATCGGTTTCACAAGAAACTGGGGTTGACCCGGTTGCAGCAGCGAGCGCAGCCGGCGGTGTCGGGAGCTGGCGGAGCCAGCGTGCAGCGCGTTCCCGGGCGGGAGCCCGGGAACGAGTGAGAGTTCTACCCTGGTTCCAAGGCTCCCGCCTTGGAACCGGCTGCGAGACAGGCTCGGCCTGTCCGCGACGCCAGGGGCTGGCGGAGCCAGCGTGCAGCGCGTTCCCGGGCGGGAGCCCAGGAACGAGTGAGAGTTCTACCCTGGTTCCAAGGCTCCCGCCTTGGAACCGGCTGCGAGACAGGCTCGGCCTGTCAGCGGTGGCAGGGGCTGGCGGAGCCAGCGTTCAGTGCGTTCCCGGGCGGGAGCCCGGGAACGAGAGAGTTCTACCTTGGTTCCAAGGCTCCCGCCTTGGAACCTGCTGCAAGAACAGGCTCCGCCTGTCAGCGGTGGCAGGGGCTGGCGGAGCCAGCGTTCAGTGCGTTCCCGGGCGGGAGCCCGGGAACGAGAGAATTCTACCTTGGTTCCAAGGCTCCCGCCTTGGAACCTGCTGCAAGAACAGGCTCCGCCTGTCAGCGGTGGCAGGGGCTGGCGGAGCCAGCGTTCAGTGCGTTCCCGGGCGGCAGCCCGGGAACGAGAATCTGGTTCGGCACTGCAAGCCGGGATCACTTCAACGGGTTGAAGGTCAAGCCGCTCAGCAGTTTTGGATAGAAATAGGTGCTCTTGGCCGGCATGCGTTCTTTGTGCAAGCTGATCGCCTCGACGTGCTCCAGTTTGGCCGGCATCACGAGCGCGGCCAGCGTGTAGGGTTCGTCGCCTTCGCTTTCCGCCTGGCTGCCTTTGCCTTGAAGTCCTTCGATGGTTTCGGACACCTCGTGCACGTAGGTCGGCTTGGGGTGCCCGGCGCAACCGAGCAGATCATCGATGACCAGGCGATGCAGCAGGCTGACGCCCAACGCCCGCCAATCGTCGCTTTGCGACGGTGCCAATTCCTTCATCCGCTGAGCGGCTTGGTCGGTTGCTTTGGCCAATACCCAGGTCTGGTCCTTGACGCCAAAGATCGCGATCAGCCCCTGTTCGTCGGCCGCTTCCATCTTGCCCCATGCCGTCTCGGCGGATTCAACGCCGGGCGCCAGCTTCTGGCACTCGAACGCGTCTCCCAAGGCGGCCACGATCTCGTCGGAGGAGAAGCTGCGGGTTCCGCGGAGCAAACGGTGAGTCGGTAACACGATCATCCCGGGATCACTCATCCCCACCAGCATGGTCATCACGAAATTGGCCGGATGATCCTCGTCGATCGCACCTTCGGTTTCGATCACATGCTGCTTGTAATTGCAGGCGGTTTCGTAGCGGTGGTGCCCATCGGCGACGAACATCGGTTTGTCGGCCATCAACTGGCTGACTTTCGCCGCCACGGCCTCATCCTTGACCGGCCACAGGGTGTGACGGACGCCCAGGTGGTCGGTGCATTCGATCGGTGTGACGCCCTCGGTCGCGGCGTCCAGCAATTCGATGATCTCGTTTTCCGGATCCGGGTACAGGCCAAAGATCTGGCTGTTGTTCTGCCCGGTCGCTTTGGTCAACTTCAGGCGGTCGACCTTTGCCTTGGGGTGCGTCTCTTCGTGCGGGTAGACATTGCCCTCGCCGAAAGGTTGAATCCGGACGCGGGCCATGAATCCGCGGCGATTGAAGGTCTTGCCGTCGGCTTCGAATTGCTGATGGTAGACGTAGTAGGCCGGTTTGTCCTCACGCTCCAGCACGCCTTCATCGACCCATTGTTGGACGAACTTCGCGGCCCGTTCGTACTTTTCATCGCCGCTATCGCCGGGTTCGGAGCGGTTCAGGATGATGCGGATCACGTTGGCCGGGTGCTTTTGGTACAGCTGGTCCTGCAGCTTCGGATCAATGACATCGTAGGGCGGCGCGATGACATCCGAGATCGAACTGACGTGATCGAGCGAATAACGCAGGGCAGCGAACGGAGCAATCTGAGGCATCAGAAAGGTGGTGGGTGTGGGGAAAGTCTCAGAAATCGATTGAGTGCGAAATCGTAGCGAATCGCCCGAACGACGCGTAGCCCCGGCAGCCGCCCGGTGGGATCGGCGGGAGGACCCGGTCGACGTTTTGCGGCAGCCACGCTGGCCGGAACAAGCGAACCGAAACCAAGAAAGGTTCGGGTAAAAAAGAAACGCCGGATCGTCCATGACCATCCGGCGTTTTCCAGGTTGCGACGTGTCGTGGCGACGCGGCTCAGTACCGGTAATGATCCGGCTTAAAGGGACCTTCGACCGGAACACCCAGGTACTCGGCCTGCTCCGCTGACAGCTTGGTCAGCTTGACACCCAGCTGGCTCAGGTGCAATCGAGCAACCTCTTCGTCCAGTCGTTTGGGCAGCATGTAGACCTTGACGCCGTACTTGTCGGAATCGCGGTTCTGCCACAGTTCCATTTGCGCCAGGACCTGGTTGGTGAACGAGGTGCTCATCACGAAGCTCGGGTGGCCGGTGGCGCATCCCAGATTGACCAGACGGCCCTTGGCCAAAATGATCACGCTGCGGCCGGAATCGCTGAAGGTGTAGCGATCAACGGCACCGATGTCGGCCGGTTTGATCTCGTCCTTGGTGGCTCGCCCCTGTTCGACTTCGTTTTCCAACCAGGCGACGTCGATTTCGGTATCGAAGTGCCCGATGTTGCAAAGGATGGCATCCTCCGGCATCTCCTTCATGTGCTCACCCAGGATGATGTCCTTGTTCCCGGTGGTGGTCACGAACAGACGCCCTTCCTTGCAAGCCTCTTCCATCGTGGTCACTTCAAAGCCTTCCATGGCGGCTTGCAGCGCGTTGATGGGGTCGATTTCGGTGACCAGAACGCGGCAGCCGTAGCGTTGCAGGCTGTGCGCACAGCCTTTGCCGACGTCGCCGTAGCCACAGACCACGGCAACCTTGCCAGCGAGCATCACGTCGGTGGCCCGCTTGACGCCATCGGCCAGCGACTCGCGACAACCGTACAAGTTGTCAAACTTGCTCTTGGTGGCGCTGTCGTTGACGTTGATCGCGGGGACCTGCAGGCGGCCGCTGCGATTGAGTACTTCCAGGCGGTGAATCCCGGCGGTCGTTTCTTCGCTGATTCCGTGGATGTCTTCCAGCAGTTCCGGGAAGCGATCGTGGACCATAGCGGTCAGGTCCCCACCGTCGTCCAGGATCATGTTCAGCTTCTTGCCGGAAGGGAATGTCAACGTTTGCTCGATGCACCAGTCGAATTCTTCCTCGGACATGCCCTTCCAGGCGTAGACCGGGATGCCGGCTGCCGCGATCGCTGCGGCGGCGTGATCCTGGGTGCTGTAAATATTGCAGCTGCTCCATGTGACCTCGGCCCCGAGCTCCTTCAGGGTCTCGATCAGGACGGCTGTTTGAATGGTCATGTGCAGGCAGCCCGCGATGCGAGCGCCGGCCAGCGGCTTTTCGGGGCCGTACTTTTTGCGAAGTGCCATCAAGCCCGGCATTTCGGTTTCGGCCAAATTGATTTCCTTGCGGCCGTATTCGGCCAGGGAAATGTCTTTGACTTTGTAGGGCTGGGGCGCGGTTTCGACTTGCGACAAGGTTCAACTCCAGATTGTGCTGAAATGATTCACGCACGTATGAGGGGCTACATACCTACCACAGGGACTCCCGCTGGCACGCGCTCCCCCGAACGCGTAGATGGCCCGGTCTCACGCTGACGGCGTCCTTCGAGGACCCGTCGCGGTGCCGACCAGGCTGGACCGAGCTCCGGCAACTTGCCGAGATCTGAACTCGTCCGGGCGGCCCAGTCTAACGAAAAGCCCATTTTTGGTCACCGGGTCCCGGCAAAAAGAGCTAAGGAACGCGAACGAAAACGGCTACCGGTGGCCGAAATGCCGCTGTCGCCCGCCGGCGGGGCGTCTGGCTGGATCGCCCGCTGCCAGCCGACGCCGGGGAAGGTCGTCGCTGCTGAGAGCAGTAGCAAAAACTGAGACCCCTCGCGGAAATCCCGTCAAAGCGATTCTGGAGAAGAAATCAGGCAGAGCAAGCGGTTCGAAAGCGAAAGCCTTGAAACCAGAAGCGGGTTGCCCCCCCGGTTGCCGGGCGCAGCCACTTTGAAGCGGATTGCCCAAAGATCACGATGTCGATGTAACCACCGTCGCCAGACGGCGGTGCGACGGCAGCCTCCACGTTTTGGCGACACTTCCACGCTCTGGCGAGCGTGGCTACCACAGCTCCACGCTCTGGCGAACGTGGCTACACAGTGGCCGCCCGGACGAAGGCCGCGATCCGATCGGCGTTCTTGACCCCCCGAGGGCATTCCACACCGCTGGCCGTATCCACCGCCCGGGCACCACTGACGGACATGGCCTCGGCAACGTTCTCGGGACGCAACCCGCCAGCGAGTGCCCAATCGACCTCTGGGGATTCCTGGGCCCAGGCTCGGACCGAGGGCCAGTGGAGCGTTTTGCCGCTGCCGCCGTGGGCGGACCCCGCATCGGCATCCAGGATCAAGCCGCAGCCCTCGCTGAGCCAGGGTCGGCAGCGCTGCTGAGCGAGGTCGATCGGGAAGGGTCCGCGAGGCAATTTCACCGCGCGGATCACCTGGTAACCCGCCTGCCGCAGCTGTTTTGCCAAATCCGGTGATTCGTCGCCGTGTAATTGCACTGCGTCCAGGCCGACTTGCTGGACGGTCGACCGGATTCCCGCCAGGGATTCGTTCACGAACACGCCCACCCGCATCAAACCCCGCTGGGCGGCGTGTTGGGAAAGCTCGCGGGTGCCGGGCAGTTGTGGGTCGAGGTACCGGACACTTTTGGAAAAAAAATTCAGCCCGATCGCATCGCCGCCTAATCGATCGACCGCGTCGACGTCGCTCTCCAGCCGAATTCCGCAGATTTTTATCCGAAACAAATCACAGACCTCTTTGATCGTTGCAAACCAACAAACTTGCTCGAAAGTGCTGGCCGAACCTCGGCGGGGCGGTCGATGTTTTTTTTAAACGTTGCTTGCCAATTGCTATTGCAGGGCGATTCGTCTTTTCCGCTTCGAACCGCCAACCGGAGCCCGCCGCAATGAAAGATCGGTCCACCCTTGTCGACTTGCTGCTCGCATTTGCGGCTGTTTATGTCCTGACCCTGGCGTGTTGGCCCAAGTCCAAACCGCGCCAAATCGTTCGTTGCCAGATCTCTTCGCCTCAGTCCTCCGGCCCGCAATGGCGCACCTACAGTCTGGCGATTGACGATCCGCAGTTGAAGCAGTTGCACCAGAAACTGGACCAGTGGAATTCCCTGGAGTCCGATCCCGGCTATGTGACGGCCAAATGGCAAAAAGAGTTGGCCGAATTCTACGCCCAGGGAAAGCGGCGGCCACACGCCTCACCGACGGCCGGCGGCGATGGTCCAACCGCGACGACGCGATCCGACTCGATCGCCACGGCGTCCTACGAACTGGATGCTCCGGACGCCCTCGCAACCGAATCCCCGTCGGATCTGCAGCCGATCGATCCCGATGAGGTCGATGCGGTCAGTGATGTGCCCAGTCCTTCGGACGCCGACTATTGGTCTTCGGTGAAGGCATCGGCAGAGCAGTTGATGCGAACCGTCGCGTCCAAGAAATCGCATGCGCCGATCGTCTTTGAGAGGGTCACGCCCGCGGCCAGGCCTCAGCTGGCGTATCACATCGCCTTCCTGCTGGGACTGGCCAGCGCCTGTGGTTACATGCACTGGATGAATCTTTGTCCCACTCGCCGCGAACGCCCTCTCAGCGAACAAACGGTGTCGGTCCTGGTGCGTCTGGGAACCTTCGGCGGCATGATCGTTCTGGCCATGATCGGGTCGGTCGTCGTTTGGCTCTAGCAATTGCCTGATTTGGAAGCCGCAGACATCGGCTTCCGTGGCCTTCTTCCAAGCGGCCGATGCCGACTTTCTGAAGCAGAAATTCGGGGGACCTCGCCGAGGCGAAAAATTCGACTTCACGTGGCGGGGATATTTTGCCGATTATTCCGGTTGCAGGGACGGCACGTCCTGCCGACTGTCCCTCCAGCCAACTCGCCAACTTCGGACAAGACCGAACGATGACAAACTCCCAGCACGACTACACGTTGCCGCCGTTTCCAGGATTTCCTTCGGTCAACCGCTACGTTGCCGTCGGCCCGGTGATGGAGTCAGCCGGTCGAATCGCTCGCAGCATTTTGGCGCGCGAGGCGATATCGGTGGTAATCGGTCCGCCGGGAACGGGAAAATCATTGCTGTGCGCTTTGCTGGCCCAGCAGTTCTCTGAGACTCACGAGGTGGTCGTCGTGGGCGAAACCGCGATCGCCGACGAAGCAGCCTTGCAGCGACTGCTGCTGCATCGATTGGGCGTCACGGTCGACGTCGATCAGGCCAAGAATCTGGAATTGATGTTGGACGATCACCTCAAACGCGTGGACGCAAAGCAGGGCGGCATCCTGCTGATCGTCGACGAAGCGGCATCATTGAGCGAAAACGTGTTGGAAGCGATTCGCCGGGTCACCAACATCATGCGACACGGCCAGCCCGTCATCAGCGCCGTGTTGGCCGGTGGCGTGAAACTTGACGAGACTCTGACGAGCCCGTCGCTGGAACCTTTCGTCCAACGCATCTCCGCTCGCTGCTACCTGCACCCCTTGAACGGCGAAGAAGCTCGCACCTACATCCGGCAAGCCATCGAAGCCTGCGGCTCCAACGCGGACGAAACGATCACCGGCCAGGCAATGTCGGCTATTTTCCATGCGACCAGCGGCGTTCCCCGTCTGATCAACCAGATCATGACCGAAGCAATTGATTGCGCGGCCGAAATGGATGAATCGACGATTGACGAGCACACCATCGATCACGCTTGGTCGCGGCTGCAACAACTGCCGGGCCCGATGACCGTCCAGCCTGATTTGATGCACGAAAGTCCGGCGGTGGAATTCGGCGAATTGACCGATGACTCGACCGCCACGAAAACGGAAGCCGATTCCGAGCCCGAGCTGACCCTGGCTGACACTTCCACTGATGACCGGCAAGTGACATCACCGCCGTCGGTGGCCCCGGCGATCAAGACGCCCGCACCGCTGGAGTTGTTTGGCGACTTCGAATACGAAGAACGCATTGAACTCGCCGCCGCGACATCCGCCGGTGGGGCGGCCAAAGCGGACGATGGACAACCCGAGCGGGACAACACCGACGCCACCTGCGATTCAGCTGCCGAAGCGGTGTTTGACCTGGAAGCCGCGCTGCACTCGGAAATCATCGGGCTCAGCCACGACATGGCGGATCATTTCCTGCTCAGCGACGGAGAGTTCCCTTTGGAAGAAGGGCATCCCGACGACATCGCGGAGTCAGTGGAACCCGACTCGGAGTCGATCGAAGAAACGCTTCGTGAGGTACCGGCCGTGATTTGGTACGACGAACCGGAACCGGAAGCTTCACCCGCTGCCGAATCCACGTGCCGCGACGACAGCGATCTGCTGTTCATCACCGAAGACCTGGATCTGGAACCGCGTGAGCAACCGCGGTCGGGCAGCGACGAGGCGTTGCGCGTCGATTCGGCATCCTCGCTCGATCCGCCGAAGTTGGATGTCGACTACCGAGAGATTCTGGCCCGGATGCGACACCGATCGTAGTTGACGCGAACCGATGAGATCCTTTTGCGAGAAACGCACCGTCACCGCGGTGCGTTTTTTTCATTCTCCGCCCGGGTGTGATCGATCCACCAGGGGGCGTTGCCCGCTCGCCGGAGCGTTGAAAACGCGGGGTAGGCGACGTGGCCCGATGACGGCAGTCTGCGTGGATGCGAGATTCCCCGGAGGGTGGAGCTCAAAGGGGCGTAGCCACGTCCGCCAGAGCGTGGAAAATGCGGCAAGGCCTGCGTTTGGCAACGGAGGCGTTTTTGATTCGTCCTTCCAACCGGATCTCCGTTTCACCCGCCGCTGTCCCGCTTGCCTGAGTTTCCTTGCACGTTCACCAAGATCCCGAACCGTCGTCCCCGATCGCGATGATCGGGATTTGCACCTATCAGGAATCGGACAACATCGAGAACCTGATTCGGCGGCTTTTCCAGGCACTTCCGGAAGCCGTCGTGCTGGTCGTCGACGACAACTCGCCCGACGGAACGGCCGACGTGGTTCGCCGTCTGCAGGCCGAATTCGACCGTTTGGAACTGGTCGTTCGAACCGACGCGCGGGGGCTGGGAAGTGCGATCGTCCGAGCCATGCGGGAGGCGGTTGATCGAGGCCTGCCGTTGTTTCTGAATTTGGACGCGGATCTCAGCCACGATCCGTCGGAATTGCCGCAATTGCTGGACCGGGCCATCGCGGATCCGTCCCTGGATGTCGTGATTGGGTCACGCTACGTCGACGGCGGAAAGATTGTCGGCTGGCCGCTGCGACGCCGATTGATGAGCAAATTTGTCAACCGATTCGCGACCGGCGTCTTGGGCCTGCCGGTCAAGGATTGCAGCGGATCGATGCGATGTTATCGCACCGCGGCGTTGCAACGGATCGGTCTGGATTCGTTGCAATGCACCGGTTATGCGGTGTTGGAAGAGTTGCTGGTGAAGTTCAACCGCAGCGGCGGAAAGATGGCAGAGCTGCCGATCACGTTTGTCGAACGCGAACATGGGCACAGCAAGTTGTCGCTCGCCGAGGCGGTGCGTTCGATCGGGTTCATGATGCGACTTGCGGTGCAATCGCGTCGCTAACTGGGCGGCGGGTTGACCACCGCGGATTCCAGATAAGTTTTCTTCTTAGTCGCGTTGGCTGATCATCTGGTTGCGAGCGGCCAACGTATCGGCGGCCTTTTGCAGCACGGAATCTTCCGTGTCCAGAGTCAAACGCCCCTGATCATTTGGCCGTGCAGCGATGTATTCCGACTGCACAAACAAGTCGGGGTCGACGCCGTTTTGGCTGATCGCTTTGCCGCTGGGCGAATAGAACTTGGCCGTGGTCAGACAAAGTCCGAACTTTGCGGACTGCATCCGAAAAATCCCCTGCACGCTGCCTTTGCCGTAGCTGCGTTCGCCGACCAGGACACCACGACCGCTGTCGGCGATGGCGCCCGCGAAGATCTCGCTGGCACTGGCGCTGTCGCCATCGATCAGAACGGCAAGCGGGACGTCCCAGGTGTTCGCACGGTGGGCGACATAGTCAAAGTTCTCGCGAGAATTGCGGCCGCGGGTGGTGACGATTCGTCCCTGGCCCATGAACCGGTCGGCGACTTCGACAGCGGCCGACAGCAGTCCGCCGGGATTTCCCCGCAGGTCCAGGATCAGGCCACGCATGCCTTGGCGGTGCAAGTCCCACAACGCTCGCTCGACGTCGCGAGTCGTTGTTTTCTGGAAGTTCGTCAGCCGCAGGTAGCCGATGCGTGAAACCGAGTCGACCAGGTGCACGTTCTCCACGCAGGGAACGTCCACGCGCCGCCGCTGGACGTTCAAGTCGCGACGTTGTCCCTGCAGGTTTTCGACGGTCAGCGAAACGTAGGACTGTTCGGGTCCACGCAGCAGGTCGGCCGCGACGTTCGGATCGGACTGTTGCGTCTGGCTATGTTCGACGCGAATGATTCGTTCCCCAGGCAACATTCCGGCTTCCTCGGCGGGGCCGCCGGGGATTACCGACAGAATCCGTAACGCGTCCTCTTCGGTTTTCAGTTCCACGCCCAGCCCGACGAAGTTGCCTTCGATGTTGGAGAACATTTCGTCCAATTGGTCGCCGGAGAGCAGGCGGGTGTAGGTGTCCAAGGTGGAAACGGCTCCACCGACATACTCCAAAACGACCGCCGTGGAATTCAGACCGAGTTCGGTGCTGGCGGTGTTGGCCACGAAGGCGACTGTTGCTCGCAGGTCAAAGCGATTGTTGGACGGGCGATCCGCGATGCGTCGATGGATGGTTTCTCGGAACTGACGCACGCGATCGGCATCGACACCCGACAGCGCATCTCGCAGGAAGGAGTCTTCGGTCAGTGCGACTTCCAGCGAAGCCGTTCCGTGCAACAGCACGCGAGACCAGGTGATCGGTTCGACATAGTGCGTTTCCAGATTCGCCAGGATCTCCGTGTACAGATCCAAAGCCTGTGAGGCGCTCAAACGATGCGCCGACGCGACAAAACTTTTGTCGTTGTAGCGACGGTTCACATCGTAGTGCAGTCGGCTGATGATCAACCGCTGATAAATCTCACGGTGATTCGGATAGGCACGCCAAGCCTTCTCGTAGTGGCGAATCGCGTCGGACCATTGGCGGTCGCGTTCCAGCGCGGCGCCGGTCGCGATCACCTGCGACGGATCCGGTTGATCCAGCGGCGTGGCAGCGGTCTCTTCGATCTGCAGCGTCTGTTGCGCGCTTGCGGGCATGCCGCCCATCAGCACGACGAAGGCGGCGGCAAACACCCATTGCAGGGGCGATCGGAGTCGAACTCCCACCGGACCGGTGACGCGCGAGCCGTCGCCGCAATGATGGGCCACACGATTGTGGCAAGGGACCGGTGGCGGAAGAATGACCCGTGCGAATGTATGCATACCGATCGAATCCAACTGGGTGACTTCAGGAAGTGCGAGGGGAGGGGCGAAGGAAGTTCGTGCCCGAACTTTCCGCCGCGCTGGCCGCGTTGGTCACCCAGAAAAGGCGGCCACGCGAATATAGGTCACAAAAGATGCCCGGTCAAAAAACCGTTCGGTGGGCAATCGCACCAGATGCGCTGACCGGCATGCCTTATCAGCTGACGGTCAACTTGCATCGATTGGTCGAATTGCGCAGCGATAAATAGCGAACTATTTTTTTGCTGCGTGGCCCACCGCTGCGTGTCCAAACGCGGAAAGCAACGATGCCGTTGCCGTGGCCTCAGATTCCTTTAGCCGCTCATTTCGGCGGCACTGCAACGATAGGCATTGTCCACTGCAAAGGCCAGTCGCGGGACGAAGAAAAGTTCCCGACAGCGGGAGTCACCTTGCTGAATAGCGCCCGATCGCGTGTGCCGCGTCGCGCCCCAGCTGTGGTCTTGATCGCATCGACCGGCGGCCAACGCCTTGCCGCTGATTGCACTGCGAATCACGGCTTTTTTGATTGAAAAAGACGCTGTCCAACTTGGGGGCGCGGCGATGGGTGGCAGATGCGCCGAAAGCAGACCGTGACCGCTACAGACGGCCGAAATCGCTTTGCGCTGCAGCCCTGGCGGTGTGTTCACCGGCCGCCGATTCATCTCCCAAGTCTCGGTACAGTTCCGCCAACACGCGGCTGATGTCCGCGCGACCCGGAAGGCGTCTGGAAACCGGTTCCAATTCGGCGATGGCTTCTTGTTTGCGGCCCGATAGCGCCAGGATCCGGCCCCGGGTTGCGCGATAGTCGTCCCGTTGGGGTTGCAATTCGATGGCCCGGTCTACCCACTGCATCGCTTCGTCCAAGCGTGGCGGTTGAGCGGTGGCAAGGTTCCAAGCCAGGTTGTTGGCGGCGACCGAAGACTTGGGGTCGGCACGCAAGGCTTCGCGAAGGTGTCGGCGTTCCTGCGTCGCGTCGCCTTCGTTGGCTGCCGCGATCGACAGGTTGAGGTGGACGATCGATTTCCCGGTGGGTTGGTTTCCAGCGGATTGCGTCAGCAACGACCGGAAGACTTCGTCCACCGGTTCCGACAACCCCTGTGACGAACGTTTGATTTCGAACAGGGATTGGTACAGGCGGTGATCTTCCGGGGTCAACTTCACCGCAAGTTTCAGGAGGTGCAGTCGCTCCGGATCCGTTTCCGATCCGTGGTGGCGTAACGCCAGGTTCCATTGGAAATAGATATCGGACAATACGTGTCGCAGACGATTCAAGTCGTCCGGCGGAATTCGTTGGAACGCCGCGGCGTTGTTCAAGATCCTTGTCGCTTCGTCGTAGATCTCCAAGAACGCGTAAAGCCGCGCCGATTCGATCTTTGCCGCAACATCGGTGTGATCATCGGCGATCCGCTTGGAGAATCGCCGGAGTCCCCGTTCGGCGGCCAGCTCGGCTTGCGCCCGGTTGCCGATCGCGACGTGCAACTGGGCCAACAGCAAATTGACCGAGGGGTCGCGCGGTTCCAAAACGCGATAGTGGGCGATCGCGTCCTGCAAGCTGCGGTGCATCAGCTCGAATTCGGCAAGCATGTGCCTGGCATGCAAATCCGAAGGATTCTTGGCCAGGGCGGCCGACAGGTGCCAGCGTGTTGCCGACTCGGTCTGCGCACTTCCGGCCGCTGCGGACTTCAGCAGTTGGGAAGCAACGAACAAGTGAGCAGGGGGGAATCCGATGGCATCGCGCGGTGCCAGCTCGGCCAGCAATCGTCGGGCGCGAATGGTTTCGCCCTTTTGCATGGCGATCTTGGCCAAACGAAATCGGGCCGCAGGGTCATTGGCATTCAGGTGGGTGACTTTGCGAAGCCACCGCTCGGCAGATTCGATGTCGCCTTGCCGGTGCGCGTGCATTGCCGCGCGAAAGTAGTGCTTTGACAGGTCCCACGACGTCAGCGATTGGCTGAACGTCCATACTGCGACGCAGACGATCGCCGTGAGCAGCGCGGGGAGGCCGACGGCCAGATGCAACCAGCCCGGTTCGCGCAGCACGTATCGAATCAACCGCTCGATCCTATTGATCAACATCGGACATCCTGCTCAGGAGGGCGTGGCGCGTACGGTGATGAGCCGCGACGTAAAGCTCACGGCAATGATTCGATTGTCGATCGGTCAGCGGAACCTCGCTGACGGTCAGCACCTGGACCTGCAAGGTGCTCTCGTCCAGCGGCGACGTGGACGATCCGGACATCGCATCGATCAGCGGGCTGTTGGCGACACGGTTGTGCCAATAGTGCGTTTCACCCGCCAGGGTTTCGCCGTGACGGTCGAGCAAGCTGTAGATCAGGAGCCCGTATTGGCCCGAAGGCCCGACCATCTGAACCTCGACGCATTGAGCCGGATCATCGGGGTTTCCGTCCGGCCGCGGAAATGATCGGATCTGTTCGGAAACAATCGACCAACCGCGTGACGTGTAGCAACGTGTCAGTTGGTGCCAACCACAAAAGGGATAATCGACGGAGACCTGCGCGGCGGCTGACTGTGAAACGTATCGCCAGATCTGACTGGACTCACCCTGATCGGAGTGACGGTCGCGGTGCTGTTCGGTGTACTCTTTCAGTTTCCAGGGGCCTGCTTCCTGCGGCATGGTGTCTTCGGGCAACCAGGACAGCAGTCGAACCAGTTGGGTGTGTCCATGACCGCTTGCCAACACCACCACTTGCAGGGAAGCCAGGATGGCGATCAGTGACGTGAAGACTACCAGCGGACGAGGCGGTGCCACGTTGGTGAAGCGTCGATCGTGTTGCGCCGAAGTGCGGGGGACGATGCAGTGGGTTTGATAGGCTTCACGCGAACCGAAACACCAGTCCGCTGCCTGACGTCTCCACAGTGAGACTGTCTGGATCAAGTCGGACGTCTCTTCCAAACGGATCTGATAGTCCGGAGGTTCCCGCAAGGCGGCGATTCCGCGGAAAAGATGATCGGTGCTCAAAAGCATCGCAAATCCGGCAACGATCAGCAGGAACCCAAGGCATTCATGTGCCCAGCCTTCCGAGATGTCGATGTCGAAATGTGCTGCCGCCAGGACAACAATCATGATCCGTGTCACGTTGGCGGCCAACGACCAGAAACTGGCTGCAACGACCATCAGGATTCCACTTCGGATCCGTCGGCGTTGGTACACCATCAGCACCAGGCAGACGGTGATCAGAACCAATTGGCTGTGGATGCCACTGCAGGCTTCCGCGACGAATAGCCGGTGGCCAGACAACTCGAACGTGTTCCCGACTCGAATGTGCAGCATTCCACCCCATTCCAGCAGTCTGGAAACGCACGTGGAGGTCATCGATTGCATCTGACCGATCATCCATCCATCCAGACCCAACGGCGGTGGAATGACCAACCAGCACAGCATCCAGGGTCCGAGCAAATCACGTGCTGCCGGGCCGAGGACGCGAATCAGCAATCCGCCCAGGTTGATCAGGAACGCAACCGCCGCCAGCCAGGGTGAAACGAAGATGACCGCGGCAGCCATCAGAGCCAATCCGGTCATCAACATTCCACGACAAAGCGTGTTCAAGGATGCGGTGCGCTCGGGCAGTGTCTGAGGCCAACGAGACGCCATCAAACCGCCGGCGGCCAAGAGCACGAACGGAAAGAACTCGTAGTGGGACCGAAACGTCCACAGGTTGTGCAGGTGCACCAGCACGAACGGCAGTTGCATCGCCACGATCGCCACGTACAGTCGGTCGATCGGATGCAGCGAAGCGGCGATTTTGAGGGGGCGAACGGAGGTCATGGTGCGGACCGGTCGAACGATGAACGGCCCCGTGCCGCGCCGTCGCAAATCGGATTGCCATTTCGTGACGCGCAGCGTGCAGGCGCGTCGGGGGGGCTCCGCGACAACAGGTCGGCCTTGGACAAACGCGGTCGATGCCGGCGCGTCAGACCGATCACGGCCAGAATGGCTGCCATCGCAAATCCGGACGGTTCGGGAACCGCCACGGCGACCTGAGAGAATGTGAGCCAGGCCACATCGGACGGGGTCAATTTGTTGCCCTTGAATTCGCCGGTGAGGACGTCGGCTGGCGACCAGTCGCTGTAGTTGGGCTGTGAATCGATGTAGGCAGCGCGGACACGGTTGCCGTTGCCTTCGCCGGCGGCAATGAAAATCGACGTGGTGGGGCCGGAGACGTCTGGAATCCCGCTGACCACCGATGCGATCGTTTCCGCCGCTTGAACGGCCGCCGCGTAATCCGTCGACGACGTTCCGGGAAAGCTGAGCTTGGGAACCGGAAGGTCGCGGTACCGAATGTCATGGTTGAAGGTGACGTCATAAACCGTCCCGTTGATCGTGATGCCGTTGATCGTCGCGATGCGGTTGTCCGAACCAGGCGCGATCAGCGTCACCGTTTGGCCATAGCCTGAGGACGCCAACCACGCGGTCAAGGCGCAGCAGAGCAGGATCGATCGACGGACACACTTCGACATGGAATCGCGGTTGCTTTCGATGCTGGCTGGAAGACGTGTGGATGTGGCAGGATCAACACACGGATCGGCAGCTTTATGCAATGCGGTCCGGGTTCACAAACGGTCACCGCGGTTCTGATTGACCGAGACTTTGTGAACTGGTTCGACGCGGATGCACCGATTGCGCCGGCGCGGATCACCGGTCGGCCCGGTGGTCGCTACAGCGTCGATGCCCCTTCGCAAGCAATCCTCACCCGTGTTTCAAGACGATCGAGATCGGCGACTTTGCGCACCCTTCGTTCGTCACGCCCCGTGGAATCCGAGGTGCCGGTAGGACTCCGTCAGATTCAAAGGCTCTGGCAACCCTACGCTACAGTTAGCCCAGGACAAACAAATTGCCATCGCCTTGCGGGTTTTTCCGTTTCTGTCGTTCGTCGACACGGCATTCGGCTCGGTGGAGCGACCAGTTCGAAGCCGCCCTGGCTGGACAGCGCCACTTTGCGTGAGCCGCTTAACGCTAGCCGCGGGCTTTTTCCCTTCCACCGTCGGTTAGCGCCTGGCCGCTTATTGCACTGCAAATCACGGTGTTTTTGATTGACGGTGGCGCTGTCCATCGAGTGTCCCAATCCGCGACCGGATCAGCGGCGCCCTGAGCGCGTCATCACGCTTTGCCAACCGATCGTGCATGCCGTGTCGATCGGCGGCGGTAGAGAACGCCAACCAGGAATAGCATCCCTGTCGCGACAAAGGTGGATGGTTCAGGAACCGCTGCGGCTTCGGAAAACGTCAGCCAAGCGACGTCCGGGCCCACCGGTGCTGCGGAGAACAGCACCGTGGCACTCGCGTCGGCCGGGGACCACTGGCTGTAATTGGTCTCCGGGCCGATCGAGACCGAGGGAATCAACAACCCCAACACATTCCCGGTGGGGATCAGTACCCGGGTTGTTGGTCCGGCAACATCACTTTGGCTCCCAACGGCCGTGGCGATGGCGTCGGCGGCTGCGTAGCCGTTCGAAAAATCGAACGCGTTGGCACCGGAAAAGGTGATTTGCGGCGAGGGCAGGTCGTTGAAGGCGACTCCGTGATGAAACGTGGCGTCATAGTGTGTTCCGTTGATCGAAACACCTTCGATCGACGAAATCCGATTGTCGTTTCCCGGGTCAATCAACGTGACGGATTGTGCCAGTGTGAATGATCGCGGGCAGAGTAGGAGCAACAACAATCCGCCGAATCGGATTGCAACAGATGGTGTTCCTTTCGAGTGACGCGACATTGATTTCCCCCAGTGATTCTTGATTCCGCCAACACGGCTTACTGGTTGATAGGTCATCAAATCACCGTTGCAGGAAATGGATGTCCAAAAAGACGACCTTTGATGTTGTCCGGCTGCGGCGTACACGGCTCGCCACGCGGCTGCTGGCATGACCCTCACAATCCGATGGCGTCGCCTGAATCCGATTCTTTTCTCAGCCAGACCGGAAAGCCCAGGCGGAAAACTTTCCGATAGCAAAACATGTCCCACCGACGTCTTTTCTTCCCTGGCCGTTCGGTGGACGTCGACCGTCAAGGTTCCACCTGATCAACGAGGCTTGCGGCCGTCCCCAGCGGACGTGACCGATCACGCTTGGCTCGCGCCACGGCGTCATCGCCACCGGTGTCTGGGCAAAGCGTTGAAGCAGGCAGCATCGATAGGGATCGAACCGACACGGCCGTCGACGAACGCTCTGCGTTCTCCCCAACCCGTCAGTCCCCCGGGGCTGTCATCCCGCCAAAAAACCACCCAGGTACCAAGAGAAAGGATTCCCCACATCGCAGGCCCCGACCTCCGGCGTTCACCGGCGCCGTTTGACGACTTCCCCGCAGGATGGAACGTGTATGTTGGCACACGACTCGGGGATGAAGGCGTCGAAACGCGGGTGAAGCGTCGCAACGGCCGCCCGGTCAAAAACGACGGATCCAGGAATGCTTTCAGGAAGGAGCAACGTCACGATGACGATAAACAAAACGATCCGGAAACGGCTTCGACGATATGCACTGTTCTGTCTGATGGCCGCGACTTCAACCGTCGCCCTCGAGCATTCCCGCTTCGCACTGTCCGGCGAGACGCACGACAGCGGTCCCCTTTGCGGTTGGGTCGATCCGCTTCCTCCGTCGGACGCCGGTGACAAACCGATCAAGCCCAGGCCCCAAGCCAACGCCTCGCTTCCGATCGCCTTCTTCTCGGTGGATGTTTCGGAAACGCTGTCGATCGACACCTGCAACTATGACGCCTGGTTGGCCGGCACAATCGGCCGGTTGGCGACGCTGCGCGATTCCGATCCCACGGCCCCGGATCAAGGCAAACTCCAGCGGGACCGCCAGGCAAAACTCGCTGGTGGTGAAGACGATTTGTTGCTCGCCTCTGAGCCGACCGATGCGCCAGCTGCCCCAGGCGATTCGAAGCTCGCTGCTCCACCAACGCGGTCCACCCGGACGTCCGGACATTTCAATTCCACCGTCGCCGCCATCGCGGCCGCCGCTACCGCTGGCAATCCGCTTCCGTTTGGGCACTGGACCGAACCGTTTGCCATGGTCGGCCCCGAGCGAAGTCACACGGTGGAAGAGATTCGTCGTTTTCAGGACTGGTTCCAGGAAAGTCATCGGATGATTTCCGAATACGCTTCGGCTAGGAACCAGGCACCGGCGGATCTTGCGACGGTTCAGTGGCCGACGGCGCAAACTTCGACCACACCGGCATCGGCACCGGTGCCAGCGGGACTCGGCAACGGCGTTAGCGAACAGGTGTGCCAAGGCGAGTTCGCGGTGGATGGCTTTGTTCCGCTGGTCGACTTCGATGGCACGTTGCCCAACGCTTCAACACCGGAAGCAGATCTGGCGCTCAACTCATCGGATGTTGATGTTGTGCCGGAAACGTCTTCGGAAGCTGGCACGCAGCCGGAAGGACCGCAGCCGGATCAGGTCGTGATCTTCGAACTGGTGGAGACGACACCGGCCGACGCTGATTCGCGTCCGGATGCCGTGAAACTATTGGATGGGAAGCCGTCGGATCCTGCGTCGGTGTCCAGTCCGCTGGTGGGCGGCTCGGCGATCATCGCATCGATTCCGGAAGCGTATTCGCCCTACGACTTGGCTGAGCGAGACATTCAATCCGCTCCGTCGACGTTTGACCAGCCGCAGCAGGACGACGAATCCTCCTTCCAGGATTTGCGCTGGGCCGACAGCTTGTTCTCGCCGACGGGTCAGCCGTTTTGCATGCGGTCGATCGTTCTGTCGCGGCAGTCCGCATGGAGTCCCTTGAGCAAATCCGTTGAGCGGGACGACGATGCGAGCTCGCTGCCAACCGAGGGCGCGGTGATCGCGGTGGACGAGGAGCCGCTGCAGGTGGCTGCCAAGGAAAGCTTGCCGCCGACGGACGGAAACGCCTGGCGAGGCTCCGCCGATTGCTTGTTGGATGAATGGGCGTGGCACGCGGGTCGGACGCTCGAACGACTGGCGGAGATCGGCGAGGATTTCCGGGCACCGCGAATCGGCCGGCAAGTCGCCCGTCTGGCATCGGGTGGCGAACGGATCGCAGCCGGCGTCGCCGACCGCGTGGCGACCGTCTGGCCGGCTGCCGCTCCGGCGATGCAGAGAATCGCCCAACCGGTGGTGCAGCCCGTGGCCCGACCGGTTGCCCGGCAGGACGCCCAACAAGAAGCGGAACCTGTGGCGCCGGCCGCCGGGGCCCGACTATTGGCGAGAGCGGAAGCTGCCGAGCGGTTGCCGGACGACGTGGAAGCGGCGTCGGTCGATCAACGACGGCTTGCCGAAGCCACCGCCACGCTGTTGCAGTGGGTTGATGCGGGCCAGGGTATCGTGGACCAGGTTTCGAGCCGTTGGAGTGACGTCACCCGGGTCGCCCGCTATCACGGTGGTCACGGCGACACGGAGCAGCGCTAGGCCCGCGCTGTCATCCTGTGGGCGGCGGTGAGACGAACCGGGCCGATCTTTTCCATCCTTTCGGCGTGCACTCCGGTTCACGTTTCAATCGCGGCATCCGCTCATTCTCGTGGGTTTCCCTCCGCCCGACGAGAATGAGCGGATGAAATCCAGGATCCGGAAAAGGGGACGGGGGTGAATAGTGCGAAGCACCCGAAGGGCCGTTCCGGCTATTGACCCCCGTCCCCATTTCCTCCCGCCGGCTATTCACCCCCGTCCCCTTTTCCTCTGCGATGATTCCTGAAAATGCTTAGACACCCAGGAACATCATCAGGAATCCGGTGATGACCACCAGCACCAGCAGAACGACAAAGATTTTGACCACCACCGGTGTCTTGTACTTGATGTGCGGCGTCCGCTCTCGCACCTCCTGGTACTCCGGCGAAAAGACCACGTTGCCTTTTCGGCCCAGCAACAGATACAGGATGTAGCCGTTGATCAGTGTGCCGAACGGAAAGGCGAGCAGGCCCAGGGCGCTGAAGATGGCCACGATCGACCGGGCTCCGGTCCGAAACTTGCGCAACCCAAGCCCGGCGTAGAGTTGCACCACACCGAGCGCGCCGTAGATCAGCAGCACCGCAATTGCTTCCCCTTCGAGTTGGCCGTTCACCACGGCAGCCAACATCGATACCGCGACTACGACGAACATCAGCGTGAAGAGGGCGCCGCCGAGAACGTACAAAGATCCGACGGACTGAATGGAGGCTTCGTGATTGAGGTAACGCCGGCGAAACGCGTCGGCATCCGACTCGAAGCCCTCGCTTTCGGAGACCTCCGCGGTCGGCGCGTAAGGATTGATCGCCGGATCCTGACGTCGCTGCGACGCGGATGCCGAGAACGGGTTGGCGGGATCATCGGGGAACGGATCGGCACTCACGATGGCTGTTGTCTCTGGTGCGCGGCGGCGGGATCGGCAGCAACGGACGGATCCGAATCAAACGGACACCCCGATTGTAACCAGAGCCCGACGCCCGCGGGATGAGACGCTCCCATCGCGAAACAATCCACCAAGCAGTTTCCGCCGTCGCAGCGGAGGACCAGCGTCGACCGATCCTTAGTATTGTTGCGAGGATCGCGTGTTGACCGGCAATTGCTGCCACGGAGTTGGCGACCGAGTCGCTTGTTGTGGTTCGCCGGGGGCACCATATTGCGGCGTCCCGTTGTAGGAACCGTCGTACGATGGCGGATACTCCATCGGCGATTCGGGAACTTGGTAGGGACCGTTTTGCGGTGCAACCTGATCGCCGTAGCCTGAGGGGACGTACGCTTGGCTCTGTGATTCGTTTAGCAGTTCCCGGCCCTTTTCGATGGCTTTCGCCGCGTCGGCTCGAATTTCCTCGCGATTGAATCGGATGGTCGTCTCACGCTCGTCGCGTTGAACGGTGAACCAGCCAGCCATGAAAGCGGCTGCGCCGACGCAGCCGAGCACCAAAATCATCCGAAACATCTCAAACTCCGTTGATCAGCGGTCTTCTCGCTGCACTGCAGGGCGGTCAGCAAATTTTTTCCGTGTCCCGTGGACGGCGTCAGTGTACTCCCAGATCGCGATGGATCGGAAGGTCACTCCATGGACCCAACGATGGGCCTGCCTCGGCCGGCAGACCTGCCGTGGTCGGCAGAGGTGAGCAAAACCGGTTCCTTTGCGTCTCAGGTGGCCTTTGCTAGCTGACGAACGAAGTCCAACGCCTGTTCGGCGTCTTGCAGTTTCCCGTCCAGTTGTCGGTCTCGAACCGCCTGCAACCACTCGCGAAACTGGGGACCCGGGCGATAACCGGCCTGACGCAACATGTCGCCCGTCACCAGGGGCGGTGGGGCCAACTTCTCGGCGGGCCATTCGGTCGCCTGCCGAGACCGCGCGACGCCGCGCAGCGAGTCTCCCTTGGCGGCCTGAATTGCCGAGGCCACGTCCAGGGTGAAATGCGCGTCCCGGTCGATCAGTACCGGTTGGACACGCGACCAGGGTAAATGCTCCGAATCGGCAACCACCTTCCAATCCCGGAGAGCCGTCCGGACGCGACGGATTTCTTCATTGGACAGTCGCCATCGTGAAGCGAGGTCGCTGAGCAGTGTCTCCCAGGGCCGGTCACCGTCGGATGCGATCGAATGCAGGATCAACGCCAAGGAGGACTCGAAGTGCAGCGAGGGACGGTGGGAGAGCACTTCATGGAGTTTGGAAAAGTCGGCCCGATCCAGGGCGGGCATCACCCGTCGATCCAAGCCGCAGCCTGCCAGCAATCGGAGCCCCTTGGTGGCATGCGGCGAGACCACGACGCGACGCATTTCCGCGCCGACCCGCTCGGGGCTGACCAAGGCAATTTCTGCGGCGCGTTTGACAATCTCCAGTTGGGTCTGGTCGTCCAGGGTCAGTTCCAGCGTGGCGGCGAACCGCACCGCCCGCAGCATCCGCAGCTTGTCTTCGTCGAATCGCTCCGCCGGTACCCCGATGGTGCGCAGGATTCGCCGATTGAGATCGCTCCGTCCGCCGACGAAGTCGATGACATCTTCGGTGGCGGGGTCAAAGAACAATCCGTTGATGGTGAAGTCACGGCGGAGAGCGTCGTGACGGGCGTCCCCGTAGTGGACCCGGTCAGGTCGGCGGCCATCGCTGTAGTCACCGTCGCTGCGAAACGTCGCGACTTCGGTGGGCGACGGTCCGGGCGGCGGCGAATGCGTTGGCGGCGGCCCATCGTCCGATGGCGACCGTGGTGACTTCTGACGTCGCTTCTCCGGAAGCACTCCGATCACGCCAAACGAGGCTCCGAAGGCCAGTGTGCGGCGGAAACCGAAGACCTCACGGACCCGGTCCGGCGTGGCGTCGGTGGCGACGTCAAAATCTTTGGGGGTTCTTCCCAGCAGCGCGTCGCGGACGCACCCGCCGGCGAAGTACGCGATGTGTCCGGCGTCCCGCAGGCGGCGACAAATCCGGATCGCTTCGGCGTAGGCCGCCCGCGTGTCGCTTGATGCGTTTTCCTGAGAAGGTAAAAAAAGACTTTCGTGCGTCAACGATCACGCCGTCGAAAACAAGGTGGAATTGCCAGCCGATTCAGATCTCGATTGTCGATTCGACCGCGGTCGGTTACAAGCTGGTGTTATGAATCACGGTCATGCCAAGCCGAGAACGCGTCGCAAGCGGGGGGTCGTTGCGGTTATTTTCCGCGACGCGAAACTGTTGGTCATTCGTCGTGCTCTGACCGTCACCGCCCCGGGAAAACTGTGTCTGCCGGGCGGCGCGATCGAGTCGGGCGAATCCGAAGAGGTGGCGCTGATCCGCGAAATGCAGGAAGAACTGGCCATCGAAGTCGAACCACTCGAACTGTGCTACCGCAGCGTCACATCGTGGGGCACCAATCTGGCCTGGTGGTATGCTGACCTGGACGCCTGTCAATCGCCCGAAGCGAATCCTGCCGAGGTCGCCGAGGTTCACTGGATGAGCCGTGACGAGGTGCGCGGTGCTCGCGACCTGTTGCCCAGCTTGCCGCCGTTTTTGGTCGCCTGGGAACGTGGTGAGATCACGTTGAATTGCGACTGGTGTTGATCCGGTTGCCATGGCCTGGCCGCCGGCAGAAAGCACTGGCCGGTAGAAAGCACTGGCTGGCAGCCGTCAAAAAGGTCGGTCAAACCCACAGGCAATCCGCAGCGCCGGCAATCAGCAGCGTGACGCTGATCGCCGCATTGGCCGTGAAGAAAGCTTCGCCCACGCGATCCAGATCTTCCGGGCGGACCAAGGAGTGCTGGCGAACCACGAGTGCCGCGATCGCCAGCAGGGCAATCCCGTACAGCCAGCCAAAGCCGACTTGCGGGGCCAACCACGGCAACGCGAACAGCACCAACAACATCAACGCGTGGCAACCGGCCGCGATTCGCAATGCCCGGGCGACACCAAACCGTCCCGGAACGCTGTGTAAGCCGGCCCCCGCATCGAATTCGGCATCCTGGCAGGCGTAGATGATATCGAACCCGGTGACCCAGGCCGCGACGGCGACCGCCAGCAACAGCGGTGCCAGCAGATCCGCAGGCGCCAACAGCGACTCCGGCCCCCGGATCGCCAGCCAGGTGCAAATCGGCGACAGGCTCAAGGCCACGCCCAGCCACAGGTGGGCGGCGGACGTGAACCGCTTGGCCAGACTGTAGCCCAGCAGGAACAACAACACCGGGACCGACCCGGCCAGCGGAACCCAGTTCGGCCAAAACAACCCGGTCGACGCGATGAACGCCACACAGCAGGCGACCGTGAACGCGGCGACGGCCCGCCGAGACAGGATTCCCGCTGGCAGGTGACGATTCTTTGTCCGCGGATTGGCGGCATCGATGCGATGGTCGACCAGCCGATTGAAGGCCATGGCAGCACTCCGGGCAGTGACCATGCACAACAGGATGCCGACCAGCTCCCGCAAGCCGGCGGTGGCGAATTCACCGGACGGCAGTGGTCCGGACGGCAGTGGTGTGGCAACGGCCATCGCCGCGGCCAGGGCGGCAAACGGCAACGCGAAGATGGTGTGGCTGAATCGGATTAGTCCAAGCCAGTCGGACAGCTTCGCAGAGGCGTGGCGAGTCGATCCGATCGCTTCGATGGGTCGTTGATCGGTATCACTCATTGATCTTCCTTCCACCGACGAATCAAGTGGTTCTCGACGTCCAACTGGTCCAGAATCCGGCTGACGACAAAGTCCAGCAGAGAATCCAAGGAGTCGACGCCGTGATACCAGCCGGGCGCCGCCGGCAGGACCACGCCTCCGGCGGCTGCAATGCGTTGCATGTTTTCCAGTTGCAGCACGCTGACCGGTGTTTCGCGAGGGACGATCACCAATTTGCGATGCTCTTTCAAATGCACCTCCGCGGCGCGACTGATCAAGTTGCTCGCTGCGGCGCGGGCGATCGCGCTCATCGTGCTTCCGCTGCACGGGCAGACGACCATCGCGCGGGTGCGGAACGATCCGCTGGCAATCGGCGTCAGGAAATCGTCGTGGCGGTGGTAGTGCAACCGGGACTGAACCGCGGCACGCCAATCTGTCTGTTCGACCCAAGCCCGATGTCGTTCGCTGGACCAATCGGGAAGGAAAGAGACGAGTTTGAGCAGGTCCAAGTCCTGCAAGTTGACCGCCATTCCGGTCTCTTGTCGGATCACCGCCGCACCGCTGGGGCTGACGGTGACGTGCACGTCGATGTCCGCCTGGCACAGGGACTGGAGCAACCGGATGGCGTACATCGCGCCGCTGGCACCGGTGATCCCAACGACCACGGGTGGAGAGTGCTTGGAATCGGGGCTGCGGTTGGACGCCGTCATCGCGCCGATCCTGCGTCGGGTTTGGTTCCTTCGTAGCCGGGCCTGATTCCTTCATAGCCAGGTTTGGTTCCTTCGTAGATTGTGCACACGCCAAAGGTCAGCGGCGTGAACCGGACATCCGTCAAACCGGCCTGGACCATTCGGTCCGCCAGGGCCTGGCCGTCCGGGAATTGGCCGACGGATTCGGGCAGGTATTCGTAGGCAGCTTTGTTGTTGCGGGCGAACCACTGGCCCAGCCGCGGAAGCACCTGCGTGAAGTAAAAGTTGTAACCGTGCCGCAGTCCGAACAGCGTGGGTCTGGAAAACTCCAGCACCATCACCTGACCTCCGCCGCGGCAAACCCGCGTCATTTCTCGCAGCCCCCGATCGGTATCCGCCACGTTGCGCAATCCGAATGCCACCGTCACGCACTGAAAAACGTCGTCCTCAAACGGCAGTTGCTGGGAGTCCGCTTCCAGGAATTGGATCGGTTCGGAGGGGGTGCCGGGGACGCGTTTGTCGCGAGCGATTTCAAGCATGGCGTGACAAAAATCACTGCCGACGACGTCGACGTTCGACGGGCTGTGGTGCGCCATCGCGATCGCCAGGTCGCCGGTCCCGGTGCACACATCCAACACCGGCAGGCCCGGTTCCAGACGCATCCGCCGGACGGCTTGACGACGCCAGTGTTTGTCAATGTTCAGCGACAGCAGATGATTCATCAGGTCGTAGCGGGGAGCGATCTGACGAAACATTTCGCGGACGCGATCGTTGCTCTTGTCCAGCGCCGGTGGGGCCGCGGCCGTCGTGGTGGGCCGTGACGCCGCGAACGGGTTGGACGGATCATCCGACGATGCGGTACCGCCGGGCGAAGCGTCGGCATCGGGGCGAGCGTGATCGGTCGATTCGGGAAGCATCAGGCGGCGATCCGAGAAGTTTTGGCGGAGATTTCCGATGAAACCACTATTTTCTGCCATCCGCGTCGGACTTTGCAAAGGAGTGGCGATAAAAAGGCTGCCGGAGTGAACCGCCAAGCCGGCGGCCGGACAACTCGAACCCGCGTCCGTGGGCGCTCGGGCTTCCGGCCATCCTTTCCCCACACCCGCCCCCCCTGGAGACACTTCGGCCGTGGCAAGGCGAACGCTGTTTTTCGACATCGATGGGACGCTGCTGCTGACCCGCCGAGCCGGGCGTTCGGCCCTGCACCAAGCGATGCGCGAGGAATTCGGATTGGCGGAAGTGGATGACCAAGGGATTCGGTTTGGGGGCCGCACCGATCGCGAGTTGGTCGCGGCGTTTCTGCGTACCGCCGGGATCGATCCGAGCCCGCTGAATCAGGGTCGGTTGCGGCGCCGATATGTTTCGGCATTCCGACAGGCCGTGCGGAGTACGCCGGGCGGCGTATTGCCCGGCGTGCTCGACCTGATCCGTGAATTGTCGCAGCACTCCCAAGTCCGGCTGGCCGTGATGACCGGGAACTTTCCCGAGACGGCGCGGATGAAGCTGGAATGTTTCGGTTTGCTGGAGTACTTCTCGTGGATCGTCGGCGGTGACTTGGACGCCTCACGCTGTGATCTGGCACGCCGTGCCGCTGCTCGCCTGATTCGCCGGGGCGGAGGAGGTTTCACCGTGATCGGGGATACCGTCCACGACGTGCGCTGCGCGCGGGCAATCGACGCCCGCTGCCTGGCGGTTTGCACCGGCTCCGGGACGCGGGAAGAACTGGAGCGTGAGAAGGCTGACCATATCGTGGATGATCTGACGGACCAGTCCGCGTTGGCTTACTTGCTGCAGGCCTGACGGGACTGTTCCGCCGAATCCGCGTCTAGAACGTCAAAAAAACGTCCTTCCGTAGCTGCCGTCGCCAGACGGCAGTAAGTGACGTGCCGGCGAGCGAACTTTCATCCTTCCGTGGCTGCCGTCGCCAGACGGCGGCAAAATCACGATCGCCAAAACGCGGAAAATCCGGACGCCGGAGGGCCCTGGCTTCCGGATCGCGGCGGGAGTTTCTACAACAGGCCGGTCGCGCTGGCCTTCTCCTTTCACGCATCCACCGCTACGGCACGATGACCGACACTGAATCCGACGGACAGACTTTCCCGCCGACCGACGCCCTGGTGGGCGTGATCATGGGAAGCAAGAACGATTGGCCGACGATGAGTCCCGCTTGTGAGGTGCTGGAGCGATTGGGGATCGCCCACGAGAAAACGGTGGTGAGCGCCCATCGGACTCCCGGCCGGATGTTCGCTTATGCCCAGTCGGCAGCCGATCGAGGGCTGCAGGTGATCATCGCCGGTGCCGGCGGCGCGGCACACTTGCCGGGCATGGTCGCCTCGGAGACCCATTTGCCCGTGATCGGCGTTCCGGTTCAGTCGCGGGCGCTCAACGGGTTGGATTCGTTGCTGTCGATCGTGCAAATGCCCGGCGGGATTCCGGTGGCCACGATGGCGATCGGAACAAGTGGAGCAAAGAATGCCGGTTTGCTGGCCGCCCGCATCCTGGCGCTCTCGGACGCCAAGATCCGCAGATCGGTGCAAGAGTTGATTGCCGAACAGACCCGGCAGGTCCTGGAAGCCACAGAACTGGAGTGATGGGGATGCAGACGTCAGCAACCGGATTGAAGTCACCCGTGTTGCCCGGTGCCACCATCGGAATGGTCGGCGGCGGACAATTGGGACGGATGTTCGCTTTGGCGGCGATGTCGATGGGATACCGCGTCGCGGTGTTGACCAAGTCGAAACGCGAGCCTGCCGCTCAGGTGGTCGAATCGGTCTTCGTCGGATCGCTCGACGACGCGTCGGTGGTGTCCGAATTCGCATCGCAGTGCGATGTGATCACCTTGGAATTCGAAAACATTCCGGCCGAGACGATTCGCCGGTGCGGCGAGTCTTGCCCCACGTTTCCCTCGCACCGCGTTCTGGCAACGGCACAGGACCGACTGATCGAGAAACAAACCTTTCGTGACGCCGGTTTGCCCGTGACGCCGTTCGCCGCCGTGGCCTCGACCGAAGACGTGATTCGATTTGCCGAAACGGCGGGATGGCCAGTGATCGTGAAGACGGCACGCAGCGGCTACGACGGCAAAGGACAACACCGACTGGAGGACGCCTCGCAGGCGCGCGAGGTGCCGTGGGATTCCTCCGCCGCGTGGATTGCCGAGCAGTTTATCCCATTTGATCGTGAGGTCTCCGTGGTGGTCGCGCGCAGCGCCGTCGGCGAGGTGCGATGCTTTCCGCCGTTTGAGAATGACCACAGCAATCACATCCTGGATGTTTCGTTCTGCCCCTCGACGCTGTCGGCGGAAGTGGCCGAACAGGCGCTGGCGATTGCCACGCGGGCGGCGGAAACGATTGACCTGACCGGTGTGCTGTGCGTGGAACTGTTCGTCATCAATGAACAAGAACTGATGATCAATGAGGTCGCGCCGCGACCGCACAACAGCGGACATTTGACCATCGAAGCGTGTCCGACCAGTCAGTTCGAACAACACGTCCGTGCCGTTTGCGGGTTGCCACTCGGTGACTGCGATTTGCGCGTCGGAGGTGCAGCGATGGCAAACTTGCTGGGCGACCTGTGGGACCGCCAGGGCAACGCACCGGACTGGACCGGTGTTTTGCGGACACCCACCGTGAGCCTGCACTTGTACGGGAAATCGGATGCCAAGCCGGGGCGCAAGATGGGGCATCTGACCGCAACGGCCGCTGATGCGGAGCGGGCGCGAGGGCGTGTGCTGGCGGCCCGCGGAGCCTTGGAGGCCCCCATTCCTGGCGTTGTCACTGATTCTGGACGCTGAATGCCAAGCGTTGCAATTCGCTGGCCAGATCCACGTTGACCACCGCGACCTTGCGCGGCAGACGCAAGGTGGTGGGGGCAAAGTTCAAGATTCCGTTGACCCCCGAGGCGACCAAGTCGCTGGCGACGGCGGTGGCCTGTTCCGCGGGTACCGCCAGGATGGCCAGGTCGGGTGAAAGCTCGGCCAGCTTGCCGACCATCGTGGCGGCGTCCCAAACCGAAACGCCGCCGACCTGATTGCCGATCTTGCTGGGATCCAAGTCGAACGCGGCGGTCAGCCGAAAGCCCAACCGCTCAAATCCGCGATACCGCAACAACGCGTTGCCCAGCGATCCCACACCGACCAACACCACCTGCCACTGGACGTCACTGCCGAGGACCAGTCCGATCTGATCGATCAAGGTGTCGATGGCGTATCCGACGCCGCGCCGCCCGATCGTCCCCAGACTGCTCAGGTCGCGCCGCACGACCGCCGGAGACACGTCAACCAAGGCGCCCAGTTCTTTGCTGTTGACGTGCGAGACGCCTTGATCGGCAAGCCGGTGCAGTTCACGAAAGTACAGACTCAACCGTCCCACGGCGGGGCGCGGCAGGCGTCCGGGAAGGCCGCTTGAACCGGAAGCGGCTTGATCGGTCGTGGCATTATTTTCGGTCGAACCTGACATGCGTGAATTGTAGCCGGCCTGCGAAGGGGACGTCGTGACGGGTTGGCAACTGGTGTGAAGCGGCGCAGCGAACGGGCTGCCGAGCGGAGGCCCGGGGTTTGGCAAATTCGTTGCAACCGGATGCGCGTTGCGAGCCGGCTTCGCCAAGGAGCGGCCAGCGGGGAACGGTCGGCACGGGGCGGGCTTCCGCCAAACGCGTCCCGCCAACGGGCCGGCGTGTGGAGCGTCTCGGGGGCTGTGCTGGCTGGTTCTGGCAGGCTCATTTGCACCGGCTGCTGCACGGCCGCACAGTTCCACGGCGACAGGAACGCTACAACCGCTACGCCTTGTAATGACGTCACGCATGGACGACCCAGCCGGCTTATTTTGCCGGGATGGCCCTCTTTATTTGGTCAGCCTCTTTTCCGTAGTCGATGAATTGACTGCATAAAGACCCGATTCGTTGATGCGCAAAGTTTGCGTGTCCGATCCATCTTCCTCCCACCATCCGTGCTGGTAGATGGAGTTGAAATGATTGGCACAAGGGGGAGCCGCCCGCTGGGCGGAGACTCGGGGCGCTGTCATCTCAAACGGGGGGTCTTTCGTCGCAGTGCACGTGCACGAACTAGTGCAGGAGGGTGTGAGCAATGGGTCTCGCATCATCCAGTGCGTCCCTTGCAACCCACAAGTTGTTTCCTGGAGAAAGAAGAGATGAAAAGGCTGTGGTTACTGCCCGCCTTGGCGATCATCGGGATCGTCTCGGGGGCTCAATCCGCAGACGCCGCTTATTGCGGTGCAATCAGCTACCAAGGCTGTAGCGGATGCGGAGATTCAGTTGTCAGCGGAGAAGTCGTCGCTGAAGACGGCGCGCCTGCGGAAGCAGTCGTGGTCGAAGGTGCAGCGCCGGCGGCCGGTGACGGCTGCAGCTACACCGTCATGCGTAACGTGACCGAGACGGTTTACGAGCAGGTGGAAGAGACCCGCTATCGCACACGTATGGAGACGTACTACGAGGACAAAGAAGTCCAGGCGACTCGTGTGGTTCCCTACACCGAGCAAAAAGAAGTCAGCTACACCGTGATGGTGCCGACGTACGAAACCAAGACTCGTACGATCAACTACACCGTCATGAAGCCGGTTTACGAAACTCGCACTCGCGAAATCAACTACACGGTCCAAAAACCCGTGTACGAGACTCGCACCCGCGAGATCAACTACACCGTCATGAAGCCCGTTTACGAGCAGCATGAAAAGGTGATCAATTACACCGTCAAGAAGCCGGTGTACGAAACCAAGACGCGCACGATCAACTACACCGTCAACAAGCCGGTGTACGAAACGCGCAGCAAGACGATCAACTACACCGTGATGGTTCCGGTCCGCGAGGAAAAGACTCGTACGATCAACTACACGGTCTACAACACCGTCAAAGAAGAAAAGGTCCGCACCGAGAATTACACGGTGATGGTTCCCGAGCAATACACCAAGACCATCACGGTCAAAGGTGGACACTGGGAAACGACCACCGAGACCGTTCCCGGTCCGATGATGCGTCGTACGGTTCGTGAGCCCGGCACCTGGACTTACGATCCTTGCACCTGCCGTTGCGTCTACACGCCCGGCGAATGCCGCGTCGAATGCGTTCAAGGTTGCCCCAAGACGATCTGCAAGAAAGTCTGGGTCCCGACCTGCGAAGAGAAGGAAATCTGCTGCACCCGGTACCGCAAAGAGTGCCGCGTTCGTGAGATTCCTTACACGGTTTGCCGTCGCGTTCCCGAGTGCAAGACCAAGACCTGCACTTACACCGTCTGCAAGATGGTTCCCGAGTGCCGCACGAAGACCTGCAACTACACCGTTTGCAAGATGGTTCCCGAGTGCCGCACGAAGACCTGTGAGTACACCGTCTGCAAGACGGTTTGCGAACAGCGTCAAAAGGTTTGCAAGTACACCACTTGCAAGATGGTTCCCGAGTGCAAGACCAAGACCTGCACCTACAAGGTCTGCAAGATGGTTTGCGAGCCCCGCACCAAGACCTGCAACTACACGGTTTGCAAGATGGTTCCGGAATGCAAGACCAAGACCTGCAGCTACAAGGTTTGCAAGATGGTCCCCGAGTGCCGCACCAAGACCGTTTGTGTCAACAAGTGCCGCACCGAGTGCTACACCAAGACCGTCAAGGTCGCCAAGTGCCGTAAGGTTTGCGAACCGTACACGGTCACCAAGTGCGTTCCGCGAACGATCTGCAAGCAAGTTCCGGTCACCGTTTGCTGCCCGGCTCCGACCTGCTGCGAAGCTCCCACTGCCGGCTGCTGCGAAGCTCCGGCTGCCGGTTGCTGCGAACCCGCTCCCGCTTGCGGTTGCGGAAGCAAGAAAGCTTGCGGCGGCGGACTGCTGCACAAGCTGTTCGGCGGTTGCCTGGGCGGATGCCACAGCGGCTGCGATGCCGACTGCGGCTGCGACGTGGCACCGACTTGCGGTTGCGAAGTCGCACCCTCTTGCGGTTGCTAGTTGACGCGACCGGGTGATCGGCTTCGGCCGAGTCGCCGGGTCCACAAAACCTGCACGCGACATGCGAAGCGGGGTGGGCTTCCGGAAACGGAAACTCATCCCGCTTTTTTGTTCACGTGCAGTTTTTTTATGCGCCCCCCGATCGGCAGCACGCTCGGGGTTCGTTTGTTGCGGGGGCTCGATTGCTGGGTGGAGCTTGGCCGTTGGGATCAGACTTTTTGTCAGCCTTGGCCAGATCGCATATACTGATGCCCCGGGTCGCGACGGCGATCCGACCGAAGGTGGCCTGAATCCTCGCAGAACCTCTCGCTGGGGTGTCCCTTCGCGAGACCTTGTCCTACCGGCTGAACCTGGCACGTGGCCCAAAAAACGTGGCGCGTGGCCAAAAAAGAACGGGCAGCCGCCCACTCCGCCATCTCGCGAGTCCGGGGTCGGGGCGCCGCCAGAAACAAGCACACCTGCGATACCACGGTTGTCTGCGGTACACTGAATCAGCCCCCCGCACAGGCAAAGTCCTGCGATCTCCTCTTGATGAGCTTAGCGCCGTGTCGCAGTTTCAATCGTCAGGGTTCCTATCGTCAGGCGATTCCTCTTCTGCACCATCAGTGCCATCGGCCGACATGAGTTCTGTTCCGCCCACGCCGCCACCTCCGCACCATGACGGGGGCAGTCGTCCCACACGTCCCGCGGCCGGCGGCAGCCAGCCAGAACCTCAGAAACGCTCCACGCCCTTACCGCCGCCGCCGCCACCGCGCTCCCAGCCTCCTGCCCCACGGCCGATCGTGGAGCGGTCGCCCGGCGGGACCGGAATCGGGTCCGCACGCCACCGTTGGCGAGGGGACCTGCCAGAGGTTTCCTCCGCCGCGACCACCGCCTCGTCCGGCGATGCAGCGACGGCGGCCCCAAGCGGGGCTCCGGACGATGAACCGGATACGATTGAGGCCGTGCAGCGCTCGGCGCCTTCCTGGCTGCTCAGCCTGGTCATCCACTTGATCGTGTTGCTGATCCTGGCGCTGATCAGTTCACCGGCCGGCAAACGCGTCTCCAAGCTGGTGCTGGAATTCGGGATCAGCGATGAACCGTCCGAAGAACCGTTGGATTTGGACCTGTTCTCGACCGATGTCTCCGATCCGCTCGAGTCGCCGGAAGATTCCGATGACACGAAGCTGGTCGAAACCGACATTCCCGACGTTTTCGACGACATCCAGCCGACCGATTCGGCCATCGTCGCACCGGAGTTGTTCGGGCAAGATTCGATCGAGATCGCCAAGCCGATGTTCAGCGGCCGGACCGGTGCGATGCGGCGGGCGCTGATGGCGATGTACGGTGCCACCGACCAAACGCAGGAAGCGGTGGAGTTGGGATTGGCCTGGTTGAAACGCCAGCAGCAACGTGGCGGGTATTGGAATTTGACCGGGCCCTACTCCGGCGGCGCCCGCACCGAGAACCGTTGTGCCGCCACCGCCATGGCCGTTCTGGCGTTCGCCGGCGACGGAAACACGCATTTGGAAGGGCAGTACCGCGAAGAGGTCGAAGCCGGCGTGAAGTACTTGGTCCTGCAGCAGGACCGGGGCGGGTTCATGGCCGCCGAGGCTCGTGGCAATGAACGCACCTATGCCCAAGCGCAGGCGACCATTGCGCTCTGCGAACTGTACGGCATGACCAAGGATTCCTGGCTACGGTCCTACGCCCAAGCCGCGGTCGACTACGCCATGAAGGCCCAATCTTCAGGAGGCGGATGGCGGTACCGGCCGGGTGAACCCGGCGACACCTCGGTCACCGGCTGGTACGTGATGGCCATTCAGAGCGCGATGTCGGCCGGTTTGGAAGTCAACGATTCGAAAGTCCGTCGAATCTCCGATTACCTCGATTCCGCCAGCGTGTACAACGGCGCCGGCTATTCCTACCAGCCGGGACGTTCCGATGCCACCGTGGCGATGACCGCCGAAGGTCTGTTGTGTCGCCAATACCTGGGCTGGCCCCGCGAGCATCCCGCACTCGCTGACGGCATCAATTTGCTGCTCGCCGATGCACCCTTCGATATCCGCGACCAGAATGTTTACTACTGGTACTACGCGACGCAGGTCTTTCACCACTACGGTGGCAGCGCCTGGAAGAAGTGGAATGACGACATGAAGGTCAAGCTGCCGGCGCTGCAGATCAAGGAGGGGCGCGAGAGAGGCAGTTGGGCGGCTCAGGGCGATCGCTGGAGTATCGGTGGGCGTCTCTATTCGACCTGTCTGTCGATCTATTGCCTGGAAGTTTACTACCGGCACCTGCCCCTGTATGACCAGGAATGAGTCGGACGACCTCCAGCTTCGTTGGACTCCAGCTTCGTTGGACTCCAGCTTCGTTGGACTCCAGCTTCGTCGGACGACGCCCCTCCGCTAGCCCCGACGCGACGGTTCCGCGTCATGCAATCGGTGCGGGATCGTGACTCAGGCCCGTAGCAAGCGGTACAACCAATCGACGAAAGTCACTGACGCGATCCCGATCAAAACGATCGCGGCGGTTCGCAAGACTTGCCGCGACGGCCAGCGACCGGTCCAAACCAGACCGGCCGCGATCCCAATGGACGCGATCGCGTAGCCCGCCAACAGCGTTCCTCCGGTGTTGCATCGGGCCGCCTGTATCACGTTTCCGCGAGTCACGTGGGCCCAAGACGTCGTCATGCCACAACTGGGGCAGCGGATCCCGAACAGCATCCGTACCGAACACGGCGGCAGTCCCAATCGTTGATGGGTCCCCAACCCGGAATCGCTCGGCTGCAACTGTGATGCGATCAACAACGGTGTCAGCAGCGTCGCGATCAGCAACAAGCCAACCGCTCGGGCGCACCGACTGCCAGAGGCCCACCGGCTACCAGAGGGCATGCCCGAGGGGACAACCCGGGGCGGGCCAGATCGGATCGGGGACGGTTGGACCGTGTCGCCGTGGCCGATGCGTCGCCCTGACGAGGATCGGCCGCTGTCGGTTGGTTGAATCGCTGGCAAGCGGATTGCGTCGAGTGGAGGGGCGGATGTTGCTGGACGTTCAGCGCTGTTATTCTGGTCGGTTTCGCTTCCGACCCGCAACCTGTGACCCATGACTGCTGTGAAATACGCGATTTGCAACGAAACGTTCGGGGATTGGCCGTTGGAAAAGGCGCTCCAACTGGCCCGTGAAGTTGGGTACACGGGTTGGGAGGTGGCGCCTTTCATGTTGACCGACAACTTGGATCAGTATTCCGCCGCGGACCGAGCCGACTATCGCCGCGTCGTTGAGAATCATGGGCTGCAGATCATTGGCTTGCACTGGTTGCTGGCCAAGACCGAAGGGTTTCACCTGACCACGTTGGACCAGGCCACGCGAGACCGCACGACCAAGTACTTGACGGAATTGGCTCGGCTGTGCCGTGATCTGGGAGGCGACGTGATGGTGCTGGGCTCACCCGCCCAGCGAAACTATCCCGAATCTCAGTCGGCCGAGCAGGCCATGGAAGCCGCCGCGGAGTGCGTTCGAGGTGCCGTTCCGGCGTTGGAAGAGTACGGCGTCCGGCTGGCTCTGGAACCGCTGGGCCGGGCGGAGGGGAATTTCCTGAATACCGCCGCCGAGGGACGAGCGTTGATGCAACGGATCGATAGTCCCCAAGTCGGACTGCACTTAGATGTCAAAGCGATGAGCGATGAGGGCACGCCGATCGACCAGATCATTCGCGACAACGCCGATGCGATGATGCATTTTCACGCCAATGATCCCAATCGACGCGGGCCGGGGATGGGCGACGTCGACTTTGTTCCGATCTTCCAAGCCCTCCGCGACATCCAATATTCCGGCTGGGTCAGCGTGGAAGTCTTTGACTATTCGCCTGGCGTGGAAACCTTGGTGCGGGAGAGCATGGCCAACATGCGGGCCGCTCAAAACTGATCGGCTGACCCTCTTCTTCCGACGCCCACCATCGGCGGAGATTCTCATCGCGTGATCCGCGCACGACTCGCACCTTCCCCCACGGGGGCGCAGCATCTGGGCAATGCCCGGACACATTTGGTGGCGTACTGGGCGTTGCGCAAGGCGGGTGGGCAGATGGTGTTGCGGATCGACGATCTGGATTCGCCCCGGGTCAAAGCGTGGGCGGTGGACCAGGCGATCGAAGACTTGAACTGGCTGGGCATCGACTGGGACGTGGGCCCGTTTCGACAAACGGATCGATTGGGCCAATACCAGGCGACATTGGAAACGCTGATCCATCAGGACCGCGTGTATCCCTGCACGTGTTCGCGAAAGGACATTGCCGAAGCCCTTTCGGCGCCCCACGAAAGTCGGTTTCGCGGTGAAGGCCCGATCTATCCGGGGACCTGTGCCGGCTGGCACGTCGGTGATGCGGTTCCGGAGCAGCCGTTTTGTTGGCGGTTCCGAGTTTCGGACCAGCCGATGGAATTTGAGGACGACGTGTTGGGACCGCTGGTGTGCAACCCGGCGCGGGAGTTGGGAGATTTTCCCCTGACGCACAAAGACGGAAAACCGGCCTACCAGTTGGCGATCGTCGTTGATGATCTGCAGGATTCGATCACTCAGGTCGTTCGCGGCAACGATCTGGTCCCCAGCACGTTCCGGCAACTGGATTTGTATCGACAGTTCGACCGGGAGCCGCCGCGGTACGCGCATGTGCCGCTGGTCCGCGGGATGGACGGGCGGCGATTAGCCAAACGGCACGGAGATACACGGCTAAGCCACTACCGCGCAGCCGGAACCCGGCCGGAGCAGGTCGTCGCGTGGGCCGCCCACAGCCTGGGGTTGATCGATGACCAGCGCCCCCGAGTCGCGGCGGACTTGATCGCGACATTCGATTGGTCGAAGTGCGAGCACGATGACAGCGTGATCGATCCGGAGCGATTGTTCGATCCTCCTGCGGCCGCTTCTTCCTGACGGCGGAGCGGTCGCCCGTTTGCGGCTTTCAGCGGTCGAAGGTCGACTTGTTTCGCAGGATGTGGTGATAGTGCTGGGCAAATCGGTGCGATTCGTCACGCACGTATTGCAGCAGCCGCAACGCGTAGGAGCTCTTGCTCAATCGCAGCGGTTCCGTTTGCCCCGGACGAAAGATCTCCTCGTCGCGTTTGGCCAGCGAGATGACCGTCGGGGGCGTGATGTCTTGGTCGCGAAACGCCGCCATCGCCGCGCTCAATTGGCCCTTGCCGCCGTCGATCAGCAACACATCGGGGAACGCGTCGCCGTCGTCGCTTAAACGTCGAAAGCGTCGCGAAACGACTTCGTAAATGCTGCGGAAATCGTCGACCCCTTGGACGTCTTGGATACGGAAACGCCGGTAGCCGGGTTTGAACGGCAACCCGTCGATGAACTGGACCAGACTGGCCACGGTTTCTCCGCCTCCCAAGTGCGCGATATCGACGCCTTCGATGACGCGTGGGGTTTCGGCCAGGTTGAGCACTTTTCGCAGCCCGGTCAGTCCCTTCTTGGGATCGATGTAAAACACTTCCGGCTGTTCGTGAGTTTCCAGTTCGCCACGTTCCTCCAGCCGCTCGAGCATCTCAATCTCATCGCGCAGGACCGCCGCCCGTTCGAAATCCAGGTTCTTGCTGGCGGCCATCATCTCCTCATGCATTTCCTTCAACAGCTTTCGTTTGCCGCCCTCCAGAAAGGTTTGCAGACGCTTGATGTCGCGACGGTACTCTTCTTTGCCGATTCGAAAGTTGCAGGGGGCGGTGCACTGGTTGATACTGGCCAGCAAACAGGGGCGAAACCAATTCCAGCGCTCGTCGGATTCGCTGATGTCCAATGTGCAGGTCCGAAACTTGAAAATCCGCTGCAGCACCTGGATGGCGCCCCGGAGCGCGCCGGCGCTGGCGAAAGGGCCGTAAAGCTTGACGCCCTTGGTCTTCGGCTCCCGCGTCACTTCCACCCGCGGAAACTCCTCGCGGGTGGTGATCATCAGGTAGGGGTAGGTCTTGTCGTCCTTCAGGTCGCGATTGTGTTTCGGCTGGATGTCCTTGATCAGCCGCGATTCCATCAGCAACGCGTCGACTTCACTTTCACAATCGACGTAATCGATGTCAGCGATCTCCGGGACCCAACTGGCGGTCCGCGCGTCTTCAGCAGCCGCCTTCAAAAAATAGCTTCCGGCACGGCTGCGAAGGTTCTTGGCTTTGCCGACGTAGATCACGCGTCCGGCCGCGTCTTTCATCAGGTACACGCCGGGAGATTGCGGAAAGGTCCTCACCTTGGACGCTGCGTGCTGAAATCCTGCGTCCGCTTCGTCGGCCGTCGATGCGTCATCAGAGGGGCCGGAATCCGAGCGTACAGAACCCGAGTGTTCAGAATCAGGAGGTTCGGAAGATCCGTCGGTGGGGACCATCGGTCATCGACTGGCGTGGACGGGATGGAAAAGCAGAATCTTTGTCCAGCGGAATAAGGCAACGCGTTTCTCAGGAACGCAACCCGCACTGAATCAACGGCTCGATCAATGACAAGCGTGTCCCGCCGTAAACGCGGTGGTCCCAGTCGCCGGGTGGCAGGCGGGATTCGTCAAAGTGCTTGTCGGTTTCAGCGACAATCAGGCTTCCCGGCGGCGAGTGTTCCATGGCCAGACGAATCAAAACACGCAACTGCTCATTCATGCTGTCCCACATCGCATACGGAGGGCAAAGCAGGACCAGACGCGGGGTGTCATCCAGCGGTGCATTGGGGGACGCGGGCCCCAACACGCCGGCTCCCAACCGGAATGCGTCGCCGTTGAGCACCGTCAGCTGGTTCGTGACACCCAAGGTTTCGGCGGTGGATTTCAGAAAGCCGGCCGCGTGCCGGCTCTTTTCGATCGCGATCGCGCGACTGGCACCACGGCTGAGCGATTCGAAGCTGAGTGCCCCGGTGCCGGCAAACAGGTCGATGGCGACGGCACCGCGAACGGCCATCCCGACCAGATTGAACAGATTCTCGCGGACGCTGTCCCTCATTGGCCGCGTGAATGTTCCGCCGTGGTAGACGACCGTCCGGCCACGCATCGATCCGCCGATGATACGGAGCTTTTGCGGGCGAGATTTGGTGGGCTTGGAGGGTTTGCTTGGCAATTCGGCCGCGTCTTCCCCCCGCCGCCGTGAACGGGGCATTTTTTTGGATCGGCTCATCTGCGAGATTATACCGGGCGTCTTGCATTTCGCGATCCGTCCTGCCGAGGGGACGAAACCGAAATCGGGTTCGCCGCGTAACGAACCCCGTTCGGTGACCGTGGGGATTTCCCCGCCCACTCGGCGCGTCTCGGAACCCGTTTCGCTCGATTTGGAACCCGTTGGGTCTGCCTCATGGCCCTTTCGGCTTTGCTGGGTCGGGGGCGGTCGGCCGGAGACCACGTCTCGTTTTTCCTTCGTTACCACCACCATCGGCGTCCGGATGAACTCTCGCTTGCTTGTCGCCCCCTCCGCGTTGTTGTTGCTGGCAATCGCCGCCGGCACCGTTCCAAACCGATCGGCACGAGCCCAGGAGGCTCAGCAGGAAACATCGGGGGCGGGATCGGAAACCGGGCAACAGGCCGAGTCGAACGTGCCGTCGATTACTTTCACCCGACCGACGCAGGAAACCGATCGCGGCGATTCAAAAGTGGATGCCGCCGGCGAGAATGCTGAATCCGAGGGATCCACATCTGGCAAGTTCGATGACATGACGGCCGAGGTGTTGCCGCCCGATGCGACGCCGGTGATCGAGGAGTTCAAAGAAAAGGCGCCGGACGATCTCCGCGAAGAGGGACTGGCCGCGGTCGCCGTTTTCGAAGAGTCGGCCGCGGAGTTGGCGGACGTGGTGATGGCCATGCGGCGCAAGCACACCGAATTCGTCAACGGCCTCGAAACCGACAAGCAGGTTTACCGCGAGGCCCGCAATCAGTCTCGCGAAGCGTTCAAAGAAACCTACCAGGCGGCGATGAAGGTGCTGCAATTCATGCCGCACCCGGTTGCCGCACGCTATGTCGTCACGACGATCGATCATCGTGAAAAGCTGGGCCAGTACGAAATTTCGACGTTGGAGGGCGCCGCCGGCTTGTTGCAAGTTGGCGTCCGCTTGCGTTATGTCGCCTTGGCAGCCGCCCGCTCCGCGATGATGACCGGCAACTTCGAATATGCCAAACAGATCTACGACAAGATGGAACCCGATGAATTGGAGGACACCGATCGCGCACTGATCGCCCAAGCCGAAATCATCGAGAAGCAGTTCAACACCGAACAGGAATTGCTTGCCAAAGATCCCGACGATCTGCCGCGGGTACGTTTCAAAACCACTCGCGGCGACTTCGTGGTCGAACTCTACATCCAGCAGGCACCGTCAACCGTTTCGCACTTCATTCAATTGGTCGAAAGCGGTTTTTACGACGGACTGGACTTCTTCCAAGTCATCGATGGGTTGTTGGCTCTGACCGGAGACCCCCTTGGCGATGGTTCTTCGCGGCCCGATCGATACCTGGCCGACGAGATCCGCGGGCAGGATGTCCGGATGCCGCTGCGAGGCTCGCTGGTGATGGCCAAATTGCCCATCCCCGGCACCTCGGATTTCGTCCCCAATTCCGCCGGGACCCAGTTCGCGATTCTGTTTGTTCCGTTGCCGACCTTGATCGATCACCAAACCGTGTTCGGTCGCGTGGTCGAAGGCATGGATGTCATCGCGGAATTTCGGCGGGTCGACCCCAACAAAGAAAAAAAGAAAAACGAAATCGTGTTGCCGCCGGATCGCATCTTGGAAGCCGAAGTGATCAATCGGCCGGACACCTTGCCGGAGGTCAATTACGCGACACCGGGCGCCATTCCTGAGTGAACCAGATTCCTGAGTGAACCAGGCGGGTCACCCTCCCAGTCGCGAAGCAACGACAGCCCGCTGCCGTCGGCGCAAGCCGACGGACACGGCGAGTCCGTAGCAGACTTACTTCTAACATTCACCCTCCCTCCGGGAGGGTCAAAGGCGAGGCACGAGCCTTTGGGGAGGGTGTCTTAGAGAACCAGCTGAAATCACAGGCGCTGGACAGCCCTCCCCGCGTTGTCGCAAGCTCCTCCGCGACCCTCCCGGAGGGAGGGTGAAGCGACGTTGCGAACGACCGCCGGCTGGCTGGTCGCGACGTTGCGAACGACCACCGGCTGGCTGGTCGAACGGACCTCTCCTTCGTTAGACTGTTCGTCGCAGGTCCCGCGCCCTTCACGCTCCCGCGATTCCACTCATGTCAAAGCCCTCTGAAACGCCTTCACGAACCGAATTTCAGGGCCAGGCCCCCGAATTGATCGACCGCGTGGTCAATTTGATGGACCCTTCGGCGAACGTGCTGCTGAACATGTCACCCGAGCAAGCGAGCCAGGCGGTCCGTAGCGGCGATGCCGAAGCGGTCCGCCGGATTCGCGGCCAGTTTGCGATTTGCGAGCAGTCGGGCAAAACCATCAGGATGGCGCGCTCCATCGGTCGGCCGATGCGATACTTCCTGGCGAAACGTGCCGAGGGCCCGGCCTTGGTTGTCGCCGAGCGGATGGATCAAATCTTGGAGCAATTGAAGCGTGAGGGCTTGGCGGACCAGTTTCATCCCGCCTACACCCGCATGGTCCCGGCCCACTACTTGCTGGAATTGCAATTGGTCGGTTGCCCGGATCCCAATCCGCGTCTGACCCGTTACTTCGCCCCCGAACGCAACCGCTTGCCCGCGGATGTCAATGCGATCGGTGCGGCGTACATCGAGCGATTGGCGGAAGTCGTCGATCAATTCCTGGTCAAGATTCCCGCCGACGAGCCAATCGGGGTGATGTTCAGCGGTGGGGTCGATAGTGGTTCGATCTTGATCCTGGTGGATTATTTGTTGCGACGCCGCGGAGAATCCTCGTCACGAATCAAAGCGTTCAGCCTGGCCGTCGAGGGTAAGCCGGAGGATGTGCAGCAATCGCGAGCGTTTCTGAAAGACGTCAATCTTGAAATGCTGCTCGAGCCGATCGAGGTCGCCGAAAAAGACATCCGCTGGCAAGACGCCATCGCGTCAATCGAAGATTACAAACCGTTGGATGTGCAGTCGGCCACGATGGGATACGCCTTGTTGCGGGAAATCCGGAATCGCTATCCCGATTGGCGGTACCTGATCGACGGAGATGGCGGCGACGAAAACCTGAAAGATTATCCGATCGAGGAGAATCCGGAGCTGACCATCCGCAGCGTGCTGGGAAATCGGATGTTGTACCAGGAGGGTTGGGGCGTCGACGCCGTCAAACATTCCCTGGTCTACAGCGGAGGGCAAAGTCGCGGACACAGTCGCACCAGTGCACCGGCGGCGCAGTTCGGTTTCATCGGCTTTAGCCCCTACGCGGTTCCCGATGTGATCGAGATCGCCGAGGCGGTTCCGTTTGTCGCGCTGACCGACTGGGATCACGAAAAGCTGTATTCGCTGAAAGGCCAGATCGTTGCTGCCGGGATCCGACAGCTGACCGGTGTCGAGATGCCGGTCTACAAGAAACGCCGGTTCCAGCACGGCGCTGCCGATCAGGACACGTTCCAGCGGCTGTTCCCCAGCGACAAGCAAACCTACCGCGACGAATTCGCGCGGATGGTCGAAGCAAAGAAGCAAACGACCTAGTGGTTCTTTCATTTTGGATTTGTGACCAGCGACGACGTGATTGGTCACTTCACCCTCCCGCTAGGAGGTCGTGCAGCTTTGCTTCACCCTCCCTCCGGGAGGGTCGCGGAGGAGCTTGCGACGACGCGGGGAGGGCTGTCCGGCACGATTGATTTCAGCGGGTTCACGAAGACACCCTCCCCAAAGGCTCGTGCCTCGCCTTT
>NZ_VWOX01000011.1 GCF_008629675.1 Roseiconus nitratireducens | reverse complement strand
TCCGGGAGGGTCAAAGGCGAGGCACGAGCCTTTGGGGAGGGTTTGTTCGTGAACCCACTGAAATCAATCGGGCCGGACAACCCTCCCCGCGTCGTCGCAAGCTCCTCCGCGACCCTCCCGGAGGGAGGGTGATTCAAAGCGACAGAAAATCTTTTCGGGAGGGTCGTTGAAGGTTAAACCCTCACTCGGTCGTGGGTGTCTCATCCGCATCCGACGGTGTCGCAGCTTCTTCTGTCGAAGTTTCCTCCGAACCAGCGGCATCCTCTTCCGCTGACGATTCCTGATCATCCGAGTCAGCGTCCGCGGGCGTTTGCACGTCTCCGTCGCGGCGCACCTCCAGGATGACCTTGTCATCCTGGATTCGGATGTCTTTGAACTGCCGCATGAACTTTGCGTTTTTGGGATCTTTGTAAACGTCCCGGGCAAGGTTTTCCCGTCGCAGTCCTTCCATGAAGGCTTCCGGAACGGGATCACCGTTCACCTCGGCTTGATCAGCAGTCACGATCAAAACCCCGTTTTCCATCGAGACATCGAAGCTGGCGGAGCCGTTGAAAAACCGTCCGCTGCCGCCGGGAAAATTATCCAAAGGAAAGCTGACGTCCCCTTTGACTTTCCCGTTCTCGATTTTGACGTAGACGCGACCGCGAAGGTCTTCGTTCTTGCCGATCAGCGCGTTGATTTCTTCGGCGGTCAACACCAGATCCTGCTCCGGCGTCTCGCCCGATTCCAGCTTTTGGCGGAAGGATTCCACGCGAGCCTCCAGCGTGGCCAATTCCTCTTCACTGTACTGGACCGTCGGCAATTCAACTGGTTGATCGGACGTGTACTTGGCAATCTGATTGGTCAAGAACCAGTACGAACCGATGACCATGCAGAGGACCACGCTGATCAACAGACCGGCGACGATCAGGCAGCCCCAAAGACAGCCCCGATTGGAGCCGGATGTCTGACGGGGTGCGTCGAATTCATTCGTCTGGGGTTCGAAAGCATTGGACATGGAAGTCTCACAGCTGGAGTCATCGAAAACGCGGTGGGTGAAGCGGGCACCCGAGCAAAGCTTAGCTTTGTCGGTGCGGTGGTCAAAGACCGGCCAATGACACGTATCGGCGACGTCGCGAGAGCGTGTTTGATAAAGTGAACCGGCGGGTTGACGGATGAGGGTTCGTTGTCGATTCCGCAAACTTGAAGTTTGACACGCCCGATTGCCATTTTTCTTCGCGATGGCCCTACAGAAAGCAAATTCCACGGACACCGAAGACGAAAGGGCGGGGCCGAATGCCCGGCGAATCGGTTGGCGACGAACGTTGGTGGGATGGGCTGCCTTGATCGCGCTCAGCTGCTTCATCGTTTCGGCAGTTTGGAAGCGTGCGACGCGTGAACGAGCGACGCCCGAATTCGAACCGATCCGTCCAGCCGCGGTGCCGGACGAAGTGATGCGGCCGGCGATTGATCGATTGCAGGATGCGAAAGACTGGTTCGAATCGCGGCCCCACGGAATCATCGAATTCGAAGTCAATAAACTACGTTCGGCAGTCGCCGACGGGACGTCGCACGATTGGCGAGCACGCATCGTGTTTGATCGTTCGCGCGTTGCGGTGGACATTCTTGCGAAATCCGCCACGGAGCGAGTGGTCTTTGACGGCAAAGAGTTTCGGACCATGCATCGGAACGGCCAGTCGGAAACCTACGCGCTGCACAACCGAGCCAGCTCGGTGTCCTTTCGCGGGTTGGCGTTTCCCAGCCCCGGCGGGCTGAACCCGTGGTGGGTCCGAGCTCACGCGATCCAATTTGAAAGTGACTTTCGCCTGGACGAGGATCGAAACTGTTTCGCCGATGGTTGGCTGATGCACGACGGTGAAGAGTGTTTCGTCTTTCACAAGACGCCTCCGGGCAGCCGATACGTCATTGGCAAATACGATCAACGCATCCGCGGGATTCGTCATGGCGGCACGCGTGAACTGTTTCATGACTTCCACGCGGTCGCGCCGGGGATCGATTGGCCGCTGGGAAAGACCGGAAAACGGTATCGCGACGGGCGATTGGCAACGGTCGAAGAGACGTTCATCACCCGATTTGATTTTGAGACCGAACCGCCGGAGGATGCATTCGTCTTGGATTTCAAACCGGGATGTCGGGTGCTGGACGCGCGGTCGTTGCCGATGAGGACTTATTGGCAAGGCGACGACGCGGAGCAACCGGCGACATCAAATCCGCCCGACGACCAGGACGTTGATTCGGTGCAGCCGAGCGGAGCTTCCGCCGATCCGAGTTCCTGACGTCCGTCCACGTCGATCGCTTGGTCGAGCGGCACCTAACTGGATTGCGTGCTGGGAACTTCCGTGGAGAGCTGTTTCAGCTTTGGCCGACGACGCTTTCGTGTCTTGTCGGGGATCATCCCCCGCATCGACTCCAATTTGCCGAAACAGAGCAGCCGGTCACCGGGTTCCAAAACACGTTTCAGACGCGGGTTGGGGATCACGGTGGTGCCCCGATACAGGGTCAACACGTTGATGTCCTGTTCGGGCAAACCCGACTCGTCAATGCTTTTGCCGACGAAGTCGGAAGCCGCCGGGACGTGGATTTCGGTGACACCGTAGCCTCGACTGACCGTCAGCCGCTGGCGAATGTCGATCTCGGAGAAGTCCACCTGCGCGGCCAGGTAATCGACGATCGACCCGGCGATGTCCAATTGTGTGCAGCCTTCGATACCCTCCAGCCCGGGTGACGAATTCACTTCCAGAACCTGTGGACCGCTGTTGGTTTCCAGCAGATCGACGCCGGCAACGCGGAGACCCATGATCTGCGCCGCGCGGACGGCGGTTTCGCAGTACGTTTCGTCCAAGACCACCGGTTCGGTGCGGCCACCACGGTGCACGTTGCTGCGGAACTCATCACCCTGGGCGACGCGTCGCATGGCGGCGACCACCCGATCGCCGACCACGAAAGCGCGGACATCCCGGCCGCGAGATTCCGACACGAATTTCTGCACCAGCACGTTCTGACGCGTGCTCTGAAGCGTCTGGATGATCGCTTCGGCGGTCTTCACCGATTCGGCCAGGATCACGCCGACCCCTTGGGTCCCTTCCAACAATTTGATCACGATCGGGGTTCCGCCGACACGGTCGATCGCCGGCAGCACGTCCGTCTTGTCACGAACGAAGACGGTTTGCGGGATGCCGATCTGGTGACGGCTGAGCATCTGCATCGAACGCAGCTTGTCGCGCGAATTGGCGATGCCGCCTGAGGAACAGGTGGTGAACACGTCCATCTGTTCGAATTGCCGGACTACGGCGGTGCCAAAGTAAGTGATCGAGGCGCCAATCCGGGGGATGACGGCGTCGTAGTGGCTGAGGCGTTTGGACCGGAAATACAAATCCGGATCACCCTTCGCCAGATCGATCGAGAATCGCATCGTGTCGAGCACTTTCGCGGTGTGACCGCGGTTTTGCGCCGCTTCTTTCAGCCGGCGCGTGCTGTAGCATTTTGGCGATCGAGAGAGGATTGCGAGTTTCATCGGGGACTGGATGTCGTTTGGTGAGAGGTTTCAGTTCTAGACGGCTGGAGGTGTTTGGATTCTTCCGTCAATGTTTCTTTTTGCGTTTCAGCCGGCCACCACAAAAGGATCGGCTGCTGTCGACCAGCACGCGGCGTCGCAGTGCCTCGCGGCCGAGTAGCATTCGGAATCCCATCTCGGTCCGGTCGGCCAATGTGACTTCGACCAGCCATGTTTCATTCCGCCAACGAACCGACGTCTGGATCACAAACCGTTCGGTCGCTTCACCGCTGCTGCTGCGGACCATTCGGATGTCGTACAGAGGGGCTTCGCACATGATTCGTTTTTCGTCGGATCGTTGGTGCGGGTGCACCTCAAATCGGACGAAATCCGTCCCGCCTCGGCGAAAATTCTCTGGATTGATAGCATGCAGACTGCTCGATTTTGCACCGGTGTCGACTTTCGCCTTGATGTGCGAAATGCCAAGGTCGGGAAGGGAAACCCATTCCCGCCAGCCGACGACCGGCAGCGGTTGGGGCAGGGAATCGGACGACATTTATTTTTTCGCAGCGAGATAATCGAAAGGCGGGGACCCGGCGATTCGTCGGTGGGAACCGGTCATGCAACCGCCGCACCGTCCCGTGCCCGGGACCCTTGGGGCTTTATCGGAAAATGTCTTCGAACTCAAAATCGACGTCGCGAAATCTGTCAGAATTGTGTCTTCGGCCGGGTCGGTTCCGGGACTTCAAACGTCTGACGATTTCCGCCATCGTTTTCAGACCCCGCCCAGTGTAAACCCGTCCGGGAGAATCGATCAGTGGACAGCGACAGACGAAAGGTGCAGTCGATCGGTTCGCTGGTGGGACAACTGCTGTCCCGCCGCGGTTACGCTCAAGTGGCGGCGACCGACGAGTTTCGGAATGTGATTTCCACGGTCGTCGGACGCGACCTCTCAGAGCAGATCACGGTCGGAAAACTCAATCAAGGTGTGCTCGCCGTGTTTGCTACCGATTCGGTCACGATTCAGGAGCTGACGTTTCAAAAGCGAGCCATCTTGAAACGCATGCACCAGGACCTGCCGGACTGCAAGGTCCAAGACCTGCGTTTCAAGATCCAAGCCCGATGACACCGGTCTCGCTCCGGCCCTAACGCACTGCTTGGTGCCGGCTGGGTTGCGGTTGAAAGGGAGACAGGCGGAGCCTGAGTGGCAGCGGGTTCCAAGGCAGGAGCCTTGGAACCAGGGTGAATAAGACAGGGCCGCACGAGACAGGGCACGCCAAACGAACTGGACAAGATTGGCCCGGCGGTTGATGATTGCCCGTTCTGATTTCGCCGTGGCTCGTTCGGTTGCCTCGGTCCGCCGTCTCACCCGCATGCGCTATGACTTCAGCCCCGCCCCCCATCGATCCGGCCGCAACCGCTTCCCCCGGATCCATGGATTCGGCGTCCGACTATCCGGAATCCTTGTTGGCCACCGCTTCCCGCTTGTTGGATTGGAAATGGGAATCGACTCCCATCGCCGACCGCACTTGGCAACTTGCGGTCGCCGCCGATCCCGATGCCATGCTGATTGAAGCCTGCGAGCGTCAGGATGCCGGAGAAACGGGCGTGATTGATCCGTTCTGGGCCGCGACATGGCGTGCCGCACGCGGTTTGGACCGATTCCTGGACACGCTGTCGCTGGAAAATCAATCGGTGCTGGAAGTGGGTTGCGGGACCGGCCACGCTGGGATCGCCGCGGCGATCCGCGGGGCGAAGGTCACGTTGACCGATGGCGTGGAGGATCCGCTGCATCTGGTCCGTTTGAGCAGCCACCCGATCGCCGGCCGCTGCCGCGTGCTGCGGTTGCGGTTCGGTTTGGACAGGCTGGACCAGACCTTTCCGGTGATTCTTGGCAGCGACGTCACGTACCTTCGTCAGCTATGGCCTCAGCTGGAACAATGCTTGTTCGATCATTTGCAAAGCGATGGCGTGGCACTGCTGAGCGACCCGTATCGGATCATCGCCAACGAGTTTCGCGACTGGATCGGGAAGCGTCCTTGGGAATACACCGAACATCAGATTCAACTGGAAGACGATCCGCAGCATCCGATCCGCGTGATGGAGCTCCGTCCCCGCTGAGCCGAGTTGAGACGGTGCCGGATCACCAAAACGCGATCGGCCAAGGGCCGGTGGTCGTCGTTGCGGGTGGGACACAGACGTAGCCATCGCTTTGTCCCAATGCCACCAGGTCGCCGGATCCCTTGCTGGGAACCAACGCCGCCGTTCCGTCCGGCAACATGCGAACCAACAACATGGCGTGCAGGGGAATAGACGCCCGGGGTGCTTCGCTCAGCGTGACCTGGGGCAGGGGCTGGCGCCAGCGGTGCAGTCCGGCGATCCGGCGGACCAGAGGCCACAAGAATCGGTGCGCGTTGATCGTCGCGCTGACGGGATTGCCCGGCAGTCCCAAAATCAATTTGCCTCCGGCGGTGGTCGCACCCAGGATCGGCTTGCCCGGTCGGATCGGCAAACCGTGGAAGATGATTTCACCACCGGAGGCCGCGACGATTTCCGGGACGTAGTCGTAATCACCTTTGGAGACGCCGCCGGTCAACACCACCGCGTCGCAGGTATCGACGGCTTGGCTGATGGCGTCTTTCAATCCTTCGCGGTCGTCGTGAACGTGTCGCAACAGGGTCAATTCCACGAACCGCGGCGGCGTCAGCAGGGCCTGAATCGCGGCGCGGTTGCTGTTGCGAAGTTGCCAGGGTTGCACGCGATCGGTGTTCGGGTCGACCACTTCGTCCCCGGTCGTGATGATTCCGACTTTGGCCGGGCGATAGACGATCGGTTCGACGCAGCCGAAGTTGACCAGAGAAGCGACCGCGGCGGGGGTGATCTCTTGGCCGGCCGGTAAGACTTCCGATCCGGCCGCCGCGTTCTCGCCGGCACGGCGGATGTTGGATCCGAATTGGATCTCCTTCAGGGCGGTGGCGGTGAAGCGAATCGCATCGGCCGATTCTCGCGTGTCTTCGCGTTTGACCACCGCTTCGCATCCTTCCGGAATGATCGCGCCGGTGAAGATCCGGATGACCGATCCCGGGGCCAATGCGGGCGGTGGCGATCCGGCGCTGCTTTCCCCGGTGACGGGAAGCGAGACGTCGGACCGCAGGTCGGATAGCCGAATCGCGTATCCGTCCATCGCGGACACGTCGGCGGCGGGGCTGTCGCGGTCGGCCCGCACGGGCAGCGCAAGAATCGCCCCGAGTGGATCGATGGTCCGCACCGTTTCGGACACCGTGGCGATCCGATCGGCCAGAGCTTGGAGCGCGGAATCAGGGTCGGTAAAGGATTGGCTCATGGGGTCACGACCCGTCACAGGTCCGAAGGTTCGTTCACGTTGTGGCAAGCGGCCGCTGACAGCGGCACTCGAATGATTGGCTGCGTCATCAACAGTCGTTGCAGACCATATTTTTGGTCCGCCACACAGCGTTCCAGCAGGGGGAGCGCGCGGGTCGGATAAACCGCGATCAGCGGTTGCAGACGCTCTCCGTCATCCGGCGAAACGGCGCACGTGATCCGAGAACGCAAGGCATCGAACTGGTCGGTCAGCCGTCGCAAATCATCGACGCTCAAGCGGGGCGTGTCGACCGGCGTGACCAGGCACCCGTCAAAGCCGCCGCGACGGCAGTATCGCAGCGTCGCGATCAATCCGCTGATCGGACCATGCGTCACCGCCGGATCAGCGATCAGCGGATACTCGGTTTGTCGATCCGCAGAGGCCGACAGACAAACGTGGTCACAGACCTGTTGCAGACGCTGATAAGCCAAGTCCAGAAAAGCGATGCCGTCGTCAGTTTTCAGTCCCGCCTTGTCCGTTCCCATGCGGGTGGAGCGTCCGCCGCACAACACGACGCCCAGCAGGGAGTGGTGTCGCAGGAAGTCGTCGTCTGCGGTGGCTGGGTCGGGCATCAATCCGCGTCGGGGGCGTCGACCACATCTTCCACCCAGGATTTGGCCCGCATCATGGTGGGAAAGCCGATGGTGGGAGCGGAGATCAGGGCCACGTGCCGCAAATCGTCCGCGGTGCAGCCCGCTTCCAGGGCTTTGCGACAGTGCGAATGGGCGGCGCCTTCCAATCCCGCGCCCAGTGAGATGGCTAACTTCACCAGGGCCGCTTCGCGCTCCGACAGCGGTCCGGCTTCTTTCGCCGCCTTGCCAAAGGATTCGTACGCACGCATCAGCTCCGGATGTTCGTCGTGCATTCTTTGGTAGCGTTTGGGAATCATGATTGTTTGATGATCTCGTCTAACAGTGACTCGGTGGTGTAGGGATCCGCGACCGCATCGACGGTCAGCCCCAGTTCGCGAAGCGTCTCCGCCGTGACCGGAGACAACGCAGCAATGCGGCACTGCCGAAGCGCCACCCCGTACAATCGATCCAAGTTACGGGCCGTTGCGCTGCTGGTCACCGTGACCCAGTCGATTTTGCCTTCCGCCATCATTTCCGCAACGACCGGATCCGGTTGCGAGACGTCGACGTTTTGATAGCCGACGACTTGCCGGACGTCGGCACCGGCGGCAGACAATCGTTCGGGAAGGGTCTCACTGCCGCGGGAGGCCCGGATGATGACGACGCGCTTGCCGGCCACCTGATCTTGCAACTGATCGGCCAGCGAGCCGGCGCGAAAATCATCCGGCACGACGTCGGCGCGGATCCCGTACTCACCCAGCCGCCGGGCGGTCTTCCGGCCGACCACGGCCACGTGCACGCCGGCGAGTGACCTGGCATCGCGGCCCAACCGATCCAGCCGCTGGAAGAAGGCATCCACCCCGTTGGTGCTGACGAAGATCAACACGTCGGTTTGGTCCAGCCGGGTGATGGCCCGATCCAACGGCCCGTCGTCCGCGGGCGGTTGGATTTGCAGGACCGGAGCGATGACGGGCTGTCCGCCGGCGTCCAAGATTTGCTGGGCCAGCGTGTCGCCCTGGCCGGCGGGCCGCGTGACGAGCACGGTTTTGCCGAACAGCGGACGACGTCGCAGCCAGTCCATGCTGTTCGACAACGTGGTGACCGGGCCGATGATCGCGATCACCGGCGGGCGGAATTCGCTGGCCGGTGTGAGTTTCGACGCGATTTGATCCAAGCGGCAATGCACGGTGACCTGGTCGGGCAGGCTGCAGCGACGCACCAGCGCCGCGGGCGTCGAGGGATCTTTGCCGCCGGCGATCAACGCGTCGGTCCACGCTTGGGCGGTCGTCACGCCCATGTAGATCACCAGCGTGCCTGGGAACCGTGCGATCGCTTCCCAGTCCAAGGCGGATTCTGGTTTATCCGGTTCTTCGCGTCCGGTGATCAGGGCCACCGCCGATGCCAATTTGCGGTGGGTGATCGGGATCCCCGCGAAGGAACCGGCGGCCAGGGCCGCAGTGATCCCGGGAACGACTTCGAAATCGATGCCGGCGGCGACCAAAGCGTCGATTTCTTCGGCAGTGCGGGCGAAAACGGCCGGGTCCCCCCCTTTCAGCCGGGCGACCACCTTGCCCTGACGCGCATGCTCCAGCATCACCTCGATGATCTCGGCCTGGTTCCAAATTCGACTCTGGCCGTGCTTGCCGACGTTGATGTGTTCGGCCGAGGGGGCGTGACGCAGCAATTCGGTGTTGCTCAATCCGTCATACAGGACGACTTGGCTGCGCGCGAGCCGTTCGGCCCCGCGGAGGGTGAGCAGGCCAGGGTCGCCGGGGCCGGCGCCGATCAGATATACGACGGGTTTCATGCGTCCAGTTTCGCGTTTGAAGTTGACTCTGGACAGCCCGCCGGGGCATTGCCATACTACGCGGCCCATAAAAACGGACAGAAAGTGCCCTGAGGCCCCTTCCTTCCCCCGAACCATCCATTTTCCGGCAATCCAGCACGTAACGTAAAGCAATGCCAAATACTGCCAGCGCCTCCAAGCGGCTCCGACAAAACGAAAAGCGACGTCTGCACCGACGAGCCCTGCGAAGCCGCATGCGAACCCAAATCCGCCGCGTCCGTGAAGCGGTCGCGGAGGGCGACAACGAAAAGGCTCAGACCGAATTCCGGATGGCGTCCAAACGCCTGGATCAAGCTGCCACGAAAAATTTGATCCACCGCAACGCGGCCGCACGCTCCAAGAGTCGCTTGAGCAAGCTCGTCAAATCGATGGCGGGCTGAATCCGCTTGCCCGGATCTGTTTGCGCTCCCGGCGGCCCAGTATGAACGCAACGGTCGCCGCCAATCTCTCTTCATCGCTCGCGGCACCTCCAAGTAGCCACGCTCACCAGAGCGTGGACGATGCTTCCAGGTAGCCACGCTCGCCAGAGCGTGGACCGTGCTTCCAGGTAGCCACGCTCGCCAGAGCGTGGACGGGGCTTCTGGGTAGCCATGCTCGCCCGAGCGTGGACCGTGCTTCTGGGTAGCCACGCTCGCCCGAGCGTGGACCGTGCTTCCGGGTAGCCACGCTCGCCCGAGCGTGGACCGTGCTTCCGGGTAGCCACGCTCGCCCGAGCGTGGACGGGGCGGCTCGGCCTCCTTGGATAGGAGTCTGCGTTAGCCGATTGGCCTTTTTCAGGGCCGCGCCCCGCGGGCTCGGTCGACAAACTGCACCGGCTGCTCCGGTAGCGAGTCCAAAAACAGCTTGCCGTACGGCTTGGTGCAAACGCGGGGGTCGAGCACGACGACCATGCCCGAATCGCTGCGGGTGCGGATCAGCCGGCCGACGCCCTGTCGGAATTTGATCGCCGCTTCGGGCAATTGATAATCCTGGAAAGGATTGCCGCCGCTGCGTCGGATCGCCTGCAGTCGAGCCTCCAGCAGCGGATGGTCGGGGACGGCGAACGGCAACTTGGTGATGATCACATTGGACAGGGCATCCCCGGGGACATCGACGCCCTGCCAAAAGCTGTCGGTACCGAACAGCACCCCGGGGTCTTTCTTGAACGCGTCCACCATCTGCGTCCGCGACTGGTCACCGCCCTGGGTGTACAGCGAAATGTTTTCGGATGCCAACCAGCGCGAGAGCGCCGCGGCGCAGTGCTTCAGCGTTCCATAGCTGGTGAACAGCACAAAGCTGCGGCCGCGCGATTGGGCGACGAAGCGTTTGATTTGCTCCGGCAGTGCCCGCTCAAAAGCCTCGCGCTCTCGCGAGGGATCCGGAAGGTCGCGAACGACAATGATTTTGGACTGTGATCGATAATCGAAGGGGCTGCCGACCCGCACCGATCTTCCTCCGGTCAGACCGACACGCGATCGAAAGAACGCGAACTGGTCATCGTTTCCCGATGCGATCGTGGCACTGGTCATCACCACGCTGCGGATCTTGCGGTTCTGAAACAACTGGGTCCGCAGGGCCTGGCCGACGTCGATCGGGGACGAAGACAGCTGAACCCGATCCATTCCGCCGCGGGCTCGTTGAGTTTCCACCCAGTAAACCGAATCCTCGTCGTCTTGTTTCAGCCACCGGTCCAAGGCGGTCGCCAGCAACATCAACCGGTCGTGAGCGGATTCAAAATCCATGCGATCCGATTCGTCGCGTTGCCCCTTGGATTGCTGGAACAGCTTGCCGGCCAATTCCTGCATCGGCTTGCTGAGCGTGTTTTCCGTCAGGCCCGGCGCCGTGACGCGGCCGTTCCGAGGGGCATCATCCCGATACCAATCCAACACGCCCGCAAAGAACTCGCTGTGGGCGAACCGCAACCGGTCCACCTCCTTTTGCAGCCCCTGCAGGTCTTTGTCGACCAGCAGCCCACGCTGATTTCGATCGTTGTACAGACGGTCAAACAGAAACGTGAATTGGCCGCTCGTCAGCCGCAAACCCAAGTGATCTCCGGCGACGGATTCGACGGTGTGGCATTCATCCAGAATCACCGCGTCGTAGTCCGGCAGCAGCGAAACACCCTCGCTGCGCAGAGCCAAGTCGCTGAAAAACAAAGCGTGATTGACGATCAGCAGTTGCGCATTGTTTGCCCGGCGGCGGGCCCGAAAGTAAAAGCAATCTTTGAAGTGGGGGCAACGTTTCCGCAGGCAGTTGCCTGTATCGCTGACGATTTCGTCCCACACCTCGCGGTCGGGCCGCAGCGGCATCGTGGCCAGGCTTCCGTCGGCCGTGTCGTCGGTCCAGCGTTTGATCCGTCGCAGTTGCTGGTACTGCAGGTCGGAACCCAGCAGCGACGTCATCTTCCCCAGCGTGCGGTCCAGCCGTCGCTTGGAAAGGTAGTTGCTGCGTCCTTTGACCAGCACGCTGGTGAATTCGCGGGGAATCACGCTTCGCAGCAGGGGCACGTCCTTGGCGATCAGCTGTTCTTGCAGGCTGATGGTGTGCGTGGAGATCAGCACGCGGGGGCGTCGCAGCTGCCCCTCGTCGTTCTCGATGATCGGTTCGCCGGTGGCGTGCAAGACGGCCGGGACCAGGTAGGCAAAACTCTTTCCGGTGCCCGTTCCCGCCTCGGCAACCAGATGCTTGCCCTCGGTCAGCGCGTCGGCGACCGCCGCCGCCATCCGCATCTGCTGCGCTCGCGGTTCGTACTGATCCATTCGCGCCGCGATCCGACCGCCGGCACCCAGGATCGATTCGACCGTCAGTTCTTGTTCGCTCAAGCGTTCGTATTTCCTAAGCGGCGGGTGGCGGGAAAGCCGGAGGACTTTGATCGGGTGCCAGACGCCCTCCGCCGGCACCTGAAACACGCCCAAACCGATCGACCGATCGCAACGATATCACGGGTGGATCAGTTCAGCCATGCAAACCGGTTGGGGCAAACTTGAGGGTGATTGCCAGCAAAGTCGTCATTGCTAGCAAAGCGGCGGTGATCGGCCAAGTCGGCGCGGGTCGTGGGTGTGCCGCCGGGGAGGCTTCGGACGGGGGTTCCTTGGCGCGACCGGAGCGTTTGTCCCCAACGCTGGACCGGGACATTCGAAGCGGTGACCAAACGTGTCGCTGCGACCGCGTAAAAACCTGGTGTTGCCGACAGACTTTCACCGGTCTGTTTGGTTGTGACAGCGACGGCCGAGCGTTAAGTTTTCGGTGCGTCGAAACCGCTCCGGGGGGTCCGGCAGTGCGGATGGACGAGTGGAATTGACCACGCGTCTTCAATTTTCCACTCTGATGAATTCAGAAGGAAGCGAACATGGCAAAGAAGAAAGCAGCCGGCAAGGGTCCCAAGGTGGATCCGAACTTGAAAGCGGTTTTGGATCGCGAGCCCGGTTTGGCGACGACGTTGCAGCAGATCGAAAAATCGTTTGGCGAAGGTTCGATCATGCCGCTGGGGGCATCCACTCAATTGTCGATCGACGGCATCTCCACCGGCAGCCTGTCGCTGGACATGGCCCTCGGCGGTCAGGGGATCCCTCGCGGCCGGATCATCGAGATTTACGGTCCGGAGTCGAGCGGTAAGACGACGTTGGCGTTGCACGTCTGCGCCGAAGCACAAAAGTCCGACGGGATCGCGGCGATCATCGACGCCGAGCATGCGTTCGATCCCAGTTGGGCCAAGAAACTGGGTGTCGAGCTCGATACGCTGCTGGTCAGCCAACCCGGTAGCGGTGAGGAGGCCATGCAGATCTGCGAGATGCTGGTCAAGAGCAACGCGGTCGACGTGATCGTCGTCGACTCCGTCGCCGCCCTGGTTCCCAAGAAAGAGCTGGAGGGTGAGATCGGCGACAGCCACGTCGGTTTGCAGGCTCGACTGATGAGTCAGGCGATGCGGAAGTTGACCGGTGCGATCGCCAAGAGCAAGTGCGCGGTGATTTTCATCAACCAGATCCGCGAAAAAGTCGGGGTGATGTTTGGCAGTCCCGAAACGACTCCCGGCGGACGGGCGTTGAAGTTTTACAGCTCCTGCCGGATCGATGTGCGACGCATCGGGGCGCTCAAGGATGGCGAAGAGCAGGTCGGTCAACGCGTCAAAGCCAAGATCGTCAAGAACAAGGTGGCGCCGCCTTTCCGCGTCGCCGAGTTCGACATGATGCACAGCAACGGGATCAGCTACGAAGGCGACTTGCTGGATCTGGGCGCGACGCACAAGGTGATTTCGCGTAGCGGTTCGTGGTTCAAATACGGCGAAACCTACCTGGGGCAGGGCAAGGAGAAGGCTCGCAACTTCCTGATCGAAAACACCGACGTGTCCGACGAAATCCGCCAAAAGGTGATGGCCGCTGGCGGGTTCGGACCTCCGGTCGATGAGGCGCCGATGATCGACGACGCTTCGGAATTGGATGCGGAAGTGGGCGACGAAGTCACCAATTCTTGATTCGGTGCCTTCAACGAGCCTGTTTTCGAACCGGCCTGAATTGCAACGAGGCTGATTTTTAACGGGCACGGCCGCACGCGGCCGTGCCTTCAAGCGTCCCGAGCGGGCAGTCGCGACCGTGTCCCGTCGGTCCTGCTGGGTCGGACGAAACGCTCCGACAGCGACGGAGCGCCGCGGCGGGTCCCGCTCCGATTGCGTCCCTCCGACGAAGATTCTGGCAATTGAGCTTGCTTCGCGGATGCAAGCGGCGCGCGGATGGACGATGATGGGGGTCCCTCCATTTCTCCCCCCACTCCGCTGCGAATGTGATGAAACAGCCCGCCCCGAATCCGGATCCTTCCCCGACCACGCTCAACCGTCGCGAGCTCGCCGTCGGTGTCTCCGCCGTTGCGGCGGCCGCCATGGCACTGCGTCCGCACGACAGCCTCGCCGCTGAATCCGTTCCAACCGCCCGCGTGGAACGGTTGGGCGTGGCGACCATCGGTCTCCGCTACCAGGGATCGGTGATCACTCGCGAGGCCGAGAAGTACGGTGACATCGTCGCGCTGGCGGACGTCGATCGCCATGTTCGGGAACAGGCACGGGCCAGTTTCGGTAGCACACCGCGGATCTTTGAAGATTACCGGGATCTGTTGGCCCGCAAGGACGTCGATGTCGTCTTGATCGGTGCACCGGATCACTGGCACAGCAAGATGCTGATCGATGCGACCCGGGCCGGAAAAGACGTGTACTGCGAAAAGCCGTTGACGCTGACCATTGACGAAGGAAAGGTGCTTCGCGACGTCGTCGGCAGCAGTGATCGGGTGGTCCAGGTCGGTACCTGGCAACGCAGTGACCATCGCTTCCGGTTGGCGGTGGAAATGGTCCGCGGCGGCCGCATCGGCAAACTGCGGAAGGTCACCTGCGCGACCAGCAAGAATCCGACCGGCGGCCCCTTCCAAACCGCCCCGGTGCCGTCGCACTTCAATTGGGATCTCTGGCAGGGTCAAACACCGGACGTGCCGTACATCCCGGAACGGTCTCATTACACCTTTCGTTGGTGGTACGAGTACAGCGGCGGCAAAGTCACCGATTGGGGCGCGCACCATGTCGACATCGCGCAGTGGGCGATTGACAGCTACCCAGTCGAAATCGCTTCGCAGGCCAATTTGCCCGACGTCGAGAACGGCTACAACGTGGCAACCGATTTTTCGGCCACCTTCAAATACGCCAACGGGGTGGAGTTGGAAATCAATGACACCGGACGCAGTGGGATCCTGTTCGAAGGCGACGGCGGGCGGCTGTTCGTCAACCGTGGCACGGTCGCCGGTGTCGCGGTCGACCAGTTGGAATCAAATCCGTTGCCCCGCGAAGCATTCCAGCTCTACGACTTTGACAATCTGCAGCGTCCCGAACGCGTGGGAAAGATCGAAGCGATTACCAATCATATGGGCAATTTCTTCGACTGCATCGAAACTCGCAAACAGCCGATCTCCGACCTGGAGAGCCAGCATCGAAGCGTGACCAGCTGCCATCTGGCCAACATCTCCATGCGGACCGGGCGAACGATTCGTTGGGACCCGCAGGCGGAGCAGATCTTGGATGATCCCCAAGCCGCTGCCATGCAAAGCCGCGACCAGCGCAGCGGTTTTGAAGTTGCTTAGATCGCCCGGTGTGTCATGATCGGGTCCGGATGGAAGGTGCAGGCATAGCATGCCTCACGAGATCGACGGAGGAGTCACATGAACCACGCATGTCGTGTTACGTTTTAGCCGTAAAATGTCATTCGCTGCTTTTCCCTCCTTTTCTGAAATTCACCCTCCCTCCGGGAGGGTCAAAGGCGAGGCACGAGCCTTTGGGGAGGGTGTCTTCAAGAATCCGCTGAAATACAACGACCCCGGACGAGCCCTCCCCGCGTCGTCGCGGGGCTCCTCCGCGACCCTCCCGGAGGGAGGGTGAAGGAAAGCTGCACGACCTCCACGCGCGGGAGGGTGAAGTGATCTGTTTTGATACCAACGACCGTCGATTTGTCCCCATCCCCAGTGAAGTTGATGAGTAAAGAAAAAGTTCTGATTGTGATCGGTGACGCGACGGAAACGTTGGACACCATGTACCCGTACTACCGTCTGATTGAAGCCGGATTCCAGCCCGTCGTTGCGGCGCCGGAGCGGCGTCTGTACCAGTTGGTGATGCACGAGGTGAAACCCGGCTGGACGATCACCAAGGAATGGGAGGGGTACACCTTGCAGGCCGACGTCGCGTTCTCCGAAATCGATCCGCAGGATTACGCCGGGATTCTGTTCAGCGGCGGTCGGGCGCCCGAGTACATTCGTTACGACGAAGACCTGGTCCGTGTCACCAAACATTTCTTTGCCCAAAACAAACCGGTTGCCAGCGTCTGCCACGGTGTGGAGATCCCGGCGTATGCGGATTGCGTCCGCGGCCGACGGATGGCGACGGTCGAAAAATGCCGATTTGATTTGGAGGTCTGCGGCGGGATCTTCGTCAACGAACCCTGCGTGGTTGACGGCAACCTGGTCAGCGGGCGGACGTTCCACGACAACGGCCATTACGTCGGGCCGTGGATCGATCAATTGCAGAAAGCCCGCGCCGAACGTTCCGGTGAAGTCCCGGTGGGATGATCAGCCAGATTCATCGACTCGGCGCGTGCCCTCGGGCGACTTCAGGCTGACACGAGCGAGCCACGATCTAAGAGCGAGCGACTTTGTGCGAGCGATCAAGTTGATCCCATCGAAGCGGCTTCTCATCGCGATGCTGTTGCCCTGGTTGGCATCGTTTGCCTGCGCCGAACGTCCGAACGTGGTGTTCATCATTTCGGACGATCAGGGATACGATGACTTCGGGTTCATGGGCAACGATCAGGTGCGCACGCCGAATCTGGACGCGCTCGCCAGGCGGTCCGCTCGATTTCCGCAGGGCTACGTTCCGTCCAGTGTTTGTCGTCCTTCCTTGGCAACGTTACTGACCGGCTTGTACCCACACGAACATGGGATCCATTTCAACCATCCGCCGCCAGGGTTCGCGAAGCTGACCCGGACGATGGATCGCCGCGGGTACGAATCGGCGCGCGAATCCGCGGTGCATCTGATTCGCCAGGTGCCAACGCTGCCGCGATTGCTAGCCGACGCAGGTTACCGATGTTTGCAAACCGGCAAGCACTGGGAAGGGCACTGGCGGGATGCGGGTTTCACCGACGGCATGACGACCGGTCTTCCGCAACCGGGCGCGACGTACGGCAACAAGCAACTTGCCAACGGACAATGGGTGGCACACGGTAACGGCGACCGAGGGTTGGCGATCGGACGTGAAACCATGCAGCCGATCGACCGTTTTCTGCAGGACGTCGGTGACACTCCGTTCTTGATCTGGTATGCCCCGTTCCTTCCGCATCTGCCACACAACAGCCCGCAACGCTTTGTCGATCTGTACGGATCCGATTTGCCGGATCATCAGCGAGCGTACTTTGCCGCTTGCAGCGAATTTGATGCCAGCGTGGGCCGGCTGATGGAGCTGGTCCGCAAGCAGTCCGCGGATCGACCAACCTTGTACGTGTTTGTCGTCGACAACGGATTCCGACCCGATCCCGATCAACCGATGCGAGACGGTCAGGGATTCAACTACACCCACCGCAGCAAACGGTCACCGTTCGAAGCAGGGGTGCGAACGCCGATCTTGTTTGCGATGCAGGATCGGGTCAACGCGGCCACGCACCCGGAACCGTGCAGCAGCGTGGACATCGTGCCGACCATCCTGGAAGCTTGCGGGGTGGAGGTCCCCGCATCGATCAGCGGACGCAGCCTGTGGCCGGCCCTCACCGGTGATGCGTCGATCGCCCCGCAGCCCGTCTACGGCGAAATCTATCCGGGGGACGCCAGCGTTCTGGACCGGCCGTCGGCCGATGTGGCGTACCGTTGGGTGCGTGACGGGGATTTCAAATTGATCGTCTCGCACCCGCGTGGCGGCAAGGTTTGGGGAAGTTACGGGGACCAGCCCCAACTGTATGACCTGGCCAGTGATCCGGACGAACAGACGAATCTGGCCAGCGACCCGGAATTTCAATCGATCGAGCAAGAGTTGCGGACCCTGCTGGACCGTTGGTGGAAACCCTGATCGATTTGCCCGGTTGCCGTGCGGCTGACGGCGCCCGGTGCCAGCGGCAGGGCGTTCCCGCAGGTCATTCCGTCTCTGCCGGCCGCCCGTTAGGTTGGTTTGTTCGGGGAGTGTTCGGGAGGCAGTCAATCAAGTGTCAGCGGAGGTGAGTCCTCAAGTGGAAGTGATGCCAGAAGCGATCTCGCGCGACGGCGAGGCAGCGATCGTGATTCAATGGAGCGACGGAACCTCAACACGTTGGACCGCTTCGGAGTTGAGGAAGGTGTGTCCCTGCGCCACCTGTCGGGAACGAAAACGATCTGACCAGAAGGGATCGGAGTCGCCGGCGACTTCTCTGGGACTGCCCGTGTTATCGGCCGCCGAAGCGCGACCTTTGACCATCGCATCGATGCGGCCGGTCGGGTCATACGCGTACAACATCGCGTTCAGTGACGGACACTCGTCCGGCCTGTTTCCGCTGGCGATGCTTCACGACCGCGACCACCTGTGAATGATTGCCGTGATTTGTTTCCGCGCTCCGTTCGAACCCGCCGCCGGCCGGGTGTGTCAAACTGGCGAGGGGAGCTCAAACTTTCAATTTCACCGTGAAGGTTCGTGATGTCGCTGCTGACGGATCTTTATCAAATCACGATGAGCCAGGGATACTTCCGAGCCGGTATCCATGAGCGGTTAGCCGCGTTTCATTTGTTCTTCCGACGTGAACCTTTTGGAGGCGGCTACGCGGTGGCCGCGGGTCTGGACACGGCGATCGAATGGTTGACCTCGCTGCGGATTGATCGCGCGGAAATCGAATACCTTTCCGGTTTGACCGGCAATGACGATCGCCGCCTCTTCTCGGACGCTTTCTTGCAGCTCGTTGCCGACACCCGATTCACGTTGGACATCGACGCGATGCCGGAAGGGACCTTGGCGTTTTCCAACGAACCATTGGTACGGGTCGTGGGACCGCTTTGGCAATGCCAGTGGGTCGAGACGGCGTTGTTGAACATGATCAATTTCCAGACGTTGATCGCCAGCCAGGCCACGCGGGTGTGCCGCGCCGCCGGTGACCAACCGGTGTTGGAGTTCGGCTTGCGGCGTGCCCAGGGCGTCGACGGCGGCCTTTCGGCCTCACGCGCCGCCTACATCGGCGGCTGTGCCGCCACCAGCAACGTCCAGGCCGGGATGCGTTTTGGAGTCCCGGTCAAAGGAACCCACGCGCACAGTTGGGTGATGGCATTCGAGGACGAACCGACGGCGTTCAACGCCTACGCGGATGCCATGCCCAACAACTGTATCTTTTTGGTCGACACCTACGACACGCTGGCGGGGGTGCAACACGCGATCGCCGTTGGCCAGCGACTGCGGGCCGTCGGACACGAGATGGTCGGCATCCGGCTGGATTCCGGCGACATGACCTCCCTGAGCCAAGCCGCCAGGAAGCTGTTGGATCAAGCCGGGTTTCCCGATGCGTCCATCGTCGCCAGCAATGATCTGGATGAACGGAAGATCAACCAGATGCAGCGGGCGGGCGCAAAGATCGATGTGTGGGGTGTGGGCACCAGCCTGGTCACCGCCAAAGACGATCCCGCATTGGGTGGCGTCTACAAGTTGGCCGCCATCCAGGACGAACACGGCCAATGGCAGGCCAAGGTCAAATTGTCCGAGCAGTCCGTCAAATGCAGCAACCCGGGGATCCAGCAAGTTCGTCGTTTCGAGGGAGGCGGCAAATATGTCGGCGACGTGATTTTCAGCGAGCTGCTCGGCCCGCCCGATGCGGTCGATCAACCCGAGGGCGGATCGAGTTCGCAAGATCTGTTGCGTCCGATCGTCCGCCACGGCCGGCGACTGGGCGATCCCGAGTCGTTGCAGACGATTCGCCAGCGAGTCCAAGATTCGCTTTCTCGATTGCCCGAGCCACACCAACGGTTTGATCAGCCGGCGGCCTATCCGGTCCGCTTGGAAGGTCGGCTGTCCGAGCAAAAGCAGGCGTTGATCGATCATGCCGATGACCGCTCAGCCGACGCGCCTGACGGATTGGGTCCTGTCGAACGGTGATCGGGCGGGGGGTATCCCGGCGCATCAGCCTTCGGTAGCGGGGCGCTGAATCACTTAATTGTCGGTCGAAGATCCTTTGGACCCTTTTAAAGATTTGCGCACTGCCGGATTGTCGCCGTGTCGGATACGCTCACGAGCTTATCAAAACAGAAAAAGGTGAAGCGTACGGTGATCATGGCATCTAATAACGAAGTGAATCCATTGTCCGGTGAATCGTCCGGTGAGACGGATTCAATGTCGGAAACGGGTTCTTCCCTGCCGGAGACGGCATCGGTCGAAGAAGATTCGCATCAGAAAGGATCCGGTTTTGATGCCCTGCAGCTCGCCGAGCGGGTGCTCGCAGCGGTGCACCGCTCGGGCTATGACGAACCGACGCAGGTCCAGGCGCAGGTGATCCCGGAGATGTTGGCCGGTCGGGATGTCCTGGCGCAATCTCAGACCGGATCCGGCAAGACCGCGGCGTTTGCGCTGCCGATTCTGTCGACCATCGATCCCAAACAAAAGTCCGTACAAACGCTGGTGTTGGCGCCCACGCGTGAGTTGGCGATTCAGGTGGCCGAAGCGTTCGACAAGTATGCCGCCGACCTGAAATCTTTTCATTCGATCGCCATCTATGGCGGCCAGGACTACGAGATCCAGTTCCGCGCCCTCCGTCGCGGCGTGCAGGTCGTGGTGGGCACCCCGGGCCGCGTCATCGATCACATCAAACGCGGGACGCTGGATCTGAGTGAACTGCGTTGTTTGGTATTGGACGAAGCCGACGAGATGTTGAACATGGGTTTCCTGGAGGATGTCGAATTCATCCTTCAGCAATCGCCGGAAAACCGACAGGTCACCCTGTTTTCGGCGACGCTGCCGGCACCCATCCGTTCGATCGCGGATCGCTACCTGATCGATCCGGCGACCGTGACGATCAAGAAGCGAGAGGTCACCGCGGAATCCATTCGGCAACGGGCGGTGATCGTTCCTCCCAAAGAGAAGCCGTCGGCATTGACGCGGTTTCTGGAAGCCGAGCCGACCGACGGAGTCATCGTCTTTACCAAGACCAAAGATGCGACCGTGCGATTGGCCGAGCACCTGGTGAAACGAGGTTTTGCTGCGATTGCGCTCAACGGCGACATGCCGCAGCATCTCCGTGAACGCACGATCGACCAATTGAAGAGTGGGCAATTGGACGTCCTGGTGGCGACCGACGTTGCCGCGCGGGGCCTGGACGTCAGCCGGATCAGTCACGTCTTCAATTTTGACCTGCCCCACGACAGCGAATCGTACATCCACCGCATCGGCCGCACCGGTCGGGCCGGTCGCAGCGGAGAAGCCGTGATCTTCTTGACGCCCGCCCAGCGTCGCAAGTTGAAGCTGATCGAACGGGCGACCAAGAAGCCGATCGAAGTGGTCCAGCCGCCAACGGCCGAACAAGTCAATGCTTTGCGCACCGAACGTTTCAAGCAACGCATCACCGAAGTCATCGCACAGAAGGATTTGACGTTCTTCAAAGGGCTGATCGCAGAGTACGCCGAGCAGAGTGACCAGCCGATCGAACTGGTGGCCGCGGCCGTGGCCGAGATCGGACAGCGGGGTCAGCCATTCCTGTTGACCGACCGCCCCAAGAAGTCGTTCCGCGACGATGCCGAATCAAAGTTCGATGCCGGATCGCCGAATCGTCGCGAGGCTCCCAAGGGCCCACGCCGGCTGGGACCGCCCGAAGCCGGCATGGTCCGCTACCGCATCGAAGTTGGTCGCAACGATGGCGTCGCCCCCCGCAACATCGTCGGCGCCGTTGCCAATGAAGCTGGAATCGAAAGCGAATTCATTGGTCCGATCAAGATCTACCCGCACTTCAGCACCGTCGACCTGCCCGAGGGGATGCCCAAAGACATCTATCGGACGTTGCAACGCACGTGGGTCGCCGGCAAACAATTGCGGATCCGGCCGGATCGTGGTCCCGGTCCGGGAGGGGCCAAGCGGCGGGACGATTTTCGTCGCGGCGGAAAGCCCGCGGGCGGTACCGCGGTGCGAAAGAAGAAAAAGAAGAAACGCTGATCTCTTCTGGTTCCAAGGCTCCCGCCTTGGAACCCACTGTGCTTCCGGCTCTGCCGGCTGTTGCTTGGTGAGCCGTGGGCTGGCGGAGCCAGCGTGCATGACGTCCCCGGGCGGGAGCCCGGGAACGAGTGAGCCGCGCTTTCTTGGCCAACGCTCTCTTGGTTCCAAGGCTCCCGCCTTGGAACCCAATGTGTCACCGGCTCTGCCGGCTGTTGCTGAGTGAACCGTGGCTGGCGGAGCCAGCGTGCATGACGTCCCCGGGCGGGAGCCCGGGAACGAGTGAGTCGCGCTTTCTTGACGAACGCTCATCTGGTTCCAAGGCTCCCGCCTTGGAACCCACTGCGTTTTCGGCTCTGCCGGCTGTTGCTGAGTGAACCGGTGGCTGGCGGAGCCAGCGTGCATGACATTCCCGGGCGGGAGCCCGGGAACGAGTGAGCCGCGCTTTCTTGGCCAACGCTCATCTGGTTCCAAGGCTCCCGCCTTGGAACCCACTGTGCTTCCGGCTCTGCCGGCTGTTGCTTGGTGAGCCGTGGGCTGGCGGAGCCAGCGTGCATGACATTCCCGGGCGGGAGCCCGGGAACGAGTGAGTCGCGCTTTCTTGACCAACGCTCTTCTGGTTCCAAGACTACGGCCGTGGACCCACTGCATCTCCGGCTCCCACGTACGGCGTCCGGGCGGAGCTGGGCGACGACACCCGTTTCGAGAGTCTTGGCAGGGCTCGCTAACAGCCGTCGGGAATGATTGCAATTGTTTTCTTCCCGGATGCGCCGGAAAAGATTGCCTAGCGTGGAGTCTTCCGGCCGGGCGCCGCGGATTTGCGGCGGTTTTTCCTCGATTCTCCCCCACTAGGGGGTGCAGATCGGCTCGCGTCGTGGATAGATTGTCGTGCGTCGAAAACGACCGGCTGCTCGCCATCCCGTTCGGATTTCGACCCGTGAGATGACCCGAACTGATCTTTGAAAAAGAAAGCTTCGAGATGTGCTTATTGGCCGTTCAGTACCAACTGGTCCCGGAAAGCCCCATCCTGGTTGCAGCGAATCGCGAAGAGTATTTTGATCGGCCGAGTCAGCCTCCCTCCATTCAGTCCGGCAAGCCCCGCGTTCTGTGCGGCGTTGATCAGAAAGCCGGCGGGACCTGGTTGGGCGTCAATCAGAACGGTTTGTTCGTCGGCATCTGCAATCGTGCGACAACGATGCCACTATTCGGACAACGTTCACGCGGTTCCCTGGTGATGGACCTGCTTCGATGCACGACCGCCAACAAGGCGTTGGACAAGGCGTTGGCTGAGCTGTCGGAAACGCAATACGAAGGTTGCAATCTGATCATCGCCGATGCCAAAGCCGGCTACGCGGTTCATTCCGACCAGCAGCAGCAGGTTGTTGACTTGAAGCCGGGGTTGAACATCATCGGCGCTCACGACTTGAACGATCCCGACGATGAACGGGTCCGGATGGCTCGCCGTCTGTTGACCCTGCAAACGCTGGATTCGCCGGTCAAGTTCCTGGCGGTCGCCAGCCGCGTTTTCGCCCGCGCCCCGGTTGGTCCCGGACGCCCCAGCATGGTGATCCGCAACAAGGACTATGGGACCGTCAGCAGCTCATTGATTGCATTGGGCGTCAAGCCTCGCGACGCGATCTATCAGTTCAGCAACGGTGCTCCCGATCAGACGAAGTACGAAGACTGCTCGCCGATGCTCCGTGATATTCTCAGTCGCGGTCTGCGTGAGGCACGCACCAAGGCGAAGGTCAGCGCTTAGTGGTTCTTCCATTCTGGATTTGTGACCATCGACGACGTCTTTGGCCACTTCACCCTCCCTCCGGGAGGGTCGCGGAGGAGCTTGCGACGACGCGGGGAGGGGCCGTCCGGCGCCATTGATTTAAGCTGTCTCTTCAACGCACCCTCCCCAAAGGCTCGTGCCTCGCCTTTGACCCTCCCGGAGGGAGGGTGAAGCTCAGAAAAGCACGTTTTTCCGCACTCGGAAAGCTGCACGACCTCCTTGCGGAACCAGAGAACGCCTGACATTGATCGCTCGATGGAACTCTGCGGAATCGACCCACCAATGCAGGGCAGTTGAATCGCCAGGATCTTGTCTTGATTCGTCGCCACGCTCGCCAGAGCGTGAATTTTCACCGGCTGGTGAAGCCGCCACGGGGTGATGAGAGCGGCAAGACAGCGCCTAAAACTTCTCTATCAAGATTTGGCAAGGATTCCTAAACTCCGGATTCTTGTCAGAGGACAGGCCGCAGCGGATGTGGTCCTTCGCGTCTGACGCGAGTCGATTCGAAAAGGGAGTGTCGAGGCATGGAAGCCGCTCGCCGTCGTTTTCTGTTGTCGCTGGTCTTTCTGGCGATCACCTGGTCGGTCGCCCATTCGCGGACGCACGCGGCCAACGCCAGGTCGCAGAACTTTCTGGTTCATGCCGCCACGCCAGAGCTTGCTCAATCGGTTGCCCGCGAGGCCGAAAAGTTTCGCGACGAATTGGCGCTCTATTGGCTGGGCAAACGTCTGCCACCGTGGGGAACTCCCTGCCCGATCGAAGTCAAAGCCGGGCCCCATTTGGCTGCCCAGGGTGTCACGACTTACAACCGCTCGCCGGTCAGCAACTTTCAAATGGAAGTGATCGGCACTCCCGAACGGATCCTCGATAGCGTGTTGCCGCATGAGGTGACTCACACCGTGCTGGCAACGCATTTTGGTCGTCCCTTGCCCCGTTGGGCCGATGAGGGTATTTGCACCACGGTCGAGCATGACGCCGAGAAGCAAAAGCATGAAGCCAAATTGCGAGAGTTTCTTCGCACCCGTCGCGGCATCGCGATGAATCAATTGTTCCTGCTGACGGAGTATCCCAGTGACATGCTGCCGATGTACGCCCAAGGCTACTCCGTGTGCCGATTCTTGATCGAACAGTCGGGGCCGCGTCAGTTCATCAACTTTTTGACCGACTACATGCAGCACCCCTCGTGGACGGACAACGTGCGCAAGCATTACGGCTACGAATCGCTGGCCAAGCTGCAGGAGCGCTGGCTGGCGTGGGTCTCCGCGGGCAGTGGCCCGGTGGAAACATTTGTCTCGGCACGGTCCAAGGCCAACCTGTCGTTGGCCTCCAACCGCTCATCGGCATCGTCACCTCAACCGGCGGGCACGAAGTCGCTAGCAGCGCCGGAGCCATCCACCCGCTCAGCCGGCAGTCCTTCGCCCAACGATTTGGCCTCCGCGGGCAGCTGGTACCAACGGCGACGAGAACAAACCGCCAAGGGGCAACTCGCCGCGATGGGTCCCGAACATTCCAACGCGCCGGGACCCCGATCGCCTTCGTCGGGTGCGACCGATGACGCGACCGCCGCCACATCGGCGCCCGCCCGTCGTCCGTTCGCTCCGCCATCGGTGCTGGAAAGTGGCCCGTATTCGGCCGCCCAGCCGCCCGCCGAACAGCCACTTGGCCAGGGCGGGCTGGGAATGGCTTCCGCGTCGGGCACCGTTCCCACCTATCGCTAAGCCGTCCCCGATATCGGTAAGCCTCCAGCCCGACCGGGTTCCGAGCCAGGCTGACGGACCGTCGGCCTGGCTCCCTGCCGTCGTTCGTGGGCGAGACGAAGACGCCGGTTTGAACCGGCAACTGCCTGGCTGGACAGCGCCACTTTCGATCCAAAAACACCGTGATTTGCAGTGCAATGACGGGCGAGGCACGAGCCGCCGGTCGAGGCGAGAAGACCCGCGGCAAGCGCCACGCGGCTCACCCAGAGTCGCGCTGTCCAGCCAGGGGGTGTTTCGAAAGACCCGGTGCTGGGAATCCGCTCCCAAGGGCCCGAAAACCGTGTTGGCGGCCGTTGAGCCTACCGCGGCGGGTCGGTTTCTGCTATTTTTCTGGGCTTCTCTACACCACTTAAGCTGCCGTCAGGTCCGAGCCTGGCTCGTCGACCGGCGGACGCATGACGTCATTCAAGGAACTTATTGATGGCAAAGCCACATCACAAATTGAAAAAGGCCAACCACGGTCGCCGTCCGGCGAGCGCGAAAGCACGCAAGGCGAAACGAAAGAAGATCAAAACCTGATTCCGACGCCAACGCGATTATTCCGGGACGTGCGCCGTGCCAAAAACTGACTTCATCGTCGATCTGTCCTTGCTGAACGTCGACGAACCGATCGCCGATCTGGAGGAGATTCGGGCGCTCAATCCGCAGCGGTTCGAAATGGAACAGTTGACCGGCGTCCTGTACGAGGACACGGAGTCGCTGACCTGCGCCGGCTACAAGGATGTCTCGCACGAAGAGTTCTGGTGCCGGGGCCACATGCCAGGGATGCCCGTCATGCCCGGCGTCATCCAACTGGAGGCGGTTGCGCAGCTGTCAAGCTTTTTCGCTCAGCGGCACGACTTGCTGGGTGCCGAAATGGTGGGGTTCGGCGGAGTCGACGCGGCTCGCTTCCGCGACGTCGTTCTCCCCGGGGACCGATTGATTCTGATGATTCGCTTGAGCAAGGCGCGACGTGGCCGGATGATCGTGGCCGATTTCCAAGGGGTCGTGGGCCAGAAATTGGTCGTCGATGGAACGATTCGGGGAATCCCGCTGCCGATTGACGCCGTCAAAGATTATTTGGCCAGCCGGCAGTCGTAGTTGGCACGACGGAACTCCGTCGTCCAGGCGGGCAAGGCAGCCATTGACAGTCGCCGGCTCAAGGCAGCCACCGCATCAGGCTGCCTGTTTCTCGAGCCAGTTGAGCGAGTTTGATGAGCAGCGACTCTGCGTCTTCTTCCCACGATTCTTCCGGCATCCCGTTCCCACGCAGCGGACGACTGGCGGCGGTGGATTACGGGACGGTGCGGATTGGGATTGCCGTCTGCGATCCGGATCGCATCCTGGCCAGTCCGGTCGACGTCTATCGAGTCGTGGATGATCAGCGTGATGCGGCCTACTTTCGCACTCTGGCCACCCAAGAGCGAATTGCCGGCTTCGTGGTCGGGTTGCCGATCCACTGTGACGGTGGAGAGAGCCAGAAGAGCAAGGAGTGCCGCGAGTTTGCCCGCTGGCTGGCCGATCAAACGGAGTTGCCGGTTCGGCTATTCGACGAACGGTTCAGCACGTCCGCGGCGAAGCAGCGAATGGCTGGCAGCGGCGGACGTGGCAAACGACGCAAACAGTTTGATGCGGTCGCGGCACTGGTGCTGCTGGAGTCGTTCCTGGAAGCCTGTCGATATCGGGACGATATCGCCGGGCAGTCGATCGATCACGAGCCTCACGGCGGAGAATCGCTGGAGTGAAGGCCCGTGATTGGGGTACCGTCCGTTTACGCTGCTTCGGCGAAAAGCGTTTCCATCAGGTTCTCGAACCGACGGTCGGCTTCACGACGACGGGCTGCCCGCTCAGCGACGCTCCAGGTCGACTTGATGTCTCGCACCCGACGCATGATTTCCGCATCGGTCAGCTGGACGGCTTCGACCAGTTTTTCATCTTGAGCGACAAAGTTCAAATTCGAAGCTTCAGCGTTGCAGCATGCGGTAGTCATGTTCAATCCCTCGCGAAAAACGATCCAATGGTCAACAGGTAGTGAGAGAAGCGTGGAGCCGGCAAAATTGTTTCAATCCGCCTCGGCTTCCCAGGTCGTCAGACCGTGACGACCTGACGAGATGCCGTTAGAGCACCCGCTGTGCCAATTGCCATTTAGGAGCGTCGGATTTTTGCCGGAGTTCGCGAAAATCGGCCAGGATTCGGCTTTTTCCGAGCAATTTGATCGTAGGGGCCAGCGGACGTCCGGACGCCGGTGACTGTTTTTTGATCATTCGGGGAGCTGATTTGCAAAGGATTGAAAATCTTTCCACTGCCGCTGTGGCAGTTCCATCACCGCAAAATCATCGATTTCCCGGAAGCCTGCGACCGTTTCCACCAGGCGCCTCAGCTGGTGCCGGCGACAGGTGCCTCGCAATTCGACATATTGGATTTGCGACGCCGCGTCGTACAGCATGCCCACCAGCCGAAAGTCCTGGCCGGCCCAGGCCAGCGATCCGTCCGGTTCCAGCAGGACCCGCGACAGGTCGGTCTGCAAACGTTCCATCGCCGATTCGAAGGAGGTGGGGATCGGAGGGGTGCGTCTGTCACGGCGGTCCGATGTGGCGGGGCCGTACAGATGGATGTGAAACTCGCGGATGGGAAACTCGGTCATCTTCCGATCGGGTGCGAAACTTGAAGTGCCCGGCGCCAACACTCCTGCAGGGACCGCAATGAAGATTTGGATCGACGCCGATGCGGCCCCGACTCCCGTCAAGGAGGTGGTGTTCCGAGCCGCGGCGCGGTTGAGCTTGGAAACCATTCTGGTGGCGAACACGCCGCAATCCAAGCCGGCAGCGGCAACGACTGTGCGAGCGGTGACGGTTCGATCGGGGGCCGACCAGGCCGACCGGTACATCGTGGCGCAGAGCCAGCCGGGGGACTTGGTCATCACCGCCGATATTCCGTTGGCTTCGTTGTTGGTGGAGAAGGGCGTGTCGGTGGTGGATCCCCGCGGTGAGGAATATCACCAAGGCAACATCGCCTCGCGTCTGTCGATGCGCAACTTCTTGGACGAACTGCGGGGAACTGGAACACCGACGGGGGGAGCGGCGCCCTACGGACCGAAGGACAAGAAACTGTTCGCGGCAACGTTCGACCGGTTGCTGAGTCGTTTGACGCGTTAGGCGCCATCACGCTCGGCAGCGCGTGAATTTGGCTGCCTGCCACCGTCTGGCGACGGTAGCGACACCGAGTCTGCAGCCTGCCATCGTCTGGCGACGGTAGCGACGCGGCCTGTTGAATCCTCGCCGGGACGGAGCCTGCTCTCGGCAGCGGGCCGAGACACTCTTGAGCCCGGATCCTTTTCCGATTCGTCAAAGTGGACCCGAGGCGGTATTGCCGACACAAGTGGTCGTGATGCCTGATTCGCCACAGCCCGAATCTGGCCCGAGCGTTTTGCAACATAGCAATTCCAATCCTGCGATTTGCGATTGCGTCGGCTTAACTGCCGGGAATGTTTCGATGTCTTCGAAACCTCTTACACAGGAGTTGGATCTCCATGAGAAATATTGTTTTTGCTGTCGTGGCTGTGGTGATGTCTGGATTGGGACAGTGGGCGGTCGCGAGCCCGTTCGACGCTGGCGAATCGATTCTGAGCCCGCCAGCGGATGCCGCTCAGACATCGGACGTTGCTCCACTTCCGCCGGGTCCGGTCCCGCAAACGACCGTCTCCGCACCGGCGATCAACCCAGGTCAACCGCAGCCGGTCATTGAAGCTCCGATCACCGATTCCACGGTGGTTCATGCCGACGGCCAAGCGGAACAGCACGTTCATCAGCACGTGCATCGTCAACCGGTCCGATACTATCGTGCCCCACAGAAACAGTCGTTCTTCGACAAGTTGATGGATATGGAACGCAAGAAGAATGCTTGGCTAAAGCGAACCTTCCTGGGAATGTGATCCACTGAAACGTACCTGCCGTCGCCCTTCTCTCCATGCGGTTTCTCTTCGACTGCCGGCGGAGGTGAACGTCTCCGCCGCGACGGCCTGACAAGACAGTCTTGCCAGCGACTCGCCCGCCCGGACACTCTCCGGGCGGGTGTTTTTTTTAACCGGTGTTCTCACCCACCTGCAGCCCGTCGGGTGCGAAGATGGACCGCCCGCCGTCGACCGGCAGGCAGACGCCGTTGATAAACGAGTTTTCGCACAACAGCCGCACCGCATGGGCGATGTGCTCGGCGGTCCCGATTTGTCCGCTCAACGTGCTCGCGCACAATTTGCGACGTCGTTCGTCCGAGGCTTCTCCATCCAATAAGACCGGACCCGGCTTGATGCAATTGACGCGGATCGTGGGATTCCGTTGCGCGAATTCCACCGCCAGCGAACGCGTCAACACATCGACAGCTCCTTTGCTGGGGAAGTAGGCCGCATGATCCAGGTAGGGTCGCACGGTCGCCCAGTCACCCAGATTCACAATCGACCCGCCGCGCTTCTGATCCGCCATGACGTTGGCCGCGGCGCGAGCGCACAGGAACGTCGCGATGGTGTTGATTTGAAAATAGTCGCGGAGCTCGTCCGGCGTGACTCGCTGGATCGGGGTTGGAGTCCAGATGGCCGCACTGTTGACCAGGATGTCCAGTCGTCCGAAGGCGTCACGCGTCTCGGCCACCAAGCGTTCCGGCGTCTGGTCACAGTCCAACGCTCCCTGCGTGACGATCGATTCGGTGCCATACCGATCGGTCATGCTGGTGGCCACGGCGTTCGCTTCATCGACGCTGGTGTGGGCATGCAGGGCGATTCGGCAGCCGTGTCGAGCAAGTTCCAGAGCAATCGCACGACCGACGCGTGGTGCGCCGCTTCCGGTCACCAGGGCCACGGGGGCATCGCAATCAAAAGCGGTTTGCAATTCATTCATAGCGGCAACGGATCCATCGGAAGGAGAAAGCGTCGTTGCATTCAGAAGGGTGTTGGATTCGACGCGAAGGCTGCATCACAGGTATCGGGACAGCGGCCCCTGCCGCCGCGCCGCTCGCGCGTCGACCCGTTTGGCGACCTCCGCGTCTTCGACCAGCGGCGGTGCCTGCCAGGGCTTCAAGCGGGCATCGATGACCAGACTTCCGTGACAGCCCCAGTGTTTGGCCACCGTTTCAGCCTCGATCCCGGCGATGTCCGTCGCGGGATTGCTGCGGGTGAACGTTGTCCACAGCCAGTTATTCAACTGACGGCTGCTGAAATCGCTGTCATCGACAATCGTGACCAGCGGGAAGGCATTGATCGGATCGTCCGCCGAAAAGCTGGCACAGAATCGTTCGCAGTCGTTCCGTCCGTCGGTCGGATCAAAGCCACGCGTCTGGATGGCCAGCACCCCGGGGAAAACGATCCGGGGCCGGTCGAATCCGTCGGGGAGTCGCAAGCCCGTCGGCAGCTCGGTCGGCAGTTCGCGTCGCGGCGGCCCGGCAGCCGCCCACACCACTTTGGATCCTTTGTTGAATCCGCTGCCGCTGTAGTCCAGGGTGTCAATCGTCGTTTGCGTTTGAAAGTGAAGGTCCCGTTTCCAATCGATCCGTTGGAGGACATGCCTGAGAAACTCTTCGATGTCATGAAGGTCCAGTTGATCGGTGGGGTCATCAGCGATGACCAGGTACTTAGCCAGCGACAGTTGTCCGTTGCCGAGGATCGCGTTGGCCTGCGTCAACAATTCCTGGGGCGCCGTTTCCTTCAGGTACGGCATGTAGCGTTCACTGCCGATGGCCAGCAACAACGGATGCACGCCGGCGGCGTCGACCGCGTGGACCGCCTTCACTCCGGGGATCACCGAGGGGATGATCGGGTCGGTCAATTCGTGGATCAGCTGGCCAAACGTCGTGTCCTCTTGCGGCGGTCGGCCGACGACGGTGAACGGCCAGATCGCGCCCTCGCGGTGCCAGACGTGTTGCACGTTCATCACCGGAAAGGGGTGCTGCAGACTGTAGTAGCCCAGATGGTCACCGAAGGGGCCTTCGGGTTTGACGCGATCGGGATCGATGGTGCCGACGATGGCAAAGTCCGCATCGCGGTACACCGGTGCGTGATCGCCGCGAATCAAACCGACGCGGCGTCCTCCCAGAGCACCGGCGAAGGTCAGTTCGGAGAGTCCTTCCGGCAATGGCATCACCGCCGCCAGCGTCATCGCGGGTGAGCCTCCCACCGTGACCGCGACTCGCAACGGCCGACCCGCCGAGAGGGCCGCACGGTGATGAACGCCGATGCCGCGATGGATCTGGTAGTGCAGCCCGACCTCGTCGGCGGTGTATTCGTTGCCGGAGATTTGGACCCGGTACATGCCCAGGTTGGCTTTCATCAAGTTGGTTCGGTCGTTGGGATCTTCGCTGAGCACCTGGGGCAGCGTCACGAAGGCGCCTCCGTCATCCGGCCAACATTTCAGCTGCGGCAGATCCGCCACGCCGCAGCGATGGCGGGCCACCGCGCCGCGGGAAACGAAGCGAGGCAGCATGCGCAGGGCCGTCAGCGGCACCCCCGCGTATCGCAGTGGTCGTTTCGGCGCGGCCGCCGCATCCAGCTTGACTTCGATCAGTCGTCGCACCGATTCCAGCGTGTGGCGGAACAGGTAACGCGCTTGTTCGATCGAACCGAACAGGTTGCATGCCATCGGGAAGCGACAGCCGCTGACGTTCGTGAAGAGGACCGCCGGTCCTCCGCTGGCGTACACGCGGCGCTGGATTTCCGCCATTTCCAAATGCGGGTCCACCGGCTCAGTGACTTCGATCAGGTAACCACCCGCGCGGAGGTCCTCGATAACGTCTCGGGTGCTGCGATGTTTCATGGTCGCCGGTAGACTACGAAGCGAGAGTCCTTGCTCGATCGAATCGACCTCCTGTCAAAGCAATCAACTCAAAGCAATCAACGGTGGCATCATCCAATGTCGGAAAGTCTGACCCAGTCTCAACCGAATCCCATTTCCCTACAATTGCCCCAGCCGAATTTTGTCTCCGTCGATAACCCGTCCGGCGAAGATTGCGACGTTTTGGTGATCGGCCTGTGCGAAGACCGAAAGCTTTCTGCGGTGGCCAAACAGGTTGACCAACTGCTGGGCGGGTCCCTCTCCCGCTTGATCGATCGCGACAAGATTTCCGGCGAATCCGGCGAAACCCTGTTGATAGCCGGTCCCGGCGCCGCCGGACAGGATTCCGCCGCATCCCTGGTGTTGCTGATCGGGCTGGGCGACCGGGCCAAGCTGGCGCGAGAATCGGCGTTCAACTTATCCAGCACGGCGATCCGCGCCCTGGGCGGCAAACCACATCGCAAGGTTGTCGTCGCGCTAGCCGAAGCATTTCCCGCGGCGTGCCATGACGCGATCGTTGCCGGCTTGCTGTTCGGCCTGGAATGCCAGGCGATTTATCGCACCAAGCCGGCGATCGAAGTCCCCGACACGATCGCGTTGGCCGGGATCGAATCCGACCACATTACCCGGGGCCAGATTCTGGGAGATTCGGTCAACCTGGCGCGCCGTCTGGTCAACGAGCCGGCCTCGGTGGTGTATCCGGAATCCTTTGCCGCGACGGCAGAATCATTGGCCGAGCAGATCGGACTCAGTTGCGAGGTTTGGGACGAACACCGTCTGGTCGAAGAGAACTGTCGGGCCATCCTGGCGGTCGGCGGGGGCAGTGAGCGGCCCCCGCGGCTGCTGATCTTGCAGCATCGTGGCGGTGCCGAAGGCGATCCACCGTTGGCCATCGTCGGCAAGGGCGTGACATTCGACAGCGGCGGACTGTCGATCAAACCCAGCGACGGAATGGTCGACATGAAATGCGACATGGGCGGCGCCGCGACGGTGCTCGGAACGATGCACGCGTTGGCAAAGATGGGCGTCAAGAAGAACGTGATCGGCTTGTGTGGGCTGGCCGAAAACATGGTCAGCGGTTCCAGCTACAAACTGGGCGACGTGATCCGCACCCGGAGCGGAAAAACCATCGAGATCCTGAACACCGATGCCGAAGGCCGCGTGGTGCTGTCCGACACGTTGGACGTCGCGATCGGTTTCAAGCCGAAGGCGATGGTGGACCTGGCAACGTTGACCGGCGCCTGCATGGTGGCGCTGGGCCAGGAGGTGGCCGGCGCAATGACCAACGACCAATCGGTCTGTGATGCAGTGATGCTGGCGGCCCGGGAGGAGGGCGAACCGGTGTGGCAGTTGCCGATGTACCAACTTTACGACGAGAAGGTCCAAAGCAAGGTCGCCGAGATCAAGAACGTCGGTGAAGGACGATGGGGCGGTGCGATCACCGCGGCGAAGTTTTTGGAGAACTTCGTTGGCGACACGCCCTGGGTGCATTTGGACATCGCCGGACCGGCATTCACCGATGCTCCCAAACCGCACCGGGACGCCGGCGCCACCGGCGTGATGGTCCGGGCGTTGGTGCGTTGGGTGGAATCAGAAGTCCAGGCGTGAACCGGTCCGCGCGCCGGCCCGCGCTTCGGCCCGACGCTGGGCGATTCAGGCAGCCAGGGGAACGGCGGTGACGGGTCGCTGGCCACGCGATCTTTTCCGGTCCATCCAGTCCGCCAGACGCCCCACCACGCGATCGGCGTCGATGTCGTTGATCAAATCATGACGCCCGCCTCGCCAGCAAATCAATTCGCCGTGGCCCCGCATGCGTAACACCAGGTTGCGACAGGCGGCGCGGTCAATCAATTGATCTTCGTCGCCGTACAGGACCAGGGTTCGGGTCCCGATCTGCGCGGCGTGGTCCAGGGCGAATCGACCTTGCGCCAACAACTGCGTGGCGAGGTACAGCGAGATGTGATGGTGTTGCAGCGGATCCGCTTCGATCCGGCGCGCCATCGCCTGGTCACGTGTCAGTTGGTCGATGGGCGGTGCTTTGGAAACCCGCACCCACCGCAGCAACTGGCCGGTGCCCCAGGCCGCAAACACACGTTGGCGGTCCAGGAACGCCGGCGGCATTAGCATCGGGGCGACCAGCACCAGCCCGTTCAGTGGTTCCGCCGCGTGAGAGTCGAATTCGCTGCGGCGGAGGGCATAATTGATCGCCAGGTTTCCGCCCATGCTGTGACCGATCACCACCTGATGGATGCCGGGGAATCGTTGGGACATCGCACGGCGTGCCGAGGCGATCATTCGCATCAGAGCGTCGTAGCTGGACACCGTTCCGCGTCGTCCGGTCGAACGACCGTGCCCGGGAAGATCGATCGCCAGGACGCCCCAACGTCGGGCGACCAGCCGTCGCGCGAACGACTGGTGACGACCGCCGTGATCGCCCAACCCGTGCATCAAGATGGCGATTCCGGCCGGGGCCCGATCGTCGCCCGACCACAGCCGCGCATAGACGCCGGGCGACCCCTTCAATTGCACCGAACTGGTGATCACCGCACCTACCTCGCTGGTTCCAGGACGTCCCGTCCACGAATTTCCCGCTTCGGCACGGGATTCGCGTTGATTCCCCCCGCTGCCCCCGGGTTGCCAACTTGACAACCGGCCCAAAATCTCCCAACCGCCAGCAAATCGATGTTTCTCCGTCTGCTGATCCTGTTCATCACCGTTCCCCTGGTCGAGCTGTATCTGCTGCTGCAGTTGGCTGACGTCACCGGGGCCGGGGCGACGTTCTTGCTGGTCATCATTACCGGCATTATCGGCTCCGCGCTCGCCAAACGTGAGGGCGTGATGGCTTGGCAGAAATTTCAAGAGGCTCTGCGGGCCGGCCGGGTCCCAGGGGCGGAGATTCAGGACGGTCTGATGATCGTGTTCGCCGCCGCTTTGCTGCTGACACCGGGTCTGCTGACCGACGCGGTGGGGTTCCTGCTGCTGGTCCCGCTGGGACGCAAGCTGATGCGGAAGTACGTTTTCTCGCGGTGGTTTCGCGGGTTCGGTGCCGTGCAAATCCGATCCACGACATTTGAAAGCAATTCATCGGAACGGGCGTCCGAAGAGTCGAAGTTCGACGATTTTCCTGAGTTCCCCTTGGACGAACCGCGGTTCAACGATCGCATGACCGTTGAGGGCAAAGCGACGCGCCGATAGCTCTGTCACCCGATTCTTCCGAGGTCAGATCGAAATCGATCGAAGGTCCCGGATGCGCTGCTCGACCTTTCTTGTCTCCACCCGCGAAGCAGTAACAAACACGCCGGCCGGCCCTCCCCCGAATAGCCGATTCACCGATGGATGGACCCGTGGGGTCCTATTGGCGGTAGTAGTCGTCCACCGACAACGCTTCCACGTCCGTTTCCTGAAGCACCGATTTTTGGAGCGCCGACCGCGACGACGATGTCGGGGCTTGCAGGTCCAACACCTCGGCCGGTGGCGGGAGTTCTTCCGGCGGGCCATCCGGCAATCGATCCAGTTCGATCTGGGGATCCAAACTTGACCGTCCGGGTTCCCGATCAAACGGCCGATCCAGGCCGTCTTCTTCCAACGAAGCGGTGGCGACGGGCGTCAGATCGATGACCTTTTCGCGCAGATCCGTTGCCCGGCGCTCGGTGGTCATTGCGGACTCCAATTCGGGTGTCACCGGACCGCGGTCCAATGCATCATTCAAGTTCAACGCCAGTTGGCGATCGGCCCAACGCCGCCAGGGAGGACGTGTTTCGATCAACACCAGTTCTTCCAATTGCTGTCGCAGCAACTCGTCCCGATCACCGCGTCGCACCCGCAACCGCACCAGATTGCCCAGGTAATTCGGGTTGCTGCGGTCCATTCGATGCGCGGTGCCATACAGCGTCAACGCTTCGTCGATCCGTCCGGTGGCTTCCAGTGCCAACGCCAAGTTGTACAGGACCGCGGGGTCACCCGGCAGGAATTCGCGCGCTTGTTCAAACGCCAGCACGGCCTGATACAGGTTGCCTTGTTCGTAATGCATCAGCCCCAAATTGTTGTGGGCCGGTCCATAGGTGAAGTCTTCCGCGACCGCCTCGCGGAATTGTTCGGCTGCTTGGTCGATGTGCCCCAGGCCCAGCGAGCGGATTCCGGCGGTGGTCAGTTTTCCTGCACGGGCCGGATTCTGGCTGCTCTTGACGCGCACGATCGACTCGTTGCTGCCGCGAAACGGCGAACAACCGCCCAGCAGTCCGCCCAGGCTAAGTCCCAGGCACATCCCGGCCCGAAGAAAGCGGCGTCGGCGAACGACCGAGCGCGGCGCAGCGGCAACCCGCCCGGTCGGCCCGACCGCCCGGACGTGACCGAGCGCCCGGACGTGACCGATCGATTCCTGCGGACTCGGCTGGCTCACGGGATTGCCGCTTCCAGAGCGATCCGGCACGACGCGGCGGCAGCCGGCGGCGAGCGTCGTCGGCTCATCAAACATCCGCCCTCCGTTTGGCTGGGTTTTTCAAGCATTCCTACCGCGTGCTTTTCGGAGAAAAAATCATTTGGGTCAAGATCATCTCCGATTTCCAAGTCTCTCGTCGGCCGTTCCGCTGCGGATCGTACAGGCTCAAATCCCGGACGACGCTGCCGCGGGATTCATCTCGCAGGGCATCACAAAACGCCACGACCTGGTCCACCGCCGCGGCGTTCAAAATGATCTCGATCTTCCGCAGCGTGAAGTCCGATTGGCCGATCCGTTGCGGCTGGCCAGGCGTTTGGCTTGCTAGCAAAGATGGCGACAGACCCGCCTCGGCCAACGCGGCATTGATCCGGTTCAGGATTTCGTCGGCCGATTCAATCTGCAGAGCCGCGACCGTCGGCGTGTCGGCGACCTGTTCGATCTCGGCGAGCATGGTTCGCAGTTCGCGGAGGTCTTCGCGGTCCGAGCGCAGCGCCGCTGCCGTTGAGCGAGCGCGCAGCACCGAATCAACCGCCGCCAGAGCCAGGCAGGCGATCAGCCCCGTCACCAGCAATCGTTTGCCTTTCAGATTCGTCAAGTGCCGCCCCCGGGCGTCGCCTCGTCGGTGGAGCCCGTCGAAGACTTTGGCAGCACCGCCACGATCGTCGACTGATAGGTGGACACCGGTTCGTCCCGGCTGGGTTCCACCTGCTCGGACGCCGGTGGTGAAACTTGGAATCCGTTGGCCTGCAGAGAGTTGGCGATCACTCCCAATTGGCGGGCGTCCCGCGTGCGCACGGTCAACGCGCATTCGCCGTCGACGATGTCGATATCCAGCACTCGGAATCGCGACTCCTGTTCGGACCCCGCCCGCTTCAAACCCTGATAGATTCGGCGGAGCACTTCGGTGGCCGGGATGGGAAGCGGCACCGCCACTCCCTGACCTTTCGAACCAAGTGCTTTGCGGTGTTCCGATCGAACCGTGCGCATCAGCAGCACGGGATCGGATCGATCCGGAAAGGTTTGCCGAAACGCACGACGTTGCTGATCCATGACGGTTTCCAAGTCCGAGGTCAGACGACGGTTTCGCATCCAACCCGCCGCGGTCACGGTCAGCAAACAAACTGCCGCGGCAATTGCCAGCCAGCGCAGTTGGCTGGCGACGGCATGCAGCGGATCGGAGGGTGCCAGAACGCCGCGACGCAGATCGGGCCAACGTCCCCAGCGCCCGGCCAGTAAAACGTCGACACCCGCGGCGCCCAGTTGTTCAGCGGATTCCGACGACGGCTCGGCCGAGACGAGTTCCGATTCCGCTTGGGGTTCGGCCGGTGCGTGGGCGGTTCCGATCACCACGGTGGCCGCCGGTTCGGAGAGCCCGGCGTCGGCGGATTGTTTGACGGTGGGCGAAGTCCGCAGATCGCTCGCGTGCTTCCATTGCCAAATGCCGTCGCGATCGACCTGCAATATTTCGCGGGAGGACGATGATGGTTCGTTCAGAATGATCCGAACCGCGTTCGAAACATCGCGGCGTTCGATCAGTCCGCGTGCGACAAGAAAGCTCCAGGGAACGATGGCTTCCAGTTCCAAGCCTTCCGACCGCAGCGCATCGGCAAATTCGCGGTGACGATCGGCACTGACGGCGAGTGCAGCCAGCCGCCCGGTTCTCGGCTGCACCGTGACACATGCAACCATTGCTTCGGCGTCCAGCGGAAAAAAACGCTCCAGCTCAAACGACATCGCAACGGAATCATTCGGGTCGATGCCGTCGAACGCGTCCAAGGTTGTGAAAAAACATTCCGGCGTCGCGAGCGCCAGCACACAACGCGGCCGGCGGAGCTGGTTGGCAGAAATCAGTTCGGCCACGGCGCGGGCACGATCCCGAGGCGAGCTGTCGGCGGTGACCGTTTGAATCTGGTCACCGCAGATCAATTGCCAGTGGTCGTCACATTGGTGAATCAAGCAACCGTCGATCAACCGCGGACGATTTGAAGGTCGCGCGCGACTCATCGGTTCCGTCTCCGGGGACGGTTCGGTTCGGAACCCGCCTTGGAGGAAAACGACTGCTTCAGCTTGACCGTCGACGGCCGGCCTTCACGGTCCAGCGTGACGACATCGGACTCGATTGCTCGAACGGTCACCCCGGGAGGGTGGAGTTGAACGGTTTCGCCGACACCGCGGATGTCCGTTTTTCCGTCTCGGTCGGTCAAGATCGCGACGCTTCGATCATCGTCCAAGATCGTTCCTTCCAGCGTCCAACCGAGTTCAGGTTGGGGCGGCGGCGACGGTTTCGGCTTCGGGGTGGGTGTCACCCGCGGCGGTGGTGGGCTCGGCTTGGGCGGGGGTGGGTCGACCAGCGGTTGTTGCAGCGGCAGGGACCAGTCCATTGTCGTCACGGCGGGATCGTTCGTCGCATCTGCCGAACGTGGAAGCCGGCCGTTCGACGCGGAAGAGGACGGAATCTGGACGGCTACAGCATCGGTGCCGGTGATTGATTCGGATCCCGCGTCACTGACGGACCAGAGTGCACTGCCGCCGGCAATCGCCAGCAGGGCGGCCGTGAGTGCGCGAATCAGTCGTCGTTGGTTGGTCACCGTCATGGATCAGTTGAAGCACGAAACGATTCGAGTCTTGGCAGTGAAAGCCTGGGCAGTGAGAGCCTGGGTAGATCGATGAGACGCGTCCTCAGAACGCGAAACGCTGATTGACCACCGTCCCGTCATCGCCTTGGCTGAGCACCGAGAAGGTACGAAGCGAACGTCGCGCCGGGGACGACGCATCAATCCACAAAGAATGGTCGGTGCTGGTTTCGGAAAACATTCTAAGCAACTTCCGGCGAAGGGTTTCCGATGCAGCTTCCTGCTGCACCAGAATCGCCAGCGTCATCGTCGGGTTCTCTCGGTATCGGCGAACCAGGCGTTCCGCTCCCGCCCGGGATAGCACACACGTTGCGACCGCCCGAATCGATTCATCCGACGCCCTGCGAAGGTTCAGACCGCCGCTCCCCCAGCACGTCAGTTCTGCCGTGACGTTCGCCAGGGCCGCATCATCACCAATCGTTTGCTGCAGTGTGGTCAGGTCAAAGACTTCTCCCCAACTGCGGAAGGCCGGCGGCGGAGCGGCCGGACCATCCGCGTCGTCGGACGCGCCGAACGATTTCACCGTCGGCACGGCCGGCGTTAAACGCGCAGCGCGGGCCGCGGCGATGCCGGCAACGTCGACGATCATCGACTCGGTGCGTTCGCGGCCCACGGAGTGGTACACCGAGTTCAGATTCACTTTGGCACTTTCATCGGCGAGAACGACGTCAAACGTGATCCCGCCGATGGAAACCGAACTGCGAAGTTGCGTCGGCACGCGGTTGCCGGACCGTCCGCCCGCTTCCGCTTCCTCCTGCAGCCGATCGAACACCGCCGCCGCCCGCGGCAGCAGGTGGCGTTGGATCGATTCAGCGCCCAAACGCTGTTGCAAGCGGATCCGCGCGTCGGCCGCGGCCAGCCCGCGTTGAAGGCTCTGCTGCGAGAGCGCCGACAGCACGGTCACCGTCAAGACGATCACGCCCAAGACGGCCAACAGGGCGTATCCCTGTCGGGGCCTTCCGGCAGCCCCTTGGTGCGTCTCACGGTGCATGATGATCGATCACCTCGCTGCACAGAACGCGACCGGATTCGTCCACCAACGTGACTCGAAACCGCGACGGAACGGCGGGCAGTCCGCCGCCGGCCGGGTCTGGCGAACGGGGTTCATCGTCCTGTTCGTAGACGGTGACTTGGAAACCCGCGAATCCGATCCACATCAGTTCCGATCGCTGTCCCTGTCGTCGCACCAGCACACTCCGCTGTGATCGTCGCAGCCGTTGGTAGCGAACCTGCCCGGCGCGCAAGTCCTCTCCGACAAATCCCGCCATCAAGATCGAGTCCGGTGTGACGGCCATGCCACGTGCGTTGATCAGGTCGTCATGCAAACGGGCCGCCAGGTTTCCGGCGGCGGGGGCGTCGAATTCTTGTTGGCGAAGCTGCACCGACTCGCCTGCCATGGCGATGACCACCCGCAGCAGGGCGACCATCATGATGGACGCCAACACGCATGCGGCGGTCAACTCGATCAAGGTGAAGCCCGACCGCTTTTTCATTTCCCTGGCCTCCGCTGCAACACTGGCCCCGGCTGAAAGAGATCGACGGAAACCAGTTCGACGGGTTTGCCGGGGACTTCGACAATTCTCAATCGGATCACTTGCATCTGGAGGGTCGCCAGCGCGGTCGTTCCGATCGGCAACGTCTGCCAACGCCAGGTTGGTTTTCCGGGGACGGCGCCGGTAACGCCGACAGGGATTCCGCCACGCCGCGCCGCCAGCTGTCGAACCAGTTCGTCGGCGATCCTCGCCGCTTCGATCTGGCGGTCGGCCAATGCGAGCTGGCGCCGGTGCCGAGCGAAGGCCAGCAGCGAAGAGACCAGCAGGGTGCCGGTCAGCAGCAGCGCCACAACGACTTCCAGCAAGGTCAATCCCGGTCGCTTCATCAACGTGTCTCCAACAGCTGGACGACGGCGGATGTCTTCGGTACGGAAACCAGTTGGCCGGTCCCGCCGGCGACCAGTACCCACCGCGATGCTGCGCCGCTTGCCAGACGCAACGCGTAGCTCGGCGAAGCGCCTTGCCCGTCCACGCGGATCCGATCCGCGGCTGCCGAGCCGGTTGCGCCGGCCAACCGCAAACGATCGATTCGCACCCGCCGCGGCATTGAGAACTCTCGAGAGCGACTGCTGCCCTCCAGGATCAAGATCCGTCGTCCGGCCGGATCGATCTGAGCGGAGATCGGACTTCGTTGACGACGTGCGGCACGACGCAATGCCAAATCGAATTGTTGAATGATTTCGACGCCGCGGGCCAACCGCTGACGTTGGAAGACGCCGCGCACCGAGTACGCGGCCAGCGTAGCCAGCAACGCCATCAAGACCAGCACGACCACCAACTCGATCAACGAGAACCCGCGTCGCCGGCTCGCAATGCGACTTGCGACGGTCAACACTTGCTTGCGGGTGGTGCTGCGACGACGTTCGTGATGAAGCACGCGATCCACTGTTGCAGCGACTCACTCTTGAAGCATGTCACTTGAAAAGTCCGCGTCCTCTCCGTCACCCCCTTCGCGTCCGTCGGCTCCCAGGCTGATCACTTCGAAGCCTTCCTCGGTTTCAAAGTAAACGTAGTCATGCTTCCAGGGATCCTTGGGGACTTTGCTGAGAAAGCCCTCGGGCCAGGTCTCGGTCGAACGGGTCAAAATCTCCAGGCCCTCGTCTTCGGTCGGATAGCGTCCCTGGTCGATGCGAAACGTTTCCAAAGCCTTCATCACCGTCGCGATTTCGGTTTTCACGGCGTTCTGACGGGAGTTCACCAGGTAGCCTCGCGTCCGCACCGCGACCAATCCGGCCAGCATCCCCAGGATCACCATCACGACGATCAATTCGACCAGGGAGAAAGCCGCCCGAGCGGGTCGTTTGCGGTCCCGCGCGTTTCGGTCAAAGCACATTTCCAGCCTCTAGTATCGGGAGGATCGTGGCCAGCAGGAGGAATCCGACCATCACGGCCAGGACAAGGATCAAGACCGGTTCGATCAACGCCGTCAATCGGGCCGTTTGCGTCTTGACCTGTTCATCATAGTCCTCGGCGAGCCGAAAGAGCATGTCATCAAGTTTTCCGGATTCCTGGCCGACGGAGAAGACGCGGACGGCCAGTGGCGGGAAGGCACCGCTGGCAGCCAAGGCGTCGGCCACATCTTCGCCTGCCGCAATCCGCTCACCGCACTGTTGCAGGGCGTCGCGAAACACCGAGTTGCCGGTCGATGCTTCGGCCAGCTGGAAGGCCCGGGTCAGTTCCACGCCGCTCCGCGAGAGCGTTCCGATGATCATCGCAATCCGGGCAACGCCTTGCTTGATCTGCATTGGCCCGATCAGCGGCATACGTAGCACGAAGCGATCCCACCACAGGCGACCCCGCCGGCTGCGTCGCAGCAACCCGGTCAGAACCAGGACAAGAATCGCGCCGGCAATCCAAAACCAGCGATAATCGATCAGCCCGTCGCTCAGTGCCTTGGCAACTCGGGTTGGCCAAGGCAACCGCGGCAATGTCTCCTGCAAATTCTCCAGTAGGGGCGGCAGCACGCTGGTCATCAAGAACAAACCGGCTGCCGTTGCAAAGCACACCAGAAAAGTCGGATAGACCAGGGCCGTCGTGACCGCATCGGACAGCCGAGATTGACGCTGCTTGAATTCCGCCAACTGGCTCAGAACCTCTTCCAGGTTGCCGGCGTTCTCGCCGACTTGTACCATCTGGACCGACGCGGCGTCGAACCATTCCGGTTGACCGGCCAACGCCTGAGCGAATGACTCGCCGGCGGCAACGCGATCGCGCACCGCCAGCAGCGGAGCACGAAAGGAACCGTGACTCTGTTCGATGATCGTGTCCAGCGCGTCCAGCAGGGGAATGCCCGCGTGCAGCAGCATGGAGAGTTCGCCCACGGCGGTGGCCCAGTGATTGCTGGATCGGCGCAGCGAAAGTCGGCGCAGGTTGGGGGTCAATCGCCTGCCGCCGGTGGCCGGGGCGCACGGTGAAATCTTGCGAACCTGGATCCCGCGAAGCCGCAAGGAGTCGCGCGCCTGCCGCGGCGTGTCGGCATTGATCGTGCCTCGAACACGTTTGCGCGACGGGTCGATTCCGATGTAAGAGAAGACGGCCATGTTCCAAGCTACAACGTGGTCACGCGCAGGACTTCGTCCAGGGTGGTGATTCCCTGGTGGACTTTCAACAACCCGTCGGTCGACAGCAGTTGCAGTCCCGATTGCAAGCCGGCCCGCCGGATCGAAGCCGCGTTGGCGCGGTTCCCGATCAATTCACGGCACGCGTCATCGATCACCAGCAATTCGAAAAGCCCCACGCGGCCGCGGAACCCGGTCCCGCGACAACGTTCACATCCGACGGACTCGTAGACGCCCGACAACTCCGCGGATTTGATTTGATGGGTTTCCAATACTTCCGGGGGAACCGCCGGGATCGATGCCCCGCTGCGACGTGGCCGTTTGCAATGTTCGCACAACTTTCGAACCAAACGCTGCGCCATCGATGCCACCAGCGAGCTGCTGACCAGGTAAGGTTCCACCCCCAGGTCCAACAGGCGGGTGACGGCACTGGCCGCGTCGTTGGTGTGCAAGGTGCTGAACACCAGATGCCCCGTCAGCGACGCCTGAATGGCCATCGTTGCCGTTTCGCTGTCGCGAATCTCGCCGACCATGATGATGTCGGGATCCTGACGCAACACGCTGCGCATCCCCGAGGCAAACGTCATGCCCTTCTTTTCATTGACTTGGGTTTGGCTGATGCCTTCCAGCTTGTACTCGATGGGGTCTTCCAGCGTCAGCACGTTCAACACTTCGCTGTCGATTTCCTGGAGCGCCCCGTACAGCGTCGTGCTCTTTCCGCTGCCGGTCGGACCGGTGACAAGAATCAATCCGTGGTCGCGCGCGATCAACGATTTGAAGCGTTGGAAATCGCGCGCCGGCATCCCCAGCTCGCCCAGTGTGTACAACCGAACGCTCTTGTCCAGCAACCGGATCACGATGCGTTCATTGTGGCTGGTGGGCAGCGAAGCGATCCGCAAGTCGACGGTGCGATCCCCCAGCTGAACCGTCGCCCGTCCATCCTGGGGAAGTCGCTTTTCGGCGATGTTCATTTTGCCCAGCACTTTGACCCGCGAGAGCACTTCCTCCTGGACCGCCTTGGGGATCTCGAACGTGTCAAACAGCACGCCGTCGATCCGCTGTCGCACGACCAGGCGGTCTTCGTACGGTTGGATGTGGACGTCGGAGGCGCCGGCTTTCACGGCGTCAAACAGCAGGTGGTTGACTAGGCGGATGACGGGAGCCCGACCATCGCTGTCCAGCAGGTCTTCGTCGGATCCACGGCGGCCGAGGGCGCCGGCCAACTCGGACAGCACCGTATCGTGATCCAGGGAATCGATCACGTTCTGAGTTTGGCTGGACTGCTCGGAGTAGGCGGTGTTGATGGCCCGCTCGATTGCCTTGGGCGTCGCCGGCAAGGGATGCACCTGCAACGATCGGAGGCCGCCACCGGGGGCCTGGCGGAGCGCCCGCGCCACGATGTCCAGGTGCTCGATCCCCGCGTCGGAATCGATCGCCAGCAAGATCTGATCGTCGCCCGGGCCGCGAAACCCCATCACATGGTGCAGTCGTGCATGCGCGATGCTGATGCGATCCAGGAATTCGGTTGCCGGCGCCAAGTCGGACAAGTCTTCGCGCACCGGCACGCCCAATGCCTCCGCCAGTCGCCGCAGACCCGAATCGGTGGAGGCCGAAGCCGCCAGGTTCGAGGGATCGCGCGAGTCGGCTTGCGGCATCGAAGGCTCAGGCATCAAAAACCGAGAGAGGAAACAGTGGAAAAGGAAAAGCTGTCAACGGCGTGGGTGCGAGGGGCCGAACGCGGAATTCGCCAACCACTCGGAGTTTCACTTCGGTTTCCGGCGTCGACCCATTCACTCCAGCACCGGCAGGTCGACGCGGCGTATTTGCCCGTCTTCCCCCGCGATGATCAGCGCGTCGTCGTCCGGACTTTCGGCCATGGCGTACGGCCAGCCGTCGATCGCGGGAACGCTCCCGATCACGCGGACCGTCGCGGTGTCGACAAAGTAAACGCGTCCATCGGCGCACGCCGCCGCCATCGTCGCACCCTCTCGCAAACCGATCACGTTCAACGGAGGCTGGTCCAGTTTAACCAATCGAACCATCCGGCCGATGGTCGGTTGCCACAGCCGAAGCGTTCGGTCATCGCTGGCCGACACGACCAGGGGCAGCGTTCCCTGCGGCGAAGTGAGCGGAACAAGGGCTCGAACCGGTTGAGTGTGGATCGCCAGCGTTCGCCGGAGTGATCCGTCCTGGGTGTCCCAAACACGAACGCTCTGGTCCAGTCCTGCGGTGACCAGCAGCTTCCCGTGGTCGATGAAACACAGCGATGTCACCCCGCGCGAATGTCCCGCCAGACGCAGCGGCGGCGTTTCGGACGTCGCTGACAACGACCAGAGGAAGACCCGATGATCCAGCCCCCCCGATGCCAGCGTCGTTGCATCTTTCCAGGCAACCGCCATCACGGAATCCTCGTGTTTCCGAAAGGTGCGAAGTCTTTGACCATCCGGCCAGGAAATCACCTCCACCAATCCCTGTTCGGCAGGCAAGCCGCCTCCAATCGCCAAACGATCGCCGCGGGGTGAGAACGCCAACGCCTGCAGGTTGACCGCTTGGGTGGCAATCGTCCGCTGGAACTGCAATTCCGGCCAGGAGTAAACCTGGATTCCGTCTTGCGAGCCTGCCACGACCGAGCGTCCGTCGGGGGCAATGACCAGCGCGGTCAGCGGCGGTTGGCGACCCTCCGCCGACCGGGCGGACAGCGTGAGCGTCGTTGCCAGCACGGCGACCAACATCGGCAGTGCAGCGGCGCCGCGAAACCTTTCGGCAGTGACCCCTTTCGGTACGCGTTCGGTCGGCATCAAGTCAACAGCTCGGTCAAGACACGCGCGCCGTCCGGCGCGACCCGGACCGGTCGTCCATCATCGGTATGCAGTTGCGCCGCCGGATCGATTCCCAGCAGTGTGTAGATCGTGGCGGCCAGGTCGGAGGGTGAAACCGGATTGTCGCGGGGGAACTCCGCCAACGCGTCGCTGCTGCCGACCACCTGACCCCCGCGTACCCCACCGCCGGCCAAGGCAACGCTGAACACGTTGGGCCAATGGTCACGGCCGCCACCGGGATTGATCTTCGGCGTGCGGCCGAATTCCCCCATCACGATCACCAGCGTCTTTTCCAACCTTCCCCGCTGGAACAGGTCGTCGATCAAGGCGCTCAGCGCACGATCCAGGGACGGCAAATGGGCATTGCGATCGTTCGGATAACGTTCCTTCAACTGAAGGATGTTCTGGTGCGTGTCCCAACCGCTGTTGTTGACCGTCACGAACGGAACCCCGCGTTCAATCAATCGCCTGGCGAGCAAGCAGCTTTGCCCGATGCTGTTGCCCGGGTTGATCCCGTACCGCTGCCGCGTCTGGGAAGTTTCCTGCGTCAGATCGAACGCGCGTTTGGCCTGCGGTGAAGCGATCAGATCGTAGGCGCGTTGCAATTGTTGATCGGGCACGTGATCGAATGACGCGTCGTGGGCGCGGCCGAACGCATCCAAGGTCTCAACGATGCGGCGACGTCGATCCAGTCGGGGAAGGTCCAGTCCCCGGTAGAAGTCCAGGTCGCGAACCTGAAAGTCCGGTTTGGCGGGATTGCCGCCGACCGAAAAGGGTCGCGTGCCGGAGGGCAGGAATCCGGAACCGCTCAGATCCTTCGCGAACTTCGGAACGGCCATATTGGGTGGGAGCACTTCGCCGGTCGGCCGCAAATGTGCCAGCGTGGCTCCGTATGCCGGGTATTCCAACGCCGGTGACGGTTTGTAGCCGGTCATCAAGTAGTGCGTGCCGAAATTGTGCTCGCCCAATGGAGATGTCATGGAGCGGACGATGGCGATGCGGTCCATCATCGATGCGGTTTGTGGCAAACATTCGCCCAGCCGAATCCCCGGAACGTTGGTGGCGATGCTGGACATCGGCCCGCGAACCTCGGCCGGCGCGTCCGGCTTCGGATCAAAACTTTCCAGGTGGCTCGGCCCGCCGTCGAGCCAAATCAGGATGCAAGCTTCGGCGCGCGGGGACGTCGCGTCGACCGCTGCCAGCGCCTGTCGTTGACGAAGAAAGGATCCCAGCCCCAGACCCAGGGCCGTCAATCCGCCGACCCGCATCAGGTCGCGGCGGGACACTCCGTCGCATCGTTGTGTGGTTTTCATGGTGGCCTTTGGGGCGGGCGGATGGGACGTCGGGTCAGTGGTTGGTGACAAATTCTTCGCAGCTGAGCAGGCCCCAAACCAGATCTTCCAGAAAGGTGCGTCTGTCAGCGGATGACGACAATCGATTCAGTTGCTCGTTCCAGTGCCGCCTTTCACGTTCCGTCGGTTGCCGGCACAGAGCGGCCAGGTAGAACGTCTGGATGATTTCCTCTGGCGGTGTGGATTGGTCCAGCAACCCGTCCAGTCGTCCACCGGACACGGCAATCCGCTGGTTCAGCATGTCGCCATTGAAACGATGAAGTTGTTGCGTCAGTCCGCCCGCGGAGGCCGACGGGGTGGCGCAGGAAGAGGTGCGATCGCAGCGTCCCAAGACATCCAGCGTTTCCGATTCGGTGCTGGGGTCCAGCAGGGCGACGGCACGTGTGCCGATCGGTTGGTCCCCATACGTTTCGGCGACTCCCAGCACATCGCTAATCGCGTCGGCCAAGACTTCGGCATCCAGCGGTCGCCGCAGGCGGTGTGAATAGAATGCTTGATCGTTCCGATTCGCGGACGTTGCGTCCGCACTGCGGGCGTACGTTTGGGTTTGGGCTATCTGACGAAGGGTGTGCCGCAAGTCGTAGCCGTGCGCGACAAAATCGTCGGCCAACCGTTGCAGCAAACGCGGGTGAGTGGCCGGATTGGTGGCTCGAAAATCGTCGACCGGTTCAACCAGACCTCGCCCCATCATCCGTTGCCACAGCCGGTTGACCATGGCTTTGGCGAAATATGGATTGTCTGGATCGATCAACCAGTCCGCCAAAGCAACTCGGACATCAGCCCGGTCGGTGGGCAGGTCCTGTTGGCCGGGAAGACGTGGCGTGGCGGGCTCCAACGTGCGAGGGTGAACGACATAGCCGTCGGGATTGGGGCGGACCTCGCGTCCGGTTTGAAGCGTTGCGAAGATGGCCGCCAACCCGTGATAGTCGTCCTGCGTCCAGCGATCCAGCGGATGATTGTGACAATTCGCGCAGCGCAGTCGGCTTGCCATCAACACTTCGCTGAACAGTTCGGCTTGCTGCCGCGGACCATCGGCCATGCGGTAGAAGTTGGCGGGACCGATCACGTGGGTGTCGCCACCGGAGAGCAGCAGCGAACGGGCGATGGCATCGTAGCCGCGACGGTCACGAAGTTGTTGGGCAAGCCAATCGTGATAGACGTGGGCACCTTCCGGGTCGTCGCCGCGGGGGCGCAGCCGCAGCAGGGTGGCCAACTGCAGCGTCCAATACTCGTTGAACGCTTCTCCATCGAGCAATCGGTTCAGCAGGCGGTCACGTTTGTCGGGCCGGGTGTCCAGCAGGAAGCGAAGCGTTTGTTCCGGAGTGGGTAGGCGACCGGTCAGGTCCAGGGAAAGACGTCGCAGAAAGACGGCGTCGTCGGCGGGACCGGAAGGCGGCAGCCGCAGCGTGGCGAGCGCCTCGATCACCTCCTGGTCGATGAAGTTGTCCGCGGCGCGCTCGTCTGGCGAAATCGGTGAGTTGTCGTGCGCCCCGATCAGCTCGACCGGAACCACTCGGTTCCAATAGCGCGCGATGACGACGTGGCGACCGGCTCGGAGCACGGTTGCCGTCCCGGACAGCGGCTCAATCCGAACGGCTGAGGGGTCCGCGGAAGAAAAAATCGTCTGGTCGGTGACGTCGCGCTGGGAGCCGTCCTGGTAAATGGCCGTTGTGCGTAGTGAGACGGAATGACCCGCTGCCGGTGCGACGTGTCTGGTCGGATCCACCTGCACACGTTGCAGTTGCCGCTGCGGTGTTCGCGGAGCACCCTGGTCAATCCAAGCAATCAACTGCTGGGCATCCGCTTCGCTCAACACCGCCCCGCCGCCATGTTCGACCGTCTCGGTGGGCTTGCGAATCAGCAAGCTCAACTCCGCGTCATTCAGATTGATTCGTCGCCCACCCAGGTTGCGGACGATCTGATCAAAGTCGGCATCGGGATCACCGCCGTAAAGGGAAAGTTTGAATCCGCCGCGGCCGGCAGCCGCTCCATGACAGGCACCGCCGTTGCAACCGTGACGCGTCAATCGCGGCAGCACGTCGTTTTCGAAGTCGATCCGCGCCGCACCCGATCCCTGCAAGTTGATCGCTTCAGAGCTGGTCGTTTCGTCAGGGGATGCCTCATCCGCCGTTGCCACGCAGACAAACGTCGTCGCCAGACAAACCAGCAGGTGGCGGAGGTGCGGCATGGTCAAAGGTTGGGGCGGGCGGAATTCACTTGACGGGTTCGGTTGCCGACGATTGCGGGCCGCCGTTGTCACGCATTTGCGAGGCCGATGGTCGTGCCGGTCGGGACGGCCGCTTGGCATCATTCAGCCACGCCTGCAACTGTTCGCGGTCTTCGCCGATCAAGTCTGCCAATCCACCCAGGACGTGCGGGTCCGGATACAGCATCGACTGCGGAAAGACAAAGTTGTGCACGACCTTGCCATCTTTTGCCATCAGAATCGTCATGGCCACGTTGCGATTCAATCCGTAGGCACCGGGCCCGTCGCGACCGTCCGGTGATATCCCAACCTGGTAGGATTCGGGCAAGTACACCATCACGCGTTTGATCAGGGTCGTCAGTTGATTGGCGTCATCACCCAGGAACACGGACACGGTGTGCAGCGGTTGATCGGACTTCTCCGCGATGGTGGACAACACCCGGTTGAATTGCAGCAAACCGCGCAGCCCCGGCGGATTGTCATCTTGGAAAATCAATACCAGCGGTTCGCCCTTAGCGGTCGCTACCGGGTCGAAAGGTTTTCCCTGCCGATCGCCACGCATGCCCTGAGCCGTCAGAGGTGGCAATGCTTCGCCCGGCTGCGGGCCGGAGAACACGTCTTTGTCACGCGTTTCGTCGAAACCGGCCGGATCTTCTACCTTCAACGGACGTTCGTTTCGACGTTGCCGCGGCGCGTCGGAGGCCCGCATGTCGGGCTCTTGCTTCAGGCGCTGTAAGACCTGTTCCTTGGTCATCTGACCGCTTTCAATCATCTGCTTGACGCGGGGGCGCTCTTCCAGCAATTGTTCGTAGCGTTCATCCAAGGAAGGTTTTTCTGCCGACCCAGACGACGACTGCTGTGCCTGCACCAGCGTCGTGGCACACAGCATCATGGCGGTCGCGAAAGCGGATGGGAATGATTTCACGATGGGGTCCGTTGGGATGGAAAGCGGTGTTGGCGCGAAAAGCGATGGCCGCATCGCCGAAAGCTGTCGCGGCGCCGGCGGGGAGGTCATTCTACCGTCCGGACCTACCTGGTGACGGAGCTTGGTCGCCTTTCGGATCAGTCGATCCGTGGCAGAGGGGTCAGTAGGGCATGTTCCAGCGGGTCGCCATTGCGGCGCGGCCAGCTACCGGCGATCCGCTCTGGGAGCGTCGCGGTATTTGGCGTGGCAGGCTTTGCAGTTGCTTCCGATCTGGCTGGCGGCTCGAACCAGGGAATCCGGGATCGTCGGATCGGCCGAGTCGGTTTCCATTTGACGAAGCGTTTGGACCATCGATTTCGCGGCCGTTTCCGATTCCATCAACCAGCGGCGAAAATCGTCCGGTTGTCGGGCGACGTCGTCGGTGCGAAGCAATTCGGTGAAGTGTTCCTGCAACATCAACGCTTCATGGGCCGGATCCAAGTCAGGGTGATTTTCCGGCGTCTGCCAGTCGGCAGCGGCGATCTGTTTCAGGTGGTCGTGCGTGTGACCCAATTCGACCATGGCTTCCGCCATCGGTGGCACTTGCACCACCGGTTGAAACTGGACGTCCAAACGATCCAGCACCCCGGCATCCAAGGGTTTCACCTGGCATGCCGAACGGTACAGACCGCGGTAATGGGGATCCGTGCCGGCAAGTTTCAAAACAGCTTCGGCCTTGCCTTCAGGAAGCAGGCCGGCGGCGACGCAAGCCACCGCCGCCGCGGCCGGGCTGCGATGTTTGCCGTGGTGACAATGAATGTAGATCGGCCCTTCCAAATCACGAACGGCTTTCGCCAATTCCGTGACGCGTGAACTCGGGATGCCGTCATAGCCGTGCGGAAGATGGACGTAACGCAAACCATACTTTGCCGCAGCGTCGACATCGGGCGTCGCGCCGTCAACGCTGATGATCGTTTTGATCCCGCGGTCGGCAAGTTCTTTGAATGCAGCGTCGCCGTCGGGAAGGCCGCCGGAGATGACCTTCGGGGAGAGTTGCACTGGATTGGGCAAGTGTTCGCTGTCGATCCGCGCCGGATCGGAAATGTTTTCCCGTGATGGATTCGGCTTGGCATCCCTTGCGAAGGATTGAATGCCGCACCATGTCGCCACGATCAGCGTCGCGACGATCAATCTCGGGACGAAAGACTTTTGTAGCAAAACCAAAACTCGATCGAGGGAGGCAAGGCAGGTGGTGGTGCGGATCGCTCGCCTCGCATCCTATCACAAGCTTGTCTCCCGTGACGCCGCCGCAAGCCCGATCCCAATCTGGACGCTTCCGTCCGATTCAGGGCCACGCCGGCGGTTCTTCGGCAATCTCGGCCGGATGGATCAGTTCCGGATGTCCCTGGATCTCGCCTTGGGGCAGTACCTGCCAGGCATTTCGGCCGGCCGCGGGGTGAGGATCGGCTTGCCATCCGGTCGACGGATCGAACGCCTGTCCGCCACGGGGTGTCGTGGCCGAGGGGTCGGGGCAGGGGATCAGCAGCGGTCCGCTGACCGGGTAGTCCGCCGGAAACTGCGCGTCATGGGTTTCCAGATCAGATAGGAATTGCAGGTCGCGAAAACGCGAATCGCGCAGAATTTTTGGACGGATGAACAAGAAAAACGACGTGGTGGATTGCTCGCCGGTCTGCAGGCTGGTCAGATCGCGAACGATCGGGATTTTCTCCAGCCACGGCACGCCGGTGAAAGACTTTCCGTCGTTGGTCCGCTTCAATCCGCCGACGACCACCGTCTTGCCATCGGGAATCGTGACCACGCTTCCCACCCGATCGATCTGGCGGGGTGGTGGCAGGGCATCGGATCCGGAACCCACGAACGTGCTGAATTCCACATCGAATTCCAGCTGCAAGTGATCGTCTTCGTTGATGTGCGGGGTCACCTGGATGATGGTACCCGCCTGTTGGTTGCCACCCAGGCTGGTCGTGGCGATGGTGTCGGCCGCGTTGACACTTTGAAACGGCACACTGGCAACGCTTTCCAATGATCCGGTCTGGTTGTCGTTGACCAGGATCTTGGGCGAGGACAGCACACGCCCTCGGCGATGTCGGCTGAGTGCCTGGACGATCACATCGGCGATCTCGGGATCGACCAGCACTCCGTTGAATCCGAGCGCCGGGTTGATCGTCAGCGCGCCGTTGACCGGGTCGACTTCGCTGAGACCGAACGAGGTGAATTTGAACAGTTTTGTGGAACCCTCCCGGTCGCCGATGGAGACTTCCACGCCCAACGAGAAATTGTCGCTGGTATCGATGGCAATGATGTCGGCTTCGATCAGCACTTGGGGCCGCCGCTGGTCCAATGATCGGATCAGTTTCTCGTACAGTGATTGGACGTTGGACGGTGCGAACACGATCAGGCTGTTCGTGGCGACGTCCGCGGAAATCCTCGCTCCGCCCGGAAGCATTGCGACGCCGGCACCGGTCGCCCCGCCGTAGCCACCGAATCCACCGTATCCGGGCCCTGCGAATCCCGCCCCGGCGAATCCGCCAGCAAAGCCGGCCGAGCGTGGATCCACACCGGCACCGACCAAGGGGCCCAACGCCGCGTTTTGATTTTCGCGACGCATCGGTGTCATGTTGCCTTCGCGGAGTTGCTCGCCCAATCGCGAACCGCCCGCGATCATCGGGCGGCCTGCCAACGGCAAGTCGACGACGCCGGAATCACCGGCGGCCCCGAAAGCATTGGCGCCGCCTGCGAAACCCATCGGGACGATGCCGCCAACGTTCATTCCATCCAGCGTGCCGAAGGCGCCGGGCATCAGTCCGCCGGCCTGGGTGACGCCGCTGCCGGCGGCCTGTTGGAGCGCCAGCAGGGAGTACAGCACTTCAATCGCTGTGGCGTTCTTGAGTTTGTAAAAACGAATCGGGCTGGCCTCGGAATCGACCGGTTGATCCAGCTCCTCGATCAGCAATTCGATCTGACGGTGCGTTTCGGCACCCGCCCGCACGACCAACAGGTTTCCTTCTTCGTCGATCGTGGTTTCGACAGCGCTTGCATCCTGCTCGCCGCCGGTTTCGATGAAGCCGCCGATCAAATGGTCCAGTCGCGCCGCGCCGATGTATTCCAAGCGATACACTCGCGTCAGGAAGCGGCTGCCGGAGTCCAGCTTGCGGAGTGTTTCCAAGGCTCCGTCGACAAGCTCCTTGCGGCCGGCGACCACCACGCGGCGACCGGTCTTGTCGACCATTAATTGAATCCCGGTCGACTTCTTTGCCGCGTTCTTTGCGGCGTCGTCTTGTTGAATCGATTGATACTGTTCGATCAGCATCTCCGGCGGACGCTGTCTTGCCTGATAGAACTCGATCACGCCCTTTTCATCCGGGCGATCGATCATTGCCAACAAGTCAACGACTTGCTGCACCTCCGCCGCGTAGCCGCTGATGATCAACAGGTTTTGGTCCGGCAGCGCGACGATGTTCGATCCGTCGCGATCGAGGAACGGTTGCAGTGAGGTCGAGGCCGTCGTCACGTCAACGAACTTGACCGGGATGACCTGGGTCACAGCCGCAGCCGGACCGTTGCGTCGAGAGATCTCCGCGGCTTCGCCGGCCGGGGCATTGCTGACGATCTCCCCGATGTCCACCACGCGTTTCCATCCGGCGACTTCGGAATCGACCACCGCCAGTTTGGCTTCCCGCAGCAGGCTGCCCAGCAACGTGGGCAGCACCTTCTTTGGCAGCCGCGCGGGGGTGTAGACGGTCACCTCACGCCGTGCGACGTCCGTGCCGTGCAAAAAGCGGACGTCCAACTGCTGGCTCATCAAGTCCAGCAAGGTGGTGACTTTGACGGTGCCCGAAAGGTTCAGTTCCACGATCTCGTCATCGGCCGCCGGACGCGACGGACCCGCCGGACGTTGCCCGAGCGCCGTCCACGACGGCAGCACGCTGATGACAAAGATCGCCAGGATGCCGACGAGCACGCGGCGATTTCGCATCGAATGAACGCTAGCAATCCATGCCGACATGACAGGCCGGGGGTGAGAACCGGGAACAGACCGGCTTTTGTATCTAGGCAATCGAGCCGTCGGGCGTCAATTCAGATCGGCGGGGACGTTGGTTATCGCGGTCGCCGCTCCGCCGTTTTGTTAGCTCCACCGCCACCACCGAAAACAGTCGTTTGTCATCCACCGGTCGCGGTGGACCTCAGCGGTTCATTCAGACTGGCGCAATGCAACGCCCCCAGGCCCCAGACCAGATCGCGGCTGTCGACCGTGGTGACTTGGACCCCGGGAGTCGCCTGCTGTGCCAGATCGGTCAACAGGCCGACCGCGGCCTGATCGGACCGACGGTTTCCAAAGCTGGGAACCAGCAAACGCTCGGGGCCGAGCCGCAGGAAGTTGCAGTAGCTTTCTGGAACGCGGGTCGAATCGACCGATCGCGGTGGCGGAATCGGTAGCGGGTGGACCGCAACGCGGGGCGACGTGGTCTGGCCCCATTGCTGCAGCAACCGATGGTTGGCCCACAGCCCGTCATGGTTGGGGTCTTCGGGATCCTCGCAGACGGCGACGACGACGTTCTGCGGGTCGACAAAACGAGCCAACTGGTCGATGTGACCGTCGGTATCGTCACCGACCAATCCGCCTCCATCGACCCACACGATTTCTCGCGTGCCGGTCAAGTCCGCAAGACGATCGGCGATCTGCTGCTTGCTCCAGCCGGGGTTCCGCGTCGGGGTCACCAGGCAGTCGGTGGTGGTCAGCAGACGCCCGGTCCCGTCCCATTCCAACGCGCCGCCCTCCAGGCACAGCCCGCCCTCGACGCCACGCCAACCGGCCAGTTCGATGACCGACTTGGTTGCCTGGTCATCATCGTCCCAGGGCGGGTACTTGCCGCCCCAAGCGTTGAACCGCCAATCGATCGCCAGGTCGTCACCGTCGGACGTTGCCCCCGGGTCACCGAACACGAACGTCGGGCCGTAGTCCCGGATCCAGGAGTCGTTGGTGGGGACGTCGAACCAACGCACGTTGGGGAGCTGCTCGATTCTCGCGACGGACCGGTATTCGGACGGCCCGATGACGTGCACCGGCAGCGACTGCGCGATGGCGTTGATGAAGCGTCGGAACACGTCGGGGATCGGATCGAAATGCCCGGGCCAAGTCTCCAGGCTGTGTGGCCAGGCGATCCAGACGGCGCGCTGGGGTTCCCATTCGGCGGGCACGCGGCGAGCAGGGAGCTTGCCTTCGGTCACAGCATTCTGGTTTGGGGAATCCACCGCTGAAAAGCTCACTGCGAGCGGCGTTTGCTAAAGAGCCATGCAAATACGTCCTGTCGAGCGTAGGTTCGCGTCCAGCTATCGTGGCCAACCCCCGGGTACTCGACGTAACGCAATTCCGGCTGGTGCCCGGCCAGGGCGAGCGCCGAAATCATTTGTCGGCTGCGTTGGACCGGGACGGTGGGATCCGCATCGCCATGGAACGCCCACACCGAGACGCCTTGATACCGACCCGCCCACTCGGGATCACCGCCACCGCAGACCGCCAGCATGGCGGCAAACCGATCCGGGGAGTGTCCCGCGGCATACCAGCTGCCGTAGCCACCCATCGAAAGGCCGGTCACATAAACCCGGTCGTCGTCGATGGGCAACGTCCGTTGCAGCGATGTGACCAGTTCCAAAGCCAGGGCCAGCGGTTCCGACGGTTGTTCGGGAAACGTCCCGGTGCCGTCCTGTTTCTCCCAGGGTGACAGCACCCACTTTGTCTCTTTGGGACATTGGGGGAACACCACGTAGGCCGGGTAGGCCTGGCGTCGCTCGGGCCGGGCGAACTCGGCCGCGGCGTGGACCAGTTGACGTTCATTGTCCTGGCCCCGTTCACCGGCGCCGTGCAGAAACAACACCAGGGGATACCGACGGTCGACGTCCGAATCGGAGGTCGGTGGGGGTGCCAGCAGTCGGTATGGCAGGGTCGCGCCGGATTCGCCTTGAAAGACCTGTTTGCCGAACAATCGCTGCACGTCGGCGGGCGAGGGACGCGGCTGGACGGTGTCTGGTTCCTGGCTGTGGGCGACCGTCATCCAGACAGAAGATTGAGGGAAGCCGCCGGCAATCAGCAGCCCCCACAGGCACCACGCGACGGATCGGGCCGGGACGTGTTGGCGGGGAAAGCCAGCGGACATCGCTGCGCCCCTTACTCGATCTTGATTTCTTCTTTGACCTTCTGCACAAAGTGCGGCGACTTACCGCCCTTGCTGAGCTCTTTGGCCCGCTTGTCGGCCTCACCCTTCTTGTCGAAATCGAACACCGCGACCCGTTTCAGGTTCTGGCTGAAGACACCCCAGTACAACCGCATGCGGACGTTTTCGGTCGCCTTGCTTCGCTTGCCGGATTTCTTCTTTTTCGATGCGAGTGCCTTTTCGGCGGCTTCCGCTTCAGCGGCTTTCTCGGCTCGGCTGACGACCTTACGGGCCATGGATGGTCAGGGGCTACAAGGGGGAAGGGATGGGAAATACCGGTGTCACGGCAGCGAGCCCGGTGGGCCGCCGCCGCCGTGAGGACGACCAAGGCCCCGTAACTTAGCAACAACCGCACGGATTGGCCACTCCCGTCGTCGGGGGCGTCGGCGCGCCGTTGCGATTGCGGCCCGGTGGCGGTGGAGAACGGATTCGGACGACTGGAAACCACCCAAAGGTGGTAACTGGGAAAATGATCGCTACCCGCGGACGGGTCTGTCGCGTATGCTTGCGGTTTCACATGGACACCCCGCGAATCAACGCGGTTTGGAAAATCGGCCGATTGTCCGCACCGCGGCTTCGTTTTGCGACCAAAATGGGCAGTTGAATCAAGGCGGCGATGGACGCTCCCGGGACGTCTGCGTGGGCCACTGGGTCGACGCAAAGCCCGAGCGTTACTACCAAATCGGATCCGGGCGTTGGCGACGCGGGGGTGCGATTTTCACCGATGGGAGAACATCAACGATGCAGGTAAGCGTTTCGGCTCGTCACGGCAGCCTTCAGCCGGGTGATCAGGAGTTGATCGAGGAAAAGGCGGTCAAATTGCGCCGTCTTTATGATCGGGTCAACGCGATCGAGGTGACGGTCGATTTGGAGCACACCGAAAAGCCTGTTGTGGAAATTCAGGTTTCCATGGAACATGCCGACGGATGCGTCGCAACGGCCGAGTCCAACACCGTGATCGCGGCGATGGACATGGCGATTCCCAAGGTGGAGCAACAGTTGCGGCGGATCAAGCAAAAGAAGACGGGGCATCGCGCCACCGGACACAAACACATTGAAACCCCGACGGGCGACGAGTAGACGGCACGGGCTGTTGCTCGCCGGCCGGTCGACACACTTACTAGAATTCACACCCCCATGAAGTTTGCAGATTTCATCAGCACCAAATCGATCAAAGCCGAACTCCAGGCGATGACCAAGGAACAAGCGATCGAAGAGCTTGTCCAAAGTCTGCTGGATTCGGGCGAAATCGATTCCGAACAGCGCGATGACATCATCGCGGCCATTATGAAACGCGAAGAGCTCGGTTCGACCGGGATCGGTCGAGGCGTCGCGGTTCCTCACACCAAGCACCCCAGCGTCCAGAAGCTTGTCGGCACCGTCGGCGTCAGCGAAGAGGGCGTCGATTTCGATTCGCTTGACGGGGAACGCGTGCAGCTGTTCTTCCTGTTGATCAGCCCGCCCGAGCGGCCCGGCGATCACCTGCGCGCCCTGGAGAACATCTCGCGGCAGCTGCGCGACGAAACCTTCTGCCGATTCCTCAAGCAGAGTAAATCGGCCGACGACATCTCGCAGCTGTTGCAGGAAGCCGACGACAATCAGTTCGCAACCGGTTGAGCCTCCGACGCGATCTGAACTGTCCACCCACCCGGATCCCTTCGCCTTACTTGAATGTCCAAAGCGCTCTGTCGCACCGTTGTTGTTCGCAATTCGCAAGGGCTGCACGCACGACCCGCCGATTTACTTGTGCGGATGGCCAACCAGTTCCAGTCCACGATCTTGATCGGGCGCGGGGGCGAACAAGTTGACTGCAAGAGCATCCTGTCGCTGCTGACACTCGGTGCCGCCGACGGCACCGAATTGTCGGTTTCGGCCGAGGGTGACGATGCTGAACGGGCGATCGATTCGATCGAACAGTTCTTCTTGCGCGGGTTTGAAGAGCCCAGCAAAAGCGATTCGGAAACTTCCGCATGACAGGATCTCTCCACGGGAACCGGGCGCAGGCAATGACCGGACAGGCAATGACCGGAAAGACATTGAACGGTCGCACCGGCCGCCGTGGGGACGTCTCCTTGGGATCCCCGAAAGGACGCCCCGCAAACCAAACATCCCCTCTCCATCAATGTGGCTCCAGATTCCCATCGGAGCCCGATCGCTGGACGTCTCGCTGAGAGATCGCCGGCGACTTTTCCAAAATCATTCATCCGTACAACAAACATTCCGTCGATGGATCGGTCCATTTTGTCCGAGCCGTTCTGCGATTGCACTGACGTGACGAGTCGCCGCTCCCACCTATCCTTGTCGCCGCCTTGCGACAGCGGTCCGGGGCCGGACGTTCGTCAGCGCGGCGTCTTGGCACGTCGCGATGCTGAACTCGCAGAGCCGCTGCGTGGTGGATGCCGGTCTATCGAACCACGATGGTCGAACTGCAAGGAATCCCCGTATCACCCGGGGTTGCGATCGGCCCAGCCTTAGTGCTGGACGCCGCCGGTTACCGCATCCCGCGCTCCCTTCTCGCCGCCGATCAGGTGGAAGAGGAGTTCGTTCGGCTGCGCGATGCGGTCGATGACGTCTCGGGACGGTTGGAGTCCAACCGGATGGAAACCTCGGCCGTGGCCGGCGAGCACACCGGAGACATCTTCGCCGCCCAGCTGCAGATGCTGCACGATCCGCGGTTGCAGGCCGAGTTGCGGCGACGGATTCGGGAAGAACACCAGTCGGCCGCCTACGCGGTCAGCCGCGTCCTGCACAACTACGCCGATGCCCTGCGGCGGCTGGACAATCCGTTGCTGGCCGATCGCGCCGAAGACGTGTTGGACATCGAAAAGCAATTGCTGCTCTCGTTGGGTGCCGTGTCCGACAGTCCGCTCTCGGACTTGAGCGAGCCGGTGATCGTGCTCTCGCACGTGCTGACCCCGAGCGAAACGGCCAATTTGGACCGGGAATTCGTTCGCGGTTTCTGCACCGAAACCGGCGGCCCCGGGGGTCACACCGCGATCGTGGCCAAAGGCTTGGAACTGCCGGCCGTCGTCGGGATCGGCAGCTTCCTGGATCTGGTTCGCGACAACTCGCGGATCATCGTCGATGGCGATCGAGGCCGGGTCATCATCGATCCGGACCGGGACATGTTGGCCAGCTACAAGGAACGTCTGAAGCAGCGACGTTCCTTGACGGCCCGCTTGAGCGAATTGCGACACCTGCCCGCCGAGACGATCGACGGGACGCCGATCCGGTTGAGCGCGAACATCGAGTTCCCGCACGAGACGGCGACCTGCATTGAACGTGGCGCCGACGGAATCGGACTGTATCGCACCGAGTTCCTGTACCTGTCCAGCGCCGAGGAGCCCAGCGAGGAAGATCACTACCAGGCTTACAGCCAGGTCGTCCGTGAAATGGAAGGCCGCCCGGTGGTGATTCGCACGCTGGACTTGGGTGCCGACAAGATGGGGCACCGTCCGTTGGCCGAGAACGAACACAATCCGTTTTTGGGCCTGCGGAGCATCCGCCTTTCGCTGCGCAACTTGGACCTCTTCCGGCCCCAGTTACGGGCGATCCTGCGGGCCGCCGTGCACGGCGACATCCGCGTCATGTTCCCCCTGATCACCACGATTGCCGAATACCGTCAGGCGCGGATGCTGCTGAACATCGTGGCCGAAGACTTGAAGGAGTCCGGCGAACCCCATCGCAGCGACATTCCCGTCGGCATGATGGTTGAGGTTCCGGCCGCGGTGATGATGTTGGAACGCTTCATGGAAGAGGTGGACTTCTTGTCGATCGGCACCAACGACCTGGCCCAGTACACCTTGGCCGTCGATCGCAGCAACGAATATGTCGCCGACCTGTACCAATCCAGCGACCCGGCCGTGCTGCGGCTGATCGCGCGGTGCGTCGAGGTGGCCGCCCAGTACAACTGCCCGCTCTCGATCTGCGGGGAGATGAGCAGCAATCCCGCTCGGGCGCTGTTGCTGTTGGGGATGGGGGTGCGGCACCTGAGCGTTCCGCCGTCGTCCCTGACGCGCGTCAAGAAAGCCATTCGTTCGGTGACGATCGGCCAGTGCGAAAAGATCGCCAAACGGGTGATGAAGCTGGAAGCGGCGCGGGACGTCGATCTGTACCTGCTGGACCGTTTGGGCGAATACGTGCCGGAGTTGATTGTGACGTGACCTGCCAACACCACCGACAGGGTTGCCCCCGTCGAATCGGGACGCGTCCCTCCGTTGTGACGCCCCACCAGCGATCCTTTCAAAACACCCACCTCGGAACCTGAGCCCGTACAGCTGACAGCCAAAACCTGACCTCCCCCACCCGCCGCCGCTTCTCCATCCCCACCACGCCCGTCTGACGGGTTTTTCGACACGACTTCATGACCGGATCCGAAACTGAACTGAATCCCGCGACCGACGCGCCGGCGGACCTGTCCGCGCCGGCGCTCCGATTGCGGTACCGGATCCGGTTTGCCAAAACCGGCTTGTTGCGTTGGACCAGCCATCGCGACCTGGCACGTTTGTGGGAACGGTTGGTCCGCCGCGCCCAATTGAAGCTGTCGATGACCGAGGGCTTTCATCCCAAGCCGCGGATCGGGTTCCCGTCGGCGCTGGCGCTCGGGATCAGCGGCGTCGACGAAGTGGTCGAATTGGATTTGGCCGAACGCCTGCCGGCCGGCGAGTTGTTGCGGCGGTTGACCGCCGATGACCAGCCGGGGCTGAGGATCAAGAGCGTGCAACTGCTACCCGAAGGCTCCGGCAAGGCCAAGTTGCTCCACACGGTCTACCGCGTCACGACGCCCGACCCCGATCTGGGCGGCCCGGAGATCGAACCGAGTCAGGTGCGGGACGCCATCACCAAGTTCCTGGGGCAGGCGACCGCAACGGTGACCCGCAAGAACAAACCGCTGACGGTCCACATCGCCGAACAGATTCTGCGGCTGGAATTCACCGACGCGATCGAATTGACGCTCGCGGCCAGCGACGGCGCCACGCTCAAGCCGACCGATGTGCTGGATCTGATCGGATGCACCGATTGGATCGCCCACGGTTCGCACATCACCCGAACAGAAGTGGTTTTGAAACGAGAGTTCGAAGCCACGGATACCGAATTTTTAGCAACTGCAAACCAACCGCCGCACGACGGCGAATCACCCAAGAGGTGCTCTGAATGAAACGCGAAATGTTGATGAATGTGCTCCAGCCCGAAGAGAGCCGGATCGCAATTTTGGAAGACGGAAAGCTGGAAGAGTTGTACGTCGAACGAAAAAGCGTCGAGGCGTTCGCCGGGAATATTTATCGGGGAAAGATCGTCAACCTGGAGCCCAGCATCCAAGCCGCCTTCGTTGACTTTGGCGTCGGCCGCAACGGCTTCCTGCACATCAGCGATGTCGAACCACAATACTTTCGCCAGGGCGGCTATGACCCCGAAGAAATCATGCGGGAGTCCGACGAGATGGCCGAGGCGGCCGCCAAACGCGCCCGCGAATCCGGTCGCGGCTCCAAACGGGCTTTCAAAGGCGGACGCCCTCGCAACAAGCCGCCGATCCAGGAGATCTTCAAACGGGGCGACGAAGTCCTCGTTCAAGTGATCAAGGAAGGCATCGGAACCAAGGGCCCCACCCTTAGCACGTACATCTCCATCCCGGGCCGCTACCTGGTACTGATGCCCGCGCTGGAGCGGGTCGGGGTCAGCCGAAAGATCGAAGACGAGGACGATCGCAAACGCCTCCGACGCTGCCTGCTGTCGCTCAATCCGCCCAAGGGGCTGGGCTTCATCGTCCGCACCGCCGGCGCCGGCCGCAGCGAGAAAGAACTCGGACGCGATATGGACTACCTGACGCGGTTGTGGAAAACGATCGTGCGACGCGTCAAATCCGGCAGCCAACCGGGATTGCTTTACGAAGAAAGCGATCTGATCATCAAAACGATTCGTGACATCTACAACGACGACATCGATCAGATCCTGATCGACCGAAAGGATGCGTACGAAAACGCGCGGGACTTTTTGAAGATGGTCATGCCGCGGGTGGTCGAACGGCTGAAGCTGTACGACGGCCCGGTGCCCCTGTTCCACAAGTACGACCTGGAAAAAGAAATCGTCAAGATACACCAACGCCAGGTCAAACTTCCCAACGGCGGCTCGATCGTGATCGATCCCACCGAGGCGTTGGTCGCGATCGACGTCAACAGCGGCAACTTCCGCGGAGACAATTCGGCCGAGGAAAATGCGTTCCGGTTGAACCTTGCCGCGGCCAAGGAGATCGCAAGGCAGTTGCGACTGCGCGACTTGGGCGGCGTGATCGTCAATGACTTCATCGACATGCGCAAAGAAAGTCATCGCCGGAAAGTCGAACGGGCGCTGCGTGATGCGATGGCAACCGACCGGGCCCGCACCAAGATCCTGCGGACCAGCCCGTTCGGACTGGTCGAAATGACGCGTCAGCGGATCCGGCCGAGCCTGAAACGAAGCATTTATCAGGATTGCCCCTGCTGCGAAGGCCGCGGGTTGGTCAAGACCGCCGAGAGCATGTCCATCGAAGTCGTGCGAATGTTGGCCCTGGCCGTTAAGAACGAGCACATCCAACGCGTCACCGTTCGCGTCAACGATGCCGTCGCCGCGCACCTGAACAACCAGAAACGGCGCAGCGTGATGGAGATGGAAGACGCCGGAAAGATGACCGTCCAAATCCTGGGCAGCGAAGGGCTGTATCCGGAACACCTGGAAATGGACTGCCGCGACGGGCAGGGAGAACGCGTGGAAATCGATTCGTAAATCGAACACGAGTCGCAAGGCGACGACAGCCTCCTGCCGTCGGCGCCAGCCGACGGAAACGGCGACCCAAAATCATCCGCCGCAAAGCGTCGACCCCCGCGTCGCGGCGCTTCGAATAGACTGGGGGCACCGTTGCTGCACCTGCCATCGCGTTGACGAAGGCCGTCGGGCCCTTTGCATCCGACCTGGCGCAGCGTGTCGCGGCGGACGAAGTCCCCTTCGCAACCTCCATCACAGCCATACCCATGTTTTTTCGAATCTGCCTCGCCGCGCTGCTTTCGACTCCGCTGGTCGTGACCGCCGCGGACGTTCAAATCCAAGATGATGGCTCAAAGGCCGTCGTCACGATCGACGGACAGCCATTTACCGAATACCGCTATACGGGATACGCCAAACCGATCCTGTATCCGGTGTACGGGCCCGGTCAAAAACCGATGACACGGAACTATCCGATGGTCAAAGGTGTCGACAACGAGGCCACCGACCATCCGCACCACAAGTCGATCTGGTACACCCACGACGAGGTCAACCATGTTCGGTTCTGGATGGAAAACGGCGAAGGCGAAGCCTCGCCCGACGTGGGAACCCAGGTGCAAACGTCACTCAAGATTGACGGCGACACGATCGTGGCGACCAACGATTGGGTGGACGCCAAAGGCGAAGTCATTTGCAGCGATCGACGCACGCTCTCGTTCGGAACGGACGATTCGGCACGGTACATCGATTACGCCGTGACGTGGATCGCCTCGGCCGGCGAAGTGACCATCGGCGACACCAAAGAAGGCACGATGGCGATCCGCACGAATCCGCTGTTGCGGCTCAGCAGCGCGCCAAAGAAAGGCAACCACACGGCGGTCGGGCACAGCGTCAACAGCGAGGGCGTTCGTGACAAGGAGATGTGGGGGAAACGCGCCGCGTGGGTCGATTACTGGGGTGAAATCGACGGCCAGGTGACCGGAGTCGCGATCTTCGATCATCCGGACAACCCTCGTCACCCGACTTGGTGGCACGCCCGCGATTACGGACTGATCGCGGCCAATCCCTTCGGCGTCAACCACTTCGAAGGCAAGCCCGATGGCACCGGTGACATGACGCTCAAAGACGGTGAAACGCTGACCTTCCGGTACCGTTTCTTGTTCCATCCGGGCGATGTCGAATCGGCCAAGATCGCCGAACGGTATCAAGCGTTCGCGCAGGATTGACGGTGTCCTAAGCTGCTTGCAAGGGTCCTTCGCCGGGTCGGATCCGCGGTGGCTGCCGTCCGTTCGACGGGCCGTGCGATGTCACCGTCTGCGTGGCCTCGCCGCGCAGCAGACTGCCTCGATCGCCCGTCACGTGACGCCTCGGATGCCTGAAGGACACAAGACCCATTTTCTGGCCCGCGAACACACCCGCCAGTTTTCCGGGCAGCCGATCAAGGTCAGCAGTCCCCAGGGGCGGTTTCGCGGTGACGCGCGGAAGGTATCCGGAAAGGTGTTCTCGCACAGCGAGGCTGTCGGCAAGCACCTGTTCTATCACTTCGATGGCGGCCGCCTGATTCACGTCCATCTGGGACGCTATGGCAAGTTCCGCCAACACGCGGTGCCGCCACCGGCTGCCGTCGGCCAGGTCCGGATGCGCTGGCAGGGCGCCGACACGGCATTGGACTTGACCGGTCCGACGACCTGCCGCGTGATCGACGCCGACACGCGGGCGGAGGTGATTGAAAAGCTCGGCCCCGACCCCTTGGCCGGTGGCAGCCCGGCAAAGGTTTGGAATCGCGTGCGAAAGAGCAACAAACCGATCGGGGCGTTGCTATTGGACCAAGCGGTGGTAGCCGGTGTGGGAAACATCTTCCGTGCCGAACTGCTGTTCGCCTTGCGGTGGGATCCCCGCACGCCCGGCGACCAGCTGGATCGGCCCGCATTCGACCGGATGTGGAAGGCTCTGGGTAAGATGATGCGCACCGGACTGCGGTACGGAAAGATCATCACGGTCAGTTCCAAAGAGGCCGGTGTTCCGCTGGCCAGCCTGGAGGGCCGCGACCGATTCCGTGTGTATGGGAAATCGAACTGTCCCGTCTGCGGGCATCCCATTGAGACGATCGAGGTGGCATCGCGCAAACTGTATTGGTGTCCAAGTTGCCAGAGCTGACCCGCGTGCCAGGGTTGAGCCGCGCAAGGGTCGATCCGTGATCGAGCGGTTGCCGGCATCTGGGCTCAGCCGGGCCGGACCTGGCTGACTTCACCGCTGCGAAAGGTTCTCCGCCGTCCGTCACAAAGAATCTCCAACGCACCGTCGTCGCTGATTCCGGTGCATCGTCCTTGCACCACCGTGGCGTTCTGGCGAAGCGTGACCGTCGAACCGATCAGCAAACATCGTGATCGGTATTCCGTCATCAGCGGCCCCGGATCGTCGAACAGCTCCTCGACGGCTTGTGACAGCGACTCCAGCACGGCCGCCAGAAGTTCGGGACGATGAACCGGGCGTCCGGTCAGCCCCGACAGCGACCCCGGGGGTGTCGCGGAGCCGTCGCGAAGACTCGGCACGTGTTCCAAATTCAAACCGATTCCGATCACCGCCACGTCGCGGCGTGGGGCGGTGCTCTCAATCAAGATGCCGCCCAGTTTTTGAAAGTGTCGCTCCCGGCCCGCCGGATCGACCAGCCAGCCGCTGCACAGGTCATTGGGCCATTTCAGTGCGATGCGGCACGGGGCACACACGAATTCGATGGCCCGCGCGACGGCGACACCGACAGCCAGGGACAGGATCCCGCTGGCGGGATTCGCCGGATCGACCTTCGTGGTCAGCGTCAGGGTCAGGGCCATCGGTGCACTTTGCCAGCGGTTGCCCAAACGACCCCGACCGGCCGTTTGATGATCCGTCAGATGAAGCCGCGGCAGGATCGGTGGCGAGAGTGGGTGTTGCAATTCGGCAATCGCATCACGGTTGGTCGATTCTGTCTGGTCCGAATACCGTGCCGAACCGATCAGACCCGTGTCAATCGACTGGCGCACGACCGAACGCGTCGCCGGGCAAACCGATCCGATGCATTCTAAAACGGTGTCCAAAATCCCATCGAAGCCCAGAGTGTGAACACGAAGGCGACCAGCAGCAGCATCGCGACGACCTGCCAGTGTCCCGGGACATCCTTGCTGCGACGTGGACGACCGAATTCTCGCTCGACAAAATCCTCGTAGTCGAAGTCATCATCATCGTCGTCGTCGTAGCCCACCGCGCACCACGGGTTCGGAGCAAGGATCGGGAGGTGCCTGATCGAGCGATTGCCGCCCGGTCGGTCACAAGTGTATCGCCCCCGACCCGGCATCCAAGGGTGCAGTCGCAATGGTTTCGGCGTTCGCAGCCTGCGAAACGACGACGGCCGTCTGCCGATGTCACGACACTCCGCGCTCCAGGTGCCGAGCTATCCCAGGATGCCCAGCGGCGTTCCGCTGCCGCCGCTGCCGTAAAAGCGACGAATGTTCGGCAACACGGTTTCCAGGTCCTGGCCGTTTGAAACTCCGAACCACAGCGCCAATTCAGCGGCCAGTTCGTCGACCGCCGTTGTTGGGATCAGCCGTCCCCGACCGAGATTCAACGGATGGTTGGCCGTCAACGCATCCGGGAATTCGCCGTAGATCTTCCCGCCATCGACGCCGCCGCCCAGGATGATCTGATTGCCACCCCAGGCGTGGTCGCTGCCCTGACCGTTGGTGCTCAGTGTGCGAGCAAAGTCCGAGGCGGTGAACAGCACGACGTCGTTCTGAACGCCCAGCTCCACGGTGGCATCGTAGAACGATTTCAAGGCGCGGCTGATCGTCGGCAACTTCGTCTCCTGTCCGGAGATCAGGTTCCCGTGCATGTCCCATCCACCGTTGGAGACAAAGAAGATTTGCCGCTGCTGCTGCAACTGCGATTGCGCGCCGATGACCCGGGCGACCATTTCCAATTGGTTGCTGGGGTTCTCGTCGGCAAAAGGCGTGTTCAGGGTGACCGTGTCGACCGCGGTGTTGAACGCCAGGGCGGCATCGGTGGCGTTGCGGGTGGAATCGGCAAGCGATTTGGCGAGCAGGTCGGTGTAGGTTTGATCCAGGATGTTGTCCAGCGCGCGAGTGAAGATCCGGTTGGCACGGTTGCCGGTCGTCAGGCCGGGCGAGTAACCGTTGACGACCGTCGCCCCACCGCTTCCGATCGCGTACGGCACGACGCTGCCACCGGTCTGAAACAGGTTCATTCCGTTGACCGAAATGTTCATCGACACGGTCGGGTTCTGGTTGGTCGCCAGCAACAGATCCGCCATCCGGCCACCCCAACCGGTGACCTGGCTGCGCGACTGCGGGAATCCCGTTTGCCAGTGTCGTTGCAGATCCGAATGCGAAAACAGTCCCAGCGGAAGATTCGTTCGCGCCTGGTAGGTGGGACGCGTGGTGCGTTCCAGCAGCGATCCGATGTTGGCTACGAGGGCCAGGTTGCCGGATTGGTAAAGCGATGCGACGCCGGTCGTTGTGGGATCGGCCCCCGGTGCGGCGTCGGCTTGGGCGGCCAGGCCGGGATGCAGCCCGAACGAGCGGCCGTTGGGACCGGCGATCGGAACCAGGCTGTCCTGCGGGAGCGCCAGGCCGCCCGGATTGTTGACCCCGTCATCGTATCCACCGCGGATGGTGTGGTAGTCGCCGTATTCCCCGCTGCCCGCATCGCCGTCATTGGGCACCAGCATGTTGTAGGAATCATTGCCGCCGAACAGGAACAGGCAAACGATGGCTTTGTAGCCCGAGGTGTCGGTGTCGGCGGCCATCAACGCCTTGGTCGCCTGCAGATTCAGCAGCGTTGCCATCAGCGAGGTGTTGGTCATCATCGCGCACCCGCCGGCGGCTTGAAGCATCGCTCGCCGTGAGCTGAAAACGGAGTCGGATCGGTTGCGAGTCATGGCGTGAGTCCGGTGGGGTGAGGTGCTCGGCGGACGTTGGGAGACGGGGACGGGGGCGTGGAACCGAACATCGGTTGAACGCTCATTGTTCGACGGCGCAGTCGGGGCAAATGACAACGGCCAACAGCATTTGTTCCACGCGGTCGACGTTCATCCAATCGCGACCGGTCGTTTCAGCGATGACGGCATCCTTGATGATCGTCTTGGTGGATTCGCGGAGCGTCCCGTTGCACAGCAGCAGGTCAAAACGTTCCAAGATCGTGTCCAAGTTCTCCAAGTCGCGCGCCAGTTCGATTTCCGGGGCCAGGTCGAAAGAAATCCGGCAACGACCCTTTCGCATCGAATACTGGACGAAGCGGTTCAGGCAGAACGAACGGAGCCGATTGATCGTCCGGTTGGAGGAGACGGCATTCAGGATTTGGAACTCCGGTGCGAACAGCGAGTCGTAGGGATTGCGTCGCGTCGGCGTGTAGCCGATCAACTCTCCGGGAGGCTGAAAGTCCGGCAGGTAGTAGTTGAAGACACTGGGCGAGCGGAACGGCATCTGTTCCAGATCGTTCCCGATGGCCGCCGAGAGCATCATGTAGCCGCCTCCGTAGTCGGACGTCGGCCGCATCGCGCGAATCAAGGCGGTGACTCGATTGATCGGTTCGCGCAAACGGCTGTACTCGGTTCCGCGCGTGACCACCTGCAACCGCAGCGGGCCGGTTCGGCGGATCAGTCGTTGCCCGCGATACAGCTCGGGGTCGGTCAGGATCGCTTTGACGACCGCCTTCAGGTCGCCTCGCTGGCCGCGTCCGTTGTCGTTGAAGATTCGCGTGACGCGTTGCAGGTACGCCCGCGACGGGTTGGATTTGACCAGCCGTTGGATCAGCAGCCGGCAGATGAACGGGGCGACGTTGGGGTGATCGGCGATGGCATCCAACCCGGCATCGATCTCCTCGCCAATCGCTTCGGCGGTCAGGACATCGGGCAGCGGGGGCAGCGTCGTGCCGAAAACGGTTTTGCTGGCCGGGGCGCCGGGTTCCTCGGAATAGTTGTAGTTGTTGTCGTGCTCTTGGATGTGAATCTGCATGGGTTCGCCATAGTTGAGATTCACGTAGAAGCTGTTCGAGGCGTTGTGTTTGTACTTGAAGCCCGTGAAGAGTCGCGCGAGTTCTTTGATCTGGGCATTGTCATACGTCGGGATCAATTCGCCGTTGTCGTTGACCTTCAGCCGTCCGTCCTGGTGCATCTCGTACAGCCCCACCGAGAACAGCTGCATGATTTCGCGGGCATAGTTTTCATCGGGGAAGCGGCCCTGGTTCAAGTTCGCCTTGCGATTCCGCACCGAGCTCAACCACACGCCCATGCAGGGATGGTAGGTGACCTGCTCCAGCAATTCGCGATAGGACCCGTCCGCGCCCCCGGCCAGCATGTCGTAGTAATTCGACATGCCCATCCAGTCCGGGATCGTTTCTTCACCGCCTCCGATCGCCCGTTTGTCGTTGTTGTTGAAGTTGTTGCCCGAATCGCCGATGACGAAGATTTGCGACAGCGCCCAAGCGACACGCTGCCGCAGTTGGTCCTCGCCGGTCAGGGCGATGTGCCACCACGCCTGGTAGCGGTAATTGGCGATTCCGATTTGGTCCTGGTCCGGCTGGCGTCCATCCAAGTCGATGATGTCCAAAGCGACCTGTTGGTGGGACGTCGGTGGCAGCGCGAATTGTCGGTCGATCCATTCGGAGGTGGCTCTGCGGTAGCCGATCTGACCGATCCGTTCGGCCAGCGATTCGATGTCGTCCTGCTTCGGACCGAAGGTGGCTTTGGACAAGAACTGCGCGGCACGAACCTGGGCCTTCAACTGCCGCAGGTGACGGGGATTCTCGGCCAGAAACTCGCCGCCGGAGCTGTGCGGAAGCCCGCACAGGAGCCAGATTGCGAGCGCCAGGAAGCTGCCGGACCGGGGGAGTCGCCAAAGCATCAGCATCACCTACGCGGAAAAGAAGAGCGAGGGCTGGGGAGATAAGTCCGCGGCGGGCTTGGTCAAGCCAGGCAAAAAATGCCGATCGCCGCGTTTCCAGCAGGTCCAAAACTAGCCAGTCGGCGTCCGAGATGCAAAGCGCCTGCGGCGAAACCCCGCTCGATGGTGCCAGGATCCGGAGGGGGCGGACCATGGCGGCCGGCTGAGGTGTCCAGGCGAATCGCGGCCCCGGGGCCGCCGGGTTTGACAACTGCGAGCCGCCAAACCGGCGCGGTGGGCTCCCTGTTAGCGGGACGCCGCAAGCGTTAGATTACCCGCCATGAACAACCTCTTTGATTTAAACGGCGACGTGGCCACCGTCATCGGTGGCACGGGTGAATTGGGCGGACTGATGTCCGAGGCGTTGGGAGCTGGCGGCGCGAAAGTCGCGGTGGTGGGCCGCAACGCCCAACGCGGCGAGGCGCGGGCGGCCAAGATCAACGACGCGGGGGGAACCGCCCGGTTTTTCCCCGCCGACGGGCTCAGCGGCGAATCACTGGATCAGGCGCGGGCGGCCATCGCCGACTGGGCCGGGGGTCCGACGTCGGTGCTGGTCAACGCCGCCGGGGGGAACCGTCCCGAAGCGACGATTCCGCCCGGGGGCGATTTCTGCAAGCTGCCCTTGGATGCCTGGCGCGACGTGTTCGATCTGAACCTGGTGGGCGGAGCCCTGTTGCCGTGCCAGGTCTTTGCCCCGGACATGATCCGGGCCGAAGTCGGCAGCATCATCAACATTGCTTCGATGAGCGGCATGATCCCGCTGTCGCGCGTTGTCGCTTACTCCGCCGCCAAGTCCGCGGTGATCAACTTGACGATGTGGTTGGCGCGGGAATGGGCGACCACCGGCATCCGGGTCAACGCGATCAGCCCCGGCTTTTTCCCGGCTGAACAGAACCGCAAACTGCTGTTCAACGAAGACGGCAGCTACACCGAACGTGGCGGCCAGATCATCGGCCACACCCCCATGGCCCGCTTCGGGAAGCCGGAAGAACTGGCCGGTGCGGTCGTGTGGCTGGCCAGCCGTCGCGCGTCGTCCTTTGTCACCGGACAGAACATCGCCGTCGACGGCGGTTTCGCGTCGGTCACGATCTAGGCGGCAGCCGTCCAATTTTTCATCCTCCCCCCCTTCATCCCCAAGAACATCTGAACACCCATGAGTGGATTGAACATTCCCAGCGGCGATTGCGACCTTGACTTCCTGGCACTCGGGGCACTGGTTCATCGGTTGGATCCCGGCGTCATTCCGTTCCGAACGGCATCCTCGTTTGACGTCCACGTCTCCGGCGGCGAGTACAACTGCGCGGCGAACCTGGCCTCCTGTTTTGGGTTGGACACCGGAATCGCGACCGCCATGGTCGACAACGGCATCGGGGAACTGATCCAGCGTCAGGTCCGCGCGATGGGCGTTCGTCCCTACTACAAGCAGTTCAAACATGATGGCGTGCGGGGGCCGAACATGGCGACCGTCTACAGCGATCGCGGCCAGGGCGTTCGCGCTCCGGTGGTGTTCTACAACCGAGCCAACGAAGCCGGGGCCATGCTCAAGCCCGGCGATTTCGATTGGTCCAAGATCTTCGCCGGTGGCTGCCGCTGGGTTCACAGTGGCGGCATCTTTGCGGCCCTGTCGGAAACGACTGCCGAAGTCGTCATCGAAATGTTCAAAGCGGCCGGAGAAGCCGGTGCGGTCCGTTCGTTCGACCTGAACTACCGCGCCAAGCTGTGGGACACCATCGGCGGTCTGGCGAAAGGCCAGGAGATGATCGCACGGATCGTCGAACACGTCGACGTGCTGATCGGTAACGAGGAAGACCTGCAGAAAGGACTGGGCGTCAAAGGTCCCGATGTGGAGAAAAAGAAAAGCAGCAAATTGGACCCGGAAAACTTTTTCGGCATGATCGGCAACGTGACCGAGAAGTACCCGCACGTCAAAGCCGTGGCGACCACGCTGCGCGAAGTCCACTCGACCAACCGCCATTCCTGGTCCGCGGTGCTCTGGTACGACGGTGAAAACTACACCGCGCCGACGGCCGAGTTGGACGTGCTGGATCGGATCGGCGGCGGCGACGGGTTTGCCAGCGGCCTGATCTACAGCTTGCTGGACGGGCGCCCGGCTGCCGAAGCTTTGAAGATCGGCTGGGCCCACGGCGCCCTGCTGACCACGTTCCCCGGCGATGTCAGCCGAGCCACGTTGGCCGAAGTCGAAGCCTTTGCCGAAGGGGGTAGCGCCCGCGTGCAGCGGTAAGGCAACTCGCGTGCAGCGGGAGTGCAAGTCGTCGGATTCAACGCTCCGGCGGCTCAGCCTCCCGATTGCCATTGCAGGATGGCGTCCATGGGAAAGGTCAGCATGATCACGTTCAACAGCAAGCTGTCGCGGATCGTCAGCAGCAAAGTGACTTCGACCGCCAGGAAAATCATGGTGGCGGTCTGCCAGCGGAGCTTTGAAGCGATCGCGTAACCCAGCAGGCAGGCCAGCACGTCAAAGACGCTGTTGGCAATCGAATCGCCGTAGTAGTCCAGCGAGATGGTGGCGGCCCGATAGCGCTCAATGATCAGCGGCGAATTCTCCAGAATCTCCCACAACCCTTCGATCACACACGCGATCGTGATCCGGACCGGGGCGGTCAGTCGACTTCGCAGCGGCCACAGAGCGGCAAAGAAAATGAAACCGTGCAACACGTGCGTGAACGTGTAGGGATCGATCAGGTGTTGGGAGTTGTGCATCGACTGCACGGTCCACGACCAGGGAACCAGTTGCCCACACTTGCACCAGGGTGTTCTCCCCATCAACCACAACACCGCCGCCATCGTCGCGATGATCGTCGCCAGCACCGGGCCGTTCCATTGCGACCGCCGCTGGACGGGTTGAGCGAGTTCGTTTGACATCGGGTTTTTTGGGTCGAAAGGTCTTGGGCGATGGCGATCCGCCAGGAAGGTCGGTCGCGTGTTTTTGGAGGGTCCGTTTCGAGGCTGCCAACCGCCCCGTCGCGAACGTTCTCCGCGAGCTGGAGCAACTGCACTGCGTTTGTGGTGCAATTCCGCAGAGGTCCATCTAGCGATCAATGTCAGGCGTTGTCTGGCTCACCCTCCCGCTTGGAGGTCGTGCAGCTTTGAATCACCCTCCCTCCGGGAGGGTCGCGGAGGAGCTTGCGACGACGCGGGGAGGGCTCGTCCGGGGTCGTTGTATTTCAGGCGAATTCTTGACGACACCCTCCCCAAAGGCTCGTGCCTCGCCTTTGACCCTCCCGGAGGGAGGGTGATCTCAAAAAACACGTCTTTTCCCGGCTCAGAAAGCTGCACGACCTCCTTGCGGGACGGTTCAGTGGCGAAACGCTGGTCACAAATTCTGGCTGGATGAACCACTAGCTGGACAGCGCCACTTTGGGTGAGCCGCGTCGCGCCAGCCGCGGGTGCTCTCGTCTCAACCGGCGGCTAGAGCTTTGCCGCGCATTGCACTGCAAATCACGGTGTTTTCGCTCCCGACTCTTCAGACAAAGCTAGAGCCCAAGCCAGTCCAATGGTTGCGCAGCCATCGCTGGGCATCCGTCCCCCCTGGACGCTTGACGGATGCATTATCCTAGTGGCCGCGTGCTTCGTCGGGAACGTCGTTTCCGCGATCACGCTTTTCGCTCGTCGCATCTGGCGGCCGCCAACGATCTTTCTGGATGCAAGGGAGGATCGCTTCTGCGGTGCGGGATCGACGACCGATGCCGGGGCAAATCTTCTATCACGGGGCTCAGAGCCCGATCGATGACGTCGATCGGGTGCGCGTCTGCGTGTGCGGGTCGCTTCGGTACGCTGCCGTCGTGACCGCGTCGGTTCGGGCCATCGGTCGAACCTGGGAACGTCGGCATTGGTTGTTTCGAATTCCGTTCCACCGATCCGATTTGAACGCATGACCGATTCAATGCGGCTGGCATCCCTGCTGATTTGCTTGAGCCTTCTTGCCGTCGGCTGCGGCCCGCCCGACACGACGCGGTTGGTGCCGCCAGTGGACACCTATCAGCCGACACCGCAAGAGTTGGAGAACCAGGCACGATTCCAGCGGATGCGTCAGCAGCGTGATGACGGAGGATAGCGGACCGTCCAAGCCACTTTTTCGGATCGCCCAGGTGGCCGCACGGGTGTTGCTTTCCCGGGTGGGCCTTTTCTTTTGACAGCTCGCATTCCACGTTTCGAGAGAACTATCAGATGAACGCAAAACCCGCCCACGGGGCCGGCGGCTTTACGTTGGTCGAATTGCTTGTGGTGATCGCCATCATCGGCGTCCTGGTCGCGCTATTGTTGCCGGCCGTGCAGGCCGCCCGCGAGGCGGCGCGTCGGATGAGTTGTGGCAATCGTTTCAAACAGGTCGGATTGGCAATCCACCACTACCATGCGGCTTACCGGCGCTTGCCGATGCACATGGGAGGCACCCGTCCGCAGCCGGCACTGGGGCGTTGGTGGGAGCCAGGGGATGTTTCCAATCGAATGATGTTAAGCATCTTCGTTCCGTTGACGCCGTTTTTGGAACAGCAAGGGCTGTGGGAGGAAATCGCCAATCCCAATGCAACGGATTTAAGTTATCCGGGAACCACGCGCACGCCGCCTTGGCCCGCGATGGGGCCGACGCCGACCGACGAATCCAACCAGCACGGCAGCGGCGTCAACGATCGCAACACGGCCTACCCGCCCTGGATGACCGAGCTGGTGATCCTGCGTTGTCCCAGTGATCCCGGATTTGGTTTGCCGTCGATGGGCCGCACGAATGTTGCCGCATGTCTGGGTGACGCGGTGCGGCATCATGACGGAGGAGCCTACGACAGCGATCTGCAACAGATCCCCGCTTGGAGAAGCGAGGAGATCCGGGCCTCCGGGCGCGGATTCTTCGTCACCCGCCGTTCGATGAGGTTTCGCGACGTGCTGGACGGTTTGTCCAACACCGTGATGGCCGCGGAGATAGCGACCGATCTGGGTGACCGGGCTGCAACGACGCATCCGATGGGCGGTCAGGGGTTCACGCAGGTTCAAGACCATCCGCTGACCTGTCGACCGGAGATCGATCCACAACGCCCCGCGCATTGGAATCCGTCGGTCACGGATCTGGTTGCCGCCAATCAGGCTCGCGGGTTTCGGTGGGCCAGCGGCTGCTTTCCGTACTCCGTGATGAACACGATCCTGCCACCCAACGATGAAGTGTGCTTGGCGATCGGGGACACCGGGAACGGAATCTGTCCACCGAGCAGTCGTCACCCGGGCGGGGTCCACGTTCTGATGGGCGACGGGGCGGTGCAGTTTTTCAGTGATTCCATCGAAGCGGGGGATTCGTCCGCCGGAACCGTGCGCCGGGGGCGCGGTGGCAGTCGGGCTCCGGGCTCGCCCAGTCCGTACGGATTGTGGGGGGCCCTTGGGACGCGCGCCAGTCACGAAGTGATCTCAGATCGTCTGGATTGACTGGATGCCTCTTACCCCTCCGCCGGTGCCAGAGTATGCCGGCAAGAGCGTGCGCCGACAAGAGAATACGCCGGCAAGGTGGGGTCGATGGTGAACAAACGCGGTGAACACGCGGCGTTTTGATGCCCGGCTGGATGCCAGTTGGGAAGAGCTTCAGTCGTCAGGCCGATCTTTAAGGTATGGTTGCGCGTCTTTTTGCTCCCCATCCCTCCTTGTCCGACACCGAAGATGGCCTTCCGTTCCCGCTCACGATCGACCTACCTGCGTCCCGATCCGAACGCCCCGATCCGAATGTCCGGGTGGGTGTTTTACCCGCTGTTGTTGGCCACGCTGATCTCGGCCGGGTACTACATCGGTCGCCAGGACTGGATCGCCGCCGGCGGGATTCTGACCGTGATGTGCTGCGCCGGGATCGGTTTTCGTGTGGGGCTGGCCCGGATCTCCGCTTCGATCGTGGCCCTGACCGCGGCGATCTACTTCGCCCCCGCATTGGGGATGGCCTGGGAACAGCGGTTCGCGGCTCAGTTCGGGACGTCCGGTTTGACCAACCGCATTCTGTGCATTGCAGCGGTCGGTGTGGGGATTTCGCTGATTGTGACGCTTCTGCTGGGGCTGGTCAGCCGCGCGTTTCTGGCGCGGCGACGTCGGCTTTCGGCACTCAATTGTTCCTTGGGATTTGGATTCGGGCTGATCGAAGGAGCCGTGATCGTGTTGGTCGTGCTGGGTGGCCTGATCAGTCTGCGTCCCACGACCGAAAACGATCAACGCCGGGCCGGACGGCTGAATGCGGCAATGGACGCGATGGCTGCGAAGACCCAGACCAGCGTGATGGGACCGCTGGTGGAGCAGCACAATCCGTTTGAACGCGTCGAGGCCCTCGCCCAGATCAAGCAGGTCCAACGATCCGTGCAAACACTCTCTCAGCCGAAGAACGTCGACCAGTTGTTGAAGCATCCACAGATCGTTCAGCTGCAGAAGGATCCCTCCTTCCAGCGTGCCCTGGATGAACTCCGCCGTGATCCGGAGGTCCAAGCCTTCCTGCAGCAGGAGCGGCCGATTGACCGGCCGATGTTGATGCGGTTGATGAGCCATCCCGCGCTGTTGCAGCTGGTCGACCGCCAGGACTTTCGCGAGCGCGCCAAGCGTGTCCTATTGAGTGTCGATCAAGAACCGGCACCGGCCATGTAGCCGGACGACGGCCATCGCCCGCCTTGGCGGCGGACGTCTTCTGGTTCCAAGGCTCCGGCCTTGGAACCGACTGTTCTTCCAGGCTCTGCCTGGCAGCAACTCTGGCGGACGGTATCCACCCGGCCGTCACCGGCCCAGACTTCGCGGTCGACGTCCAAGCTCGGTTGCCCGTCCGCGCCGACCGGCGTAACGTAACCCCCATGCGCTACGTCGAACTCCACTGCAAAAGCAATTTCTCTTTTCTTTGCGGCGCATCGCATCCCGACGAATTGGTGGCCCGGGCCGCGGAGCTGGGCTACGGCGGACTGGCCTTGACCGACACCCAATCCTTGGCCGGTGTGGTGCGCGGCTTTGGGGCCGCCCGCGATCTGGGGCTCAAATACATCGTCGGTGCGGAAATCCATCCGATGGATGCGCCGTCGCTGGTGTTGTGGCCGACCGACCGAAATGCCTACGGGCGGTTGTGCCAGCTGCTTTCCCGGGGACGGCTGCGCAGTCCCAAGGGGGAGTGCCGTTTGGAGTGGGCTGACGTGTTGGAGTTTCGTGAGGGCATGATCGCCGGTGCGTTGCCCACGGCCGAGCCGGGCGCGGACGGGCCCAGCGGCGCGGACGGGCACAGCGGCGCGGACGGGCACAGCGGCGCGGACGATCCGGCGGAGGTTACGGTGGCATTCCTGCGAGGGGAGTTTCGTCGGGCTTTCGGCAATTCGGCTTATCTGCTGGCCGCACTTCATCGCGGTGTCGATGACCGATCGGTGATCCAACGGCTGCACCAATTGTCACAGCGGTCGGGAGTGCCGTTGGTCGCTTCGGGAGACGTCGCCTACCACACCGCCGAGCGGATGTTGATGCATGATTGCGTGACCGCCATCCGCCACGGCGCCCGAATCGATCAGGTGCATGCGCAGCGATTTTCGAACAGCCAGCACCACTTGCGAACGTTGGCGGAGATCGAGGAGCTTTTCGGCGAAGTTCCCGGCGCGATCGAGCGGACGTGGGAGATCGCGGAACGTTGCACGTTCTCGCTGGATGAGTTGCGATACGAGTACCCCGAAGAGATCGCGCCTTCCGGGATGACGTTGTTTGAACACCTCAAACGTTTGACGTGGGAGGGCGCGAAGCAACGTTGGCCGGGTGGAGTTCCCGAGCGCGTGATCGACAACCTTCGGCACGAGTTGCAATTGATCCAGGAGCTTCAATACGAAGCCTACTTCTTGACCGTGTGGGACATGGTGCGATTTGCCCGCGACCGCGGGATCCTGTGCCAGGGTCGCGGCAGCGCGGCAAATTCGGTCGTTTGTTACTGTCTGGGGGTGACCAGCGTTGATCCCACGCGCACCGATCTGTTGTTCGAACGCTTCATCAGCCGCGAAAGAAACGAGGCGCCGGACATCGACGTGGATTTCGAACACCAGCGTCGCGAGGAGGTGCTGCAGTACCTGTACGAAAAGTATGGACGTGACCGCGCCGGGATGACGGCAACCGTGACCACGTATCGCAGCAAGAGTGCTATCCGCGAGGTCGGCAAGGCCCTGGGACTTTCGGCCGATCTGATCGACTCGCTTTCCAAGATCGCCGGCAGCGAATACTCCTTGGACGCTCTGCCCTCCGGCATGCTGGCGTGCGGGCTGGATCCGGAATCGGATACCGGTCGGCGGTTCGAATACCTGGTGCGGACGCTGGTCGGATTTCCCCGCCATCTTTCACAACATGTTGGCGGGATGGTGATGACCGCCGGGAAACTCTGCGAACTGTGTCCGATCGAGAACGCGGCAATGCCGGGTCGGACCGTCATCCAATGGGACAAAGATGATTTGGACGAGCTGGGCATTTTGAAGGTGGACGTGCTGGCCTTGGGGATGCTTTCGGCCATCCGACGCTGTTTTCAGATCGTTGCGGACCACCACGGCGACGACTGGTCCCTCTCGACGCTGCCGCACGGAGACAAAGCGACCTACGACATGATTTGTCGTGCCGAGACGATGGGCGTGTTTCAGATTGAAAGCCGCGCCCAGATGAGCATGTTGCCGCGACTGCGACCGCGCTGTTTTTATGACCTGGTGATCGAGGTCGCGATCGTGCGTCCCGGGCCGATCCAGGGTGACATGGTGCACCCGTTTCTCAAAGCTCGCGAGAATCCGAGTGAGGTGGTGTACCCCAACGATGCCGTCCGACGCGTGTTGGAAAAGACGTTGGGCGTGCCGATCTTTCAGGAACAGGCCATGCGATTGGCGGTCGTCGCTGCGGGCTTCACGCCGGGCGAGGCGGATCAGTTGCGTCGCGCCATGGCCGCGTGGCGACGCCCCGGCGTGATCGACAACTTTCGCGTCAAATTGCTCGAGGGCATGCGACGCAACGGTCTGACGGGGAAATTTGCCGAGCAGGTCTTTCACCAGATTCGCGGATTCGGTGAATACGGATTCCCCGAGTCGCACGCGGCCAGTTTCGCGCTGTTGGTCTACGCTTCTTCCTACCTGAAGTGCCACTATCCGGCAGCGTTCTGCGCCGCGTTGCTCAACAGCCAGCCGATGGGCTTTTACGCACCGGCCCAACTGGTCGGCGACGCCCGCAACCAAGGCGTGGAGATCCGGCCGGTGGATGTCAATCACAGCGATTGGGAAACGACCCTTGAAGAAGGTCAAGATCGCAACCATCCGGCACTGCGATTGGGGTTGAACACGATCCGGGGACTGCCGCAGTCGGCCGCCGAGGCGGTGGTGCGCGAACGTCAACGTCACGGCCCCTACCGTGACGTGGCGGAGCTGAGCCGCAGAGGACGGATCGGCCAGGCCGTGGTGTCCTTGCTGGCCGACGCCGATGCGCTGGCAACCGTCGCGGGCGATCGGCGCGCCGCCGTCTGGCAATCGCTGGGTCAGGCGGCCGACGCGGACGAAGCACCGTTGTTGCAAGCGGTCGATGATGACGACCCGTTGCCCGATGACCTGGCACCGATGACGCCGCTGGAAGAAGTCTACGCCGATTACGGGACGACCGGATTGAGCTTGAGGGACCATCCGATGTCCTTTGTGCGGGACGAACTGGAACAGCTGCGATGCGTCCGCGCCGATCAACTTCCCCACCTGCGTGACGGGCGGCACGTCAAGGTCGCCGGGCTGGTCTTGTTGCGCCAGCGCCCGGGCACCGCCAAGGGGATCACCTTCGTGACGTTGGAGGATGAAACCGGGCCGATCAATCTGGTGCTGTTTCCGAAGGTCTGGGAACGCTTCTTCCGCGTGGCCCGGACCAGCAACGCCTGGTTGGTCGACGGCAAATTGGAAAACCGTCAAAACGTGATCCACGTGATCGTCGGTCGGATCACCGACCTGTCCACCCAGGTCTCGGGGCTCTCGATCCGTTCCCGCGACTTTCGCTAGCGCGGCAAACACAATCGGTAGCTCGGATGGACGTCGGGCACGCGGGACGTGCCGGGGCAATCACGAATTGGCCGCGAACAGGATGATTCCGATGAACATCAGGTCGAAAAGGATCATGCCCGTGAGGAACAGCTCCAGGAAGCGTCGAAATTGATCGGCGTATGAGTGGTTTCGGACCATGATGGCTGCCATCGCGCCCAGAAAAGAACAGATGTATGGCAGGGAAAAAAACAGTCCGCAGAGCAATGCCACACCGATCAGATGGTCCGGCGCTTTGGCGATCTTCCAAGCCATCCCCAGTGCCAACACGCCGATCAAGGTCAGGTGAATCGTTGCCGCTAGCGTCGGGAACGGTCGCACCGTCGCTGCGGGCGACAGGGGTTCGCTGGGCGGATCGTACGGGTTCAGCGACATGCAAGAAGCGGTGGAAGAACGGCGGTCACAGCGCAAGGGCGATCCGTTGATTCACGGTTCAGGTCGCTGTTGCGTTGTCGAAATGCGCTGGCATTTAGCTTATCCTAAGCGGGCCTCGTGGGTGGATCTCGGGTATCCCGCTCGGCCCCGCACCGTCAAGCCTCGATCTGAAACGCTAGCGCGTCAGGATCGGGTCGTCGAAGCCAGAAAGTCCCTTAGGCCCGTGCCGGACAGAAGCATCAGTCACTGGAAATGCGTCGCCGATTCCGAATCGAACGTCTCGAAACCCGCCGAATGCTCGCCGCCGACGTGGCGGAGGTCGAGCCCAATGATGACTTGGCGGCGGCGACCGAGGTGCTGCAATCGGGCGTGTTGCGAGGTTCGTTTGCTTCGCTTGAGGACGAAGATTTTTTTCGAATTCCGCTTTCCACCGGCGATGCGCTGTACGTCGATCCGGCGTACGCCGATAGCCAAGGCGGTGATCGCCAGCCCTTCGTCGCCTTTGATTTGGTGGATCCATCGGGCGCGGTGCAGATTCCTTCGATCGACATCTTCCGCAGCATCTTCGTCGCCGCGGAGACAGGTGATCATTTCCTGCGGGTTCACACGGGCAACCGATTTGGGCTGCCCAACGAGGACTATGCGATCACGGCGACCATCAATCGATTCGATGGGATCGAAGAATCGGAACCCAACAACGATTCGGGACAGGCGACTCCGCTCCCCGCGTCAAGGGACTTTCGCGGAACCCTCCAGAACGCGGACGATCACGATACGTTTTCATTTGCTGCCCAGGCCGGCCAAGTTGTCGTCTTGGATCTGGCCGGCGCGGTGTCGCCACCGACCATCACCTTGTCCGATGCCGATGGTTTGATTTTGGCTACGGACTCTCTGGGTCAGGGCATCATTGCGGAGGTGCCCGAAGCAGGAACGTATTTCTTCACGCTGACATTGCCGTCGGCCCAATCGTCACCGACGCCTTACGCCGGCACTCTTCGCACGCTGGACCAGACGGAGATCGTTGCTGAACTGGGCGATCGGTTCGAAAACCATTCCGCGTTGTGGCCAGTCACTGCGAGTGTTTCGGGACGCGCCGGCGTGTTGGAAAGTCTGCAGGATGTCGACGTGTATCAGATCCAGGGCAGCGGGTTGGAAAGTCTGCGATTCGATTTGCGGTATTCGGGAACGGACGATTTATCGTTGGCCGGTCGGCGTTTGAGTCTGTTTAACGAATGGGGGCAACTGATTGCCTACGCCGATGCCAGCCGTTTTGACTACAACCACATGCCGTTGCTGTCGACACCCGGCGTTTACTACCTGGTGATCCAGGCCACGTCATCGATCGGTTTCGGTCCCTACGCAATCAGTGGCGCGGCGATTGATACGTTCGCCGATCAGCGCGACGTTCCGTTGTACTTTTTTGATTTCACCCAACAGTTGCCCGAGCATCGCGGTCGAACTTTCGACGCCGCGTTTGAAGATCCGCAAAACATTCCCTTCCTGGTGTCGCATTTCGAAGCGACCTACGATCGCTACGACGTCGATGTGACGACCGAACTGCCGACTGACAGGTGGCAGTACATATCGCAGGGAGTCGGGGTGTTTGAAGGTCAGGGGAACTCGGGCGGAGGAAGCTTCGGTTTTCGGACCGCGATCGGTTCTTCGATTGCGGATTCGGTTCGCGGGTTTCCGACCGGGAACATCAACCACGAGATCGGTCACGCCACCACGCTCAATCACGCTCGGAACCCCTTGCAGCAGGTGGCCTGGGAGAACTTCGGCAAAACGCTCTTCCCGGGGACTGATTTCGGATTCGTCACGGGAGAGGTCGCAACGGGTGTTGTTGCGAACCACGTTGATCAGGCGGATTGGGTCTTGCAATCGGGAAGCCAGATCCGCCGACCTGTCGGAGACGATTCCCTGATCGACTTGAACGCCGGCCTCCGGGAAATGGAATTGGAATATGCGTCGGGCCCGGTGTATTCGGTTGGCGCCGATCCGCACCGCGTGATCGCCGGTGACTTTGATAACGACGGAATCAAGGATTTGGTGACCGTCAACCGTGGCGATCAAACGCTAAGCGTCTTGTTCGGCCAGGATGGCGGTGGACTGTCGCCGCCGACCCAACTGGACACCGGTCCTGACGCGATCTTTGCCGGAACCGCGTTGGCCGCTGATGTCAACGGTGACGGATTTGATGATCTGGTCCACGCCAACTATGTCGTTGACGGCACCGTCGATGTTTTTTTGGGTGCCGCCGATCGTCAATTCGTCTACGCCGGCGGGTTCTCGGCCGGAGACCGCCCTGGTTCGATTGCCACGGGCGACTTCAATCGTGATGGCCATCCCGATCTTGCCGTGGCGAATTACTTTACCGCGAACGTTTCGATTCTGACCGGAGCCGGTGATGGGACCTTTCTGTTGACCGAAACGCTGGAGACGGGAGGACGACGCGCCAACGAAGTGGAACTGGCCGACCTGGACAATGACGGGATGACCGATCTGTTGGTTGCTGATGGACTCGGTAGCCGGATCACCAGTTTTTTGGGACGACCGGATGGCAGCTTTGCCTTCGGCTCAGCGGTGGGCGTGCCGATCCATCCTCAGGATCTGGTGTTTCTGGATCTGAACGCGGACGCCTATCCCGACGTCGCGACGATCAGCCGCGAAACCGGACGGATTGAGCGATTCGTGAGCGACGGGGACGGCGGACTGCAGTTGTTTTCGCTCGATCCGCTGGAGAGCACGCCGGGCGTCTATGCGATGGAAGGCGCTGACGTCAACGATGACGGCAAGATCGATCTGGTGTTGCCCGTGCAGAATGCCTCGATCGTTGAAATCCTGATCAATCTGGGTGAGGGTCGCTTCAGTCGCCCCATTCAATTTGATCCCGGGGGCGACAACGAGGCGGGCGTCTTCGTCACCGATTGGGACGCCGACCAACGGTCTGACATCTGGGTGGTCGACAGCGGCAGTGACACGCTTCGTTTGATGCCGCAGATTGAGAACGACCGGAGAAACGATCGCGTCGTGGTTCACAGTTCCATTGACGATGCGTCGGAAATCGAAAGCTATTCCTTGCAGGTGGTTGCAGGAGAAACGTACGCGATTGATGTGGACGCGGCGGAGCTTCAATACCCGCTGGACGCAGGTTTGATCATTGTCGGTCCGGCGGGGCAGGTCGTTGCAGCCAATGAATCCGCGATGGACCGGGACACCGCAATCGATTCGGTCGATCCCTATCTGGTTCACACCTTCGAGGAGTCAGGCACGTATCGGATCGACGTCGTTTCGCAATTCGGAACGGTCGGAAAGTACCGCTTGAAAGTCGCTCCGACGGACGCATTCGACAACGACGGTCCACGTGTCCGCCGCGCTTCACCTCAGCAAGACGAAGTCATCGACCAGACTCGGCAGTTGCTTTTTTGGATGAACGACACGTTGGATCCGCAATCGATCAATGCTCAAACCATCCGTGTTGTTGGTGCGGCCACGGGGCCACAGTTGGGAAATGCCGTGTTCGATCCGCTGAAAAACCTGCTGATCTGGCGCGGCCATCAGCCTCTGCCACCGGATACTTACACGGTGACGCTGGACGGATTGACGGATACCCGCGGCAATGTCTTGGATGGCGAAACGAACGGATTGCGGTTCCCTTCCATCTCCGGTGATGGCGTGCCGGGCGGTGCGTTGCCTTATTCGTTTACCGTGGATTCCCTGGACATCACGCCGGCACAGGTCAGGCAATTGATCGTCACCCAATCGGATTACAGTTCGCACGTGTTGGATGTGCGCTTCGATGATCCCTTGGATGTCATCGCCGCCCAGCGGAGTCGTCCCATCGTCACCGCTGCCGGTCCGGACGGGGCATTCGACACGGCCGATGACTATCGCGTGCCGGTCGACGTCTACTACCAGCGTGACTATGACCGGTCGATCGAGCAGGGGGACTACACCGTGTTCACTCGCGGCTACTTGCATCCGGGGTGGTACAAGATCCGCGCGACGCTGCTGGATGAATCCGGCCAGACGACGGTTTTGGATGAAACCTTCCAGATCGCCCCGATGTCACTGCGTCACGGCGTGTCCGTCGTCGACATGAATTTCCAGCCCGGGCAGGTCCAGCCCGCCGCGGACCGCGAGGACATTCGATGGACGTTCAGCAACCCGGTCGATCCGACCACGCTGACGGTGGACACGGTGCGGGTGCGATACTCGCAAGACGCGCACTTTTTCGATTCCCAGGATCTCATTCTGCAGGATGCCGACGGCAGCATCGAATGGGATGCGGCGACGCTGACCGCCATCTTTCAGCCCGCCACACCTCTGGACGAGGGCTTTTATCTGGTCGAACTGGACGGGCAGGCTGAGGGGATTCGCGATTCACGAGGCAACCTTCTGGACGGTGAGTATTTGGATTCCAATATCAACGGCACGACGGTCTGGTCGGTCTATGCGGACCGGGCTTCCGGGGATGGCCGTCGCGGTGGGGACTATCGCGCGGCGTTCGGCATCGATCGCAGCCAGCCGAGCCCGCTGACGCTATCGTTCGATCGAGAATCGATTTCCGAGTCCGGCGGAACGGCGACCCTGCGGATCACGCGCGAGGACGCCGATGGCGAACTGCGGATCTCGTTGAGCAACAGCGATCCGAGTTCATTGAACGTGCAAACCTCGGTCATCATTCCGGACGGCAAAATGTCTTCCGATCCGATCACGATCTCCGCAATCGACGACCCATTTGTCGATGGAACCCAAACAGTCACCCTGGTCGCAGCCGCCCAGCTGTACTCCATGACGCGGGGATTTGTCCGCTACGAGGGAGTTCGATCGCTTGACGTCACCGATGCGGAGCAACTGAGCGTCACGTTTGCCGATCCCGCAATTTCGGAATCGGGCGGGACCAGCACGTTGACGGTGACGCGCACCGATCCGCGCGGGAATCTGGTCGTCGCGTTGAATAGCGATCAGCCAGAACAGTTCCAGTTGCCAATCATCGTCACCCTTTTCGACGGACAGCTGAGCTCGGTTCCGGTGGCGTTCCAAGCGATCGATGACGATCAACTCGAGGGGCCCGTGACGGTGCAGGTCACCGCAAGCGGGTCGGGGTACCAGCCCGGAACGTCCACGATCGAGATCCTCGATCATGAACCGTTGGAACTGCTGCTGGCTGATGCGACGATTTCGGAGTTCGGTGGCGAGACATCGCTGGTCGTCCGACGAACCGATCCGCGGGGTGATTTGGTCGTGGACTTGGCCGTCGCAGGCGCCGATCGGATCGGCGTGCCGACCTCGTTGACGATTGTGGATGGTGCGCTCGAGTCGGCGCCAGTGCCGATTGCAGCGATCGACGATCTATCGGTCAACGCCGCCGAGACGATTGAAGTGACGGCGTCCGCCGCCGGCTACCTGACGGCAACCGATTCGCTGGTTGTCGCGGATGTCTTGGTTTTGCATCCCGAGGATGCCGGATGGGATCTTGATGCGACCTGGCAATTCACCGGCGTGATCGTTCGGTTGGACACGCTGGTGTGGCAGTACACCCGTCAGGGCCAAGATCGACAGGCGGCACATCCCAACGGTTACTCCAACCCGATCAATCGATACGACGTCAACGCCAGCGGGCAGGTGTCCGCAATTGACGCGCTGGTGGTGATCAATGAGCTGGCGCGGCGTGCTTTCAGCGATGATGATCCTGAGTCGCAGGGCACGATCCGGCCCTTGGATCAGGTGGTCCTGGAGTCATTCCAGTTCTTTGATGTGACCGGCGATGACCGGATCACGGCGTTGGACGCATTGCAGGTCATCAATGAAATCGCGCGTCGCATCGAGTCATCGCGTGGGTCGGCGGAATCCGTCATCGACTCGAACACGCTGTTTCTTTCGGACTTCCTGGCAAAGCCGACCTCATCTTCGTCACAGAATGATCCGCCACCGATCGTGTTCCCACGAGTCGTGCACGACGAGAACGAAGCAACGTGGCGGCCGCCGATGCCAGCGGCGCGTTCGGAATCAGATCGCACGTCCGCGATATTAAATTCGGAGGTTGCACTGACCGATTCGGATGCCGGGCAGGCAGATTTGGACGATGCGTCGGCGGACCGGGTCCAGGCCATCGATGAAATCCTGACGGACGGATTGGTAGGGACGGCCTGGTAACGAGCTGAACACGGCGGGAGATCAACCGTGCTCATCTTGCCGCGTTTGTCGCCTGATCAAAGACAGGGTTGTGGCGCGGGTTGGTTTTGGCGTGAGCTGGGGACCGGCTTACAATGCGACGCAAGCAGCGTGAGCGAACGTTCGGCGTCGCCTGCTTTGATCCGACTTTTCTTCTCGTCCCACCGCGGGGATTCCATGTCCGATGCAACCGTTCCCGAATCTCGCGCCTATCGTCACGTCCAATGCGACAATGAAACGGTGGTCAGCGGTCAGCCCTTTGAACTTGTCTCCAATCCCATGTCAAGCATCACCCAGACCTGGTGCTCGGACTGCAACGGGTACTTCCCCATCTCGGACTACCAATGGTCCGATACCGGCGAAAACCTCTCCGACTACTTCGCCCGACACACCCAGAGTGCGACGGACATGCAGCGGTTCCTGTGTTCAAAAAAGTTCATGGTGATTCTGTGGATCATCGGGTTCTTGCTCTCAGCGCTGGGGGCAACCGTTCTGTTTGCCGACCAGGCGCTGTGGGTCAAGATCGTCTTCATCCCGCTGACCGGCTTGATCGGAGTCCTGATTGCGTCGGCGGTCTTCATTTCCGGGTTTGCCAACCCGATCACGCGCAAGGTCTGCGGCGTCGAAGACACGAGAACGCTGACGTGACTTCACGGGCGCCGATGACAACGGATGTCATCGCACGGGCGGCCTCGTGGAGGCATTGTTGAGACGGCGTCCGGGGACCGCTATAGTGATCGCGACCGACGTTGCGAGAGTTTCGCAAACTGGTCACGCGATCGGGACATCGGTCTTTCTTGCACAACGCACGATCACTGGGGGCATGGGGCAATGAATGGCAGTGGGCACGGCATGCTGGCGCGCAGCATGATGGGACAACGGGTGGGGCAACCGGCGATGGGACACGTCATTGGACGTTGGCTCATCCTCTTGGGTGCGATTGGCGCATTCGCATTCACGCCGCAGGCCAACGGTGGCGTGATCTACTTTGAAGACTTTTCGTTGCAGGATGGCAAAGGCGCCATCGGTCCATTTCCGACGCTGGATGTGTCCGGCGTGGATTGGACCATCGACATTTCCGCCGCCACCCTGGGCGCGGCAACCGATTGGTTTCAAGTCGTCGATGGACGCTTCGATGTCCGTGACGTTGACGGGCGCTCCAGTTGGCTGAGTCCGCTGATCGATCTGAGCGGCGTCGCCGGACCGGTGGAACTGTCGTTGTGGGCGGGAGAAGACGGGGATCTGGAAACGTCCGACTTTCTGGACGTGCTGTATTCGATCGACGGCGGTCCGTTCGTGCTGATCGAGAACTGGCAAGGTGCTGGGGCGGCCGGGGCGTTACTGCAGGGCCACACGTTGATCGGCGATCGCGCGATCGGCGGCGCCACCGATGATGCGGACTGGGGCGCGACCTTGGTCACCCAGTCGGTCTTTGCCGCCAACTCGCTTCGCATCCGTGTCGATGTGGATACCAATGCCAACACCGAACGCATTCGATTCGACGACGTGACCGTCCGCGCACCGACAGTTCCCGAGCCGGTGACAGTTCCAGAACCGGCGACACTGGCCAGTTTCCTCGCCATCGCGGTGGTGGCAGGCGGTTTGCGGCGGACGCGTCGCCGCGGCGAGCGTTGACAGCAAGAGCTTTCCGCCGCGGGTCGCTGCGTCGGTAGCCGTCCCGGGGTCGCCGATCTTCGAACCCGTAGTCGAGAAGGACCTGGCCCAGGAGAGACCTGGGCTGGGGAGAAACTGGCCCGAAAAGCCGTTCAGCGCAGCGCTGGGCAGTGCTCGGCAGCGAGGGCCCTGTCGGGACACGCGGCCTGGCCGGCTACAGCACGCGTTCGGCCACCAGCCGTTTCCGGTAGGGTCCGGAGTTATCGATGTGCCATTCGTGGGTGCCGCGATCCTTGTGTCGCATCAGCTCCAGCGTGATCCGGATCCGATAGGGATCCTTCGAGCGGTCAGCCGCCAGAACCACATCGGCTAATTGGCGACCGTAGTGGTAATAAACGTGGACGGGGCGATCCAAAATCCACTCGTGATCGGGACTGTAACCATTGACCAGCTCCATCACCGATTCGAGGTGCGACGGTTCCCCACCCAGTCCATTTCTCTCGTTCTCCTCCATCATCCGATCACGTGCCGCAAGGTCCTCCGCAAAGCGCTCTTCCAAGTTCATCGTGCGGTCGTAGCGGTTGATGTAATTCTTCAGCAGTTCGGAGGTGTAGGCTTGGTTTCCGGCGCTGGCAACCTTCACGAACTCACGGGCGAATTGTTCGGCCTGGGTGCCCAGGGTGTATTGCTTGAAGGCCGACCGGGCGAATCCCCAGGATCCAAACAAGACCGCCAGAAAGATGCCGATTCTGGCAGCCGTCGTCCCCACCGGAACCAACCGAGACTCGGTGCGCCGCAACGCGAACACGCCGAACAGCACCGCGGCGATCGCGCAGCCGATCATTGGCAGGGCGACAATCGAGAATCCGCTGATCAGGCCCAGGAGAAGTGAAATGAATCCGGAGACGCGTAGGGGGGCGTCGTCGGTCTCGGGTTCGAAGCCCGCTTCGGCACTCATCACGGCCCCGAGAGAGCGGGGGAGGTTCGTCTCAGTCGTCATCAGATTCGAAAGGGGATAATCATCAACAAGGGGAAGAAGATATCGTGGCAGCACGGCCGCCCGCCCGATGGGGCGCAGATCCAGCACACAGTCGCTACGACGCGCGGTCGACTCCGGTTTGCCTTTGGCCGTCAGATTGCCCGAAAATCTACGCAATTCCGGACGGACAGCAGCACCTTGAGGTCGCCGCGCTCGCCAGAGCGTGGAATACGCCGCAGTGCACGAGCCGCGTTGGCCTCAGGCTATTCCTAAAAATGAGTAGCGACGCTCGCCAGAGCGTGGCTTTCCGCCGCGATCGGGTTTTATGTGTTTTCAGACAGGGCCGAGCCGCGGGTTTCTCGCATCACCCGGTGGTTGGCGTCTTGCCGCTCATTGCGCCCTGCAAATCACGGTGTTTTTGATTCGAAGAGCCGCTGTCCGGCTAGGCCGCCTGGCGGGCCGCGCCGATTTTTTGCGATGGGTCGGCCGATTCCAGCAGTTCCAGCACCCTCTGGGCGGCTCGGCGGCTGGCGCCCGGACGGGCATAACGCTGACACAATTGCTCCAGACGCTGCTGTTTTTCCGCCAGCACCTCACCGTCACCGATCATTTGGTCGACGACACGGACCAGAAAATCGACGGCCGGGTTGGGGCTCCCGACCGAAACCATCTCCGGGAACGCCCGCTGGTCGCGAGGACGCTCCAGATCGGACGGGTCCATCAGGTTCGGCAGCGTCATGCTGTCGACTTTGACCACGCAATTGCCGAACGCGTACAAGAACCGGCCGACGCGGTAGAGCACGGCCGCGGGAGTGTTTCGGGCCATCAATTCCAAACTGACCGAACCGCTGACCATCATGGCGCACGCAGCCGATTCGATGATTTCGCTGGTCGCTCCGACGTAGAAATCGACAGGCAGGTCTGGTCCCGAGTTCAGCAGCGATTCACGGCACTCCTGGAGGTGTTTCTCGCGGTAGGCTGCCACGGCGAAGCGGACGTCGGGATGACGCTCGGCCAGTCGCCGGATGGCTTGCAGCATGATGGGCCAGTTTCGATGGACTTCGTGCGTTCTGGATCCAGGCAATACTGCAACGGTCCTGCCGCCGGTTCCGGCCGACGCATTCAACGCGTCCAACGTGGGTCGGTCGAGCTCGGTTTCGGCGACCGCGTCAAAAAACGGATGCCCGACGTACGTGCACCGCAGCCCATGGTCGGAGAAAAACGTTTGCTCGATCGGCAGAACGGTCAGCACGTGGTCCACGGTCGCTTTCATCTTTTTGATCCGCCATCCACCCCAGGCCCAAAGTTGCGGGGGACAGTAGTAATACACGGGGATGCCGAATTTTTTTGCCCGTTTGGCGATGTGCCAGTTGAACCCCGGGAAGTCGACCAGCACGACGGCTTCGATTTGACCGGAGGCGAAAACGGCTTCGGCCTGGTCGGCAAAGCGAAAGAACTGGCGCAGTTTGGGCAGAACTTCCAGCAGCCCCACGACGGCGTGACTGGTCAGATCCAAGTCCACGTCGCATCCGGACGCCGCCATCCGGGGACCGCCGAAACCGCGGAGACGCAATGACGGGTCCGCAAGCCTGAGGGCGTCGATCAATCGGGCGGCGTGCTGGTCGCCGCTGGGTTCGCCGACCGAGAAGAAAATGGTTTTGCTCATAGCCCGTGATTAGGCAGATCCCCTCGCGGCGTCAAGGGAAACGCACCGCCGGCGGCTTCGCGTGGTTGTCGGGCGGAGCCCGGAAGACAGTGGGTTCCAAGGCGGGAGCCTTGGAACCAGAAGGGACGGAGGATTATGCGCAAGCGCGGTGAGGATGGTCCCTCGTTCCCGGGCTCCTGCCCTGGAACGCCCTGGGTGCTGGCTCCGCCGGCGGCTTCGCGTGGTTGTCGGGCGGAGCCCGGAAGACAGTGGGTTCCAAGGCGGGAGCCTTGGAACCAGAAGGGACGGTGGAACCTTGGCACCAGGAGGCGTGCGGGCCGATTTGTTTTACAATAGCCCAAATTATCCATTTTCTCTGAGACCGTTCGATGGCCCGATCATTCTCGCTGTTGCTGTTTCTGGTGCTTGTCACGATCGGCCCTGGTCCGTTGTCGGCGGGCGACGACCCGCCGGACATCATTCTGATCATGGCGGACGACGTGGGCATCGAGGGGTTGGGATGCTACGGCGGCCAGTCCTACCGCACGCCCAACCTGGACCAGATGGCTGCCGATGGGGTGCGATTCACCCATGCCTACTCGCAACCGTTGTGCACGCCCACCCGCATCGAATTGATGACCGGGAAAGACAACCATCGCAATTGGCAGTCGTTTGGCATACTGGATCCCGGCCAGCGGACGTTCGCCCACGCGATGTCCGACGCCGGTTACGTGACCGGCATCTTCGGCAAATGGCAGCTGCATTCCTACGACCCACCGGAATTCGCCGGCGGATCGGCGCGACGGGGGACCGGCATGCATCCGAAAGATGCCGGTTTCGATCAATACGCGTTGTTCCACGCGTTGCACACCGAAGACAAGGGGTCTCGTTACGCCAACCCGACCATGTTGGAAGGCACGGCCGGTGCGCCGGGGACGTTGCAGATTTATCACGACCGCTACGGAGAAGACGTGTGGGTCGAAAAGATCTTGCAGTTCTTGGACACCCACAGCGACCGGCCGCGTTTCGTCTACTATCCGATGGCGCTTCCGCACTGGCCGTTTCAGCCGACGCCCAAGACAACGGGCTGGGACCCAAGCGTTCCCCAAGAAACGGATCTGAAGTTTGCCGGCGACATGATCGAGTACATGGACGTGGCGGTGGGGAACTTGATGCAAGGGTTGCGGGATCGTGACCTTGCCGCGGGAACCGTCGTGATCTTTTACAGCGATAACGGCACGCACTTGGAAGTCCACTCAATGCTTCGTGACGGCCGCGTCATCCAGGGCGGCAAAGCGATGCCGACTCAAACCGGGATCCATGTTCCGCTGATCGTGCATTGCCCCGACCGATTTCAGCCCGCCGTGGTGGACCGCATCGTCGATCCATCGGACTTCTATCCGACGCTGTTGGATCTGGCCGGTCGTCCCGATCTGGCAAAGCAAGCTTCCCTGGACGGGATCAGCTTTCTGCCACAGCTGCGGGGTGAATCCGGGCCGACGCGTGAGACGGCATTCTTCTGGTACGACCCGCGACCGGGCTGGGACAAAGAACGTTTCGGTCGCCACGTGTTCGCGCTCAATCGGACGCACAAGCTGTTCCGGGACGGTCGGCTGTTTCGATTGACCGACAAACCGTTGGAGGAAATTGCCGTCAGCGCGGCGGACGAGACCGAGGCTGACCGGGCGGCGAGCAAACAACTGCGCGCGGTGATTGACGATGCGATGGAGGGTGTCGAAGAGCCACCCCTGGTCGATGCGTTCGGCAATCCGATCGATCCCTGATCCGTCCAGGCGAAACGTTGGCCGCCCGATCGGGTTAGACTGTTGGGGAAGTTCATGGGTGGCAGCAATTCGAAAGGGGACAGCGATGCGATTGTTTTTCGGCGGATGCGGACTCAAGACCGGGGCCGCGGCGATTGTCCCATTGAGCTTCGTCTTCTGTTTGGCTTGCCTCAGCGGTGCGGCGATCGCGCAGGAACCCGCGGCCGACGATCCAGCGGATGTCTCCGCCGATGCGGACGGCGAGGATTCTCAAATGTCCGACACCGAGGCCCGGTTCCGCAATCTGGTGTGCACGCGGGCCGCCGACTTTGAAGATCCCAGTCAGGCCACCGCGATCGCAATGGTTGCCCGCGGCGGTTATCGCGATCAGCGGTTTGACGAACCGATTCGCGCAGCCATGGGAAACCTCTCCAATGAAAAAGACTGGGACATCGTCAAAGTCCAACTGGCCAATCAATTGCTGCCGTTTTCCACGCTCTCCAATCAGGAGCAGGTGGACCTGGCACTGAGTTGTTACGTTTGCTGTGACGAGCGCTTGCAGGCGTTGAATCAGATCAAACGGGATCGGCAACAGGTGATCCAACGCGATCAATTGCAGTTGCTACGCGAAATGCTGCGGAAGCGATTGCAAGGGATGCCCGATGCCACGACCGAAACGCTCTCCGAGCAACTGGAAGAAAATCCGCAGTCGCTGGCTTTGTTGTCGTTGGTGGAGTTGCAAGGCCTTTCCGGCGAGCAGCTGTTGCCGCACGTCATCGAGGCCGCCGCGTCGAAGGACGCCGAGGTCGCCTCCCAGGCAATGGTTGCGGCGGGCAACCTGATCGATCAGATCAAGGTTCAGCAGCAGTCCCAGCTCGCCCTGGCACAGGAGTCCGCTGCCGGGATCGATGAAAAGATGCTCAAGTACAGCAAACGGATCATTGCGCGGTATGACAAAAACAATGACGGCTCTCTGGTCCGTTCGGAGTGGCAGTCGATGTTGTTGAGTCCAGAAATGGCGGATCAGAACGGCGACGGCTTGCTCACCGCGGTGGAGTATGCCGTCTGGATGCAGGCTCGAAACAAAAGATGAGGCGTGTATTGGGGCGATGACCGCCGCGGCGGAAAGCGACGCTCTGGCGAGCGTCGCGACGCTCTTTCAGACAGAGCCTTTCAGACAGAGCCTCGCTGGACAACGCATTTTGCGTGAGCCGCGTGGCGCTAGCCGCGGATTCTCTCGCATCCACCGGCGGCTAGCGTCTTGCCGCTGATTGCACTGCAAATCACGGTGTTTTTGATGGGAAGTGGTGCTGTCCGGCTGAGCGGTTTGCGATTGCTAGCAACCGTTCGAAAACGTATGACGGCGAGCCGAAAAAACTGGCTTGGTGATTTTTTCGTCTTTTCGCTAAACTCGCAGGGCCGCGCTGCCGAGAGCTGCGATTTCTTGCAGGATTGATCTTCGGCGGCCGGGCAGAAGCTGCGGACGTCGGCGCGTGGGTCGACGTCCGACACGCGTGGTGACCGCCGCGAATCGGGCTATGAGAGCTCAGAGCGGATCGCCGCCTGGAGATGACGACGGAGCGAACACGGAGGGAACCGATGCCGGGCGAATCTTTTCGATTCATCCATGCCAGCGATTTTCATTTGGAAAGACCGCTGGGCGATCTGGATGAGCTGCCGCCGCCGCTTCGTGACAAGCTGGCGTCGGCGCCCCATGATGCCGTGCGAGCCGTCTTCGACGCGGCCCTGTCCAACAACATCGATTTTGTCGTGCTGTCCGGCGATCTGCTTCATCCGCAGGCGGCCGGGCCCTACGGCATGAACTTTCTGCTGGAGCAATTCCAGCGGTTGCACGATGCGGAGACACCGGTGTACTGGGCCGCCGGCGGCGCGGACGATCCGCAGAAGTGGCCGGAAGCCTGCGCGATGCCGCCCAACGTGACGTTGTTCTCCAAAGACCATCCCAGCACGATCGAAGTGTCGCGTGGGGGACGCACGATTTGTCGTGTGGTCGGTCGCAGCACCGACGGACGGGCGTCGCTGCACGTGCCGGGATATCAGAGCGAGGCCAGTGACGAGTTCACCATCGGCATCGGACACGGCGATGCGAATCTGGAAACCCTCTCGGAAGCCCGCTTCGACTTCTGGTGCTTGGGCGGCAAACACAACCGCGAAGAGCTGGAATCGGAAGGTGAAGTTGCAGCGCTCTACAGCGGCACCCCGCAGGGACGTTCGCTTGGGGAGACCGGCCCACACGGCTTCTCGATCGTCGATGTCGACGCGGAATTGAACCTGCGGGTTCATGAAATGCCGACCGACGTGTTCCGCTATTGCCAGGTCCGGCTGGATGCGGCCGACATCGCTGCGGTCGGAACGATTCACAACTTGATGGGCGAGCGGTTGGTGCGTCTGGAGCACGAAGCCGGCGGCCGGAACCTGATCATCGGCTGGGAGATCGTCGCCAGCAACGGCGAATCGCTTTCGGCAATCGGCGATCCGGAAGAGTTGTTGCAGTGGGTTCGACGCGAATACGGACACGGCGCCCCGGCGGCCTGGTCGACCCGGCTGCGGGTTCGTCCGCCGCAGAAGTACCCCAAGTCGTGGCACGAGGAAGACACGATTCTGGGCGATTACTTGCGCGTCGCCGCAGAGCATCGCAAGAAAGATTCCGCCGGCATCAACCTGTTGCCGATGACCGAGGAGCATCCGTCGCTGGCGACCACCGCGACCAGCCTGTTGGCCGAAGTTCCCGAAACACGCCGTCAAGAAACCTTGGACCAGGCGACGCTGATCGGCGTCGAACTGCTACGCGGCGGCAAGCCGCAGTGGGTGCAAACATCATGAAAGTCAAAGACCTGCAAATCGACGGGTTCGGCGTCTGGACCGGGCTGAGCATCGATTCGTTGCCCGATGGGATGACGTTGTTCTACGGACCCAACGAGGCCGGAAAGACGACGGTCATGCAATTCTTGCGTTCGATGCTGTACGGGTTCACGCCGGAGCGTCGCGAAAAGTACCTGCCACCCTTGTACGGCGGCACACCCGGCGGTGCGATTCGCGTGACCGGCCCCGGTGGCGGCTACCAGATCCGTCGCCACGCCCAGATGACCGATTCCAGCGTCACCGGCCAACTGACCGTGACCGGCCAGGACGGACTGGTTCAAGGCCAGCACCGGTTGAGCATGCTGTTGGGTCAGATCGACGAACCAATCTTTACCAACGTGTTCGCCATCGGCATGCGCGAACTTCAAGAACTCAACACGCTCGATGACACCGCCGCGGCGGACGAGTTGTACAAGCTTTCCAGCGGGCTGGATCGGGTGTCCCTGGTGGACGTGATTCGTTCGCTCCGCGAGGGCCGCAAGTCGCTGGTGGGCGGCTCCGCCAAACAGGCTCGCGAGGACGCCGACAAACTGGATTCGCTGCTGCGCCGCCGCGAACAGCTGCGGGATGAAGTTCAAAAGTTGACCGGCCAGAGTCGTCGCTGGAGCGAACTGGCCAGCTTGCGGCAAACCCAACAACAAGAGATCAACGACCTGGGCCAGCGGATTGCCGCGTGGGAGAAAGAGGCGCGGCACGTCGAAGCCGCCGTCAACGTGTTCGACCCCTGGCAGAAACGCCGCAAGTTGCGCGAAGAGATCAAAGCGATCGAGGCGGAGACCCATTTGCCCGATGAAGCGCCGGGGCAACTGGTGCAGATCGAAGCTTTGATCGACGAGCGTCGCAAGAAACTGGACGAGGTCAAGCAGAAGCGCAGAGAGCTGCGCGACAAGGCGGCGCAGCTTCCGGTCAGCCAACGGATGCTGGAGCTGCAGGGCCGGATCGAAGCGGCGACCGAGCAGGCCACGTGGGTCGAAGCGCTCGAAGAGCAGATAGCCAAGGTCGACACGCAAATCGGGAAAGCCCGCGGCCAGCTGGCGACCGACGCTGAACGGCTGGGGCTGAGCGACGAAGATCGTGAGTCCTTGCTGGATGGTGACCTGTCCCAAATGCCCGACCTGTCGCGGCAAACCCTGTCAGCGCTCGCCGGGCCCGCCAAACGCGTCAAGGAGCAGTTGTTCCTGCTCAAACAGGCTCGTGCCGAGGGCTTGGATTACAAGAAGCGGATCGACCAATACGAAGAAGAACTCGGTGAAGTCTTGCAGCGGACGCGTTCGGCGGACTTGCAGCAGGCGATCCGCGAAGAGAACGAACATCTGGCCTCGCTGCGCCGGCGGATGCAGTTGGGTGAGCACATCGAAAAGATCAAGCGGCACTACCGATCGTTGGAAAACGAATCGGTCGACCTGTCGACCGCCGAAGTTTTGCCGCTGGATCGATTGTTGCTGATGGGGCTGCCGTTCGTGGTCGGCGGCTGCTGTCTGATCGTGGCTTTCTCGCACCTGCTGGGATTGACCTGGTTCCTGGCCGGTGAACCGACACCGACCGCGGGCATGTTGTGGCTGTTCTTTGGCGCGATGTCGCTTGCCGTGTACTTCTTGAGCAAGCAGAACGGCCAGCGATCCACGGCCCAGGACCGGGAGGATTGTGATCGCCAGATCGACACGTTGCGGAGACAAATCCGAGAGCTGGAAGCCGAACGCGATGAAGTGGATTCGGACCTTCCAGGCAGCAGCCAGCCGATCGAGTTTCGCGTGCGGCAGGCCGAACTGCTGTTGGCGGATCTGGAGGCGACCATGCCATCCTACCACGCCCACGCGGCGGCCAAGCAGTCTTATGAAGCGGCCCGGGCCAAAGCGGTCAAGGCCGCTGAGCAGCTCAAGGCGGCCCGGCGGGAATGGACCTCGACGTTGAAGAAACTTGGGCTGGCCGATTCGATGTCGCCGCGAAGCGTGCGCAAGCTGAGCGAAGGCTACGAAACGGTGCAAAGCAGCCTGCGTCGTCTGGAAGAATTGCAAGCCGAGAAAGATCAGCGGGTCCGCGAACGACAAGGGCTGGCCAAGCGAATCGAATCGCTGTACCTGGAATCTTTGGAAGTCAACGAAGACGATCGCAAAGCCCAGCGACAAGCCGAGACAGCGACATCCGAAAAACGCTCCGACCGCGATCCGAGTCGGCCGCCTGCTTCCGCTCAAAACGAAGCTTCCGAGGCGCCGTCGCCGCGACGCGTCAGCCGTGTCGGACCGTTGGAGCAACTCAATCACTTGCAGGAAGAGTTGGCACGCCAGCAACACTGGATCAAACGTCGCCGCGATCTGAAAGAGCAGGATGCGCAGCTCAAGCGTCAGCACGCCGCTCACGCCCGTGCCATCGAACGCGGCGAACAACAGCGTCGCACGCTGTGGGCCAAGTGTGGCGTCGCCACCGCCGAGCAGTTCTACGAGATGGTCGACAGCAAGGCGAGTTTGGTGGAGTTGCGTGAGCAGTGGGAGGCGGTCGACAAACAGATCCGATCGATGATCTCCGGCAACCTGTCCTACGACGACGTTGCTGAACCGATCGAAGGCAGCAGCCAATCCGCTTTGGAAAAGCGGTGGGATCTGCTGACCACGCGCGTCGCCGAAACGCAGGAACGCATCGCAACGCTGCGAACCCAGCAGGGAGAATTGGCCGCCGACATGAAGCACCTGGCGGAAGACAACCGGTTGATGGTCGCCCAGCTGGAACTCGGTTGTGTCAATCGCAAGATCGACGGCGTTGCCCAACGCTGGCAGATTCTGGCGACCGCCAGTTGCCTGGTCGAAGAGGTGTGCGGCAAATTCGAACGCGAACGACAGCCGGAAACACTCCGCGAAGCGTCGTCCTTCCTGGGCCGTCTGACCGATGGCAAGTACACGCGGATCTGGACGCCGCTGGGAACCAACCAGCTGAAGATCGATAGCGCCGATGGAAAGGACCTGCCTTTGGAAGTGCTTAGCCGGGGAACGCGGGAGGCGGTGTTCATCGCGCTGCGGCTGTCTCTGGCCGCCGCGTATGCCCGCCGAGGCGTGATGCTGCCGCTGGTGCTGGACGACGTCCTGGTGAACTTCGACGGCGACCGTGCCCTGCACGCCGCCGACACCCTCCGGATGTTTGCAGAACTCGGTCACCAGGTTTTGATGTTCACCTGCCATGACCACATCGTGGAGATCTTCCATTCGATCGGCGTCGAGGTCCGTCAGCTTCCGGCCCAGGGCAAACCGGGGCGGGCAACGGTCCTGCTGCCCGAAGAGGTCGAGGACATTGTGTACGAGGAACCCGAGCCGATCGTCGAGGAACCCGAATACGAGGAAGAGCTGGTCGTGGAAGAACCGCTGCCGGAGGAACCTGGACCGGAACCGGAGCCCGAGTTGGAACTCGAGCCGGAACCCGAACCGGAGCCGGTTCAGCCGCCACCGCCCAAGGTCGTCGTCGTCGAAAAGACGCGTCCCGCTCCGCCGCCACGCACCGTGGTGAAAACGGTGTACGTGCCCCGAGAGCCGGAGCCCCCGCGCGAGCCACCGGAACCGGAACCGTCGCAGGGACGTCCTCAACCGGCGATCGGTTGGGCCTGGTTCGAAAGGGAGCCGGCTGACGGGAAAATCAGCACCGAGGAGCGCGCGGCCAAAACTTTGAACGCCGCTCATCGAGCCATCAACGACGAATGGTTTGATGACCAGGCGGATCCCGAGGACATCCCCGAGGAGATCTGGAACCGCAACAACGCCTGGTGGGACGGTAGCCGGGTCACCACCTGATGCCGCGATTCGCCCCCTCGTTCCCGGGGTCCCGCCCGGGAACGCGCTGAACGCTGGCTCCGTCAGCTCTGCTGATCGTTCGCCGGCGGAGCCGGCAAGACAGTCGGTTCCAAGGCGGGAGCCTTGGAACCAGGGCAAACTATCGCACCGGATCCAATCCCAGCGCGCGGCGCAGCAAACCGATCTGGCCCGCGTGGATGTGTTCGTGCAGCGGACAGAACAGGATCGCGCCCAACTTGATCGGGTAGGCCGCGTACGGCATGTCGACCGGTTCCAGCAAGACGTCGGGCGCGAGTGATTCCAGCTCCGAGAGTCCCGTCTCCAGCACCTGGGTCAGCCGATCCCGCAATTCCGCCGGCGTTGGTTGTCCGGCGGGATCAGCCTTCGGCTCGGATGACCGCCCGTAAGCTTTGCGGAACCGCCCCGGAATCAGGTCCAGGTCTTCCGGGCGACGGCCACGGATGCGAAACATCAGCAGCCCATATTGGGCGACAGCTAGGTGGCCGACCTGCCAGGCGATATGCGTCGGCAGGCCCTCCGGAATCGTGAACCACGATGCTTCGGGAGTGGCGTCGAGCAGCTGCAACGTGTACTGGCGGGCGAATCGGATTTGCTCGATGGCAGCCGACAAGATTTCGGTGGCGGCCGCCGGTGTCGGCAGGGTCGGTGTCGGAGAGGAATCATTCATGACGCCGATGATACCAGAGCCCGGGAAGAGGAAAACGCGTCCAACGCGGATCCAACTCGCAGCCGGCCAAGTCGCTACCGTCGACAGACGGTGGCGGTGACGCAAACTCCACGCCCGGGCTTGTCCCGTATCCCTGGCAAGGATCGCGATCGCGAAGTGATGCGGGCCAATAAATCAGTTAGCCGGCCGCCCGCTTTTCGGCGGAGCGTCGCGGCTTGCGGGCCGGCTTGGCCACCACGTGGATCTCCGGGATCACCGTTCGCCCGCCGTGAAAGGTGCGCCGGCCGTCGATGGTGTGGTCAAACACGAACACGCCATCGGTCGCCCCGGCCCGGGGTGAGACGCGGAGGATTGCCGGGTGGCCGCACTGGCAGCAACGGACCCGCAGCCCGTGGCTGTCCAGCATCTCGTGGATCGACTGGGCCAGGGCGCGATTGGCTTCCAGCGATCCCAGCGAACGGCCGGTCATCTGGCCCAGCTGGGCCTGGATCGCCAGCCGGATTTCACGCTGCAAACGGCTCATCTGCCGTTGCAAATCGCCGAGCAGATCGGCGGCGAGGGCGGCGTCGGTTTCGCCGGGGGACGTTTCGCTGGAGGACTCAGTCATTTCTGTAGACAATCATATACAAACTGTATAAACTGTCGAGCCGAATCGGGGAAAACCCTCGGAGTCGCCTCCGCGGCAGTCCCGCAGCGGCAGGCGGCGTCGGCCCGATCGGCGCCTGCTTGGTGGCCGGCCCAGCGGACTGCTCGGTGGCCCATTGAAACGCTCGGTAGCCCAGTGGCCGATTCCGGTTTGTCCCTCCGGTGCTGCTTGCAGGTCAACGTGGAAACGTAATTCGCTTTTCAGTACTGTCGCGTTTGCCGTTGTTTGTTCCCCCTCTTTTCCGTGCTCGCCACAGCTGATCCATGTCGGTCAACCAACAAACCGTCGAAGAAACCAAGGCGCAGATCCGCGGCCTGGTCAATGAGATTGCCTCGTTGGCAAAAAGCGGAGCCACCGCGGAGGAGTTTTATCCCGAGCTGCTTTCCCGGATCATCACCGCGTTGGCCGCCGCCGGCGGAGCGATCTGGCTGCTCGACGACGACAAGCACCTCAAGCTGCAGTACCAGATCAATGCCGAGCCGTCGATTCTGGCCGATGACACCGACGACTCGGTGCGTCACTCCCGCTTGATCAGCCGCGCGGCCAATGCCGGCCAATCACTGTTGGTGCCTCCCTACAGCGGAACCAGCGACGGCGAATCGGGTGGCAACCCGACGCGTTACCTGTTGGTGCTCGGGGCCCTGGCCCACGACGGGCACAAGGACGGGTTGATCGAAATCTTTCAACGCCCGGACACGGCGCCGGAGACGCAGCGTGGTTACCTGCGGTTTCTGGAGCAGATGTGTTCGCTGGCCGCCGAGTGGCTGCGGAGCCAAAAGCTTCGATCGTTGGGCGATCGACAAACACTTTGGCAGCAGGCGGACTCGTTCGCCCGAGCGGCGCATGAGTCATTGGACTTGAAGGAGACCGCCTACGTGGTGGCCAACGAGGGACGCCGCCTGATCGGTTGCGACCGCGTCAGCGTGGCGATCAAGAAGGGACGCAAGTGCAAGGTCGAAGCGATCAGTGGCCAGGACACGATCGAAAATCGTTCCAACATCGTCACCGCGCTCAACCGGTTGGCCACCCGCGTGGTCGCGGCGGGGGAACCGTTGTGGCACGACGGGGCGACCGAAGATTTGCCGCCGCAGATCGAAGAAGCGCTGGAAGATTACGTCGACCAATCCTACGGCCGGAACATCGCCGTCCTGCCGTTGCGCGAGCCGCAACGGAAACTGGGGGGCGAGGAAGAGGGCGCCGCCGGCGAAATCGATCGCGATGACGCCCACCGCGGCGAGGTCATTGGGGCGTTGATCGTCGAGCAGATCGAGACCGACATCCCCCAGGAGATCTTTCGGCAGCGCTGCGACCTGGTCTATGAGCACGGCACGCGGGCCATCGCCAACTCCCAATCGCACAGCAACCTGTTCCTGATGCCGCTGTGGCGTCTGCTGGGCCGGGCCACCTGGATCCTCAGAGCCCGAACGTTGCCCAAGACGTTGGCCGTGGTGGGGCTGATCGCCGCCGTCATCGCGGGCCTGACGTTCATCAAAAAGGACTTCAATCTGTCGGCCGAAGGAACCTTGGAGCCGACGGTCCGGCGCCAAATCTTCGCAGCCATTGACGGTGAAGTGATCGACGTCCTGGTGCAACGAAACAGCAAGGTCACGGCCGGTCAGGAGCTGGTCCGGCTGCGGAATCCCGACATCGCCATCCAGTTGGAAGAGTTGGAAGGGCAATTGCGCAGCGCACTGGCCGAATTGCGGAAGGTCAAAGCGCAGCAGTACGGGCAACTGGAACCGGCCGACCGGACCGCGTTGCAGGGCCAGGAATTCGAGTTGGAAACCAAAATCGAATCGCTTCGTAAGAAATTGGCACTGCAGCGGGAACGCGAGTCGCAATTGATCATTCGTTCGCCGATCGACGGCGTGGTCACGACCTGGGACGTGGAGGACACCCTTCGCAGTCGGCCGATCATGACCGGCCAGGTGTTGCTGGAAGTCGCGGACTTGAGCAAGCCCTACTCGCTGAAGCTGGAGCTGCCCGAAAAACGCGAGGGGCACCTGGACCATTACGTCAAGGAGCGCGGCGGCGACGACGACCTTCGCGTGACCTACATCCTGGCGACCGATCCGACGATGGATGCCTTGGAAGCGGCATTGCCGGTCACCAGCATTTCGAATCGGGCGGAGTCCCACGAGGAGCACGGGGCGGTGATCGAAATGGAAGCTTTGCCGAGCCAGACGCCGCTGCGGGACCTGTCGCCCAGCCCCGGTGCCTCGGTGATCGCCAACATCCACTGCGGCCGCGCGGCCAGCGGTTTCGTGTTCTTCCACGAAATCTATGAATGGCTTTGCAAGTTCTTCTTCTGACCGCGGCGTCGTCTTGGCGCCGGCTTCCACGGCACGACTGCTTTCCACGCACAACCGTTTTTCTCCCATCCGGACTGATCGATCTGATGTTTCAACGAAACGCCTTTCTCTACGGCGCCTGCTGCGGAACGCTGTGCGCCCTGTTGACCATGGTGGCGCCCGCGATCGCCCAGACGCGTTTGCCGCAATCGGACGACGGGATCCTGGTCGAGAACTGCATGGTTCGATACATCAACAAGACCAAGGTCCCGGCCGAATCGCAGGGCAAGTTGACTGAGCTGATGGTCGAAGAAGGGATGGCGATCAAGGCCGGTGACGTGATCGCCGTGGTCGACGACAAACCCGCGCGGCTGGCCCTGGACGTCAAGAAGGCCGAGGAACTGGAGGCCAAGCTGAATGCCCAGAATGACGTCAACAAGCGGGACGCGGTCAACAGCGAACGGATCGCCGCGGCCGAGGCGCAAACCTACAAGGAGCTGCACGAGAAAGGCGCCACGCCCTACCTGGAAATGAAAAAGAAGCAGTTGGAAGCCGAGCGGGCGCAGTTGCGAATCGAGTTGGCCGACCTGAACGAAGACACGGCGTTGGCCGTGTACATGGGCAAGCAGGCGGCGTCAAAGATGGCCGAATACGACATCGAGATGCGAACCATCCGGGCCGAATTTGATGCGTTTGTCGAAAAACGCATCGCGCAGCTGGGCGAGTGGGTCCAACCGGGCAGCCCGATCGTCGAACTGGTTCAAATGGACCGCATCCGCGTGGAAGGGTTCATTGACGCGATCAATTATGCCGGTCAGGTCCGCAAGGGGTCGCCGGTGGTCGTCACCGTGATCGTCGGCGGGACGCGCGACAATCCGGTCACCAAACGCTTTGAAACCACCATCGACTATGTCAGCACCGAGCTGGATTTGAAACATCGTCATCGGATCTGGGTCAGCATCCCCAACGAACCCGTGGGCGACGGCTGGTTGATCAAGCCGGGGATGGAAGCTTCGATGCGGATCTTGCCCGGTGACGCCCGGCCGGACGGGTTGTTCTAGCCGCAGCCCGGTTCGCAACGCCGGCCGCCTCAACCGGCCGACCGCTTCGTAAGTCGCCAACTGTGACTCAATCATGCCGACTGCGTCGGTAACGCTGACCGCTCCTCTTCCGCCCTTCGATCCCGCGATCCATGACCACACTCGCCGAATCCCTCGTTAGCAGCTCTTCCAGGCCGCTGACGGTGCGCACGCGACCGGACCTGGTTGCCAGCCGGCACCGCTATCAGGGAACCGGTTACTGGGTGGTCAAGGAGCCGGTGGGGTTGCAGTACTTTCGTTTTCACGACGAAGAGTACTTCATCTTGAACATGCTGGACGGACACGTCAGCTTGCAGCAGATCAAGGACGGTTTTGAACAGCGATTCGCGCCGCAGAAAATCACCTTCGGCGACCTGCAGCAGTTCATCGGGATGTTGCACCGCAGCGGGCTGGTGATCAGCAATTCACCGGGGCAGGGAAAGGCCTTGCGCTACCGGGGTCGAAAGAAGAAGACCAAGGAGACGATGGGCAAGCTGGCCAACGTGTTCGCGTTGCGTTTCCGTGGTTTCGATCCCGAACGGATTCTCAACGCGATCCTGCCCTGGTTCGGCTGGGTGTTCACCGTCCCGGCGTTGATCTTCTTTCTGGCCCTGATGGGTGCCGCCTCGCTGTTGTTGGCGACCCAGTACGAGACCGTTTACTCACGGCTGCCGACGTTCCAACAGTTTTTCGCCGCCGACCGCTGGCTGATTCTGGCGGCGACGATGGCGATCGTGAAGGTGTTGCACGAGTTCGGCCATGGGCTCAGCTGCAAGAAGTTCGGCGGGGAATGTCACGAGATCGGCTTCATGCTGCTGGTCTTCACGCCGTGTTTGTACTGCAACGTGTCCGATTCCTGGATGTTGCCCAACAAATGGAAACGTGTCTGGATTGGTGCCGGCGGGATTTACGTCGAAATGATTCTGGCGTCGATCGCGGCGTTCGTGTGGTTCTTTACCGAGAACGGTTCGACGTTGAACGATCTGTGTTTGAACATGATGTTTTTGAACGTCGTCAGCACCGTGCTGGTCAACGGCAACCCGCTGCTGCGGTTCGACGGTTACTACATCCTGATGGACATCCTGGAGATTCCGAACCTTCGCCAGAAGAGCACCGAAGTGCTGAAGCGCTGGTTCCAAAAGACCTGCCTGGGTCTGGAATTGCAGGACGACCCGTTTTTGCCGACGCGTGGGCGGTTGTGGTTCGCGTTGTTCACGGTGGCCAGCGTGATCTATCGCTGGGTCGTCGTGTTTTCAATTTGCTGGTTCGTGATCAAGGTGCTTGAGCCCTACGGGTTGGAAGTCATCGGTCGGATGGTCGCGATCATCGGTTTCGCCGGGTTGGTGGCTCAACCGGTGATCCAAACGTGGAAGTTCTGTCGAACTCCTGGGAGACTTTCAAAAGTGAAACGATTCAATGTGGCGGTCAGCTTGTCGATCGTGGCCGCGGTGCTCGCGGCGGTCTGCTACATCCCGCTGCCGCACCACGTCGACTGCGCCTTTGAGATCAGGCCGTCCGAGTCGGGTCGGGTGTACGCCGGTTCCGCCGGCCAGATCGTTCGAACCGTCCGCCCGGGCCAAGTGGTCCAGGCCGGAGATGTCCTGGCGGAGTTGAAGAACCCCGATCTGGAATTGCGAATGGCCGATCTGGAAATCGAAGAAACGGTTGCCCAGACGCAGTACGAGAATCTGCAGAATCGCGTGTTCGGTGACCGGGCGTTGGCCGGCCAGCTGGAAACGCAGCTCGAGATCCTGGAGTCGGTCCGCGAGTTGAAGAGGAAGACGCAGGCCGAGATCGATCGGCTGACGATCCGCGCCCCGATCGCCGGAGTGGTGATCCCGCCGCCGCGTCGCGCTGAAGAAGAGACGCCTCAGGGGCAACTTCCGTCCTGGAGCGGATCCCCTCTGGACCCGCAAAATCGTGGGGCGATGTTGACGTCGGATGACTTGATTTGCGAAATCGGAAACGCCGAGGACTACGAAGCGGTCTTGGCAATCGATCAGGGCGACGTCCAACTGGTCCGCGAAGGCCAGTCCGTCGACATGAAATTGGACTCCCGCCGGCTGGAAACTTTTTCCGGAATGATCAGCGAGAAATCACGCGAGCCTTTGCGGATGACGTCCACCTCCATGGCCAGTCAGACGGGCAGCGATTTGCAAACCGAGATTGACCCCGCGACCGGACAGGTCAAACCTCGCAGCGTTACCTACCAGGCCCGCGTCCCACTCGAGATCCAGTCGGCCGACCTGCCGATGCGTCCCGGTTACCGCGGAAGCGCCAAGGTGCATGTCGATAAGAAATCGCTGGGGCAACGGCTGTGGCGCGTGATCGCGCAAACGTTCAATTTTGAGTTCTGAAACGACCCGCCCTTCAAGCGGACCCCGACTGCGGACCGCGACGCCCTTGTCGTCCCCCTTCCCCAAAAACCACCGACCTAGTCCTGGACAACAACAACCTGACAACTCACCGCGACGCCTGAATTTACCCTGGGGATCGGTTTTCGCCCCGACGGGTGGCCGTTAGATTGAACGGCGCCCCGGCGGAGAATTCGGTCCCCCCACCCAAGTCCCTTTTGTTTTTGCGCGGTCCTGCAAACTACGCAGCTTCGATCGCACCCCCAACCCCTTGTGGAGATATCTCTTCGATGGCTGATGAATCCAAGAAACCTGAAGCAGCAGCGCCGCCGGCCGAACAAGCCCAAACGCAGTCGCAGCCGGTCCAAGTCCAAGTCAATGACGACAACACGCTGGCGACCTATGCAAACTTTTGCCGCGTGACGGGATCTCCCGAAGAGCTGATCGTCGATTTCGGTCTGAACCCGCAGCCGATCGGCGTCCCGAAGGATCCGATCGAAGTCAAGCAGCGCATCATCGTCAACTTTTACACCGCCAAGCGTTTGCTGGCCGCGTTGCAGATGTCGATCGCGCGTCACGAAGCCGTTTTCGGTGTGTTGGAAACGGACATCAACAAACGCGTCCGGCCCGGTCTGGGGCAACAGCAGCAGGCCGCCAAGCCGGCCGCCGCCGAAAAGAAATAGCGTTTCGGCAGCTGTCCGGCGCCGCTGTGGGAAGTTGCTGGGGGAATCGTCCCCGGGCAGCACGGCCACGGCACTGACGACCCGTCCCCGGCACCCCATGCCGGCGGCCAATCACTCAGAACCGCGTGTCGATTTGCAGGCACGCGGTTTTTTGTTTTCAGCCGTGGAGGACCTCCGCGGGGATGCCATGGTTGGCGTCACGTTTTCAGTTCATTGAATCTTACGGAAGACCCCAGGCAATGCAGTATCCCTTGCAACTTCGCTTCAAACTGCTGACCTTGGGCCAGCGGATCACCGTGAACGATGCCGGTGACAACCTGGTCATGTTCATCAGCCAGAAGTTGTTCAAATTGCGTGAAAAGGTCGAGATCTTTGGCGACCATTCGCGGAGTGAATTGTTGTTTCGCATCGAAGCCGATCGGGTGATCGATTTCTCGGCGAACTATCACTTTTCCGACGCGGAAGGAAATGTCTGGGGCGCGGTTCGTCGCAAAGGAATGAAATCCCTGTGGGCGGCCCACTACGAGGTGATGCAGGATGGCCAGGTCGACATGACCATCCGTGAAGAGAGTCCGGTCAAAAAGCTGATCGAGAGCGTCCTGGGGGAGATCCCGCTGGTCGGACTGGCCGCGATCTACTTGCTCAATCCCAGCTACATCGTCAGCCGGCCCGACGGCACGCCGCTGCTGCGACTGACCAAGCACCCGGCGGTTTTTGAGGGGAAATTCAGCCTGCAAAAACTGGCCGAGATGCCCGAGGACGATGAACTGCGGTCGCTGCTGGCTCTGCTAATGCTTGTATTGCTGGAACGTGGACGCGGCTGACGGATCCTTGCGGGGGGGCTGTTTTACCTCTTTCACGACCTTGCTGATCCGGGATAATGGGAAAACTTTGGCGGGCCTGTCATCCCGATGGCGATTGCCTGCCCGGAAGGACTTCGGATTCGGCCGCAAGCCAGCCGGCTCCGCTTCCACCATTCTTCCTGCCCCCCACTAAGATTCCTGGAGTATCTGATTTATGTCTCGACTCATGATGCCACTGACCGTGTTCGGTCTCCTGCTCGGTTTTGCCGTTTCGGCTTCGGCTGCAACGACCGAAGGCCTGGAACAGGGCGATCCGATCGGTGCGTTTTACGTCACCAAGGTTGCTGGCGCCGAAGACGACGGCGTGGAACAGGGTGAACAGCTTTGTTATCGCTGCAAGTACGGATCGCGACCGATGGTGATGGTCTTCGCCAGAGACACCGGCGACAACGTCCAGAAATTGGTAAAGGAAATCGACTCGGCCGTCACGGCCAATCAGGAAGCCGAATTGAAGGGCTTGCTGACCCTGCTGGGCGATGACGCTGCCAAGCTGAAGGAATCCGCGGCCAAGGTTGCCAAGACCAGCAACGCCAAGAACGTTCCGGTCGTGGTCGCCAAAGACAACGTCACCGGTCCGGCCAGCTACAAGATCAACGAGAAGGCGGCCGTCACCGTTGTGGTTGCCAACGACAGCCAAGTGGTTGCCACGCACAAGTTTGACACCGCCGACAGCGTCGACGTCGCCGCAATCATGGGCGAAGTCAAAAAGATGCTCAAATAGTTGCGAGTCGCCGATTGCGTGCAGCTGTTAGCAAGCGCGATCGGTGTTGCTTGACAACGAACACCGCATTCGACCACGGCCGTCCTCGCCGGACGGCCGTGGCTTGAATGCCTTCTTCCGAAGAAGCTGGCCGGATCTGTTCGGTCGCATCTTTCTTCCTGGCGTTTCCCTTGCGGGGCGATGCCTTCACGCCGGCTTGCCATGGATTTTCATCGCAAGGCCGAAATCTTTGTTGCTGTCGGATCTCTTCTTTCGACGCGTCAATCGATTCGAGTGGTGGCGGTGTTTGACGGCCAGCATCACAGCCGTCCAGCGGTCAACTTGGCGAAATGGCTTGGGTCGACTGTGGCGTTGATCCGCGCCCAGAGCACGTCCGACCGGAACCGATTTCATCCGCCCGACGATCGTGGCTGGGACTCACCGGTTTGCGGTTTCCAGGGTTCGCGGCGTTCGTCATGCTTGGATCATGAACTGGATCCTTCTGAGCGTCATTTCCGCAGTGTTGCTAGGTGTTTATGACGCGTCGAAGAAGTGGTCCGTTCGCGACAACGCGGTTCCGGTGGTGTTGCTGATCAGCGTGGTGATCGGTGCGGCGCTGTATCTTCCGCTGATCGTCTGGTCGCACCTCGCACCCCACAGCGTGCCGCTGCGGTCATTTGCTGTCGCGCCGTTGTCTTGGGATCGACACGCGTTGATCATGGCAAAAAGTGTTTTGGTGGGGGCATCGTGGACGTTCGCTTTTTCAGCGCTGAAGCACTTGCCGCTTTCAATTGCGGCGCCCATTCGCGCGACCAGTCCGTTCTGGACGATTCTGATTGCGATCGTTTTCTTTCAGGAACGACCGTCCCCGCTGCAATGGTTCGGGATGGCGATCGTACTGTTCGGGTTCTGGCAGTTCACCCTGGTGGGCCGTCGCGAGGGCATCCGTTTTGCCAGTGACCGCGCGGTGTTCCTGATGGTTGCGGCGACGCTGTTGGGTGCTTGCAGTTCGATCTACGACAAGTGGTTGCTGCAATACGCGGGCTTCGCGCCGGTGACGATGCAGGCTTGGTTCACCGTGTACCTGGTCCCGGTGATGATGCCGTTGGCCTTCCGCTGGTATCGCCAGGAGAGGGAACACATTCCGTTCCGGTGGCGGTGGAGCATCGCGGTGATCAGCCCCTTGTTGATCACCGCGGACTGGTTCTATTTCGTGGCCCTTTCGGATCCCCAGGCGATGATTTCCATTGTTTCGGTGCTCCGCCGTTGCAGCGTGGTGATTGCCTTGGTCTTCGGGGCTCGGGCCCTCAGCGAGGCCAATTTCCGGGCCAAGGCGGTTTGCGTCGCCGTGATTCTCGTGGGCGTGCTACTGTTGACTTGGCACGGGTGACGCACGCCGGAGGCCGTTTGGAGCGGCGTTTGGTATGGTTTTCAGGGTTGTGCGGCCGACGTATGCTGGAGCGATTGTCCGGTAACGACTTTTCGCCGCGAATCCTCTTCAACCGGTTTTGAGCAAGGCGGGTGGCAGGACGCCGCCACCATCGTCCCATGAGCGAGTTTCTGCTTTATTACAAGCGGCCGGACCCCACCACATGGGTCTATCTGTCATCGTTCCTGACGATCGGTTTGTTCTTTGTGTTTCACCGGTTTTGGAGCGTCCGCAATCTGGACATCGTCCTGTTGATCCTGCTGGCACCCGGACTGTTGATGGTGCACGAGGGTCGGCGACGCCACCTCCGCGAGGTGGAGTTTGGCGAGATCGCCATCCGCGAAAAGGCGCGGCAAGAAAACGACTCCGGGTCCGAGCTGCCGCCACTTTCTGAAACCTCTTCGCAGCGGAAATCCTCCCGGCGGACGTTGCCTCGCCCGGAGTTCGACACCACGGCGATGTTGGTCCGCACCTATCCGGTTCAAGAGCAGGATGCCGCGACGGTTGACACGGTCGAGTCCGAGTCGCCCGCGGACCAGCCCGGGGACAAGCCCGCAGACCAGCCCGAGGACGCTGCCAAGCAAACGGAATCCCCACCGACGGAAACCCCGACAGCGGACTCGCCGGCGGAAACGACCGAAGCGTTGTCGATCCAGGAAGAAACCAATGTGCCATTGGTCACGACGCCCGATGCGCTGGACGAACGGTTGGAAGCGACCGCGGAAGATCCGGACCCAGATGCCACCGACGCCGAACTGTCCGCAAAGCAGTTGCAACGTAGCGGCTTCATCCTGCTGTTTGCGGTCGAATTCGCGATCCTGATCCGGTTGTTGATCGATCCGCTGATGGTCCGCCGACCACTGTTGGATCCGAATCTGACGGTGGGCGGTTTGTATTTCATCAGCATTTCGCTGTTCATCTTCATGATGGCCAACGTGGCCACCAGCACGCCCCGGATGAAGGTCTGGCAAGGGCCACAACTTGGTCCCGGGTACGCGTTGATGCACCGCTTGCCGACGATCACGACGCGCCCGGTCAGTACAGCGTTGGCCGGCGAGGAGCCGGCCACTGAAGATGAGTTGGACTTGAGCAGTCGGAGCTGGACCATGCTGGCTCGGATTCTGGCGATCACCGCCCACCTGGCGATCGTGGTGGGCGTGGTGCTGATCGGCAACCGCCACTTTGGAAATGTCCGTGCCGGCGTCGGCTGCGCCACGCTGTATTTGATGCTTCCCTACACGGCCCAGATGACCGGCCGCGTCGACCATGCGCTGCCCGCTGCGCTGCTGCTGTGGGCGGTGTTGAACTACCGGCGTCCGTTGATCGCCGGGATTTTTCTGGGGCTGGCGGCCGGCCTGGTGTACTACCCGCTGTTCCTGTTGCCGCTGTGGTGCAGTTTCTATTGGCAGCGTGGCGTGCGGAGGTTCGCCGTCGGCGTCTTGGCGACGTTATCGATCTTGATGATTTTGTTGACCGTCGGCGGTACCGATTCGTTCGTCGATCATCTCCGCCGCATGTTCGGCCTGTTCGTTCCCACGATGGAACCGCGTGGCATTTGGGGGTTGGGATGGGACCCGCGGTGGCGGCTTCCGGTGATCGTCGCATTCGGGATCCTCAGTTCCCTGTTCGCCGCATGGCCCTCGCCGAAGAATCTGGGCACCCTGATCGGGTGCTCGGCCGCGGTGATGGTCGCGGCCCAGTTCTGGCACGGCTATGGCGGCGGCTTGTACATCGCCTGGTTTTTGCCCCTGCTGTTGTTGACGATCTTTCGTCCAAACCTGCAGGACCGCGTGGCGCTGAAGGTCGTTGACCGCGGAGCGGCCGGCCCGGCGCTGGCGTCGGACTCGGTCAGCGATCTGCAAGCGATTTGACGATTGTCCGAAAACCGTCCGGGCGTGTTCGCCGGTCGGCTTCATCTGACTTCTCAAAACCGTTAAAAGACCCTTGGGAACGCCGACTTTGGCAAAGGCCGGTCGCCGCTGTTTAAATGGGGCACGGCTTCGTCGGCTCCGACGCCGTGGAGTGTCGCGGTCGGGACGTTGCGTTGAGTAACCAGAAGAGATGTGACCTGGCATGGACGATGACCAATCAAGCAAGACCCGTGGGAACGCCGCCGAAAGCCGGTATCGGGATTTGTTGCAGGCCTCCGAGCAGCGTTTGCTGCGGCTTCGTCAGACCGACGGCCGTTACGCGATGGTCCGCTTGGTCTTGTTTGCAGCCGCCTTGGTGCTGCTGTCCTTCGCGTTTTTCGCTTCGCCAGGAGTGTGGGTTTGGGTGATCGGCTGGTCATTCCTGGCGGGTTTCATTCTGGCGGCGATCCTGAACGAACCCGTCCGCGACTCGATGGAGCGTGAGGCCCGCGACAACCAGGTCACCGAGCGCTTGCTGGCTCGGATGAATCGTGATTGGGAGGCATTGGATTGGAAGGTCGCGAGAAAACAATTGGCAACGGTCCGCTTCAGTGAGCATCAGAAGGACGTCGCCGATGACTTGGATCTACTGGGCAAGACGTCGCTGTACCAGTTTGTTTCGATGGCCGGGACGACGATCGGCGCGCGGACCCTGGCGGACTGGTTGGCGGGTGCGGCCGAGGCATCGGTTGCCCGGGAACGCGCCGCGGCGATTCGCAAGTTGGCCCCCCGGCACGAGCAGCGTCACCGTTTTTACTCGCTTGCCGATCACGTCGGCCGGGGAACCGGCGACCCCGACCAGTTCGTTCGTTGGGCCGGCGAGGATTCCTGGTTACAACAACACCGGTGGATGTTGACCTGGGCAAAGATCTCGGCGGTTCTGGCTGCAATCCTGATCGCTCTGCTGGTCGGATCGCGGATCGGACTGACGCCCACATCGGTCGCCCGGCTGGCGCTGTTGGCCGGTGCCGTGCTGGTCGCAGTCAACGTGGTGATCACCACGGTCATGCTGGGTCCGGTCCATCAGATTTTTTCCATTGCGATGGCCAGTCGTGATTCGGTCCGCGAATACCGGGAGCTGTTTTCAGCCGCCCAGTGGCTGTCTGACGATATCGAGGAGCGTGATCTTCACGGATCGCCGGGTGCCTCGGAATCGACGGCCCGCCTGGACCATCTTCAACAAGTGTTGCTGCACGATCCGGAGCGATCGGCGCGAACCGGCATGAACGCGCTGCAACGCGTCGCCGCGATGGGATCGATGCGGAGTTCCGCCGCCACGTTCTTGCTGTACGTCCCGCTGCAGATCTTCGGACTTTGGGACGTTCGCGTCTTGGAAAAACTGGAAGCCTGGCAGCGAACGTACGGAAGCGCGGTGCCGGGCTGGTTCGACGCGTTCGGCGAATTGGAGGCCCTGATGTCGCTGGCGGCGCTGCGGGATGAAAACCCTGATTGGGTCTTTCCGGATTGGGTGCCGCAGGGAGAACCGGCCGTGTTCCAATCCGTTGGGCTGGGTCACCCATTGATCCGCGATACGTCTCGCGTGTGCAATGACGTTCAGATCGGACCGCCCGGAACGGTGTTACTGGTCACCGGTAGCAACATGTCGGGGAAGAGTACGATGCTGCGCAGTGTGGGGCTGAACGTCGCGCTCGCCGGTGCCGGGGCTCCGGTGTGCGCGCGGCGGCTGTCGATGCCGTCAACCGAACTGGCAACCAGCATCCGGGTGCGCGACAACCTGGCCGAAGGCGTCTCGTTCTACATGGCGGAGCTGCATCGGTTGAAAGGTGTCGTGGACCACGCCCGCGAGCTGTCGGCCAGGCCCGATCGCGTGTCCCTGTTTCTGCTGGATGAAATCCTGCAAGGAACCAACTCGCGTGAGCGGCAAATCGCGGTGACCCAGGTGCTGCAGCACTTAATTGAATGCGAAGCCATCGGTGCGATCAGCACGCACGACTTGGAACTTGCCGACGAGCCGGCGTTGATGAAGTTGGCGCACACGGTGCATTTTCGAGAAACGATCGAGCCGGATCCGGACGGAAATGATCAGATGACGTTCGACTACCAGATGCGTTCGGGAGTGTCACCGACAACCAACGCGTTGCGGTTGTTGGAGATCGTGGGTTTGGGCCGTGCAACGGAGAAAGAATCATCGTGACCGCGGACGCATTGTTACTGGTCGATCTGCAGCAGGACTTCATGCCCGGCGGTGCCTTGGCGGTCCCCGGAGGCGACCAAGTCGTGCCGGTCGCCAACGCCAAGATGAAGGCGGCCAAGCACGTCGTGGCGACGCGGGACTGGCATCCGCCCGGTCACGGCAGCTTTGCCAGTGCTCATCCGGGATTGAGCATCGGCGACACATTCCAGCTGTCGGGTCTCGACCAGGTCGCCTGGCCGGATCATTGCGTGCAGGGAACGGCGGGGGCTGAGTTCTGTGCGGGCCTGGACCGATCCAGGATCGACAAAATCGTCGACAAGGGAACCGATCCGAAGGTCGACAGCTACAGCGCGTTTTTCGACAACGGGGGGCAGAATCCGACGGGGTTGGACGCCCACCTGAAAGCCATCGGCGCACGGTCGCTGGAGGTGATCGGACTGGCAACCGACTATTGCGTGCTGTTCACCGTTTTGGATGCGCGGCGGCTGGGCTACGCCGTCAGAGTTGATTTGGCGGGTTGTCGCGGTGTGGAATTGAATCCGGGCGATGCCGAACGGGCCGTCGAACAAATGCGACGAGCGGCGGCGACGGTGGTTCAATAGCCGCGGTACGCTCACACCAGGCCCAGAGACAGCTTCTTTCCGCCCAGCAGGTGGAAGTGCAGATGCGGAACCTCTTGGCCACCGTCTTCACCGCAGTTGACGACCAACTTGTAGCCGTTGACCAGACCTTCTTGGGCGGCCAGTTGGGACGCCACCCAAACACAGCGTCCGACGATCGACTGGTCGTCTTCGGAAAGCTCCTGCAGGGAAGGGATCTCTTTCTTCGGGATGACCAGGATGTGCACCGGGGCTTTGGGTTGGATGTCGCGGAATGCCAGGCACAAGTCGTCTTCGTAAACGATGTCGGCGGGAACTTCGCGGTCGATGATTTTCTTGAAGATGCTGGTCATCGTGGCAGGTCGGTCGAAGGTGCTTTGGAATCTGCCAACCAGTGATTGACGTCGGCGGCGTCGGGTCGGCTGGGCTCGCGAAACTTGCTGATTCGGCCCGAGGGTTCATCGTAAAGCAGCATCGTCGCCGCGGACAGATCGGTAGCGGCCGGCGAGTCAATCAGCATCGAGGAGTCGGAGGCGTTCAAGCGTCCGAGCACGCGAAGTTCCATGTCGTGTTGCGATTGCCGGGGAAGCCAGCGGTTGAAGATTTCGGCGCTGCTGCACACCAGCAGGGCAAACACGTTGGCGGGAGGACCGTCTTTGAGCACTTCGCGAATCGCTTGGCCTCCCGACATGCTGCCCGGAGTCGCATCGAGTGAAAAGTTGAACGCGTCTTCGTGGCGGAAGTCGCGAAAGCGGTCCAGCGGATCGATCACGATCACGATCGGGGCCACGTTTTCCGCCTCGTCACCGCGTTCCTTCACCAGTTCGGCCAGCCGCGACATCTCCGGTTCGCTCTCACGCGGTTTGATCGGTCGGACGTTCAGCCCCGCTGCGCGCATCCAGGGCAGCATCGACTGAGATTCACTGGGGCGATTGCCGTCAAAGTAAATGAATTCGGTTTCGGGATTGGATTTCGCGAACCCCGACAGGATCGAAGACAGCACGCCCGCGCGGGCTTCGACCGGCGGAATCAACAACACGTTGCGTCCGGCGGTTCGGGAAAGCCGGAGGGAAACGGGTGGTCCGATCTCCACGGATTCTCCCAGCAGCCCTCGCAGTTCCTCGGTGGAACCGGCTTCGTCGTTGACGACCGCGCCCGCCAATGCGGGGGTCCAGCGGCAGGGGCGATTGCCTTCAAAAATCACCGGAGGCGGCAACGTGTCGGTGAATGATCGGTCCCGCTGGCTGATCGTTTCCAGCAAGGATTGGTGCGGTTCCGATCCCAGCCAGGCGACCTGGAACGGCTGGTTGCCTTCGACCAGTCCGCCGGCATCGTTGTAGATCGCTTCGCCGGGACGCGAGATCAGTCGCGCCGCGGTGTTGTCGTCCGACAGGATCAAAGCCGCATCGGATTCGCTGCACTGCATCGCAATCCGAACGGCCATCTGCCCCAACGTCGCCCGCGGAAGCGAGTACGCCCCGGCCAAGGATTGACTGCTGAGGATGGCGTGAATCCCAAAGGAACGTCCCTGACGGACCAGACGATCCAACAGCATCGAACAATCCGCGGCCACGCGGTCGTCCCGGACGAACAATTCCTGGAACTCGTCGATGACCAGCACGATGCGGGGCATTGCTTCTCCGCTCAACCGCCGGTACTCGTCCAGCTCCTGGGCGGAAACCGACCGAAACCGTTCGCCGCGCTGTTGCAGTTCCTCGTCCAGCCGTTGCAACACGCTGCGGCCGAATTCGCGTTCGCTCTCGATCCCCACCACCCGCGCATGTGGCAGGCCGCCGTCGGCGTACGCCTTGAACTCAACGCCTTTCTTGAAGTCCAACAAGTAGAACTGCAAGTGATCCGGGCGGTAGCGATAAGCGCCCGACGTGATGATTGAATGCAGCAGCGTGCTTTTGCCGGACCCCGTCTTGCCGGCGATCAGCACGTGCTGGCGGACGCCTTCGCCCAGTTGCAGCGACAGGGTCCGGTTGCCGCCCTGGCTGCCGATCGGGATCTTGATCTCCTGGTCGGTCGTTCCGCGACCGCCCTCGGGATCCAGAATCGATTGCAGCGGAATCTCCACCCGCGCCGCTTCGGTGGCGGCGACGCCGATCTTGCGGACCAGGTCGGTTCGGAGGTCGATCGGGACGTTCGGGGCCGGCCGGAACGCGTACTCCCGCAGCCCCTCCGATTCCAAGGTCCACTGCCCCTGGGCATCGATTGACAGCTGCAACAGCCGGGGATCGTTGGGAACCGGCAGGTCGCTCGGCCAGTTCTGGTCGCGACGACAGACCATCAAAACAAACACGCCGCAACGGATCCCGCTTTCGATCAGGGCTTTGAGGTGTTTGTAACCGTCCCGGGTCAGGCCTTCGGGCAGACCGACCAATGCGACTGCGCGATAGGGTTCCGCCATCGACCCGGCCAAACGGTTGTAATCCTCAACCCGCTGGAACTGGTCGCGAAGACTTGCCTGCAGAACGTCTTCGGCGTGTTGGGCGATTTCACCAAGTCGCGTTTCGATCTGGTCTTCGGTGGTCCAGACCCGATGGCTGACCAGCGACGGATCGTGGTCGGCCAGTGACATGAACGGGGTGAAGTTTTGCCCGCGGCCAACCGGATCGATCAGCGTCAATTTGGCTCGACCCCCCGCGGTCCCGGTCAACATCCGCCACAGGACCTGATGCACCAATTCGGTGGCCTGGTCCATCTGTTCCAGCGGGGCGTGAATGATCAATCCGCTGTGCAAGCGACGGTGCAACGCGATCGGAAGCTCTCCGGGGACCTCCTCGGCCGCGAACAACGGTGCGACTTCCACCGCATGATCATCCTTCAGCTTCGTCACGACGCTGTCGCTGGTCGAAACGCTTTGCTTGGTAGCCAACGCACCTTCCAGATGGGTTTGGACGCACAAGGTTCCCAGCGGAAGGAAGTCCAGGTTGGTTTGATCGCACTGCGGCTGAACCGCCACGGTCTGCCAGTCGGGAAACCTTTGGTGCGTGGTCTGGCAGGCCGACGCGATCCGCCTCAGCCCGCGGGAGACGCCGTCGCGCATCCGCCCGGTCACGTGCTGCAATTCTTCGTGGCGGCGGTGGGCGTTACTTTCGCGTTGTCGGTGCAGCGACTGATCGGTGTCCGACAATTCGCTGGTGATTGCCGCGGCGACCTGTTCGGCCCGCTCGTGCATTTCGGCGTGAAGTTGACCCTGCTTGGCCCGAAAGTCCACTGCCAGCTGATTCAAGCGTTGATCCAATTCGTTGCGGGCTGCTTCCTCTTCGGCCGCCAGCTTGTTTTCCAGTTCACGCAACTGTTCTTCCCGCCATCGATCGGCGGCTTGCAAATGAGTGTCACGGCGGTCGGCCAATTCGGCCGCGGATGCGGCGGCGTGGTCCCCCGCGATTTTTCGGCCGATCGCAGCGGTCTCTTCAGCCGCTTGCCCGATCCGTTCGATCAACGGATACAGCCGGCGCGTCTGGCGGCGGAGCGGAATCAGGAGCGAAGCGTAGATGGCGAATCCGATCACGCCGGCGACGACCACCCCGGCGATCATGTACACCCAAAAAGCCTCCGGGCGAACGATGAAGACGCCGACGCACCACAGCGTCACCAGCGCGGCGACGCCACCGGGAAGGTAAAACGAGTCGACGAATTTCGCGGCCGCACCGGTCTGCAGTTCGCGGATGTGCGATCGGCACCTGTGGGACAAGCGTCCGATCGTCTCCACGGTCTCACGAACCGATTGTGGCGGCGGTTCGGTCATGTCCTCTTCGGGAGACTCTGGCGGAGGGACGTTGGGCAATCCGTCCAAGCGACGCACGGTCAGATCGCGGGTCCAGGCCAGGTCTTCCGACAGCGGAACCAACGCCGCAGCGATTCCTTCGAGCTCTCGCTTCTTCTGCTTTCCCGGTTCGTCCTTGTGAGATTCGTATTGATGAATCACCGCTTGGCGACGTGCTTCCACTTTCCGTTCCACGGCCACCTTTCCTTCAGCCAGCCGCTTTCGAAACTGCGCCGCCAAACGATTCAGGTCCATTCGAGTCCGAACGGTCTGCTCTTCGTACTGCGCGATCAGTTTCTCTTCCGCGGCATCCCATTGGCTGAGCATGTCGCGGCGGCGTCGTCGGCAGTCGTCGGTGACGCTGCTGCGGTTGTTCAGCAGCGAAAGTTCCTCCTGTTCACGCTCCGCGGCGTGCCGATTGATCAGCGCCTGGCGTTCCTGTTCGCAACTTTGATAGCGAGCAATCACAGCATCGATCAGTCGGCGTTCTCGCGGCGGCGAAAACAATCCGACGGGAGCAACCGCAGAATCTTTCATGGTGCAGGTCGGTGGTGGGAAGAGGAGCAAAGTTGCGACGGCCCGATGCCGGGCTCCAGCCGCTCCGCCACCTGCGGTTTGCCTGGTCCCGGGCCAAGGACCGACTAGGCATTGCGAGACCCATCCGACCCTCGCGAAGGTTGCCCCAGCCGATTGGCTTCGCTGGATCCGCGGGCAATCGCAGGAACCCACCCGATCACTGGCGGTCGGCCGCTGAGGAGGCCGATGCCCATCCGGGCGATCGTGCGGGTTCGATTGCGCGTGTCGCCGGTACGACCGTCGCATTTTCCGGGGGGCGAGACGCCTCCCTGCGGTGCCATGGGAACTCGGAAAGACTTCGTCAGTCCACCCTAGTATAGCTCGCGGTCGTCTCGCCCGGTGTCCGCGACGGCGATCTGAGATTGGCGAAGCGTTTCGGTCAGTTCGGCCAGAGCGCTGGCGAACCGGCTCAAGCTGGGACCGAGCGAAGCGAGATGCCGTTGTTCGAACCGCCGGGCACGGTCGTCGCGCCAGTCTTCTTTGGTCTCTTGCCAGACCCGCGCAAAATCGGTGAACTCACGTCGAAAGCGATTCTGCGCGTCGGTCAACGGCGCCAGGTTCAGCGGTTCCAACGCCATCAGCTGGTGGCCCTGGCATGGCGGGCCAGAGTTTCCTGGTACTTCCGCTTTCCCTCTTCAACCGTTTTGCGAATCGCTTTGGTGCTCTCCTCGCTTTCCTTGCGCAGCTCGGCAATCATTTCCAAGGATTCGATCTGGAAACTGCTGATGGCATCGACCAGCTTCTGTACCGATTCCGGATTGATGGTGCTTCCGTAACCGGCACGGAGGGCGGCACGCTCCAGTTCGCGTCCGAGGTCCGCGACGTCTTCCAAGCCCTTGTTGACGCCGTCCTTCATCGCTTCGGTCGCCTGCGTGACTTCGTGCAGGCCGTGCTGGCTCTGGTAGACGGTGCCCAGAATCGTGAACACGTGCTCGTTGGTCGTGAAGAAGGTCACCGCCCGGCGGTACACACGCTCCTTGACGTCGTGCGTTTGCTTCAACTTGGTGATCAACGTCTCCCCGACGTCGTACCCGATTTCCAGGTTCTCGGCGATGTCCTTGAGCAATTGGTACGTTTCGTCTTCTTTTTCAAAGGCATGCCGCGCCTCGTCGCGGGCTAGCTCCAATTGACTCTTGCCGCCTTCATCGGTCCCGGTGTAGTTGTCCAACGCAGTTTGCGAATCGGCAAGATTCTTCTTGGCGGCCTCCAAAGTCGGAGCGTGCTCGTCCAACAGTTCCCGCGACAAGACTTCCGCCTCCTTGAGGGCAAACCGAAAGTCGATGTAGGCGTCCATGATGGTTTCTTCGCTTCGGAGCGCCTGCTTGGTGTCCTTGGCGACGTCCCCGTAGATCTCCACGATCTTTTCGAAGCGATCGTTGGGAGTGCCGCGGCGCATTTTCATCCACCAGTTGGACAGTTTCTCGGTGCCGCTGATCTTGCCGTCGTCCAGCTGGGCGATCAGCCGCTTGCTGTCCTCGCGCACGGAGTCAAACTGCTGGGCGATGTCCAGGTAACGGTTGCCGACTTCGATGCTTTCGACGTTCTCCCGGACCAGGGCGTTGAACGCACCCATATGCTGGATGACATCGGCGATCGCCAAGACCTTCGCTTCATCGATGTGCTTGACGCTTTCCAACAACGAGATCAGTTCCTGGGGCGCGGCGTCCTTGCTATCGACTCCGAACTTTTTCAGGACGTCGACGGCGCTATCAAGGTACTTGCGCATCTTGCTCGTATCGCGTTCCTGAACTCGGGTGGACGGCGGTGCAGTCGCTTGAGCTTGCTCGGACATGGTTTTCCAAGTCTCCGACGGAGTGGTTCGGCAAATAGATAGTAGAGGCACGCTACGAGCGCGGCGGCCAGGGCTCGTTTCTGTGTACCAAGGTAGCGCACCCGGCAGGCCGACGCAATCAATCCCAAGTACAGGCCAGATCTGCGCCCCAATCGTAGGACGGTTGGGCCATTGAATCATCGGATCCTGGCCAGGGAAAGGGGCCCGTTCCCCTGTCGATCGGGGCGCGAACGGTCACACGAATCCCCGGTCGACGTGGTTCAAGGCTTTCGGCCCGGGATGCCTTGGGGCGGACGCGTCGGTCGCCCGGAGATCTTGGCCGTTCGGCACGGGCTTATTCAGCCGTTCGGCACTGGGTTATTCGTCCGGAACCGGTATCCTAATGTCGGTGAATGCCGTCGGCCCGAGCACGCGCGGGCAAACCGTCCAGCCGCCCGAACCCGTTTTGGTACGTCGCGAGATTGCAGATGAGTCAAGCACAAGCCCGAGCGCCCCGTCCCGATCTCCGCTCGGAACTCACGCTGGAAGAGACCCTGCGGGTCATGGACGTTGCCCGCGAAATGCGCGAGCAGCGACAGGCAGCCGAAGAGATGTTTCACCGCGACGATATGCGCAAAGCGCTGCGTGACAAGCTGATGCGGACCGCGCGGTTGTCCGGTGACAGTGTCACCGAGCAGGAAATCGATGCGGCAATCGATCAGTACATGGAGACGCGATACACGTACGAGGATCCCAAGGCGGGCTTCAAAAACTTTATGGCCCACTGTTGGGTGTGGCGCGATCGGATCCTGTTTTCCCTGGCAGGTCTGGCCGCCACCGCCGGCGGGCTGTGGTATTTCTTTGGCTGACCGGTGTCAACCGAACGAGCGTCCGAAAGAGCGCACGGACGTGGATGCCCGTCGACGCACCGGCGGATCCCGACGTCGTCGATTCCCAACTTCTCGATCACTGAGTAACTGCAGATGACCATTTCCGGACCGATGATGCACCGTCAATTGATGGACGGATACAAGGGCGTTCAGGAACGGTTGGAGCACCAACGCGTGAGCATGCAGTCGATCGACTCGCAACGCGGTGAACTGGATGACGACCGGAGCGATGCGCTGGTTGATTTGGCGGAACACTACCTGCCGGAACTGACGCGGGAGGCGATCCAGAACTCCTGGATCGAAGTTCGCAGCGAGGTCTCGCGGATCTTGATGCGCAAAGCCGATCACCAGCGTCGCGTCGGTCAGAACCTGGCCGATGCCAGCGATCAACGGAGCTTGCAGGAGGACCGGCTGTTTGAGCTGAACGAATCCCTGGACAAGGCGGACCGGCATCAACAGGAGTTGGCCAAGCAGGTCGAGTCCCGGTTGGCTGCCGACGACGCGTTCTCCACGTTGTCCACGCAAGCCGCCGCGGCCGAAGTGGCGCTGGAGCGAGCCGAGGCGAATTTGAGCGAGATCGAGCAGGACGCCGCAAGGAAGCTGCCGTCCTACAAGGACAGTGCGTTGTTCCAGTATCTGAAGGACCGCCAGTTCGGCACCTCGGAATACGAAAAACGCGGGTTCACGCGGCGAATGGATCGCTGGTTGGCCAAGTTCATCGACTACCGCAAGGCCAAGCAGGGGTATGACTTTCTGATCAAAACTCCCGAGCAGATGCGGAAGATCATCGCGGAGGATCGGTCCGCGCTGGATACCGTGATGACCGAATTGGAGCAACGCCGCGACGAGGTGGCCGACGAAGTCGGCTTGACGAAGGCCATCGCCGAAGTCGAGAAACTCAACCAACGGCATGGCGAGCAGATGGTCCAGCTGGAGAGTCTCCGGCAGCAATGTGAAACGCTGCAGGGAGAGTTGAACGATCTGCAGGACACGCGCGGATCCTACTACCGAGAGGCGGTCAATGCCTTTCGAAACATGTTGTCGCAATTCGATTCGCGCGACTTGGCGTCACGGGCCCGGCGGACGCCAACCTTGACGGACGATCAAATCGTCGCCCGCATTGTCGGCGTCCAGGAGCAGCTGGCCCACTTGGACCAGGACACGCGGCGGCAACATCAGGAGCTGCAGCAATTGCAAGGCTGCCTGGACGCGGTGGGTCGCTTGATCCAGCGGTTCCGCGCGGCGCGATTTGACGGAAGCCGTTCAACGTTTCTTCCCACCGTTGACGTGGTCACGGAGCTGCAGCGTGCCGAAACCGAACGCGACGTGGAGATGCTTTGGGATCGTTTGCGACAGGCGCAACGTTGGGGACCCACCCTCGGCGAACAAATGACGCAGGTGGCGACCCATCCGGTGACGCAGGTGTTGATCAGCGCGATGGCGCAGGCCGCGGGCGCCGCGATGAGCGAACAGGCGCGGCGGGCCGGACGGCGCCGCTACCCCGGCAGCCGTCGCTATCGCAACGCGCCCTGGTTCACCGACAGCAGCGGAAGCAATTCGGGCCGGATGCGGTGGTGAGCGGAGGAAAAGGGGACGGGGGTCAATAGCCGGAACGGCCCTCCGGGTGCTTTGCACTATTGACCCCCGTCCCCTTTTCCGGTCCGGATTGAAAGTGACGCTGTCCCGCTAGCCGATCGCTTGTTGCAAATCGTTGCGGAGGTCTTCAAAGGATTCCAGCCCGACCGACAATCGGATCAAGCCGTCGGTGATCCCGAACCGGGCCCGATCTTCCGCATCGTAGCTGGCGTGCGACATCGTCGCCGGTTGTTCGATCAACGATTCGACCGCGCCCAGGCTGACAGCCAAGTGGAACAGCTTGGTCGATTCGCACACCCGAGCCGTCTCTTCGATCGACGCATCCAACTCGAAGGTCACCATCGCGCCAAAACCGCCCTGCAGCGTTTGTTTGGCAAGCTCGTGTTGCGGGTGCGAAGGCAGTCCGGGGTACAGCACCGTGCGGACCCGGGGATGTTGCTGCAGCCAGCGGGCAATCTCCAACGCGGTGGCCGATTGTTCGCGCACCCGTAACTGCAACGTCTTCAGGCCGCGACTGACCAGGAAGCAGCTCATGGGATCCAGCACGGCGCCGGTTGCGTTCTGGATGTAGTACAGCGAATCAAACAACGATTCATCGGCGACGGCCAGGGTCCCACCCAGGCAATCACTGTGGCCGCCAAGGTATTTGGTGGCCGAGTGCATCACGATGTCGATGCCGTGTTCCAGCGGGCGGATCAGCGCCGGTGTGCCGAACGTGTTGTCGACTCCGGTCCAGATGCCGTGTCGACGGGCGATCGCCGAAATGGCACGCAGGTCGGGGATCGACAGCCGCGGGTTGCCGATGGTTTCCGCCCAGATCAGTCGCGTCGCCGGGGTGATGGCGGCTTCCACCGCCGCCGGATCGGCCATGTCGACCAGCGTCACCTCGATCCCGCTGCGGTTGCAAATCTTGTGCAGCAAACGGTAAGCGCCGCCATACAGGTCGCAACCGGCGATGATGTGATCGCCTTTTCCAAGCAGCATGGTGACGCAATGGATGGCGGCCATCCCGCTGGCGAATGCCAGGGCCCCGGTTCCCGATTCCAGTGAGGCGAGCGTCTGCTGCAGACGGGTCCGCGTGGGATTGCCGCTGCGCGAGTAATCGAATTCGCCCCACTCGCCCGCACCCGGTTGGCGGTAGGTGCTGGCCAGGTGGATCGGTGGAACGACCGCGCCGGTCAACGGATCGATCTCATTGCCGACGTGGATGGCACGCGTACGAAAAGAATACGGCGGGGGCGCCGCGTCGCCCTGAGGGACGTCCGTTTCGTCGCTCATACCGACAGAGCCTGATCCAAATCCGCGATCAGGTCGTCGCCGTTTTCGATGCCGCAGGACATCCGAATCATGTTGTCTTCGATTCCGAATCGTTGACGGTCTTCGGGGCTGCAATGGTAGTAACTCATCACCAGCGGTTGCTCGATCAGCGATTCGACACCGCCCAGGCTGGGCGCGATCCGCGGGATGCGTGCGGCGTCGACGACGCGTGCCGTCTGCTTCCAGTCGGCGTCGCGAAGCGTGAACGTGATCAAGCCGCCAAAGCCGCGCATCTGCGCCGCGGCGATCTCGTGCGTGGGATGGCTTTCCAGACCGGGGTAGTACACGCGTTGGACGCGGGGATGGGCTTCCAGGAATCGGGCAACGCGAAGTCCATTTTCATTTTGGCGTTGCATCCGCAATTCGAACGTCTTCAGGCCCCGTTCCAACAAGTACAGGTTGTGCGGCGTGCTGATGTTGCCCAGGATGCCCCGCATCTTGCGGATCGGTTCCAACTGTTCGGCCGATCCGCACAGGACACCCGCCAGCAGGTCGTTGTGCCCGCCAAGGTACTTGGTGGCCGAGTGCAGGACGTAGTCGATCCCGTAGTCGGTCGGGTTCATGTTGATGGGCGTTGCCAACGTGGCATCAATCAGTGTTTCGACTTCATTGGCTTTGCCGATCGCGGCAAACTTTTCCAGGTCGATGACCGACAGGTGTGGATTGGTGGGCGATTCACTGACCAACAGCTTGGTACGCTCGTTGATCGCAGATTCCATCGCGTCGTAATCGCCGGTGGTGACCTGCCGGGTCACCACGCCAAATCGCGACAAGTGCTTGGCACAGAATTCACGGCTGCGGTGGTAACACTGGTCAAAGAAGACGATTTCGTCACCGGACGACAACTTGGTCATCAACAGCCCGACGATTGCCGCCATCCCACTGCCGTACAGGATTGCCTGCTCGCAGTTCTCCAGCGCAGCGATCTTGGCCTCGACACTCTTTTCGTTCGGGTTGCCGTAACGACCGTATTCTTCACGCAGGTCCTGGCCTTCGACAAACCGCAACACGTCGTCGGTCGATTCGAAGGTGAAGGTGGCCGCCGTGTAGATCGGCGTCGTGATGCTGCCGGAATCCTTCTGACGTGCCTCGCCGGCGTGGACACATTGGGTCGAACGGCCGGTCGGTCGGCGGTCCCCCGCAGCGGGCGGTTGGGCCGAGGACGCGGACTGCGGATCCGCGGGAGGGAACGAATCTGGCAAAGAAACCGAATCTGAATCTGCGGAAAACGAAGACGACTGCGAGGTCGATGGTCGCGAAGATGCGGGGGCCGACGACGTGTCGTCGCCCGAATGGTGCTTTGTTTGCATGGCTCTTTAGCAGAAAGGCTGCAAGTGGCCGTAAATCCCATGAATGCATTTCTGGTCGCCGTGATCGGCGGCAAAAATGCCACTGCCCACAGGGTAGCCGGCCGTTGTAGAATCGACAAGCGAAAACACGGTCGCAGCGTCCTGTGTCGTCTCCGCCCGACCCACCCAACGGCATGATCGATCCATCTCCCCAAGTGAAACACGGTGTCCGCCGTCGCGATCGGACGCCGACGTTGATTTTCTGCCTGTTGGGGATTTTCGCCTTCGGCAACGCGAACGCCGCAGCTCAGCCGCCAGCCCAGCCAGACGACCAAGCAGCTGCGGGTGCCCCTCAAACCGCACCCGCGGCCGCCGAATCGAATCCGTCCGCATCCGGGCCCGCGGAGGCTGCAACGCAGGCGGAACAAGCGTCTGCCGCTCAGCTGCAATCTCGTGCGCAGCGGTTGATCGAATCGCTCGGCGGGAAGCGGTTCGCCGAACGCGAGCGGGCATCTGAGCAACTGTACCAGTTGGGCTTCCGCACCTTGCCGATGCTGCGCGAGGCGCTCCAGCGAACGGACGATCAGGAACAATCGGCGCGTCTGTCACGGTTGATCACGACGCTCCGCGAAGTTGACTTGGAAGCCCGAATCGAGTCATTTCTGCGCGGCGAAGATGCGGAGCTTGAGAATTGGCCGGCCCTCCGCAAATGGTTCGGAGATTCGCCGCGGGTCCGCGAAATCTTTGTCGAGCTGTACCGTGAGCATCCGCAGTTGGTCGAGTCGTTGGGCGGCACGCCGCAGGAACTGATGCTGGCGATGGCGGAGGTGAAGTCCAACCTGGTCGACAAAGGCGTCGGTCGGCAGATTCCTCCCGGGAAGGTGGATCTGATTGCGTTGTTGCTTCCGATGACCGACCCCAACTTTCCCGCCTACGGTGAGTACGACCGGATCGTGGTGTCGCTGATGCAGCTGTACACCGCGAAGGAGTTTCTTCGCGACCGCGTCCTGGGCGACTCGTTTCGCAAGCTGGTTTCCGCTTGGATGTTGAAAAGCCACCTCAGCAGCCGGGAGGGTGTCCTGCGTTTGGCGTTGGAATGGGAATTGGACATCGCGATGCGTCTGGCGCGGGAAACCCTGGCAGCCAATCCTGATCCAGAATTACTTGCCCGCTGCCTGCAAACGATTGCCCGGCTGGGGGCTCCCGCGGACGCCGCACTCGTTGCCCGATACCTGGACGATGGTCGCGTCGTGGTCCAGAAACGGTTCCTGGGGCAGGCCGGCGGGGACATTGAGGTCGGCGACGTCGCGGCCGCGACGATCGCCCGTTTGATGTCCGTCCCCGTGACCGAAATTGGATTCGCGGTGCCGGCCGAACACGACATCTTCGGGATCATCTACGAGGAACTGATGATTCCGATGCCCGACGGCGACACGCCCGCCGGTGAAAAGCAGCTCCAGCAGGCTCGCCGAGACATTCACGAGGCCGCTCGCAAGCTGGTTCCGGATGCGGCCAAAGTCGAACCGCAGAAGAGCTAGGGCGGGCAATCGGCGACCCGGGGCTTGAACGTCCAGGCGTTTGAATGCCCTGCTGAATGTCCTGCGAATCCCCTGCGTCGGATACTTCCGACGACGAAGGCGGTGCGTCGGCGCCGTGCAGGGTCGACAAGACTTTCACGGTGCTCGAAACTGGCGGCGTCGCATCGGTCGGCCGCGTTTTCCCGCGGCTGGCTCGCAATTCGGCCCGCACCACTGGGCCCGCACCACTGGCCGATTGCAGGCTTCTGTGTTCCCACCCCGATTCCGGTTGCCATCTCGTGTCCATCCAACAATCTCTCGCCCCGTTGTTGGGGAAACAGGCCGATCCGGTCGCGGCCGGGTATCACTTGCGCGAACTGGCCGCGGGCGATGCCCCCGCCGCGGTCGCGATCCTGGCCCAGCTGGCCGACGATCCGGCGACATTGCAGGAATCCGATCCGGCGATCATCGGCGCGCTGCTGCGCGTCGTTCACGACTTGCTCATCAAGGACCGGGCCGAGCAGACCGATTCGATGCTCGGTAGCCTGGAACCCGACGTGATCGACCAGATCGACCGTTCGCTGCCGGCGGAGGTTTCCAACCGGCACCTGCTGTTGCACTTGCTGTCGCTGCAACGGACGGACAAGGCGCTGCGCGTGTTGGTGCAGATCTTGAACGATCGGCCCCCGACCGATTGGATGGACGCCGGACTGGTGCTCAGCCCGCTGATGCAACACGACGACTGGTCGGTCGATGCGGTCTTTCCAGAAGTCCTGAAAAGTCTTTCCGAGCCGGCGCTGGCCGCATCGTTGTTGGATTTGGCCAACTACCTGGTGCGCAGCGGGCGCGTCCAGTCACATCCTGCCGCCGGAATGTTGGACGGTCTGAACGAACTGCTGGGCGAGGTGTCGCGGCGGCTGGCTTTCTTTGAAGAGAACCCGCGCGCGTTCGGTGATGACGTGCCAACGGTCCAGAAACGGCTGGGCGAAGCGGTTGCCCTGGCGGTCTCGCTGTGTGATGCCGTGGCCTTGATCGGTGACGAGTCCTCGATCGCAAAATTGAATCAAACCGTCGCGCTGCGGCACCGTCGCGTGCAATGTGAAGCGGCCGGCGCGCTGGCGAAGCTGGGTGACGAAGAAGGCCGAAAACGGCTGGTCGAGTTGTCCGAGGATCCGGCGGCGCGGTTGCGTGCGATCGCCTATGCCGACGAATTGGGGTTTGGTGATGAGATCGATCCGCAGCAGCGAACCGACCAGGCGACGGCCGAAGCCGAAATGGCCCTGTGGCTCAGCCAGCCGCATCAAATGGGCGTCCCGCCGACCAGCGTCGAAGTGGTCGAGTCGCGGCGGATGTTGTGGCCCAGCTTCGACAGCCCGGTCGACGTGACGTTGGTCCGGTTCGAATACAACCTCGGGGACCGCTGTTACAGCAACATTGGTATGACTGGACCGGCGACGTACACCATGAGCTGTGACCTGGCCGACATGCCGGTCGAGGACATCTTTGCCATCTATGCCGGCTGGCACGCCGATCACCCCGACATCTTCACGGTGGCCGCGGACAGTTTCAACGAAGCCCAGATCCGAGTGATGGAAGGTTTTCAGCAACACCTGCAGCATCTCGGCTACGAGGATATCCGGCCCGCGATGTTGGGGCTGTTCCTGGACGAGCGGGCCGGGATGTTCACGGCCAGCCGCGAGGGCACCGAATGCGTCGTGGCGACGGACGGTTTGGAAACGATCGACCACGCGATTGCCGGTCGAAACCGACCCCTGGGCCCGGCCGATCTGTTCAATCTGTACAAGGGCCGAAAGATGTTGCGGACGTTCAATTCGTGACGGTGGCGCGGGATCTGGCGGTTTTTCGGATGGGATTGATAGCAACGGCCGAGCGCGGTGATTAGTCTGCGGCGGCACGGGGGTGCTCGTTGTCGGCCCCCTTTCGATCGACGTCGAAGGGATGGAAGAAATGATCCGCTGCTTGCTGGTTTGCTTGGCGATCCTGGGGGCTACCACGGGCGCGTCCGCCGGCGTCTTGACGTTCGATGCGGTCACGCCGAACAACTTCAATCCGACGCCGCTGGGCGACGGGTTTTCCAACTTCAATGCAAACGTGTCCGGCGTGTCCGGTGTTTTTCCCGGAACGTTCGACCAGGGTTCGGTTTTTGGGACTGCCTTCTCGCCGGAGCACGTGCTGATGAACAACGTCGGTGGTGCCGGCGTGATCACGCGTTCGACGCCGTTCCATTTTTACGGTGCCTACTTTCACGCCGACAACCGGCCGCCGACCGCAGACACCCCGGTTCTTTTTGCCGGCTACGATGCCAGCAACACGCAGGTATTCACGAAGTCGATCACGTTGGCCGCCGGCGGCGGCTGGCAATTCGTGAGTTTTGTTGGCAGGGGATCCGGACGTTTACCTGGGACCCGCAGGGCACTAAGGACAGGTCGGCGGTGGGCGTTGACAACTTCACCTACAACGTTCCCGAACCGTCGTCGCTGGCCGTTTTTCTGCCGCTGGTCGTGGCCGCTGCCGTACGCCGTGCCTCGCGGCGCAGGCAGGTGTCGCCCCGCCGCTGGAGCTGACTCCTGCGTAAGGCGCCGCGAAGGCGGGCGGGCCCCGGCTCCTGGCGTCCGGCTCCTCGTTTCCCGCCGTCTACCCCGGCCCGGGTGTCCGCTGCCAACAGCTGAATCGAGCCTGCTTTCTGGGCACCGCGAGACATCGCACTTGACCGTCTCGCGCTGGCCGCCTATCGTCTATCGTAGATTTACGATAAAAGGTCCGTTGGAAGCGTCGCGTGTCAAAGCGGTTGTCGAAACAGAATTGCGATGGGGCACCGGCGAAGCTCAAGCCGGACGCGGCCGCGGACGAACTGGCCAAGCTGGCTTGGGCGATTGCTCATCCAGCGCGGGTGCAAATCGTCCGCTTGCTGATTGGGCGTGACGCGTGCATGTGTGGCGAGATCGTCAGCTGTTTGCCGCTGGCGCAGTCGACGGTGTCTCAGCACCTGAAGATTCTGAAAGAGTCGGGATTGATCCAGGGTGAAGTGGACGGACCGAAGGTGTGCTACTGCATCAACGCCCCCAAATTGGCCAGGCTGAAGCAGTTGGTCGAGCAGTTGTGAAGTTTTTTTTGGTTTAGTTAATCGTTTATCGGCGATAGACGTTTTTAGCCACGGGAGACGCAGATGAGTCACGTTGAAGTTTTTGATCGCGCGATGTGTTGCAGCACGGGCGTTTGTGGACCGCAAGTCGATCCGACGCTCCCCAGGTTCGCCGCCGATTTGGAGTGGTTGAAAGCACAAGGCCACTCGGTGGATCGATTCAATCTGGCCCAGGACCCGGCCCGGTTCGCGGCCAATCCGGTGGTTCAGAAGATGCTCAGTGAAGACGGTGTGGATTGCCTGCCGTTGATTCTTGTTGACGGTCGGATTGTCAGTCGCTCCGATTATCCCGCCCGCGCCAACCTCGCCCTGTGGACCACGACTCCCGTGTCGCCCAAGTCCGCATTGCCGATGGCCGAGGGTGGGTGTTGCGGCGGTTCGGGCTGCTGCTGATCGTTTCGCGGGGAAATTGACATGAAATTGATCGCGACACCAACTCGCTATCTGTTGTTCACCGGCAAGGGTGGAGTTGGAAAGACCTCGATGGCCTGTGCCGCTGCGGTCTCGCTGGCTGACCGCGGCAGGCGTGTGTTATTGGTTTCCACCGATCCCGCTTCCAACTTGGACGAAGTGCTCGCCACACCGTTGTCCAACCGGCCGACGGCGATCACTTCGGTTGAGAACCTGTGGGCGATGAACATCGATCCGGAACAGGCGGCGCGTGACTATCGCGAACGGATGGTGGCGCCGTACCGGCACGTGCTACCGGAAGCGGCGGTGCAGAGCATGGAGGAGCAGTTCTCCGGCTCTTGCACGCTGGAGATTGCCGCCTTTGATGAATTCGCGAAGCTGCTTGGCGATTCGTCCGCGACGGGTGAATTTGATCACATCGTGTTCGATACTGCACCGACGGGGCACACCTTGCGGCTGCTGACCTTGCCTTCGGCGTGGTCGGGCTTCATGGAGAACAATACGTCGGGAACTTCGTGTCTGGGGCCGCTCGCGGCGCTGGAAACGCAGCAAGCGGTCTATCGGTCGGCGGTGCAGGCGCTCGCTGACCCCAAACAAACCACCATGGTCTTGGTCACTCGCCCCGAATCCACCGCGCTAAGAGAAGCCGACCGGACGGGCGGCGAGTTGCGAGCGTTGGGAATCGAGAATCAACACTTGTTGATCAATGGCGTCTTCGCCCCCCGCGGGGCATCCGATCCGATCGCGGTTGCGATGCAGGAACGTTGCGATTGCTCGCTCGCCCAACTGCCCGAAAGCTTGTCGCGGTTGCCCAAGAGCACGGTTTCCTTGGTTGCAAACGGACTGGTCGGGGTCGATTCGCTCCGGCAAATTGCAAGCGACGAAGCGTGTTCTCGATCTGCAGAGTTTCGCAACGTCGATGATTCCGGACCCGTCGCCGGATCCCTTCCCATGACCGATTTGGTCGCTGAGTTGGGTGAACAAAGCCACGGTGTCATCCTGACGATGGGCAAGGGAGGCGTGGGGAAAACTTCCGTGGCGGCTGCAGTCGCGGTGGCCCTGGCCGAGCAAGGAAGAAAAGTGAATCTGTCGACGACGGATCCAGCCGCTCACCTGCAGGCGGCCATGGCGTCCGATCAACTGCCAGGGCTGACGGTCGGCCGCATCGATCCCGCCGAAGTCACCGCCGTCTACCGTGACGAGGTGATGCGTACGGCGGGGGCAGGCCTGGATGCCCAGGGAAAGGCGTTGCTGGAAGAAGACCTGCGTTCGCCGTGCACCGAAGAAATTGCGGTGTTTCGTGCATTCGCGGACGCCGTTGCGAAGGGTGAGGACGGTTTTGTGGTGCTGGACACTGCACCGACTGGCCACACGATTCTGTTGCTCGATGCGGCGTTGGCTTACCACCGCGAAGTGGCTCGGCAGAGCAGTCAGGTTTCCGAATGCGTGAAAGAACTTTTGCCTCGCCTGCGCGATTCGAAATTCACCAAGGTGCTCGTGGTAACGCTCGCCGAATCCACGCCGGTGCATGAGGCAGCGAAGTTGCAGGAAGATCTGCGCCGCGCCGGGATCGAGCCCTATGCTTGGATCATCAACCAATCACTCACTCCGTTGGAAATTCATGATCCGGTCCTCGTTGGACGAAGATCCGGGGAACGGGGCTTTATCGACGAAGTCATCACGACGCATTCCAAGCGAACCGTTGTCCTTCCCTGGCAGGTACATCCGCCGTCAGGTCTGGACGGGTTACGCGAACTGATCGCAGGACCGTTGCATGCATCCAAAACGGAAAGCACCGATGAACGAATCACAATCGACTGAGTTGTTCCAAGGGATCGCTCGGTTTCTCGATGAACGGAAGCTGGAGTTTGATCAGATCACGGCGGCTCGCCAAGAAGCATTGTCGCAGTTGGCGCGTTACGTCGGCGATAGCTTGGCGACGATCGGAACCGCGAAGTTGACCTTCATCTGCACGCACAACTCACGCCGCAGCCATCTGGCGCAGGTGTGGGCCAAGGTCGCTGCCGATGCTTGCGGCCTGACCGGCGTCCAAACTTTTTCCGGAGGGACGGAAGCGACCGCGATGAATCCTCGCGTGGTGGATTCGCTTTGTCGTAGCGGGTTTCAGATCCAGGCGGACAATCCTCGGTCGGACAACCCGACGTACCTGGTTCGGTATTCGGACGCAGCCCCACCGCTGCGTTGTTTCTCCAAAGTCCATGACCAGCCGCCCAATCCGACGTCGGGTTACGCAGCCGTCATGACGTGTTCGGACGCGGACCAGGCCTGTCCGGTTGTGGCTGGCTGCGACCTGCGATCACCGATCCGCTACGAAGACCCCAAAGTGGCCGACGGCTCCCCGGCGGAAGCCGACACCTACGACGCACGGTCACGCCAAATCGCCCGCGAGATGTTCTTTCTGATGCATGAAGTCGAATGCTTGGACTGATTGTCACTGTTGTCGTTGGTTTGATTGACCCGGGGTTGCATGACTGTCGCGACGGCGACATCCACGCATAGCCCTCGCGATCGATCTTGATCCCGCGGGGGCGTCTCAATCAAACGCCGAAGGCGAACATCCCGGCCTGTGATTGATTCGATGGCCCGTCCCCTGGTCTGCAGCAAACTCTGGTCTGCAGCAAACTCTGGTCTGCAGCGAACTCTGGTCTGCAGCGAACTCCCGGTCGGATCGGGTAGAATTCATTGCGTTCCCGTCGCGAAAAGGTCGCTGCCGATGCTTCTGTTGCTGTTGTTGATCATCGCGTTTCTGGCGCTCTCGGGACTGATGGCAGCTGTCGACGCGGCCGTTCTGAGTGTCACCCGTCCCGAAATCGACGTGCTTGTTCGTGATGGGAGGTGGGGCGCACGGCGCCTCAGTCGCGTCAAGCGTGAAATCGTCAAATCGGTCGTGGTGATCGTCATCCTGACGAACACGATCAACGTCCTTGGTCCGATTCTCGTCAGTCAGGAAGCGTACAGTCTCTACGGGGCAAAAAGCGTGGCCGCAATCACGGTCGTCTTGACGTTTGGAACCATTGTTTTTTCCGAGATCATCCCCAAGGCCCTCGGTGCGCACTACGCGCCACGGATCGCCCGCCTCGCGGCTCCGGGGATACTGGCCGGGCGATACCTGATGTATCCACTGGTGATCGTCTTCGCGTGGTTGTCCGAACAGTTCACCCGTGGGACACGGCCGATTGGCACCGAGGGACAAATTCGGTCGCTCGTCCGAATCGGTCATCGTGCGGGCTACATCGAAAGCGACGAGGGCAACCTGATTCATCGCGCATTCATTTTGAATGACAAGACGGCGGGCGAAATCATGACCCCACTCCGCCTCGTCAAAGCCCTCGGCGCCGACTACACCATCAAGCAGGCCGCCGCCGAAATCGGCCGCAGTGAGTATTCGAGGTACCCGGTTTTTGGCCAATCGACCGACGATATTCAAGGAATTGCACTGAGTCGCGATGTGTTCAAGGCGATGATCGATCAATCAACCGATCGGCTTTCAGCGATCGCCAGAGAGGCTGTGATCGTTGATGCTCAAACCAAATCCGATGAACTTTTAAGCGAGTTTCGAGACAAGCGTTTCCACCTGGCCGTCGTTCGCGATCTCGACCGAACGGTCGGCGTGGTCACACTGGAAGACGTGTTAGAAGAACTGGTCGGCGAGATCGAAGATGAAAAAGATCTGGGCGGCCGAGGCCGTGTCGACCGGTAGCCAAGACGCCGGCCAGGAAGATTTTCGCCATGAACGGCAATAGGCCAGGCAGGACTTGAACCCGCGACAAAACGATTATGAGTCGTCTGCTCTAACCAACTGAGCTACTGGCCCTCGTGTTGGCCACATTGTACCGATGGCTGCTTGAATTCCCACTCCCTGCCCGCACGTGATCGGGTGACACGGCCGGCACCGGTCGCTTCCGGCGACTTGCGGCCCGACGTCGATCCAATTTCGACACGTTCACGAAGCCGTGGGCCGATCGAACGTGGTCCACCGGATCGGCTGTCGAATGCAGGATCGGCCCACACAGCAGTCAACGTAATCGCCTCGGTACACGGTTCGCTTTCACATGGCTCAGTGAGTCCGCCGAACGACCAAACTTGGAGAGATGCGTCAGAAGGATTCGGGCCGTTGGCGGCGTCGGACGGGCATCCAACATAGGTCATCAGTTTCATATCGATGACGTCGTCGATGCCACACAGCAGAACACTCATCACCCCCACGCCGTAGGTTCTCATCGCGATCGGCTCCGTCTTGTTGCAGAGTCTTGCAATGAGACGTTTTGCGATGAAACGGCAGTGTGTTCAGCCGGCAGCGTCGTTGCAGATTGAAAGAGAAGCCGGCGTAGCGGATCGCACGAGGGGCAGACGCAACAACCCGCCGCACCGGCTTCGAACCATCCTAGGACCGCACGGGAAAGAAAAAAGCGGGGCAGGTGTTCACGCCCTTGCTCGGGTCGGTGACGGCCGCCCACAACGAGCGGGTCGGGCTCGTCTGAGATTGTGTCGCGCTTTGGCAGGGCGGAGCCGCGTTGAGGTAGCGACGCTCGCCAGAGCGTGGAAGAAGCTAGATGGCCACCGCTTGGCGACGGTAGCGACATCGGCTTTGTGATTGCCAAGCATTCCGGGACAAGGTGGCGGCGTTCAGCGAGTCGGCGTGACGGCGATCCGGCGTCAGGGGTCTCGGCGCACGATCAGGTAGATGATTCCGACCATCGCGACCAGCGGTGCTATGACCACCGTTTGTGTCGGAGCCAGGGAGAGCATCACGAACAGGGTTCCCATCCAGCAACCCACGAACGTCCAGGTCACGTCCGTCGTCTTTTGCGGCGACCCGCGATCCTCCCTGGCGTCTTGGGGTGGCTGGTAGGGGTTGGGTGACGTCATCAACGTTTGAGTGAGTTTGCGTTGCCGGCACGTCCGTGAAACCGTGGCCGCTCACAGGTGGCCAGTCATCATCAATGCCAACACGACCACGTGTCCCAATGCGATTGCAACGCAAAACACCAAGGGAATGGCCAGGACCAGACGTCCGGCGTTCGTGCCCGCGGGCAAGGGACGCAAATTCGAATCGCGATGCGGCTCGCGCGGCGGCTGGAACGGATTGGGACGGATCATCCGAACCAGTAGAGCAGAACGCCGCCCCCTGCGTGGCTGCAAAAAAGCTATGACGCGTGGTGCTTTGCTAGCGACCGACCGGCATCAAATCGCCCGTGCGGGCGATTCGGGCGTTGGTTTGCTGCTCGGGGAACGTTAGATTGCGGACATGTCTGTTACCGCGAAAGAATTACCGACCATTCGGCAGTTGCCGCCCAACCTGATCAACCAGATTGCCGCCGGCGAAGTCATCGAACGGCCCGCTTCGGTGGTCAAGGAGTTGCTGGAAAACAGCGTCGACGCCGGGGCCAGGCGGATCGAGGTGTCGATCGGTGGCGGCGGCACGGAGTTGATTCGGATCAGCGACGACGGCTGTGGCATGACCGCCGAGCAGTTGCCGTTGGCGCTGGCCAGTCACGCGACCAGCAAGTTGCCGACCGACGAGTCGTTGTTCCATGTCCAGACGCTGGGATTCCGCGGCGAGGCGTTGGCTTCGATCGGAAGCGTTTCGCAAATGACGATTCGCAGCCGCACCGAAGCCGACGAGTCGGGAAGCGAATTGGTGGTTCGCGGCGGCGTGATCGATCCGCCCTCGCCCTGCGGTTGTCCGGTCGGCACGGTGATGGAGGTTCGGAACCTGTTTTTCAACACACCGGTGCGTCAGCGGTTTTTAAAGACCGCACAAACCGAAAAGGGGCACATCGTCGAAGCATTCACGCGGATCGCGCTGGCCAATTCACACATCCACTTCGTGCTCAACAACAACGGCAAGCCGCTGTACGATCTGCCGGTCACGCAGCGGTGGAGCGACCGGATCGCGGCATTCTTTGGGGATGAGATCGCGGAGTCGCTGATTCGGATTGACAGCGATGACTCGCAAATCGGCGTCCAAGGCTACGTGTGTGACCCCGCGGTCAGCCGCGGCAACGCCCGGATGCAGTACCTGTTTCTCAACGGACGTCACATCCGAGACCGGTCGTTGCAGCACGCCCTGGGCGAGGCCTACCGCGGGCTGTTGATGGTCGGGCGCCACCCGGTGTGTTTTCTGCGGATGTCGATGCCGCCGGAAATGATCGACGTGAACGTGCACCCGACCAAACTGGAAGTGCGGTTCACCGACGGCGGCCGCGTCTACAGTCGGTTGTTGCAAACGTTGCGACACCATTTCCTGACGACCGACATGACGCATCGCGTCGGGCCGCCGGCGGCCAACGAAGAAAACGCCGCAGTCGATCACCCCGCCGCGTCCCCCGCCCAGCAGTCTCACCGACAATCGGTGATCCAGTGGGCACGCAGCGGCCAAGACGCCTCGGACGTGTTCCTTTCACCCCATGCTGGATCAACGGATTTGGCCGGTACGGCCGGCCCGCCGCAGCCGCAGGCAAATTCGGGTCAGCCGAATCCGGCACAGGGGCTCCGCCCGGACGGATCGGTTCCCGAATTTCGTCCGTATCCGTCCGCGGCGTTCCCACCGGCGGCGGACCGTTCCCTTTCCGCCGGCACCGCGCCGGCCGATGCAGCGGCCGGCGAGCCAGACGCCGACGTCGCACCCTGGGATGCTTCTCCCCAAACAGCGGACAGCGGGCCGAGCGTCTGCTATTTGGGGTTCCAAGTTCACAACCGCTACCTGGTCACGCAGGACGAACAGGGCATGGTCGTGATCGACCAGCACGCCCTGCACGAACGCGTCCTTTACGAGCGGGTGAAGAACAAAGTCCTGGAGAGCGGCCAAGCGCTGGAATCACAACGTTTGCTGGTTCCCGAGCCGGTGTCGATGACGCCGTCGGAGCGGACCGCGGTGCTGGACCATCGCGAGACCCTGGCCAAGATCGGCATGGAGGTGGAAGACTTTGGCGGCGAGACCGTGGTGATTCAGTCCTACCCCGCGATGCTTCGCAACACCCCGCCGGCGGAGATGCTGCGAACGCTGATGGAATCGGTGCTCGGAGGCGGGAAGCAGCCTGAGCCGATCGAGCTGTTGAATCATTTGCTCTCGACGATCGCTTGCAAGGCGGCCGTCAAGGCCGGCGATCCGTTGCGCCCGGCGGAGATCCAGGCATTGTTGGAACAGCGTGAGTTGTACAACGACACGCACCATTGTCCGCACGGCCGGCCGACCGCGTTATTCTTCAGCCGTGACGAATTGGACCGGATGTTCGGCCGCTTGGGCCCGCGCGCCCGATCGGGAAAGTAGCCGCATCGGCAGGGCAGCTTGATCGCCCAAGCCGCAGGGCCCGCGGGGGCCGAGTAAACTGTCGGGCACCGTTTCTGATCTCGAGTCGCCGATCGGGCCGCCGACGGATTGACGTGAATCGTGCGGTGGGCGATCGTTTCGCCGGTACGACGTTCGCCAGGCCATCGTTTTTCTCCGCCCATGCATTCGCCTTTCAACAAGATCCGTCGCGGCGCCACGGCGTTGGCCTCGATCGTGGTGTTGGCAACGCTGGGCTACCATTTCATCGGCCAGTACGAATGGGTCGAAGCGCTGTGGATGGTCGTGATCACCGTGTCGACCGTCGGCTACGGGGAACACAGCGCCCAGAACTGGTCGACCCAACTGCTGTCGATTGCTGTCATCCTGCTGGGAGGCACCGCGGCGGCGTACACATTCACCGGCATGATCCAGATCATGCTGCAGGGCGAGCTCGATCGCGCTTTCGGACGACGACGGATGGAAAAAGAACTTTCAAAACTGACCAATCACACGATCGTGTGCGGGTTTGGCAAGACCGGACCGATCCTGGCGAAGGACCTGGCCGAACAGCGATGCAAGTTCGTCATCATCGAACTGGATCCGGCCAACTACCAGCAAGCGCTGGATCTGGGCTACCTGGCGGTCAACGCCGACGCGACCGACGAAGACACGTTGAAGCAGGCGGGGATCTGCGACGCCAATTGCATCGTCGTCGCGTTGCCGACCGACGCCGAAAACGTCTTCATCACCCTGTCGGCGCGCAACCTCTGTCCGGCGATCCGGATCGTGGCCCAGGCCGAACAGGAAAGCAGTTCCAGGAAACTGCGTCAGGCCGGAGCGAATGAAGTCGTGATGGCGCACCAGATGGTTGCCGAATACATGTCGCGTCTGGTCACCCGTCCCACCGCGGCGCAATTTTTCTATTCGCTGACCCAGCCGGAGTTCAAAGACCTGATGTTGGATGAGTTGTACATCCCGCCGGGCAGCGATTTGCTGGACCAATCGATCGCCCAGTTGCGGATCCGGGACCAACACCAATTGCTGGTCGTGGCGGTCAAAGGCGGCGACGACACGTTGGATTTCAATCCGGCCGGCGATCGCGTGTTTCAGGGCGGCGAGACGATGTTGGTGATGGGAAAGCAACGTGACGTCGTCGCCTTTCAAAAACGCTATCAACTGATCGAAAGCGGGTACGCGGCGACTCGCTGAGCCGCCAAAAGTTTCGGAGTGGATTAGACGGCGCGAACGATGACCCGTGCGCCTTGCTTGGCGATCACTTTAACTTGCGTGCCGCCGGGAACGAAATCGCCTTCGGTCACGACGTCGACCAGATAATCATCGACGGTCATCTTTCCGCTCGGTCGGAGCGGCCCGGAAGTGGTTCCCTGATCACCAACCGACACGCGTTGCCATCCGGGAAGCATGGCCTCCGCCTCGGGGGACATCGAGTCGGCCATCGCCGAGTGGGCGTCACCGGCCGTGGCCAATTGGGGCTTCAACGTCAGGCGGCTCAGTCCCGGGATGTCGCCGATGTAATTCGCCAATATCAAGAGGGCGACCAGGAAGGCGGTGAACGCGCCAAGAACGGTCAGGATGTCCCAACCCAGGCTGGCCATCTCTTCGGCATTGCCCGGAATCATGAACCGCCGCGACGCCATCACCAGCGAACCGAGCATCAACACCAGACCGCCAACACCCGCCACTCCGGTGCCGGGAATCACGAACACTTCCAGGGCCATGAACAGGACTCCCAGAATGAACAGAGTCACCTCCAACCAGCCCGACGTGCCTCCCAAAAACCGGCTCCAGAAGAACAGCCCAAAGCAGAGGATCGAGGTCAGTCCGCCAATCCCCATCCCCGGGGCGCTCAATTCGATCACCAGCGCGACCAATCCGATGACCAGCAACAGAAAGGTCACGATGCCGGAATTGAGAATCACGATGGCGGTGTCGACACCGGTCCGGTGCATCACTCGAATGGGTTCTTTGACGTTCAGCGCGTCCGCCAGGTCCGACTCGTTCTGGACGGTTTGATCGGCCATTCCCAGCTCCACCGCCCGAGCGCCGTTGACGGTAAAAAACATCTCCTTTCCCGCTTCCCGTATCGGCTTCCCTCGTTCCCAGTCGTCGGTGTTATCCATCGAGGCCCATTCTTTGTCGCTGATGTACCGGACCGCGCCGTCTGATTTGTGGACGGCACGAAAGACCACCATGTCCTTGTCGGTCATCTTTTCGGCCAGCGCGATCGGGCGTCCGGTGGCTCGGGCGGTGTCGCGTACCTTCTGCGCCAACACACTTCGGCTTTTGGCTTCGGTGTACCGAAACGCACCGTCGGCACCCATCACGATTTCACCGGCGTCCCCCATCCGCGCCCCCGGCAGCATCACGATTTTGTCGCACGCCAGCGCAATCAAAGCGGCGCCGCTGATGGCATCCTTTTGAATGAACGCCACCGTCTCGACGTCGCGGGCGTCCAGGATCATGTCCATCAGCTCCAGCGTCACGTAGACCAATCCACCGGGGCTGTGGATGTCCAGGATGATCACGTCCGCATCGGAATCGACGGCATCGGCGAATTTCCGCTTGAGCAGTTCGCCGCTGAGCGGATTGATGTCTTCGTGCAGCGGGATCATGACCGCCGTCCGTTTGGCAGCGGCCGGCCGTGGTGGCACCGGGTCCGTCGGAGGATCCGATTCGATCCCGGCAGCCGGTTCTTCCGGTGGCGGCTGCGCCGGGAGCGACGGGGCGAGGAAGCCGAAGATCGCCAACAGCAGCACGGCCCACCGGGCGGTCAGGGAATATCGTTGCGGCGCGGACAGCGGACCGGACATGGCCGTTTCAACCAGTCTTGGGGACGAACGGAAGGACACCTCCCATTGTAGGCTCCAATCCGCGGCAAAGGAGTCGCATCAAATGGTGCCGGGTGGGGATCGACCGCGGACAAACGGCCGGGCCGTTGGCCCTCGGTGGGATTGGGATTTTGGTTTCCCAGCCCTCCCTGCGGTCGGGCTGGGCTGGGTAAACGGCTGGGCCTTCGGCCCGGATGGTGCTCTGTCCCCGGCGGTTCGTCCCCGGCGGTTATTGCCCGGCGCCCGCCGGTTCGGATTCCAACGGTTCCAAATTCAACTCGGGAACGGAGTCGGCCTCGGCCGGCTCGGATTCGCCCGTCGGTTGGGGCTGTGATTCCATTTCCTCCAGCTCTTCCAGTTCCGCCGAAACCCCGCCGAACTGCTCGGGTACTTCCAGGTCGTATTCGGTTCCGTCGTCCAATTGCAGCACCGCCGAGGTTTTGTTCGTCTTCTGATCGGTGCGTAGCACAATCTTTCCGCTGCCCTTCTCGCCGGTCACGTCAAAGACCATCGTGGTGACGCCCTGGTTGTCCGAGGACTGTTGGATGGCGTCGCCGAAATTGGTGTCGCTGCTGGTGATTTGGCCGATGTGCTCCTGGATCACCGGGTCGTCCTGGAATTCTCCCACGGCGGCGTTGGCGATGAATCCTGAGAATTCGCTGGACATGTAGTAGACGACGCCGCAGCAGATGACCGAGCTGAGCAGGAACAGTCCGCCCAGGATTCCCAGCACCCACAGCCAGGTGTTGCTGCTCTTCTTGGGTTGCTCGCCGTAACGCTGCGGTTCGTCAAAAGGATTGTTGGGTGCTTGTGACATCGCGATCAGGGAGCTCTTGAGGACAAGGTGGTGGAATGGAAACCACGTTCACGGCCGCGGCGTGTGAAGCGGGTGTCCGACTGCTACATTAGACCGCCTCGGCATGCCGCGCGAAAGTGCGGGCGGGTCGCCGTTCTCCCCCGATCGCTGGACATTTGATGATGATCGCTCGAGGCATTTCCGTTCGTTCTGCCGCGACTGGGTTCGCCGGTTCGCGGTTTACCGTTCAGCGATTGACCGGGCCCCTTTTCCATGGCGTCCTTCGTACCGTCGTTGGTCTGGCGCTGCTGCTGCCGTCCTTGGTGGTTTTCGCTGAAGCGCCGGAAGGGCAACCGCAGGCCACGGCGACAGAGCCGGCCAACTTTCTGGATCCGGGAGACGCGTCGCCGCCGACGATCGCCGGGCGGACGTTGGAAGATTGGGGCAATCTGCTGGAGAGTGACAACCGCACCGCGCGGTTGCGCGCGATCCGATCGGTCGGCTACTTCGGAGCTCCGGCGGCGGAGACGCTCCATCAGGCGCTGGAGCATTCCGACCCCGCGGTACGCTACCTGGCGGCAACGCATTTGGGACGCATCGGTGGAGATCCGTTGGCGGACGCGACCGAATCGCTGACCCGATTGGCCAAGCCTGACAAGCCCGACGATCAACCGCTTTCCGTTCGGATGGCGGCCGCGTATGCCCTGTGTGCCCAGGGCCAGACCGAGGACAACCTGCCAATCCTGATCGACGCCTTGTCGTATCCCGAACGGGGAACCGCGTGCACCGCGGCGGACTTGATGGGCCGTCTTGGCGCCCGTGCCTCCGCGGCCATCGAAACGTTGGAGAAGGTACGGGCGGAAAACAAACCGGGGGTCAAAGGCGGCGATTATCACCTGGGCGGAGCCGCACTGAACGCTTTGCGGAAAATCCGCGGCGAGGGCTGAGTCGACGCCGGCGTTTGCAATCGGTTTTTGGATTGATTCGTTTTACTTTGGTGGGCTGGTGGTTTCATGATGTTGCTCATTCGTTGGCCGTTGACGTTGTTCGCAGGCCCTTCGCTGGCGGCGCTGTGGTTGGTCTGTCTGTGTCACACCGTAGCGGTCGCCGGTGATCGCCCCAACATCGTGTGGATCAGTTGCGAAGACATCTCGCCCAACCTCGGTTGCTATGGAGACCCGCACGCGATCACACCCAATCTGGATCGCTTGGCCAGCCAGGGAGTGCGATTCGACAACGCGTTTACCCCGGCCGGCGTGTGCGCCGTCGTGCGGAGCAGCGTGATCACCGGCATGTACGCTCCGGCGATCGGATCGCAACACATGCGCAGCCACATCATCCCGCCGCCGGAGGTGAGGGCATTTCCAGAGTACCTGCGCGCGGCCGGCTACTTTTGCACCAACCGCAGCAAGACCGACTACCAGTTCGATCCGGTTCCGAGCATCTGGGATCGCCAGGGAAATGATCACAACGATTGGCGGGACCGGCGCGAACCGGATCAACCATTCTTTTCAGTCATCAATTTCACGATCTCCCACGAGAGCCAGATTCGGCACTCGCAGCAAAAACACGACGCCGTCATCGAATCGATCGGCCAGGCCAACGCGCGCGATCCCGATCAAGTGGCCGACACGCTGCCGGCCTACCTGCCCGACACACCGGCGGCGCGAAAGAATTGGGCCTGGTACCACGACAACATCACGCGGATGGACCAGATGGCGGGCGAGGTTCTGGAACGTCTTGAGCAAGACGGTCTGGCCGACAACACGCTGGTCGTTTTCTGGAGTGACCACGGGATGGGAATGCCGCGGGGCAAACGTTGGATCTACGACAGCGGAACGCACATTCCGATGATCATGCGTTGGCCGGACCACTTGAAGTCCGGGAGCGTGCGTCGTGACCTGACGTCGACCGTCGATCTGGCGGCCACGATGTTGGCGGTTGCCGGTGTCAGCGTTCCCAAATACCTGCAGGGCCGAGTGTTGATCGGCGAGAAGAAGCAACCCGAGCCTTCGTACCTGTACTTTCACCGTGACCGGATGGATGAAGTCTACGAACTGCAACGCGGCTGCCGCGATCGCCGTTGGAAGTACATTCGCAATTACATGCCCGAACGGACCTACGCCCAACGCATTGATTACATGGATGAAATGCCGGCGATGAAGGACTGGCGTCGGTTGGCGGCCGAGGGCGGTTTGGTCGGCGGTCAAGCGAACTGGTTTGCCGAAACCAAGCCGGCCGAAGAACTGTACGACACGGAAAACGATCCCTGGGAGCTGAAGAATTTGGCCGCGCGGCCGCAGTACCGTGACCGTCTGGCCCGGATGCGCCAGGCGCTGGAGTCCTGGCAGGATGAAATCGGAGACACCGGGATGATCCCCGAGCCGGTGTTGATGGGAGAGATGAAACCCGGTGGGGAGATCCCTCAAACCAAGCCACCGACCCAGACGACCGTCGGCGGCAACGTGTTCCTGGAAAGCATGACCGAAGGGTCGGCGGTGGTTTACCGAACGCGTGGCGAGGATGGCAAATGGGGCGACTGGATGTTGTTCTCCGAAACCCTGGAACTGCCGGGCGGGTTGCAATTGGAAGCCAAGGCCTGCCGGATCGGCTATCGCACCAGCCCGGTCGTGACGTTGACCGTTGACGAGGACCGTTGATCTTCCCCGGCCGGCAGTCACCGTCACCGTCCCGGGGGCGTTCCTTCGTTCGGGGCGATGCCCCTTGGCCGTGATTCGTAAAAAGTTGTCGCCCGCCCGCCGGTCGCGGCCGGCCGGCGCTCAAGTCGTCACGGCGACTTCCCAACGTCCGCCGCCAGCGTGCCAGGACAAGGTTTTGGGAAACGAGTAATTGGTCAACGTGACGCGTCGTCACGTTGACAGCTCGCAACGGGAAATCAAGGACCGCTACCAGCGGACGGGCCAGGCGGACGCGTGGTGCCAGCGGTGTAGCCCGTTTGCCGATGGAGCGGCCTACTGCCCGCGTTGCCGCAAATCCTTCAGGGGGCAGGGGTGACGAGTTGTCACTTTCGTGGTAGAAAATTTTAAGTATTGTATCCGTTGCAGATCGATCCGATCTGACAGCGGGGCAGTCGGAGAGCACATGGAGCAAGGCTCTCGCGGTACTCCGCCGCATGGTCGGAGTCGGTAGTTGCTCAGAGGCGGTTGGTTCTACACTTGCAACTGGGCTGAAAGGGTGACGATTCGGTTTGACGATTCGCTACGGCGTTCCGCACAAGCCGGCAACTCACTTCGGACGCGTTAGGTAGACGTTGTTGTTACACGGAGGCACGCCGCACTTGAAACGACGCGTGTCTTCAAGGGTCCACTCTTATGATTCACCTAGGGGGAATCTGATTTATGACCAAGTGCAAGTTGGAATACATCTGGTTGGATGGTTATCAACCCACGCAAAGCTTGCGAAGTAAGACCAAGGTCGTCAAAGACTTCAGCGGGAACGTCGAAGATGCGCCGATGTGGTCGTTTGACGGTTCGTCTACCGAACAGGCTCCCGGTGGAGCTTCGGACTGCCTGCTCAAGCCCGTCTTCGTTTGCCCCGATCCGGGTCGCAGCGGCACCAGCTTCCTGGTGATGTGCGAAGTGCTGAACGCCGACGGAACCCCGCACCGCACCAACGGCCGGGCCACCATCGATGATGACGATGATGATTTCTGGTTCGGCTTCGAGCAGGAGTACACCCTCTGGGATCTGGTCACCGACAAGCCGCTCGGCTTCCCGGAAAAGGGATACCCGGGTCCGCAAGGTCCGTACTACTGCAGCGTCGGTACCGGCAAAGCGGTCGGTCGCGAGATCGTCGAAGAGCACCTGGAACTGTGCCTGGAGGCTGGCTTGAACGTCGAAGGCATCAACGCCGAAGTGATGATGGGTCAGTGGGAGTATCAGATCTTCGCCAAGGGCGCCCAACAAGCCGGCGACCAGATCTGGGTTGCCCGTTACCTGTTGGAGCGCATCGCGGAAGCTCATGGTGTCGGCGTCAACCTGCACTGCAAGCCGGTCAAAGGTGACTGGAACGGCAGCGGCATGCACGCGAACTTCTCCAACGAGTTGCTTCGTACGTGCGGCAGCCAGGAAGTGTACGAAACCATCTGCCAGGCGTTCGAGCCGCGGATCAAGGAACACATCGACGTTTACGGTGCCGACAACGACCAGCGTCTGACCGGTCTGCACGAAACCCAGTCGATCGACAAGTTCAGCTACGGCGTGTCGGACCGTGGTGCTTCGATCCGGATTCCGATCGGAACGGTCGAGAACGGATGGAAAGGTTGGTTGGAAGACCGTCGGCCGGCTTCCAACGCCGACCCCTACATGGTGGCCAGCGCCATCATCGCAACGGTCAAGAGCGCCGCGGTTCCCGTCTAAGACGAACCGCCAGCACGGACGCCGCGCACCCGTCGCGGCGTCCGAGTCGCCTTCAGCGATCGACATTCGAAACAGCCCGGCAGCGAGCATTCGCTGCCGGGTTTTTTGTTTGCCATCAGCCGCCCTCGCCGGTTCCGATCGCCATTGAGTTCGATCCCGACGGATACAAATTCTCCGGATACAATGGTTCGCTGCTGCTGCAACATTTCCCGCCTGACCGAGACTCCCTCCCTCCTGTTCGGATTGACCTTCATGCATCCGTTATCCCGACGCTTTTCGGGCGATCGCCGTGCCACGATGTGGACTTCCCTCCGCCACACCACCGTGCGGATCGTCTTCTCGCTGATCGTCCTTTGGACGGTGCCCCTTCCGTCGGTCGTCGCCGCGCCGGCCGTGTCGCTGGGCGATGGCGATCGCGTGGTCCTGATCGGCGACGGGCTGATCGAGCAGGAGCAGTACTTCGGTTGGGTCGAAGTGATGATGACCACCGCCTTTCCCTCGGCCGACGTGACATTTCGGAACTTGGGTTGGAATGCGGACACGCCGGCGGGGCAGTCCCGATTCGGGCTCAGTCTGGTGCAGGCTGGTCGCGAAGAGCCCGACGAAGGATGGCGCCAACTGCAGCGTCAAATCGAGCTGACCCGGCCGACCGTGGCGGTGTTCGGCTACGGGATGGCCAACGCCTTGGAGATCGCGGCCCAGGCGCCCGAGCAGCGTGCCGCAGGGCTCCAAACGTTTGAGGCGAACTTCCAACGATTGATCGACGCCACCCGCGGCATCTCCCCCGACTGTCGCTTTGTGTTCCTTTCACCGATCCGTCCGGTCGGGGACGCCTTGGTTTCCCAGAACGTCATCGATCAGGTCACCGGCATCGTGTCCGGGCTGAGTGAACGGGCCGGCGGGGTTTTCGTCGACCTGAGACAAGTGGCAACCGAGCCTGAACTGCGAAAGGATCCGATCCATTTGAACGCGGCAGGCTATCGAGCGCTTGCGACGGCGATCGAAGAGCAAGCGGGATTGAAGGATGGCCGTTGGCAAGACGATGACCAAACCGAGCCGCTGCGACAGGCGATTTTGGAAAAGAACCGGTTGTGGTTCCACCGTTCGCGGCCGGCCAACATGGCCTACGTGTTCGGCTTTCGAAAGCATGAACAGGGCCAGAACGCTGCTGAGATTCCACAGTTCGATGCGTTGATCGTCAAGCAGGAGCAACGCATCGCGTCGCTTCGTGGATTGGATCCCAGCGAAGTCCCTTCGCCCCAACCACGTCTGGAATCCAAGTTCGCCGAATTCACGCCGCAAACGACACCAGAGTTCGTCGTCGGTGACGGGCTGGAGGTGACGCTGTGGGCGGAGAATCCGCTGTTGAACAAGCCCATCCACATGAACTTTGATGCCCAGGGACGGTTGTGGGTTGCCAGCAGTGAAGCCTACCCGATGATCGAAGTCGGCCAGGGATTGCCCGATAAGGTGCTGGTGTTGGAAGACAGCGACGGCGACGGCACCGCCGATCAATCCACGGTGTTTGCCGATTCGCTGCTGATTCCAACGGGGATCGCCCCCGGGGACGGCGGTGTGTATGTCGCTCAAAGCACGGACCTGCTGTTTCTGCAAGACACCGACGGGGACGGACAAGCCGACCGCCGCGAGCGGGTTCTTAGCGGGTTTGGCACCGAGGACACGCACCACAACTTGCACACGCTGGTGTTCGGGCCCGACGGGCGGCTGTACATGAACCAGTCGGTTTACACCCGCACCGATACCGAAACGCCGCACGGGGTGGTTCGATTGAAAGCCGGTGGCGGTTTTCGTTTCGATACCCAAAGCAAACACATGGAGGTGTTTTTCCGAGGATTGTGGAACCCGTGGGGACATCAGTTCGATGCGCTGGGGAACTCTTTCATGACCGACGGTGCGGGATTCGAAGGCATTGCATACGTGTTTCCAGGTGCGACGTTCAATCCCACCCCGGGGGCGCGTCGGACACTCGATTTGATCAGCCCGGGAAGCTATCCGAAGTTTTGCGGAGCCGAGATCATTCGCTCCGAGAGCTTTCCCGAAGCCTGGCAAGGGTCGTTCGTCACCTGTGATTTTCGCGCCAATCGCGTGACTCGGTTCTCATTGCAAGAATCCGGGTCGGGCTTCGTTGCCTCGCAAGAAGATGATCTGCTGCGAACGAGCGAGAGCACGTTTCGGCCGATCGATGTCAAACTCGGTCCCGACGGCGCGTTGTACATCGCCGACTGGTCCAACCCGATCATCAATCACGGCGAAGTCGATTTTCGGGACCCCCGTCGAGACCGCTGGCACGGTCGGATCTGGCGCGTGACCACAAAGGGGCGTCCCTCGCAACGGCCGCTTGATCTGACCAAGCAGTCGACCGATGAACTGTTCGCGCATCTGATTTCCGATGACCGCTATCGGATCGCCCACGCCCGCCGCCTTCTGATCGAACGGAGCGAACAGACCGCGGCCCGTCTGTCGGACCTTTGGAGCCTGTGCGAAACACCTCAGCAACACATCCAGGCTTTGCGGTTATCCGCCGCAGTGGGTGCGTCCCAGAACGACTGGCTGGACCAGTTGCTCTCCGGCGATGACGGTAACGCGCGGGCCGCGGCCACGCGCGTTTTGGCGCACTGGAGCAACCCCGGTGATCCGAGCGCGACCATTGATCGCGCCGCAGCGATGATGCGTCTGGAAAAGCTGGTCGTTGATGACAATCCTCGCACGCGTTTAGAAGCGGTTCGGGCGTTTGCCACGCTGGGAGGTCTGGATGCCGCCAGGCAATCACTTCAGGCCCTGAATCGACCGCTGGATCGTTTCATCGAGCACGCCCTGTTCCTAATGGTCGATCAAAACGCGGATGCGTTGATCGCCAACCTTCAGGATCCCGTCTGGGGTGAAGCCAATCAGCGCAAGCCACTGGAATTTGTTTTGTTGTCCGTCCAGCCGGAGAAGGCCAAGCAGTTTCTGGGGCAGTATCTTGCCGAACATGAGATCTCCCGCGACGGAAGTGGGCCGTGGATTGAGTTGATCGCCAAGGCCGGTGGCCCCGAGGAGTTGGCGGTGCTGTACCGACAAACCTTTGCAGGAAACTTCGACCCGCAGACAACCGTTCGCGCCCTGCAAGCGATGGCCGAAGCGGCCACGGCACGCCGGGTGCGCCCCGACGTTGCGGGGAAACCGGGTGAAGACCTCAAACCGTTGCTCTCCAGCGACGATCCACGGCAACGGGCCGCCGCGGTTCAACTGTGCGGCGCCTGGAAAGTCCGCTGGTTGGTTCCGCAGTTGGCGGAAATCGCCGGCACCGCCTCCAACGACACGGACATTCGAACCAAGGCGATTGCGTCGCTGCGTGCTTGCGGCGGAGACGCGGCGATTGAACATCTGACGCGTCTGGCAACCACGGCCGACAGCCGCGACATTCAGGTGGCTGCGGTCGAAGCTCTGGCGGCGGCCGATCCCGGCCGTGCGGTGCAACCCTTCTATCACGTTCTCGCGGATGTCGAATCCGAACAACAGGCGTTGACGTTGTGGCGTGCCATGTTGTCCGCCAAGAACGGTGAATCATTGTTGATCGACGGCTTGCCCGGCGACGCAGTCACCCAGGTTGCCGCCCGGGCCGGGGTTCGCGCCGCACGAGAAGGTGGACGCGACGCACCTGCGCTTGTGGAAGCGTTGATGCCGAAGACCGGATTGACCATGACCGCCGCGGAATGGACACCCGAGCGAGCTCTGGAGCTCCGCCAGTTGGTGACCGCCAAAGGCGACGCCGAACGCGGCGAGCTGGTGTATCGCAGGACCCAACTGCAATGCGTGACCTGTCACGCGATCGGAGGTGTTGGCGGAAAGGTTGGCCCGGACATGACCAGTTTGGGTGCCAGCGCGCCGATCGATTACATCATCGAATCCCTGTTCGATCCGAATGCGAAGATCAAAGAGAATTATCACTCCGTGGTGGTTTTGACCGAATCGGGACAGGTGTTCTCGGGAATCGAATCCGGCAGCACGGACACGGAAATCGTGCTTCGTGATGCCTCCAACCAATTGGTTCGGATTCCCGAGGCCGATGTGTTGGAGGTCAAGCAGGGCCAGTCACTGATGCCAGCCGCCTTGCTGGATCGCATTTCCCAACAAGACCAACTGGACCTGATTCGTTTCCTGACGCAATTGGGTAAACCCGGACCGTATGATGCCAGTCGCCAGAACGTGGCCCGCGTGTTGGAGGTCCTGGCCGGGACGCACCGGATCGAACAGCAGGGCAACCAGGCGATCATTTCCGGCGAGCGGACCGAAGGCTGGAAACCGCTGCAGGCACGCGTTAGCGGTAAGATCGACCGCGAAACACTCCGTCAGTTGACTGCTCAGCCGCGCAACATCGCCTTGGTCAATCTTTACCTCCGGACCAAGATCCAGGCCGGTTCCGAGACGCAGGCCACGTTCGACGTGGACAACCTGCAGCGAGGAACGCTGTGGATCGATGGCAAGGAAGTCGGTTCGATCGGAGAACCGGTTCCGGTGCCCGCGGGAGAACACACGCTGTTGCTGCAGATCGACGCCCGCGACCTGCCAGAGTCAATCGCCATTCGAAGTGACGACGTGACGTTCACCAGCAAGTGAGCGAGAAGGGGGAAAAGGGGACGGGGGTCAATAGCCGGAACGGCCCTCCGGGTGCTTTGCACTATTGACCCCCGTCCCCTTTTCCCCCCGTGGGAACCGGCGGCTCATGGCGCTAGCCGTTCAACCAGCCATCGGTTGTCTTCGCCGCGCCGGTAACGCAGGCGGTCGTGCAAGCGTTTTTCGCGCCCTTGCCAGAACTCAACCTGCAGCGGCGTCACGCCGTAGCCGCCCCACTGTTCGGGACAGGGGATGTCCCCATCGGCGTACTTCTTTGTGAGCTCTTGCAGCCGGGTTTCCAACACCTTTCGGGATTCGATCACGGTTGATTGGTCGCTGACCAATGCCCCCAGCTGGCTTTCGCGTGGACGCGTGCGAAAGTATCGCACCGACTGCTCTCGCGGAGCCGGTTCGGCGATGCCTTCCACGCGCACTTGACGTTGATTGTGTTGCCACAGAAAGCACAACGCGACGTGCGCGTTGTCTGCGATTTGGCGGCCCTTGTCCGAGGCGTAGTTGGTGTAAAACCAGAATTTGCCTTTGTCCAAACCCTTCAGCAGCACGATTCGGCTGGACACCCGGCCGTCCGGTTCGGTGGTGGAGAGCGTCATCGCGTTGACCTCGACCCAATCCGGCAAATCTCCTTCCATCGCCTGCTGCAGCCACGTTTGAAACTGAACCATTGGGTCCGGATCGATGTCTGTTTCATTCAGGCTGCCCAGCTTGTAGCTGCGGCGCATTTCATAAAGGCTCATCGCGGATCGGCTGGTTTGACGTGATAGGGGACAGGATCCATGGTCGCCGCGTGGCAGGGCGGCGAGGGGGGGGTGGAAACGAGTTGCCGGCCGAGCTCGCTTAGTCACCGGATCAATGATCCCGGTTTCCCCACAGCGCGTCCAGTCCGTGGCGTGGCGCCGCCGATTGCGCCCCCGGATCGGCCTTCCTCCAAGGAGGATAAGCTCTTGTCTTCGCTTCGTTTACGTCGATCACGAGCCGTGGAATCTGGCGGGCCGCTCCCAGGGACCTGCTCCCAGGGATTGGCACACCGGTTGCATTTCTACCCTGCCATTGTGAACGAGTTTCGTCGACTGCCAAGTTGGCATCGTTAGGAGTGTACGCAGGCAAATGATGCAGGATCTTCATCCGACCGGACCGAACGACTCGATGGCGGGCAAGCTGCTCGTCGCCTCCACGCTAGTGGATGACCCCGTCCTCCACCGAGCGGTGTGTTTGATTGTTCATCACGACGCCGACCAAGTCTTCGGGGTTCTCCTGAACCGTCCCATGGTCCCACATCCGGCCCTGGCCAAAATGATCTCCCAGCAGGACGCCGACACCAATCCGCAGGGCAGGTCGGGTTCACGGCTTTCGCCGTCCGAGACGACGCAGCCGGGCGAGGTTCCCGGAACGGACATCCAGCCGCCGGTTTCGGCGGGCACCGATGGGGCGATCGACAACCCGGTTGCGTCGGCCTCACAGACACTCGGAACGATTCACTTCGGCGGCCCTCTCTCAGGCCCAGTCGTGGCGATTCACAACGCCAGCGAATTCGCTGAAGCCGAAGCCGGGCAGGGGGTCTACGTCGCGGCACAGCGTGACCTGTTGGAGAATCTGGTCAAGCGGAAACCCAGCTCCTTCCGCCTGATCGTGGGGCACCTCGGCTGGTCCACCGAGCAATTGAAGGCGGAATGCGATGCCGGTTTGTGGCATGTGCTGGACGCCACTGGCGACGACATCTTGATCGGAGACCAACAATTGTGGCCCTCGGTCATTCGACGCGCGACCGACCGTTCGGTGGCCGCCTGGCTGGGGCTGAAGCAAACCCCAGTGTCAGCGGAATGGAACTGACGTCCAGTCCGTGAATTCGAAGTCCGTCAAATCGAATCTGCCGTAGGTCAGGCTGTGCCTGACGCCGGGGCTGGTCCACCCAAGGCATGGCCGGAATTTCGGCTATCGGAATCAGCGTTTGATGGTAACTTGCGGTATCCAACCCACTCGCCGCATTTTCCTTTCACGATCAAGCACGCTTCGGTGACTGAATCACAGAGTCCACCCCCGGGCCCACCCCCGGAAGACGAACGTCCGAAGAAGTTTCGGATCACGCGCAAACGATTGGGGGTGATCCGGTTCGTCGATCCCAACGGGGAGTACGGATTCATCGACGCCGAGGATTTTCGGGACGACGTTTTCTTTCACCGATCGGTCTGGCAGACCGGCGGGGCCGGTCCCGGTGGCCCGCTTTCTTCTCAAACGGGGCCCGGCGGAGCACCAGGTCCCAATCGGGGCCATCGAGGTGGACCGCCTCCGGGGGCAAACAAGTTGGTGCCGGAAGAGCTGGTCAAACGCGTGGTCGAATTCGAGATCGACGACGAGTTGTTCGAAGGGGAACAGAAGCTTCGGGCGACCATCGTCCGTCCCACCCGTCGACCGATGGGGCGAAAGCTGTCCGGGCGCGACGCCACGTTCCAGATCATCACGCACCATCCCAAGGCGCGGCGCAAGCGACCGGACTGGCGAAAGTAACGGGCGAAACCGGCCGAGCGGGGTGGCTCAGCCTTGCGAGGCGTCTTGCGTTTCCGGCTGATCCTCTTCCTCCGCAGGCAGTTTGCCTCCGTTATCCCGTGCCGCGTTGACATCGGCTTCCAGGTCGCGGATCACCGCCGGGTTGATCTGCTTGCCCAGCATTTCTCGGGTGACCTTGAACATGTCATCGACTTTCCGTCGCTGGTTGACGTTGCGGTTGCCAATCGCTTTCAAAAAGTCACCCTGCTTCTTCCCCATGTCGTTGGCCAACTGTTCGTTGGTCGGTTGCTCGCGCAAAGCGTTCAGCAAGTCTTCGGCTTCTTTCATTTTGCCTTCGCGGAGACGCAGTCGGATTCGGGCGGCCAGCAGTTTGCGGATGGCGACCAGGTCGACGATCGCGTTCTGGACGCCGCGGATGTACGCCTCGGCCTGCAATCGCATATCGTCACCGCTCAGGTCGGCGACTTCCATCTCGGTCAGGCCGGGAACCATGGGGAGCCGGGCCAGGACGGCGCCCCCGTTCTTCACGTACAGCAGGCGGAGCGGGTTGTCGGTCTTTTGGATTGCCAGCCGCCCGTTCCAGTCGGTCCGGCCGACGAAGGTCATCGACTTGCTATTGAGCTCCCGTTCGTACAATTCGTATCCGATCAGCGGTTCGTCCTCCCGCCCCTTGGCGTGCAGACGAAGCAGGGTGGAGTCGTCTTGCGGGTGCAGCAGCATCGCCATCTTGAACGTGCGTTTATTCTTGCGACCTTGCAGACCACCCGGACGGCCCGAGTAATAATCCATCTTGATGTCGCGCCCGTCCTTTTCGGTTGCGATCAGGTAGGCCCACTCGATCGGCCCGATGGAAATCGGGTTTCCCTCGCGATTGTTCTTTCGAATCATCGGCATCAGCGCGCTGCCGACGGGGACCGCGGCCGGTGATTCCGGATCCAAGATCAAGTTGGCGGCACGGACCATTCCGGTGGCCGTGTCCTGACCCGCATCGTCGATCCGCACCATCGGCGCGAACGCCTCGGTGACGGTGTAGCCGATCACCGACGCCAGATCGTGCGGTCCCGAATACGGCGTGGTTACCGGAGCGCCGAAGTATCGCATCAACGTCTCCAACTCGGCGACGGTGACGGACGGTCTGCGGGTCGGGCTGGTGCTCGGACCATCCACGCGAACCACAAAGATCTTGTCGTACTCTTCAACCGCCGTCTCAACCAATTCGGTAATCGGCAGGGTCAGAATTTTGGCCCCGGGCTTTTCGAAGGTGGATGCCTTGCCGCGGGTCACGAGCATTGCTTCGGTGGAAGGGTCGTTCCAGGTTTTGGCCAACGCCAGCGCGTCGCCGTCAAACGTCTTCAAGACCGAGGCGGCACCGCCAAGCGACGGGTCGCCAAATGCTTCCGCCCGTCGCAACACGTCGTTGCGCGTGCCGCTGGTGACGGGCACGGCTTGTACATAACGGGGCAGCGATTTGACGGTTTGGATTCGGATGGCATCCTCGTGATCGCGTTTGACGGCAATCACCGGATCGGAAGCCGCGATCTGGTCGTAGGTCAGATCGTCCATGGATCGGAAGGCGGCCGTCTGGACCGATGCCGGCGCATCGGTGATGGTCGTTCGCCAGATCGAGTTGAAATCCCGATCCAGGTATTCGGCCAGGGAGTGATGAACGGTTTGCGCGTTGATGCGGGCATCGCGGGAAGCGATCCAGATCAAGACGCGATAGGGCGAGTAATCCCAAGGCTGTCCCGTCTGCAGTTCTTCTTCGTCCTCCTCGGACTCTTCGGGAGCATCGGTCGGATCGGAAGCGGTCGAATCGGACGCAGCGGATGCGACATCCGCTGCCGAAAGACTTGGCAGCGAAAACAGCGATGCCAGCGCGAGCACTACCGCGACAACGCATAGCCAGCGGCTCGGTCGTAGGTCAGTCAAAATCCAATCTCCAGTTTCCCGCGTTCTGGTAGAGCGACACGATTCGGCTGCCCAGCCCGGTCAGGTTGCGGCGGTAAGCATAAGAGTCCACCATTTGCCACAGCGGCAACACCGGCAATTCGTGGTGCGAGATCGCGTGCAGGTCCAACAATCGGTCGCGGACTTCGCGCCAATTGCGTGCTTCTTCCAGCCGTCGCAAGCCCAATCCGATCAGCTGATCCTCGCTTTTGGCCAGCCCGCGGGGGCCCAGCAGGCGTCGTGCATCGATGATGGGTTCCCAGATGGCTGCCGAGACGTAGACGATGTCCGCCGTGTCCGGTTCGGGGAACGAGCGTCCCACGGGCAGTTGAACCAATTCGACCTCCAAACCGATCAGCTGCCACTGGCTGCGAATGGCCTCGCAGGCGACGCGTGACAGGTTGTCGGCGGGAAAGGCCAGTCGGATCGGACGCAGTTTCGGCGCCGGTTCCTTTTTCTTCTCGGCGGCGGTCGTTTTCAGCGTCTTGCTCAATTCGACCAACAACTGCGCCAGGCTGGGTTCAAACCGTCGCGGCAGGATGCTGGGGTCATAGGCATAGCCGAGCGGATCGTTCAGATCCATTCCGGCGGGGAAGGGCCCCGACAGGACTTTGCAGCCGGGCGATTCCAGGTTCTCCAGCAATTCACCCTTCAGGATGTCTTCGCGGTCGATTCCATACAGCAGCGCCCGACGAAAATTCTTGTCCGCCAGAAACTCGTGGTCCGAACAGGGCACAAGCATGTGAATCGTCGGCAACGGATACTCGACGACTTTCACGTCACGTCGCGACTTCAACCGCAACGCGTCGGCGGGGAACAGTTGATCGAGCACGTCGATTTCGCCCTGCAGCAGTTTGGAGACCGCTTCGGACCCGGAGTCGCATCGGATTTCAACGATTTCTCTTGGCTTGCCGCTGTCGGAATTCGCCTGCCGGGCCTGGTCGGTCAGCACAAACCTGGATTCGGCATCTTCGACCGATCCGATCCGATAGTCGCCGGTCGGGCCGTCTTCCTCGCCGCCGAACCAACTGGCGTCGACCTTCAGTTGCAACAAGCAGGTTGGCAGCACGTGCGGCCGACGCAGCACGCACTCGACGCGTCGCGGTCCGTCGATGCCGATGCCGATGACCGCTGCGGCCCAAGGGGAAAAGTAGGTTTCCGATTCCGGGTCGGCACGCATCGCCAGTTGATCGGCCAGGTAGTCGACTTGGATCTCGCTCAGCGGCGTTTGCAGCTTTTCCAGTTCCAAGTTCAATTCCAACACTTGGCGGTCGGGAGTCGTCTGGGTGGATCCGAACAGGAACTCGTATTCACCCCCTTCCGGAGCCGCTCCCTGAATTTCAAACAGTGTCCGATACAACAGTCGGCCGGCACGCCGTGCGGCCCAGTTGTCCATCCGCACCGGGTCGTAAACCCGGGCACTTTGCAGCACGCCGACGTTGACCAGGGGATAGACCTGGTCAATCTTTTGGATCAGTTCCTTGCCGCCGCTGATGTCCGGTTTCAGGTACAGGCTTTCGCGGGCCAGCTTGCGGGCGACCCTATAGTCCTTCTGCCTGGCGGCTTCGATCGCTTCCTGGCGTTTCTCCTGGGCCATCTTCAGGAACTCGCCGTCCCACTTGCCGATGGCGTCCAGGTTGAAGTTGCCGTAATCCTGTTTGAGCCGCGCCAGCAACTGTTGCGCGGTATCCAGCTGGCCTTCATCGACCAGCGACTGCATCACGGCGCCGGTGGTCAGGCTGATGGCCTTGAGCACCTGGGACTGTTTGAAGTCGGGAGCGAAACGGTGCAGTTCTTCCAGCATCGCCAGCGACTCGGCGCGTTCGCGGTTGTTGGCCCGTTGGATTGCGTTCCGCCACAAGAAATTGGCCCGCAGTTCGTCCAGCCCTTTGCGCCGCGGGTAGTCCCGGATCAGGATCGACAGGAACGGATAGGCGCCGGTGAAGTCGTCGGCCGCGATGCGTTCGGCGGTTTCCCGCTCCAGCCGTTTCTCCCAGAAATCGATCCGATCGATGTCGCCCCACTTGGCGACAAACTCGTCGGTCTCGAACCCCAGGATGGAAAATCGAAGCGTGCCTTTTCGATCGCTGGGGATCTCGCGGATCGGCAACAGCCGCACTTTGGCCCAGCCGCCGCCGGAGGCTTCGGTGAAATAGATGATGTCGTGCGGTTCCTCCTGCAGCAGTCCCAGTCCCGGGTCTTCCGGTTCTCCGGATTCGGCGTAGGTCAACAACTGCGCGTGCGCCACGGCGGCCAGCGGCCCGAAGACGCCGGCGACCAGTCCGACGGCGAACACGGCACAAGCGACAATCCGGCCAAACGCGCGGCATCGCGTTGCTGGGGGGGCCGGCGGCGCGGAGGTGGGCGTCGTCGTTTGTTCGCGATTCTGTCGGTGAATCATTCGCCTTCGACCTCGCTGGGAATCGGGATCACGTACACCACGCCTTCGGCCCCGGGGACCAGCAGGCGATCCTTCAACACCATCGGTGTAGCCGACAGCGGCTGGCCCAGTTCGGTCTTGCCCTTGAGTTCTCCCGTCGAGGCGTCGACGACGATGACCCAACCGGAATCCGATGCCAGGATCAGAGACCCGTCGTGAATCAACGGGTCGCCGACGGGCAGGCCTTTGGGAACGGGAATGGAGTACGTCAGCTTGCCGTCGCCGGGAGCAATTCCACGCAAAACGTGGTCGTCGGTCAGGACCAATCCCTGCTGCCCGGCTGCCGCCGGCCCCCAGATCACTCGGCCATCCATCTGGGTTTGGAACTTCTGCTTCAAATCGATCAGGTCGTGACCGACGATCGAATCGGCGGCAGGTCCGCTGACCGCGGCCATCAACACGTTGCCGACGCCGGCGATGGTGCCCAGGGTGGGTTGCGGCAATTCCGCTTCGGCAAGCTCTTTCATCTGGTCGCCAACCCGCAACCGGTACAGCCATTTGCGGCTGTCGGTCAGGACCACCTGTCCCGGGTCATCCGGCACACGCACCACGTTGGACCACCAGACCTCGCCGACCGGGTCGCTGACCGGTTGGAAAGGGCTGCCCAATTGGGACCCGGTGAGGTAATTCATCACGACGGCCCGACCGGTGTTGAGCGGGAGAAACAAGCCGCCGCCGGCAACCAGTCCTGGCCCGGACGGTTTGCCCGACAGCAGGTTCAAACTGACCAGCCGCAGTTTTTCGGTGTTGCGTGTCGGGTCATAGATCGCGACCTGCTGTCCACCTTCGCCGCTGGCTTTATTGATCAGCACGCTCCGCTGTTCATCAATCGCCAGCGGGTTCTCGAACCGCATGATCACTCCGGAGCCGCCGCGATTTTCCAACGGGGCCCGGGTGGCACCGGTTTGCAACGCCTGGGCGTCCAATTCGTACAGGGCCGCCTGACTGGTCAGGGCGTGCACGCCGGCGTCGGTCTGTTTGACCATCACGACGGGGGCGCCGATGTCGTTGCGCCACAGTTCTTCGCCGGTCTTCGGATCGACGGCGGAGACGCGCAAACCACTGGTGCCGCGAAGCTGGCGGGCGTGCACCAATGCCTCACCGATGGCCAAGGGTTGGCCGATGAACGTGTCCCCTTCGTGTTGGAACCAATCCGGGACGACACGGCCGCGGTTGACCTGCAACTCGTATCGTCCGATTCGCGAACCGGTGGTCCACATCTGGCTGCGTCCCACCGCCATCTGGGTCAGGGTCGGAGCCGAGTAAGACGCCAACTGTTTAGCCACCACGGAAACCTTTTCCGTTTCCGACGTGACTTCGACATCGAAGACCGCGATCTCTCCCAGGTCGGTTAACACGATCAGCCGCCGTTGCTGGGCGACGATCGGCGAAACGACGACGTTGCCCGACATGCGGATCGGGTCTTGGGCTTTGCGGACGTTCCGGCCGTCCGGATCGACCCCCAGGATGTGGACCAGGCAGTAATCGGGGCCTTTGTTTTCAACGACAAACAGGTGCTCCAGCATCGGGATCGGAGGCACCACGATCGTGCCGGCGGCGTGGCCGGTGTAAAAGCTTTCGATGCTGCTGCCGTCACGGCTGTTGAGCACGTACAGGTTGCTGTGATCCCCGGGGATGTAGGCGATGCTGTTGCGGCGATCCACGCCCGGTCCGACTTCCAACGACTGCGGGATCTGTTTGGCCCAGCGGGCGTCGCCGGTCGTCGCGTCCAGGCTGACCAACCGGCCCGATTCGGTCGCCACGTAAATCTCGTCATCCTCCACGACCGGTTGATTGAACGGTTCGCCGATCTTCACCCGCCAGTCGACGTCGCCGGAGCGGCCGTCGCAACGCTCCACCGACAACGCGGAGGATTCGCTCAGCAGGACGGCGGTCCCGTCATCCAGGCGGACCGGGCTGTGGTCTTGGGTGTAACCGACATAGCGACGCCACAGCAGGGTTCCGTCTTCGCCGTTGAGGGCCAGCACCGATCCTTTGGAACGGATGAAAATGACTTCGTCACGCAAGTCCGGAACGCGTTCGCCTTCCCGTGCGTTGAGCACGATCAGTTTCAGTTCCGATTCCTTCCCCGCCGGAATCTGCTCCGGCAGTTCGGCCGACGACTCGACCAGTTCCTGTTGAATTTCGCTGGCCCGCTTGATCAACTTTGCCAGCCGTTCGTTATCGGCCAGTTCGGGGAAATCTCGCAACAATTCGAAGCGGACGTCGTAAGCCTGTTTGGTGCTTTTGGCGTCCAGCAATTTGGTCATCTGATCGACCGCGGCGTCCAGACGCTCGTTGCGGTTGATGTCGCGTTGGACGCGGCCCCGCGCCTCCTCGATTTCCTTCATTCGTCCCGACAGGGTCGTGCGCATCGCGCCGGTCATGTACATCGGATTTTCGGTCAACTGGATTTGCTCCTCCAGCTTCTCAAGCAGTTCGCGTTTGGCGGCGGTTTCCGATTTCTCCGACGCTTCGTTGGCGATGTTTTCGGCGATGTCGACCAGCAACGCCGCCAGGTTGCCACGCTCCTCGTTGAGCCCCTCCTCGTTCTCGATCTCCGGCAGTTTTTCCTTCGCCAGTTGCAACGCGTAAGTCGGATCCGACATGCCTTCGGCCCGATACAGTTCGGTCATTGTCACGCGAGTTCGCGCCAGGGAACTGTGTTCGTTGCTGTCTCCGAACGCGTCCAGGAATTCCAAGTAGCGTTCCTGCGCACCGGTGTAGTTCTGCTGGTCGTAGAGCTCGTTGGCCATCTTGATGCGGTCGTCGGCGTTGCCTCTGGAGAGCAAGAAATACAGCCCGGCGCCCGACAGGACCAAGAAACCGATGATCCCCAGAAAGCCGTAAACCTTGAACGAATCCCACTGGCTTTTGGTCGGCTCGGGTTTGGTACGTCGGGCCCGCGGCCGGTCGCTTCCCAGTCCAGCGTCCTCGCCCAAGGCCATGCCCGCGGCTTGGGAACCGTTGTCGGCGGTGCCGACCGGTTCGGCCATCGGGGCGGAATCGAAAGGGCCCCCGAACGGATCGGATTCCGCGTCGACCGGAACGGCTTCCACCTCCAGTGGTTCGGCCGAAGAATCGTCCAACAGCCCCAGGTCATCTTCGACGATCTCCGCCGCCGCGATCGTCGATTCGTCGGCGTACTCGCTGCTGCGCAACTCCCCGATCAATTTGGTGGCTTGAAACCGGGTCAGCTGACCGTTGTCGACAAGCAATTTCGCAACGGCTTCCGGCGTGACGCGGGCGCCACCCTGTTGGAGTTGTTCTCGGAGGGCCTCGATGATTTCCTGGTCCAACAACCCACGTCGTTCCAGGCGATCGATTAATTCGTTAGCAAGCATCGTTGATATGAAAAGGGTTGGCTGTCAGTAGATCGTTGGGTTCGCGTGCCGTCGGCCGAATGGTTTCGAAAACCGGCCGGGACGCAATCGGTTGCAGCGGGAGGAACCGGAATCGGATCGGACGCGGCGCTACTGCCCGTCGTCGATATTCCGGTGATTCCCGCGGTGGTTTTTCACTTGTCCCTAGTCGAATTCCTCAACCTGGGTCACCTGGGTTTCGGCGTATCCGGCGATGGTGCCCGCATCCATTGCGTCGACCAGGTATTGCAGTTTGCATTGTTCGTGGACCTTGATCACCAGCCGCATCCCGCTGCTACCTTCGATGGCGCGTTTGAGGGCGGTGATCAAGTTCTGTTTTCCGGGGGTTTCCTGTTCCCAATCCGGCGCCAGCACCAGAAAGGAGCCGAATTCGTCGACTTGGACTTCGACCATTTCCAGGTCTTCCTCTTCTTCCTCGACGACGGTCGTGCTGGGGGCGTCGGTCTGTTGCCTTGGCATCTCGATCGACTTTTGCAGGCTGAACGCGGCGGTGACCATGAAGAAGATCAACAGCAGGAAGGTGACGTCGACCATCGGCGTCATGTCCAATTCCTCTTCATCCCGCTTGCTGCGTTGCAGCACTGGTTCGTCGTCTTCCCAGTCGTCCCCGCCGGGAACGATTGAGGCCGCGTCAGGTTGCGGCCCCGGCTCGGCTGCGGTGGAGGGCGGCAGTCCGCCGGGGGCGGGCACCGCGGGCGATTCGGCAATCGATTCGCCGATCTCCGGTGCGGAAGTGGTGTGGTCGGCGGCGGATGTTTCGCGTTGGATCCGTTTGGCCTTCGACCGCGATTTTTCGGGCAACGGGGGCGGCGATTGTTCGATCTCACGCTCCGGCACGTGCACCGCGGTATCGCATTCAGGGCAACGAAAGCGTCGGCCGGCCAACGATTCGTTGACCTTGTTGATCGCGCCGCATTGCGGACAGGTGACGGGGATGGACATGCGCTGGATGAAAAGGGGTGGCTCGGGAACGGTCAGATCAATTCAGGGGTCAAGGTCGACAGCTCGGTTCGTTCGAAGCCGGCCAGGGCGGCGGCATCGACGGCGTCGACCAGCCGCTGCAAACGGGCCCGGGGATCAACGGCGATCTGCAATTCAATTTGTTCGCGGTATTCGGATTTCAAGTGCTTCAAATGCTTGATCAGGTCCTGCTTTCCGCTCAGCGCTCGTTGCCAGTCGACAGCGGCCAAAAAGAACGTGCCGTCCGGATCGACCGTCAATCTGGCCACCCGGGAAGCATCGTTCTGTACGGCGCGACCGGTCGAATCGTTTTCCCGGGCAGGGAACTCCAGCCCTTTGCCGGGGGCAAAGGACGCGGTGATCATGAAAAAAATCAGGATCAACAACGTGACATCGACCAGGGGCGTCATCTCCGACGGCGACGTTTCTAAACGCTTCACTGTTCTTTGACGGCGATGTAGGTCGAATCGATGTCTTCAAACGCGTCCCCGATGATTTTCTGCACTCGGGTCACCTCGGCCACCCGGACGTCCGCATCTCCCATGATCATCACGTGGTTTTTTTCCTGCCCCAACGTGCTTTTAAGTTCTTCGGCGATGTATTCGATCAGCTCGGAAGTCTGTGTTTCTTCATCGCTGCTGAATTCGGTGCCGTCGATGCGTTTGAGCGTGACTTTGTCACCGCCGGCTGGCTCGATGAACACGACGGCGGATTCCTTGGCGCTGATGGCGATGCCGTTGGTGGCCTCGGGGATTTCACCCATTTGCGTCGGATCCATCTTCGAACAGACGACGAAAAAGATCAGCAACAGAAACGTGATGTCGATCATCGGCGTGATGTCCATCTCGTCATCATCGCGCTTCTTCCGCGGCAACTCAAAGTCGTCCTCGGCTTCGTCGACGTCGTCTAAAATCACATCGCTCATGGCGTTTACCGGCCTCCGGCACGGCTCAGACCGGCTTTGAACGCGTCAAAGAAACGGGCCAGGCCGGACCCGACCAAATCTTCCATCTTGGCGATCCGAATGTTGACGTTCGCGACCAGGATCATCAGCGGGATGGCGATGGCCAGCCCGCTGGCGGTCGTGACCAGGGCGACGCGGATGTCACCGGCCAACTTGCTCGGTTCGACCGACTCCGCGGTGGCCAGCGTTTGGAAGGCCCCCATCATCCCGAAAACCGTTCCGAACAGTCCGATCATCGGCGCGCTCTTGATCACCGTGCTGACCCAGCTGAGCCGGTATTCCAGGTCGCTGAGCACGTCGCGCTGGAACCGGTCCATCATCATCTTTCGGGCCCGCTGGTAACCCAGTTGGCGATTGCTGACGGCCAATTCGATCATTTGGGGCACCGCGCGCGGGTCGCCTTCACAGTAGTCCAGCGTGCCCTCGAAATCGCCGGCGGCGAGCATCTGTTCCACGTCGTCCATGAACTGGTCCTGCTCTTCTTCCGTTTTGAACCGCTTTTGGCCCACGCGGTTCCAAACCACGACGATGCAATACAACCCCCACAGCGCGACCGCGGCCAGGGCCAGGTAGGTCGCATCGGCGATCATGTTGAAAAGCGAGTACGCAAGAATCATTGACATTCGTGTCCTTCCAGAAGGGGTTGCTGTGTGAGGAGGGCGGGGGGCATCCGCGGGGATCAGCGTCCCTTGCGGTAACGCTGGCTGACGATCGAAAACTCATAGCCGCTGCCGCCTGATTTACTTTCGAAGACGGTTTTGGCGATGTCATGAGGAAACTTCTTTCCGTTGGCTTCGGCGTATTCCTTTTCCATCGCCGCCAACCGGTTTTCCAGGTCCGGGGGAATGAACCGGATCACGTTGCGGCCCGAATACTCGATTCCCGCCGCCGCCAGCAGCTGGCGATCGAACTGCAGCAGCGGGTTGGAGAGTTTCCAGGAAAAGTACAGACGCTTTTCGGTTTCGGGTGTGTTGTTGACGTTTTTGGTCGGGCTGGTGGCCAAGTTCGACGCCGTTTCGATCACGTTCTTGCCACCGCCGAAGGCGGCCAGTTCGATGTTGTAAAAGTCCAGCTGTTGGGCGTAATCCTTCTTGCCCTTGGCGTTGAACGTCAGCTCCCACCGTTCCCAGCGACCGATGATGTCGTCGCCCTCGCCTTCGGGGCCCGGCGGTCGGCTGTCGCCCTTGCCGGTCCCGGAGGTGGACGCGGTGGCGTTGCTGTCGGTGGCCGTCAGAGACGCCGCGACGGTGCTGACCGCATCGGTGACCGCCTCGATGGTGTCGGCCAACGTCGGTTCCATCAACTCCTCGACTTCCTCCGCACCCGGCGGTTCAAAGTCGCGTTCGAAGCCTTCGGGGTTTTCGCCGCGGCCGGCGGGATTCTCAATGATCGGTTTGAGCGGTTGCGGTTTCGGTTCGCCGCTGAGCAGCCAGACGACGAACATCATGAACACGAACGCGCCCAGGAACAGGATCAACGCCAAGAACAGCGACGTGACCGCATCGAACCGGCTGACGCGCAGCTTCTCGCGCACCTGATCACGCTCCTGCTGAACGCTGTCGCGCTGTTCGGCCCGAGTCTCTTGTTCAATTTCGGTCGCCATCGATCAGGAATCTCCGTCCAGGAACACGTAGCCGGGCCGCATCGTCTTGTACCACTGTCGCCATTCGCGTTGCGCCTTGCGCAGTTCGGTGTTGTCCGGTTCGTCGGGCATCCCGAAGCCCTCAAACTTGCGGCTGATGAAACGCAGTCCGTCGCGGGCGTACTGACGAACGCTGTCGTCGGGGTCACTGAGGGCGAAGATCAAGGCGGGCACCACGCGGAGGTCATCGCTCATGCCGAGCAGTTTTGCCGACACCCGTCGGGCCTGCCAGGACTTGCTGCCGCGAACCAGTCGTTCCAGGCGATCCAGCTGCGCCGAACGGGCGACCGGATCGGTTGGCAGCGTCGCGTTCTCGGCCAACGCTTTGCCGTCCAGCTTGTCCGCGTCGTCGCTTTCGAGCAACGCCAACATGTCGGTGACGGCCTTGGCCGGCGCCTGGGTGGTCGCTTTGCCGCCGACGAGCTGACTTTTTGAAACGTCAGCGCCGAAACCCTGACCGCCGATCGTCGTGGCACTGGCGCCGGTTCCCAGAGCCTTCTGCGTGCTTCGGATCAAGAACAGGACGGCAAAGGCGGTGCTTACCGCGGGTGAGGTGTAGGAGTTGGCCGACCAGCCGCCGTCGTTGTCCTGCAACTTCTTCAACTCGCTGACCGTGTCGTTGTACCAGGCCGGACTGGCGTTGACCGCGCTTCCCTCGGCGATCTCCAAAAAGCTTTCGTAACGCTCCAGGGTGTAAATCAGATAGAACCAAAACTCTAGGCTGCCGCCATACTTCAGTGGCGTATTGGCTCGCCACTGGTCCATGTACTTGACCGCCTTGAGCATGCGGTCCTTGGGCACCTTGACCTGCTTCCGTTGGCTGGCGTTGGGGTCTTCCTTGTAAAGTTTGACCGCTTTGGGCAACCCGACGATGCCGGGGTCCACGTCCAGGGTGGTGTTGCCCCAGGCTCCCAACGCATCGCCGGCAATCAGCACGCTGCTGCCCCCGGCCAGAGCCATCGAATGATCGGTTCGCTGTTGGTCGATTAGCGCACCGCGAGTCGGGATTTCACCCTTGTACGGCCAGGGGCCGTCCTTGTCCTGAACCATTAACAACCATTCGATTGTTCGGACAATGTTGTTGTACTGCAGCTTGAAGCCGGCCCGGTCCAGCGTCCAGGTGGCCAAGATCGCGTACTGGGTTTGCGAAACATCGCCCTCCTGTTCCCCATGGTAGCCCCAGCCACCGTGGGGCATTTGGTGACCCTCGAAGTAGCGCTGGAAAGTTGCCAATTCGGAACGAAATCGATCCGGGCTGATCTCGCACAGCAGCAAGACCGAAACGGCCGCCTCGTAATTCACCTTGTGGGTGGGGTTGGATTCGACCGTCGCGGCGAACATTTTGGCCTCGGCGATCCCCCGTTTGACGACCTCGTTGGATTCGTCGTGCTCGACTTTGAAGTGGGCGTAGGCGCACAGCACCGTTTCGCCGGGGTTTTGGATTTTCTGCTGTTCCAAGAATCGCAATCCGCGATCGACCATTTGGATCACCACCGGGTCGTCCGGGGTGTAGGCGTCCAGCCGGCCGGCGGTCAACAAACAGGCCGCCACGACCATCCAGCACGACAAACCACGCGAACGCGGTTGCCGGCGACCCACCGCCACGCCGGACGGACGTCCGCTTGCGGTGCCGGGCCAGCACGGAGTGCTTCGGCGCGGGGTTCTCGGACGCTGCGTTTCTTGGCCCGGGACGAATTGAAAAGGCGTGTTTTGTTTCATCGTGGATCTGGTGCCGGAGGCTGCGATGGCGAACCGATTGACGAGGAGCGGCATCATACCCTAGGATCCCAAAAGTTCGAATGAACCTTCCATCAACGGAAGTGGGTGATCACAATATCGCCCCAGAATGACGCGGCACGTCGAGACTGATTCTCACGTGCGATCGTCTATCTACCACCTGGTCAGGTAGCTCAGTTGGTAGAGCACGGCCCTGAAAAGGCCGGTGTCGCCGGTTCGAGCCCGGCCCTGACCACTCTTCTCTTTCGTTCGGTGTTCTCGATTCGTTCGGGAGTCTGAATGTGTTTTCGGAGCGGCGTTTGCCAGCGGTGCCACGGTTCGCACCCGGTCGCCGGCAGGTTCGCCATCGCCTGCGGGCTGTTTTCTCCGATTTCGAGCGATTTGCCCACCGGCCGATCCGCGTGCGCCGACAAGGCACTCGTACTTATACGTCGTTTCCCTGGCGATCGACCGAACAGAAACTGGCGATTTTTTCGCCACATCGGGCGAATTCTTGTCACGCCAGGCCGATTCCACCGCTTGGCACGATCGGTCCCCGGACGGTCCCCGATCGATCGCCCGGGGGCAGATTTGGAAGCGGCCCGTGGCGGCGGTGGGTGCGATCGGCCGGGTATCGGCCTGGCGGAAGTCTGCCTGGTCGAGGTTCCCCGGCCGGGGGCAGAAGTTGCCCGGCGAGCATCGGTTGGTGTCCTGAACCGGCTGTTCGTCTGTTTCTGCCAAGCGGAACACACTAGGCTATCGGCCGCGAGTCCGATTTTGTCTGCAGGTTCTTGCCGGTCGTGGTGCCTGGTGCTGCCCCGCGGAGGGGCACGGGTTGACCACGATGGGGTTGACCCGATGGGGTCGACCGACAGGGTGCCGGCCGACGCGGTGCGGACGGATGCAACGTCGTTCGGAGCCGGGTGCGAACCGGTTGCGGACGCCGATCCGGGGCACCGTGTTCGCGGAATCGCTCGCAACTTCAGGCGGATTTGAACGGAGCCATCGGATCAGTCGCAACGGCGTCGCCGACCGGCGGCCGATCGACTGACCGATCCCCTGTCCCAGTCCTCGATCCAGAGTCCGGAAGACGTGGAAAATTCATCTGACGACCGCCCGGTTGGCGACGCTGCCGGCGAGCCTTATCGACCCCCCGAATCGCCATCGGCACCCCAGTCGACATCTCAGCCGGCGTCCGATCCGGCATCGTCCGGCGGTGAGCAGTGGGGGACGCGAATCGGGGTGATCCTGGCGGTGGCGGGATCCGCCGTGGGGCTGGGCAACTTCCTGCGGTTTCCCGGACAAGCGGCGCAGAACGGCGGGGGGGCGTTCTTGTTGCCCTACTTCATCTCGCTATTGGTTCTGGGGATTCCGCTTTGTTGGGCGGAATGGACGATGGGACGGTTCGGCGGCATGCGCGGGTTCAATTCAGCGCCCGGGATCTTCAGCGTGGTCTGCCGAACGCCCAAGGCCCGCTACCTGGCGGTCCCGGCACTTTTGATCCCGCTGGTCATCTACATGTATTACGTGGTGATCGAAGCCTGGTGTCTGGCCTACGCGTGCTCCTACGCGACCGGGGCCCTGATGCAGGGAAGTGACCCCGATGCGTACACGTCGTTCTTCGGCAATTTCGTCGGCATCGATCAAGATGGGGCGGCATTTAGCGGCGGCACGTCGCTGATGTACTTCGTCCTGTTCACCTTCGCCGTCAACTTCGTACTGATCTATCGCGGGGTGGCCCGAGGGATCGAGGTGTTTTGTAAGTTCGCCATTCCGCTGATGGTGGTCTGTGCCCTGTGCGTGCTGGTGCGGGTGTTGACGCTGCCCTGGGAGAAGGTCGAGGCCGGATTGGGGTTCATGTGGAATCCAGACTTTGCCGCCCTGGCGAACGCGGAAACCTGGCTGGCCGCCTCGGGGCAGATCTTCTTTTCGCTCTCAGTTGGCTTCGGCGTGATCATCAATTACTCCAGTTACTTAAAGAAGAAGGACGATGTCGTGCTCAGCGGGCTGACCGCTTGCAGCATGAACGAATTCTTCGAAGTCTGTCTGGGCGGGCTGATCACGCTGCCCGCCGCCTTCATCTTTTTGGGGACGGCCGTCGGTTCGCAGGGAACGTTCGGCTTGGGCTTCAACGCTTTGCCCAACGTGTTCGCCCAAATGCCGGCGGGGCAATTCTTCGGCTTCCTGTGGTTCTTCATGTTGTTTCTGGCGGCGATCACCAGCAGCCTTTCCATGTTGCAGCCGGTGATCGCGTTCTTCGAAGAAGGATTCGGGTTGCAACGCAGCGCATCGGTCTCGGTGTTGGGAATCATCGCGTTGGCCGGCAGCGGATTCGTGATGTATTTTTCCGCCGAATTGAAAGCGCTCGACACGTTTGACTTCTGGGTCGGGACCTTTCTGATCTTCGTGTTGGCCATGATCCAGGCCGTGATGTACGGCTGGGTGTTCGGGATTGAACGCGGGGCGAAGTACTCGGCCGACGGTTCGCACCTGGGCATTCCTACGTTCGTCCAGTACATGCTGAAGTTCCTGGTGCCGCTGTACCTGGGGGTCATCTTTATCTTCTTTGTCATGGACAACGTGCTGGACCAAACCGATCCGGAGACCGGTGAGGTGACGCCCGGTTACCTGTCCAAGATTGCCAACGATCCGGTCACCTACATGTCGCTGCTGTTCATCGGCGGAACGATCGTGTTCCTGACCGTCCTCGTTCACGTCGCGGGAACCCGCTGGATCCGACAGGGCCGGTTCGATGAACCCGGCGATGTGGGACCGGAAGTTTCCTAGTTTCACTTCTTCGTCATCACTTTTCGGGAACCCCGTCATGGAACCTGCTGGATGGATCGTCATGATCGCGTCGGTCGGCTCGGTCATCTCGCTGCTGAGCTTCTGCTTGTACCGCGTGTTGACGTTGCCTCCGGTCCCGGATGAAGACGAGCCGCAATGAAACGGGTTTGCATCATCAACGTCGTGGGCCTGACCCCGCGGCTGTTGGCACATGCCCCGGCCATTCGGTCATTGGCCGGCAACCCGTCGCCGGAATCGGCTGAAAGCGGCAATGATACGTTTCAGCCTTGGACCAGCCCGTTGCCCGCGGTCACGTGCACCTCCCAGGCAACGATGTTGACGGGTTTGGCGCCGCGCGACCACGGCATTGTTGGCAACGGCTGGTACTACCGCGAAACCCAGGAAATCCGTTTCTGGCAACAGGCCCGCTCGCTGATCAACGGCAAGACGTTCTACGATGATTACGAGACCGCCAAGATGTTCTGGTGGTTCAACCAGTCGTCATCGGCACGCTACAGTTGCACCCCAAAGCCGCATTACGGCTGTGACGGCAGCAAGGTCTTTGACGTGCTGGACCACACCGGCTGCGACCTGACGAAGCGTCTGGGGCCGTTTCCCTTTTTCACGTTCTGGGGACCGCGCGCCGGGCTGGATTGCAGCCAATGGATCTCCGAAGCGACCGCCGTCGTGCTGCGCGAGAAACGGCCCCAGGTCACCCTCGCCTACCTGCCGCACCTGGACTATGACTTTCAACGTTTTCCCAGTCATGATCCGGCCCGCGTCGCGGAAGTCGACCAGTGCGTGCAAACCATTCTGAACGCGGCTGACCAGATTGATGCGCAGACGGTGATCGTGTCTGAGTACGGCCTGGTTCCGGTCAACCGTCACGTCCATCCCAATCGCGTTCTGCGAGACAACGGTTTGCTTTCCGTTCGCAAAGGTCCGTTCGGCGAAATCCTGATGCCAGGCGAATGTCGCGCGTTCGCGGTGTCCGATCACCAGTTGGCGCACCTCCATCTTTCCGATCCCAATTTGAAAGGATCGGTGCGCAGCATCCTGGAATCCACGCCGGGTGTCGGGGGCGTTTTCGAGCCGGAGGATTTGGAACTGGATCATCCCCGGGCCGGTGATCTGATCGCGCTGGCCGACCCGGATTGCTGGTTCACGTACTACTACTGGAACGATCCCGCCGACGCACCCGATTTTGCCCGCACCGTCGACATCCATCGCAAGCCGGGATACGACCCCTGCGAGTTGTTTCTGACCAGCCGCGGACGGGCAATGTTCCGCTTGGCGCAAAAGAAGCTGGGCTTCCGCTACAAGATGGACGTGGTTCCGTTGGATCCCGCGCTGGTTCGTGGAAGCCACGGTCTGCATCCCGATCCGATCGACGGTCCGTTGGTCATCGGACCCGCCACGACCGGCGGGGTGCCCACCGACATGCGCGACTTCCCCGAGTACATCCGATCGTTGTTGCGCTGACCTGAGGTTGGGGATCGCCGATGCGCTGCGAGGCGAAGATCGGGCCGTTGCAGCGCGACGTGGATCATTCCGGCCGGCTCGATTCCGGTTTTGCTGCCGGTTCGTCGCGATCCGACGAAGCCCCGCGGCGGTCATCCAGGCGGCGCGCCTTGCCTTCAAATCGTGGCAGCGTTCCCTGAGCGACCGGTTGCACGTTGACCCGCAACGCCAAGCGTTGTTGGAATCGGTCACGCAACGTTTCACAGCCCGCCGGCGACAGTTCCGCTTCGATGGCCAACGCGTCCATCGCACCCCGCTTGGTGACAATCATGCGAAACTCGGCGGTGGGGTCGACGCTGCGGACGATCGATTCGACGCTGCTGGGAAACACGTTCACGCCGCGGACGACCATCATGTCGTCGCTGCGTCCGAGAACGCCGCCATCGAGATAGAGGAATCGACACGCATGCCGGTGTTCGCGGAAACCCCGGACGATGTCGCCGGTGCGGTAGCGGATCGCCGGGCCTCCGAATCGGCCCAGACCGGTCAAAACCAATTCGGCTTCCTCGCCGTCGGCGGCCGGAACCCCGTTCGGTGTGTCGTCGTCAAACCGCAACCGTTCGGCGATGAATTCGGTTTCAATCACGTGCAAGCCCCGACGATCCGCGCTGCCGAATCCCCAGGCCCCCAGTTCGCTAGCGCCGCTGTGGTCGATCACCCGGGCGTCCCAACCGTCTTCGATCCGCTGACGAATTTCGGGCACGCTGCCGCCGGGCTCACCCGCCACGATCAACCGGGTGACGGCGGTCGCGCGTAAATCCAGCCCGAGTTCGCTTGCCACCGCGATCAGGTGCAGGGCGTAGGTGGGCGTGCAACACAGGGCGGTGCAATGCTGGTCGGCGATCATCTGCAACCGGGCCTCGCTGGACAGGCCTCCGCCAGGAATCACCATCGCCCCGCGACGCACCGCCGCGTCGTTGGCAGTCCAAAAGCCGATGAACGGTCCAAACGAGAACGCCATCATGACCACGTCCTCGGGTGTCACTTCGGCCGCGTGCAGGACGTGCTCCCAACAATCCAGCCACCACTGCCAATCGTCGGGAGTGTCATAGACCGGCATCGGATGCCCACTGGTCCCGCTGGTCTGGTGATAGCGCACATAGGACGAACGCGGCAGCGCGAACACCCGTCCCGGCAAGCCGGGCTGGTCCGGAACCAGATCGGATTTGCGGAGCAACGGGATTTCCGAAAGTTGGTCCAGGGATTCCAGGGGCAACCGCACGTTTGCCAGTCGCGGTTGATAGAAGGCATTCTCCCCGGCCACGGCCAACAATTGATTGAGCCGATCCAGCTGAATGCGCCGCACCGCTTCGTGATCGAGTTGCCACTGGTGTTGAATCAATTCGGAAGTCGGTCCATTCATGTTCAGAGGGGGCAGAACCGCGGGATCGGAGGGAGTCGGGATGGCGGGGGTGAGCAGATCGGTGTGGCCACACAGTCTAGCAGTCTGCTGAATCTTCCGTCGCCGCCGTGTCGCCCAAATCGGGTTGGCCAGGCGGCGCCACAAAGGCGGCAATTCCCGCTTGGAATGCGGATGGTGCGCGAACCCATTTTTGATTGTGAAGGAGCAATTAAGAAGGTGTGAGAAACCCGCTTTGCCATTGTCGATCAGCAGTCCAACAACGACCGTTTCCGATATAAGACACCGGTCATTCGCTTTCTAAATTCGGTTTCCAGGTTGGATCCATGAAATCCGCATCGTTGCGACCTTCCCCGTCGCGAGTTGGCTTCACGCTGATCGAACTGTTGGTCGTGGTTGCGATCATCGGATTGCTCGCGTCGATGCTGTTGCCCGCGATGGGCAAGGCCCGCGAGGCAGCCCGTTCGGCCGCCTGCCAAGCCAATTTACGCAACTTCGGAACGATGTTGATCGCCCGCAGCACGCAGGTGCCCGACACGTCGTTGTGCAGCGGCAGCTTCGATTTCAAACGCGACGGAGTGCCGACCGAAGTGGGCTGGGTGGCCGACCTGGTCCGTCAGGGCGCCGTGATGAGTGAAATGCGTTGTCCAAGCAACAGCGCCATGACCAGCAAGGCGATCGAAGAGCTGGTCAGTGCACCGCTGACCGATTTCACCACGACCGCTTGCGTCGATCGCTTGGGAACCGCGCCGTATACCGATGAAACCGGCACCCAGGTGATGAACGTCGCGCGGAAAATCGTTGCTTCCGGAGCGACCGCCAAGTCCGCCGCCCGGGCCGAACTGGTCGCGAAAAAGGTCTTGGGCAATGGCTACAACACCAACTACGCGGCTTCGTGGTTTCTGCTGCGGACGGAATTCAATCTGAATGACAACGGTAATCCGGCGGCGGTGACCGGCGCCTGCACCAGCACGGATCGGCGGGGCACGAATCTGACCATCGGGCCGTTGAAAATGCAATTCCTGGACGGCGCGAAGACGCCCGCCAGTACCGTGCCGATGCTGTGCGATGCGACTCCCAGCGGCTACCTGAGTGCGAGTGTCGGGCCGTTTCCCGCGGGCACCCTGTACGCGACCCCGATCGTTGGCGGTCCGATCGGAAACGTGATCAACATCGACACGACCGGTGACGGCAATCCGGACTCACCGAGCCCTTACTACCTGCAAACACCGGACTTCCCCGCGGGCACGCCGCGAACGGGCGTCACGGGCTGGCTGAAGCAGTGGAATTTTTATACCCGCCAGGATTACCGCGGGATCATGCCCTTGCACGCCGGTGTGGCCAACTGCTTGATGGCCGACGGGTCGGTACAACAGCTGTACGACTCCAACGGGGACCAGTACATCAACAACGGGTTCGACGTGCCCACCGGACCCGGGCGGTTGTTGTGGACCAGCAACAAGCAGGAAATCGATTCGCTGAAGCTGGCCAGTTTCCACTCGTTGAAGTCCAAAGGACCGCAACTGTAGAGACCACGCCCCAGCGAACATTGGGCGGCTCCGTCTCAGTCAACCAATTTCAAGCAGCCCTTTTCAGGCAGCCAGCGATTCCGATTCGCCCTCGCGGATCGCGACGATCGTGATCCCGTGCTGCCGCGCCAAACGAAGCGTCTCGTCACGTTCCACCAGGATCGTCATCTCCGCTTCGACGACGATTGCGGTGCCACCGTTTTCTGCCACCCGAGAAATTGTCTGGGGGCCGATCGTGGGAACGTCGAATCGCATGTCCTGGTTGGGCTTGGCGACCTTGACCAACGTCCAGCCGCCGCGCGGGCACAGCCGGCCGGTCCGGGCGATGCATTGATCGGTCCCTTCGACCGCTTCGACGGCCAACACGGTGCCGTCTTTGATCGTGATCGACTGACCGATATCCATTCCGCCCATTTGTTTGGCAACTTGCCAGCCGACTTGGGCATCCCGCGTCTGTTTGGCACTGAGCGGTTTGCCGGTCAAACATCCCTGGTTCACGAGCAACTCCGGGGCAAAATCGGTAGCGGGGCAAATGGTCAAGGAGCGATTGGCGTACGTGCGGGTGACGGCCAGCAGCAATTGGTCGTCGCGTGAATCGGGATTCCGGCCCAACAGGCAGGGACCGAACGTTCGAATCGCCGTCAGGTCGGGGCAGTGTTTGATCCACACGCTGCCTTGAAACAACAGGTCGGCTTTGAACAGCTTGCCGGCCATGGTGACCTGACGCACGCCGCGGCTGCGAAAGTACCGCAGGTGGGCACCGATCTTTCCAACACCCGACCATTTGACGTGATCACAGATCGACTCCAGATCCCGACTGGCGTGGTCGGTGATTGCGATGCAGCAAACGTGGCGTCCGCTGGCAACGATGTGTTCCGCCACTTCGACCGGGAAACTGCCCCAACCGGCGATCAAGCCGATCGGCCGACTGTCGTGATTGCCGTGCCGGCCGGTCACTCCGGCCAACCAGTCCCGGATCAACTGTCGCCCGTAACCACCCCGTCGCATCAAGCCGCCCGTTGCTTGGAGGTGTCGGTGTCAGCGTCCGGTTGACCGTTTGCTCCGTCGACGGTTTCCGCCGGATCGCTGTTCAGGCGTTGCTCGAGAACGGCCAATTGCTTGCGAAGCGTCTTGAGTTCACGTCGCATCTCGGGGAGTTTGCGTTGCAGGGCAAAGATTTGCATTTGGTCCCGTTGCGGCATCGCGGGCGATCCCAAATACACCTGGTCGCCGTCGCAATCATCCATCACGCCCGCTTGAGCACCGACGATTGCGTGGTCGCCCAACGTGATGTGATCTTTCAGTCCGACCTGGCCGGCCAGCACGACGTAGTCGCCCGTGCGGCAGGATCCTGCAATTCCCACTTGGCTGCAAATCAGGTTGTGGCGTCCGATTTGGCAGTTGTGTGCGATCATCACCTGGTTGTCGATCTTGGTCCCTTCACCGATTTGGGTCGGTCCGTAGGAGCCGCGATCGATCGTGACGCAGGCACCGATCTCCACGTCCGATTCGATCCGCACGTAGCCCAATTGGGCCTTGGGAACGTGGCGACCCTGCTCCTGTCGGTAGCCAAAGCCGTTCGCTCCGATGACGGTGCCCGCATGCACCACCACGCGGTCGGCAAGTTGGGTGTATTCGTAAAGTGTCACGCCGGCATGCAACACGCAGTCGTCGCCGATGACGCAACCGGGCATGATCACAACGCCAGGCATGATCAGGCTGCGGTGCCCAATCTTGACTCCTTTGCCGATGGTCGCCGACGGATGAATCCGGGCCGAGGCAGCGACGTCGGCCCCCGGCGCGATGCCTGTCGGCGGCAGCGTCAGTTCGATGGGAGGGCGGAAATGCTTCACGGCGGTGGCCAGGGCCTGATGCGGATCTTCGACCAGAATCTGCGCCCGATCCAGGGATTCGATTTCCCCGGTCACGATCACCGCCAGGGCTTCGGTGCCCTCCATCTCCTCGCGTCGCTGAGGCTCCAGGATCATCGTCACCTCGTCCGCAGCCGCCTGTCCGGGCGGATTGGCTCCGCGGCAGATCAACGTCGGATCGCCCTTGAGCGTCCCGCCGAGCAGACGGGCTAATTCATCGAGTCGGATTTCCACGGCGATTCCTTTCGCTGGATGGATGCCGCGTCCGGGCCCTCCGGACACTTCCAACCCCCGATATAGTCGCCCGGGTCGGCTTCTGGCAAGAGAGTTCGCGGGCGATCCTGGTTTGACCTCAAAGCGGTGACGCAATGTGAAATTGGGAAGCCTTGAAGTGTCGTCAATCTGTCGGGCTCGAACCCCCCGCGGGCGCCAGGAAATCAACGTAACCACTTTTTGGGGAATGGTTTAGGAAATCATTCAGCGGGCGATGGCACGACAGATGCAACCACCGGCTACGGTCGCAGCTTGCGGGATGGGCCGCGCCCCCGACAGCGGCGCCCGCGACGAAACCCTCGCCTTCGATCCGCCAACTGGAGCCCCCGAAATGAATCGTCCTTGGAATCTGATGCTGCTGTCACTCGGCGTCATCCTTTCAGCCGCTGTCTTGGCCGAGCCCGCCGCGGCGCGGCACGAATCGCCGCTGGAACGTGCCGCCGACTGCTATCGCGAGACCGTACGCGACTTCGAGCGACACGTGTTGCGGGCGCGGTACATCGAACGCACGGACGAGCGTCTGGTCGACGACTTGGAAGACAGCACCAGCCGCCTGCGAAGTGCGACCCGAAATCTGCGCCGTCTGGACCGATTGTTCGAAAGTTACGTGATCACCCAGCGGTTGCACTATCGCGTCCAGTCGACGCTGTTCGAACAGGGGCTGTATCCGCCGGATCGCGACTTGGTCGAGTGCTGGTCGCGAGTGGCCCGCACCTTCGGACACCTGGAAACGGAGATGCGTTGTTTTCAAGACTTGTTGCACGGACATGAGTCTCCCGTGCATGGGGGCGGAGGTTACCAGCCGGTTCCGGTGCCCGTTCCGACTTACGTGCCGGTGGTTCCGCACTACGGCGCCGATTCGATCGGTCCCCGCGGCGCCACACCGACCTTTCTGCCGGAATCGTTTGGACCACGACCTGCTTTGCAGCCCCGTTCGGCCCGGCCGGCGTTGCAACAACGGGCTCCGCGCCCGGCACTGGTTGGCGCCCTGTTGCAGCGTCGCCTGGATTGAGTCGTCTTGTTGAATCAGCCGGCGGAAACGGTTGGCCGGGGCCGGGCGATGACGCGGTGGAAGTGCAGTTGAACTTCGCGATCGACAACGCGGCGGACCCCTTCGACCAGGCATCCCGGTTCGTTGTCGCGTTCGCCCCGGGCGATGATCTGCTTTAGCGGGGTTCCGGGGTCGACGCAAAAGGTTTGTTGGTTGATCGTTTGATTGCCGGCGTCCAGTTCCGGGATGATGAAATGGCAGGTGGCACCGTAGGTCAGCATCCGGGCGGCAAAGGCGTCGTGGTACGGGCGGAACCCGGGAAAACCCGGTAGCAGCCCGTGGTGCAGGTTGATGATCCTGCCGCCGGCGAACTGCCAGCAGGTGCTGGCCGGCAGCACGCGCATGTAGCGTGCCAGGACCACATAGTCGACGTCGTAGTGATCCAGCAGTCGCACCATTTCTGCATCATCGACGGCGCCCGTTTCGTCCCCGATGCAGTGAAACGGCACGTCAAATTGGTCGGCCAGGGGGGCCAGCTTGCGACGGTTGGACAGGACAACCGCCGCGTCGGCCGCCAGAAACCCTTCGTGGGCCGCTTTCAGGACCGCCCGTGGGGTGTGTTCGACGAACGTGCAGCAAACGGCCAACTTGGGCACCTGCCGCCGATCACCGCTCCAAACCCGGATCGCCAGTCCCGTGTGATCGCCGATCTGCTGCATCGCCGACTGCAGGCGTTCAAAATGGCCCGTGTCGATCGAAATCCGACACAGCATGGCGAACAACTGTTCTTCGTCGTGGTCGTACATCTGGATTTCAGCGATCCGGGCGCCCTGGCCGGTGACGTAGTGAATGATCGGATCGGCTAATCCGACATTGTCCGGCCCGAGGGCGGTGATGACGACTTCCATTAAACTGCTCCAGGTGATATCCACTTCGACCGCCCCGCATTCTTTCCGCAGTCCATCGGCGATGTTCCCGTGAATGCTCCAACGCTACCGATTCGTTTAAAACGCGATCAAGTGCCAAAAGGCGAAAATTTGTGCGATCATTGCACCGCGAAGTGCTGTCACTACTTCGCGTTGCCGATCGATGCGCCCGGGTCCCGCAAGGACTTTGACTACATCCGCTGGTACCTGTTGCACGATGCCGCCACCGTGTTCGTGGAGGATCAAAGCTGGTACCTGCTGGTCCACACCACCTGCAAGCATCTCCGCGAGGACCATCGGTGCGGGATTTATCACAGCCGGCCACAGATCTGTCGGGATTACACGACCGACGAATGTGAGTTCGACGACGACTGGTGCTACGAGCAGTATTTCGAGACTCCCGAACAGATCGACGAGTACGCCGACGCGTTGTACGGGCCCCAGTTTCCTGCGGCAGACGTGTCGGCCCGGGACGCGTTGCGAGGCCCGCGTCCCGGCGGGCTTCCCGTGCTGTAGCGGCGCGACGACTTTCGATCCACCGAACCACCAATTTTATGAGCTTGATCAAACCACGGACGCTAAGCGGATTTCGCGATTACCTGCCCTCGGTGATGATTCCCCGGGAGCGTTTGATGGAAACGGCGCGCGGGGTCTTTCGGTCCTTCGGGTTCGCGCCCATCGACACGCCGACGCTGGAGTACCTCGAGATCCTGACGGGAAAGGGAAGCGACGAGACCGACCGGCAGATCTATCGTTTTGAAGACAACGGCGGTCGATCGGTTGGAATGCGATTTGATTTGACGGTGCCGCTGGCTCGTTTTGCCGCTCAGCACATCAGCGAATTGGGGACGCCGTTCAAGCGGTACCACATCGCACCGGTGTGGCGCGGCGAGCGGCCGCAGGCGGGGCGCTATCGTGAGTTCGTTCAGTGCGACTTCGATACGATCGGCACCGAAAGCGTGATGGCCGACATCGAGGTGGTGGCGGTCATCAACCGGCTGTTGGAGTCGATCGGATTCGATGCGTTTCAGATCAGCATCAACAACCGTGCGGTTCTGACGGAGCTGCTACGGCACTTGGACTTGGCCGACAAGTCGGTCGCCGTGCTCCGATCATTGGACAAGCTGGCCAAGATCGGACGCGAACGCGTCGCGTCCGAAATGTGCGAAACGGCGGACATCACGCCAGGCCAAGCCGACAACGTGTTGCGTTTGGCGGAGCTGAGCGGTGATGCCGAATCGGTCCTGGACGCGCTGCCCGGGATCACCGGTGGTGGCGAGGAGGCGATCGGGGCGATCAACCGCTTGAGCGACGTGTACCGCGGTGCGCTGGCCGCCGAAGTTCCGCCGCATCGGATCAAGGTGGATGTGTCGATCGCCCGTGGGCTCGACTACTACACCGGGATGATCTTTGAAACCACGCTGAACGATTTGCCGTCGATCGGCAGCGTTTGCAGCGGGGGCCGCTACGACAATCTGGCCGGCTTGTACACCAAGCAGCATCTTCCCGGCATTGGCGCCTCGCTGGGATTGGATCGCTTGCTGGCGGCGATGGAACAGTTGGAATTGTTGCCCGACGCGGCCACGCCCGCGCCCGTGTTCATCGCTTACTTTGATCCGCAGCACCGCGACGACTACTTGCGGCTTTCGGCCCGATTGCGGGCGTCGGGAATCGCCAACGAGGTCTACACCGATGCCAAAAAACTGGGTGTCCAACTGAAATACGCCGACGCGCACGGGTTTCGAATCGCCGTCATCGCCGGCGGAAACGAATGGGCCGCCGGGAACGTGCAAGTCAAGACGCTGGCGACGAAGGAATCGGCCGAAATCCCGTATTCCCACGACCAATCGGGGGAGTTGGTTTCCTGTTTGGAAAGGATTCTGGCAAGCGACCTATAATGGGCACGGCAGGCCGGTCGCTGCGGGCGGGCGATCCTTCGCGGTGGTCGCTGCCGATCGGAATGGAGAATGCTGTTCGCAGGCAGATGATTCGACACTCCGCCTGTCCGACTGACTGATCGTCCCCACCGATTCCGGGAATCCATGTCCAATTCCGTCGCCACCCGACCGATCGCCCCCTCGGCACCGCCCACGCGGTCGGCTTCCGCGGCGACAGCCGACCAGCTGATTGAGCAGCGGATCGAGGAGGCTCGCCGCGCGCTGTGGTGGGCCGAGCTGATTCGCACCGGATTGAAGATCGTGATCGCCAGCATGCTGGCCCTGCTGGCCTGGTTGGTCATCGATCAGTGGATCTATTCCCCGGGATCGGCGGTGCGCGCGTTGTGCTTTGCCGCCTTTGCGGCGGGGCTGGTGTGGGCTTTGGTGACCAAGATGGTGCCCGTGTTTCGCTCGAATGTCACCCGCGAGTACGCCGCTTGGGCGTTGGAACAGGATCACGCGGATTTTCATGAGCAACTGACCAGCTACGTGACGCTCAAAGGTGACGCCAGCACGCGCGGCTTGCGTGCCAGGATCGTGCACGTGATCGGATCTCACACCGCCCGGTTGCTGAAAACCCATGACGCGTTACCCGCAGAAGCGACCGGGACCTTCAAGTGGTGGATCGCTTCCGCTTGTGTGTTGGCGTTGTTGGCGGCCTATGCGGTGGCAAGCCCGAAAAGTTCTTGGACCTCGGCGCGGCGACTGATGGCCCCGCTGGCGTCAATCGAACCGGTGCGACGCGTCGAGATCCGGGACGTGTCACCTGGCAATGCCGACGCGCTGGCCGGTCGCGCCGTGGAGATCGCCGCGACGGTCGCCGGTTTGCGCGAGGACGAGGCGGTGTGGTGCCGCTGGGCTGCCGACGGAGCAGCGCGAGAAACCGAGTTGACCGTGGATGCCGATTCGGCCGTCTCCGGAAAGCTCCGCTTTCAAGGTGAAATCGCGATTGATCATACGGTGTCCGGCAGGGTGCGATACACGATTGAAGCGGGTGACGCGGTTGCCGGGCCATTTGAATTGGCGGTCGAGGATGTTCCGGTGGTTGCGATCGAGCAATTGCGATACGAGCCGCCCGCCTACACCGGTCAAAATCCACGAACCACCAGCAGTCCGGCCATCACGGCGATCGATGGTACCAAGGTCCGGATCACGGCCAAGACCAACCGCCCGGTCGAACGTGCCGAGCTGCAGTTCAATCCGAAATTGCTGGGCCAGTCGGTGCGGGCCACCGGCGGAAAGACGCCCTTTCAGATCGCCGATGACGGTGTGACATTGACCGCCGACGTCGTCCTGCGTTCGGCCCGGGGCAATGCGGCGACGGTACAGCCGGAAAGCTATCGAGTTCGTGTTTGGAACGACAAACAGCAATCCAACCCGGATCCCATCGTTTATCCCATCAAGGTGATTTCCGATCTGCCGCCCGAGATTGCGATCGTCGTGCCCAAACAGTCGCCGGTCGAAGTCCCCGTCAACGCGCAGCAGATCATCGAAGTTCACGCCATGGACGCGGACTTCGAATTGCAGCGGGTTACTCTGCGGATCGAACGCGGCCTGGACACGCTGGATTCCCCCGTCATCTGGTCGCGGGATCAAGAACAAGACGGCCGAGGCAACCAGGTTTCTGAATACCGCTTTCGGCCCGAACAATATGGGTTGCGGCCAGGCGACGTCGTTCGCGTTGCGGCGTCCGCGGTCGATAACCGGGCGATTCCCGACGACGCCCGCGTCGAACCCAACGTGACGGAGACCGATCCGGTGGAGATTCGGATCATCGATTCTGATTCCAACCTGCCGCAGGATCCGGCCGGCAACGACGGGTTGTCGCGCCCCGACGATTCTCCCGCCAGCGATGTGACGTCGGATCAACCGCAGCAGTCCGGCGGAGAGGGCCAGTCCGGCGGAGAGGGCCAGTCCGGCGGAGAGGGCCAATCGGGAGGTGAAGGCCAGTCCGGAGGTGAAGGCCAGTCCGGAGGTGAAGGCCAGTCCGGAGGTGAAGGCCAGTCCGAAGGTGAAGGCCAGTCCGGTGGCGAAGGTTCAACTGGCAGCGAAGGTTCCGCTGGCGGCGATGAGGGCCAATCGGGCGGCGAGGGCTCGGCTGGAGGCGAAGGGCAATCCGGCGGTGAAGGTTCGACCGCGGGAGATTCATCCGGTGGAGGCTCCGGGTCGGAGCCCTCCGAAAGTCCGGCTGCCGGCTCCACCGAGGGTTCCGATTCCGGAAGCGACGGGTCTGGCGAGAAATCGGGGAGTTCGGCGACGGATCCCAGCGAGAGTGCCGGATCCGGCGGCGGGGCCGGGCAAGACAATTCCTCCGGTGATCGGATGTCCGACCGGACGACGGCGGAGAACCGCTCGGACGATTCCGCCGCAACGGAAACGCAGCAGGGGCGATCCGAAGGAGGACCCGCGGGTCAACCCGATGACGGTGCACGCGGCGACGGCACCGGTCAGAACAACACCGGTCAGAACAACACCGGGCAGAACAACACCGGGCAGAACAACACCGGTCAGCAAGAGGGCGGGCAGCAAGACGGTTCGTCGCCGAAACACGATGGCGAAGCCTTTGAACGGATCAAGGAATACTTGGAAGAGAAGCAACGTCAAAGTGAGCCCGGCGGAGAAAGCGGTTCGAACGATCCGTCGATGCCACAGGATGGGGGCAACCGGTCGACCAATGATTCCGGAAACCCGGCCGATGCATCCGAGGATGGTGCGACCAACCCGCAACCGGAAACCGGTGGGGATTCGGGCCGGCAGGAAGGACCCGAACGTCAACGCGGTGACCGTTCCGACTCCGGGAGTTCGCCGACCGAAACTTCCCGCACCGATTCTGCCACCGATGAAGGGACGGAGTCGACGGGAAACCCCGAGCAATCGTCTGCGGATCGGGAGCAGACCGGCACGTCGGCGGATGCCGATTCGGGCAAGGGCGGGGATCCTCAAGCGTCGGAAACCGCTTCGCCCAACGACTCCGGAACGGGCCAGGATCCAACGCAAGGTCAGGATCCAACGCAGGGTCAGGACGCCGGCGACGCCCAGGATCCTTCCAACGATGGTAGCCAGCGGCCAAATGATTCGGACCGTTCCGCTTCCGGCGCGGAATCCGCAAGCGACAACCAACCCAGCGGCGCAGGCGAGGATCAATCTGACTCCGGGGCAGGCGATTCTCAGCCCTCGGATTCCCAGTCCTCGGGTTCGCAGTCCTCGGGCGACCGCCCTTCCGGCGATCCGTCGTCCGCCGAGCCGGGGACCGAACAGGGATCCGAGCAGCCCGGTGACGGTTCCTCGTCAACGTCGCAGCCTGCCAGCACGGGACAGGACGGTGGCTCTCGCAATCCGTCGAGCAATCCCGACGGGTCTCCCGGCGCTTCGGCTGCCGGTGACGGAAGCGGCAGCGGTGACTCGTTGCCCGGCAGCGACGATGCTCCGCCACCTCCGCCGCCGGACTTGGAGTACACCAAGCAGGCAACGGACATGGTCTTGGATTACCTGGACGAGACACGCGACCAGGTCGATCAGGATTTGCTGGAAGATTTGAATTGGACCGAACAAGACCTGCAGCGTTTTCGCGAACGCTGGGAACGGGTTCGCCAGTTGGAGCAGGCGCCGGCGGAGGCGGATTCCAATGACGACTTGCGCGAAGCGTTGCAGAGCTTGGGGTTGCAGCCCAAGGAGGCGCCGATGGGCAGCCAGCGGGACGCGGCCGATTCGCTTCGCGAGCTTCGCGATTCCGGCAACCGGCGAAAAGCGCCTCCGGCCTACCGGGACGCTTTCGACGCCTTTCGTCGCCGCAAGTGACCAGCAACGAACTGGCCAGAGCCACTTTGGGTGAGCCGCGCGGCGCTAGCCGCGGGTTTTCTCGCCTCAATCGGCGGCTAGCGCCTTGCCGCTCATCACACTGCAAATCGCGGTGTTTTGACTGAAAGTGACGCTGTCAGCGAGTCATCCAGGTCGTGGCGGTGAGATGCTGGTCGCCTTACAGGAACCCGCCTTCGGTGGCGGTGAACTCCGCGAACACGGGCAGATGGCTGCTGATCGTTTCGGCTTGACCGATGCTCAAGTTGTAATGCCGAAGAAAGTCGACCGGGCCGCCGCGACCAAGGTACTCCGAGGTCCGCTGTCGATCGACCAGGATGTTGCACGTTTGGTGCCTGCCGAAAATGTCGGTCGGAGCGCTGCGAACCGCCGCCGTGACGGAGGACCCCAGGATACGCGGAATCATGTAGGAGTCGTCCGCCTGAAACAGGCCCGTCATCACCACGTCATCTTCGCCCCGACCATCCAGCCGTACCGAGGAGAAGATGCCGGGAAGGAGCGCTACTTCCGCCGCCGCTCGAGCAAGGTTGACTCGGACGTTGACCACCGAGAAGGTCCAGGCGCTGTCGACGGGGATTCCGGCCACGCGGAACCAGGCGACCATCGGATCGAACGTCATCTTTTGATGGGGATCCGCGATGGTGTAGGTCTGCGAGCGATCCACGTGCAAACGTTGAACATCGAACAGGATCGCCAACTGTTCGGTTTGGGCTTCGGGACCGGTCGGAGCACCCATCACGAAATCGTAACTGCGTCCTCCTTCGTTGACCGCATCGACCAAACGCGGAATGAGGTCTCGTTCGGCGGCCGTGATCTGTTGCAGCGAGATCAAATCGAACTGTCGGATCAACCTCACCAGGTTGCTGCGGCAGGCATCGTTTGCCAGTTTGCTGGGACCGAATCCGCTGAGCGCCCAGGACGCCACGCGGAGATTCCCCGCGCGACCGCGGCCGGCAGCGACGGTGGATGTCGAGGTGTCGTCCGGGTCGCTTTGGCCGGCGGTGCGAAAGACTGCGGGTCGGCTGCCGGCTTCGGTTGACGAAAAACCGGTCCCTGAGAACGGGCTCTGATGGAATCCCGTTCCGAAGTCCGAGCCTCGGTCGGCAAACAGCCGGTCCTCCGCCACGCTCTCGCCGCTCGGCGGATCGCCGGGGGCCGGCGCTCGGCGTTGAATCACCAGTTGATCCAAGCCGTCAACCTGATAATGGCTGGCGAAGTAGATTCCACCGCCGATCAGGATGACCACGGTGAGCAAGGTGAACAGCGGGCGAGAGCGTCCAGGTTCGTCCATCGTCTCGTTGGAGAAGTGTGCTGACGTTTCCCGGCGACGAGCGGGGCGGACATCGTTGCGAGAACGGTGATGGGTAGCGCATCACGGGAACCCACCGCCACTTCTCTGTCATCGGTCGGCGGTCAGGATCGGTCGACCGAAACCGGTCCCGTGGCAAGCGCGCTGGCATCGACCCGTCGCACCGCCGCCACGACCGGAGTGATGCGCAGGTCCGTTTCAACCGGAACCGTTCACGTTGCCGGCGTGATTGTCGGTGTTTGCCCAACGCTGAACGTCGCGGCAGGGAAGATCGCGACGTCGGGTCAGGCGAGCCGCTTCAGGATGGGGAATTCCAGCGTGAACTTTGTGCCTCGGCCGACCTCACTCTGGACACTGATCCGACCTCCGTGGGCTTCGATGATTTTGCGGGCGGTGGGCAGACCCAACCCGCTGCCGCCATCCTTGGTGGTGTAGAAGGGTTCAAACATGTGCAGGATGGTGTTGTTGTCCACACCGCGGCCGGTGTCGATCAAATCGAGTGCCACGCTGGTCTGGGTGGTGTAGGTCCGCGCCAGGATCTGGCCACCCGGTTCGGTCGCTTCGAGTGCGTTCTTGACCAGATTCATCAAGGCCGCCTGCAAAGAGTCACTGTGCAGCGCGATCGACGGCAGGTTGTTGTCCAGATAGCGTTTGATTTCGATGTTGCGCTTGTTGGCTTCGGCGGTGTAGGCGCGCAGCACCGTATCGATCTGGTCGTTCAGCGACCCGGAGACGAGGTCGATGTCGCGCAACCTGGCGTACCGCAGGAAGTCGCGCAACAGACCTTGCATCCGTTCACATTGTTGGCGAACGATGTCGACCCGGTCGAGTGAACGCCGGCTTTCTTCGGAGTCCATCTCCGACAGATCCTCGCTCAGCAGGTCGATGTTCATGTGAATCACCGACAACGGGTTTTTGATCTCGTGTGCGAGGGAGCCGGCCAATTCGGCCAGTTCTTCGTAGCGTTCACGCAAGGTGTCCAGCTGGGTGGCGTCGTCGTGGGCGGTCATGGGCGAAGCGGACGTCGGATTCGTGCTTTGGCACGGCAATCGAGATGCGGATCGAAAGGAAGCGACGGGTTTGACCGATTGTAGCCGGCCGGGTGCGGGTTTCGCAGGGACAAGCGATTCGGGGGCAGAAAAGGGCTACAATCAGCCCCATGGCCGACAGCAATGAAAATCCCCTTCCACTGAATCCCTACGCGCCGACGGAGTTGTCCGAGGAGGCTGTCGATTTTGAACGTGCGGGACGATCCGTCGTGTCCGTCACGGAGGTCTACTGGGCGACGGTCCGCGCCGTGGCGCTCGCCGGCGGAACATTCGGTCTGGTTTTGGTGGGCCTGATGGTGGGAGTGTCATTGGTCAGCTTGGCGTCCTCGCGAGGCGGTTCGGGACCCGTTGGAATGACGATGCTGTTTCTGGTTTTGGGCCCGGTGATCGGTTTCATCTGGGCCGGGCTGTTCGCCCTGTTCGTCGTCGGATTGTTGATTGCCGTTTTTCGCTACCGAGCCCAAGGTTACGGGTGGACGCCCGAGTCGGTGAGGTGGTTGGGCGTCTGTTCCGGCCTGGTGACAGGATGGGTGTCCGCGTTCGCGATGGGGGCGTTCAGCATCACCGGCGCGATGTTCGGATTGGTCCCCGCCCTTTTCGGCCTGGTCGCGACGCCGCTCTGGATGCGATCGTTCCTGGGCAGGGTGCGGAGCCGAATCGCGAAAAGCGTTTAGCGGCTCAGCGACGCACGGCTTTGCATCTCGCTGGAAAGGCACGAGATTGCTGCGTCGCTGGTACCCCCAACGTTCGGCGAACCGCTGACCGACTCGTTGTCTCGTGACACCCGTCAGAACCGATACGATCCGTTTGAGCAACACGATGCCGCCGTTCGTTGGCACTGCTGACCAGATCGGATGATCCGGTGAGCGTGATTCGGGGGCCGATTGCGGGCGTTTGGCCCGTCCCGGCTGTCATCGGTCCAGCCTTGGCGTAGGCTTATCCGACACATCGGCGGACCGGTCGCGAATTCCTAAAAAGTGCGACGGAAAGGGGCATGATGCCGATGAAAGAAAAGTTGGATTCGGTGGCGGGAAGGACTCACCGGGTCACCGTGTGGGTTGTTCATTCCCCGTGATTCTCGTTTTGGAAAGTCTTCGTCACCCATGCCGTTGATGCCCTGGGAAGCCTGGTTAACGCTTGCCGCCGCGGTCGGATTGCTGGTCAGTCTGGCGTTCCGCGTTGCGGCGACGGATCTGCTTGCGGTCGCCTTTCTGGCGATGCTGGTGGTTGTCGGTGATTTGACCAGTCACGCGCTGCTGCCCACGCCCGCCGAAGCGGTTTCGGGTTTTGGGAACACGGGGCTGTTGACGATCGGGTTTCTGTTCGCCGTGGTCGCCGGTTTGGAAATGACGGGAGGGACCCGACTGGCGACCGGTTGGTTTTTGGACCGCGCGCGTTCGTTTCGCGACGCTCAGGTGCGGATCCTGCTTCCCGTGGCGATGATCAGCGGCTTTTTAAACAACACGCCCGTCGTGGTTGCCCTGATTCCGATCGTCGACGACGTTTGCAAACGCATTGGAGCCAGCGCCAGTCGGCTGCTGTTGCCGCTTTCCTACGCCGCGATTCTGGGCGGAATGTGCACGGTGATGGGGACCAGCACCAACCTGATCGTTCGCGACGAGTACCTTGCCAAGCACGACGGAACATTGGGCTTTTTCGCACCCGCGATCGTGGGCGTTCCGGCGACGGTGTTGGGTGTGGCGTACATGGTGTTGTTTTCGTCAAAGCTGATTCCGGCCCGGCGGCCCGCGGTCAGCGCCAGTGACGATCCGAAAAAGTACACCGTGGAAATGCAGGTCGATCCGGCCGGTCCGTTGGTGGGAAAGTCGATTGAGGATGCGGGGCTGCGGGCGTTGCCCGGTTTGTACATCGCGGAGATTCAGCGAGGCCAGCAGGTGATTGCCGCCAAGCCCGCCGAACGTTTGCGGGGGGATGACGCGCTGATCCTGGTCGGTGCGCTGGACACGGTCGTCGACCTGCGAAAGATCCGCGGCTTGCTGACGCCAGACGATCAGGGGCGCAAGCTGGAGATACCGGCCTGGCGGAGGACGCTGGTTGAGGCCGTGGTCAGTCCACGATGTTCGCTGTTGGGTAAGACCATTCGCGAGGGACGCTTTCGAAGCAATTACAACGCGGCGGTGGTCGCGGTGGCGCGGGGGGACCGCCGGCTGGAGGGCAAGATCGGCGATGTCGAACTGGAATCGGGCGACGTCCTGCTGTTGGAGGCGTCTCCGTCGTTTCTGCACCGCGCCCGCGAGCTACGGGACTTTTACCTGGTCAGCCGGGTGGGAACGGATTCGGTGCGGCGTCACGATCGCGCCTGGGTAGCCATCGCCGTGATGTTGTGGATGGTGGTGGTCGCGGCGGCGGGAGTGATGTCGATCCTGTCGGCTTCGATGGCGGCGGCCATGGCGATGATTTTGTTTCGCTGCTGCACGACCAATGAAGCCCGCCGGGCGGTGGATTGGCGGGTCTTGATCGTGATCGGTGCGGCGATCGGCATTGGGAACGCGATGGAGAAAAGCGGTGCCGCGGCGGCTCTGGCGAGCGCCTTGGTCGGTCTGGCCAACAATGATCCGATTGTCACGCTGGCCCTGATCTTTCTGGCAACCATGTTGTGCACCGAACTGATCACCAACAACGCCGCCGCGCTGCTGATGCTGACCGTTGCGATGGAAGCGGCAGGCAAGTTGGGCATCGACGAAAAGTCATTCGTGATTGCGGTGATGGTGGCAGCGTCCGCCAGTTTTCTCACGCCGTTCGGATACCAGACCAACTTGATGGTCTACACGGTCGGTGGGTATCGCGTCGGGGATTACCTGCGGTTCGGGTTGCCGCTCTCGTTGATCGTGTTTGCCACCGCCATGGTGATCATCCCTTGGGCACTGATGTAGTTCTGCACCCCCGAAAGCCATGTCGTTGATTCAGATTCAATCGTCATCGTCGTCGCGATTGCCCATTCGGCGGTCACCGTCGGCCGCGATGGACGTCAGGCTTTGGCTGAGATCGATTCCCAACTCGTCGGCCAGTTGGACGCACAGCGCGACGGGGCTGCGTCCGTCCGTGTCATCGGCCTCCTGCAGTCGGTTGCGGACATGGATCTTGTCCAGTGATTCCGGCAGCACTTCGAGTGCCTTTTCGTACCACAGGACGGCCCGGTCCTGAGCACCCTGACCGTAGGCTCCCGCGGCACGTTCACTGAGTTCCCACCAGGCATCTCCGATGGCAACCTGATCCGAAGCACGGCGGGCACCACGCAGGTCCATGCGGGCCACTTCCGCGAGGTCGCCTCCATCGGCTGCCGCGATCAGCGGCAGCCCGGTTTGCCAGTCGCCCTTGATGAAACACAAGAAGCGGCCGAATGCCGCACCGGCGGCGACGTTGTCCGGGTTGACCCGGTAAGCCTCCAAATCATCCACGGATTGTTCGTACTCACGGTTGGCGGCGCCGAGTTGGCTGCGCAGCCGCAGCAGCAACCGGGGAACCTTTTCGTCGCGGGACATTCCGGTGTAGCGGTGGGCAATCCTGGCGATGGCACTGGCCCGCATGAATTCATTTTCGCGGATCCCGGCGTAGATCACGGGAATCGACCGCTGCAACAGTTTGTCGGCTTTGACCGACGTGCTGTCCCGACTGGCGGTGGCTTCACCGTATTCCTGGATCCATTTCAGGTTTTCGCGAAACGAGTTGACTTCGAAGCGGGCGACACGTTGATCGATCGCCTGGATCAGCACGCGGGCATCACCGGCGTCCACGGCCAACCGCAGCGCGGCACGCTGCAGGGCGAAGGCACCGGCCGGGTCGGAATCCATGTCGGCGGACTTTTTCAGAAACTCGGCCGCCAGTTTCGCTTTGTCTTCCTCGCTGTCGGCATCCTGCAGGTCCTGCAAGAAGATGCCGCGCAGTTTGTCTTGGGCCGCGGTCAAGGCGATCGGTGACGGCATCGGCTCGCGTTCAATTTGTTGCTCTTCGATGCCAGGTGGCACCTCCACGCCGGCCAACAGCGCCGATTCGGGATCTTGCTCGTCGCCCAATTGATCCGGCAGCGAAGCTTGGATGACCGGGTCAGCTTCCGCTTCTTGGACCGCGATCGGCCGGTGAATGTCGCTCGCCTGCATGGCATCACTGAGGTTGTAACTCATCGCCCGGAACAACTGCTGGTCCGAAAGCCCCGACTCCAACAGAACCGGGAAACCACTTGCCCACAGGGCAAAGGTGCCGTCCGAACGGAGCCCGCCCAGGTAGGGGCTCATCTGCATCGGGTTCTGCGGATCAAAATCTTTCGGTTCGGTCCAATTGACCGCGAACTGATCGTTGACCTCCACCAGCATGATCGTGTTGGCCGCCCCGTCGTCGATCATCGAAGGTCGAATGGCGCGGTTCTCGCCGAAAATGAATGCCGAGTCGATCGGGAGCAGGTAATTGGTCTTGGTGTCGAAACGCTCCGGCGAGACATATTCGTCGGGAATGAATTGCAACAGGTCCTTGTTGGGCGGCATGTTCCAGGCCCGCGTTTTGTCGAATCGCTTGTACAGCGATTCGTACCCCAGGTAGGGAAGCAATTCCACGCGCCAGGAAAGCGTCGGCACGTTGCCGGCGGTGGTCTGGTAGGCACGCGGGTAGTGACCGTTTTGCTGCAGGTACGTGAGGATCGCCTCGTTGATTTTCAACAGATTGTCATAGGACCGCTTTCGGCGTTCCGGATCACTGAGCGGCTCTTCGGGCTGCCGCTCGTCAATCGGGGGGATGCCGATCTCTTCCACGACCTCAGGGGCGGCCGGTTCCGGGACCACGGGCGCTTCGGCCGGTGTTGACTTTGCGGCCGTTTGGGTGACCTGCTGCGAGGACGCGACCTGCTCCGGCGGGGCCGCCGCCGTTTCCGCCGGCGCCGCCGCGGCGGGTTCTTCGGCGGAGGATTCGTCCGGTTCGGACGTGTCACCGCGATCACGCATGGCGTGCTTCATGAACAGGTCTTGGCGGCTTTCACCGCAACCGGTCGCCAGCGACAGCAACCCGAACAAGGACAAACAGGCGGCCAGCCGTGCGACGCGATACCGGAGAGATTTCATACAACGGAACATCAAGCGAAGGGTGGTTGGTTTGATGGTGCTATTGATTTGCAATGACATGTTTCATCCACCCGTGCGTGCGGGCGCCACCGCCGCAACACCAGGTATGATCGATTCTCAATGAGTCGTTCTCGCGTTTGAAATCGGCGACGATCTTGCTCAAACGCCCCCGCAGTTCCTCCATCCGTTTGACCACGGGGGCATAGTCGGATGCGGGATCGGACAGCAGCGCCGGATTTCGTTTCAACTGATCCGCTTCGCCATGCGTCTTCTTGGTTGCGCGACTGAGCAAACGCGTGAAATCATCGCCGCCGGATTCAAAGGACCAGAACCAGCACGATTCGGCCGAGACGATCAGAGTGGTCGTCGTTTCCGCGCCGCAATCGATGACGGCAACGGCGGGAAGTTCGTTGGGAGCCTCGCGGTCCTGTTCTTGATCGACATCGGGCCGAAATTCGTCTTCGAATTCGACCGTGGAAAAGTTCAGCAAGGCGATGGGAGTCGCCTGCAACCCGTCGACCTTCAGGCCCGCCTGTTCCAAATTGTCCAAGTACCGACTGACGAAGGTCTTCTTGGCGGCGGAGACAAATGCGGGCCGACCCAGGATGGTCGTGTCTTCATCGGGCATTTCGGCGATCCACCGCACGTCAGCCACCTCGTCCAGCGGCAGCGGGATTCTGGATTCGACTTCCTTTTGAAACAGCAGCTTCGCCTGTTTGTCGACGACCGGCGGCAACTGCACAAATCGAGAAACCAATTCGCGTGCCGGAAAGCTGACCCACACGGGGGCGTCTTCAACGTCTTTCTCCTCCAAAAACGCTTCGACGGCCGAACGAATCGTTTGGTCCGCGGTCGCTTCATCAACGACTCGCGTGATCGGTCGCTCAAACACTTCCAGGTGCGAGTCCGCCACGAAGGGTTTGCCGTCGGCACCGGTCTGCAATCGCACCGCACGCAGCCCCTGAGAGCCGATGTCGACACCCCAGGCGACGGTCGATTTCTTGCGTCCCAAACGGGTGAGCAGTCCTTTCTTGGGTTTGAAGTCATCGCCGATGCGACCCCGACCCAATCCTTGCAACGCGAGTCCGATCGCAACGTTCAATTGGCCGGGCGCGGATCGAAACGCCGCATCATCCTTTCGGTCCACGCAGGACGGAAACGCGAGGAAGCCCAGCGGTCCGCCCAACCAGCTTCGGCGAGCCGCCTGCCAGGGGACGTAAATGTCACGCGTCGAGGCGCGCGGTTGCTTGATCAGTTTGCCGATGCGTTGCATCGTCGACGCGGCTTCGCTGTCGGCGGGTGCCTCTTCGGACCACTTCTTGGCGATTCGTCCCAGCGTGGGAGTGACAAACGGCTCCCCGGAGAACTGGGTGCTGAGCCAAGCCAGCCGGTCCACCGTTTTGCGAAGTTGTTCGAAGTCTTCTCCGCGAGCCCCCGTCGGAACGGCGTCCAGCATTCGTCGGGCGGCACTGTAGCGGTGGCCGTCTCGAAGCTTGGCGGTCTTACTCAGCAGCTTCTGGCCCACCTTGGCCGCCAAACGGTTGTAAGTCGCGTTGTCCGGTTGCAATTCCACCAAGTGGTCGAGTAGTCCTCCGGCGGATTCCCAATCGCGTTTCTCGATCGCCGATTGCAGTTGCTTTTCACCGGAGACAACTTGTTCGACCAACGTTTGCGATTGTTCCAGAATCTCGCACGCCCGCTCGGTCAGCAGCTTTCGCGGAAGCGGCGATAACAACTCAATGACGCGGCCGGGGTTGCCTTCTCGGTGCGCCTGTTCGGCTTGCTCGATCGTCGTGCCGGCATTGGAAACTTCCTGCGACGCAATCGATTTGATTTTCTCTCGCGCCAGCTTGGCGTTGGAAATCAGGTCGCTGTATCGATAGTCTTTCTGGCCGATGACCAAGGCCAGTAGGGACTCCGCGCGGTCGAAGTCTCGCTCCTTCGCCGCGGCAATGGCGTCGGCCAGATTGGCTTCGAAACGTTGACGCGTCTTCTTCAATTCTACGGCGAGGTCGCGTCCACAGTTGCCGCAGAATGCCTGCGACAGCAGCACCGGTTTGGTGCATCCGCCGCAGGGCTCGTACAGCGTGTGGCCACACTTGGCACAGAACTGGCCAGCCGGCGGATTCGATTGTCCGCAGGCGCCGCAGGAGATCGCCGCAGCGGATGGAGAAGTCGGAAGGGCGTCGACTTGGGAAGGATTGGTCATGGAGACTTGTCGAATGAATTGCAAATCAGATTCGGGATGGCCGGCAGCGATGTGAATTCACTGTGGCCGGTTTGACTGCTTGGCGGCCCCCGCGACGACGCCGTACAGCGGCAGCCAGTTGGAGTACGAGGGGAAATCCGGGTCGCCGACCTGCACGAAGCCTCGCTTCTGATCCAAATTGAATTGGGTGTCCGGGCAATCGGGCGGAACGGTGACCCGCAAGCGATAGACGCCTTCGGTCTGCAGCGGCTCCAATGCGGCCTGCAGGACGCCGGGCTCCACGTCCAGCACCGCGAGCTTGCGCTGGTGATCGGCGCGAGATCGCACGGTGACGAAGAAGTCGTGTTGCTTTCCACTCTCCAGCGTGCCGATGTCCAGACCATAGCGGCTATCGATGTTCGGCCCGTAAAAGCCGACCGGCGGACGGACGCGACCCGAAAAATCGACCAGGTGTCGCGCCGGTGGTTGCCCCGCGGATTTCGCCGCGATTTCGAACGTCAACTGCCCCGTGAAGGCGCCGTAGTCTTTCGCTTCGGCCGAGAGCGTGACGCGCTGAGCGGATGTTGCCTGTTTGCCGTTCAATTCGTCCAGCGTCAGGTCGACGGGATCTGCTGACCATTGGATCCGGAGCTGGTCGCTGCGAATGTCCAGCAATTCGAAGCTCTCCCACTGCTGGCTGTAAACCAAGAACTGAACTTCCGCCGGCTTGCCCAGGTCGGTGCTCCCGAAATCAAACCCGTCGGGCAAAACCAGCGAGCTTGTCAGCTGCCCCCGAGTTTGCAGGTTGAGCCTTGGTCGCTGCGGATCGTTGCTCAGGACGGTGACGGTCGCGGTTTGCGGTTCGTACAGGCCTTCACGGCGTTCGGCATCGTCCGGCCGCGCCGTGTAGCGGACCAGGCAGCGCGTTTCTTGACCGGGCGATAATGTCGTGGACTCCAGTTCCGCGTCCAGGCATTCGCAACTGGTTTCGCCAAGCTGAAGCGTCAGTTCGGCGTCGCCGTCGTTACGGATCTCAAACGCATGGGAGTAAGTCTGTCCGGTGTCGACCCAGCCGAAATCACGAAAGGGGTTTGCGACCGACGCGATCGCTTTGGGCTGGCCTGCGATCGCCTCCCGCACGGCGGCCGCGCGGTCGAGTTCCGCAACCTTTTGTTCGTATTCTTCTCGCCGGTTGTCGGGCACACCCCAGGGCTTGTAATTGACCGTTTGAGAGAGAGCCAGGGCGATCGACGCGAAGCCCAGAATGAAAAGACCGAAAACCAGGAGACGCCTTGTGAAGGGATTCATATCAACGAATGGACGACGGCAAAAAGTGACCAAAATTCAACGCGAGAAACCCCCGCGGCCGCAAACGAGCCGCAGGGGTCCTCGATATCGATGTCGAAACAACGTTCGCGTGATCAGTTCTCTTCGAACTGACCCTTGAACGAAGATTCGTCCAGGAAGATTCCGCTGAACATTTCAGCCGGTTGCATCTCGACGGTGCTGTCGGAGTAACCAACGCCCGAGTAGTCAGCCAAATTGTCCGGAAGCGGGAAGCCGGGGTTGAAGTACCCGTCGCCGTTTTCGTCGTAGAACAATTGCACCGATCCGTCACCCATCAGGATGTTGGCGGCGCCGGAGTGGATGGCGAACCAGTCACGGGTGTCTTGCAGGTACGTTCCACCCGGATCACCGGCAGCAAGAACCGAAGAAGCGACGGGCGCTGCACAGTTGATCGTCGACGGTTGGCCGCGTTCGCAGTTGATTTCGGCAACCATCGAAACGCCGGCGTCCAACAGGACCAAGCGGTTGTTCGACGTGTTCAGGTAGGCCGGTCCGTCGTTGAACGCTTCGGCCAGCAGCATCCCGCGGGGGAGCTCTTCCTTGGTGTTCGGGACGTCAGCACCCAGGATGGCTTCGTCCACATCGCCGGGGCCCGCGTCGCCGAGCAACGGGATGTTGCTCGATGCGATGCGGCTGCGGTCGACCAGCGAGCCCAGCAGCGGGCCGGTCGTGTCTTGACGCTCTTTGAACTTTCCGCCAGCCGACGAGGTGATGTTGCCGTTGGTGGCGTCAAAGTCGACGATCGGAGCCACGCGGACCAGGAAGTATCCGGCTGCGTAGTTGGTCATGTAACCTTGGTCGACGTAGAACGCACCGACGTATTCCGGTCGGGTGTTGTAAACGACGTTGCTCTGGTTGTTGGTCCAGGGGAACGTGCCCGCAGCACCAGCGCTGTCGATCAGGACGGCACCCGCGCCTTCACGCATCCGAGCCAGCGTGTTGCCGGCTGACGGACCGATCGTTGCGGCGTTGCCCGAAGTCGAGATTCCGAGCAAGTCGTTCAGCTTCTCGAGTGCCTTCGAGGGGTTGCTCGGGCACAGCATGTCGCCGGGAACGGCGGCTCCGCTGTTGACAAGGTCGGCGACCCAACCGTAGCTGTCCATGTCACCATCACGCTCGAAGTCGGACGCTCCGGTGCACAGGCGGCCCAGCGGGTCACGCTCTTCCAGCGTGTACATGCCGATGCCGAACTGACGCAAGTTGCTCGAGCACTGCGTCCGTCGTGCGGCTTCGCGAGCCTTCGTCAGAGCCGGCAACGCCAAAGCGGCCAGCAGAGAAATGATGGCGATAACCACCAGGAGTTCAATCAGGGTGAAACCTGACTTTCGCATACGCGACATTTCAAATTCCTTGTTGGGATTGAGTCGGAGGAAAAACTCGATCCTGCCGACATCGGGAAAACGTTCGAGATGTGTGGTCAGTGGGTTCGCGACGGCGAGCGATGGTTTGCTCGTTGCGAAACTCATTTGCCTGCGCCTGCTGGCCACCTTCTCCCTCAACAACTCCAAAAAATTCACATGGTGCACGTCGGCACCGATGCTCTTTCGGTGGAATCCGGCACCGCGCCGGAGACCACTCCGTTTCAGGAGCTCACGCGTGACGGAAGGCCGCGATCATTCGCGGCGACACCCGTCGCAACGCTCGCATTGAATCGAATGGTCACGAAGCCTTGATGCAGCGAAGATGTGGTGTCTGTGAATTTGGATTCGTTCGACAGACCGCTCGGAATGACACCGAAAACGTCTTGCTGAGCATTCGCCTCGTGGACTCGATTGCTTCAACAGGCGTCATTCAATCGGCCGTTCGCTGATCCGCAATCGCAAACGAGCGTGTTCTGTTCAGTCTTCATGCTTCCTTCGCAAACGCGCCCGGCTCGGCTTCATGTTGCCCGGTGAAACGTCGTCGCTGACGCGTCGGCCGTGGCGATCTGCACGGAACGTGAACCTGGGCTTCATGAAATCTTTGCAAACCAGAATCGTTGCAAACCAAGCCCTGCGGTTCGCGCCGGTCAGCGGCGGGGCGGGAAGAGTCGGCCCGGAAAAGAAGTGGGCGGATTCCGTCGATCGCGGAACCCGCCCAGGCGGTTTGAAATGTTGCGTGAACCGGACGCCGGCGGGCCCGCCGAAAGCGGCGCCCCAAACGCGGCGTTGTGCCAGGTCGGCAGGCTTCGCGGTTACAGGCTTCGCACGCGGATGTTCTTGAATTCGGTCCACATCGGTTTGCCGGCATGCAATTGCAAGCCGATCACGCCGTCGGTCAGCGCCTTGGTGGGGTGCTTGTCGGTGAAGTCCAAGACCAGTCGGCCGTTGAGGTAATGTCGGATGTGGTTGCCTTTGGCAACGATCACGATGTCGTTCCAATCGTCGACTTTCATCAAGTCCTTGAACTCTTCTTGATTGATCAAGGGCTCGCCAATCACCTGCTTACCGTCTTCGGTCCACACGGCTTTCTCGCCCACCATGCAGATACGACCTCGCGTTCCTTTCTCGTCGTAAATGAAACACGGGACGTTCGGAAAGTTTTCTTCGTTGCGAATCTCGTGCTGGTAGCCACGCAAGACCCAATCGTTGGTGGCCCGCTTGCCCTCGGTGACACGTTGCGACCGGTATTGAACTCCGGAGTTGTTGGTGGCGTTGCAGCGGAACGACAGTCGAAGTTCGAAATCATCGACGGGGTCCTTCCAGATCAGGAAGGTGTTGCCTTTGGCGGCTTGATCGGGCGTCGTTTCGCCGTGGATGACCCCGTCGCGTACCGACCACAGACGCGGGTCTCCATCCCAGCCGTCCAAATTCTCGCCGTTGAACAGCACCTCCATCCCGTCCTGTTCTGGCGGCGCGGTTTGGACGGGTTCTTCGGCAACGGCGGGAAAGGCCAGCAGTGAAAACAGGGCCAAGGTCAAATATCGACGCATCGGGGGGCTCCGGGGGGAGGGGATGGAGGGTGGCAAGCCAAGAGATTTCTGGGCGGCAGTATGACTGCGCGGGCCGGCCGATTCCAGAGTCCGTGCCGGTTGAGGGGGATGGCTGACCCGCATCCAACCTCCGGCAATCCAAACGCAGCCTCTCACGATTGGGGCGGAACCGCTACAATCGACGCTTCTGCATCCACCCACCGGCCCGTGGCAGGCAATCCCGCCCGCGCCCGGTGTTCCGAATTGTCTGAGAGAGTCTGAGAGTCTGCGATGAGCGATCCGTCCGTCACCGGCGTTGTCCATTTGATCGAAGAAACAAAAACGTATGGCAGCAAAGGGTTTCGAAAACGCCTGGTGGTGTTGGAGCAGGACAAAGGCAGCTTCACCAATTTCGTGCCGGTGGAATTCACGCGTGACATGTGCGACACCGTGGATGAACTCAATGAGGGCGACGAGGTTGAGGTCACCTACCGCCTGAACGGCCGCCGATGGCAGAAAGACGCCAACAGCGAAGTGCGGTTCTTTGTGAACGTCGAGGCGATGTCGTTCAAGATCACCGGCAACGCCAACCCGGCCGACGCGATGAGCGAGCGGGTGACCGACGCCAACGAAGCCTTCAGCGAAGCGGGAGAGGAAGACGCGCCGTTCTGACGCTTCGCAGGAGCTGCCGTCGCCAGACGGCCGAAAGCCCCGGTGCGCGTGACCACGGTTCGAGTCCGACGTGCGAGAGTGGGGCGACGGATGACATTCACCGCCCGATCTTGCTGTGCGTGACGACGCGAACGGCCCACCAACCGATTCGCCGCCTCAAATCGCTTCGCTGCCGCGCTCGCCGGTGCGGATCCGGATGCAATCGTCCATCGGCAGCACGAAAATCTTTCCGTCGCCGATTTCTCCGGCGTCGCCGCTGCGACCTCCCGCCAAAATCGCTTCGATGGTCGGCCGCACGAACTCTTCGTTGACGGCGATCTGCAGCTGGACCTTGCGGAGCAGATTGACGCTGAATTCGGTGCCGCGGTAGGTCCCCGTCTGGCCTTTTTGACGGCCGAAACCCTGGCAGTCCAGGACGGTCAATCGATGGACATCCACTTCGGTCAGTGCTTCCTTGACCGCTTCGAGTTTGGAGGGCTGGATGATGGCGATGATCAGTTTCACGTTGGCAAAATCCGAAAACGACTGCGGCTTCTTCTGGTCCGCATAGACTACCCCAGACGCCAGAAGCAAACAAAGCCGGTACCCGGGACGGGCACCGACTTTGATGTCTTTCAGAAAACCGACCGCGGTGAGGGAACCGATCCGAACCGTGTCACCCGTTCGACGGGCCGCAGCGATCATGTGAGAAAGCCCTAACTCGGACGAGCGAGGCGGACACTCATCCGAGCAGGGCACCTTCTGGCCCAGGCAAGAGCCGAGAAGTTCTCACATGGATCATTCGACGACTCCGTCCGTCGAAGCTTGGTTTCGCGGCCGGCACACACCATGCCGGGCCGCGAAGGTTGGTTCGGTTGTCCTGCCGCCAACCGGGACGAGCCCGATTGGCGACAGGACAGCGGTAGGTAGATCAAGTCGATCGCTGGATGACGAGCCCCGCCGAGCTCGTCGCGATCCGCAGTTAGTTGACAGCACCCCCGGCCAACGCGTCGGACGGGTAGGCTTGCATGCCGTGCTCGGAAACATCCAATCCGGCTTGCTCTTCTTCGGGTGACACCCGCAGCATGCCCATGGCCTTCAGAGCGAAGAACACGACTGCCATGGTGATGAACGCCCAGGCACAGATGATCACGGTCGCGATCGCTTGGACGCCGATGAAGGCACCCACGCTTTCGACGCCGTCCGGCAGATCGCCGAAGATGCCCGTGGCCAGACCACCCCACACGCCGCACAGGCCGTGCACCGGCCAGGCACCGACGGGGTCATCGATTTTCAACTTGTCCAACATGACGATGCCGAGCACCACCAGGGCACCACCGACGCCGCCGATCACGATCGATTCCCATTCCGCGACGCGGTCGCAGTTGGCTGTGATCGCAACCAGACCGCCCAGGACGCCGTTGAGCGCCATGGTCAAGTCGGGCTTGCTGAACAGGGCCCAGCCGACGATCAGAGCGATGATGGCTCCCGACGCAGCTGCAATCGTGGTCGTCAGGGCGATGTAGGTCGTCGCTTCCGCATTGGCGGCACCGGCGTAGGTCAGTTGGCTGCCGGGGTTAAACCCGTACCATCCCACCCACAGGATGAAGACTCCAAGGGCCGCGAAAGCAATGTTGTGTCCGGGAAGCGGCACGCTCTTTCCGTCGGCGGTGTACCTGCCGATCCGCGGCCCCAAGGCGATCGCACCGGCCAGGCCCGCAAAGCCGCCCACCGCGTGAACCACCACGGAACCGGCAAAGTCCTGGAATCCCATGGCGTCCAGGAATCCGCCGCCCCACTTCCAAGCACCGCTGATCGGATAGATCAAGCCGGTCAGGATGGCGCTGTAGACCAGGTAGGCACCGAATTTCATTCGGCCGGCAACCGCACCCGAGACGATCGTGGCGGCGGTGGCGGCGAAAGCGACCTGGAACAGGAAGTCAGCCGAGGCACTGTAATCGCCCAGCTCGCCGTCGGTCGCGTCCCGCGTCACGAATGCTTTGGGCGTTCCCAGGTAACCGTCGATCAGCCAACCGTCGCCCGGATACATCAGGGCAAAACCGATCAGCAGGAACAGCAGCACGCCGACCGAGATGTCCATAACATTCTTGGCGAGAATGTTGACGGTGTTCTTGGCCGAGTTCAGGCCGACTTCGACCATCGCAAATCCGGCCTGCATGAAGATCACGAGGACCGCGCAGATGAACATGAACAGGGTGTTGATCGTGTAGGCATTCTCCGATGCGCTGTACACATCCCCTTCTTGGGCGAAGGCTTCAGGGCAGCCTGCCCCAAGGCCGATGCCCGCAATGGCGAGCAGTGCGAGTGGCACACGCCACTTACGAAGTTGAGACATACTTTCTTCTCTCGTGTGGTAGAACGGAATGACGTCCCGCCGACCCCTCAACAATCGGGGCGGCGATAATCCAACGCCCGAATCATCCGATCCGGACGCGGTCGGGTAGCCATGCATCAATCCATCCGGCCTCGCATGGCACCTCTCCAAGCAAACAGTTCCTATCCGCTTCCTACCTACTCCTGCCCGGGCCATCCATCGTTAGGTTGAGTGGGTATTCGAGGAATCAGATCGTCCGCTCGATCGGGAGTGCGGAGAGGCACACCGCGGACCAATGACCCGGTTGCAGCGGTTTGCCGGCGTGTAACTGCAAGCGAGATCGAGGTTTAGAAAAAAGAAAAAAGATTGGTTGCGGATCCGGCGTTGAGTTCGCCCGCCGGAATCTCGGATTTTTGCCTAAATGGTTTGCATCGGTGTGCGCGCTGTTTAGGCAACGCGGTCGTGCTTGCGAGATGCCGAGGGTCCATCGGCTCCCACGAGGGGTTTTCCGGATTTAAGGTTGCCCGGCTAGGACGCGAACCTGCCTGCGATCCGGGCACTCGTCAGGGCGAAACGGGGCTCAAGGGAGCGATGGAGGACCCAAGCGGGGCCTATTGGGGGCATTCGCTGCATCGACCGCCCAAACCGGCCGCGGAAACGAAAAAAGCCGCGTCCACCGATGGGGTGAACGCGGCCTTCGCGGGAATCGCTATCGCGACGTTTGTCGTCTGCCCGCCCCGATCCGCCCCGGCCTGATCCGGTCGCGGGCGGCGGGCTTGAACTGGGGGGAAACCGTCTAGAACAGGAAGATGGTGTCGATGCCGAAGGTGGTTTGGTCGTCACCTTTCTCCAGTCCGGCCGAGCCGTCGTCGTCCCAATCCCAACGGATTTCGGGGCGGACGAGCACGTTGGCGTGCGGCTTGACGTTCACACCCAAGGTCAGGGCGTAGATGTCGGTTTCATCGCCGTAGTTGGTGTAGACGCCTTCCTGGTTGTACCACTCGAAGCGACCTCCCATCGCCAGGCAATCGTTCAGCGAGTAGATCAGGTATTGGTTGATGTCGAACGTGTTGCGAACGCCATCGTTGAACTGGTCCTGGGTGTCCAGGTAGTCCGTTTGGAAGATGTACTGAAGCTTCTCGGTGACCGAGACGTCGGCCACGATCGAGTGCATGTAGCCTCGCTCGTGCGTCCCGCCGGTGACGTCGGAGAATCGGCCGGCGACCGTGGCGTAGATCAGGTTGACGTCTTCGCAGACCGACAGCGAGATTCCGCCCAGGAAGGCGTCGCCGTTGTCTTCAAAGCCGCTGTCCCAGCCCAAGACGTATCCGCCGTAGACCTCAATGTCTTCCGAAACGGCCAGCGTTGCCAGGGCACCGGTGTGGGTGAAGGGCTCGCTGTTGTACATCGTGTAGGCGTGGCTGTAGAAGAAGTTGTCGGGGGCGCTCACGACTTCCCATCCGATGATGGTGTAAAAGTGACCGACCTTGACCGACAGGTCTCCGTAACCGGCTTCCATGTACACCTGTGGCAGGGCGTTGCCGTAGTCGGGCCCGTTGTCCCAGTCTTCGTCCCAGTGACCGTTCGGGATGCCGAACGCCTGGGTGTCCTGGCTGTCGGTACCGTAGATGTAGTCGATCCGACCGCCGACATCGAAGCCGTTGGACGTGTCGATGGATTTCTCCGCCCACAGCCAAGCCTGCTGCAGTTGGAGGTCGTCGGCGCGGCTGTTGAACAGCGGCAGCGCGTTGTTGAAGTAACCCATTTGGATCCAGCCGCCGGCCGAGTAGCCGCAGTTTTCGCCGAACAGGGCGAAGGGCTCGCCCAAGTCGCAATCGCCCAGACAGCATCCGCCCAGCAGGTCCTTGCCGAGCAGGCTGCCGCCCAGCAGCCCGCATCCGCTGCCACAGCCACCGTCGCAACCGCCGTCACACGTCGGGTCGCTGCACTCATAGGGCATTTCGGCGCCGCAGGTGATCTCTCCATAGTCGGCCGTGTCGCAGCCGGTCACTTCACAGTCGCAGGGCGTTTCGCACCCGCAGCCGACCTCACCGAAGTGGCCGACCTGGGCAACTTGCGGCGCGGCGTCGCTGGAGGCTTGGTAGATCGCGTGGGCGTTCTCCTGGGCCACTGCGGTGGTGCCGAAACACAGCAACGCCAAGGTGCTGAATAAAAGTTTTCGTTTCATGGGTCTCCCTAAGCGTCCCGGCGGGACGTTCCTTCTCGGTTGTGCTGAGCATGATCGGTCGACGGCTCGCCAAGCCAAAGGGCTTCGGCGATGCGGCGTCGTGCGATTCGGACTGGGTGATCGCCCGCCTGGCGAGGCACCGATCGTGAACCGCTACACCAACGTTCAACCCATGTATCGGGAGGGCATCTGAACGAAATTGAGCTTTACGGATTTTCGCGTTTTGCCTGTTTTTCCTGTCTTAACACCGGGTGTTAAGCGGTGCCGGTCGCGGGGAGTCTGCTGCACGAAAAAAGCCGGCCACCACTCCGCAAGCAGAGTGATGGCCGGCCATTCGGTCGAACTTCGTTTTCGAACGATTCGTTCCTAGAACAGGAAGATCGTGTCGACGGCGAACGTCGTTTGATCTTCGCCGTCTTCCAATCCCGCGACTTGGTCGTCATCCCAGTCCCAGCGGACTTCCGGACGCACGATCACGTTGGCGTGGGGCTTGTAGTTGACACCCAGCGTCAGGGCGTAGATGTCGGTTTCGTTGGCGCTGTAAACGCCTTCCTGGTTGTACCACTCGAAGCGTCCGCCGGCTGCCCAGCAATCGTTGAACGAGTAGATCAGGTACTGGTTGATGTCGAAGGTGTTCCGCACGGTGTCACCCACTGCATCTTCCGTGTCCAGGAAGTCGGTTTGGAAGATGTACTGCAGGTTGTCGCTGACAGCCAGGTCAGCAACGATCGACTGCATGTAACCCTTCTCGACACCGTTGAAGCGGGCTTCCCCGAAGCGGCCGGCAACGGTTGCGTAGGTCACGGTCAACGCGTCGCTCAGGCCGACCGACAGACCACCGATGAAGTTGTCACCGTTGTCGTCAAAACCGCTGTCCCAACCTTCGGTCCAACCACCGTAGACCGTCACGTTGTCGCTGACGTTGTACGTTGCCAGGATACCCGTGTGGGTAAACGGCTCGCTGTTGTACATCGTGTAGGCGTGGCTGTAGAAGAAGTTGTCGGGGGCGGTCACGACTTCCCATCCGATGATGGTGTAGAAGTGTCCGGCTTTGACCGACAGGTCTCCGTATCCAGCTTCCAGGTACAACTGCGGCATGGCACGGCCGTAGTTTCCGCCGTTGTCCCAACCGTTGTCCCAACCGCGGGGGTCGGTGCCGAACGCTTGGGTGTCCTGCGAGTCGGTACCATACATGTAGTCAACGCGACCACCGATGTCGAAGCCGCAAGAGGTATCGATCGCCCGTTCGGCGTAGATCCACGCTTGGTTCAGTTGGCCGTGGTCGTAGCTGTTGAACAGGCTGTTCGCTTTGCTGACATAGCCGTATTGCAACCAACCTCCGACGCTGATGCCGCAGTCGTCCAGGCAGCAACCGTCGAACAACGACCATTGCTCGCCCAGGCAGCAGTCGCCGCACAGGCCGTCCAGGCATCCACCCAGGCCGCATCCGCAGCCCGAGTCACATCCGCCGTCGCATCCGCCGCCCAGGCAATCGCCCAGGCCGCATCCGCCGGCGTCGCAGTTGTCGGCGCATGCGTCTGCACAGGCGTCGACGGGCTCGCATCCGCAGACCGGCTCGCCGCAATCGCAAGCGGCCGCGCAGTGCGAAACCAATTCAATCGTATCGTTAGCGCTGGCGGTCATGCTGCTCGTGTAGGACGCGCAGGCAATCGCAGCCAGCATGGCAATCTTGCTAAGCTTCATCGCTTCAAATTCTCCCGAATTCCATTTTCTGGGTTCAAAAAGGCAGGGCAACAACGAATCACGCCCGCGACCAAAACGCGCGGGCCGTTGAGACCCCGATTGGTCGGGCCAGCACAGAACCGAAAAGCCCGTCCGGTCCGTTACCCGCTGCAGTCGCAGGCGGGAGGAACAAACCGGAAAGCGCTCGGCTCGGCAGTTGGCCTTCTGACGCGTCGCCTCTGTCGTCAGGGTGGGTTATCGGGATGCGTTGCCGGCAATCGCGGCTCAATTCGAGTGATTTCACCAGGCTCCACCCGCCAACAGTCCACGTGGACCAGATGTTCCGTGACACCGGATGGGGCTGACTTTGCCGGTTGTTGCGTGGTGCGGACATGCAGCGATGATTCACGCCGCGGCAACCGTTAAAACTGGACCGCCCCGCAGGGCGGTACCTAAATTGGCGTCTTTGCGGCAAACTTGCTAATTGTTTTGAATCTTGAACGTTTGAGCGAGAAATCAACGATGGCCTTCTGGCGATCCAAAAAGCAATCCGCTGCCCCGAAAGAAGCCCAGGATGCGGCTCAGCGGCAGCCCGATTCCCCCCCACCGCCCGCGGCGGAAACCCAGCCGCAGGCTGCTCCAGAAACCCAGCCGGAGGCTGCTCCAGAAACCCAGCCGCAGGCTGCGCCGAGAACTCAGCCGGCGGCCGATTCCGCATCCGCTCAGCCGGCCGCAGCCCCCAAGGGTGGGTTGCTCAACCGGTTTCGTGGCGGACTGGAGAAGACCCGCCGGACCCTGAACACCGATATCCGCGACCTGTTCAAGGGCGAAGGTCGGCTGGTCGACGAAGCGTTCCTGGACGAGTTGTTTTCCAAGCTGATCCGGACCGACATGGGCGCCGGACCTGCCGAGGAGCTTCGCGATGACGTGGCCAAGCGGTTCCGGGGACGCAAGGTTCAATTGGACGAAGTGATCGATTCGATCACCGAGCAGACGCGTGCGATGCTCAAGCAGGACGCCGCACCGTTGGCCCTGTCCGGATCGCCCAGCGTGATCCTGGTCGTCGGAGTCAACGGCAGCGGGAAAACGACGTCCATCGGCAAGCTGGCCCATTTCCTGACCGCCGCCGGCAACCAGGTCGTGCTGGGTGCCGGGGACACGTTCCGCGCCGCGGCGGTGGAGCAGCTGACGATCTGGTCCCAGCGGATCGGTTGCGACATCGTCACCGGCAAGCAGGGGGCCGACCCCGCCAGCGTCGCGTTCCAGACGGTCGATCGCGCCATTCAAACCGGCGCCGATGTGGCCATCATCGACACCGCCGGGCGATTGCAGACGCAAGGAAAGTTGATGCAGGAGCTGGACAAGATCCGCCGCGTGGTCGGCAAGAAGATCGACGGGGCGCCCCACGAAGTCTTGCTGGTGCTCGACGCGACGGCTGGGCAGAACGCGCTCAGCCAGGCGAAAGGCTTCAGCGAGGTGGCCGGGTGCACCGGCATCATCTTGGCCAAATTGGACGGTTCGGCCCGGGGCGGTGTGATTCTGCCGATCCGTCGGCAGTTCAAGTTGCCGGTCAAGTTCGTCGGGCTGGGCGAAGGCATCGAAGACATCGCCCAGTTTGATGCCGACAGCTTTGCCAAGGCGTTGTTTTCTGATTGACGCGGGCCGGACCGGCATCGGTCCACCGCAAGCCCGCCTCCATCCCGCGCGTCCGGTGTTGACGCAACGGTTCACCTGTTTGTCTGCCTCACGTTTCGCCGCCGCCGATGTTGCACCTGCAATCCGAATCGACCGATCGATGGCTCGCCCAAGTCGACCAGAATCTGGCCGACGTCTTGATCGACCACGCCCATTGCGAGCGGAAGGCCGCGTCCACCGCGATGAACTTGATGAATTCCTACACGGACAATCGAGCGCTGTGCGTCGAAATGACTCGGATCATCCAGGAGGAACTGGAGCACTACCATCTGGTGTTGGACGTGCTCGATCAACGCGGCATCCCCTTTCGCCGGTTGGCCAGCGGCCACTACGGAAGAGAACTCAATGCCCTGGTGCGTCCCTCGGAGCCGGAGCGGGCGATCGACCGACTGCTGGTCGCGTCGTTGATCGAAGCGCGGAGCTGCGAACGCTTTCGCCGGCTCGCCGAACACGTGCGGGATCGGGATCCCGGGCTGGCAGATTTTTACGCCGGTCTGTTTGAATCCGAAGCCCGACACCACACCACCTACGTCAAGCTGGCGGAGCAGTATGCCGAGCGGGACGTTGTCGTCGCGCGGCTGGACCAACTGTCGCGCGACGAGGCGGACATCATTGCCAAGGGAAGCGAGCTGGCTCGGATGCACAGCTAGCCGGAATTGTTTCACGCACCGGAACGATCGGATCCGCCGACATCACCGTCGATGGGATCAGCGGATGTCGCTTTGCCCGTGTTTCACGCTTCGGTCACGCGGTCGATCGCTGCTGGTTGCCGGACGCCGTTCCGCGATGGGCCTTGCCGAGTGACCATGGTCGTCGCTGCCCGGCCCGCCTAATCTTGACCGTGCAGCGGATGGCTGCACGTGCCCGAGACCCGGCCAGGCGGATGCCACCGGGCGGATGGGCTTGGGACCGGTGGGACCGGTTCTCGCTGCATTGGAATGACTCCGACGACGTTGGCAACGATCCTTGGAGTGTGTTCATCATGGCAATTCTGAATCTACATTGGCGGTCGACGACGTTTGCGTTTTTGATGATCACGGCCTGCGGTTGGAGCGGGCCGTCCGCCATGGCGGAAACGCCCCGCATCCAATTCGATTTACCGTCGGTTGCCCCGGCGTTCGAATCGACCTGCGGAAACGGCGGCCGCGAAGTGTCGTTTGATTTGGTGCTCTCTTCGTTGGTCGTCGATTTGCGAGAGGGGTCTCCGAGAGAGCGACCACCGATCGATCACCTGCTGGTGCGGTGTCGTCTTCGCGATCGACTTCCGATCGTCGACTTTGCGCCCAGGACTGAGCTGCAATCGGATTTCGCCAGCCCGATCGCCATCAGCAACAAGCAAGAAAAGAACAAAGCGTTTCAGATGGGGATCGACGCGGTTTATCCGCCGCTGGGCGGCGGCCACCTGGGGGCCGATGAAAAGAAAACCCACTCCGACTCCACCCAGTTCGAACGCCAGCCTCCGATGCAAGCGGTGGTGGCCTCCGGAACGACCGATCGTGGCCGCGGGGTGTACTTCAAACTTCGCTGGACCTCCCAGCAAGTGCTCGAAGGCCAAAAGCATTTCCGCCTGACGGTTGCCGTGCCGCCCTCGTGGCGGGGCGGGCTGGTTGACGTCAGCGTGGTCGCGCACGGACGCGAACAGCCGCTGTTTGGCGCGGCCAAGCTGAAGCCGATTGCCGGCGCGGATTTTGTCGTCGCCTTGCACCAGGAACACGATGCCGAGGCGGCCGCAATCGCGGTGAAGCTGGCGCAACTTGACCGCACGCTGGCCGAATACGCGCGGGGCCGTGCGGGATCGAACTCGAACGCGTTTGCCCAATTCTTCCAACGTGTCCTGATGCCAGAGGACCAAGCCGGCTTGGGCAAGAATTGGTACCGACGTATCACGCACGACCAGGCCGATCCCTACCTGGACGAACAGATCCGCTCGTTGCCGATGCCCGTCCGGGTGGCCGTTCTGGACTACGACCAGGCCAGTCGAGAGCTGCAGCAACTGAACCAGGCCGAATCGTCCTGAGCCCTAAGTCCACCCGAGTTTCTGAGTCCCGATGGAGACCAGGCGCGATGCAGACACGCTGGGCAGCGCCAATTTGCGTGAGCCGCTTGGGCCTGGCCACGGTTTTTTGCACTTCAACGGGCGGCCAGCGCCTTGCCGCTCATTGCACCGCAAATCACGGTGATTTTGATTGAAAGTGGCGCTGTCCAAGCTTGTCACGAACCGCTTGTCGCGAACAGAGGATTCGTTGCGAGCAAAGACAGGTTGATGCATCCAGCGGAGGCGACCTCCTGCGGGCAGGACCCATCGACGTTAGAATCGGGAGGACCGAGCCGACCTGTCCTCCGTGCCGTTGCCAGGTGGCTTCGCTCTCTGTCCGCTTTCCCTCGCGATTAGTCCCCTTTGTCATGTCTGAAGCGGAGTCCCACGAACTCGACCGCGAAGTCGACGCATCGATGCGGATGTTTGAAAAATCCCAGGTCGGTCCCTCGGCGGCCCTCACGCCGATTCAGCCCTCTCGGGTGCTGTTGGTGCTGGACGGTTCCGACCAGGATGAAACCGGGATTCAGACCGCCGCCACCCTTCGGGAACGATTCAACGTGGAAACGCTGTTGTTGGACGCTCGCGAAGCCCATCGGGTTGGCGAGGACGGTTTGCAACACGACCCGGCAATCCTGGATGACTTGACCACACCGGTCGTCAACCGCGTTTCCGGATCCCGCCCAATCGAACGTGCCGACGGCGACGCCTACGAAGCCATCCTGATCGCGTTGGCAACGCACGCCGTGGATTTGTTGGTCGTGCCGTGTCCGTTCGGCCGCGATTTCGAGAAGGTCGGCACGGGCAGTGCCGGGACCGTGATCGACGTGCTGCTATCTCGCTGTCCCTGTCCGATGTTGGTGGTCCGACGTAGCGACCAGCCGTTGGGTGCGTGCACCCACTTGGTATCGGTCGTCGTGGGTGCGGAATGCGATGTCGAAAACAAGGCCGCGGCCTGGGCCTTTGGACTTTCGGATGAATCCGCGACGGTCACCCTGAATCTGGTCGTCGAAAAGGAGCAGTACGAGAACATCCGATCGATTGTCGAAGCGCTTTCACCGGACGCAAAACTGGATTCGGCATCCTTCGCCGAAGCGATGACCAAGACACACCAAACGTTGCACGGGACGATGGCGAAGACCGCTTCGGAATTGGGCAAGACATATCACCTGCGGCCGCAGGCTGGCGAGGTCGCACCGCCGAACCCGTTGCAGAATCGCGACAAGATGCTGGTGGTTTTGCCGTTGGAGGTGGATGACCGGTACGGTCAAGGGTTCGTTCAGGATAGAATTCGCCGCAGCCCGCACCCGGTGCTGGTGGTGCCCAGCCACGTGCCGGAATGAGCCCGCATCGATTGGAATCACGGAAGCACGTGTCCCGACGGTCGCATCGACGGCCCCACCGCGATCCATCCGCCCTCCCCAGCTGACCGAGTCCCACCATGACGCCCGCGAACGTGAGCCTGCTGAACGCCCTCGTCTTGATCGTGGTCGGACTGGCAGGCTATGTGACCTCCGAGACGCCTTCCAAAACCGCGTTCATTCCGGTGGTGTTCGGTGGCATTCTGTTGATCTTGAATCCCGGGGTCCGCAAGAAGAACAAGACCGTCGCGCACGTGGCGGTCCTGGCCACGCTCTTGATTTTGCTTGGCCTGATCATGCCGCTCAAAGGTGCGATCGGCCGCGGCGATGGAGCCGCGATCGCCCGTGTCAGCTTGATGCTGCTGACGACCCTGGTGGCGATGGTCGTGTTCGTGCGAAGCTTCATCCAAGCTCGCCGGGAGAAAACGTCCGCCGATCCGCCGCCGAACGCCGATTGAGCCAAACGGCGATTGAGCCCGAACACCGATTCAGCCCGCGGGACGCCGGGCCCGTGCACGCCGACGCCTTTGCGAATCCGATGCCGCTCCGCCAGGATTCGGCGGGCGGCACTGCGTGGCTGATCCGCGCGTCTGAGATCCGCGCGGCTGATCCGCGTGAGAGCTTGCCGTCGAAGCCTACCGCCACGTCGAAGTGGGCGGGGCGGTGGCGATGCCCACGCCGCTGACACCAGGCGTCAGCGGAGATCCGAGGTGTCCCGCCGGAATCAACACATTGGTCGCCATCCCGCTTTGGTTCGAATTTCGCATCGGCGGTTCGCTCGCGGTGTGTCCCTGAGTTTGATTCAGGGAGGCGATCGGAGTGCCCGATTCCAGCGGTTGCAGGCGGGCGGCCACGGACGAATCGATGGACGATCCGGTGCTGGGGTGCGGCATCACGCGTGCGATCGGTTCATAGTCGACGTGTTGCTGGCTTTCGTAGCGAACCACGTTGTGCGGCACTTCGACCGTCCGCTTTTCGGGCACCCAACGCGTTTGCGTCGTGGTGCGATTGACGACTTCGCTACGTGCTTCCCAGTGGGTTTCCGGGATTTGCTGGTACGACACGGTGGGCTGGCGAAACAGGTTCCAGCGCCCTTCCACTTGGGGGCGCCATTTCATCGAGGTGACAGGGATGTAGGATGTGCGGAATTCCGGTTTGGTTTCGACCACGGTCTCCGGTCGGTACACCGTTTGTTCCTGACGCTCGATCCGTTGATCGACGACGGGACGTTGCACGTTGCGGAGGATCTTGCGATAGACGATCCCCGTGGCGGGGTCGGTGTGCAGATCCGCGGAGGCGTTTTGGGCATGGGCCGAGCCCGTGGCGGCCGAACCGGCTGCAAGCAAAAAGCACAGTGCCGATGCCCGAACCGTTTGCAGTTTGTAGACGTTCATAATCATGCTCCCCGCCGACGACAGTCCTTTACGGCGTGATGGTTCCGTCTGAAAAGAAGATGAGAGTCCCGACGCGTCCTGATCGGCACCCGTCTCTGTTCCAGCATCGGTCATCCAACCGGACGACTCGAACAATACATCGCAGCTGCCGAAAAATATGATTGACCCCACCATCCTCCGTCTGATTCAGTGCCCCCTCGATGGGCAGGCCCTGCAGCTGGCGTCTCCCGTGGTGATCACGACTCTCAACCAGTTGATTGCCACGAAAAGCTTGCGCGATCGGACCGATCAGCTGGTCACCGACTCCTTGGACGCCGGATTGATCACCCAAGACGGTGCTCGTTTGTATCCCATTCGAGGCGGGATTCCGACGCTGGTGGTCGACGGTGCCATCGAGCTTTCGGGGGTCGAAACGCTCCAGTCAGCCAACGTCGCACCTGCTAAGTCCGACGACGAAACCTGATCGCCAGCCGGGTGCGATCGGTCGGGGGCGGTTCAGTCGTTGGCCACGCACCAGGTGCGCACGGCCTGCTCGAAACAACGGATGCCACGCCGCAACTGATCCAACGAGATCCATTCGTCGGTGGTGTGCGCCTGGTGGATACTGCCCGGACCAAACACGATGCGTCGCCGAAGTTCGGTGAGGACGCCGCCATCGGTGGCGTAGCACACGGTGCGCGCCGTGGTGCCGGCCAGACCGACCAACTGCTTCACGTCTCCGTCGGACGGATCGGTCCACAATGGATCACAGCCGTCGATGGGGTGAAAAGACAGGCCCAATCTCTCCGCCTCTTGTTGGGCTTCCGCAACCAAATCCGAACCGCTGATTCCGGGCATCGTTCGCAAGCTGACCCAGGCGTCACTGTGTTCCGGCGTGATGTTGATCACGTTGCTGTGATCGCTGACGCCAAAGTTGTACGACAACGTTGGCGGATCAAACCGCGTGTCTTGCAGATCGATGGAGCTGCGGGTGCGGTGGCACTGTTCCAGCAGATGATTCAACATCGGCACCATCCGTTCGTTCGCATTCAGCCCGTCGTCGTAGGCGCTGTGGCCCGCGCGGCCGCGGCTGCGAATGCGGAAGCCACAAATGCCTTTGTGCGCATACACGACGTCCAATTCCGTCGGTTCGCCGATCAGGCAAATCGGTTGGGCTTGAACCAATTCGCGATACGCGGGGCAATGCCGCGCGACATGCTTCGCCCCCTCAAATCCGATCTCTTCATCCGCCGTGCAGACGATCCAGATGGGTGCGACTTGTTGCGACGGATTGATTCGGGCAACGGCGGTCAGCATCGCGGCCAGGGAGCCCTTCATGTCGCAGGCGCCACGTCCGTAAACTCGATCGTCGCGCACGACGGGCTGGAATGCCGCGGGATTTCCCGGAGTGGCTGGTGTCGCAACGATCGACGCAGTCCATGCAGCGTCGTTCGATGCCAGGGGAGCCGGTCCGGTCCACTCGTCGGCTGGCACCACGTCGGTGTGGCAGAAATAGGCCAGCCCTCCGGTCGCAGTTACCGAATCAAGGTCAGGGTCATCGCCTGCGGAAGGATTCACGGCCGGTGGCGTCGTCATCGGCGGTGAATCCATCGCCGGGTGGCGAACGGCGACCAGATTGCACTTGCTGATGCCCCGGCCGTCTGTGTAGCCGGTTCGAGACACCGAGAAGCCCAATCCGGTCAGCTGCCGGGCGACCCAATCGGTGATCGCTTCATTGCTGGTGGAACTGACCGACGGAAACGCAATCAATTGGTTCAGCGTCGCAATTGCCGACTGAAGCGAGCCGTCGGCTGAATGGTCGTCCATGTTGTCCGGTGTCTACTGCGAGAAAATGTCTCTTGCGACCTGCTGAAGTATCTCCGTGTCGACGGTCTCAAGTTTTCCGTCGACGGTGGTGAGCATCTGGAAGGCATCGTCGCGATACTCTTCCGGCGTATCGGAACGAACCAGGCGATAGAGTGCCCGGCCCGCGATTGTATCGGGCTGATCAAGGGACACGGAGAAATCGGCGATGACTTCCGACATTCGCGGCGGCATCTCATCGATCATGTACGTCTTGCTCTTGCGGTCGTATTGGATCGAAAGGGATTGCTCGGTGACTTCTGTGACGATCACTGGGAAATCCTCAGCCAAATCAAACGTGTTGCCCGTGGTCAGTGTCTGCAATCCACGTTGAACGGCACCGCGATAGTACAAAGCCAAGTCGGCGATATCGTAAAGAGCTCGAGCATGTTTGGCTTGTTCGGCCGTCAGGTCTCGTTTTTCCAAAGATTCCGCCGCAGCTTTCATGCGCGACCAATCGGCTTCCCGAATCAGTTGCTCGACCGCCGCAATGGCCTGCTGGTTCGCTTGCACTTCGGCCGGGGCCGGCTGTGAGGAATCCGGCATGGAGGGTTCCGGTTGCGTACCGGTAACCATTCCGGCGGCCCCGTCCGGATCGGTCATCGGAGCATCGTTCATCATCGACGGATCCGAATCGGGAACCGTCGGCTGAAACGTTTGGGGAAGGTTGTTCTCGCCAGTCGAATCGTTTTGGCCGTCGCCCGGCATCGGGAACATCGACAAATCATTGGAATCGGGTGAGTTGGCATTCGGACCGTCCGTTGAGTTTTGCAACGGATCGACGGCGGATAACCCGCTGCCCTCGGCTGGCCGTTCTTCGGGATCGGCCATTCCGGTCGTCGGAGCGTCATTCAAAATGCCGTCCGACAGTGGCTTGGTCGGCGTCGTCGCGGCCACCTCGCGGTCGCGCACCGGCGGAGGATCGGCGACGACGATGCCACGGCCGCTGCGACCGCCTTCGCCGTTGAGCGCAAATTGGCCGCCTTGGCTCTGGTACCAGAACAGGCCGACCACGGCTCCCAGCATCGCCAGGACAAAGAAGCCGAACAGAAACATTCCGGACTTCTTCTTGCGCCGACTTCGGGCGACGGTCCGTCGCGGCGCCGACCAGCTGGGGACGTTGGCGGAACCCTGATGAGCCGCCGGCGCCGGGGCGGCCTGGGACGAAACGCCAGTTGATGGAGCAGTCGTGGACGGCGTCACGCTCGGGGGCGTGCCCAGCGGCGGAGTCCCCAACACGGCGGCGACCGAGCGTTGGGGCGCTTGCGACGTGGAATCGGCGGACGGCTTCGGCGCCGATCGAGCCAGCGGGTTGGTCGGAGGCAGGATCCCGGCCAACGGATCTTCGGGTTCGCCCGGTGCGGGGGGGCTGCCCGCAGACGTCTCGGCAACGATTCCGAACCGCGCGTCCAGTTCGCGCTTTCGTTGGGGATCTTCCAGCAACTTTCGCGAAGCTTCAGCCAGTTTTGCGGCCCGCTTCCAGAGCTCCGGCTGACATTCCGACCGGGCTGCTTTTAAACGCTGGTAGACTATTTGAATCGCTGCGTTGATCTTCGCGGAATCGGATTCGCCCGCTGACAGCCCAAACACCTGGTAGGGATGCGGTCTGCCGACGTCGTCGGGAATCGGAAGCAGGTCGGAGAGTTTGTTGACAGACATCTTGATGGAACGGTGCGCCTCGACGGATGGCCGATTGGGGGCCACCGTCATTCTAGCCCACCGCAACCCGTTTGGCATTTTCGCCACGCCAAGTCGAACAAGCCGCGGCAAACCAGTCCGGGAAGCAGCACATGCTCGACTCTCAAGAACCCCGAAATGGCGGCAGCGTCGCCGCCGGTCAGCACGATTTGCGGAACTCGTCCGGATGCGTCCGTTTTGACACTCGTGCGGGCATAGTCGACGGCCAGACGCTCAATTCCGCCGCAAATGCCGGCCATCACCCCGCGCCGGATCGCTTGTTGGGTGTTCTTGCCGGGCCCAAGAACATCGATGTTGGGCTGTACATCGATGTTGGGCTGCCGGTCGGCGGCGACGTGGGAACCGCCTTCGATCGAGCTGCCGAACGAGCTGCCGAACGTCGGTTCGATGCCTTCGGTGCCATTTGCCAAGGCGGCAAGCTGCAGTCGGATGCCCGGCAGGATGGCCCCCCCATGAAACGTGCTCGCATCGGAGGGGCCGCCCGAAACCCAATCGATGGTCACGGCCGAACCGGCATCGACGATGACCAGCGGACGCGGAAAGCGCAGCGACGCCGCGTAGGCTCCAATCAATCGATCGATGCCCACGCGATCGGGGAAATCGACCTCGATCTCCATCGGAATCGCCCGATGGTCAATCGCGTGCCATTGAAAGCTGGCGAATTGCTCAGCCACGCAACGCTGCAACGGTTGGCTGGCCGCGCGGTTGACGGTGGACACCCACCAGGTGATATCATCGCCCGCGACATGCTGTCGGACCCAGCGGCAGACACCCGTCGTCCAATCACTTTGATCCAGCGAGATGGTTCGCAGCCGTTGGCCGGGCCCGCCGGAGAACGCCGTGATGTCGTCGACCTCTGGCTTCGGCGGCTCCTGTCCGATCGCGATCTTGGCAGCCGAGTTGCCGACATCGACGGCGACAATCGTGTGCTTCCCACTCACGGCTTTCGCCGCCCGTCGCTTTGAGAAGAGGCGTCTGGCGGGAGCGATTCGGCTTCAAAGTCTTTGGCCTGCATCTCGTTGGACAGTTGCGCCGTCGGGCCGGCAAGGTGCGGCGGCGTCTTGCGTTTTTTGCCTCGCTCGGGCGCCGGTGTTTCGCGAAGCTCCGGCACGGCTTCGCCCGCATCGATCAACGCTTGTCGGCGTTCATCCACCTGATCCATGATCGCTTCTTTCAGCTCGTCCAGACCCTGGCCGGTCATGGAGCTGATCAGGTAAACCGGTCGGTTGGTTTCCTGGTGAAGCCGTTCGGCAACCTGCGTTGCCGCGGGCAGTTCGCACTTGGTCACCACAATGATCTCATCGCGATCGGCAAGCTGTTGATCGTACTGGGCCAGTTCGCTGCGGATCGCCAGGTAGTTGGCTACCGGCTCGGTCTGATCGGTCGGCTCGGGTTCGACCAGATGCACCAGCAGGCCGGCGCGTTCGATGTGTCGCAAGAATTCGTGGCCCAACCCGACGCCGTCGCTCGCCCCTTCAATCAGTCCCGGAATGTCGGCCAGTACGAACGATCGTTGCATGTCCAGATCGACGATTCCCAGGTTGGGGTGCTTGGTCGTGAAAGGATAATCGGCGATCTCCGGACGGGCGCTGGTGATCCGGCTGAGCAGGGTGCTCTTGCCGGCGTTCGGTTTACCGACCAGTCCCACGTCAGCGATCGATTTCAATTCCAGGATCACGGAGCGTGATTCGCCGTCTTCGCCGCGGGTGTGCTCGCGCGGTGCCTGGTTGGTGCTGGATTTGAAGTGGGCGTTGCCTTTGCCGCCCTTGCCGCCGCGGGCAACGACAAATGACTCGCCGTGTGACTTCAGGTCCTTGATCACGAACCCCTGTTCGGCGTCGATCACCGTGGTCCCGGGAGGAACGTACAGTACCTGGTCATTGCCCTTGCGACCATGCCGCATCGATCCCTGACCGGGTTGCCCCTTGGGCGCGTGAAAGAACCTGCGGTTAGCGTAGGCGGCCAGCGAATTAACGCCCAGCTTGGCTTCCAGGATCAAGCTGCCGCCGTGCCCCCCGTCGCCACCATCGGGGCCACCCCGGGGCACGTACTTTTCGCGGCGCATGCTGAAACAACCGTCGCCTCCGCGGCCGGCGTGAAGTTCGATTTGGACGCGGTCAACAAACATCGCAAACGGTTCAATGGCAAAAGGACGTTGACACCGGTGCCGGTGAAAAGCGAGACATCAGGACAGCCGTTGCAACAGCCGGCGGAACGCAAGGCGGTCTGGCGACCAAAGGGGGACCTTGGCACGCGGGGGACCTGCACGCGGTCGCCCGACCGGTCGGGGCACCCGAAGCGAATCGGCCATCCCCCCACGGCAAATCGGTCCAGCTCGGCAAACCAGCCGGCCGGGAACGGCTCACTCTATCATGACCGGGCCGCGGGTCGCAGTGACCCCACAGCGCATTTCAACGATTTCGAAGTGATGCTGGAGGTGGCCGGCCGCCAGCCACGCCAAGGTCCGAACCGTGGCTCGGTTCCCGGCCACGGTTCCGGTAGCGTCCCAGGCATGCGGCGTCAGACGTGTCAGCAGGGCCACGTTCGCTTTTCGCAACTCACCGAGTTCGGCCACCAGATGCGAGAAGTTGCCCAGCCCGAAACGGCTGTCCGCCGAAACGTTTTCGTCCCAGGCCGGCAGATCGGGGCCGCTGCCATCGGCCAGGCACATCATCCGATAGCCGTACATCCGCTCGGCGTTGGCGACATGTTCGAAGACCTGTCGGACGGTCCAGCGATAGGGCGCGTGAACCCGGTCGACCTGCTCGGTGCTCAGGCTGCTAGCCAGTTCGCAGATCCAGAACAATTGACCTCGCAGAACTTCCACCGCGCAGCTGCCTTCCACGCGTCCGATCAGTTCGCCGTGATAGGGCAGTTCAAATTCGCTTGGATCGGGGCGTCGGCTGGCAACGTGATTCATCGGCGGTCACTTGCGGGAGAACAGGTTGGTCGGGTGGGAGGATCAGGGCCAAGCCGGGCCGTCGGCGTCAGCATACTCAGTGCGGCGATGGGACGTCCGAGCTCGGTTCCCGGGGAACCTTGTCAGCCTGGGCGTGTTCAGGCGAGCGACCGCAGGGTCTGCGCGGTTGCGACAATGGAATCCAGGTCGATCGTGTGCGGTCCCTCAAAGGAATGGAATTCGGCGTCGATCCCAGCGGCGCCCAACAAGTCACGCAAGCGTTCGGCCGAAGAGTAGGGCAGGATGGGATCGATTGTCCCATGTGACTGGTAGACGCGGGTGTGTTCCAATCGCTTCAGCGCCGCCGTCCATTTCGCTTGGCAGATGACGGTTCCGGAAAACTGCATCAAGTAATCCGGCGCCGGAATCTCACCGCGGAGCGCCGTATCCATCGTCAGCATCGCACCTTGCGAGAAACCACCGATGGCCAGCGGCGTTTTGGCTTCCCGGCCGCCCGACGTTTCGGACATTTCTCCCAGGGCAGCGTTGATCAGTTCCGTCAACGCCTCGCGGGCCTGATCGATGCCCGGCGGCGTTTCCTGGTGAAGTTGGTCGAATCGTCGCGCCTGCACTGCCTCCATCAGTCGGGCCATGTTCAGTGGCCACCAGGCGCGGCCATCCGGCATTCCCAATTCGGCCAATGAATGCGGCGCGATGGGGCACACGAAGCGGAATCGGGATGCGGCATCACCGAGCAGTTGCACCCATTCAGCCACGATCCCCATCATGTCGGTGCCGGGGGCCCCGTATCCGTGACACAGCACCACCAGACCTCGACCGGACCCGGCTCGGGCCGAGCCCTCATCGGCGGGGTCAATCACATAGCTGTCCAGAGACCCGTAACGGACTTTTCGGGGATGGATCATGGAAGGTCGATTCAAGGATGGGGCGCGGTAAGGGGCGACAGTCTAACGGCGATACCGCGTTCGCAGTAGAACCGCCAGAACGGCGGTCCCGGTGGCGACATCGGTCGGTAGGTCGCTGCCGCGCGAACCTTCGTCCGTCCGACGTCGACGGTCGGCCGACAGAAAGACGGTCCGCCATCAACGAGCAACGCCGCCCGTTTCGGAGAACGAGCGGCGTTGCGAATCATGTCAGAGGCGTTTGGATCACGTTACGCGAACGGGTCGTACTCGCCGGGAACCGGAACCGGGTACTTTCCATCGGGACCGGGGACGACCGGGGGAGGCGTTTGCAACGTGTACTCGTCGATTCCGGGCGACAGGTTCTTTCCGTTCTCCATCAATTCGTCCCAGCGAATGACCTTGCCGCTGTAGCAGGCTTCGCGACCCAGGATCGCGGTGAACGTCGAAAGCGCGCCGTATTCGCCTTCGTTGTAGATCTCGCCCCGCATCAGGGCTTCGATCAGGTCGTGTTGCTCCTGCTGGTGGCCTTGCTGGCGTTTGGACCGGTCAAAGCTCCATTCGGAGTCGTTGGCGTTGATCCGGGCGCCGGAGACATCAGCGGTGCCCTTGGTGCCGTGGGCGTATTCGGCGACCTGGTTCCAACCACCCTTCAAGTGACGACCCTGGCTGTACATCTTGCTGCCGTCGGCGAAGGTGTACTCACAGAACGTGTGGTCGAAGATCTGGCTCTTGGTGGCGTCCCCGTCAAGCCGCTGGCCGCGTCCACCCATGCCGTTGCACTCGACCGGGTATTCGCCCTTGAGCCAGCAACCGACGTCCAGGTTGTGGATGTGTTGTTCACAGATCTGGTCACCGGAAAGCCAGTTGAAGTGGTACCAGTTGTTGCACTGGAAGCCCATTTCGGTCTGGTCGGGAGTGCGGTTTCGGTACCAGATGCCGCCGCCGTTCCAATACACCCGCAACGTGATCAAATCGCCGATGGCCCCGTCATGAATGCGGCCGACCGTTTCCAGGTACTGTGCTTCGTGGCGCCGTTGCAGACCGATGCCGACCATCAGGTTTTTCTGTTTCGACTCTTCGACACTTTTCAGCACGCGACGCACGCCGGGAGCATCCGATGCCACGGGCTTTTCCATGAAGATGTGCTTGCCAGCGTTGACCGCCGCTTCGAATTGTTGCGGCTTGAACCCGGGCGGAGTCGCGATGATGACCAGGTCACAGTCGACATCCATGATCTTCTTGTAAGCGTCCAAGCCGACAAACTTGCGATCGGCCGGCACATCCACCTTGCCTTCGTTACGACGCGACAGGTTTTGGATCGCGGAAGACGCCTTGCCGTCAAACGCGTCGGCAACCGCGACCAGTTTGGTGTTGCCCTTGGTGTTGAAAATGTTTTGCGAAGCGCCTTGTCCCCGGCCTCCACAGCCGATCAGGGCGAACTTGATTTCATCGTCGCCTGCCGCGTGGGCGGTGCGGGCGATCGTGCTGGTCAGCGTCGCACCGGCCGCTGCTGCGGTCGTGGATTTCAGAAAATTACGTCGGCTTGGATGGTTTTCCATCGGAAAGATCCTTTCGGCAGTCTCGTCCCGGCCGGAGGCGATCGAACCATTTCGATCACAGTCCGCCGAGCGGTGGGGAAGTAGAATTGGTGGGCTAAAACAAAACCGGTCGCTATTGTAGAGCGAAACGCGCCCGTTTTGACTTCTTACGGCGTGTTTTCCGGGAAGGTTTTTGCCATCGCCCCAGTTTAACAGACGAATTCTTCGCCCAGGTCGGGGCTGAACTCATCGGTATGCCGTCATGACTGACTTGAATCCGGACGACAAGTTTTCTCCAAACGGTTCGTTGCCTGTCGATTCGGGTGACGTCCCCGTCCCCGCGTTTCGGTGCGTGGTGTATGTCTCGCGCGAGGGGGCGCAGTTCAAAGGCCGGGTGGCCAATCTTCCCGGCATCGAAGCGACCGGCAACGACCAACGTGAATTGCTCGGCCGCATCGTGCCGCAGTTCAAATCGGCGGTTTCACAATCGCTCGCTGACGGCAATCAACCCGCGTGGATCGACCCGCCGATGGAAAAGCTGCCGTCGGAACAAAAACTTTTTTTGCCAGTCCACCTGTAGCCCGTCCATCTGTAGCCTGTGCATCTCTGCAACGCGTTGCAGGTTGGGTGCGCCGCGACCCGCTCGACATCACAAATTCGATGTAGCCGCCGTCGCCAGACGGCGGGAACGTTGAAAATGCGACGCTCTGGTGAGCGTGGCTACGTTCGAGTTTCGGCCAGAGCCCTGCTGACGCCCGCTCAACGCAGCCGAATGGCCAGGCAAACTTCGCAACGGTTGCGAGCCAATTGACGGACCTGGACGTCGATCGGATGCCACTGCTGGATCCGATCGATCCACTCGGGAATCTTTTCGGCGGCGGAATAGTCGCCCAATTTCATCGTCAACAGCATGCCTTTCACACTGCAATCTCGGTGGCTGACGATGTGGTGGATGGTCGTGAGGGTCTTTTCCGGTTTGACGTTCGAATCGGCCAGCAGCCATTGAACCCCGCGGAATTCTTTGCGGGGCAGGTCGCCGGCCCGCGCACGGAGATGTTTGAATCGAGGGTGCTGGGCAATTCGCGGGTCCATCTCGGCAGGATCGATGCCGATCACACGCAATCCCAACTCCAACAACCGCCCACAGGCTCCGCCCGGGGCGCTGCCGATTTCCGCGGCCAGATCCCCGGGTGCCATTTCGAAGCCGCTCCAGGTGATCGCTTCGGCCGCCTTGTAGTAGGCCCGCGAGATCGGTTCGTGCAACGGATCGATCGGCTGCACGCCGCCCGGCCAACGCGTCGCCCAGGTCGACGCTTCGTGCCAGCCGACGAACCAGTCCGATGGGTCGACCAACACGACATCCAGGATTCGTTGACCCGGCTCGGCGATGCGATTCGGGCCATCACTGCGCAGCCATTGACCGGCCAACGCTTGATCAATTTGATCGGCGACCAGTTTGGAGACTTCATCGATACCGGGTTCGAAATCGAATTTCCCGATCGGGACTCGATCGCGCGGCCAAACATGAAGCTGATCGAACGGGACCACCGCTGGGAATCGTTCTGCCAGCAGGTCTTTGAGCCCCTGGACCTGTTCTGCTGCGTCGGCGTTTTTCAGATGGCCCAGCGAGTGCGAGGCGGTGCGGATGAAAACTCCCGAAGGCAGTTTGGCGGGGCCGTCATGCTTTGCCGTCACGAAGCCCGGTCGTGAGAACGCCAGCCGCCAACCTTGGTCGGCAATCGACGTTTTCACCACGCCTTCGGCGCCGTGGGCGCAGCACAGCATCGCGAACGTGGGGTCGGGGAACGCCGAGGGATCGGCAGCATCGTTCATGCGATTGATCTTCAAGCAAGGGGCGAATCGGAACGCGCGATTTGAATAGGAGTGGCGAATCGATTCCCGACGCGTTCAGCGGTCGGTGGCGTCCGGTTTGGCTGACGCGGGGACGGCGCCGGCCGAGGAGTGCTGCGATTCGGCAGCTGTCTGCCGCCAGGCACGCAGCCGGGGCGCGATGCCCGGAATCAACTTGGCCGCGTTTTCGTGGTAGAGCTTGCGCAGCACTTCCGGCGGCAGATCGACGCCGTAGATTTGCCACAAGCCCTGCGGCGGCGGAACCTTCTCGCTGTAGGGGAACGATTCGTCACGGGTTTCAAAGAACCGCCAATAGAGTCGCAGACGTGTTTCGGGCCAAGGCCCGTCGGTGCCGAACAACAAACGGTCCTGGTAACGGATCAAAAAGTCACGCGCCGTGAACGGTTGGCGTCCCAGTTCGCCGATTCTTGATGCCGGCTCGATCCACAGATTGGGATACTCATCCAGCCACCGGCCAACGGTCTCCAGGTCTTCGGCGCTGTTAGCAATGTGCGCGCCGATGAATCGGGTCTTCGGATGCTTGGCGATGACACGATTTCGGGCGGCCAGCAACTCCTCGCGTGACGGAAACTCGTCGCCATAGAAGCTCCAGTCGGGATGACGGCTGAGCTCTTCCCAACGTTCGTTGGTTTCATCGATCGGTTCAAAGAAGGCGGCCGGGTCGGCGGTGTGAATGATGACCGGCAGCCCCAATTCACCGCACTTTTCCCAAATGGGGTCCCACCGCGGGTCGTCAATCTTGATCAGGGTGCCGTCGGGGTTTCGGTATCCCAGCCCGAAGCGCTTGAACAGTTTCAACCCGCTGATCCCGCGTTTGGCCGCCCGCTCCAGAGCTTCGGCCGTCCGCTGGGCAAAACCTTCGCGGTGACACGGCCACAACGCCGGTTCGTCCATCGGTGCGTTGCCGCGCCAATTGACGTTGGCAAACACCGCGAAGCGGTCGCGGTGGCGGGACCACAGGTACTCCATGTGGTGGTCCAGCTGGTCACCCAGCTTGCCGTCCAGCGAGACGCACACGGCAATGTTGTTGCGATCCATCAGTTGCACGAAATCGTCCAATGCCTGCTCACTGTCCCGCATTCGATAATGCAGATGGGTGTGGACATCCACCACGGGCATCGCCGCCGCTTGTCGCGGGTGTTCGGCGACGACCAGTTGTGACTTGGGGCGAAAGTTTCTCAGCAGCAACTCGCGGCCGTCGCGACCGTTTAGCAATTCCAACTGTTCCGGGGTCGGCGGGGGGACGTTGCCCGAGCCCGTCGCCGAGGTAGGTTCCGTCGTCGAGGGCGGTTCCGACGAGGACTGTTCCGACGAGGACTGTTCCGACGAGGACTGTTCCGACGAGGACTGTTCCGACGAGGACTGTTCCGACGAGGTCGACGGGGGCGGCTGGGCCGGTAAGACTTGGGCCGAGGCAGCCGCCACCACCGTGATGAACGCCAGCCGGCGAATCCCGGTCAAGCTCCATCGGGTGCACCGGTCGCGGTGCCCGCGTGGCGGTACAATTTGGAACAGAGAGCCGCGGATCGAGGCGATCCGTAACATGATGCCATCAAGCATTGGGACCAATACGAGCAGTGCGTCGCGAACACGAGCAATGCGTAGCGAGTTAGGACGACGGAGTGAACAACGAGGATCTGACGCAGCAGCAAACCGAAAACGCTCAGTCGACCAGCAAAAAGCTGTCGATGCAAGCGACCACGCCGCCTGCCGATGTTCCCGGGTACCGCCTGGAACGATTCCTCGGTAGCGGTGCTTTCGGTCAAGTTTGGGTCGGCCGCGACTTGAACACCGGCCGTCCGGTTGCCGTGAAGTTTTTCCTGCACCGCGGCGGGGTCAACTGGTCGCTCCTGAGCCACGAAGTCAAGAATCTGGTCCAACTGTCGGCCGACCGGCACGTGGTCCAGGTGCTGGAAGTCGGATGGGATGCCGACACACCGTTTTACGTGATGGAACTGGTCACCGGTGGTTCGCTGGAGGAAATGTTGGAGCGCCGCGGGGCCCTGCCGATCGACGAGGCGGTCGATCTGTTCCGCCGCATCTGCGTGGGACTCAACCACAGCCACAGCAAGGGGGTGCTGCATTGCGATCTGAAGCCGGCCAACATCCTGTTGGGAGAGGACAACGAGCCTCGCCTGGCCGACTTTGGGCAAAGCCGGATGACACACGATCAGACGCCGGCGCTGGGGACGCTGTTCTACATGGCCCCCGAACAGGCCGATCTGGGATCCACCCCGTCCAGCGGATGGGACGTGTACGCCGCCGGAGCCATCTTGTACCGCATGTTGACCGGCGGACCGCCCTATCGCGACGATTCCATTGTCGAACAGTTGGACACGGCCGGATCGTTGCCCAAGCGATTGGAACGATATCGCGAGTCCATTCAGAGCGCTATGCCGCCCTCGCGGCACACGCAGCGTTCGGGCGTCGATCGCCCGCTGTCTCGCATCGTCAGCCGTTGCCTTGCCGCCGACCCTGCCGATCGGTTCACCAACGTCCAGGAGATACTGCAACAGCTCGATCGCCGCGCCGAAGCGAGGGCCCGACGCCCGTTGGTGGTGCTGGGCATTCTCGGGCCGCTGTTGCTGTTGTTGGCCACCGGGGTCTTCGCCAAACGCACGATCGACCAGGCCAGCGCCAGCACGATGCAGGCGCTGCGGACCGAAGCGTTCAGCAGCAATCAGTTGGCCGCCAAGTTTGCCGCGCGGACCTTGGAACACGAACTGGAACGTTACTTTCGGCTGTGCCGTGATGAGATGGGTCGGCAAGCGTTCCGCGAACGTCTCCGTGCCGCCTTGGAAGATGACGGCGTGCGTCGCGATCTGAAAATGATCGCCGACCAGGGGAACAGCTTGCTGGCCGGGAACATGACGCAGACCCGGGATCGCTTGCTGGACCGTCCGGCCAGGAAAGCACTGGACCGTTACTTGGAAACCTCGCTGGCAAAGTATGTCAACGCACCGCCGGGGTCGCGGACGCCGCAGTTGGCCACGATGTTTGTGACCGACGCATCGGGCACGATCATGGGCATCGCCTACGACGACCCGGTTCCTCGAAGCCAGAACAGTGCCGGCCGCAATTTTGCCTACCGGACGTACTATCACGGGGGCAAAAACGACTTGCCCCGTGACACGCCGATGGCATCAATCGAGCCGCTGAAGGAAATGCACCTTTCTTCGGCGTTCCAGTCCACCGCCACGGGGCTGTGGAAGGTCGCCATCAGCGCTCCGATTCATCTGGGCGAGGATACCTCGGGCCCACCCGATGCCGTGTTCGTCGCGACCATCAACCTGGGTGATTTCGAACTGTTGCAGGGAGATTCGGGATCCAATCAGGTCGCGGTGCTGGTGGAAGCCCGCGAAGGACCGATGCGTGGGACCGTGTTGCAGCACCCGTACATGGATCAGCGATTGCTGGACGGTCGCGCCTACGCGGGCGAGAAATACCAGGTGGATCAGGATCTGCTTCGCGAACTGCTCTCCGGCGGCGACGTTGACTACCGTGATCCGGTCGCCATTGCCGAGGGTGCGGAGGCTTACCAGGGGGACTGGATTGCCGCCATGCAGCCGGTCGATGTTCCGCGCGAGGTCGAAGTGCGGATGTCGGGTGACGATGACATCGAAGCGGAGCGTCCCTGGGCGCTTTCGGGAAACCAGGCCGACCTGATGGTGCTGGTGCAATACCGTCTGAGCAAGGTGTTCGCCCCCGTCGGCGCCATGCGGGCCAGCCTGCTTTGGGAAGGGGCCGCGGCGCTCGCTTCGATCCTGCTGGTCAGCGGCACCCTGTGGTTCTTCGTGCGACGCAACGGGGAAGACCGTCGGCGTCGATCGCGACACCCAGTCCCACTCTCTGGTGGCGCAATCGGTGGAGCGCCCGGCGGTGGACCGGACGACACGACCGAGCCGCTGGCCGGTGGTCCCAGGCACCGAGGCGCGTCGGGCGACCGGTCGAATCCGCCACCGCCCGCGACCAATCGCGCGGCGGCAACGCCGCGCCGACCCTCCAGCGGGATGACCGAAACACTTCACTCGGGTGACCCGGCTGAGAAGCCCACCGATGGGGCCGAATCGGATCGCTGAGCATCGCCTCGGATCGCTGAGCATCGCCTGGATTCCGTGAACACCGTCACGGTGCGTGGACGCGACGATTAGCTCACGACGGATCGCCGCCCCGTGGGTTGCCCGCAAAAGCGTGAAAGAAAACGCAAAGCAGCCACCATCTGGCGACGGAGGCTGCCTTGATTCACGTCATTGAACCGAGTTGGTCAGCGGATTGTCGCTTCCGCGTCGATCATCGATAGCCCTTTCATTCGGGCTTTTTGTTGCTAAAACGCTGTTTGTCGTCTCGCTTGCTGAGCCCCGCGCGGTCCATCAGCGAGCTGCGCATCAATTCGTCCATGTACTCGTCATCTGCCGGCGGAGGTCCGTAGGCGCCCAGGGTTTGCGGGTCGTATTCGACCAGGTACTCGTGCCGCGCGATGGCCAGCTTGCACTTGGGGTCCAATCGCTTGCGAATCACCGGTCGCCCGTCCACCTTGATCCCGTTCCGGCTGTTCAGGTCACGGATGAACCAGTAGCCGTGTTCGAGCGAGAGCCGGCAGTGCTGGCCGGAGACGTTGGAGAATTTCAGCTGGATGTCGGATTCGGCGCGACGGCCGACCAATAAACGGTCTTTCATCAAAGGAATCGGATCGCCGCCGCCGGTGGGCGTCAGCTGGCCGTAGGGACCGGCGAAGTCCAGGTCTTCGTCGTCGTCGTAATAATTCACCGTTGTCCTCGTGGGAGATGGTGCAAAGGTTCACTTGCTTGGATTAGCCTTCCCAGTATCAATCCCCCCCATTATTCCCGCAACAATCTTTCGTGACAAATCCGGAATCTGACGATCGTCTCGCCTGGAAAGGCGAAGGATTGCCCTTCAATGCCTTCGGGGCGTCGCTGCGACGGCGATTCGGAGGGCGGATCCAGCGGGTCAGCATCGACGCAGGGTTCACTTGCCCCAACGTCGACGGAGCCGTGGCTCGCGGAGGCTGCAATTTTTGCGACAACCGCTCGTTCAGCCCGTCCCGCCGGGTGCGTTTAAAACGTGTCAGCGAGCAGTTGACCGCGGGGATCGAGAGTGTCCGTCGACGCTACAAGCAGGTCGCGGGCTTTTTGGCCTATTTCCAACCAGCGACCAACACCTACGCCCCGGTCGACCAGCTGGAAGAAGTCTTTCGCCTGGCACTGGCCCAACACCCGGAAATCGTGGGGCTGGCGATCGGAACCCGGCCCGACTGCGTTCCCGACAGCGTGCTGGAGTTGCTCGAAGCGTTGGCGCAGGACCACGACGTTTCGCTGGAATTCGGCATGCAGACGATGCACCAGCCCGGGTTGGATTGGATGAACCGGGCGCACACGCACGAGCACATGATCAATGCGATCGACCGCAGCCGGGGACGTGGGTTCGAATGTTGCGCGCACATCATTCTGGGGATCCCCGGTGAAACCCATGCGATGATGATGCAGACGGCCGACGAGGTGGCTCGGTTGGGATTCGATGCGATCAAACTGCACAACCTGTACGCCGTCGAGGGCACACCGATGGCTCGCGACGTTCACAGCGGTGCGGTCACCATGATGGGCCAGCGAGAGTACGTCCGCACCGTGGTCGACTTCCTGCAACGTCTTCCACCGACGATGGTCGTCGAACGGATCAGCGGTGATGCGCCGCCAAAGTACTTGATCGCTCCCCAATGGTGCCTGAAAAAATCCGTCCTGAAACGCGAGATCGAACAAGAGTTTGCTGACCGCGAAACCTGTCAGGGATCGGACTACCGCGGAACGTTGCCCACCGTCGATGACCGGCCCAGGCCGATCGACAATACGCCGGCGACCATCCGAGCCCAGATCGATGTTCGCGGGCGTCTGCCGGTATTGAAAATCGAGGGTCACACCGTTTAAGTGGCCCACCGTCCGACCACGCTGATCGGGAATGGCCAACGGTTGCCTGCGGCCTCCTGGGGATGGCGGACGAACAAACGAACGTCATCGCGCGAGAACCGGCTGAGATCCAAATCGCCCAGCATTCGCCACTCGCGTTCCGCCGTCCAGTCGAACGTGGTTCCCCGAGCTTGAAATCGGTACTGGTCCGATGGGGCCAGCGTCGCTCGTTCGCCCTGGTCTCCGTAGAGGACCGGCCGAAGTCCCGCCCGCCGGGCGGCGCTCGTCCGAATTGCGACGCCGTAGGGCTCGTAATCCCAGCGATGAAGGTGCGGACGGTAGCGGCGATCTGATAGCAAGGATGCCAGGGAACGTTCGGAGAAGCAGACCACGGGCCAACGTCGATTGGTGGCCAGCGCACATCCGACCAACCGGCGCACGCGGGCGATACGCCGCAATGAATCCAGTGGCGATCCCGCCAAGCAGCCCGAATCATCTCGATCGGCCAGCAGCAGACTGTCGCGATGTTGCTGTTCGCTCTGGCCGGGCCAAGGGCCTTGCCGGCCGCGTGTGCAATGCACAAGCCATCGCCCGTCCGTGCACGCCCAATCCGGATCAACGATCGCAGGCGACACGGAGTCAACAGCCGTCGGTGTGTCGTCGATCTCGCCCCCGACGTCGGCTGGACGGTTGTCCGTGAGGGGCGAGCGCGTGTTCGAGAGGTACCAACCGATGGCGCCGCGCCGCATCAGTTCTCGCGCGGCAACCTGCGCGCGTGATGCCACGTTCGGCGAGTGGATGGCCACGCGGGTGGTCGCCGGTGGGCCATGCTTCAATCTTCTCCGCAACGACGCGTCGATATTGCCACCGGGTCGGGCAAGGACGCAATCCACGCGATCGCCCAGCGCCGCCACGACGGCGTCTCGACCGATCGGCCGATGCATGCGAACAAACACTTTGGCCGAATCCGTGTCCCGATCGTCGATCCGTTCGTCCGCCGCCAATACCTGGACACCAATGGAGGGCACGGCGAACAGTTCCGCGGCCCGATCGGCCCAGGACTCCACCGCCGATCCCGCCGCGATCAAAATCACGTGGCCGCAGTGTCTCGCCTGCAGCACCGACCGGCTGATGTACCGACAAACCTCCGCGTGCAATGAGACCGATTTACCTAGATGACTGGACGTGATCGCCACCCAGGTGCGATTCTCCAACGCGGCCGCCAACGGATTCCCAAACAGTTCGACGTCAAATTCAAATGCTGGCAATGCGTGTCGGTTGCATAACCGAACCGCGTGCCCCATCGCAGCGACCGAGTTTTCGTCCATCAAAATCTGCCCCCCAAGCAATGCAGCTGCCGTCGACAGACGGGGTTGAGCTGCATTTTTCACGCTCAGTTGAGCGCCGCCACCTCAAAGCGGCGCTGTCCAGTTAAGCTACACGAACCGTTTCATGCGGCTCCCCGCTTCGGCACCGCTCCGCCCCGATCGCACCTCCCCCACCTCCGATTGGATCGCCATGATCTCGCCACGCTTCGGTCGTCTCGCTCTTGCTCCCCTCCTGATCATGCTGGTCGGGTCGGTCGGATCCGCCGCACCTCCCAACGTCATCTTTTTTATAGCGGATGACGTCAGCTGGAACGACTTCGGCTGCTACGGTAATCAAGCTGCCCGGACACCCAACATCGATCGTTTGGCGGAAAACGGTATTCGTTTCGACCAGGCCTACCTGACGGCCAGCAGTTGCAGCCCGTCACGAAGCAGCATCATCACGGGTCGCTATCCGCACAACAACGGCAAGGCGGCCGAACTGCACCAGCCGATTTCGGTGCACTTGCCGTGGTTTCCTGAACGATTACGCCAAGCCGGCTACTACACCGCCCTGTCTGGCAAGCATCACATGACGTCGACTGAGCCGGGTGAAGGCCAGTCCGGTCGCCCCACGGCATTTGATCACGTCGATGCCGGACGCGTGAAAGGGAATTCCGGAGGCTCGGCAAACTGGTTGCAGGTGACGCAGCAGCGTCCCAAGGATCAACCGTTCTTCTTTTGGTTCGCCTCCTACGACGCCCACCGCGGATGGGACGGCGACGGGCAATGGAACGAACAGGCGTACGGTCCGATCCATCGTCCCGCCGATGTGGTCGTGCCGCCGTTCCTGTCGGATGACCCGCAGACACGCGAGGATCTGGCGTCGTACTACAACGAAGTCACGCGATTTGATTACCACATCGGAGTGGTCGTCGAGGAACTTCGTCGCCAGGGCGTTTTGGATCAAACGTTGCTGTTCGTCCTGGCGGACAACGGTCGTCCTTTTCCGCGCGCCAAAACACGCCTGCATGACTCCGGCATGAAGACGGCCCTGGTTGCCCATTGGCCCGACGGCATCGCTTGGACGGGAGCCAGCGACCAGCTGGTCAGCGTGATTGATTTGGCGCCGACGGTCCTGTCGGTGGCCGGCTGCGAGATCCCGGAAACCTTCCAGGGCGTCTCGATGGTTCCGCTGCTGAAAGATCCCCAGGCGTCGATTCGTCGCTATGCGTTTTCGGAACACAACTGGCACGACTACGAAGCGTTCGGTCGCGGCGTCCGTGACGGGCGGTTTCTGCTGGTCTTCAACCAGCGAGTCAGTCTGCCCTGGCAGGGGCCTGCCGACTCGGTTCGCAGTCCATCCCACCAAAGGCTGCGAGCATTGCAACAGAGTGGCAAATTGACTGCTGCCCAAGCCGACGTGTTTCTGGCCCCGCGTCCCGCGGTGGCCTTGTATGACACGCAAAACGATCCGAACCAATTGGTGAATCTGGCCGGAAGCGAACCTTTTGCCGAAGTCGAAGAGCGACTGGTCGGCGTGTTGGAACGTTGGATGGAGGAAACGGGCGATAGCGTTCCGGACAAGTTGTCGCCCGACACCTTCGATCGCCAGACGGGCGAGCGGCTTCCCAAACGGTCGATCGATGCCGAGGGTGCGATGACGCCCGGTGAAGACCGCGGCGCCGACCAGATCAACGCTCCCGGGCCACGTTAGTCGCCCTTCCATTCTGGCTTCGCAGCCTTCACCCTCCCTCCGGGAGGGTCGCGGAGGAGCTCGCGACGACGCGGGGAGGGGACGTCCGGCGCTTTTGATTTCAGCCGGTTCTTGACGACACCCTCCCCAAAGGCTCGTGCCTCGCCTTTGACCCTCCCGGAGGGAGGGTGAATTTCAGAAAAACAAGTCTTTTCCTGGCTCGGAAGCTGCACGACCTTCTCGCGGGAGCCGGCGGGGCCGACGGCTATTTCAGGATCATGTCATCGACGGTCATGCCGCCGGGGATCATCGGCAAAACGTGCTCTTGGTAAGGCACTTCGACGTCCAACAGGTAGGGACCGGGGTGCTCGATCATTTCGCGGATCGCACCCTCCAGGTCGCCTTTCTTCTTGACCGTTGCGGCGCCGCATCCGTAGCCCTTGGCGATCTGGACGAAGTCCGGATAGCGTTCACTGGCATACGCAAACCGTTCGGCCTGACTGGCGCCGGCGGCCTCGCTGTGTCGGATCGGCCCCAGGTACGTGTGGGCACGGTTGCGATCCATGAAACGGTCTTCCCATTGCACCACCATTCCCAGGTGCTGGTTGTTCAGCAAGAAAACCTTGACCGGCAATTCTTCGCAGAAGCAGGTGGCCAGTTCCTGGATGTTCATTTGGAAACTGCCGTCGCCATCGATGTCGATCACCAGGGAGTTGGGCAGGGCCGCCTGCACGCCCATTGCGGCCGGCAAGCCAAAGCCCATCGTGCCCAGGCCGCTGCTGCTGTGCCAGGTGCGGGGCCGGCGGAACTTGTAGAACTGTGCCGCCCACATCTGGTGCTGGCCCACGCCCACGGTGATTTGGGCGTCCATGTCGGCCGTGATGTCGCTGAGCGTCTTGATGGCGTGCTGCTGCAAGATGCCATCAAAATCCTGGTCGTACTGGAAGGGATACTTCTTCTTCAGCTCCCGGCAGTGCTCGCGCCACGGATCGATGTCCGTTCGCGAAACCATTTTGTTCAGCTCGGTCAGCACTTGCTTGACGTCGCCGCGGACGGGGATGTGCGCTTCCTTGTTCTTGTTCAGTTCGGATCCGTCGATGTCCACGTGAATGATCTTGGCGTCCTTGGCAAACGCTTCCACCTTGCCAGTCACGCGATCATCAAAACGCACGCCCAAGGCGATCAGCAGGTCGCAGTCCCGGACGGCGTAGTTGGCGTACGCGGCACCGTGCATGCCCAGCCAGTCCATGGAATTATCGTCGTCGGGCGAGACGGCACCGATGCCCATGATGGTGGTCACCGTGGGGATACCGGTCTTGCTGATGAACTCACGCAGCTCTTCGCTGGCGTTGCCCAGGATGATTCCGCCGCCGGCATAAATCACCGGGCGACGGGCCAGTTTGATGGCCGCCCCGATTTGGCGGATGGTTTCGCTGGGGACGGCCGGCGGAGCGGACTCGTAGCCGGGAAGCTGCATCGGGGGATCCAGATCGACATTGGTGGTGTCGCTCAGCTGCACGTCCTTGGGCATGTCGATCAACACCGGTCCCGGGCGTCCCGAGCTGGCGATGTGGAACGCCTCTTTCATCACCCGTGGCAGGTCACGAATGTGGGTGACCAGGTAGTGGTGTTTGGTGATTCCGCGGCAGATCTCCGCCATCGGCGTTTCTTGAAAAGCGTCCGAGCCGATCGCTTTGGTGGGAACCTGGGCGGTGATGCACAGCATCGGGATGCTGTCCAGCTTCGCGTCGGCGATGGCAGTGACCAGGTTGGTCGCACCCGGACCGCTGGTCGCCATCACCACGCCGACCCGCCCGGTTGCCCGCGCGTATCCCTGAGCGGCAAACGCTCCACCCTGCTCGTGTCGCGGCAAGATGGTCCGGATCGAATCGCCGAAACGGGTCAGCGCCTGGTGGAGGGGCATGCTGGCACCACCGGGGTACGCAAACAGGACATCAACCCCGTGATCTACCAGTGATTTGACAAGGATGTCGGCTCCGGTCATCACGCGATTTTCAGTGTTTGCAGCTTTTGCGGTGCTCATGGGTGGGAAACAGCTAGGACAAAATGAAACGGGGAAACATCGAAAGAAGGTCTTCGGCCGCATGCGGAATCCGCCCTGCCCGATCCGCCCTGCTCATGGGGGGGCGAAAAAACTGGCGTTTACGCAGCCGACGGAACTTCCGAATCTAACCGCTAACGTAAGTGTGGGTCGAAACTTAGGCAATGGATAAAACGTGCCGCGAAAATGACTACTTGGTTCAATTTGGCAGCAATTGCCGCCGCAGGTGCCACGGGGTCGCTGTGCCGCTATGGCGTGACGCTGGCGGCGGCGGCCATTCCGGGGGGATCCAGCCTCTGGGGAACCACGTTGGTGAACATCCTGGGTTGTGCGATCTTCGGCGTTTTGGCCTCCATCGGTGACTTCGAATCCGCCGCCGCCGAGCGTTTCGCGTTGGCATTGCGTGTCGGTTTTGTGGGCTCGTTCACCACGTTCTCCGCATTCGCAGGCGAATCGGCGATGTTGGCCGGGCAGGCCCGTTGGGGCGCGTCATCGATCTACCTGTTGAGCAACCTGGTCCTCGGCTGGCTGGCATTGCTGGTCGCCTCCGAACTCGTCAAGGCATGGATGCAAGGATGACAGATCAAATGATTCCGGGTTCGCGTTGTTGGCAGATCGCCGTGGTCTGCGCGACGATTTGTGGGGCGTGCGCGCTGCCGGGCAGCGGAATTTGGGCCCAGGTGTCGGTCGCACCGGGAGTGCCGCTGGTGTCTCCGACCACCGGAAACGCGACGAATCCCTCGCCGCTGCGACCGCTGCCCACCATGGGGGCCACCGGCATGCGGCCGTTGGTCCCCAGCCAAGGTGCCACGCCAGCGGCGCTGGTCAGTCCACCGTACTGCGACAGTGACAATTTGCGTGAATCGGCCACGCTGCGGGCGATCCGATTCTGGGATCGCGACTTGGGGATCGCCGTGGGCGATCACGGATGCATCCTGGTGACCCGTGACGGCGGATTGACCTGGGCACGATCTGAAAGCGGTCTGGAGTGCCGATTGGATGACGCGATCTGCGTCGACCGGGAGCACTTCGTCGCCATCGGCGGCGGCTATGACCCCGTCACAGGGATCAGTCGCGGCGCGGTCGTCGTCAGCGCCGATGGTGGTCGAACCTGGCACCGCGCCGGCGATTCCGACTTGCCGCGATTGTGGACCATTGATGAAGGTCGCGGCGAAGCGGCCGCCGGCGGGAACGAGCCCGGCAACGCGTCGCAGATTCAAGAGCCAGGAGTCCAGACTCGAGAGCCAGGAGTCCAGATTCGAGAGCCGGGGGTGCTGTACGCCTACGGAAACCGTGACCCCGTGACCGGTGCGGTCTGTTTTCAATCCTCCGACCGTGGCAGAACCTGGCAGACGGTTTCCGGTGGCGAATCCCTGTCGGATCCCGCACCGACCGAGAAGCGGCTGGATGCTCAACGGGCGGCGGCTTGGTCGAAAGTCACCGGGGTGCCGGTGGCCCTCCGGACTTCTTGTCGTTTGGACGCACAAACGCTGCTGTGCGCCGGCGATCACGGCGTGGTGGTCCGTTCGGAGGATGCCGGAAAGACCTGGCGCGTGGTGCGTGGCCCGGAGTCAAAGACCGCGGTGCTGTTCGTCTCGGGGGACGTTGCCAACGTCCCTTGGTCGCTGATCGGACGCGAGTCCTTGGAGGGACGCTTGCGCACGGCGGTCCTGGTCGGTCGCTCGGAAGCGTGGGCCGGCGATATGCCGCTGGGTACCGTCGGGGATCCGTTGCAGCTGGCCGCCGCCGCCGCGATGAAATTGGGCGCCGCTTCGCTGGACGCGTATCCGGCACCGGGTTCGGACGACTGCGACGGTGTGCTTCGGCAATGGATCCAGGTCAACCATCCGGCGGTCTTGGTCATCGATGCTCGTTTGCCCCAGCCGTTGCGGACCGCGCTGCTGCAGCATGCGGTGGCCGGCGGGACCGCCAAGGTGATTGAGTATTCCTTTACGAGTCCCGGCGAGACGATGCTTCACCACGGCGCGCTGTTGGCTGAAAGCGGTGTGCTGGCCGGAGACTTTGATGCGGATGCCCAGCTGGCGGTTTGGTCCGCTTCCGCCGGCCGCCGTAGCCGCGGAATCGAGGGCGAGGTGAATCTCAGCACACGCTACGGTTCGGAAGGTCGGCGGTCGCGGCCGGGGCTGTGCGATGGCGTCCGTCTGGACAGCGGGCACCGACTTCCGCCGCGAAGCACGAAGGCCACGCGGCGCCGATTGCAGATCGTCCAGGGACGGTTGAAACAACAAACGGTCATCGCCCAACTGCTGGACCACCGCATCTCCGAGCAACGATTTGTCGACGCCCTGGCGTTGTGTCTGGACCAGACCAGCCGTGACGACCAGTTTCGCACCGCCTGGGAAATCAGCGGGCGGGTCTCCGCGGCGAGATCGCAAACTGCGGCGTGGGAGGAACTGGCACAACGATTCCCTGGATCGTCCGCATCGGGTTTGGCCAAACTGTACGCGGACGCGCGGGCCAGCAGCAGCGAGTGGAGGCGGACACCCGAGTTGGGTGTGGGGCAGCGTCAGACTGTGGAGCGATTGCAGCAAGAACATCCGGTAGCCGCTCAAATCAACACCGAGCGTTCCAGCGGTTCCAGCATCGACGCCGATGCCGAGTTGTCACCGGCCGGCGGCGGGCATGCCGCCATCGTGTCCCCGTTTCAGTCTCCCCTCGCCTCGCCGGACCAGCCGTCATCCTCGGGCGTGGTCCAGGCTTCCGCCGCGATGCCGATGGTTGCCAAGCCGCTGAAAGGATTTCAGCCCCGCTGGCGAACCGAACCGGAGGAACGGGCGCTCGACTTGGCGTGGCAGATGCATCCGGTGAACCTGTGGGTCGCCGATGCGATCGCGCGTCACGAGCTATCCCAGCAGTCGCCCGAAGGAGAAACGTCCACCGGTCTGTCGGCCGATCTCCGCCGAGTGGCGCAGCGTCCGTCCCGATGGTCGGCGTTGCTGCGTGCGACGTCTCCGCAAGTCGCTGTTGCCGCCCGCACTTTGCAGCCACCGCGTCTTGACGGCGTCCTGGATGATCCCTGCTGGCGGCCGCGCTCGGCAGCCGCAGCCGTGACGCGTGCTTCAACGCCCGTCACCGTCCAGGTGGCCTACGATGATCGATTCGTTTACCTGGCCCTGGTCGTCTCCGCTTCCACGTTTACCGCACCGGACGCCGCTTCGCCGGACGTTGGCCGCCGCGACGCCGACTTGATTTCCGCCGACCGAATGTCGATCGGTGTCGATCTGGATCGTGACTTGTTGACAGCTTATCAGTTGGAATTCACCCGAGACGGGCGGACGCGAGACAGCCTGGATGGGCACCTCCATTGGAACCCGACTTGGTACGTCGCCACCGAACGCCGCGGCGATCAGGTGATCACGGAATTGGCCGTCGAACAAGACAACGTCGGGCTGGCGATCGCGGCGGGCAGTCAATGGCTGATCGAAGCCGGCGTCATTCCGGCCGATCTCCAGCAACGATCCATCCGTTTGCCCGATCCGATGACCCGCGTGCGGATCGATTTCCGTTGACCACCCGCTGACGACGGTCGCGACATCCGGCCAGTGGTTGGTCCGCTTCATATTTCAAAGTCGCACGTGGTGCAGTTGGTGCGCTGAATCAAAGGTCCGTCGCGAAGGCGATGACCGCGTGGTTGGGATGCAACCGGAAGTCGGATTGCGATTCCGACGGACGAGAATCCAGCACGATCTGTCCGGCCAACGGGACTTCGATGCCGTCACTTGACGTTGGGTTTCCGCACAACCGCACCGCCACCACCAGGCTCTGTCCGGCGTGCGCGTAACGCAGCACGTACAGGTCGCGTTCGGCATCGCTTTGCACCTGCAGGTTGACGTCGCGGAGCAGCCCGCTTTGGCGATGCGTTTTCCGCAGATCGATCAAGTCACGGTACCATTGCCAGGTCACGCGGTTGCCGTCGCCGCGTTCGCCGATCTTGGCGGCGTGAAATGCCGACGGGTCGGTCGGAAGCACGCCCGCGTCCCAATCGTGTTGCGGGTATTCACGGCGACGACCCTGGACCACGGCGTCACGCAAATCCGCGTCACCGAAGTCGACAAAGAACCGGAAGGGGTTGTCGCTGGCGAATTCTTCGCCCATGAACACCATCGGGATTGCCGGCGTCATCATCAGCAGGGCGGCTGCGGCGCGATGCGTTTCGTGCGACGCCAGTTGGTGCAATCGGATGCCCAACGGATGGTTGCCGATGAAGTCATGGTTTTGGATCGAGTACACCAAGTCGTGCGTGGTGACTCGCTTGGTAAGTTCTTTCCGAACCCGCGACCGTCGCAACGTGCCCTCGAACACGTACCCGTGACGCAGCACCTGAGCCAAGTCCGTTTTGGGGCGATAGTCGCGGTCGGTCAACTGTTCGTCGGGCCGCAGCGTTGCGAACACGCTGTGCAGGAAATCGTCGCACCACATCGCATCGAATCCGATTCCGCCGCGGTTGCGGGGCACCGTCATTTCAGGATCGTAGACGTTCGATTCGGCGATCAGGATTGCCCGGGATTGGTCTTCGCGATTACGCCGCGCAACGGCGTCACTCATTTCGGCGGCAATGTGCGGGTCGCGTAAATCGGTCATGCAGTGGATGGCGTCGACTCGCAAACCGTCCAGGTGATATTCCCGCAGCCAATGGATCGCGTTGGCGATGAAGAACTGTCGGACGATGTCTCCATGCTCCAAGTCATCAAAATTGGGGGCGTCGCCCCAGACCGTGTGGTGCCGGTCTGAAAGGTACGGACCGAATTCATTCAGGTAATTGCCTTCCGGACCCAAGTGGTTGTAGACCACGTCCAAGAAAACGGCCAAGCCTGCTGCGTGGGCCGCATCGACCAGTTGGCGGAAATCGTCCGGCGTCCCGTAGGCGTTCGACGGGGCAAACAAGGCGACTCCGTCGTAGCCCCAATTCCACCGACCGGCGCAGGCGGCGATCGGCATCAATTCGATCGCCGTCACCCCCAGGTCTTTCAATTCCTGCAGCCGGTCGATGGTGGAAAGGTACGTGCCGCCTTGCGTGAAGGTACCGACGTGTAATTCGTAAATGATCAGGTCGTCACGATCGGGTGTCTGCCATTCTCGGTCGGTCCAGGGGAACGCCGGATCGATCACTTCACTGGGCCCGTGCACGCCTTCCGGCTGAAACCGCGAGGCGGGGTCGGGGCGCTGCGGCCCATCGTCCAACCGGTAAAAATAGCGGGCACCCGGCCCAACTCCGTCGATCGTTCCCGTATGGATCCCGTTGTCCGCCGCGGTCAGCTCAAATCCTTCCGGCCCGCCGATCACGTTGACCCGAACTTGCTTGGCCCAGGGTGCCCAGACGGAGAATCGCGTTGCGCCGGTTCCGGTCGGGATCGAGCCAAATGTGAGGGGCGATTCGACGTTCGGTTCGGTTGAAATGTCAGTCATGATCCACTTCGTCTGCGGGACGGTCAGGGTGCCTGGGCCGTGTTACGATGGGCTGCCCCGCGTGTGGCCGGATCTCCGTGCGCCGATCGCGCCGTTTCGATCACCAGCCGTGCGGACAACAGGGCCCCTGACAATGTATGGAACAAACCGATGGCTCGGAATCGTGCTGCTGTCGATCGCGGCTTGGATGCCCGTCCGAGACTCAGCCGACCAACACACGGTCACTCAGGATGTCGGCACTCAGCATGCGGAATCGCCATCTGGGGAGGAAACCACCATTCGCATCGCGACCTTCAATGTTTCTCTGTACGGCGAATCGGCCGGAGAAATCCGGCATCGACTCCAGTCATCCGATGATTCCCAGGCCCGGCGGATTGCCAAGATTGTGCAAACGGTTCGCCCCGATATCCTGCTGGTCAACGAACTGGACTACGAAGAAGGCGGGGCGCCGGCGCGGCTGCTGGCGGAAAACTATTTCGCCGTCGGCCAGCTTCGGGCCTCCGGCGGAGGATCGCTGGAACCGATCGTGTACCCGTACTGGTACAGCGCACCGAGCAATACCGGGCTCGATTCCCAATTGGATCTGGATGGCGACGGGCAATCCGGAGCGGGCGGGGACGCGTGGGGGTTTGGAGACTATCCGGGGCAATACGCCATGGCCGTGTTCAGCCGCTACCCCTTGGAACAATCAAAGATTCGCACCTTTCAGCAGTTGCTCTGGAAGGATTTGCCGCAGCCCAAGCGTCCGATGCGTCCCGCCACGGGCACGCCGTTTCATCCCGATCCGATTTGGTCCCGGTTGCGTTTGAGTAGCAAGAATCACCTGGACGTTCCGATTCAAATCGGTGAGCGCGTGTTGCACTTGCTGGCCAGTCATCCCACGCCGCCCGTGTTCGACGGCCCCGAAGATCGCAACGGGTGTCGCAACCATGACGAGATCGCGTTTTGGAGCCACTACCTGGATGCACGGTCGGGCGATCGGTCGTGGTTGCGGGATGACTTGGGAGGTGTCGGCGGATTGGCACCATCGTCGGAGTTCGTCATCGCGGGAGACCTGAATGCGGACCCGGCCCGCGGCGGCGGGCAAACGGAAGCAATTGTGAATCTGCTTGCCGATCCGCTCGTCCAAGATCCGCGTCCGCAACGCCGGGCGAATGTGGACGCAAGCAAAGTACCTGGAGGTTCCATCAACGATTCGCAAGCCGACGCCGGAGAACACGCTGACGCCACCGCGGATTTCGGTCGCAACGGCCTTATGCGCGTCGACTACGTGTTGCCCTCTCGCGGGTTGCAAGTCGTCGACAGCGGCGTCTTCTGGCCAAGCGAGCCAGATCCCCGGAGCGACTGGTTGCGGGCGACCGATCATCGGTTGGTTTGGATCGAGGTTCGATAGCGGCATGCGCAAACGTGTCCTCTTGATGGCCAGTTCCATGCGGGGCGGCGGCAGCGAACGGCAAGTCCTGTTGTTGGCTCGGCATTTGGATCGTGAGCGGTTTCAGCCGCACCTGTATCTGTCCGACGCGGTAGGCGATTTCTTGGACCAGGTTCCCCACGACGTTCCCATCCACGGCTATGACGCGGCGTCCCAGGCCCCGGCCGTGTATGTTCCCGGTCGTGCTTTGCGTCGACAAGCAAAGTACTTGCGGCAAGTGATCCGCGATGCCGCCATCGACGTGGTTTACGACCGCACGTTTCACATGACGTTGTTGGCCGGATCGCTGGCGGGCAACGTTCGGCGTGTGTCCACCATCGTCAGTCCACCGGATCTGGCGTTGCCGATGGTCGAATCACGGTTCGTGGAAATCAAACGCAGACGTCTGGCGGCAGCCTATCGCCGGTCCGACCAAGTCGTCGCGGTCAGCGCCCAGGCGGCGCAGTCGGCCGAAAGCTATTACGGGCTGCCGGAGGGAAGCGTGGCGATCGTTCGCAATCCGGTCGATGTCGATGGCCTGCGCGATGCGGCCGAAGCGGCCACCACCCCCAACGGCGATCGGACGCTGCTGGTGTGCGTCGGGCGGATGACCGCGGAGAAAGGGCATCGGGATCTGATCGCGGCGTTACCGGCCGTGCTGCGAGCCTGGCCCCACGACCGGCCGCCGTTGCAATTGCGTCTGATCGGCGATGGCCCGCTCCGCGGCGAGATCCTCCGGCAGGTCGAATCGTTGCGGTTGTCGAATCATGTGCGGAGCGTCGGTGCCGTCGCCGGTGCGGCCGCGGAAATCGCTTCGGCCGACGCGTTGATTCTGCCTTCACGATTTGAAGGCATGCCGAACGTGGTTTTGGAAGCGATGGCGTTGGGGACGGCGGTGATTGCGACGCGGGCGGGCGGGGCGGTCGAATTGCAACGCGATCGCGCCACCGCGTTTTGGGCTTCGCCGGGCGACACCGATTCCATCGCTGACGCGATCTTGCGGTTCGCTCGACAACCGGAGCTGGCCGAGCAACACCGCCTCGCCGCCAAGGATCTGATCCGCCAAGAACACGACTTGCGCGACGTGGTGCGGCGGATCGAAGACCTGTTGGATCCTCGTTGAGAACCACGCTCTCGGGTTTCATCCTCCCGCCAGGCCCGCCAGGAGGTCGTGCAGCTTGTATTTCACCCTCCATTCCAAGGAGGGTCGAGCGCAGCGAGGGGAGGTTTGCGTCGCCTCTCGCTGGAGCGGATTGCGGTCGCCGCGTCGCGACTGGAGTCAAGCAGGGTCCAGCAGCAGCTTGCCAGACTTCTCACACGGACTCACGAATCTCCTAGACATTCTTCCAGGATCGATCGTGGGCGCTTTCCAGGACGGCGTCGCAGACTTTCTGGGTCTCAAGCGCCGTGCGGAAACTCGGTTCGATCGGAGTTCCCGTTTCCAGGGACTTGAGGAAGTCGGCGACCTGGTGGATGAAGGTGTGTTCGTACCCGATGTTCAGACCCGGTACCCACCAGTGCCCCATGTAGGGTTGGTCGCCGTCGCTGACATGCACGCTTCGCCATCCGCGAACGATGGAGTCGTCGCTGTGGTCGAAATACTCCAGGCGGTGCAGATCGTGCAGGTCCCAGCGGATCGAAGCGTGTTCGCCGTTGATCTCCAACGTGTACAGCGCCTTGTGGCCGCGGGCGTAGCGGGTCGATTCGAACAACCCCAGCGATCCGTTGTCGAAGTGGCAATGGAAGGCGCAAGCGTCGTCAATCTTGACCGGCTGCTTTTCGCCGGTTTCCGCGTGCGTGCGTTCTTTGACGAACGTTTCGGTGACCGCCGACACATCGGTGATGCCGCCATTGAGCCACAGTGCGGTGTCGATGCAGTGGGCCAGCAGGTCGCCGGTCACGCCGCTGCCGGCCGCTTCGGCGTCCAGTCGCCACGTCGCGGCGCCACCCTGCGGGACATCGGCATTGATCGTCCAGTCCTGCAGGAAGTTGGCGCGGTAATGAAAGATCTTGCCCAAGCGACCTTCGTCAATCAACTGTTTGGCCAACGTGACCGCCGGGACGCGTCGGTAGTTGTACCAGACCATGTTGGCCACGCCGGCTTTCTCCACGGCCTGGCACATCTCTTCGCCATCGGACGTGTTCATCGACAGCGGCTTTTCGCACAACACCATCTTGCCGGCTTCCGCGGCCGCGATGGAAATCTCTTTGTGCAAGTTGTTCGGCGTGCACACATCGATCGCGTCGATGTCGTCGCGTTTGAGCAGCTCCTTCCAATCGGTCTCCACCGATTCGTAGCCCCACTGGTCCGCGAACGCTTGAGCCTTGTCTTTGTTGCGGGCGCAAACGGCTTTCAAGACGGGTTTGTATTCCAAGTCAAAAAAATGATTGGCCTGGCAGTAACCGTTGCTGTGCGTGCGGCCCATGAAGCCGTAGCCGACCATGCCGATGTTCAGAGGTTTCATTGTGCTTGTCTGGGAAATGGTGCTTGTCTGGGAAGAAAGATGGAGGTGCGTTCGTTGGACGGTCCCGCCATGGGGCGGTGCTAAATCTCAACCGCCGTGGGCGGCGTCGACTTTGATCATCGTGTCCAAAATCGTGTTCCACGTCTTGGGATCTTCCAACGTGGCATTGGGGAACATGCAGCCGTCCCAGCAGATGTGCTTGATGCCACGCTGCTCGGCGTCTTTGAGCCAGTAACCGGCGCACTTGACGATATCCAGTTTTCCGTTGGGATCGTCGGCCGGGCAGTGCTTGCCGGTCTTGTCGTGCGAACCGGCCCCGTGCACCTCACCGTCGTTTTGGGCCACGTGAAAGTCGATCGTCCAGGGTCGCAGCTTATCGGTCATCTTTTCGTAGGCCGCGTAGAACTCGTCCTCCGTGTAGCCGTCTTTCAGCAGGGCGTGCTCGGGCGCGTTGTAACCCATCAGGTACAGGTAGGTGTGCGCCAGGTCGGCCTGGAAGCCCAGCGTTTCCGGCATCCCGACGGCCTCCAGCAGATCCAGCATGTCCTTCCAGCTGTGCATGCCCGCCCAGCAAATCTCCCCTTCCGCTGCCAATCGTTCGCCGTGATCGGCCGCAATTTTCGCCGCTTCGCGAAACGTCTCGGCAATCTTCTTGGTGTTGGCCTGAGGATCTTCGCGCCACTTCTCCACTCCGAACTCGGCGCTGTCGATGCGAATCACGCCGTACTTGCGGACGCCGTGTTCGTTGAAGATGCCCGCCACGCGACAAGCCATTTTGACGGCCGACAGGAACTTGTCGGTCTGTTCCTTGTCGCCCATGGCGGAATCACCAATGGTTCCCGGCCAGACCGGCGCCACCAGGGATCCGACGTTGAAGCCCTTCGATTGGATCAGGTCGGCGATCGCCTTCAGATCGTCATCGCTGGCTTCGGGGTCGGTGTGGGGCAGAAACAGGAAGTAGTCGATCCCGTCGAACTTACGCCCGTTCACCTCGGCGGCTGCCGTCAGATCGAGCATCTTTTCCAGGCTGATCGGCGGCTCCTGGTCCGGTCCGTCGCCTTTGCCGACAAGGCCCGGCCACATTGCGTTGTGAAGTTTCATCGTGCTTGAACTTTAGGTGAGGGGGAAAAAGAGCGAAGGAAGAAATCGACGGGGCACCGCAGGCCGCCGGCCGATCGGGCGGTGGGTGAAACCCGCCAGCGAGCCCGTCCGTCGGTTTCGCAACCGGAGCGGGCTTTGCCGCCGTGGTCAGTCAGCGACGATCACGAGCCGCCTTTGGGCAGGTTGTCATGCGTGTCGGGGCCAAAGTAGCGAAGTCCGACCAGTGGTTCGGTGCCCAGGTTCTCGATTTCGATTCCCGCGGTGGCCGCGACGTGCGAAATGAAGACTTCGTCGGAAGTGTTTTCGCCGAACCGGATCATCGCCGGGGTTTGCAGATCCAGCGACCCCATTCGTCCCCGGCCCTGGACCGTGATCCAACTGCTCGCGCCGGGGTCCTGCAAGGTGCATTTCGCACCCGGCTCGATCGTCAGCTCTTTGGCGCTGAACAGCTGTTGGCCGTCCACCGTTCCGTAGACGATCCAGCGATCCACGAACCCGTCACCGGATCGATCCTGGTCGACGATCGGCTCCAGATAGTGGCTTTGCTTGAAGTGGGTGTCGACGTTCTTGTCCCAGTCCAACTGGCCGACGATGAAATCCAGGTCCTGGTGTTTGTCTTCGGGCATGTCTTTGACCAGCAGGTCCCAGGGCACGTAGCGACCTTCCACGATCGACTGGTACATGCCGAACACGTCGCTACCCCACTGCGGTTCGTAGGTGCACAGAGATCCGGGCGCGTGCAGCACGCCCGGCGGGATCAACCATCCGGTGCCCCGTTTCAGGCGGTAGGCGCGGCTGAGGTCCAGGATCCCGTTGTCACCTTCGTTCCAATCTTCCAGGCATTTGCGGACCTGCTCCTTGGTCGTTCCCGGTTCCAACCCCATGAACGTGTAGGCAAAGTTGTTGTCGACGTTGTTCAGTTGCGGCGGAAAGTAGTAACTTTCCGGTTTGCCTTCCTGCCCGACCAATGCCGCGTCCTCGAACGATTGGTGCATGTGGTGCGGGATCGGTCCCATGTTGTCAAAGAACTTGCTGTACACGGGCCATCGTTCGTACTTGGAATAGATCGCCTTGCCGACGATGTCGTCGCCGCGCTCGGCAACGGCTTCCTTGAGCAGGAATTTTTTGCCTTCGAACAGGCAGAAACTTTGACCTTCGTGCCAAACGCGACCGTCATTGGCCGCGTCGGTCGTGCTGCCAAACCAGCGTTCGTCGATCCCGCCGCGATCGGCGCCGAATCGGTAGTAATCCCCCGGATGCAATTTGATGCGTCGCCCGGGGTGCAGAAAGGATCGCGGCACCCAAGTCGGCGTCAGCCGCAGCAATCCCCCGCCGGCGTCCAGGGCCGAATCCAGGATCGAGGCAACGGAATCACCCTGAATCAGTCCTTCGTCTAGCTTCACATTGGTCATCGATGGTTCTATGGTTGGGGGGGAATTGATCGGCGGGGCGGTTTGATTGGGGCAGATTCACCGCCCCCATGTTGTATTGACTGGATTCACAGACGACAAGAATACGAAGTCGGCGCGGTTGGATGGCCCGACGGAGTTTGATCGCCAGAGGGACCAAGGTAAATCCATGACGAAAACCATCGTGGCTCGTACGGCCCGCGATCCGCTCGGCCGCGTGCAGTGGGACGACGATTCGCCCCTTTCCGCCGAATTCGAAACCGAGGGGGGGGCCATTCGCACTCGCTTCGGACGGTTCGTCGGTGGTCGCAGCGATGCGACGGAAATCGTTCGTATCGACACCGGTGCCGCCGTGATCCACGTTTTACCGACGCGTGGAATGGCAATTTGGAATATCGAGCGGGACGGCACGCGGTTCGCCTGGCGGTCGCCGGTGGATGGCCCCGTGCACCCTTCCTTCGTTCCGCTCGGCGACGCGGACGGCTTGGGTTGGCTGTCGGGGTTTGATGAATTGCTGGTCCGCTGTGGTCTGGAAAGCAACGGAGCCCCCGAACACGATCCGGCCGGCAATCTGGTCTATCCGCTGCACGGTCGGATCGGAAACCTGCCCGCCGATGGGCTGCAGATCGAATACGACGAGGCTTCCGGGCGATTGGAATTGGTGGGGGATTATCGCGAGAGCCGGCTGTTCTTCACCAACTTTCACCTCCGCAGCCGTGTCCGCGTGACCGCCGGATCGGCCTCCGTCGAAGTTCTTGACGACGTGACGAACGATCGTGGAACCGCGGCGACCATGCAGATGCTTTACCACATCAATCTGGGCGCCCCGGTGCTGGACGACGGTTCGCAACTGCTGGCTCCGATCGAAGAACTGGCGCCCAAGGACGATCGTTCCGCCAGCGAAATCGATGGCTGGAACCAGTGCGGAGGCCCACAGAAAGGCTATGCCGAACGCGTCTACTTTGCCACCTTGCGAGAAGATCGGTCGCACCAAACGACGGTCATGCTTCGCAATGCCGAGGCCAACAAGGGGTTGGCCGTTGAGTATTCCACCAAGACCTTGCCGCGGTTCATTCTTTGGAAGAACACCGCCGATCTCGCCGACGGCTACGTTTGCGGCATGGAACCGGCGACGAACTATCCCAACCAGCGTTCGTTCGAAGAGAACCAGCGGCGTCTGGTGGAATTGCAGCCGGAGGAAACCGTCAGCTTCCGGCTGACGCTGGAGCCCCTGACGGATGCCGAAGCCGTGGAAGCCCAGGCGGCGAAGATTCAAGCGATCGCCGGGGACGCGTCGCCGACCGTCCACCGTCAGCCCAAGGCCGGGTGGTCGGCCAGTTAGCGAGAAAGCCGTGCCGCGGAAGCGCGGTCAGACGCTCGCGAATGAAAGACCGACTTATTTGACGGTCTTTCCCTTGATCCGAAAGATCGCGAAGTGGCTGGCGCCCTTGGGCCCCGCGCCGCCGGGGTAACGGTACTTGTCGGTGTCTAGTTCGAATTTGCCTTCGACGGTCACCGGACGCGTCACAAAGTCCGTCGTGGCACCCGGGACCATCTCCACGACCACGCAGTCGAACAGGGCCGCGCCGGGGCCGAAGCAGCACTCCTGGTTGTCGCGCACCAGCACGAATTGATCGATGTCCGTTTCCTTGTATAGGGTGCTGGGTAGGATGTAGCCGCGCAATTTGACGTTCCGGCCGTCCAGCTTCTTCACGCGCTCGTTCAACATGGATTTGTCAAACGCCTGATCCTTCTGGATGTCGAATTGCAAGTCGTCGAAGTTGATTTCACCTTTGGCAAGTTGGGCTTCCGAGCTGGGCCGCGGCGTGACCTTGGGCCGGTCCTGCGGGTCTTGCGCGGAAAGCTCGGCGGGCACCAGCATGCCGACCAAAAGCACCAGGGCGGTGCAGGCGAAAGTGGCGGCCGATTGGCGAGTCGCTGTGAAAAACTTCATGGGGCGTTGGGTGCGCGAGGTGGGGGCGAATGAACGACGCTGATGCACATGACATGCCAGGTGGCCCGGTTCTCGTCAGGTGGCCGACGGCAGGACGCGGTGGCAACCCGTCGCCGTCGGCGTCGCCGTCCTCATTCGCGTGAAGGGCAAGGCATCGCAGCAACGCGTGGGACTGGTTGTCGCCGACCGACCGGCGGATTCCCGCAGCGGATCTGACGAACCGATGCCTACTTCAGGCTCCTTGCTTTTAGCCGATAGAACACCGGGTTGTCAAAATCAGCCTTGGTGTGCTGCATCCGGTTGACCGAGAACTTGCCGGCCAGTTTTCGCCGTGTCATCCCGCCTTCGACGGTTTGGCCGCCGGTCAACGTGACCTCGATCATCTCGCTGCTGCGAGGCTGGCCCCCGAAACAGCACGTGCCCAGGTCGCCGACCAGCACGAATTGCCGCAGCATCCCGCCTCCGCTGGACGGATGGATGTAACCCTTGATGAACACATCTTTGCCGTCGACGTTGATCGCCGTTTCGGTCGGCCGATCGTTTTGGCCCTCGTACTTGAGCTCATAAAAGGGGACGCGAACATGACCCGGAGGAACTTCCGTCAGGTAGATGTAACTGTGCAGGGCGACACCGCCGGCCAGCAGCGCCGCGTTCGCGATCAGGGCAAACTTGGCCAACGACAGTCCGCTGAACTCGTCGGGATAGCGACGGATCGATCGAATGGCGATCAGGGCGGCGATGATGCCCAGCACGGTCAACGCCAGCACCGATTCGAACGGCGGGATCAGGCCGAACAGGGCCACGGCAAACAGGATCAATGACCAGATCGCACTGCGACTGAGTGCTCGATACGGAAAGTCCACCGCGTCGGCCGACGCGGACATCTGAAGATCGTGGGTCATCTTACGCTTGGCAAACGCAGGGAACGCGAATCAAGGTACCGTCCAATTCAACGTAGCTGAAAACGAACCGAACTCGTCCCACAAAGAACCGCGGCGGCGACGGCCGGAGGTTCGGTCAGTGGACGTTCCGGACGAACCCGGCGTGAAATGCCGGTCGGCCTTGGCTGCGGCGGGCACTGTTCGGGTCGGACGCTATTCAGGCGGCTTCGCTGACGGGATCCCCGCTGGACGCCCCACCGGTCAGCAGCAGGAACTGGCCCAGGATGATGGTCAGCAAAGCCGTTCCCAATACGTAGCCCAGGTTCCAAGGGTTCGTGCCGGCCGAGGCTTTCGCGGCAAATTGGCCGCCCACCGGAACGTCACCCGCCAGTGCGGTCTGGACCGCGACCGGCCCGGTCGACGCCAGCCGGACGGGGCGGTCCGCGGGCAACTCGCGACGGCTGGTTTCGGACGTGTCAGGCGTCTTCTCCCGCACGGGAACGGGGATCGGGAAGAACGTGTTCGCGCGGCGGACGGCATCCGGATCGATCTCTTCCAATTCCTTGATGGCCGTCTTCGCTTCCTCCAGCGGGCAGGCCCGCAGGTAGTTGATGACCGGCACCCGCAGCCAGTTCTTGTCCTTTTCCGCTTCTTTGAACAGGCGGACCAGACGGTCGATCTGGCTCCAATCGTTCCACTTGGCCAAATCGGGAATCACCATGTCGGCCAATTCGCCGCGATCGAGCACCTTGTGCAGCGATTCGACCAACGCACTTCGCGGGATCACGTCGCCTTCGGTCCCATGAAACCGGATCGCCATGATCGCGGCGTAACTCTGCGGGAACGGAGCCCGTTTGTTGGCGATGAACAGTTCGTCGATCAATTCCAGACCGTCCTCGCCGGCAAGCGTCAGGTAGCAAGCGATCAACGCGTCCAGCCCACCGGTCATGCTCTTGGCCGGATGACGCAACATCGCTTCCAGCATCGGCAGGTCTTCCTGGGTTCCGCAGACGCTGAGCATGGTGAAGTAGACCCGTTTGCGGTCCGCACCGATCTCCGGATCCTGCACCCACTGGATCAGCCGGTCGTGGTCCATGTCCGGACCCAGCTTTTGGAACACGCTGTAGGGCGAGGAGGCGAATTCGTCGTAGGCATCACGCGAGATGAAGGCTTCCTCATCTTCCAGGTACTTTTGGTAATACCGCAGCCGGGCGACCGGATCGTCTTCGACTTTGGTGGCTCCGACGATGTAGTCTTCGGCCCGATCGGTGATCGGCAGGCAGGACCATTGCAGGTCCGGAGGATCGACTCCCGAAAGCAGGAACCGGCGTCCGACTTCGACCTTGCCATAGTAAATGGCATCGACCTCTTGCCCGGCTTCGACGAATTCCTGGCCTTTGAGCACCTTCTCGATCTTCATTTTGACGACGCCGGTGGACAGGTTGCGCGTCAATTCACCGTCCAGGCTGGTGGCGATGACGACGGCGTCCATGGTGGCCGACTGCTGCCGGATGGTCTGCTGGACCGATTCGCAGAAGGGGCACGCCGCCGCGGTGCCGGCCAGCATCAGAAGGCCGGCCGCGACCCATGCCGCGACTCCGCCCGATGTGGCCCACGTCAACGCCTTTCGGATCGACGCGGCGCGGACGGCCGGAAGGAGGGACAAGCGATCTGGGCGGGAATTCGACGTCGGTCGCATGCAATTTGGGTGGGTTGGTGGTGCGGGTTGAGCGGATTCGCCTTGAATTATCATAGGTGCTAACTCCCGCGATTGAGAAGTCTGAAACCGGCTCTCTCTGAAATCCCGGCACGATCGACTCAACCCGTCCAGCCAGATTTGCCGATACGACCGAAGATCCGGGCTGTTTGCCCGGGTGGCGACGCAGGATGCGCCCGCAAGTTCCGCGTCGACAGACACTTTTGAACCGACCATCGATCCAGTCACCTCGTGACCGAGCGCCCGGCGCCCGGCGGAGCTGGCCGGCAAAGGGGGAAAGCAGAGATGCTTCGTCAGTTGATCATTGCCGCCGTCCTGGTGGCCTCGGCCGCCGTGGTGGCCGACACCGCGTCGGCCGACCAGCGCGCGTTCGGCCAAGCCTGGGGCGGAAGCGCAAGCACCCGGGATTGGAACCGCTTCTACCACTATCCCTACGTCTACTACCCTCAAAACTTCTGGGGGCAGGAATACTACCGCAGCGCCGATAGCCTGTATCACCGCTATCCACCGGAGATGCGGATTCCGGTGTACAACAAGCAGTGGCACAACTACTACCCCAGCAATCGCCGCTACCATTCCGGCCACCATTTCATGCTGGACGTCTTTTAAGCCGTCCGGCGTCAGATTGGAAAGATCCGACCCGCGGTCCAACCCGAGCGGTCCAATCCGCACGGTCGGTTCCGAGCGGCCCGACTTCCTTGGATCGGTTCGCCGTTGTCCGGATTGCCGTTGTTCGATTCGGCAGGGTCCGGATCGACAGGGTTGACGGCGTTGCACCACCCGCAACACGGGCTCCGCCTCGGAGCGGGACTCGCGTCCAGCATGGCTTCCAGCACCAAACATCGCCCTTTTTCCCGGCTGATCGATCGCTCCACGGCCCCGCTGTGGGTGATTGATCCCGACGGGCGATTGGTGTTTCTCTCCGCCGCGGTCGGTTCGTGGTTGGACGTGTCGCCGGAGTCGTTGGTGGGGCGTCTGTGTGTGGCCGGATCCGCCGTCACGGACGATCCCCTGGATCGTCTGGCGGCATCTCTTTCGCCACCGCCGGGTTTCCAAACACGCGGGACCGCGTCGTTAAGGATCCAGCCGCCAGGCTCAGAATCCGCTTCGCCGCGGCCCGCCGCACTGGACACGCGCTTCGTCCGCTTGGGCAGTGGGGATCAATCGGTCACGGTTGCCATCGGCGGATCGTTTGCCGACCAGCAATCGGACTCGGGCGTCGTCTCGGCCAACGAGTTGCGACAGCAGCTGGACAGTTGGCGCCGCCACCATGAAACCGCATCGCAGTCCGCCTTGGTCGGACGGTCGCGTTCGGCCACGCGGATGCGACGCCAAGTCCAATTGGCCGGATCGGTCCGCGCCCATCTGCTGATCCTGTCTCCGCCGGGATGCTTGGCCGAATCGATTGCCACCGCCGTGCACCACCGTTCGTCGCCCGGCGAACCGCTGGTCACGGTCGACGGGGCGCTGATGGATCCCGAACTGCTGGACGCCAGCCTGTCGGTCGTCACGCACCACTTGCTGGATTCCGGCGACGCCAATGCCACCGCCGTTTTGCGAGGCATCGACGAAACACCGCCGGACGCGCAGCAGCGGCTGGCCTACTGGATCGATCATTTCGACAATCGGCTGCGGCTGATTGCCGTGTCCGGGCCGGCACCAAGAATCACACACGTCGATCCCGAGACCGACGAGGGCGCAGCAGATTTGCTGGCTGCCGATGAACTGCCAGGGGGCGTGGACGTCGCTTTGGCAGATCTGTTGTGCGGTTTTTCAATCAACTTGTATCCGCTGTCGCGTCGCGTTGCGGACATCCCGCTGATCGCCCAGGCAATGTTGGATAAGCGGCGATCGTCGGGCGACGGTTCCGCCGACCGGCTGTCCCGCGCCGCGCTCGACGCGCTGGTCCTGTACCCCTGGCCGGACAATTTACGCGAACTTGACCAGGCGGTTCGCCAGGCGATGCGGGCGTGTCGCGGCGAAGTCGTGCAGCCGGATCATCTGCCGTTGGCCGTCCGTTCGTATCGCCCCAATGAAGGCGTGCCCGTCTCGGCCCAGTCCGTCGACCTGGACGCCACCGTCGCCCGCTTCGAAGCCGATCTGATCCGTAAGACGTTGGACGAAAGCGACGGCAACCGTGCCGAAGCGGCGCGCCGCTTGAACGTGTCTCGGGCGCGATTGCTGCGCAAGATCGAGTCGTTGTTGTCGGACAATTCGCAATGACACATCCGCCGGCCGCCCCGATGCCGCGTCCCAGCGTGGAGCTGCTGGTCTGTGAATCCGGGCACCGCTGGTGCGATACCGCGCGGCGATTTGTGGGGCCGTTTCAACACGCTTTCTTGTCGGCGCCACCGGGCGGTGTTCCCGGCGTTGTCCCCCACACAGGGCCCAGTGAACCCGTGATCGCGGTGCGAGCCGTCGAGCACAGCAAGGTCCGCGCGTCAATCGCCGGACTGCCGCGGGCCGTGATCCTGTGGGAAGTTGGGGGTGACAACGCTGTGCCGGTCGCGTTGACTCTGGCCCAGATCGGAGTGGGGAGGCCCGACCTGATGCAGCTGATCGCGATCGACGCACCTTCACGCCGGATTGGACGACGACTGGCATTGTCGATGATGGAATTGGGGGCGCGAGCGGTCGTCCAAACCCCCGAAGACTTTGCCGACATCGCGCCGCTGATTCGTCGCTACTTTCAGGCGTCGACCGAAGTTCGGCAAACCGTGCGGGCGATCGCCGCGACGTGACGTTCGTCGGTTCCGCAACAGCCGCCAAGCAGGCACAGGTTGGGCAGCAGGTTCATGATCTGACGGTGGGACTCACCCAGCGATTTGGGGTCACCGGTGTCCAACGTTTCCATCTCATCCAGTTCCGCGTGGCTAAGCGTGGATGCATTGCACCGCAGCCCCCGCAGGCGATCGGTCCAGGTACCGCTTTCCCGGAGCGTCGAAACGAAATGTTCCGGATGGGCGCAGTTGATCATGTAAAACGCGGGCGCGGTCTCGGCCTGTTGGTCGACGAAATCGATCGCATCGGGAAGCCGCCGGCCGCTGGGAAGGCGGCCATCGGTTTCGACGGTGAATGAGATCACTGCCGGCAGATCGCAGGCTGCGCAGGCCAGGGCGATGCCCGCCGCCTCCTGCTCATTGGTCAACGTCATCGCCGTCACACGGTCCGCACCGCTTTGGGCAAATGTTTCGATTTGGCTGGCGTGGTACCGCCGGGCCTGTTCGACCGACGTTTGCTGGTCGCGGTAGCCGTCATGGCGGGGACCGACGCAACCGCTGATCAGGACCGGCGATGATTCCGTTTCCCGCTGGCGCCGATACTCGATCAACAGTTCGATCGCTTTCTGGTTCAATCGTCGCAATTCGGGCTCCGGAATCGACAACTTTTCCGCCCAATCCGAACTGGCACGCCACGTGTTGGATTCCAACACGAACCCGCACCGGTGTTGCTGGGCAATTGCGAAGTACCGATCGAAATAGTCAAAGAACCAGGCGTCGAACCGGTCATCGGCCAACAGCGGAAAGGCGGCGAATTGCGGCAGATCCAGCCCTTCGTGGAAGACCAGCGTCGTCTCCAGACCGCCGTCGGTGAGGAAAAACGGCGGCGTGCGGTCGTCGACGGAAGCGTCAGGCGTGGTTGTCATGGTCGATCTTGGGTCTGTCGAGAAATGAAACGCGACGGCGCGGCCGTGCATGGAACTAACTGCCCGGCGGAGGATTGGATCCACCGGTTTTTTCGCTAAATCGAAAAGGTCGACGGATCACAGGGCAGGAACTCTGGGCAAGGTCACAGTGCAGGAACTCTGGGGGAGGTCCGTTCCTGTCGCAATCAGGACACGAAGACCAACGGAGTGTTCGGGCACGAGCTCCAGTCGCGAAGCAACGACAGCCCCCTGCCGTCGGCGCGAGCCGACGGAAACAGCCGCCTAGAAAGGGGGAATTGAGGACTTCTTTTTGCCTGCGTCGGCGCTATCCCAGAAATCTTTGGACCGACGGTGGAAACGGCGGGGTGTGGCGCAGTTATCCGCTTGTGAATCCGATCCGATGCAAAGCCCCCCGATCATTCGAGCGTATCGATGACCAACGTTTCCAACTTCTACCATCGCCGCGTCGCTCCACGCGTCGTTCATCACCTCTGTTCCTGTGCGCAGATCACACGGCAGCGGCAGGAAGTGGTTTCGCAGGCTTTCGGGTTGGTGCTGGAAATCGGTATCGGATCGGGGCTGAATCTTCCGCACTACGATCCCGACAAGGTCGAGCGAGTGATCGGTGTCGATCCGGACGCCAGCATGTTGCAACTCAGCGCGACGCGGCGAGAGTCGACGTCGATCTCCGTGGAAATGATTCAGGCTTCGGCCGCCGAGATGCCGCTGGAAAGCGGCCTGGCCGATTGCGCGATGATCACCTACACGCTCTGCTCGGTCCAAGATCCGCGACGGGTCTTGGCCGAAGTCGCGCGAGTGCTCAAGCCGCAGGGAGTGATTTATCTTTGCGAACACGGCAGGGCGACGGGGCGAATGTCGCGCGGCATGCAGTCGGCGGCTAACGGAGCCTGGAGCCGATTGATGCTGGGCTGCAATCTGAATCGCGATCCGAACGCCTTGGTGTTGCAATCCGGATTCCGTTTCTTGCAACAGGAACGATTCGTCATGCGGCCGTTTCCTCCGATGCTTGGCACGCACTACACCGGTGTGGCGGTGCGTGCCTGAGGATCTTCGCTGGAGAATCGCCGCCGGCGACCGGTCGGTCGACAACCGAGTACACTGGGCGGCATGAAGAATCATTGCTGCCTGCTGTTGTTGTTGCTGTACGCCACGTCCGCGCGAGCGGAGACGCCGCTAGTCTGGTCGGACCTGTTCAACGGAAAAGATTTGACCGGCTGGGTCGACGTGAACACGTCACCGGAAACCTGGTCGGTGCGCGACGGGATCTTGGTCTGCACCGGTCAGCCGATCGGCGTGATGCGGACCGAACGCCAGTACGAGAACTTTGTGTTGCAGGTCGAATGGCGGCACATGGAGCCTGGCGGCAACTCCGGCATCTTCCTGTGGTGCGACGCGGTCCCCTTCGGCAACCGCTTGCCCAAAGGCATGGAAGTGCAAATGCTGGAACTGGATTGGGTCAACCAACACCGGCGGCCGGACGGCTCGCTTCCGCCGATCGCCTATGTGCATGGAGAACTGTTTGGTGCCGGCGGGATGACCGCAACACCGGAGAACCCGCGTGGCACGCGCAGCAAGTCGGTGGAGAATCGCTGCAAGGGCGTCGGTCAGTGGAACAAGTACGTGGTGGTCGCCGTCGACGGCACGGTCAAGCTTTCTGTCAACGGGAAGTTCGTCAACGGAATTCGCGATGCTTCGGTCCGCAAGGGTTACATCTGCCTGGAATCTGAAGGCAAAGAAATTCATTTTCGCAATCTCCGCATCATGGAACTCCCGCCGGGGATGGCGGATGAAAGCAACACCGCGCCCGTTCTGCCCGCCCCTGGTGCCCAGGAAGACACCAACGGCGACCGCAAGGATCTGTCCGAAAACGAGTCGCGACGCTCTGAAAACGAGTAGCGACGCTCGCCAGAGCGTGGTTCTCCGCCGCGATTGCGACGGCAGCGACGGGGTTTTGCGAGTTTTCAGATAGGGCCTCTTTGCGGCCAATCTGGGCATGCCATTGGGGCGTCAGGTTTCGTTCACTCGTCTGGAACTCATCGCAGATTTCATTTACGATTTTTCCCGGGCGATGATGTCACTGCATTCGTAAAACGGTTCGCGACGACGAACCTCCTTCATGCGTTCGACAAAGTTCCGCCAGCAAGTGGCTTACCTGGCGGCACGCTTGATGTACCACCGAGAGGTCTCGGAGTACTACCAGGCAAAATGGAAGGCGGCCCGCCAGCTGGGCCGCGGCTGGATCCGACCCTCGGACCTGCCGTCCAACGCCGAGATCCGGGATCAGGTCCAATGCCTGGCCCGATTACTGGAAGGTCCCGATCACCATCACCAGCGATTGTTGGAGATGCGGTTGCGGGCTCTGTGGTGGATGAACCGATTGGTGGCCTTTCATCCCCGCTTGATCGGCAGCGTGTTGACCGGGCACGTGCGGGAAGGTTCGGACATCGATTTGCACGTCTTTGCCGGCAGTGCATTGCATGTCGCGGCGGCCGTGGACGAAATGGGCGGTGCGTTTGAAATTGAACGCAAACGGATCGTCAAGGACGGACAGGCACGCGAATTCACGCACATCCATCTGCGGGATGAGTTTCCGATCGAGCTGACGGTGTACGCCCCGTCACAGCTGGGACATCGTTTCCGCAGCAGCATCACCGGCAAGCCGATCGAAAAGGCCACCATTGCGGAATTGCAAAAGCGGATCGCAATCGATCATCAGTTGGGCGAACACGAAATCACCGCGCAGCTGGACCAGATCAATACTTGCCCGGATCGCGCCAACGTGTTTTTGTCGCTGCTGTTGCCGTTGGAAAACGTCAAGCAAGATGCACGTTACCACCCCGAAGGCGACGCACTGTTTCATAGCATGCAGGTGTATGCCCTGGCCAAAGACACGCTGCCGTATGACGAAGAGTTCTTGCTGGCGGCATTGTTGCACGATGTCGGTAAAGCGATCGAACCCTCCGACCACGTCCGCGCCGGTCTGGAAGCGCTCGAGGGCTACGTGAGCGAGCGGACCGCCTGGTTGATCGCTCATCACATGCAGGCTCATCAAATGCGCGACGCAACCCTGGGAGCCAGGCGTCGCCGCCGGCTGGCCCAGCACCCCTGGATTGAGGAGCTGCAGGCTCTGTCGCGATGCGATCGTGAGGGCCGCGTCCCGGGCGCTGAAGTCGAAGAGCCCGAACAGGCACTCGACTACATCGAGCAGTTGGAAACGATGTTCGGATAGTTGCCGGTGTCAAGCTTCGCACTTGGCATCACCTTCCGGCGGATTTCATTTCCAGACGCCGCTATCGCGAAGTTGCTCGGTCGCCTTTTCCGCCCAGCCTCGGTTGGCCGCCGGCGACGCCGGGCTGGGGTGCAGGATCCGCGACACCGTCGCGGGAGAATCGATTTCCGCGACCGCACGCTGCAAACAGTTCTCGGCGTACACTCCCACGCCCACCGCGTGTCGCGGTTGCAATACACCCAGCACGGCTTGCAGGTGCGCATCACACGCCGCGTCGAGGGCCGCGCGTTCGGCGATCGGCAGCTTGTCGGGTGTTCGGTTTCGTCCGGATGCCTCCATAAAAACCAACGGACAATAGTTCAACACGAAGTGTCGTTTGAAGAACTGCTTTGCCGTCCGTGAACGCTCCTTGAACAGGCCCCAAAGGCGTCGCCCGCTGACTTCGCTTCTCTGGCAATCGAAACCTTCGATGGGACGTTTGGGATGCTCGTCTGCCGGGTGATCGACCGGGCAGCGAATCTTCAACCAGTCACGAACCGCTTCAATTTCACCGAACGGCACACCGGTCTGGGCCATCCCCCAGGGTCCCGGATTCATTCCCAGAAACACGACCGAGGGCGCATCGCCGACCAGTGACAAGTAGGCCTCATGCGGCTGCCGGGCGTATCGGAGCGGGTTGTAGACGTGCGTGACCGGAGCATCAAATTCAAGTGCTTCGACCGCTTCACATAATTGACGCGAGGCGGCGATCAGACGTTGCGCGTTGGAAGTTTCCATCAATCAGACGGCCAGGTATTCCTCGATTGCCTCGGTCAACACGTCTTCCGAGGGTGTCTGGCCGGTCCAGCGCCGAAACGATTCGGTCAGGATGCCGATTCTTGATTCGTCTCGACCCAGGGCTTCGTAACCGAGGGCTCGGATCCGATCCAGATTGTTGGGCGGGTTCGCAAAGTCCACGACCAGCGTTCCTTCGCTGGCGGTCGGCCAGGTGCTGACATCAACCGGTTCGGTGATCGCGATCAGATTGGCTTTCTCGATCGATTCCGCCGAGGCCCATGCGATCGGCGAGACCGATTGTTCCGACGCGAGTCCGGCCGGGAAACTCTCATCCGGAGTTCCGATCCACAGCAGCCGACCAATCTCCCGTTCCAGGTTTTGGAAATGTTGGCTGATGGCCTGCTTGAGCCACGTCGCCAGCACGTCTTCGGATTGCCATCCGGATCCGGACCGGGAAGCACGATAATAAAGGTCCGGTCGACTTTCCGCGCCGTCGGACCGACCGGTCAGGTTGCGATCCAGCAACAGGCCCCGAAAGCCCAGCACGTCGGCGCCGTCGATGGCCTGCTCGATCCGTTCCGGTGAGACGTCGCACGAGAGCACACGCCAGGACAGATCCAGCGCCGCGAAGGCGCGTTCGAAGGCGAACTGGGCGGGATTGCCAGCGATGGGATGGCCCAGGACCAAGACAACCGGCTCGGTGATGCCGTCCATGACAATTCAGTGACGGTTGAAGGGAACGTCTGGCAAATTCCGAACGCGGTCACGGTGGCGACCTGCGACCCCACAGACGGTTGCAGCCCGAACGGATGCTGTGGAAACGCGCCGGGACAAATCCCAGACGCCCATGGCGGTTCGGATGCTGCCGCCGCAGCGGAGGTCCGCGACCACTTCGGAAGACAGTGCCCTGCAGTGTGACCTGCGACGGGCGCGATTGGCAAGTGGAGCAAACTTGCCGTCCGAGTCTCACCGCGCCTTTCGTCCCCGCTGCGGCGCTCGAAGTCACGGTCGCTAGGCGATGATTTCCTTGACCACGTTGCCGGACACGTCGGTCAGTCGAAAGTCGCGGCCGGCGTATCGGTAGGTCAAACGGGTGTGGTCCAACCCCAGCAGGTGCAGCACCGTGGCATGCCAGTCGTGGATGTGGCAGGGGTTCTCCACCGCTTCGAATCCGTGTTCATCGGTCGCGCCGTAGCTGAATCCACCTCGGACGCCGCCGCCGGCCATCCACAGCGTGTACCCCTTGTTGTTGTGGTTGCGGCCGTCGCCGTTTTGTGCCGAAGGTGTCCGTCCAAATTCACCACCCCAGATGACCAGCGTGTCCTTGAGCATGTCGCGGCGGCGAAGGTCCTGCAGCAGTCCCGCGATCGGCCGGTCGCAAGCGTCCGCGCGGGCCTGGTGGTCCGCCGTCAGGCGGGCGTGTTGGTCCCAATTGCCATGAGTGATCTCAATGAAGCGGACGCCGGCTTCGGCGAACCGCCGTGCCAACAGGCACTGTCGGCCGAAGGTCTGCGTGGGACCGTCGTCCGCACCGTACAACGTTTTGGTTGCCTGGTCCTCCTTTGAAAGATCCATCAATTCGGGCATCGCATCTTGCATCCGAAACGCCAATTCGTAGGACTGGATCACGCCTTCGACATGAGCCGCGTCGCCGTCGGGGCGCTGTTGCCCGTTTAACTGCTGAATCAAATCCAGTTGCCTTCGCTGCTGAGCAACGGTCAGGTTCGGGTGACGGATGTCCGGAACGGAATCCTGTCCGGTATCGGTTGCCCGGAACAGGGCTGGTCCCGATCGACCACCGGCCCCGCCGACCTTCGTGCCTCCGTAGATGGCCGGAAGAAAACCGCTGCTGTAATTGCGTGAGCTGCCGGCCGGAGGACTGAGCGAGACAAAGCCTGGGAGGGACTCGTTTTCGCTTCCCAAACCGTACAGCAGCCAGGCCCCAATCGACGGGCGTACGAATTGCGCCGTCCCCGTATGCATTTGCGTCATGGCACCCGGATGCACCGGTTGGTCGCAATGCATCGAGCGAATCAAGCACAGGTCATCGGCGGCTTCCGCGACGTTGGGAAACAGGTCGGAAATCCAAAGCCCGCTTTCGCCGCGTTGGCGAAACTCCCACGGCGACTTCAACAGGTTTCCACCGTACTTGCCGCGTTTGCCGTGATCGGCGATCAACGCCGGCTTGTAGTCAAAGGAATCGACATGGGATGGGCCACCCTGCATGCACAGAAAAATGACGCGTTTCGCTTTGGCTGGAAAATGCGGCGTCTTTGGCGACAGCGGATTCGCGGCTTTTTCGCCGGTTCCGGCCGCCAACGCGTTCTGGCACGCGGCCAGATCTGCCAAAGCCAACCAACCGAATCCCGCGGAGGACCAACGTAGCAAGTCACGTCGAGAATGCATCTTCGTCCCTTCAGTACAGATAACGGAATTCGGCAGCAGCAAACAACGACTGGCAGAACGCGGCAAGCGTTTGTGCTTCATCCAGTCCGGATTGCCGCAGGTAGGCTCGCGAGGCGGCGGCCTCGCCCGCGGAGGGTCCGCGGCCATAGGCCAACTGAAACGCGTGTTCGATGCGTTCGTCCACGCCATCACTTTCGGCGGCAAGCCGTTCGGCGAACGCTTCGCTGCAGCGCAATGTCAGCGGGTTATTCAAAAGGAACAGCGCCTGGTTGGATGTGTTGGAGGCCTCACGCACTCCGGTGATCAAATTTGGATCCGCGAAATCGAAGACTTCCAGTGATCGTGGAACAAAATCGCGAACCACCGGCAGGTACACGCTGCGGTAATCGGCATCAACACGGTCCAGGGACATGTCCTGTCGCTCGGGAACGGGGGCGTCGCGGAGCGGACTCATTGGGTTGCGCCGCGAGAAGTCGGGGCGGCCACCGCCGCGGCGCATCCGCTGCATCTGCTCACGGCGACTGGCCAATGCTCGCTCGAAAGAACGGCGCGCCGCTTCGCGGGGATCTTCCAAGGTTCCGGCGCGGACACGCAGGTAGCCTGCATCGGCGACCACGGAGGCCTGGGGAGGCTCGGTTTGCAGGCTGCCGGCGACCGCCAGCATCGCGTCACGAATCGCTTCCGCGTTCAGACGCTTGACGTTGCTCCGCCACAGCAGGCGATTGTCGGGATCCAGCTGGTGATTGGCCCGGTCGAACGTGGATGCCATCCGGTAGGCACGGGTGGTCATCAGTTGTCGTACCATCGTTTTGACGGACCAGCCCGAATTCACAAACTCGATCGCCAGATGATCCAACAATTCGGGATGCGAAGGCGCCGCTCCGGTCATGCCGAAGTCCTCCGTGGTCGGCACCAGGCCCTGGCCGAACACGTGGTGCCAGATTCGGTTGACCATCACCCGCGCTGCCAGCGGATTCTGGTCGCTGCCGATCCAGCGGGCCAATTCCAGTCGGCCGCTGGAGTCGGATGGAATCGTCAACGCGCTGGCGAAAACCTTGGGAAGTCCCCGCGGGACGCGTTGGGCGCGCTGGTCGATTTCACCGCGGACCAGCAACGGTACGTCGGCAACCGTCTGACGGTCCTGGACGCCCATGCAATAGCTGCGCGGGACGCCTTCCTGGTCGACGACACTGAGCTTTGCCGACAGCGATGCCAGTTCATTTGATAGTCGGATCCGCATTTGAGCCGACGACGCGCCGGCCCGGGTTTGAAGTCCCCCGCGACGAAGTTCGGAAAGTTGATCCAGTCTGCTTTGAACCTGCCGGTGCAGATCGGATAGTTCGTCCGGCGTGTACGAGCGGCCGATCGGATGGGCGTCCGGTTGGGGCAACAGCAGTAGACTGCTGGTTTGACGGATTTGCGGTCCGCCAAACGATCCGTACTGCGAAGGCGGATTGCCGAAGAATGTTTTGGTGCTTTGGAAAATGCCGGCCAACGCGTAGTAATCCGATTGCCGAATCGGATCGAACTTGTGGTCGTGGCAGCGGGCACACGCGACCGACGTGCCCAGAAACACCCGCGTGGTCACGTCAATCTGTTCATCAGCCAAATCGGATAAGAATTGCGCCGCACTTTGTTCATTCACGTTCTTCGTGCCGACCGCAAGGAACGACGTCGCGATCAGCTGACGTGACCACTCCGCGTCATCACGCGCGGGAAGCAAGTCGCCGGCCAATTGTTCTTGGACGAACTGGTCGTAGGGCTTGTCGTCATTGAAGGCGTCGATGACGTAGTCGCGATACCGATAGGCGTTCGGGTAGGTCATGTTGACTTCGCGGCCCGTCGACTCTGCATACCGCACGACGTCCAACCAGTGACGTCCCCAGTGCTCGCCGAACTGTGACGCGTCCAGCAACCGATCGACGACTTCCGCGACCGCGGCCTCAGGATCCTTTCCGAACGCCGATACGAACGCGGCGGTTTGCGATGGCGACGGAGGCAGACCGACCAGATCGAAGTACAACCGTCGCACCAGAGTTTCTGCCGAAGCGTCGTCCGCCGGCCGGATGCCCGCCTTGATCAGGTCGACCAACACGTAGTCATCGATCGGCGACAGAGACCAGTCCTTTGAAAGGCCGCTCGCGGTCGGGGTTGCGACTTGGGGGGCGATCCGCTGCGGCGGTTGGTATGCCCAGAACGTTGCCTTTGCCCGGGCGATCGTCTGATCGTCGATCGTCACTTGCGGTTGCTCGATCGGTGCGGAAACACGCGGATCGGCTGCGCCGTCCAAGATCCAGCGGCGGAAGTCTGCGATTTCGGTATCGTCCAGCTTGCTCCGCGGCGGCATCACCATGTCGGTATGGGTGATCGCGCCGAACAGCAAACTGGACTCCAGGTCCCCAGGAACAACCGCCGGTCCGCTGTCGCCGCCGTTGCGGAGGGCTGTCCGGCTATCCAACCGCAGTCCCCCCTTGGATTGGCCGGACTGCTGGCTGTGGCATCCGTAGCATTCACGGATCAAAACTGGCCGGATCTTGGTCTCAAAAAACGCGAGTTGCTCGCGGGTCGGCTGAGTCGATTCCTGGAGTACTTCGGCGAGCCCCTGACCCATGGCGACGTTCGTGCCGCTATCGGGCAAGCCGCTCGTGAGCCACAGCGTGGCGAAGACCATTGCTCCCAGGCCGCACGGGATGTTTTGACGGACCGTCACCGTAGGCCTCCAGGAGGGGAGAAAGGAGTGTTTCAAGATGCAGAGCAGCATCCAGTCAAACACCCGGCCGCGGTCAAGGTTTCGCCGCGAGCCCCCGCCGGCCGGAGCGATCCCAGTCATGGCGGGCTGGGCTGGGCAAACGCCGGGCCTTCGGCGCGCTGGAATGCTCTGTCCGGTGCTCAGTCCCCGGTGGCTTAGCGCGCTTGCCGGTGGATCAACTCCATCAGTTCCTTGGTCGGGTGCTCCAGGGTCACCACGCGGTCGGCCGCGGGATTGTTCGGATCGCGGACGATGATGATGACTTCCTGGCCGGGTGCGGCCGATGAAACGGCCGGGGCTTGATGTCCCGCGGGGCGAACGGCGGACGCCGCGGCCGGCCCCGGTTGGGCTGGCGCGACAGGTTGATCAAAGCTTGCAGGTGCGATCGCGACGCGCGGATCGCTCGTCGCCGGTTGCGCGGCGATGTTCGCGGCGGGGCCACCGGGGACACCCTGGTACAGGTGGGAAAGCTGGACGCGATCAAGTTGCCACTGAATGCTTCCCGGACCGGTGTAGATGCCGACGTCGCCGTCGTAATCGGCTGCGTTGCAGACTCCGATCAGCTTCCCGGAATGATCAAACAGTCCACCGCCGCTGCGACCGTCGATCGGTGCGCCGGCGATTTCAATGTTGGAAGCTTTGATGTGTTGATTGTACTTGTTGACGCCCGTGATCCGGGTGTCGCGCCGCGAGGGATCGTCGCCGCGGTCGCAGCCGAAGCTAAACACGGACTGCCCGTTTTCAGGCTTCTGACTGGAGGGCAAGATCGCAACCGGTGTGATGTCGAATCCGGGCCGGATGACGACCAGTGCGATGTCGCGGTCCTCCGCGTCGTAGTCGACCACTTTGCCGGGAACGGTTTTGACATTGCCGCCGACGAACAGGTCCACCTCGACGTTCGATTCCAGTTTGGTTTCGCGGAACAGGTGGCCACAGGTCAGCACGAGCGCTTCGTCGCCGTGCCGGTCGATGATCGTTCCGGTTCCGACGCCAAACCCGTGACCGTCGTGCACACGCAAACGTACCGTTGCCGCTTGCGCCCGTTCAACCGATTCGGCCAGCGACAGACTGGGCATCGGCTCGCCGTGCGAGGGTGCGATCTGGTCGGTCGCCGCGCGGTGGGATGCCGGTGGGATGGCGGAGTGGGGAGGAACCAATCGCGTTTGCGGGGCATTCAACGAGGTATCGCCCGGAAAATTTGCCCCCGTGCGGACCAGCGGTCCGGTGGGACTGATCGCCAACGCCGTTCGCAGTTCTTGTTCAGACTGGATGCCCACCAGGCGTGTCAGTTCGCGGCCACCGGAGAGCACCACGAAGGTGGGGGTTTGACGAATCCCGTAACGTCGGGCGAATTCGGTTTCGCGATTGACGTCCACTTCGCGGATCGGAACCCCGTTGGCGGCCAACCGGTCCAACACCGGTTGCATCGCTTGGCACGGGCCGCAATGAGCCGAGGAAAAGGCCAACAGCATCGCTCCCGCGGCGGACGCGGTGCCGCTGCACAACGCCGCGAGGGACAGGACCAGTGCGAAGACGAGCTTGGCGCCGGGTCGGAGACTGGCAGCGCCGTCCCCCCCACGCGTGAACATTTGCGTTTCCAAAGTGTCTCTCCCTAGACTTCTGTGTCAGCCGATCCTTCGGCGTCATGCGATCGCGTTCCGGTCACGATGGCGTCGATGACTCTCTGAAAAGCCCCGCATCGGCGACAAGCCCAAAGCGAACCTGTTCGGCGGGAAACCCTGTGAAACATGCGGGATTACGTGTTTCACGTCGGCCGTTACAATCCGCCCCCCGGGGACCAAGGGTCCGCCCGCACGTTTTTGTCGACTAGCCGCCACCGAGATTCTCGTTCAACCGCTCATGACGCGACGCATTCTTGTCACCAGCGCCCTGCCGTACGCGAACGGTCCGATCCACATCGGGCACTTGGTGGAGTACATCCAGACCGACATTTGGGTCCGGTTCCAGAAACTGATCGGCAATCGTTGTGTCTACATCTGCGCCGACGACACCCACGGCACCGCGATCATGATTCGCGCGCGAAAGGAGAATCGCAGCGAAGAAGATCTGATCGCCGACATGAGTGGTCAGCACCAGCGTGATTTCTCCGGGTTCCACGTGCAGTTCGATCACTACGGCAGCACGCACAGCGAAGCCAACCGCGAGCAGTGTCATTTCGTTTGGAGCGCTCTGCGCAAGGCGGACCTGGTCGTCGAACGATCGGTCGACCAGCTTTACGATCCCGAGGTCGGGACTTTCCTGGCTGACCGTTTCGTCCGTGGCACCTGCCCGGTGTGCGGGCGGGAAGACCAGCCGGGGGACAACTGCGTCTGCGGTGCGACCTACACGCCGATCGAATTGATCAACCCCAAAAGCACACTCAGCGGTGCCACCCCCGAGGTCCGTTCGGCGGTCCACCTGTTCGTCCAACTGGAGAAGTTGCGGTCCCTGTTGAGTGAATGGATCGACAGCAGTGACGCGCTGCAAAAAGAAACCGCCAACTACCTCAAGGGCTACTTCCTGGCGGCGGACAAGGAGCTGAAGGATTGGGACATCAGCCGCCCGGGTCCCTATTTCGGCTTCGAGATCCCCGATTCGCCGGGCAACTACTGGTACGTCTGGTTCGACGCGCCGATCGGTTACATCGGCAGCACCGCCCAATGGTGCCAGGCCCACGGCGAATCCTTGGACGATTGGTGGCGTTCTCCCGAAACGGAAATTCACCACTTCATCGGCAAGGACATCACGTACTTCCACACCTTGTTCTGGCCGGGCATGTTGCACACCGCCGGGTTCCAACTGCCGACCAAAGTGCACATTCACGGTTTTCTGAATGTGGGCGGCGAAAAGATGAGCAAATCGACCGGAACCTTGATCTCCGCCGAAACGTATCTCAAGCACGCCGATCCAGATCTGTTGCGTTACTTTTATGCATCCAAGCTGACTCCGCGCGTGGAGGATCTGGATCTGGGAATCGACGAATTTGTTGAAAAGGTCAACAGTGACTTGGTCGGCAAAGTCGTCAACCTGGCCAGCCGGGTCGGAAAGTTTGCCGGCTTGACGGGGCTGTCGACCGAATACCCCGATGATGGCGGTCTGTTTGAGCGCGCCGCCGAGGCCGGTGATGCAATTGCGGCCGCCTACGAAGCGACCGACTACAGCCGCGCGACCCGGTTGATCATGGAGTTGGCCGATGCGGCCAATCCCTACGTCGAGCATGCCAAGCCGTGGGAGATGAAAAAAGATCCTCAGCGGTTGGACGAACTGCGCGACGTGGTCACGGTCGCGTTGAACCTGTTTCGACAACTGGCGATCTATCTGGCCCCGGTGCTGCCGTCGTTGGCCGACAAGTGTGCCGCCTTGCTTGGCGACCCGCTGACGTCCTGGGACCAGAGCAAGTCACCGTTGCTGGGAACACCGGTGCAAAAATTCAAACGCATGATGGAACGACTTCAACCCGAGGATATTCAAAAGATGATCGAGGAAAGTAAACAGGCCGCCGATGCCGACGCCGCCGCGGAGGCTTTGCCCAGCTTCAACGACAGCGACCAGCCGCTGAAGGATGAACCGTTGGCGGAAGAGATCACCATCGAAGACTTTGCCAAGGTCGACCTGCGGGTGGCCCGCGTGGTCGCCGCCGAGCAAGTTCCGGAAGCCAACAAGCTATTGAAACTGACGCTCAGCCTGGGCGGCGAGGAACGGCGGCAAGTGTTCGCCGGGATCAAGGCAGCGTACGAACCGGAGCAACTGGTCGGCCGCCTGGTCGTGATGGTTGCCAACCTGAAGCCCCGAAAAATGCGATTCGGGCTCAGCGAGGGCATGGTCACCGCCGCCGGTCCGGGCGGGGCGGAGGTTTTCATTCTGGGGATCGACGAGGGAGCTCAGCCCGGACAACGCGTGCACTGAGCTGACCCAGGCAATCAGCCACCACCATGGATCGTGACGTTCCCGACGAACCGACGCCCGGCGAGATCCATCGCGTCGGGTTCTTTCAACAGTCGCTGCACTCCTTGCGAGGCCGCGTCCTTGATCGGTTCGTGCTGCGTCCGTCGCGGCATCATTTGCCGTTTGAACCCAAACGCCGCGAACTGATTCCGATCGGCGAGAAAACGATGGAGTGCTTTGTGCAGGACGTCTTTCCGGGCAGCGAGACGTCGGCCCAGGACGCGACATCGGAGGAACCTCCGGGCTTGGTGGTGCTGAAGTTTCCCGGAACCGCCGGACGCGGTGAGCGGTCCACCGAAGCGCCGGCCCACTACCTCCCCGAGGTGCGGTCGCAGGTCTGGACGTGGAATCCGCCCGGGTACGGCAGCAGTCGCGGTCGCGCTTCGTTGCGGATCCTTCCGCAACATGCGCAGCAGTTCTATCAACACGTCCGCGAACGATTCGATGCGACCACCAGAATCTGGCTGGTGGGCAATTCGCTCGGCTGCGCCACCGCCGTGGCCCTCGCGTCGCTGAGTCATGTGGAGATCGACGGATTGATCTTGAGGAACCCGCCGCCGTTGGTGGAGACGGTCAAACGCGTTTCGCGGCGCTATCCGCTGGGCCACCTCACCGACCCGATCGCCGAAAGTCTGCCCGACGAGATGAACCTGTTGCGGACGGCATCGCGGGTCCGCACTCGCACGGTGATGCTGCAATCCGAATTGGATCGGCTGGTCCCGGCGGAATTGCAGATGCAAGTTTATCACGCACTCCCGCCGGAGAAGCGGTTGGTCATCCTGCGCGGGCTGGATCACGACGGGGTCGTGCCCGAAGACCAGGAAGACGAGGTCGCCGCCGCGGTCCGCTGGCTGTGGGAATCACAGCGGTAGTGCCGGGTCCGTGACGACGCGGAGCGTCGTCAGGGTTCCAATCCGACTGGGAGACTCGGACCGCAACAGGTGATTGACCTTTCACGGGAGATGCACCCGTCGGTCAGGCTGCACATCACGCCTCTGCTTGCAATTGACTATTTCAGTTCGTCGATCGCGTACAAAAGATCGATGTTGTGCAACCGTCCCTTGGAACGCCGGACCATGTTGATGATCTGGGCCCGGTGGTGGGTACCGTGAAGCGGCAGTTGCAGAACCGATTCGCCGATGCGAAAGGACGTCGGCAGGCCGTTGGGCGCCACCGTCACCACCTTCATGGCGGCATCTTCGTCAACGGTGGCCAAGAATCGTTTTCGCTTTCGACTCAGTTTCTTCCACTGGGATTGGATTTCTTGCAACGGCATTTCCTCCGCCGAACGTGGAAAGTCGTTGGAATCTCCCGACCAGTTGTCGATCCACCATTGTTCCGCATCCAGCAGGTGTCGCAGGCACTTGCGGATGGTGCCTGATCCCATCGAAAAATCCTGATCCAGCGCGGCCACGTCGACGGTGTCGCACATGTCGAAGACCTCATTCATCGCCCAATCATGGTACGCGTACAGACGCTGAACCAGGGCCGCATCGTACTGGGGGTCGCGCGACTTGATTGTGCCGACCGACAGACCGAATTGCTGCAACTGTTTGACCGCGGCGGGATCCTGATCGACCGTCGATGCGGCGAGCCGATAGAAAATGTAGTCCAGCCCGGCGGGGACGGTGCGTCCAAACTTTTTCAGGAAATGCAGAGCCTGGGCACGATGGTGCACCCCATGATTGGCCACGTGGAGCAGCAAATCGTATAGCGAATGCGTGTGCTCGTTCTTCTTGCTGTCCTGGTAAGTGATCGTTTCGGACCAGCGGGCCGGACGGTTCAGCTCGATCAAAGACCGACGTTGCGCCGCCACTTCGTCCAATCCGTCTTGAATCTCATCCAGACGAATGCTTTCCGGATCGGTCGGGAACGGACGCCAAGGAATTCCTGTCCAACGGTCCATCCAGACGTCTTCGGCGGCCAGGATGTGGAACAACGTGGCGCGCAGCGAGCCTCTGCCGATCGGCATCTCCTGGTCCAATTGCGAAGCGGTCAGGCCTTCGCAGAGCGACAACACCTTGGAGTTCGCCCACTCGTTGTAGGCGTACAGATCATCCAGCATTTCGTAGTCGGACATGGTGCAAGGTTCCTGGAGGAGTCGCGCGTTTTCGGCGTCGGGACGATCGCGTTGCCAGGACGCATCGGCAGATCGCGTCCCATTGAGGTGCCGTGCCGCTGACCGCTCCAGCTTGACAACGACGTGCCGGGTTGAACACCCGAGATCGATTCTTCGCCCCGAACCGGTCGTTTCCGCCCGATCACTCGCAGCCATCGCGGATTTCGCCGGCTGTCCCCTGCCGCCGCGGGGGCCCTCCGATCAGTCTTATTTCGGCAGGTTGATGATGCCGCTGGCGTGGTCGCCGTTCTTGATCAGCCGCATCAGACGTTGGCTGGGAGTGTCCCACGTGGGCAGCTTCTTCAGCCGGGCAATCGCCTGCGAGTCCCCCCCACGGGCAAACTCGTCCAGCGCCGCTTCGTATTCGCCGATCAGGATGGCCGTCACATCGTTGGCGTTGCCGGCCAGTGGCGGTAGCAGCTCGTGAATTTCGAAGGCGGCTTCAAATCCGGCCGGTCGAACCCTGGCCAGCCGCCGGCAACGAATGGCGTCACCGGACGGGACATCACTTGCCTGCTGCAGCAGCTTGCGGGTGGAAGTGTCGATGATGATTTCGGCACCAAACATTTTGGTCATCGATTCAAGCCGGCTGGCCAAATTCACCACCGGCCCGAATGCGGTGACTTTCACCTGGTCGGTCGTGCCGATCCGGCCGGCCACCGCCGGACCGTGCGCGATGCCAATTCCGCAGCGAAATCCCAGATCCGATTGATGATACTCCGACCGAATGGCAAGCGCCGCGTCGGTCGCCCGCCTGGCCGTGTCCGCCTGGGCCAGCGGCCAGCCCCAGAAACCCATCGCTGCGTCGCCATGAAAGTCACCGATCACGCCGTCGTATCCCAGAATGTGTTTGGTCATCACGCCCAGGGCGTCGCTGACATCCGACAGCAACTGCAGCAGTTGTCCGGCATCACGTTCGCTGCGTCGGGAAAACCCGCGCAGGTCACAAAACATCACGGTCAAATCCGATTCGCGCGGTTCCAGAACTTTATCGGTATCGCCGCTGGAGAGTGCTTTCAGCACAACCGGGGCAAAGAAGTTTCGCATCGCGGCCTGACGTCGCTGCAACTGTCGGCTTTGCTGCAGGCTGGCGACGGTGGTCCCCACCAGTTCGGCAAACTTGACGTCATCCTGCAACTGCTCTGAGACGTCACCCGGTTGAAGTCGGGCGTTGGGAAGTTCCGGCAATTGTCCGGTGATGTAGATCGCCCAGCCGCGACAGGCCTCGGTTCGCAGCGGGACGCAAAACGCCCAATCGACATCCTCGCGCGCCGTGAACGCGGCGCCGGCCGGCGCCGCGCCGCCGGTTGACCACACGTTCAGAACACTTTCCCGCTTTTCGATCGCCCGCCGCACCAACCGCCGGCTGATCGAAGCGCCGCGGAGTGCGTCACCCCGATGGTCGTAGTGCAACACCTGGATGTCCGCGGCCGGTTGTTGATCCAACGGCGCGGCGGAAACGATGGCCACCGAAGCGGCCGCCGGAGTCGACTGCAGCAGCACGCTGGTCACCCGCACCAGCAGTTCTTGCTCACTGTCGCTGCTGGCGATCAGATCCGGCAAACGCGTCAGCACGTCGATCCGCGAATTGACGTCGCGGAAATGCCGCCGACGCAGGGCGACGTGATCAAACACGCTTTCGGTGACGTCGACTCCTTCACCTTCGACGGCATCGCCGAACGGTGCACGTCCAGCGCTGCCCACGCGTCCGGCCAGGGTGAACGTTGTGTTCCCGATCACGAAGTGTTCGCCGGGCACCAGGGTGAATCGCGAGGTGTGTTGTCCGCGGTAGAACACGGGATTCCGCGCGGTGCGAACCACGTTCACCTCCACACGCTCGTTGGGGTGAGCACGCAACCGGACGTGCGCCCGCGAGATCATCCCGTCCCATGGAACGTTCCAATCCGCGTCGCTTCGTCCGATGACGATATCATGCCGCGTCGTCGGCTCCGGCATTTCACGGCGCCAACGGTGATAGTTTTGCGGTCCTTGAGCAATCAGATCCGGCATGTCGCAAAGTCTATCCTCTTCCGGGGCGTTGCGGCCTTCGCTCGCCGATTCAGGTTCTTTCCCAGCAGGCGGCGGTGTGGCCCGGTTCGCCGGCCGCAACGGGTTCGTGCGGCGGCCGATCGTGTCGACATTTTTCGACCGCGATGGGGCAACGGTCGACGAAGGAACAACCGACATACTGGCGATCCGGCGTGGGGACTTCGCCTTCCAAGCGGATACGCTGGCGGGTGGCCGCTAACACCGGGTCGGGAACCGGGACGGCCGACAGCAGTGCTTCGGTGTATGGGTGAGTCGGGTGCGCGTACACCGATGCCGCGTCACCGATTTCCGCCAGCCGGCCCAGGTACATCACTCCGACCCGAGTGGCGATGTGCCGGACGACGCTCAAATCATGCGCGATGAACAGATACGAAAGGCCCAGCTTTTGTTGCAGGTCCATCAGCAGATTGACGATCTGCGCCTGGATGGAAACATCCAGGGCACTGACCGGTTCGTCACAAAGAATCAATTCGGGCTGGACCGCCAAAGCCCGCGCGATCCCGATGCGCTGACGTTGGCCGCCGCTGAACTCATGCGGGTAGCGATTCAGAAATCGCGGGTTCAGCCCCACCAGGTCCATCAGACGCAGCACCTCCAACTTGCGATCTTTCCCCGACGCCAGACGGTGCACGGCCAAAGGTTCGCCGATGATGCTGCCGACCGTCATTCGCGGATTCAGGGATGCGAAGGGATCTTGAAAAACCATTTGCACGACGCGTCGGTGCGGCATCATCTCGCGGTCACTAAGTCCGGCGATTTCGACGCCGCGCAAACGGACGCTGCCGCTGGTCGGGTGAACCAGGTTGATGATCGCCCGGGCCGTGGTGGATTTGCCGCAACCGGATTCGCCGACCAGGGCCAAGGTTTCGCCTTGAGCGATTTGGAACGACAGTCCGTCAACGGCTCGGATCACGCCATGTTCTGGACGCAGCATCGAACCACGGCTGAAGGGGAAGTGGACGCACAGGTCGCGAACCGACAGCAGCGGGGTGTTGGTGCTCGTGTCATCCATTCGCATTCTCCTCCGCCACCCAGCAGGCGGCCTCGCGGCGGTCACCCACCGATGCCAGGGGTGGTTCTTCCCGGGCGCAGCGATCGATGGCCAACGGGCAGCGGCTGCGGAAGGAACAGCCCTCAGGCAGATTCCCCAGGTCCGGTGGTTGGCCCGGGATGGCCCGCAGCGTCGTTTGGACTTGATCAAACCGGGGCAGGGACTGCAGCAGCCCCTGGGTGTAAGGGTGTTGTGGGGAGGCGAACAACGGCCCCGCATCGGACTTCTCGACCACCTTGCCGGCGTACATCACCAGCACACGGTGACAGGTTTCCGCGACGACGCCCAGGTCGTGCGTGATCAGGATGATGCTGGTGCCGCGGCGTTCCTGCAGTTCACGCAACAGATCCAGAATCTGCGCCTGGATGGTCACGTCCAACGCGGTGGTGGGTTCGTCGGCGATCAGCAGGTCGGGTTCGCACGACAACGCCATTGCGATCATCACGCGTTGCCGCATCCCGCCGCTGAACTGGTGAGGGTAATCGCGCAACCGTCGGGACGCTCCGCTGATGCCGACCAGCTCCAACATCTCGGCCGCCTTCTCGTTGGCTTGCCGGCGGCTGAGCCCCAGGTGCAGCCGGGTCATTTCGGTCAGCTGCTGTCCGACCGTCATCAGCGGATTCAATGCCGTCATCGGATCCTGAAAGATCATCGCGATCCGTCGACCTCGGATCGATTGCATTTGCAAAGGACTGAGCTTCAGCAGGTCCTTGCCGTCGTACATCACGCTGCCCCCGTCGACCCGTCCCGGCGGGCTGGGGACCAATCCCATCAACGCCAGGTTGGTGACGCTCTTTCCGCTGCCGCTTTCCCCGACCAGCCCGACCGTCTCTCCGGGATAGATGTCAAACGACACCCCGCGGACGGCTCGAACTCGCGAGTCATCGGTCTTGAAGCTGACCTGCAGGTCGTTCACCTGCAGCAAGGGCTCGCCGTGCCGAGACGGTGCGGCGTCGGGCTGGGAAAGGGATTCAGGCATGGTGTTCAGTCTCGATTCTTCATCCGTGGGTCGAGCGCGTCTCGAATGCCGTCGCCAAGGAAGTTCAGTGCAAATAGGGTTGCGGCCAACGATCCGCCGGGAAAGACCACCACCCACCAGTAGACGTCAATGATCGACAAGGCCTCCACGCCGTCGTTCAGCAACAGCCCCCAGGACACGTCCGGCGGGGCGACGCCCAAGCCCAGGAACGACAGGAAGGCTTCGAACAGCATCACGCTGGGGATCGTCAACGTCAGGTAAACGATCACGACACCGAGCACGTTGGGCACCAAGTGTCGAAACACGATCCGGGCAGGCGAAGCACCCACCGTTCTTGCAGCCTCAATGAACTGCTCGGTCCGCAGCGACAGCACTTGGCCACGCACCACGCGCGACATCGTCAGCCAGTAGATCGCCCCGATGACGATGTAAAAAATCGTGATCTGGTCGATGCCCATCGCGTCCAGTCTTGCCTTGACCGAGTCCTCGCCCAGAAACGTGACCAGGAAGATCACGACAAAAATGAAAGGGATCGAATAAAGCATGTCGACGATCCGCATCATGACCGAGTCCACGGTCCCGCCGAAGTATCCCGCGATCGCGCCGTAACTGACACCGATGATCAAACTGACCAGCGTCGCGACGATTCCGACGATCAACGATACCCGTGCCCCCCAAAACACCCGGGCCAACAAATCACGACCCAACTTGTCGGTTCCGAACAGGCTGGGAATGGCGTAATCGCCGAACAGCCGGACTCGCAGCTGACACATCCACCAGGAAAGCGGGCCGAGCTCGTTCCACATCTGGTTGAACGGATGTTCGACGTTGATCCGGGCGTCAATGGTTTGCTGCAGTTCCTGGCGCCGCTCGGGATCTTCGGTCGACAAACGTTCGGCTTCCAGTTCGGCGATCGACGCTCGAAACTTTTCCAGCTCTCCGGTCAGCGTTCCGCCTTCGAATTTCAAACCCGGTCGGCTGCCCATCACGACCGTGTCCAGATTGGGTGCCAAAAACCGTCGGTTGTTCAGGTCCTTGTCGATCGGGCTCTGCAGCGGAAGCAGCGGCGTGAGAAACGCCAACAAGCCCAGCAGCAACAGGCACACCAGGGAGATCATCGCGGTGCGATTGCGTTTCAGGCGATTCCAGGCGTCCTGCCACAGGGACACCCCGCGGATCTCGCGCGATTCGCGAAGGATCCGCTCCAGCGTTTCCTGTTTCAGCGTTTCGTCGTGGGTGTCTTCGGTCATCACTGCAGCTTCACCCGGGGATCGATGATGGCGTACGAGATGTCGACCAGGGTGTTCATGACGAACAACAGCACCGTGTAGGTCAGCACCATGCCCATGGCCAGCGTGTAGTCACGCTGGGTCGCCGCATTGATGAAGTGGCTGCCCAGTCCCGGCAAAGCGAAGATCTTTTCCAGCACCAACGATCCCGTCAGGACGCGGGCCACCGCCGGCCCCAGGTAGGAGACGACCGGCAACATCGCCCCCGGCAAGACGTGCCGCAGGATGACGGTGCGCTTGGGCAGCCCCTTGGCAAACGCCGTCCTGACGTGATCCTTGCTGAGTGTTTCCAGCATCCCGGCACGGCTGAGTCGTGCGATGTAGGCGGCCACCGGAAGTCCCAGGCAGAACGCTGGCAAGGCAATCTGTTGCAGAGTTCCCCAGCCGCCGGCCGGAAAGATCTGGATGGTGAACACGAACAGCAGGATGGCCAGGCTGGCCAACACGAAATTCGGGATGGCGATCCCCAGCACCGCGGCGGCCATCAGCGCCACGTCCGCCGGAGAACGTCGATACACCGCGGAGATCACACCGGCGGTCACGCCCAGGATGATGGCGAAGACCAAGGCAAAGATGGCCAGCGTGGCGGAAACGGGAAACCCTTCGGCCAGCACCTGGTTGACGCTGTAGTCCTCCAGACCCATGCACCAACCCAAATCAAAGTCGGTCACGATTCCGCCGAGGTAGTCGAAGTATTGCTGGATCGGTGGGGCGTCCAGGTTGTAACGGGCCTTCAACTGGCGTTCGATCGCCGGCGGCACGTTCCGCTCTCCGCTGAACGGATTGCCGGGAACCGCCCGCATCAGGACGAAGCTGACCGTGTACACGGCCAGCAGCGTCAGAATCATCCAGATGAAGCGTTTGAACAGGTAGCTCAACAAGTCACGCATCCGCGTTCACTCCTTTGACTCCGGCGACGGTTTGGATCGGTATCGCAAGACTTGCAGGGGGTGCAGGTCCTGGGCGGACGGGGCGAAGCCTTCGATGTTCTGCTTGGCCATCTCCGCGGAGGTGTAAAAGTAGATCGGGATGATCGGCAACTCGGTCACCAGAATCGATTCCGCTTGCCGCAACAGGTCCATGCGTGTGGCAGGGTCCAGTTCCTTGGCGGCCGCTTCGATCAGCCGGTCGTACTCCGGGTTGCTCCAATTGGTGTTGCTTTGCGGATTGCCGGTCACCCACAGGTCCAAGAAGGTGTTCGGATCCGGGTAGTCGCCGACCCATCCGTAACGCGCCATCTGGTACTGCTCCATTTGGACGGTTTCGATGAAACTGCCCCACTCCATGTTCTTCAGTTCCAGCTTGATGTTCAGATTGTTCTGCAGCTGCTGCTGAATCACTTCGGCGATCGGCCGATGGGTCTCGCTGGTGTTGTACATCAACGACAGTTTGGGGAACCCGCGTCCGCCCGGGAAACCGGCTTCGGCCAACAGCTCCTGCGCTCGTTGGACGTTTTCCGGCATGCCCTGGGGCGACTTGTAACCGGCGATGCCCGGCGGCACGACGGTGTAGGCCGGTTGTTGTCCGGCCTTGGTGACTTCTTCGACAATCTGGCGGCGGTCAAGGGCCAGGCTGAGCGCCTGACGAACGCGAACGTCATCCAGCGGTGGTACCGCAGTGTTCAGCTTGTAGAAGTAGATCGACAGTTTTGGCGCGCTGTGAAAGTCGTCGCGTTTCTTGAGCTCTTGCAGAACCGCGGTCGGCAGATCGGTCACCCATTGGATCTGCCCGGTTTCGTACATGTTCAACGCCGTGTTCTGGCTTTCCAGAGAGATGAAGTCGATCGTTTCCATCCCGACTTGATCCGCTTTGTAATAAAGCGGGTTCTTTTCGACGCGGACGCGGTCACGAAGCCGACGAAAAGCCAGCTGGTAGGGACCGTTGGAAACGATGTTCTCCGCCTTGGTCCACAGCGGAGCTCCGTACGTTTCGATGCACTGACGATTGACCGCAAACAGCGGGTAGTAGGCGACCAGGTTCAAGAAGTACGGCACGGAGTTCTCCAGACGCACGACGAACGTTCGTTCGTCCACCGCTTCGGCGCCGCCCAGTTTTCCGAACGCCACCATCACCCCGTGGGTTCGTTCCACGGCCTCATCCGCGGCGGCAATCGCCGGCGATGCCGCGAACCGTTGCGGCGAAGCCGGGGCTTCCCAGTCGATCGATCCGTCGGCCTGTTCCGGCACGACGTCAACGACATAGACCCATTGCTCCTGCCAATCCAGTTCGGCCGATTCCTGTGCTTCGTCGCTGCTACCTTCCGGCAGTTCCGGACGGGGCGGTTTGACGATCTCGCGCAGCGTGCCGTATCGCATCGTGCCGCGCGGGAAGTGTTGGATGTTGGCATCGCTGCTGGGGGTTTCGCCGGGACGATCCCAAAGCTCCACTTCCACGTGGTCGCCAACGTTGACGATCGAATTGTGGTATTCCTCCGCGTAGGCGACTTCGCTGATCAGATAGCCGTACTCGCACGCGGTCGCCGGATGCAACATGCGCTGCCAGGACCACGCGAAGTCGTTGGCCGTGACCGGCGATCCGTCGGTCCAGAAGATGTTGTCGCGAAGGTGAAAGGTGTAGGTCTTGCCGTCCTCGCTGACCTCATAGGATTCAGCCATCGCCGGTTGGGGCGTGAGTGGTTGGAGCCCGGTTTCCGGATCCGGTGGACCGTCCGGCAACATCCGCAACAGCCCCTCGAAGAGTTCAAAGATGATCCGGCTTTCCGGCTGGCCGGTGGCGCGGTGGGGGTCAAGTGTCCGGGGGTCGGTGCCGTTTTGCAGCGCAAATTCCGCCGGCGGAATGTGGTCCATTCGGGCCGCCCAAATGACCGCAAAGACGGTCAACAGGGCAGCGAACACAACAAAGCCGCGGCGTATTTCCGGGGGCACGTCGACGGTCTCCGATTGGTTGGGGTAGCGGATCGGCTTGTGGAAAGTCTACCGATTCAGGCGAGTTCGCCGCGAGGGTAGTCCCGCGACCAATCGACCCACCCCGGTTCGGCGGCGCGGCCATGCCAATCTCGCTCGCCGCCGACAAAAGCCGATTCACGGGGGTCGGTCGGCCGATCGCCAATCGATGTGGCGGGGGGTGCGGTGATCAAAGCGGTGGCCAGCAACGGTGTCGGCGAGTAAGGTAATGCATCCCGCCGCAGCATTGCCCCGCCTCCCTTTGCAAGTTTCATCGAGGTCCGTTGATGGGACGTTCTTTCCGTTTCCTGGATTCGGTTTCCCGGCTCTCTTTTTTCTTGGTCATGGCGTTGTGGATCAGCCACGCCAACGGTGTCCAAGCCGACGATGGCACTGCTGGCGTTGGCACGGTGAACGTTGGCACGGTGGATCCCGCCGCCGCACCAGTTGATTACAACCGCGACGTCCAGCCGATTCTGGCCGATCAGTGCTTCGCATGTCACGGAACCGACAGCAACACCCGCGAAGCCGGATTGCGGTTGGACCAGTCGGAGAGCGCGCGGGAAATGAACGCCATCGTTCCGGGCGATCCGGATGCCAGCGAGTTGGTCGCTCGAATTACGACCGATGATCCGGACATGTTCATGCCGCCCGCGAAAACCAACAAGCAGTTGAGCGAGGCGCAAAAGGACGTTTTGATCCGATGGATCCAACAGGGCGCCAAGTACCAAGAACACTGGTCGCTGATTCCTCCGACGATTCGCCCACCGCGGCGGGCGGCCGACGCCGATTGGCGAAAGAATGAAATCGACGACTACGTGGCGGCGAAACTGGACGAGTTGGAGTTGAAGCCCACCAAGGAGGCGTCGCCCGATCGGCTGTTTCGGCGGCTGCACCTGGACATCACCGGTCTGCCACCGTCGCCCGCCGATGCGGCGGCCTTCCGACGCGAGTATGCCCGCGACGGGGACGCGGCGTACGACCAATGGATCGATCGTCTGATGGCACGCCCCGCCTGGGGTGAACACCGCGGTCGGTACTGGTTGGATGCGGCCCGTTACGGTGACACGCACGGGCTGCACTTTGACAACTATCGTGAGATGTGGCCGTACCGGGATTGGGTGATCCGGGCCTTCAACCGCAACCAACCGTTCGACCAATTCATTGTCGAACAGATTGCCGGTGACTTGCTGGCCGATCCGACCGAGTCGCAGTTGATCGCGACCGGATTCCAGCGTTGCAACATCACCACCAATGAAGGTGGAACGATCGATGAAGAGAATTTGGCTTTGTACGCGGCCGACCGCGTGCAAACGTTCGGGTGGGTGTTCCTGGGACTGACGACCAACTGCGCCCAATGTCACGATCACAAATTCGATCCGATCACCACGAAAGACTATTACTCCCTTGCGGCCTTCTTTCGGAACACGACTCAGGGAGCCAAGGATGGCAATGTGAAAGATGGGCGCGGCCCGACCCTGGTGGTGCCGTCGGCGGAGGATCGTGCTCGCTGGGAGGCACTGCCGAATGAAATCGCGGCCGCGGAAGCCGCGATCAATCAGCACAAAGTGGATTCGCAGCCGGCGATCGATGCGTGGGCGAACGCACTGAATGCCGACGATCTGCTGGCAACGCTGCCGGTGGAGGGACTGGTCGCCGGTTTGCCGATGAACGAGGGCAGCGGGCAGGATTTGCGCTCAACCGGTGACCTGAATGCGACCCTGCACGTCACCCAGCCGTTGGGCTGGCGGGCTGCTGGTGGTCATCCCGTCGCGCCGGTTGTGCAGAAGGACCAAGCCATCGAACTGGGGCCGTTGGGGAAAGTGGATGTTCCCGAACCGTTTTCGCTGGCGGCTTGGATCAATGTTCCCAAAACCGGTGAGGGCGGAATCATCGCCAAGATGGACGTCGACTCGTCGTACCGCGGTTGGGATCTCTATCGGCAGGGCAATTCCCTGGCGGTTCACCTGATCGACGCTTGGCCGGACAACGCCTTGAAAGTCGCCACCCGCGACGCCGTGCTGCGACCGGGACAGTGGCAACATGTGTCGGTGACCTACGACGGTTCCGGGACCATCGGCGGAATCAAGTTGTACCTCGACGGGACAGAGCAGCCGCTGAAGACGGAGAAGGAGACGCTGCGTCCCGGTGCCAACGCCGTCACGGATGTGCCGTTGCGGCTGGGGGCCCGCAGCACCGGCGGTGTGATGGATGGATTGTCGGTGCATGACTTTCGGTTTTACCGCCGGCCACTGGACTCGCGGGACGTTGCCCGCCTGGCCCGTGCCGAGTCGGTTCGGCAAGTCCTTGAACGGTCTCAGGAACCTGAACGGTCTGAGGAACCTGAACGGTCTGAGGAACCTGAACGGTCTGAGGAACTCGAGCAGTCCGGCGAATCCGACACCTGGTCCAAAGCCGATCGGGCGGTGCTGCAGGAGTACTACTTTGCCGTTGTCGATGACACGTATCCCGATCTGGTTGCCAAGGTCCAGAGTTTGACGGCCGAGCGAACGGCCATCGAAAGTCGCAGCCCGGTGACCCACATCCAGCGGGAAAAGGAAGATTCGCCCGCCATGGCCCATATCCTGATGCGTGGCCAGTACGACCAGAAGGGAGACCAGGTCGCCGCCGCGACGCCGGCGGCCTTGCACCCGATGGATCCCGGTGAACCGAACAACCGCTTGGGCCTGGCTCACTGGCTGGTCGACCGCGACAATCCGTTGACGGCCCGCGTGACCGTGAATCGTTTTTGGCAGCAGGTTTTCGGACGCGGAATCGTTCCGACCAGCGAAGACTTTGGGGTGACCGGCACACCGCCGAGCCACCCCGACTTGTTGGACTACTTGGCGGTGGACTTTCAAGAACACGGCTGGGATGTCAAACGTCTGTTCAAACAAATCTTTCGAAGTGCGACCTATCGTCAGGCGGCCGTCGCAACAGAACAGAAACTTGAACGTGATCGTGACAACGCCTTCCTGTCGCGTGGTCCGCGATTCCGAATGGACGCGGAAATGATTCGTGATGCCGCGCTGGCGTACAGCGGTCTGTTGTCCAGCCGGATGTTTGGCCCCGGCGTCAAGCCGTACCAGCCTTCGGACATCTGGAACATCGTCGGGCTTCCCGGCAGTGACACGCGGAACTACGTTCCGGATTCGGGCGAAGGACTCTACCGCAGAACCGTGTACAGTTTTTGGAAGCGGATGGCCCCGCCGCCGAACATGGAAGCGCTCAATGCGCCCAGTCGGGAGGTGTGTGTCGTGCGGCGCGAGCGGACGAACACTCCGCTGCAAGCGCTGGTCACCCTGAACGATCCCCAATTCGTCGAAGCGGCTCGGTGTCTGGCGCAGCTGGTTCTCTCCGAAGCGAAAAGTGATCCCCAAGATCGATTGCAAATGGTCACCGATCGCGTTCTCTGCCGTCCGGTTGAGGATCAAGAACGCGAGATCCTGCTGCAGTCGCTGAGCGAATTTCTGGCGTACTATCGCAGCCATCCCGCCGACGCCGCTGAGCTGGTCGACGTGGGAGAAAGTGAGACCGATTCATCCATTCCGGCGGAGGAGCTGGCCGCTTGGACGTTGGTCTGCAACCAAGTCATGAATCTGGATGAGGTCGTTTGCAAATGAGTGGGTTCCATTCCAAGCTCGGCTCGGCATCGGGCTTTGACCCGTTGTTTTCGCGTCGACAGTTTTTTACGCGCGGACGCAATTTGCTGGGCGGCGCCGCCCTGGCATCGCTGCTGGGGCCGGCATTGAACGGCGGGTCCGCGTTCGCCGCCGACGGTTCGCCGGTGGATGGGCCGATCGGTCCCCACTTCGCACCGCGTGCCAAACGCGTGATCTACCTGCACATGGTCGGCGGACCGTCACAGATGGACCTGTTCGACTACAAACCGAAGATGAAGGACTGGTACGACAAGGACCTTCCCGAATCGGTGCGCAACGGCCAGCGTCTGACCACGATGACCAGCGGACAGTCGCGGTTCCCGATTTCGCCGACCAAGTATCCGTTTGCGCAATTCGGCGAGTGCGGCATGTGGATGAACAAGGAACTGCTGCCGAATCTTTCCAAGAAGGCGGATGAAATCTGCTGGATGCGGTCCTTGCACACCGAAGCGATCAACCACGAGCCGGCGATTGCGGCCATGCAGACCGGGAACCAGGTCACCGGCCGGCCCTGTCTAGGATCCTGGGCGTCCTACGGACTGGGGTCGATGAACGAAAACCTTCCGGCTTTCGTGGTCCTGGTTGCGATCCCCAGCAATCGAGAGCAAGAACAGGCGATTTCGGCGCGTCTGTGGAGTGCCGGCTACCTGCCGGGCGAACACGCGGGGGTCTCCTTCCGCAGTTCTGGCGATCCGATCCTGTTCATCAACAATCCCCCCGGCGTGCCTGACGACTTGCGGCGGTTGTCGATCGAGCGATTGAATCAAGTCAATGAGTTGGGCTACCAGCGTCTTGGCGATCCTGAGACACAAACTCGGATTCGGCAGTATGAGATGGCGTTCAAGATGCAAGCCAGCGTGCCCGAGTTGACTGACCTGAACAGTGAACCGCAGCACACGTTCGAGCTGTACGGCGAAGAAGCAAAGAAGCCGGGTTCGTTTGCCAACACCGCTCTGATGGCCCGCCGATTGGCCGAACGTGGCGTCCGCTTCATTCAGGTCTACCACAACAATTGGGACCATCACAGCAATGTTGCCGGACGCATGCCCAGCCAGTGCCAGGATGTCGATCGACCCTGCTACGCGCTGTTGGAAGATCTCAAGCAACGCGGAATGCTGGACGACACGCTGGTGATCTGGGGAGGCGAGTTTGGGCGCACCATCTACACCCAAGGCAAGCTGTCACCGGAAAACTACGGACGCGATCACCACCCCCGATGCTTCACGATGTGGATGGCCGGGGGCGGCGCCAAGGGCGGGGCGATCTACGGCGAAACCGATGACTTCAGCTACAACATTGTCAAAGATCCGATCCACATCCACGATTTCCACGCGACGGTTTTGAAACTGCTCGGGTTTGATCACGAGCGATTCACCTACAAGTTCCAAGGCTTGGACCAGCGTCTGACGGGCGTCGAGCCGGCGCACGCGATCGAAGATTTGATCGCGTGAACGAACCGCCGGAATTGGCATCGCCTTTCGGTTTTCGGGCGCGCCTGATTTTCGCGGCACCGCGTCATTCGGCCAATTCGTATCGGGAATCGGTCTCCCGAGCTTCTTCGCGCAACTGCTGGTGGAATTCCTTCAACCGCTGGTGATAGTCGCGGTAGCCGGGAAAGAATGCGGGCTGATTGCGACGATTCCAACTTTCAAACGATCGCTGCAGCCGCTGGACCGTCTGCGGATCGGATCCGGAGAGGTCTCGTGATTCTTCCAGGTCGCCGGTCAAGTCATACAGTTCGTGATCGCCGTCAAGCATCACCAACTTGTGGTCGCCGCGGCGCACGGCAAGCTTCCGGTCTCCCGCCGTCCGCCAAAACAAGGCATCGTGCGGCGGTGCTGATTCGCTGTCCAGCACAAACGGCATCAAGTTGACGCCGTCGGTGGAGGATTCGCTGGGTGCCCCCGCCAGGTCCAACGCCGTCTGGGCAAGATCGATCGACAGCACCGGTGACGAAAAGACCGTCCCCGCCGGCAGCGTTCCGGGCATGCACATGACGAACGGCACGTGGATTCCGCCTTCGTAGACGTCTCCCTTCTGCCCCCGCAAGGGACCATTGTCCGATGCGTTGGCGTGCTCGGGGCCTCCGTTATCACTCAGGAACATCACCAGCGTGTTTTCCGTCTCGCCCCGGTCTCGCAGTGCCGCGAGCAGACGACCGATTTGCTGGTCCATCACCGACACCATCGCGGCGTAGATTCTGCGTTTCCGATTCTTGATCGAATCGAACTTCGCGATCTCCTCCTCGGGCGCCTGCAGCGGCCCATGTGGAGCGTTGTAGGCGACATACAAGAAGTAGGGGCGTTCATCGGCCGATTGCAGGAACCCGAGCGCCTTGTCGGTCAGCACTTCGGTCAGGTAGCCGTCAAATGCTGCCGGTTTCCCGTTGTCGTCCAGCGCCGCTTTGTAGTTCTCGTGAAGTTGCACCGTGGTGTCGACTTGAAAGTAGTCGTGTCCGCCGCCCAGGAATCCGTAGAAGAAATCAAATCCGCGTCGAAGCGGATGAAAAGGAGCGGCGGCGCCGAGGTGCCATTTGCCGACCATTCCGGTTCGATATCCCGCCTGGCTGAGACGCTTGGCGACCGTCGGCTGATCGGTCGGCAATCCCATCAGTTGATTGTGCGGATCGAATGCGACGTTGTTCACGTAACCGAATCGGTGCTGGTACTTCGCCGTCATCAATCCGGCTCGCATGGGGCTGCAAAACGGATGGGAGGAATATCCGTTGGCGAAGCGCACTCCGTCTCGTGCCAGCGAGTCAATGTTGGGAGTCGGGATGTCGGCGCAACCGTTGAACCCGACGTCACCGTAGCCAAGGTCATCGGCCAGGATCAGCACGATGTTGGGCCGCTGCGGGGATTCGGCCTGAACCGCGATCCGGGCTAGGCTCGGCAGAAAGAGAATCGCAATCGTCCAAGCAGTGACATGAGAAAACCGCAACCGCAGCGAACGCGGGATCAACGGGAGGCCGCCGGTGGATTCAACACCTCGCGACGATTTGGCAAGAAACGGAATCATGTGAGTCTCCTGGTGTGGCACGCACACGCGTCGCGTGGCGGGATCGATTTTGGTTCCCCAGCCCTGCCGGGCTGCATGCGTCGCGAGGGAATGCCACCGACACGGCCTTGGGGGCGAATGTTTTCGCCAGACGGAAAACGCTTGGCAGAGTCCAACGATTGTGACGGGTTCCCGGTCCCGATTTCAATGCGGTCCCCGAGGCAGACGAAACGCGTCGTCGCGATTCGACCTCAGTCCCGAATCGACCTCAGTCCCGAAGCGGCCTCAGTCCCGAAGCGGCCTCAGTCCCGAAGTGGCCTCAGTCCCGAAGCGGCCTCGGTCCCGATTACGACTTCAGTCCCGAAGGGACGGCAGACCCTTGCCGGCGGGCTCGCCCGCCGGATCTCGGCATCCTCCTCTCTCCCCAGTCCCGGAGGGACGACAGCCCCTAGCTGGAAATCGAACTGTTTGAGCCCGCGTCGACGGCTTGCGTTTGCCGTGACGGCATCAAGATCAAAATGATCAGTCCGAGCAGGCCCAGGACACCGAGGGCTCCCAACGACTTCGAATACCCTTTGGCCTCGGCGTAACGCATGCTCGCCCAGACGATCAGCAGCGTTCCGGACAGGAGCATGGCCCCGAGCATGATGGGGTCCGTTTCAATGAACGCAATCAGTTGGAAGGTGACCCCGCCGCCGATGCCTAAGTTGATGTCGCGATGCGTCTTCGGGGCGATTGTCACGGCCGTGTGGTTGATTGCGGCCGCAAACAAACTGACGCCAATCGAAGTCATCAGCACGCCCACGACCAGAAACAACACGATCCGACTGTCGTCGCGAACGTTGATCGAGTGTCGCGACGGATCGCTCAGAAAAGCAAACAGCAGCCCCACGCTGGTCAGCGCCAGTCCAACGCTCGCCACCAACAGCACGGTTCGATATTTCCAGGACTTGTTCATCGCTCGGTTGGGCTCCACGGATCCACATCGACTCACAACGGGGCAGTCGAAACCGTCGTTGCGAAATCCTGATCGGGGAGGGCATCGCCTTTGACGACCGCCCGTCCGGTCCAATTGTTGGCGCTCGGGCGGCCCGCAATGGAGCGTGTCGAGACCGGTGGCGATGACGGCAAAACGGTCGAAAAAAACGAGGTTTTCGTTTTCTGCGCCGATATTCAGGCAACAGCATCTGTCCGAAAAGGCAATCTCGCTGTGTTGCTACCAGCTCAGCGTTGCTACCAGCTCAGCGTTGCTACCAGCTCAGTGCGTTAACGAAAGCAGATAAGCGAGCAAGTCGCGCGCCTGGTTCTCATCGAACGTTTCGTGAAAGTTGGCGGGCATCGGCGAGGTCCGGACGGACTTTTGTTCGACGATCTGATCGCTGGGGATGTTGATTTCCTTGCCGGTCTGATCAACGACGACCAACTGGGCCCCGTCAGTGCGTTTGACCAGGCCGCTGACCACACTGCCTTCGTCCGTCAGCACGATGCTGGCTCGAAAGGCCGCGTCGATGTTTCGGTTCGGGATCATCACGTCTTCGATCACGCGGTCCAGACCGCGATTGCCCACGCCGTCCAGGTTCGGTCCCACCGCCGTGCCTTGTCCGGCGACCTGGTGGCATACCGCACAGTGCTTGGTGAACAGTTGCTGACCGGCCGACACCTCGCCCGGTTGGCCCAGGTAAGACGCCTTGCGCTGCGCCATCACCGCGATCAGCGCCTGATTTTCGTCTGGCAAGTCTTCCACCAGGCGATTCAATCGCTGCCGCTGCGGATCCGACGCCAGGCTTTCCAGACGACCGCGCAAGCTCGGGTCCGTCAGCAATCGTGGGGAAGCTTTCCCGGCTTCGACCAGGCCCAACAGTAATTCCAACCCCTCCCGGTCGGAGCCAAGCTTTGCGGCGATCCGAAGCTGTTCGGCAGCGGTCGCCCGCTTCATGACCTCGCCCAGCGGATCTGGGTCGGCGTCGTGCGATCCGTCCAGCAAGACGCCGATCAGGGACCGGGTTAGCGGTGGGTCGACTGCGGCAACCGACAAGGATTCCGCGACGGCGGAGAGCCGGGAACTGGAGTTCAAAGCGACCCAGGCTTCGGCCATCGCGGTCGCCGTTTCCCGGCCCAGTCGGCCGTCGGAAAGCAGCTGCGCGGTCGGTCGGCGAAGCGATTCCAGACGGAAGTCGGCGATCAGCCCCGCGGCGTGGCGACGGTCTTCCGACTGGCGGCTGGGGTTCAGTCCGGGCACCGAGAATCGTCCCACGGCCAGCCACGCGTATGCTCCCGCGGTGTCGCCATCGATCAGTTCGACGAACACGTCGCGCCCGGCGTCTTGACCCGTCTGCCAGTGAATCGGTTGTGCGGTGTCTTGCCGTGGCGGACTCCACTCCTTCAAAACCGACCGGGTGGCGGCGTCGCGGATCACGACCTTGTTCTGATTCTGAATCGGTTTGCCCGGAACCCCGTCGTGACCGGCGATGAAAAAACTGAATTGATCCGGTAGCGAAAACACGTCGCTTCGATAGATGCCAGTCAGCGACTCTCCGTTCGGGAAACTGCTGTGCAGCTTGGAGCCCTGTTGGCCATCGGACGAGTTCCGTTTCGTCGACAGCACCCAGGGGTTGCCGCGGTTGGGAGTCGAGGGGTGGGGCAGTGGGGTCCAACCGATCTGCGGCGTGCTGTCCGGCAGCGTGTCGTCGCCGGGCGGCAGGCCGAGGTAGCTTCGCGCCAGGCTGGCAGCCCATTGTTGGATGACCGGAGGAACTTCCGCGCCGCGACCACGCAATCCGTCACGCACCGATCGAAGCAAGGTTTGTTGGAATGCCTTGTCTTCGGAGAACCGCTGCTGAGCCATCTCCGCAATGGATCGCAAATGTTCCGAAGATGCGTAGCGAGCCGCGAACGACAGGTAGGTTGACAACTTCTCCGGCGGCAAATCACCTAGCGCTGATAGGTGGGCAGCCAAGTACTCGCCGGCAAAATCGGTTCGGATGCCCAGGCATAAATCCACGATCAACGCGACGTTCTGGGGTGGGAGCGTCTGCGTGACGGCTTGGAATCGGTCACGGTCTTGCAGCTGGTCGCGAAGCGACATGCGAATCGCATGTTTCAGATGAACATCCTGGTCCGGTACTTCAGGAAAAACGCGAATCAACGCTTCGGCCGCGGGAACCGAAGCGTGCTGGGCCGCCGCCATCGCTGCGGCACGTTGAACGCGGGGGTCGGAGTCGCTGATCGCCTCGGTCAAACGCTCTCGCAGCGCCGGGCTTAACGAATCGGTAGCACCGATCACTTGAATCGCATGCGAGCGGACTCGAGCGTTTGCCGAATCGGCCGCTGACAGGATCTCCCGCTCGCCGGCCGCGCCCAATCGATGCAAAACCCACAAGGCGTGCACCAGAACATTTGGGTTGTTTGTATTCTCCAGCGTCTGGCGAACGGGGGTGACCGCCTGGTCGCCGAAATGATCGGACAATCGATCGGTGGCCAGCATCCGCTCGGTCAAGTTCTCTGACGCCAAAAGAGACAGGGCGTCGTCGAGCGACAGTTCGGCGTGCGATCGATTTGACGGTTTCTCTGTCGAGGGCCGATTGAGTGAGACGTCGCGACGTTCCGCTCCGCCGTTGAACACGATTCGCCAAATGCGGCCGCGAAAGCGATCACGTCCGGGGTGGTCCAGGTCAACTTCATAGTGACCAATGATCCGGTTGTAGAAATCCGCGACGTACATCGCACCGTCCGGACCGATCTGTAAATCGACAGGGCGGAACCAGGAGTCACCCGAGATCAAAAAATCGGGCTCCTCACGCGCTTGAACGCTGGATCCGATGTGTTGAATGCTGTTTCGGTTGATACGGCTGGTCATCACGTTGCCGCCGAACGCGTTGCCGCGATAGACATCGGGGAACACGTTGTCGTGATACAGCGCGATGCCGCCGATGGCCGTGCTGCCGTGCAAATGGTCCATCACATTGGGAACGAATCCCAAGCCATCGTGGGGCTTGCCGAAGCCTTCGTAGACGCCGCCGCGAAGTAGCAGGCTGATCGGTTTGGTGTGGCAATCGGCCGTGAACAGGTCGCCGGCGGGATCCATCGCCATCCCGAACGGATTGACCTGGCCGTCGGTGAAGTGTTCGATTCGTGAACCGTCCAGGCGGACACGAAATGTATTGCCCGAATGCATCGTCACCTGGTGGCCGTCCCGTCCGGCCACGGTCGATTGGTTGTTGAATCCGTGGCAGGCGTAAAGCCAACCGTCCAGCCCGCGGGTGAAACCGTTGCACATCCCGTGCGTGTCACGGCTGTAGTCGAAGGGCCCGTACAACACTTCCCGCTGGTCGCACACGTCGTCACCGTCGGTGTCACGCAGGTACCAGAGGTTGGGGATGCTGTAGCAGATCACGCCGTCGCCATACGGATAAAGTCCGATCGGAATGTTCAGCCCGTCGGCGAAGGTGGTGATCTTGTCCGCACGGCCGTCGCCGTCGGTATCCTCCAAGATCTTGATCGTGTCGTGACCTTCGCCTTCCGGGGCCGGGTGCGGGTACTCGACGCTGCTGGTCACCCACAGTCGTCCTCGCGTGTCGAAGGCCAGGTTCATCGGTTTACCGATGTCCGGCTCCGCGGCAACCAACTGTGCTTCAAAACCTGGCGGAAGGACGAATGTCGCGAGTTCCTCCGCCGGTGTCAGCGGTTCGGTCGATCGAATAAAGCTTTTGAAATCGTCGTTTCCCGGCGTGTGCCCAGCGAGTTGCCCCGGTTGCGGCGCGGGTTCTTCGGTTCCGCGATTGAGCAGCAAAAAGGTTCCCAGCTTATTCCCCACGACGATGTCCGGGTGCCCGTTTCCGTCCACGTCCGTCGTGGTCAGTTGCGTGCCAACCCCGACACGGGGATCTATCAGGTGGGGTTGGAAATCCACGCCCAGTCGGGTTCGAGCGGTGCGAAGCCAGTACAACACCGGAAGCTCCGTTGCACCGGGATCGTTGCCTCCGTGCGCCCAAAACCGCTTGCCCGTGACGATGTCTTTGACGCCGTCCCCATCGATGTCCGCCAGCGCAACGGCATGCATTTGGGAAATCGCCAAGCCATAGGGGTTGTCGGAGGGACTGGCTCCCAAGATCGTGTGTCGCACAAATGCAAAATCGTCGTCATCACCACGACGCTCGAACCAACACAGACCGTAGCCGTGGGCGTTTTGAACTGACAACACATCGTTGTCACCATCGCCGTCAAAGTCGTAAGCGTACAACTGCGATCCGCCGGATTCGGCAAACGCCACGGGATGAAACTGGAACAATGCGTCGGCCCGTTCGCCCTGTTCCCACCAGCCGTCTTTCTCCAACAGATCCTGTTTCCCGTCGCCGTTCACATCGCCGACACCCAGGCCGTGAGTGAAGCGTCCGTAGCCGCGGTTGTCGGTGACCGGCGTGAACTGCCACGGAGCGCTCGCGTCAGAACGATCCGGGGATGCGTAGCCGTAACTGCCCTGATGGATGCAAACCAATTCCTTGAATCCGTCCCCGGTCAGGTCGACAAACGTGGGGGATTCGTTGTCGACGCTCTTCAAAGCCAGGTGGTGTTTCCAGGGTGACCGGGCATCTTCGGGGCCCGGGTTCTCGTACCAGACGCCGGAACCTCCCGGGATCGGGACGGAGAGGATATCAACGTGGCCGTCGCCGTTGAAATCGTCGGTGAAGCTGAAGAAGTGGTCGGAGTAGCCTTTGATCGAATACTCCTTCACCGGAGCGTAAGCCGATCGAGTTCGAAACTCCGGGCCCCGGTACCAGTAAGGACCGGAGACGATGTCGGTGAATCCGTCACCGTCCAGATCTGCGGCGTCGGCGCCTTCGCTGTGAAATGCTTCGCTGAGGACGAGTCGTTCAAACCGCGATTCCGGCGTGGGTTCGCCGGAGTTCGCGATCGGGTGCGAAAACAAGACCGACACCAAAACCAGCAAAAGGGATTTTGATTTCATTCGTGTCCGGCGGGGCGGGGGGAGGTGGCCAGCGAAATGTCATTCACTGACGATGTCTGGCCGGCGGGAGGCAGGAGAGCAGGAGCATGGGACCGAAGCGCCGTTCGTCGCGACCGAGTGCTCCGTCGCGATCAAAACGCCCCTGGTCCCATCGCATCAAGATAGACGAACTTGCCGCCGGTTCAAACAGTGCGAACCGACCGTCAGGGTGATGCCAGCACCACGCGGCAAGTTTCGCCGGCCGAGACCGTTTCGTCGCGGGACAAAATCAAAAAGGCGTTTTTGGCAGGTTCCCAGCCCGATCGGCTGAAAACCCGGTCGATCCACCCGGATTCACTTTGCAGATTGGCGGTCAACCATCGTTGTCCTTCGTGACTCTTGCCGCTGCCTGTCGCATGTTCTTTGATTGCCCGTCGCAACGGTTCATCCACTCTTCCAAAGATTTTGTCGACCTGGATTTGGACCTTACCGGTCGGAACGCGGATCGTGCGAGGTTGCTTTACATCGTCAATTTGGTCGACGATGTAAAGTTCGACGGATTCGTCCCGTTGCAAGTCGGAAAAGAATTCCGACTGTTCGCCGAAGTCCACCGTGTCGACCTCGAACTGCTCCAGCAGCGCGACTCCCTCCGCCGTGAACCAGAGGCGCTTGGATGACGATTGACCCGATCGGTCGAATCTCCAATCCCATTCCAATTCTGAGCCGTCCGTCTGTTCAAACGTTCGCGTCGCCTCAACGTTCAGCGTCGACGCGATTTCGGAGATTCCGTGACCAAGTCTTGGATAAGACTGTGACGACTCTTCCGCGTCGGGCTCCGGAGTGTATTCCTCCGACCAGGCCCCTCCGCCCCTGGATTCTCGGATCACACCGAAAGGCAGTTCGGAGAATGCCTCCGCACGAAGTTTTGATTGGAGGACCATGTCACTGAACTGGTCAGGGTCCGGCGCGGTGATGTTCCATTCCTTCGCCTGTCCGACTTCCAAGACGCGGTCTGCGATGTAGGCGGCCCAGCCATTCGATCGGAGTTGGATGTCGTAGGTGCCGTAGGGCATCGACCGACGAATGGCGACTCCGGAACCGTCGCTCGTGCCGGTCGCTTGAGCGAGTGGTCCGTCGTTGAAATCGGATTTCAGCGTCACCTCAAACCCGGACAGCGGTTTCCCGGACTGAGATCGGATTCGGATTGTTACGAGCGATTGTCCTGTCGTGTCCGATGAATAACCTTCCAGTTTGGATTCCAGGCGAGCAATGCCTTCCCGAATCTCACGCTGGCCGGACTCAAGCTTTTCGAGTCGACTTTCCAGGGCTTCAATCAGCGTCGCGTCATGCGATTGCTTCGTTTTTGCGTTGTCCGCAATCTCACGGTTAGTGCCCGTCTGGGCGGAGACCGTGATCGAACTGCCCACCATGACGGCCACCGCGGTGAACCAACGGGCTTGGGCGATCAGCGAGGCGAGCACGTTTTTTGGGGGAAACAACATCATCGCAGCTGCAACGGGTTGGAAGGGATGGAGCGTCCGACTCGGTGATCGACGCAGCGGAACCGAGTCAGCTGGCTCCCCTTCCAGGCAAGTCGCATGCCGCGACGAACGCAGATTCGGCTGAGATCCATCACGCGGAGAGAAATCGGGCCCAGATTGCCTTGCACCACAGCAGGCTCCCGTGGCCGAGCCGCACGAGCTGGACAGCGCTGCGTTTAGGTAGCCGCGCTCGCCAGAGCGTGGGATTTGCAACCGCGCCACCGCCTGGCGACGGTAGCTACATCCATTTTGCGCTGCGAGCCATTACGGCCGGATCAGCCGTAAGAATTGCCGCGCGGTGGTTTGGGGGACCGACAGCACTTGTCTTGCCGTGGGAAGATCGGTGCCGGCCGGAGAAGGAGCCGGCGTCAGTTCACCGGCGGAAGTCATTGGCGAGGTGATGGCATCGACGGCCGAATGATCCGCCGTCCAGTGTTCCATTGCACGCTCGTAGCGGTTGAGCGCCATTTGCTCCATCCGGTCGGCGGTTTGCAGCAGGTTCGGATTCCCGTTCCGATCGGCGATGTCGCGAAGTTGCTGCGCGACGTCCAACTGGTGGTTCAACTTGCGATCTTCGTTGGCGAGGTGTCGCGAGAACGAATCGTCCATGGTGCCGAGCGAACTGGGACGCTCGTCCAGCGACGGCTCCCGGAACGATTCTGGTGCCTGGAAAGTTTGAAAAGCGTTCTCGGCCGGAGGCGTCACCGGCTGCTGCAGCGGATCGTCCGTCAACGGGTTGTCGATTCCCATCTGGCTGAGTCGTTGATCGTAGTGATCATAGGCACGCTGTTCCATGCGGTCGGCGGTGCTAAGCAGATTGGCGTTCCCGTTTCGTTCAGCATTCTGTCGCAGGTGGTCGGCGACTTGCAGCCGATGATTCAGCTTGCGGTCCTCGTTTGCTTGTCGAACCAATTCCGAATGGGCCAACTCCGATTGGGATAGCGAACCGCCAGTGTCCGGGGGCGTTCCGCCAAGCTTGTTCGGCTTGTTTCCGGGGGACGTTGGGGACGTCGGACGGTGGGTCGGGACGTGGTCGGATTTCGCCGCCGACATTGGGGCACGCTGAGTAACGTTGCCGCGGCTGACCGGACCGGTAGAGTGTTTCGGTTTGGCCGTTCGGCCCACCGAACCTCGACCGCCAGAAGAGCGGCCTTTGCCGCCCTTGCCACCTTTCGCCAGTGACGGGGAGACGAGGGCTGTGCAGAGCGCAACGGAAAGACAGATTCGCAGCAACATCGCCGGCATGGTATCGCTCCAGCCCCCCGGCGGTGGTGAACTTCCAAGATCAGGGAAACGATCAGCGATTCCCTTAGAGCGAAAACTACGTCACAAACCGGCGATGTCAAACCGATCGCGGGCGGTCCGCTATGGTTTCTTCCCATCACTCAGGATCACGAACACTTCACGAGGATTGATGCGGGTAACGTTCAATTCCACTGGGATGCCTTTCAAACTGTCTTCGGTCTGCAACCGAATCGGAACTCCTTCGCGAGGATTTTTGATCTCCAGCGACACGGCGATCTTGCTGACGTCAAGCAGTTCAAAGCCCTGTTCACTTCCGGACAACGTCACTTCCGCAGAGCTCTCTTTCGGATCGTTGACGACCCAACGTTCGGGAAGGTTGCGATACTCGATCGGAACAACCAACGTCCGCTGAACGGTCGTGGTTTGGTAGGCGAACAGGAACCAACAAACACTGGCTAGAAACAGTGCCAGGGCTTTGGTGGGCAAATCTTGCCAGCCGGTGCGTCCGGAATCGCCGTTTTCGCCGTGAGCGTCCAGGTGCGTCTTCAACCGCGCAGGCAGATCAGCGGAATCGATTACCTGGATGGAACCCTTCTCAGCCAAACTGACCGTTCCACGCTCTTCGGAGACAACCACCACCAGGGCGTCGCATCGTTCCGCCAGTCCCAGCGCGGCCGTGTGCCGGGTCCCGCCGCCGTGAACCTTCGCGACATCGATCGAGAGTGGCAAGTGCGCACCCAGCTGAGCGACACGGCCATCCTGGATCAGGACCGCGCCGTCGTGTCCCGGTGACTTGGGATGAAAAATGCTCAACAACAACGGCACACTGATTTCGCCGTTGACCGGAATCCCGCCACGCAGATGGCGATCGAGAGGCTGTCGCGCCGGAAAGACCAGTAACGCACCGATCCGGTCTTCGGCAAGCTTTTCGATCGAATCACAAAGCGAAGTGACGTTCGTGTCCGCCGTCGTCAGTTGTCGTTTCCGGCGTCGCCAGCGATAGGAAGCCAGACGTTCAACGCCTTGCCGGATGTCTTGTTGAAAAACCACGATGAATGCCAGGGCGGCACCGAGGAATCCGACTTGGAAGACCCGCGTGGTCAAGTACATCCCCAGGTAGCTGGCAACGACGTAGAGCAACAGAAATCCCAGCAGCGAAATGCCGATGGCTCGCGACGCCCGTTGCCGAAACCAAGAGAGCGCGATGTAGAGGACCAGGCTGACGACCGCGATGTCCAACAGGTCCGCCAACCGAATCTGCTGCGTCAAGTTTTGGAGAAAGTGCTCCACCGCGTGGGTTCCTGGAAGAAGACGAGTCGCGAATCCGGCTACCGCTGCGTCTCGCCCACGATCAGTCGTTCGCCCCAACAGCGGAACGTTGTCAGGGAATTCGCAGGTCGCAGGGGCAGGGAAGAGGGGGAATTGGGGGAACCGCCATTGTTCGCGCAGCGAACGTTAGCGGCTACGGGCTGCGAGCGAATCGACAGGCTCTTTTCCAGATTGGCCGTCAAACGGCGAGCCGCGTAGCATTCATGGGTGCGAACCATGGCTCAGGGCTGGAAAAGCTTGCAATTCCGAGCTCGGATCCGTCGCTGCCAAGCGTGGATCACGTCTCGTGCCGGATCGGTTGATCCAAGTTCCCGAGTCCGTTGCAACGTCCTCGATCGGTCGAAGCGTGCTGGGGCGGTTTTTTGGCCGATGCGGGGCCGGTCTCGCTCGTTTGGGGGCACGGGGGTCCGGCGATCCATTGTCGTTCCGCGTTTTCCTCGCCGCGTTTGACGTTTTCCCCGATGCCCGGCGGACACCGGAAAGATTGCGAGAGAATCGCCGCGACAAACCCGTCGCCCCGGACACTCGGTCGGCATAGATTACTTCGAGTCTTGTTTCCCCCGGATCCTTCGACATTTTGCGTCACGGAACACGGCATGTCCGCAATTCCTCCCGACGAGCTTGGAACGCTGTCGGATTCCCGCACCGATCCTTCCGTTCCCTTCCGGTTGCTGGCCGATTCCGTGGAGCAATTGGTGTGGATGACGCTTCCTGACGGTCAACTGGACTATGCCAATCGTGCTTGGGTCGAGCACACCGGGCTGGCGGCGATCCGAAAAGATCGCGGTGCGTGGAAGGACGCGATTCATCCGGAAGATCGTCCCGCCTTCGATGCGGCCTGGCAGCGTGCGACGGAGCACAACGAGTCCTGGGAGATGACGTTGCGATTGCGCCATCGCGACGGCGGCCAGGACTGGTTCGTGGTTCGGATGCAGCCGATTGCCGATCGTGCCGGACGGACCGTTTGCTGGTTCGGCATCTGTGCGGAGAATCGAACGGCGCCCGAGCAGGAGAACACGATCAATCGGGTGGATCCTACGGCAGCCCCGACCGGCCAACACAATGAGGCCATCGTTTCATCGCAGGAACAAAGTGGTAGCGTCGCTGCGCAGGAACATCACGCCACCGAGGTGGAGACGCTGCGCGATTTGCACTCGTTGAGTCACCGCTTGAAGCAGTCCAGCGATCTGAAATCCGTCGCCCGAGAAACTTTGGAAACACTGATCAAAATGCTTGGGGCCGACATGGGCAGTTTGCAGTACTACGATTCCGAAGCGAAAGGCTTGCGGTACCTGGCCCACCAAGGATTTGATTCCGCGACGTTCGATGAGCAGCAAGTGATTCGAGCCGGAGAGCACTGGTTGTGTAGCCGGGCGTTGGAGAGTTACCAGCGCGTGATTGTGGAAGATTTTCAGCAGGACCTCCATGCGTTTGCCCACCGGCCGACCGCGGAAAGGTTGGGGTATCGCGCCGCGCAGAGCACGCCATTGATTGCACGCAGCGGCAAGGTTGTAGGTATGGTGACCACCTGTTTTCGTGAACCGCGGCCGCTGCGAAAACGCGAACTGCGATTGATCGATTTGGCCGTCCAGCGAATCGCTTACCTGATGGAGTGGACCACCGCTTCGGATCGGTTGCGAGACAGCGAACAGCGGTTTCACACGTTGGCGGACAACATGAGCCAACTGGCCTGGATGGCTGACGAGAACGGTTGGATCTTCTGGTACAACCAGCGTTGGTACGACTACACCGGCACGACGTTGGAGCAGATGCGGGGTTGGGGATGGAAACAGGTGCATCATCCGGAGCACGTTGACGCGGTCGTCAGAAAAATCCGGCGATGCTTTCAAACGGGCGAGAACTGGGAAGACACGTTTCCGCTGCGCGGCAAAGACGGCTTGTATCGATGGTTCCTCTCTCGCGCCGTTCCGATCCGTGACGAAGACGGGCGCGTCATTCGATGGTTCGGGACCAACACGGACGTCACGGAATTGCGTCGTATCGAAAGGGAGCTGCGTCGCGCCCGCGAGGCGGCCGAGCAGGCAAACCGGGCCAAGAGTGACTTTTTGGCCAACATGAGCCATGAGATCCGGTCTCCCATGACCGCCATCCTCGGCTACATCGATTTGCTGACCATCACCTCGGACGCTGATCGGGAGATGGTGGAAACGATCCGCCGCAACAGTCAGTTCCTGCTGGAGTTGATCAACGATATTCTGGATTTGTCCAAAATCGAAGCCGGAAAGCTGGAACTGGATTCCGTCGAGTTCCATCCTCGGACCCTGGTCGAGGACGTGGTCTCGTTGATGCAGGTTCGGGCCGCCGAGCATCAGTTGAAACTGGGGGCCCGGTTTGACGGGCCGATTCCGAATCGAATTCAGGGAGACCCGGTTCGCATCCGACAGATCCTGATCAATCTGGTCGGAAATGCGATCAAGTTCACGGACGTGGGCGAGGTTGGCATCGCGGTCAGCTTTGACGGCGAAGAATCGCAACTGCGGTTCGACGTTCACGACACCGGCATCGGGATGCGTCCCGACCAGCTGGAGCGTCTGTTTCAACCGTTCGAGCAGGCCGACAGCTCGATCACGCGCCAATTTGGCGGCAGCGGGTTGGGGCTGGCGATCAGTCAACGTCTGGCCGAGTTGCTTGGTGCCCGAATCACGGTCACCAGTGAGCTTGGCAAGGGCAGCCAATTCTCATTGATCATTCCGCTTGGCAACGGCGCGGTGATGGAATTGGTCAGCGGTCCGCCTGCCGACGCGCCCAGGCAGAGCGATGACCTGGACGCTGAGGTCCAGGCTGGACGGCAACCTGATCAACCTGCCGACCCGTTGGACCGTGGACGTCAAAGCCAATGGCGGTCGGAGGTCGATCCAACGCTGCCGTTGAACGCACGCGTGCTGGTCGTTGACGATCGCCGCGACATCCGGTTCCTGGTGCAACACGTGTTGCGCAACGCCGGGGCGGAGACGGTGCTCTGTGAAGACGGCGCCCAGGCCGTCGCGACGGTGGAGCAAAGCCTGGCCGATGGTCAGCCGTTCGATCTGGTGGTCATGGACATGCAGATGCCCATCGTGGACGGGATCACCGCGGTGGGGATCCTTCGTGATCAAGGCTACGACCGACCGGTGATCGCCTTGACCGCCAATGCCATGAATGCCGACCGCGAAAAGTGCCTGCAGTCCGGATTCACGGACTACCTCAGCAAGCCGATCGACGTGCGCCAATTGCTGGCAGTGTTGCATCGGCACGTGGCGGCCGACGGGGATCAGCGGTGAATCCGTCTTCCGATTGACCCGGTGGCTAAGCCACGCTACCATTGCCGCCGCGGGCATCACGGTCTGCCAGGCTTTGTCGAAAACCGTGTCACGACGCTCACCAGGGCGTGGCGGTCCGTCGTGTGCCGACGGCCGATACGGGGTTTTGTAGCCGGGCCGGCCACGCCCCCCGCATCCTGGCATGGCAGTTCCTCGGTCCCAGCGGAAAGCAGCGTGATGACGGGTCGCATTCAGCGAGATCCGGTGTACCAGCAGTTGAACGAACTGCTGCGCAGCACGCTCGCGGCCGAATACGGCTGCGGAGACCGTTTTCTGACCGAACGGGAGATCAGCCAGCGGTACGAGGTCAGCCGCGCCACGGCCAACAAGGCGTTGGCCAGCCTGGTCTCGGAAGGCGTTCTGGAGTTTCGCCGCGGCATCGGGACCTTCGTGCGTCGCGACCTGATTGATCACGACGTGCGGTCCCTGGTCAGCTTTACCGAAAAGGCACGCGCTGCCGGAAAGAAGCCGACAACCCAACTACTGACATTCAAAACGATTGACGCCGCGAACCTCGATCCGGCAATCAAGGTGGCCCTTCAGGTTCCGGACGATGGGGATCTTTGGGAGCTGGAGCGGGTTCGATTCGCCGATCAGGTTCCGGTCATTTTCGAACATCGATTCGTCGTGCGGTCGCTCTGTTCGCGGCTGACCCGGGCGCAGGCATCGTCATCGCTGTACCGTGCCTGGACCAATAGGCACCGGTTGGAAATTGAGGGTGCCGATGCCGTCATCCGTGCCATCCTGCCGACGCCACGCGAGGCGGAATGCCTGCACGTCTCTCCCGCAACACCCGTGCTGGAGGTGGTTGCCGTTGGCACCGTTGCACCCGCGCGACCCCTGTGGTGGGAACGCACACTCTATCGCGGCGATCAGTACGAATTCCACAGCCGACTGGGCCCGATTCGTTCCGCCACGCCGGCACGGGGCAAGCTTCGTTCACCCTGATTGGGACGCCCGCGGATCGCGGCGTCCGGTTTTTCCGAGTCAACTTTTCGAGGTTTCAGAAATGGACTGTCAATACACCGACCTTTCCAAGATGATCGATCATTCCTTGCTCAATCCGACGTTGACGGTCCAGGATTTGGAGTCGGGGATCGAACTTGCCAAAGCGTTCGACGTGGCCAGCGTTTGCATCATGCCCTATTACTTGAAGCAGTGCGCGGAAGCTTTGGCCGATACCACGGTCAAGGCTTCGACGACAATCGGGTTTCCACATGGTGGCCACACCACCGCGGTCAAACAGGCCGAGGCAAAGCAGGCGATCGCCGACGGGTGTCAGGAGTTGGACATGGTGGTCAACATTTCCAAAACACTGAGCGGTGATTGGGACTACGTCCGACGCGACATCAAAGCCGTGATCGACGTCGCCCACGACGCAGGCCAAAAGGTCAAGGTGATCTTCGAAAACTGCTACCTGGATGACGCTCAAAAGATTCGCTTGTGCGAAATCTGCACCGAGCTGGACGCGGATTGGGTCAAGACATCCACCGGATATGGGACCGGCGGGGCAACCCACGAAGACTTGAAGCTGATGCGGGAACATGCCGGAGAGCAGGTTCAAGTGAAGGCTGCCGGTGGCGTGCGCGACCTGGACGGTCTGCTGGCGGTCCGTGAATTGGGCGTGACGCGTTGCGGTGCCAGTCGGACCAAGGACATTTTGGATGAAGCTCGGCGGCGCCTGAAGCTGGATCCGATTTCCGCGACCGCCAGCGGCGCCTCGTCGTACTGACGGCGGTGCGGCTCGGCCGGTGGGCTGTGTCGCATCCGGTCGGGAGATGTTGAAGGCCGAATGCGAACCCAACGGTCCGCCCCGTTCGCTCAGCTTGATCGCTGCTGCGGGGCGACGTCCACGCGCCGGCCGGTACGAACGGATTCGTAGATGGCATCGATCACAAGCTGATCGCGAAGGCCTTCTTCACCGGCCACCTTCGAACGCTTGTCTTCCTGAATCGCTTTAGCAAACGCATCCATCTCTTTGGCAAACTGATCGATCTCGGGGGCTTCGATGGGGCGGTCGCCCGCGAATCCCTTGATCCCGCCGTAGCTGTACGCCGGGTCCAGACCGAACTGGCCCTTGGTCGCCGTCGCGGTAAATTTGTTGATTCCGCCGAAGCCGTAAGTGGTCGAGCAGCTGGCAACGACACCGCCGGGGAAATCCATGCTCCACAGGATGGTCTCGTCGACTTCGGCAAACTTCACCGGGTCGGTCTTGATCTCACGCGCCAGAACCGAACGCGGCTCTTCGCCCGTCAGATAACGACACGCCTGCAAAGCGTAGATGCCGACATCCATCAGGGCGCCGCCCCCGGCCAGTTCGTGTTCAAGTCGCCAACGTCTCAGGTCACCGACCGGGTAATCGCCGATCGGAAATCCGAAACCGGCTTCGATGTGCCGCAGTTCTCCGAAGGTTTTCTCCCGGGCAAGTCGCATGCACTCCAGGTGATGGGGTTCAAACTGGCAGCGGTAGCCGACGCCCAGGTGCACCTTCGCACCATCGCAGGCGTCGATCATCTGCCGGCATTCCTGCGCGCTCACCGACATCGGTTTTTCGCAATACACGTGCTTGCCGGCCTTGGCGGAACGGACAACGAACTCCTCGTGCATCGCGTTGGGGAGTACCACGTACACGACATCAATGTCGGGATTGTCTGCGATCTGGTCAAAGTTCCGGTAGTTGTAGATGTTCTTGGAATCCAGATCGTACTTCTTCTTCCATTCTTCGGGCTTGGTTTCCGAGCCGGAGACGATGCCGACCAGTCGACACCGATCGGACTTCTCGAACGCCGGGGCCAATTGGTCGGTGCTGAGGCGTCCCAGACCAACCAGAGCGAATCCCAACCGGTCCTTGGTTGACGAACCCTGTGCGAACAGACGCGGACCGAGTTGTGCGGCGGCGGCGAGCGTCGCAGCGGACGAGACGAACTTGCGGCGATTGGGCATGGCTGGGAGTCCTGCTGCGAAACGGGAGGAAACTGCGAAACGGGAGGAAACGATGGATCGATCGGGGCTCGGTCAAGCCGAAGGCGAAACTGCAAATGGTGTTCCACCTGGTGGCGTCCCTGTCCGAATGACCGACCGACGGCGCGGGTCCGGTGGGTTCGGCGCCGGCGACCGATGACTATTCTCAAGGGGCATCGATTGCCCTGTCAAATATGGCCCGGCGGCGGAGCGTGGCGTTTGGACACGTGCGTAAAGGAAGTCGCGTTCAGGCCATAAGTCAGTCGAATGAAACTCGCCGAATGTCAGCCAATGAAAAACGGCACACCGATTTCAACTCGGCATGCCGTCGATAAGAATCACGCCGAACCCGGGTGGGTGTCCGCGTGGTTTCGATTGGAAGTGCGCTGTCCAATTAGTTGGACTTCTTGACGGTGAACTCCGGGTTCCCGATGCCGATCACGCCGGTTGCGACGCGCGCCCCGGCCGCACCGGAGGGCTGGCTGGCCAGATCATCCTTGCCGGCGTGAACCACGAACGCGCGGCCCAAGATAAAGTGCAGCTTCGTCCCGGACGTGACCACGTCCACCTTTGCCACGCCTTCAGCATCGGCGGTGATGTTTCCCAAGTCGCCGGCATGGCTAGTGCTTCCCGGTGCTCCGTGCTGATGTCCGTCCGGATTGAAGTGCCCACCGGTTGCGGTCCCGTCGGTGCCACGTTCATCGCCAAATTGATGGATATGGAATCCGTGTTCACCCGGCGTCAGGTTGCTGATCCGTCCCCGAATCCGCAACTCGTCACCTTTTTGCATCAGCCGTAGCGTTCCTCGAACTTTGTTGCCCTTGGTCGGGGTGATCACGGCAATGCCGAGCGTCGGTAGTTCGCCGGCGCCATGCTCATGGTGCTCATCTTGGGCACGAAGGTTCGTGGATCCCAACATGGCGACGGTCAGAGTTACGACGGCAAACGTCAAGAAGCGGTTCATCGGTAGTTCTCCAGGGGAGGATATTCAGTGGGAAAAGGTCGGGATTGAAAAACGCATTCCTCTCGGCACCCCAGGCGTGGTGGTTCCGGTGCGTTCCTCGGCAAGCCGATCGGGGTTCACAGTCTACTCGATTGGCAAACCGAATAGGGCGGTCACCTGGCTCGCCAGCAAGCGGGAACCTTCGACGTCGTGACGCGGCGGCGTTTCCAGGCGAACCAGGATCCAGCCGGTACACTGTGGGGCGGCCGGCAGGTGGGTGTGCGCCTTTGACCCCGCCCGCGCCGGCTGCCATCGACCATCGGCGCACGCCCAAAGATCCTCTTTTTCTTCCAGGAACTTCACGATGTCCAACGGTCTCCGGCCAGCCATGACGATGCGATGGTTGATCTTGACCGCGGTGCTGTGGCCGGCAGGTGCCCAGGCCCAACCCGCCGCGGACTCTCCAACCGATGCGCTTTCCTTGCATCCACAAAACAATCGGTACTTCTTGTTTCGCGGCAAGCCGACCGTTCTGGTGACATCCGCCGAACACTACGGCGCGCTGCTAAATTCCGAGTTTGACTTCGAAACCTATTTTCAAGAACTGTCGTCACACGGTTTGAATCACACCCGGATCTTCAGTGGTGCCTATCGAGAAGTTCCCGCTTCATTCGGTATCACGCAAAACCCACTTGCGCCCAGCAATCAGGCTTACCTGTGTCCGTGGAAACGAACGGACCGTTCAAATCCGGATGGAAGCCCGACCTTCGACCTTCGCTCGTGGGACGACACGTACTTTCACCGACTGGATGCGTTGATGCGGTCCGCAGGTCGGCACGGCATCGTGGTCGAAATGTGTTTGTTCTGTCCGATGTACAAGCAAGAACTTTGGGACGTCAATCCGATGAACCGTCGCAACAACATCAACGGCGTCGGGGATTGCGGTTTGAAAGAGGTGTACACGGCCCGCGATCCCGCGTTGTTTGATGTCCAATCGGCACTGGCGGAAAAGATGGTTTCGGCACTTGCCCCCTACGACAATGTCTACATCGAAATCTGCAACGAACCGTATTTCGGCGGCGTGACCGACGGCTGGCAGCGAAAAATGATCGAGGTCGTCCGTGCCGCCCAACAGCGAATTTCGTCTCGGCAATTGATCTCAATCAACGTCGCCAACAAGACGAAGCGGATCGAGAATCCCCACCCGGCCGTGTCAATCTTTAACTTTCACTACTGTCATCCGCCCGTCGTGGTGGGGCAGAACGAGCATGTTCGCGGTGTGATCGGTGAAAACGAAACCGGGTTTCGCGGTAGAGCCGATCTGTTGTACCGGACCGAGGGTTGGGATTTTCTGGTGGCCGGTGGTGGGCTCTACAACAACCTGGACTACTCCTTCAGCGCGGAGCATCCGGCCGGCACGCTGGCCAACTACGATTCGCCGGGCGGTGGCAGCCGAGCGTTGCGCAAACAATTGTCGGTTTTGAAGTCAACCTTCGATCGGCTTCCTTTGGTCGACTTACGCCCGCAACCGAAAGACTTTGTTCGGGCCCCAGATCGATTTGTGGCTTCGGCGATCGGCCAGCCCGGACAGGTGTATCTGGTTTACACCCACGTGGTACTCCCCGATCGTATCCAGCAGGAAGCAGCGGACAACTATCGAAGGGAAAACCGCAACGTGCAGTTGCGTATGGGTTTGCCTGCGGGCCGCTATCGGCTGGAGCAAATTGATCCGATCACGGGGGCCAAGTCGGAGCCTTCCGTGATCGATGCGAACCAGCGAGAAATGGAAATCAATTTGTCGCCGTTCCAAACCGATGCGGCTGTGTTGATCCATAGGCAATCCTGAATGCGACAGCGCTATTGTGTTCCGCGTGCGTGGTTCCGCGGTGCACACCCGTCATCACCAATCGAATCCGATCAGCTTTTCGTGATGCTTTTCATCTGTTCCAGAAGCGTGGTTCGCGAGTAACCCAGTTCAGAGAATCGTCGCATCCACTGGTCCAGTTCGAGCGCCGTGGGGGTTCGCCCGATGACTTCACCAAACACCTGGCGGACCCACACCAAGTTATTGTTGCCCGTGCGATCGTAGTATTCTTGGGATCCCATCAGCTCCAACGGCAGGCGGGACAGACGGTACTGCGTATCGGGCACTTGGTGCCAGGCGGCCAATTCCATCGCTGAGGGACGCCTGCCCAGGTAGCGTTCGTAGGCCGCCGTGACCTGTTGGCTGATGTAGTCATAGTTGGCGTAGCCCGCGGTGAACACGCCGCCTTGATTCACGTTGGTGGCTCCGGTGGCGGCGACATACGACGGGGGATCCAGCCGCAGTTGGACCGAACTCGGGTTTCCCTGTGTCAGCACGTAGGCAGGCTGACGGGTTTCGTAGATCAAACGTCCCCCCGAAGTGACCGATGCGCGGACGCGATACGTGTCGCTGGCGACGATGTAGTTGGGGTCGTAATTCAAGTTGAATGGGATCTGGTTGCTCGAGTAGGGCGGAACCCGAAAGCTGATTTCGCCGTTGCGAACGACGTAGTGCGGACGACTTACGTTCTCAAGCTGCACCGAAACGACGGCGTCGCTCGGAAGTCGGCCTCCCGGAACCAGCAGCGTGCCCGCCAGACCGGCTTGGCGGTCGCTCATTTGGGCAACGATCGATCGCAATCGCAAGGACCGACCGTCCTGAATCAACAACTGAACCCGGCCGCCGGAATCGGCGTGATGATTCAGTTCGTCGCCCAACTCAAACACTTTTCCGGCAACAAGGCCGACTCGGTCGGCGTCGACGCTGACGATCGTGTCGCCACGATTGATACCGGCACGCGCAGCCGCCGAGTTGTTCGCGACTTGGTCCACGACCACCCCGGTGTCGGTGTTGGTTCCGCTGATTCCGAGCGTCCATTGTCGGTTGCCGGAGGAGGCGCCCTGCCAATCCGTGTTCCAGCCGCCATTGTTCCACCCGCCGCTGTCCCAGCCGGAGCCCCAACTGCTGCTCGAGGCGACGTAGGGGGTGTTGCTGTTCCACAAATCCTGCGCCCGAGCGGGTGATGAGGAAAGGCTAAGCACAAGGAAGATCGCGATCGAGGCAGCGACCTGCACGTTAACTGAAGTTGGACGGTTCATGGCAACATTTCAACTCGATGGGTGATCCTTTCGGTGGTCTGGCAGCGTTGCCAAACAAACAGATTCAGCGTTCCAGAGAACGGTTCGGCAGCAAATCAAACCGCGCCGCGCGACAGGAACTCGCGCGGCAGGAATCCGCCGCCGCGGACTTGCCGGGGCCGGGCAAAACTCAATTGGGCGTGGGGGCGGGTGCCGCGTTGGGACCCTTAAAATCGACTTTCAGCATTTCGCCGCGGAGGGTCGGCGGGTCGAACGGGAAGAACCCCGCCAGAATCGCCTGCATCTGTCCCGCTTGGCTCAGTGCGTAACGGACGAACTCGCGACTGGCGATACTCTTGGCATCGGTTTGACCGACATCCAGCACAAGCGAGAACGGACGCACCAACGGATAACGGCCCAACAGAATCGCGTGATCCGTGCTGGGGATCTCGGTCGTCTCGTGTCGCAGATGCAGAGCCTTCGCGCCGTGGCTGCCGCATTTCAGCCCGGAAATGGTGATCGCGTAGGGGTTGTTCTCGATTGCCGCGATCAACTTGGCATTGGATGCGAACGTCGCGGCCGCCGGCCGCATGGTTCGGCCGCGGAAGAGGTAGTCGCGAATGAATTCCGCGGTGCCGCTCTCCGGGCCCCGCGCGATCACGGCGACCGGGTGCTTGGCATAACCCGCCGCCACACCAACGCTGTCCCAAGTGATGGTTTGGTCAGGATCGTTCGCGGCGCAAAACAGCTGGTTCATCTGGTCGTACGTGACCGAGTCGATCGGATTCGCCTCATTGACAAAAATCCCCAAGGCTTCTCGGGCGATCATGACGGCCACCGGCTTTTTCAGTCCCCGCTCGCGGAGCTTGTTCAGGTCTTCCTCGGTGACTGGTCGGGAAAGCATGCCCACGCTCGTCGGATTCTTTGCCAGCCGGTCAAAGACGGTTTCAGAGCCCTCGGCGGAAATCACCACCTTGCACTCGGGGTGAAACTTCTTGAAGCCGATCGCCCATCCGTGGGCAAGGGTATCCATACTGGTCGATCCGAAAGCATCGACCTCGGCAGCGACTTCGTTTTTCGGAAGGTAGGGGTCAATTGCTTCGAGCACCGCACGAATTTCTTCGACCGACGCTTCTGCATCCGTCGCCGCGGCCGGCGGAGATTCCGCCAAGGACATGCCGGAAAGGATCAGGCTGGTGAACAGCGGAAACAAGAAACCAAAACGCGCGAACGGGCTCATGGGATTCTCCAGGACAAGTTCTTAAGCCGAAAAAGTAGCAAGTCCTGGAAAATCAGAAAACATCAGTTCTTGGGGAGCCTTTGGGGGTTCAGGGATGTGAGGCGAGTTGGCGACCGGGCGGTCCCCGGGTGTTGGGGCGGGATTTGGGAGGCCGGGCTTTTCGAAGGTGGGACTCGGGCGCCGGCGGAGCCGGCAAGACATCGGGTTCCAAGGTGGGAGCCTTGGAACCAGTGGGAGTTGCTGCAACGGCGGCGACCGCCGAACTCTATTCGTCTTCGGACTTTTCCTTGACCAGGATCAGCGGGTCTTGCTGTTTGATCGTGTACGACGATTCGCGGTCGTTGCCGCGAAACGCAACGGGTGGGTGCGTGACCGGATAGGTCATGGTGAAGCTGCCATCCTTGTGGCTGTTGGTTCCCACGCAGTTGGTTGCATCCACGTCCAGGGGCACCGGAAAACCATACACGCTTTCGTTCGGTACCGGTTGGCCCTCCGGATCCAACAGCTTGCCCGATTTCTTGACCACTTTCACCAAATCGATTGGCTCGAGATGACAGGATGGCGTTTCCGCATCGATCTGGTGATAACCGCCGAATCGGCCTCCCCGCCACAGCCAAAAGTCGATCGACCGATACTGGTTCTCGTAATATTGAGTCACGTCAATGTCCAACGTGCCAGGCAGCACATAGGCTGTGAAGCGGCCGCCATCATCCGTTGTCGCGGTCTGATACCATGCCCATTGGCCGGATCGGTAGCCGGACTTGATTGACACGGAAAGATCATTGGCGGGTTCCCAGCTCTTCTGCACCCGGATCGAGCCCTGGATCTTGATCGGACGAATGGTTTGCAATTCGACGACCGCCTTCTGTTGCGTCACGATCTCCGTCGGGTCCCACTGCAATCGGAATTGGGTCGATTCCGATTCGTCCAGGTAGTTGGCATAACCTTCCATCAGGTGTTCGATTCGGAATTGGCCGTCGGGTGTGACTTCTAAATTGGCCCAGGAGTGTTGCGTGGCCAAGTCGGCATCCGGATGGTCGCCTCCGTAGGCACGTGTGTAGACGACTCCTTTCAATTCAGCCGGATCGTAACTGCCGAGGTTCCTGATGCGTCCTTCGATCGCCCCCGTCGGGCGAAGTTGGATAACGGTTTCATCGTTGGCGAGTTGGCCGCGGATGAATCCGGTCGATTGATTGCCAAAGGCATCCGAAAAGAAGGCGATCCGTTCGACCTCTTTGGGTTCAATGCCCGGCAACGTGACCTGTCCTTTTGCGTCGGTCGTTTGGCTCAGTCGCGTGTCGATCAGTTGTGGCGGAACGTCTCGTGGAATCTTCAGCGGAACGACGCGAACGTTGCTCGCCGGCTGGCCGGAGGGATCGAGCAGCTTCAATCGGATCCCTTCGCGATTGACCGTTAATGTTTTGCTGAGATCATCTTTCCGTTGCCAATTGCCGATGGTTGTCGCCACCGGCGCCCCGTCCGGCGTGATCGCCCACACCGCCAGCCAATCAAGTGTGTCATCGGTGTTGTACCGAAACTCGGCACTCCCCTCTTTGTTCGTGACCGTCTGACCTAATTGGATCGGCGCCTGCCCCGGATTCCCGACGGGGTTGGAACGAGAGGTAAAACTGTCCGATGTGAACAGGTAGACCTGAGCCTCGGCGACCGGTGCACCGTCGGGGTCATTGACAGAGATCTTCAGTACGGCCTCTTTTCCCCTCGGTTCCGGTGACGGGACTCTCAAATCGCGGGAGATCGTTTCATAGATTTTTCTTCCCCCGCCGAGGGTGCAGTTGGTGTCAAGCAGGTTCAACCACCGAAGGTTTTCCAGGGAGTGCAACGCGGGCAATCCGCGATCGTTGACGGGCGTTCCTGCCAGATTGATGGAGCGAAGTTTGGAAAGCTTTGCCAACGACTGGAGTGCCGCATTGGTCATTTGATCGCTCCGTACATCGATGACTCGCAAGTCCTTCAGGTTGACCAGGTGTTCAAAGCCGGCGTCGGTGCAGCGGGTCATCCCCAAACGCAGTTCCTGGAGAGAAGAGATTCGAGCGATCGACCGCAATCCGTCATCGGTCAATTGGTCACCGCGAGCACACAGCACCTGCAAGTCCGCCGCCTCAGCCAGCGCGGCCGCATCCGCATCGGTAAGTTGCGTGTCCCAAAGTCGAAGCTTGTGAAGATTGGGCGCGGCAGCGATCGATCGCAGCGCCGCGGGCGGGACCGATTTCAAGTTCGGGCCGAGGACTTCCAAGGTGGAAACTGAAGAATCCGCAAACGCGCGGAGCGAATCGGCCGTCAAATGTTTCCCACTGAGTCGAACGTCGGTCAGCTTCGGATCGTCACTCAGAACTTCCGCGGCACGGTCGCTGATCCGATCGCTGCCAACGTTCACGCGGCGGACGCTGGGGACTTCTCCAATCAGTTCCAACTGGTCGTCCAGCGCGTTGGCCCAATCCAAATCGCTGGGGGCATCACTGGGTTGTCGGTCCCCCAGCAAGTCGCGGTCGCCCCAAAACGTTCCCCCGTTGATTCGAATCCGTTCCAGCGCCGAGATTGAATTTGGGTAGAGCGGAATGTCGGACAATTCGTACCGCTGGTAGGGACGGGTTTGAAGACGGTACGCCTTGATATCCGCGACAGGAATGCGGAACCGCGTTCGCACGAGCAGCGCCGTGCCGTTTCCGCCTTTCGCGACGAGGTTGAACGCCGCGAAATGGATTTCGCCCTGCTTGTCTTCGGCGACCACGCGGACATCCTGTTGCCGCGTCTCTGGCAAGAAGGCTTCGACGCCGTCGGCTCCCAGTTTTCCGAGCTCGAACTGGACGTCGTTGCCGTCGCCGGGACGGCGAGGCGTCACTGCGACTGTCTCCCACGGCCCATCGGAAATGCTGACATCGACATCGGCTGTCGCATCCAACTTGTCGCGGATCAGACGAATACCAATGGAGTACTCAACCCAGCTCAGCTCGTCGGGTTGGAACGGCGCGCCGCGGTCCTCGGCCTGTTTCTTTAACGCTTCCCAGGACTGACCGTCCGCCTGTTCGGGCAATCGCAGCGTGAACTTCTGCCCCTCGACTTTGCATTGAATCGAGGCGGTCGGTGGGACGCGAGCCGTTAGCACGAGGTGCCGGCTGATCTGATTGGGCTCCAGTGATTTCAGTGGCTTGTCTCCCGGTTTGGCAGCTTTGAGGTCCGGCGCATCGGCAAGAGCTTGCCCTTCGTAGTCCCACCATTGATGCTGATCGAGCGGCGACGCACAAACGCCCACAAGCTGGATGTCGGGCGTCACCGGCTGGTCAGACTTTGGTACCGGAACGGAATCTCCCAGGGCACGTCCCGAGTGCAACATCATTGCCAACAACAGCAGGACGGTTTTGGAGCAAAACTTGGCTTCACCCACGAGGACAGCGGGCCGAAGGTGGCAATCGGACAAATCAAGAAATCGAGTGATCACAAAGTTTCCCGTGGAGAAAACGCGGCGGTGAAAGGTGGGGGAACCTTCCCACGCTAACGTGCCGGATCGGCCGACGCAAACTCACGCGGTCGAGCGAGTTGCAGCCTCTGCACGTTCGGGACCGCGACCGCACCATGCTCTCAGACGTCGCAAAATCTGTCAGAATCTCGTCTTTGCCCGACACGATTTCACCCAGCGTCAGATCATTTCCACGACGTTTTTCAGAGCAGGTCTTCAGGGAGCCGACATGTTGTTATCGAATCGAATCCTGGCGTTTTGGATCCTGGTCGGAATGGTTGTCGGTTCCAGCTCGGCCGCACCGAGTCCGCCCTATGACAATCCGCCAGCGATCGAACCGCCGTACTATCGAGTGCGGTACGAGGCATCGGAGCGTCCGGGGGAATTGATCTTTCCGGTTTCGTACACCGTCTGGATCCCGCCCACGGCGGACACGTTGCGCGGTGTGATCGTGCATCAGCATGGATGTGGCGAAGGATCCTGCAAGTCCGGCCAGACGGGCGCGTTTGATCTGCACTGGCAGGCGCTGGCACGGAAGCATCATTGTGCCCTGCTGGCTCCTGCGTACGAGCAACCCCAGCAGGTGCTGCCGGTGCGCGAATCCGGTCCGGTCGGGAAGCTTGGTCTGGTTGTGTCGATTGGGTCGGTGCCGAACCGCGGAAAAGTTACCTGCGCGTCATCACAGTCCGTTGACGTGCGATTGCAAAAAGGATTCTGATTGATCGAGCCCATTCGGCACCCCCCGGTCAATTCGACATAACAGCTGTCACAGGAATCTTGATTCGATGTTTCCTAACCCGCCCGGACGCTTTGCACAGTCCCGATATCGCTGCCTGACACGTGGGCTTGAGAACTTGGAGAGACGTTGCCTGTTGAGTTTCGACTATGCGTCGATGGTCCAGGTGGCACCGGGCTTGGCGGTGGACCCGGGCGACTACGAGGAAGGCAGCCTGCTGGTCAAATACAAACAAACGGGCATCGGCGCGGTTCGCGTGACCGAATCACTCGGCGCAACCGTCGGCCGCGCGTACACCCAGATCCCCGGTCTGCATCAAGTCAAGTTGCCCTCGGGTGTGAAGGTCGCGGACGTGTTGCCGCGTTTTCGAAACAACCCCAACGTGCTGTACGCCGAACCGGACTTCCGATTGCACACCACGGCGTTGCCGAACGATCCGCGCTACGATGAATTGTGGGGATTGAACAACACGGGCCAGACCGGAGGAACGGTCGATGCGGATTCCGACATTGCCGAAGCATGGGATATTGCGACGGGCAGCAATTTGGTCGTCGCCGTGATCGATACCGGTGTTGACTATCTGCACGAAGATTTGGCCGCAAACATGTGGGTCAACGCCGGCGAGATCCCCGGCGACGGGATCGACAACGACGGCAACGGATTCGTCGACGACATTCACGGATACGACTTTGCCAATGACGATCCGGATCCGATGGACGATCAGGGGCACGGGACCCATGTCGCCGGAACAATCGGTGCGGTCGGTGACAATGGGATCGGCGTGGTGGGCGTCAATTGGGACGTCCAGTTGATGGCGGTCAAGTTTCTCGACGCGACCGGGAACGGGACGACCAGCGACGCGGTCGATGCGATCAACTACGCGGTGGCCAACGGCGCCCAAATCGCCAACGCCAGCTGGGGCGGCAACGAGCCCTTTTCTCAGGCGCTTTATGATGCGATCGCGGGTGGACGCGATGCGGGCCAGATCTTCATCGCCGGCGCCGGAAACGGAAACGCGTTTGGGTTCGGACAGGACAACGACAGCAATCCGTTCTATCCGGCCAGCTACGACCTGGACAACATCATCTCGGTCGCGGCAACCGACCACAACGACGCCCGCGCCACGTTCTCCAACTACGGCATCACCAGCGTCGACTTGGCCGGCCCCGGCGTCTCGATCTTGAGCACGCGTCCGGGCAACAGCTATGAATTGCTCAGCGGGACTTCGATGGCTACCCCCCACGTCGCCGGTGTTGCCTCCCTGGTCTGGCAGCACAACCCGACGTGGACCGCCGATCAGGTGATTGAACAGATCCTCAACAGCGTCGATCCGGTTTCGTCGATGCAAGGAATCACCACCACCGGTGGGCGCTTGAATGCCGCCGCGGCACTCGGCGAACCGGTTCCGCCGCCACCCCCGCCCCCGCCGGCAACCCTGCCGGTCAGTGAAGACTTTGAGGATGCGTTGGCGCAGGATTTCCAGGTCCGCGTTGGCACCTGGGGCGTGACTTCGGGTCGCTATGCGATCACCCCGGTGATGGGAGATCCGTCGGCGAGCGCCGTCAGCACCGTTCGTTTGGAAACTCCGCTGGCGGACGACATGGAGGTGTTTGCGACGGCGAACGCGGCGCCGGAAATCGGGTTCTTCTTCAATTACTTAAGCAACGGCTACATCGTTTTTGATTATCAGGACAACTTCGACTTCAAGTATGCAGGGTTCAACGTCGTCTCCGGTCAATGGGTGATCGGACAGCGTTCCGGCAGCGGCTGGCAAAACCTGGCGACGTTGTCCGATGCCGGAATTGCCGCTTCGACCGACGTGGGGATGCGGCTGACGATCGAGGATGGTCAGTCCGTCACCCTGTACGGGAAAGGGGCACCGGTCCTTTCCCACTCGTTCGCAGAATCGGTTGTCGACGGCCAGGTCGGTGTGGGTGCCCAGAACAGCCAGACGGCTTTTGACAACGTGTACGTCAACACGTTTGTCTCGGCGACCCCGGCGGCTTTGCCAATCCAGGAGGATTTCTCCGACGGCACCGCGGACAACTTCCAGCCGCAGACCCCCGGTTGGTCGGTCAGCGGCGGCGCTTATCAAGTCGATGCGTTCACCGGGGCCAATGCGTTTAGCACGTTGCAGGTTGACGGGGCCCTTCCGGCCGACTTGGAACTTCGGGCGACCGCCAACGTCCACGCACCGTCGGGCTCTCAGTCTTCGAACGCCTTGCTGGTTTTCGACTACCACAACGAGAACGATTTCAAGTTTGTCGCCGCGTATGCCGGCACCGACCAGTGGGTCATCGGCGTTCGCGGCGCGGGCTGGACCACGGTGGCTGAAACTTCGGAAGCGGTGGAGACGAATGTCGACTACGACATGCAGGTCGTGATCGAGGATGGTTCCAGCGTGACGCTGTTGGTCGACGGAGTCGTCAAGGCGACGCACACGTTCGCTGATTCGGTGACCGACGGCGTTCTGGGATTGGGGACGCTGAACGCAAGTGTGCATTTCGACGATTTGGTCGTCCAGGAATACCTGCCGCCCCCGCCACCGCCGCCGGGCAGCCTGCCGATCGTGGAGGACTTTTCGGACGGCCTGGCAGATTACTTCCAGCCACAACTTGGCAACTGGTCCGTCAACAACGGGCAGTACTTTGGCAGCCCCTCCGGCGACGCGTTGAGCACGTTGAACCTTGCCGAAGCGTTACCGTCGGATCTTGATTTCCGTGCCACCGTGGCGGTCCAACAGCCGACCAGCGGTTTGTACCAAAACGCTGTGATGATCTTTGACTATCAGAGCCCGACGAACTTCAAGTTTGCCGGTGCCTACGCCGGCACGGACCAGTGGGTGATTGGTCAGCGGACCAGCCAGTGGGTGACCCTGGCATCCGCCGGTGCGGCCGTTGATGTTGGCGTCGACTACGATCTGCGGCTGGTCATTCAAGCAGGGAACCAAGTCGCGTTGTATGCCAACGGCGCTTTGCAGACCACCTACGCATTCTCCGGTTCGGTGACCGACGGCGCTATCGGATTGGGAACCTGGAATGCCTTGGCGCGGTTCGATGATGTTTCCCTGCAGACGTACGTCGCGCCCCCGCCGCCACCGGCCGCGTCGCTTCCGTTGTCGGAAGATTTCTCCGACGGCGTCGCCGACTTCTTCCAACCGCAAGTGGGTGATTGGCTGGTCAACGCGGGACGCTACCAAGGCAGCCCTTCCGGTGATGCGGTCACAACCTTGAACGTCGCGGAACCGTTACCGACGGAGTTGGAGTTCCGGGCGAGTGTGACGGTCCATCCGCCGGCATACGGTTTCTATCAAAACGGTTTGCTGATTTTCGACTATCAAAGCCCGACCAACTTCAAGTTTGCGGGTGCCTACGCCGGAACGGATCAGTGGGTGATCGGGCATCGGACTTCCCAGTGGATCACCGACGCTTCGGCCGGGGCGTCGATTGACGTGGGGACCGATTACGAGCTCAGCGTGGTGATCGAAGGCGATCATCAGGTGACGCTGTTGGTGGATGGCGTTCCGCAAACCAGCCACACGTTCTCCGATTCGCTGACCGACGGCGATCTCGGGTTCGGGACCTGGAACGCCGTGGCCAGCTATGACGACGTGTCGGTGCAGTCCTACGTCGCTCCGCCGCCGCCGCCACCGCCACCGGCCGGAACGCTTCCCGTCGCCGAGGATTTCTCCGACGGCGTCGCCGATTACTTCCAGCCGCAGGTCGGGGATTGGGCGATCAACGCCGGACGCTATGTGGGGACACCCGCCGGCGATGCCGTCAGCACGCTGGCGCTTGACGCTCCGTTGCCGTCGGATCTGGAATTTCAGGCCACCGTCAACATCCAGCCGCCCAGCGGCGGTTTGTATCAGAACGGTTTGCTGGTCTTTGATTATCAAAGTCCCACCGACTTCAAATTCGCCGGTGCTTATGCCGGCACGAACCAGTGGGTGATCGGTCATCGCACGTCGCAGTGGGTAACGGACGCCTTCGCCGGTTCCACGGTGAATGTCGGCGTTGACTACGACTTGCGGTTGGTAATCGAAGGCGGTAACCAGGTGACGTTGTGGGTCGGTGAGACTCCGCAAGTGACGTACAGCTTCGCGGAATCCGTCACCGACGGCGATATCGGTTTGGGAACGTGGAACGCCGTGGCGAAGTATGACCAAATCGTCGTTCAAGCCTACACGCCGCCGCCTCCACCGCCCGCGGCCGAGTTGCCGGTGCAAGAAGACTATTCCGATGGCCTGGCCGATCTATTCGTTCCTCGCCGTGGAACGTGGACGGTCAGTGGAGGCGAGTATCACGCTTCGCCCAGCGGTGACGCGATCAGCACATTGGAGCCCGGCGGCGCCTTGCCCACCGACCTGGAGTTTCAAGCGACGGCGCGGATTCAGCCGCCGACCTATGGCGTCTACCAAAACGCGGTCGTGATCTTCGACTACCAGAGTCCGACCAACTTCAAATTTGCCGGCGCCTACGCGGGCACCAACGAGTGGGTGATCGGGACTCGGACATCCAGTTGGACTGTGTTGGCTTCCTATGGCGAGACGGTCAATGTCAACGTCGACTACACCCTGCGTCTGGTGATCGACGGCGACCACCAAGCGACTCTATTCGTTGACGGCCTTCCCAAGACGACGCATACCTTCAACGGATCGTTGACCGACGGTTCCGTGGGGCTGGCAACCTGGAACGCGATTGCCCACTTCGACGACGTTTCCCTGCAGGCGACCGGCACGTCCGTTGCCGCATTGACAGTGGGCACGTCCGTTCTGCCGGAAACCAACGCTGATCTCTCCGATCCTTTGTTGTCGCTGCCCGCCGCTTCCTCGCGTCGGTCGTCTGCCGGGATCGGGGCATCACCGTCGGACACGTCGGCCGGCGCCGCGTCACACGGTCGCGGAAATGGCCGACCCGGGTCCCCGCAATCGATTTCTTCGGAATCCCCGCTGGATCAGGTCTTCGCCGAACTGGAGTTCGACCTCATGGGAGACCTGAGCTGACGGAAGACGCTATCGGGCGGAGCCCATCGTGGTTCCGATCGGCGGGACGCGTTCGTCGCCGACGAACGGAATGACGTAGGGGCCTTCGGGAATGACGGCCACCGAACGCTTCCCGTGACGTCGCAGGCTTTGCCGGATCGTCGCATCAATGTCCTCGGTGGGCTCAACGCCGGTCAGCATCCTTTGTTCGGCCGCGAGCGACGAATAAAGATGGATCCGCCCGCGCTGCATGACCTTGGTTTGCATCTGCGACTGCCATTCGTCGGCGTCGGCGAGCGGTTTCCCCGCGAGTGTGGCCAGAAAGTCGGATGGTCCCAGTTGGGTCAATCGTCGTTGCGCATCCATGAACGCGGGTGAACCCACCCCTTCGCTGCACTGGGATGCGATGATCAGGTCCCCGCCGGGACGTAGAATCTCCATCGGGCCCACCATTCCTTTGACCGTCTGGTAGTAGGTCTTATCCAGCGGGTAACCGGCGGCGCTGGTGACGACGGTGTCATACGCGTGCGGGACTTCGACCCGGCAGTACCGTCCGATCACGTTCACCGCTTGCTGGTGACTGGCCGTGATCTCTCCGAAATTGACGAAAGAAAGCTGTCGCTGCTCATCGATCACGGTATTCAAGGCGTAGGCTCCGCCGATCATCCGAACGATTTCCAGTTGTTCCTGATGCAGCGGGTTTTCATCCAGGTTGCAGTTGCGTGCCTCAGGGTCCGACATGAACGCATGGTTGTGAAACGTCTTGATTGTATCGGCGTGCGCCAATCCGGGGGCGATGACTTTGCGGCCGCCGGAGTACCCGGCCATGAAGTGCGGTTCCACGAGCCCGGTTGCGATTCGCAGGTCGGCCTGAGCAAAGCGGCGGTCGATCTTCACCGGGGTTCCGCGGGTCGGCGTCTTGCCCAAGTCCACATGGTCGCTGTCACATGTGGCGTCGTGATTGACGATGGTCGTCTGTTCCAGCACCCACGGGTCCCCGATCAGTTCCGCCAGCTCGGGACCCAAATTGGGTCGGTGCAATCCCGTTGCAACCACGATCGTGATCCGATCCGCGGGCACGCCCGCTTCGCGAAGCGTTTCAATCAGTGGTCGCAAAAACAAATGGTTCGGGACGGGCCGCGTGATGTCGCAAATCGCGATGCAGGCGGAGGAGGCCTGGGCGGCACGTTGTTTCAAAGTCACCGTGGGCACATCCGACGCCGTGACGGGTCGTTTGAAGGCGGCGTGAACCGCGGCCACAGGATCTTCCAGCGTCGGCATCTCCGGTTTGCGGATCAAGTGGACGTCCGCGTCATCCGGAAGCGTGATGGTCAGCTCGCCTCGGCCGTACCGCAAAGAGCACTGCATGAAAGAAACTGGTGGAAGGAGAGTTCAAACGGTGGGCTTGACGTTCCCATTGATCCTGGCGTCCGGTCACGCCTCTGGCAACCCGGAGGAAAAGGGGACGGGGGTGAATAAGGGACGGAAAAGGGGACGGGGGTCAATAGCCGGAACGGCCCTTCGGGTGCTTT
>NZ_VWOX01000010.1 GCF_008629675.1 Roseiconus nitratireducens | reverse complement strand
ACGACGAACTACTGCTGCCATCGGAACCCGATCCGCCGCTACCGGAATCACCAAAGCCATCACGAAACCCGCCGTACCCCGTCGCCGCAATCCGGTCGGCCAACTCGTCAAGATCCGGAATGTTGAAGTTGGAAGCGGCATTCTCTGGTGAGATTCCATCGTTGGCTTGGTTTTGAACAGACGGAACGGAAGCACCTTCTTGAAGTCGTCGAGTGTTTCCGCCATGAGAATCGGCCTGGGCTGATCGATAGATCTCACTTTCGCTCGTTTGAACTTCAAGATTCTCATTTCGGAGCGATGTTTTCTCGTACCGCCCGGCATTCGTCACCTTCACTTCTTGGCTTTCGGATCGCTTCTTTCGAACTTCTGATTCGGTGGATTTGCGAACGTGCGAATGGACCGAATCATCGGATGCGGCGGTGAGTTCGGAATTGGCTCGCGAGCGGTTGTTGGATTGCATGGTTTTCGTCGATTGTCGTTGAGAGGGTGATGATCCACTCCAGACGAATCAACAACGACGACGCGTGGATTGTCACGAAATGGATCGGATCGTTTTCCACTCGACCTATGCACCCAAGTCCGCCAGCGCGGCAAAAGAATCTTTCGAATTCGACCTGGTAAACCGCCATTCAGTCCATGCAAAGAACTTTCGGAATTCGGTTGGAATTCGTGCCTCGCAAAAGGCTGTTCAGGCATAGAGAAAGGTGCGTGCGAGAAAGCGACCGGATCGTTGATTTGTCGTCCGTTGTTGTATCGCCAGCGAAAGCAACTCAGTGAATCTTCAACTCTTGAATAAACGGTACGTCCGAAATGGATCGAGATCTCAGCCAACGCAACGGAGTCGTCCGCTGCGAAACGGGAACAAGAAAAGATGTCTCAGTGGACTGCGATCCCGAGCAACCGTTGGCACAGCGAATAGATCGGTGCGACTTCACCGATGAAGCAGTGAGTCTGCAAAACTTCGCACAGCTCAATGAAGGGCCAGCAGACGGGAATCAGTCATCGACAGGCCCCGGAAGCGAGCTGAAGCGAATGCTTCCCTGGCTAGCCGTCGCAGCGAAAGCAAAACCAATCCAACGACGGATCGCCACGATCAACAACTGGGGCGTCAAAGGATGCCGACTCAACGCTGAGACCATTGCCGCATGGCTTGTTCACGAAGCAGCCCGCCAGGGAATGGACGCGGATGAATTCACATTGCCGACGGCTCGGTCGCTTGTTCTCACCGCGATCCGGCGTTACGAGCGGAAGTTCCCCGACGGCCCGCTTGAAACTGATTAACGATCTCGCCGCCTTCTTTTCATCCGTCCGCCAACCTTACAAGGAAAAAGATCAAGATGACCACCGTGCCAGCGACCTCGACGACCACTCGTGCTAATCTAGCCGCCAAACAATCTGAAAAACAAAACAGCCTTGTTGAGCGTTGCTTTCTGATCAATCTCGATGGTCGTCACGATCGGCTGCGGGAATGGTTCGATCAGCTTCCCAAACCGTGGCCTTTTCCCAAACCAGAGCGATTCGCGGCCATTGACGGAAGGCGAGTTCCGCCTCCGACACATTGGAGAGCCGGCAACGGAGCTTGGGGCTGCTACCGATCGCACTGCCTGATCTTGGAAAAGTGCTTGTCGGAAGGAATCGACTCCTACGTGGTCTTCGAAGACGACGCTGGGTTTTGCAATGACTTCGCGAAGCGTTTCCAGAAGTTTGTTTGTGAGCTACCGGACGATTGGGGACTCGCGTATCTGGGCGGACAACACCTGTATTCAGTCGCTCATCCGCCGGTGAGAATCTCCGAGCACGTTTACCTGCCTTACAACGTCAACCGGACTCACGCTTTCATGGTCCGTGGTCGATCCAACATGGTGTCGCTCTACCGACACTTGCACTCGCGCGATTGGAAGAAGGCCAATCACATCGACCACCACCTCGGTCGGATGATCCAGCGGCGTTACCACGGAATCGCCCGACGAAACGTGGGAAAGGGGTCGGTTGCGGTCTACGCACCGGATCGCTGGTTGGTTGGTCAATTGCCCACACGCAGCAACATTTCGGGGCGACGATGGAGCGAGACCCGATTCTTCAACGACGCCGTGAATGTAGATCACGAAGAAGAACCATTCTTCGCGGTGCTGGGGCCGCATCGCAGTGGCACGTCCTGCGTCGCGATGATCTGCCACCACTTGGGTGTCCACATGGGCAATCAGCTCGGTGGCTTCGAGGCGACCGGTGGAGGCGAAGCCGTTGGATTGATGGAGCTATGCGAAGCCGTAATGAAGTTTCCCGCCGCCGATCCAACCATCAGCGATTCGGACCTAACTTATCGGTTGAAAAAATTCTTCGTGGGCAAGAAGAGTGAAGCCGTTCGTGATGAGACGGTCGCCGGTGGCAAGTACCCGCATCTATGCCGTTTCGCCGACCACATTCACAAAGCGATCGGAAATTCCATGCGAATCATCGCCGTCGATCGACCCATCGAAGCTTCGATCCGTAGCTTGCAAAGTCGCAGCCGAAAACACCGCGGCAATTGGTACGCGGCGACGCCGCAACAGTGTGAACAATTGCAGCGCAGCTTACTGAAGCATCGTGAGGACTTCATCGCCGCTCATCCAGACATACCGGTGCACCGGATCGATTTTGCGTCGCTGACATCGAACACCAAACACGAAGTCGAGCGTTTAGTGAAGTTCTTAGGCATCGCGCCAGATCCGGATGAGATCGACGCCGCGGTCGGCCATGTCAACCCAAACCTGAGGAAGCACGGATGAGGTTGGTCTGCATTCACGTTGGGAAAACCGGGGGTGTCCACGTGCATCGTGTACTGCGTGATGGCCACGTTGATCACGTTTGGCTCGGACACTGTACCCCTCTGACCGACGCGGCCGAGCGGTTCCCAAAAGATCAAATGTTGATTGGCATTCGGGAACCGGTTGAACACGCCTTGTCGGCATTTGATGCTCGCCGTCGCAAGGCTCCGGACTGGAGCCCCCGTGAGCAGGATTTCTTCAGACAATTTCCCGACGCTCAGACGTGGTGCGATGGTCTTGGTTCGCGGGAAGCGGATTCCGCTTTTGAGTTTTTGGGACACGTCAGCAGCGGTCTGACGCACTATTTTTGCGGTGGCTTCCGCGAGTGTCTGGACCGGACTTGGATCTACGACACCCGCACGCTTTCGTCGTGCATGCGGGTCTTATTCGCGCGGTTGAATCGTCCATTGCCGATTGAAAATCAGCGAAAGCACAACGCTGCACCCGCTCGCGTTCGCGTTTCGCACGATGCACGCGAACGATTGCGACAGCAACTTGATCAAGCGGTTCGATTGTACCGTGAGTTGCAGCCACTGACGCTGACTCAGCGAGGTGTCGGATGAAACGTGTGATCATCGTCCCCGACTTCCCTCCCAAACGGGCCATCAGCAATGTCCGAGAGTCTTATCAAGCCGCTGCGGATCGATGGGATGCGGAACTGATTTGGTTTTCGCAATGCGATTCAGGAGGTCATTGTTTCTGGCGAAAGATGCGAGCCTTTGCCGCGGTCCTTGATCGGTTTGATGAGGCTCATGTGTTGCAACTCGACAACGATATGTTGATTCGTGAAGACTGTCCCAGCCCTTTCGACCTCGTGTCTCCTGATCAGTTTGCGATGGTCGCAGGTCGCCAGCGACCCGACCGTAGGGTTGATGAAAGCAGTTGGGGCGCGAGAGCCCATCGGACTTGGGCGACTCGCATGAATACCGATCAATTACCGCCGGCTCTCCACCCCAATGGCGGACTGTATCTATACGGGCTGCCCCACTTCTTATCGGTGTGGCAACGGATCGAAAAAGCGCAGAAACGTTGGAGCAACTACGGCGACATGGGCGCGGACGAAAGTATCATTGGCAATGTTCTGTGGTCGAGATGTCGCGATGCGATCCGATTCCTTCCTCAAGAGTTCAACACGGTTCTGTGTCAGAATGGCTGGCTGTTGCGTGACAATTTCTCTCCGACCTACATCACTCACTACGCGATGGGCGCAAAGGAGAAACTCGCCGAGGCGAATTGGCGAGTCACAGGTTGGCCTTGGGATAATGACGATCCGGTAAGGAACATCGCGCGGGAGGTGCGACGTGGAAAACACAAAGTGGGTTGTCTGGTTTCACCGGACTCAGACACGGCGTGCAAGTTGCTGATTCTATTTCCTGAACTGCAACTATTCGGCATTCATGCAAACCGTCGGGTCGGAGTGTTGCAGGATCCAGATGATGTGAGCATGCAGCTTCATGCGTCCAGGACCAGTTATTTGCTGGTTCGACAAATCCTTTCCGCATTGGGTCCACTCGCTCGTCGCTACCGGCCCTTGTTCTGCGATTTGTCGTTCGCCGAAGAGTTGGCCGGCCCATTCGACTTTATCAGCGAAGGTAGCTTGCAGGCATAGTGTTTCTGCCGCTGCAAAATCGACGATGGCAACGGGCCGCCATCCGAGTGTTTTGGCAGAGTTCTTTCCCGCACCTGCGGTTCTCGATGCATAGAAGTCATGAAAGCAGTTTGTCGCAGAGTCGCGACTCACTCTGCATGCCCGACTTCTATCGCTACGAGGCATACCGGTGCAGAAACTCAAAGACCTTGTTCGTTCTCGTCGATTCTGGCTCGCTTTATCGGGTGTGTTATTCGTTGTCTTTGATCATTTCGGTCTACCAATCTCGGAGGATCAAGTGCAGACAGTTGTGACGCTATTTGTCGCATGGATCATTGGCGACTCGCTTCGCGCGACCGACAGTCGGAGAAACCAGATCAGCAGATCGTCGATCGTGTTGCTCGTGTGTATTGCCTTGGCATTCGCCACGACACCAGCAATCGCTCAACAGATCAACACTCCGGACGAGGTCGATCCGCATCGATTGATTCGCAGCGAGGCCAGTTGCGAACAGGCCGGTGGGTTCGCATGGATTGTTCGGCGATTGCCGGACGGCTTTCGTCCGGATCTCGTGCGGATCGATGGTGGAAAGGCGGCCATTTGGACAGGCCCACCGGGCACCTATGAGATCGATTTGATCTGCCAAGTCGACGGAGCGCTCGCCCAAGCTCATGCACGTGTTGTGATCCGCGGCACTGGTCCAGATCCATCACCACCAGGACCTGGACCAATGCCTCCAGGGCCGAATCCGCCGGAACCAGATCCGAGCCCCGACGACGTGCCGGCCGATGAGTTCGGCAATCTCGGTCGCCGCGTGTTTTCTCTCTTGAAAGCCAACGCTAGCGAGACCTTCCCAGCCGGCGAATTAGCCGCGTTGTATCAATCGACGGCCGACCGACTGACCGGGACCACAACGCCGATCATACCGACGGTTTCAGCCGCCAGGGTCGTACTGAAGGAGGGTCACGACGAGATCCTGGAAGGCGAGAGTTCCGCCGTTTGGATGACGTGCCGAATCGAGATCGAAAAGGTGTGGGATGAGCACCAGCGAGACATGGACCGAACCAAGGCAGCTCGCTTCATTGCGGCCGTTGGAACTGGGCTGCAGGCATTTGCCGACTGACCCTTGAACCATCAACCGCTTGACGCCACCACGAATCAAAGTTGTCCCGGAGCGAACCATGCAATCTTTAACGCCAATTGAACGTCAGTACTCTCAACATGCCGATCAGCTCGGTTGGGGTGATCCAACCGACTGGGGGAATCACCGTTTGATCAAAGAGCGTCGACAACGGGTTGAATTGGAAGACCAGCAGTTCTTCTCGAGCCTCGACAAACGGTTGATGCTGGCTGATGCCGATTCCGAATCACCCATGGAACAGCTTTGCCGCTCGATGTTCCAGTTCGACGCCGGCTGGTCATTCCACGCTAGCGAACAGTTGCTCTACGGAGAACCGCTCGTTCATTCGCAGGGCAGCGTTGGTAGCTGTGTCGGTGCCGGCGGCGGTCTCGCAATCGCCGCCAAAGCCAGCCAGGAAATCCTCAACGAGGGCGACATCGAAGATCCTGTCGGGTGGTCGACTGAAGACGGAAACAATCTTCGGGATCACGCCATGCCGTTTACGGGCTACCACTACGGTGCCGGTCGCTGCAAAAACCTTTGGAACGGTGAGCGTTTTGTTGGCTCGATTTCGCGCGGCGACGGATCGTATTGTTCGGTGCAAATCTGGGCGTACAAGACGGTTGGGGTTCTCCCCTGCGATCGAGTCAAAGATCGTTATCGCGGACCATTTCCTCAATCGTCTGACGTTCGTAGTTGGGGTAACAATCGGCGTGATGAGCTCAACGAGCATTTGGATATCGCCAGCGAGTTTCGCATGTCTGAGTCGGTCGTGGTGCGATCTGGCCAAGACCTGATGAATGTTCTGACGGTTTTGAAACAGCCTTGCCACATTTGCAGCGGTTGGGGATTCGCGTCGGCGGGCTTCGATTCGCGATATGAGATGACGATCTATCGTCGGTCGGGCACCTGGTACCACAACATGACCATCTACGGGGTGTTCGAGGTGAAGGGCACTTGGTTCGTGCTTGTAAAGAATTCGTGGGGTGCCGGAGCGCATCGCGAGATCGGACGAGGTTTGCCCGCTGGATGCTTCGTCATTCCTCTGAGCCTATTCGACTCCTGGATTCCCCAAGCCGAGTGCATGTCCATTGGCGAATTGACGCTGCCAAAGCCTTCTCCGTTGTTCGGTTGAAGGTGAAATCGCGTCAAGAGTTCTTTCCCCCAAAGCGAAGTAGGAAACTGAAATGAATTGGCAACTGGTCATTGAGATGCTGGTGAAGTACCTGCCCGACTTGATTGAATGCCTCTCACGCATGCCAAACGAGCGTCGAACACGGCTGCTGGCCATGCTGGAGGATGATCGTGCGCGGTCGTTGCTGCTCCGACTACTGGAGCGCGAATCGAATTCAGAAGAGGTTCGCAGCCTCGTTGCCGAGTTGGCCAGATCGCGTCAGTAGCGACCTGCCCGTGCTTAACGATCATCATCTTGGAGTGAAAATTATGGCTGCAAAGACAATCCTCGCGACGTTTGTTCTCGTAACAGCAATCGCCAATCGTGAAGCCATTGCGACTTGGCCGGACGAAGCAGAACCAGTCTGGCCGGCGAGCCGTTGCACTGCCGAGGGGTAGTGCAATCAACGAACCGCACCACCGGCAAAATCTTCGGGTTCGGTCGTTGTTTACCCAGATACGAATCGGAGCTTGTTGCCGGTGCCGGGAACATTCAGTTCAAACGCTGAAAAGCTTCTTCCGCGATCCCAGATGACAAATCAACTCTCTGGCTCATTTCCAGTCGCTCACCCAGGATTTGCGACAGTGAGCGACGGCATGACTCAAGATGTGGGATCGCCGATCGTGCGTCGGGATCCCGTTTGCTTGCATCACGGGCAAGTTCGCTCGAGTCGATCCGTCAGTCTCGCAGGGATCCCAACATCCAGGGTTGGTCTAGTACAGAACCAACCAGCCTTACAACCTCGTCAGATTTGTCGGATTCATTATCCGGCTCAGGTCATGCAGGTTCGACGCGTCATTGTTGTTCCAGGAAAGACTGACAACAGCGGGCAACGATATTTTCGCGTCAATCGCTGCGGCAGATAGTTTCCTGCTGAGCGTCTCACAGACAAGAACAACGCCCGCGACAACGATTGCCGCGGGCGTTTCGTTTTTGGGTATCGAGTTTTGAACAGTTGGTTTGCTGGGTTTTCTAGTCGTTGGCAAGACTTCCGGCAGTATTCAGTTGAAACCGACGCGCGTTGACGCCAAGCCTGATCAGGAACCTTGACAACATCAAGTAGGGAATGCTTGTGTCGTCATCGGGCGTCAATCGATCTTCATTGATCGCTAGACCGTGCTTCCAAGTTCCAGATACTGTCAGTTCAGGGTAGACCGCCAGCAAGTTTGCAACGGGTTCGACACGAAGGATTTCACCCATGTCGTAATGGGCCGGTGGACTGTCCTTCCAAGCCGCAATGAGCTTCTTGGATCGCTGGTTCTGCGAGTAGGGCAACTGAAGCGGGTCTTGCCGTTGCCACTCGCAATTTTCGATGTGCTTTTTTGACTTGCGGATGAAATGGTAGATGAAAGACTGCATGATCGGGTTTCTCGCCCAATCAGGGGCTTGTGTCATGCTGACATTGAAATCGCCCGGTATAAAAGTGACAGATTGAGGAAAGCTGTTCCACAGCTGATTGATAATGAGCGACTCGTCTGGCCCGAGGTCGATGGACGCATTCGTTCGATGAATGTAGTCAGCGATCGTCTCGAACATCGCGTTGAACTCTTCCGTGCGATAGAGATAGAGTCCGCCATTGGGATGGATCCACGTGGGTGCTGGCTTGACGCCGCACCGCCGTGACCAGATCGAATGAGCACGACGGTGCCATCCGCCACGGTCCAACCGATTCTGGGCACACTGACGCTCAGCTACGATTCCAAACTGACCCGGGCCAATCAGGGAAAACGGAGACGGACAATCGCTTCGGATCAGCATATCGTTGTCGAGTTGCAGCACCTGCGATGGACCAAATTCGTTGGACACATGCCCACAAACGAGCATCTTTTGCCAGAAGGGGTGCCAAGGTTGGATGTTGTTCTTGATCCAGTGCAATTCGGCTCCCCATCGCTTTGCCGCTGCTGCGTAGCTTTGGCGAACTCGGTTTGGTGCCCGTTCAGGAGGAAGATCCAAAACGGCAATCACTTTCTTTGTTGACTTCATTAGCATCAATCTCCGTTTTTCGATGACTGCCACAAACTCTGCAGCGAGCGTGGTTTCTATGCTTCGAAGCAGTGGACCTGAGGAACGACTCTGGACGGTTTCCGGTCCTAAAAAGAAAACCCACGCGAAATGGCATCGCATGGGTCATGTTTTTTCACCAGTGGAAACCGGCTTAGTCTTCGTCGCCTGGCGGCCAATCGTCCAGGATGCCGGGGTAGCGACTTCAGTCCTCGCCCCAGTCGCCTGGATGTATGACGGGGTAGTCGGGCATGCCAGGATAGGCTTCACCCGGGTGGCCGGGGGGAAGATTGTCCGGCGCTGAATATCCTGGCGGGACGTGGTATGGATGGTCGGGCGGTAGGCGGGGCCAGGTGTGAATCGGCGGAGGTGACTCGATGACCGTTGGCTCTTCGGGTTCGGGCGGCCAGGGCCAATCCTTGGGCCACCAATCGGGTCGTGGGCCGAGGTCGTCGCTGGTACTGGCGGTGGTGGATTCGTCACCTTCGTCGCTGTCGTCGTCGGTGGAGCTGCCTTCGGGGACGTAAGGCGATTGGCTGCCAGGTGGATCGAATGGTGGGACGAATGGTGGCGGCGGCAGCTCAGGATGGTAAGGATCATGCGGTGTCATCGTAGGGCACTCCGTTGCAGCGGGTTGGGGTGAACGAACTTGGTGCGGCGCGATGGGCAGAGACCGCACTGTGGGATGGATTTGGTTTGCAAGAACTGTCGGACTTCGTCGCTGCTGGCGGCCGGCGGGCAGGCTTGGTAGTCGCGGAAGAGTTGCCACTGCGGAAGGTCGTGCAGCTTCAGTTTGGATTCCAGTTGACTGAAGTAGGCAAGGGCCGGGCACTTAAACAACATCGATCGAAAGAGCTGCGTGCACGTCCTTTGCATGCAGACGCGGTAGGCTGCGGCTGGTTTTGAATCGAACGGAACCGGCTTGCCGTTCTGGATGTTGTACTGACGCATCCAACCGCGATGTGATTTTCGGATCTTGATCTGGATACCTGGATGCTGTTCTCGCCATCGCCAAACGAACTGTTCTACTTCGCGAAAGCGCTTCACGTATTCGTCATGCGTACCGTGCTGACTCACCTCGAGCCTGCAATCGGTTTCCAGCAAGACCGCGGGTAGTTCCGGGTACCGATGAAGGAAAAAGCCGTTGGTGACCAGCATCAGTTTGCTTCCGGCCCAGTGCTGACGTGCAAGCTGGATGTGTTGAATTACGTTTGGATTCAACAGCGGCTCACCCCCGAGCAAAGCAAACCGCCGAGGCTTCAAACGATGGGACCACTTGGAATGGTCGGTGTCAGCTTGCTCGACTGTCGGCATCGCGCCGGCGAGATGATGATTCGAATAGTGGCTGCATTGTTGGCACGAGAGATTGCAGCCGTGGGCCAAGTGGTATTCCAATGCGGGTAGTTCGATCATCGCCAAATCACTCGCTCCAGTCCGTGTTTACGAAGTGCGGCTTGTTGGAATCCGGGTCGACGACGCTGGTATCCCGGTGGGTCAATGTGTTCGTGCTTGAATGAATGAGAGACATCGCAGGCGACGTTGACGCCGGCGATCTTGCACCGCCAGAAGAAGTCCCAGTGCTCTTCAACTTTGAGCGATTCGTCCCAGCGGATCGCTTGCAGAATGTCGCGGTAGGCCACAAAGCAATTGCCGACGTAGTGGCACCAACGAATCGAGCCTCGTTGTTTGTAGTGACCGTGCGGGATCCGCAGTCGTTTGCCGTCGACTCGCAGAAGCTTGGGTCGCTCTTGGTTGTTGGAGAGGCCGGCCAGTAAGTCGAGATCGTGATGCTCATTGAGTTTGCGCACCAAGTCAGGCAGACGAGTTCGTTCGGTGATAAGGTGGTCGTCGTCAGCGAATACGGCGATAGGAGAGTCACCGAGATCGAGAAGCTGATTGCGACCGGCCGACAATCCAATGTCAAATTCGGTTTCGATCAAACGATCGACCATGGTGGCCTCATCGGGACAGTTCACGGAGAATCGAAGTTCCGGCTTTCCGTCATCAAGAACGTGAATCCTTGGCCGGTTATCGCCGTAGTGCTTGTGAATGCTTCGAATCAGCGCGGCGCAGCACCGTGGACGGTGAATCGTTTTGATGCAGAATGTGACCGTTTCGAACATCATGCTTTGTTGGGAGAGTTGATCGTGGACGCTGTTGTTCCCATTCGCCGAATGCATCAACATCGATGCTGGGTGAACGCCAAGCTGCTATCTGCTGCTTCCGAACTCTCTGTTGAGCAACTTCGAGCCCCATTCGAGATCGGTCAGGGTTCGGTTTGGCAAACACTGCTCCACTTGATGGGAGCCGAGTACGTTTGGCTCGAGACGGTCTTGGGAAACGAGAGCCCGGTGATGCCCGGTGATTTACCTGACGAGTTGGTGGGCAATCAACTAGCGGAGGATAGCGTGCGTTCTTTCGAGGACCTGCGAGCACGATGGTCTGAGCTAGACGCGCGCTGGGAAACGTTTCTGTCGGAGTTGCAACCGATTGACCTGGCAAAGCAAATCTTCAAGGTCAGCACGAGTTCCGTTGGCGGTCAGCGACGAGCGACATCATTGATGGACATTCTGTTGCACGTTTGCACGCATGCTCACTACACGTCGGCTCAGTTGATCAACATGCTCCGACAGTTGGGTTCCAGCGAATTGCCCGATCCGATGATGATCACGATGGCCCGTGAGGGCACTTAGGCACGCACGACTCCTCCGCCCGGTAGTCGCATCGACTGGAATCCGTGTTTGCGAAGTCCCATCGAGCGGAACTTGGAACGCTGGCGAAGGACTCGATAGTCGGCGGATTCGACGTGAGCGTGTTTGACGAAACAGTCGCCCGCGACAGCAACTTTCAACTCGGCGAGTTTGGCTCGGTAGAAGAACTCCCAGTGCTCGAAGGTTTTGAGCTCTTCATCCCAGCGAAGACTCCGGATCGTTTCGGTGCGGGCAAGGAACGCGTTGGATGACATGTGGCACCAGGCGACGTAGCCATTGCGTTTGATCTCGCCGCGATGCATCCAGATCCGCTTGCCGTTCATTAGCGGTGAAAGCATCGTCGGCCGACCGCCGGCTCCTTGGCGGACACCGAAGATGTCGATGTCGAGTTTGGTGAACCGATCGATAAGCTTGTCGAGGTTGAGGTTCGGTGTGACGACGTGGTCATCGTCGAGCAAGAACATGAACTCGGTGGTGACCGCTTCAACGGCGATATTGCGGCCGACTCCGACGCCGACGTCGACTTGTGCCGGGTGAATGACTTGGCACTTAGCGGCGGTTTCGGGATAGGCAGGGAGGAATCGACGTTCAGGTTGTCCATCATCGACGACGATGATGTTGGGTTCGACGATGTGCTTGCACAACGACTCGACCAAGCGGTGGCAGGACCACGGGCGATGGATGGTCTTGATGCAGAATGTGGTGTCAGACAGTTGGATTGTCATGGCTCATCTTTTCCATCTGGTTTTTTGACGCTGCCTTCCCACCATTGCTTGAGCAAATCGCCCGGGACCGATCCATCGGCTTGAACTAATCGCAAAACGGGCCGATGGTGCGTGATGCGGATGGCGGAGTAATGACGAACTTGCTCGCGGTTTCTGCAGTTCCATTCAGCCGGCAAGATGTAACTGGGGACCGCATGACGCAGGAGTGCCTTCGTCAGCAAGACTTCGTCGTTGCCGCCACGGTAGATGCGTCGCCAATAAGCCAAGGCATCAAGTACGCGTTGACACTTGCGAAGCATGACGACGCCAGAGTTCATCGATGGGACACCGCAGATTCCGACCTGGTCGCAGCGTCTGGAAACGCCGTGAACATAGCTCGCTTCGTAGCCGAATCGCTCGGTTAACAAACCGGCGGGTGCGATCGCCGAGGGTTTGAGCACCACTGTGTCGGCATCGAGGTAGACCGTGCGATCAAATGGTAACCATGGAATGAAACGAGGTTTGACTTGATACCCGCCAATCGCTTTGACATCGAAGCGATATTCAACGTCCGGGCACGTGTCGGCCGGTTGGTCGGTAAACAACGCGACGGGGACGTTTGGGCAATGATGCCGAAGAGATAACAGGGAGCGGCGAAGCTGCCACAACGATCGACCACCGATCGCGATGTACATCACGCCGAGTTCTTCCGTTGGCTTGGGGTACCGGCTCATCCGTGCTTACGAAGTTGGGGATTGACGTGGTCGATTGCTGCCGCGATCTCTTCAGCGGTCGGTTCGATGCCGAGGAACTCGATCAGGTTGTTGATCACTTCCTCGGGGTAAGTGGTCAGTTCGCTGAAGTCGATGTGGAAGACGGGGACTTCGGGATGCGAGGCGATGAAGGCGTCGCGGTGTTCGAGAAGACTGCGTTGCAAGCGTTCGCAATCTTCGTCGGTCGCGGCGAACCATTGGCCTCGATGCTTTTCGGATCGTGACTTCAGGCTGCGGATCGACGCTTCGATGTCGCGGTTGACGGAGATGATTCGCAGCGAATCGCCGAGGGCTTCGTGGAGTTGTCTGACGAAGCGACAGAGGTGCGGGTATTTGCCGGCGGCGACGGTTTTATCGCGGTTCGCTTCGGCTTTTCGTTGGACGATCCAAGACTTCAGCTTTTGCACGAGTTGGTGATCGGGCCAGGCGGGATCGATCGCCGGGAATCGCATGGCGCTTTCGCAGAGTTGGGCCAGGCCGACCGCTTCGCCTCCGCCGGTCGCTTCGTAGCCGGAAAGTTGGTTGCCCAAGTGGACGCCGAGGTGATGCATGACCATCGCGACGCAGGAGGTGCCGGATCGGTGCGGTCCGAGAACGGCGAAGAAGGGCGAGTCGCTGTGGTCGGCGTTCTTGGCGTCGTTGAAGAAGCGGGTTTGTTCCCACTTGCGTCCGCAGATGTTGGACTTGGTAGGAAGCTGGCCGACCATCCATCGATCGGGCGTGTAGACGGCGATCGATTCTTTGTCGATGTTCTTACCTTGCACGAGGGCTTGGTAGCGACGCTGGGTTAGCCGGCCGAGGTGGTGATCGATGTGGTGCCGCTGTTGCCACTCGTTCCAATGAAGGTGCCGGTAAAGAACTTTCATGTTCTCACGACCGCGGACCATGAAGGCGTGGGTGCGATTGACGTTGTAAGGACGGTAGACGTGTTCGCTGATTCGTTGCGGCGGATGCTTGCCGGCGAACAGGTGTTGGCCGCCGAGGTAAGCGAGTCCCCAGTCGGCAGGCAGCTCATCGGCGTATTGTTGCAGACGGTCGGCGAAGTCTTCGACGAACCCGGCGTCGTCTTCAAAGACCACGTACGAGTCGATGCCTTCGATCAGACACTTTTCGAGGATGAGGCAATGCGAGCGGTAACAGCCCCATGCACCGTTACCGGCTTTCCACTGAGGCGGAGTCGCGCATCGCCGGCCGTCGATCGCGGCGAAGCGTTCGGGTTGCGGGAACGGCCAGGGATCGGGGAGTTGTTGCAGCCATTCCTTGAGTCGATCTTCGCGGCGATCGAGGTTCATGAGGAAACATCGTTCGACGATCCTGCGGTCACGCGTGATCATCCTCGTCTGGCTCGGGTGCACCATCGGGGAACTTTCTCTGGAACCGTCGAATGGCAGTGGTGACGAGTGACTTGGCGATGGTGCGGGTGAATCTTCCATGGGGTAGGCCTCGTGCTTCGGCTTCTTCAAGTAACCAATCCGTGATCGTTTCGATGTTTTGCAAACAGCCCTCGACGCCCCAGTCGTTCATCGTGTCGGCGCGGGTGTCGCAGTTGCAGGACTCGCTCGGCCGGGCGAACCAGGCGAGCATCTTTTTGAGTTCGTTGCCGGGACCTGGGCGGTAGTCGGCGATCTTGAGCGTTGTCGGTTCGGGCTGGCGATCGGGCAGGTAGCTGCGGAGCATCGCGTGCAGTTCCCGCGTGTCTTGCTTGCGGCGTTTCTTGTTGACCAAAGCCATCCCGATCGTGACGACATTGATCGCTCGCGGGTTAGATTCGTTCTGGCACGCGTTGCAAGCGGCGGGTGTGACTTTGGCTGGGCAGCCGGCCATGCCCGAGGCGACTTCGCAAACGTTGTTGGGTGTCAGGTGCGGGCAGTGGATCATGCGGTCATCGCTGCGACTTCGCCGTCGTAGGCTCCGGAGCTGGAGGGTGGTTCACCGGGGTCTTCGCAATCACTGTCGACTAGCTCCCAACCGCACGACCAAACCCAGGTGCTGTTGCACGGTTCGCTCGACCCTGCGCTGCTGGTGTGCGACGGCTCTTCGGTGGATTCGTCTTCGGAAGGTGGTTCGCCAGAATCGTCGTCGGAGCGGCTGTCGACGGAGGGATCGTCGACAGAGGGTTCGTTGCTGTCGTCGCGGCTGCCGCTTTGTGCGTTGGAATCGCTTTCGTCGCGGGAGTCACTGCTAGCGTCGAAGTCGGAATCGTCGACTGATGGCGTGTCACTATCGTCAGATCGCGAGTCGTGTGATGGTTCGCTTTGGCTATCGCTGTGGGCGGACGAGGATCCGTCGAACGTGCTGGGCGGGTTGGCTGAATCGGAGGCGTCGGATTGTGATGCGTCGGAGTCGGATTCGGAGTCATCAGATGCCGAATCGGAATCGTCGCTGGTTGATTCGGATTCGCTGGTGTTTGTGCTTTCGCTCGTACTCTCACTTCCGCTGCCGGTGGACGATGCCGAGTGATAGCTGGCTGAGGTTGACCAATAGCGTGATTCGGAGCCGCTTTCATCGGGTGGCGAGCCGCTGTCATCGCTTTGGTCCGATGCGGAGCTTTCGGGCGGCGAGGTGCTTTCGGAATCACTGGCGGATTCGCTGTCCGATTGGCTGGCGGAATTGGAGTCGGATGTCGATTCGGATTCAGAATGGCTGCTGGCGGTTGATCCGCTTGGTTCCCAGGATTCGGATGGTGCCGAATCGGATCGGCTTGCGGATTGGCTTTCAGAGTCACTTTGTGATTCGCTGCTAGCGGATTCGCTTTGTGAGTCACTCGAGGCTGATTGGGAATCCGATTGCGAGCTGTCGCTGGCTGATGATTCGGATGTGGACGATTCGCTGACTGAGGATTGGCTGGAAGCGGAACCAGACGAGGATGATTCGGATTCTGTCGATCCGCTTACCGAGATCGAGTCGCTTGTTGAGCTGATCGATTCGCTGCTGCTTGCATCTGAGCTTGAACTTTCCGATGACGTGCTGCTCGCACTCGATGACGATGATTTGCTGGAGAGCGATGACTTGCTTGAGATCGACGATTGACTTGATGAACTATCGCTGCTGGATTGGGTCGATGCTGAGCTTGATGATTTGCTACTTGTTGATGTTCCGCTTGAGGACGATGGGCTCGAAGATGCGGAGCTGGATGATACGGAGCTTGATGATGACGACGATGGCGAACTGCTGGAGCTTGATGAGAGACTGCTTACGCTCGAACTGCTCAGCGAACTGCTGCTCAGCGAAGAACCGCTCGATGAACTGCTGCTGACCGACGAGCTACTACTGCTTGATGGGCTGCTGGATGATGAAGACGAGGAACTGGAAGAAGACGAAACACTCGATGATGAGCTGCCCGATGATGATGACGAGCTGGACGAACTGCTGCCGTCACAGCACCGGCATCCGATCGTTACATAATCGCCGGTGTCCTCGTGGAAGTGACAAATGATCTGTTGCGATGCGAGGAGTGCGTAATCGCAGACGTTGTAAACTGCGACGCGGACGCCGATCGCTCGCCAGCGTGTTCCGTCAAAGCGGAGTTCGCGAGCGGTGCCCCAGGACTTGGCTTTGAGTCGCTTGGTCGGTTTGCATAGCAGCGTCTGTTTTGGTGGATCGATGACCCACGAGCGGCGGCCGTCGAAGGTGACGACGAGGTATTGGTCTTCGCCGCTGCCAGCGATCGGGCCGCGGATGCGTTGAGCGGAATGATTGCGAGCGGTGATGCGGACGGTTGCGCCGGCGGGATCAACGACCGGTGCGATCTCGCCTTCGGTGTCGAGTTCGAACAGGTCACAATCGGCCGCGCCGGTTCGGACTCCGCGACGGGCTGCGATGCCGCCGGCGGGTACCTTGACCAGATAGACCGGATCGGCGGGGCGGCCGACGCGGACGATCGCCCATTGTTTGCCGGTGGTGGTGTTGTACTTCCGCCAGAGGATCTGGGCTGATCCGTCGGGCTTGGATTGCAATGTATCGCCGCCGGATTCGGCCACGTCGGCGAAGCGGTGCCAAGTTTGGCTGATGTCAACTTGGGCGGCGACGATGCCGTCAAAGACGACTCGGCCGACCTCGTTTTCGCGGATCGGCTCGATGGCGACTCCGAAGCGGCCGGTGTGTTCGTCTTTGGTGGGCAGCGCCGTTTCGATCGTGGCGTCGCGGACGAAGCGGGCCAGTTCAACGGGGCCGGCTTCCGGATCGGTGATCGGTGATTCGAAACCGACGATGCCGCCGATCGGAACGAGAGCAGCCGATTTATTGTGAACGCGAACGGTCGATGCGTTTCGCAGATGCGTACGCGGACCTGCTCCGCCGGGGAGTCGGTTGCGGTGCGCTGCCTCGGCCGCTGCCAACAGTCGGTTGTATTCGACCGCGGTGATGTTGAGACTGTCGCCGGGTCGAACACGTCTGGCCAACTAAGAGATTCCTAGAGCGTAAAAGTTGCCTTCGGGATACACCTGCTCGACGTAGGCTGCCGCCGGGGTTTGCAGGACGCGGTCGCCGACGACCTCTTCGTCGTGCTTGACCCACAAGTAATCCCAGCCTCGTTTGTTGACGGTGCCGATGTTGCCAAGTTGTAAGTTGGGTTGATTGGGTCGGGCGGCGAAGTGATAGGTGATGTCGACCCAGTTGTTGTCGTCCTCGCCCCCTTCTCCACCAAGGAACAACGCTTCGCCGGGGCCGAAGATCGACCACGAGCCGCTGTTGGTCCGGCCGGTCATGGCGACGACGGCCAACAGGTATGAGGTCGAAACCCACTCAAACTTCTTGCGGACCGAGAACTCGAAAGCAGGCACGGTGATGTCGACGCCGGCGACACCTGAATCGCTGACGCCGATCGCTCCTCGGTAGTTCGGTGCGGTCTTGCCGGGAGCGGCAAAGATGCCTCGCGTCAGCAGTGATTGATTGATGTGCGTCGTCGCGCCGGTCGTGTTGAACGAAACCGGATCGAGCTTGGTTTCGTTTTGGTTGGCGGTGACGAGAGCGAATTTCTCGTTGATGTGTTCGGCGTCGATTCGCAGGAACGGAATCGATTCAGGGTGATTGGTTTTGAAGTGTTGCAGCAAAGCGTCGGCTGCCGCGGGCGGGTCGACGATGCCTCCGTTGCTGGCGACGTACGAAACGGTGTCCGAGGTTTGCATGCCACGAGTGGCTTTGGGCGAGAGAGCTGCGACTGCGAAGTCGTATCCGCCGGCGGAGATGCTCATTAGGTGAAGATCAACCCGTGGCCGCCCGAGCGCTCAGCCAGCTTGCGAGTGTTCTGGGCGGTCTCGACGATGGCACGCTGAACGTCTTCGCTTAGACCGAGACCGGATCGTTCGCCGGTTGGATCAAGTCCGCCACTGCCGGCGGCCAGCAGTTCGTTGGACTTCATCAAGTGTTGACCGATGGCGATGAGTCGCGCGTTGATTTGTTGCAGACCAGAGTCGAGACTGCCGGTGGGGGCTTCGTCGATTGTGGGTTCAGGTTCGGCAACTGGCTCTTCGACGATCTCGTTGTGTTCTGGCTCGACGGCCTCAGCTTCGATGACCAGTTGCGGAGCGACGATCACTTCGGGTTCTTGATCGATCTCGACCGGTCTGTCTTTCTCGACTGGCGGATCGAGCGCGAGTGGTTCGATGCGTCGAGCACCGCTGCCGAAATTAAGGCCGCGTGAATCGAATTTGCCGGTGACTGATTCGTTGGATTGTTCGCCGACGTCTTTCCCAGCAAAGTCATCGATCGAGGCTTTGGCTTCGCGATCGAGTTTCAGTGCAACGGCGTCATCTTCAAGCTTCGCCGGTGGCAGTTTGAGTTTGCCGTTTGGGTTGGCTCGCTCGGCAATTGCGGCGGCTTTGGCTTCCATTGCGGCGATGCCGGCCTGCAGCTTTTCGATCCGCTCGTTGGCAGCGACCGGGTTGCCGTTTTCATCGGCATTTGGCATTCCGGCTTGAGCGGCTTCGAGCGAGGCTTTGGCTTCGGCGATCGCGGCGGCCAGATCGTTGGAGACTGACGGGTTTTCGTTGTCGGCGTCGGCTGGTTGATCGTTGTCGGCCGGCTTGAGAGCGTTGGCTTTGTCGACAGCGGCTTGGAAGTCGGCTTCGGCCTCGGCGACCTTTGATTGGCGATCGGCTTCGGCGAGCGATCGCTCGGCTCGTTTCGCGGCGGCATCGGCTTTGGATTGTCGTCGCATCCGATCGAGCGTGTCGCGGACACCGGTCGTGAACTTTTCGGTGTCAGCGACACGTTGCTCGTTCGCTTGAGCGTTGTCGTTGAGCTGGCGATCACGCTCGGCGTCGACGTCTGCGTTTTGTTGGTTGGTGTCAGCGTCGATCGCGGCGAAGTCGGCGTCGATGTCTTGGCCTTCGCGTGACTTTCGACGCTCATCGAGTTGACGTTGCAGATCTTCCTGCATCGCCTTTCGGTTCGCTTCGATTTCCGCTTTACGTTGGCGGCGACGTTCGGCTCGACCGGCGATCGCGGTTTGTCGTTTGCGTTCTTCGGCCGTGTTGTTGGCGTTGGTTTCGGCGTCGATGCGGCGGACTTCGGCTTCGACGTTGATGTCGTCGTCGAAGAGCGACTTGAGTTTGACCCATGCTTTGCGAAGGAAGCCGACGGTGCTGTTCCACATCTTGCGGACTTCACCGACGAACACCGCCCACGAATCGGCGAGGTAGTCGATCGTTTCGACCCAGGCACCTTCGACGCCGGCGAGTGCATTGACAAGCACGCCACCGATTTGGATGGCAACATCGCCCGCGATGTCGACCAATTCATGAAGCCGGAGAAAACCTTTCTTAAGGAATCCGACTGTGTGATTCCAGCCTTTTTGAACGGCGGATGTGAGAATGGTCCAACCATCGGCGAGATATGCGACCGTGGCGTTCCAAATCGCTCGCAGTCCACCGAAACCTTGGATCAATTGATCGGCCAGTTTGTAGACGGCGTCGCCCCAGGCGTCAGAAAGGTACGCGGTGAATTGTGCCCACATGCTGGAGAGCCACGTTGTTCCTTTGGTCCACTGCAGTTTGATGTAGGACCAGAGCACATCGACGGCAGCGTTGATGTCGCCTGCTTTCAACGCGTTGGCGATCGCTCCGAACGCGGCCATCGTGTCGGCTTTGAGTTTTTGGAACGCGCCCTTGAGGAACTCGATCGAGCTGCCGATCGCACCCGATGTGTAGAGGAAGTAAGCACCGAGTGCGGCGACTCCGGCGACAACTAGACCGATCGGCGAGAATAGTAATGCCATCGCTCCGGCCGCAGCACTAATCGCTCCGGTGAGTAGGCCGAACGCGCCGGATAGGCCGCCGGTGACGGCTGCGTAGACTCCGGCCAACGCGATGTTGATCTTCTTGACGGCGACCAGACCAAGGAAGATGGCTTTGATGCCGGTGCCGACCGCTTTTAAGACGATCCAACTTGCGGCGAGTGTTTTTGACGCGACTGAAAGTCCGAACGTGATACCTTTGAGAGCGATCATCGCGGTACCGACTCCGGTCGCGGCAACTTTCATGGCAGCGAACCCGGCGACGGCGGTGAGGATCGCGGTTCGGTTTTCGTTGGCCCAGGCGAGTGTGCTTCGCAGCAAACTGCCAACGGCGGTCAGCAATCCACCAGCGAATCCGTCGAGGCTGGAAGAGAGCTGATCCCAGGTATCTGAGATTGCTGCGACGCCTTGTTTCCAGAGACCTCGCAGGTAAGCCCACATCACTTTGGCCGCTCCCGTGATGTCGCCCGCTGCCAATGATGCGGCGATCGATTTGAAGGCGGCTTGCGAATCGACCGCGATCTGGGCGAACGCGGTCTTGAAGAAGGCCGAGACGCGAGTGAGCAAGCCGGATGTTTTGGCGAGATAGATGCCAAGGCCTGCGATGCCGGCGACGACGAGTCCGATCGGCGAGAGCAACGCGGCGACTGCGGTTCCCGCCATGCCGACTACGGTGCCGATCGCGGAGAAGATACCGAGCAGACCACCGACCGCGACGGAGGCTGCCGCGGCTGCGGATCCGATCGTGAGTAGTGCGGCTCCCGCTGCAACAACACCGACCGCGACCAAGGCGGCGATTTGAACGGCTCGCTTGTTTTCGCCAATCCAGTCGGTGATGGCGGATGCGGCCGATGAAAGGTTTTCCGTGAGACGCTTGATCGGCTTCTCGAGGGCTTCGCCGATTGCGATGCGGACAGCTTCAAAGGAACTCGCCAACACTCGAAATGCTCCGCCCAGACCTGATTCCATCTGTTCGGCAGTTCTCTTGGCGATGCCGCCTGCTCCTTCTAGTTCACCGAGCAGCACTCGCGTGTCGGTGACGGTCTTGCCGATCGCGGACGCTGCGGTGATACCGAGCAAGCCGAACACTTCGTTGAACTTGACGGCTTTGTCGGCGGTTCCAAGACCGGCAACACTCTGGGCCACATCACCAAGAATGTCGGTGAGCTGTCGCGCGTTGCCAGCAGCGTCTTTCGTTGCAACCCCGAACACATCTTGGAACTTCTGCGACTCTGCAGCGGATAATGTCAGGAGTCGTCGGAGCGCCGTGCCGGCTTCACTTCCTTGGATGCCCATGTTGCCGAGCGTACCGAGGATCGCGAGCGTTTCTTCAAGGCTCATGTTGGCATCGGCAGCAACGGGACCAGCGTACTGCAATGCTTCACCGAGAGCTTCGACGGTGTTGAACGACTTGTTCGCGGCGGCGGTAAGTCCATCAGCAACACGTGTCGCATCTCCGGCTTCCATTCCGAATTGGCGAATCGTTGCGGCCATGATGCCTGACGAAACTGTGGCGTCGGTTCCAGTCGCACGTCCAAGGTTCATCACCGACGCGGTCATCGCTTCAATCTGTTTTGGATTGAAACCCGCGCGACCAAGCTCAGTCATAAGGTTCGCCACTTCAACAGCGGTGAAACTTGTTGATGCGCCGAGTTGCTTGGCTTTGGCATTGAGTCGATCAAAAGCATCGCCAGTGGCTCCGGTCACGGCGGCGACTTGGCGAATTGCGTCGTCGTATTCGGCGAACTTCTGAATGCCGGCTCCCAGTGGTGCAGCCATTGCAACGCCGAGTCCGGTTAACTTCGTGCCCAACATCGTGGTCGATGATGCGAACGAGCTGAGTTGCTTCTGTGCTTGGCGCAGACCTTTAACGAGCGCTGAGTTCTTCAGCGTTAGTTCGACGAAGGCGGCTCCGGCACGGACTTGGGACATTGAGAGTGGCTAGTTGCTAGAAGCTAGTTGCTAGAAGGATGGAACTTGGCACCGAGAAGGCCCGCGACTTGTTCGACGGATGCTTTTGCGGGAGCCGTTTTGGTGGTGACACAGGGGTTGAAGTCGTCAGGCTTGAAGGGCTTGCGGCGGCGTTTGCGATCGCGATTGACTTCGGCGGTGATCCAGACGATCGTGCTGGCCAATTGCCAATCGTGTTGACGGCGAGCGTTGGCCATCCAGACCATTTGACGGAGTGTTAACGGGCCGGGGTCGACGCCGAGGATACCGGCGAGGTGATAGATTTCGCGTTCAAGCCTGGCACCTCCAGATTTGCTTGGAGCTCCGCGACCATCTTGTCGGCCAGCGTCGGATCGTCCAGCTTGCGATGCAGCATCTCCATCCCGCGTGCCGTCACCTCGCGTTGATGCGTCACCGCTTTCGCGAGCAGACGGCGTTGGTCCTCCGGGAGGAAGTCCAACAACGCTTCGACAAGCGAGTTGCGTGCTTCGGTGAGGCAGTCGCCGGACAGCCCCGACTCGAATGCTTCCTGGTTGACGGAGTCTTTGTCAGCTTGCGGCTTGCAGACCGCGAACAGGACTTCTCCGAGAAGCAGAAAGTCTTCCGTCATCTGGGGAATCAGATCCCCATCGACCGCGTCCAGCAAGCGAACACCGGTGAGCGTTTTGACGCGGCGAAGCGTGGTGTTGTCGATGTCGACGATCCAAACACGACCGTGGCGGTCAACGAACTTTTGCATGAGTTGGACTGGGGTCTGGTGAAGGTTAAAATGGGGCTGATCGCGGAAATAACGTTCGCTGAGTTCGCGAATTGCACGTCGAGCGAGATCAGACCCGAGGACATTGATTCAATGACGCTAAAAGACCTGGAAGAACGAGTTGCCGAATTGCCACCCGATCAGATGGCGAAATTTCGCGAGTGGTTCCTGGAGTTCGACGCGAAGCAGTTTGACGAGCGTATTGAGCGTGACGCCCGTGAAGGCCGACTCGATCAGCTAGCGGATGAAGCGTTGCGTCAACACGCTGCTGGTGATTCGAGGCCACTATGAACCATCATGCCAGTCCAAGATTCTGGCAACTTTATGCGGAACTACCGGATGCGATACGGGAACTGGCGGACAAGAATTTTGCACTCTTGAGAGAAAATCCGACTCACCCGTCACTTCACTTTAAAAAGGTTGGACGATTCTGGTCGGCACGAGTCGGTATCCAATACCGGGCATTAGCCGTCGAGGTTGAGGACGGACTGCTTTGGTTCTGGATAGGCGATCATGCTTCCTATGAACGAATGCTTGGTTAGGATCAAGTGGTACTACCCACATTCATCCCACCACCAGTGGATGACTGCGTCGGCTTAAGAGTCACGTCGGCCGAGACGACCTCTTCGAGGTTCTGATTGACGTTGAAGTTCATCACTTCGCAAGTTAAAGTCAGTGCTCCGCCGGCGTCGGAAATGCCGACGTCGCACGGCGTCCCGCTGCTCCAAAGGCCTTGCAGCATGCCGAACGATGTGTCGCCACTCTTGTTCAGAACGGTGAACTCGATTGAGGCGTCTTTGAGCGTACCGACGGTTGCTCGCCAGCCATTGTTGTCGCGCGTGCTCGCGTCCGCTTCAGCTTTCTCAAGCGACACGGTCAGGTCTTTGACGTTTTTGATCTCGGCACCGTCGATCGTGAGGACGGCGTCGAGACCGAGGACTACTTCAGCGGACATATTCTCTTCCGTGACTTGGGGTATAGTGAGTAAATGAAATTCACCCGCCGTTACCCATCGTTTCTGGAGGTTTGGCGATGAGCGAAATACAAATCAGCGACGCCAGCCAAGACCTGGCCAGTGTGCCTGCTGGGTTAGCACCCGGCGAGGAGGTTGCGATCGTTGATCACGGCAAGCGTGTTGCTGTGATTCGTAAAGAACAAGAGCAGGATTTCAGCTGCAAAGCGGGGTCGGCGTCAGGCAAGATTCTGTTCATGGCTGACGACTTTGACTCGCCGTTGAATGGTGAATTTACCTAATCGAGTCCCGCCAGAATTTGGGGAGTTGGGATCGATGGGTTTCGAGGGCTGGTTTCATGAACGGACGCTTTGGGTAACGGCGCGGCTTTTCGGCTCCGCGACGTTGGTTCTCTTCTTCAATCAGCCGGCGGGCGCGGTTGGTTTGAGCGGCGGTTCGCAGTTCGATCCGAGCAAACTTACCGGGGCCGATGACACGGATCGGTCCGTGCTGGCCGACTCGGAATCGATGGCGTTTGAGTTTGCGGCGCTTCTTCGCGATGCCGCCGAACTCGTGGAGGTTCCACAAGCGGCCGGCGATCTCGTTGACGGGGCCGACGACGACGCCTGGTGTTCGTCGATCGACCTCGTAACGGAATGATCTCCGCAGTCGGCCAGTCGGTGAACTCGGCGGGCTTCCGGGCCGCGACGGGTTCTTGCGTTTGCGGATGCTTCGATACGCAGTCTTGCGAATCGTTCCACCGGCGTGACCAAGCGACTTGAACGACGCTTGGTCAGCTTTCTTCTTGACGCGGTTGGCATCGAGGCGGACTCGCGTCCGGATGTGCATCACTTGGCAAGTTCAAACGTGAGCGTCAGCAAGCTGGTGAATTGGTTGAACTGAGTCCAGTGTTCGGTTGAGTACAACACAGCGTTCTCGACCTTGATGCAACGGGCGGCGACGTACGAGTTGAGTCGTTTGAGTCGGAAGTAGTCGGCCAGTTCTTCGACGAACAGCACCAGCGGGTCGATCTCTTTCGCGTCCCCCTTGGAGAACTTCTTTTGGATGGCGACGTCGATCGTAGCGTGGTACTTGTTGCTGACGCGGTCGAGCGGCAAGTATTCGACTTCGCGAGGAACCACAGTGACCCGCAGTTCCTTCATATCCTCCAGGTCAAAGTTGGGAACGTAAAGCCGCTGAGCCGAGAGACTCTTCTTGCTGAAGTCGCCGGCGTTGATTTCGGCCACGACGCTGTCGGCGATTTGGATGACGGTTGCAAGTGGTGCTGTCATTCGATGGTGTCGACCAATTTAGTATGGATGCGGAGTTTGATGCGAAACGGATCGCTGTATCGCCACGGCGGTTCGTTGCCGATCGACATCAGCTCGTAAACAAAGGTGATCTCGCCGTCGGTTTCGATGATGCGATCGCCGCGGCGGGGCCAGGTTCCGATGACACTGCTGAGCAGGTCTTTTGTGTTGATCAAAAAGTCGCGAACTTGGGCGCGAGTGACGATGCCCTCGCCATCGTCTTGCTCGTATTCGGACTTGCCGATCGTGGCGGGTAGCTCGACGGATAACTCGTCACGCTGGTACGTGACTAGGCGTGACGCGTGCTGGGTTAGCTTTTGCGAAAGCCAAGCTTGCCCGCGCTGGAGCATATCGCTCACGATTTTCGGGACCTGGGCTTTGTTGCCGGCTTGCATTGAAAGAGAGCCGTAGCCTTCTCGCCAAGCTCATCTCGCCAGGCTTCATCGGCGCGCCGTTGGTACTCGTCCGCGATCGCTTCGGCTTCCTCGCTGAGTTGTTGCTGACGAAAGTTGGTTGGACGCACAAACGGCTGAACGAAGTTAGTGTGTGTACCGTCACGGTCTCGTTTCTTCGTGGGAAGGATCGCGATGGCGACGAGGACCAGAACGACAACGATGGCAATTCCAAGAATCATGATGGGTTAGAGTCCTCGTTTGATGAGAATGAATCCGAGCAACAGAACGGCGACGAAGATCAACGCGAGCGTGGCGAGTTCGCCGGCACCCGCCCAGATCAGAGCATTACGGCTGGAGGTATCGCGGTCGAAGAGTCGATCGCGTTCACCGTCTCGGTCGCGATCAAACGGTCGCCAACTCGGTTCTTTTGGTTCGATTGGGCAGTAACCATCGGGGCAGTCTTCGGGTGAAAGCTGCATCGTCGGGTTGATCGCGGAGTCCCACGAATAGCCGCGAGACTTGAGTGCTCCCGTGCGTTGGGCTTCGCGTGTTTGCTGATAGAGTTCATAACCGTGCCGCAGGTCGTCGTAGAGTTCACGGGGCGTGGATGGCAACATTGTGTGCCCGGCCGCGTGGACGTGCCCACCACTGGCATCTTGGAACAGGACGACTGGGAACTGGCTGACGGGAACGATGTCCGCAAACCGCGTTCGATAGAGTGCGTTGTTCTCGGTATAAACTTGAAACGCGCACTTGGATTTTAGATTCACCAGATTCTTGTCACGGTCGAACCAATCGAGAAGTTGTTGGCTTTTCGCGTCACCGTTGACGAACAGGGCGAGTTGGTATCGTTTCGGCGTAGGCTCGGGTGCAACGGATGGAACGCTTGGATTCGACGTGGGCGTGATGACGATCGGCTGCGTGACAGTTGGAGTGCTTGGCACAACACGGTAGGGCTGGACGATCGTCGGCTGAGTCGTTGGCGGACAAGGAAGAGGACAGTAGGTCGTCTGTTGTTTCAGCTCGCTTTGTGCTCCCAGGTTCACGTTGGGCGGCTCGGGCAAGCGTTCGACTTGACGTCCGACAGTTGGAGCGGGGCTAGCACTCGGCAGATCCCAGGTTTCACAACGACACGGCTGGCCCTCGGGTTCTTCGTGTAACGCAACGCAGATCGTGCCGAGCATCACGGCGTGCAGCACCGCGACAAAAATCAGGCCCACGCTGAGCCGGATCCGAATTTCATCCTTCATTGATTACCTCATAGCTTCGATAGGGCAGAGAGCTGGCGGGATCTTCCATGACCGTCAGGGCGAATCCGCCATAGCCGGCCCAGAGGCGAACAAACTGTTCGCGGGGTGTGAGTTCAAACCGGCCGGGATAGTTGTTGTCGAGGATCGCGGCGTATTGCTGGCCATCGCGTTCCACCCAACCGACGAAGGTGCAGCAATGGGCGGGCTTCCACCAAAGGATCGCACCTCGTCGCGTCGCGTTTGCCCAGTCGAGAAAACGCGGGTCGGCTTTGACCGTGTAGCTGTAATCGATGCCGGCGGCGTCGAGACGGTCTCGCAAACGCGTGTCCCATTCGCCATCGCTGTAGGTCGCTCGCCAGCGTTCGCCGAGTTCAAACTCGTTAAGCCAACGGAAGTGATTGACCAGCGATGCATGAACGCAACTGCCTTGATTGAGCCGGCCAGTCCAGTTGCGTTGATGGAGCTGCGGCGGAAGGTTGGCGATCGGCTGTTCGGGTGGCGGGGCCGGCAGCGGTCGGACTTGAACATCACGCTCCGGCAAACAACCGGTGCAGACGAGGAGAGCGCACGCGAAGATTAGATTTCGCAACTTGGCATCCTTGCGTGGGAGTCTTTGAAAGCAAGCGAGAGACGAGACGTTACTGCAGCAACCGGACGCGGATGGTCGGCGTGCTGGGAGGTGCGTCTTCGACGGAGATGCCGATCATCGAATGGTCGTACTGGTTCTTGATCACGTGGTGGCTGATCTTGGACCAGTAAAGAATCGTGCCGGCGGGGATGTTGGTGGTTGGGTCTTTGACGATTTCAAAGACACCTTGAACGGTGATGCTGCCGCGGGCTCCGGCGGCGATACCGAACTTGGCGACGCCGACAAGCCGGCCGAGGACGACCACGTCACCAGCGTTGATGTCGGTTTCAGGAACGATCGGGACCGTCACGCCCTCGTGGACGTAGATCGCCCCGACGGGTGCGATGATTGGATTGCTCACGGCGGTTCATCACTGGCTCAGGCGAACGCGAACGAAATTGTCGGTGGCAGCTGCATTGGCAACCACCTTGCCCAAGTAAAACGTGCCAGAGTCGACATCAGTGACGATGCCGTCGTTGGTCGCGTAGACCTTTTGGCCGGCAGTGTAGACTTCGGCGTCTGCGGGATCCTTCGGGATGTCGAAGACACCCTCAACGGCGATCGAGCCGAGCAGGTCGGCTTTGAGATCGCGTTTGGTGATGCCGACCAGATCGCCTTGGATGACGATGGAACCGACGGGGACATCAGCGTCGGGAGTGAAGTCGACGTGCTTGCCGTCGTGAACGTATTGAGCTTGCATAAGAGGCTTGAGGCTCGAGGCCTGAGACTTGAGGAAGAAGAAGGGAATGGGACGGTTTGGACCTCAGGCCTCATGCCTCAGGTCTCACGCCTGTTTACTCGCCAGCGACCTTCACGGCGGCGCGGTGGTCTTGGCTGTTCACACCGAAGTCGATGTACGATCGGAAGCCCATGCCGAGGGTGTTCGGTGGCATCTCGACTCGTTCGATGATCGGAGTGCGGCGGCCGTTGAGGAACACGATCTCGAACGCGGGAAGCACGTTCGGATTGGCGAACAGATACCAAGCGGTCGCGCTCGCACCGGGGTAGTAGCTGTCCGACAGGTGCGGCGTGCTAATGACTCGATACTTGTTGCGGTGCGGGTTGTCGACTGGAATCTTGGTCGCTTCGCCTTGCGAGTCGATCATCAATTGCGCCGAGCCCATGAGCAGCTCAGCTTCGGTTTCAAGCTCGACCGGAACCACCAAGTACTCGGGCCGAATGTTGATCGGCTTCTGGTCTTTGGGTTTGCCACCAGGGCCAGCCTTCTGCTTGCGGAAGGTGGTCTTGGCGACGGTCAGTGCATCCGGACCGAACTTGGTGTCCGCACCTTGCAGCAAGTTCGCATTGGCGGACGAGAAGAAGCCAGCGTTCTTGAGCAGCAAGGTGAAGAACAAGTCGTCGATCGACTCGGCACCACTGCGTCCCATTTGACGAGGGATGTCCATGAAGGCGGACAAGTCATCGTTGATGATGTCGTGTCGAGTCAGCGTGAGGATTTGACCGTAAGTGTCAGCCTTGTTGCTGTACTTTTGGTCCGACAGTTTGCTGTGTTTGAGTTCGCCGTCGGCTGCGACCTGTTCAAAGCCACCGGTACCGAGCAATCGATAACGGGCGACCTCTTTGAAGTCGGTTACCGTTCCGACGCTGCAAAGATCGAACGCGGCGATCGGCGTGTTTTGATAGGCGGCCAGCAATGTCTTGTTCATGACGTTCTCCATGATGCTCGGCAAGCTCATGGAACTGAAACCGGCGCGGATCGTCGCGGTTCCATCGCCGAAGACACGAGGAACATCGATCCCTTCGCTGCGAGCACATTCGGCGACGAGTTCCCGCAGACCGATGTGGCGAAGCGGATCAGCGGCGTTGAGTGTTTTCTCGCCGAAGCCAGCGAGCAGCACCTTCTCTTCAATGCCGACCGACAAACACGCAGCGGCTTCGAGGATTTCGCGGGTGTATCGCGGTGAGTGATGTGTTTGATCGGGAGCTTTCGGGCGTTCGCTTCGCAGCACGACGAGTTCCGTTTTGGTGATGGACCAGCCTTGCTCGATGGCATCGGCTTCGATGGTTGGATGGTTGCCCGCACAGAGCTTGCGGATGCCGGCGATGCGGCGAGATTCGGCCGCAGCTTCGGCTCGCATCTGCTCGACCGGAGAAGTTTGGCTCGATTTCGGGTTAGGTTCGGGCTTCGTTTTGGTGCTCATAGTCAGACTTGCGTTGACAGGTTCGAGATCGTCCGTGGTTTCGGTGTCGTCTGCGGTTTCATCGGTCTCGTCACCATCAACCATCCCAGCGGCCACGCGGGCTTCGGTGTTGTCGTCGGCACCGAGGGCCACGAAGGAGACTTCGCCGAGGGTGGACTTGCGAGCGATGTAGACCGGACCTTGATGATCGCGACCATTGGCCTTCGCGGTCTTGCCTTCGGGAATGAACACGACCTTGTCGGCACTCGCCCCGAGCGACGCCTGCCAAGGGAATCCGTTCTCGCTGGTTGCGATCACTTCCTGGGCCGTGACTCCGACACCGCTGATCACGCCCGCGACCTGCAGCGACTTGTCGGTGATCGTGATGTCGTCAGTGTGGCCAACGATCGATCCGCGATCGTGGTCTTTGAGAATCGGTCGTGATTTGCGAGTGACACGCATGCCCGCCAGGTCGACGACCACCGGGTATGGCCAACCCCCGAGTCGCATTGCCCCGCCGGTGTAAGCTGTCATGTTGAACTTGCGAAGTGAAGGCTTGTCTTCACCGTCGGCAGCGACTTCGGCAGCTTCCAATTGAATCGTCGCGGAGTCGTCACAAACGATGCGAAGACTACTGGGGACCGATTCGGCTTCGGCTTCAAGCGGGTTGTTGTTTTGCGTCTTCGGCATGGTCTTCCGTGACTTCGGGTTCGGATGAAGAATCAGTTTCGTCGGACTCGATCGTTAGACCGAGGTCACGCATCAATGCGATCTCTTTGGCACGTTGTTTAAGTTCCGTCTCCCAGTCACGCCCCTGCCGCGCAAATTCGATAGCCAGAGTTGTCGTATGACTGGCAAGACGGATTTTTTGTGCGTTGGCTTCCTTGGCCGGGTCGACGTGCTCATGCCCGTCCCAGAACCATTGGTGCTCGAACGTTGAATCGAGCGTGCGAAGCGAGTTGGGCAGGTAGCCCTCGATGAGGATGGCTTCGCGGAGCCACGCTTTTAGAATGCGATCGAGCACCACGCGGGCGAGTTGCGTTTGCTCGACGCGGATTGATTTGAAATACGTTTGGTGATCGAGCCGACCGCTTGCGTAGTTGTAGCCACTCGAATTTCCGGCGGCGACATTAAACGGCATGTTCAAACAACGAGCGATTTCGTTGAGGACTTCCTTCTTGAACTCGGCGTATGTGGTTGATGGTTGCTCGGATTTCATCTGAGCCATCTTCCAACCGCCGGGCATCGTTAGAAGCATTCGCTTCTCGAGTTCAATCGGCTCGAAAGGTTCAGCCGCGTCGGCTTCGCCATTCGCGGGCGCGTCGGTGTAAAGAATCCCCGCAAACTCGGCAGCGGTTTCGGCGGCGGCGAGGACGGCGAGTGTGAACCGGCGGAGTTGTGCAAAGAGCGGCAGAGCCGGCGTGATGTCTGGAATGCCACGAATCTGCCCTGGACGATCGCAGCGAAAGTAGTGCAGCACATCGCTGGCTGGCACGGTGTCGTATTCGTCGTCGACCAAGAACATTCCGTCGCCCGGATGTTGACGAAGGATGTCATACGCGATCGGATTCCCGTCGGCGTCGAAGCGGATGCCATCGAGGTAGCGACGTGTATCGGGCACCAACGTTGGCGTGGCGACTTGATCCGCTTCGATCAAACGCAAATCAAGGTTGACCGGCGTCTCCAGTCGTTCGTTGCTAGTCAGCAGCCCGAACGCCTCGCCATCGGAAACGCGTGCGAGCCGCATCGTCCGCAATTTTTCCGGCAAACCGATCGCTTCGCACCATGCAAAGAATTCGGATTCGACGAATCGATTCGCCACATCGTCGCCGGTCAGCATTTGCAATCGCGGTCCGGTACCAACAACATCGTTGGCAAGAGTCAGTGTGATGCCACGTGCGTAGCTGTTGTTGGCGACCTCGTATCGCGATCGATTGCGGAGTGTTCGGCGAACGTCGGGCGAATTCGCGGACGCCGCCGATAGTCCGTCAGCACGCGACCAATGTTTGACGTTATCAAGCGTCGTGTTGGCCGCGTCGTACTTCGCTCGCAATCGTTGAAACAAGGGCTGCCGGGGCGAGCGTCCAGAGGCGACCTGCCGGGAGGCTTGGCGGTCGCGCAATTGCTCGATCATCCCTGACAAACGTCCTCGGAAAAACATCCGTGCTATTTCCTGTTGCCGTCCCCGGCAGCCCTGTGGGTTGGTGTTGGATTCAACGATCAGCCGGCCGATGGCGGCACGATCTTGCTGAAGCGAAGTCCGCGATGCGGTTTCGAGACGGCCTTCTTGCCGGCGAGGTGTTTGTCGGCTGCGATCTGATCTTGCAGCTTGTGTTGCTCGACACTGCCCGCATCGCCGGATGCTTTTGCGGGGCCGGCGGCGTTTTCGCGAATTTCTTCTTCGAGGTTGTCTGGCATTGAGATTCGCCCTAAGAAAACGATCACCCTCCCTTTCTTAGCTATGCGATTTGTCACGATGGCGTCCCAAGAAAAATTCTCGGGCGATCAACTTCGACGACGTTGCTGCATTTCCTTGAAGCTCACCCGTTTTCGTTGGGGGGCGGTCGGGATGTCGGTACCAAACAACAGAGCTCCCTGCATGGATGCACCAACCGCGCAACCGACCAAGCAATCGAGCCAGTGGTTATCGGGCTGCTCCGGCCGAGATTTCCACTCATCCACCGTCCTTCCACGCCCTTCGGTTCTCACGAAATACTCGGCCGTCACTTGCTCGGCGAACATGCGATGCATCTCAGGCCGGTCGCCGAAGATCGATAGGCATCCACGATCGCCCATCGCAACGGCCAATCTTGCGTGCGTGAAGGATTTCCACCAATTCGTGTCGTAGATCACATGGCGGATTGCTCGTTTGCCATTGATGGAGGGCACTCGCCAATTCAAACCAACTCGATCGCCCGGTCGGCGTTTGTATTCGCTGAAGGGGTTTGAAGACGCTCCGACGAAACGGCCATGCGAGGGGAGCAAGATCGAAGCGTGTGGGCTTTGCCGGCAAAATTGGTAGACCACGTTCGTTGAATGACCCCAGTTGGCGTCAATTAGACAGCGGCCGATCTTCATTGCCGCGCCGTCATCGCGTTGCCACTCGCGACCAAGTAGCTCATCCGTCAGCGATTCGAGGCCGGCATAGATGCTGCCCTCGAGACCGGTGCCTTCGCTTGCATTTTCGAGCGTGTGGCGGGCGTCACGGAGTGTGAAGTGTGTGCGTTGTTGATCGGGATAGGTTCCATAGTCGACGACGTAGCCAGTGAAATCGTCCTCCCACGCTCCGACGACGTAAAATAGCAGTTTGCCTTGAACGTCGATGAACGCGGTGAGATGGTTGCCGGCGATTGGCACTGATCGACGCGGCATGTTGTTGATCTTGGCGGCGACTTGATCGGCGTTCAGTTGGTCTGCTCCGACCGTTTCCTCTGGCAGCGGTTCGTTTTGATACTCGGCGAAGAACGCTGCTTCGTCTTGCAGTTTCAAATTCATTGCGTGTTGGATCGCGGACAGTTCGTCCTCGTTGAAACGTTCCTTCCACGACACGGAAGCGCCGGCGTCCATCTCAACTTGGTTCTGGCGATAGAATTCGGTGCCAGCTTCACCACCATCACCCGCGCGAAGTCCTTCGCTGCGGATCTCCGCGTAGCGTTGCCATAGCGTTTCGTTGGTCGGGAACGAGTCGACCATACGCGTGCGTTCGCCATTCCACTCAGGGTGTTTTTCGCGGTCGAGAATGTTGTCGGCCATGTCGCCGGGACGAATCACCGTGCATGGCATGATGCCGGAGATCTTTTTGCCTGGGCCGGCAAGACCCAGCACCGCGCCGGCGAGGATCGCTTCCCGGTTTGCACATTGCGATAACGATCGAGCCGATTCGTCGGTCTGCGGGTCATCTAGTACAACTAGCGATGGTCGAACGGTTTTGCCATCGGGACGTTTGAATTTCATCCCGCGGATGCGACCGGTCAGGCCGGCGACCTTGATGATCGCGCCGCTCGCTTTGCTCCCGGCGACCGTGGGCAAAACGATCTCTTTCGCCGTCCAACCGATCTGCGTTCGCTTGCCCTGATAGAGTTGTCCGTTGGCGCGGTTCGAGATGCCGTCCAACGCCTGGATTGGAAAGCAGACCTCGGGATAGTCGGCCAGCAGCAATTCGTTGGCGTCGAGTTCGGTCTTGATCGAATCAAGCATATCGCAGGCGTGGCCTTCGTCGCTGCCAATCAAACAAACGAAGTCGCAGTAGCCGTTGAGCACCGCCCAAATGCAGGCGACCTCGGCGAGTGAGCTTTTCCCACTTCCGCGAGCCATAGCAAGTGCAAACAGCCCGCCGCGAACGACCGCTTCTTCGATCTTGTTAATGACCTTGATGTGGTCCGGCGACCAATCGAGATGGAAGGTCAATTTGAAATAGGTTTCACAGAAGAAGCGAAACGAGCCGGCCGCTCTCGCTTTCCGCTCTGGATCTTCGACGGTTGGAAGGTCGCCGATGTCTCGTCCGGCGAGAGCCACGGCGGCGTTGCGGGCACGTGCCTTCTCTTTGACCTTCGCATACGGGTCGGCATCCGCCGGCGGTTTCGGAACATGGCGTTTATCAATGAGCCACGCAGTGAAGCGGAGGAGATCGACATGGGTTCCATCACCGATCAACACGCCGGCTTCGGTTCGATAGCGATACAACTGCCGATCGGTCAGCACGGTACCGAGCGGCGTGCTGTTGAGCGTCCGACAACATTCGCTCGGCCGCATCTTCAACAGGTCAACTGCCACGATGTTTCTCCTGCAAGAGCCAAGCGGCATACGCAACGAGGCTGATCGTGCCGTCGGAGTTGGTCGGTGCGCCGGCCTCAATGTCAGCCTGGATATTTGTGACTTCGACGCGTTTCTTTCGACGGTTCGATAACAACGTGGCGAGTTCTGCTGGCGTCAGCCGATTCGGGTTTGCGGGCTTCGGTTTGTCTTCCATGACCGGATTCTTTGGGAGGAATCGCGACACGGCCAACACATCGGCAACTGTCGCGATCGGACGCATGTTTGGCATGTTCGGCCGCATGTCTCGGCCGGCCACGTCGGGGCAAAACTGGCCGCGTGTGGCGATGAAAAGAAAGGTGGAAATTACTGAAACATTACTGCCGAGCTTCGCTTGAGGTGTCCCGAAACGCATGGCTCCATGTGCATTCAACAAACGAATTCACACGCCTTTCGGAGACACAAACATGAACGCCAACGACATTCAGTTTGGGATTGAATTGGAAACGACGATTCCGGCAACCGACCCCACGCCGATCGGCGGATACCACAACGGGTTGCCGGTATCTTGGCTGCCAACGGGTTGGAAAGCCGAACGAGATTCGAGCATTCAAACGCTGGCCCCCAACCGCAAAGGATGCGAGTTCGTTTCGCCGGTCCTTCGCGGGTACGAAGGATTGCAAAGCGTCCTGACTGCGGTCGACGCGATCACGGCTCGCGGTGGGAGAGTCAATTTCTCAACAGGTCTTCATCTGACTGTCAGCTTCGGTAACGACGCCGCAGCGCTCGCCCGATTGATTTCGCTAATCGGCAACCACGAACGAGCCATCTACGCTTCGACTGGAACGCGACGACGCGAACAGAACCGCTGGGCAAAACGCATTAAAGACTACGGCAACAAAGACGCCGCGAAACGCCAATGCGAATCGGACCGCTACCACCTTTTGAATTTGACGCACCTTGCCCGCGGCCGGAACCGCATTGAGATCAGGGCCTTCGCCGGCAGTTTGAATAAAGACAAGATCGCCGGCTACCTGCAATTGGTACTCGGTTTGGTCGAACTCGCATTGACCAGCAAACGCTGCTCGGGTTGGGACTACGCCAAAAAGCCCGGCACCAAGTCTTGCTGGGACCGACAGGGTGCCGGCGAAGGGGAAACGGAACTCAACCGGCTCTTCTACCGACTCGGTTGGACGAAGGGTTGGTACAAGGGCGACCTTCGAAACAAACGCTTCGGCGAACTTTCCAGCGGCGAACAAACGTGCGATTGGAAACCGATCAAAAAGAAGCTTTTGGAAATGGCCCGCAAATACGACCGGGCGATCTAAACGCCGACGGGCAACCACATCAACGCCGCGATTGACCCCGCGGCGTTTCTTCGTTTTGTGCGGCCACGTCGGGCACCGTCGCCGCGAAACGGCATAGGTAGTAGGTAGCGGGCGAGCGTTTTCCGCAACGCAACACGCCCAAACGTGTGGCCACGTCGGCGGCGTCCAGAAACCTGCAAAAAGCCTGCGAATTGCTGGCAGGATCGGCTTGCTGTGTTTCGTTTCGCATGGCTCCATGTCGTCATCGAAAGACGGTTTTCCATTCACCCCAACGGAGAAACAAACATGACCATCGCCGAACTGATCGACCTTTTGAACGAGTACCGCGAAGAGCACGGCGACGACGCGGAGGTGCGTTTGATGACGCAACAAAACTGGCCCTTCGAAAACCGAATCGCTGGCGTGACCAGCGGCGCGGAGATGAACGAAGCGGAACACGACGATCCACACGAATTCGCGGACGACCAAGACGTCGCCGAAGACGCGACCGTCTACATCGTCGAAGGCGGGCAGATTTGTTACGGAAGCAAACGGGCCTGGGAAACCTGCCGCGATTGTTAACCGCGACACCGAACCGGCCGGCGGCGCGAACAACGCCGCCGGCCTTCTTCCATTCGAGCCAAAGGACGAACGATGAACCAAAATCAAATCCTCAAAGACGCCTACGTTGCCGCTCACGCCGACGCATTGCGGTTGGCCGAAGCCGTTCGGCAAATGATCGAAGACCAACCCGCACCCGGCGGCGATACGCGGATCGGTTGGGACCACGTTGGTACGCTTCGCCACTACGCCGCGCGGCTTGCCGAATTGCTCGAACCAAACGAGCCGGAAGACGACGGCAACTAGCTCGCCGGCCTTCGGCCTTCGCACCCCACGCCGCGACGTTTGCCCAACGTTGCGGCGATTCGTCGTTGTCGGCATCACTTGCCAGACCTTCGATGGCGGCCGACACGCCGCAACGTCGCCGACGGAAGGAAAGCTGAAAGTTTTGTTTGAACTTCGCTTGAGCTTCCGCAAGATCCATGGCTCATCTGTGTCACCGAAACGAATTCTTTTCTCGCCAACAGAGACACACGCATGGCAACCGCAAAGACCCGACCCAGCACAGCTGACCTTCTTTACGCACGCACCGCGACGCTCGAACTGATCGAGCAACTGCACGCGGCGGTCAAAGACATGCCGATCCTCGAAGCGGCCGAACCCGAAAAGTTCGACCGCTATTTCGGCGAACTCGATGACCTTCACGACGCGATCGACGGGCTGGCCGCAAAGTTCCAGAAAAACATTCACGGCTGAATTCGCCCGTGCCTCGGGAGTTATCGCAGCTTTGCGAAAAGCTGCGAAAACGCCTGCGGATTCCTGCCGAGTCTCGCTTGAGTTGCTGTGATTTCCATGGCTCCATGTGTCACACGCCGACGGGGCGAAACGAAAACCAACCTTCACACCGGAGACCAAACGATGGCCATGAACAAACCCCAGAACAACAAAGCCGCCGCCCTTCGCACCGCGATGCAAACCCTCGACCCGGCGACCTACCAAGAAATCCGCGACGCCTTCCACGCCATCGGCGATCACCTCAAACCGCTCGCCGACGCCTTGGAAAACGCCGACGCAGATGTCGGCCCGGAAGGCCCGCTTTTGGAGGAACACTACCTCTTCATTCAGATGTACGACCTGCTTCGCAAAAGCAACCTGGGCGCGGCGGTTTGAACGAAAGCCGAAACGCCGGGACGGATTCCGGCGTCGTCGCGGGGCGGTACCCGCGGCCTGACGATGGCAGCCACGCATCGAATGACGAAACGGAGAAACGAAATGAACAAGGCAGACGTAACGATCGGCGGCGAATACCAATCGAAGGTGACCAACAAAGTGGTCACGGTCCGGATCGACGCAGAACACCCGAGCGGCGGTTGGGACGCGACCAATCTTTCGACCGGCAAAAAGGTGCGAATCAAAACCGCCGGCCGACTTCGCGGGCCAGTCCCGTCGGCAACGACGGACGCCCGCTCGACCAAGCGGGTGTTGAAGAAGAAGGCAAAAGCCGAAACTGCGAAGCCCGCCGGTGAGAAGAAGCTTTCCTGTGTCAAAGCCGCCTTGCAAGTCTTGGCCGATGCACCGGAACCGATGAACGCCCAAGAAATGATCGCCGCCATGGAAGAACAGAACCTTTGGCAAAGCCCCGGAGGCAAGACGCCGCACGCGACGCTGTACTCGGCCATCCTCCGCGACTTGAAGAACGGCGACGAAAGCCGGTTCGTCAAGACCGAGCGCGGCCGGTTTACGGTGCGGACTTGAAAGGAGGCAACGGCGATGAAATTCATTGGCGACATACGCGAAGTTGATGACCTGGCCGATGGCGAAACCGCCGGGCCGGAACCCGACATGGGTTATGAACTGCGAAGCATCGGTGGCCGGTTCGAGCCCGGCACGGTGAAATCTCTGGTCCGCCGCGGGAATCGGATTCTCGCGCGGACGACGACCGGCAAAGAATTTGATGTCACGGGCGCAAACGCCCATGTCTTGGTGCCGCTCGGGTTCTAAACCCAACGCCGCCGACAACGCCCGACGTTGGTAGCGTCCGGGCGTTTTGTCGTTGACGCGGCGGACCATCCCGCGCACCGGAGCCCGCCGACACGCGGCGTTTGTCGCGGTCATCTTCGGCCGGCCAGAAACATTCAATATTCCTTGGAATGTTTGGCGAGCTTCGCTTGATGCTGGCGAAACGTCATGGCTCTCTGTGTTCACCGATACGGTTTTCAAGATCTTCCCCCAACGGAGACACGACGATGAAGAACGCCAAAGTTCAAACCCTGGCTCCGCGGCCGATCGAACCGGCCGCGGCCTACGACAACGCACACCAAATTTCACGCGACTTGCTGCAACACATCGAGTTGCAACTCGATCGAATGATCCCGCCGGACAACAAAGCGCTGCGTTGGACGCACGTTTGGGCCTTGAACTTGATCAACGCACAGCTCTCCGAAGTCGCCGCCTTGGTGGACGAAACCAACGGGATGAGAAACTAATGAACGCTGCCAATTTTAGGGCGGGCGACCGGGTCCGCCTGGTTTCGATGACCGACGACCCCGACCCGATTCCCGCCGGCACCACCGGCACGGTCGCCGGCGTGTATCCACAAAACGGTTGGACTCAAGTCGATGTCGATTGGGACACCGGCCGGTCATTGATGCTTTCCATTCCACCGGATGTTGTCGTCTTGATCGATGGCATGCCGACAACTCAAGCCCTCGGAGATTGATCCATGTCCACAAGAGCCATCCTCGCCATCTGCTTGCCGGATGAAACCATCCTGGCAACCTACCTTCATTTCGACGGCTACCCCGAACACGTGATGCCGATCCTGACGACCGGCTACCTTGTTCCGGAAGAAGCCCTCGAATTGATCCAAGGCGGCGAAGTGCGTTCGCTGTCGCCGCGACCAGCGATGCCGGAGTACTTCGAAACCAGCCGGAGAACCAACGAAGTGAAATCCGCTGAGGAGCTGCCGGCGCTCGCTCGGTACTTGAACGCCGAGCATGTTTACTTGATGAACGAAAACGTTTGGACGCATCAGGCTGTCGCAGGCTATCCATAGTTGGACTCCCGGATCACCGATGCCAAACGGCCGAGTGGCAGAAACTGCACGCGGTTATACGGATCGCCTGGCACAATCGCGTACTCGAAGCGGTCGAGGTCGATTTGCGGGCCGAATGAAACCCGGCTACAGACGCAGCGAAACAGGTAGGCCAACATCATTTGGCCAAACCGAACGTTTGCTCCGCTACAGAACATTGTTGATCGCAATAGCAAGCCGTCGAGTTCTGCCTCGGTCGCCAATTCGTCGATCCTCTCGGCGGACCAAATTGCCTCATCTTCCTGGCCGAAAATTGCCATCAGCAGCAACCGCGGGGCGATGTCGACATCGAGTCCCCGGCACCGTAGTTCCTCCGCGGCCATTCGCGCCGTCTTTGGATATTCCAGCGAATAACCTTCGAAGTTGTCATCCTTGGCGACCAAATCTGAAAGTTCGGCTGCCCGGCATTCAAAATCTTTTCGCCGCCAATGGTAGAGCGGTACCTCAGATACCTCGGCGGATTCTACCATTTCGTTCAATTGGCTCATGCCGACACCTCCTGTCCCACACGCTCGGCTTTCTTTCCGGTGAACATTTCCCACCGCTCGACAATGACGTCACAGTACGGTGGGTCGAGTTCCATCAAGAACGCGTTGCGGCCGGTTTGCTCGGCACCAATCAATGTTGAACCACTGCCGCCGAACAGGTCGAGAACGTTTTGGCCGTGCTTGCTGCTGTACTGGATCGCGTTGACGGCAAGCTCGACGGGCTTCTCGGTCAAGTGAACCATGGCCTGCGGATTAACCTTCTTCACATGCCAAAGGTCGGTCGCGTTGTTCGGGCCGTAGTACTTATGGCCGGCACCTTCTTTCCAACCGTAGAAACAAAGTTCAAACGCCCCCATGAAGTCCTTGCGCGTCATGACAGGGTGTTGCTTGTCCCACACGATCGCTTGTGAGAAGTAGATCCCTGCCTGCTTCAGAGGGCCAGGATAGTTCCCGAGGTTGGCGTAGCCTCCCCACACATACGCACACCCGCCCGGTACCAAGACACGCGATGCGTTCTCGAACCAAGCCAACAACAGACGGTCAAATTCCTCTTCGGAAATGAAGTCGTTGGCCAACGGGCGGTCTTTCGCCCGCATCTTCTGCTCGCCTTTGGCCTTCTTGCCATCGCCAGCGAAAGTGCTGTTGCCAGCCGCGATCGCGTTCTTACTGCGTGGACTAACCGAGACATTATACGGCGGGTCCATGTGAACCAAATGAATGGGCTGGCCGTCCAGCAGCCGATCCAAATCCTCTGGTTTCGATGAGTCGCCGCACATCAATCGGTGGTTGCCGAGGATCCAAATGTCACCCGGTTGCGTGATCGCTTCATCAGGCGGCTCAGGAACTTCATCGGGATCAGTCAGTCCTTGACCAACTCCCGGATTGAGCAGCTTGGCCAATTCATCGGAATCAAATCCGATCAATTCACAGTCGAAACCGATGTCTTGCAACGCTGCGATTTCAAGCGGGAGCAAATCGTAGTCCCACTCGGCATTTTCACTAGTCCGATTGTCGGCGATACGGTAGGCCCGCACAGCTTCGGGTTCGAGATCGCGAGCGACATGAACCGGGACTTCGGTCAGTTGCAATTGCTGGGCGGCTTTGAACCGCGTGTGTCCGACGATGATGACGCCGTCGGGATCGACGACAATCGGCTGCCGGAAGCCAAATTCGTTGATGCTTTGAACGACCGGAGCGACCGCGTCGTCATTGATGCGAGGGTTGTTTTCGTAAGGCTTGATTCGATCAAGCGACCACATTTCGACCTGCATGGCAGAGTCCTTTTCCAAAGGGGAAGAAACGGAAAAGGGTCGGTCGGTAGATAGCTGGTTCGGTCGTTAGGTAGGTTGCGATCCGATTCGCTCGGACGGGCGGTGATCGTCAAAAGTCGGACATCGGCACGAAACAAACTCTGTGATCTAAGGCCGCTGATTCGGCGGGCCTGACATGCGTCATCGCTGGCGGAGTACCTAAGCGTTGTTCCCAGTGCGCATGCGAGATTGGTGCTCGGTGACATCCCGGCACATTGACACAAACTCGTCCATCGTCATTGTCCCCTTGGCCGAGTTGACCAAATGTTCGACGATGCAGAGATTCGAGGTCTCGTGAGTTCCGCCGCGTGAAAGCGGACGGATGTGGTCCAGCGATGCCGTCTCGGGCGTGAGCTCACGACCGCTGATCGCGCACCGATGCTGTTGCGATCGCACCATCTCGAGTATTTGGTTTGTGGTTACTGGCGAGGTCTTTGGCATAACAGCCTCCTTTTCTTTTGTTGTGATTGTTGGCAACGGTGTGTGCCCAACGCACCCACCCGGTTCGCTCATGACGTCGACGCCGATTGTTTCCTTGCTGCCAAAGACGTTTCGCAGCCTCGGGCCATGTTGCTGTTGTGTACGCCTCGAACCGGCGACGGCTCGAAGGAACAGGTCTGGCGAATCTTTTACGAATTCGTAGCGATTGAGCGAGACTTCCCGCACGTCTCGTCCACGGGTCGACCGTCTGGTTGTCGATCTGTCTTTTGATGCGAACCTTCATTCGGTCGATGGCGAAGGACCAACGCCAAGCGTTCAATACAAAGAGGTTTCGTGATTCGCCAAGATCAGACTGGCGAACGGCACCGCACAAGCGCTTTCCACTTCGATCTAAAAGCATCAGGCTGCCGTTCACTTCAACCGCTTGAACGCAGACCGTTTGGAAATTCGGACTTCTAGGATGCTGATTCACACGTAGCCCTTGATTCTGCGTCTTGCGGGCGAAACTCACCGCACCAATCGGTATCCGCCACAGTCGGAAAGACGGCGAACTCCGATCGGAAGCGGCTTTGCTTACTTTGTGGGAACTGGGGCGGACGCCGACGGCATCGACCGTAGCCGATCGACCGCTCGGTCGCCGGTTGCTCGACGTGATAGAATTGGCAGGACAGACACTGCGTCATTTAGAACACTCCAATCAAAAAGGGAAAACGGGAAAGCGTCAGAGGTAAATCCGTCATACCACCCCCTCATACGTGCGAATGCACATCGCGGGCGGGTGCTCCTGACACACTGACGTATTAAGAGAGAGAGGGGGTTTTTATCTATATTAAGGGGCTTTTGACGCTCAAGAACCGTCAGCGAATCCGTCAGTTGCACTCACTGACAAACCTGACAGATTCGATCGTTTTTCGGTCGGATCGGTCGTTTCAACGGCTGAAACGTCAGAATCGTCAACGGTTTCGCTGACGGATTTTCTGACAGTTTGTGACGGCAGTTCGGGGACCGTGATCAGCCGATAGCCGGCGGCCGGTTTGGTCTTCGTTTGAATCGAAACCGATTCAATCTCTTCTTGCTGGATCAGTGTCTGGACGACTTGGTCGAAGTCGCTAGCCTTGAGCGTCATCGAACGCATCAGTTCGCGACGGGGCATCATGAAGCCCTCGCGTTCGGCCAGACGCTTCTTGAACTTCAAACATTCCTTGTGGAACGGGTTCTCGGCGACATGGACCGACGCGAGGTACAGTTGACGGCGTGTTTGATGTAGTGAGAACTCGCTGGCCCAACGAACCGCATCGAGCGTAATCAGCGGTTTCTCATGGTTCTCGCTGCACGCGTAGATGAGCGCCAGTTTCTTGGCGTGCTCGCACGTTCGACTCCACGCGGCACGAGCGACCTCATCGCCGACGTCATCCGCCTTGTCGTATTCAACTTCGGTTTGGTGGCGAAGTTCCGTGATGGCCGCTTCCGCGTCGGGAGCGAAAAGCACCGTCGCCGGTTTGGGGTAAAGTTGCATAAAGTTGCCACCGCTGGGATGGAAGTCGGTCCACCATTTGGCGACATCGAGAATCGAGTCCGGCAAGTTTCTGGCCGATCCTGGTGTTTGACCTTTGCCGCGTTTACCGACATCGATAATGTTCAGACGCGCAAAGAATCCATTCGCCAACATTCGCTTGGAGAGTGACTCGTAAAAGTACTGAGGCGTCGCGGTGCCGAATAGCGTCAGGTGTGGTTGGTCGACATGGTTAGCCTCTTTCTGGTTCGCTTTGACCCGCAGCGGATAAACGTCGCCGGCCGATGTGTAGAGTGTCAGCAGGATGTTTGGGATCGATTCGCGACTGCTATCGCGATCGAGATTGATCTGACGCAGGACGCCGTCCATCTCGTCGTTTTGAAACAGCATTTTGTTGCTGCGAGCGAGGCAATCCTGAATGCCTTCGCCGGACGCGAACTTGTCACCGAGGGCCCTGGATTCGCCGATTTGAAACAGCACCTGCGAATTGACCTTCCGGGGAAATTCCTTTCCGGTGCCGCTGCCAGCCAGCGCGAGCAGATAAATATTGGTCCGCAAATCGCCGGCGGTGCAGACTTTGCGGCCGGCGAGATACGACTGCAGAGCCATCGCGCCGCAGAATGCCAAACCGATGTTCGGATAAGGCGCGTTGGCGAGAGAAAAATCCATCACGCGGCGTACGAAGCCGGGAACGTTGAACAAGCGTTCGGGCAGCCGTCCGGGATCAACATTGTCACCAAACTTGCTGCTGGACGTTCTCGCCTTAAACGAAACGACAGCCGGCTTCGCCATGAACCCGCTGAGGTCGACCGTTTCGCCGATTGGTTCGATCGGTCCTTCGTCACGAAGCCAACCGAACGGCCGATCATGAGGTTTGGTTGCCGCTTGGTTGATTTTGTGTTGCAGTTCGCGGTCGGACCACGGCGGCGAACATCGCGGGTTATATTCGGCGGCGAGGATTGCGAGGGCACGATCTGGTTCAAGGCCGAACCCGTGGACGAGTACTGTCGCGGCGGCATAGGTTTGCGAGTGACCTCCGCTGCCGGAGATCGCTGGTGGCATCGCGGCGATGTACGCGATCGCTCGGGCTTCGACGTCACTTTCGATTGTGGATCGCGTCTTGGTAAGCGGTTGTTTGATAGGTGCTGGTACGCCACGCTTGACGATCACGGCATCGGCCAAAGCTTTCACGCAGGCGGCCAGCATCGGTGCGGGAACGGTTGCCGGTTCAGTATCGAGGATGTCATAAGGTTCGCCATCGGGGTGAATACTCGGGCCGACCACGGTTTGTCCGCCGGTGGATCGAAGCTCGACGATCATCGATCCGTCGGTTGGGTCTTGGTGCTTCTCGGTGGCCGCGTTCGCGGCGATGTACCAGCGGTGTGACTTTGGCGACGACGGACGGCCGGTGATCGCCGACGTCGGTGGAAGATATTGATCGGCCAGCTCGATCGCTTCAGGGCAATCGAGGTCGACACCCACGAGCCACCCGGACGGTTCACCCAGGATGATGCCGACGTTGCAATTGTCGGGAAAGACGTCGGGAGCCAATCGCAGATTGGTCCAATCGCGACGCGAAGGCGACTTCGACCGCGGGCGCAGCGGCACACAGTACCAGCCCCGCTGGCGGTAAATCGCGACTTGGTCTCGGATGCCAGTCTGTTGGTTTGATTTGGTTCCGACGCTCAATTAATCTTCCATCGCGTTGCCGTTCAGTAGTCAACCCTTAGAGCCACTCTCCCGTCACGAAATCCCGCACGTGATGATGTTGAGAATGACATTTTTGACATAGCCAGATCACATTGAGCTTTCGCAGATAATCTTCATGATGTACTTGCACAGACGCTTTGCTCCCGCATCCTTCGCACTCACTTGGTTTGCATAGTTTTCCGGACTTAATCGCTCTCGCTACCGCGTTATATGCTGCCTGCCGTTCGGGATACTTCGTGCGGTATTGCCGCTGCCTTTCTCGATGATCGTTTTTGCGGTGGTCCAAATGTGCGCGCTCACGATCGTATTTGTTGACCTGATCAATCTTTGAAACACGGTGGATGCGTGCATCACATTTCGCACAGGATTTGCACTTGTTAAGATGCCCATCAGCCATCTTCGAGTGCCGATAGAATTCGCTAAGCGGTTTGGTGTGTCTGCACTTAAAACATGTTTTTTGCATTGGGATTAATCGCTAGAAGGGAACTGGATCGTCCTCGTCGTTTGTCATTGCAAAACTCGGAATTTCACCAAGTGACTGTTTGATGATCCGGTCGTACTTCTGACCGGAGATTGATCGGACCGTGATCGATTCTGGAGTCGCTAATAGACCGACATCAGCGAGTTCCAAAGCATCCTCCGCCGTTGTCGGACAAGGATCAAGGCAACGCTCACGCCACCACGCTTCGGCTTTGCGTCTGGCGTAGCCGGAGTGTTCGATACAGATAAACTCGCTTTGCCAATGATCGAGCCCGATCATGTAGTCGACTCGCAAACACCGCGGCGCGTCTTCATCGGCATCACGTTTTCGGTGAATGCGGAAGATTACGTCTCGAACTTCGTATTCTGTGTCTGTGACCTCTCCGGATAGCACTCCGGCGTCGCTCGCCTGGGCATCGTGGGATTCGCGATCCGGCGGCGGGAACGGATGACCGCACTCGGGACAATTCGCATATCCGCAAGCGACCAGGGCATGGCACTTCTCGCATTCCTTCGCTGGCGGTTCGCTGCCGGGGCGAAGTTGTTTTTCCTTCGGTTTGATCTGGTCGATCGGACCGTGCCGTTCGATGTTGCCGCCGAAGTCGAGGACCAGGCAGTTCTGTTTATCGGGGTGCAAACGAAATCCACGACCGACGCATTGATAAAGCAAGCCCGGTGACATTGTTGGACGCAGCATGACCACGCAATCAACGCGCGGTGCGTCGAATCCGGTTGTCAGTACGTTGACGTTGCAGAGGAATCGAAGGGGAGTTTGGCCGGTCGTTCCGTTGCCGGTGTCAAATAGCGTTCCGACCGCAGAACGCTGGGCCGGTTGGTCTCCCCGAAAACGGGCCAACAATGCATCGCGTTCTTCCGCCGGCGTCTGGCCGGTGACAAAGCCACACTCGATTCCGTGATTATCTCGTAACGTTTCGACGACTTGCCGCCCGTGGGCCACGGACGTTGCGAAGATCAACACGGCCCGACGATCAGCCGTCAGTTCCACGATCTCGGCACATGCGGCCGACACGAGCGCGTCGTCGCCTGCCAGTTGCTCGACCTCTTCACTGACAAACTCGCCGGCCCGGGTGTGAACGCTCGAAAAGTCCGCTCGGTTGATGCCGGCTTTCGACACCAGCGGGCACAGGTAACCGTCTCGGATCAATTCCTTGATTCCGATCTCGTAGCAGACGCTGTTCAGGAAATGATCCGGGGAACAGATCATCCCACTGTCCAGTCGAAACGGTGTCGCGGTCAATCCAATCACGCGGACGTGCGGATTGATGACTTTGCAATCAGCCAAGAACTGGCGATACATTCCGTCGCCAGCGCGACTGATCAAGTGACAGTTATGTGAAAGAACTCCATGAGCGTAGTACGAAGGGTGTCCGCTGACTTGCAAGTTGTACACAGCGACTGGGCTTTCGCATTTGACAGTCTCAATACCGACCACCCGCAGCGGAGAAGGAAACGAGTTTTCCTCCGATCTCTCCGGCGGTTCGTTCTTCCGCCGTGAGATCGGCCGTCCAACTCGATCGCCAATCTCAATTCCGGGTTTGCCAAATCGATCTTGATGTGGTTGGGAAGCCCCGACTGGTTGTCGTCTCCTGTCGGAACCGGATACTCCGGCAGCCAATCGGCACCGAGAGCGTGCTGCAGCATCGACTGATCTATCGTCAGTTGACCGTTCCCACCACGCTCTATCGGCTGATGCCCAATTGCTTTCAATGCGTTGCTGACCTTGTCTCTCGTCGCAGCATCGAACATTGGGTTCTGAACTTTCTTCGAACAGGATATCGAGCAAAAACGCTGCTTTCTCCATGCCGTTCGGGCCATGCATGTAATCACCGTCCCTTTTGCATCGCGTTTGATCCACGGGCGAATCACTATCCCGCAACACTCGCAGTGTTTGATCGCCCCGTGTTCTGCAATCGTTCGCCAAGGCACGCGTTTGGGTTGTTTGGCGACTGGTTTTCGTTTCGCCAATCCCGCACATGTCGGGGAACAATACATCTTTCGCTTCCACTCTCCTTCTGACATGCAGTGGCGTGGAGTCCCGTCGGCATGTAGATAGACCCTCGGCCGAAACGGCTCGCTGCATTGCAAGCACATCTTCTCGGCGGAATACACACGATCCCATCTCCAAGGACGCGGCGTTGACCCAGCCTTCTTCGGTGAAGATCGGGTGGTTTGCTGTGCAACGGATAGCTGTTCCATCCTCGACCTCAATCTCGATCAAATGTTTGGTGGTACGAGCCGAAATGGCTTCAATCTTGCCAACGCCAAGTGCATGATGCACCGGCTGGCCCACATGCAACTGCTCGATGGGAATATCACCTCGCGGCGTCGACACTGGGGTGCCTTCGGGAAAACATTCATCAACTACGATCAAGTCGAACGGATCAAGATCGCAAGCTCGCTTGTGAATGCTCTGGATGCCGGCGACCAACACGGGTGTGTTCGTGTCACGTTTCTTCAGCCCAGCCGAGTACAGTCCAACCTTGATATCGGGACACAGCCGCCGGACCTTGTCAGCGTTCTGTTCGAGCAGCTCTTTAACGTGGGCCAAGATCAGAACGCGGCCGTTCCACTGCTGAACTGCGTCCGACGCGATCTTCGCCAGCACAACCGATTTGCCGGCACCGGTCGGCAGCACGGCGACTGGATTGTCGTCGCGACTGCGGAGGTGGTTGTAGACCGCTTCGACGGCTGCCTGTTGGTAATCGCGGAGTTTCAAACCAAGTCCTCCTCTCGCTCCGTTATGATTTCGCCGTTGTGTCGCTTCTTTCCTCGCTCGCTTTCGACGAGGTCACCGAACATCGAATTGATTTGCCGACACGAAACGCAGATGCGGTTTCCCGGCCCATCACTTTCAAACGCTTCATCGCAACGCAAACAAGTCCTGTATCCGGCTTCACCGATGGGTGCCGGGACGTGCTGGACGACTACTTCGGCCCGCGGATCATCGGGATCGGGTTGATGCTTCTCCACCGTCAAACGAACGATCTGGGCATCGTCGTGATACGCTCCGCCGAACTGCATCGCGTCCAACAACGCTTTGAGTGAATTGTCGACATCGCGGCGACGACGATCGGGCGGGACTAAACGAATATCAACAATCAATTCGCCATCGAGCGTTTTGGTGTTCTTACGATCCAGCAACGAGCTGACGGTGGCTTGATACTGCCGGCCCTTCTTGCTGACCAAGACTCGGTTGCCGACGTGTCGCCAATAGGTGTTGACTGACGGTGGGAATGGCAGTTGGAGTTTGAACATGATGTTGAGCCAGCCTGGGGTTGAACAAAAACAGCCGACCGACAATCCGTGCCGGCCGGCTGATGAGAGGAAGCGATCAAGAAGAGGCCGCGGCTATCGCTTCCAAGGCGCATCCGTGCTTGAGGCCGAAGTGGTTTCGAGGGTTTTACTCGCGACCGAGTCCCGCTTGCTGTAGCCCTTGATCTCGTTTTGCAATTCGCCGGTGTCGTTGCGGCGTTTCAAACGGACATGGATCATGCACGGCAGGTTGTGAAGGTCCGTCGAGTCGGTGGGCACCAAGACGCCGACCGACCGACAGATCGCGGACAACTCACGACGAGCGATTTCGACCGCCGTCGCGTTGGGGTTGTCGAGGTTGAGCCGCACCCAGAGGAGACGGTTCGCGTACTCACCCTCCACGATCTGAAACGTCAATTGCAGGTAGTTCCCCGTCCCCGATTTCGTCGGCTTCATTTCGCTGTCCACAATGACGGCGACGTATTTGCCGGCGGGGATGGGTTCGAGATCGTCTGCCGGTTCGACAGTGTTGGCATCAAAGCCTTGAAGGTTAGCCATGGGGAGTCTGTAGTCCTTAGTCTGGAGTCTGTGGATAGAAAGTTCGGTAGTTGGATCGATCAGTTGGACATCGCGGCCACAAAAGCGGACCACGACAACGGCAGTTCCTCCGCGATGCCGTAGCGGTTCTTGGCGACGCAGCTCGGCGAGCCATAAGCACGCATGACACGTTCGCCCCCGTCTTTGCCGATTGCGTGAGCAACCGTGCGTTTGCGGTTGAAGCCCGCGTCCTCGCTTTGAGTTCGCATCTTGCGGGTCGCAAAGAAGACCGCGTCGCACCATTCCTTGACTAGCGAAGCGGCATGTTTATGCAGTCGCGGTGAATAGCGATCGTAGGGCGACGATTCGGGATCCTCGAAGCGTTCGACCTTGGAATGCGCGATCAGAATCGTCACCATGCCACGCGAGCGGAGCACGTTGAGTAGATCGAGTACTTCACGCCACAGAGAGAGGGCGTGCATGTAACCGCGAGCGTAGCCGCCATCAACCTTTTCGATCGATTCGACGGCATACTGTTGACAGAGCTTATCCCAGACGAGTCGCTCCAGCCAATCGAGCGAATCGATCACGACGGTTTCGTAATCGTGCTCCTCATTGACGAGCGTTTTCAGAGCGGCGATGACTTCGTCGAACTTGGTCGCAAGGGGAAAGCGATCGCATTCGAGTTCATCGAGACCGTCTTCGGTTTGAATGAAGATCGGCTTGGGGGCTTGGCTGCCGAAGGTCGATTTGCCGATCCCTTCGACACCGTAAAGCAAGACGCGAGGCGGCTTCGATTGCCGGCCGGATTGGATGGTTTCGAGTAAGTTGGTCATTGGAAGTTTGAATGGTTAAGTTTGAAGGTTGATAAATGGTTTGTTCAGATAGATGGCACGTGTTCGATGTCGAAATTTCCGTCGCAATCGGTCGTTACCAGGTAATGCTTGAAATCAATTTGAACGACGAACCGTTGGGCCTGTCCGAGGTGCTTGCGGAGCGATTTGCAGGCTCCAGTAAACTCTTTCGACGCTTCGTTGAAACGGTCTGCCGAACGCAGATACCGCCCCACCGCCAGTGAAATTGCCAAGCGGCGTTCAATGTCCATTCCAGTCATTCGCTCTCCGATCGCTGATGAAACCGGGTGAGTGAAACAACCGCTCACCCCTTTCTTAGCTATGCGATCTAAAGCGACGGTGACTCAAGAAAATTAGTTTGCGAGCCAGTCCGCTTTACCGAAATGTTCGCGAATGACTTCGACCGCCTGTGCCATCCGACGACGCGAAATGCCCAGTTCACGGCCTGCTTCGGCACGCGAACATGCCATTAGCTTGCGAGCGATCTTCCGGTAACCGCGAGGCAACGTGCGGATCAGGTGCTCGACGCCCTCGGTCATGTCCATTTGCTCAAACGGGTCACTCGATTCACCAAGCGTCCGACGGTCTTTGTCGTCGATGCCCAGCGAGCGAAACATTTCCTCATGCGTTCCGTCAACGGTTTCGATGACCTCGTCGGTGGACTCCAACCCCATACCCGCCGGCGGTCGAGATTTCATCCGGTTGTTTTCGCGGATCAGTTTGGCAATGCAGTTGCGGATCAGCATGTTGACGAACACTTTATGATCGCCACGCTTCGAATCGTACTGATCAATGTGTTCCAAGACATACAACAAAAACTCTTGCTGCAGATCGTCGTCTTGAAGTTTGTGCTTGAACTCAGGACGGTACTGCACCAGCGAAGCGACTCGCTGGGTCATGTCGATCGCGTAGTCGAACACTTCCGGGTGGGTATGTTGAAAGGTGGGAGCCACGGTCAAATCCTCCGGCCGGAGGCGACGTGTGACCGCCGAAATCGCCGACCCGCATCAAGCTGTGTCGCGTTCCGAAACGCGAAGAAACACAGGCGGGCGGCGAGGCGAGTCACTCACGTCCTCTCAGCCGAAAACGTGGCGTGACAAGTTGCGTCACAATGTGACGCGGCGCGTCACATCGTGAATTCGCGAGAAATTACAGACGCCAGTCGAGATCCGTGGGCGGCAGATACTGAACGTCGAATCCAAGGTTGACGGTGGTTTCGAGGTATTCGGCCAATTCGGCGTTGTTCGCCCGAATTGACTTGAAAGCTCGCCGAATCGCCGCACAGACCGATTGCCGTGACCGGTCGGCGTCAACCCTTTCGCGAAGTTCGCCGGCCAGTCCGGTCGCCGATTTCAAGGTCTGAACGAGCATTTCGCGTTCGGCATGAAGTTCGGCGAGTCGAATTTCACCGGCGGACGACTGGATTTCTTCGATCTCAGTCATCACATCACGCAGCCGTTGGCCGTAGTCGCGTTTCGCCTGCTCGTCGATCTGCGTTCCGACCGCACCCGACTTGGCTACCTCGTGAATCCCCGATCGCATCGACTCCAACCGAGTCGCCGAATGAAGTTGTCTTGGCGACGCAAGCACGATGGCCAGATAAAACGTGCCGGGAGTTTCGTTCAGAACAAATGTGTTGCCGGCAAATGAAGCCAAGCGATGCTTCTCACCGCAAAGCTGGAATTGGTATGCAGGAGACTCGGAGACTTCCATCCCCAGTAGTCTTTGAATCTTGGTCACTGCATCTTCGCGGCGGAGGAATCTCCCGTCCTCGACCTTCACCAACTCATCTGCCGCGATCGACACGCCGCCAGCACGGCCGAGCCAACGCGCCGCCTCGGGACTCATCGGACGGTTCGTCGGTGTTAGGAGCACAAACTCTTGCTCCGCATGGCTGCTCGCTAAATGAACCGAGCGAACAACGTCCGACTCATACCTCTGAGTGCAAAAGTACATCGGAAGCGAGTTCAGACTTGCCGGCAAATTTCCGACGCGAGTCAGGTGCTGAGTGCCGCCGAGCGTTTCGAACCGATCGGTCCCCTGCATCGCCTCACAAATCTGCCGCGCGATGGCACGCATGTCGACTCTATGAAGCAACACGTCACTGCGTTGTACGCAGCGGTCTTCAAACGTTTTTGGGTCGCGAGCAAAAATGCGGTGGCCATCATCGATGACCAACCACCGCCAACGATCTCTACTCGACAGATAGCAGGATGACGGAAGACTGCTGGTCGCAATGAAGAAGTGACGAAGCACATCGAACTCCGTTCCAAGCTGTCTTCGCCACCCCACGATCACCTCCCTGAGCGTGGGACTATCTTCAAGCGCTCGCCAAAGCCTTGTCATCAACTTCAACTCCGACTTTCGCATTCGATTCGATGATGAAATTACGGAGCTTCAGCCATTGTTCGGCAAACGTTGCATTCGCATCCCGTGTGTAGCAAGTTGCATTGCCATCGTAGACCTTCACGGTTCGAAGTGGGTGAGTGCCACGAAACTTGACCTTGAACGTCGCGTCCTTCAAACGTCCTTCGAAGTGCAACTTCTTATCGCGGGTTGCCAGATCAGCAAGGATGTCGTCGGCTCGATAGGTCATCGTCGCATTTTGATCACCGCCGAGGTCGACTTGATATTCGACGAAATAGATCTGCTCAATCTCATCGACGTCGCCCCACGAAACCGCTTCCTCACCGTACTCCTCCAAGAACGCGAGCGAAACGATCTTGGATTCCGAAAAGTATTCCGGATCGCCGAAGAACATTGTTCCGAACACACGGCAGTAGATCGGCAAAGCCCTTCGGATGGAGGTATTGCACTCCAGCATGTGGTCGGCCAGCCGAAGGACAACGGTGTCTTTGCCTGCCGGTCGGTAGTGGATGTTTTGGATCGCGTCGTTTTCAATCGTCGGCTTTCGGGTAAACGGATCGCCACGCTGAATCGATACTTGAATCCGGTCGACGAGTGTTCGAACCGAGAAATTGCAAAACGAGCTGCGATTGTTCGTGTGCAACCAATCGCTCAGGTCTTTCTCGCCCTGTTTGATCCTCGCCACCGTCAGCTTTTTCCGCGTTTTGAGCGTGTCGCCGTCCGGACGAAAACAATCCATTCTTCGCGGCGACCTCCATGTATGCCATGCGTGCTGGTCGATGACGATCGACGGATCGAACAGCCACACCTGAACCGCAACGTCCGCTGGCGAGTGCTGTTTGGCGTGATCGAACTTCATGCCGGCTTCAATCGCGACCGACAGTAGTTTGTCCATCGCCTGCGTCGTCGACATTTCGTCGATGTAGCCGATTGCGTTCAATAGTTGCTGGGGTGCAGTCTCATCGGGGGTTTCGAGCAGATCGGCCAGTCGATCGATATCGAGGACCGCTGCCTGCTGGGCCGAAGGCAAGGACAAGCCCTGACGGTTCAGGTAGTCTTCGTGAGGTTTCAATAGGTCAAGGAGTCTTGCCGGGTCGATGGTTCGGAGGACGTCCGCGTTGGAGAAATGCTTTGGGTTGAAGGTAGCCATTCGAGATCAAAACTTTCGCGCTGGGTGGATACGCTTCCCTGGAAATGGAGAAAATGAAGCCAGCCATTCCGATTGCTAGCAAACGCAACTGTTGCCGTCGTATTGAACCGAGGGGCTGTGACACGTTTGGTCCAAGCTGAGAAGTTTTTTTCGCGAACCAGCAAAAAACGCCGTAAAAACCGGTGCGAAAAATTTTTCCTGCGGAACCCAGAAAATCGCTTGACTACGGATGAGCGAGAGCGGATTTTCAGATTGCGGCAGGCCGGCAACGTGCTAGTCGGCGTTCTCGGCTTCCGCCAACTCAGCTTCCTGGGCCAATATCTCGTCCCAAGCCCGTCGCTGCTCCTGCCAGTCCAGAATCGCAGTGATCGGGCGGATGCGTTTCTCGTGCAGGAACGGCTTGCCCGGTCCCTGTGGCGGCAGGTCGAGCAACGCTTGCTGGATGTCGGGAGCCAACAGGTTCAATGCCATGATCTGGCTCATCCGCGGCTGGCTGACGTTGCCGATGCGTGCCAAATCCGTCAGGTCATGAGCCTCACCGCGCCGCAACATTTCTTGAAACTTGATCGCCAAGGCCATCAACTTCGTAACCCGGTGCAGCTTCTTTTGCACTGGCCGGCGGTCACAGGATTCAAACTCAGCGATCGCGGAAATCTTTTTTCGGCCGCGGGCTTTGATCTCAACGTTCAGTTTCGTTTTGACAGTGATCAATCGATAGCCTCCGGTTCGGTTTGCAGTTCTTCAAGTGTCTTGATGCCGCTGGCGTGAAAGGAGATCGCGATCGTGCAATCCGTTTGATCGAATTCGACTCTTGCAATGAGCAACTGCAAGAGTTCGGCTTGCTCCCGAATCGTCAATGCGGTCCAAACTCGATCGAAGTTGCCCATAGCGGCTGCAATCTCGCTGGCATCAAGTCGCCCTTCGTCGATTTCATTCAATCGAGCTTTGACAGTTCTCAACTGCCGCTCCGACCTCTCGACTCGCTCGTGCAGCTCCGCCAATCGCAGAGTCGTGATCGAGTTGATCGATTCGCTTGTCGACAATCGCTGAACCTCGGCGTGGTCGCGGGTCAGTTGTCGCGTCAGTTGCTGATGCTGCGTGTCGAACTCTTTGCGTTGCAGACGGACCGCCTCCTCCGATTGCCGAACGATCTCCGCTCGCAGACCATCGTCTCGCGATATGCAATGGATCTGCTGGACCACCGCCGCTTCAATCTCAGCCGCTGGCAGGTTCGGGTGCTGGCAACTTTTTCGGCCGCGTTTAAGTGCACCACAGCAGGTGTAGTAGCGATAGCTTCGCGATCCGCGACGATTGACGTTATGCACCATCGCCATGTTGCACTGTGGACATCGCAACAGCCCCTTGAGCAAACCGCCGCTCTTGCTTGGCAACCGGTTGCCGCGATTATTGTTGTTCGCCCGTAGTTGCGTTTGCACACGATCGAAGATGGCCGCGTCGACGATCGCTTCGTGCCGACCGGCGTAGGTCTCGTTCTTGTGTTTGATCCGACCGATGTACAGCGGGTGCCGCAGCAATGCGTGCAGACTTCCAGCGTCGAACTCACGACCACCCTTCACGTCTCCCTTCTTTGTCATCCAAGACTTGTTCTTCCAGCCAAGTCGGTGCAGCTCGTCGCAGACCGCCGTCAGCGATTTTAATTCGAGGTACAACGTGAAGATTTGCCGGACCCTTGCCGCCTCTTGCGCATTAATGATCAGCTTCGGCGTCCGTTCGGTCCGGTCGACGTCGTAACCCAAAATCGGATAGCCGCCCGTCCATTGACCACGCCGGCAATTGGCAGCAATCTTGTCGCGGATGCGTTCGCCGATGATCTCACGTTCGAATTGGGCGAATGAGAGCAGGATATTCAGCGTCAGCCGGCCCATCGAATGAGTCGTATTGAACTGCTGCGTCACCGAAACAAACGACACGCCGTATTTGTCGAACGTTTCCATGACCCGTGAGAAGTCCAGCAGCGAACGGCTGAGCCGGTCCACTTTGTAAACGACAACGCAGTCGATCTTGCCGGCTTCGATGTCTTCGATCAGCCGTTTGAACGCTGGCCGATCCATGTTGCCTCCCGAGAACCCGCCATCGTCATATCGTTCGGCGTTGATCACCCAGCCTTCTTCGCGTTGGCTTTGGATGAATGATTCGGACGCGGCTCGCTGGGCATCAAGCGAATTGAACTCTTGATCGAGTCCTTCCTCGGTCGATTTGCGAGTGTAGATGGCACAACGAGTCGTTGGCGTTGATGTCTTGTTTGGTGCAATCATGCTTCACGCCTCCCCAGCCGAAAGAAAAGAAACCCATTGCAGTGCGATCCGGTCACCGCTTTTGCCACCGCCGTCAGCGATCGAAACCGCTGGCCTTCGTATTCAAAGCCTTCCCGTAAAACCGCCACTCGAATCATTTGACCTTTGTACTGACGCTCCAGCATTTGACCGGGCGGTGGCAAACGAGGATCCCAATCGATAAACGCGTTTGGCTGTTGCCGAGCGGTCTGCACGTTCGGGTTTTCTCGCGGCGCGGTCACTCGCGTTTGAGCATCCGCGGCCAGTCCAATGGCTTGGCCGATCGTTTGTTCGGACAAGCCGCCTTCTTCGTTGGCCTGCAGTTTCCATGCGATCCGCCTGATCAAGTACTGCTTGTTCCGGCTTCGCGTTTCTTCGTTGTAAACCTGCTCGTAGCGATGAATCAGCTCGTTCACCGTCATGTCAGGCAGCCGAGCGACTTCGGCGGCAACCTTCGGACTCATCGCTCACCTCCGGTCGTCTCGACAGTCTCTGGTTCTCTCGCACGCGTCGATTCACCCAACTCTGTCTCTGCGACTTCTCGGGTTTCATCTCGGTTTGGCCGAACCGCATCGCGTCGCAGTGACTTGGCCAGCAACGCAGCGATCTGCTGATATCGAACTTCGTTCTTCAATTTGCGTCTCCATCGTTTTTCGAATCCGCGACAGTCGGCCGACCCGCGTGGTCGTAGACTTCGCGAGCCACAGAGAGCGATGGTTCGCGAGCAATCTCAAGCGGATCGGGTGAAGACTCCGCGAGATTTCCAGAAACAGTTGCTTCGTCGGCCGGCACCTTCGCCGCACTCCGCACACGCCCGACGCCCCGAGCCAAGATGGCGGCGATCTTACGAAACCGAACCGTCGCGGGATCGATCCGCGTCGCTGCCGTTGAGTCCAGATTCTGAATAGCCAAGTCCTCCGAATCGAGCCAGAAACCGAGACCCCAACAACGGCGCTCTCCCTTTCTTAGCTATGCGATTCGATACGGCAGTGACTCATCACCCGAAACTCGGGATTTCTTGAACCCTGTCGTCCGACCGGCCCGGAACAGGTCGTCAAAAAGAATCCCGAGCGGGCCGGATAGCGAATTACCCAAGCCTCATAACCCAGCGTCTCTCATCACCCAGAGATCTCCGAGAGTTTTGGCGAAATCGAACTCGAGATCACCGCTAATCCGGGGCGTTCGCGGTAGGAATCGTCTCTGGTCAGAGACTCAAGAGAAAGCAGCAAAACGCCGCGAAACCACGAAAAAAAGCCGGCGTTTCGCGATCTGCGAGACGCCGGCTTTCGGAGTTTACCCCTGGCGGTCAGTTTCCCAACCGAACAGAGAAGTTGCGGGAGCCGGATTCGAACCGACGACCTCGAGGTTATGAGCCTCGCGAGCTACCGGGCTGCTCCATCCCGCACCGAAGTTATCGTCGATCACCCTTCCGGCGCCCAGGGGTTTGCGTCCGAAATTATGAATTTCTTGCGCGCACTCGCAGCAGTTCGGTCGGACGCGGTGAGCGCCAATGATTCTGATCGATGCGACCGCTGCAGGCGTTGTCATCCGCCTTCGCGGGAACGCGGGTCGGCGGTTCTTTCGACACTCGGCCATCCCCTGCTGGCACGGGATCCGAGTCAACCCACCTGATCACCGTTGGAGTTTTTCAGCGGTCGCGGTCCAACGTCTTGTGGTGTCGCACTGGACGGCAACGAATTGCGCGCCGTGTCAGGCAAAGCCTGCAGGACATCCGGTTCCAAGGCGGGAGCCTTGGAACCAGGAGAGCCGGTGAAGTCGGCGACGCCCAATCTCGTTCCCAGGCTCCTGCCTGGGAACGCACTGTCTCGCTGGCTCCGCCAGCCCCCAGACTCCAGCGACAGGCAGAGCCTGGAGGACATCCGGTTCCAAGGCGGGAGCCTTGGAACCAGGAGAGCGGGTAAAGTCGGCAACGCCCAATCTCGTTCCCAGGCTCTTGCCTGGGAACGCACTGTCTCGCTGGCTCCGCCAGCACCCAGACTCCAACCACAGGCAGAGCCAGAAAGAGACATCCGGTTCCAAGGCGGGAGCCTTGGAACCAGGAGAGCCGGTGAAGTCGGCGACGCTCAATCTCGTTCCCAGGCTCTTGCCTGGGAACGCACTGTCTCGCTGGCTCCGCCAGACTCCAGACTCCAGACTCCAGACTCCAGACTCCAGACTCCAGACTCCAACCGCAGGCAGAGCCTGGAGGACATCCGGTTCCAAGGCGGGAGCCTTGGAACCAGGAGTGCGGGTGAATTGGACGATGCCCAATCTCGTTCCCAGGCTCTTGCCTGGGAACGCACTGTCTCGCTGGCTCCGCCAGCACCCAGACTCCAACCACAGGCAGAGCCAGAAAGAGACATCAGGTTCCAAGGCAGGAACCTTGGAACCAGCGGGTTGTTACTGGAAGACTTCGACGGGCAGTGTGAACACCTTTCCGTCTCCGATGCGTCCGCTGCGGGCAACCGAAACCACTTTTTGAAGCGTTTCGTCGTACCGCGAATCGTCGACCCACATCGTGATCTCCACCTTCGGCAGGAACGCCTCGGAGAACTCCGTTTCCTGGTACTCATCCAGGTAACTCTTCTGACGCCCGTATCCCTTCACTTCGCTGACGGTCAGGGCCTCCAGGGGGGCCCGTTTGAGCGTCTGCAACACTTTCTCGGCCAGGTGCGGTCGGACGACGGCGATGATTTGTTTCACGAGATTCCCCAGCCCCGTTTCTTTTCGGCAACGTACTCCGCCAGTGTACCGGCTTCGATCGCTTCGCGGGCCCCCTGCATCAAACGTTGGTAGTACGTCAGGTTGTGCAGCGACATCAGAATCGGCCCCAACATTTCCCCGGCGATGAACAGGTGCCTCAAGTATCCCCGAGTGTGCCGGGTACACGCCAGACACGGGCATTCCGGTTCCAGGGGCTCGGTCGCATGACGGTGTTTGGCGTTGCGGATTTTGATCGGTCCCAGGTCGGTGAACGCCAGCCCGTTTCGACCGTTCCGGGTCGGCATGACGCAGTCGAAGAGATCGATTCCCCGCATCACGCTTTCCAGCAGGTCGACCGGACGACCGACCCCCATCAGGTAACGCGGTTTGTCCGTGGGCAACTCCGGAGTTGTCGCCCCGGTGATCCGGTACATTTCCGCGGGCGCTTCTCCAACGCTCAATCCGCCAACCGCATATCCCTCGAACCCCATCGAGGAAAGCTCCCGGGCGCATTGCACCCGCAGTGGAACATCCAATCCGCCCTGGACGATCGCGAAGCGGGCCTGGTCCGATCGACCCGCGGCATTCAAACAGCGTTCCGCCCAACGGATCGATCGCTCCATCGCCATCTGGACCTCATCCGGTTCCGCCGGCAAGGCGACGACGTGGTCCAGCACCATCGCCACGTCGCTTCCCAACGCCTCCTGGATCTCGATCGAACGCTCCGGCGTCAAATCGATGATCGCCCCGTCGATATGACTGCGAAAAACGACACTGTGTTCGGTGATTTTATTGATGTCTTTCAGGCTGAAGATTTGAAATCCGCCACTGTCCGTCAGGATCGGACCTTCCCAGCCGAACATCGCGTGCAGCCCACCCAGGGCTCGGACCGTTTCGGGTCCGGGGCGGAGCGCCAGGTGATAGGTGTTGCCAAGAATCATCTCGGCGCCAGTCCCGGCGACCTGATCGATGGTCAGACCTTTGACAGTGCCCTGTGTCCCGACCGGCATGAAGCCCGGCGTCTGCACCGGCCCGTGGGGCGTGTGGAAGGTTCCGCGACGCGCCCCGGTGGAAGGATCCGTGCGCAGCAATTCGTAGCGGAACGTCATGAGGTCCTGGGGTAGCCGCCGCGATCGTGACGGGAGCCGGGTACGGTTGGCGGGCGCGGGGGCGCAGACGGAGACGGCGTTGGTTGCCAGAAAAAATGCAGGCGGAGCCTGCGTTCAGTGCGTTCCCAGGCGGGAGCCGGGGAACGAGGAATCGAAGGGCCCTGTTCAGTGCGTTCCCAGGCGGGAGCCGGGGAACGAGGAATCGAAGGGCCCGCGGGCGTTTGACATGCCTGCGTGCCAGGCGAGTCGCCCGGTCACGCATGGCAGCGTGGCCTGCCGGAGGAAGCCTCCGCTAGCGGGCGCCGCGATCAGTCGCCGCGGAGCTTCAGCCCCAAGTCGGTCAATTTTTCGCGGACTTCGGTCAGACTGGTCACACCGAAGTTCTTGCACTCCAGCAGTTCGTCGCCGGTCTTGCGAAGCAGTTCGCCGATCGAGTTCAGCTGCAAACGAGCCATGCACTTGCGGGCACGTACCGACAGGTTCAAGTCGGAAATCGGTCGTTCCAGCATCGCCTGTTCGTCGGGCGACAGGTGGCTGGTATCGACGGGCGGCTCGGTGGTCTTCTTCTCGTGCGCAAACTGCCCCAGCTTCAATCCCTTGCTGGAGAGCATTTCGCGGATCTCGATCAGACTGGTCTCGCCGAAATTCTTGCTGGACAGCAATTCAGACTCGCTGGTCCGGGTCAGGTCGCCGATCGTTTCGATTCCCATCTTGGACAGGCAATTGCGGCTGCGAACGCTGAGCTCGAAGTTGGCGACCGGCATGTTCAAGGTTTGGGCCAAACGGTCGTTTCGGCGCTGCATTTCTTCGTCGTACAGCATGTTGCCGTTGGCCGACGCGTCCTTCATGTACAGCTGCGTCCGAGTATCGTCCGGATGCGCGTCCAAAATCCGCTTGTAGCAAATCTGGGCTTTGTCGAATTCGTTTCGGTCCTCGTAGATCAGCCCCAAGTTGACCAGGGCACCGACGCCGGTGGGAAATGCTTTGGCGGCACGCTCGTAAAGCTTCAACGCTTCGTCATCGTTGCCCATACGGTCGTTTTCCCAAGCCAATCCGAACAACGCACCGGCGTGGTTCTCGTCGGTCTGAACTGCCCGCTGATACAGCGTGATCGCTTCGTCGCGGCGTCCGCCAATGGCGGCCACGGTGGCGGCGCGTTGGTACATGTACTCGGCGGTTTGCTCGGCAGGGCCAAAGATGTCATCGAGCAACAACATCGCCTTTTCGATCCGGCCGGAGTAGCGGTGGGATTCGGCGATGAAGATCTTGCACTGGTCGGCGTTGTAACCGGCCTTTTGTGCGTTCTCGTAATACTCAATTGCCCGATCGAACTGCTTCAGTTCGAACAGGGAGCGGGCGCAGTAGAACAGTGCGGTTGCACTGCCATCGGCCGACTGCAGCGTTTGCAGCGAATCGGAAAACCGCCCCAGCAAGAACAGGCAGACGCCCATCTTGGTCTTGCCGGCGGGAGTGATCGCCGAATCTGTCTCCATTTCGTTCACAGCGTCACGGAGTTCGGCAAAGTGGCCGTAGTTCTCCGCGATCATCTGACGAATTTCGGCAACGTCGTTCGGGCCGAAGGAGTTGTTCGAAAGAATGATTTCCTTCAAGTCGACGACTTCCAGTTCGACTTCGTTCATCGAGTGCAATTCTCCTGCTCGCCCAGCGAGCGTGTGGTTGTTCGGTCGATATCGCCGTGATGACGCATCAGCGGGAATCCGCGCCCAGCTGACGCCCGGCGAGGCAATCATCGGGCCGATTTTTTGCCTGACCGGCTCTCGGGGAAGGCCAGGCGCGGACCGGGGTCACCGGGGAAACCCGTTGCCGGAAAGATTTTTTTAACGAAAAAAATAATTTTTGTCGAGTCGTGGCACGCTGCTCGCCCAATTCTTTTCCCGCCCCTTCGGCTCAATTGCAGAAATCGCGGTCTGGGGCGCCCGTCTTGCCCGATAGGCACTGGCGAAGATGGGGCGGGTTTTGTACTTTTCTGAGCGAAGGAACGTGAAGTGGTGCCCTTGGGCGGCCGATAAAGCTTCTCGCTCCCGCAGCTTGCCGACGTAGCTCAGCTGGTAGAGCAAATCATTCGTAATGATTAGGTCGCCGGTTCGAATCCGGCTGTCGGCTCTTTTTGGGGAAGAATGCCAAAACTCCCCGACGCTGGATCCTCCGTGGCGATCGCCCGGCGGACCGCCTCAGGTGGTGTATTCGCTGTTGAAGCGGACATACTCCACGGTCAGGTCGCTGGCCCACCGGGTGGCTTGTCCCGACCCCTGTCCAACGGTCAGTTCGACCAGGACTTCTTTTTCGGCCTTCATCGACTGGCTGAGCGTGGCGGCGTCGTAGCGCGTGGGGCCGCCGTCGCTGTAGATCGGGGTGCCGTTGATTTTCAGCGCCGTTTTCGTCGGCTCGATCTTCGGTCCGGCCGCTCCGGCGGCGGATACGATGCGGCCCCAGTTGGGATCGCCGCCAGTGATGGCCGTTTTGACGAGCAGACTTTCACCGACCGCCCGCGCGATCACTTTGGCATCTCCGTCGGACGCCGCACCGGTGACTTGGATTCTCATCACGTGGGTCGCCCCCTCGCCGTCGGCCACCAATGCCCAGGCCAATTCCTGGCAGATCTGTTCCACGGCAGCCGCGAAGGCCGGCAGATGTTCCGCGGTCACCTCCGCGCCGCTGGCACCGCTGGAAAGCATCAGCAGCGTGTCATTGGTGCTGGTATGACCATCGACGCTGACGGAGTTGAAAGAACGATCGGCGGCGCCCGCGATCAATTCTTGAGCCTGCGTCGGAGTCAGCTTTGCATCGGTCAGCACGACGGCCAGCAGAGTCGCCATGTTGGGCGCGATCATGCCCGCCCCCTTGGCCATCGCGGCGATTCGCACCGGCTGATCGCCCAAGACGACGACGCGCGAGGCAACCTTGCGCCCCTGGTCGGTGGTCAGGATCGCGTCAGCGGCTCTCACGAAATCCTCCGCAGAATCGCCCAACTGGTCGGCGGCGGCATCGATCCCCCGGCACACCACTTCCATCGGTAACGGCTGCCCGATGATCCCCGTGCTCATCACCAGCACGTCGTCCGGATCGATCGCGACCGCCGCGGCGACTTGGCGACACATGGTCTGGGCATCCTGGAGTCCTTGGTCCCCGGTACAGGCGTTGGCATTGCCGCTGTTGGTGATCACGGCGCGAACCGAATCCGACGGTGTCCGTTGACGGCACCAAAGGACCGGTGCCGCGACGACCTGGTTCTGGGTGTACACGCCGGCCGCGGTCAGGGGGCCGTCCCCGACAATCAACGACACGTCCGGTTTACCGCTCTTCTTGATGCCGGCCGCGACGCCGGAGAAACGAAACCCGACTGGAAGTTGGAAATCAGTCATAACAAATTGCCGAACGTTGCGGACCGCGAGGAACTTTTAGGGGGGAACGTCCAAGTGACGCCGGTCAGTGTTCTCGGTTTGACCGTCTTGCACAATAGTGCGTTTGGTCATTCGCAGGTTCGCGCCCGTGGGCTATCATCCCGGGGGCTATCATCAATCAGATCGTTCCAGTTCGTACAGTCATCGCCTGTTTATGTCCGGTGTGGTCGAGACGCCCGTGAGCAACACCCAGGATCGGCCCGCGGAAGATCCGATCGTCCTGTGCCGCGGACTGTCGAAGAGCTACGGCGAATTTCGTGCCTTGATCGATTGCACGTTGGAGGTACGCCCGGGCGACATCTTTGGGCTGCTGGGCCCCAACGGCGCCGGCAAAACCACGTTGATTCGTTCCCTGTTGGGATTCCTGCGGACGACGGCGGGTCGCGCCGTGGTGTGTGGTCACGACCCGGCGGAGGATTCGGTGGAAGTCCGCCGCAACGTTGCCTACTTGCCGGGGGATGCGCGGCTGCCGCGGCACCTGCGCGGTCATGGCGTGCTGCGTTTTTTCTCGCAGTTGCACCCCAGGGGAAATCTGCAACGCAGCCTGGAGCTAGCCGACGCGTTGGAACTGGACACCAGCCGCAGGGTCGGGATGATGTCGACCGGAATGCGACAGAAGCTGGCCCTCGCCATCGTCCTGGCGCCATCGACGCCGCTGATGATTCTGGATGAACCGACGGCGAACCTGGATCCGACGGTTCGCGCCACCGTGCTGGACCTGGTCCGCGAAGCGAACGCCCAAGGGCGCACCGTGATTCTTTCCTCGCACGTCCTCAGTGAAATCGAAGAGACTTGCAACCGGGTAGCATTTCTGCGTCGCGGCGTGTTGGCCCACCAGTTGGAAATGGACGACTTGTTCCAGCGTCATCGTGTCTGGGGAGAACTTCGCGACCAGCATCGGCCGGATGACGGCACGCTGTCGGCGATGGTTCCGGAGGAACTGCGTCAGGCCGTGGAGGTCCACTCCGTTTCGACGACTGCCCGGAACGGGGTGTATCCGATACGCATCGACATTGCCGGCGACCTGGCGAAATTGCTTCCCTGGATCACCTCTTTGCAGCTACAGCGAATTCGCATCGAGCCGTTGGGTTTGAGGGCGGTTTACGATTCCGTGCATCGCGACACGCTTCGGTTTCCGCGGGAGGCCCCGGAAAGCTTGATGCATCCAACGGCCTCCGGCTCGCAGGATTCCGCCGCACGTGAGGCCTCGGTTTGATCGACCACGTTCTCGTTCGCAGCTACATCAAACAATCTTTTCTGCTGCTGGCCGCCTGTTCGCTGACCCTGTTCGCGTTCGCGTGGGTCCGTGTGTGGGTGGTCAGTCTGCTGGACATGGGCCAGTTTCAAACGATCCTGGAACAGTTCCGCCAGTTCGAAAAGTTAGCGCCGATCAGTTTCGATGCGCTGTTCACGTACCAGGGCCGTGTCGGCATGACGTTCGACGAACCGATCGTCATCTTGTGCACCGTGATCTGGTGCATTTCACGGGGCAGTGACGTGGTCAGCGGCGAGCTGGGACGCGGGACGATGGAGATGATGTTGGGGCAACCGATCAGCCGTGGCACGTTGCTGTGGTCCCACGCGACCGTGGCCGTCGCCGGGCTGGCTTTGCTGTGCGCGATGGTTTGGGTCGGCATCGCCGTCGGCGTTTCCGCGACCACCGTCGACGAAACCGTTCCGCCGCCTAGCGTCGAGGTTCCGCTACTGGGCTGGGAAATCCCCCTGCAAACTGGCGACCCAGTGAAAGAATCTTTTCCGTTGTCCGAGCGTGTCGACGTGCGAGCGTTTGGTGCGGCCACGTTCAACTTGTTTGCCTTCGGTTTTTTCCTGCTGGGATTGTCCACGTTGCTGAGCAGTCTGGACCGCTATCGATGGCGGACGGTCGGCGTGGTGATGGCGATTTATGTGGTCCAACTGGTGATGTTCGGCTTGGGCAAGGCGACCGAAGTGTTGCACTGGTTACAACCGCTGTCGTTTTTCAATTGCTATCGGCCTCAGAAACTGACCACACTGGTCCAGGACGGCGACCTGCGGGCTCCCTGGAGTCTGACCGAAGTGATGCCCGAGGCGATGTTTCCGCCGCTGGTGTATTCCGGCATCCTGGTGACGCTGGGTGGCCTCTGTTACCTGGCCGCCGCGCGGGTGTTTGAAAAGCGAGATTTGCCCGCGCCGCTGTGAGGATTCTTGGACGGCGTCGGACCGACCGCAGTTGACGATCCATAGGTTGAGCATCGGCCGCGAACGGGACGCGGTGAACCGGACGCAGCGACCCGACGCACAGAACCGTCAGGCGCACCGCCTTGGGTTATCATGTGGCGATGTCACCCTCCGACCCAACGCCCCCACCGAGTCGACGATTCGGAATGATCGCCGGCGCCGCCGCCCTGCTGTTGCTGGGGTGGCTGTTTGGAGCTTCGTTGTGGGTGTTGGCCGCCATCGCCGCGGCGTTGGTCATCGTGATCAATCGGTTCCTGGCATCCACCTGGACGAACTGTTCGATCGCGTCCCGCGCAGGAGGCGATGCCGAACTGAAAGTGGGCGAGATCCTGCCGGTCGACGTTTCCATCACCAATCAAAGTCGGGTGCCGGTGTTTTGGTTGTTGGTCGAGGACTTGCTGCCACGCTGGGCCACCGTCCATGACCCGCCGACCCTGGAGGTCGACGGCGACCGCGTGGCCGTCCTGCTGCTGTGGCCGGGACAGACGCACCACCTGAAATACCAGATCAAATGCCGCCGCCGGGGTTATTTCCAAATCGGTCCCACGGTGCTGGAAACCGGCGACCTGATGGGCCTGTATCGCCGCTACCGCGTGGGCGCCCAACCGCAATACGTCACCGTCCTTCCAAAGGTCGTGGAACTGACCGACTACGAAATTGGGTCGCGCCGTCCGATGGGGGAGATTCGCATGCGTGACAACGTGATGGAGGACCCGACGCGGCTGCGCGGAATCCGGCGGTGGGAACCGGGAGACCCGATGCGACGGGTGCACTGGTCCGCAACGGCCCGCACGGGAGTGCTTCACAGCAAGGTCTACGAACCGTCATCGATCGCCGGCGCAACGCTGGTGGTGGATCTTCACTGCGACACCAATCCGGTCCGCAACGAACCGATCCGCACGGACCTGGCGATCACCACCGCGGTCTCCATCGCGAACTCTCTGCATGAGCAATCGCAGCCTTTTGCCCTGATCAGCAATGGTCGGGACGCTGCCGACAGAATCCGCCAGGAAGGCTGGTCCGGTGATCATCGGGTTCGCGACCATGCCAGGCAATCGGCGCAAATGTTGGAAGCCAGCGATCGAATCCGCCCGGTCGTCGTGGACCTGGGTCGCGGTGCCGTCCATCTTCAACAACTTCGTCGAACCTTGGCTCGGCTGGAACGCACCGACGCGATGTCCCTGGGACAGTTGCTGACGGAGACCGAGTCCCGGATCAGCAGCGAAACCACGCTGATTGCGATCTTTCAAATGGCCAGCGAAGAAACGTTGTCCGCGTTGATCGGATTCTCCCGGCGCGGCCGAGCGGTCGCAGCGATCATCAACACTTTCGACATCAATGACTATGGAGCCCTGGCCGGCCCCTTGATTGCGGCCAACATCCCGACCTTTCACCTGGCCGCCGAAGGCGGCATCGCGGAGCTTTGTCGCAGCGTCCATCTCCGCACCGCCTGAGTCACCGTCGCCGGTCGACCGAACCTTCGACTGACCGTCTCCGACCAAGCTGCGAATGCGTGAAAACCGGGAGAATCGGTACAGTCCGGACCCGGCCATGCCGATCAACGGATGACAGGGGAGGCCAGGTCTGATTCGGCGTGACGGCGTGCTGCGCCGCACCGTGTCGCCATGTCCGCCCCGCGCTTGGATAAAGACTGCCGCCAACGGACATGAGAAGCGATGAAGATCTCGCTAGGACGCTTATCGATGGACGCTCGCCAGATCCGCCTGCGAAAGGGAAGGGCATTGCTGTGCCGATGGGCGGCGGAGACCGGAAACGCGGTGAGCCGCGCGACCCTGGGCCTGGCCTTACTGGCAACAGCCGGCGTTACCGACGCGGACGCCCAACGGCCGGTCGTCCCGGGAACCGGAAGTGAGATCGTCGGCGTCGCGGATGATTTCGAAGACCCCGAGTGGAAATACATCCCGCGGGATCCCAAGAGCACCGAAGACATCGACGAGAACCAGCGTGGCCCGATGGGTCGCACGACCAACGGCCGCTGGTATGAAGGCATCAAACGGGGGCACCCCGATGTGGTCCGCCGCGTTGCCACGCCACCCGGAGGCATTCCTGGAAGCACCGGTGCACTGCTGATGCGCAGCAAGTTCACGGGGATTCCCGGCCGTCCCAGCGGAACGATGCACCAAGATGACTTTGTCGCCAACGTGCAGTACCGCTTGAAACGCCGCCTCGACATCTCCGAGGTGCCCAGCGTCACCACGCGTGTGTTCCTGCCGCCCGTCGATACCTGGGAAAACCGCAGCGGTCCCCACTTCGGATTCCGGCTGGCATTGGAGACCACGGCGATGGTCGACAAAGAAGTCGGGATCGGGATCTTCAAACGCACCGTCGAAGAGATGGGCAACGAAGTCTACTGGCCGGGCATGTTTGTCGAGTTCGAGAGCAAATCGCAAACCGGCAAACCGAACGACTATGCCTACCTGCGGATTCGAGGCAATCAGCGAGGCGGCGATTTCCGCGGCCCGCAAATTACCACCACCGGTTGGTGGACCATGGGGATGAGCGTGACGCCCGACGGCATGGTGCACTATTACGCTTCACCCGGTGTCGACGACCTGACCGAGGATGACTACATCAGCAGCCAGTACCCGTACAGCTACCGGGCCGAGCGTTTCCGCACGTTCTTCTACAACATCTGCAGTGCCGACGACGGACAACGTTGGAGCACCACGTTCATCGTTGACGACCCCAAGGTGTACGTGCTGCGGCCCAAGGGGCAACGCATTGCCACCCGTCCCTGAACTCTGACTCGCGGACGCACTCGCGGCGAAGCGTGACGCTCGCCCTCCTAGGAAAGGAGGGTGAAATAAAGCTGCACGCCCTCAAGTCGCGACGCGCCGACAGCCCCCTGCCGTCGGCGTGAGCCGACGGAAACGGTCGCCCATTAAAGGCCAGCCGCGAAGCGGCGACAGCAACCGGCTCAGGCGAGAGGCAAAGCAATTCTCCCCACGCAGCGCTCGCCCCACCATGGAAAGCAGGGTGAAATAAGGCTGCACGCCCTCCGCGCGGCAGGGTGAAGTGATTTGCGAAAATTCAAATCGCCGCTCTCCGCCGTCTGGCGACGGCGGCTACGGGGTTGGGTTCTTCGACGACGGCGGCTACGGGGCTGAGTTCCTCGCCGTCTGGCGACGGCGGCTACGGGACTGAGTTCTCCGCCGTCTGGCGACGGCGGCTACGGGGTTGAGTTCTTCGCCGTCTGGAGAAGAGGGCGACGGGGTTTCGGCGATTGCAAGTTGATCACGCCGGCCAACTCCGCCACCGGTCCGGTCAAACTTCTGGGGATCGTTGTGACTGGCTTGGCATTCGGTTTAGACTGTTCCAAGCGATTCACGCCTCTTCCCCACCGAACCCGGAGCCCCGCCCCCGATGGCTGTTCTCTCCCGCCGTGTTACCGTCCTGGCATCCGCTTTCTCCCTTGCCGCGCTGATCGGTTTTTCCGCTGTGTGCCCTGCGGAGGACTTGCCGGAAACTCCCAAACGCGATGCGATCAAGCCGCGTAACGTGGTCTTCATCCTGACCGACGACCACCGCTACGACGCGATGGGTTTTGCCGGGCACCCGTTCCTGGAGACGCCGCACCTGGATTCTCTGGCGGCCAACGGAGTGCACCTGAAGAACGCGTTTGTGACCACGTCTTTGTGCTCCCCGAGTCGCGCTTCCATCCTGACCGGTTTGTACACGCACAAACACCGCGTGATCGATAACAACCGGACGGTCCCCGAAGGCACGTTGTTCTTCCCGCAATACCTTCAGCGGGCGGGCTACGAAACGGCCTTCATCGGAAAGTGGCACATGGGCGGTCATCACGACGATCCGCGTCCCGGATTCGACCACTGGATCAGCTTTCGTGGCCAAGGGAATTATCTGCCGCCCGGGCCCAACTACACGCTGAACGTCAACGGAAAACGCGTCAAGCAAAAGGGCTACATCACGGATGAATTGACCGACTACGCGATCGATTGGCTGGATCAACGTGATGACGAAGAGCCGTTCTTTCTGTACCTGTCCCACAAGGCCGTTCATGCCAACTTTACTCCGGCAAAGCGTCACGAGGGCCGGTACGCCGACGCGGACCTGAGCTTTCTTCCGCGGGGAGAGAACATCAAAGCGGAGAACGATGCTCCGCGGTGGGTGCGGGATCAAAAGAACAGTTGGCACGGCATCGATTTCTCCTACCAAAGCGCTCGAGGACTGGATTACCTGTATCGTCGTTACTGCGAATCGGTTCTGGCGGTGGACGACAGTGTCGGACGCGTCCTGGACCAGCTGAAGAAGATGGGAATCCACGACGACACGCTGGTCATCTACATGGGCGACAACGGCTTCATGTGGGGAGAGCACGGATTGATCGACAAACGCGTTTCCTACGAAGCGTCGATTCGCGTTCCGATGATGATGCAATGCCCGAACCTGTTCAAAGGCGGCACCGTCGTCGAGAACGTGATCGGCAATATCGACGTCGGACCGACGATCCTGCACGCGGCTGGATTGCAGGCACCCGATTACATGGACGGACGAAGCTTTTTGGACATTCCCAACCGCCCGGACATGCCCTGGCGCGACTACTTTCTGTACGTCTACTACTGGGAAAAGAATTTCCCCCAATCGCCGACCCAGTTCGCCCTTCGCGGGGATCGCTTCAAGTACATCACCTATTACGGACTATGGGATGTCGACGAGCTCTACGACCTGACGACCGACCCGGGCGAAACCAAGAACCTGATCAACAACCCCGACTACAACTCGGTGGCGGAAGAGATGGAGAACAAGCTGTACGAGATGCTTGGTGAAGCGGGCGGGATGGACATTCCCATGAATCAACCGAAAGGCCGCAGCCAAAACAAACGCTGGGCGGAAAAGGGCGGCAAGGAAGCGGCCGATTTCCCCGCTTCGCTGGTCGTCGAAGAGCCGATCAACCAGCAGGCCCACTGAGCGGCAGCCACACGCGACCTCGTTCCCAGGCTCCCGCCTGGGAACGCACTGTCTCGCTGGCTCTGCCAGCCCCTGCTTCGCCAGCAGGCGGAGCCTGCAATGCATCGGGTTCCTAGGTGGGAGCCTTGAATCCAGCGGGCATTGAACATCCTCGTTCCCAGGCTCCCGCCTGGGAACGCACTGTCTCGCTGGCTCTGCCAGCCCCTGCTTCGCCAGCAGGCAGAGCCTGCATTGCACCGGGTTCCTAGGCGGGAGCCTTGAATACAGCGGGCATCGAACATCCTCGTTCCCAGGCTCCCGCCTGGGAACGCACTGTCTCGCTGGCTCCGCCAGCCCCCGCTTCGCTCGCAGGCGGAGCCTGTATTGCACCGGGTTCCTAGGCGGGAGCCTTGAATACAGCGGGCATCGAACAACCTCGCTCCCAGGCTCCCGCCTGGGAACGCACTGTCTCGCTGGCTCTGCCAGCCCAAGCTTCGCCAGCAGGCGGAGCCTGCATTGCACCGGGTTCCAAGGCGGGAGCTTTGGAACCAGGGTGTGGCGGTCCCGACGACAGACCGATCAGGAATTGCGAACGGAAAGCTTCTTCAACTCCTGCAACTGTTTCCGCTCGGGCATTTCCTTGTAATACGTGTCCAGCGGGTAACAACCGCTGATCATGCCCTTGCGTGGCGCCGTCGTACAGTCGCTGAAGGTTCGACAGATGCGCTTTCGCGCCAGGGTCTGTCCCTCCAACACGTCGGCCGGCAGGTCTGGATAGGACAGGACCATCCTGCCCAGACCGATCGAATCGGCGAGTCTATCGCGAATGACCGCTTGGGCAACGTTCGGCAGCCAATCCTGCAGGTAGGTGTACCCCGATCCGACCACAAACATCTCCGGAAACCGTTGCTTCAGCTGGGCCGTCGCCGCAATCTGGCGCTGCACGCCGACCAACGGATCTTCCGGCGGCTGGTAGCCATCGCTGGGTGGGAAGAAGGCCGGGCGTTGCAGGTGCGGTGTGTAGTAGGGACTGCCGGCGGTCGTGCAAATCAGTCGCATGCCGAGCTGCTGCATCAGTTCCAAGAAGCGAAGGGGCTCGGTCAAATCGATGCCGTCGCCCCCCGGAGTGGATCCGAACACCAACCGGGGATCGGCCAACGGGTCCGGGACGCCAACGCCCGACTCTGCCTGGCAATAAGGCACAAAATCAAACACGCTCAGCCGGACCCCCAACTCCAACCCAGGTGCTTCACTGCGGATCCCGGCGACGATGTCGCGTAGAAATCGCGTGCGGTTCTCGAAGCTGCCTCCGAATTCACCCGGCCGATCGATGCCGCTAAGAAGTTCGTGGCCCAGGTATCCGTGGCAGTGCTTGATGTCAACGAAATCAAAACCAAGTTTTTGAGCCCGCGCGGCCGCGGCAACGAAATCATCGATCAGTGCTTTGAGTGCGTCGTCGGTCAGAATTGGCGTGTCGTCATCAACTCGCACCCGAGGATCCAGCGCCGGGTTCCGCTGAACGATCCGAGGCTCGGGCGTGTGGTGGTCGTTCGGCTTGGCGTACCGTCCCGAATGCGTCAACTGCAGTCCCACCACCAGGCCGTCATCGTCTCCAAATCGTTCGACGTGAGCAGCGATCAGAAGTTCGCGGAGCTGGGCAATGTCCTTCTGGTTGGCTTCGGTCAAACAGAGTTGGTTCGGGTTGGCGCGACCATCGTGTCGGACCGCCACGGCTTCGCCGCCCCACATCAACTTTGCCCCGCTGATTCCAAAATGTTTCCAACGCCTGCGAGTCAGATCGCTGGGCTTGCCGTCGGACGTTCCGTCCCAACCCTCCATCGGCAAGATGCAGAAACGATTGCCAATCGCCAGCGTGCCCGCCTGGGCTGATTGAGCGAGTACCGACTCCGCCCCCGCGGTGACTTCGCGGTCGGCCGGTAGCTCCAAGCCCAGTTCGTCGAGCCGTCGCTGAAAATCGTCAAACGTCTTCAGGCTTGCCAATCGGGGATAAGTTGCCATCGCGGGAGTGTCCACCAGGAATGTAAGAACAGTTGAGTTGAGCAGATTGCAGGATCGGCGATTGAACGACGATGGGCCCGTCGACGGATGATCTTCGCAGCCGCGGCGACGATGCGCGGATCGGGACCGAGAAGCCGACCGATCAATGGGTAAATTCAGCCAGGGCCGGTTCGGACGACGGCACCTTCGCCAAAAGCGTCTCCAAATCCTTCGCAATCAGCTCCAAGATGTCGCGATCGCCGTCACCGCGTTGCGGGGACCCGGGGAATGTCCGATCGGTTTGGATCTGACCACGCAGTTTCAAAAACATCGCCGCATCATGCTTGTAAGCGGGAACGGGAGCACGAAAGGCGAAGCATCCCAAGTACTGCAAAAGATCGTTCAATGGATAGAAATCCGGGTCGCCACGTTCCCACATCGCGTCGCGGGCCGCGAATGCATCCGGTGCAAAGGTGCTGAGCCCCAGCAGGTAGTCGCTGCCATACATGATCATGTCGATGGCCAAATCATTTCCGGTCAGCACTTTGAATTCGGGGCGAATCTGATCCCGCAACAACAGCCGCTGCCATTCCAGCGAACGACTGAGCGACGAATGCTTGGCACCCAGGCAAGCGTCGATCTGCATCAGTTGTTGGTACACGTCCAACGAATAGATCTTTCCGAAGGGCGCGAACATCGTGCCCAATTCGAACGCGTAGAAGGCGTCACAATCCGAAGTGATCGTCCGATAATTCTGGACGACCGCTTCATCGTCCGCGTGCGCCAGTCCATAGGATTGGAACAAAATCGGCGTTCCGTCGAACGACTGAATCTGTGCGATTTGCTTTCGGTATCCGTCGCAGTCGAGCGACGCGTTCGGCTGGTCGGCGACGAATGCGCCGGCGACGTAACTTCGTCCGCCGGAAATTCCTTGCGTCCGCCGCAGTGCTTGTTCCCGAATCGATTCGTCGATCAGGTTCCCGTAGCCCGTGTCCATGTTGATCGCGGGAACCAACCCACAATCAAAGGTGCGTGCGACATGGTCGTCAAAGCCGGACCAGTCGACCGAGTCGTCCGACAGCAGCGGCAGTAAAATCGCCGACATCCCCGTCACCTTGCGTCGCGGGCGTAGCATCGTCGTCGGTTCAGGCAGTACCAGTGGGTCCATCGGAGCTCCGGTTGCGTTTTGGGCAATTCGCAGTCAATAATTCAAGAAGGTAACTTAACCCCAATGAATCGTCTTGGGAAAACGGAAATTCCGATTTGGCAAATCGGGCACATCTAACTCGGCGGGCCGTGCCTCCGGATCACCTGATGAACAAGCCGAAGCTGACCGACCGTCCGTTGGAAGAGAATCTGCCGCCCTGGGGCGTGCTGGTCCTGGAGAGTCATCACTCGCCGCAATTCAGCATGGATTGGCGCGAGCACGAATTCCTGAAACTGGTCTACGTGCTGCGAGGCCGCGGCGTGCTGGAGTTTCCTCAGCAGGTGATTCATTTTCATGAAGGTGATCTGGTCATCGTCCCACCACGAATGCCCAATCGTATCACAGATGCCCCGGACGCGGCCAGCAGCTTGTATGTCTGCTGCATCGCGTCCGATCGCGTGGCGTTCGATCCGGATTTGATCGCGGACTTGAGTGACGACGGCAAAGCCCGGTTGATTTCGGGCGATCCCCACCTGTCCCACCGGATCGCCACCCAACTTCGCCGCATGCGTCACAAACAATCGAACCAGGATCGATCGGTTGCGATCTCACTGGTCGGTTCGGCTCTGCGGCTGATTGAATGGGTTCTGCAGGCCCAACAGCATGCTGACCGCACCGGAACCAAACGCTCCGGCGTGATCAGCGATCGCGACGTGATGGAAGAATACGTCGCGCGACTGGGATTTGAGTTTTACGAAGCGACGACGATCGACGCGGCCGCAAAATCGCTAGGCATGTCTCGCAGGACCTTCACGAAACTGTTCCACGAGGTGACCGGAGAGACTTGGCTAAGCCGCGTGCGGGCGCTGGCCATCCGGCATGCCAAACACCAGCTCGCGCAAACCAATCTGTCGATCGCTTCGGTGGCCTTCGAATGCGGATTCAATGACCTGTCGACCTTCTATCGGCAATTCAAATCACAAGTCGGCGTGTCACCGAAGGCCTATCGCAAGTCGATCAAATGACGACTTCCGTTGGCCAGGTCAGTCGACCCACTGCTGGTCTTTCATCCATGCCAGACACAGCGACAGCCAGGCGTCTTTCGCTTCGCCGGTATCGCGACCGCCGAACCCGTGGCCGCCGGTGGAAAAGACGTGCAATGCCGAAGCGATGCCGTTCTGCTTGAGCTTTGAAAACAGCGCGATCGGTCCCAGACAATTGATTCGGTCATCGAATGCGTGAGCGAAAAACATCGGCGGCGTGTCCTTGCTGACCGTCAGCCCATCGGCCAACTCCATCGATTCCTTGCCGCCTTCGTTCAAGTAGGCGGCATAGATCAACGCGGCAAAGTCCGGAACCGGCGACGCCTCGTCGCGTTCATCGATCGCGTCATACAATCGTTCGGTGGCGGTTGCCGCATGCGCCGTGGCGTTGCCACCGGCGGAGAAACCGAGCACGCCGACGTGTTCGCTGGGAAGTGATTCAAACACGCCACTGCGAATCATCGACACGCTGCGCTGAATGTCTTGGACCGGTGCCTTCCAACGCGGTGATTGATTTCGCGTGGGAACACGGTACTTGAGCACGGCGGCGCTGACCCCATGCTTCTGGAACCACTCGGCGATCTCCGTGCCCTCCAGATCCCAAGCCAAGATCGAATAGCCGCCTCCGGGACAGATCACGACGGTCGTTTCCGAATCCTTGGCGGGATACAGATACAGTTGCGGGGTGCTGACGTTTCCCAATCGAATCACGTCGCGTCCGGCCACTTGGCGGCCGTCCGGGCCGGTGGTATCCGCTTCGGCTCCCTCCGGCGCTTCCCAAGCGGGCGGATCACCCGGCCATACGTTGACCACCGATTCTTGCCCGGCGACCGGCAGCACCAGGAGGAAGTTGATCAGAACGAAAAGGGTGGTGAGCGTGCGGATCATGATGAAACCGTTGAAACCGAGGGAGAAACCGGGGAAACGCCCCGCAGTTTACCTGGACGGCGCCGGCTCGCGGTACTCGGCGGGAACCTCACGTCCCCGAATCAAAAAACGCCGGCCCAGGGGGGCCGGCGCGAGATTGATCTAGCGGAAAGGATTCGTCCGTCCGCTAGCGTCGGCGACCGCGACCGCGGCCCTGACTCTTGGACGACTTCTTGTGATTCTCCACATTTTGATCGACCAGAATGCCGACCACTTCTTGCCACGTCGGGACAGGTTTGCGACGGCGCGAATCATCGCCCCGATCGTCGGAATCCGAGTCCGATTCCGACCCGTTGATCTCATCGCGTGCGGATTCGGATCCCGAATCGCGACCGCGTCCCGAACGAGACCGGCCGCCTCGACGTCCGCGGCGCGGACGATCTCGACGAATCACTTCGACCTCTTCGTCGTCTTCGTGATCGTCGTCGAAAGCGGACACCGGCAGCGGCTTCACTTCCAACTCATCGTCGTCATCGTCGTAGGAGTCACGCTTCTCCGACTGCCGCGACGACTCTTCACCGGATCGATCAGAATCTTTGCGACCGCGACGACCGCCTCGGCCACGGCGACCACGGCGACGGCGGCGGGAGCCGCTGTCCGATTCATCCGAGTCCACGCCGGCACCAAAACCGTCGTCGTCGTCTGAATCGCGTGATTCCGATGAAGCATCTTCCACTTCCTCGCGTTGGTCGCCTTCCGAGCGACGGCGGCCACGCCGCCGACTACGTCCGCGAGACTCGCCGTCGCCGGTATCACGATCCTCCGGATCGAATGAATCGTCGTCGTCCTGGTCCAATGCTCGATCCTGCGAAGCATCATCCTGGGGCTCCGACATTCGTTGGCGCTGGCCACGGCGTCCGCGACGGCCGCGACGGCGTGAGCCTTCGCCGGAATCGTCGTCATCGCCCGTCGAAGGAGCATTCCGCTCCGACGGTGCAAAGTCGTCACTTTCCTCCTCATCGCGGCCGGACGAACGTCCCGAAGAAGCCCGTCCCGATTCGGAGCGATCCCGACGTCCACGCTGCGACCGAGAGTTTCGGCGGCCGCCCCGCGAGCGTTCCATTTCGGGCTCGTCCCCGGAATCACTCTCGCCGGAAGCCGAGGGCGATTCCTCGTCGTCTTCGTCCGGTTCCAAGTCGGAAAATGATCGGAAGGACAGGGGATCCGGAATCTCCGATTCTTGCGAAGTGGAGCGTGTGGGCTGCGGCGACGATTTGGCCGCCGCCGCCGGTGCCTCTGTGTCGGGTTCCGATGGTTCCGGTTCCGGCTCTTCAGGCAAATCCAGCCCGAGTCCGCTGCCGAAACCGCCGGAGGACCGTTTGGGCTTCGTTGTCTTGCCTTCGGGGACCCGCGACTCAACCTGAGTCGGCGGGCGGTGTGGGGCCGGTTCGTCGCCGGCTTCGATGCCCAGTTCACCAGCCAGTTCCGACCAAGCGGCATCGTTCTCGGCGGAGTCGTTCTCGTCGGATTCAGCTTGCTCCGTCTCGCTGGCCTCCATCGAATTTTCCTCGGCCTGGTACTGCTCCGTGAACAAGCGATCGGACGCGGTCTCGGATCGCTCCAGCGTGCGAAATTCTTCGATCACCGGAGCTTCCTCCGCGGGCGGTCCGCCGGCGGTCAGCTTGTCGATGGAAGGATCTTTCTCCGAAACGCCGAAGCCGGGAAGCTTGGCGGTGGACGCCGCGGAGGTGAGGGCGTCCAGCACGCGGTCGGCCGTCAGATCGTCGTCGGCGGGAAGGTCATCGTTGGGACCGGAGTCGGCGGGGACGTTGGCCGCCGCCTCGGCAACCGGGGGAAGCCCCTGGCTGGCCGATGCGGGACGTTCGGCAGCGTCCGGTTTCTCTTGGTCGGCTGGTGGCGTGGCAGAGGAGGACGATTCGAGTGACTTTTTCTTCGTTTCGTCGGATTCAGATGATTTGGGCGGCTCGGCCGGCCCGGGGGTGCCAAGCAATTTGGCAAGCAAGTTCCAATTGTCAGACATTCGGTGTTCTGGTCGTTTGTTTCGGTGGGACGGTCAGCAAACCGTGAACGCTTCGAAGCAGGCGGCTCGTCGATCGAGAGACGCCGCGGGAAGTGGTCCAATCCCGGAGACCTGGCTCGGAGAAATCTGTCTCGGAGCGGGCATCCGAACAGCCCTGCCCAGAAAGACCTGCCCAGAAGGACTCGGTTGACAACCGTGGGGGGGAAAAGCTGGACGTGACGCGCACGGGAGACCAATGACGTGTTCGCTGAAATAGTTGGGCCGCCCGCTTCCCCTCGGCAGACTTTCCGCGACGCGGGAAGGCCGGCATCCATCCCCTATGTATAGCCTTCGGCGTCCGGTTTCCCAAGGGGATTCTGCGGGCTCTGGCGGTGCTTTCCCCCCAGACATCGGATTTCGCGGTCACCGACAGCCGCACTGCATGCGGCCGGTCGCGAGACGCGACCGTCGGGAGCCTTGGGGCAGGCGTTTGCCGGGTCGGCATCCCGGCAATCAATCGGCATAACACGGTTCAATCCGGGATCATCTCGCCACGAACCAGGTCTTCGAAGGTTTCCCGCTGTCGGATCAACTTCGGCTGCCCGTCCTCGATCATGACTTCGGCCGCCCGCGTCTTGCTGTTGTAATTGCTGGCCATGACGAAACCGTACGCCCCGGCGTTTTCCAGGATCACGTAGTCGCCGACACGACACATCGGCAGCTCTCGCTTGTCGACGTAGCCGCCTTCGCGTTGCGTGAAGATGTCGCCCGATTCACACAACGGGCCCCCCACCACCGCTTGGACCTTTTCCCGCTGGGCGGCGTCGGATCCATCGGCGGGGCAAACGGAAATCGGATGGTGGGCACCGTACATCACCGGTCTGGCCAGATCGTTGAATCCCGCATTGAGCAGGAAGAACAGGTTATCCCCCATCTTCTTGACGCTGCGAACTTCGGCAATCAGGAATCCCGACTCGGCCGACAGGAATCGCCCCGGTTCGATTTCCAATTCCACGCGATGGCCAAACGCGTCGCTCAACCGGCAACGGGTCTGATCCCAAAGTGAGTAATACTTGTCCAAATCGACGTAGCTTTCTGCTTCGCTGTAGGGAACCGGCAGTCCGCCTCCGGCGCTGATCGTCTTGATCGTCCGCCCAACCTCCAGCGCGGCACGCTCCATCGCCTCACACACCTGGCTGAGGTGTTCCAGATCGGTGCCAGAGCCGATGTGCATGTGCAGCCCCGTGACGGTCACACCGTCCTGATCGGCGCGACGCAAGCACTCGTCAATTTGCGAAAACCAGATTCCGTGCTTGCTCTGTTCACCACCGGTATTCGTTTTCTGGCTGTGCCCGTGTCCGAAACCGGGATTGATCCGCAACGTGACGTCCGCCCCCGGGCGACGCTGGCCCAACTGCGAAATCATGTCGGGTGATCCGCAATTGACCGCCAAATCGTGTTCCAGCACCAGATCCAGCGATTCGGCGTCAAAGATATCCGCGGTGTAGATGATCTCCTTGCCTCCGCCCGAGTAGCCGGCGGCCAAGGCCCGACGGATCTCACCCGCGCTGACCGCGTCGACCACCACCCCCTGACGCCGCATGCGATCCAGAATGGCCAGGTTGCTGCATGCCTTCTGGGCATAGCGAATCGCGTCAAACGCGTGCAGGTCCGCGATCCGTTGCTGAATCGTCAGCAGGTCGTACACATACAGGGGCGTCCCAAAGGACTTGGCCAATTCGACCACGGATTGCCCGGCAATGTCATGACGGCTGGTCGAAAAGATCGGTGGGGTGAAAGCAACCATCGCGGCAATCTAAGTTGAGGGCGAACGAAGAAATGTTTTCATCGGTTTTGGCCGATTATCAGACTGTGGAAAGGGCCTTTTGTCCACCGGCCCCAGCCCGGGGCATTGGCAAACCAGGATCATTCCGTCGGCATCGTTGGGACATTGCTAGCGGAGACATCATGGAATTGCGTCATCACGGCGGGCATCAGGGCGTGACCGGCTCGTGCCACCAATTGGTTTTCGACTCCGGCCAGTCCGTGCTGGTCGATTGTGGTCTGTTCCAAGGCTCCGACGCCAACCGGCATCCCGACCTGGAAATCGAATTCCCGTTGACGGGCGTCATCGGCCTGTTGCTGACCCACGTTCACCTGGACCACGTCGGGAGGTTGCCCTACCTGATGGCCGCCGGCTACGAGGGCCCCATCTACTGCACGCAGCCGACCGCCAAACTGCTGCCGTTGACCATCGAAGACGCATTGAAAATCGGATTCACGCGAAACACCCGGATGATCGAAGCGTTCCTGGACACGCTGCAAACCAGGCTGAAACCGCTGCCCTACCACCAGTGGACAGACCTGGGAAATGACGTCCAGGTTCGGTTGCAGCCGGCCGGGCACATCCTGGGCTCCTGCTACGTGGAAATTCAAGCCGACGATCGACGCGCGGTCTTTTCCGGCGATTTGGGCGCCCCACACGCGCCCTTGATGAAGGTTCCCGACTCTCCCGAACGTGCCGATTTGTTGGTTCTGGAATCCACCTACGGAGACCGTCACCATCAGGGACGCGCCGAACGTCAACAGACGCTCGAACGAGTGCTGAGAAAGACGTTGGAAAACAAAGGCGTGACCATCATTCCCGCCTTCAGCCTGGGACGGACACAGGAATTGCTGTTCGAGATGAACATGATCTTTGAACGCGTCCAGAGCGAGCAGGAAGCCGGGATCATGAAACGCGTCGACGTGATTGTCGACTCGCCATTGGCCTGCCGCTTCACCGAAATCTACAACGAACTGCAACCCTACTGGGACCAGGAGGCACAGCAAGTCCTGCGTTATGACGACCAGCCGTTGGTGTTTGAGAACCTGACCTCGATCCTGGATCACGAGGAGCACAGTTCGACCCTGGATTACCTGGAACGCAGTGACCTGCCGGCGATCGTCGTGGCCGGCAGCGGCATGTGCACCGGCGGTCGGGTCGTGAACTATTTGAAGCGTTTCATCTCCGACCCCAAAGCCGACGTGGTGTTCATCGGCTACCAGGGCCACGGCACTCCGGGACGCGAAATCCAGGCGGGCCATGACAAGGTACGATTGGACGGTACGGTGTATCCGGTGCGCGCCGCCGTGCATTCGATCTCCGGATACTCGGCGCACGCTGACCAGGCTGACCTGCTGAGGTTCGTCACCGAAATGCCGTCACCGCCTGGCGAGGTCGTGCTGGTCCACGGGGAAGACCACGCCAAGCGGATCCTGTGTCAAAAGCTTCGCGACCTGGGAATCACAGTCCGCGGGTGACACATCGACAGCGGACACGCTGCGCGGCGACGCAATCCGTGGGACGGGGCGCATTGGTCACAGACCGAAACGCCCCCTCGAAAGACAGATCTTCCGAACCGGCTCAGGCACCGGCCGGGTCTTGGCCATCGATCCAGGGGCCTGCCTGGTCCATGTAAGTCGGCTCGTCCAATCGGCTGCCGAATTCTCCGGCATTCCATCCCGGGATATGGTTCGGCGATTGGCGGGCCGCCGATTTGGCTTCCCACTTCTTTGCCCAACCGGGGTCGGTGGTAGAAATCTCTCGAGAGTCCGAGTCAACAAAATAGACGTGGCCCTTGCGATAGCTTTGCGCGCCCAGGTTGACCACGGCCATCGCGGCGGCACCCAGGTCGGGCGGGTTGTTGCACATCGAAGGATCGCCCGCCTCACAGGCGTCCAGGAAGTTTGCAAAGTGGGCGTGCGTCGTGTTCTTGACCGGCTCGGTCGCAATCGTCTCCGCTTCGAAGCGCCGCCTGCCTGAATCGCCCTGGGTGGTGACTTGACGACGTTCCGGGATGAACTCGAATCCGTCGAAACCTTCTCCGTTGCCCAAAGCGAATGTCCCGTAATGCCCGCGAATCAGCTGGTTGACGCGTGATTCCTGGTTGCACATCGTCGCCGTGACCAGGCCTTGAACACCCTCGTTGAAGTCCGCGACCACGGTGGCAACGTCCGGGACGTCCCGTCCGTCGTACTCCAAGTAGATTCCCCCAGCGCCGACGACTCGTCCCGGGATACGCAACCCCGTGGCCTTCAACATCGACGTCGTGCGGTGCACGAACAGATCCGTAAACATCCCGCTGCCGAACGGCCAGAATCGTCGCCATTGTTTGTAGACGGCGCGATCGAAAGGCATCTCGGGAGCCAATCCCTCGCCCTTGCCCAGCCAGCGGTCCCAATCGATCTTCTTGGGCGACATGTCGGGTACCAGTTTGTAGTACCGCCACTGACCGACGTTGCTGTTGCGAAAGTACTCAGTCTGGAATCCGAGCACTTTGCCCAGCACCCCGTCTTGCAGCAACGCGCGAATCTCATTCCAAACCGGCAGGCTGGTCGACTGCACACCGACCTGCATCACCTTTCCCGACTCGCGCCATTTTGACTCGACATCGAAAGCCTCCTCGACGGTCTTGGTCATGGGCTTTTCGCAGTACACGTTCAACCCCGCCGCCAGCGCGTCGACCGTTTGCTTGTGATGCCAGTGGTCAGGGGTTCCGATGCAGACCGCGTCCAGGTTTTCCTTGGCGATCATATCTCGGTAGTCAACGTACCGTGCCGGATCCGTCCCGGTTTTCTCCTTGATGAAATCGGCAACCTTGTCCCGCTGGGTTTCATAGACCTCCGCCACGCCAACCAGGTCAATGTTGCGACCTTCCGCGTGCAGATTGCAGAGCGTTTTGACGTGCGCACCGAAGCCTCGTCCGCCCGGACCGATGAAACCGATTCGCATCCTCTCGTTCGCCTTCGGCGCCGCCTGAACGCGCTGTGGCATCGCGACGGCGGCAGCCGTGGCACCGGCCGCCCCTGCTTTCAAGAAGGATCGTCGGCTGCCGTTCGGAGAGGGATTCTGTTTCGCGGGTGGTTGCATCAACCTGGCCTTTGGGGTGGGAGGGAACACGAATCGGCGGAATGGGATCACAAGTCAAGCAGTCGCTCTCGTGCGGTCGCGAGGTTTCTTGGGATCGTGCCTGTCATTGGTGGGCGATGAAACGGCAGATTGTAGTCGAAATTGAATCGCCGGAGGGAGCGAACCGGCCACGCGATCCGCCTCACGGACGCAAGGTTCTGAAGAGTGCGATATCGCCCCAGCCGATGGCGACACGACCGCCACATCGCGTCTGCGTTGCTTCCGCGTTACGCGTCAACCGTCCCAGCGGCTGCAACCGTTCGCGACGGCAACCGGCTGAAACCCGTCGCGGGCCGGATCGCTGTTATAGAAGTACGTGTACGCGTCTCCCAACGGGTGATCATCCAAACCGCTGACCTGAACCACGTGCCGGTGATAAAGGTCGTGTGGCTGATTCCCGGACGTCCCTTCAATCTGGTCCAGCACACGCAAGACGGAATCCATTTGCCCGTCGTCGAACGTCCACAATTCCCCGACGACCCGGTCTTCGCCGGCGGTAATCGCCGGGTAGTCGGCGCGTCCGAACAATCGGGCCCGGATCCATGCCGGCCGGATGTCACGTGGTACGGCCGGCCAGGCGTGTTCACGGCATTGCCCACGCTTGAGCGTTCCGTAGACAAACACGCCACGGGGGAAACTCATGATCACTGGTACCTATGACAATTGGTTGGCTTTTGATTTAACGCTCCCTCGCCGTTTCCGTCGGCTAGCGCCGACGGCAAGGGGCTGTCGTCCCTTTGCGACTGGAACTCTTGCGGTTGTGCTTCACTCCGATCACTCACGCGCGCGAGAGCGATCGGTAAGTCGACTGCCACTTGTCAATGGACGCTTCGATGTCTTGACTGCCAAGTTCAGCGAAGAAAGCCGACCAGGACGTGTGCCCCGAGAACCCCAATCCCCCCACCATCGCCAAGTCGACCGTTTCAAGCGAATCGGCCACCTTTTCCTGCAAGACGTTCTGGCCTTCGATCCACATTGGCAGTGTCAGCAATCGCAACACGTCACCGTCGGTGAACACATCGTCGGCGACGCGATAGGTCTCAATCAGCTTGTTGGTCTCGGGGGCCAACTCGGCCGAACGCCTTCCGCCCGGATAATCGTACAAGCCGTGACCACAATGTCGCCCGAAACGCTTTCGTTTGACCATCGCCGGAATCAATGGAGACGGATCGATGCGACCTGGGAACGCACGCATGTAGGCGCGCCCCGCGTGATACATCGTCGGCGTGCTGATCCAATCGATCAACTCCAACGGTGACATCGGCATTCCGTACACCATCGCGGCCCGTTCCAACTGCGATGCCGTGACGCCACGACACAACAGCACCAGCGCTTGATTGAGATAAGGCGACAACATTCGATTGACGATGAACCCTGACCCGTCACCGACCCTGAGCGCGCGTTTGCCCAGCCGACGGGCATGCTTGATCGCAGCATCGATCACCGCGGAATCGGTGTGTTCGTTGACCACCACCTCGACCATCGGCCGTTGCGGCACCGGCATGAAGAAATGCAGTCCGCAAACCTGGCGGGCGAACGGTTCATCGCCAGCGATCTCGGCGATGCGGAGAGTCGACGTGTTGCTGCATAGCGCGACCTCGCTGCCGAAGGCCTCGTGCAGCGATCGAAACAGGTCCCGCTTGGCCGAATCGATCTCGGCAATCGACTCGATGACAATCGGCATCGTCACCGGCGGTTCACCGGTGCCATCGCCAACCACAATCGCAGACAAGCCATCAATGCCAATCGATACGTCACGCACCGAAAGATCCAGATGCGACCAGCGCTGCGACGCCGACTTCAGGACCGCGGCATTTTTGTCCACCAGACAAAATGGGATCGAACGACTGACGTGATCGTCCGCGATGGCCAATCCGACAACGCCGGCACCGACCAGCATCGTGGGAGGCAGTCCCTTGGGCCATTCCGGTTCACTTGGCCCCATTTCAAGACGCTCTGGCGATTGGTGTCGAATGGTAGGAATCGCTGACGTGCTGGACCGGCGTTGGTGGCTCATCGAACGGATGCTCCGCCACCGCGACGGCGGCATCGATCTTCGCCATCCGATGATCCAGCGATTGCAGCGAAACGTTTCCGTAGAACGATGCCCAACGGGTATACGTGCTGGGCGGTCCGATCAACAGATCCGTGCGGGCCAAAGAATGCAGATCCTGCATCATCGATCCTGGTCCGAGCTCGAAGGAAAGTTCGCGAAAAGCATCCAATTGGATCTGACCATTGGTGCAAATCAGGAACCGCACCTTGCGTCCCGGCAGTTGTTCTTCCACTTCATGCATCCAGCGAGCGTAATCGGCATCGGAGTAGTAATAGCGCCCGCCCATGAATCGCGCGTAGTCCCCGCGCCGGACATGGACTCCGACCAGGACGTCGCATTGATCTCGGGCACGTTCAATCAGCCGCTCCACGGCATCTCGATCGGTCGGGTCTGGTTGAAAGAAATCGATGATGGGCTGGCGATGTTGCCTCAAGAGCGATGCGTTGCGAAACCGCCAGCCCTGAACCAGGACGGGGCGACCGGATCCCACGGCCTGCCGGAAACGATCCCCCAGTGGGTCACACTCCTCGCCCGGCGCAATGCGAAGAATGTGAGCCGGGAAACGTCGCAGCTTCGCCAGATACGCGGTCTTGGTGGTGACTTCACATAGGCTTTCCAGACCACGACGGGCGGAGCGGGTCCAATGGGTCGCCGGCCCAATCACTTGACGCGGCGGATCCGCGGTCGCCAAATCCGCGTCGAGCGGCGCGGTCGCGCGAGCCAGGTGTCGGTCGTAGCGACACCAGACGTCATTCCGTGTGCTGGGGAAGTAGGTGGCGTACCGGCCGAAACAAGGGTTCCGCAACTCCACGCCATAGTGTCGCGCAGCGGCGATCAGATGGGCAAACAGTATCAGGCGATTTCCGAGCTGGCCGTAGCGTCGGGCGATGATGATCATGACAAGTTCCCGAGTTCCTGTGATTCCCCCAACGGTGAGCGAGTGGCCATGACGAGTAGTCAGCCCCGATTTCGCCTCGCCCGATCACATCGCTGCTGAATGCTATCGATCCGATCGGGTTTCCAACAAGTCCGGTTCCGGTGGGCTGCCGTCACCCCTCGGCCCTGCGTTTTCCTTCGTCTCGGGCGTGCCAACACCGCACCTCGTTCCCGGGCTCCCGCCCGGGAACGCACTGCAGGCTGGCTCCGCCAGCCCACCACCAATCGCTCGCCACACTGCGACGGCAGGCAGAGCCTGCCAGACAGCCGGTTCCAAAGGCGGGAGCCTTGGAACCCGGGGGGTGTTTTGGTGGACGGACGTCCCACAGGGTCACCTTGACCCGAGGCAGTCGCATTTGCTAGTTCGCGTCTCATGCAGTCCACACCTCCACCCTCGCGCCAATCACCACCGAATCGCCGCCATCGCTTGAAACGATGGCTGGCTGTGATGGGATTGCTGCAGGCAGCCTTTCTTGTCACTGCCGCCCGCGCTGACGATCGATCGTCATTGACCGAAGTGGTCGATGGTCCCTGCGTCCTGTTGCACAACGGCAACGTCCTATTCGGCCAAGCGACCAAAGTCGGCCAGGTGATCTACCTGACCCGAAAAGACGGCTCAGCGATTCAGCTCTCGGAAGACCAGGTGGCATGCACCGGTGCTTCGATTCTGGAGCTTCATGAGTACCGCCGCAACAACCGCCTGACCGGGGATGCTTCGCAAATCCAAGCGGATGCGCGTTGGTGTCTGCGATACGGGCTGATCCGCCAAGCAGCCGAAGACGTCTTGTTGGCAAAATCGCTGGCCCCTTCCGATCCCGAAACCCAACAGTTGATCCGACAGGTGGCTCGGCGTTTGAAGAGCATCACGGAATCGGACACCTCGGACCAGCAAGATCGCTGGAATCAATGGCAAAAGACGTCGGTACGCCAAGTTTCCCACGAGGAATCCAGCATGCCGTCGGTTCCCGAGGAGCCCGAACCGTCCATCGACGAAGACTCGTTCAACCAATTCGTCACTCGGATTCAACCGATGTTGACCAATCGCTGCGCCGGATGCCACGCTCGGTCCGCAAAGGGAGTCGGTGACTTCCCTTTGCACGCGGCGATCACGTCAAGCTGGGCTCCGAAACGGGTCGCGGAAGACAATCTGCGATCGGTCATGAAGTTTGTTGACTTGGACCGGCCGATGGAAAGTTTGCTGCGAACGCGGGCCATGGACCAACACGGTGGAAGACGCAAATCGTTTGGCGATTCCGCCTCGCCGATGATGGAAAACCTGGACGGCTGGCTGAGCACCCTGCGAAGACCGGACGAAACGACGAACGATCCGGATTTTCCGTCTGCGGATTCAGCGCTGGCGCCGTCGCCGCCTCCGGAGCTGCACCGGGTTTCTGAGGAATTGGACGGCGAGTCCCCCGACACGATTCCGGCACCACAGTTACGCGGAGCGATCAAATCCGACGCCAGCGAGCCGAGCGAAGCGACGGCCGCCAAGAACGTTCGACGAATGCCCAAGGTCAACAACCCATTTGACCCCGACATTTTCAACCGCCGGATCCGCGGGCACTGAGGGTGCTGTTCATCCTCTACGGTTCGTCGTCAGCAATCGACCCGGCCACGCGTTCAAGCATCAGCACCAACGCGGCCGACATCACGATCAGGACCGCCGGCATCACCAGGCTGCCCTGCCAATGAGCCGGCGAAACCAATTCCATCACGCGTTCCTTGGCATCCAGATTGGCGGTCTCCGCCGTGGGAACCTGCAGCGGCCACAGTTTGATCAGGCTGCCGAGCATCAATCCGATCAATGCCGCCATCGTGACACTCTGATGTCGCTCCAACAGCCAACGCAGCAATCGCGAAAACGCCAGCAGCCCGAACAGACAGCCGAAAGCGAAAACGCCCATCTGCACCAGACGGGACAGATCCGTATCCATCTTGACCATGTCCTTGATCATTCCCGTGATCGGATGGTAGACCCCGAACAGAAGCAGGACGAATGCGCCGCTGATTCCCGGCAGAATCATGGCACAGATCGCCACCGCGCCGGAAACAAACAGGTAGGGAAGGGATGGATCGGCCGAAGCCGGTGACAGACGCCCGATTGCGATGGCCGCCACGACCGCCAAAGCGCAGGTGACGACGCAGGACATTCGCCAACGGACCACATAACGCCGCACGATCCAAACACTGGCCAAGATCAATCCAAAGAAGACGGCGTACGTCTCCGACAACCGATGATCCAGCAGCCAATGCATCAATCCGGCCAAGGCTAAAATCCCGGTTGCCATCCCGATCGCCAGCGCCATCAAAAACCGCCCATCGATTTGTCGCCAAGCGGTTTGCCATTGTCCCTGCCGGACCATCGCCAAAAATCGGTGGTCGAAACGACTGATGGCAGTCACCAAACGTTGGTAATGTCCGAGGATCAGGGCAACGGTCCCGCCGCTGATTCCCGGGACGGTGTCGGCGGCACCCATCAGGAATCCTCTCAGCGCGTTGATCAAATCCTGCGAAATGCCAGGACGATCCGACGGTGACGGATCCGATACATCCCCGATATTCCGATCGACTCGCTCCTGCAAGGTATTCTGATTCTCCGGTGACATCATGCGTGGTTCCTTTGCCCGCGACTGCGATGAATACTGCGGCGACAGTGTGATCGCGACACACCGTTTCGAGAACCGTCGCCTCGCGTTTTTTGACTACCCAATGGATTCAGTTGCGTGATCGAGACCATCATTCTGGCCGTGGTCCAAGGAATCGCCGAATTCCTTCCGATCAGTTCGTCCGGCCACCTGGTGATTCTGGGCGCGTTGATGAATCAAATCACCGGCACACTGCCGAGCGAATCGCCGACGTTGGAAATCATTCTTCACACCGGGACCCTGGGTTCGATTCTGGTCGTCTTTTGGCGAAGGATTCTGGATTTACTCAGCAGCGATCGCCGGGTCATTCCGTTGCTGATCGTTGGGACCCTGCCGGCGGCCGTGATCGGTTTGACCATCAAGGCCCAATTCGCCTGGATCCTGAAGAATCCGTTGCTGGCCGGCGCGATGCTGATTGTCACCGGTTGCATGCTGATCCTGCTGGGAAAACTGTCGCAGCGGGACAAGGAATACCGGAATCTGTCGCTTCTGGGGGCCTTCCTGGTGGGCTGCTTTCAAGCATTCGCCATTCTGCCCGGGATCAGCCGCAGCGGGTCAACCATCTTGGGCGGCCGCCTGATGGGTCTGAAAACCGACGATGCGGTGACGTTTTCATTCTTGCTGGCGATTCCCGCGATTGGCGGCGCGACGTTGCTCGCAATCAAGGACGTGGTCGAACAGATCCAACTGGGGCAACCGCTTGACGAGGGCCCCCTGGAGCTGGTTGCCGGGGCCCTGGTTTCATTCCTGGTCGGGATTGTGGCACTCAAGTGGCTGATCGGTTGGAGCCGACAGGAAAAACTGCACTGGTTCGCCGCCTGGTGCATTCCCGCCGGCCTGCTGGTCATCGCGTTGTGCTTTGCCGGCTGGTTTGAACCGAACCGCACCGAATCTCCGGTGTTGTCAGGTACCGCAAGTGCGCTCGACCGTCCTTGACGCCAGTCGTAAAGCGAACCCTGCCGCCGGTAGGAGCCGACGGAAGAGTGATCGGCCTCCGAAGGGCGACGCAGGATTCAGTCGCCGTGGATTTCGCTGATGCGGTCCTCGTCCCAGAAGCCTTCAAACAGCTTTGGAAACTCGGCCTGCAATGTCTCCTTCGGCGGCCAATCATCCGAAATATCGGGCGGCTCTGGAAACTCAACCTGTTCCTCGATCTCCTCGATGTCGCCGTGCCACGCATTGTCCACGACGAACAGCAAGGGCTCTCCCGAGATCTCTTCGGCGGGATCTTCCACGTCAATAAAGTCCGCCATCGAATCCGGATCCTTCACGGCCGCTTCGAATCGCTCCCGGCCGTTCAGGATCAGCCAGTGCCGAAAGTCTTCGAAGACGTCGTCGGAAACATAGCTGAGCACCACGAAACAGGCTTTGATCATCGGCCACGTGTAGGCGCGATGCAGCAACTCATTTCGTCGGTTTTCGAAACCCACCAATTCCGACTGCGACAGCGACGCGAGCGCTTCGGTGATCCGCTCACACTGCTCATCGGGCGAACACCGGTCCGGCGATCCGGCACTTTCGATGATCGCCCAAAACGTTGACTCATCCATCGACGCCTTGCTCCCGTTGTTCATTGCCATTGGTGATCGGATCAACGGGACGCCGAATCCAGCACGACTGGTGTGCCTCCATCCCGATCTTTGGATAGTAGCCGACCGAGGCGGGCGCCGCCAACAGAATCAGCGTCGTCTCCAAACCGGCCTCCCGGTGGACCAGGTCCACTAACTGCCCGCCAATGCCTTGACGCTGGTGCTGCACGTCCACCGCTAAGTCCGAGAGATACGTGCAGTAGGCTCGATCACTAATCGCCCGGGCAATCCCAATCAATTTCCCGTCGTCGCGTCGCGCCGTTGCGATGACATCGGCCGCCCGAAGCATCCGTGCCATCCGGCCCACGTCGTCGACAGGACGTCTTTGATCCAGCGTCGATCGACGCAGGATGTCAATGAACTCCTCGACGGTCAAATCGGGTTCAATCCCAAATTGTGGCTGCAAGCGACCACCTCAGCTGAAACAACCGCTCCGCGACTGCGGTCCATGACGGAACGAGTATCCCGAGCGCCGCTGCCCGGGATGACGAAGGAAATCAGTCTAGCCGTTTTCGGTTCGCGGTGGCCCGCCGCAGCCTGCCGCAAAACCGTTTCCCGACGCCTCGCTGAAGTGACCATCTGGCACCCGCGTCGATCGTTGCAAAAATCTTCCCGTTTTGATCAGCAAGATCGGGCCGCTCGCCACGAAACTCTTGTTAAAACGAATGGTGCCGGCACGTGCCTGTTTTCCCCAGGAATCTCAACATGAAATCTTCGTGGTTGGCTTGTGGATTTGTTTTTCCGCTCGGACTGCTGTTGGCAACTTCTGTGGCGGCTGCGGAATCCGAACCGCGGACCATCCCTGAAGCCGCGCAACTGCTGCCACCCACGGTCGTCGCGTACGCGCAGATCCCCGACCTGAGCGCGACCGCAACCGAATTGTTGGACCATCCCCTGCGTCAACGCGTCGAGGCCCTACCGGCTTACGGTGCACTGCGGGAATCCGAAGGTTTTGGAAAGCTTTCCGATGCCGTGGCCGCATTCGAAGCCAGCCTGGGAATGCCCTGGCGGGACGCCCTGTCCGGCTTGACCTCCGGCGGGATTCATTTCGCGCTGGATCGTTCGACCGAAGGCGTTGCGCTGCTGATCCGCGCCGACAATTCGGCAACGTTGGAACGCTTTCGAGGCTTCGTGCTGGGGTTGGCTCAGATGACGACGGGCCGTATCGGACCGCTGGAACAGGGACAGTACCGCGGAATCACGGCCCAGGCGATCAACGCCAACCTGAAAATGGCTCAGCTGGACGACTGGTTGCTCGTCACCAACAAGTCCGAATTGGGGAAACGGATTCTGGACCAGTACCTCGACGGCGGAGATGACAACCTGGCGTCGTCGCCGAAATTCCGGCAAGCATGCGCGAGCATCGCCGACGTCTCCGCCTGGGGCTGGGTCGACGTCCAAGCTTTTCGCGATGCCGGCATTGCGCCGCGCTTATACGAGGGCAAAACGGATAACCCCTTGGCCGAAGTCCTCGCCGGAGGCATTTTGAGTGAATTGCAACACACTCCGTTTGCCGTGGCGACGATCAACGTGGATCAAGACGGGGTGGCTGTCAACGCGACGTCACCGCATCGTCGCCAGTGGCAAACCGGCCGAGAATACTTCTTTGGAACGCAATCCGACGTCGCGCCACCGTTGCTGCATCCTCCCGACCGATTGTTCGCCGCCAGCCTGCATCGCGATCTTTCCCAAATGTGGTTGCGCTCCGGGGACCTGATGACGGAGAAGGCGAACGAGGGACTGGCCAAAGCGGATACACAGCTGACCACTTTCTTCTCGGGCCGCGATTTCGGCGAAGACATCCTGGGATCGCTACGGCCGGACATCCAGCTGGTGGTGACGGTGCAAGATTTTCAGCACCGCCAGCCACAGCCCGCGATCAAGTTGCCGGCGTTCGCACTGAAATTCCAAATGAAGGATCCCGAACGGACACGGCCGGAGTTTCGTCGCGTGTTCCAAAGCTTCATCGGGTTTTTGAACGTTGTCGGTGCGATGGATGGACAACCACAGTTTGACTTGGGCAGCGTTCAGCTTGATTCGGCGACGCTGATCACCGCCACCTATGTCCCGCAAGTCGGCCAGGAAGAGAGTACCGAAGCGCCGATCAACTTCAATTTCTCACCGACGCTTGGATTTGCTGGCCCCACGTTGGTGCTTTCCAGCACAACCGAATTGGCGCATCGCTTGGTGCAAACGGTTGAGCCTCCGGCACCGGTCGCGGTCGAAAGCGATGCAAACACCGCAGCGATTCTGAATGGAGAAACGCTCAAACGGGTTTTGGAACAAAACCGTGCTCAGCTCGTCGCTCAAAACATGCTCGAAAAGGGACACGCCCCCGCCCAGGCCGAAGCGGAGATCGGGACGTTGCTGGATTTGGTGTCTCTGCTTCGAGACGCGAGGGTGTCATTGATCGTTGACGATGACCAGCTTCGATTGTCGGCTGCCGTCCGAGTGGATTCTGAATCCCAGGAGTAAAACGCAATGAACTCACTTGAATCGGTCGATCCACAGTGGGCCTGGCAGCCGTTTCAGCCGTCAGCGGATCAACCATGGGACCGCCGCGGGGCGGCGCATCTGTACCGCCGCGCGGGATTCGGCGCCGACGTGTCCCAGCTGGACCGGGCCGCGCAGCTGGATCCGGCCGAAGCCGTCGCCCAACTGGTCGCACAGAATCAGGAAACGTCCGAGTTCCGTACCGTCGCAGATGCGCTGGCCAAAACGGTGCTCGCTGGCGGCGATCCCATGACGTTGTCCGCCGCTTGGGTGTATCGGCTGTTGCTGACTCCGACCCAACTGTTGGAAAAGGCCACGTTGTTTTGGCACGGGCACTTCGCAACCGGTGCGGACAAAGTGAAAGATGCGTCCATGATGTGGCAGCAGAACCGATTGCTGCGACAGCAGGCCTTGGGGAACTTCTCCGAACTGGTGCAGGCGATTGCGAAAGATCCGGCGATGCTGATCTACCTGGATTCGGCTTCCAACCGCAAAGCACATCCGAACGAGAACTTCGCGCGTGAGTTGATGGAATTGTTTTGTTTGGGCGAAGGCCATTACAGCGAACAAGACGTGCAGGAATTGGCACGCTGCTTTACCGGCTGGGAAATCAAGAACGACCGGTTTCGAAAAAACCGCTATCAGCATGACAACGGCGTGAAACGGTTGCTTGGGAAGGAGGGAGCCTTTGACGGCGAAGCCGCGGTCGAGATCGTGATCGACCAGCCCTCGATGCCGTTGTTCCTGTGCCGAAAGTGGTTCCGATTCTTTGTCTGCGACGAACCGGCTCCCCCGGATAAATTGTTGATGCCGCTGGCAGAAACCTTTCGTGACCGAGGATACGACATCGCCCCGGTGTTGCAAAAACTGTTCAGCAGCAATCTGTTTTTCTCCTCGCTTTCGGTCGGCCGCAAAATCAAGTCGCCGGTCGAATCGCTCGTCGGAACACTTCGCAGCCTGCAAGGAACCACCAACACCGAGTTGCTTGCCCGGGGTCTCCGCGACATCGGCCAGGGCCTGTTCTATCCGCCCAATGTCAAAGGCTGGGACGGGGGCCGCGCGTGGATCAATTCGTCCACCTTGCTCGGCCGGGCGAACCTGTTTCAACAAGTCCTGAACGATTCCAACACAGCCTTCGCCGGAAACTCGTTGCAGGAATACCTGGGCGACCAGGGAATCGAAACACCGCAGCAGGCGCTGCAGCAATGGGAAACTCGCCTGCTGCCACATCCCCTGCCATCCCCCGTCCGTTCCCGACTGTTGCAATCTTTCGCCAGCGGCAACAGCGCGGAGGATGGCGGATTCCGCGATTTGCTGCACCAATTTGTCTCGCTCCCCGAATGCCAACTCGGTTGACGAACCTTGCCGATCGTTCCACCGGACATTCCACCCTTTCGGATTCGGATCCATGTCACATCCCTCTCTGCTTGACCGGCGTGATTTCATCAAGTGTTCCGTCGGCGGATCGCTTGCCATGGGTATCGGCAGCGTCGTCCCGGCCGCTCTCTGCCAGGCTGCCGATAGTGTTCCGCCAGCGGGAGAACGCATTTTGGTGGTGGTCCAGTTGACCGGAGGAAATGACGGATTGAACACGGTGATTCCTTACGCGGACGAAGCCTACCAAAGGTCCCGTCCGAAACTGCGGATCGGGTCCGCCGATGCGTTGCGGCTGGATGACTCACTGGCGTTGCATCCCTCCCTGACGGGCATTGCGGAATTGATCGACGACGCGATGGCCTCGATCATCCAGGGCGTGGGATACGAGCATCCGAATCGTTCCCATTTCGAGTCGATGGACATCTGGCACACCTGTCGGCGTAAAACGGAATCCCGTACCGAAGGCTGGTTGGGCCGCTACCTGGAAACGGCTGCGGGGCGATCCGGCGGTGACGTCCCCGCAATGCACCTTGGACGGGGACAACAACCTTTCGCGCTCGCGTCGCGAAACATTCCCGTCCCGACGGTCCAACGGTTAGAAGAGTTTCAGCTGCGCGGCGACCCGACGGGATCGCTTTCTCAACTGCTCCGAGAAACCTCCTCGATCGACGACTCGGCCGACAGCTTGCTGGGCTTTGTCCAGTCCAACACCGAGAGCGCGTTGGCGGCAAGTGACCGCGTTCGCAAAGCTGCCAGGGGCTATCGTTCTGACATCGCCTACCCGGAATCGGAGCTGGCGGAAAAGCTTCGCATCGTGGCCCAGCTGATCGATAGCGGTTTGACGACACGGGTCTACTACGTGCAGCTGGACGGATTCGATACGCACGCCCAACAACGCGACACGCACGCCATCTTGTTGCGGCAATGGAGTGACGCCGTCAACGCGTTCATCCGCGACCTGCAACAACACGATCATCACGATCGCGTGTGCGTGATGACTTTCAGCGAGTTCGGAAGACGCGTCGCCGAGAATGCCAGCGAAGGCACCGATCACGGCGCTGCCGGGCCCATGTTCCTGTGCGGCGGTGGCCTGAAGCCAGGTTTGATCGGCGGTCATCCCAGCCTGACCGACCTGCAGGACGGTGACCTGAAGCACCACACCGATTTCCGCCGGGTTTACGCGGCGGTGCTTCGAAACTGGCTGGAAACCGATCCGGCTCCCATTGTCGGCGAGGAATTCGAGCCGGCCGAAGTGTTTGCGTAACTTCTCCGTACCACGTCACGCGGGCTGGCAGCGGAGACTCAGCTCTCCGGGCGAAGCACCGGGAACAGGATCACGTCCCGGATCGATTTTTGCCCGGTCAGAATCATCACCAGGCGATCGATCCCGACGCCCAAACCGCCAGCCGGTGGCATCGCGTGACGAAGCGCTCGGATGAAGTCGTGGTCCATCTTGGCCATCGATTCTTCATCGTCCAGTCCTTCCAGCTGCGTCTCAAAAAGTTTCTGCTGCAGATCTGGATCGTTCAGTTCGGTGTACGCATTGGCCAATTCCATTCCGCAGATGAACAGTTCAAACCGCTCGGCGATGTCCGGGTTGCCCTGCTTGCGTTTGGTCAGCGGGCAGATGCTGGCGGGGTAGTCGATGACGAAGATCGGTCCGGTCAGTGTGTCTTCGACCTTCTCTTCAAAGATTTCGTTGCGAATGACATCCGGATGCTTTCCCTCAATCTCCAACCCTAGCTTTAGCGCGTAGGCCTTCACGGAGGCCTCGTCGCCGGAGTCGATCCCCGTCGCCTGTTGGAACAGTTCCGCGTAGGTCGCTCGCTTGAACGGTGGCGTGAAATCGATGGTCTGCCCGCCGTACTCCCGCTCGTATCCGCCTCCGATCGATTCGATCGCGTTGCAAATGATTCGCTCGGTCAAATCCATCATCGAACCGTAGTCACCGTAGGCCTGGTAGGCTTCCAGCATCGTGAATTCCGGATTGTGTCGCGGGCTCAAGCCCTCGTTGCGATACACACGCCCCAATTCGTAAACGCGTTCCATGCCCCCCACCATCAACCGCTTCAGGTGCAGTTCCAAGGCGATCCGCATGGTCAGCGGCATGTCCAGGGCGTTGTGATGTGTTTCGAAGGGGCGGGCGGCAGCGCCACCGGCAACGGTGTGCAGGGTGGGGCCTTCGACTTCGCAGAACCCATCTGAGTCCAAGGTTTCGCGAATCGACTTGATGATCCGCGTGCGATTCAGAAATGTTTCCAGTGGCCCGTCGTTGAAAGCCAAGTCGGCGTACCGCATCCGCTGTCTCAGGTCCGCGTTGGTCAAACCGGCGTGCTTCTCCGGCGGCGGCTCCAGCATTTTGGTGTGGAAGAACAGTTTCTCCGCGAACACCGTCAGTTCTCCGGTGTTGGTGCGTCCCAACCGTCCTTCGGCGCCAACCAGGTCGCCCAGGTCAAACAGCTTCGCAAGCGAGAAATCGTCGTCCCCGACCTGTTTTTTTCCGACGAAGATTTGGATCGAGCCGGTCCAATCCTTGATGTTCAAGAAAATCAGCTTGCCGGTGGGTCGAGACAGCATGATCCGCCCGGCGACTCGAACCGTCGGTCCGATCTCCTCACCGGGGCCATGATCGGCTTTCCATTGACGGTAATCCACCTCGGCATCGAAATCTGGCAGCGCCAGCAGTTCACCGTCGTTGGTTTTGAACTTGATTTCGGACGCCTGGCGGCGGCAATCGGCGATCAGCGTGCGGTCATCGAAACGAGATCCGAAGGGGTCGATCCCCATCGCTTCGATCTGACGCAGTTTTTCTCGCCGTGCCGCTCGCGGATCGGTCAACGCGTCGTCGCCGGTGGCTGCGGACGAGGTGCCGGCTGAATTGGAAGATTGGTTCATATCTGTCGTCGGAGGGGACCGCCGCCCCTGGCTGGGCGGGCTGAATCATCGGGCTCGTGAAGGGGGCGATTGTCGAGGGGCGACCCTGGTTTGACAAGGCGAGCGTCGGACAAGTCTCTTGACCCGGGCCTGCGATGTCCGATATCAGGACCCTCAGTCGCCCGGCGGCCACGGATGTCGGCCCCGAGCTTCGAACCCCCAATCGCATTACCCCATGGACTCCCACCCATGATCCGAGCCCAATTGCTCCTGATCGTTTTGGCCGGTGCCGCACTGTCGCTCGCTAATCCCCCCGCTATCTCAGCAGCCGAAGTCGTGCACTATCAGTGCAAAGAATGGAAAGCCAAGCACATTCACGATACCGACAAGGCCAAAACCATTGCCGAGACGCTGAAAAAGCTGAAATGCGAAGTTCAATCCAGCGGCCACGACGGACACATTGATTTGAAGTACCGCTGCGAAAAAGAACGACAATTGCCCGTCAAAACCCACGAGGAAGCGGTCAAGTGGGAAAAGTGGTTCAAGGAATACGGCTTCAAGGTGTACCACACCCACTGATCCGTTCGCCGCACGCTGCCCGAACACGGCAATCGTTCGACGGTCGCATTTGATGGCTCGTCAACGGACGCATCGATCAGCACGTATTCGCCAAACGAGGCGCGGACCGCCGTCGATTTAGGCGAGCGACCATTCGAATCGAGCCTTCTTCGGCGGCGACTGAAGCTCCCCACACTCCCAGGAACGGCATGCGGAGAGCCCTTAGATTCTCCGCCGGGGAATTTGTTTGTTCGTGCGACGTGGCTTTGCTAGGGTTCCTGCCGACTGCTACCGGAGGAATGCCACGATGAAAGTGCTTCATCACCCCAAACGGCGGGAGCGCGCGGCAAAGCTTTTTGACGAGCGCTACGATTCTCGGCAGGGCCGCAAGATCGTCGACAGCCTTGCCAGCGGTTTGAACACGACGCGGAAGGAACTGGTCCAGCGTGTCGACCAGGATGTCGTCGTCAGTTTCGGAATGGACTCGATGAGCATCCCGCTTTCGACGGACGGGAACGAAGATCGGGCCAAGGCCGAGATCGAGATTTGGCAGGTGGCCGAAGCGGTGCTCCATGCCGAAAGCTGTGGCTATTTGGACGATCAGGAATGGGGCTGTCTGTGGCTGGGCGAATTGCGTCTGGGCCGGAACATCCAGAACGATTCCGTTCGAAAACGCCTGGCCGCTTACCGCGCCGGCAACAGTGACGATCGTCGGCGGCGGCTGCTTCAATCGTTGGGAAAGGTGTACCCCAACACCAGTCGGTGTCCCCTGGTTCTGTTTCAACTGATGCCGCTGGCGGTGCAGATCGTCGTTTCGATCGCTTTCGACCAGACCGACGACGCGGATTCCAAACGAAAGCGGCAAGCCTTCTGGTTGCCGGGCATCATGGACTGCCAAGCCTGTCACGGCGACGTCCTGGACAACGGCGAAAAATGCGACGTGTGCGGCAACCCGGTCTGGAATTACCGCTGGCTGATGTCATCGGATTGAATGGGCCCCGGTGCACGCGCACACACGGTGGGCACAAAGCGCGACGTCGACGGGACTCGGGTGCTGTCGAGAATCGGGGCGAAGAGCGAGAATTTGAGGTCGATCTAACTCGCCGGGCCCATTGCCGCGAACCCGGGCTGTGATTTACACTCTATCCTTCATGCGGCGGCCGAGCATTTGGCCGGTCGCATGGTGCCAGGAGGATATGCGAATTGGCTAGCAGACTGATTCGAAATCAGTTGCCGCGCAAGCGGTTGCGGGTTCGAGTCCCGTGTCCTCCGCTCCCCGAAAGAGCCCGCAAAAGTGCGGGCTTTTTCTTTGCGCCCGTGGCAACCGGACGTCAATTCTACAATGTCGGTTGGTCCTTTAGGCGGGCTCAACCGATTCCGATTCGCGATGCAACGACTGAGATTCTCGACGCGCGTGCTCTTGTTGTCGGTGGCCGTGGCCGCCATCGGCTTGATGGTCGCCCGCGGTCGAATCAATCGCTACCAGCAAATCGGTCGGGATGTGGAAAGACTCGATCGATTGGGGTTCGTGGTGGACCTGGAGACGCCAAGCGATCACTTCCTCTCCCGATATGCGCCGGAGTTCAAGGGCTACCCGACGTACATCCGTCTTTACAATGACGCGTTGAGTACTTCCGAGACCGACGAATTGCTCGCGATCATCGGCCGCAATCCGTCGATCGAGAAACTGGTGGTCCATGTGCGGATCAGCGAGAAGGATGCAGCGAGACTGCTCGCGTTGCCCATGCAAAGCCTGGGAATCTCTGAAACACCCATCGGTGACACGCTGAACACGTCAGCGTCGCCAACGCTCGAGTGGCTGTCGTTTCACCGCACGCGTCTGAACGACCACAGCCTCCAGTCGCTCGGCCCGATGCCCGCGGTCCAGTATCTGGACCTGACGCGCACCCGAGTCTCCGACGATTCGATTGATTACTTGGCCGCACTTCCACGGCTCAAAAACGTCGTCCTTCGACGCTGCAAGGTCACTGCCGAAGGAGCCGAAGAGTTGCGTCGGTTGCGTCCCGGTATCAAGGTCCGCTGGGAGCCACTCTCGCGGTCACAATGACCGGAGTGCCATTCCCAGGCGATTCAGTTCCCACCCCGATTGACACCCCTCTCGTCAACGCTTCCCGCTCTCTTCCGTCCCGAAGTGTTGGTTTTTCCGATGAAAGGCACTCACAGGGACAGAGCACCTTCCTAAAAGACGTTTGTCCGTCTATTTTGCATCCCGACGGGGCAACGCCCCAAGCGTTTGCGTAGCCCGGCTCGGCAGGGCCGGGAAAAACGGAACACCCAGGAACCGGTAGGGCCAACGGCCCGGCCCTTTGTTCGCGTTCGAACGAACCCAAGGCGCAGCATCGACCCGCGGCAAATCGGTAGGCCGCATCAGATCACGTGGAGCCTGATCGGCTCGGTGAAGACACGCTCACCGGCAAGAACTTCGACCATCGCAAGATCCCGGTCGCGCCGCTGCTGTGCTCTGTCCCCAGTCGCGCCAGGTGCTCTGTCCCCGGTCGCGTTCGGCTTGCCTGACCGTCTTGGGATGCAAACGGTTATGGCACTGGATTCAGAATGAAAGTCTCGTAGACAAGGGGTAACTCGCCCCCAATGAGCCCCTGAACGGTAGTCGAGCCACAGATGATTGGGGCGGAAACCGTTTGCCCGTCGATCTCCAAATCAACACGCTCCGTGATCGCCAGGTTGTACCTGGCAAGTCTGTTCAGGGACAAAGCGGCATTCCACTTTTCCCTTTCTCCTACAACAAGATTGTCCAGATCTAAGAAGCCGTAATCTAGCGTATCGATGTAAGGGAAATACCCTACATGTTGCAACTTGAGAGTTCCAGCGATATCTCCGAACGAATTGATCGCTTCGCAGTTAGCTTCGTCAGCGACTCGTTTCTCTCCATCTGGTCCGTTTAGACGATAGGCATCGAGAGCAAATCGGCCTCCTGTCGCTCTCGCACCAATTTCTCCGAGATCATTCAGACAATTTGCCGCGAAGCGTGAAAAGTAGTGTTCAAGCTGGAAATCTCCGCCGCCCAGACTTTCGTAGAGGTAGCAACCCGAATCATCGTTGACGATGAACTGCCCCAATTGACTGACATCCTCCACAGCCGTCGGAAAAAAAGATGTCAGAGCTTGCGAGCCGTCGCTTGGAAAACAAACGGATTCCCCAGTTAAGGCGGAAACATAGACAACATCTCCATTCTCCAGGAGATGAGCCCCGGCGTAGTTTCCGGACTCCGGGAGATATTCGAGTGCTGCTGGCGCGATGCTGCCATCTGGATTCTCGAGAGGAGGAGTGAAGCGGTAAAGGCGGAAATTGCCGTCGGCTATTGCTCCCTCTCGGGCCATGCAGAGTAACTGCCCCGCATCGTTTATCGACACAACCATTACCAATGGGTAGCCTTCAGGTAAAGCTGTAAATCCACCGATGTACTCCTCGGCCTCAATCACTCCCTGCTTGGTTGCGATGAAACCCGTGGGATCAAACACCGTGCCAACTGCTCGATACCCCACCATGACTCCATGGTTATTGCAGTCGATCAATGTGAGTTCGGACTTCACTGAATAATCATCGGTCGCAGCAAGCCAAGTGACTTCGTAATGGAACGAAACCGTCACGGGTGGCGGATCGCCTCCACCACCATCGCTGCCTCCGCCGCCGTTACCCCCACCTGCATCCTTCGGCTTGCCGGCAAATGACGATGGTGCCAACAGAGTCATGAGCAGGACGATGTGCAGCGCATTTGCGAAGAGTGCAAATCGTTTCATGGCATTTTCTCTTTCGTTTTGGTGTCGGTCGGCGGGAAGTTTGCTCTGATATCACGGAACCGACCAGCTCGCTGATATCGAGCGACGTTGAGACATGCCTGAGATCAACGAAACGTCTTCGCTAACCCGGCTTCGGCCAAACGCCATTACCAATGCGAAAGTTCGCTGCGTTGATTCCAACAAATTCCAGGGATTTTCGAGAAAGGAGACCGCCAATGATGATCGGGCCTTTCATCCCTGAAGCTTTTCTGTTTTCCCAGAACAGGAAGAGGAATCGGTGCCTCGGCTCAATTGAAGCGATGGTCGCCGAAGCCAGCGGGAGTTCCGCCCTCTCTCAAATACTGACGAACAGCACCGACCGCGAGTGCCCTCATTCGCTAGAGCGGAAGTGAAGAAGTGAGCCGTCGTGAAGCTTCAGGGATTATTCGTCGAGGACTGCACGGTACTCGTCAAGTTGCTGAATTGCCGCATCCCAGTCAGGCTTTATTTCGAGAACTCGTTCTTCAGTTTTAATTGCCCGATCAATTTGGGAATCCTCGCAATAGTCCGATGCCAGACGATGGAGATACTCCGCATTGTTCGGCTGGTAGCGTACGGAGAGTTCACGATGCTCAATCACTTTGGCCAAAGTGCACTTTCCTCGCTTGTAGATCGACGCGAACTGATCTTCGATCAACGCGATCTCTTCATGCACTTTCGTGCTCGCGCTTACGCGCATTTCGTCTCCGGCATCCAGCAGACGGTACAGCTCAAAAAAGTACATTCGAAAGGCCTGGTAGCACTCATCGACAAGCGATTCGAAACCTTCCACTTCGACGCCTGACTCAATCAAATGCGAAAGCTGTTGCACTTCGCCTCGGTCAAACCGATCGAAGCGTGCTGCCCTCACCATCGCATCGACCTGATCGTCTTGCCTGTTTTGCTGGTTTGCGAGGACACTTTCTAGTAGAAAGTACAGCGAACAAATCTTGTCCGGTGCCCATGGATGCAATTCCTCCGCTTTGGGACCTGTCGCATCGGACAGGACCCAGGGCCGGAGGACCTCAATCGCCTCGGTCAGTTTTCCTTTTCTGAAGAACGTGACTGCCTCGGCCGTGGCCGACCAGGCATCCTTTTTATAACTTTCTCGCCGGTAGTCCTCGATGGCGGGAGATCGGCTTCGATCGTAACCTACAGCGGCATCCCAAACTTGGATCCCACCGTTAGCAAGTCGAACCGCAAGCCGCTGTCCATCAGGTGACCATTCAAGTTGGTGGGGAACTTCGTCGATCTCGAACTTCAACAACACCTCGCCTGAAATTGCATCCAAAACAACGACCCAACCCGTGCCCCCTCCCACCGCGATTCGGTCATCGCTGGGATGCCAGGCGAGCGCCCGCACGCGGCCACCGAAAGGTCGGACAGCTAGTTCGATGCTTCCAGAATTCGCATCTACGAGGTGACAGTGGCCATCGGGACTACCTACAACAAGTTTGGTGCAATCCGGTGCCCATGCCAGGGATTCCAGGGCATTTCCAGAGTCTAAAGTACCGATCAATGACTCAATCTGCTTTTCACCGCTGAGCGCATCGTGAATGAAGACTGCGGGACGATGGTGATCTTCATTACCCGCAAAGGCCACCCGATTGCCGTCGGGGGACCAATGAACACTGGGAAGCTGTCGGCTGGATAGAACGTTGATTTCCGTCGACTGCCCGGATCCGATGTCGATGATCTTGCGCTTCTGCGTTAGGCGGTGGTTCGTTGCGATAGCAATTTTTTGTTTGTCGCGGCTGATTGCCCACTCACTTTCATACTCAGGTGTTTGCGAAACTTCTAAGCGCCAATTTCGTCTATTGGCAAGGTCACGGATATCGACGTAACCTGTCTGGCCAATGTTCAAAAGCTGGGACGCCAGATTCGCTTGGTCCATCCTCCCATTCTCGCCGTCGAGGAATGAGGCAATACGTTGTCGCGATCCGTTGCAAAGCTGGACCGCAACGACGGAATTATCATCACCGTCGGTGTACTGAATCGTGTCATTTCCCGCCCACGCGATGCCGCCAGGTTCTGTGCGGGACGATACATCAACGTGGATCTCAGTTGAGGGTTGATTCAATGACCAGATGGCACAGTATCCGTCGGCCCCCATCGACAGAAGACGATCGGAATCGGAAGACCACGAAACCGATTCACCAAAGGTATCGTGCGCGGAAATGCGATCAACGATTTCCCACTCACCAGCCTTCCAGACGTTGATCATTCCCTGATTTCCGATGGCCGCTAAATACGCGCCATTGGGACTCCAACGCAGATCCCGGGAATCCTGGCCAAAGTCAAGGCGAGCAGTGACTTCTCCGGATTCCGCGTTCAGGACGACCAACTGATGCTTGACCGTGGGCAGGGCGATCCACGGCTCACTAGGATGCCAATGGGCAAATGGACCTGAGGTTACCAGAAGGTCATCTTCCACCCGAATTTTTCTAACAGGTCTCAGCGTTCGACCATCGTACAACTGCAGCGTCGATTCGTCATCGCGGACGGTCGCGGCGAACAACTCATCATCGCGACTCCAGCCCACCGGGAGATGAACATCGTTGAATTCGTATTTTACTTCCCATTTCGCTTGATCGCCCCGAACTTGAAGCACATTGACGAATACCTCGCCTGAGTCGTCCTGAAGATCGGCGACGGTCCCGTCATTTCTACAAGCGACCGCGATTCGATTTCCTTGACGATTCCACTCCAGCAGCGTCGGATTGGTTGCTTTCCGGAGCGTGATCGGAAATTGCTCGTTGGTTTCCAGATCAAGAATCTGTATCACCCCCCTGTCGCCAACAAGTCTCCCGTAGATACCCGTTGCGTGTAAGGTGATCGCGAGCTTTGAATCATCGGGACTTCGGCGTGTGACACCCCACAATCCGCCAATTCGTTTCAGCAACTTTCCACTACGAGTGTCCCAGACTTTACTTTCTGGATATCCGGAGCCTTGTGTTAAACTGGTTTCCGTTCGACCCGCAGTGAAGATCCGATCGCCGTCGTCGATCCATTCAGCTGAGTTTCCGACGGATCCCGTGTACCAGACTCGATCGCAAAGCCGGGTTTTTCCGAGTAGGTAATACCACTCCCAGGATCGCAAATCGTCTTCACCGTTCTGCGGGAACTGCGCCAGCAGCGTGCGTCGTGCATCGGCGTCGTTTCCGTTGCGCAGATAGCCATCCGCCACGCGGACATCCGCACGGTAGAGCGCACTCTGGGCAACGCGCCGTTGGAGTGACTCTCTTTGAGCAGCGTCTTTCGCTCGCTGTGCTTCCGCGGCGAGTTGCTTTGCGGTTGCGTCACGTTCCTCGGCCAATCTATTGGCGCGTGCAAGTTCCTGATCAGCCGAGCTCTTCGCGGCAACGGCATCCGCAGCATTCGATCGAGCCCGAGCTGCAAAGACCAGACTTGCCGAAGTTCCCAGAGCGGCAGCAAACATCACCAGACCGGCGCACGTCAGCAGCAAACGGTGTTTGCGCACATATCGACCGACACGATACCGCACCGAAGGCGGATGAGCCTTGACGGCATCGCCTTCAAGGTAGCGATTGATGTCATCGGCAAAATCGGAGGCCGATTGATAACGTCGCTCGCGGTCCTTTTCGAGCGCCTTCATCGCGATCCAGTCCAGTTCGCCGCTGAGCTCTGATTTGGAACGCTTGATTTCACGCAGCGTCTCAACCGGCAGCGTATCACATTCCGCTGCTTTGACGGTACTGATCCTTTGGCTCGGACGTGGCGGTTCCGTCTCCCGTATCATCCGACGAACTTCGTCCAATCCCTTGTTCTTCAGTAGTTCACGATCGAATGGTGTCGTGCTCGTCAGAAGTTCGTACAGCATCACTCCGAGTGAATAAATATCGCTGCGGGTATCGACGTCCAGGCCACTCATCTCCGCCTGCTCGGGGGACATGTAGAGTGGCGTTCCGACCATCGACGCGAACTGCGTGAACAGCGTTTTGTCGGTAAGTTCCTGATTGACCGCTTTGGCGATGCCGAAGTCGATGATCTTCACGACGGGCTTTCCGTCGTGCAACGTCACGAGAGCATTGCTCGGCTTTAGATCACGATGGATCACCCCGCGGTGATGTGCATGTTGGACAGCGTGACAGACGTCGACAAACAGCTCGAGTCGCTGTCGGAGGGACAGCTTCTTTCGTTGACAGAAGTCCGTCAATGGAATGCCTTTGACCAGTTCCATCACGAAATAGGGTCGCCCCTGGTCGGTCGAACCGCCGTCGAAGACACGAGCGATATTCGGATGTTCCATCAAAGCGAGTGCTTGCCGCTCGGCTTCGAACCGGGCAACGACCTGACGGCTATCCATCCCGGGTTTGATGATCTTGATCGCCACGCGGCGTTTGACCGGCCGGGTCTGTTGGGCCATAAAAACGGTGCCCATTCCTCCTTCGCCGATTTGCTCCAGTAGCTTGTACTTACCAAATTCACTTTCCGGCCCTTGAAGGCTCGGCATCCAGAAATCCGCACTGGTCGGCGAAGCCTCGGCGTGGCTTGCCTGAGTCGCCTTAAGATCGGCGATACCCGTCATCTCGAAGATCCGATCGATGGCACCGCCGCGGGCGATATCGCCCAGCAGTCGGCGGACTTCATCGGCGATTGGCGGGTCGGCCGAATTGAGAATCCGCTCGCGCGCCGCGTCGTCTGAGGCGTTCAAGTACTCCAGAAATAGTCGCTTGGCATCTGCCGCGATCGAAATTGGTAATGATGGATCTGGTTCGGGCATTGGAAATTGACGTACGACTAAGCTCGGTCTGGTTCAGTCTCCGGATGCTATGCGAGAAAAGTCCGCCAATCTTCCATCGTAAATTGAGATTCCTTGCATTTGCTTTCGGTAGCAACCCCATAGGCCTACTCAAGCCAGCATTCTTGCCATCAAAGCCTTGGCGTAGTTCCAATGGTGGTAGGCCGAGGACGTCGGGATCCCCAGCAATTTTGCGGCCTCGGGCACTGAGAACCCCGCAAAGCAATGCAATTTCACCAGCTGGGAGATTTGCGGATCGTGAGCAGCAAGCTTTTCCAGGGATTCGTGAACGTCCATCACCAATTCTGGATTGGTCATCTTGCCTCCAAAGTCGTCTTTCAAATCGACTTTCGCGCGGTCACCGCCTCGCTGTTTGCCAAGTTTTCGTCGAGCATGCTCGACGAGTATCCTTCTCATCGCCTCAGCAGCGGCGGCATAGAAGTGACCGGCGTTCTCCCAACGCTGGACCTGATTCTGGTCGACCAGTCGCACGTAAGCTTCATGGACCAACGCCGTGGTCTGGAGCGTGTGATCGGGACGTTCCAATGACATCTTCGCTCTCGCGAGCCGGCGAAGCTCGTCGTAAACAATCGGCAACAGTTGCTCAGCAGCCTGATCGTCGCCCGACTCAATTCGTTCGAGAATCTGAGTAATACGTAGCAATTCATGCGCCCTCAAGTGCCATCGAGATTTCGCCCCAGATTACAAAGATTTTTCGCTCCGCGAGTTCTTTTCGTTCTCGGTAGTCTAGCGAAAAAGTCCGCAGACGTTCTGACTTCATATTTGGATTGAAGACCTTGGAGGAATCCCCGTAAAGTCAGGCAATCAGCGTCCTACAACCGCATTGCCAATATGGATATCTCTCGATCGCTCCTCTTCCCACCGCCGTGTCTTGGAACTGGACAGTTTACTGTCTCCGGTCCATTGACCCTGGGAGCCTCTCTCGCGGTCACAATGACCTGAGTGCCATCTCCAGGCGAGTCAGCTCCCCCTCCCGATTGACGCCCTCTCGTCAACGCTTCCCGCTCTCTACGGTCCCGAAGAGTTGGCTTTTCCGATGTGCGTTTTTACGTGCTCTTTTGACACATTGAGCCATTCGCGTTCCCCGTGCTTTCGCCGAATGAAAGCCCCCTGGCTCGAAGCGTCGAGATTCCGCAGCGTTCAATCGCCGCACCTTGCTGCGGTTACAGAACAGCACCTCCGGGCAATGATCCGACGCAGGGTGTTGGTTGAACCTTCTCCGCATCGCCGCCTCTTGCGCGTCGTTCTCGCTGCGCTGGACAAAGCGGCACCCGATTTGCGTTGACGCCAATTCAAAGCTTTGACGCGCATTCGGATTCGAATGCCGACGAAAACGAGCACACGGAACAGCAGAATCTGATGAAAATCCTTCTATACGTTTGCGGCATCCTACTGGTCTTCACATTGGTCACCTCCGACGCGGTCGCGCAACAAGGTCGCGGTGGCGCGGGCAAGCGTGGTGGCGGGTCCGGCGGATCAGCAACGCAAACGCGAGATGGCCGTGGAGGCCAGCCAGACCGTGGTTCGCAACAAGCTGGAAAAGGCCCCAACGCGCTGCGACAAAACCAGGGCCAGAAGCAACTCGGTTCTCAGTCGCCCAACAGCGGGCAACCTGACTTCCTGCGCATCTGGGAAGAAGAGAAGTTGGCTCGCGACGTGTACTCAAGTTTGGCAACAACCTCCAAACTGACGATCTTTCGAAACATCGCCCGATCGGAAAACCAGCACATGCAGTCGATCGAGCGATTGATCCGCACCGGCGGCGCAAACGCGGGTCAATTGAACGACAAGCCCGGGTTGTTTGCATTCGCCGAGAATCAGCAACTTTACGAATCACTGATTGCCGCAGGGTCGCGAAGCCCGCTGGATGCGTTGATGGTGGGGGCGCGGATCGAAGAGATGGACATTGCGGATTTGAAGCGTTTGGCGGCTCAGACGATTGAACCGAGAGCTCGGCAAACTCTCAACCGCTTGATGCGTGGATCGGAAAACCATTTGCGAGCGTTTGCCGGGCAGATCGCAGGGCAGGGCGCGAGCTATCGCGCCGAGTTTCTGACGCAGGCAGAATTCGACGCGATCGCGAAGGCTTCCGGAAAGGGGGAGGGACCCGCGGGCAACGGACGTGGGATCAACGACCGCGGCCAGCAGGCGCAATCCAATGGTCGGCAACTCGGAACGCCCCCCGAAGGAAACGCCGGACCGGGTTTCGGTTCGCAAAATGGAAGTGGCCAGGGCAAGGCTTCCCCGGGCAAGAATCGGCGTGGTCGCAATCGTTGAAGCCGCGCCACGTCGTCAGCGGGTGACTCTTTACCGCTTCGGTTACCCTCGTGCTCTGTCCCCGGTGGTGCTCTGTCCCCGGTGGTGCTCTGCCCCCCGGTGATGCTCCCGGTGGTGCTCTGTCCCCGGGGTCACCGGATTTCTCTGTCCCCTGGTTACGATTCGGTCGTCAATGCCTACTGCGGGCGTGCTCCGGATCGAGGCGATCCCCGCACTGACGCCCCTGCTTGCTATTGAGAATGACTCGCATTACCATCTTTCCGTAGCCAGCGACGGCACGGACTTCGTGATCTAGCCAGCCAGAAACTTGCCCCCCCATCCGGCCCTAGAACTCGGAGTCACCGCAGTGAATTTCTCTTGCCGCCAACGTGTTGATCACCGCTCGAGCACATCAAACCGCACCGGCTTCACGCTTGTCGAATTACTCGTCGTGATCGCGATCATCGGGATCCTGGTGGGGCTGCTGCTCCCAGCCGTCCAGGCCGCCCGAGCCGCCGCTCGGCGAATGAGTTGCAGCAATAACATGAAGCAATTGCTTCTCGCGACGCACAACTACGAGTCGGCGTACAAATCGCTACCGGCCGCTTGGTCGGTGACCCCCGACGGAAAAGGCTGGTCGATGCAGGCGAGGATTCTTCCGTTCGTCGAAGAGGTCGCATTGGCCGACGGGATTCGTTTTGACCACGGGTACGGCCAGTCGACTCTGGTGATCGATGGCGATGCCGTTCCAGTGTCGTCAATCCGGGTGCCAACCTTGCAGTGCCCCAGTGATCCGCTGGATGAACCTCGTTTTGGCTCCACCGGTCCTGAATACTACAAACTCAACTACGCGGCCAACGAAGGCACCTGGTTCGTGTTTGACCCGATGGACCGTTCCAAGATTGGCGACGGCATGTTTGCCCCCGGCCGGTATTTCAAGTTTCGTGACTGTCTGGACGGACTGAGCAATACCATTGCCATGGCGGAGGTCAAAGGCTGGACACCGTACTTCCGGGACGTGGCAACATCCGGGAACATTCCCCTTCCAGAAGCCACCACCGAAATCTGTGCTTTGGGCGGGAGCTTCAAAACCGAAACCGGGCATACCGAGTGGGTGGATGGGCGTGTGCATCAAGCCGGTTTCACGACCGTCTTCACCCCGAACCGCAAAGTCCTGTGTACGGTCTCCGGGGCCGAATACGACGTCGATTGGACCAGCATGCGTGAAGGCAAGGACCTCACCAACCCGGCACGAACTTACGCCGCCGTCACCTCAAGAAGCTATCACATCGGCGGAGTGCAGATCGGCATGACCGACGGATCGGTCACATTCATTTCCGACTCGATTGATCATGAGCTTTGGCGCAACCTGTCGACCAGAATGGGACGTGAGACGATCGAATGGCCCCGATGAACGCGATTGCCAACCAGCTGCGATCAATTCGGTAAGGCGATCAAATGGGTTTGCGGTCCCGTGGCAACCAGGACCGCCAACGGCGGTGGCCCCGTCTCACACGTCAGCGACATCATGCCAATCTGGGCAATTCCGCCGAAGCGTCTCACTGAGCGGCCGGCGCCGACCAGTGGTCGCCCCAGGAAGCGTAAAGATCGTGCAGGAAGGCGCGCCATTGCTCGGTGGTTCGAGACGCCGGATAGGGATCGGGGCTTTGCGGCGTTGCAGCCGTCCAGACAATTTCGAACTGCCCATCGTTCCGTACCTGGCCGATCCGTGGCGTTTTGAAAGTGTGCTGAGTTGCCGCGTCGATTCGCACCTCACCTTCGGGAGCGCGCATCCGTTGGTTTCGCATGGACCGGCGAATCTCGGCGGTGCCGGTGCTCTGTGCGTCACGAACGGCCGAAGCCCAAAGTTTGACCCCGAAGTACGCCGCTTCCATCGGATCGGTGACCAGACGTTGGGGACCGTATTTGCTTCGGAAGTTCGCGATGAACCGCTCGTTCTCGGGGGATTCAATGCTCTGAAAATAGTTCCATGCGGCGTAATCCCCCGCCATCGCATCGACATCCAAGTGCCGAATCTCTTCTTCACCGATGCTGAACGAGATCGTCGGCACTTCCTCTGCTGTGACGCCCGCCTTTCGCAACTCCGCGAAAAACGCTGTGTTGCTGTCACCGTTGATCGTACTGAGAATGACATCGGGTTTCGATTGCAGGATCATCTCAACCGCCGATTGAACATCGGTGCTGCCCAACGCAAAAAACTCTTCTCCGGCCAGATCGGCTCCCAATTCGCTCAGCTGATCCTTGATGATTTCATGCGCAACGCGAGGAAAAACGTAGTCGCTTCCGACGAGAAAAAAACGACGCTTGCCTTCGAACGCGTAAGCCCATTTCACCGCGGGGATGATTTGTTGGTTCGGAGTAGCTCCGGTGTAAATCACATTGGGTGACTCTTCGATTCCTTCGTACTGCACAGGGTAGACCAGTAGATGATCGAACTTTTCAAACAGCGGCACGACGGTCTTGCGACTGGCCGAAGTCCAGCAACCAAACACCGTGCACACCTTCTCTTGAAGAATCAGCCGCTCGGCTTCGCGGGCGAAGGCCGCTGAATCGGAACGCCCATCGGCAACAACGGCCATGAGCGGGCGACCGATCAGCCCACCCTCTTCATTCAGTTCCTCGATCGCCAACAGAGCGGCATCAACGACCGGTGACTCGCTATCGCTCATTGTCCCCGAAAGCGAGTGCAGGATTCCGACCTTGATCGGTTCTCCGGTGGGCGGCACGACTCCAGAAGTCGGCTTTTCCGATGAGCCCCCGCTTGTTCGGCCCATCAGCAGTCGACCGCCGAAGCCGATCAGTCCCAGCAGCGCGACGCCGGCGCCACCCGCGACAAGCAGGCTCCTGCGGTTCGGGTTGCCCTGGGACCTCATTTTTTCGCCGGTCAATGTCGGGTTAAACACACCGGATTGACTCGGAAGTGTAATCCCGACGCCTGATATCGCAGCCAACACGGACTCCAAATCCTCGGCCATCTCGTCCATCGACTGGTATCGGTCTTCCGGCTTCGCTGCCATCGCGCGCTCGATGATCTGGCAGCAAGCGGCGGGAATGTGCTTGCGGATCTCACGCGGGTCGGGCGGCGTCGAGTTGCAGTGCGCGAACATGACTTGAACGACACTGCCACTATCCTGATAGGGACTCTTGCCGGTCAGCAACGCGTAGTAAGTTGCACCGAGCGAATAGATGTCGCTTCGCGCGTCGACGTCACGTGATTCGCACTGCTCCGGACTCATGAAATAGGGAGTCCCGACGATCTGCCCTTGTTGCGTCAGCTGCAACGTCTGGGTTTGCGCTCGCTTTGCGAGCCCAAAGTCGGCAACCTTCACGGTCCCGGTCTCGGTCAACAGCAGATTCCCCGGCTTGATATCGCGGTGAACCAGGCCCAACTTGTGCGCCGCTGCTAACCCGCGGCAGGAGTCAATGACGATTTGTGTCGCCTCGCCAACAGAATAGGCACCCGACTTCTCGAGGTGGTCTTCGGTGCTGCCACCCGCAACGACTTCCATGACCAGGAAGTGATTGCCACCGTCTTGAGCAATCTCGTAAATGGTCACCGTGTTGGGGTGATTCAGTTTGCCGGCACTCTTCGCTTCGGCAAGAAACCGATTCAACGATTGTGGATTGGCTGACAGTTCCTCGGGCAACACTTTGATTGCGACATTGCGTTCAATCGTCGCATCGTAACCCTTGAGCACGACGCCCATGCCACCAACCCCCAGAAGGTCAGTGATCTGGTATTTGCCGATGCGTCGGCCCACCCAAGACTCCGGGTCGGACCGCGGAGGACTCGCGCCGCCCGACGTGGTGTCGCCACCACCGTCCATCGTCTCCCCAAGCGCGTCGGAAGGACGTTCGACTGAATTCCCTTCCCCAACATTGAATGGTTTATTATCCGGTTCGCCCATGTCAGATTCTCGCAATCGTTCCAGAGGTTCCGCGAGCGACAGTGTACCCGATCCGGGCCAAACGCCGAGTGGCTCGTCGTGGACATCGCGCCGCTGTTGAATTCCTCCTGCAAGCCTTGGTTGCCGGAGCGATCAAGGGCGTGGTACCAGACATTAGCGGCGCTGCGATCAAGGCGAGGCGCTGAGGCAACGTGCTATTTGCAGGCGGTGCGTTCTTCGAAGCACCGCCGCAATGTCGCTGTCCAGCGAAGCAGTATCGGCCAACGAGAGTGAGGAAGCTCGATTCGCGAACGGCGTTGGTAACCGGGCAAGCGGTCGACGTGTTCAGGTCGACGACTGGGAGCCGGCGAGCCGTTGGCGGCCGGGCTTTCGTCGCCGGTATCCGATGACGGCGCCTGACAGCACCAGTCCGACCAGCGCGATGGTCGTCCGAGGCTCGGGCGTGTTTTGAACGGCTGCGACGCCCGAAATCGTCCCAGAAGCGTTGAACTGGTTGTTGACGAATGCGATCGAAGATTGGCCGTTGATCAGCGCCGCGATGTTGGCAGGATTCACCGCCTGATTGTCGATGGTCGCGGCAGGATTGAAAAAACTGAATGAATAGGTGACCGCGTGGTTGTTATTCGCCAGAACCTTGGCGGCAATACTTCCATCGAACGTCAACACATCGTTGCCGCCCGGCCCAGCCGCATTGCTAATCGTGAGGTTTCCCGAAGTTGCCGTGGAGAAACTGGGATGCGAGCTCGGGTTGCTCACGTCGGCGTTCGGCGTCGCCGGGAAGAACAAGCTCCCCGAAGCGAATGTCGGCCCGCCCACCGGATTGGCAGAATAGTTCAAGGTCAGCTCGAAATTACGCGGAAGACTTCCCAGGGCCGAGCCGGAACTTCCGTTATTGAGCAAGCCGACGAAGGAAACAGTCGCCGCCGTCGCAGGAGAAATTGTGATCAGAATCACAAACCAAGCAACGCAAAGATCTCTGATGCCCACTCTGAATGTCTTCGGTAAATGAATGCTTCGTGACCGCCCCGTCGGTAAAAAGTACCACTCAGAAAAGCGAAAGCAAAACTTCCGGCAATGGAATCGGAGACATAGAGCGGAAACGGGCAGCATTCGGGGACAGAGCATTCGGGCCAACCGGACCGGGCGAGCCCTGACTTGTGTATAAACGACAGCCCTGCGGGCCGGGCTGGACAAACCGACGGGGCGTTGCCCCGTTCTTCGGCACCGTCACCGACCAACGTGCGCTGTCCCCGCCGCGCTTTCCCCGCAGCACTGCGTGGCGTTGCCCGGCTAATCCCAACTGTCGGGAATGTGCAGACAGTGATCGGCTCCCCGTCCAAATCGCCAGGTCACCGCGGCACCCAGCCAGTAGCCCTCCACGGACGCGAAGGTGGTGGCGAATCGGTCGGTGTTCTCGAACATGCCACCGGCATACAAGTCAAAATCAATGCCGGGAAGGACGTCACGAACCCCAATCCCGCCGGTGATCCGGTGTTGACTGATTGCCGCGAATTGCCCCTGAATGTACCGGAGTGCTGGGACGCCGTCCGGGAGTGGCACTCCGCCGATCGACGTGAACGTCGCATCTTGACGCATCGGGTTCTCGTTGTAGGCGTAGCCGGCACGCAATCGCACGCGTTGATTGAGCGCGTATTGGGCACCGAACTGGTACACCCACTGGTCGTCGTAGATCGCTGAAAAAAAATCGGCATCGCTGTAGCGTTTAAACAGCACATCCATCGCGAGCAGCAACCGACCGTTCATCAGTGACTGGTTGGCCAACCCCAAACCGAAGTTCTCCGGATGGTCAAAATCCAGGTCCCTCGCGGTTGCGGGACCAACCGGCAACAGGACTGCGTTCTCGAATTCCAGGCTTTTGCGTGTTTGCCAGTAGGCACCGAGGGTGGTGCAATGATCGGCCTGATAGGTCACACCAAAGGTGCCCCGCAGACCGTAGGCAGAGGTCATGGCGGCCAGATCGACAAATGGCCCATCCAAGTACGAACTGCCCACTGCGACCGTGGCGCCCACCGACAATCGTTCCGTCAATTCCACCCCCAGCCCGCTGACGACGTCCAGCGCCAAGTACTGAGATGACGTTCCGCCGGATTCGGGAACCCCGCGGTACTCGGACCCCAGGCCCGCATTGGTCATCAACCCCATCCCCAATGTGATCGGCAACCCCAGAGCACTCACGTCCTGCGTCACGCCAATGTTCGGGATCGCACTCCCCGGCGTATCGGATTTTGCGGCGTAGGGTGTCACGCCGACCAGCGGAAGGGCCGCCTGCTGGTCGATATTGATGGTCGGCTCGGCCCAGCCCGCGGCGACGGAAAACTGGGTGCCTTTGAACTGCGTCAGCGTTGCGGGATTGCCGTAGATGGCCGATTGCAAGTCTTGGGGGCGTGCCAAGCTGGCCCCCGCCATCCCGCCCGATGCCGGCATCATGGTGTTGTGCAGTTCAATACCGAAGGTTTGCGCGGATGCCTGAGATGCACTCCCCGTCGCGAATGCGACGACCGTGATCCAAATGACGGTCACCTTGATAAGTAATCGTTGAGACATCCTTGCACCTTCCGATTTGAAGCCATCCCCGAAGTCCATTCCGAGCCGTACCCGAATCGTCGCATTGCGATCCGTGCGAACAACCAATCCCCCGCTCGTGCGGGATGTCTGGTGGGAGCGATCGGATTCTGACGAATGGAGAAAGATTGCAAGGCAGCATTTGGGGACAGAGCACGTCGAAGAAGGCAGCATTTGGGGACAGAGCAAGTCGACGCGATCCATTCGGCGGATTCGCCGGGCTGAAAGCCCGGGGGTTTGCCCAGCCCAGCCCGCCAGGGCTGGTGCCTCCACATCATCGAAACGTGGAGGGCCGAAGGCCTGGCCGTTTGCACCCGCAAAATCTCGTCGAGCCGACAACACCCCACAAATAAATGGCCGGGCCGCTGGCCCTCGGTTTGTTATTCGTTCCTTTCCCCGGCCCTTCGGACCGGGCTGGGCAAACATCGGGGCGTTGCCCCGTTCCTTCCCACCGTCCCTTGCCAAGGTGCTCTGTCCCCGTGGCGGAAATGGTCCCCGCGACGGTCCCCAGGTGCTCTGTCCCCCTTACGGAGAAGATTGCGCGCTGTGGAACTCGAAACCAGGGGCTCTCAATGAAACAGTCCCCAAAATGCCTCCGGTTTGATTGGGCGTCCGGCTTGTCCGGACGATCGATCCGGCCCGGAACCCTTTCATTGACGCAAGTCCTTTGCATCAAGAACTTTCCGAATCCAAACCCGAGACGCCACCGGCGTCGCAATGTTTTCATGAAACGCCCCCACGTTCCATCCAGTGAGAACCCCGTGGCGGGAAACTCGCGGACCACTTCGCTCAGTCTGCTCAGGCAGATGGAGTTGGGAGAGCCAGCCAGTTGGAATCGCTTTTCGCAGCTGTACGGCCCCTTGGTGTACAGCTGGTGCCGTCAATTTGGCCTGTCGCGGGACGATGCGGCCGACGTCTCTCAGGACGTCTTCCAAATCGTTTCTCAAAAACTGGAGCAATTCGCGAAGAAACGGCCCGAAGACAGCTTTCGAAAATGGTTGAAGACCGTTTGCCTGAATCGTTGCCGCGATCACATCCGCCGCGACCAGAAGCGGCCGATCGCCTGGGGCGGGACGACCGCGCTGCATCGGATCCACTCGGTTCCCGACGACCACGGTGAGGAAATCGATCTTCCCGCAGACACTTCGGAGCAGGAACAGGAAGCATTGGAAAAGAATTACCTGCTTCGACGGGCGGCCGAGCTTGTTCGTGAGCAATTTGAAGCGACCACCTGGCAAGCGTTTTGGCAAACCGCCGTGCAAGGGCGAAATGCTTCGGACGTCGCGGCGGACCTGGGAATCTCGGCCAACGCCGTCCGCGTTGCAAAGTCTCGCGTGCGATCCCGGCTGCGAGAAGAACTGACCGAACTCATCGACTGACCGACCGGATCGATCCAATGACTGAATCCGTTCCCTGTCCTGACTCCACAACGATCGCGGATTTCCTGGCGGGACGCCTGAGTCGCCATCAGACCGATGCCGTTGCCACGCATGTGGAGAATTGCAAGATCTGCCAGCAACGTTGCGCGGATCTTGACGGCGACGAAGCTTCGATTGATCAGTTCGTCCAGCTCCAACAGCCACTGCCCTTCGCCGACGAGTCTCGATGCGGGCAATTGATGGGCCAGTTGACTCCTCGCACCGAACGGGGCGACGGGGAGGTCTCGCAGACATCGGAAGCTTCCGGAGCGCCACCGCGACACGTGGGCGACTACCAATTGCTGGAACAGCTGGGCGAGGGCGGCATGGGAACGGTGTATCGGGCTCGCCATCAGACCACGCAGCGGATCGCAGCCGTCAAGATCGTCCACCCCAAACGACGCGCCGACCTCAAAACTCTAGAACGGTTCGAGCGCGAGATGGTGGCGATTGGGCGGCTGGCGCATCGAAACATCGTGCGCGCACTGGACGCCGGACGCGACGCAAATCAGCACTACCTGGTGATGGAGTACGTCGACGGATACGACCTTTCCCAAATCCTCTCGGCGACCGGCCCGATGGCAGCTGGCGACGTCGCGGAAGTGGGCCGGCAGGCCGCAATGGGGCTCAGCTACATCCATCGCAATGGACGAATCCACCGCGACGTGAAACCGTCCAACCTGATGCTGTCGCGCGAGGGCACCATCAAGCTTTTGGACTTGGGTCTGGCCCGCGTGGAGGAACTGCCAAGCGAAGATGTTTCGACGGCTCCCACCGATATCATGGCTGACCACGGCGATTCGCTCACGAAAACGCACCAAGTGATGGGGACACTGGAGTTCATGGCTCCCGAACAACTGGTCGATAGTCGCTCGGTGAATCACCTAGCCGATGTCTATGCCCTCGGCTGCACGTTGTACAAGTTGCTGACCGGCCACGGCCCGTTTTCAACGGATCGGTCCCAGGACGCCATGACGCAGATCCGACAGCGCCTACGCGGATCCGCGGCACCGATCGAAAACCTCCGCAGCGACCTTCCGGCGGGACTCTGCGCGATCGTCGATCAGATGCTTGCCAAGCAGCCCGAGGAACGGCCGCAATCGGCCGCAGAAATCGCACGCTTGCTGGATGCTTTTTCCCGGTCCGCAGACTTGACCCAACTGATCGCGGCGGTCCCGCATGAAATCGGCAAAGGAGACACGAAAGCCAGCGACGTTACCGTCGGCGAATCTGTGTTGGGCGAATCTGAGTTGGGCAATGTCGACTCGGCGTCACTGGTGGTATCCAACGCGCAGTCTGAACGCTCCGATCATGAATCGTTCGACTCCCGTTCCCGACACAATCCGTTCACCCGACTCCTCGTGATCGCCGGCGTGTTGATGGCTCTGGCGATCGCAGCGGTGATTTTCTTTCCGAAAGCAACGATGCCCCGAGGCCGAATCCTGGTCCAGCCGGAATCGGTGGAAATAGCGGAACTCCTGAAATCGGGTCGCGCCGCACTGGTGGGCGAATCCTCACGTTACCCGCTGCAACCCGGCGAAACGTTGATCCCGGCAGGCCGGTATGAAATCGCGGTTGACGACACGTCGCCACTTGTCTTTTCCGAACGCTCAATCGATCTGAAGGCCGACCAGCGCCACGTCCTGCGTGTCGGGCGTTTCGCCATCAATCTCGGCGACAAGCAAGCCTCCTCCTCCCCTGGCGATGCTGACGAGATAGCGAATTCAGGTCCATTGCAAAAAGACGCTGCCTTGATTGAGCGCCCGCCAGTGGACCTCATTACTCTGATCGATCCCGACCGGGACATTCGCCTGGACGACTGGAGCATGACCGACGGCGCGCTGAGGTCGCGTGCGGACAAACCGTCGTTGGTGATGATTCCCTATCAGCCGCCGGATCGGTACCGCGTTGAAATGGTCGTCAACCGCCTGAGAAACAAGGAAAGTCTGCGTTTGGGACTGGTCGCTTGCGGCCGACAATTCTGTTTTCTGATCGACGGTTTCCCCCACCTTGGATCGCTGACGGGTCTGCAACGGATTGGCACCAACATCAATCAGCGGAACACTCAATTGCACCGCGGTTTGGTTTTGCAGCCCAACCGCCCGACGAAACTGGTTGCTACGGTGGACAGCTCGGGTGATCGAGCGTCGGTGACGCTATCGGCCGAGGGGCAAACTCTTGCGTCGTGGCGAGGCAACATTGCCGAGATTGCTGGAACGGATCCTTATTCAACACCGTCTCCCGGCGCGCTATTTCTGGGCAATTGGATGGCCGAACTTGAAGTATCCGAGCTCTCCCTGGTTCCGCTGTCGGAAGGAGGAGCCCCGATTCAATTCACCGAACTTGATTCCGATGATCCGGACGGTCGCGATCGGGCCATTGCGGAGCGGATGATCTGGCAGGGCTGCAAGATTCGTGTAGCAACAGCCCAAGGGACTCGCACACTGACTGAATTGGACCAGCTGCGATCCGTGCTTGAGCCTTTCCAGATCACAGGGGTCGACATGCAAGCCAGTCCCTGGATCGACACCCAGGACATTGCTCACTTGAAAGACCATCCGACCTTAGAAGAGTTGGACCTTGCCGAAACCGCGTTGACAACGACGGCGCTGAAGGAATTGGGCACGCTGCCCAAACTGGAATCACTCTCGATCGCCCGAAGCCGTATCTTGGAGCTGCCGGAATCATTCGCCAGCCAGTTTCCATCACTTCGTGAGCTCAATAGCGAGGGCACGCTGATCGCTGACGAATCGCTGCCTGTTCTTGCATCACTCGATCAGCTCAATCGCCTGAACGTATCCCGCACCCTTGTCTCAAGCGATGCTTGGTCGCAGATCCCAACAGCGGCGTCAATTGAGTCGATCGACCTCTCTGCGACCAAAACAACGGGATTGGAAGACTTCACTCAGGACCGTTTCCCCAATCTAAGAAAACTGACCCTGTTCAAGACCGGTGTGCCCCGGGAGGCGGTCGACCGTTTTCGGGCGCGAATGCCCGACGTCGAATTGCTCACCGGCGATGCACCGATCGACCTGATTCGCTTCATCGATGTGTCTCGAGACGCAGACACGAATTACAACGCAGCGTCTCGATTTAGCTCGTCAGCTCGTTGGGAGAAGAAAAACGGCAAGTTGCTGACCGCCAAAGAAACTCGTCTGTTTGTACCGGTCACGCTGCCGCCCGAGTTTGAGTTGCGGATGACGGCCAGGCGGCTGAAAGACGGGGAAGCCACGAACTTTGGTTTTTCGATCGGCAACGGCCAGCATTTTGCGGTCGGGTTCGACCTCAATACGAAGCTCGGACCGCATACCATTCTTCATGGTGTTGACGGAGTCATTCATCAAAGGAGCGCGTTCAAAGTTCCGACCAAGCTATTTCCTGTCGGCAACGATCAACCCGTGTCGATCGCGGTGCGACTGACTCGGAACGGAACACAGGTGCACATCCAAGTGTTTGGCCGCGAAGAAAAGCTCATTGATTGGACTGGCGAGGGTGCGCGATTGAAAATGGAGAATCCCTGGTGGCGTGGGTCCGATGTGAACCAATTGTGGATCAGCCAGGACGTCGGACAGATTGAGATTAGCGATCTGACACTGGATCCGCTTCAAGGCAAGATTGGCGTCCCCCCGCTGCCGACAGTCCTCGACGCTCTCGACGACCTTCCGACCGTTCGGATCGAGGCGACCGATCCGTCGCTCGATGACCAGACACTCTTGAAGCGATTGCAAGATCGGTCGGTCACGGACTTGGTCGTCAAGAGCCCGCTAGTGACGGACGTCGCGATGGCAAGCATTCGCCGACAGAAGTTCCTTCGATCGCTGACACTCGATCGGACGCAGATCACGGAGCAGGGATTGGAAGCACTGGCTGACCTGCCGCTGTTAAAAGAAGTCAACCTCGCCTTCATGCCGCAAATCTCCGGTGAAGTCACTAAAACACTGGCCAAACTGCCGCGGCTGGAGTATTTGAAATTGAATCAGTGCAGCGTCTATGGTCCCGGCCTGGAACGCTTGCACGATCGCGGCATCAAACGCCTGGCGATCGGACACCCAAAACTGGACGGTCCGATGCTGGAAAAGTACATCCTGCCGTTCGGTGACCTTGAGCAGTTGGGCTTGGCCGGCGCCCGGATCACCGACGACGATCTGAAACTACTTCTTCCGATCTCACTGAAATGGCAACTGCACCTCGGTTGGAACCCGAACATCAAGGGACCGGGTCTGACCTACGTCAAGCAGATGCAGCCGTTCCAGCAGCTGTTCCTGGTTAACACGGCAGTGGACGACGAAGGTTTGAAATTTCTGAGCGGCGCTGCCAACATTGAAAGGTTGTATCTGCAAGAAACCGCGGTCGGAGACGCATCGATTCAAACGCTGAAAACGATGCCAAATCTGACGGATGTCTACCTGCAGAACACAAACTTTACCGCGGACGGCATTCATCAGCTCCGCGCAGAAATGCCTGCTGTCAACGTGGTGGCGTCGCCATGAACGGACAAAAGCCAGCCCCCGATCCTCGTCACCGACTTGCGGGTGGTGATGAAGCGACATCGGCAGATCTCGGTGCAGCGGTTGCAAGCGACCGAATCACCGATCAGCACTTGGGATCCAACCTCTCGGCGGACCCTGCGTCCAACCAGTTCGGTCGCTTCACCCTGCTAGCGTTGATTGCCGACTACCGTGGCGTCCAGACGTACGCCGCCGTTCACGAGCACTTGCGCAAGCACGTCAAACTGAAACTGCTGCCGGACCGCAGCGAGTGGGGCGATCGGCAAATGACAAGCTTCGCGTCCGATATGAGTCGCCGCTGCGAATTGGATCATCCCAACTTGGCTCGATTGGAAACGGCCGGGATGATTGACCGGCCCTATATCGTGATCGAACATCCCGATGGGATCGTGCTTCGAAATCTGCTCCATCGGTCCGCTCCCCTACCCGTCGCCGATGCCTGTCAGATTGCCGGGCAGGTCGCTTCCGCGGTGGCCTACCTGCACGAGAACCGGTTGGTTCATGGAGGCATCACCTTGGACGAGGTCGAGGTCACGGCAAGCGGCGCAGCGAAACTGACACCGTTTGGGTCGGTTAGGGCGTCGGAGACTTTGGAATCTGGATTCGAATCGGATTTGCAGGAGGTACTGGCACTATTGAGGTCGATGCTTGGAGTCGATCACTCCGACCAGACGGGTCCAGAATCGAATCCTGCGAGAAACCTGCCGCGCCCTCTGCAGACTCTCCTGTTGAAAGATAAGGTCTGCACGATCTCCGCGACCGATCTTCTTCGCCGGTTGACCCCCTTGGCCCGAGGCTGTGATCTGCCGTCTCTGTTGGACCGCGCGAGTCCAACTACCGAGATTGCCGAAGCCGATGCCGCCACCTCCTCCGAGACGGTTGGCTACCTGAAACAACAATTGGAAGAGCGGTCACGTTCTTCGAAAGCAGAACCCGCGACGGTTCGTCGACGGGCGGTGATGATCGGTACCGCAATGGCTGCATTGCTCGTTCTGGTGGGATTGGGTGCGCTGCTGATCCCGGCAAGGAGTCAACCGACGTTCCGTCTTGCCGGGCGGAACCCCCACATCGAACCTGCAAGTCCGCCAACCCGCGATGTACCGGATCAGGAATCAAAGGATCAGCCTTCAAGCAGCATCCAGAATGAGTCGCGACCGCAAATCCCTGCGGCGTCCGATCTCTCTCGTTTTCCACTGGATGTGATCGTCCCGGAGCGCGACGCATTCGATCTGGAAACCCAGCCGATTCCGGAGGGATTGATCCTTTCCAATCCTGACGCACGTGGCCTGATTCAAATTCCCGTCCTGCTACCGAACGTATATTCGTTGGAGTTTACGGCTGAACGCATCAGCGGGAGCGGATCCTTGGGCGTGGGCTTCTCCGCGGGAAACGCGCGGATGATCGCCATCCTGGACCACGGTGATCCGCAGGATCGTCGATCGGGTTTTCTGTCGACGGATGCCCGCGGCGAACTGACGATGCTTGACGAATCGTCGGGAGGTCAAATCGATCACGGTCGTCCGGAGCGATTCCGGCTGGAGGTCAATCCCCAACGGGCAAGTTTGATGCGGGTCCGCTCGCGGACCACGTCGGTGCCGATCGCGGAGTGGCGGCGCCCGACCGGGGACGGGGCGACATCGGATCGGCTGCGTTTAAAACGATTCGACGGCTTCTACCCCCGCGTGTTTTTTGTCCAGGTCGATCGGGCATCATTTCGAATTAGCCAATTTGAAATGTCGGGACGCAACGGACCGGTTCGTCTTCAATCGTTCGCAAACGGCTCCGGAAGCACCGAAAACTCAGGAAGCACGGAACGACAACTCGCCGAACGAATTGTCTGGCGAGGAGGTCACGTCCGCATTCTGACCGACAAGGGCCCCGACACCGTGCATTCACTCTCGGATTTGACCGACAATCCGTGGCTGGTCGGAATGGACAAGTGCCCGGCGTCGCCACGCTTGGCGATCGGCGACTCGGTGCTGCGACAATTGGCTGAGATACCTGGCATTGAGGAATTGGATTTGCGCACCTCTGACGTCACAAGCCAGGGGCTGGAAGTGATCAATGGGATGCTGTCCTTGAAGAATCTGGCCGTCCAGCCTTCGGCCGAGTCGCGCCTTTCTTTGGAGGGCTTGGGTGTCTTGCCTTCGTTGCGAAAACTGACGCTGGCCGGGGCACAGCTCTCTCCCGATGATCGCTTAGTGGTCAGGCGGCAAACAAAGTTGACTTATTTGTGTCTGGCCGGATCGTCGATCACCGACGCCGAGGTCATTGAGTTGGTACAACATCTTCCAGATTTGCAGCACCTGTGTTTGATCGGGACGTCCATCGACGGTTCTTGCCTGCGATCCTTCAGCGGGCTGCGGCAACTGCGCGAATTACAATTGTCCCACACCAAGGTGACGGACACGGATCTGGAACGAGTCGCCATGCTGGATTCACTCCGCCTGCTGGCAATCCGAAACACCCAGATCACGCCGAAAGCAATTGGTGACCTTCAGCGTGCGCGACCGGAGCTGAAAGTGATTCAATGATTCAACGCTTGAGTCTCAAATCGGATCGACCGGAGCTTCACCGCGCCCTGGTGAAGACGATGACGCTGTTGATATGCGTCGCAATCGGAACACCGAGATCGGCTTGGTGTCAGGAGGCGGACGAGTCGGAAAAACGTGCCCCCACCTCAGAACGCGGCTACGCCGTGATCATCGTGGGACTACCGGGCGACGAACAGCACCGCCAGACATTTGATCATCAGGCGGACATTTGGCGTGACTGGTCCATCCGGCGACTCCGATTCCCGCCGGAGAATGTCAGCGTGTTGCGCAACCTGGGCGCCGAACAAATCGTCCAAACACTCCGAGACCTCTCCGACCGGAGCGAACCCTCCGACGCGCTGTGGGTGTTCTTCATCGGTCACGGCAATCACGATCAAAACAACGCGTGGTTCCATCTGCCCGGGCCTGATTTGAACGCGGCGGAATGGGGTGCACAATTTGCCAACTTTTCCTGTGATCGTCAGGTGTTTTGGATGACGCAACCGGCGTCGGGGAAGTTCTTCGCGCCGCTATCGCGACCGGGCAGGATCGTGATGACGGCAACGGACGGCCAGGGCGAGGTCAACGAGACACGGTTTCCCAAGCATTTGGCAGAGTGGATGGCCGCGGACCTGCAGCGATCCGAAGAGTCAGCGCCGGTTGGTCTAAGCGACGAAGCCGATCCGGATGCTGCCAACGGCTCCGCGTCCCTTTCAGTGAAACAGCTTTTTGTCGAAGTTGCCAAAAGCGTCCGTGATTCTTACGAGCAAGAAAACTTGCTTGCGACCGAACATCCCCAGTTGGATGACAACGGCGATGGGATCGGAAGCGAATTGGAAACGTTGACGAACAAAGACGCGGCAATCCTTGCGGACGAATTCTCGGGCCCGACCGACGGGACCTTGGCGGAGGCCTATCAGATCGACGCGATCCTGCCGTCTGCGCCGAGTGAGGCCGATGCCGCGACCGATGTTTCGTCCGACACCGATGAGTCCGACTCGATAGAAACTTCAACCTCCAAGCCGAGCACCCCATGAACGATCAAGCGGCCGCGGTGGATCGCCCCGAAATTGTCCAGAAGTTGCAGCAGGCGCGCGCGAAGTTAAAACAGGAGATCGCCCGTGTTGTCGTCGGCCAGGATCGCGTGATCGACAGCCTGTTGATCGCGATGCTCTGTCGCGGACACGCATTGATGATCGGCGTCCCAGGATTGGGGAAAACGTTGATGGGCCGTTCGCTGGCCCGCATGTTGGACATGGATTTCCAGCGTATCCAGTTCACCCCGGACCTGATGCCCTCGGACATCACCGGATCGGAAATCGTCGAAGAGGATCCGGAGACGGGACATCGGAAGCTTGAGTTCTTCCAGGGTCCGCTGTTCACCCATTTTCTGCTGGCTGACGAAATCAACCGCGCGCCGCCAAAGACCCAAGCAGCGCTGCTGCAAGCGATGCAAGAATTGGAGGTCTCCGTTGGCCGGCAAACCTATCGATTGCCACCACCTTTCTTTGTCGTTGCCACCCAGAACCCGGTCGAGCAGGAAGGGACATACCCGTTGCCGGAAGCACAGCTGGACCGATTCATGTTCAACATCCCGGTCAACTATCCGACGCGGGACGAAGAGGTGGAGATCGTCAAAGCGACAACGACCAATACCAAAGTGGATTTGGACGCGGTGCTTTCGATCGATCAGGTGTTGCAGTTACAAGAATTGGTCCGCGGAGTCCCCGTTGCAAATGACGTGGTTCGCTACGCGGTGGACCTGGTCGCGGCCTCACGCCCCGACGGCGAGGGCCCGCGAACCGATCTCCACCGCATGATCCGGTTCGGTGCCAGCCCGCGGGCTAGCCAATGTTTGGTGCTGGGGGGAAAGGCCCGTGCGGTCCTGTTGGGACGCTATCACGTGGATTTTGAAGACATCCAGGCCGTTGCCGCGCCAGTCATGCGGCACCGATTGGCGTTGACCTTCCAGGCCCGCACCGAAAACGTCAACGTGGATCAGGTGATTGGCGATCTCCTCCGTCAGGTACCTGTCCCATGAGCCCGCAGGCGATCGATCCGTCCAAGTTGACGGCCGCCGAATTGTTCTCCGCCACCGAGGACTTGGAACTGATCGCCGAGTGCGTTGTGGAGGGGTTCCTTCACGGGCTTCACCAGAGCCCCTTTCTCGGGTTCTCGGTCGAGTTCGCTTCGCATCGCGAGTACATGCCTGGTGACGATTTACGGCATGTCAACTGGCGGCTGTATGGACGGCACGAGCGTCTGTTTGTCAAAGAATACGACGCGGACACCAACGTTGATTTACACCTGGTTGTCGATTCGAGCGCTTCGATGATGACCGAAGGCAAATGGGAATGCGCTTCGGTGCTGGCCGCCGCACTGGTGCACCTTTCGGCCCGTCAACGCGACGCGGTCGGATTGACGCTGTTCGCCGATGCCATTCGCTGCCACTTGCGTCCCCGAGGGACTGCCGACCATCGCCAAGAGATCCTGCACCAGCTGGCACGGCAACCGGAACGCTCGATCTGCGACTCTCCCGAAGTCCTGCACGAAGTCAGCGAGTTGCTACCACGGCGCGGGGTGACCGTCTTGATCAGTGATTTCTATTACCCCGAAGATCAGCTGGACCGGGTCATCGGGCATTTTCGCGACGGCGGCGACGAAGTCATTTTGTTTCACGTGCTGACACCGTTGGAAAAGCAGCTTCCGGTCAGCGGATCGATTCGCTTTCGGGACTCGGAGACGGGGCAGGAAGTCGTGACCGACGTCGATGCGATTCGTGAGGAATTCACTGCCGCGGTTCAATCCTGGCAGGCGGATCTGCAACAAATCTGTCTCCGTCACGAGTTTGATTACGTCGCGTTGTCGACCGACACGCCTCTGCCGGGCGCACTGCGAGAATACTTCCGGATGCGGGGCCACCGATGGTGAATTCAAATCTGCCGAAAACTCCACCGCGTCAGGGAGGACAGCGATGAATCTGATGCACGCGGGATTCTTACTTGCCGGTCTGGCGGCGATGACGCTTCCCATTTGGATCCACCTGTTGTTGCGACCTCGCGCCCCGCTGATGGAAATCGGTTCGACACGATTTATCTCTCAAGTCGTCCAACAGTCCAAGCGTCGCCGGTGGATTCGTCGTTGGTTGGTCCTTGCGCTTCGCTGTCTGGCTGTGTTGCTGCTGGGATTGTTGTTCGCCCGACCCTACCTTCCCGAAGTGCCCGTCGACGGAAGCACTCGCGAGGTCGCTGTGTTGATCGATCGATCCGCCAGCATGTCCGCACGCCACGACGACGGGCGATCGGCGTTTGACCAAGCCAAGCGCCAGGCGGCAAAGTTTTTGTCCGAGCAGGGCGATCAGGCGCGAGTCCACCTGGGGCTGTTTGACGCTTCGGGAGTGCAATCGGTCAGCTCGGCGGACTTGTCCAAGCTGGATGCCTCCGCCACCGCCGGCAGCTACGTGAAACCTTTGCAATGGGCAGCCGATCGGCTGGGCGGGTCGATTCGTAAAGACCGAACACTGTTGATCCTTAGCGATTATCAACGCGCCCCTTTAGACGGCGCGGCCGACCTCCTGTTCCCCGCGGATGTCCCCGTCGAGATTCTGGATACCGGTCCCGCCGTCTCCGGCAATCTGGCGGTGCTGGATGTCCAACCCACGCAAACGGAACTCCGCCCCAAGCATCCAATTGCGATCTCCATTTGGATATCCAACCAGTCGCCGTTTCCGATCTCGGCCCTGAAGCTCTCACTGGAACTGCAGGGTCCCGATCAAACTGTTAAGCAACAGGCAGTGGTGGATCTGGAGGGCGAGCAGCGGCGATCGGTCGTCATGGAACTTCCGATCACGACTTCCGGCATCTACCACGGAACCGTTTCCATTCAGGGCGATGACGCTTTCGCCTGGGATGACCAGCGGTACGTCGCCTTCGAAGTCACCTACCCGGATCGAGTGTTGTTGGTGGACGGTCAGTCGTCGGACAACACGTACGAAAACGAAACCTATTTTCTAGAGAAGGCGCTGCGTCTGCAAACGGCCGTCGGATCCGGTCCTCCACGCACCTTCGAAGTCGAGCGATTGATTTGGGATCGGGGGAAGGGTTTTCCAGACCTGGGCGGTTTTCGCTTGATCGTGCTGGCGAACATCGGTCGGCTTTCAAAGTCCGATGCCGATCGGATGCGTCAGTTTCTTGAGCGCGGCGGCAACCTTGTGATTTTCGCCGGTGACCGGACCTCCGCAGCAGTGCTCCAAACCCTTCGTCAGTCGCAATTGACGGGAAAACTGGAATTCCAGCCGCCCCGGGACGTGCAGCTTCGCGTGACCGACTTTGATCGCGAGAATCCCGCGTTGCGGCTGTTCGCTGAACCGCACCGGGGCGATTTGCGACGATTGACCGTCCACCGCATCCTGCCGATCGTCGACAAGGCCGGCGAATTTGAAGTTCTGATGCAAGCGGGTGCGTCGCCGCTGATCGTCTCACGTAAAATGGGAACCGGCCGATTGACTTTCGTGGCAACCACCGCGGACCGACAGTGGAATGACTGGCCGCAGAACCGCTTGTATGTGCCGCTGGTACGGCAACTGGCGGCTTGGCTGACCGGGAGATTCGAGCCGTTGCGGCCGGTGCAAAGTCTGACCATCCGTGATGCACAGCAAGCACCGGGAATTGAAGACGACCTGGCCGGCGTTGTGGTCCAGAACGTCGCTGCCAGCGAATCCGACATTGGCAAATTGGACGAAGACGCTTTTCGAGCGAAACTGGGGCTTCAACGGGCCGCCGCCGAAGACGCTCCGGTTGGTCACCAGGAATTTGCTCCCGAGGGAGCGAGCCGATCGGACGAAAAATGGCCCTGGGTCGTCTGGGGTTTGCTGGGTCTGCTCAGTGCGGAACTGCTGCTGTCCAGCCGGACTCCTGAATAACACCGTTCACACCAAAATCACACGTGCGTTCACTTCGATTGCGAGTCACCGAATCATGGCAACGACCACCGCACTTCCTCCCGAACCGAAACAACGCACCCGATCGATCGGGACGCACCACCGAAGACTCGAGCGTGTCCGTGGCCGGGAGCGTCTGAGACGCTCTGCCAGGATCGCGCTGGCGGCCTTGCTATGGATCGGTCTTTTCAGCGGTCTGTTGGCGCTGCTTGACTACCGCTACGAACTCTCGACGATGACTCGGATCACCGCATGGATCTTCGGCCTGGGCCTGCTGACCGCGGGATTGGTGCATTGGCGACGTTGGCTGAACTTTGAATCGCACGACGCGGCGGCACTGGCGGAGCAAGCTTGGCCCGATCTGGGGCAACGTTTGCGAACCAGTGTCGACTACCGCGAGGAAGCCTCATCGACTTCACCGGCCGACCCCAGCTTGCTGGAAGCATTGGAAGTGGAGACCGAATCGCAGGTCACGCGGATGCATTCGGAACCGCGTTCGCCGGTTTGGCCCTTGATGGCGATCGGAGGAGCCCTCAGTTGTTTACTTGTTGCATGGACTTGGGGCCTGATGGCGAACGCTGAGTGGCGGATCACCACCGGACGGCTGTTCTTGCTGCCGATCCCTTACTCGTCCGTCAACGCGGAGGCCTTTCCAGAAACCATCGCTTGGGACCAGGAACTTCCCGTGTCGGTGCACGTGGACGGTCGGCCGATTCAATCGGCGATCGTTCGCTTCCGCAAGTCGGATGATGCCGATTGGACCGAGGTTCCCCTGGAAGGACCTAAACCGCGATCGCTGCACGGCGACCTGGGCGCCACCGTTCCGCCCCAAGCGGACGACTTTCAGGCCCAGATTGTGGCGGGTCCGTACCGGGGACCGATTGCCGACATCCACGTGTTGCAGCCGCTGACAATCGAAACACTGGCGGTCAAAGTGGTTCCGCCTGAATACACGGGACTGCCCGAGTCGGAAAGCGATGTCACGGACGTGCGAGTTCCCGAGGGATCAACGATCCACTGGTCCGCCACGTTCAACCGGCCGCCTTCGACGATTCAAGTGAATCCGATCTCTGGATCCACCGCCCCCGTCTCTTCCGGCGACTCGAAACTTCCGAGCATCAGTGAATCGTTAAACGAGGAACACGCCCTCGTCTCGGTCGAATCGGGGAGGGAACCGTTCCAATTGTTGCTGGCCGCGGAAACGGAAGACGGGATGCGGTGCGAATCTCCCTTGTTGGTCGATGTGATACCGGATCGGCCGCCATCGGTTCGACTGACACAGCTTCCGCCAGAAAGTGAAGCCATCTCCACGACCGAGCTGAGGTTCGGTGTGGAAGCATCTGACGATTACGCCCTTCAGAATGTCGGAATCAAATATCGCATCGACGACGGTGAAGAACAGCTGCTGTGGCAATCCGCCCCTTCCGAAGATTCCGGCCAGGTCCGTCATCAGGTCGTGCTGCCGTTGGAAGATCTGCAACTGAACTTCCCCCAGGCTTTGACGTTTTACGCCTTTGCGGCTGATCGCCGTCAAGCCGAACCGACATCCGCGTCCAGCGACCTTCATTTCGTCGACATCCGCCCGTTTTCGCGGACGTATGAACTGCAAGAATGCAACGGAAACTGTCAGGGAGAATGCCTGAGTCTGGAAAAACTGATCAAAGCTCAACGAGAGATTGTTCGTCGCAACTTTACTCTGGAGCGGAAACCGCCGTCCGGTGAAACGGTCGATTCAACGGCGGTCCAAACGCTGCGGACCGACCAGCAAGATGCTCGCGAGAAAACGGATGCGTTGCGGGAAGCGCTGGAGCAAAAGATTGGACCGCTTCCGATGCTGATCTATGCGACACGAGCGATGGACGACGCGCTGGAACACTTGGCGGAAGACAATCTGTCCGATGCCAGGCCTGACGAAGAAACCGCGTTGGCGGATTTGATCGCGGCACGACGCAATCTGCGCAAAATTTTGAAGCAAGGCAACTCTCAGTCGCAGGCGGCGAGGAAAGTCGATCAACAACAATTGGACAAGGTCCGCAAACCGGAGCCCAAACCGACCTCGCCCAAAGACAGCGAACTGCCGAAACTGATCGAGAAAATGGAACAGCTTGCCAAGAAGCAACAAAGCTTCTGCAAATCCGCCGCCGCATGCTCCAGCGCATCGGCCTCTAGCCAATCGCAGCAGAGTTCACCGCGTCAATCTCAAGCGAGCCCCAAACAGTCAAGCGAAAATCAATCGGATTCGACACCAAAGGCTCCGACGCGAGAGCAATTGCAACAGGAGCAGACGGCGGCGGCCGACGAGATGAATCAGTTGCGGCGTCAGCTTGAAGCCGGCGACTTGGGTGAGTTGGCAAAACAGAAGACCGAGCAGGCTCGGCAGGCGGCTTTGCGAAGTGCGGAACTGATCGGCCAGGGCGAAAAGGACTCCGAGTCCATTGAACAGGCCGAGCGGTCCGCCGCGGAACTCCAACGTTTGGCGGACCACCTGCGGAAGCGTGAACAACCAGATTTTGACCAGTTGTTGTCCGACGTCCAGCGAATGACAGAAAACCTGGCGACAAACCAGCGAGCCCTCAGCGGCTCGGTCCAGGCGTCGCAGTCGGGGTCGAAGTCGGATGAGGAGGAACCATCGGAGCAGCAAGCGGAAGATCAAATCCATCAACAGGAGCAGCTTGCGGAACGATCTGACGAACTCGCCGATCTGGTCCAGAAACTGGTTGCCGACGCGGGCGATCAGGAATGGGAGGTTCAACGGGAACTGCTGGATGCCTCTCCGGTCGACGCGGCCGCCGACGCACGTCAAAAGATTCATGACGCGGCGGATCAGCTCCAAGCCGGAAAACGCCTACCGGCCGCGGCCAGCGGAACCCATGCGGCAGGCCAGTTGGACCGCTTGGCGGAGAGCCTGAGCCAGGTTCAGAAACAATTCGATTCGATGCAGTTGGCGCGGCTGTCTGAAGCCGAACGCCAAGCCGCTGCGCTGTTGGATCAGCTCCGGTTCAACGCCAATTCAAACGCCAAAGCTGCGGCGGAGTCCGGTGCCGCATCCCTTGGTCAAACCGTTCGATCCTGGTCTTCCGGCGATGCGGAGCTGGCACGCGCGGCGGAACTTTTGTCGCGCCTTGCTAGCGGCGGCTCCTCGATTCACCGGGACCGAGATGACGCCACGCCGGAATCCGAGACCGCGTTTGCGCAGTCGCCGAGAAATACCTTCGAAGGGTTGAGGGCCCTGGACCAATTGCTGCAGCAACGGATTCAGGAAGCCTTTTTGGACGGCGCACTGCAGCAACAGGATGCGGCCGTTCCCACGGAATATCAGGACATGGTCGAGGAGTATTACCGAACGTTGTCGGAAGATTTGCAGTAGCGTCCGCAGAATCGACTTCGCGAGAACCACACCGATTTCATGATTCATTGGGAACCGTTTTATCCGGCTGCCGTCTACGTCGCGATAATCGCCGCGGTGATCGGATTGCTGGTGATTGCGTCTCGAGTGGCAACGTCACGCCGGGCCCGATCGCCGCTGGTCTTGGCGCTGCGAGGTGCCGCACTGGGCTGCTTGATCCTGCTGTTGCTCAATCCCGTCGATCGCCGCGAGACCGTGTTGCCGCCGCGACAACCGTCGGTCGCGATTCTGGTTGATTGCTCTCAAAGCATGGTCCTGGGCCAATACGAGCCCAGGATTGAACGTGTCAAACGCATCGTGGCCGGATCGGCGCGGGCGGCGAAATCGAGCGGGACGCCGAAGCTGCATTTGTTCCGCTTCGGAAAGCGTCTGGCCAAAGCCGCGGAAACGGGTGCGTTGACGGCCAGCGACGACACCACGGATCTGGCATCGGCCCTGGAACGCCTGCCGTCACGGACTTTCGGGGAAGACCTTCGCGCGGTGGTCGTCTTTTCCGACGGTGCAATCGACACGATGGATCGCACGCTAAGCGCCGCGACCGCCTATCGTCGCAACGGACTGCCGTTGCACTGCTTCACTCCGGTCGACGACCAACTGCGAGGCGACCTGGCGATCGAACAGCTGGTCGTCCCCAGTCGAGTCACGCCCGGCAGCAAAGCGATCGTCCGTGCATCGATTCATAACCGAGGATTCGACAACGAACGCGTTTTAGTTTCGGTACGATCTGCCAGCCGCCCGCATGAACTTGCCCTCGCCAAGTTGCCCCTGACGCTGTCCGAGGGAACCAATCTTTGCGAGTTGCCGATTCCTGTCGACGATGCCGCCGGCGACTTGGTGTTGGAGATTCCGACGTTGACCGGCGAAGCGATCGGATCCAACAACCAGGTGCCCTTCCGATTGCCGATTCGAGATCGCCGGATCAAGGTGTTTTACATGGAAGGCACCGCCGGCACCGAGTACACGTTCTTACGTGATGCGCTCCAAGAAGATCCGAACACAAGCTGCGTGTCAGCGGTGGTTAACAACCAATATGCCCAGCGTCCCACGATTCAACGCGTCGACGATCCCTACCGCGGCTTTCCGAGCACACGAAAGGAACTGTTTCAATACGACGTGGTGATCTGCAGCGACATTCCCCGGTCGTCGTTCACACCCGAACAGATCGAATGGACCGTCGACCTGGTCAATCGTCGCGGAGGCGGATTTGTGATGGTCGGCGGCCACACCAGTTTTGGTTCCGGCGGATGGGACCAGACACCGTGGGACGGGCTGATCCCATTCGACATGGCGGGTCGGCGTGACTACTTGAACCAGACCTTCCAGGTGGAGGTCCCCGCAGCCGCCCGCTCGCATCCAATCATGACCCTGCTGGACGATCCGCAAAAAAACACGCTTGCCCTGCAATCGATGCCGCGGTTCTTCGGGACCAACGTCATCGCGCGGGTCAAACCCGCGGCAACGCTGTTAGGCCAAAGCGGATCCAGGCTGTCGGGAATCGGCGTGATGCCCGTGCTAGCCTGCGAAAGTTTTGGTCGGGGCCGGACGTTCGCGATGGCCACCGACACCACGGCTTACTGGGGCCGCGACTTCGAACGCCGATGGGGCGAAGGGGACAACCGCTACTATCGAAAATTTTGGCGAAACGTGGTCGGCTGGCTTTCGGAGAACTCGTACGCCTCGCAACAGCGACTGATCATCCACACCGACCGGGTGCTGTACGCCCCGGGCGATCCGATCGAAGTTTCGGTGGAAGCGTTTGATGAGAACGCCGAACCGACGACAGCCTACCGCGTGACAGCCCAACTCCGATCCGTCGACCCGTCGCGGACCGAAACCGGCAGCGAGACGGCGCCGGAATCGGCGACGGAACTGGAGATCAATCAGAGTCTGCAACGGTACGAAGGAAGTTTGGACGCGGCACTGAGTGGTCAAGAGCGAGATCCGTCCGCCGTCATGCAGCCGGTCGAACTGCACGTGACGCTTTGGCGTCAGGACGAGGCCGTGTCGCGCGGCGTTGTCGAACTGCAACTGGTGGAGCAGGCCGAGGAGTGGCTGCGTCCGAATGCACGTCCGGACAAGTTGCGACAAATCTGCGAAGCTTCAGGCGGCAAGATGATCGACGACGAAGGGCAGCTGCGGCGGCTGCTGAGCACCTTCCAGCCCACGCGAGGCGAAGTGTTGGTGCATACGCTGCCCCAGTGGGACCGATCGTTTCTGTGGGCCCTGTTCGTGGGCCTGCTGGGAACGGAGTGGGTGGTTCGACGCCGAGGGAATTAGACGACGTTTGTCCGCACCGCCCACAAACGGCCGGGCCGTTGGCCCTCCGGGTCGTTTTTGATGTCCGCCACCCAGCCCTCGCGGACTGGGCTAGGCAAACCCACGGGCTTTCAGCCCGAACGATCCACGGAATACGAACGGGCAACGGTGTGTACCGTCGACGGCGTCGCTTTCCCGGGCGTAACCGTCCCAGGCTTTATCGTCAACGACGCCAATCCGTCCCCGTCGTTGATCGGTGCGAGGCCTCAGCGACGTGCATGACGTCCCGTCCGACGGGGCAACGCCCCGATGGTTTGACCAGCACGGTCCGAAGGGCCGGGATCACTTGGACGTGGCGTTAGCGGCGTGAGCTGGGATCGGGCAGGATTTCGCCCATCAAGTAGCAACGGAAACTGAGCACCAGGCGGTGGGCTGCACCCTTGAGTTCACGTCGACGACGATCCCGGTTGCGGATCGGCTTTAGTTCCAGGTGCACCTTGGTACTTCCTCCCGGACGCGACTTCTCGGTCGGAAGTTCATCCGGTTGCGCTTCGCTGAGCGTGAGGTTGGCAATGAAGGTGATTTGCCGATCGGCACGCCGCCGACCGCCGGGGTTGGCACCGGACACCACCTTCAGCGTCAACTGGTTTTCCTTGACCTCGACAATTTGCGCGTGATGGTCAGCGATGAACCCACGCAGCTTTTCGATCGCCAGATCGATCGGCACGGGAGTCAGGATGTCCGCCGTCGTCGACGATTTTGATTCACCGCTGGAGAGCCATCCGAACCAGCCGACGGGCGTTGGCGTCTCGGCGACCTCGGACATTTTTCCCAGACCCAACTGAACGACTCGGTTCCTGCCGTTGTCCTTGGCCTTCAACAGAGCGCGATCGGCGCGGGCCAACAGCGTCGCGGCGTCGTCACCCGATTGGAATTCGGTCACTCCGAAACTGGCCGTCATCGGCTCTCCGCCCAAACTTTTCATCGGAGTCTCTTGCAGCGAACGCCGAATCACTTCGGCGCGTTTCGCCCCGGTGGCATTGTCGCAGTTGACTGCCACCAGCAAGAACTCTTCGCCGCCGTATCGCGCCACCAGGTCGCCTTCGCGGCTGTGGGACTGCAGAAGATTGGCAAAGGTCTTCAGCGCTTCATCGCCTGCCGGGTGGCCGTAGGTGTCATTGATCCGTTTGAAATGATCGATGTCGCAAATCACGAGGGAGAATGTCTGACCACCCTGGCTGGTGCGGTCGACCAACTCTTCAAGCGTCTGATCGAAATGGGCCCGATTGGCGACGCCGGTCAGCGGGTCACGGGTGGACTTTTCGTGCAACGTCTCAAGCCGCTGCTCCAGGCTTTCCCGGTCGGACAGATCATTGACGATCACCACCGTTCCAACATTGCCGGGGCGCTCGCCCACGGCAGGCGTGACTTCCACGTGCACGGAAATCGGCTTTGCTCCGGGAACTTCGATCAACATCGCACGCCGTACCGAACAGCCCTCCTGCAGACACCTCTGCATCGGACACTGGACCTCTTCGTCCGGTTTGGCATCGGCGTCCCGCATCCGCAACGCATGAGGCGACCACTGTTTTCCCACCATCGCCTCCGCAGGAATCCCCGTCAGCCGTTCCATGGTCAGGTTCCACTCGGTGACCACGCCCTCGCTGTCGGTGAAGGCGACGCCGTCTTTCAGCGTTTGCAGCAGGCGCTGATGGAAGATGGTTTCTCGCCGCTGCGTTAGCGGCGACGGCGGTTCGGCAATCGAGGCGGAATGGACCAGCTTTCCGGTCCAGAACGACTGCGGATCATTCGGTCGAAGCTTCTGAAGCCAACGATTGACGGTGTTGCCGTGAATGACCTCCGGTCGCCGCTCCAGCCAACGGCTGAAGTCAGACACAAGTTCGGGATCAAACTGGGTACCGCTTCCGCTTACTAATTCCGCAACGGCTCGGTCGGCGCTCATGGCAACACGATAGACGTGATCGGTGGTCATCGAATCGAACGCATCGGCGATGGCCAGCATCCTGGCTCCCTGCGGCAGCGACTTTCCCCGCAAGGTTGCGTCGTCGCGTCGACTGTTGAACCACACGTTCCCGTAGCGAACGATTTCAAGCAGCCCGGTGTCTGACGTGCTTCCTTTCAGAATCGCACAGCTCATTTCGGGACAGGCATCCATCGCCAGTTGTTCGTTGACGTTCAGCTTGCCCGGTTTGCGCAGGATGCGATCCGGAATTCCGATTTTACCGACATCGTGCAACAGGGCGGCTACCTCGATCTGGTCCCGCAAACGATCGTCCAGCCCCAAGCTTTCCGCCCAGCCGCTGCACAGCAAGGCCACGCGTAAACCGTGAGACGCCGTCGGCGCGTGTTTGCATTGCAGCGAGTAGAACAGGGAGGTTGCCACGCCCAATCGGACGATCGCCAGCCGGCTTTCCACCCGCCGGTTGCTTTGCTGGGACGCACTGACCGGCGCATCCTCGATCGCCTCCTGTAAACGCGTGAGCAGTTCGCCGATGGACCGGTCAAATGACTGCTCCGGATCACGTGACTTCTCTGGATTCGACGCCGGTTTCGCTGTCTCCGGTTTCGCTGTCGCCGATGTCGCTGTCTCCGATGTCGCAGTGCCAGCTTGCACCGCTTGGTCACGATTCGCTTGCGGGCCGCCCAGCGGAACGATCAAACCGGAAGTGTCCCCCCCCGGCCGCTCCGTTGCGTTCGGCTCATTCGTTGCGTGCATTGGACTCATCATTTCGCTGTGTCAGCGGGAGTAGCAGAATCTCGATCAAATCAAGGATAGGCCACTGTTATCACCCTGTTGGCGCTTTCCAGCCCCGCCTGATCGACAACCTCCCCCCGACAATCCTTACCGCTAAAATCCGCCAATCCCCTGCAAATCGATGCATGGATCCGTGCCCCGGGTCGCCGTGAAATGGTTGCTATCGCTGACCCGCGTACCTAACATAAGGGGAGATGCTGGGCGAAAGGTCTCGCCGGAAATGTTGCAACAAGCACCAGCCATCCTGTCGCTTCTCTCCCTGGTACCGGCACCGTGAGTCTTTCCAACAACGATCGAGTTCTGCTACAGCGATGCATCGACGGTGAACCGGGGGCCTGGCAGGACTTCGTCTATCGTTTCGTCGGGCTGGTCGTTCACGTCGCCAACCACACCGCGGCCGCCAAGGGGCGCGACCTGGACGACGCGACCCGAGACGATCTGGTCGCCGAAGTCTTCCTGACCTTGCTGGCTTCCGACAAAGTCATCCTGCGTCGTTTCCGGCGCAACAGCTCTCTGGTGACCTACTTGACCGTGATCGCGCGGCGTGTGATCGCCCGACGGTTGAGCCAGACCGGTCCCGGCGGCAATCTCTCGGTTACCGGATCCGAACCCGCCGACGAGCATGCGGACCAGGACCAGTTGCAAATGGAGAACGCCGAAGAGGTCGAGCGGTTGATGAGCCGCTTGGACCCGGAAGAAGCCGACGTGGTCCGCATGTACCATCTGGAAGGAAAGTCCTACCAGGAGATCAGCCGAGTGGTGGGGTTATCGGAGAATTCCATCGGACCGCTCCTCAGCCGTGCTCGCCAAAAAATGCGTGAGGGTGCCTGACCACCCGACGACGCCCCGAAATGCCTGGATGGACCCGAAGCGTCGTCCGCCGACGCCGCAACTCGCTTTGTCTTTAGGGGCTAAGCGGCTTCCAAACCGTCAGGAGCAACTGAGCCGCATGAGCGATGGCGGTTGCACGGGCGAATTTCCCTCAACCCTTCCCGCCTCCGGTTGCGTATGATGATGGCATCCAAGGCAATCGCCTTCCCGCCCCCACCTTCCTTTTCCCGTTCTCCATGACGCGCAACGAATCCTCGTCGACCGTCGGCCGCCGCAATTTCATCAAGGATAGCGGTCTGATGATCGCTGGAGGCGCCATCGCGGGCGCCATGGCGGCCGGGCAAGCGGCTTCAGCGAATGCGGGGGAGCCGATTCGCATCGCGTTTGTCGGGTGTGGTCGCCGCGGTCGCGCGCTCGCCGAAGCGGTGCTAAAGGTCGGTGGCGATTCGGTCCGGCTGACGGGGCTTGCCGATGCCTTCGGCTCTCAGACTCAGGCAATGTATCGCAGCCTGAAAGGCCGATTCCCTGACGCCGTGGATCCGAACTGCATCCGCTCGGAAGGCCTGCGATCGTTCGAAAAAATTATGCGTTCCGACGCCGACCTGGTCTACCTGGCAACGCCTCCGGTTTACCGCCCGGACCATTTTGAAGCCGCCGTGCAGTCCGGGAAGCACGTCTTTCTGGAAAAGCCGCTGGCTGCGGACGTTGCCGGAATCGGCCGTTGTGTCCAGCTGGCGGAGAAAGCTCAGCGGGAAGGCCTGGCGGTGCACGTCGGTTTCCAGCGGCGACATGATCCGCGGTACCGCGAGGTGATCGACCAAATCCGTCGGGGTGCGATCGGGACTCCGGTGTTCGCCCGTGTGTTTTGCAATGTCGGTTCGCTCCGCCGCCCCGAGCGAGTTGGCAAGCAGGACGATCTGCAATTCCAAATCCGTCACTGGAATCATTTTCGCTGGACCGGGGGCGATTTCCTGATCGAACAGCACGTCAGCGGGTTGGACGTGATCCGCTGGGCTCTGGATGGAAATCCGGTCCTGGCTCAGGGACAGGGCGGATGGACCGGTCACCATGCGGCCGGATCCGAAGCTCCGACCACCCCGTCAGAGGAATCCGCGTCGGGAGACGTTTTCGACCATCACAGCATCGAGTTCGAATTCGCCGACGGGGTCCACGTCCTGTCACAATGCCGACGGGTTTCCAAGGCTTGGAATCACACCGGCGAGCACCTCCACGGAACCGAAGGACGCGCCGATCTGTCCGCCGGAAAGATTTTCGCCAAGGACGGAAGCCTGCTTTGGCAGTCGGAGCATTCCGCCGCGCCGGCGGCCGCCACGCTGGCACAGCAGGCCGCCGTGCTGCAGTCCATTCGCCAAGGAGAAGCCGTTTCGGACGTTGCCGAGGCGTCGCAAAGCTGCCTGTTCGCGATGCTCGGCCAAGCTGCCACCGAAACGGGCAAGCGTGTCCGCTGGGACCGGTTGGTGAAAGACGTCTGAGACCTGAGCCCCCCGGGGACCTGGACCTGAGGTTTTTTGCCTGGCAACGTACGGCGCCGGACGTTGGCGGTCGTTTTCGCACACGAGCGGGTCTGCGACGCGTTCCCGGCGGAGCGGTGCACCTGCGGCACGCCGATGCGCATCGGAACCGATTGCACCACCCGGAGTCACCTTGATGTTGCTCGCGCCCCGGAAGTTTGCGTATCTTTTTGGCATCGGCACGCCTGCGGCTCGACACAGAACCGGGACACTTGCCGCGCAGGTTTTTCTGCTCCGAAGGCTCTCTCAAGCTGCCGTCGTCTGTGCCAGCATGCACCCGACGAAGCTATCATGTCTTGGCTCGCTGAAAAGGAACGCAACGAATGGGCTGGTTTCTCCCGGTAGTCGTCCTGATCGTGTTGCTCGTTCTGACGCTGATGTTCCCGCGCCGCTGCGCGCGAATTTTCTTTCGCCCGATCCTGATGTTCCTGTACCGCAAGCGGGTCATCGGACTGGAGAACTTGCCCCGCGAGGGCGGTTACCTGGTCGTCAGCAATCACGTGTCATGGATCGACGGGATTCTGTTGTTGTGGATGCTGCCCCGCAACATTCGTTTCGTCGTCGACGGGTCAAATTTTGGGTTTGGTTTCGCCAAGTGGTTGGCGTCGGCCTTCGATACGATCTTGATGGTTGCCAACCCGAAGTCGATTGCCAGGGCCTTGAAGACGGCCCGCGAAGGCTTGGCGGCCGGTGACGTCGTCGGGATTTTCCCGGAGGGCACGATCACACGAACGGGTCAGCTGCAGGCATTTCGCGGCGGCATGGGCAAGATACTCAAAGGGACCGATGTCCCCGTGGTTCCGGTCTACCTGGACGGGATGTGGGGGAGTCTGTTCAGTTTTTCTGGCGGAAAGTTCTTCTTCAAATGGCCGGACAAGTTCCGACGTGAGTTGACCCTTTACATCGGCCAGCCGATTCCCGGCGACACCCCCATCGAACTGGTGCGATCGCGCGTTCATCAGCTGCACGCCCGAGCGACGGTGGAGCATCGCAACGAGTTCCCGATCCCGGCCCGGATGGTGATCCGAGCATGGAGGCGACGAGGCAAACGTCTTCAAATCGCTGATTCTTCAGGCGTGGAAGTCAAAGGACGTGAAGCACTGACGCGTGCCCTGGCGTTGCGGCGGGTCCTGGCCCGGGAGGTGTTTGACAAGGATGAAAAGAATGTTGGCGTGTTCCTGCCACCGAGCGCCGGGGCGGTGCTGGTGAACGTGGCGCTCGCGTTGGATGGCCGCGTGTCAGCCAATCTGAACTACACCGTTTCCAGCGACACCATCAATCATTGCATCCGTGACATTGGAATCCGGCACGTCCTGTCCAGCGAAAAGTTTCTCAGCAAGATCGAGATGGACATTCAATCCGATGTCATCCGGCTGGAATCTCTGCGAGACAAAGTCACCAAGTGGGACAAGCTGGTTGCGTTCGTCCAAGCCAACCTGGTCCCCGCCTGGATCTTGGACCGGATCCTTGGTTTGCATCGCATCTCCAGCGATGACCTGCTGACGGTGATCTTCACAAGCGGATCGACCGGGATGCCCAAGGGAGTGATGCTCAGCCAGGCCAATATCAGCCACAACATTGACGCGATCAAAAAAGCCGTGCACTTGGATGATCACGATGTCGTGTTGGGCGTCCTGCCGTTTTTCCATTCATTCGGCTACAGCGTGACCCTGTGGGCCGCCCAGACGCTCGGTCCCTGTGGCGTCTATCACTTCAATCCGTTGGACGCGCGCCAGGTGGGCAAGCTCGCCGAACGTTACGGCGCAACCGTTTTGCTGGGGACGCCCACATTCGTTCGTGGATACATCCGCCGCGTGGCACCGGAACAATTCAAGAATCTTGATGCCTGCATCGTCGGCGCCGAAAAAATGCCCGCGGAGTTGTTCGATGCGTTCGAAGCCAGGTTCGGTGTGCGCCCCGTCGAAGGCTACGGGGCGACCGAATTGAGTCCGCTGGTTTCGGTCAACGTGCCACCGAGCCGGTCCTACGCCCGTTACCAACCGGACCGCAATGAGGGGTCGGTCGGACGACCGCTACCCGGCGTGTGCGCAAAAATCATCTCGCCGGAAACCGGTGAGGAGCTGCCGGCTGGCGAGGACGGCATGCTACTGGTCGCCGGACCCAACGTGATGCAAGGCTATGCCAACCAACCTGAATTGACCGACCGCGCCGTCTGCAGCGGTTGGTACAACACCGGCGACATCGCCAACATCGATCCGCAGGGCTTTTTACACATCACCGGCCGACTGAGTCGGTTCTCCAAGATCGGCGGTGAAATGGTGCCTCACGGGAAGATCGAAGAAGAGATCAGCCGATCGCTGTCGGGCAACGATGCCGAAGCAGCGCATGACCACGAAGAAGAACATCTGAAGGTTTGCGTCACGTCTGTCGCCGATCCCAAAAAGGGAGAACGTCTGGTGGTGCTGCACCGACCGCTTTGCAAGGACGTCGACGTCATCCTGTCCGACTTGAAGGCTGCGGGTCTGCCAAACCTGTTCATTCCGTCGAAGGATTCGTTCTATCTGGTGGACCGAATCCCGCTGCTGGGTACCGGAAAACTGGATCTGAAGGGGGCGAAGGAGCTTGCCGTGGAAGTCACGTCAAAATAGCTCCACACAGACGGAACGTTTCCCCCGTGCGAAACGGTGTTGCGGAACGGGCCTGGACGACGTGCAGGCTTCTCATCATTCGTCCGTCGATTCGGCGGTTTCGCCATCGACCACCAGTTCGAAGGTGCCGTTACCAAGGTAGTCTCCGTAGCGTTCCGGACGGTCCATCCCATAGCGATCGGATCGATAGATTGACGCGACGCCCATGATCTCGCTGGCTCGAATGACCGGTGGACCGGCGGACTGAATCGTGAACTCAAAGTCGATTTCCACGGGCACGTCGCCGACGGTGCCCCGCTTCGTCCATCGGGCAAGTTGGAAATCGGCCGGTTGCATCGCTTCCGAACTGAGATGGCGTCGGATCGTCATGCTGGAAATCTCATTCGGATACGCTGCCCTGGAATTGGTGCTCCAGGACGCCCCCCGCGACTGAAACGTTTCCAGCGGCAGTTTCTCTTCGCGGGGCTGAACATCAGGCGCATTCGATTGCAGCTCCCATCCGATGGGCGTCGCTTTGTAGTCGTCTCCGGTCAGCGAGAAAATGTATCCACTGGCCGGGATCAAATCGATCGTCCAAACCCGTTGCCCCTCCAGCGGCTCGGGTTCTGAATCGTTCGTTTGATCGTCTCCTTTCTGGCCATCAGCATCCTTGGCGGTCGCGTCTTCAGTGTTCTTCGACGCATCCTTCGCGGGACTCTTCCACTCGGTTCGAATCGTCAGCTTGTGTTCGCCCGGCGGAACATAGAACAGCACTTCGTCGGAATTGCGCTGCGCGAAAATGATTCGATCGGTTTTAAAGTCGGGAATGTCGTCGACCGTCCGACATATGGACAACATTTTCCAAAGCAGATCTTCATCATCACTCGCCTGTTCGCGCGCGGCTTGGCGCTGTCGGTCCGCATCCTCCAGATTCGCCAGTTTCGTCGCCACGACTTCGATTCGTCGGTCCAGATCGTTGCGGGTGCGGTACGAAGCGATCAACAACGCAAGCAAAGCTGCGACGGACACGAAAAAGAAGACCGTGACAAAGCGGGCGCCGATCCGTCGCCTGGGACGGTCACCCTGCTGGGGAGGAATCGGATCGATTTCGGAAGATTGCATCAGGCGCCCGGAAAGGTTTTGAAGCCGCTGGATTGATCGCTTAGCCAGAAAGAATAGTGGTACTTTGTCTCAACCGTCTGTCCGCCTTCATCCGCCGGAATGCTGACCCGCGCGTCCATCAGCCACGGCAATTCCCGATCGGGGCCGTAGTCCGTCTGAGAGCGGCCGCCGATGTAGCTGGCCCCGGAAGATCCGTCATCGCCCTGATCGTGAGAAGACGCAAACAAGATCTTGCCGTCCAGTCGGATCTCGACCGGCAATTGAGCACCTTTCGTCGGTCCGATTTGCAGTTCAAGGTCTCGCTGTCCCGGCAGCAAACGAACTTCGAAAGGTCCGTCAAAGTCTTCCGCCAGGTCGCCGTCGCCTTCGCTCAATCCGTCAAGTGTTTTCGTGTCACCGGAGCCCAATCTCCGGGTGACGACGGCACATTTGAACCACACCGGGCGGGCCGATGGCACGACCAAGCGAAAGCCGACCGGTGTCGGTTTGCCATCGATCGACAGCTTCGGGATACCGCGGAGCGACAACGTCTGGTCATCGCGCTTTTCCACCCGTCCGTAGCGTTCCTGCAGCTTGTAGAAATGCTCGACGGCAATTTCCCGTGTGCGGCTCAGCTGCCGGTACTCATCTTGGACCCGCTCGGCAAGCATCGGCACCGGAGCGGCATTGCTCTCCAAACGCCGCTGCGTTTCCTCGAGCTCATGTTGCAGCAGGGACAGTTCTTCCTGCCGTTGACGAATCTTCGTCAGCGCGATCACGTTGGGAAAGGCCAGGGCAGCCAGCAGCAGAACGGCCAGCAAGGTTCGTATCGAAATCTGCATCAATTCTCTGCGCAATTCGGAGCGGGCGCTACGGTTCAACTGCCGGCGAGTGTCCTTGATCCACAGCGGTCTTCCCCAGAACTCGGGTGTCGCCGAAAAACGCAACGGGGCGCAGACGCAGCGGCCCCCCGCCCAATCGCTCCGTTTGGATTTCAAGCATTCCCTGATCCCCGTCGATTTGACCCAGGACTTCGTTCAGGTGATGGACTTCGATGCGGTCTGCGCCGGGGCAGATCAGCTCCAAGTCGATCGCCGACGCCTCGGTCCCATCGCCTCCGTCATCGGTCCGCGCGGTCTTGATTTCGGCGGTGGGCGTTGGATGCTTTCCCTGAATATCGACCTGTTCGGAAAAGCTCACCCGGGGCTCCGTCCGGTTCGCACCAGCCAAGGTTGCTCGGACTTCCATCACCCCCGATGAGTCTTCCGGCAGGTTCAATTCGATATTCGGGACCGGCGGCGTGGTCCGAAACAATCGTCCATCGATCGAAATCTCGATGCTGCGTGTGGGCGTATTGGGGACGTTAATTTGAAGCGACTTTCGCGACAATCGCAGCCGTTTTTTGCCGTCGGTCAGCAGGCGAATGTCCACCAACTCGTTGGGCGCCTTGGAGAACGGTTGGGCCAGCGGATCGCCCACGATCAGCAACTGATAGGGAGACATCACGGACTGATAATAGGCTTCGATCGCACTCAAGCCTTTGGCGTAATAGCCGTACATCATCGGTGTCGGAAACTTGACCTGCAACGAATAGGGCTCGGCAACCGACCCGCTGGACATTACCGCGCCGGCTTCCAGAAACTCTGTCAATTTCGTTTGCCCGTTTTGTTCGAACGCGCCGCCAAAGCTGGTCAAGTTCTCGGCGATCGCTCCGGGCACCAGCTGCCATCGGCTGGGCGACAACGTGACGTTGGGCGCACCAACCATCATGCCCACAATGGCTCCCTCGTCGTCCGGCAACCTGTCCGAAAACACCTCCGTTTCGAACTGGTTCTCTTGCAGGTACACCATCGCGTCGGCAATCCCGGCAAACCGTGTCTTGGCGCGCACATCACCGTTAGCCCCGAAGGCGAACCGGCCCGCCGGAAAAGTTCGGTCGCAGCGGCTGGCGCGGCGCAACACTTCAACGGCCTGGTCCAGTGTATTGCCGCGTGGTTCGACCACCGCCAACGCGCAACTGCACAAGTACGGCACGCCACCCTGCTTCAATGGCATGCGGTGTCCGGCCAGGTTCCAGCCGACCGAAGATGAGAATGGTTCGGGGCCCTGCCAGGCGATGGGACTTTCATCCAGGTAGGGCAAGACCTTCGCCAACTGGGAATCCGACAGCAATCGATCCAGGCAAGCGGTTTGCTTCAAGTAGGTTGCCGACCACCACCCGCGTTTAATTGCCGCGCGAATCATCTCCACTGCTTTCACGTCCTGCTCCGACAGCGAGTAAGCTTCCGCGGCCCGAATGGCCAGTGCCGGCAGGCTTTCATGGGCGTCAACCAACTGCTGCCAGATCTCCGCCGATTCGGCGAACTTCTCTTCCTTCAGCAGGGTGACAGCCTTGTCGTACTGTTCTTTGGAATCGTCCGAAAAAGGATTGATGAAGTGGCGATCAAACCTTCCGCGGGCGTACAGGTTCGAACCGAAGTTCAGGTAGTCGCCTTTGTCAGCCAAGACGAACTTATAAAAAAACGTCAAACCCGTGATTGCGGCGATCGGCTTTTGGTATTTCTTGACGTTCGGATCTTCGATCTGAGCATGATGTTCGGCCACGCCGACCGCGGTGGGAAAGTCCGCCGAATAGGCGATCACGCGGACCTGGTTGGCAATCCCGCGGGCATCGATTTGTTCCAATAACGGACGTAGGATCTTGTCGCGAAAAACCGCAAGTTCCACTCGGGTTCCTTCCGGCACCTCTCGCAGCACGATCACGTTGTGCGTGGGAATGTCACGAAATGCGATGTAGTGGTTTGCCACCGTCCGCGACACCGGTGAGTCGCCGTTGACGACGACCACCACATTCTCGCTACTCAAGCCGGCCTGGGCGGGTCGGCAAGTCGCAACCGTCGCGATCAGGATCGCCAGAAGAATACCCGCCATGTGGCTGGGGGTCCGAACCGCAGAAAAGCGGACGTTTGGCGGCCAGACGGTTCCGGGACGCCGAATCGAAGGGCGGTCGGCCGCCAGGATCTGCACAGGTAAAGTTCTCATGAGTCCGATTCTATCGGTCGCCGGGCACCACTTCGACGCGGACTCGGGATGAATTCCGTCAGGAACCGCAGAAATCCAGTTGTATCGGCCGGGTTGACTATGATGGGCGGTCCGACGGTCCCAAAGTCTTCACGCTCGCAAACACGATTCGTCAGATGTGTCATCCGTCCTCTCGGCCTTTTTTCGGAACTCATTGCCTGTACCTGTTCTTCGGCGTCGCGCTGTTGGTTGATGTCGTACCGGCGCGCGGGGAACTGTTGGTGACCATCGAAGACGGAATGATTGCGCCCAACGGAAACCTTTCCCTGGACATCGGAATCGAAAGCGACACTCCACCCGAACTGCTTTCAGAATTCGAGTTTTCGGTGCGACTCAATCCGATGCCCGCAGCACCAGGATCGTCGCTGCAATTTGTCGACTCGCAATCGGAATCGTTTCTGTCGGATCCGGAGTACGTCTTTTTCGGCAACAGCGATTCTCTGACGTTCGGTGCCGTCACTTACGATTCAACCACGCAAATCACCGTGTTCGACTTGACAGCGGATTTCACCGACGTGCCGGTATCGTCGCGGCGTCTGCTGACAACGATTGAATTACGGCACCAGACAGGATCGGCGTCGGTAGGGCAGGTCGCGGGAAATCAGTTCGAGGTCACACTGGGCCCGGATCCGCTGTTCTTCAACGCTGACGGCTTCGAGGTCCCGTTCTCTTTGACCAGCGGCATCGTCACCGTCGCGGCGACGGCCGTTCCCGAACCGGGCACCACGGCGTTTCTCGCGCTGACCCTGACCGGTGCAGCGATGCGTCGACGACGCCGGCCACGTGGACACCGAACGTGAATCGATCCCCGTCGGCTTAACCGTTTTGTCGCAGTTCCCCACGCTGGTTGGCCTGCCAGACGGTGCGAGTCTTCATCTCCATCGCGGTGAGCCAACCACCACCGTAGCAGTAGGTATCCAGACAAATCAGGTGTCCGACATCGACGATTTCACCACTGCGGTTGGCCGTGTGTCCAACCACCGCGGTCAGCCCGCTTTGATGCGGTCCGGGAATTCCGGCCGTCAACGAGTACCAACGAAGCCGATCCACGTCTTGGGCATCCAAGGGAACGTCCGGTTCATAGGCGGCGTGGGTAAAAAAGAATTCGTCCGCTTGGAAATAATCCCCCAACGAATCCAGAAACGCATTGTGCTCCGCGGACAGAAAATCAAGATTCCCGTCGAACCCGTAACTTTCCAGCGTTTCCACCCCACCGCAGCGCAGCCAGGTGTGGTGGTCACCGCCGTGCCGCAGCACCTCCAGCATCATTTCTTCGTGGTTCCCCAGGATCCCGACCAGTTGGGTGCGCCCGCCCAGTTCGATCAAGTCGTCAATGACGCCTTTGGAATCGGGGCCGCGATCGACGATATCCCCCAGAAAGACCAAAAGATCATCGCGCTGGGGATCGATCGCCTCCAACAGGGTCTTCAGCGCCGTGCGACACCCGTGGATGTCTCCGATCGCAATCAGTCTTTGTGCCACAAATGTTCCCAACGTCTAGACATCGACATCACGTCCGACCGCCCCGCTGAACGCCACAGCCCGCTTGGAGCGGGAATTGGGTACGATTGGCTGTCCAGACGCGTTTTAATACCGAGGAAAAGGAGGGGCGGAGGACGCCGCCACAAGTCTTTTCTGCGTTGAAAGTTAGCGAAATGTCAGCGAAACTGTCTAGTTGGCAGCAATTGATTGCAAGGATCCGACGCGATCGAGTTTCGATCGGAGTCCTCGCACACCCCCCGCGACCAACGCTCTGAACGGCTTTTCCCAGGATCCGGACCACAACATGAGCATTGCGACACCCCCCGAAAACGACGACCAAGAGGTTACCGATCCGGTGGCCCAGGTCGACGCGTGGGATGAAGAGGAGCTGGAAGAGGAGTCGGTCCTGCAAACCGACGAATCGGCTGCCTTCTTCGGCAGCATGGCGGTCCACGTGCTGATCATCGTCGCTCTGGCCATCATGCCCCTGCGGACCTTCACCGACAAAGAAGCCGTGGTGATCGTTTCGCCGCCGGTCGAGAATGACCCGGAACCGTTGATCGACGAGGTCATCTACAGCGATGTTTCCGACGTCGAGGTCGGAGCCAACAGCACCGCGGAATCGGACATGGCCAACGCCTCCGCGGAAATGTTCGCGGAGGTCGCGGAGATCCCCAGCCCGATCGAGTTGGAAGAGAGTGATCTGGGGAAAATCGAAATCAATCGCATCTTCTCTCAGCCCATGGCTCCCATGGATCGCCTGGTGGACCAGAAAGGTTCGGTGGGCGAAGGCGAAACCGGAGCCGCCGGCGCCGTCGATCGGTTGACCTTTGAAATCCTGCAATCCATGGAAGAGCGGCCCACGCTGGTGGTTTGGCTGTTTGACCAAAGTGGTTCGCTTCACAGGCAACGCCAGGAGATTCGCGACCGCTTTGACCGCATCTACGACGAACTGGGGATCGTTGCCGAAGCCCGTGAAAAAGAAGCAGCTAACCGTCGCGACGGAATTGACCACGACGCACGGCTGCTGAATTCAGTGATCGGCTTCGGAGACGAAGTCACCCTGTACACGGAAACGCCGACCGAGGATGTCGCGGAGATCAAGCAGATTGTCGACAACATCGAAACCGACAACTCCGGCGTCGAACGGGTCTTCACGGCCGTCAAGCGAGCCGCCAACAACTACAAGTCGTTGCGGAAGAGCCGCGCCGGCAACGGTCCGATGCGGAACGTCCTGCTGATCGTGGTCACCGATGAAAGGGGCGACGACGAACAGCAGGTCGAAGACGCAATTGAAATCTGCCGCAAGTACGGCATGCCGGTCCACGTGATCGGGGTGCCCGCACCGTTCGGCCGCCGCGAGACCTTGGTCAAATACGTCGACCCGGATCCCAAGTACGACCAAACGCCCCAATGGGCCAGCGTCGATCAGGGGCCGGAAACGTTTCTTCCCGAACGCGTCCAACTGTCGTTTACCGGTAACTTCGAAGAAGAACCGGTGATCGACAGCGGGTTTGGCCCCTACGCGCTGACCCGGCTGGCCTATGAAACGGGCGGAATCTATTTCAACGTGCACCCCAACCGCAATGTTGCGCGACGCGTCCGCCGCGGCGAAGTGGCCGCCTTTGCATCCGAGATGGAGTACTTTTTTGACCCCGTCGCGATGTCGCGCTATCGGCCGGATTACCTGTCGCCGCGCGATTATGTCACCCAGGTCAAAGCCAGCTCGCTTCGCAACGCGTTGGTAACGGCGGCCCAACTGCAACCCGTTTCAGGGATCTCGCGGCCGCGGCTGCGATTCGTCGCCACCGACCAGGCTCGACTCTCCGCCGACTTGACTCGCGCCCAGCAGGATGCCGCGCGGCTGGAACAGCCGCTGATCCAGATGGCAGCGATTCTGGAACCCGGCATGAAAGCTCGCGATGAAGAAGAAAGTCCTCGCTGGCGAGCCGGCTACGACTTGGCGATGGGCCGAGTCTTAGCCCAAAAAGTCCGCACCGAGACCTACAACGCCATGTTGGCCAAAGCCAAATTGGGCATGGCGTTCAAAAAGGAAAAGAACAACACCTGGGTGCTTGAGCCGAGTAACCAGATCTCGGTTGGCAGCAAATGGGAGCGGCAGGCGGAGACCGCGAGGATGCTGTTGAACACGGTGGTCGAAGAACACCCCGGCACTCCTTGGGCATTGCTGGCGAAAAAGGAACTGGAGGTGCCGATCGGCTGGACCTGGGTCGAGGAATTCACCGACTTGTCGCCGCCGAAGGCCAACAACAATCCCGGGAACAATAACAACCCGCGGCCTCCCCAGGACGACCAGAAGCGGATGCTGAAGAAGGCGCCCAAGCGTCCCGTCCCCAAGCTCTAGGGACGGCCGCGGGCATTTTTGTCGCTGGTGGCCTTGTTTTCCCTCCCTCAACGGGCCGACCGAACTGGCGGAGCCCGTGCCCCCCTGGTTCCAAGGCTCCCCCCTGGTTCCAAGGCTCCCGCCTTGGAACCCACTGCCCGGCAGGCTCCGCCTGCCGCAGCGAAAGCGGAGAAGGCTTGTCTATTGGGCACTCGCAAACGGCAGGTCCCCCGAGCTGGCGGAGCCAGCCTCCAGTCCGTTCCCGGGCGGGAGCCCGGGAACGAGTGAATGGGACCGTTCCCCCCTTGGTGCCAAAGCTCCCCCTGGTTCCAAGGCTCCCGCCTTGGAACCCGCTGCCCGACAGGCTCCGCCTGCGTACCCGCATTCACCCCTGCCTCCAGCGGGCTGCGGGAACCTCTCTTTCGCGACGCCGGTCGGTTTTGCTACTCCACCCTGAGTGAAATTTCATCGACTCGCTTTTGGGGAAACTCTCCGATGCTCCGTCTCTCTCGACGTCTGTGGATCACCAGCTGTACGGCCGCTCTGGCGGCTGGCGTCGCCTCGCAAGCATCCGCCGCACCGCCCAGCTTGCTTCGGATGTTTGGAAAGACCAAACCGATCGATCAAGCGGACTCGTTCTTGCTGACCGAAGAAGACGGCCCCTGGCTGCTGTTGGCGACCACCTTCGTCGGTGAAAACGCACGGGACCGTGCCGAACGAACGGCCATCGAGATCCGCAGCGAGCTTCGATTGCCGGCCTTCATCTACAAAGAAGAATTCAACTTCACCGGCGATGTGGGCCACGACGAACGCACCGGTCGCAGCGTCCGCTATGCCAACCCGCACCAATACGACGCTTACGCGGTCCTGGTCGGCGAATACGACTCGGTCAATCATCAAAGCATCGACGAAGACCTGGAACGTTTGAAGACGGCCGATCTGGAAGTCTTTCGCGACGCCGATGAAGTCGCCGCGGAGTACAACACCAAGACTCCGGCTTCGATGATCAAGGCCTTTGGCGAGCAGTTGTTCAAAACCAGAAAGGGCCGAGGGCGAAACCCCATGTCGGCCGCTTTCGTCACCCGGAATCCGATGTTGCCGGAATCATTCTTCCAACAACCGGAGGTCGATTCGTTTGTCCAACAGCTGAACGAAGACAAGGAGTTCAGTCTGCTGGAATCAGACGGAAAGTTCACCGTGATTGTGCGAACCTTTGACGGCTGTGGCACGATCGTGGGGGCCAAAAACCAAGACAAGTTCATTCCCAGCGCCGAGCGGATGGACAAGTTCGCCGCCCAGGCTGACAAGATGGTCCGGGAGCTTCGCAAACAGGGCGAAAAGGCGTACCAGTACCACGACCGGCACAAATCGATCGTGACCATCGGCAGCTTTGAAAGCCTGGGTCGCGAACTTCCCGGTGGAGGCTTTGAGTACGCCCCGGAGATTCGTCGCGTGATGAACCAGTACAGTGCTCTGAATGCCAGCAAGTCACGCCAGGTGCCCGGTCGCCAAGGCGTCACGGCCAATCACATTGCGATGATCCCGTTTGACGTCCAGCCGACTCCGATTGCTGTGCCTCGGGCCAGCAAACGCAGCCTGTACAGCGCCACCATCGGCCGACGATAACCGTCGGCCCCGGAACTCGGTGGTCGCCCAAGTGAAGCGTCCGCTGAGTCTCATTCTCGAATCGAACCGTATCATCGTTGCGGACGATGGACCGCACCAACCACCGTCGCCAGACCGTGGGCGCGTGTAGTCACCGTCGCCAGACGGTGGACCGGCTGGGTTGCGATCGCATCACCGCGGGGGGTGCCCGTACGCCGCCCGACCCGATTTCGCTGCGAGGAACGCCCAGGCGATCCAAGCGTCCGGACGCGAAACCCAAGCCTTGCCGAGCGCCCCGGGACCTGTTGCAGCAATTTTTCCGGTTGTGCGGAATATCTCAAGAATCCGGCCGGCTCCTGCCGACAATGAATAACGCGTTCATTCCAATTTGCGAGACAGCGGCGAGAATTTCGGTTCCGGCCGTTGGCTTGACGCCCCACCCTGCCGCCCCTATGCTTCGGCGTTTAAGTTGAAAGCTATCAAGGGGTTACAGCAAACGCCCCTTTGGAAAACTGAGGCCGGCGGATTACTGGCAGGAGTCGGGAGTGACCAAGAAAGACATCGTCCGAACGATTTCAGACGAAGTTGGGCTGACGCAACAACAGACCAAGAAGATCGTTCAACTGACTTTCGATTCGATCATCGACACGCTGGTGCGCGAAGGCCGAATCGAGCTCAGGAATTTTGGCGTCTTTGAGGTCAAACCGCGGGCAGCCCGTCGGGCTCGAAACCCGAGGACGGGCGACGAGGTGATCGTGCCAGAGAAGCACGTGGTCACCTTCAAACCCGGCAAACACATGGAGGCCAAGGTTCAAGACGCCGACTTGCCCGGAACTTCGGTTCTGGAACAGTCGGGTAGGGAACCTGACGCCGACGGACCTGTTGCCGACTCGCGTCACGCCAGCGGCAATCAACTACCCCCTTCCACCAAGATCACCGGACGCTGGGACGACGACTGACTCCCCGGCCGAAGATCGACAAGAGAGACCGTTCACGGAGGAACGTCCCATGCGTCGCCTGTTCCAAATCACCTTGCTTGCCGTTTGCGTCAGCAGCACGGTTGGATGCTTCCTGCCGATCTATTCCTCGCGCCCCGAGCGTCGTGTGCAGCAGTTGCTGTACACCTCCGAAGATTTGCGGTCGCTGGTCGACGAGTGGGAGCGGTTCTGGTTTCTTGATTCGCCCAGCCACCTGACACCGATTCGGACTCACGGCGGCATCATCTGATGCACGTCATTGATCGTTGAATCACATCGACTAGCGCGACAGCGTTCCTTTGGGTGAGCCGCGGGTTTTCTCGCGTCGACCGGCGGCTAGCGCCGCGCCGCTCATTGCACTGCAAATCACAGTGTTTTTGATTGAAAGTGGCGTTGTCCGGCCAAGCCGCGCCTCAAGACTCGCAAAACCCCTTAGCTGCCGTCGCGATCACGGCAGAAAGCCAGGCTCTGGCGAGCGTCGCGACTCGTTTTCAGGCAAAGCCTAAAACAGCCGCATCTGCCCGGAACGGGATTTCGGCGGTTGGAACAAATCGCAGCGATGCGGCGGCAACGCCGTGTCCAGACCCAGCTGTCGCTGAAAGACACGAAACAGGCTGCGAATCTGTTCGGCGATCTCGCCATCGCCCACCATCCGGCGGCCCCACTGGGAATCGTTCAGGCGGCCGTCACGGGTCGCCGAAACACGCCCCAACACTCGCTCGACCAACTCCGGTCGGGTCCGCTTCAGCCACTCGGCAAAGACGGGTTCGACGCTCAGCGGCAATCGAAGCAGGACATAACCCGCCGTCGACGCCCCGGCGTTCCGCGCCGCGCGCAGGATTCCCGGCAGCTCCGAGTCGTTCAGGCCGGGAATGATGGGCGCCGCCATGACGCCTACACCCACACCGGCATCGGATAGCATCTCGATCGCCCGCAACCGGGCCGACGGAATACTGGTGCGTGGTTCCATGTCACGCGCCAGTTCCGGGTCCAACGTGGTGATCGAAACGTAGACGTGAACCAAGCCCTCTTGAGCCATTCGGGAAAGGATCGGCAGATCGCGAACGATCAGCGCATTTTTCGTCACAATGCTGATCGGCTGCCGACACTCCGCAGCAACTTCCAAACAGCCTCGCGTCAATCGAAACTCACGCTCCGCGGGTTGATAGCAGTCGGTGACGCCGGAGAAGTTGATCGGCTCGGGTACCCAGGAAGGGCGCGCGAGAAAGTCCGAGAAGAGCCGCGGGGCGTCGTGCTTGACGATGATCTTCGTCTCAAAATCCAGCCCCGCGCTCAGCCCCAAAAACTCATGAGACGGCCGAGCGTAGCAGTACGCGCAACCATGGGCACAGCCTCGATATGGATTGACGCTGTAGCGGAACGGAATATCGGGTGAGCGATTCTCCGCGACGATGCTTTTGGAAGAATCAGCGATGTACTCAATCTTACGATGGCCCAACGCCCCTAGATGCTCTTGATCCCACTGCAGGTGTTCAAGGTCCGCTTCCCGGTGGACCGTTTCAAAACGGTTCGGAGGATCGATGCCGGCGCCATGACGCATGGGGGAAGCTCATCTGAGTGACTGTCGTGACAGCCGGCCATTTTAACGTGTCGCCGTACTGCTGAGTCAAAGACTTGCTATTCCGAATCTTGGCCTCTCCCTGAAAGAGTCAAAGGCGAGTCCGGCGTACGTCTGCACACCGCCTCAGGGTTTCAACTGCGGATCTCCGCCGGCGAACTGTTGGTGGCATGCATTGCAGTGCTGAACCATGCTTTCGTAGTGCTTCCGTGCGGCACCATAGTCCTTGGATTTTGCTGCCCGGTAAAGCTCGGCGGCGGCGTCGCGTGTTTGAACGCTATGCTTCTGCCAGTCGTCCGCATCGTCCTCCGGCTTTCGGATCAGCAACAAATTGCCGCTTTCGGCAAGCACCAAGGACTCGGACTTGATTGTCTTCCACGCCTGGTTTCCCGCGGGCTCAGACGCCATCGCCGGTTTCAACCGTTGAAAGGCGGGTTGATTGACGTACTCCATGTATTCATGCATGTCGGGTTCAACCGGATCGGCAGCAGTCGGCTGGTCGGCTGGCGGAGCGGCCTGGGAGTTAGACGCTGCCGTGATGAACAGCCCGGTCGTGGTGCCAATCAGAAAGCCGGTTGCGACGAGATAGCCAAAATGAATCTTCATGGGTGGAGTCCCCTTTAAGAGAGTGCCTGGAACGACGGATTCGAAACGCTTCATTGCCCTTGCCCCCACCGGCAGTGGCGTCGAGGGGGTCAAGACGCGAATGCTGCAATCACCAATGCAAAGAGCGACGTTGCAACAAGCGTTCCATCCACGCGGCTTGAATCGGCATTTGTTCTGCCACCGGCATGTAGAGGCGGTTTCCACGGCGACCGGGCAGCATGTCAAACCGATGAGTCCGCGCGTGGTGCAACCGCCTTGCTCTCGTGCGTCAACTGAGTCGGTCAGGCTGCGAATGACGACCGGTCGGGCCGTCAATCGGGGCGTCAAACGAATGAAGTTTCATCGTTGAGGAATTGAAAGGATGTCTGCACCGGCCCGAGGCGAATTGTTCGCGTGGGAGCCAAGTAGACCGCATCACGATCGGCACCGGAATTGCACCACGCCCGCAAATCCATCAAATACAGAGGTGGCACGAGGAAATCCGCATCGATGCTTCGTCTGCGGAGGGCAGCGACCAAACGTGAGGCTCCCTCCAGGCCCGGAGGATCGTGGTCGGCAACCACGGTCACCCGTTGGGGCCGCTGCTGATCGATGAACTGGAACAGCATTTCAGACGACGACGCGCAATTCGGCCGGCCAACCGCCGACAGTCCCATGCCGATGGCCGAAGCCGTGTCCGATGCGCCTTCAGTGACAAATAAACGCCGGCGAATACGCATGCCCCGAGCCAGGAACAGACCGCTGTGGCTTCTTGGATAAGACCACTTCGCGGCATCCGCTTGGCCCCATGGCAGCGTCGCCAGACGCACCCCGATGACTCTCCAGGAGGCGTCTCGCATCGGCCAGGTAGAGCACCGACCGTCGGAGGTCAGGCCGACACGCAATGAACGCAGGGCGTCGCACGTGACGCCCAACGATTCCGCCAGCCGGCGAAGGACCAGACCCGTCAAACGGCGATGGGCTTCCTTGGCAAACTGCGTCATCCGGTCAATGTCGACTGCATCGGCAGCGGGTCGCCGATACGGCAGCGTGGATGTGGATCGCGGCGCAACCGGTGTCCCGTCGATCGAGTTGCCGGGCCCCCCTTCATCGCAGATGCCCAACGAGTCGGCCAGTTGTTTGATTGCGTCGCCAAACGACAATCCCAGCCACCAACGCATCGTCTGGATCCCGTCACCCGGCGGCGGTGAACAGCCCCGTGTAAAACAGCGCCGACAATGGACCGCCCCGCGACGGTCAAAATCGGCAAAGGCCGCGAACCGATCTCTTCCGCCACACTTGGGGCAAGGATGGTTTCTGCCGTCCAAGATCAAGGCCGGGATCCCCACGCCGGTCAGCAGCGATCTCCAGGATCCGGCCGCGGCTGATCGAACCCGATCGGCGTGAATGTAAGGCATGGAAATGACGCGCGCGGAATAGGATGATGAGAACCCATCCCTTGAATCGACCCTGCGACCGGAACCACGTTGACGCCACATGGATTGATCACCTCGAACCGGTCGTAGCGATTTCGCGGGACTCACTGTCCCGATCCGATTCGTCAGGGGCATTGCGCAATGACGTGTTCTGAACGATCGCATTCAAGAACACCCTTCGGATCGCGTCGTATCCCCGGTCGTTGGGGTCTTCAATATTGCTGTAGAACCAATAATGGGGATCCTCGGGGCGGTAGGTATCCAACCACCACTGGCGACAGTGAGATCCATGCCCCAGGAAGGTGCGATGAAGCGGAACCACAAACACATTGTTCCACTGCCCGGCCGCCTCCCTAATGGCTTGATTGTATTCGGCGTGGATCGCCAGCCCGTCCGGCCAGTCCGGCAGAAAGACACTGGGTGCATCTCCTTGGCCGTCGGTCGGGTCGTAGATGTCCGCGATGTAGATTTCGCAGCCTCCCGGAAAGCGATCCATCATGGCGGCGAACATGCTGTCCAGACGCAATCGAAAGTTGGCGATCCAGGGTTTCGCCTGCTCGTGAGTCGCTCCGTACATCGCGCATTCACGCGGATCCGATCGACCGTACATGTGGATCAGGTCGTTTCCACCGCTGGTCATCAGAACAATTCCAAACACCGCCTCATCGTGGTCGGGGACCGAATCAGCGATCACGTCCAGGTGCACGGAGGATTCCGATCCAGAGATCGCCACGTTGTTCGAGGTCAGATTCGGAAGGACGGCCGACAAACAGACACCGCGAAGCGACTGGAATTCATCGTTCGGATTCTGCAGGACGCGATTGAAGTAGCGATGACTTTTGGATCGAGCGCCCAGCCCGGCCGTGATGCTGTCGCCGACCCCCAACACGTGGACGGGACGCTCCGTCCAGGTCGACGCAAATGGTTCCCGCGGGACGTCCGGTCCCGCGGGACCGGTTCCGACCGGACGCGCGTACTTGTACTCGCGCACGCCCAGTGTGAACGCCAGGACGATTCCCGCCGCTACCAGCAACGCAACCAACCGCCACCGCGACGGTTTTCGTTTTGCCATCCGTTCCGCCCCCTTCTCTGTGAATTTGCCGCGACACACCGGGCCGCTGCCTGACTTGCCGCGTCCCCTTCAGCATACACGTTTCCGATCGGATATCCTGGTTTTCGGTTTGCGGTCGGCGGATGCCCCGCGCCGACGAAAACTCTCCCACGATTTGCCCGCCCCAATCCCCAGGGTCCCACCATGACCACACGACGCCGAATGCTTCAATCCACCGGAATCGCGGCTGCGGCCATGCCGTTGATTCTGCAAAGCAACACGCTGACGCAACGGGCGATGGCGGCGCCAAGTGATCGCATTCGATTGGGTGTCATCGGGATCGGTCCCAGGTGTCGCTACGTCCTCGGCGGCATGCTCAAACACAAGGACGTCCAATGCGTTGCGATCTCCGACGTTCAAGCGTCGCGTGCAACGACCGGAAAGAAACTGGTTGACGATCAAGCTGGCGACAACACCTGCGAGTTGATTCCAGATTTTCGCCGACTGCTGGACCGCGATGACATCGATGCCGTATTGATTGCGACCGGCGATCGATGGCACGCGACGGCATCGATGCTGGCCGCGGAATCCGGCAAGGACGTCTACAGCGAGAAACCCTGTGGCATCACGATCGATCTGTGCCGTCGGCTTTCGGAGACGATCCAGCGGACCGGACGCGTGTTCCAAGCCGGGACGCAACGCCGCAGCGTGGCCAACTTTCAACAGGCGGTTAAATTGGCACATGAGGGCAAGTTAGGAACGCTTCGACAGCTTCACGCGACCGTGTACACGCCCGAGATCAAGACGACCTGGCTGCCCGGCCAACCGACTCCGGACGCCAAGCAGTGCAATTGGAACTTGTGGCTGGGGCCGGCTCCCTGGAGACCGTTCAATCAGGACTACGTCGATGGCCGCTGGCGCGGCTACTACGACTTTGATTCCGGCGCGCGGTTGTTGGACTGGGGGGCACACACGGTCGACTTGTGCCAATGGGCGAATCAGTCCGACGACACGCTTCCGATCGAGTATCGGCCGGTCGAAGGCGGGATCGAGGCAAAGTACTCCAACGGCGTCCTGCTGAAACTTCATTTCCTGGAAACCCCCTTCGGACAACGCCCCGGTTGGGTGCAATCGTTGGGCACGTGCCCGGTTCGATTCGAGGGCGATGCAGGCTCGGTCGAAGTCGGCGACAGCGGTGGCATCGTGGTGAAGCCGGAATCGCTTGCCGACCAACTTCCCAAGCTTCCCGAAAAGCAATCCGGCTTGGATGTCGAAGCCCATTCCCGGAATTTCTTGGATTGCATCAAAACGCGAGAACTTCCGGCGGCCAACCACGTGGTCATGCGACGCTCTCACACCGCCTGTCACGCGGCCGCTCTGTCGTGGTTGCTCGGCCGGACGTTGCGGATGGATCCGAAATCGGAAACCTTCGTCAACGACGACGAAGCCAACCGACTGCGGAAACGCCCCGAAAGGGACTGGGCCTGAAACTGATTCCGGGACCCCTGATCGCCTACAAATCTCGCCGATCGACCTCGTTTTGGGCGGGGGCTCGACACCCCTGATACAATCCCGGCGGTTGATCCGATCTCCTTCGCACCTTTGGTTTCATGAAACACATCATCTGGCTGTCCATCGTCTGCTTGTTGGTGTCGCCCCTGGCTGCAGCCGAGAATTGGCTCGGCTTTCGGGGCGATGGCCGATCTTATGCCCCGCAAGCAACGCCGCCGGCGAGCTTTGACGTCGAAAGCGGTGAGAATGTCGCCTGGAAGGTTCCCACGACCGGCCGCGGAATCGGGGGTCCGCTGGTGATCGGCGATCAGGTCATCGTCACCGGATGCGGCGGCGAGGACGAGCGTGACTTGTACGTGGAATCCTATGCGACTTCCGACGGGTCGTTGCAATGGTCGCGCCCCATGCGGGCGACCGGTCGCCCATTCACCCACCCGACCAGTTCCAATGCCTCGCCAACGCCGGCCAGTGACGGGGAACGCATCTTTGCCCTGTTCAGCAGTTGTGACCTGATCTGTTACGACCTGCACGGACACCTTCAATGGTACCGTGCCCTGGCGGTGGATCATCCGAAGACGGGCAACGACATCAGCATGAGCAGTTCGCCGGTCGTCGTCGACGGCGTGGTGGTGGTTCAATTGGAGAACCAGGGCGACTCATTCGCCGCAGGGATTGATGCGAAGTCGGGCGAAGTCTTGTGGGAGAACCAACGCAGCACCGGATCAAACTGGTCGAGCCCCCAGCCGGTGCAAATCACTGACGATCGCTCGGCCGTGGCAATGCACAACGGCGGCGGCGTTGATCTGCTGGACGTCCGATCCGGCGACGTGATCCAACACTTTGACGTGTCCGGCGACGGCACCGCGTCGAGCACCTTCGCGGGGCCGTACCTGATCGTGCCTGGAAGCGAAACGACCGCCATTCGAATCGTCGACCCGGAAGTCGCGACAGACCAACCGCTCGGTGAGATCCAGTGGGAGAGTAACAAGCTGCGGCCGTCGCGGGTCAGCCCGGTGGTTTCCGATCAACGGATCTACATGGGCAAGGGTTCGGTCTTGATGGCCGGATCACTGAGTGACGGTTCGGTCCTGTGGCAGGCACGGCTCGGACGCCTGAACAACGTCTGGGCCACCCCGGTTCTGACCGGAACCGGAATCTACATCATCGGGTCCGACGGCAAGGTCGTGGTCGTCGCCGATCGTGGCGATGAAGGTGAAGTGATTGGCGAATCGGAACTCGGCCAAAACGTGCTGGCCAGCCCCGCCGTTGCCGGTGATTCACTTTACATTCGCAGCGAACAGGGGCTGGTGCGGATCTCCGAATGATCCTCGAGCACCCCCGATCGATCGACCGGTGGGATCTCACAACTGAACTCGCGCAAACGTCCGGTCTGTTCAAGTGACCGACGCGCCCGAGAGTAGCAAGACGCTCGTTATTTCGTCACGCACAGCGTGACCTACAAGTCCAGCTTGCAAACAGCCTTCACCCTCCCGCTCGGAGGTCGTGCAGCTTTCCTTCACCCTCCCTCCGGGAGGGTCGCGGAGGAGCTCCGCGACGACGCGGGGAGGGCTCGTCCGGGGTCGTTGTATTTCAGGCGAATTCTTGACGACACCCTCCCCAAAGGCTCGTGCCTCACCTTTGACCCTCCCGGAGGGAGGGTGAATTTCAGAAAAGCACGCCTTTTCCCGACTCAGAAAGCTGCACGACCTCCTCGCGGGAGGGTCGGAGACGAGGAACGAGACTCCGGGGAGGGTAGAACCGGAAGCGAATGTCAAGAACGCATGACCCAGTTATTTCGTCACGCACAGCGTGACCTACAAGTCCAGCTAGTTATTTCGTCACGCACAGCGTGACCTACAAGTCCATCTAGCTTGCGAGAGGCGGCAAGACGCTGCCGCCGGTCTGCCCGATGATTCGTCACGCACCGCGTCCGGGTGACATTCACTGGTTCTGGATGTGGGGGCCAAAACGATGTTCATTTCGCCGGGACGCACGCAACGATTCCACGGTGTCTTGCTCCACACCCGGGTCGCCCTGCGACTTCATCCAGCGATCAAGCTCTGCGCTCAATTCACTTTGGATCGCGGTGGCGCTCTGGCTTCCCGCCAAATTGTTCATCTCGTAGGGATCGTCTTGCAGGTCGTACAGTTCTTCCTCGGGCCGCAACTGGTAACGTTGAATCAGCCGTAGGGCGTCCGGGTTGTCAAACGAGTCGAACACCCAGGTCTGCCAATACTTGTTGTTCAACTTCCCGTCGCCTTTGACCCCCATCAAATGTTTCTCGATGTAAAGGTTCTCGTTCTGCAGGTTTCGGATGTAGTGATAGCGGCCATCGGTGATGGATCGAATCGGGTAGGGCGGACCTTCCGGAACGTTGTTGTGAACCCCATAGACGTACTTGCGGTGTTCGTCGGCCTGACCGCGCAGGACCGCCGCAAAGCTGGATCCGTCGAAGGTCCCCGCTTGCGGAGGATGGCCGGCGATCTCCATCAACGTGGGCATCACATCGGCGTATTGGACCAATGCGTCCGTCCGTGTGCCAGGTTCGACCACGCCGGGCCAGCGGGCGATCAAAGCGGTGTGCACGCCGGTGTTGTAGTTGGTCCATTTGTTGCCAGGGTATTGCGATCCCTGTTCGGAAGAGAACATCACAAGCGTTTCATTGGCCTTGCCGGTCGATTCCAATTGATCCAACAGCTGCCCGACCTGGGCGTCCATGTAGGTGATTTCGGCCAGGTATCGTCCAAAGGCCCGTCGCGTTTCCGGCGTGTCGGCGATGTTCGGTGGCAATTGGATGCGGTTCGGCGGGTAGGCGCTGGCGTCACCCATAACCCACGGAACGTGAGGTTCCACCAAAGCCACCACCAGGCAAAACGGATCACCGCTTCGCGACATGAAATCTGTAACCGGTCCCAGACGGCACGTCTGCGTCGGATCGCGAACGCAATTCTTGTCAAAGCCATCCAGGTATTCGAACGGAAACGCTTTCTCCGGCGTCACGTGCACCTTCCCGGCCAGCCCGACACGGTAGCCGAGCCGCCCCAAATGCTGCGGCATGCTTTCGATGTCAGCCCGACTGGCGGAATGGTTCCAGGCACAACCGTTCCGCATCGGGTACAGCCCCGAGTACAGCTCCGCTCTGCAAGGTTGGCACATCGCCTCGGCCAGAAATGCTCGATTGAACGTCAGACCTTGCGAGGCCAATTGCTGAAGGTTCGGTGTTTTGGCGTTCTGCCCGCCGTACATCGGCAAATCATTGTGCGTGCAGTCGTCGGCCAGCACGATCAAGATGTTCGGCGGCGCGGCGGCACGCGCCGAGCTGCCAACGCCGGTCGCGGCAAGCCAAGTGGCTGCACAATAAAAAAGGACGACGCTGGCGGAACGGACGGTCAGACGACCGTGGGGGCGCAGGGACATCAAGAGCATTCCGGAGGAGGGAGAAGGGGTACGCGAACATCCGTGGTTCGCGGGAACATTCCACAGAGAAGGACTCATGCAATGATTTCGCGAATCGGGTCGACGTGCTCGACCCCGACCAGTTTCTGGTCCAAACCTCCGTAGAAGTACGAGAGGTGGTTCGGGTCCAATCCCAACAAGTGCAGGATGGTCGCGTGCAGGTTCTTGACGTGCAGCGGATTCTCAACGGCAGCGGACCCCAGTTCGTCGGTCGTGCCGAACGACATTCCGCCTTTGATGCCGCCACCGGCCATCCACATCGTGAAACCGAACGAATTGTGGTCGCGTCCGGAACCCTCGGCGTATTCGGCGGTGGGTTGGCGGCCGAATTCGCCACCCCAAACGACCAGCGTTTCATCAAGCATGCCGCGCTGTTTGAGGTCGGCCAACAAGCCGGCGATGGGCAAATCGGTTCGGCCGGCATGCCGATTGTGGTTCAATTCCAAATCGCCGTGAGCGTCCCAGTTGTCATCATTGTGCGCGCCACCGCTGTACAGCTGGACAAAACGCACGCCCCGGTCGACCAGACGACGAGCGATCAGGCAGCGGGTGCCGAAGTCATTCGTTTCGTCTCGGTCAACGCCGTACATCGACAGCGTCCTTTCGTCCTCGTCGGACAAATCCACCGCCTCGGGGGCGGCGGCTTGCATCTTGTACGCCAATTCGTAGCTGGCGATCCGGGACGCCAAATCGTCGTTGTCGCCACGATCGCTGAAGTGTCGTTTATTCGCCGACTGGATGGAATCGATCAACGCACGCTGGACGTCCTGCGTCATGCCCGCGGGACGATCCAGATTCAAAATCGGCGCGCCTTCGGTACGGAAGACGGTTCCGGCATAAGTCGCCGGCATGAAACCACTGCTCCAGTTCTTGGCGCCGCTGATCGGTCCGGCTTTTGGATCCAGCATCACCACGTAGCCGGGCAGGTTCTCGTTGACGGATCCCAGTCCGTACGTTGCCCAAGATCCCAGCGCGGGGCTTCCCGAAAGAATCTTCCCGCTGTTCATCATCAACATCGCCGAACCGTGGATCGGTGAGTCGGCGGTCATGGAGTGCAGAAACGCGATGTCATCGACGTGTTTGGCCATGTTGGGAAACAGCGTGCTGACATGCTTGCCGCACTGCCCGTATTGCGAGAACTCCCAGCGTGGTTCGACGATGCGGCCCCCGTTTTTTCGACCACCTCGGCCGAACGTTTCCACTTCGATGGTCTTACCATCCATCCCAACCATCTTCGGCTTGTAATCGAACGTGTCGATGTGGCTGGGCCCGCCGTACATGAATAGAAAGATGACACTCTTGGCCTTGGGCGCAAAATGCGGCGGTTTCGGGGCGAGCGGATTCACGTGCCCGTCGGGGACGTCCGCGGCCTTCAGGAATGAATCCTTGGAGAGCATTGCAGACAGAGCGGCTGCGCCGAAACCGGCACCGGATTGCCAGATGAATTCACGCCGGGTTCGTCCGCAGAAGTTTCGCGTTGTCTTGTTCATATCAGGGACGTTGTGGGTTGAATGTTGATCGGAGTGAAATGGGGGAAGCGAAAGAGCGTGACGTCGGCCCGTCAATCCAGGAACAGGAACTCATTCCAGTTAAAGACACTCAAGCAATACAACTCGACCGCCTGTTCTCGCGGCAATCCGTGTTCGCGTTGAAGCTCCTCGATCAGCTGCTCGCCGTCATCGATGTCCTTCTCAGTCGCCGGCCGTGTCAGCACAGCGTTGATCACTCGTCGGACCAATTCCCGATCCTCAAGCTCGCCCGCCTTCACGCTCTCCGCCAATCGTGCCGCCTGCTCGGCTGCAAACTCGCCGTTGAGCAACGACAAAGCTTGAGAGGGTTGCAGGGTCATGAATCGCGCTTCGCACGTCTGGTCCGGGTTGGGGAAGTCGAACGCCGACAACATCGGCGTCAACAAGGACCGTTTGACGTGGATGTAAACGCTGCGGCGATTCCGCTCCTGTTCGCTGGAGTCACCCCAACCGCTGCCCGGCCGCGACTGCCCGGCCAAGACTTCCGCTGACAATTTCGGATAGATGCTCGGTCCGTAAACATCGCGATTCAGCGATTGATTCACCGCCAACATCGAATCCCGAATCTCTTCCGCACTCAACCTTCGCGGGTCGTAACGCCAGAACAAATCGTTGTCCGGATCGGCCGCCAATGAAGCTTCATTCCCGGCCGACGACATCTGGTAGGCTCGGCTGGAAAGGATCAATCGGTGCATCGATTTGATGCTCCAATCACGTTGAACGAATTCTTGCGCCAAAAAGTCCAACAGCTTCGGGTGTGTTGGCGGCGTCCCCAGTTGGCCAAAATTATTGCTGCTGCGAACGATTCCGCGGCCAAAATGGAATTGCCAAATCCGGTTCACCATCACCCGCGATGTCAATCGATTCTCGGGACGCGTGATCCAGTCCGCCAAGACACGTCGACGGCCCGCCGATTCGGTGGTGGTCGGTTCGGCATCTGGAAACTCCGGCTGCTCGGCGCCAAACAGATCCGGGAATCGCGGTGTGACCTCGTCGCTTGGTGAATGCGGATTGCCACGATACAGCACGTACGTCGGCGAATCGATTTCTCGATACTTTGCCAATCCCATGACACGTTCCCGTGCGGGCAAAGCCTTGAGCTCTTCTTGATTCTGTTCCAACTGGTCCTGCAGCTCCTCGTAGCGTTCCCACTGATCACCGCTGACGTGGTCACGCAGCTTCTTGCGCAGCACGCGTTGCCGCTCACGGCGGGGCCCCTCGGTCGCTCGCTGATCTTCGGCGGACATCTTGACGATCCCGGCCTGTTCGATCTGGTGCAGTTCCCTTTGGATCGCCCGTCGACGGGCGTCGTTCTGGTCATACCGCGCTTTCAATTCATCGCTGCTGACATCGATCTGGCTGTAGGCGTCCAGGTCGCCGCGCTCCGCATAGGGAGTGACATCCTCGAAAAAGGACAGCATCCCGTAGTAATCCGTTTGAGGAATCGGGTCGATCTTGTGGTCGTGGCAGCGGGCGCAATTCATGGTCAAACCCAGAAACGCCTGGCCGGTGGTCAAGATGATGTCGTCCAAGGCGTCGTAGCGGGCCTGCAGGGGATCGGCGGGTTCGTCGTCCCAAATCCCCAGACGGTAGTAACCCGTGGCCGTCAACGTTTCCTTTGTCACCTGATCCAGCTCATCCCCGGCCAACTGCTCGCGAACGAACTGGTCGTACGGCTTATCCTCGTTGAAGGAACGGATGACGTAATCTCGGAATTTCCACGCGTTGGCCTTCGCGCCGTCACGTTCAAAGGAGTTCGTTTCGGCGTACCGCACCAGATCCAGCCAATGTCGTCCCCACCGTTCGCCGTAGTGGGCAGAATCCAACAATTCTTCAACCACTTTCTGGAACGCCTGTTCGGATGGATCGTTCACGAACGCTTCCACCTGCTGGCGTGTCGGTGGCAAGCCGATTAAGTCGTAGTAGACGCGCCGGATCAGCGTTCGCCGATCGGCGGGCCCGTTCGGCTTCAAGCCCGCTTCTTCGAGCGAAGCGAGGATGAACGCATCGATGGGATTTTCCTGCCAGGCCGGATCCGAAACTTCGGGTGGCGTCGGGTCGGATAGCGGTTCAAACGCCCAGTGATCTCGCCAAGCAGCGCCTTGCTCGATCCAGCGGATGATCAAGGCCGCTTCTTCTTCGGTGACCGGATCGCCTTCGGGCGGCATCCGCTCGAACTCGTCATCGGTCGTGATCCGGTCGACCAACAGGCTCGCATCAACGTCCCCGGGGACGATTGCAAAACTCCCCGATTCGGTCTCGCCCAGCGCGGCTTCGCGGCTGGTGAACTTCAGCCCGCTTTCGGCTTCGTCCGGACCGTGACAGGCGTAACACTTCTTTGCCAAGATCGGCTGGATCTGCTTCTGGAAATCGATCGGTTCCTGTGAAGCGGCCGAACCGGCGAAGAGGCCGAGGGCGAACAGGCCCATCCAGACCGTACGCGCGGAATCCAAACATCGGGTCTTCAAATGCATCTTTGAGTGTTGCCAGGAGGGGGGCGGGTGAGGCCGGCAAAACGGAAGGCGGGCGAACGAGCCAAACAAACTCTACGACACCATTGTGGCCGATCACCCCCGGAACTTCCAATGAGAAATGCGAGCAAACGGCTGAGGAATGTTCTCTAAACGCTTGCAAATAAAGGACTTTCAAACGCTCGCACGGCCCCGCGTTGGCCCGCTTCCGCGGTGGGACTCCGCTGCGCCGTCGCCTGACAGGCCCCCCGGGTGGCGATACCGGTTTCGTCTCAGCCGTCTTGGGGCGTATCGAAGATTCGATCGCCTGCATCGCCCAGCCCCGGAACGATGAAGGAGCGATCGTTCAATTCCGGATCGATCGCAGCGACGAAGATACGCACGTCCGGGTAGTCGCGAGTCAGCCGATCGATTCCCGGCTGCGATGCAATGATGCTCAGCACCCGGATGTCGTCGACACCCCACTGCTTCAATCGACCGGCAACCAGATCGATGCTTCCACCGGTCGCCAGCATCGGATCGACCACCAACGCCACGTTGGGCGCGTTTTCCCGCGGCAGCTTATCGTAGTAACCCACCGGCTCCGCCGTTTCTTCGTTCCGATAAAGCCCCAGATGCCAAACCGCGGCGTCCGGCAGCAGCGTCAGGACCGGGTCGACCATCCCCAAGCCGGCACGCAGAATTGGCACGATCCCCACGTTGCATGCGATCGTGTAGCCGGTCGTGTCACAAAGCGGGGTGGAAACCTTCGTCGGCTGCGTCACCAGATCTTCGGTCGCGCGGACCCCCAGAATCATCGCCAACCGATGGACTGCCGCACGAAACTCGCTCGGACGCGTCGTCGCGTCTCTCACAGCGCACAAGTGATGTTCGATCAGTGGATGTTCCACGCGCGTCACTTGATTCACCAGCCCGCTCTCCCGAAATGCATGCGTTGTCGCCTCTGGCGACCGATTGTAACGAAGGCCCGCATGGACAATGCGATGTATTCGCCGCCAATTGACGGCGGCATTATCCTGTTGCGTTTCCAACGCCCGGAGACGGTGGGAAGGTCTCCGCCTAGCGCCGTTTCATCCGGTGAGGCCGATCGGCGCGCGTCGAGGGAGCATGCAGTCGTAGCTGCGGGAGCGCGTCCTTGTCGATGACCGGATCCGGATCGTTGGGATCGTCCGGCGGATCCTGAGCGTCGGTCGACTCGATCGATTGTTCGGAATCGGGAACAGGAGAGTCGGCCGACTCGCCGGCACCGTCGCGGGGCTTGAAGAATCGCCCCAGCGATCCAGCCAACAGGGCCGGCAACAGGATCAGGTCGCCAACCAGCGCCGCGGCCAACAGGACCAACATCAGCGTGCCGAAGCGTTGCGTCGGGGTGAACGTCGACAGGGCAAAAACGAACAACCCCACGCCACCGACGATGGTCGTCTGCGTCATCGCGGGTCCAACGCGACGGTACGTCATCTCCACCGCCTTCAAACGGTCATAGCCCCGGTCGATGTATGACCGAAACCAGCTGAGAAAGTGAATCGTGTCGTCGACGGCGACGCCCATCGCGACCGATGCGGTCATCATCGTGCCGATATCGACCAGCCGTCCCAGATGCCCCATCGCACCGAACACCAACAGCACCGGAAACATGTTGGGAATCATCGAAACGATCCCCGCCATCACTCCCGGACCCAGATTTGATCCCCGCAACATCCGAAGCGGCTTTCGGGCCGGGTTCAACAGCACCATCATCACCAGGGCGATGGAGACGAATGCCATCGCGATCGAACGGACCAGGCTGGCCAGCAGTGTCCGCTGCGCCTTGTAGACGACCGGCACGACACCCGTGTAAACGACTTGCAAAGCTCCCGATCCCGCAGCGTCGGGAATCTGGTCTCCGACCAATCGGTGCTCAATCGGCTTGGAAAAGATGTCGGTCCCGTCAATCACCAGATCCGCATCCGTAAATGCGCTCTGCGGGGGCGGCTGCTCATCGACCCAGATGGTCACATCAAACTGTTCCAGCAGCTTTCGCCATTTGTCGCTACCCACTTCCAGCGGCGCGTCGGCCGCGTGGGGGTCAAACCAGAACGGTCGCTTGACCGATTCGCCACGCAACAGCTCGCCTAAGGTCGACAGGTAAATCGAGCGTGTCCGAATCCGTTCCTCGTTGGGCTGGTCTTCGCTTTGACGCGGAGCGATCAGGTCGGTTTCGATCAAATCCTTGGGACGTTCGGCACCGACGATCAAAACACGCTCCGCGGAAGTCCCCTCGGGAAGCGATACCAGCTCTTCCAACATTGCATCCCGGGTGTCGTACGCCCGCAGCACCGGCTCGACCGCCGTCCGCAAGGTTTTGATAAACGCACCGTAGTCCACATCGGACAAGGCATCGACGCGGAGACTGATGCGCCACAATTCGCTGCCGGCGAACGGACCTTCCTGCTCCAAGCTCAGGTAGTCGTTTCGCAACAGCTCTTCACGCGACTTGCCGAGCTCTTTGTTGTACAAAGAACGTGTGTTCCAGAATGAATTGGAGACCGCCGGAAGGGGCGGCAGAAACGTGTCGGCACTGGTTGCGGTGCCGACAATGTTCAGCCCCGGCTCGCCAAGTGTTTCGTGGACGACGTGATTGATCCGCGAAACCGCCTCGACCCGCTCCAACATGTTCAACGCCGGCGAATGCGGGCCGGTCGAATCGGCCGGACCACTCGCAGTCCGGTCTTGCGAATCCGCCAGCTGCGTTTCATCACCATCCTGGCTCGTGACATCTTGCGGCGTGACGTCGACGGACTCGGCCGACGGGTCTTGCGAGGTCTCCATCGTGTGCGACTGCATCGCAGGCGGCACGCGCAGGACCAATTCCATAGGCACCAATTTGCCGAAATTCTCTTCCAACCATGCATAGTCCCGAATGATGCGTGATTGACTGTCGAACAGCTTCAGCAGCTGCACCGAGGTCTTGATCTTGATCAATCCCACACCGACCACCAACAGCACCCCCAAACAGGTCGAAGTGACCAACACGTGATGGCGACAGATCCAGCGTCCGGTCGCGGCCCATTGGTCCGACAGCCAGGTTTCCTTCTGCGCTTCTTCCTGGTCAGGGGTGTAGGTCGACGTCGCAGGCGATTCGGTGACAAAAGTCTGCAAGGCGGCCGGCAGGTACGTAAACAGAATGGCCAACGTCGCGATGACGCCGATCGCCGAATAGATTCCGAAATTGCTGATCGGTGCCAGATTGCTCGTGTAGAGCGATGCCAGTCCGATGGCGGTCGTGGTTGCCGCCAACGTGCAAGGGAAAAACGCGTGTCGCAGCGCCCGTTCTGCGGCCCCGCGACGTCCCTGTTTCCGCACCTCGTCGCGGTAGTAATTGATCACGTGGATCGCGCCAGAAAGCCCCAGCACATACACCAGCGACGGCATGCTCATCAGGACCGCGTCGACATTGCCGCCGGTCCAGTTCACGACCGCCATGCTGAGCATCGCCGCCGATCCGCCGACGATGAACACCATGATCGTGATTTTGACACTCCCGAAGCACAGGTACGACAACACCACGCCGACCAGGATGCTGTACCCGACCAGCCGGACGAGCGTGACGGTCCCTTCTTCGTCAATTGAGACGTTGTCGTACGGTGGTCCGCCAAGACGCAGGGGAGGTGTCCCGGCAATCGACTCCACCTCGGGACGATTAAACGGCGGCGGTGCCATGGACGGCGCGGCGGCAGGCTGGACGCCGGACTCTTCGGCCAGTTCCAGCAGTCGGCCCCTCGGTCCTCCCATCACGCCGCGTCCCAAGGCATAGGAAAGATTGTCCTTGGCCGCTTCGGTCAGTGTGATCAACAGCGCCGTCTGACGCGGCGGCGGTTGCAACTCTGCTGCATCGAACACCGCATACCAGGCTTCCGTCTGCACCTCCTGCATGGCATCGGGAAGCAGCGAACGGTCGCCATCCAATCGCTCCTCGGCGAACCCCGTCAACGTCTGTTCGACGATTGAGTCGAAGTTCTCGGGAATCGCGTCGCGTTCCGCCGCCGAGACAACCGAGCGAAAAGCTTGCGGCGTCCAGTCAAAATCAGCCGGAACCGCAGGAGCGAACAGCGAACCGGTCAGCCGCTGGATCGCGCGGCGTCGGGCCACCTCGGGACGCTTGGACTGGTCGGTCAAATCCACCGGCCACAACGGCCCGCCTTCTTTGGCAAGCTCCGCCGCCAGCGAAGCCCCCGTCTCGACCGTCCGGAACATCGGCGCGCAAACCAACGTCGGATCGTTGTAAAAGTTGTTCGTCCCCTCCGCTTTATCCTGGTCGCCAAAGGCGGCAACAAAGGTTCCCTCCAGCTGGTAACTACCCATCGCTCGCCGCAACGAACGGATCAGCCCCGCCGGCCCGTTGGACTGTTCCTCCCAACGATACAAACGACCGTCGGGTTTGATAAAGAACCAGCGTCCTTCACCGTCAGCCAGCCATTTCTCATGGGCACCGCCCCAGTTGTCATAGCGTCGTGACGCGGGAAGCAGACCGAGCCGCACGCCGTAGTCTTTGGCCGAACGCAAGTCGGCGGCCAGCTCCGGGTCGTCGACCCCCGCGGCCGGATCGGAGGTGGCACACTCATGTCGCAGCTTGGACTCGAGCAACTTCAGCCGCTGGTCCTTTTCCGTGCAGCCCGGCCAGGTGGCAACGACAAAACTTTCCCCGGCGAAGTGATCAGCAAACCATTCCAACTCGGACGTCTCGACAAAATCCGATGGCAACCAATCTTTGACGTCGTTCTCTTTCTTCTTCAGGCTCAATCGTGCCGAGCGGAACGCCGACGGCATCACGAAGAAAAACGCGAACAGGATCAGCAGCGCGACCGAGAGCCCCAGCGGAGTCTTTCTTTCCAGCAGTGGCCGCTTGTCGGAAGGGCTCGGTTGCTGCTGCTGGGGCATGAGCGAAAAGACACGTCGGGGGTGGCAAGAAGCGACCGGACGGGTCCCGGCGCGAAACGCGTAAAATACCGCCAAAGCGGGTAATCGTCTACTTCAAAGCCCTTCGACGAACTGCCAAGTTCGCCAATCCCACGCGGCTTGGAACGGTTCGCAAAACTTTTCCGTTCCGGCGCACACGATCGCAGACGGCCTTTACCCTCCCTCGGGAGGGTCGTGCCGTTGGATTTTGCCTCCCACCGGGAGGGTCGGCAACAGGCTCGCGAGCTTCTCCGGAGTTGGCTAACCCGTAGGTGAAGAAAGCAAGGTAGCTAGGCGACGGCGCTTCGAGGTAGCCGCGCTCGCCAGAACGTGGAAGATCGAAAGTCGGCCACCGTCTGGCGACGGTAGCTACGAGGAATTCCGAAAAACGATTGATTGGGCAAGGTGGTCTTTTGCACGCGCGACAGCTGGGCGACGACGTTTCGGTGCGGCGTTTCGGGGTAGCCGCGCTCGCCAGAGCGTGGAAGATCGAAAGTCGGCCACCGTCTGGCGACGGTAGCTACGAAGAATTCGTGACAAACGATTGATTGGGTTTACAGACAGATCCTGGTGCTGAATCCGATTCAGAGCCAGGTCCAGAGGACGGTTTGTGACCAGATCCACATTCCCCAACCGATCCCCAGTCCCGTGAACGCAAGCAACACCCAGAACTGCCATCTCGGCGGCGCGACAAAGTCCGGCCGCGGTGGCAGCCGCAACCACAGCACGACCGGAAACCAGCTCAGCACCGGCGGAAAAATGAACACGGTGGCGATCGCCGCAAGCACGGCTCGGCGGACGGCGATGCGATACCGCAGTTCCGCCTCCTCTTCTTGTTCGCTGCGCAGCGACAGGCGTGCCGGCGTGCTCTTGTCGTCTTCCGAGGATGAATGGATCAAGACCGGATGATACGGATTCCTCGACGAGGCAACTCCGGACTCCGTCGGCACCGCTTCGGGAGAGGCGAACGGATCACCGTCGAACTCGATGGATCCCTGGGCGACCGAGTCAGATGTCACGTCGCGTCCCGAAGTGGCGCGATCCGCCTGGCAATTCCAACAGTAATCAAAGTTGCCTTCGTTGATTTCATCGCAGCGGGCACATTGCCAACGCTTTTCCGACCGAGGTTCGGATTGATAGCGCTCGATCAACTCGATCGCGCGGGCGTAGTCCTCCTCACGCACCTTCACCTGAATCAGCGAATTCGTCGGCGCTCCGCCCATCCCGAGCGCGGTCGCCGCGTCGGTGCCGGAAACGATCGCATCGATGCCGTCGTCAAGCAGCAGATTGCGAATCGTGTAGCCAGACCACTGATCACCACAGCGTTGAACAACACGCAGTGCATCGGACATCTTCGAATTCCGCTCGGCTGACAAATGCGATTACAGGCAAACCAGTTCGGTACCGATTCGGATCAGCAAATGTCCGTGAGCGTAGGCCGGCGTGGCTCCCACCGGACCGCCCAAGTCGACGGAGCCAAGTTTCTCGAATTCGCTGGAAGCCTTGAGCAATGTCGCTTCGCCTTCCAAACTGATCAGCAACACTTTGTCGCCGACCAGGATCGGTGATGCGCCGTAGTTGCCACCGATCCGCTTTGTCCAATGCACCTTTCCGGTCGTCACATCAACACAAGACGCGACACCCTTGTCGTCGATGACAAACATCAGCTGTCCCTGGACCACCGATGTGGGAACGTAGGGTGCCGCACGTTCGATGCGATAGACTTCCTGCGGCTGATCGTCCGAGGACTTGGGCATCCGCACGGCGACCAGGTGGTTACCGCCACCGCCGCTGCCACTGGTTCCGATCGCCAAATCACCCACGACGATGGGCGAACTGACACAACGCATCGTGAAGACCGGCAGTCGCCACAGCATTTTGCCATCTTCAAGCGATAGCGCGTACAGGCCGTCGCCGGTATTGGCGCAGATCACTTTGCCGTCGTGCACGTACGGCTTGCCATAACATACGCGGGTCGATGTGACGGGCGTCTCCCACACGGTTTTGCCCGTCGACCGATCCAGTGCCAGCACGCGACTGCTTCCGGGCTGGCCGCTTTTGACCTGGTCGGACTGTTGCGAAAAGTTGAACAACAACAGATCCTCATACACCACCGGCGAAGTTCCGAATCCATGTTGGCTTTGCATCGTGCCGAAATCGCGCGACCAAATCTCATTGCCTTCGTGATCCAGGCATCGCACCCAGGTGTGGTCGCGATCCCCATGCGCCACGTACACGTGGTCTTGGTCGACCGCCGGCGTGCTGGAAGCCAACGTGTTGCGTGAATGAAGATGATTGGGAGCATTGGGAAACTCCCGTGCCCAGCGTTGCTGGCCCGACTGCAGGTCGATCGAGATCAAACGGATCGTGGGCGCCTTCGGAGAAGTCGCCAGCAAATAGACGTTCTGGCCCTGCACCGCCATCGAACCGACATCACGCGTCTGTAGATCAAAACGCCACCTGTAATCACCGTCGCTCCACTGGTTTGGGAGCTGGCCGTCGGCCACCACACCGGCCTGCTGCAGTCCATGGAATCCGGGCCAGTCCGAATCGGCGGCTCGTGATTGATTCGACACCAACAGCAAAGCGAGCGCTGCGATGCCCATCGGCACGGTTTTCAATCCAAAGCGAAAATGCGTCAAAACCATCATGACGGGACCAAACGGTGGGCAAGGTGGGAAGGTGCGTCGTTGCCGACAAACGTGCGACCGCCAATTCTAGCGGATGGGCGGCATTCTAGCGGATTGGCCGGTTGCAAAGGGGGCGGCCACGGTGACCCGAAGGCAGCGTTCGCCAAGGCCCCAACATTCTCACCCGACACCGACTTCAGAGCTAGGGTTGCTGCGGAAAAGTTTCACCTCTGCCGAACGACACGCGAAAAAGGTCGCATGGGCCCGTCCAAGTCCTCCAATACCGCGCCATCCACCCTACAGGTCCACCGCACCAGCGATCTTCGACGCTTGCTGGCTGACCGGCCGACCTGGGGGCGACTTGCTTGCGGGGTGCCCTTTCGCGACCCGAGGTGGCTGGCCCCCTGGTGGGACAGCTTCTCCGAATCCGCGGAAGCGTACGCGTTGGTCGCCAGCGATGAACGCTGTGTCATCCGTGGCGTCTTGCCGCTGTACCGTCGATCCAACCATGGCTATCGCGATCTGAACTTCGTCGGCGATGGCGCCGCGTGTTCTGACTACGTTTCCATTGCCTGCCGGCCGCAGGATTCGACCGCCGTCGCGCAGGCCATGGCTGCCTACCTGATGGACGTACGAGATGATCCCGACCACGGCTGGGATGGAGTGGAAATTGATGGCATCGCCGAATCGGACGAAACCATGCGTTCGTTCGCGCAAGCCCTGTTGGTGGGAGGCGCTGCCGTTCACGCGCATTCCCGCCAAAGCACCTGGCTGAGCGCACGTCGAGCCACCTGGGAAGACCACCTGCGTTCGATGGCCAAAACCACCCGGCGAAAGGTCCGCCGCTTCGGCGAACAGATCGATGGCGCAGGCGGATTGACCAAGCGCGTCGCAGAAACGGAAAATCAGGTCGACGCATTCCTTGATGAGTTGATCGACCTCCACCAGCGACGTTGGCGTGCCGAAGGTGTGGCCGGATCGTACCACGATTCTCGGATGGTCACTTTCATTCACTCGGTCGCGCAAGCCTTTTTCCTGTCGCAACGTCTGTACCTGCCAACCCTTTGGAAAGGCGACCGAATGGTCAGTGCCGAACTTCACATGATCGGCGATGACCGTCGCTTGTACTGCTACAGCAGCGGATATGATATCGATTCGTCGCATCTGCAACCGGGACGTGTGTTGCTCTCCGACACCCTCCGCGAACTCTATCGCCGCGACTGGACCGGCATCGATTTTTTGCGCGGCGACGAAATCTACAAGCGACGCATGGCGGCAACACCGCAACGCATTGTCTGCTTACGCGTGTTCTCGCCCAGCGCAGCCGGACGGATTCGATTTGAAACCTGGAGCGCTGGCTTCAACGCGAAACAATGGCTCCGTCGTCGCCTGGGAATCCCTCCCCTGTCTGTCGTGGGGATGTGCGAAACCGGCACACCTTCGCGCTAGCCGTCATCAACCTCGCGACAACCGGTTGACGATTGAAGGTCGTGCCGTGTTGCGCTGCACGTCAAAAACCTCGCGCGTGGTCTTTAGCGTCCGGCGACAAACCCGCGGCTAGCGTCACGCGGTTCACGCAACGTGGCGGTATCTAACCAGTGGAATGAGCGGCAAGGCGTTAGCCGCCAGTCGTGGCGAAAAACCCGCGGCTAGCGTCACGCGGCTCACGCAACGTGGCGCTGTCCAGCGTGGCTCGGTCAGACACGTGCAAACTCGCTGTCGCTGCCGTCGCGATCGCGGCGGAAAGTCACACTCTGGCGAGCGTCGCGACTTGTTTTCCGACGGAGCCTAGCGTCGCAGAATGCCGTACTTGAAGATGCACCACAGGGCGCTGACCCCGTCTTTCCAGCCGATCTTTTTTCCCTCGTCATACCAGCGGTGCTGGTACCGAATCGGCCGCTCCGTGAAGCGAAGTCCCATCCGTGCTAAACGCGCCGTCAGTTCGATCTCGATCCCGAATCGTGACTCCTGCAACTTCGGCAGAATCTTTTGCAGGTGTTCCCGAGGCATCATTTTGTAACACGTTTCCACGTCGCTCAGACGGATTCCGATGGCGATGCTTGCCAGCAGCGTGATCAAGCTGTTGACGCTCTGGTGCCACCACGGAGACAGCTGGCGATCATAGTGCCCATACCGGGTGCCGTAGGCGACGTCGGCCTCGCCCGCGATCAACGGCTGAAGCAGATAGCGAAAATCGGACGGGTCGTATTCACGATCGGCATCTTGAATCACCACGATTTGGCCCGTCGCGTGCGCGAAACCCGATCGAATGGCGGCCCCTTTGCCACGATTGGTCTCGTGTCCCAAGACAACGACGTCCGGCGCGTGCTCCAACCGCTTCATCGCCTCATAGGTACCGTCGTGACTGCCGTCGTCCACCAAGATGATCTGCATCGGCAAGCCGGTGGCCTGCAACCGTTGCACCACGTCGGCCACGGTTTCACTTTCATTGAAGACAGGGACCACCACCGAAAGCAGGAATCCCTCCGGCAGCGCAAAGATCGCCAGCTTGCGGCAGGCATCCATTCCCAGTTCGCGTTGCATCCGTGCGACGTATTCCGCACTCCAGTACCAACGGCTTGCGTCCAGCGATGAATCTGCAACTCCGCGCTGATCCGGGTTGCCGGCATCGCTTGGTTGCTCGGCTTCACGCAAATCGTCAGAGGCAGAATCGGATGGGACGGTCATCAAGTGATTGTTTCAAAATGGCGACGAAGCCTGGTCGGTGGCGACAGCTTAACAATTTGTGAAGCCGTCATGGTGCGTCTTGCGCGAGCGAAAAACGCGAAGCCACTTACCTCTGCATGTTGTTTGTTGAGTTGCCCAGGAACGGAAACGTCGATGGCATCGATCGAAAGACCAGGATGCAGCGTTGCCAAAAAAAAATGCGCACGTTTCGAGTCGGGAATTCTCGACAAATTCACCGAATGATCTTCGCCACCTCGTTCAAACGTCAAACTTTGTTGTTGACATCTGACGGGAACATCGCCAAATTTCCGACCACTTCGAACGTGCACGCGACAGAGGCAAGTTCGAACCTGATCCTCTCCTTTTCCTTCCATGCGCCGGAGACGTTTTGTCGTGAGCCGACAAACACGCTTGCGAAACTTGTTTTCGCCTTGCAACTCCCCTTCGCATTCCGAACTCGGGCTCGTGTTGCTATCACGTCAAACCCTTCACGGATGCAGCAGCACTGACTCGACGGACCATCGCGGCTTGACCGCCTGCACCCCCAGACCGCCGACTGCAACGCAACGGCACTTGGAGCCGGAATGGTGATCTGAAAACAATCCTTATTCGTATCGGTGACGGACCCATCGATGCGAAGGCGTCCGCACCGGATCGCGCGGACGTTGATTCCGGAAGACGGCGATACAGGACCGCCGGCAAGTCACACCCCGGCTTTGCACACAGGGACAGTAACTTCCAACTTTTTTGTCATCATTGGGTGATCGCGGCTTGATCCAGGAAGGACGCAAACGCTTTCGCTTTTTGACAAAACCAAGGGTCGCTCCTCACGGAAGAGGGTCGACCCTTTTTTTCTACCTAGCGATGCCCCGGGGCGAACGACCGCCCCGGGCACGACCGCGAGCACCGAAAGCCTACTGAGCCGGTTGCGACGCGACCGATTCGAAATCGCCGGCGGCCGCTTTGACCAGCGGTTCCCAGTTGATGTGCTTGCGAACCGCTTCGTTCACACTTTCAACCGTTGCCGCTTGAATCTGATCCGCGTGCTGGGCAGCGTATTCCATCGTCCGATCCATGAACAACGTTCCCAACAGCTCGGCCGCCAAAGCGGAATCATTCGACCGTTGGACGCGTTCGGATTGCAGGTAGGCGGTTTTGGCCTTCTCCAACTCTTCCTCCGTCACGCCATCGGTCCGCAGTCGCTGGATCTCCTCGGCCAACGCCTGCATCAAACGATCTTTGTTGCCCGGGTTCATGATCGCGTAGAGCAGGAAATCGACGCGGTCGTCCTTGGGACGCGCGCTGACGCTGCTGCGAATCGTGTAGGACAGCCCCTCTTGTTGTCGCACCCGATCGGCAAGCCGGCTGCTGAGCGAACCGCCGCCGAGGATGTAATTGCCCAAGACCAATGAGGCGTATTCGGGATCGGAATCGGACAGGTTCAGCTGCAACGTCGAAAAGAATGCCGCGTTGGCCTTGTCGGGCGTTTCGATCGTGTCCAACACACCCTTTGCATCCGGATTGGCGGGACGATCAACGCGAACATACGGCACGTCCGATTTCCAGTCGCTGAGGATCTCGTTCAGCTTGTTCGTCGTCTGTTCCGGGTCAAAGTCGCCGACGATCGCCAACTCGCCGATCTGCCCCGACAGCAACTCGCTGTAGACTCCCTTGATCTCTTCAATTTTGACCTGATCGTATTGGTCAATTTCCTCCTCCAGCGTTTGCACATATCGGATGTCCTCTTTTCCGTAGGGCGAGATTCCACGGCGCACTGAACGCAGGGCCCGAGTCATCGGGTCGTTGGTTCCCTTCTGCAGGCCGGTGACCACCTGTCGCTTGATCACGTCCAGCTCTTCGCCGCTCAACCGTGGATGCCGCAGGATGTCGCCGACCAGTTCGATCACTTCCGGCAGGAACTCCCGTTTGGTTTTCAGCGTGACTTGCAACAGCCCGGGGGTGCTGTTCATCTGCAGTTCGGCCCGCAGACGCGTCAATTCATCCTGCAACGCCTGATAGTCCAACGACTCCGTTCCCCGCATCATCAGCATGCCCAACAGTTCGACGGCGCCCAGCCGGTCTCTCATCGTGTCGGCCGTTCCATACCGAAGCGCCAGGTTCAACGAAACCGATCCGCCGCGTGTTTGTTTCGGCAGCAATGCGTACTTCACCCCGGTCCCCAACTCGCCTCGCTGAGTGCGTTCTTCGATGGCCAAGGGAGACGGATCAAACTGTTCCCCCTGCTGAACTCCCTCGCGTCCCTTGTAGTCCTTTAGTTTGGCGATCAGGTCCGGTGATTCAGGAATCGTCACCCGCTCCGCCTTCTCGGTCGGAATGAACAGCCCGACGGTGCGGTTGTTGCGAACCAGGTACTTTTCTGCCGCCGCCTGGACCTGCTCCGCGGTCAGAGATTCAACGACGTCGCGGAACAAGAAGTACAGCCGCCAGTCGCCCTGGGCCGCCCATTCGCTGAGCGAAACGGCTAGCTGGTCGGTGTTGGCGGCTTCCAATTCACGCTGCTTCAGGATCTGTTGCTTGGCGCGCTCCACTTCTTGCTCGGTCACCGGGTTCTCGGTGAAAGAGTCTTCCAGGACGGACAGCAACTGGGTGCGTGCCTGTTCCAGGGAATGGTCTTCGGGGATTTCCGCAATCGCCATCAACAAGCCGGGTTCGGTAAACGCGTAGGCCAGAGAGTAGACGTTGCTCGCAACCCCCGGCTCTACCAGTTGCTGGTACAGACGACCGCTGGGTTCATCGCCCAGAATGATCGAAAGCGCTTTGACCGCTGCGAAGTCGGGATGGCTGCCGGCGGGAATGTGATACGCGGCGCCGGCCAACTGCACGTCGCCCACGCGCCGCAGCACCACGGTCCGCTCACCATCCTGCGGCGGTTCGGTGGTGTAGGTGGGATCGATGGGCGATTCCGGAGCGGTCAGTTTCCCGAAGGTCCCCTGAATCATCTCCAACGCCTTTTCGGGTTGGAACTTGCCGGCCACGATCACCATCACGTTGTCCGGACGATAGTACTTGCGATAAAACTCACGCAACTTGACCACTGGCACCCGTTCGATGTCGCTGCGGTTTCCGATCGTCGACTGGCCATAGTTGTGCCAATCGTACGCGGCCGACTGCATCCGTTGCATCAGAACGCGGATGGGGGAATTCTCGCTCCGCTCGAATTCGTTCCGCACCACAGTCATTTCACTTTCCAGATCCTGGCCGCGGATAAAGCTATTGACCAGGCGATCGGATTCCAGCTCCAAAGCGAACCGCAAGTTGTCTTCACTGGCGGGCATCGTTTCGTAGTAGTTGGTTCGGTCGACCCACGTCGTGCCGTTGAAACGGGCACCACGGTTTTGCAGAACCGTGGGGACTTTCGGAAATGCCGGAGTGCCCTTGAACAACATGTGTTCCAACAGGTGCGCCATCCCGGCTTCGCCATATCCCTCGTGGCGAGAGCCGACGAAGATGGTCATGTTGACCGTCACCACTTCTTTGCTTTCATCGGGAAACAGCAGCACGCGGACACCGTTGTCCAGCCGGTACTCGGAGATCCCTTCGATTTCATTGACTTTCATTACTTCATCGGACGCCTTACCGTCCGACTGATCCTCGTCGGGTTGGGACTGGGTGGAGGAATCGGCTGGCGGTGACTGACCGCGACCATATTGCGGCGAAAACACCAAGAACGCGAACAAGATCGCGGTGAGGGGGGCGTGTCGCTTCACTTTCAAGTCTCTTCCTGTCAGGGAGATAGATTCGGGACCTTCGCGATTGTATCGATTCAACCGTGATTGGATAACAGACCGGGACCTTGCCGCCGCAACGAAAAAGCGCGAAAGTGGAACGCTCCAGCGCTCAACGGCTGTCAGGCGGGACGGCGCCGCGTCGGACGCAGCGACGGTGGCCGGAGCCGAAAGAATTCACCCAGCCACCCGCTGGCGACGCCAGGACCATTTGTTGCTTCAGTCACGCGCGCTGCAGCTCAAACCGGCACCCCGCGGATTTTTATCCGGCCCCACATGAGGACGGCGATCGATGGAGAACGAAAATTGGATCGATGTGGCTTCCGCCGCCGACCTGAAGGCCCGGGGGGCAATGGAAGTCGTACTCGAGGGCAACATCATTGCCCTGTTCAACGTCCAGGACGTCCCCTACGCGCTTGACGGGCTGTGCGCCCACCAGGGGGGGCCGATCGCCAAGGGACAGATCTCCGAGACCGACCGGAAGCAACCCTGCGTGACCTGCCCCTGGCACGGCTGGCAATACGAGCTGGCCACCGGAATCCAAACCGTCAATCGACAACCGTTGCAGCGAACCTTTCCGGTCCGCGAACGGGACGGCAGAATCGAAATCCGGCTCGACGGGTGAGGCAAGCCGACAGCTGACGCTCCCGACCCGACCGCGGCACGATCATTTCCCGGCAGAATGTCGCTTCACACCGTGTTGGTGCCGCACGATCTCCCCGTCGACCAGATAAATCACTTCTTCGGCCAGGTTCTCTGCCAAGTCGGCGATCCGCTCCAAGTGCCGTGAAGCACTGAAGCAGTGCACTGCCGGCTCGATCAGCTCGGGATTCTTTTTCATCACCTCGTGCAACTGGTCGATGATGACGCGATTGAGGGTATCGACCAGATCATCCATCTGAATGACGTCGGCAGCCATGTCGGAATCGCTGTTGACGAACGAGTCCAAGGCACGTCGCACCATCCCGATGGCCGCATCGACCATCTCGGAAAGTTCCTCGGGAACCTGGAATAACGGAAAGCGGGCGAGTGCCTTGGCGCGTTCGGCGATGTTGCAAGCGGTGTCAGCCATCCGCTCCAATTCACCATTGACTTTGATCACCGCGATCAGCCAGCGCATGTCACCGGCAACCGGTTGATGCAGCGCCAAGATCTTCAGGCACTCCTCTTCGATTTCGATGTCCGTCTGATCCACGGCGGCATCGCTTTCCATCACGCGATCGGCAAAGTCCGGACGGCGTTGGACCAGCGACCGCACGGCCATGTGCGTCATCTGTTCGACGACGGTGAACTGCGCGACCAATCGTTCGCGTAAACTTTCCAGTTCGCGCTGCAAGACTTTTGACATGATGCTGGTTTAACCGAATTTCCCGCGGACGTAATCGTCGGTTTGTTTCTGTTCTGGCTTGGTAAAGATTCGTTCGGTGTCGCCCGATTCGATCAGCCGCCCCTCAAAAAAGAACGCCGTCTTGTCGCTGCAGCGAGACGCCTGTTGCATGTTATGCGTGACGATCACGATGGTGTACTGGGATCGAAGTTCAAAGATCAGGTCCTCGATCGCCAGCGTGCTGGCCGGGTCGAGCGCGCTGCAGGGTTCATCCATCAACAGCACCTCTGGCCCGACGGCGATGGCCCGGGCGATGCACAGCCGCTGTTGCTGGCCTCCGGAAAGTCCCAGCGCCGGACCGTGCAGACGATCCTTGACCTCTTCCCACACGGCCGCCTTGCGAAGCGACCATTCGACCAACTCATCCAATTCGGCCTTGGTCGTTTTCATGTGCAACCGTGGGCCGAACGCGACGTTGTCGTAAATGCTCTTGGGAAACGGGTTGGGTTTCTGGAACACAATCCCGATTTTCCGCCGCAGCCGAACCACGTCCAACGCCGGATCCAAAATATTGGTGTCGCGTCCGGGCGGGGTTTCGGCTTCACCGCAGATCTTCAGCTCCCCCTTGGCGTGGGCTCCCGGGATGATGTCGTTCATCCGGTTGATCCACTTCAACAGCGTGCTCTTTCCACAACCGCTGGGCCCGATGAACGCGGTCACTTTGTATCGAGGGATCTGGAGTGATAGACCGTGCAACGCCTGGAAATCCCCGTACCAGGCGTTGAAATCGTCGATCTGAATCAGCGTCCGGTCAGGCTGGGCATTCTGTTCGCCGTTGTCCGTGTTGGCCGTGGAGACGGTCACCATGTTGTCATTCGGTTTAAGATTGGGACTGCTGAACTTTATGCCGGATGATGATGGCGGCCGAATTCAATAGCAAGAGGATCACGAGAAGCACGATGATAGCGGCCGCAGCCAGTTCTTTGAATTCGTCTTGCTGTCGTCCGGCCCAGTTATAAATCAGGACCGGCATGGTGACCGCGTTGTCCATCAAATTCTGCGGCCCGGCGTTCTTCGCAACCGCCGCCCCCAGCACCACCAGAATCGGTGCCGCTTCACCGATCGCCCGTCCCATTGCCAGGATCGAACCGGTCATGATGCCCGGCAGCGCAGCTGGCAAACTGACGTCACGCACCGTTTGCCAAGTCGTTGCCCCCAGTCCCATTGATGCCTCGCGCAGCGAAGGGGAAACACCCCGCAGCGATTCCTGAGACGCGATGATGATGATCGGCAAGATCACCAGGGCCAGCGTCAGCCCACCGGCCAGAAAACTCTTGTCCAGCGGCAGCCGGAAATAGTACCAGGACTTTTCCGTCACCGTCGCACCGATCGCGCCGGACCGCACCGTGCGGCGACGGACGGCCGGATCGGTGGGTTTGGGCGTCCCCGGCTGCCAGACTTCAATCTCGATCGGGTCACCCGCCGCGTCCATCCCTTGGACCGGCTGGTCAATCGTGATCTGACGTTGATCCGGGTCCGTCTGCGGGACAAAGACAACATTGCCCGTCTCCAACGAAAGCACCTGGTATTTGTGGTTCGCACCCATCAATTCCCAGCCGGAGGATTCGTTGACTTTGATCTGGCCGAAGATGTTGAACATGTACACAAACACCGTCAGCCCCAGCAGGCCATAGACGATCGAAGGAACCCCCGCCAGATTGGCGATGTTCAACTGCACGAACCCGTGCAACCAACGGAGCGGTTTTGCCTTGGGTTTAAACTCCTCCAAGAACACCGCCGTGCCCACACCCAGCGGCAGCGCCACGAGGGCGCACACGCCGCAAACGAACAGCGAACCGATGATTGCCGGCCACATCCCGCTGCGTTCGATATCCAGCTCGCTGTGGGAGTTCATCAACAGGTCCGCGGTCAATCGGGACTGGCCCTGCACCCAGATCGAAACCAACAGCACGACCAGCACCACGACGCTGATCAACGCGATCGCGACACACAGCCCATAAAACCAAACGCTCATTCGCTGCCGACGCGAGGCGTTGGATTGTTGGAAATCTGCATCCTGCTCGGACAGCGCTTTCGGCAGCGTGCTCATTGATACGACTCTTGGAACCGGCGTCGCACGATCTGTCCCAGCAGCGTCATTGCGAAGGTGATCAGGAACAGGGAAACGGCAACGGCGTAAAGGCTGAAGTACTGCACCGTTCCGTACTCGCTCTCGCTCTTGATCATTTCCACGATGAAGCCAGTCATGGTCTGCGCCTGCCGCGTCGGATCGGCCGTCAACGTGGGCAGAGTCCCGGCGGCCAGTGCCACAACCATCGTTTCACCGATCGCTCGGCTGAATGCGAGCAAGAAAGCGGAAACGATTCCGCTGAGCGCCGCGGGAACCACCACCTTGACGGAGGTTTCAAAGGGGGTGCAGCCGAGCCCGTAGGCACCTTCACGCAGACTGCGGGGCACCGCCCGCATGGCATCCTCCGAAAGGCTGCATACCATGGGCAGACAAAGGATTCCGACGGCGATGCCGGCACTGGTCGCGTTGAACGTGGAAAACGCGCCCCCGCTTGCCCACTGCAGCGAAGGGCTGATCACCAGGATGGCAAAGTATCCCAGCACCACCGTGGGGACACCCGCGATCACTTCCAACGTCGGCTTCAGCCAGGATCGAATCTTGGACGAAGCGAATTCGCTCAGGTAGATCGCGGTGATCAGCCCCAAAGGGAGAGCGATCAACATCGCGATCAACGTCACCCGCAGGGTGCCACTGAGCAGCGGCAGGATCCCGAACTGCGCTTTCGCCAGATCCTGACTCTGCAACGCCGTCCACTCTTTGTCGGTCAGGAACCCGCGCAGCGAAACGAAATCGCTGCGAAAGAAACCGGCACTTTGCGTGACCAACATGTAAATGATGCCGATCGTGATCAGCACCGTGATCAGAGCGCAAAGCCCCAGCAGCACGACGATGATGCGTTCGGAAATCATTCCCACCCGCGTGGAGCGGAAATCACGATTCTGCAGAGCTTTGGGGAGCGCCATCGTTGGCCCTGTCGGATAACCGCGGCGGCCGGTATCGGCCGTCGCGTCATGTCACGTCCTGACGTTACTGGGAAACTTCCTTGGTCAGGTTTTCCGGTTTGAAGTTTTCCACCAGCGGGCCGCTTCGCGACTCTCCCTCCGCGGTAACGAAGTGGGTCCCGGTGACTTCATTTTCCAGGTTTTCCTTGCCCTTCTCCAGCACCTCAGCGGGCAACCGGACGTAGCCGACTTGCTCACAGAGTTCGGAAACGTTGGCCAGGTAGTAGTCGACGAAGGTCTTGACCTCCGCCCGCGGCAGCGACGCCGTGCTGACATAGATGAACAGCGGGCGGCTGAACGGTGCATACTTGTTGGCCGCGATGTTCTCCGTCGTCGGCTGGTACGCTTTGCCGTCTTTCGGATTGATGACCGAAACCGCCTTCAGCTTGTCCTTGCTTTCCTCGTAATAGGCCACGCCGAAGAATCCGATCGAATACTTGTTGCCGGCGACGCCCTGCACCAGGATGTTGTCGTCTTCATTCAAGTTCATGTCGGTGCGCATCGACGCGTCCGAATCGTCCAGCACGACTTCGCGGAAGTAATCGAAGGTGCCGCTGCCGGTGCCCGGCGAATAAATGTTGATCTCTTCTTCGGGCCACTTCGGATCGACGTCGCTCCACATCTTGGCCGCATCGTCACCGACGAAGATCTTCTTCAACTGGTCCACCGACAGGGTGTCCACCCAATCGTTGTCCGGGTGCACCACGATCGTCAGCCCGTCGTAGGCGATCGGAACCTCGACGAAGTTCACGCCGTTCTCGTTGCAGTTACTCAACTCACCCGGCTTGATCGGTCGTGAAGCGTCGGAGATGTCGGTGGCCTTCTTTTGAAAGTCTTTGAAGCCGTTCCCCGTACCCGCACCGTCAACTTCCACCGTCACGTTCGGATAGACCTTGATGAATTCCTCGCGGACCGCGTTGCTGATCGGCAAGACGGTGCTGCTGCCGTTGATCTTGATCGTGCCCGACAGGTTGGAAACGGCGGCGTCACCGCCGGCGCCTTCGGCGACGGCAGGTGCATCGCTTTCCGCGGTTTGCTTGCGGTCACAGCCGACCGCTCCGAACAGGACCATCGCCGCGGCGACGGCCTTCCAAATCTGATTGCCGTGACTGAAACGTGACATGACGTGGTGCATCCCGACTAGTTCTCCGATGAATTTCTGACGCGCGGGGAGGCGCGACGGCGGTGGATCTCTCACCGATGCCGCGACGATCGCCAGCCCCGGAAAGAGTTGGAGCGTTCGCCCAGCGGCCACAAAACCGACCCGCCGGCCTCTTGCGAAGCGGTCGACAATGACCCTCAAAGAGCGTCCATCAAGCTGGCGGGCGGCATTTTCCGACCGCCCCAACACCGACGTTCTGGCGGGCGGGCGAACGCGCGAAAGATTACCAGCGACCCCTTGGATTGACGACCGCCACCGGGGGAACCCGAACGTGAAGATTTTGTGAAGCCGCGAATGTATCCGGGGGGACGCGATTCCACCAGCACCGAGTCGGTTGGACCGTGGCTCTCCGCCGTCTGGCGACGGCAGCTACTTGTGCGTGATGGAGCCACGCTCGCCAGAGCGTGGTTTTCCGCCACTGGGACAAGCAGCGACGAGGGAGACTGGGTGGCTCTCCGCCGTCTGGCGACGGCAGCTACGTGTCCGCCGTCTGGCGACGGCGGCTACTTGTGCGTGATGGAGCCACGCTCGCCAGAGCGCGGGTTTTCCGGGCGGAACGGGGCAGGGCCCACTTCGCGTCGCGCCCTATTGAGACGACTCTCGCACCTTCTCCAGGATTTCCAACAACACGGAATCCGTTTCGATCCCCTCGGCCTGGGCCTCGAAATTCAGCAACACCCGGTGTCGCATCGTCGGCAGGTAAACTCGCCGGATGTCTTCGAAGCTGACGCTGTAGCGCCCGGACAACAATGCCCGCACCTTGGAAGCCAGAGCCAACGTCTGGGCCCCGCGGGGACTGGCCCCCCAACGCACGTACTTGTTCGTCGCGTCAACCGAATGCGGGCCCTCGGGATGCGTCGCCAGCGTCAATCGCACCAAATAGTCTCGAATCGGCTCGGTCAGAATCACATCGCGGACCAGCTTCTGCATCTGACGGATCTCCGCCCCATCGACGACTTTTTCAATGTGCGTCGATTCGCCGCGGGTGGTCCGCTCGACGATGGTGTTCAAATCCTCGCGACTGCTGTACCCGACGACCAGCTTGAACAGGAACCGGTCCAGCTGCGCTTCCGGAAGCGGGTACGTTCCTTCCTGTTCGATCGGGTTTTGCGTCGCCAACACGAAGAACGGCTTTTCCAGTTCATAGCGTTTGCCCGCTGCCGTCACCGTGCCTTCCTGCATGGTTTCCAACATGGCCGACTGCGTCTTGGGCGTCGCCCGGTTGATTTCGTCGGCCAGCAGGATCTGGGTGAAAACGGGACCACGCTGGAATTCGAACCGACGATGGCCGTCTTCCGATTCGACGATCATGTTGGTTCCCAAAATGTCGGCGGGCATCAAATCGGGAGTGAATTGGATCCGGTTGAACTGCAGATCCAAGACGTCGGCCAGCGTTCGAACCAGCATGGTCTTGCCAAGCCCCGGAACGCCTTCCAGCAAGCAGTGGCCGCCACAGAGCATGGCGGTCAACACGCCCTGAACGATTTCGTCGTGCCCCACGATGACCCGGCCGACCATTTCGCGAATCTTTTCATATTCCGCTCGAAACTGTTCGGCTTTGGCCTGCGTCGACTCGTCAGTGCTCGTCATGGATGTCTCATTGGAAAAAGCGTTGCGGAGAAGCAAGCAGCAGTTTAACGGATCGGAGGTCCCGGTGGTGCAAGGCCGTTCTGGACGGCGTTGCCGCGGGGCTTTGGACGGCGCCACCGCGGAACGGTCGAGATCGCCGCCAAAACAAGGTTTGCAAAGACCAGGCACTCAGGGCGTCGGCTTTTGAAACTCCCACCGCCGCAAAGACGCCTCCGGTTTCTCCGCGTTGACTCGCGATTCCGCCGAGGCAAAAAACTCGATCGACCGGATCTGCACTGGAGCACGATCGGCCGGCAGGTAAATCCGAACGATCCCGGAGCGTCCTTCGACCGGCAGCGCGACTTCGACCGTTTGCCAATCGCTTCCCGGACGTAGTGTGAACGCAACTTCCTGGCCCTTTGATGGAAATTCGGACTGCCGCGCCGTTTTCCAGCGAATGCTGCCGTCGCCACCCTCGCGGCAGCGGACTTCCATCCGCAGTCGCATCGAGCCTTCGTGACGGATTTGCGCTGTCCCTAAAAAGGGTGATCGGCCGTCAGCCACCATTTGCATGCCGTTTGCGGTGGACAACAACCGGCACATTTTCGGTACCAGACCGGCCGCGGGATCTCGCGCGGCAGGCGCGCGAGATGAAGCTTGCGCATCGAAGGCCGGATTGGGAACCGGCTCCAAAGCGCCGGTGGTGCGAATGAAATCATCGATCATGCCGTTCAATTCGCGGACCTTGTTCGGCATCGCATCGGCCAGGTTGCTGGATTCGCCAAGATCCTGATCTAGATCGTACAACTCCAATACTTCGGGATAGGCCGGGTGTGATTCCCACCGCCGGATCAATTTGAAGTCGCCCGCGCGAACCGAGACGGCGGGAATCAAATGGGGAAACCAGGTAAAGACTGCCTTCCGGTCAAGATCTCCCCTTTGTTGCAGCACTGATAAAAAGGAGACACCGTCGATGACTTGGCCGCTCGGCAGCGGCACTTCGACCGCGTCCAGGATGGTCGGGAACATGTCGATGGGACCGACCACCGCGTCGGACGTGCTGCCGGCCGGGACCTGCCCAGGCCATCGAACCATCAACGGCACGCGTTGGCCTCCTTCGTAGATGCGTCCTTTGCCTTCCCGCAGGGGCGCGTTGTTGGTCGGAGGCTGATCGCCAGCCCATTTGCGATAGCTGTTGATGGTTTCGTACAGCGAGTGTTTGGGCGTCACGTTGCGAAGCTTGCGATCATCGGCCGTCCAACTGTGAGTGTTGCCTCCGTTGTCGGAGTAAAAAATGAACAAGGTCCGATCCGTCAGCCCCAGCGCGTCCAACCGATCGAGCACGCGTCCCAAACTCTCGTCCACATTTCGCAGCATCGACGCCATGACCGGGTTCTTCTGACGGCCACTGGGGTCCGATTTCTCCGCAAACTGCGCCGTGTAGGCTTCCTTGTGTTGCCAGGGCCCGTGAACGGAATAGTGCCAGAGGTTCAGGAAGAAAGGCTGGTCGGCATGCGAATCGATGAACTTTAACGCTTCGTCCGTGACACGATCGGTGATGTGCTCCCCATCCGGACCGTCCGTGATGTTGCCCACGCGGCGCTGGCCGGCGGGTCCCCCATCGGCGTGGACACCGTAGGGAGAGAAATAACTCGGCGGTCCGGGATCGGGTGCACAGTGCCAAGTGGTTTCGAACCCTTGTTGTTCCGGCCAGTGCTCGGGCATCAAGCCTAAATGCCACTTGCCAAAATGCCCGGTCCGGTATCCGGCATCGCGCAACACCTCGGCAATGGTGACCAGTTCCGGATCCAGAAAGTGTTTGCTGTCCGGATACAGGAAGCGTTTGTTGGGCGGCGCCTTGGCAGGGAAACGCGACTCACCGTGCGGACGCGGCGGGAGGTGCCCGGTGGCGCTGGTGATTCCGTGCCGGGCCGAGTATTGGCCGGTTAAGATGGATGCACGTGTGGGGGAGCACAGGGGGACGGCAAACGCGTCGGTGAACCGCATCGACTGCTCCGCCAAACGCTGCATGTTTGGCGTTTCGTAGTAAGTCGACCCATACGGCGTACTGTCCATCCACCCCATGTCGTCGACCAGAAAGAACACCACGTTCGGCCGGAGCGATTCGGCGGTTGACGCCCGGGCCTGGGTACCCAACAGGAATGCCAACACCAGCATGCACGTGAGAATTCGATCATTCATGGGGAAGCTTTGAAGCAGAAGGGGCGATGGAGCCGGCTGGACGGCGTCGGCCAAGCGGCGGACGCTTCCAGGTATAGCTCCCGGGTGAATGTTTCAATCTTGGCGGAGATTGGGATAGACTAACATTTCGCACATGCGTCACCGGATCGGCAGTCGAAAATGTTCGCCCGATCTGCCTTCCGATGCCTGGACTTTTCGCATGGTTGATTTCCCGCCTGGTCCTCCCGCCCCATCCGTCTCGCCCGCGAATGTCCACTCCACCGACCCACTGGACGTCCCGCTTTCTACTTGCGTTCGCGCTGCTGGGAACCCTTCTGCACGGCGTTCCCGCCCCTGGTAGCGAACCAGTTGATTTTGCCAAGGACGTCGTGCCGCTGCTGCAGAAGCATTGTCTGGCGTGTCACAACGACCAGGTGCGCGACGGCGACTTCTCGCTCTCGCGGCCATCGGACCTGGTCGATTTGGGGTACGTCGACACGACGGATCCCGACAGCAGCCATCTGCTGGAGCTGGTCACGCCGATCGATGGCACCGCCGAGATGCCGAAGGACGGGGCGCCCCTGTCATCCGGCGAACGCGCGGTTCTGCGAAGCTGGATCGCCGCCGGAGCCGAATGGGACGCCAGCATCCGTTTGGAGCCGGCCGTCGCCGCAGACCTCGACTGGTGGTCGTTGCGTCCCATCGCCTCGCCGGGAATCCCTTCACCAGGAATCTCTGCCAACGGCGCGGAACATCCCGTCGATTCCTTCCTGGACCGTCAACTGCGGCAACAGGGGCTGATCGCGAACGCCCAGGCGGAACCTCGGGTGTTGATCCGCCGACTGACCTACGACCTGACCGGATTGCCCCCCACTCCGGACCAGTGGAAGCAGTTTCGGCGCGAATCCCGCCAGGACTTTGACACCGCGTGGCGACGGTTGGTCGACCGCCTGCTCGCCACACCGGCGTTCGGAGAAAAGTGGGGGCAACATTGGTTGGACGTCGCGCGGTACGCAGAAACACATGGATACGACAAGGACAAACCACGGCCCAACGCCTGGCCCTACCGCGACTACGTGATCGACAGCCTGAATACCGACAAGCCCTACGCGCAGTTTGTGCGCGAACAAGTCGCCGGCGACGCGCTGCCAAACACCGCCCCCCAGGCGATCGCGGCACTCGGTTTTCTGGCTGCCGGCCCCTGGGACTTCATCGGCCACCAGGAAGTCGGCGAAGGCAAGTTGGATGGACGAATTGCCAAACATCTCGACCGCGATGAAATGATCTCCGCGGTATTCAACGTGTTTCAAAGCACGACCATTCAATGTGCCCAGTGCCATCATCACAAATTCGATCCGATCCGAATGCAGGATTACTACCGACTGCATGCCGTTTTCGCAGCCGTGGATCGGGCCGATCGAGTCTATCGCGGCGTGTCACGGCAGCAGCGGCAGGAACAAGCGGCCCTCGAATCGCAAATCAATCGCTTGGAGCAACGGCAGCGGGCCATCGCCGACCCGATCGACCGTCAAATCGCCGACCAAACCTCGCAAATCGATCATCGCATCGCCGAGCTCAAAGAAGTCTTCGGGGCGACGCAGCAGCCTCAATTCGGATACCACAGCCAAATCAGCCAAACTGCTGCCGCCCCGAAGTGGGTCCAAATCGATCTGGGGCAGGCCCGGAATGTCCGTGAGATTCGGTTGGTTCCCGCTTTCGACCCGTTCGGGGGAATCGGTGCCGGTTTTGGATTTCCGGTCCGGTATCGCGTTCAGGCAAGCAACGACGCGGAGTTCGGCGACAGTGTCCGGACACTGGTCGACGCAACCGACCGGGACCAGCCGAATCCCTTGACGCGTCCCGTACACGTTGTGAACGACGGATCACCGTTCCGCTTTGTGAGAGTCACGGCCACGAAGCTCCGCGAACGAACGGACGACTACATTTTCGCCCTGGGCGAGATCGAAGTAATCGGCGACGACGGTTCGAACCTGGCTTCCCGTCGCAACGTCACGGCCAAAGACAGCATCGAATCGGGGCCCCGCTGGGGTCGAGACAACCTGGTCGATGGCATCTTTTATCGCGAGCTGACCGACGACCGGGCGATGGCGGAACTCCGTGAACTGCAGCGGCAACGAGTGGCCATCGAATCCGATTTGCGTTCGCCTGAGGTGATCGAACAGCTGGAGTCCATTCGAGCCGAAATCCGGGATCTGCGGAAGCAGCTGCAGGCGTTCCCTCCCGGTGACGTCGTCTATGCCGTTGCAACACAGTTCGAACCCAGTGGCGCCTTCGTGCCAACCGAAGGCGCACCGAGAGAGATCCATTTGCTCCATCGTGGAGATCTCCGATCGCCCGGTGATCTGATGACGCCGGGAGCTCCGCCGCTGTGGAACACCGCCAACGAACGGTTTTTTGACAGCCAAGATTGGCAAGAACGGGACGCGCGCAAACGCCTGGCCGATTATTTGGTGCAGAAAGACAACCCGTTGGTGTGGCGTTCAATCACCAACCGCCTGTGGCAGTGGACGTTCGGTCAACCGCTTGTCGCAACGCCAAACGATTTCGGGCGTGGTGGCGAACGACCAACGCATCCGGAACTGCTGGACTACCTCTCTGCCCGCCTTCGCGACGATCCGAATCAATCGCTGAAGTCGATCGTCCGCTTGTTGGTCACCAGCCGCGCCTATCGTCGGAGCAGCGAACACCAGCCAGCCAGCGCGGCCATCGATCAGCAAAACACTTTGCTGTGGCGTGCCAATCGTCGCAGACTGACCGCCGAAGAGTTCCGGGATTCGCTGCTGGCGATCAGCGGGGCCTTGGACCGTCGGCGGGGAGGCCCCAGCTTTCGCGATTTTGTGATCGAAAAACCTGAGCATTCTCCGCACTACGAATACCACCTCCACGATCCGCGAGACCCGAAGTCTTACCGACGAACCGTGTACCGTTTCGTGGTTCGATCCCAGCCCCAGCCCATGCTGACGACACTGGATTGTGCCGATCCGTCGATCAGCGTTCCTCGTCGCGACGAGTCCACGACGGCCCTGCAAGCGCTCACAACCTGGAACCATCGCTTCGTCGCGACAATGGCGGAGCGTTTCGCGGAACACCTGCGGCGCACCGCTCCCGATTCGGCCGCCGATCAAGTGAATCTGGCTTGCCGGTTGGCGTGGGGATTCCCACCCGACCCAATGCAACGAGACGTTCTGCTGCACCATTTGCAGGCTTACGGACTGGCAAGTTTTTCTCGCGTCCTGTTCAACACCAACGATTTTGTCTTTGTGGACTGACCCAACCGCCGCCCAAAACGGTCGTGGCCAGACCTGGCTATTCCCGCCCGCCGTCACCGCGACGCCGCGCCCCCCGGCTCCATGCAACACACCATGTCCCAATCGCCGATCACCGGTTCACGCCGACAGCTGCTATCGACATTGACCGGTTCGTTTGCCGCATTGGCGTTGGGCGACCTGTTTGCCCGCGACGGCGTGCTTTCGGGACAGCTGCATCATCGGCCGCGAGCCAAACGCGTCGTGCAGCTTTTCATGGCCGGAGCCGCCAGCCACATCGACACCTTCGATCACAAACCCTACCTACGTCAACAAGATGGAAAGCCTTGGGATCCCGGTGAGCAGGTCGAACTGTTTCAAAGCACCCCCGGAGCCTGTTTCGCCAGCCCGTGGGAATTCCGCCCCCATGGTCAATCCGCCAAGATGCTCAGTGACATCGTGGCGCCATTGGGCGACGTCGTCGATCAATTGGCATTCGTTCACAACATGGTGGGAAAGACCGGTGTCCACAGCCAGGGAACGTTGCTGCAGACCACCGGATTCAACTTTCCGGGATTCCCCAGCGCCGGTTCCTGGGTGTCGTATGCTCTCGGATCAGAAAACGAAAACCTCCCGGCGTTTGTCGTGTTGCCCGACCACCGCGGTCTGGCGTCCAACGGCGCCAAAAACTGGGCTCCCGCATTTCTTCCCGCCGATCACCAGGGGACCGTGATTCGTCCCGGCAATGACCCGCCGATCGCCGACCTGCTCCGTCCGTCCAACGAATTCGTCACAGCGGAAAGTGACCGAGCCGGGCTGGCGGCTTTGGGCCAATTGAATCAGATGCACGCGGACCAACGGCGCGGTGATGACCGACTGGCGGCCCGAGTCCGGTCCTACGAACTTGCCGCCGCGATGCAATTGAGTGCCACCGATGCCCTGGACGTCACGTCGGAACCGCGTCACATCAAAGACCTGTACGGTCTAGCGGCCGATGGCACCACGATCGAAGATTCCGGCGTCATCAATGAACGCGCCGAGACCGAATACTTTGGCCGCAAGTGCCTGGTGGCCCGCCGATTGCTTGAACGCGGCGTCCGCTTTGTTCAAGTCTGGAGCGGGAACGACAACGGGTTTCCACGTCGCAATTGGGATTCCCACGGAGACGTCAAACGCGATCACGCTCCCTTGGCCTTGGGGATGTCCCGTGGCGCCTCCGCGTTGATCAAGGACCTGGCCCAACGAGGGATGCTGGACGACACGTTGATCTTATGGACCACCGAGTTCGGCCGCATGCCCTGCTCGCAAGGCAGCAAAGGTCGCGACCACAACCCGTTTGTGTTCACAAACTGGCTGTGCGGCGGCGGGATCAAGGGTGGAACCTACGGCCAGAGTGATCATTGGGGTTTTCGCCCCTTGGATCGTTCCCAAGAAACCACCGTTCATGACATCTACGCGACCATCCTCCATTTGCTGGGCATCGACCACACACGACTGTCCGTTCGCCACAACGGCATCGACCGACGGCTGACCGATGTGCACGGTCACGTTCTGCATTCGATGATCGCCTAGTGCTGGTGCTGTTCTGGGCAGCCGTTTCCGTCAGTTTGCGCCGACGGCGGGGGGCCGTCGGCGCCGCGCGACTGGAACTCATGCGGTCTTAAGTCAGCCTCTTCATCAAGGAGGGTCGAGCGCTGAGTCTTCCCCGCTCTGGCGAGCGGGGCCACTTCAAAGGGATGCGGCGCCGTGGACGCGCCCATCGCCGTTTTGCCTGCCTCCGGAGCGCACCGCTAGGCGATGATGTCGCTGATCACGTGGCCGTAATCCCTTTCCAATCGTTTATGTCCAGGGACATTCAATCGATGGGAATCCAGACCCAGTTGGTGCAGCAGGGTGGCATGCACGTCGGTCACATAGTGGGGCTGGTCGGCCGCGTGAAATCCGATTTCGTCCGTGGCGCCGTGGGTGATCCCACCTTTCAATCCTCCACCCGCCATCCAAACGCTGAACCCGAACGGATGGTGATCTCGCCCGTCACCGTTTTGCGAACCAGGCGTCCGGCCAAATTCTGTTGCAAACACCACCAGGGTCTCGTCCAGCATCCCGCGTTGTTTCAGATCCTTCAACAAACCAGATATCGGACGATCGACCTGCATGGCAAGCTCGGCGTGTTTTGACTTCAAATTCGAATGCTGGTCCCAGGCGCCGGCCGCGCCGCCGCCGTGCATGATCTGGATGAACCGCACGCCCTGTTCGACGAAGCGTCGCGCGGCCAACAGTTGTTCTCCGAACGGCCGCGTTTCTTTTTGGTCGAAACCATACAGTTTTTTCGTCGCTTCCGTTTCGCCATCAAAACGGATCACCCCCGGAACGGCCGTCTGCATTCGATACGCCAACTCGTAGGATTTGATCCGCGCCTCCAACTCCGCGTCGCCGGGGTACTGCGCCGCCGTCAACTGATTCAGATAATGAATCAGGTCGAATTCCAATCGTTGCTCCGCCGCCGTGATCTCGCCCTCCGGCTTGGCGTAGTCCAACGGATTTGACGGATCGACTTTCAGCTGAACGGCATCGTAGGCTGGCCCCAGGTAGTGTCCGTCACGTCGGTCGAAGAATCGTGGCCCCATGCCAATGAATTGGGGCAGGTTCTCATTCAGCGTTCCCAAACCGTAATTCACCCACGCACCAATCGTGGGAACCCGCGGTTCCAACATGTGGCGGCCCGAATGAAACTGTACTTGGGCACCGTGATTGTCGTCGGTCGTCCACATCGACCGGATCACGGCAAGATCGTCGACGCAGGATCCCAGGTGGGGGAACCAGTCACTGACTTCGATGCCGCTGTTGCCATACCGCTTGAAACCCACCTGAAGCGGATAGATCGTGTTGCGTTGCTGTCCGTTAGCATCGTTGACGACCACGACCCGCACTTTCTTCAACCGTTCCGGGTCCTGCACAAATGCATACGGTGTTTCCGCGATGGTTTTTCCCGCGTACTGATTGAGCGCCGGCTTGGGGTCAAAGCTCTCCATGTGGCTGACACCGCCCCGCATGAACAGCCAAATCACGCTTTTCGCCTTGGGAGCGAAATGAGGACTCCGCTCTGGAATCGTCCGCCCCGTCGACGCGCCGCACTGATCCTGTTGGAGCAACGAAGCCAGAGCGAGCGAGCCGAATCCGAGTCCGCTGCGGCCCAGAAAAGCGCGGCGGAGCATTTTGCGGGAAGGTTCTTTGGTGACGTACATGGCACGGTTCCTGGCGGCAGGTGTCGCCGACCTACCGGATCGAAATGAAATCATTGTGGCTGAGGAGTGCGTGGACCAATCTCCGACGCGCCCGAAGTTGTTCGGAGTCTTCCGCTCCCGAGGCGCTGGCCTTGTTCGTCCCTGCCGACAACTGGGACGTCTGCTGCAAAAATTCAACGCAACGCTCCAGTTCGGGCTCAGTCGGCTTCCGGGCCAGCAATCGAAAGAACACGCCACTCGCGAACGAAGCGTCATCGACGCCGGGCTGACTCCAGCGATCCGACATCAGCTGGGCCATGCTCAATGACAACTCACTGTTGGACAATGCCAGTGCCTGCTGCGGCACGATGCTTTCGTCGCGTCGGTAGCATTGCAAAAGATCGGCGTCGTCGAACATCGTCAGGAACTGGTCGTGGTCATCGCGTGAATGTTTGAAATACAAGCTCCGGCGGCGGCTGGATGGTCCGACCCCGACCGATGGACCGCCCATTTGCAAATCCAATTGGCCCGCCAACATCAGCAAACTGTCTCGAATCGCCTGCGCCTCCATGCGGCGTGTGTTCATCCGCCAGTAGTAGAGATTCGCGGGATCCTTGTGCACGGTTTGGGAATCTGCTTCCAGCGAAGAGCTTGCTCGACGGTACGCTTGCGACGTGACAATCAAGCGATGCAAATGCCGAAAGCTCCACCCGGATTCGATCAGTTCGACGGCAAGGTAATCCAGCAGATCTCGATGAATCGGTTCGGGCGCACGGAGACCGAAATCAAACACCGACTCCACCAACGGTTCGCCAAAATGCCGCATCCAGACGTGGTTGACGGCAACCCGTGCGGTCAGGGGGTTCTCGCGTGAAACGATCCATCGTGCCAGCGCCAAACGTCGCCCGCTGCTACGGCTTGGGTACACCGCTGGGTATTCCGACTCCTTGTCCGCCGGGGACTCCAGAGCCTTCTTGGCACCCCGAATCGGTCGCAATTGGCCCGCACCGGTCCGCGCCTTTTGAAGTGCCAGTTCGGATTCGGCAAAGCGTTTCTGTGCCGCTTCGCGCTTCGCCGGGTCGGCTTGATTCTCGATCAAATCCCGCGCGGCAATCGCCCGCAACTCTTCCGCCTGGCGTTCCAACACGGTCCGCCGAAGCGGCTCAAGCGATGGATCGTCAGTTCCGACGCGTCGCTGGGCTGTTGCCAGATGTTCGACCGCCCGCAACGCCGCCAGGTTGGCCGTCGACACCGCCAGCTTCGCCTCGGCGACTTTCACTTCCCGCCGCGCCGCTTCGATCGAAAGCGGAAGAGTTTCCCCCGGCTGAACCAACATCTCGCTGGCATCGAGTGATCGAATCTCCAACCGATCGAACGCGACGGTTGCGTCAAACCCGGACAAGCTGAATCGTCCGGTCGGTGACCGGCTGGGCAGCTGATACGCCAACAACAGTTGCTGATCCAGCCAGACATTGACCAAATTCCCTCGCACGGCAAAACGCAGTTCATAGGCTTTCCCCACCGAGATCGGGATCGCCTTTCTGCCAGCGGCCGGATACGTGGTTTTACCGCGGCGCGTGTGTGAGATCTGTACCTTGGGGCCCGGCTCGTGGGCGGAACTGTACACGGAATTCGACTCTTCACGGTCCTCCGATTCGTCAAAGCGGAAGGTGACCGACTTGTAAGTGGTACCGCCCGTGGTCGTGTAACGACATCGCAACTCAAAATCTTCCGGAACCGTTTTCTTTAGCCGGGCAAACTGACCGTCGCGTGTCGATTGTGTTTGTCGCAGCGCCCCGTCGCGCACCTCCCATCCCTCACCGACCAGTTCCCAAACGGAATCATCGATCGCGGTGAAATCGTCAAGGACCAAAAAATCCGGTTCCGCTGGCTCGGCCTCTTCAACCGATCTTTCGGAAGCGATTCGCAGCTGCTGGCGTTTCGACTCGCACTCCGAATGATCGGCACGCACCTGCTTCTCGGCTGCCGCGATGCGGTCCCGCAGAACGTAATCTCGCATCCCGGGATCAAACGCGGTGCGAGGAAGATCAATCGGCTTGATCGGCGGCTGAAAATCCGAAAAAAGAGCGGGAACCCCTGGCGGGATTTCTGTCTCGGTCGCCGGGTTCTTCGGATCCCCGCGGCGGTGCAGGTAGGTCGGCTGTTCCAAGTCGTCATCGAAGACACGTGGCAATCCGTCTCTGGCAAAATCCGTTTGCCCTGGAACCGGATCCAACCTCACCTGATGCGGTTCGAAAATGGCCCGAAACCGATAGTAGTCCAGTTGGGTGATCGGATCGTATTTGTGATCGTGGCATTTGGCACAATTCAGTGTCAGCCCCAGGAACGCTTTTCCGGAGTGTTCGATCGTGTTGTCCAGCCAGGTTGTGCGGTTGAACAGGTAGTAGTTTCGCGCCAGAAAACCGGTGCCTGCCACCACGTCTGCGTTTCCGGGGGTCAACTCATCACCGGCCAGCATCTCCAACACCATTCGGTCGTAACCTTTGTCGGCGTTGAGTGAATCGACGATCCAATCGCGCCAGTGCCAGAGATGATGCTGGCTGTATCGCAATTGTTCGTTCAACCCGTAGCCGTCGCTGTAACGCCAGACGTCCATCCAGTGCCGCGCCCAACGTTCGCCGTGGTGCGGGCTGGCCAAGAGCTCGTCCACCAGGACGCTCCAAGATCGGTCGTCCGACAATTGCTCTTCGGTCGGAGGCAAACCGATCAGATCCAAATACAGACGACGGATTTGCAGCGGGCGAGGGGCCGGCGGCAATGGTTGCAGGCCCTTTGCTTGCTGGCCACGCGTCAGGAATCCGTCGACGGAATCCGGCAGCGAAGCGTCTCGATCGCGAGGACGTTCGATTCGGGAAAAGGCCCAATGGGATTCAGGGCCCTGAGGCACGGATTCCTCGGGAGCGACGGCTCCCTGTTCAATCCACCGTCGCAGCAAGCTCCGTTCATGGTTCGTCAACGCAGCTCCTTCACCCGGCGGCGGCATTCGCTCCGCATCATCAGCCAACACCCGCTGCATCAACAGGCTGGCGTCCGGATTTCCAGGCTGGACGACCGACGCGTCCATCATCAGCGACCGCGTCTCCAGCCGCAGGCCGGATTCCTGCTTCAAGACACCGTGGCAGGAATAGCACTTCTCCGCTAACAAAGGTTTGATTTCCCGCAGATATTCGACCTTTGGCTCGGCACCGCAAGTCGGTGCGGCTGGCCAGGTCGGCGCAGCGACGATCAGCAGGAACAGATAGACCGGGCGGGCAGGCAAGGTGGGTCTCCTTCGGGAGAGAAGGGGCGGGACCTTCATGATAGCCGACTTCACCCCGCCGTTTGCCACCTGTTACCACACACCCACCGGCTTTTTTATGATGCCGGCCCTGCCTTTCTCTATGATGGTGCACCTTCCAGCCGCGATGCATCGGGATCGCTCGTTTTGAATCCGTTCTCGTTTTCCCCATTCGCCACGGATGCCTCCCGGTGCCCCGCCTTCCAGACTTCACCGCCTACCGAAGACCCACCATGAAATCTTGCCCGTGCGTCCGTCGCGGAATCCTGACTGCCATTGCCTCGGTGACGTGCTTGATCGCCGGAATCTCATCGCCTCAAACGTCGCGCGCGCAATCGTTGATCCCTGACGGAGCGCGTTTGCAGGCGGTCGGGCAGGTTGCCTTCACCGAGGGCCCGGTCTGGCATCCCGACGGAACGGTTTATTTCAGCGATGTCGAAAACAGTCGCATCATGCAGGCCGATGCAGCGGGCCGCATCTCGGTTTTTCGATCTCCATCGGGAAAGGCCAACGGCTTGGCGTTTGACCCGCAGGGACGTTTGCTGGCCTGTGAAGGTGGCAACCGACGGGTCACCCGGACCGAAAACGATGGGACGATCACCGTGCTGGCCGATCGCTTCGGTGGTAAGCGTTTCAATTCGCCCAACGACCTGGCCGTCGATTCGCAGGGAAATGTCTACTTCACCGATCCTCGGTACGGCAATCGCGACGGAATGGAGATCGTCGATGATCAAGGCGAACCCATTGAAGGCGTCTACCGAATCGCAACCGATGGCAAAGTGACTCTCGTCTTGGGTCAGGAGATGGAACGTCCCAACGGAATCGCCGTTTCCCGCGACGACCGCCATCTGTTTGTGGCTGTCAACACCAACGACGACCAAGGCAGTCAACGCCAACTGTTGCGTTTCGATTTGTCGCCGTCGGGATCGGTGGATCCTGCCAGCAAACTGGTTCTGTTTGATTGGGGATCAGACCGGGGTCCCGACGGCATTGCCTTGGACTCCGAAGGCCGCGTCTACGCCACGGCGGGCCTGAACGAACCCGCCCCGCCCTACGAGACTGCGGACCGCTACAAAGCGGGTGTCTACGTGATCTCGCCCACCGGCCAACTGGATGCGTTCATAGCCGTGCCAATCGACATGGTGACGAACTGTGCCTTTGGCGGCGCCGACCGAAAGACGCTGTATGTCACGGCCGGCCACAAACTCTGGAAGGTTCCGGTCACCACACCGGGTTACACCGCCTGGCCCAGAGCAAAGCCTTGACGATTTCCGACAGCGGACCGCCGATCACCCGCCACCGCGGCCTCTTCGGCACGCTGACGCACGACTGAATCCCCACTGTCATTCCTTCCCCCCTGCCCTTGAGACCTCGGATGCTCCAGCACTTCGCTCCCCGAACGTTCTTGCTTCTCGCGTCGATCCTGTGCCTCACCACGGGTCGGGTTGCCGCCGCAGATCCTGACCAACCACCGCCGACACTTTGTGTGGGCAACTACCAGACGGAAGCCGAGGCGGTCGAACAGTTGAAGCGATTTGCGGCCACCTACTCCAACCTGGAACAGTGGCAGGAACGGGCAAAGCAAATCCGTCAACAGATTCTGACCGGAGCCGGACTGTGGCCATTGCCCGAGCGGACACCGCTCAACCCGGTCATTCATAAGAAGCGCGAGTACGACGGCTACTCGGTGGAGTCAGCTGCGTTCGAAGCCCGACCAGGGTTTTTTGTTTATGGCAACCTGTACCGGCCACTCGGTCGAAGCGGAAAGCACCCTGGAGTCCTGTGTCCGCACGGACATGCCCGCGGACCGGACGGCGGGCGTTTACGTCCGGATCAACAGCACCGCTGCGCGACGCTGGCCCGTATGGGTGCCGTCGTTTTCTCTTACGACATGATCGGATTTGGTGACAGCGAGCACCAGGGCTGGAACCACGAGCATCCGCAGGCTTTGACGTTGCAGACCTGGAGCAGCATCCGGGCGTTGGATTTCCTGCAATCGTTGCCCGACGTGGATGCGGACCGCATGGGCGTGACGGGATGTTCCGGTGGCGGGACGCAGACCTTTCTATTGACCGCGGTCGACGACCGCGTGAAGGTCTCCGTTCCCGTCGTGATGGTCTCCGCCCACTTCTTCGGCGGCTGCCATTGCGAAAGCGGCATGCCGATTCATAAGACACCGACGCTGGAAACCAGCAACGTGGAGATCGCCGCGACCGCGGCACCCCGCCCCCTGTTGCTGGTTTCCGTTGGCGGCGACTGGACCAAAAACACACCGGACGTGGAGTACCCGTACATCCGCAACGTCTACCGCTTATACGATGCCGAAGACAACGTGGAAAACGTCCATCTTCCCGACGAGGGGCACGGATATCAGATCAACAAGCGCCAGGCCATGTACCCGTTCATGGTCAAGCATTTGGGGCTGGATGATTCCGGCGTGCTCGACCCGGCCACCGGACAATTCGACGAATCGGCCAACACGATCGAGTCGATCCAACCAATGCGGGTCTTCGACCAGGAACATCCGCTGCCGAAAGACGCGCTTCCCCCGGGCTCCCAGATCAGTTTCAAGACGCCGTGAGTTTCGGATGCGGACAAACGTCGGGCCGTCGCCCCTGGCGTTTGAATCTGATCCCGATACCCGGCCCATTGGGACCCGGTCCATTGCGCCGTGTTGGGCAAACGACCGGGGCGTTGCCCCGGCAGGAACGTTCGTGAAAGCGCAAGTCAATCCGACCAATGCCAGTCCGTTGACCTGCGAGTTCGCGGCATTGACTGGCCGGAGGACAACCTCGACGCCGCAGGGCCATCGGCCTGGCGGCTTTTCAGGCAGTTTCACCTCGGCTTGGTGTGGCGCCGCGAGCTTGACCTAGTGTTCAAACTCGCTCATATCAATCGGTTCCGGCGTGGTCTCCTTTGGTTCGAACCACCGATAGATCGTTGGTAGCACCAGCAACGTCAACGCCGTCGAAGTGACCAACCCACCAATCACGACGGTCGCCAATGGTCGCTGCACTTCGGCGCCGGAGCTGCTGGACAGTGCCATCGGAACAAACCCCAAGGCACCACACGAAGCGGTCATCAAAACCGGTCGCAGGCGGTCCATTGCCCCGCCGACGACCGCTTGCCGCTGACTGTCGCCTGCGTGCCGCAAATGCCGGACGTGCTCGATCAGCACGACACCGTTCATCACCGCGATCCCAAACAGGGCGATGAAACCGACTCCCGCGGAGATCGAAAACGGCATATCGCGCATCCACAGGAGCACGATGCCGCCGGTGGCAGCAATCGGAACGTTGAGATAAATCAGCAGTGCCAGCTTGACCGAGTTAAACGTCATGTACAGCAGTGCGAAAATCAAGAACAACGCCACCGGAACGGCAATAGCCAAACGCCGACTGGCCTGTTGCAAATTCTCAAACTGACCGCCCCAGCGCAGCGTGTAGCCGGCAGGAAGCTTCACTTTCTCATCGACCGTCTTCTGTGCCTCGGCAACGAACCCTGCCAAATCCCTGCCACGAACATTGCACTGAACCAACAGCCGGCGGCGAATCGCATCGCGGCTGATTTCCACCGGACCGTCTTCAATCACGATCGTTGCAAGTTGCGAAATGGGGATCATTCTTCCTTCGGCGTCTTCGACTCGAAGCTCAGACAACTGCTCGGTATCTTCCCGCCATTCCGGGCTTAACCGCACCTGTAACGGGAACCGACGCTGCCCTTCGAAGACTTGACCGACCGGAAGACCGCCCACGGTCGCGACAACGTCCAGTACGTCACGGCTGTTGACGCCGTATCGAGCCAGCTTGTCACGATCGACAATGATCCGAAGGTAGGGCAAACCGGCGACCTGTTGGGCCGCGACATCGGCGGATCCCGGAACCGCGTTGAGCGCCACGACCAACTCATCGCCCACGCGTTTCAACTCGTCCAGATCATCACCATACAAACTCAATCCGATATCGGAACGCACCCCGGCAACCAGTTCCTGAACTCGGAGTTCAATCGGTTGGGTGAAGCTGTACGCATTGGCGGGCACCTCGTCGGTCAACGCCTGCTGCATGTCGTCAATCAATTCCGCCTTGTCCCGTTCGTGCGGCCATTCCTCCCGCGGCTTCATTCGAACCAGGATGTCGGTCTGGTAGACACCCATCGGATCGTTCGCGATTTCGGGGCGGCCCGTCTTGGACACCACCGTCTCCACTTCCGGAAACTTCAACAGGCACCTTTCAATTTGCTGCGTCATGTCGATCGAAGTTTCCAGCGAAACACTGGGCAACCGAACAGCCTGAATCGCGATATCCCCCTCGTCCAGTTTTGGAACAAATTCAACACCAAACTGAGCCGCCAAAAGAACGCTGACGGCGAAGGCGACGACCGATCCGGAGAACATCAGTGCCGGAGCCCGCATCGCGAAATCCAACAGGGGCCGATAGCCCGCCTTGATCCAACGCACCAAAAACGTTTCCCGCTCCTTCACTTGGCGAGCGAGGAACAGGGACGCCATCACCGGCATGACCGTCACCGACATCACAAGTGCCGACGAGAGGGCCGTCATGAAAACAAATGCCATCGGACGAAACATTTTGCCTTCCATCCCCTGCAGACTCAAAATGGGGATGAACACAATGATGACGATGATCCCGGCAAACAGAATCGGCTTGCCAACTTCTTTCGCCGATTCACGATACACGCCCATCGGCACGCGTTTGCCGGAGTGGTCGCGTTGGTAGTGCGAAGCTCGGCGGACACAATTCTCAATCATCACCACCGCCCCGTCGACGATCACGCCAAAGTCGACGGCGCCCAGACTCATCAAGTTTGCCGACACACCGAAGTACCGCATCGCAATCAAAGCGCTCATGGCGGACAGCGGGATCGCGGCTGCGACGATCAGCCCCGCTCGCACGTCACCCAGAAGCAAAAACAACATCACGATCACCAAAAAGACGCCCAAACCGATGTTCTCGGCGATCGTGTGAATCGTCTTCTCGACCAATTCCGTGCGATCGTAAAAGGTATCGATCGCGACGCCCTCGGGCAGGGTCTTTTGGATTTCCGCAATCCGATGCTTGACGTCCTCAACGACCTGGCGAGAGTTCCCGCCCATGATCATCATCACCATGCCGATCACCGCCTCGCGATTTCCGTCGCGGGTCACCGCTCCCTGACGCAACATCGGTGCGAATCTGACCTCGGCCACGTCGCTGATCCGAACCGGGACGCCGTCGCGACTGGCTAAGACGATCGAGCGAAGATCGTCCAACGTGCTGACCAGTCCTTCGCCGCGGATCAATCGTTGCTCCGCACCGTGTGTGATGTAGCCGCCTCCGGCATTCCCGTTGTTTTCCTCCAGCGACTGAAAGACATCCCCCAACGATATCCCATAGTTCTGAAGCTTTGCCGGATCGACCTGAACCTCGTAGGTTTTCAATTCTCCGCCAAACGTGTTGACCTCAATCACCCCCGGCACGCTGCGAAGTTGAAAGGCGATTTGCCAATCAAGGATGGTGCGCAATTCCTTCAGGGAGTAATCGCATCCCGGCTCGGCACGCACTTCAAACTGATAAATCTCGCTCATCCCCGTGGCGATTGGCCCCAGCTCGGGCGTGCCCATGCCTGGAGGAATGTCTTCCTTGGCTTTGATCAGCCGTTCATTGACCAAATTCCGGGCCCAGTAGATGTCGGTGCCGTCTTCGAATGCGACGGTGACGGCGCTGAGCCCGAAACGGCTGATGGATCGGATTTCGCTCACCTTCGGGACGCCGCTGAGCGCGTTCTCGACCGGGAAGGTGATGAATTGCTCCACCTCCACCGGGCCCAGGGCCGGCGCGTTGGTCAACACCTGCACCTGGACGTTCGTCAAATCGGGGACCGCATCCAGCGGAATCGTGGCGGCCGAAAAAGCCCCCAGCCCCAGGATCACCAACGCCAGCAACATCACGATGAAGCGGTTGTTCAGGGACCATTCAATTATGCTGTTGATCATTCAATCACTCTTCCGCCAGGAGTCCTTCCAACAATTTTGATTTCAAGATGAATCCGCCGCCGGTGACCACGGATTCATTTCCTCGCACTCCACGTTCGACCACGGCCCAATCACGATCGCTACGACCGACTTGGATATCGCGACGTTCGAACTGATCGTCTCCGACATGGACGAACACGAACTGCTTTCCTTCGTGCTGTTGCACCGCGGCTGCCGGAATCTGGACGACGACTTGTTCGGACTTGGCGGGCAATTGGATGGTCACGAACATCCCGGGCTTGAGAAGATGTTCGCCGTTTTCCGCGACAGCCCGCATGCTGACCGTCCGCGTCGCTTCGTCCATGATTTCGCCGGTGTAGAAGACTTTCGCTGTGAACGATTTTCCCGGCCAGGCTTCGCTGACGAATTGAAACTCCGTGCCATCCAAAGAGGCCAATAGCGGCACGTCCTTTTCATAGATGTCGGCTTTGATCCACACCGTGGTCAGATCAGCAATCGTCAGGATTTGTTTGTCAGGACGCACCTGCTCTCCCAACGTCACGTCTTTGGCGATGACGGTGCCCCGAAACGGTGCGCGAATCGAGTAGTGCGAGATCGCTTCGCCCTGCCGCATCGGATCGATCGACTTGATCTCGCTCTCTTCGCATCCCAGGATTCGCAGATTCGTGGTCGCGACGGCGACCCGGGTGTTCGCCTCCTTGACGGCTTGAGCAGTTTCCAATTGCGACGTTTCGAGTTCGTACGCGATCTGCTCGATGCGTGCTTGAAAGGTTGCCAGACCGGCGTTGCGTCGGGTCCGGGCGGCAAGCAGTTGTTTCCCCGAAACCGCGCCCGATGTCGAAATTCCTTCCAGACGATTCACATCCGCCTGTGACTTCAGGTAGTCCGCATAGGCGCTCAACAATCGCTCGCGGTACTCGCCCATGTTGCTGTCTTTGTGCTGCTCCTGAATCTCCGTGATATCGCGTTGTTCCCTCAAGGCGGTCAACAGCTCTGACGTATTTGCCGACAGTTCTCGCTGAAGCTTGTCTTTGACCTCCGCCATCTCGGACTGGAGTCGGGCCTGAAACAACTCCAGCTTCGCTTTGCCGACTTCTCGGCTGTGGACGACCGTCAGCAATTGATCCTCCTCAACGACCTCGCCCAAAGAGATGGCGACTCGATCGACCGTGCCTTCCACCATCGGATACACGTGTGAGATGCGATCTTCATTGAGGGAAATCTTTCCCGTTAGCCGAATCCTCTCGGAGAATTCTTGCTCGGTCGGTTTGCCGATCTGAATTCCCGCCGACTTCCATTTCGCCCTCGGCAACGAAACCGTCACCTGTGCACCTGACGCTTCGGATGGGTCATCCGATTCGATCTTGCTCTCGGCACGATCGCCGCGGGGCGCCCGTGCGGCGACCTCCGCCGCAAACGCGACGGAGCGCCCTTGGGGCGCGGAACTGTAAAGGCATCCCATCAGAACTGCGAAAAACGCGAGCGTCGCTCCGTGTATCCGAAACGGGATAGAAGTCATGACATGGTCCTCATCGTTGTCTGGTTGAGGTCGCTTGCCGAACCTCGCCAAATCCGACGAACAACGTCGGTTCAACTGGCGATCAACCATCCGGCTCGAGGGCCGGCAGGGGATGAAATCGAAAACGTCAGCGCACGACACGCGACATGGCTCTGAGTGAATCGGTCGCCGGAACGGCTACCGTTCCGATGCGAATCAAAGGCAGGCGTCCACGCGACGGCGGCGTCAGGGACCAAGCCCCGGAGCGGCGATCATCGATAGACGCGAGACGGCACAAAGACGCGCCGCACAAAGAAAATCAATCCGCGAGACAAAACCGCCGGGCGGAGTGATCGGGCCGCATTAGCAGTTCCAGACACACAGCCGGGATCGCTGCGTCTTTGCAGAGGGCGTGGGCAACGACCGATCGTTGTCTCGTTGCACGATCGACTGGCGTGAACAATCTTTGCCGCGATCCAACCACACGACAGCCTGCTGCAGGGTCAAAGCAGCCTCCGCTCCGGAATCATTGGATTTCCAGACGCTCGGATGGAAATCAACGGCCGGAAACGCTTCACCCCGATGAAATGCGTCGCCGATGACCACCCAATGGCAGTGGGGACAGCTCGGCGTTTCCTGCTTCTCGCCCCGGGCAGGATGGTAGAGATCCAGGTGAGCTTGCAAAACCTCAGGAGCACCCGCAACGGTCTCGTGCGAATGCACGACGAACCGCTGCCCAGGCAACGTACAGATCGCCAGCAACACAAGCGAAATCACGTTCCGAAATTTCGAAAACGGCTTCATCGGTTTCGGCGGCTAGGCGGCGGGGTGGGATCAAACAAGGCGGGATAGAACGACGGAGTTTACTCACTGCAAAAAATTCCGTCAATCAATCGGAACCCCGGGGAGCGTGGACGCTGCCGGCACCTCGACGGGGCAAACGGGCGCTCAGGGTGAAAGTTGCCCCTCTCGGGACCAGGCGATTCCGTCAGAAGATGGGAGTAAAGACCAGCTTGCGCGGTTATCGGTTGACGATCCGACAGCCCAGCAGCGGTCGTGGTATTTTGGATGTCTTGATTCCCAATCAATGAGTGGTCCTCCCAAGGGCTGCAGGCGGAACAGAGTCCGATCCCCCGGTTTTTAGAGTTTTCCATGATTCGTTGTCTTGCCGGCCCCCTGGCCGATTGCCGCCCGCACCACAAACACCACGCCGCAACACTTCCGGTTGCGATTATCTTGACTGTCGTGGTCGCATTCACCTGCACCACGGCCCTCGACGCCGCTTCTGACGAACGCCCCAACATCGTGTTGGTGATGGCCGACGACCAAGGCTGGGGTGACACCGGTTACAACGGACATCCGCTGATCAAGACGCCAGTCCTGGACGAAATGGCCGGCAGCGGTTTGCGATTCGATCATTTCTACGCCGCCGCCCCAGTGTGTTCACCCACCCGGGGAAGTGTATTGACCGGTCGCACCCCCAACCGCTTCGGATGCTATTCCTGGGGGCGACCGCTGCGTCCCCAAGAGATCACGCTGGCCGAGCGACTTCAGTCGGCGGGATACGTGACAGGCCACTTCGGCAAATGGCATCTCGGATCCGTGCTCGAGGGCAGCCCGGTCAATCCCGGTCAAAGCGGATTTGACCACTGGCTTTCCGCCTTTAACTTTTACGACAACGATCCGGTACTCAGCCGCGAAGGCAAAGCGGTGGAACTGAAGGGCGAGAGTTCCATGGTGGCCGCGGACGCGGCAATCGACTTCATTCAGAATCAGGTTCAAGCCGACAAACCGTTTCTCGCGGTGGTCTGGTTCGGTTCCCCGCACAGCCCCCATCGCGCCGCACCGGAAGATCGCGCCCTGTATGCCGGTGAGAAACGCGCCGATTGGATGGGAGAGATCACAGGTTTGGACCGTGCGGTCGGCAAACTGCGTGATGCGTTGACCGGCGCCGGCGTTCGCGAGAACACGTTGTTCTGGTACACGTCCGACAACGGGGGCCTGGTTCCCGAAAGCTCGGGAGGCCGCGCGAAGAAGAGTTCCATCTATGAAGGCGGACTACGCGTGCCGGCGATCATCGAATGGCCCGCGGTGATTCAGTCACCAAGAGTCACCGAGATTCCGGCAACCACTTGCGACATCTACCCCACCGTCATGGATTTGTTGGGAATTGACACCGATCAGCAACCCGTGCTGGACGGGATCAGCCTGGAACCGATCATTCGCGGCCAGCGCCAACAGCGAAACAAGCCGATCGGGTTCTGGAAAACGGACCAGTCGGGAATCTCAACGCCACACGATCAATGGATGCGGCAGGAGCTCCAGGCGCAGCAGCAAGGCCAGGACTACTTCGACCGCTCGCGGCTGGTTAGCGACGCAGGACAAATCAAACCCGCGTTCGCTGCCGGCCATTTTCCCGGACATGCTGCGTGGCTGGACTGGCCCTGGAAACTGCACCGGATCGAAACGAAGAAAGGTGAATCTCCGGTAAGCTTTGAGCTGTACAACCTGGGGACCGACCCGATGGAAACCGAAGACCTCGCCTCGCAGCAACCTGAACGTGTCGCAGCCATGCGTCCCCAGCTTCGCGAGTGGCTGCAATCGGTGGTCGACAGTTCCAACGGCCAGGACTATCGTTGATCGCTCGGCGACCTTTGCGGCGCATCGGCGCTGCCTTGGCTGTTGGATGGTCGCAGTCACCGATGGGTGTCGCCCCATGTTGAACGGTGCTCTCAGATCCGTTGGTAGTGGGTCCACTGAATGTGGGTCTGGTCTTCATCCTCGCCGCGACTGATGACCAAAGAGGTCGTGGCGTTTTCCTGATTGACCAGGATCACATAAACCTTCACCGAACGATCGTCTTCACCTTCGTGGTACGTCACCGATCGGCCCCCGGTCCAGTTCGCCAGCTTGTCGTCGGCGACCGGCTTGCCGTCGGGCTGGGACTTGAGCTTCTCGCGGTAGAACTCCAGCACCTTCTCGGCACCATCGGGCGTCTTCATGATCGTCTTGCACCGGACGGATGGGCGGGTTCGGTTTCCCTGAACGTCGATCGTTTCGGCGTCACTCATCTCCGCCCCGTCCATGGTCGCCTTCGGATACAACCAGGGCTGCAACGTCCCCATCAGCGTCAGAGGCTCGGCGGCGGGAAGCGGGGCATTCATGATGAACACGAATGCAAGGGTCAGCAGGGCGGGGCGAAACATGGGTGGTCTCCGGTGGGAAGGATGAACACCCAGTTTACGAGATTCCCGCCGCTTTCTTAGCCCGACGGTTTAGCGAATGATCGACTTATCGCGGAGCACGTCCAGCACCGCGTCGACGCACTCGTCGATCGACATCTTCGATGCGTCCACGGTCACATCGGGATCGGCCGGCGGTTCGTACTCCGCGGTCACTCCGGGGAAGTTCAACAATTCGCCGGCATCCGCCTTGGCGTACTGGCCCTTGGTATCCCGATCGCGACAAATCTCGATCGGCGTCGCGACGTGCACGACCACGAACCGGTTGCTGCCGATCACGCCTCCAACCTTTTGCCGAACGGCCTCGCTGGGTGCGACGAAACTGGCGACGCAGATCACGCCCGCCTCGTTGAGCGCGTGTGCCAGGTACGCGCTGCGACGCAGGTTTTCACTACGATCCGCCGCGCTGAATCCGAGATCGCGGCTGAGGCCTTTGCGGACGTTCTCCCCATCGATGATTGAAACGGCACGTCCCATGTCGAACAACCGGCGCTCGAGCGCCTGGCCGATCGCGGTTTTTCCGGCCCCGGTCAATCCGGTCAGCAGCACCGTTGCCGGTTGTTGACCGAACCGTGCGGCGCGTTCCTCGTCGGTCACCGCCGACACTTCGTCGGGAGACGTCACTTCCGAGGCAGGTTCATCGTCCCAGACGCTTGCGGTCGCACTGCCGTCGCGATCCAGAATCATCCCGGCAGCGACCGTCGCGTTGCTGATTCGATCGACGACGATGAACGCGCCTGTTGTCCGGTTGCGACGGTACGAATCGAAGTACAGCGGACCGGAAAGCGAAACGCCGACCCGTCCGATCTCATTGAGTTGCAGTTGCGGTGTGGGCGATCGGTGCAGGGTGTTCACATCGACCTTGTAGCGCAGGGAGTCGATCGTCCCGGGCAAAGTCTGCGTGGTGTGCTTGATCAGGTACGTTTTACCCGGGACCAACGCATCTTCGTTCATCCAAACCATCATGGCCTCGAAGGAATCCCGGACACGGGGAACGTTGCCGGGCCGGACAATCATGTCGCCCCGTGACGCATCGATCTCGTCTTCCAGGGTCAGTGTGATTGAGAGCGGCGCAAACGCTTCGTCCAGTGCGCCGTCAAAGGTCACGATCTCCTTCACCTTGGACTTCTGCCGGCTTGGCAGCACCATGATTTCTTCGCCGGGACGGATCGTTCCGGAAGCAACCGTCCCGCAAAAACCGCGGAAGTCCAAGTTCGGACGATTGACGTACTGGACCGGCAACCGAAAGTCCTGCAGGTTGCGATCGCTTCCGATGTAGATCGTTTCCAGCATGTTCATCAGCGTGCCGCCGCCGTACCACGGCATGTTCTCGCTGCGGTCGACCACGTTGTCGCCCAGCAGGGCGCTGATCGGTAGGAAATGCAATTCGAACGGATCCAATCGATCGGAAAAATTTCGGTACTGCGCGCTGATCTCTTCGAACCGTTCCTCGCTGTAGTCAACCAGGTCCATCTTGTTGATGGCCACGATGACGTGCCGAATTCCCAACAGGGACACGATAAAGCTGTGCCGTTTCGTCTGAGTCAGCACACCATGTCGGGCGTCGATCAGGATGATCGCCAGGTTCGCGGTGCTGGCCCCGGTGGCCATATTGCGAGTGTACTGCTCGTGACCGGGGGTATCGGCGATGATGAACTTGCGTTTGGCGGTGCTGAAGTACCGATAGGCAACGTCGATCGTGATGCCCTGTTCCCGCTCGGCTTTCAATCCGTCGGTCAATAGGGCGGGGTCGAATCCGCCACCGGTCGTCCCCACGATCTTCGAATCGGCCTCCAATTGCGACAACTGATCTTCGTAGATCATTTTGCTGTCGTACAGCAATCGACCGATCAAGGTGCTTTTGCCGTCGTCCACGCTTCCGCACGTGATGAAACGCAGCAGTTCCTTCTGTTCATGCTGCTTCAGGTACGCTTCGATGTCGGTGGCGATCAGTTCGGACTGGTGTGACATGGCGTCGGGTAATTATTCGGTTGAGTTGGGCGTCGCAGCGTCGGCAAGTCGTTGCCGAGGTTCGTTCGCATGAGCGATTGGGCGTGGAGGCGGTAAAATCCGGGCGGGGCTCAGAAATAGCCGCGGCGTTTCTTTTCTTCCATTCCCGCACCGCCTTCGTCCTGGTCGATGATCCGCCCCTGGCGTTCACTGGTCGTGGCCAACAGCATTTCCTGAATCACATCGGGCAGCGTCACGGCTTCACTTTCCACCGCTCCGGACAGCGGGTAACAACCCAGCGTTCGAAAGCGGACCATCTTGGTGACTTTCTTCTCGCCCGGCAGCAACGGCATCCGATCGTCGTCCATCATCAACAGGATGCCGTCGCGTTCGACGACCTCGCGAGGGGCCGACAGGTACAGCGGAACGATCGGAATCTGCTCCATGTGGATGTACTGCCACACGTCCAGCTCCGTCCAGTTGCTCATCGGGAACACGCGGATCGATTCGCCTTTGTTGACCCGGCCGTTGTACAGGTTCCAAAGCTCGGGACGCTGGTTCTTGGGGTCCCAACGGTGCGTTTTGTCGCGGAAGCTGAAGACGCGTTCCTTGGCGCGACTCTTTTCCTCGTCGCGACGAGCGCCTCCGAAGGCCGCGTCGAACTGGTATTTGTCCAACGCCTGCTTGAGCGCGTCGGTTTTCATCAGCTCGGTGTGCCGCTCGCTGTCCTCCCAAGGCTTGATGCCGTGCGTCAACCCTTCTTCGTTGGTGTACACAATCAGGTCCAGGCCCAATTCTTTGCGGGCGTAGTTCTCGCGAAACTCGATCATCTCGCGAAACTTCCAGGTCGTGTCGATGTGCATCAAGGGGAACGGTGGCTTGGCCGGGTAGAACGCCTTGCGGGCCAGATGCACCAGAACCGCCGAGTCCTTTCCGATGCTGTAGAGCATCACGGGCTTCTGAAACTCCGTGACAACTTCACGGATGATGTGGATGCTCTCGGCTTCCAGTTGTTTCAGGTGGGTAAGGTTGTAATCCGACATCAGACCGCCGTAAGGGGATTCATATCAACATTCGTGTCACCGGGGTCCGGCGACTGTCGCAGGAGTATAGACAGAAGCCTATTCCTGGCCAGAGACGACCCGAATCCGTCGGTCAGGTTCGTCAAGCGGGCGTCGAAGGATGACCGAATAATCGGCGCGGCCGGGACAACTGGGCGGCCCGGTGGACCGCAGTGTGGTCAGCCATCCGGCACAACGCAATTTGCCCCGGCATCACAGATTGCCGAAGCGCCGCAAACGCATGGCCGAGTGGCACCTGCAGCGAGCGGTGTCCTGTCGTGGAGCCCGACGATCCCTTTCCGCGCGGCTTTTCGAGCCCGCGGGGGTCTCCCCGTTGTCAGGCCGGACCCGGGCACGTAGGCTCTGGGATTCCGCGCCGGGCGAACGCTCACCCGGCCTATTCGCTATTCGGGAGTGATTCTGGTGTCCGGAACCTGTGTCATCGGGCTGCAGTGGGGTGACGAAGCCAAGGGAAAACTCGTTGACCTGTTGGCGCCCCAATTCGATTTGGTTGTCCGCTATCAGGGCGGCGCGAACGCCGGCCACACCGTGGTCGTCGGTCAGGAAACGTACAAACTGCACCACATCCCCAGCGGGATCCTGCATTCGGGCGTCCAGAATCTGATCACGCCCGGCGTGGTCATCAATCCGCAAACGATGATCGAGGAGATGGATGCGTTGGCCGCCCGCGGGGTCGATTGCAACCAGAACCTGCGGATCAGCGAACGCGCCCACCTGGTCATGCCCTGGCACATCGCCGAGGATCGACAAATCAACGCGACCGCCGTGCGCGGCGAATCGATCGGTACCACCAACCGCGGCATCGGCCCCTGCTACCGCGACAAGGTCGGACGCACGCACGCGATCCGCATGACCGATTTGATCCAAGACCAGCGTGACGAGCGGATCCGGACCGTCGCCGAGCAGAAAATCGCCATGCTGCGAACCATGGGCGCCTCCGACGAAGAATTGGCATCGGTCGCCGCGGACAAGGTCGTTGCGATGGCCGCCGGCTGGGCAGAGCGGCTGAAGGACATGATCGGCGACACCACCGATTTGTTGTTGGATTCAGCCGAAGCCGACAAACGCATTCTGTTCGAAGGCGCCCAGGGCGCGCTGCTGGATATCGACCACGGCACCTACCCCTTCGTGACCAGCAGCAACAGCAGCGGCGTCGGCGTGTGTGCCGGTGCCGGCGTTCCGCCGCGCTGGATCAACACCGTTCTGGGCGTCTGCAAGGCTTACAGCACCCGTGTCGGTGGAGGCCCCTTTGTGACCGAATTGGAAGACGCGACCGGAGACCGGATCCGAAAACTGGGCAACGAATTTGGCACCACCACGGGTCGCCCGCGCCGTTGCGGTTGGTTCGACGCCGTCGCGGTCCGGTACACCGCGCGGTTGAGCGGCGTGACCCGATTGGCACTGATGATGATGGACGTGCTGGCCCACCTGGACGAATTGAAGGTGTGCGTGGCGTATGAACTGGACGGCGAACGGATCACCCGATTCCCCAGCCACAGCGACCAGTTGCGTCGTTGCAAGCCGATCTACGAAACGATCCCAGGTTGGAAGCAACCGGTCGACGACGTGCGACAGGAAGACGAGTTTCCCGCCGGTGCGTTGGCCTACGTGCGACGGATTGAAGAACTGGTCGGGATCCCCGTCGGCGTGCTCTCGGTTGGACCGGACCGCGCCCAAACCATCTTCACCAAGCAATCCGCCGAGCTGAATCTGCAACCGATCGGAGTCTGAGCGATCGATGGATTCCAAACAGTCTGACGGGTCCCAGTCGGCCGCCCCGCGGGAACGTCCGCAGAGCGGCGATCTGCCGGATCACGTCGCCATCATCATGGACGGCAACGGCCGCTGGGCCCAGGCCCGCGGGTTGCCGCGGATCGAAGGCCACCGACGCGGCGTCAACACGGTCCGGATGATCAGTGAAACCTGCACCGAATTGGGCATCGACGCCGTGACCCTGTACTGCCTGTCCAGTGAGAATTGGAAGCGGCCGCAGGCGGAACTGGACTTCTTGATGCATCTGCTGGAGCAGTACCTGATCGAGGAACGCCGGCTGATCATGGAACAGGGGCTGCGTCTGCGCGTCATCGGCCGCCGCGACCGCCTGCCGCCAAACGTTTTGGCCGAGATGGACAAAACATTGGAGATGTCGGCCGGCAACCCTGGGACGCAGTTGGTACTGGCCGTGGACTACGGCGGCCGTGACGAACTGGCCCAGGCCACCCGAAGGATTTGCAACGAAGTTCTGGAGGGGCGGCTCGAGATTACCGAAATCGACGAACAGACCGTCGAGAACAGGCTCTATACCGCCGGCTTGCCCGACGTGGACTTGATGATTCGCACCGGCGGCGAAATGAGAGTCAGTAATTTTCTGTTGTGGCAAATCAGCTATGCCGAACTGTGGGTCACGGAGACCTGTTGGCCGGAATTCAGTCGCGAAGAGTTCGAACAAGCCTTGCGAAGTTTCGCATCACGCGATCGTCGATTCGGTGGCCTTTCGGTCGGCCAGTGATCCGGAAACGTTCACGGGTGATGCGATGGCCTGCGATGCGATGAACCGTAAGTGTTGGGATCGGGCGTCGCTTTGCCCCGACCCCATCGAATGCCTGAACGCTGCAAGTCCCGAACGCTGCATCAAAAGAGACACAAATGTTGGCAGACCGGCTGCGCACCAGCGCGATCCTGATCACTGTCGTCGTCGGATTGATCCTATTGGATGCCTTCGTGGTGGTCCCCGGGGCCGAGGGCGTGTGGTTGCTTCCGCTGCTGCTGTTTTTCACGATCGGAACCGCCGGGGAAATCGCGGGCATGTTGCGTGCGGCCGATCATCCCGTTCGTCCGATCTCCTGCGTGACCGGTCCCACGCTGGTCGCCTTGTCATCGGGGATTCCGTTTCTGTGGGCCCTGAGTCCGGACGACTATCCCGCCGATTGTCCGGTGGGGCGACTCGGTTGGATCGTGCTGGGGTCCGTGGCGGCGATCTTCGTCGTCCTGATTTGGGAGATGCGACATTACAACCGGATCGTGGAGTACGCTCAGGAGCACGAAGATTCCGTCAGCGGACAGCGATTGACTCCCACGATCAATCAAACAGCCGGGGCGACGATTCGGCGAACCTGCAACGGCGTCTTCGTTTCCATGTACGTCGGGCTGCCGATGGCGATGTTGGTCGCCACGCGGGGGCTGCACGCGTCAACGGACGCACGATTCGGACTCGCCGCGCTGATCACGATCATCGCGGTCACCAAGTCCACCGACGCGGGCGCCTACTTCACGGGAAAGGCGATCGGGCGTCACAAGCTGATCCCTCGGTTGTCGCCGGGCAAGACGGTGGAAGGATCGATCGGCGGGATCGTGACAGCGACCGTCGTGGCCTACGGCTGTTTGGCGGTGCTGATTCCTTGGCTGACCGAACCCCAGTCGAACACGACCCCCGCCACGGGACTGGCCGGCGTGTTGGCGTTGCCGCATTGGGGCGCGCTGGTACTGGGCCCGGTGCTGGCCGTCGCCGGCATGATCGGTGATTTGGCCGAATCACTGTTCAAACGCGACGCCGGCGTCAAGGACAGCGGCAACCTGTTGCCAGGCTTGGGCGGTGTCTGGGACGTCACCGACTCCCTGCTGGCGGCGAGCGTTCCGGCATTTTTTTGTTTCGCGGCCGGCGTGGGTGGAGCCTGACCTGTCCGGCCGCCGAGATTGGTCCAGCCTTTGCTTCGAGATGCCCTGGCAAACACGAAATCCCCCGAATTGTCGAAACGGCAACAATCCGGAATCCGCCGGCCGATCCGCAGAGAGTCTTCTGAGCATCAAGAAATCCCATAAATATCGGCCGAAATGATTTTCGCGGCATCGTTTTGCGACTAAGAAAAAAGCGGAATTGCAGGTATACAGGGACGGACTTTGACCGCCAGAATGGCACTTAGCAGAGCCCTCGGGCCGGCGGGGGTGCCGTCGCTTTCCGCTGGGACGATCCGACAACCGGGACGATCCAAAAACACAGACAGGTGTCTTTCACTTCAATGACAAATCATCTTCGAATCGCCGATCGCAATCGCCGCGGGTACCCGTGGCGGACCATGGCGATACGATTGATGGATGTGAACTCGATTTCCGCTGGAGAAGATTTTGGTGGGGATCATTCCCAAGCTTTGGCCGCCCCCGGCGGTCCTTTTGAATGACTGAAGCAACCTTGATGGTGAATTCCCCCGAAGAGCTGTTGCAGCTGTTCGGGCCGCGTGACCAGCATTTGCGAAAGTTACGCCAGCTGTTTGACGTCACGATCACTCACCGCAACGGACGTGTGCGGATCGCGGGTGAAGGCGAGAACGTCAACGGCGCGATGCGCTCCTTGGAACTGTTGCTCAACCAATGCCGCAAGCGCGGCGGCATCAACGACGAAGACATTGAAACGGTGGCCGCCCAACAGGGCGCGACCATCGAGCGCGCCGGAACCGCAAAAATTGCGGCGACAGAAGACATCGCCATCCAGCACGCCGGACGCCGCATTCGGCCCCGGACCGAAGGCCAGGCCCATTACGTGGAAACGATCCGCGATCACGACCTGACGTTCGCGACCGGCCCTGCCGGCTGCGGCAAAACGTACCTGGCGGTGGCCACCGCGGTCGAGGCGCTCAAAGCCGGACAGATTCGCAAAATCGTGCTGGTCCGCCCGGCCGTCGAAGCGGGGGAGAACCTGGGGTTCCTGCCCGGCGACCTGAGGGCGAAACTGAATCCGTACCTGCGACCGCTGCTGGACGCGCTGGGCGAAATGGTCGACTACGACCGCGCCCGCGAGTTGATGGAGCAGGAAATCATCGAGGTCATTCCGTTGGCGTACATGCGCGGCCGGACACTCAACGACGCGTTCATCATTCTGGACGAAGCTCAAAACACCACCGTCGCGCAGATGAAGATGTTTCTGACTCGAATGGGTGAACGCAGCAAGATGGTTGTCAGCGGCGACGCGACGCAACAGGACTTGCCCCATGGCGTCACCAGCGGTCTCCGCGACGCGCTTCGGCGGCTGAGCCCGATCAAGGCCATCGGAGTGGTTCGCTTGGGCCCTCAAGACATTGTGCGACACCGATTGGTACAACGCATCGTCGAAGCGTATGAAGCCGACGACGTGGGGCGTAACAACGCAGAATCCGGGCGCGGGTCACGAAACCGTCGTGGTCCGGTCCGCGTCATCGGCGGCGATGTGGCCGCGGGCTCGTCGGGTGAGGGTCGTTTGGATCGATAAGTCCTGCACCGTAGGCGACGATCACACGTTATGAATAGCCAAAACAAAACCCGGACGCGGCAACAGCGGATTGAATCGCTGGGGATTCCCAAGCCGAAATTCGTCCAGTGGTGGCAAGACAGTGACAAGGCGGATTGGGCAGCCCGAATCGCCATCGGCGTGCTGGCCGCCACCGCCCTGTTGGTCATCTGCAAGGCCTGGGAACCGAGGTTCGCCTATCGCAGCGGAACCATCCCGATGCGGGATGTCATCGCCCGGGTGAACTTCGAAGTTGAAAACAAAATGCAGACCGAAGCGATGCGGCTGCAAAAGGTCCGTGAGGTCCCGGTTTTCTACCGAAACCGTACCGCGCCGCTGGAACAGCTGCGCGCCCGGCTGAAGAATCGCCTGTTCGTGATCCAAGCGTCGCGTTCGATGCAGGAAATGAGCGACGAAGAACGAAAGGCCTTCGCCGAGTTCTCGTCGCTTGAACCGATCACGCCGGAGTCGGCGGGAGAAGATCGGGCGTCACCGGCGGACCGCTTCAAAGCCATCAAGGCGGTGCTGGGGGGCGATCCGGAATTGGAAAAGGTCGACACGGCATTTCGAACCCTGCGGACGACCGAGTTCAAGAACGGGTTGCTGCAGTCGCTCAAGCACGAACCGGAACAAGGCAGCCAACGTGTGATCCGGGTCTATGTCACCGACCCGGAGGATTCAGTGCACGTCAACCTGGACGACGTTCAGGTGGCGTTGATGGAACAGAAGATCGACAAGACGCTGGCCGAGGAATTCCGCCGGCTGTTCGACGGTCAGGTTGATCCGGATCAGGCCCGCATGGTCGCGCAAATGATCGGCGAATGGATTTACACCCGACTGCCGGAGTACGAAACGCTGACCTATGACGACGAGGCCAGCGAAGCGGCGCGCGCCGAAATCGCAGCCAGCGTCCCGCCGGTCATGAAAAAATACTACGCCGGACAAACCGAGTTGGCCGACGCCGGGGAACCACTGAACGCCGACGAACTGGAATTGCTGCGTCAGGAACACGCTCAGTGGACCAAGTACCGTGGGCTGACCGATCGCCTGGCAAGACTGGCGGCTTACGCCGGCATGATCGCCGCGTTGTACCTGCTGTGCGGATCGTACATCGTCTTTGTCGACGATCGTTCCCTGGTCATGGATCGCAGCAAGTTGACGCGTTTGCTGATCTTGATGATCAGCGCTATCGGCATCAGCTTTTGGGTTGCCAGTGACAAGTACCGCAGCGAACTGGCGCCCCTGGTCGTCGCTTCGATCATCGCCGCGATCGTGTACGGTCGGGATCTGGCCTTGCTACTGATGTCCGCCGCGTGCATCAGCGTCACGCTGTTTTTGAATGAAGACTTGCGGCACCTGGTGATGCTGACCGCTGCCTGCACCAGTTGCACCCTCCTGACAGGACGAATCCGCTCGCACAGTCACCTGTTGTTTGTCGGAGCGGTTTCCGCCGCGGTGACCGCTCTGACGGTTGTCGGTGTCGGCATCGTCGGGGGCGAAACCATGACGGTGGCACCGGGGGCGGAACCCGGCGTCGAAGAGATCGCACCGACGGCGACCACGTTCCTGGACGTCCTGTCGGTGCTGGTCGAAGAAGCCTTGCGGTCGGGCGCCTTCATTCTGGTATCGGCCGCCGCACTGACGCCGCTGTTGCCGATGGTGGAAAAAGCCTTTGGCGTCCAAACGGACCTGAGCCTGCTGAGCCTGAGTGACGCCAGCCACCCGCTGCTGCGTCGATTGGCCCAACGCGCACCGGGGACCTACAACCACAGCATCAACGTGGCTTCCATTGCGGAAGCGGCCGCCGACGCGATCGGTGCCAACGGATTGCTGGTGCGGGTCGGTGCGTACTTCCACGACATCGGAAAGATGTTCAAGCCCGAGTACTTCATCGAGAATCAAAGCGGGATCAACCAGCACGATTCGCTGCAACCGGCGATGAGCACCCTGGTCATCATCGCGCACGTCAAGGACGGCGCGGATCTGGCCAGAAACCACCACCTGCCGCAGCCGTTGATCGACTTGATCATGCAGCACCACGGGACGACGTTGGTGGAATACTTCTTCAACGAAGCCGCCAAACGCAGCGAAGAAAACCCCAACGAAACTCAGGTCAGCGATAAAGATTTCCGCTACCCTGGGCCGAAACCCCAGACCCTGGAAGCGGCCGTCATGATGTTGGCCGATGCCGTCGAAAGCGCCAGCCGCACGTTGGTGGACCCCACCCCGGCGCGGATTCAAAACCTGGTCGACCGCATCGCGCAAAAGAAGATGGCTGATGGCCAATTCGACGAATGCGGACTGACCTTCCGCCAGCTGAATCTGGTCCGAAAGAGTTTGGTGAAATCCCTTACCGCGATTTATCACGCACGTGTCAAATACCCCAGCCAGCAACCCGCCTAACATGGCTGCTTCGCGAAGTGATGCCGTCGCTGCCGACGGCGACGATTCGGAGCCTCCCAGTTCGAACGATGACGCAGTGCACGATGACGCAGTGCATCGAGCGCCCGCTCAATCGCCCGCGCGTCCATCCCGATCGCCGGGCAACCTCGTCGACAGCGCTTCCGCTGACACCGAATCCGGCGCCCGATCCGACTCCGATCTCCAGGTCGAAATCCTGTGGGACGAATCGGTTGCGAATCGTCAAACCGAACTGTCCTTGTCGACGGATGACGTTGGCCGCGCGGCGCGTCTTGCCGCGGCCGCGTGCGGATTTATGTCGGGGGAATTGGGAGTCCGATTCACCGACGACGCCACGATTCACGAAATCAATGTGCGTCATCTTTCCCACGACTATCCGACCGACGTGATCAGCTTTCCCTACTCCGACCAGCCTCCCAGGCTGGAAGGCGAGTTGGTTGCCAGCGTAGACACCGCTCTGGAAAACGCCGTCGAAGCCGGTTGGGCGGCCGGGAATGAACTGCTGCTGTACGTGATCCACGGCGTGTTGCACATTGCGGGCATGGACGATGCCACACCGTCGCAGCGCCGCGAGATGCGGGTTGCCGAACAAGCCGTGCTCAACCAGTTGGGGATTGGCGGGAATTCGACGACGGACCGTTCGCGTCACGGAGGACTCGCCCGGTGAATCAGGTTTGGCCCTGGATTCTGATTTCTTTCGGTGGATTCATGCTCAGCAGCATCGGCGGACTCGGTGCGGAGCTGTTGGATTCTTTCACCGGCCGGTCGCTGGAAGCCTTCTGCCGGATGAAACGCAAGCGAGAACGTTTCGCGTCGATTCTGGAACACCAGGACTCCGTCATTCGCGGCAGCGAGTACCTGCGGATGATCGGCACCGTGCTGTTTCTGGTCGCCGGAACCGCGGCGCTGTTTGAATCCAGCGCGGCCGACCGAACGGCACCGGTCACCTGGACGCTGGCTTCCTTGGGCGGTTGGACCGCCTTTGCCGTGATCGCCATCATGGCGGTCAACGCCTGGCTGCCTGAAGCGGTGACCCGATTTGCCTCCGCCCCAGTGCTGTATCACACTTGGCCGTTCTGGCGGTCGCTGTCCTCGGCGATGGATCCGTTCGCGTTGCCCGGTGAGGTCATTGAAGCGATCACGCGGCGTTTGAGCGGCCAGAAGGAGAACGGGGACGAACCCGAAGAGCTCTTGGAAGATGAAATCCGCACGATGGTCGCCATGGGCACCAACCGCGGCATCTTCGGCCCCGGCATTCGCGAAATGATCCAGAACGTGATGGACCTGGGTGACGACACCGTGGGGCACATCATGACGGTCCGGAGCGACATCGATGCCGTTGAACTCGGCAGCGATTGGCCGGCAGTGATGCAACAGGTGATCGATTCCGGACGCACGCGTTTGCCCGTCTACGACGGAACGCTCGACACCATCGTGGGCGTGCTGTACGTCAAGGATTTGTTGCCCGAATTGACCGACGGCCGAACGCCCTCGCGTCCTTTGGGCGAAATCATGCGACACGCCTGGACCGTGCCGGTCGATCGCAGCGTGGAATCGCTGCTGCGGGAGTTTTTGCACAGCCGCAGTCACATGGCGATCGTGCTGGATGAATTTCAGCAAACCGCAGGGGTGGTGACCATTGAAGACGCGTTGGAGGAGATCGTCGGCGAAATCGTTGACGAATCCGACGAAGAGGAAGAAACGCGGTTCGAGATCATCGATGAGTCCACGGCCGTGGTCAGCGGGCGCGTGATGATTGACGACTTGAACGAGCGTTTGCACTGGGAGTTGCCGGAGAGCGATGACTACGAAACCATCGCCGGATTCGTGCTCAATTCGCTGGGAGAGATTCCAGAGACCGGGGCCACCTTTGAAATCGGAGACACGGCGTTTGAGATTTTGCAGGCCAGTCGTCAAAAGATCGAAATGATGGAGATCCGACACCGACCCGGGGGTCGCATCGCGGGCTGAATGCGGTCTCCCCAATCGTGACGATCGGCAGCCGAGCACGCCCCGCCTGCCAGGCGGATGGGCGGACGCATCGCCCCAGCGGGTGGACGGTCCCCGCCGACCAGGCCTGTCCCCGGCAGCGTCCCGGCGGCCGTTTCCCTTTCCGCCAACGCGGACCCGAATTGCATGGCCGCCAAGCCGCAATTTATGCGTTTCTTTCCTAAAATGCCCGAATCGCCAATCCGGGTCATTACCTTTTATGGCTCGATTTATAGAATTGTCGAAGGTTCCGATTCGGAACACTCGATACAACCCCTACGGTCCGTTCTGGACCGACGTTTTCACCCGCTGACACCGATCGCTTGGCGAGTCGGGTCTGCCGAAGGCTGACTTCGGCCCCCGGACACGCACAGGCGGTGACACCGGCCGACACGCTGACGCTGTTTTATTTCTTTTCATGACGACTTCAAAAGATGTCAAATCGGTTTCCGGAATCACCGTCCGCCTGGCCGGCGACTCCGGCGACGGGATGCAATTGCTGGGCACCCAACTGACCAACACCAGTGCACTGGCCGGGAATGACGTTGCGACGTTCCCCGACTTCCCCGCCGAGATCCGCGCCCCGCGTGGGACGCGTGCCGGTGTCAGCGGATTCCAGGTGCAGTTCGCCCGCGAAGAGATCTTCACCCCGGGCGACACGCTGGATGCGTTGGTGGTGATGAATCCGGCAGCCATGGTGACCAACCTTCAAGATCTGCGCAAAGGCGGGATCTTGATTGCCAACGAAGACGGATTCACCGACAAAGATTTCAAGCTGGCCAAGGTCGACAGCAACCCGCTGGACGCCACCGTCATCAACGACACCTACCGGGTCTTCAAAGTCCCGATGACGCGGCTGACCCGCGACGCGGTGTCCGAACACGGGCTCAGTCCCAAAATCGCGGATCGTTGCAAGAACTTCTTCGCGATGGGCCTGGTGTACTGGCTGTTCGGTCGCTCGCTGGATCCGACGCTGCGTTTCATCGAAGCCAAGTTCGGCAAGAAACCGGAAGTCGCCTCGGCTAACGAAGCGGCGTTGCGCGCCGGTTGGGCCTATGGTGAAACCACCGAAGCGTTCGGTGAAAGCTATCAGGTGGAAGCAGCCGACCTGACGCCGGGCACCTACCGCAACATCATGGGCAACCAGGCGTTGGCTTGGGGACTGGTGGCAGCCAGCAAGTTGAGCGGCAAAGACTTGTTTTACGGCACCTACCCGATCACGCCGGCCAGCGACATCTTGCATGAACTGACCAAGCACAAGAATTTCGGTGTGCGGACGTTCCAGGCCGAAGATGAGATCGCAGCCATGTGTGCGACGATCGGCGCCGCGTTCGGCGGAACGATGGGTGTAACGGCCAGCAGCGGTCCCGGGATTGCCTTGAAAGCCGAGGCGATGGGTCTGGGCATGATGTTGGAATTGCCCATGGTCGTGATCAACGTCCAGCGCGGCGGTCCCAGCACGGGACTGCCCACAAAGACTGAGCAGAGCGATCTGTTGCAAGCGATGTTTGGCCGCAACGGCGAATCGCCGATCCCGATCGTCGCTCCGTGCTCACCGGCCGATTGTTTCGACATGGCGATCGAAGCTTGGCGCATCGCGACCGAGTGCATGGTCCCGGTGATGCTGCTGTCGGACGGCTACATTGCCAACGGCAGCGAGCCCTGGAAAATCCCTGACATCAAATCGCTGCCGCAAATTCAAATCACCCACCCCGAAGGGGCCGACCCGGCGGAACCGTTCTTGCCTTACCTGCGCGACAAGAATCTGTCACGTCCCTGGGCAATCCCCGGTACCGAGGGTTTGATGCACCGAGTTGGTGGTTTGGAGAAAGAGCACGAGACCGGCAACGTCAGCTACGATCCGGCCAACCACCACCTGATGGTCGAAACGCGCGCCAACAAGGTCGCCAAGATCGCCGAACGGATTCCCGACCAGGACATCCTGGGAGAATCAAGCGGTGACCTGCTAGTCGTTTCCTGGGGCGGCACCTACGGGGCCTGCCACACGGCGGTCCGACGCTGCCAGGAAGCCGGGCACCAAGTCAGTCACGTGCATCTCCGCTACATCAATCCGTTCCCCAAGAACCTGGGCGAACTGCTGCGTTCGTTTGATCGCGTGCTGGTGCCGGAATTGAACATGGGACAGCTACGGATGCTGCTGCGGTCGAAGTACCTGGTCGACTGTTTGGGATTCAACAAAGTCCAAGGCAAGCCGTTCTCGGTCAGCGAGCTGATCGAAGCCATCGAAACCCACTTGCCCGCGGCCGTGGCCGCCTGAGCATGCAACGCCGTGCCGCCGCTGCCGGGCAAACCGCCAACGGCTGAAGCTCACCTCACCAGCGGGTCAACTGCGATCGGCCGTCCCCAACAATCATCTCCGTCCAAAGTTCTGTATTCAATATCATGTCGCTGCCTGTCCTCAAAGCCGCCGATTTTGCCTCTGACCAAGACGTCCGATGGTGCCCCGGGTGCGGCGATTACTCGATCCTGGCCCAGATGAAGAAGGTGCTGCCGGAACTCGGCGTGCCTCGCGAAAAGATCGTGTTCGTCAGCGGCATCGGCTGCAGCAGCCGGTTCCCGTATTACATGAACACCTACGGGATGCACAGCATCCACGGCCGGGCGCCGACCTTTGCCACCGGGCTGAAGGCGACGCGTCCCGACTTGATGGTCTGGGTCATCACCGGCGACGGGGACGCGCTGTCGATCGGCGGCAACCATTTCATCCATGTGTTGCGACGCAACCTGGACATCAACATCGTGCTCTTCAACAACCGGATTTACGGTTTGACCAAAGGCCAGTACAGCCCGACCAGCACGGAAGGCCAGGTCACCAAGAGCACGCCGATGGGATCGATTGACCATCCGTTGAGCCCGCTTTCACTGGCGTTGGCCGCCGAAGCAACCTTCGTCGCCCGCAGCCTGGACGCGCACGTCAAGCACCTGGGCATGGTGCTCAAGCGTGCCTCGGAACACAAAGGTACTTCGCTGGTCGAGGTCTACCAGAATTGCAACGTCTTCAATGACGGAGCCATGGCTTACGCGCAAGAGAAGAAGCAGCGGGCCGAAAACGTCGTCGAATTGGAACACGGCAAGCCGCTTGTCTTTGGAAAGGACAACGAGAAGGGGATTCGCTTGATCGGCAATCATTTGCGAGTCGTCGATCGCAGCGAGGTCCCCGACGACGACCTGCTGATTCATGACGAAAAGGATCCGAACCCGTCCATCCAGATGATGCTGGCGCGAATGCGGCACCCGGAAATGCCTGAGCCGATCGGCGTTCTTCGCGATGTCGCAGGCGTGGCCACCTACGATGACCAAATCAACGACCAAGTCAAACTCGCCAAAGAACAACGCGGCGACGGTGATTTGGAAAAACTGTTCAACGCCGGTGATACTTGGGTGGTCGACTGAATCGACCCCCGGATTGATTGATGCCCGGCCCTGTCTGAGATCTCCGATCAACCCTGTTGCTGCCGATGTCCGTCAGCTGTCAACCGCGATCTGGCGATCACAGCGACACGGTTCCAGAGAAAGCATCGCGCGTATCGGCGATTCCCAGGTGGCTGACGATTCATCGAAACGTTTTACCCAACGGCTTCTACACGGAGGAATGACCATGGCACGCGAAAAGACTTACGCAGATGTGTCCAAGGCGATCGGCGAGACGCCGATGATTCAGATCAACCGGCTGGTTCCTGAAGGCGGGGCGACCGTCTTCGCGAAATGCGAGTTCTTTCAACCGCTGAACAGCGTGAAAGACCGGATCGGGGTCGCCATGATCGAAGCAGCCGAGAAAGATGGCCGTCTGAAACCCGACACGCACGTGATCGAACCTACCAGTGGGAACACCGGCATCGCGTTGGCATTCGTCTGTGCCGCCAAGGGTTACAAATTGACTCTGACGATGCCCGAATCCATGTCGGTCGAACGCCGGGCGTTGTTGCGTGCGATGGGCGCCGACTTGGTGTTGACCCCGGCGGGCGACGGCATGAAAGGCGCCATCAACAAGGCAGCCGAACTGGTTGATGCCGGCGACAACACGTTCATGCCGCAGCAATTCGAAAATCCGGCCAACCCCGCCATCCACGAGGCAACCACGGGCCCGGAAATCTGGGAAGACAGCGGACACCAGATCGACGCGATCGTGGCCGGAGTTGGAACCGGGGGCACGATCACCGGCGTGTCGCGGTATTTGAAAAAATTGAACCCTGATTTCAAGGCGATCGCCGTGGAACCGGTTCACTCTCCGGTGATCAGCGGGGGAAGCCCTGGAAAGCACCGCATTCAGGGGATCGGCGCAGGCTTCATTCCCAAGAACCTGGACACGTCGATCATCGATGACGTCGTCAAAGTGGACGACGAAGACGCGTTTTCCTGGGGGCGACGGCTGGCGAAAGAGGAAGGCATCGTCGCCGGCATCAGCAGCGGGGCCAACATGTGGGCCGCGGCCCAGGTCGCCGCGCGTCCCGAAATGAAAGGCAAACGAATCGTCACGATCATGTGTAGCCTGGGCGAACGCTACCTGAGCACGCCGCTCTTCGGCGACCTGGGATTGTAGGGCTCGGTCAGTTCTCTGCTTCACCCTCCCGCAAAGAGGTCGTGCAGCTTTATTTCACCCTCCTTTCCAAGGAGGGTCGAGCGCATCGAGGGAGGATTGCCTCGCCGCTCGGCAGCCGTTTCCGTCGGCTTGCGCCGACGACAGGGGGCTGTCGTCGCTTTGCGACTCCAATCGAGCAACGGCACGACCTCCAACAGCGGAGGGGGTAGCCGATTGCTGCGGATTCTGGACCGCGACCCCGCCGCATGGACTCGTCCTGCGTCCGCCCGCGCGTTAAAAATGGAGCCGCGGGGTGGGCATCCGCCAGGATTGACGTATCGGACCTTTGAGCGGCAACGGACGAACATGGCGAAAGGGCTATTCACTCAAGGGGTCTGCGTGCTGCTCCGCAAGCCTGTTTCCCTGGAAACGCTCCGGGAGAAGCTCTCCGGCTTTGAAATCGTTGGTGTGCAAGAATCGGTCGTCGACGATGCTTCTCCGGAGACGCTGATCATCAATTACCGCCCGGAAGTCCGCGGGCACATGCTGGTCACCCCGTCGACGGAGCCCTGGCCGGATGACATGGGTGACCCCGAGTCGGCGCCGGAGATCTTTGTCGCGTGGTCATTGGGACAGTTCGGACCGCTCGCATTTCCCGGATGCCTGCAGCGGGCCAGCGAACAATCCTGGGCTTGGGAGCAGGGCGAAGACGTCGGGAAAGAACACCAGGCTCATCTGCGTTTGCTGATCAGTTACGTGCTTGGTAGCGAAGAATCCAACGAGCAGGAGACGGGTGATTCGGATGACGTGGTGTTGATTCCGGATGATTACGACCCGATGGCCGAGCTTCGCTTCCTGACCAAGGCGGTTTCGGCCGTGTTGGATCTTCCCGAAGCGATCTGTTATTTCAACCCGGGCGGCGAAGTGCTGCGTGACGAAAACGGTTTGCGACAAGGGTTGAACTACGCCTGGAACTACGAACTTCCACCGCTGGATATGTGGACCAACGTGCGGTTGTTCCGTGCCGAGGATTCGTGGGCGATGATGGACACAGTGGGCATGGGGCAGTTGGACCTGCCGGACATGGAAGCCGTCTACAACACCCAAAAGTACGAACCGGCTGAGGTGGAACGCTTTCTTCGCAATGCATCGCTGTATCTACTGAGCTCGGACGAGCATTTCGATGACGGCGACACGGCCGACGGTCCCGGCAACGTCAGCTGGAATGCGATTCAGTGTGACGAGAGCCTTTCGGATCCGCCCAGGGAGACGATTCGCTGGGTACCGGACGACGACAGCGAGCCGCCGGAAACACTGCTCCGTCGCAACGGCCGTGAGGAAGATGACGACGAGGCATTCGATCGCGAGCCGGATGACTTGGATGATGAGGCGTACGAGAATTAGCAAGGCCGCCCCGGCTCGCGAAGTGGCCAATCATCCCGCTGGTCCCAACGCTCCCGCCATCATCCCGCTGGCCTCAAGCCGCTCGTTCCAAAGCTCCCGCCATCATCCCACTGGTTCCAAGGCTCCCGCCTTGGAACCCACTGCATTGCAGGCTCCGCCTGCCGAGACATGATCTGTCTCCCAAGACGCCGTCGCCAGACGGAGAACAAGCGGCAGCTAGCGGGACAGCGCCACCAATGATTACCACGCGGCTCACGCAACATGACGTGGTTGCCGCTCGGAACGGTCGGCGATTCTTTACACCTCCACCCTTGGCGACTTGGGCGGCGTCACGGGATCGGGCAAAATCGACGGCGGGACACCGGGATGCAATTCAATCCGTGGCCCATCCTGTTGCGGTGGCGCGGATTCCCGGGGTGTCGGCCGACGGTCCCCGGGCGGTCGAATTCCGGGACCGCGGAACATGCCGGGCGGCAACCCGGGAATCAGTGGCATCAGAGTCCGATTTTGCTGCAGACGCAGTTGCTGGCCGCCCGCCTTCTTGTGAGCCTCATAGGCCTCCGGATCCTGCTTCTTCAAATCGTCCACGCCTTGATAGGACTTCTTCGTCGTACCGCCCTGGCCATCAGGACGCTCGACGTCCAGCGACTGCCCGTTGTCACGAAATCGAAACGTCCGATCATTCTCCGTGACTTCGACATCACGCACGCCGTTGGCCGTCCGAATGCTGATTCGCAAATTGGTGCGGCGTCGCGGTGCGAACTGGGGTCGCGGTTGTGGAATCCCGGGCAGCATTCCCGGCAACTGTCCCGGTCGCGGCGGAACCTGTTCGGCAGGTTGCAACGACTTTCTCGCCGCGTCGGCCATCGGGCTGTCCGATGAAGCAATGCGTTGCAGCGTTTCGGTTGCGCTGGCCCTCAGATCTGAATCCGCACTTTCACTGGCTTGTCGAAGCAAATCCAACGCATTCGATGCCGAATCGGGATCTCCGGTTTCCACCACCTTTCCCAAGACGGGATGCGCGGCCTTGCCCATCTGACGCAACCTCTCGATCGCGCGGCGACGTTCGGCAAACCTGGGGGACGCCATCTGGTCGGCCAGGGCAAGCGCCTTTCGATTCGCCGGTACCGTTTGATCCGGCCGGGTGGACGGGTTCACCGGTTCGGAACCGAGCGGGATGTTTTGCGCCTGCAGCGAGCCGACTCCCAAGACCAAAACGGACATCGAACAGAGAAAAGCTGTCCGGATCGCCCGCGAGCCGAGACGGTTGAAAAGATCGTTCATGGTTGGTTTGCACATGATTGGTCCAATCTCTCCATGGTGAAAAAGGATCTCTTTCGACGCGGACCACTCCGATCCTGCGGAGTTTCCGCGAAGCGACCTTCCATTATCCCTGGACGGTCACTTTGACACTCCACCTTAGCACGACGGCGACAGCATCATCCATGCCGATCCTCGGTTGACCACCTTGCTCCCGTGGCGGCCCCGCTGTCAGCGGGGTCGCCGCGATCGTCCCTGCTTGGAGAGGTCGTGCCGCTTTGCTCCACCCTCCCTCCGGGAGGGTCGCGGAGGAGCTTGCGACGACGCGGGGAGGGTAGTCCGGCGCCATTGATTTTAACCGGTTCTTTAAGTCACCCTCCCAAAAGACTCGTGCCTCGCCTTTGACCCTCCCTCCGAGAGGGTGAATTTCAGAAGGTCCGGAAAGCTGCACGACGTCTGGAAAAGCCGCCGCTCCCCAAGCTGCCAAAACGCGGCCGCAGGCAAAACCTGTCTTGGGACGAACATCCCCCGGTTGCTAGACTCGGCGATCGTTCTCGCCCATCGTCTTGCTATCAAGTGGCTGAGATGACGTTGTTGGGCCAATGCCCCCTCTGTCGCCATCCGATCGCTTTCCCCGAAGCGACGTTGCCCGCTGCGCAGTCGACAACGTCCCATTCAAACTCGATGCCCCCATCGATTCGGTGTGATTGTGGCATTCGGCTAGCACCGCTCCCCCGACACACCACCCTGGAAATCCCGGTCCTGTGCCGGCAATGCGACGGTCGGTACGTCGTCGATGCGCTGGCCGCCGGCGAAACCCTGGAATGCGAATGCGGAGCGTCGATCACGGTTCCGGATCTCGTCCTGGCCGAATCGGAGGATCCGCCGCTCGCTGAGATCGAGCACAAGTTGCCGACACGCGAGCCGGATCCGGTTCAAGCCTCTTCGCCCCCATCCGGCCTGGGCGTCCCCGAACCGAACGCTCCCAAAATCACCTACGCGGGTACCAGCCTTCGCATCGACGGAGCTCGGATCCAGTTTCACACGCTCCGATCGGCGTCTCCGCAACATGAAGCCGATCCCTGCCCGCCGCCGAAAGTCATGTTTCCGATCGTTGAGGCGCCGGCATTGTTCCATTTGCAGCTGCCGCCACCGAGAGTGTTGCTTCCCATCGTTGCGGCACCGGAACTGTTTCATTTACAGCGTCCCGAGCTAGACGCCAAACTAGGAACTGGGCAGCCGGAGCTATCTGACCGGCCGGAAGAGTCCTCCGGATCTTGCGACGCCGCGTCGGATGTCGCCAGCCAGCCTTCGCCCCGATCGCCGGCCGAAAGGGTTTCACTCCCGATCACCGCGGTTCCAGAACTGATCCAACTGAACTTCCCGTCACCGCCTGACTTGCGCCGGGACGAGCCGCTCGGGTCTTCCGACGACCACCATCCGACCGAGATCGCAGCGGACCCGGAGATCACCAAGGAACCAATTGAACAAATCCGGAATGTTGTGCTTCCGATCACCGCGCCACCGATCCTGTTTTCATTGCAACTCCCGCCGGCCGATCGCCAAGCCGACGTTGCGGATCAACCAACATCGACAAACGCGGACTCACCTTCAACAGAGGCCACCGGCCCGCCGGCGGAGCCCGTGCCGCTTCGCTCCGAATCGGTCTTCGAGTCTGACCTGCTCCCTCACCCGCCGCTGGTATTGGACCGCACCGGCGAGCGGATGGACCGTCAACGGAATACGCCAAATCGGTTGGACTCTCCCGGTACGTCCAAGATCAAGCTTTGGACGGAAGGGAATTCCCAGAAACCTTCGCATCACCGTCGCGTCGCGTCCGCTGGGGCGGGCGCGGAATCAACCGCCAGACGCGTGGCGGCCGCCGCGTCAACGCTCGCGGCGGGTGTCCTGCTGTTCCTGGTTGGTCATCAAGCAACAGCGTTCTTGACCACAACACACCCCAGCGAGCTTCCAGCGATCGAATCCACCGCGGCAACGCCCATCCCCATCGGACGGACCCATCCATCCGCCGACGCGTCCGATGTGGTATCCGACGCGTCGCCAAATCCGATTCGACAGGCGGTTCATCAACGTCCCAGCGAATCGGTTTTCGCCCCCGACGCGACATCACTCGCCGACACCGTTTCCGCGTCGCCGGAATTGCAGGCCGTGCGCGCGTTGGCGTTCGAGCTGACGCAACATGAAACGCTCAATCGAGAACAGTTGCATCAATTCGCCAACGCCGTCGAGGCACTGGGAAAGCAACCTGCGCCTTTCTCAGTCGGCGACCTTTTCTGGCTCGGAGAAACTTGGGAAGCCTTCGGCCGCTCGGCGGAATCCGCTGACCTCGCGGCGCGATGCTATTGGCAATCGGCGGCCGCTTACGCGTTCGCGCAAACGGTCGAAGAGATTCCCCCGGGTGAGCTTGCACTCGCCAAGCAAAGGCAAAACGAACTCTCCCGGATGTCGAAAGATTCCCACCGCATCGCAACTGAATCGGCAAACTCTGGTGCCGTCGATTCCATTCACCGTTGAAATCGTTTCCGGAGAGGCGAATGGATGCATCGCCGCCATCCCGCGGAATCCGACACTTTGCTGCCCGTTGGTAGATGACTAACCGCGAACAAAAGACAGCAGCCTTCGAAACCTCTCAGACGTCCAGATCATCCAACTGGTCAATCAGCGCGTCCAGCGATTCATCACTGGTCGACTGAAAAGACGGACGGCGTTGCGTCCGCGAATCCTTGGGCGGGTCGATCGGCTGCGTGGAGGCGGGATTTTGCGGCGACGTGCCGACCGACGCGGCAGCGCGGCTGTCCGGTGTGGACAACCCGCCGAGCGAGACCGTTTTGACGCTCAACGATTCCCGCAACCGTGCCAATTCGCCGATGACGGTACGGGCGTCGTTCACGTTGCGAAGGTCAAAACAAAACAGCCTTCGCCCTCGCGAGGGTGCGGACGCATCGGCGTCCAGGAGGTGAGGTGCACGGACACCCTCAAATCCGATGCGATGCAGAGCCGTCACCATCTCTTCGACGGGGCTCCAGTCCAGCACCGCGGCGGGCCCCGTGATGGAATCCAGTGTCAGCCGGTCCGTGGACCCGGCAGCGATCGCATCGAAACGACCGACCAATGTCAAATCCAAACCGGATCGGCCGATCAGATCGCCCACGAGCGCTTCCGCAACGGATGCTCCTCCGGCGGGAGGATTCTGGACCAGGATCACGGGGAGTCGCATCGAAACAGCCGGTCGGCGAAGTGTGAATTCAATGTGTGACTGCAAGATTGCAGCGTTCCCATCCTAGCGGGCCGTCCCCGTCGACGCCTAGCGGCCCAACCACACGATTCCAGTTGGCGAACGGACGCCGGTTGAGGCGAGGAAACCCGTGGCTCGTGCCACGCGGATCCCCCAAAGGGGAGCGTTGACCAGCTAGTGACCGAACAAGCCGTCGTTGGCTTCTTTTCGCGACTCTTCGACCAGGTCATACATCTCAAACCACAGATCACGCACGTTGGTTCGCAAGTTGACGCGACGGGATTTGATCTGATCGTCCACCATCTTTTGGATCCGATAGGGTGAGTCCTTCGTCAGCTCCTTGGCCAATGCACGGACCAATTGGCTGGATGCGGCGGTCTCGTGAATCACCGTGAAGCCGGCCGGGCGGTGGTGGGCCGTCACCAGCAACGTCACTTTGTTCGACCCGGACGATCTTGAAATCCACCAGCGTGACAGCCGCCCTAACTGTTCCCACCCGTCAACAACCAGTAGACCTCCGGCGGGCAGGCTGGACAGCGCCGCACGAATTCGCCGTCCGGCTTGGACACGGTCTGCGAATCGCCGACGCAGCGAGTCGCGAGGATCGTGGCACAACTGGTGAAAGGCAACCTGCGGATAGGCATGCTGCAGCTTCGGAAGGAAGGTGTGTAACAACGTGGATTTGCCGGTGCCGTGCGGACCAATGATGGCTCCCAGCCGACACTCACGGAGCTTGGACAAAAGATTCTCCAGGTGCGCGTCCACCGCGTGATCGGTAGCCGCCCGGTTTTCCGCAGCAAAGCGGTACACCACACTGGACGGGGAGATGCAGTCGGTCGAAAACGGGTTGGTCAGATGCGAGCCGAACGAGGAATTCAACGGTGTCGAGCTCCACGCGTCGAGGGGAGAGGGTGGCCGAAGGCGGCTAGGCTTTTTTCTGAAAACGAGTCGCTACGCTCAGCACCACGTGGCTTTCCGCCGCGAACGCGACGGCGGCGACGGGAGTTCACGATTATCAGACCCAGTATAACGCTCCGCCCGGCAGCTGCCTTTCAATCGATCCCGTTCGGCCGCCGCCTGACGAATTTTTCCCGCTCTTCAACGCGGGTTGGGCAGGCCGAACACCACTGCGGTGTCCCCGCCAACCTCCGGCTGGATCTCGGCATTCGTCTCGCGGGTCATGGTCACAACATCAGGTAACAAACGACGGTCACGACCACCACACCGACCAGATTCAGAACCAAACCGGCCCGTGCCATGTCGCGGACGGTGATGCGGCCGCTGGCAAAGATGATGGCGTTGGGCAGCGTCGCCGCCGGCAACATGAACGCGAAACTGGCGCTGATCGTCGCGGGAATCATGACGATTTTGGGATCGTCGACTGGGACGACCGCAAGGATCGGCAACAACAGGTTGGCGGTCGCAGTATTGCTGGTCACTTCGGTCAGAAACGTGACGGTCAGACAGATCGTCGCCACCAGCCAGATCGGTGTCATTTCGCCCAGTCCGGCCAACTGCCGGGCCACGATCTCGCTGATTCCTGCCGATCGAAACGCCTCGGCGATGGCCAGACCGCCAGCGCACAAGATCAGAATTCCCCAGGGAATCTTCGAAGCCTGCTTCCAGGTCAACAGGGCTTCGCCCTTTCCGTTTGGAATCAGGTGCATCGCCAGCACGGCCAGCAGAGCCACGCGGGCGTCGTCGATATCGGGAACGCCAAGCCAATAGCTCCATCCGCCGCCGGGTGAGGCACGCGTGACCCACAACAACGCCGTGACCGCAAACACGGCCAATGTTCGAACCTCTTCGCTACGCCATTCGCCCACTTCAGGAAGCTTCAACTTTTGCACGTCGGAAAGATTCTTTGTCAGCCACAGCGCCTGCAGTGGAAGCATCAGCGCGATGATCGGCCAAGTCCACAGAATCCAACGGGCGAAAGTCGGCTCTTCCCCGCCAGCGATGACGTAGTTTTCAAAGAAGATCAAATTGGGCGGCGTCCCAATCGGCGTCCCGATTCCACCGACACTGGCTGAAAACGCGATGCCTAACAGCAAGCATACCGGTAGCCGACGACTTTCGCTGGTCTCCACCACCGCCATCGCGATAGGCAACATCATCAGGGTCGTCGCGGCGTTGGAGATCCACATGCTCAACAACGCCGTGGCCGCCATGAACCCAAACACGACTCTTCTGGCATCGGCACCGGATTCATCTCGTCCGCCGAATGCTCGCACCATCGTCAGCGCCAAACGACGGTGAGCTCCACTGCGCTCCATGGCAGTGGACAACATGAATCCCCCCATCAACAACAGAACCAATTTGCTGCCGTACGCGCCGGCAACCTGCTCCGATGTCAGCACGCCGCAGGCCGGCAACACGCAGAGCGGGATCAGCGAGGTCGCGGCAATCGGAATCGGCTCCAGAATCCACCAGACAGCCGTCCACGTGACAACACCCGCAGTGATGACGACCGGCGTCGAATGATCTCCTGCCAACACCGCAGCCACGACCGCCAGGGTCAAAATCGGAGCGGCGATCAATCCAAGCGTTTTGTTCAATGCGAATCGAGGCGGGCGGGGCGGGAGAAAAGTTGATGAGCGCTGATCGGGGCGGGTGTTATACCACGATCACCGACGGTCCTGCAGCGTCGCACCGGCCGCCCACCGCAACTCCCTGGTTCCAAGGCTCCCGCCTTGGAACCCAATGCAAGACAGGCTCTGCCTGTCCACAACGTGGGCAGCTGGCGGAGCCAGCCATCAGTGCGTTCCCAGGCAGGAGCCTGGGAACGAGAGCGCCCAACCAAACCTCCCTGGTTCCAAGGCTCCCGCCTTGGAACCCAATGCAAGACAGGCTCCGCCTGTCCACAGCGCGGGCGGCTGGCGGAGCCAGCCATCAGTGCGTTCCCAGGCGGGAGCCTGGGAACGAGAGCGGCCGTATCCGTCCCCCCGACCACCAACCTTTCCCACTTTCGCTTGACTTCGTCGGTCTAAAAACGGTACCGACAATCCATGGAACGCGCTCAGGCAATCCGCGTGCAACGTCCCAGTCGCTGGGATCAGCCACTTGACGCATCGATGTCCGATGCCGACGTCGCTTGGTTGCGCACGCGCGGTCCCTTCAACACCATGAATGCCAGCAGCTTTCCGTCCGCGACCCCGCTGGAGGGGATTCTGCGGTACGACTGCCGACTGCACCGGGCCGAACCCGGCGAAGTGATTGTTCGCGAGGGCGACTACGGCAGCAGTGCCTACCTGGTCGTCAGCGGCAGCGTGCGCGTGCTGGTCGATTCCTTGATGCCGGAACAGCTTGGCCGCCAGCCGCCGGTTCCGATCGGATGGCTGCAAGCAGCGCGACGCTACCTGCGAAGATCCAGACACGCTGAAACCCGATCCCCGGATCAGGTTCGCGTGCAAACGTCCGCGTCAGGACCACCGGTGATCCGAAAGGTGGATGATCGACAAGCCGTCTTTCTGCAGGACTTTGACGCGATCTTGCTGTCGCACGAAACCGTCTGTCTGGGCCCGGGCGAATTGTTTGGAGAAGTTGCGGCGATGTATCGGGCCCCGCGATCGGCCACGGTGATCGCGGAAACCGAAGCCATGCTGGTCGAAATCCGCTGGCAGGGGCTTCGCATCCTGCGCCGTGATCGGCGATTTTCCGAGACGCTGGACGATCACTATCGCCGACATTGGCTGCCGATTCATCTCCGTGAGGTGCCACTACTGAGGTTTCTGCCGGAGGAGAACTTGCGACGTGTCGTTGAGTCCACCGAATTGCGGTCGTTCGGCCGGATGGCTTGGAACATCGACTATCAAAAGCAGCGCACCTTGCCGGCGGCGAAACAAATCGAGACCGAACCGGTGGTTGCCCATGAAGGACACCTGCCGACGGAATTGCTGATTCTTCGCAGCGGTTTCGGACGCGTGTCCGTCCAACACGGTGCCTCCCACCGCACCACGGCGTATTTGGGCAAAGGCCATTTCTTCGGACTCGACGAGATCCTGTTCAATGCGTTTCGCGCTCCTGCCGCGCCCGCCAGACCGTACCAGTCTTCGTTGCGAGCGGTCGGCTTTCTGGATGCATTGGCGATTCCGGTGGAATCATTCGCCGAGGACGTGCTGCCCTGGATTCGTAAAGAGGAACTGCCAAGTTCCGTGCAAGCGTTGTTTCCGCAGGCAATCGAACGACGGTCCAATCGCAGGCGGCGGCGAAGTGCGAAACGCGATGCGCACGCCGATCGAACCGTTCAGCCGAGTCCGGTCTGGCCGACCGGCGAAGCGGAGTCGACAAACGAGTCGACCGCGTTGCTGGAATTCATCGTCCAACAACGGTTGAACAATGGCCGCGATGCAATGGTCATCGATCTGCATCGGTGCACGCGCTGCGATGATTGCGTGACGGCGTGCTCGGGGGTTCACGACGGGAACCCACGATTCGTCCGTCAGGGTCCCATCCATGACCGGCTGCAGTTTGTCCAGGCCTGCATGCACTGCACTGATCCTGTCTGCATGATCGGGTGCCCGACCGGGGCGATCGCCAGGGACCCCGACACGGGGACCGTCTTGATCCATGACCCGATTTGCATCGGCTGCGGTCTATGCGCTGCCGCTTGTCCCTATGACACCATTCGCATGGCTGAGGTGGTTGACGGGAAAGGTCGTCCCTACGTTGATGAATCGGCCACCGCACCCATTCGCAAGGCGACAAAGTGTGACCAGTGTGCTTCTCTGCCATCGGGCTCCGCTTGCGTCGCGGCTTGCCCCCACGAGGCACTGGTGCGAATCGACTTGAGCGAACCCGAACCATTGAAGCAGTGGCTTCAGAAACGGAGCTAGTGTTCGATGGCCACGATCCGTCTACCGCTGAAGACTCGTCGATGGGTCGGCCTGACTGTCACGGTCTTCGCCGTTACGGTGATCGCAGCCATTACGTCGACGCTGTCGGATCGCCTGGGTTCGCCCAGTCTGTTTACCGGCTGGACATTATTCTCCTGCCTGATCCTGCTGATGCTACTGGGGGTTCGGCGGCGATTGCCGTTCTGGCCACTTGGGTCGGTCAGTACCTGGACCCAGGTGCACCTCCACCTGGGACTGTTCACCGCGGCGGTGTACCTGCTGCATGCACCCGCCATTATCGGCGGCGGGAAGCTTGAATCGACGCTATCGATCGTATTCTTACTGGTCACCGTCAGCGGCTTCTACGGTTGGTTCATCAGCCGGACGTTTCCGGCGCAGCTAACGGCGGTGCCCGGGGAACCCCGCTTTGATCGAATGAATTGGCACCGGTCACAATTGGCTTCCACCGCGTCGGAACTTGCCAACGGCCTTCCCGATACCTCCGGCGACCAAGTGCTGAAATCGTTCTACCACGAATCGCTGGCCGCGTTCTTTTCCCAAGCTCCCAGCCTTGGCTGGGTATTGGCGCCGGGGAGAACGCGCTGTGACCGCCTGCTTGGCGATCTGAAGAGCATGGAGCGTTACCTTCCTGCAGATCGTCGGGAAACGGTGGAGCAGCTTGCTGCATTGATACGCCGCCGACACGACCTTGATCGCCAGTTTTCAATGCAATGGAAACTACGCAGCTGGGTGGTCATTCACAGTTGCCTGTCCCTGGCGTTGCTATTGGCCGCCGTGGTGCACGTCGCCATCGCGTTGCGTTTCAGTCACTAGGCGTCCGGCGGAGTCAGGGAGATGCGACACGACGATCGCGAATTGCCGCCGCCCCCGGCGAATGATCGACCGGGGGACCGCTGGGTTCTGGAGCAGGACGGACGAAGACGATTGAGCTGGACGGGTCGTCGTCAACGATTGACCTCGGCCTGCCTGCTGTTTGCGATCAGCGGCGTCGCATTGATGTTGCTCGTCACGCCGGCGACCACCCTGTTTCAGCCCGGCGATCTCTCATCACCGCACGCGCAAATCTTAGCCGGGGCATCTGCGGAGCAGCGATGCGGCGCCTGCCATCAATCGGCCACCACCTCCTTGACCGACTGGTTTCGCTCCGGTGGGTCCGGTCACCAAGGGATTTCGTCCTCGGAAAGGTGCATGAAATGTCACCACACCACCATCCCGCTGGGCCTGGCCGGTACGGCGCACAACCTGCCGATTGCCGTCCGAGACCGCCTGACCAAGCTAGCGATCTCGGAGCGAGGGCGTCCTGCCGAATGGCGACCCGCAGTGGCAATGGTTGACCAGAACCATCTGCGGTGCGCCACTTGCCACCAAGAGCATCACGGCCCCACAACCAGCCTGACTCAACTATCCAATGCGCAGTGTCAGGCCTGTCACGCCGCACCGTTCGGAAGTTTTGCTGAATCACATCCAACCTGGGACCAATGGCCGTACCATCGCAGCGGCAACATCGGATTTGATCACCGCACCCACCACGACCAGCATTTTCCACGACACCATCCCGCAGAAGCATTCGATTGCCGAACGTGTCATGCGAACGTGCGAGATCACTCGACCGCGATCAGCGATCTTGGGTCGGAGCCCCAGCGTTCCCCCAGCTACGAGGTCGGATGCGCGTCGTGCCATGAAGAAACCTTGCGCGCGCAAGTGGTTGATGGCATCACCTTGTTGCAATTGCCGACGTTGCCGGAATCGGTCGCCGACCAATTTGGCCCGTGGCCTCCAACCGCGATTGGCTTCACTGATGGCAGCCTGTCGCCGCTGGTCGAACTGCTGATTCGATCCGACCCGACAATCGCCCCGCTGCTCCGCCAGATTCCCAATGGCGATCTGGCACAACTGCCGCGCGGCACGTCTCGCAGCAATCACACGCTTGGCAGGATCGCCACATCGCTGCGGGAACTGATGGACGACATTGCGGATCGCGGGCACAGGGCTATTGAAGATCGGCTGACACGACAAGGCCTTGCACCGCCCCCGTTCCGACCGGTGCTGCAGGGATTGCCGCCGCAATGGATCGAAGCGACCGCGAAAGATTGGTTTCAACCAGTTTCCGACACACCCTCGCCTTCTCCGCACGAGGCTGACCAGCACCACGCTGACCAGCTCCCTTCCCGTTCCACGCTCGCGAACAGTCGGCCTTCCACCGAACCCACGACCGATTCGTCGGAATTGTTGCCGGAGGGGTCGTTGCTGCTGGACATTGGGCACGATTCCGGCGTCGATGACGCCTTGCTTGATGAAGGACGATTATCCGGTCCTGCGGATCCACTCGACCCGTTGGCCGCGGCGCCCGCGACCTCCGCGGTGGACAAGACCAGTGTCGTCCCCTCAGAGCTCGTGAATCTTGGCGGATGGTACCGGCGTGACACCGTGTGCGACATTCGATACCGCCCCGCCGGACACGCCGATCCAGTTCTCAAGGCAATGATCGAAACCTTCGCACAACTCAGTGAAGGCGATCCATTGAAAGAACGCTTCCACGCCAACCCGGTGGTACAGGTTTGCATGAACTGCCATCCGGCAGCCGACGCGATCCCGGCACGCTGGACATCGCAGCGAAACGGGGAGACGCTTGACCGCTTCACCGTCTTCAGCCATCAGCCCCACCTCAGCGTCACGCCACCCGAGCAGCATGCCTCAGGACAGCAGAACTCCGGACAGTGCAACCGTTGCCATCAGATCGCATCCACCGAGGGCGGAAACGCGGTCGGGCAATTCGCTCCGCTGGGCAAGGACAACTGCGCGGCCTGCCACGTCCGCGGAGCGGCCGGTGAGCAATGCACAACCTGCCACCGGTATCACATCCGTTGATCGGATGATTGACGATGATCCGAGAACGAACGGGTCAGCCACATGAGGGTCAAACACCGCGAAGGGAGGCTGGCCCTGTTTCTCGCTGAAGCGGTGTTACTGTCGCCGCTGCGCGGCTCGTGAGATTCGGAGAATGTGTCCGTCGGCTTGCGCCGACGACAGGGAACTGTCGTCGCTTCGCGGCTGCAGCTCGTGCCGAAAAACGGCTGGTCTCTACCGCAAGCTGACCGCGTCCCGGGTCAACTGTTTGCTTTTGCGAAGGCTCGCATGTCGGATTCCAACGACTGCAGGCGGTCGCCAAGCTTTTTCGCTGCCGCATCCAGATCCTGCGACTCTTCGGTCGCAAGCCTGGTGAACACGTACAACTTGATCTTCGGCTCGGTACCACTCGGACGTGCCGCGACGTAGTTTCCTTCGTCGGCCAGATCCATGATGATCAGGTTTCCGACCGGGCCGTCCAGCGCCGTCTGCTTTCCGTCGGCGGTGTTCGTGACCGTCTGATTCAAGTAGTCGCGAATCTGTGTGACGGGAATGCCCGCCATCGACTCTGGCGGCGTCTTGCGGAATGCAGTCATCAACCGCTGCATGGCCGCCATCCCTTCACTGCCCTCCATCACCAGGTTGATCAGGTATTCCTGATGGAAGCCGTGTTTGCGGTACAGATCCGCCAAGTACTGGTGCATCGACACGCCGCGCTGTTTCAGGTCCGCTGCCAACTCACTTAGCAACATGCAGGCGACGGCACCGTCTTTGTCGCGGGCGTACTGACCGACCAGGTAGCCGTGAGACTCCTCGGTTCCAAACACGAATTTGTCGGGACCGTTGGCGTCCATGGCCTGAGCGATGTACTTGAAACCGACCAACAGGTCTCCAATGCATTTGACGCCGTGGGAGTCCGCGATCCGTCGAATCAACTCCGTCGTCACCAGCGTTTTGACGACGTAATGTTCCGGTGACAACGTTCCCGCCTCGGCACGTTTGGACAGGATGAATTCGGCAAGCACCGCACCGATCTGATTTCCGGTCAGCGTTTCCCATGGGCCGGCCGGATCCATCGTCACCGGCGCGGCAACACCCAAACGGTCACAATCGGGATCGGTCGCCAAGATCAAGTCAAATCCGTTCTGGCGGGCGTATTCGATCGGTGCTTCAAAGACGGCCTTGTTTTCGGGATTCGAGACGTGACCGGGCACGTTGGGGAAATCGCCGCTTTTTTGCTCGTGCGGACCATAAACCTCCACCTGTTTGAATCCGTCCTTTGCCAACAGCGGCATGACCGCTTCGGCGCCCACGCCGTGCAAGGGCGTGTACAGGATCTTGACGTCACGTGGGCCCTCGAACGCCTGCTGGCTGGCGACGTTCAAGAACGCCTGGTCGATTTCGTCGGTAACGATTTCGATCTTTCCGTCGGCCAGTGCATGGTCAAACGGAATCGATTGAATGTTCTCGCAACTCATCACGCGATCGATGATGGCCTTGTCATGCGGCGGCAGCACTTGAGCTCCGCTGGACCAATACACCTTCACCGCGTTGTCGCTGGGCGGATTGTGGCTGGCCGTCACCATGATGCCACAATCACACTGCTTGTACCGGACGGCGTACGACAATTGCGGTGTCGCTCGATAATCGTCCAAAAAGTAGACCTTGAAACCGGCGGCGACCATGATTCCCGCGCACAACTCGGCAAAGTGCCGCGAGCGATGGCGCGTATCGTAGGCGATCACGCAGGACAGCCCCTTCTTGCCTTGATGATACTCGCGAACGTAATCCGCCAGCCCTTGAGCACTTTCGCCGATCGTCCGGTCGTTGATGGCGTTGGACCCGATCGGGTACATCCGTCCGCGTCGTCCGCCGGTTCCGAAAGGGATGATCGTCCAAAAGGCGTCATCCAACGCCTGCCAATTGTGATCGGCGATCTCGGCGACGACCTGATCGCGATACCGCGAATACCGATCCTGCGTGAGCCAAGACTGGATATTCTCAACCGCCGACTCACTCAATTTTCCATCGGCGGCGGCTTGCTTGGTCACGGTCAGGGCTTCGGATGCGTTCATCGAAAAATCGCCTGGGAATGAAAGTAGTGTGAAGGGCTTGGAACAGGTCTTCGAAACGTCGCTTGGCGTGTGGCGGCGCGCGCCCACGGCCAAGAGTGCCATGTCGTGTTGTGGTTTTTTCCTCAAGCGATTCTATTTGTTGGCGGATCGATCCTGCAACGACCGGTCGGGAACCTCGTTGCCAATTCCCCTCCTTTCATCCCTGGCACTTGATTCGATGAGCGAACTGATCATCAGCGTCAGCGGCCTGCGTGGCATCGTCGGAGAAACGCTGACGCCGGTCGTCGCGGCGCGATTTGTGGCCGCATTCGCATTGCAACTCCCGCCCGGCGACGTGATCGTCGGCCGAGACGGACGCAGCTCCGGCCCGATGCTGAAAGACGCGATCGGCGCCGCCCTACGCGCCTGCGGCCGCAACGTGATCGATGCCGACGTCGCCGCCACGCCGACGATCGGAGTGCTGGTGCGAGACCTGGGGGCCGCGGGGGCCGTACAGATTTCGGCCAGCCACAACCCGCCGCCCTACAACGGGATCAAACTGTTCGGAGGCGACGGCCGAGTGTTGGACCAAACCACCGGCGGCAAAATCCGCGATGCCTTCCTGCAAGACGAAGCAGCATGGTGCCCGTTCGATCAGATCGGCCACGTCTCCACGCCGTCGGACCCACACGCACCCCACCTGGCTGCCGTGCTGGAAACGGTGGATGTCGATGCGATCCGGGCCGCGAAACATCACGTTTTGATCGACAGCAATCATGGCGCCGGTTCGCTGCTGGGAACCCGCTTGCTAAGCGAATTGGGCTGTCAAGTCGTCGCGCTCGGCGACTGTCCTGACGGACAGTTTTCTCACACGCCCGAACCCACCGCGGAGAACCTGGCCGGCGTTGCTCGACAGGTCGCACAATCCGGCTGTTCGATCGGCTTTTGCCAAGACCCGGACGCGGATCGGCTGGCCCTGATCGACGCCAATGGGCGCTACATCGGCGAGGAATACACGCTTGCCCTGTGCGTTCAACACGCCCTGGCCAATCCTGCCACCCGCGGACCAATCGTGATCAACGGTGCGACCAGCGGGATGAGTGAGCGATTGGCCGCTGCGGTCGGCGTCCCGGCCCACCGCAGCGCGGTCGGCGAAGCCAACGTGGCTGACCGGATGATCGCGGAGAAAGCAACCTATGGCGGCGAAGGAAACGGCGGCCCGATCGATCCTCGCGTCGGCTACGTCCGAGACAGCTTTGTGGGAATGGCGCAAATCCTTGATCTGATGACCGCTACCGGTCAATCATTGGCCGAACTCGCCGATGCTCTGCCGCGTCTGGCGATCCACAAGGACAAGGCCCCACTTTCAACCGACGCCCTGCCGGCTTTGTTCCGCTCGCTGCAGGAAAGATTCAGTGATGCGGCCGTTGACCACAGCGACGGGCTGCGTCTGGCCTGGCCCGACCGCTGGCTGCTGGTGCGGGGCAGCAACACCGAACCGATCGTGCGGCTGATCGCCGAGGCCGAAACCGATGCGGACGCCCGCGCCCTGTGCGACCAGGCCAAAGCGTTGATCGGGTCGTGAAGTCGAATTGAAACGCCGAAGCAAGGTCGCGGCGCGTCCGACTGTTCACGGATCCCCAAAGATTAGCGGCGTTGAATCGAGTCAGCCAGGATGTGCGGCGTGCTCATCCCCTGCAGCATTTTCTCCTTCCCAACCACGCTCACGCGATTGTTCAGATGCGGTCGCAGGTTCACGCCGGGGTAGGGCGTCACATACGCGACGGTCAGACCTGAATCATCCGTCAATGCGAACGGTGGGCTGTCCGGACGTGACGAGTAGACCTGCACCAGATACCCCGTCGCACCGCCCGCGTCGTTCAGCGGGGGAGGAGCTGTTGCGGGAACCGAAAGCCGATTTCCGCCGACGGGAGCTCCGCTGCCTGCGGTCGCCACCGTAGAAATTGCCAAGTCGCCACCCGCGGCGACTGCGTCCGATTGGATCGTCGTCACACCGTCGCGGCGGGCCGCCAAATTCCGATACTGTTGAGCCCGTTGCATTGTTTCACGCAGCGGTGCTGTTTGATCCGGCGGAATCTGCTGGCCCAAAACTTCCAGCCGTCGGATCAAAGGGTTCAATTCGTCCGCGGAGGCTCCTTCCGCCATCAGCTTGGAAAGAATTCGCTGGACTTCCGCCAGGTCCGCCGCAGCAACCGCTTGCTCCGCGCGAGAAATCTGCGCCGTCGAAACGACGCGTGCTTTCGGTGCAACGGTTTCAAAGCTCGTCTGAAGGACCCCATTGCCTAGGATCTCAGTGCCTTGTACCCCATTGCCTGACACCGTTCCCTGAGTCGTCGTCGCCGACAGCGACGGCGGAATCGACGTTGTCAGGTTGGAAAGATTTGGATCCGATCCTGCCTGGGCAATCGACTGGTTGGTCGATCCGGCCTGGGCGCCTGAGCCGTTGTTGATGGGTGAAGTTCGCGTCGATCCGACCATCCACCGACGATCGGCGGTTCCGGGTGGCGCGAGTGCGTTGGGCGATTCTGACGCGTCAATCTGAATCAGCCGGGGCGGACTGATGAAATTGGCCACCACGTCGGTCACGCGTCGGATCGGTTCAGCAAGCACGGATGCCGAAGCCGCTTCCTTCGATGCATCATCGGCCAGCACGGACTTGCCAAGATCATCCTGCCACTCCTGACGAAGACCGCTGCCGATCACGGCCCCACGATCTTCAAAGTCTTCCGGGTCGGCGTCGCGATGGACTTGAAACGGCCGGTCCAAAGAAACCGTCCGCTTGGTCGCGGCGGAGCTGGTCATTCCATCGGAAGCCACCGTGGGCACGGGCCGCAAATCGGGCATGTCTGCTGCCGCCTGCAGTGCTTGCGGGTTGCGGCGGCTGGATTGCTGGTCGCTCAACTCGCGTGATGAATCGGATTCCTCCGCTACCGCGACGTCACGACTTTCCGCGGCGGCTCCGATTTCCGCCGCCAGATTCGCGGCGGTTTGAAGGACTCCGGCCGACATCTCCGCCAGATCGGATTCGCCGCTCACCTCACCCCGCTTGGCGAACGCGTCTCCGGCGACCGCCTGCTGGGCGTCTTCCGGACGATCCTCGGACTTGGCGATCCGCGTCTGTTCCACAAGCTGCTCGGCGCTTTCGACGACCTGGTCGCGGTGCACCCAGCGGAATTCACCCGATGGGGGAACGATTCGAAGCCAGGTTTCCGGCCCTTCCTTTCCGTCTCGCTCCATTTTGCCGATGACCGACACCTGCTCACCGGCGTTCAACTGCACCTGCCATCGGTAACGGCGAGCACGTCCCAGTTGTGTCCCGATCCAGACCACGGTCTCATCGTCACGAACGGTCGCGGTGCTGCCGTCAGAGGACAGATCGGTCGCGTGGGCTGGTAACCAACAAAAGCTGTCTTCCGGAGGCCGAATGCCCAACCACCCGTCTCCAGTCTCCAGGTAGACCTCCAACTCCTGCCCCTGCCGCAACGGGTCGGTTCGATAATGATCTTCACCGGGACCGCATCGGGCGAAGGACGAAGCCTGGGCAACGAACACCACGTAAGGCGCCGTTTCCTCAACCGCGTCCACGGGTTCCGGATCCACCAGCGGCTGTTGCGCGTGGGACGGCCAACAAAGCACGCCAAGCAGGATCGATACAGGCAACAGGCGTAGCGTTTTCGAGTTCAACAAGACATCCATGTCATTGTTCCAGGTCGATTTCGGCTTTGGGATTTCTCGCAGCCCGGCCCTGTCCTCGAGGAGGCTGTCCCCGGGGACGCCGAACCAAGGTCTGGACCGATTCCTCCAGACATCTGCCGGTCGTCACTGCCGTCGCGACCGACTTCATCAACTGCGGACATAGCCAAACGCCCGGGCTCGCGGCAAGACTGATGTCCGAAGCCACAGCTGACCGGCCGCCCGCTTTGACAGGGGCGCTGCCCCACTACACCGCGGCTTCTCGGGGCAGATACAGGTCGACCTGATCTTCGCGGAAGATGCGGTACTTCACGCCGTGGGCCCACAGCGTGAAATAGCTCCGCAGCGGGTCCGTCAACGTTGTCTGCTGGGCATAAAAGGGCCACATCAAGTAGTCCCGCAACATCGCATCGCAGGCGATGAAGTAGTAGGCCGGTCGCATCAAATCGGCGTGCGGATCGACGTTTTCCACCTTGCCACACAATTCCTCACAGCGTTCCAGAAACACGCTCAGGAGATCGCTGCGATGCTCCGGCAATTTGGGGTGCTTGGGCGGGATGCCTTCCAAGACACGAATTTTGGGCCGGACTTGCAGGGCGTTGGCCGTCGTTTCATCTCCAACGACCTCCGCGATTTGCCGCAGACCGTCGATCCACTGATCGGCATGATGCTCGGCCGCCTCCACGGTCAGTTGGTCGGGCGTCCGCACGATGAAGAAAGCATCTTTGCCGCCGCCCGGACGCTGCTGGTCGCCGGCCAGTTGGTAAACGCGTTCCAGCCGATCGACCAGGTCGGCTCCTTGGGGCAACGTGTTGAAGACCGAAGCCAAATCGCCGCCATCCGGACGCAGGGTTTGGAAAAACCCGATCAACGAGTCGGCATCCGAAAGCTCGGGCGTTGGCCCAGCGGCGGAACCGCCCGGTCCCGCTTTCGCGGCCAATTGCTGGCAACGTTGTAAGAACAAGTCAGTGGACATGGGAAACGGAATTCCTGGACCGGTGGTGTGCATGCGGAAAACGGAACGATTGCGACGCCGGAATCACCAAGGTGTGAGAGCCGCGGCACCCGCCACCGTCGGCCGACGGCGGCGACAAGTCGTGAAACGAGGCCGCGACTGGCCCGCCCAGTCTCGCCGGGCCAAATTACCCTGGCCGGACCCTCGCGTTTCGTCCGATCGATGATAGGCGATCGGTCCAGGACGCCGGTTGCAACCGGGCCGGATACCGAATCCTTGTGAATGGCGTCTTTCCCGGAAATTCCGGGGCAGAATCGGACGGATCGGGACGTCGCTGCCTTGCCGTCCGGCAGCGGTTTCGCTACCTTCGGCGACCCCTCCGAGAACACCGTCGTTTTCGGACTTTTTAACCTTTTGATTGTCTGCGTCCAACGGGATGAAGGGCCCCTGAAAAGGGGGCGAGCGTTGCCGACCTGTGCCGCCCGCCTGTCCCTGGGAACGATCCAACATCGTTTCGTGATGCCCACGTCGACAAACTCTGCGGAGATTGACTGCCCATGTCGAACCCCATCGTTCAGGAAATGATTGAGGCCGGAGTCCACTTCGGCCACCGCACCAGCCTGTGGAACCCGAAGATGAAACCGTACATCTTCGGAAGCAAGAACCAAATCCACATTTTGGACATTCGCGAAACCCTTCGCGGCATGCTCCGAGCGAAGAAATACCTCGGCCAGGTTGCCGAAGGCGGCTCGCTAATTCTGTTCGTCGGCACCAAGCGTCAAGCCGGCGAAGCGATCGAAGAGCAAGCATCGCGCTGCGGCATGCCGTTTGTCAGCGAGCGTTGGTTGGGCGGTACGCTGACCAACTTCCGTACCATTCGCAGCCGGTTGGGCCGGCTGGAAGAACTGGAACAGATTCGCGGCAGCGACGCAATCAACGCCTACAGCAAGAAAATGCAATCCGCGTTGAACCGCGAATATCGCAAGATGTACCGCAACCTGAATGGTCTTCGCACGATGAACCGGTTGCCGGAATGCCTGTTCATCGTCGACCCCGGCAAGGAACGCAACGCGGTTCGCGAAGCGAAACGACTGGGAATCACGACGGTGGGCCTGATCGATACCGATAGCGATCCGTCCCAAATCGATTTGCCGATTCCGGGCAACGACGATGGGATCCGCAGCATCGAATTGATCCTGAAACAACTGGCCGATGCCGTGCTCAAGGGCAGAGGACAATCGGACATGGGCCAAGGATCGTCCCAGTCAGCGGCTCCGACGAACGATCAAGCCAGTGCGGAAGCATCCGGTGAAGCAGAACAGTCCGGCACGCCCGAAGCGGCTGCCACCGCACCGGAATCGGCTCAGGGCTGATCCGATCGATCACGGACGCGGCGTCCTCAGCGGCGCCGCCGATCCTTCGACGGCGTTTACCTAGGCGCCGTCAACGTCGGGATCCCAGGCCGTCACGCCGGCACCGGAGTTTCACTCCGGTCGATCGGCAACTCGCGAGCAGATTCCCGGCGCGGAATCGACCCGGTGCGGAATGGAGCTGTGCAACCGTCCCCGACCACTGCTCCGTGCACCGTTCCGCTGCCGGTCCTGATCCACTGTGCCGGTCGACGATTGACCCGCACCCCGGGCGGCTGACCCAGTTGCCCCAAGATGAACCTGCTTGACGCGGGTCACCTCCCAAAGAATCTATATCCTCTCTTTCCAAATTGGAGAACCGAATCCATGGCCGATATCACCGCATCTGCGGTCAAGGCATTCCGTGAGCGAACCGGTCTGCCGTTGATGGACTGCAAAAAAGCATTGACGGAAGCCGGTGGCGACGAAGAAAAGGCGGTCAAGTTGCTGCGTGAGCGCGGCGAACAGTTGGCTGACAAACGCAGCGACCGAGAAACGGCGTTTGGCCGTTTCGGACTTTACATCGGCACCGACAAGAAGACTGGCGCGATGGTTGAACTGCTGTGCGAATCCGCGCCGGTGACCACCAACGAAGACTTCGTCAAGCTGGCCGACGAACTGGCCACGCAATTGGCAACCGGCCCCGGTGCGGACTCGGCCGAAGAACTGTTGAAGCAACCTGCGCCTTCCAATCCCGACATCACGCTGGGCGAGATGAAGAGCGATCTGTTCAATCGGATCCGCGAAGTCTTCAACGTCGGACGCATGGTCCGCGTCGATTCGACCTGTGGCGGCTACATGCACCACGCCGGAACCACCGCCGGCGTGTTGGTTGAGATCGAAGGCGGCAATGACGCGGCAGCCAAGGATGTCGCCATGCACACCGCAGCGATGAAACCGGAAGCGTTGGACGCCGACTCGTTGGATCCGGCCGTCGTCGAAAAGGAACGAGAAATCCTGAAGGCGGCAGCACTTGCCGAAGGCAAACCGGAACAAATCGTCGAGAAAATGGTGGAAGGCCGCCTGCGAAACTTCTTCGCCGAACGCTGCCTGCTATCGCAACCGTTTGTCAAAGACGACAAGCAAACCGTCGGCGAATACGCCAAAGCCAACGGGATGAAGGTCAAGAACTTCTGGCACTGGGTGATCGGCGAAAAAGCCGAAGGCTAGGGGATAGCACCCAAACCGGTTCCTGGAAGCCGCGAACGGATCCTGGTCCTTCAGGGTTCGTCCCACGACAACCACCTCCAGAAAGCCTCGCCCGTCCCATTTCGGACCGGCGAGGTTTTTTCGTATGCTACCTCACCGCACGGCACGAAGGCGGGCCGCTTCCCGGCTGGCCGCCTCCGCGCGATATCGAACTCTGCCCCGCACCCGACACCACTGAAACCGCATCAATGACCGATTCAAGTAGGTTGCGATACAAACGCGTTGTCTTGAAGTTGAGCGGCGAAAGCCTGGCTGATTCCGGGGGCCGGGGAATCAGTGGCCAGGAAATGTCGGCCATCGCCAAACAGATCAAGCAGGCGCATGCCAGCGGCTGCCAAATCGCGATTGTTGTTGGCGGCGGAAACATTCTCCGCGGCGCCCAGTTCTCCGGCAGCAACGCGCTGGTCCAGGAGGCGACGGCGCACTACATGGGCATGCTGGCCACCGTCATCAATTCGCTGGCCATGCAGGACGCCCTCGAAGCGATGGGGCTGGCGACACGCGTGATGTCGGCGGTCCCGATGGACAAGATCGCCGAGACATTCATCCGTCGCCGTGCAATCCGTCATCTGACCAAAGGGCGGATCATCATCCTGGCGGCCGGCATGGGCAACCCGTTCGTCACCACCGACACCGCGGCGGCCCAACGGGCGCTGGAAATTGACGCCGATGTTGTCCTGAAAGCGACACGCGTCGATGGCGTGTACAGTGATGACCCGGAAAAGAACCCGCACGCGGTGCTGTACGATTCGCTCAGTTTTCAGGATGTCACCAGCAAGCAACTGCGCGTGATGGATGCCACCGCGATCGCACTCTGCCAGGAACACGGAACGCCGATCCTGGTGTTCAACTTCAAAAAGGACGGCAGCATCATCCGCGCCATCAACGGCGAAACCGTGGGCACCTGGATCGGACGCGAATCCTGAACGGTGCGGTGCCCGATCGGGGCACCCCGACGCAACCGCACCCGTTCGCGACCGCAACATGTCGGCCCGCTCCCTTTTTCCGCCCACCCGATCGTCACTCCGGCGATGCACAGCCGGCGTTAAAAGGGCTACACTCGTAAATCATCGATTCTTCCCCTAACCCAAGGATGCTCACCATGACCGCCGATGAAACCCTGATGGACGCCGAAGACCGAATGGAGAAAGCGATTGGCGTTCTTGGCAACCAGCTGTCTGGAATTCGCACCGGTCGGGCGACTCCGGGTTTGGTCGATTCCCTGAAAGTGGAAGCTTACGGCTCGACGTCGCCGCTGAAACAGCTGGCTTCGATCGGCACCCCGGAACCGCAGCAGATCCTGATCCGTCCCTACGATGCCGGCACCATCAAGGACATTGAAAAAGCGATCGTCGGCAGCGACCTCGGCCTGAACCCCCAGAACGACGGCCGCGTCATCCGCCTGAACATTCCGGCTCTGTCAACGGACGTTCGTAAAAAGATGGTTTCCCGCATCAAGGAACTGGCGGAGGAAGCGAAGATCTCGATCCGCAACATCCGCCGCGATGCCAACAAACATGCGGACCAGATGGAAAAGGACAAGGAGTTGACCGAAGACGATCGCGACAAGCTGAAGAATGACGTCCAGGACCTGACCAAAAAGTTCGAAGAACAGGTCAACGAAATGGCCAAGAATCGCGAAGCCGAAGTCATGGAAGCCTAACGGGCCGGCACGCGATTTCTCATTCGAGTTCGTCCATCACCAAGCCATCGTCGCGACCTTCGCCAAACGGTGACGGACCTGCGATTGGCACGCGGGTGATGGATGGGGCGACGGTGAGGTGAATTCGCTCCGCCAGTGACGCGGCGGCGTCAGCGGACCCGGTTCATGTAGTGCACGAACCGTTGGTCCAATTCGCCCAGCGGCTTTTCGAACGTCGACTCAAACAGTTTGATCCGCTCGCGAGCGGACTGCTCCGCCATCGGCTTCCCTTCGCTCAACTGCTTCAAGTACTTCACGTACTCCTCGCGCTGAGTCCGAATCAAGAAATAGGTCAACGCCCAGCTCTCGGCGTAGGCATCGGAGGCGGATTCAGAATTTTGCAGCCGCTGATCATTCGACAGCAGCGTCGCCAATGAATCCTCCGGACGCCGGGGAAGATAATCTCGCCAACGTTTCAGATTGACCTGGTTGACGCGCCCGATGCCTCGCCAATTGAGCGCGCTCTTGAAATCAGGGGATTCAAAGTACATCGCCAGCCCCTCGCTGACCCACATCGGATTGTCCGCAAACCGACGCTGAACGCCGCAGTTGTAAGCCAACTGGTGCGTCGCTTCGTGAATGATCGTCGCGATGTTCCGTTCCAGATTGGGCATGTTGAACATCGTCATGCGGTTGCTGGACAGGTGGTAATAGCCGATCACCATTTGCGCGGTCTGGTCTCCCACTTCCGCGCTGGCGTGTTTGAGAAAATCCTCACGGTTGGCCATCACCAGCGCGACCAGGGGAAATCGGGGCTCGGGAAGCTTCCAACCCTGGTTCTTCCAAAACGCGTAAAAGTTCTTGTACAACTGCTCGAACAGCGCGCCCACCTGCCGCACGTAATCATCGTTGGTGTTGTGGACGATCACGTAGTGTCCCGTGCGGAAGACGGAGAAGCTGTTCGGCAACTCCTGCATCATCCGATCGGCCATCTCTTCGTCGCTTAAAGGCTGGAGACTGCGATCGGTGGTCTTGCGATCGGTGACCTGTTCCGGCTGGATGGTCCAGATCCGGCCGTCGTCGCTCTGCAGCATCAAACCGCCATCCTGAGCCTCGACCAAGATTTCCCCGGTCACCGTTCGCGTCGGCCGGGGCACTCCGTTGACCAAATCCGTTTCGTCCGACTTGAACGTCACCGTCTCGACGGCCGAAATCGGAGCCGGGTCGGTGAGCACGATGACGCCGAACAGCGCCGCGCAAAGCACTGCTGATGGCAAGGGAGATTGATTTGAAAACATCCGTGATGGGGCGAAAGTGGAGGAACTTGGGAACGGCGTTCGGACGGGGATCGCTTCCGCAGGCGCCACTGCCGCGGCGCGGATCTCGCGTCGACGCCGGCAGCGTCCACGCTTCGCGGAGCCTAGGTCACGGAGCATAGGAAAAACGCGCCCCTCGCTCTACCTATAGCCCAAAGATCCTGACGGCATTCGGACGTTCCCAGACAATCGTCCGGGGCCTGCCGCTTCAGTGTACCGGTTGGCGCCACCAGCCGTTCAGATGGATTGACCCCATCGGCCGCGGCAAACGGAGAAACTGTCGTCACCGAGTGCACCTGAACCGCATCCGCCGCCTGCCTGCCCGGACGGCAGGATTGTCCGGAAGGCGCAACTATCCGTAAGACCGATGCAAGCAACTGAACAGATGATCAATCGTGCTTGATTTTGACAGCCGCCGGGCGACAACCCAGCACGGCCAGCATGCAGATGACGACGATGACCACGATGTACCAGAACGCCAGCGCCGCTTCCTGATACCGGGCACCGCTGTGCAACAGGCCAAACAGCCGCGTTCCGACCGTCACCACTCCCGGCGGCAGCACCGGCAGGGTCGCCGGAACGTCTCCGCTTGCCACCACCGCGGCAGCCAGCGCGGCGATCAGCAAAGGCTTGGCCAACAACGGTCGATCGATCCGCCACATCCTTTGGCCCCAGGAAAAGTCCAAACGGGCTGTGTCCCACAGCGGTTGGTCCAGCCCGCGATAACCGGCGCGCAGAATCCAGTAAGCCACCGGCAGGGCGCGAAACATCAACGCCAACCCCGTGGGAACCAGCGTTTCGTTGTAGGCTCGACGCAGACCTGGAATCGGAAACGCGAACAGGTGCACGATGACCAACCCGACGATGGGGCCGGGAATCAACACCGCAACGATCGAAAGAAAATCGAAGAACCTCCCCAGGCGGAACCTCGGTCGAGCAATTGAGGCGGCGATCCAGGCGACGGGAAGACACACCGCAGCCACGCCAACGGCCAACAACACCGTCCACGCGTACTCCCGTCGGAATTCCAGCGGTGCGCGTGCCAGCGTTTGAACCGTGCGTGAAAACGACCATCCCACCGTCGTGGCGGCGTCCTGTCCCGGAGACACGATCACCTCGTGCCCGGCTTTCACGACCAGACCGGCCAACGGAAAGATGAACAGCAACGTGGAAAGCCCGATCACCACCGCGACGGCGAACGGATGCGACCTGGACGGTGAACCGGTCTCTCGCTGCATCTGGCCGACCGTCAACGCCTGAAAATGCCGTGGCCGGTGCATCACCCACAGACTGATCGCGGCAATTAAAAAGATTGCCGGCAAGACCAACACCATCAAGATGGAAATCATCGACGGTTGTGCCGAGTGGAACAGATAGTATTCGTCTGCCAACGTGCGGACACCGTACAAATCGACGACCGTCATCTCCGTCGCCGCCAGGATCCCCGTCGCCAACAACGCGGTTCCCACCCAAGGCATCGCGATCGGAAGCCGGATCCGCCACCAATTCCAAACCCTGCCCCCATCCAAACGTCCCTGGTCGACCACCGCCGCCGGGATGCGTGATGTTCCGTACCAGGTTGCCAGTGCGACTAATGCCGTGCCGACCAAACCGTGGATCCAGGCGCTCGCAATCATGCCGCTGTACCATCCGCCCAGACCGGTGTAGGTCCGCGCCCCGGTCTGCGAAAAGGTCATCCAGCCGAATTTCCCCGCCGTGGATTCCCAAGCCGTCGCGTGAAGAATCATGGGAATCGCCAAGCAGGTCAGGGTGCTGCACAGAAAATACAGCCTGACCAGTCGTCCGACTGGGCGACGCGGGGACAGGTTGGAAGCGGACCAGGCCAACAACAACCCCAGCACCGCGGCGATCAGAACGCACCACCCCATCAATTGCAGCGTCAGCAGGAGGGGGCGTATCCAGGGCAGCAAGTTGTTTCGTCCGGTTCGTCAAAAAGGCGATGCACGCGGGAAGTTGTCGATCGCGAGTTCCTCAAGTCCATGGTCCACGCCGCGGCCGTGGGTGGCCAACGACTTGGAACGCTCAGTACACGCGAATCTCCATTTCCTTGCTCTCGGTCGGCCGCGAAACGATCGTCTCCTCGTACGTCGGCGGCCCAACAATGCTGCGAGCATTGTTGGAAAACCCGTAGGGTTCGACCGGTGCGTTGAACAGCGCCCGATTCAAGACGCCGTTGTCGTCCAAGTCGTGGTAGGCCGCAATCGCGAACTTCTCGGGGAGCATCCCCAAGTCAATCTCCCATGCGACAAAACCGTTGACGGGAATCAGGGAGTCTTTCAGGACGGCTCGATCCGAGTTGCCGAATGATTCCTTGGAATCGTAGATCGCAATTCGGATCGGACCCGTCGCATTGGTTCGGGAGGTGGAAACGCGAACGATCAAGACATTTTCGGGCAGCGACGGTCGTCCCGCGCTACCTTCGGACACCGGCAACAACTCCAGCGAAGTCTCGTCCTGCGATTCCGGTTGCGTCCAAATGATGAACATCCCCGCCACGAAGATGGCGGCGGCAAATCCCAACAGCCAGTTGCCGTGGCTTTCTTTCCACGCTTGCCTCAAACGCTGCCGTCGTTGCGGGTGTTGGTACGCGTCGCTACGGTTTCTGGGCCGTGACATCAAAGCAAATCCGGTTTCAGGTTTCCTGCGACGGCACGTCGGTCGCATCCTGGGCTTGCTGCTGCTGCTGCTGAGCCGCATGACTGCGGGCCATCGCGGTTTGCGCCAACTCGTTGGCTCCCGCGCCGATGGCCGAGTCTCCGAAATTCAATTCCAATTGGCTTTCGTCTTCGGCTTCTCCGAATTCACGGTACATCAGACTGGGTTGAATGTCGCGGCTGAACTGATATTTGTCGCTACAGTACTCGCTGGCGGCCCCGGAAAGCTGCAGATAAAAAATCTGGCAAATCTGCATGCCGGCATAAATCCGGACCGGTTGAACACAGTGCATTTCGACGGTCCAGGTCCCGCAATAGCCGACGTCGCCCACGGCCCCACCGGGATTGATGAACAATCCCAAGCGGCCCAGCGAACTGCGCCCCTGAATCATCGGCACGAAGCCGTGCGTTTCGGTGTGTTCCACCGTCCGTCCCAGGTACAGGACGTTCGGTTGCAACGTGATGCCGTCTTCGGGGATCCGCAGCCGGCGGTAGCGGTTCGGCTTGGCCGCATCCAGAACGATTTCCTCGTACACCAACAACTCGTCATGCAACGACAAGTTGTAGCCGTTGGGGTTCAGCCGAGCCGGCTCGTAGGGTTCGATTCGGATTTCGTCGGACTGCAGCCGTGCGTGGATTTCGTGGCTTGATAAGAGCATCACTGACCCGAATCAATCGAACGTCGAGAACTCGGCAAGCGCCGCCGCTCGCTGTCGCCCCGATTGTAGCAAATCGGCGCTTCACGGTACCGGGGCCGTCGCGACAACCCTTTGTCTGAAATCGCAAAAGCAACGCTCGCCAGCACGTCCGGCGAAGTTTTTCTGGGCGAAGCGATTTCCACGCTCTGTCGAGTGTGGCTACGAAAACGCAGCGTTGTCCAGCGACCTGACAGCATCCGCCGGTCAATGTCATGCATCGCCTTTTGTCTCCCGGCCCTCCGAATCGGATTCGTCCCCTGACGGCGCCGTTGGGAGGACGGCCGCCAAGCGGTACCGGGGGAGGGCTTGGCCGGAGATCATTTCCGTCGGTAGGCCGACACCGGTCCGCTGACGTAAACCTTCAATGAGTGGCACGGCATGTCGACCACCCGATTGCTAGGCGGCATGGGACCGTCCAAATCCGGGAAGATGTCGCGTGGGGAATCGGCGGCCGTGTCGATGAACAGATTCCACTTCATGCCCCGGCCCACGTCGGGCAACGTGTGCATGCGGTCGGATCCGGTGCTATTGAACATCATCACGATGTCACGCCCCAGACCTTCGGGGTCCTCGACGCGGCTGGGCGCGGCAATGTAGGCGACCATGCTCAATTCCATCTGCCCCCAGTTCAGCGGGGAGCCGTCTTCGGAGTACCAGGAGACGTCTTGAATCAATCGACCATCCACCGGTTCCCCGGTCAGGAAGCTGACACGCCGCACGGTCGGCTGATCGCGCCGAAACTGGATCAAAGCCTTGGTGAACCGCAGCACGTCGGCATGCTTCTGGACCAATCGCCAATCAAACCAGCTCAGATCGTTGTCTTGGCAGTAAGCGTTGTTGTTGCCTTTCTGCGTCCGGCGGACTTCGTCCCCGCTAACCAACATCGGCACGCCCTGCGATAGCAGCAGCGTCGCCAGCATGTTGCGAACCTGTCGCGAACGGATCGTGCTGACGCCTTTCTTGCGGGTCGGCCCCTCGACGCCGTAGTTATCGCTGATGTTGTGGTTGTCGCCGTCCCGGTTGTCTTCGCCGTTGTCGATGTTGTGCTTTTCTTTGTACGAAACCAGATCGTTCAGGGTGAATCCGTCATGACTGGTGATGAAGTTGATGCTGCAAAACGGCGGTCGCCCGGCATGCTCGTACAGGTCGCTGCTGCCGGCCAAGCGGGTGGCCAACGCGCCCAGTGTTCCGCCATCTCCCCGCCAGAAACCTCGCACGTCGTCACGGTAGCGGCCGTTCCACTCCGCCCAGCGATGGTTGCCAAACGATCCCACCTGGTAGGCTCCGGCGGCGTCCCAAGCCTCGGCGATGATTTTGGTGTCCGCCAGCAACGGGTCTTCGGCGATCAATTCCACCATCGGCGGGTTGGGAACCAGGTTGCCGCTGCGATCGCGTGACAGGATGCTGGCCAAGTCGAATCGGAAACCGTCGACGTGGTAGTTGTGCACCCAGTGTCGCAGGCAGTGAAAGATCATCTCGCGGACAACCGGGTGGTTGCCGTTAAGCGTGTTCCCGCAACCGCTGTAGTTGGTGTAATGGCATCCTTCGCTGAGGATGTAGTAAACCTGGTTCTCCAGCCCTTTGAAGGACAGGGTGGGACCGTTCTCGTTGCCTTCGCAGGTGTGGTTGAACACCACATCCAGGATGACTTCGATCCCCGCTTTGTGGAGTTCCTTGACCATCTGCTTGAATTCAACGACCTGCGCCCCGGGCTGCTTGTCGTGGGCGTAGCCGCGGTGCGGCGAGAAGAACGCCATCGGGTCGTAGCCCCAATAATTCGGACGCTCCGGCACCTGGCCGTGAATGTCCAGAATCGGAAACTCGTTGACCGGCATCAACTCGACCGCCGTGACGCCCAAGTCTTTCAGGTACGGGATCTTTTCGATCACTCCCAGGTAGGTCCCCGGGCACTTGATCTTGGCCGTTCGGCTTTTGGTGAACCCGCGAACGTGCATCTCATAGATCACCGATTCGCTGAGATCACGACGGAGGTGACGATCGCCTTCCCAATCAAAGGTGTCGTTGACGACCACGCATTTGGGCGGACGGATGACGCCGTCATCACTGGCCTGGAACGTGCCCGCCAGCGCCTGGGTGTAGGGATCGATCAGCCGCGCCGCGGAGTCAAAGCGTTGACCGTTGTCGGGATCCCAGGGGCCGCTGGCCTGCAGATGGTACAGCTGACCTTCGTCCAGCCCCCGCACCGTCAGGCTCCAGACGTCACCCCAACGGTCCGTTTCGCGATCAAATTCGATGATTTCAGCCGGTTCCAGATCCGAAACCTTGTTGTAAAGCAGCAGCCGCATCGCAGTCGCCGAACGGCTGAAAACCGAGAACTGAACGCCGTTTTCCTGCAGCGTCGCACCGAACGGAGGCTGGTAAGTGAATTGAAGATTTCCGGTCGGCTGTCGCATAAGCATGTTGCTGGCTTCTCCTGCAATCCTGATCTGTCGGAAGACACGCAAGCCGAACGGCTTGCCCGAAACCCTACCACCTGCCGTTTGCCGAGCCGACTTCGGGCCGGCACGGAGCGGAAATCTGTCTCGCTGCGGTTCACGCGATGACGGCTGGCGATCAGTTGCCGAAGAAACCTCCCAGTTGGATGAACAAAAGTTTGTCGATTGAGCCCCTTGGTGGGGCGACCCGCATCGGGTCTGAACCTGTGTCGACCTCAAATTCTACCGTCTTTAGCGGGTGACTTCCGCCGCCTCCACGCCAAAGCGCTGCCAGAGCCGGTGGCCGTCACGTGCGTTGGCGTTAGCGGTGTCCTAGGGGCGGGATGCCGACCAGACGCCTACCGAAATCTCCACGCGGATGTCAGAATTTGCACGGCCGGTGCGATCCACCCGCCCGGCTGTTCCGCCCGCGACGCAATCGCCCGCTCGGTGCCGACACTGCCCGCGAGCCGCCCCGACGGCTGCTCGTCGCACGGCTCCCGTTCGTCTCCCCTTTCTCGCCAACGTGACCGATCCTTTATGGCTGCGACCTACAAAGACGCCGGCGTCGATTTGGACGTCTACGCGGAATCGATGCGGCGTTTGCCGCGTTTGATGCACCGCACGTTCAGTCCCCGCGTACTGCCCAGCGATGGAGGCTTTGCGGGACTGTTTCAACTGGATTTCCCCGGCAACCTGTTTGCCCGTCGTTACGAACAACCGGTCCTGGTCAGCGGAACCGACGGCGTCGGTACCAAGCTCAAGATCGCACAGCAAACCGGAATCCACGAATCCGTCGGCATTGACCTGGTCGCCATGTGCGTCAACGACCTGCTGTGCACGGGTGCCGAGCCGCTGTTCTTCCTGGACTACGTCGCCATGGGCAAAGACGACCCGGCGCGGCTGGAAAAGATCGTTCAGGGAATCAGTGACGGTTGCGTGACCGGTGACATGGCACTGCTGGGGGGCGAAACCGCGATCATGCCGGATATGTACGGCGACGAAGACTACGACCTGGCCGGCTTTGCCGTCGGCGTGGTCGAACGCAAACGGCTGATCGATGGGAAACAGATCGCCGCCGGCGATGTCGTCCTGGGGCTGTCGTCCAGCGGCCTGCACAGCAATGGTTTCTCCCTGGTCCGAAAAATCATCTCCGACGCCGGACTCTCCTGGGACAGTACCCCAGCACCGCTGGGCGGCGAATCACTGGGCGATGCGTGTCTGGTCCCCACGCGGATCTACAGCCAGGCGGTCCGCGCGGTGCAAAGCCATTACCGCGTCAAGCAAGTGCTGCACGGGCTGGCTCACATCACCGGCGGCGGCATCGAAGAAAACCTGGACCGGATCCTTCCCTCCGACGTGGACGCCGAAATCGACCCGAACAGTTGGCAGCCCCCCACGATCTTCCGGTTCCTGCAACAGACCGGCGAGGTCTCCGACGCGGAAATGCGGCGCGTCTTCAACATGGGAATCGGAATGGCGATGGTGGTCAGCGAGTTCTACGCCTCCAGCATTCAGTCGCAACTGACCCAAATCGGAATGCCCTGCCAACCGATCGGTCGCATCGTCGCCGGCAGTGGGAAGGTCCGCTACGTCTGAAGCGAACAGGACGTCTAGGCGAACGGTCGCACCGGCATCACGTTTTTCCGGTGTTCGACGTCACACGGCCAGCCCCGCTCCGTCAAGAAACCTGCAGCAGCCCGCTGCTGCCTCTCGTCAACGGGCGGGATCACCACGCTCGAGAGCGAGCCGCATGCCCCTGGCCGCAAATCCTTGCATCCGGCGCAAGGTTTTGCAGGCAATTTCGATCCGTCGGCGAGGGGCGATCTTTGCTCACAGACGATTTGCCAGCCGGTCCGGTCGCATCATTCGTATTGGAAGTCGATCGGAGCATCGATGTCCGGGTGCAGGCTCCGGTGCACCGGGCAAGCCCTTGCGGCCGCCTCCAGACGCACCCGCATCGCGCCATCGGTGACGGCGTGAGCGGGAACAACGACCACCGTCTTGAGCGAACCGATTCGTCGGGCCGGTTGCTGAATCATCTCCTTGGTGACCCGTACCTGGGCTCCGGTCAAATCCAGGCCGTGCCGTTCGGAAACGATCCCCAGGATCGTCAGCACGCAGGTTCCCAGCGCCGTGGCGACCAGGTCGGTGGGTGAAAATGATTCACCTTTGCCACCGTTATCCAGCGGCGCATCGGTAATCAAGGTGTTTTGGCTGGGCCCATGCGTCGCCCGACACCCCAGTTGTCCGGTGTAGATCGCTTCGATTTCCACTGCCATCGTGTCGTTCTCCTGACCTGAATTCGCCGAACTACCGAGTCGAAATTCCGCAAAACGCGTCCAGAGGGATGCCTTTCGACAATCCGATGCACTCTTCGCACGTCGTCGCCTGACAGCGGAAAGCTGGTTGATGCCGCATCAATTTAGCGGTCGCCGCCAACGGTGTTTGATCAGCATTCTCCACGCGATGGCCGGCCTGGCTACCGCACGTCCGCTTGGTTTGAGCATTCGTGCAGGCAGACTGTTTCCGTGTTTGCGCTTTAGCCGCCACGTTGCTAGCCGACCAATGAATGCCCGAATTGCATGCTCGGCACACGAATTGCACAGCTCCACGAACGTCAGAAAAGTCGTTGCGACCCGACGACGGTCGTCGGGTGCTGGCACGGCCCAGATCGTACCTGATCGGGCATTGCCGCCGACCGGTTGTGCCGAGGCGTGTTCGGACCAATCGTCGCGAACGGACTGGGCGGGAAACTTCTGGGAAAACTTGTGACATTTCCCATGGTTTTTCCGTGACTTGAACTAGCGTTAGGCAACCCTTGCGGGCGAATTAACTACATTACGCGTTCTGTCATTGTGGAGAAGTTGTTCACAGATTCGGCTCGACGCCACGTCGTCCAACTGGTATTTCTTCGCCCCGCCAAATTTCCTGTTTTGTCTGTCACTACAGCGGCATTCCCCCGCTTACGCAAAATACCGCGTTTAAGCCGTTCGCCGCTCTGGAGATCATAGAAGAGATGGTCACGACACAAATCCTCGAGTCTCGGGAATCACGAACGATTCGTCGAATCGACTCGGTTCTGGAAGCCCACCACGAACTCTCCCCCTACCGCCCGTCCTTGCAGATTTCGATCGAAGGCGCCCGCATCGTCCTGCGAGGCCACCTGCCGACGACTTCGCTGCGACAAGCCCTGGTGCCGGCGATTCGCCAAGCCGGTGTGCTGGGTGAAATCTGCAACTGCGTCGAAGTTGCCTGATCGGTTTCGCCGACGGTTCGGTGCCCATTTCCGGCCCGTCCCGGCACACACCGATTCCCGTGATTGCTCCAACTTCCCGTGATTGCGCCAGCGATCGGCGGTTCACCGTTTGATCTCGCCCGCGGCGGTGCAGATCTCACGGAGGCTTCGCTTGGCGTTCCTCGAAACGGTGGGGCCACGCTCGCCAGCGCGTGACTTTCCGCCGCAGGGGTTCGGCCGCTCCGCGCCGACGCGTCAGCCAAAAAAGATGGATGGACGGTTCACTTCAATTGGCGATGCCCAGCTCAATTGGCGATGCCCAGCGCTGAAACGCGTTCATCTCTGAAACAGGCGTCCCAGCCCCGCCGCTTCCGTGCTGCGGCTTTCTTCCACGCCCATGTTCATTCCCGGGAACAGCCGCTCCAGGGTCAGCCCCACGCCCTCCAATGCCCGGCGCTCAATCGTCGGATCGTTGATCGGTCCCCGCACGTCGACGGTCCACAGGGTGTAGCGCTGGTCGCCCAACGGTCGCAAAATCCGCGTGAAGGTGTTCCGCGGCGAAACGCGGGTGTTGAATGTCAGGTCCAAATCCTGACGACGGTCCAACGTGCCGCTGCCGTGCAGCGCGATCAGGCTGCCCCAAAGTTTCAAGTTGCTGAATACCAGCTGATCCTCGACCAGCGTGAAATCGATATCGGCGTTGGTGAAAGCAACGTCTTCGGTCGGCGTGATCGACAGCACGTTCAGCAACTGCACCAACAGCGGCATCTGGTACAGGTTTGCGCCGACCACTGTTGCTCTTCCCCGCCCGCTTAGCAGATCCGTCGTTCCCAACAAGCCTTCCAAGTGGGTCTCGGCCGCCAGGGTCCCGGTCAAATCACTTTTGCCTTGCTCCAATTCCGCCATCAGCACGGGAACTTTTGCATTCTCCAATCCCAGATCGACGTCAAAACTGGCATCGGACAGAATCACGTCGCCGCCCAACCGCAGGTTCCCGTCGAACAAACGTCCCTGGATCGGCATTGCCTCCAACGTGTTGGGGTCAACGCCGCCCAGCGTCAAACGGTCTTCTTGAATCCGGTAGGGTCCACGCAACTGGGTGATCTGCAAATCGTTGACGTGCATCGAATCGATCCGAACCTGGCCCTCGGCTTTCAATCCCTGAGGCGTCTTCTGGCCGCTGACGGACAGTTCGCCTCGCAAGGCGTGCACCGGCCCGACATCACCGATACGATTCCCCTCCAGCTGCAGCACGAGGTCCCAGATGAAATCGGGTTGCGGGTGCTGTTCATCCGACAGCAACGTCTGCGTCAACCCGCGGAACCCGACCGGACCACGGAGGTTCAGCCCACGCAGGGCGCCCCGCATCTGGACCGGAAGAGCACCGATCAGTTCGGCGTCCGGAATCAATCGGCTGCCGCTGTGGACATTCACCGTCAACAACCAGCGGCCGTCCGCCAAACGTTCGCAACCGCCGTCGGCTGACACGCTGGAGCGGCCGTGTTCGGCGCGCAGCGAATCAATCAAGACGCGCCCGCCCTGGTAGCGAATGATTCCGTCGACGATGTCCATTCGGTAGGGCAGCGCGACCGGTTGCAACCGCAGCGAATCGGCGCCCAATCGACGCGACTCGTATTGCCGCCCGATCAGATCCAATTCCAGTTCGCTGTCGGGACGGTCACGCGTCAAACTGATTTCCAAGGAATCCAACACGCCGCTGGGCAGCAGGTTGTCCCAGGTGTTGCGGGACGCCTCGCTCAATGAACTCCGCAGGGCTTCGTCCAAGGCGATGCTCGCGGCGGAAAAGTTCAATTGCATCGTCCGCGTTGCCGCCGTGACGGGCGCACCGGCCGCCGTCTCCGACCCTTCATCTGCTCGGGGCGGCAAGCGGTAGTGACCGTCGCATCCGATCGATCCGCCGTTGGCATTGGTGGCTTGAAAGTTCGCGAGCTTCACCATCCTGTCATCGACCCGGATATCTCCGGTAACGTTGTACAGCGGGTAGGGGAACTTTTCGAAACGCATCGACGCATCACTGACCTTCAGCTCCATGTCTTGATGCTTCACCAGCCGTTCGTCCGTTCGAAAGGTGGCTCGTACCAGATGCACGGCGCCGACCGGGTTCAGCGATCGGATGAATGACTCCAACTTGCTGCCGTTCTCGCCGCGAGGTGAAAGCGACTGCAATAATTCTCCATCGATCGCAATCGGCCCGTCCATCGCCACCGAGAATACTCCCGGTTGTGGCCGGTCGCTTCGGACCGGCAAATCAAACAGGCACTGCATCAGCCTGCCGCCGCTGCGGGCACTCAATAATTCCGTCCGAACGCGTCCGTCCCGCACCGAAAAGTCACCGGTCACGTGCTGCACGGGGTAGGGAAACTTTTCGTAGCTCAGGTCCACGCCCTTGCAAGTGACATCCGCCGCGGTTTCCACCTTGCCTTGGTGCAACCGAAAGGATGCTTTGGGAATGTCGATCAGCCCGCGTGGCTGAAACTTGTTCCACGCCGACTCCAGCGATTTCGGGATGATGGCCGCCAAACGCTGATCCAACATCAAGTTGTTGGCCGAAACCTCCAGCGTGCCATCCAACGGCGTCCCGTAGCCCTGCAAACGCCCCTTCAGCTGCAACCGCGCATCGCCCCAGTACCCCTGAGACGATTCGACCGTGATCCCGGCCGGGTCGCAGGTGATCAGCCCGCGAAGATTGCGCAACGGCATTGAGGATTGGGGATGCCGGAAACTCCCATCGTGGATATTCGTCTTCGTCAGAAAGTTGACGGGACGTCCCGGCTGCATTCGGACGGCAAGGCTGGTGTCGACCAGCAGTTCCAAACCGTCCAGAACACTCAGCTTGTCGCGAAACGGCTGCGGCAAGCGATCGATCCATTCCTGTGACAACCTCGTTCCCTGCAGGTCCGCCCGGACCTCCGTCTGGCCGTTGCAGTGGGTGACCCGGACGCCAAAACGATCCACGAACGGAGCGTTGCCACTGGCCGAAATCGTGGTCGTGCAAAACTCCGGTGCCGATGCCGCGGTCAGGGGGACCGGGCCGTTGTTGCCGTTGGCGACGCCGGACCGCCCGAAGCCTTCGACGCCGGCACCACCTTCTGGCGGATCGGCTCCCGAGCGATTGTCCCGCTGGCCGCTGATTTGATTCAGCACCACGGTCTCGGCAATCCCCACTTCGATCGGGCGCGAATCTGGCTGGTCGCCGTGCACTCGCAGTTTGGCTTCCCGCACCTCGATCCGGGGACAGACCACGTCCCCAAACTTTGGTGGCGGCCACAATGCTTCCAAAGAAACTTTTCCACCGGATGCCCACGCGTCTGCGGTCACGCCGCGGACGATCACGCGTCGGGTGGTGATCGGATTCTCACGTTCCAACAAACGCCGCAGATTCGCATCGGCGACCACCACAATTTGCCGGATGCTGAGCAGGGGCCGAGTATCGGAGTGGGACAGCCCCACCATCGAAGTCAGCCCGGCCACGGATGCCGGCCGCGCGTTCCCCTGCGGCGCAGTGATCTGAATGTCGTCCAGGATCAATCCGATCTTCGGATCCAACCTGCCGCGTCCGACCGACACCTCTAAGCCCGGATAGTGCTGACGGAGCGTGTGTTCGACGTGCCGCCGGACCTGCTCGCCGACCGTTTGGGGCGCGATCGTTTGAACGGTGAACACGATCGCCGCCATCAACAGCGCAACCACCATCCACCGGGACGTTTTCCCGGCGGATGCAGCGCGTATCGATTCGGCTTCCTTGCCGTCCAACGAGTCTTCGACTCCTTCCCAACGAGATTCCGGGCAATTGCTGCAACGAGCCTCCGGATCAGCCGCAAAAACCTGGCACCAAGGCTTCCGGCGGATCGCATAGTACCGCCGTTTTTACGGCTCTATCCAGCCCAAAAAGCTCCAAAAGCGGTACAGCCAGGGCGACTGCCAGGGGCCATCCAAGGACGTCGCCATGGAAGCCACGCTTAATGCCAGCATTCCAACCGCCAACATGCGGCCCCAGCGCCTGGCGGCCAGCCACTGCGCCGGACCGGCGGCGGAAAACAGCCACAGCGGCGCAAACCACAGCAACCACCGAAAACACACGCTGACCCCGCCATAATTGCGGTCGATCTCCGGACGCAGCACGTAGAACACGCCGCACACGATGGTCGCGGCCGCAATGGACGCTAGCAAAAGACGATGCTCTCGACGGTTCCACGTCCAGGCCCCGACCAGCCCCACCGGCATCAACAACCACAACGGAGTCAACGAAAAAATGCCGTGGTGACCGAACGTCATTTGAGCCGCGTAGACAAAACGCGACGGCTCGCCGACATCAACGCCTCGCCGTCGCCCTTCCACCCAATAGCTGGAAGGGTAGTCATACCAGTCGTCCCAGTGATGCAGTTCCCATTGGCCCTCCGCGACGCGCGATAGCCCGACTTGCAGCGAATCTCCGATCACCACCCGCAATCGATCTTGACGACGTGACGGCTGCAAGGAGACCTGGGAATCCGGCTGCGCCAAGTTGGCGTCGATCAGTGGCTTCAAAACTTGCGGTGCGGTCGGCGGTTCTCCGTCCTCGGCAGGTGCCAACGTCGCGATCCGCTGACCGTCGCCTCGATGCATGTAGGGCGGACGGAGACTCTCGTGGGCGATCCAGTTGGTCGCAAAGAAGGCGACGGCGACGACCAACACCCCAGCGCTGTATCCGATCAACGCGTCGCGCCGCACCAACAAGAACAGGCCCGCCCAAAAAACCGTCATCGACAAAGCGGGCAACTCATTGGCCGCGGTGAAACCGCCGGCCAGTCCGGCCAGGAACCACCAGAGCGTCGTCGTCGGTTGCTCAAAAGACCGAACAAAAATCCACAGCACCATCGCCATGGACGCGGCAGCCGGCAGGTGATTGTTCAGAGCGATGGAAAACGGCAGCAGCATGGTCCCAAAGCACGTCGCCGCGGCGAGAAACCACTTGGCCCAGCGGTCCTCCATGACGCGATCCAAGGCGGCGATGGTGGCCAGCAAGAACACGGCCAAGGTTGGCACGTTCACCAGCCACAGGATGACCCTTCCCAGATAGATCGGCTGATCGCTCAGCCACATCCCCATGGTTCGCGTCACACCCCAGTACACGCCGGCGATCATGGTCGGAAGCAGTGGCGGCTTGCTGCTGTAGTAGTGCATCTTTCCGTCCCGTCCGCGGTGACGCACCAGGTCGATGGTGGCCCACGGACGACGATTGGCTTTCGCCCCGCGACGATTCAGATACGGATCGATGACATAGGTGCCGTGTTCGACCAGCGCCGCAATGGTGCACCACCGCGATCGATCGTTGGCGCTCAGAAAGGCGGTGTCGCCTTCCCGGCTAATCACCACCGCGATCCGCCCGGAAACGACCGACAGAGCGATCACGATCAGCAACGTGTACACGCCCCAAGGGCTCTCCTGCCCGACCGACTCCTTCATGCCTCCGACTCCTCTGCCGACCTCGGCCTGCTCGGTGCCGGCGGGCCACCGCCCGTCCTCTCAGCGATGCTGTAGGGTTGTTTGACTTGATTGGACAACGACACGATCAGCTCGGCGAGCAAACCCGCCAGAAACATTTGGGCTCCCAACAACAGGGCCGTGATGCAGTAGTAGAACAAGGCCGAACTGTGCAGGTGAACGACTTCCAATGAATCGACGGCCCGCGACAGGATCCACATGACGGACAGATAGATCATGCCGACGCCGCCGCTGACGAAAAACAACAGTCCGATCGCGCCCACGAAATGGAACGGGCGCGCCCCGAAGGTGGTCAGGAAAAAGATCGACAGCAGGTCCAGAAATCCTTTGGCCAGACGCGACACCCCGTACTTGGACTGGCCGAATTCGCGAGCGTGATGCACCACCGGCACTTCGGCGATCCGCCAGCCCCGAGCGGCAGCCAGGACCGGCACGAAACGATGACGCTCACCGTAAAGCGTGACGTCCCGCGTGACCTCGGACCGGTACGCCTTGAATCCGCAATTGTGATCGTTCAGATGCACGCCCGTCATCGCGCTGACCAACCGGTTGAACACCTTGCTGGGCAGCGTCTTGTCCAACGCGTCTTTGCGTTTTTGTTTCCAGCCACTGACCACGTCGAACCCTTCGTCCAGCTTCGCCAGGAACTTGGGGATTTCCACCGGATCGTCTTGCAGATCGGCGTCCATCGTGAACACCACGTCCCCGGTGGCTTCGGCAAAGCCCGCGGACAACGCCGCGGCTTTGCCAAAATTGCGGCGAAATCGAATCCCGCTCACATGCGGATTCTGGTTTGCCAGGGACTCGATCCGATTCCAGGTCTGGTCGGTTGAACCGTCATCGATGAACACGATGTCGTGCCGCAGACCGATGCTTCCACAGACCTCATCAATTTGTTCCACCAGCGCGGCAACGGTCTCCTGCTCGTCCATCGTGGGGATCACAAAGGTCGCGGATCCCGCCTGTTCGCTCATCGGTGCTCGCTGGTCATGGGGGCAAGGGGGGGAGAAATTCAAGCGGCGTATCCTAGCAGAAACAGGCAATTGGCTGCACGGGCGAAGGCCTGCGCCACGGTTGACGACAGGCAACTCGAGCGATCCGCCCCCGAACCCTGCCGCCCCGCACCGTTTCGGCCAAACATCACCCGCCGCGCAAACAGCTGGCGAGAGCCAGCAGGACAGGGCGTTCCCAGGACGGAGCCTGGGAACGAGGTAGGACTCCTACCGCGCCCCCCTGGTTCCAAGGCTCCCGCCTTGGAACCCACTGCAAAGCAGGCTCGCGCTTGCCGCCCCGCACCGTTTCGGCCAAACATCACCCGCCAAGCAAACAGCTGGCGAGAGCCAGCAGGACAGGGCGTTCCCAGGACGGAGCCTGGGAACGAGGTAGGACTTCTACCGCGACCCCCTGGTTCCAAGGCTCCCGCCTTGGAACCCACTGCAATGCAGGCTCCCGCCTGCCGCCCCGCACCGTTTCGGCCAAACGTCACCCGCCAAGCAAACAGCTGGCAGGAGCCAGCAAGACAGGGCGTTCCCAGGCCGGAGCCTGGGAACGAGGTAGGACTCCTACCGCGCCCCCCTGATTCCAAGGCTCCCACCTTGGAACCCACTGCAATGCAGGCTCGCGCCTGCCGCCCCGCACCGGTTCGGCCCAACATCACCCGCCGAGCAAACAGCTGGCGAGAGCCAGCAGGACAGGGCGTTCCCAGGCCGGAGCCTGGGAACGAGGAAGTGCATTTTTTGCCCGAAAACTCAATTTCTGCCGCCAAGCTTGGCATCGGTTTTGCGACTAGACAGTGACGGAGTGCCGAAGGCTGCCGATTTTGTCGGGAGCTCCATCCGGGATCTCCTTTCCCTTCCATATTCATGTTTCTCGAATCAACTGATTCACCATGACGTCGACCGCCTATTCGCCCACGTCCACCCAGCACCAATACGATTACTACGAAGCCGCTCCCACGCACCCGGCGGTGATTGCGTACCTGTATTGGATCCTGGGCATCTTTGGCGCCCACCGGTTTTACCTGGGACGTCCCATCAGTGGTGCCATCTGGTTCTTCACCGGCGGGTTGCTGCTGATCGGATGGATTGTCGACCTGTTCCTGATTCCGTCGATGGCCGAGGAGGCTTCGCGGCGGTACCGCATCGGACCGATCGACTACAACATCGCCTGGGGGCTCCACACCTTTTTGGGATTGTTCGGTGCCCACCGACTGTACATGGGCAAGGTCTTCACCGGCGTCTTATTCTTGCTGACCGGAGGCTTGTTCGGGATCGGCTTCATCTACGATCTGCTGACGTTGAATGAGCAGATTGACGAGCTGAACGCGTAGGGCCGTGTGGCGACCGTCGACCAGCCCGCTTCGGTGGTCGGGTTCTGTTATCAGTCCACTAAAATCGCTCTGGTCAGTCGACCGAGGAATCCGGCAGCGGAATCAGGTGGATTGCCGACGCCTTGATCCAAGCGGTTACTGGGTCGCCAACCTGCAAAGCGAGTTCTTCGCAAGCCGGACGAGTCACCAAGGACGTCAGTCGGATTCCACAATCGAGCGCTACCCGAACCAGCGGGCCTTCCGGAGTGACCGCCGTCACGGTGCCTGACAACCGGTTGCGGCTGCTGACGGCGCCCGCGGACTCTCCTGACCCGTCGCGGCCGCGCTGCAGGGTGACGTCTTCTCCCTTGATGCACACATGAACCATCCTGGTTGACTCACGCGGCGAAACCGCCTGCAGACACACCCCGTGCACCTCGACCGTGGCGATCCCGTTGGCGAGTTCGCGGATCACTCCCGTTTCAATGGTTTCGATACCGACGATCTGGGCAACCGTTCGATCCCGAGGCCGCGTGAAAACTTCGTCCACCGAACCGCGTTGTTCGATCCGCCCGCCGCGCATCACCACGATCTCATCGGCCAGCGACATGGCCTCGACTCGGTCATGAGTCACCATCACGACCGGGATGCCAAATCCCGCCAACATTCTTCGCAGGGCCGGACGCAGCCGGTCCCTCAGGTTCGCGTCCAAGGCGGACAGCGGTTCGTCCAACAGCAACAGACGGGGACGGCGCACCAGAGCCCGGGCCAAGGCCACACGCTGCTGCTGGCCACCGGAAAGCTGATGCGGCAAACGATCTCCCACATCAGCCAACGCAAACTGCTCCAACGCCCGATCGACCACTTCGCGTCGCTCCGGCATGGAAGAGGTCACTCCGAAGCCCACGTTTTTGCGAACATTCAAGTGCGGGAACAGAGCGTCCTGTTGAAAACAGAAACCGATGTCGCGTTGTTGCGGCCGAAGACAGATGCCACGCTGCGTATCCAACCAAGGCTGGTCAGCAAACAGGATGCGGCCCGATTCCGGCCGCTCCAGCCCTGCCAGGCATCTCAGCACGGTGCTTTTGCCACACCCCGAGGGGCCAAAAAGAACCGTGATGCCAAATGAATTGCATGGCAATGACAGTTCCGCATGGATCGGCGGGACTCCTTGAAACCGTTTCTGGAAGTCGGCAACGAGCAGGTCGCTCACCGTTTCGTCCTCCGTCCCGAGATCCACTGCACCAGGGCTAGCAGCGCGAAACATCCGACAACCAGCCAGACCGAGGTTCTTCCCGCGGAGGCGTAGTCCAACGCCTGCACGTCATCGTAGATCGCCACCGACAGCGTCCGAGTCACACCCGGGATGTTGCCTCCAACCATCAGCACGACACCGAACTCACCAACGGTGTGCGCGAATGTCAGGACCAAGCCCGTCAGGATGCCCGGCCAGGCCAACGGAAAGACCACGCGCCAGAACGTCTTCCATCGGGATTGTCCCAAACACCAAGACGCCTCCATCAGCGTTCGATCGACCGCTTGCATCGCGGAGGCGAACGGACGGACCGCGAACGGCAGATTGAACAGCACACTCCCCAGCAGGATTCCGGCAAACGTGAACGGCAAGGTTTGCCCCGTGACTCGTCCGTAAACCGACCCGATCCAACTGTCCGGCCCGGTCCACAGCAGCAGGTAGAACCCGAGCACTGTGGGTGGAAGGACCAGAGGCAGTGTCACCACAGCTTCAACCAGACCGCGAAAGCGTCGCCGCGTCGTGGCCAACCAATACGCCAGCGGCAGCCCGACGACGAACAAGATGACGGTGGTCGCAACCGCCAATCGACCTGTCAACCAGAAAGCCGCACTGCTCACGAAGCATCATTTGGTAGGGAATAGCCGTGTCGCATCAGAATGGATTGCCCCACCGTGCCGGTCAAAAAATCGCAAAACCTGGCTGCAGCCGGTCGACAACGGCAACGGTCCAAGACGACCGCGGCTTGCAGAATCGGTGCGTGCAGACTTTCGGGAACTTGCCAATGGTTTCCCCTGGCAAGCGCTGGGGTTTCCAACAGCGAACGAGCGATCAAGGCGGCGTCGGCCGATCCCGTCGCGGCGAAGTGCGCCGCCTGCGTGACGCTTTCTCCAATCACCAGTTTATCCTTCACCTGCGGATGGACGCCGGCGGCCTTCAAAGCTTCTTCCGCGGCGCGACCGTAGGGGGCCAGCCGCGGATTGGCGATAGCAATCCGGCCGAATGCGTCCCCGACCAATCGCTCCAACCCACGATCGCCGGCCGCATGTTCACCGACGCGACCAGACTCAACGGGCGGTGTCCAAAGCATCAATCGCCCCTGGGCATACACGACAAAGGACGTCTCCGAAGCAAGTCTCCGTCGAACCAGTTCGCGCGGGTAACGGGTATCGGCGGAAACGAAGACGTCGAAGGGAGCCCCCTGGCAACATTGCGCGAAGAAACTTCCCGATGCTCCGTAGGTGATCCGCAAGTCGATGTCGGGACACTGTCGTTCGAAACGGGCCTCCATGTCTTGCATGGCGAGTTGCAGATTGGCCGAAACAGCCAAGTTCAAGGGGGCCGTGGTGGGGGCGGGGGCCGTGGTATGGAGCGAACGGTCGCATCCGTTGGACAGCAAACACAGAATCGCCAGCAACACCGTGCAGAATCGATGCATGCCCTTACCAATTGGAGCCGCCAAGGACGGCAATCTTGGCCGTTCAGATGCGTTTGGTACGGAGGCTGCATTCGAGCTCGAAGGAATTTGCGATCCGACCCACGTTGGCCGTCGCGCGGCCCCGGTCAGACACCGACTTTCCCGTTGAATGCTGCAGCCCATTGGGAGAAGGTGGACGTCGACGATCCGGCGACCCGACGCTGCGGAACTGGTGAGATTGCGCATTTGTTGGTCAGCCTTTCCCGTTTTCTGGGCACTGCCTGCTCGGCGATTCCTGAATTCTCTGGACGTGAATCCGTTGGAGCGGGGGCACAATCGACAGGACGTTGGCTCGCACCCATGATGCCCACCGCAGCCATAATCTTTCACCCATCAGGCGGGTCCCAATGACCGAAATCATTTCCGGCGAAAACTCCGCGTCCACTTATCGTCACACGAAAATCGTCGCCACGCTAGGTCCGGCGACCGAGTCTCCCGAACGCTTGGCGGAACTGATTCGCCTGGGCGTCGACCTGATGCGATTGAACATGGCTCATGCCACGCCCGAGTGGGTCCGGGAAACGGTGGGGCGAATCCGCGATGTCTCCCAGCAGGTCGGCCGCCACGTCGCGGTGATGATGGACGTGAAGGGGCCGGAGATCCGCACCGGTCCGGTGGAGACGCCGATCGACCTGAATGAAGGCGACTTGCTGGAATTCTACGTCGACGGAGTTCCGGCCATCGACTCGGAAACGGAGTCGGGTCGCAAGCGATGGTGCGTCTCGGTCAACTATCCCGGCTTGCCGGAAGATGTCCAGGTCGGCAATACCGTCTTGGTCGACAGCGGTTTGATTCGTCTGCGGGTGTTAGAAGCCGATTCCCACCGCGTCATCTGCCAAGTGATCACACCCGGCCGGTTGGGTTCGCGTCGCCACATCAACCTGCCCGGCGTGCAGGTCAGGTTGCCGGCGCTGACGGCCAAGGACGAGAAAGATTTGCGGGCCGGTGTCGCCGCGGGAATCGATTTCGTTGCCTTGTCATTTGTTCGCCAGGCGAGCGACGTTGACGAATTGCGTGAATTGCTGGACCAGTTGGGCAGCCAGGCCAGAATCATTGCCAAAATCGAAGACCAGGCGGGCGTCCGCAACATGCGGCCCATCATTCACGCCGCCGACGCGATCATGGTTGCCCGCGGCGACCTGGGGATCGAAATCGACTACGACCGCTTGCCCCTGGTCCAAACCGAGTTGGTACGTGCCTGCCAGGCCGAAGGAAAACCGGTCATCATCGCTACCCACTTGTTGGAGTCGATGATCGACTCGCCGATGCCGACTCGAGCCGAAATCTCTGACGTTTGCAACGCCGTCCGGGAGCAGGCGGATGCGGTGATGCTGTCGGGCGAAACAACCACCGGCAATTACCCGCTGGAATCCGTCGAGGTGCTCAAACGGATCATCGGCAGCACCGAACCCTCGATCAGCGCCGATTTGAACCAGAACATTCGGTTGAAGGAGCCGAAGGCCAAGATGCTTCGCTCGGCGGCCGTGCTCGCGCAAGAACTGGGCGAATCCGGCATCGTCGTATTCACGCGGAGCGGGTTCCTCGCCTATGTGCTTGGCGCCCTCCGCCCGCGTGGCGTCCCCATCTACGCGTTCACCGATGTGGAATCCGTCTTTCATCAGCTGATGTTGCCCTGGGGTGTTGAGCCGTTCCTGATGCAGTTCTCCGACGACCCCGAGGCAACGATCCTGGACGCGTTGGAGTACCTCAGCCGTCGCGGATGGTGCCGGGCGGGAACCTGGCTGGTGGTGATCACCAACGCCTTGGCCAACGAACAGGTCATCGACACGCTCCAATTGCGTCAGGTGGCGGGAGTCCCCGCGCACGAAGCCTCCGCAACGGCTTCGGAGTGCTCCACAACGGCGTGATATCCTCCCGCACGTCGACCGTCCGACGCCGGCGGTTCCTTTCGACGCCGCAATTTCTTTTTTGCCAAAAAACTGGCCCCCGGGAGAATGTCCCACCGAAACTCCGCGCGGGGCTCCAGGTTTCATCTTCGGTCGCTTTGCCATCGGTCACTGTCCCAGAATCGCGACCACGACCTCGAGGATGAACCATGCCCCCCAGGACCTCTCTCGGCTTTCCAACGGTGCTCCAACTTTCAAAAGCGTTTTCTGGATTGGTGGTGTTTTGCGGCCTGATGATGGGCACCGCTGATGCCCAGCAATCACGCCCGATGTCGATGGTGTTGCTGGGAAAACCCACACCGAGCGAAGCGGCGGTTTCCTACAGCGGTTACTTCTTCATCGACGGCGTGTACGTCGCTCCGCCGTACACGATTGAACGTGATCGCGACCTGGTCCGAGTCAACGATGTGGAGATCACCGCCGAACAGCTTGACCTGTCGGACTACGAAGTCCGATTGACCGGGATGGCCGAACACTCGGAGTTTCGAAGACGGCCGATGTGGCGTGGGCCCCGGATGTCACGGTTTCCCGAACGTTCGCCGATGATGATGTTTTCTCGCGATTTGGCAAATATTCAACACGGCGGCACCGTCATTCTGCGCAGCGGCAGTCCTCCGTTGATCCTTGACCCGTCGGTGGGCGACCACTCCCTGTTGCAAGTGCTTTGCCAGCCTTCCAGCCGACGCATTGCCGACGCCATCTGCCCGCCGGAATTGGTCCGCGAGGCGGATCGGGAAACCTGGATGCACCTGATCGACGAATTCGAACCCACCGCGGAGTTCTTGGCTCGCGCCGAAAAGCAGGTCCAGCTTCAGATGGCCGCCGAAGTCTCCAACGAGCACCAGTCGGCTTCGTTGATTTGGAGCGACCGGATCGCGTTTCCCCTGACCACCTTCGCGATCTTGATCGTGGTTTTGGCGTTCGGTCACTTGCTTTCCAGTTCGCCCATGTCCCTGCACAACCAAACGCCCGAAGCGGCCTTGCTGACGAAGACCAATGTGGTGCGTTCGCTGGGCATCATTGCATTGCTCTCGGCTATCGATTTGATCTGGACGCTGACCGCCCACCAGACCGGAATGATGCGAGAGCTGAATCCGCTGGGGAACCAGATCATCACGAATCCGTCCCACCTGATCCTGTTCAAGGTCTGTATTACCGCGACCTCGATCGGATTGCTGTATCGGTTGCACCATTTGCCCATCGCCCAACGCGCCGCCTGGTGGTGTTGCCTGATTTTGACGTTGCTGACGGCCCGCTGGCTGACGTTCCAATCGATGTTCATCTGAAACATCGGCGAATCGCGTTGCGTCACTGCCACGATCGCGGAAACGACGGCTGTGAAGCGACTGGACTGTGACGCGACTGGACAGTGAAGCAGCCAGACAGTGAAGGATCAGGGCGGTGACGGATCGGGGCAATGTCCGAAGCCGTTTCCGAGCCCGCCGTCGTTCGACGGCGGAGAGTCGCGTCCTGGCGAGCCTGGCTACCTGGTTTCGGTCGAACGCCGCTTACGTCCGCGTTGCGGCAGAGCCCACGCACGCTGCACCACTCACAGGCGACCGCAAAAAAACGGCCAGCTGGTGTGACGCCTTTCCGCCACTTGCGGTTGTTGCCGTGCCGGAGAGTTGGCGCGGGGTCTCGGGGCGGTTGTCACACGCGCCAGGAGGGTCCTGCCTGATGGGGAACCGAAGCTGCGTTTGGGCAATTTCGCCCGGACAGCCGTTCGGCCGCGTCGCTTGTCGGTCACCCACAATCTTTACTCCAGCCCCCCGGCGGCCGTCCACCGGCCCCATCACAAAAGCGTTTCGGACGGTTAAGATACGGTGAGGTGGTCGCGGGAACGTCCAGAGCGGTTGGAACCTTGTTCAAACCGTTCCTTCAGCCCACCTTGCGGCCTGAATCCGACCGACCGTTCATCGTCCATCCACGACTCCTTTTGGAGAGATCTCTGCATGGATCGGGATGCCCCCGTTCTTGATCCGATTCGTACCGAAACGGCCCCGCTGGTGGTGGGCATCGGGGCTTCGGCAGGTGGATTGGAAGCTTTGCTGGAGTTTTTGGATTCGCTGGATCAAGGCGAATCGATGGCATTTGTCTTCGTCCAGCACCTGGATCCCGGCCGACCGACGCTGCTCGTTTCGCTGCTGCAGCCCAAAACGTCGCTGGAAGTGGTGGAGTTGACCGAGTCGACTCAGCTGCATGCGGGGCATCTGTACGTGGCCGCGCCCGGAACACAGCTGGAAGTTGCCGAAGGCACGGCGCACGTCACGGGCATCCGGGCGGCGCAGTCACCCAGTCCTTCGATCGATCATTTTTTTCAATCGCTCGCCGAAGACCAGGGCGGTCGAGCGGTCGGAATCATTCTCTCGGGCACCGGCAGCGACGGGACGGTGGGTCTGAAGTCGATTAGCGATGCCGGGGGGCTGACGTTTGCTCAAGCTGCAGACACTGCCAAGTACAGCAGCATGCCACGGAGCGCGGCGACGACCGGGGTGGCAGATCACGTGCTTTCACCAGCCGAAATCGCGCGTGAACTGCAATCCTTTCAACAGCATCTCAGCGAGCTGCAACGTGACCACACCGATGGAAAGTTGCAGTCCGACCTGAAAGAGTGCTTGCCGGCGATCACTGACGCCCTGCTGAAGGCGACGGAGCACAACTTCCAGCACTACAAACCCAACACCCTGTGCCGGCGCATCCAGCGACGGATGCAAATGTTGAAGGTCGCCGGTGTCGATGAATATGTGGAACGATTGCAGGACAGTGCGGACGAGACTCAGAATCTGTTTCGCGAACTGCTGATCGGAGTCACCGCATTCTTTCGCGATCCGGATGCCTTCCAGGTGCTCGCCCGCGATGTGGTCCCAAAACTGTTCGCCGACAAGGACGTCGACGAAACCGTCCGCATCTGGATCCCCGGCTGCGCGAGCGGTGAGGAAGCGTATTCGATCGCAATGCTGTGCCAGGAGCACCGTGACAGTGACGATGTCTCGGTCGATTTCCAAATCTTCGCTTCGGACATCGATGAACGAGCGTTGCAGCATGCCCGCCAGGGGATCTACCCGATCGGAATCGAAGACGATGTCAGCCCGGATCGGCTGGAACGATTCTTTGTCCGCCGTGGCAACCGCTACCAGATTCGCAAAGAAGTGCGAGAGAAGGTGCTGTTTTCGTCGCACAACCTGATCAGCGACCCTCCGTTTTCTCGGTTGGACCTGATCTCCTGTCGGAACCTGCTGATCTACTTGGGCCGGCATCTGCAGAACAAGCTGATGCCGCTGTTTCACTTCTCCCTGCTGCCGGGCGGCTATCTGTTCCTGGGGCCAAGTGAGAATGTCGCCTCACACGCCGAGCTCTTTCGTCCGATCAACGCGGCGCACCGCATCTCGCAACGCAAAGGAACCGCGGTGGGCTCGGCGGCTGCGATGAAGTTTCGTCCGCCGGCGAGCGGCCTATCGTCGGCCCCACAGCTGGCGGACACCGATGCGACCGACTTGACCGAGATTCGGCAAAAAATCGTCCTTGATGAATTTGCTCCGAAGTCCGTCGTGGTCGACGAGTCCGGCCAGGTGCTCAATGCATCGGCCAACATGCAGAAGTACCTGACGGTCAGCGCCGGACCCTATGAGAACAACATCACGCGGATGGCCAGCGAAGGGCTACGAATCGGACTGAGGGCGGCAATTCTGGACGCCAAACGGAAACTTCGCCGCGTCCAGCATGACAACCTGTCGATTCGCGTCGGAAATCAGATCCAACGGGTAATGTTGACGGTTCAGCCCATGCCCGGGCTGGGACAGGAGGAACCGCTGTTTCTGGTGGTGTTCCACGATGTCGGGTTGCCGATCGATGCATCGACGTCCACCTCTTCCGATGCGGCAACCGGTCGTGATGCCGCATCGAACAACGCGGTCGTCGAACAGATGGAGCGCGAGTTGGACACGGTTCGCGCCGACCTGGAAAAGACGATGCAGGAAATGGAAGCAGCCAATGAGGAGCTGAAATCTTCCAACGAAGAACTGCTGTCGATGAACGAGGAACTGCAATCGGCGAATGAGGAATTGGAAACGTCCAAGGAGGAAATGAGGTCGGCGAGCGAGGCGGTGTCTCGGGCCAACGACGACTTGGAAAACCTGCTCCGCAGCACGCAGGTCGCCACCATTTTCCTGGACGATCAATACCGCATTCGCAGTTTCACCCCCGCGGCCACGGCCATCTACGACCTGATCCCGACCGACATCGGACGCCCGCTGTCCCGCTTCGTCCCGCTGGTCCAGCACATGCCCCCGTTGCCCGAATTGGCGGAGCTGGGGGAATCTGAACGTGTCGAACAAACGCTGACGGCCGATTCGGGCCGAACGTACATCCGCCGGGTGATGCCGTACAAGACGCGAACCGGCCGCCGCGACGGCGTCGTCCTGACCTTCACCGACGTGACCGAACTGCGGCGTCGCGAAGAACTTTTCCAGTTGCTCGTCAAAGCGTCCGCGCAAATCGTCTGGATGACCGACGCGGATGGTGACGTGATCGAGGATTCACCCAGCTGGCGGGCCTTCACCGGTCAAACGTTCGAGCAGTGGAAAGGCAAGGGTTGGATCAATGCGATTCACCCTGAAGACCGAGACCGAACATTCAATGCCTGGCGGAAAGCGGTCGCCAGTATCGAGCCGTTTTCGGTTGACTATCGGCTTTGGCACCATTCCGGGGTGTGGCGTTGGACTCAGGTCCGCGCGATCGCCCAACGCGACCCGGACGGAACCGTTCTGCGCTGGATCGGCATGAACAGCGACATCACCGACCGCAAGCGATGGGAGCTGGAACTTGCCGATCGCGAAGGCGACCTGCGTCGCGTGATTGACAACATCATGGGATTCGTCGGTGTGCTCGACACCAAGGGCACGTTGCTGGAAGCCAATGCGGCGGCCTTGCAGGTCGGCGGGGTGGATCGCGAAACGGTGATCGGAAAGAAGTTCTGGGACACGCCGTGGTGGAACTACGACGCCGCGGTAGCCGGAGAGATGAAGCAAGCGTTCTTCCGCGCCGTGCAAGGCGAAGTCGTCCGCTATGACGCCGTCGTCCGGATGGCGAACGATGTTCGGATGACCATTGACTTCATGATGGTCCCGGTCCGAGACAACGACGGTGTGGTCACCCACGTGATTCCTTCCGGCGTTGACATCGACGCCCGCAAAGCGAGTGAAGAAAAGCTTGCCGAAAACGAACGCCGCGCGTCGATGGCATTGCGTGCCGGCGGGATGGCGGCGTGGGAGTGGAGTCAGGAACGCAGTTATTGGGAACCGATGCTGTACGACCTGCTGGGGATCTCGCGCGACACGACCGCGTCGTCGGAACAGTTCTTCGCCAGTGTTCATCCGGATGACCTGGCCGAGCTCAAGGCTGTCTGGGAAAAGGCCACCCGAGGCGATGATGCCTACAACCACGAATTCCGAATCATTCGCCCCGACGGCGAAGTCCGCTGGCTGGCGGGTGTGGGTGACTTGATCCGGGACGACCAGGGTCGCATCTTGCGGATGCACGGTCTGAATTGGGACATCACCGAGCAAAAGGAATTCGAAAGACGCATCGTCGCCAGTGAAGAACGTCTGCGATTGGCCCTGAGCGCCGCGGAGCTGCGGTTGTGGCACTGGATGGTCGACGACGACAAATTGTCGTGGTCCGGGGTCGCCAGTGAGCAGGCGGGGCTCGAGGCAATCACGACTCTGAACGGACTGGATCAGTTTCTCAATCTGGTGCATCCGGAAGATCGCGATCGCGTCGAAGAAACGATGCGCCAGTCGGCCAGCCAAGAGATCCCGTATCGCTGCGAATATCGCATCCGCCGAACGTCGAAACGATACCGGTGGGTGATCTCGTTGGGACATCTCAGCGAACCGGACGGCGAATCTTCACGCCGCATGATCGGTGTGGAACTGGATATCTCCGAACGGAAGCAACAGGAACGCGAACTGCGCCTGAGTGAACAACGCCTCCGTGTGGCCGCCAAAGCCGCCGGGTTCGGCATGCTGCACATCGACTTGCGCAAACAGACGGTCTCGTTCTCGCCCGAGATGAAACGCATTCTCGGCTATGCGGAGGATGCCGCGATCCAGTTCCGTCCCGGTGATACGCCCGATGTGGTGCACCCCGACGATGTCGAACTCTGCCGACAGCATTTCCAGAACCTGTTAGCGGGAAATCTCTCCCAAGCGTCGACCTTGGATCACCGAATCATTCGTCCCGACGGAGAGGTCCGCTGGGTTCGGGTTCAAACCAAAACGCTGTTCTCTGGGACCGGAGACAATCGTCGTCCGACCCAAATCATCGGCACAGGACTGGACATCACCCCGCAACGCGACTTCGAGCGTTCCCTCGAGCAAGCGCGACGCTTGGCCGAGGCAGCCAACGAATCCAAGAGCGCGTTTCTGGCCAACATGAGCCATGAAATCCGCACCCCCATGACCGCCATCATTGGCTACGCCGATTTGCTCCGGGACTGCGACGATTCGGAGCGTGACGGATATCTTTCGACCATCCGGCGGAACGGCGAATTCCTGCTGGACATCATCAACGACATCCTGGACCTGTCAAAAATCGAAGCCGGGAAGTTTGAGATCCACACTCAACGATTCAGCCTGGCGCGTCTGATCGAGGATGTCCGAACGATCATGGAGGTGCGTGCCGGCGAAAACGACCTGGAATTGCACGTGCACTACGACGGCCGCATCCCCGAAGTCATCCAGACGGACCCGAAACGGCTGAAACAAATCCTGATCAACTTGCTCGGGAACGCCATCAAATTCACCCGCAAGGGGAGTGTCACGCTACGGATTGAGCACCGTCAGGAGGAGCTGTCCGAATTGACGTTCGACGTCATCGACACCGGGATTGGAATCACGGAGGAACAGCAAAAGAAGCTCTTCCAGACGTTTTCTCAGGGCGACGCCAGCGTTAGCCGCGATTTTGGGGGCACCGGATTGGGCCTGGCGATCAGCCAGCGATTGGCCGGCATGCTTGGCGGAAACATCACCGTCGAAAGTGAACCCGGACGCGGCAGCCGATTCCGCGTCACCATCGCCACCACGCCGCTGCAAGATGTATCGCTGGTCCGTCCGCCGGAGCGGCCGGACTCCGGACCCCAGAAACCGGCTGAACCACCCCGCTTGAATTGCCGCGTGCTCGTCGTCGACGATCGCCGTGACATTCGCTTTCTCAGCAAACGGCTGCTGACCGGCGCCGGTGCCACCGTCGACGAAGCCGAAGACGGACAGGTCGCGGTCAACTACATTGGTCAGCGGCTTTCGAGCGGCGACTTGCCCGATCTGATCTTGTTGGACATGCAGATGCCCAACCTGGACGGCTACCAGACGACACGGCAATTGCGTGCACTCGGTTACAAGCATCCCATCATCGCCCTGACCGCGGATGCGATGCAGGGTGATATGCACCGTTGCCTCGAAAGCGGTTGCAATGATTACCTGAGCAAGCCGATCGACGCTGCCGCGCTGATCGGAATGGTCCATCGATTGACCAATCCTTGAACGGCGACCTTTTCGGTCGCGCCCTCCGTTCCCCACTCATCTCCTTTCGACGTTGTGCCGATCGATGATCCCACCAAAACGTTTCCGCGCGTGGTTGTTCCCCGCGCTGATCGCAAGCCTGACTGCCGCGGCCCCCGCCCCGTCGTCCGCGGCGGAACGTCCGCCGAACTTGTTGTGGATCGTTGGCGAGAATTTTTCGACCGATCTCGGCTGCTACGGACAAGCGAACGTAGCGACGCCGCATTTGGACGCTTTGGCACAGCGCGGCGTTCGCTACAACAATGCCTTCGCGACGTCCCCGGTGTGCGCGCCCAGCCGATCTTGCTTCATGCTGGGCATGTACCAGACAACCACCGATACGCACAACATGCGGTCTCACCGCGAGGATGGTTTCCGACTGCCACCGGGAATCCGCCCGCTGACGCATCGTCTAAAGGATGCCGGCTACTTCACCGCAAACGTCACCAAGCTCGGCGGTCAAACGGTCGGCACGGGCAAGCTGGATCTGAATTTCACCAACGAAGGTGCGTTGTACGACAGTGACAACTGGGACGACCTGAAAGACCACCAGCCGTTCTACGCGCAGATCAACTTGCCCGAAGCGGAGTACGATATCTACGACCGCAAGTCCGCGGAAAAAGAACGCGTGCCCTGGGTGGGTGAAAAGACGCATCCGCAAATCGCAACCGAAGCCAACGTCGATCCGCCGCCCTACTATCCGGATCACCCCATCGTGCGTCAGGAATGGGCTCGCTACCTGAATTCCGTCAGCGGAGCCGACATCCGCGTCGGGCAGATTTTGGAGCAACTCGAAGCGGACGGGATGGCGGATGACACCATCGTCATTTTCTTCGCCGACAACGGACGCTTGACCGCCCGCGGGATTCATTGGCCGTTCGACCAGGGACTGCGCGTCCCGCTGATTGTTCGTGACGCGCCAAACTATCAAAGACTTCGCCAGAGCGAGCCACCTGGGACGGTCAGCGAACGCGTGGTCAGCTTGCTGGACCTGACCGCAACCTCGCTATGGCTGGTCGGAATCTCGCCCCCACTGGGCATGCAGAGCCGAGTCTTTTTGGGACGCGATGCCGGACCGGAGCGAACCTTCGCCTTTGCTGCTCGCGACCGAATCGATGAAACCGTCGTCCGGATGAGGTCGGTCCACGACAGGCGGTACCACTACATCCGAAACTACACCCCAGGAGCCGGCTTTGAGACGCTGAACCGGTACAAAGAGAAATGCTTTCTGGTCAAACCGCTGATGCGGCAATTGAAAGCCCAGGGCAAACTCTCCGGCCCGCCCTTGGAGCTGATGGAACCATTCCCAAACGAAATGTTGTTCGATACCGAAACGGATCCAGACGAGATCCACAATCTCGCGAAATCTGAATCACCGGAGCATCAATCGGCTTTGACGCGGCTGCGTGCAGCCCTGGACACCTGGATGGTCGAAACGGGCGACCGAGGCTACCTGCTGGAACCCGAAGCAGTCGTTGCTCCATTTCGACAGGAAATGGATGCCTGGTTCGGTACGCCGCAGTGGGCCCAGCAGACATCGCCCTCCAACTAACTGGACAGTGCCACTTTCAATCAAAAACACCGTGATTCGCAGTACGATCAGCGGCAAGGCGCTAGCGGCCGGTTGAGGCGAGGAGAACCCGCGGCTCGCGCCACGCGGCTCACCGACGGTCGCCAGATCCCCCTGGTTCCAAGGCTCCCGCCTTGGAACCCGCTGCAAAGCAGGCTCCCGCCTGCCACCCCGCGCCGGCATGGCGAAATATCAACCGCCACGCGAACAGCTGGCAGAGCCAGCATTCAGTCCGCCCCCAGGCCGGAGCCTGGGAACGAGTTTCATTCTGCGAACGAGGTCCCGCTCGCGCTGCTGTGTGTATCCCCCTGGTTCCAAGGCTCCCGCCTTGGAACCCGATGCAAAGCAGGCTCCCGCCTGCTACCCCGCATCGCCAAGGAGGAACATCAACCGCCACGCAAACAGCTGGCAGAGCCAGCATTCAGTGCGTCCCCAGGCCGGAGCCTGGGAACGAGGGTCATTCTGCGAGCGAAGTCTAGCTCGCGCTGCTGTGTGCGTCCCCTGGTTCCAAGGCTCCCGCCTTGGAACCCGATGCAAAGCAGGCTCCCGCCTGCCACCCCGCGTCTGCATGGCGGAACATCAACCGCCGCGCAAACAGCTGGCAGGAGCCAGCATCAAGTGCGTCCCCAGGCCGGAGCCTGGGAACGAGCGTCATTCTGCGAGCGAAGTCTAGCTCGCGCTGCTGTGTGTATCCCCCTGGTTCCAAGGCTCCCGCCTTGGAACCCGCTGCAAAACAGGCTCCCGCCTGCCGCCCAACGCCACTGCAAAACATCCACCGCCGCGCAAACAGCTGGCAGGAGCCAGCATCCCCTGCGTCCCCAGGCCGGAGCCTGGGAACGAGGGTCCGATTTGCCCGTTCCCGCCTCACGCTCTGGCACACCATTTGCCCCAATTTGCGTCAGATCGGGGTTGGTGACCGTGCTGCTGACCCCAATGGCTTCAAAACCGGATGAAACAGGAGGCCGCCTGATGTCATTTTCCGAATCCACCATGAACACCGACTTGGACGTTTCTGGATTTCAGCCGTCGACTCGCGAAACCGACCAAATGACCTTCGAGATCGACCGTCTGGAACCGTTGGTCCGGGACTTCCCCACCAAGACGCTGCACGTGAATGTCAAGTTCAACAAGCACAGCAAACAATACGAAACCAAGCTGGCCCTGGTCCTTCCCGGACAGACGTTTGCCACCGGCGATGTGACCGATTCCTGGCACGCGGGAATGGAGACAAGCGTTGAAAAGATGGTCCGTCGCATCAAGCATTACAAGGAAGCCATGTCAGGCGAACCCGAACATGCACGCAAAGTCGCCGGGACGACGATGAACGTCCAACCGGAGCAGCGACTTGACGGTGAGATGATTGCCCGGGCCATCGAACAGGACGACTACAGTCAATTTCGTAAAGGCATGTATCCGATCGAGGAGAGTCTGCGAGACCGGATCGGACGATGGGTGCAGCGGTACCCACAGATTCAGGCGATGCTGGGCGAACGTTTTACAATCAACGATCTGGTCGAAGAAACTTTCATGCTGGCGTTCGACCGATACGCCCATTGGAATACCCAAATGTTTTTCGGTCAGTGGATTGAATCTTTGATCGATCCTGCCCTGAAGGCAATCGTTCGCGATCCCGACGGAGAACTTGAAGCGATCCGGTTCCAACAGACCTGGGACGAAGCGTAGCTGGGCAGCGATACCGGCTCGCTACTAGACGATAAAGTCGCACGACTGAAAGCAGACCATTACCCGAAGAGGACACTTCATGAAAATCAAAAAAACGGCCGTGATGGCCGGTTCGATTCTTTCCTTTTCGCTGTTTGCCGCTGGCTGTGGCCGGGAAGAGCCCCAGACGCTCCGCGAGCAGGCTCAAGCCGCCCAGGAAGAACTGGAACAGGCTCGCGAGGACGCCGCGGAATTGATTGCCGACTCAGAAGATGAAGCGGTCGAGATCCTGTCCGACGCTCGCGACGATGCCGAACAGGAGGTCCGGGATGCCAAACAGGAGGCCGATGAAATGGTCAACCAGGCTGAACGCAAACTCAATCAAAAGCTAGAGCAGTTGACGGAGGATGAACTCGTGAAGCCGGAAACGCAGACCAGTCAGACAGACGTCGATGTGATTATCCGCGAAGAGGAGGTCGCTCCGAAATCTCCTTCCGAGGCGGTTGAAGAAGCTGATTGATCGATCACGTTAAGTAGATTCCCGCAGAAGTCGCGATGTTCAGTATCCGAGAGCGATACCGTCCTTCCGCGGCTCGGAGGCACCATGCAGGGTGCCTCGTTCCCAGTCGATTTGAATCGCCTGGTAGCCGCCGAACCCGCCCACGACTCGGGCCACTCGGTGTCCCTTGGCCAACAAACCGCGAATCGCCATTTCCGGAATGCCGCTCTCCACGTTCACCGTGCCGCCACCGGCCTCCATTTCGGATCCTGTGGGCTGCGCGGACCCGACGTGACGGATCCGTGGGGCGTCACCGGCCGCCTGAACGTTCAAACCGAAGTCGATCAGGTTGACCAGCACCTGAACGTGGCCCTGCGGTTGCATGTCCCCGCCCATGACTCCGAAGCACAACCAAGGTTTTTCGTCCTTGGTGACCATGGCCGGAATGATCGTATGAAACGGCCGCTTGTGAGGCTCCAGCCGGTTGAAATGCTCGTCCGAGAGGGCAAACAGCGCCCCGCGGTTTTGCAGCGCAAATCCAACATCGCCCGGTGTCACCTTGGATCCGAAGCCGTAGTAATTGCTCTGGATGAATGAGCAACAATTGCGGTCTTTGTCGACCACCGTCAAATAGATCGTGTCACCGTGCTGAAGCTGAGGATCGCCGGCGGGAACGTCGGTCGCCGCTCGCTCCGGATCAATGCGTTCGCGCTGCCGCCGAGCGTATGCTGGTGAAATCAATTCTCGGACTGGCAAATCGTTGAAATCGGGATCCGAATAGAACTTTGCCCGGTCGGCAAACGCCAGCTTCTTCGCCTCCACCAGCGTGTGCAGGTACTGGGCACTCTGTCGCCCCATCGCCGCGATGTCGTAACCGCCCAGCAGATTCAGCATTTCCAGCGCTGCAATTCCCTGCCCATTCGGAGGCAGTTCCCAGACCTCGTAGCCACGATAGGTTGTTGAAACGGGATCGACCCAGGTGGACGTGTGGTCGGCAAAGTCCTTCAGAGAGAAAAATCCGTCATGCGACTCGCTAAACCGAACGATCCGCTCAGCAATCGATCCTCGGTAGAACGCGTCTCGTCCCCCTTCGGCGATTTGTTCGTAGGACCGCGCCAAGTTCTCGTTGCGCATGACGTCGCCTTCCGACGGGGCGTGGCCATCTAGCAAAAAGGTTTTGGCGGAGTCGGGGTATTTTGCCAACGCGTCTTCCGCCCCCTTCCAGTATCCCGCAATGATTTCTGTCACGGGGAAGCCCCGCTTTCCGTAGCTGATGGCGGGACCCAGGATTTCCGAGAAAGGTTTGGATCCAAAACGACCGTGAAGCTCAAACCAACCGTCGACGCACCCGGGCAACGACCAGGCCAGCGGGCCCTCGACGGGAATCTCCGTCAGGCCTCGCTGCGCAAACACTTCACGGCTGATCCCGTACGGACTTCGTCCGCTGGCGTTCAATCCGTAAAGTTTTTGAGTTTTTGAATCCCAATAGATCACAAACAAATCGCCGCCAATCCCGCAGCTCATTGGTTCGACCAATCCGAGCATCGCGTTGGTCGCGATCGCGGCGTCAACCGCGTTTCCACCTGCCTTCAAGACGTCCACTCCGACCGATGCTGCCAACGGATGGCTGGTTGCAACCATCCCCTCGGTTGCGATCACGGTCGAACGGCTCTGGTGAGGGTCGCCCGAAGGACGGTCGTAAGGCCCCGCAGGCATCGAAGGTTGCGCCCTACTAATTGCGGAAAGTCCGATGAAGCACGCCAGCGAGAGAAATGAACGCATCAGGACGACCGATCGGTAAGAGTTTGCGCATGAGAAACCAACATCCAGCACGAGGTGGTCCCTTATGATATCTCACGGATCAACCACTCGGGGACTCCCTCGCGCAGGGGAACGACTTTCAAGACCCGAATCCGTGGAACGTCATCCGATGGCGATCCGCACCACGTCTTTCGCCATTCGCAATCCTTGCTTTGTTGCCCGATCGAACCGTGCCCTCCACCCCATCGGACCTGTTACAAACGCTCGCGAAGGAAAAGCAACGAGCGCACCAGCAGATCGAACATCTGCGCAGCAACGACGTGCGGCAAAGTCGTCGCCTGCGGAGACTGACGGAACAACGCGCGGGCGCTTTTGTCAATCTTGCCAGACATTACCTTCCCACACTCGGACAGCAACATGTCACCAATGCCTGGAAGGAGGTGCGTGACGAAATCGGCCAGATCTTGCGCGAGCGGAATGAACGCGTGCGATTCCTTCAGGACCAGATCGACCGCGCTCGGCAGACCCGAACTCAATTGATTCGCCAGCGAGACGAGGCAACGAAGTCCCTCGATCGCGAGCGACTGATTTTGTCATGCAAAACCGGGAACTTCGAAAAGGTCATGCGTGACGATCCCGCGGTCAGTCGCTGCATGTCCGAGATCAAAAAACTTGATCAGGAGATGCAGCGTCGCTTGGACCAGCTAGAGCAAGTTCAACAGGATGCGAGGAAGAAGCTGCCGGCGTATGAACAATGCCAACTTTTCCAATACCTTCGGAGTCAAAAATTTGGGACACCTGAGTATCGCGCCGGTGGCGTCGAGCGACGCTGGGACCGTTGGGTCGCGAAACTGATCGGCTTCCAGAAAGCGAACTCCGGTTACGAGTTTCTGACACAGGCCCCCGGCCGACTTGCTGAACTGATCGAAGAAAAACAGCAGCGTTATCGGCTTTGTCTTCGTGAATTGGAATCGGCCCGCGAACGCGCGAAGAAGATGCATGGCGTCGACGCCCAGACAAACATCTGGCGCTCGCACAGCAAACGTGTCCGTGCTCTCGATTTGGCGATTGAACAGTCCGAATGGCACCTGAACCATCTGACGGACGAATGCTGTGAACTGGAAAGCCTTAACGGGGCTTACTACGACCGCGCGATCAAGGTGTTCAAGGATTTTCTACAGTCGCTTGAGCCAGAGATTCTGACCATCTATGCATCCTGCACGGAGTCTCCGGCGGACGATGCGATCTGTGAACGCCTGCGTCAAATCCACGATCAGATCGAAACGCAACGCCGAGGTTGCGACCAGACCGATCGGCGTGTTCAGACACTCAAGGCATACGCCTCCGGGCTTGCGGAGCTGCAATCGAAATTGCGTGAACATCTTCGCTGCTTGCCCGACGATGTCCGCTTCAGCGATCGGCTGTGCCTGAACGAACAACTGCGACGTCTGTCGGAGCAGCGGAGAACGCCGGCGGAGATCTGGCGACGGATACGCCGTTCCATCATTGCGACATCACCCGAAAGACAAGATTCCCAAACCGGCGAATCCGCAGGGTGCTCGCATCGACGCGGGCGACAGTTCGATGCAGTAGAAGCGGCTTTCGCCGCCGCTGCTACACCACCGCCGGATCAGAACGACCAGGAACCACCTGATGATGTCGGTATCGTCCTGCCGCGTTCTTCCCCCGATGACGCAACCTCGGGTTATGCGTCCATTGCGATTTGCCGATCCGGGAGGGAAGCCTCGCACATTCGCGAACTCTTAGAGGGCCAGGGAATCACCTGTTTTACATGCCAACTGCCGTATACCGCGACCGAACCAACCGAGCAGGGTCAATCGCTGGAACACCATGTGATGGCACCCTCGTCACAGTTCAATTCCGCGCGACGCTTTTTGACCCGGCGTCGCAACGAATTGGAAACGCCGTGGTATTGCGCCGCGTGCGACTCCGAAGTCCGACATGGCTACTTGGTATGTCATCAGTGCGGAGCCACCAAGCCCTGAGCAGGACAGCATGAGCCAGCATTGCAAACGGTCCTACGATGTCATCGTGCTCGGTTTAGGCGGTGTCGGCAGCGCCGCGGCCTTTCATTTGGCGGCGCGCGGTCAAAAAGTGCTGGGACTGGACCAATTTCGTCCGCCGCATCCGCGGGGAAGTTCGCATGGCCGAACCCGCGTTATCCGCCAGGCCTATTTCGAGCACCCCAGCTACGTGCCTTTGCTGCGACGTGCGTACCAACTGTGGGATGCCCTTGACGAGGGCGATTCAGAAAAGCTTTTCCATCGAACCGGTTTGCTGGAAATCGGTCCAACGGATGGCGTGGTCATTCCCGGAGTCCTGCAAAGTGCCCAGCAATACGGGCTGGCGATCCAGTCGATGACGATGCAGGATGCGCGAAAGGAATTCCCCGGTCTTGCCGGGTCCGATGCATGGTCGGTCGTTCTGGAAGAGGATGCGGGTTACTTGCGCGTCGAATCCTGCATTCGAGCACACCTGAAACAGGCGCAGGCCGCCGGTGCCCAATTGGAATACGCGTGCCGCGTGCTCGATTGGCGAACCGATGGTGCAGGCGTCATCGTCGAAACCGAAACCGGCCCCATCCACACCGCAAAGCTGGTCATCACCGCGGGGCCGTGGGCCTCTCGATGGCTGTCAACCTACGGCGTCGCACTCCGTGTCAAACGTAAACACGTCTACCACTATGCGGTGTCCAAGCCAAGCTACGGACAAGATAACGGTTTTCCGTGCTACTTCTTTGAAACGCCGGACGGCTACTTCTACGGCACACCGGTTCAAGATTCGCTGGGGCTGAAAGTCGCCAGGCACAGCGGAGGCGAATCCGTTGAATCACTCGTTGGTGATTCTCACCAGATCGACGTAGCCGACCAACAACGATGTCGATCTTTTCTAAAGCACTGCCTTCCGGAAACCACCGATCGGATGACCGATTGGTTGGGCTGCTATTACACGGTCACACCAGACGAACACTTCATCGTGGATCATCTTCCCGACACGCCCCAGGTTACGGTCATCGCGGGACTTTCGGGACATGGATTTAAGTTCGCCAGCGTGCTTGGCGAATTGGCCGCCGATTTGGCCAACGACCAAGTCCCCCATAACGACATCGGTTTTCTATCGCTTGCCCGTTTTCGATGAGGCGTCAATTTGCTCAAAGGTCAAGTTCCCGATCCGGTACCGCTTCCAATCCTGATAGTCAAAATGCCACCATTCGAATTCGTACACGTCAAAGCCTTCTGACTCCATGGTCCGACGCAGCAAATCACGAAAGTACCTTTGGCGCGACGTGCCGCCGGGATACAGCGGAAAGGATCTTGGCGAAAACTCGTCATAGCCCGCGACCATCTCAATCGGATCTCCGGACTCCAGATCGTACAGGGTCAGGTCAACAGCACACCCGCGGTTGTGTCGAGACCCGTTCGCGGGATTCGCCACAAAGTCCTTGAACTGTCCCGGCGTCGCGTCCCAGAACATTTTGGTCACGTGCCAGGGGCGGTAGGCGTCGTGAACCAACAACCCCAGCCCCCGAGACTTCAGCCGCGCGTTGGCTCGCACCAAGGCTTCGGCGGCCGGACGCTGCATGAACGCCCGCGGTTGCTTGTAGAAAACGGCACCCGTGAAATTGTTGGTCGTCGCGTATCGAATATCCAAATGGATGGAGGGATCAAGCGTGGTCAGGTCCACCAGATCCGGCTCTCGATAGTCGCCCGGTTCGGGTGGAGGCGAGGCTTCCAGGGCAGCCTCTCGCAGGTCGTCGATCGGCTCGACGGGTGTGATCTTAAAAGTTTCCCCATTGCGGGTTCCGACTTCCCGGCGGTCGAAACGCACCTCCGCAGCAACCACATGCGTGGCGGTGCCGGCAGCGTCCCGATGAAACTTCAAACCCTCACCGTGATACAACCCGTAGTCGGGAAACTCGTACGTGTCGTCGTCGACCTGTGTGAGTGGATAGTAGTAGAACCACTCAATCAGTGCGTACAGCTGACCATGATCCTCCAAGATGTAAAGGACGTTGTGGTCCCAGCCGTACTCTCCAATCAAGCCGCGCCAGTGTTCGGGAATCTCCGCGGGCGGTTGATCGGGCGCCCGTTGGTACGTCTTTTCTGCGACGATCAATTGCGCGGGTGTATCCAACCGGACCTCGGTTCCATACCCGACGGCGTCATCGGTCACGATGGATCCGTCATCTGAATCGGATCGCAACTGGTAACGAAACGTTCCGCGTTGCATGAACACCTCTTCCTCCAGCTCCGTGATTCGCGTGAAGGCATCTCCTTGGGGTTCGTCAAAGGTTCCGACCATGACCGCCGCCCTTCCGGATGGCACCGGTCCCGTCTTGTCGTACTTCGGTAGCGGTTTTCCGTCTTGCGAAGCGATCATCAGACGCAATGCGTAGTCCGACAATCGGCGGACCACGCCGTTGGTGCCGTCCAAGGAGCACGCCGCGACGACACCCAAACGCCGATCGGGAAGGGCCGCGAGTTGCGTGGAAAACCCATACACCGCCCCGCCGTGGCCGATCTTGGTGTGCCCATCCAACTCTTGCACGCTGAATCCGATTCCGAAATCCTGAGGCTTGCCGTCCGCATCCAGCACCGGGGTTGTCATCTCGTGATAGGTCTCTGGCCGTAGCAACTGGCCGTCGCCGACTTTCCCTTCGTCAAACAGACAGGTCAAAAACTTTGACAGATCCAACACGCTGGAATACAAGTTGCCCGCCGGCCCGGTCCCCAGGAGAAACGTGGGCGCTTCGAAACGTCGCCCGTCATAGGTTCGCATCCAACCGGTAGCAAGCTTGGGCTGCACCGCCGGACTTGCCACAAAACTGCTGTTCTGCATTCCCAACGGATCCAAGATCCTGTCACGGACATACTCGGGATGCGACGTTTCCAATCGACTCTCGAGCGTCGCCCCCACCACGGCGATGGCGGCGTTGGAGTACTTCGTTTTTGTTTCCGGAGGGTAGACCAACGACGTCTGACTCAAACTGGAAACGGTCGCCGCAAGCGTCGGCTCACTGGGATCAAAGTAGTTGCCCACCGGAGACTCGCGGACCAACCCCGAACGATGCGACATCATTTGCCGCAGGGTGATTGGCGTTTCAAACGGATTGTCCGGCTTGAAGTCAGGCAGATACGTCTGAATCGGTTCATCCAGGTCCAAACGGCCGGCTTCGACCAACTGCATCACAGCAATGTCCGTGAACAGCTTCGAGATCGATCCGACGCGATAGACCGTTTCGGACGTCGCCGGGACATTGCCATCGGCGTCTTGATGTCCAAACCCTTCCGCCCAGATGGTTCGGTCGTCATCGACCAACGCGATCGAAAACGCGGGCAATTCCTTGATCTCCAACTCATGGCGGATCGCCGCAGACAACCGTTCAATGGCTGGAGCGAAATCCGTCTTGTCGACCGTTTGGGTTGATGCCTCCTGCCCCCGCGCGTTCCAACAGCACAACGCGATCGAGACGAAACCACCCAACAGAATTCTATTCTTCATGCTCTCTCTCCAAGCGTTTCCGGAACCCCATTTCGTTGCCCCCGCCAGAACAACGCCTGCAACCGCACCTGACCTAGACCAACCCGGTGATCTGATCCGCGGCAATGATGCCCCAGACCAAGGCAGCGTTTGAACCGACGGAATCGTCCACGGACCAAGTCACTCGGCAGGATGAACCTCGTGACGGCCGGTCGAGTCCGCCGCCGCTCGCCCCATTCCTTCGGTATTGAACTGCATCTCAATTTGTCCCGACTGACTGATCGCAATGATCCCACCACGAACCTGATTCGGGTCGCCCGCCAGAATCTCGCCGATCGCCTGATCCATCGGCTGATCGCGGTACCGCATGCGGGCGGAGATGTCGTAGGCGACCGCATTGCGGATGTAATCTTCGCCGACGCCGGTGCAGGAGACCGCACAGGTCGCGTTGTCGGCAAACGTCCCAGCGCCGGCGATTGGCGAGTCGCCCAACCGACCAAACTTCTTGTTCACCAGCCCGCCCGTCGACGTCGCCGCGGCAAGATTGCCGTCGGAGTCCAAAGCCACGCATCCGACCGTCCCCATGGATTCGGCGTCACTGGCTCGTTCCTTTTCGCGAATGCGCTCCAACTGCCGCACCCGCGTCTCGGTCGCGAAGTACTTGTTCGGAACGACCTCGATCATCGGATCATCCCCATAGCCTTCGGCAAACTTGTCGGCACCCGCTGCCACCAACAACACATGTTCCGTATCAGTCATCACGCGTCGGGCCAAAGAAATCGGGTTCTTCACGTTTCGCACGCACCCCACCGCGCCCGTGGAACGGTCTCGTCCATCCATGATTGTTGCGTCCAACTCGAATTTCCCTTCGGCGTTGCAGACGGCGCCCTTCCCGGCGTTGAACCAGGGCGAATCTTCAAGGATCCGCACCACCGCCTCCACGGTATCCAGGCTGCTACGTCCGGACGCCAACATCTGCTTGCCTTCGGACAGCGCCTGCTCAAGCACCGCACCACGATTCACACGCCATTCCTCCTTTGTCGGCAATCCACCTGCACCGCCGTGGATGACAATCGCGTACTGCAACTTGGAAGACTGGGCATGAGACGGATCGGGCATGATCAAGCAATGGAGAAATAACAGGGCGAGAATGGTTTGAAATCGTTTCATGGAACACACCGGTTTCCAATGGAGTCTTTGAACAGCTGCGAGTAACCCAGGCACATTCATCGGTGGGTTTCGCCGGACAGTCGCACGTTCAACGCAAACGCAGGAACACACCAATCGATCATCGTACCGTCGGCCAATTGTGGCAGCATCTCCACGCTCCGTCGATCGTCACGATCGCACATCGACGCCGCCCGATCAGCTGACAACAAGATAATCCGAGAGACGTGCGGGATCTAAAAATGCGCCCGTCCCGTTGCCATCGGGAAGCACGACTTTCCCCTGCCGGACCGCAACGCCGCTCGCCGGCTCGTCGCGCAACAGTGCCGCGCCATCCAGGTCCGCGTAGTCTAACAGCGGCAACAACTGAGCCGCGCCGCTGATCCCGACCGAACTTTCGACCATGCAGCCGACCATCGTTTTCAAACCAAGTTGTCGTGCTTCCCGCAACATCTGGACGGCGGGTGTCAATCCACCGCATTTGCAAAGTTTTACATTCACGCCATGGAAAAAGTCGCGACAACGAGCGACGTCCTGAACCGTTTGACAATCCTCGTCCGCGATTAGCGGCAGGGCGGATTCGGCATGAACGCGGCGTTTGTCTTGATCGGGTGCGTCGATCGGAAGCGGTTGCTCGATGAATTCGACGTTCAGTTTCGAAAACTCTTCGGCATTGTCGAGGGTCTCCTGCACGCCCCAGCCGCAATTCGCATCGACCCGCAACGTCGCATCTGTTTTCGCGCGCAAGACGCGGACGATCTCCAGGTCCGACGGCGTGCCCAACTTGATCTTGTAGACAGGCCACCCCGGATGAGCCTCCAGTTTCGCGACCATCTTTTCCGGACGATCGATCCCGATCGTAAAACTGGAATCAGGAACCGCATCCCAGCTCAATCCCCACGCCTGCCACGTCGGCAAGCCCCTGCGTTTCCCTTGCAAGTCATGGGCGGCGATGTCCAATGCCGACACCGCGAAGGTGTCGCCGTCGGTGGCTTCCATCATCCGCGGCCAAACCTCCGCTGCATCGGAATTCAGATAGTCATCAAGCAGCGGCGTTATCTGCTCAAGCGACCGAATCATCGATTCGAAGGTATGACCGTAGAATTCATTCTCGGTCACTTCCCCCCAACCTCGTTGCCCGTCGTGCTCCAGTTCCACGATCAGACTGCGTTGCGTCGTCATCGAACTCCGCGAGATCGTGAACGGATCGGCCAAGGGCAATTCAAGCCGGTAGAACGTCATCTTCATTGGGAAACAATCTCACGCCGCAATGACAAACTTGCCTCGACCAACCGATCCACGCCCGTTCGATAAACGTCACAGGCCGGCAGTCCGAAGGTGTCCTCCGCCCATCGCAATTCCTTGTCCACCTGATCCTCGGTCAACTGCCGGGTGTTGACGGCAACACCGATCGCGCGACAGGGGTGTCTCAAATTGGCAAACGACAAACAAACCTCCAACTGCTGTTTCATGTCGGGGATCATTGAATCCGTCAAGCCTTTGACCTTGGTTCGGCCCGCTTCGTAGCAAAACAGCAAACCGTCCGGTGCGCACCCGTGCAGCAGACCCGCGGTCACCGCGGAGAAGGCCGGATGCGAAATGCTGCCTTGACCTTCGATCAGCAAAAAATCGTGGTTCGCGTGGTCCACGACCAGTTGCTCCGCCGCCCCATTGACGAAATCCGCCACCACACAATCGACCGGCACGCCGCGGCCAGAAATCATGATCCCGGTTTGCCCCGTGGCCAGAAACTCCGCGTCCTGGCCGGCGGCGGCGAGCCCTCGCTGCAATTCGAGCATGGCCACCATCTTCCCAACGCTGCAATCGTGGCCCACCGCGTGGATGCGGACATTCCCGGCGATCGGCTTCCACGCCGTGGCGGTGCTGCGGTGGCGGTTCCTTCGCACATCAATCAGTGCCGCACCGGATTGCTCGGCGGCGTCCACGTACTGGACGTCATCGATCAGGAATTCGTGCAGCCCCGACACCACGTCGACTCCGCGTTCAAGCGCCTCCAGAATCAGCGCTCGCCATTCCGAAGGCATCCGCCCGCCGGGCGGTGCAATTCCGATGTACAGTGCGTCGGCGTCGGCAATCTCGGTGACGCTGCCGACAACCGGCGTGTCGCCCCCGACCGAAAACAGTTTGGCGGCATTCTGGCAATCCGCCTGACGGTCCAGAACCGCCGCGATATCCGACCCACGGTATCGCAACAAGCTGATTGCCGTCTTGGCCAGGAACGGCGTCGAATGGCCGTCGGTCAACAACACGATGCGGTGATGTGCCCGCATCCGATCTCGGAAAGCCTCACCGCTATCGTTCACTTCAGACATGCTCCGCAGGTGTGATTGATCCCATCTGATCGAACCGATCCGCCTCGCGGACGTCCCAAACCGGGGCCATCGATACACCGGCCGCCCGGCAAACCGTGGATCGGATCCCGGATGCTTTCCCGGGACGCCGGACAGTGTAACGTGTTGACGCGTGACCAAGTGCGTCGGGCGGGCGCTTTCCAGGGGGCCGTGATCGCCAGGTGTTGCCGCCACCGGGCGCTGCTGCATGCGGCGATTCGACTTAAAACAACACTTCGTTGAGATGCTAAACTGCTCCAAAGGTGGTTGACGATTCCTACCGTCGCCGCTGCTCCCCACCGCCCCCCAGACGCCCGTTCGTCCGCCAAGTCGTTCGCCCCTTCCTTCGCGTACCACTTCGTGGCTCGTGCATTGGCGTCACCTCCCTAAGCAAACATTCCCCTGTGGCCCCCATGTCCGATTTTCAACCCCACCCCCTTCCGATGTGCTTGCGGCTGATCCACATTTCCTTGATCTCGTTGGTGCTGGCTTGCCCCGCGTGGGCGCAGCCTGAGTCAGAGTCCGATCCCGAGTCCAAAGCCGAGAAGGTCGTCACGCTCAACACCAAGGCGGACGGATACCGTGGCATCTGGTACATGAATCAGCCTTCGGGCGACGAATACGTCTACAAGTACAGCGGCGGTTTGGGAACCTACTGCGCCAAGCACAAGCCGTTCGCAATCTATTGCCCGGAGGTCAACAAGACATTCTTTTGCTACGGCGGATCCACCGCGGAAGACAATCGCCAACTGCTCCACATGGTTTCCTACTTTGATCATGAATCCAAGCAAGTACCGCGTCCGACGATTCTGTTGGACAAACAGACCAACGATGCTCACGACAATCCGGTGATCTCGATCGACTCTGACGGGCACCTCTGGATCTTCTCGACCTCCCACGGCCGCAGCCGACCCTCGTACATCCATCGGAGCGTCCGTCCGTACGACATCGAAGAGTTCGAGCTTGTCCACGCAACGCAATCGACGGGTGATCAGGAGATTCCGATCACCAATTTTTCTTACATGCAGATCTGGCATTCCGACAAAGGTTTTCATGCCTTCTTTACCCGATACGGGGATCCGGCTGCCCGCACGATCGGCTTCATGTCCAGCAGCGACGGGCGGCAGTGGAGCTCCTGGCAGCGATTGGCAGCCATCGAACAGGGTCACTATCAAGTGTCCGGCATCGGAATCGACAAGCTGGGGACATCATTCAACTATCACCCCCAGGGGAAAGGATTGAACTGGCGAACGAATCTGTATTACCTCGAGACGGAGGACAACGGCGACTCCTGGCACACCGTCGATGGACAGCCCGTCGAAGTGCCGCTGACGGACGTCCAGAATCCCGCATTGGTCCACGATTTCGAATCGGAGGGGCTGAACGTCTACCTGAAAGATCTTCGCTATGACGCGCGGAACCGTCCGGTGCTGCTGTACGTGACCAGCGGCGGGTACGAGGCCGGGCCGGGAAACGATCCGCGGACCTGGTGGATCTCGCGGTGGACCGGCAAGCGTTGGGAACGGTTTCCCATCACGACCTCCGACAACAACTACGACTTTGGTGAACTGTCGATCGTTTCTCCGTACGATTGGCGGCTGATTGGTCCGACCGAGAGTGGCCCTCAGCCCTACAACCCCGGCGGCGAAGTCGCGATGTGGCGGAGCGTCGATCGCGGGCGAACCTGGAATCGTGTTCGCCAACTGACCCAGGAGAGTCCGATGAATCACACCTACGTCCGCCGAGTGCTTCATGCCCATCCGGACTTCGTCGCGTTCTGGGCCGACGGCCACGGCCGCCAGCCCTCGGAATCCCGGCTGTACCTGAGCAACTCAAACGGCGACGTCTATCGCTTCCCGGAATCGTTCGACGGCCCCATGACCTCGTTGGAAAAGGTCCCCTGAACGAGCCCGTCGTACGCCAAAGCAGTTCTTTTCGAACCCGCCAGTGTGCCGGCCAACCGCATTGTCAGTTACGGCGTTTTCGCCGGCCGAGAGGCAGGCGAGTGCGAATCGTCCCTTTGGGCAGCTTTACTGGCGGACAGCGTCCCTGTAGCGCGTCGAAGACTTGATTTGTTCAGAGATCCTCGCGGAAATCTGTTCTGACGTTTAGGATTGAATCAAGCTGAACGCGTGTTTTTTTACTCGATTTCACCTCAATTTAATTGACAGAATCCAACCAGGCTCATTAGGGTGGATCGGACTTACCACCCGACGCGAACTCACCGCAGTGGGCATGCGAGCGAGACGATTCGACGGGATTCATCCGACCGTTTTTCACCAGCAGAGGCTTCCGCCGGGGCGTTGATTATCTCGTTTCATATATGGGGACGTGACCCCGGATGCGGGCCCAGCTGCCTTCATCAAACGCCGCCGTCCCACCAATCAACATTTTCGTCGACTGCATTGATTCGCAGTTGACAACGCTTGCTAGAACTCGCGGACGAAGTCCTCGCTTCGGCCGTCGAACTCATGTTCGCCCCGAATCGGAATCGCAGTTTGACCATGTCCACGCCCAAAGCTCGGATCCTTCTCATCAGTGATGACGACTTGCTCTACCAGCCGATCCAGGCACTCCTGAACAAACTCCCGCGTTGCCAACTTCTGAGCGTTGGTCCATCTGGCAAAGCGATTGAATCGGTGGTGGATCAAAACGTGGACCTGGTCATCTTCCACGCCGAGGGCAAGTATGGCCACGGCGAGGTCTGCCGGACGCTGAAGCAAATTGCCGATTTAGGATTGTCCCTACCAACGCTGGTGATCAGTGAACAACACGAACCGCTGGAGTCCCTTCAGGCATTGCGTGCCGGGGCCGCGGACTGTCTCAGCCGCCCCCTCGATTTAAACCGGTTGCGGTTTCTCATCGACACGTTGACGCTCCGTTGCCGATTCCAGCGGCCCCCCGTGTTGGAAGTTGCAGCCGAATCGGATGAATTGTCCAGCCACAACCTGTTCGGTTGCAGCAACCCGCTCACTGCCGCAGCGACCGACCGGCTTCGAAAGATTGCCGCACACGACATCACCGTCCTGCTGACCGGGGAAACCGGCGTCGGGAAAACGCGAATGGCACGCATCATTCATGAGATGTCGGGACGCGAACGTGACCCTTTCTTGACCGTCAACTGTGCCGCACTCCCGGAACACTTGCTTGAAAGTGAGCTGTTCGGTCACCGCCGCGGCGCGTTCACCGGCGCGGACGCTGATCGAGAGGGAAAATTTGCTGCCGCGAAGTCAGGGACGCTGTTGCTCGATGAGGTGGATTCCCTTCCGCTCGCATCACAAGCCAAGCTGTTGCGGGTCGTTGACGAGCGCGTGTTTGAACCGGTCGGCTCCAACAAGTCATTGCGTTGCAAAGCTCGGTTGATCGTGGCGACGAATCGAAATTTAACCGCAGAAGTGGAAGCGGGTCGCTTTCGGTCCGATCTGTACTTCCGGTTCAATGCCGCCAGCTTTCAGCTCCCCTCTCTTCGCGAGCGCCCCGCCGCGATTGCTTCCATCGCCGAACATTTTGTCGAAGAGTTTTCGAGGAGGGCGGGCATGACCCCGCCACACATCTCGGCCGAGGCGATGCTGTTGATGCAAACCTATCGATGGCCGGGAAACGTTCGAGAATTGCGCAACGCCATGGAACGTGCCGTCGCGCTGTGCGTTGATGAGGTGATCTACACCGAGGATTTACCGGAGAACATTCCTGCAGATGTCGCATCCATGTTGGCGGATCAGCCGGACGCTCCCGAAGGCGACATTCCTCCGGCCACAAAAGATTCGACCGACCGACACCAGAGATCTTCCGAGGAGTTCGAAACGACCGATTCCGGAATCGCCCGCTTAAATCCGACACTGAACGAACTGGGGATTGCTCGGATCAAGGGTGAGATGAAGTGTGTGGTCGAAACACTCCACCGCTGCAACAACAATCGCTCGCTCGCAGCCAGGGAGCTGGGCATCAGTCGAGCCGCGCTCTACAAAAAGCTTCACCGGTTCGGTCTTCTCAATCAGGATTAAACGGATCCGCTTGCATTTCTTTCGCTGTCAGGTCATGCATCGTCCCCTGGGCAACGGAAGTATTCGACGACGGCTTTCCGGCGAGAGCTTCATGATGCAAATGGCTGGTGCCGATTGATGAGTGACGTTTCTGCCAACGGGAACGATCCGGCCCGGTCCCTCTCTTTCCCAATGTCCAGGTCAGCGATTGGTGTGTGCATCGCTGGGCTCACGGCGATGTACCTGTTCCGGACGACGATTGCGACCGTCGATCCGGATATGTGGCATGAATTGACACTTGCCCGAGAAACCCTTCGCCGCGGAACGGTCCCGTGGGAGAATTTCTCTGCGTACACCACGACGGTGTATCCGAGCGTCCACCACGAGTGGGGCGCAGGAATGATTGCCTATCCCCTGGTCCAGTTTTTTGGCTCGACCGGGATCGTCATCCTTCGCTTTCTGCTCTGCGGCGCAACGGCTTGGATTTGCTGGCGGAACGCCCGCGAGAATGGAGCCACCGTGGCCATCCTGAGCTTTCTGGCGCCTGTGGCTATCCTGATGGCCGACAAAGGCTTCTCGCCGGTCCGCGCCCAGATGTACACCTACATGATGACCGCCCTGCTGCTCGGCTGGCTACGGCGAGACCAGCGTGGCGACCGGAAATGGATTGCGCTTTGGTTGATCCTGTTTCTGATGTGGGTCAATCTGCATGCCGGATTCCTGGTGGGAGCCGGGTTCTTCGCACTGGAGTGGCTGGAGCGAGTTTTTCGCGGCCTTCCGAGTCGACACTTGCTGGCTACCGGACTGGTGATGATCCCGGCCATCGCAGTCAACCCTTACGGCTGGCATTATTACGGCTATCTCCTTCATGCCGTCACGCTGGACCGTCCACTGGTTGATGAATGGCATCCGATCTGGGCGGACTCGTTTCATCATCAACTTCTCTTTAGCGCCTCCCTTTTACTACTGCTCTATGCGGTGAAGCACCGCCTGAGCGACGACCTCGGGTTGCCAATTGTCGCCGTCGCCGCAATCGAAGCGGCGCTGCACCAGCGCATGTTGGCCATCTATGCGATCGCGTGGGTGATTCACGTTCCCGGCTGGATCAATCGAACCGAGCTTGGATCGCAAATGAACTCGATCTGGTCCCGCCGCGAGACGTTGTTGAAAACATTTTGGGGCTTGATCGCCGTTGGATTCTTTGCGCTGTGGATCGGTGGCCGCCCGTGGGCCGTCCGAATTCCTGGCACATGGAGCCCGGTCGCTAGAAATGAGGTGGTCTATCCGGTGGGACCGGTCAAGTATCTGCGGACTGCCGGCCGCAAAGCCAACCTTTTGACTCCGTTCGACAGCGGTGCCTTTGTGACCTGGAAGCTTTATCCGCAGGTTTTGGTTTCGCTTGATGGTCGCTACGAAGTTGGTTATCCGCCCGAGCTCGCAACCGAGAATTGGAACCTTTATATGGCCCGAGACGGCTGGCAGGCGGCGTTGGAACGATTCCCCACCGACTTGATCCTCGTCCCGCGAACGCTTCCGCTTGCGAAGGCGATCCGGCAGTGTTCCGACTGGAAGCAGGTTTACGGGGACGATGGGTTCACGATTTTCGCTCCTGCAGACCAGGATTGGCCAATCGAAAACCGACGGGGTGAAACTTTCGAAGGCCAGATTCCCTGAATCCGGTACCAGTCCAGCTGTCAAAAACGTCATCAAGCGAACTTTCGGTGCATGACCTGACAGCGGCGACGAAATGTCGGCATGATTCGCTTCTGCGACTTTGCTTTTTCGTGATCCGTCTCGATTGCGACCTACGCTTTCCCCGGGGCCCCGTCTGTCTGTCTCCCGAACTGGATCGCATCCGAGAAAACGGAATGACCATGTCAGAGTCTCGACGCAGTTCAGCCCACCGGCTTGCAAAGCAGGTGCTCTGGATGGTTGCCTATTGGCTCGGGATCGGAGCCATTCTGGGATGCAGCATCGCGCTGCGACACCAAGCGGATCCTCGGGGCTTCGTGTGCTTCGCTATCGCAGGCATGATGGTGTGTTGCCTTCCGGGTCTGGTATTCGGGCTCTTCTCCGATCGGCCGGATCACAGCCTTCACGGGGCGCTCGGTGGAGCCCTGCTTGGGCTCACGATGGCGGTGTGTCTGCACCTTGACAGTCGATCCGAGATCGTCGAACTGTTTCTGCTTTGCGGGGGTATCGTCGGTGTCACGCTACCGGCTTACGTCAACGGGCTGATCAAGCTGGCATCGATCGCCTCTCGACGGCTATCGATGCGGCAACCCCACTCGACCCGGTGAGTCTTGAAACACCGTGGCCGTCATTCCTCTGGTCGTCACCCGGCTTCTTCCGGTCTATTCCGGTTTATTCTGAGCCACTGCGAGCGACAATGACCTCGGCTAGTCGAAACTGCTGACATTGATCGACGGTCCACCCTGCCTGGGACAAGCGTTGTTTCAGGCGCTCACCCGCCGGCGAGTTTCGATCCAGGTAGAAAACTAGCTGCGACCGTTGGCAAACGATCTTGTCTACCTCGGCATCAAAGAATGACTCTGTCGAAGGGATCAGAATTGGTAGCACGTCGGCCGATCCCGGGACACGATAGTGCTTGAGTGGCGCAAGGAAATAGGGACGATACGAATCGTCCTTCAGCCATCCGGGTTCTGCCGACTCGATCAATCCCGAGTAGACCACGACACGACAGTTGTCGTTCAGCCTGCCCGGAAGGCTTGCCCACTGGATTGCTTCTCGCCAGCCCGATCGGTCGACGTTCTGCCAAGCGGGGACCATGAACGTCAGCAATAACAGGGTCGGCGCCGCGACAAGACGATGGGGATAGACGGCTTGAATCCCTGCAACGGCCAACAACCCGATTGCGGGCAACCGCCACAGATAGTATCGAGGCACGTTTAAGGAAATCCCCAATAGATGGTACACGCAGTAGATCGACAAAGGTCCTGCGATCCACCAGACAACTCCGATTCTCACGACATCCTGGTCGACCGCCGCGAAATTCAGTTTGGGACGCAACAGCCCGAAGCCCGCGACGAGAATCGCCAGTGGCATCAGCCCATCGGATACGAATGATTGATACAGAAGATCGTGAACCCTTGGTGGTAGCGAAATCTCGTACCGCGTCGCCTTCTCGCGCACAAGCAAGAGATGCGGCAGCAGGGGAACACACAACACGGCTACACAAATCAAACATCCGATCCAACGAAAAACCAATCTCCTGGTCACATGCCCGTATCTGGTTACGCAAAACAATAGCAGATGAAATCCCAGTACCGTCGCGAACACGTAATGAAGTGAAATCGTGGTTGCGACCGCAAGGGTATAGCCCAGCGGGTCAACCCACGACTCTGTTTTCAGCATCCGGAGCAGCAGAAATGTCGCCAGCACCGCGAAGAAGACTGCGGCCGCGTAGGGTCGAGCGGTCAGGGCGACGTCCGGATGGGTCCACAGCGCAAGAGCAAACGCCGTCGCCCCCAACCAGGCATCTCTTCCGACTCGCAACTCACGCTGGATCCCGAAGAAGATCACCACGGCTCCAACCGTCGAAACGACCGACAACAACCGGAGCCCAAGTTCGCTGTCGCCGAGCACTTGCCGGAGTCCCCAGACGACGATGAAATACAGCGGGCTTTGCCCCTGAAAGTTCCAGGCTCGATCAACGCATTGCGACAGGCCTCCGTCGGTCACCCAGGCAGTGATCGATTCATCAAGCCAAAGTCCGGATGATAGAACGCGGCTGCCGTAAATGAGAGCGAAGATCGTTGTCAGACCAAGGACTGTTGCCACATATCGCCGCGGCCAGTCGTCAGCAAGCAAACCTTCCCGTTCACGGCGACTCCATTCCGCATCGACTTCCGAAACAACTGGTAAACTCTCCTCCGTCACGCGACCAGATCTCGCAATCCCTCCGAATGAAACTCCGCATCAGTGAGCAGTTGCTCCACGGTGGGCAAAGGATTGGCTTCACCGTAAATCTGAAAAGCGAACAGCCGGGGAAAAAGAAACATCGCCAAATGGTTGAAACTGAGCAGGATCCGACTGAACCAATTCTCGCCGAACGCCAACGGAAAGGGCGCTGGAACGGGCTCCAAACGCGTCACGGAGAATCCCTGTTGCGTCAACAGTCGTCGAAAGGAACCGAACGTGAAGAGCCGGGTGTGGGTCCGGTCCAGGATTCCGCGTTTGCCATAATTGAACTGCCCCAGAAAGAACATCAGGCGAACGGGCAGGAAGACGACATTGGGCGTGGTCAGGATGACTCGGGCCCGCCGCAATTGAGAGTATCCGCGAATCCGCGACAGAAACTCTTCCGGGTCGCGGAGATGCTCAATCACGTCAAGAATCAGCACGCAGTCGAATTGCTGATCTCCGAGGTCTTGCTCCTGAAGCTCGTTGAGATCCAACTGCCAGACGTTCGCCGCCAATTCATGGTGTTCTGCCTCCAGCCGAACATCGACCAACGAGACTTCTCCAGCTTGTTCGGTCAGGGGGCGAACTGTTTCCGCAGGCCCACACCCCAGGATCAGCAACCTTTCACCGGGCCGAACAGCATCCAACGCATATTGGTGTGACGAACTGAATCCGAATTTGGAGCGATATACCGCGGTTTGATCCACGGTGTCGAATTTCGGATCGTGAAAGACGCCAAACTTGGAAAGGGATGCGATGAACGTATCCCGTATCACCTGGCAGGCATATTTGAGACCGTTGACGTGACAAATCTCGTCTCCATAGAACGTCGGTACGGGGACTTCTTCAATCCGATGGCCGGCCAGATTCAACTGAAGGATGATTTCGGTGTCAAAATTGAAATCGTTTGAGTTTCGCGCGAACGGAATCTTGGAAAGAGCCTCAACGGAGTACAACCGATACCCGGAATGCCACTCCGACAATCGCATCCCGCTAAGGCAGTTTTGCAATGCGGTCAGAATCCGATTGCCGACGTATTTGTAGACCGGCATCCCGCCCTTGATTGCCGATCGCCCTTCCAACATTCGGGAGCCAAAAACTGCGGCAGCGTCCCCGTCGACCAACGTTTTTAGCAACACCGGCATTTGCTCTGGGGCGTACTGTCCGTCACCGTGCAGCAACACGATGTAGTCAAATCCTTCTCGGATCGCGTACTCGTAGCCAAGTTTCTGGTTTCCCCCATAACCAAGATTGACGGGATTCTTCAGCACCGTGACCTTGCGTTCCGGCAACAGCGACCTCAGCCGATATCCGGCCTCGAACGTTCCATCAGCGGAGGCATCGTCGATCAGCAGAATCTCTGTTTCGTATTGATGGAACAGTTCCTTCGGAATCCGTCTTACGACCTCCGCGATGGTCCTCTCCGCGTTGTAGGCGACGATAAAGATCAGAATTCGATTTGTCATCGATCAACCCGATTATTCGCTAGGGCCACTTCGCCATCACGTCCGCCCACAACGCCGACAGCGACGTACCAACCGCCCCAACACCGATCAGGGCAACCGCCGAAATCAATGCCAGCAGCAAGGCATACTCGGCAACTGCGGCGCCGTCCTGGGACCGGTAAAAGTCTTTCCACGTCGTCATAAGCCACTCGCGCGTCTTTGGCACGACGACCCTCCCGCACAGAGATCTTTCACTCGCAATGGCATCACCTTGTTGATCGCCACGGTGAAAGCAACGGAAGGCTCAATCGACCGGGTGGGGTTGCAATCCAAAGTTGTCAATTCCTCACGCCGGTTGTTCCCATTGCGGCGTATGAAGACGATGTCATTCCGACTGACGTTGGTATTCGCCGATTCGATCGTCCACGTGAGTCGTGCCGCCTTCCTGCAGATCACGTACCGGTCGAAAAAGATTCCCGCCGCAAGCAGCATCCACGCTGTTTTCAGCTGACGAGAAACCTGGACGGTTTGCCGGGTCATACAGATCCTTGCCCTGCGATTCCATCGCCGATGCGTCACACGTCGGATACAAGGGCGACAGAGCCGGCGCATTGACAAATGCCAGCAGGCTTTGCTGATTCGAAGGGTCTTTTTTTGAAACCTCACGACGTGACAACCTCCAGGTGACAGTTCACGTTAACCCCGACTCGAGCGCCAACCAATGGTGTCACCCTCAAGTTGACGGTGTGGGAACGCTCCAATGTGAAACGGAAAGGAATCCGTACGAAACCAAAGATTTCGGGGCCATCTAGACCGTCGTTCGCGGCTTGGTACAGCACGTGCTTTGACGGACGCTCCGTTGAGGCGTTCGGTTGTCAAACCCGTCGATACCCGATGATTCCTCTCTCCATCTCTCTTTGTTGTTTCCTACGTGGAGTTAGCTACTTATGAAAATCGCACTCAAACCCTTGTACGACTGCATCGTTCGTGATGATGAAGGAGCCACGATGGCCGAATACGGCTTGCTCGTGGCACTCATTGCAGTGGTCTGTATTGGCGGAGTCACGCTTTTGGGCACGAGTCTGAACACTCTGTTCGGCGGCGTCTCGACAAGCATCGACAACGCCAACTAGCCATGCCAAAGTCGCGCGAGGTCCGCGCGATTGGGCAGGAATGCGAGTTCCCTGCGACGTGACACAAATTGAATCACTGCGCAGGAAGTTCGAATCTGAGCTTTTTTCGAAGGGCCCCGGCCTTGGATGTTTTGCCGGGGCCCTTTTTTTCCGCGACCAGCAACCCCGTCGTGCTTGCAGATTCGTCGCCACGAAGATGCTTCCCATGTGAGACAAGTAATGGATGCAGGAATTTTCTTACCGCTGGTCGTTGTGCTCGGCTGCTGCGTCCTGGCAACGGTGACGGACATTCGCCAATACAAGATCTACAACGCACTGACGCTGCCCGTTTTGCTCGGTGGCATCGTTTATCACCTCGTGGGGGGCGGCCTGGCGAGCAGCCTTCTTGGAGCATTGGTTGGATTCTTCATCTTGTTCATTCCTTACCTGATCGGCGCCATGGGCGGTGGCGACGTGAAGCTGATGGCCGCCATCGGATCGTGGGTCGGCGTTGAAACGACGCTGTTGGTCATCGGCATTGGCTGTGCCGCTGCCGCAATCTGCTCCCTGGCGCTGCTTGCCAGGCAAGGCCGACTTCGGGAAAGCTGGATCGGTTTGCAGATCGCATTTTTGAAACTGCAGGCCCTGTCCGGGCCGCTCGGATGTGAAGACGATCGAGAGCATTTCCGAGAAAGCGTTCAGCAAGCCAGAGGGCTTCGGCGTCGCGTTGTCCCGTTCAGCATCATGCTGACTGTGGGTGTGATCGTAGCATTGGGAATTCGAGTTTGGTCCCAAAGTACGATCCAGTGATGCGGTTGGAATCCGCGGCATGAGCCCCGTCCATTACTAGTTGCCCCCTTTTCATCCTTCGAAGGTCCCATCATGAATGCCCGCAGCTTAATGGTGCTGATGCTGGCGTTGGTCTGCGGTGTTTCCGCCGCGGTTGCCGTCAGCCAAATTCGGCCGGAGACTGTTGAAGTTGCATCCGATACCACGCCCATCGTGGCGGCCGCCATCGACATCCCGCGCGGAACGTCCATCACCGCCGACATTCTGAAAACGATGGATTGGCCCAAGGACCAAATGCCCGAAGGAGCCATCACGTCGATCGAAGAGGTGGTCGGCCGAACCGCCGTGATCCCCATGCTCCAGAACGAGCCGTTGGTGGAACGCAAAATTGACGAGGGACTTGGCGTCGCATCATTGATCGGTCCGGGCATGCGCGCATTCACGATTTCCACTCCGGACATGGGTTCGAAAGTCGCCGGACTTTTGCTACCGGGCAATAAAGTCGATGTACTGTGGACTCAGACCCAACGCGTTCGAAGCGGCGGTCCCAATGATTTTACGGGTGGTGCGAGCGTCTCCACCTTATTGCAGGGCGTCCAAGTTTTTGCCATTGACCAGGCCGTCGAAAAGTCCAGCGGAACAACGACAGAACTGAGCAAGACAAAGACTCAATCGGTCACATTGCTTGTCACCGAAGAGCAGGCGAAGAAGCTCAGTCTTGCCCAATCGGAAGGCACGCTCAGCCTGGCGCTGCGGCGCGACGATGACGCGAGCGATACGACATCCCCCATCATCACACTGAATGACCTTCGCGGAGTTCAAGGCGGACCTCCTATTCGTGAAGGGTTGGCCACGGCCGCTTCGTTTTTCCGCGATGTGATCAAGGCCAACCAGCAGATGATGGAAAAGCAACTCGAAGCGGAAGCGAAGGCCAAAGCCGAAGAAGAGGCACGCATCGCGGCCGAACAGGAGCGAAAGGAAAGAGAGGCCGCGGAGGCCGCAGCCCCCAAACCGATCGAACCGGTCTGGGTGCGAATTCGAACGCTCCGTGGACGCAATTCCGGACAGGTGAACCTGCAGCTGCACGGTCGAGCTCAAGTCTCGCCGCTGAGTGGACAGTCAGCCGTTCGCGCTGGCGATGGAAATCCGAGTGCCGTCAGCATGTCGGATTGAGAGATTGCGACAACGTCGTTGACCCGTATCCCCTACCGAGAAACAAGGAATTCATTGCCGTGGCACTGTGGCGATCCAAATCGAGCACATCAGACGGACTGCTTCCCGCATCTAACGGGAAAGCCGCCAACGGACGTCTCGCAAAGTCGCCGGGTGAAGCCGTCCCGGCTGCTGCACCGGGAAAAGAAGATCACCGGCCGCCCCAAGTTGCTGAATCGACGACCTCCGCCGACACGTCGACTCCGAAAGTCGACCCTGTGAACTCCGGAACGCCTGAGAAGAAGCGGCTCACTCCCGAGCAGGCCCTCTTCCAGCGGCTCAAGAGCGAGGTGCATCGGCAGGTCGTTGGGCGCATGGACCTGTCGACCCTCGGCGGGATGCCGGAAGCGGATCTGAGACTGGAGGTCCGTCGATTGGCTGAACAACTGCTCAGCCGTCGTTCGGACCTGCTGGACGCCGATGAGAAGGAGCGTTTGATCAAGGAGGTGATCGACGAAACATTTGGGATGGGGCCGTTGGAACCGTTGCTCAATGACACCACCGTCAGCGATATCCTGATCAACGGTCCGGAAACCGTGTACGTCGAGCGCAATGGCCGCCTGGAACGCACGGACGTGACCTTCGTCAACGATGCGCACCTGACCAAGATCATTCAACGGATCGTCAGCGCCGTTGGCCGGCGGATCGACGAGACCAGCCCCATGGTGGACGCCCGCCTCGCCGACGGAAGCCGCGTCAACGCGGTGATTCCACCGTTGGCCCTGGACGGCCCCCTGGTGTCCATTCGACGTTTCGGCGGCAAACCCTTGGGCGCCGAACAACTGGTCAATTTCGGATCCCTGGCACCCGAAATGCTGGAGTTTCTCAAGGCCTGTGTTCGCGGGCGAATGAACGTCCTGATCTCGGGCGGAACCGGTAGCGGCAAAACCACTTTATTGAACGTGCTCTCAAGCAACATTCCGCACGACGAGCGAGTGGCGACGATCGAGGATGCGGCGGAGCTTCAGCTTCAACAGCCGCACGTGGCACGCATGGAAACACGTCCCGCGAACGTCGAAGGAACCGGTGAAGTGAAAACCCGAGACCTGGTTCGCAACGCATTGCGGATGCGTCCCGATCGAATCGTGGTTGGTGAATGTCGCGGCGCCGAAGCGTTGGACATGCTGCAAGCGATGAATACGGGGCACGACGGAAGCTTGACAACGATCCACGCCAACACGCCCCGGGACGCCATCAGCCGACTGGAGATGATGGTCGGCATGACCGGCTTCGACCTTCCCATTTGGACCATTCGGCGCCAAATCGCATCGGCGATTCAAATCGTTGTCCAGGCGGCGCGGTTGACCGGCGGCCCACGGAAGGTCCTGAAGATCTCCGAAATCACCGGCATGGAGGGTGATGTATTGAGCATGCACGACATCTTCGTTTTCAAGCAGACCGGTTTGGACGAAAACCGCCGCGCCCAGGGCTACTTCATGTCCACAGGAATCCGTCCTCACTGCCTGGACCGACTGACCGAATGTGGTGTCGACCTTCCGACCACCATGTTTGACGAGAAGATTCTGCGGTCATAATCCACAGGGGAGCTGATACTCATGGACATGCTGATTGTGGTGTTGACGTTCGCAGCCGGATTCCTGGTCGTCTACGGCGCCAACCTGCTCCTGACCGACCTGTTTTTGGGCGACAAGGAAGAACGCCGTCGACGATTGGAGGAGGAGGCGTTGATTCGGCATCGGAAAGAAGCTCGCGAATCGCCGTTGGTCGTCAACCCGGACCTCAGCCAAATGGCGGCCCAAGCCTTGGATGAGACGTCCGAGGAAAAGGGACTCGGTGACCGACTGCAGGAAATGATCGACCAGGCCGGCATGCGAACCAGTGCCGAGAAGGTGCTTGTGATCGCGACGATTGTCGGCGTGATCGGCGCCTTGGCGGTCGGAATTCCCTTGCGCAGCCCCCTGGCCGCGGTGTTGGGGGGAATCTTCTTTGGCCCACTGCCGATTTTGTTTGTCCAATTCAAGCGAAAGCAACGCCTGGAAGCGATGCGTGCCCAACTGCCTGATTGCTTCGATTTGATGGGCCGCGTCATGCGCGCCGGTCAAACGATGACGCAGGCCATGCAGTCGGTTGCCGAAGAGTTTGCCCAGCCGATCGGCGGAGAGTTCAGTTACTGCCACGAACAACAAAACCTGGGGCTGTCTCCGGACCTCGCGTTTCGCGACTTGGCCCGTCGCACCGGATTGATTGAGGTAAAGGTGTTTGTGTTGGCCATGTTGGTCCAACGTCAAACAGGCGGGAATCTTGCGGAGTTGCTGGAAAAGCTGGGCACCATTGTTCGCGACCGTTACCGCATGCGGGGCAAGGTCAAAGCGTTGACAGCCGAAGGGCGTTTTCAAGCCATCATTCTGCTTGCCCTACCCGTGATCGTTTTTCTGGCATTGATGGTGATCAACCGTCCCTATGCCATGCAACTGTTCGATCACCCGAGCCTGCTGATGGTCACCGTCGTGGCCATGGGAATCGGAGCACTCTGGATTCGAAAGATCATCAACTTTGATTTTTAAGACAACTGGACCACGCGATGGACAACAGCCTGATCATCATTGCGACCGTTTTCGTGGCGGCGACCAGCCTGGTCGTCGGGCTGGGGTTGCTATTGGGTGGATCCAAATCGGAACCAACCACCGTCGGAGCAAACTCAGCAACCGGTGCGGGAGGCACGCTGTTCAATGATGACGAGTTATTTGACGAGGAGGCGCCGGATTCAAGCTTCCTGGGATTCTTCATGCCGTCCAACCGGCAGGGTCGCAGGGAGATCGCCGAACGCATCATGCAGGCGGGTCTCTACAAACGGAATTCGATGATCGCCTACCTGACCGGTAAGGCGATCCTGGCGTTGACGCCGTTGGGATTGGGTTTGGCGACTTACGCGCTGGGGATGGTGACGCTGCCCTGGGCTTTGGTCTACGGCGGTACCGCTGCTGCCTTCGGAACGTTGCTGCCCAGTTTTTGGCTCGACGCCCAACTGAGAAAACGTCAAAAGGAAATGCGTCGCGCTCTTCCAGACGCTTTGGACGTCATCACCGTTTGCCTGGAAGGCGGACTCAGCCTGCCTGCCGCCCTTTCGAAGGTGTCGACCGAATTGAAGGGTGTGCATGCGCTGCTGGCAATGGAGATGGCAATCGTCCACCGCGAAACGCAAATGGGAAAGTCCAACGGCGAAGCCCTCAAGAGTCTGGCCAAGCGTTTCGACCTGGAAGAGCTCAGAAGCCTTGCTTCCGTCGTTTTGCAAGCGGAGAAATTCGGTTCCAGCTTGGTGAGAGCCTTTCGGATTCAGAGCGACGCCCTGCGAGAACAACGAATGCAGCGTGCGGAAGAGAAAGCGCAGCGGGCCTCGCTACTGATCATGCTACCAACCTTGATCTGCATTTTTCCGGCGCTGTTCGTGGTCCTGCTGGGCCCGGCAGCGTTTAACGTTTACGAAACCTTTAGCAATTTGTAGTTGCAACGACTGTCCTCTCAGGCGGATGTCAGGACAGGACGGCCGATTCTCAACAGAAAACAGAATCCGTCGACGTCATGAAACACTCGGACCCCTCGACCGCCGAATTCCTCCGCTTGTGGGAGCGATGGACGAACGTCATCCAACGTTACCTGTCTGGCGGAAAACGCGCAACGAGGATCTCGGCGGAAAAGTACCGAGCGTTGCATGACGACCTGATGCGCAGTTGCCGCCAACTTTCACGCACCGACGATAAAAAAATCTTGTTCACTCGCGTCGAACACATTGCCGAACCCTGGGTTAGCCTCGAAGCGTTCTCGCACGCAGATCGTCCGGTTCTGAAAGGACTGCTTCGCGACTCCGATGAGATCTTTGGTCTGTTGGGCAGAACGTCTCGACGACGGATTCGAGAGAACCAGAGACGTTTCTTGTTGACGGCGGTGGTGCTGGGCACCGTGGTCGCTGTTTTGTATTTGATCTACGTGCAAGGTGATTCTTCCCTTTCGCTGGAAGTAAGGCGGCTGTTTCGACGCATGCAGTTCGCGATTGCCAAGTCGAACTTCCTGCAAGCTTTCTCGGTCTTGACCCTGGTCGTCGTGATCGCCGGCATTTGGCTTGTCAACTCGGTTAAGAAATCATGATGGCACTGAGGCGCCTCACCGACACCCCGATTTCCTGTTCTTCGGGCCCCGACGCGCTGTCGTCTAGCGCATTGGCGTCCAGCGCTCTGTCGTCCAGCGCATTGGCGCCGCTCGGGGCGTCGCGCAGCCATCGGCTGACAAGCACCCGCCCGCGCCCCCGCGACCGCAAGCCCGCAACAATCGATCGTCCCCGGAAGCGTCGTCGACGCGGTGCGGCATTGGCGGAGTTTGCGATCGTTCTACCGATCTTCATCATGCTGGTGTTCGGCATCATTGAAATCGGGCGTGCCATCATGGTCCAACAAATCATCACCAATGGGGCTCGGGAGGGCGCCCGCCGCGCGATCGTTCCGGGAGCAACCGACGCCAAGGTGGAAGCGGTCGTCAATCAACACATGGCCGCCGGAAAGGTCACCGGGTTCAGTCAATCGGTCACCCCCTTGGCCAGCGCGGAATCGGGCGACGCCATCACGGTCAATGTCAGCGTTCCCTACTCGGAGGTGTCGTGGGGCGTGTTGAATTGGCTTAGCGGAGTCACGTTGAGCGCCGAAGTCGTCATGCGAAAAGAGTAGCCCAGTGAATGTGAACAGCCCGCGTGTCACCCACGCCAAATGCGACCGATTATCGAAACGCTTGGAAGCTCGACGTCGCCGGGGCGGAATCCTGGCCTTGATGGCGATCCTGTTGGTGGTTCTGATCGCCTTCGTCGCCTTGGCGATTGATATCGGGTACATCGTCATGACGCGGACTCAACTGCAAGCGGCGGCCGACGCTTCCGCACTTGCGGGAGGCACCGAACTATTGCCGGGACTCGGGATCAACCAAACGAAGACCCCCGCGGAAGTCGCCATAGCGGCCAAAGAACAGGCGGTTGCTTATGCCGCTGAAAACCCGGCGGGCGATCTCGCATCTGCCTACGCTGATAGTGATCGGGACATACGCTTGGGAAAGGCGGTTTTCAATGCCGCCTCCGGGACCTGGACGCAATCCTGGGGAGTGTCACCGTACAACATGGTTAGTGTCCAATTGCATCGCTGGCAATCCGGGTCCAGTGCGAACGGAGACGGTCCATTGCCTCTGTTCTTTGCCCGCGTCCTTGGACGGGACACCGCGGAAGTCAATGTGCTGGCCACCGCGGTCATCTTGCCGACCCGCGGATTTCGAGTCGATCCCGGCGGCGGTGAAACGGCCAGCATCATGCCATTCGCTTTTCGAAAGGATGTCTGGTATCGACGCCGAGATGCGCAGAAATGGCTGGAAGAACAAATTGCATCGGGCACCAGCGCTGCGGATGTCGCTGTTGACGAATGGATCGAGTACGAAGGAGTGGGGAATCCCGACGATCCCGATGACCCGGCTTCCTACAACCGCGATCGCCCGCTGTTCTACGATTTCGATCTGAACTCCCAAGGGGAAGTCGTCTACGAGGACGTCGTCGATCCCGCAACCGGGCTCACCGTGCAAAAGCCTCGTGTTCAACGCGACGTCTTTGACAACTACACGCGGGAACAGATCGGCCCCTCAAGCTGGCAAGTCAGCAGCGGCCCGGACCAACTGCTTGAAGTGGACATGTACCCCGAAGCCGCAGGGGCGCAATCGCTGACCGCTGGCAACGCTGGGACCATCGACTTGGGTGCCACCGATAACTCGGGCGCGGAATTAACGCGTCAGATTCTGTACGGGTTGAATGAAACCGACTGGCAATCAATGCAAGAGCAGGGCATTGCCGACGGCGAAGGCGTCTTCACCTTCGAGAACGGCACCTTGAGCGCAGAGGGCGATACCGGGGTAACGGCCAGCATTCTCGATGCGCTCAGCACGATCATCGGCGAACCGCGTACCGTGATGCTGTTCGATGAGACATCGGATGAATCCGGAAACAACACCATCTATGTTCTTTCTGGCTTCGTCGGCATCTCGGTCGTTGGGGTGGAAAAAAGCGGAAACCCGAAACACGTGTGGATGCAACCGGCCAAGGTCATCGACGGGACCGCGCTCCCCGACTACGACGGCGAAATCGGAGAAGACGACTCCATCTTCACCCCTTTGATCTTGATCGAATAACGGCGGGCGACGTGCCGACCATCCGATTCGCAGTCTACTGACCCTCTCACGACAGACCGTTCATGCCAAGGTTCATTGATTCCAAGGCCCATTGATTCCAAAGCCCATTGATTTTAAGAGCCGTCCATCTCAGGGGCGCTCGCACCTCAAAGGGCCCCAATGCCAGCCGCGTCTGAATCATTTCCCATCTTCTTAGATTTCGCATCATGATTGAACGACAGCCCGACTATGAAAACCTGTTGGATGATCAACTGGCCGACGTCCTCAGTCTGGAATCCGCGACAGGCGAAGAGTCCGACCAGGGGCGAGTTCCTGCGTCCGAAATGCCGCTGCTGGCCGAAGTGGACGGTGAGAATGCCCCCGCAGCGCCGGAACACCTGGGTGAAACTGGGATCGACGACCAATGGCTAGCGGACCTGGCAGTCCGGATGGCCAGCACCGTTCCCCATTTCACCACCGGATGGGCCGCCGAACGCCTTCATTTGCCGGTGCAACTTGTCGAAGAACTGTTGTGGAGATTGAAATCCGATCACTTGGTGGAAGTGCTGGGACAGGACGGTCCCTTCAGCTATCGCTATGCGGCCACCCAGCGCGGCCGTGAATACGCGAAGCGACTCTTCGACCTGTGCGGGTACGTCGGTCCCGCCCCCGTCGCGGTGGAGTCCTATCGTCGGATGATCGGTTTACAAGCAGCAAATCGAGACGAGGTCAAACTGGAAGCGGTTCAAGCGGCACTCAAGTCTTTGGTGCTGCCAGACGAAACCGTGGAAACCGCCGCGCTTGCAGCTTCCTCGGGACGAAGTCTGTTCATGTTCGGCCCCCCCGGCAATGGAAAGACCAGTGTGGGGCACCTGTTGCATCAAGCGGTCCGCGGCGACATCTGGATCCCCCATTGCATTCAGGTCGACGGTGACATCATTCGAATTTTTGACCCCCAGCAACATGTTCCCGCACCGCTGCACACGTCCGATCCCGGACGAATCGATCGCCGATGGATACGGATCCAACGCCCGTTCATCGTCGCCGGTGGCGAAATGACCATGGAATCGCTGGACCTGGCGTACAGTCCCGCCCATCGCTTCTACGAAGCCCCACTGCATTTGAAGGCCAACGGCGGGACGTTTCTGATCGATGACTTGGGACGACAAAAAGTCGAATCCCACGCCCTGCTCAACCGATGGATTGTCCCGTTGGAACAGCGTGTGGACTATTTGGCCCTGAACTCCGGACAAAAGGTCGAAGTTCCTTTCATATTGATGTTGATCGTGTCCACGAACCTGACCGTGGAAGAAGTCGCCGACCCCGCGTTTCTGCGCCGGATGGGCTACCGACTGCATCTCACTTCGCCCACGCCCGATCAATACGCGGAGATCCTGACCAAGTACGCTGCCGATGCCGGACTGGAACTGCCGCAGTCCATGGTCCAACCGCTGCTGACAAGGTATCGCGACCACGGGTTTCCGCTACGATCGTCCGAGCCGAGAGACCTGGTCGATCGGGCCAAAGACATCTGCCGGCTTCGCGGCCAGCCGATGGTATTGACCGAGGCAATCATGGAAGCCGCGTGGCGAGGCTATTTCGGGAACTAGACGATTCGAGCCATTCAGCGCTAGCGCGCCGTGTTCACCGAATGCGCTGCAATCATCTCAGAAGGCTCCCGCTGTCCAATTTCTGCAAGTAGCGATTCCATCCTGCCCAGCCGTTCGTTGACCGTCGAGTTGCCGGATGGAAAACGTTTCGCGATGCGAACCGCTTCATGCGCATCGGCAATCCGATTGCAATGAGTGAACGCAAGGGCAAGATTCAGATGTGACTCCGCGTCGTTACACCCCGCCTGCTGAAACTCCGCCAAGGCATCTTCGACGCGGTCCGTTTGTGCCAGCAACATTCCCAGGTGGTTGTGTGCCCGTTCGTGATACGCATCCAGCCGAATTGCTTGATTCAGGTAGGTTTCCGCTTCGGTGAAACGGCCCTGCAAATAGCAGCTGTATCCGAGGTCGCAATAAAGATCCGGACTTTGCGGCTGCTGCTCGATCGCCTTGACGAATAGCTCGGCGGATTCTTCGTAACGTTTCCGCTGGTCCAACAAGACGGCCAATCGATGCAGCGCCGTCAATTGATTTGGCTTTACCGCCAAGATTTTCCGGTAGGCTGCCTCGGTAGCCGCCAGATCACCCTGCTTTTCCAGCGTGCGTGCCAATGCCAGCTGGACATCCAAAACCTGATCCGCCGTCGGCGTCGGGAGTCTTCCGGAAGACTCTGCCGACCTCATCAAGTCCGGTCCAACGCACCCACCGACGGAAAGCAGAAGCACCACGGAAAGCAATGCTTCGGTTCGCAGGATCTGTTTCATCGTCATCCCTTGCTGATTTCCTTGCGTGGGCCGTCTTTCCCGGGCCACGTCTAACAAGAACGTCGGGCCAGTCGAACTATGGTTGCGTGTCGCCGAAAATTGGAAGGCCCGTGATGACGCTACCGCCCCCCGCGTCGTTTCCGAGAGGCGCCAGTTGAAGCAGTCTCTGATGGGTCAAAATGGCATCAATGCCGTCCAGACTTGGGACTTGTGGGATCGCGGTGATCACACGTTCCGGGCCGATCGGATACGGCATCTCAGCCAAGTACCCCAAGACGTTGGCGCGTCGCGCGGCGTCCAGTTCAAGATTTCCGGTGGTCTCGATGACCATCTGCAGTGGCGTCTCCATCAATCGCTCCGCGATCTCAACAAGTTCCACAAAGCCCCGACGGTTCAACGAGGCGGTCCCCTGGATGAAGTCATACTGGTACAGCACGGTGCGATCAGCCTGCCCGTTTGCGATTTGTGCCCCGAAAGCGGATTGCACGGCGTCACCGAACGGCCGAAACGAACAGGGATCACGTCGATACCGGCTGGGATCCAGAAGCCGGTGGCAATCGCCGCGACAGGACGCATGTCCCGCTTCCTGGCAACGGCAGGAAGTCGCAACGTGCGGCGCACTTGGTTGCGACGCAACCGCAGAGTCAGCCTCGGACGAAACGATCGGGTCGCTGGATTCCAGCGGCGGAATCACAAATTCCTCGCTGGGTGTGTACCCCCATTCGCCGGAGATCGGTGCGGTACTCGTTTGGCCGCCATCGATCTCGATCGGCGTCGCTTCGGCGAGCGTTCGATCCGACTGCACGGCTGCCGAATCTTCCACGATCGCCGGAACAAGCTCCTGACCGGAAGCGGTTTGGGAGATTCCGGAAGCCGCTAGCAAAACGGCGATCCAATGAAGACGATAGACACCTTTCATGGCAGAAAGATTCCTGAAAGAGTTTGCTGACCGAGAAATATCGGCGACCAAAATCGATTGATTTTGCTCGATTCACTTTGAGTAACCATGTGGGCCGCACATGTAGTAGTCTTCCGCCGCACGTAAATGTTCGTTCGAACTGAAGGGGTGCGCCCAGCTGGTGGTCGATCGGTACAGCCCGTCGCCGTCGCCCTCGATCCAGCCCTTCAGGTAGAATTCATGGTCGTTCGGCTCACACACCATGGCGCCCGGAGGCGGAGGAAGTTGCTCCGGCTCCACCGCGTCGACCAGGTGCGGCGTGACGGTCACCAACAATTCCTTTTCAACGGTGCGAGTCGAATTGTTGCTGAACAGGGGGCCGATGTAGGGCAAGTCGCCCAAGCCGGGAATTCGTGAGGTTCCGCCGGCGGTTTCGACCTGCAGGATCCCCGAGATGGCAAGGCTTTGACCTTCTCGCAATTCCACGACGGTGCTGGTGTTCCGAGTGTTCAGCCCTGGCACGGACGTTCCTTGAATTGAAATTCCGGTCGCGAAGTCCAAGGAACTGACCGATGGGCTTACCGCCAATCGAATTCGGTCGTTGTCCAGGATGTGGGGAACGAAGTCCAGCTCCACGCCGAACTTTCGGTACTCAATCGTCACGACACCTGCACCGCCCAATCCGGCCTGTGGGACGGGTACCGGGAATTCTCCACCCGAAAGGAATTGAGCCTCTTGCCCGTGCATCGCAACCAGATTGGGCTCTGCCAGAATCTTCAACAGCTGGTTGTTTCGGAGCGAATTGAACAGCAAGTTGACATCGCCCCCGTCGAAGACCGCAAACTTTGTGATGGTATCTTGGCCAGGCAGCGGATTGAGCAGGCCCAAGATTCCCGAAGCGGCATTGCTGGCGATGCCACCGCCCGTCCCCATGTTGTTGCCCGTTGGCAGCGGGGGACCAACGGTTGTCCCGACGGCATAGTTGTTGCCCTGAAACAGGAAGCTGGTCCCGAACTCTCGCAAGGCCGTTCGATTCAGTTCGGCAATTTGAACTTTCAAGAGCACCTGTTGCGGGCCCGGCACCCGAATCAGATTGATGACCTGCGGAACCGGAATCTCGGCCTTCACTTCCAACGATTCCGCACCCGGGACCACTTCGGCACGCGGGGCCGCGTCAGCTTGCCCGTCGGACGGCGCAGATCGCGGTTGGGTTGGCGGCGGAATATCATCAACGCTGGTGGTTCCGCGTCCCTTCACGTCAACCGCTTCCTGCGCGACCACCGACACCAAAAAGGATTCAATCGTGCGAATGATTTGCGCCACTTGGCGAGTATCGCGCGCTTCGCCTTTCACCACGACATGGTCCCGCAGGGGCGATAGCTCCAGATAAGCATCCGGGAAGATCTCGTTCAGGCGTGCTGCCAGGAACTCCAGATCCGCCGTCACGTGCACTTCCATGCTGATGTTTTCATTGTCGGGCGTCACGATGGACAGATCGGTCACGCCAATCCGTTGCCCCGTGATTCGGACGTGGCGTGGTCCCACCACCTCAAATTCAATCACGCTCGGATCGCCCGCGGCGATCAAGGGGCTCTGACCTTCCGGAGTCACCAGATCGGATTGCAAAACTAGCAATCGCCCTTGTCCAGCGCGCAATCGAAAAATCGCATCGTTGGAACTAATCTCTTTAACAAAGGTGCCAAACTGCTCCTGCGAGCGCGCTGGCGCTTCCTCAACTGATTGCAGCAGAGGTGTCCGCTGTTGTCCCTCGGGGGGAATCTTGGAAAGTGGCATTTGCCCATGGGCGATCGGGATGACGCTAAACGACATCCAGAGCGCGAGCGTGACTGCCACTTCATTCATCCGACGGCATTGAAAACGCATTGCAACCTGCTCTCCCTGAAACTCCACCCGTACCTATTCACAATCGACTGTGGGGGGGTGGGTCTGCAGCGGTTTTTGGCCCTTGGGAGAAATTGGCGATTGAAAGTAGACGAATTCGATTGAGATGCTCGCCGCCTTTTGCTTTCATTCGCGGGGTTCGCTGGAGCCCCGGAACGATCGGCGCGCACCGGTCAGCCGACAGAGGCCAAATCGCCCAAGTCCCAAAGCTCGATCGCGCCTTTGGCTTCGCTGGACGTCATCGCCAGCAGCGATCCGTCGGGAGAGATCGCAATCGACTTGGGATTCGGCCGCTTTCGCAAAGATTCACGTGTTTCGCCCAGCAACTCGCCGGTACCGACCGCCCAGAATCGACAACCACCTTCACTTCCGATGGTTGCCACGATTGAATCGTCGCTGTGAAACATTGCCCGGCTGATTGCGGAATCATCAAACACGAAGGAACGTCGGATCGTCCCTTGCGACATGTCCCAAAGATGGACCGCGCCCTGTTCCTTTCGCCCAAACCCCGCACTCAGCAGCAGCTCTCCGCTGGCGGAGAATGCAACGCAAAGCACGTTTCCCATCGCGGCAGCGAGCCGGCCCAGGGGCGCGCCATCGTTGGCGCGATGCAGTTTGATCGCGCAATCCGGACCACCGACCGCGAACGACCCTCCCTCCGGCGCAACCGCGAAGCAGTTTTCTCGCTGGAACGTCAGACGACAACGTCCCGAACGGACGTCGTACAAGCGGACCGTTGGTTCCACCGGGTCGCGCGGCCCGCAACCAAATCCTGTGACGACGGCGATTTCGTTGTCCGACGTGGTATGGCCCACCCAATCGACCGCATCACCGTCCCGCGCAAGCGCGTGGCGGACGGTAGCGGCCTGGACGTCCCAAACCAGCACCTCCCCCCGGTCAAACCAATCGCCAGCACCCGCGATCAGCGTCCGGCCGGATTCCGAAAAACAGACCGATCGAATGGCATGTCGATGGCCGTGCAGACTCCCCAGCAGGTTTCCGCTGTCGACCTCCCACAGATGAATGATCTGGTCCCTAGCCCCGGTGGCCAGCAGCTGCCCGTCGGGCGAAAATGCGACGGCATGGACCGGCTTGGTGTGTTCTGCCAACAACCGCACCGTTCTTAACGTAGCCGATGCCACATCAAACCTCCCCACCTGACGGAGCTGGTAGCCGATTGAGACCGGACTCGCACGCTACTTCTGCGCCACGTGCCATCGTCCCAACCAGGCGAACATGGTCCGTCCATCCTACCAAATCGTCAGCTCACAGAGCCGCCATCTCTCGGTCGGCGACGTTAGAATCAACGCGTCTCGTTCACCCCCCCCCAGCCTCCAACTCAGCAGTACTTTGCGATGAATCGAATCAGCAAGCTTCTCTCGATCGTCATCTTCATGTCGGCCGGCGCATTGGCACAGCCTCCAGAATTCCCCAAACCACAGAAAGAGCATCAGTTCCTGAAACAGTTCACCGGAAAATGGACCTCCCACTCCAAGTCCGTCGCGACCGAAGGCCAACCGGAGATGGAATGCTCCGGATCGATGAATTCTCGGATGTTGGGCGGCTTCTGGCTGATCAATCGCATGCAAGGTGACATGGCCGGAACCACATTCAATGCGATTCAAACCATCGGGTACGATCCAGCAAAAAAGAAGTACGTCGGCACCTGGGTCGACTCCATGATGAATCACCTTTGGCAATACGAAGGCACGGTGGACGACACTGGTAAAAAGCTGAGCCTCACGGCGAAAGGTCCCAACTTCATGTCGGGTGGTGCGGAGACCGATTTTCGGGACAGCTATGAATTCAAATCTCCCGACCTGATCGTTGCGACCTCTGAGATGAAAACCGAAGATGGCACTTGGGTCACGTTCATGACGGGTGAGCTGAAACGCCAACAACCATGATCCGGCGGTCAGGCACCTCGTTGCTTGGTCAGAACGTAGAAAATGATGTTCATCGCCATCGGTAACGCCCGTTTCTCGGAGAATTCACGGGCGTACCAGGCGTTGTCGTTTAGCCTTTCCCAACCGTCCGCTAGATCCGTGTTGTGGCAGATCAGCACCATCAGCCGCCCCTGATCATCGTTGATCGCCTGATACGAAACATCTTTTGCATCGGCTCGCTCCCAGGTGACGCCCGTGTCTTTCCCCTGAAGCGCGTAGAAGATTCCGCAGACCTGAGGCTTCTGATCCATGTCAAACACGGTGTGGAAGACTGGGTGCCCCAGCGGCAATTCCTGCGGCGTCCGATTCGGCAGCACTCGCTTCAGCTGCCCGAGCAGGTTCCGTCGCTCCGCTTCGCCCCACGAGTCGTCGATCATCAGGAACCCGCCTTGGTTCAAATACTCGCGAAGCGATTTCACTTCCGCTTCGGACAGTTGCCAGATCCCGTTACCGGACAGGTAGGCAAAGGGGTATTTTTCTAATCGCGCATCGGTAACATCCAAGACGACACCATCGGAACCGATCTCAAGGGACGTCCACTCTCGTAGACGCTGTGAAAGATTGATTTCCGCGTCAGGGTAATCCGTCGCCCAACGACCTTGCGGTTGTTCGTACTTCAGGCGAACGAATGTGAAGGGCTGATCAAATTCGTAGGTCCGGAGCCAGTCCGGCGCACCGGATTGGACGGGGACCGGTTGTGGCTGTTGTCCCGACACTTCCTCCCTCGTCAGCCAGAGGCCTGCGCCAAATATGAGAACTGCGGTACACCGCCTGATTCGCACCGTCACTTCCATCACTCGCCTCACTGGTTGCTGGTCACGCGATTCGCCACTGGCGCTATTTCAATCCACATCGGCTCACGCTCAACTTGGACGGCGTCGTGCGAAGGTAGCATTTCACCCACAGAGCCTCGCCTTCTGCCGAACAGCGACGCTAGCGAAGGGATCATGAGAGATTCTTGACCGGGTCTGGATAACATTTTAAACCAGGCCAACCTGCCTTGCACCCTCCTCCGAGCGCCCACGCGAACCATCGCCGATCACACGTGTCTACCGAAGCGGCGACGCATCAAGCAGCATCGGGCTCCACGCCCTCGCGATCGTTGCAACGGCCAATCGCCTGGCACCTTCGCTACACAGTTCTGCATCCGACCGACCGATACCCAGATCATGTTCGACGCCCCCGAATCCGCCCGAATCGAAATCGGATCAGGACGCTACCTGAGCGAATTGGAAGATACCGACAAGCCATCTCTCGTCGAATACCTCAACGACACGCAACTCCATGAGAACACGCTTCGCATCCCCTTTCCTTACCGCAGTGAAGATGCCGACGCATTCGTGCACGGTGTCCAGGAAGTCACGCGAGCGTACGGGCGACCGTTGCACTTTGCGATTCGTGATACCAGCGGAAGGGCGATCGGAGGGATCGGATTTGATGAATTGAGTGTCGGCCACTGCGCGGAAATCGGGTACTGGCTCGGCCGCCCCTTTTGGGGCCAGGGCATCATGAGCGACGCGGTCAAAGCGGCCTGTCGATACGCCATTGACCAATGGCAGCTTGTCCGGATCTCCGCCCACGTTTTCCCCAAGAATCCTGCCTCCGCTCGGGTGTTGGAGAAAAACGATTTTCACCGGGAAGGACGGTTGCGTCGGTACCGGCAAAAAGACGGGCAATTCCTTGATTCCGACTTGTTCGCTCGATTGACTTGATGCCGATTGACGGTTGCGGCGATGCGTTATCCGGTGGTGGTCGTTGATCAGGATACGGAGATCGCCCCAGTGATCGTCACTCCGGTTGAGAATCCTGTTCGGAATGCGCGATCCAGGCGGCCAGTTTGGTGATCAAATCAGCCTTGTTGATCGGCTTGCTGACAAAGTCGGTGCACCCGGCAGCGAGACTCCCCTGGCGATCGGCGTCCATAGCGCTCGCCGTCAACGCGATGATCGGTCCGGTATATCCTTCTTCCCGCAATCGGCGCGTCGCGGTCAGACCATCCATGACCGGCATTTGCAAATCCATCAGGATGGCATCAATCGCTTCACCTTTCTCTCTCGCTTCGACCCAGGTTTCGATCGCTTGCTCTCCGTTTTCTCGCTCGATGATGGTCGCACCGGCCGACTGCAGGAACGCTTTCGCCAAGAAGCGAATGTCACGACGGTCGTCAACCGTAAGAACACGCCCCTTCACCGCTGGAAGTGTATCGGAGGGGTTTTGGCTTTCCGCTTCGGCCAAGGCATCCGATTCCTTGGGCACCCAAGTGACGCTATCCAGGGATCCCGTCGCGATCGTGAATCGGAACGTCGAACCTTTCCCGAGTTCGCTTTCAATCTCCAATTTACCCCCCAGCAAGTCGATGATTCGTTTGCTGATCGACAGGCCCAGTCCGGAGCCGCCGGCGCCTCGCGTATTTGAATTATCAACTTGTTCAAAGGGACGAAACAGCCGCTTCAGATCGTGTTGGCTGATGCCGATCCCGGTGTCCGTCACGGAAACGTTCAGCGATTGCTGGTCCGGATTGCAGCTGACCTTGACCACAACGCCTCCCTCCTGCGTGAACTTGATTGCGTTTCCGACCAGATTGATCAACACTTGCCGAAACAACTTGTCATCCGTTTGAATCAGCTCGGGGACCTCGCCTTCCAATTCGACGTCCAGGTACAGTTCCTTCACCTCCGCACGCACGTTCAACAATGAACGGACGTTGGACAAGATCGCTGCGACATTGCACGGGGCAATCTCAGGGGTCATTTTGCCTGCTTCGATTTTTGACAGATCCAAGATGTCATTGATGAGTTCCAACAGGTAGTCCGCATTGCGTCGGATGGTTCGAACGCATTGGATCACGTCCCGATCGTTTGTCCGGTCCATCAAAACGTCCGCGTATCCCAAGATGGCGGTCATCGGCGTCCGGATCTCGTGGCTCATATTGGCCAGAAATTGGCTTTTCGCACGGTTTGCTTGTTCCGCCATCTGACGCGCCGAAACGACCTGTTCTTCGTAGGCGTGACGAAGGGTGATGTCCAGGACGACGCCGGCTATTCGCGACGGCTTCCGATCCGGCCCGTCTCCCTGGAACGCGGTCTTCCCCTGGAGCATGACCCAACGCACCTCGCCGTCACGCCGCACGATTCGGTGTTCCAAGTTGAGGACGCCTTGTCCTCGGGGATCCAGCGATTCTCGGAATCGCTCCTCAACCCGTTCGCGATCCTCGGGATGAATCTGGTCGGTCACTTCGCCTGCGGCATGCTCGATCGACTCGTCGCTCGCCAATCCGAAAATCGACTTCAACTCCGAAGACCAGATCAGCTGGCCGGTTTGGAAATCGCCGTAGTAGGTTCCAAACCCCGCCATCTGGGCAGCCAATTGAAGACGTTCTTCACTCTCCCGGACGGAGATTTCGGCCTTCCTTCGCTCGGTATCGTCGCTGGCCGTGTAACAAAAACGTGTCCTGCCCTCCTCACCGTCTCCCATGTAGGAAACCGAAACGTTCAACCAGCGACCTTCACCGACGGACTCGTCTTCAGGATGGTAATAGTCAAATCGCGTGGCCCGACGTTTGGATTCTGACTCTCGGTATTTCGCGATCCATTGCTCGACGCATTCCTCCGATACTTGCAAATCCTTTCGCGCCCAACGCCCTTCGGTCTGATGCCGACCGACACCAAAAAACCTTTCCGTCGCGACGTTGTCCAAAACATGAAGCACGTCGGAGTCGTCCGACGGGAGTTCGACCACACCCATGCAGATGTCCGCGTTGTCGATGAAAGCCTGCAACAGTTGTTGATTCTCAGCGAGCTCCGATTCGACCGCGATGCGATCCGAAATGTCAATTCCCAACCCGCCAACGAACCGCTCTCCCGAAGAATTGGTCAACAAGAACTTGGAGACGAAAAAGTGCGGGCGTTCCCCGTTGGGATAGGCCGATTGCTCAACCGTTTCGATCGTATCCCCGGTCTTCAGCACGTGTTCATCGTTCAAGCGAAATTGTTTGGCGATCTCATCGGGCCAGACGTCGAAGTCGGTTTTGCCTATCCATTCCGACTGGTCCAAATCGAATCGATTCTCGAACGTTGGACACATGTAGGTGTAACGCAGTTGCTCATCTTTCATCCAAGCAACGACGGCGCTATTGCTCAGGAAAGCCTGCATCCGAACTTCGTTGTCGCGCAGCTTGGTTTCATGATTTTTGCGTTGAATGGCCTCCCAAATCAGATTCGCAACGGACTGGACAAAGTTCGCATCGTCGACTGAAAACTGTTTGGACTGTTTGCTGTGGACGCCCAGCACACCCCAGGGCGCATCCTCCGGACCGATGATGACACTCATGCCGCTGGTCACCTCATGCTCGCTCAACAACTCGGGTCCGCTGAACCGCTTTTCTTTCCGCAAATCCTTCGTGATCGTGGGTGCGGAGGACTGCAACGTGTATCCGGCCTGTGAGTCGATTCCCGTCGGGACCAGCGCCGACCCGACCAATCCTTCTCGCCAGCCATAACCGGCGACCAGTTTCAGTTTCCGACGATCTTCTTCAAGCTGCAACACCTTCGCGAATTCCGTCTCCAACGTTTCCGCCAAATCCACAACGGCGCGATCCAACAACTCCGCCAAGTCCAACCCGGACAGCGCCGCACGTCCCAGCTGTGCGATGATCGCTTGCTGCCGCTCCCGGTTTTCAATCTGCCTGGATGCCACCTTGACCGAAGTCACATCGGAGAACGTCATCACCACCCCTTCGATCTTGTTTTCCGACGTCCGGAATGGGTTGATGCGTCGCATGAACCATTGCCCCCCGCGACTCTGAACTTCCTTCTCGACAGGGGCCAGGTGGGTGAGGACCTCCCGGGCGTCCTGTTCCATGTCAGGATCATTCACGCGGCTGACCAAATCCACGATGGGGCGACCGATGTCCGAATCGATCAGGTTCATCAACCGCTTGGTCGCCGGAGTGAACTTGCGGATCCGCAAGTCGCTATCCAGAAACAGAGTCGCCATCTCGGTGCTGGCCAACAGATTTGTCAGGTCATCGTTGGTGTGTTCAACTTCGTCAACCTTGTCGTGCAACTGGTTGTTGACCGTGCTCAGCTCCTCGTTGAGCGACTGCAGTTCTTCCCGCGACGTTTCTAATTCCTCGTTGGTCGATTGCAGCTCCTCATTCATCGACATGACTTCTTCGTTGGAGGCCTTCAATTCCTCGTTCGCGCTTTCGACCTCTTCGATGGTGCTCTGCAGATCCTCCCGAGTCGCTTGAAGTTCCAACGCGAGCTCGCGCTCGGACTCGCCTTCCAACTGCCCCAACTCTTCCGACCAGACCGACTCGGAATCTGACGCCTTGCTGGTCCCTTCGTCAGTGAAGCTGATGAGGTACAGCTTCGACTCACCTCGCATGGCACTCAGCGGTTGAACGCGAATGCGAACCGCCACGCGCGAACCGTTGCGACGAACGTGCGGCGCAATCGATTGGGTTACCTGGTCATCGGTCCGAGCACGCTGCAGGGCCTGGCGTGTCTTCGCCTTCAGTCCATCCAAAGCCATCGCCGCCAAATCCAGTTCGGGTTCGCCGGTGGGAAAATCCAAGTAATCCCGCACGGGGCCGTGGATGTATTGAATCATTCCCTTCTGATTGACGACCACGCTTGCCGGCGCGAACGCGTCCATCAGCGCTTTCTTCGATATCTCCGTAATGCTAACGGTCGGGTGAACCCCAAACGATCCATCGCTGGCGGAGACCGGACGCGACGTTGGCTCCGTAGCGCCCATCGACAACGCCGACGCCAGCGATCGGCTCTCTCCAACCTTTTCGTAGATTCGTGCCTTCTGCGCAATCGTCTTGAATTGGTTGCTTCGATTGCCCGGTGATTCCGAACTTCCCAAGAACAGCAGACCGCTCGGCTTCAGTGCAAAATGGAACATATCGAACACGCGTCGCTGGACGTCTGACTCGATGTAAATCAATAGATTGCGGCAGCTGATCAGATCCAGACCAGAGAACGGCGGGTCCGAAAGAAGGTTCTGTGCGGCGAACACGCAGGATTCCCGCAACCCTTTCTTGACGCGCAGCCGGTCGCCCTCGCGATGGAAAAACCGATCGACGTAGCCGTCGGGCAAATCGCTGGCAATGCCGTCAGAGTAAACACCCAGACGCGCGATCTCGATCGATTCGCTGTCGATGTCCGTTCCGAAGATCTGGGTATCCAATCGACGACCCAGAATCTCTTGTTGCTCATGGAGAAGCATTGCGATCGTGTAGGCCTCTTCCCCGGTCGAGCAACCGGGCACCCAAACCCGAAACGGTTCTTCCGAAGTTCGTTCACGAATCCTTCGCCCGATCAGATCTGCGATCATTTCCCAGCAGTCGTCGTCGCGAAAGAAACGCGTGACCCCGATCAGCATGTCTTTGAACAGCTCTTTCAACTCTGCAGCGTCATTCCGCAGCAATTTCAAATAGTCCGCCGGGTTGTCGAGATGACGGATGCCCATCCGGCGCTCGATACGACGGGTCAGTGTCCCCTTCTTGTAGCGAGTGAAATCATGATCGGTGTGGGCCTGAAGCAAGGTCAGGATGGCGCGAAAATGATCGGGAGCCCGCTCCGCTAGTGACGCTCGTGGCTGGTCATTCACGTAGGGATGCTTCGCATAAGACACGATGACGTTCGCCATCTCTTCGCAGGGCAGAAGGTAATCGACCGCGCCGGTCAATACGGCCGCCCGGGGCATGCCGTCATAGGCGGCGCTGTCCGGGTGCTCGACGATCGTCATCCCGCCCTCGGCCTTCACGTGCCGGACCCCTTCGGCCCCATCGGTCCCCGTGCCCGACAGGACGACGCAAATCGCTCGCTCACGACATTCCATCGCCAGCGATCGGAAGAAGTGATTGATCGGAAGCCTCACGCCACGTTCGGCAACGGGTGGCTCCAAGTGAAGCACGCCGTTTCGCATGCTGATGAACTGGTTCGGCGGAATCATGTAGACATGATTCGGCTCGATCGGTGTCTCATCTTCGACATGCTGCACCGACATCTTGGTGTACTTTGACAGAAGTTCGACCATCAGACTTTCGTGCGTCGGGTCCAGATGTTGAACCAGCACGAACGCCACTCCCGAGTTGGACGGCAAATGTCGCAGCAGACATTTGTAGGCCTCCAGTCCTCCCGCCGATGCGCCCACCCCGACGACGACACAGCCTGAACGACCTCCCGGGTCGTCGTTTGCACTCTCCGATCGCGGCTCGACCTTCGAACCGCTGCCCGCTTCCTGCCCCGCCGACCCGCGTGAAGAATCTTCTGATCCCAAACGCTCTTTCTTTGACTTAGTCGGCCGTTTCTTCTTCGCCATACGTTCAGCCAAAGAATTCTGGAGGGAGTTGCGAGGACACGCCCCGGGATGTCGACCCGCGGTACCGCAGATGCTCAATAGAGCTTTTCGCGACAATTCTAGCAAACCTGACTCTTAACAAAGATGTTGGCCTCCGTTGTGCCAACACCTGCATTGCTGATTCATTCCTGACGGTACGCGACTTCCCATTCTTTCGCCCCGGAAACCTCCATGCCAAAGTTCAACGTCATCGTGATGGGCGCCTCCAGTGGCGGCATCCAAGCGATCCGGCAGGTCCTTTCCGGCCTTCCAAACCGTTTGAATGCGGCGGTCTTCGTTGTTCAGCACCTGTCTCCGGATTCCATCAATCTTTTGCCCGACATACTGAATCGTCAGTGCCCGGTCACCGTCCGAGCTGCCGAAGACGGAATGTCGATCCAGAACGGCCAGATCCATCTGGCTCCGCCTGACCGCCACCTCTTGATTGATGCGGATCAAATGCATTTGAGTCGTGGACCGAGGGAAAACCGCGTGCGGCCCGCAATCGATCCGCTGTTCCGCTCGGCCGCCCTTTCGCACGGGCGTCGGGTCATTGGGGTCATACTCTCAGGATCTTTGGATGACGGCTCTTCTGGTCTCTTATCGATCAAGAAGGCCGGTGGCCGAACAATTGTGCAGGATCCAGAAACGGCCATCACGCCCGATATGCCCTCCAATGCGCTCCGCTACCAAACGCCCGACCATTGCGTGCCCGCGGATGAAATCGGACCACTCTTGGGGCGACTGCTCAATGATTCCCAAGACTCCGGAAATGCCTCCGGTCTGACACCCCGAATGCGCAGCGAGCTGAGAAAGGAGACGGCCGTCTTGATGCGGCAATCGGGAGATATCAAGACAGCCGAGCACCTGGGCGAACTGGTTGCAGCGAGTTGCCCTGAATGCGGTGGACCACTGTGGGAAATGACGGACGACGTTCCCCGCTTTCGTTGCCATACCGGGCACGCCTACACCGCTCAGCATCTGGTCGCGGGACTTGAAGAGGCCGAAGAGCAATCGTTGTGGGTCGCGCTCCGGGTGATGGAAGAGCGGCTGCGGCTGTTGAAACGGCTTGCCGAAAATGACGCCGAACGCGGATTCACGCGTGCCGCGGAACTGGCATCCGAAAAGGCGGCGGAATCAGAGCAGCACGTGAACCGGCTGCGAAAAATGTTGGGCGACATTCCCGAATAGCTCTTAATTGGCCGAAGGTCGCTGGGAGTCGCCCTTCCGGCCCTGAAGCGTCGCCAGCGCAAGGCGGACCCATCGATGTTGGATTACCATCCGCCTAATTGCTTGGTGGCCTCTTCCTGTGTCTCGGCGTACCAGGCCTTCAACTGGCTCAACATCGATTCGGCCCGCCCAGCTTCCCGCTCCAGCAGGTTGTCGGTTTCCCCAGGATCACGATCCAGGCGGTACAGTTCGACGGATTCGGGTTGAAAACGGCCGGGCTTCGCTTTGGGATGTTGCACCACCAGCTTCCAAGGCCCCCGGCGCATCGCCTCCGCGCGCGCTCAGCGATTACTTAACGAAGCCCAAAATAAGGAACGGGCCGGTAGCGGCTCTGCATTCAAAAGCAGAGGCGCAAGGTTGATTCCATCCAACGGCCGCCCCGCGGGCGGCTCGGCCCCGGCCAGTGCCAGCAACGTCGGCATCACATCCAAAGTGATTGCCGGCGTGTCGTTGGTCTGACCGGCTGCGATTCTCCCCGGCCACCAAGCGATGAACGGAACTTTGTGCCCTCCTTCATAAACAGCCCCCTTGCGGCCGCGTAGCTGGTCACTACCGCTGGGAAAGTCCGCTGACGCTCCGTTGTCGGAGAAGAACAGAATCAGCGTGTCACGCTCCAGGCCAAGTCGCATCAGTGTCCGCCGAATCTGCCCGACGCCTTCATCGATCGGCAAGGTGATGCCACGAAACTTTGAAATTCGCTCCTGCTCGCTGGTCGGCTCCCAACGTTTCCATCCCTCGACTTCCGATCGCCGCACCGGGTCCCCGCGGACTTGCACCGGATTGTGGATCGCCAGATGGGAAACGTACAAGCAGAACGGTTGGTCGCGATTCCTTTCGATAAAGTCGACCGAGTACTGATTGATCAAGTCGGTGGCATATCCCGGTTCATCGACTTCTTTCCGCCCGTGCCACCAGTCATGCCGGTTGTGATCCCCGACGTGGCTGACAAAGTCGATGTTTCCGCTGTGGTATCCCACGAATTCGTCGAACCCGTGGTTCTGGGGATGGAAGTCGGCAGAATTCTGCGGGTATCCCTGATGCCATTTCCCCACCAGCCCGGTGACGTAGCCGGATGCTTTCAATGATTCGCCGAACGTCGTTTCCGACGTTTGCAAGCCCTTGCGATGTTCGGGATGATTTGGATCCGGATGAATCACGGCCTCAATTCCCGCCCGCTGTTGATACCTGCCGGTCAGCAATCCTGTGCGTGTCGGCGAACAGACGGTCCCTGAAGAATGAAAGTCGGTCAGCTTCATTCCCTCAGCCGCCAACGTGTCAATTTCAGGAGTTTTGAAGTACGGATTGCCAAAACAACTGACGCCGGCATACCCCATATCATCGACCATGATCACCACAAAGTTCGGTCGGCGTGAATCCGCGGCAATTAGCTCACTCGCCACGGCAATCACGCCCATGAGGAACACGATGTTGCGAAACATGATCAAGGCCTCAAGATAGTGCGCGCGTTTGGACGCCGGATTCTACTCGGTTCAACCAACGACCGTGATTTCTGTCGCGCGTCTGGCAGGAAATCCGCGAGACGTCTGGCAGGCGAACCCTGCGTGGCATTTCAATTCCAAGTTGAGTGCCTGGGAACCAGCCGACCGGGAAACCAACGATTGGCTTTGTCTGAAAGCGTGCAACAGTAATCACCAAGCGTCTCAAGCCGCCGTCTAGCGACGGCAGCTACGGGCTAACACGCTGTCTGGTGACGGAAGCGATGGGTTAACATGCCGTCTGGCGACGGCAGCTACGTGGCAGGCCGTCGGTCTGGTTCCGCAACACACCGGCACCACCGCGAACCTAGCACGAGCAGGGAATATTCACCCGGTTTCGCTTCCGTTGCTATAGTGGCGAACGTGATGCGGCGAAGAATCGCTTCAAGAACATCCGGTCATCCGCTTCTCCGACCCCCGAGCCAAAGCGATGCAATTCACGAATCCGCGAGGGATCGCTGTCTGCCTGTTGATCGGATTTTCGGCGTTGTCGCCACGGGCCTTCTCTCAAGTGCCGCGAACGTGGCAAGACAACAGCGGTAAATTTTCGGTCCAGGCGGTACTGATCTCTCAAACCCCGAACACGGTTCGCTTGAAGACGGCCGCGGGACAAGTGATCAATGTTCCCAAGGCCAGGCTCAGCCAATCCGACATCGACTACCTGGAATCATCCGGCAAGTCCGCAAAGAAACGGTCGGCGTCGGACGCCGAGCGGGCGTTGGACACGAGCCTGGCCGGACCCCCGATCCAGCGTCAGAGCGAGGAAACACTTGCTTCGTTTCTGAAGCGAGTGGGTAGCCCGGTTTTCATCGACCGGCGTGGATTGAACCAAGCGGGAATCCCGGCCGACGTGCCCGTGAATTCAGATGTCGCCGCTGCTTCGCTGTCGGAACAGTTGGACACCGTGCTGGCGGAAAAGCAGTTGGCCTGGTATCGCCTCCGCACCGCCCTGGTCGTGACCTCGATCAAGAAAGCAGCCCGCGATTCGATCGAAGTCTTCGCGTACCGCATTCCGATCCCGAGAAATGATTTCAGTGCCGTCTCACAGAAGCTCCAAAGTGTCGAACCTTCAAGCTGGGAAGCGATGGGTGGTCGAGGCTCCGTCGTTCCGCTGCCGAACTTCGTGGTCATTCGACAGACGGGTGAGATCCACCGGAAGCTTGCCCAACAACTTCAACTGCGGCCGATACCTCACCGTTTCGTCCACCCTCTGGACAATGCCGTCGTTGCCATTGAACTCGACAACGGCACGCTGGACGAATTTGCTGAGCAATTGCAATCGCAGATCAATCGCAAGGTCCGCCTTTCCGAATCGCTTTCGACCGACTTGGCGATCACCGCTGATCTGGATCAGGTATCTGCAGCGGACGCACTCAATCTGGTCCTGGGTCAGATCGATTGCCAGTGGCTGGAACGGCCCAACGAATTGGAATTCGTTCCGGCCGACTACGCTCAGGAACAACTTGAACAACGTCGGGTCAACGTTCCGTTTGCCTCAACGCCCATGGCGTCCCTGGTCGTCAACGCGATCATGACGCTGGTGGAGCCATCGTCGTGGAAACCGCTGGGCGGCCCGGGGCAGATCCAACCGATTGGCGGCAAGATCTTCCAAGTCTCCCAATCGCAGCCGACGTTTCGTGAACTCAATCAGTTGCTCGCAGATCTAGGCGGCGCCGGTTGAACTCGTTCCATCCGCCACAGAATCCTCGCCCACTTGACCGACCACACGCATGTGCACGATCCCCTTCGGGGATCCACTGCGATCAGGCTCACTCGGACACATCCACCAGGTGACATCCCGCTTCCAGTTCTACAAGCAAGTCGCGGACTGAGGATTCCAGCGTCATCGTCACGGACCGAACGGTTTCTCGTTTGTCCTCCGCATACGACGATGCGAAATCTCTCAGGTCCACCGGATCTCCGACCTTGACGCACGCTGTCCTGGGACCCCAGACACGCCGAACCTTGCAGACTTCCATTTCAAGCAAGCACAGAACATCCAAGAACCGCTCGAAGGTCATCGACTCGGTCACGTATCCGTCGTGCAGTGCCACAAACTGCAGCAATCTCCAAAGTGCATCGTAGTGGTCTTTGACCGATTTCTGCCGCTCCGCCGCGAGTTGCTGCTCGTATTCCGATCCCGTCGGACCTTCATGAACGATTCGGTCCACCGTATTGAAGAGCGCCCGAATCCGTTCCAGCAGCGATTGACTTGCTGACGCTTTCAGTCCCAATTCTTCCTCAAGCTCGCAAACGGCGTGCAGCTTCAACGTTTCCGCACGCTCACTCAAATTGCTTTCGGGCGACGGTTTGACTCGGTACGATTTCTCATTCGCTGCCAAAATCGTCTCCGCAATGTTCCGCAGCCGAGTGTGTCGCGACAGCCCCGATTCCGGTCCATTCAGCCCCAACTTCGCTTCCAACCGGGCGAGCGATTCATCAATTTCCTGGTGCATGTCCCGTTGGTACGTGTACTTGATCGCGATCGGGATGCAGTACAGGTGAGCTTGGGGGTCATCTTTGCAAGCGTCTTCGAATGCTTTGAAGGCAAGCTGGAAGACGCCCTGCTGAAACGGCAGGAGGACGCTGTTTTGCCAGATCGCTTCGCCTTCGGGGAAAATCACCAGCCACCGTTTTCCGGCAGCCAACAAAGACCGCGTCATGCTGAAAGAAGGCCGATCGACCGCCCCGCGAATGATTGAATAAACGCCCATCCGGGGAAGCAGCCAACGATTGAACATCGAACGTTGGAAGAGCTCCATGGCTGCGACGTAGTTGAAAGCATCCCCCAGCTTCTTGGAGAGGTACATGATGATGTGCGGCTCGAAGCCACCTGAATGGCTCGGAGTCAAAAGGCACCGCTCCCCCTTCAGTGCTCGAAGCTTCGCCAGATCTTCGTCGGCGATCTCAATCTTCGTGACCCGCAACGTCCGACGAATCGAAGACCGGATCCCGCGTTGGACGATCCAAGTCACCAACCGATTGTTCTTCGGCGGAAAAAAGCTGAACGGCTCCGGCCTGGCATGCGGATCCGTCGTTGAAGGCGTTTTGTAATTCACGGTTTAGCTCGACAATCAACCCCTCAAGGGATCAGGACACAGAACCTGAAACATGCGTCATGGCACGAAACTCGCGGGCGAACAGCGTCCTCAGGTACGGAAAAGCTGTTGCGGCGCTCGCCAACGCGTCGCTTTCCGCCGTCTGACGACTTCAGCTACTGCAATGTGCGTCTCGTCAGAACCGGCCCCGGGGGCTGCAAGCCCCAAAGAGCCCGGCGCCGCCATCACGTTTCGCAGATTCGGACGATCGAACTCCATTTCCCTCCGGGCGAACCGAACCGACCTATTTGGGGAACAGCAGATTCATCTGGAATCGAAACTGCCAGTTCGGGCCACCGTCGGGCGCCGTCAGGTACGGGGCAAAACGCGTGACGATGGTCATGGGCTGCCCCATCACGTTCATGATCCGTCCGGGCCCAATCCCAAAAACGTTTGACCACCGGTCGTCTTCCCCTTTCTCCCAATCAGCTTGAAACTCGCCGCTGGCAGCGAAAAAGAACTTGTCCAAAATCCCCTTGTCGAAATTGTAGTTGAAAAAGGGTTGAACCAGGAAAGGCTTTGAGACGCCACCCTCGATGTAGTTTTGATTCAAGAGTGCACCGCCGACAACGGGACCTTCGGTATAGACAGCGACGGCGCTCACTCCGGCGCCCCAGCGTTGCAGCCCCAACGTTTCATCCGAGGCCGTGGGCAAGACAAATGAGGGACCGACACCCCACGTCCAATTGCTCGGTCGGTCAGCAACGGGAACGAAGAAGTTCTGCCACTGCATGTCACCCAATCCGTGATCGACGGCCGATGCACCGATCGGAGCATTGATGAACGGCATGATCGGCCGTGTGATCAGGTTCCAGTCATCGTTGATCTTCAGCGGAATCACGGGCTGAACCAGCGCCACGAATTGCGTTCGCTCATCGGGCCCGATGCCAAAGTTCCAGTTGTTTTGGATCGGCAACGTCGCCAAATCCGCGATCGGGTTCTGCGATTGCTTTCCCGCGCTATCTTGACCATGGCCGTCGGGGGCTGCCATCACAGCCAACAGCAAGAGGACCAGCACCACTGGTGGGACCTGATTCTGGAACATGCAGACTCTCCGCGTAACATCCATGTTGCGGGAAAATGGCTGGACCTCGGATCAAGCTCCGTCGCGTCGAGCCGTTCGACTTTCAAATGACGGGGCAGTCCTTTGCCCCTGGGCGGAATCTCCCGACGATCACCAACCGGACAGCAGTACTTTCAATCAAAAACCGTAATTTTCAGTGCAATCAGCGGCAAGTCCTTCGCCGCCGGTAGAAGCGTCGAAGCCCGCGGCAAACACACGCGGCTCACGCAAAGTCGCACTTTCCAGCCCATCTCAATGATTTCGGTTTCGTCACCCATCAACGAGAACTTCATTGCCGAAGCCGAGACGGATTGCTTGATGGCTCCATCCCGTGGGTGGTAGGCGTTCTAACGTTTATTCCGATCAATCTCACCTTCCAGGAGCCGATGTATGATGACGGTGACGATTCGACACCTCCGCCAAAGTGCATTTGTTTCAATGCGCTGCCCACCTGCGGTGGATGATAGGGGTTGGTGTGACCGGTTAAGATCGTCAATCCATCTGTGCCGGAGAATGCGGCGAATCAGTCGCCCCTTTGGAGCCGCCTGGTAGGCGAGTGAAATGATGCGTTGGAAGTTTGAAGCAAAGCGGTGGGCCAGCCTGACGCGGCTGTTGACCGTTTCGGTGGGTCTTGCGGCATTGGTGCTGACCATTGCCTGGCTGTCGGGAATGTTCGAAACCAAGATCCAGCCTGGCTGGTCGGAGCGGGGAACTCGCAAGCTGACGACCGAGCCCACCACGGTCGTGCACGAGATCGACAAGGACTACATCGAGGAGGCCATCGGCACCCTGAAGGCATCGAGCCGCACGGTCGTGTCGGCGAAAATCCTGGCCACCATCGACCAGATCCTGGTGGCCGCTGGGGATCAGGTGCAGCAGGGGCAGGATTTGGTTCGCCTGGAAAGCCGAGAGTTTCAGGCTCGGCTGGACCAAGCCAAGCGGGCGCTGCAGGCCGCGACCGCCAATCGCGAAGAGGCTGAAAAGCGGTACCAGCGAACCGAAACGCTGGCTAAACAGAATGCCGTTTCGCGCACCGAACTGGACTCCGCGGCAAGAGATCTCCAAGTCGCGCAGGCGGAAGAGGCTCGAAGCGAACAGGCCGTCACCGAGGCCGAGGTTCTGCTGTCTTACACCACCATCACCGCGTCCAAGAACGGAAGGATCGTGGATCGATTGGCGGAACCCGGCGATGTGGCGCAACCGGGCGTTCCCATCCTGGTGCTTTACGATCCAACGTCATTGCGGCTGGAAGCTCCCGTGATGGAACAACTTGCCCTGACCCTTCACCCGGGAGATTCGCTGCGAGTCTTCATTGACGCTTTGGATCAAGAGTTTCCGGCGACCGTCGATGAGATTGTGCCCCAAGCCGATGCCCCCAGTCGCTCGTTCCTGGTGAAAGCAAGTTTGCCAAAATCGGAACAGCTGTACGAAGGGATGTTTGGGCGTTTGCTGATTCCAGCCGGCCAGCGACGTCACCTTTGCTTGGAAACCGACGCGATCGTTCAAATCGGGCAGCTGGAATTTGTGGACGTCGTTCTTCCAGATGGCACCGTCGAGCGACGCTTGATCAAGAGCGGCCAATTGGGGATGCCGGGGCGGCAGGAAGTGCTGAGCGGTGTGGAGCCGGGTGAACGCGTGATCCTGCAGCGATCAGGCGACGACGTTGGAGGCGACAATGACCAATAGCCCGGTCTCCGAAAACCAAAATCCGCCGCTGCTGACCCGCATTGTCGAGATGTTCCTGCGGGGCGACGTCGCAATCCTGCTAGTCATCCTCTCGCTGCTGCTCGGCGCCGCCGCGTTGGTCCTGACACCGCGCGAGGAAGAACCACAAATCGTCGTTCCCATCGCCGACGTGTTCGTTTCCGCGCCGGGGCTGTCGGCCGAAGAGGTGGAACGGCAAGTGACCGACCGGCTGGAAAAGTTGCTCTACCAGATCGACGGTGTCGAATACGTGTACTCGATGTCGCAACCCGAGCATTGCATGGTCACGGTCCGATTCTACGTCGGCGAAGATCGCGAGGATTCGCTGGTCAAAATCTACAACAAGATCCATTCCTCAACCGACATCATCCCGCCCGTCGTCGATTCCTGGGTCGTCAAGCCGATCGAAATCGATGACGTTCCCATCGTCATCGCGACACTGTGGTCCGATCGAATCCACCGCTACGGCGATCATGAACTCCGACGCATCGCCGACGAAGTCCAACGAGAGCTGCAGGCGATTCCGGATACCAACCGAGTCGAAGTCGTCGGCGGCAGACCAAGGAGGATCTACGTCAAGCTGGATGCGCAACGGCTGGCCGCACACAACACCTCGCCGCTGCAAATCGCCGCCGCGCTGCGGACCAGCAACGTCACGGCGCGAAACGGAAGCTTTGAACAACAAAACCAACAGTTTCACGTCGAAACGGGAACCTTCATCCAAAGCGTTCAAGACCTGGAAAACCTGGTCGTCAACGTCGCCTCGCAACGCCCGGTGTACTTGAAAAACGTGGCGACGGTGGTCGACGGAGTCGCGGAGGCCGAAAGCTACAGCTGGATCGGGTTCGGCGGAGCGGATGGCGAGCACGCCGCCAAGACGGGACAGTACCCGGCTGTCCACATCTCGGTTGCCAAGAAAAAGGGGGCCAACGCCGTCGCGGTGGCTGGCGCCGTGCAGCAGCGTTTGGACGAATTGTCGGCGTCGCACTTTCCCGACGGCGTGCACTCGCGAATCTCACGCGACTATGGAGAAACGGCCAACGACAAAGTCAACGAACTGGTGGAAGCCCTCGTGGTTGCCGTCCTGACCGTGATCGGACTGATCGGTTTGGTGATGGGTTGGCGCCCGGCTCTTGTCATCGCCCTGGCCATTCCCGTCTGCTACAGCTTGACGTTATTCATCAACATGCTGTTCGGCTACTCGATCAATCGCGTCACGATGTTCGCGCTGATTCTCTCGCTGGGTCTGCTGGTGGACGATCCGATCACGGATGTGGAGAACATCGCTCGCTATTTTGCGATGAAAATCTTGCCGCCGCGACAATCCGTTTTGCGGGCGGTCCAGGAAGTGAGACCCGCCTTGCTGTTATCAACGCTCGCGATCATCGCCAGTTTCATTCCGCTCGCGTTCATCACGGGAATGATGGGCCCCTACATGGCCCCCATGGCTCTGAACGTTCCCCTCACGGTTTCGATCTCCACCGTCGTCGCGTTCATCATCACGCCGTGGTTGGCGTTGGTTTCGCTGCGCGGTGCAACGGACGAGAACGAAACGGCGTTCGACCTCACATCCAGACCGCTCTACCGGATCTCACGCCGCGTACTCTCTCCAATCCTGGTCGGTCGAATACCTTCCCTGGTCGTCCTCGGCGGCATCACGGTTCTGCTGTTGGTGTCCATGCTGATGCCGGTCTTTCGCATGGTTCCGGTAAAGATGCTGCCGTACGACAATAAGAACGAGTTCCAAGTGGTGATCGACATGCCGGAGGGAACAACGCTGGAACGTACCGACGTCGTCGCTCGACGCATCGGGCGTTACCTGGGCGGTGTGTCCGAAGTCAAAGACTACGAAATCTTCGTCGGACTCGGATCGCCGATGGATTTCAACGGATTGGTCCGGCACTATTTTCTCCGTCGCGGCGCGAACGTTGCCGACATTCGCGTGAACCTGGTGGCCAAAGAGTTTCGCAAGGATCAATCGCATGAAATCTTGTTGCGAATCCGTGATGATCTCAAACACCTTGCGGACACACTTGGTGCCAACATCAAACTGGTCGAAGTCCCTCCCGGTCCCCCCGTGCTGGCGACGATCACGGCAGAGGTTTACGGACCAATCGACGGCCGTTACCAAGACCAAATCGACGTCGCCAAGTTGGTGGAACAGCGCCTGATGCATGAGCCCGGCGTTGTTGACTTGGATGTCAGCAGTGAAGACGACCAGGAACGCTTCGTCTTCATAACCGACAAAGCAAAGGCGGCGTTATCGGGCATCTCAACCCAAACGATCACTGACACGGTGGAAACCGCTCTCAGTGGTCATCAAGCAACGGTGCTGCATCTCCCCGACGAGGTGGAGCCCCTGTGGATCGAGTTGAAGCTGCCCCGCGCGAATCGCTCGGCGATCGATGACTTGGAGGAAATCTATGTCCAGGGCGTGGACGGCCAGATGGCGCAACTCGGATCCCTGGGCAGTTTTCAACGGACACAAGAAGACAAAACCATCTATCACAAGAACCTGAGACGCGTCATCTTTGTTTATGCCGAGGTCGCCGGGCGGCCACCCGCCGATGCCATCATGGATGTGGAATTTGACCGCCGTGACGATGGAGCGTTTGTCTCCGACGCCGCCCCCCGCGACCTCAACGAACGAACCTGGCTGGCTCCCGGCGGAGGGATCCCGTGGGCGGTCCCTCACGGATACTCGGTGGTCTGGTCGGGCGAAGGTGAATGGAAAATCACCCTGGACGTGTTTCGCGATCTGGGACTTTCTTTCGCCGCCGCCCTGCTCGGAATCTTCATCATCCTGATGTTCCAAACCGGCTCACGCGTGCTTCCCTTGCTGATCATGCTGGCGATTCCACTGACGTTGATCGGAATCATGCCCGGGTTCTGGCTGCTGAATGTGGTCCTCAACGCACCCGTCGGCGGACATCCGAATCCCGTTTTCTTTACCGCGACCGCCATGATCGGGATGATCGCATTGGCGGGGATCGTGGTCCGAAACTCAGTCGTGTTGATCGATTTCATTCACCTGGCTCAGGCCGAAGGCCACGACCTGCGTGAATCGATCATCCGCAGCGTTGCAATTCGGACGCGTCCTATTCTGCTCACGGCCGGAACCACGCTGTTGGCGAACTGGGTGATCACTCTGGATCCGGTCTTCTCTGGCTTGGCCTGGGCCATCATCTTCGGCATCCTGACCTCCACGCTGTTCACGTTGATCGTCATCCCGGCCAGCTATTGGTTGCTGTACCAAGACCGACCGTCGCCTTTCACTCCGTGAAAGTGGCGTTTATCCCGCGGCCTTTCACGATTGAAAACTCGAACCAACGATCAACGGGCCGCTGCCTCAACCCGGCGAGGCGGCCCTCAACGATTCAACCACTCAAAGAAATCTCAATTCGATGACCAGATGGCCCAACCGTGCGGAGGCAGTTCGGTTGTCGTGGGAGAAACCGTCTGTCCGGCGATCAACTTCTTATCGCCTGCCACCTCGCAGCTGGCGGATTGATCGTCGGTGTTGAATGCCGCGACCAACACGTCTTGATCGCCGCGCACCTCCAGCGTGATCGTCCGATTGGCAAGCTGCGTGACTCGTAGCGAACCACGCTGAAGCCACGGTCGCGAACGACGCATTTCGATCAGTTGGCGGTGATGCTGCCACGCGAGCGGCTTTCCGGCGTCCCTGTCTTCCGGGTCGATTGGCAGCGGCCTGCGGATCTCGTCGTCGCCCCCCTCGCGTTCGTATTTGGTTCCCTTCACACCCAATTCATCTCCCGCGTACACGGCCGGCAGCCCGGGAATCACAAACAGCAGTGCCACGGCCTGTGGAAGGTGCCGCGAATCCGACAACCGCGTGGCGATCCGCGTCGTGTCGTGATTTCCCACAAACGTCCATGGGAGGAAATGCTCACAGAAGTCCGAGTGCCGCTCCAAGGCATGCGCCAACTCGAAAAAATTTCGGTCGTTCAGCGCACTCCAGATTGCCTTCCACAACTCGTACTGCGTCGCGGCACCCAGCCCCGACGATTCGACGATCGAGACGTAATCGCCATGGATCACTTCACCAATCAGCAACAGATCGGAACGCTCCGCACGAACTTGATCAGAGAACTCGGCTAAAAACCGGCCGGGAATGGCGTAGGCCGCATCCAACCGAAAAGCGTCAACTCCGCGATCCATCCAATAGCCGGCGACCCGAACCGCCCAGTCAAGGACTTCCGCGTTGGCATGGTTCAACTTGACCAGTTGGCCAATTCCTTCGAAGTTCTCATAGCTGAACCCGTCGTATCCCGGCTGATCGAAATCCAGATGGAACCAGCTGCACCGCTTGGAGTCACGCCCATGCTGCAACACGTCCTGAAAGTAAGGGTGTCCGCGCCCGACATGGTTGAACACCATGTCCAACGCCACCTTCAAGCCACGCTGGTGGCAAGCATCGATGAATGCGACAAGATCACTCTCATCGCCCAGTCGGCGATCGACCCGAAACGGATCGACCAGATCGTAGCCGTGGGTTTCTGACTCGAACACGGGCCCCAGCAACAGGGACGTCACTCCCAGTTCGACGAAGTAATCCAACCAGCGGTGCAGATCCGCCAATCGATGCGTCACCGAACCGTCGTCGGAGTGCAGATGGGGGTTCCGGTCCTCAGCCCCCAGAAACCCCAACGGATAAAGGTGATAATAGATGTCGTTGCATGTCATAAGCCGTCCAGAATCGTCGGGAGACGGGATGAAGGTCGGAATCATCGCGAGCCACCCTGCCGCACCGCTTCCGTCCCAGACAAGGTGATGCACCATTTTCGACAGACCTCGTCTCCAGCCGTCCGTTCATTGTCTGGCCGGGCGCTTTGCAGGTCGTCTTTGGGTCCGAAGAAGCAGTTGGGATGAACTCAACTTTCACGAAGTGCACGGCAACAATGTGGCGCAGTCCAATGAGCACCGCAAGCGTGCGTATGCAATCTGCAAGTCAAACGCGCGCTCATCCACCCCCGGATCGGACGCTGCCCCGTCAACAGCAGCGTCCGATCTGGGAGTTGGGATTCTCCTCAGCGACAATCGTTCGATCACACCATCCATTCCAAATGCTGCGGAACGGGTTCGTTCACCAGGGGACGCGACCGCTTTCCTCCCAACCGACGAATCCACGCCAGCGAGCGGAAGACCCATCCTGGATTCACGAGCAGGAACATCCAAAGAAACGTCATTCCGATGACCACAGCGGCGAACGGTCGGCGAAAGGGCGACGAAGTGAAGATCGCACCGCGCCCCACCTCGGGCATCTCGACGGGCGCCACGGGAAGTCCGAACTGTGCAGCGATACCCTTCGCGTCCACGACATTGATGACAGGAACATTCTGGCAAAGCATTCGGCTGGCGACGCAATCCGGAAGCTCTTCCGCCGGGGGCGCCGTGCGATGAATCCCCGCCCCCAGGCAACGATTTCCCTTGGTTCCGCCAATCGATGCCGAACCTCCCCCAATGTTGATGTAGGCGGCGTAAGAGTCGTTGTCGCGGTGTTGATCGTACAGTTGCACACGCTGCTCCACCGCGTCCGCCAAATCAACGCCGTCGATCCGCTCCAGTCCGTTCCGCTCGATCGCGTTCTCCAGTAGCAAACGTGTCTGTTCGGACGTTCCGGCGGCCCGGTCGTACAGGCCACCCAGCGAACTGGCAACCGCCGCGTAGGAGCTGGGAAAAATCCCCGCGCCTCGCAGTTCGCGATCCATATCCACCCACATCAATTCGGGATCATTGGCCCCGTACTGACTGGCTGCTGCGGACAGGATGATGGTGGGTTTCAAATCCATCGACGCCGCAGCAGAGTAGACGGCGATATTGAACGCCGGCCACGATCCGCTCGCTCCGATCGCGATCCGGTCGCCAGGCTTCACTCCCGCCTCCTTCAACCAGCGAACGATGACTGCCGACAGGTTAGGGTTGATTGACGTTTGCTTCGATTCCAGCGAGCCCAACTTGCTGGTGACCATCGACATGGATGGACCGATCAGATGGGACTGTTGCGGGTCGAGCTTGGAGATCACACGGTGCCCGCGTTCCTGCTGGAGGCGTTTGATATGCAACATCGCTTGGTGCGACTTGCTGGCCGCCGCGGTCAACAAAGTAGCGTCGGGGGCCGATCGTTGTGGCATCATCTGGACGAAAGCCAGGCCCAAAAGTGTCACCACCATTCCCGCCCACAATCCCGCGCTGGAGATCTTTTTCGGACGCCAGTACATCACCTGATGCGGCCGCTTGGGCATCGAAAGGATCCATTGTTTGGTCTTCATGACAAAACCTCCACTCCGATCACGATCAGGGTCAGGCGGACCATCGCCGCCGCGGACAACATGGGGGACAGGGTTTGGATAAAGCCTTGGCGTTCAAACCAAAGCGCGATCAAACCCGGGATGATGTAGCCGATCATCACAATCGGATTCAGTGCTTCACCAGCCGGCGCGTCATACAACCCGGCTGACACCAGGCGGATACCAGTTCCGATCGCAAATCCGATCAACATGGTCAACACAACGCGACGTCGACCGAAAAGGATCGCGTGTCGCGAAACCTGTCGCACCATCCACCAGGTCGCGACGGCGGCGACAAGTGTCAGCACCACGGCAAGGGGCTGATGGAGTGACATCGCCAAATAGCCGGGAACAATCATGCCCCCGACGCTCAGCCCGAATAGCTCGGTGACCAGCAGACTGACAAGCAGCCCGATCGCGATTGCAAGTAACATCGTGTCCATCAGGCCGCCTCCTGGAATGACAGGGTTGCTGCCGAAGCGTCCGGTGGACTCTGTGCGTTCTGGAAAAAGTCCAGCAGGTCCATGCCAGGACCGGCGATGTTTCCCATGCCAACGACCAATGACGAACGCCCAGATTGGCCCTGCAACAAATTGACGATCTCCGACGCCGGACGGCGCTCGGCGCACGTCAAACGGTCGCGGGAGATTCCCATCTGGATCGCCCGACGGGCGAACGCTTCCGTCCCCGTTCCCGACAACACGTAATGATCAGCCGGTCGCCAATCGACACACGCTTCGGCCAACTGCCGGGACCGATCCGTTCGATCGTGCCGGCAATTGAACAACGCGATTCTTCGCTCGACCCGTTCATAACGATCCACCAGCGTGTTCCAGCTGTGGCCGGTCGACTCGGGATCATTTGCGGCGAATCCGTTGACGAATACCATCTCCCGCTCCGGCTCGGTCAGACGGTACAACCGCATCACGCCCGGATCGGCATCCGCCTGCCACATGCCCCGCAGCGCTGTCCGCCGATCAATCCCCAGGTCCGTACAAATCCGCAATGCTAAAGCCACATTGTCGGGATGCTCGATGTGAGAGAACGTGGCCAGATCATCCCAGGTGACGTCGGCGACACTGTCGTCCAAAATCGGCACCAGCCGGGAACCACGATCCTCCGCCGCCTGGGCAATCACCCCACGCACCTCGTTGCGTTGTTCAGCCGTGTAAATTGTCCCACCAATCGGCACGGTACCGCTGAGCGCCTGGGCGACTCCGATCACGTCCGGTCCCATCACATCCAAGTGATCGGCTCGGGCGTTGGTGATCACACCGTGCGTGGACTGGATCAACCGGAGCTCGCTTAACGATTGCAACTGTGGTTGCAACGCCATGCACTCGACCACCAACGCCTTTACTTCCAATTTCACCGCAGCCCGTACAATCCGGCGCTGTTCCATGATGTTGGCACGGGACGGCCGAAACACCGCCGCCTCGGAACCGTCCGGAAAGATCATCCGCGGCACCGTCCCGGTGGTCTTCGCGCAAGTGCGAATGCCGCCCGCACGCAACCCCGCCGCGATCAGACGGGTCACGCTGGATTTCCCGCGCGTCCCATTGACGTGAATCCGAATCGGAATCCGGCTGAGATTGCGTTGGTGCCACCAGGTTTCGGCGACACCTGCTGCCGAGAGCGCAAGCGCTCCGCCAGCGATAAGAAGAGAACCGTCCATGGCTACTTCCTGAGTTGAGATCGACTGTTTGAAAAGCAGAAAAGGGTACGATTTGCGTCAGTCGGGCCGCGGGCTCGTCAGGCCAAACGTAAAAATTACATTTTCGAAGGTAATCTTTACAATGCCGAAAGCGAGATTTCCGTGACGCCGCGCGATCGTATCCAACGAGAAGAATCTAAAACACAAGTAAATAAGGGCTTCGACACGCCTCAGTGCGGCCGAACAAAACACGCCGCCCGGGGCGGCCCGTTCTGACCACGCCCCGCAAGCAACGATCATGCCAGCTTGCCATTCGGTTTCGACGACGATTTCAGTTGACGAGAAACGCAATGGATTCCGCCTGGCACAATGCTATTCAACCGAATAATCCGACCGCAGTACTGGGCGAATCACCAGCTAAACACATCCGTCCACTGCATCATCTGTCAACCTGGTTGAAGCATCACACGTCTGTAATCTCGCCGTCGCGTCCGAAACTCAAGTCAGCGGCAAGACGCTAGTGGATCAACTCCTCTGCATTTGTGGGTCAATTCCGCAGAGGTTCTTCTAGCGATCAATGTCAAGCGTTCTCTAGTTCACCCTCCCGCGAGGAGGTCGTGCAGCTTTTAATCACCCTCCCTCCGGGAGGGTCGCGGAGGAGCCCCGCG
>NZ_VWOX01000108.1 GCF_008629675.1 Roseiconus nitratireducens | reverse complement strand
ATTGAACCCGTTGCCGTAGTCATGGCTGCGGGACATCTGGTTGCTGTACGCACGGCGATGACCAAGTGACGATGTCGATGCGGGAAGATCACTGGCCGACAGACGCAACTCGCCATTGAAGTAGCGGATGGGTTTTTCGCTGGTGGAAGCAGGCGACGAACAACTGCCACCTGAGCAACCACCACCATCGCCGCCACCGGAGTCGCCGCCGCCAAGATCGTTCTCTTTCTCGCAGCAAGTCTTGGGGTCAAACTTCTCTTCACAGGGTTCCTCCTCGTCAGGGCACGGTCCATCACCACAGG
>NZ_VWOX01000107.1 GCF_008629675.1 Roseiconus nitratireducens | reverse complement strand
ACGACGAACTACTGCTGCCATCGGAACCCGATCCGCCGCTACCGGAATCACCAAAGCCATCACCAAAACCGCCATACCCCGTCGCCGCAATCCGATCGGCCAACTCGTCAAGGTCCGGAATGTTGGACGGCTTTTCAGCTCCTCCGGAAGGTGCCTGTTTGTCGGCTTGTTGCTCGGGTGCAACCGGCGGTTGTGAACCGTCGGACTGAAACGATTCGGTAGCCGCTCGCTCCGTTCCGATGTTCTCAATTTGGGTCGATTGCTTTTCAATGATCCCCGTATCCGTCACGATCGACTCTCGCAGTTC
>NZ_VWOX01000106.1 GCF_008629675.1 Roseiconus nitratireducens | reverse complement strand
AGTTCCACAACACCCGAACCGCCCAATTCGGCCCCTGCGCCGTAGAAGTCCAAGCCGGTGTCATACGAATCGCTGGGATGGTTGGTCGTCCGCTCCAGTCGAAGCAACCCGTTGACATTCAAGCCTCCGGTGACGCTGACAATTGCACTCTCCTGAACCAGCCCGTCCGCGTTCAGCGTGACGCCGTCAAGCGTCCCGTCGCTGCTGGTTGCGATCAACTTCGTGTCGTCGGAACTGGAGATCGTCCCGCCGGAAATCTTCCCTCCGTCCAGGTACAACTTGTAGCCGGCGGTACCGACCACAAAGTCGTCGCCGGCGTTGTCCAACGTCCC
>NZ_VWOX01000105.1 GCF_008629675.1 Roseiconus nitratireducens | reverse complement strand
AACGCTACCGATCACCGAGGACCGGCGGTTGATTTTCCATTGCCAGAACGCGACGCCCGGTCCTTCGGTGCATCGGATGGTTCGCCCTGATTAGGCCTAGTCCAACGGCTTGATTTCGGTCGGTAGGTGGGGTCTGGAAAGGCATCTCGAAACACACGAAACGCAATCCCTATCGTGTCGTCAAACATCGTCTTGCCGAAACGGTCAAAGTCATTCGTGTGCCAGTCCCAGGGGTCATCATTCAGGATCACGTTGCCATTTGCATCCAATATCCCGGACCATTCAACACTAGGGTAGTAGCTCGACCATCTGTTTGGCCGACCACGAACCGAC
>NZ_VWOX01000104.1 GCF_008629675.1 Roseiconus nitratireducens | reverse complement strand
AAAAAAATGTTCCGTTTTTTGGGCAAGTACATGGTTTAATCTTTGGACTATCACTCCTATTGCCGAAGGTCTTCAGCAACTTGTCTCAATTTTTGAGACCACTGTTTCGGTTCCGCCGGCCCTAGCTCATCACGCAGTTCTTTCAAAAAGGTTAAAGATAGGTCTTCAAGCTCCAATAGTGACATATGCGTAGTCACATTCATTGCCACCTTTAAGGCTTCGAAAAATCGTATGTCTTTTGCTTTTGCAAGGGTAGCAGTCAGCTTGAGTGACATCGCATCAACTTCTGCTTTAGAGCCTGTGGTCAGAATTGATCTTTGCCGATTTCGGGGGATGTGAACAATAGCGGTTTT
>NZ_VWOX01000103.1 GCF_008629675.1 Roseiconus nitratireducens | reverse complement strand
CAAGTTCTCTTCGATCGTGTCGCGGCCGATTGGCATCGTTCGAGGGGAATTTAACGCGGAGTTGCGGAGGAGCGGAGAATCGCGGAGAAAGAGTTACTGCTGAAGGGGGGGTGGATTGCGTCCGCTATTCAGAGACTCGTGGGCCGCGATAGTTGTTCACGATTCGATGGAGACCATCAACAAGTTTCGCTTCATGGAAATTGAGAAGCAAGCCAACATTCAGGTTCATCAGACGAAGGTGAGAGAGGGTTTGCGCCTTGTCGATCGGGTGGATGGCTGACTTGGCTTTCAGCTCGATGACGATCAATTCTTCGACAAGCAAATCGGCGCGAAATGCACACGGGTCATGCAAATCGTCG
>NZ_VWOX01000102.1 GCF_008629675.1 Roseiconus nitratireducens | reverse complement strand
AAGTTTTGCTTCATGGAAATTGAGAAGCAAACCCACATTCAGGTTCATCAGGCGAAGGTGAGAAAGGGTTTGTGCCTTGTCGATCGGATGGATGGCTGACTTGGCTTTAAGCTCGATGACGATCAATTCTTCGACGAGCAAATCGGCGCGAAATGCACATGGGTCATGCAAATCGTCGTAGTCGAGGGCGACAGGCTTTTCTTCGACGACAGAGAATCCGCGTTTTCGAAGCTCATACGCCAGACATCGACGATAGACCGACTCCAATAAACCTGGTCCAAGCCTGCGATGCACGAAGATCGCGGCACCAATGATTGCATCGGTCAACTCATTCTCCGTCATTCGCCTATCGACCTACCGATTTCATAAGAG
>NZ_VWOX01000101.1 GCF_008629675.1 Roseiconus nitratireducens | reverse complement strand
TCGCTTCTGTGTCGGGCTCAGTCGTTTCCCCGGAGTGCCTCCTTGAGCATCGCTTTGTCGAGCTCGGCCTCGGCCAAAAGACGCTTCAAACGGGCGTTCTCCCCTTCCAGCTCTTTCAGCCGCTTAGCCTCTTCGCTCTTCATGCCCCCGTACTGGTTCCGCCAGCGATTGAACGTGGCCTCACTGACCTCCAGAAATTTCAACACTTCTTCCATGCTCTTGCCGGTGCTGAGCATGACTTCCGCATCCCGCAGCTTTTTAACGATCTGCTCCGGACTATGGCGTCTACTTCGCTTTTTCATCTGAGAGTCTCCTGCCCGAAATCGGGCGTTACACTCTCATATCACCTGGATCAGTTTTTGGCGAGCACTCCA
>NZ_VWOX01000100.1 GCF_008629675.1 Roseiconus nitratireducens | reverse complement strand
ACGACGGGAGCGTCGCGTATCGCGTTGCGATTCGGAAGTTTGATGAACACGCAATCTGCCACCGGATGCTTTGGAAACGATCGAGCGGTTACGGTTTCGAGATTTCTTGGAGGACATGGGTCGATAGCCTTGAAAATGGCGAATGCGGATAGCGAAAGATTCAGCCGCAAGTGATGTTGAAAGAAGTCGAAAGCAATGGCGGTCAGTCGCTCTCCTGAGGCAGCAACGCCCGGAGAGCTTCTAGCCCCAGCAAGGCGCACTGCTGCCGAAGTGGAGAGATTTGGCACCCAAGCAGATCAAGCATGTCCTTGGGGGTCAGCAAACGTGCCTTCTCCAGCGACATCCCATCGACTTGCTGACAGAGCATCGAGGCGGCGGCCTGACTGATCACGCAGCCGTTTCCCAG